>NZ_CM148680.1:0-5052164 GCF_056135525.1 Clostridium sp. CS1-1 | reverse complement strand
CGCATATCTCAGCGACGTATATTATCTTACCATATATTTTTTAACCTTCTAATTCATGAAATGCTATTATCAGCACTTAACTAGATATTTCTTAATTATATCAGCTTAATCCTCAATTATTCTATTGTTGACACACTGGGATATGTTTATTTGTAAATTAAATTAAATCTTTAACTTTTTATCTTTGTAAGTTAAAATATCTTTGGAGGTGAGCAAAATGCCACAAATTAAAGTAAGAGGTATAGATACTGAGAAAATATGTAATATAAGCACTGAAATGATTGATAAACTTGAAAAAATCATAGAATGTCCTAGAGAGTATTTCACAATTGAATCCATATCCTCAACATTTATAAAGGATGGAAAAATAGATGCTGGATACCCGTTTGTAGAAGTAGTTTGGTTTGATAGAGGCCAAGAAATACAAGATAAAGTTGCGAAAGCTATAACTGATTTAATACATAAGTCTGGTTATAAAAATGCAGATGTGTTTTTCACTGTATTGAAGGAAAATCTATATTACGAAAACGGACAACACTTTTAACTAAAATTATAATTTTTTCATCGAATAATGCACAACAAAATAGAAAGTTGTTATTTATAGATATATATCCTTAAAGTTTAACTTTTTTCACATATAACTTTAAAACTTTATACTTATAAATAACAACTTTCCTCTCAAAATTAAAACTCGCTTAAGAAAGTAGAAGCCATATCACATCTGCACTTGAATCCAAAATGCTCTAAGGATTTTTGTAAAGCTGTTAAAGCATAACTAACTTTATTGACTTTTGCATTCTCACCCATATGACCTATTCTAATTACCTTGCCACCTAGGTATCCAAACGAGCCTGCTATTAGTAAATTGTATTTCTCTAAAATATAGTTTCTTAATACTTTATCATCTATTCCTTCAGGTATTTTAATAGTAGTGACAGTATTAGAGTACCCTTTCTTAAGATAAAGTTCTAAACCTGATTCTTTAATTGCACTTCTGGTTGCCTCTGCTATCTTTCTATGCCTTTCTAAAATGTCCTTATCAATCAGAATATTATCTATAGCTACCCTAAGGGCTATTATATCACTTATAGGTTGTGTATAAGGAAACCACTTATCTTCATAATAATTTTCCCAAACTAATAAGTTGCAATAAAATGATGCTATAGGAGATTTCCTATTCTTCATGGAGTTAAAAGCATCTTCACTTATACTTATAATTGTCAGCCCCGGTGGTGCAGAAATGCTCTTTTGTGAAGCTCCAAGTGCTATGTCTATCTTCCAATCATCTACTCTTAGTTCTTCCCCTCCCATAGCTGCAACACTATCTACTATTGTTAATATACCTCTTTCTTTTAGTAAATGACATATTAGAGATATATTATTAAGTACTCCTGAAGGTGTATCACAGTGCACTACTGTAGCATATTTAAAATTACTATCCTTATCTAAAAAGTTTTTTAATTCTTCTAAATCTATGTCCTTTTCTCTATCCGTTCTAAATAAGATAGCTTCTCCACCATACATTTTTACAAAGTCTGCAAATCCCTCACCAAAAATTCCATTATCTATAACTAAAACTCTATCCCCATTCTCTGTGAGTGATGCACAAGCAGCCTCTAATCCTAATATTCCTTCACCGCTTAGAATCCTGACCTGATTTTTTGTTTTTAAAAACTTACCTATACTTTCACAAGTTTCTTTATAAAAATCATAGAATTGTAAGTCTAAATCTGGATTTGTAAACTCTATACTCCTAGCAAGTCTAACATTTTCACGTACCTCAGTAGGCCCGGGTGTCATTATGTATGGAACCTTCATAATTATATCACTCCTAATTAAACATAAATTTTACTAATATTACACTAATTAAAATTATATCACCTATCCTAATCATATCAAAATGTATTAGTACATTTCTATTCCATCTAGATCTAATATATCGGCTAAGTTCGTTAAACTAATGTACATTATTAAGTTATCCGAAAAACTTGTATTTATAATGAATATATTAAATTCATTAAGAAAAAAATAACCTTATATAATTTTCCTATCAGATACTAAATCGTTCACTAACAACTCAAGATAGAATATAATGAATTAATTTTTTGAAAGGGTTTTAAATAAATGAGTGTAGAAGATGACTTAAGAAAAAGAATTAAAAACATAACTGAAAACTATAAAGGTGAAATCGGTGGATATATTACAGGAGGTGGGCCAATTCCTTGTGATATCTTGTTTGTTGGAGAAGCACCGGGAAAAACAGAAGTCGAAGAGGGGAAGCCATTTGTAGGGATGGCAGGCAAAAACTTTGAAAAATATTTAAATTTAATCGGCCTAAGTAAAGACAATATTAGAATAACTAATACCTGTTTCTTTAGACCAATAAAGATTAAGGAAGGCAAAAACGGAAAAACTACTATTAGTAATAGACCTCCTAAAATTTCTGAAGTGGAACTCTTTCACGAAGTTCTAGATGATGAAATTAACCTTGTTAATCCTAAGATTATTATTACATTAGGTAATATACCATTAAGGAGACTAACTAATTTTAAGTCTATCGGTGAGTGTCATGGCACTCTTTACTTTAACGAAAAACTAAAAAGATATGTATTTCCTATGTATCATCCATCTTCGTTAACTTACAATAGAAACGAAGAATTTCATTCAATGTATAAAAATGATTGGGATAAATTAAAAGAAGCTCTAAAAAAAATATAAATTAGGGCTTCTTCTTTAACGAATTTATTTTATTAATATATAATATTCCCATTCCAGCACTTCCACCAAAAGTATCTATTATAATATCCCTAACACGTCCAGTTCTTCCCGGAATGAAAAGTTGATGAAACTCATCTGTGCAAGAATACAAAAATGTTACTATCAATCCTAGAAAAAGTGACCTTTTAAAATCGAAATTTTCACTAAGGGCATTAAATAGAAATAGATATAATATTAAGTATTCTGTAAAGTGGGCAACTTTTCTAACTATAAAATTAGCTAAATCACCTAAAATACTACTTAAATTTAATCCTAAAATTTGAAATACACTTATAACAAATTTACTTTTCTCATCTGACACTACAGCTGGTTGATTAGAGAAAATAAATATAATAATCATCCAAATCAAAACTAATATCCATTTGAATTTCTTACTCATATTTCAAGACCTTTCTTAAACTTATATTATGTAGTCATAAATCACTAAAAAATCTAACTTTGATTAAAAGCATTCCTCCCAACTATTCTTTTATAAATCCTGTATGGAAATTTATATAGAATCCTAGTATTATAATAAACTTTATTTATATAAAAATCTATACCAAATTATATTTGTAAGTTTAATAAAACAAAAAATAAAAAAAAGCATCTTTAAAAGATGCTTTTGGTGGCTTACCGGGGAATCGAACCCCGGACACCATGATTAAAAGTCATGTGCTCTACCGACTGAGCTAGTAAACCATATTTAACCTAGCAGCGACCTACTCTTCCACACAGTCTCCCGTGCAGTACCATCGGCACTGTGAAGCTTAACCATCGTGTTCGGAATGGGAACGGGTGTAGCCTTCACGTCATAACCACTAGATTTGAGATGTTCTCTCAAAATTGCACAGTGATGTTTTAGGTCAAGCCCTCGACCTATTAGTATCAGTCAGCTGAACATGTTACCATGCTTACACCTCTGACCTATCAACCTTGTGTTCTTCAAGGGGTCTTACTAGCTTACGCTATGGGAAATCTTATCTTGAGGTGGGCTTCACGCTTAGATGCTTTCAGCGTTTATCCCGTCCCGACATAGCTACCCAGCTGTGCTCCTGGCGGAACAACTGGTGCACCAGAGGTCAGTCCATCCCGGTCCTCTCGTACTAAGGACAGCTCCTCTCAAATTTCCTACGCCCGCGACGGATAGGGACCGAACTGTCTCACGACGTTCTGAACCCAGCTCGCGTGCCGCTTTAATGGGCGAACAGCCCAACCCTTGGGACCTACTTCAGCCCCAGGATGCGACGAGCCGACATCGAGGTGCCAAACCTCCCCGTCGATGTGGACTCTTGGGGGAGATCAGCCTGTTATCCCCGAGGTAGCTTTTATCCGTTGAGCGATGGCCCTCCCACGAGGTACCACCGGATCACTAAGCCCGACTTTCGTCCCTGCTCCACTTGTTTGTGTCGCAGTCAGGCTCCCTTCTGCCTTTGCACTCTACGAACGATTTCCAACCGTTCTGAGGGAACCTTTGGGCGCCTCCGTTACTTTTTAGGAGGCGACCGCCCCAGTCAAACTGCCCACCTAACAATGTCCCGTGACCAGATTCATGGCCGCCGGTTAGAATCCCAGTACTGTCAGGGTGGTATCCCAAGGACGACTCCACAAAGGCTGACGCCTCTGCTTCGCAGTCTCCCACCTATCCTGTACAGACAATACCGAGACTCAATGCTAAGCTACAGTAAAGCTCTACGGGGTCTTTCCGTCCAATCGCGGGTAGCGAGCATCTTCACTCGCAATACAATTTCGCCGGATTTGTTGTCGAGACAGTGCCCAAGTCATTACGCCATTCGTGCGGGTCGGAACTTACCCGACAAGGAATTTCGCTACCTTAGGACCGTTATAGTTACGGCCGCCGTTTACTGGGGCTTAAGTTCACACCTTCGCTTGCGCTAAGTGTTCCCCTTAACCTTCCAGCACCGGGCAGGCGTCAGCCCCTATACATCAGCTTTCGCTTTAGCAGAGACCTGTGTTTTTGCTAAACAGTTGCTTGGGCCTATTCTCTGCGACCACCTTGCGGTGGCACCCCTTCTCCCGAAGTTACGGGGTCAATTTGCCGAGTTCCTTGACAACAATTCTTCCGCTGGTCTTAGGATTCTCTCCTCACCTACCTGTGTCGGTTTGCGGTACGGGCACCAGTTCACTCCATAGAGACTTTTCTTGGCAGCGTGGAATCAGATACTTCGCCCAAAAGGGCTCCCCGTAACACCTCAGCATTAACTAGACGGATTTGCCTATCTAGTCTGCCTAAGTGCTTAGACGCACATCCAATAGTGCGCACATCCTATCCTCCTGCGTCATCCCATTTGTAATAACGCAAACTGGTGGTATCGGAATATCAACCGATTGTCCATCACCTACGCCTTTCGGCCTCGGCTTAGGTCCCGACTAACCCTGAGCGGACGAGCCTTCCTCAGGAAACCTTAGGTTTTCGACCAATAAGATTCTCACTTATTTCTCGCTACTTATGCCAGCATACTCACTCCTGTACAGTCCACCGCTCCTTACGGTACGACTTCAACCCATACAGGAAGCTCCTCTACCACTGATACTTACGTATCAATCCATAGCTTCGGTGGTAAGTTTTAGCCCCGAACATCTTCGGCGCAGGATCTCTCGACTAGTGAGCTATTACGCACTCTTTAAATGAGTGGCTGCTTCTAAGCCAACATCCTAGTTGTCTTGGAAATCCCACATCCTTTTCCACTTAACTTACACTTTGGGACCTTAGCTGATGGTCTGGGCTGTTTCCCTTTTGACCACGGATCTTATCATTCGTAGTCTGACTGCTTTGATTCAAGTATATGGCATTCGGAGTTTGATAGGGTTCAGTAACTGTTGTCAGCCCCTAGCCCATTCAGTGCTCTACCTCCACTACTCATTCAAAACGCTAGCCCTAAAGCTATTTCGAGGAGAACCAGCTATCTCCGAGTTCGATTGGAATTTCTCCGCTATCCACAGCTCATCCCATGGTTTTTCAACACCAATGTGGTTCGGTCCTCCACGGAATTTTACTTCCGCTTCAACCTGTCCATGGATAGGTCACCCGGTTTCGGGTCTACGACATGCAACTTTTTGCCCTATTCAGACTCGGTTTCCCTTCGGCTACGTATCTTAAATACTTAACCTTGCTACACATCGTAACTCGCTGGCTCGTTCTACAAAAAGCACGTCGTCGCAGGTAAAACTGCTTCGACTGATTGTGGACACACGGTTTCAGGTTCTATTTCACTCCCCTTCCGGGGTTCTTTTCACCTTTCCCTCACGGTACTGCTTCACTATCGGTCACCAGTTAGTATTTAGCCTTGGGAGGTGGTCCTCCCTGCTTCCCACAAGGTTTCACGTGTCTCGTGGTACTCTGGATCAGATCTGACTGTTATTCTTTTTACCTACAGGGCTGTTACCTTCTATGGCGGAGCCTTCCAGCTCTCTTCAATTAAGAAATCACAGTATTTAATGATCTGTCCGCAACCCCAGGAACAAGTTCCTGGTTTGGGCTCTTTCCCTTTCGCTCGCCGCTACTTAGGAAATCGATTTTTCTTTCTCTTCCTCCGGGTACTTAGATGTTTCAGTTCCCCGGGTCTACCTCTATAAACCTATGAATTCAGTTTACAGTACATAGCGTTAGCTATGTGGGTTGCCCCATTCGGAAATCTCCGGATCGCAGGCTATTTGCGCCTACCCGAAGCTTATCGCAGCTTATCGCGTCCTTCATCGGCTACTGGTGCCAAGGCATTCACCATGCGCCCTTTGTAGCTTGACCTTAAATCATAATTCTACAAAGGTATATATACCTTTAGCTTTACTTTGTTTATGTTAAATAATTTTCATTATTCAACGCTTATCACTGTGCAATTTTCAAAGAACATTTCGCTACCACCTTAGTGTTAGCTTTATTTGAGGTTTTAATCCCTCAAAATTAAACAGAGTGTAAACCAGAATTCCAATGTAACTAAAAACCTAAGCTTCTAGTTATTATTCCTTAGAAAGGAGGTGATCCAGCCGCAGGTTCTCCTACGGCTACCTTGTTACGACTTCACCCCAATCACTGACCCCACCTTCGGCCGCTGGCTCCTTACGGTTACCTCACGGACTTCGGGTGTTGCCAGCTCTCATGGTGTGACGGGCGGTGTGTACAAGGCCCGGGAACGTATTCACCGCGACATTCTGATTCGCGATTACTAGCAACTCCAGCTTCATGTAGGCGAGTTTCAGCCTACAATCCGAACTGGGATGAGTTTTTTAGTTTGGCTCCCCCTCGCGGGTTTGCATCTAATTGTACTCACCATTGTAGCACGTGTGTAGCCCTGGACATAAGGGGCATGATGATTTGACGTCATCCCCACCTTCCTCCCGGTTAACCCGGGCAGTCTCACTAGAGTGCTCAACTTAATGGTAGCAACTAATGATAAGGGTTGCGCTCGTTGCAGGACTTAACCTAACATCTCACGACACGAGCTGACGACAACCATGCACCACCTGTCTCCCTGCCCCGAAGGGCTTCCTCCATTACGAGTAATTCAGGGGATGTCAAGTCCAGGTAAGGTTCTTCGCGTTGCTTCGAATTAAACCACATGCTCCGCTGCTTGTGCGGGCCCCCGTCAATTCCTTTGAGTTTTAATCTTGCGATCGTACTTCCCAGGCGGAGTACTTATTGTGTTAACTGCGGCACAGAGGGTTGGACCCCCCTACACCTAGTACTCATCGTTTACGGCGTGGACTACCAGGGTATCTAATCCTGTTTGCTACCCACGCTTTCATGCCTCAGCGTCAGTTATGGTCCAGAGAATCGCCTTCGCCACTGGTGTTCTTCCTAATCTCTACGCATTTCACCGCTACACTAGGAATTCCATTCTCCTCTCCCACACTCTAGATATCCAGTTTGAAATGCAGCTCCCAAGTTAAGCCCGGGAATTTCACATCTCACTTAAATATCCGCCTACGCATCCTTTACGCCCAGTAAATCCGGACAACGCTTGCCACCTACGTATTACCGCGGCTGCTGGCACGTAGTTAGCCGTGGCTTCCTCCTTGGGTACCGTCATTATCGTCCCCAAAGACAGAGCTTTACAACCCGAAGGCCTTCATCACTCACGCGGCGTTGCTGCATCAGGCTTTCGCCCATTGTGCAATATTCCCCACTGCTGCCTCCCGTAGGAGTCTGGACCGTATCTCAGTTCCAATGTGGCCGATCACCCTCTCAGGTCGGCTACGCATCGTCGCCTTGGTGAGCCTTTACCTCACCAACTAGCTAATGCGCCGCGGGTCCATCTCAAAGCGGATTACTCCTTTAATTAGTCCTTCATGCGAAAAACTAATGTTATGCGGTATTAATCTCCCTTTCGGGAGGCTATCCCCCTCTTTGAGGCAGGTTACCCACGTGTTACTCACCCGTCCGCCGCTAATCCACCCCGAAGGGTTTCATCGCTCGACTTGCATGTGTTAGGCACGCCGCCAGCGTTCGTCCTGAGCCAGGATCAAACTCTCAATTTAAAAGTTTGCTTGCTCATTACTGTTTTGTTACTTTAAAAGTAACTCAAAGAATTGCTGGTTTATTTAAAAATAAGTTTTAACTTATCTTTCACTCTGTTTAATTTTCAAGGATCAATTTGTCTCATCTCGACTGCTTACTTAGTTTAACATCTTTGTTTTATCTTGTCAACAACTTTTTTATCATTTTTTAAAGTTGTTTGTTATACTTTGTCGCATCTCGTGACAACATGTGTTATTCTATCATAAAAGTATAGTTGGGTATCTATGTACTAGTTCAAATTCTAAGTTTATTTTACTATTAATCGTTATTTCTTCTAAATCCACATCAATACACCTACTGACACACAAGGATAAGTTTATACCCGATTTACTCTATAATCATATAACAGGTAATTATACTAAATTCTCTTTCCCATTAATAATACAATAACATTTTATTATTTAATTAAAAATATATAATAAAAACGAAAGCACTTAACAAATTTTTACATAAATTTATTAAGTACTTTCATTTTAAGGCTATTCATAATAGCTATCTATTTCTTTGTTATGTAAAAAGTTATATGATCTGCCCATTTACCATTAATAAATAAATACTTTTTATTTAACCCAAGTTCTTTAAATCCACAAGCGGTAAGAACCTTTTGAGACTTTATGTTATCACATAGAGTAGATGCCTCTAGCCTGTGTAATCCTATTTCGTCAAAGGCATATTTTACAACAAGTTTCAATGCTTCTTTCATATATCCTTTTCCTTGCTCATCTTCATCTATTGAATATCCTACAAAAGCACTCTTAAATACTCCCATTACTATATTAGATATCTGTATCTTGCCAATAAGTCTCTTTACTCTGTAAATACCAAAATTAACACTATCTCCATTTAAATATTGCTTATACCCTTCTATCAGAATCCTCTTTTGCAAATCTAATGTATAAAAACTTTCATCCCTATCTGGTTCAAATGGCATAAGGTGTTTTTTATTCTTTAAATAATACCCAAGAACCTCTTCTGCATTTTGTGGCGTTAAAACTGAGAGCCCTATACTTATTCCTTTTATATCCGATTCACTATATCTATGTTCGCTTGTAAAAGTCTTAAAATCTAATCCAAATAAGAGTTCGTCTTTATACACATTATTCGATATCACACTACTAGTAATTATACCTTCCAATTCAAATCCGATATCTATAAAAGCCATAGTATTTACTTCTTCGTCAGCTAATACATTTATCTTATTTATGTCCATATTTTTAAATAAAGACATTAAAAATACATTCAATGATTCTTTTAATAAATCATAACTCGTTTGTCCATGTTTATAAAACTTTATTCTAAAACTACAATATCTATTTTCTTTTGAAAGTTCAATTACAAATACTCTTCCTATTGTTATGCCACAATTGTCTCTTATAATATATTCATTCATGCTTCCCTTGACTAAATCTACATTTACATTTACATGTTGCCCTTTTGACATCTTAATCTCTCCTACTTGTTTAAACTAAAGAACTTAAATTGACTTTTTCAACAGTTGGTCTTTTGTATTTACGTAAATTAAGTATATAAATGTTATTGAAATCACTAAGCTAACCGGTAAAAGCCAATATGCAGTATAAGTACTAACTCTATCATTTAAATATCCCATAAGCAGGTTCATAATCATACTGGTGGCTGATGCAAAAGTTACAACAACTCCAGTAACATATGCACTTCCCTCTTTAAAAACCTTATTTATAGTTAAAACTATTGTTGGAAAAGTTATAGAAAAGAAAAATCCAGCTATTGATATTATAGCTAAGCCTTTTTCCCCTAATCCCAACCCAATAGCATAAGAGACAAATGCTAATATAGATGAGATAAGTACAGTGTTGATATAGCCAGTCTTTTCAACTATAAATCCACCTATAAACCTTCCTATTGCAAATAATGCAAAGAATATAGCTATATAAAAAGAACTTTCGCTTTTATTGTAATTGTAGCTCTTTTCCATATAATTGACGAACCAATTTCCTGTCCCAGTTTCAGCAAAAACATAAAAACCTAATGCAAATATATAAAAATATATTAATTTATTTTTATATATTTGTTTTTTATCTATATTATAATCTTTTTTCACCTTACTTGGTTCAGGTATTTTGATAAATATAAAAAATACGAATAATATCAAAGCATATATAGCTACCATTGTGTATATTTGTCTCCAAGTTACACCTCTATAAAGCATAATCCCCGCAAACCTCTGTGAAAAGGCAGAACCAACACCATAACAAAAATGTGTCAAATTCATAAGTACCGCTTGAAATGTTAAAAATAATATAGGAACAAGTGTGTTTGTTGCTATACTTATTAATGATTGACCTACGTTTAGGAAAAATATTCCTAACAATAATGTTGTAAAATTAGGACTTATAGATAGCACTAACAGAGATAATATTATGAAAATATAAGCTAGTATATATACTTTCTTTTGTCCTATTTTTTCACATAGTATTCCCCCAATATAGGTACAAATTATATAACCTAAAGAAGCTGATGTAAGCATAATTCCTATACTTGTATTATTTATAGAAAACTCATCTCGAAACACTGGAATAAAAATTCCCCTTACATTATCACATATTGCTGTTAGTATCATCATTAGAAATATAAATAGAATCGGTAAGATGTAATTTAACTTCGCTGATTTTGTATTATTCATACGTCACTTCCCCCCTGATAGCTTCATTAATTACACATAATATTATAGCATAAAAAGAATTGATAATATAAAGACTATATGTTTATATTATTTGTATTGTTCGCTCAGGGATTACGATGTTTCCGCACTTATATACATCTTCACATTAAAAATTCCCAAAAACCTAATGATGAAAAATAGGTGGTAAATAGCAAAGAGATTTAACTAGGTGAAATCACACTAATTAAATCTTCTTTCCTTATTCAATTTTTTTATCAAGTAATCAAACTTTATTATATGGGATATTTAAAAGTCATTGCATATCTAAAACCGACTTTGCTTGTTGAAAATCACCTGAAAAAGTGTAATGAATCGTTGGAAGGAAATTAGCGTTTAAACATAGAATTATTCATCAAGCAACAAAAAAAGGCTGTGATAAGCCTATGAATATATAATTGACCTCCACCTGGAATCAATAACGACTAAATAGGTGAAACTAACGGACTTCTTTTATCTAAGTAATTACAAAAGGATTTCTTAAATGCAATTGTGTTGTTACTAATAAACTAAGATAGGCAACAGATCTTCTTGCTGAAGATTCAACATATTTTAAACTGCTCATAATTAACTCCTTTATTGATGGACTCTCCTCGATTATTGACAGACTTATGATATTAAAAATAAATTCATTATAAAAAATAGAGGTAGACCTAAGATCTACCTCCATCTGTTTTATAGATATGAATACTACTAAAAATATCTAACTACTCATTTTCTTTTGAATTATACTTGTAAATTTCTACTAAGGCCTCTAATATCCTTATATAAAAGTCTATTTCATATTCTTCAATTTCTTCATCACTTATATCTTTATTCGTTTCATGCACCTTATTCAATCCCCTTAGTATATAGACTTAGTAATTACAATGCTATTAATTGCAAAAAAATAAGAACCACTTCGAGAATTACGAAGTGACTCTTCAACACGAGGCTGTAATATACCTATTAATAGGCACACTACACGTCCATTTATTTTTTATTTTATTGCTATGTAACTACCATAAATAAAATAACATAGTAGAAAAAGATTATCTTCACGTTTATAAATCAATTCTCTACACGGGGTAGTATTCACATCTATGACTACAGTATAACACTATATAGTAATATAGCAACAAATATATTTTAGAATCCTTTTTTATTCTTTCAATTATAGATATACATCTGAAAATTCAATACTCATTCTTTCAACTTTCTTATCGTCTAAATCATTGTTTATTGCAGTTTGGCATAAACCTGATTCATCTTCAACAGCAAGAACTTTTGCAGGAAGTGTTATATTAAACTGTGTGTACTCGCCATATTCACTTTCTACAGTAATACTTCCTCCATGCATGTCTACTAATGATTTAACAAGAGCCAGACCAATTCCTGTTCCTTCGCTTCTTCTTGAAAGTGATTTATCAACTTGTATAAACCTATCAAAAATACTAGTTAGTTTATCCTTTGGTATTCCGCTTCCTGTATCCCTTACAGCAATATATATACAATCCACTAGATCCTGAATACTCACCTCTATCTTTCCGCCAGGCCTGGTAAATTTAACTGAATTAGACAATAAATTCAATATCACTCTTTCAATTTTATCTGCATCAAATCCTAATACTTTTTCCTCTATATCTGTATCAAAAATAATCTCTATACCTTTTTCTTTTACATACTCTGCTACAGATAGAGTAATATCTTCTACTGTTTTCACAATATCATGATTGCACATATTTAATGTATAAAAACCAGAATCTATCTTTGTTATATCTAGTAAATTATTAATAAGTCTTAATAATCTATAACAATTCTGCTTCATTATGCCCGTGTACTTCCTTATTGATGAAAAATTGATATTTCCTTTTGTATCTGTGTGCATACTTATTAATTGTAGTGAACTTAAAAGTATATTTAATGGAGTTCTTAGTTCATGAGACATATTAGAGAAAAATTCTGTTTTTAATTTATCATACTCTATGGCTCTCTCCAGCAACAGCCTACTTTCTTCAATCTTTTTTTTATCTGTAATATCTCTAATTGAAGATAGTATATTTAACTTGTTATTATACCAGAACCTTACCGATGTAGATTCAAAATCTTTAGATATACCCTGCTTAGTAATGAATTGATACTCAACCCTTGGAAACATTTTATCCTGAGATAATAGATTTTCTAATCTTCGTTTCATAAGTTCATGATTTTCTTTACTTACCACTTCGTCAAGCCTTTTTCCTACTAATTCTTTGGGATTATCATACCCCAGCATCCTAGCATATGAGTCACTAACAAAGGAATAGGTAATGCCATCGTAAATACTTATACCATCTGGTAGGATATCAATTAGTTTTTTATATAGTTCTTTGCTCTCAAACAGTTTCTCTTGTAATTCCCTTTTTTCTGACGTATCTCTAGTCGTAGTAACTACGCTCTCTTTGTCTTTGATAATTTCTGGAATCTTATCAAGTATATCTATATATTTCTTTGCCTTCTCTATAGCAGCATTGTACTTTTTCTTCTCAATAGTTGTATCTCTAAGTACAAAAAATTCATACCAACAATTATTCAATTGCTTAATATTACACTTTATATCTACATCAATTATATTTGATTGAAAATCTTTAATCTTATACTCACCTTCAATAACTTTAAATGATTCATTAAGAGAGTTACCAAGTACCACATCACTCTTTAACTGCAATAGTGATACTATTGATTTACCTAGTATAGATTCATCATTACAATGTAGAAGTTTTTGTAATTCACCATTGACAAAAACAACTTTGCCATTTCTCTGAACCAATATGGCATAGGGTAAAAAATTAAAATACTCATAATTTTTATTATCTATATCAACTATATTTCCAATGTCAGATAGTAGTTCGTCATCACCAATAGTAACTCCATCGCACATTAACTTAGTCCTCCAGCATCCTAGTTGTAAATTTTTATATTTTATTTAAATATTCTCCATACCATCCAAAAGTCCTTCTTATTTTTTAAGTTGCCAAAGATTTTAGTTATATTCCTAACTGTCTTGTCTTGGGCAACTTAATCCCTATAACTTTTCTATCCTGTATTTCTTATTTTAATAAAATTAATAATATAAGGTAGGCTTTTTATCACCAATACATCTATATCAGTATTCAATTTAGTATAAAAAAGCTTGAAGAAAACTGAGTAGAAAAAAGGCATAAAAAAGGGATAAGATCTGTCAGCATCTTATTTCAATACACTCACATGCCTTGAAAATCGATGTTTTAGCCTTATCCATTAATTCTTAAACCTATTTCAATATATCTCTCTTTTTAGTAAATCCCTATGAGACTTGCTCTTGTTTTTACCCTCTTTATTCAATCTTTTTTATCAAGCAGTCAAAGATTATTTGAGGGGGACAATTATTTCAAGCTATGAATAAACAAACCACTCCTAAGCTTTGGTTCAAACCAGGTTGATTTTGGGGGCATCACTTCTCCCGCATCCGCAATATTGATTAAATCCTCTATTGCAGTTGGATACATAGAGAAGGATACCCCATTTTTTTCTTTATCTACTCTTCCTTCGAGTTCTTTAAGACCTCTAATTCCACCTATAAAGTCTATTCTATTATCCGTTCTTGGGTCTTTAATTCCCAAAATTGGCTTTAATAAGTTTTCTTGAAGAATAGATACATCTAATCTATGAACAGGATTATTAGGATCATAAGTTCCTTTTTTAGCTGTAAGGACATACCATTTTCCATTAAGATACATTCCGTAAGTATGTTTACAAGAAGGCTTATATGAACCCTTACCTTCATATATACTTATATCAAACTTTTCCGAAACCCTAAGCATATATTCTTCAGTAGAAAGTCCATTTAAATCCTTAACAATCCTGTTATAATCCATAATACTTAGGTTTGAATGTGGGAAAAGTACAGATAAGAAAAAATTAAACTCCTCATCTCCAGTATAATTAACCTTTTCCACTCTTCTTTTCAAACCAACTTTTACTGCTGATGCTGCTCTGTGGTGACCATCTGCTATATACAAGCTATCTATATTAGTAAATATATTGCATATATTACGTATTATATGCTCATCATCTATAATCCATGCTATATGTTCTACGCCATCTTCTGCCTTAAAATTATATATAGGTTCTTTTTTTGTCCATAATTCTATTATATCATTAATTTCCTTATTATACATATAAGTTAAGAAAATTGGTCCAGTATTTGCATCGCAAATATCGACATGATTAAATCTGTCTATTTCTTTTTCTTCCCTAGTATACTCATGTTTTTTTATTTTATTATCAATATAATTATCTATTGATGTACAACCAACTATTCCAGTCTGTACTTTTTCATTCATTACTAACCTATAAATATATAAATAATCCTTGTTATCTTCTACTAGTATTCCTTTATCAATCATTTTATTCAAGTTATCCCTAGCCTTTTCATAAACTCTTTTATCATATATACTTATATCTTTATCTAGGTCTATTTCTGCCTTGTCTACATGAAGAAATGAGTAAGTATTCTTCTTGGTCACCTCTCTTGCTTCGTCACTATTCATAACATCATAGGGTAGTGCTGCTACCCTATGTGCTAGTTCTTTTATTGGTCTTATAGCCTTAAAAGATTTTAAAATTGTCATCTTTCTCCCCCCACTTATGCATTTACAACACAGTTATCTCTATAACTAAAAAACTCTTCAACTATGCTTACTATTTCCTCTCCTATTCTTTCCTGAGCTTCATCTGTAGATCCTCCTATGTGCGGAGTTACACATACCTTTGGATTGTTGATAAGTTCTGAGTTTGGTATAGGTTCATTTTCGAAAACATCTATTCCAGCACCTGAAATCTTGCCACAATTTAATGCATCTATCAATGCAAGTTCATCTACAACTCCACCCCTTGCACAGTTTATTATATAGGCTCCATCCTTCATCATTTCAAAATGTTTCTTTCCAATTACCGGTTCTTCTTCCTTCGTAAATGGAATATGAAGTGATATAAAATCTGATTTTTTCAGCACATTTTCCAAATCATAAAATTCATATTTGCATCCGTTAACTATTCCCAATTTATCAGTATAAATTACGTTCATTCCAAGAGCATCTGCCCTATTAGCTACCTCCCTTGCTATTCTTCCAAAGCCTATAAGTCCAAGTGTTTTTCCACTTAACTCAATACCAGTATATTTTTTCTTATCCCACTTCCCCTCTCTCATTGTTATATTAGATAAATGAATATACCTTGATAAAGCGAACATATGCGCAATAGTAAGTTCTGCTACGGAAGCACTACTTGAATTAGGTGTATTTCTAACCCTTATTCCACTTTTTCTTGCATAGTCTACATCTATATTATCTACTCCTACTCCTCCACGTATTATGAGTTTAAGCCTTCCTTTTCTAGCTTCATCTATTAGTAACTTTCTTACCCTGGTTGCTGACCTTACTATCATAACATCAAAATCTTTTATTCTTTCCTTAAGCTCTTCTTCATCATAATGCTTATCTACAACTTCAAACCCATTTTCATTTAACTTCTCTACAGAAGCTTTGTCCATTCCATCACAAACTAATATTTTTATCATTAATAATTCCTCCCTTTTCTATAAAAATATATTAATATTTAAACAATCAAGCTAATTCTAAACTTTTATTATGTCATTTATATTATCTAGAAGTTCCTTTATATCTTCCAAAGTACATTCCGCCATGTGAGCTATTCTAAATGTACTTTCTTTTAATTTTCCATAACCATTTGAAATTTGAAATCCTCTTTTTCCGAGTTCCTTATTTAAATCCCCAACATTTATATTTCTAGTATTTTTTATAGTAGTTAATGTATTAGATAGATATCTTTCATCTGCAAATAATTCAAAATATTCCTTAGTCCATTCTCTTACATACTTAGCCATCTCCAAGTGTCTTTCATATATATTATTTAAACCTTCATTTAACATTTTATCTAGTTGATAGTCCATCGCAAACATATGGGAAAGTGATGGCGTTGAAGGATATTGATAATCTTTCTTTTGAATATATTCATAAAGCGTTAATAAGTCTAAATAGTATCCTCTGAAAATTACCTTTTTTGCTCTTTCTACAGATTTTTTTGAAAAAGAACATACTGCAATTCCTGGAGGGAGACCCATTGCCTTTTGACTTGACGTTATACATATATCTACACCAAGTTTATCTACCTCAATTTTTGTTCCTCCCATTGAACTTACTGTATCAAGACACCAAATTACTTCGGGATATCTGTTAATTACTTGTGATATCTCCTCTACTGGATTCATAATACCAGTAGATGTTTCATTATGAGTAATACATACTAAGTCATATTGACCTGTTGATAAGACCTTATCAACATCTTTTGACGTTATAGCTTTTCCCCAGTCTGCTTCGTATAAGTCTACTGGTACATTATTATATTTAGCCATCTCATACCACCTCTTCCCAAAGGCACCAACTGAAAAAACTGCGGCCCTTTTAGCTGTACAAGACCTTATCGCACCTTCCATAAGCCCGCTACCAGATGTTGTAGATAAAAGTATCTCTTCTTCAGTATTAAAAACCTTTCTTAGTTTATCACTGATTCTTCTTTGAAGTTCTGAAGCCTCTCTACTTCTATGTCCAATCATAGGCATTGACATCTTCTCTAATACATCTTTCTTCACCTCAACTGGCCCTGGAATGAATAATTTTTTATGCATATTATTACCCCCTGATTAAATATTAAAATTTATTATGTTAAATTAAAGTTATAAACTATTAAAGTTTTAGATTGTGAAAGCATTATTTGAAAACAAAAAGAGCCAATCTCCCCGAAGGGGCGATTGACTCGCGTTGCCACCCTAATTAATCATATTTAGAATATGATTATCTCATTGTTATAACGGTTTTTTCCGTATTACTCATCGTAATAGTCCTCTGAGGTGGATTCATAAAAGCTTTAGGTATCAGTTCACACCATCCACTGACTCTCTTAACCTTAACTTATACTACTATTCTCTTCATTGGAAATATTAAGTTTTAAAAATAAAAAGAGCCAATTCACCCCCGAAGGGACGATTGACTCGCGTTGCCACCCTAATTAATCATACTTTAAATATGATTCTCTCATTGTTATAACGGTTTTTTCCGTATTACTCATCGTAATAATCCTCTGAGGCGGATTCACAAAATTTCAAGTATCAGTTCACACCATCCACTGACTCTCTTAACTCTAATTTTATTACTATTCTCTTCACCGGATTTAAGTATTAATTTTTACCAACTTTGTATTTTATTATAATTTCAAAATAACAGTATGTCAATATATTTTAGAAAATATTTTATTTTCTAAAATATATATTAGGAATATTCACTCTGTAACTAATCTTAAGTAATATTATTAATTTATAATTATTTTGTTAAATAAATTAAAACTTTATATAATAAAAAAATATACTTTTGGGACCTTATATAACAATACTCATATAAAGTTATTGCTGCTCTATGTTTGGTCTATACTTGTTAAAACAGAATCGAAAAGATCTTTAACACATAAACCATCTTTTAGATTCTTGCAATTTACACAACTCTTGCTACTACTTGTGCCAATATTAGATTCAACTCCTTGATGTATAGGTTCATATCCTACACACGAATTTGCCACGTGCATCATTTGTTCTCTATTCCCTACAACAACCTCTTTATTTGTCATGATAACTTTCCCCTTTCGCTTTTAGTTCAACCTTATCTTTTCCTCAATTACTTCAAATAATTCCTTATTACACTTTCCACTTATGTAACTTATACAACTATTGCATCCCCTAGAAATAAAGCTTATAGCTGTAGTAAAATATTTAGGTTCATATTCTGTACAATTTTCTGCTACTAGCATCTTTTGTTGTATTGAGTCCATAAAATCACTCCTACTTAATATTATCCACTTAAAAATACGCATAAATAATAATTAAGTATTTTAAAATTATTACTTAAAATACATCAACTCATATGCTTATGTAGCTATTATTACCCTAATTAAAAATATAATTCTAAAAAATAAACTCCTATATGAAAATATAGGAGTAATATCTTTGAAATATTTTAAATAAATTTCTTTTATGTAATAGTTAAATTGCTTATGTTTTAATTTAATACAGACTCTGTCTCAGTACAATATCTTGTTATGATACATTTTCCAAGATTTCTTGGACATTCTTTACACATACAATCTTCTACTTTACCATCACAATTTTTATTCAACTCAGGACAACTTTTACAATTACTTATAAGTAATGTCATCTTTTCACCTCTTAATATATTAATTGCTTAAATCTAAGCTCTTTATTCTTTCTTTTTGAATTTGATCTATCTCTTTTCCTTTATACCTTATAGCATTTATGGGGCAGATATATATACATCTTAAGCATAATATACATTTGCTATGAAAATTTGCATGACCATCTTCAAATGTTATATTTCCTCTTGGACAATTTCTAAGACATAATCCGCATTTCGTACACTCTTTTGTAGATGTAATACTTTTTGATAGCTTAGGTATCATGCTTTTAAATGCACTGCTAGAAATCTTGCTAAAAAAAACCCTAAACGGAGAATTAGATTCCCTAACTTGCTTATTATCTATAAATGTCTTAGTTAATTCCTCCACCTTTTTTTTTGCAACTTTCATCATTTCTTTTTGTTCAAAATCTGTACGCTTTTTACCTATATAAAAATAATAATTATTAGGCATTCTTATATTGGATTGTATAACAATATTATATCCTTTTTGTTCTAGCTTTCTTGATATTATGGAGGCTGCTGCTGCAGATTTTGCTCCTTGAGTTGAATAAACAACCGTTCTTATTCGATTTTCTACTTTAGGCAACCTATTTAAAAAATCCTCTACAATTTTAGGTGGAACTTCAGCATAAACTGGAGAACCAATAATAATAAAGTTGTATGACTTTATATTAACTTGTTCTATTGATTCGATATTTATTAAGTGTAAATCTATATCATATAACTTAAAGTTATCTCTAAATTTATCTGCTACCCACTTGGTATTTCCTGTACCACTAAAGTAATATAGTGCACCTTTCATAAATAACCCCATCTCCTAATAGTATTTATTAATTATACAATGTGTTAAGCCTTAAATTTTATATTTTCTATGTCTACCTATCTTATTCCTTCTTTATTCCAGTGAACAATATATTAACTTTAACTATTTTAATATTCTATCCATTCCAATAATTATTCTTCAAAATAATTATAAATTTATTCAATAATCAGTAATCTGTAAGTATTATTTTAAATAAAAAAAAAGCATAATACAAGATATGTATTATGCATGTACACATATTGATTAATCATTATGTTTTTTATGTTCATACTCTTCTCTGTAATTAATCATGATCTCACTTAATATATCTGCCGCAGGCGGAGGAGTAAATGTGATAGCATTAGCCCCTGCTTCTATTGTCTCCTTTATACTTTCTAGCGTTGGTCCACCTGTTGCTATTATCGGAAAATTGGGATATTCTTGTCTTATTTGTCTTACAATACATGCTGTTTTCTTAGCCCCAGATATATTCAAAATAGTAGCTCCTGATTCTATTCTACCTTTAATATCCTCATGTTCTGATACTATAGTAACTATTATAGGTATATCTATGGTATCCCTCATATAACTTATAACTTCATTTGGTGTAGGACTATTTACTACAACTCCCATAGCACCCTTGAATTCAGCATCTAGTGCTAAATTTACAACTCTTTTACCAGTTGTAATACCTCCCCCTACTCCACAAAATACTGGTATATCTGCAGATGATACAATTGCTTGTGTTATAACCGGTTGAGGTGTAAATGGATATACTGCAATTACTGCATCAGCATTAGTATTTTTAATTACTGCTACATCTGTACTAAATATGAAGGATTTTAATCTCTTTCCAAATACCTTTATACCACTGGCCTCTCTAATAACTTCAGGTACCTGAATCATATGTCTTCTAAGAATTCCTTTTATTTCTGGTACATATTTCGCCATATCTTTTCCTCCCCTTTTATTTAACAAACTAAACAAACTTGTTACCCTATACTAGCATATTATTGTTGTTATTTTCAATCATTTAAATAAAATTAGATTAGATAACATCATTGTTGCTACTTATTTCACACCTGTAAGCCTTGTCGCCTTTATAATCTATCTCCTTTAAAACCTTTCTAACTACTCTCTTCCCAATCTCATCTTCTTTCATTTCACATAATGCATCTTCAATATTACTCCAGTTAACCCATTCTACCTCAGATGATTTTTTTAATTCACCGCCATCATAATGTGCCATAAAAGTAAGCATTATTATTTCCTTGCTTTGAAGATATTCACTTCCTAAATACTTCAAATCCCTTATTTTAAGACCAGCTTCCTCGAACACTTCTCTGTGAACCGTTTCTTCTATTGTTTCTCCACTTGTCACATAACCTGATAAAAGCACTTTAGAATCCTTAAAAATATAACTTTGTTTAAGAAGTAGTATCTTACCTTCATTTACAACTGCTACTATAACACATGGCTTAGGAGTATCAAAGTACATAACATCATCAATACTACAATATGGAACGCCACCTTCATCCCAACTATATTTCTCTTCCAATTCCCTTCCGCAAATAGGACAATATTTAAACTTCATAATAACACTACTCTCATTAGAGTAGTTTCACCCCCCCCATAATTCATGCTTATAAACCATAATTATATTATAATTTATATGTAAATCTTTATTCAACGGAAATATTACATTCTTATTTCTATTTGACTTTTAAGTTCAATAGCATCTTCCTTAATAAAACAATCATAAGCAAGAATATTTACTCCACTTTCTTTAGCAAATCTTAAAGCTTCACCAAATTTTTTATCCATTTCATCATGTGGGGAAAAATACCCAACATCCTCAATCTGAATTAAGAATAACACTGCTGCTTCTTTATCTAACTTTTTAACTTCAACCAACTCTAGTAAATGTTTTGTCCCTCTCTCAGTTGGTGCATCAGGAAACATCGTCTTACCTTCATCCTCTAATGTAACTCCCTTTACTTCCAAATAACACTCATTTCCATTGGAATCTGTTAACCTAAAGTCGAACCTGCTGTTTCCGAAGGTCTTTTCTCTCTCTATTTTATTGTATTTACTTAATAAATTTATTTTTTTATTATTTAGTGCTTCATATACCACCTTGTTTGGTATATGAGAGTCTATATTTATAAGCTTCTTCCCTTTATAACCTCCTATTAAATCATATTTTGTTTTTCTTAGTGGATTATTTTCTTCTCTCAAAATTACAGTACATCCCGGTATAAGTATTTCCTTGCATCTTCCTGTATTAGGTACATGTACTTTAGTTTCTATGCCATTTATATCTACATAAGCCTGAAACCTATTAGGTCTATGAATAAACTTAGCTCTTATAACCTTATTTTCTATAATCACCACATCATCTCCAGTTTTTAAAAATTAGTAGTATTTAGTAGGTTGCATGTTTTAAAAACATAAAGCAATATTTTTAGTTAAATAAACGCAGCCATACTTGATAATTTCAAACCAATTTTTATTTTAAGTCATCAATAATCTTAGTATAACACTTTTAAATTTAGTTTTACTCATGATACAACAATTTATCTATAATGACAAAATAATGTTATATCTTTGTAACCAGTTCTTTAATAATGAATATTATATATAGTAATTGCTATAAAAGGAGACTACTTATGCATATCATTTCCATATTATTATTTGTTGTTTCAGCGAGCCTTGATAATCTTATAGTAGGTATTGCCTATGGTATTAAGAAATTAAAAATACCTTTATTAAGTAATATTATAGTAGCTTGTATATCTTGTGTTGGAACATTATTATCTATGTTATGTGGCAAGTTAATAGTGCAACTTATACCTTCACACAAAGCTAACGCCATAGGAAGCGTTATACTAATAGGTTTAGGATTATTTTTTATAATATGTTCAATAAAGGAAAATATAATACTAAATAATAATAGAAATCTTGAAACCTTAGAAGAGAATAAAGATAACGTAGAACATTATAGAAACCAATACAAAGAAATTTTATCTACACCTGAAAAAGCTGATATAGATAGCTCTGGAATTATAGACTTAAAAGAATCTATTACTTTAGGAATTGCTTTAGCCTTAAACAACGTAGGTCTAGGAATAGGAGCAAGTATTACTGGATTAAACATTACTTTAACTTCATTCCTTACATTGGCCTTTAGCCTCACAGCAATACCTCTAGGTTATATTCTTGGAAAAAAGCTTTTTTCCCAAATTCTCCAGGGTAAATCAAACATAATCTCTGGAATTATTATAATCTTACTTGGAATATATGAATTATTTATATAACTTAATATATAAGATTATATTTTATAATTAAATTAAGCTAACCTTATACTAAGTTAAAAGGTTAGCTTTTTAAAAATAAAATTTATATTTTCCTATATCCGACTTACAGTTAAATAAATTCAATACATAAACTATAAAAACAGCTTAAATATTATAAGAAAAATAACCCCTGGTATCCCTAGAAAACCTGCAATAAGTGCTGTTATAGCATTAATTCCTATATGAAAATTAAAATAAGCACCAATGAAATTGACTAAAATCAATAATAAGACTCCAAATACTCCATTAGCAATTAAATTAAATAATATCTTTAAAGGCCATGCAAAAACCTTTACTAAAACATACAAACCTAGTATAGCAACTAAAAAATAACCTATAAGTTCAAACTGCATATATATCCCTCCTCAACTTCTATTATTAATTTATATTCTAATAACATAAAAGTATTAATAAAAATAAAAAGTAAAAGCATTTAACTTTTACTTTTTATTTTTATTAATACTCTTTCTAACCCACACTTATATCTTGAAGAACATTATCGCCATATACTTTCAAACCACTTTTTTTAGCTTCATTTAACAAATAAGCATACTTTGCTTTTGCCGCTTCTTCTGTATATATTGCATAATCTACAAGTCTTGGGTCATTAACTGCATTAAAATAATCTCGCGCTATTTTAAGTTCTTCTCTAGCTTTATCTATGGCATTTAATAGCTTTTTTTGTTCTACCGTATATTTAGTTTTTTTCGCCAAGTAATTGACTATTACATTTTTATTCATGAAAAACCTCCCAATTTTTGTCACACTTATAATAATTGACAAAAACTAGGATTAGTATTCATTAAATCTCAGTTCTTCCTTCTAGAGCTTTAGATAATGTGACCTCATCCGCATATTCTAAGTCGCCACCTACAGGAATTCCATGAGCAATTCTTGTTACCTTTACACTTAAAGGTTTCAATATTTTCGATATATACATAGCAGTAGCTTCTCCTTCTATATTAGGGTTAGTTGCTACGATAACTTCTTTAACTTCTCCATTAATTCTTCTTATAAGCTCTCTTAATTTTATATCATCAGGCCCTCTTCCTGCCATAGGTGATATGTTCCCGTGAAGAACATGGTATACTCCATTGAATTCCTTAACCTTTTCCATTGTCATAATATCTTTTGGCTGCTCTACAACACATATAGTATCTTTTTCTCTATTTGGATTTGAACATATTGAACAAGGATCGTTATCTGTAAAGTTCCCACATACAGAACAATATTTTATTGTCCCTTTAGCTTTAACGAGTGCATTTGCAAATTCCCTAACTTCATCATCTGGTAAGTTTAGAACGTGAATTGTTAATCTTTGAGCAGTTTTATATCCTATACCAGGTAACTTTGCAAATTCTTCTATAAGTTTTTCAATTGCAACTGGATAAAAATCCATATATATCACCTCAATTTTAAAACCCCATCTTTAAAGATGGGGTAGTTTTATGTTTCTTAAAACATTCCAGGAATATTAAGTCCACCTGTTAACTTTTTCATCTCAGCTGAAGTCTCTTCTTCTGCTTTCTTTATAGCTTCATTGCAAGCAGTCAAAATTAAATCCTGAAGCATTTCTACGTCATCTGGATCTACAACTTCAGGTTTTATTCTTATATCTACAATCTGTTTTTTCCCGCTTGCAACTACTGTAACTGCTCCACCACCAACAGTAACCTCAAATTCCTTATTTTCAAGTTCAACTTGCATATCTTCCATTTGCTTTTGGAACTTTTGCGCTTGTTTCATTATATTATTCATATTTCCCCCACCAAAATTAGGGAATCCACCTTTTGCCATAATTAAAGCCTCCTTATTTAATTAATTTAGTTTTAATTATATCATATTTTTATAAATTTCACTTAAACAATTAATCTTATTCATCTATTATTTCGATTAAATCTTCTCCAAAAGCATCTTTCAATATCTGTTCTGTAGAAATCTCTATATTTTGAGCCTCTTCCCCTTCTATAATATAGTGTAGCTTTACTCTATCTTTTAGTATATCTGCAAATATATCCTCTATTAATTTTCTATTTTCTTCTTTCTCGAGCCTTTGCTTATGAAAGGCGTAGTTTCTATCATATTGTATGGTTATTACTCCGTTTTCACAACTGGTTACATTACCTTGAGTTAGCGCAGCAAATAAAACCATCTGTCTCCTGCTTTTAAAAGCCTCTAGTATATCTCTCCAACTTTTTCTAACTATGTCTAAGGTAACACTTGAATATATATTTCCATCCTTTGATTGAACCATTGTCTCGTCTGGAATAACTCTTTCAACCTTCTCTTTGATTTCTTTTTTAACTGCCTTCGTTGAACTTATTTCTGTAGATATTTTTATTGTTCCACTTTTTAAAGCTTCCTCTATTTTATTTAACCTTGCAAGTATAACTTCTTTTGAAGTGTCATACTCTATTTTACACATCTTTATAACGGCAAGCTCCAGATATATTCTACTTTGTTTTGTCCATTTTGACTGCTCTTCTGCATCCTGCAATATTCTTACATTTCTCATTATCTCTTCTACCCTTATCTTTTGGGCCTGATCTTTTATAAGATTTATATTTTCTTCTGACATATCTAAGATTTCCTCAGGATCTTGCGAAACCTTTACCATAAGTAAGTTCCTCATATGATTTATCATATCTCTTATAAAAGTATAAATATCCTTGCCACTGAATACAATATCGTCTATTATCTTCATAGATGCTTCAACATTTTTTTCTACTATGCTATTGGTAAGATTAAGTAAATTTTCATTAGTAACGAGCCCAAGCATCGCTACTAAACTATCATACTCTACTTTCCCTTCTCCCATAGAAATAGCTTGATCTAATATACTCAAAGCGTCTCTCATTGCTCCATCACACATTCTAGCTACTAAATTTAAGCTTCTATCATCTGCAAAAACTCCCTGTTCATTAACTATTTTCCTCAATCTATCAAATACATGAGAACTTTTTATTCTTCTAAAATCAAATTTCTGACACCTAGAAAGTATTGTAACAGGTAGCTTCTGTGGATCTGTTGTTGCTAGTATAAATATTACATTTGAAGGTGGTTCTTCTAATGTCTTTAAAAAGGCATTTACTGCTTGTTGTGTAAGCATATGAACCTCATCCATTATATAAACCTTATAATTTCCTTCCTGAGGTGGGTATTTTACATTCTCGATAACGTCTCTTATATCTTCTAGATTTCTTTTAGAAGCAGCATCCATCTCAATCACATCTATCGAAAGCCCCGAGTTTATTTTTTGACACATTTCACACTCATTACATGGTTCTCCATCTTTGAGGCTTAAGCAATTTACTGCCTTTGAGAAAATCTTCGCAGTAGATGTCTTACCTGTTCCTCTCGTACCTGAGAATAGATAAGCATGGGCTATTCTGTTATTTTTTATTTGATTCTTAATCGTAATAGTTATATGCTCTTGACCAACTACATCATCAAAAGTCTTTGGTCTCCATTCTCTATATAATGCGGTGTAAGCCATATAATCACCTTCTTTTCTCTCTGTTTATATAGTTATATTATATCCTATATTACATTCAGAATTAATATAAGATTTTATTAATATTTATTTTAAAATTCTATTCTGTATATTTAATATGACAATGTTCAAAAGTTGAATATAATAAAAAAAGACACCTATTTTGGTATCTTCAATTAAATACTAACTTATATAATGTCGTGCACCTCACTTTGACAAATAAACTATGAGCGTTACCCATATAGTTAGCTCAAACCAGGTTAATCCACGGCACACGAAAATGATCACTTACCGCTGCTTCCTTCCGGATCTGACGGGGTTCATGAGTTTCCGTTGCGTGGGACCCAGTTCTCAACGCCACTTTTATAGGCCAGACCTCACAGCTTATAGCCTAGGCGAGGAATTCAATCCTGCTATAGCGGATTGCAGGTTACAGGGCACCGCTGACTCCCCATCTAGCACGACAAAGTTTAAATGGCGGAGAGAAGGGGATTTGAACCCCTGGTAGAGTTTCCCCTACACACGCTTTCCAGGCGTGCTCCTTAAGCCGCTCAGACATCTCTCCATAAAATTGACTCATGAATGATTATTAAGTTTTAGCTCATCATTAAGACAAGACTTATTATACTATTAACATTTAAGTAATTCAACATATTTACCGAAAAAAAATTTAGTAATTATTACTTGGCGGAGAAAGGGGGATTTGAACCCCCGGTACCACAAGTGGTACAATGGTTTTCGAGACCACCGCTTTCGACCACTCAGCCATCTCTCCACACTATTATCTTCTATTTCTAAAGAATTTACTTAATATATTACTGCATTTTTCATTATAAGCCCAGTGTACATTTGTCCAATGATTTAGATTGTCGTTTTGGAGTATATTTACTACCGAACCGCAAGCCCCTGTTGTAGGGTCAAATGTTCCTATATATAAGTTCCTTATCCTTGATTGGAGTATGGCTCCTGCACACATCGGACAAGGTTCTAAAGTAACATACATACTACATTCTTTTAGCCTCCAATCCTGAAGAAAAGCTGCAGCTTTTTTAATTGCTAAAATCTCTGCATGTGCTGTAGGATCTTTTAATGTTTCTCTTAAGTTATGTGCTCTAGCTATTATTATATTGTTTTTAACTATAATGGCTCCTACAGGTATTTCTTTTAAAGCAAATGCTTTTTCCGCTTCAGAAATAGCTTCGATCATAAAGTTATTATTCATATACTACCTCTTAGATAAAAAAACAAAAGCCAGCAATACTTAAAGTTTACTGACTATAGTTGGTGTGCCCGAGAGGAATCGAACCCCCGGCACGTGGTTTAGGAAACCACTGCTCTATCCTACTGAGCTACGAGCACATATTTAATTCCTGCTACTATTGTATTTTATTACAATTAAAAATAAATGTCAATTTAAATTAATTACTTTTTATCCCACTTTAAAATTATTTTATGTATTTTAAATAATCTCCAGTTTATATCATTAATTAGCTTCTCTCTGGGTATATTATAGTATGACTAACAATATACTAAATTGGAGGTGTTTATATGATTAGTGAATTAAAAAACTTGTTTTTAGCTGGCGTTGGCTCTGCTGCGTATACCTATGAAAAAGCTTCAAAATTAATTGAGGATATGGTTGAAAAGGGAAAGTTAACGATAGATGAGGGTAAGGAACTTTCAGAGGAATTGAAAAGAAATATAAAAACTAAAACAACCCAATATAAACCAACAACTAAAGAAGATATATTAGCGATATTAAATGAAATGAATTTTGCTACCAAATATGATATAGCTAATGTAAATGAGCGTTTAAATATATTGGAGAAAAGAATAAACAATCAAGATTAAGCCCCAACATCTGTTAGGGCTTTATTATTCTGGAGGCGCTTTATGTATAAAAGTTCTATACAAAGATTTAAAGAAATAATAAGAGTTCTAGCTGCCTATGGATTCGGATACATCTTCGATACAAAATTGAGCAGAGAAAAGAAGTCGCCAGCTAATTTAAGAAAGGCATTTGAAGAGTTAGGTCCAACCTTTATAAAAATAGGTCAAATTTTAAGTTCCAGACCTGACATATTGCCTCCAAGCTACATAAAAGAACTATCAAATCTTCAAGATAATGTTATCGCCGAAAAGTTTGAAGATATAAATAATGTTTTTTTTGATGAATTTAATAAAAACATAGAAGATTGTTTTATATATTTTGAAAAAAGGCCACTTGCTTCTGCTTCTGTATCTCAAGTTCATAATGCTATACTTCTAGACGGACGAAAAGTTATTGTTAAAATTCAAAGGCCAGAAATAAAAGAAAAAATGCATATGGATATATCTATATTATATAGAATCGTAAAAATTATGAAATCAAGGTTACCCAACACACTTATTGATCCTGGAGAAGCATTAAATGAAATCCTCTCTTCTACTGAAAATGAACTTAACTTTAAAATTGAAGCTGAAAATATTAAAAAATTTAGTAAGCTAAATGAAAACGTAGCATTTTGTTACATACCTTTTGTAATAGATGAGTTAACCGGCAATAAAATCTTAACTATGGAAAAAATAGATGGACTTAAAATAACTGACGTTGATAAGCTTGAAAAATCTGGTTATGAATTGCACGACATAGGAAATAAGCTAACCCTATCATTTTTTAAACAAGTGTTTACAGATGGGTTTTTTCATGGAGACCCACATCCAGGTAATCTATTAATTTCTAACGGAAAAATATGTTTTATAGACTTTGGTATAATGGGAACACTTTCTGACTCGCTTAAATCATCACTGAATGAAGCAATTATAGCTATTGCTTTAAGAGATATAGATAAATTAGTTTCTGTTGTCATATCAATAGGTATAAAAAAAGGGTTTGTTGATAGAAATAAATTATATGAAGATATGGAATACTTATTTTTTAGATATATTTCAACTTCGCTTAAAAATATACAAATATCTGTGCTAATGCAAGAAATTTTTGATTGCGCTAAAAATAATAACATAAACTTACCAAAGGACTTAACTTTACTTGTAAAGAGTTTAATAATAGTCGAGGGAGTAGTAGCAAAGATAGCACCAGAAATTCAAATACTTGATGTAGCCATACCATTTGTAAAAAATAATAGTGAGCTTCTACTACTAAAAAATATTACTCTAGACCAACTTTTTATACATTCTTATAACTTTACAAGAGACTTTTCACTTCTTCCCACTAAATTCGTAGAACTTACAAATAGTATATTGAAAGGAAGAGCTAAAATTCAGTTTCATATACCATATTTAGATAAATCTATAAGTGAATTAAATAAAATGACTAATAGATTAGTTCTCTCCTTGATTCTTTCATCTTCTATAATAGGTTCTTCATTAATCTTAAATAAAAATATAGGTCCCCAAGTGTATGGAATGTCCATAATTGGACTATTAGGGTTTTCTGTAGCAGCCTTTATGGGGCTTTGGCTTCTTCTATCTATAATTAGATCTGGTAAGTTATAAAGTGGAACTAATTCTTTTAGTCCCACTTTATCATAATTACATATTTTTAACTTGTATTCCTTCTAATATGTTTACTAATAAACTGTCTATTAGATCCTCTATACCCTTTTCATTTTCATTTATTAATTCATATACTGTTGCTGAACAGATTGTACCAAATAGTGTGTATGCCATTAAATATGAGTCTCCCATTTTTACTACACCTTTATCCATAGCTTCTTGTAAATATGATTGCATGTAACGAATATACTTATTAATAGACTCCCTTAATTCGAGTTGTCTCACTTCCTGCCCCCATAGTTGACTCATTACTACTTTAAAAAAGTCCCTACTCTCATGTACTAATCCTAATTGAATTCTACACAATACTTTAATCTTTGATAATGTATCTTTTTGTTCATTTGCAACAATCTCTATTTTTTCTTTTATAACACGCATACCTTCTCTTATTATAAAATTAAATATTTCTTCTTTACTTTTAAAGTGATAGTATAGAGTTCCTTTAGCAACACCTGCATCTGCTGCTATAACATCCATTGTAGCACCGTTATATCCAGACTTAGAAAATTCCTTTATAGCTGATTCAAATATTGCCCTTTTTGTTTTATTCATGAGTACCACTCCAAATTCTATTATATATTAATTGACTGGTCAGTATACTTATATTCATATACATTATACTATTTTGTTCAAATAACTCAATACTTTTCACATCATTTGAATAATATGTTTACTTTTTTATATAATACATATTACAGTATTATAAATTGACATTATACAAATAATAAATGATAATTATAGTATAAATTTCCTTGAAAAATATGATGAAAGAGGTTCTTATAAATGATTAAATTCTACAATAGGAAAACTAAAAACTATGAAATAGAACATGTAGCCGGTGATAAATACCTTCAGTGGACTTATTCCTCACCAATTGGAATGAAATTTTTAGATTTATTAATTAAGAAAAAACTCTTTTCTAAAATATATGGATCATACTGTGATAGTAAAAGAAGTAAAAATAAAATCTACTCCTTTGTAAAAAGTTTCGATATAGATATGTTACACAGTGAAAAAAGCTTAGATGAATTTAAATCCTTTAACGATTTTTTTACAAGAAAATTAAAAGCAGAAGGAAGGCCTATCAATACTATATTAGATTCTTTAATTTCCCCTGGTGATGGTAGACTTTTAGCTTATGAAAATATAGATTTAAATAAATTAGTTCAAGTAAAAGGATATACATACAGCCTTAATAATCTTATAAACAACCAAGAATTAGCCTCAAAGTTCTCCCAAGGCATTTGCCTAATCCTTAGACTATGCCCAACCGACTACCATAGATTCCACTTTGTAGATAATGGAGTATGTGAAGATACAGTAAAGATTAAAGGTGAGTATTATTCTGTAAATCCAGTAGCACTAGAAAGAGTTCCTGAACTGTTTTGTAAAAATAAAAGAGAATGGAGTTTATTTCATTCAGAGAATTTCGGTGATATTTTGCATATAGAGGTAGGTGCTACTTGCGTAGGAACAATAATTCAAACATATACCCCTGGGAAAAGAGTAAAAAAGGGTGATGAAAAAGGATATTTTAAATTTGGAGGATCTACAACCATATTATTTATTGAAAAAGATAGAGTTAAAATTGATGAGGACATACTTGAGCAAACAAGGTCAGGTTACGAAACAATGATATTAATGGGCGAAGAAATAGGTAAAAAGCCAAAATATGATTAAAAAATCCTGAACTATTAGTTTTATAATTAAATAAGTGATAATTTAATATATTTATGGTAAAAAAACAAACCTCATCAAAATAACTGATGAGGTTTGTTTTTTTAAGGGGATTACTAAAAAATGAATACTTTTAACAATTATTGGGGTTTTAGGTTTTTAACTTAACACCTATTTTTATTATTACCAGATTAGCATATCTTATTCACTATATCTTTATTAAAATTAAATTAATTTATAAGTTTTATACTTTCGTTTTCCTAAAAATAATGGTATTTACTTAGTTATAAAATAAAAGAACTAGAAGCTATAAAATTTCTAGTTCCTTTGGTGTGACGGAGAGGATTTGAACCCTCGTTGGTAGTTAGACTACATAGGCTTCTTTCAACTTATCGGCTCAGCATACATGCTGGACGTATCAAAAACTAGGAATCTATAATCCCTAGTTTTTTAACTTATAATTTATTTCTCTAATTCTGCAATATAGAATTAAATTTATTTATACATAATTTTTTAATTCTTCTTCACTTAAAGTATCTATGTTGTCAATATAATAAGGATAATCCTTCAAAATTGTTTCAACAGTCATTTCTAATTTGCTCTTATCTTCTTTGGAATTAGCTACATAGATATATTCTTTTCCATCTTCTCTTAACAAGAATTTATCTTCTCTAATTCTTAATAAGCCAGTATTCCTTGAATCCTTATATTCTTCAAAATCTCTATAAACAGTTGTTTTCTTAAAATATGGAAAGCCGCCTCTTGGACAGAACATATGACAGTTACCACATTCGTTACATATATTTTCAACGTGAGCTATCTGGTAATTAGCTATAAGTCCTTCAACAGCAACTTTCATATTTGCTCTATTTGGACATACGTCGACACAGATTCCACAGCTCTTTAAGCAGTCAAAAGTTTCTAGCTTGTCTTCTAAAACTTTTCCATTACCTTTATTTTTATAGTTAGTATCGCTTTTTGATCTATCAGCTAATACATTTAAAGCTTCGAGGTCTAATCTCTTAGGAGCTTGTCCTGCTTTTTTTAGTTTATTTAATACAGCATTGTTATTTGTATATCCCTTTGGTTGTAGGAACAATGTTGATATAGTAATAGGAGCGATTCCAGCATTAAATACATCTAATACATTATTTTTATCAATTCCACCTGACATAGATATAGTTATATCATTAAACTCACTTGCAATTTTTTTAGCTACATTTATTGCTATTGGATATAATGGTTTTCCAGACATGTACATAGCTTCGCCTGGCATAACATTTCTAGTGTTAACTACAGGTAGTGTATTTGTTAACTTAACTCCGAATCTTACATTGTTTTCCTTAGCTGTTTCCAATAGCTTAGCTATTATTTCCTTAGCCATATCAAATTGTAAATCATGATCGAAATCTTCTCTCTTTAATTCTATGTCATTGTAACCTAGGTTGTCTAAGATCTCTCTTACAGCATTATATCCTAATAATGTAGAATTACACTTTAATAATATGTTTATCTTTTTGTTTGATATTAAATGAGATGCTATATTTAAAATTTCACTTGCTTTACATCCATGCATTGTTGAAAGTGTAACTATATTTGTAATCTTTGAAGTAATCTTATCTATATCTTCTAATTTAAATCTTCTAAACTTACCTATATTTTTCTTTAATACTTCTGTGCACTCTTTAAATGCTTCAGTGTTCTTTGCATCTTTAAGGTCATCAATAAAGTCAGAAATTTTCTTTGACTGAATTCCCTTAAGATCATACCCTACACTTATATTAAGTATAAAATCCTTTACATCTGATAGACCAAGCTCAATACCCATAACTTGCATTAATATCGAAGCTTTTATATATTCTTCCTTTGCTTCTTCAACTGTTAATTCTGTAGACCATTCTACATTATATCCTACATTTTTAACATCGATACATGGTCTTGCTATCATTTCTTGCATTTGTTTTCCATCTACTACTTGAACAGTTTTAGGTTCAAAATATCTACAACCTGTTAGGTAAGCTGCTAAGAAGTTTTGAGTTAATTGTGTATGTGGGCCAGCTGCAGGACCTACTGGGTATCTTAAATACTCTCCACAAAACTCCATTTCTATACTGTTATCAATATCCTTAGAAAAATCCTTTTCCTCTACCTCAAATATTTTTCCCTTTGTATAATAATCTTGAAGAGCTAGCTCAAGAATTTTTTCAAAAGACATTGTTTTCATTACTTCACTCATGGTTGTTCCACCTTTCTTCAAATAAACTTTATATAAATTAATATTTCTATAAATTTTTATTATGTATAAATTGTATAGCAATTTTCATACCAAAAAAGATAGTTAATAATGTTCTTTTGGTATGAAAATGTAAATTATTGCGTTTCCTATAGCCATTTACTATTTTCATTTTCTATATACTTTATAAAAAACCTATAAAAATATTAAAATATTAATGTTTATCGAAGCTTGTTTTGACGTAACAAAATACCAAATTGATAATTTATTATCAATTTGATAATAAATTATCAATTTAGTAATAAAAATTATCATTTTGATAATAAAATCAGAGAAAATTAACTTTATCTTATACTTTTAAAATAAAAATATCTAAATATTATCTTTAAAGTGTTCCAAAAGCGGCTAACTGAATCCATAATTTTAATTCAACTATTTTTTGATGCAAACTATTTCAATTATATAGAGATCAAACAATATGCTACAGATAAAACAATACGTTATTAAACAAAAACGTTAATATTGCTAGCATAAGTTCCTGAGAATAATTTTATTATATCTCTGTACCGTTGCTGTATTTCATACAGTTTAGCATTTAATATTTAAAATAAAAAAACCCTAGAAGCCTTGTAACTTCTAGGGTTTACTATGGTGCGACGGAGAGGATTCGAACCCCCGACCAACTGGTTCGTAGCCAGCTACTCTATCCAACTGAGCTACCATCGCATATTCAATAATATAATTAAAAGCACCTAAATTTAAAGTGCTTTCCTGGCGGAGAAAGAGGGATTTGAACCCTCGCGCCGGTTACCCGACCTACGCCCTTAGCAGGGGCGCCTCTTCGGCCACTTGAGTATTTCTCCATGCCCTACTTTATATTAAAATAAATGGCGGAAAGATAGGGATTCGAACCCTAGGTACGATCACTCGTACGCCGGTTTTCAAGACCGGTGCCTTAAACCAACTCGACCATCTTTCCTCATTTGACAACATAAATATAATAACATATACAATGAAAAAAATCAAATACTTTTTTTAAAAATTATTTAATTTGTTATTGTTAGGTACCATATTTTATGAATATTGATATAAACAGATTTTTAGATAAACAGAGTTCTTGGCATCAGATGGAGTTTTAACTCCACCTGATGCTTAGAAATCGTTATCCAGGGACGTAGCCGCTCTAATACTCCCTCTTTGGAGAAGAGGGAGTATTAGAGCGGGTAGTCATCGGATAAATAAGTTATTTATCTAAACTTATTATTTATAATTCAAGTTATTAAAGCATTATTGCTATTAACTATCTTATAAATCTATAACTTTTTAAAAAAGAAAAACACCTATAAATAGGTGTTTTTCTGGCGGAGAAAGAGGGATTTGAACCCTCGCGCCGGTTACCCGACCTACGCCCTTAGCAGGGGCGCCTCTTCGGCCACTTGAGTATTTCTCCATGCCCTACTTCATATTAAAATAAATGGCGGAAAGACAGGGATTCGAACCCTGGGTACGATCACTCGTACGCCGGTTTTCAAGACCGGTGCCTTAAACCAACTCGACCATCTTTCCACGCCTGTTGACATGTATTATTATATCAGCACTATATATACATGTCAACACTTATTTTAGATTTTTTTATTTATTTTATAACTTCTCTACCACCCATATATGGTCTTAAAACTTCTGGAATTGCTACACTTCCATCAGCTTGTTGGTAATTTTCTAAAATTGCCGCTACTGTTCTTCCTACAGCAACACCAGATCCATTTAGAGTGTGAACATACTGTGGTTTATCCTTAGAAGTTTCTTTATATTTTATATTAGCACGTCTTGCTTGGAAATCCTCAAAGTTACTACAGCTTGATATCTCAACATATCTATTATAACTTGGCATCCAAACTTCTATATCATATTTTAATGCTGCAGTAAATCCTAAATCACCTTTACATATTCTAACTACTCTATATGGTATTCCAAGCTCTTGTAAAACTTCTTCAGCATCGTTAGTTAGTTTTTCAAGTTCTGCATAAGATTGATCTGGTTTTGTAAACTTAAGAAGTTCTACCTTATTAAATTGATGCTGTCTTATTAATCCTCTAGTATCTCTACCAGCTGAGCCAGCCTCTGCTCTAAAACATCCACTATAAGCTACATGTTTTATTGGTAAATCTTCTCCTTTTAATACCTCGCCTGAATAAAAATTAGTTACAGGAACTTCAGCAGTAGGAATCAAGAAGAAATCGTTATTAGCAACTCTAAATGCATCCTCCTCAAATTTAGGAAGCTGACCTGTTCCTATCATGCTATTTCTGTTAACCATATATGGTGGAAACAATTCTTCATAACCATGCTTTTCTGTGTGAATATCTAAGAAGTATGATATTACCGCTCTTTCAAGTCTAGCACCTAAGCCTCTATAGAATGTGAATCTTGAACCTGCAACTTTTCCTGCTCTTTCAAAATCAAGTATATTAAGACCAGTTCCTACTTCCCAGTGAGCCTTAGGTTCGAAGTCAAACTTAGTAGGCTCTGACCATTTTCTTATTTCTACGTTATCCGCATCTGTCTCTCCATCTGGTACTGCTGGGTTTGGTATATTAGGGATTCTTAACATTATGTACTCTATCTTTTGATCTATTTCTGAAAGTTTTACATCATATTGTTTTATTCTATCTGAAAGCTCTTTCATTTCAGCCATAAGGTCGTCAGCATTTTGTCCTGATTTCTTTAATTTAGCTATTTCAGCTGAATCTGCATTTCTCTTATTCTTTAAGACCTCAACTTCAGTTAAGATTTGTCTTCTATTTTCATCTAATGATAATACTTCATCTATAACTGATATATCAAAATCTTCCCCCCTATTTCCTAAAGCAGTTTTAATTTCATCTGGATTATTTCTTATTCTTTTTAAATCTAGCATAACTTAATTCCTCCTAAAAGTTTTTATATAAAATAAAAAGAGTCTTTCTTCCCTATAAAGGGACGAAAGACTCCGTGTTGCCACCCTAATTAATCAATAAAATTGATTCACTCGAAAATTATAACGGTATCACCGAACTGCAATTAACAGTACCTCAAAGGTGGATTCATAATATTAAAGTATCAGTTCGCACCAACCACTGAATCTCTTAAACTTTCATACTATTACTAGCCTTATCATAGGTTTATTTTTAATTTTTACTTAATTATATATATATTTACTTTTTATGTCAATACCTATTTGTATTTAATTTTTAAATATTAAATAATTTTTTGTTATATTAGTCTACGCTTTTTGTGCAAATTATATCCGCTCCTGTATTAAGAACATTTTTACAAACTATATCTCCAGCTTTTATTGGTGATCCCACATATAATCTACTTAATGCTTTTGAACACTCCACCCATAATTTTTTATCTAATGGCTTATTACTTTTTACAGGAACTACATTATGTTTTGCTCCTTTTATTCTTACTAATGTTGTAAATATTCCCTGGTCATTTATTTTCATATCATCATATTTTATTCCATCATTGCATAAATGACCATAAAACTCTAACTGATCATCACCATCATTGACGGATAACACACATTGTTTATCACACTTATTGCAAATAATATGTCTAATCAACTTTAAATTCCTCCGATAGTTACATTTCATCAAATTCTTTAATTCTTGATACCATTATTTTTGAGTTTTTGGAGTCTTTAACTATTTCAGTTAGCTTTTTATCTGTCTCTCTAGCTAAAATAGTTACAACCTTATGTAAACATTGTGCTCCATTACAGCTACCAAAAGCTACACCAGTTCTTCTTTTTAAACCTTCTAGAGTTCTTGCACCTAAGGGTCTTCGTATAGCATCTACAATTTCTCCCTCAGTTACTTTCTGGCAATAACATATTATCTTTCCGTATTTTCTATCCATTTTAATTATACTATTTCTTTCTTCATTTGATAAATCTCTAAATTTATAACTTTCTCTTCGTTTATCTACAAAATCCTTTTTTAATACACAATTTAAGTTATTTACTATTGTCTCACATACAATTTTTCCAATTGCTGGAGTCATTGTGACCTGTCCATAATGCTTTCCTGTAACTTTAATATATCCTTTATCAATAAGACTATCATCTATGATTAAAGTATCATTATAAAATGGCGATTCGTAAAATGTATTTAATTCATCTTCATTTACCATTCCTATAAAACTTCGTATCTTTTTTAGACATTCATCGTAACTAATATTTTCATCAGTTTTTATTGCTACTATAGATCCTCCTTGTAATGTAGAAACAGCATATATTTTTTCGCCTTTTCTATCTAATGTGGATATAATATTTTTAAAATTACCTTTAAAATTTTTTTCCAATAAAAAATACTTTAGATAACTTCTATTTTTACTTATTTTATTCGATTTATCAATACTATAATTTTCCCCTGGAGTTGTGTTTAAAACCATATTACAAGTGAATTTATTCTTATTTGTTATTACCCTAAAACCTCTAGATATTTTTTGAATATCCATAACCTCTTCTTCTAATTTAAAATTCACTCCATTATCGAACGCTATTTCCCCATATGCAATTGCAAGATCATAAGGAGATATAACTCCTGTATTTTTAGATAATATTACTTTCTTTACACTTATATTTAAGTTGGGTTCCATCTCATATACCTGTTTACTCTCTAATAAATGTACATTATTTATACCTGCATTTAGTGCCTTGTTATACATATAAAGTAGCTTTTCTTCACTTTTATTATCTTCTGCAATAATTAAAGAACTACATTTTTTAAAGGCCACGCTGAACTTATCAGCATACTCCTCAATTAGCCTATTCCCCATAATTTCTAATTTCGATACTAAAGTATCTTCACACTCAGTTCCATCATAAACTATGGCGGAGTTTACCAAAGCAACATCATCAGCTATATCATAATCTTTTTCGATTAGCGCTATATTTAAACTATATTTTGAAAGCTCGTAGGCAACTGCACATCCTATTATTCCTCCTCCTAATATAAGTACATCATAATCCATATCCAAACCTTCCTTTCAAGACCTATATTAGTTATTGTATCATAAATAACTTATTAAACTTAAAATACAGGCAAAAGTATAAAGCTACAAATTAATGTTTTGCCATCGGAATATATCCCCAGGTAAATATGATACTGGTATTATCCGCATATAACTTTTACTTTAAACCTGTATCTTAAATCTAAGATTTTCATTTAAAAATTATTACTTACTTAATTGATCTATAATGTCACCAAGATTTTTTATATATTCACCATACTTACCCCAATCTCCATTTTTTTGTGCATCTATCGCCTTATCATAAAGTTCTCTTGCTTGTTTAAGTTTATCTGCTTTTTCCGAGTCATTGATTATAGAAGGTTCATTTGTACCTTTATCAGTATCTTTATTATCAGCCTTGTAATTAAACACTTGTTCAAGAGCACTTTCAATACTTTCAGCTAAAATTATCTTTTCACCATATGAAACTACTACTCTTTTCATTTCAGGTATACTATTCTTACCACTGGATCTCAAATATAATGGCTCTATATATAGTAGTGAATTATTTATAGGAACAATCATAGTATCACCAAATTGAACTTGTGAGCTACCCTTATTCCACAATGATAACTCTTTAGATATAGTAGTATCCTGGTTTAACTTTTGTTTAAAGAGATAAGGGCTATAAATTGTTTTTTGAGGTGGAAACTTATATAATACCATTTTTCCGTAGTTATTCCCATCCATCCTAGCTCCAAATAAAGCAACCATATTGTCCTTATTTCTCATATTAAAATACTGCAATAAAATCATTTCTTCACTTTTTTCGCCTGGAAGTCTCATAACTACATAAGGAGATTCTGTGGAATCCTTTTCTCCGTCAACTTGTTTTTGATTTTTTGCTACTTCCCATAAGTCTTCTCCGTTATAAAATACTCCCGGATCTGTTACATGATACTTTCCAAGAATACTGCATTGAACATTGAATATGTCTTCAGGATACTTAAAATGCTGCTTTATATTATCAGATAAGTCTTTTGGATCTTTAAATAGCCCAGGAAATATTCTTGAATAGCTAAGAACTATAGGATCATTTTTATCAAACATATAAAAATTTGTTTCTCCATTTACTGCATCTATAACAACTTTTACAGAGTTTCTTATATAGTTTATATTATCTTGAGGTTGTGAGAATGGATACTTATCTGAAACAGTATAAGCATCTAAAATCCAGTAAAGCTTCCCGTTGTTAATAACTATATATGGATCAGAGTCATAGCTTAAAAATGGTGCTATTTTTTTTGCCCTATCAACTATATTCCTGTTTATAAGTATTTTACTTTCACTTGTTATATCTCTAGATAGAAGAAAATTTATATCTTTCTGATTTGCAGCAAATAAAAGCTTATTTATAAAATTCATCTTTATGCCTGCCGCACCATCATATTTATTAGTTTGATTATCCTCCCCTTTAGGGTAGTCAAATTCACTTATTTTAGTGTTTACTATAGCATAGTTATCTGTTTTTTCACCAAAATATATTCTTGGGTTATCTAATTTTGCATTAGTTCCATTAACAGGAGGTATATCCTTTATAACGAAGTCTGGTTGCCCCTCTGAAGTTACAGAATTAACCTTACTCATTACTGTTCCGTATCCATGAGTGTATATTAAGTGTCTATTTTGCCATGTATTTGGATCTATAGCCTGACCATTAATTTCCCTTGCCGCTATAAAAACTTGATTATATTTACCATTTAAATTGTACCTATCTACATCTATATCATTAAATCCATAATAATATCTTATAATTTGAACTTGATTATAAAACTCAAGAGCTGGCTTATATGAATTTATTCTTATGTTATCTATAGTATCCTTATTATTTTCTATATCTTCCTTTGTTAAATTATCCTTCACTTCAAAAGGACTTGCACTTATATGCTCAATATCAAATGCCTTTCTTGTATAATCAATATTATATTTTATATAGGGTTGTTCTAATGTTTTTTCATTTGATTTTACGATAAGTCTCTGAACTCCTGCTGATACTACGCCTTCACTTATAATTAGTACTACTATTATGCCTATAGATATAACTATTGGCTTTACTCTTGATGTAAGCACACTAGTAAAAATAATAATTGCAGCAATTAATGAAACCACAATAATAATCTTATAGAAAATTAAGCTTACATGTACATCTGTATAACTAGCACCAAATGCAACCCCTCTTAGACTATATACTAATCCTAACGCTTTTAGTAAGTAACCCATAGAAACACAAATCATTATAAGGGCAGAAACAACAGCCAATTGTTTCCCTGCAAACCTTGTAATCCCACTATTCAAAATAGTAACATTTGAGAACCCTTTTCTTACATTCCTACCCGAAAGTATCCTATCCTTAGCACTTAATAAAAAATATGTTACAAAGGTAATTAGCACTAAGAAAAATAATAGAGTTATCATAGCACTATATATAGACTGTATAAGTGGGAGCTTAAAAATATAAAAGGATACATCTAAATTAAAGATTGGATCTTTAATATTAAAAGGTATTGAATTATTAAATTGTAAAATTCTATACCAATAAGTTACTGAAAATATATAAGATATTATAAAAGATACAAATGTATTAAATATAAAGAATATCTTTTTCTCAATACCACTTTTGGTATTAGTTACTTCTACAACCTTTCTAAACTTAATGATACTTAACCTTAGACTTTTATAATATACCCATATTCCAATAAAACTTATTAAAAATATGGGTATCATAAGCTTAAGTATAGCTATAAGTTTAGTAAAGTATATAGATAGGTATCCAACCTCCTTATACCATTCTACATTCACTATAAAGCTAACAATTCTATCTAAGAATGCCAAACCTATCAATATAATGAATATAGTCATACCGATAATAGCTCTTTTTCTCATTTATATCACCTCTTATTCATTTTTAATATTTTGCTTATTAAAGAATACTTAAGTTCTATTGCTCCACATGGACATAATTCCTGACAACAAAAACATCTTATGCATTGCTTCATGTCCCATAATGGAATGATTTTTCCATTTTTCTCAGTCATTTTTATTACTTTTTTTCTTTCCGGACAAACTTCATCACATCTTCCGCAACCTACACATTTTTCCTCGATAAGTGATGGATCTGGTGCTATTAGATCTCTTAGAAAATTAGTTACTACAGGATTTATAAAATGAAAGTTTCCCGCCTTTCTACAAAGCTCAAAATCATTAACCTTCATATCTTCTAACTTTTCACCTAATACTTGTATTTCTTCCGGCAAAACTTGGCCCCACTTATTGTCATAAGCTTCTTTTAATAGGGGTATGTCCAATGGGTTATCGTAGCCTATTAATCTAACCGCTGTTGAGTCAACTGCAGTTACACTCTCTCCCATAATTATCGTATTCATCTTTTTAGGAGTTCCATTCTTTGGTCCATTACCCTCCATAGCAATAACTCCATCTAATATTGCAAAGTTTGTGTTAACTAATGTATTTAGGTCTAGAAGCATCTTACAAAAATTATTTGCATCTGGCATTCTAGTGTGCCATGTTGCCTTTAACGTACCAGGTATGCATCCAAATTGATTTTTTATAGCTCCTGTGTAATAAGCCATTGCATGGGTTTTAAGTTTGGGAAGGGTTATAAGTATGTCTGATTCATATGGTGCCCTTGCTACAGTCCAAGATCTACATAAAATAGAATCATCAAGTTTTACATTAAGAGATTCTTTGAAATCTTCAAATTTAACATTATATTTTTGAGCAACTTTTAAAAGTCCAGACTTTTCGGCAGCTTTTTTTGAATCACCGAACCCTGGGGAGTCCCCAAAAGATATATTACTAGTGTAATCACTTATAATTCTTATAACAGCTTCAAATACATTAAAATTTGTCACTACAGGAGATTCTGGTACTTCTATTGATAGCATATTAGGTTTTAATAGAACCTTACTATTGTATGGTATTAAATTCCTTAAGAATTCATCTCCACCTAACAATTGAAATCCATCTCTTAATCTTTCTTCAATAAGTTTTACATCGTACTCTTCACACCTTAAAAGTGCAACCTTGTCCATATTTTATCTCCATTTCCTTTAATTACTTTTATCTTGATTTTAATCTGATACTAAGTATTTTTTTATTTTTAGTTCCCTAATTATATTCTCCATAGAATCATAATCCTCCGCTAATATTGTGTGAAGATGTATTCCACCAGTTAATATTAGAAGAGGTTCTGCCTTATAGTCATTGATCTTATGTATAAAATTTTCTATATCATATAGAGTTTTAATCATGAGCATTCCTTTTATCTCACCATATACTGTATGTTCTATTATTACATCTTCTATGATTCCTCCATACTTTACTATAGTCTTTAATTCATCTTCTATTTCTTCAGGCTTGTGAGAAAAAGCTATTACTTTCTTTATCATATCTCTTTCATCCTTAGGTATTAAATACCCTTCTGGAGTTGCTATAATCTTTTTACCTTCAGCTCTCAAAATAGCAATATCCTTCACTATTATCTGTCTTGTAACACCTAGTTCTTCTGCTAAAAGATGACCTTTCTGAGGCATATCACTATTTTTTAATACATTATCAATATACATTCTTCTTTCTTTTGAATTCATATTAACCTCCAGTAGTTTAAAATAATAAATTTTAATTTTCAAATAAAAGTAAATTTATATCTATATATTACCATTATCTTAAATTAAATTAAATCACTTTATAGTTATTAATACAATTTATTAATTTCTATTATCACACATCCTTAATATTTCTAATTCTATATTCCCCTTTAATTTATCATTATGATGATTTTCAATTAAATATAGCAACTTTTCTTCGTAATTATACTTGGCAAGTATATTTTTACCTATTTGGGCATGATTATAGTAAACATTAACTTTCTTTATATTAGATAATTTTTTTAGATTTCCTCCTGTTACACTATTAAACATAACTAAAATAGATTTATCTATTACACTTAACTTCTTATAACTTTTACCTATATCATGTAATAATGCAGCTTTTAAAAGTAATTTAGAGTCAATTTGCTTACTTTTACAGACATTCTCTACATCATATGCCACTTTGATAGAGTGTTTTTGTTCTTGTACAGATAACTCATAAAACAGATTTAACTCTTGTTCATTTAAATGAGTATGTAAGAACTCTAAATCCTCTTTATCTATTTTGCAATTTATTGCCCAATAAAACTGCCTTACTCTATATACATTCATTTATATTCACTCCCTGATTTATATGTAGATAACTATCACCATTAAGTATATTCTAAACTATTCAAATTATAGAATGTATTAATAATTTGTAAATAAAAAAGACATCTGTAACTTTATATTACAGATGTCTCTTGGTGGACCTTCAGGGACTCGAACCCCGGACCAACCGGTTATGAGCCGGTTGCTCTAACCAACTGAGCTAAAGATCCATGTTAACCTAGCAGCGACCTACTCTTCCACACAGTCTCCCGTGCAGTACCATCGGCACTGTGAAGCTTAACCATCGTGTTCGGAATGGGAACGGGTGTAGCCTTCACGTCATAACCACTAGATAACTAGGCATTCCAAATTTTTGATTTGGTATGTTCAGTTATGCATAGCTTTGAGATGTTCTCTCAAAATTGCACAGTGATGTTTTAGGTCAAGCCCTCGACCTATTAGTATCAGTCAGCTGAACATGTTACCATGCTTACACCTCTGACCTATCAACCTTGTGTTCTTCAAGGGGTCTTACTAGCTTACGCTATGGGAAATCTTATCTTGAGGTGGGCTTCACGCTTAGATGCTTTCAGCGTTTATCCCGTCCCGACATAGCTACCCAGCTGTGCTCCTGGCGGAACAACTGGTGCACCAGAGGTCAGTCCATCCCGGTCCTCTCGTACTAAGGACAGCTCCTCTCAAATTTCCTACGCCCGCGACGGATAGGGACCGAACTGTCTCACGACGTTCTGAACCCAGCTCGCGTGCCGCTTTAATGGGCGAACAGCCCAACCCTTGGGACCTACTTCAGCCCCAGGATGCGACGAGCCGACATCGAGGTGCCAAACCTCCCCGTCGATGTGGACTCTTGGGGGAGATCAGCCTGTTATCCCCGAGGTAGCTTTTATCCGTTGAGCGATGGCCCTCCCACGAGGTACCACCGGATCACTAAGCCCGACTTTCGTCCCTGCTCCACTTGTTTGTGTCGCAGTCAGGCTCCCTTCTGCCTTTGCACTCTACGAACGATTTCCAACCGTTCTGAGGGAACCTTTGGGCGCCTCCGTTACTTTTTAGGAGGCGACCGCCCCAGTCAAACTGCCCACCTAACAATGTCCCGTGACCAGATTCATGGCCGCCGGTTAGAATCCCAGTACTGTCAGGGTGGTATCCCAAGGACGACTCCACAAAGGCTGACGCCTCTGCTTCGCAGTCTCCCACCTATCCTGTACAGACAATACCGAGACTCAATGCTAAGCTGCAGTAAAGCTCTACGGGGTCTTTCCGTCCAATCGCGGGTAGCGAGCATCTTCACTCGCAATACAATTTCGCCGGATTTGTTGTCGAGACAGTGCCCAAGTCATTACGCCATTCGTGCGGGTCGGAACTTACCCGACAAGGAATTTCGCTACCTTAGGACCGTTATAGTTACGGCCGCCGTTTACTGGGGCTTAAGTTCACACCTTCGCTTGCGCTAAGTGTTCCCCTTAACCTTCCAGCACCGGGCAGGCGTCAGCCCCTATACATCAGCTTTCGCTTTAGCAGAGACCTGTGTTTTTGCTAAACAGTTGCTTGGGCCTATTCTCTGCGACCACCTTGCGGTGGCACCCCTTCTCCCGAAGTTACGGGGTCAATTTGCCGAGTTCCTTGACAACAATTCTTCCGCTGGTCTTAGGATTCTCTCCTCACCTACCTGTGTCGGTTTGCGGTACGGGCACCAGTTCACTCCATAGAGACTTTTCTTGGCAGCGTGGAATCAGATACTTCGCCCAAAAGGGCTCCCCGTAACACCTCAGCATTAACTAGACGGATTTGCCTATCTAGTCTGCCTAAGTGCTTAGACGCACATCCAATAGTGCGCACATCTTATCCTCCTGCGTCATCCCATTTGTAATAACGCAAACTGGTGGTATCGGAATATCAACCGATTGTCCATCACCTACGCCTTTCGGCCTCGGCTTAGGTCCCGACTAACCCTGAGCGGACGAGCCTTCCTCAGGAAACCTTAGGTTTTCGACCAATAAGATTCTCACTTATTTCTCGCTACTTATGCCAGCATACTCACTCCTGTACAGTCCACCGCTCCTTACGGTACGACTTCAACCCATACAGGAAGCTCCTCTACCACTGATACTTACGTATCAATCCATAGCTTCGGTGGTAAGTTTTAGCCCCGAACATCTTCGGCGCAGGATCTCTCGACTAGTGAGCTATTACGCACTCTTTAAATGAGTGGCTGCTTCTAAGCCAACATCCTAGTTGTCTTAGAAATCCCACATCCTTTTCCACTTAACTTACACTTTGGGACCTTAGCTGATGGTCTGGGCTGTTTCCCTTTTGACCACGGATCTTATCATTCGTAGTCTGACTGCTTTGATTCAAGTATATGGCATTCGGAGTTTGATAGGGTTCAGTAACTGTTGTCAGCCCCTAGCCCATTCAGTGCTCTACCTCCACTACTCATTCAAAACGCTAGCCCTAAAGCTATTTCGAGGAGAACCAGCTATCTCCGAGTTCGATTGGAATTTCTCCGCTATCCACAGCTCATCCCATGGTTTTTCAACACCAATGTGGTTCGGTCCTCCACGGAATTTTACTTCCGCTTCAACCTGTCCATGGATAGGTCACCCGGTTTCGGGTCTACGACATGCAACTTTTTGCCCTATTCAGACTCGGTTTCCCTTCGGCTACGTATCTTAAATACTTAACCTTGCTACACATCGTAACTCGCTGGCTCGTTCTACAAAAAGCACGTCGTCGCAGGTAAAACTGCTTCGACTGATTGTGGACACACGGTTTCAGGTTCTATTTCACTCCCCTTCCGGGGTTCTTTTCACCTTTCCCTCACGGTACTGCTTCACTATCGGTCACCAGTTAGTATTTAGCCTTGGGAGGTGGTCCTCCCTGCTTCCCACAAGGTTTCACGTGTCTCGTGGTACTCTGGATCAGATCTGACTGTTATTCTTTTTACCTACAGGGCTGTTACCTTCTATGGCGGAGCCTTCCAGCTCTCTTCAATTAAGAAATCACAGTATTTAATGATCTGTCCGCAACCCCAGGAACAAGTTCCTGGTTTGGGCTCTTTCCCTTTCGCTCGCCGCTACTTAGGAAATCGATTTTTCTTTCTCTTCCTCCGGGTACTTAGATGTTTCAGTTCCCCGGGTCTACCTCTATAAACCTATGAATTCAGTTTACAGTACATAGCGTTAGCTATGTGGGTTGCCCCATTCGGAAATCTCCGGATCGCAGGCTATTTGCGCCTACCCGAAGCTTATCGCAGCTTATCGCGTCCTTCATCGGCTACTGGTGCCAAGGCATTCACCATGCGCCCTTTGTAGCTTGACCTTAAATCATAATTCTACAAAGGTATATATACCTTTAGCTTTACTTTGTTTATGTTAAATAATTTTCATTATTCAACGCTTATCACTGTGCAATTTTCAAAGAACAATGGTGGAGATAAAGGGATTCGAACCCTTGACCCCCTGCGTGCAAGGCAGGTGCTCTCCCAACTGAGCTATACCCCCATATATTTCTGGGAATTATTCTACCATATACATACTTAAATGTTAATAGTTTTAATCCCTCAAAATTAAACAGAGTGTAAACCAGAATTCCAATGTAACTAAAAACCTAAGCTTCTAGTTGTTATTCCTTAGAAAGGAGGTGATCCAGCCGCAGGTTCTCCTACGGCTACCTTGTTACGACTTCACCCCAATCACTGACCCCACCTTCGGCCGCTGGCTCCTTACGGTTACCTCACGGACTTCGGGTGTTGCCAGCTCTCATGGTGTGACGGGCGGTGTGTACAAGGCCCGGGAACGTATTCACCGCGACATTCTGATTCGCGATTACTAGCAACTCCAGCTTCATGTAGGCGAGTTTCAGCCTACAATCCGAACTGGGATGAGTTTTTTAGTTTGGCTCCCCCTCGCGGGTTTGCATCTAATTGTACTCACCATTGTAGCACGTGTGTAGCCCTGGACATAAGGGGCATGATGATTTGACGTCATCCCCACCTTCCTCCCGGTTAACCCGGGCAGTCTCACTAGAGTGCTCAACTTAATGGTAGCAACTAATGATAAGGGTTGCGCTCGTTGCAGGACTTAACCTAACATCTCACGACACGAGCTGACGACAACCATGCACCACCTGTCTCCCTGCCCCGAAGGGCTTCCTCCATTACGAGTAATTCAGGGGATGTCAAGTCCAGGTAAGGTTCTTCGCGTTGCTTCGAATTAAACCACATGCTCCGCTGCTTGTGCGGGCCCCCGTCAATTCCTTTGAGTTTTAATCTTGCGATCGTACTTCCCAGGCGGAGTACTTATTGTGTTAACTGCGGCACAGAGGGTTGGACCCCCCTACACCTAGTACTCATCGTTTACGGCGTGGACTACCAGGGTATCTAATCCTGTTTGCTACCCACGCTTTCATGCCTCAGCGTCAGTTATGGTCCAGAGAATCGCCTTCGCCACTGGTGTTCTTCCTAATCTCTACGCATTTCACCGCTACACTAGGAATTCCATTCTCCTCTCCCACACTCTAGATATCCAGTTTGAAATGCAGCTCCCAAGTTAAGCCCGGGAATTTCACATCTCACTTAAATATCCGCCTACGCATCCTTTACGCCCAGTAAATCCGGACAACGCTTGCCACCTACGTATTACCGCGGCTGCTGGCACGTAGTTAGCCGTGGCTTCCTCCTTGGGTACCGTCATTATCGTCCCCAAAGACAGAGCTTTACAACCCGAAGGCCTTCATCACTCACGCGGCGTTGCTGCATCAGGCTTTCGCCCATTGTGCAATATTCCCCACTGCTGCCTCCCGTAGGAGTCTGGACCGTATCTCAGTTCCAATGTGGCCGATCACCCTCTCAGGTCGGCTACGCATCGTCGCCTTGGTGAGCCTTTACCTCACCAACTAGCTAATGCGCCGCGGGTCCATCTCAAAGCGGATTACTCCTTTAATTAGTCCTTCATGCGAAAAACTAATGTTATGCGGTATTAATCTCCCTTTCGGGAGGCTATCCCCCTCTTTGAGGCAGGTTACCCACGTGTTACTCACCCGTCCGCCGCTAATCCACCCCGAAGGGTTTCATCGCTCGACTTGCATGTGTTAGGCACGCCGCCAGCGTTCGTCCTGAGCCAGGATCAAACTCTCAATTTAAAAGTTTGCTTGCTCATTACTGTTTTGTTACTTTAAAAGTAACTCAAAGAATTGCTGGTTTATTTAAAAACAAGTTTTAACTTATCTTTTACTCTGTTTAATTTTCAAGGATCAAAAATTTGTTCTTATACTATCATATAAATTTATTTTTGTAAATATATTATTATTAATACTTACATTGAAACAAATTCATAAGACTTTCATATTTTAACATCCTAATTAATCTTTGTCAACATTTTTTTCTTGTATTTAAACAAGTTTATGTCAGATTTCTTAAGGACAAGTCATATTTTATCAAATATAAATAATTATATAATAATACTATCATTGATTACTGGCATTTACATATAATTATCTCATTTTTATATGTTTTTCCTTCAGTTTGCACATAATGATACACGTGGCAAAGTTTTTTATAACTTTGATAATCAATCTAGAAATATAGATAATTATAGATATACAAACTAATCTTTATTTAAAAACTTATAAAAAAAACTCTCTAGTATATGAGTAACTAGAGAGTTTTCTATTATTCTTGAACTTCTTCTTCTTCATTTACTTCTTTTACTTGATCATCACAGTTTATTTTAGCTATAGCAACTACCTTCTGCTCTTCTTCCGTTCTCATCAAAGTAACGCCCATAGCATTTCTGCTTGTGGTCGATATATCAGATACATTTAGTCTTATGGCAACATTACTGCTGTTTATAAGCATCATTTCGTCTCCATCTTTCACTATTCTAGCACCAACAATCGAACCTGTTTTTTCTGTTATTTTATAGGTTATGATTCCCTTGCCACCTCTTCTGTGAGCAGTGTATTCTGCAACATGAGTTCTTTTTCCGAACCCATTTTCACTTATTACTAAAACATCTTGACCTTCTTCCACAATATCCATAGCTACAGCTATATCACCTTCTCTTAAGTTTATAGCTCTTACTCCAGTTGCAGTTCTTCCCATAGGTCTTACGTCTGTTTCATTAAATCTTATTGCATAACCATTTCTAGTGAATATAATTATTTCACTTTTTCCAGTTGTCATCCTAACCCCTATAAGTTCGTCTCCATCTTTTAAGTTTATGGCGTTTAGTCCATTCTTCCTTATTGATGAATATTGACTCATCTGAGTCTTTTTGATTAAACCTTCTTTAGTTCCCATTATGAAATAGTTATTTTCGTCAACTTCTTTAAAGGTTATAACCGCTTGTATCTTCTCATCAGCCTCTATTGGTATTAAATTTATAACATTAGTTCCTTTTGCAGTTCTTCCTGCTTCTGGAATCTCATAACCTTTTAGCTTATGAACTCTACCTCTGTTTGTAAAGAATAAAATATTATTATGTGTAGAAGTTATAAACATATGTTCTACAAAGTCATCTTCCTTTGTAGCCATTGCCTGTATTCCCTTTCCTCCTCTTTTTTGAGCAGAGTAAGTATCTGCAGTTATTCTTTTTATATAGCCTGCATGAGTAAGGGTTATCACTACTTCTTGTTCTTGAATTAAGTCTTCTATGTTAATTTCATCGTTATTTCTCTGTATCTCGGTTCTTCTTTCATCACCATATTTATTCTTAATTTCTATTAATTCTTCTTTTATTATACTTAATACTAATTCTTCTTTTTCTAAAATTTCTCTAAAATATGCTATGTTTTTCATTAGCTCATTATATTCATCTTCAATTTTTTCTCTTTCTAATCCTGTAAGTCTTTGTAATCTCATATCAAGTATAGCCTGAGCCTGTTTCTCCGATAGATTAAACTTACTCATCAGTCCATTTCTTGCTTCTTCAGTATTCCTAGATGACCTTATAAGGTTTATAACTTCATCTATGTGATCAAGCGCTATTCTTAATCCATCTAGAATATGAGCACGAGCAAGTGCTTTATCAAGATCAAATATTGTTCTTCTTCTAATGATTTCTTTTTGAAAATCTAAATAGTAAACGAGCATCTGTTTTAAATTTAAAACTTGAGGCTCATTATTTACTAAAGCAAGCATAATAATACCAAATGTATCTTGCATCTTAGTATGCTTATAAAGTTGATTTAATACTATATTAGGATTTGCATCCCTTTTTAACTCTATTACCATTCTCATGCCATCTCTATCTGATTCATCTCTTAAGTCTGATATACCTTCTATTTTTTTGTCTTTAACTAATTCTGCCATATTTTCTATTAATTTCGCCTTGTTAACTTGATAGGGTAGCTCAGTTACGATAATTTTATGTCTTCCATTCTCTTCCTCAATCTCAGTTTTTGCCCGTATAATAACTTTTCCTCTTCCAGTTTCATATGCAGATCTAATCCCTGAAGTACCAAGTATTATTCCTGCGGTTGGAAAATCTGGTCCCTTAATTTCAGTCATTAACTCCAAAATAGAACAATCCGGATTATCAATAAGAATACTTATTCCATTTATAACTTCTGTTAAGTTATGTGGTGGTATATTAGTCGCCATACCAACTGCAATTCCCGCTGAACCATTAACAAGCAGGTTAGGGAACCTTGAGGGTACTACAGAAGGCTCCTCTTCCTCACCATCAAAATTTGGAATAAAATCTACTGTATTTTTATTAATATCTCTTAACATTTCAAGTGTTATTTTATTCATTTTTGCTTCTGTATATCTCATTGCAGCTGCACTATCACCATCAACAGACCCAAAGTTCCCATGACCATTAACCAGTGTATACCTAATAGAGAAATCCTGAGCTAATCTAACTAATGCATCATAAACCGCTGTATCTCCATGTGGATGGTATTTACCTAAAACATCTCCAACTATTCTTGCACATTTTCTATGCCCCTTATCTGGAGTTAAACCTAATTCATGCATAGAATAAAGAATTCTTCTATGTACAGGTTTTAATCCATCCCTTACATCTGGCAATGCACGACCTACAATAACACTCATAGCGTAATCTATATAGCTTTTTTTCATTTCATAGCTTATCTCTATTGGCAATACTCTTCCTTCATTAAACATCAATTACACCTCTTTGTTATATGTCTAAGTTTACAACCTTGTTAGCATTTTCTTGTATGAACTCCCTGCGAGGTTCTACCTTATCACCCATAAGTATAGTGAAAATTTCATCCGCAGCCATAGCATCATCTACTGTCACTTGAAGTAATGTTCTCTCTTCTGGATTCATTGTCGTATCCCAAAGCTGAGAAGCATCCATCTCTCCAAGACCTTTGTATCTTTGAATGTTTGTATTGTTATCTTTGCCGCCTATATCCTGCAACAATTTTTCTAACTCATTATCACTATAAGCATAGTAGTCTTTTTTACTTTTTATCACCTTATAAAGTGGTGGTTGAGCTACATATACATGTCCTTGCTCTACTAATTCTTTCATGTATCTGTAGAAAAATGTAAGTAATAAAGTTCTTATATGTGCACCATCTACATCAGCATCTGTCATTATAATTATTCTATCATATCTTATTTTTTCTATGTTAAAGTCGCTACCAATTCCTGCTCCAAACGCAGTTATCATAGACCTTATTTCTTCATAACCTAAAATTTTATCTAATCTCTGCTTTTCTACATTCATTATTTTACCACGAAGAGGTAAAATAGCTTGAAATCTTCTATTTCTTCCTTGTTTAGCTGAACCACCTGCGGAGTCACCCTCTACTATATAGATTTCACATTCTTTAGGATCCTTAGATGAGCAATCAGCAAGTTTTCCCGGAAGTGAAGTGCTTTCTAAAACTGATTTACGTCTTGTCAATTCTCTTGCTTTTTTTGCAGCTTCTCTAGCCCTTGCAGCCATTAGCGATTTATCTATTATGGATTTAGCTATTTGAGGATTTTCTTCAAGGAAAATACTTACTTGTTCTCCAACAATTGTATCAACTATCCCTCTAACTTCACTATTTCCAAGCTTAGTTTTAGTTTGACCTTCAAACTGTGGGTCTATAAGTTTAACTGATATGACAGCAGTTAATCCTTCTCTTACATCTTCCCCAGATAAATTTTTATCACTTTCTTTTAAAATACCAAACTTTTTTGCATAATCGTTTAGTGTTCTAGTTAAAGCTGACTTAAATCCAGCTAAGTGTGTTCCACCTTCAACTGTATCTATGTTGTTAGCGAAGGAAAAAATATTTTCAATGTAACTATCATTATATTGAATTGCAATTTCTAGTGAATAATCATCCTTTTTACCATCTATGTATATTGGTTCTTTATGAACAGTTTCTCTATTTCTATTTAAATACTCAACAAAAGACTTTATTCCACCTTCATAGTAAAAAGTTTCTGTTTTATCAAATCTTTCATCACTTAAAGTTATTCTTATTCCCTTATTTAGAAAAGCTAACTCTCTTAGTCTTTGGGCCAATGTATCATAATCGTACTCAAGTTCATCGAATATCTGATGATCTGGCCTAAAATAAGTTTTTGTTCCCTGTTCATCAGTATTACCTACTATTTCAAGTCCGGTCATTACTTTTCCTCTGTTGTATACTTGTTTCCATATATGACCTTCTCTTTTTACTTCGACTTCACAAATCTCTGATAGCGCATTTACAACAGATGCTCCAACACCGTGAAGTCCACCCGAAACCTTGTATCCACTTCCACCAAACTTACCTCCAGCATGAAGCACTGTCATTATAACTTCTACAGTAGGTTTTTGCATTTTAGGATGCATACCAACTGGCATACCTCTACCATCATCTATTACCGTTATAGAATTGTCATTATGTATTTTAATATATATATTTTTACAAAATCCTGCTAAAGCTTCGTCTATACTGTTATCTACTATTTCATAAACTAAATGATGAAGTCCTCTTGAACTTGTACTTCCAATGTACATTCCTGGTCTTTTTCTTACAGCTTCTAATCCTTCAAGTACTTGTATTTGACTTTCATCATAAATTTGATTCTTGTCTTCTGACATATCTATCCTCCAATCTTAAGGCTCATAGTATAATGTTTCTGATCTCTTAGTTAGTGTGGATGATGATATAGGCGATAAGTAAACCTTACTTTTTTTGTTAACCTCAGCTATAATAAAGGATTTTGGTTTATCCTTAGTAATTCTCTGAACAAATCCATCTTCTTCAGCCATTCTCAAAAATTGAATTGTATCAGAACCATACATTGATGTTTCTGCATCAAATATACCAATTATATCCTTTATGGGCACAACTATATTTTCACCTAAGTGTAAAAACATAAGATACTCTCCTTTCAAACCTTACTTACAGTTCCGTTTTCTACTACAAATAACTGCGCTTCATCTCTCAAATACTTTTTTATATCTCCAATACCAGTGCAAGTTATAAATGTTTGTATGTTATTTATAGAACTTAATATATATCTTTGTCTATTTACATCAAGCTCTGATAAAACATCGTCTAATAAAAGAACTGGATACTCTCCAGTAACATCCTTTATTATTTCTAGAGATGCAAATTTAATAGTTAAAACGGAAGTTCTTTGCTGTCCTTGCGATCCAAAACTTCTTGTGTCAATACCATTTATTTTTATATCAAAATCATCTCTGTGAGGTCCTAAAGAAGTAATTTTTTTATCAAAGTCTTTTTTTCTATTTCTTACTAGATTTTCTAAGAGTTCTTTTTCCGCCTCATCTACATTATCTATATTTTTAATCAATGTTAAATATTTAAATTCTATATTCTCATTGCCTGTAGTTATTTCTCTATGTATTATATTTCCCTTTTCACTTAGATTTCTTACATACTTATCTCTCATTCTTATAATAAATGCTCCGTACTTAGAAAGTTGCTCATCATAAACTTGTAGTATATCAGTATTATGCTCATTCCACTTTTTTAACATGATATTTCTTTCGTTTAACACTTTGTTATATTGAACTAAATTAAAATAATACTTTTTACTTAACTTACATAATTCAATATCTAAAAAGCGCCTTCTATATACTGGAGATTCCTTTACTATTTTTAAATCCTCGGGGGAAAACATAACAACATTAAAAATACCAATAAGCTCCGATATCTTATTAATCTTAATAGAATTTACATTAATTCCTTTTTTGCCTTCTTTAAAAATTTTTATTTCTATTTTTTTATCTAGTCTTTCTTTTGAAACATATGTTTTTATATATGCTTCTCTTCCATTCCAATTTATAAGTTCCTTATCCTTATTGGTCCTTGGTGATTTTCCTATGCTGCAATAATATATACTCTCCAATATGTTAGTTTTTCCTTGAGCATTATCTCCTATAAAAACATTTATATTTTTGCTTAATTCTATGCTTAATTCATCATAATTTCTAAAGTTAATAAGCTGTAAATATTTAATATACATAAAAACACCTAAATATAATTATATCACAATATATCTAATTAACAATTAACAATAATTTATTGCTAAATTATAATTATAAACAATTCTATATAATTATGTAAACTATATTATTTTATAAATTTCATCATTAAATTCTATTATATCATCTATTTTTAATTTTCTTCCTCTTCGGGTTTCAATTTCTTTATTTACCTTAACTTCACCCTCTTGAATTACCATTTTTGCTTCTGATCCAAGCGATACTGCACCGACCCATTTCAAAAATGAATCAAGCTTTATAAAATCAGTGTTTATTTTTACCTCTTTCATTCCCTATTTCTCCATTCCAAAACTTAGTTATTTAATAATCTTACAGGAAGCACTAGGTAAGTGCAATTGTCAATATCTTTATTTTTAATAACACAAGGGCTTACACTGCTAGAAAATTCCATTACAATCTCATCTTCTTCCATGATTTTCAAGACATCAATAAGGTACTTTGAATTAAATGCAATTTGAAGTGATTGACCTTGCAAAATTATATTCATTTCTTCCCTTACCATTCCCAATTGAGAATTGGATGTTATAATAATGTTCTCATCTTCCATACTTAATTTTATAAGATTAGTATTACTATCCTTAGCCATTAAGGATGCTCTTTCAATGCAATGCAAAAGATCGCCTCTTTTTGCTATAAGCTTTAGGTTAAACTCTTCTGGAATTATAGAATTATATTTTATAAACTCGCCTTCTAAAAGTCTTGATATTATTTTTGTTTCTTTTAGATTAAATAAAATGTGATTAGGAGTAAATGTTATATTTACATTCTCATCATCATCCTCTAATATTTTTGAGACTTCACTCAACGTTTTTCCGGGAATTACAGCACTAATCATATTTTCTGTATCTACATATTCTGATTTCAATGCTAGTCTGTATCCATCAAGTGCTACCAAATTTAAATTTTTGTTATTTATCTCAAATAATATTCCAGTAAGAATTGGTCTTGTTTCATCTTGAGCCGTAGCGAAAATAGTTCCTTTTATCATATTCTTTAGTATCTTCTGAGAAACTGAAAATATCATATTTTCGTTTATGTTTGGTAATGATGGAAAGTCCTCTGGATTCATGTGAATAAGTGTGAATCTAGATTTTTGACATAGAATTTCTATAGAATTATTGTCAATTGTATTTATATGAATTATATCATTAGGCAACCTTCTTATTATCTCACCAAATAATTTTGCATCTATAACAATGCTTCCTTCTTCTAATATTTGTGCGCTTACCTTGGTTTCAATACTTAAATCTATATCTGAACCTGTTATAACTATTTCAGTATTCTTAGCCTTTAATAAAATACCATTTAATATAGGCATTGTAGATTTTCCTGTAACAGCTTTTTGGGCTGTGGATATTCCTTCTTGTAATATAGACTTTTCACATGTAAATTTCATTTATTTTAGCCTCCTTATTCACAATATACTTTTAATATTAATAGATTAGATAATATATATTTCTTAGTAGTAATAGTAGTAGGGGGTGTTAATATGTGTATAACCCCTAGAAGCATTGAAAACACTTAAAAATAGAAAAAAATAAGTGTGGATAAGTTAATCATAAATAATTGACTTTATCCACAGTTATAAAAACATAATAGGGACTATTTTTTTATCCACAATATATTATATAATTAATATAAACATATGTTAATAATCTATTTTTGATTTATTCTTTTAGTTAAATCATTTACTGAATTTTGAAGTCCTTCATCGACTTTAAGGTTCGTAGATATCTTCTCATATGCATGAATTACCGTAGTATGATCTCTTCCTCCAAATTCTTCTCCTATCTTTGGAAGAGACATGTCTGTTAGCTTTCGACATAGGTACATAGCGATCTGCCTTGGAAATGCTACATTTCTTGTTCTTCTGGATGATTTTAAATCATCTACTTTAAGACTAAAGTAATTTGCTACTACATCTTGTATTAAATCTATAGTTACTTGCTTTGACTGTTTATTTGAAATTATGTCCTTTAAGGCTTCTGCAGCTAAATCTTCACTAATTTCTTTATTAGTTAAGGATGAGAATGCTACAATTCTAATTAAGGCACCTTCTAGTTCTCTTATATTAGCTTTTATTTTTGTGGCTATGTAAACCATAACTTCATTTGGTACATTTAAATTTTCAACGTCTGCCTTCTTTTTTAATATTGCCATTCGTGTTTCAAAATCAGGGGCTTGAATATCAGCTATAAGTCCCCATTCAAATCTAGAACGTAATCTATCTTCAAGCGTAGGTATTTCCTTTGGAGGTCTATCGCTTGAAAGAATTATTTGTTTATTAGCTTCATGGAGTGCATTAAAAGTATGAAAAAACTCTTCTTGAGTTCGTTCCTTACCACCTATAAACTGAACATCATCAATTAATAGCACATCTATGTTTCTGTACTTGTTTCTAAATTGTTCATTTTTATCATCTTTAATTGAGTTAATTAATTCATTGGTAAATTTTTCGGAAGAAACATACATTACTTTTGAGTTTACGTTATTTTCTAATATGTAATGTCCAATAGCATGCATTAAGTGAGTTTTTCCAAGCCCAACACCACCATATATAAATAGCGGGTTATAAGCTTTGGCCGGAGCCTCAGCTACGGCCAAAGACGCGGCATGGGCAAATCTATTACTATTACCTATGACAAAAGAATTAAAAGTATATTTTGGATTTAACATAGTAGACATTTCATCATTAACAATAATATTAGATTTAGGAGCCTTTTTTGGTTTAGAATCAGTAGGCTCAGAAACCTCTTCGGATATTATTATAAAGTCTACACTGTATTTTTTTGACGTTATAAGCTTTAATGCATTGATTATTAAGTCTTTATATCTACTGCTAAGTATTCCTCGAGTGAAATCATTAGGAACGCCTAGTTTTACGGTGTCATTTTCTATTGATATAGGATCTATACTTTTAATCCAAGTATTGAAACTTACTTCCGTAAGTTCACCTTTTATTATGTTTAGAGTCTTTTCCCATATTTCTTTTGGATGGGCATTCATCTTATATCCTCCAGTCTTGAATGATAAAAAATAAAATTAACATTATATAAACAAAATTATAAACACCATTATATTTTTTTGACAAATGTTCATTAAAATATTCACATGTTAACAAATTTGTTGATAATATAGAATTAAAAAGATTATCAACAAGTTAAAAAAAATAAGTATTAACATTTCGAAAAGTGAATAATGTTTGAAAATCAGTCAAAAATATGGATGATAATATTACTTTTTATAATAATTAAACAAGTTATGCACAAAGTTATGCACAGTTGTGGATAAGATTAGAAATTTAAAAGTTATTCACAACTCACTATTAATAATATCAAAAGCCGACAACCTATTCAAGAAGTTATCCACAAAAAAAGTAATAAAAAATATTAACACATAGTTTTTTATCCATATTTAGTTGTTGCAGAATTTATGTTGACATTGGAACTTCGTGAATATATAATTTAATAGTAAAACTTTAAGAAGCCTATAAATGGCGTAATTACTTTAATAGAGTAATCTTTGGTTTACAGCAAATGTCCTCATAAGCTTAAGTAATGTGGAGAGGTAAATATAACTTACTTAAAAGGGGGTGTAGTAATATGTTTATGACTTACCAGCCAAAAAAGAAACAAAGAAAGAAAGAACATGGTTTCAGAAAAAGAATGAGTACTTCATCAGGAAGAAATGTTCTTAAAAGAAGAAGACAAAAAGGTAGAAAAAGATTAACAGCATAAGGGCCGCTTTTGTGGCCTTTTTCTGCAACTGCAGAAAAAAGGAGCAAAGTATATAATGAAGGAAAATAAAATAAGAAAAAATGTAGAGTTTAGAGCTGTATACAGAAGAGGAAAATCTTTTTCTAATAACTTATTAGTTCTTTATATATATAAGAATAAAAAGAATATTAATAGATTAGGCATATCTGTTAGTAAAAAAGTTGGCAAAAGTGTGATAAGAAACAGGGTTAAGAGATTAATTAGAGAAAACTACAGATTAAATAGTAAAAATTTAAAAACAGGATATGATTTAGTTTTTATAGCTAGAAATGCTGCAAATGATAAAGACTATGACCAAATAGGTGATGCTGTTAAAAATCTCTTCAAAAAGGCAGGTCTATACACTTAAATGAAAGAATTTTTAGTTTTTTTTATTACTTTATATAGAAAATATATATCTCCTTTAAAAAGACCATGTTGTAGGTTTTATCCAACTTGTTCCCAATATAGTTTGGATGCTTTAGAAAAGTATGGTGTTTTAAAAGGTGGATTTATGTCTATAAATAGAATATTAAGATGCAATCCTTTTAACAAGGGTGGGTATGATCCAGTTAAATAAATCGTCAGGAGGTTTATGTTTTGCAGTATTTAAATAATGCATTTGTTCAATTCTTTGAATTTATACATCAAAGTATATCTTCGGCTGTTCCAAACCAAAATATTTCATATGGTTTAGCAATAATCCTAGTTACACTTATAATTAGACTTGTATTACTTCCTTTAAGTATAAAACAGACTAAGTCTTCGGTAGCTATGAGTGAGTTACAGCCAGAGACTAAAAAGATACAAGATAAATATAAAAGTGATCCTCAAAGGGCTCAACAAGAAATTATGAAGCTATATAAAGAAAAAGGTGCGAGTCCATTAAGTGGATGTTTACCAATGCTTATTCAATGGCCTATTTTTATAGCACTATACTATGTTTTTAATAATTTACATAATATAAGTGGTGTTCAATTTTTATGGATTAAGGATTTAGCAAGTAGAGATGTAGTTCTTGCTGTTCTTTCTGGATTGACTACATATTTTTCGGGTAAATTAATGATGCCATCAGGCGATAGTGCACAAGCAAAGCAATCAGCTACTATGAATATTAGTATGGCAATATTTATGATATTTATTAGTTGGAGCTTAAAGTCAGCATTAGTTTTATATTGGGTAGTAAATAATTTAATTCAAATAGTACAGACATTAGCTATGAAAAGATTTGGTGTAAGTAAGTCTACTAGTAAAGCCTAGGGGGTGGTTTTATGAAGGTTATAGAAATGACAGGGAGAACTGTTGAAGAAGCTTTGAAAAATGCTTTAGTTGAACTTAAAGTTACAGAAGAAAAGGTAGAAGTAGAAGTTTTAGATGCAGGAAATAAGGGATTTTTAAGTTTAATAGGGGCAAGACCAGCGAAGATAAGAGTAAAAGTAAAAAGAGACTATATCTATGAGGCTAAGTCATTTATAAGGAATATTTTGGACTCTATGAATATAAAGGCCGAAATAAGAATAAATGAAGAAGATAATGTTATAAAGATATCTTTAACAGGTCCTGATATGGGAATACTTATAGGATATAGGGGGGAAACTTTAGATTCACTTCAATATCTTGTAAGCCTTGTTATAAACAAGGGACATGATACAGAATATAAAAGAGTAATCTTAGATACTGAAAACTATAGAGTAAAGAGAGAAGAGACCTTAAAAAGATTAGCAAGAAGGATAGCGGATAAGGTGAGAAGGACAGGAAGGTCTGTTAAGCTTGAACCTATGAATCCTTATGAAAGAAGAATAATTCATTCTGCGCTTCAAAGCGACTTTTATGTAAATACCTATAGTGAAGGTGATGAGCCTTTTAGAAGAGTTGTAGTGGATTTAAAGAAAGCCTAATGGCTTTCTTTTTGCTTTATTGGTAAATAATATATATATAATCTTATAGAGGGAGTGAAAAAATGAGAGAATTTGATACTATTGCAGCAATCGCAACAGTTTTAGGTGAGGGTGGAATCTCAATTATTAGGGTTTCAGGAAATAAATCTTTAGGTATAGTAAGTAGTATATTTAAAGGAAAAGGTGAAAAGGGATTAGAAGACATAAAACCATATACTATGAGATATGGCTTTATTGTAGAGAAACAAACTGGAGATATGTTAGATGAAGTTTTAATTAGCTATATGAAGGCACCAAGAAGTTTTACTTCAGAAGACACTGTTGAAGTAAATTGTCATGGAGGAGTTATTGCTACAAAAAGAATACTTGAAGAACTTATTAAAAATGGTGCAAGACTTGCGGAACCTGGTGAATTTACTAAACGAGCCTTTTTAAATGGAAGAATTGACTTAAGTCAGGCTGAAGCTGTTATTGATATAATAAGAGCAAAAACAGAACTTTCAATGAAATCCGCAGTACAACAGTCGGGCGGTAGAGTTTCTAAGGAAATAAACAATGTAAGATCAAGGTTATTAGAAATCATAGCTCATATTGAAGCTACAGTAGATTATCCAGAGGATGATCTAGAGGAAATGACAGCTGAAAAGGTATCCTTGCAATTAAATAATATTTTAGAGGTAGTTGATAAGATATTAAGTACGGCTGATGAGGGAAAAATAATTAGGGAAGGACTCAATACCGTTATCGTTGGAAAGCCCAATGTAGGAAAATCCTCTCTTTTAAACTCGCTTCTTATGGAAAAGAGAGCAATTGTAACAGATGTACCAGGAACAACTAGGGATGTTATCGAAGAATATATTAATATTGAAGGTATTCCAGTAAAAGTAATAGATACAGCTGGAATTAGAGAGACAAAAGATGTGGTCGAAAAGATAGGGGTAGAAAAATCTAAAGAGAAAATAAATGAGGCAGACTTAATTATTTTTATGTTAGATTTGAGTAGAGAACTAGATGACGAAGATAAGGAAATTATAGAGTATATAAAGGATAAAAAATATATTATTTTATTAAATAAATCTGATTTAGGTGGTAAAATAGATAGAGATGAAATTAAAGACTTAAACTCACAGTATATAATACAAACTTCCGCTAAAACAGGCGAGGGATTAGATAAGTTAAAAGAGTGTATAAAGGAACTTTTCTTTAAGGGTGAAGTTAAGTCTAAAGAAGTAATTATAACAAATACAAGGCATAAAGAGGCATTGGTAAGAGCAAAAGAGCATTGTATGCAGGCTATAGATGCACTAGTGAATACTTCAGCAATAGATCTTGCATCCATTGATATAAGGAATGCATGGAGCAGCTTGGGTGAAATTACTGGTGAAACCTTAGATGAGGATATTATTGATAAGATATTCTCAGAATTTTGTTTAGGAAAGTAGGTATAAATTATGGAATACTTCGGTGGAGAATACGATGTAATAGTAATTGGAGCAGGGCACGCTGGTTGCGAAGCTGCTCTCTCTTCTGCGAGAATTGGATGTAAAACGTTACTTTGTACTATGAATTTAGATAGTATAGCGTTCATGCCATGTAATCCGAGCATAGGTGGAACAGCTAAAGGACACTTAGTTAGAGAGATAGATGCTCTAGGTGGCGAAATGGGTATTAATATAGACAATACTTTTATTCAATCTAGAATGCTTAATACATCTAAGGGGCCAGCGGTATATTCATTAAGAGCTCAAGCAGATAAGAACAAATATTCTGGAAGAATGAAGCATATAATTGAAAAGGAACCTAATCTTCACTTAAGACAACTAGAGGTAATAAACATAAAAACAGAAGGTGGAAAAGTTGTTGGAGTATTAACAAAGAATGGAGCATATTTCAAAACTAAGACAATAATACTTGCAACAGGAACTTATTTAAAAGGTAAGGTTATTATAGGTGAAGTGAGTTATAACTGTGGTCCAAATGGGTTTATGCCATCAAATGACTTATCCCAAAGTTTATTAGATTTAGGAATAGAGCTTAGAAGATTTAAGACTGGTACACCAGCAAGAGTAAATAGAAGAAGTGTTGATTTTTCAAAGATGATTGAACAAAAAGGTGATGAAAATATAGTTCCATTTTCTTTTATGAGTGAGAATATTGATAGAGATCAAGTATCATGTTATCTTACTTATTCCACGGATGAAACATTGAAGGTTATACAGGATAATATACACAGGTCTCCTTTATATAACGGAACTATTAAATCTGTTGGACCGAGATATTGTCCTTCAATTGAAGATAAGGTCGTGAGATTTCCAGATAAGGAAAAACATCAGATATTTGTAGAACCAGAGGGAGAAAACACAGAAGAACTTTACATAGGTGGTGCTTCAAGTTCCTTACCTGAGGACGTTCAGCTTGCTATGTATAAAACAATAATAGGGCTTGAGAATGTTGAAATTGTAAGAACCGCTTATGCTATAGAGTACGATAGCATAAATCCACTGCAACTTAAACCTTCTTTAGAGTTTAAAAATATAGAAGGACTTTTTGGAGCTGGGCAATTAAATGGAACATCTGGATATGAAGAAGCTGCAGCTCAAGGTATAATTGCTGGAATAAATGCTGCTTTGAAGGTACAGGATAGAGATCCACTTATACTAAGTAGGTCGGATGCATATATAGGAGTTCTAATTGATGATTTAGTAACTAAAGGAACAGAAGAACCTTATAGAATGATGACATCTCGTTCAGAATATAGGTTACTTTTAAGACAGGATAATGCAGATTTAAGATTGACAGAAATGGGATATAAGGTTGGTCTTGTTACTAAAGAAAGATATGAAAAGTTCTTGAAAAGAAAGAGTGAGATAGAACAAGAGGTCGAAAGAATTAAGAGTGTTCAGATTACACCTAAAAAGGAGATAATAGATTTTTTAACTTCACTGAATACATCAGAACTTAAAAAGCCTATTAACTTATATGAACTTATTAAAAGACCAGAACTGGATTATTTCATTTTAAAAGATTTAGATAAAGATAGGCCCGAACTTAATTTTGATGTAAAAGAACAAGTGAATATTATATCAAAATATGAAGGATATATAAATAAGCAGTTAGAACAAATTGAACAGTTTAAAAAATTTGAAAGCAAGATGATACCTAAGGATATCAAATATGATGATGTTAGGGGATTAAGAATTGAAGCTGTTCAAAAGCTTACTAAAATAAGACCTATTAGTATAGGTCAGGCATCAAGAATTTCAGGTGTTTCACCTGCTGATATATCTGTGCTTCTAATTTATCTTGAACGCGAATATAGAGTAAAAAGTAGTAAATAAGAATTTATTGGAATGGAGAAAAGGTATGGACTATTTTGATATTATGAGAACTGCATGTTCAGATGTAGAACTAGATTTTAATGAGGAAACATATAACAAGTTTATGCAGTATAAAGAGATGATTAAGTATTGGAATGAAAAAATTAATCTTACAGCTATTACGGAAGATGAACAAATAATAAAAAAGCATTTTATAGATTGTATTAAAATTTTTAAATTTTCTCCTTTGAATGAAGCAAAAAGTATTATTGATATAGGAACAGGTGCAGGATTTCCAGGAATTCCAATTAAACTTGTGAAACCTGATATTAATGTAGTGCTTTTAGACTCACTGAATAAAAGAATCAATGTACTAAATGAGGTTATAAATAAACTTGATTTAAAAGATATTACTACTATTCATGGTAGGGCTGAGGATTTTTCAGTAAAAGCTGAATATAGAGAAGGATTTGATTTGTCCGTATCGAGAGCTGTAGCGAATCTTTCTGTCTTGAGCGAATTATGTATTCCATATGTAAAAGTTGGAGGATATTTTATAGCAATGAAGGGACCTTCTGTGGAAGAAGAACTCAAGGAAGGCAAGAATGCAATTTCAACTCTTGGAGGAAAAGTAGAAGAGGTTATAAAGATAGAAATTGAAGATAGTAACTTAAATCATAATTTAGTAGTGGTGAAAAAGATAAAAAGTACACCAAAGATTTATCCGAGAAAAGCTGGCACAGCTAATAGAAAACCTTTAAGATAATAGAAATGTAGTAATTTGTCATACGAAAATTATAAAAAATAGAAGGATTTTATAAGATTACGGAGAAATTTTAATAATAGGAAAGCTTAAGAGGGATGGGTAAATATGCAAAAGAATGTTGATTATGTATCTATAAATTTAATTGTGCCTAATGTATATCAACCAAGAAAACACTTTGATAAGGAAAGTTTAGAAGAATTAGCACAATCAATAATTACATATGGTATAATTCAACCCTTGTCTGTTAGAAAACTTGGAGAAGATAAATATGAACTGGTTGCAGGTGAAAGAAGACTTAGAGCAGCGGAACTAGCAGGTTTACAAGAAGTGCCTGTTATAGTAATTGATATTACAGACAGAGAATCTGCAGCTATTGCACTACTTGAAAACCTACAGAGAGAAAATCTAAGTTTTCTAGAAGAGGCAGAGGCTTATTATAATTTAATAAAAGACCATTCATATACACAAGAAAAGTTAGCAGAACTCATAGGGAAAAAACAATCAACAATTGCAAATAAAATTAGATTACTAAAATTAGACATGGAAATTAGAAATATAATACTGGATCATAATTTAACAGAAAGACATGCTAGGGCTTTACTTAAACTTCCAACAATTGATTTGCAAAGAAAGGTATTGAAAGTTGTAACTAAGAGATTTCTAAATGTAAAAAATACTGAAGAACTTGTAGAAAAAGAGTTAAGTAAAATTACAAATAATAAAGATAAATCTATTAAGAAAAAGATTAAAGGGATTTTTTCTCCTAGAGTGTATGTAAATACTGTTAAACAGGTTTTTGATAAATACGGACTCGCAGCTGAGTATAAATCGAAAGACCTTGAAGATAAAATTGAAATAACAATAACTATACCAAAAAAGTAAAATGTTTCACGTGAAACATTTTTATCCCATAATTACTTTTAATGTCTTATTAATTTTTATCTATTTATTTTATTTCTTTGGTTCTTAAGCATAGACTTAAGGGCCTTTTTCTTTATTATATTAAATGGTAAATTAATTAATTTAAATAAGTATTAATGGTACTAAGCATAAGTTAGAATATAGGTTAATCTTTATAATAAATTTCTATTAAGGGACTTTTATTATTTTATATAAGAATATATAATTAAAATTGAAGGTTTAATTTATGAAGGGTGGTGAATTTTATGAAGATAATATCAATATTCAATCAAAAAGGAGGAGTTGGAAAGACTACTACTAGTATTAACCTAAGCTCATATTTAGCTATGCAAGGATATAAGGTTTTAAATATAGATATTGATCCACAAGGAAATACTACTAGTGGACTTGGTTTTGATAAGAAAAATATAAATGAATCAATATATGATATTTTAACTTCAGATGAAAGTATAGATAATGTAATGAAGAAGTGTGAGTTAGTTGATAATTTTTACATAGTACCATCAACGATGGAATTAGCAGGAGCAGAAGTTGAATTAATAAACAAATCAAATAGAGAAAACATATTGAAAAATAAAATTAAAAATATGGAAACGAAATTTGATTTTGTATTTATAGATTGTCCTCCATCATTAGGTTTACTTACAATAAACGCACTAACATCTTCAAATAGTGTACTTATTCCAATTCAATGTGAATTTTATGCATTAGAAGGAGTGGGGCAGCTTATCAATACTATACAGCTAGTAAAAAAATCACTTAATAAGGACCTTCAAATTGAAGGTGTAATTATGAGTATGTATGACGGAAGAACAAAGTTATCAAATGAAGTTGTTTCGGAAGTTAAAAAGTACTTTAAGGATAGCGTTTATAATGCAACAATTCCAAGAAATATAAGATTAGCTGAAGCACCAAGTTTTGGATTACCTATAGTACTTTATGATGACAAGTGTAAAGGTGCAGAAGCTTATGAAGGTCTAACTCAAGAATTTTTAGCAAGACAAAAGGAGTGAAGGTTATATTGAATAAAAGACATGGGTTAGGAAAAGGGCTTGGAGCTTTAATACCTGAGGAGACATTGGAAGAAAAGGTTGTAGAAAATAATATTGGAACAACCTATATAGACATTAATTTAATTAAGGCTAATAAAGAACAGCCAAGAAAAGCCTTTGATGAAGATAAAATAATACAGCTTTCTGAGTCTATAAAGGAACATGGAGTAATACAACCTATAATATTAAAAAAGGAAGATAAGATATATACTATAATAGCTGGCGAAAGAAGATGGAGAGCTGCTAAAATCGCGGGAATAAAAGAAATACCAGCAATTATAATGAATTTATCAGATAAGGAAGTACTAGAAATATCTTTAATAGAGAATATCCAAAGACAAGACTTGAATCCTATTGAAGAAGCAGTAGCTTTTAAAAAGCTATTAGATGATTTTAATTTAACACAAGAAAGGTTAAGTATTAGAATTGGAAAATCAAGAACAGCTATTACAAATTGTTTAAGGCTACTTAACCTTGATAATAGAGTACAGGAATATTTAATTGATGGCGTAATAACAGAGGGACATGGGAGAGCACTTTTATCCTTAGAAGATAAGGACTTGCAGTATGAATTAGCTCAAAATATTATTGATGAAAGATTAAGTGTAAGAGATATTGAAAAGTTAATTAAAAATATTAATCAAGATAAAAAAATGAAAAATGATGAAGACAAAGTTAAAGAACATAATCCGTATTATACAGATATAAAGGAAAAATTAGAAAGTTTATTTGATACAAAGGTAATATTAGCTGATAAGAAAAGTAAGGGAAAGATCCAAATAGAATATTATTCTCAAGAAGATCTTCAAAGAATATTGGATATATTACATATATAAAATAAATTACATCAGGTGACAATTCAATGCCACCTGATTATTGATTGTATCTATATAAGTAATTTGCATAACTTTATTAAGTCAAAGTGAACTAATTTTGTAATATTCATTAAAAATGAAATGAATAGTTTTATTTATTAATTTAAAAATATGATAAGATTATAATCTTTAATTCAATATAGCAAAATATTTATAACTAAATTAATTTATACTGAAGGTTTATATCGATAGATCATTGAAAAGCCACAAGATCTAACATGACCTAAAATAGCAAATATTATGTTTCACGTGAAACATTCACAGAAGGAGAAAAGATATGCAGAATATCATAAGTATAATTACAAATTTTCAAGGCTACATTATATTAGGACTTGTATGTATTATAATAGTATTATTTATTATTCTTCTAGTTGCATTAAAGTCAATAAATAGGTTAGAAAATAAGTATAGAAAATTTATGAGAGGTGTAGATAATAAGAATTTAGAAGAATTGATAACTGGATATTTAGATAAAATAGATAAGTCTAATGAGGAAGTAGAAATTATAAAAGGACTATATGATAATTTAAGTAAAAGACTTAAGTCTTGTGTTCAAAAAGTTTCAATAGTAAGATATAGAGCTTTTGAAGATGTAGGAAGTGACTTGAGCTTTTCTATAGCATTATTAGATGAAAATAATGATGGAGTTGTGATTACTGGAATATACGGCAGAAACGAAAGTACTACTTATGCTAAACCAATAGATAGAGGAATATCAAGATATGATTTGTCTCAAGAAGAAAGACAAGTATTACAGGATTGTGTAGAGAGAAATTAAAATTCAAGATATATAATGAATAAAAAACCTTCTTTGTGGGAATATTATTCCATAAAGGAGGTTTTCTTATGAAGGTATATGTTTCAAATGATTTACACTCTGTGAAAGAACAATTAGAAGAAAGAGGTTATAGTGTAATAAATGAAAATAGCAACATCTTATGTGATGCTATAATATGTAACCTAAAAAATGGAGGGTTAACAAGTTTAAATATGAGTAATAATATAAGACGAGAAGGTACCTTAATCATTGACTCAGGAAGTAAAACAGTTGATGAAATTGAATACATACTTAATAACAGGATTTACAGTAATTTATTATAAAGTACACCTTCCCTTATATAAAAGTATTATTAGGCCTCAATGTTTTCTATTAATTTATCTTGAAGAATATTATTCGATCTTTTGCCTCCAATAGTTTTTATAATAGAATGATATAATCCTCTAGAAATCACTTCAGCTAGTTGCATTACCGTAAAAAGTCGCGTATTTTGAAGAACCATAAATTCCATTGCACCAGATATATTTACAATACCAGTTATACTTAAATCACCTATTTTAGGTAAATCTTTATTCATAGCAGAACCTGGACATAGTGGCTTTCCTTCGACAATTACTTTTCCCACATTCTGAAGGCTACCAAGACAAGCATCAATTGCGATAACAAATGGATTTTTAAATTTAGTATAAATTTCATTTATAATTTCGGAAAGATTTTTTGCGTGAACAGGATTTTCGAGATTACCATATAAATAAACTTTATCTCGAATTAGAAATTTCAGCTTATCGCCAACTAATGGTCCTAAGCTATCTCCGGTAGATCTATCTGTACCTATACATAATACTATTAGAGGTCTACCTGATTTTATTATAGGACTTATCTCATTACTTAATGTATCTCTTAATTTGAAAATCGAATCTTTTAATGAAGGGTCTACTATTAATTTATTTAGCATATAAACAACCTCCTATATTATGAATTTTAACCACAAATAGGTTATTTATACGTTATTTTTCTTATTTATATAGAAAAATAAAAAGTAAAAAGCACATTATTTTCATAATCACTACATGAAAATAATGTGCTTTTTTTATAATATATCTACTCTTTTTAGAATATTATAAAATACTACCAGAAACATACAAAAGAATATTCCAGAAAGACCATTTGCTTTAAGGCCTATAAAAAGTGCAGCTAATGCAGCTACAGGATGAATACCTAGTGAAGATGACACTATTTTAGGTTCAATAATCTGTCTAATAACTGATACAAGTATATAGGATATTATAATTCCAAATGCGGTAACGTAACTTTTAATTAAGAAAAAGTAAATGATCGCAAGTGGAATATATACAGCGCCTATTCCAAGTATAGGTAAGATATCTGCAATGGCACATATTACACTTAGTATAAATGCATATTTTACTTTAAAAATAGAAAAAACTATTATTGTTTCTATAAATGTAATTCCTATTATAAGTAGATACGATAATAGGTAGTTTCCAAGCATTCTTTTAGTTTCTGAGTAAATAAAAGATAATTTATCAGTCTCATTACTTGGAATCATATTTAAAATTTTATTTTTAGAAGAAGTCATATCTTTTGTAAAGAAATAAGTTGTTAGTAAGGTGAATAATATAACCATCAATATATATGGAATAGCTGTTAATATTCCTATCAATGTTGACACTATTTTTCCTGTTAATTGTACTGTAATATTTGATAATCGCGTAATAGAAGTTGAGAAGTTCTTCTCTACAGCATTTACTATATAAGGATCTAGGTTAGTATAATACTTCTTTAGATTATCAAAATAATTATATATATTATCTGAATTCCTGGAGAAGTATATTTGAGTGCTTTTTCCAAGATGAATAGCTTCTTCACTTAAAGTTGTTATTCCAAAAGCTAAAATAAGCACTATAACTGTAAACAGTATAAAAGTTGTTATAAGAGAAGCAATAGATGGCTTCAGCTTAAATTTTTCACAAAGGATTTTAGTAGGTTTTTTTAATAAAAGGGCACATATTAATGCCAATACAAATGGCAATGTATAATTTAATGTACTAAAAAATACAAAAAATACAGCTGTGTATATAATAAAAAATAAGAGTAGTTTGTCAATCTTATCCATAATGTAATGCATTAATTATAATCACATCCTCTTTAAGATTGAGTCAACTGCATGTAGGGCATAGTCTACATCTTTTTTATCATTAAATGGCCCTATACTAAATCTTAGTGTTCCAATAGGAAAAGTACCAATAGTTTCATGTGCTAAAGGAGAACAATGCAAGCCTGTACGTGCCATAATTCCAAAATCCTTATCCAGAATAAATCCAAGTTCTGAGTTATTAATTCTACTTGAGTTTATAGAAACTGTAGCAGTTCTTAGTGATGCATCTTTTAATCCGTAAACTTCGATAGAGTTAATATTTAAAAGCCCATCAATAAGTCTTTGACAAAGTTCTGTTTCTTTTTCCTTAATAGCTGAGATGTCCTCGTTAATTATGTATTTAACTCCAGAAAGTAAGCCAGCAATACCGGGAGCATTTAAAGTTCCACTTTCAAATTTATCAGGAAGAAAGTCTGGCTGAATAGTACTTTGAGATATACTACCAGTTCCTCCTTCAATAAAAGATGAAGCTTCTTTATTTAGAGTATCGTCTATTAAAAAACCACCTATACCTTGAGGGCCTAAAAGACCTTTATGGCCAGTAAAGGCTAAAGCATTACAATTAAGTTTATTAAAGTCTACAGGTATAGCACCGGCACTTTGAGCAGAATCAATTACAAAGTATATATCTTTTTCTTTACATATCCTACCAATTTCTTCAAGAGGTTGTATAGTACCTATTACATTTGAAGCATGATTTAAGACTACTAATTTTGTGTTTGGTTTTATTTTACTCTTAAAATCCTCTATATCTATTAGGCCTTCTGTTGAACATTTCAATATGTCAAGCTCTATATTTTTAGTTTCTTTAAGAGAAAAAAGTGGTCTTATAACTGAATTGTGTTCCATAGAGGAGGTTATTATGTGCCAACCGTCCTTAACTATACCTTTTAATATAATATTCAATGATTGAGTTATATTTGATGTAAAGACTATATTTTCAATACTATTAAAATTAAAAAGCTGCATTAAGGATTGTCTGCAATTAAAAATAATTCTATCACCTTCCAATGCATTTACATAGCCTCCTCTACCAGGGTTTGCTCCTATGTTTTTCATATAGTTATAAACAGAGTTATATACTTCCTCTGGTTTTGGATATGTAGTAGCTGAGTTATCTAAATAAACTTTCATGATTAATCCTCCTTAGTATGTAATATATTTAAATTATATAGTTAAAGACATATTAATTAAGTTTACATAATACATGTATGTAAAATTTTTATAAACTACTAATGTAGTTATCCACATTTAATAGTTTTCTGTTATAATATAACCAATTACAAATAGTTAAATAAAGTTTAAATATAATGTTTTATATAGTTTTTTCTTGAAATTTGTAGTTATAAATTATATATAAGATATTATAAACCAAACAATGACAATTGTACATGAGTAAAAGGAAAATTTTAGAAGGGAGGCGTAGTTCAATTTATTGAGCTAAATTAGGATTATGGATAGATACTATATTTTAACTTTTCAAAACACGCTAGGAGCTATTAATGGGGAAAGCGCTCTAAAGGAGAAGAAGGTAAAGATTGAAATTATGCCTACACCAACAGCAATTACAAAAAGTTGTGGTATAAGTATAAAAACCAGTAATGATTACATAGAAGTAGTAAAGCAATTGATAAAAGAAAATAAAATCAATGTGAAAAATATTTATTTTAAGGATAGTAATGAGTATAAAATAGTCGAGTTTTAAAAATTGTATCATAGGAAGATAAAGTGGGCATTAGACATTCTCATACGCTCGAAGTATATAATAGCATCTATAAAATTTTTTATTTATTTTCAAAGAGGATTGCGAGGGGGAATATAATGGACAATTTAGCTTCTTTGTTTAGTTTTAATATGAGTAGTGACAGTATTCAAATCGGTAACTATATAATACAAAAGGAAAATGTATACAGCTTAGCTTCAACTGTAGTTAAAATAATAATAATTTTAATATCCATGTATCTGGCTATTAAGATAGGAAATAAGATAATAGAGAGATATATTTTAAAGCAAAAAGATTTTAGATTCTCTTTGGATGAGAAGAAGGCAAGAACAATAGGTGCTATTTTAAAGAGTATAGTAAAATATTCAGTTTATTTTATTGGAGTTTTAACTATAATTGAAACTAGTTTTGGAAGAATTGGATTAACTTTTGCAGGAATAGGTGGAGTGGCAATTGGCCTTGGATCACAAAGTCTTGTCAAAGATATAATTAATGGTTTTTTCATATTGTTTGAAGATCAGTTTGCTGTAGAAGATTATATCCATATCGAGGACAAAGGTGGAATAGTAGAGAGTATAGAACTTAGAGTTACTAAACTAAGGGATTTTAACGGCGATTTACATATAATACCAAATGGTCTTATAACAAAAGTTACAAATCACTCTAGAGGTAATATTAGAATAACCATTGATGCAGATATTGCTTATGATGAAGACGTCGACAAAGCTATAGATGTAATATCAAGGCTTTGTGTGAAATTTAGAGAAGAAAATGATAATGTTACAGAAGGACCAAAGGTATTAGGAGTGCATGCCTTTAAAGAAGGCGGAGTTACTATAAGGGTTGCGGGAAAAACAAAACCCATGACACAGTGGGATACAGAAATGAAACTTAGAAAAGAAATTAGAGAAACTTTGAAAAATGAAAATATAAATATACCTTATCCTAAAGTAAGATTAGTAAAGGAGTGATAAGCATGATTCAAACTTTCAATCTTGGGGATATTGTTGAAATGAAAAAAGAACATCCATGTGGAAGTAGGGAATGGGAGATAATAAGAGTTGGTGCGGATATAAAGATAAAATGCTGTATTTGTTCAAGAATTGTTATGATACCAAGAAATAAGTTCCAGAAAGATGCAAAAAAAATAGTGAAGCAAAATACTTCAGAATAAAAATGTGTTGATTTCTAGTTAGTTTAGTGATAAAATAGAGAATTGTAATCCCTGCTGTGAAAAACACGGCCGTTAGTCCAAGGGGAGGAGGTGAAATCTAATGAGAAAATATGAAACTATATTCATATTACACCCATCATTAGACGAAGAAGCTTTTAAAGCTAACGTTGAAAAGTTTAAGGGCGTAATAGAAAATGGTGGAGGAGTAATCGAAAACGTTGATTTTTGGGGCAAGAGAAAACTTGCTTATGAAATAAACAAAGTTAACGAAGGATATTATACTCTAGTAAACTTTACTGCTAACCCTGAATTACCAAAAGAGTTAGACAGAGTTTTCAGAATATCAGATGCTGTTGTAAGACACATAATAGTTAAGAATGAAAATTAGGTGGTGTTTTAATTGAATAAAGTTGTTATAATCGGAAGATTAACCAAGGATCCAGAGTTGAAATTTACTCCGGGGTCTGGTACAGCTGTTGCCACCTTTACTGTAGCCGTTGATAGAAGATTTTCTAAAGACGGACAGAAAGAAGCCGATTTTATTCCTATAGTAGTATGGGGAAAACAGGCTGAATCTACAGCAAACTATATGAGCAAAGGAAAGCTTATAGGTATTAGCGGTAGAATTCAAACAAGAAGCTATGATGCTAAAGACGGCACTAAAAGATACGTTACTGAGATTATTGCAGAAGAAGTTCAATTCCTTGAATGGGGAAGTGGAAATAAGGCTGTAGGATCATCATTTAACGAAAATCATTCTGAAGAATTTGTAAGAACTCAAGGTTTTAATGAAGAAGCATATGGACAGGATATAACTCCAGTAGATGATGGAGATATCCCATTCTAAAAAGGTAAGGAGGGAAAAGCATGGCAGATAGAGAAGGCGGAAGAAGAAATTCAGCTAAGATGAGAAGAGCAAGAAAAAAAGTTTGTGCTTTTTGTATGGATAAAGTTGAATTTATAGATTACAAAGATATAAATAAATTAAGAAAATATGTTACTGAAAGAGGAAAGATTCTTCCAAGAAGAATTTCCGGTGCTTGTGCTAAGCATCAAAGATCGGTTACTGATGCTATAAAGAGAGCAAGAAACATAGCGTTATTACCATTTACAACTGAGTAAATAAAAGCTGGAGAATAAACGTTGGATATTCTTCAGCTTTTTATTTTATTTCAAATGAAAAAATAACTTTTGTAATTAACGTACTAGATATTAAAAGTATGTTTGAAAAATTAAGCTTTATGCAATAATTATAAATGAGATTAAGGTTGATACTAGTTAATATTTGGGATATTATTAAATTCATCGCCTTTAATTGTGGGAAATTTTAATAAATTAGTTTAATATTATGTAAGAATTTATGTATAATAAGATTATGTATTAATTATGATTATATTTAAATATTAGTTTATTGCAGAAATACATAAAAATAAATAAAATATAATTATATATTTAAGGGGGATGTGTTAGATGAAGAGAGATGACTTTAATATTATGTATAATGTTAAAATAATAGAAGAATTAAAAGCAGAGCTTCTCTGTTTAATTGGAGATTTTTTTAGACTTCTTACTAGGGGAAGTAACGTTGCACAAGAAGCCATACTAGACTGTATTTCCGCGGCAATAATTATACTATATTTATTAGGAGAAAGGCTTGGATATTCTCATGCTGCAGTAGATGAGAATATGAAGAAAAGGTTAAAAATTGGAATTGTTGAAGAAGATAAAATAGAGAAAGAAGGCAAAGATCTAAGTAAGTTATATAATCATCTCAAAGAAAGAGAATAGCGGAGGTAAGAATGCAAAATAGAATTTACAATACAAGAGCAGTAATAGAAGCAGGCTTGATATCAGCACTTATTGTAATTATAATGCTACTTAATGTATATGTACCAATTTTTTCAACTCTCGGTACGTTTATATTACCTGTTCCTATAACTGTACTTTACATAAGGCATAATCATAAGGTAACATTAGGAGCAGTTTTGGTAAGTGCTATACTAATAGCTATGTTATATAATCCTTTATCGGCTTTAACAGCGTCTATCTTATTTGGGGCTACTGGAGTAACACTTGGTTATTGCATAAAAAATGATAAGGAAGTAGGAATTACCATATTATTTTTAGCACTTGCATCAGCTATTGCAATAAGTATAAATTTTACGATTTATGCAAACTTGGTGGATAAAACAGGAATTATGGGATTCATAAATTCAAATTTAAAAGTAATGCATGAATCAATAGAAATGAGTAAGGACATATATGGAAAATTAGGAGTGACAAACGAGCAATTTGCACCTATAGAAAAGTCCTTTGAGATTTTTACACCTAACTTTATATTAAGACTTATGCCAGCGATGTTAGTGATGGTTTCATTTGCATCAGCATATTTAAACTATGTTATAACAAAATCTATATTAAAAAAATTAAAATATAATATGAAGGAAATAAAACCATTTAATCAATTATATATTAATACAAGAATTGGAACACTTATAGTTTTATGTCTCATAATAGGGTTACTTCTTAACAAGAGTAAGCTTCCTGCAGGAGAATATATAACTAATTCTTCACAGATTATACTAGAACTCATAGTATTGTTAGATGGTTTAGCATTAGCAGCATACTACTTAAAGAATAGATTTAATATGTCAAAAGTAGTTATTGCTTTTATATTAATTTTTACATCAACTTCTCAGCTTTCAATAATCTATTTATATGCAGGTTTTGCAGATATGTTATTTGATTTTAGAAAGCTTGACCCATATAGAAGAAAGCCTATAAAGGAATAACTGGAGGCTTATTAAATGGATAATAAATACGATTACTTTATGACAAGTAATAGAATGTATATGATAATTATAGCACTTCTTATCTTTTTACTAATAATTTATGGGCATTTGATGATAGGGATAGTCTGTATAAGTCTATATGGATTACTTGTAGTTTATAACACAAAGAATACCAAATTAAAAAAGAATCAATGGGAAAAGTTTGTGGAGGAGTTTTCTTCTAAGTTAGATAATGCAACAAGAACAACACTTGTAAAGCTTCCATTTCCATTAGTCATAGTTAGTGCTGAAGGAGAGATACTTTGGTATAACCAAAACTTTCTATCAAAATTAAAAGACGAAGATGTATTAGGTAAAAACATACGTGGTATGGTTAAGGAATTTAATTTAAAACAAGTATTAGAAGGAAAACAAAGTGTATTTAGATACTCTAAACTTAGAGGAAGATATTACGATATATATACCAATATTGTAGACACATCTGAAAATATTAATGATAAGTTACTTCTACTTTATTTTTATGACGTTACAGATATGTTCCAAATAGTTGATAATATAGAATCAAATAAGGAAACTGTAATGCTTGTAGAAGTTGATAATTTTGATGATGTAGTAAAAACAATTGATGAAGATAAAAGGCCATTAATAATAGCTGAAATAGAAAGAAATATTAATAGTTACGCTCAAAGTTTAAATGCTATGATTAGAAAGTATGACGAAAATAAGTATGTGTTATCTGTGCAGAATAAGTATATTGAAAAGGAATTGGAAAAAAAATTTGATATACTAGACATTATAAGAGAAATAAACATGGGTAATAAGTTGGCAGTAACTTTGAGTATAGGAGTAGGTAGAGGGGGAGAAAATCCTTTAGAAAATGAGAGTTATGCAGTGTCAGCTAAAGAATTAGCTCTTGGACGAGGCGGAGATCAGGCTATTGTTAAAAATAAAGATAAGCTTCTATTTTATGGTGGAAAGACTAAGGAAGTTGAAAAGAGAACTAAGGTTAGAGCACGAGTTGTAGCTCATGCTCTGGTAGATCTAATAAATGAAAGTAATAAAGTATTTATAATGGGTCACATAAACTCAGATATTGATTGTTTAGGAGCAGCCGTTGGGTTAAATAGGGCAGTCAGACTTTTAGAAAAAGAATGTTTTATAATATTTGATCCCACTAATAATAGTGTAAAACCCATTTTAGAAAAGATTAAAAGTGAAGAAGACTATGAAGGCGTATTTATAAATAATAAAGAATCTATAGAAGAATCTGATGAGGATAGTCTCCTTATTTTAGTCGATGTTCATAGTAGGGGATATGTTCAAAATACTAATGTAGTAGATAAATTTAAAAAAATAGTTATAATAGATCATCATAGAAAATCTGCAGATTTTATAGATGGTTCACTTTTAAGTTATATAGAACCATATGCATCATCTACATCTGAATTAGTTACAGAGATGCTTCAGTATATGATTGAGAAGCCAAAAGTTAAACCTATAGAAGCAGAAGCACTTCTTGCCGGTATTTTTATTGATACAAAACATTTTTGTTTTAAAACCGGAGTAAGAACTTTTGAGGCAGCCTCTTTTTTAAGAAGGCTTGGAGCCGATACTGTAGATGTAAAGAAATTTTTTGCAGATGATTTAGATAACTATCTAAAAAGAGCTGAGATTATTAAGACAGTTAAGGTATTTAATAACATTGCTATAGCAGTATGCCCAGAGGAAATAGAAGATACTGTATTAGCTGCACAGGCAGCGGATGAGTTGCTAAATATTACAGGTATTCAAGCGTCTTTTGTTTTTGTTAAAATAAAAGAAGAGATTTTTATTAGTGGAAGGTCGCTTGGTGATGTAAATGTTCAACTAATACTTGAATCCTTAGGTGGAGGAGGGCATATGACTATGGCAGGAGCAAAGTTAAAATTAATTACAATAGATAAAGCTTTAGAAAAGCTAAAAGATGCCATAGGCAAATATATCATGGAAGGTGAAGAGTAATGAAGGTTATATTATTAAAAGACGTAAAATCACTAGGAAAAAAAGGAGATTTGGTAAACACTTCAGATGGTTATGCAAGAAACTATTTATTTCCAAGGGGGCTTGCACAAGAAGCAACAGATGCGAATCTACATGTTTTAAATAATAAAAAAGAGGCTGAAAGAAGACAAAAGCTTGCTGAAATAGAAGCAGCTCAAAAGCTTGCTGAAAGTCTTAAAGGAAAAGAAATAAAGCTTACTGTTAAGTCAGGAGAAAATGGTAGATTATTTGGTTCAATAACTGGTAAAGACATAGCAGATGAATTAAATAAAAAGTTTAATTTAAAAATTGATAAAAAGAAGATAGTAATAGATATTATAAGACAGCTTGGAACATATGAAGTAGAGATAAAATTATATCCAGAGATCTCCACAAAGGTTAAAGTGGTGATCGAAGAAAAATAAGGGGGAAACTGTGTGAAATCACAATTTGTAGATGGACTAGAGAAAGAGCTAATCAATACTATACCTATTGATACTCAAGTAAGTGTTTTATATGAAATTTTGAATAAGGTTATAGATGAGGGAACTGTAAGATCAAGAACAGTAAAATATAAACTGCAAAATTATATAAAAAGCAAGGATATATTCAAGAGAATATATGCGCTTAATAAGATAATAAGCGATGGAAAAGGATTAAATACTATACCAGATGAATCAAATGTTTATGAAGCATTAGAGGACACAAATAACTGGATATCAGAAGTACTAGCGAAAAAGTACGTTAAGAACAAGATTGAAACAGAAGTTGAAAAGAATCTAATGGAAAAGCAAGATAAGTATATGGATGAAGTTAGATTAAGTATACTAAAAAAGCAAAAAGGACCTGAAAATGCAAAGACTTTAAAAAAGTATGCTCAGCTAGAGGTTCTTGATTCTAAAAACTTAAATAACAGTATTCAGGGACTTTTAAGACCTGAATCTTTTTCTGAAATAGTTGGACAGGAAAGAGCTATAAAATCCATTTTATCAAAAATAGCATCACCATATCCTCAACATATTATTTTGTATGGGCCACCTGGAGTTGGAAAAACAACAGCAGCAAGACTTGCATTAGAAGAGGTTAAAAAATTAAAGCATACTCCATTTAATAAGGATGCTAAATTTGTAGAGGTTGATGGAACCACATTAAGATGGGATCCGAGAGAAATTACAAATCCACTACTCGGATCAGTACATGATCCAATTTACCAGGGAACAAAACGTGATTTAGCTGAAACAGGGGTACCAGAGCCGAAACTTGGACTTGTCACTGAAGCACATGGAGGGGTCCTTTTCATTGATGAGATTGGTGAATTAGACGAAATGTTACAAAATAAATTACTAAAGGTACTTGAAGATAAAAGGGTAGAGTTTTCATCTTCTTATTATGATCCAGATGATGAAAATACTCCAAAGTATATTAAATATCTATTTGAAAATGGGGCTCCTGCTGATTTTGTTCTTATTGGTGCAACAACTAGAGAACCAAGTGAAATTAATCCTGCTTTAAGGTCAAGATGCACGGAAGTTTATTTCGAGCCATTAACTTCAATAGATATACAACAAATAGTACAAAATGCAGCTAAAAAGTTAAATATAGAACTTGAAAATGGCGTATCTGAGCTTATAAGTAGATATACAATAGAAGGAAGAAAAGCAGTTAGTATATTAGCAGATGTTTATGGATATGTTCTTTATACTAGAGAAGCTGTAGTGCTAGAAAACAAGATAAAAATAACAATAGAAGACTTAAAACAAGTTATATCTATAAGTCGATTGATACCTTTTGAGGTGGTTAATAAAGAGTCAAGCTGCGATATTGGACATATATATGGCTTAGGGGTAAGTGGATATATCGGTTCTACATTGGAAATAGAAACAGCAGTTTTTGAAGCAAAAGAAAAAGGTAGAGGTACTGTTAGATTTAATGATACCGCTGGAAGTATGGCTAAAGACTCTGTATTTAATGCTGCATCTGTTATTAGAAAAATAACAGATAAAGATATGAGTGATTATGATATACATGTAAATATAATAGGTGGAGGGAGAATTGATGGCCCTTCAGCTGGTGCAGCTATTACTGTGTGTATTATAAGTGCGCTTTTAAACAAGCCAATAAGGCAAGATGTAGCTATAACTGGAGAGATTTCCTTAAGAGGGAAAGTTAAACCGGTTGGAGGTATTTTTGAGAAGATATATGGTGCAAGAAGAAAAGGAGTAAAACTTGTAATAATACCTGAGGATAACTCAAAAGAAGTTCCCACAGGATTAGAAGATATAGAAGTTAAAGCTGTTAAAGATATAGATGAACTAATGGAACTAGTATTTTAAAGTTATTACTAAGGAGAGATGACAGATGGATGCACCTCTTAGGAGTATGCCGCATAGTATAGAGGCAGAACAAAGTGTAATTGGTTCAATGCTTGTAGACAAAACTTCCATAGCCGAGGCTATGGAAGTTTTACAACCAGAGGATTTTTATAAAGATGCACATAAGATTATATTTAGTTGTATATTGGAGTTATATCAAAAGGATATAGGGGTAGATATAATAACTATTACAGAGAATTTAAAATCTAAGGATTTATTGGACTCTGCAGGAGGAATAACATATATAAGCGAATTAGGTGGTTCGGTATTTTCAACTGTTAACATACAATCTTATGTAAAAATAGTTAAGGATAAAGCCATTCTTAGAAAACTTATAAGGTCTTCAACTAAAATCATTGAACAAAGTTATAATAATCAAGATGACGTATTAGCAACTATTGATTTAGCGGAAAAGGAAATATTTAACATATCTAACAATACAAACACAGCAGATTTTGAATCAATGAGTGCTGTTCTTGAAAGAGGATTTCTAGAAATAGAAAGACTTTTTAATAATAAAGGTCAAACTACTGGGGTACCTTCAGGATTTAGAGAACTTGATGCAAAAACATCAGGGTTTCAGAGGGGAGATATGGTACTTATTGCAGCAAGACCCTCTATGGGAAAAACAACATTTGCTTTAAATATAGCTGAGAATGCAGCATTAAGGTCAGGAAAAAGTGTGGCTATTTTTTCACTAGAAATGTCAAAGGAACAATTAGCATATAAACTCTTGTGTTCACAAGCTCATGTAGATATGTTAAGACTTAGGACTGGTAATCTAGATGATAAGGATTGGGAGAATATAGCAAAGGCTTCAGGTCCTCTTGCGGCTGCTAAAATATTTATAGATGATACAGCTGGAATCACAGTAATGGAAATGAGATCTAAGTGTAGAAGATTAAAGATGGAGCACGGAATAGATATGATAATGATTGACTACCTTCAGCTTATGTCAGGTGGAAAAGGATCTGAAAGTAGACAACAAGAGGTATCTGAGATATCCAGATCTATTAAAGCACTAGCTAAGGAAATGGAGTGCCCAGTTATTGCACTTTCTCAGTTATCTCGTGCGCCAGAGCAGAGAACAGATCATAGACCAATGCTTTCAGACTTAAGAGAGTCAGGATCTATTGAGCAGGATGCTGACCTTGTTATGTTCTTATATAGAGATGAATATTATGATAAAGAAACAGAAGAAAAAAATGTAGGAGAATGTATAATTGCTAAGCAGAGAAATGGTCCTACAGGAACAGTAAAGCTAGCTTGGCTTGGACAATTCAGTAAGTTTGGTAATTTAGATGTTATACATCAAGAATAAAAAAAGAACGCAAGCTTTTAATATTAAGGATATTAAAAGTTTGTGTTCTTTTTTTATTTTTATCAAGATAACCAATTATCAGCATATAATAGTTAAAGACGTAGGGTCTTTAAGACTGTAATTTATGCTGACGGAGAATTTAAAATAATATTAGTTTTAGTAGCGGTGTTATTGGAGGTATGTCAATGCAAAAAGAATTTTCTTTAAGTAATGGTAAGGCTATGATTAATTTTACTGCAAAGTATTGTAATTCAGCAGATAAGCTGCTGAGTAGTTATGGTTTTAAAACGATACTAAGGACATATTTGCTTAAAGTAAAGAAAAAGGAATCCAATATATATAAGTATATAGAACAAAGTATAGGTGGAAAAGATACTGAAGAAAAGATAAAAAGTATTACTGAATTATTTAAGCTTCTTATGGTTTTAAATGTAGAGGAAATACAAAGACTTAATTTAAAATATGATAAGCTTTTAGGTGATAAAGATAAATTTATTTCTTTTATCGAAGACTTATATAATTTTTGGAGAAGATTGGAGAGATATACTGTAGTTCAAAATAATAAGATTGGAGAAGGATTACAAAGTGCTAGTTTTATTGATGCAAATAATGAACTATGTAAACTAATCTTAGATACATACAGAGCCATAGAAGAAAATGTTATAGGGGTGAGTCCTAAAGTCTATAGGCAGCTTCCTGTTGGCGGCAACGCAGGCTTAATATTAAGCTATGTACCATGGGAATATCCTCAGGATTACTTATGCTTAAAAGATATTCCGTTTATTCAATCAATACTTTTAGATCCACCCTTTATAATTTATCCAAAGAAAAATAAAAGAGATGGAATATTTAATGAATGTATTACTAATCCATTAGTAAATAGTTCTGTAAATGTAGACCATTGGTTTTGTTTTCCTGCTAAAATAGGAAGTTTACTAGCTTATATATATTTCCACAGAGATTTTATGGCTCATGGAGTAAGCCTTTGTAACTTATTTGAGATGGCTAGCGAAGAAGAATATGGAGGGAAAAAGCCAGATATAGTTTATGTGTTTGGTGTTAGGGACAAAGAAAAGAAAATAAAAACTATCTTTTTTGATGATCAGGAAAATAACATAATGCTTGGATATGTAAATTATAATGAATGTATAGATTATTTTGGTTATATGAAAAAAATGACACTTACACTTCATAATCTTATTATGATAAAACAGGGATATTTACCTATACATGGAGCTATGATTAATGTTGTAACAAAGGATGGAAAAACAGCTAATATAGTTATAGTTGGAGATAGTGGAGCTGGGAAATCGGAAAGTTTAGAGGCATTTAGGCAATTAGCAGGAAATTATATAACGGATACTACTATAGTTTTTGATGATATGGGTGTTATAAAATTAGATAAAAGTAGCAAACCACTAGGTTATGGCACCGAAATAGGGGCATTTGTTAGATTAGATGATCTTGATACTGGGTATGCATTTAGACAAATAGATAGAAGTATATTTATGAATCCAGATAAAATAAATGCTAGACTTATTATACCAGTAGCAACTTATAAAGAGATTATGAAAGGATATCCTATAGATATGTTTTTATACGCAAACAATTATGAAGAAGGAGAGGAATTAGAGTTTTTTGACAATGAGGATATTGCAATAAGTGTATTTAGAGAAGGGGCAAGGATGGCAAAAGGAACTACCAGTGAAGACGGTCTTGTAAAAACATATTTTTCCAATCCATTTGGACCAATGCAGAGAATACAAGATACAGATAAGCTTTTATCAATGTATTTTAGAGAATTTTTTTATTCAGGAGTAAAGGTTGGCCAACTTAGAACTTATCTAGGGATAGAGGGGAAAGAAAAAGAAGGACCTAAAAAAGCCGCATTAAGATTGTTAGAGGAAATCAAAAATATGTAGATTTAGCTAAAGACTTAATACATTTATTAGAACAAAGTTTGTTAAATTTCTGATAAATGTGTTGAGTTTTTTTTTAACTGTATTATAATTAAAAACAATAGGGATAGTATGTTTGATAAGATAGAGTTAAATAAATGCTTAGATAGGTGTGGGGGGACTATAGTTGTCAATTAAGGAGAGTAAAGGAAATGAGCTATTTTCTAATGAAAAAGTAGAGTACAATCATAATAATATAAGTTTATTTGATCAAGTACCTTGTCCTATAATAATGTTGGACAAACATAATGGAATACACAAATTGAATAGAAAAGCACTTTCGTTATTTGGTAATATCGATTTAAAAAGTCAGCTTAAGGGGATAATAGAAAAAATAGAAGCAAACAAATATAATAATGATATGGAAATATATTTTGAGACAGAGATTTTAACAGAAGCTGGCTCAAGATATTTTGAATTTAATATTAAAACTATGCTTGATGAAGAAAACTTATATGCTGGAAGTATACTATTTTTAAATGATTTCACTAAACATAAGTTATTAGAAGAAAAATTAAAAAAAGAAAAAAGTGATATAGAAAATAGTAATCTAAATAAAAACAAGTTTTTAGGAAGTGTTAGTCATGAAATAAGAACTTCAATTAATGGTATAATTGGTATGACAGACCTAACTCTTATGACAGATCTAACTTTAGAACAGAAAGAAAATCTTAGTTTAGTAAAATCTAGTGGAATGAAATTACTAAATACAGTAAATAGTATACTAGAGTTTTCCAAGATTCAGTTGGAGAATCTAACTATAGATAAAGTGGAATTTGATTTTAAAGAAATGATAAATGAAATTATAAGAGTGAATAGCCTAAGAGCATTAGAAAATAAGATAGATTTTAAAGCAAAGATAGATGAGTCTATTCCAGAGCTACTTATAGGAGACTCTATGAAAGTAAAGCAAATACTAGACAACCTTATCGATAATTCGATGAAATTTACAAGGTATGGAACTATATCTTTAATTATTGAAAAGGGAGAAGAAATTGATAAAAAAATTAATTTAAAAATGTGTATAAAAGATACTGGAATAGGAATAGATAAGAAGGATATATCTAAATTATTTAAGGGATTTAATAAAAGTTATAGTAAAAAAAGTAATGGAACTGGGTTAGGGCTTTCTATTTGTAAAGGACTTGTAGAAATGATGGATGGAAAAATAGAAATAAAGAGTAAAAAGGAAGTTGGAACCTCGGTCAATTTTAATATATTTTTAGAAAAAGGAAAAAAATATAGTTCACTAGATGTAGCAGAAAGAAAAAATAAAAATATGCTACCATTAAAGTTAAATAGAAGATTAAATATTTTAATTGTTGAAGATGATAAAGCTAGTCAAATAGTACTATATAATTTATTCAAAAAGTATGGCCATATATGTGATATAACTAATAATGGACAAGAAGCTATAAATATATTGGAAAACAAGAAATATGATTTAATACTTATGGATATACAGATGCCAATAATGGATGGAGTACAGGCTACTAAATTAATAAGAAAGTTTGAACATAATAAGAATAGGCATACGCCAATTATTGCGCTTACCGCATATGCTTTAAAAGGAGATAAAGAGAAGATTCTAGAAGCAGGGATGGATGATTATGTATCCAAACCTTTTAATGCAGAAGAACTGCTTCAAACAGTTTATGGTGTAATTAAGGAAGCTGATATTAGCGAAAGTAAAACTAGTACTATAAATAGTATAGATGGGGGTTCACTATTCTTGTATCTCCTATAATTAAGTGATATATATTTTATTTAAAGCGATAGTTTACTGAAATGAGGGTATATTATGATTGGAGTTATTGATAGGTTTGAAGGTAGTATTGCCATTGTTGAATTGGAAAGTAATAAGATGATTAATATTGATAGAGAAAGAATCCCTTTGCAGGCTAAAGAAGGGGATGTGCTAAATATAGATAGCAACATAACCATAAATTTCGAAGAAACAATAAAAAGGAAAAGATGCACAGATATATTAACAGAAAACATGTGGAAATAAAAGGAGGCTATCTTAAAGTGGGAATTGATTCCCATTTTAAGATAGCTCTTTTTGTAAGTTCTATTTTAAAACTTTAATTTTAAGAAACTAAATCGTCTTACAATGTAAATTTACGAATCTTAACTTAATATAATAAATAAATATTCGTATTATTATTGACTTGAACATCTAGTTTTGATACCATAAAGTAGTAGATTTATGTTTGATACAAATATAGATTCATATCAAGATATTAAGAGATAGGGTAACGATTGAGTGCACAGTATAATGTTCGTTTTTCTAATCTTTATAAAGGAGGCTACTTATGAAATATGATCTAATAATTGTTGGGGCAGGTGCTAGCGGAATTTTTACTGCTTATGAGTTTGTTAAGATAAATCCTAATGTAAAGATATTAATGATAGAGAAAGGAAATAGTCTTGAGAAAAGAGTATGTCCTATAGATGGAGAAAAAATAAAATCCTGTATTCACTGTTCTGTTTGCAATATTATGAATGGATATGGGGGTGCTGGAAGTCTCTCAGATGGAAAATATAATATAACGAATAACTTTGGTGGTGAACTTCATAAATATGTTGGAAAAGAAGAAGCAATAAATTTAATGAATTATGTAGATGAAGTGCTATGTGATATGGGAGGAGCAGAAGCTAAGCTTTACTCTACTGCAAATTCCCAACTAAAAAGTAGAGCGTTACAATATGATTTACATCTACTAGATGCGAAGGTTAGGCATTTAGGTACAGATAGGAATTTGGTGATTTTGTCTAACATTTATAAGTATTTAAGTGATAAGATAGAAATGATATTTAATACAGAAGTAGTTGATATTGATAAGATTAATGAAGAGTTTTCAGTAATTACTAGTAAAGATACATTTCAATGTAAAAATTTAATATTAGCTACTGGGCGTTCAGGTTCAAAATGGATTTCAAACATTTGCAGTAAAATGGGAATCAAAACAGAGAGTAATAGAGTTGATATAGGCGTTCGTGTGGAACTACCAGCAGAAGTATTTGAACATATAACTAGAGAAGTATATGAAAGTAAAATTGTTTATAAAACAAAGAAATATAATGATATGGTAAGAACGTTCTGTATGAATCCACATGGAGAAGTTGTAAGTGAGAATACTAATGGTATAATAACAGTAAATGGTCATAGTTATTCAGACCCTTCACTACATACAAATAATACGAATTTTGCATTACTTGTGTCTAATCATTTTACTGAACCATTTAGAGATAGTAATGAATATGGAGAATCTATTGCAAGACTAAGTAATATGCTTGGTGGAGGAGTCTTAGTTCAAAGATTTGGAGATTTAGTTAATGGTAGAAGAACTAATGAACGTAGAATGGCTAAGAGCTTTACAATACCAACTTTGAAAGCGACACCAGGAGATTTAAGTCTCGTAATTCCAAAAAGACAATTAGATGGTATTATAGAAATGATTTATGCTTTAAATAATATTGCACCAGGTACTGCTAATGAGGATACTTTGCTATATGGTGTAGAAGTTAAGTTTTACAATTCTAAGGTAGAAGTTAATAATAATTTAGAAACAAGTATTAAAGGATTATACGCTTTAGGAGATGGATCAGGAGTTACGCATTCTCTTTCACAAGCGTCGGCAAGTGGAGTCTACTTAGCGAGAATTCTTGCTAATGAGATAGATGAATAAGTTATTTATCAAAGAGTTAATAATGTTATTGTTTAGGTATTTATAGTAAATATAATGGATAATACTATATTAGTATATTATAGCCAGGTAATTAAGAGGAGGAAATTTTATGTCAGCATTTATTGTATTAGGAGCACAATGGGGAGATGAAGGAAAAGGAAAAATGACAGATTATCTTGCAGAAGATGCAGATGTAGTAGTTAGGTTTCAAGGTGGGAATAACGCAGGACACACTGTTGAAGTTGGAGATAAACAATATAAGCTTCATTTAATTCCTTCAGGAATACTTTATAAAGAAAAGTTAAATGTGATAGGTAATGGAGTAGTTGTTGATCCGAAAGCATTGTTTGAAGAAATAGATTATTTAACAAATCTTGGAGTTGAAGTTACTCCAGAAAACTTGATAATAAGTGACAGAGCGCATCTTATAATGCCTTACCACAAGGTTCTTGATGGAATAAAAGAAAAGGCAAGAGGCAAGAAAGATATAGGAACAACAGGTAAGGGAATAGGACCTTGCTATACAGATAAGATGGAGAGAAGCGGTATAAGAATTTGCGATCTTATGCATACAAATGTATTTGAAGAAAAATTAAGAGATAATGTAGAAATTAAGAACTCTATAATTACTAAGGTGTTTAATGGAGAAGCCTTAGAGTTTCAATCAATATATGATGAATATTTAGCTTATGCTGAAAGAATGAGACCATTTGTAAAAGATATTTCTGTTAAAGTATATGAGAATATTAAAGCAGGTAAAAATGTTCTATTTGAAGGAGCACAAGGAACTCTTTTAGATATTGACTACGGAACATATCCTTATGTAACATCATCAAATACTATTGCAGGTGGAGTGTCTAATGGTGTTGGAATAGGTCCTACAATGATAACAAATGCTGTAGGAATTGCTAAAGCTTATACTACAAGAGTTGGAAAAGGACCATTTCCTACAGAATTACTTGAGGAAACAGGTGAATGGTTAAGAGAAAAAGGTCACGAATATGGAGTAACTACAGGAAGAGCAAGAAGATGTGGATGGCTAGATTTAGTAATACTTAAGAGTGCAGCTAGAATTTCAGGACTTACAAGTTTTGCTGTAACTAAAATAGATACTTTAGCAGGAATGAAAAAGATAAAAGTATGCACAGGTTATAAGTTTAATGAGCAAATTATAGATTATGTTCCAGCAAGTCTTGAAGATTTGGCTAAGTGTGAACCGATTTATGAGGAATTTGATGGTTGGGACGAAAGTATAGCAAGTGCAAGAAGCTACGAAGAACTTCCTGAAAATGCAAAGATATATTTAAAGAAGATTGAGGAGTTCACTGATACAAAAGTATCTATAGTATCTGTTGGACCAAGAAGAGATCAAACTATGAAAATCTCAGATATTTAGATTTTAATATAATGAGTGCTGCTGATATTAATTTTCAGCAGCACTTTTTCCAGTAATAAATCCTGAGCTCCAAGCCCATTGAAGATTAAAGCCTCCACAGTCTCCGTCTACATCTAATATTTCGCCAGAAAAGTATAAATTTTTAACTATTTTAGACTCTAATGTTTGTGGATTTACTTCTTCTGTATTTATGCCACCGGCAGTAACTTGTGAATTCTTAAAAGAGTTAGTATCACTTACTGAAAAGCTCCAACTTTTAAGCAATTCATATATTTTTTGTTTTTCAGACCAAGACAAATCAGAACATGGTTTGTGTATGTTTTCTATCGATGCTTCTTTTAAGATTACTGGGATAACTTTCTTATTAATAATACCTATAAATGAATTAAAAACACTTCTATAGCTAAATAATCCCCAGTGATTTTCTAGAAATTCTATTAAACCATCTTTATCTAATTCAGGCATCATATCAATAGACAGAGTTACCTTTTTACCTTCAAATAGAGCATAAGAAGCGATACGACTTAATTGAAGTATAGGGGGCCCAGATATACCGTAATCTGTAAATAATATTTCTCCAAATTCTTTTCGCTGAAGTGTTCCGTTAACTAATATTTGAGCAAAGCCATTAAATTTTACTCCTGATAGAGCCTTTAGATGATTATACGCTAATTTGAGCTGTACAAGGGCAGGAACAGGGTTTACTATACTATGGCCTAGTTGTTTAGCTAAGCTCAATCCTGATCCATCTGAGCCTGTATTAGGTGCTGATTTACCCCCACAGCAGAGTATTAGTTTCTTGCTTTCATAAATATCTCCAGATTCTGTAGTCATTTTAAATCCTTTTGTAGAATATTTTATGTCTTTTACTTTTGAATTAAAATAAAGTGGAATATTACGATCCTCTAAAGACATTCTGAATATATCAAGTGCAGAAGACGCCTGAAGAGATAAGGGGAACATTTTATCACCATCAAGTGTAGTTAGTGGAAGACCTAGCGAATAAAAAAAGTCTATTGTATTTTGTAAGTTAAATTTATCCAATGTATATTCAAAAAAGTTAGGGCTCTTACTGTGATATCGTGAATAGTTAATGTTTTGGTTAGTTATATTGCAACGACCATTTCCAGTAGTTAATATTTTAATTCCTATTCTACTATTTCCCTCTAGTATGGCAACATCTTTTCCTATATCTTTTGCGGTGATTGCTGCCATAATACCAGAGGCTCCACCGCCAATTATTATTAGTTCATGAAACAAAGATAACAACTCCTTGCGATTAAATTATTCTATAATATTTTACCCGAAAAACCTTTTAAATTAAATCTATAAATTTTAAGAATTTTATTTTAGAGTTATCATATATAAATTTAGTATTAACCAAAAGTCTAGCAACTTTTATCCGATGACTATTCGCTCTAATACTCCCTCTTCTCCAAGAGGGAGTAAAGAGCGGCTACGTCCCTGGATTCGTTCAACTAAGAATCAGGTGGGGTTAAAACCCCATCTGATTAAAGTTTCACTTTATATTATCATATATTTCTAAGACTTCATAAGACGCATTTCTTATATTTACCTTTAATTTAGTATATAATAGAGTATGTATTACTTAATTAAAGTATAGAATTTTTTATTAAAACTTGAAAGGGGTAATAGGTTTATGGAAGCATCAGAATTATTAAATTATAAAAATTGGGTAGTTGTTGGAGATATACTCAATCAAGGAAAATATGCATACAGAATACTTAATGCTTTACAAGATGCTAGTTTTAATGTATCGGGAGTTAACCCAAGAGATACTACTGGAAACGCCTTTAAGGAACTTAAGACAGTACCTTATAAAATTGATGTTATAGATTTATGTATAAATCCAATAACTGGCATAAAGTTAATAGAGGAAGCAAGTGAATTAGGAATTAGTAAGGTTTTGATACAGCCAGGAGCCGAAAGTAGTGATATATTAACATTATGTAAAGAAAAGGGAATTACAGCTATACAAGGTTGTGCTCTTGTGGAACTTTCAAGCTATAATTCTAGATAAATACCTGTTATTCAAGGTTTAAATAGGGGAAATAGTCAAGCCTGAGTTACTAGACTGGCTGAAGGGGGAATACTAATGTTAAAAATATATGCTGTATCAGATTCTATAGGAGAAACCGCAGAACAAGTAGCTAGAGCAACAGCAAGTCAATTTTGTGAAAAGATAGAGATACAAAGAATACCTTATGTTAAGAGTTTTGAGGACGTTAATGATTTTATGAATACTCTTGAAGATAGGGAAAATATAATGATAATATCTACTATAGTTCTTGTGGATGTCAGAGAGTTTTTAGTTCAAAGATGTATAGAGACAGGAATCCATATAACAAATGTTTTAGGACCTTGCATAAGTGTAGCTTCAAGAATACTAAATAAGATGCCTGACTATAGACCAGGAGCCGTTTGGGGAATTGACTCAGATTATTTCAAGAAAATCGAGGCAATGGAGTTTGCGATTCAATACGATGATAGTAAAGATCATTCAGGTATAAAACATGCAGATGTAGTATTAGTAGGACTTTCGAGGACATCTAAAACCCCTATCTGTATGTATCTAGCTAATAAGGGAATAAAAGCATTGAATATACCAGTTATGCCGGAAGTACCTATACCAGAGGCTCTATATGAAATTGATAGAAGAAAAATTGTGGGACTTACTATAGATCCTATGCAGCTTATTGAAATAAGAAAACATAGATTAGATAAATTTGCAATGCTTTCAAAAGAAATTCAATATGCTAATGCTGAAAGAGTATTACAAGAGTTAGAGTTTGCTGATAGACTCATGAGGAGATTAAACTGTAAAGTTATAGATGTAACGAGAAGAGCAATAGAAGATACAGCATTAATAATAATGGATCATATAGGGTATATGGGGCCTAGATCTTACTAAAAACATTTTTAAGAAATAAAATAATAAATTTTTTTATCTTCTAAAAGCCTTGTAATTCAAGGCTTTTAGAAATAATTAAAAAAATAATAAAAAAAAGTAATAAAAAGTTGTTGACACTTTAGTGAATATCTTGTATTATGTTCTATGTCAGGGCGGTTAAGTCGAACTGAGAAAAAACTATAAATAATTTATGGCCCCTTGGTCAAGCGGTCAAGACACCACCCTTTCACGGTGGTAACAGGGGTTCGATTCCCCTAGGGGTCACCATAAAAAACGGGCGCATAGCTCAGCTGGGAGAGCACCTGCCTTACAAGCAGGGGGTCACAGGTTCGATCCCTGTTGTGCCCACCAATAAAATAAAAAAACAATATGGCCCAGTGGCTCAGTTGGTTAGAGTGCCGGCCTGTCACGCCGGAGGTCGAGGGTTCGAGTCCCTTCTGGGTCGCCATAAAAGTATGCTGGCATAGCTCAGCAGGTAGAGCAACTGACTTGTAATCAGTAGGTCGCGAGTTCGATTCTTGCTGCCAGCACCAAAAAAATAATAAGCATGGCCCCTTGGTCAAGCGGTCAAGACACCACCCTTTCACGGTGGTAACAGGGGTTCGATTCCCCTAGGGGTCACCATAAAAAACGGGCGCATAGCTCAGCTGGGAGAGCACCTGCCTTACAAGCAGGGGGTCACAGGTTCGATCCCTGTTGTGCCCACCAATAAAATAAAAAAATAATATGGCCCAGTGGCTCAGTTGGTTAGAGTGCCGGCCTGTCACGCCGGAGGTCGAGGGTTCGAGTCCCTTCTGGGTCGCCATAAAAGTATGCTGGCATAGCTCAGCAGGTAGAGCAACTGACTTGTAATCAGTAGGTCGCGAGTTCGATTCTTGCTGCCAGCACCAAAAAATAATAAGCATGGCCCCTTGGTCAAGCGGTCAAGACACCACCCTTTCACGGTGGTAACAGGGGTTCGATTCCCCTAGGGGTCACCATAAAAAACGGGCGCATAGCTCAGCTGGGAGAGCACCTGCCTTACAAGCAGGGGGTCACAGGTTCGATCCCTGTTGTGCCCACCAATAAAATAAAAAATTAATATGGCCCAGTGGCTCAGTTGGTTAGAGTGCCGGCCTGTCACGCCGGAGGTCGAGGGTTCGAGTCCCTTCTGGGTCGCCATAAAAGTATGCTGGCATAGCTCAGCAGGTAGAGCAACTGACTTGTAATCAGTAGGTCGCGAGTTCGATTCTTGCTGCCAGCACCAGAAAGCTGCACAATGTAAATTGTGTAGCTTTTTTATTTTTTACTTTTATTTTAATGATACTAACTTACTGTTGATACTTTAAGGAAGTTTACATAGAACTATTCACACTGTGGATTAATTTTATCTGTTTATGTTAAAAAGTTTACTATAAAATAAAAAGATATCCACATAATAAGAGTTGTGTGGGTATCTTTTACTATGTGGATATCTTTTTATTTTAATATCTTTGATTTTTGATGTTTTGATGTATTCTAATATCTTCACCAAAAAAATTACATAATATAAATTCACCAAGTAGACGTGAGGAAATTCTTTCAGAATATATTTTAAGTAAGTCTTCTAAATCATAATTTGTGGATATTAACATTTTATTTCTCTTCAGGAGTCTTCTATTTAATAAGTTAAATAGTTCAGTTTTGGAAAAGTCCGTTATCTGTTCTGACCCTAAGTCATCTATTATAAGCAAGTCACAATTTAACAATAAGTCTTCTGAAGTTTCATCGTTATTGAATCTTATATGTTTTAAATCATGAATTAAGGCTTCAGCTGTTCTATATACTACCAAGTAACCTCTATCTAAAAGCTCCTTTGCAATACAATTGGATAAAAAAGTCTTTCCAGTTCCGGGATTGCCCAAAAATAATAAGTTTTCATGAGATCCAGGAAAGCCTTGAATGAATTTCCATGACTTTGAGGCTATTTCTTCTATATTTTTTCTAGGACTTATTGGTTCATTACCAGTTTTATGATAAGAATAAAGTTCTAGATTAAAGTTATCAAAATTATTTTTATTTAATATATCTTTTAGGTCAGAGTTATCATAATATAAATGAACTAGTTTTTGTTTATAACAAGTACATTTTTGAGAGCCTACAAAACCTGTATCATTACACTTAGAGCACTTATAATGCATATCTAGATAGTCTATAGGGTATCTATGACTTACTAGTAATTCAGACTTTTTCATTCTTAAATCAGTAATCTTTTCTTTTAATTCTTTTAGATTTTTCTCTCTATCATTAGAATTGCTTAATACGCTCATTGATAATCTTAAGCATAACCTTCCTATTTCTTCTTCTATTTTTATTACTTCTGGTACTTTATATTGAATCTCTTCTCTTCTTTTTTTTAACGATTTCTCTTCAGTTTCTCTTAAGCTTTCATAAATCTTAGATATTTTGGATTTATAACCTTTTATCATTTATTATCCCACCCTAGCAATTTCTTTTTTAAGTCATCAAAATCATAATCTCTTTGCTTAAAGTTATTAAATGTACTATTTGAGGATTTAGCAGAGTTACTATTTTTAAAACCATTATTATAAGTAGGTTTTTTATTATCCTTCTTATCAACATCTTGGATAGTCTTGATTTCATCTTTATACCAACTTGCAAGGATACCATCTATGTACTTAAAGTCTGCTTTATTAATCCTTTGGAAGCATATGTCACAAGCTTTAAATATAAGGTCTAATGAAAAGTTATAGGTACTTATCCATTTCTCTAGGACTTCCTCTTGTGGCTTCATTATTTCAGCATCTTTTATACCTAGATAATTTAGTATTTTTCTTATTTTAATCCACTTATCTTCATGTTTCTTTATAAATGTCTGAGCATCATCTATGGTCTTAATCTTAGAATCAAACCATGAAATAGCTATCTTTTCTATATATCTACAATCAGTTTTGCCTTTTGAAGCACAATATTGAATTAAGAGCAGTATAATTTCAGGTGAAAAGTTAAAATCTTTTAACCAGCCTATGTACATTGTCATTTCCTTTGAAGAGAGCGGTCTACCTAGTAATTTTTCTATATCTTGTAGCATATCCTTAGTTGAGTTTTTATTTAATTCTTCTAATAAGTTTATATTTTCTTCCCTTTCTTCAGGGACATCAGATAATTCTAAGAATTCTATATTGTAATTTCCCATGTTATCAATAGGAATCATTCTAATAACATTTTCTTCACTCCAATAATTCCAGGCATTTACTACATCCGTTTCTAATAGGTGTAATGCTCCTGCCATTATTTGTGAACTTACTCCCAATTCTCCTGAAATGCAATATTTTAGCCCTAGAAGATAGACCTTAACGAATTCTCCCCGGGCTTTTGGCATGAACTTATCTATAAAAATGTTATTTACCGGAGTATAATTTGAACCTTTACTTTTAAATATAAAAGTACTCATATTGTTACAACCTACCTTCAATTAAGTTTTATGTTTAAAATAACTTCCATTTAGTAATTATAACAAAATAAAAAAAGTATAACAATGAAAAAAGTTTATTAAAGCATGTATAATTCTTACATTATGGGAAAAAATCAAGAAGTGACATAAAACTTGAACAAATAGAAAGGGTTGATTATTTTGTTATCTGGCTGTAGAGCTAAAATAATAGGAAATATTTTAGCTATTACTATTACTATTATAGTAGTTGTTCAATTTTTGTATTTTAGCAATCCATACGCTTATGAGGTTTACTTGAATGGTAAACACTTAGCGTATATTAAAGATAAAGAAGAGTTCTATAATGCTAAAATAAGTATAGAGAAGGATCTAGAAAAAAGAATTGGAAAAGTTGTTCTTAATGATAATGTAAAGTTTAATAATTTATTATGGATAAATCCTATTAGACTAAGCGATAGTAATACGATAAAAAAAAGTATTATAAATAATACAAATACTCAAGTACCAGTAGTCTTAATGAAATCTGATGGTAAAGAAGTAGCTTTTCTTGCCAGTGAAGATGAAATGAAAAAGGTTTTAGACGGCGTTAAGAGTACATATAAACAAAAGGATAGTAGTGGAACTTTTAAGTTAAAAAATAATATAACTTACATTAAACAACTTGCTAATTTGGATAAGTTAAAAAGCGTGGAAGACGCTGTAAAAGTTATAAGTACAGATAGTAAATATCCACTTATATCTTTTTATAAAGAAAATCAAGTTAATAAAATAGAAAGCGTAAGTCTTTCTAGATCAGCATCTGTATCAAAGCTAATGTATACTCCATCTAGAGGAAGTATAACTTCAGCATTTGGAGTTAGATGGGGTAGAATGCATAATGGAGTAGATATTGGCTCACCTATGGGGGATCCTATTTATGCTGCAATGAATGGTAAGATATATTATGCTGGCTGGGAAGAAGGATATGGAAATGTAATCAAAATAGATCATGGTGCAGGAATACAAACTATTTACGGTCACTGTAATAAGATAGATGTTATTAAGGGGCAAATTGTAAATCGTGGTGAAAAGGTTGGAGAAGTGGGAAGTACGGGTAATAGTACTGGACCTCATGTTCACTTTGAAGTTAGAGCCGATGGAATACCTCAGAATCCTTTAAAATATTTAAATTAATTAATTGTTCAAAAAACCCCAAGGAATATCTTAACTTATTATATTAAAAGTTAGGATATTCCTTATTAATTGACTGGAATATATTTTACATAAATGTATTTTGGTGGATAATGTGTTGACAGTAAAAAACTTTTAATATATACTTTGATTATCAAAGTATTTGATAATCAAAAATAATTTTAAAGGAGACGATCACATGAAACTACCTCCATTAATTATTGGGGAGTTAAAAGCAGATTTACCTATTATCCAAGGCGGTATGGGTGTAGGAGTATCAGGTTACAAACTCTCATCAGCAGTAGCAAATGAAGGTGGTATTGGTGTAATATCTGGAGTTCAGATAGGTTATAGAGAGCCAGATTTTGAAACTAATACTAAAGATGCGAATATTAGAGCGTTAAAAAAGGAAATTAAAATGGCAAAAGAGATAAGCCCTAAAGGTATTTTAGGTGTTAATCTTATGGTTGCCATCAATAATTATGATGAAATGGTAAAAGCTTGTGTTGAAGCACAAATAGATATAATTATCTCTGGAGCAGGGCTTCCATTGTCTTTACCTAAACTTGTGGAGGGCAGTAACGTTAAAATAGCTCCTATTGTTTCCTCTGGAAGAGCAGCTACGGTTATTATAAAGCAGTGGGCAAAGAAATATTCTAGAATTCCAGATATGGTTGTAATAGAAGGTCCAGAAGCAGGCGGTCATCTAGGATTTAATTTAGAAGAGCTTACTGAAGAAAAAAAATCTTTAGAAGAGATTGTGCCTGAAGTAATTGAAGTATTAAAGCCTTTTGAAGAAGAGTATAAAAGGAAAATTCCAGTAGTAGCTGCAGGTGGAATTTATACAGGAGAAGATATTGCAAGGTTTTTAGAACTAGGAGTTTCAGCGGTTCAAATGGGTACTCGATTTATAGCAACAGAAGAATGTGATGCAAGCATGAAATATAAAGAGGCATTTATAAATTCAAATAAAGAAGATATAAGTATTATAAAAAGCCCTGTAGGTCTACCAGGTAGAGCTATAAGAAATAAATTTATCAAAAAAGTAGAAAAAGAAAGAATAAGTCCTAAAAAGTGTTATAGTTGTATAAAGAAGTGTAATCCTAAGGAAACCCCTTATTGTATATCTAAAGCTTTAATTGAAGCTGTTAAGGGTAACTTAGATGAGGGATTAATTTTCACAGGAAGTAGTGGTTACAAAGTAGATAAGATAGTTACTGTAAAAGAACTAATTAATGAATTAGTTACAGATGCAGAAAAGGTTTATAATGAATAAAGAGCTTTTATTAAAATATTATTAAAGTGGTGATTTAGTGAGCAATTGTATAAGTATTCTAAATGAACTTTTAGTAAGTACTTTTAATGATATATTACAAATAGAACAAAAAGCTCTTAAATCTGGTGCTTTTAGTGACATATCTGTTACAGAAATTCATACTATTGAGGCTATAGGCATGTATAAGCCAAGGACTATGACAGAAGTAGCTGGTGATCTTAATATAACATTAGGAACACTAACGACAGCTATAAGTAATCTAGTTAAAAAGGGATATGTAGAAAGAAAAAAGTGTGAACAAGATAGAAGAATTGTACATATTCGGCTAACTAAAAAAGGAAAACTCGCTTATAGAATTCATGAAAAGTTCCATACTGACATGGTGAAGGCTACAATAGAAGGGCTTACTGAAGAAGAAGAAGGAATTTTAGTTAAGTCTTTGGGTAAAGTTAATGAATTTTTTAAGTCTAAGTACAAATTAAAAATTAACTTAAAGGAGATTAGCAATGAATAAGGTGCAGGTTATAGGTACAGGGAGCTATGTACCTTCAAAAATTGTAAGTAATGAAGATTTATCCTGTATTGTTGATACTAACGATGAATGGATAAGCAACATGACAGGTATAAGAGAAAGACGAATATCTGAAGGAGAAGATACATCTGTTATGGCCTCAAAAGCAGCATTAAAGGCTATAGAAAATGCAGGTATAAAAGCTGAGGATATAGATTTAATTATTGTAGGAACAGCTACACCAGATAGTTTCATTCCATCTACTGCATGTATGGTGCAAAGTAGTATAAAAGCTGTAAATGCTACTTGTTTTGATATTTCAGCAGCCTGTTCAGGATTTGTTTATGGATTAGATATTGCAACACAATTTATAAGAGCAGGAAGTTCAAAGGTTGTATTAGTCATTGGCGCAGAAACACTTTCTAAAATTGTTAACTGGCAAGACAGAAATACATGTGTATTATTTGGTGATGGCGCAGCGGCAGCTGTTCTAAAAGCTTCTGAAGTTGAAAGTGTATTATCCATTTATAGAGGCTCAGATGGCAGTAAGGGTCAATATTTAACAACTAATGCAATTCCAGTGAAAAATCCATACGTAAGTGAAGAGTATTTAGATAAGCAAGTAGATGCTGCGATAAGAATGAATGGAAGAGAAATATTTAAATTTGGAGTAAAAATTATAGCACATGGAGTAGAAAAACTTCTAGAGGATGCAAAGTGCTCATTAGAGGATATAAAATATATAGTTCCACATCAGGCTAACTATAGAATAATAGAATCAGCAGCTAAGAAATTGGGTATAAGTGAAGAAAAGTTTTATTTAAACCTAAATAAATTTGGAAATACATCTGCAGCTAGCGTGGGTATTGCATTAGATGATATGGTACAGAATAACTTACTTCAAGCTGGAGATAAAATTTTACTTATAGGATTCGGCGGAGGACTAACTTATGGTGGTCTAATAATTCAGTGGTAAATAAGCTGGTATATGGAGGATAAAATGGTATTTGAAAAAGTAAAAGAAATAGTAATAGAACAATTAGGATTAAATGAAAGTGATATAAGTATGGATACTTCTTTTGATGAATTAGGAGTAGATTCTTTAGATCTTTTCCAAATAATAATAGAGATAGAAGAAGAGTTTGGAATACAAATAGAGGATGCAGAATCAATTAAGACAGTAGCTGAGGCTGTTAAGTTTGTTGAAGAAAGAGTAGAGCAATAGAATAAAATACTAATTTATTAATTAAAATCAGGAGGATGAGTTATGATTAATTCCGTGTTTTCCGATATGGTTGGAATAAAATACCCTATTATACAAGGAGGAATGGCTTGGATTGCAGATAGTTCTTTAGCAGCCGCAGTTTCAAATGCAGGAGGACTAGGCATTATAACAGGTAATGCTCCGTTAGAGTGGGTTAGAGACGAGATACGTAAGGCTAAGAGTTTAACTGATAAGCCTTTTGGGGTTAATATAATGCTTTTAGGTGAGACAGCTGAAGCTGTTGCTAAGATGGTTTGTGAAGAAGGCGTTAAGGTTGTTACTACAGGAGCAGGTAACCCAGGAAAGTACATAGAAATGTGGAAAAGTCACGGTATAAAGGTTATACCTGTTGTTCCTTCAGTTGCATTAGCAAAGAGAATGGAAAGATCAGGTGTAGATGCTGTTATAGCAGAAGGTTGCGAGTCTGGTGGTCATATTGGAGAGCTTACTACAATGGCTTTAGTTCCTCAAGTGGTTGACGCTGTAAATATTCCTGTAATTGCAGCAGGTGGTATAGGTGATGGAAGAGGTGCAGCAGCAGCATTCATGTTAGGGGCTGAAGGAATACAAGTTGGAACTAGGTTTTTAGTAGCTAATGAATGTACTGTTCATGAAAATTATAAGAAAAGAGTAATAGCTGCAAAAGATATAGATACTCAGGTTACTGGTAGAGCTACAGGTCATCCAGTGCGTGTTATAAGAAATAAGCTTACTAGACAATTCCAATTATTAGAGAAGGATGGAGCAGCACTAGAGAAATATGAAGAACTTGGTAGAGGTGCGCTTTCTAAGGCTGCTCGTCAGGGAGATATAGATAATGGTTCTGTTATGGCTGGTCAAATTGCAGGACTTGTTTGCAAAGAACAAAGCTGTAGTGAAATTATAGAGGAAATGTTTAATGAAGCAGAAATGCATTTAAAAAGAGTACATAAGATATTTCAAATAGGATAACCTTGGAGGAAAATATGAGTAAAATAGCTTTTTTATTCTCAGGCCAGGGAGCTCAATACGTTGGCATGGGAAAAGAATTATATGATAATATAGATGTATGTAGAAATGTTTTTGAGAGCGCTGATAAGGCTCTTGGATTCTCAATAAGCAATATTTGTTTTGAAGGACCTGAAGAGGCATTGAATATTACAGAAAATACCCAACCAGCTATTTTGACAACAAGTATTGCTGCATTAAAGGCATTGGAGAGTAAAGGAATAAAAGCGGATGTTACGGCAGGGTTAAGTCTTGGGGAATATTCTGCGCTAGTTTATGGTGGTGTAATAGAATTTGAAGAAGCTGTTAAGCTAGTTAAAAAGAGAGGAAAATATATGCAGGAAGCAGTACCACAAGGAGTTGGTACTATGGCTGCTATCCTTGGATTAGATGAAGAGAAAATAAGAGAAGTATGTAATGAGTGTTCAAGTATAGGTGTAGTCGAGCCGGCTAATTTAAATTGTCCAGGACAAATCGTAATTGCTGGAGAAGTGAAAGCTGTTGAAGCGGCTTGTGAAAAGGCTAAGGAAAAGGGAGCAGCGAAAGCTATATTACTTTCAGTAAGTGGACCTTTCCATACATCAATGTTAAGTCCTGCGGCAGATAAACTAGAAGAAGAACTTAATAATATTTCTATAGGTGATTTAAAGATTCCTGTGGTAACTAATGTAACGGGAGAAGTTATAGATAACAAAGAAAATATAAAGCCATACTTAAAAAGACAAGTGATGACTTCAGTACTTTTTGAAAAGAGTATAAAAACAATGATGGATATGGGTGTAGATACATTTATAGAGATTGGCCCAGGAAAAACATTAAGTGGATTCGTTAAAAAAATCAATAGAAAAGCTGTGACATTAAATGTACAGGACTTAAAATCTTTAAATGCTACTATAGAAAAATTACAGAAATAGAATGGAGAATGGTAGATGGAAAGTTTAAAAGGAAAAACTGCAATAGTCACAGGAGCTAGCCGTGGTATTGGAAGATCGATTGCTTTAGGGCTAGCGGAGTTAGGGGCAAATATTGTTATAAACTATAGAAGTAATTCAAGTTCTGTTGAAGAATTAATAAAAGAAATAGAGAGCAAAGGAAGTAAGGCAATAGCTGTTCAAGGAGATGTTAGTGTATTTTCAGAATCTGAAAATATTATGAAAAAGGCTGTTGAAACTTTTGGAACTTTGGATATACTTGTTAATAATGCAGGGATTACAAAGGACGGACTAATTCTAAGAATGAAAGAAGAAGATTTTGATAAAGTAATAGAGGTAAATTTAAAAGGTGCTTTTAACTGCATAAGACATGCAACACCTATAATGATGAAACAAAAAAGTGGAAAAATCATAAATATATCTTCAGTAGTTGGAGTATCAGGTAATGCCGGCCAAATAAACTACTCCGCTGCAAAAGCTGGTATAATAGGTATGACTAAATCTGCTGCAAGAGAGCTTGCTTCAAGAGGAATTAATGTAAATGCCGTTGCGCCGGGATTTATTCAAACAGATATGACAGAAGTTTTATCAGATAAAGTTAAGGAAAGTACACTAAATAATATACCTCTAAAGAAATTTGGTACTGCTCAAGATGTAGCAAATTTAGTAGCTTTTTTAGCTTCTCCATCTTCAGATTATATTACTGGTCAAGTAATAAATGTTGATGGTGGAATGGTTATGTAAATTAAATTAAGTAAAAGGTTGGTGAATTGTCAATGAAAAGAAGAGTTGTAGTTACGGGATTGGGAGCAGTAACACCAGTAGGTAATGATGTAGATACGTTTTGGAATAATGTAAGAAATGGAGTTCATGGTATAGATTTCATTAAGTCTTTTGACACAGAAAACTTTAAGGCAAAGCTAGCCGCTGAAGTTAAGGATTTTGATCCTATAAAATATATAGATAAAAAAGAAGCAAAGAGAATGGATACATTCTGTCAATTTGCATTGGCATCAGCTATTCAAGCAGTAGAGGATTCGAAGTTAGATGTAGAAAATATAGATAAAGATAGATTTGGAGTTATAGTTGGTTCAGGAATTGGCGGAATCGGAACAATAGAAAAGGAACAAACAAAACTTTTAGAAAAGGGACCAGGAAGAGTTCAACCACTATTTATACCTATGATTATAGGTAACATGGCTGCAGGAAACATAGCAATTAGATTTGGTGCAAGAGCAATATGTTCAACAGTAGTAACAGCTTGTGCTACAGGAACAAACTCTATAGGAGAAGCTTTTCATGCCATTAAAAATGATTTAGCTGATATAATGATAGCAGGAGGAACTGAAGCATCAATTACTCCATTAGCTATTGCAGGATTTACTTCTTTAACAGCATTATCTAAAAGCACAGATCCTAATAGAGCATCTATTCCTTTTGATAAAGAAAGAAATGGATTTATTATGGGAGAAGGTTCAGGAATATTAGTATTGGAATCTCTTGAACATGCAAAGCAAAGAGGAGCTACTATATATGCTGAAGTTGTTGGGTATGGTTCTACTTGTGATGCATATCATATAACTGCTTCAAATCCTGAAGGTGCTGCAAAGGCTATGGAACTGGCTATAAAGGAAGCAGGAATAAATAAGGAAGAAGTATCATATATAAACGCACATGGAACAAGTACTGAGGTCAATGATAAGTCAGAAACTGCTGCAGTGAAGAGGGTATTTGGAGACTTCGCGAAAAATATTCCTATAAGTTCTACCAAGTCTATGACAGGTCATTTATTGGGGGCAGCTGGTGCTGTAGAAGCAATAGCATGTATTAAGGCTTTAAAAGAAGGATTTATACCTCCAACTGCAGGATATAAGGTACAAGATGAAGAATGTGATCTTGACTATGTTCCTAATGAAGGTAGAAGTGCAGAACTTAAATATGCGATGTCAAATTCCTTAGGTTTCGGTGGACATAACGCTGTAATTTTATTAAAAAAGTGGAGTGAGTAATATGGATTTTAATGCAATTCAAGGTATGATAAAAACTATGGACGACTCTAAATTAGGTTATTTAGAAGTTAACTGGAATGGTATATCTATAGTTATGAGAAAAGAGGGAGAAGCCGATTCTCAAAGACAACAAAAACACCATTTGAACACTGAGATAGAAGAATCAAAGAATCCCATACAAGAGATAATTGAGGATAAGATTGTGGTAAAGACTCAACCTAATAAAGAAAATTTAATTGAGTCAACAAGAGAGAATGTTGAAGAAAATGATAAAAAGATAACTCATGATGAAAATATAAAAGAAGTAGCTTCACCTATTGTTGGTACTTTTTATGAGTCTTCTGGTCCGGATAAACCTGCCTATGTGAAATTAGGATCAAAGGTTAAAAAAGGCGATACTCTTTGTATTATAGAAGCTATGAAGCTTATGAATGAAATTCAAAGTGAAGTAGATGGAGAAATTGTAGAAATCTTAGTTAACAATGAACAAATGGTAGAGTATGGCCAGGCAATGTTTAAAATAAAGATTCAATAGCAATATTTGATATATATGCATTAGGAGGAACAATAATGGAGAATATGGATTTTGTTGTTAATTTTGGAGTAAAGGAAATAAAAGAAATTATTCCTCATAGATATCCATTTTTATTAATTGATAAAGTAACTTATATGGAACCAGGCAAAAAGGTTACTGCATATAAAAATGTAACTATGAATGAATATTTCTTTCAAGGACATTTTCCAGAAGAACCTGTCATGCCTGGAGTACTTATTATAGAAGCTTTAGCACAGGCGGGAGCAGTAGCTATCTTAAGTCAAGAAAGTTTTAAGGGAAAAATCGCCTTCTTTGGTGGAATAAACAAAGCTAAATTTAGAAAAAAGGTTGTTCCTGGGGATACTTTAAGGCTAGAAGTAGAAATTATAAAGATTAAAGGACCAGCAGGTATAGGAACTGCAGTAGCATATGTGGATGATAAAAAGGCTGCTGAAGCTGAAATAATGTTTATGATAGGTGACAAAAATTAGAGTGTTGGGAATGGAAGTGTAAAAGTGTTTAATAAGATATTAATTGCAAATAGAGGGGAAATAGCAGTAAGAATAATAAGAGCCTGCAGGGAAATGGGTATTGAAACTGTAGCCGTTTATTCAGAAGCGGACAGGGATGCAATTCATACTCAAATGGCAGATGAGGCTGTATGCATTGGACCAGCGGCAGCAAAAGATAGCTATCTAAATATACAAAATATAATTAGTGCGACTGTTTTAACAGGTGCACAGGCTATTCATCCTGGATTTGGTTTCTTATCAGAGAATAGCAAATTTGCAAAGATGTGTAAGGAATGTAATATAACTTTTATAGGACCAGATCCTGAGTGCATCGATAATATGGGAAATAAGTCTAATGCAAGAGATATTATGATTAAGGCAGGAGTACCTATAGTTCCAGGTTCTAAAGGAGCTATAAGTAGTGAAAAAGAATTAATTAAAACTGCGAAGGAGATAGGGTATCCTGTAATGGTTAAAGCCTCTGCTGGAGGTGGAGGACGTGGAATAAGAATAGTTAGAGAAGAAAATGAACTTATAAGGTCATATGAGAATGCAAAAGCAGAGGCAAAAGCTGCTTTTGGAGATGATACTATATATGTCGAAAAGTTTGTAGAAAATCCTAAGCATGTTGAGATTCAAATATTAGGGGATAATTTTGGAAACATAGTATATCTAGGTGAAAGAGATTGTTCTATGCAAAGAAGAAATCAAAAAGTGATAGAAGAAGCTCCATGTCCTATAATGACAACAGAATTAAGAGAAGCAATGGGAGCAACGGCTATTCGTGCAGCTAAAGCAGTTAATTATAATAATGCAGGAACAATAGAGTTTTTATTAGATAAAAATAATAATTATTACTTTATGGAAATGAATACTCGTATCCAAGTAGAACATCCTATAACTGAAATGATTACTGGTATAGATTTAATAAAAGAACAGATTAAAATTGCAGCAGGAGAAAAATTAGGATTTACTCAAGATGATATAAGTTTAAATGGTCATTCTATTGAATGTAGAATTAATGCTGAAGACTCTAGTAGAGGATTTATGCCTTCACCAGGAAAAATAGAAGATCTTTATTTACCGGGTGGATTTAACGTTAGAATTGATAGTGCTGTATACTCAGGGTATGTAATACCTCCATACTATGATTCTATGATAGCGAAATTGATAGTTCATGGTAAGACTAGAGAAGAGGCTATTTGTAAAATGAGAAGAGCATTAGGAGAATTCTTAATAGAAGGAGTTCACACAAATATTGATTTTCAATTCGAGCTTATAAATAGTGAACAATTTATAAAAGGAACTTATGATACAAAATTCATAGAAAATAACTTTAAAATTTCATAATAAACTTTTAGTGTATTTCTGACTGGAGGTGAAAACTTGTTAAATAAATTTTTTAAGAAGACGAAATATATTACTGTAAGTCAACAATCATTAAGACGAAAAGAAGAAGATCCAGATAAAAAACCTAGCATTCCAGATGGTATGTGGGTAAAATGTGAGGGTTGTGGAAAAGTATTATATAAAAGTGATATACAAGATAATAACAAAGTATGCAGTCACTGTGGGCACCATTTTAGACTAACAGCAAGAGAAAGAATTAACCTTATTATAGACAAAGATACATTTAGTGAGTTTGATCATAATATCAATTCAACTAACCCTATTGATTTTAATGGATACGAAGAAAAAATAAGAAAAATGAAGCATCAAACTGGTATGAATGAAGCAGTGATTTCGGGTAGGGGAAGATTAAATGGTATAGATTTAGTTATTTGTGCTATGGATAGTCATTTCATGATGGGAAGTATGGGCTCTGTAGTTGGTGAGAAGATTACTAGGGCTGTAGAGAATGCCATAGAGTTAAAGTTACCATTAATAATCTTTACTACATCTGGTGGAGCAAGAATGCAAGAGGGAATGTTCTCATTAATGCAGATGGCAAAGGTAAGTGCAGCTATTGGTAGGCTAAATAAAGAGGGTTTGTTATATATATCTATACTTACAGATCCTACAACAGGTGGAGTTACAGCAAGTTTTGCGATGCTTGGAGATATTATTTTAGCAGAACCAGGTACTTTAGTTGGATTTGCTGGCAAGAGAGTTATAGAACAAACAATAAGACAAAAACTTCCTGAAGGGTTTCAGAAAGCAGAATTTCTGTTAGAACATGGTTTTGTAGATAAGATAGTTCCTAGGAGCGAATTAAAAAGCACATTAAAAAAGATACTTACAATTCATGATCGAAATAGATAATATTTGAGTATGAATATATTTTCTGAGGAAAGGAAGCGCTCGTATGGAAAAGATAGAAAAGGTACAACAAATTTTGAGCAAAAAATTTGAAAGCAAAACTGCTTGGGAAAGGGTATCTTTAGCAAGAATGATTGAAAGACCTACCGCACTTGACTATATAGAGAGAATTTTCGATTCCTTTATAGAGTTCCATGGTGATAGATACTTTGGAGACGATCCATCAGTTGTAGGCGGTATTGCATTGTTAAATGGAGAGCCTATTACTATAATTGCACATCAAAAAGGAAGAAATACAACTGAAAATATAAAAAGAAACTTTGGGCAGCCAAATCCTGAAGGATATAGAAAAGGTCTTAGGCTTATGAAACAAGCAGAAAAATTTAACAGACCTGTTGTGTGTTTTGTTGATACACCAGGAGCATTTCCAGGCATAGGAGCAGAGGAAAGAGGTCAAGGAGAAGCAATCGCAAGAAATCTTATAGAAATGTCAAATTTAAGAACACCAATAATATCTTTGGTTATAGGTGAAGGTGGAAGTGGTGGAGCATTAGCTTTTGCAGTAGCAGACAAGGTTTGGATGCTTGAAAACTCTGTGTACTCAATATTGTCTCCAGAGGGTTTTGCAACCATACTTTGGAAAGATGCTTCTAGAGCAAAGGAAGCTGCTGAAATTATGAAAATTACAGCTAAAGACTTAAATGACTATGGCATTGTAGATAAGGTAATTAAGGAACCATCAGGCGGGGCTCATAAAGATGTAGACAAAATGTCTTTATCTATAAAAAGAGAGTTAATTGAGTCATTTGGAATATTAAAAAAACAATCTATTGATGAGTTACTTGAAAAAAGATACGATAGATTTAGAAATATGGGCAAGTATATTGAAGTTTAAAGCTTAGAAATTATTCTAAGAAGTAGGTCATTGTAATTAATTGACAATAATGACAATATATTAAATATATTTAAAGTAGCTTTTATAAAAGGCTGCTTTATATTTTTATATTAAATGGGGTGAAGGTTATGGGAGTTAAGGCTCTATTTACCTATGATTATGGTAAATCTAACATGAAGAGAATAGAAGAACTAGGATATGATATAACAATTATAGGTGAAAAAGAAATAAGATATAATGATGAGTTAAAGGATACAGAGGTTTTAGTATGCTATAATCCATTTAAAACATTAGACATAACTAATATGAAGAACTTAAGATGGATTCAGTTATCAAGCGTAGGTATAGACCAATTGCCATTAGATTATGTTAAAGATACTAATATTAGTATCACGAATAATAAAGGTGGATATAGCATACCTATGGGAGAATGGGTTGTGCTAAAAATCTTAGAGATGTTTAAACATAGTTTAAAGTTATATAATAATCAAAGAGAAAAGACTTGGAAGATGGACACAAGTATTTTGGAGTTACATGGTAAAACTGTAGGCTTTATTGGTACAGGAAGCATTGCGGTGGAAGCTGCAAAGAGGCTCAGTGGTTTTGAGGTTAAAGTTTTAGGTTTAAATACAGAAGGAAGAAATGTGGAATATTTTCATGATTGTTTTCCTTCAAGTAAAATAGATGAACTATTATCTTTAAGTGATGTTGTAGTAGTTACTATACCATATACTAAACAAACACACCACTTATTAAATGAAGATAGGTTTAAAAGTATGAAAGATGGAGTATATCTTGTAAATGTAGCTAGAGGATCGATTATAGATGAAGAGTCCTTAATTAAAAATATACAAAAAGGTAAGATATCTGGTGCGGCACTTGATGTAGTGGAAGTAGAGCCACTAGATAAAAATAACCCTTTATGGGAGTTACCAAATGTAATAGTTACGCCTCATAATTCATGGATCTCAGAGATGGGAAATGCAAGAAGATTTAATTTGATATATGATAATATGAGTAAGTATATAGAAAACAAAGAACTAATAAATATAGTTAATTTACAAAAGGGATACTAAATAAAAAGGTGAGCATATTAATTTTTAATATGTTCACCTTTTTTCGATTTTAATTATATTAGACCTAAACAGTCGTAGGCGGTGTGAATACCCTTGTTGCTAATTCTGAATCTAGCATATAAAGACCAGCCGGATCATCAGCAGTTCTTTCTAACCTTTTAACCAAGGTATTGAAGGTAGTTTCCTCTTCTACTTGCTCATCTATGAACCACTTAAGTAAGCTTATAGTTGCATGTTCTCTTTCATCAGTTGCAATGTTCATTAGATTATAAACTCTTTGAGTAACTGTTCTTTCGTGTTCATAACCTTCTTTAAAGGTATGTAAAATCGATTCGAAGTTATTATTAGGGGCTGGAAGTGCTTCAATTGTAACTCTGCCCCCCATTTGATTCAAGTAATCAAAAAACCTCATGGCATGAAAATTTTCCTCTTGAGCTTGAACTTTAAAAAAGTTTGCAAAGCCATCTAAGTCATTTGCTGCGCAATATGCTTGCATAGCAATATATGAGTTAGCAGAGTAAAATTCATAGTTTATTTGATCGTTTATTGCTTTCATTAGTTTTTCACTTAACATAAAGTTTCCTCCTCAAAATAAATAATAATTATCAAGTAATATTTATATTTAATTAATATTACCACATATTTCATAATTTTAAAATATAATATTATTATTTTACTAATTTATTTTAAGTAAAAGCGATATAAAATATTATAAGGATTTAAATAAATCTTTATAAATATAAAAGTGATTGGAGAAAAATTCTACCAATCACTTTTATATTTATAAACTTTAAATTATATTTAAGGTAATAATTTGTTTAAGTCAACCATCCCTGAACCTTGAATCCATTTAGACATATCCAGGAAGGTACAAGATACCTTTAGTAGAGAAAGTAAGTCTTTAAATGATAAATCAGGATTATTTTCATACAGCAGGGCGCAAACTCCACTAATATATGCGGCTGCGCAAGAAGTTCCGCTATAGCTAATATAAGGTATTTCTAATGTTCTAGGATACATTTTCACTCCGTTTTTTTCTGATATATAATTTATGTTACAATTCATAGACAATATATCTACAGCTGCTGCTGATAAGTCTGGTTTCTCTATCTTGGCAAATGGCCCTGAAGAAGAGTACTTATAAGATTTGGGAGGCTTGTAATTAGTATCTATGCCTCCAACAGTGATACAGTTATCTAAGGTTGCAATACCAATTATACTTCCTTCACTGTTACCATTATTACCAGATGGGACAACAATAGTTATGTTATGTGTCACCGCAATATAAAATAGTTTAGAAAATAGTGATGTAATAAAATAATCATTAGATAACAGTTCGAAGGGAAGACATATTACCTTTAAATTATGTTCCTCTCTTTCACTTATGAGTGTTTGTATAGAGAATAAGATATCAGATACATACCCTTTTCCTATACTGTTAAAAGCCTTAATAGAATATAGGGAAGCGCCTTCAGCAATCCCTTTATTTGCACCTTTTGAAAGGTAACCACTTCCACATATTATTCCAGTCATAGCAGTCCCATGCCCGTTATCATCATAAGGATACTTGTATTCATTTATAATGTCTAAGAATTTTTTTATTTTGTTTTTAGGGTTTAACATATCTGCATGAGGATATATACCGCTATCTATTAAGCCTATACATATATTTTTCCCGGTTAGCTTATATCGCTCTTGAAAGGTAACACCATTAGAAGCAAGAATACTCCTACCTCCACATAAAACTGCACAGGTGTCTAAGGTAATATAGTCTACTTGAGGGAACTCTAGTATTCTCTCTATAGCATTAGCTGATAAAATAGCACAAATACAATTTATAAAGGGAATATAGTGTACTATATTTCCCTTATATGTTTTAACTTTTTTTTCAATGCTTTCTGACAAAGTCTTACAGTGTATTATTACTCTATAATTTTTATAGTGTTTTTTATCTATGGATATTTTTAAATCAGGATCTAATTTGCTCTTAAAGGAAAACATCTATCGCTCCTTAAAAATTAATTCCATTATATATTATAATATTAGTTTATAATATATGTGCTACTAATAGAATTAATTTTTAATTTAATTTATAAATTTCCTTACATAAGTTAAAAAAGGCTTTTGCTGTTGGTGTAAGTGTTCTTTTGCAGCTAGTGACTAAGTATATATACCTTTTTAGAAATAAATCTTCTATTTGACTTTCTTTTATAAGTCCAAGTGATATGTAATCCCTTAATACATGCCTTGATATTACTGAAACACCTAGTCCATTTTTCACAAATTGAAAAAGAGTATCTAAGTTATTTACTTCAAAGTGAATATCGATATTTGAAATATCAAAGCCCTGTTTTCTTAGAGCATCTTCAAAGGTTTTACGCGTTGCAGATCCTTCTTCTCTTAAAATAAATTTGTAGTTAGATAAAAATTGAATACTAACTGAATCAGGAATATTTAATGAAGGGGAAGATATTACAACTAAATCATCATCAATTAGTTTATAGCTTTTGATTTTTTCGTCATTTACAAGTTCTCCAACAAGACCTATTTCACAATCAAATTTAATTATATCTTCAATTATTTCGCCTGAGCTTTGTTCTGTAACATCAAATGAAACTTCAGGATATAATTTGTTAAACTCTTTTATTAGATTAGGAACTATAGTATTACAAGGTGTAGTACTAGCGGATAACTTAAGTTTGCCATTTATGGTCTCATTAAAATTTATAATACTAAAAATGGCTTTATCTCTAGTGTTTAATATATCTAAAGCGTATTTTAAGAATGATTCACCGGCTGGCGTTAAGAGCACTTCCTTAGAAGTTCTGTCAAAAAGTTGTACGCTTAATTCTTTTTCTAAGCTAGCTATATGAGAACTAATAGCAGGTTGTGACAAGAAGCTTGAAGTTGCCGCTTTTGAAAAACTCTTAAATTTAGCTACATTAATAAATGCCTCTATTTGTTTAAAATCCATTTAGTTATCCCCCCAGATATATATTAAATGTTTTGCTTATTAAAATTGATATATAGTACGTTTACAAACATGTACATATATATTATATATACATAGCATACTTTAGTCTAACATATACTAGAAATATTTAAAACAAAATAAGGCTGATGAATAACATCAGCCTTATTAGCACTTATATTTAAATATTAGAATACCTATAATCATTATAACAACACCTATAATTTTTGTTATTCCGAATTTGACCTGAGGTGTGTCAAAAAGGCCTAAGGCATCGATTAATGCTGCGGCAGTCAATTGTGCAACTAAAATAATTGAGATAGAACAAGTAGGGCCTAAGGACTTAATTCCTTGCATTACAGTGTATATTATAGCTACACCTAGCACTCCGCCTAATAAATATAATTTATTTGCATTTTTTATATTTTTAAAGCTTCCATTTCCAAGCACTAGCAAACAAATTGTTGTTACAACTAATCCAATTCCCTGAACTAAAGCATTAGTTTCCCATATACCAATTTTATCGCCTAGTCTTGTATTAAAAACACCTTGAAAACTCATGCAGACTCCAGCTATTATTGAAAATATTATACCAAACATTCTGCTATCACCTTCCCAAGTTTAGTTTAACCATACTAATTATTTATTATTAAAAAATCCAAAGAAAAAAACCTATGTTTAAAATCATAGGTTTTTCTTTGGATTAGTATCCTTCATCTTGTCTTTTATGATTAATGTCATTCTTTTCATAATAAGCTGCTTCTATTTCATATGGTTTAAATCCTAATATTTTACCAAGAACTAAAAAATCTTCGAATAAAGTTATATATTGATCTTTAGAAGAGCAAGTAATAAAATCATTTATATCAATGTATAAATTTAAAAATTGAGCTGTTAAGTCATATTGAAGAAGTTCTTTATCGTCAATCTCTATTTCAGTAAAATTTTCTTCTATACCTAAAGTCAAAATAAAGTGAAGACAATCAACATATTCTTCTAAAATAACTTTTTTGTCAGATGGTTGTTTATCACTCCAAAACTTAAAACATCTCGTCTCATTCGCAAGTTCTGCAAGTTCAACTTGTAAGGCTAATACTTTTTTTGAAAGCAACGATTCTCCGTGAAGTCCATGATTTTCTCTTATGCGTTCATCTAAATTTTTTTGTAATTCAAATAGTTTCGCTAGATTCATATAATGAGGCCGCCTTTCTGTATCCTTATAATCAGATAAAATATTATTAGAATATTTGACAAATCTTTAATTTATCCTACATATATATTTTATCTAAATTTGAAAGACATTGAAACAATATACAAACGGTTACATAAAAATTTTTTTAAAATTATTAAAATAACTTGTTTTTTAACTAGTATGATATAATATTTAAAATAAAAAGTGAAACCTTTAATATATACAAGGTTTCGCTTTTTATTTTAAGCTAATGTAGTGTTAGATTACAGGATATTAAAAACTTGAGTAACCCTATCTAGAATCCCGTTTAAGTGCGCTATAGCGATTCCATAATTGGTTATAGGTATATTTTGTTCAGAAGCACGTATAAGTCTCGTCATAAATTGTTTTCTATTAAACATACAAGAACCACAATGAATTATGAGTTTATAGTCAGATAAATCTTCAGGAAAATCTACCCCAGCATTTACTACTATATCTAAGTCGCCGCCAACTTTATCTTTAAGCCAATTAGGAATCTTTTCTCTACCAATATCATTTTTTAAAGCATGATGAGTACATGCCTCTGCAATTAGTACTTTATCTCCTGGTTTCAAGTTATTAATAGATCTAGCACCTTTAACCAATATTTCCAAGTCACCTTTATATCTAGCCATAAGTATGGAAAATGAGGTAAGAGGAACATCGTTAGGGATTATATCATTTACTTTCTTAAATATTTGAGAATCAGTTACCACTAAATCTGGCTTTCTATTCATTATTTTTAGTATATCAATAAGTTCTGTATCTTTTACAGTAAGTGCTAAGGCATCGTTATCAAGTATATCTCTAATCACTTGAACTTGAGGAAGTATAAGTCTTCCTTTAGGTGCCTGAATATCTTGAGGCGCAACAAGTACTACGGTATCTTTAGCTTTTATTATGTCACCAAGTATAGTAGGTAGTTCGAAATCTATTGGAGCATTAATCTGAATAGATTCTTTCAGTTTTCCTATATTTCTTTTATGTATGGCACTAACCCCTATGAGTGGTATATCAAAAGCTCTACTTAGAGATTCTATATTCATACCTTCTAAATCTATCTTATTTAAGACTCCTATAACAGGTATTTTTCTCTCTTTTAATTCTTCAAGCCATTCACGCTCTAATGTTAAATCGGAGGACTCTGGAGTTAGAACTAATAGTGCTAAGTCTGTTTTATCCATAACTTCTTTTGTCTTCTTTACTCTAAGTTCCCCTATCTCACCTGTATCGTCTAAGCCAGCTGTATCTATAATAACTACAGGACCTAAAGGTAAAAGTTCCATCGCTTTATAGACAGGGTCTGTAGTGGTTCCTGCAAAGTCTGAGACTAGAGCTATTTCTTGTCCAGTTAATGCATTAATTAAGCTTGATTTTCCGGCATTTCGTTTTCCAAATATAGCTATATGAAGTCTATTTGCTTTAGGTGTATCTTGCATTTTCATATCCCCTTTAATTATTTTTTGTTATTGCAGATTTTACATTTACTCCATCAATTTTTCCAAGCTTTCCAGTCATTGCGCTTATTTCATCTGAAGTTCCATCAACTATAAGAGAAATAACTGATATATTTTTTTCCTTATAAGGAATACCCATTCTACCAACAATTATATGAGCAAAAGAGTGTAATATATCATTAACTTTCAAAGCATTTTTAATATCTTCTATGACTATACCAACGACACCAATTCTTTTATCCATAAATAAAACACCTCCAAAATAAAAAAACTTTGGCAAAAGGCCAAAGGTAATGCTTAGGTTTCCTTTATCCTTTTTGCGTAGACGACTCCTTGCAATTAGATAATTAAAAAATAAGGTTCCAAAATCTAAAGTACCAGAGAATTCTAGTAAACCAGATTAATTAAGTTAATTATAGTGTATATTATTTGATACTGTCAAATGAGTATTATGCATATTTTAAGATTAATTGAATGAATCTTTTAATTATTTGTTTAATTGTGGAAATAAGTGCTATAATTAATATATGATGTGAAGGATTAAACCTCATACAAAAGTAGATAAATTATTTGATTGGAGGAATTTTTATGACTGAGTTACTTTACCAAAAGGATAGCTATTTAAAGGAGTTTGAAGCAAAAGTTATTGAGATTAATGAAGAGGAAAAGTACATAGAATTGGATAAGACTGCATTCTATCCTGCTGGTGGTGGACAAAAATGTGATTTTGGAGAACTATTTTCAATGGATAAAACCTTTAAGGTTATAAGTGTAAAGAAAAAAGGAGATAAGGTATTACATTATATAGAAGGAGAACTTCCTGCATTAGGTACCAATGTAAGTGGAAAAATAGATTGGGAGAATCGTTATAAATTTATGAGAACTCACACTGCTATGCATGCACTTTGTGGTGTAATTTGGAATGAATACAAAGGGGTTGTTACCGGAGGGGATATGGAACCTCTTAAAGGAAGAATGGACTTTGAATTAGATAATTATACTTTTGATAAAGCTTTTGTAGAGGAAGTAGAAATAAGAGTTAATGAGGAGATAAATAAGGATAGAAAAGTTAAGATAAATATACTCCCAAGAGAAGAAGCTTTTAAAATACCTGATTTGATTCGTACTAAAATAAACTTACTACCTGAGGGAATAACAGAAATAAGAACTGTTGAACTTGAAGGACTTGATTTGCAAGCTGATGGAGGAACTCATGTAGCTTCAACTAAGGAAGTAGGAAGGATTAAGCTTGTGGATTACAAGAGTAAAGGAAAAAATAATAAAAGAATTTATATGGAGATAGAGTAGAATTATTAAATAACTTTAATATATAATTTTAATAAAGTTCATATGCTTTTATAACTAATAGCTATTGTTTATTTAGTATAAAGAAAAATTGAAAAAACCCCTAATATAGTTTGATTATATTAGGGGATAAATTTTATATAATAATTTTAGAACTCAGCATAACCAGTAGTTCTTGGGAATGGAATAACATCTCTAATATTAGACATTCCTGTCATATACATAAGTATTCTTTCGAATCCAAGACCAAAACCTGAGTGCTTAGTTTCACCATATTTTCTTAATTCTAAATACCACCAGTAATCATTTTTATTAAGTCCCATTTCTTCTATTCTCTTTTCAAGAACGTCTAGTCTTTCTTCTCTTTGGCTTCCACCTACTATTTCACCTACGCCAGGCACAAGTAGGTCAGCAGCTGCAACAGTTTTTCCATCCTCATTTTGTCTCATATAAAACGCCTTTATATCTTTTGGATAATCTGTAACAAATATAGGTTTCTTAAATACCTGCTCTGTTAGGTATCTTTCATGTTCTGTTTGAAGATCAATACCCCATTCAACAGGATATTGGAACTCGTGTCCGGATTTCTTTAATATATCAACAGCTTCTGTGTATGAAATTCTACCAAAATCTGAAGTAACTACATTGTCTAGTCTTGCAAATAGCTCCTTATCTACAAATGAGTTAAAGAACTCCATTTCTTCAGGCGCATTTTCTCTTACGTATTTTATAACATACTTAACTAAATCTTCAGCTACATCCATATAGTCTTTTAATTCTGCGAATGCCATTTCAGGTTCAATCATCCAGAACTCAGCAGCGTGTCTTGCTGTATTAGAATTCTCTGCTCTAAATGTTGGTCCAAAAGTATAAACATTTCTAAATGCAAGAGCTAGAGTTTCAGCAGATAACTGACCACTTACAGTAAGATTAGTTTCTTTTCCAAAGAAGTCTTGTGAAAAATCTATGTTTCCCTTTTCATCCTTTGGGACGTTTTGCATATCAAGCGTAGTTAGTCTAAACATTTCACCAGCACCTTCACAATCGCTACCAGTGATTATTGGAGTGTTCACATACACAAACTCTCTCTCGTTAAAGAACTTGTGAACAGCATATGCTGCAAGAGAACGAACCCTAAAAACCGCAGAGAAAGTGTTGCTTCTAGGTCTTAAGTGAGCTATAGTTCTTAAGTATTCGAGAGTATGTCTTTTCTTTTGTAGAGGATAATCTGATGATGAATTTCCTTCTACTGTTAACTTAGTTGCTTTAATTTCAAAAGGTTGTTTTGAATCTGGAGTAAGTACAACAGTACCTTCTACTGCAAGTGTAGTGCTAATAGGAAGTTTAGTCATTTCTTTAAAGTTATCTAATTTATCCTCGAAAACTACTTGAACATTTTTAAAGAAGCTTCCATCATTTAATTCAATAAACCCAAATGTTTTAGAGTCTCTTACTGTTCTAACCCAACCTGAAAGTTTCACATCTTTATCTGCAAATTTTTCAGTTTCTCTGTAAAGTTGTTTTATTAATGTTAATTCCATGTTTTTTCTCCCTTCGGTATAATATTATTATATATCAAATAAAAAAAGCCTTTCATCCTCAAAGGGACGAAAGACTTAAGTTTCGCGGTACCACCCAATTTGTCAATATATGACCAACTTTAATAAACAAAGGATTTTTAACCTTTTGTTATCCAAATGTAAGGTTTTGGAGACCTCTAAGCCTACTTTCTATTAAAGATTTCGGTTAGAAACTCAGAGATGTTCTTCGATATAGCCTTAATTATTGGTCTTTCACCATCACCAATTCGCTTTGAATAAGTTCTATATTTACTCTTCTCGTCATAGTTTTTAAGTATTATAGTTTATTTTAAAATTATAATATTTTTAGAATTATATGTCAATAACATTGTTCTTTTGATTTAACGTTTTAAACTGTTTTTCGTGATTTAAGAGCCATTCCTTTCTCCAAAGACCACCGCCATATCCAATTAAGTCACCATTGCTACCAATAACCCTATGGCAAGGTATAATTATGCTTATCTTATTATTGTGATTGGCTCCACCTATTGCTCTTACTGCTTTCTTATTACCTATTGCTTCTGCTATATCTAGATATGAGCGAGTTTCGGCATAAGGAATATCTAAAAGTTTTCTCCATACCTTTTTTCTAAAGTCTGTTCCTTCAATTTGTAGATTTACTGTAAATTCTGTCCTAATTCCTCTAAAATATTCATCTATTTGATTAATACATTCTTTTAGGCATTCAGGGACATCAGTACTTTTAATATCTTCTTCTATAAAATCAAGTGATGTAATGCCTATAGCAGAGCCATTTATTTGTATAGTACCAATAGGAGATGAGTAATATGCTACAAATAGTTTATTCATAATTTATCACCTTAAATATATAAATTTTAATATATTAATAGTTTATAATAAACAAAATAAAGTTGTCTATAAGATTTATTAAGAAATTTATTATATGTGTTACATATTTAATTAAAACTAAACATAAGAGCTGAGATATTTCCTCAGCTCTTATGTTTAGTTTGCGGATTTTATTTTTCTTCTTTTGTAGCAGCAGCTTCCTTAAGTACATCTGCCTTATCGAAAATATTTATATACATTTGTTTAAGTTCGCTTATTAATGGATATCTTGGATTAGCTCCAGTACATTGATCATCAAAAGCTTGCTCTGACATATCATCTAGAGTAGCATAGAATTTTTGCTCTGTAACTCCAGCTTCTTTTATTGTCATTGGAAGATTTATTTTAGCTTTTAATTCATCTATAGCTTGTATTAATAATTCAACTTTTTCATCTTCAGTATTTCCACCGAGTTTAAGATAATCAGCTATTCTAGCATATCTAAACTTAGCATTTGGATACTTATATTGTGGGAATGCAGCTTGCTTTCTTGGATTATCCACTGCATTAAATCTTATAACTTCATTTATTAATAAACCATTTGCAACCCCATGTGGTATATGGTGAGCAGCACCTAATTTATGAGCCATTGAATGACATACTCCTAAGAATGCATTTGCAAATGCCATACCAGCTATAGTTGAGGCATGGGCCATTTTTTCTCTTGCTTTTATATTAGTTGTTCCTTCATTATAAGCTTGTGGCAAATATTTAAATATTAGTCTTATTGCTTCTAATGCTAGTCCATTAGAAAATTCTGAAGCAAGTACCGATACATAAGCCTCAATTGCATGAGTTAGAGCATCTATACCCGATGCAGAAGTTAATCCCCTTGGCATACCCATCATTAACTCAGCATCAACTATAGCCATATCTGGAGTTAGCTCGTAGTCAGCTAGCGGATATTTAGCTCCTGTCTTCTCATCAGTTATTACTGCGAAAGGAGTAACCTCTGAACCAGTACCAGCAGATGTTGCTACTGAAATCATCATAGCTTTTTCACCCATTTTAGGGAAGGTATAAACCCTTTTTCTTATATCCATAAATCTCATAGCAAGGTCTTCAAATTTCACCTCTGGATGTTCATACATTACCCACATAATTTTAGCAGCATCCATTGCTGAACCACCACCGACAGCTATAATAGTATCTGGATTATAGTTTAGTAGTTCCGAAGCACCTTTTTTAGCTGTTGCTAGAGTTGGATCTGGTTCTACATCTGTGAATATCTTGTAATCAACACCTATTTCATCAAGAACTCTTGTAACTTTATCACAATATCCTAATTCGTAAAGAACCTTATCGGTTACTATAAATGCCTTTTTCTTATTCATATCTTTTAATTCTCTTAATGCAACACCAAGGCTACCATATTTGAAGTAAACTTTTTCTGGGACTCTAAACCAAAGCATATTTTCTCTCCTTTCAGCAACACTTTTAATGTTTAATAGATGTTTAGGGCCAACGTTCTCAGATACGGAATTACCGCCCCATGATCCACAACCAAGTGTTAGAGAAGGGGCTAGTTTAAAGTTATACAAATCTCCTATAGCACCTTGAGCTGAAGGCATATTTATTATTGTTCTACCTGTTTTCATGGCAATGCTAAATTTTTCAATTTTATCCTTAGCCTTCATTGTATCAGCATATAATACTGAAGTATGTCCAAATCCACCTAGTTCAACGAGCCTTTCAGCTTTTTTTAGTGCATCTTCAAAGTTTGATGCTCTATACATACCTAAAACTGGTGATAACTTTTCGTGTGAGAATGGCTCTTCAAGTTCAACCGATTCGATTTCTCCAATAAGAACCTTAGCTGTTTCGGAGACCTTAACCCCAGCCATTTCAGCGATTTTGTAAGCTGATTGACCAACTATTTTTGCATTTAAAGACCCATTTACTAATATTACTTTTCTAACCTTATCTATTTCTTCTTTATTAAGAATATAAGCACCTCTTTCTGCAAACTCTTTTCTAACTTCGTCATATACTGAGTCCAAAGCTATAACTGATTGTTCAGAAGCACATATAACACCATTATCAAAAGTTTTAGAAAGAAGTATTGAGTTAACAGCCATTTTAATATGAGCAGTCTCGTCTATTATAGCTGGAGTATTACCAGCACCAACACCTATTGCTGGTTTACCTGATGAGTAAGCAGCCTTAACCATTCCTGGGCCGCCTGTTGCAAGAGTGATGTCAGCTTGACTCATTACAACCTGTGAAAGTTCAACTGATGGTTCATCTATCCAAGCTATTATTCCTTCTGGAGCACCAGCCTTAACTGCCGCATCAAGGATTAATTTAGCCGCAGCTATAGTTGAGTTTTTTGCTCTTGGATGAGGTGAAAAAATTATAGCATTTCTGGTTTTCAAAGCTATTAATGCTTTGAAAATTGCAGTTGAAGTTGGATTAGTAGTTGGAACTACTGCTGCAATAACTCCAATTGGTTCTGCAATTTTCTTCATTCCAAAAGCACCATCTTCTTCTATAATCCCACATGTTTTTTCATCTTTATACTTATTATATATATATTCAGAAGCAAAGTGATTTTTGATAACCTTATCTTCAATTATTCCCATTCCTGATTCTTGAACAGCCATTTTGGCAAGCTTGATTCTTGCATTATTTGCAGCTAAAGCAGCTTGTCTAAAGATCTCATCAACTTGTTCCTGGTTATAAGTAGCAAATATTTTTTGGGCATATCTTACCTCTTCTAATTTTTTCATTAATTGTTCAACATTTGTTACCTTCATTTTAAAACACCCCTTTTTAAGTTTTCAGTAATAATATCTATTTGAGTTCCAATTTAATCTTTAGTCGTTTTAATATGATGAGATAAATTATTTAATTTAATATTTAATTCCTGTACTCACCTTATGCTATTATTATGCGCTATTGTTTGTTAAATGTCAATCAATAAATGGATAAATTTTGAGTTTTTTTTAGAAATAAGTGTATAAACGTTTTCATAAATCTTAATGTTGAGATAAGGATTTGACTTTTAGGTTGTTAGTTCCTTGTATAAAAAACATAAAGGAAGTTTCGATTGACAATACAAGTATTAGAGCACATTGAATAGTTAATATCATTATAAGAAAATTAGATTTTTTAAGTTTGTATATTGAAAGTATAGCTGTTTGTATTAGGAGTAATGAGGAGTTAAATAGTAAATAATTGGTGTTAAATAATTAACTAAGATGCAAAATTATAGATATATATGTTTACAAAAACTACTTTAATATTAATTTTTTGTTATTTGCTAAACTTATAAAGTGATAAAAATGGAGTAGATATCAGTAAGGGGACCGAATTCTACTCCACTTTACCAAGAACTGATCTCTAAGTTTTATCATTAAGCAAATACTTAGGATCTTCACAAATGGTTTGGAAAAATGACTCTTTATTACTATGAAAGGGGTCAGTAATAAAGAGAGGCTAAAAATGAATTTATTTATGTACTTTCGAAATTATATAAAGCAAGTTATGTGCCAATACATAAGCTTAAGAATTAAATTTACTTTAATAGATACAAAACCGTTAAATATAAGGCTTTTAAGGGCTTTTAGGTATTAATGAGGTACTGATATCATTTTGATTAAGATTATAAAATATTGATTAAACATAGAATGTTTATCAAATTGATAAGTGGATTTTCTTAAAATTTAATTAATTGTTGAGATGAGATATTCACAGGGATTGCGATACTTATCATAATGATAATCAATTATCATTATGATAAGTTGCTAAAGAACGACAGGTGTAGAAAGTACTAAAAGGATAAGTCATTTTTGAAAACTAAAAACGAGCGAACAATAGAGTTCACTCGTTTCAATTAGATCTTAATTATTAAACTAAAGCAATTACTTCTATTTCTACTAAGGCATCCTTTGGAAGTTTTACTTCCACACAAGATCTCGCTGGTAATTGAGCTTGAAAATATTTAGCGTAAACTTCGTTTACTGCAGCAAAGTCGCTCATGTTTTTTACGAATACAGTTGTTTTTATTACTTTTTCAAAGCTTGTACCAGCTTCATCTAATATTGCCTTAACATTCTCTAGTGATCTTTCAGTAGCCTTTGTTATATTCTCAGAAACTAATTCACCAGTTACAGGATCAAGTGGAATTTGACCTGATGTAAATAGTAGATTTCCTACCTTAACAGCTTGAGAATAAGGACCTACAGCTGTAGGTGCTTTTGTTGTGCTTATTAATTGCTTTTCCATAATGTAAAATCCTCCTGTTATTTTAATAAATTATTGATATATTTAATTCACAGAATTATTATAGTAATTCTGTGTAATTATTAAGTTTGTTTGATTTATAAAGATTACGCTTATTATACACCTTTACCAAAAGTACAATTGGAAAAACTGCATTCTTCGCAGTCCATACATAGTCCACCATGACCATAGGATGCCAAGTCGTATTTATTTAACTTTTCTCCAGCAAGTAAAAACATTGAACCAGGGAGAACTGGAGTACCATAAGTAACAATCTCTGCACCGGAGTTTTTTATAGCTGTAGGAGTAACATCATCCTCTTCTATTACATGACCTTTTCTAAAGGCTACACCTTTTTTCTTACTAGGTATAATTTGAGTTATATCATGACATAACATCGAACCTACAGCTTCCCAAGTGTTTATTTTTCTCATACGATCACCTCTGATAAGATTTGCTTCTATATAACTAAAAATCAGAGGAAATTCCAATCTTATCTGATTTAATTTTCATATCATATAAATATATTTAAAGCTTTATATTTTTTAAGTCTTTTCTATGATTTAAAGAACCCTTATTTTTAACTAACATTATTTCTGCTAATATACCGAAGGCTATTTCTTCTGGCGATTCTGCAGAAAGGTTCAATCCAATAGGAATATATACTTTTTTTAATTCTTCTTTAGAGAATCCTTCAGACATTAACTTTTCTATAACTAATATGGTTTTTTTAGCACTGCCCATCATCCCAATATAAGCAGCACCTCTTCCGATTACTGCTCTAAGGGAGTCGATATCAGTTTTATGACCTTTTGAAACAAGTACAATATAGGTATCCTCTGTTATATAATAATTAGATAAATTATGACCTAAATCTCCTGCTATAATCTCGTCAGCACCTTTAAATCTTTCTTCATTTGCAAATTCTTCCCTATCGTCAAAAATAACAGTATAAAAACCCATTGTTTTAGCAAGTTTAAATAGATGCTTACCAGTATGGCCGCCACCGACTATTATTAATCTAGGCTTTGGTTTAAAAACTTTTATAAATCCTTTAGCATCGCCGCCACACTGCATCCCTAATTCTCCTTGCTCATTTAATTTATATTCAAAATAGGTATCTTCACTTTTCTCTATACAATCTATAGCCTTAGTAATAACTGCATTTTCAATTTTTCCACCGCCTACAGAGCCCAAAATTCTACCATCTTTCCAGATAGCCATGATAGCTCCTGTTTTTCTTGGAGTGGAACCCATTATTTGAGTTATAGTAGCTAAAGCTACTTTTTCTCCATTACGAAGACTTTCATAAATTTGTCTTAGTATTTCTTCTTCCATAACTTATCCACCTCTTATAGCTTTTCTTTATTTTTTAAGTGCAATATGGCTTCTAAAACTCCACCGGCAATGTTCCTCGCTTTATCTGAAATTGTATAACAATTTTCAATCTCAGATATTCGGGGATCTATATCAGCTATTTTAAGCCCTTGACATACCACGCTATTATTTCTTATTATTCCTCTAAGTAATCCATCAATAGTTGCTAAAACCTTATTATCATTTACGTATGCAATAGCTTCACCAGCTCGAACTACTTCACCAATTTTTTTAATATTTTCTATAACTCCATTGCTGGGACTATATATAACTCTTTCTTTAGCGAAGCCTTGTATATCTCCTGGAATTCCTGTATTTGGCATAGCACTTCCTTCGAAAATAGGTCTTCCAAGATTATGACCTCTCATTGTTTCTATAACTACATGAACATCTTTACCAGCCTCAAAACCAGGTCCAAGGGCTATGGTTATATCAGCCATATTTACTCTAGTCCCTAGATTTTTCTTAGCAAGTATTGCATCAACTAAAATTTTAGGTTTTATAATATTTATGTAATAACCTCTTGGGTCTATAACTACTGGTATCTTATTATTAAACCAAGCACTTTTAATTTCTTCTAGTGTATTAGCTAATATAGAGGTGACTCCTTCTATGGTGATTTCACCTTCACATACGGCTTCACTGTAACAAACAGTTCTTCTTATGGATGTAGGATTTTGAACCTCTAGGATTAATACTTTAAATCCACTTCTATGTAGTTTCTGTATAGTACCTGAGGCTATGTCACCTCCACCACGAATAATTACTACATCATTAAACATATATAACCATCCTTATTTCATATTAACAAGAGTTTTATAATCTTCAGGAGTATCAATATCAAAGAGTGAATATTCTTTTACAATATCAACAAAAATTACGTCATTTATATGAGTGTTAATAATGGATTTTCCGCCTACATCGCCCTTTAGACTTAAAAGAGCTTGTCTGAATTTTTTAGGGAAAATAACAGGAGCACCTCTTTTATCATTATGCTTAGGTACTATAATTGAGTTGTTATTATTAGCAAAGTTACTTGCCAATAACTTTAAGTTTTCTAGCTGTATCAAAGGTTGATCCCCGGTGAAAAACATATACCCAGTAGTATCAGAAAGGGTTTTTACGCCTAATTTTATAGCTTCACTTTGCCCTTTATGCGCGTTTCCATTAAAAACAGTTTTTATATTTTTTCTTTTACCTATATTTAAAATATTATCATCTCTTGCAATTAAAACGGTATCATGAAAATTGTAGAGTAACACTGTATCGATAACATGTTCAATTATGGGTTTTCCTTTATAAGGTAGAAGAAGTTTGTTTTTTCCCATTCTATTTGAATAACCTGATGCAAGTATAACTGCGCTAATCACTTTATATCCTCCGGTATTGTCAAATTTTTTCATAAACTTTATTAAGCAAGCTTCCTAGAATAATTGTATCAATGTGGAAATAAGCATTGTTACTTATCGCATCTACTATCCTATTTGACAATAAGATATCTTCATAATTTTCAACCTTATTAATAAAGAGTACCTTTTTTCCAAAAGAGTTTTTAAATAAACCTTTTGTGTGACATACTAAAGAGACTAGATGTTCTATAGCTATCAAATCATCTTTTCTTGCATTTGTTATTTCGATAAATTTATCTAGTCTATGAATGTTAGAGTTGTTAATCTTTTTACCTATTACTGTTACATCCAGTACACCAATAGTAATATCAGTCTTGTTATAAACTACTGGCTCATCATCTTTCCAGCCTTTAATAGGCTTTTGTCTTGAACCATCAGCCTCTATTAATGTGTAGTCAAAGTAATTATGAATATCTTTTAAAGAAGAAAGATTAATTCCAACTATTTTATTCTCTGAGTTTACATAAGTTCCTAGTACATAAATTCCTTTGGAAGAATCTTCTCTTATACAATGTCTATTCTGAATATCTAACATATGCATAAAATCGTACTTTGACTTATTAGGCACATAAATTTTAGTAGTTGTAGTAACTAAGACTTTATGTTTATATCTTAATTCTTCAGCTAAAGAAAATAAAAAAGAGGTTTTACCACCAGCACCCACTATGGAAATTACGGCACCTCTGCTTAAATCTAATAATTTGCTGAGTTTCATAAATTGCCTCACGTGTAATAATATAAATTGTTGATTCTACATTATTTATTAGCAATAAATGTGCCAAGAAAACATAAAATTTTACTAAAAGTGATATGTAGAGTCAGATGATTGTTAAAATTCCTACGTTTTAACTTATATAAAATATTTTTATAAACAAAGTTCTCAAAAAAAATAGTTGATATTTGTTGTAATGAATTTATAATTTTACAGTAAATTTATTGATTTTGTTATCACATTGATAATTTACTATCATTTTGATAATATAAATATATAAAGTATTTTATAAAGGAGTATAATATTTTTATTATCAAAGTGATAACTGATTCCTAATAAAGGATTTCTAAAATTAAATGGTTAATATACTTATTTTCATTGTTTATATTCATTATTAAAATATAAAAAATAAACTATAAAGAGGTATTTTATATGAGACAGTCACTACTAAAACAAATTCAAGATGCTGTTATTAAGTATGCGAATATAATCTCTAGTGTAATTAAAGTAGATGTTGAGATTGTAGACAAAGATCTTCTAAGAATTGCTGGTACAGGTATATATAAAAATAAAATAAACGAAAATATATCAAAAGAAGGGTTTATTTATAAGCATGTAATAAAAACTGGACAACCTCAAATAATAGAAAGTCCTGGTGAGCACTTTTTGTGTGCAGAATGTAAACAAAAAGATCATTGTGTGGAGAAGATGCAAATCTGTACGCCCGTAATATTAAATAGTGAAATAATAGGAGTTATAGGTCTTATTTGTTCGAGTGAAGAACAAAAAATATACTTGAGTGAAAACTTAGAATTTTATCTTCAATTTTTAGATCAGATATCAGACTTTATAAGTGTTAAGGCGTATGAATTCTTAGAGAATGAAAGAAATGGTTTCATGGTAAATCTTTTAAACCAAGTTATTAATAGTGTAGATAAGGGAGTTTTAGTACTAAATAATAAAAGCGAGATAGTTCACATTAATAGTAGCGCTATGAAGCAATTAAAATTAACTCAATCTCACATGAATAAGAAAATAGAGATAACTTCAAACAGCGAATATATTATGGGGGGAGAATCCTACACGGTAATTATAGATGGTAGAAAGGTTAGTTTGATGGGACAGCTAATTCCTGTTTTTCCTGCATTATCATCTTACGACAAAATCTTTATATTCAATGAAATAAAGAAAGTGAAGTCAGAAATATATGAAAAGATACACACATGGCAACCAATTAGAGCTGAAGATATTATTGGAGAATCTAAGCCGATGATTCAATTAAAAGAGAAAATAAGAAAGGTATCAGATTCAAAGTCTACAGTCCTTATTACTGGGGCAAGTGGTACAGGGAAGGAGCTTATTGCAAGGGCAATTCATTCGGAAAGTAATAGAAAAGATAAGCCTTTTATAGCAATAAATTGTGGAGCTATACCTGATAATCTTCTAGAAAGTGAGTTGTTTGGTTATGTTAGGGGAGCATTCAGTGGAGCTGATACGAATGGAAGAATAGGGAAGTTTGAACTAGCAAATAAAGGTGTGATATTTTTAGACGAGATAGGGGATATGCCGCTCTATTTACAAGTAAAGATTTTAAGAGTTCTTCAGGAAAGAAAACTTGCTAGAATAGGTTCAAATCAACTTATTGATCTTGATATAAGAGTTATTGCAGCTACGAATAAAGATCTTAAAAGTTTAATTTCTGAGAATAAGTTCAGGGAAGACTTATACTATAGGCTTAATGTTATACCTATAGAAATACCTTCTTTAAGTGATAGGAAGGATGATGTAGAAATTTTAGCTATGAGTTTAGTAGAAAAATATAATAAGTTATTTAGTAAACAAGCCCACACTATAGATGAGGAGGCAAAGCAACTTCTTATAAATTACGGATGGCCAGGAAATGTTAGGGAGCTCGAAAATACTGTGGAGTTTATGATAAATCTTGTTGATGAAAAAGGAATTCTTACTAAAGACATGCTTCCTAAAAGTATTATAGATTATACAGTTGAGTATAAAGGTGAAGAGGAGAAAAAGGTATTAAAACCATTAAAAGAAGTGGAAAAAGAATATATTTTGCGAGCTTTAGATATTTATGGAGATGATACTAAAGGTAAACAGTTATCAGCAAAGGCTTTAGGAATTGGAATAGCCACGCTATATAGAAAATTAGATAGTATAAAGTAAAATATAGTTATCAAAATGATAAGTAAACTTAGAGACATTATGGTGATTTATAAGCAATAAACTTTATTATCGAAATGATAATAAATTATCGTTTTGATAATAAAAATATAATAATTAGGTATAAGAATAAGGATGCGTATAGAAAAATTAAGATTTCTATACGTGTCTTTTTTTGAAATAAAAAGTTTTTTTATGTGTTTAAAGTATATGTATTTTGCTAATAGTATGATTTAATTTAAAATTTGTGTTTATTTATATATTTAAATTAAACTACAATTGGCATGCTTATTGCTATATTGATTATTGTGAAAAATCAATCAAGAAAAGGGGTAGTGAAATGGATCATAAAATAAAATGGCAAGAGAACACTATGTTATCAAAAGGCAATAAGGTATCTGTTGATTTTTTAGGAGAGAAGGAAATTGAGAAGGCTAAGAATTTTCATCAAAGCTTTCCACAATATACAAAAACACCTTTAGTAAATTTAGATAACTTAGCAAAGAGTTTAAGATTAGGTGGTATATACATAAAAGATGAATCTTATAGATTTGGGTTAAACGCTTTCAAGGTTCTTGGTGGATCATTTGCAATGGGAAAATATTTAGCACAAAAGCTAGGACAAGATATATCAGAACTCGACTTTGGGAAACTTACCTCAGATGAAACTCGTGAAAAACTTGGAGAAATAACTTTTGTAACAGCTACTGACGGAAACCATGGAAGAGGAGTTGCTTGGACTGCAAATAAACTTAAGCAAAAATCAGTAGTTTATATGCCAAAAGGATCATCATTAACACGTTTAGAAAATATTCGTGCAGAGGGCGCAGAAGCATCAATAACTGACATGAACTACGATGATGCAGTTAGACTTGCAGCAAAGTATGTTGATGAAAATGGCGGAATTGTAGTTCAAGATACTGCTTGGGAAGGTTATGAAGAAATTCCAACTTGGATAATGCAAGGATATGGAACTATGGCTTCAGAAGCTTTAGAGCAATTAAGAGAAATGAATGTCGAAAGACCTACTCATATATTTGTACAAGCTGGAGTTGGATCACTAGCAGGAGCAGTTCAAGGTTACTTCGCATCAGTGTTTGGCGATGAGTGTCCAACTACTGTAATAGTAGAAGCAGATGAGGCTGCATGTTTATACAAATCAGCTGTAGCTGGGGATGGAAAAGCTAGAGCAGTAGGTGGAGATATGCCAACAATAATGGCTGGACTTGCTTGTGGGGAAGCTAACACTATAGGATGGGAAGTTCTTAGAGACCACAGCACAGCCTTTGTCGCTTGTCCGGATTGGGTAGCAGCTAATGGTATGAGAATGCTTGGTAATCCAGTTAAGGGCGATACAAGAGTAATATCAGGAGAGTCTGGAGCTGTAACTGCAGGACTTATAAATGCAATAATGACTAGAGAAGATATGAAAAATTTAAGAGAAAAGTTAAAGTTAAATGAAAATTCAAAGGTGCTTCTATTTAGTACAGAAGGAGATACAGATCCAGATAAATATAGAAGTATAGTATGGAATGGCGAATATTCAGGTCTTTAATAAGTTTGGGGAGGAATAGAACAATGATGATGACAAATGAAAGAAAAGAAGAGTTAACTAAGTTGTGCCAAGAGCTTTTAAGACAACCTAGCGTTTCAGGGGAAGAAGGTAAAGTGGTAGAAGCTATAAAAAATGCATTTACAGAAATGGGATTTGATGATTGCTTTGTAGACGCATACGGAAACGTAATTGGTCATGTAAAAGGAAATAAGCCAGGAAAAGCCATATTATTTGATGGACATATAGACACAGTTCCAGTTCCAGACGATTCAAAATGGGTACATGCACCGTTCGGTGGAGAATTAGTAGATGGAAAAATCTATGGACGTGGAGCATCGGATATGAAGGGTGCAGTAAGTGCAATGATAGCTGCAGTTTCATATTTTGCAAAAGATACAAATAAGGATTTTGCTGGAGATCTCTATGTTGCAGGAGTAGTTCATGAAGAAATATTTGAGGGAATTGCTGCTCGTAAAATAAGTGAAAGAGTTAACCCAGATTATGTTGTAATTGGAGAAGCTTCAGAGCTTAATTTAAAAATAGGACAACGTGGACGTGGAGAGATCGTTATAGAGACTTTTGGAAAGCCTGCCCATTCAGCTAATCCTGAGAAGGGAATAAATGCTGTTTATAAAATGTCAAAAGTGATTGATAAAATTCAGGGGCTTGAGGCACCAGAGCAAGATGGACTTGGAAAAGGAATACTTGTACTAACAGATATCAAATCATCTCCATATCCAGGAGCATCAGTAGTTCCTGATTATTGTAGAGCTACTTTCGATAGAAGACTTCTTGTTGGTGAAACAAAAGAATCTGTACTTGCACCAATTCAAACTTTATTAAAGGAAATGATGGAAGAAGATTCAGAGTTAAATGCAAAAGTTTCATATGCTATAGGAAGAGAGAGATGCTATACAGGAGAGATAATAGAAGGAGAAAGATTCTTCCCAGGTTGGTTATATGATGAGCAAGATGAATTTGTTCAAGCTTCTTATAAGGGATTAAAGGAAGCTGGAATTAATCCAGAAATCACTCAATACTCTTTCTGTACAAATGGAAGTCATTATGCAGGAGAAAAAGGAATAAAGACTATAGGATTTGGTCCTTCTAAAGAAAACTTAGCTCATACAATAGATGAGTATATAGAACGAGACCAGCTATTCAAAGGTGCTGAAGGATATTATGGAATACTAAAGGCGGTTTATAATAAATAAGGTCGGTGATTAATAATGAAAACTATAATTAGAAATGGATTAATTATAGATGGTACAGGAGATAAGGCCTATAAGGCCGATCTCCTAATAGAAAATGAACGTATAGTGGAAATAGGTCAAATTGAAAAGTGCGATGTTGATAGAATTATTGATGCTCAAGGTATGATAGTTGCTCCGGGCTTTATAGATACTCATAGTCACTCAGACTTAAAAATACTTGTAAATCCTTATAATGAAACAAAGATACGTCAAGGAATTACTACAGAGCTTTTAGGTCAAGATGGAATATCAATGGCACCACTTCCTCAAAAGTATATAAGCCCTTGGAGAAAGAATTTAGCGGGTTTAGATGGAGATAGTGATGAAATAGATTGGACATACGAGACAACAGATAACTATCTTAAGATGATGGAGAAAAAAGGTGTTGGCTTAAATCAAAGTTATCTAGTACCTCATGGAAATATTCGTATGGAAGTTGTAGGACTCGATAATAAACAACCAAACGATGAAGAGATTCAAAGAATGTGTGAAGTTACAAGGAGAGAGATGGAAGCAGGAGCATATGGACTTTCAACAGGTCTTATATACATGCCTTGTGCTTATTCTCAAACTAAGGAAATCATAGAAATGTGCAAAGTAGTAGCTGAGTATGACGGTGTATTTGTAGTTCATCAAAGAAGTGAGGCAGATACTATTTTAGAATCTATGGAAGAAGTTATAGAAATAGGAAGAAAATCAGGAGTCAAAATTCATTTCTCTCACTTCAAGGTGTGTGGAAAGAAGAATTGGAAGTACATAGATGACGTAATAAAGTTACTTGAAAAGACAAAGGAAGAAGGTATAGAAGTTTCCTTTGATCAATATCCATATGTTGCTGGAAGTACAATGCTAGGTGTAATTCTTCCACCTTGGGCTCATGATGGAGGTACTGATAAGCTTTTAGAAAGACTTAAAAATACTGAATTAAGGGCTAAAATGATAGAGGACATGGAAAAAGGTATACCAGGATGGGATAATTTTGTAGACTTTGCTGGACTAGATCAAATCTTTGTAACAAGTGTAAAAACTAAAAAGAATGAGGACTTAGTGGGCAAAAGCTTAATCCAGATAGGTGAAATCAGGGGAAAAAATCCTTATGATGCTACTTTTGACCTTTTATATGAAGAAGAAAATGCTGTAGGGATGGTAGACTTTTACGGCCTTGAAGAGCATGTTATAAAGTTTTTAAATAGACCAGAGCAAAATGTGTGTACAGATGGCCTATTAGCAGGAAAGCCACATCCAAGAGTATTTGGAGCGTTTCCAAGAGTGCTTGGAAAGTACGTAAGAGAAGAAAAGGCTATTACATTTGAACAAGCTATATATAAAATGACTAAAAAACCAGCAGAGGTTTTTGGTATTAAAGAAAGAGGAACTCTAAAGGTTGGAAATTACGCAGATGTAGTGGTGTTTGATCCGGAGACTATAGAAGATAGGGGAACTTTTGTTGATCCGATTCAATATCCTGAAGGAATACATTACGTTATTATTAATGGAAATTTAGTTATAAATGGCAATGAGTATCAAAAAGTATTAGCTGGTAAAGTACTAAGAAAAGGTTAACATACTAAGTAATGATTCTAGTAAGGAGGTATTAGGATGCTATTAGTAGGGAATGGAAGAGTAGTTACACAAAACAATGAGATGCCTTATATTAAAAATGGTTGTGTAGCTATAGAAGGAAATATAATAAAAGAAGTTGGTAATACATCAGATATAAAGATTAAGTATCCAGATGCAGAGTTTATCGATGCTGATGGAAAAGTGATTATGCCTGGTATGATTAATACACATATGCATTTTTATAGTGCCTTTGCAAGAGGTATGGATTCCAAAAGTGATCCTCCATCAAATTTTGTAGAAATACTCGATGGTCTATGGTGGAAATTAGATAAACTACTTACTATAGAGGATACTAAATATAGTGCATTAACTACAATAATAGATTGTATAAAAAATGGTACAACTACTATATTTGATCATCATGCAAGCCCTATGGCAATTACAAATAGTTTGTTTACAATGGCGGATGCTTCTAAGGAACTAGGGGTGAGAAGTTGCCTATGCTATGAAGTTTCTGATAGAGATGGACAAGAGATAATGGAAGAAGGTATAAGAGAAAACATTAACTTTATAAAACATGCAAATTCCGATAACAGTGATATGATAAAGGGTATGTTTGGATTACATGCATCAATGACATTATCGAATAAAACAATGGAAAAATGTGCAGAAGCGATGGCTGATATAGATGGAGGCTTCCATATACATACAGCTGAAGGTATAGCTGATGTTTATGATTCCTTAAATAAATATGGCAAAAGAGTAGTACAAAGGCTTATGGATTTTGGAATGCTTGGAGAAAAAACTATTACTCCACATTGCGTTCATGTAAATAATTTAGAAATGGATATTTTGAAGGAAACAAATACAAATGTAGTGCATAATCCAGAGTCAAACATGGGGAACGCTGTTGGATGTGCACCAGTAATGGAAATGATAAGAAAAGGGTTAACAGTAGGACTTGGTACAGATGGATATACTAGTGATATGTTCGAATCTATGAAAGTAGCGAATATATTACATAAACACAATTTATCAAATCCAAGTGTTGCATGGGGAGAAGTTCCTACAATGCTCTTTGATAATAATAGAAAAATAGCTTCTAATTATTTTTCGAAAACACTAGGATCTCTTCAAGTAGGGTCTTACGCAGATTTAATTATAGTAGATTATAATCCTCATACTTTAATGAATAGTTCAAATTACAACAGTCATATCCTATTTGGAATGACAGGAAGAAGTGTTGATACTACTATAATAAATGGAAAAGTTATAATGAAGGATCGTAAGATAATTGGAATAGATGAAGAAATGATATATTCGAAATCAAGGGAATTGGCTACAAAGGTTTGGGAAAAAATATAGTGCTAATTTATTTTATGGGGTGAAAAAGATGAATTTAAAATTGAACAAAAAGGTTTTACCTGTTGATGAACCAATGACTTTTAATAAAGCATGGATATTTTCGATTCAACATGTATTTGCAATGTGTGCTGGGGCAGTTGCAGTACCAATAATTGTAGGGGGAGCAGCAGGGTTATCTGCTGCGGAAATTGTTTTCCTTATTAATGCAGGTTTATTTATGGCTGGTATTGCGACACTTATTCAAAGTGTTGGTGTTAAGGGGTATTTAGGAGCAAAAATCCCTGTAATTGAAGGTACTAGCTTTGCTGCAGTGGCAGCTATGTCTGCTATAGCAGCAACATACAAGGGAAACTCAGCTCTAGCAATGACTACAATTTATGGGGCAGTTATTGCTGCTGGTATAGTTGGTATTATTTTGGCACCACTATTTGGAAAATTAATAAGATTTTTCCCAAAGGTAGTTACTGGTACAGTTGTACTTACGATAGGAATATCTTTACTGCCTACAGCTGTTAAGTGGATTACAAACAGTAAAGTACAACCTGCAACTCCTTCTCAATTATATTTGGCTTTATCTGTTTTAGGTATAACACTAGTACTATTTAAGTTCTTAAAAGGTATCTGGAATAGTGCGGCTATACTATTTGGTTTAGTGCTTGGAACAATACTTGCAGCTGTATTTGGTATGGTTGATTTTAAACCAGTTATCCAAGCTGGTTGGTTTAGTGTTAACATGCCTTTACATTTTGGTATGCCTAGGTTTGATCCTTCAGCTATAATATCTATTTGCTTAGTTATGCTAGTTTTAATGACAGAATCCACAGGAAATATGATGGCTGTTCATGAAATGGTTGATAAGCCTGTAGAAGGAAAAAATATAACAAGAGGTCTTATGGCAGATAGTATCTCTACTTTACTTGCAGGTGTTTTTAACAGTTTCCCGCAAACACCGTTTGCACAAAATGTAGGTTTGGTTAGTCTTACAGGTATAAAATCAAGGTTTGTAGCTGTATATGCTGGAGTAATATTATTGGTTTTAAGTTTCAGCCCTAAGTTTGGTGCATTAATTGTAGCAATACCAAAGCCAGTTCTAGGGGGAGTTGGTTTTGCAATGTTTGGTATGGTTTTAGTTGGTGGAATAAGAACTTTAGGTAAAGTTCAATATGATGGAACTAAAAATGCAGTAATTGTTGCGGTTAGTGTTGGTCTAGCAATGATTCCAGTAGCAAATGATGGTTTTTATCATAGCTTTCCAAACTGGGTACAAACAATTTTTCACAGTGGTATAACAACAGGAAGCTTATCAGCTGTTCTCTTAAATATATTCTTTAATGAGCTAGGAAAAGGCAAGACAAAAGAAGCAGAACAGCCAGAACCTAATAAAATTAAAGCAGAGGCTTAGGATTTAGAAGTGTAGGCTTAAGATATTAGTATGAATTTATTTTAAGCTTACTACAAAAAAATTACATAACAAGATGCCCTAAAAAAGCACTAAGTATATCGTATAGATAGACTTCTCTAATACTGGTAATTATACGCCCATCTCTTCTGTACTGCTAACTAAGACTGCTACAGAGATAGTCATATAACTACCTCCAAATTTAAAGTTATCTAGGTAGATATCTATATAGAATATACAAATTCATTGAATATTAAAGTTACGTCAGATGTTGTTATACATTCTGGCGTTTAAGTATACAGAGAATTAGAGAGTCGAGAGGAGAGTGTCACATGGGTATAGTGCTAAAATGTGGTAGGATTGTTACTTCGGTAGATACCTATGAAGCAGATGTACGAATAGAAGATGAGAAAATTGTTGCTATAGGTACAGGCTTGGAAAGAGAAGAGGATCAAGTTATAGAGTTGAATGGGTGTTATTTAATGCCGGGGGGAATTGATCCACATACTCATTTTGATTTAGATGTAGGATCTACAGTTACAGCAGATAATTTTGAAAGTGGCACTAAAGCAGCAATAATTGGAGGAACTACTACCATTATTGATTTTGCTACTCAAAACAGAGACGAGACATTAAAAGAAGGATTAATGAATTGGCATAAGAAAGCAAGTAATAAGTGTTATTGTGATTATGGTTTTCATATGGCAATAACTGATTGGAATGAATCAGTCTCTAGAGAGATGGAAGATATGATAAATGAGGGTGTGTCCTCATTTAAGATGTATATGGCATACAAGAATACTCTTCAAGTAGATGATGGAGCAGTTTTTAAAGCATTAAAAAGAGGCAATGAGGTTGGAGCATTAGTAGGTTTTCATTGTGAAAATGGAGATGTAATAGATGTTTTGGTGAAGGAAGCTAAGCGTAAGGGAAACACAGCACCAAAATATCATGCGATAACTAGACCGATTGCAGCTGAGAGAGAAGCGGTATCTAGAGTATTACAGCTAGCAGAAATGGCTAGCGCACCTGTATATATAGTTCACTTAAGTTCAAGAGAGGGCCTTAACAGCATAATTGATGCTAAAAAAAGAGGAGTGGAAGTATACACTGAAACTTGTCCACAGTATCTTCTTTTGAATGATTCCTATTATGATGCAAAGGGTGCAGGGAATTTTGAAGGTGCAAAATATGTGATGTCTCCTCCACTTAGAAAAAGGGATGATCAAGCATCTCTTTGGAAGGGTATTCAAAATAAGGAAATAGACACAATTGCTACTGATCATTGTTCTTTTAATTTTAAAGGACAGAAGGATATTGGTATAAATGACTTTAGTAAGATACCCAATGGAGCACCTGGAGTAGAACATAGAATGTCTCTACTTTACACATATGGGGTCGTAACTGGAAAGATAACTATAAACGAGTTTGTTTCCTTAACATCAACTAATTCAGCTAAGCTATTTGGACTCTTTCCACAAAAGGGAACCATTGCTGTAGGAAGTGATGCAGATATAGTAATATTGGACCCAAATTACAATTCTATTATAATTGCGGAAAAACAAGCTCAAAAAGTAGATTATACTCCTTATGAAGATTTTAAACAAAGAGGAAGAATACTTCATGTATTTTTAAGAGGAAAACAAGTTGTTATGGATTCAAAGTTAATCCAAAAGTCCCCTGTTGGAAAATACCTATATAGAAAGCCATTTTTAAAAAAAGGAGAGTAATATATGTTTAAGTTTAATTTAAATGGAACTGCTGTAACGATAGAGGAAGATAGAAATCTAATTGAGTATCTTAGAGAAGATACAAGATTAACATCAGTAAAAAATGGTTGTGGAGAAGGTGCTTGCGGAGCTTGTATGGTTTTAGTAGATGGAAAAGCTATGAGAGCTTGTATTTTGACTACAGCTAAAGTTGATGGAAAGTCAGTTTTAACTGTTGAAGGAATTTCTGAAAGAGAAAAAGACTTATATTCTTGGGCTTTTGCAGATGCAGGAGCTGTACAATGTGGCTTCTGTATTCCTGGAATGGTTATAAGTGCTAAGGGATTACTTGATAAAAATTTAAGCCCAACACCTCGGGAGATAAAGAATGCATTAAAGGGAAACATTTGTAGATGTACAGGATATGCAAAGATAGAAAAAGCCATAGCTATGGTGGCAAGTGCTATGAGAGAAGGTTACGAGCCTCCTAAAGTTGAATGTAAAGGTCTTATGGGGCAAAACCTTCATAGAGTGGATGCTAAGGATAAGACATTAGGAACTGCACAATACGTAGATGATATGCAGGTAGAAGGAATGATCTATGGATCAGCACTTAGGACTAAGTATCCTAGAGCTTTAGTAAAAAGCATAGATACATCAGAAGCAGAAAATCATCCAGGAGTTGTAGCGGTATTAACAGCTAAAGATGTACCTGGAAAGAGATTTATCGGACATCTCGTTAAAGATTGGCCAGCCATGATTGCAGTAGGAGAAGAAACAAGATATATTGGAGACTCTGTTGCCCTAGTAGCTGCTACGAGTAAAAAAGCTTTAATAGAAGCATTAAAGTTAATTAATGTAGAATATGAGGAAAGAACACCTCTTACTTCACCTATAATGGCTATGGAAGAAGGAGCACCTAAAATTCATCTCAATGGTAATGTTTTAAGAAGAGAGATGCTAAAAAGAGGAAATGTAGACGAAGCTATAGCAAATTCCAAATATGTAGTAACACAAAAGTATTCTACACCTTTTACAGAGCATGCATTTTTAGAGCCAGAATGTGCAATTGGTATGCCTGATGATGGAGTACTAGTATATACTGGTGGACAAAACGTATACGATGAACAGCATGAAATTATGGATCTCTTAGGGCTACCGGCAGAAAAGGTTAGAGTCATTAGTAAGTATGTAGGTGGTGGATTTGGCGGAAAAGAAGATATGAGCGTTCAACATCATGCTGCACTTTTAGCATATGTTACTAAAAAACCTGTTAAGGTACTTTTAAGTCGTAAAGAAAGCTTAATGGTTCATCCAAAGAGACATGCTGCAGAAATGGAATTTACAACAGCTTGTGATGAAAATGGAAAGATAACAGCTATGAGAGCTAAAATTGTAACTGACTGTGGAGCTTATGCTTCTCTTGCAGGCCCAGTTCTTCAAAGAGCATGTACTCATGCAGCAGGACCATACAACTTTCAAAATGTAGAGGTAGAGGGACTTACCGTTTATACTAATAATCCACCGGGAGGAGCGTTTAGAGGATTTGGAGTTACTCAATCAGCTTTTGCTTCTGAATGTAACCTAAATCTTCTAGCTGAAAAAGTTGGAATATCACCATGGGAAATTAGATTTAGAAATGCAATAGAACCAGGACAAGTTCTTACAAACGGACAAATTGCAGGAGAAGACACTGCTCTTAAGGAAAGTCTTTTGGCTGTAAAAGAAGAATTTGAAAAACACCCTTATGCAGGAATAGCTTGTGCTATGAAGAATAGCGGGTTAGGTGTTGGGGTTCCGGATATAGGAAGATGCAGATTAACTGTTATAGATGGAAAAGTTCATATAAGAACTGCAGCTGCTTGTATAGGACAGGGACTTGGAACTGTAACTACTCAAATGGTATGTGAAACATTAGGAATTTCTCCAGAGTTAACTGTTGTAGATGCACCAGATACAGCAATTACTCCAAATTCAGGAACAACTACAGCTTCAAGACAAACTCTATTTGCTGGGGAAGCAACAAGACAAGCAGCCTTAAAACTTAAAGAATCATTAAAGGAAAAGACTCTTGAGGAATTAAATAATGAGGATTTCTACGGCGAGTATGTAGGAGTTACTGACCCTATGGGTTCAGATAAACCAAATCCAGTTAGCCACGTTGCATATGGTTTCGCAACTCAAGTTGTAGTTCTAGATGAAAATGGAATGTTACAAAAGGTAGTAGCTGCTCATGATGTTGGAAAAGCTGTAAATCCTATAAATGTAGAGGGACAAATTGAAGGCGGAGTAACAATGTCGCTTGGATATGCTCTTACAGAAGACTATCCACTAAAGAATTCAGTTCCTACAGCTAAGTTCGGAACTTTAGGATTGCTTAGATCCACTAATGTTCCTGAAATCGAATCAATAATCATAGAGAAAAATAAAGATTCGCTTGCATACGGAGCTAAAGGTATTGGTGAAATTGTATCAATTCCTGCTGCACCGGCTGTTCAGGGAGCATATTTTAGACTTGATGGTGAGTTTAGAACAAAATTACCTTTAGAAGGTACTGCTTATAGAAAGAAAAAATAGATATTAATATACTTAAAGGGCATCTAGAATTTTAGGTGTCCTTTAACATTATATAAGATTCTAACCTATAAACTGGTTCTACACTAATAATACTTTTCAAAGATATTCTGTTCAGCAGAAGCTGTTGCTAGAAGGACTGAAAGAAGAGTTATAGTTTTTAGAGGCAATATAATAAAAAATGAAATTGAATAATGGATGAACTTTTTACTTTAGTTTATATTTATAAAGCATATTATTTAAATTTTAAAACTTAAACCATTAAATATATTCATTTCCAGATTCCAAACAGGATAACATTGTTTCTTGAAGGGTAATATATAAATGGATCGAAACTATTATTGATGGAGGTATTTATATATGGGTATATTTGGTGATATTTTTCAGAATAACGATAACAATGAAAAGGAAACTAATAACAACGATGTAAATAGCAACGATGCAAAGCTTAGTCTTCGTAAAGAAGAACTCGATATTACTAAAAATAGTGTTCAAAAAGGTGAGGTAGAACTTAGTAAGGAAATTATAGAGGAACAGAAAACAGTTGATGTTCCTATAACACGTGAGGAAGTGGTAATTGAAAGAAGAGCTTTAAACAATGAGGTAAGTGATTCGCCTATAACCGATCAGGAAACTATTCGAATTCCTGTCAATGAAGAGAGAGTTGATGTAAATAAGCATACAGTAGTAACAGAAGAAATTTCAGCCCATAAACGTGTAATAGAAGATACACAGCACATAGATGAAACTCTTAAAAGAGAGGAAGCCGTGGTAAATAAAATTGGTAACCCTGATGTAGTTGATAATAGTACTAATAACAATCAGTAAATAATGAAACACCTCCGAATCTTATGCATGATTCGTGAGGTGTTTTTTAAAACAAGTGGAGGTGAAGGATATGGAAGAAAACTCACCAACTGCTATCAAAGAACCAAGTATAGCAAAACAAACAGGATATAACGACAGTGATAGTTTTATCCTTCAGATTAAAGAAGAACAACTTGATATAGCTAAAAAGTGGGTTCAGACAGGAGATGTAAAAATTTATAGAGAGATTTTTACCGAGGAAAAGGTTTTTACTGTGCCAGTTGTACGTGAAGAACTTGTAATTGAGAAGAAATGCCTTACTTTAGATGACATGGAAAACAAAAATGTGAACACAGAAACTATTCGTATACCTCTTAGTGAAGAAAAGGTTAAACTTACAAAACATAGGGTTGATTTAGAGGATGTATCTATATACAAACAACAGATAGAAGATATAAAACACATTGAAGAGACATTGAAGAGAGAGGACGTCAAGGTTAAAATCATCGGATCACCAAAAGTAAGAGATGAATCAGGCTTAAAGTACTCCTAATAATACTTGTATATGAAATCTTACGTGAATTATGATATAATGGGCATGTGTATTGGGGGTGTTTTTATGAAGGTCTATGATACATTCAGCCGTAAATCAGCTTGCTCCTTGCAAAGACTACAACAAAGTCAGCTATGCTTTGTTTGGAGCCTAAGCTGTTAAGTTAGCTGGAATGCGTACATGTTTTAGGCTCTGTAACTCATAGCTTTTTTGTATTCTTTGCTTTAATACTTTAATGAGAGTAAAGGAGTAAGGAAATGAAATATGTAAAAGCACAAGATGTGTTACCGGAGGAAGTTATTAAAATATTACAAGAATATGTAGATGGAGAATATCTTTATGTACCCAGAAAAAGTGGAAATCATAAGGCATGGGGAGAAAAGAGTGGAATAAAGAATAGTCTTAAGGTAAGAAACAATGAGATTTATAAAAAGTATATTGATGGGACTACCATTAGTGATCTAACTCAAGAGTATTACCTGTCAGAAAAAAGTATAAGAAGAATAATAGGTCAGCAGAAACTGATATGCTCACAGTCATTACAGAATTATTTATTAGATTGAATGGTTATTTTAAATCATGTTATGATTTCATTGTGGAAATCCAATTAAAGTTATCATATCTGATTTAAAAGAAGGTTAAAAAGTAGAATGATTGTGAATATGTATTACGTTTTAAATCTGGATGATTATTGTTACTTTAAATTGGAGTAATAATAATCATCTTTTCATTTGTGGATTTGTGGAACATAAAGCTGATATTAAGGTCATATTCATTTAAATCAATAATAAAAATGATACATGTTAAGAAAGAGGTGCTAGATTTATGAAAGCTTTTATAAAAAAACATGAGTATAATTATATAAAAAAATGCTTAAATGATTTAAATAATGCTTACAGAGGGTGTGTAGATATTAAAATTATTGAAGCTACTAAAGCGTATATACAGGATAAAATATTATATCTTTTTACTAATTTATATGAGGAAGAAAAAGAACTACTTGATATTAGCAGAATAACTGATCCATCCAACATTGACAAGTATTTATCTGATTTGAATGAATATGTATATGGTATGCCGAACGTTACAAATGCACAAATTAGTAAGTTGTTTAAGAAGGAAAAGAAGCTTAAATTGCTAAACTTAAGTCAACAGGATTCAAAGAATGTGTATTTAGGTTGGATTGATGAGTCCATTAAGAAATTGTTTGTAGCCTACAATATGAATGGTAACCTTATAGGTATGGCATGTAGAATTACAAGTCATAGTTCTAATAACACTCATATATGTGCTCTTTGCAATCGTGTAGGTGATAAAAATGAAGTAGCCTTTGTTTCGCCTATCTGTAAAACATCTAATGCTGTGGAAGGTGCTTATAGGTCAATAGGATTTGATATATGTCTAGATAGCGAGAAGTGTAATGATCGAATTGTATCTATCGATAAGCTTGAGAAAGTTTTAAAGGATGTTAACAATATAAAGTGATAATGATATTCATATCCAGACCATCTTCACAATTGAGAAACCAAAAAATAAACATAATTGTGATTTCTAAGCCTAAAGCATATTATATCATGTTTTAGGCTATTTTCCATTAACTATCCAACAGCTTTAACAAAAAAGCTTATGTTACTTATGATGGGGCTCACCGTAACGGGTATAACACAGACTTTTTACAAGAAAACCACCTTACTTCTTAGCAATAATTATTGTAGTATTTTTCATACTCTAATTCATTTTCACGTTTTTAATCATCTGCTCTATTGCCAGTTCCATCACCATCTTAAAATCATTCCTCATACTTCTAAATATAGATATACTATATCCATCTATAGTAACATCAATAAATTTCTACAGGTAACCTCTTACTTAATTCATAAACAAAAATGAGCCACCTAAAAACAAATTAGGTAGCACATTCTATGTTAATGCATTTCCTCTTTTCTGAAACAATTCTTTGTATAGTCTTAGGTGACAGATAATACTTCTCTGAAAGTAATTGTGTAGACATTCCTTTTAGATAATCTTCATATATACTTGTATTCCTCTTTAAAAGTTCATTTTTACTCTTGGTTAGTTCACCCCATGCAATCTTATTTTCCTCTTTCTTCGGTATATAAATGTATTCACCGTCCACGTAGCTTTGAATTATTTCTAATACCTCATTAGGGAAAATATCTCTCGCATTTGAATAGCTCATTTTATGCTCCTCCTAAATATAATTTTATTTTAGGATTAGCAAAGGCTATTTTATAATTTTAATCTTTAAATGTTATGCAATAGCCTCTGCTATGCACAAATAACATATCTTGTCATAAAAAATAATACCCCTTTCCTAACTGCAACTATATAATTTCACTAAAGCTCATCCAATAATAGCAATAGCTACTATAACTCGCTCTTTACATATACAATTGTATCATATATATCCAATATATGTATAAGAATTACAAGTCATTTATTATTCTGCACTAAACCTTCTATGCCTTAATTGTAGTCATACATGTTGATAAAGCAGTTTATATTATAGCTTGTAAAACTTCTATATTCTCTACTTCCTTCAGAACATGTATCTCCATCCCATCTCTTACTTTTATATTTAATGAACTTTTAGCATTATCAATGAAGATTACTCCTTTTCTATGCATATCTTTTATTTTGCTTCTTGAAAGTCCAAGTTTATCATTTAAGAGCTTATCCACTCTCATTTCTATTGGATACTTACAAATAATTTCAATAACTAGTTCATTTTCACTTATATAGTATGCCTCTAATTTTCTTTGAATTAATTTGTAATGTACATCTTCTAAAATAACTTCAGCTTTGTTTTTATTATATACACTTAAATTAAAGGCATATTCTCTAGCTAATTCTTTGTCATTAGAAAGAAATTTTTCATATTCATATTTATTAATATCATTAGGCTTTATTCTTTCACATATTGTCATATTCCAAGTGGATTTACATTTTTCGCATTGATAAATTAGCCAAATATCAATGTTATTTTTATTTGCGTTTACTCTAAACTTTTCATTATTTATATAATGTGATTTTTGATTACATTTAGGACAATTTCTTTTTACTATTGGTAAATTCTCGGGAACTAGTTCCCATTGATATTTATTTAAATAGCTCATTTTGCTCCTCCTAGTCATTCAATTTTTAGGATTTGCAAAGGCTATTTCATCATATTTTTAAAATAATGCAATAGCCTCTGCTATGCATTAAAAATATCTCTTATCATAAACAATTCCTCCAATCTTTTTTCTACATATATTTTATCAGCTCTACATAGTACATAAAACCTCATTCTTATTTCATAAATAAAAATGAGCCAATATGATAAAGACCATAATGACTCATTATTTTACAATAAAATCTCATTTATTTATGATACGGTTCACCGTATCGGTATTAAGTGAGGTTTTTTATTATCTAAAAACCTCATTCATAGCAAGTATCTCTTTAGGATTAGTTAATTGCTTTGTATCATTATTATGTCTCACAAAAACTTTATCACCTACAAAAGTTAATTTATTTTGTTTAGTCACTCTAATTTTAACTATAGAATATCCCATATATTCTATAATATCTACTTGTGACATTACTTGTGTTTTTAACAGTTCATCCATATCAGAATTTCTTATTCTATCAATAAACGCTCTCATATATTGGTCTATTGTCCACTTCATTTTTTTAATTTCTCTATCTATACCGGCTATATACTTACCATATTTAACTTCATTTCCAGAGTTATATAACTCATTTATACGTTGCAAGTCTTTCTCCTCATCTGCAATTCCAATAAAAATATACACATCCTGTCCTTGTGCTGAATTAGCTATAGCTGAAATAGTACATATTATCCTTCCAATTAACTTTCCTTAACAGCTTCTTCAATATATGATAATGCAATTGTCATTGAATCTATTATTTTTCTAAATCGTGTATATGTTCCACTTCCTTCTTTTGCATGGCTAATTCCACTCTTACTCTTATTAATAATAGAAGTAATCTGAGCTACTGATTTTAGTAATTCCTCTTTTTTATAATCATTTATTTGATTTGTTATTAATGCCTTTGATATATATAATGCTTTTATACGATTTTTATTAAGTGATAATTGTGGTGAACCTTCTTTTAATTTAGGTTGTATTTTTTCACAATTAATAATTGAAGAATTAATCATATTTAGGGTATCCTCTATTTGTTTATTAGTTAATTTGTTCATATGTATTCCTCCTTGTTTACTTTCCTAACTCTTAAATATATAATTACAATATAATTATACAACATTAATGCATTTATAGACTTTTCATAAAAAAACTACTAAATATTAAGCTTTATAGTATGTATACCTTATATATATATTTAACCTTCCAATTTATAAAGGAGCTAAAATGGAATATAGACCAATAGATATAGCTAAAAAATTAAATCTAAGTACCTCAACGCTTAGAGTTTATGAGGATATGGAAATCATACCTCCAGTCAAAAGAACTGATTCTGGATATAGAATATATACCGGAGTTCATTTACAATATTTTATATGTATTCGAAAAATGATAAATGGATATACTTTGTCTTTTATTAAAGAATTACTAACGGAATATATGAAAGGCAATCTAGATAAATCATTGTGGATGATTACTAAATCACAAGCTGATTTATATACTGAAAAAATAAGATTGGAAAAAGTTCAAATACTTCTAAAGAAATATATAAGTACCGAAAATATTCATAGAAAAGTAAATTTTAAAAAACTAATGACAATAAAAGAAATGAGTGAAATTACAAATATAAGTAGTTCAACAATACGGTATTGGGAAAATATTGAATTACTTAATTCAACTAGAGGTATGAATAATAATTATAGATTCTTTAGTGAAAGTGAAGTTAGAAAAGCACTAATTATACATGCTTTGAAATACTCCTTAAAACTAAAATACAATTTTTATAATATGAAACTGCTAAAAAAAGAATATGAAAATTTTATATGTAATGAGTCAAATATTAATAACTTAGTGGAAAACATTAAACTTTATTTAGATAAGGTTAATTCAGAAATGATAAAAGCAATAGTAGCATTTCAAGAGCTAATAAACAAAGAAATTATCGTGTCTTAGCTTTTATAATATATAGACTCATCACGTTTATTTAAGTGTTCACAAAATTAAAATGTTTTGTGGACACTTAAATAATCATAAATAAACTAATATTATCTTACAATCTTCTATTTATATTGTAATTTTTTCAACTAATAAAAAATTTATATACATTATCTAATATATTTACAATCCAATTTAAGACTACAAAACTCATTTATTTGTGGTACGGTTCTCCATTAATTATTCTAAAGCCTCTATAAACCTGTTCTAACAAAATAACCCTCATAAGCTGATGAGGAAATGTCATTTTAGAAAAGCAAAGACTATAATTAGCTCGTTTTAAAACATCGTTAGAAAGCCCGAGTGAGCCTCCAATTACAAATGCTATATTACTATTACCCTTGACTCCAGATTCCTTTATAAAGTCTGCTAGTTCTTCCGAGGAAAGCATTTTACCTTTAAGGTCTAATGCTACTACAAACATATTATCTTTTATATGTTTTAAAATATTTAAACCTTCTTTTTCTTTTATTAACAGTTCTTCTTTTTCGGAAGCATTATCCGGTGTCTTTTCGTCTGAGACTTCTATGATATCTAATTTACAGTACCTTGAAAGTCTTTTGGAATATTCATCTATAGCTGATTTTAGATATTTTTCTTTAAGTTTACCTACACATATTGTGGATATGTTCATAAATTTACCTCCAACTTGTTAATAAGTTTTTAGTTAAAGCTCGTTACTACATGATAAGTAAAAAATCCTTACACTATAGTGTAAGGATTTTTATTTAGGTTAAGCGTTTTTTCCACAGCATTGCTTATATTTCTTACCGCTTCCACATGTACAAGGGTCATTTCTTCCTATCTTGTTCTTGTTCACAACAGTTCTAGAAGCAACCCAGCTTTGGCGGATTTCTTTTCTTTTTTCTGGTGAGAAAATAGCATCCCACTGAGGAAGTCCATATAGATAATCAGCTTTAGCATCTAACATATTAAAGTAAAGTTTTTCAAAATCTACTTTACCAGTTATCTCAGAAGTCTCTTCTAAGTTTTCAAGATCTAAAGATTCAACAAGACTATCATTAATACCATCTAAAAATCCCATAAAGAATACAGGTGTTGCTTCATATTTAGCAGCTAAATCCTTTATAGTTCCATTTATAGTATCATTATGTTCAGCTAAAAGTTTTGAATAAATATGTTTTTCAATAGAACCATATTCATTCCAAAAAGCAGCTTCTCCTCTTGTCTTAACAAAATCTACAACCATATCTGTCCAGTCTTTATACAAACTCATAGTTTATTCTCCTTTGAAAATATATTATTATTTTAACAATATATGTTACTTCCAATATTATAATAAAGTTTATAATATTTTTCAACAATTTTTGTTATATTTTACAGTCCCTCACTATTAATATTTAGTTTTAATACATATTGTGCACTATTGATGCAGTAACTGCACTTAGTATTTTCTATTTTTTCAAGATAAGGAAAGGTTTCAGTTTCTACTAAAAAGTCATCGAATGCTATATCAACATGATCTTCACAACAATATTTACTTTCTCTTGTCATTTTGCATATCATCCTTTCCTATGGGCTTAGACAAATCAAAATATCCTCCAAAAATATTTACATCCTTATTCTCTACTGAAATTTTAACTTTTTGAACTGAAGGAATCTGAGTTAAGGACCAAATAATGCTCTTAATTGATGTCTCAGCTTTGAGGGGAGACATATCTACATTTGCTTCCTTACTAAAGTTAACATATGCAATGTTGTCTTTAATAGATAAGCTTAGCAGTCGTACTTCTTTTGAGAAAACTGGTTTTAAGTTACTCTTTACAGAAGGTCCTTTTATAAGTTCATTAATTATTGTTTCTCCAAGTATTTCGTCTCTTTTCATAACTCTTTCTTCTTTAGAAATTTCAGCGTTGTTATTATCTTTAGAAGAATCGAAATAAATATTCAGATCTAACGTATTTTCTTTTTCTTTTGATAGTGCTATTTGTTTTTCTTTTTCTTTAGTATTCAAACTTAGGTTATCTTTTTTTTCGCAGCCAGTTAAGTTCAATGTAGAAAATACTATCATGGAAGAGATAAATAGACCAAAAGTTTTTTTCATATTCTTCACCTTTTTTAAAATTCTATATAATTACTTGGCATATCTCGTTTCGCCATGGATAAAGATAAATCCTTTTCCAATTTAACTCCAGAATCATTCAATACATTTACCACGGTTTGATATGCAAGTTCAGGATAGTTATTTGTCTTACTCAAGTGACCAAGAATTATTTTCTTAAACTTAGCATTAGTAATTTGGACGATGCCTTTTCCACAATCCTCATTAGATAAGTGACCAACGTTACTTAAAATTCTTCTTTTTAGAGGGTAGGGATATGGCCCAAACTTTAACATTTGTACGTCGTGGTTACTTTCAAGTAGTATTACATCTGCATCTTCAAGAGTTTTACTCACCTCATCAGAAAATATACCCAGGTCTGTTGCTATACAAGCTTTTTTGTTTTTATTAATTAAGGAATATCCAGAAGGGGCAGCAGCATCATGAGATATATCATATCTAATTACATCTATATCCTTAATATTTACATGGTCATTACTAATTACTTTAATATTATGATCTTTTATTTTGCCAATAGTCTTAGACATTGCATTCCAAGTTGGTAAGTTAGCATAAATAGGTATATCATACTTTCTTGAAAGAACCCCAACCCCTTTTGTATGATCGGTATGTTCATGAGTAACAAATATTGCATCAATGTCTTTAGAATTTTGTCCAATATCTTGAAGTGCTTTTTCAATATTCTTCCCAGGAAGACCAGCATCTATTAAAACTTTTGCATTATCAGATGAAACAAAAATGCTATTTCCACTACTACCACTATATAAAGGACAAAAAATCATATAAATTCTCCTATTCTTCCTAAGTTAAAACTATTCTGAACAACTAACTCTTTTTATATCAGCGCCAAGAGCCTTAAATTTATCTTCAATATTTGGATATCCTCTATCGATATGTTCAATATTTAAGACCTCTGTAGTACCTTCAGCAATTAATCCGGCTATTACCATAGCCGCACCAGCTCTTAAGTCTGTTGCCTTTACCACAGCACCTGTAAGCTCACTTACTCCGTCAATAATGGCTGTAGTACCTTCTACCTTTACGTTAGCGCCCATTTTTTTAAGTTCATCTACATGCTTAAGTCTGCTTTCCCATATACTTTCAGTAATAATACTTCTACCTTCAGCTACTGTTAAAAGCGTGCTCATAGGTTGTTGTACATCTGTTGGAAAGCCAGGATAAGGTTGAGTTTTTATATTAACACCTTTTAATCTACCTTTAGATTTTACAGTTACAGAATCACCAGCTTCAGTAACTTCTGCACCCATTTCTATAAGCTTTGCAGAAATAGATTCAAGATGTTTTGGTATAACATTTTCTATAGTTACTTCACCGCCACAAGCAGCAGCAGCAATCATATAAGTGCCTGCTTCAATTTGATCTGGTATTACACTATAGGAACATCCTTTTAACTCTTTGACACCAACAACTCTAATTATATCAGTACCAGCCCCTTTTATATTAGCACCCATACTATTTAGAAAATTAGCTACATCAACTACGTGAGGTTCTTTTGCGACATTTTCCAAAGTGGTTATACCTTCAGCAAGTGTTGCAGCTAACATTACGTTAATAGTAGATCCTACACTTACTACATCAAAAAATATGTTAGTACCAATTAGTCGATCAGCTTCAACTGTTACAGAACCATGTTTTATTTCAACTTTTGCACCTAACGCCTCAAATCCTTTGATATGTTGATCTATAGGTCTAACACCAATAGGACAACCCCCTGGAAGTTCAACTCTAGCTTTTTTAAATCTTCCAAGCAAAGCACCAATTAAATAATAAGAAGCTCTCATTTTTCTTACATCTTCAGTATTCGCATTAACATTATGTACAGAAATACTATCTATTATAACTGAGTTTTTACCAATAGTAAGTTTACAACCTAAACCTTCAAGTATTCTTTCAAGACAATGAACATCCTCAATATCCGGTATGTTATCTATCGTACAGGATCCACTGCTTGCCATTACTGCAGCAGGGATTATTGCTACAGCGGCGTTTTTTGCACCATTTATTTCTATATTACCAGAAAGACATTTACCACCATTAATCACTAACTTATCCATTCCCGTATCCATCCTTATCATAAATTAATAACTTATATTTAAATTCAAAAATCTTAAATTCACATTATTACACAAAGTTTATTATAACATAATTATATAATATTTTAACATCAATTTTAACTAAATTATAGGAAAGTCTATTATCTTTTGTTAATCTAAGGCTAATATTAGAATTATATAGCTATTCGACATAATAAACCTAGATGGAAATCGATTAAATATTTATACACAAGTGGTATAGTATGACTTTATTTAACAACTTAGGTTAAGCTTATTACAATTTGTTTATTAAAAGTCTTGAATATAGCTTTAAGTGATTGATAATATATATATTGATATAATTAATATAATAATATGATATAATAATATCTAAATTATATAATTGATACAATAATTATTATTTTTGGGGGATTTAAAATATGAAATATTATTTAGTAGCTTTATTTGATAAACAATCTTATTCTTATATTGAAGAGATTCAAAAAAGCATATGTAAAAAATATAAAATATATAAGCAGATGCCTGTTTTACATATAACATTAGAGGTTATAGGAGACCCTGATATAGAAAAGCTAAGTAAAATAGTTTCTGATATATTAAAACCATATAAAAAATTTAAGGTAGAGATTAATGGTGCAATTTGCTTTGATCCTCCTTATAAATCTGTAAACTTAAGAGTAGAGAATAAAGGTTATATTATTAGGTTAGCAAGGCAAATTAACGACACCTTAAAGTTACATGGATTTGATGTAAGGGAAAGTATAGCTAACTGGGACTTGCATGTTTCACTTGCAAATACAAATTATGCTGTGAGGGAATGGTCCGCAAGAGAGTATGTAGCAGCTTGTGAAAGTGCTAAAAGAGAAGAAATTTATAGAATGGCAAAGATAGATAGAATAGAAATATGGAAACCTATAAATAATAAGAAGGAAATGATTGTAAAGACATTTCCACTTAGAGATTTTTAATAGCCAATTATATATTAGTATAAATTTAGGATTATATAAGCTAAAATTAGATGGTGCTTGGACTCTATCTAATTTTAGCTGTTTGCAAGATTGTCTATCACTTTAATTGTGAAAATATTATAGTATTAAAAGAGAAAGTTCATAAAGTTTGAGAAATTATTAGATTATTCTTACACCTTTTCATTAGTGTAGGAATTTTTTTATTTTGTTGGAAAAGATGCAATTACTATCCTCTGAAAAAGTTTACGGAAACTAATTGACATCCAATAATAGGTGATATAAAATGTACTTAACCGGTTAAATAAACCGGTTAAGTAAAGATGAGGTGAATAGATGATGCATAATATTTGTATTTTAGGAAGTATAAATATGGACTTGGTATTAAGAGTGAATAGGATGGCACAACCAGGTGAAACTATCCTATCGAAAGATTATAAGAGGATATCAGGTGGAAAAGGTGCTAATCAGGCAGTAGCGGCTAAAAGGTTAGGTGCTAATGTTTATTTTATAGGTCAAGTTGGAAATGATGAAAACGGTTACGAACTGGTTAATGCTCTTGAAAAAGATAAAATAGATGTAAGTTATATAAAGCGTAGTGAGAAGAGCCCTACGGGAATGGCAATTATTACAGTAGATGGTGAAGGAAGAAACTCAATTGTAGTGGTACCAGGTGCTAATATGGAAATTAGTGAAGAGTGTATTAGAAATGCAGAGGGGATAATAAAGAATTCAAAGATCCTTGTATCGCAGTTTGAAACACCGCTAAAAGCTATTATAGAAGCTTTTAAAATTGCCAAAGAAAACGGGGTAATTACAGTATTAAACCCTGCGCCAGCTAAGCAAATTCCAGATGAACTATTAAAACTTACAGATATTATAGTTCCAAATGAAACTGAAGCTTTTGAGCTTACTAACATTAATGTTGATAACGATGAAAGCATTAAAGAAGCAGCAACAAAATTTATTAAAAAGGGCGTATCATTTGTAATCATAACACTAGGAGAAAGAGGAGCTGCTTTAATAACAGAGGATAAACTAAGTATTGTACCAGCGTACAAGGTAAAGGCAATAGATACTACTGCTGCTGGGGATAGTTTCATTGGTGCATTAGTAAGTAAACTTCAAGATGAAGAAAATATAGGATTTGAAAAGATTCAAAATGCTATTAGATTTGCTAATAAGGTTTCATCAGTTGTTGTTCAAAAACAGGGAGCTCAACCATCCTTGCCTTATTTAGAAGAAATTATAGAAATATATGGAGAGGAATAAATTATGAAGAAGACAGGATTGCTAAATTCAAGTATTTCTGATGTCATATCTAAGATGGGTCATACAGATGGACTTGCAATAGGGGATTGTGGGTTACCTATCCCAGATAGCACTAAAAGAATAGATATAGCGCTTATAAAAGATGTACCTGGATTTATTCAAACATTAAAAGCTGTTCTAAATGAACTTCAAATAGAAGAAGTAGAGATCGCTAAGGAAACTATGGAGGCTAATCCTACTGTATATGAAGATATAAAGAAGACGGTAGGAGACGTTAAAGTAAAAATAATTACTCATGAGGAACTTAAACAAAAACTAGGTGAGTGTAAGGCAGTTATAAGAACAGGAGAACAGACACCTTATGCTAACATAATTTTAAGGTCAGGAGTTGTTTTCTAAAAAGATTTTTAGGAGGAAAGGATATGTTAGATAAGAAACCTCTTTTGGAAATGGTTAATATATCAAAGTCTTTTCCAGGTGTAAAAGCACTTCAAGATGTGAACTTGAAGGTTCACAGTGGAGAAGTCTTAGCATTACTTGGAGAAAATGGAGCAGGAAAATCTACTTTAATGAAGATTTTGAGTGGTGTTTATAAAAAGAATTCAGGTAAGATTTTAATAGATGGTGTAGAAGTAGATATACAAGGAATTAAACAGGCTGAAAAGTTAGGTGTTACGATTATTCATCAAGAACTTAGTGTTCTTCCTAATTTAACAATAGCTGAAAATATATTCCTAGGGAATGAAAAGTTCAATAAGGGAACGAGAAAGATAAATAAAGCATGGATGAGAGAAAGAAGTATAAGTTTTCTAGAGCAGATAGGGTGTAATATAAATCCAGATACCTTAGTAAAGAATATAAATGTAGGCGACATGCAGATGATTGAAATTGCAAAAGCTCTAACAAAAAATTCAAGTATAATCATAATGGATGAACCTACGACAGCTCTTACTGATGTTGAAACGAGAAAGTTATTTGAGGTAATTAGAAAATTAAAAGAAAAAGGAATTGCTATTATATACATTTCTCACAGACTTGATGAAATTTTCGAGATTTGTGATTCAATAACAGTTTTAAGAGATGGTCAATATGTTGGAGATGTTAAGACAAAAGATGTAACTAAAGATGATTTAATAACAATGATGGTTGGAAGAAAACTTGAAGAGCAATTCCCGTATAGAGAAGTGGAAAAAACAGACTGTCTTCTAAAAGTCGAAAATATTTCTTTGAAAGATAGGGTGAGAAATGTAAGTTTTGAAGTAAAGGCCGGCGAAATAGTAGGTTTTGCAGGACTTATGGGAGCTGGAAGAACTGAACTCGCTAAAACTATTTTTGGTGATTATAAAAAAGGCTCTGGTGAGATTTATGTAGATGGTGGAAAAGTAAGTATTAATTCCCCTAAGGATGCAATTAAATATGGAATTTGTTATCTTTCAGAGGATAGAAAAAAAGAAGGTTTAATTCTAAATATGTCAGTAAGAGAAAACATGACTCTTTCTAATCTGCAGAGCTACGAGAATAAAGCTATGAGAATAAATAAGAAAGCAGAGAAGGAAGAAGTTCAGCAATATATAAAGAAAATTTCTATAAAAACTCCTAATCAAGAACAATTAATAAAGAACCTAAGTGGAGGAAACCAACAAAAAGTAATTTTAGCGAAGTGGCTTATGCTTTCACCTAAAGTTTTAATTATTGATGAACCAACAAAAGGAATAGATGTAGGGGCAAAAAAGGAGATTTATGAGGTATTGAATGAGTTAAAAAGTATGGGAAAGGCTGTTATAATGATTTCTTCTGATATGGCAGAAGTAATTGGAGTTAGTGATAGAGTTTTAGTAATGCATGAAGGAAAGATAACAGGAGAACTTTCCAGGGATGAGCTTACTCAGGAAAATATAATGAAGTTTGCTGTTGGAATATAGTTATATTAGCTAAGAATGAAGCGTAGAGGGGCGTGTAAAATGGAAAAAGATTTTAAAAGTTTACTTTTTAAATATAGATCTTTAATAGGACTAATATTGCTTTGCTTGGTAATATCAGTTATAACACCTAGATTTTTAAGCGTTACAAATATATTAAATGTATTTACTCAGGTTTCTGTTAACGCTATAATTGCCGTAGGAATGAGTTTTGTCATTCTAACCGGTGGAATAGACCTATCAGTAGGGTCTACTCTTGCAATAACAGGAGCTGTTGCAGCTGTACTTGCAAAAGGTAACTCGAATATAGGTGTAGTTCTAGTTGTAGCTTTAGCTATTGGAGGATTAATTGGATTATTCAATGGAATACTAGTTTCAAAGGGAAGAATCCAAGCATTTATAGTAACGTTAGCAACAATGACTGTGTTTAGAGGGGTAACTTATGTTTATACTAAAGGAACTCCGATATCAGGATTAGGTCCAGATTTTATGGTAATAGGAAATAAAAAGTTAGCAGGAATACCTTTACCAGTAATTCTTATAATAATTGTAGTTTTAATAGCGTGGTATGTTTTAAACCAAACTAGATATGGTAGATATGTATTTGCAGTTGGCGGAAATGAAGACTCAGCAAGACTATCAGGTATAAATACAGATAAAATTAAGGCTTTAGTTTATGTTGTTTCTGGTGTTACAGCAGCGTTAAGTGGTGTTGTGGTAACAAGTAGAATAGGATCAGCTTCTCCAAATGCGGGAAGTGGCTTCGAATTAGATGCAATAGCTGCAGTTGTTCTTGGAGGTACAAGTCTTTCTGGTGGAGAGGGCTCTGTCATTGGTACAATCATAGGTGCTATGATAATTGGTGTATTAAATAACGGACTAAATTTAATGAATGTATCACCTTTCTATCAATTAATAGTAAAGGGTTTGGTTATATTATTGGCGGTTATGATGGATAAAAAAAGTAAGTAGTTAAATCTAAAAATTTATATAAAACAAGGGAGGATTATTATCATGAAAAGAACACGTTTAAAAATGTTATCAGTTGCATTAACAGGAATTCTTGCTATTGCAGGACTTACAGGATGCGGCAATAAGGCTGATCAGGGAGCTCAAAAGAGCGGCGACAAGAAGAAAATAGGTATGGTTGTATCAACTTTAAACAATCCATTTTTCGTATCAATGAAAGATGGAGCAACTAAGAAGGCTCAAGAATTAGGTTATGAATTAGTAGTTGTAGATTCACAAAATGATGCAACTAAGGAAAGATCTAATGTTGAGGATCTTTTACAACAAGGAGTTTCAGCAATTATAATAAATCCAACAGATAGTGATGCAGTTGGAAACTCAATTGGAGTTGCAAATGATAAGAAAATACCAGTTTTAACAGTTGACAGACAGGCAAATAAGGGAGATGTTGTAGCTCACATAGCTTCAGATAATGTTAAAGGCGGAGAAATGGCAGCAGCATTTATACTTGAAAAACTAGGTGGTAAGGCTAATATAGTTGAACTTCAAGGTATACCAGGAGCATCTGCTACAAGAGATAGAGGTAAGGGATTCCACAATGGTGTTGATGGAAAAGCTGATGTTAAGGTTGTTGCAAGCCAACCAGCTGACTTTGATAGACAAAAAGGCTTAAATGTAATGGAAAACATAATGCAAGCAACTCCGCAATTCGATGCTATATTTGCTCACAATGATGAAATGGCACTAGGTGCAGTAAAAGCATTAAAGGGCAAGAAGGTTTTAGTTGTAGGATTCGACGGTAATGATGATGCTAAGAAAGCAGTTGAAAGTGGTGAAATGGCAGCTACAGTTGCTCAGCAACCAGACTTAATGGGAAGCTTAGCTGTTGAAAATGCTGCTAAGGTTATAAAAGGTGAAAGCGTACAAAAACAAATTCCAGTTGATTTAAAGCTTATAAAGAAATAATAAAATCCAGGGTTAACACCCTGGATTTTATAAAGTAAAAAATTTGTAGGATTATTTAGCTAATTAAGCAGATTCTCCAAATCTAAAATTAGGTGTACTAGTGACATTGGATTATAGTATAAAGTATAATTTATGATGTATAGATTACATACAATATTAAAAATTGAGGGATAAATATGAAAAAAGTTACAATGCTTGATATTGCAAAAAAGGCGGGAGTATCTAAAGCAACAGTTTCTATGGTATTAAATAAAAGAGATCAAAGTATAAGTGAAGAAACAAAGAATAGGATATTGAAATTAGCTGAAGAGCTTAATTATATTCCTAATTCTCTAGCTAGGGGTTTAAGTACAAAGAAAACAAGAACTATAGGAATAGTTCTTCCTGATATTACAAATCCATTCTTTGCGTCTATCGCTAGAGCTATTGAAGACAGTGCAAGCTCTTCTGAATATAATGTTATATTTTGCAATACAGATAATGAAATAGATAAGGAGTTAGAGTATATTAAGCTTCTTATAAGTAAATTAGTTGATGGAGTTATATTCATAGCAGGGGGAGAGAGCTGTAGTAGCGTGGAAATGATAAAGAGCAATAACATACCTTTTGTTCTAGTAGATAGATATATAGATAGCTATAAAGATGAATATGGGGTATATTCACTGAATGAAGATGGAGTTATACAAGGTATAGAGTATTTATATAGTAAAGGAAATAGAAAAATAGCATTTGTACAAGGTCATGAGAGTCTTCAAATCTCCAATGAAAGATTAAAAGGGTATAAGCATGCTATGAATAAATACGGAATATTTGATGAAAGTCTTATATTCACAGGGGATTTTACAATAGACGGTGGAATTAAGGCAACAGAAAAAATATTAGAAACCTTAAATCAAATAGATGCTATATTTTATAGTAATGATATAATGGCTTTTGGTGGTATGAAGGTTTTGCTTAGAAAAGGACTTAGAATTCCAGAGGATGTAAGGGTTATGGGATTTGATAATATAGATATATCTGAGATTTTCGAGCCTGAGTTAACTACTATAGCTCAGCCAATTTACAACATGGGAAGAGAGTCTTGCAGTCTGTTGATAGACATAATAAATGGGATTCATACTAATACAAAGCAAGTCTATTTTAAAACAGAGCTTATAATTAGAAAGACTACTTAAAATATAATAACTAAAGTTTAAAATAATTATGGCATAAAAAAGCAACCAAGAATTAGTATAAAATAAATTCTTGGTTGCTACTTCTTTATTAAAAACTATATATTATTTAGGAGTGTATATGTTATATATCTAGTAAATTCTTTCTATATGAGGAATATACATCTCTTAATTCCTTCATCTTCTCGTCAAGTTCTATTTGAAGATTAGATACGGTTTTATAGTCCTTTGCTTCTGTTGCACGTTTTATCTTTGTAAATAAGCTTTCCTTTGAATAAGTGTCCTTTAGTAGATAGTGTCTTAGTTCATTTATTTTCATCCAATTAGCCACGTCAAGATCTAATGCTTTATCTATTGAATGAAGCATTTTGTAGCTTCTTATCTCATCAGAATAATTTGCTATTATTCTATTATTTATTTCTACTAACCATCTTTGTGTTGTTCCAAGTCTAAAGCTATTAATAATCTTTTCATTCATTACATTGCCATCCATAAGTACGGCTTTCTTTTCTGGATATAAATCAAGCGCTAAAAGATTTTCATAAACAGTAGCCGGAGCTTTACCAAAGAAGATTTCTCTTTCCTCTTCTGTAAAGTCTTCGAAGACATCCTCTTCACTTCTGTAAGCTCTTCCTTTTTCTAAGTAGTCAGCAGTATCCTCAGGTTTTTTAGAAAGTTCATCTAAAAGATCATCTTCTGTTTTTCCGTTAGTTATTGCATATTTTATACCATCTATCATTGCCATGTAGAGGGTTGTTACAGCTAGATAGGTATTAGTATGAGGGTTTGGAGCTCTAAGCTCAAATCTTGTACCTAGAGGGTTTTGTAAGTCTCTTATGACACCTATCAGTATTGTTCTGTTTCTTGAAGGAATTTCAACAGAGTGTCCTAAGGATGTTACTATACATATAGGAGCTTCAAAACCTGGTTTTAACCTTCTAAGAGAATCGTTAGTTGAAGATACAAATGGATTTATAACCTCATAGTTCTTAAGTATTCCCATTACAGAAGCATATCCAAATGTACTTAAAAAATGATGTTTTGGAGCGGAGAATAAGTTCACTCTCTTTCCATTTTTAAGTTTTAACGCTATACCGATATGAGTATGCTTTCCACTACCGGCTACTCCATCGATAGGTTTTGCAAGGAAAGTTACATCTAGTCCGTTTCTCCTGAATGTTTCTTTAACTATATTTCTTACTAAACGTTCATTGTCTGCGGCTTGTACTGCAGTAGAATATTTCCAGTCAATTTCAAGCTGCTCCATTATGTGATTGAATTTACCTGATTCATCAATCTTTGCCTTTACACCACCAACCTCTTTGTGTCCCATTTCTGGCTCTAAACCATATAGATCCATTATTATAAGAGATTGTTCAAGAGCAGTTCTCACAGCTCCTTTTGTTCTAGTCCAATATTGTTCGTGCAATACCTGGGAAGTAGATAGTTCTTCAACATGGGCTTCATCATTAGGTGTCTGTACCCAAAATTCTAACTCTGTAGCACAGGTTGCGATAATATTGTCTATATCTTCATAGTTTACTCCAAAGGATGTCAGTGATTCAGGATGTTTTTCAAATAAATCCAAAAGAGTTGATTTAAAATGCTCTATGGATTGTTTTAAGATGTGTCTTGAGTCTACAGGTTTATTTTCGTGATATAAGAAACAAGGAATTCTCAAGGTCCCAACAGGCTTGTTACTTTCGAGGTCTATATGCTCATAATTATACTCTATAAACCAGTGAACATCTGTATCTGCTAACATATCTACTTTAGCATTATTTAGGCTTGCAATTCCAGGAAGAACAACAGAAGAGCCATCAGTTTGAACTGCTCCTTTTAAAAATGTGGAGATATCTTCTAGAAAAACTTTAATAGGAATTCTCTCATCAGTGTCATTTCCAGATAGATCTATACCAACGAGGGATACAAATTTTATCTCGGGATGCGACATTAGAATGTTTTTCAAATCTTCTTCTGAATGCTTTTCTTTTGGTATAACATAGATTAAGTCTTTTAGCATATGATTACCTCCTAAAATTTATAAAATAAACTATATTTTTTAATGTATTATACTAGGTTAAATTTAGTTCATAGCATTTCGTAGATTTTTACATATTCATGATTTTATAATTAATATGCATGTATGTCAATAGCAATAATGAAGGTTATTATACAAATGCCTTCATTATTAATTTCTTTTTGAATATACTTTTTATTATAAATTTGTGTACTCTATATCAATATAATATAATATAAGATAGGTACATACGTTAATTAACATAATGAGGTGGTATAGTGAATGTAGAAGATAGACCTATTGGATTTTTTGATTCAGGGGTAGGTGGAATTAGTGTTTTAGCAGAGGCTGTTAAAGTGCTACGAGGAGAGGATTTTATTTACTTTGGAGATTCTAAAAATGCTCCTTATGGCACTAGAAGTGTAGAAGAGGTTAAAACATTGACTTTTGCTGCTGTGGATTTTTTAGTAAAGAAAAATATTAAAGCATTAGTAGTAGCTTGTAATACTGCTACCAGCGCAGCTATAACAGACCTGAGAGAGAAATATAGTTCTATTATGCCTATAATAGGAATAGAACCTGCATTAAAACCAGCAGTTGAATATAAGAGACAGGGAAGCATATTAATAATGGCAACACCTATGACTCTTACTGAATCTAAATTTAATAATCTTATGAATAATTATAAGGATGAAGCTGAAATCGAGCCATTGCCATGCCCTGGGCTTGTTGAACTGATAGAAAATGGTAAAATTGAAGGTGAAGAGATAGAAAACTATTTAAAAGATAAGATAAAACCCTTCGAAAGTAAAGGAATAGCGGCAATAGTTCTTGGGTGTACCCATTATCCTTTTATCAAAAAAACATTGGCTAGAATTGTATCTGAAGATGTTCCTATTATTGATGGAAGTAGGGGAACTGCAAAGCAGTTGCAAAGGCAGTTATTTGAATATAACATTTTAAATAAAAGGCAACAAGGTGGCAAAGTAGAAATAAACAACTCATTGGATACAGATCAAATTGTAGAGTTAAGCTATAGACTATTAAACCTTAAAGAGTATTAAATTTTGAATTTAATATATATTGTAATATCACAATTAAAGCCTGACATAATTCTGTCACTTTTCATGCATAAATTTAACATAATATCTTGACCAAGGGATATAAAAACATTATTATATAAAAAATAGTAAATAATATAATATATGATATAATTCAATTATATCTATATTAGAGAGTGAAGGGAGAAAATATTTATGAATCCTATAGTTACAATTAAGATGAAAAATGGGGGAGTAATAAAAGCGGAATTATATCCGGAGATTGCTCCAAATACTGTTAACAATTTTGTAAGCTTAGTAAAGAAAGGTTTTTATAATAATCTTATCTTTCATAGAGTAATTCCTGGTTTTATGATTCAAGGTGGATGTCCTAAAGGAGAAGGAACAGGAGGCCCAGGATATACAATTAAGGGAGAATTCAATATTAATGGATTTAAAAATGATTTAAAGCATACAGCTGGAGTGCTATCTATGGCAAGAGCTATGCACCCAGATTCTGCTGGAAGTCAATTTTTCATAATGGTAGCAGATTCACCACATTTAGATGGTCAGTATGCAGCTTTTGGTAAGGTTACAGAAGGAATTGAAATAGTAAAAGAAATAGTAAACACTAAGAGAGATTTTAGGGATAAACCGTATGAAGACCAAGTTATGGAGGAAGTTACCGTAGATACATTTGAGAAGGACTATTCTGAACCTGAGAAAGTTTAAAGGATGGGAGGGTGATGTTGTTGCAAAACAATAAAGTTGCTCTTATATATGGATTAACTGAAGAAGAATTAAAGAATGTTTCAGAAGTATTATATAACAATTATAAAACAATAGAAACATCTATGGGTAAAATGAAAATAAGAGATATACTTAATGGAGTTAAACTAGAGGTATATAACTGCAAGCTTCCAAGTGAAAAATTAGTATTATTTAATAACTTTGAAGATAATGAACTAAAAAATGCAATAAGAACTATCAAGACTATTATTCATCCTGCACCTATATTTGCAATAGTCACAAACACTTCCATAGATTGGACTTTTGAATATTTGGTAGATCATTTGATTGAAGAAAGAGAATGGTATAGAAAGCAGGGTAAGTAAAAGCAGGGGGAAAATATGAGTAGAGTTGGAGAAAAGGTAAAGAGCATAAGAACTAGTATTGGCATGAGTCAAAAACAATTAGGAAAAAAATTAGGAGTATCAGAAAGCTTTATCAATGAAGTGGAATCAGGAAGAAAGGTTGTAAACCAAAATCTGATAGATAGACTATCTAAGGTTTTAGGAAAAGATATTAATGACATAACTATGTCTTTTGAAGATCAAGTGTATAAAGAAGAAAAGAGCCAGAAGTATACACCAGAACCTAAAAAAGAGAATGTGAAAGACATATGGAATGAGGCATTTGGATCCGTACTTAAAAACGTACCAATTTATAAATATGATTTACACAAACCTATAGCTTCAAAACAACTACCATTGATAAATAATAAGGTAGAGGGGTACTCTCAAGATAAGGTTTTATATTTAGAGATACAAGATGAGGACATGATAGGATCTAGAATTGCAAAAGGAGATTTGGCCTTTGGACACATGACTCATGAGATAGAAAACAATGCGATATGTCTTGTGGAATATAATGGAACAAGGGCTATAAGACAAATTAAAAAATTAGATAATAATAAAGTTCTTCTTATAAGTAATAGAGGATCTTTAAGAACAGAGACAGTAGAACTTAGAGACTTAAAGGTTATTGTAAAGTTAGATAAATTAGAAATAAAGCTTTAAAAATTTAGCTAAAGAGCATCAACAGGAAAACTCATTAGGGTTATTACTGCTGATGCTTTTATTCTAATACTTTCTTTTTTAAAAGTATATGTTCCGAACGGCTACGTCCCTGGATAGCGAGTTATAAGCACCAGGTGGAGCTAAAACAGAACTTGGTTTATATTCCTCTTAAATCAAATTCAGGTATAAAGCTTTCGGAGCAAGTACCTTCCTCTTGTATAAAGGCATTTCTTATTCCAATAGATAAACAATAGTCTATTATAGAATCGTAATGTTTTGAATTTAGAGGTTTATTAATTTCTGGAAAGTTGATTGAATTATACATTGGGGTATATTGATTCATTATACTTATATAAACAGAATGACCAAAGGTTCTGTAAACATAATCTATAATCTTTTTAGAGTCAAATAAAAGTCCAGGAAGCATAAGATGACGTATAACTACACCTTGCTGTATCAGCCCTTTATTATCAAATTTGGCTTCACCAACTTGTGAAAACATTTCCTCAATGGATTTTGAAGCATGATAAAAGTATTTTGGTGCGTTTGAATATTTTTGTGAGAATTTATCACTAAAATACTTAAGATCAGGCAAATATACGTCAACATATCCTTTAAGTGCTCGTATAGTTTCTATATTTTCGTAGCTATTTGTATTATATATAACAGGAATATTAAGTCCATTAGCTTTAGCTATATCTAAAGCTTTAATTATTTGAGGAACAAAGTGAGTAGGTGTAACTAAGTTTATGTTGTGGGCACCCACATCTTGCTGTTCTAAAAATATACTACATAATCTTTCTATTGATATTTCCCTACCAACTCCCTCGGAACTTATTTGGTAATTTTGGCAAAACTGACACCTTAAGTTGCAATCGGAAAAGAAGACGGTGCCAGAACCATTTTCACCAGAGATATAAGGCTCTTCGAAGTGATGGAGGGAAACTCTTGCAACTTTAACATTTTTTCCGGAATTACAAAATCCTAAGGAGCCGTCAAGTCTGTTAACACCACAATTTCTAGGGCATAGTCTACAATTTTTAAGCATTTCTAGCATTATAACACCTCTGTATTTACGTTAATCCTCAAATAATTATACAATTATATATGTACACTTGTATAGCTTATGATTTTTTCCTAAAATAAAAAATTAAACATTGAATCATAAATACAAAACTTACAACAGCGAAGGCTGGGTAAAGAAAATGTATTAGCTTTGAGAATCCTATTTGAGATATAGGAATCGCGAGAAGAATCACTAAGATTACTGTCTTTTTATAAGGGATATTGAATACTTCCTCAAGATTTTTACTGACACTATATATATTAGAAACCTCTGTTGAAAACATCTCCAACCAAATTATACATAAAAGTATTATTTGAATTCCTTTACCAAAACGGTTAGCTATATATAAAAGCGGAATTTCATATTTAAAAATATAAGGAACATTTGATAATAGTAAAAAGTTTATAATTAATGCGAGTATGGTGAGCCCAATAGAACCTAATATAACACCAATTAATAGATTTTTTTTTCTTTTAATTTCAAGACATAATGGTACAAGAACTCCACTACAGCATAATATATTAAATCCACCGTATATGAGTGAGGAAAAAAGCCAATTAGTTTTAGTGTAAGGGACATTTTTTAAATGATACACATCTATATCTTGATAAAAGGTTAAGTATAATATAAATATACTAATTATAACTGTAATTAAAGACGGTACGATAAATGAATTTACTTCAATAAGTCCTTTTGTATCTCTAAAGAGAGCTGTAATAGACACTAATATCATAATAATTATTCCTACCCATTTAGAAACACCAAAATATTCATGAATTAATGCTCCACTCCCTGCTAGAATTGTAGCAGAACCACCTATTAAAAATGCAGTGGTGAGAGAATTAGTTATGTATCCTAAGAATCCCGGACTGACTAGTGAAATGAGACCATCATATGAATTAAGCTTATATTTTAGACTTAAATCTATGATTATGCTTCCCATGGCAATATAAATAAAGCAACAAATTATTATTCCTATAAAGCTTTTATATCCATAAGAAGTAAAAAATTGGTTTATTTCTTGGCCTGATGCAAGACCTGCACCAACTACAGTTCCTATGAAAACAGCAGCTATTTGGAAATTCAATAGTAAATTTTTTTTCAAAAGTACCCCTCCTAAAATAGAATTTAAATTTTTACAACAAACAGCCAATAATTATACTTGTATAAATATATAAGTATGAAGTTAAAATAATGATTCATAAATTAAATTTTTGTTTTAAGGGAAAACTAATTAAAGATAAAAACGCAATAAATCATACATAAATGGAGGGAAATAAAATGAAAAAAATATATAGAAGATGGATAAGTGGAATTATATTTATAATTATCTTAATGATAGTTCCAGTTATGTTATCAAGTTGTAAATCTAAAAAGAAGGAAGAAAGTAAAGAAAGTACGGAAAGTTTTGACATGAAGGCTGCCACTAACGTAGCAGATACATACATGAAATATTTGATGAAAGGTGATTTAGAAAATAGTAAAAAGTTCTACTCAAAAGACCTTTTGAAGAGCTCAGGGACAGATGAAAATAAAAGCTTGAAAATATTTGGATATAACTTATCGGACACTAGTGAGGTAGGAAAGTCAGGAGTCTTTAAAATGAAAGTATCAAGATCGGACACTACTAAGTCTTTTGCATCATTAGACGAATATTCTATGAAAATATCAAAGGAAGAATCAGATTATAAGATAAGCGAAACCAATAATAATGTTCAAAAAGAAGCTTTTATAGAAGGAGATCAAATAAGGTTAAGAAATAAGAATAATGTAAGCACAAACCTGGTAATAGATTTAGGTAGTATCCCTAGTTTTGCTTTTTCTAAAGATGACAAAACTAATATAGATAAACTATCTGTCCCTAAAACAAGGTTTGGAATAATTAATTTTTCTTATGGTGGGGATAACTTGGCTATATCTACTGAAGATAAGGATTCTTATATAGCAATTATAAAGATTGATGAATCTATGGCCGTACAATCCGATAAAGGTGGGGCAGATGAGAAAGGCGGAGGTAAAGAGACAGGAGGAAAAGGAGGAGAAACTGGAGGTGGCGGTGGATCTAAAACAAAAGAAAAACCTATTGGTAAAGAAATTTCCACTTTAGATTTACTAAAAGACTCTAAGGTAGAATTTATGAGTTTCTCTCCGGAGGAAAAGCATATTGCAATTCAGTACACTAAGCCTGGAATCGGTCATTGTATAAGGGTTTATAAAATGGATGGCGGAGAAATGATAGACTTTAAGTTTGAAGAAAAATATCCGTTAGATAAAGTAGATGTAGTATTCTCTTCATATGATAAGGAAGCTTTGAATTACGACGTAATACCTAAAAAGGCTGGAGATAAAACTGTTGCTAACACAATAGGAAAATGGCAATTAAATCTTAAAGATTTTAAAGAGAAGAAAATGTGATATAATACAAGTAAAAAATATAATCGGAGAATAAGGATGCAGTGGGATAATAAAAGATATTATAGTTTAAATTATTTTTTAAGACAAAAATTTGGAAGTAAGGTATTTAAAATATCTTTAGATGCAGGTTTTTCTTGCCCTAATAGGGATGGTACCATTAGTAAAGGTGGATGCGTATTTTGTAGCGAAAGAGGATCAGGAGACTTTGCAGGAAATAGGTGTTACTCTATTAAGGAACAGTTTAAAGACATAAAGGAAATGATGAATAAAAAGTGGAAAGAAGGAAAATATATTGCATATTTTCAAGCATATACAAACACCTATGCTCCTGTGGAGGTGCTTAGGCAGAAATATGAAGAAGCAATAAATGAAGAAGGAGTTGTAGCGTTAGCTATAGCAACAAGACCTGATTGTCTAAGTGATGAAATTTTAGATCTTCTAGATGATATTAATAAAAGAGTATATACTTGGGTTGAACTCGGACTTCAAACTTCCAACGAAGCAACAGCAAGAAAAATTAATAGAGGATATAATTTAGAAGTATTTGAAAAAGCTGTGAAAGATTTGAGAAGTAGGAATATTGATATAGTAACACATGTGATTTTCGGGTTGCCTGGTGAGAGTAAAGAAGATATGTTAGAAACGGTGAGGTATGTTAGTAGCAGCGATATACAGGGGGTAAAGTACCATCTTTTACACTTGATGGAGAATACACCTTTAGTAAATTTATACCGCAAAGGAGAATTAAAGTTTTTAGAGAAAGAAGAGTATATAGACATAATATGCTCTGCTATAGCTAGCACTCCTTCTGAGGTAGTTATTCATAGGCTAACAGGAGATGCACCAAGAAATCTATTAATTGGACCAAAATGGAGCCTAAAAAAATGGGAAGTATTAAACACTATTGATTCAGAACTCATTAACAGGAATATATATCAAGGAATAAATTGCAAGCAAAGCTGAAAATTCAATATAATTCTACAAGTCCTCTATTTCGTGATAGAGGACATTTTTTATTTTTGAGATAATTTTAGCGAGTATTTAATTATTTTCCTATGCCTTAATAGTTAACTGATTCTTATATGAGTGATAGAATAGAAATTACAACAACTATAATAGGGGGATTTTTCATGAGAATTGATTTAATAATTTCAGCAGATGATATAAAAGAAGAAAAGGTCAAGGATAAGTCAGTAGTAGTAATAGATATGTTAAGAGCTACATCTGTAATAACTACTGCAATAAGTAATGGATGTACTGGAGTAATACCGGTTCTAACAGTAGAAGAGGCTTTTAATATAGCAAATAAGGATAGGGATAGGTATATATTAGGCGGGGAGAGAAAAGCCCTTAAAATAGATGGATTTGATTGTGCTAATTCTCCTTTAGAATATAAAAGAAGTGTTATAGAGGGAAAAAGATTGATATTAACAACTAGTAACGGAACTAGGGCAATAAAAGGGAGTACAGGAGCTAAGAATATTTTAATAGGTGCATTAATTAATGCGAGTAGTGTTGCAGAAAGGTTAACTGAGTTAAATAATGATGTAGTTATAGTTAACGCAGGAACAAATGGTCAGTTTTCTATGGATGATTTTATTTGCAGTGGTTATATAATAGATTGCATACTGCAAAAAAAACAAGATATAGAGCTTACTGACATAGCGAAAACAGCATGTTATATTTATAGAGAGAATAAAAATATAATAAATTTCATAAAGAATGCAGTACACTATAAGAGAATTATGGAACTAAATCTTGATAAGGATTTAGAATATTGTTGTAAGAAAGATATAATAGATGTGGTACCAGAGTATAGAGCTGGAATTATAACCTTGGATACTAAGCCAAGTCAGAAAGCCATTTAATTATGGAATATGGATAAGAATAAAGATTAAGGGATACTTTTGGAGAAAAAATATATAATAATTAAAAAGCTTTTTATGCGGTTAGCATAGAAAGCTTTTTTTATCCTTAATATTGATTATACCACTTGGAATATATAGAACTTTAAGTAGTAAGATTCATCAGAGTTCCATAATATTGGGTGATCAGAAGCCTGAGTTCTAAATTCAACCTGTCTTAACATTCTTCTGGCATCCTTTGCAGCATCTGCGATAGTCTCTTTAAAGAGATCGGGATTCATAAAGTGTGAACATGAACATGTAACTAGAAACCCGCCTGGTTTAACCATTTTTATGCCTCTTAGGTTGATTTCCTTATATCCTCTTACCGCACTATTTATTGTAGATCTAGATTTGGTAAATGCAGGTGGATCAAGTATTACAACATCAAATTTTCTGCCTTCCTTAACCCATTGAGGAAGAGCATCAAAAGCATTGTGGCATTCGAATTTAACAACGTCTGAAAGTCCATTTAATTCTGAATTTCTTGTTGCTTCATCCACAGCAAGTTGGGATATATCAAGTCCAAGTACACTTTTAGCACCAGCAACCCCTGCATTTAAAGCGAAAGAACCAGTGTGTGTAAAGCAATCTAGAACGTCAGCATCCTTACAGATTTTGTGTATGGCGTGTCTATTCTCTTTTTGGTCAAGAAAAAATCCTGTCTTTTGGCCATTCTCTATATCAACAGTATATTTAACACCATTTTCTACAATTTGCACCTTGGTTTCAAAGGTCGATGTCAAAAATCCCTTTGTTTGTTCCATGCCCTCAAGTCCACGAACCTTTACATCACTTCTTTCATATACACCTTTTGCACCAAAGTCTTCTTGAAGTATTTTAACTACTATATCTTTATATTTATCTATACCTAATGCAAGAGATTGTAATACATAATAGTCTTCGTATTTATCTATTATAAGACCAGGTACAAAGTCTGCTTCTCCAAATAAAAATCTACAACTTGAAGTATCTATAACCTTTTTTCTATATTCCCAAGCATTATGTAATCTGGTTCTGAAGAAAGTTTCATCTACTTCTTCATTTATATCTCTTGTCATCATTCTTATAGTAATTTTTGAAAGATCATTTATGTACCCTTTACCTATAAAACTATTTTTAAAATTATAGACTTCAACTATATCTCCATTCTCATATGTACCATCATAACCTTCTATTTCACTAGTATAAATCCAAGGGTGTCCATTTTCTGCTTTTCTTCCCATTCCCTTATGTAAGTAAAATTTGCAAGTCATTAGTTTTATACCTCCCTGATTTTTTTCATTACACGATGACCACCCGCTCTAACATTCCTTCTTTTTCAAAGACTGAGTAAAGAGCGGGTACGTCTCTGGATAACGAGTTCTAAACATCAGATGGAGCTAAACCTCCATCTGATGCTAAGAACTCTGTTTATGTAGTATACCACAATTAAAAGGTTAATAATACTTAAAATTCCTTTGACAGAACTGCTAAAAATAAATTAAACTATTTCTTGTATTAAATTTTAAAATTTTGATAGTTTAAATATAAATATAAATATTTAAGGAGAGAAGATATGAGTATATTAACTGTTAAAAATATGAATCATGGCTTTGGTGATAGAGCAATACTTGAAGATGTGTCCTTCAGACTTTTAAAGGGAGAGCACGTTGGTTTTATAGGTGCAAATGGTGAAGGTAAATCAACCTTTATGAATATAATTACAGGAAAACTTGCTCCAGACGAAGGACAGATTGAATGGTCTAATAAGGTTAGAGTAGGTTATATGGACCAGCACGTAGTTCTTGAAAGCGGACAAACTATAAGAGATGTTTTAAAAGGGGCTTTTCAGTATCTATTTGATGCTGAAGCAGAAATGAATGAGTTATACGGTAAAATGGGAGAGGTTAGTCCTGAAGAACTTGAAAAAATGCTAGAAAGAACAGCGGTAATTCAAGATATGTTGGATCATAATGGATTTTATATTATTGATGCTAAAATTGAAGATACTGCTAGAGGATTAGGACTTTTAGATGTTGGACTAGATAGAGATGTTACAGATTTAAGTGGAGGACAAAGAACAAAGGTTTTACTTGCTAAACTCCTTTTAGAGACTCCAGATATATTACTTTTAGACGAGCCTACTAACTACCTGGATGAAGCTCACATAGAGTGGCTTAAAAGATTTTTAAATAATTACGAAAATGCTTTTATATTAATATCTCACGATATTCCATTTTTAAATTCAGTAATTAATCTTATATATCATGTAGAGAATAAGAAGCTTACTAGATATGTTGGAAATTATGAAGAGTTTGAGAGAATATATGAGGCGAAAAAGAGACAATTAGAGCAAGCTTATGAGAGACAGCAGGCTGAAATTGCAAGATTAGAGGATTTTGTTGCTAGAAATAAAGCTAATGTAGCTACTGCTAATATGGCTAAGTCTAGACAAAAGAAACTTGATAAAATAGATAGAATTGAACTTACTCAAGAGAAGCCAAAACCAACCTTTAATTTTAAGACAGCTAGAGCTTCAGGAAAGATGATATTTGAAACTAAGGATTTAGTTATAGGATATGACCATCCACTTACTAAACCTCTTAATCTTTATATGGAAAGAGGACAGAAAATTGCTTTAGTAGGTTCTAATGGTCTTGGAAAAACTACATTGCTTAAGAGTTTAATGGGACAAATTAAACCAATAAGTGGTGAGGTTCAGCTTGGAGATTATCAATATATTGGATATTTTGAGCAAGAAAGTAAAGAGGGAAACACAAATACTTGTATTGAAGAGTTTTGGAAGGAATTCCCTGGATATACTCAATATGAAGTTCGTGCTGCTCTTGCGAAGTGTGGACTTACAACAAAACATATTGAGAGCATGGTAATGGTATTGTCAGGTGGAGAAGCTGCTAAGGTCAGACTTGCAAAGCTAATTAATAGTGAAACCAATATATTAATTCTTGACGAGCCAACTAACCACTTAGATGTGGATGCAAAAGATGAACTCAAAAGAGCATTAAAGGAATACAAAGGTACCATATTAATAGTTTGTCACGAGCCAGAGTTTTATAGAGATGTAGTTACAGAAGTATGGAATTGTGAAGATTGGACACTGAAAGCTATATAGTAGTTTCAAGTTATAAAGAAGCAATTTAAATTAACATCGTCGAATCTGGAATATAATGAAATATCATAAGTGATAATACTAAAGCAGCAACAATATTAACATGTATTGTTGCTGTTTTTTATCCTAATAAGATATAACTTAGAATGAAATTAAACTATAAAAAAGAAGGACACTTTGCTATCTAGATGAGAGCAAAGCATCCTTCAAAATTAATTACGCATTAAATAATCGAATACACCTAAGGCTGAATTTGCACCTGACCCCATAGAAATAATAATCTGTTTATATGGACTATTGGTACAGTCTCCTGCGGCAAATACTCCGGGTATATTTGTAGAACCATGGTTATCTACGATGATCTCACCTAAGTGATTAAGCTCAACTAATTCTTCTAACCAATCTGTATTTGGTACAAGTCCTATCTGTATAAACACGCCTTGCAATTCAATATTCTTAACTACTCCTGTATCGCGTTCAAGGTAGGTGACACCATTTACTTTATCAGTACCGGTAATTTCCTTTGTTTGAACGTTTTTTAAGACAGTTACATTTGGCAAACTGTAAAGACGTTCTTGAAGTACAGCATCAGCTTTCAGTTCTGACATAAATTCAAGAACAGTCACATGCCTTACAATACCTGCAAGATCAATGGCAGCCTCAATACCGGAATTACCACCACCAATAACTGCTACGTGTTTTCCTTTAAATAAAGGGCCATCACAATGAGGGCAGTAGGCTACACCCTTGTTTTTAAACTCTATTTCTCCAGGTACACCAACATTTCTCCAGCGAGCACCTGTTGAAAGGATTACGGTTTTACTTTTTAAAATAGCACCATTTTTAAGCTTAACTTCTATGAATTCTTTCTTTTCTAAACTTATGGCACGCTGTAAATTCATAATATCAATATTGTAATTTTTAACATGCTCCTCAAGGCTAGCTACAAGTTTAGGTCCTTCTGTATATTTTATACTTATAAAGTTCTCAATACCCATAGTGTCCATTACTTGCCCACCAAAGCGTTCAGCAACAATGCCCGTACGAATGCCTTTACGTGCCGCATAAATAGCTGCACTTGCCCCAGCCGGGCCGCCTCCAATAACAAGAACATCAAATAGACATTTAGTGTTAAACTCTGAAACATCGAGAGTATTACTCATCTTGGCAAGAATCTCTTCAAGTGACATACGGCCGCTGCCAAAAAATTCACCATTTAAGTAAACAGATGGGACTGCCATAATGTTCTTGTTTTCTACCTCTTCCTTGAACGTACCACCGTCAATCATGGTATGTGTAATTCCAGGATTGAGAATGCTCATTAAATTAAGTGCCTGAACAACCTCTGGGCAGTTGTGGCAGCTTAAGCTAATGTAGGATTCAAAATGGTATTTACCATTAAGGTTTTTAACTTGATCGATTAGTTTATCATCAATCCTTGGGGCTCTTCCACTAACCTGAAGAAGAGCTAATACTAATGAAGTGAATTCATGTCCTAAAGGTATTCCCGCAAAAATTACTCCTATGTCTTTATCTACACGATTTATACTAAAGCTTGGAGTTCTAGATAACTTTGCTTTTTCTACTATGATTTTAGGGGACATTGTAGCTATCTCATCTACTAGAGCTACCATGTCACTAGATACGCTGTCAGATCCTTCGCTAATTTTAATTAGCACATCGCCTTCCATAAGCTTGAGATATTGGCCTAATTGTTTCTTAATATCTGCATCTAGTAGCATATATCTTACCAGTTAGATCTTTCCTACAAGGTCAAGACTAGGCTTAAGTGTTGCACTACCATCTTTCCATTTAGCTGGGCAAACTTCACCAGGATTATTTCTAACATATTGTGCTGCTTTGATTTTATTAATAAGAGCGCTTGCATCACGACCAATATTACCAGCATTAATTTCAACAGCTTGAACTATACCGTCTGGATCTATGATAAAAGTACCGCGATCAGCAAGACCATCGGATTCAATTAGTACATCGAAGTTTCTAGATAGTGTATGTGAAGGATCACCGACCATAATATAAGTAATTTTCCTAATAGCTTCTGAGCTATCGTGCCATGCTTTATGTGTAAAATGAGTATCTGTTGAAACGGAATAAACCTCAACATTAAGCTCCTTTAGTATTTCATAATTGTTTTGTAAATCTTCCAACTCAGTTGGACATACAAATGTAAAGTCTGCAGGATAAAAACAAACTACACTCCACTTTCCTTTAAGATCTGCGTCTGTAATTTCTACAAACTTTCCGTTTTGATAAGCTTGTGATTTAAATGGTTTCACTTCAGTTCCAATTAATGACATAATAAATTTCCCTCCTAAATTTAATCTTAGAATTATAATAAGGTTGGATAGTACATAATAAAAGCCTTAATTAATAATAATTATCAATTAATATTAATTATACAAATAAAATCTTACTTGTCAAGAAATTTACCACGATTTATTTTAATAGTTGTTTAAGACATAAGAGGATAATTGCCGCAGAGGAATGAAATTGTAGTATAAGATTATAAAATAAAAAAGTGACAAGAATATACAGCGCTATTGCTTGTCACTTTTTTATTATTGAATTGCTGATTCACATAAGTATAAGTTAAATTCTTTTATCCAACCTTTTGAATTAATCCTTTTATCAGATGTTATAGAAACTTCATACCATAATTCATTATTAATTTTTGAGCTATCATGTATTTGTACAAGTGTATCTTCTTCTAGAGTATTTAAAACTGGAGAATCAGATAAAGGAGATATAAATAACTCACATTTTTTTACTATCTTGCCTTCAGAGTTATTCGGAAAAATATATTCTATAGTTAAACTTTCACTTTTTTTCACTTTTGTACTTTTCTTAAGATTATTATTTTGATATTTTAGAAGCAAAATTTGCTTTCTTTGATTTGTCATTTTATTGGTAAAGTAATATGACGTACATAAAGCTACAATTACAAGTAAAGTAAATAGAAATGCTAGCATATATATTCCTCCAAAAACTTATTCAATAATAGTATATTCATGATAAATGAAAAAGCTGTCAGTTAATAAAAACCTTTATTTAATAAGTTAAACTACTTTAGATAAATCCTCATATTTTGAAATATACATATCAGCGTGATTTATAATCTCTTCTTTTTGATATTCCGAGTAAAGATCATGTACACCAATAACTACCATGCCTGCTGATTTAGCACCTTTAACAGCTGGAAGTATGTCTTCAAATACTGCACATTCTTCAGGTCTTAAATTTAGTTTTTTAGCTGCAAGTAAATATATATCGGGAAAGTCCTTTCCTCTTATTACTTCATCAGTAGTACTTATTGAATCAAAAAAGTCATATATATTATTATTTCTTAATGCTATTTCGATAAGTGGTCTACAGTTACTGGTAGCTAGTCCTATTTTTACTCCCTTTAATCTTAATAGAGATAAAAATTCTTTTACCCCAGGTTTTAATTTTACATCATTAGCGTAATGATGTAATGCCATGTCATTCCATTCTTTTTGAATATCCTCAATGGTATCATTAAGATTAAATCTGTTTTTAAAATATTGAGCTACCTCTGAAAAACTCATATGTTCTATTTCTTCTTTCAAATTTTTGGGTAATTCTATATTTCTCTTCTTTAAGTATTCTATATCAATCTTACTCCAGACCCACATAGAATCAATTAGAGTTCCATCCATGTCGAAAATAGCGCCCTTAATATTTTTCAGCATAATATCACCTCGTTTTTAGTATAACAATGAAACAAGAGAATGTAAATTATAGTTCCCCCCCTCTCTAACGAATAGAGAGGGAGGGAACTATTTAATAATTAAAAGTTTCTTTCGAATATTTCTATTTTCTTTTCGTTTTTAAAGTCTTCTACAGATTCAATTTCTAACTCGTCTAAAAATTTAATCATATAATAACTATCTATAGGTACTTTAATTTCTGAGCTATCAGCGAGATTATCTACATGTTCTTTTCCTTCTTTTCTTGGAATAATTGCTTTAGGACCACCTACGCATCCACCTATGCAGCCCATTCCTTCTATAAAATTTGCATCTACAGTACCATTTTTAGCGCTTTCAAGAATCTCTTTGCATTCCTTTACACCATTTGCCTGGATCGTTTTTAATAGTTTGTATTTTTCTGGAAACAATCGTTCTATTGCTTCTGATACGGCTATAGATACTCCGCCTGTACGAGCATAAAGTCTTCCTCCTCTGGAAGCATACTCGGTCGATAGATCTTCCTCCAGTTTAGAAGGATCTATGTTTAATGCTTGAAAAATATCTTTTACTTCTGCAAATGTTAGAACAAAATCAATATCTCCTAGGAGATCCTTTTCTTTGGCTTCAGCTTTTTTAGCAACACAAGGTCCTATAAATACAACTTTGCAATTAGGATTTAGCGCTTTCATTACTCTACCAGATGCAATCATAGGAGATACTGATGGAGAAACATATTTTACCAAATCATTATAAACCCTTTTAAGCATTCCAACCCACATAGGGCAACAACAAGAGGTTATCATTAAGTCTTCACGCTTTTTTACGAAATGATCAAACTCAATAGCTTCTTTTAGTGTAAGCATATCTGCAAAAAATGCTACTTCCACCATATCTGTAAATCCTATTTGTTTAAAGGCAGATCTTAATTGATTGATAGTAATATTCTCGCCAAATTGACCGATTATTGCAGGGGCCACTGCAGCGATTACTGGATGATTACTCTTAAATAAATCTAAAAGAGGAACAAATTCAACTCTATCAAGGATACCTCCTGTGGGACAGGCCTCTACGCAAAAACCACAATCTGTACATTTTTCAGGATCAATCACACTTGTATTTTTTTCTTTATCAATAAATATTGCATCAAAAGGGCATGATTTTTGACACATAGTTTCACCGTTAACATCTGAACAGTCCATAGTACAGTGCTTGATTTTGTTTACTATTTTGTGATTCGCTTCATATGATTTTATTGAATCTTTTAAATCATTAATAAAGTTTTCACTATAAGTTATACCTGTTCCGCAAAGAGAGGAAATAACCCTACATAAGCCTTCTTTATCTATATTGTCCTGGGATAGAATTTCGTTTATTCTTTCTTCAAATTTATCCTCATAATATGAACTTACTATGCTTTTAAATAAATCACTATATTTTGCCTTCATAATAACACTCCTTGGAAACTTTTTGTTTATGTCACTACTTTTAGGGTAACACTTATTTTTTTTCTTCAGGATCACCGATACCTCTTGTAGGAACTGTAGACATAAGAAAACCTACTAAAACTGAAACTAATGCTGGGGCAACTATATTTATATAAGCTATAAACCAAGTCCTATATAGCACAAGAGCAGTAAGCCCAGTTATACCGATTGAAACTATAAAAATATAAATTATAAATTTTGCAAAGGAACTAAAAAATTTCTCATAAAGTCTATGTCTTGTAGGGCCACTAATTATTTTTCTAAATAGGAAATAGGAAATTAGAATCAAGATTATATCTACAAAAGCGGATATTAAAAAGTTTCTCATAGTAAAACACCTCCAACTGGTTATAAATTATATTATTACCATGTTGAAGGATTTTACGCGTTTTTATGGTTTTAAATTATTTTTTAGATAGATATAGTTCTCCTATTTTATTTACATCTCCCGCACCTACAGTTAGAATTATATCACCAGGTTCTGATTTTTCATTTAAATAAGAAACTATTTCATCAAAGGAATGAAAATTAGAACATTTTACTTTTCTTTCTCTTATCTTATCTCCAAGCATAGTAGAACTTACTATACCTGTGTCCTTTTCTCTTGCTGCATATATATCTGCAAGTATAAGTTCATCTGCTTCGTCAAAGGCCTCAACAAACTCTGTAAATAAGTTTATTGTTCTTGAATAAGTATGAGGTTGGAATACACAGAATATTTTCTTGTGAGGGTAATTCTTTGCAGCACTTAAAGTTGCTTTAATTTCAGTTGGATGATGAGCATAATCATCTATAACTGTAACATCATTTTTTACACCCTTTAACTCAAATCTTCTGTGAGTACCTTTAAAGCTCTCTAGACCTTTAACTATACTTTCTGCTGGGACGTTTAAGCTAAGTGCTGTACATATACTTGCTAAGGCATTCAATACATTGTGATTACCAGGAACAGCAAGCTGAACAGAGAAGAGTTTTTCAGTATCTTTGTAAATATCAAAGTTTGCACAACCATTAGTATTAAACTCTATATTTTTAGCTCTGATAGTTCCATGATTTATTCCATAGGTTAAGATATTACAATTAACATTAGAAATAACATTATTCATTCTCTCATCATCCGCATAACATACTAAATATCCATCATCAGGAATAAGTTTTGCAAAATTTATAAATGCGTTTTGTATATCATCTATATCTTTGTAGTAATCCAAGTGATCCGCATCTATATTCAATATCACGCCTAAATAAGGAAAAAACTCTAAGAAAGAACCCTTATATTCACATGCTTCGGTTATAAAGTAGTCACTTTTTCCTGGTCGAACATTTCCGTTTATAATATCTAACTGCCCCCCTACAAGTATAGTAGGATCTAAATTGGCATCCAAGAATATGTGAGATACCATAGAAGTAGTAGTAGTTTTGCCGTGGGTACCGGATATAGCTATATTATACTTATGCCCTTTCATTATATATCCTAAAAATTCGGCTCTAGTTATTGTTGGAATTTTAAGTTCTTTAGCTCTTAAAAGCTCTGGATCTTCATCAGATATAGCCGCTGTATATATGACTAGGTCTATATCTTCTGTTATGTTTTCTTTAGATTGACCTATGTGAATTTCAGCACCATCTTTAGCTAATTTGTCAGTTATTGTAGAGGACTTCATGTCTGAACCAGATACTTTGAAGTTTCTTTCCATTAAAATTTCGGCAAGTCCACTCATACTTATTCCGCCGATACCTATAAAATGTATCTTTTTATTTTTATCCTTTATAAAATCAAATGACAACAAAATCATCTCCCTTAATCAATTAGTAAGAATAACCTCATTTAATAATTATATACAAAAATAAATCAAAAAAATACATCTACAAAATTTTTATTTCAACTGTTTATATCTTTTAAGTAAGGTTTACTTAAATTAAATTTAGAAATTACTATAATCTGAAATTGTTTTCAACCTTGTTTAATAAATACTTATGAAGAAATTGCAATTAATATAATAAAGTATTGATTATATATTAAATTTAGAATAGAATATGAATAATAACACATAATTATTTCGATATTATTCGTAAATTTTAGATAGATAGGTGAGAGTATGGATAAGTTTAGTAGAAATCAAAGGATATCAGCAATAACGAAGATACTAATTGAAAATCCTAATAAGGTCATAAATTTGAGTAGTTTTACAGAAATGTTTAATGCTGCAAAGTCTACCGTAAGCGAAGATTTAGTTGTAGTTAAGGAAATTTTAGGTAGATTATCTATGGGAAGAATAGAGACTATAGCAGGTGCAGCTGGAGGCGTAAGATATGTATGCGGATTATCTATAGAAAAAAGTAAGGAATTTGCTGAAAAACTATGTATTATTTTGAAAAATGGAGAAAGAATAATACCAGGGAATTTTTTATACATGACAGATGTGATGTTTAATCCTCAGATAATACATTCAGCTGGAATAATACTTGCTTCATCTTTTATTGACAAGAATATAGATTATGTAGTAACTGTAGAAACAAAGGGTATTCCATTGGCTTACGAAGTAGCTAAAATGTTAGGCGTACAGCTTGTGGTCGTTAGAAGAGAAACAAAAGTTACAGAAGGATCCACATTAAGTATAAACTATGTTTCTGGTTCAAGTGGAAGAATTCAAACTATGTCATTGTCAAAAAAGGCGATGAATAAAGGAAGTAAGTGTATATTTGTAGATGACTTTATGAAGGCTGGGGGAACTGCTATGGGCATAATAGACTTGCTAAAGGAGTTCGAAAGTGAGCTTTTAGGAATAGGCGTATTAATAGATAACGTAGAAATTCCTAAGAAATTAGTGCAAGATTATGTATCAATAGTAGACTTTGAAGGTATCGATGAAAATGGTGAAGCATTATTATTTCCTTCAAAAATGTTCAAATAATAAAATTTTCGAAAAATTAAATGTTTTTTCAGGAAATAAGAAGGAAAAATATAAAATGTGAAGAATAATATATACATAAGCATCTTGGAGGTGGATTTTATATGCAAATTACAGACGTTAGAGTGAGAAAGATTGCTGCTGAAGGCAAAATGAAAGCTATTGTTTCAGTAACCTTTGATAATGAATTCGTAGTTCATGATATTAAGGTTATAGAAGGTCAGAATGGGCTTTTTATAGCAATGCCTAGTAGAAAGACTCCTGATGGAGAATTTAAAGACATTGCACATCCGATTAACACTCAGACAAGAGAAAAAATACAAAAGTCAATTTTAGAAGAATATGAAAAAGCTAAAAATGAAGAAATAGTTTCTGAAGACGTAGCAGAATAACAATGAGAAGGAGTAGGAGTACTCCTTTTTATTATTTTATAATTTATTATAAAATAGTAAAATTCCAATATAATTTTACCTTATAAATCGTGAATTGATTTCTGAAATTCTTTATAAAAATTCACTATAAGGTTGAAAATAATTTATATATAAAATATAATATTAAGGGATGTTTTTATAATATAAGATAGAAAAATGTAAGATTATGACCGTAAAGAGGTGTTATAATGTATAATTGTGCTATAATATTGGCAGCTGGAGAAGGAAAAAGGATGAAATCTTCTATTCCTAAAGTACTTCATAAAGTTTGTGGCAAAGAAATGGTTAATGTGGTTATCGATGTTATTAAAAATTCAGGAATAAATGACATAAATGTAATTATAGGAAGAGGAGCAGATAAGGTAAAAGAATCTACTGAAAAAAGAGGTGTATTCTATTCGCTGCAAGATAAGCAACTCGGAACTGGTCACGCAGTAATGTGTGCAAAAGAGTTTTTAGCTTCAAGGAAAGGGACGGTGGCAGTATTTACAGGAGATGCTCCTTTAATTACAGAGGATACAGTAAAAAGGCTCCTTATTTTCCATGAAAAGGGAAACTATAAAGCTACAATATTAACTTCTATAGTAGACAATCCTTCGGGATATGGTAGAGTAGTGAGAATGGATGCTGATGAAGTTCTAAAAATAGTAGAACATAAAGACTGTTCAGAGGAAGAACTTAGAGTAAATGAAATAAATGCTGGAATGTATTGCTTTGATATAGAGTATTTACTAAAGAGTTTAGATAAACTAAATAATAATAATTCTCAAGGAGAATATTATATAACAGATGTTATAGGTATTCTAAAGAGTGAAGGCGAAAAGGTTGCAGCCCTATCTATACCTTTTGAAGAAACGATGGGAATAAATTCAAGAGCCCAGCTTTCAGATGCAGAAAAGGTTATGAGAAAAAGAATAAACCTAAAGCATATGGAAAATGGAGTTACATTGATAAATCCTGAAGATACATATATAGATATAGATGTTCAAATAGGCAATGATACTATAATATATCCTGGAAACGTGATACAAGGAAGAACAGTTATAGAAGAGGGATGTATGTTATATCCTGATTCTAGGATAGAAAATAGCTCAATAGGAAAAAGTGTTACAATTCAAAATTCAGTAATATTAGAAAGTACAATAGGTGACAATACTACAGTAGGGCCATTTGCGTATATAAGGCCAGAAAGTGTTATTGGAAAATCTGCTAGAATAGGTGATTTTGTTGAGATCAAAAAATCAACTATCGGAGATAAAACTAAAGTTTCACATTTAACTTATATTGGTGATGCAGAGGTTGGAAGTGGATGCAACTTTGGTTGTGGAACAGTCGTAGTAAATTATGATGGTAAGGCTAAGCATAAAACTATAATTGGGGATAACGCGTTTATAGGATGTAATGTAAATTTAGTTGCTCCAATTAAGATTAATAATGATACATACATAGCAGCAGGTTCAACTATTTTAGAAGAGGTACAAGAAGGAGCATTAGCTATTGCAAGAGCAAAACAAGTCAACAAAGAAGGCTGGGTCGAGAAAAAAGGGTTAAAAAAATAAGATTTTAGGAGGACTACACATGATAACTCATGGTAAAAACATTAAGATTTTTTCAGGAAACTCACATCCTGATTTAGCTAGAGATATTGCTGATATATTGGGATCATCTGTTGGTGATGCAAAGGTTTCTACATTTAGTGATGGTGAAATATCTGTTGATGTTAACGAAACAGTTAGAGGTACAGATGTATTTATAATTCAATCTACAAATAATCCAGTTAACGACAACATGATGGAACTGCTTATTATGATTGATGCATTTAAAAGAGCTTCAGCTGGTAGAATAACAGCCGTAATGCCGTACTATGGTTATGCAAGACAAGATAGGAAAGCAAAAGCGAGAGATCCAATCACAGCAAAATTAGTTGCAGATATATTAACTGCAGCTGGTGCAGACAGAGTTTTAACAATGGATTTACACGCAGCACAAATTCAAGGATATTTCAATATACCAGTAGACCATCTACTAGGAGCACCTATACTTTCAAAGTATTTTGTGCAAAAAGGATTTGCAGAAAGAGAAGACGTAGTTGTCGTTTCGCCTGACCTTGGAAGTGTAACAAGAGCTAGAAAATTTGCAGATAAGCTACATGCTCCAATTGCAATAATTGATAAAAGAAGACCTAAGGCAAACGTATCAGAAATAATGAATGTTATTGGTGATATTCAAGATAAAACTGTAATATTAGTAGATGATATGATAGATACAGCTGGTACTATAACAAATGGGGCAAATGCTCTAGTTAAGATGGGTGCAAAGGAAGTTTATGCTTGTTGTACACATGCTGTTTTATCTGGCCCAGCGATAGATAGAATAAAAGAATCGGCTATAAAAGAATTAGTAATGCTAAATACTATAGATTTGACAGAAGATAAAATGATAGATAAATTTAAGATTTTATCAGTAGCACCTGTATTTGCTGAGGCTATAAAAAGAATATATGAAGATAGTCCAGTTAGTAAGCTATTTGAAGACTAATAGATAACAAAAAGCATGTAGAGTAAATAGATTCTGCATGCTTTTTGTTATTCTCATATAGTAAATTATTTGTAACTTTTTAAGCATATACTACTACTATATACAAAACATATGATAAATTATATATAGAGATATATATTATTTTTAGAAATCAGTTAAGTTTTTAAATAATAGTATTTAATTTTTAGGATATTTTATTAATAAAATAAAGTTATAATGAGAGGAGATATAAAATGGAAGGCTCAATAGGAAAAGTTTTAATTGTAGATGATGATGCTAATATATGCGAAGTGATAAAAATGTATGTTGAAAGTGCAGGTTATAATACGCGGGTTTCTCATGATGGGAAGGAAGCGCAAGAAGCATTTATAGATTATAAACCTGATTTAGTGTTGCTTGATATCATGCTTCCTCATGTTGATGGCATTGATGTTCTTAAATGGATAAGAAAAGATCATGAAGTTCCAGTTATTATGTTAACTGCTAAAGGTGAAACTTTCGATAAGGTATTGGGACTTGAACTCGGAGCGGACGATTATATAGTTAAACCATTTGAACCAAAGGAGCTACTGGCAAGGATTAAGGCTGTTTTGAGAAGATATAATATTGATAATGAAAATAAGGAAGTTCTAAAGTTTGAACAACTAAATATTGATATTAACTCATATACAGTAGTTTATAAGGAGGAAGAGATAAAAATGCCTCCTAAGGAATTTGAATTGCTATATTATTTGTCAAGTAATAAAAACAGGGTATTTACGAGAGAACAACTTTTATGTGAAGTGTGGGGATATGATTATCCAGGAGATTCAAGAACTGTAGATGTACATGTAAAAAGACTTAGAGAAAAACTTCAAGGTGGACCTAATTGGCAAATAGAAACAGTATGGGGAGTAGGATATAAATTTGAGGTGAAATAAATGAAGAAAGGTTTGTTTCCAAAGTTAGTAGCCACTTTTACGGTAATTATTGCAGTCAGTTTTGTAATGACTGCAGCATTCCTATCCTATTGGTTTGAAAGTTACTATTTTGAGCAGAGAAAAGGTCAATTGGAGACAGAGTCGCAATTTATTAGTACCGCAGCTGTTCAATATTTACAGGGAAATATTTCACCAGATAAAATAAATGAAACACTAACCTACATAGGTAATTACTTGTCTACAGATATATGGCTTGTTGATAACTATGGATATATATACGCAGTCTCAAAAAGTGACCACAAAAAACTTATAGGAACGCAAATGCTTACTAAAGAGCTAGAGGAATTAAGAATTGGGCACACTGTTGAGAGAAGGGGAATTTACGAGAATATATTTAAAGGATCTGTACATACTTTTGAAATACCCATTTTTTCAAAAGGTATGTTTAACGGGGCCATAATGATGCATACCTCAATAAATGAATTAAAGGGACCATTAAAAAGGGTTTATGAAATAATATGGATATCTGCTATTTTCGCTATTATAGTTTCTTGTATAGTAATATACTATTTTTCCCAAAGGATAATCGTAAGACCCCTAGAGCAAATTAATTATGTAGCAGATAAGATATCAAAGGGAGAGGTAGACAAGAGGGTGAGCATTAGGTCTAATGATGAAATTGGAACCTTAGCTAGCTCATTTAATTCCATGGCAGATTCATTAGAGGAAGTAGAAAAAAATAGAAGAGAATTTATATCAAATGTATCTCATGAAATAAGATCACCTATAACTTCTATAAAAGGATTTATTGGTGGAATATTAGATGAAATTATTCCAAAAGAGAAAGAAAGATACTATTTATCTGTTGCTTATGAAGAAATTCAAAGGCTTACACGGTTAGTAAATGACTTATTAGATTTATCATCTATAGAAGCAGGTCAATTTAAGCTTAGAATAGAAGAATTAGATATTAACGAAATAGTACGAATTTGTGTAATAAAATTTGAAACAAAGATAAAGGAAAAAAAGCTAAAAGTAGATGTAATGATGCATGATGATAAGCTTTATGTAGCAGCCGACAGGGATAGAATAACTCAGGTAATAACGAATCTTATAGATAATGCAATAAAGTATGTAGGGGAAGGTGGAAATGTTAAAATAAGTACTAGAACTAAGGGGGAAAAAGCTTTAGTATCTGTATTTAATGATGGACCTAATATTGCAAATGAGGATATAAAGTATATATGGAATAGATTTTATAAAGCAGATAAATCGAGAACATCAAAGGTAAGTACTGGACTTGGGTTATCCATCATTAGAAGTATACTTACACAACTTGGGGAAGATATATGGGTTGAGAATAAGGAACCCCAAGGGGTTATATTCACTTTTACATTAAAGAGGATATAGGCAATTATTAAATTTATTGATAAATACTTAAAATTTTTATAATATTTCTAAAATGATGGGTTATGAGGTGCAAATATATGGATGATAATGGAACTCGTGAAATAAAAGATGCTAGGTGGAAAGGCATAGATAATGATAAAGGTGAAATAAATTTTACAAGTAGAAGAAAAAATGTTAGACTTAAGGCTTTAGTAAAAGGGGTAATTTTTATACTAATAGCAGCAATCTCTGGGGGAATATCCGGAAGCTACGTTATAAATAAAAGGTATTCTAATAGTATGCCAAATAATCAATCACTAATTGAACCGAAAGAAGAAATAAGTAAAACTAAAACATCTGATATACCCAAAAATGCAATAACAAAGGTTGCTGAAGTTGTTGGGCCTACAGTTGTTGGAATAAGCAATAAGGCCGAAGGATTCTTCGGGCTTCAGGATATAGGAAGTGGTTCAGGTATAATATTTGACCCTAATGGTTATATAGTTACTAATAATCATGTTATTGAAGGGGCTACTAGAGTTACGGTAAAGCTTTCTAGTGGCAAGATTCTAAATGCTAATGTAGTAGGTGCTGACCCAAGGTCAGATTTAGCTGTTATTAAAATAGATGCACAAAACTTGCCCATAGCCAATTTTGGAGATTCTTCTAAGGTCAAGGTAGGAGATTTAGCTATTGCTATAGGAAATCCATTAGGAGAGGAATTTGCAGGTTCTGTTACAGCAGGTATAGTAAGTGCTTTAAATAGGAGAATACAATATGGAGGAGCTATATACAAGGTTCTTCAGACTGATGCAGCTATTAATCCAGGAAATAGCGGGGGACCTCTTTGCAATGAGGTTGGTGAAGTTATAGCAATAAATAGCTTAAAAATGGGATCAGAGCAAAATGCGGAGGGAATGGGATTTGCGATATCAATAAATGAAGCAAAGGACATAATAAAGTCGCTTATGGATTATGGAAAGGTAGCTAGGCCTTTTCTTGGAATATATGGCCAATATGTGGTATCCCAAAGAAATAATATTCAAGGTATATATGTAACAGAAGTAGTTACTGGAAGTGGTGCTTCGCTTGCAGGAATTAAACCTACTGACATTATGTTAGAACTAGATGGTAACAAAATCAGTAAGTTTGAAGATTTAGCAGATATTTTAGATAAGCATAAAATTGGTGATTCTATAATAAGTAAGGTTTGGAGAAGTGGAAAAACAATAGAAGTAAATATTATTCTTTCAGAGGTGAAAGAAAAAAATAGATAAAGAGGCTTAATGGTCTCTTTATTATTCATGTCTTTTAGTATAATATATAATATAGCGCGATTTACGGGCTATTTTTATAATTAAGAAAATTGCTATAGACAGGTAGATGTATAAAGGAAAATTATAGGGAGTGAAAAGATGTTTTTAATAGCAGGACTAGGAAATATAGGAAAACAATATGAACATACTAGACATAATGTAGGGTTTGACGCTATAGATTTAATGAGTGATAGGTATAATATACCTATTAACAGGGAAAAATTTAAGGGGATGTATGGAGAAGGAAATATATATGGGAACAAAGTGATATTATTAAAACCAAGTACATTTATGAATCTAAGTGGAGAAAGTATAAGAGAGGTAGTAAGCTTCTATAAAATAAAAAATGAAAATATAATAGTTTTATACGATGATATAAGTTTAGATGTTGGAAGGATTAGAATAAGGCCACAAGGAAGTGCTGGAGGGCATAACGGAATAAAAAGTATTATCTCTAATCTAGGGAATGATATTTTTCCGAGAATTAAAATAGGAGTAGGACAGCCTAAGGCAGATTTAGTAGCTCATGTATTAGGGAGATTCTCTAAAGAGGAGCAGGAAAAACTTCAAGAAATTTTTAAAACTAGTATAGATGCAGTAGAAGTTATTATAAGCAATGGAACAGAAGAAGCAATGAATAGGTTTAACGGTTTTAAAATATAAAGATGTAATTTGATAGGGTGGTTGTTGAAATGAGACTAAACGGGCTTTTTAAACCTCTTAAAGGTAGTAGAGAGTTTAAGAATATAGTAAGCAGTATAGAAGCCAGTAAGTTCCCAATAGGAGTGTTTGGGCTTTCAGAATCTGCAAGAAGTTATTTAATTGATGGAGTGTATGAAGAATTAGACAAGCCTTTTCTAGTTCTTACACACAGTGATGTAGAAGCTAGAAAGTTATATGAAGATTTATCTTTTTATATACCACAAGTTTATTACTTTCCTACAAAAGAAGTTGTATTTTATAATATTGATGCTATATCAGGTGACTTAAGGTGGGAAAGACTTAAAGTGATAAAAGAAATGCTTAATAAGAGCAAAAAGGTAGTTGTTACCTCTATAGAAGCATTAGCATCAAGTTATATTCCAGTTAATCTGTATAGAGATTATACATTCAATATCAATATAGGAGATGCTTTGAATTTAGATAAGTTAAGTGAGAAGCTTGTGCAATGTGGATATGAAAGAGTTGAAATTGTGGATGGGAAAGGTCAATTTTCTATAAGAGGAGGTATAATGGATGTATATTCTCCGACATCTGTGGAACCTTATAGAATAGAGCTTTTTGGAGATGAAGTTGATTCTATTAGAAGTTTTAATTTAGAATCACAAAGGAGTATTGAAAAGATAGCAAGTGTTGAAATATTTCCTGCTAAGGAGATGATATTAGACGGTGAAAGAATCAAAAAAGGTTATGAGAATATAGAAAAAGACTTACATTCTATTCTAGGTAAGCTTAAGACGAGTAAGAATAAAGACGCTATGGAGAAGATTCAAGAGACTATCGGTAAGAATTTAGAGCTCCTAAGAGAAAATTGGAGTTTTGAAACTATAGACAGTTTTCTTCCATACTTCTATGATAAACCTTCATCTTTTTTAGATTATGCTGATGATTATTTTATAGTTATAGATGATATGCAAAGATGTAGTGGAAAGATTGATAGCGTGTATTTTGAATTTGAAGAGAATTATAAAGGATTCCTTCAAAGGGGAAATATCTTACCTAAACAAATCGATCTTTTACTAAATAAGCAAAATATATTTTCTGAATTAAAAGAAAAAGAAACTATAACACTAGATGCTATAGCAAAATCAACAAAGGTTTTACCACCAAGGGCTATAGTAAGCTTCTCGCAAATTACACTCCATAACTATCATGGACAAATGGATTTGCTGATAGATGATATAAAAGATAAGAAAAGTAGAGGGTACAAGATTATTATACTTTCTGGTACAAGGCCAAGAGGGGAAAGACTTGTAAATACTTTAAGAGATAGCAATATAGAAAGTTCATATAAGGATGTAATAAATGATATACAAGCAGGTGAAGTAGTCATAACCTTTGGTAGTCAATTAAAGGGTTTTGAATATCCTGAGCTAAAAATGTGTGTTATTTCAGACAAAGAGGTTTTCGGTGAGGCTAAAAGAAAAACCACTACTAAGTCATCGAAAAAAGGTGTAAGTAAAATTAAAAGTTTCTCAGAATTAAAACCTGGGGATTATGTAGTTCACGCAAACCATGGTATCGGCGTATATAAGGGAATAAAGCAGCTAGAGTTAGATGGACATAAAAAGGATTATCTTGAAGTAATTTATGATTCAGACGACAAATTATATGTTCCGGTAGAACAGCTTGATATGGTTCAAAAATATATAGGTACAGAGGGTAAAACTCCAAAGATAAATAAGTTAGGCAGTAGTGAGTGGGCCAAGGCGAAAAGAAAGGTTAAAAAGTCTATAGAGGCTATAGCTGAGGACTTGGTTAAGCTTTATGCGGTAAGGTCTACATTAAAGGGATATAAATATTCAAAAGATACCGTATGGCAAAAGCAATTTGAAGACGAATTTCCTTATGAAGAAACTCCAGATCAGCTTTCAGCTATAAATGATATAAAGGTAGACATGGAATCGGATAAAGCTATGGATAGGCTTTTATGTGGAGATGTGGGATATGGAAAGACCGAGGTAGCTATAAGAGCTGTATTCAAGGCAGTAATGGACGGAAAACAAGTAGCTTTTTTAGTGCCAACTACAATACTTGCACAGCAACATTATAATAACTTTGTGCAGAGATTCTCAGATTTTCCTGTGAAAATAGATATGGTAAGTAGATTTAGGACTACTGCCCAGCAAAAATCTACAATTAAAGCTGTAAAGGATGGAGAAGTAGATATACTTATAGGAACTCATAGAATACTACAAAAAGATATTCAGTTTAAGGATTTAGGACTTTTAATAATTGATGAAGAACAAAGGTTTGGAGTTACTCATAAAGAAAAAATTAAAAAGTTTAAGAAAAATGTAGATGTTTTGACATTGAGTGCGACACCTATACCTAGAACTCTCCATATGTCTCTCGTAGGGGTTAGGGATATAAGTGTAATTGAAACTCCTCCCCAAGAAAGACATCCAATACAAACTTATGTTGTGGAATATAATGATCAACTCATAAGAGATGCAGTTCTTAGAGAGCTTAATAGAGGCGGACAGGTTTATTTTGTTCATAATAGAGTTGAAAATATTAAAGAGATGGCAGCATATGTATCAAAATTAGTTCCGGAGGCAAGAGTTGCAGTAGCTCACGGTCAGATGCAAGAGAGAGAACTAGAGAATATAATCGTAGATTTTATGAAGAATGAGTACGATGTTCTTGTAGCTACAACTATTATAGAAACTGGTATGGATATTCAGAATGTAAATACTATGATAATTTTTGATGCGGATAAAATGGGATTATCTCAATTATACCAACTAAGAGGTCGAGTTGGTAGAAGCAATAGAATAGCGTACTGTTATCTAACCTATCGAAAAGATAAGATTTTAACAGAGGTAGCTGAAAAGAGACTTAAGGCTATAAAAGACTTTACGGAATTAGGCTCAGGGTTTAAGATAGCTTTAAAGGATTTAGAGATAAGAGGCGCTGGCAATATGATGGGGGACTCTCAACATGGGCATATGGCATCTATAGGATACGATTTATATTGCAGAATGCTTGAAGATACAATCAAATTAGTAAAGGGTGAGATAGACCAGGAACCTGTAGAAACTACTGTGGAATTAAAAGTGGATGCATATATTCCAAGTAACTACATAAAAGATGAAGTCCAAAAGATAGAAGTCTATAAGAAAATAGCAGCGATAGACTCACTAGAAGATATGATTGATATACAGGAAGAATTAGAAGATAGATTCTCTACTATACCTGATTCAGTTGTAAATCTTATGAATATATCATATATAAGAAGTATGGGCAAAAAGCTTGGTGTAGAAGAAATAAAAGAGAGAAAGGGAGAGATATTAGTTATATTTGAAAGTCAGGGAAGAATCGATGAGAATGTGATTAGGGCATTATTAAAAGATTATAATAAGAAAATTGTTATAAAGATGGGCGATAAGCCTGGAGTGGGCTATAAGCTTAATGATGTAAAAAGAGAGGAGTTAATTCAAAATATAAAAGAAATTATGGAATATATGGTTAGAATACAAGAGCAAAAATAATTTTGTAGTAAAAATATTTTTATGTTAAAATTAGTTATATTGGTCTAGAATAATACAAAAGAGTGGGGGAATACATTGTGACAAATATAAAAAAATTAGTTAGTACAGTACTAATAACTATGTTTGCATTTTCAGCTGTTGGTTGTAATATGATAGAAAAAACACCAGAAGCGATAGCAAAAAGTCCTGTAGCGACTGTAAATGGAGAAAAAATTACTAGAGCAGAACTAGATAAGAATCCAGAAATGATGCAATTAATAGCTCAAGTTAAGCAACAGTATGGAGAGAACTATGAAAAGAATGAAGAGGTAAAAGGAAACTTAAAAACTCAAAGACAACAAATTGTAGATAATATGGTAACCGAAAAAGTTATAGAGCAGAAAGCAAAGGAAATGAAACTGCTTCCTGATGAATCAAAGTTAAAGGCAGATGTTGATAAACAATATGATGAAACTAAAAAGCAGATTGAAGGTAGTGGATCTAAGTTTGAGGACGTTTTAAAAAAGGAAGGTTTTACTGAACAATCATTAAAGGCAATGTTTTTAAGTCAATTGAGAAATCAACAAATTCAAAAGAATGTTAGTGATAATCTTTCAAAAGATGTAAAGGTTGATGATAAAAAAGTTCAGGATTATTACAATACCAACAAAATGAAATATTCCGAAAAACCTAACAAAATACACCTAGCACATATATTAGTTAAAACTGAGGATGAGGCTAAGAAGGTAAAAGAAAGACTTGATAAAGGGGAAGATTTTGCAAAGGTTGCCAAAGAGGTATCAACAGATCCTGGTTCAAAGGATAAAGGTGGAGATTTAGGTACTGTACCTTATGTTGATTCAGGATTTGACCCTACATTTATGTCTGCAGCTATAGCACTAAAAGAAGGATCTATTTCAGCTCCAGTTCAAACGCAGTTTGGATATCATATTATAAAAGCAATCAAAAAGGAAGAATATCCAGCTAAAAAATTTGATACTGTAAAGGATGAAATAAGAAAACAACTTGAGAATGAAGAAAAGCAAAAAATAGTTTCACAGAAGATTGATGAGTGGAAAAAAGCTGCTAAAATAAAAGTATATGAGAATAACCTTTCATAGAATTTAAAGGATTAAGTGTTGATATCTTAGGATGTTAACACTTAATTTTTTTGGTTTCTACAAGAATATCCTAATTTAAATAACAATTGTGTATAAAATTTCATATTTAGAAAGATAATATTAGCACAAGTGATATTTATATTATTTTTGAGGAGGTACGACAAAATGAAAGCAACAGGTATTGTTAGACGTATAGACGACTTAGGAAGAGTAGTTATACCAAAGGAGATAAGAAGAACTCTTAGAATAAGAGAAGGAGATCCTCTCGAGATTTTTACTGATAGAGAAGGTGGAGTTATACTTAAAAAATATTCTCCAATTGGAGAGTTAAGTGATTTTTCAAAAGGGTATGCAGAGTCACTACAGCAGACTATAGGTCATATAGTTATGATATGTGATAAAGATAGCATAATATCAATAAGTGGGTCAACAAAAAAAGAATATTTAGAAAAGAAAGTTAGTAATGAAGTTGAAAAGATAATAGATGATAGAAAAACAGTCTCTTTTGGAGAAGGAAGGGAAAAATCAGTATCAGTATATGATGATGAAGAGATTGAAGGCAAGTATTCAGCACAAGTATTTTCACCTATTATAGCCGAAGGAGACGCAATTGGAGCCGTAATTATAGTATCTAAAGATGAGGGTGTAAAATTCAGTGATGTAGAAGTCAAATTAGCTGAAACTGCGTCATCCTTCTTGGGAAAACAAATGGAGCAATAAACAATGGCAGCAATGCTGCCATTTTTATTTATTTCATTCATAAAAGATTATTGACATTAATAATAAAAATATTCACTTACTAAGTAATAATACCCCTAAAGTTAAAATAATTATAGACATAGAAATAAATTATAATTTAGTTAAGCTTTAAAGTGAAAAACGTTAAGACAAGGTGCTTGTCACTATATTGTTTCGGGGGTATTTTTTATGAAAAAACAATCACTTATCAGAGGGACATTTATACTAGGGATTGCAGGAATATTATCAAAATTTTTAGGATTATTTTTTAGGTGGCCTCTTCAAATGCTTATTGGTGATGAAGGAGTAGGTTACTACCAAATGTCATTTCCACTATATATGTTTTTTATTGCTGCAGCGTCAGGTGTGCCAGTGGCGATATCAAAGATGGTTTCAGAAAGAAAGGCATTCAATGATGATGAAGGAGCAATCCTGGTTCTTAAAAAGGCTATGCTTCTCATGGTTATTATGGGAATTGGGTTCACAGCTGTGCTTCTTATCTTTTCAAGACCTATTATTCAGTTTTTAAAGTGGGATAATAAGTCCTATTATTCATTAATAGCTATTGCTTTTGCACCTATATTTATATCAGTAATGAGCGCTTTTAGAGGCTTTTTCCAAGGGCTTCAAAATATGAATTATACTGCAGTCTCCCAAGTTATAGAGCAAATTGGAAGAGTTGTTGTTGGAGTTGGACTAGCTTATGCACTTTTGCCAATGGGAATTGAGTATTCAGCAGGTGGGGCCGCTCTTGGTGCCGCAGCAGGAGGAATCTTCGGGGGAATATACCTCCTAGTTAGATATGTTAAAGTAAGGAAAGAATTTAAGATAAAGAAAGTTAGAGATAATGTAGATGTACTAAGTAAATTATTGTGGATAGCAATTCCTGTATCTTTAGGGGCAGCAGTAAGCAGCGTTATGAGTCTTATTGACTCTGCACTAGTTCCCCAAAAATTATTGCAGGCAGGATTCACATATAGAGAATCTACGATATTATATGGACAGCTTACGGGTAAAGCATTCATTTTAATTAATGTTCCCCTTACCCTATCAGCAGCACTATGCGCATCATTAGTGCCAATAATTGCAGAATCTCATATATTAAATAAAAGATTTGAGGTAATAAGTAAGGTAGACTTAGCGCTTAAGACTTCAATGATTATAGCCCTACCTTCTTGCTTAGGGTTATATAGCCTTGCATACCCTATTCTAGATTTACTGTTTCCAGGACAGTCTGACGGCTTTAAGATACTACAATATTCAGCAATATCTGTTCCTTTTATAATAATAGCTCAAACTTCTACATCTATTCTACAAGGTGTGGGACATTATATTTGGCCAGTAATTAATCTAGGTATTGGCTGCGTACTAAAGGTAGTTATAACACTTTTTTTAGTGCCGATACCATTTATCAATATTTATGGAGCTGTAATAGGGAGTACAGTAGGCTATATTATTGCTTCAACTTTGAATATGAATTTATTAAGACGAAAATTAAAAGTAAGCATAAGTTTATTTGAAGTGATGTTAAAACCTCTATTTGCATCTCTTTTGATGGTAATATGTGTTATAATTATCTACATGAATGTTTATAATTATATAATGAGTAGTAGAATAGCTTGCTTGTTATCTATATTTATTGGAATAGTTATATACACCGTTTTAGTAGTTATATTTGGAATATTTAAGTATGACTATATAAAAAGCAGGTTTCTTAGAAGATAAAGGAGTGATTACAAATGATTAGAATAGTTGGATTAGGTCCAGGAGCTAAGGAAGCTTTAACTATAGGAACCTTAGAGGCCTTAAAAGATTCATCAAAAATTTATTTAAGAACAGAGAAACACCCAACTGTAGAGTATTTAAGGGATAGCAATATAAAGTTTGAAACTTATGATTACATGTATGATAAAGCGGATAATTTTGATGAAGTTTATAAATCTATTGCTGAAGATTTAGTAAAGAAACATGCAGAATTCAAAAACATAGTATATGCTGTACCAGGGCATCCTTTAGTTGCAGAAAAGTCTGTAAGTATACTATTAAAGATATGCGAAGATAAATGTATAGAGTCAGAATTAATGACTGCAGTAAGTTTTGTAGATGCAGTTATGGAAAGTTTAAGGATAGATCCAATAGAAGGAATAAAAATTTTAGACGCCTTTGATATAAAAAACCAATTATTAGATAAAAGAGTAGGAACTATAATAACTCAAGTTTATGATAAATATATTGCATCTGAGGTAAAGCTTGCTTTAATGGAATATTATAATGATGATACAGAATTATATTTTGTAAGAGCAGCAGGAATTAAAAGTATGGAAAGTATAAGAAAAATTCCTTTATACGAATTAGATAGACAAGAAGATATAGACTACTTGACATCTATATATGTTCCTAAGGAACAAGATATCGCTAGAGACTTTAATGATTTGTTAGATATAATGGATAAGTTAAGGTCAGAAAATGGATGTCCTTGGGATAAGGAACAAACGCATGAAAGTATAAAAAGATATTTAGTAGAAGAAAGTTATGAAGTATTAGAGGCAATAGATGAGAAAGATGATGATGAGCTTGTGGAAGAGCTAGGAGACGTGTTGCTTCAAGTTGTATTTCATGCCCAGATTGGTAAAGAAGAAGGTTTTTTTAATATAAATGATGTAATTAAGGGCATTTGTAATAAAATGATAAACAGGCATCCTCATGTTTTTGGAGAGGTAGATGTAAATACATCGGAAGAAGTTTTAGTTAACTGGGATAGTATCAAGAAAAAGGAACAAGGTCTTACGAGTTACACAGAGGAACTTAGACATATCGCAAAAAGTCTTCCAGCTTTAATGAGAGCGGAAAAGGTTCAAAAAAAAGCAGCTAAAGTAGGTTTTGACTGGGACAGGGTAGAATGTGCATTAGAAAAGGTTTTAGAAGAATATTATGAAGTAAAGAATGTATATAAAGGGAAAGATGAGGCAAAAATAATAGAAGAAATAGGAGATTTGATATTTGCTTCCGTAAATGTTGCAAGATTCCTTGACATTGACCCTGAGTTTGCATTAAATTATACTATAGAGAAGTTTATAAATCGTTTCGCATACATAGAAAAAATAGCTAAATCTAAAGGTGTTGATATGATGAATATGACATTACAAGAAATGGATGCACTTTGGGAAGAGGCTAAGAAAAAGTAGGTTTTAGATTTATATGCAAAAAATCCATAAAAAAGAAGGATTTTTTAATTCTTTGCAGAATAAGCTAGTATGCTGTTGTATAAGCATACTCAATTTTAAGGAGGTAAAAACAGTGAATAAGTCAGAATTAATCACAAGTATATCAGAAAAGTCAAAGTTAACAAAAAAAGATGCAGAAGCAGCTTTAAAAGCATTTATAGAAAGTGTTGAAGAGGCGCTTGAAAAAGGAGATAAAGTTCAATTAGTTGGATTTGGAACATTCGAAACGAGAAATAGAGCCGCAAGAGTTGGAAGAAACCCAAGAACAAAAGAAGAGATAACAATTCCAGAATCAACTGTTCCAGTGTTTAAAGCTGGTAAAGAATTTAAAGATAAAGTAAATAAGTAATTAAAAATTATTTCCAAAAAGCCTGGGTGTAAATCTAGGTTTTTTGTTTTAATTAAGGAGAGAGTATCATGAGGTTAGATAAATATCTTAAGGTATCAAGAATAATAAAAAGGAGAACTGTAGCGAAAGAGGCTTGTGAAGGTGGCCGAGTAAGCATAAATGGTAAAGTCGCTAAACCTGGTACAGAAGTAAAGGAAGGTGACATTATTGAAATACAGTATGCTAGTAGATCTTTAAAAGCTAAAATTATTAATATAACTCAACATGTTACGAAAGAAAGTGCTCAGGGAATGTATGAAATTATTTCTGGAGAAGAAGATCAGGAATAGTGCTATTAATTGCATAAGTAATATTATCCTACTTCACAGCATATATTAATTACAAGTGGAGGGGATGTTATGGAGAAGAAAGAAGTAAGAATAGAAGAAAAAAAAAGCACTCTAAATCTTGAGAATAGAAAAAAGTTAACGCTAAATGGAGTAGTTGAAGTAGTAAGCTTTAATGAAGATCAAATAGTGTTAAATACTAGTTTAGGTACTCTTAATATCAAAGGGTCAGGACTTAAGATGAATAAACTAGATGTACAAAATGGAGATGTAGTAATAATTGGGACGATAAATTCATGCGTATATACAAATAGTGAGAATAAAAAAGAAAAGCAAAGTCTGTTATCAAGACTATTTAAATAGGAGCAGCTATGGTAATATCAATAAATGAACAATTTAGATTAGTAATATTTAGTCTTGCTGCAGGTATACTAACAGGTATATTATTTGATTTTTATAGATTAATAAGGGGATTTAGTAATATCAACAAAATAGTTGTTTTTATAGAAGATACTTTATTTTGGATATTTACATCTGTAATAGTATTTATATTCTTACTATATACAAATTATGCTTATATAGGTATGTATGTATATATGTGCATAGCCATTGGTGTATATTTATATATAAAATTGTTTAGTAGAATTTTTATAAAGTCTCAATATAAAATATTTAAGGTATTAGGTAAAGCTTTTAGAGTTACTAGAAATTTTATACTATACCCTTTCCAATTACTAATTTATGGTGCTAAAACAAAAAATAAAGGAAATTATAAAAAATAGCTTGAAGAAAACTCAAAATCAAACTAAAATATAATTAGATGTTTTTAAAATAATCCCGTTTAGGAAATTGGTGATTATATATGAGTAAGAAAATCAAAGGAAAAAATGTGATTTTTACTTTAATAATTTGTTATGTATTATATGTATTCATAAGTCAGCAAGTAACTATGCAGAAAATAAAGAATCAAATTGCTGATAAAAAGGTAGAGGAACTAAAAGTTAAAGATAAAAATCAGAAATTACAGGATGAAGTAAAGATGTCTAAGTCAGACATGTATATAGAGAAGCTAGCAAGAGAGAGGTTGGGTCTTATTAAGCAAGGCGAGACTCCTGTAATAGACAGTAAAAATTAATACTTAGTTTTACATTTTAAATTTATATATAAATATTATATTATTTTAAGGAGGAGTCTTATTAATATGACCTTAAAGGCAGGAAGCATACTAGAAGGAATAGTAGTTAACATTACTAGTTTTGGAGCTTTTGTAGAAATTGAAGGCAAAACAGGATTAGTTCATATATCTGAGGTATCAGATACTTATGTAAAAAATATTAGAGATCATCTGAAGGAAAAGGATAAAGTTAAAGTTAAAGTGATCTCAGTAGATGACAATGGGAAAATAAGCCTATCAATAAAGCAAGCTATGCCAGATAAAAAGAGTTTTAGACCAATGGAAATAGATTGGTCTAAGGAAAAAGGTAAGCAATCTCAACAAGGAAATTTTGAGGATAGGATATCTAAATTCTTAAAAGATAGTGAAGAAAGATTTCAAGATTTAAAGAAACATCAAGATTCAAGAGGAAAAGGATACAAGAGAAGTTCGAATTATTAAAATATAAGAGGCTAATAGTGGCCTCTTTTATATTTAAAAATAAAAAAATAAAAATAAAGTTTAAAAGTTAGTTGACAGTTAGTAATATATGATATATAATTGATTATGTCGTCAGGAGATGAAAATCAAATGACAGTAGTGCTGGAGTGGCGGAACTGGCAGACGCACAGGACTTAAAATCCTGCGGGCTTTAAAACCCGTACCGGTTCGATTCCGGTCTTCAGCACCAAATATCGCGGGATGGAGCAGTTGGTAGCTCGTCGGGCTCATAACCCGAAGGTCGTAGGTTCAAGTCCTGCTCCCGCAACCAACTTAATACGTGGCGGAATAGCTCAGCTGGCTAGAGCATTCGGTTCATACCCGAAGTGTCGTAGGTTCAAGTCCTATTTCCGCTACCATATAACGCTGAAGTGGCGGAACTGGCAGACGCACAGGACTTAAAATCCTGCGGGCCTTAAAACCCGTACCGGTTCGATTCCGGTCTTCAGCACCAAATATCGCGGGATGGAGCAGTTGGTAGCTCGTCGGGCTCATAACCCGAAGGTCGTAGGTTCAAGTCCTGCTCCCGCAACCAATTTAATACATGGCGGAATAGCTCAGCTGGCTAGAGCATTCGGTTCATACCCGAAGTGTCGTAGGTTCAAGTCCTATTTCCGCTACCAAGATCTGTGAGATATCACAGATCTTTTTTTATTTATATCATTTTCATTTCGTAGAAATAAACTAAGTAATTTAGTGACATTTAACACATCTAGGATAGCTTTAATTTATCAATTAAACAGGTTATAACCATTATAGTCTAAGGAGTAGTTAGTTATCCAGCAAAATACAATAAATCTTATAATTCATTTTAATTACTAAATAGTATATAATATGATGTTGAATTTTAACAAAAATAGTTAAATACACGACGTGGAATTTAATGGTAAAGAGGTTTTTTCAATTTAATTGTCTAAATACAATATTAAGAAAAAAACATAGAAATATATGTCCTAAAAAAAACATATATCCATATCAGTTTATGACATTTATTTCCAAATCACCTTGCTATAATAGAGAAAGTAATTCTATAAGGTGGGTGGTATGTAATGCAGTACGGAGTAGAACTTTTTCCATATCAAAGGATTAAGAGGTTAAAGGATGAGAAGAAAAAGAATAAAATCGCAGATTTATCAATGATAATGACACTGGCGACTTATTTTATAGCATCTTTTTTAATTGGCAGGGTGCTTATGATAAATCTTATGGCACCATTTGGGATATCGTTTTTAATTTCGATAATCTCTGATGAAGAAGGCAAGATACCATTAATTTCAGGATGTGGTGTATTCTTAGGGTATCTTTCACTTTACAATAATGTAAAAGATTTGCCTGTATATTTTATCATAACAGGGTCATTGTTAATTTTATCCTACATAGTAAAATATACTGAGAAGAGTAAAAAAATATTACTAATGTTTAGTATAGTTTTTGCGGAAATTTTATTTTATAAATTATTAATCGTTAAGGTTGCTCTTGGAATAGCCTTTTTAAATGCTTTCTTCGAAACAATGTGTATGTTTCCATTATATTTTATTATTAATTATTCGATAAGATGTTTTAAAGAAATAAAAACTAGACATTTATACAGTAGTGAAGAAATAATAAGTATGGCAATAACTATTTCCTTAATCATTGCTGGAACGTGGGGGATAAGTGTTCAGGGGGTTTCAATAAGAAACATAATAGCGTTAACTTTTGTACTCATAGTTGGTTATGTCAAAGGAAGTTCAGCTGGATCAGCAGCAGGGGTAGCTATGGGAACTATTATTGGTGTTACATCCAATGATATGATTACCTTTGTTGGGGTATATGGGTTGTGTGGATTAATATCTGGAGTGTTTAGGGAAACTGGTAAAATAATGAGTGGTGTATCTTATTTAGTAGCGTTTGCTGTATTAAAGATGTACTCGGATATAGGAATACAATTTAAAATCATTGAGGTAGTAATAAGTAGTGGTATATTTTTCATAATACCTCAGAAGATTTATAAGAGATTAGAATTAGAGCTGGATTGGGAGAAAAAGCAAGAACATCTTAGGGAGAACTATGGTGAAAAAATTAAAGAAATATTAATGGACAAGCTTAGTGATTTTTCTGATGTACTAATTAGTATGTCGCAAACATTAGAAAAGCTAGCTGATAATGATAAGCTTACTATGAAAAATAAAAGTAGTGCGTTAATAGAGAATCTAGCAGATAGAGTGTGTGCTAATTGTGATATGAAATCTATGTGTTGGAAAAGAGAAACCTTCTATACTTACAATGGTTTTGGTGAACTAATACAAAATTACCAAGAAAATAAGAAACAAATGCCTTATGAAATAGAAAGAAAATGTATAAGAAGATCTGCACTTATAAAAAATACAGAAGAGATTGTAAACAACTATATAATCAATGAGATGTGGAGAGGGAGGTTGAGTGAGTGTAGAGAACTTTTATCACAGCAAATAAGTAATATGGGTAACTCAGTATCTGAAATAGTAGAAGAGTTTAATCTTGATATAAAATTTAATGTTGATATTGAGAATAACATAAGAAGAGTGTTAAACAGAAGTAACATTGCATATAAAGACATATTTTGTTTTAATAATAAAAGTAATAGAATAGTTATAAAGCTATCGATGGATGCTTGTGGTGGAAGTCAATTATGCATAAAAGAAATTTTACCTTTGATTAATCAAGTTACAGGAAAGTGTATGTGTGTAAGTGATGATGGATGTAATATAGATCCATTAACAAAATCTTGTAATATAACATTTGAAGAAACACCAAAATATCATGTTGCAACATATGTGAGTGGAAAGTGCAAAGAAGGAGAAAAACATAACGGTGATAGTTATAGTTTTGGAAAACTTTCCGATGGAACATATATGACTATTGTGAGTGATGGAATGGGATCGGGACCTCAAGCAGGGCAAGAAAGTAGTGCGGCTGTAGAACTTATAGAGAGATTTGCTAAAGTTGGATTTAATAAGCTTACTGCTATAAATACAGTAAATTCCTTAATGACTATTAAGTTCTCGGAAAGTGAGAAGTTTTCAACATTGGATCTAAGTAGTATAGACCTGTATGAAGGAGAAATAGATTTTATGAAAGTCGGTGCAGTAGCTAGTTTTATAAAAAGAGGTGATGAGATTGAGGTGATAAACTCTAGGACTTTACCTATAGGTGTTTTAGATAAGCCAGACATTGATATTACTAAAAAGAAAATTAAAAATGGTGATTTTATAATAATGTTAAGTGATGGGGTACTTGACTATGAAAGTGAAGCTGTAGGTAAGGTGGATTGGATAGTAGAGTTCTTGAAAAATTCTAAATGTAATGATGCTAAGGAATTATGTGAAGCAATTATTGGTAAGGCAAAGGAACTAAGTGGTGGAAAAGTAAAAGATGATATGACTGTAATTGTTGAAAAGGTTTATAATTTATATTAAGTTTAGAGTAAAACTAAATACGCAACATGGCTTGCGTGTTTAGTTTTAAAATTGTTATCAGCAATAATTAATAATTTTTAAAATTAGGTTAAAAACTCTACAATATTAAATTATTATGATATAATAAAGTACATATATTTCTAAAATAATCTATTTCAGGAAGTGTTTGTTTTGAAGGGAAAAGTCTTAAAAACTATTAAAGAAAATAAAATGTTCGATAAAGGAGATAAGGTAATAGTTGCTGTATCAGGTGGACCAGATTCTATGGCACTATTGCATATTTTACATAATTTGGAAAATGATTTACAAATAAAAGTTTATGCAGCACATGTAAATCACTGCTTAAGAGGAAACGAAGCCGATGAGGATGAAGAATATGTAAAAAGGTTTTGTGAAGAGTTAAAGATAGGATTTAACAGTAAGAGAATAGACATAAATGAGCTATCAGAATTGAGGAATATATCATCCGAGAGTGCAGGAAGAGAAGCTAGGTATAGTTACTTTGAGGAGTTAAAGAAGGAAATTGGTGCTAAAAAGGTTGCGATAGCACATAATGCGAATGATCAAGCAGAAACCATATTGATGAGAATTATGCGTGGGACTGGTATAGAAGGATTAGTTGGGATAAGGCCAGTTAGAGACAATATTTATGTAAGACCTTTGATAAATATTATGAGAAGTGACATAGAAAATTATTGTGAGAATAACAACTTAAAGCCTAGGATTGATAAAACAAATTTAGAAACCATATATTCTAGAAATAAGATAAGATTAGAGCTTATACCTTATATTGAGGCGAATTTTAATAAGGACATCATCAAAGGTTTAAATAGATTTTCTGATACTATGAGGATAGATAGCGAGTATTTAGAATCAATTGCAAAGGAAGAATACAAAAAATATTGTGACATTCATGAAGGAAAGGTTATAATATCTAAGGAAGTATTTTTAGAACATGAGGCAATAGTTACTAGGGTTATAAGGTTAGCTTTAAGTGGGTTGTGTGGCAACTTATACAATTTTGAAAGAGTCCACATTTATGATGTAATAGCTATTCAAAAGAATTCTACAGGTAAGCAGCTTAATCTTCCTAATAACGTACTTGTATCAAATACTTATGGAGACTTAATTATAGGTACTAATAGAGAAGAAAATTTAAAAGTAGACAAAGGAGAACTTACATTACAACTTGGAGTAAACAAACTTGAAAATCTAAAATTAAGGATACATATGAAGTTAATCAATAATGTAGAAGAAGGAATTGAATTTAAGAGAAAAAAACTTCTTAAGTATTTCGATTATGACAAGATAAAGGGTGATATTACATTAAGGTATAGAAAAGATGGAGATAGATTCAGGCCACTTGGAATGAGTGGTAGCAAGAAGCTAAAAGATTTATTTATAGATTTAAAGATTCCTAAGGATAAGAGAGATAGAATACCGCTTATATGTTTTAATGAAGATATAGGGTGGATTGTTGGGTACAGAGAAAGTGAGCTTTTTAAGGTAGATAAAGATACAAAAACAGTTTTAGAAGTTAGTATTGAAAGTGAGGATATGTAAAATGAAGGAAGACATAAAAGAGATATTATTTACTGAGGAGCAATTAAGAGAAAAAATAAAGGAAATAGGCTTAAAAGTAAGTAAAGATTATGAGGGCAAAGACTTAATGCTTGTGGGAATATTAAAAGGATCAGTTCCCTTTATGGCTGACTTAATGAAGGAAATAACTATACCATGTACTATGGATTTTATGGCAGTGTCTAGTTATGGCAATTCAACAAAAACTTCTGGGGTAGTAAGAATACTAAAAGATTTAGATTTTGAAATAGAAAATAAACATATATTAATTGTAGAAGATATTATAGATTCAGGTATAACACTTAAATATTTAACAGAGTACTTAATGGGGAGGAAGGCTTCAAGTATAGAGATAGCTGCCCTTCTAAATAAGCCTGAAAGAAGGACTGCTGAAGTTAATGCCAAATACATAGGTTATAATGTACCGGATTACTTTTTAGTGGGATACGGTTTAGATTATGGTGAAAAGTATAGAAATTTACCATATGTCGCAATCTTAAAGGAGGAAGTTTATAAATAATTAATATTAAATTTATTGTAAAGGAAATTTCCTTATGATACAATTTTACAATATAAAACCAGAAAGAGAGGGGGGCCTGTAATGAAAAAATTTTCAAGTGCAACGGCCTGGGTTATAGTATTTATCTTAGTAATTCTTGCAGCTATGATGCTAGTAAGAACTAATGAAAATTCAACAGCCATTAGTTTTAATGAATTTCAAAAATATTGGTTAGATAACAATATAAAAAGTTTTCAAGTAAGAGAAGATAAGATGACTGTAATGGGTAATTTAAAGGATGGTTCACAGTATGAGACAGTGGTTCCATCTGAGAGACTATTCCAATTCATTGGAGAACATCCAAAGAACGGAGATGTAAAGGAGATTTATGTAAAACCTGCAACAGTTCCAATGTGGATACAATACTTGCCTACAGTCTTATTGATACTTATGCTTGTTGCCTTCTGGTTCATGTTTATGCAGCAATCACAGGGTGGTGGAGGAAATCGGAATGTCATGAACTTTGGAAAAAGTAGAGCTAAGATGGCAAATCCAGATAGGAAAAAGGTTACATTCGAAGATGTAGCTGGGGCCGATGAAGAAAAACAAGAACTAGCAGAAATCGTAGACTTTTTAAAACAGCCAAAACGATACATAGAAATGGGAGCAAGAATCCCGAAAGGAGTTCTTCTTGTGGGACCTCCAGGAACAGGAAAAACATTGCTTGCTAAGGCTATAGCAGGAGAAGCTGGGGTTCCTTTCTTCAGTATATCAGGATCAGATTTTGTTGAGATGTTTGTAGGGGTTGGTGCTTCTAGAGTCAGAGATTTATTTGAGCAGGCAAAGAAAAACTCCCCATGTATTATATTTATAGATGAGATTGACGCTGTAGGAAGACAAAGAGGTGCTGGACTTGGCGGTGGACATGACGAGAGAGAGCAAACACTAAATCAGTTGCTTGTCGAGATGGATGGATTTGGAGCCAATGAAGGTATAATAATGATAGCTGCAACAAATAGACCAGATATATTAGATCCTGCGCTTTTAAGACCGGGAAGATTTGATAGACAAATACTTGTAGGTGCTCCAGATGTTAAGGGAAGAGAAGAAATTCTAAAAGTTCATTCAACAAATAAGCCTTTAGCAGAAGAAGTAAAGTTAGATATACTTGCAAAAAGAACTCCTGGATTTACAGGTGCAGACTTAGAAAACTTGATGAATGAATCAGCACTTTTAGCTGTTAGAAAAGATAAAAAGTTAATAGGAATGGATGAATTGGAGGAAGCTGTAACTAGAGTCATAGCAGGACCAGAAAAGAAGAGCAGAGTTATTGCAGAAGAAGACAGAAGGCTTACTGCTTATCATGAAGCTGGGCATGCAGTTGTTATGAAGTTATTACCTACAGCAGATCCAGTTCACCAAATAAGCATTATACCAAGAGGAATGGCTGGAGGATATACAATGCATCTTCCAGAGAAGGATACCGCTTATATGTCTAAGACAAAACTTGAAGATGAGATTGTCGGACTTCTTGGAGGTAGAGTTGCTGAAAAGCTTGTGATAGGTGATATAAGTACAGGTGCTAAAAATGACATTGATAGAGCTACGACGATAGCACGAAAAATGGTTATGGATTACGGAATGAGTGATCTTGGACCGATTGCTTTTGGATCAGGACACGATGAAGTTTTCCTAGGCAGAGACTTAGGTAAGAGTAGAAACTTTAGTGAAGAAGTAGCTTTTGAGATAGATAGAGAGCTAAGAAAGTTTATTGATGAAGGATATAAGAAAGCTGAAAATCTTTTGAATGAAAACATAAAAAAACTTCATGCAGTTGCCAAGGCTCTCCTCGAAAAAGAGAAACTTGAAGCTAATGAATTCGAAGAGATTTTTAATAATGCATAAAAATAGAGGCAAAACTGCCTCTATTTTTGTTTTAAAGTTATGTTAAAAGTATCATAACATGGTATAATTAACATACGTGTCTGAAATTTTGAAATAAAATTTTTATGAAATGAGATGATTGTATGGAGTTTAATTTAAAAGAAGGCATGACGGCTACTATGGAGATATATGTAACAGAGAATGATACTGCAAGTAAGCTAGGTTCAGGGAATTTAGATGTGTTCTCCACACCTTCTATGATAGCTCTTATGGAGAATACTTGTAAAAGTTCTGTAGATCTGCATCTTCCATTTGGATATACTACTGTAGGTATAGAACTGAATATAAAACATATTAAAGCATCGCCTATTGGTATGAAAATAAGATGTGAATCATACTTAACCAAGGTTCAAGGTAAAAAACTTATATTTAGTGTTGAAGCTTCGGATGAAAAAGGAAAAATTGGAGAAGGTACTCACACAAGGTATATAGTAAATAGTGAAGAGTTTATGAAAAAAATTAGTTTATAACTTTACGTAGCTTATGCAAACTTGACAAATATGATTTAATTGATACAATTAGATTATTAATTGACAGTAAAATGGATATACTAAAGGGCAGCTGTAAAGCTGCTCTTTAATTATTGTAAATTGGGTATTAGTTCATTTATTAGATAGCTAATAGATTTCAAGAATTCTATTTATATTAAATTAACTCAAGAAATGAGTAATTACATATAAATGAAGGATTGATATTAATTTAGAGAATTTGTTTGATTCGTGAAGAGGACTAATGTGAGTAAGTATATTTAAGTTGAAGGTTAACTCACACAAGATGATGGAAAGGTGGTATGTTCTGTGATTTTAGTTTTAGATGTAGGAAATACCAATATTGTATTGGGTGTATACGAAAATAAAGAGCTTATTGCAAGCTGGAGATTGTCAACAGATTATAAAAGAACTGCAGATGAATATGGAGTTCAAGTAATACAATTATTTTTACAAAGTAAGTTAGATCCTGATGATGTAGAAGGAGTAATAATATCTTCAGTAGTACCTAATATCATGTATTCTTTAGAACATATGATAAAAAAATATTTTGAAATAGAGCCTATAATTGTTGGGCCAGGAGTAAAAACAGGGATTAACATAAAATATGATAACCCAAAAGAAGTTGGAGCAGATAGAATTGTAAATGCTGTTGCTGTTCATGAGGTTTATAAGAGATCATGCATTATTATAGACTTTGGCACAGCTACAACATTTTGTGCGTTAACTTCCAAAGGAGATTATCTAGGGGGGACTATTTGTCCAGGAATTAAGATAGCTTCTGAAGCGTTATTTGAAAGAGCTGCTAAACTACCTAGGGTTGAGCTTACAAAACCAGCAGGGGTTATTTGTAAGAATACAATATCAAGTATGCAAGCGGGAATTGTTTATGGATATATAGGACAGGTGGACTATATAGTGGATAGAATGAAAAAGGAAATGATACAATTGGGTGAAGAAGAGCCATTTGTTATAGCTACAGGAGGATTAGCTAAACTTATTAGTGAGGAGTCAAAATCAATCGATAAAATAGATCCTATTTTGACATTGAGCGGACTTAGAATTATTTATGAAAAAAATAAAGAGCAGGTGCTATGATGAAAATAAGAGATCTGGAGTTTGAAAACAATGTATTTTTGGCTCCTATGGCTGGTGTTACTGATATTGCATTTAGAGGTCTCTGTAAGCAAATGGGTTGTGGTCTCGTATATACAGAAATGATAAGTTCTAAGGCCTTATTCTATGGCAGTGAAAATACAAAAGATATGCTGATTATTTCAGAAGAAGAAAAACCAGTAGCTGTGCAGATATTTGGCAATGACCCTGTTGTAATGGCAAAGTCATGTGATTTTTTTAACAATAATAAGGATATCGCAATTGTTGATATAAATATGGGTTGCCCGGCTCCTAAGATAGTTAAGAATGGAGAAGGTTCTGCGCTAATGAAGAATCCTAAGTTAGCAGCAGAAATAGTGAAACAAGTAAAGAGTGCATCTTCCAAGCCTGTAACAGTTAAATTTAGAAAAGGATTTGATTCTAACAATATTAATGCTGTTGAATTTGCAAAAGAATTGGAGCAAGCTGGAGTAGATGCTATAACTATTCATGGAAGAACCCGTGAGCAAATGTATGAAGGAAGAGCTGATTGGGATATAATAAGTCAAGTAAAGAAGGCTGTTAGTATACCTGTCATAGGAAATGGAGATGTGGTTACTAGCGAAGATGCAATGAGTCTTTTGAAGATTACTGGATGTGATGGTGTAATGATTGGTAGAGGCTCAATGGGAAACCCTTGGATATTTAGACAAGTACAGCAAGGAATTGAGGGAAAAGAAATAATATATCCTTCAGCCGACGAAAAAATAGATATGTGTATTGAACACTACAGACGCTCAATTTATTATAATGGTGAGAATGTGGCTTTAAGAGAAATGAGGAAACATATAGGATGGTATATAAAAGGTCTTGAAAATAATAAGGAAATCAAAGACAAGGTTAACTATGAAAAAGAAAGTATAAATGCAATAAGTATCTTAGAAGATTATAAGAAAAGATTAAGGAATGTACATTAACAAATTCTATGTAATTTTTAATAATGTATTAGAATACAATGATAATGTAAATAATTTATAAGGAAATATTTAATGAAGCCAATAGTATATGTTAATGCTGATGTTAAAAGGCCATATGAGGACAATAGCATTATTTCACGAGTAAAGGATCGATTTAAAATTAGGTGTTCAGGGGAGAGTTTTATTGAGGAGTTAAATCTAAATATAATTAACGTAAAGCTTCCATCTAACTTTCATGAGAAGGCGTATTATGGTAACTTAGGAATTGCTAAAAAGGTAATAAGAAATAAAGAGTCTACCTTAGCATCTAAGACATACAGGAAACTGGATTATAAGCTTTTTAATAATTTTCAAAAAGATCTTATGGCTTATGGAATTGTAAGGAGTTCTAAACTTATACTAAGAGTTACGAATAAAAGTATAAGGGATAGTTGTATAGTTATATGTGATGCAGCTGATGATATGAATTTTCATGTAATATGTAATATGGCAAAAGAGGCTAAATATATAGTTTTGTTATCTGAAAACATAGGAAAAATCAATACTATTGGAGAATATATAGTTGCTAACTATGGTATAACACCTATGATTACAAATGACAAGGAATATGCTTTTAGAAACGCAGACTTTATTGTTAGTTCAATGGGAATGAATATAAATAGTAAAGCGGCTATATGGCATTTAAATAATATATATGTTCCTGAAAAGAGCAGTCAGATAATTATAAATGATGTAACGTATAACGTACCTTGGAAGTTAAGAGGATTAAACATGTCTCCAGAACTTCTTGGATCCATACTGTGTCAGATGGAAGAAAAAGATGTTGAAAAATCCCTTCAGTATAATGGGATATATTTAGATAAGATGAAATTTAATGAAGACACTTTGGGGATAGATTAAAGTAATCATAATCTTTACTCATTGTGAATTAAGCTTGAAAATGTTGACATTAAGAGGATGCTGTTTTATAATTACTTAAATGATTGATAAAGGTAGGTTATTCCATCATAAAAGGGTTAATAAACACTGATATAGAAAGTTTTTGATAAATTATTAAAAGGGGAGAATAAAATGAGTGGATCAAAAAAATATGTAATGACTTATGAGGGAGTAAAGAAGTTAGAAGAAGAATTAGAATATTTAAAAACAGTTAAGAGAAAAGAAATAACTGAAAAAATTAAAGTTGCACTTTCTTTTGGAGATTTAAGTGAAAACTCAGAGTATGACGATGCTAAAAATGAACAAGCATTTGTAGAAGGAAGAATAGTTCAACTTGAAAATATGCTTAAAAATGCTAGTATTGTAGATGAAAGTGAAGTACCAACAGATATTGTAAGCATAGGTTCTATAGTGAAATTAAAAGACTATGAGTTTGATGAGGAAGTAGAATATATAATGGTAGGTTCTGCAGAGGCAGATCCTATTAATAATAAGATATCTAATGAATCACCAGTAGGAAGAGGCCTTGTAGGAAAAAGAGTTGGTGATATAGTAGAAATACAAGTGCCAGATGGAGTAAGCAAGTATGAAATACTTGGCATAAGAAGATAATTGGAGGTTGTACAAATGTCAAATGAAGAAAAGAATATAAACGAATTAGAAGAAGATTTTAATGAACTTATGAAAATAAGAAGAGAGAAGTTCTTTAATCTACAAAATGAAGGAAAGGACCCTTTTGATGTTTATAAAGTTGAGAGAACTCATACTTCAAAACAAATAAAAGATAATTATGATGAATTAGAAGACAAAGAAGTAACCGTAGCAGGAAGACTTATGTCAAAAAGAGTTCAGGGTAAAGCTGGATTCTCAGACTTGCATGATAGATATGGGAAAATACAACTTTATATAAAAATAAATGATGTAGGTGAAGAGAAACTAAAAGAATATAAGTCTTTTGATATAGGAGATATTTTATCTGTAACAGGTAAAGTATTTAAAAGTAAGACAGGAGAAATAAGTATACATATTACAGATTTTCAACTTATAGCTAAATCATTAAAACCACTTCCAGAAAAATGGCATGGATTGAAGGATCCTGATTTAAGATATAGACAAAGGTATGTTGATTTAATAATGAATCAAGATGTTAGAGATACCTTTATGAAGAGAACTGCTATAATAAGAGCTATAAGAGAGTTTTTAGATAATAGAGATTATTTAGAAGTTGAAACTCCAGTGCTTTCTCCTATAGCAGGTGGTGCAGCAGCTAGACCGTTTAATACTCATCATAATGCTTTAGATATAGATATGTATCTAAGAATTGCTACAGAACTTTATTTAAAGAGATTAATTGTCGGTGGATTTGAAAAAGTATATGAAATGGGTAAAAACTTTAGAAATGAAGGTATAAGTGTAAGACATAATCCGGAATTTACAATGATAGAATTATATGAAGCTTTTGCAGACTACAATGATATGATGGAAATTACCGAGAATATGATGGCTTATGTATGTGATAAGGTTCTTGGTACTAAAAAGGTAATATATCAAGGAACAGAGATAGATTTTACACCACCATGGAGAAGAATTACTATGGTAGATGCTGTTAAAGAATATGCTGGTGTAGATTTTAATGAAATAAAAACTGATGAGGAAGCAAGAGTTATTGCAAAAGAAAAACATCTTCCATTGAAAAAGGAATTAAAGGATTATACAAAGGGTGAAATATTAAATCTATTATTTGAAGAATTCGGAGAAGATAAATTAATTCAACCTACATTTATTCTTGATTATCCAGTTGAAATATCTCCTCTTACAAAGAAAAAGAGAGGAAATGAGCAGTTTACGGAGAGATTTGAAGGATTTATATTCGGAAGAGAAGTATGTAATGCATACTCTGAATTGAATGACCCTATAGTTCAAAAAGATAGATTTGTTCAACAGCTTAAAGAAAGAGAACTTGGAGATGATGAAGCTTATATGATGGATGATGATTTTATCAATTCATTGGAAATAGGTATGCCTCCAACTGGTGGACTTGGTATAGGTATAGACAGAATGGTAATGTTCCTAACAGATGCGGCATCTATTAGAGATGTTATTCTATTCCCAACTATGAAACCAACTCAGCAATAGTATATATAGTTTAGATATCACATAAAGTTAAGCTTCAATAACTTAGAACTTTATAATGAGATAAGCTAGAAATAACTTGTATTAATTTTCTGGCTTATCTAGCATTATAAAGTTTTAAAGAAAAATTATATTTATGTAGTTAAAAATGTAGTTTTTTTAAAAAAACTATTGAAACTTTAAAAATGTATGATATAATAATAAATGTAAGTTAAGTTATTCCGTGGTAGCTCAACGGCGGAGCATTCGGCTGTTAACCGAAGGGTTGGAGGTTCGAGTCCTCTCCACGGAGCCATTTTTATTTTTTGATAAGTTCAATTTTATATGTATAAAATTGAATAATTAGTATATAATATAACAAAGGAAGTAAAGGTTATAAATTATATACAATGAATTAAATAGTTCACTATGAAGAAGAGAAGTAATAGTAGAAATCTTCTAAGAGAGATTGTGGTTGGTGAAAACAATTAAGATTTTATTATGAAGGGAACTTCCGAGTGATGGAATGAAGAGTAGGGCTAAGGCCAAGAAGGGTGGAACCGCGAAATAAACTTTCGTCCCTTTATGGTTAGGTCTTTTTTTTATATTAAATATTAGATGTAGGTGATAATTGCCATGAATGAAAGGCGCCATTTATGGCCTAGATTTAATATACAATTGAAAATTTAATATTTCGCTATGATGAAGAGGAGTAGTAATGAATATTCTTTAAGAGAGATTGTGGCTGGTGTGAACAATCGGAATTTATTATGAATGGAGCTTTTGAGTGATAATGGTAGAAAGCAGGGCTCATGTCAAGAAGGGTGGAACCGCGGAAATAAATTTTCGTCCCTTCATGGCAGGCCTTTTTTTATATTTTAATATAAAATGTAAATACTAACTAAAAATGATAAAAGTAGGAGGTAATGTTATGGCATTTGAAAAGACTATGGATAAGGTAGTTGCCTTAGCTAAAAACAGAGGATTTGTATATCCGGGATCAGAAATATACGGAGGACTTGCAAATACTTGGGATTATGGTCCTTTAGGTGTAGAATTAAAAAATAATGTAAAAAGAGCCTGGTGGCAAAAGTTTGTTCATGAGAGCAAACATAATGTTGGAATAGATACTGCTATTCTAATGAATAAAGATGTTTGGGTTGCATCTGGTCATGTTGGAAACTTTTCAGATCCACTTATGGATTGTAAGGAATGTAAGGCTAGATTTAGAGCAGATAAGTTAGTTGAAGAGCATATGACAGCACAAGGAATAGAAAAAGCTAGTGCAGATGGATGGAGTAATGAAAAATTAAAACAGTATATAGACGATAATAATATAGTTTGTCCAAGTTGTGGTAAAAAGAACTATACAGATATAAGAAAATTCAACTTGATGTTTAAGACTTTTCAGGGAGTTACAGAAGATACCCAAGCGGAAATATTTTTAAGACCAGAAACAGCACAAGGGATATTTGTAAATTTTAAAAATGTACAAAGAACTTCAAGAAAAAAGGTGCCATTTGGAATAGCTCAAATAGGCAAGTCTTTTAGAAATGAGATAACTCCAGGTAATTTTACTTTTAGAACTAGAGAATTCGAGCAGATGGAACTTGAATTTTTCTGCCAACCGGGAACTGACTTAGAATGGCATAGCTACTGGAAGGAATATTGTTGGAACTTCTTATTAAAACTTGGAATAAAAGAAGAGAATATAAGATTTAGAGACCATGAAAAAGATGAACTATCTCACTACAGTAATGCAACTTCAGATATTGAGTATTTGTATCCATTTGGATGGGGTGAAATGTGGGGAATAGCTGATAGAACTGATTATGATCTTAAACAACATCAACAGCACTCTGGAAAAGATTTATCATACCTTGATCCTAACACAAATGAAAGATATGTGCCATACTGTATAGAGCCTTCAGTTGGAGCTGATAGATTAACATTATCATTCTTAATTGATGCTTATGATGAGGAGGAAATTGAAGGTGGCGATGTAAGAGCTGTGCTTCACTTTCATCCAGCAATAGCACCTTTTAAATTAGCTATACTTCCTTTAACTAAAAAACTTTCTGATAAAGCATTAGAAATATATGATGATTTAAGAAAGGATTTTAATGTTGATTATGATGATGCAGGAAGTATCGGAAAGAGATATAGAAGAGAAGACGAAATTGGAACACCTTATTGCATAACAGTAGACTTTGATACTCTTGAGGATAATACTGTAACAGTTAGAGATAGAGATACTATGCAACAATTCAGAATAAAGATAGATGAAATTAAGAATTTTATAAAAGAAAAGATAGAATTCTAATTTAACAAGGCATATTTGCTTTAGAATATCTAAAGTAAATATGCCTTTTATAAATTATGTCCTACATACAAGAAGATGCTATTAATTAATATTAAAATAATTCTATATAATAATTACTGAGAAGACTAAATGTTTACACTAACAAGAGATGAATTCTTAACATAGTTTAAGGAAATTAAAATAAAAAAAGAACCGGATACTTATTATCCGGTAAAATAGGGTTTAATCATGGGGATATGTTATATGTTTAATTAAAACTTGGGGAATTATATTAATGTTTCCTTACGGCACAAACATATTATATCATATAATAACAAAAAAGTTCAATACGTTACAATAAAGTTGATAAATTAAATATTTTCTATCAATTTCGACTTTTCTCGACTTTATAATAATACTATAGCTCTATAGTATTAAGAGTTAAATGAAGATTATTATGTAATTGTAGATTATTTAATATATAAAATAAAAACACATTAGAAAACAACTAATTTCTCTATTAAAGTGGTATAATTTAGTATGAGGAAAAATCAAATAGATAGGTTTTTAAAGTTTTGGAGGTTTTTTATGAAGAAGGATTTTAATTATTTTAAGGATTTTATAAAAGATAAAAAGACAGCTGTAGTTGGTATAGGTATAAGTAATACTCCACTAATAAATTTTCTCTTAAATTTAGGAGCAAAAGTTACGGCTTTTGATAAAAAAAGTGAAGAGGAACTAGGTGAAATTGTTGAAGATTTTAAGAAAAAAGGAGTACAATTAGTATTAGGGGAAGGGTATCTGGATAACTTAAAAGGGTTTGATGTTATATTCAAAACTCCATCGATGAGAATAGATAGTCCGTCACTTATAAAAGCTAAGAAAGAAGGTGCGTATATAACTTCAGAAATAGAAGAGTTTGTAAGATACTGCCCTGCTAAGATTTATGGAGTGACAGGTAGCGATGGGAAAACCACTACTACGACACTGATATATACAATACTTAAAGAAAATGGATATAAGACATGGGTTGGTGGCAATATAGGAACCCCACTTTTCACAAAAATAGAAGAAGTAAAAGAGAGTGATAGAGTTGTGCTTGAACTTTCTAGTTTTCAACTTATGACAATGGGTGTATCACCAGAGGTAGCTGTTATTACAAATTTAAGCCCAAACCACCTGGATATTCATAAGGATATGAATGAGTACGTTGAGGCTAAAAAGAATATATTTAAATACCAGTGTGAGAATGATTTATTAGTACTAAATAGGGATAATGAAATAACTAATTCTATGGTAAAAGAAGCTAAGGGAAAAGTGCTCCAATTTTCTATAATAAGTGCAGAAGAGGATGCATGTTTCAAAAATAACAAGCTGTATATAAAAGAAAAAGAAGTATGTGATTTAAGCGAGTTAAAACTAAAGGGAATGCATAATGTAGAGAATTTACTTGCTGCGTTTTGTGCACTAAGCGAAGATGTAAGCGTAGATAGTATGAGAGTAGTGGCTACAACATTTGCTGGGGTAGAGCATAGATGTGAATTTGTTAGAGAGATAGATGGTGTGAAATATTACAATGATTCTATAGCATCCAGTCCAAGCAGAACGTTAGCTGGGCTCAAGGCTTTTGATAAGTCAGTAATTTTAATTGCAGGAGGATATGACAAAAACTTACCTTTTGAATCCTTAGCAGAAGAAGGGTATTCTAAGATTAAGTATTTAATTTTGATAGGGGACACAAAATATAAAATAAAGGATGCTTTTGATAAAGTTATTTCTGCGAAAGGTATTACTTTACCGATAATAATTGAAGAAAGTCTAGAATCTGCTATTTATAAATCAAAAGAAATAGGGAAGAAAGGCGATATAGTAACATTATCACCAGCTTGTGCAAGTTTTGATATGTTTGCTAATTTTGAAATTAGAGGGAATAAATTTAAAGAACTCATAAGAAAAATATAATTTGCTTATACTCATATATGTAAAGCCTTGTCTAAATTAATAGTTAGTGTTTATATAGATAATGGGAACAGAATCACTTTATATGATTAAATTTCAGTTCTAAAGTAAAAAGTGAAGGTATATAGCATTTAGCCTTTGGTAAAGTGCTTATAAAACTAATAATTAAATGCGTTATTAAGAACTCATTTAATTATTAGTTTTATGATAACATCAGGTAAATCCTACTAAATTACCAGGATTTACTCAAATCAGTACTTTTAATAAAAAAACATCAAGTTAACAGAAACTTACCCATGTGTATCAATATATAAAATAAGATGAATTTTGAAGAGAAATTGAGTAATAGTAAATTAAATCACGGATTTGCTATGAAAAGAATATATATACATCTTTGTTTGTGATAGAATAACATATGTCGTCACGAGATACGACAAAGTTTAACAAAATAACTTTCCAAGTAATAAAAAAGTTATTGACAATATAAAACAAAGCTGTTAAACTAAGTAAGCAGTCGGGATGAGACAAATTGATCCTTGAAAATTAAACAGAGTGAAAGATAAGTTAAAACTTGTTTTTAAATAAACCAGCAATTCTTTGAGTTACTTTTAAAGTAACAAAACAGTAATGAGCAAGCAAACTTTTAAATTGAGAGTTTGATCCTGGCTCAGGACGAACGCTGGCGGCGTGCCTAACACATGCAAGTCGAGCGATGAAACCCTTCGGGGTGGATTAGCGGCGGACGGGTGAGTAACACGTGGGTAACCTGCCTCAAAGAGGGGGATAGCCTCCCGAAAGGGAGATTAATACCGCATAACATTAGTTTTTCGCATGAAGGACTAATTAAAGGAGTAATCCGCTTTGAGATGGACCCGCGGCGCATTAGCTAGTTGGTGAGGTAAAGGCTCACCAAGGCGACGATGCGTAGCCGACCTGAGAGGGTGATCGGCCACATTGGAACTGAGATACGGTCCAGACTCCTACGGGAGGCAGCAGTGGGGAATATTGCACAATGGGCGAAAGCCTGATGCAGCAACGCCGCGTGAGTGATGAAGGCCTTCGGGTTGTAAAGCTCTGTCTTTGGGGACGATAATGACGGTACCCAAGGAGGAAGCCACGGCTAACTACGTGCCAGCAGCCGCGGTAATACGTAGGTGGCAAGCGTTGTCCGGATTTACTGGGCGTAAAGGATGCGTAGGCGGATATTTAAGTGAGATGTGAAATTCCCGGGCTTAACTTGGGAGCTGCATTTCAAACTGGATATCTAGAGTGTGGGAGAGGAGAATGGAATTCCTAGTGTAGCGGTGAAATGCGTAGAGATTAGGAAGAACACCAGTGGCGAAGGCGATTCTCTGGACCATAACTGACGCTGAGGCATGAAAGCGTGGGTAGCAAACAGGATTAGATACCCTGGTAGTCCACGCCGTAAACGATGAGTACTAGGTGTAGGGGGGTCCAACCCTCTGTGCCGCAGTTAACACAATAAGTACTCCGCCTGGGAAGTACGATCGCAAGATTAAAACTCAAAGGAATTGACGGGGGCCCGCACAAGCAGCGGAGCATGTGGTTTAATTCGAAGCAACGCGAAGAACCTTACCTGGACTTGACATCCCCTGAATTACTCGTAATGGAGGAAGCCCTTCGGGGCAGGGAGACAGGTGGTGCATGGTTGTCGTCAGCTCGTGTCGTGAGATGTTAGGTTAAGTCCTGCAACGAGCGCAACCCTTATCATTAGTTGCTACCATTAAGTTGAGCACTCTAGTGAGACTGCCCGGGTTAACCGGGAGGAAGGTGGGGATGACGTCAAATCATCATGCCCCTTATGTCCAGGGCTACACACGTGCTACAATGGTGAGTACAATTAGATGCAAACCCGCGAGGGGGAGCCAAACTAAAAAACTCATCCCAGTTCGGATTGTAGGCTGAAACTCGCCTACATGAAGCTGGAGTTGCTAGTAATCGCGAATCAGAATGTCGCGGTGAATACGTTCCCGGGCCTTGTACACACCGCCCGTCACACCATGAGAGCTGGCAACACCCGAAGTCCGTGAGGTAACCGTAAGGAGCCAGCGGCCGAAGGTGGGGTCAGTGATTGGGGTGAAGTCGTAACAAGGTAGCCGTAGGAGAACCTGCGGCTGGATCACCTCCTTTCTAAGGAATAATAACTAGAAGCTTAGGTTTTTAGTTACATTGGAATTCTGGTTTACACTCTGTTTAATTTTGAGGGATTAAAACCTCAAATAAAGCTAACACTAAGGTGGTAGCAAAATGTTCTTTGAAAATTGCACAGTGATAAGCGTTGAATAATGAAAATTATTTAACATAAACAAAGTAAAGCTAAAGGTATGATTACTTAAATATGGATATTTATATCTGTATTAAAGTATCAATAACACCTTTGTAGATTTATAAACTAAAACTAGAAAATTGATAGAAACGAGCAGGTCGAGGAAGAGCATGAGTGAGGAGCGGAGTTTACTTCAGGTAAATGAGCACCGCAACGAGTGATCTGACGAAGAGATGCGAAGTTTATAGCAATTTTCGGTCAATAGGTCAAGCTACAAAGGGCGCATGGTGAATGCCTTGGCACCAGTAGCCGATGAAGGACGCGATAAGCTGCGATAAGCTTCGGGTAGGCGCAAATAGCCTGCGATCCGGAGATTTCCGAATGGGGCAACCCACATAGCTAACGCTATGTACTGTAAACTGAATTCATAGGTTTATAGAGGTAGACCCGGGGAACTGAAACATCTAAGTACCCGGAGGAAGAGAAAGAAAAATCGATTTCCTAAGTAGCGGCGAGCGAAAGGGAAAGAGCCCAAACCAGGAACTTGTTCCTGGGGTTGCGGACAGATCATTAAATACTGTGATTTCTTAATTGAAGAGAGCTGGAAGGCTCTGCCATAGAAGGTAACAGCCCTGTAGGTAAAAAGAATAACAGTCAGATCTGATCCAGAGTACCACGAGACACGTGAAACCTTGTGGGAAGCAGGGAGGACCACCTCCCAAGGCTAAATACTAACTGGTGACCGATAGTGAAGCAGTACCGTGAGGGAAAGGTGAAAAGAACCCCGGAAGGGGAGTGAAATAGAACCTGAAACCGTGTGTCCACAATCAGTCGAAGCAGTTTTACCTGCGACGACGTGCTTTTTGTAGAACGAGCCAGCGAGTTACGATGTGTAGCAAGGTTAAGTATTTAAGATACGTAGCCGAAGGGAAACCGAGTCTGAATAGGGCAAAAAGTTGCATGTCGTAGACCCGAAACCGGGTGACCTATCCATGGACAGGTTGAAGCGGAAGTAAAATTCCGTGGAGGACCGAACCACATTGGTGTTGAAAAACCATGGGATGAGCTGTGGATAGCGGAGAAATTCCAATCGAACTCGGAGATAGCTGGTTCTCCTCGAAATAGCTTTAGGGCTAGCGTTTTGAATGAGTAGTGGAGGTAGAGCACTGAATGGGCTAGGGGCTGACAACAGTTACTGAACCCTATCAAACTCCGAATGCCATATACTTGAATCAAAGCAGTCAGACTACGAATGATAAGATCCGTGGTCAAAAGGGAAACAGCCCAGACCATCAGCTAAGGTCCCAAAGTGTAAGTTAAGTGGAAAAGGATGTGGGATTTCTAAGACAACTAGGATGTTGGCTTAGAAGCAGCCACTCATTTAAAGAGTGCGTAATAGCTCACTAGTCGAGAGATCCTGCGCCGAAGATGTTCGGGGCTAAAACTTACCACCGAAGCTATGGATTGATACGTAAGTATCAGTGGTAGAGGAGCTTCCTGTATGGGTTGAAGTCGTACCGTAAGGAGCGGTGGACTGTACAGGAGTGAGTATGCTGGCATAAGTAGCGAGAAATAAGTGAGAATCTTATTGGTCGAAAACCTAAGGTTTCCTGAGGAAGGCTCGTCCGCTCAGGGTTAGTCGGGACCTAAGCCGAGGCCGAAAGGCGTAGGTGATGGACAATCGGTTGATATTCCGATACCACCAGTTTGCGTTATTACAAATGGGATGACGCAGGAGGATAGGATGTGCGCACTATTGGATGTGCGTCTAAGCACTTAGGCAGACTAGATAGGCAAATCCGTCTAGTTAATGCTGAGGTGTTACGGGGAGCCCTTTTGGGCGAAGTATCTGATTCCACGCTGCCAAGAAAAGTCTCTATGGAGTGAACTGGTGCCCGTACCGCAAACCGACACAGGTAGGTGAGGAGAGAATCCTAAGACCAGCGGAAGAATTGTTGTCAAGGAACTCGGCAAATTGACCCCGTAACTTCGGGAGAAGGGGTGCCACCGCAAGGTGGTCGCAGAGAATAGGCCCAAGCAACTGTTTAGCAAAAACACAGGTCTCTGCTAAAGCGAAAGCTGATGTATAGGGGCTGACGCCTGCCCGGTGCTGGAAGGTTAAGGGGAACACTTAGCGCAAGCGAAGGTGTGAACTTAAGCCCCAGTAAACGGCGGCCGTAACTATAACGGTCCTAAGGTAGCGAAATTCCTTGTCGGGTAAGTTCCGACCCGCACGAATGGCGTAATGACTTGGGCACTGTCTCGACAACAAATCCGGCGAAATTGTATTGCGAGTGAAGATGCTCGCTACCCGCGATTGGACGGAAAGACCCCGTAGAGCTTTACTGTAGCTTAGCATTGAGTCTCGGTATTGTCTGTACAGGATAGGTGGGAGACTGCGAAGCAGAGGCGTCAGCCTTTGTGGAGTCGTCCTTGGGATACCACCCTGACAGTACTGGGATTCTAACCGGCGGCCATGAATCTGGTCACGGGACATTGTTAGGTGGGCAGTTTGACTGGGGCGGTCGCCTCCTAAAAAGTAACGGAGGCGCCCAAAGGTTCCCTCAGAACGGTTGGAAATCGTTCGTAGAGTGCAAAGGCAGAAGGGAGCCTGACTGCGACACAAACAAGTGGAGCAGGGACGAAAGTCGGGCTTAGTGATCCGGTGGTACCTCGTGGGAGGGCCATCGCTCAACGGATAAAAGCTACCTCGGGGATAACAGGCTGATCTCCCCCAAGAGTCCACATCGACGGGGAGGTTTGGCACCTCGATGTCGGCTCGTCGCATCCTGGGGCTGAAGTAGGTCCCAAGGGTTGGGCTGTTCGCCCATTAAAGCGGCACGCGAGCTGGGTTCAGAACGTCGTGAGACAGTTCGGTCCCTATCCGTCGCGGGCGTAGGAAATTTGAGAGGAGCTGTCCTTAGTACGAGAGGACCGGGATGGACTGACCTCTGGTGCACCAGTTGTTCCGCCAGGAGCACAGCTGGGTAGCTATGTCGGGACGGGATAAACGCTGAAAGCATCTAAGCGTGAAGCCCACCTCAAGATAAGATTTCCCATAGCGTAAGCTAGTAAGACCCCTTGAAGAACACAAGGTTGATAGGTCAGAGGTGTAAGCATGGCAACATGTTCAGCTGACTGATACTAATAGGTCGAGGGCTTGACCTAATATATCACTGTGCAATTTTGAGAGAACAACATATTAAAAAATAATAAAAATATGTTGACAAATTAAGTTTAGTATAGTATAATTAATAACTGTAATGAACTTAAGATATCTGGTGGTTATGACGTAAAGGCTACACCCGTTCCCATTCCGAACACGATGGTTAAGCTTTACAGTGCCGATGGTACTGCACGGGAGACTGTGTGGAAGAGTAGGTCGCTGCCAGGTCGATATGGATCTTTAGCTCAGTTGGTTAGAGCAACCGGCTCATAACCGGTTGGTCCGGGGTTCGAGTCCCTGAAGGTCCACCATATGGGGGTATAGCTCAGCTGGGAGAGCACCTGCCTTGCACGCAGGGGGTCAAGGGTTCGAATCCCTTTATCTCCACCAAAAAAGAAGTAGTATGTACTACTTCTTTTTTTTATATATAAATTTATGTTGATTTTGAAATTGGTAGAGAATCGGAAAATATTCACTTCTATTTTATTCAATCACAGCTTAACATATTTTTTTACTGAATTAATCGTAATATTTATTATAGAATTTAAATTCAATGAACTAAAGGTTTATTATCAACTTTTGATTGGCAAGGTGGTATATGTGCATTCTGCGTATAGTCAAAGCTTATAAAAACAAACTTAACCTGGTGTATCTATATATGAATTTTAAAGCAATACCTTAAAATAAAGAGGTATATTAATATAACTTGATGAATTCGTTAAATTTATGATTATTAAGATTCAAAATTGTGATAGAATAACTCTTGTCTTCTTTAAGAGTGTAAAATGATATATTCGAAGGAGACAAGTTAAGTGAATTAATTAATGATAACTTATAAGCATAAATTTAATTTTTAATATCATTAGTTAAATCTTTAAAAAAGGTATTGACAAATTAACATGAATTTGATAAAATTCATAATTGTTGAAGAGAAACTGATCCTTGAAAATTAAACAGAGTGAAAGATAAGATAACTTATCTTTGAATAAACCAGCAATTCTTTGAGTTACTTTTAAAGTAACAAAGCAGTAATGAGCAAGCAAACTTTTAAATTGAGAGTTTGATCCTGGCTCAGGACGAACGCTGGCGGCGTGCCTAACACATGCAAGTCGAGCGATGAAACCCTTCGGGGTGGATTAGCGGCGGACGGGTGAGTAACACGTGGGTAACCTGCCTCAAAGAGGGGGATAGCCTCGCGAAAGGGAGATTAATACCGCATAACATTAGTTTTTCGCATGAAGAACTAATTAAAGGAGTAATCCGCTTTGAGATGGACCCGCGGCGCATTAGCTAGTTGGTGAGGTAAAGGCTCACCAAGGCGACGATGCGTAGCCGACCTGAGAGGGTGATCGGCCACATTGGAACTGAGATACGGTCCAGACTCCTACGGGAGGCAGCAGTGGGGAATATTGCACAATGGGCGAAAGCCTGATGCAGCAACGCCGCGTGAGTGATGAAGGCCTTCGGGTTGTAAAGCTCTGTCTTTGGGGACGATAATGACGGTACCCAAGGAGGAAGCCACGGCTAACTACGTGCCAGCAGCCGCGGTAATACGTAGGTGGCAAGCGTTGTCCGGATTTACTGGGCGTAAAGGATGCGTAGGCGGATATTTAAGTGAGATGTGAAATTCCCGGGCTTAACTTGGGAGCTGCATTTCAAACTGGATATCTAGAGTGTGGGAGAGGAGAATGGAATTCCTAGTGTAGCGGTGAAATGCGTAGAGATTAGGAAGAACACCAGTGGCGAAGGCGATTCTCTGGACCATAACTGACGCTGAGGCATGAAAGCGTGGGTAGCAAACAGGATTAGATACCCTGGTAGTCCACGCCGTAAACGATGAGTACTAGGTGTAGGGGGGTCCAACCCTCTGTGCCGCAGTTAACACAATAAGTACTCCGCCTGGGAAGTACGATCGCAAGATTAAAACTCAAAGGAATTGACGGGGGCCCGCACAAGCAGCGGAGCATGTGGTTTAATTCGAAGCAACGCGAAGAACCTTACCTGGACTTGACATCCCCTGAATTACTCGTAATGGAGGAAGCCCTTCGGGGCAGGGAGACAGGTGGTGCATGGTTGTCGTCAGCTCGTGTCGTGAGATGTTAGGTTAAGTCCTGCAACGAGCGCAACCCTTATCATTAGTTGCTACCATTAAGTTGAGCACTCTAGTGAGACTGCCCGGGTTAACCGGGAGGAAGGTGGGGATGACGTCAAATCATCATGCCCCTTATGTCCAGGGCTACACACGTGCTACAATGGTGAGTACAATTAGATGCAAACCCGCGAGGGGGAGCCAAACTAAAAAACTCATCCCAGTTCGGATTGTAGGCTGAAACTCGCCTACATGAAGCTGGAGTTGCTAGTAATCGCGAATCAGAATGTCGCGGTGAATACGTTCCCGGGCCTTGTACACACCGCCCGTCACACCATGAGAGCTGGCAACACCCGAAGTCCGTGAGGTAACCGTAAGGAGCCAGCGGCCGAAGGTGGGGTCAGTGATTGGGGTGAAGTCGTAACAAGGTAGCCGTAGGAGAACCTGCGGCTGGATCACCTCCTTTCTAAGGAATAATAACTAAGAACTTAGGTTTTTAGTTACATTGGAATTCTGGTTTACACTCTGTTTAATTTTGAGGGATTAACCCTTATGGGCTTATAGCTCAGCTGGTTAGAGCGCACGCCTGATAAGCGTGAGGTCGATGGTTCGAGTCCATTTAAGCCCACCAAAATGTTCTTTGAAAATTGCACAGTGATAAGCGTTGAATAATGAGAATTATTTAACATAAACAAAGTAAAGCTAAAGGTATATATACCTTTGTAGAATTATGATTTAAGGTCAAGCTACAAAGGGCGCATGGTGAATGCCTTGGCACCAGTAGCCGATGAAGGACGCGATAAGCTGCGATAAGCTTCGGGTAGGCGCAAATAGCCTGCGATCCGGAGATTTCCGAATGGGGCAACCCACATAGCTAACGCTATGTACTGTAAACTGAATTCATAGGTTTATAGAGGTAGACCCGGGGAACTGAAACATCTAAGTACCCGGAGGAAGAGAAAGAAAAATCGATTTCCTAAGTAGCGGCGAGCGAAAGGGAAAGAGCCCAAACCAGGAACTTGTTCCTGGGGTTGCGGACAGATCATAAAAGGAAGTAGGAATTAATTGAAGAGAGCTGGAAGGCTCCGCCATAGAAGGTAACAGCCCTGTAGATGAAAATGAAAACTTCTAGATCTGATCCAGAGTACCACGAGACACGTGAAACCTTGTGGGAAGCAGGGAGGACCACCTCCCAAGGCTAAATACTAACTGGTGACCGATAGTGAAGCAGTACCGTGAGGGAAAGGTGAAAAGAACCCCGGAAGGGGAGTGAAATAGAACCTGAAACCGTGTGTCCACAATCAGTCGAAGCAGTTTTACCTGCGACGACGTGCTTTTTGTAGAACGAGCCAGCGAGTTACGATGTGTAGCAAGGTTAAGTATTTAAGATACGTAGCCGAAGGGAAACCGAGTCTGAATAGGGCAAAAAGTTGCATGTCGTAGACCCGAAACCGGGTGACCTATCCATGGACAGGTTGAAGCGGAAGTAAAATTCCGTGGAGGACCGAACCACATTGGTGTTGAAAAACCATGGGATGAGCTGTGGATAGCGGAGAAATTCCAATCGAACTCGGAGATAGCTGGTTCTCCTCGAAATAGCTTTAGGGCTAGCGTTTTGAATGAGTAGTGGAGGTAGAGCACTGAATGGGCTAGGGGCTGACAACAGTTACTGAACCCTATCAAACTCCGAATGCCATATACTTGAATCAAAGCAGTCAGACTACGAATGATAAGATCCGTGGTCAAAAGGGAAACAGCCCAGACCATCAGCTAAGGTCCCAAAGTGTAAGTTAAGTGGAAAAGGATGTGGGATTTCTAAGACAACTAGGATGTTGGCTTAGAAGCAGCCACTCATTTAAAGAGTGCGTAATAGCTCACTAGTCGAGAGATCCTGCGCCGAAGATGTTCGGGGCTAAAACTTACCACCGAAGCTATGGATTGATACGTAAGTATCAGTGGTAGAGGAGCTTCCTGTATGGGTTGAAGTCGTACCGTAAGGAGCGGTGGACTGTACAGGAGTGAGTATGCTGGCATAAGTAGCGAGAAATAAGTGAGAATCTTATTGGTCGAAAACCTAAGGTTTCCTGAGGAAGGCTCGTCCGCTCAGGGTTAGTCGGGACCTAAGCCGAGGCCGAAAGGCGTAGGTGATGGACAATCGGTTGATATTCCGATACCACCAGTTTGCGTTATTACAAATGGGATGACGCAGGAGGATAGGATGTGCGCACTATTGGATGTGCGTCTAAGCACTTAGGCAGACTAGATAGGCAAATCCGTCTAGTTAATGCTGAGGTGTTACGGGGAGCCCTTTTGGGCGAAGTATCTGATTCCACGCTGCCAAGAAAAGTCTCTATGGAGTGAACTGGTGCCCGTACCGCAAACCGACACAGGTAGGTGAGGAGAGAATCCTAAGACCAGCGGAAGAATTGTTGTCAAGGAACTCGGCAAATTGACCCCGTAACTTCGGGAGAAGGGGTGCCACCGCAAGGTGGTCGCAGAGAATAGGCCCAAGCAACTGTTTAGCAAAAACACAGGTCTCTGCTAAAGCGAAAGCTGATGTATAGGGGCTGACGCCTGCCCGGTGCTGGAAGGTTAAGGGGAACACTTAGCGCAAGCGAAGGTGTGAACTTAAGCCCCAGTAAACGGCGGCCGTAACTATAACGGTCCTAAGGTAGCGAAATTCCTTGTCGGGTAAGTTCCGACCCGCACGAATGGCGTAATGACTTGGGCACTGTCTCGACAACAAATCCGGCGAAATTGTATTGCGAGTGAAGATGCTCGCTACCCGCGATTGGACGGAAAGACCCCGTAGAGCTTTACTGTAGCTTAGCATTGAGTCTCGGTATTGTCTGTACAGGATAGGTGGGAGACTGCGAAGCAGAGGCGTCAGCCTTTGTGGAGTCGTCCTTGGGATACCACCCTGACAGTACTGGGATTCTAACCGGCGGCCATGAATCTGGTCACGGGACATTGTTAGGTGGGCAGTTTGACTGGGGCGGTCGCCTCCTAAAAAGTAACGGAGGCGCCCAAAGGTTCCCTCAGAACGGTTGGAAATCGTTCGTAGAGTGCAAAGGCAGAAGGGAGCCTGACTGCGACACAAACAAGTGGAGCAGGGACGAAAGTCGGGCTTAGTGATCCGGTGGTACCTCGTGGGAGGGCCATCGCTCAACGGATAAAAGCTACCTCGGGGATAACAGGCTGATCTCCCCCAAGAGTCCACATCGACGGGGAGGTTTGGCACCTCGATGTCGGCTCGTCGCATCCTGGGGCTGAAGTAGGTCCCAAGGGTTGGGCTGTTCGCCCATTAAAGCGGCACGCGAGCTGGGTTCAGAACGTCGTGAGACAGTTCGGTCCCTATCCGTCGCGGGCGTAGGAAATTTGAGAGGAGCTGTCCTTAGTACGAGAGGACCGGGATGGACTGACCTCTGGTGCACCAGTTGTTCCGCCAGGAGCACAGCTGGGTAGCTATGTCGGGACGGGATAAACGCTGAAAGCATCTAAGCGTGAAGCCCACCTCAAGATAAGATTTCCCATAGCGTAAGCTAGTAAGACCCCTTGAAGAACACAAGGTTGATAGGTCAGAGGTGTAAGCATGGTAACATGTTCAGCTGACTGATACTAATAGGTCGAGGGCTTGACCTAATATATCACTGTGCAATTTTGAGAGAACAAAATTCTCTTGATAAATTAAATATAATCTAGTGGTTATGACGTGAAGGCTACACCCGTTCCCATTCCGAACACGATGGTTAAGCTTCACAGTGCCGATGGTACTGCACGGGAGACTGTGTGGAAGAGTAGGTCGCTGCTAGGTTAAAATATTCCGTGGTAGCTCAACGGCGGAGCATTCGGCTGTTAACCGAAGGGTTGGAGGTTCGAGTCCTCTCCACGGAGCCATTTTTATTTTGAATAAAATTATATAATTATGTATAGATGTGTAGAAACTAGTTACTTAAGGTAGCTAGTTTTTTTATTTGCAAATTCTGTAGAAAAAAATTTTAATAATTTCCATTTGAGAAAGCATAAAATAAGAAATAAGTGGAAACATATAATCAAATTATTTAGAAAATTAAATAAATTCTAAAGGGTTTTTTAAATTAAAGTAGAAATATATAATTAACCTAAAAGTGAGGGGGAATTGCTTATGAAAAACTACACAACTAAAAATTTGAGGAATGTAGGTATAATTGGACATAGCGGTTCAGGAAAAACTACTTTAGCAGAATCAATATTGTACTATACTAAAACCACAGATAGGTTTGGTAAAATTGAGGAAGGAAACACAGTTAGTGATTATGATTTAGAAGAAAAGAAGAGAAAAATATCTATATCAACTTCAACGTTACCATGTGAGTGGAATAATACAAAAATAAATCTAGTTGATATGCCTGGATATTTTGATTTTGTCGGTGACGTTTTACAAGGACTAAGAGCGTCAGATACATCTATGATTGTTGTTTCTGGGGTATCTAGCATTCAAGTAGGTACAGAAAAGGCCTGGCAATATGTTAATAGGTATAAGTTACCAAGGTCATTGTACATTAACAAATTAGACAGAGAAAACTCTAACTTTGACAAGGTATTATCAGATTTGAAAGAAAGGTTTGGAATATCAGTAGTACCGGTTCAATATCCTATAGGAACTGAAGAAAGTTTTAGGGGAGTTATAAATATAATTTCAAGAAAAGCTAGGATATTTGATGAAAAGACTAATAGTATGAAGGAATCTGATATACCACTAGAACTAATTGATAAAGTTGATGAATGTAAGAATATGATTGTAGAGGCGGTAGCTGAAACTGATGAGGTGCTACTTGATAAGTATTTTAGTGAAGGTACATTAAGTGATGAGGAAATATACAACGGACTGATAAACGGGTGCGCTAAAGGTGAGATTACGCCAGTAATGTGTGGATCAGCTTTAAAGGGAATTGGAATAGAAACACTACTTGAAGACATAGTTGAGTGTTTCCCATCACCAGAAAACACATTACCAGTTATGGCTAAAAACTTAAAAAGTAACAGTAATATTGATATAGTAATAAATGAGAATTCTCCTTTTTCTGCATTTGTATTCAAGACAATAGCAGATCCTTTTGTTGGGAAGCTGTCACTTTTCAGAGTGGTGACTGGAAAAGTTAAGTCTGATTCTGTTATATATAATGCTAGTAAGGATAAGAATGAAAAGATTGGTACTATGTATTTTTTAAGAGGTAAGCAACAAATACCTACAAGTGAGATTATAGCTGGTGATATAGGAGCTGTAGCAAAGTTACAGTTTACAAGTACTGGAGATACCTTATGTGATGCTTCAAATCCAATAGTTTTTGAAAATATCGAATTCCCAGAACCTGTTATATCAATGGCTGTTCTGCCAAAGTCTAAAAATGATGAAGATAAAATATCTAGTGGGTTAAATAAGTTATTAGAAGAAGACCCTACTTTTAAAGTTTCAAGAGATATAGAGAATGCTGAAACCATAGTTTCAGGCCTAGGAGAGTCACATCTTGATATAATTGCATCTAAATTAAAAAGTAAGTTTGGTGCAGATGTAATATTACAAACGCCAAAGATACCTTATAGAGAAACTATTAAAAAAGTTGTGGATGTTCAAGGAAAACATAAAAAACAGTCCGGTGGTCATGGACAGTATGGTGATGTAAAAATTAAGTTTGAGCCTAGAGTAGATGGAGAGGATGAGTTACAATTTGTAGATCAAGTTGTTGGTGGAGTTGTTCCAAGACAGTATATTCCGGCAGTAGAGAAAGGGCTCAAAGAGTGTATACAGCATGGAGTATTGGCTGGATATCCTGTTATAAGACTGAAAGCTATATTGCATGATGGATCATATCATCCAGTAGATTCGTCTGAAATGGCATTTAAAGTAGCAGCGTCTCTAGCTTACAAGAAAGGGTTAACAGAGGCTCAACCGATATTATTAGAGCCGATTATGCATGTTGAGATAATCGTTCCAGAATACTATATGGGTGATATAATAGGTGATATTAATAAGAAAAGAGGTAGGGTTCTAGGAATGGAGCCATGTTCAGATAAACAAAAAATAATAGCAGAAGCCCCACAATCAGAAATGTTTAAGTATGCAACGGATTTAAGATCTATGACACAAGCAAGAGGAAGCTTTACAATGAAATTTGAAAGATATGAAGAAGTTCCTCCTACTGAAGTTGGTAAGGTTATTGAAGAATCCAAAAGGCTAAAAATTAAAGAAGAGGTATAAAGTTTAGTGAAAATTCCAATAGTAAAGTACTATTGGAGTTTTTTATTGGAATAATATTCTGCATATTTTAATAAATTATAAGAGAAAATAAACATGTGAATTATTTCAGTAAGGAGAGATTTTATGTCTGAATACCGTATGGATATAAGTGGAGCAATAGAGTTAGGTGATTATAGCAGTATTTATGATTATATGGCAATAGTTAATAAAAATGATAATCTTATAATTACTATAAATAATAGTGAGGGAGAGAATGTTAATCTTATATGCAAAATGTTAGAGAATAATAATTTTATAGTGGATTTGGATAATAAGGATAATGGTGGAAAGTACTACATTAAGGCATCTAAATATAATATTTCATAATAAAATTATTTGTGTATTAGAAGAAAAACTATATCAGAAGAAGTTTGGTTTGTGTAAATAATGGAGAGTTTGATTGAGAACCAATTGTTCTATAGTGTAATTATATAACAATTGGTTCTCAACATTTTTTAGCTTGGATCGTAGAGAATATTTTAGAAAATAAAAGAAACTAAAGCGTATATTAGTATAATGATTATAAAACTATAAATTTGAGATAATATAAGTATTGAATAAAATCACTGATAATATTAATATGGAATTAAGGTCAAAGAAAGTCAAAGACAGGAGAGGATCCTTATGACAAGATTGTCAGATGTTATAGAAGAATTTATAAAGGAAATGTTGAAAAGCAATGGAGAAAATCAGCTTCAGATTGTTAGAAACGAGTTAGCTAATTATTTTAGTTGTGCTCCGTCTCAGATAAATTATGTATTAACGACAAGGTTTACTCTAGATAAGGGGTATTACATAGAGAGCAAAAGGGGTGGTGGCGGATATATAATAATCAAACGTATCAAGTTAGATAAAGATAAGTCATTACTTCAAGTCATAAATGATAGGATAGGTGAAAGCATAACATACAATGATGGTGCAAAGATAATAGAAGGTCTAGTTGAAATAGGAGTTCTTAGTGAAAGAGAAGCTATTATTACAAAAGCCGCAATAAATGATAGGACCTTAAATACTTATATAGAGAATACAAATAGATTGAGAGCTAATATATTGAAGTCAATAATTACAATTATTCTGAACAAGTCATAATTTTTCAGATAAAGTTGTATTATGTAATATTGGATTTGTCAATAGATTAGCTCACTAGAATATATTGAGATAATTCATATTATAGGGGTGATAACATGCTGTGTGAAGTATGTAAAAAAAATGATGCTACTGTACACATAACAAAAATAGTAAATGGAGTTAAGCAGGAATTTAGCTTGTGTGAAAAATGCGCAAGAGAAAAAGGAGAATTTGGGATAGGTGGGGCTATTGAGTTCTCATCACCATTTACATTTCAGACAATACTCAGCGGGATAATGGACTATGTTGGTCCAAATAATCAAACGCAGAACAACTTTGATATTTCATGTAGCAATTGTGGCAATACTTATAGTGAGTTTAAAAGAAAAGGATTGCTAGGTTGTAGCGAATGCTATAGTAACTTTGCACAGACCTTGAAACCTATTATTAAAAGAGTTCAAGGAAATTTAGAGCATACAGGAAAGTTACCTAGAAAAGCTGGTGAAACAATAATAAAGAGAAGAAGATTATTAGAGCTAAAGGAAAACCTTCAGAGAGCTATTGCTTCGGAAGACTATGAAAGTGCTGCAAAAATTAGAGATGCTATAAAAGAACTTCAAGGAGAGCCCGGTAAGGAGGTGTAATCATGGAGAACTGGATAAAATCACGTGGTAAAAATGAAGATTTAGTATTAAGCAGTAGAATAAGATTGGCAAGAAATCTTAACAAAATGCCATTCCCGCATAAATTAGATGATGATAGTGGGAAGAAGTTGATAAGAAAGGTTGAGGAAGCATTTTATACCTCCTCTCATACAGAGGATGAGTTTAAAACCATTTTACTTTGGGAAGAAAATCCTATTAATAATGAAATTTACTTAGAAAAACATTTGATAAGCAAAAATCTTTTAGACAATACTAATAAAGCAGCTTTTATTAAAGATAAAAATGAAACAATAAGCATTATGATTAATGAAGAAGACCATATAAGAATACAATGTATTACATCGGGATTAAATTTAGAAGAGGTATATGATTTAAGTAATAAGATTGATAATCTCCTAGAAGAAAAACTAGATTATGCTTTTGATGAAAAGTTTGGATATCTAACTACTTGCCCTACTAACATTGGAACTGGCCTAAGAGCATCTGTAATGGTACATCTTCCATCGCTTACTATAAACAATAAAATGAATGCAGTTTTAAACGCGATAACTCAAGTTGGAATGACTGTACGGGGGCTATACGGAGAAGGTTCAAAAGCTAAGGGGAACATCTATCAAATATCCAATCAAATAACATTAGGATTAAGTGATGAGGAAATTATAAGTAATTTAAAGGCGGTTGTAAGCCAAATAATCAATGAAGAAAATTCATCAAGAGAAAATCTTATAAAAAAATACAGATATGAGACAGAGGATAGAATTTATAGGGCTTTGGGAATATTAAGGTCATCAGTACTTTTGAGTCCTGATGAATGTTTAAAGCTATTATCCGATGTAAGATTAGGAATAGAAATGGGAATAATTAAAGATGTAGATAAGATTACTTTAAATAGCCTTTTAGTTTATACACAAAATGCGACTATACAAAAGCTTTTTGACAAAAAGCTATCTAGCAAAGAGAGAGATCTAAATAGAGCTAAACTTGTTAGAGAAAAGTTATCATAAAGATATATAATAAGTATAGGATGGTGAATATGTTATGATGTTTGGAAGATTTACTGAGAGAGCACAAAAAGTTCTCTTTTATGCTCAAGAAGAAGCTCAATCACTTAAACATGGTTATGTAGGAACTGAGCATATTTTATTAGGAATTCTAAGGGAAGATGGAATTGCTAAAAAACTTCTTAATGGAATGGGGATTACTGTAGAAAATGTAAGAAATCTAGTTGAAGAATATGAAGGAAAAGGAGATATGGAACTTTATAAGAAAGAAATACCTCTGACTCCAAGAACGAAAAGACTTTTAGAAGTAAGTTTACTTGAAGCTAGAACGTTGAATCACAATTATATAAGTCCAGAACATATATTATTAGCACTTATTAGAGAAGCTGAGGGTGTTGCTTTTACTATATTAAATAACTTAGGTGCAGATTTTGGTAGGTTAAGGAAAGAATTAGTTGATACTTTGTCAGGAGAACAGTCAACAAATTCGAATGATGTTAAGAAAGGGTCCGGTGAACCAACTCCTACTCTAGATCAATTTGGCAGGGATTTAACTGAGATGGCTAGGGAAGGAAAACTTGACCCCGTAATAGGTAGAGATAAAGAAACTCAAAGAGTTCTTGAAATACTGTCTAGAAGAACAAAAAATAATCCTTGTTTAATAGGGGACCCAGGAGTCGGTAAAACAGCTATAGCCGAGGGATTAGCACAAAAAATAGTTTCAGCAACTATTCCTGAAATGCTTAAGGATAAGAGAGTAGTAACATTAGATTTATCATCAATGATTGCGGGATCTAAGTATAGAGGTGAATTTGAAGATAGGCTTAAAAAGGTTATGGAGGAAATAAGAAAAGCTGCAAATGTCATTTTATTTATAGATGAAATTCATACCCTTATAGGAGCAGGTGCAGCAGAGGGGGCGATAGACGCATCTAATATACTAAAGCCTGCTTTAGCTAGGGGAGAAATTCAATGCATCGGGGCTACTACAATTGATGAGTATAGGAAATATATTGAGAAGGATGCAGCTTTAGAAAGAAGGTTTCAGCCTATTATGGTTGGGGAACCTACTAAGGAGGAAGCTATTCTTATATTAAAAGGATTAAGAGATAAGTATGAAGCGCATCATAGGGTGAAAATTACTGATGATGCTATAGAAGCATCAGTAAATTTGTCAGATAGATATATAACAGATAGACATTTGCCTGATAAAGCAATAGATTTAATTGATGAAGCTGCTGCAAAAGTTAGAATTGAAAGCTTAACTACTCCTCCAGATTTAAAGGAATTAGAATCTGAGCTTGAAAAAACTACAAAAGAAAAAGAGGACTCAATAAGAGTCCAGGATTTTGAAAAGGCAGCAAGATTAAGAGATAAGGAAAAAGCAATAAAGGATAGGCTAGATGGGTTGAAAACAAATTGGATGACTCAAAAAGATGTTTCTACATTAACTGTATCTGAGCCTCAAATAGCAGCTGTTGTTTCTAAATGGACTAATATACCTATAGAAAAACTAACAGAAAAAGAGTCAGAAAGATTATTGAAGTTAGAAGAAATCCTTCATAAAAGAGTTATAGGTCAGGAAGAGGCAGTAAAATCTATATCAAGGGCTGTAAGAAGAGCTAGAGTAGGACTTAAAGATCCTAAGAGACCTATAGGGTCATTTATATTCCTAGGACCGACAGGAGTAGGGAAAACAGAGTTATCTAAAGCCTTGGCTGAAGCAATGTTTGGTGATGAGACTAATATGATAAGAATTGATATGTCAGAGTATATGGAGAAACATACTGTATCAAGGCTTATAGGGTCTCCTCCTGGATATGTAGGATATGATGAAGGTGGCCAGCTAACAGAAAAGGTAAGAAGGAATCCTTACTCAGTAGTACTATTTGATGAAATTGAGAAAGCACATCCAGAAATTTTTAATATATTGCTTCAAATATTAGAAGACGGAAGACTTACAGATGGTAAGGGAAAAACTGTAGATTTTAGAAATACTATAATAATAATGACATCTAATGTAGGAGCATCTACTATTAAAAAGCAAAAATCTATGGGGTTTGCCTTAAGTGGTGAAAATCAAAAACTTGATGAATATGAGAAGATGAAAGACAATGTGATGGAGGAACTTAGGCGCTCTTTTAGACCAGAATTTTTAAATAGAATAGATGATATTATAGTCTTCCATCAACTTCAAGAAGAAGACTTGAAACAAATTGTTAGACTAATGCTAGGTTCTGTATCAGAAAGACTAAGAGATCAGAATATAGATATTCACTTTTCCAATGAAGCAGAGGAAATTCTTGCTAAGAAGGGATTTGACTTAACTTATGGAGCAAGGCCCCTTAGAAGAGCAATAACCAAAGTGGTAGAAGATAAGCTTTCCGAAGAAATGTTAAAAGGAAATGTTAGAAAGGGCAATAAAGTAAAGGTAGCTGTAGAAAATGATGAACTAGTATTTAGAAAATCAGAGTAATATTTAAAATTAATTTTTGAACAAAACAATGTATAATCTTAAAGAGATCATACATTGTTTTTGCTTTTAAAATTTGATTACTGTTGACAAGATACAGGAATAATACTGTATAATTATATTTTGTATAGAAGGAGGTGTTTTTAATGGCCAAAAATAAGACTACTTTTGTATGTCAAGAGTGTGGGTATGAATCGTTGAAATGGCTTGGGAAATGCCCAAATTGTAATAATTGGAATAGTATGATTGAAGAAATCAAGACAGCTAATGTTCCCTCAAGTTTGTCAGGGGGATCTAATAGTTTACCAAAGAGTATATTGAATATTAAGTCTAGTGAGTATGACAGATTTGACACACAAATAGCTGAATTAAATAGAGTATTAGGAGGAGGAATAGTAAGGGGATCACTTACTTTAATATCAGGAGCACCTGGTATAGGTAAATCTACATTACTTCTCCAAACTGCAAATAATATAGCAAGAAAATATGGTAAAGTTTTGTATATATCGGGAGAAGAGTCAGAAGAGCAAATAAAGATGAGAGGAGATAGGTTAGAGGCCTTATCTGAGGAACTTTATATAGTATCAGAAACTAATTTAGATAAGATAGAGGAACATATAGAAAATACCAAACCGGTTTTTGTAATTATTGATTCAATACAAACACTTTTTAAACAGTCTATTACATCTGCGCCAGGAAGTGTTTCTCAAGTTAGAGAAAGTGCTAATGATATCATGCGTATTGGTAAAACAAAAGACATTTCATTTTTTATAGTGGCACATATCACTAAACAAGGGGAACTTGCAGGCCCAAGAGTATTAGAGCATATGGTAGATACAGTGTTATCATTTGAAGGAGAGAGAACAGAAGAGTTTAGAATTTTGAGAACTGTGAAGAATCGTTTTGGAACAACTAGCGAAATCGGGGTCTTTGAAATGAGGGAAAGTGGGCTTGAAGAAATATCAAATCCTTCAGAGGTATTTCTTGAGGATACTGGATTTCAAAAAGAGGGGTCTGTGGTCATAGGTATAATGGAAGGAACTAGGCCAATTTTAGTAGAAATTCAAGCATTAGTTAGTGAAACAAAAGCTGTAATGCCAAGGAGAACAGTAGTTGGAGTTGAAAGCTCTAGGTTAAATCTTATCTTAGCAGTTTTAGAAAAAAAGTTAAAAATGCCCTTTTATAATTGCGATGTATATGTTAATGTAGTAGGAGGCCTTAATATCAATGGAACCTTTGGAGACTTAGGGTTAGCTTTAGCTCTTATTTCAAGTGTTAAGTCTAAGGAAATAAACTTGGAAAAGTTATTGATAATTGGAGAGTTAGGTCTTACAGGAGAAGTAAGACCAGTATCGTTTTCTGATAGGCTTGCAAATGAGGCAGAAAAAATGGGATTTAAAAATATTGTAATACCATTTAGAAATAGGGAAAAGATAAAGAACAAGAAAATAAATATAATTGGAGTTACTTCCCTGAAAGAAGCGGTAAGTAAAGTTTTTTAATGTAGGGTGATAGAGTTGAGATTTGAAAAAGACAAGGAACTTATGAATATACTTAAGCTTATGGCACCAGGTACTCAACTTAGGGATGGACTGGAGAACATACTGAGAGCTAAGACTGGTGGACTCATAATATTAGGAGATAATGAACAAATACTAAAAATAGTTGACGGTGGTTTTACTATAAATTCAGAATATAGTCCTTCTTACGTCTATGAGCTTGCTAAGATGGATGGAGCACTTGTTTTGAGTAGTGATCTGAAAAAAATTATATATGCAAATGCACAATTGATTCCGGACTCTAGTATTCCTACTTTTGAGACTGGGACTAGGCATAGGACTGCCGACAGAGTAGCCAAACAAACAGGCGCAATTGTTGTAGCTATTTCCCAAAGGAGAAATATTATAACGGTATATAAAGGTAGTGTAAAATACGTATTAAGAGATAGTAGTATAATACTAGGAAGGGCTAATCAAGCACTTCAGACTTTAGAAAAATATGTAGCAGTACTAGATAGGGTTGTAAGTAATTTGAATATTCTTGAATTTCAAGATTTAGTAACTTTGTTTGATGTTGTTACAGGAATACAAAGAACGGAAATGGTCATGAGAATTGTATCAGAAATCGAAAGATACATATGTGAGTTGGGAAATGAAGGAAGGCTCATTTCTATGCAGTTAAATGAACTTGTAAAAAGTGTTGAACAGGACGGTATTCTTTTAATACGAGATTATTGTCAAAATAATATGGATTACAATGAAATATATAAACTAGTTCAAGCGATGGGGTCTGAAGAGTTGCTGAATTTAGACACCATTTCAAAGTATTTAGGTTATATAGGAGTACCTTTGGTAGATACACTTATATCCCCAAGAGGATATAGGATGTTAAATAAGATACCAAGGATACCAACTAATGTAATAGAAAACTTAGTTAAAAACTTTAGAGAGTTAAAGGGTGTTATGGAAGCATCATATGAACAATTAGATAAGGTTGAAGGAATTGGAGAAGCAAGGGCTAGGGCTATAAAAAATGGACTTCGAAGGCTTAGAGAGCAAATAATGATAGATAATAATTTCAGCACAAAATAATGTTTTCATTATTTTGTGCTGATTTTTCATCTAAAGGAATATTTACCTAAAGTATTTATTTTATCATACTCTTTAAGAAGTATATCATATAAATTTAAGTCTAAACTATTACAAAGAGAAGCAATATAGAAAAAGTTATTTCCAATTTCTCTTTCGATTACATCTCGACAATTACTGCAAAGCTTTCCATCGATATGTGTTTTAAAGGAATCTTTTAATGATTCTACATTTATGTTGTTATCATCTTCAGGTAAGTGCTGTTTTTTACCATTTATTTCAACGCATCCGCAATTTGTAGCTGACTTTGCTACAGCTCTGTTTATTCTTCCATTAGATTCTTGAAGCTTAGTCATTATATCCAAAACACTTTTATGTCTTATAAGAGATTCATCAACTGCATTCTGAAAATCATCAAAAATTACATCTTTCATCAGGCTCAACTCCTTATATAGATTTAAATTAACATCTACAAATTAATTATAGTTTTTTTCAGATAATTTTGTCAATAAATATAGTACGAATTTTACTTTCCTTCTATATAATAAATCAAGAACAATTATATGGATAGGGGGATTAGCATGTCAGATAATGGAGTTAAGGTATTTGTTCCCAATTATGGGGCTGGTATTATGTCACAATTAGAATGTAATGAATATGATACAAAAAAGAAATATATAAAAATTTCTCTTTTGCTTAATGATATAGATTTATATATACCTGAAGATAAGATTGATGGCTATAAGGTTAGAGAACTAGTGTGCAAAGACGTTATGGAAGATATGCTTAAAATAATAAAACAAAATCCTTTGCAAATTGAAAAAAAGTGGGGAAAGAGATATAGAGATAATAATGATAAGATAAAAACTGGCAATATTTTAAAAATATGCGAGGTAATAAGGGATTTATATTATTTAAAACTTCATGAACATCTGCCACCAGGGGAAAATAAAATCTTATATAAAGCTGAAAATATGTTGGCAAGCGAAATTATGCTAGTTTTTGATATAAATATGGATGAGGCATTATGTAAGATAAGGTAAATAATTTATTAAATAAATTAAGTTTTATTGAAAAAAATAATTTATTAATATATATTAGATATTAATAGGATTTAAAAATGAAAAAAATGTTAATAATTATAAAGGAGGTGATGTTATTGTTAAAAAAATTATTAAGGGGTTTATTTACAATTATAGGACTAATATTAGGTTATCTAATTGGTGATGAAGTAATTCATACCAGTTATTTCTTAAAGTTAGCCCATATAGGAGGAAGTCCTATAAAGTCAATATTATTTTTGATTTTATCAACTATATTTTTCGGAATTATATTATTTTTAATATCTCCTTGGATTAATGCTATTATAATAAAGATTATGGATTATATTGAAAAGAGTATTCAAAAGTTACCTGCAACTGAAATACTATTTGGTACAATAGGTGGTATTGTAGGACTTGCAATAGCTGCATTATTTGTTAACCTTTTAGCTCGTATACCTATAATAGGAGCTATCCTAGCAGTAGTAGTTGCAGTAATAATGGCGGCTTTAGGCGGAAATATAGCTATACGAAAGAGAGAAGAATTGTTAGCCTTATTCTCTAGCATAAGCATAAAAAAGGGAGTTGTTAACAAGGATAAAAAGAGTAAATCTGATTATAAGGGATATTCTAAAATATTAGATACATCTGTAATCATAGACGGAAGAATATTTGATATATGTCAGACTGGATTTATTGAGGGAGCTTTAGTAATACCTAACTTTGTACTTGAGGAATTGAGGCACATAGCAGATTCTTCGGATGGTTTAAAAAGGAACCGAGGAAGAAGAGGACTTGATATATTAAACAAGATACAAAAGGAATTAAATATAGAGGTACAAATTTACGAAAAAGATTTTCCTGAAATAGCAGAAGTAGATAGCAAGCTTTTAAAACTAGCACAAGTTTTAGGTGGAAAAGTTATAACTAATGATTATAATTTAAATAAGGTTGCAGAGTTCCAAGGAGTACCAGTTTTAAATATAAATGAGTTAGCAAATGCCGTTAAGCCAGTTGTGTTGCCAGGTGAAGAAATGAAAATTCAAATAGTTAAGGATGGAAAAGAATCAGGTCAAGGAATTGCTTACCTTGATGATGGTACAATGATAGTTGTAGAAGGTGGAAGAAAGCACATAGGTGAAACTAAAGATGTAGTAGTTACATCTGTACTTCAGACTGCAGCTGGAAGAATGATTTTTGCAAAACAGAAAGAGGAAGCTTAAGTATGAGTAAGAATTTTGTTATTATTGTAGCGGCAGGAAAAGGAAAAAGAATGGGGGCTAATATCAATAAGCAGTTTATCAATATAAAAGATAAACCTATTCTTTACTATTCACTAAAGACATTTTCAAATTCTGATTTAATAGATGGAATAATTATTGTATGTGCTGAGAATGAAATAAAGTATTGTAAGAAAGAAATAGTAGATAAATATCAGATAGGTAAAGTATTACAGATAGTAGCTGGTGGGAGTGAAAGGCAAGATTCAGTGTACAATGGGTTAAAAGCTATTAAAGATTGTGGAGTTGTCTTAATTCATGATGGCGCTAGGCCTTTTGTAACAGTAAAAATTATTGAGGATGGTATAAAATATACAAAAAGTTATGGTGCTTGTGCCTGTGGTATAATGCCTAAGGATACAATAAAGATTAAAGATGAAGAGGGATTCTCATGCAATACGTTTGAGAGGGAGAAAGTTTTCGCTGTTCAAACCCCTCAATGTTTTAAGTATGATCTTATTTTTAATTGTCATGAAAAGTTATCGTTAACTGGGCAGAAGGTTACTGATGATACTTCAGTTGTTGAGTACTATGGTAACAAAGTTTACTTATATGAGGGAAGTTATAATAATATAAAGATTACGACGCCAGAAGATTTATATATAGCGGAAAAAATAATTGAAAAACTCTAAAAATTAATTAAATCTCTTATTGCTGATGCAATAAGAGATTTAATTGAATATTGAAGACATTAAACTTAAGTCAGTATACCATATAAAACTAATAGCAGTAATTTAGGTAAATATAACATTTAACCTAAAGTGTGATAAAAATGCTAATAAGGGTTAAATAAGTGAAAAGAATGTGTTAAAATGTTTAAGTAAATTAATGTATTACTTTCGTTATTTAAAAGGTAAATAATTTTGTTGATTATAATACAAATCCGAATCAGGAGGTAAAAATAATATGAAGCTATTCAATACAATGACAAGAAAGAAAGAAGAGTTTATTCCTCTAAAAGAGGGAGAAGTAAATATGTATGTGTGCGGACCTACAGTTTACAATTATTTCCACATAGGTAATGCGAGAACGTTTGTTGTTTTTGATGCCGTTAGAAGATATTTTGAGTACAGAGGATATAAAGTAAAATTCGTACAAAATTTTACTGATATTGACGACAAAATGATAAAGAGAGCAAGTGAAGAAAGTATTACAGTTAAACAGTTGGGAGATAGATTTATAGATGAGTATTACAAAGATGCCGATGCTTTAAATATAGAAAGAGCTACAGTAAATCCAAGAGCAACTCATTATATAGATCAAATAGTTGAATTTGTAAGAGATCTAATAGAAAGAGGATATGCATACGAAGTTAATGGAGATGTATATTTTAGTACAAAGAAATTTGATGAGTATGGAAAGTTATCTGGTCAAAATCTTGAAGACCTTCAATCTGGAGCAAGAATAGATGTAGATGAGAGAAAACAAGACCCTATGGACTTTGCAATTTGGAAGAGTCAAAAACCAGGAGAACCCGCATGGGAAAGTCCATGGGGTATGGGAAGACCGGGGTGGCATATAGAGTGTTCTTGTATGGCTCATGATTTATTGGGAGAAACTATCGACATTCATGCTGGTGGCTCAGATTTAGTTTTTCCACATCATGAGAATGAAATAGCACAAAGTGAGGGAAGAACAGGTCAAACATTTGCAAAATATTGGATGCACTCTGCCTTTGTGAATGTTAACAATCAAAAAATGTCAAAGTCGCTTAATAACTTTTTCACTGCAAGAGAAATATTAGAGAAGTATGATTCTGATGTTATAAGAATGTTTATGTTATCTGGGCATTACAGAACACAGATAAATTTTAGTCTGGAATTATTAGACTCCACAAAAGCGGCAATAGAAAGATTGTACAATTCAATTGGGAACCTAGAAAGTCTATTGGATGAAATAAAGCTAGAAAAAGCTACAGAAGAGGAAAAGAAATACATTGAGAATCTAGATTCGTATAGAAAAAAATATATAGAAAAAATGGATGATGATTTCAATACGGCTGATGCTATATCTGTTATCTTTGACTTGGTAAGAGATATTAATACAAATGTAGGAGTAAACTCTTCTGAAGAGGTAGTCAGATATTCATTAGATCTAATAAAAGAACTTGGTAAACCTTTGGGTATATTACAAAATTCCAAAAAGGTAACTTTGGAGGAAGAAATCGAGAAGCTTATAGAAATGAGACAGCAAGCAAGAAAAAATAAAGACTGGGCTCTTTCTGATAAAATTAGAGATGATCTAAAGGCGCAAGGGATTATTCTTGAAGATACACCTCAAGGGGTAAGATGGAAAAGAAACTAAAGTGAAGCTGATTTAGAATGGAGAATTTAGATGAATTTTAACTTAATAAAAAATAAATTTACCAAAGAAAGTGCAAGGCAATTAAACCCACTAGTTTTAGCTTATGTAGGAGATGCAATATATGAAATTTTTATAAGAACTTATTTAGTAGAAATGAATAGGGATATGTCTGTTCATAAACTACATAAGGAAACTATAAAGTTTGTTAAGGCGCATTCACAAAGTGAATTTATAAAAAAGTTAGAATGCAAATTGACGGAAGAAGAAATAAATATATTTAAGAGAGGCAGAAACTGCAAGTCGTCAACTGCTCCGAAAAATGCAGATATTCAAGAATATAGATTTGCCACAGGATTTGAAGCATTAGTGGGATTTTTATATATAACGGAGCAAGTTGAAAGACTTGAGTATCTACTTAATATTATTGTTGATATACAAAAAGGGGGGGATATAAGTGCAACTTAAAGTTAAACTAATAGAATATACACCTAATCCTGAAAATGTTATAGCTTCAGCAGCAAAATTATGCTATAGCTCTGTTGGAATTGATGAAATACAAAAAAATTTAGATGGAGAAGCTGCAACTAAATTCTTAAATATGCTTATGTCATATGGACATGAGTCACCAGTAGAACACGTATCTTTTACATTTGCTGTTGAAGGGGTTTCGAGAAGTTTAACACACCAGTTAGTAAGACATAGAATTGGTTCATATTCTCAGCAAAGTCAAAGGTACGTAAAATTAAAACAGTTTGAATATATAATCCCGCCAGAAATTGAGAAAGATAATGATGCTAAGGAAATATTTATTGATACTATGAAAAATAGTCAAGAGTCTTATAATAAGTTGACCAACATATTAAAGGAAAGATATGTAGAAAGTGGAATGGATTTGTTATCGGCAGAAAAAAAGGCTATTGAAGATGCAAGATATGTATTTCCTAATGCTTGTGAAACAAAAATAATATTTACTATGAATGCTAGAAGTCTAATTAACTTTTTCAAACATAGGTGTTGCAATCGAGCACAGTGGGAAATAAGAGAGTTAGCAGATGAAATGCTTAAACAAGTAAAAGGAGTAGCGCCAATTCTTTTCAAAAAATGTGGACCTTCCTGTGTAACAGGAATTTGTCCTGAAGGACGAATGAGTTGCGGTAAAATTGAGGATGTAAGAAGGAAATATATTTAATAGTATACATTGCTTGAGTATTGGCTGTTGAGGAGGTAATAATGTGAAAGAAAACAATAAGGGGTTTAAAGAAAAAAATTTAAATCCCAAAAGAGAAAATAGTAATTCCACCGATAGTAATAAAGGCAAGATTAATAAAATTACTGAGAATAATGTAATGGAATTTAGAGAAGATATAATTGAAGGTAGGAATGCAGTTATAGAGGCTTTACGTTCCAATCGAACAATTGAACAGATATTTATAGCAAATGGAGATGTGTCAGGTTCAATAAATGTAGTTCTAGGTTTAGCGAAGGATAAAAATATAGTCATAAAGTACGTAGACAGAAGAAAGTTGGATCAAATGTCTCAAACGGGGGCTCACCAGGGTGTAATTGCGCAGGTTACTCCGTACAAATACTTTGAAATTGAGGATATTTTAAGTTATGCAAAAGAAAAAGGAGAAAATCCTTTTATAATAATACTTGATGAAATTGAAGATCCACATAACTTTGGTTCTATAATAAGAACAGCTGAAACTTGTGGAGCTCATGGAATTATAATACCTAAAAGAAGGAATGTAGGGGTCACTCCAACTGTATATAAATCTTCGGCAGGTGCCACAGAGCATATAAAAATTGCTAAAGTTACAAATCTAAACTCTACTATAGATAAACTTAAAGAGGAGGGTATATGGATATACGGAGCTGACATGGCTGGAGAAAGTTATTGTTTTGACACAAATTTTGAGGGATCAATAGCTTTAATAATTGGAAGTGAAGGTAAAGGTATTCTAAAATTAACGAAAGAAAAATGTGATGTACTTGTTAAAATACCTATGGTTGGAAAAATATCGTCTTTAAATGCTTCTGTTGCAGGTGGCATATTGATGTATGAAGTATTAAAACAAAAAATGAAATGTGATAAAAAGTGAAAAAAGTTTTTGTAGATGGCTATAATGTAATTAATAGTTGGCCTGGGCTAAAGGATATTAAACAATATAGCTTTGAGGCTGCCAGGAAAGAGTTAATAGAGATTCTTAGCAACTATGCAGCATATAATGGATATAAAATATTTATAGTTTTTGATGCACATATGGTTAGTGGAAGTATAGAAAAACGTGAAAAAATAACCGATAACATTATTGTTATTTTCACTAAAGAAGGAGAAACGGCAGATATCCTCATAGAGAGGGAAGTTAATAGAATAGGCCGGAAAGCAGAAGTGTGTGTTGTAACATCTGACTCATTAGAGCAGCAAATTGTGTTTCAAAGAGGAGCGGTAAGAATGTCCTCTATTGAGTTCTATCACGAGATTAAATTAATAGAATCTAAAATAAAAAATAAGATAGAGAAAAAGTATTTTTCTAGGAAGTATACATTAGCAGATGATGTTGATGAGAATATACTGGAAAAACTTGAAAAAATTCGAAGAAGTAAGTGAAATCTATTGACTAAAAATTTAAATGTAATGTATAATCAGTTATGTGGCCTATATTTATTTTGGGGGGGATACCTTGGAAAAGAGGGGTTATATCAGTAAAATTTCCTCCTTTACAGATAAGTTAGATGAGGAAGTTGTTATGGAAGCTAAAAAAGGGGATATTAGGGCTCAGGAATATTTGATAAACAAATATGAAAACTTCGTTAAATCTAAAGCTAAGTCTTATTTTTTAATAGGAGCAGATAAAGAAGATATATATCAAGAGGGAATGATAGGATTATATAAAGCTATTAGGGATTTCAAGCCAGATAAATTGTCTTCCTTTAAGGCTTTTGCAGAATTATGTGTAACTAGGCAAATAATAACTGCAATCAAGACGGCTACACGTCAAAAACATATACCACTTAATACATATGTTTCTTTAAATAAACCTATATATGACGAAGAGTCAGATAGAACTTTATTAGATGTATTATCTGAAGCTAGGGTATCTGATCCAGAAGAGCTAATCATAAGTAAAGAAGAACTAAACCACATACAACGAGAAATTGGCGAAGTTTTGTCAAGTTTAGAAATGGAAGTTTTGATGTCTTATCTTGATGGTAAGTCATATCAAGAGATTGCTTGTGATTTAGATAGGCACGCTAAATCAATAGACAATGCGTTACAAAGAGTTAAAAGAAAACTAGAAAAATGTTTGAATGATAAATAACAAATACATATTGACAAAAAAAAAAAATTATATTAAAATTGATAATCGGTATATAACTTTTAAAATAATTTTAATTTATGGTGAGCAGGAGTAATTTAATATAGATTAACCTATTAAATTATGTGTTAGGAATTTTAATCATTCCTGCTCTGAATAGTAAAATTGCCCATGTAGCTCAGTCGGCAGAGCGTCACCTTGGTAAGGTGGAGGTCACCGGTTCAATCCCGGTCATGGGCTCCAATAATATATTTAAAGTTCACAACACACCAGGGTGAGTTTACCTAAACAAAATGTTTATCAAACGAGGAGGAACAAAAAATGTCAAAAGCAAAATTTGAAAGAACAAAACCACACGTAAACATAGGAACAATAGGACACGTAGACCACGGTAAGACAACATTAACAGCAGCAATAACAACAGTATTATCAAAAAAAGGATTTGCAGAAGCATTTGATTATGCATCAATAGACAAAGCACCAGAAGAAAGAGAAAGAGGAATCACAATCAACACAGCACACGTTGAATATCAAACAGAAACAAGACACTATGCACACGTTGATTGTCCAGGACACGCTGACTATGTTAAGAACATGATAACAGGAGCAGCACAGATGGATGGAGCTATCTTAGTTGTAAGTGCAGCAGATGGTCCAATGCCACAAACAAGAGAGCACATACTACTAGCATCAAGAGTTGGAGTACAATATATAGTAGTATTCTTAAACAAAGCAGATATGGTAGATGATCCAGAGTTGTTAGAATTAGTTGAAATGGAAGTTAGAGAATTACTTAACGAGTATGACTTCCCAGGAGATGATACTCCAATCGTAGCTGGATCAGCATTAAAAGCATTAGAAAATCCAACAGATGAAGAAGCAATAAAGCCAATACTAGACTTAATGGATGCAGTAGATAGCCATATACCAACACCAGAAAGAGCTACAGACAAAGCATTCTTAATGCCAGTAGAAGATGTATTCACAATCACAGGAAGAGGAACAGTTGCAACAGGAAGAGTTGAAAGTGGAATACTAAAAGTTGGAGACGAAGTAGAAATCGTTGGATTAAAAGAAGAAAAAGGTAAGTCAGTATGTACAGGAGTTGAAATGTTTAGAAAGCTTCTTGATCAAGCGATGGCAGGAGATAACATAGGAGCATTATTAAGAGGTGTTCAAAGAACTGATATCGAAAGAGGTCAAGTATTAGCAAAACCTGGTTCAGTTCAACCACACAGCAAGTTTGTAGGTCAGGTTTACGTATTAAAGAAAGAAGAAGGCGGAAGACACACTCCATTCTTCGATGGATACAGACCACAATTCTATTTCAGAACAACAGACGTTACAGGATCAATCAAATTACCAGAAGGAATGGAAATGGTTATGCCTGGAGACCACATCGACATGAAAGTTGAATTAATCACTCCAGTAGCAATGGATGAAGGATTAAGATTCGCTATAAGAGAAGGCGGAAGAACTGTTGGTTCAGGAGTTGTTAGTACTATAGAAAAGTAATCAATGTTATAGGACTGGGTTTCTAGACCTAGTCCTTTTAAAAGTATAAATGTAAATTAATAGTAATACATGCTTTTAATTTCAATTGACATAATAACTAAGTTGTGATAAATTATCTAAGTAACGCACAATCGTAAGTAACAATAAACGACATTTTGATATTTATATATAGGCATGTATCAGGAGGTGGAAGCAATGAGAATAAAAATAACAATAGCATGTACAGACTGCAAACAAAGAAATTATCATACAATGAAAAACAAGAAAAATGATCCTGACAGATTAGAAATGAGAAAGTATTGCCCATTTTGCCATAAGCACACAGCTCATAAAGAAACAAAGTAGTATTACATAGAGGCGTTTAATTAAAATGAATTGAGGATGTGAAATAATGGCTGCACAGAATGATATGAAAAAAGTGAATAAAACAGCAGCATCCGGCAACGGAGTTATTAATTTTTTTAAAGAATTAAAAGCAGAATTTAAAAGAATAACTTGGGCCTCTAAAGAAAATGTAAAAAAAGCAACAGCAACAGTTATGACATTTTGTGTTATATATGTATTAATTGTTGGACTACTAGATTTTGGATTCAAAAATCTGATTGCAGTAATATTTAAATAACATAAAAAGGAGGTAGGGGTCGAGAGAAGATTCCCGTCCCTTGAATTATGGCAGAAAAAGCTAGATGGTATGTAGTACACACATATTCTGGTTATGAGAATAAGGTTAAAGCTAATCTTGAAAAAACCATTGAGAATAGAAATCTTTACCATTGGATAGATGATGTTCAAGTTCCTATGGAGGAACAAATCGAAATAAAAGATGGTAAAAAGAAAATAACTCAAAAAAAGATTTTTCCAGGATATGTTTTAGTGCATATGATAATGACAGATGATTCTTGGTACATAGTTAGAAACACTAGAGGAGTAACGGGGTTTGTAGGACCAGGGTCAAAACCTGTACCACTTACTGAAGAAGAAGTAACAGCTATGGGCATAGCTGAAAAACTCGTTAACGTAGATGTTGAAGTGGGAGAGAATATTAAAGTTAAGTCAGGACCATTAGAAAACTTCCCGGCTGTTATCCAAGAAATTAATACAGAAAAAAGAAAAATTAAAGCGTTAGTAAACATGTTTGGCAGGGAAACCCCTGTTGAACTTGATTTTAATCAAATAGAAAAACTAGATTAGTCAATAAGACGTAAGTCTTAACAAGTGGGAGGGCATAAGTCCGTATAACCACATTTTAGGAGGTGTAAATTCATGGCTAAAAAAGTAGTAGGAATGATTAAACTTCAACTTCCTGCAGGAAAAGCAACTCCAGCACCACCTGTTGGACCAGCACTTGGACAGCATGGGGTAAATATTATGGGATTCTGTAAAGAATTTAACGCTAAGACTGCTAATCAAGCAGGCTTGATAATTCCTGTAGTTATTACTGTATATCAGGACAGATCATTTAGTTTCATACTAAAGACTCCACCTGCAGCAGTATTATTAAAGAAAGCAGCAGGAATAGAGAGTGGATCAGGCGTACCAAATAAAACTAAAGTTGCTAAAGTAACTAAAGAACAAGTTAGACAAATAGCTGAAACAAAAATGCCAGACTTAAATGCAGGATCAGTTGAAGCTGCTATGAGCATGGTAGCAGGAACAGCAAGAAGCATGGGTATAGTTGTTGAAGAATAGTTAACCAAAATAGTGGGAGGTAAAAACCGTTAAAACCACAAAGGAGGATAGAAAATGGGAAAGAGTTACAATGAAAGCGTTAAGCTTATTGATAGAAGTGTTCTATACACACCATCAGAAGCTATGGAACTTGCTGTAAAGACTTCAAAAGCTAAATTTGATGAAACTATTGAATTAGCATTAAGACTTGGAGTTGACCCAAGACACGCAGACCAGCAAGTTAGAGGAGCTGTAGTACTTCCTCACGGAACTGGTAAGAAAGTAAGAGTTTTAGTTTTTGCAAAAGGTGATAAGGCTAAAGAAGCTGAAGCAGCTGGCGCAGAATTCGTAGGAGCAGAGGAACTAGTTGATAAAATACAAAAAGAAAACTGGTTTGACTTTGACGTAGTTGTTGCTACACCAGACATGATGGGTGTTGTTGGTAGATTAGGTAGAGTATTAGGACCTAAGGGATTAATGCCAAACCCAAAATCAGGTACAGTTACTTTTGATGTATCAAGAGCAGTAGCTGATATTAAAGCTGGTAAGGTTGAATATAGAGTTGATAAAACTGCTATAGTACACGTTCCAATTGGAAAGAAATCATTTGGAGAGCAAAAATTACTTGAAAACTTCCATTCATTAATGGAAGCTGTTATAAAAGCTAAACCTGCAGCTGCTAAAGGACAATACTTAAAATCTGTAGCAGTTTCAAGCACTATGGGACCTGGAATAAGAATAAATCCGGTAAAAGCATTAGATTAATTGTTGACATAAATCGATAATTAATGTATAATCTTAGAGGTTGATAAAATAAATAAATATTCCGTAGACAGTAGGTGCGAATGCATAACGGTTGTACCAACCTACCGAGGGTTCCAATAGTAGAATGTAATTGGTCTCTCTGCGTTTACGGAGAGACCTTTAAATTTATATTATATCAGTTTTAAACTGTGAGGAGGTGGACACACAGTGGGAAAGAATAGAGAAATAAAAGAAACAAAAGTGTTAGAAATAAAAGAAAAAATGGAAAAAGCTCAAGGTATAATTTTCGCTAAATATCAAGGATTAACTGTTGAAGAGGATACAGAGCTTAGAAAGAAATTAAGAGAGTCAGGCGTAGAATATAAAGTTTACAAGAATACTTTAACTACGTTAGCTGCAAAAGAGTTAGGATTTGATGGAATTGAAAGCGTTCTTGAAGGACCTGTATCAGTAGCATTTGGATATGAAGATCCAACAGCTCCTGCTAGAATCCTTAATGACTTTGCAAAGGATCATAAAAAGTTAGAATTAAAAGGTGGAGTAGTTCAAGGCGAGATATTTGATACTGCAAAAGTTCAACAACTTGCTAAAATACCACCAAGAGAAGTTCTACTTGCTCAATTACTTGGAAGCTTCAAAGCTCCAATGTCAAACTTAGCATATTTATTAAATGCTATTAAAGAAAAGAAAGAGTCAGAAGAAGCATAATTTGAATAATGAATAATTTATTGAAGAGAAATTTTGGAGGTGTCTAATAATGACTAGAGAAGAAATAATTCAAGCTATAAAAGAAATGAGCGTTTTAGAATTAAACGAGTTAGTAAAAGCATGTGAAGAGGAATTTGGAGTAAGCGCAGCTGCTCCAGTAGCAGTAGCGGGTGCAGCACCAGCTGCAGCAGAAGAAAAAACTGAATTTGATGTAGTATTAGCTAATGCTGGATCAGAAAAAATAAAAGTTATAAAAGTAGTTAGAGAGTTAACTGGCTTAGGATTAAAAGAAGCTAAAGAAGTAGTTGATGGAGCTCCTAAGACATTAAAAGAGGGCGTAAGCAAAGAAGATGCTGAAGCTATAAAAGCTAAACTTGCAGAAGTTGGTGCTACTGTAGAAATAAAATAGTATCTTATAAAAAAGAGGCACTTTTTATATAAAAAGTGCCTCTTTTCAAATTTATAGACAGTAATTATTGACAATTATTTAGTATTGTGATAAAATAATTTATTGCATTGATGAATTAATTACAATGTGAATATTATAATTTTTTACTAAAGTTTGAATTAATTATAAAAAAAAGGTTATACTAAAAAGATGGTAATGTGGTCAATCCAGAAACACATTTTAATTGAGTTGTGTTTGTGGTTATTTTTAGTTTATGCAAGGGGTGAAAGTCAATGGTACATCCTGTCCAGGTTGGTAAAAGAACAAGAATGAGCTTTTCCAAACTTAAAGAAGTAGGTGATATGCCTAATTTGATTGAGGTGCAGCTAGATTCCTATAATTGGTTTTTAAGGGAAGGCCTGCAAGAAGTGTTTGACGATATTAATCCAATTCAGGATTATACCGCTAATCTAAATCTAGAGTTTGTTGGGTATAAATTGGATATGGATAACATCAAGTATTCTGTTGAGGAATGTAAGGAAAGAGATGCTACATACGCAGCACCTTTAAAAGTAAAAGTTAGATTACTTAACAAGGAAACTGGTGAGGTAAAAGAACAAGAAGTGTTCATGGGAGACTTTCCTCTTATGACCGAACAGGGAACCTTTATTATTAACGGTGCAGAAAGAGTAATAGTTAGCCAATTAGTTAGATCACCAGGTGTTTACTATGACATGGCAGTTGATAAGACAGGTAAGAAACTTTTTTCCGCAACTGTAATACCAAACAGAGGTGCTTGGTTAGAGTATGAAACTGACTCAAATGATATAATTTATGTAAGAATAGACAAGACGAGAAAGTTGCCTATAACTATTCTTGTAAGATCTATGGGGTACGGAACAGATGCTGAAATAACTGAGTTTTTTGGAGATGACGAAAGATTAAAAGCTACAATAGAAAAAGATAATACAAAAACTCGTGAAGAGGCATTACTTGAGATTTACAAAAGATTAAGACCGGGAGAACCACCTACAGTTGATAGTGCACAGTCACTTATTGAATCTTTATTTTTTGACCCCAAAAGATATGATTTATCAAGAGTTGGAAGATATAAATTCAATAAAAAATTAGCATTACATCTAAGAATTGCAAACCAAATTTCAGCAGAAGATGTTGTAAGCCCACAAACAGGTGAGATTCTTATTCAAAAAGGTGAGAAGATTGATAGAGAAAAAGCCTTAGAAATTCAAAACTGTGGTGTAAACTCAGTAAATATTCAAGTTGAAGATAAAGTTTTAAAGATTTTAGGAAATAACTTTGTAAATATACATAATTTTATAGATTTTAAAATAGATGATTTAAATATAAAGGAACTTGTTCATTATCCTACTCTAAAAGAAATTTTAGACAATTATAGCGATGAACAAAGTATAAAAGAGCAACTAAGAAAGAATATCCATATGTTAATACCTAAGCATATAATAAGAGATGATATATACGCTACAGTAAGCTATGAATTAGGATTAGCGTATAATATTGGTCATACAGATGATATTGATCACCTTGGAAACAGAAGACTTAGATCAGTTGGAGAACTTCTTCAAAACCAATTTAGAATAGGTCTTTCAAGAATGGAAAGAGTAGTTAAGGAAAGAATGACTATTCAAGATCAAGAGGTAATAACTCCACAAGCACTGATAAATATAAGACCTGTGGCAGCAGCTATAAAGGAGTTTTTTGGAAGTTCACAGCTTTCACAATTCATGGATCAAACAAATCCTTTATCAGAGTTAACTCACAAGAGAAGACTTTCGGCTCTAGGACCAGGTGGTCTTTCAAGAGAAAGAGCTGGATTCGAAGTTAGAGACGTTCACCACTCACACTATGGTAGAATGTGCCCTATAGAAACACCAGAAGGTCCAAATATAGGTCTCATTAACTCATTAGCAACTTATGCTAGAGTTAATGATTACGGATTTATCGAAGCGCCATATAGAAAAGTTGATAAAAAGACAGGTAGAGTTACCACCAAAATAGTATATATGACAGCAGATGAAGAAGATGAGTACCTAGTTGCTCAGGCAAATGAACCTATTGAGGAAGATGGATATTTTATTGATAATAAGATTACTGTAAGAACTAAGGAAGATATAATTGTTGTTCCACGAGAAGATGTTGACTTTATGGATATATCTCCAAGACAAATAGTTTCTGTTGCTACTGCAATGATACCATTCTTAGAGAATGATGATGCCAGCCGTGCTCTTATGGGATCAAACATGCAACGTCAGGCGGTACCCCTATTAAAGCCTCAAGCTCCAGTTGTAGGAACAGGAATTGAATTTAAGGCTGCGGTAGACTCAGGTGTATTACCAAAAGCAAAAAATGCAGGAATTGTTGTATATGTGAGTGCAAATGAGGTAAGGGTTAAGAGAGATTCAGATGGTGGAATAGACGTCTATAGACTTCTTAAATTTAAGAGATCTAACCAAGGTACTTGTATAAATCAAAGACCAATAGTAAGCAAGGATGAACGTGTTGAAAAGGGAACTGTATTGTCAGATGGACCATCAACTGATTTGGGAGAAATAGCATTAGGAAAAAACATCAGAATGGGATTCATAACATGGGAAGGTTATAACTATGAAGATGCGATGCTCATTTCAGAAGAGTTAGTTAAAAATGATGTATTTACTTCAATTCATATAGAAGAATATGAAGCAGAAGCAAGAGATACAAAGTTGGGACCAGAAGAAATAACAAGAGATATACCTAATGTTGGTGATGATGCCTTAAAGGATATAGATGAAAGAGGAATAATAAGAATAGGTGCTGAAGTAAGATCAGGAGATATTCTTGTAGGAAAAGTAACGCCTAAAGGAGAAACTGAACTTACAGCAGAGGAAAGATTGCTTAGAGCAATATTTGGAGAAAAAGCAAGAGAAGTTAGAGATACTTCATTAAGGGTACCACATGGAGAAGCTGGTATAATTGTTGACGTAAAAGTATTTACTAGAGAAAATGGTGATGAATTACCACCAGGTGTTAATAAACTAGTTAGATGCTATATAGCACAAAAAAGAAAGATTTCTGTTGGAGATAAGATGGCAGGAAGACATGGTAATAAAGGGGTTATTTCTAGAGTATTACCTGAAGAAGATATGCCATTCTTACCTGATGGAAGACCACTTCAGATATGTTTAAACCCATTAGGGGTTCCTTCACGTATGAATATAGGTCAGGTACTTGAGGTTCATTTAGGTTGGGCAGCAAGTGAACTAGGATGGCACATAGCTACTCCTGTATTCGATGGAGCTACAGAGGAAGAAATAATTGACTGTCTATTAAAAGCTGGATACAAAGAACATGGTAAAACAATATTGTATGATGGAAGAACTGGAGAGCCTTTCGATAACGATGTAACTGTAGGCTATATGTATATATTAAAACTAGCTCACTTAGTTGATGACAAGATACATGCTAGATCTACAGGACCATATTCATTAGTTACTCAGCAACCGTTAGGTGGTAAGGCGCAATTCGGAGGACAGAGATTTGGAGAGATGGAAGTTTGGGCCCTAGAAGCATATGGTGCTGCTCATACTCTTCAAGAAATATTGACAGTTAAGTCTGATGATGTAGTGGGAAGAGTTAAAACTTATGAAGCTATTGTAAAAGGTGAAAATATACCTGAACCAGGAGTTCCTGAATCATTTAAGGTTCTTATAAAGGAATTACAGGCTTTATGTCTTGATGTAAAAGTATTAAATGATGATAATGAAGAGATAAAATTAAGAGAATCAGTAGAGGAAGAAATAGAGGACTTAGGTGTTAATATTGAAGGTAGCGAAGAGATTGTTCCACCACCTCCTACTGATGACTACATTGAAAATGAAGATACTGATGAAGAACTAGATATCGATTATGAAGATATTTCTTTAGATGATCTTCAGGGCGAATTGGAAATAGATGATTTTGGTGATGAACACTAGGAAGGGAGGATGTACCCTTGTTTGAATTAAATAATTTTGATGCACTACAAATAGGATTGGCTTCGCCTGAAAAAATTAGAGAATGGTCTAGAGGTGAAGTTAAAAAACCAGAAACTATAAATTATAGAACGTTAAAACCCGAAAGAGATGGTTTGTTCTGTGAAAGAATATTTGGACCAATGAAAGACTGGGAATGTCACTGTGGTAAATATAAGAGGATTAGATATAAAGGTATAGTTTGTGACAGATGCGGCGTTGAAGTTACTAAAGCTAAGGTAAGACGTGAGAGAATGGGGCATATTGAACTCGCAGCCCCTGTATCTCACATATGGTATTTCAAGGGAATACCATCGCGTATGGGACTTATACTTGATATGTCTCCAAGGGCTTTAGAAAAAATTCTATACTTTGCATCCTATGTTGTTTTAGACCCTAAAGAAACTCCTTTATTAAAGAAGCAATTGCTAAATGAAAAGGAATATAGAGAAGCTGTAGACAAATACGGCGAAGAAAACTTTTCGGCAGGTATGGGAGCTGAGTCTATTAAAAAGCTTTTAGAAGAACTAGACTTAGAGCAATTATCTGTTGAATTAAAAGAAGATTTGAAAACCAGTACAGGACAAAAGAAAGTAAGAATAATTAGAAGATTAGAAGTTGTAGAGTCATTTAGAAAGTCTAGCAATAGACCAGAGTGGATGATTATAGATGTAATACCTGTGATACCACCAGACTTAAGACCTATGGTTCAACTTGATGGTGGTAGATTCGCTACATCAGATTTAAATGACCTTTATAGAAGAGTTATAAACAGAAACAATAGATTGAAGAAGCTTCTAGACTTAGGTGCACCAGATATCATAGTAAGAAATGAAAAAAGAATGCTACAAGAAGCAGTAGATGCACTTATAGACAATGGAAGAAGAGGAAGACCAGTTACAGGACCAGGAAATAGACCTTTAAAATCATTATCGGATATGTTAAAAGGTAAGCAGGGAAGATTTAGACAAAACCTACTAGGAAAGCGTGTTGACTACTCAGGGCGTTCTGTTATAGTTGTAGGACCTGAACTTAAAATGTATCAATGTGGACTTCCAAAAGAAATGGCGCTTGAATTATTTAAACCTTTTGTTATGAAGAAGCTTGTTGAAAGTGGAGTAGCACATAACATAAAAAGTGCTAAAAGAATGGTTGAAAGGGTTCAGACTCAAGTATGGGATGTACTTGAGGAAGTAATAGCTGACCATCCAGTTCTTTTAAATCGTGCTCCTACTCTACATAGACTAGGAATTCAGGCATTCCAACCTGTACTTGTTGAAGGTAGAGCAATAAAACTTCACCCACTATCATGTACAGCGTACAATGCAGATTTCGATGGAGACCAAATGGCTGTTCACGTTCCTTTATCTGTTGAAGCGCAGGCAGAAGCAAGATTCTTGATGCTTGCAGCACACAATATAATGAAACCATCTGATGGAAAGCCAGTTGTAGTACCAACTCAGGATATGGTACTTGGTTCATATTATTTAACTATAGATAAAGATGGTGAGAAGGGTGAAGGAAAGATATTCTCATCACCTGATGAAGTGATAATGGCATATCAATTAACTGAAGTTAGCATTCATGCTAAAATAAAAGTTAAAATGACTAAAATAAAAGATGGAAAAGAAGTTAGCGGAATAATAGAAACTACTCCAGGGAAAATAATATTTAATGAGGCTATACCACAAGACTTAGGATTTATAGATAGAAGTAAGCCAGAAAACGAATTTAAGTTGGAGGTTGATTTCCTTGTTACTAAGAAAAACCTTGGAAAAGTTATAGATAAATGTTATATGAAACACGGTGCAACTGAAACGTCTATTATGCTTGATAACATAAAGGCAAAAGGATATCATTATTCAAGTATAGGAGCTATTACTGTCTCAACATCTGACATGGTAGTTCCAGAAGATAAGAAAAGATTACTTGAAGAAGCTGATGCCGCAGTTGATAAAATTGAGAAGATGTATAGAAGAGGATTCATATCTGAAGATGAAAGATATGAAAGAGTTATAGAAAAATGGACTAAGACCACAGAAGATGTAGCAGACGCGCTTATGAGAACGCTTGATAAGTTTAATCCAATATTTATGATGGCAGACTCTGGAGCCAGAGGTTCTAAGAGTCAGATTAAGCAACTTGCAGGTATGAGAGGTCTTATGGCTAACCCATCTGGTAAAATTATAGAATTACCTATAAGAGCATCATTCAGAGAAGGACTTGACGTTCTTGAGTATTTTATATCAACCCACGGAGCTAGAAAAGGTAACGCTGACACGGCTTTAAAAACAGCAGACTCAGGATACCTTACTAGAAGACTTGTTGATGTAAGCCAAGATGTTATAGTAAGAGTTGAAGATTGTGGAACCCAAGATGGTTATGAAGTATCTGAAATAAAAGAGGGAAATGAAACAATTGAAAGTCTAGCTGAAAGACTTACTGGAAGATATTCAGGAGAAGATATCCTAAATCCTAAAACAGGAGAAGTTATTGTTGCAAGAGATACCTATATGGACTCTATAATTGCAGATAAAGTTGAGGACGCTGGTGTTAAAAAGGTAAAGATTAGATCAGTATTTACTTGTAAGTCAAAACATGGTGTATGCTCAAGATGCTATGGAATGAACATGGCTACATCTCAAAAGATAAATATAGGAGAAGCTGTTGGAATAGTTGCGGCACAAAGTATAGGAGAACCTGGTACTCAGCTTACAATGAGAACATTCCACACTGGTGGGGTTGCTGGAGCAGATATAACTCAAGGTCTTCCAAGAGTAGAGGAATTATTTGAAGCTAGAAAGCCAAAAGGACTCGCGATAGTAAGTGAAGTTGCGGGTACAGTGAGAATGGAAGAAACAAAGAAGAAGAGAATGGTTTCAGTTATAACAGAAGCTGGAGAAGAGGTTACTTATGATATCCCATTTGGTTCAAGACTTAAAGTATCAAATGGAGATGTAATTGGTGCTGGAGATGAAATCACAGAAGGTTCTATTAATCCACATGATGTATTGAGAATTAAGGGTGTACTTGGAGTTAAAAACTATCTTCTATCAGAAGTGCAAAAAGTTTATAGATTACAGGGTGTTGATATTAATGACAAACATCTTGAAGTTGTAGTAAGACAAATGACTAGAAAAGTAAAGATAGAAGAGTCAGGTAATACAGAGTTATTACCTGGAGTACTAATTGATATATTTGACTTTGAAGAAGAAAATGAAAGAGTTGAAGCTCAAGGTGGAATACCTGCACAGGGTAAGGTTGCTTTACTTGGTATTACAAAAGCATCACTAGCTACGGAGTCATTCCTTTCAGCAGCATCGTTCCAAGAAACCACAAGAGTACTTACAGATGCAGCTATTAAAGGGAAAATAGATCCGCTTCTAGGATTAAAGGAAAATGTAATTATTGGAAAGTTAATACCTGCTGGTACAGGTATGACAAGGTATAGATCAATTAGAATCAACACTGAAAAGGAAAATGATGAGAACTTACTAGATGATGAGGCACAAGCTTAATCATATAACTTATTGACATACCAGTGCTAAGATGATAAAATACATCTGTATGTTTTTTATGGAGACAAAGTAATTTAAACTTTGTCTCTATAGAACTGTAAGGGGGAATAGAGATTATGGTTTACAGGCTTGAAGGAAACAAAGTTATTGGCGTTAAGCAGACAGTTAAAAGTATTAAAAACAATAGCGTTAAAACTGTTTATATTGCTAAGGATGCTGATGATAAGTTAGTACAGTCAGTAAAAATATTAGTTGATGAAAATTCCCTGGAAGTATTGTATATAAATACAATGAAAGAATTAGGAAGACTTTGTGGAATAGATGTAGGAGCTGCGACAGCTGCTGTACTAAAAGATTAGTCTTTTTAATTAAATTAGCTTACAGATTTAATTTAACATAAATTTTTAACACTACAAATTTGAAATTAACTTAGGTTAACAGCCTAGTTTAATTTATATCTTAAAGGAGGTGTAAATATGCCAACTATAAGCCAATTAGTAAGAAAAGGCAGAAAGACAGTAGGTACAAAATCAACAGCACCAGCACTAAAGGAATGCCCTCAAAAAAGAGGAGTTTGTACAGTAGTAAAAACTACAACACCTAAGAAGCCAAACTCAGCGTTAAGAAAAATAGCAAGAGTTAGACTAACAAACGGTTTTGAAGTATCTGCGTATATTCCAGGTGTAGGTCACAACTTACAAGAGCACAGCGTTGTTCTTATAAGAGGAGGAAGAGTTAAAGACCTTCCAGGGGTTAGATACCACATAGTAAGAGGAGCACTTGACTCTGCTGGAGTAGCTAACAGATTACAATCAAGATCAAAATATGGTGCTAAGAGACCAAAACAAAAATAAGATTTGGTCAAATTAAGTTGAAAAGTAGTGCTGCGTCTTCAGCATTTATATATAGATTTATAGATAATTTGCAGAAGTACAAAGCACTTTGCGGTTGAAAATGTTGTTTATATAACATATTTTAACCGAGTACCGATGAACTTAAAAGTTAAAATTGTTAAGGAGGGAAGAAAAGTGCCAAGAAAAGGACATATAGCTAAAAGAGATGTATTACCAGATCCAATATACAATAGTAAAGTTGTTACAAAGTTTATAAACAGTATAATGGAAGATGGTAAAAAAGGGGTGGCGCAAAAAGTTTGTTATGCAGCTTTTGAAATAATCCGCCAGAAAACAGATAGAGAACCATTAGAGGTTTTTGAAGATGCAATGAACAATGTAATGCCACTTCTTGAAGTAAAAGCAAGAAGAATAGGTGGTGCTACATACCAAGTTCCTATAGAGGTTAGACCTGAGAGAAGACAGACATTAGGAATCAGATGGATGCTTGCAGCAGCAAGAAAAAGAGGCGAGAAGTACATGAGAGACAGACTTGCTGGAGAATTAATGGATGCAGCTAACAATACAGGTGCAGCTGTTAAGAAAAGAGAAGATACTCATAAAATGGCTGAAGCTAATAAGGCTTTTGCACATTATAGATACTAATATCACAAAACTGTTTTGGTATACACCAAAACAGTTTTGTCAAATTTAAAATTCATACTTAAAAGGGAGGAAGATTAAGTGGGAAGAGAATATCCATTAGAGAGATTTCGTAATATCGGAATAATGGCACATATTGATGCTGGAAAAACTACCACAACTGAGCGTATCCTTTTCTATACAGGAAAAACTCATAAAATAGGTGAGGTTCATGAAGGCGGAGCTACAATGGACTGGATGGTTCAAGAGCAGGAAAGAGGAATAACAATAACATCAGCTGCAACCTTCTGTCTATGGAAAGATCATGCAATAAACATCATAGATACACCAGGACACGTGGATTTTACTGTAGAAGTTGAAAGATCGTTAAGAGTTCTTGATGGTGCAGTTACAGTACTGGATGCAAAAAGTGGAGTAGAACCACAAACTGAGACAGTATGGAGACAGGCAGATAACTATAAAGTACCAAGAATGGTATATGTGAACAAGATGGACTCAACAGGTGCTGACTTCTACATGTGTGTAAACATGTTAAGAGATAGATTGCACTGTAATGCAGTTCCAATTCAAATCCCGATAGGATCTGAAGCTAATTTCAAAGGAATTGTAGACATTGTAACTAATGAAGCTATAATATATGAAGATGATTTAGGAACAGTTATGGATTCAGTTGAAATTCCTGCAGATTTAAAAGAAAAAGCTGCAGAATACAGAACAACTTTACTAGAAGCTGTAGCTGAACAAGATGAAGAATTAATGATGAAATATCTTGAAGGCGAAGAGTTTACTATAGAAGAAATAAATCAAGCACTTAGAAAAGGTGTTATAAACAATGCTATAGTGCCAGTTGTATGTGGATCATCATATAAAAACAAAGGTGTTCAACCAATGATTGATGCTGTAGTTGCATACATGCCATCACCATTAGACATTCCAGCTATTCAAGGAACAAATCCTGATACTGGTGCAGAAGATAGAAGACCAGCGGACGATAACGCACCAATGTCAGCGTTAGCATTTAAAATAGCAACTGACCCATTTGTAGGTAAGTTAGCTTTCGCAAGAATATACTCAGGTATAATGAAGAGCGGTACTTATGTACTTAACTCAACAAAAGGAAAAAAAGAGAGAATTGGAAGACTTGTTAAAATGCATGCTAACTCCAGACAAGAAGTTGAAGAACTTCGCGCTGGTGATTTAGGAGCAATAATTGGATTAAAAGAAACTACAACAGGTAATACACTTTGTGATGATGAAAATCCAATTATACTTGAAAGTATGGAATTCCCAGATCCAGTTATAGATGTAGCTATAGAGCCAAAGACTAAAGCTGGTCAAGAAAAAATGGGTATAGCGTTAGCTAAGCTTGCTGAAGAGGATCCAACATTTAGAACTCATACAGATCAAGAAACTGGTCAGACAATTATAGCTGGTATGGGAGAACTTCACCTTGAGATAATCGTTGATAGACTTCAAAGAGAATTTAAAGTTGAATGTAACGTTGGTAAGCCACAAGTTGCTTATAAAGAAACTATTAAAAAGGCTGTTAAAGCTGAAGGTAAGTTTGTTAGACAGTCTGGTGGACGTGGTCAGTATGGTCACTGTTGGATTGAAATGATACCATCAGAAGAAGGATATTCATTTGAAAATGCTATTGTTGGGGGAGCAATTCCAAAGGAATATGTTTCACCAATTGACAATGGTATCCAAGAAGCTTCAGATAGTGGTATAATAGCTGGATATCCAGTTATCAACTTCAAGATTAAATTAGTTGATGGATCATATCATGATGTTGACTCATCAGAAATGGCATTTAAAATCGCTGGATCTATGGCATTTAAGAACGCTATGGCAAAAGCAGATGCAGTATTACTAGAACCAATGATGAAAGTTGAAGTTATAGTCCCTGAAGAGTACATGGGAGATGTAATGGGAGACATTAACTCAAGAAGAGGAAGAATAGAAGGAATGGAAGCAAGAGCAGGTGCTCAAGTAATAAGATCATTCGTACCTCTTTCAGAGATGTTTGGTTATGCAACTACTTTAAGATCAAGAACACAAGGTAGAGGAGTTTACTCAATGGTATTTGATCATTATGAGGATGTTCCAAAGAGCATTCAAGAGCAAGTTGCAGGAAAGAAAAATTCTTAATTTAATAAAATAGATTAGTTTATTTTAAGGAGGAACAAAAAATGTCAAAAGCAAAATTTGAAAGAACAAAACCACACGTAAACATAGGAACAATAGGACACGTAGACCACGGTAAGACAACATTAACAGCAGCAATAACAACAGTATTATCAAAAAAAGGATTTGCAGAAGCATTTGATTATGCATCAATAGACAAAGCACCAGAAGAAAGAGAAAGAGGAATCACAATCAACACAGCACACGTTGAATATCAAACAGAAACAAGACACTATGCACACGTTGATTGTCCAGGACACGCTGACTATGTTAAGAACATGATAACAGGAGCAGCACAGATGGATGGAGCTATCTTAGTTGTAAGTGCAGCAGATGGTCCAATGCCACAAACAAGAGAGCACATACTACTAGCATCAAGAGTTGGAGTACAATATATAGTAGTATTCTTAAACAAAGCAGATATGGTAGATGATCCAGAGTTGTTAGAATTAGTTGAAATGGAAGTTAGAGAATTACTTAACGAGTATGACTTCCCAGGAGATGATACTCCAATCGTAGCTGGATCAGCATTAAAAGCATTAGAAAATCCAACAGATGAAGAAGCAATAAAGCCAATACTAGACTTAATGGATGCAGTAGATAGCCATATACCAACACCAGAAAGAGCTACAGACAAAGCATTCTTAATGCCAGTAGAAGATGTATTCACAATCACAGGAAGAGGAACAGTTGCAACAGGAAGAGTTGAAAGTGGAATACTAAAAGTTGGAGACGAAGTAGAAATCGTTGGATTAAAAGAAGAAAAAGGTAAGTCAGTATGTACAGGAGTTGAAATGTTTAGAAAGCTTCTTGATCAAGCGATGGCAGGAGATAACATAGGAGCATTATTAAGAGGTGTTCAAAGAACTGATATCGAAAGAGGTCAAGTATTAGCAAAACCTGGTTCAGTTCAACCACACAGCAAGTTTGTAGGTCAGGTTTACGTATTAAAGAAAGAAGAAGGCGGAAGACATACTCCATTCTTCGATGGATACAGACCACAATTCTATTTCAGAACAACAGACGTTACAGGATCAATCAAATTACCAGAAGGAATGGAAATGGTTATGCCTGGAGACCACATCGACATGAAAGTTGAATTAATCACTCCAGTAGCAATGGATGAAGGATTAAGATTCGCTATAAGAGAAGGCGGAAGAACTGTTGGTTCAGGAGTTGTTAGTACTATAGAAAAGTAATCAATTTTAGCTTAAATAACTTAATGTAAATTTTAAAGGCCTTTAAAATAAAAAAAGGAAAGAGGACGCTCTTTCCTTTTTTATAAAATTATTTAGATTAAAATTTATGCTTGTCAAAAATAAAAAGATAGTGTATAATAAAGAAGTTGTAAAATGATAACAGCGATGAGGCAAGAGGTTGCCGGACTTCCGGGTAATTCTTAGCTGAGTATGCTAGGTCTTGAACCGAGCGACGGTGGTTCTGTATATTAGGGTGTTTTAAAAAAACATATGCAACGCCCGGAACAGTTTACATAACACATCCGCTGTTGTACGTAAGAAGCAAAGCGTGCATGAAAAGGAGGGAAATAGCAATGGCAAAACAAAAAATTAGAATCAGACTAAAGGCTTTTGATCACAATATATTAGATCAATCAGCTGAAAAAATTGTTGAAACTGCAAAATCAACTGGAGCAAAAGTAGCAGGTCCAGTACCTCTACCTACAGAAAAGGATATTATAACAATATTAAGAGCTCCACACAAATATAAGGATTCAAGAGAGCAGTTTGAAATAAGAACTCACAAAAGATTAATAGATATATTAAGTCCATCACCAAAAACTGTTGATGCCTTAATGAGACTTGATTTACCAGCAGGCGTTGATATTGAAATAAAATTATAATTGTAATAGATAGACTATTACTGACTATTATGATCGCTGGTTCGATCCGCTAATATGTTGAGGAGGTGCAGATAATGAAAAAAGCTATACTAGGCAGAAAACTTGGTATGACTCAAATATTCGATGAGAATGGTAAGATAATCCCTGTAACAGTAATTGAAGCAGGTCCATGTGTGGTTACTCAAAAGAAAACTACAGAAAAAGATGGTTACAATGCTATACAGGTAGGATTTGCTGATATAAGAGAAAAGCTTGTAAATAAGCCAATGAAAGGGCATTTTGCTAAAGCTGGTGCTTCTTTAAAAAGGTTTATAAAAGAGTTTAGATTAGAAGATATAAGTTCCTACGAAGTAGGAAACGAAATAAAGGCTGATTTGTTTGCAGCTGGAGAAAGAATTGATGTGTCTGGAGTGTCAAAGGGTAAGGGATTCCAAGGCACTATAAAGAGATGGAATGCTCACAGAGGTCCAATGTCACACGGATCAAAGTTCCATAGAGCAGTAGGTTCTATGGGAGCATCATCAAGCCCATCAAGAACATTTAAAAACAAGAAGTTACCTGGACACATGGGGCATGTAAATACAACAGTATTGAATTTACAAGTTGCTAAGGTTATGCCTGAGAAAAACATTATATTAATAAAAGGTGGAGTACCAGGACCAAACAAGAGCTTTGTAGTAATAAGAAATACAGTTAAGGCTTAAGTTTTAGTAGAAAGGAGGATGCAGAATGCCTACAGTAGGAATGTTTAATAAAGAAGGACAAAAAGTTGGAGATATTCAACTATCAGATAACGTGTTCGGAGTTGAAGTTAACGAAGATGCTTTACATCAAGTAGTTGTTGCTTTACTTGCAAACAAAAGACAAGGAACTCAGTCAGCTAAAACTAGAGCTGAAGTTTCTGGAGGTGGAATAAAGCCTTGGAGACAAAAAGGAACTGGTAGAGCAAGACAGGGTTCAATAAGAGCGCCACAATGGATTCATGGTGGTATGGTTTTTGCAGTAAAACCAAGAAGTTACAGAACTTCTGTTCCAAAGTCAATGAGAAGAGTGGCTATGAAATCTGCTCTTACAAGCAAAGTTAAAGATAACGAAATGATAATTTTAGAGAGTCTTGAATTAGATGCTCCAAAAACAAAAGAAGTTGTTAAAATGTTAAATGCATTTGATGCTAAGAAAACCCTAATAATTACATCTGAATCAAACGAAAATGTATATAAATCAGCAAGAAACATAGAAGGTGTAGCTGTAATACCAGCTAACAATATAAATGTATATGATTTATTAAAATATGATAAGGTTATAATTACTAGGAATGCTGTGTCAAAAATTGAGGAGGTGTATGCATAATGAAGCTAACTAATTATGATATCATAAGAAGACCTGTTATAACTGAAAAAAGCATGGCTTCTATGAATGATAAAAAATACACCCTTATAGTTGATATTCATGCTAATAAGTCAATGATAAAAAGAGCGGTAGAAGAAGTTTTCGGCGTAAAAGTAGAAGATGTTAAAACTGCTAGATTTTTAGGTAAGACTAAGAGGGTTGGAGTACATGTTGGAAAAAGACCTGACTATAAAAAAGCAATAATTAAACTTGCAGCTGATAGTAAGGCTATTGAATTCTTTGAAGGCATGTAATTATAAATAAAGCGTTTATTGGTTAAATACCAGATAAGCTATAAGAAGGAGGGAATACCGAGATGGCAGTTAAAGGTTTTAAACCTACCACTCCTTCAAGAAGAGAAATGACTATGAGTACTTTTGAAGAAATAACTACAAGTGTACCTGAGAAATCTCTTCTTGTTGCAAAAAAGAGAACTGGTGGTAGAAATGCAAACGGTAAAATAACAGTTCGTCATATTGGTGGCGGTGCAAAACAAAAATATAGATTAATAGATTTTAAAAGAAATAAAGATGGAATACCAGCAAAGGTATCTACAATAGAATATGATCCAAATAGATCAGCTTATATAGCTCTTGTAGTTTATGCTGATGGTGAAAAAAGATATATAATAGCTCCTGTTGGATTAAAAGTAGGAGATGTTATTTTCTCAGGATCAGATGCTGATATAAAGGTTGGTAACTGTCTTCCTATGAAGAACATACCTGTTGGTACAGTAGTTCATAATATTGAATTAGCAGTAGGAAAAGGTGGTCAGCTTGTAAGATCAGCTGGAGCTTCGGCTCAGCTTATGGCTAAAGAAGGCGACTACGCTACTTTGAGACTTCCAAGTGGTGAAATGAGATATGTGAGAATAGAGTGTAGAGCTACTATAGGAACAGTATCAAATTTAACTCACGAAATTATCAACATAGGTAAGGCTGGTAGAAAGAGACATATGGGCGTTAGACCAACAGTTAGAGGATCTGTAATGAACCCTAATGATCACCCACACGGTGGTGGAGAAGGTAAATCACCTATAGGACACGCAAGTCCAATGACTCCTTGGGGTAAACCAGCACTTGGATACAAAACTAGAAAACATAAGAAGTATTCAGATAGATTTATTATTAAGAGAAGAAATGATAAATAGTAGGAAGAGAATATCACATTCTCTTCACTAACTATTAATCAGATTTTATGAAGGGAGGCCAATTTAGTGAGCAGATCAGTTAAAAAAGGACCTTTTATACATGAAGGACTTTTAAAGAAAATCAACGAAATGAATAAAGCAGGGGAAAAGAAAGTTGTAAAGACTTGGTCAAGAAGTTCAACTATATTCCCACAAATGATAGGTCACACAATTGCAGTGCATGATGGAAGAAAGCACGTTCCTGTATACATATCAGAAGATATGGTAGGACATAAGTTAGGGGAATTCGTTCTAACTAGAACATACAAGGGACACGTTGCTAAAAACGAAAAATCATCAGGCGTGAGAAGATAGGAAAGGAGGTAACATACAATGGAAGCTAAAGCTATAGCTAAATATGTAAGAATGTCCTCAATGAAAATAGGAATTGTTCTTGACTTAGTGAGAGGCAAAAATGTAAACGAAGCTTTTGCTATATTACAATACACTCCAAAGGATGCAGCAGAAGTAATTAATAAGGTATTAAAGTCAGCTGTTGCAAATGCAGAGAACAACTTAAATTTAGATAGAAATAGTTTATATGTTGCGGAAGCATATGTAGGTGCAGGACCAACATTAAAGAGATTTAGACCACATGCTCAAGGTAGAGCGTTTAGAATAAAGAAAAGAACTAGCCACATAACTCTAGTAGTTAAAGAAAGAGCTTAAAAGGAGGGAAACAGATGGGACAGAAAGTACATCCACATGGCTTAAGAGTTGGCGTAATTAAAGATTGGGATGCTAAATGGTATGCGGACAGCAAAACTTTTGCAGATAACCTAATTGAAGACAACAAAGTTAGAAAATTCGTTAAGCAAAAAACTGCAGCAGCTGGAGTTTCAAGAATTCAAATTGAAAGAGCAGCTAAGAGAATAAAGTTAAATATCCATACTGCTAAGCCTGGTATGATAATAGGTAAAGGCGGTCAAGGAATTGATGCTTTAAAAGCTGAAATCAAGAAAATGGTTGGAGACAAAAATATTTTAATAAATATAGTTGAAGTAAAATCAGCTGAATCAGATGCTCAACTTATGGCAGAAAGCATAGCACAACAACTTGAAAAGAGAATTTCATTTAGAAGAGCTATGAAGCAAACAATTCAAAGAGCAATGAAAACTGGTGTTAAGGGAATTAAAACTGCATGTTCAGGAAGACTTGGTGGTGCTGAAATAGCAAGAGCTGAATCATATCATGAAGGAACAATTCCACTACAAACACTAAGAGCTGATATAGATTATGGATTTGCAGAAGCTGATACAACTTATGGAAAAATAGGAGTAAAGGTTTGGGTATATAGAGGCGAAGTACTTCCTACTAAGAAAGTTGCTGTAAGTAAGGAAGAAGCTAACGCATAAGGAAGGAGGAATATGACATGTTAATGCCTAAAAGAGTTAAACATCGTAAGGTACAACGTGGCAGAATGAGAGGTAAAGCTACAAGAGGTAATTTTATAGCATATGGAGATTATGCTATACAGGCTACTGAATGTGGATGGATAACTAGTAACCAAATCGAGTCTGCCAGAATAGCTATTAATAGATATATCAAAAGAGGAGGAAAACTTTGGATAAAGATTTTCCCAGATAAGCCAGTTACAGAAAAACCAGCTGAAACTCGTATGGGTTCAGGTAAAGGATCACCAGAATATTGGGTATCAGTTATCAAACCAGGTAGAGTATTATTCGAGTTATCAGGTGTTAGTGAAGAAGTAGCTAGAGAAGCTATGAGACTTGCAGCTCACAAGCTACCAGTAAAGACTAAATTTGTAACTAGAAGAGACTTTGAAGAAGTGGGTGGTGAAATAAATGAAGGCTAAAGAATTAAAAGAATTAAGAGAAAATGGCCCTCAAGATTTGCTTGCAAAACTTGATGATCTTAAAGGTGAATTATTCAACTTAAGATTTCAGTTAGCTACAGGTCAATTAGAAAACCCAATGAGAATAAAAGAAGTAAAAAAATCTATAGCCCAAATTAAAACCATCCTTAGAGAAGAAGAACTAAGGGCGTTTGAGCAGTAGGCTGAAAGGAGGTTTGTCCTGTGGAAAGAGGAAATAGAAAGACAAAAATCGGAAGAGTTGTTTCTGACAAGATGGAAAAAACTATAGTAGTTGCGGTAGAAACAAAAGTTCGTCATCCTTTATATGGAAAGACAATCAACAGAACTACAAAGTTTAAGGCTCATGATGAAAATAATGAAGCTAAAATTAATGATAGAGTTTTAATAATGGAAACAAGACCATTATCAAAGGATAAAAGATGGAGACTTGTAGAAATAGTAGAAAAGGCTAAATAGTCTATAAAGCTGAAAGGAGGGTATTTTCAATGATTCAGCAACAAACATTGTTGAAAGTTGCAGATAATTCCGGTGCTAAGGAAATTATGTGTATAAGAGTATTAGGTGGTTCCAAGAGAAAATGGGGAAACATTGGAGATATAATAGTTGCTAGCGTTAAAAGTGCAACACCAGGCGGTGTTGTTAAAAAAGGAGACGTCGTTAAAGCGGTTGTCGTAAGATCAGTTAAAGGATTAAGAAGAGCGGATGGTTCATACATAAGATTTGATGAGAATGCTGCTGTTATAGTTAAAGATGATAAACAGCCAAAAGGAACTCGTATCTTTGGACCAGTTGCAAGAGAGCTAAGAGATAAAGATTTTACAAAAATATTATCATTAGCACCTGAAGTTCTATAAGATAAGGAGGTGGCTACAATGGCAACAAATAAGATACATGTTAGAACAAAAGACACTGTTATGGTTATATCTGGGAAAGATAAAGGTAAAATAGGTGAAATATTAGCTGTAATGCCTAAAACTGGAAAGATACTTGTTAAGGGTATAAATATAGTTACAAAACATCAAAAACCAAACAGAGAAAACATGCAAGGTGGAATAATTCAAAAAGAAGCTGCAATATACAGTTCAAAAGTAATGTTATATTGTAACAGTTGTAAATCAGTGACTAGAATAAGCCATAAAATATTAGATGATGGTTCAAAAGTAAGAGTTTGTAAGAAGTGCGGAGAAACATTCTAATCTTTGAAAGGAGGGCTAAAAATGAGCTTAAGATTACAAGAAAAGTATGAAAAAGAAGTTGTTCCGGCGTTAATGAATAAATTCGGATATAAAAATATAATGGAAGTTCCAAAACTCGAAAAAATAGTTATAAACATGGGTGTTGGAGAAGCTAAAGATAATCCTAAGGTTTTAGAATCGGCAGTAAGTGATTTAACAATCATTTCTGGTCAGAAGCCAATCCTTACGAGAGCTAAAAAATCTATAGCTAACTTTAAAATCAGAGAAAACATGCCAATAGGTTGCAAAGTTACATTAAGAAAGCAAAAAATGTATGAGTTTGCTGATAAATTAATTAGTGTTGCACTACCAAGAGTTAGAGACTTTTCAGGAGTTTCTGATAAGGCATTTGATGGAAGAGGAAACTATTCATTAGGAATTAAAGAACAGTTAATGTTCCCTGAAATAGAGTATGATAAAATAGATAAAGTAAGAGGTATGGATATTATCTTCGTTACGACTGCTAAGACTGACGAAGAATCAAGAGAATTATTAAGATTCCTTGGAATGCCTTTTGCTCAAAAATAAGGAGGGAAAAACGTGGCACGTAAAGCTTTAATAGAAAAGTGGAAGAAAGAACCTAAGTATTCAACTAGAGCTTACACAAGATGCAGAATTTGTGGAAGACCACATGCTGTATTAAGAAAGTTTGGTATATGCCGTATTTGTTTTAGAGAACTTGCTTATAAAGGTGAAATACCTGGATGTAGAAAAGCAAGTTGGTAACTTAGTTATTGATGAAAGGAGGCACAATAAATGGTAATGACTGATCCTATAGCAGATTTACTTACTCGTATAAGAAACGCAAACATAGTTAGACATGAAATAGTGGAAGTACCTTCTTCAACTATAAAGAAGGCTGTTTTAGATATAATGCTTCAAGAAGGATATATAAAGAATGTAGAGGAATACACTGATGGTTCCGTTAACATGATAAGACTTCAAATGAAGTATGGTCAAAATAAAGAAAGAGTTATAACTGGACTTAAGAGAATATCAAAGCCAGGATTAAGAGTTTATTGTAGAAAAGAAGAAATTCCTAAGGTTCTTAACGGACTTGGAGTTGCAGTTGTTTCAACTTCAAAGGGAATTGTTACAGATAGAGAAGCAAGAAAGCTTGGCTTAGGCGGAGAAGTTCTTTGCTACATTTGGTAATAGAGAATACAGAAGTCTCAACAAACAGTATTTGTTGCAGACTTATGAGAATACAGGAGGTATAATCATGTCAAGAATAGGAAAGCTTCCTATAGCTATACCAAGTGGCGTAACTGTTACTGTAACACCAGACAACGTTGTTACAGTAAAGGGACCTAAAGGCCAACTTGTTAAAGCTATGAGCAAGAAGATTAATATAGCTGTTGAAAATAACGCTATAATAGTTACAAGAGACAATGATGAAAAAGAAAAAAGAGCTCTTCACGGATTAACAAGAGCATTAATAAATAACATGGTTATTGGAGTAACTGAAGGATTTGTAAAGACACTTGAATTAGTTGGTGTTGGATACAGAGCTCAATTACAAGGTAAAAAGTTAGTTATGAATCTTGGATATTCACATCCAGTTGAGATAGAACAAGTTGAAGGCGTAACATTCGAAACACCTGCTGCTACTAAAGTTATTGTTAGAGGTATCGATAAAGAGTTAGTTGGTGCTGTTGCGGCAGATATAAGAACTTGGAGAAAGCCTGAGCCTTACAAAGGAAAAGGAATTAAATACGATAACGAAGTTATAAGACGTAAGGAAGGTAAAACTGGTAAGAAGTAATAGAAAGGAGTGAGCTTTATGTTTAATAAGGACGACAGAAAGAAATCAAGAGTAAGACGTCATTTAAGAGTTCGTAAAAAGGTTTTTGGAACAACTGAAAGACCAAGACTTGCGGTTTATAGAAGTGAAAAAAACATATATGCACAAATCATAGATGATATAAATGGAACCACTTTAGTTTCTGCTTCAACTCTAGATAAAGATTTCAACGGTGTTGGAAGCAATAAAGAAGCAGCTAAGGTTGTAGGAGAAATGGTAGCTAAGAGAGCTCTTGAAAAAGGAATTACTGAAGTAGTTTTTGATAGAGGTGGATATGTATATCATGGTAGAGTACAGAATCTTGCAGAAGGAGCAAGAGAGGCTGGCTTGCAGTTCTAGAGAAGGAGGGAAATAAATGAGAATCGATCCTAGCAATTTAAATCTTAAAGAAAAAGTTGTATTTATAAATAGAGTTGCTAAGGTTGTTAAAGGTGGTAGAAACTTTAGATTCAGTGCGCTTGTTGTTGTTGGTGACGAAAACGGACACGTAGGCGTAGGAACTGGAAAGTCTATCGAAATACCTGAAGCAATCAGAAAAGCAATAGAAGATGCTAAGAAGAACTTAATCGAGGTTCCTATAGTTGGTACAACAGTACCACACAACATATCTGGTGAATTTGGTACTGGTAGAGTACTTATAATGACAGCAGCAGAAGGTACAGGAGTTATTGCAGGTGGTCCTGCTAGAGCGGTACTTGAGCTTGCTGGACTTAAGGATGTTAGAGCTAAGTCATTAGGATCTAATAATCCAAGAAACATGGTTAACGCTACACTAAACGGTTTATCAAGACTAAGAACAGCTGAACATATAGCTAAACTTAGAGGTAAATCCGTTGAAGAGATTTTAGGTTAAGGAGGGAATGACCTTGGCTAAACTTAAAATAACTCTTAAAAAGAGTTTAATAGGAAGAAGAGATGATCATATTGCTACTGTCAATGCACTTGGATTAAAGAAAATTGGCAAGACTGTAGAACATGAGGATACTCCTCAAATCAAAGGTATGATAAATAAAGTTAGCTATCTTCTATGCGTAGAAGAAGCATAATATAGAGGAGGTGTAGATAGAATGAAGCTTCATGAATTAAAACCAGCTGCTGGTTCAAGAAAATCTCCTAAGAGAGTAGGTAGAGGTACTGGATCAGGATTAGGAAGAAATGCTGGTAAGGGTGAAAAAGGACAGAAGGCTAGAAGTGGTGGCGGAGTAAGACCTGGATTCGAAGGAGGTCAGATGCCATTATACAGAAGACTTCCAAAGAGAGGTTTCACAAATATATTTGCAAAAGAGTATGCTGAAATAAATATCGATAGATTAAATATATTCGAAGATGGCACTGAAATTACACCTGAGTTATTACTTGAAAAGGGAATAGTTAAAAAGGCTAAAAACGGAGTAAAAGTATTAGGAAATGGTGAATTACAGAAGAAGCTAACAGTTAGAGCAGCAAAATTCACAAAAGCTGCTGCTGAGAAAATAGAAGCAGCAGGAGGAAAAGTTGAGGTGATATAGGTGCTATCAACTTTACGCAATGCCTGGAAGGTTCCTGAACTTAGAAAAAGACTATTATTTACACTATTCATGGTAGCAATTTTCAGGATGGGAAACTTCATTCCTGTTCCTGGAATTGACACAACTAAACTTGCAGATTTGACTAAAAGTGGATCTCTGTTTGGTTTTTATGATTTGATTTCTGGTGGTGCATTTAGTAGATTTAGTATATTTGCAATGGGAGTTGTTCCGTTTATAAACTCTTCTATTATAATGCAATTGTTGACAATAGCAGTTCCTCGTTTAGAACAACTTTCTAAAGAAGGAGAAGATGGAAGAAAAAAGATACAACAGTATACTAGATATGCTGCAGTACCTTTAGGAGTAATTCAAGCATTGAGCACATATGCAATTATTACCAGGGCTAATGCACTTCAGGATCCGTCAAATAAGCTTAATGTATTTTTAATAATACTTACATTAACAACAGCTTCGACTTTCCTGATGTGGTTTGGTGATAAAATTACTGAAAAGGGAATAGGAAATGGTATTTCTCTCTTGATATTTATAAATATCATTTCAAGGTTTCCTACCACTATATATCAAGTTGCAGGACTTCAAAAGGCAGAAACAGTTAATTTTGTTGAAGTTATAATATTTGGTATTGCTGTAGTTGCATTATTTATAGCGGTTGTAGTTATGAGTTTAGCCGAAAGAAGAATTCCGGTACAATATGCAGGAAAGACATCTGGAGGAAGGGTGTATAAGGGCCAATCAACTCATATTCCTATTAATGTTAATGGAGCTGCCGTTATTGGTATAATATTCGCAATATCTGTTATGCAATTTCCAATGACTATAGGTCAGTTTTGGCCGGATTCTGCATTTTATAAATTTATAACTATGAGCAAATTTAGCTTATTTAGAGAAAGTAGTTGGCTGTACGCATTAACATACTTTATTCTAACAATATTCTTTACTTGGTTTTATACTGAAGTTACGTTTAAGCCAGAAGAAATGGCTGAAAACATGCATAAATCTTCAGGATTTATACCAGGAATAAGACCTGGGGAAGCAACAGCAAATTACATAGAAAAGGTTCTAGGCAGGATATCAGTTCTTGGTGGTGCCTTTGCTGGAATAATTGCTATAGCCCCTATAGTAGTAGAGTCTTATACAAACTTTAAAGGAATATATTTTGGTGGTACGGGTTTACTAATTATCGTGGGTGCTGCTCTTGATACTTTAAGGCAAATAGAATCACAATTAGTAATGCGTCATTATCAAGGATTCTTAAAGTAATAAAGATATTTGGAGATGATGCAAGTGAAAATAATTTTACTAGGTCCTCCAGGAGCTGGAAAAGGAACACAGGCTAAATTAATTAGTGAAAAGTATTCTATTCCTCATATATCTACTGGAGATATTTTCAGAAAGAATATTTCAGAGAAGACTCCTCTCGGTGTTGAGGCAAAAGCATATATAGATAACGGTCAGCTAGTGCCTGATGACGTTACTATACGAATAGTTGAAGACAGACTAGGCATGGATGATTGTAGAAACGGCTTTTTATTAGATGGCTTTCCAAGAACAGCTAAACAGGCTGAAGCCTTAGATTCATTTTTAAATCATAGCGGACAAAACATTGATACTGCACTTCTAATAGATGTCCCTAAGGATTTTATATTAGAAAGAATGACAGGAAGAAGAGTTTGTTCCGTTTGTGGTGCCAGCTATCATCTTAAGTTTAATCCTTCTAAAGCAGAAGGTAAATGTGATCTTTGTGGTAACAGCTTAATCCAAAGAAAAGATGATACTGAAGCTACAGTTAAAGATAGATTAGATGTATATGATAAGCAAACACAACCGCTTATTGAATACTTCAATAGTCAAAATAAGCTTTCCAAAGTTAATGGAACTGGAGATATTAACAAAGTTTTTGAAAGTATTTGTAATATCTTGGGAGCACTTTAAGTATGATAATAATTAAAAATGATCAAGAAATTGAATTTATGAGGCAGGCTGGAAAAATTGTTGGTAATACCCTGTTAAAGCTAGAAGAGGTAATAAGACCTGGAATAACGACTGCAGAACTGGACATAATTGCAGAAGAGTATATTACGAAACAAGGAGCTAAGCCGTCTTTTAAAGGTTATTATGGGTTTCCAGCTTCAATATGCGCTTCCGTTAACACAGAGGTAGTTCACGGAATTCCATCTAAGAATGTTGTTTTACAAGAAGGCGATATAATAAGTGTTGATTGTGGTGCTATGTTAAATGGTTATCATGGAGATGCAGCAAGAACCTTTCCTGTAGGAAAGATTTCTAAAGATGCTGAACAGTTGATTCAAGTAACCAAAGAAAGTTTTTTTAGAGGTATTAAAAAAGCTTTTATAGGTAATAAATTAACTGATATATCTGCTGAAATTCAAAAGTATGCTGAAAGTTTTGGTTATTCTCTTGTTCGAGATTATGTTGGTCATGGCATAGGCAAAGATATGCACGAAGATCCTGAGGTACCGAATTTTGGGCGACCAAATAGGGGACCAAAATTAATCAAGGGCATGGTTCTAGCCATAGAGCCTATGGTTAATATGGGTAATTATCATGTAAGAGTAGAATCTAATAACTGGACAGTTGTTACTGAAGATAGAAGTTTATCAGCTCACTATGAAAATACTGTAGCTATCTTAGATGATGGTCCTGAAATACTAACCTTAGTTTAACAGAGGTGAATATATTGTTGGACAGTGATAACTATATAGGAAGAGTAGTTTATTCAAAAGCAGGTAGAGATAAAGGTAAGTTTTTTATAATACTTGAGATATTGAATGATACTTATGTATACATTGTTGATGGTATACTTAGAACTATAGATAAACCCAAGAAGAAAAAGATGAAGCACTTGGGATTTACTGATTGTACGGCTGAGGAAATAAAAAACTTATTAATATCAGATAGAGAAATTACTAATGAAGCAATAAGAAAAATTTTGCAGTCTTACGACAATAATAAGGAGGTTTGATTACCTTATGTCAAAAGATGACGTTATAGAAATGCAGGGTACTGTTCTTGAAGCATTACCTAATGCAATGTTTGAAGTAGAATTGGAAAGCGGACATAAAATATTAGCACACATATCAGGCAAATTAAGAATGAACTTTATAAGGATTCTACCAGGTGATAAAGTTACAATAGAACTTTCTCCATATGACTTAAGTCGTGGAAGAATTACCTGGAGAGCAAAGTAATAAGGAGGGTTAGCTATGAAAGTAAGACCATCAGTTAAGCCTATTTGTGAAAAGTGCAAAATAATCAAAAGAAAAGGAAGAGTAATGGTTATCTGTGAAAATCCTAAACACAAGCAAAAACAAGGCTAAAACTTAAGTAATTATAGAATTATTGTTTAGTTTAAGTTAATAATGTTTTAGGACGCGGCTGTAATGGAATAGATAGGGTTCTATTGACCTAAAACTTTATATAAATTAAAACCAAATATTTAATCCTAACAATTAGATATTCAGGAGGTGTAAATTTAATGGCAAGAATAGCAGGTGTTGACCTACCAAAAGAAAAAAGAGTAGAAATAGGTCTAACTTATATATATGGCATAGGATTACCAACTTCTCATAAAATCCTGAAAGAGACAGGAGTTAATCCAGATACAAGAGTTAGAGACTTAAGTGAAGAAGAAGTTAATTCACTAAGAGATTATATTAAGAATATTAAAGTTGAGGGTGATTTAAGAAGAGAAATCGCTTTAAACATAAAGAGATTAATAGAAATTGGCTGTTATAGAGGAATAAGACACAGAAGAGGACTTCCAGTAAGAGGCCAAAAGACTAAGACTAATGCTAGAACAAGAAAAGGTCCAAAGAGAACTATAGCAGGTAAGAAGAAGAAATAATCGTATAAGGAGGGAAAATGATGGCAGCTGGATCAAAGGCTAAAAAGACAAGAAGAAAAAAAGAGAGAAAAAATGTTGAGCACGGTTGTGCACATATAAAGTCGACTTTCAACAATTCAATAGTAACACTAACTGATGCTGTTGGAAATACTTTATCATGGGCTAGTGCGGGTGGATTAGGATTCAGAGGTTCTAGAAAAAGCACTCCATTTGCAGCGCAAATGGCAGCTGAAACTGCAACAAAAGCAGCTATGGAACATGGCTTAAAAAGCGTTGAAGTTTATGTTAAAGGACCAGGAGCAGGTAGAGAAGCTGCAATTAGATCACTTCAAGCTGCTGGCTTAGAAGTTACTTTAATAAAAGACGTTACTCCAATACCACATAATGGATGCAGACCGCCAAAAAGAAGAAGAGTTTAGTAATAGGAGGTGTAATTTATATGGCAAGATATACTGGACCAGCATGTAGAATATGCAGAAGAGAAGGTTTAAAACTATTCCTTAAAGGGGATAGATGTTTTACAGATAAGTGTTCATTCTCAAGAAGAGGCTATGCACCAGGACAGCACGGACAGGGAAGAAAGAAACTATCTAACTATGGTTTACAATTAAGAGAAAAACAAAAAGCTAAGAAGATGTACGGATTATTAGAAGGACAATTCAGAAAGACTTATGAGAGAGCTGAAAGAATGAAGGGGATCGCTGGTGAGAACCTATTAATGCTTCTTGAATTAAGACTTGATAATGTAGTTTATAGATTAGGCTTCGGTGGTTCTAGAAGTGAATCTAGACAGCTTGTAAATCACGGACATTTCTTAGTTAACGGTAAAAAGGTAGATATTCCTTCATACCAAGTTTCAGCTAGTGATGTTATAACAGTTCGTGAAAAGAGTAGAGCATCAGAGAAGTTTAAGGTTTTCGCTGAAAATCCTAAAACTATACCAGCTTGGTTAGAGGGAAGCACAACAGATTTTGGAGGTAAGATAGTAAGAGAGCCTTCAAGAGAAGATATAGATATTCCTGTTAACGAAACATTAATAGTAGAGTTATATAGTAAATAATTAATATAGAATCAGTTGCCCTCAAAATAAATTAATATACAAATAGAAGGAGGGTTATATTCATGTTAGAAATAGAAAAGCCAAAAATTGAATGTGTTGAAGTTAGTGAAGATGGCACCTATGGTAAATTTATCGTAGAACCATTAGAAAGAGGTTATGGCATAACTCTTGGCAATGCTTTAAGAAGAATTCTTCTTTCTTCTTTGCCAGGAGCTGCTGCAAACCATATAAGAATTGATGGAGTACTTCATGAATTTTCAACTGTTCGTGGAGTAAAAGAGGATGTTGCTGAGTTAATTTTAAATATAAAAGGTTTGGCTTTAAAGATGAATGGTGACGGTCCTAAAACTATAGTTATAGATGCACAAGGACCTGGTGAAGTCACTGCAGGAGATATAAAAGCTGATGGAGATGTAGAAATAATTAACAAAGACTTACATATTGCAACTCTTGATGATGATGCGAAGCTATATATGGAAATCCTAGTTAATAGAGGTAGAGGCTACGTTTCTCAGACAAAGAATAAATCTGAAGATATGCCTATAGGGACTATTCCTGTAGATTCAATATACACTCCTATTAAGAGAGTTAATTTTGTTGTAGAAAATACAAGAGTTGGTCAGATTACTGACTATGATAAATTATCTCTTGAAGTATGGACTAATGGTACAATAATGCCAGATGAAGCTATAAGTTTATCAGCAAAAATTCTTATAGAACACTTCAAATTATTTATGACTTTAACTGACCATGCAAACAATGTTGAGATCATGGTTGAAAAAGAAGAAGATAAGAAAGAAAAAGTTCTAGAAATGACAATTGAGGAACTTGATTTATCTGTTAGAAGTTATAACTGTTTGAAGAGAGCTGGTATAAATACAGTACAGGAATTAACTGAAAGAACAATGGATGATATGATGAAGGTTAGAAACCTTGGTAAGAAATCATTAGAAGAAGTTGAACAAAAACTTGAGGCATTAGGATTATCATTAAAACAGAGTGAAGAGTAAAATATCGTATTATATTGTTATACTTAAACAAGAGTCAAGGTAAGGAGGTATAGAGATGGCAGGATATCGTAAATTAGGTCGTCCAACTGACCAAAGAAAAGCAATGCTTAGAAACCTTGTAACTAGTTTCTTAAAGCATGGTAAAATTGAAACAACAGAAACTAGAGCAAAGGAAACAAGAAACCTAGCTGAGAAAATGATAACTCTTGCAAAAAGAGGAGATCTTCATGCTAGAAGACAAGTGCTTTCTTTTGTAACTGAAGAGGAAGTAGTAAGAAATTTATTTGATAATGTAGCTCCTAAGTATGCTGAAAGAAATGGTGGATATACAAGAATGTTTAAAGTAGGTCCAAGAAGAGGCGACGGAGCAGAATTAGTTATACTAGAGTTAGTATAATATGGAGGGGATTAAGTAAGCTAACTTAATCCCCATTTTGCTATAGTAATTTGTATATTTTCCGTTGCTACTTTATTAAATTTGCGGGGTGTTTCCATGGAAGAAAAAATGATACAATGCATTGATGTCATTTATAGATATGATTCTATTGAAAAAGATAATGGAAAATTAGCACTATCTAATGTTAACTTACAGATAAAAAAAGGTGAATTCCTTGTAATTCTAGGAAGGAATGGATCAGGAAAGTCTACAATAGCTAAACATATGAATGCATTGCTACTTCCAACTGAAGGAAAAGTATACGTAGGCGATCTAGATACATTAGATGAAAAGAATACGTGGAATATAAGAAACAAGGCTGGCATGGTGTTTCAAAATCCTGATAACCAGATAGTTGCAACTATTGTAGAAGAAGATGTTGCATTTGGACCAGAAAATTTAGGTGTTGAGTCGTCAGAAATTAAGCAAAGAGTGGATGAGTGTCTATTGAAAGTTAATATGAATGATTATAGGAGACACGCACCTCATTTGCTATCAGGAGGACAAAAACAAAGAGTTGCTATAGCAGGGGTATTAGCCATGCGCCCAGAATGTATAATATTTGATGAATCAACTGCTATGCTTGATCCTTCAGGAAGAAAAGAAGTCATCAATACAATTAAGGAAATAAATAATAAGTATGAAATGACCATAGTACTTATAACACATTACATGGAAGAAGCTGCTGAGGCTGATAGAATAATTGTTATGGATGAGGGCGAAGTTATTATGGAAGGTACTCCAAGAGATATATTTAGTAACGTAGAAAAAATGAAAAAAATTGGACTTGATGTTCCTCAGATGACAGAGTTGGCTTATGAGCTGCGTATTAATGGAATAGGCATAAAAAAAGATATATTAACTATAGATGAGATGGTGGATGAATTATGTCGATTAAAATAGAAAATTTAACCCATATATACATGAAAGGTTCTCCTTTTGAAAAAAAGGCACTGGATAATGTAAATATTAATATTGACAAGGGGGAATTTGTTGCCTTAATCGGTCATACTGGGTCGGGAAAATCTACGCTTATCCAACATATTAATGGTCTTTTAAAGCCACATGCTGGCAGAATAACTGTAGATGAGGTAGATATAACTGAAAAAAAGATTAACTTAAGTCTTATAAGAAAAAAAGTAGGTTTAGTGTTTCAGTATCCTGAGTATCAGCTGTTTGAAGAGACGATAGAAAAAGACATCGCTTTTGGACCTAAGAATTTAGGATTAAGCGATGATGAAATAAATAATAGAGTAAAACGAGCTATGAAAATGGTTGGTTTAGATTATGAGACGTATAAAGACAAGTCTCCTTTTGAATTAAGCGGGGGGCAAAAGAGAAGAGTTGCCATAGCAGGTGTTGTTGCTATGGAACCTAAGATTTTAATATTGGATGAACCTACGGCAGGATTGGACCCTAAAGGCAGAGATGATATTTTAGGTAAGATAAAAGATTTGCATAAAGAGTATAAAATGACTATAATACTTGTCTCACATAGCATGGAGGATGTAGCTAAACTTGCTAGTAGAATACTTGTTATGCATAAAGGGAAATGTATACTAGATGGAGCACCAGCTAGGGTATTTAGAGAGATAGATACTCTTGAGAGTGTCGGTCTTGCAGTACCACAGGTAACTTATCTTATAAAAAAGCTTAGGGAAAAAGGAATAAATATATCCGAAGATATATTTACTGTAGAACAAGCTAGAAATGAAATACTTAAAATACTAAATAAAGGTTAGGGGAGCTAATTAATGATTAAAGATATTACAATAGGTCAATATGTTCCAGGTGATTCATTTATACATAAGTTAGATCCAAGAGTTAAAATATTAATATCTTTAATATATATTATTGATTTATTCATAGTTTCGAATTTTAAAGGTTATGTTTTTATAACGGCATTTACTTTAATTGCAATACTTATTTCTAAAGTGCAATTTAGATATATATACAAGGGACTAAAACCTATTCTAATTTTAGTGTTAATAACCGCAGTATTAAACATACTTATGACTGAGGGTAAAAATCCACCACTGTATCATTGGAGATTTATAACTGTATATAAAGAAGGATTAATCTTAGCTGCATTTATGATTTTAAGATTAGTATTTTTGATAATAGGGACCTCTTTGCTGACTCTAACAACTTCTCCAATAGAATTAACAGATGGAATAGAAAAGCTTTTAAATCCTTTAAAAGGGATAGGAGTTCCTGCCCATGAACTAGCGATGATGATGACAATAGCATTAAGATTTATTCCAACCTTAATGGATGAAACTGATAAAATTATGAAAGCTCAAATGGCTCGAGGTGCAGATTTTGAATCAGGTAATATTATTAGGAGAGCGAGAAATCTAATTCCTATATTAGTGCCACTTTTTATAAGTTCATTTAGAAGAGCAGATGAGCTAGCAATGGCAATGGAAGCTAGATGCTATAAGGGTGGAGAGGGAAGAACAAGAATGAAGCAGTTAAAGCTCACGAATAGAGACTTTGTTGCATCATTGTCTATAATTTGTTTAGTTATTATTTCTGTATGGAGCAGGATGTGGATTTAATGAGAAATATAAAATTAGTTATGGAGTATGATGGTACAAATTATGCTGGTTGGCAGAGACAAAATAATATACTTACAGTTCAACAGAAAGTTGAAGAGGCTATAAAGAATGTTACAAACCAGTTTTCAGAAGTTATTGGTTCTAGTAGAACCGATTCGGGAGTTCACGCTAAAGGATTTGTTTGTAATTTTTTTACTGAAAGTAAAATACCAGCTGAAAAGTTTAAAAAAGCCTTAAATAGTTTTCTGCCAGATGATATTGTCATTATTAAATCAGAGGAAGTAAATAAAGAGTTTCATGCAAGGTTTGATAGCATAGGCAAAAGGTATGTATATACTGTTATAACTGGCAATGACAGACCTGCTATAGGTAGAAACTATATGTGTTATTTTCATAGAGAACTAGATATAGATAAGATGAGGGAAGCAGCCAAGGCTTTTTTAGGTACTCATGATTTCTCAGCTTTTAGGAATAGTGGAAGTAATGTTAAAACTACGGTGAGGACAATAAGAGAAGTAAGCATAATTGAAAAAGAAAATATTATTAAATTTATTATTGTAGGTAATGGATTTTTGTATAATATGGTTAGGATTATGGTTGGAACACTTTTAGAAGTTGGTGTAGGAAGATTTGATCCTAAAGATATTAAAAGTATAATAGAATCTAAAGATAGAGCTAAAGCTGGTAAGTCAATGCCTGCAAGTGGGTTATGTTTAGAAGAAGTATTTTACTAACGATTTACGCTTAAATTAGACATACAATAAGCTTTATGATACGATTAAGCTTACTGTAGTAGCAATAATAAGTACAATAGAACCTATTGATAAAAAAATGATTTCTTAAGGGTAATGTTTAATAATTAATAGAAACTATAAGGAATTTTATTGACACGCCCGGGAGATTGTATTATAATAATATATGTTTGTATCTAAAGTATAGAAGATCCACTAGCCCCGGATCTTTATATAGAGAAACGTATTTTGTGTATAAGAATTCAGGGAGGGAAAATGATGAAATCATACATAGCTAAAACACAAGAAGTTGAAAGAAAATGGTATGTTGTTGATGCTGCTGGAAAGCCACTAGGAAGAGTAGCAAGTCAAGTTGCTTCAATATTAAGAGGTAAGAATAAACCTACTTTTACACCACATGTTGATACTGGAGATTTTGTAATAATAATAAATGCTGAGAAGGTAGTTTTAACCGGTAAGAAGTTAGATCAAAAAATGTTAAGACACCACTCATTCTATCCAGGTGGATTAAAAGAGACTCCATATAGAGAAGCTATACAAAAGAAACCTGAATTTGTATTCAGTGAAGCTGTTAGAAGAATGCTTCCAAAGGGAGTATTAGGAAGACAAATGCTTAAAAAGCTAAAAGTATACAGAGGTGCTGAGCACAATAATGAAGCTCAAAAGCCAGAAGTATTAGAATTAAGATATTAATTGGAAATTGGAAGGAGGAGAAAAAATGGCTAAAGTTCAATATTTGGGAACAGGAAGAAGAAAAAAATCTGTTGCTAGAGTAAGACTTGTACCTGGAGAAGGTAGAGTAATAATAAATAAGAGAGACATAGAAAATTATTTCGGATTAGAAACTTTAAGATTAATAGTTAATCAACCATTAGTATTAACTGAAACTAAAGAAAAATTCGATGTATTAGTAAATGTTCATGGTGGTGGATACACTGGTCAGGCAGGAGCTATAAGACATGGAATTTCAAGAGCACTTTTAAAGGCTGACGAAAATTTAAGGCCAGAACTTAAGAAGGCAGGTTTCTTAACAAGAGATCCAAGAATGAAGGAAAGAAAGAAATACGGTCTTAAGAAAGCTAGAAGAGCTCCACAATTCTCAAAGAGATAATCAAAAGAGAGGTAATTTGCCTCTCTTTTTTTTATTTAAATATATTAATTAAATAGCGGCTAATAGACATAAAATATATAGGAAGCTTTAATTAGGGGGAGATAAATTTGAGGTATAGTAACAGAAAATTAATACTAATATTTTTTGTTATATTTTTAGGCTTGACTTCTGTATTTTATGCCAATGTGAAATACTCAATGGCTACTGTAGAAAGTAAATTCAACTCTGAAGAAAGAAAAGAAAAAATAGTACTTTTAGATCCTGGACATGGAGGAGTAGATGGTGGTGCTTCGGGAAAAAGTGGTGTTATGGAAAAAGATATTAACTTAAAAATTGGCTTGAAAATCAAAGATAGGTTAATAAAAGAAGGATATAAGGTAGTAATGATTAGGGAGGAGGATAAAGGTCTTTATGTAGATGAAGGGAGAATAAGAAAAAAGAAAATCGAGGATTTAAATAATAGAGTACAGATGAAGAAAGATTCTAAGTGTGACATGTTTATTAGTATACATTTGAATGCATTTCCTGAATCAAAATATTATGGGGCACAAGTATGGTATTCTAGGAATAAGGATAGTCAAAGGCTTGCAAGAATAGTTCAACAGAATTTAAGAAGTGATTTGGACCCCAATAATAGCAGGCAGGAAAAGCCAGCTTTAGATTCCTATAAAGTATTGAGGGTAAATGATGAAATGCCAGGCATACTAATTGAATGCGGATTTTTATCTAATCAAGTAGAAGAACAAAAACTAATAGATGAAGAATATCAGAATAAAATAGCAGAATCTATTGTAAAGTCTATAAAAGATTATTATAAACAATAATAAATTTGAAATTAGCTGCATTATGAAGGAAAAAATGCAGCTTTTTATATTCCATTATGCACATTAATTTTAAGAGATCTTAAGAGTATGTTGTTTTATTAGGAAAGTATCCTAATGTGGTAAATGTTTAACAAGGATTAATGTACTTTGTATGAATATATATATCTATTTATTATGGAAATAATAACTAATAATTAATATTTTTGGTCACAATTTTATGAATATTGAATTTTGACAAAAAATTATTGATGTCCAACTTGGACTGTGATATTATGAAAATATAAAATGGATTGGTCCATTAATCCAATGAGCTTTGGGGTGATTAATATAGATTTTACAATAAGCAAGGAAAGTGGAGTTCCACTATACATACAAGTTAAAAAGCAAATCATGGATTTAATAAGAAATGGTTCTTTAAAGGTTGGAAACAAGATGCCAACAGAGAGAGAGCTATCAGAAAAACTAAAAGTAAGTAGAAATACAATTAGTACAGCCTATAATGAGCTGGAGCAAGAAGGTGTCTTAAAATCCTATCAAGGTAGGGGAACTTTCGTAGCTGAAGAAGCAAATCCTTGGAAGGCACAAAATATTAAAGAGAAGATAATAAAGTTTGTAGATCTTGGTCTAGAAGAAGCTCTTGAAACAGGGATGGATGTAGACGAGTTCTTAGAAATCGTTAACCAAAGGGTCAAGGAAAAGAAAGAAATGATGAGCAAAATAACAGCTTTATACGTTGAGTGTAATGTTGAGCAATCAAGAATGTTTAGTAGACAGTTAATAGATAATACAAATATGAATGTAATTCCATTGACTCTAGATGATATAAGAAACATAAACAAAGATACGAGGGATATTATAGAAAAGTCTCAAGTTATAATAGCTACATTCAATCATGTTAACGAGGTTGTAGATCTAACTAAGAAATATGACAAAGAAGTTATTGGTGTCGCTATAAATGTAGATTTGGAGACAATTGTTAAAATTGCTAGATACCCAGTGGATACTAAGTTTGGTTTCGTATGTATGTCACAAGAATTTATGTTTAAAGCAAGAGGAGCATTGGAAAAAGCCGGGCTAGATAGTATCAATATTCAATATACAAATACAAATGACAACAACGAATTGGTGAAGCTTATAAATAGTTGTGATGTAATAATTGTTTCACCTGGAAGATATAAAGATGTAAAAGAAAATATCGTTGGAGATAAGGAAATATTAAGGTTTTTATATAGTCTTGATGATAACTCAGTTAAGGCTTTAAAATCAAAAATGATAGAATTGAAATATAAAAAGTAATTTTTAGGGGGGTCTCATAATGAAAACTTTAGTTATAGGTGTAATAGGATCAGACTGTCATGCTGTAGGAAATAAAATATTAGATCATGCTTTTACAAAGGACGGATTTAACGTAGTAAATATAGGGGTTTTATCTCCTCAAGAGGATTTTATAAATGCTGCAATAGAAACTAATGCAGATGCTATACTAGTTTCTTCACTTTATGGACATGGTGAAATAGATTGTAGAGGGTTAAGAGAAAAATGTGATGAGGCTGGTCTTAAGGGTATACTAATGTATGTTGGAGGAAATCTTGTTGTAGGAAAGCAGAAGTGGGAAGATGTTCATGAGAAATTTATTGAAATGGGATTTAACAGAGTATATCCACCTGGAACATCACCAGAAACTGCAATTAGAGATTTAAGACAAGATTTAGGAATTGAGGGTTAATATAAATAAACCTCTGTAGGGAAAACAGGAGTGATTGATTTGAATGCTTACTTGCTCATAGATTTTGGTAGTACTTATACTAAGCTTACTGCCGTAGATATAGAAAATGAGGAAATAATAGCTACTGCTAAAGATATTACAACAATTGAAAACGATATAATGATAGGCTTTAATAATGCACATAAAAAGCTCGAGGAAAAGTTACAAGGCGAAAATGTTAACTTTATTAAAAAGCTTGCATGTTCTTCCGCAGCTGGAGGATTAAAAATGGTTGCAGTAGGGCTTGTGCCAGAACTTACGGCTGAGGCTGCAAAGAGAGCCGCACTAGGTGCTGGAGCCAGAGTTCTTAATGTTTATAGCTACGAATTAACATCAAAGGAAATAGAAGAAATAAGAAATTCTCAATTAGACATTATTCTTTTAGCTGGCGGAACTGATGGTGGAAATAAAGATTGTATAATACACAATGCTAAGATGCTTGGGGATAGTGGTATAAATGTTCCTGTGGTTGTAGCTGGAAACAAGGTTGCTGTCGATGCTGTAGAAGAAGTATTGAAAGAAAAGGGAATGTTTTATAGAACAACTGAAAATGTAATGCCTAAACTTAATGCTCTAAATGTAGAGCCTGCAAGAGAAGAAATAAGAAAGATATTTATGGAGAAAATAGTTGAAGCAAAAGGTATGAAAGATGCAGAAAACTATATAAGTGGTATATTAATGCCAACTCCAGCGGCTGTACTTAAAGCAGCAAGAGTTCTGAGTGAAGGTACTGATAAAGAGGATGGAGTAGGAGATTTGGTAGTTGTAGATATCGGTGGAGCTACTACAGATATACATTCACTAGCAGATGGAGAACCATCAAAGCCTGGTGTAACAATGAGAGGACTTGAAGAACCTTTTGCTAAAAGAACTGTTGAAGGCGATTTAGGAATGAGATATTCTGCTGTTGCATTATGGGAAGCAGCTACAACAAGAAAAATTCAGAAGTATCTTAATGATAAAAGTATTGATGTAGAAGCAAACTGTAGGTATAGGGCCGAAAATATAAGAATGGTTCCGAAAACAGAACAAGAAATAAAGTTTGATGAGGCAATGGCAAAGGCTGCAACAGAAATCGCTCTAGAAAGACATACAGGAATATTAGAGACTCTTTATACTCCTTGTGGAGTAATATATTCTCAAGAGGGAAAAGATTTACTAGAAGTTAAATATTTAATAGGAACTGGAGGAGTATTAGTTCATAGTGAACATCCTGCAGAAATATTAAAGGCTGGAACGTTTGATGCAACTAACGCTACCCATTTAAAACCAACAAACCCAGACTACCTATTAGATAAAACTTATATAATGTCAGCCATGGGACTTTTGGCAGAAGAGTACCCAGATATGGCAGTCAGAATCATGAAAAAATACTTAGTTAAAGTTGATTAGGAGGTAATTCGATTGGAACTTAAAAATAAAAAATGGACAGATGAAGAATTTTTTAATATGAGAAAAGAAGTGTTAAGTCAATGGCCTACAGGTATGGAAGTTAACCTTGAAGAAGCTGTAGAGTATTTAAAGAATATACCTGAAGGTAAAAGTTTTCCAGCCAAATTAAGAAAAGCTAAAGAATCAGGTATAACACTAGCACAACCAAGAGCAGGTGTTGCTTTGATAAATGAGCACATAGAGCTTTTAACACATCTTCAAAATGAAGGTGAAGCAGACTTACTTCCATCAACTATAGATAGTTATACAAGACAAAATAGATATGATGAGTGTGAGGTAGGAATACAAGAGAGTTTAGCAGCAGGAAGATCGTTACTAAATGGTTTCCCTGGGGTTAATCATGGAGTAAAAGGTTGTAGACAAGTATTTGAGGCTGTAAATTTACCACTTCAAGCAAGACATGGTACACCAGATGCTAGATTACTTACAGAAATAATCCACGCTGCAGGATGGACATCAAACGAAGGTGGCGGAATATCTTATAATATACCTTATGCTAAAAGTGTTTCAATAGAGAAAACAATTTTAGATTGGCAATACTGTGATAGACTTGCAGGATACTATGAGGAGCAAGGTATATCAATAAATAGAGAGCCATTTGGTCCATTAACAGGTACATTGGTACCACCAAGTACATCAAATACAGTGGCAATAATAGAGGCATTACTAGCAGCTGAGCAGGGAGTTAAGAATATTACTGTTGGATATGGACAGTGCGGAAATTTAGTTCAAGACGTTGCTGCTATAAGAGCACTAGAAGAGCAAGTTAATGAATACTTACAACAATATGGATATAAAGATGTTTATATAACTACAGTTTTCCATCAGTGGATGGGAGGATTCCCGCAAGATGAGTCAAAGGCTTTTGGAGTTATAGCTTCAGGAGCGGCAACAGCAGCACTTGCTGGCGCTACAAAAGTTATAGTAAAAACTCCACATGAAGCTATGGGTATACCAACAAAGGAAGCAAATGCGTCAGGTATAAAAGCTACAAAAATGGCTTTAAATATGCTTCAAGGACAAAAACTTCCAATGTCAAAGGAATTAGAGACTGAAATAGCTATAATTAAATCTGAAACTAAGTGTATGATGGATAAGTTATTTGAACTTGGAAATGGTGATTTAGCTATAGGAACAGTAAAAGGATTCGAAGCAGGCACAATTGATATACCATTTGCGCCAAGTAAATATAATGCAGGAAAAATGATGCCAGCAAGAGATAATAACGGTGCTGTTAGATATCTTAACTGCGGAAACGTACCTCTAAGTGATGAACTAAAAGACTTTAATATGAAGAAGCTAGAAGAGAGAGGAAAGTTTGAAGGAAGAGAAGTAAGCTTCCAAATGACTATTGATGATATATTTGCAGTTGGTAAAGGTAAGCTTATAGGCAGACCAGAAAAGTAATACTTATTTTGAAATATAAATATTGACTACCGTTATAAAGGGGTAGTCAATATTTATACAAAAGTAGGGTTCAATAAGTACATAATAAATTACTTGAAAAATAAAATCACTAAAGAAAGATGGGTGTAGATTATGAAAATTGTTGATGTTATTTGTTCAGAAGGAAAAACTGGTTTTTATTTTGATGACCAAAGAGCTATAAAAAAGGGTGCTAAACATGATGGATTTACTTATGTTGGAGAACCTGTAACAGATGGTTTTACTAAGGTAAGACAGGCTGGAGAATCTATATCTGTAATGTTAATACTTGAAGATGGTCAAGTTGCATATGGAGATTGTGCTGCAGTTCAATATTCAGGAGCAGGTGGAAGAGATCCTCTTTTCTTAGCAAAGGATTTTATACCAGTAATAGAAAAAGAAATATCTCCAAAACTTATAGGAAAAGAATTAACTGAGTTTAAAGCTTTAGCTGAAGAGTTTGATACAATGAAAGTTAATGGAGAAAGAATGCATACTGCTATAAGATATGGTGTATCACAAGCTATACTTGATGCTGTAGCAAAATCTCAAAAGATTACAATGGCAGAAGTTATAAGAAACGAATATAATCAAGGTGCGGAAATAAAAAGAGTTCCTATATTTACTCAATCTGGCGATGATAGATATGATAACTCTGATAAAATGATTATAAAAGGTGCAGATGTAATGCCACATGCTCTTATAAACAATGTAGAAGAAAAGCTTGGTTTGAATGGTGAAAAGCTTGTAGACTACGTTAAATGGTTAAGAGATAGGGTTTTAAAATTAAGAAAAACTGAACATTATAATCCAATATTCCATATAGATGTTTATGGAACAATTGGTAATGCATTTAATTATGATACAAAGGCTATGGCTGATTACATAGGAATACTAGAAGAAGCTGCGAAGCCATTCCAATTAAGAATAGAAGGACCAATGGACGTAGAAGATAGACAAAAACAAATGGAAGCTTTAAGAGATTTAAGAGCTGAAATTGATGAAAGAGGAATTAAGGTAGAGTTAGTTGCAGATGAATGGTGTAATACTGTTGAGGATGTTAAATTCTTTACAGATAATAAAGCAGGGCATATGGTTCAAATTAAGACTCCAGACCTTGGAGGAGTAAACAATATAGCTGAAGCTATAATGTACTGTAAGGAGCACGGAATAGGAGCTTATTGTGGAGGTACTTGTAACGAAACCAATAGATCTGCAGAAGTAACTACAAATATAGCTATGGCTTGTGGAGCTAAGCAAGCTCTTGCAAAGCCAGGAATGGGCGTTGACGAAGGATACATGATCGTTAACAATGAAATGAATAGAGTACTTGCATTAATAAATAGAAGAAAGTAATATCTTTTATTTAGCTAATTATGAAAAGGCGGTTTTATTAAACTGCCTTTTCATGTATTTAATACTAGATAAATTAAATTTAGGTTAAATTACTTATATAATAAAATTAATGTACCATTAAATTAACAACTATAACATAGTAAGAGGAGAGAGATAAAATGAGAGAAATAAGTGTATCAGAAATAACCAAAGCTGTAAGGAATCTATGTATAGATTCAAACTACTATCTTTCCGAAGATGTTAAGAATAAAATTAAAGAAGCACATGAAAATGAATCTTGGGAAATGGCAAAGGGAATATTAGATAAAATATTAACTAATGTTGACATAGCTAAGAGTGAGAAAATGCCTATGTGCCAAGATACAGGTATGGCATGTATATTTATTGAGCTTGGCCAAGATGTGCATATAATTGGAGGAAGCTTAGAGGATGCCATAAACGAAGGGGTAAGACAAGGATATGAAGAGGGATATTTAAGAAAGTCCGTAGTGAAAGATCCTTTGGACAGAGTTAATACAAAAGACAATACTCCAGCAGTAATATATTATGACGTAGTTCCTGGAGATAAATTCAAAATAGTTGTAGCCCCAAAAGGATTTGGTTCTGAGAATATGAGTCAACTTAAAATGTTAAAGCCTGCAGATGGGTTGAAGGGTATAAAAGAATTTGTTCTTAAAGTTGTTAAGGAAGCTGGCCCTAATCCTTGCCCACCAATTGTTGTAGGTATAGGAATAGGTGGAACTTTTGATAGAGCGGCTAATCTAGCAAAGAGGGCATTAATAAGACCTTTATCTGAAAGAAATAATAACAATTTTTATGCAGAGTTAGAAGAAGAACTTTTAAAAGAAATAAACCTACTAGGTATAGGGCCTCAGGGGTTTGGGGGAAAAACTACTGCGCTTGCTGTAAACATAGAAACATATCCTACACATATAGCTGGATTACCAGTAGCGGTTAATATAAACTGCCATGTTACAAGACATGCGGAAGTGGAATTGTAATTTAAATAAAACTCACAAACAGGTATATGTCTTAATAATAGGATGATTAGATATAATTTAATATAGGGAATGAAGAGGAAAGGATATCTTTTATCTTCATTCTTCATAATTAGCCATTAAGTTTATGTTTATGATGTGGAGGGATACATTATGGAAAAAAGAATAACGACTCCTTTAACCGAAGAGAAGGTAAGAGATTTGAAGGCGGGAGATAGTGTTTTAATATCTGGAGTTATATACACTGCAAGAGATGCGGCTCACAAAAGGCTTGTAGAGCTCTTAGATAAAGGAGAAGATTTACCAATAGATATTAAAGATTCAATCATATATTACGTAGGACCAGCACCGGCAAAACCAGGTCAGGCAATTGGTTCAGCAGGACCAACTACAAGTTATAGAATGGACTCGTATACACCAAGTCTTTTGAATATTGGATTAAAGGGCATGATAGGTAAGGGACTAAGATCTGCAGAGGTAGTAGACTCTATGAAAAAGAATAAAGCAGTTTATTTCGCAGCTATAGGCGGAGCTGCTGCTCTAATGGGAAAATCCATAAAGAAAGCTGAACTTGTTGCGTATGAAGATTTAGGATCTGAAGCAATAAGAAGACTGGAAGTTGAAGAGTTGCCTGTAGTTGTAGTAATAGATTCAGAAGGCAATAACCTTTATGAACAAGGACAAATGGCATATCTTAAGTCTGAAACATAAATTTAAGAGTAATATGACAAGGAGAGTTGAAGATGAATATAAGTAAGGTAGCTAAGGCTGGAACATTAGAATCAAATGATATATTAATTATGGTTATGCCTAATGAGAATGGCGGCATTGAATTAGAACTTGAAAGTATAGTAATGAAGCAATTTGGTAAACAGATAAAAAAAGTAATAATAGAAAAATTAAACGAACTAGGTGTAGAAGATATAACTATAAAGGCACAGGATAAGGGTGCATTAGATTATACAATTAAGGCTAGGATTCAGACGGCTGTTGAAAGAGCTGTTTAGTAATAAGAGACAATAAATAGTTGAAATAGTATAGGCTTTCAAATGGTTTATAAGGAAGGCCGCGCTTAATTTTCGCTAAGAAGGGGAAATGAATATGAAAACATTAAGAAGAACAATGCTTTTTATGCCTGGAAACAATCCAGGAATGCTTCAAAGTGCACCTATACTTGGAGCAGACTCTGTAATATTAGATTTAGAAGATGCAGTAAGCTTAACTGAAAAGGATAGTGCAAGAACTCTAGTTAAAGAAGCTATTAAAGTTATAGACTATTCACAGGTAGAACTTGTTGTAAGAGTAAATCCGCTTGATACCGAATATGGTGTTAATGATATAGAGGTTATAGCTAGGGTTAAGCCAGATAGTTTAATGATTCCAAAAGCTACTGAGGAACAACTTATATATATAGATGGAATGCTTTCTAAAATAGAAAGTGAAGAAGGTTATGATAGTGGAAGTATAAAACTTATACCAATTATTGAAACTGCCTATGGTTTAGAAAATGTATATAACATAATAAATTCTTCTAAAAGAGTTGTTGCGGTGCTTTTGGGAGCGGAAGACTTAACTTCTGATTTTGGAATAAAGAGAACTAAAGAAGGAGACGAAATTTTCTATGCAAGAAATAGAGTTTCCACAGCTTGTAGGGCAGCTAGAGTAGATGCTATAGATACACCTTTTACAGATACAAATGATTATGAAGGATTAGCAAAAGATACTCTTAAAGCTAAAGGATTAGGATTTACCGGTAAGGCATCTATAAATCCGAGACAAATAGATACTATACATTTATCATTGGCACCAACTGAGCATGAAATTAAACATTCTCTTAGAGTACTTCAAGCAAGAGATGATGCTAAAGAAAAGGGATTAGGGGTATTTTCTCTAGATGGAAAAATGGTAGATGCTCCCATTATAAACAGAGCAATAACGACTGTAGATTTGGCTAAACTTTTAGATCTTATATAATAAGTTTTGATTTTATAAGTAGAAAGCTTTAATTAATGTAGATAACTGTTAATTTAAAAAAGTGAGGGATTAGTATGAAGAATATACTAGGAAGAGAAATTCCTGATTATATAGAGGGTTATGGTGAAGTAAGACCTTTTCAAGGAGCCTTTTCAAATTATGGAATAAAAGAAAAGGTAGGCGTTAAGGTAAGCAGTGTAAAGCCTGGAGAAGAAAAAGTTTTAAATAGTATTGAGGAAGCCTTAGATAAAGTAAATGTAAGAGATGGAATGACTGTATCTTTTCACCATCACCTAAGAAATGGTGATTTTATACTTAATAATGTAATGTATGCAATCTCTAAAAGAGGAGTAAAAGATATCACTATAGCCGCAAGTTCTATATTTCCGATTCATGAGCCATTAGTAGAGTACATTAAAAGTGGAGTAGTTACAGGGATTGTAGCAAACTACATTTCTGGACCTGTAGCTGAAGCTATATCGAAGGGAGCATTGAAAAAACCGGCGATTATGATGACTCATGGTGGAAGACCAAGAGCAATAGAAAGCGGAGACTTACATATAGACATAGCATTCATTGGGTCACCAACAGCAGACACTTATGGAAACATAAATGGAGTATATGGTAATGCGGCTTGTGGTTCATTAGGGTATGCTACAGTAGATGCAGAATATGCTGATAAGGTAATAGCTATTACAGATAACTTGGTTCCATATCCTGCATGTCCAATTGAAATAAGTCAAATTTATGTTGATTATGTAGTAAAGGTTGACTCTATCGGAAATCCAGCTGGAATTGTATCAGGAACTACAAAGATAACTAAGGATCCTGTGGGGCTTAAAATAGCTAAGATGGCAACAAAGGTTATAGAGTTATCAGGTCTCGTTAAGGATGGCATGTCCTTTCAGACAGGTGCAGGTGGAACTTCGCTTGCTGTAGCTGCCGAGCTAAAGGAATTAATGAAGAAAAAAGAAGTTATTGGTAGTTTTGCAGCAGGAGGAATAACAGGGTATATTGTAGATATGCTTGAAGAAGGATTATTCAGAAACCTATTTGATGTTCAGTGTTTCGATTTGAAGGCAGTTGAGTCTTATAGAAATAATCCAAGACACCAAGGTATGTCTGGGTCTATGTACGGTAATCCTCATAACAAGGGAGCTGTAGTAAATAATCTAGATATCATGATACTTGGTGCTACTGAAATTGATACAGACTTTAATGTAAATGTAACTACTGGATCAAGTGGTGTTATAATGGGGGGATCAGGAGGACATAGTGATACAGCTGCAGGAGCAAGACTTGCAATAGTTGTTACGAACCTTATAAAAGGAAGATTGCCAATTATTAAGGATAGAGTAACTACGGTAACAACACCTGGTGAAAGTATAGATGTGGTTGTTACTGAAAGAGGTATAGCTATAAATCCTGAAAGAAAAGATTTGATGGAAAGACTTAAGAGTTCGAGTCTTCCTGTTATGACTATAGAAGAGTTAAAAGATATAGCTGAAAAAATGACTGGAAAGCCAGAGGCAATAGAGACCTTAGATGAGGTTGTGGCTATAGTTGAATATAGAGATGGAACTGTAATTGATGTAGTTAAAAAACCATTAGAGTAGAAAAACTTAAAACTAGGTATCTTTAGTTAAATGTATCTTCAAATTTAGCTAGAGATACCAGTTGAAAATTTAAGTATAGATCTAAAATAAATTAATATTAATGGTCAAAACCTTAATAGGATACAGTACATGTAAAAGGGGTTAACGTGATGTATGATTTAAAACTTCAAAGTGTAAATTTGAAAAATAATGATGAAAGAGCTACTGTAATTAAGTTCTTAGAACAGTTTAAATTGACTCTAGATAAAGATGTAGATTATACAGTTGTTTTAAGCGATGTGAAAGGGGAAATTAAGGCTACTTGTTCTAAGGCAAAAAATGTATTTAAGTGTTTTGCTGTAGCTGAGGATTTAAGGGGAGAAAATATAACTTCAACACTTATAACACATTTAGTTGATAAGCTCTTTGAAGATGGAATATTTCACAGTTTTGTCTTTACAAAGCCAGATAAAGTAAAAATGTTTACATCATTAAATTTTAAGCTATTATATGAAGTGGAAGAAGCTGCTCTTTTAGAGTATGGAATTTATGATATAAACAAGTCCCTAGATAAGATGGTAGATAAGTATGCTATTAATATAGAAAAGCCAAAAGGGGCTTTGGTTATGAATTGCAATCCATTTACTAAAGGGCATAGATATTTAATACAAGAGGCGGCTAAGAGTTGCGAGGAGGTATTACTATTTATTGTGGAGGAAGATAAATCACTTTTCCCATTTGAAGATAGATATTCTATTGTAAAGGAAGGAGTGAAAGACTTAAAAAATGTGATTGTAATACCTGGAAGTGAGTATATTATATCTTCCGTGACATTTCCATCATATTTTATAAGGAAAGAAAATGAAAGAATGAAGGCCTATCAAAAAATTGATTCTGGTATTTTTGGTAAGTATTTTTGCAATAAGTTTAAGATAAAAAAGAGATTTGTAGGGGAGGAGCCTTACTGCAATGTTACAGGTGCCTATAATGAAACATTAAAAACTATATTACCTAATTACGGGGTAGAGGTTATAGAGTTAGAAAGAAAAAAGTATTGTGAAGAATATATAAGTGCATCTAGAGTAAGAGAACTAATAAAAGAAAATGAGTTGCTTAAAGTAAAGGACATAATTCCTGATGTAACTTGGAACTTCCTAAATTCTAAAAAAGGGAAGGAGATAGTTGAGAGAATAAAACTTACTAATTCTCCACATTAAGATTATGAATGAAGATATTCTGGAATTGAAGGATGAAGAAATACAAATCCTAAAATCTATTTATAAAATATTTACAGTAGGGTCATGCAGTAATTATACAATTGACAAATATATAAAAAGATATACTCCTGAAGATATACTCATGGAAAGAGAAGAAAGAGTGTTTAATCAACAGGAATTAATTGAAAAATATAAGTCAACCCTAATTACTATTAGAGTAAATTATCCAGGAATAAATAAGAATAATTATGTATCATTCGGAATAATAAAAGAATTAAGTAGTCTAGCGGTAACTAAGTTTGAAGATAACATATTATATAAGGGCTTTAACATAACTGCAGAAGGACCAATAGTAAATATAATTATAGACAGAGACCCAATTGATGTTAAATGTAGTACTGTTGATATGGAAGAGAACCATCTTCTAGGAAGATGTATTGATATAGATGTATATGATAAAAATGGTATCAGTTTGAGTAGAAGGGAACTTGGAATGAAGCAAAGAAAGTGTTACATTTGTGGTGATATTGCTCAGAACTGTGTAAGGTGTCAAAGACATGGCTTAGTGGAAATCAAGGAGTTCCTTAGAAGGAAATATGAAAATTACTGTGAAATAAAGTAGATGTTGAAGAAACATGTGAATAATGGATATAATATAAATAATGTTACATTTGTTATGGGGAGTTTAAGCCATGATGTATGAGATAACTTTTTATCCGTCACCAGGGCTTGTTTTATGTATACTTAATAGGGTACATATGAGTTAAGAAGAATACAGTGATGAAGAGGGGAGTATGTCATGGGATCTAAGGATGGGAGAAGTAGATTCTCGGAAAACCTATTAACAAGATTTTCATTAAGGATTAAGGTAATAATATTTTTATGCTTAAGTATAATTGTCATAGGAATAGCATATAGAACAGCAGTTAATAATAGGTTAAACAATAAGAGTATTATAGAAAAGATAAATAAAGCTGACAATGATACAAATAATACGGAATCCTTTATACAAAATAAAAATGAACAAAGTAAGTCTGAAGAGGCAAAACATCAAGAAGAAAAGATCAATAAACTAGAAGCCGTATACCAAGATAGTTACAAAGCGTTTGGAGAAAAAAGATACGAAGATACGATAAAATTAGCTAACAAAATTATAGCAGAAGATTCAAAGTTTTATAAGGCTTATAACATTAGAGGTATAGCACTGTGCTATAGCAGTAATTATATTGATGGAATGAAAGATATAGATAAGTCACTAGAGTTGAAATCGGACTTTGGATACGCTAGATTTAACAAGGCTCTTGCATATGAATTATACGGATACTATGATGACTCACTAAAGTGGTATGATAAAGCATTGGAAGTTGAAAATTATATTTGGAGTTATTATGGTAAGGCAAGCATTTACGGAAGACGAGGAGATATAGAGAATACTGTTAAGTACTTAAAGGTTGCTATAGATATGTCACCCGATATTAAGAAAATAGCAGAAAATGAGGCGGACTTCAATCCTGTAAGAAATTCTAAGAAATTTCAAGAGCTTATAAAATAAATTTTATTTGACGATTGGTTTTAAGTAGCCATGATAAAAACTTAATTTATTTTTATGATAGAGTTAGTTTATTATATTTTTAATAATCCCCAGCAGTTATTAACTGTTGGGGATTATTAAATTTTAAATTTGTGGATAAACTTAAAGATTTTCTATATCAATTCCATACTTTTTGCATTTTAGGGCTACAGTTCTATGGGTGATACCTAAAACTTTCCCTGCTTTATTGTAGCTTTTATGTTTTCTCATTGCTAGCGTTATAATTTCTTTTTCGTATTCATCCAAAGGTTGAATAATACCATTTTTAAGATTTATTAAAGTATCATCTGATGAATTTTCATTTTTTATATAGAAAGGTAAATCTTTTTCGGTGATTGTACTTTCTTCACACATATTTATAGCTCTTTCTATAATGTTTTCAAGCTCTCTAATGTTTCCAGGCCAATGATATTCTTGAAGATATAACAGGGATTTTTTATCTATGCCAATAATGTTCTTGTTTAACTTATTATTTATTTTTTTTATAAAATATTCTACTAATAGATTTATATCTTCTCTTCTATCTCTCAATGGTGGAAGCATAATACTTATTACATTTAGTCTATAATAAAGATCTTCTCTAAATTTATTTTCTTTTATCATTTCCTCTAGATTTCTGTTGGTTGCTGCTATAATTCTTACATCAACAGTTTGAGTTGTAAGTCCGCCAATACTCTCAAACTCTCTCTCCTGCAAAACTCTTAAAAGTTTTACTTGCATAGTAAAAGGCATATCACCTATTTCATCTAAGAATATAGTACCTCCATTTGCTATGTTAAACTTACCAGGTTTACTTTTTATGGCCCCAGTGAAGGCCCCTTTCTCATAACCAAATAGCTCACTTTCAATCAAGTTTTCTGGAATGGCAGCACAGTTAACTCTTACAAAAGGTTTATCTTTTCTGTCACTATTATTATGAATAGCCTTTGCTATAAGCTCTTTACCAGTTCCGCTTTCCCCTCTTACCAGGACTGTTGATGTAGATTGAGAGGCTTTTTGGGCTACGATAATACAATCCTTTAGTGTGCTACTGCACCCAATTATTGACTTGAAAGATCCACTTATCTCTACATGTCTTTTTAGCTCTTCCTTGTAATAATTTAATTCTTCTTCAGAGGCTTCAAGTTTTTTTACTAAATCTTTAAGCTCACTAACTGCTTTGGATATAGAAATAACACCTTTGAAAGTCCCATCTATAAATATAGGTGCAACAGAAGAAATTGTTGCTATACTTCCTTTACGATGAACTGTATTTTCAATAGGCTTCTTTGTTTCAAATACTGTATTTCTTAACCCAGTTGGAGAGATATCTAATAAATCTTTTCCTACAATATCAGAACTTTTTATTCCGAAGTGTTCTTCATAAGAGGGATTTACGTAACTAATAATTCGTCTTTCATCAACAAAGCAAATTAAGTCATGAGATATTTCCAATATTTTTTTAAATTTTTCATTTAATTCCTTTATACCTGTAAGTTCCGAAATATCTTGAAATACACCTAATGCCCCAATTACCTTGTTATTAGAAAAAATGGGAGATCTGTTAGTAATAACAAGATGGTTATTAATATACTGGGTTTCGCCCACTTTGCGCTCCTTTGATATCAATACATTATGAAGATCGGATGTAGGAATAATTTCTTGTACATGGCGTCCTATAACATCCCCCAACTGTTTATCAATAACCTTTAAGGAATAATCGTTCATTGCAGTAATATGAGCATTTACATCTATGACTAAAATTCCAACAGGTATATTTTTAACAATCTGTTCATAAGCAATAGTGTTTTCTTCAATTATATGATCTATTTTAGACAGTGTATTATTATTAGAACTTATACCAGTAGCTATAAAATCACAGAGTTTTAATACGGCTGTTTGTCCACTATTATTCTCCTCATCACATGAAATCTCAATTATTTCGTTTTCTCTAACCTTTAGAGATATTAAAGCGAGCATACTAATAGCCAAGGGGTCTTTAGTGTGTAAATTTTTTATATATAGATTTGTATTATATTTACTCTTAAGCTCGTCAGCTTTATGGACTATCATTGCTGCAATTCTTGTGTGAATTCCATTTGGAATAGAAACAATAACATTTTTTTTATACATAATTCACCTCTAGTTGATAAAAAATATCATATATTAGTAAAGTGTTGATAAAAATTATCAATTATAATGATATAGCAAAAAGCTTTGTAAGTCCAGTGGTTTATAGTGGGTCTTCAATACTAGGTAGAGGCTTTCTAAATATATGTTGATAATTTTTATCAAACAAATTTCGATATATATTTATAAAATTCGTCAAATTAGACAGATGATTATAAATTTATATTTTACACCTCAGTTTTGGCTAGAAAAATAGAGAGATGCATAAGATAATATTAAAAAACAAATAAGTTCTTTAAGTATTGGCATATAAATTGCTTCTAATATTATTGATTTAAAAAGAAATTAACTTTAGTTTTGAAATATAGGTCATTAAGAATTGGAGATTATTTAAGGAGGATAAACAATAATGATAAAGGGAATAGCAGCTTCAAAAGGATATGCGATTGGTACTGTATTTATAAAGGAAGAAAGTGAAGTTAAAGTTGAAGAAAGAAAAATAGAGGATATACAGGCAGAAAAACAAAGATTTAATAAAGCTTTAGAATCATCAAAAAATCAATTGCAAAAAATAAAGGAAAAGGCGGAAAGAGAACTAGGAGCAGATAAAGCAGCGGTTTTTGAAAGTCATATGATGTTATTAGAAGATCCAGAGTTTGCTGGAGCTGTAGAAATGGGAATTGAAAGTAACAAAGTAAATGCAGAGAAGGCTCTCGATGATGTTTTAAATATGTATGCAGGAATATTTGCTGCCATGGAAGATGAGTATATGAGAGAAAGAGGAGCGGACATAAAAGACGTTGGAAATAGAATACTTGCAAATTTAGTAGGAAAATCTTCAGGGCTCTTAGAATATGAAGATAACACAATAGTAGTTGCGCATGATTTAACCCCTTCAGATACAGCACAATTAGATAAAAGTAAGGTTATAGCATTTTTAACTAACATTGGAGGAAGGACTTCTCATAGTGCGATTATGGCAAGAACATTAGAGATACCAGCGATTGTCGGATTGCAAGAGATAACATCATCAGTTAAAAATGGAGATACTATTATTGTAGATGGAATAGAAGGAATTGCTATAGTTAATCCAGATGAACAAACAATAAAGTTATATGAGAACAAGAAAGAAGCTTATGAAAAAGAAAGAGAAGAACTTAAAAAGTTAATAGATATTAAAACAGTTACAAAAGCAGGAAAGCGTGTAGAGGTGGCAGGAAACATAGGGAAACCGGAAGATATTCATCAAGTACTAGCAAATGGTGGAGATGGAATAGGACTTTTCAGAACTGAATTTCTATACATGGATAGAGATGATATGCCAGGGGAAGAGGAACAGTTTGAATCATATAAATACGCAGTTGAAAAGATGGAAGGAAGACCAGTTGTTATAAGAACACTTGATATAGGTGGAGATAAAAAGCTTCCATACTTACCATTACCTGAGGAAATGAATCCTTTCCTAGGATATAGAGCTATAAGATTATGTCTTGATAGAAAGGATATATTTAAGGTCCAGCTAAGAGCATTACTTAGAGCGTCAGCTTTCGGTAACTTGAAAATAATGTTCCCAATGATAGCTTCTTTGGAAGAGTTCCAACAAGCTAAAGAGATGCTAAAAGAATGTATGGAAGAGTTAAGAAATGAAGGAAAAGAGTTTAATGAAGGTTTAGAGACAGGTATAATGGTAGAAATACCAGCTGCAGCAGTTAATGCTGATGAACTTGCGAAATATGTAGATTTCTTTAGTATAGGAACCAATGATTTAATACAATATACTTTAGCAGCAGATAGAATGAATGAGAAAATATCTTATCTTTACAATCCAATGCACCCAGCAGTGTTAAAGCTTATAAAGATGACTATAGAAGCAGCACATAAAGAAGGAAAGTGGTGTGGAATGTGTGGTGAAATGGCAGGAGATGAAAAAGCTATTTCTACACTAGTAGAGTACGGCCTAGATGAATTTTCTATGAGTGCATCATCTATATTAAATGCAAAAAAATTAATAATGGAAAACTAATTTAAACAGCTTACTCTTTTTTAACATAAACAGAGTTCTTAGAGGCTTTGCCACTTAGAACTCGTTATCCAGGGACGTAGCCGATTTTTACTCCCCCTTGGAGAAGGGGGAGTATTAGAGCGGGTAGTCATCGGATAAATAAAACCTGAACTGAAATTAAATTTCAGTTCAGGTTTTATTTATGTTAAAATATCAACCCGAAAAACATATTTTAGTATATAATATTAAATATATACATGAAAAGCTAAATGCATAAAAAGTAAAATGTAAAATTTATACTTAAGGAGGAATTAAAATAATGAGATTAAAAAATAAAAAAAGGATATATACACTATGTTCAATATCAATTGTACTAGCATTAGCATTATCTGCTTGCTCAAGTCCAAAGAAAGAGGTAACTAAGACTAATAATGAAACACCTACAAAACAAGAGGATGTAAATAAGAATGCTAATAGTAGCAATTTACAAAATGAAAATAAGGAAGTAAAGCCAGCCAGTACGCAGAATTATAATGTTCCCCAATTTGTCAAAAAAACACTAGAAAAAAATGAAAAGCCATCATTCAATACACCTTGGAAGTATTCTGAAAATAAAAGTCATAGTGCCTGTATAGAAGGTAAGGGAGTATCGGCAAAAGAAGAAGGGATAGGCAAGATATATTTAAAGGATAATAGTAACATATTTAGTTTTGAATTATTGGACAATAAGAAAGTCTCTCCAATATATATAGAGTGGGCTGACAATAAAAATTTATTTGTAATTATAGGATCAGCTTTTGGGACTGTTTCCAAGGGAGGAAACTTATATTCACTTAATATTGATACAGGGAAGGTATCCCTAATACTTGAACCTTCAGATAAGAAGCAGGAAATAATGTCTATACAAAAAGTTGGAGGTAGCCTAAATTTAAAGGTGAATGTATATGAAGATGATAACTATACAAAATCTCACACAGAGAGTTGGAGCATTAGTTCCTTTGATATAGGTTTAAATAAGAAAATGGAAGTGAAAAATTCTGAAGGAAAAGTAGTTTATATGATTAACGGAAATAATTAATAATCTAAGGGGAATAATGTATGAATAAGTCAAAGAAGATATACATTAAAGCATTAGATAAGTATAACGATGGATATATAGATAAAGCTATAGATTTATGTGAAGAAAGTATATCCATAGATATTAAAAATGCGGCCTCCATAAATCTTAAAGGGCTTTTGTGTTATCTAAAAGGAGATTTAGACAGTGCGCAAAGGCTCTGGAAGATGAATAAGCAGACCAATAGAGATGCCATATCAGAGAAGTATCTAGAAGATACAAAGGAAGATGTTGAAAGACTAAAGCTTTATCAAATTTCATTAGATTTTATTAAGGAGTTAAGAATACAGGAGGCAATAAGCTTATTAAAAAAGTGTACACAAAGTGATTTTAATTATATTAATGTTAATAATCAGTTAGCCCTATGTTATATGAAAAAAGCTGAGTATGATAAAGTGCTTGAATATATAAATAAGGTTTTTCAAGTAGATAAGTATAATACTATAGCTAATGATATTAGAAAGAGCTTAGAAAGCTGTGGGATGATAAAAGAGAAAAGTGTCCTGAAAAAAACTACTTATATTCTAGTTGTTTTTTGTTTGATTGCTGTTATAGCATCTTCTTTATTTGTTATTAGGATGATTAAAAGCAAACAGTATTTACCAATCATAGATAAATTCACGCTGGAGTCGACTGATTCTGATAGGGATGCAAAAAAACAAGTTAATCCAGTAGTTGTAGAAACATCCAAGAATAGTAGAGAAAATAACAATAAAACTGAGACGGTGGCTTTTCCAAATGATAAAATAAAAGTTAATATTGAAAATAAGGACTTTGAAGCTATTTATGATGAAGTTCTTAGATGGAAGGATAAAAATTTAGGTGTTAACGATAAAGTCATATTATCAAATGCTGAAGAAATAATAAAAGCTGAGGGAGTTGATTATTTTTACAGTAAGGGATATAGCTATATGAGTAATAAGGACTATTTAAATGCAAAAGTATACTTTTTAAAAGCTTATGAAGTAGGTAAGAGTCATTACCTATATCCTCACATAGTTTATATGTTAGGTACCACATGTCACTTATTAGGAGATGATGAAAATACGATAAAATACTATACTCAATATGATCAAGCATCTCCTAATGGTGAATACGAGGAAACTGTGTTGTATACATTAGCTATTATATATAAAGATGTAAACCGATCGGTTGCAAAAAACTATGCTGAAAAATTAATAGCAACTTATCCATCATCAATATATAATAATTCGATAATTGGAGAACTGGTAAATAACTAAATTAAATCTGATATTAATTAACAATGTAGTGATTATTTAATTATAATGCCGTTATTTTGTATTTTGTAAAATATAGATAGCTAAAATAATTAACGAATATATATCGCTAAAAGAGAAGAAAATAACTGTGATAATGCTGGGAAGTTAAATGTAGTTACTGAATTAAAACTATAAGTTATTGACTAATTAAATGTTTTGAGTTAATATTAAAACATAAAACATACCCTTGCAGGGTATATATGGAGGTATAAAAATGATACAAGAAATAAAAGATATGAACTTTTCTGAAATAATTGAAAGTGCATCTACACCTGTAGTTATAGACTTTTGGGCTCCATGGTGTGGACCTTGTAAAATGCTTGGACCTGTAGTTGAGGAGATTGCTGGAGAACTTAATGATAAGGCACAGTTTTTTAAATTAAACGTTGATGAAAACTCTGCAACATCAGCACAATATAAAATTTCAAGTATACCTACTATTATGGTATTTAAAAATGGAAATGTAGTGGATACATTAGTGGGATTTAGGCCAAAGGATGCAATAAAGAATCTAGTAGAAAAACATATATAATTATTAATTTAAATGACAAGTTAACTAAGTGTTAATTTGTCATTTTATATATAGAATGAATAGTATAATAAATAATGATGCCTAAAGTTATAAGGAGTGAGGTTAATGAATGAAAGATATGATATAGCTATAGTGGGAAGTGGTCCAGCAGGGCTATCGGCAGCAATAAATGCTAAAATAAGAAATAAAAATATAATTATATTTGGCAGTAAAGATTTAAGTAATAAAATTGTAAAAGCGCCTAAGGTAAATAATTATTTAGGCTTATATGAAGTAACAGGAAACGATATGAAGGAAAGGTTTCAGGAACATATTAATTCGATGGGTATAAGTGTAACCTTTGAAAGAATAAATGCTATATACTCAATGGGTGATTACTATGCTTTAGCGGTTAATGATAAAATGTATGAAGCAAAGACTATCATTTTAGCTACAGGAATAGAGTATACTAAACCGTTAAAAGGGGAAGAAGAATTTTTGGGTAGGGGTGTCGGATACTGTGCTACATGTGACGCACCTTTATATAGGGGAAAAATAGTAACTATTATAGGATATAATAAAGAGGCAGAAGAAGAAACCAATTATGTTAGTGAGTTAGCCGAAAAAGTTTATTATATTCCTATGTATAAAGGAAATTATCACCTAAAAAGAGGTAACATTGAAATAGTTAAGGATAGACCTTTAGAAATACAGGGGGAAGACAGAGTTACAAGGATTATTTTAAAGGAAAAAGAAATAACTACAGATGGAGTTTTTGTGTTAAAAGATAGTGTAGCTCCAAATCAGCTTGTACCAGGACTTTTGGTGGAGAACGATCATATAAAGGTAAACCTAAATATGGAGACTAACCTTCAGGGATGTTTTGCAGCGGGAGATTGTACAGGCAAACCATATCAATACCTAAGAGCTGCTGGCCAAGGTCAGGTAGCTGCATTAAATGCGGTTTCCTACTTAGATGGACAAAAATAGTAAAACTAAAATAAACCCATCATTTGTAAGTATGGTGGGTTTACTGGTATATGTGCTTAGCTAATGATTAGCTAAAAAATGATATGTCTAGTTAACTACAAAAAATACATGGTTTCCTATAGTTTTTACATTCTTCTTATCTATATTTTTCATCCATTTAGATGTTGCTATCCTAGGATTGTAGAAAAATACAGCTCTTTCAGTTGGATCTTCCCCTTTTAATGCTTGAAATACAGCCTTATAACTACTTTCATCAGGAACTACATCTATTTTGCCATTTCTTACACAGGAAAAAGCACCCTTCTGTTTAACTACACCTTCAACTGTTTTTGGAAATTCAGGATATTTTAAGCGATTTAAAATAACTGAGGCAACAGCAACCTTGCCTTCAAAAGGTTCACAATTACTCTCTGCATACACAACCTTAGCCATCAGATGTATATCATTTTGAGTAATATATATTTTTTTATCAAGGTAGTTAAAAACTTGAACGACTTCAGCCTCTTGATTAAACAATGTTGTGTCTATGTTATTAGAATCTTTTGCACTAACTTTAGCGCAATGCAGAAGTAATAACAAGAACAAAAATGCTACACAATAAGTAATCTTTTTCAATTAAATCCTCTCCTTATTACCAACGGGGTTAGCTGACGGGTTCGGTAAAGGCATAACCTACGTAAAATACGATTCACCCCAAAATTTTGGTTTCCCCGCGTTTTATAAAAAAACTTAGGCTAATGGTATTGTACCCACTAATTCGAAAAAAATACAAATGATAATGTTTTTATTAATATTTTATAAAAATAAATTTACATATGATATAAACAATATTAAATAGTGTATAATTGTAAATAGGATTATTTATTAGGATGGTGAAGTGGGTGGAGATTTTAGACATAGTAATTAATTCTATCAAAAATATTAGCATATCGTCAGTAATGGATATACTAGTAGTTTCCTTTATTTTTTATAAGGGATATACATTGATAAGGGAAACGAGAGCGGAACAACTTTTAAAGGGGATCATACTTATTATTTTACTTATTCCAGTAAGTAGTTTTTTTCATTTAACTATGCTTAACTGGATTTTAACTAAGACAATAACTATCGGGGTACTTTCTTTTATTATCATCTTCCAACCAGAAATACGCAGGGCACTTGAACATTTGGGACGAACTGCATTTAATGACAAATATCTACTGGAAGACGATGAAACCATGGAGCTTGTAATTACAGAAATTACTAATGCTGTGGAAAACTTGGCTAAGGACAGAACTGGAGCCATAATAATAATAGAACAATTAACTGGTCTTGGAGATATAATAAATACTGGTACAGTATTAGATGCCAGTGTTTCCTCTGCGCTTATAGAAAATATCTTTGTTGTTAATACACCGTTACATGATGGAGCGACCATCATAAGAAATGACAGGATTATTTCTGCAGGGTGTTTTTTACCGTTAACTAACAGTCAAGATATTAGTAAAAAACTAGGAACAAGACATAGGGCAGCTATTGGAATATCTGAGAATTCTGATGCACTGATTATAGTTGTATCTGAAGAGACTGGTACAATTTCACTTGCAGTAAATGGTATCCTTACAAGAAACTATACAAAAGAAAAACTTAAGGATATTCTCATTAGAATAATTAAAAAAAGGCAGAGTAGAAAACTGACTTTTAGGGAGCAGGTGAGAAAATGGATGAAAATAGTAAAAATCAAAAAATAGTTGTTAAAGTATGTTGTGTCATAGCGTCTTTTGTTTTATGGTTATATATATTTAATGTGGAAAATCCTATAAGGGAGCGAAAAATTATCGTTCCAGTACAGGTAATAAACAAAGATATGTTACTACCTTCAAAATTAGTACCAATTGGAGCAGAGCAGCTAAGTATAACATTAAATATAAGAGGAAATGCTTCAGATATATACTCCATAAAGCCTGAAGACTTCAAACTAGAGTCAGATTTGAGTGCTTATGTTGTAAAAAAAGGAGAGAATAGAGTACCTGTCGAGGTAAAGAGGTATCCACAGAACATAAGAATTGTAAATGATGAGAGTCTATGGGTTACGGTAATACTAGATGATTTGATAAAAAAGATTGTTCCAATTAAGGTAGAGTCTGAAGGTAAAACAAAAGAGGGATTTTATGCTCTACAGCCTACATTAGATATTAAGGAAGTAGAAGTTAGCGGTCCATCTCAGGAATTAAGTTCTATAAATAGTGTAGTTGCAAAATGTAATATAAACAATGTAGTAAAGGATATAAATATCGTATTACCTCTTCAAGCAGAAAATGCTTCGGGGATATATATTAAAAATGTAAAGATTAATCCAGAATCAGTGCAAGTTAATATTCCTGTAAAAAAAATAAAGAGTGTACCTATTAGTGTAAAAACCCAAGGTAGTTTAGAAAACGGAGGGGTAATAATATCTATGGGTTCATTACCAGAAAAGATAGATATAGCAGGTGAGGAAAAAGTACTATCTAGTATAAACGGTCTAGATACAGAACCTATAGATTTAAGTAAATTAAATGGCAAAGATACTGAAGAGGCAAAGCTTATAGTTCCAAAGGATGTAATGCTTATAAATAGTAATGGAGTAGTAAAAGTTAAAGTTAGTTATGATAAAGGAATCCAAAAAGAGTTAAATATAGATATACAAACTAAAAATATTGGGAATGATTATACTGTTGATTTAAGTAATAGCAAAACCACTATAGTTGTTTCAGGTTTGGAAAGTGTTTTAAACAATCTAAAAATGGAAAGCATAGAGTGCTTTGTAGATTTAAATAATCTACAAGAAGGAGAGCATGTAGTATCAGTTGTTTTAAATCTCCCTCAAGGGGTATCAAAGCTATCACAAAATCCAGTAAATATAAAAGCAACAATTAAGAAAAAAGATATTGGAGGATAAATATGTCAATTAGGATAAGTAATATAACAATGAATATAGATGATGATATAGAATTATTACAGAAAAAAGCTACAAAAAGATTAAAGATAACTAATACAGACATTAGTGAATTTAAAATATTAAGAGAATCTATTGATGCTAGAAGAAAGGATAATATAAAGTTTAACTATACAGTAGAAATTATATGTCAAGATGAGAAGAGGATTGTTGCAAAAGCTAACGATAAGGATATAAAAATAGAAGCAGAATATAATGAAGAATTGATATTAGGATCGAAGAAAATGAATCACAGGCCAGTTATAGTTGGTATGGGACCTGCAGGGATGTTTGCAGGTCTTTTGATGGCCCAAAAAGGTTATAGGCCATTGATTATTGAAAGAGGCGAAAAGGTTGAAGATAGAACAAAATCAATAGAAAAGTTTTGGAGTATTGGAGAATTAAACTTGGAATCTAATGTGCAATTTGGAGAAGGGGGTGCAGGAACTTTTTCAGATGGGAAGCTTACCACAAGAATAAAGGATACAAGATGTGACTTTGTATTACATGAACTTGTAAAAGCTGGAGCTCCAAAAGAAATTCTATATAGTGGGAAACCTCATGTTGGTACTGATATTCTAAAAACAGTAGTTAAAAATATAAGGGAGAGAATAATTGAACTTGGCGGAGAAGTAAGATTTAATAGCAAGTTAGAGAATATAAAAATAAAAGACAAAAGAATAAAATCTATTATTGTAAATAATGAAGAGATTCCATGCGAAAACTTAGTGCTAGCGATAGGCCATAGCTCAAGAGATACTTATGAAATGATGCATAGAAATGGAATATTCATGGAGGCGAAGGCATTTGCTATAGGTGTAAGAGTTGAGCACTCTCAACAAATGATGAATTTAAATCAATATGGAAAGTATGCTAATCATCCAAGGCTTAAAGCTGCTGATTATAAACTTACCTACAATACAAAAGATAAAAGAGGGGTATACAGTTTTTGTATGTGTCCAGGAGGAGAGGTGGTGGCTGCTGCTTCTGAGGAAGGTATGCTGGTTACTAATGGAATGAGCTACTATAAAAGGGATAAAGAAAATGCTAATTCAGCCATTGTAGTTACAGTAGGAAATGATGACTTTGAAGGAAACACACCACTTAAGGGGATGGAATTCCAGAGACACTATGAAAGATTGGCTTATTTATTAGGTGGGGAAGGATATAAAGCACCTGTTCAATTGGTAGGGGACTTTTTAAAGGACCAAATCTCTAATAAATTAGGCAATATAAAGCCTACTTATAAGCCAGGATATGAGTTCAAGAATTTGAGAGAATGCCTTCCAGGTTGTGTAACTGATTCATTAAAGGAAGCTTTTATTAATTTTGATAAGAAAATTAAAGGATTTGCAAGTGAAGATGCAGTTTTGACAGGAATTGAAACAAGAACATCAGCACCAGTAAGGGTATCTAGAAATGAAGCACTGCAAAGTATTTCAGTAGAAGGATTGTATCCAACCGGAGAAGGGGCTGGATTTGCGGGAGGAATAGTATCAGCGGCAGTAGATGGGCTGAAAGTTGCAGAAAATATAATGAAAGAATACAAGTCATTATATTAATTTTTCTGAAAAATAAATTTTGAGCATATTTCTGCTAAAATATAGGTGGGGAATAAATCGATTACATGGAGGTACGCTTATGTACAAGCATTACTTTATACTTGCAATTAATCCAGGTTCAACTTCGACAAAATTATCGTTATTTAAAGGTGAGCAGTGTATAGCTACGGATAACTTAACACATAGCACGGAAGAACTAAAAAAATATAATAGTATATATGAGCAAAGGGAAATGCGTGCTGAAGTTATACTAAATTGGCTCCAAAAACAGAGAGTTAACGTTGAAGATTTATCAGCCATTGTAGGTAGGGGAGGACTTTTAAGACCTATGCCAGGTGGGACTTATAAAGTTACAGAAAAGATGCTTGAAGATTTAAAAATAGGATACCAAGCAGAGCATGCTTCGAATCTAGGGGGAATTATAGCAGATAACATAGCCAAGAAGGCTAACTTACCAGCATTTATAGTAGATCCTGTAGCTGTAGACGAAATAGTGGATGAAGCAAGGATATCTGGAATTCCAGAAATTCCAAGACGTTCACTTGTTCATGCGCTAAATATTAAGGCTGTTACGAGAAGAGTATGTGCTGATTTAAATAAAGACTTTAGTAATAGTTCTTTTGTTGTGGCACATTTAGGCGGAGGAATTTCAATATCGCCTGTTAAAGATGGAAGAATACTCGACGCAAACAATGCTAATGAGGAAGGCCCATTTTCACCAGAAAGAACTGGAGGTCTTCCATGTGGTGATTTAATTAAACTAGCCTTTAGTGGGAAATATACTTATGGTGGGCTTAAGAAAAAGATAGTTGGAGAAGGTGGGCTTACTGGGTATTTAGGAACTAATGATGGAAGAGAAGTAAATAGAAGAATAGAAGCTGGCGATAAAAAGGCTGAAATTATTCTAAAGGCTATGGCGTATCAAATTTCAAAAGAGATTGGAGCTATGGCTACAGTATTAAGTGGAAAAATTGATGCGATAATACTAACTGGAGGTATGGCCTATAACAAGAAACTTACAGATATAATTGAAGAAATGATAAGTTTTATAGCTCCAGTAAAATTAGTTCCAGGTGAAGATGAAATGCTGGCATTAATGAAAGGTGCATTAAGAGTATTAAAAGGCGAAGAAAAAGCAAAAATTTATGAACAAGAGGTGTGTATAAATGATTAAGAATTTTCAAGAAGTTTTACAAAAAGTACAAAGCTTAGAGACAAAAAAGATTGCAGTAGCTGTGGCACAAGACAAACCAGTTTTAGAAGCAGTAATGGATGCAAAAGAAAAAGGAATTGCAGATGCTGTATTAGTTGGAGATAAGGTAAAGATATCTGAAATTGCAGCTGAAATAGGAATGGATTTAAGCAAGTTTGAAATAATTGAAGAAGCAGATTCAAGGAAAGCAGCTGTTAAAGCTGTTGAGCTAGTTTCAACTGGTAAAGCAGATATGCTGATGAAAGGTCTTATTGACACTGCAAACTTCTTAAGAGCTGTGTTAAATAAAGAAGTTGGTTTAAGAACTGGAATGCTTATGTCACACGTAGGTGTTTTTGAGATACCAGGTTATGATAGATTAATATTAATAACAGATGCTGCATTTAATATGTACCCAGAACTTAAGGACAAAATTGATATTGTGAAAAATTCAGTAACTGTTGCTCATTCACTAGGAATTGAGAAGCCAAAAGTTGCACCTGTATGTGCAGTAGAAGTAGTAAACCCTAATATGCCAGCAACTATTGATGCCTCAATCCTTTCAAAAATGAATGATAGAGGACAAATAAAGGGATGTATTATTGATGGACCACTAGCATTAGATAATGCATTATCAGAAGAAGCTGCTGAGCACAAAGGCGTTACAGGACCAGTTGCAGGAAAGGCAGATATATTATTAATGCCGAACATAGAATCAGGAAATATAATGTATAAAACATTAACATATACAACTAAATGTAAGAGTGGTGCATTATTAGTAGGAACATCAGCACCAGTTGTACTTACTTCTAGAAGCGATAGTCATGAGACAAAAATGAATGCCATTGCTTTGGCAGCTTTAGTTGCTAATCAGTTAGGTAAGAACAAGTAGTTTTATAAAATAATTACATAATATATTTTGAAATTTTACAAAGGTTTAAGGGAGGAAAAATTAATGTCATTTAAATTATTAATAATAAATCCAGGCTCAACTTCAACTAAGATTGGTGTATATGAAGATGAAAAGCAAATTCTAGAAGAAACTTTAAGACACTCTTCAGATGAAATAGGAAAGTACGCTACTATTTTTGATCAATTTCAATTTAGAAAAGATGTCATATTAAAAGTTTTAGAAGAAAAGAATTTTGATATAAATACATTAAATGCAGTAGTAGGTAGAGGTGGATTATTAAAATCAATAGTAAGTGGTACTTATGCTGTAAATGATGCTATGCTTGAAGATTTAAAAGTTGGAGTTCAGGGACAGCACGCATCAAATCTAGGTGGAATAATAGCTAATGAAATAGGAACATCTTTAAATATACCTGCTTTCATTGTTGACCCTGTTGTTGTTGATGAATTGGACGAAGTTGCAAGAATATCAGGTATGCCAGAAATAGAAAGAAAGAGTATATTTCATGCATTAAATCAAAAAGCAGTAGCAAAAAGATATGCTAAAGAAAGCAATAAACCTTATGACAGCTTAAATCTAATAGTTACACACATGGGTGGTGGTGTATCTGTTGGAGCTCACAAGAGTGGAAATGTTGTTGATGTAAACAATGCCTTAGATGGAGAAGGCCCATTCTCACCTGAGAGATCAGGAGGAGTACCTGTAGGAGATTTAGTTAAGCTTTGTTACAGTGGTAAGTATACAATTGAAGAAATAAAGAAAAAGATTAATGGTAAAGGTGGAACAGTAGCTTACCTTGACACAAATGACTTTAGAGTGGTTGAAGAAAAGGCTTTAAGTGGAGATGAAAAATATAAATTAATTTTTGATGCATTTGTATTCCAAATAGCTAAGGAAATAGGTAAATGTGCTGCTGTATTATCAGGAAAAGTAGATGCTATGATTCTAACAGGTGGAATAGCTTATAGTAAAGCTGTTACAGAAGCACTTAAGGAAAAAATATCATTCATAGGACCGGTTGTTATATATCCAGGAGAAGATGAGCTTTTAGCGTTAGCAGAAGGCGCTCTTAGAGTGCTAAAAGGTGAAGAAAAAGCAAAAGAATACAAATAGTCACAGGAAATAACATATACTTAGCGTAAAATTAGTTTTGCTAAATTTTACGCTAAGTAAAACTAAATAGATTTCTAAATTTTATGAAATATGTTAAATTAAAATTAAATAAACGTAAGAATTAAGAGTATTTGACCATATATCATAAATATTAATAGAAATTTGGCAAAAAATGAATTAGAAATGTTAAAGAAGTTATGGTATAATGTTCTTGTGGTTAGAAATAATTCATAAACTAAAGTTTTTAACATAAAAAAGTCATATTTCAATTTATGTTTATGATTTATTAATCAACACAAAAGCAGGCTTTAAAATTATATTTAAGTTGTGTGAAAGTTTTCATATGACAGTGATGAATACGTTTACCGATGCTTTGATGTAAAATTTATTGTCCTTTGTAGACGAGGTGATATGATGAGTAGAATTAGAATTTTTACAGGACATTTTGGAAGTGGAAAGACTGAGATATCTATAAACTATGCACTAAAACTTGCAAAAGAAGGTAAAAAAGTTGCAATCGTTGATATCGACATAGTTAACCCTTATTTTTGTTCTAGAGATATAAGAAAACATCTCGAAGAGAATGGTGTAAGAGTGATAGCATCAGACCCTAGTCTTTCTAATGTAGAATTAGCAGTAGTCCCAGCAGAGGTTTTAGCAGTATTTAATGATAAAAGTTATGAAGTAGTTATGGATATAGGCGGAGACGATCAAGGGGCTGTAGTACTTGGACAATATAATGGATACTTTAGAGAAGAGCCTTATGATATGTATTTTGTAGTAAACAATAACAGACCATTGACTTCTAACAGCAAAAATACAGAAGAATATATTAGGACTATCGAATGGGTTTCAAGGTTGAAAGTAACTCATTTAGTCTCTAATACAAATATGTCTTATGAAACTACATCTGATGATGTAATAAGAGGAGATAAAGAAGTAGCTAAGTTATCAGAAGAGCTGAATTTACCACACTCATATACAGTATGTAGAAGAGATTTAGTAGAAGAAGTTCAAGGCAAGATTAAAGGTGAACTATTACCTATAGATATTTATATGAAACCGCCTTGGAGATAACTAAAAGTGATATCATAAAGTTTCAATAATGTGCTAGAAATAAAATTTATATAAATAGAGTTGAAAAGCTCAAGACGTTTTATGGTCTAGAACTAAAAGTACTTTAAGATAATTGTCAAAAAAAATTTCAAATTACCAAACTTAGGGAGGGAATTTTAATGCAAAAGGTGACTTTTAGAGAAGAAAGATGCAAAGGTTGTGGACACTGTTTAGAAGTATGTCCTAAGAAAATAATAAGCTTTGCAGACAAGCTAAATGTTAAAGGATATCATCCAGCGACTGTTACAGATGAAAAGATGGATCAATGTATATCATGTGCATCATGCGCAAGAATATGTCCTGATAGTGTAATAACAGTTCAGAAATAAAAAGGAGGGATCTTTAATGGGAGAGAAAGTATTAATGAAGGGTAATGAAGCCATTGGAGAAGCAGCTATTAGAGCTAATTGTAGAGCATTCTTTGGTTATCCTATTACCCCACAAACAGAAGTTGCTGCTTATATGGCAAAAAAGATGCCTAAATTAGGAGGAACATTTATCCAAGCTGAAAGTGAAGTTTCTGCTATAAATATGGTTTATGGTGCAGCTGGAACTGGAGTTAGAGTTATGACTTCATCAAGTTCACCAGGAATAAGCTTAAAAGCGGAAGGTATATCATATATTGCAGGAGCAGAACTACCTTGCGTTATCATAAACATAGTTAGAGGAGGCCCTGGTCTTGGAAGTATCCAACCAGCTCAATCAGACTATTTCCAAGCTACAAAGGGAGGAGCACACGGAGACTTCAATATGCCTGTATATGCTCCAGCTTCAATACAAGAAATGGTTGACTTAATACAAGATGCTTTTGATGTAGCTGATATGTATAGAACTCCTTGTATGGTAATGGGAGATGGTATGCTAGGTCAAATGATGGAGCCTGTTGAGTTTAAGGAAAGAACAGCTAAAGAGCTTCCTGAAAAAACTTGGGCTGCTAATGGATTAGGAGATAGAAAACAACATAATATTATAAACTCTCTATATCTACAAGCAGAAGATTTAGAAGGCCACAACATTCATCTTCAAGAGAAGTATACTGCTATAAAGAACAATGAAGTTAAATATGAATTATTCAATTGTGATTCTGAGTGTGACTTAATATTAGTTGCATATGGAACTACATCAAGAATATGTAAGAATGTAATTAAAATGGCTGCAGCAGAAGGAATAAAATTAGGATTAGTAAGACCTATAACTTTATGGCCTTTCCCAGTTGAAGCTTTTGAAAAAACAGTGGACAAAACTAAGCATGGCTATTTATCAGTAGAAATGAGCTGTGGACAGATGGTTGAAGATGTAAGATTAGCTTCAAATGGAAGAAAACCAGTTGACTTCTACGGAAGATCTGGTGGTATGATTCCAGAGCCAACAGACATTTTAGATAAAGTTAAAACTATAGTAGGAGGTGCAAAATAATGGCAATAGTATACGAAAACACAAAAGCATTATTAGATGTTCCTACGCATTATTGCCCAGGATGTACTCACGGAGTAATTCACAAGCTAATCGGAGAAGTTATGGAAGAGCTTGGAATACTAGATAAAAGTATAGGAGTAGCACCAGTTGGATGTTCAGTTTTAGCATATAACTATTTTGCATGTGATATGTTCCAAGCTGCACACGGAAGAGCACCAGCTGTTGGTACAGGTATAAAAAGAACAAATCCTGATAAAGTAGTATTTACATATCAAGGAGATGGAGATCTTGCAGCTATAGGTACTGCTGAAATAGTTCACGCAGCTGCTAGAGGAGAAAACATCACTTCTATATTTGTAAACAACTGTATATATGGAATGACTGGTGGACAAATGGCTCCAACTACATTACCAGGTCAAGTTACTGAAACTTCACCATATGGAAGAAATGTAAAGACAGAAGGACACCCAATAAGAGTTTCTGAAATGATTTCTACTTTAGATGGCGCTTGCTATGTAGAAAGGGTTTCTGTTGATACAGTTCCAAATATATTAAAAGCTAAAAAGGCTATAAAGAAAGCTTTCCAAAATCAGTTAGATGGCAAAGGTTTCTCAATGATAGAGGTATTATCAATATGCCCAACTAACTGGGGACTAACACCTAAAGAATCAATGCAATGGTTAAAAGATAACATGATTCCATATTATCCTCTTGGCATTAAGAAGGATATAACTGAGGAGGTAAAATAAATGGCATCACAACAGATAGTTTTCGCTGGATTCGGCGGACAAGGTATATTATCAATGGGTAAATTTCTTGCTTATGCAGGAATGGATGCTAATTTAAACGTTTCATGGTTACCATCATATGGTCCAGAAATGAGAGGAGGTACAGCAAACTGTTCAGTTATACTAACTGATGCAGCTATAGGATCACCTATAGTTACAAAGGCTGACAGTATAGTTGTAATGAATAGACCTTCTTTAGATAAGTTCGAAGATATGGTAGCACCAGGCGGACTTATTATAATAGATTCAGATTTAGTAGATAGAATGCCTGAAAGAACAGATGTAACTGTTATAGCAATTCCAGCTCAAACTATAGCTCAAGAAATAGGAAGTAAAACTATAGCTAATATGGTTCTTCTAGGAGCATTAGTTAAGAAAACAGGAATAGTTACAATTGAAGAATTATTGAATTCTTTAAAAGCTCACGGAAAAGAGAAGTTCTTTGAATCAAACAAAAAGGCTATCGAAAAGGGAATTGAATTCGCAAAATAGTATAGTATAATATTTAGAGGGTGTCTCATGAATTAAAATGAGACACCTTTTTCTATTATTGATAATATGTTATCTCAAGCTAACTGTGAGCTAATCGAATCCTATTGTTACTATATGTAAATTGTAATATAATATTGTAGTATAGTTAGTATAAAATCAGAAATTTGTCTTGCTGACAATTTCAGCTTAGTGTACATATAGTAATAATAAGTTGTTTAATTTTATTTAAAAAAGAGAGGTATCATTATGCATAGAATGTTTGGAACTGATGGAGTTAGGGGTATAGCAAATAAGGAATTAACTGCAGAATTAGCATATAAGTTAGGAAGAGCTGGGGCATATGTATTAACAGAAGGAACGCATAAGCCTAAAATACTTGTAGGTATGGATACAAGAATATCAGGAGACATGCTTGAGAGTGCATTAGTTTCAGGAATACTTTCAGTAGGAGCAGAGGCAGTGTGCGTAGGAATTGTTCCAACTCCTGCTGTATCTTATTTAACTAGAAAATATGGAGCTGATGCAGGTGTTGTTATATCGGCATCACATAACCCAGTAGAGTATAATGGAATAAAGTTTTTTGATAGCCAAGGATATAAGTTATCTGATGAATTAGAAGATAAAATACAAAGCGTAATAGAGAGTAACTTTGATGGTGTTTCACTTCCAACTGGAAGTGAAATAGGCAGAAAAATAGAAGAAGCAGGAGAAGCAGTTGGAGACTATGTTGAGTTTGCAAAATCGACTATTGATATTGATTTAAAGGGAATAAAAGTCGCACTAGATTGTGCAAATGGAGCAGCATATATAACTGCTGTCAAAGCGTTTAAGGAACTAGGTGCAGAGGTTTATGTTATAAATAATGATCCTGATGGAGTTAACATAAATAAAAATTGTGGATCGACTCATCCAGAAGAATTAATGGATTATGTAGTTAAAAAAGGTTGCGATTTAGGCCTAGCGTTTGATGGTGATGCCGATAGATGTTTAGCAGTCGATGAAAAAGGAAATTTAATAAATGGGGACTTTTTGATGGCTATTATGGGTAAATATCTAAAGGAGGAAGGAAAACTAGATAAAAATGTAGTAGTAGTAACTGTAATGAGTAATCTTGGATTAGATATTGCCTTAAACAAAGAAGATATAAGCACAATAAAAACAAAAGTAGGAGATAGATATGTACTTGAAGAGATGGTAAAGGAAGGTTATAAGTTGGGTGGAGAACAGTCAGGCCATATAATAATGCTTGATTACAATACAACAGGAGATGGACTTATAACAGGTCTTCAGTTATCAGCTATAGTTAAGAAGAGTGGAAAAGCTTTATCTGAATTAGCTTCAATGATGCACGAACTTCCACAGATCTTAGTTAATGCAAAGGTGCCAAATAATAAGAAAAATATACACAATGAAGATGAAGAAATAGTGAATGAAATAAAGAAAATTGAAGAAAAGTTAAATGGTCGTGGACGAGTTCTAATAAGACCTTCAGGAACAGAACCGTTGGTTAGGGTAATGCTAGAGGGAGAAGTTCAAAGCGAACTAGATGGAATGGCTCATAGTTTAGCACAACTAATAGAGAATAAAGCTAATATATAGATTTTATTTCTGAAAAATCGTTGCTTTACGGTTGTAGAGTAACGATTTTTATTGTTAATTCCAATAAATACGTAATGAAAAATATTTTATAAAATTATATTGTTAATTTTTTTGAAAATATATTGACCAAAATACATAAATGAAAATATAATATATTGATGGCTTGTATCATATAAAATAAGTTTAGTAATGAAAAGGAGGTAGATAAAGAATATAAACTATCATTTACTATGTATAAAAATTTAAAAGCGCCAGGACTTAAGTAGACAACGTCACTTACACGTTTGTGTGAATTCGACTATCTAAATAAGGTTTTTTAAAAAGGAAACTCAGGCTGACGTCTGAGTAAGTTCGATTAACTAAATCAAAGATTTCTTTTTAAAAGGAAACTCAGGCTGACGCCTGAGTAAGTTCCAACAACCAAATCGGAGATTTGGGCTGTCACTTAAGTTGACGAGGATGGGGAGTATCGATTCTTCGGCGGGTGCCCCACGGTATCGCACTACCGTTAGCGGTTGATAAAATCGAAAAGTGATTTTCGGCACAATATCAATCTGGTGTTAAAACCTTTATAAGAAATTTTATTATTAAAAAAAGAAAGGAAGATTTAATATGTGCGGAATAGTTGGTTATATTGGAAAAAGACAAGCTTCACCTATTTTAATAGAAGGCTTAAGTAAACTTGAATATAGAGGATATGATTCAGCAGGTGTTGCAATTGTTAATGGAGAACAAATAAATGTTTCAAAATGCAAAGGCAGACTTGCGAATCTAGAGGAAAAGTTGAAAAATGAACCTTTAAAAGGAACAATAGGAATTGGACACACAAGATGGGCTACACATGGAGAGCCGTCAGATTTAAATTCTCATCCTCATAGCAACGAAGATGAGACAATTAGTGTTGTTCATAATGGAATAATAGAAAATTATATTCATTTAAGAGAGTGGTTAATATCAAAGGGCTATAAGTTTAGTTCGGAAACAGATACAGAGGTTATACCTCATTTAGTTGATTATTTTTACAATGGTGACCTAGTAGATGCAGTAATGAAGGCTGTTTCTAAAATGGAAGGTAGTTATGCTATAGGAGTAGTATCCGCAAAAGAGCCAAATAAGGTTGTAGCAGTAAGAAAGGATAGTCCACTAATAGTTGGGTTAGGAAAAGACGAGTATTTCATAGCTTCAGATATACCTGCTATATTAAACCATACGAGAGATATTTATCTTCTAAATGACAAAGAATTTGTTGTTTTAACCAATGATGGAGTTAAACTCTTAACTGAAGACAAAGATGAAATAAAGAGAGATATATACCACGTAACTTGGAACGCTGACGCTGCTGAAAAAGGTGGATTTGAGCATTTTATGATAAAGGAAATCCATGAGCAACCAAAAGCTATAAAGGATACTATGACATCAAGAATTATGCCAGGAAAACCAATAACACTTGATGATATAACTATAACAAAAGAACAGATAGAAAATATAGATAAAATATATATAGTGGCTTGTGGAACTGCTTATCATGCAGGTGTTGTAGGTAAATATGTTATAGAAAAGCTTGCAAGAATACCTGTAGAGATAGAGGTAGCTTCTGAGTTTAGATATAGAGATCCAATAATAAATGAAAGAACTTTAATGATAGTAGTAAGCCAATCAGGAGAGACAGCAGATACCTTAGCAGCACTTAGAGAAGCAAAAGGTCGCGGTGCTAGAGTAATTGCCGTAACTAACGTTGTAGGAAGCTCAGTATCAAGAGAAGCTGACGATATATTATATACTTGGGCAGGGCCAGAAATTGCGGTAGCTTCAACTAAAGCGTATGTAACACAGCTTATAGCTATGTATATAATTGCATTGTTCTTTGCTCAAAACAAGAAAACAATAAGTGAAGAAGCAATAGAAGAAATAAAAACTGAAATGTTAAAGCTACCAGAAAAAGCAGAAGAAGTATTAAAACACAAAGAAGTAATTCAAAAGTTTGCTTCAAGAACTTATATGCATAGAGACATGTTCTTCTTAGGCAGAGGTCTTGATTATGCAGTAGCTATGGAAGGTTCATTAAAGCTTAAGGAAATATCATATATTCACTCTGAAGCTTATGCTGGTGGAGAATTAAAGCATGGTCCTATAGCTTTAATAGAAAAAGGAACAATAGTAATAGCAGGAGCAACACAAGAAAGCTTATTTGATAAGATGGTAAGTAATATCAAAGAGGTTAAAACAAGAGGAGCCAATGTTTTAGGGCTTGCTTTTGAAGGTCATACAGAAATAGAAAAAACTGTAGACTCAGCATTATATATACCAAAGACTCACGATATACTTGCACCGGTAGTTTCAGTTATTCCGCTACAGCTATTATCATACTATATGGCTATTCAAAAAGGCTGTGATGTAGATAAGCCAAGAAATTTAGCGAAATCAGTTACTGTAGAATAGAACAATTGATTTTATAAGGCAAATGTAAATTAATAAAAGATTAATATTATTAAAAAGATTAAAGGAGATACTATTATATTACTTTCTTATATAATGGTATCTCCTTTATTATTTTATATATTTCATTCCAATTATAAACTCTAATTATATTGCTATTTAAAGGCTTTCTATTATAATTAGTGTCTAAAAGTAATACTTTGAAACCACTTTCAGATAACTGTAGTGCATTTTTATAGGAATCTTCTATAAAGACATCACACTTAAGTTTTTTAGCTGTATCTACCTTATAGTGAGTTCCTAAAATAAAAACATCGTTATAAGGAATATCATGTCCATTTAGGTAAGAATAGGTCAGAGGCTTTAAATCTTCATCTCTTGCAGTAACAAAATATATATTATTTGTCTTTATTAATTCTTTTAATATATTTTTAGCATTTTCTCTTAACTTAATATTATTATTATGTAGTTTAAATTTATTATTGTTATAAAAATCTTCATATTCCTCACTAGTTATACCCATGACCTTATGGATTTCATACTCTGTTACATTATCAATAGCTACATTTTTTCTAAAGTATTCATTAACTAGATTGAGCCAAAAGTATGGATCAGTAATTGTTCCATCAATATCAACACATATATTGAGATTTTTCAATTTTAACACCTTCCTATAATTCTATTTTTTATTTCTTATATTTTTCTCTATTGAATGATATTTTCATTAATCCCAGAAAGTTGATATATTCATATACCGACCTCCCTTTAAGTATATTTTATATTATTGGATTTAAAAATACTTTAAGGTATTGTTAACTTAACTTTAAATTTTAAAAACACCTAAATGCTTTAGCCTATCATTACTTTTGATAGTCTAGTTCATTATAAGTTATTTTAATTACTATCTAATATGCAAATGGATTTATAATAAAGATTCCTTAATGATGTATTGTTGGAAATTGCAATATTATAGTGATAAAATTTATATACAGATATTTTTATTAATAAAGGAGGAATAAAGGAAAGTATGAGTTGTAAAACGAAATTTATCTTAATCGACTTACTTAAGAAAATGCCATCTTTGATGTTTGGTTTACTATTATATTCTGTAGGTATATTATTTACTTTATATTCAAAACTTGGAATGAGCCCTTGGGATGTATTTCATATGGGAATAGTAAATCATTCTTCGCTTACACTAGGGCAAGTTTCAGAAATAACTGGCTTCTTTATTTTACTTGCGTCGTATTTTATCGGGGTAACACCAGGACTTGGAAGTGTATTCAATATGATATTTATAGGGTTATTTATAGATATTATAGAAAAGTTTAAAGTTTTTAAAACACCAGATGATGCATTAGGGCAAATCTTTATGTTGTTGATTGGAATTTTTATAATAGGATGGGCAACGTATTTTTATTTAAGAGTAAACTTAGGAGCGGGCCCTAGAGATGGATTGATGGAAGGTTTAGTAAGAAGAGTGAATAAACCAGTTTGGATGATCAGAGGAGCTATAGAGGGAGCAGTTTTGATTATTGGATATATACTAGGAGGTCCTGTTGGAGTGGGAACTCTAATAACTGCTAGCTGTATTGGTTTTTCGGTACAGTTTGCTTTCAAAATTGGCGGTTACAACTCTAAAGAAGCTAAGCATATGAATTTAATGGATTTATATAAGAGTTTATATGATGATACTAAAAATGATATAAATGATGGAAAAGTTGAGGTAATTAGCGAAGATAATAAAGTTAATGTGTAAGGAATAGATACAAATATATAATTACCATAATATGTAGGTTATTACTATTAAAAGTACTAAGTGTAAAAATTAGTGCTTTTTTTATTGGTTTTTATACTAAGATTTTTAGTAGAAATTACTTAAGTATATTAAAAGTCTATATATGTATGATAATTACATAAAAGATTAATTATGAATACTACCATAAACTTTTATATTACAGTCATGGGTAAATATTAAGGTACAAGCTATGCTTTATCTAGGGTCTTTTTACATTATGATAAGTCTATATTAGTAAAGTATTATCATAATTACATAGGCTAAGAAATATAATGATAGATGGATTCTATTTTAGCAGTTTAAATAAAATTTACCAAAAAACATAAAAAGTACTTGAATATTAATAATTTATACTATATAATAATAAATGTCAGGTAAATAAATATATAGATAACGGATTTGATGGGAGGATATTAAAATGAAAAAATTTGTTTGTACAGTATGTGGATATATATATGAGGGAGAGGCAGCACCAGAGAAGTGTCCACAATGTGGAGTTTCAAGTGATAAGTTTATTGAAAAATCAGAAGAGCAAATGGCTTGGGCTGATGAACATAAAATAGGTGTAGCAAAAGATATAGATCCAGCTGTGATAGATGGGTTAAAAGCTAATTTCATGGGCGAATGTACAGAAGTGGGAATGTATTTAGCAATGAGCAGACAAGCGGATAGAGAAGGTTTCCCAGAGGTAGCAGAGGCTTATAAGAGAATAGCTTTTGAAGAGGCTGAGCATGCTGCAAAATTTGCTGAGTTACTAGGAGAAGTAGTTGCAGCAGATACAAAGAAAAACTTAGAAATGAGAGTAGCGGCAGAACATGGAGCTTGCCAAGGAAAGAAAGATTTAGCTACTTTAGCTAAGAAATTAAACTATGATGCAATTCATGATACAGTACATGAAATGTGTAAAGATGAAGCAAGACATGGAGCAGCATTTAAAGGATTATTAAATAGATATTTTAAATAAAATTTAATAAAAATTGATATGTAAAAATACAATTTTTATTATCAGTAATCATTGAATATCAAGGTTTATAGCCTTTGTTCATGAAACTGATTTTAAAAATTGTATTTTTCTATATTTTTTTATATTTTGCCATATTCTAAGGTTTAGTGGGAAATGTGTGGGAAAACATTATAGAAACGAAGTTATTTTTATACAATTCCCACAAGTTTGTGAAAATCCATAAATATAGCCGTTTATAGCCTGTTTTCTCATCTTATATGTGTGGGAAGAGATTTGACAATAAATCTTCAAATGATACAATGAGATTAATAATTTTGAAAGCTGGTGAAATATTGAAAGGCAGTGTTAGAAAAAAAGGAGCAACTTGGTCATATCGAATTGATTTAGGAAAAATTGATGGTAAAAGAAAACAGATAGAACGTAGCGGATTTAAAACAGAAAAAGAGGTTAATGCAGCACTCTCAGAAGCTGTTTGTGAGTACAATAAAACTGGAAGCTTTGTAGAAAATAAAAAGATTACTTTTCAAGAAGTATATAATGAGTTCATAGAAAATGAAGCACCTAACACAAGAAAATTTGCAACTATTGTTCGTTATAAATCATTATATAACAATCACTTTGAAGACTTTGCACCAAGATATCTATTTCAGATATCCGAAAAAAACATCCAAGAATTTATTAATTCTAAGCGTAAAACCCTTAGTGATGAATATGTTCGTTCTATCTACAACTTTTGTCTTGTGCTATTTAACTATGCTGTTTCAAAAAAATATCTTAAAAATTCCCCTATGGCTAATGTTCATCCTCCTAAGAGCTATAGAGCTTATGGCGATATTAAAACATATTCTAAGGAAGAACTTACTAAAATGGGGGAAAGATTTAAAAGTACAAATTTATTAACAGCTTTCATTTTAGGAATTAATTTGGGGGTTAGAGTAGGAGAATGTTTTGCATTGAGATTCTCTAATATTGATTGGGATAAGGAGACTATTAGGATAGATAAGCAATTACAATATCAAGAAAAAATATGGAGTTTTGTTCATCCTAAAACGGTAAATGCAGTAAGGACAATTAAACTAAATAAAAACTTAGTTGAACGTTTAAGGGATTTAAAAACTCAATATGAAAATGACAAAGCAAATTATGGATTGGGATATAAAATAAACACCATCATGGAAAGGCGTGGAAAGGTTCATAAGTTAATAGTTGTAGATGATTTTATCAATATTAAAGGAAATGGACAAATGCTTACTAATGATAGCCAAAAGGTACTATCTAGAATTAGTAAAGATGATTTAGGAATAGATTTTAATTTCCACAATCTTAGACATACTCATTCAACTATGCTAGCTGAAAAAGGAGTTAATCCTAAATACGTACAGGAACGACTTGGGCATGGTGAGTTAGAGATTACTTTAAGATATTATACTCATGTAACGGATACAATGCATAATCAAGTTGCTGAGCTTGTAGACGAACTATTTTGAGAATAAAAAACACACTTGAAAATAAATAGCTTTTAAGTGTGTTTTATTTTATGTTAGCTTATTTGTTAATAAGTAAATGAGTATCGTTTAGGTATTTATCATCTTTCGCTAGTTGTTCAGAGATAATTAATAGCATTTCTTGCTTTTCAGAAGGTATATATAAGAATGTATCAGTTAATAAAAAATATGCAATCAAAATATTCCAGTCATCAAAATCCATAGTTATGATAGAGTCCATTTGTTTACAGAATCTTTCAGCATCATGTAATGACTCCTTATTAATTTTATCTGATAACTCTTCCCAAAGCATGATACGCATTTTATTATCTGCATTTTGGCTATCTATTTTGCTTATTTCTGTATTTAGTGACTTTATTATAGACTCTTCACTTTTATCACGCAACTCGGTAAATTTAGATATATTTCCTAAATTTTTCAATTGAAGTTCTATGCTAGTTTTAAATTGGGCAATAAATCCTTTTAATTTTTTCTTGCCATTAAAATTTAATGCTGTAAAATTACAAAGTAATAGCCAAGCATCATTATGAACTTTAATATAAGTATCAAAGTATCTTACAATTTTATAACAGTCAAGTAATCGCATGCTTTCAAATTTTCCTAAAATGTTTTTATCTAATATCTCTTCATTAGAGTTATTTTTTGACTCTCCATCTAGTTCGGAACTATCATATATATCCTCTCCATTAACTAACTCTTCAAATGCAATATTAATAGAATTAAGTTCTGTTTTTTCTTCTAATTCAACTTTGTCAAAGCTATATTTTCCATACAAGCAAAAGTCACCATAACTATCTAGAAAGTTATATGTACTTGGTTCATTATCTAATTGATGCTGAATTTTAGATAGTAACCTATAACGTTTTCCTAAATCATACTTTAGATGCTCTGGGGGTATGCCTAGTAGTTCAGCGTATCTAATTATGGTTTGCTCTTCTGGATTAATAATTTCACCATTAATATGTTTATATACTAATCTTTGAATATTTTCTCCACCTAATTCGTTTTCTGATTTTATCCCAATATCTTTAGCAGTTAACTTTCTTAATCTCATAAAATATTTCAATCTTTCTGAAAATGGAGCTTCCACAATGGTATCTAAAGGATTTTTATTCTTAGGTTTCATAGTTCCCTCCAATTAGTAAAATAGTTAATTATAGCATAACTGTTTTATGAAGTCAATGAAACAGAGTTTATTTAAGATGTTTTAAGGCAATTACAATTGATATTTTAAGATATAGAATTAAGGTAGTTCGAACGAATCAAAAAACAGTTAGCTAACTTAATTGGGGGTGGTAATTAAATTGAAGTTTTTAACAACAACTAAAACAAAAAAAATTAAAGGAGGAGATTTAAAATGATAAACATATCCAAAATCAAAATAACATTAGCACAGGTGGCTAATAGTGATACGCTATTGATTACTGGAGTTAGAGTTGTAAAAGAATTCTATGAAGGAAAACAAACTGATAAGACTATTGGATTTTCTTACAGTTGTGTTTGCCCATCAAATAAATACGAGCAATTCAATATAAAAATTGAACAAGCTCAACCAGTAATTACAAATGAAGAATTAGAAGCAAAGGGTGGTGCAGTTAAAGCAAAAATTAAAGGGTTCGAGGGAAAGTTCTATAAGGACAAAAGAGGTGAATATGCATTTACTGCAAGTGCTACAGGAATTGAGGTGATATCATAATGAAAAAGTTAACTGAAAAACTCAAAATACTGTATACCGATAAAAAATATTTAATGCTTGCTTTTTACGCTATAGGTATGTGTTTAACGGCAATATCAGTTATAGCAATAACCTATTCTATCGCAATGCAAGTGTTTTATTTTATCAATGAGAGGTTTGAATCAGTTCTCATAATTGTTGGAGGGTATGTAAGCATTTATGTATGGTGGAAAGATAGAAAAAAGAGAAAACAGGAGGAAAGGGAAAATATATTTATTCAGGATATGGTAGCTGAACAAAGTTTAGAAAAGGCACTATGCGAAAGTAACTATAATACAGTCAGACAGTGCTTATATTCAACTTTATCTGATAATGCTGAAATTCTTAACTTGATTAGACCTGAAAGGTTAAGTGAACTTGAAGCACCTATCAAAACTATAACAAAAGGTAATGTCAGTATGTGCCAATTTTTAGTAGTAAAAAGAGGAGAAATCAACCCTGAAAATATCAAGGAGACTCTACAACTACGTTTTAACCAAAAACTATCTTCTCATGAGTTTGCTGGCATCACACAAACTAGTTATATCCACAACGGTACAGCATATCCCATTCTGATTATTGATGAAATCCGTGACAATGGTACTTTTGTCCAAATTGATATAGCGTGGGCTAGCGAAAAGTATTGCAATTTATTAACCGAAAGGGCTCATGCAAGAGTGCAACATCAACAATCACAAAATATTGATAGTCGCGATAGAGATTTTTAGCAAATGGAGATAGATATATTATTCAATCAAAGATATCTTTCTTTAGGAATTTCAGAAAGCATTAAATGGGTTCCCTCAAGGGCTGCTCATATGATAATTATTGGAGCAACAGGAAGCGGAAAAACATATTTTACAAAATTGCTTTTAGGAAAAATCGCACTGCATGTGCCAGACTCTCAAATTTATATATGTGACTTTAAGGGGGATGATGACTTCTCATTTTTACAAGGCTGTTCGCGTTTTAGTAGATTCACGGATTGCTCAAAGAGTTTACAAGAATTCTATGAGCGTTTCCAGAAAAGACAACAGGGAGAAGAAAAAAGTAAAAGTATGGTTGTTCTTTTTTTCGATGAATGGGCAAGTTATTGTAATAGCCTTGATAAGAAGATAACTGAAGAAGAAAAAAAGAAACTTTCAAATCTCCTAATGTTAGGACGCTCTTTCAACGTGCATATAATTATAAGCCAACAAAGAGCAGATGCAGCATATTTTAACTCTGCACGTGATAACTTCAATCTAGTAGTTGGATTAGGTAATTTAAGTGAAGAATCAAAAAACATGTTATTTCATGAATTTAAGTCAGAGATGCTTGCAAATAGAACGCAAGGTACAGGATATATGCTTACAAATGGTACAAATCTTACTGCAATTCAAGTACCCACAATTTCAAATATGGAGAAGTTGCAAAGAGTAATCAAAGAAGGAGTGTTAAGACAATAAAATATTACATTGGCAGTGCCGTACGAAGTGAAAGGTACTGCCAGTGTAATAGAACGCGTTAGCGTTGAAAATATAATTATGGAATTGCATAGGTTAGTATTACCCTATGCAACATCTGTCGCAAAGATTGCTAAACATAAATAATATAATAGTTTAAGTAACTGCGACACTAAAGTCGCAAACGAAGAGGGTGATTTTATTTCCAAAGATTCACAATCAAGAAAATGGCAAATAACCATTAACAATCCACTAGAGAAGGATTTTACTCATGACAAAATTAAGGAAGAATTGCAAAAAATCAAATCATGCATTTATTATTGCTTAAGCGATGAAATAGGCACTAAAGAGAAAACACACCATACACATATATTTATTGCTTGTTCCTCTTCAGTACGATTCAGTACAATTAAAAATAGATTTCCACAAGCACATATAGAAATGGCACGAGGTACATCTGAGCAAAATAGAGATTATGTTTTTAAGATCGGAAAATTTGAAAAGGATAAAGGTGTAACAAAATTACCTGATACGCAAGAAGAGCATGGGGAAATGCCGCTTGAAAGACAAGGTGCCCGAAATGATATTATTGACCTTTACGATATGATAAAGGAAGGAATGTCAGATTATGAAATAATTGAAGAAAATCCTAATTACATTTTACAGATTGATGCATTAGAAAAGGTAAGACAAACTTTTCGTCAAAATCAATATAAAAGTATATTTAGAGACCTCGAAGTTACTTACATTTGGGGAAAGGCAGGTACAGGAAAAACATACATGATAATGAATAAATATGGTTTTGAAAATGTATATCGCGTTACAAATTATATTTGTGGTGGTTTCGATTCATACAAGGGACAAGATGTAATTGTTTTTGAAGAATTTTGCTCAAATTTTAAAATTCAAGATATGCTAAATTATTTAGATGGCTATCCTCTTGAACTTCCTTGTCGATATGCTAATAAAGTAGCATGTTTTACAAAAGTCTATATCATATCCAACATAGATTTGCTTTCGCAATACTTAAAGGTTCAAATTGAATCTCCTGAAACTTGGAAGGCATTTTTAAGAAGAATAAATAAGGTTATAGAGTACTACGATTATAATTGTTTTAATGAATATAAAACCAGTGGCTATGTTGGAAAATGTTATAAAAATAAATAATACAACCAGTATTAGTAAAAAAACTTATTGAAAGGGAGGACTCATATATGTGTAAAGAGAAGGAGATCATTACAGAAGTGAAAATAGTCTATACAGTTAAGGAAGTTTCTAATATATTAGGGGTAAACAGGAACAGTGTATATAGTCTAATAAATGCAGGCATTATAAAAACTATGAAGTTAGGAAGACAAAAGATAACTAAAACTTCTCTACTAGAATTCTTAAATAATTATGATGGTTATGATCTCACAGACTTGGCAAACATTAAGTGTATACATGCATATAAAGATATTGTAGATTCTTAATTGGCAACGAAGTGAAAAATATTAAAAAGATTGACTTGCAAAAAAGATTGGTATATAAAAGAAAATATGCTAATCTTTTTTGTTGTGTCTTGTAAGTAATGGGTAAATAACAATTTTTATTGAATTTGAAAGATTGTAAAGCTGCGTTGATGCTTAGAATGCTAATATTATATTATCTATATAAATTACTATAGACTATTTTGTACAAAAAATATGCTGTATAATGTAAAAGTAAGCATTTAGGAATAATTATTTGTAAAATCTTAATGAACTAATAGCAAAGGATTAGTAGAAGCTTTTTAAGGTGAAAAAGCTCAGTATACTTTAATAGATAAGACATATAAGGCTTTAAATACGATACAAAAAACAAATAGATAATTTTTGGAGGTTAATAAATAATGATTATAAAAAATACTCAAAATGGTCAGATTTTAAATGATATAAAGCTTACACCGACAAGTAAGGTTTATTCATCTAGTGCTAATGAATCAGAAGTAGAAACTGTGTTTGAAAATTATTTAAAAGATATTGGCTATGGATTAGTTGGAGAACTTTATACAAAAAGAACAGCAAAAAGCAAATTAGACACATTCCCATCTAAAACTGGATCTGGTTCTGGCTATCCTGATTATGTTTTTTATGAAAGTGGCAAAAGTGAAAAAATTATTGCTGTTGGAGATGCAAAGAAACCAGATCCAACTGGAAAAGATAATAGTTTATTTGGGTTATCTGATTGCACTGATATTTATTTAAAAGACTATAATAAGAAGCATAAAGATAAAATAAAAATAGCATTTGGATATGATGGTATTAATTTTATTATCAAATATTTTAATGAAAAGGAAAATAAATGGGTAGATATCTTATTAGATGGAGAACCTCTAACAACATTTCCAGAATTAGAATTTTTAAAATCAATTGCGAAAAATGGAAATGTGTTTTCTACACAAATTCAAAAGAATATATCAAAAGAATTATTAGAGCCTTATTTTTCACAATGTGATGCAGTTTTTAGAATGGCTAAAAATAGTTTGTCTGCTATAGATAAGGCTGCTGAAATTTCTATCTTTATATTTCTGAAAATATTTTCAAACGATAAATTAGATGAAGGGTTTATCAAAGAGTGTGGTCATTCTGTCTGGGAGTTAATTGAGGAAGGTAAAGTATCGGTAGTAAATAAGTTATTTAAAGATTTCTTAAATAAACAGTATGAAAATGTATTTCCGGAAGAATTAATTAAGGTAAATGAACAAGCTTCAAAGGATTTGGCAAAAATAATAAACACAATGTTTTACAAATGCAACATTGATAGGATGACAGATGTTAAAGGCAATGCACTTGAATACTATCAAAAAGGTTCTAAGGATAGGAAAATCGGCGAATTCTTTACACCAAGACATTTAATTGACTTAATGGTTTATTTGACAAATCCTCAGATTAAATTTAAAAAGAATGATGATGGAGAATATGCTCTTGATAATAAAGGAAATTATATAATTGAATATATTGAAAAGATATATGACCCTGCTTGTGGTAGCGGTGGATTTCTAATTCAATCATTTCTTACATACATAGGAAAATATAGCAAGTATGGTATATCGTATAAAAATTTGAAGAAAAATGTGATATTTGGTAATGAACTTAAAGATAGTACAGTAATGCTTACAAAGCTTAATATGATTTTATTAGGTGATGGACACAATCATATTTCTAATGAAAATGCTTTAGGTTATAAAAAGATAAATAGACTTGAAAAAGTAAAAGACGAAGACAATAAGCCTATAGTTGTTGCTGAAGAAGATGTTGAATATAAGGAAGAATTAATAGGGACTGAAAGAGTTATTGTACCATATGATAAAGTATCAGGAGAACCAATTATTGAACAAGTATCAACAATAAAGTACTTTATTGCCAATAAAAATAAATCTGGAAAGTTAAGCAAGAAAAAAGATGCTGATGGTAAGTATACAGAAGTTGAATCCACAAATGTTGAAATAATATTAAATGAAGAAGGTAATAAAGAGTATTATACTAAAGACTCGCTTATTCAATTATTAAAAGTAGGAAAATCAGAAAAGATATTTTATAAAGCAAAAGTTAAGATGCAAGATGATGGGATTACTCCAATTGTTGATTATATAGATGTAAAGGCTGTAAATGATAAAGTTAGAGATTACCATAAAAAATTCTTTGGGAATTTTGACATTGTAATGGCAAACCATCCTTATGCCCTAGAAGAACCAAATAAACCAGATGAGCTTTTTATAAAGCATATGATAGAATCTGTTAAAAAGGGCGGTAGGATCGCTTGTATTGTTGGCGAGACACTTTTATTCCACAACACTTATTCATCTTTTAGAGAATGGGCTTTGAATAATATAACTGTGGAAGGTATTATATCTTTACCACAAGGAGTGTTTAACCCATATACTGATGTTAAAACAAGTATTTTATTATTTAAAAATGAAAAGGCACCAAAAAACCACAAGTCATGGCTTGTTGATGTAGAGGCAGATGGGTTTGATTTGAACCTTACAAGAGTTCCAATTACTGAAAATGATATTCCAAAAGTCAAGAGACTTTGGGAAAGATGGGGTGGTTATACAATTCAAAATCAAGAAGGTGAAGATGAGTATAAATCATTTCATAAAGAAGAAATCGGTTTTGCAGAGTTCCATTCACTAGATAAAAAGAATTGGTGTGTGAAAAGATATAACACTCCGCTTATAAGTTTAAACTCTAAATATGACTTAAAACCAATTAATGAGATTCTAACAAGAAAAAAAGAAATTGTTGAAGTAAAAGATACTCTTGAATATAAACAGGTTACTATCCAAGTAAAAAATAGAGGTATTGTATTGCGAGAAACTCAATTTGGCTCTGAAATTGGAACAAAAAGACAGTTTTCCGTTAAAGCAGGTCAGTTTTTGATTTCAAAGATCGATGCAAGAAATGGTGCTTATGGAATTATTCCTAAAGAACTGGATGGTGCAATTATAACTGGTAACTTTTGGGTATATGATATAAACACAGACATAGTATATCCTCAATTTTTAACTTATTTAATGAGACATGATTTCTTCAATAAAATGTGTAATGTTTGTAGCTATGGTTCTACAAATAGATGGTATTTAGATGAAGATACCTTTGATAACTTTAAAATTCCAGTACCATCATTAGATGAACAAAAGCTTATTTTAGATAAAATTAAAGAACATAATAAAAAAATATTAGAAGCACAGGCATTAATAGATAATGAAAACAATAAAATTATAGACGTTATAAATGAAGTTGTTAGATAAATAGATTGTTCGTTTTGTGAGGAGAAAAGAAAATGAAAGTATTTTACATCAATAAAAAAAATAAATTTAATGCAATGGGAAACTATGAAAATGGTGTTCTAACAGTATTAAAAGGGAGTGTAATTTCAAAAGATTTTTATCAAACATCTAAATTTTCAAAAGATGCATTTGGAAAAAGAAATAATCTTGAATTAGTAAAAGATTGTATTTTACAGACTGATGTTTTTTTTAGGAGTGCTTCAACTGCTGCACAATTTGTCGCTGGATACAGTGTCAATGGCAAAAAAGCATGGAAAGATGTAAATAGTAAATCCATAAAAGATATTGAAGCTACTGACATATAGATACAATATCTTGTTGTGGGAAAAGAATTTTGGTGGGAAATCGGTGGGAAATTCATTATGTTTACACACTATAAGTTTTTTAAAGGCTAGATAAAAGTCGCTAACACAGTAAATGTTTCGTGTTGAAGCAAGACATGGAGCAGCATTTAAAGGATTATTAAATAGATATTTTAAATAAACATCATTAATAAATTAAATATATTTACATCTAAGGAAGAGAGTATATCTAAATAATACTAAGATATACTCTCTTTTTTTATTTTTTTAATATAAAATGAGGCGAGGTTAGAACTAGTTAACTGGCTTATAGGCGAATATAAAACGATATTTACTTATAATTTTGTAATAATATATTGTTATAAAGGAAAAACTTATATAAGATATTTATCCTTACTAAATGCCAATTTAAGATTGGTATTGTTATAATTGTATAGGATATCTAGCCTGATCTCTTAATAATAAGGAGGTATTAAAATGAGTGAAATCATAAACAATAGAGAATATAGACAAAAAATTTTAAAAGAACTTATAATGGAACTTCACAATGGAAAAGATGTTGATGAGGTAAAAGCAAGGTTTGCAAAATTAATAGAAGGTGTAGCACCTTCTGAAATATCCGACATGGAGCAGAACTTGATTATGGAGGGCATGCCAATAAGTGAGGTACAGCGCCTTTGTGATGTTCACGCAGCTATATTTAAAGGATCTATAGAAGAAATACATAGCCCAGAACAAGAGCTAGGTCATCCGATTCATACCTTTAAGCTAGAAAATTCAGAGTTAGAAAAATTAATAAATGATAAGATTAAAAAACATACTGAGGAGTTTGCAAGTAGTGACAGCGAAGAGAGTATAAATAAGCTTAGAGAGGATTTCAATCTTCTATGGGACATTGACAAGCATTATAAAAGGAAAGAGAATTTGTTATTTCCGTACCTTGAAAAGTATGGTATAACAGCTCCTCCAAAGGTAATGTGGGGAGTAGATGATGAAATAAGAACTGAGATAAAGAGAGGCAGAAAGCTACTCGATGAATACAAAGGAAATAAGAAGGAATTATTAGATAAAATTGAAGAGACTTTAAATAGAATTAATGAAATGATATTTAAGGAGAAGAGTATTTTGTTTCCTATGGCATTAGATACTTTGACAGAGAGTGAATGGCTTGATATTGAAAATGAAAGTAATGAAATAGGTTACTGTTTAGTTGAACCACAAGCAAGATGGAATCCCAAAAGAGCGAATTTAGAATCTGATTATAAAAAATCAGATGAGACTAATGAAGGATATGTTAAATTTAATACTGGAATTTTGTCTTTGGAAGAAATAAATAGCATATTTAATAAGCTTCCAATAGATATAACATTTATAGATAAAAATGATGTTGTTAAATATTTTTCACAAAGCGAAGAAAGAATTTTTCCAAGGACAAAAGCTGTAATTGGTAGAACAGTTCAAAATTGTCATCCACCAGCAAGTGTTCATATTGTAAATAGTATGTTAGAGGATTTTAGGTCTGGGAAAAAGGATAATGAGGATTTCTGGATTAATATGAATGACATGGCCGTTTATATTAGATATTTTGCTATAAAAGGTAAGGATGGTGAATATATAGGTTCATTAGAGGTTACTCAAAATGTAAAACCTATTCAAGAACTGAAAGGCGAAAAAAGACTACTTACATAAGAATAAGAGCAGGCATATTGCCTGTTTTTATTCTTATAATAATTATTATCAAGAAAGGACATAATTAGCTTAATAAAAGAAAAAGGAGAATTATAGGTGCAAAAAGTGCAAATTGTTAAGGATATTAAGAATTTAGCGTTCAGGTTTAACGATGATGATGTTTTAGCATTATCTTCGCAGTTGGCGTATAGCTTAGTTTTTTCGTTTTTTCCATTCCTAATATTTCTCATGACTTTGATAGGATATAGCCCTATAAGTAGTAGTGAGGTGTTAGCTGGGCTAAATAGAATTCTTCCAGAAAACGTATTGCAGTTGATACACAGCGTTATTGTCGAGGTAGTTGATGGTAAAAATGGGCACCTGCTATCTATAAGTTTATTTGTAACTGTATGGAGTGCATCTGGTGGGTTTAATGCAGTTATTAAAGGGATTAATAAGGCATATGATGAATCAGAAGATAGATCAATTATAAAAGTTCAAACTATATCAATTTTATGCACCTTTGGCGTAACTTTTATAATAATATTAACAATAATATTTCTAGTGTTTGGTCAAATTCTAGGAAAATATTTGGCGATAAAATTAGGTTTTTCATTTATATTTCAGCGCACTTGGAATATAACAAGATATATTGTTATGCTCTTGTCTATGATATTTATCTTTGCAGCCTTATATCATTACACTCCGAGTAGAAGGCTAACTTGGAAGGAGGTAATACCAGGAGCTATTTTTTCTACCATAGGATTAGTGGTAGTGTCAATAGGATTTGCATTTTATGTAAATAATTTTGGAAACTACTCAAAGGTATACGGAAGTATAGGAGCTGTAATTATTCTTTTATCATGGTTATTTTTGTTATCAATCATAATAATTATGGGTGGAGAAATAAATGCAACACTAGCCTTTGATAGAGAAGGAAAACAAAAACCTAAAGGGAAGAAATTCTGAAATAAATTACCTTTTACGTCTAGGGCATAAGAGGTAATTTATTTAATTAAACTGTATCAATTTATTTTATATTGAACTATTTATTTAGTTTTCTTACATTTTTAAAAGTTTTATTTCTTAGTATATTTCTACAATATATGAGCAAAAATATAGGATATGTGTTTATCAGTCCAGTTTATTAGTAGAACTTAGATTAATGAGTAAATTAGCAGCAGATGTATAACCAATAAGTAAATCTATATACTTAAAAAGATATTCTAGAAGGTGATATTTTGAGAGGTAAAGACTATATGAAAAAGGTTTATAAGCACTTTTCAGACTTTATATATGAATGTTCTAGTCGAGAATTGGAATATTTAATATTGGATTCTAAGTTCACAACCTCATTCAATCAAAGAGTGAAAGAAAAGATTGACGAAATTAAAAGAGAAGGTAAAAAGAGTATAGACTTAGCAATAATATTTAATACAGAAGGGGAAATAGCCTTAATAGATAGCTACATTATAGGTAACTACATTGGGAATAGTTATACAAAGCATATGGAGGAATACTATAAAGAAAGTTCATTAAATAAAATAGTAAAATATGTCGTAAATGGAAATGATAAGTCTAAAATGGACTTTTTAATACTTTCTTATAATGTATTATATAGTGGATTAAATAGTGTATATTCCGACACAAAGTGTAAAAAAGAAGTATTAAATAACTATGTCAAGCTATATGAATTAAAACACTGTGAGCATGATGATTGCTCTATAGTTATAGCAAGTATTATGATGCTGGAGGATATTTGTAAATATATAGCAGTAAACGATGGCATATTAAAGGATACTATTAGATATGTAACTGCAAAAAGAAATAGTCAAGAAGCTTAGAAATTCGACAAACATACATTGTTAATAAGTTAGATAATGGAATTTAAGTAATATACATGCTGCTGGATGTGGTATTACAGGCTTTTTGGTGTCATATAAGAGAGATAAGTTGTAATTGCTTTAAACACGAAATGACATATTTCTTTGATTTAATATGTTAAGATATCTTTGAAGTTGATTATGGGGGGAAAAAAGATGGTAGTAGAAAATTTAGTTAGAACTGAAAGTGTAGAAAAAATCAAGTATAACTATTTCTACAGACTACTTAAGGGGGTTATTTCTATTTCATGTGAAACAGATACCATAGAGGTGCAGTCATATGGAATTGAAATTGAACGACAAGACATACTAGAGGGGAATTTAGTAAATATAGAAAGAGATTCTGTAGAACATATAAGCCCAGACAGGCATAAGGTACATAATTTACTGAAATTATTGTATGATAATACAGTGTCTCCAATACACCTGATTGATGTGCTTGGAGATTATATTGATGAGTATATAATTGATTTTGAAAAAGAAACAAAATGTATAGCATACTAAGAGTACTAATAAGAGATAAACTTTATAAAAAAGAGGAAACATCCTCTTTTTTTCTTTTAAATAATAAGTTTGACTTTTAAAAGTAAAAGTTTTACTTTATTATAATAAGTATGGGGGTGATACTTTTGATTTCAGGAGTTGGGGTAGATATAGTTGAAATTCGAAGGATAAAAGAAGGGATGGATAAACATCAAGGGTTTATGGATAAGTTGTTTAGTAAAAATGAAATTGAATATCTTAAAAGTAGAAATTTAAGACCAGAATTTGTGGCTGGAAGGTTTGCTGCAAAGGAAGCAGTTTCTAAAGCATTGGGAACTGGGTTCAGTGGCTTCGAATTTAAAGATATAGAAATAGATAGAACTGCTGCAGGCAAACCTATAGTAGTATTGAAGGGTAAGGCGAAAATGATTGCACAGAAGTATGGAAATTATAAAATTCATTTAAGTATATCTCATGGGGTGGATAACGCCATAGCTTATGCAGTGATGGAGGTTGATAAATTTGAAGATAGCAACTTCACAAGTAATGAAGAATATAGATAATTTTTGTGTAAATGAATTGAAAATACCTAGCATTATTTTAATGGAGAATGCATCCTTAAAAGTCATTAAAAATTTAGAACTAGATACTTGTAATTCATTTTGTATAGTTTGCACAAAAGGGAATAATGGAGGAGATGGATTTGCGGTAGCAAGGCATTTGCATCTATTAAATAAGAAAGTAGAAGTATTCTTAGTTGGCAGTAAGAACGGCATGAGTGAAGAATGTAGGGTGAATTATGAGATATTAAAAAAAATAGGTATTAATATAAATAAAGTAAATAATATAGAGGATATTAATGATTTAAGGGATTCTGTTGATAGAAGCCAAGTGACCATAGATGCAATTTTTGGAACAGGTATCACTAGGAAGGTTGAGGGAATTTATGAATCTGTAATTTCTATAATCAATGAGAACAGTAAACATATTGTGTCAATTGATATTCCTTCTGGATTAGATGCAAATACGGGAAAGATTCTAGGAAACTGCATTAAAGCTAATAAAACTGTTTCTTTTCAATTATATAAAAGGGGATTTTTAAACTACGGAACAGATGAGTTCACTGGAGAAATAATTATAGAAGAAATAGGTATTCCGGAGATTGCAGTAAATAGATTTCATGAAAATGAATTTATTATGGATAAGAATATGATAAAAAATAATATTATAGTAAGGGATAAATATTCTTATAAAGGAAATTATGGTCGAGTGCTAATAATAGCAGGATCAAAAGGGTACACTGGAGCTGCTTATATATGTGCACAAAGTGCAGTAAGAAGTGGAGCCGGCCTCGTGACTTTATGCTGTAGTAGAGAAACTCAGGAGATTTTGAGTTCAAAGCTAACAGAAGCAATGACTGTTTCGTTAGATGAAAGAGATAATTTGGAAGATTTAATAGAGAAGAGTGATGTTATTGCTATAGGACCTGGGATGGGAGATAATGAAACTACATTTGAATTAGTTAAACAGGTTATAACTAGTTCAGCTAAGGTAGTAGTTATGGATGCTGATGCCCTAAATGTATTAAAAGATAAAATGGAAATTTTAAGGAGCAAAAAATCGGAAATCGTTATAACGCCACATTTAGGAGAAATGTCGAGATTAACAGGGAGTTCTATAGACTACATAAAAGAAAACAGACTTGAAGTTGCGAAAAAGTTTGCAAAGGATAATAATATCATTGTCTTATTAAAGGGCTATAATACAATAGTCACTGATGGAGATACAACTGTAATAAATCCTACAGGAAATAGTGCAATGGCTTCAGGAGGCATGGGAGATTGTCTTACTGGAATACTAGCATCTCTTATAGGCCAAGGTTATAAAGCGATGACCGCTGCATATATATCTGCATTTATACACGGATACTGTGGAGAAAAGCTTTCCAATGAAATGTTTTGTGTTAATGCTAGTCATGTATTAGAAAGTCTTCCATATATGATAAAAGAACTCACAAATTAACTTTAAGCCCTATAAATTTATAAAAGTATAAGAATATAAATAGACATAAGAGAATAGTATTAATAGTAAGACCGGCACTTTAAAAAGTGTGATACCAGGAGGAGTAACATGAAAAAGGGACTATTAACATTACTATCTATTATGTCTTTTATTTCTTTAGTATTTTTTGTAGGGTGTACTAAAAATGTTAGAGATACAGAAAAAGCTATTAACTACTTAAAGAACTTAGATACATATAGCTGTGACATATCTATGAAGATACAAAATGATAAACAAACAATAAATTATAGTGGTAAACAATTTTATGATAAGAGATATGGGTATAGATTTGAATTAGAAAATAATAGAGTGTTGATCTATAAAGAAAATGGTATATCTATAAAGGATTTGCAAAATGGTTTAAGTTATAGTACGGATAAGGAGTTTGATAGTTTATTTAAGTTAAGTTTTATTGGCGAGTATATTGGATTAATTTATACAAATGAAACAATGGGTAATTCATTTAAAAGTATAAATAATGAAGAATATCAGATTATACATTTGGACATTCCTGGGAATAACAAAAATATAAGTAGTTCAGATTTATATATAAATTTAAAGGATAACTTACCAAGATACTTAAAAATTTATGATTCAAAAGGTAGAGAAAAAATTAATATAGATTATACAAATTTTAAATCAAATCCAGAGCTACAAAAAGAATTATTTGATACAAATACTTAAGGTATAATAAGGTCGGCAGGAGCTTTTGGTAAGCTCCTGCCATTTTATTTTGGGAATTATTTTATAAATTCTCAATATTTTTAATTATATTATTGTTGAAAATATTGTATAATTGATATTGGGGATAAATCACGAAACATTTTAGTTTATTTTAAGGGGGTTATATTATGTTCAAAGATTTTAGGCCCGTATGGTCTGAAATTGATTTAGACAATATTGCATATAATATGCAACAAATTAGAACATTAACTAAGAGTAAAGAAGTAATGGCAGTAGTAAAGGCTGATGCGTATGGTCATGGAGCTATTGATATTGCACCTGTACTTTTGGAAAATGGGGCGACAAGATTGGCAGTAGCCGTACTGAGTGAGGCAATTGAGTTAAGGGAGAATGGAATAGAATGTCCAATAATGATTTTAGGACTCACTCCTGAAACTCTAACAAGCGATGTGATTAATTATAACGTTGAACCAACAGTATCTTGTTATGAATACGCATGTAGTTTATCAGAAGCAGCAAAGATTAAAAATAAGATTATTAAAATCCATATCGCTACGGATACAGGTATGGGAAGAATAGGTTTCTTACCTAATGAAGAAAGTATTGCAGAAATATATAAGATTAGTAAGTTGCCTAACTTAGAGATAGAAGGACTATTTTCACACTTCTGTACAGCCGATGAAGCTGATAAAGAATATTCAAACATTCAATTTGAAAAATATAATTGGTTCTATGAAGAGTTAAGAAAAAAGGATATTAAAATAAATATGAGAGATATAGCTAACAGTGCAGCTATAATGGATTTACCCTATACTCACTATGATGTGACTAGGCCAGGTATAATATTGTATGGATATTACCCTTCCAATGAAGTTGAAAAAAGTGTTTTGAATATAAAACCAGCAATGACATGGAAGGCTAACATAATGCATATAAAGACGCTAGAAAAGGATGAGTATATAGGATATGGTAGAAAGTTCAAGACTGAAAGAAAGAGCATAATTGCTACATTACCAGTCGGATATGCTGATGGTTATACTAGAATGATGTCAGGTAATGCAAAGGTTATAGTTAGAGGTAAGTTTGCACCTGTGGTAGGTAATATATGTATGGATCAATGTATGATTGATATTACTGATATTAAGGATGTAGAAGTTGGAGATGAGGTAATATTAATGGGAACAGATGGGAGCTTAAAGCATGATGCAGATAACATGGCAGCTATGCTTGGGACGATTAACTATGAAATTATTTGTATGGTAAGTAAAAGAGTACCAAGAGTTTATTTAAAAAATGGTAAAGTAGTTAAGGTTAGAAACTACATATAAGAGTAGTTAAGAGTTAAGTAGATTTTTGTATTTAAAACATGCAAATTGAAATATATAACAGCATTCTGCTAGAAAAAATATCTAATAACGCTTTTCTGTAGAATAGAGATAATAACAATAATTCTTAACCTCAAATAATAAATTTGATGTATATAAAATTAATACTTTGTACAACATACTAATATGTTGCAGAAAATAGGGAAAATATATAAAATTTAAAAAGATGATTACTAAATAGATTATATGTGGTAGAATATATATAGTGTTATTATAATTAAATCATAACTATTAATTATTTAGCGAAGTACATATTTAATTTAAATTATACGAATATACATAAATAGTAGCATACATGTAAAAACAAGGAATTATGTGTAAAAATTACAAGTAGAAAAGTGGTGAAATTACGGATAATTTCTTTGACATGGTAGTAATTTTATGACTATAATGGTGTGTACATAACTTTCGCTTAAGTTAATAGGAGGTATTAATTTGTATATGTCAAATTCAAAGAGATTAGTAGTAAACCTCTCAGAAACACTATATAATGAATTTAACAAAGCACTTCAAGAAGATTGCAAAAAAAGAAGTGAATTTATTCGAGAAGCTATCATATTATATATTAAAGAGAAAAAAAGGTTAAATATTATAGAGCAAATGGAAAAAGGGTATAAAGAAATGGCGCAGCTTAATCTTGAGTTTGCAGAAATGGGCTTTGCAAGTGACATGAAAGAATTTAAAGAATATGAAGCGAAGCTTTCGGAGAGTGATTTGCCAGATGACAACAGTAGTGAAAAGAGGAGATATATTCTATGCTGATTTAAGCCCCGTGGTGGGTTCGGAACAGGGCGGAATTAGGCCGGTTATTATCATTCAAAATGATATCGGCAATAAATACAGTCCTACCGTAATTGTAGCAGCTATTACCTCTCAGATAAATAAAGCGAAACTACCAACTCACGTAGAAATTTCATCAGAAGCTTATGGGCTCAATAAAGATTCAGTAGTTTTGCTTGAGCAGATAAGAACTTTAGATAAAAGAAGATTGAAGGAAAAAATAGGTCATATGACAGATTCAGATATGAGAAAAGTTGATGATGCACTTTTAATAAGTGTTGGATTGCAGTAAGTTTTTATAAGGGTTTTTTTAAACCCTTATTTTTTTATTATATATAAAAAGAGGTTTTTGTGATAAAATATATGAGAAATGTTTAATGGTAAGCTTATTAGGAGGTTGAAATTGTGAAAAAAAATGTAGAAGAACTAAAACAAGTAGCAAATGTCATCAGAAAAGACATTGTAAAAATGTTAACAGAATCAGGATCTGGACACCCAGGTGGTTCTTTATCTGCTGTAGAAATTTTAACTACACTTTATTTTAGTGAAATGAACATAGACCCAGAAAAGGCTAGAGATTTAAATAGAGATAGATTTGTTCTCTCAAAAGGTCATGCAGCACCAGTATTATATAGTGCGCTTGCCAGAAGAGGTTATTTTGATGTTGAAGAATTAAAAACACTTAGAAAGATTGGTTCTATTCTTCAGGGGCATCCTAACATGAATGAAGTTCCAGGAGTAGATATGTCCACTGGTTCGCTAGGCCAAGGAATATCTACAGCAGTTGGAATGGCACTAGCTGGTAAGTTAGATAAGAAAGATTATAGAGTTTATGCTCTACTTGGAGATGGAGAATTAGAGGAAGGTCAAGTTTGGGAAGCAGCTATGTCAGCCGCTCACTATAAACTAGACAATCTAACTGCATTTGTAGACTACAATGGGCTTCAAATAGATGGACCATGTGAAGAGGTAATGTCAGTGGGTCCTATTGCTGATAAGTTCAAAGCTTTTGGATGGAATGTTACAGAGGTTGATGGACATAGTTTTGAGGAACTAATTAATGCTATTGAAGAAGCGAAAAAAGTTAAAGAAAAACCAACTATGATAGTTTGTAAGACTATAAAGGGAAAAGGTGTATCCTTCATGGAAAATGAAGTTGGTTGGCATGGAAATGCGCCAAGCAAAGAACAATGTGAAAAAGCGATAGATGAACTTGGAGGTGAAGAATAATGTCTAATAAGATAGCAACAAGAGAAGCTTACGGAAAGGCATTAGCAAAGTTAGGTGAAGAAAATGAAAAAATAGTAGTTTTTGATGCTGATTTATCTAAGTCAACTAAAACTGCTGATTTCAAAAAAGTTTGTCCTGAAAGATTTATAAACATGGGAATAGCGGAATCAAATATGATGTCAGTTGCTGCAGGTATGTCAACTTGTGATAAGATACCATTTGTAAGTACCTTTGCTATGTTTGCTACAGGAAGAGCTTTTGAGCAAATAAGAAATTCTATATGCTATCCAAAATTAAATGTAAAAATATGTGCTACTCATGCAGGTATCACAGTAGGTGAGGATGGAGCATCACATCAATCTATTGAAGACATATCCTTAATGAGAAGTATACCAAATATGACTGTAATAAGCCCAAGCGATGCAGTGGAAACGGAAGCTGTAATCAGAGCAATTGCAGAATATAAAGGACCTTGCTATGTAAGACTTGGAAGATCAGGAGTGCCTGTGATAAACGAAGGTTCGGACTACAAGTTTGAAATAGGTAAAGGAATAACTCTAAGAGAAGGAAAAGATGCAACAATAATAGCTACTGGAATAATGGTAGATGCAGCTCTTGAAGCATATAATACTCTTTCTGAAGAAGGAATAAAAGTTAGAGTTATAAATATACATACAATAAAACCTATAGATAAGGATATAATTGTGACTGCAGCTAGAGAAACTGGTGTTGTTATAACTGCAGAAGAACATAATATAATTGGTGGACTTGGTTCTGCCGTATGTGAGGTATTAAGTGAAAATCTACCTACACCTGTAATAAGAGTAGGTATAAAAGATACTTTTGGAGAAAGTGGAAAACCCGCAGAGTTGTTAAAAGCCTACGGATTAACTGCTGATGACGTAGTAAAAGCAGTTAAAAAAGGTCTAACTTTAAAATAAGTTCTATAAATCAAATGCGATAATAAGACGGTATATATAGTTATACCGTCTTATTATTTTTATAATATAAAACAAAAAAGTTGGGAATAATTATTTGTAGTTGAACTAATAAAATATCATATTTGGATTTGTATAAGGGTTTTAACAACTAATGGTTACAAGGATAAGCATTTTATCTTTATTAGTTAAGGAGAAAATATATTATAAAGTAGGAGTTATAAGACTTATGAAAAGTTTAAAGGAATATGGTTTAATTACAATAGGAGTTTTGTTGGTTGCTTTAAGTTTAGAGTTGTTTTTAGCACCAAACAAGATAGCAGCAGGTGGAGTTACTGGTATGGCAATTATAATTAATAATTTTTTGCCAAGGGTTAGCATAGGTCTACTTACACTAATTATGAATACAATATTGCTGATAATTGGCTTCATTTTTATAGGAAATAAGTTTGGAGCAAAAACCATATATTCAAGTTTAAGTTTATCAGCAATTCTTTGGCTTATGGATAAAATAATGGCCCCTGATGTTGTGGTAACTAAGGACCTATTGCTTGCAGCTATATTTGGAACACTAATGAGCGGAGTAGGATTGGGTATTGTATTTAACCAAAATGCGTCAACGGGAGGAACAGATATTTTAGCTAAAATACTTAATAGAGTTTGGCATATGGATATAGGGAAATCACTTCTCATAGTAGATTTTATCGTAACACTTTTAGCAGCGATTTCATTTGGTATTGAAGCAGGTTTATATGCGCTTTTGTGTGTTATTATGAATGGCGTTGTAATAGATAGGGTTATAGAAGGCCTTAATAGTTCTAAACAAATAATGGTAATAAGTTCTCAAAACGAATTAATAGGTAAGTATATAATTGAACAGTTAGATAGAGGATGCACTATACTTCATGGTAGAGGTGGATTTTCAAAACAGGATACTCATATTCTTTTTACAGTACTTGGAAGAAAGGAATTTATAAGATTAAAGAATTACATAAAAGAAACCGACACCAAAGCCTTTATTTCAATAAGTGATGCTCGTGAAGTATTGGGAGAAGGATTTAAAGATATTATTAGTGAGGCGTAAATTTGTCGATTATTATCTTATAATGGATAAATTATATAACCGTGAAAAATGTGTATGTAATAATTATGAGATATATGCATACTATTCAAGGTATGTAAGATTAAGGTCAAAGATAATCTTACATACCTTCTTTTGTTAATAATAAATTAATAGAATTAATTTTCAATTTCGTGTCTTATTATGTTATAATAGATATAGTAATGTAAAAAAATTGGATTCTTGTGTATTTATTAAGGAGAGATTTAGATGATTGAATTTAATAATGTAACTAAGGTTTATAATAATAATATATTCGCACTATCAAATATAAATGTAAGAATGGAAAAAGGAGAATTTGTATTTTTGGTTGGACCAAGTGGTGCTGGAAAATCTACTTTTATTAAAATGCTTCTAAAAGAAGTACAGCCTACTAGTGGAAATATAATAGTGAATGAAATAGATGTAACTAATCTCAAAAGAAAGGAAATACCCTTCTATAGAAGAAAGATAGGGGTGGTTTTTCAAGACTTTAGGTTGATTCCTACTCTAAATGTATATGAAAATGTAGCTTTTGCTATGAGAGTAGTGGAAGCACCATTAAAAGAAATAAGAAAAAAAGTTCCTGTAGTACTTTCCTTAGTTGGGTTAGCTAATAAGTATAAAGCATTTCCACATGAGTTATCAGGAGGAGAGCAACAAAGGGTATCTCTTGCGAGAGCCATTGTAAACAATCCATCTATTTTAATAGCAGATGAACCTACAGGTAATTTAGATCCTGAAACTGCTATGGATATAATGGAAACACTAAATGATATTAGTCGAGCAGGTACTACAATAGTTATGGCGACGCATGCTAAAGATATAGTGGACGTAATGAAAAAAAGGGTTATAGCTATTGAAAAGGGTATTATAGTAAGAGATGAGCAGAGGGGGGCTTACGGATATGAGGATTAGTTCAGTTAAGTTTTTTATAGTTGACTCGCTTAAAAATTTGAAGAGAAATAAAACTACAAGTACTGCATCAGCAGCTACAGTTGCGGCAACACTTTTTATTTTTGGTATATTTTTACTAAGTATATTGAACGTTAAGCAAGGGATATTGGAAGTTGAATCCAGAGTTGAAGCAAAAGTATTCTTAAAGGATAATATAACTATGGTTCAACAAAGAGAACTAGAGAAAAAGATAAAAGGAATTGATGGAGTAGTAGATGTAGAGTATGAAAGTAAGGCTCAAGCTATGGATAAATTTAAAAACCAACTTGGAGATCAAAATAAGGGCTTAGTGGAAGGTTTGGAGAAAGATAACCCTATGCCAAATTCATATATAGTTAAAGTTAACAGCCCAGAGATAGTTTCTAGCGTAGTAAGTAACATAAAAGATATGGAAGGCATAGAAAGTATAAAAGACGGAAGAGAAGTTATAGACAAGCTAATGGCTATAACAAGAACGATAAAATGGGTAGGTAGTGTTATATTTATAGTTCTAATAGGTGTTTCTTTATTTTTGATTGGCAATACGATAAAGATAACTGTGTATTCTAGAAGAAGAGAAATAGGAATAATGAAGTATATAGGAGCTACAGACTGGTTTATAAGATGGCCATTTATAATTGAAGGAATAATTATTGGAGTTATAGGTAGTGTTATCGCAGATGTGTTACTATATTATATATATAGAATAGCCTACGTTAAAGCTTCTTCCGGATTAATCATTATGCAATTGATAGCTCCTGAATATATAATAACTAATGTTTTAGGACTATTTGTACTTGCAGGTATTGTAATAGGTGCAATGGGAAGTATTTTATCTATAAGAAAGTTCTTAGCAGTTTAGTAGAGTAATTTAATAACATATGAATTGTAGATTAAGCATGCAGCTAAAAGTTGCATGCTTAATTTGTCCAATAACTAACTTTATAAAATTTTTAAATAGTTTTACAAATTTATTTTTTTTAATGTTATAATTATTTAAGATTTAAATAAATACTATAACATTAGAAGGTAAAAGCAAAGAGGTGGATAAATTGAACAATAAAAAAAAGTGGATGTCATCCACGTTAGCAGTAGTACTTATCACTAACAGTATTACATTATTTGGAACCAGAGCATATATAAATAGAATACAGAATGCTGAGGTATCTAAATTTGGAAAATTGTTTGAAGTGAAAAATGAATTATATAAATACTATGATGGAACTATCAATGAACAGGACTTAGTAGAAGGTGCTATTAAGGGAATGACTTCGGCACTAAATGATCCTTACACAGTATTTATGAATAAAAAAGAATACGAGGACTTTAACACTCAAACGGAAGGCAATTATAGTGGAGTTGGGCTTCAAGTTCAAACTAAAGATGATAACATTGTAGTAGTTGATGTTTTTGAAGAGTCACCATCAAAAAAAGCTGGTATACTTCCTAAAGATGTAATAGAGAAAGTAAATGGAACAGAGGTTACAGGGAAGGAACTTGAAAAAGCAGTATCCTTAATGAAAGGTAAAGAAGGAACAGAAGTAACAATAACCCTTTTTAGAGAAAATAAAGGTAACTTTGATGTTAAGCTTAAAAGATCAAAGATAAACCTAGTTACAGTTAAAGGTGAAATGTTAGATAATAAGGTGGGATACATACAGGTTTCCATGTTTGATGAAAGTACTGCTAATAATTTCACAAACAAATTGACGGAACTTCAGGATAAAGGAATGAAATCACTAATAGTCGATCTAAGAGGTAATCCAGGAGGGTTGCTTGATGAGTGTGTAGATATGGTTTCAAATTTTGTTGAGAAGGATAAGGTTATAGTTTCTACTATAGATAAGTACAAAAATAAAAAAGAATATAAGTCAAAAGGCGGAGTAGCTATAGGGTTGCCTCTTACTGTACTTACGAATGAAGGAACTGCAAGTGCTTCTGAGATATTCTCTGGTGCCATCAGAGATTACAAAATAGGTACTTTGGTTGGTAAAAAGACTTTTGGTAAAGGAGTTGTTCAAACAATATTAGATACACGGGACGGCACTGCATTGAAAGTCACCGTTTCAAAGTACTATACTCCGAATGGAGAAAATATACACCATACAGGTATTAAACCAGATATTGAAGTGGAATATCCTGATAGTTTAAGGGCAAAGCCATATGATAGAAATACAGATCCTCAGTTTAGTAAGGCTCTAGAAATAGCTAAGAGTAAATAAAGGGGATTATAAGACTTGGATTTGAGCGTCAGGTGTGGTATGTTTACGCCTGACGCAAGTTTCACTTTAACTAATAGCTATCATACAGTAATATTTATATATAAGTGGTTTTAAGCTTTTTAACTAGTTTAACTGAGCTGTAGAAGTTGGCACGTTGGTGGCAAGTTTCACTGTATAGAGAGGGGAATTTATTTTAATGGGCATTTTAATATATACTTTAAAATCTGTAGCCTACGCATTAACAGAGCCTTACTTGGTTACATTTTTAGTTATTTTATCTTTTATACTTTATAGAAGAAATAAAAAAACAACTGTAATGCAGAAGATGATACTTGGGGAGAGAATAAATTCTCCCTTTGAACTCACAATATCTCAAATTGTAATAGGTATATTTGCGGGCACCATTGCAAGTATTATGATGTCATACTTAGGAGTTGTATTTGATGAGAGTTCGTCTGTAGATTTAATATTTTTAGTATCTATAGTTTTTATGTTCTTTAATCCAAGATTTATATGTTTTGCTTATTCAGGTGCAGCACTTGCCTTTATAAGTTTAGTTTTAAGCTTTATTGGAGGGATACTTAATATTCCTAATTTGGATGTTTTAAAGATAGATATAGTATCACTAATGACTATGGTTGCTATATTACATTTCATTGAAGGTATTCTCATAATAATTGATGGAGAAACTGGATATATTCCTGTTTTTACAAGTAGAGAAGATAGGGTAATAGGTGGATTTGCCTTACAGAGACATTGGGCACTTCCTATAGCTGTATTCTTCATGATTCATAATACAGCTAATATATCTTCAGCTTGGCAGGTACCACTACCTGAGTGGTGGCCTTTCGTTAGAAACTCAATACCAGTCGATATCTTAAGAACAGCTGTTGTTGCGTTAATACCTTTTTATGGAATGATAGGATACAACAGTGTGACTTTTACTAAAAGTAGAAAAGAAAAAACATTAACATCAGGTTTATTTGTAATAGTGTATAGTGTAGTTTTATTTGCATTTGCACAGTTTGCTGCTTATAATTCAATTTTAAGATTTTTACTAGTAATATTTGCACCAGCTGCACATGAGGCAATCATAATTTTTCAACGATATTTAGAATTAAAAGGAGAACCAAAATATATAAGTAATGAAGATGGAATAATGGTACTTGATGTAGCACCTAATTCACCAGCTAATGAAATGGGAATTAAGAGTGGAGATGTATTGGTAGAAGTAAATAATAAAAAGATAGAGAGTGAAGATAGGATAACCGAATCCATAAAGGAGTGTTCAAATTTTATTTGGTTTAAAGTTAAAAAAGTTACAGGTAAATTTGAACAGGTAAGTTACAACAAGCTTAACGGCAATAAAAGGCTTGGAATAGTATTTGTGCCAAGAGGAGTACCGAGAGATAGTATGGTTGTTAGACTTGATGAGACAAAGTTTAGTGAAGTGTTAGATAAAATAAAAAAGAAAGATAAGGATGAGTGAAAATGGAAGTTTTCAAAATACATTCTAAGTTTAAACCAACGGGAGACCAACCTGGAGCTATAAAGAGTATAGCAAAGGGAATATTAAAAGGAGAGAGGTTTCAGACGCTTCTTGGAGTAACCGGCTCTGGTAAAACATTTACTATGGCAAATATTATACAAGAAGTTCAAAAGCCTACTCTTATACTAGCGCATAATAAAACATTAGCAGCTCAACTTTGCTCTGAGTTTAGAGAGTTTTTTCCAGAGAATTGTGTTGAGTATTTTGTATCGTACTATGATTATTATCAACCAGAAGCATACGTTCCCCAGACAGATACTTTTATAGAAAAGGATGCTTCGATAAATGATGAAATTGATAAATTAAGGCACTCTGCTACGTCTGCTCTGCTTGAGAGAAGGGATGTAATTGTTGTAGCTTCAGTATCTTGTATCTATGGACTTGGTAATCCAGAGGAATATAAGAATCTTACTTTATCCCTAAGACAAGGTATGGTTAAGGATAGAGATGAAGTGTTAAAAAAGCTTGTGGAGATACAATATGAGAGAAATGAACTTAACTTTGTTAGAGGAACCTTTAGGGTTAAAGGAGATGTTTTAGATATATTCCCAGCTTCTTCGACTAGTAAGGCTATAAGAATAGAGTTTTTTGGAGATGAAATAGACAGGATAAGAGAGTTCGATTCCTTGACTGGAGAAATAATAGGTGGAAGAAACCATGTCTCTATATTCCCTGCATCTCACTTTGCTACCTCGAGAGAAAGATTGGAAGTAGCTATAAATAAGATTGAAATGGAATTGGAAGAAAGACTCAAGGAACTAACATCTCAGGATAGACTTCTAGAAGCTCAAAGATTGAAACAAAGGACTAACTTTGATATAGAAATGATGAGAGAGGTTGGATATTGCAGTGGTATTGAAAACTACTCTAGGATTCTAGATGGTAGAGCAAAAGGAACGTCTCCTCAGACTTTAATAGATTATTTTCCAGATGATTACTTACTATTTATAGATGAAAGTCATGTTACTCTCCCACAAGTTAAGGCTATGTATGCAGGAGATAGGTCGAGAAAGGAATCGTTAGTTGATTATGGTTTTAGATTACCATCTGCTTTTGATAATAGACCTTTACAATTCCCAGAGTTTGAAAACAAGTTGAATCAGGTACTGTTTGTTAGTGCTACACCCGCTGATTATGAATTATCTCATTCGAGCAATGTAGCGGAACAAATAATAAGACCAACAGGATTATTGGATCCGGAGATTGTAGTTAAGCCCATAAAAGGCCAAATAGATGATTTATATGCTAGTATAAAGGAAACAATAAGTAAAGGTTATAGAATTCTTGTGACAACCCTTACAAAAAAAATGTCAGAGGATTTAACAGATTATTTAAAGGAAATGGGAATCAAAACTAATTACCTTCATTCAGGAATAGATACAATAGAGAGAATGAAAATAATAAGAGACTTAAGAAAAGGTGTATTTGATGTCTTAGTAGGTATAAACCTTTTAAGAGAGGGACTTGACATTCCAGAGGTTGCTTTAGTTGCGATACTTGACGCAGATAAAGAGGGATTCTTGAGGTCAGAAAGATCACTTATACAGACTATAGGAAGAGCAGCAAGAAACTCAGAAAGTAAAGTAATAATGTATGCGGATAGAATTACTAATTCGATGAATAAAGCTATAACTGAAACAAATAGAAGAAGAAAAATTCAAATTGAATATAATGAAAAACATGGTATTACGCCAACTACGGTAAGAAAAGAAATTAGAGAAGTAATCGAGGCTACAAAGGTTTCTGAAAAAAGTGCTAAATATGGCAGTTTAGAAGAAGCGATTGAAGCAAATAATGAAAATATAGATGCTCTTATTGAAAAGTATGAGACAGAAATGAAACAGGCAGCTAAGGATTTACAATTTGAACAAGCAGCACATTTAAGAGACATCATATTTAAGCTTAAGAAACAAAAGAAGAGTTAGAAAAATAAGTTGTTTTCAATAAATGATTGTAAAATAAATTTATTTATTATAAAATTACTTATTGATAACACTTATTTTTTAATTATTATTACTTAATTGTAATAAAACTAAGGAGTGAAAGTAAAACTAATGAGAGATAGCATAATAATAAAGGGTGCTAAGGTTCATAATTTAAAAAATGTTGATTTAAAAATACCTAGAGATAAATTAGTTGTGTTTACTGGACTTTCTGGTTCTGGAAAATCATCTTTAGCTTTTGACACATTATATGCTGAAGGACAAAGACGTTATGTTGAATCATTATCTGCATATGCAAGACAATTTTTAGGGCAGATGAATAAACCAGATGTAGAATATATAGAAGGATTATCGCCAGCTATTTCAATAGATCAAAAAACTACAAATAGAAATCCACGCTCTACTGTTGGAACGGTTACTGAAATATATGATTACTTAAGGCTTTTGTATGCAAGAATAGGTATACCTCATTGTCCTAAGTGTGGAAAAGAAATAACTCAACAAACAGTAGATCAAATGGTGGATAAGATTATGGATATGCCGGAGAGAACTAAAATACAAATACTTGCACCTGTAATAAGAGGTAGAAAAGGTGAACATGTAAAGGTATTAGAAAATATAAGAAAGAATGGATATGTAAGAGCAAGAATTGATGGTGAAACAGTAGACTTACAGGAAGAAGAAGTTAAGCTTGAAAAAACTAAAAAGCATAATATTGAAGCTGTAATAGACAGATTAGTAGTGAAGGAAGAAATTAGGAGTAGATTAGCAGATTCCCTAGAAACTGCGCTTAAGTTATCAGAAGGTTTAGTTATAATAGATGTAATTGGAGAAAAGGATATACTATTCAGTGAAAAGTTTGCCTGTGCTGATTGCGGAATAAGTATAGGAGAAATCGCTCCAAGAATGTTCTCTTTTAATGCACCTTATGGAAAATGTGATCATTGTGATGGTCTAGGTACGTTAATGGAAATAGACGAGGATTTAGTAATACCTGATAGAAGTAAAAGTATATTAGATGGAGCTATATTACCTTGGGGAAGTGGAAGTTTAAAGGAGGATTCTTGGACTTTTAGTATTCTAAAAGCTCTTTCTAAGAAATACAAATTTAATTTAGATACACCTATAGAAAAGTTACAACCAGAGGTTGTAGATATACTGTTATATGGTTTAAGAGGAGACAAAATAAAGGTTAACTATACTAAAGAAAACAGTGCTATGGAATTTAATCATGCTTTTGAAGGTGTAATTAATAACTTGAAAAGAAGGTACATGGAAACAAATTCTGATTATATAAAAAATGAAGTTGAAAACTATATGAGCAACAATCCTTGTCCAAAGTGTAAGGGAGCAAGGTTAAAACCTGAGGTTCTCGCTATAACGGTTGGTGAAAAAAATATATTTGAGTTTTGTAGAATGTCTATTAAAGAGGAACTTAAATTTTTAGATGATCTTCACCTATCAGAAAAAAATAAAATAATTAGTGAACAAATATTAAAAGAACTAAAAAGTAGATTGAATTTTTTAATTGATGTAGGACTTGATTATTTAAATTTAGGAAGAAATGCGGGAACTCTTTCAGGCGGAGAAGCTCAAAGAATTAGGTTAGCTACACAAATTGGATCTAGTTTGGTTGGTGTATTGTACATTCTTGATGAACCAAGCATAGGTCTACATCAAAGAGATAACGATAGGCTTATTAATACTCTAAAGCATTTAAGAGATTTAGGAAATACCCTGGTTGTGGTAGAACATGATGAAGATACGATGAAAGAGGCAGATTTTATTGTTGATATAGGGCCAGGCGCAGGAGAACATGGTGGTGAAATAGTTGCTGTAGGACCTATTGAGGATATACTTAAATGTGAAAAATCTATAACTGGCCAATATTTAAGTGGAAGAAAAAAAATTGAGGTTCCATCAACTAGAAGACAAGGTAATGGTAAAGTTATAGAAGTAAAGGGTGCTAAAGAAAATAATCTTAAAAACGTAAATGTAAGTTTTAATCTAGGGGCTTTAACTTGTGTTACCGGAGTATCAGGTTCGGGAAAAAGTACTCTTGTAAATGAAATATTATTTAAAGGACTAAATAAAAGATTAAATAATTCAAAGGAGAATCCAGGTGTCCACAAAGATATTACTGGAGTAGAAAATATAGATAAAATTATAAACATTGATCAAAGTCCAATTGGAAGAACTCCACGATCAAATCCAGCAACTTATACAGGAGTATTTGATATTATAAGAGAGGTTTTCGCGAGCACTTCTGAATCAAAGATGAGAGGGTATAAACCAGGGAGATTTAGCTTTAATGTCAAAGGTGGAAGATGTGAAGCTTGTAGTGGGGATGGAATAATAAAGATAGAAATGCAGTTTTTATCTGATGTTTATGTGCCATGTGAAGTTTGTAAAGGAAAGAGATATAACAGAGAAACTCTCGAAGTAAAATACAAAGGTAAGAACATAGATGACCTTTTGAACATGACAGTAGAAGAAGCTTTAGTGTTCTTTGAAAATATACCTAGAATAAAAAATAAGATGCAGACGTTATTTGATGTAGGACTAGGATATGTTAGATTGGGCCAACCATCTACACAATTATCTGGAGGAGAAGCACAAAGAATTAAATTAGCTTACGAGTTATCTAAAAGAAGTACAGGAAAGACCTTATATATTCTAGATGAGCCTACAACTGGACTTCATATTGACGATGTAAATAGGCTTATCGATATACTTCAAAGAATTGTAGATACAGGGAATACGGTAGTAGTTATAGAGCATAATTTAGATGTGATAAAATGTTCAGATCAAATTATTGACTTAGGTCCTGAAGGGGGAGAAAAGGGAGGTACTATTTTATTTACAGGAACTCCAGAGGAAATAATCCAAAATAAGTATTCTTATACAGGACAATATTTAAAAAAGATGTTATAATTTATGTAGGACTTAAGACTAGCATAAAAAAGCTAGTCTTTTGATATGTTAAATAGACAATTAACAAATTTTTAATAAAAAGTTTACAAGAAGGTGATTAAATGGATCTGAGTAAGCTAAGCTTAATATTTAAAATTATAATTATAGGAATAATTTATATTATAATCTTTTTGGCATTAAGGATAATGTATAAAGATATTAAGAGTGGTGGAAAAAAACCTAGAGGAAGTAGAAAGTCATTTGGACTAGAAGTAGTTAGCGCAGGAAACAACTCCAATCTAAGGAAAGGCGGAGTTATCCCGGTCCGTGGTGAAATTACCATAGGGAGAAAAAGTGATAACCTACTCATATTGGACGACCCATATGCATCATCTCATCATGCAAGAGTATACATAAAAAATAATGATTGTATTTTAGAAGATTTAACAAGTACTAATGGCACATTGTTAAATGGAGAAAAAATAAGTGGTAGGGAATATTTAAATGCAGGAGATGAGATTAGAATAGGAAGCACTTCTTTTAAAGTTATAGGATAATTATCATTCTCGAAAATTATTAAGTAAATCAATAAAGTTGACAGTTGATATTTAATAATGCCAACTGTCAATTATTTGTATAATATGAATTGGTGGTGAAGGTAATTGGATACTAGTACAGACGAGAAAAAAATGTTGCGATATACCTATTTATTATGTTTGGTATGTTTCTTAAATCTAGCTATATTAAAGCAACCTTTCGATACAGGAGCTATGGTTATGTCTATAGTAACCAGTTTACTTGTTGGATATTCTTACTTTATAATAAGAAAGTTCTTTTCAGACGGAGATAAATATATATTTATTTTCTCCAGTATATTATCAGTTATTGGAATGGTTATGATATATAGGATTAATATGTCGTCCTCAATTAAGCAAATTATATGGTTTGCAGTTGGGGTTACGGGTTTTATATTAATAGTAGTTATACTTCCGGATTTAAAGAGATTTAGTAATTATAAATATATTTATCTAGTTGTAACTATAATCTTTATGGGAATGGCTACGTTGTTCGGCAAGGAAATTAACGGATCAAAGAACTGGATTATAATAGGTGGTTATGGCTTTCAGCCATCTGAGTTCGGAAAACTGTTCCTGGTGGCTTACCTTGCATCGGCGTTAAAGAATTATAAAAATTTCAAAGACTTAATAGAACCTGGCATTGTAGTAATGCTTTGTTTAGGATTTATGGTTCTACAAAAAGACCTTGGTTCAGCCTTAATATTTTTTGGAATATCCATAACTATGCTATATATAGCTACATCAAAGTTTAGATACATAGCCGCTTGTATTGGGCTATTTGCTGCCGGGGCTTTAATAAGTTACCAATTGTTTGACCATGTAAAGACTAGGGTTCTCATATGGCGTGATCCTTGGCCTTATGCAAATGGTAAGAGCTATCAGGTTGTACAATCAATGTTTTCCATAGCATCAGGAGGACTGACTGGGTCAGGATTGGGGCTTGGACATCCTGAATATGTTCCAATCAATACTACTGATTTTATATTTGCTGCTTTATGTGAAGAACTTGGAATACTTATGGGATTTGCGATAATAATTCTTTACTTTTTATTATTCTACAGATGTATGAGAGCTGCCGTGTATGGGGAAGATGAATTTTCGAGACTCTTAGCGGTGGGATATAGTGCTATGATAGCATCGCAAGTATTAGTTATAGTGGGTGGAGTTATGAATGCTATTCCACTTACAGGTATAACACTACCTCTTGTAAGTTATGGAGGAAGTTCAATGCTTATAACTTTCTTTTCATTAGGTATAATTCAAAAGATATCAGAAGAGGGTAGATAAATATGAATGATATATCAAATAATATAAAAAAGGTTCTTATGGTTTTCTTAATTTGTTTTATAGGATTAATATCATATATAACATATTTTGAAATAATAGTAGGACCTAAAATTGTTAATAGTACTTACAATAGAAGACTATGGGTAAAAAGAAATGAGGTTTTGAGAGGAACTATTTTTGATAGAAATGGTAAACCCTTAACTAAGAGTGAAAAAGTTAATAAGGAAACTCAAAAAAGAGAATATACAGGCGGAGAATTGTTCGCACATGTACTTGGTTACGTAGATATTAAGTATGGTATTACAGGATTAGAAAGGAAATATGATGAACAATTGATGACTACCAATATTCAAGACAATGTTAAAAGTCTCATAACGAATAAGGGAAAGAGTGGAGAGAAGGTAGGAAATAGCTTAAAAACAACATTAGATTATGATGTTCAAAGCAAGGCCTACGAACTACTTGGTGACAATAGAGGTGCAGTAGTTGTACTGAACCCAAAGACTGGAGAAGTTTTGGGAATGGTTTCGAAACCATCCTTTAACCCTAATAATTTGCAAGAAATTTGGAAATCTATTAATGAAAATAATGAAAGACCTTTGATAAATAGAGCAACCGCAGGACTGTATCCACCGGGCTCAACATTTAAGACAGTAACAGCTATAAGTGCGCTAGAGAATATTCCAGGAATTACAGGTAAGAGATTTCAGGATAATGGTAGTTTATTTATAAGTAATGACTACTCGCTGCATAACTTTCAGGGGGAAGTTCTGGGGAATTTAGGATTTAAAGAAGCGTATGTTCATTCAAGCAATGTTGTCTTTGGTGGGTTAGGACTCGAACTTGGTAATGATAAACTAAAACAAACTTCAGAAAAATTTTTCTTTAATAAGGAAATACCTACGGATGGTATTCCTGTTGAGCCAAGTAAGTTTCCTACCTTACAAAAATATGAAAAAGGAAGTATTGCACAAAGTGCTATAGGTCAAAGTAGTGACCTTGCGAGCCCTTTACAGATGGCAGTGATAACAAGTACTGTAGCTAATGGAGGAGTTATGATGAAACCTCATTTAGTTAGGGAAATAGTCACTAGCAAAGGGGAACTAATAAAAAGCGTACAACCAGAATCAATAGGTCAAGTTATCTCAACTGATACAGCAAACACCGTGAGAAGTATGATGAGGGGCGTTGTTTCAGAGGGAACTGGAGGAAATGCCGCGATTGAAGGAATTGAAGTGTCTGGTAAGACCGGGACTGCCGACCATCAAGAGAATGGGAAAGATGCTCCACCACATTCTTGGTTTATAGGATTTGCACCTTATGACAATCCTCAAGTTGCCGTAGCGGTAATTGTAGAAAATGGGGGCCAAGGTGGTAGGGCTGCAGCAAGCATTGCATCTGAGGTGATGAGAGTAGCATTAAAAAAGTAGAAGGTTGAAAGTAGGGGTAGCGTGAAAATAGAGGATATTAGTAAACTTACAAATGGTAAGTTAATTGAAATTTGTGGGATGGTTAGTGACAAAAGAATAGGAAGAAAAAAAGATGGTAATCCCTATATAATAATTATTATGCAGGATAATACTGGATCTATCTCTTTTCCAGTATGGGATAGCTATGATAAGCTAATAGATATAATACAGGAAAACTCTATTATACATGTTAAGGGGATTGCTGGAATCTTTAATGGAAGCATACAAATAAAAAATCCTATCATAAACTTAGTTGAAGGTGAAGTAAACTATACTGAATTCGTACCTGCTTACGAGATTCCCAATGAATTAATAGTGTATTTTAACAGTACCATAAATAGCTTGGAGGAAAAGTATAAAAAAATCGCCATTGCAGCAACTGGAGCTATGGGATATAGCGAGAAGAGATGGAAATCATTTATTGATTGTGTTGCAGCAGAAAAGTTTCATGGTAACAAAAGAGGTGGATTATTCCTTCATACTATTGGGGTTATGAAGACTATGGAGAGTATTTTGAACAACTATGTAGATAATCCTTTTTATATGAATGCTAGGTCTGTGGTAAACAAGGATAGGCTTATCCTTAAAGCAATTATACACGATATAATGAAGATAAAGGAATATGACTATGAGGGGATTATAAGAAGAAAAACTATTAAGCTTGATCATATAGTAATGGGGGCCTCTTATATAGAAAAAATAAACCTAGAAGTTGGAAATGCGCTTTCGGAGGAGGAACTTGACGACATATGTTATTCCATACTTGCTCATCATGGAGAATTTGGAAAGTTTGAACCTAAAGGAGTAGAAGATATATTACTCAATACAGCAGATGTTGTAGATAGTCAAATTATAAACGCAATAGAGAATAAGATTTAGATTTTATAAATGTCAGTATAAATTTAAGATTTATACTGACATTTATTTTTTGTATATTTTGCGGTTTTCCCGGGAAATTTTGTCCGAAAAAGTAAAACTATTAAAACTTTAATGATATAATATAATAAATAATTGTATTTTGTATTATAATGAGGATCATAACGCATTTAATATTAATTGATAAAAAGAGGAGAAAACATGAAAGGGAAAACTCATGCAGGAGTTGGAATAGTTACTTTTTTATCACTTTATAATAGTTTACCAGGAAAGTTCAATTATATTGGAGTTGCAGTGGTAATTTTAGCGTCATTACTGCCAGATATCGATCATCCCAAAAGTGTTATAAATAAATATATACTTCCTTTTAAAAATAAAGCTACAAAGGTTACCCTATATTTTTGCGTAGGTGTTATCATTTTGTGGTACGATTACTTATATACTAAAGAGCCTATTTTAAGAGCTTTAGGAATTTCTTTTATAATAATAGGAGTATCTTCTCATAGGAATGGGTTAACTCATAGTCTTTCTGGAATGATTATTTTTTCTTTTATTGCAGGATATATAGGAAACATGTATAAAATAAGCTATTTAACATACTATTTTATGATAGGGTATGGAATGCATCTTGTTTGTGATATGGCAACCAATAGAGGAATACCATTACTATATCCGTTTAGAAATAAGAAAGTTAAGTTACCGATTACCTATAAAACAAATTCAAAAATAGGCACTACTATAGAAGAATTGCTTATGATAGGTGGACTTTTGTTTACAATATATAAGTTGCCGGTAATCTTTTACAAATAAGTTTTAGAGGTGATTTTGTGTTTGATTTCGAATACCAACTAAAGGTTTTACCTGATAAATCAGGGGTATACTTAATGAAGAATTCTTTAGGTGAGGTGATATATGTTGGTAAGGCCAAAGTTTTAAAAAATAGGGTAAGACAATATTTTCAAAACTCGAGAAATCATTCTGAAAAAGTTAAAGCGATGGTGAAAAACATTGCAGAATTCGAATATATAGTTACAGATTCAGAAATGGAGGCTCTTATACTAGAATGTAATTTAATAAAAAAGTATAGGCCAAGATACAATATACTACTAAAGGATGATAAGCATTACCCTTTTATAAAAGTAACTACAAACGAAGACTTTCCAAGAGTGTTTGTAACAAGAATATTAGCTAAAGATGGAGCGAAGTATTTTGGACCATATACAGATGTGTCAGCTGTATATGAAACTATAGAGCTTATTAAAAAAGTATTTCCTGTGAGAACCTGCAAAAGGCTCATAAAAGAAGGTGGAGAAAAAACAAGACCTTGCTTAAATTATCATATAGGGTTATGCAAGGCTCCTTGTGGAGGATATATAAATAAGGTAGAATACGGGAAAATTGTATCTGATATAATTGATTTGTTATCAGGAAGGGATAAAAATATAATAAAAGAACTAAAGGCAGAAATGGATGAAGCATCAGAGAACTTGGAATTTGAAAAAGCAGCTGCCTTAAGGGATAAGGTTTTGGCAGTTCAAAAAATTACAGAGAAACAAAAAATAGTAACTGGAAACTTTGAAGATGAAGACTTTATAAATATATATGCAGATGAAAATGATAGTTGTATTCAGGTATTCTTCCTAAGAGGTGGAAAAATAACAGGACGTGAACATTTTATAATAGAGCATACAGAGGATACAGAAAAAAAAGAAGTTATAGCTAACTTTATGAAGGAATTTTATGGAGGCACTGCCTATATACCTAAAGCTATTTATGTACCAGTAACAGAGGATGTAGAATTATTAGAGCAATGGCTAAGTATGAAGCGTGGTTCAAAGGTAGCTATTAAAATACCTCAAAAAGGTGAAAAAAAGGAAACTCTAAATCTTGTGGAAAAAAATGCAAAGATAACCTTGGAACATTTTAAAATAAAGTTTATTCAAGATAAAGAGATTTATAAAACATCATTACAGGAACTCAGCGATATACTTGATTTAGGGGATATTCCGCATAGAATAGAAGCCTATGATATTTCAAATATTCAAGGAGTTGATTCTGTAGGAACTATGGTTGTTTTTGAAGAAGGTAGAGCTAAAAATAGTGATTATAGAAGGTTTAAGATAAACACTGTAAAAGGTGCTAATGATTATGATAGTATGAGAGAGATTTTAACTAGAAGATTTCAACATGGTTTGACAGAAATAAAGGAAATACAGGAAAGAAAGATAAATTTAAGTGCTGGAAAGTTTTCAGCTTTCCCAGATTTAATACTGATGGATGGAGGAAAAGGCCAAGTTAATGTTGCAATAGAGGTTTTAAAGAATTTAAATATTGATATATCTGTTTGTGGTATGGTTAAAGATGATAAGCATAATACACGAGGGTTGATATATAATAATGAAGAGCTCTTTATAAATCGACATGCTAATGTTATGAGGCTAATTACAAGAATACAAGATGAAGTTCATAGATTTGCGATAACTTATCATAGAAGCCTTAGGAATAAAAGGGTTTTACATTCTGTTTTAGAAGACATTCCAAATATAGGCGAAAAAAGAAGGAAAGAACTCCTAAAGAATTTTGGGAGTATAGATAATATAAAAAAGGCAACTTTCGAGGAACTTATAGACACACCATCCATTGATAAAAAAGCTGCAACAAGTATTTTGGAGTTTTTTGGAGGTAATAAGGCTGATCAATAAAAAAGTTGCGAGATATAAATCTTGATTAAGAATAGTACATACATTATACTAGATATGATACATAATTTTAATATTCAAGGAGAATGGGTCATGAACAAATTTAAAGATTTTAGTGAAAAGTTAACAGAGATATTAGATGAAAGTCATATAGAAATAGATACACTAATGAAAAATCATACATCTTTTAAGGTTGGAGGACCAGTAGATATTTTAGTTAATCCAGAAAAGTTTCAACAAGTAATGGATGTTGTAAAGTTATGTAAAGAGAATAATACACCATATTTTATAATAGGGAATGGAACTAATTTATTAGTTAAGGATGGAGGAATAAGAGGAGTAGTAATTAAACTTTGTAAGCTGGATGAAATAAGGTTAGATACTGAAAGAATTATTGCTCAGAGTGGAGCAACTCTAAAAGATATTTCCAACTTTGCATTAGAGAATAGATTAACCGGTTTTGAATTTGCATGTGGTATTCCTGGAAGTATTGGTGGAGCAGTTGCTATGAATGCAGGAGCCTATAATGGGGAGATATCTCATGTTATAGAAAGTGCTAAGGTTATAGACACTGATGGAAACATTAAAGTTCTTGATAAAAATCAACTAGAACTTGGATATAGGATAAGTTCCGTACTCAAAAATAAATATACTGTTCTTGAAGTGACTTTAAAGCTTGAAAAAGGCGAATATGAAAAAATCAAAGGTAGAATGGAAGACTTGGATAAAAGAAGAACTGAGAAACAGCCGCTTGAATATGCTTCAGCAGGTAGTACATTTAAAAGACCTGAAGGATATTTCGCTGCAAAACTTATAGAGGATAGTGGATTGAAGGGCATGAGAATCGGAGATGCTGAAGTATCAGAGAAGCATTCTGGATTTATAATTAACAAAGGAAACGCCACAGCAAAAGATATCCTGGATTTGATAAAATTTGTTCAAGATAAAGTTAAGAAAAACTTTGACGTAGATCTTTATACAGAGGTTAGAATTATTGGTGAAGACTGTTAAACTAATTAAGAATACAGAATATTTAAGGAGAACTTAGCAACTACAAAGTGTTAAGTTCTCTTTTTTATCCGATACCTACTAGCTCTAAGATTTTCTCTTTTTTCAAGGAGTGAGTCTTAGAGCTGGTACGTACCTGGATAACGAGTTCCAAGTGTCAAAGGCACTTAGAACTCTGTTTATCTTATATTCCTTCTTATAAGCTGTTGTGTTATAATTATAAGGTGAAATTTATATACTATAAGAATATACAGTAAAATTCAAATGATAGTTGATAATATAGATTATCAATTAATAATAGGAGGGGTGATTATGAGATTTGTTATAGTAACAGGTCTTTCCGGTGCTGGTAAAACTCAAGCTATAAGAAACTTAGAAGATTTGGGGTATTTTTGTGTGGATAATCTTCCTCCTACATTAATATCTAAATTTGCGGAGGCTTGCTATCAAACTGATGGCAAAATAGACAGAATAGCTTTGGTAATAGATATTAGAGGTGGAAAGTTTTTTGATGATTTATTTGAAAGCTTGAAACTTTTAAAAGAACAAGGTTATAAATATGAAATCCTATTTTTAGAGGCTTCTGATGAAGTACTTGTGAAAAGATTTAAGGAATCTAGAAGGAAACATCCTCTGGCGCCTGATGGAAGAATATTAAATGGGATACTGATGGAAAGAAATAAGTTAAGAGAAGTAAAAGATAGGGCAGATAATATTATAGATACATCAAAACTTGCTACTAGAGAACTAAGAGAAGAAATAACTAAGATATATGCTGAAGAGGGGCAAATGGAAACACAATTGATAGTTACTATACTTTCTTTTGGATTTAAGTATGGAATACCTGTTGATGCAGACTTAGTATTTGATGTGAGGTTTTTGCCAAATCCTTACTATATTCCAGAGTTAAAAAGGTTTTCGGGTAATGATAAACCTGTAAATCAATATGTTATGAGCTTCAAGGAAACTAATGAATTTATAGATAAGTTAGATGATATGCTTCAATTTCTAATTCCTAACTATTTAAAAGAGGGAAAAAGACAGTTAATTGTTTCTATTGGATGTACTGGTGGAAGGCATCGTTCAGTGACTATTGCAAATTCTATATATGGAAGGCTAAAAGAGAGTGGCTACAAGGTGAATATAGACCATAGAGACATAGCGGAAGATGTTAACAGGGGTGGTAAAAAGCTATGAAATTAGTTGATTGGCTTAGACCTGGGATAAAAGTTAAAAGATGGGTCATGCTGGGCTCTATGGGAATATTATTTATAATATTTGGGGTTTTAGAATTTGTAAATAGAAGATTTTATAGCCCGTACTATATATCATTCTATGTATTTTTGATAATATCAGGTGTTTTCGTATTATATATTTCTATAACTCAGGGAATGAGATCTATTATAGCTCTGATAAATAAAGGCTATTTAAATGTGTCTTTAGATTCTAGAAAGTTAGAGAATCTAATATATGAGAAGAGATTGCTTGTAAAAGGACCTAAAATCGTAGTTATTGGCGGTGGAACAGGGTTATCTACAATGCTTAGAGGATTAAAATATTATACTTCAAACATTACTGCAATAGTTACAGTTGCTGATGATGGTGGTGGCTCTGGTGCATTAAGAGAAGATTTAGGAATGCTTCCGCCAGGGGATATAAGAAACTGCATTCTTGCCCTTGCAGATACAGAGCCTCTCATGGAGGAACTTTTGCAGTATAGATTTAAAGACGGAAGACTTAAGAATCAAAGTTTTGGTAATTTATTTTTAGCAGCTATGGATGGAATATCAAGTAATTTTGAAGAAGCTGTTCATAAAATGAGTTCAGTACTTGCAGTAACAGGTAAAGTAATGCCTGTTACTCTGGATAATATTATATTAAAAGCAAAACTTAATAATGGAGTAATTGTAGAAGGGGAGTCAAATATTCCTGAAGAATCGATAAAACAGAATAGTAGAATAGAAAAGGTTTTTATAGAACCTAGAAATGCAAGAGCTCTCAAGGAAGCGGTAGAAGCCATAAAGGAGGCAGATGCTATAATATTAGGACCAGGAAGTCTTTATACCAGTGTTATTCCTAATCTATTGGTTAAGGACATAGCAAATGCCGTACAAAGAACACAGGCGGTGAAACTATATGTGTCTAATATAATGACACAACCGGGAGAGACAGATGGATTCGGTGTTGAGGATCATCTAAAAGCTATATTTAAACATGCAGGCAATTCTATAGTTGATTATGTGATTATAAATGTGGGAAAAATTGATACAGATTTGGAAGGAAGGTATAAAGAGGAAGAGGCGCATCTAGTTACCATTGATGAGGAAGAAGTAAAAAGTTTAAATGTCAACATAATAGAAGGAGATTTCGTATCAGTTAGAAATGGTTTAATAAGACACAACTCTGAAAAATTAGCTTCTATATTAATAGAAACGATTATGGATAAAAAGCTTCTATTTGATAGAAAGAAGATTATAGAGTATTTCTACTTATCGGAAAGGTTGAAGCAAAATAAGAACAAGTAGGGAGAGAGCATATGTCATTTTCATTGAAGGTTAAAAATGAGGTTTGTAGATATATAGATATGACTAAAGAAGAAGCAGTAGCAGAGTTATCAGCTATAATGAAGGTTAGTGGGACATTGTTACTTGGAGGAAACAAACAATTTAGTTTTAAAGTTAGTACAGAGAATCCTGCTATTGCACGATTTACTTTTAAAATATTAAAAGAACATTTTAATATACACACGAAGATAATGGTAAAAAGGAGCAATTCTCTAAAGAAGAATAATGTATATATGGTATTAATCACAGAGGAAATGGGTGTAAGAGATTTGCTCAAAGAAGTAGGGCTATTAAAGGAAAATGAGAATGTATTTTCATTGGATTATAGTATACCTAAGAACATTGTTAGAACTGAGGAGAGTAAAAGAGCCTATATTAAAGGTGCATTTTTAGGTGGTGGAAGTATTAGTAATCCAGAGAAAACCTATCACTTAGAATTTGTAACTCATGATAGTGAATATTCAGAAGATTTAAGTAGACTTATTAATGAATATGGCTTAAATTCAAAGGTAATCCAGAGGAAAAGTAGTTTTATAGTTTATCTAAAAGAGGGAGAACAAATAGTTGATTTGTTAAACATAATAGGTGCACATTCATCACTTTTAGAAGTAGAAAATGTAAGAATCATGAAAGAAATGAGAAATAACGTAAATAGACTTGTTAACTGCGAAACTGCTAATCTAAGTAAAACCGTTAATGCTGCAGTTAGACAGGTTGAAAGTATAAAACTTATCCAAAAAGAAATAGGGCTTGCTAGACTTCCTAAGAATCTAAGAGACATTGCAGAGCTTAGATTAAACTATCCAGACGAATCTTTAAAAGAGCTAGGTGAAATGCTTAGTCCACCAGTAGGCAAATCAGGTGTCAACCACAGATTAAGAAGGATAGAAAAAATAGCAGATGAACTTAGAAAAGAAGGAAGGTAGGAAGAGATTATGTCAAAGCATGAGGATATAATCAAATATATACTCTCACTGGAAGTTGGTACAAAAATCTCTGTTAGGAGTATTGCAAATGATTTAGGGGTTAGTGATGGGACCGCATATAGAGCTATAAAAGATTCAGATGCATTAGGTATAGTTACAACTATACCTAGGGTTGGTACAGTGAGAATAGAAAAAGTAGAGAAAAAGAATATTGAAGCGTTAACTTATGGAGAAGTGATAAATATCGTTGATGGAACTCTTCTCGGAGGGAAAGATGGTATACATAAGACACTTCATAGATTTGCTATAGGTGCGATGACTATTGATGCTATGAGGAAATATATAACACCAGATTGTCTATTAATAGTAGGCAATAGAGAAGAGGCACAAACGCTTGCACTTTTAAATGACTCAGGAGTTTTGATAACTGGTGGATTTGGATGTAGTGAAGAAGTAAAAAAGATAGCTAATGAAAAGTCTTTACCCATAATATCCACTACTTATGATAGCTTTACTGTTGCAAGTATGATTAATAAAGCCATATCAGAAAATCTTATAAAGAAAGACATAGTATTAGTAGAAGATATTATGGAGATTAATCCTTATTTTTTAAAAATTACTGATACAGTAGCGAATTTGAAAGAACTGATGATTAATACCAAGCATCAAAGATATCCTGTGGTGGATGAGGATCATAAGGTAGTTGGTGTTATTACCTTAAAGGATCTATCCAGCAAAGAGCATGACAATGAACCTATAAGTAAGATTATGCATAAGGAGCCAATAACGGTAACAGCAAAAACTACAGTAGCTTATGCAGCACATATAATGGGATGGGAAAGCATAGAGTTATTTCCAGTAGTCAAAGGGAAAAGGTTGGTTGGTGTAATTACTAGGCAAGATGTAATAAAAGCGCTTCAACATATGGCAAGGCAACCTCAAGCTGCTGAAACTTTGGAAGATTCACTTCTTAGAAACTTTGAATTTGAAACTAATGGAGATAAGGTTCACTTTTTTGGAAAGATAACACCTGAAATGCTAGATCCTATAGGGACAGCTTCTTGGAGTGCTTTAAACATGCTTTTATCTACAATGGGAATTATGGCTTTAAGACAGAGGAGTAGTGTTAATGTACTTGTAGATAGTATCAATACATACTTCATGAAACCAGTTCAAATAGACAGTATTATAGAAATATACACTGATATAATAGATACTGGTAGAAATTTTTGTAAGGTTGAAATTGATATGTTTGATAACAAAAAAGATATAGTTGCGAAAGCGTTTTTATCTGCAAAGATATTAAGAAGATAGATTTATTGTTAAAAGTATTTTTAGAACAGGTAGCACATAGGTTGTTACCTGTTTTTTAGTTGAGAGTAGAGATTTGGAAAATATATGACATTAAAATATAGTAATTGAAGTGATATAATTTAAGTGTAATTTGTCAATATTTTAGATAAGCTTTACGAAAGAGGTGAAGTAATGAGTGAAAGAAATCATGAATGGGTGAGCTTGCATCAACATACAGGGTATTCTCTTTTAGATAGCTCTGCCAAGATATCTAAGCTAATAACTCGGGCAAAAGAGCTTGGTATGAAAAGTATAGGTATAACAGACCATGGAGTTATGTATGGTTGTGTGGAGTTTTATCAAGAAGCTAAGTCTCAAGGAATTAAACCTATAATAGGGTGTGAAATATATGTAGCAGCCAAGTCAATGCATATAAAACAAAATGATAAAGAAAATGAAAATCATCACTTGGTTTTACTTGTAAAAAATGAAACTGGATACAACAACTTAATGGAAATAGTTTCTACGGCCTCTATTGAAGGATTTTATTATAAACCTAGAGTAGATCATGAATTTTTGAAACAGCATAGTGAAGGATTGATAGCGCTAAGTGCATGTTTAGGTGGAGAGATTCAGTCAAGTATTTTAAATGGTAATTTAAATAAGGCAAAAGAGATTGCTCTTTTATATAAAAATATGTTTGAAGAAGGATTTTATCTGGAGTTACAATATCATGGTATGGAAGAACAGCTGAAGGTAAATGAAGAGCTAGTACGGATGTCAAAGGAATTAGATATACCATTAGTAGCAACAAATGATGTTCACTATATTAATAAGGAGGACTATAAATCTCATGATATACTCCTTTGTATACAGACTGGAAAGACTGTAGAGGAAGAAGATAGGATGAGATATGCTTCTGATCAATTTTATTTAAAGTCTCCAGAAGAAATGTATAAGATATTTTCTTATGTGCCTGAGGCCTTAGAAAATACAGTGAAAATTGCAGAACAGTGTAATTTTGATTATGAGTTTCATAAATCAAAATTGCCTAAGTTTCCTTTGCCTGAGGGAACTGATCCCTATGAATACATGAGAATGCTTTGCTACGATGGGTTGAAGGCAAGGTATAATGAGCTAACAGATGAGCTTAAAGAAAGATTAGAGTATGAACTTGGAGTAATCAAGCAAATGGGATATGTTGATTATTTCCTAATTGTTTGGGATTTTATGAAATATTCCAGGGATAATGATATTATGGTTGGACCAGGAAGAGGTTCTGCGGCAGGGTCTCTTGTAGCATATACACTGGGAATAACCAATATTGATCCAATAAAGTATGGACTGATATTCGAAAGGTTTCTTAATCCAGAGCGTGTATCCATGCCAGATATTGATAGTGATTTCTGCTATGAAAGACGAGGCGAAGTAATTGATTATGTAGTAGAAAAGTATGGTGTTAATAATGTTTCTCAAATTATAACTTTTGGAACTATGGCTGCAAAAGCTTGTATAAGAGATGTGGGAAGAGCTATGAGTTATTCTTATAGTGAAGTAGATAGAGTAGCAAAAATGATTCCATCAGTTCTAAATATAACTATAGATAAAGCACTAGAGTTGAATCCAGAACTTAAGGAAGCCTATGAAAATGAAATAAGAACAAAGGAATTAATTGATGTAGCAAGAGCATTAGAAGGTTTACCGAGACACACATCAACCCATGCGGCAGGAGTTGTTATAGCTTCTAAGCCTTTGGTTAATTTTGTTCCACTTCAGAGGAATGAAGGTAATATTGTATCTCAGTTTACTATGGGAACTTTAGAAGAGCTTGGTCTTTTAAAGATGGATTTTCTTGGCTTAAGAAACCTAACTGTTATACGAGATGCTGTAAGCATGATTAAAGAAAATAAAAGCGTAGTAATAGATTTAGATAAAATGGATTATGATGATAAAAAAGTTTATGGAATGTTAGGTGAAGGAAAGACTGTAGGAGTATTTCAAATGGAGTCTCCAGGTATGACTGCCTTTATGAAGGAATTAAAGCCAGATAATTTAGAGGATATAATAGCGGGGAATAGTCTTTATAGACCAGGTCCTATGGCTCAAATTCCAAAGTATGTAGAAAATAAAAGAAACCCTGAAAATGTAAAGTATTTAGCTCCTCAGCTAGAGCATGTGCTAAATGTTACCTATGGAGTAATGATTTATCAAGAACAGGTTATGGAAATTGTCAGAAAATTAGCGGGTTATTCTTTGGGAAGAAGTGACCTGGTAAGACGTGCTATGTCAAAGAAGAAACATAAGGTAATGGAAGAGGAAAGACGGAACTTTATTTACGGGATAGTTGATGCAAATGGAACTGTGGAAGTACCAGGATGCGTAAGAAACGGTATAAATGAAGAAGCTGCTAATCAGATATTTGATCAGATGATGGATTTTGCGAGTTATGCCTTTAATAAGAGCCATTCGGCAGCTTATGCGATACTAATGTATCAGACTGCTTATTTAATGTATTATTATCCAACAGAATTCATGGCTGCTACATTAAATAGTGTGAAAGGCGATAGTGATAAGGTTGCATTTTATTTGCGATTTGCAAACGAAAAAGGGATTCAAGTTCTTCCCCCAGACATAAATGAAAGTTATGCTAAGTTTACTGTAGAAGGAAATACTATAAGGTTTGGACTTTCAGCTATAAAAAATGTTGGAGAAAATATTATTGATAGTATAGTTAAATCCAGGAAAGATAAAGGAAAATTTTTTGATATAACAGATTTTTGCAATAAGATTGATATCTCCTCTATAAATAAAAGAGTAGTAGAGAGTCTAATAAAAGCAGGGGCATTTGATTGCTTTGGAGTTTATCGGTCAAGGATGCTTGCTGTTTATGAGAAAGTATTGGATGGCATAAGTAACTCGAGAAAGAGAAACTTAGATGGGCAATTAAGTCTTTTTTCTAACTTAAAGGATGAAAGTATTAAAGTGAAATATCCTGCTATTCAAGAATTTGAAAAAAGAGACATTCTTGCAATGGAGAAGGAAATGACTGGTTTATATCTATCTGGACATCCTTTAGAAGAATATGAACAAACCCTAAATAAAAAGATTAGCATAAAGATTTCGGAGATAACGATAAGTGAATCCTTAAATGAGGGACTTGTACACGAATTAAAAATTAAGGACGGAGATACTGTAGTAATCGGTGGGATAATAACTCAAGTTACAAAAAAATTCACTAAAAATAATGATATGATGGCTTTTATAGAGATAGAGGATTTATATGGTACAATGGAAGCTATTGTGTTCCCAAAAGTATTTCAAAAATACAAGAGTTTAGTTACTGAAGATAGTATGATAATAATAAAAGGGAGATTAAGCTTAAGGGAAGACGAGCAGCCTAAAATATTATGTGAAACCTTAGAATCTTTAACTAAAGCTAATACAGAAAGTTTATATGTATTAGTTGAAAACGAAAGTATTTTGAAAGAAATCCTTGATGAGACAAAGTTATTATTAGCAAATTTTAAGGGAAATATTCCTGTTTATCTATGTACAAGTAAAGAAAGAAAGAAGTTTATGCTTGATAGAGAGTTTTGGGTAAATGGCGATATAGAACTTATGTCTAATTTACGAACAAAATTTGGCGATAATAATATTAAGATAATATAAGATTTAAGTATAATTACTAGTTAGAATAAACAAAATATTAAGGAAGATAGTTGTATATCTTCTCAATAATATTTTGTTTATTTACTAAATTATAATATTTTAGATTTCTCTGCTAAAATTAATACTAGATATGGTGAAAAAATCATAAATATGTGATATAATAAAGCATGTTATTTATAAAGAAAGAATAAATATTGTATAATGTTCGTGGGACAAAAAGCGTCCCAGTGGTCATAGGAGGTATAAACATGAGAACAATAGCTGTATTAACAAGTGGAGGGGACGCGCCAGGTATGAACGCTGCCATAAGAGCGGTAGTAAGAGCAGGATTACAAAAGGGTTTCAATGTAATGGGAGTAAGAAGAGGATATAGTGGTTTAATAAGTGGTGAAATTATACCTATGGATAGACATAGTGTGGCAGACATTATACAAAGGGGCGGAACGATTTTAAGAACTGCTCGTTGTGAAGAATTTAAGACAGAAGTAGGACGAAAAAGAGGGGCAAACATATTAAGAACTTTTGGAATTGATGGTCTTGTAGTAATAGGCGGAGACGGATCATTTCACGGAGCTCAATTACTTTCAAAATTAGGAATAGCAACAGTAGGACTACCAGGAACTATTGATAATGATTTACCATATACAGATTACACTATAGGATTTGACACTGCATCTAATACCGTATTAGATGCCATTAATAAACTAAGAGACACTTCAACATCGCATGAAAGAGTAAGTATAGTAGAAGTTATGGGAAGAAACTGTGGAGATATAGCGCTTTATGCAGGGCTTGCAGGTGGAGCTGAAAGTATAATAGTACCTGAAAAAGGTTATGATCAAGATAAACTATGCAGAACTATACTTGAAGGTAAACTAAGAGGAAAAATGCATAATTTAATTATGCTAGCTGAAGGTATCGGTGGAGCTGAGGAGCTAGCTAAAAATGTAGAAGAAATTACTGGAATAGAAACAAGGGCAACTAAACTTGGACACATTCAAAGAGGTGGAAGTCCAACTTGTGCGGATAGAGTTTTAGCTTCAAGAATGGGATATAGAGCTGTTGAGTTGTTAGAAGAGGGTAAGTCTTCTAGAGTAGTTGGAATCAAAGAGGGAAAAATATTTGATATGGATATAGATGATGCACTAGCAGTTCCAAGACAATTTGATGAAAAGTTATATGAGATAGCTAACGCGTTATCATATTAATCAAAAATAAAATAAATTTTTATTTATGTTAAGGAGAGTAAGAGTTATGCAAAAGACTAAAATGATTTTTACAATTGGACCTGCGAGTGACACAGAAGAAGTTCTGTCAGGGCTTATTGAGGCTGGAATGAGTTGTTCAAGACATAATTTCTCTCATGGAGATCATGCAGAACATGGAGAAAGGATTAACTTAGTAAAAAGACTAAGAGAAAAATATAATAAACCAATTGGAATAATACTTGATACAAAAGGGCCTGAAATAAGAACAGGATATTTTCCGGAAAAAGTAGAATTAGTTGAAGGAACAAATTTTACTATAGTCTGCGGTGAAGACGTAGAAGGCGATGCTACAAAGTGTAATTTAAGTTATCGTGAACTTCATAAAGATGTTAAACCAGGAAACATGATATTAATGGCAGACGGATTAATTGGCCTTGAAGTTCAAGAAGTAGTAGGAACTGATGTACATTGTATCGTAAGAAATAGCGGTATGATAAGCACTAAGAAAAATGCAAACGTACCAAATGTAAAAACTAATCTACCATCTTTTACAGAAAAAGATGTTGAGGATTTGAAATTTGGTTGTGAAATAGGTGTTGATTATATAGCAGCATCCTTTATCAGAAAGGCTTCTGATGTCTTAGCTATCAGAAAGCTGTTAGAACAATTTGGTGGACATGATATACAAATAATCTCTAAAATAGAAAATCAAGAAGGCGTTGACAATATTGATGAGATCATTAAATTCTCAGATGGTATAATGGTTGCTAGGGGCGACATGGGTTCAGAAATTCCAATAGAGAGAGTCCCATCTGCTCAAAAAATGATAATTGAAAAGTGTAATAAAGCAGGTAAATTTGTTGTAACTGCTACACAAATGTTAGATTCAATGGAAAGGAATCCAAGACCAACAAGAGCAGAAGCTTCAGACGTAGCTAATGCCATAATGGACGGTACTGATGCACTAATGTTAAGTGGAGAGTCAGCAAATGGAAAGTGGCCTGTAGAAGCTGCTCAAACGATGTCGAGAATAGCTATTGAAGCGGAGTCTAGATTAAGATATGAAGAAATGCTAAATAAAAAGAGAGAAACTCATATTCAAAATGTACCAAATGCAATAAGTCTTGCTACATGCACAACTGCATCAGAGTTAAATGCATCAGCTATTATTACTGCTACTCAAAGCGGTCATACAGCAAGAATGGTTTCAAAATACAGACCTGCATGTCCGGTAATAGCCGTAACCTCAAATGAAAATGTTGCTAGAAAGTTAGCCCTAAACTGGGGTGTATTTCCAATAACTACAGATAAGGTTCAATCAACAGATGAATTGATAGAGAAATCTGTAGACATATCATTAAAAACTGGTTATGTAAAAAAGGGAGATCTTGTAGTGATAGCAGCTGGTATACCAGTAAGCTATTCAGGAACTACAAATATGCTAAAAGTTCATGTTGTTGGTGATATACTGGTTCAAGGTAGAGGAGCAGGCAATAAACCAGGATATGGTACTGTGAAAATAGTTAACAGTGTTAAAGAAGCTAATGATGTACTTGAAAAAGGTGACATATTAGTTGTTAAGAGTCTTGATAGAGAATATATATCTGTACTAGATAGAGTATCTGGTATTATTGCAGAACAAGGTGGATTGACCTCTCACCTTGCTATAGAATGTATAACTGAAGAAATTCCACTTATATGTAATGCTGGTGGAGCAACTGAAGTTCTAAAGACAGGTTCTTTTGTAACACTAGATGTTATAAGAGGGATAGTTTACAATGGTAGAACAAATATAATGTAACAAATAAAAACTGCTAGGTTCCACTAGCAGTTTTTATAATGCCTAGATCTAGGCACTATGTGTAGATTTTAAAATTACTTAGTAATATTTTTGATTTTTAGGGATATTAACCGCTTAAATAGTGTATAATAAGAAAATATGTGGTTAAAATAATAAGATGAGAAAATAAGGAGACAACTGATTCTATTTATTTTTAGCACCTTTCTTTTAAAGGTGCAATTTTTTTAAAGTATAAAATTCCTCAAAATAAGAAGACTATATCTATATAAAGAGTAGGAGGAATTTTTATGAGTGGAAAATTAAGATGTAGTGCTAAAAATTGTTATAATAATGTGAATGAGTTTTGCATAGCAAGTAGTATTCATGTTATGGGGTCAGATGCAAATACTAGTCCTGAAACAGATTGTGATACTTTCATAGAGAAAACAGATATAGATGCAAGATCTCATTTTACTAATAGAAACTTAGCTGGAGAGTTTAGACAGCTCTTTAGTGCAGATACTGTTGAGATAAGTCCAGAAATAACTTGTGAAGCCCAAAGTTGCGTATATAATGTAGATAGAATTTGTAGTGCTGATTTTGTACAAATAGAGGGACTAAATGCAAGGACTAGTGAGAGCACAGAATGTCAAACTTTTAAGGAAAATGGATAAAAGCGGATTATTCCGCTTATTTTTTATTAAATCCATTATATAGACAAACAACTAAGAAAAATGTAGAATATTGAAGAAGAAGTATAATAGAGTAGGTGAAGATATGAGTAGAAATATTCCGGTAGAAAAAAATAAGGAATATCTTGTAGAAATAATAAGTATGGGGTACGAGGGAGAAGGCGTTGGAAAAATAGAGGATTTTACAGTTTTTGTACCAGGTGCTTTATTGAGTGAAAAAGTAAAAGTAAAGATTGTAAAGGTTAGCAAAAATTTTGCTTTTGGTAAGTTACTTGAGATTGTTGAAGAATCAAATAATAGAAGTAAGCCAGTCTGTGGAATATATAAAAAATGTGGTGGATGTCAATTACAACATTTTAATTATGAAGCACAGTTGAAATTTAAGAAGCAAAGAGTAGAAGATTGTATAGAAAGAATAGGTAAACTCAAAGGGATAAATATACATGATACTATTGGGATGGATACTCCATATAGGTATAGAAACAAGGTACAGCTTCCTGTAGGTGAAAAAGATGGTGAAGTGCAAATCGGTTTTTATGCTGCAAGAAGTCATGAAATAATACATATGGATTCTTGTAGCATACAAGATGAGGTTGCGGACAAGGTAGTTAACTTAGTTAAACATTGGATTGAAAAATATAAAATAAACACTTATAATGAAGAGTCACATAGTGGAATATTAAGACATATTATGGTCAGAAGAGCCTTTAAAACAGATGAAGTTATGGTAGTTGTTGTTACAAGAACTAATAATATGCCATATAAAGATGAATTGGTAGATTTAATATCGAAAAGTATTAAAGGTATAAAGAGTATTATTCAAAATATAAATGATAAAAAGACTAATGTGGTTTTAGGACAACAAAATATAACTTTATGGGGAAGCAATACAATTAGTGATTATATTGGTGAATTCAAATTTAACATATCACCACTTTCATTTTTTCAAGTAAACCCTATACAAACAGAAGTCCTGTACAATAAAGCGTTGGATTATGCAAATTTAACTGGTAATGAAATAGTATTTGATGCTTATTGTGGTACAGGTACAATATCATTATTTTTGTCACAAAAGGCTAAAAAAGTATATGGTGTAGAGATAGTTCCTGATGCTATAGAAAATGCAAAAATAAATGCGAAGCAGAATGAAGTGAACAATGCAGAATTCATTGTGGGACAATCAGAAAAAGTTATTCCTGAACTTATAGAAAAAGGTATAACTGCAGATGTAGTTGTTGTTGATCCGCCTAGAAAAGGCTGTGAAAGAGTACTTTTGGAAGCAATGGCAGCTATGAAGCCTAAAAGAATTGTATATGTATCCTGTGATCCAGGAACATTAGCTAGAGACTTAGAAATACTAGATAAGTTAGGATATAAAACTTTAGAAATTCAACCAGTAGATATGTTTCCTCAGACTGCTCATATAGAGAATGTTGCACTAATTGTGAAATCTAATTAAATCTAATAAAAAATTAACCATTAGTATGTTAGAGTATTGACAATTGAGTTTTTATATTTTATTATATAAAATAAGTTTAAAAAGTTAAAATATTGTAAATACAAAGAAAAGGATTAGTAGAGATAGATATCTTTTTAAAGAGAAGGAATGTAAGGTGAGAGATTCCTATAAGATACATTTTGAACCTACCTTGGAGTTCTGTACTGAAGCAGTAGTAGGATACAGCGGTTGAATACCGTTAAAAATTCAAGAGTGAGTATATTTTATTTATAGATGTATTAAACAGGGTGGTACCGCCGATTTAGCCTCGGTCCCTTTTGGGATTAGGGGCTTTTTATATTATCTTAAATTACATACATTGTAAAATTTAATTAATTGTATAAAATAATAGGAGGCTTATAAAATGGAAAAAGAAAAGAAGTTAGTAGAGCAGATAACACCTATGGATCAAGATTTTGCACAGTGGTATACAGATATAGTTAAAAAGGCTGAACTTGCTGATTACTCAAGTGTTAAAGGATGTATGATCATTCGTCCAAATGGATATGCGATTTGGGAGAATATACAAAAGTATGTAGATACAAAGCTTAAAGAGTATGGTCATGAAAATGTTTATATGCCAATGTTTATACCAGAAAATCTATTACAAAAAGAAAAAGATCACGTTGAAGGATTTGCACCTGAAGTTGCATGGGTAACTCAGGGAGGCCATGATGAATTAGCTGAAAGATTAGTCGTTCGTCCAACATCAGAGACTTTATTCTGCGAACACTATGCAAAGATTGTACAGTCTTATAAGGATTTACCAAAGCTATATAACCAATGGTGTTCAGTTGTTAGATGGGAGAAGACAACTAGACCTTTCTTAAGAACAACTGAATTTTTATGGCAAGAAGGACACACAATACATGAGACAAAAGAGGAAGCAGAAGCTCATACACTTAAAATATTAAATATGTATGCTAGACTATGTGAAGATATGCTAGCAATGCCAGTAGTTCAAGGTAAAAAGACACAGAAGGAAAAGTTTGCTGGTGCAGTAGACACATACACAATTGAAAGTTTAATGCACGATGGAAAGGCATTACAAGCTGGTACTTCACACTATCTTGGTGAAAATTTCTCAACAGCATTCAATATTCAATTTTCAGATAGAGATGGAAAGTTAAAGTATCCTCACTATACTACTTGGGCAGTAACTACAAGACTAATTGGAGCAATAATAATGGTTCATGGCGATGACAGCGGTTTAAAATTGCCACCAAGAATTGCACCAACGCAAGTAGTAATTATTCCAGTTGCTCAGCATAAGCAAGGAGTACTTGAAAAGGCAGCAGAATTAAAAGCAAGATTAGCTAAGGTTGTAAGAGTGAAGCTTGATGATAGTGATAAGATGCCAGGTTGGAAATATAGTGAATATGAAATGAAGGGTATTCCACTAAGAATAGAAATTGGTCCAAAGGATATAGAAAAAAATCAGGCTGTCTTAGTAAGAAGAGACAATAGGGAAAAAACAATAGTTTCATTAGATGAGCTTGAAACAAAGGTTCAAGAAATGTTAGATATAATCCATAATTCAATGTTAGAAGTAGCTATAAAAGCTAGAGACGAAAAAACTTATGTAGCTACATCTATGGATGAATTCCAAAACACTATTGAAAGTAAACAAGGATTTATTAAAGCAATGTGGTGTGGAGATAAAGATTGTGAGGATAAGATTAGAGAAGTAACCGGTGCAACTTCTAGATGTATGCCATTTACTCAAGAAAGCGTATCTGATACTTGCGTATGCTGTGGAAAGAAAGCTGAAAGCCTTGTTTACTGGGGAAGATCATATTAGAATTTAAGATATAAAATTTTGACATTGACTTTAATAGTTAACAAGTAAGCGTGAAGAGTTAGGAGTTAAAAAGATTTTTTTCCTCGGGTATGAGAACAACCATTTAAAGTCTTTAACTCTTAACTCTTTACTAATATGTGGATAGCATTTTGTTTTTATGAAATATGTTAGGGGGTAATGTTTTGAAACTAAGTGAAAAAGTTGAGGAATTTAGAGAAAGTATTATAAATTCTACTCAAGAATTAGTGAAAATTAAAAGCGTTGAAGAGGAAGCAAAGGAAGGAAAGCCTTTTGGCGAAGGGGTAGCAAAGGCTTTAGATAAGGCTTTGTACATAGCATCTGAGCTTGGATTTAAGACAGTTAATATGAATGGGTATGTAGGCTATGCTGAGTATGGTGAAGGGGATGAATATGTTGCGGTGCTAGGTCATCTCGACGTAGTTCCAGAAGGAGATGGATGGATACATCCGGCATATGGGGCGGAAATCCATGATGATAAAATGTATGGTAGGGGAACTATGGATGATAAAGGACCAATGATTTCAGCACTTTATGGCCTTAAAGCTATTAAAGACTTAGCTCTACCACTTTCTAAAAGAGTTAGAGTAATATTTGGTACTGATGAAGAATCTGGTTCTGAAGATATTAAGTATTATTTAGAAAGAGAAAAAGCTCCTGTAGCGGGATTTACGCCAGATGCAGAATATCCAATAATTTATGCCGAAAAAGGATTGACTGTATTTGATATAGTAAAGAGCTTTGAAAACAGACAGCATGGTGATGTAACAGTAAAATATATAAAAGGTGGAACTAGAGCAAACGTAGTTCCTAATTTTTGCGAAGCTGCTATTACTGCAAGGAATGCTGATGAAATTAGCAACTTAATAAAGGAATTTATTATAGAAAATAATTTTGATGCTGAAATAGAAGTTAAGGATGACCTAATAGTAGTGAAGTCTTCAGGAATATCTGCACATGGAAGTGTGCCTGAACAAGGTAAGAATGCGATAATGCAGATGTTTAAAGTTTTAGAACAGTTACCATTAGGGGATAATGATATTGCCGACTTTATAAAATTCTTTAATAGATATGTTGGAATGGAAACTAACGGAGAATCTTTTGGAATTGGGCTCCAAGATGAAGCATCAGGAAAGCTAACCTTTAATGTTGGTACAGTAGATATGAATGAAAGTAAAGTAACAATGGCTCTTAATCTAAGATATCCTGTAACATTTAAGTATGAAGACATGATGAATCCTTTTAATGAAAGAATCGAAGGGACAGGAATAAGAGTAGAAAATATGGATCATGATGCTCCATTATATTTCCCTGCAGATCATTTCCTTATCAAAACATTACAAAAAGTATATGGTGAACAAACTGGAAAAGAGGCAAATCTTTTAGCTATAGGCGGAGGTACTTACGCAAAGGCAATGCCAAACATAGTTGCATTTGGGCCATTATTCCCAGGGGAACCAGACCCTATACACCAACCAAATGAGTATATAAAAGTAGAAGATTTAATACTTAATTCCAAAATATATGCTCAAGCTATATATGAACTAGCTAAATAACATATTAATATTAAGAATGAGAATAGATAGTGATTCTCATTCTTTATTTATTTTAGTTTTAGGAAACTTCAATAAATAAATTTAAATAATGAAAAATAATTTGTAAACACTATAGGTAAAATTATATTTATTGCTATAATATAGTTATAATTAAATAAGAGTTTACATGGAGGCTATTATGTTTAATAAGAACAAATTTGACAACAACAAATTTAAGTATGGGATATATTACGCTATCGCAGTAGCAGTTATAATCTTTATTCTAAATGATTATGTAGTTAACCTAAAAACTCAACATATAAAATATAGTGAGTTTATTAACTATGTAAATGAAAAGAGGATAGAAGAAGTACAAATATCTAAAGATAGGTTAATTATTATGCCTAAGGTTAAAGAAGGAGAAAAGAATAAAGTATTATATACTGAAAGAGTCGATGATCCAGAGTTAACCAAGAGGCTAGATGCTGCTAAAATTAAATATGGAGGAACACCACAAGAAAACAGTCCGCTAAGAAGCTTTTTTGTTAATTGGATTTTACCAATTTTAATCTTTATGTTTCTAGGAAGACTTCTGTTTGGGCGATTGGATAAAAAAATGGGTAGTGGAGTTATGTCCTTTGGAAAGAATACTGCCAAAATATATGCAGAAAATGAAACTGGAGTGAATTTTGATGACGTAGCAGGTCAAGAAGAAGCAAAGGAATCCCTAGTAGAAATAGTAGATTTCCTTCACAACCCTAAAAAGTACACAGATATAGGAGCAAAGCTACCAAAGGGTGCATTATTAGTTGGGCCTCCAGGGACTGGTAAGACATTGCTTGCAAAGGCAGTTGCAGGAGAAGCTAAGGTGCCATTTTTCTCTATATCTGGTTCAGCGTTTGTTGAAATGTTTGTAGGTATGGGAGCTTCTAGAGTAAGAGACTTATTTCAACAAGCACAGGATAAGGCACCCTGCATAGTATTTATTGATGAAATTGATGCTATTGGTAAGAGTAGAGAGGGAAATATTTCAGGAAATGATGAAAGGGAGCAGACATTAAACCAGCTACTTGCAGAGATGGATGGATTTGATTCATCGAAGGGAGTCGTAATCTTGGCAGCAACTAATAGGCCAGAAATACTGGATAAGGCACTATTAAGACCAGGTAGATTTGATAGAAGAGTAATAGTTGATAGGCCAGATTTAAGAGGTAGAGAAGAAATATTAAAGGTCCATTCAAAAGGAGTAAAAATATCATCTAGCGTAGATTTGAATGCTATTGCAAAAGCTACTCCAGGGGCTGTAGGAGCAGACTTAGCTAATATAATAAATGAGGCAGCATTAAGAGCGGTAAAAAACAATAGGAAAGAAGTTATACAAGAGGATTTAGAAGAAGCTGTAGAGGTTATAATTGCAGGTAAAGAGAAGAAGGATAGAATCCTGTCCGATAAGGAAAGGAGAGCTGTAGCCTTCCATGAAGTTGGGCATGCACTTGTGGCAGCTTTATTAAAGCATACAGATCCTGTTCATAAGATTACTATTGTTCCTAGGACGATGGGGGCATTAGGGTATACAATGCAATTACCAGCTGAAGAAAAATATCTTATAACAAAAGAAGAGATGATGGATCAAATATGTGTAATGATTGGAGGAAGAGCTGCAGAAGAAATAGAATTTAATACAATGTCTACTGGAGCTGCAAATGATATAGAAAGAGCAACTCAAACTGCAAGAAGTATGGTAACCATGTATGGAATGAGTGAAAGATTTGACATGATGGGATTAGAGTCTATACAAAATAGATATTTAGATGGTAGACCTGTTCAAAATTGTAGTGCTGAGACGTCTGCTATTATTGATGAGGAAACGTTAAAAATAATAAAAGAGGCTCATGAGAAGTCAAAAAAGCTGCTTCGTGATAACAGAGAGTTATTAACTAAAATATCTAATAGACTTATAGAAAAAGAAACGCTTATGGGCGAAGAATTTATGTCTATGGTAAAAGATAATGATAACAACGAAACTTTAGAAGATAGGTCTTTAGAAAGTAATTCTGATATTCAATAATAAACCTTAGAATGGAGATTCAAGTTATGGAAAATCAAGAGTTAGAGAAGGAATTAAAAAGAGAAATAGAACTTAATTTAGAAAAAGAGAGATTAGAATTTGTATTTGAAGAGATAAAGAATCAAACTTTAAACTTTATAGATAAAAGAAAACAGGTTTCCGAGAATATAGTAAAGCTAAGGAAAACTAACCTCGAAGAGTATAGAGATGATGAAGATAGGGTAATAGAATATTTCAATCATGAAGCATATGCTAAAGAGGAGTATTATAGAATTATTGATAGAAAGCTAAGAGAACTTACTATACTTGCAAATTCTCCATACTTTGGAAAGGTAAGTTTTGAAGATAAGTTTGGAAATGAATCTATATATATAGGTAGATTTGGGTTAACTAAGGAAAACGACTATGAATCTATAGTAGTCGACTGGAGATCTCCTATATCAGCATTATTTTATACGGGAAAGCTTGGAGAAACAAGTTATAAGGCACCAATGGGAGAAGTACCAGCAGAAGTTTTGTTAAAAAGACAATTTATTATAAGAAAAGGTGCTTTACTTGGAATGTTTGATTCTTCTATAGATGTAAAAGATGAAATACTACAAATGGTTTTAAGCAAGAATGCTGGAGACAAACTAAAAGATATAGTAATGACTATTCAAGCTGAACAAGATAATATAATTAGACAACCTAGAACCGGAATAACAGTGGTAAACGGGGTAGCTGGTAGTGGTAAGACAACTATAGCACTTCATAGGGTTGCTTATCTTTTATATAATTATAGAGATGTACTTCAAGATAAAGTTTTAATTTTAGGACCTAATAGCATATTTATGGATTATATATCTATGGTTTTACCTAGTCTTGGAGAAGTGGGTGTAAAGCAAACGACATTTGGAGACTTTGCATTGGAACTACTAGACTTAGATAGAGTGATGAGTTTTAAGGACTATATGGAGCAAGTATTGGGAAATAGTAAGGAATTTAATTCATTGATATCTTATAAACATTCTATTGACTATATTAGAGAGTTAGATAACCTTATTAAAAAATTAGATTTTAGTTACTTCAATATAAGTGAAGTTAAGTTTTATGATAAGGTTATTGTAGAAGATGACGAAATAAAAAGGATGTTTAGTGAATACTTTAGAGATATGCCTTTATTTAGAAGAAGTAAAAAAGTAAAGAGAATTATATTTTCGAAAATAAGAGATGAAAGAGATAATATTGTAAGGCAAATAGAAAAGGAACATAAAGATACGATTAAAAGTTTATCGGAAGAAGAATTGAAAATTCAACAAAATCACCTAGAGTTTATAAGAAGGAATAAGATAAGAGAAACGATACAAGAAGTTATAAGAATAAAGCAGAAATTAGACTGGCTTTATAATCCTGATGTTGTTCAAATCTATAATGATTTTAACCGAAATAAGCCTTTAACATTTGATGATTTAACACCAATTGTATACTTAAAAATAAAGCTTGAAGGTATGAAGTATCATAGAGAGATTAAGCATATAGTAATAGACGAGGCTCAGGACTATTCGGCGTTACAATTTATAGTCTTAAAAGAACTTACAGGATGCAATTCATTTACTATAGTAGGTGATAGCAATCAAAGAATAACCCCTGTTACTGGTACACTTCCTATGCTTGATTTGGCTTGTATTTTACCGGATTTAGAGATTAGAGATTTTCAACTTTTAAAAAGTTATAGATCTACAAAGGAAATAATGAATTACGCTAATAGATATTTAAAGAATAACAAAACTATTCCTTTGGTTAGAAATGGTGTGGAAGTTGTAGAAAAAAAGGTGGATGACATAAATAATCTTGTGGATCAATTGATAGATAGTATAGCAGAACTAAAAGAGAAGGATTATGAAAGTGTTGCTATAGTTTGTAGAAATCTAAAAGAAACAGAACTACTAGGTAGTTTAATTAAGAACAGAATTCATATAAAAGTTATAAATAGAGAGAACATAATATATTCTAGTGGCGAAGTAATACTTCCATCTTACTTTGCAAAAGGATTAGAGTTTGATAGCGTTATATTGGTAGATACTAATAGTGAACCGTCAGATAACGAAGAAGACAAATTAAAATATGTTATGAGTACAAGAGCTTTGCATGAATTACACGTATACAAAGTGGGAAGGTAGTATTAAAGTTATTAATAATAATACAGAGCTGACTTTATAAAATAAAAAAGCTTTCAGCTTATGAAGGCTTTTTTATTTTATAGATAAGTGTTAATAATTGGTGTAAAATATATGTGAACAATAAAAGTATAAGAAAGGAATCGTGAGGTTACTTATGAATAAGGTTTTAAGTTTAATTAAAAAGGCTGAGGAAACTCATAACTTATCAAAGGATGAAATAATTACTATTCTCCAAGAAAATAATTGCAATGAAGAACTTTTTCAAGCAGCTGACAGGGTTAGAAAAAAATACGTAGGGGATGAAGTACATCTAAGAGGCCTTATCGAATTTTCCAATATATGCAAGAGGAATTGTTTGTATTGTGGTCTTAGGGCTTCAAATGGAAATGTTAAAAGATATAGATTAGAGCCAAATGAGATAATAGAATTGGCTCGAAAAGCGGTAGAGTATGGATATAAAACTATAGTTATGCAATCTGGTGAAGATGAGTACTATACAGTAGATAAAATGAAATACATAATATCAGAAATTAAGAAGTTAGATGTGGCGCTTACAATAAGTATAGGAGAAAAGAGCATAGATGAATATAAAGCTTATAAGGAAGCTGGAGCAGATAGATATTTAATAAGGATAGAAACAACAAATAAGAAGTTATATGAGGATATGGATCCAGGTATGAGTCATGAAGAGAGAATAAGGTGCCTTAATGATTTGAGAAAACTAGGATACGAAGTTGGGACTGGTTGCCTAGTAGGGCTACCTGGACAAACTATAGAGTCTTTAGCAGAGGATATATTATTTTTCAAGGAATTGGAAGCTGACATGATAGGAATAGGACCATTTATACCAAATGAGGATACTCCTTTGAAGGAGGCTAAAGGAGGCGAATTTATAACTAGCTTAAAAGTTATGGCTGTAACTAGGCTTCTAATGCCAGACATAAATATTCCTGCAACAACGGCAATGGAGAGTTTAAATAAAAATGGACGAGTAATCGCTCTTCAAAGTGGAGCAAATGTAGTTATGCCAAATGTAACAGAAGGAGAGTACAGGAAATTATATGCTCTTTATCCAGGGAAAATATGTACAGGAGATACTCCTGCTCATTGTAGAGGATGTATTACAGGGAAAATTACGGGTATAGGTAGAAAGGTTTCAGAATCGAAAGGTTTTAGAAAAAAGGAACTCAGTATATAATGTAGAGTAGCGTTAAATTATTAATAAGATATTGAAACTCCCGCGTAAACATAGGCGGGAGTTAATTAATATAATAACTTTTAAATGGTTAGAGAATTAGAATTCTTTATTTCCAAATTATAAAGCAAAAATATATTGTTAATACTTAATTAGAGGATAATTTATTTTCTTCATTATAGTCTTCTTCATATTTTAACAACTTGGAAAGTACTGCTTGATAGGTTTTATCTATTTCTTTAAAATACATATTTTCTATAAAATAAGTTTCAAGGTTATCATGAAGTTTTTTTGCAGAGGATATAATAGATAACCCCTTGTTTAATAAGTTATAGAAGGTTTCTCTATCTTTTTGTAATTCATCCTTGTCTATGAGTGCATAATTAATAAGGTTATCCATAAATATTTGTGTACCATTAAATTTTTTATTATTTATCTCATTTGAGGTAATAACTGCGGTTTTTAAATCAGGAATAATAATATGCTCAATTCGTGAAGGAATAAGAGGGTCATGATATACCTCAACGAAAAATCCCCTTTTTAAAGCTTCAAGTAAGAGGAATTTAAGAATCTGTGTCTTTCCAGTACCTGGTCCACCATTCAAAACGTATATTTTTTCACAGTCTTGATGTATATTTTCTATAAAGGTCACTATGCCATTAGGTGTAAAAGCAGTAGCAAAAAGATGTCTTTCAGTACCCAAACCTGTAACTTCATAATCGGATAATATTTTGTATTTTAAGTCTTCTTCTAAAACGGATAACTTTGAATAATCTAATGCACGTTTATTATAATTAGACCAATCTTCGTGTATAAGTTTTGCAGCACCTATAAACTTATAAGCCCTTTGGAAGGTTTCACCAATCTCTTTATTAGTTTGAATTATATTTTGCCTATACTTCTTAAAACCTTCTTCATTCCAATGCGCACCCATATTTAGTACTTCGTCAACTGCACCTGGGTTTTTAGGATCAACAATGTGGGGAGCTGTCCCGTCTAATATAGCTATATTTAGCCCCTTAATAACTACACCATCTAAAGAGTTATTATCAGAGGAACAATGATGGTATTCAACATCATATCCCTTATCATTAAAAAATGCGCCGATATTTTTCATAAGAGATGATTTTCCAGTACCTGGGCCACCCTTAATACAAATTTTCCTTCTTGCTGATTCCTGACTTATAATGTAATCATAGAAAGAATAAAAGCCTAGAGAAGTATTACCACCTGGAAAGAAGTTTCTAACCTTACCTTTCATAAATACACACTCCTATTTATTACAATCAGTATATAATATGCAATGGTTGAGTGTTTTGCTCCATATATTTAAATATATTTAGAAGATAACTAGTTAACCTATAATAGTACGTGCTCTATGGCATTAAAATTTACAATTTAAATATACTAAATAATTAGGGGTATTCCTAATATTAAGGATACTAGATATCATAAAAAACTATTATAAATTGAGTTGTTATTTTATAAAAGTTAAATAAGACCTATACCAAAATATATATTTTGGTATAATTATGATGTTAAATTACATAGTAGGCTACATTAAATTCAAAAAATATTATATATTGGAGGAATAGAAATGAACAATGAATTAAAGAAAGCGCAGGAACTTATAGATTTTATTTATGAAAGTCCTACAGCATTCCATGCCGTTGATAGTTCAAAACAAGTGCTTTTAAATGCCGGATTCAATGAACTTAGAGAAGAAGACAGCTGGAAGCTAAAAAAGGGAGAAAAGTATTTTTTAACAAAAAATGAATCTGCAATTATAGCTTTTGTAGTAGGAAAGGGAGAAATAGAAAAAGAAGGCTTTAGAATAGTAGGTGCGCATACTGATTCACCAGGATTTAGAGTAAAACCAAATCCAGACATGGAAGTTGAGGGGGCGTATGTAAAATTAAACACAGAAGTCTATGGAGGTCCTATAATAAATACATGGTTAGATAGACCATTGTCTTTAGCAGGAAGAGTAACTTTGAAAAGTGAAAATCCACTTTATCCCGAAATAAGGCTTATAAATATAAAAAAACCTATATTAGTGATACCTAACCTAGCTATACATATGAACAGAAATGTAAACTCTGGTGTAGAATTAAATAAACAAAAGGATATACTTCCATTACTTTCGCTAGTAAATGAGGAGTTTGAAAAAGGACAATATCTTATAAAGACAATAGCTAGAGAATTAAGCGTAAACGAGAAGGATATATTAGATTTTGATTTATTTCTTTACGAATTCGAAAAAGGAAAGGTTATAGGACTAAATAATGAATTTATTTCTAGCGGAAGATTAGATGACTTATCAATGGTATACGCAGGAATAAGTGCATTAACAGAAACTGAAGCGGGTAACGCTACAAATATAGCTATTTGTTTTGATAATGAGGAAGTGGGAAGCACAACAAAACAGGGAGCGAATTCACCTTTCTTATCATCAGTATTAGAAAGAATTCTAATAAGTCTTGGCAAAGGTAAGGAAGAATATTATAGAGCACTTGCAAAATCATTTATGATATCTAGTGATTTAGGTCATGCATTACATCCAAATTATGGGGAAAAGTCTGATCCAGTAAATAGACCTATAATAAATAGAGGCCCAATTATAAAAGTGAGTGCAAGCCAGAGTTATACATCAGATAGTGTATCAAGTGCTGTTTATAAGAGTATATGTGAAAAGGCAGGAGTTCCTGTTCAAATATTTGTTAATCGCTCAGATGAAAAGGGTGGTTCTACCATTGGGCCTATATCTTCAAGTCATGTAAATATTAACTCGGTAGATATGGGAATTGCGATATTTTCAATGCATTCTATAAGGGAATTAGGTGGAGTTAAGGATTATATATATACAGAAGAATCATTTAAGGAGTTCTATAAGCTTTAGGCTTTCAAGGATAAGCATGTTTGAAAAGTTATATATTTTAAAATATTACAAATAGTGTTTGAAATGTATAAATATTTATGATAAACTAAGTACAATTTAATAAAGAAACCTACCTAGGGTAGAGGTGCTGGAATTAGGAGTACTTATTTTTAGTCGGCGGATAATGAGAAATAAGGAAAGGGATTGCAGCCGAAGAAAATAATTTGGCGAAACTATTTTCTGGCTTTGCATATAATATATGTAAGGCTGTCATGTTCATCTGTGAACGTGGAGAGCTACAAGGTCACAAAGTTGTATTTATAATGCAGCAGAGGTGTTCCTTTGCTGCATTTATTTTTTAGGTGGACGTTTCTTAAGATAAAGGAGTTTAAGGAGTGGTATTATGGCAGTTGTGGTACAAAAGTATGGTGGAAGTTCCGTAGGGACTATAGACAAAATAAAGAATGTTGCAAGCACTGTAGTAAAGAGAATGAAGAAAGGTGATGAACTTGTCGTAGTGGTATCAGCAATGGGTGATACTACAGATGAACTTATAGGACTTGCAAATCAAATCACAAGCAAACCCGATAAGAGGGAGTTAGATGCTTTGCTTTCTACAGGTGAGATGATGTCTTCTGCATTACTTGCCATGGCAATTAAAAGCTTAGGTTATGATGCTGTTAGCTATACAGCCTATCAAATAGGAATTAAAACTAGCGGACAATATGGCAAATCTCTAATAGATGACATAGATGGTAACAATATAAAAAAGAGCTTATCAGAAGGAAAAATTGTCATAGTAGCAGGGTTTCAGGGAATAAATGAAGGTGGAGACATAACTACTCTCGGAAGAGGCGGTTCAGATACTACTGCAGTAGCAATAGCGGTTAAGCTAAGGGGTATCTGTGAAATATATACTGATGTAGATGGAATATACAGCGTAGATCCAAGAAAATACAAAGAAGCAAAGAAATTAGATCAAATAGATTATGAAGAAATGCTCGAGCTCTCAAGTCTTGGTGCACAGGTTATGCACTCAAGATCAGTGGAATTAGGGCAGAAGTATAGCATTCCAATATATGTTGGATTAAGTAATAGTGATATTAAGGGTACAGTTATTAAGGGGGTAAGTAACATGAATATGGAAAGTAAACCAGTAACAGGACTTGCAACAAGTGACGAAGACGTAGCTATAACAATAAGGGATATAGAGAATGATATAAATATAATTGCTAGTTTATTTGAGAGTGTAGCTAGCAAGAGAATTAACATAGATATGATAAGTCAGACAGCACCGATAAATAGTAAAGTTAATTTATCATTTACAATACCGAAGGCTGACTTGCATGAGTGCTTAGAAATTGTTAGAGAATACTATCCGGATAGAGAAAAAATTGCAATAGATGAGAATGTAACTAAATTTTCAATAGTTGGAATTGGAATGAAAACAACGTCTGGTGTAACAGCTAGAATGTTTAAATTGTTTAGAGAAAATAATATAGAGGTAAAAATGATAACTACCTCAGAAATAAGAATAACATGCACAATTAAACAAGAAGATAAATTAAGATCTATAAATATAGTAGCAAAGGAATTCAATTTATAAACATTTTAGGAGGAAAACCAGTATGAAACTAGTTGGGACTATGGAAATTAAAGATAATACTCTGCATATTGGTGGGGTAAATACAATGGATTTATCAAGAAAGTTTGGAACTCCTCTATACGTAATTGACGAAGATTTAGTAAGAAGTCAGTGTAGGAGATACTATAAAGCTTTTAAAGGCGAAAATACTAAGAATAAAGTAGCCTATGCTGGAAAAGCATTTTTAACACTAGCTATGTGTCAACTAATAAATAGTGAAGGTTTATGTCTTGATGTTGTTTCGGGAGGAGAACTCTATACTGCTTGGAAAAGTGGTTTTCCTATGGAGAATGTGTATTTTCATGGGAACAACAAAACTGTAGAAGAAATAAAAATGGGAATAAAACTTGGCGTTGGAATATTTGTCGTTGATAACTTGTATGAAATTGAAAAAATAAATTCAATAGCAAAAGAAAATAGTAAGGTTCAAAAAATTCTTTTAAGAATAACTCCGGGAATAGAAGCTCATACTCATGAATATATAAAGACAGGGCAAATAGATTCAAAGTTTGGTTTTACCATGTTAAATAATAAAACTATAGATGCAGTAAGAAAAGCAATTGCACTTTCAAATATTGAGTTTATTGGATTACACTGCCACATAGGATCACAAATCTTCGATACAAAACCTTACGAGGATGAGGTAAAAATTATGTTATCTATAGTTAAGAATATTAAAGATGAAACGAATTATGAGGTTAAGGAGCTGGATCTTGGCGGTGGGTTTGGTATATATTACAAAAGTGGAGATACCCCAAGAAAGATAGAAGATTTTTGTCAGGTAATGTTAGAAACAGCGGAAAATACAGCAAAAAATCTAGGGATAGAACTTCCCTGTCTTGTTATAGAGCCTGGTAGGTCTATTATTGGTAGTGCTGGAACAACTCTTTATACAATCGGGTCAATTAAGGAAATACCAGATATAAAAAAATATGTAGCGGTAGACGGAGGGATGACAGACAATATTAGACCTGCACTATACAATGCTGAATATGAATGTATATTGGCAAGTAAGGTAGAAAGCACCTCCAGGGAGGTAGTAACCATATCTGGTAAGTGTTGTGAATCTGGGGATATACTACTGAATGATGTAGAAATTTCACAAGCTAAAAGTGGGGATATTTTAGCAGTTCTTACTACGGGAGCATATGGTTATTCCATGTCTAGCAATTATAATAAGATACCAAGACCAGCAGTAGTCATGGTTAAAGATGGAGAAGAAAAACTTATTTGTAGGCGACAAACCTTCGAGGAGATTGTTGAAAACGAGTTATCTTTATAATAACTAACAAGAAAAGAGGCAGGATTTAAAATCTAGATACAACATGGACTCTTATAGCTTTATTACATGTAAAAAGAGCACTATTAAAATTTATTAATTTAATAAGTTTTAATAGTGTTTATTTTTTATTTGAAGATTTTGGACTAGACCTTTCATCAGAAGTATATTTCCAGATAATTTCTTAACTAAATTTAAATTCATACTTTCGATACTTTTGGGAATAATAATCTAAGCACGAATTGTTTTTTCATGAAAGGATGGATTTTTATGCTTTACATTATAGTTCTAGCTATAGCTATTGTAACGGTAAGCTTTTACGTAGTTTCTAATAAAGGAGAAACAAAAGAAGAAAATATAATGGATGATATTCCAAGTGTAAACGCAAGTAAGGAGGAACTACTAAAACACGCTTATGAAATATCTAATTATTCATCAGTTATAAGAAAAACCAACTGTAGAAAGAAATTAATTGAAAGCTTAGATGCTAGTTATAAAAAGATATTACAAGGCCATGATCAGATAGAAAAGGAATTTAAAAATAATAGGGATGTAATTCAAGCAGCTGAATGGTTATTAGATAATCTCTATCTAATTCAAAGAGAATATAAAAATATAAAAAATAATATGCCACAAGCATATTATAAAGAGCTCCCTGTTTTAAGTAAGGGCATAATGAAAGGATATCCTAGAATTTACTACATAGCTGTAGAACTGATATCTCATACTGATGGGAGAGTAAATGAAGAGACTATAGAAGCATTTATAAATGCATATCAAAGAACTACTATACTGACAAGTGGTGAGTTGTGGGCTTTCCCTATAATGCTTAAGATAGCTTTAATTCAGAATATAAGTAAGATAACACAAAAGATTGCATTAACTCAAAAAGAGAGAAAAAGAGCTGACGTCATTACAGAAAGAATTATAAATGCATTTGAGGATGGAAGGATTGAAGAATATATAGATAAACTTTCAGAAGAAAGGATAGAATTTACTACCCATTTCGTTGAAAGAATGTTAAAAGCATTAAGAGACAATGGAATAGAGAATGGCAAGATGTATCAGTGGATAGATCATGAGTTAGATAAAAAAGAACTAAATGCTGAAAGAATTATAAATTTAGAACATCAAAAGCAAACGTCATATCAAGTAGCCATTGGAAATTCTATAACTGGCATAAGAGAAGTTTCAGCTTTAAATTGGAGAGAAAGTTTTGAGAAATTGAGTTATGTTGAGAGTGTATTAAGGCAAGATCCTTTGAAGATATATGAAGAAATGGACTTTCAATCTAGAGATTATTATAGGGGGAGATTGGAAAGACTTTCAAGATACATTAATGCTCCAGAATCTTTTATTGCAAAGAAGGCAATAGAATGTGCAGAGGAAGCGTCAAAGGATGAGAATGCAAAGGAATATGAAAAACATGTAGGTTACTACATAATAGACGAAGGAGTAGAGTGTTTAAAGAGAAAAATCGAGTTTCAGGAAAAGGGAATCAAAAGTATTAGGAGTCTGTTTATAAAAGCAAATGTTAAATTTTATATTAGAACTATAGTATGGGGAACAATTGCTTTAGCAGCTTTAATAACATTCGTAGGTTTAGCTAATGACATAAATCCAGTAACTTGGAAATACGTACTAATATCCATAGCTGTGTTAGTGCCATGTAGTGAAATTATTATATCTATGTTTAATTGGGGAATAAATAGATTAATTAGCCCTAGGTTTATTCCTAAGATAGAATTTAGAGAAGGAATTCCAGTAGAGTCTAGTACCGTAGTAGTGGTGCCAACTTTATTAAATAATCAAGATAGAGTAATGACATTAGTTAACGATATTGAGGTATATTATCTGGCTAATAGAGAGAAGAATATTTATTTTGCTATTTTAGGAGATTTTAAAGATAGTAACAAGCAAAGCGAAGAAGGAGATAATTTAATAATAGAATGTGGTTTGAAACTAGTTAAAGAATTAAATAAGAAGTATAGTAAAGACGGCAATGACATATTTTATTTTTTGTGTAGATATAGACAGTTTAATGAGAAAGAACAAATGTGGATTGGCTGGGAGAGAAAACGGGGTAAGATTGTAGAGTTCAATTCATTAATTAGAGGTGCTAAAAACACAAGTTATGACGTAGTAAGTGGAGATATAAGTAATTTACGGCATATTAAATATGTAATAACCCTTGATGCAGATACTCAATTACCAAGAGATAGTGCTAAAAGATTAATAGGGGCAATGTCACATGTATTAAATGCTGGGCACATGGATGTAGAAAAAAAGAGAGTAGTAAGAGGTCATGGGTTGATGCAGCCTAGAATAAATGTCTCAACTTTAAGTGCAAATAGAACTTTGTTCTCGAGAATTTTCTCGGGAGAAACTGGAATAGATCTATATACTACTGCGGTATCAGATGTATATGAAGATTTATTTGATGAAGGTATTTTTACAGGTAAAGGCATATACGATTTAGATATATTCAACAGTATATTGAGAGATGAAATTCCAGATAATTTAGTGTTAAGCCATGACTTGTTAGAGGGATCATACATAAGAGCGGCTTTACTCACAGATGTAGAATTAATAGATGGATATCCTGCTTATTATAATTCAAGTGCTAAAAGGCTTCATAGATGGGTAAGGGGTGACTGGCAACTTCTACCTTGGCTATTTAAAAGAACATCATTAAATACACTATCTAAATGGAAAATTTTTGACAATTTAAGAAGAAGCCTTTTAGCGCCGTCAATTATAATTCTGACTATACTTTCGATAGCTATTTTTGCTAATCCAGATAGATGGCTTTTAATTGCTTTTATTTCCCTTTTATGTCCTATACTATTTGATGTATCAGAAGCAGTGGTATCACCTATAAAAGGAATAAGTTTGTCAGGTAAAGTAAGCAACAGCAAGAATGTCATTGAGCAGTTTTTCTTAATATTTGCTTTTTTACCATATCAGACATACTTAATGTTAGACGCTATCATCAGAACTTTGTATAGGGTGCTAATTAGCAAAAAGAATCTGCTTCAATGGCAAACAGCAGCAGATGTGGAAGAAAACTCGGGAAAAGAATTGAAGAATTTTATACAATCAATGTGGATTGGGAGTGTAATAAGTATATTTATTGGATATTTGGCATTTTTAAACTCGTACCAGACAGGATTACTTATGATTCCATCCTGTATAATATGGTTTTTAAGTCCTTCACTTGCTTATGGTATAAGTAAGGATATAAAACAAAATAAAAAGGAAATATCACAAGAACAAAGAATGATTCTAAGAAGATTAAGTAGAAAAACCTGGGCATATTTTGAGGATTTTGTAAGCAAGACGGATAACTGGCTTGCACCTGATAACTTTCAACAAGATCCCGCAAATGGCATAGCAAGTAGAACATCACCAACAAATATGGGGATGGGCCTTACATCTAACTTGGTAGCTTTTGATTTAGGGTATATTGGTATACTAGAGCTTGCAGAAAGATTAGACAGTACAATTTCCAATATGGCATCTCTCGAAAGATATAGGGGACATTTTTATAATTGGTATGATACTAGAACAAAAAATCCTCTTTATCCAAGGTATATATCTACAGTAGATAGTGGAAACCTCATTGGATACATTTGGATTACTAGAACATCTTTAAATGAGTACATTAAGGAGCCGATACTTAACGAAAAGTTTGCTTTAGGCTTGGTTGATACATTGAAGCTTGCTGATGAAGAAATTAAAGAATTGCTAGGACTAGATGAATTTTATACAGAAATATTAGGGCAAATAAAAAGTGTAGACTTTGGGATTGACTCCTGGAAAAGTATACTGCAAAGCGTTTGGAGTAAGTGCATTGAACTAGATAATAGATATAAAGATAAGGAGTTATATTGGAATAATAAATTAAAGCATACTGTTAGCAAGCATTTAAAGGAAATCAAGCTGTTAGTATCTTGGGTTGATTTATTAAGCGAAAGATTAAGTAAAGATGATGTTATAATAGAAAAACTCAAGAGTCTATTGTTAAAAGTTCCGCTAAAAGACTTACCAAGTGAGTTAGAAATTTTGCAAAGCAAAACTAATCACCTTAATTCTTATCCTAAAGAACATGAAGAGTGGATGGTTGAATTAAGAGAATTAATAAAAAATAGTATACGTGAATTGAATAGTCTCCTATCTAAAATTGAAGATTTAGTGAAAAGGCTAAATGCTATAGATAGTGATACAAGTTTTAAAATGCTTTATAGTGAAAAAAGACAGCTCTTTGCTATTGGCTACGATGTTGAGAAGGATAGTTTGGGAAATAGTTACTATGATTTACTTGCATCAGAGGCAAGGCAAGCAAGTTTCATAGCTGTAGCTAAAGGCGAAGTAAATCAAGCCCATTGGTTTAAGTTAGGCAGAGCGTTAACCCAAATTGGCAGAAGTAAAGGATTGGTATCTTGGACTGGTACCATGTTTGAATACTTAATGCCACTCATAATTATGAAGAATTACCCTGAGACTTTACTTGATGAAACTTACGGATCAATAGTAGAGGGGCAAAAAAAATATGGTGCTTCTAAAAGTGTGCCTTGGGGGATATCCGAATCAGCATTCCACTATTTTGACATTCATCAAAACTATCAATATAAAGCCTTTGGTGTTCCAGGAATAGGTCTCAAGAGGGGGCTTGCAAATGAACTAGTAATATCGCCATACTCTACAGTTATGGCGCTTCAAGTAGATTTAAAAGGAGCGCTAGAAAATATTGAAAGACTTATCAATATTGGAATGGAAGGAAGATACGGTTTCTATGAGTCTGTAGATTATACAAGGGAAAGACTTCCAAAGGGAGTAGAGAAATCTTTAGTGAAATGTTTTATGGTTCATCACGAAGGTATGAGTCTGATGGCATTAGATAATGTTCTAAGGGGTAACATACTTCAAGAAAGGTTCCATAGTATTCCAGAAGTAAAAGCAACTGAGCTGCTTCTTCAAGAAAGGATACCTAAAACAGTAGTATATGATAGGGAGCATGAACATAGTAATCCAGATGTATTAATGGAAAAACAACATTTAATGGTAAGAAGATATAATACTGCTAGAACAGAAATTCCAGAGACACATATAATTTCTAATGGAAGCTATTCATTGATGATAACTAATAGTGGTAGTGGATATGGAAAAAAGGATGATATGACAGTGTATAGATGGAGAGAAGACGTAACACTAGATGATACTGGATTATTTTTCTACATAAAAAATTTGAACTCAAATGAATTTTGGAGTGCCACTTATGAACCTTCTAAGTATGAAGGCGAGGAATACAATGTTACATTCTCACTAGATAAGGCAGAATTTGATAGAAAGGACGGAAACATAAGGACTCATACAGAGGTTACAGTATCAAGTGAAGATAACGCTGAGGTAAGAAGGATTTCAATAACAAATAATAGTGAAAGTGCAAGGGAAATTGAGATAACTAGCTACTGTGAGGTAACATTGGCGCCTTATAATGCAGATTTGGTTCATCCGGCTTTTAGTAATTTGTTTATAAAAACTGAATTTGTAGAAATGCCTGGATGTATAATAGCCAATAGAAGGCCTAGGGCTAAAGGTTCAAAAATACCTTGGACAATGCAGACAGTAGCTGTGGAAGGAAAAACTATAGGTGCTATTCAATATGAAACAAGTAGAGTTAATTTTATAGGTAGAGGTAGAGATTTATCGGATCCACAAGCAATGGATAATGATGCCCAACTGCATATGACTGTTGGAGCAGTAATTGATCCAATTATTAGTATGAGAGTTAGGGTAAGAATAGATAAAGGTGAAACTTGCAAGGTAGCATTTACTACAGCTGTGTCATATGGAAGAGAAGAGGTAATTCAATTAGCACAAAAATATAGTGATATTAATAATATAAATAGAGTATTTGAACTTGCTTGGACTGGAATGCAGGTTGAGTTGAAGTATTTGGGTATAAAGTCATCACAAGCAAATATATATCAGATTATGTCATCAAAAATATTATTTTTAAATCCTTTATTTAAAAATAGATCTAACTATATTATGAATATAAACAAGGGACAGTCTGCATTATGGCCTTATGGAATATCCGGAGACTTGCCTATAGTTTTATTAATAATCAGAAATGAAAAGCATATTGATTTGGCACGACAACTTTTAAATGCTCATGAGTATTGGAGTTTAAAGGGACTAAAGGTAGATTTGATTATTTTAAATCTACAAGGCAACTCATATATTCAGTCTGTCAATGACTCAGTAAGAGATTTAATAAGCTCTAGTCATGCGAGAGATAAACAGAATAAGGCAGGAGGAGTTTTTCTACATAATGCTGCTACTATTAAAGAGGAGGATATAGATCTTCTTATAGCTATTGCAAGATTAGTTATAGATGGGGATAACGGATCATTAATATCACAAATTAAAGATACTAATAAATTTACAGTAGAAGGCGAACCTTTGACAGTACAATCCAAAGAGTATACTTATAGTCCCTATAAATTTAAGATTCCTAAATTGCATTATTTTAATGGTATAGGAGGATTTAGTAACGAGAGTAACTCCTATATTATATTATTAAAAAATCATGAAAAGACTCCAGCGCCTTGGATTAATGTAATTTCCAATGGAAAGTTTGGTTTTCATGTTTCTGAAAGTGGAGTTTCATATACCTGGAATAAAAATAGTAGAGAAAATAAACTAACTACTTGGTCTAATGACCCTGTAATGGATAGTGAAGCAGAAGAAGTATATATAAGAGATGAAGTAACGGGAAGGACATGGAGTATATCACCTAAGCCAATAAGAGATGATGGAGAATATTTGATAGAGCATGGATTTGGATATTCAACTTTTAAACATGAAGCCTTTGGTATATTTGGTGGAATGACCATGTTTGCGGATATGGAGGAAAGGGTTAAGGTTTGCAAGGTAAAACTCAAAAATAATACAGATGAAGAAAGAAGATTATCTGTAAGTTACTATGCAAAGATAGTACTTGGCGTAACTCATGAACAAACTGCACAATATATATTCACAGGGTTTAATACTGAAAATAAGTATATATATGCTAAAAACCCTTATAGTGAACATTTTGGAAAGCTAATATGTTATATGAAAATATTCGGTGGAGAAGAACTGTCATATACAGGAAATAGAAAAGATTTTATAGGGCGAGGTAAAAGTGAGAAGGAACCGGAAGCTCTAAGGCTAAGTAAACTTTCAAATGTAGTTGGTGCTGGTTTTGATCCTTGTCTTGCACAAAATACAAAAGTAACTCTAAATCCAAAAGAAGAGAAGGAATTAGTTATATTAATTGGGCAGGAAGAAGGCCTTGAAGATATAAATAGAGTTTTGAATAAATATGGAGAAATAGGAAGTTCAGAGAAGGAATTGGCTAACGTTAAAATTTACTGGAATAAATTACTTGGTACTATCCAGGTAGAAACACCTGATAAATCAATGGATCTAATGATAAATGGTTGGCTTATGTATCAGATTGTATCTTGCAGATTCTGGGCAAGGACAGCTTTCTATCAATCCGGTGGAGCGTATGGATTTAGGGATCAGCTTCAAGATGTAATGGCAATATCATATTTAAATCCTAAGATAACAAGAGATTATATAATTTATAGTGCATCTAAACAATATCTAGAAGGGGATGTACAACACTGGTGGCATCCTGTAGTAGAAAGTGGAATAAGAACAAGATTTTCAGATGACTTATTATGGATGCCTTATGTAATTATAGATTATATAAAAAATACAGGTGATTATACTATTCTAGATGAAGAATCAGGATACTTAGAAGATGAAGAACTTAAAGAAGGAGAAGATGAGAGATATAATATATCTAGAGTATCTAATAAAAAGGGAACTATCTATGAACACTGTATAAAGGCTATAGAAAGAGGGTTAAGGTTTGGGCCTCATAACATTCCACTTATGGGATCTGGTGACTGGAATGACGGAATGAGTACAGTTGGAAATAAGGGAAAAGGAGAGAGTGTATGGCTTGGTTGGTTCTTATATAACATATTAGATAACTTTATAGATATATGCAGGGCAAAAGAAGATATTGAAAAGGCGGAAAAGTATAGTGAAACAAAAGAGTTTATAAAAGAAAATTTAGAGAAGAATGCTTGGGATGGAGGATGGTATAGAAGAGCATTCTTTGATGACGGAACACCACTTGGGTCTAAACAAAATGATGAGTGTCAGATAGATTCTTTGTCCCAGTCATGGTCAGTTATTTCTGGAGCTGCAAGAGAATCTAGAGCAAAAGAAGCGATGGAGGCTCTTCAAAGAAATCTTATAAAAGAAGATAAAGGGATAGTCCTTTTACTTACACCAGCTTTTGATAAGTCATTCCTAGAACCTGGATATATAAAGGGCTATGTTCCTGGGGTAAGGGAAAATGGCGGACAGTATACTCATGGAGCTATATGGGTAATACTTGCCTTAGCAAAGATGAGGGAAAATAATAAAGCATGGAAAATATTTAATATGATAAATCCAATTAATCACTCTACGACGCATTTAAATAGTCAAATATATAAAGTAGAGCCATATGTTATGACTGCAGATGTCTATGCTGTAGAACCTCATACAGGCAGAGGTGGATGGAGCTGGTATACAGGTGCAGCGGGATGGATGTATAGAACAGGTATAGAAAGTATACTTGGATTTAAATTTCATGAAAGCAAAGGATTTACAATAGATCCATGTATACCAGATGACTGGGATGAGTATAAGATTTATTATAACAGAGAACAGTGTAAATATAATATAAAGGTTACAAGAAATCTAGAAAAGGGAATATGGCTTGATGGAAAGATAGTTGAAGGTGGAATAGTTCCATTCCTTGAAAATGGTGAACATGAGGTTATAGTTGTAATCTAGTTCAACATAGGAGAGCTATAAACGAAAAACGTTAGTTAAGCCGAGGGCTGTGTTATCAGTAATTTGGAACGTTAAATGCTTTTAACGAGTCCAATCAGGATTTAAGAAAAGGTATTTAAATTTACTTTCGTTACTAATAATATAGCCCTCTGTATAAACGAATTGTTTATAAACTCTGTAATTTAATAAATGATAAAATTTAAACTTGATAACATTCTGTTTTTTAATTACTTGCATATAATTATAATTGTGACAATAAAAATATTTAGTATTTACTGATTTATAAACTTATTTCGTAAAATTTTACAATAGGTAATTCAAAAAAGAGGAATTAAATGACTTTTATAGAATAATTATTAGTAGGTACTAAATATTAAAGATAGGAGGAGTAATAAGATGACAGAGGTTAAACAAGTTTATAAGTGTGAAATCTGTGGTAATATGGTAGAGGTACTTCATAAAGGAGGAACTTTACATTGTTGCGGGAAGCCGATGAAAAACCTTACAGAAAACACAGTTGATGCAGCTGTGGAAAAGCATGTACCAGTAATTGAAAAGGTAGAAGGTGGAGTGCTTGTAAAAGTTGGAGCAGTTGAGCATCCTATGGTTGAAGAGCACCACATAGAGTGGATAGAAATTCATACTTCAGACAAAGTATATAGAAGATTTTTAAAAGCTGGTGAAAAGCCAGAAGCTTTATTTAAAGTTGATGAAGAAGTTTTATTTGCAAGAGAATACTGCAACTTACATGGTTTATGGAAAAAGTAAAAATACTTTAAAATAGAATATTGACAATTATGTTTTTAAGTAATAATATAATCTAAAGAATAGAATAATTTATAATCGTTGAGTGGAAGTAAGTAAGCTTAAAAACAGATTTTAAGAGAGCTGTATATGGTGGGATTACAGTAGTTATGATTAAGTTGAATGGGTCCATGAGGTTCAAGATGAATTAAAAGTAGTCTTTTGACGTTTGCCTTACGTTACAGAGGTAAGATTTTATAGAATCTTCAAAGAGGAAAAGATTTAGTTTATCTTTTCAAACTTAGGTGGCACAGCGGTAGTACGCCCTATGATTTACGTATAGTAAATCATAGGGCTTTTTATATTTTTACCCGATGACTACCCGCTCTAATACTTCCTCGCACTCTGTGAAAGTGATTCACACAAAATTAGAGATTTTGGTTCTCTACTTTTCTACAAGAGGGAGTAAAGAGCGGCTACGTCCCTGGATAACGATTTCCCCTAAAGGATAACGAGTTCTAAGTGTCAAAGCCACTAAGAACTCTGTTTATAAGCATCAGGTGGAGTTAAAACTCCATCTGATGCCAAGAACTCTGTTTATCTAATATTAATTTAATTGATTGAACTATACTATCTAGTGTATAGAATCAAAAAATATAAGAAACTTTTAATTAGAAAGTTGGAGGTTGAAACAATGGAAGAAAAGAAAAAGGTAATATTTAGCGGCATACAACCATCAGGCAATTTAACTATAGGGAATTACTTAGGGGCTTTAAAAAATTGGGTTAAGTTGCAAGATGAATATGATTGTTACTTTTGTGTTGTAGATTTACATGCTATAACTGTAAGACAGGAGCCGAAAGAGCTAAGACGTAGAACTTTGGAAGTGCTTGCAATATACATTGCAGCAGGCATTGATCCAGAAAAAAACACACTATTTATTCAATCTCATGTATCTACACACTCAGAAGCGGCTTGGCTTTTAAATTGTCACACATATGTGGGTGAGCTTGGGAGAATGACTCAATACAAAGATAAGTCTAGTAGGTACGGAGAATCTGTGAGTGCAGGTCTTTTAAATTATCCTGTTTTAATGGCAGTTGATATACTATTATATAATACGGACTTAGTACCCGTTGGAAAAGATCAAAAGCAGCATCTAGAATTGACTAGAGACCTAGCTGAAAGGTTTAATAACTTATACAGCCCAACATTTAATGTCCCAGAACCATATATCCCAGAAGCAGGTGCAAAAATTATGGATTTGCAGGAGCCTACTAAAAAAATGTCAAAATCATCAGATAACCCTAATAGCTATATACTAATAATGGATCCACCAGAAGTTATAAAGAAGAAGATAAGTAGGGCTGTTACCGACAGTATAGGGGTTGTTAAGTATAGTGATGAGCAGCCAGGGGTTAAGAATTTAATGACTATATTAAGTGCAATCACAGGTATGACTACAGAAGAGATAGAGAAAAAATATGAGGGTCAGGGATATGCTCAGTTTAAGATTGATGTAGCTGAGGCTATAGTAAAAGAATTAGAACCAATACAGAAAAAGGTAAGCGAACTCTTAGAAAATAAGGATTACTTAGAAAGCATATATAAGAATGGTGCAGAAAAGGCTTATTATGTTTCAAATAAGATTTTAAGAAAAATGCAGAAGAAGATAGGGCTAATTCCAGTATCTAAATAAAAAGATCCTTTGATTAAATAAAATTTAAAAATCGTAGATAGCAAAATAAGTATTTTATCTACGATTTTTAATAAATTCTCTTATCAAGTTAGAAGTGTCTATAATATGCTGATTAGCCTATTTTATCTTTCATTAATATAAATTTATTTATTACATGGGCAACTCCATGTTCCTCATTTGTTTTAGTCACATAGTTAGCAATCTTTTTAACCTCTGGAAAGGCATTCCCCATAGCTACACCAAGTCCAGCATACTCTATCATATGAAGATCATTTCCAGCGTCACCCATGCAAATAACTTCTTCTCTTTTTATTCCAAGGCTTTTAGCTAAAAGTTCAACTCCGAAACCCTTATTAACTTTTTTGTTTATAAATTCAAGAAAGAAAGGTGCGCTTCTTACAACAGTGTATTTACTATAGATTTCTTTTGGAAGTTTCTCTATTACCTTTTCTAAAATCGATTCTTCATCTATAAACATTATTTTAACTATTGTTGTAGAGTTGTCTATATTATCAAAGTTAACTATCTCTAATGGAATTTTGTTAATATCAGATTCGAGTTGGCTGTATTCATTAATTTTAGGTGTTATACATGAATTTGGAGTTAGTGCATGAATATTTACAGATAACTTTTTACTTAAAGCATATAGATATTGTAAATCGTTTATGTCTAATAAGTTTTCTGCAATGATTTTTCCGGTTTTTGTATTTTGAACTACCGCACCATTAAATCCAACTGCAAAATCATTTTCTGTTACTAAGTTTAATTCTTTTAAATATCGTTCTATTCCTTTTATTGGTCGTCCAGTAGCTAAAACTACTTTTACACCATTTTTTCTTGCAGCTTGAATAGCTTGAAAGTTTTCATTTGAAATAGTCTTTGATTCGTTCAATAAGGTACCATCCATATCAAGTGCTACTAATTTATACATTAAATTACCTCCAAGTTGATATTTTTATAATCATTTACCTCTAAATTAAAATAAGAATAAATGAATTAGTCCATTCTCTTTAAATAAAACATAAAGAATCTTAATTCAAGTTTTGAGTTATATTTACACTTAATTCTATAGTCTAGAATAGAGTTGCCCTATGAGATATAATACAATAATTATATCTTTCAGATGTATTAAAAGAAACAGATGATGTTTCTTTTAATAGGCAATGGGAGATAACTAGGTTGATAATTAAACGTTTACTAGTATTCAATGGTGTATATTAAAACATCTTGGGCAAAATTTATTGGAAATATTTCAAAAGCCATTTTTGTTGAAAATTAGTATGTGAAATGATATAATTTAATTTGTTTTAGAAAAATTGGTTAAGAGTCTCCATGGAATTGATAATAGCGAAAAAGAAGAGGAGAGAGAGCTGTGGCAGAATTAGTAAAAGAGATTGAGAGAAGAAGAACTTTTGCAATAATATCTCACCCAGATGCCGGAAAGACAACACTAACTGAAAAGCTTCTGTTATACGGAGGAGCAATAAGACTTGCAGGTTCTGTAAAGGCTAGAAAGGCATCAAAGCATGCGGTATCAGATTGGATGGAAATTGAAAAACAAAGAGGTATTTCAGTTACATCTTCAGTTATGCAGTTTAATTACGATGGATATTGTATAAATATATTAGATACGCCAGGACACCAAGATTTCAGTGAGGATACATATAGAACTTTGATGGCAGCAGATAGTGCTGTCATGGTAATAGATGGTGCGAAAGGGGTAGAGGAGCAAACTAAAAAGCTCTTCCATGTATGTAGCTTAAAGGGAATACCTATATTTACATTTATAAATAAGATGGATAGAGAAGCTAAGGACCCATTTGAGTTAATAGAAGATATAGAAAGTGTTCTAGGAATAAAGTCATATCCTGTTAACTGGCCGATAGGTTCAGGAGCAGACTTTAAAGGTGTTTACGATAGAAACCAAAAACTAGTTGAAGTTTTTAATGGTGGAAATCACGGTCAAACAGAAGTGGAATCAATAGAAGGAAATATAGATGATGAAGTATTTAATAATTTACTTGGAGAACCACTTCATAATAAGTTGAAGGATGATATAGAGTTACTTGATATAGCTGGAGACGAATTTGACTTGGGTAAAGTAAGAACTGGTTCACTTACCCCAGTATTTTTTGGAAGTGCTTTAACTAACTTCGGAGTAGAACCGTTCTTAAAAGAATTTTTAGGTTTAACAACTCCACCGTTACCAAGAGAATCAGACAAAGGTGAAATTGATGTTTTTGAAGACGATTTTTCAGCTTTTGTATTTAAGATTCAGGCAAATATGAATCCAGCCCATAGGGATAGAATAGCATTCATGAGAATTTGCTCTGGAAAATTCAAAAAGGGAATGGAGGTATATCATGTTCAGGGCGGCAATAAAATTAAACTTGCTCAACCGCAGCAATTCTTAGCACAAGATAGAGAAATTATCGATGAAGCTTATGCTGGAGATATAATTGGTGTGTTTGATTCTGGTATTTTTAATATAGGGGATACTCTTTGTTCAGGTTCCAACAAGTTCAAGTTTGAGGGAATACCTATATTTGCTCCAGAACATTTTGCAAGAGTTAAAACTTTAGACACAATGAAGAGAAAGCAATTTATTAAGGGAATAACTCAAATCTCCCAAGAAGGAGCTATTCAAGTATTTAAACAGTTAAATATAGGAATAGAAGAAATTATAGTAGGAGTTGTAGGCGTACTCCAGTTTGAAGTATTAGAATATAGGTTAAAAAGTGAATATAATGTAGATATAAAAATGGAAAGACTTTCTTATAGGTATATTAGATGGATAGAGAGTTCCGAGATTCCGGCAGATAAGCTTACTTTAACAAGTGATACTAGACTTGTTAAAGACTTAAAAGATAGAAATATCCTAATATTCCAAAGTGAGTGGGCAATAAGTTGGGCATTAGAGCACAATAAGGGGCTTGTATTATCTGATATAGGTAAGTCTGAATAATAAAAAGGTGTAAAATTCAATTGAATTTTACACCTTTTTTAGCCTACCTTATTGTATTGAATCAACAAAAAGATTATTTATATAAGTTGTTTTGAGCTTTTTATTATAATAATAGGAGTTAAGTATATTTGATAGTACAATTTTTCCTTTATCTAAAACAAAATCCACAAGTTTTACAGTTCCATAGGCAAGTAGCATACCACCTAGTACATCTATTACCCAATGTATTTCTAGATACATCGTAGAGAAAACTACACTTAAGCAGAAAAATCCCCAGACATATTTGAAAAGCCTGTTTCTTTCCCTTATTACTAAGAGGAACATGGCGAAAGATATAGATGTATGCATCGATGGGAAGCAATTTAAAGTAACACCTGCAGCTGCTTGTGGACTTAAGTTTCTTGCTAATCCATCAGGATGTCCAAGTACATACCATACTTCCTGTAAATGAAACATAAGATAAAATGGTGTAATTAAGAATACTTGTACAATGTGTCCGGATAACCCATATCTGAGCATCTTTTTAAAATCCTTGGATATGGCTGCTCTATAAAGCGGAAGTAGTACAGGTAACACAAAACCATTATTATAAACCATTCTTAAGAACCAAGTAAGAGTCTCAGGTTTGTATATTCTTGCAAAGCTAGCATCATTAAAAGGAATCTTACTAAAGGACGAATTTAAATCTATAACAATATCCTTACTCATTTGCCAGCTGAGCATCTTGCCCCATAGTTCATATCCGTGAACGTTTAAATATGAAACAAACATTAAAAATGGAACACATAATGCCAAAAATGGAATCCATTTCACATCTTTACGAAGCTCGGAATAAGCCGTAAAACTCGCAAATGCTAATAAGAACAAATATGCCTTATAATCGACTCCACTATCTGAATGTAGTGCAGTTAAGACAGCATTTCGTAAAAGATATAAACCTATCAGAATAAAATAATATTTATTTAATAAGTCAAAGGCTTTAATAGACAAGTTTTTTATCATTTTTATTGTCGGATTTTCTGTAAAATTAGACATAAATTTATCATCCCTCCTCATACAGAATAAATTATATCATAGAGGATTAGAGAAAGTACATAAGCAAATTTAGTTATTATTAGCATTAAATCTATATTACAACTAAAGAAAGCTCAGGAATTTTCCTGAGCTTTTTTGTTGAAATATCACATGTTTTTTCTTCTTCCAAATAATGCATCTGCGATAAAAACTACTGCAGCTACAATTAAAAGAAGATTGATAAAACCGCCGCCAATTCTAAAAATTAATCCTACAAGCCAAAATAATAGCACAAAGCCACCGAGCCAGCGTAAAAAAGTCATAAATACTACCTCCAATCAAAAATTTTAGTAGCTAATTGTCACCGAGACTCCCATCCTCTTGAATTAGAACTTTATCTCATAGGCGATAGTCAAAGTGACAAAACGCTCTTAGATTTACTTAACTTATTGATGATTTCAGTGAAAAACTATTAAATTTAGTATTTATAATATTATTGTTAACATTATAAATGAAAATTATTATAAAATTTTTAAGAATCTTTAAGTCAATGTATCGTTACATTTGCGATTTTTGTAATTACTAATATAATGAAATTAAGATTTTAAATTTACGAAATAAGTAAGGAGTGTGAAATCTATAATGGAACAGAAAAAAGCTACATTAGGCAGTTTAAAAGTTCAGGATATGGTTCAGATAGCACTTATGGCTGCTATGACCTATGTTGCAACGGCGGTAATAAATATTCCAAGTGGAGTTATTGTTAAGGGAGTAGTTCATCTAGGAGATACCATGGTTTTTCTAGCTGCAATATTATTGGGTAGAAAGAAAGCATTTTTAGCTGCTGCTATAGGTATGTGTATGTTCGATTTGCTGTCACCATATGCAATATGGGCACCATTTACATTTTTGATAAAGGGGCTTATGGCTTATATAGCTGGAACTATAGCCTATAGAAAGAACTACGAAGGAAATAATATGTTTAACAATATATTTGCATTTATTTTAGGTGGAATATGGATGATAGTAGCATATTACCTAGCGGGTGTTATCATTATGCATTTTGTAATGAATGTAGCCTTTGGTCAAGCGTTCATCCTTTCTGCTGCTGAAATTCCTGGCAACATAACACAAGTTATAGCAGGTATAGTTTTAGCATTGCCTATAGGGAAGGTACTAAAGAAAGCGAGAGTAGTAAAATAAGATGGGGTTGAATAAACCCCATCTTATTTTATTTAAAAGAATTTAAATATTTAACTTAGTTTCTATGGGAAAAAAAGAGAGGTATATAACACCTCTCTTTAGAATTCTTATCTGTTTCTCATATTATTTTTTTCAGCTTTTCTAGCTCTTCTGCAGTCTGGGCATCTTACAGGATCGTTTTCAAATCCTTTTTCTTTGTAGAAAGCTTGCTCACCTTCTGTAAATATAAATTCCTTACCACAATCTTTGCATACAATTGTCTTATCTGCCATTTAAAAAACCTCCTTGAACCATAGGACTAATTTTCTTTTTTACTGCTTATCTCCTACGATTAAGGAGAATAAGTTACCATGAAAAATTGACCTATACTAATAATTTTAGAGTAAAACTCTAAAATTATTATACCATATTTACCTAAAAAAACAATATTATAAAATTAGATTTAATATGCCTGTGTAACATATTATAAAAGATATACCAGTGATGTATAATTAAGTTATAAAAATATTTAGTGAAAAAGTGAATATAATATTATTATAATAAATATGGAGTTGTTAATATGGACAAAAAAAAGCTTATGAATTTGTTAAAAAAAATAGAGGGGCCGAAGCTAGATTTTAAGCAAAATATTCAGATGGAGACTGATAGTGGTAGGAAAGAACTGGCTAAGGATATATGTGCTATAGCTAATTCCAAAGGGGGAAGGGGATACTTAATAGTAGGAGTAGAAGACAAGACGAAGAAAGTTATAGGTATTGAAGAACAAGGATTTAATGAAGAAAAGATACAACAAATAATAAGCTCAAGAATTGATCCACCAGTGCCTATATCTGTAGAAGTCATAGAGTATGAAAATAAAAAGGTAGCAATAATAAGTATATATGATGGGCCGCAAAAACCATACCAACTACGAGATAATGGTGCTTTTTATATAAGAAGGGGTTCTACAAATGATACGATGAGAAAAGGAGAAATTATTTCCGCACTCCAGGAGAATTTAAGCTTAAATGCAGAATTGTGCCCAATACCTCACAGTGATGTGCAGTGTATAAATAAAGACTTTGTAGATAAATACTTTATTTCTCAAGGAATAAAAATAGATGATGAAAATAGAATAGAGTTAATGGAAAATACATCAATAATATATATGGATAAGGATACTGGGAAGTATATGGTCACATTAGGTGGATTATTGGTTTTTAGCGAAACTAATAATATCTATATACCACATAATATGATAAAGATAGTCAATAAGGTTAACAAGAATTTAGAGGAAAATATAATAATTCAAGGTGATTTGTTAACTATGATAGATAAAAGTGAAAACGTACTTCGAGATATTCTCTCAAAATCTTATCCAATAGAAGCAATTAATGAAGGGATACGTAATGCCATATTATATAGAGATTATACGATGTTCAATAAAGTTATTGAGGTAGTTGTTGGTTATAGTAGTATTATTATTAATAGTCCGGGCATATTAATAAAAGGAAGTAACACTGGATATATTAATTATGTAAAAAGAAATATGTGGGTATACGAAAAAATAATTGCATTAGATAGTAAAGTTAGATTTTTAAAATCAGGTAGAGGATTTAATAGAATGCAGAAAGCATTCAAGCGAAAAGGAAGAGTAAACTTTATAAACTCCATAAGTGATGGAGAATTTAAAGTGATATATCCTGGTGCGAAAAATTTTAAATAAAATAATCATATTTAATTAAGTTAGGTAATATAGTATTGGAATAGTTTTTCTCAGTCATTGGATAAATTATAAAAAAAAGTAAATAATCTGTTGAAAAAATATTCTGAATATTATATAATTTATTTATAAGGATAGCACCTAAATATTAAGTAAGGGGTGGTAAACATGATTCACGTATTTTGTAACAAAAGAGGTTCAGGAAAAACTAAAGCATTAATTAGCTTAGCTAATGAAAAGGCAATGGAAGCAAGAGGTCATATTGTCTATATTGATGACGATAACAGGCCTTTATTGCAGTTAGACAGAACAATAAGATTTATTAACACAAGTGAATTTAGTTTAAGAAAGCAGGAAAGTTTTTATGGTTTCTTGTGCGGCATAGTTTCAGAAGATTATGATATTGATACAATTTGTATTGATGGATTGTTTAATATTATTGATGAAAATCTTCACGATGCAGCACAATTATTTTATGCCCTTGAAAAGCTATCATGCCAATATGCAATCGATTTCTATATAAATATAAATGAAGAAAAGGAAATGCCGGATTTTATACTGAGATACGTTGCCTAGGATAAATTTATATTATTCTACAAGAGGCAAAATTGGGTAGAAAACAACTTTTGAATTTATATATTAAGGCTGGATTTGTAAATCCAGCCTTAAATTATTTTAATGTTTTAATATAAACTCTACTATTGATATAATAAGCTCAAATAAGATAAGAATAATAACCATTATTTCTAGTTTAGTCCCTCTTTTTTCATGAGATAGAGAAGTAAATACGTCTGTTATATCTTGAAGTATTTCTGTTTTATTATTTATTTTCTTATACCTTTCATCTAAATCGAAAAGAGAAATTACTTGAAGAAAAAAGTTTTCTATATCTTCGTTATCCCATGCAGCTTTAGGTTTATCTAAAAGCATTAGGTAGGAAATAGTATTATACTTAAATCTCAACACTTTAGCAGAGGTTTTTGATATTTGGTGATCAGACATGGTAAATTTACCTGTATCAAGATAGTTCATTATGTTTTCTATGCTATCTAAAAGTTTGTCAATATCTGTTTCTATTTTTTTTAAAGAAGTAGATTTAGCTAGTACAAGAGATATTATATCAAGATAGTATGGCGTAAATTCGGGTGATGTCATTAAATCATTATATAGTGAATACTCATATGTAGCATCTACCTCAAGTTTATATTCATCAATATACTCATTTGGAGAGTTATTTTTAAGATTAGAATCAATGTTTTTTATATATTTTATAATATCTTGTATTTCATGAAATTCCATATTTATGAAAACTAAAGCTCCAAAGTAATATATGTAAACACATTTATCGCCTGGTTCTCTAAGTATACCACTTAATTTTCTATCAGATAGTACTAAAGGATCCTCCCATTTAAATTTGCGATTAATTCCAAAGTGAGGAGCTATAGCATTTAAGTTAATTTCGTTGCACAAAACTAGAGATTTAAAAGACCAACTCTGCATAAATTACATCCTTTCAGAAAAATATTATTCACATAATAAATTTTACCATAAAAGTTGTGTTATATGTATTTAATTATTGATAAAAAAATACTTTAATTATATACTATAAGTTATAGCAAAGAATGACAATTTTAATATAGTAGAAAGGTAGTGGTTCAAATGGCTAGCATTTATGATACACTGCTAGAGCGTGGATACATAAAGCAGACTACTCATGAAGAGGAAATTAAAGAATTATTGGAAAAGGAGAAAGTAACATTTTACATAGGATTTGATCCAACTGCAGATAGCCTTCATGTAGGACACTTTGTACAAATGATGGTTATGGCACATATGCAAAGAGCAGGACATAAACCTATTGCCTTAATAGGTGGTGGTACCGCAATGATTGGAGATCCAAGCGGCAAAACTGATATGAGGAAAATGATGACAAAGGAACAAATTCAGTATAACGCTGATTGTTTTAAGGCTCAATTTTCTAAGCTTATCGATTTTAATGATGAAAAAGCAATTATGTCAAATAACGGAGATTGGTTGCTAAACTTAAATTATGTAGAATTTTTAAGAGAAGTTGGTGCACATTTCTCTGTAAATAGAATGCTCACAGCTGAGTGTTATAAGCAAAGGCTTGAAAAAGGATTAACTTTCCTCGAATTTAATTATATGTTAATGCAAGGTTACGATTTCTTAGAACTTAATAGAAGACACAATTGTGTACTTCAAATGGGTGGAGATGATCAGTGGTCTAATATATTGGCTGGCGTAGACCTAATTAGAAGAAAAGAAAGTAAACCGGCTTTTGGAATGACTTTCACGCTTCTAACTACTAGTGAAGGTAAAAAGATGGGGAAGACAGAAAAGGGAGCATTATGGCTTGACGCCGAAAAGACTTCACCGTATGATTTCTATCAGTACTGGAGAAATGTAGATGATGCGGATGTAGAAAAGTGCTTAGCACTTTTAACTTTCTTACCTATGGATGAAGTTAGAAGACTTGGATCACTTGAGGGCGCTGAAATAAATGAAGCTAAAAAAGTGCTTGCTTACGAGGTTACAAAGCTAATACATGGTGAAGAAGAAGCACAAAGTGCTAAGGCTGCTGCTGAAGCGTTGTTTGCTGGTGGTCAAGACATGAGTGCAGTACCGACAGTAACAATAGGAAAAGACTCACTAGGATGGACTGTAGTAGATCTTCTAGTGAACACAAAAATACTACCATCAAAAAGTGAGGCAAGAAGATTAGTACAGCAAGGCGGACTTACAATAAATGATGAAAAAATCACAGATGCTAACATGAACGTCACAGAAGAAAACTTCAATGACGGAAGCATGCTAATCAAGAGAGGTAAAAAGAATTACAATAGAATAGTAATTGAATAATAATAAAAGTGATGACAATGAATATCTCTAATGATATCAGCGTCATCACTTTTTGTTTCCACGTGATGCAATTTTTTCAGTAAGTGCTAACTTAAATGTGAAAGGGATAGTGACGTAAAGTGAGGCTATAAAAATAAAGCTAAGAATGCATTTAAATATTTTATATTAGTTCTTGGCGAAGTAGATATGAAAAATTTAGAACTTTTAATTGTCTGAGCGGCAGCGAGTTATTAAAAGTTCTTGATTTTATATATCTACGAGCCCTAGAACTAAATAAAATATTTAACCGTATCGAAGCTTTATTTTTATAGCCTCACTTGCTCCTTACCTCTATACATTATGCTTCCACATTATAATTGCATCTTCCTTATTGTCTCCATAGTACCCTTTTCTTACACCTTCCTCAATAAATCCATATTTTTTATAAAGACTTTGAGCGATTACATTAGATTTTCTAACCTCAAGGGTGATGCTTGATGCTGATTCCACTTTACATATTTCGATAAGAGATTCTAATAATAAGTTTCCAGCTCCTATTCCTCTATATTCAGGATGTACAGCTATATTTGTTATATGTCCTTCATCTAAAATAAGCCACATACCAGCATAACCTATTATTATATCATCTTTTTTAGCGACAATATATTTTGCGAATTTATTAGTTTCAACCTCTCTTTCGAAGGATTCTTTACTCCAAGGAGTAGGGAAACAAAGCGTTTCTATCATTATTATGCTGTCTATATGTTCTTGTCTTAAGGATAATATTTCTATACTATTATCGTTATTCATTGTTTGTAGACTCCATTTTCTTTTCATATTCTCTTTCAGCTTGAGATTTTCTAAGATAAAATGGTGAGAAGGTATATAAATCATCAGATATTCCTGACTTTAGAAGATTCAAGCCAATCTCTCCTAGGGATGACGATTTTACTAGATTTAAATGAGTAGGTGCAAACTTTGAATCTTTTATACTTTCTAGGAGCTTTTCTTTAAACTTTGGAACTGCATCGCCAATAAAACAAATAGGTTGACCTTGTTTATTTAAAAGAGAAATTAAATCATCAATAGGAATAACCATATACTCACTTATAATAGTAAGTTTATTATCAATAAATTTATATAAGGCTGTATAAACATTCTCTCTAAGGGCATCCAGTATAGGGCATATGATTCCTGATGTATATGCTAAATTATATGCAAGGGCATCTAATGAAGAAACACCAACAAATGGCTTACCAGAGCCCTGGCTTAAACCTTTTATTGTTGCAGTGCCAATCCTAAGCCCAGTGAAAGATCCAGGGCCTTTAGAAACTACAAATCCATCTAAAGAGCTAATGTTTAGTTTAAGACTTTTTAGAAGTGTATCTATCATAGGCATTAGTATAATAGAATGTTGTTTTTCATAGTTAAAAGTTATTTCTCCAAGTAATCTATCCTCTTCTAATACAGCACAGGTTGCTGATTCTGTAGCCGAATCTAAACTTAAAATTCTCATATTCTTATCTTAACTCCTTTATATAGTTATATCTGTCACCGTAATATTGTATTATAATTTTTCTGAAGTTTATACCCATTTCAGGTATTTTTTTAATTTCTACCCAGATGTGTTCTTTGGGAATTAACTCTTCTATATAGTTTGCCCACTCAATGATACTTACAGCATTGCTAAAAATATATTCATCAAAACCTATTGCATCAATTTCATCGGGATCATTAACTCTATAAACATCAAAGTGATATAGTTTTAAGCGCCCTTCATATTCATTAACAATAGTAAATGTAGGACTAGTTATTGGACTATATATTTGAAGGCCTTCTGCAACTCCTTTAGTAAAATGTGTCTTACCTGTACCCAAATCTCCGGTAAGACAAATTATATCACCTGGATTTGCCAGGGAACCAATCTTTCTCCCTAGATTCATGGTTTCTTCCAAATTGTTTATAATAAATTCCATAAAATTTCACCTCATAGATATTTTATCCAAAATACTACAAAAAGAAAAGTAAGATTAAATTTTCATTTATAATTCATAACTATTTGCATTGTGTAACCACATTATGTAAAATATATATTATATATTTTTATTTTTAAGACACAGAGGTGGATAACTTGAGAAAAAGGTTAAGTGTGGTAATCTTAGTTTTTTATATATTACTTTTAACAGGATGCAGTAGTAAAACAGAGCAGAAATCAACAGTTACAAAAGAAGTGGAGAAAATGGAGACAAAAAAGGATATAAATTTAAATATAGTAACTACAGATAAACTACTTCATAGTATGGTGAAAAGTATAGTCAAGGAAAGTCATTCGGTTGAGTATGTGTTCAATAATAAGGATGCATTGATGAGTTTTAAATTTTCTAATGATAGTCTAAGTAACATAGCAAAAAAGGATTTATTTATTTATATGGGAGCAGGCTTTGAACCATGGATAAATTCTTTTCTAGATAAGCTTAATAAAAGTAAGGTTGGAGTAATAAATGTATCGAGGGGAGTAAAGCTTCTATCTTATAATAAGGAAGTAAAATATAATGATGTAGTATTGAAAGATAATCCGTATTATATTCTAAATATAGATAACTACAAGATTGCACTAGTGAATATAAAAAATGCAATACAGGATAAAGATCCTAAGAATAGAGATGTGTATGAAAAAAATTTTTCTGAAGAATTAAGGAAAGTAGAAAATTATCAAAAGGATTTAAAAGGTATAAAAGATAATATAACTGAGTACACATTTATAACAGTTGAAGATGAACTAAACTACTTTGTAAAATATAATGATTTTAAAACAATAGATTTAAGTAAGGATAATGTTGCTAATAAAATATTACCGGAAGATAAAAAGGCAAGATTAGATTTACAATCGAAATTAAAGGATGTTAAAAATCTCGTGATTCTATATAATAATGATGTAGTGCTAAAGAATAACGAAGATATAATAAAACAGTATAATATTAAAACGGTAAAAATAAGAGTTAACAATAATGAAATAAGTTATGAATCTATAATTAGAAATAATATCGAAAATTTAAAAAAGCTTTATGAAAAAGAAAATACTAAAAAATAAATTAATAAAACACTTGCATTATTTAAATATATCATATATAATAAATATTGTCCTTAGGGGTATGGCTCAACGGTAGAGTAGTGGTCTCCAAAACCATTGGTTGTGGGTTCAAATCCTACTGCCCCTGCCATTGAAGAAAGCTTGTAAATTTATAAATTTACAAGCTTTCTTTTTTATATATTTTTATAATTAAGGTTATAGAATTAATTTTGATGTCTAATTAGGTTTGAAGATTAGTGAAAATAGGAGAATAGAATTATGATTATTCATTTAGTATATTATTATAATTATTAATTCAGTATATTATTATAATTATTAGAATTATTGCTACACATGGGGGATGTGCAAATCATATTATCTAAATTAATGATTTTTGGGGCTTTAATCATATTTCAGTATATAGAATTTAGTTTAAGATATATATAACAGGCATTTTAATAACAAAATTTATTTATAAATAGAACTGCTTTGAAAATGTTTTCAGACATTTATCAAAATAAATTTTTTGTTATAAATATAAGTTTTACGTAGGCGAATTATAAATAAATTGGTATAATTATGAATAATTTGGAGAAACTAAACATGAAGATTAATTGAGAATTAGAGACATTTTCTATAAAAAATTAGTTTGTGAAAACTTAAAGGTTTGTAAGATGAATTTATTGTAGCAAATTAATTGAAATAATTTTATTCATATTTGCGTTTAATGTAGTAAGAGTTTGATAAAATGTTATCGATTTTATTAATTAATTTTAAAAAAAATGATATGATAACGTTTAAATATGATAAAGCATGCAAGAATATATTCACTTTTATAAGATATAGATCCTACTTGTAAATATGTTGTAGAACATACTTTTTAAGGAAGATTACAATTCAAGTGACTTAAAAGTAACTATTTCAAAGCATTGTGTTAAAGCGTTAATTGATTAATTGTATATATATTCATAATTGCGATGAGAATAATGAAATAATTATACGCAAGTTTGCTATGGTAATAAATGATATCTTGTCAAAACGAAAATATAATGGTAGAATAATTTTGAAAATAAAATATTAAGATACATAGGGGGAAGGGATAACATGGAACTTGCAAAAAATCAACAAAACGAAAAAATCAAACACCCACCTGGACTGTACTTGCTTTTCGCGGTAGAAGCGTGGGAAAGATTCAGTTACTATGGTATGAGAGCGTTACTAGTAATGTACTTAACATCAAGCTTGGTAGCGGGTGGACTAGGCTTTAATAAAGCTGAAGCTATGAGTCTATATGGTACATATACATCATTAGTTTACTTAACTCCATTAATAGGTGGATATTTATCAGACAGATACTTAGGACAAAGATTAGCTATCACAATAGGTGGTATAACAATGGCAGCAGGACAGTTTGCGTTGTTCTCAAGCCAAAGCAAAGGCGCGCTATACTTAGGATTATTTTTACTTATAATAGGAAACGGTTTCTTCAAACCAAATATTTCAACAATTGTTGGACAACTATACCCAGATGGAGACAAGAGAAAAGACGCAGCATTTACAATATTCTATATGGGTATAAACGTAGGTGCATTTATAGCTCCACTTGTATGCGGTACTTTAGCAGAGCAAATTTTTGCAGTAAAACAGGGCGGAGAGATCATTCACTATGGATTTAGATATGGTTTCTTAGCAGCTGGTATAGGAATGGTTTTAGGACAACTTATATTTAATCTACTAGGCAACAAGTACTTAGGGGAAGCTGGAAAAAAAGCTGAGACTAAAGTTAAAGGTAAAGATAATACATCAGTAGAGGATACAAACAGACCTCTTACTGCTCAAGAAAAGAAAAGAACTACAGTTATATTCATTATAACAGCATTCGTTGTATTCTTCTGGGCTGGTTTTGAACAAGCAGGTAGTTCATTAACAATTTACACACAAGACTTTATAAATAGAAATGCATTTGGAACAGAACTTCCAGTATCTTGGTTCCAATCACTTAACCCAGTGTTCATAGTAATATTTGCACCAATAATAGGTAAATTATGGGTAAATTTAGCAAGAAGACCAAAAGGAGATATGAATATTCCTACTAAAATGGCTCTAGGTATGGTACTTTTAGGAGTAGGATTTTTATTAATGGTAGGAGCTGTTTTACAAAGAGGAGATGCAGGTGATAACGTAGCTGTAAAAGCTAACGTGTTATGGCTTGTTGGAGCTTATTGGTTGCATACTATGGGGGAACTTTGCTTATCACCAGTAGGGCTTTCAATGGTAAGTAAGTTAGCTCCAAAGAAACTTGCATCATTACTAATGGGTGTATGGCTATTAAGTTCATCTATTGCAAATAAATTAGCAGGAGTTTTAGCTTCATTCATGGACCAGTTAGGACACTTACAAATATTCGGTGGAATAGCAGTAGTATCAATAGTTCTTGGTCTAATATTATGGACATTAAACAAAAAGCTTGTAGCTATGATGGAATAGTATTTAATAAAAAATATTTAAGTCAGATGGGAATTCCCATCTGACTTTTTTAATTTCAATATTTATTTTACCTATAACAGCTCAAGAATAATAAATTTAAGTTATCATTTCTAGGATTCTTATATATTTTCAATGAGAGTGTATTTAAACAGAAGTAGTAGTCAAACTACTATTATTAATGTGGAAAATTATTTTACTGTAGCTAGCTTTATATAAAATTCAGCAAAGGATGTCGAAAATAACACACACATCTATATGATAAGTGCATTTTTAGTTAAAGATAACTACATTTTTTGATACGTTTGAATTTAATAAAAACTTTACTAAAAATTTAACAAAGTTAATTGTTAAGCTTTTGAAATTATGTATATTATATTCTATAAAAAGAAAGTTTGGAATATATTTTATGATTAGTAATAATTTAATAAGTGAAAAAATGATACTTAACTGTAGAATAATTTGGCAAAATGTTTTGAATAAAACATCAAAAATGCTTTGCAATTCGGAATAAAACTATGATAAAATATTCTTAGATGAGATTTGTTGGTAAATATATTTTAATTTTTTTCATAAAAAGTAATAAAATGTATAAAAATAAAGTTCAAGTTTAGTAATAAGTTGTACTTTTTTATAATAAGTTTATTGTGATGTTTTGACATTAGTTTTATTTTAGCTACATGGGATTATATATAGGGTTATACAAAGATAATAAAGTTCAGTTGAAATTGTAAGGATAGAATTATTGGGTTTTAAATTCATGAAAAAGAATGTTTAAAATTTAACATTTTCCCTTTCTTTTTCTATTTAAAGGCATTATAATTATAACTGTAGATATACAGTTATTCTCAAATAAATAAGAAATAGGGTTTTAGGTAATATTATTCTAGGATGCTATCTTTATGATGGGCCAATCCTATAAGGAGGGAATTATTAATGAGTGAAAAAGTACTTTCAATTGACCAAACTACTCTTCAAATGTTGGACAAGGCTAAAAAAGATGGGGTAGAAACAGCTTGGGACAGAAAAGATATATTAAAGACACCTTGTGGATTTGGAGCTGCAGGAGTATGTTGTAGAAATTGTACAATGGGACCTTGTAGAGTAAGTCCAGTTCCAGGCAAAGGTGCTGAAAGAGGCATCTGTGGTGCTACTGCAGATACTATTGTATCTAGAAACTTTGCAAGAATGGTAGCAGGAGGAACAGCAGCTCACTCTGATCATGGTAGAAGTATTTGTTTAGACTTATATCATTCAAGTCCTGACGGAGATATAAAAGTTAAAGATGAAAAGAAGCTTATGAAAGTAGCAGCAAGATTTGGCATAAAAACTGAAGATAGAGATATATATGAAATAGCTCATGAACTTGCAGCAACAGGATTACAAGACTATGGTAGACAGTTTGGGGAACCTTGCTTACCACCAACCTTACCAGAAAAAAGAAAACAAATATGGAGAGACTTAGGAATAATGCCTAGAGCAGTTGATAGAGAAATAGCAGGGCTTATGCACTCAACTCATATTGGATGTATGGCAGATCCAGAAGCAATGATTAAAATTGCCATGAGAACTTCATTAACGGATGGATGGATAGGTTCATATATGGCAACAGAATTTAGTGACATTATGTTTGGAACTCCACAAGCTAGACATACTGAAGCCAATTTAGGTGTTTTAGAAGATAATCAAGTAAACATAGTATTACACGGACATGAACCAACACTTTCAGAAATGATTGTACAAGCTGCAGAGTCACCAGAAATCATAGAGTTAGCTAAGTCAGTGGGAGCAGATGGAATAAATCTTTGCGGTATGTGCTGTACTGCAAATGAAGCTACAATGAGACATGGAGTTAAACTTGCAGGTAACTTTATGCAACAGGAATTAGCAGTTGTAACAGGTGCTGTTGAAGCTTTAGTTGTTGACGTACAATGTATATTCCCAGCATTAGCTAAGTTGGCTGAAAGTTATCATACTAAGTTTATAACAACTTCACCAAAAGCTCGTATAAAGGGAGCAACTCACATAGAGATGGATGAAGAGCATAGATTAGAAACAGCTAAAACTATATTAAGAGAAGCTATAATGAACTTTAAGAATAGAGATAAGAGCAAGGTTATGATACCTGAGCTTAAGTCAGAAGCAGAAGTTGGTTATAGTGTTGAGCAAATATTAAATAAGTTAGATGGAGTCGTTAACTCACATATAGGACCAATGCAAAGTACTAAACCACTTGCAGATGTTATAGTGGCAGGGGTTATAAGAGGAGCAGCTGGTGTAGTTGGATGTAACAATCCTAAGAATGTTCATGATGAGGGTCATATAGAAGTAATAAAAGGCTTAATTAAAAATGATATTATAGTTGTTGTTACTGGTTGTTCAGCTCAAGCAGCAGCTAAACATGGATTACTTAGAAAAGAAGCAAGGGAACTTGCTGGTCCAGGACTTAAAAAGGTATGTGAATTAGTAGATATACCACCAGTTTTACACATGGGATCATGCGTAGACATAAGCCGTATCCTAGAATTAGTTGGAACAACTGCTAATCACTTAGGAGTAGACATGTGTGATTTACCAGTAGTTGGGGTAGCTCCAGAATATATGTCAGAGAAAGCTGTTGCAATAGGAACTTATGTTGTAACATCTGGTATAGACACATGGCTTGGAGTAGTTCCTCCAGTTACAGGTGGTCCTGAAGTTGTTGATATACTAACTAATAGAATAGAAGAGTGGGTAGGAGCTAAGTTCTTTGTAGAACCAGATCCACATAAAACTGTTGAACAGATCGTTGCTAGAGTAAATGAAAAACGTCAAAAGTTAGGAATATAAGAATCAAATAAATATGTAAGATTAATCTATAATGATTATTTTCTCAATATTCATTATAGCAAGAATTATGCCAATATATAGAATGTTGACTATGTAAACAAAATCCAATTAAACTTATCAAAATGAAACAAAAAATAGGATCAAAATGATAAGTACTCAGAATGATACAGATATAAAGAGATAAGTAAAAACTCAGTATAATAGCAAATAAAATTTGTTATTATACTGAGGAAAAATATGGCTAAAAATATGGTATAATATGAAGCAATAATTATAGCAAAAAGGAGGGTCTACATATGAAAATGAAATTGGCTATAACAGGAAAAGGCGGTGTGGGAAAAACTACATTCTCAGCCATACTAAGTAGAATATATGCTGAAGAAGAATATAAGGTCTTAGCGGTAGATGCTGATCCTGATCCTAATTTAGCATTAGCACTGGGTTTTCCCGAAAATTTAATAGAAGAAATTGTTCCAATATCAGAAATGAAAAAGTTAGTTGCAGAGAGAACAAGTTCAACTCCAGGGTCCTTTGGTAAAATGTTTAAAATCAATCCTAAAGTTGATGATATACCTGAAAGATATTGTAAGGAATACAATGGTGTAAGACTCCTAACAATGGGTACAGTGGATACTGGTGGTACAGGCTGTATATGTCCAGAAAATGTTCTTCTTAAAAAGCTTACTTCTCATTTAATATTACAAAACAAAGATATAGTGATAATGGATATGGAAGCTGGAATTGAACATTTAGGTAGGGGTACAGCTCAAGGGGTAGACGCATTCATCGTTGTTGTAGAGCCTGGAATAAGAAGTATTCAAACATACAAGCATGTAAAAAGGCTTGCAAAGGATATAGGTATAGATAAAATTTTCGTAGTTGCAAATAAAGTTAAGAATGTAGAAGATGAAAATTATATACTCCAAAATGTAGAAGAAGGTGCTTGCCTTGGATTCATACATTATAAGGATACCGTAGGAAGCTCAGATAGACCTAACCAATCACCTTACGATTCTAATAAGGAGACTGTTGAAGAAATAAGAAAAATAAAAGAAAAATTAGAAATGGGGGTATTATAAATGGGATTTAAATCTGACATAGAAATAGCACAAGAATGTAAACTACAAGACATTAGGGAGATAGCTTCAAAACTAGGTTTTACTGAGGATGATATCGAACTCTATGGAAAATATAAAGCTAAGGTGGATTATAATCTTTTAAAGAAAACTCCTGGAAAAAACGCAAAACTTATTCTTTGTACAGCAATTAACCCAACACCAGCTGGAGAAGGCAAAACGACTACTTCAATAGGAGTTGCAGATGCATTATCTAAGCTTGGAAAAAATACAATAGTTGCATTAAGAGAACCTTCACTTGGACCTGTATTTGGTGTAAAGGGCGGAGCAGCTGGCGGTGGATATGCACAAGTTGTTCCAATGGAAGATATAAACTTACACTTTACAGGTGATTTTCATGCAATAGGAGCAGCTAATAATCTTTTAGCAGCAATGATTGATAATCACATATTTCAAGGAAATGCTTTAGATATCGATCCAAGAAGAATTGTTTGGAGAAGATGTGTTGACATGAACGACAGACAGTTAAGATTTGTTGTTGATGGTATGGGTGGAAAAGCAAACGGAATGCCAAGAGAAGATGGATTCGATATAACTGTTGCTTCAGAAATAATGGCAATTTTCTGTTTAGCAACTGACATAAACGACTTAAAAGAAAGACTAGCAAGAATAGTAGTAGGATACACAAGAAAAGGTGAACCTGTTACAGCAGGTCAAATAAATGCTCAAGGTGCAATGGCAGCATTACTTAAAGATGCATTAAAGCCAAATCTTGTTCAAACGCTTGAAGGAACACCAGCATTTGTACATGGTGGACCATTTGCAAACATAGCTCATGGATGCAACTCAATAATGGCTACAAGAATGGCTACTCACTTTGCTGATTATGTAGTTACAGAAGCTGGTTTTGGTGCTGACCTTGGAGCAGAAAAGTTCTTAGATATTAAATGTAGAATGGCTGGTTTAAAACCAGATGCTGTAGTTATAGTAGCTACAGTTAGGGCGTTAAAATACAATGGTGGAGTTCCAAAGACTGAGTTAAACAGTGAAAACCTAGAAGCACTTGAAAAGGGACTTCCAAACCTATTAAAGCATGTTGAAAACATAACTAAAGTATTTAATTTACCAGCAGTAGTTGCTATAAATAGATTCCCAACTGATACAGAAGCTGAGTTAAAACTTGTTGAAGATAAGTGTAAAGAACTTGGGGTAAATGTTAAGTTATCAGAAGTTTGGGCAAAAGGCGGAGAAGGCGGAGTTGAAGTAGCTAAGGAAGTAATAAGATTAATTGAAGCTGGAGAAAATAAATTCCAATTTGCTTATGATTCAGAACTACCAATAAGAGAGAAAATAAGAGCAATAGCTCAAAAAATATATGGTGCAGATGATGTTTTATTTACAGATCAAGCTAACAAGGAAATTGATGAGCTAGAGAAAAATGGATTTGGAAAAACTCCAGTGTGTATGGCAAAAACTCAGTATTCCTTAACGGATGATCAAACTAAGCTTGGAAGACCAACAGGATTTAATATAACTGTAAGACAAGTAACAGTTTCAGCAGGAGCAGGTTTTGTTGTTGCTATAACTGGTTCAATAATGAAGATGCCAGGACTTCCTAAAGTTCCAGCAGCTGAGAGAATTGATGTTGATGAAAATGGAGTAATAAGTGGATTATTCTAAAGAATTTTAGGAGGAAAGATACAATGAAGCTAGCAGATAAAACTAGTGCTGAATTTATAGAAGTTCTTGCATCAAAGGCAGCAGTACCTGGTGGCGGCGGTGCGGCAGCTCTTACAGGGGCAATAGGAATGGCCCTTGGAAGCATGGTTTGTAACTTGACAATTGGAAAGAAAAAATTCGTCGAGTACGAAGAAAAATTACAAGGCATATTAGCAAAAGCTACAGAACTTCAAGAAGAGCTTATTAAAATGATAGATGCGGATGCAGAGTGTTTCCTACCTCTATCAAAAGCATATGGACTACCTAAAGAGACTGAAGAACAGAAAAAATTAAAAGAAGAAACTTTAGAAAAGTGTTTAAAAAATGCCTGTGAAGTTCCGCTATCAATAGTCAAGCTATGTTATGAGTCAATTAAGCTACATGAGGCTCTAGTGGATAATTGTTCGAAGCTTGCTATAAGCGATGTAGGTGTAGGAGTTCAGTGTTTGCGAGCTGCAATTATAGGGGCTGAGCTAAATGTCATAATCAATATAAATTCTATTAAAGATAAGGCTTATGTTGAAAAGGTTAAGAAAGAAACAGAACCTTTAATAGAATCTGGAATAAAAATTTCAGATGAAGTCTATAAAAAAGTAGTAAAGGCACTTTCGGAGTAATGTGTTAAAGTATTTCTTTGGGGTAAAATTCCTTTATCCTAAAGAAATACTTACATAATGAAAATGTAGTCCTTAATTTGAATGCAAAGGGGATTGTAAGTATGGGTCAAATAATAAAAGGAAAACCAGTTGCAGATGCTATTAGTGAAGTTTTAGCTAATGAAGTAGAAGAGTTAAAGGCAAAGGGTATTACTCCAAAACTAACAATTATTAGAGTTGGAGCTAACGGAAGTGACCTAGCTTATGAAAGAGGAGCTTTAAAAAGATGTGATTCTATAGGAATTGCTACAGAAGTCAAAGAGCTACCAGAAGATATATCACAAGATGACTTTATATCAGAGTTAAAAAAGATAAATGAAGATAAATCTACTAATGGGATACTGATTTTCAGGCCGTTTCCAAAACAATTAAATGAAAGTGTAATTAAATATATAATTGCTCCCGAAAAAGATATTGACTGTTTTAGTCCTGTAAATGTAGCTAAGATAATGGAGAGCGACACAACTGGGTATGCACCATGTACTCCATCTGCAGTTATTGAAATATTAAAGCATTATAATGTTCCAATGAAAGGTAAAAAGGCGGTAGTTATAGGTAGATCTATGGTTGTAGGAAAACCAGTATCAATGTTGCTTTTAAATGAAAATGCTACAGTTACTATTTGTCATTCAAGAACAGAAGACATGCCTGCAGTGTGTAGAGAAGCAGATATTTTAGTAGTTGGTATTGGTAAAGCTAAGATGATTGATTCTAAGTATATTAAAGATGGTGCTGTAGTTATAGATGTTGGAATAAATGTTGATGAGCAAGGAAATTTATGTGGGGATGCAGATACAAATAGCTGTCTTGAAAAGGCATCACTAGTAACGCCAGTTCCAGCAGGAGTGGGTTCAGTAACTACTTCAATACTTGCTAAACAATTAGTAAAAGCATGTAAGTTACAAAATAACCTATAAGTATTTGTTAATGATGGGGGAGTAAGAAATGATTATTTCAGAAAAAAAGCCTTTTGAAGAAATACTTGAATATTTAAAAGAGAGTAAAAAAGTAGTAATTACAGGATGTTCCTTATGTGCATCAACTTGTAAGGTTGGGGGAGATACAGAGGCTTTAGAAATGAAAGCTAAGCTGGAGGAGAAGGGAATAGAAGTTTTAGGATATAAGATACTTGACCCTTCCTGCAACCTACTAAAGACTAAAAAAGATTTAAAAGCTTTAAAGGAAGAACTAAAAGAAGCTGATGCGGTTTTATCTATAGCTTGTGGGGATGGAACTCAAACCGTTGCAAAGCTTATAAAAAATCCTGTTTACCCTGGTAACAACACACTATTTATAGGTGAAGTAGAAAGAGTTGGGCAATATGCAGAAGCTTGTAAGGCTTGTGGAAATTGCCAACTTGGATGGACAGGTGGAATATGTCCAATAACAATGTGTGCTAAAGGGCTTTTAAATGGAGCCTGCGGTGGTGCGAGAGATGGGAAATGCGAAGTCAATCCAGAAAACGATTGTGCATGGATATCAATATATAACAAATTAAAAGAGCAAAACAAACTTGAGAATCTCTTAGAGATAAGAGAGCCAAGAGATTACCAAATTAGTGCCCATCCAAGAAAAGTAGACTTAAAAGATAAGGAAAAATAACTGAGGGGGGACTCAAAATGAGCCTATTAAAAGAAGCTTTTGAAAGAGGAGAGTTTGCAGTTACAACAGAAATGGCTCCTCCAAAAGGTATAGATCTTTCTCATTTAATAGAATGTGCTAAATCAGTAAAAGGAAGAGTTCATGGAGTTAACGTTACAGATTTTCAGTCTGCCACATTAAAGGCCACCTCCTTAGCAACATGTAAGGTACTAAAGGATGCAGGGCTTGAGCCTGTTCTACAAATAACAGGGAGAGACAGAAATAGAATAGCAATCCAAGGTGAACTTCTATCAGCAGGAGTTTTTGGAATAGAAAACGTTTTAGCTCTAACTGGAGATTTCACAATGACAGGAGATCATCCAGGTGCTAAACCAGTTTATGACCTTGATAGCGTAGGAATCCTTCAGGTAGCAAATACTGTTTCTCATGGTAAGGATATGGTTGGTAACGAGTTGAAAGGAAAACCTGAATTTTATTTAGGGGCCTGTGTAACCCCGAAATATGATCCAGTGGAATTACAAATATTGAAGATGGAAAAGAAAATAAAAGCTGGTGCGAAGTTTTTTCAAACCCAAGCTGTATATGATATAGATACTTTAAAAAACTTTAGGGAAAAGACTAAGCATTTGGATGCAAAGCTTATGGTCGGCATAATACCACTAAAATCAGCAGGTATGGCAAAGTACATGAATAAAAATGTACCAGGAATATATGTACCTGATGAATTAATCGAGAGAATGAAGAATGCTGAAGATAAGGTTAAAGAAGGAATAAAAATAGCCGGAGAATTTATAAGACAAGCTAAACAAGAGGAACTTTGTGATGGAGTCCATATAATGGCAATTGGTGCGGAAGAAAATGTGCCATTTATATTAGATGAAGCAGGATTATAAAAGATAAGGGGCGATTTGAATGAAATTAGTTGTTATCGGTGGTGGACCAGGTGGATATGTAGCTGCGTTAAAGGCTGCTATGCTTGGAGCTGATGTTACTATAGTAGAAAAGAAGAATGTCGGGGGGACATGTTTAAATGTAGGATGTATACCTACAAAAGCATTATTAGCATCTTCAGATGCTTTAAATACTGTTAAAGAAGCTGAAAAACTTGGAATTAGTATTGAAGGTGAGGTAAAAGCGGATTTCAATACTATCATGCAGAGAAAAGATAAAGTGGTTACTCAATTGGTAAAAGGCATTGAGTTTATGTTTGAAAATAGAGGGGTTAAGCTTGTACGCGGAACTGGAAAACTTTTAAGTAAAAATGAAGTTGAAGTTACAAAGGCAGATGGAACAAAAGAAATCATACAAGCAGATAAGGTAATTCTTGCTACGGGGTCAGTACCAGTAGTACCAGGTTTCTTTCATTATGATGGAAAAAGAGTAATAACTTCCGATGAAGTTTTAAATCTTAAGGACCAACCAAAGTCTATGATAGTAGTTGGTGGAGGGCCGGTAGGAGCTGAAATAAGTCAGTTTTTACACAGACTTGGAACAGAAGTTAAAATAGTAGAAATGATGCCTCAGCTTGCACCACTTGAAGATGAAGATGTGGCAAAGATACTACAAAGAAGTTTTAAACAGGAAAAGCTAAAGTTCTTTGTGGGGGATGGAATTTCAAATGTTGAGGTAAGTGAAGATAAAGTTATCGCAACATTAAATAGCGGAAAAAAATTAGAAGCAGAAGTAATGCTTGTAGCTGTTGGGAGAAGACCATACACAGAAGGGCTTGGTTTAGAAGACCTAGGAGTACAAATGGATCGAGGTAGAGTAGTTGTAAATGAAAAAATGGAGACAAGTATAGAAGGAATCTATGCTATAGGTGACTTAGTTCCATCAATAGCACTTGCTCATGTAGCTTCTAAAGAAGGTATAGTAGCAGTAGAAAATGCTATGGGGAAAGATAAAAAAGTAAGCTACAAAGCTGTACCAGGATGCGTATTTACAGAACCTGAAATAGCTTCTGTAGGATTAAAAGAAAAAGAGGCTGAAAAGGCTGGAATCAACTATAAGGTTGGGAAATTTGATTTTAGAGGGCTTGGAAAGGCACAAGCAATGGGTAAGTTCCAAGGATTCGTAAAAGTTATTACAGATGAAAAGGATGTAATAATCGGAGCAGCAATAATTGGTGAACGTGCAACAGATATGTTAGGAGAACTTACACTTGCTGTAGAGCTAGGGCTAACTTCGGAGCAGGTTGGAGATGTAATTCATCCACATCCAACATTATCGGAAGCGTTAATGGAAGCACTTCATGATGTACATGGACAATGTGTTCATTCAATAGGCTAGTAATATAGGTGGTTTAATCTATTTGTGACGAATTTGATGTAAAAAATAAACTTAAATGAGACTTAAAACCATAACAATATGTGTTAATGGCGATTAGCTATCAGATAAAGGGAGGGGTTATACTATGGGATATAAAATAGCTGTAGCAGGTAAAGGCGGCACTGGTAAAACTACATTAACAGGTCTTTTAATAGATTATTTAGTTAAAAAGGGAGAAGGACCTATTCTTGCAGTTGATGCTGATGCAAATGCAAACTTAAATGAAGTTTTAGGTGAAGATATAGAGGCTACTATAGGAGAAATAAGAGAAGATGTAAGTAAAAGATCTCTTGATGATAGTTTCCCAGGAGGTATGTTAAAAGCAGATTATTTAAAGTATAGATTAAGCACTGCTGTTACAGAAGGAACTGGTTATGACATGATTGTAATGGGAAGGTCCCAGGGAACAGGCTGCTATTGTTATGTAAATGGAGTGTTGAAGACTCAAATAGATTCACTTTCAGCAAATTACAAATATTTAATTATAGATAATGAAGCTGGAATGGAGCATTTAAGTAGAAAAGTAGTTGAAGATATCGATACTTTATTCTTGATAAGTGACTGCTCCAGAAGAGGAATTCAAGCAGTTGGTAGGATAAGAAGGCTAGTTGATGAAATAAATTTAAAGGTAGGGCAAATTTTTTTAATAGTTAATAGAGCACCAGAAGGTAAGCTAAATGAAGGAACAATGGAAGAAATAGAGAAGCAGGAATTAAATTTACTAGGAGTTGTTCCTATGGACCCTATGGTGTATGAGTATGACACTAGTGGAAAACCTCTTGTTAACATGCCTGAGGATTCCATATCTAAAAAAGCGTTAGGTGAAATTTTATCAAAAGTTCAATTCAATAAATAAATTAAGGAGGCATTAATTTATGTTCAAGAAAACAGTACAGAAATTTTCAGGTAAGATTTGTGAAGTTGAAATAGGCATTGGAGAAAAAGCTATAAAATTAGGTGGAGAAAGTGTACTTCCGTTTTATACCTTTGATGGTAACGTAGGTAATACTCAAAAAGTTGGTATGGAAATTTCAGATGTTTACCCAGAGGATTGGTCAGATGCTATAAAAGATATTTATAAGGATGTTTGTAATGATCCTGCTCAATGGGCAAAGTTTGTAGAAGAAAAATATGCTCCTGATTTTATATGCTTAAGATTAGATAGTGCTGATCCAAATGGACTTAATAAACCTGTAGAAGAAAGTGCTAAGGCTGCTAAAGCTGTGGTTGAAGCTATAAAGACTCCTTTAGTAGTAGCTGGAACAGGTAATCATGAAAAGGATGCTAAGTTATTCGAAAAAGTTGCTCAAGAATTAGATGGACATAATGTTCTTTTATTAGCTGCAGTTGAGGATAACTACAAGACTATAGCTGCTGCAGGTGCAATGGCTTATAATCATAAAGTTGCTGCTGAATCATCTGTTGATATAAACCTTGCTAAACAAATAAATATTTTAGTTAATCAACTAGGTGTTGCTAATGAAAAAATAGTTGATAATATAGGCTCTGCAGCTGCAGGATATGGTTATGAGTATGTTGTTTCAACTTTAGACAGAGTAAGACTTGCTGCTCTTGGACAAAATGATAAAACTCTTCAAGTTCCAATAATCACACCAGTTTCTTTTGATACATGGAAGGTAAAAGAATCAGTTGAACTAGAATCAGATTCACCGTTATGGGGATGTCAGGAAGATAGAGGTATTGCTATGGAGGTAGCAACAGCTACTGGAGTTCTTGCATCAGGATCTAATGCAGTTATTTTACGTCATCCAAAATCAGTAGAAACTATTAAGAAGTTTATTAATGAATTACTAGGCTAGTACAAATTAAATTTTATATTGTGATTAAGGTAAGGGGGATTCAAAATGGCTTTAACAGGATTAGATATATTTAAATTAACACCAAAAAAGAATTGTAAAGATTGTGGTTTTCCAACTTGTTTAGCTTTCTCAATGAAGGTAGCAGCAGGTGGAGCAGAAATAGGAAAATGTCCACATATGAGTTCAGAGTCTATAGAGAAGTTATCAGAGGCTACAGCACCTCTAATGAAAACTATAACAGTTGGTAAAGGGGAAACTGAGTATAAATTTGGTGGAGAAACTGTATTATTCCGTCATGAAAAGACTTATGTAAATAGAAATAGATATGCAATATTGTTATCTGACAACATGGATGATGCTGCAATAGATGCAAAACTTCAACATATGAAAGATGTTGATTATGTAAGAATTGGCGAAGAAATGAAAGTTGAATTTGCTGCATTGAAATATGCTGGTAATAAAGATAGGTATATTGCTTTAGTAAATAAGGTAAAAGCAAGTGGATTAAAAGTAGCTTACATACTAATCTGCGAGGATCCAGCTGTTGCTAGAGAAGCGATTGAATTAGTTAAGGCTGAAAACCCTATGGTTTATGGTGCTAATAAAGAAAATTTCAAGGAAATGGTTGACCTTGTTAAAGGTGATAACTTAACTTTAGGTGTAAAAGCTGAAAATTTAGAAGCTTTATATACATTAGTGGAAGAGATTCAAAAATCAGGATATAAGAACCTAGTACTTGACCCAGGTTCAGCTTCTGTTAAAGAAGCTTTTGAAAATACAGTTCAAATTAGAAGAATAAACCTTCAAGGTGGAGATAGAACCTTTGGATATCCTTCAATCTTATTTGTAGATGAGCTTGCAAAAGGCGATAAATTTATGGAAATAGCTTTATCTACACTATTCACAATGAAATACGGTTCAATAATAGTTCTAAGTGATATAGATTATGCAAGAGCATTACCATTATACGGCCTTAGACAAAATATCTTTACAGATCCACAAAAACCGATGAGAATTGAACCAGGCCTATATGGAATTAATAATCCAGATGAAAATGCCCCAGTATTATGTACAGTTGACTTTGCATTAACTTATTTCGTAGTATCCGGTGAAATTGAAAGATCTAAAGTTCCAGTGTGGATGGTAATTCCAGATGCAGGTGGATACTCAGTTCTTACTTCATGGGCAGCTGGTAAGTTTACTGCAAATAGCATAGCTAAATTTATAAAAGAAAATGGAATAGAAGAAAAGGTTAAGAGTAGAAAATTGATACTTCCAGGAAAGGTTGCAGTTCTTAAAGGGGATTTAGAAGAGAACTTACCAGGATGGGAGATAATAGTTGGAACTGCAGAAGCTATGTTTATTCCTAAATTCTTAAAGGAATTAACTGAAAAATAGTTATTGGTAAAAAATTTGATCAATTGAGGTTTGTCTTTAATCTCAGATAAACCTCATTGTTAAATTCTAATTATAAATTTAGTATTATCTGAGTTTAATTAAAATGTAAATAAATATTAAAGAAAATGGGAGGATTATTAACATGGATAAGTTTTTAATCATTGGGGAAAGAATTCACTGCATATCACCAGCTATTAGAAAGGCTATATCAGAAAGAAATCCAGAACAAATTATAAAGAGAGCAAAAGAGCAGCTTGAAGCAGGCGCTCATTACCTAGATTTTAATATAGGACCAGCTGAAAAAGATGGGGAAGAAGTTATGGCGTGGGGTGTTCAATTACTTCAAAAAGAATTTGATAATGTTCCACTTGCACTTGATACAACAAATAAGAAAGCTATAGAAGCTGGACTTAAAGTTTATAACAGGGAAAAGGGAAAGCCAATCGTAAACTCAGCAGATGCTGGAGAGAGAATTGGAAATATAGATTTAGCAGCAGAATATGATGCTATGTGTATTGCATTATGTGCAAAAGAAGGTATTACTAGAGATAATGATGAAAGAATGGCTTACTGTACAGAGATGCTTGAAAGAGCAATGGGCCTTGGAATGGAACCAACTGATTTATTATTTGACCCATTATTCCTAGTTATTAAAGGAATGCAGGATAAGCAAAAAGAAGTATTAGAAGCTGTTAAGATGATAAGTGAAATGGGATTAAAAACTTGCTGCGGACTAAGTAATATATCAAATGGTGCGCCAAAGGAAATTAGACCAATTATGGATGCTACATTTGCTGCAATGGCAATGCAATGTGGACTTTCCTCAGCAATAATGAATCCATGTGACAAGAGATTAATGGAAACTATAAAAACTTGTGACGTTGTAAATGGAGCTGTATTATATGCTGACTCTTATTTAGACTTATAATACTTGACTGTATTTTTTATATAATTAAATTTAGGGAGGGGCTAAAAATGAATTTATTTCAAACTATATTCACTGGGTCAAAACAAGCTTTAGCGGCAGCTGAAGGACTTGTACAAAAAGCTATAGAGGAAAAAGGTATTGATCATAAGGTTGCATTCCCAGATACAGCATATTCTTTACCAGTAATTTATGCTGCAACAGGAAAGAAAATTTCAAACCTTAAAGAATTAGAAGGTGCTTTAGATATAGTTAGAAGTTTAATAGTTGAAGAAGAAATGCTTGATAAAGCACTAAATTCTGGACTAGCAACTGCTGTGGCAGCAGAAATAGTTGAGGCTGCTAAGTATACACTTTCAGATACTCCATATGCAGAGCCATGTGTAGGGTTCGTATCTGACCCAATAATTCGTTCACTAGGAGTACCTCTAGTTACTGGAGATATACCAGGAGTTGCAGTTGTGCTTGGAGAATGCCAAGATGCTGAAAGTGCTGCAAAAGTTATAAAGGATTACCAATCGAAAGGTCTGTTAACATTCCTAGTTGGTAAGGTAATAGACCAAGCTAAGGAAGCTAATGTTAAGATGGGGCTTGACCTAAGAGTTGTTCCACTAGGATATGATGTTACTTCAGTAATTCACGTTGTAACTGTCGCAATAAGAGCGGCTCTAATATTTGGAGCAGTTAAGCCAGGTAACTTAGCTGAACTTTTACAATACACTTCAGACAGGGTACCAGCATTTGTAAATGCTTTTGGACCATTAAGTGAACTTGTAGTTTCATGTGGAGCTGGTGCTATAGCTCTTGGATTCCCAGTAGTAACTGACCAAACTGTAACTGAAGTTCCTACATTACTATTAACTCAAAAAGACTATGATAAGGTAGTAAAAACTTCTTTAGAGGCTAGAAAAATAAAAATAAAGGTTACTGAAATTCCAATACCTGTGGCATTTGCAGCAGCATTTGAGGGAGAAAGAATTAGAAAGAATGATATGTTTGCTGAATTTGGTGGAGGAAAGACTGAAGCTTGGGAATTAGTAATGAGTGCTGAACTTGGAGAAGTTGAAGATCATAAGATTGAGATAATCGGACCAGACATAGATAGTATAACAGCAGCTCCAGGAAGAATGCCTTTTGGTATGCTTATAAAGGTAGCTGGTACTAATATGCAAAAAGATTTTGAACCAGTTCTAGAAAGAAGACTTCATTATTTCTTAAACTACATTGAGGGAGTAATGCACGTTGGACAAAGAAACCTTACTTGGGTGAGAGTTGGTAAAGAGGCATATGAAAAAGGCTTTAGATTAAAACACTTTGGTGAAGTGGTTTATGCAAAAATGTTAGATGAATTCGGTTCGGTTGTAGATAAGTGCGAAATAACTTTAATAACTGATCCAGAAAAGGCTTCAGAATTAAAAGATAAGTATGCTATGCCAAGATTTACTGAAAGAGACGAAAGACTTACATCACTAATAGATGAGAGTGTTGATACATTCTATACATGTAACCTTTGTCAGTCTTTTGCACCTGCACATATATGTATAGTAACTCCTGAAAGACTTGGTCTTTGCGGAGCAGTTTCATGGTTAGATGCAAAAGCTACACTTGAATTGAATCCAACAGGACCATGTCAAAGAGTACCAAAAGAAGGCTTAATTGATGAGAATGCTGGTATTTGGGAAAAAGTAAATGAAGCTGTTTCAAAGGGCTCACAAGGTGCTGTAGAAGAAGTTACATTATATAGTATATTAAATAGCCCAATGACTTCTTGCGGATGTTTTGAGTGTATTACAGGTATAATGCCAGAAGCTAATGGTGTTGTTATAGTAAACAGGGAGCATGCTTCAATAACTCCACTCGGAATGACATTTGGTGAACTTGCATCTATGACTGGTGGTGGTGTACAAACTCCAGGATTCATGGGACACGGAAGAGCATTTATTCCATCAAAGAAATTTATGAAGGCTGAAGGTGGAATAGAAAGAATAGTTTGGATGCCAAAAGAATTAAAAGACTTCGTAGCAGATAAGTTAAATGCTACAGCTAAAGAATTATATGATATAGACAATTTTGTAGATATGATTTGTGATGAAACTATATCTACAGAATCAGAAGAGGTAATGGCGTTCTTAGAAGAAAAAGGACATCCAGCACTTGGATTAGATCCAATAATGTAATTAAAGCTAATTCATAGTTAACTTGAATCAGTAAGTATTGAATCTAAATAAGTTGACAGTTGATAATTGATTAGTTGGGGTTGATTTTTCTACTAACGTCGAAAAATCTCCGTAGCTGTCCACTTTCAACTGTCAACCAATAAAAAGGAGTGTTTGTAATGAATTTACCAAATAATCTATATTACCACAGTGAACACACATGGGCAAAAGTTGAAGGAGATGTAGCTTACATCGGAATAACTGACTTTGCACAAAACCAGCTTGGAGAAATATTGTTTGTTGAGATGCCAGATGTTGAAGATGAACTAGCTCAAGGGACTACTTTTGGTGTTGTAGAGTCTTCTAAGAAAGCTTCAGATTTATTTGCTCCCTTATCTGGCGAAGTACTAGAAGTAAATGAAAAATTAGATGATGAGCCAGAGTACATTAATGAAGATGCTTATGATGCGTGGATAGTAAAAATAAAGATAAGTGATAAAAATGAACTAGATAATTTATTAAGTGCTTCTAAGTATGAATTAGGAATAAAGTAGAAAAAAACTTCTCGGTAGTATAGCCGAGAAAGTTTTTTTAAGGAGGTATTCGCACGATATGTTAAAAGTAAAGTTTATTCCACACAATAAGGAAATAGAAGTGGTTGAGGGAGAAAATTTACTAGAAGTAGCAAGAAAAGCGGAAATTTTTATAGATGCTCCATGTAATGGTAATGGAGTTTGTGGGAAATGTAAAGTTAAAATAGTTTTCGGAAAGGTACATAGCGAAAAAAGCAGGCATATAAGTGAGGAAGAATTAAATGAGGGATATACTCTTGCTTGTTGTTCTAAAGTAATACAAGATATTGTCGTTGAGGTTCCGCATAACGCATCTTCAGCAATGTATGGAATGAAAATTGAAGATTTGTCTGGAGAGAGAGAACAACAAATATTTGAAAGAGCAAAGAGCCAAGTATTTGAGAATGGGTTGGAATTTAAAGCTTACGTAAAAAAGGACTATGTACAACTAGATATGCCAACTTTAGATGATAATATATCTGATTTTGAGAGAATAAAACGACATTTGAGAACTGAATTAGGATATAATCAAGTGTTTTGCAGACTTTCTATGCTAAAAAGGATACCTCCATTATTAAGAAAAGCTGATTTTAAAGTAACAATTACCCATATACCAAGAGGTGAGGGAAAAACTACAATAATTAATATAGAAGCTGGAGATACATCGGATAGATTGTATGGTGTAGCACTAGATATTGGAACTACATCTGTGGCAGCATGTTTAGTTGATTTACATAAAGGAAAACTTGTTGCAAAAGCATCCTCTGGAAATGCTCAGATAAAATATGGAGCAGACGTGATAAATAGAATAATGTATTCAACAAAAGGAAATGGACTCAAAGAATTAAATGATGCAATTATAAAAGAAACAATAAATCCATTACTTATGAAAATGTACAAAGATTCCGGTATAGATAAGAATGAGGTTGTATCCTTTGTAGCAGCTGGAAATACAACAATGTCCCATCTATTTCTAGGAATTTATCCAAACTATTTAAGAATGGAACCATATATACCAGCCTTCGTAAAAGCACCATTTATAAAGGCATCAGAGATTGGAATAGAAATAAATTCAGAAACTTTTATTTATTTAGCACCTTCAGTAGCTAGTTATGTAGGGGGAGACATTACATCAGGAGTGTTGTCCTCTGGATTATGGTTCAGTGATGAAAATATACTTTTTATTGACTTAGGGACAAATGGAGAAATTGTATTTGGAAATAAGGAATTTTTAATGACTTGTGCTTGTTCAGCAGGTCCTGCCTTTGAGGGTGGAGAAATAAGTTGTGGAATGAGAGCTGCCAGTGGGGCCATAGAAGAAATTAAAATTGATAAATCCACTTATGATCCTAAACTTGGGATAATAGGAAATAAAAAACCTTTAGGAATCTGTGGTTCAGGAATAATTGACTTAATATGTGAAATGATGCTTTCGGGAATAATTGATAGAAGAGGAAAAATAGTAAAAAATTTAAATACAACTAGAATAAGAGTCGATGAGCATGGAATTGGTGAATATGTCCTTGTGTTCAAAGATGAATATGGGTTAGAAAATGATATTGCCATAACGGAAGTTGATATAGATAATTTTATTAGAGCAAAAGCTGCTATTTATTCAGGGGTTACTACTTTGCTTAATAGCCTTGGAATGGATTTCACTATGATAGATAAGGTATATATAGCAGGTGGTATAGGGAATAGTTTGGATATTGAGAATTCAATAAAAATAGGTATGTTACCAGATATTGAGAGAGAGAAGATATCATATATAGGGAACAGTTCTCTTATAGGATGTTATTTGACGCTAATGAGTGAAGACGCAAGACATAAACTAGAGAGTGTATCGGAGCAGATGACTTATGTAGAGCTTAGTGTAGAACCAGGATACATGGATGAATTTGTATCAGCATGTTTCTTACCACATACCGATATTAATAAGTTTCCAACTGTTAAGGAAATTTTAGGTTAGAGTGATTGTATAGTGTTTTGAAAGATTATACAATTAAGTTAGGAAAAAGGAGGTAATAAAAAAATGTGTGAATCAACAGCTTATTTAATAACACCAGATGGTGAACGTAAATTGATGGAATATGTGGTAGATGTAGTTCCTAAGTCAAATGGAAGGCTAGCATTAACAGATATTTTAGGAGAAGAGCAGATAATAGAAGGAATATTAAAGGAAATAAGATTATTAGAACACAAGATAATAATAGAAAAGACAAAAAATAATCAATCTTAACATTAAATTGAAACAAAGGATGGTGGAATTATAATGTGTAACGAAAATCTGCATCATGGACATAATCACGGAGATACTCATAGTCATGAACATGAGCATGCTCATATTCACGAGCATCAACATGGTGAACAAGAACATAATCACGAACATACTCACATGCATCAACATGACCATAGCCATAACCACAGTGAAGGTCATGCTCATAATCATTCTAATGAGGAATATCATTGTCATGGGGATAACCATAATCATGATCATGAGTACGAGTCAGCAGCAGATAGTTCAACTAAAGAAGAAAAAACTTTAAAGCTTTTACTAAGCCATTGGATAGAACATAATAAATCACATGAACAAGGCTTTGAGGAGTGGGTTGAAAAGTCAAAACAAATGAATAAAGTGGAAACGGCTGCATTTATACAAGAGGCAATTGAATTTATGAAAAAAGCAGATGCAATGTTACTAGAGGCTCAAAAGCACATGTAAGGTTTTATCCCTCGCTTTTTAGCGGGGGAAATTCATGAAGTGAAGGAGACTATAAAGATGGATATGGTCGCTATCGAAGAGAAAAGAAAAGATAAGATACCTTATGATTATCATAGAAGTATATTTAAAGAGTTTGATCCTGAGATTATATCACAGAATACTGGGTGCCCTTATAATAGTGAAACTGGTGAGTTTGTAGTAAGATTAATGGGGGAGAATATAATTGTTAAATATCCAAGTGGAGATATAGTTAAGGCAGATGGCTCTGAAATAGAAAAGTACCCACCTAAGACTTTAATTCTTAGATATTTAATTAATGCTAAGGGAGTTGCTCCACTAAATAAGGATATAACTTATAGGGATGTTGATGGCGGTAATGTGTATTATAGAAATTTTAGCGGAAGATGTTTGATGAGGCTAGCTAAGACCTTTGGCAATAGTGTAGATAAGTTTAAAGATGTATTTAAGAAACTAGAGGCAAAAGAGATAAACATGGGAGATGCGGCATATAGATTCGAATTTCTTAATAATATATATGTTACCTTTGCATTGTGGAGTGGCGATGATGAATTCCCACCTACATCTCAAATTTTATTTGACGCTAATGTTCCGTTTTATTTTACAGCAGAGGACTTAGCTGTAGTTGGAGATGTTTCTATTGGTAAGATTACTAATATGATGTATTCAAGATAAGCCACAGCACTTGTTGTTAAAATATTATCAATAATAATCTGGTTAATGGTGCGGATTAAGGAAAGATGTTAGTTAACTTCTTAGTTTTACTTGATATTTATAGTTCATATTAATTATTTTTTATAAAGTTAATATTAAAGGAGAGCTTATATGGAGAGTAGAATGTTAAAACCAACAGAATTATGTGATGTATCCATAGGGGTAGGATGTGGTAAAGCTAGTTTGACATTATTACAACAAACAGTGCTTGGCATTATGGCAGGAATATTTATAGCACTTGGAGGAGCGGCTTCATCGGTAGCTTCTCATAGTATTACAGATGCGGGGTTAGCTAAGTTTGTAGCAGGAGGGATATTCCCAGTAGGGTTAATACTTGTAGTTATCTGTGGAGCAGAGTTATTTACAGGTAATTGTCTAATGGTTGTGCCTTTGATGGACGGTAAAATAAGTTTCAAAGATTTAATTAGAAATTGGTTAATAGTTTATTTTGGAAATTTCATTGGTTCGATAATTATAGCTTTTTTAGTATTCCAGTCAGGGATGCTGAATATTAACTCTGGTAAACTTGGGGCTACAGTAATAAAGGTAGCTTCTGCAAAAGGGAACCTACCATTCTGGACAGCATTCTCAAGTGCCATATTATGTAATTTACTAGTTTGCCTTGCTGTTTGGGGAACAGCTGCAGCTAAAGATATCATAGGAAAAGTAGCTATAGCTTGGTTTCCTGTAATGGCGTTTGTGACCTGTGGTTTCGAACACTGTGTTGCTAATATGTACTTTTTAACAATAGGTATTTTTGCAAAGTCAAATACCGCATTTGCACAGGCATCAGGTATTTCAGCGGACAAGTTAATAAATTTTTCTAGTATGTTTCATAATTTGCTTCCTGTGACCCTGGGGAATATAGTTGGAGGTGCAGTCTTGGTAGGGCTAAGTTACTATGTTGCATATAAGCATGGAGCTAAAGTAAATAGCAAACCTACAGGAAAATTAATTGATGTAAAATAGGGATTTTTCTTTAGATCTTAATGAATGGTGAAAACGAATATGTAGTATTAAATAATATATAATATTTTCGATGCGATTCTTAAATTATAAACTAGAAAATTAAAGTATTTGAAACATAAAATAAGAATAGGCGCTTTAAGAATATAATCTTACCGAATTTAAATAGTTTTAATCATTGAATAACATCAGTGAGTATGATAAAATAAAACTATAATTTAAGTAAGTTAATATTAAGGCAGAGTTTAAGAGAGCCAAATTTTTAGATGTAACTGTAGTTACGTCTTGAATTTGAGCTCTCTTTTTGTTTTATAATTTAAGGAGGTATATGTTAATGTTTGATGTAACAATAATCGGATCAGGAATTATAGGATGTTCAATAGCTAGAGAGTTATCAAGATATAGTTTAAAAGTATGTGTAGTAGATAAGGACTCAGATATAGGAAATGGAACCACTAAAGCGAATAGTGCTATAGTACATGCTGGATTTGATGCCAAATCTGGTAGTCTAAAAGGTAAGTTAAATGCGATTGGAAATGCTATGTTTGATAAACTAGCCGAAGAGTTAGACTTCCCATTTAAAAGAATAGGTTCACTAGTACTATGTTTTGATGAAAATGATATAAACAAGCTTTATGAATTAAAAGAGCAAGGAGAGAAAAATGGAGTACCAGATCTTCAAGTTTTAGATGGAAATAAGGTAAGGGAAATGGAACCCAATTTAAGTAGTGAGGTAGTTGCAGCATTATATGCCCCAACAGGTGGAATAGTTTGTCCTTACGAAATGACTATAGCTTTAGCAGAAAATGCTTATACTAATGGTGTAGAATTTAAATTCCAAACAGAAGTAAAAGGGATTGAAAAAGAAGAAAATTATATAATAAAAACTAATGAAGGTAATATTGAGACAAAAATTATAATAAATGCTGCAGGTTTATTTTCAGATGATATAAATAATATGATAAGTAAAAACAAAATTCATATAATTCCTAGAAAAGGTGAGTATTGTCTATTTGATAAGGCAGCTGGAAATACTGTTTCAAGGACTATATTCCAACTACCAACTAGGATGGGAAAAGGAACTTTAGTTACTCCAACAGTAGACGGAAATTTATTAATAGGTCCTAATGCTACAGAGATAGAGGATAAAAATGATCTGACTACAACTAGTGAAGGTATTGATGAAATATTAAACAAAGCTTCAATTAGTATAAAGCAAATACCTATGAGGCAAATAATTACTTCTTTTTCAGGACTTAGAGCTCATTGTACAGCAGACGATTTTATTATAGGAGAAGTAGAAGATGCAGAAAACTTTATAAATGCTGCGGGAATTGAGTCACCAGGACTTTCAAGTGCACCGTCAATAGCAGAGATGGTAAAAAGTATAGTTTTAGCAAAGTTACAACCAAAAGTAAACTCCGAATTTAACCCAATAAGAAAAGGAATTCCAAAATTTAGAGAAATGAGCAACGAAGAAAGAAAGAAGCTTATAGAAAGAGATTCAAGATATGGTAAGATAATATGTAGATGTGAAACTGTCACTGAAGGAGAAATAATAAATGCAATAAGAAGACCTTTAGGTGGAAAAACACTAGATGGTATCAAAAGAAGAACAAGAGCAGGAATGGGAAGGTGCCAGGCTGGATTCTGCGCAACTAAAATAGTCGAGATTTTATCAAGAGAACTTAACGTATCTCCTATTGAGATAACTAAGTTTGGTGGAAATTCTAATATATTGGTGGGAAAAGATAAGGATAGTATTTAATTTTATTGTAAGTATTTGCATAAAGCTTTTGTAAGCGAATTTGAGGAAATTATAAAATTACAATTGTTGGAGGGTTAAAGGCATGAAAGAATACGATATAGTTATAATTGGTGGAGGACCAGCAGGTCTTGCGGCAGCAATTTCAGCTAAAGAAGAAGGAATAGATAATATTTTAATATTAGAAAGAGATACTCAATTGGGTGGAATATTAAACCAATGTATTCATAATGGATTTGGGCTTCATACTTTTAAAGAAGAATTGACAGGACCAGAATACGCTCAAAGATTTATAGATAAATTAGAGGATATGAAAATACCATACAAATTAAATACAATGGTGCTTGATTTAAATAAAGATAAGATTATAACAGCCGTTAACGAAGAAGATGGGATTATTGAAATAAAGGCAAAGGCTGTAATTCTGGCTATGGGATGCAGAGAAAGACCGAGAGGAGCAATAAACATACCTGGCAGCAGATCAGCGGGAATATATACTGCTGGATCAGCACAAAAATTTGTAAATGTAGAGGGATTTATGCCAGGTAAGGAAGTTGTAATACTAGGGTCAGGAGATATAGGACTTATAATGGCAAGAAGAATGACACTTGAAGGTGCTAAGGTTAAAGCTGTAGTTGAACTTATGCCATATTCTAGTGGACTTAAGAGAAATATAGTTCAATGTCTTGATGATTTCAATATACCTTTGAAGTTAAGTCATACAGTGATAGATATAAAAGGTAAAGATAGGGTTGAAGGTGTAACTATTGCTAAAGTTGATGAAAATAGAAAACAGATAAAAGGATCAGAAGAATTTATTCCATGTGATACATTACTTTTATCAGTTGGATTGCTTCCAGAAAATGAACTTTCAAGAAATGCTGACGTTAAATTATCAAATATAACTGGTGGGCCAGAAGTTGATGAAAGTCTTGAAACAAGTGAAGAAGGTATATTTGCATGTGGAAATGTACTGCATGTTCATGATTTAGTTGATAATGTTTCCGTTGAAAGCTCTAATGCTGGTAAAAATGCTGTAAATTATGTAAGAGGCAAGAGATTTGATGGCAAGAAAATAGAAATTGTAGCTACAGGTGGAGTTAGATATACAGTTCCTAAATATATTAATCCTGAAAATATAGAAAAATTGATTGACGTAAGATTTAGAGTAGGTGAGGTATACAAAGATAAGTTTGTATCAGTTTACTTTGACGATAATAGAGAAATGCACGTAAAGAAAAGAATACTTGCTCCAGGTGAAATGGAAACTGTAAAGCTTACTAAAGCAATGTTTGAAAAGTATCCTGATTGCGAAAAAATAACCATTAAGGTGGAAGGAGAATAACAATATGAGAGATTTAGTATGTATTGGATGCCCTATAGGTTGTGAGCTTCAAGTTAAGATAGAAGGAAATATAGTTACTGAGGTTACGGGAAATACTTGCAAAAGAGGGGAAGACTATGCTAAAAAGGAATGTACTAATCCTACAAGAATAGTTACTTCATCAGTATGTGTAGATAGCGGAGAAATAGATATGGTTGCTGTTAAGACTGAAAGTGATATACCTAAGGATAAGATATTTGATTGTGTAAGAGCACTAAAAGGCATAGTAGTAAAAGCACCTATAAATATCGGAGATGTAATAATAGAGAATGTACTTGAAACTGGAGTTAATATAGTAGCAACTAGAAAAGTAGACAAAGTTGATAATAAAATAAACAAAATAGCTTAATGATAAAAATAGCTGGTATAGGTAACTATATCAGCTATTTTTATATAAGTTATGTCCTAAATATGATATAATTAAAGTAAATAAGAGAATACGTTATATTTGAAAAGCAACTCGATATCCTATATTCTTACTAATAGAAATCGTTGGTATTAATTATATAATAAATAAAGTTGGAGGAAGATAACCGAAATGAATGAAAATGAATTGAAAAGGATTATAGAAGAAATTAGTTCTTTCGAGCAATTAAACCTTTCTGCTATTCCAGATATAGATTTATATATGGATCAGGTAACTACATTTATTGACGAAAAGCTTTCCTATCTAAAGCGAAATGAAAAAGACAGTATACTTACAAAAACAATGATAAATAATTATACTAAAGCTGGCATTGTATTACCACCAAAAAGAAAGAAATATTCAAAGCAACATATGATATTAATTATACTAACCTATTACTTAAAACAAGTCCTTTCAATAGGTGATATACAAAGTTTACTTTCCCCAATTGTTAAGTCAATAAATTCTGGAGAGAATTACGAGAAGGATTTAGAGGATATTTATAATAAGTTTTTAGAAATAGAGAAAGAAGAGACTTTAAGCTTTAAAGATAGTTTCAAAGATAAGATTGATACAGAATTAGAAGAAAGTCTTAAAGAAGAGATCGAGGATGAACTAGAAGATAAGATAAATGAAGACTCTTTACAAGAATCAAATATTATTGGAAATGAAGATAAGAATAAAGATAAAGAGATTAGCAAACTAATCATGACTGTAATAACTTTAGTGGTAAGAGCGAGTATACAAAAAAGAATGGCAGAAAAGATAATTGATGAATTACTTAATGGAACTAGTAAATAAGGCTAAAGACAAAATAGCTTGTCTTTAGCTTAAAACAATTTTTTAAGACAGATTTTGCATATAATCGTCTTACCCTTATTAGCAGAGACAGAGTCCTCTTTTTTTATTGATTTGCCACATACTTCACAACACAATTTGTTTTTATCAGCATTGGAAGTGGAGCGATTAATAGAAAACTCAGAGTCTTTTTTTCTATTTGCAGGTGGAGAATATTCTATAGGATCATCTATTGTTTCTTTTTTTATTATAGAATATTCCATAGAATAAATACTCTCAACAAAAAGTTCTAGTTCGAACCTAGGATTTTCCTCATCATAAAACTCCTCTATTACAATCCTTCGTATCTGAGCATCGTTTATTATCAGTCCGCTTTTTTCAATACCATCAAAGATACTCTTTGTAATGTTATTAGTATCGGGATGTCTTTTTTTACTTTTATAGTAAACTCTTAATATTGCTATTAAAGATTCAGTAAATACCTTTCCAGGATTTTGACTTCGAGCTTCATAAGCTATTTGTTCTTCATATAGAGCATATCTATCATGATATTTTCCAGAGTTATAAGGTAATATAGCTCTACCATTTATATTAAAAAGTTTAAAGTTAGACTTAGATATAGGGGAGCCTTTTACTATAACCTTTGCATAATTGTAATCCATAATTTACTCCTTCTTTTGCCAGGTATGTTTGTATTTTATATAATTATAGCATAATATTAATGAGATAGTTAGTAAGTAGCAGACAGTTGCCAATTGTCAACTGTCTACTATATAAGTATAATATTTATTAGTACTTCTAATAAAATAAAGTGAGGGAAACATATGAATAAGGATATAAAAATACTTGCTATAGAGAGCAGCTGTGATGAAACATCGGCGGCCGTTGTAGTTAATGGAAGAGAAGTTTTATCAAATATAATATCATCTCAAATAGATATACATACAAAGTTTGGAGGAGTTGTACCAGAAGTTGCATCTAGAAAACATGTAGAGGTTGTTTCAATGGTAGTGCAAGAGGCTTTAGATAAAGCAGGAATAACCTTACAAAATATAGATGCGATAGGGGTTACCTATGGACCAGGGTTAGTTGGAGCGCTTTTGGTTGGTCTTCAATATGCAAAAGGACTAGCTTATGCCATAGATAAGCCTTTGATAGCAGTAAATCATATAGAAGGACACATAAGCGCTAATTTTATACAATATAAAGATTTAAAGCCACCTTTTGTATGTCTAGTAGTATCAGGAGGTCACACGTTCATAGTATACATGAAGGATTACGGTGAGTTTGAAGTTTTAGGTCAAACCAGAGATGATGCAGCAGGAGAGGCCTATGATAAAGTTGCTAGAGCGATAGGACTTGGTTACCCAGGTGGGCCTAAAATCGATAAGATATCAAGAGAAGGAAATGCAGATGCAATAAAATTTCCAAGAGCTAACTTTCATGATGATAAATCACTAGATTTTTCATTTAGTGGAGTTAAATCTGCAGTGCTGAACTATTTAAATCAAATGGAAATGAAAAGTGAAGAGGTGAATAGAGCGGATGTTGCGGCATCCTTCCAGAAAGCTGTTGTAAGCTTTTTGGTTGACAATGCTATGAAAGCCTGCAAATTAAAAGGAGTTAACAAAATAGCAGTAGCAGGTGGAGTTGCATCAAATACATACCTTAGAGAGAATTTAATTAAAGCAGGAAGAGAAAGAGATATAGAAGTTTTATTTCCAGAGTTTGTATTATGTACTGATAATGCCGCTATGATAGGAAGTGCTGCTTATTTTGAATATATAAAAGGGAACGTTGCTCCTTTAACATTAAATGCAATTCCGAACCTAAAACTTGGTGAAAGATAAGAACGTAGAGTCATCGGATAAACGGATGGAATAAAAAGATGCCTAAACTCGGTAGAGTTTAGGTATTTTTTTATTCTTGTTGATATTAACTAATATGGTTAATATCAACAAGAATAAGTATAAAGGGTATTAGAGTAACACAATTACGAATTGTGGTACATTATTTACAAAATAAAATATATACTATATAATAATGTTAATAGATTATTGAATCTGTATTAGTTTAAAAGTTGCATATGCATTTTTGGTTGTGAACAGTATAGAAAGATAAAATATTAAATTTTTGTGAAGAAATATATAATCAATGATATAAACAATAAATTTTCATTTTAAATAAATGCAAGGAAAAAAATTTTTAAATGCAATTGAAATAATTTTAGTATTTGTATATAATATTATTATCTTGTTAATATTTATGATGAAAAATTAATAATTATTCAATATATTGTAATCTTTATAAAAGGGGATGAGTTACTTGGTTAAAAAATTTAAAAGAGTTCTTGTGGCCAATAGAGGTGAAATTGCAATAAGAATTTTCAGAGCTTGTCAAGAACTTGGGATAAGAACCGTAGCAATATATTCTGAGGAGGATAAACGATCTCTCTTTAGAACTAAAGCTGATGAAGCTTATTTAATAGGAAAGAATAAGGGTCCAGTAGAGGCCTATTTAAATATTGATGAAATAATAAGTCTTGCACTCAAAAAGGGTGTTGATGCTATACATCCTGGATATGGCTTTTTATCTGAAAATGTTGAGTTTGCAAGAAAATGTCATGAGGCTGGTATTGAATTTGTAGGACCGACTTCAGAGATGATGGATAAGCTTGGAGATAAAATCAAATCAAAAATTGTTGCACAAAATGCAGGAGTTCCTACTATACCGGGAGTTGAAAAACCTATAGAATCAGAAGAGGAAGCAGTAGAGTTTGCCAGAAGCTGCGGCTATCCTGTAATGCTAAAAGCAGCTGCAGGTGGTGGCGGTAGAGGAATGAGAATAGTAACAAAAGAAGAAGAAGTTATACAATCCTATAGAAGTGCCAAGAATGAAGCTAAAAAAGCTTTTGGAATTGATGATATATTTATTGAGAAATATCTTGAAAAGCCTAAGCATATTGAAGTTCAAATACTTGCAGATAAGTATGGTAATGTAGTGCATTTATATGAAAGAGATTGCTCTGTACAAAGAAGGCATCAGAAGGTTGTAGAATTTACACCTGCAGTAGCTCTTTCAGAAGAAAAGAGAAAAGCTATATGTGATGATGCATTAAAAATAGCTAGAACAGTAGGATATAGAAGTGCAGGAACACTAGAATTTTTAGTAGATAAAAAAGGTAATCATTATTTTATAGAGATGAATCCTAGAATACAAGTTGAGCATACAGTAACAGAAATGGTTACTGGAGTAGATATTGTACAAAGCCAGCTTTTGATAGCAGAAGGATATTCTCTAGATTCTAAAGAGTTAGGAATATATTCACAAGATGACATAAAACCTAGAGGGTTTGCTATTCAGTGCAGAGTAACCACTGAGGACCCTTCTAATAATTTTGCACCAGATACAGGTAAAATTGATGTATATAGAACTGGATCAGGTTTTGGTATAAGACTTGATGGAGGAAGTGGATTTACTGGAGCCGTTATAAGTCCTTACTACGATAGCCTTCTAGTTAAAACTACAGCTTGGTCAAGAACATTCCAAGATGCTATAAGGAAATCAACTCGTTCTATAAAAGAAATGACAATTTCCGGAGTGAAAACTAATGTTGACTTCTTAATAAATGTATTAAATCATGAGCAATTTGCTAAAGGTGAATGTGATACTAACTTTATAGCAGATAATCCTGAGTTATTTGATATAACTCCACAAACTGATGAGGAATTAAGAGTACTTAAGTTTATTGGTGAGAAAGTTGTCAATGAAACTCATGGACAAAAAACAGATTTTGATGTACCTGTAGTTCCAAAGGTAAGTGTAAATGAACCTTTAAGAGGAACAAAGCAGATACTAGATGAAGAAGGACCACAAGGACTTGTTAAATGGATTAAGGAGCAAAATAAACTACTTTTAACTGATACAACAATGAGAGATGCCCATCAATCACTTATGGCTACAAGAATGAGAACTAAAGACATGATTAAAGTAGCTAAGGCTCAATCAGCACTTGGAAAAGACTTATTCTCTATGGAGATGTGGGGAGGAGCAACTTTTGACGTTGCTTACAGATTTTTAAAGGAATCTCCTTGGGAAAGACTTACTGAGCTAAGAAAAAGAGTACCAAACGTATTATTTCAAATGCTTATAAGAGGGGCAAATGCAGTAGGATACAAAAACTATCCAGACAATGTTATTAGGGAATTTATAAGAGAATCTGCTGAATCGGGAATAGATGTATTTAGAATATTTGACTCATTAAATTGGTTAAAGGGAATGGAAGTTGCCATTGATGAGACGTTAAAACAAAATAAAATAGCAGAAGCATGTATGTGTTATACTGGAGATATTCTTGATGAGTCTAGAGACAAATACAGTTTGGAATATTATATAAAGCTTGCTAAGGAAATCGAGAAAACAGGAGCTCATATTCTTGGAATAAAGGATATGTCAGCTTTGTTAAAACCATATGCAGCATTAAAGCTTATAAGGGCATTAAAGAATGAAATATCTATACCAATTCACCTTCATACTCACGATACTACAGGTAATGGTGTAGCAACAGTTCTTATGGCAGCCCATGCAGGAGTGGATATTGTAGATACTGCTTTTAACAGCGTATCAGGGCTTACAAGTCAACCGGCTTTAAACTCAGTAGTAGCAGCACTTAAAAATACAGAAAGAGACACAGGTATAGACTTAGATGGACTTCAAAAGTTATCTGATTATTGGAGTGCTGTAAGACCAGTTTACAGTCAGTTTGAATCAGGTTTAAAAACAGGAAGTGCAGAAATATATAAATACGAAATACCTGGTGGACAGTATTCTAATCTTAAACCTCAAGTTGAAAGTTTTGGATTAGGTCATAGATTCGATGAAGTAAAAGAGATGTTTAAAGAAGTGAATGATATGGTTGGAGATATAGTAAAAGTAACTCCATCATCAAAAATGGTTGGAGATTTAGCTATATTTATGGTTCAAAATGATTTAACGTCTAAGAATATATATGAAAAGGCTAAGAATATGACATTCCCTGATTCTGCAGTATCATACTTTAAAGGTATGATGGGTCAGCCTATGGGTGGATTCCCTGAGAATTTACAAAAGATAGTATTAAAAGAAGAGAAACCTATTACTTGCAGACCAGGCGAAATGTTACCTGATGAGGACTTTGGTAAGATAGCTGGGCACTTAGAAAATAAGTATAAGATGCAACCATCGAAAAAGGATTTAATAAGTTACGCTTTATATCCTGATGTATTCGAAAGCTACTTAAAATACATCAAGGAAAATGGAGATTTTAGTCGTATGGGAAGTGATGTATTCTTCCATGGATTAGCTGAGGGAGAGACTTCAGAGATTGAAATCGCCGAAGGAAAGACACTAATTGTTCAGCTTTTGGAAATGGGGAAGGTTGACAACCAAGGAAACAGAACTGTAGTATTTGAGATTAATGGTAATAGAAGAGATGTAAAGATAAAAGATAAGTCTAGTAACACCGCAGCACGAGGATATGAAGAAGAGATAGTTATGGCTGATTCTGAGAATAACATGGAAATAGGAGCAAGTATTCCAGGAAACATTCTTAAGGTACTTGTTAAAGAAGGCGATAAGGTAAAAGAGGGAGATAGCTTAGTTGTTATTGAGGCTATGAAGATGGAGACCAATATAACTGCGGCTGTTTCAGGAGTAATTGAAAATATATTCATTAAAGAAGGACAACAGGTTAAGTCAGGACAGTTATTAATTAAACTAAAATAAAAGATTATTTAAAAACACTCTACCTAGTTCAAGTGGGTAGGGTGTTTTTTATTTGTTTTAAATTTCATGTTTAGAACTTATTTTATTTTAGATAATAACATTATTAAGGTGTGTATTTGTTGTGGAATGTTTAACCAATATATAATATATGATAAAATGTATTAAGAAATAAAAGGAGTGATAAATTTGGACAAAAAAATAGGATTCATCGGAAGCGGAAATATGGCACAAGCTATGATTGGAGGAATAGTAAAATCACATTTAGTATCGCGTGATAACGTTGCTGTAAGTGGAGTTTCTACAGAGCGATTAAAGAAAGTTAAAGAAAAGTATTGTATTAAAGCTACGGATGATAATAAAGAATTAGCACAGTTCTCAGATATATTATTCTTAGCAGTAAAACCTGATGTATATGAAACTGTAATAGAAGAAATAAAAGAATATATAAAAGATAGCAGTATTATAGTAACGATTGCAGCGGGAATAAGCATTAAGGATATGGAAGTATTCTTTGATAAAAAAGTAAAAGTTGTTAGAACCATGCCAAATACGCCTGCTCTCGTAGGGGAAGGTATGACTGCTGTATGTCATAATGATGAGGTTTGTGAAGAAGAGTTAGAGACAGTAGTTAAAATACTTGAGAGTTTCGGAAAAGTTCAAATAATAGATGAAAAACTTATGGATGCAATTCCTGCTGTAAGTGGTTCATCACCAGCATACGTATATATGTTTATTGAAGCCTTAGCAGAAGGTGGAGTTTTAAGAGGATTAACTTGGGATCAAGCATATAAGTTAGCTGCTCAAGCTGTTTTAGGTTCAGCGAAAATGGTATTGGAAACAGGAGAACATCCTGCTGCATTAAGAGATAAGGTTTGCTCACCGGGAGGAGCAACTATAGCAGCAGTGTATAGTCTTGAAAAAAATAATTTCAAGGGAAGTATTATAAAAGCTATGGAGAAGTGTACTGAAAAAGCAATTTCTATGTCCCAAAATAGGTAAACTAATTGGTTATAATATATTTTAAACTAAAAGGGAAAAATAAAAGAGAAAATATAAAGTAAAAGTTAAATTAGGTGGGTTTTAAGCACATATAATTATTGGTAAGACAGATTTAGTGATTAAACACTATAAGTGCTAAATAGTAAGGATATAATGAGGCTAAATAACATAAAAGTAAGTTATAATAAGTTAGCCTGTGAAAGGGGAAAATTTAATGGAATTAGGGAATATTTACAATGGTTTTAAGTTGTTAGAAGAAAGAAACATCCATGAGATTAATTCTATTGGTATGATTTTTGAACATGAAAAAACAGGTGCTGGATTATTCTATTTGAAGAACGATGATGAAAATAAAGTTTTCTCAATAAGCTTTAGAACTCCACCTAAAGATAGTACAGGAGTAGCACATATACTGGAACATTCCGTATTATGTGGATCAAGAAAGTTTCCAGTAAAGGAGCCTTTTGTAGAACTTGTGAAAGGGTCTCTTAATACTTTTTTAAATGCTTTTACGTTTCCAGATAAAACTATGTATCCTGTAGCTAGTACAAATGATAAAGATTTTAAAAATTTAATGGATGTTTATTTAGATGCTGTTTTTTACCCTAACATATATAAATATCCTGAAATCATGATGCAAGAAGGTTGGCATTATGAATTAGAGAATAAGGACTCCGAACTTACTTATAAAGGTGTAGTTTATAATGAGATGAAAGGAGCTTTTTCATCTCCAGAATCAATACTATTTAGAAAAATTTCTGAGACTCTCTTTCCAGATACTCAATATGGAGTAGAGTCTGGTGGAGATCCAGATGAAATACCAGAGTTAACTCAGGAGCAGTTTTTAGATTTTCATAAAAAATATTATCATCCATCTAATAGTTATATTTACTTATATGGAGACATGGATATATTGGAAAAGCTAAAGTTTATAGATGAAGAGTATCTAAAGAACTTTGATAAAATTCAAATAGATTCTAAGTTGACTCTACAAAAACCTTTTGAAAAGCAGAAGGAAATAGTTATAGAATATCCTATATCAAGTAATGAGAAGGAAGAAGATAAGACGTTTTTAAGTATGAACTTTGCTGTCGGAAAGGGTACTGATGATGAATTATACTTGGCTTTTGAAATTCTTGAGCATCTGCTTTTGGAAACACCTTCTTCCCCATTAAAGAAGGCACTTATTGATGCAAATATAGGTAAAGATGTTTTTGGATCATTTGAAGGAAGTATGCTTCAACCTATGTTTAGTATAGTTGTGAAGAATTCTAATGAAAATCAGAAGCAAAGATTTAAAGAAATAGTTACACAAACATTAAATAAGCTTGTTAAAGAAGGAATTGATAAAAAGTTAATAGAAGCTTCTATTAATATAAAAGAATTTAAATTGAGAGAAGCAGATTATCATGGTTATCCTACTGGACTTATCTATAGCATGAAAGCTATGGATAGTTGGCTTTATGATGAGAAGCCTTGGGAACATTTAGAGTATGAAAGAATATTAGAAAAAATTAAAACCGCATTAACGACTAATTATTTTGAAGATATGATAGAAAAGTATATACTCAGCAATAATCATAGCTCAGTGCTTATTGTAAAACCAGCTAAAGGACTTGCAGAGAGAAAAGAGGAAGAACTTAAGAGAAAGCTAGCTGAATTTAAGAGGGAATTAAGTAACGATAAAATAGAAGAAATTATAGAGAATACAAATAGGCTAAAGGAAAGGCAAACTACTCCTGATACACCTAAAGATTTGGAGAAGATTCCACTGCTCTCTATAAAAGATATTGATCCTAAAGCTAAACAATTGTCTTTAGTTGAAAAGGAAGAACAAGGAGTAAAAGTACTTCACCATCCTGTATTTACTAATGGTATAGCTTATATAAATATGTATTTTAATACAGAAGGAGTTAAAGAGGAGCATATACCTTATTTATCACTATTAAGCACAATATTGGATAAGGTTAGTACTGAAAAATACCAGTATGAGGATTTAGCAAAGGAGATTAATATTTATACCGGAGGAATTAGACATACAGCGCAATCATATTCTGAAAAAGGAAATCCGGATAAATTTAATCCTAAGTTTGTAGTGAGATCCAAGGTGCTAGTGGCTAATATATCAAAATTATCAAGTTTACTAGGAGAAATAATTGGTCATACTAAATTTGACGAACACAAGCGTTTAAAGGAAATAATTCAAGAAACAAAATCACGCATGGAAATGATAATTTTTGATAGAGGTCATGTAGTAGCAGCAAATCACTTGTTCTCATATTTCTCACCGATGGGGAAATATGAAGATATACTTAGTGGGTTAGCTTTTTATAAGTTTATTGAAGACTTAGATAATAACTTTGAAAACAAGATAGAAGAAATAGTAAAGAACTTAGTTGAAGTTTCAAACACTATTTTCAATAAGAAAAATTTAGTTTTAAGTGTTACAGTTGAAGAAAAGGATTATGAAGAATTCAAGAAAGGATTTGAAATATTATATAATGAATTAGGCGACAATAATATGACACCTGTGGAATATAAGTTTGAATTTAAAGCTAAAAATGAAGGGCTTATAACCTCAAGTAAAGTTCAATATGTTGCAAAGGCTTACAACTTTGTTAAGCTTGGATATTCATATAGCGGAAGCTTACAAGTGTTAAGGGCGATAGCAAACTATGATTACTTATGGAATCAAGTGCGTGTACAGGGTGGAGCCTATGGAAGTTTTTCATCGTTCCAAAGAAACGGAAATATGTTCTTTACATCCTACCGTGATCCGAATTTAGATAAGACCCTTAAAGTTTATGATGAGGCTGGAAATTACTTTAAAAGCTTTGAAGCAGATGAAAGACAAATGACTAAGTATATCATAGGAACAATATCAGATTTAGATGTTCCACTAACTCCTTCAATGAAAGGAGAGCGTGCTGCCGAAAACTATATAAGAAGGGTCAACTATGAAGATATTCAAAGAGAAAGAGAAGAAGTACTAAACACTAAAGTTGAGGATATTAGGAAGTTTGGAGACCTAATTTCAGACGTTATGAAACAAAACTATTTATGTGTGTTAGGAAATGAAGAAAAGATAAAAGAAAGCAAAGAAGTATTTAATGAACTGGTAACGCTATTTGAATAAATAAATACACAAAAAATAATCCACAATGTGAGTATATAGAAATTCACACTGTGGATTGTTTTTTCATAGAGAGTTAAGCTAGAAAGTTGGCTTATCTTGGCGGATAAGTCAACTTTCGAAATTACATCTAAACTGTTTTACCTTGTGATGAATCCATATTCTTCAAGTCTTTTACCCATGCCCTTGCACTTTCTATTATTATAAATAGAACCATGATTATTAAAACGAAGGATAGTATTGCAAGTAGCATCTTACCTTGTGGTAGATAGTTTCCGAATATATTTTGTAATGCAGCAGTTATAGTTATTATAGTTATAGCTATCATAGGTATTATTGTAATTATAGCGTACTTAGGTTTACTCTTTCTTATAATAAATGTTGTACCTACTGCAAAGGCTATTGCTGCAAGCATTTGATTTGCTGTACCGAATAATGGCCAAATCGTTGATACATTACCAGTATATAATAGATAGCCCCAGCTTAATGATATTAATGCACTAAAAAGTATCATGTTAAATACTGAATCTTTGTTGTTAAAAGGTTTATAGAACTTACCACATAAGTCCTGAAGTAGGTATCTTCCTATTCTTGTACCTGCATCTATAGTTGTTAAAATAAATAATGCTTCAAACATTATACAGAAGTGATACCAATAAGACATTAAATGTTCTAGTCCAGGAATCTTGTAAAATACATAAGACATACCAACAGCAAGTGATACTGCCCCACCAGGCCTGCCTGCCAGTTCTTCGCCTACCATTTTTGAAAGCATAGGTAGTTCACTAGGAGTCATACCAAGTTTAGCAAATACAGCAGGTGCTGAGTTTATTGCAAAGTAGTCAGCTGTTGGGAGGCAAGTTGCTGCAATTAATGCCATTAAAGCAACGAAACATTCTAAAAGCATAGCTCCAAAACCAATTGGAAGTATATCTTTTTCGTTTGATATAAGCTTAGGTGTAGTACCAGAGCTTACTAATGCGTGGAAACCTGACAATGCACCGCAGGCTATAGTTATAAATAGGAATGGGAATATCTTACCTGGAATGATTGGTCCTCCGCCATGTATAAATTGAGTAATAGCAGGCATTTGAACAGTTGGTCTAACAATTAGTATACCTACCGCTAGCAGTCCAATAACACCAAGCTTCATGTAAGTACTTAAATAGTCTCTAGGAAGTAATAAGAGCCATACAGGAAGAGCAGCAGCACAGAACCCATAAAACATAAGAATAATTGACATTTGCTTAGTATTAAAAGTTAAAAATGGAGCTAAAGCTGTATGTCCAATGAATGGTCCTAATATAACGCCTAATAATACAAGAGCCATACCAATAACAGTAGCTTCGCCAATTTTACCTGGTCTTAAGAATTTTAAATACAAACCTATGAGTATAGCAACTGGTATAGTGAATCCTACAGTGAAAGTACCCCAAGGGCTGTTATAAAGTGAGTTAACAACTGGCAAACCAAGTCCAGCCATTGCTATTATTAATATAAATAATACCGCTATAGAAGTAACAAATCCCATTCTAGCTCCAAGATTCGTTCTGGCAATTTCAGCAATCGATTGACCATCATGTCTAACAGATGCGAATAATAAGACCATATCATGAACAGCACCAGCGAAGACACCACCGATTAAAATCCAAAGTGTTCCTGGTAGATAACCATATTGTGCTGCAAGAACTGGTCCAATAAGTGGTCCAGCGCCAGCAATTGCTGCAAAGTGGTGACCAAGTAATACCCATTTATTAGTTGGTACATAATCACGACCATCTTCGTGAACTTTTGATGGAACTTCTCTAGTTTCATCAATAACTAATACTTTTGCTGCAATAAAAGCTCCGTATACTCTATATGCTATAACTAGAACAAGAGCAGCTATGATGACAAGTACTATTGAATTCATTAAGAACCCCCCTTTGATTTCAGTAATAAATAAAAAAACGGTGAATTATTAAGAAGATTTTAACAATTCTTAATATAAATAATATTATTTTACACGAAAATATAGTACATCTATTGGGTTAAATAACGGAATAAGGTTGTAAATGGTATAAAGCGAGGGGTGTTTAGCATTTTCTCTGAAATATGAAAAAGAGTACGTATCGTTGTACGTACTCTTTTGATTAATTATTATACACATTAAACAGCTTGATTACTACTTTTAGCATTGTTTGAAGATTGTTTTTTGAATTCTCTAATCCAAACTTTAACACTTTCAGCAATAATTATAACCATCATTACAATTAATACTGTAGAAAGAGCTGCTAATAAGTTTTGGTGTTTTGGTAAGTAGTTTGAGAATATATTAGATACAATAGCTGTTAAGGTGGTTATTGCTACAAAAGTCATAGGAATTATAGTAATAGGAGCATACTTTTGTTTTCCCATTTTAATTATAACTGTTGTGCTTATAGCGAATGCTATAGTTGCAAGGGTTTGGTTTGCTGTACCGAATAATGGCCAGATTGTAGATATATTTCCTGTGTATAATAAATATCCCCAAGTAAAAGACATAAGTGCACTGAAGAATATTATGTTAAACCAAGAATCCTTTTTAGCAAGTGGTTTATATGCTTGTCCAAACAAATCTTGTAGTAAGTATCTTCCTATTCTTGTACCGGAATCTATAGTTGTTAAGATAAATAATGCTTCAAACATTATGCAAAAATGATACCAATATGCCATAAGTCCTTCAAGTCCAGGAATTTTGTAAAATATATATGACATACCTACCGCAAGAGAAACAGATCCACCGGGTCTTCCTGCCAAATTTTCACCTACCATTTTTGAAAGCATTGGTAGCTCTTGAGGAATCATATGAAGTTTAGCGAATAAAGCAGGTGCTGAGTTTATTGCAAAGTAATCAGCTGTTGGAAGACAAGTTGCAGCGATTAATGCCATTAAAGCTATAAATGATTCTATAACCATTGAACCAAAACCTATTGGCAGAATATCTTTCTCGCTTGCAATAAGTTTTGGAGTTGTACCTGAGCTTATAAGAGCATGGAATCCTGATAAAGCACCACAAGCTATAGTTATAAATAGGAATGGGAATACTTTACCTGGAACTATTGGACCACCACCATGTACAAACTGGGTAATAGCAGGCATTTGTACTGTTGGTCTTACTATTATTATACCAACTGCAAGAGCACCTATAACACCAAGTTTCATGTATGTGCTTAGGTAATCTCTTGGAAGTAGTAACAGCCATACAGGAAGAGCGGCTGCACAGAATCCGTAAACTGCAAGTATTATTGAAAGTTGTTTAGCATCAAAAGTTAGGAGTTTTGCAAGAGCTGTATGCTCTACATATGGTCCTGCAATAACACCAAATAGAACAAGTGCCATACCAATTATAGTTGCTTCACCTATTTTTCCAGGTCGTATAAACTTTAAGTATATACCAATAAGCATTGCAACTGGAATAGTAAATCCTACCGTAAACGTACCCCATGGACTGTTATATAGGGAGTTAACAACTGGTAGCCCAAGACCAGCCATTGTAATTATAAGTATGAATATAACAGCTAGGGAAGTAATAAAGCCCATTCTTTTACCTAAATTAGCTTTAGCGATTTCAGCAATAGATTGTCCATCGTGTCTAACCGATGCAAATAGTAATATCATATCATGCACTGCACCAGCAACCACACCACCGATTAATATCCAAAGAGTTCCTGGTAGATAGCCATATTGGGCTGCAAGAACTGGACCTATTAGTGGGCCAGCACCTGCAATTGCCGCAAAATGGTGACCAAGCAACACCCACTTATTAGTTGGTACATAATCACGACCATCCTCATGTGCTTTTGATGGAACCTGTCTAGTTTCGTCAAGTGCTAGTACTTTTGCTGCAATAAATGCGCCATAGAATCTGTAACCTAATGTTAACACGAGAGCAGCTATGATAACTAAAACAATAGAGTTCATGAAATCTTCCTCCTCTAAAATATTATTTTGTTGGTTGATAAATGATTTAAAAACGATTTCACAAACATAATACTACTTTGTTTTTAAATTACCAATATAAACATGGTAAAAGGATAAAAAAAGACAATGAATAGTAGAAATTAAACCTTAATTAGCATGAATAGATGAAATTGTTTTAATATTTTTATTTTAATGTGTTATTATAGTAAATATTGACTATTGAAACTAAGAAATAAGTTAAATATTTTAGATTTCCAATTTTACATTGTTGCAATGATGCTTTGGTTTAAAGTAATATGATATCGTATACTTATTTAAGGGGGGAGTAAGATGCTATATGTACAATTACTGGAGCGAATGGCTTTAATCGCATTAGCTGCATATATATATAATCAATCACATATATTTAAAAACTTAATTAAAGACGAATTGACTATTACAGATAAGGTAGGGATGGTTATATTCTTTAGTTTGCTATCTATAATAGGAACATATACAGGTATTAGTTTGGAGCCTTATGCTATAGCAAATACAAGACCAATAGGAGCAATCGTGGCTGGATATGTAGGGGGACCGATTGTAGGAATAATTGTTGGATTAATCGGGGGAACACATAGATATTTGTTAGGTGGATATACAGCTTTAGCTTGCGGTATAGCTGCTATAGTAGAGGGGAGTACTGGAGCTTTAGCTAGAAAATATTCCAAGGATGGTGCTTTTAGTGCGAGAAGTGCTTTTCTAGGTGCGGTAATCGCAGAAGCTTTTCAAATGATAATACTTTTAATTTTTTCTAGACCATTCGAACATGTAATAAAATTGGTGAGTATAATAGGGCTTCCTATGATTATTATAAATTCTTTTGGAGTAGCAATTTTCATAAATATAATACAAAATGCTAAAAATGAATATAATAGGATTGGAGCTATTCAAGCGCAAAAGGCACTTAACATTGCAAAACGCACTATGAGTCACATGAGAAAAGGCTTAAACAAAGATACAGCCAAAAGTGTAGCAGAAATTATTTATGAAATATCAGATATTGATGGTGTATTTATAGGGGATAAGAAAGGTTTTTTAACTTATTTTGGAGAAGAAATAGACGAAGGTGAATTAAAAAAGAATTTAGAAGTTTATTATAAGGCTCCTGAATACACAATAATTAAGTTTGTAAGTAACAAAGAGACAAATTGTTTTGTTTGTATACCATTTCTTGTATCTAACACCAAGTTTGAGGGGCTAATTGGGTTAAAAGTAAAATCAGAAAAAAGTGTTGATTTATATTTTTGGGAATTTGCTAAAGCATTGAGTGAATTAATGTCTACACAAATAGAATTATATAAATTGAATAAGTTAGCAGAGGAAGCATCCATAGCAGAATTTAAGGCTTTAAGAGCACAAATTGAGCCGCATTTCTTATTTAATGCATTAAATACAATTGCATCTTTTTGTAGGACGAACCCTGTTAAAGCAAGGGAGCTTATTATTAATCTATCTAATTATTTCAGACAAACTTTAAAAAGACAGGAAGACTTTGTTTCGCTAAAAGATGAATTGGACTTTGTCCAATCGTATTTATCTATAGAAAAAGCTAGATTTGGTGAAAGACTAAAATTGATTGTTGATATACCTGAAGAAATGATGAGTAATAAGGTGCCAGCATTTACATTACAACCAATTATTGAGAATTCTATTAAGCATGGTATACTGCCAAAGCCGGAAGGTGGAAGTGTATTTCTTAGGGCATCATATGGAGAAAAAGAAATATTAATTTCTATCGAAGATACAGGAGTAGGAATGGAAGAAGAGAAGTTAAAGGAAGTTATTAATAGGTGGCCAGGTATAGGACTTAAGAATGTAAATGAAAGACTAAAGTTATTATATGGGGATAGGCATGAATTAAATATTACTACATGCTTAAATAAAGGAACAAAGGTTAGTTTTTTCATACCAAAGGGGGTATAATTAAGTGATTAATAAACTGAGTTGCATTATTGTTGAAGATGAGATACCGGCAGCTGAAGAGCTGAAATTTATAATATCACAGTATGATTTTATAAAAGTAGAGGCAATGGCACATGATGGAGAAGCGGGGATGGAGCTTGTTAAACAAAAAAAGCCAGATGTTGTGTTTTTAGACATTAATATGCCACTTCAAAATGGAATGAAACTTGCTGAAGAAGTCAAGGAGTTTGATTCATCTATTGAAGTGATTTTTGTTACAGCATATGAAGAATATGCACTAAAAGCTTTTGAAGTAGCTGCGTTAGATTATATTCTAAAGCCTTTTGATGAAAAAAGAATAGGAGTTACAATTGACAGATTAGTTGACAAGTGGAATATCAAAAAGACTGATGAAGATAAGTTACCTAATATTATAAATGAAATAATTAATAAATTCGATAAAGCGGAGAGGCTATTAAAGAAAATACCTTGTGAAAGAAATGGTAAAATTATATTAGTAGATATAAGAGATGTATATTTTTGTTATATAGAGGATGATAAAACCTACGTTAAAACAAAAGAAGATAGTTATCTTGTAGGATATACCTTACATCAAATAGAAGAGAAAACTGAATTCTTTAGAGCTCATAGAAGCTATCTTGTAAATATGGATAATATTAAAGAATTATACTCTTGGTTTAATGGAACATATAAATTAGTAATGAATGATTATCAACAGACGGAAGTACCAATAAGTAGAAATAACGTGAAAAAATTAAAAGAGTTACTTCAAATTTAAATATTGTTGACAGTAAATTTTAATCAGGATAATATAAGTTCATATCTATAGCTTTTCAGATTGGAGGAAGGTTAAAATAATGGTAAATTTGTTCACGGATAGGCTATTAATACACGTTGATGAAATTGATGAGCAACACAAAAAAATTTTTAAAATCGTTGAAGAATTTCGTAATGCATGTATGGATTTGAATGGTAAAGATAAAATACTTAGTACATTTAAGATACTAAAAGATTCTTTGGAACAACATTTTCAATCAGAAGAAAGTTACATGATTAGGTATAGTTATCCTGATTATGAAGCTCATAGAGAGAGACATAATATTTTTATGCGCAAATTACAAATGCTTGACAGTGCTTTTAAAGGAAATTATATACCTTTTACAAAATTAGCTGAGGCAAATGAATTTTTTGCAGAGGGATTTGTTACTCACATTTCAGACATAGATAGTAAGCTAGGAGAGTTTCTAAAAGATAAGCTATAAATTTAAATATATTCTAAGGAGGAAGATAATATGATGTTGGCTAATGTTAGTTTGCAGGTGCTACCTGTTGTTGAAGAGAAAGATATATATGGAGTGGTAGATAAGGTTATAGAATATATAGATTCTACTGGTGTAAAATATGAAGTTGGCCCAATGGAAACTACTATGGAAGGAGATTTAGATAAACTCTTAGAAATAGTTAAAAAGGCTCAACAAATATGTGTAGATAACGGGGCTGCAAGGGTAGTGTCGGTAGTGAAAATAGATTATAAACCAGATGGCGTTACTATGGATGAAAAGATAGGTAAGTATAGAAAGTAATTTATTAGCTAAAGTACTTAAACGGTTAAGTTATAACAACTGTTGTTCTTATATTGATATGTTAGCTAAATATAGATAAAATTAGTTGAAAAACAATAATTTATGGGGTAAAATCAGATTATATTAGATTGTTATATGGTGGTGAAACCATGAAAAAAGTACTTATTGTAAATGATTGTAAATTCGAGAGTTTGATAATGAAGGACTATTTAAGTGATATCGGATATAGTGTACAAGTAACTAATGAGTATAATGTTTTTCTTCAGATAAAGGTATTCGAACCTGATATAGTTATAGTTAACTTAATAATGAAAGATACCACAGGGGACAAAATTGTGTCTCATGTAAAGATAGCACATCCCGAGATTATTTGCTTACTTTCTTCCTGCGATTCACTAAGGCTTGAAGATTTTTCATATAGTAAGGTGGATGAAGTTATTCATACGCCAATAAATAGGAGTAGATTGTCTGAAATTTTAGATAAAACTATATCCAAGGTTAATATCAATAAACCATTAGATGAAGATGTAAGTGAAATTATTCAAAGATTGAATGTTAAAAACAGTAGTGCGAATAAATATAAAAACATTAAACCTAATATATTCTTATTTTGCCCTTATTGTGGTCATAAATTCGAAGAAAAAGATCAAAATTTTTTCTTTTGCCCCTATTGTGGACAAGCACTTAAGAGCTAAGAATTATACAATAATTCTTAGCTCTTAAATTATATCAGATTTTCCCACTCTTCATAAAACTCGTCTAATTTAGCTTGCGATTCAAGAAGTTGTTTATTTATATTTTCGCTTTTTTCAGGATTGGAGTATACTTCCTCCAAGCAAAGTTCACTCTGCAGATCGAGCATAAGTTTTTCTAAATTTGAAATTTCTGTTTCTATGTTTTTAACTCTTAGTTTTTTATCCTTCTCAACTTTTTCTAATTCTCTTTTTTTCTTTTTTTCATTTTGTATTTGAGTTTTGCTTTTACCTGCATTTTCTTCCTCATCCTGAAATCTGAATGGGTTTTTCTTCTTCTCTAGGAAATAGCTATAGTTGCCCAAATATTCTTTAACTCCAGATTCCCCAAGTTCATAAATTTTTTGAATAACCTTATTTAAAAAATATCTATCATGAGATATAACAAGTACAGTACCATCATATCCTAAAATTGCATCTTCTAGGGCCTCACGAGACATTATATCTAAATGGTTTGTAGGCTCATCAAGCAACAGAAAGTTAGACTTAGAGAGAATAAGCTTTAAAAGGTTAACTCTACATTTTTCGCCCCCACTTAAAGTTGATATGTTCTTAAATACATCATCTCCAATAAAAAGGAAAGAGGCTAAGGCATTTCTAATTTCAGTCGTGGTGAGTTCGGGAAAGTCATCCCACACTTCATCAATTACTGTTTTTTCAGAATCTAAATTAGATTGTTCCTGATCATAATATCCTATAAAAACATTTTTACCAAGAACGTTTATACCGGAATTAGGTTCGATTTCATCCATTATTATTTTAAATAATGTCGTTTTACCACGGCCATTTTCCCCTATAAGGGCAGTTTTTTCTCCTTTTTTGATATCCATATATAGATTATTGAATAAAACTTTTTCACCATAGCTTTTACTTAAGTTTTCTACATGTAAAACGTCATTACCACTTTTAATCTGTGTTTCAAATATTACATTTTTGATTTTTTTTTCTTTATCTGGAGCTTTTATTCTTTCAATCTTATCCAAAGCTTTTTGTCTACTTTCTGCAGCCTTTACACTTTTTTCTCTATTAAAAGATTTATATCTTTCAATTATTTCTTCTTGTCTTTTGAGTTCTGCCTGTTGTATATTAAAAGCTTTTAGTTGTATTTCGTAATTTTTTTGCTTTAAGTCTAAGTGGGCAGTATAGTTGCCATTATAACAGTTTATATGACCATTTATAAGTTCAATTGTTTTATTAGTAATTGCATCTAAAAAATATCTATCGTGAGAGATGATAATAATTGAACCTTTATAAGTCTTTAGATATTCTTCAAGCCATTCAATTGCATCTAAGTCTAAATGGTTTGTAGGCTCATCCAGAAGAAGAATATCTGGTTTAGTTAAAAGAAGCTTACATAATGCAACTCTAGTTTTTTGACCACCACTTAATATATCTATTGGTTTATTATAATCATCTTCTGTAAATCCAAGTCCCTTTAGTACCCTGCTGATTTCAGCTTTATAAGTATATCCGCCTCTATTTGTATAGAGTTCAGAAAAAGCAGTATAGTCCTTGATTACCTTGTTGTGATATTCTTCTTTTTCTGGATTATAGGGTTCGTTCATTAATTGCTCTAATTTATTTAATTTACTTTCTAAGTTTAATAAATCCTCAAAGACAGTAAGCAGTTCATCATATATGGTGTTAGAGAAATCGAGGGATAAATGCTGGGCTAAATACCCCAAGGTTTTGTTTTTATCTATAAATAAATCACCGCTATCATAGTCTAATTGACGGGTAATAATTTTAAAAAGAGTGGATTTTCCTGCACCATTTGGACCTATTAATCCTACTTTTTCTCCTTCATTTATGTTAAAGGTTACATCTTCCAGTATTACATCTATTCCATAGCTCTTTTTAACATCTTTACAACTTAAAATTATCATGAGTTTCACCTTCCTTAATCATTAATATTTTACTATGTAAAAAGAATTTTTTGTAGTAAAATTTAATAATTTATAGTTAAAACCAAGAAGTATGGAGAAAGCAATTGATATAAATTTCACGAATCATGTAAAACAAAAAGTTACAAAAGTTAGCTAAATAATGTTAAAAGTTGAATGAAAATTATGGAATAAGCTTTTAACTATATGAAAATATAAAGAATAATAAAAAATATGTTATTGACATATTATATAATTAAATAATACTATAAAAAGTGAGACAAGAATGTTATAAAGTGATAAAATATAAACAAATAAATTTATTGAAGTGCAATGATAACATATTAATATATTAATAAGAGGTGCGGTATGGATAAGAAAAAAAATATTTCAATGGCTGTTATAAAAAGATTACCTAAGTATCATAGATATTTAGGAGACTTAATGAAAAATGACGTAGATAGAATATCTTCTAAGGAATTGAGTGAAAAAATAGGATTTACAGCATCACAAATAAGACAAGATCTAAACTGCTTTGGAGATTTTGGCCAACAAGGCTATGGATATAATGTAGGAGATCTTTATAATCAAATAAGTAATATCTTAGGATTGACAAAAGAATATAAAACAGTAATAGTCGGAGGAGGAAATTTAGGTCAGGCTATTGCAAATTATACAAAGTTTGAAAAGTTAGGATTTAGTTTACAAGCTATATTTGATATAAATCCAAAGCTTATAGGACTTAGAATAAGAGATATAGAAATAAAAGATATAGATTATTTAGGAGACTATCTAAAAGAACGTCCAGCAGATATTGGTATAATATGTGTTCCAAGTACAAATGCACAAAAGATTTGTGATACTTTTGTAAATAATGGGATCAAAGGTATATGGAACTTTGCTCCAGTGGATCTGGTAGTTCCTGATGATGTAAAAGTGGAAAATGTTCATCTAAGTGACAGCCTATTAACATTAATATGCCTACTAAATGGTATAGAATAAATAAAAAGTATAGGATAAATAAAAATGATTGAAGTGTAATGCTTCAATCATTTTTATTTATTTTTTGTAAGTATATGTCAAACTACAACTATTACTTACTGATTTAATTATACATTTTAAGCTGTGTTATTTATTAATTATTGTATATTATTAAAAATTTATATAATATGCTGATTAGTTATTCAATTTTTATTTTATTGTGGTATAATTAGGATAGGGTTGAAGAGTGATTATGCATTAACAAACATACGGGGGGATAAAGTAAAATGTATAAAATTTTAAGTAAGAGAGAGCTCGCTCCTAATATCTTTTTAATGGATATAGAAGCTAAAAGAGTTGCTAAGTCTTGTTTACCAGGACAATTTGTTATAGTGAAAACTGATGAAAAAGGGGAAAGAGTACCTCTTACAATCTGTGATTATGACGCAGAAAGAGGTTCAGTAACTATTGTATATCAAACACTTGGAGGTTCGACACAAAAGATGGCAAAATATGAAGTAGGCGACACATTTGCAGACTTTGTAGGACCACTTGGACAACCTTCAGAATTTGTACATGAAGATTTAGAAGAATTAAAGAACAAGAAGATGATATTCATAGCAGGTGGAGTTGGTGCAGCACCAGTATATCCACAAGTTAAATGGCTTCATGAGCATGGTGTATCTGTAGATGTTATAGTTGGAGCTAAATCAAAAGAATATGTACTACTTGAAGAAGAAATGAAAGCAGTCTGCGGCAACTTATATGTTGCAACAGATGATGGAAGTTATGGATATAAAGGACTAGTTACAAATTTATTAAAGGAACTTATAGACAATGAAGGCAAGAAATATGATGAAGTTATTGCTATAGGACCTATGATCATGATGAAATTTGTAGCTAAACTTACAAAAGAATATGGAATACATACTATAGTAAGCTTAAATCCAATAATGGTAGATGGCACAGGTATGTGTGGAGCTTGTAGAGTAACTGTAGGTGGAGAAGTTAAATTTGCATGTGTAGATGGTCCAGAATTTGATGGACACTTAGTAAATTTTGATGAATCCATGAGAAGACAAGCTATGTATAAAACTGAAGAAGGAAGAAAACTTTTAAGAAAAGAAGAAGGAACAACTCACGACAGAGAAGGTTGCGATTGCGGAGGTGACAAGTAATGGATAGAATGAAGAGAACGCCAATACAAGAACAAGATGCAAAGGTAAGAGCTACTAACTTTGAAGAAGTTTGCTTGGGCTACACAAAAGAAGAAGCTATGCAGGAAGCTGCTAGATGCTTAAATTGCAAAAATCCTAAGTGTGTAGGAGATTGCCCTGTAAGTATATATATACCAGAATTTATACAAAGGGTTAAGGAAGGAAATTTCGAAGAAGCAGCAAAAGTTATAGCAAAATCTAGTGCACTTCCAGCAGTATGTGGAAGAGTATGTCCGCAAGAGAGTCAATGTGAGGGAGTATGTGTTCTAGGTATAAAAGGTGAAGCTGTCGCAATAGGTAAGCTTGAAAGATTTGTTGCTGACTGGTCAAGAGAAAATAATGTAGACCTATCAGAAAGAAAGCCAAGCAATGGAAAGAAAGTAGCAGTTATAGGAAGTGGTCCTGCAGGACTAACTTGTGCAGGAGACTTGGCTAAGCTTGGTTACGATGTAACTATATTTGAAGCATTACATGAGGCAGGTGGAGTTTTAGTTTACGGAATACCAGAGTTTAGACTTCCGAAGGATACTGTAGTTAAACACGAAGTTGAAAACGTTAAGAAACTTGGTGTTAAAATAGAAACCAACGTAATTGTAGGAAGAACAGTTACAATAGATCAACTTATGGAAGAAGAAGGCTTTGATGCTATATTTATAGGTTCAGGTGCAGGTCTTCCTAAGTTTATGGGAATACCAGGAGAAAACTTAAATGGAGTATCTTCAGCAAATGAATTCTTAACAAGAAACAACCTAATGAAGGCATTTAAAGATGACTTTGATACGCCTATAAGAGTAGGTACAAAGGTAGCAGTAGTCGGCGGCGGAAACGTTGCAATGGATGCTGCTAGAACTGCATTAAGACTTGGAGCAGAAGTTCATATAGTTTATAGAAGATCAGAAGCAGAACTTCCAGCAAGAGTTGAAGAAGTACACCATGCAAAAGAAGAAGGCGTAATAATGGATGTACTTACAAATCCAACAGAAATCATTGGAGACGAAAATGGTTGGGTTAAAGGAATGAAATGTGTAAGAATGGAGCTTGGAGAGCCAGATGCCTCAGGAAGAAGAAAACCTGTTGTAGTTGAAGGTTCAGAGTTCATAATGGATGTAGATACAGTTATTATGTCCCTTGGAACATCACCAAATCCACTAATATCATCTACTACAAAAGGATTAGAAATAAATAAACATAAGTGCATAGTAGCGCAAGAGGAAACAGGATTAACTTCGAAACAAGCAGTTTATGCTGGCGGAGATGCTGTAACAGGAGCAGCTACAGTAATACTTGCTATGGGAGCAGGTAAAAAGGCTGCTGCAGCTATAGATGAATTCTTAAGTAAACAATAATCTCATAAAAAGACTGTGTTAAGTTGAAGCTTAATGCAGTCTTTTTAAATAGAAAAAATTAGTGTAATAGTGTATAATTTATGAAAATATAAGATAATAAGGGGTGATATAGTATGTTATTAGATAAAGTTAAAAAGTATTACAGTGAGGAGTATGATTTAAATTGTGCTGAGACTATGGCTTATGCTGCTAATGAGGAGTATGGTTTAAATTTAGATAAGAATACATTAAAGACGATGGCAGCCTTTGGCGGGGGAATGGGTATTGAAAGCACATGTGGTGCAGCAACTGGAGCCTTAGCTATTTTGGGTATTATTTTTACAAAGGAAAGAGCCCATGAAAGTGATTATATAAAGCTACTTTCCCAAGAGTTTTTTAAAAAGTTTGAGGAAAAGCTTCAAAGTAGTAATTGTAAGTCTTTAAAAGAAATGTACAGAAATGATGATGTAAGATGTAGTGGAATAATTTATGCTGCAGCAGAGGTATTAGATGATATTGTTATAAGAGAGAAAAGTGAGAGTGTAGATAAATAATACCGAAAGTTGACTTATCCTCCGAAACATAATACCAATTTTCAGTACGTTAAATACTTTTAAGTAGTCTAAAGCTCAGGATTAATGAAAAACCAAGAATCTTAGAAAACTCGCTACACTCAAACAATCTAAGATTCTAAGCTTTTCATAAATCCTTCGCTAAGACTACTAAAAAAATATTTAAATCTACCTTCAAATTGGTATTATGCCTCTTCGGATAAGTCAAATTTCTAGTTTAGTTATCTATAAACATACTATTCTGTATACAAAGGAACAAAAAATTAAAGTAGATGTGGTATTAGAGCAGTTAGACATAGGTTAAAAGGAGTTGATGTTAAATGGATTTTAAAACTGTAGAACGTTTTGAAGATGGAGTGTTAGTAAAAGGTGTAGAAAGTTTTGAGCTTGGGCATATATTTGATTGCGGTCAGTGTTTTAGGTGGCATAGGCAGGAGAATGGGAATTACATAGGTGTTGCTTTTGGAAAGGTTATAGAGGTTGAAAAGAGAGGTAGTGATGTATTTTTATACAATACTACTGTTCAGGAATTTGAAAGCATATGGGAAGACTATTTGGATTTAAAGAGAGATTATAGTGAGATAAAAAAAGTCTTAAGTGAAGATCCGCTTTTAAAAGAGGCAGTACAATTTGGCTGCGGGATAAGACTTTTAAAACAAGATCCTTTTGAACTTATTGTATCCTTTATAATATCTTCAAACAATAGAATACCAATGATAAGAAGAGCTATTGAAAGGATAAGCGCTCAGTGGGGAGAAGAGTTAGAGTATAAGGGAAACAAATATTATACTTTTCCAAGTATAGAAAAACTAAGTGAAGCATCAGAAGAAGAGCTTGAAAAATGCGGAACTGGATTTAGAGCTAAGTATATTAGAGATACTGTTAATAAGATATATTCTAATAAGATAGCTGCTAAAGAAGGATATGACGAAACTTATGATATTCAGTGGATTAAATCACAGAAAGATGATGTCTGTCATAAAGAATTACAGAAGTTTATGGGAATAGGCCCAAAGGTAGCTGATTGTATAATGCTCTTTTCAATGCAGAAATATTTAGCATTTCCTGTAGATGTATGGGTGAAAAGAGCTATGCAGCATTTTTATTTAGCCCCAGATGTTTCGCTAAAGAAGATAAGAGATTTTGGAGTAAATAAGTTTGAAGAGTTATCAGGATTTGCTCAGCAATATTTATTTTATTATGCAAGGGAAAATAATATAAATGTCGAATAAATATTGTTTGATTTTGCAGAATTTTGCTAAATTATTTTACCAATAAAAAGCTGTTACATTTAAAATAATAATCTGTTATAATGTATAAGAAAGTAATATGAGCAATAATTTAGAACTGTATTATAAAACTAATATAGTTCTAAGTTTTTTCTATGTATCGACAAAGTTAGTGTTATGTGAAAAAAATGTCTATCGATAGAATGTGATTAAGATGGAAATTGACGGTACTTGCTAATTTGATATTTAGTAGTACTTTAATATGAATTAATAGATTATTTAGTAACTGAAGGGAGAAACAAAATGATAACTTTTGAAACTCAATTAAAAAAACTTAAACATTTAGTGTTAAAAGAAGTGGCCACTTTGACTAAGGAAAATAGATTAAATAAAGAGGAATTAGAAAAGATTCCTTACAATATAATCGAAGGGGACAAGGCTGAGTATAGATGCTGTGTTTATAAGGAAAGAGCAATTGTGTATGAAAGAGCAGTTCTCGCATCAGGTTATTCTCCAAATAATGGTATAAATTCAAAGTTAACTGAAATTGAAGATAAAAATCAAATGGTGTTTATATTAGAAGCAGCTTGTGATAAATGTCCTATAGATAAATATACTGTAACAGAAGCTTGTAGGGGTTGTATAGAACATAAGTGTATGGAAGTATGTCCAGCAAATGCTGTAGCTAGAGTAGCTGGAAGAGCTTATATAAATCAAGAACTTTGTAAAGAGTGTGGAATGTGTAAGAAAGCATGCCCATATAATGCTGTTGCAGAGGTAATGAGACCTTGTAAGAGATCTTGTCCTACAGGGGCACTAGATATTAATCCTGAAAATAAGATAGCAGTAATAAACAATGAAGATTGTATAAATTGTGGAGCATGTATGGCGGGTTGCCCATTCGGAGCAGTATCAGATAGAAGCTATATCACTGAGGTTACTAGGACATTGGTAAATAATAAAAAAGTATATGCAGTGGTAGCTCCAGCAATAACTGGACAATTTGGACCAAAGGTAACAGTTGGACAAGTTAAAGATGCCTTTAAAAAATTAGGTTTTGAGGATATGGTTGAGGCAGCTTGTGGAGCAGATGCTGTAACTGTTCATGAAAGTGATGAATTTGTTGAGAGAATGGAGAGCGGAGATAAATATATGGCCAACTCATGATGTCCAGGATTTATGAATTATATAGAAAAGAAATTCCCAGATCAAGCGGAGAGAATTTCAGGTACAGTATCTCCAATGATTGCAGCAGGAAGAATGATTAAAAAATTTGATAAAGATGCATTAGTTGTTTTCGTAGGACCATGTACAGCTAAGAAAAGTGAAATTTTAAGACCTACATTACAAGATGCAATAGATTATGTTTTAACTTTTGAAGAAATATCAGCTATGATGGCAGCTTTTGAAATAGATCCTGAAAATTGTGAAGATATAGCTATAGATGATGCTTCTGTATTTGGAAGAGGTTTTGCTCAAGGCGGTGGGTTAACTGCAGCTATACAAAATTATGTAAGTGAAAAAGGTGTAGGAGTAGAATTTAATCCTGTTAAAGTTAGCGGCATGGACGAAATAAAGAAAGCTATGACAATGGCTAAATCAGGAAGACTTCAAGGAAACTTTATAGAAGGTATGATGTGTGAAGGTGGATGTATAGGAGGACCAGCTACAATGGTTTCTATTATGAAATCAAAGCCACAGCTTAATAAATTTAGCGGACAATCTCCTAAAAAGTCTGTGCTTTCAAATGATAACTTAAATAAATTTGAAGGTGTAAATTTAGAAAGATAATTTAAAAGCAGGCAGTCTTTAGATTAAATTCAATCTAAAGACTGCCTTTTTGTATAGTAGAATATTAGAGCGAGTAATCATCGGATAAATTTAGAGATTTTATATATAAAGTTAATTTACATGTTTACTTTAAGGGATTCAGTTGATACTATATTAAGAAATATAATTATCAAATGATTTGAGAGTTAAGGTGAAAATATGGGGAAAAAATTTGTAGAAGAATTTCGAAGTAAATTACATGAATACAAGGCACATTTGGTTCTTGGAATTACTTTCGTTATTTTAATTTTTATAGCTTATGAATACTATCACAAATATTTCTATATACTTAAGAGTCCGGGAAAAGTAAAACATATAATTATGTCTTATGGAGATTATAGTGTTTTGGCTTTTTTTATTCTTCAAATTCTTCAAGTAGTTGCATTTTTTATTCCAGGAGAAGTTATTCAAATTGCAGGTGGGTATATTTATGGAACTGCTTTGGGAAGCCTTCTATCCCTTTTAGGTATTACAACTGGAAGTATGGTTGTGTATAGTATATCCAAGTTTTATGGGAAACCTTTAATAAATAAAATAATATCCAAAAAAGACTTGAAGTTTTTTGAAAGAGTACTAAAAATGGGAAGTGTAAACTATGTGGTGTTTTTATTATACCTAATTCCGGGTATACCTAAAGATGTTTTAGCTTACATATGTGGAATATCTGACATAACCTTCAAAAATTTTATCATATATTCAACACTTGGAAGGATTCCAGGGATTGTTATGTCTGCATATTTTGGAGCAAAGATAGACACTAAAAATCATGGCGTACTTATTACCATTGCTATTCTTGCCATATTGTTATTTATTTTAGGAGTATTTAAGGGAGAAAAAATAATAAGAAGTATAGTTAGAGATACACCCACAAATGATGAAGAATAATATTGTGGATAATCGAGAATTGGCAAAGAAGATTGATTGTCAACTCTCGATTCTTAATTTAAGAACTCTGTTTATAAGTTTATCGAGTAAAACTTAACTTTTTAAATATAATCCTAAGTGATAAACTACTTAATACTATTAATGTTACAATAAGTATAGCACAGTGAAAAAAGAATTCTTGTGGCAGAATGTTAATAACAGGATCTATCTTAGGATCAAAAAGCCAATAGTCATTGTTAAAAAATAATTTGTGAAAGAATGTAAAAGACTTATCAAAATTTATGCTAAATACTATGCCAAGGAATAAGCATCCAAACAAAAGAAGATAAGAACACCAATTTAAAGGAGAAAAGTCTTTTTCCTTTTTCATATAGTATATTCCGTATATAATAAATAAAATGGACAAGTAGAACAAATAGTTAAGCTTCATAAATAAATTCCTAACTTCTTCAAAATGGATAATACCCTGTTTTGAGGATGGAAGTAAAGGAATTTTAAACTCCTTTGAGTTAGCGTTATTTACATAGTCTATTAGATAATCATAAGTAGATTTCATTTGCTCTCTATTTAAGGGTGTGTATTTTTCTATATTTAGGTTAGTTATGTCAAGATAATAAATAGATCTAAAGTTCAAAGTAATCTTAACGGAAAGCATAGTAATAAATATTGTCATAAAGATAGTTAATACAAATTTAATAGTGTTTTTCATCTTCAAGATCATTCCTTTTAAAAAATTTTAGAATAAAAAGTTTATTTTTATTGTATTTTATCCACATAAATAGATAATAATATAAAAGTGTGTTTTTGTGTAAAAAAGTACTAAATAAATATTATATTAGTGTAATTGTTAGAAATACGGAGAGAAATATACTTAGAGCACAATAAATTGAGTTATTTCAGTTTAAACAATACATTAAGTATGAAATCCGAATTTGATAATGTAAATATAATTCATTAATATAATAATTGTATTAGCACTCAAGAGTAATGAGTGCTAACAAGAAAAGTATAATAAATAAATTAAAATAAATATATTAAGTAATTTTAAGGAGGGGTTTAAATGAGAATTAGACCACTTGGAGACAGAGTAGTTATCAAAAGAATTGAAGCAGAGGAAACTACAAAGAGTGGAATTTTATTAGCAGGAACTGCTAAGGAGAAGCCACAAGAGGCTGAAGTTGTAGCAGTAGGACCAGGAGGAGTAATTGACGGTAAAGAAATCAAAATGGAAGTTAAGGTTTCAGACAAAGTTCTATTCTCCAAATATGCTGGAACAGAAGTGAAAATAGATGGTGAAGAATACACTATCTTAAAACAAGATGATATATTAGCAGTAGTTGAATAGTAAAATATCGTGTAATAACATAAGGATTTAGAGGAGGTTTTCTAATGGCAAAGAGTATTTTATTTAGCGAAGAAGCTAGAAGATCAATGCAGGCAGGTGTAGATAGACTTGCTAATACTGTTAAAGTTACACTAGGACCAAAGGGAAGAAACGTTGTATTAGATAAGAAATTTGGTTCACCACTTATAACAAATGATGGTGTTACAATAGCAAGAGAAATAGAATTAGAAGATCCATATGAAAATATGGGAGCTCAATTAGTTAAAGAAGTTGCAACAAAGACAAATGATGTAGCGGGAGATGGAACAACTACAGCTACATTACTTGCACAAGCAATTATAAGAGAAGGATTAAAAAATGTTACAGCTGGAGCTAATCCAATGCTTATAAGACAAGGTATAAAAATGGCTGTAGAAAAAGCAGTTGAAGAAATAAAAAAGAATTCAAGACCTGTTGAAGGAAAAGAAGATATAGCTAGAGTTGCTGCAAACTCAGCTGGTGACGAAGAAATTGGTAAGCTTATATCAGATGCTATGGAAAAGGTAGGTAACGAAGGTGTTATCACCGTTGAAGAATCAAAATCCATGGGAACTGAACTTGATGTTGTTGAAGGTATGCAATTTGATAGAGGATATGTAAGTGCATACATGGTAACAGATACAGAAAAGATGGAAGCTGTAATAGATGATGCCTATATCTTAATTACAGATAAGAAAATATCAAATATTCAAGATATATTACCAGTACTTGAGCAAATAGTTCAACAAGGTAGAAAGTTATTAATAATCGCTGAAGATATAGAAGGGGAAGCATTACCTACTTTAGTTCTTAACAAATTAAGAGGAACATTTACTTGTATAGGAGTAAAGGCTCCAGGATTTGGTGACAGAAGAAAAGAAATGCTTCAAGATATAGCTATACTTACTGGCGGTCAAGTAATTTCAGAAGAATTGGGAAGAGACTTAAAAGATACTACAATAGAAATGCTTGGAAGAGCAGATTCAGTTAAGGTTTCAAAAGAGAATACTACAATAGTAAATGGAAAAGGTAACAAGGACGAAATTCATGACAGAGTAGCTCAGATAAAGAGACAAATAGAAGATACTACATCTGAATTTGATAGAGAAAAACTACAAGAAAGACTTGCAAAGCTTGCAGGAGGAGTAGCTGTAGTTAAAGTTGGAGCTGCAACTGAAACTGAATTAAAAGAGAAAAAATTAAGAATAGAAGATGCTTTAGCAGCTACAAAAGCAGCTGTTGAAGAAGGTATAGTTGCTGGTGGTGGAACAGCTTACATTAACGTAATTCCACAAGTATCTGAGTTAACTTCTGACGTTATAGATATCAAAGTTGGTATTGATATAATCAGAAAGGCTTTAGAAGAACCAGTAAGACAAATAGCTACAAATGCTGGTGTTGAAGGTTCAGTAATAATTGATAAAGTTAGAAACAGTGAAGTTGGAGTAGGATATGATGCTTTACATGATAAATATGTAAACATGTTAAAAGTTGGTATCGTTGATCCAACTAAGGTTACAAGATCAGCACTTCAAAATGCTGCATCAGTAGCTGCAACATTCTTAACTACTGAAGCTGCAGTAGTTGATATTCCAGAAAAGAATGCTGCTCCAATGCCAGGGGCTCCAGGAATGGGTATGGACGGAATGTACTAAGATTGAAGCAAGATCTTAATTCAGATGGGGGTTCTTTTACCCCATCTGAATTTTAGAGCTGCGAATGCATGGCTTACTTGGCGTTGATCTCCCGCTTAAAGAAAAGCAGAGAACCCAAGTCTTTGATTTGGTGCAAATCGCTTTTACAGAGTGCGTGGGAGGTCTACGACAAGTTAGTCAGGTTAAATTAAAACGTCATGTGTTTTGCACATGGCGTTTTTAGCTTTGTAAAGAGCATAGAACAAAAGCCACTAGTAAAACAGCTCTTCGATGCTGTTAATTAATTTGTTTAGTTCTAAGACTTGCATATGTAGAAAATAATAAATTTTTTTAAACTCGCTAACGCTCAGACAATAAAAAAATTTATTATTTTCTATATATGCTTCGTCAAGAACTAATACAAATTAATTAAATGCATTTTCAGAACTATTTTACTAGTGGCTTTTGTTGACACTTATGATACCATGGTTAAAAGTATTTATAATTTTATTGATACATTATTTTTATGACTATACTCAATATTTCAATTTAATATTACAGTAATTGTAAATTTATATTGAATTAATAATATATGGATGATAAAATAAATTTAGTATATTATAAATAGTAGTTTAAGGGAAACAAAGAAGTACATGCTTTATTTGGGCATCTTGCATGTATGGAGTAAGTGATGCAACCGACCCCTATATTCGTAATAGTTTTATGGATATAGGGTTTTATTTTAATGTAAAATGGTAATTTTTACAATTAGTTTTAAGGACATGCCTGTTTATATATTATTAAGAATATAATAATATAATAAACTTAATTACTAACTTTTAGTGATTCCATTGTTGGGAGAGTAAAGTAACATGCTTTATGATTAATAGTGTTTATTGTTGGTATGTAAACATAGTGCAAAGTTTCCAATAAGTAATAGCTAATGAATAAAAAATATTTTACGATAATTATTTTAGTAACTGCTTAATTAGGAAATAGAGATTTTAGCAGTAAAATCTTTATTACATAAATAATAAATAAGTTCTTATTGAAAGGAAGGGGTTTTATTGAAAATGAAACAAGCTGTAAAAAAAGGTTTCACATTGGTAGAATTATTAGTAGTTATAGCAATAATAGCAATACTAGCAGCAGTGGTAGCACCAAATGCCTTTAAGGCAATTGAAAAGAGTAAGGTATCAGCAGCAGAGTCTGATTTTAGGGCAGTTAAGACAGCAGCATTAAGTTTTTATTCAGATACTGGTAGTTGGCCAGGTAATAGTGCCGCTGTAAGTGGATTCGTAACCGATCCAACAGGGTTCCCAGGTTGGAATGGCCCATATATGGAGAAGTGGAAGAGTACAGATCCTTGGGGAGGAGACTATAATTTTGTTAGTGGTGCTGATGGAACCTCTACGTATGGATTAACTAGTAGTACAAAATCATTAAAGTTAGAAAATGTGAATAGTGCAGCTGTACTAAAATTAGAAGCTGATTTAGACGGTGGAAGCTCAACTAATACTACAGGTATTGTAAGATCATCAGGAACTACAGTATATTTAGTCATTTCTGAACAATAGTATTAAAACTAAATCTTAGTTTTTTAACATTCGTTTAACTTAGTTCAAGTTGTGTTAAGTTAATGTTGGTTTATAAGTAAGCAGTAAGAGGGGAATTATGAAATTTAGTATGTATAATAAAAAAGGATTTACTTTAGTAGAATTGTTAGTGGTGATTGCTATAATAGCTATACTAGCGGCGGTGGTAGCGCCTAATGCCTTTAAGGCTATTGAAAAATCAAAGATATCCAGAGCTAAGTCAGATGCTAAAGCTCTTAGATCTGCAGCGTTAGCTTACTATTCAGATATGGGGTTCTTTCCACCTGATGTAAATAGAGGGATTGATCCAGGGTTTATGACTAAGGATGGTGCATTAGCTAATTCAGGTTTGAGCACAAATCAGAAAGACGCCATCACGAATAACTGGAATGGTCCATATCTTGATAAATGGCCAGATAAGACCCCTTGGGGAGGTAAATATGACTGGAATCTATGGCAAAGTAATCAAAATAGAAATGGAAAGACGGTTAGCTCTGGTGTATATATAGGCATAACAGCCTTGAGCGCCAATGACACTGCTTCAAAAGTTCCTACAGAAGCAGAAAAAGCTTTAATAGCCGAGGGGACTGATGAAGATGGGCAACAAAATGGCGAGGTATTATTGCTTTTGGTAAGAGGTAGTGATTACGGATTCTAAGTTTGCAAGTAAAGGTAAGGCGGCTATAAAGCTAACATACGAAAAAGTTTAATTCTAAAGTACTTAAAGTATATTAGTTGAAAGTTAGTGCATTAATTTTAATGCACTAATTTTTGAATATGTAAATAAATCTAAGCTAAGTAACTGGGATAATTTAAATTGGGGGGCAATTATGTTAAATAAGATTAAAATAAAAAAAGGATTTACATTGGTGGAATTGTTAGTAGTAATAGCAATAATAGCAATACTAGCAGCGGTAGTCGCACCAAATGCTTTTAAAGCAATTGAAAAAAGTAAAGTTAGCAGGCTGGTTGGAGACTGTAAGGCAGTGGAAGCAGCAACATTGCATTACTATGGAGATACAGGTGAATGGCCTCGTATAATTAATATTGGGCAAACAAATAAGGAGTGCTACTTAACAAGTCCAAGTGATAACAGCATAACAGGGGTTAATGGATGGAATGGTCCTTATTTAGAAAAATGGCCTACAAATCCTTTCAATTCCGGAGCTGAAGAGAGTCAATATAATTATCAATTAGATTATAGAAAAGTTAGTGGTAAAAATAACTTAGTGTTAGAAATATCATTAAATGGAGTAAGTAACTCAGATGAAGTTGCTGATATGTTAGATAAAACTATAGATAACTCTGATGGTGCAGCAAAGGGTAAAATTCAATGGGCAAGTACCAGTTGGGTTACATGGACTATGGTGGAGAATGCTGAAAATGTAAAAGATAAAAATGGTGGAAGTGTTACTGCGCATTAATATAATCTAATTAGTTGAAAGCAAGTTAACTATATAGTCATTTAGAGTTTGAATGATTATATAGTTAATTTTATAGAAAAGAGGTCATAGTTATATGCTTAAAAATAGAAATAAAAGTAAAAAGGGATTTACATTAATAGAAGTTGTAATAGCTATGCTTTTAATCAGTATCACTGTACTTATTTTTTCTAATGTATCCTATGTTGGTATAAAATCATCTAAGACCAGTGAACAAAAGTTGAACTCTTTAATAATAGCACAAAATGAATTAGAGAAAATTAAAGCAAATAAGAGCGTACTAAATAACTTCATGGAACTACAGGAGTTTCTTACTAAAAGTGAAGGATACACCTACTCTAATGATATATTTTATAAAAGCTTAAAGAAAACAGATGAAAAATATGCTGGAGAAGTTTCGGAAGGAATAAATTATGATTTAACACTAACTTTAAATGAAAAAGCTCAGGATCTTATAGATATAAAAATTGAGGTTAAGCCTCAAGATAATAACTCATTTAAATTAGGTACAACTTTATATTTCGGAAAATAACAAAAACTTATTAGTTATAGGGGATTATGCCTATGTATAATATAAAAAAGATAAAAAAAGGAAGTGCTCTTTTTATAGCAATGCTTGCAGGGTTGATTTTAATATCACTAAGTGGAATATTATTGACTTCAGTGAATAATGAAATGAGAACCAGAAGAGCATCAGAAGAAAGACAATCTGCGAAATACCTTGCGGAAGCAGGGATAGAACATGCAGTGTACTTGTATAATAAAAAAATTAAAGAGATGAATGATCAAGATAAATACGAAGAAATAAATAGCTTTAATAGTGAAGAAGTAGATAGTAATTTATTAGGTATAAGAGATATAGGAAATTATGTTTTTAGTTATCAATTAGATAATACATCACAGGAAAAAAAGGGAGTTATAAAATCTGCTGGTACTACTATGAAAGGTACCAAATATGGACTAAAAGCAATTATTAATATAGAAACTGGAGAAATTGAAAGTTGGCAGGAGGATAAATGAGAGCATATAAAAAAGGGTTTACTTTAGTAGAATTAATGATATCTGTAACTATACTTGGAGTTATTATTGCCATAACCTATGATGTTATTAATTCCTCTAATTTATTTTTTAGCAAACAAAACAGTAATATAAAAAACAATGAAGATATTAGGGTAATAAATACATGGTTAAATAAGGATCTCCAATCTTCTAGTAATTTTATTGATAATAGTCAAAGTGATGATGCTAAAGCTGGAAAGGTACCTATTTATGAAATTGGCGACGTAAAGTATTATAAAATATATACAGGAAAAATAAATGATGACAACTTATATAGAATAGAGCGACATTCCAGTAAAGATGGAAAAATAGTTTTGGTAGAGAATGTATCTGAAGAAGGATTTATCATAAAACTTGACCAATCTAATAATTTTTATGAAGTAACATTAACATTAGAAGATAAGTTTAATAGTAATAAAAAAAATAACTTTATAGTCAGCACTATGGAAGATGTAGTTATAACTCCACCAGAAATACCAGGTGATAATGGCGGAAATGAAGGAGAATTAGGTAATCCATTTATCGATAAGAATGGTAATGAGATATTTGATGGTGAAGACTATAGAATTACTTTTGATAGCAATAATGTATATAATACGTACAGTGATGAAAAGTACACAAATTCAGGTTGGAAACTAGTATTTGAAAAAGATTTTTCAGGATCTTATGCTATTATAGCGCAAGGAGGAATTGTCTTAAAAAATGATGTTGATATATCTCCTAAGCCAGGAAATGGTGATTTATATATTAATGCTCCTAATATAACTTTTAGAGCTGGAAGTTCTTTTAGCGTAAATGGTAATTCAAGTATAAGTGTTTTAAAACAATTTCCAGAATGGATTAAAGTTGCTGCAGAAACAAAAATGGCAGTTAATTTTGTTATGTATAATCCTACCTTAAATCTGAAAGGGAATAATAGCTCTATAAACATTAATGGAGCTGCAGTTCATATGACTCCAATATATCCACCTAATCCATTTCCACCTGCTGATAATGATAATACAGAAAATAAAAATAGAATAGTAAAAATAGAATCTAATACTGGAAATGTAAATATAGAAGCAGCATCATTATCTATTAATTATGGTGTATTTGATTTGAAAAATAGAAAAAATTCTAATGTTAACTTAAAAGTAGGAACAGCTGATATCAGCACAGTAGTAGTGAAAGGTCGTGGCGGAGTTTTTCAAAATGGTCAAAGAGTAAAGTAAGTATTTATTAATTATGTGATGTAGAAATATAATATGCAAACTATTGGTTCTAGAAAGGAGTATACTATGGCTAAGGTTAGAAAAAGATTAGGAGAAATTCTAATAGACTCAGGGTTAATAACAGAGGATGTACTAAACAAGGCCTTAATTATCCAAAAACAAAAAGGTGAAAAACTTGGTGAACTTCTAGTTAATGAGGGCTTTGTTACAGAAGAGCAAATCGTAGAAGCTGTTAAAAGACAGCTAGGCATACAGTCAATAAACTTAGGCAATATAACAATAAAGCAAGAAATTATTGATATAATTCCAGAATCTATGGCAAGAAAACATGAAATTCTTCCTGTGGATATAATAAATGGACAGCTTTTAGTAGTTATGAGTGATCCACTAAACTATTTTGCAATTGAAGATATTAGGGTCGCTACAGGATATGTAACAAGGGTTGCTATAGCGTTAAGAAAGAGTATAATTGAAAATATAGAGAAATATTATGGAAAAAATAGAGCACAGGAAGCAGCAAATGATTATGGAAAGGTTTATGGCTATAGAAATAATATTCATCAGGAAGAAATAGAGGACGAAACTGCAGCACCTATAATTAAATTTATAAACACTATACTGGAAAATGCAATCATTAATAATGCTTCAGATGTTCACATAGAGCCAGATGAAAACGAAATGAGAGTAAGGTTTAGAGTAGATGGTGTTTTAAGAGAAATCATGAAGATAAATATAGGTATGCTTGACCCTATAGTCAGCAGACTTAAGATAATGGCAGGTTTAAATATTGCTGAAAAAAGAATACCTCAAGATGGAAGAATTAACTTTAGAGCAAAACAAAAAAATATTGATTTAAGAATTTCTCTTGCCCCAACTATGTTTGGTGAAAAAGTAGTTATGAGAATTCTAGATAAGACAAATTTTTCTCTTACTTTAGAAAAAGTTGGTATAGAAAAAGAAGATTTATTAAAATTAAAAAGGATTATTTCTAAGCCTCATGGAATAATATTAGTATCTGGTCCTACAGGTAGTGGTAAAACGACAACATTATATTCTATATTAAGTATTCTTAATGATGTTTCTAAAAATATTATTACAATAGAAGACCCTGTGGAATATTACTTTAAGGGAATTAATCAAATGCAGGTCAATAATAAAATAGGTTTTGATTTTGCAGCAGGATTGAGAAGTATACTAAGACAGGACCCAGATATAATTTTAGTAGGTGAAATAAGAGATGAAGAAACTGCTGAAATATCAATAAGATCAGCGCTTACGGGCCATTTAGTTCTTTCAACTATTCACACTAATAATGCGATAGGTACTATAACTAGATTAGAGGATATGGGTATGGCACCATTCTTATTATCTTCTACAGTAATAGGAATAATAGCACAAAGGCTTATTAGAAAAATATGCCCTAACTGCGCGGAGGAATATACTAGTGATGAAAGAGAAATGAAAATGTTAGGCTTGAGTGGTCCAACATTATTAAAAAGAGGGACAGGGTGTAGTTTATGTAGTAACACTGGATATAAAGGAAGAACAGGAATTTTTGAAATAATAGAAATTGATAGGGAGATAAAGCTATTAATCGACAACAAGCAGTCGGAGAGTATAATAGAGGGTAAGTTGAGGGAGAATGGCACAAGGCTTTTAAGGGAGGCATGTGTATCTAAGGTTATAGAAGGTATAACTACTACAGAAGAAATGCTTAGAGTAACTTATGGATATTAGAGGGTAAAGTAATATGCAGAAATTTATATATAAGGCCTACGATTCTAGTTTAAATATAGTAACAGGAGAAATTGAAGAAGAAGAAATAGAAATTGCAAGGGAAAAGATTAAAGTTAAAGGATTATCCATTATTGATATAAGAAAGAAAACAGAGCTTAAAAATTTAAGGATTTTTAAGAGAAAAATGAAGAATGAAGAAGTAGCTGCATTTTGTGGTCAGATGGCTACTATAATAAATGCAGGTTTAAATATAGTAAATGGTCTGGAAATAATTAAGACGCAAAATAAAAAATTAAAAGATGAAATAGATAGTATTATTAAACACATAAGAAGTGGGGAGAACTTGGGGACATCTATAGAAGCAACTGGCCAATTCCCGAAGCTTTTAACAGATATGGTCAAGTCAGGAGAATTAAGTGGTAATGTAGACGAAGTGTTATTTAATATGGAGGAATATTATGAGAGAGAAGCATATTTAAGAAATAAGGTAAAAAATGCATCAATATATCCCTCTATCATGTTGTTTGTTTCAATTGCAATGTTATTATTTTTTAATTATTTTATTTTTGGAAAACTTGGAGATGTATATACAAACAATGATAACCTCCCTGGGATAACTAAAGTATTATTGGTATTTATGAATATTATAAACAATAACTTTATACAAGTTATATTATTAATAGTGTTATTAATAATATTGTCAAAATATATTAAGAAAATTGATAAAGTAAGATACCTTTTAGATACTATACTGTTAAAGTTGCCGGTAGTAGGAAAATTAAACAGTGATATAATAACTAATAGATTTGCAAGAAGCATGGCTATCTTTTTAAGGTCAGCTGTTCCTATTTTAATAGCTTTTGAAAGTATGGAGTCAGTTATAGGAAATATGAACATAGCTAAAAGGATAACAACTGCAAGAAATGAAATTGTAACTGGAGCTAGAATTGCTGACTCGCTTGAAAAAGAAAAAATGTTAGAACCTCTAGCACTTGAAATGTTAAGGATAGGAGAAGAAACAGGAAAGTTGGAAGAAATGTTAAATAGATTAGCTTTAATTTATGATAAAAGGGTTGAACACGGAGTTAATAAGGTGATGGCGTTGGTAGAACCGGCATTTACTTTAATTATAGGACTTATTGTAGGATTCGTTGTAATAGGGATGGCACTTCCTATACTTCAGATGTCCAACACTATAAAATAGTTTTTAGTGTTGTTGGGAGGTTAATAAATTTGTTTACTTCAGATGAATTGATTTTTAGATTTAATGAAGATAACTTTCAAGTTGCAGTGGTGTCTAATAAATTTAAAAAGATTATTATAAAGAGCGTGGATACATTCATACCTGTTTACGAAGGTGGAAGTTCACTCTACAACAGTAAAGAAAATGTAAATCAAATTGAAAAATTTCTAAATGCAAGGAAAATAAGAAGTAAAAAAGCTAAGGTGGTTATTTCTCTTGAGGGGATAATCACAAGGCTTATAGAAATTCCTTTTATTGGGAAAAAGGATTTAAAAAAGTTTATAAATAATAATTTGTCTGAATATTTCACTGTTAACCTAAGCGATTATTATTTTGATTATAAGGTTATAGGTTCTAGAGGGAGAAAAAATAAAAAGTTAAACGTAGTCTTATGTGCTTTCCCGAGAACTAAGTTAAATAATATTTACACATTTATCCAATCTTGTGACTTAATATGTGAGAAAATAACCATTTATCCTGATAGTATTGCTAGCGTATTCCAGTACCTGCAAGAGGAAAGCATTGCTGTTTTGGACTTAAATGAGGATAAAAACATTATTACAATATTAGATAATGGAAATATATTTTTATACTCAACGCTGCAAACTGATAATTATGGAGATATAGAGGATAGATATAACCAATTAGCCGATAATATAGGGTATTTTTTAAACTTTTATGCTACAAGACATTTTGGCAACAGAGTTAACCAGATATATATTATAGGCGAGAAGTGGCAGGAAAAGGAACTATATAAAAACTTAGAGTCTCAATTTGATATTGAAATTGTATGCGGAATTTCAGACAATGACCTCAAAATTAGAACAGTAAGTAATTTAGATATAAATATGTATTGTGATATAGTTGGATGCAGCATTAAAGAAAAAAATAAATATAACAAATCTATTAACTTTATTAAGTCAATTACAGAAAAAAGGAATAGCCTTCAAGAGTTAGCTTTAAGAAATATCGTTCTTACTTTGACGGGAGTGTCAGTTTTTCTATGGGTAATTTCTTTTGGTTATTTTAAATTCTCTATGATAAGATATGATACTGGAAAGTTTAATGAAAAGATAAAACAAGCAGAAGACCTAGAGAAAAATATTAAGGTAGTAAGTGATCAAAATAAAAAATATCAGGATAAAGAAAAGTATTTTAATATTATTGAACAAGATAACTTTAACTACATTTCTTACCTTGAGGCATTAAAAAATGGGTTACCTAATGATGTATCAGTAAACGAGGTCTTTTTCGATAGAGACAAAATAGATTTGTCATTAAGTATAAATAGTCCATTGGACAAGGCAAAGTTAGTTATTGCAATAAATAAAATGAATGTATTTGAACCTATTGAGATTGATTCCATAAAACTTGACGATAGTGAGAAGGAAGTTAAGTTTACACTAAAGATTATAAAACCGTTGTAAGGATGTGTATTTATGAAGAAACAAAAGAATTTGCTTCTTACCCTTATAATTGTCATATTTTTAGCATTAAATTATACAGCGTATAATCTATATTTTTCCAATGAGATTAGCCAAGTAAATCGGCAAAAAAGCAAATACCTCCAGATAGATGATAGGATAAACAGAATTGGAGAGAATGAGAAGAAACTAGAAAAACTTATTTCAGATAACGAAAAGCTAAAAAGCAACTCGCAAATTCTGGATACTATGGCTCCTAAGCAGATTGATACTCCTCAACTTGTTTATGACTTTTATACAGCGTGTGCACAATACAGTATAAAAGGAGAAGAACTAGATTTTGATTTAGGAGGCAAGGAAGGTAAGGAAAAAACAGGGGAAAGTGAAAAAAACCAAGAAGGAACAAATCAGGGAAAAGAGAGCAATTTTCAGAAACTAACTATTGATTTAAAGGTGAGCGGAAATAGAAATAATATTGAGCAATATATAAGAAATCTTCAGGGTATTACTAAACGTCAGCTAAACATAAAGAGTATTAAGATTTTAACTAGTGAAGCTAATGTTAAGAGTACAGAGGAAAAAGAAAGTACTAGTACTACTATTAATGATACTATTAAGAATAAAGTGTCATATAACGGTAGTAAAACTACAAATCCGGCTAGACTCACCAAGAAATTTGATGGAGCTTTTTCAAAAGTAAGCTTAAATGGAAAACTGGTTGTAGATGGATTAGTTAATAAGGATATATATATAAACAGCGATCCTAAAGGTAGTCTTATAAATGATAAAAAAGATAATATCAATAGTAGTAACGAGACTACGAATAATAATGTTAACGTTAAAAATAATTCATTAGGCAATAATGAAAATACAACTAGCATAATAAATAGTGATGTAATATTGGCAGAAATTGTATTTTATCAATATATACAAGGAACTGGAAAGGAGTTCGATATAAGTAAGGCTTACGATTTTTATGATAAAAATACGGGTTTTGAAAATATAGCTGATATGTTCAAGAAAAAATAAATATAATAATTTAAAGACAAGACAGAAGCGAAGAGAGCTTCTGTTTTATGCTTTATTTTATTCAATTAAATTAGAATAATGGCATTATGATAAAATATTATAGAATAAGGAATTTGGAGGGAAAATGGACACATTAATTAGAATATTCATAACAATATTCGGCTTCATCATAGGAAGCTTCCTCAACGTCTGCATATACAGAATACCGAGGGAAGAATCAATAATATATCCACCATCTCACTGTACCAATTGCTCCAATGAAATAAAATGGTACGACCTTATCCCTATATTCAGCTACATATTCCTATTAAAAGGTAAATGTAGGCATTGTGGAGAGAAAATATCCATGAGATATCCAATTATTGAATTAATAACAGGAGTACTATATTTAATGATTTATATAAAATATGGACTTACCCTGCAGTGTTTGAAATATATAGTATTTATAACAGTTCTTATAGTTGTAGGAATGATTGACCTTGATACTACAGATGTATATTTTAGTACAACCATAGTAGGTATTATATTCGGTGTTTTATTTCTAATTGGAAATGGCTATCTATATTACGATTTTAAACAGTATATATTTGGAGGATTATTAGGAGGAGGAGTTATATCACTTATAATAATTCTAACAAAAGGCATGGGATGGGGAGACGCAGAAATATGCATATATGGTGGCTTGTTTTTAGGACTTAAGTTAACTATAGTTATGCTGTTTTTCTCCTTTATTTTCGGATCGGTTATCAGCTTGATTTTAATAGCTTTAAAGAAAAAGAGCAGAAAAGATTATATACCTTTTGGGCCTTTTATAGCTTTATCAGCAACCTTTACAGTATTTTGGGGAGATAAAATACTTATGTGGTATAAAGTGCTTTAAAAAATCCAGAATAAATCAATTGACAAAAGCATAAAAATTGAATAAAATAATGTAAACAATGAAATTGAGAGAAGCAAAAATTGAATGAATTTTAAATGTAGCTCGTATATCCCCTGAATATGGCAGGGAGTATCTACCGGAAGCCGTAAATTTCCGACTATGAGTGAAGTTATTGTGGTACGTCTAAAACCATACTAATTTCACGTCATAGTGCAATTGGTATGGTTTTTTTGTTTATTAAATCTACGGTTTGGGGTAAAACTATGACTAGATGAAAGTAAATTCTTAAAATATAAATTATTTAAAGCTAAAAATTTTGTAAATTAAGGGAGTGGAGTCTAATGGCAAGAATTTTAAAGCAAGCTTATACTTTTGATGATGTACTTTTAGTTCCAAATAAATCGGAAATTTTACCTAGAGAGGTCACACTTGCAACTAATCTAACTAAAAAAATAAAGTTAAACATACCTCTTATGAGTGCAGGGATGGATACTGTTACTGAATCAAAAATGGCAATAGCAATTGCAAGAGAAGGCGGAATTGGCATTATTCACAAGAATATGACAATAGAACAACAAGCTGCTGAAGTGGACAAAGTTAAAAGACAAGAAAATGGAGTAATAACAGATCCTTTCTATCTTTCACCAGATCATACAATACAAGATGCCTTAGCTGTTATGAGTAGATACAGAATATCAGGAGTTCCAATAACTGTTGATGGAAAGTTAGTTGGAATAATAACTAATAGGGATATAGTTTTTGAAACAAAATATGAAAGAAAAATATCTGAGGTTATGACTAGTAAAGATTTAATTACGGCTCCAGAAGATACTACAATAGAAGAAGCAAAAGAAATTCTTAAAACTCATAAGATTGAAAAACTTCCTTTAGTAGATAAAGATAATAATTTAAAAGGCCTTATAACTATTAAGGATATTGAGAAAGTAAAGATATTCCCTAATAGTGCAAAGGATGAAAGAGGTAGGCTTTTATGTGGAGCTGCCGTAGGAGTTACTAATGATATGTTAGAGCGTGTAGCTGCCCTTATTGAAGCAGGTGTAGATGTAATAACAGTAGATACAGCACATGGACACTCAAAGGGAGTTATAGATGCAGTTAGAACTATAAAAGAAAACTATCCAGATATACAAGTTGTTGCAGGAAATATTGCTACTGCTGAAGCTACAAGAGATTTAATTCTTGCAGGAGCTGATTGTGTAAAGGTTGGTATAGGACCTGGATCTATCTGTACAACTAGAGTTGTAGCAGGAGTAGGAGTACCACAACTAACAGCAGTAATGGATTGCGTAGAAGAAGCGAATAAATATGGGGTCCCAGTTATTGCCGATGGTGGTATTAAGTATTCAGGAGATATAGTAAAAGCTTTAGCAGCAGGAGCTAAGGTTGCTATGATGGGATCTATGTTTGCTGGCTGTGAAGAGTCACCAGGAGAAACTGAAATATATCAAGGAAGAAGTTATAAGGTATATAGAGGAATGGGATCTTTATCAGCAATGGCTTGCGGAAGTAAAGATAGATATTTCCAAGAAGGAAATAAAAAGTTAGTTCCAGAAGGTATCGAAGGAAGAGTTCCTTATAAAGGGTATGTAGCAGATACGATATTCCAACTTTTAGGTGGAATACGTTCAGGTATGGGATATCTTGGCTCTAAAAGTTTACATGAATTATATGAAACAGCTACTTTTGTAATTCAAACATCATCGGGATTAAGAGAAAGTCATCCTCATGACATATCAATGACTAAAGAAGCACCAAATTATAGCATAAGCCAGTAATAGAGCATTCATTTATTAGTAGACAATTAATAAGTGTGTTTGTTGGAAAGATAAAGTTTAAACTAAAAAACTTGGAGGTAACTAATGAAAAGAGAGTTAGTTTTAATAATAGATTTTGGTGGTCAATATAATCAATTAATAGCAAGAAGAGTTAGAGAAAATAATGTGTACTGTGAGATAGTTCCATACACATATTCCATAGATAAAATAAAAGAAAAGAATCCTCAAGGAATAATCTTTACCGGTGGACCTAACAGCGTTTACGGAGAAGGAGCACCTAGAATTGATAAAGAAATATTTGAATTGGGTGTACCAGTGCTTGGAATATGTTACGGTGAACAGCTTATTGCTCATACTCTTGGAGGAAACGTTAAAAGTCCAGAGGTAAGAGAATATGGCAAAACAGAAGTGAAATTGGATAACTCTTGTGCATTATTCAATGGAATAGAAGAAAATGAAATCTGTTGGATGAGCCATACAGATTACGTAGAGAATGCACCAGAAGGTTTTAGAATAGTTGGAACAACAACTCAAACTCCTGTAGCTGCTATGGAAAATGTAGAAAAGAAAATATATGGAGTTCAATTCCATCCAGAGGTAGAACATACACCTTTTGGAAAGAAAATGCTCTCAAACTTTCTTTTTAAAATTTGTGAACTAGAGGGAGATTGGTCAATGTCTTCCTTTGCTGAGGAGCAGATTAAAGCTATAAAGGAAAGAGTAGGAGATAAGAAGGTAATTTGTGCTTTATCTGGTGGAGTAGATTCATCAGTAGCAGCAGTACTTGTTCATAAGGCTATTGGAAAACAGTTAACTTGTGTATTCGTAGATCACGGTCTTTTAAGAAAAGATGAAGGTGACCAAGTAGAAAATATATTTAGAAAACAATTTGATATGAATTTAATAAGGGTAGATGCAAAGGATAGATTCCTAGGTAAACTTGCAGGAGTTTCAGACCCTGAAAGAAAAAGAAAGATAATAGGAGAAGAATTTATCAGAGTATTTGAAGCTGAGGCTAATAAGCTTGGAGAAATAAGTTTCTTAGTACAAGGAACTATATATCCTGATATAGTTGAAAGTGGAACAGATACATCAGCTACAATAAAGAGCCACCATAATGTTGGAGGACTTCCGGAAGACATTCAGTTTGAACTTATAGAACCGCTTAGAGAGCTATTTAAAGACGAGGTAAGGGCTGTAGGAGAAGAACTTGGTATTCCTCATAAGTTAGTATGGAGGCAGCCATTCCCGGGACCAGGGCTTGCTATAAGAGTTCTTGGAGAAGTAACAGAAGAAAAGCTAGAGATAGTAAGAGAAGCAGATGCTATTTTTAGAGATGAAATAGCTATAGCAGAGCTTGATGAAAGTATATGGCAATACTTCGCATGTCTTCCTAATATTCGTTCAGTTGGAGTTATGGGGGATGAAAGAACTTACTGCCATACAATAGCTTTAAGAGCAGTAACTTCTTCAGATGCAATGACTTCAGAATGGGCTAGAATACCTTATGAAGTTTTAGATAAGGTTTCAAGAAGAATTGTGAATGAAGTTAAGGGAGTAAACAGAATTGTTTATGATGTAACTTCAAAACCACCAGCAACTATTGAGTGGGAATAGAAAAATAAGGCGTTTTAGCCATTTGTAATTTTAAAGTAGTGTATGATTTCTGACTGAAAAGTCGATTGTCATGCACTACTTTATTTTTGTTTATGGAGGATTAAAATCTGAATCATTCTCTTCACATTTAGTGTATCACGAATTTGTCATGTCTAACAAAGTGGGTAAGGTGCAATCAATGTATTTTATTTCCATCGAGTTTCTTTTTTATATTGTAAAAACATCAGTGAATTCAATGAATAACAAATATGAAATTTACTTAATTAATTATCTCTGGACCTTTTATTTTTGAATTCTATGTGTTTTAAAAATAATATTAATTACGACTTTAAGTAAAAGTTCTTTAGAGATGTAAAAATAATATACATGTAAAAAAAGTGTACAAAAGGATTAAGTGTTATATTGCCTAAAAGCAATGGTAAATAATAAAAATATGTATAAATATTATACAGTATCATATGAACATTTAGGGTGTTTATATATTGGCATGTATTTTGCTGAATATAACTGAGAGCAATTAATATGATATGTGAAAACGTTGCACTGACAAAGCAAAATCATGTGGGTGGAGGTTGCGAGTTAGCAATGAGCTGTGGACTTAGAAACTCTTTAGTTAAAATATATTAATAATATCATTGAGGTTCTTATAGATAATATATAGGTTACCTCAATGGTATGAAAAAAAGGAGGGAAAAGAATAGAATAAAAGTAAAGACAACATGCACTAATCAAACTGGAAAAATGGCTATAGGTGGGGAAGCATTAGTTATGCCTCCTAAAAAGATATAATTTAGATATACTACAATTTATTAAATAACCTATAAATATTGAATTGTTTTAAATATCATTAATTAAGATCCATCCATGTGGTAGTACCATATTACCAACAAAAATACTTTATAGAAATTAATCGAACAGTTTTTGTAAAATCATACTTTATAAAAACTTAAACGCACAATGGGTCTATCAAAAAAACAGTTTAATAATGCAGATATATATAATAATGTAGGGATGTAAGGGAGAGGGAAAAGATGAATATTATGTTATGTGTAAAACAGGTTCCAGATGATTCTATGGAAATCCATTTAGATAATGACAAGAAAAAACCTAATTTAAAGGGAGTAAGTTTAGTAGCAAATGCATTTGACACATATGCATTAGAATTAGCGGTTCGTTTTATGGAAGCGAATGGAGGAAATGTTAGTGTGTTGACTGTTGGAGTAGATGATTCTTTAAATACGTTAAAAAATTGTCTCGCTGTAGGAGCTAAAGAAGCATTTTTTGTAAAAGATAATTTATATGCAGATTTAGATGCACTCGGAACAGCTGATGTTTTGGCAAATACTATTCGTAAAATTGAAAAAGACAAAGGTGAAAAATTTGATTTAATTCTTTGTGGAAAGGAATCTACAGATGAAATTACTGGTCAAGTAGGAGCAATGCTTGCTGAAAAACTAGGAACAAGCTTTGTTAGTAGCGCAATTGAAATCGATTTAAAAGGTGATGCCATGGAAGTTCATCAAGAAACTGAAGAAGGATATAATATAGTTTCTTTAGAAGCTCCAGCTGTAGTGACAGTAAGTAAACCAGATTATGATCCGCGTTATCCTACTATTAAAACTAAGATGGCAAGCCGTAAGGCAGTTATTCCAACTTATTCATCAGCAGAAATTGGAGAGGTAAAACAAGCGAAAGTACGTTGCATTGAATACGTTGAACCTCCTAAGAAAGAGGCTGGTATCAAAATTCAAGAGAAAGATGCTGCACTAGCAGTAAGTGCTGCTATGGAGCAAATGATAAAAGATAAGGCAATCTAATTAAGGGGGAAAAGAAAAGAATGAAAACATTATTGTTTATTGAAACAGATGGAGAAAAAGCACTAGGTGGAAGTCTTGAATTAATTAGTGCAGCAAAAGCGTTAGATGCTGAAGGAACAGCTCTTGTAGTTGGTAACAGAGCTGCGGCAGATACAGTAGCTGCTTTAGGAGTTCCGGTTATTTTTATAGATACTACTACAGATTGTGATACTTTAACAGAAGTACTATCACAAACTGTTAAGGAACAATATCCAGATATTGTTCTATTAGCAAATACAACATTGGCTAAAGACATTGCACCACGTACTGCAGGACGCATGTGTTTAGGATGTGTAAGTGACGTAATAGGAATGAATAGAGCTGAGAGTAAAGTTATATACACTAGACCAGCTTATGGTGGTACAATTTTAGAACACATTGAGGTAGAAGGCACAGCGGTAGTTACAGTTAGGAATGGAAGTTTTTCAAAGCCAGAGGCTGGTTCAAATGCAGGTGTTACAGAGAAAAAGCTAGAAATCCGAGCTAGTGCTGTTAAGGCAAAAATTGTTGATACAGTAAAAGAAATTTCTGAAACTGTTAATTTAGAAGAAGCACAAGTTATTGTTTCCGGTGGACGTGGAATGGGAAATGCAGAAAATTTCAAGCTTGTTGAAGAATTAGCACGTGTACTTGGTGGCGTAGTAGGTGCAACAAGACCAGCAATTGAAGGGGGATGGATTTCTCGTGCACACCAAGTTGGACAATCAGGAAAGATTGTAGCACCAAAACTTTATATTGCATGTGGTATTTCTGGAGCAACACAACATACATCTGGAATGTCAGGTTCTAGCTATATTGTGGCAATTAATAAAGATGAAGATGCTCCAATTTTTGAAATTGCCAATGTAGGTATTGTTGGAAATGCAATTGAAATTCTTCCAGCTATGATTGAAGAAATGAAGAAAGCAAGAGAAAAGTAAGTGAAATAAATTATAAAATTTTACACTTGAAGAACTATCGAAAAAACATAAGCCAATAATGAACATACAATACAAAAGAACATTGAAAACCAAATATATAAAAATAGTATTTAGTTAGCAGGCACAAGTTGTACAGGCACAGTATAAATACTAGCACCAATTAATAAAAAGGCAATATCAAATAAAAATTAAAATAAGGGGAGTAAAAAATGTTGTTTTTAAAATTTTTAATAGCGATATTACCAATCATTTGGCTGATAGTTGCATTGAGTAAGCTAAAAATGCCGGCTCATAAAGCTACTGCTATTACACTTGTTCTTACAATGGTTTTAGGTATTGGTTTCTGGAAACTGAATGCAGTTTATGCTGCGTCAGCGGTATTGGAGGGGGTACTCAACGCCTTATGGCCAATTTGTTTGGTTATTGTTGCAGCCTTGTTTGCGTACAATTTGACTTTACGAACAGGTGCAATGGAATCTATAAAAAAAATGCTGGCTGGAGTATCTACTGATAAAAGGGCTTTAGCATTAATTATTGGATGGGGATTCGGTAGTTTCATGGAAGGAATGGCAGGATTCGGTACAGCTGTTGCAATACCAGCATCTATGCTTGCTGGTATTGGATTAAATCCATTTGCAGCAGTTGTATCATGTTTGGTTGCTAATAGTACACCAACTGCATTCGGATCAGTGGGAATACCTTTGGTAACACTTTCATCAGTAACCGGAATTGCATCCCACACATTGGCAGCAAATACTGCGATGATTGAAGTAATTCTTGCTTTTATCAGTCCATTTATTATGGTATGCATTGTAGGTGGTGGAATAAAGGCATTAAAGGGAGCGTTTGCTGTTACATTAGTTGCTGCATTATCATTTGTACTACCTTGGTATATTACAGCTACATTAGTTGGAGCAGAATTACCAAATATAATAGGATCTATTTGTTGTATGGTATGTACAGCTGTTGCAGCAAAAATCTTTAATAGTAAACCTGCAGCTGAGTATTCCATTGAAACTGTGGATAAGAAGGAAGAAACAACTTTACCAGTAACTAAAGAAGAAACAGCTGCATCAGTAAATCAGGATAAAGGAGAAGCTATATCATTTGGTAAAGCATTACAAGCATGGTGTCCATTTATTTTAATATTCATATTGTTACTGTTTACATCAACTTTATTTCCATCAATTAACCGTTTGATTGCGCCAATCAAAAGCGTTGTCATTGTATATGCTGGTAAAGGCGGAAGTAAGTTGACTTTCAGTTGGATTAATACACCTGGTATCATGATTTTGATTGCTGCAGTTATTGGTGGCCTTGTTCAAGGTGCAAAAATGTCAACAATACTAGATGTATTGTTTAGTACAATAAAAGCAAACTGGAAGACAATTGTTACAATTTGCTCAGTTATGTCAGTAGCAAAGGTAATGGGTTATAGTGGAATGATTTCAGATACTGCAAAATTTTTAGTTGTGGCTACAGGAGGAGCATATCCGTTAATTTCCCCATTAATTGGAGCAGTTGGAGGATTTGTCACAGGTTCAGGTACATCAACCTGTGTTTTATTCGGAGGATTACAAGCACAAACAGCCCAAAATCTTGGACTTTCTCCAGCATGGATGGCAGCAGCAAATGTTCTTGGAGGCGGTATCGGAAAGATGATTTGTCCTCAAGGTGTTGCAATTGGTGCAAGTGCAATTAATAAATCTGGTTCAGAAAGTAAGATTGTGGCAAGTGTATTTAAGTATTTCTTATGCTATGTAGTTATCGCTGGTATCATATGTTTCTTAGGAACATTATTATAAAATAAAAAATTTAGAGAGGAATGATTATTATGGCTAACTATAACCAATTGACAGAAGAAATAATCTCAAAGTTACAGGAGGCAGCTCCAGGACATATTTTAACAGGTGATGATATCAATGAAGATTATTGTCATGATGAAATGCCTATTTATGGGGAAAAGGCTCCGGAAGTTGTATTTATGGCACACTCTACAGAGGAAGTTGCTGCAGTAGTAAAAATATGCAATGAAAATAAGATACCAGTAACTCCAAGAGGAGCAGGAACAGGACTTGTAGGAGGGGCAGTTCCACTTTTAGGAGGAGTTTTAATTGATACTACAAAGATGAACAAAATACTTTCTTATGATATGGAGAATTTTGTTGTTCATGTTCAACCAGGTGTTTTGTTAAACGATCTTGCAGAGGATTGCGTAAAACAAGGATTATTATATGCTCCAGATCCAGGCGAAAAGTTCGCTTGCCTAGGTGGAAATGTTTCAACAAATGCTGGCGGAATGAGAGCTGTTAAATATGGTGCAACACGTGATTATGTACGCGCAATGACAGTTGTTCTTCCAACAGGAGAAATTACTAAATTTGGAGCTACAGTATCAAAAACAAGTTCAGGTTACAGTCTTTTGAATTTAATGATCGGTTCAGAAGGTACTCTTGGAATTATTACAGAGCTTACTTTGAAAACTATGCCAGCACCAAAGGTAGTTGCAAGTTTAATTATTCCTTTTGAAAATTTACATGATTGTATTTCTACTGTTCCTAAATTTAAAATGGCACGAATGAATCCGCAAGCAATAGAATTCATGGAAAGAGAAATTGTTTTATCTAGTGAAAGGTATGTTGGAAAGAGCGTATTTCCACAAGTAGTTGATGGAGTAACTGCAAATGCTTATTTACTTGTTACTTTAGATGCAGGTAATGAAGATGAATTAAATAACCTTATTGAAGAAGCAAGTGAAATAGTATTAGAAGCAGGAGCAATTGATGTTCTTGTAGCTGATACACCTGCAAAAATGAAAGATGCATGGGCTGCACGCTCTAGCTTTTTAGAAGCAATTATGGCAGAAACAAAATTATTAGACGAATGTGACGTAGTAGTTCCAGTAAATAAAATTGCTTCTTATATGGAGTTTGTAAATAAAACTGGCGAAGATTGTGGACTAATCATTAAGAGTTTTGGACATGCAGGAGATGGAAATCTTCACATATACCAATGCAGCAATGATCTAGAAGAATCAGAGTTTAAAGCAAGAGTTGAAAAGTTTTTTAAGATTATTTACGATGAAGCAATAAATTGTGGCGGACTTGTTTCAGGAGAACATGGAATTGGTAGTGGAAAAATGAGCTATTTAGCAGATAGCGTTGGAGAGATAAACATGGACTTGATGAGAGGTATTAAAAAAGTGTTTGACCCGAACTTTATTATGAATCCAGGTAAAGTATGCTGTTCACTAGACGGTGTCAACTAATAAAATAAAATTGACATGAAAATATAAGAAAAAGAAAGGTAGGAAATTGAAATGAACTTTAAATTAGATGAAAATCACCAACAATTACAAGAAATGTATCGTGAGTTTGCAGAAAATGAGGTAAAACCAATTGCAAAAGAAATTGATGAAAACATGCGCTTCCCAGAAGAGAATATACCTAAAATGGCTGAAATGGGCTTACTTGGAATTCCATTCCCTGAAGAATACGGTGGAGCTGGAATGGATACATTGAGTTATATACAATGTGTAGAAGAGTTATCTAAATGTTGTGCAACAACAGGGGTTATTGTTTCAGCACATACAAGTCTTTGTGCAACACCAATTTACACATATGGTACAGATGAGCAAAAAGAGAAATACCTAAAACCACTTGCTTCAGGCGAAAAATTAGGTGCCTTTGGATTAACAGAACCTGCTGCTGGAACTGATGCTTCTATGCAAAAGACAACAGCTATATTGAAAGGAGATCATTATGTATTAAATGGTAGCAAAATATTTATTACCAATGCAGGATATGCAGACATATATATTATTCTTGCTATGACAGATAAGAGTAAGGGAACAAAGGGTATTTCAGCATTTATCGTTGAAAAAGATTTTCCAGGCTTTTCTGTTGGAAGCCACGAGATAAAGATGGGAATAAGAGGATCTTCTACATGTGAATTATTCTTTGATAATTGTATAGTTCCAAAGGAAAATCTTTTAGGAGAAGAAGGTAGAGGATTTGGCATTGCAATGGCAACTCTCGATGGAGGCCGTATTGGTATTGCTGCACAAGCTCTTGGTATTGCAGAAGGTGCAATAGAAGAAACTATAAAATATGTTAATGAACGTGTTCAATTTGGTCGTTCTATTTCAAAATTCCAAAATACACAATTTGAACTTGCTCAAATGCGTGCAAATACAGAAGCTGCAAAACTTTTAGTATATCAAGCTGCATGTGCAAAGGATGATCACGAAAGGTATACACATTTAGCTGCTATGGCAAAATTAGTTGCTTCTAGAAATGCCAGCGATGTAACAAGACGTTGTTTACAATTATTTGGTGGCTATGGATTCTCAAGCGATTATCCAATTGAAAGAATGATGCGTGATGCAAAAATAACAGAAATTTATGAAGGAACATCAGAAGTTCAAATGATGGTTATCTCTGGATGGATGGGTGTTAAATAATAAATAATTAAGATTAAATAAAAAAACAGATGATCAGGAAAATGTTTTCCTGATCATCTGTTTTTAACGCATTAAAATTAAAATTATTTAAAAAGAAACGTTCAAAAGGGCTTGCATCAATGGCTGATAAATCAATGAATTTCCATTCGATAAGACATTAATTGAACTACAAAATAGTTTGAAAAATATCCATTTAAAATGTTTTAAAATCTTTATCTAAGTGAATAATAAATTTGATATTTATAACTTTATTTATAAATTTGAGATTAGTATAATTGTAAATGGTTACATTAGACATTAATTGTAAAAATTGTATTTATATATCTTGATTTATAAATAGTATTAGAATAAAATTTTTATTAGGACTAATTTAATGTAGGCTAAGTTCAAAAAGGTATATTAATCCAATGTAAGTCTTAAAATGAAATGCGGAGGTAAAGGGATGTCAAAGAAAGGTTTAACACTAGAATTAAGTAATGCAATGCCTTATTTACAAGAACATGAAGTAACAAATTTACAACCACTTGTTAACGTAGCTCACACAATGCTCCATGAAGGAACAGGTGCGGGAAATGACTTTTTAGGATGGGTGGACTTACCTGTAAATTATGATATGGATGAGTTTGTTAGAATAAAAAAAGCAGCTGAAAAAATTAGAAGTAACTCTGATGCTCTTATAGTTATAGGAATAGGTGGTTCATATCTAGGAGCGAGAGCAGCAATAGAAATGCTTACACATACATTCTATGGTAGTTTATCAAAAGATAAGAGAAAAGGTCCAGCTATATTCTACGTAGGGAACAACATAAGTTCTACATATATGGCAGATTTATTAGAAGCTATTGAAGGAATGGACATATCAGTTAATGTTATATCAAAGTCTGGTACTACTACAGAACCTGCTATTGCATTTAGAATCTTTAAGGATTTAATGGAAAAGAAATATGGAAGAGAAGGAGCAAAGGAAAGAATATATGCTACAACTGATAAAGCTAGAGGAGCATTGAAAACTTTAGCTGATACAGAAGGCTATGAAACTTTTGTAATTCCTGATGACGTAGGAGGAAGATACTCTGTTTTAACACCAGTTGGGCTTTTACCGATAGCTGCAGCAGGGGTTGATATTGAAGAAATGATGCAGGGTGCGGCTGACGCAAGAGAAGCTTATAGTAACCCTGATGTTAATAATAATGATGCTTATAAATATGCTGTAGCAAGAAATGCATTATATAGAAAAGGTAAAACAACTGAAATGTTAGTTAACTTTGAACCTTGTTTACATTACTTCGGTGAATGGTGGAAGCAATTGTTTGGAGAAAGTGAGGGAAAGGATAATAAGGGAATATTCCCAGCAGCAGCGGATTTCTCAACAGACCTACACTCTATGGGACAATATATACAAGAGGGTATGAGAATCTTATTTGAAACATTTATAAATGTTGAGAATTCAAGAAAAAATGTAACTATAGACAAGAATGAAGATAATTTAGATGGACTAAATTTCTTAGCAGAGAAAAGCATGGATTTTGTAAATCATCAGGCTTTAAGAGGAACAGTTTTAGCTCACAGCGACGGAAATGTTCCAGCTTTCATTGTTAATATACCAGAGTTAACTGCATATTATTTTGGATATACAGTATATTTCTTTGAAAAGGCTTGTGGAATAAGTGGATATCTAATGGGGTTAAACCCATTTGACCAACCAGGTGTTGAGGCTTATAAAAAGAACATGTTCGCTCTACTTGGAAAGCCAGGATTTGAAGAAATGAAGGCTGAATTAGAGGCAAGGCTTAAATAGGTGGTTAGGAGCTAGTTAAGTTAATTAGTGTAAGTATTAATGCAGTTATATCGTTTGTATTATAATTGTTTTTAATAATTCTAAGCTTCTACATATAAAAACTAAGAATTTTTGACAAACTTGTTATTGTTCATTAAGTCAAAAGTTCTTAGTTTTTTATACATAGTCTTCTAGGAATTATACAAAAACAATTAAATATATTATATAATATATAATTACATTAATACCTACTATAAATCAGCTTATTTATCAAGCTGACATTAAGTTGAAAGGAGGAAAGTAATATGAAGATAATAGTTGATGCAGACGCCTGTCCAGGAAAAGACCTAATAGAAAAGGCTGCTAAGGAGAATAATATAGATATTATTATGTTTTGTGATATAAGTCATATTATAACAAGCAGCTATAGTACAATCAAATATATGGACAAAGGCTTTCAAAGTGTAGATATGGCAGTGGTTAACGAGGCGAAAAAAGGGGACATAGTAGTTAGTCAGGATTATGGTGTAGCGGCTATGGCTTTAGGGAAGAAAGCTTATGCTATAAGTCCAAAAGGGTATATCTATAATGATAGCAATATAGATAAGCTTCTATTTGAGAGACATATTTCAGCGAAAGTAAGACGCAGCGGTGGAAAGACATCAAGCCACAAAAAAAGAAATAAAGAAGATGACGAAAGGTTATATTACAATTTATTAAAATTAATAAAGCAAACAAAAGAACTAGAACCTAGCCAGTAACGGAGTTACAGTTAGGATCTAGTTTAAATTTATAAATACCGTTCGTATATTAAAAATAAGATAAATTAATTTTAATGTATTGTTTTTTCATCATTCATGTCTACATCTACGTAATTTTTAGGACCTTCAGGATATAGTAATCCATTAGTTTTTCTTTCAATTATAGGATATCCTTCTGCAGAGAAGCCTGTATCTAATCCTTCTTTTTTGTATGGATATTCTGGATCATATCTATCAATTTCCTTTGACACAAATATCACCTTCCTTAAGAATAGATTTTCCTAAAGATATACTTTTTATAAGTATAAAGTTAATTTGTATACGAAGAAATATACTTACAATTTATATAGTATATAGGTGGATATTCCGTCTATCTTTATGGAGTTTTCTAAAATAGATTTATTATTTTTGATTAAATTACCATTTAAACACACATGCCATTGGCCTTGGGGAAGGGTTATATCAATTACTTCCCTATTAGCATTGAAAATAACAAGTATATCTTTCCATACATCACCATTAGCGTGATTTTTTATAATAAATCCAATAGTGTTATTTGGGGTGTTCTCCATGAAGATGAAATGCTTTTTTATTTCTTCGGCATCAAGCATTCTAAAAGCAGGATGCTCTTTTCTTATGTCTATAAGTTCTCTATAATAATCAATAACATCGATAAATTGGCATTTTCTATTCCAATCTATCCAGTTTACATTGTCAGGTTTATTGTAACTGTCGTGTTCACCATTCTTAGTTCTACAAAACTCCTCTCCAGAATATAAAAATGGAATTCCAGGAGAGGTTAATATTATTGCAGCACATAATTTTACCATCTCTTTTTTATCATCGAAGCTATCATCACTGCAACTTAAATCTATTTTATCCCATAATGTAAAATTATCATGGCAAGATACATAATTTATTGATTGCTCTGGCATTAAAGATTCCCCTGATATACATTCTTTAAGCTTTTCCTCTATTAAAGGTTTACCAGTAGCGAAACCTTTCTCTTTTAGATTAAATACATTACCTTTAATAAGATCTCTTATTTTATCATTAAAAAAGCCAATGTGAGGCAATTTTTCATGATTAGAAGTGATAGCTTTTAAACTTTTATCTAAGGGTGTATTCAAATCCCAGCCTTCGCCATATAGCATTATAGGTCTATTCAGTTCGCTAAGCTTTTTACGAATTTGGTTCATAGTGATTATGTCGTGCAATCCCATTAGGTCAAATCTGAAGCCATCTATGTGATATTCTTCCGCCCAAAAAATAACTGAGTCTATAATGAACTTTCTCATCATAGAATTTTCAGAAGCAGTATCATTACCGCAGCCACTTCCGTTTGATAAGTTCCCATCATTAGAATGTCTAAAATAATATCCTGGAAAGATTTTTTCGAAATTACTGCTTTTAGTATCTGAAATGTGATTATATACTACATCCATATTTATAGAAATACTATTTTCATGTAAGTGCTTAATCATCATTTTTAGCTCCGTTATTCTACACGATGGGTCATAAGGATTAGTAGAATAAATTCCTTCAGGAACATTATAATTTTGAGGGTCGTAGCCCCAATTATATTTATAAGGCTCTTTTTCATCTACGCTTTTGTAACTGAAATCGAAAATCGGCATAAACTGTATATGGGTAACTCCTAATTCTTTTATGTGATTTAAACAGGTAGATATGTTTTTGCTAGTTAACTTAGTACTTTCTGTTAAAGCAAGAAACTTGCCTTTATTTTTAGCCCCACTTTCGGGGTGAATGGATATATCGCGTATACTAGTTTCATAAATTATGGCATCTGTATAGTTTTGAAGTTTTGGCGAGGTATCGTATTCCCAATTTTCAGGATTAGTTTTTGATAAATCTAGTATAGAACCTCGTATACCATTAATGCCTACAGCTTTTGCATAAGGGTCAACCACTTCGTTTACGGTTCCATAAACTTCAACCTCATAATTATAGTAATATCCATGTAAATCCTCCTTTACTAGGGTTGACCATAAGCCATTTGTTTCTTTCATTGATATCTTTCTTTTATTTTCTAAATCAGAGTGCTCAGCCTTATCGTATAGAAGTAAGCTGATACTAGATGCAGCAGGTGACCACACCCTGAATATTGTATGATATTTATTATAGATAGCACCTAAAGCTAAGTCATGATAAAACTTATTATGAAATTCAGGTGTTGAAAATAACGGAAAAAATAATACTTTTTCAATCACAGATTCGTGTATTATATAACACTCACATTTAATGTTAACACTTTCACTCAATGTAAGACTTACGTCATTTTCAATTACTGAATATTTGCTTATAGATAACTGTGAATTTCCATTTTGTATTGTAAATTTATAAGACCTAAATTCTGTAAAGTCATCTACAATAATTTTTATTTTATTAAACGTTTGAAGAATGGCGTTAAAAATCTTCATTAGAATGGCCTCCATTAAATTTTTAAGTTATATAATAACTATATTATAAAATTATAATATAAATGTTAATAAAAACCTATTACAAAATATGGAACTATAGTATAATGTAATCTAGATATATTATAAACAGGGGATGTGTAACAGATATGAATGAGTTAACTATAAGTTGTAATTTGGAAAGTCCACAAGAAAAGAATACGAAAATAGTAGTTAACATAGAGAACAACTTAGAAGAAAACTTACTATATAAGTATATGATAGGGTGTAACGGAACCTGGAGTACTCTTAGGGAATTTAGTGAAGAGGATAGTATAGAATGGGTTCCAAAAGAAGATGGAAAGTACATAATAATGGTACAGGCAAAGAAGAAGGACGGCATTAAAAGCTTTGATTATGTATCAAGAATTGACTATATAATAGGAAAGGTCGAAGAAAAGCTCATTAATTCTGTTGATGTGCAACAGTATAATCTAAATGTTGGTGATAAATTAAGTCTAGTTGTGGACACAAATAAAAGTCCATTAATGTTTAGATACTGGCTTAGAGTAAAGGATGAGTGGGAAATTATAAAGGATTACTCTGTAGATAATACATTATCATGGGTTGTTAAGTTTGAAGGTAAGGCAGAGATACTAGTGGAGTGCAAAAATATAGAGTCTAGAAATAACTATGATGATTTTGAGATAGTAAGCCTTGAGGTGTTACCTTTAAAAGATATTGAAATTAATAGCTTCAAGTGTTTGACTTCAGATTTGGTAAGAGACTCTGAATTAATATTTAAGGTGGATGGAACTTATGAAGAGGGAAGGACTATATTATATAAATTTATAAAAATAAGTAGTAATGGTGAAGTCACTTGCGTTCAAGATTATTCAACTAAAAAGGTAGTTAGTTATTTGGAAACTGAAAGTGGAGAATATAAACTTTTGTGTTTAGTGAAGGATATGTATTCTACTAAGAGATTTGATACAAGAGCTGTAATCAATTTCAAAGTAAAGCCGTACAAGGAATTGGTCATAAAAAACTTTACAGCAGATTTAAGTTCTCCTCAGTTAACGGATACACCAATAACATTGAAGGCTGATGTAATTGGTGGAAGAGAGGTATTGTATAGATACATAATTGATGGGGACTATACTGAAGATACGGGATACATGAGAAGTAACACCTACATATGGAAAAGTAAAGTTCCAGGAGAATATAAAATAACATTATGGATTAAAGACAAATCCTTTGAAGGAGATTATGAGGCTAAGGAATATCTTAAGTTTGAAATTGATGAACATAGCGAAGAACCAGTAACTATTAATGAAATACTAATTGATAAAAAAAGTAGAGTTTTAGTAGATGAAAAAATACAAACTGTGGTCAATGCTACTGGAGGGACGGAATTAAGGTATTGTTTTATAATATCGAGAAATGGTATAGAATTAGAAAAGGTAGACTATGGAACTTGCAATTGGATAAATTTTATTCCAAAAGAACAGGGTGAGTATAGATTAGAGGTAAGAGTAAAGGACAAGTATTCAGACAGAGAATATGATTGCCATGAATTAATAAATATAGATGCACTAAGCTATATTCCTGCTCAAATAGAACATGTGGTATTTCCACTAAGAGAATATTACATAATAGGTGATAAAGTGGCCCTTAATATAATAACACAGAATTCTAAAAATGTGCTTATCAACTATGTGCTTAAAATAAATAATCATAAGGTTGAAGAAACTGATTTTGTAAAAGAAAAAGCATATATTTTTAATCCTAAGTGTAGTGGAACTTATAGCGTTGAAATTTTTGCTAAAAATATTGATAGCGATAAACCTTTTGATTCTAAGAGAGAAGTAAAAATAGAAGTTCATGAATCTCTTCCAGTTACTAATACAAAGGTGTCTTGTGATAAAGTTAAGTTTTTATGTAATGAATCTATAAGTTTTACTGTTCACAGTGAAGGTGGAAAAGATGTAATGTATGAATTTTACCTTATGGAAAAAGGGGACTGGAATTTAGTCCAAAATTATAGCAAAAAGAACTACTATACTTTTATGCCATTTAGCAGAGATGAGTACAGAGTATTAGTACTAGCAAGGAGTCAGTATAGTAAGGTTTCCTATGAAGATTATGATACTTTTAGTTTTGTGGTAGAGTAAGTTCAATATTTTCCATATAAAGTTCTCTGAAAAGGACACGATAACATATAAGTATAAAGAAAATGAGGGTTGGTGAGATAATGAAAGTAGATACTAGTAAAAATGCTGAACAACTTTTACAGTTTCAGTTAATGACTCAAATGCTTAGAGAAGTTACAAAAGACTCCAATTCCTTTTCGCTTGTTATGGAAAGTTTAACTAAAGCTATGTCAGATAGCAATGGAAATATAGATTTAAGTAGTTTGGGCTTAGGAGAAGAAAATCTTAGTAAATTAGGTTATGGTGCAGGGCAGAGATTAAATTCTCTATATAAAGATATAAATAATGACATCAAAAGTGGAAATATAAGCATTGATGATGCTGTAAATAAAGCCTCCAGAAAGTACGGTGTAGATAAAGATCTTATAATGGCAGTGATTAAACAGGAGTCTAGCTTTGATCCTAAAGCAACATCACATGCAGGTGCAATGGGGTTGATGCAGCTTATGCCTGGAACGGCAAGGTCTTTAGGAGTTTCAGACGCATATGATGTGCAGCAAAACGTGGAAGGTGGTACTAAATACTTAAAAGGGTTACTTGATATGTATGGCAACTCTAAAGAATTGGCACTGGCTGCATATAATGCAGGACCTGGAACTCTCCAGAATAGAGGGGTAAAGGACGTAGGTGGTATTTCTAGGCTACCTAATGAAACAAGAAACTATGTACAAAAAGTTATGAAATATTACGGAAAATAAAAACAGTCTTTCATCTAGACTGTTTTTATTTTATATTTAAAAGGTTATAATACATAATAGAATAAAAGCGCTAGGAGGATTTGACATGGAAAGGTTAGATAAAGTTTTGTCCAATCTTGGATATGGAACAAGAAAAGAAGTAAAAACACTTGTAAAAGATGGAATGGTAGAAGTAGATAATGTTATTGTAAGTGATAGTGGTATGAAAATAGATCCAGAGAAGAGCAAAATAAAGGTGTCTGGTGAAGTGGTAAATTACAGAGAATATGTTTATCTTTTAATGAATAAGCCAGATGGAGTAGTTTCAGCAACATTTGATAATTATGATGAAACAGTAATAGATTTATTGGAGCCAGACCATCAAGTATTTAAGCCTTTTCCAGTAGGAAGGCTGGACAAAGATACAGTTGGATTATTGCTAATAACCAATGATGGAGAATTAAATCACAGGGTATTATCACCAAAATGGCATGTAGATAAGGTTTATTATGCAGAAATAGATAAAGCTGTAGATGTGAAGGATGTTAAAGCCTTTAAGGATGGTATAATTTTAGATGATGGATATAAGTGTATGCCAGCGAAACTAGAAATTTTAGAATCAGATGAGCATGGTTCTAAGATTAATGTAACTATACAAGAAGGAAAGTTCCATCAGGTTAAAAGGATGTTTAATAGTAGAGATAAAAACGTAATATACCTAAGGAGAATACAGTTTGGCCCTCTTAAGTTAGAAGAAAATTTATTAGAAGGAGAATATAGAGAGTTAACTGAAGAAGAGGTTGATATTTTAAAAGGCATTTAATTTTATTAATAGGTCTATAGAAATATTTTATATTAATAAAATATGAATTAAATTCAATCACTTTAATATATTCTTTACAATTAAATTTGCAAAAAAACTTGAATTTTTGTACTATATTATAATATAATAATCTTGCAAGGATAAATAAAAGGAATAAATAGCCCCCTTTTTATTTATTTTAAAACAGCCTATGCCCCAATGGGCTGTTTTTTTATTTTATCTAAATTTTATGCGATAAAAAAATTTATTGCAATATAACTTGCAATTCAACAGGGGGTAAAGTTGCTTTATGCGGATTGAGAATAAATTACTATAATTTTATAGATTAATACTTTAATACATGATAGAATTGAATTGAAAAAGGTAATACTTTAGATGTATATATTAAATAAGGAGTTGAGCTCATGGAAGAATATAAATCCAAGTTACAAAGTGAAGAGATGGATTTTTTGTGTGAAGCTATATTATCTTTAAAAAATAAGGAAGAGTGCTATAGGTTTTTTGATGATATATGCACTATAAATGAAATAAAAGCGCTAGAGCAAAGACTTCAAGTAGCCAAGATGTTAAGAGATAAAAAAACTTATGTGGAAATTGCAGCAGCTACTGGAGCCAGTACTGCTACTATAAGTAGAGTTAACAGATGTTTAAATTATGGTAGTGATGGATATAATATAACACTAGAGAGATTGAGTAATAAATAAAAAGTTGCTAAAAAGAAAACGATATAATAAAACCTTTACTTAGTAATTCCTAAATTATGTGTACATACCACTGATAACCAGTGACGTGTACGCATTTTTTTGTGTTTTTTTAATGATTAAACTAACATTAAAATGTTATAATAGTAAACATGCAAATATGAAAAAAGTAAAAAACTAGGGAGTGAACACTATGGATTTAAAAAAGCTTTTGAACAAGGAACAGTATGAAGCAGCTGTCACAATAAAAGGACCATTATTAATTTTGGCAGGAGCAGGATCAGGTAAGACAAGAGTTTTAACATATAGAATAGCTCACATGATTGAAGATTTGGAGATATATCCTTCTAAAATCTTAGCTATAACATTTACAAATAAAGCATCTGGAGAAATGAGAGAGAGAATAAGAGGATTAGTTGGTGATGAAGTTGATCATATGTGGGTTTCTACATTCCACTCCAGTTGTGTAAGAATTTTAAGAAGAGAAATAGATAAGCTCGGGTATAACAAGAATTTTGCTATATATGACAGTTATGATCAAAAGGTTTTAGTTAAGCAATGTATGCAAGAATTAAATATAAATGAAAAAGATATAACTGATAGAGAAATAATAAATAAAATAGGTGAGCAAAAGGATAATTTGGTAACACCAGAGCAGTTTAAGAGAGAGAGCGAGCAAAATTTTAGGTTAAATAAGATAGCAGATCTATATCTTTTATACCAAAAGAAATTAAAGAGCAATAATGCATTGGATTTCGATGATCTGATTTATAAAACTGTAGAGTTATTTAAGAAAAATCCAGATGTATTGGAATTTTATCAAAGAAAATTTCAGTATATAATGGTTGATGAATATCAGGATACTAATAAGTCTCAGTATGAATTAGTTAGACTTCTTGCAGCAGCACATAAGAATATATGTGTTGTAGGTGATGATGATCAATGTATTTATGCATGGAGAGGTGCAGATATAAGAAACATATTAGATTTTGAAAAAGATTATCCAGAAGCAAAGGTAATAAAGTTGGAACAAAATTACAGGTCAAAAGCTAATATACTAAAAGCGGCAAATGAAGTTATAAGAAACAATACAAATAGAAAAAATAAGGTTCTTAGAACAGAAGATGAAAAGGGAGAAAAGATAAAAGTATATAGGGCTAATTCAGACATAGATGAAGGTATGTATGTTGCGTCTCAAATTAAAGGACTAAAGCAAGGAGAGAATAAATTCTTTAAGGATTTTGCAATACTTTATAGAACTAATGCACAATCCCGTGTATTTGAAGATGTATTTATGAAATCCAACATACCTTATAGAATAATTGGTGGGTTAAAGTTCTATGATAGAAAAGAAATAAAAGATATAATGGCTTATTTGAAGTTTATAAATAATCCTCTTGATGATGTAAGTTTAAGAAGAATAATTAATGTTCCTAAAAGAAGTATAGGAGATGCAACAGTACAAAAAGTTCAAGAATTTGCGGCTTCAATGGATGAATGCATGTATAGTGTGCTGTTAGATGTTGATGAAGTTATGAGTCTGCCAGCCAGAAGCACATCTTCAATAAAGAAATTTATAAGCCTTATAAATAGTTTTATAAGAACTAGGGATCAGGTAACTGTTTCTACGTTAATAAAAGAAATTTTAGATACAACAGGATATCTAGATGAGCTCAAAAATTCTAAAGATCCAGATGATGTAAGTAGAATAGAAAACTTGAAAGAACTTGTGTCAGCAGCGGCAGAATTTGAGAGTGCATCAGAGGATAAATCTTTATCTGCATTTTTAGAGAAGGTTACTTTGGTTTCAGACATAGATAACTTTGATGAGGAAGCAGATACTGTTGTAATGATGACAGTACATAGTGCTAAAGGTCTAGAGTTTCCAGTAGTATTCATGGTAGGTATGGAGAATGGAATTTTTCCTGGAACTCAATCTTTAAATGATTATAGTGAAATGGAAGAGTCAAGAAGGCTTTGTTATGTTGGAATAACTAGAGCAAGAGAAAAATTGTATATGACTTCGGCTGAGAGTAGAAGGGTTTTTGGAAAGACAGTATCCTATTCTCAATCAGATTTTATAAATGAAATAGCAAGCGATTTAAAAGAATATGAAGGTATTTCAAGAAGAAGCTTTAATAGCTTTGGTGGTAATAGTACAAATACTAGAATAAATGGAATGAATAGAGGAATAAATGATAATATCAGTAGAAGTAGTTTTAATTCTCCAGGGAGTTCACCACTAAACTCTTCAGGTGTGACCTCTTACGCTGCTATGGGTGGCATAAATAAGGAAGTAACAGGTAAGGATTTAAAGATTGAGGATATAAAAACAGGGGTTAAGGTAAGGCACAGTAAGTTTGGAATAGGAACAATAGTAAGCATTTCCAAAAGTGGTAGCGATGTAAGAATGACAATAGCATTTGATAAGATGGGAATCAAAAATTTAATGTATGGAGTTGTACCACTAGAAGCTGTATAAGGAGGATGTTTATGGACGATAATAACGATAAGCTAAATAGGATTAAAGAACTAAGTGACGAATTAAATAGATACGCCTATGAATACTATGTATTAGATAATCCAAGTATTTCTGACAAAGACTATGATACAAAATATGATGAACTATATAGCCTAGAAAAAGAAACAGGAATAATACTGCCTTATTCTCCTACTCAAAGAGTAGGAGATGTGGTATTGTCTGAGTTTCAAAAATATACTCATAAAGCAAAATTATGGAGTTTAGACAAATCACAAACAATTAAAGGAATAAGAGAGTGGCATTTGCGAAATAAAAAATTAGTTGAAGAGTATAATTTAAACTATGAAGATAAACTTCCAGAACTCAAATATGTATTAACTAAAAAATTTGATGGTCTTACAATAAATTGTACTTATGATAAGGGAGGACTCCTAATAAAGGCTGCTACTAGAGGTACAGGGTTAATTGGTGAAGATATAACGACACAAGCAAAAACTATTAAATCTGTGCCTTTGAAGATAAGTAATAATTATGTTATTGAAGTTCATGGAGAAGCTATTATGACTCGTAGAGCCTTTGAGGAGTATAACAAGATGGCAGAAACCCCTCTTAAGAATCTAAGAAATGGTGCAGCCGGTGCTTTAAGAAACTTAAATGTGAAGGAAACAGCAAGAAGAAACTTATCTGCATTTTTCTATGATGTAGGTTATAGCGAAGGAACACCATTTAAAACCTATGTTCAAATGATGAATTTCATTAAAGAGATGGGATTCCCACAAGATGATTATATGAAGGTATGCAATAATATAGAAGAGGTTGAAGAAGAACTAAAATCTTCTCAAAATATTAGAGAAAATCTTGATTATGATATAGACGGCATAGTAATTGTAATTGATGACATAAAGACTAGAGAAGCTCTGGGCTATACAGTTAAGTTTCCTAAATGGGCTATAGCATATAAGTTTGAGGCTGAGGAAGCTACTACAAAACTCTTAGATGTTGAGTGGAATGTAGGTAGAAGTGGTAGGGTAACGCCTACGGCTGTTCTAGAACCAGTTGAACTAGCTGGGGTTACTGTTAAGAGAGCTACATTAAACAATATGGATGATATACATAGAAAAGGTGTTAGAATTGGATGTGAAGTGTTTGTACGTCGTTCAAACGATGTAATTCCAGAAATAATGGGGGCAGCTCAGGATAACTTAGAAACTAGCGAAGAGATAGAAGCTCCTAAATCATGTCCGTATTGTGGCAGTGACTTAATGCAAGATGGTGTCCACTATTTCTGTGATAACACACTATCATGTAAACCACAAATGGTGAAGAGTATTGTTCATTTTGGAAGCAGGGAGGCTATGAATATAGCTGGTTTTAGTGAAAAGACAGCTGAGCAGCTATTTGAAAAACTTCAAATAAAATCAATTGCAGATTTATATAGATTAAAAAAGGATGAGTTATTAACTTTGGAGAAGTTCGGTGAAAAGAAGGCTCAAAACCTTTTGGATGCTATAGAAAAGAGTAAAGATTGTGATTTAGCATCATTCATATATGCCTTAGGGATACCAAATGTAGGTAAAAAAACAGCAACAGATCTTGTTAAGAATTTTAGAACATTAGAAAATATACAAAAAGCTACTGTAGAGGAGCTTACTTTAGTCCAAGATATAGGAGATATCGTTGCAAAAAGTATATTGGAGTTTTTTAAAGAAGAGAAAATAATGAATAGTATAGATGAGCTTTTAGGATTAGGTGTATCCCCCCGTCATGAAGAAGAGAAGGCTGCAGTAGAGAATCAGTTTAATGGAAAAATTGTAGTAGTAACTGGAAGTCTAGAAAATTACTCAAGGACTGGCATAAAAGAAAAGTTAGAATCCCTTGGAGCAAAAGTATCAGGAAGTGTAAGTAAGAAGACAGATTATCTTTTAGCTGGAGAATCAGCAGGATCAAAATATGATAAGGCTGTAGAGTTAGAGGTAAGAATAATAAATGAGCAGGAATTTGAGAATATGTTAAAAGAATAAGCGATAATAGTGGTTAATAAGTTTATAGAGTATTTACAAATGTAAAAAAAAGGTTTATTATAAAAATGATTTAATTCATATGAAAATTATAAGGGTAACATGTGGAGGAGAAAAATGAGAAAGGCTATTAATTTTCTAGGATGGATAGGAGTTTCTTTAACCATTCTTTCATTAATATTGACACTCCTTACTACATATCAATTTATTTATGTGAGATATTTTGATAGCTACTACACTCTTCAATGGTGTATGTTTTTTACTATGATGGCCTGGGCTATTAAAATGTTCGATCTAAAGGCTAGTCTTAGAAGTAAAATATATCCCATAACATGTGTAGTAATAGCGGTCGGGACAATATTTTTTATATTTATGAAAGTATACTAGAAACATTATAAGAATTATTAAGGCAGCTCTTTTGAGCTGCCTTTTCACATTTTTAATTTATTAAATTAGACCTGGTAAAAATTATTGGTTCATAAGAATTTCAAATCCTAGTCAGCATGGGAATCGCCTATTAACTCATCGTCTTTTTGAGCGAGAGTATACATATGTTGGGTTAACTTTTCCATTAAGTAGTTTTTGTATCTTAATTGATTTAATATCTGATTAAGAATTACAAAGCCCCATATCAGAAAAAACATTATAGTACACATTGTAAGTATACCTAATATTTCTATGGTAAGTATCATCCTAACTCCTCCGCATTATTATTTTGTAAATTTAAAATTATTAAGATATTATATCACAAATATTCAGGACTAAATATGGTTTGTGAATAAAAAGTATATATAATAAGATAAATTGTACCAAAACATAATTCCTATTCATATAATGAAATAACGTTATTATTTTTTCAGGAGGGGGTTGGATGGGTAGCATAATAGATAAAGCATATCAAAAGATTAGAGGAGCTGAACTACATCGAGAAAAAGTAGCTTTAAAAAAGATAAAAATAGAAGTGATAAAAGAAAATATAACTAAAAATTGCTGGAATTATAATATACAATATGAGGTATTTTTAAAAACATCCAATCTACTAATTATAAAACTTATAGGGCGTGAAAATACCATTTTATTTAAGTACCATAAAAAAGATAGAGTAGTATTAAGAGATTATGAGAATTTTATTAATTATTTAGATTTATATAGTATAGAAAGAGGAGTATATGTTACTACTGGGATTTTTGAAGATAGTATAAATAAAGATAGTAATCTTAGTAGAAGAATTAAAAAGATTGATGGAATCAGATTGATTAAGAGACAATCAAAATTAGATCAATTGAGTTTCCTAGAATATCTTCCTCAATAGGAACTTATGTAATCATTAATGTATCTTATATTTTAATATATATAATTTTGATAAACGAAACTTTTGAAAGTTTTGTTTATTTTTTTCTTTAGATGTTAATAATTTAAGTATCTTATTAAAATAAGGGAGATAAAAGATACATTATGAAGAAATTTATTTGTTATATATTAATTATAAGTAATTTATTTTTTAGTGGGTGCGTAGAAAAAAGTGTGCAAGGAACAAAAAGTGAGGAATTAAGAACTAGTGTTGTTTATAACATTGGAAAAATGCCAGATGATTTAATTATGCTTAAAAGTTATGGCATCAGACAACAAGACTTATTAGTTAATCTATTTGAAGGGCTAGTTAATCTAGATGATAAAGGAAGGATATTACCTGCTTTGGCAGAAAGTTGGAGCCTAAATAAAGATGAAACTTGTTATACATTTAAATTAAGAGAAAAAGCCCGATGGAGTGATGGTACAGATATTACTGCTGATGATTTTGTTACCTTTTTTTCCGAAATTCTAAGTAAAGATATGGAGAATGTATATGCTGAACAGCTATACTACATATTTGGTGCAGAGGATTATAGAAAGGGAAAAGTTAATTTTAGTAATGTAGCAATTAGAGCAGTGGACAGAAAAACATTGGAAATAAGACTAAATTACCCATGTAACTATTTGCTAAGCATATTAGCCGAACCAATATATTCTTTAAGGAAAATAAATGATAACTTAGTTAAGTGGAATAAAGACTATAAGAGTATAAATTACTCTGGGAGCTTTAGAATTGAAAATATTTCAGAAAGTAATGAAATAACTTTAAGAAAAAATACTGAGTATTGGAATAGAGATTTAGTTAGTAATGATGAAATAATTGTTACATGTATAGATGGAAGTGAGGCATCCCTTGCAGCCTTTCAAAACTCGAAAATAGATATGTTTTTAAATCCACCGATTAGTGAGTTTAGGAATCTTTCTAATGCAGAAAAAATTCAAGAAATACCATTCTATAGTGCTGGAGCATTAGTGTTTAATTTAAAGAAGGAAAATATAATTAAGGATGTAAACTTTAGAAAGTCTATTGCCATGGCAATAGATAGAGATAATATAGCTAAGGAAATACTAAACGATACTGCGAAAGCAGCTACATCCTATGTACCATCAAGTATTAGTGACGGTATAGGTGGCCAATACATAAATAAAGTATTTTTACCAAATCAAGTAGAAAAAGAGAAATCTTTAGAACTATTAAAGAAGAGTAATTATGAGAATCGTAAGGACGTATTAAAGTTAATTTACATAGATACTGTAGAAAATAAAAAAGTTTGTGATAACATAGCAAAAAATTTGAATCAGAACCTGAAGGTAAAAGTAGAATGTGAAGGCTATGGAATAGAGCAATTTGGTGATGCTATAAGGAATAAAGAATATGATATAGCTAAAATTGATTATGAAGGTAATTATGATTATCCCTTAGCTTTTTTAGAAAGATGGGTATCACTTTCAGAGGTTAACCTATATGGATATAAAAACTTAGAATTTGATACTAAAGTCATAAAGGCAAAAATGGATAAGGATAAAAATAAGAGGATACAATTTTTAAAAGAAGCAGAAAATATTTTAATGGATGATATGCCAGTTATACCGTTGTATGTTAACAAAGGTGTATTATGTAAAAAGGGTAATATAGAAGGAATATATACTACTAAAAGAGGGAATATAAAACTTGACAGGGTTTATATAGAAGTAAAGCCATAAAAAAGTCCCCCTGTTACTTGATAGGGGGAGCTTTTTTTATAGACTGTTTTGATGTAAAGTAAGCACAATCTGCATCCATACTAAAAACACTTGAGAGAGGAGTCACATGATTTAAATTACATTTACCGTTTTTTTCGTGTATGCAGTTCTCAGAACAGTTTATGTTCATCATAAGTTACATACCTCCTTATAAAGCGGGTAATTTTAATTAGTTATAAGATGCTTGTACGGGTGGTTATATTATTATGTCCCAAAATTCTAAGTTTTATTTTAGTTAATCTTTACAGTCATATTCTACATTGTTATCATTATCAACTTGATTATACTTAGGGTTTAAAAGTTGAATAATATAGAAAAATATTAGCATATTTCTATATGCATCGAAAGAAAGTTTAGCGTTTTTAAATTCTTCTTTCTTTTTACTGTAAGTCACATTTTTAGCAAACACTGCAGCTAATTCGGAGCTTTCAGGAGTAGGTACAGATGGCATTCTGAAATTTTGCTCTTCAATTAAATCCTCAGGTCTTAAAGAGAAGTTTTTATATCTTTCTACATCGCTTAAATCAGGTGCTTCAGGCCAACTTAATATTATTCCAGAATCCAATACTTGTCGTTTAAATATATCAGTAGCAATTGATTCTGTATTGTCACTGCCAGGATGAATCAAACAAACTAGAAGGTAAGACATAATCTCCGAACAAGAGAAGGTAATATCCTTGTCTTCAGTTGCTTTCAGAAATATTCCTTTTTCGGGGTCATATAAATTGAGAAGCTTATTAAATATAGTATCAGCCTTATCTTTAAATTTTATAATTCCTGTATTCTTATAAAATAAGTCATAATTTATATATTTCATACAGGTATGCTCCAAGTCTTCTGGAAGCAATGAGGATTCATTGTAAGATAAGTCCTCGCTTAACAGTTCAGATAAATCCAATAATAAAAGCTTACAATCTTTATTTCTTGAATACTTGTAAAAAATATTTAAAGCTAAGCAAAGTTTTGTAAGCTCTTCAGAAGTAAGTTCATATAAGTCATCTTTAAATTGAATAAGCATATTTAAAATATCTAACGAAAAGTTTACGTAGTTTTCTTTGTCTTCACCCTCTATGAGGGTAGAACATTTATAGAAAGCTGCCATTAGTAAAGCTTGAGATGAAAAGCTAAACTTCTTGTTTTTTTCTTCGAATTTTAGTTCATCGTCATATATACTACTTTGAACTACTTTATCAACAAAAACTCCTTCATCATTTCTTAAGTAAGTAGCATAAAATTCTAATTGATTTTTGCAAAGAGAACGATAAATTTTTCCTAAACTGTATTTATGCGTATCTATGTTTTTAAAACTATCATAAAAATTGCAAATTTCTACGAGACATAATGTCATTAGTGTGGTACTGTCTATGTTTACTTCCATTTTAAACTTATCATTATTCCAAGTTAACCTATCATCAGTATTTATAAGCTTTGGATTAGCTTTTCTATATACACATAAAAGTGGAGAAAGATCTTTAAATGTGTTAATATCAGAACTAGAAATGTCTTTAATTTTTAGTTCTTTAAGTGAGGTATATACTCCACATTTAGAATGTAGTAAAATTTGAGTTAAAGATTCCTTTGCTAAATAGAAAAGTTGATTTCTAATATTTTCTTTTTTTAATTTATTAATTCTTAAAAAGGGTCCAATATATTTCAAAAGCACACACCTACCATAAATTAATCCTTATATAAATAATATGAAGTAGGTTACAAAATAGTGCTAAATTATTTTGAAGAAGGAGAGAATTTTATGAAAGTAGGAAAATTAAATCCAGATGACTTAAAAAGCATAATAGATAGCAGTAGGAGGGTTACAAGAGAAGATGTGATAGTTAGGAGTGCAGTTGGAGAAGATTGTAGCATAATAAGTTTCGGAGACTACGATTGTGTTGTTTCAACAGATCCAATAACAGGAGCAGATGTTAATAGTGGAAGGTTAGCGGTGCATATAAACTGCAATGATATAGCATCTAGCGGTGTTGAACCAATGGGAATACTTGTAACAATATTAGCACCGGAGAGTACTACTTTAGAAGATATAAAGAGGGTTATGAATGAAATAGGAGAAGAAACTAAAAAATTAAACGTTGAAATTTTAGGCGGACATACTGAAATAACAAGGGCAGTTACTAAAATGATTATATCTTGTACTGTTATTGGCAAAGGGAAAAAAGGCATAGCTATTTCAACTTCTGGGGCAAAAGAAGGTGATGATATAGTAGTTACTAAATTGTTGTGTATTGAAGGCACAAGTATAATAGTAAATGATTATCTAGACGGGGTTAGGGACATCCTCACGGATGATGAAATAAGTGAAGCGAAGAAGTACATAGAAGATATTAGTGTAGTGAGAGAGGGCGTTATAGCAGGTAAATTTAGAGTCAATTGCATGCACGATATAACAGAAGGTGGAGTGCTGGGGGCTTTATGGGAAGTGGCAAAGGCTGGTGAACTAGGGTTTAAGGTATATAGAGATAATATGCCAATAAGTGAAATAACGGCGAAGATATGTAAAAAATATTCTATAGAACCATTAAGACTTATATCCTCAGGCAGCATGCTTATAACAACATCAAATGGAGATGAGTTAGTAAAAACGCTACAAAAAGAAGGTATCAAAGCGACCATAATAGGTAAGATTATTAAAGGTAATGGTATTCTAGTAAGTGATAAGGGTGAAGAGGAAGTGTTTCCACCAGAGAGAGATGAACTATTCGTATTAGAAGAGAAAATAAATAGTGGGCTAAAATAGAACACAAAATGCTAAAACAATATTGTACAATAATTATATAAAAGTAAGAAATATTATGATTTGATTTCTTTTGGAGGTAGAAGATGAGAAGTAATGGTAGAAAAAATGATCAAAATAGGAGTATAAGAATAACAAGAAATTATACTAAGTATGCAGAAGGATCAGTTTTGATAGAAACTGGGGATACTAAGGTAATCTGCACCGCATCTATAGAAGAAAAGGTGCCACCTTTCTTGAAAGGAAAGGGGGAAGGCTGGATAACCTGTGAATATAATATGATACCTAGAGCTACACAAGTAAGAAAGGTTAGGGATATAACTAAAGGTAAAATGGATGGAAGGACCATGGAGATTCAGAGGTTAATAGGTAGAGCACTAAGATCCGTAGTTGATTTGAAAGCTGTTGGAGAAAAAACTATATGGATAGATTGTGATGTAATACAAGCTGATGGAGGAACTAGAACTGCATCTATTTCTGGCGCATTTGTTGCATTAGTAGATGCTGTTAACAAGTTACACAAGAAATCTCCTTTTACAATATATCCTATTAGAGATTTTGTAAGTGCTGTAAGTGTAGGTATTGTAGATAATATAAAAATGTTAGATTTATGTTATGAAGAGGATTCTCGCGCAAAGGTAGATATGAACGTAGTTATGACAAGTTCAGGAGAATTCATAGAAGTACAAGGAACTGGTGAACAAAGTCCTTTCTCAAGGGCAGATTTAAACGATTTGTTAAACTTAGCAGAAAAAGGCGCAAAGCATATGATTCAAGTTCAGAAAGAAAGTTTGAAAATGGATTCACTTTGGATTGGAACAGGAGATAGAAAATGAAAAGGTTAATTGTAGCGAGTAATAATTTTAAAAAAATAAAAGAAATAAAAGAAATACTTTCTAAATACCCAATAGAAATAGTATCCCTAAAAGAAGCGGGAATAGATGTAGATGTAGAAGAAAATGGAGATACATTTATTGAAAATGCTTTTATAAAGGCTAATGAAATATACAAGATGCTTGATAACTCTATGGTGCTAGCTGATGATTCGGGATTAACTGTTGATTGCCTAGGAGGAGCACCAGGAGTTTACTCAGCGAGGTTTGCTGGAGAGCATGGAAATGATAAAAAGAATAATGAAAAGTTATTAAGCCTATTAGAGGGTAAAAGTATTGCAGAAAGAACTGGAAAGTTCATATGTGCGATGGTGTTAATATTAGATTCAGATAATGTTATAAAGGTTGAAGGGTCGATTGAAGGGCTAATTCTGGATAAAGAAAGAGGAGAAAATGGATTTGGATATGATCCGTTATTTTATGTTCCAGAGTATAAAACTACCTTTGCAGAAATGGATTCTAAACTAAAGAACACTATTAGTCATAGAGCGAAAGCTTTAAAGAAAGTAGAAGAAAAAATTAGAGAACTTATGATTTAGTAAAGTAATAAGAGGAATTGGATAACTTATGATGGAGGGGTAAAGTTGTTAATAGGGGTAATAAGTGATACACATAGATATACATGGGTTATTGAAAACGCATTAAAGAAATTAGAAGAGTCAAGTATTATTATCCATTTGGGAGATAATGTTCAAGATGTTAAAGAGATTGCCAAGTATTACAAAGGTGAGATTATAAGTATTAAAGGCAATTGTGATTTTGCTGTAGATGCACCTGGAGAAAGACTTGAAACCATAGCTGGGAAGAAAGTGTTTATGACTCATGGACATAGATATGATGTAAAGTATGATTTATCTAGATTGAGATATAAGGCATTAGAGTTAGAAGCTGACATAGTTCTGTTTGGGCACACGCATGTATCTAAAATTGCCTACGAGGATGGGATATGGTTCGTAAATCCAGGAAGTCCAGCTTTATCAAGGGATGGGTTCAATAGTGTTGCCACTATTAAAATACAAGATGGCAAGATAAATCCAAGCATTAAGGGGATTTAGAATAAAAAAACAAAAAAAAAATAAAATAAGTGTTGACGAATATAAATATATCGTGTAAAATAATCTATGTCGTCAGGAGTTAGTAACAACGACGAAATGAATTCAGGATAATTCCTGAATATCGGGGTGTGGCGCAGATGGGAGCGCGCGTGGTTTGGGACCATGAGGTCGCAGGTTCAATCCCTGTCACCCCGACCATTGTTTGTAAAAGTGAAAATGTTGGATATAATGCCGGGGTGTGGCGCAGATGGGAGCGCGCGTGGTTTGGGACCATGAGGTCGCAGGTTCAATCCCTGTCACCCCGACCAGCAAATATGCGGGTGTAACTCAATGGTAGAGTGCTAGCCTTCCAAGCTAGTTACGAGGGTTCGATTCCCTTCACCCGCTCCAACATATGCGTCTTTAGCTCAGTTGGATAGAGCAACGCCCTTCTAAGGCGTGTGCCAGGGGTTCGAATCCCTTAAGACGCACCATACATGGTGGACGTAGTTCAGTTGGCAGAGCGCCAGATTGTGATTCTGGTTGTCGTGGGTTCAAATCCCATCGTTCACCCCACATATTGGGATATCGCCAAGCGGTAAGGCACCAGACTTTGACTCTGGTATTCGTAGGTTCGAATCCTGCTATCCCAGCCATTTTGGTTTACTAGCTCAGTCGGTAGAGCACATGACTTTTAATCATGGTGTCCGGGGTTCGATTCCCCGGTAAGCCACCAATTAATTTGCAGGTGTGGCGGAATTGGCAGACGCACTAGACTTAGGATCTAGCGCCTTAGGCATGGGGGTTCGACTCCCTTCACCTGCACCAATTAAAATGACATTTCTCAATTTATTGAGAAGAACTAAAACATAACAAAATCGTAGATTTTGATGTTTTATATCTGCGGGAGTGGCTCAGTGGTAGAGCGTCACCTTGCCAAGGTGAACGTCGTGGGTTCGAATCCCATCTTCCGCTCCAATAACATGCGGGTGTAACTCAATGGTAGAGTGCTAGCCTTCCAAGCTAGTTACGAGGGTTCGATTCCCTTCACCCGCTCCATTATATGCGTCTTTAGCTCAGTTGGATAGAGCAACGCCCTTCTAAGGCGTGTGCCAGGGGTTCGAATCCCTTAAGACGCACCAATAAAAATGTGGGTTATTAGCTCAGTTGGTAGAGCACCTGACTCTTAATCAGGGTGCCCGGGGTTCGAGTCCCCGATGACCCACCAAATAACGGGGTGTGGCGCAGATGGGAGCGCGCGTGGTTTGGGACCATGAGGTCGCAGGTTCAATCCCTGTCACCCCGACCAGCAAATATGCGGGTGTAACTCAATGGTAGAGTGCTAGCCTTCCAAGCTAGTTACGAGGGTTCGATTCCCTTCACCCGCTCCATTATATGCGTCTTTAGCTCAGTTGGATAGAGCAACGCCCTTCTAAGGCGTGTGCCAGGGGTTCGAATCCCTTAAGACGCACCAATAAAAAATGTGGGTTATTAGCTCAGTTGGTAGAGCACCTGACTCTTAATCAGGGTGCCCGGGGTTCGAGTCCCCGATGACCCACCAACATGGTGGACGTAGTTCAGTTGGTAGAGCGCCAGATTGTGATTCTGGTTGTCGTGGGTTCGAATCCCATCGTTCACCCCAGTTATTACATAACATACGGTTTACTAGCTCAGTCGGTAGAGCACATGACTTTTAATCATGGTGTCCGGGGTTCGATTCCCCGGTAAGCCACCAATTAATTTGCAGGTGTGGCGGAATTGGCAGACGCACTAGACTTAGGATCTAGCGCCTTAGGCATGGGGGTTCGACTCCCTTCACCTGCACCAATTAAAATGACATTTCTCAATTTATTGAGAAGAACTAAAACATAACAAAATCGTAGATTTTGATGTTTTATATCTGCGGGAGTGGCTCAGTGGTAGAGCGTCACCTTGCCAAGGTGAACGTCGTGGGTTCGAATCCCATCTTCCGCTCCAATTAATGAAACTCCTCAATGCTTGAGGAGGATTAAAACATAACAAAATCATAGATTTTGATGTTTTATATCTGCGGGTGTAACTCAATGGTAGAGTGCTAGCCTTCCAAGCTAGTTACGAGGGTTCGATTCCCTTCACCCGCTCCATTTGTATTTTAAGCGATATTACATATAGTATAGATTAAGCATAATTAGCTGAAGTAAATACACTGGTATCCTATGAGCGCCCATAGCTCAGTTGGATAGAGTGATGGACTTCGAATCCAGAGGTCGCAGGTTCGAATCCTGCTGGGCGTGCCAGTATTAGAATTAATAGAAGCATTATATAAATTAAAATGATATATATGACATTGTAGTTATAAACTGCAATGTCTTTTTTTATTATAAAGAATTTAGCTTCTTTGTATTCTTGTTTCCAAATAAGAATGAGAGATTTTATATTAATTTAAATAAATATATTATATAAACATTTATTCAACATAGCGTTTATATAATATATAAAGTAATATTGTTTGGGTGGAGGATATAAAATGCAAAGGACGCTTATACTTTATGAAAGTAGGTATGGGTCGACAGAGAATATAGTGAAAAATATGGCATTGATATTAGGTCCAGCAAGATGCTGCAAGATAGATGATTTTAAAGATGCTTATAAAGATTTTGAGTGTTTTGTTATAGGTTCACCTATATATGAAGAAAAGGTCAACGATAAAATTTTGCAGTTTTTAATAGATAACTCCGGTTGGTTAAAAAACAAACTTGTTGCAGTATTTTGTAACTGCCTTTCTATAAATAGGGGAGAAGATTATATAAAACAAATGACCAATATATTAGGAAATAATTCTATCTGCTCCAAGGTATTAGGTGGAAAACTTGAATTAGATACATTAACAAAACAAGACTATTCCGTAATAGAACGTTTTTACCAAAAGAATAACATTCCACTAATTAATATAGATATGGGGAATATACGAGAGGTTATAGATTTTTCATTAGAAGTGAAAAGAATAAAGGAGAACTTTATTAGGACTATTCCTACAAGGTTACTATTTAAGACTATAGAGGAGTTTTTGTACTGCCATAATACATGTACTCTGTGTACTTCAGCAGCCGGAGAAGTAAGAGGTACACCAATTGAATATAATTATGAAAGGGGATATATATATATTATTACGGAGGGTGGAGAGAAATTTGCAAACATACTTCTAAATAATAAGGTTTCTATATCAATATATGATAAATATGAAAATATGATGAAACTTGCAGGAATGCAAATAAAAGGAGTTGCGTCTATTGTTGATTATAATAGCAGCGAATATGCTGATATCTTGAATATTAGTGGTATTAGCAATGATCAATTGAATTTTTTTCCTGCTATGATAAATGTGATAAAGGTAAGGATTAACAAAGTGGAGTTTTTATATTCAAAGTTTAAAAATATGGGGTATGAGCCTAGACAAATATATATATTTAAATAGTGAATAGTGTATATTGTAGAATCATGGAAGTAATGTTCCATGATTTTTCTATTATGAAATAATAATTGCATAATAATGATAATAAAACTTAATATTTATATAGAATCCTTGAAAAAAGCGGCGAATTTAAGATAAATATAAATTGTACAAATTATATAAATGTGTTAAAATAATATCGAAAGTTAGTTAGCTAATTTAAATAAAATATCATAAAATTTCCTATAGATATTTTATCGGTTAAAAACCTAATCAATTTGTACATAATTTATCATATATTGGTATTTGATGTATACTTGTAAACGTTTATTGAATAGGTTTATTGTAAAATATTGTAGGTTTGATCAAGTTTTGGTTACCTTGTTTATGAATTAAGAACTTTGAAGGGTTTAATTCATAACATATTGAGTTTTGAAAGTAATTATCTTTTTCAGATAATGCATATATTATTAGTGAATTAGGGGGAACTGGTTATGGAATTAAATTTAGAAAGAATCAAAAAAGCACAAGAGAATATTAAAGGTGTAGCAAGAAAAACTCCGTTATTTTATACAAGCACTTTTTCAAAACAATGCGGTTGTAACTTATATTTAAAGTGTGAAAATAAGCAAAAAACTGGATCTTTTAAATTAAGAGGAGCTTATAATAAAGTTGTTAGTTTAACAGAAGAAGAGAAACAAAGAGGAGTTATAGCTTCTTCAGCGGGAAATCATGCTCAAGGAGTTGCTTATGCAGCAACATCATTTGGTGTTAAGGCAACAATTGTTATGCCTGCAACTGCTCCACAAGCTAAGGTTAACGCTACTAGAGGTTACGGTGCTGAAGTTATTCAAGCTGGACAAGTATACGATGAGTGTTATGCTAAAGCTGTAGAAGTACAAAAAGAAACAGGAGCAACATTCCTACATCCATTTAATGACGTAGATGTAATGGCAGGACAAGGAACAATCGGTCTTGAAATACTAGAAGAATTACCAGATGCTGATGTAATTGTACTTCCAATCGGTGGTGGTGGACTAATAGCTGGTATTGCAACAGCTGCTAAGACTATAAAACCTTCAATAAGAATAATCGGAGTTCAACCAGAAATAGTAGCTCCAATTATACCTTCATTAGAAAAAGGTGAAGTTGTGACTTTACCGGGTGCTAAGTCTCTTGCAGATGGTATTTCTGTTAGCACACCAGGAGATCAGTGCTTCAAGTATATACAAAAATATGTAGATGAAGTTGTTACTGTTAGTGAAGATGATATAGCGTTTGGTATGTTCTCACTAATGGAAAGAAATAAGTTAGTAACTGAAGGCGCAGGAGCTACACCAACAGCTGCTCTATTAGCTGGTAAAATAAGTGGAATCGAAGGTAAAAACGTAGTAGCATTAGTTAGTGGTGGAAATGTAGATATAGCTACAGCTGCTAAAATAATAGAAAGAGAATTAGTTCTTTTAAAGAGAAGAATAAGACTTACTGTTGAACTTCAAGATAAAGCAGGAACATTAGGTGCTTTAATATCAGAAGTTGGTTCAATGGGTGGAAACGTTGTTACAGTAAGACAAAATAATAACTGGAATGAAAAAGGACTTGACTTTGCAGATGTATGTTTAGAAGTTACAGCTCAATCTCAAGAACATGGTGAGCAAATAGTTAAAAGCTTAAGAGATAAAGGTTATGTATTAGAGGTACATATATAATATTTAAATAGGTTTCTCATAAAAATTAAATAAATTATATTAATAAGATTTTTGGATAAATGCCAGTACTTTTGTACTGGCATTTATCTTTATGCATAACTATTTGTTTAAGTAATAGATGTATATTGTACCATAATAGATCCGAATAACGTTTTAAACCATTGTTATGTTAAAATTATACTGTATGAAAAAAATGGAGGGATAACAATGGGAGATTATAGAAAGCTATGGACAGACTTAGGAATGGATTTAGAAAAGCATGATAAGTTGTGCGCTGTGTTGCCAGAACTTTATGGTGCAACATATTTAAATCAAGAAGATAGACCAGAAGGTATGAATTACTTCAACTTTGTTATATCAGAAGTACATGGACTTAGAATACAAGAATTAGATGAACATAAGCAAAATGGGGGAAAAGTTGTAGGTACATTTTGTGTTTTTGTACCAGATGAAGTAATACTTGCATCAAAAGCCATTGGAGTAGGCCTTTGCGCTGGTTCACAATTTTGGATTGAAGATGGAGAAAAGGTTCTTCCAAGAAATATGTGTCCTCTTATAAAAGCTTTTATGGGTGCTAAGGTAGGAGGGACATGCCCTTATTTCCAATCTTGTGATATGGTAATTGGAGAGACTACCTGCGATGGAAAGAAAAAAGCTTGGGAATTATTAGATGAATATGTTCCTGTGCATGTCATGGATTTACCTCAAATGAAGAGGGAAAAAGATTATAAAGCATGGGGAGAAGAAATTAAAGATGTTATAGCTAAGATGGAGGAACTTACAGGTAATAAGATTACTGTAGGAAGCCTTAAAGATGCGATTAAGCTTGCTAATGCTAAGAGAAAAGCTCTAAAAAGATTATATAACTTTAGAAAGCACAAGCCATCACCAATAAGCGGATTAGATGCCCTTTTAATATCACAAATTGCATTTTATGATGATCCACATAGATTTGTAGAAAAATTAAATGAGCTTTGTGATGAACTTGATGAAAAAGTAAAAAACATTAAAGATAGTAATAAAAAAAGAATTCTAATAACAGGAACACCGATGGCAGTACCTAACTGGAAGCTTCATTCAATAATTGAGAGCTTAAACGCAGAGGTAGTTGTTGAGGAAACATGTACAGGAACAAGATATTTTGAGAATGAGGTATCTGAAGAAGGCGAAACTATAGATGAATTAATTAAAAATCTTGCAGATAGATACCTAAATATAAACTGTGCTTGCTTTACGCCAAATCATGGAAGAATAGATGATATTATCAGATACTCAAAAGAGTACGGTGTTGACGGAGTAATAGATTGCAACCTATCTTTCTGTCATACTTATGCTGTTGAACATGGTTCAGTGGAAAAGAGCTTAAAAGAAAATAATATACCTATTATTCATATAGAAACAGATTACTCTACTGAAGATTCAGGACAAATCAAGACAAGAGTAGAAGCGTTTTTAGAAATGATTTAGAATTTTAGGAATCCAATTTAGAAACTAGTCTTACCTCCGGAGATATTACTGATTCTTCTGCGCCATAAATATTTTTTAATTCGTCTAAAGCCGACTACAGGAAAAAGCTAAGACTAATAAAAGTATTTAAATGTGCTTTATAATTGGTAGTATCTTCTTTTATGTAAAGTAATTTTTAAGATTGGAGTCCTACAAAGGCTGCAATTATTAAGTTATACTTGGCGTGCAGCCTAATTTTCAGGGTGTTTATAAAAAGTGAAACAAGGGTGATAACATGGAACAAATAAGACATTACATACTTTTTCCATCTCATACAGAGGGGATAAAGTTAGAATCATTGCTGAAGGATGAGAAAATAAAGTATACAATTGTGCCTACTCCGAGAGAGCTTTCGGTATGCTGTGGAATATCCATAATGTATAACAAAGAGGATGAAGAGAGAATAGAGGGCATAATTAATAATCACAATGTGAATAGTTTAGGATTCCATTCTGTGAATAAAAAAGTGTTAAATCCTTATTTAGATTATTAGAGGTGAAATGACAATGTTTTATGTAGGAATTGATATAGGTTCAACTGCATCGAAAGTTTGTATTTTTAAAGAGGAAGAGATTATAAATACATTTGTTCTTCCTACTGGATGGAGTAGTGTTAAGACTGCGGGAGAGATAAAAGAAAGGCTGAGTGAATTAGGAATAAATAAGGATAATTCTAGAATAGTTGCTACGGGGTATGGCAGAGTATCTGTTCCTTATGCGGATAAAACCCTAACAGAGATAACTTGTCATGGAAAAGGAGCATATTATCTTTTGGGCAAGGAATGTACAGTAATAGATATAGGCGGACAAGATACTAAGGTAATAACTGTGCAAGGTGGAAATGTGACAAACTTTACAATGAATGATAAATGTGCCGCAGGAACAGGTCGATTTTTAGAACTAATGGCAAATACTTTAGGTTTTGATATTGTAGAGTTATGTGAAAAAGCACAAGAAGGGACTGCGGTTAGTATAAGTTCTATGTGTACTGTGTTTGCTGAATCAGAAGTAATAAGCTTAATTGGAAATGGTAAGAAAAGAGAAGATATAGCTTATGGTGTAGTAGATTCAATCGTAAGTAAAGTTAAAAGTTTATGTCAAAAGCACTCAGATAACTTTGTTTATTTTCTAACTGGTGGTTTGAGTGAAAACAAATATATAGTTAAAAAGTTATCAGAAAAGCTAGGTGAATCAGTAGAAACTAATAGGTTAGGCAGGTATGCAGGAGCTATAGGAGCAGCATTGATGTCAAAAACAGTAAAATAGTCGTTGACTTTACTGCAGCTTTATGATATTATTAAAACAACAAAATTGAATAAGTTTTATATCGAAACCTTTAAACTAGTCCTGTGAGACTAGGAAGGCTGTGAATGTGAGTTCTATTTGTTATGCAGTGTATTAGTATATTCATGCCTTCCCTAAAGGGAAGGCTTTTTTTATACCTTTAAATTTAGCACTGAGATGCTAAGAAGGAGGAATGTATAATGCTAGAAGGAAGGCATTTAATAGAACCTATGGATTTCTCCATAGAAGAACTTGATGAAATATTCGAGTTATCAAATCAAATTATTATGAATCCAGGAGAGTTTTCACATATTTGTGAGAACAAGATACTGGCTACACTATTTTATGAACCTAGTACTAGGACAAGACTTAGTTTTGAGTCTGCAATGTTAAGACTTGGTGGAAAAGTTATAGGCTTTTCAGAACCTAATTCAAGTTCAGTTACTAAAGGGGAAAGTGTGGCAGATACTATAAGAACAGTGGCTTGTTATGCTGATATTATAGCAATGAGACATCCGAAAGAAGGTGCACCAAGAGTTGCAGCAATGCATTCGGAAAAGCCGATAATAAATGCTGGCGATGGAAGTCATCAACATCCAACGCAAACGCTTGCGGATCTTCTAACCATAAAGTCCTTGAAAGGCACCCTAGAAAACCTAGTCATAGGATGTTGTGGAGATTTAAAATTCGGAAGAACTGTTCATTCTTTAATAAAATCTATGACAAGATATAAAAATAATAGGTTCATACTAATATCTCCGAACGAATTAAGAATTCCTGAGTATATAAGTAAAGAGTTAAAGGCTGAAAATGTCGAATTTAGGCAGGTAGAAAGATTAGAGGATATTATTGGGGAATTAGATGTACTTTACATGACAAGAGTTCAAAGGGAAAGATTTTTTAATGAAGATGACTATGTAAGACTTAAGGATATTTATGTATTAGATAAACATAAGATGGAAAAAGCATCAAAAAATATGATAGTTCTTCACCCTCTCCCAAGGGTAAATGAGATATCTTACGATTTAGATACAGATCCAAGAGCATGTTACTTTAAGCAAGTACAATATGGTATGTATGTAAGAATGGCACTAATAGCTAAACTTTTGGGGGCTAAATAGTAGATATTGAAGGGGGAAGAAACTATGTTAACAATAAATAGTATAAAAAATGGAATTGTAATTGATCATATAAAAGCTGGACATGGGCTAAAGATATTCAATTACCTAGGGTTAGATAAAGTGAATTACTCAGTAGCACTAATAATGAATGCTGAGAGTCCAAAGCTCGGTAGAAAAGATATAATAAAAATAGAAAATGAATTGGAGTTAGATTTCACTGTATTAGGATTTATTGACCCTAACATAACAATAGATATTATAGAAAATGGAGCTATAAGGGAAAAAATCAACCTGAGGCTGCCAGAAAAAGTAGAAAATGTAATAGAGTGTAAAAATCCAAGATGTATCACTTCAATAGAGAGAAATATACCGCATGTATTTAATCTTATAGAGGAAGAAAGTAGAGAATATAAGTGTAAGTATTGTGATGAGTTATATAAGGCTTTAGATATATCTGATGAACCCTAAACTAAGAATATATATTTATTTAGAATTTACAGCTTAAGTGAAAGGGTGATGGATATGGAGTTACTAATAAAAAAAGCAAGAATAATCGATTGGTCACAAGACTTTATTGGAGACATCTATATATGTAATGGTGTAATTTATGAAATAGGAAAAAGTTTAAACAAAGACTGTAAAACTATAACAGCAAAAGGATTGACAGTTATGCCTTCATTTATAGATTTACATGCACATTTTAGAGAACCAGGATTTACTTATAAGGAAGATGTTCAAAGTGGAAGTTGTGCTGCTGTAAGAGGCGGATACACTATGGTAAATCTTATGGCAAATACAAATCCGGTATGTAGCAGCATGGAAACAGTAAACTATGTATTAGATAGAGGAAAAGAAGTGGGCCTTATAGACATACATCAGGTTGTATCTATTACTAACAACTTTGATGGAAATAGTATAAGTCACTTAGATAAATTAGATTCAAAGGTGACAATGATATCTGAAGATGGAAAAGATGTAACTGACAGCAAGGTTATGATTAATGCTATGTTAAAGGCAAAAGAAAAAGGAATTACAGTAATGTGTCATTGTGAAGAGCATTCGCTATCAGATACTGACACAAGATTAGCAGAAAACATTATGACATGGAGAAATATTACTTTGGCTCAATTTACTGGGTGTCAGGCTCATATGGCACATGTTAGTACTAAAGAGTCAATGGAATATGTGATAAAAGCTAAGAAAGAAGGCGAAAGTATAACCTGTGAAGTAGCACCGCATCACTTATCACTTATAGATAATGATTATGCTGTTAACCCACCTATTAGAACAAAAGAAGATGTGGATTTTATAATTAATGCTATTAAAGATGGTTGGGTTGATGCTATAGGTACAGACCACGCACCACATACTCTTGAAGATAAAAAGAATAAAGCGCCGGGAATATCGGGTATAGAAACCTCTTTCTCAATCTGTTATACAAAATTAGTTAAGGATGGATATATAAGCTTAAATAAGCTTTCTGAAATAATGTCCAAGAATCCTGCGCAAATTATGAGAGTTAAAAAAGGAGAAATAAAAATAGGATATGATGGTGATTTAGTACTTTTAGATACAGATAAGCAGTATGAAATATCTTCAGAAAGTTTCAAATCTAAGGGGAAGAATACCCCGTTTGATGGAATGAAGGTTTATGGAATGGTTTTGAAGACAATAAAAGGTGGAAGAATTGTATTTGAATAAGTAGTAACGAGTGAGGTGCTTAAGTTGATAATAGATAGATTATATGAAAGTGTTCAAAAAAATGGACATGTATGTATTGGATTAGATACTGCAGTTGAATATTTGCCAAAGGCAATATTAGATAAGTATAATTCAGTTGAAGATGCCATTTTTCAATACAATAAAACAATAATAGATTCTACAATAGATATTGTTTCTTGTTATAAAGTACAAATAGCATATTATGAAGCTTTAGGACTTAAAGGCCTTAATGCTTATAAGAGAACTCTTAAGTATATAAGGGATTTGAAACATATAGTTATTGCAGATATAAAAAGAGGAGACATATCTAAGACTGCTGAAATGTATGCAAAAGCGCATTTTGAAGGTGACTTTGAAAGTGATTTTGTTACTTTAAGTCCTTATATGGGATTAGATGGGATAGATCCATACTTAACCTATGTTAAGAATAATGAAAAAGGAATATTCATACTAATAAGAACTTCGAATAAAGGTGCGAAAGACATACAATATATAGGTACAGAAAATAAGGAGAAGGTTTACGAGGTAGTGGGTAAAAAAATATGTCAACTAGGTGAAAAGTATCTAGGAAGTTATGGTTACAGTTCTTTAGGTGGCGTCGTTGGATGTACTCATGTTGATGAAGGAAAAAAACTTAGAAATAGTTTAGATAAGACGTTCTTCTTAATACCTGGCTATGGTGCACAGGGAGGAACAGCTAAAGATGTTGCGATGTATTTAAAGGATGGTAATGGTGGAGTAGTTAACTCATCCAGAGGTATTCTCCTAGCATACAAAGGAAAAGAAGAGGCTGAAAAACGATACGGAGATTACGCAAGAGAAGAAGCTCTAAGAATGAAAGAAGAAATACTTAGAGAAGTAAAAGTATTGTAGATTTCACCTCTATATTATAGATAAAGACATGAATTTAGATATAGATCTGTGGTTGAAATAGAAACTTATCCGATGACTACCCGCTCTAATACTCCACGCACTCTGTGAAAGTGGGGTAAAGAGCGGCTACGTCCCTGGATAACGATTTCTAAGTGTCAAAGACACTAAGAACTCTGTTTATAAAAATACCTATTATAAGGATGGATTAATACTTATGAACAATATGAGGCCAAGTTACAGAACTGAAATAGTTTATGAAAATATCCAAATAGCTGATGGGCTATTTATGTTAAATATAAAAGGTAAATTTATTGGAAATCCAGGACAGTTTTATATGCTGAAATCTTTAAATAGAGAGCTTATTTTACCAAGACCTATAAGTATACATTACTTAGATGATGAGAGGATAAGTTTTTTATATCAGATAAGCGGAGAAGGTACTAAGGCTTTAAGCAAGTTAAAATACGGAGATGAACTTAGTATTATGGGACCATTAGGAAATGGCTTTGATACAGAGAGTATAAATGGGAAAGTTGCAATAGTGGCAGGAGGAATTGGGATAGCGCCAATGCTATACACTGTAAAGAACTTAAAACATTGTGATATTACTGTTTATACTGGCTTTAGAGATAAAACATATACTTTAGATAAATTTAAAGAGTTTGTTAAGGATATAAAGATATCAACAGAAAGTGGAGTTGAAGGTCATAAAGGGTATGTAACAGATTTGTTTAATCCTGCGCTTTATGATGTGGTGCTATGTTGCGGACCGGAAATTATGATGAATAAAGTAATTAAGATGTGTAATGATAAAAAAATACCTTTATATGTTTCCATGGAAAAGCATATGGCTTGTGGGGTTGGTGCATGTCTTGTTTGTACTTGCAAAACAAAGTATGGTAATAAACGAACCTGCAAAAACGGACCAGTATTTTTGGGGGAAGATATAATATTAGGTTAATATATAAAATTTATATGTTAGATATTAAAGACAAAGACAAGGTGATAGTTATCACATACAAGGAGGATACAATCAATGCTTGAAGTTAATATATGTGGAGTTAAGTTTAAAAATCCGATTATTGCTGCATCGGGAACATTTGGTTTTGGTGAGGAGTATGGTGATTTTTATGATGTATCTAAACTTGGAGGGATAAGTTCAAAAGGTCTTACGTTGAACCCAAAGGAAGGGAACGACGGTATAAGAGTTCATGAAACTAAGAGTGGCATGTTAAACAGTGTTGGCCTCCAAAATCCTGGAGTAGATTGCTTTATAAATAATGAACTTCCTAAAATGAAGAAGCTTAATACAGTGGTTATAGCTAACTTAGGTGGAGGAACTATTGAAGAATATATAAAAGCTGTTGAAAAGTTAGATAAATCGGAAATTGACATGCTAGAACTTAATATATCCTGTCCTAATGTAAAATCAGGAGGAGTAGCATTTGGTATAAAGTCAGAAGTAGCTTATGAGGTAGTTAAAGAAGTAAGAATGGTATGCAATAAGCCATTGATAGTAAAGCTTTCACCCAATGCAGAAGATATTGTTGATATGGCATACAAATGCTGTGAGGCAGGAGCCAACGCTTTGTCTCTCGTAAATACTTTTAAAGGTATGGCAATAGATATAAAAAGAAGACAGCCTGTATTTAACAATGTAGTAGCTGGATTGTCTGGTCCTGCTATAAAACCTATGGCCCTCAGAATGGTATATGAAGTATCGAGGACAGTTGATATTCCAGTGATAGGATTAGGTGGAATATGCTCCTTTGAGGATGCTATAGAATTTATAATGGCAGGTGCTTATGCGGTTCAGATAGGTACAGCAAACTTTATTAAACCAGATATTTGTTTAAATATTATAGATGGAATAGAAAGGTACATGAAACAAGAAGGTATTAAAGATTTAAGTGAAATTAGAGGAATTATATAGATTAATTAAGGAGAACATCTCCAATTAAAAAAGCTATGGAGGTAAATGATATGGAAAATACAGATGATTTTATTATAGATATCTTAAAAGAAACAGGTGCATTATTAGAGGGACACTTTCTATTGTCCTCAGGAAGACATAGTGATAAATACTGCCAATGTGCAAAACTTCTACAGTACCCTAATCAAGCAGAAAGGGTTTTAAAGATAGTAGCACAAAAGCTTAATGATATAGATTTCGATATAATAGTTGGTCCAGCTATGGGTGGGATATTGGTTTCCTATGAATTAGCAAGACAAACTGGAAAGCCGGGCATATTTGCCGAAAGACAAGATGGAAACATGACAATTAGAAGAGGTTTTGAATTAAAAAAAGGACAGAAGGTTATAATATCTGAAGATGTTGTAACCACAGGAAAATCTTCTCTTGAGGTTGCTAAAGTTATAGAGGCTCAAGGTGGAGAAGTGGTTGGAGTATGTTGTTTGGTTGATAGGAGAGGGGCTGAAGTTAACTTTCCCTACCCTGTGTATAGTGCTGTTAAGCTTTCTATACAAAGCTATGAAAAAGAAGATTGCCCTCTTTGTAAAATTGGACAGCCTTATATTAAACCAGGCAGCAGAAACATTAAGTAGTGTTAGCTACAAATTTTTAAATAGATTTATAGCTGAGTATTTTTCCCGAAATACTTATTTGATTTTTATCTTTATATTTATCTTGGCTCAAGTCTACGGACTTGAGTTTTTTTTATAAATACAAATTTATAAAATATGAAAATTAATATCTAGAAGCCTTGTATTTATTATATAAATGTAAATTGATAATAATTTTATCTTTTCTAAAAAATATTACTATTTTTTATGCTTTTGAGTTATAATAAATAATGAATTAATGGAAATAAGTTATTTATTAAAGGATTTATTGATATAAAGGAACTATATAGAACTATTTTAATACGTATATTTAAGTACTTGTATAGGAGGAGTAAGCGTTGGTAAAGCCAAGTATATTTAGCAGAGATTATGAAAAGCAAATGAGAAAAAGGAGAAATAGGATTATTTTCGGAGTTTGCATATCACTTATTATAATCATGTTTGTGGCAATTTCCATGAAAGGAACGTTTAAGAATTTAAGTAAGGATATGGATAAATTAAAGAGTAATATTGCGGCAGACAAGGAGAATGTTAAAAGTACTGAAGTAAAGAGTCCGAGTATGGAAAGTTCTAAAAAGGTAGAAGATAGTCAACAAAAAAAGGAGCAGAATAAACAAGGGTATGACATTCAGCTAAGCAATGGGGAAACTGTAACTGCAGTATATGAAGTTAAAAATAATGACAAAGTATTTAAAGAAGTAATTCCTATGGAGAAAAAGATAGTATATAATGTTAGCCCTTCAGGTAAGAGTATAGTTATATACGACGATAAAGTACAAAGCATAATCCTATTAGATATAAGTGGAAACAAACAAGATATGACTAACCCTCAGTATACATCAACAAGCGGTACTGTTATAACCAAGAATGATCAGTTATCAGCAGACTCTAAATATATTTGGTGTTCGTCCCCGAAATTTATAAATGAAGATAATATTGCATACATAAGTCAATTACCTTGGATTGGAAAAACTACCAAGTATATTTGGATTGAAAATTTAAAAGAAAAAACTCATACCTTTGTACAGGGGATAGAGGGAGAAGAATTGAAGTTAGATAATTTAACTGATAGAGGACTTACTATAAATGTAGATGGAAGAACTGTTTTTCTAACTGCTGATGGCAGCATCAGCGAATAGGGTATTTTACTATTTTGATTTAGGAGGATTTAATGAAAATAGGTTTATCATCAGCTAGTTTTTATCCAAATGTTAAAACCGAAGAGAGTATAGCTTTAATGAAAAATTTAGGGTTTGAAAGCGGAGAGATATTTTTAAACAGTCCTAGTGAATATGAAGAAGATTTTATAAAAGTGCTTTTAGAAGAAAAAAATAAGCACAACTTTCATATTCATTCTGTGCATGGTTTCTCTTCCTCTTTTGAACCTTTTCTTTTTGATAGTTATGAAAGAAGAAGAGATGATATGTATGTGTACTTCAAAAGAATTTGTAAGGCTGCAAAAATGTTAGGGGCAGATTGCTACACTTTTCATGGAATGAGATACCAAGCTTTAAACGCTATATCTAAGAAATTCGTGACTGATGTATATAATAGATTAACATATACTGCAGAAGAAGAAGGGATAAAGCTTGCCCAGGAAAATGTTTCATGGTGTATGTCTGCAGAAATTAATTTTCTAAGTATGCTAAAGGAAAATTGTCAGTATCCTATTTATTTTACATTAGATATAAAACAAGCATATAAGGCAGGAATAGACCCAGAGATATATATAGATTGTATGGGTGGAAGTATAGTCAATTTTCATATAAATGATAGAGATAAAGATAATATTTGTTTATTACCAGGAAAAGGTGATGTAGATTATAAAAAAATATCTTGTAAATTAAAGGAAATAGGTTATAATAAAGTTGGAATTATTGAAGTTTATAGAGATAATTATTTAGATTATAATGAATTAATAGCTTCAAAGAATTTTTTGCATAGTTGCATTGAGAAATGAAAAAGTAATTGTAAAAGTTATATTTTCTGGTATATAATTATTAATACAGAAATTTTAATCTATATTGATAAAAATTTTAGTGTATTGTAAAAATTATATAAGATTAAGTAACATATGTTAATAGCTTAAAATATATGTTATAATAATATGGTTAACATAAGCACGGTTGATTAGGAGGAATAGAATAATGAACGCAAAAATGGAAAAAATAGAAACTAATGTAGTGAAGTTAGAAATAACAGTTGAGGCAGAGAAATTTACAGAGGCTATGAAAAAGGCATTTGCTAAGAATGCAAAGCAATTTAACATACCAGGCTTCAGAAAAGGCAAGGCTCCAATGAATATAATAAAGAAGCATTATGGAGAAGGCGTATTTTATGAAGATGCTATAAATTTCTGTTGTGATGATACATATCCAGAGGCTCTAAAGGAATATAACATAAAGCCAGTTGATTATCCTGCAATTGATATAGTTCAAGTAGGAAATGGTAAGGAATTCATATATACAGCAACAGTTACTGTTGTTCCAGAAGTACAACTTGGAGAGTACAAAGGATTAGAAGTAAAAAAACCTGTATATGAAGTTAAAAATGAAGAAATTGAAAATGAACTAAAGTCAATGCAAGAGAAAAATGCAAGAGTTGAAAGTAAAGAAGATGGAGCTATAGAAAAAGGAAATATCGCTGTAATAGACTTCAAAGGATTTGTAGGCGATGTTGCTTTTGAAGGTGGAGAAGGAAAAGATTATCAATTAGAAATTGGATCAGGTACTTTCATAGGTAACTTTGAAGATCAATTGATAGGTTTAAACAAAGATGATGAAAAGGATGTTGTTGTAACATTCCCGGAAGAATATGGTAGAGAAGATTTAAATGGTAAGGAAGCTCTTTTCAAAGTTACTGTTAAAGACATAAAGAAAAAAGAGTTACCAGCATTAGATGATGAATTTGCAAAAGAAGTTTCAGAATTTGATACTATAGAAGAATTAAAAGCAGACATAAGAAAGAAAATGGAAGAAGCAAATGAGTTGAGAGCAAAAAGAGAATATGAAGAAGCAGTTCTCGATATAGTTTGTGGAAATGCAAAAATGGAAATTCCATCAGTAATGATTGATAAAGAAATAGACACTATGCTTAAAGACTTAGAAATGAGACTACAATACCAAGGCTTAGATCTTCAAACATACTATCAGTACACAAATAATACTGAAGAAAAAGTTAGAGAATATATGAGAGAAACAGCTGAGAAGAGAGTAAAAACAGATTTAGTAGTTGAAGAAATAGCAAAAGTAGAAAATATAGAAGCTACAGAAGAAGAAATTTTAGCTAGAGCTACAGAAATGGCAAAGCAATATGGAACTAAAGATCTTGAGAACACTGCTAAACTAATTGCTCAATCTCAAAATAATTACTTAAAATTAGATGTGGTAAATGAAAAAGTAATTAAAATGTTAGTGGATAACAGCAAAGCAACAGCATAGAATATATAAAGAGGTTAATTGCCAGAAGCTATTCTGGCAATTAATTTTAAAATTAGAGAATATTGGGGTTTCATCCTTATATAGGTTGATATAAAAAATTCTTAAATGGGTAAAATCACTTATGTGATTATAAAAAAGGAGGAGAGATTTATGAGTTTAGTACCAGTAGTCGTTGAACAAACTAACAGAGGGGAAAGATCCTATGATATCTATTCTAGACTTTTAAAAGATAGAATAGTAATGTTAGGTGAAGAGGTTAACGATGTTACTGCTAGTCTTGTAGTGGCTCAATTATTGTTCCTAGAGGCAGAGGATCCTGATAAAGATATATATCTATACATAAATAGCCCAGGAGGATCAATAACAGCCGGAATGGCGATTTATGATACAATGCAGTATATTAAACCAGATGTATCAACTATATGTATAGGAATGGCTGCTTCTATGGGGGCATTCTTACTTGCTGCAGGTGCAAAAGGAAAGAGACTTGCACTTCCGAATGCAGAAATAATGATACATCAACCACTTGGTGGATTTAAAGGTCAGGCAACTGATATAGGAATCCATGCAGAAAGAATACTAAAAATAAAGAAAAACTTAAATACTATATTAAGTGAGAGAACAGGTCAACCATTAGATAGGATTGAGAAAGATACAGATAGAGATAACTTTATGTCAGCAGAGGAAGCTAAAAACTATGGTTTAATTGATGAAGTTGTCATAAAAAAGAAATAACCCTTTAGAGAGGTGTAGAGATGGCCAAAATAGATGAAAAAAAACAACTAAAATGTTCATTCTGCGGCAAAACTCAAGATCAAGTTAGGAGATTGATAGCAGGGCCAGGAGTATATATTTGTGATGAATGTATAGAACTTTGCTCTGAAATAATAACTGATGAATTTGAAGAAGATGTTCAAGTAGATATGAGTTCACTTCCAAAACCTATGGATATAAAGGGTTATCTTGATCAATATGTAATTGGGCAAGATGATGCGAAAAAATCCTTAGCAGTAGCAGTTTATAATCATTATAAGAGAATAAATTCAAATGCTAATAGTGATGATGTAGAACTACAGAAAAGTAATATTCTTTTATTAGGACCTACAGGGTCTGGAAAGACTCTTCTAGCTCAAACCTTAGCTAAGTTCTTAAATGTTCCGTTTGCTATTGCCGACGCAACAACTTTAACTGAAGCTGGTTATGTTGGAGAAGATGTTGAGAATATACTTTTAAAGCTTATTCAAAATGCTGACTATGATATTGAAAGAGCTGAAAGAGGAATAGTTTATATTGATGAAATAGATAAAATAGCCAGAAAGTCAGAAAATCCTTCTATAACAAGAGATGTGTCTGGAGAAGGGGTTCAGCAAGCATTGTTAAAAATACTTGAGGGTACTGTTGCCTCAGTTCCACCACAAGGTGGAAGGAAACATCCGCATCAAGAGTTTATACAAATAAATACAACTAATATTTTATTTATTTGCGGTGGTGCTTTTGATGGTATAGATAGAATAATTGAAAATAGAACAAGAATAAGTACACTGGGATTCGGCGCCGAAATACAATCGAAAAAAGAGAAAGATGTTGGGGTACTTCTAAAAGACATAATGCCAGGAGATCTTCTAAAATTTGGACTTATTCCTGAGTTTGTTGGAAGACTTCCTATAGTTGTAACTCTTGAGGCGCTAGATAGAAAAGCACTTATAAGTATATTAAAGGAACCTAAAAATGCTCTCGTAAAACAATACAAAAAACTTTTTGAAATTGATAATGTTGAATTGGAATTTACTGATGAAGCGTTGGAAGGTATTGCTGATGAGGCGTTGAAGAGAAACACAGGTGCAAGAGGTCTTAGAGCAATTATAGAAGATGCTATGAAGAATATCATGTTTGATATCCCTTCTAGAGAAGAAATAGCGAAGGTAATTGTAAATAAAGACACTATTACTACTAAGGAACCAGAACTTATTAAAGCTGAAGGTGAAAAGAGAACACCGTTAAAGGTTAAAAAGTCTAGGACTAGAAAAGGTTCAGAATCAGCATAAAGTAAAAAGGGTACTGCTATTATAGCAGTACCCTTTTTTGCTTTATGCTAATTAATATAAAATTTTATAAGAATATTTTAAAGTGTTAAGAGTTAATCCTTGGTTCTCAACTTTTGATTTTTTAGTATAATTTTCTTATTTTCTGTATGGATGTTAATAATTAGAATATCATCAATAAAAGATGTACATAATAATACAGTAATAAAATATACGTGTTACAGGGAACTTTGGAGGGAGGTTTTAGAATATGATGTATACTTGGATGATTATTCAATTTGTTGTAACTGTTTTTATGGGGTTATATTTTTTTAATGCATTGAAAGGTCAGCAATCAAGAAGAATAGTAATAGATAAAGAAAATAGAAAAGAAATGGAGAAGCTTAAAAAGCTAAGAGAGATAAAATTAACGGAACCTCTTACAGAAAAGAGTAGACCAGCGGCCTTTGATGAAATAATAGGTCAAGAGAAAGGAATAAAAGCCCTTCAGGCCGCTTTATGTGGACCTAATCCTCAGCATGTAATAATATATGGACCACCTGGAATTGGTAAAACGGCAGCCGCTAGACTAGTATTAGAATATGCTAAGAAAAGAGAGCATTCACCTTTTAATGATAACTCAAAGTTTATAGAAATTGATGCTACTACAATAAGGTTTGATGATAGAGGAATAGCAGATCCACTTATCGGTTCAGTACATGACCCTATATATCAGGGTGCAGGTCAACTAGGAGTTGCAGGAATACCACAGCCTAAAGCAGGGGCTGTTACTAAGGCCCATGGTGGTGTACTATTTATTGATGAAATAGGGGAGCTTCATCCTATTGAAATGAATAAACTATTAAAGGTACTGGAAGATAGAAAGGTTTTTTTAGATAGTTCTTACTACAATTCATCTGATGATAATATGCCTACATACATAAAAGATATTTTCGATAATGGTCTTCCTGCTGATTTTAGGTTAGTAGGAGCAACAACAAGGAATCCAGAAGAAATTACTCCTGCTTTAAGATCAAGATGTGTAGAGATATTTTTTAGAACCCTTCTTCCAGAAGAAATCCAGATAATAGCTAGAAATGCAGTAGAAAAAATAGAATTTACAATAGGTGAAAAGGCATGTGAATTAGTTGGAAGATATTCACAAAATGGGAGGGACGTGGTAAACCTAATTCAACTTGCGGCTGGGATAGCATTAAATGAGGAGAGAAGTGAAATAACTGTAAGTGATGTGGAGTGGGTAATTGAAAATGGGCAATATTCTCCAAGGCCAGAAAAAATGATTAACGAAAAACCAACAGTTGGATATGTTAATGGTTTAGCTGTTTATGGAGCAAATATGGGAGCAGTAATGGAAGTTGAGGCTACAGCTAAAAAGGTTACATTAAGGAAAGGGAATATAAGAATAACAGGAATAATAGATGAAGAAGAAATTAGCAATCAAAATAGGAAAATGATAAGAAAAAGTACGGCAAGGTGTTCTGTGGAAAATGTAATAACTGTAATCGAAAAGTTATTTAATTTAAACTGCGATGATTATGATATACATATAAACTTTTCTGGAGGTGCTCCAGTAGATGGACCTTCTGCTGGAATAAGTATAGCTACAGCAGTCTACAGTGCCATAAAAAATATTCCTGTTAACAATGAAGTTGCAATGACTGGTGAGCTATCAATACATGGAGAAGTTAAACCAATAGGTGGTGTAAATGCAAAAGTTCAAGCTGCAAAAAAAGCTGGAGCTAAAACTGTAATAATACCAAGTGAAAATTGGCAAGATAGTTTTTCAAGATTAGAAGGAGTAGAGGTTATACAAGTTAAAAATATAAAGGAAGTATTGGAAATTGCCATAATAAATGAAAATAGTTCAACTCTACAGATAGATAGCAATATTGATGTTTTAGCAGCAGAATCTTTAGAAATATAGATCTTAGTAGAGGTTATCTCCTGTCTGATGAAAGGCAGGAGATAACTATATTAGAAGAAACGTTGAAAAAAAGCTATTTTATGGTTATAATATATTAGTCAAACTATATACTTATTTATTTAACAAATTTAATTTATCAAAGTGAGGGGAGAAATATGGATAAAAATGAAAAAGTTCTTCCTCTAATTCCTTTAAGAGGTATTACTATATTTCCATACATGGTTTTGCATTTTGACGTCGGTAGAGAGAAATCAATACTTGCACTTGAAGAAGCAATGCTTGTGGATCAAAAGGTGTTTTTAGTTGCGCAGAAGGAAGCGAAAATTGAAGAACCTACTGAAGATGATATTTTTACTATAGGAACAGTTTGTAATATAAGACAAATACTTAAACTTCCTGGAGATACCGTACGGGTATTAGTTGAAGGTGAAACTAGAGGAATTCTGAAAGAATATATTGAACAAGAGCCTTTTTTTAAGGCAAAGGTTGAAATTCTAGAAGACAAGGAGTGTGCTGAAGATAAAAAATGTGAAGCACTTATTCGTTCTGTTAGAAAGAGTTTTGATGAGTATGTGAATTTAGTATCCAATATACCAATGGAAGCTATATTAATGTTGGAAGAGTTAGAGGAACCAGGAAGACTTTCCGATACTATAAGTTCCCACTTAATGCTAAAACAACAGAGTAAGCAGGAATTATTAGAATGTTACAATATAGAAGAAAGACTTCAAAAATTGCTTGGTATATTAAGAAATGAAGTAGATATTTTAAAACTGGAAAGAAAAATAGGACTAAAGGTAAAGGGTAAAATTGATAAAGTTCAGAAAGAATATTATTTAAGAGAACAACTTAAGGCTATACAGGAAGAGCTTGGAGAGGAAGACGAAGATAAAAAGGAAATAAATAAATATAAAACTCGAATTAACAAGGCGAAACTTCCAAAGGCTGTTAAAGAAAAAGCTTTGTATGAGTTAGACAGACTAAAAAACAGTGGAACTTATTCCGCTGAAGGTGGAACAATAAGGACTTATTTAGATTGGATTCTTGATTTACCTTGGAATACTGAAACTAAAGACAACCTAGATATAAAAGCGGCTAGACAAGTGTTAGAAAATGAACATTACGGCCTTGAGGATGTAAAAGATAGGATAATTGAGTATCTGGCAGTTAAAAAAATGAGTAATTCATTAAGAGGTCCTATACTTTGCTTAGTTGGACCTCCAGGAGTAGGTAAAACATCTATAGCTAAATCTATTGCAAATGCATTAAATAGAAACTTCGTAAGAATGTCATTAGGTGGAGTTCGAGATGAGGCGGAGATAAGAGGCCATAGAAAGACTTATGTAGGAGCCATACCGGGAAGAGTAATTTATGGAATGAAGCAAGCAAAATCAAAGAATCCTTTATTTCTATTAGATGAAATAGACAAGATGAGTAATGATTTTAGAGGGGATCCAGCAGATGCGCTTTTAGAGGTGCTTGACGCAGAACAAAATAGTACATTTAGAGATCATTATCTTGAGTTAGATTTTAATTTATCTAATGTAATGTTTATTACAACTGCAAATAGCTTGGAAACTATACCTAGACCTTTACTTGATAGAATGGAAGTTATAGATGTTTCGGGGTATACAGGTGAAGAAAAATTCCATATTTGTAAAAATCACTTAGTACCAAAGAAACTGAAAGAACATGAAATTGATGAAAATAAAGTTAAGTTCTCTGATTCATCCATACAATACATAATTGATCACTATACAAGGGAATCAGGAGTTAGAAATTTAGAAAGAAAATGTTCTGCAGTAATAAGAAAATCTATAGCTGAACTTTTGGAAAAAGATAAGGATAGTATAATTCTTACTACTAATAAAGTTAAAAGTTATCTCGGTCCAGAGGTGTACACTTATGATAAAGCAGATGCTGAGGATAAAATAGGTGTTGTAATGGGAATGGCATGGACAGGATATGGAGGAGATACTTTGCCTGTAGAAGTAACTGTTATGCCTGGTACAGGAAGACTAGAATTAACTGGTCAGCTTGGTGATGTAATGAAGGAGTCAGCAAAAGCTGGATATAGTTATGTAAGGGCCAATGCAAAAAAATACGGTGCCGAAGAAGAGTTCTATAAAAATAAAGATGTACATATACATGTTCCAGAGGGAGCTGTGCCTAAAGATGGACCATCTGCCGGAGTAACTATGATTACAGCAATGGTATCTGCATTAAGTGGTAGAAAGGTTAAACATAATGTAGCTATGACTGGAGAAATAACATTGACAGGTAGAGTATTAGCCATTGGAGGGCTTAAGGAAAAGAGCCTTGCTGCTTTTAGAGCTGGGATTGATACAATAATAATACCTAAAGATAATGAAAAAGATTTATTTAAATTACCTAAGACTGTTAAGAGTAAACTAAAGTATATTGCAGCAGATAATATTGATATAGTATTAGATAATGCATTAGTTAAAACCGAGTAGGACTACTAATTTAAATAATATGATAGTAAAGTAAAAACTTTTAGACGGAGATGAGTTTATGGAAATAAAACAATCTGAATTTATAACTTCAGCAGTATTGGAATCCCAATATCCTACAGATGAAAGGGTTGAAATAGCCTTTGTTGGAAGATCAAATGTTGGGAAATCATCCCTTATAAATACCTTAACAAATAGAAGGAAACTAGTTAAAGTTAGTGGTACACCAGGAAAGACAAGGTTAGTAAATTTCTTTTTAATTAATAATGAATTTTACTTTGTTGATTTGCCAGGATACGGTTATGCAAAGGTTTCAAAAGAGGAGAAAAAAGGCTGGGGAAAGGTAATTGAAACATACCTACTGAAAAGACACCAGTTAAAAAAGATAGCACTTCTCGTGGATTGTAGGCATAAACCATCTGAAGATGATATAATCATGTATGAGTGGATTAAGCATTACAACTATGATGCTGTTATTGTTGCCACAAAAATCGATAAGCTAACTAAGAATGAACTTCAGAAGAATTTAAAGATGATTAAAGATACGCTGCAATTGAAAAAAACTGATGAACTGGTAACCTTCTCCTCCCTTAAAAGACTAGGAAAAGAGGAGCTTTTAGAGGTTATAGAAAGGACATTGGCAGATAACGAAAGTAAAATTGAGGAATAGCTTTAGTTTGAGAAAATCTTATTAATATTGTTAGCAAGAAGTAAATAGGGAGAAAATAAGATGACTAATATCGATTTGATGAAAGATGCCCTTGTATTTATATTTGTTTATATTCCTCCACTTATTTTATTCATAAGATTTTGGAGAGAAAAGCATAGAGGGAAAATACTACTGGTATTAATAAGTATCTTATACATTGTATTTTCATTTTTTACTCAGAATCTGCTTCCCTTTATTCTTGTACTATTTAACATTAGATATTTAAAATCTACTAATAGCAACTACGATACTTTTAGAAATCAATATTCAACATCATATGATATGAATTATGATAAACCAACCATAAGTACTAGAGTTAGAGAAGATTACGAAAGATTTAAGTTTAGTATAAAAAAATTCAACTTGTTTTTAGCTATAAAGTTAACAATAGTTTCTTACTTAGTGACAATTTTAATATCAATACTCGAAACAATTATTCTTTCGAAATATAAGGTACAGGTGGAACAACAAGAAGTAGTTACTTGGATGTCAAATATGCCTTTAAACAAATTTCTAATAATTGTTCCGGTGGTTATAATATTTGCCCCAGTTCTTGAAGAATTCGTATTTAGATGGTTGATATTTGAAAAAGTATTTAGACCAAGGATTGGTATATATCTCGCGGCTATATTAAGCAGTATAATATTTGGATTTATTCACTTTAATGTAAGAGCATTTCCCTTGCTGGTGTGGATTGGAATATATAACTGCTACTTAATACAAAAAAGGGGATACTGGTATTCGGTATTTAATCATTTTATGTTTAATTTTATTACTACAATGATGTTATTATTGGAGAAGTTAGGAACAATTAAAATTTAAAATATAATAAATAATAAAGACATGTTTCTATAAAATCCACATGTCTTTATTTTATGTGTAAATAAGATGATGTTATCTATTTTTGCCTCTCTTATCTTTTCTGTCTCCTCTACTATCATCAGATCCCAAACTTGACTTTAAAAATCCCATTAACTCATTCTTATCTTCAGGAGACTGTTGGATAGTCTTTATAGCGTTTAGTAATTCGTCTTGAACATTTCTGTTTTGACCTTTTTCTACTTCATCTAGTTTATCTGCGATAGCTGATAATTGAGTTCTTAATTTATCTAGATCCACCGAACCAGAATTATTACCTTTATTTATATCATTTAAGTCAAAGTTGCGAAGCATTGAACTTAATTGATCTGTAGTCATGTTGTTAGCGCCTACAAATGAGGAAAGTAGGGAAATAATTTGGTTTAAATCTAAGTTTTTTAACAATTCGCCTATATTAATATTATCAACAAAGCTTTTTTTGCGATGTTTTCCCATTATATCACTCCTTTATATTAAGGAGAGCTTTTTAAGCTCTCCTATGGAAATTTAAACTTAAGTTAGCAACGGTGATGATGATGACTAAATCCGCATCCGCAAACTATTATAACCGCAAGTACAACTAGAATAGCTAACATAGCACTTTTTCTCTTGTTGCCGCATCCTAATAGAATTAATGCTATTATAGCTGCCAATGATACTGCTCCTCCGTTATGCATACTCTAACCCCCCTTTCTGGGCTGTGGTTTTATTTTAGTCTTTTCACTTTATATCCTTAGTTTATATTACTTTAGTTCTTAAGTTACTAATTAGCCTAAGGTTCATAATAGGTTGTAGCAAATAACTACAACCTGATTCACAGGTACATGAGTACTTTTATCTTAAGCTAATGGACAGAATTCATTTTACTGAAAGTTGCATTTAGACTACTAGCGTCTTCCAGAATTGCAACCGCAGATGATTAATATAGCAAGTACAGCTAGGATAGCAAGGAAAGCACCTTTTCTTCTATTAAATATTAATAGAAATAATCCTATTAGAGCTGCTAATGCTAGTAATTGTTTATCATGCATACTCTAACCCCCCTTTCTGGGCTGTGGTTTTATTTTTGATTTTTCACTTTATATCTTTTGTTTTAACTTTATTTAATCTTGTGTTTATAAACTTTATTTGTCTTTTAAATGTTTCATAGTATATACTATTCATTTTTGGAAGATTTGACACAAAAAAATAAAAGTATATTTTTGAAGATAGTATACTAAGCTATATGTTAGATGACAACAGTTAGTAATATAGTGAACAAGATAATTGTAAGTAGCTAATAAAACTACATGGCTAAATGAAATCATATTGTAACTTATAGCCCATAATAATGAATGATTACAATAATTTACTTTAAATTTATACAAAAATAGTCTCAAAAAAATAGAAAAAAGGACGATATAAGTAAAGATTAGTATAAAAATTATTATGGGGGTAAAAAATATGTCGAAAATATCTCACTTGCTTGAAATGTTAATTACACTACAATATAAAGGTCTAACGACTGCATCAGAATTAGCGGAAACTTTAGAAGTTGATAAAAAAACTATATATAGATATATAAATAGCCTAAATATGGCTAGTATACCTGTTCATACCAAAAAGGGTAGATATGGCGGCTTTTATATAGATGAAGAATTCTATATGAAGCCATCAAAGCTTAGAGAGGAAGAATTACAATCATTATTAATGGCATCTCAAATTTTAACATTGGAAAATGGATTTATGCATGAAAAGGACTTGCAGAGTGCTGTAGAAAAAGTAAAGAGTTTATGCATTAATAGCGATAATGAGTTGAAAGATTTGAATGATAATAATACTTTTAAAATAAATGAAATTGGAAACTTACAAAGCCTTGAAGATAAAATTTCAAAGATTAATTATGCAATGAGTAGAGGGAGAGCGCTAAGTATAAATTATTTTTCTATAAATAAGAATAGTGTTAATCTTGAAAAATTGGATGCTTATAACCTAATATTTAAAGAAGGTGCGTGGTACGTAATAGGATATTGCCACAGAAAAGATAACGTAGAAACCTTTAAGATATTAGGAATTAAAGATATTAAAATAACAGATGAAATATATATGCGACCTCACGACTTTTCTCTAAAAGATTATTTGAAAAATAATTGGGGATTATTTAAAGGAAACAAAACTAAAGTTACTATAAAATTTGGAGCAGAAGTTGCTTCATTTATAAAGGATGGAAAATGGCATATTAGTCAGGAACTAGAATGCTTGGATGATGGATCATTAATGTTTACCATATATTTAGACGAAACTGACGAGATAAAAAGGTGGGTAATGGGATTCGGTAAAAATGCTGAAGTTCTTGAACCACAAGAGCTTAGAGAAGAGATGAAAAATGAATTAGAAGAAATGCAAAAAAGATATTAAAAATTTCATATTACAGTGAATAAACTTTAGGAAATGGGGTATTATAATAAATGTAATACGGAGATAAAATCTCCATAAACATCAGATGATTTAATCTTCATTTGATGTAATAACCCCCCATCCCCCTTGGGACCGCAAAACGGTCCCTTTTTGTTGTAGTTATTTAAAGTACATAGAACTAATTTTAAAATAAAAGGTCTCCTTACTATTTACATCAGTGGTTAGTAATATATTAACAGAATAATTTTTTATAGTGTTTTTATTTATATTTGAAGTTCCTCTAAAATTAAGAGTCCAGAGTGCTTCAGATACGCTACCATCTTTATTACATTTATTTTCGGTAAAAAAACCATCCTGAAAAACATAAGTATTATTTTCACCAGCTAGCCTATCTATTACAGATAAACTTGATTTATCTAGAGTTGGAATGAATATTTCTTGCGGTCTATAAGCTTCGTTGTACGGAAGCCCTTGTACAAATTTAATAAATGAACAAATGGTATCCTTCCCCATGAATGTATTAATACTATCATAATTATAATTTTTAAACTTATAGTTTAAAAATATATAATTAGATAAGGAGATATTATCATCTTGTAAAACTCCAGAAATAACCTTTGGAGTTTTATTGTTTTTACAATCTACAAACCCTAATATGTTATTTGAATTTGAAAATATGTTTTCGAATTTACCATTATTCCAAATAAAAATATGTTGTACTGGATTATCTTTATTAGAGGCCTGAACAAAGATCTCGGGAATTTTATCGCGAGATACATCCATGAGAGTTACACGCATTGGCCAGTAAGTAGAATAATAACCAATTGGTGGAGAATTTTTATCTGGTTTAATAGAGAAGCTTTCATCTTTTGTTTTTACCTCAAGAGTATATTTTACTCCGTCTTTTTTCACAGACAGTATGTCCTCCTTTCCATCACCGTTTAAGTCTGCTTTTATTGACTTACCATTAAAAACCTTGTTAGAAGTAGAAGAGTAGTTTTTTGAAAAAAGTAGAATCATTAGTAATATAAATAGTATCAATGTCAAAATTAAAAAGTAGATAAGTTTTTTCTTTAGAAATATTACCCTTAGTTTCATATATTTCACCTCCATTTAATTATATGAAGTTATTATATATTTAATTATTATGCACAAAATAAATTTACAATACATCTCTTGTTTAGTATGAGTGACTAAGTATTCCATTAATACTAAAGTGATGAAAGGAGGAAAATATGATTTGTAAAAAAAGAATCCTACTAATATTTTTGATAATAACATTTGCAATGGGGTTGGCGGGATGTAATAAAAAACAAGAATCATCTAAAGAAAGACAGCTAAATATATATGTAGATAGCAAAGATAATGAATCTTTGAACATACTTAAATTAATATCAGAAGAATATAAAAAGTCCAATTCTAAAGTTAAGGTTAATATTAATAATGCCATTGGAGGAAAAATAGAAGAAGATATAAGTAAGGGAGGAGAAGGAGATATTATCTTTACGTCTAGAAATAATATGATTAAATTAAGTAAAAAAGGACTTTTAAGTGATATGGGAAACTATTTCGACGAAAATAAGGTAAATGAGAGGTACTATACAGTTGTTAAAGCTTACGGAAGATTTAATGATAAATATTATGGTATACCATTAATACCTTATACAATAGAAGTTCTATACAATAAGAACGCCATTGATAAGTTGAATATTAAACCTCCGGCTACTATTAATGATTTAAAAGATATATTAAAGAAACTAAATGATGCAGGTAAAAGGATACCAGTTGCAATAACAGAAGATTTAGATATAAATAGTACTTTATTCTCTATTATTGTCAACAATAATGTTAGCATGAGAAAATTAGAAAGTGTATATGATAGTGGTGCTACTGCTTACAAATCGTTAACTGAGATGCAGCAAGCTTTTGATACACTAGGAGAGTTAACAAAATCAGGAGGAATAAATAAAAATACATTTGAACTTGGTAATGAAAGCACTGTAAATAAGTTCGTTAAAGGAGACATACCATTGTTGATTTGTTCATCTTATTATGCTAGTAGTCTTAAAGATGATAATATAAAAGTGTTAGGTGATAACCTAGGTGATTCTTCAGTAAAATTAAATGTTCCAGTAATTTCGAGCTCTATTATGTGCATACCTATAAATCATAAAAATGGTGAAGAGGTAACTAGTTTTATTAAGTTTGCGCTAGGTGATGAAGGTCAGAAAAAATTATCAGATAAGGGATTTATTACAGGAAACAAAAAACTTAATAATTCTAAAGATACTGGAGTTAAAGGTAGTATTATACAACATCTTGAAAATAGTACAGAAGATAGTGTAGCATATGTATATAACATACCTGAAAAGTTAAAGAGTAGCATATCCTCAAAAATAGATGAATTGCTTTCAGGAAAGCAGAGTAAAAAAGAATGGCAAGAAGCCGTAGATGAGACTTATTAGATATTGAGTAAACTTAAATATAAATAAAAAATCAGGTATAAATTTAATATACCTGATTCTTCATTTAGGATATTTAAACATATTGGTTAGGCGATTAATCTAAACAACTTAATTATAAAAAGTTGTTTAGATTGACCTAAATCTCTTCGGAATCCTGTTTGCAAGATTTACATACACCGTAAAAATAAATCTGATTGGTTACTATATCGTAATCAGTAAGATTCTTTACTTTATCATTTAAATCTGTAAAGCAAATTCCTTCAACATCATCAACTTTACCACAGTTTAGACATTGAATATGGGAGTGAGGACATATCTTTCCATCATACCTAAAATTACCTTCACCTACATTTAGCTCTTGAACTAAATCTACTTCAACCAATGTTTTCAAAGCCTTATAAACTGTAGCTAAGCTCATTGTAGGATATTCTGGTTGTAAAGCCTTGTATATTGTTTCAGCAGATGGGTGTTCGTTCGTAGATTGTAGATATTTATAAACAGCAATACGCTGAGGAGTAAGTTTTAATTTTTTTTCTCTAAAGATACTTGCGAGGTTATCCATATACACCATCCTTACTATATAATTAGTTATACTATATAATAAAAATTATCAATTGTCAAAAGTTATTTTATGGAATCTGATTTTAGTTAGGTGCTTATATTGAAATTTTAAGTAATATAAAAAAAAATATTGCAGAGAATATAACTTAGGATTAGTATTAGCAGGTGTCAATAAAAAATAAGGGGTTGACTTTGATGAATATAAAACCTACTGTGGTAGTGAGTAAGTGTCTGGGATTTGATGCTTGCAGATATAATGGGCAAATGCAGAAAGATGACTTTGTCCAAAGGCTTAAAGATTTCGTAAATTTTATAACAGTATGTCCTGAGGTTGAAATTGGCTTACAGATACCTAGAGAATCTATAAGGATAGTTAATGTAAACGAACATAATAGAATTATTCAACCTAAAACAGGAAGAGAATTATCAAAAGAAATGTATAGTTTTTCAAGAAGCTTTCTAGATAATCTCAATGAAGTTGATGGATTTATATTGAAATCTAGATCGCCATCTTGTGGAATTAAAGATGTAAGAATCTATAATAACATGAGCAAAGAAGCGAGATCAATAAAGGGTATGGGGGTATTTGGAGGAGAAGTTCTAAATAAGTATTCTTACTTAGCCGTAGAGGATGAGGGAAGACTTAAGAATTATAAAATTAGAGAGCATTTTCTAACTAAGCTATATACTATGTCAAAGTTTAGAAATATTAAAAACTTAAAGTCTATTAAAGCATTGATGAATTTTCATGATAATAATAGATTGTTATTTGCCTGTTATAATAAAAAAGAGTTTAAAAAACTTGATGCTATATTAAAGAATATCAAAGCAACTAATGTTGAAGAGCTTTTTAGCAATTACGAATATAGTTTATCTTTAATTTTAACTAGAGTACCAAGGTATACCTCAAACATTAGTATAATGATAAATGTTTTAGGAGAATATATAAATGAGCTCAGTGAAAAAGAAAAAAAGTTTATGCTAGACACTATTGAAAAGTATAGAAAGGGAAATATACCATTTACTGTTCCTTTGTATTTATTAAAGAGTTATGTAATAAGGTTTAATGATAAAGCTACTATTAATCAAAGTTTTTTCGAGCCTTATCCTCATGAACTTGTTGAAATGCGAGATTCAGGTAAAGTTTTAACTTAGGTAGTAAGTTTAAATAATTACAAAAGTGAGGTGGATATAATACTGTTATTAAAATATAAATCGTAAAAACTGCTTAGTAGTTGTTTAATAAGAGGAGAGATATTATGTGAAAATTTATTTATAATACTCTTAAATTTGTGGATGAAAAATATAGGTTTACTAAAATGAATGAAATGAAAATATGTTACAAAAATCTCTTGAATATGACAAACTTTTCTGTTCACTTGTATAGTTGAAAAAGGTAAAAAGTATAGATTCATCTTTCACAAATAGAATATATTCAACGTTTAAAACTAAAGTTATATTTAACTGTTTGGCAATTTACTTGAGATAATTTTGTTAAAGTTAATTTTTATTATGAACATAATTGTTAATTCATAAAAGAAACATAGCAAGAATTTTGTAAAATTTCATACAATATAAAAAAGAATGTGAATGTTTTGATTCACATGTTTTAAAGGTTAAACTATTCAAATTAAAATAATTAGTCGATTAATTGAGTAAATAGCAGTTTTGCAAACAACATATTGCAAAAAACAACTTTTAGACACTAGTTTTATAACTAAATTATACTTATTATGAAAATTAATGTAAATTTTCAGATAAAAATAAAATTATTGCGAAAATTGTACTTGATTTAACATGTAAATCATGTTAATATTTTATCGGAATGAAAATATGTATTATTATTAAATTTTGTAGGGAGGTAAGTCAAAAAATGAGTAAAGATGAATTAAAAAAAGAGATTGGTCTCGTACCCGCCCTTGCAATCGTTATAGGTATGGTTATAGGTTCAGGAGTTTTCTTTAAACCTACGGCTGTATTTACTGCAACAGGTGCGCCAGGATTAGGTATGATTGCTTGGGTTCTAGGTGGAATTATATCTGTAGCAGGTGGTCTTACAGCTGCTGAAGTAGCTGCAGCGATTCCTAAAACAGGTGGTATGATAGCATACTTAACTGAAACTTATGGAGACCTTTGGGGTTATCTTTTAGGATGGGCTCAAACAGTAATATATTTCCCAGCTAATATAGCTGCGATAGCAATAATATTTGGAACACAGGTTGTTTCATTATTAGGCCTTACTGATGGAATGATAGTTCCAATAGCAATTATAACTACTATATTCTTAATATGTATGAATTCACTAGGATCAAAGACAGGTGGAGCTATACAAACTGTTGCAACTCTAGGTAAGTTAGTTCCGCTATTTGCAATAATAATAGTTGGTCTAATGAAAGGTGATGGTGGAGTAGTAAGATTATTCCCAGTGACAGCTGCTAATCACCCAATCGGTACAAGTCTTGGATCAGCTCTTGTAGCTACGATGTTTGCCTATGATGGATGGATAAACGTTGGAGCGATAGCTGGAGAAATGAAAAATCCTGCTAGAGATTTACCAAAAGCAATTATTGGTGGTTTATCACTAGTTATGGCAGTTTATTTATTAATAAACGTAGCTTATTTATTCGTATTACCTGCAAGTGCTCTTGCTGCAACTAAAACACCAGCTGCTGAAGTAGCTAAAATAATTTTTGGACCATCAGGTGGAAAAATTATTACTGTAGGTATTCTAGTTTCAATTTTTGGAGCTCTAAATGGATATATATTAACAGGAATGAGAATTCCATATTCATTAGCAGTTGAAAACAAGTTACCAGGAAGTAATTGGTTAGCAAAATTACACCCAACTTTTAAAACACCTATAAACAGCGGTATATTAATAGGTATAATATCAATACTATTAATATTCTCAGGTAAGTTTGACCAGTTAACAGACTTATTAATATTCGTAATTTGGATATTCTATGTTATGACATTCTTTGCTTTATTTACTCTTAGAAAGAATCAACCAAACTTACACAGACCATATAAAGTTCCTTTATATCCTATAGTACCAGCTATAGCTATTATTGGAGGTTTATATATAATATTAAATACTCTATTTACACAACCTATGAACGCAGGACTAGGATTAATAGCTACATTAATAGGATATCCTGTATATTTATCAAGAAAAGATAAATTTAAAAAAGCTGATGATAATATAGCTTAATTTTAAAATAATTTAAGGCTGTAAGAAAATAACTTTAATAAGTTTTTTCTTACAGCTTTTTTAAATGAAACAGTTATAGAAACAAACTAGTATAAAGAAAACTTTTCTAATAAGTCATAACACTCACTATGTAACTCTTTTTTAGTACAAATAGCTTCTTCTATATCTACATCAATAATTGAATTACCCTTAATGCCAATTGCTTTAGAGGAGTCTTGTTTTATCAATAAATCAACGGCTCTAGCACCCATCCTACTAGCAAGAACTCTATCAAAAGCAGATGGACTACCACCTCTTTGTATAAAACCAAGCATAGTAACCCTTGTATCTATCCCAGTTTTTTCTTCTATCTCTTTTTTTAGTTGTAATGGATCATACATATTTTCAGCTAATATAATAATATTATTAAGGTTTCCTTTAGACTTATCTTCAATCAATTTTTGGCAGACTGCATTAATTTCTATACCTTTTTCTGGAATAAGAGTAATTTTAGATCCACCTGCTATTCCTGAATATAAGGCTATATCTCCACAATATCTTCCCATAACCTCAATAATTGTAGCTTTTTCATGGGAGATGGTGGTATCACGTACTTTACTTATACAATCTATAACTATATTTAATGTCGTATCAAAACCAATCGAATAATCTGTATATCCTAAATCGTTGTCGATAGTCGCAGGTATGCCTACAACTTTAATACCTGACGTGCTTAGTTTTTGTGCACCCTTGAAAGAACCCTCTCCTCCTATAACTACTAGTCCTTCGACCCCAAACACATCTAAAATATTTAGAGCTTTCTTTTGACCTTCTTCTGTCATAAATTCTTTTGATCTTGCTGTTTTTAAAATAGTTCCTCCTTTATCAATAATATTTTCAACTGTTGAAACCTCTAAATGTTTAATTTCTCCATCAATTAACCCTTTATAGCCTCTTTCAATACCTATAACTTTAATATTATTATAAGCTGCAGACTTTACGACAGCTCGTATTGCAGCATTCATTCCAGGTGCATCTCCACCACTTGTTAAAACTCCTATAGTTTTCAATTGTTATCCCTCCGTAGTATGAAAATTTGGGTAAATGTACACTATTAAACTATTATACAATATAAATTATGAATTTTTAATATATCACTAAATATATTGATTAGTGTCATAAATAAAAGCTTATTTTGAAGAAACTGTTTTACAGGTATTTCTGTATTGGTTAGGAGAAATACCATAGTTTTTTTTAAATGCAGTATAGAAATAGTTACTATTTGTAAAGCCAACTGCTGAAGATATTTCAGAGACTGTAAAGTTAGTTGTTTCTAATAGAAATTTTGCTTTATTAAATCTTAACTCTGATATATAAGTAGATAGTGATTTATTTTCGGTACTCTTAAATATTGATCTTAGATAACTAGATGAAATATTTGCATAATCTGATATAGTATCAATAGATAAATTTGGGTTATTGTAGTTTTCATTAATAAAGCTTATTATACTCTTTATAATATCATTTTTTTTACTTAGTTTCTTTTCATTTAATTGAATAATAAAGTCTGCATATAGATTCATAAACCAATTTTTCACCTCATCAAAGGTTTCTAATTTATCTAAGTTATCTAAGAAGCTCTTAAGATCGATACTTGAATCTTCATTATTAATACTGTATAAGTTATCAATTAATTTTTTAGAATGTAATGCTAACTGAGATATACCAAGGAGCATATTGCTATATGAGTAGGAACTTATTCTTTCAAGTATTCTATCTAATTCACTTTCTACATTTTTTAGGTTTCCTAATTTAACAGCATTAAATAGGGAAGTTTCAATATCATCCCAATAGCGATAATCATTTTTTATATGTGGAATTATTTTATCATAACTTAATAGAGAGCCGGGACCAAATTTCAATGTATAGTTTAGGCAGTTCATAGCAACTTCATATGAGGCCGGTATTTCATATAGGTTATAAGCGTAGCATCCAATTGCTGAAGAAAGAGATAAATTATAATACATCAATACATGTTTTTGAATTTCTGATATAAGGAGTTCAATTGAATCTAAATTTTCACTTTTGGATTTATCTAATGTATTTATAATGAGTGCTATATATTTCTTGCCAATAGGAATGCACTCAGCATTATAATCCTTTGAAAATATATCTTGACATATATTACATATTCCAAATCTTAAGGTCTTCCTATCTTCATGCGAAGAATTAGCATAAAATTTTGCAATATCATCTATTTTAAATAAAACAACTAAACTAACTCCTTCTGATACTTTAATATTTAATTCATCTAACTTTATTTTGATGTCTTTGAAATTTGCTAAATTATTTACTAAAAGGCTTTCGAGTAATCGGTTTCTTACAAAGTTTGTATCCTCAAAAGAAAGTTTTTTTAGAGAGGTACTTTCGTTAAACATTGTATCTATAGCTAAGGATAAAAAATCAAATTCATTTGAGTTGTTTTTACTTGGTAATTTATGATTGCTAAACTTACTTTCAACATCTTTTATAATTTTTCCAATAGGGGAATATATTCTTTTAGAAATAAAATAAGAAGATATTATTCCAATTAGAAATAGTATCAAAAATATTAACATCATTAAACGATTCATTTGGTTAATGCTACCTAATAATGTTTTATACGGAGTTATTGCTATGAGTTTTAAACCAAGTTTGTCTGAAGAGTTGTAGGAAATTACACATGGCTTATCATCTATGTTAGATAAAAAACTACCCTTTGAATTTTGTGAATTAAGTATAGTCTTTATATATTCGAGTGAAGAAATATTTTTTAGAAACATATCTGAATTTGAGTGAAAAACTATATTACCAGTCTTATTAATAGCGAATATATCACATTCGTCTTTTGAAATAGTTTTAAAGTATTTTTCAATCTCATTTATAGATAAATTTAAAACTATAGCTCCATCTGGTAAATTATTTTTAGAATTTTTAGTATTAGAAAATGTTATGGAAAGAATATTTTGATCATATTTTAAGTTATCTTTTGATGTAAAGTTAATTTTTCTTGGAATTAATTTTGTACTAAATCCCTCTGATGAGTTATTTAAAAGAGTTAAAAGATCGTGATCATAAAAGTTATTGATAGTTACAGTTTCACTTATAGAACTATATACCTTGTAGTTATTGTTGTTATAGATATAAATTGAATGAATAGATGGTAATGGGGAACTTAGCTGGACTATTTTAGAGTTTTCATTAGAATTATAGTATTTGTTTTTCCCGTAATACATTAAGTTATATATGTCTTCATTTAGGTACAATTGATACAAAAATAGCTTGGACCAATTCAAAGTATAATCCGTATAATAACTAGCTTGATTTAATATTTTTTGTGAATTATTTATTGAGTTCTCGATTACCTGATTTTTATAGCCGTTATATAGTACCGTTGTTGCTATAGAAAGTATTACAGAGGTAAGTATTATGTAAGATAGAATTAGTTTTGTAAATGTACTATTAAAGTTAATCTTTCTATTTGTTATGGTTTTCTTCATTATCTTCCTTCCTTTCATTAGTGTTAATTTAAATAAAAAGTCAGAAATAAAAGCTATTTATTTTATTGTAATTAGAGAATATGTATAAAATTTTAGTGTGTTACTCTTAAAAACAAAAGTAATAATTATAAATGTGATACAATAACAAGATAATTATACCAAATGGGTTAAATAATGGAACAATATTTATACTATAAAATTACTTAAAAAACAAATAAAAAATAAAAAATAATAGTTTGAATATTCGTTAAAATAAATTACCATGAATATACAGGTCAAAATAATAAAAATTTATATTTAATCAACTTAGAATAAAAAGCTAATTTAATCTATAAATTTGAATTTAAATTATTAAATATTCTGGAAAATGTGTATGATGTTTAATAATATCACATTTTTTAGAACAAAGGTAGTGCTAAATATTTTTTACATAAATTAGTTCAAATATTATTTAATAGAAGGAGGGTAAGATAACTTACGAATTTGTACTTATAATAATCATAACTTATAATAATTTTAAATTTACTTTCAGAGGGGGAATATTAATGAAAAGGTATGGAAAGATTCTAGGAATACTTGCTATTGCAGCGGTATTATCATCAGCTTTTGTTGGGTGCGGAAATAAAGCAGCTGATAATAGCCAGCAAGCATCAGGACAAAAAGAAGGAAAGACTAATGTAGCAGTTGTACTAAAGGCTGTGAACAGTGACTATTGGAAGATAGTTCAAGCTGGAGCATTAGATGCTGCAAAAGAGTTAGGGGTAGATGTAAAAGTCCTCGGACCTAATGATGAAACAGATATAGCTGGACAAACATCATTAATGGAAGATCAAATAGTAAAAAAAGTATCTGTTATGGTAGTAGCACCATCACAACCTAGTGCTGCTTTATCAACTTTTGATAAAGCAAATGAAGCAAAAATTCCAGTAATACTTATAGATACAGATGCTAAATGGGATAAAAAAGCATCATTTGTTGGAACTGGAAACTTAGCGGGAGGTAAACTTGGTGGTAAATACTTATCTGAAAAAGTTGGAAAAGGAGCAGAAGTTGTTATTATAAGAGGACAACTAGGGGATGCTGCTGCAGATGAGCGCGTAAATGGAGCGAAAGAGGAGTTAGAAGCAGCTGGAGTTAAGGTTATTGCAATACAACCAGCTAATAGTGATAGAAATAAAGCAATGTCTGTAATGGAGAATTTATTACAAACAAATCCAAATATAAAGGGTGTTTTCTGCGGAAATGACGAAATGGCACTAGGAGCAGAAAGAGCATTAAAGCAAGGTAATAAAAAAGATGTAGTAGTTGTAGGATTTGATGGTTCCCCAGATGCATTAAAATCGATAAAAGCAGGTGAACTTACAGCATCAGTAGCACAAAGTCCATATAATATTGGAAAGATGGGAGTAGAAGCTGCTGTAAAAGTTGCTAAAGGGGAAAACGTTGACAAGAGAATTGATACCGGTACAAAAATGATAACTAAAGAAAATGTAGATCAAGCTCAAACTGAACTAGATAAAATACTTAAAAAATAGTGAAGATAAGATATATATAAAGTAATACTTCTAAAATTCATTAATTTTAAGAGCGAAGTATTATAAGAACATAGCCTAGGTGAATTAACTTTAAAAAGATAAGCCCAACTATAAATATATTAATTTACTATTCGTTGGGCTTATCAAACAAGATGACTATTATAAGAACAGCAGTTTATTAAAATCGAGGTGATTTAGATAATGAAGCAGCCCTTTATTGAGTTAAAAGGTGTCTCAAAAGTCTTTCCTGGAGTTAGGGCGTTAAATTCAATAGATTTAGACGTATATCCAGGAGAAGTGTTAGGATTACTTGGGGAAAACGGTGCTGGTAAGTCTACATTAATTAAAATACTAACTGGTGCTCACAAAAATGATGAGGGAAAGATATATATTGAAGGTAAAGAAATTGTTATTAATGGGCCGAAACAGGCCATGGAGTTAGGAATAACAGCTATATATCAAGAATTGAATATTGTTAAACAGCTCACTGTTGCAGAGAATGTTTTTTTAGGGAGAGAAATTAAAACAAGTGGAAAGTATGGATTTCTTAATATCAAAGAAATGAGAGAAAAGTCTTCTGAATTATTAAAAGAATTAGGCCAAGAAATCGATCCTAAAATAGGTATAGATAGATTAGGAATGGGGCAACAACAGATGGTTGAAATTGCTAAAGCATTGTCCGTAAAAACAAAACTTTTAATAATGGATGAGCCTACATCTAGCTTAAGTGGTAGAGAAGTAAAGGAATTACTAAAAACTGTAAGAGATCTAAAGAGGAAAGGAATAGCTATAATATTTATATCACATAGACTAGATGAAATAATGGATATATGTGATAGAGTCACAATTATGAGGGATGGTGAAAAAGTAAAGACTCTTCCAATAACAGAGGTAACTACGGAAGATTTGATAAGATTGATGGTTGGAAGGAACCTAGAGCAACAATTTCCAAAAGTGGAGACAAAAGTTGGAGAAGAAATTTTAAAAGTTGAACATTTAACACGAACTGGAGTATTTAAGGATGTAACTTTTAGTGTTAGAAGAGGAGAAATAGTTGGACTAGCAGGATTGGTAGGTGCAGGCAGAACAGAAGTTGCAAGAGCTATATTTGGAGCGGATTCTATAGATTCAGGAGAAATATATATTCATGGTAAAAAGTCAAAGGTAAAATCCCCAGGGGATGCAATGAAAAAAGGAATAGCGTTTTTAACAGAAGATAGAAAGGGGCAAGGCTTAATACTTGATAACACTGTTGCATTTAATATGAATATTTCATCTTTTAACAAAATAAAATCTGGACTATTGTTGAGTTTAAGTAAATCTAAAAAAAGATGTATAGAAAATATTAAAAAATTAAATATTAATCCTCCATCAGATAAGTTTGTTGTAAGACAATTAAGTGGAGGAAACCAGCAAAAAGTTGTTATAGCAAAATGGCTAAATACTGAGGCGGACATATTTATTTTTGATGAGCCTACAAGAGGAATAGACGTAGGTGCAAAGGTTGAGGTATATAATGTTATAAATGACTTAGTATCAAATGGAGCAGCTGTAATTATGATATCCTCTGAATTGCCCGAAATTTTAGGAATGAGTGATAGAATTCTTGTTATGCATGAAGGTAAAATCACTGGAGAAATAAGTAGGAAAGATGCTAACCAAGAAAATATTATGTTAGCAGCTACAGGGGGGGTTTAAATGGGAGAGATAAATAACAAAGAGATTTTAGATAGTAGAAAAAAAGATAGATTTCAGTTGTCAGAAAAAAAGTCCTTTAAGGGTACATTAAATAAATTTGGATCTGTGCTAGGTTTACTAATACTCTGTGCCATCTTAAGTTTTGCATCAGATCAGTTTTTAACACTTACAAATATAATGAATATAGCTAATCAGTCCGCATTAAATAGCTTAATTTCTGTTGGAATGTTGTTAACTATTTTGACTGCTGGTATTGATCTATCAGTTGGATCTATGTTGGCACTATCATCCTGTATAATGGGGATAGCAATAATGAATTGGCATGTTAACCCTATTATAGCAATCTTAATATGTTTGGCAGTGGGTTCTTTTCTAGGATTTCTTAATGGAATTATGCTTACAAAACTAAAACTACCACACCCGTTCATATCGACATTAGCTATGAAAAATGTAGCAAGAGGATTAGCTCTTATTGTTACAGCGGCTTCTCCTATATCAGGATTCCCTAAGTCAATCCAGTTTTTGGGCTCAGAGAAAATAGGCTCATTACCAGTAAGCTTTATACTAGTTATAGCTGTATTTGCGATATTTCATGTGTTTTTAAATAGAACAGCACAAGGTAGATATATATATGCAGTTGGAGGTAATTTAGAAGCAGCAAAGTTATCAGGTGTTAACGTACAAAGAACATTAATACTAGTTTATTCACTATGTGGATTTATGGCAGCTTTATGCGGGATAGTTCTAGTGGGAAGAGTTAACGCAGCATTCCCACTTGCTGGTTTAGATTATGATGCAGATGCTATTGCAGCTTGTATTATAGGAGGAGCATCTTTTATGGGTGGTTCTGGTACAGTATGGGGAACATTAATAGGAGCTATGATTATGGCTGTTTTAAGAAATGGACTAAATCTTTTAGGTGTGTCAGCAGATTTACAAACAGTAGCCATAGGATTAGTTATAATTGCAGCAGTTTACGTTGATGTTTTAAGAACTCAAGCGGCAAAGAAGGCTAAAATAAGTGCAAATGATAACACAAATGTAAGCACAACAAATGTAAGTGCATAGATATATACTTAATCCTTATAGGACTAGATCGTTAAACTATTACTTTAAAAATATGTTTTTAATAAAAAGTATAGATAGGAGAAAAGTAGAATGGAATTAAGAGAGAGAGCATTAAAGTTTCACATAGATAATGAGGGGAAGATTGCATTAAGATGTAAGGTGCCAGTAAAAAATAAAGAGGATTTGACACTAGCTTATACACCAGGGGTAGCAGAACCATGTCTTGAAATCAATAAAAACTATGATTGTATATATGATTACACTGCAAAAGGAAATTGGGTTGCAGTAGTAACTAATGGTACAGCTGTACTAGGATTAGGAGATATCGGAGCTGGAGCAGGGCTGCCGGTTATGGAAGGTAAATCAGTATTATTTAAGTCATTTGCTGGAGTAGATGCTTTTCCTATATGCTTAGAAACCAAGGATATAAACAAAATTGTTGAGACAGTTAAGCTTATGGAACCTACCTTTGGAGGCGTTAACCTAGAGGATATTAAAGCACCAGAGTGCTTCGAAATAGAAGATAGATTAAAGGAAATATGTAATATTCCAATATTTCACGATGATCAACATGGAACAGCAGTGGTATCTTCAGCTTGTTTAATTAATGCTTTAAAGATTACCAATAAAAAATTTGAAGATTTAAAAGTTGTTATTAATGGTGCAGGAGCAGCAGGAACTGCTATAACCAAACTTTTATTAAAGATGGGAACAAAGAATGTAATACTTTGTGATACTAAAGGTTCTATATATAAAGGTAGAACAGTTGGAATGAATAAATACAAAGATGAAATTGCTGAAATAACAAATCCTAATTTAGAGCAAGGTAGTCTTTCAGAGGTATTAAAAGAAGCAGATGTATTCGTAGGAGTTTCAGCAGCAAATTGTGTAACACCTGAAATGGTTAAGTCAATGAATAGTGATTCAATAATTATGGCAATGGCAAATCCAAATCCTGAAATATTGCCAAACTTAGCAAAAGAAGCAGGTGCTAGAGTAGTATGCACAGGTCGTTCTGATTATCCAAATCAAGTTAACAATGTACTAGCGTTCCCAGGAATATTTAGAGGGGCACTAGATGTTCGAGCTAGTGAAATTAATGATGAAATGAAAATTGCAGCTGCTTATGCAATAGCAGAGCTTATAGAAGAGGACAAATTAAGAGAGGATTATGTTATTCCAGAAGCATTTGATCTAAGAATAGCACCAAAGGTTGCAGCATATGTAGCTAAGGCAGCTATAGAAACAGGAGTTGCTAGAAGGAAGGATGTTACTCCAGAAATGGTTGAAGAGCATACAAAAGAATTGCTTAGGTAAATTTACAATATTTTAACTTTGTTGCGTTAAAAATCAATAGTTATAAAGTTAGAAAGCGTATAGAGTTTTATGATGTGAAATCAGCCTATATCTAGTTTTAGAGATAGGTAAATTGAGAGAAATTTTAATAATCAAGTTAAATAAAAACTTAGTGAGTTTAATTGATAAATAATTTTGTTTCAACTAAATGAATTTAGGAGGAATTAGTGATGATAAAAGTAGGGGTTGCCGGATATGGTGTTATAGGACAAAGATTAGCTGATGGAGTTGCTCTTCAAAAAGACATGGAATTAGTAGGAGTTGCAGATGTTGCGCCTACGCTTTCAGTAAGAGCGTTAAAAGAAAAAGGAATGCCTTACGATTTATATAACTCTCTGCCAGATAACCAAAAATTATTTGATGAGGCAGAAATACCTGTAAGTGGAACACTTGAAGATTTGATACAGAAAGTAGATATTATGCTTGATGCAAGCCCTGGTGGAATAGGAGCAAAGAACAAAGTGCTCTATGAAAAATATAATAAGAAAGCAATATTCCAAGGGGGAGAAAGCAATGATGTTGCGGATGTGTTCTTCCATGGCTATGCAAATTATGAGAGAGGTATTGGACAGCAATTTTTAAAGTTAACTTCATGTAATACTACTGGATTAATCAGGGCTGTTGATTGCTTAGATAGGGAGGTTGGTGTTGAAAAGGTTGCAATTACAATAATAAGACGTGTTGCTGACCCAGGTGATTATCATAGAGGACTTACAAATGCATTACAAGTTGATGAGGCACCAAGTCATCAAGCAGTAGATCTTATGACAATAATGCCACATGTAGATGCAACTGGAATACTGGTTCATACACCAGTAACTCATGGACATATAATCACTGTTCTAGCTACACCTAAAAAAGATATATCCAAAGAGCAATTAATAGGATTGTTTAGTAAACACCCAAGAATAAGAGTTGTAAGACTTGCTGATGGATTCAAAGGAAATGCTTCATTATTCAGATACGCAAGAGATCTTGGAAATCCAAGAGGAGATATGTACGAAATAGCATTATTTGAAGAGTCTGTTGTTAAGTCTGGCAAAGATATAATGTTTGCTATAAATATTCCACAAGAATCAGTAGTTATTCCTGAAAATATAGATGCTATAAGAGCAGCAATGGAAATGCAAGTTGATAGATTTGAAGGAGTTGCAGAAACAAATAAATATTTGGGGTTGGGAAAATGGATGGAAAAATAGGAACCGGGATAAGGTCAATGGAAGAATTCGACTATAGAAACAAGACGGTATTACTAAGACTTGATGTAAATTCCCCAATCGATCCTGAAACTAAGAAGATAGTAAGTGAGAATAGAATAAATAAAAGTATACCTACATTAACATATCTCATAGAGCAGGGGGCTAAGATTGCCATAATAGCTCATCAAGGAGATACACTTGACTACCATAATCTAATACCAATGAAAGAGCATGCAGAAAAGCTATCACAAAGATTGGGTAGAGAAGTTAAGTATATAGATGATGTTTGTGGTCCAGCAGCACAAGATGCGGTTAAGAATTTAAAAACAGGTGAATTGATACTTTTAGGTAATCTTAGATATTTATCAGAAGAGATATCAACCTTTGAGGATGCAGTAAAGCTTGAAGCTAAGGAAATGTTAAATACTTACTTAGTAAGAAGTCTTGCTCCAATAGTAGATTGCTATGTGAATGATGCTTTTGCTGCAGCCCATAGAAATGCTCCTTCTATGGTAGCATTTCAAGAATTACTTCCAACCGCGGCAGGTTCTCTTATGTTTAAAGAACTAAGTGCACTTACAAAGGTTATGGAATGCCCAGATAAACCTTCAGTATTTGTACTTGGTGGGCTTAAGATATCAGACGCTTTTGGGATGATGAAACAAGTATTAGAAAATGGTACTGCAGACAAAATATTATGTTGCGGTATAACAGGCCATATTATGCTTGTGGCAAAGGGATATGATATAGGGCAGGCTAATGAAAAGTTTATTAAAGACAGAAAGCTTGATGTATTCATAAAGCCTGCAAAGGAGTATCTTGAAAAATACGGTGAAAAAATAGTATACCCAATAGATTTAGCATATGAGCAATCGGGGGTTAGAGGAGAAATTTCTATAGAGAATTTGCCTTTGAAAGAAATGTGCATGGATATAGGGCATAAAACTATCAGAATATTTGAAGAAGAACTTTCAAAAGCAGGTACTATATTTGTTAATGGGCCTGCTGGAGTATATGAAAATAAAACATTTGAAGATGGAACAAAGGCTATATGGACTTCAATAGCAGAGGCTAAAGGATACTCTGTTATTGGTGGAGGAGATACAGTAAGTGCAGCGCAGCGTTTCATTGATACATCAAAAATTAATTATGTATGTACAGCTGGTGGGGCAATGGTAAGATTCCTTTCTGGAGTAAAATTACCACTAATTGAAGCAATGAAGAGTGCGTATAGTAAAACTTAGCTTGAGCCTCTATCTGTATTACCAATTCCTCGACACTGTTAAATATTTTTTATGAGTCTAGGGTTCTTGTTTAAAGAAAAGTAAGAATTCTTCATAACTCGCTGTCACTCAGACAATGAAGAATTCTAAGCTTTTTCTAAACAATTCGCCAAGACTCATTAAAAACTATTTAAATGTATCTCCGTAATTGGTAATACAGATAGCAAAATAAGTTAGTTTTTACAATCTTATAAATGAGTACTTAAATATGATTTTGAACTTAACTAACATACGTAGCTAGTTAGTAAAGTTTTACAATCTTGTGGGTGTAAAGGAAGTTGGAGGTGCGTTATGTTAAGCATAGATAGGAAAAGAGAGCTTGAGAAACTGGCTCTTGATATAAGAATTGAGACTGTAAGGGCAATTGGTACTTTGGGGTTTGGACATATGGGGGGAGCTATGTCAGTAGCAGATACTGTTGCAGTGCTTTATGGTGAGGTGATGAAGATAGATCCTAATAATCCAGGATGGGAAGATAGGGATTGGCTTGTATGTTCTAAGGGACATGCTGGACCAGCAATATATTCTGCACTGGCTTTAAAAGGGTATTTTCCAAAGGAAGATTTACTTACATTAAATAAGCCAGGAACCCATTTTCCAAGCCATTGCGATAGAAATCTTACTACAGGAATTGATATGACAACAGGTTCACTTGGACAGGGGGCATCAACAGCATTAGGGGTAGCTATAGGAAACAGGTTAAAGGGCAAGGACAATTATACTTATTTAATACTTGGAGATGGAGAACTTCAGGAGGGACAAGTTTGGGAAGCAGTAATGTGTGCTGCACATCAGAAAGTTGATCACCTTATAGCTTTTGTAGACTATAATAAGCAGCAGCTTGATGGGTTTACAAAGGATATTAATGATATGGGAGATATAAAATCGAAGTTTGAAAGCTTTGGGTGGTTCAGTCAGGGAATAGATGGTCACAATGTTGAGGAAATATATGAGGCAGTATTAAAGGCTAAAGAAAATAAAGGAAAGCCTTCAGTTATAGTACTTAATACTGTTAAAGGGAAAGGGTATTGTCTTGCAGAGGGAGTACCAAATAATCACCACATTACAGTAAGTGAAGAGCAAATGAATAAAGCTTTAGAGGTACTTCAAAAGAAACTTGAAGAGGTGGTGAAATAATGAGTATAAAATTAACTGAGAAAAGAGAAACTGAAAAAATTGCAATGAGAGATATGTATTGTAAGACTTTAATGGAACTTGCAGATAAAAATGAAAATATAGTTGTACTTGATGCAGATTTAATGAGTTCTATGGGAATGGCACCTTTTGGAAAGGCTTATCCTGAAAGAACCTTTAATGTGGGTATTCAAGAAGCAAACATGATAGGGACAGCAGCGGGAATGTCTGCAGTAGGACTAATTCCTTTTGCTCACAGCTTTGGACCATTTGCTACAAGAAGATGCTATGACCAGATATTTTTATCTTGTGGATATTCAAAATTAAACGTAAAAATTACAGGTAGTGACCCTGGAGTTACGGCTGCATTCAATGGCGGAACTCATATGCCTTTTGAAGACATGGGAATTCTTAGAAATATACCTAATATAACAATCATTGAACCTGTAGATAGTGTAATGCTAAAAGATGTTATAGAACAAATATCAGATAAATATGGAGTTTTTTATACAAGGCTTTTAAGAAAGAATGCAGTAAAGGTTTATGAAGAAGGCTCTAAATTTGAAATAGGAAAAGCTATACCATTAAAAGATGGAAAAGATGTAACAATTTTTGCTACGGGAATAATGGTGGATGAGTCATTAAAAGCTGCAGAACAGCTGGAAACAGAAGGTATCTCAGTTAGAGTTCAGAATATGTTCACTCTTAAGCCTATAGATAAAGAGGCAATAATAAAATGTGCAAAAGAAACTGGTGCTATTGTAACAGTTGAAAATCACAGTATTTTGAATGGTTTGGGATCATCAGTAGCAGAAATTATAGCTGAAAATGAACTTGTACCACTTGAAAGAGTAGGGGTAGAGGATAGATTTGGTCAAGTCGGCCCAGTAGATTATTTAAAGGAACAGTATGGTTTAACTGTTGATAACATAATATCAAAGGTTAAGAGAGTATTAGAGAGAAAAGTTAAGTAATCTATTAAGGGTTTTAGTGGCTATAACAAAGGATACATAGATATTGAAAACTATAGCTAAATTTAATAGATTTTAGCGTAGGTTAAAACAAACAAGTTTTTGCTTGTAGGAAGAATTAGTATTTTGAGGTTGTATATCTATAAATAAATTTAAATGGTTATGGAGAGGTGACTAAAAATGTTAAGAATAAGACAAGATGAGTCTTTTAAATATGGCTACAATGCTATAACAACAATGAATGAAGTAGAAGATAATACCATGATGGACTTTGGCATATTAAGACTTGCTGAAGGTCAGGTTGGAATAGATAAAGACAGCAAGGAAAGAGCATTTCTTTTAATAAAGGGTGAAGTAGTTTTTGAATATGAAGGTAAAAAGGAAACCGCTTTAAGAAATTCATGTTTTGATGAAGAGCCATGGGTACTACATGTACCAAAGGATGTAGAAGTAAAAATTACTGGGATTTCTGTAGATACAGAAATCAGCGTTACAAAGACAACAAATAACACTGTATTTGAGTCAAAACTATATACAAATAAGGAGTGTGCAAGTGAGAACCGTGGAGCTGGAACCATGAAAGAGGCTTCTACAAGAATTGTAAGAACTGTATTTGATTACTCAAATGCTAAATATTCAAATTTAGTTATAGGTGAAGTTATAGATTATCCAGGTAAATGGTCAAGCTATCCACCACATTATCACCCACAGCCAGAAATATATTTTTATAAATTCAATCCTGAACAGGGATACGGATTTTGTGAACTAGGAGAAGATGTTGTTAAACTAAGAAATAATGATACAGTAAAAATATTAAATAATGCAACACATCCTCAAACAACAGCACCAGGATATGCAATGTATTACATCTGGGTTATAAGGCATATAGATGGAGATCCATATATAACACCAACTTTTGTTCCAGAACACTTATGGGTTACAGAAAAAGACGCCAAGATTTGGCCGGACAGATAAAAAATATAAATTCGGATAGGGGTGAAAGCATGAAAACCATAAGACTTACAATGGCTCAAGCTCTCATTAAGTTTTTGGATAACCAATATATAGAGTTTGATGGCAGCGTAAATAAGTTTGTTAAAGGGGTACTTACAATCTTTGGACATGGAAATGTGCTTGGGTTAGGTCAGGCACTAGAGCAAGATTCTGGAGAATTAGTAGTTCATCAAGGAAGAAATGAGCAAGGGATAGGACATGTAGCCATGGGGTTTGCTAAACAAATGCATAGAAAACAAATATATGCTTGCACATCTTCTGTAGGACCAGGAGCCGCAAATATGGTAACAGCAGCAGCTACTGCAACAGCAAATAGAATTCCCGTATTATTCCTCCCAGGAGATGTATATGCAACGAGGCAACCAGATCCAGTGCTTCAGCAAGTAGAACATTTTCATGATTTAACTATAAGCACAAATGATGCTTTTAAAGCTGTAAGCAAGTATTGGGATAGAATAAGTAGACCAGAGCAATTAATGGCAGCAGCTATAAATGCTATGAGAGTATTAACCGATCCTGCGGATACAGGGGCTGTTACATTAGCATTACCTCAAGATGTTCAGGGGGAAGCTTATGATTATCCAGAATATTTTTTTAAAAAGAGGATTCACAGAATAGAAAGAAGACCTGCGACTAGAGAAATGATTAGAGAGGCAGTAGATTTAATTTCTAAGAAGAAAAAGCCTATACTGATATGCGGAGGAGGGGTTAGATACTCTGAAGCAGCGGAAGCACTTAGAAATTTTGCTGAAAGATTCAATATTCCATTTGGAGAAACGCAAGCGGGTAAAAGTGCAATAGTTTGGAATCATCAATTAAATTTAGGTGGAATAGGAGCAACAGGAAACTTAGCAGCAAATACTATCGCTAAAGATGCAGATCTTGTAATTGGAGTAGGAACTAGATATACAGACTTTACAACATCATCTAAATGGCTATTCCAAAATCCAGAAGTACAATTTCTAAACATAAATGTAGCTGAATTTGATTCTTATAAGTTAGATGCGGTTAATGTTACAGCAGATGCTAAAGTTGCTTTAGAAGCTGTAGCCGAGGAGTTAAAAAAAGTAGAGTATAAGTCGTCATATAAAGAAGAAATAAGGAATGCTAAAGATAAATGGGAAAAAGAACTAGATAGGTTATTTAATTTAGAATATGCAGGAGAAGGATTTAAACCAGAGGTAGCTGGACATCTAGATCATGTATTAGATGAATTTACAAAGCAAACAGGAGCATGCTTAACTCAAACAAGAGTATTAGGAGTTCTTGATGAAATGTTAGATGATAATGCAATAGTTGTTGGATCGTCAGGAAGTTTACCAGGAGATTTACAAAGGGTTTGGAGAGCAAAAGAACCAAACACATATCATATGGAATACGGATATTCTTGCATGGGGTATGAAGTAAATGCATCACTAGGGGCTAAATTTGCAGCTCCACATAGAGAAGTATATACGTTACTAGGTGACGGTTCTTATATGATGCTTCATTCAGAGATACCAACATCTATACAAGAAAGAAAGAAAATAAATGTTATAGTATTTGATAATATGGCTTTCGGGTGCATAAATAATTTGCAGATGGGTAAGGGCATGGGAAGCTTTGGTACTGAGTTCAGATTTAGAAATGAGGAAACAGGTAAGCTAGATGGAGGCTTAGTTCCAATAGACTTTGCCATGAGTGCTGCTGCATATGGGTGCAAGACATATACTGTTAAAACAGTGGAGGAACTAAGAGCGGCTATAGAAGATTCTAAGAAACAAACAGTTTCTACTTTAATTGACATTAAGGTTCTACCAAAGACCATGACACATGATTATGATTCTTGGTGGCGAGCAGGTGTTGCAGAAGTATCAAATAAAGAAAGTATAAAAGAAGCTCGTAAGGAATTAGAAGAGAATATAAAAAAGGCTAGACAGTATTAAATTTTAATAGATTATGCATGAGGAATTAGCTTCTTTAATAATAAATTTGATGGATTAATAGGGTTAAACATTAATAGATCATTATGGAGGAATAATTATGTTAGATAAAAATAAAGTGAAACTTGGAATAGCTCCAATAGCTTGGACTAATGATGATATGCCGGAGCTTGGAGGTGAAAATACTTTTGAACAATGTGTAAGTGAAATGGCTCTTGCTGGCTTTACAGGAAGTGAAGTAGGGAATAAATATCCTAGAACTATTGAAGTTCTAAAAAGAGCTTTAGAACTAAGAGGAATAAGAATTGCAAGTGCTTGGTTTAGTTCATTTTTAACTACTAAGCCTTTTGAAGAAACTGCAAAAGCTTTTATAGAACATAGAGATTTTCTACATGCGATGGGAGCAGAGGTAATAGTTGTAGCAGAACAAGGACATAGTGTACAAGGTTTGATGGATACCCCTGTTTTAAGTAAGAAACCATACTTTACTGATGAAGAATGGAGTAAGCTTGCAAGAGGATTGGAGGAGCTTGGAAGACTTGCAGCGGAAAAGAATATGAAGATAGTTTATCATCATCATATGGGAACAGGGGTACAAACCTTAGAAGAAATAGATAGATTAATGGAGATGACAGATGACAGTTTAGTATATCTTCTTTTCGATACAGGACATCTTACTTTCTCAGAAGTAGATCCAGAAGTAGTATTGAGAAAATATATAAATAGAATAAAGCATGTACATTTAAAAGATATAAGAAAAGATATTTTAGATAGAGTAAAAATTGAAGAACTGAGTTTCTTAAATGCAGTTAAATCGGGAGTGTTTACTGTTCCAGGTGATGGAATGATAAATTATGATTCATTATTTAAGATTTTAGATGATAACAAATATGAAGGTTGGTTTGTAGTTGAAGCAGAGCAAGACCCTGCCAAAGCAAATCCATTAGAGTACGCAATTAAAGCAAGAAGATTCATAAGAGAAAAGACAGATTTATAGAAAAATGAACTAATTTAAAGTGAAGATAGGGGAGATTAATTATGTCAAATAAAATTGTTTTAGGAATTATAGGTGCTGGAAGAATAGGAAAGTTACATGCAGAAAATGTAGTTAATAATTTTGTGGATGTAAAGGTAAAATCAATTGCAGACGTATATGTAGATAATATTAAAGAATGGGCTAATAACTTAGGAATTGAAAATGTATATACAGATTATCACGATATATTAAAGGATGATGAAATAAATGCAGTTCTTGTATGTTCATCTACTAATACACATTCCATTATCTCAATAGAAGCAGCTAACGCTGGAAAGAATATTTTCTGTGAAAAACCTGTTGATTATGATTTAGAGAGAATAGGTTCTACCTTAGAGGCTGTGAAAAAGGCAGGAGTTAAGTTCCAGGTAGGATTTAATAGAAGATTTGACCATAATTTCTTAAAAGTACGTGAATTAATTAATGAGGGAAAGATTGGGGAACCTCAAATTATCAAAGTTACATCAAGAGATCCTGAACCACCATCAGCAGAGTATGTTAAGACTTCAGGTGGAATGTTCCTTGATATGACTATTCATGATTTTGACATGGTAAGATATCTAGCTGGAAGTGAGGTAGTTGAAGTTTACACAAATGCAGCAGTACTTGTTGATCCGGCCATTGGAGAAGCAGGAGATGTGGATACGGCTCTAATAAACTTAAAATTTGCAAATGGTGCTATAGGAGTTATAGATAACAGCAGAAAAGCAGTTTATGGATATGATCAAAGAGTTGAAGTATTTGGATCAAAGGGAGGAGTAACTGTAAGTAATGATACTCCATCCTCAGCAGTACTTAGCACTGCAGAAGGGGTATTTTCCGATAAACCTAAGTATTTCTTCTTAGAAAGATACAAGGACTCATTTGTAGAAGAATTAAGACAGTTCTTTAATGCAGTAAAAAATGATACTCCAACTCCTATCGAAGGAATAGATGGTCTAAAACCAGTAATAATTGCTATGGCTGCTAAAAAGTCTTATGAAGAAGGCAAACCAATAAAGATAGTTGAGTAGGAGAATCTAAAAACTAAATTAAAACAGTAGAATTAGACAAAATTTAAGTCTGACTCTACTGTTTATTTTTAAATAAATATAGGGGAGAGAATAATAATGGAGTATAGTCTTGGCTTTGCAAAAGGAAAAATGAATTTTAATATAAGTGATGGCAATTTGCTAGAGGTTTTGAAACCTAATGAGGTTGAACTAGAATTGACAGGTGTAGAAGAAGTAAGGAGGGCTATGGAAAATCCTATTGCTTCAGAAAGATTAAGAGGTATAGTTAAGAGTGGGGAGAAAATAGTAATAGTTACTAGTGATATAACAAGACCTATGCCAAGTAAAGTAGTTCTACCAACAGTTATAGAAGAATTAAATGAGGCTGGAATTAAAGATGAAGACATTACAATAGTATTTGCGCTTGGAAGCCATAGAGCACATACAGAAGATGAAAAGAAATACCTTGTTGGAGAAGAAGTTTATGGCAAAATAAGTTGTATAGATAGCAATTCAACAGAATTTGTACATCTTGGGGTAACTGCAAATGGAACTCCTGTAGACATAAATAAAGTAGTTGCAGAGGCTGATAGAAGAATCTGCTTAGGTAATATTGAATATCATTATTTTGCAGGATATAGTGGTGGCGCAAAAGCAATAATGCCTGGAGTTTCAACGAGGGCTGCTATTCAAGCAAATCATAGCAAAATGGTAGAGGAAGAAGCAAGGACAGGAAACCTAAAAACAAATCCTGTGAGACTAGATATAGATGCAGTTGAAAAATTTGTACCTATAGATTTTATATTAAACGTAGTATTAGATAGTAGTAAACAAATAATTAAAGCTGTAGCAGGTCACTATATAAAAGCACATAGAGCAGGTTGTGAGTTTTTAGATAGTTTTTATAGGATACAAATAAAAGAAAAAGCTGACATTGTTATCACAACTCCTGGTGGGTATCCAAAGGATATAAATTTATACCAAGCACAAAAGGCATTAGATAACTCCAAACATGCAGTAAAAGAAGGGGGAATAATTATACTAGTTGCTTCTTGTAAGGAAGGATTAGGGGAAAAAATTTTTGAAAATTGGATGTTGAGTGCAGAAAAGTCTGAAGATATGATTGAAGAAATAAAAAAGAATTTTCAATTAGGTGGACATAAAGCTGCGGCAATTGCAATGATATTACAAAAAGCTAAGATTTACTTAGTTTCAGAACTTCAGCCAGAGTTTGTAAAGAGGATATTTATGGAGCCGTTTAGAGATTTGCAGAGTGCTGTGGAATCTGCTTTCAAGGAACTTGGAAATGATTCAAAAGTAATACTTATGCCTTTTGGCGGATCAACTTTACCGAGTTTGAGTTAAAAGGAAAAATACTGTAGGTAAGTTTAGTATAATCTAATTTATCTATAGTATTTTTTGTTTAAATGAATTTAAAATATAAAAGTAATGAGTGAAGATTATAGATTAAAGCAAGTATAGTCTATGTTTTTTAAAGCTATTTATTAAGTGAAAAGTTTTGGTGATTGTATTATAATGTAAAAGGAGGAAATGGCAAAATTGTAGGATTTAATACTCAGTTGATTGGGGGGAGTTTGGTGAATTTATATTTTGTAAGACATGGAGAGACTGAGCATAATAAGAATAAATTTTATTATGGGAGTTTAGATGTAGAACTTACAAGTAAAGGAAAGTCTCAAGCTGAAGGAGTAGGACAATTGTTAAGGGATATCAGCTTTAGGAAAGTTTATGTAAGTGAAGCTAAGAGAGCAAGGCAAACAGTTACCATTTTGTTAGAGAATAAAGAGTATGAAATTATCGAAGATAAAAGAATCAATGAGACAAGCTTTGGAAAGTTTGAAGGAAAAGGTTATGAGCAAATAAAAGAAACCTATCCAATAGAATGGAAAGCGTGGTGTGATGATTGGAAGAATTTTTGTCCGCCAGAGGGAGAAAGCTACGTACAATTTTATAGTAGAGTTAAAGGCTTTATGGATGATATTCTTAAGAGCGAAGAAGAGGATATTCTTATAGTAACTCATAGTGGAGTTATCAGGTCAATGTACTGTTATGTACTAGGTGGAAACCTAGATTTTTTTTGGAACTTTGGTTCAAAAAATGGAGATGTAACTATTATAAAATATGAATACGGAAATTTATACATAGACAGTATATCTCATGTATAAAGCAACTCTAAATTTTAACTGCATAATTAAAAGAAATTAAGGAGGAAATTGTGGTGAAGAATGTAATATTAAACTTATTGCTTATGATTCAATTCTTAACAAGGATTCCCATTAATATGAACTTGCCTTGTGAAAAAGAGAACTTTAGAAGAGGGGCTGTATTTTTACCAATTGTGGGGCTAATAGTAGGCTCAATACAATGGGGCACTTATAAACTTCTCATAAGTATCATGCCTCTAAATACAACTATTGTTGTAGTATTGCTAGTTGGAATAATAATAACAGGAGCACTTCATATAGATGGATTAGGCGATACCTGCGACGGTTTCTTTGCTTTCAAGGGTAATGATAAAATAATTGAAATAATGAAGGATAGCAGAATAGGGACTTATGCTTGTATAGCTATTATATTTGATTTTTTATTCAAGTATACATTGTTAACATCTGTAGTTCCTAGGTTTTCAGTAGCAATAATGGCTGCGCCGATTTTATCTAGGTTTTCTATGGTATTTTTATTTCTTATAGGTAAAAATGCAAAGAGTAATGGAACGGGAAACTTATTTGTGGGGAATATAGGAAAATTGCAATTATTCATTAGTTTATTAATAACAGTTGGAGTTTTATCCTTAATTATGAACCCAAAGTATGTAATTATTCTATTAGTTTTTGCGATAGCATTAACTTTTGTATTCTATAGCTTCTGTAAGAGTAAAATAGGAGGAATTAGTGGAGATGGGCTCGGTGCAAATAATGAATTAGTAGAAATATTAACTTTAATTATTATTGCAGTAATTTTAAGATAGTATGAAACAAGATATAAGAAACTAAATTAAATATTATACATATATAGTTTAATTAAGTTATATTTATATTTATATTTTTAAGCTTCAAGTAGTGAATAGTTAAGGAGAGGATTATATGGGTAAGATAATATTAGTTACTGGAGGAAGTAGAAGTGGTAAAAGTACTTTTGCAGAAAAGTTATTAGAGGATAAAGAAGATGTACTTTATATTGCCACAGCAGTAGTAACAGATATAGAAATGGAAAAGAGAATTGAAAATCACAGGAAGCGTAGGAATTCAAACTGGGGAACTTATGAGGGATTTAAGGAATTGGACAAAGTAATTAAAGAAGATAATCATGAATATATAATGTTAGAGTGTATAGGTACAATGATTACCAATTTTATGTTTGATGAAGAGTATGATTTTGATACTATATCACAAGAAGAGATATCGAAACTAAGTAAAAAAATAAAGATAGAAGTAGAAAAACTGCTTATTGCAGCAAAGGAGAATAATAAGAAGATAATTATTGTTACAAATGAAGTAGGGTGGAGTTTAGTTCCTGAATATAGAATGGGAAGAATATTTAGTGATATTTTAGGACATTTAAATCAATATATAGGAAGCTTTAGTGATGAAGCATATTTAGTGGCTTGTGGATTTCCTTTAAAACTAAAATAGTAGAAACGAGTTATACATTAAGTTGAGTATAACTCGTTTTTATTTTGAGACAACTTTGAATACTTGCTCACAGGAATAATATGGGGTCTACTATTTTCAGGATGTTTTAATAAGTATACATCCATATTATAAATATCTTTGATATTCTTTTTATTTATAACTTCTTCGGGAGTTCCATTTGCTATAATTTCGCCTTGGCTTAGCAATATTACATGGTCACTATATTGAGCGGCTAAGTTTAAATCATGAAGCACAGCTACAACCGTAATATTTTTATTCAATAATTTGATTGTGTCAAGTAATTCTACTTGGTGGTATAGGTCTAAGTGGGAGATTGGTTCATCTAATAGCAAAATGTTAGTATCTTGTGCAATAGCTCTTGCTATTAGAACTCGTTGCTGTTCTCCACCACTTAATGAAGATATATTTTTCCCCCTTAGATGCCATGTATTTGTCATCTCCATAGCATTTTTAGCTATTTCTAAATCTTTACTTCCTTCAGATTGAAACCTAGACAGATATGGTGAACGTCCCATTAAGACTATATCTAAAACAGAAAATTCAAAGTCTAAAATAGTATTTTGAGGAACGGTAGAAATTTTTCTAGCTAAATCTTTATTTTTGAAGTCTAAAATATCTATACCTTCTATCAATATACAATTTTTTTCAGGTTCAAGAACTTTAGATAAATTTTTTAAAAAAGTTGTTTTACCTGAGCCATTTGGACCAATTATACTATAGAACTTATTCTTTTCAAAGTTAATGCTTATGTTCTGAAGAATAGTTTTGTCTTCATATTTATAATGAAAGTTCTTTACTTCTATTGAGTAAACTTCAGACCTTTTCAACTATTACACCTTCTTTTTATTTTTTATTAAAAGGTACATAAAGTAAGGAGCGCCAATTAATGAAGTAATTGCTCCAACAGGGATTTCAGCAGGAGATACTAGGGTTCTCGCTAGGGTGTCTGAAAGAATCATAAAAATGGAGCCGCCTATGGCAGAGAACGGAATTAATATTCTATGGTCAGGGCTAATCATCATTCTAATGATGTGAGGAATTATTAACCCTACGAAGCCAATAACACCACTAACGGAAACACAAGCAGCTACCACTACAGAAGAAACAATTAAAATTATTCTCTTTAAGGTTTCAACTTCAATACCTAAACTTTTTGCGCTGTCATCTCCTGTAAGCATTATATTTAAATCTCTAGAAAAAGCCAATAGAACTATAAATCCTATAAATACAATGGGAAACAGTATAATAACCTGTTCCCAATTAGCAGTAGTTATACTTCCCATAATCCAAAATACTATCTTTTCAACATTTTGTCTATTAAATGCCATCAATAGAGATATCATTGAGGATAAAAGAAAGCTTATGGATATACCAGCAAGAAGAAGAGTATTTGTTGGAACCTTACTTCCCACTCTTGCAGTACTATACACTATAATAGTTGTAAGAATAGCTCCAATGAAGGCTGAAAGAGTAACTAATCCTAACCCGCCAAAGAAGTTTTCTAATCCTATCGAAATTGCTATCGCGGCACCAAGTGCTGCACCAGAAGATACGCCGAGAACGTAGGGGTCTGCCATTGGATTCTTAAACATTGCTTGAAAAGATGCCCCTACTATAGATAGGCCCATTCCCACTATAGCAGAAAGAATAATACGAGGTAATCTTATATTAAGTATTATTAAGTTATGAGTAGATGGATAAGCTTCTATATGAAATAAATGTCCTATAAGTGGAAGCTGACTTAATATAATTTTTAAGGACTCTAAAAACGATATATTTGCAGTACCTAAGGTGCTGCAAAGAACTACTAAAGAAATTAGTATAATAAATATAGTAATAAATTTAAATTTATAATGCTTTTTACTTATTGAAAACATAATTAAACCTCTTTTCGGTTAACTACTTAAATACCTCAGGATGTATTATTTTAGCTAATGACTCTAAACCATCCGCAAGTCTAGGTCCCTGTCTATTTAAGATATCCATATTAATTTCATATATTTTATCATTTTTTACTGCAGTCAAGTCCTTGTAACCATTGGTGTTTTTTATGCCAGATTTAGTATTATTTGTATTTGAGCATATTAAAATATCAGGATTCTTTTCAATAAGCCTTTCAAGGCTGTAAGCCCAACCATCAGCATCATCTGCAGCATTTCTACCACCAGCCATAACAATAAGCTTACCAATAAAAGTGTTTCTACCAGCAGTAAAATCTCCCTCTTTGCCATAGGATAAGGCATAGTACACACTCGGAGTGTCCTCACCTTTAACCTTTTGAGTAATTGTGTCAATCCTTTTTTTCATGTTAGATACTACTTCAATTGACTTAGTATTTGCATTTAAAACCACTCCCACCTGATTTATAACATCATAAGTACCTTCAAGGCTGTCATCTTTACTTATAACCACAACTTTTATATTTAATGATTCTAGTTTTTGAACAATATCTTTTGTAATAATTGACGAAGCGATAACTATATCTGGCTTTAATTCAACTATTTTCTCAATGCTTGCATCTTGAATTCCGCCTATAGACTGAACCTTTTTAGCTTCCTCTGGAAAGTTACAGAAATCAGTTCTACCAATTAATTTGTCTCCTTTTCCCAGCGCATATACTATTTCAGTTATATTAGGAGCAGCGGATATTATTCTTTGAGGTTCTTTATCGATTATAATATCTCTACTATAGGAATCCTTAAAATTTAAAGGATATGAAGTACCTTGTGAAGTTTCATTTGTATTATTTTTATCTATAGAATTATTATTAGAACATGCAGATAAAGACAATATAAAAATAGAGAATAATAATAGTGCAAGTAATTTTTTTAGTTTGGGCATTTAGTTTCCTCCTTAGTTTTTTAGTCTTAAATCAAATATAAATTAAACCGTTATCTAATAGATAACGGTTTACAAACATATTATTTGTTCACCAGCTTATCCACGTAAGCTTTAAAAGTGTAAAGCTTAGGCAGGTCTCCTGGCTCTGATTCATTGCATATTGACGTCTTCCCTGATATCAAGTGACATGATATATCAATATACTCATCATTACAGTGGCGGGACCGCACGAGACTCTAACTCGTTTCCCTTTTCAACTCATATTTTATGAGTACCTAAACTTAAATAATTTAATTTTAATTAATTATAGCATTTACTAAAAAAGTTATCAATAATTCGTTAACTTAACCATAGGTTTATGTATAAGCATGTAAATATAATAGTGTAATAGCATTACATTTATTATACTCATCAATTTATAATAATATAAGTTTGCGTTTAATTTCATACAGTATATAAGTAGAAGCTATAAGTGGATTTTTAGCATTTGTCAAACTTGGTATATATGGAGAGTAATATTAAACTTGGCAATAGAGCATAGTAACTATAATGTAACTAATGAACTCTAAAGTGCTATATTGAATTTATTATGAAATGAGAATATAATAAATGTATAATAGAAAATATATGTTAAGTTAGTATAACAAATAAAATGAAGAGAGGTAAATGATATGGAAAAAGTAACTAAAGACATGACAATTGGGGAAATAGTTAGACTACATCCTAGAGCAGGTGAAATATTAATGACTTTTGGTATGGGATGTATTGGATGCCCAGCTTCTCAAGCAGAGACACTTGAGCAGGCAGCTCAAGTTCACGGATTGGAACTTGACAATTTACTAAGAGCTTTAAATACACTATAATATAATCTAAATAAAAGTATAATTAAGTTTAAACTCCACCTTTTAGTAAGGTGGAGTTTTTATTTATAGGAGTTTGAGTAATTTTAAATAAGCCTGTTTAAAGTATTATAATTTATCTTTAGGGCAAGATAATTTTGAAACTAATATTAATATAATCATCATATAAAAAATAAAGAGAGGTACATGATATGGAGAAACTAAATAAGGATATGTCTATTGGAGAAGTAGTTAGATTAAATCCTAAATATGCTGAAGTTTTAATGACATTTGGTATGGGATGCGTTGGATGACCAGCTTCACAAGCGGAAACCCTTGAGCAGGCTGCTCAGGTCCATGGGTTAGAACTCGATGACTTATTAAAAGCATTAAATTCAGTATAATAATTTGTGAATTTTAAAAGGCTTTTGCAGATTCTCTGCAAAAGCCTTTTTTAACTTTTTTTTGGTTGTATTATTAAACCCTCTTTACAACATGTACAACGATGAGTACAGGATTCTATGTGTATCATAATGTTAGTGTTTTTTAAAGACTGTTCAAGCTCAAGTTCTATTTCATCACATATATCGTGAGCAGCCTTTATAGTCATATTTTCCGGAAACACTATATGTAAATCAATATATTTGTAAGACCCGGCTTTCCTTGTTCTTAAATCATGAAAGTCACAGTAAAGAGATTTATATTTAGAAATAGTATTAGTTATTATATTTATCTCATTGTCAGACAACTTTACATCCATTAGGGGTTCAAAAGCTGTTTTTAAAAGATGAAAAGCTTCCCTTAGAATAAATATGGCAACTAATATGGCAACTACGGGATCTAAAAAGCTTAATTTTGTAAGCCAAATTAGCAATAAACCGGTCCCAACACCAAGGGATGTATATACATCAGCTTTTAAATGGAGGGCATCGGCTTCCAAAGCTATTGAATCCTCTTGTTTAGCAATTTTATATAACTTTTTAGAAACAATAGTGTTTACACCAGCAGAAATAAACATAACAATAAAGCCGAGTCCTACAGAACCCACAGCTTCGGGATGAATAATCTTTTTAACTGCTTCTACTATTATCCATATAGATGCTGCAAAAATAAGTAATGCCTCAATAACGCCAGATATATTTTCAACCTTACCATGTCCATAAGGATGATTCTCATCAGCAGGTTTATCAGATATTCTTACTGAAAAGAAGGCTACGATTGCAGCTGCTAAATCCATGGCTGAATGAATCGCTTCAGATATTATGCTTACGGAACCAGTAAAAATACCTACAAATAACTTCATAATAATAAGAGCTATATTTGAAAAGATTGAAAGTCTTGCTGCTTTTGTTTTCACACCCATACTTATTATTTCCTCCTAAAGAATTGTCACATTATCATTTGATAATTAATTACAAAACATATAATAACTCAAAAGCCTTATGAAGTCAATAGTCATAACTTGATATGGATTATCAATTGATAAAGAATTTTATTAATAAATAGATCAGCACTAGTATGTACTTAAATCTTAATTATATTTGTTCTAAAATGGTATAAGAAATTTGGCGAATAAAAATAGTAAAATTTTTAATTTGTATGTATGATAATTTTTCTATTTCAAATAATAAGTTAGAGAAAAATTATTATCTGAAATTTACTAAGCGTTAGGAGGATTAGTCTTATGGCTAAAATTATGAAAACTATGGATGGGAATCAGGCTGCAACACATGCATCATATGCATTTACAGATGTTGCAGCTATATTCCCAATTACGCCATCAACACCAATGGGAGAAATAGCTGATGATTGGGCTGCCCATGGCAAAAAGAATTTATTTGGTCAGACTGTTAGAGTTTCAGAATTACAATCAGAAGCAGGAGCTGCTGGAGCAGTTCACGGTTCTATTATAGCAGGAGCTTTAACTACTACTTACACTGCATCTCAAGGTTTGTTACTAATGATACCTAATATGTATAAGATGGCAGGGGAACTTCTTCCAGCAGTTTTCCATGTAACTGCCCGTGCGATTGCTACCCATGCACTATCTATATTTGGAGATCACCAAGATGTAATGGCTACTAGACAAACTGGATTTGCACTTTTAGCTTCTTCAAGTGTGCAAGAAGTTATGGATATCGCCCCTGTAGCGCATCTTGCTGCTATCAAATCAAGAGTGCCATTTTTACATTTTTTTGATGGATTTAGAACCTCACATGAATATCAAAAAATAGAGGTTATAGAATATGAAGATTTGGCAAAGCTAGTAGATCACCAAGCTATAAAGGAGTTTAGGGATAGAGCACTAAATCCAGAACATCCTTCAGTAGCAGGAACTGCGCAAAATCCAGATATATACTTCCAACAAAGAGAAGCTTCAAATAGATTTTTTGAAGCTGTTCCAGATGTAGTGGAAAACTACATGAGAGAAATAGAAAAAGTTACAGGAAGAGTATATCATCCATTTGACTATTATGGAGCAGGTGATGCAGAATACATAATTGTTGCTATGGGGTCTGTCTGTGATACTATAGATGAAACAATTGATTATCTTATGAGTAAAGGAGAAAAGGTAGGACGTATAAAAGTACACTTATATAGACCTTTCTCATCAAAATACTTCTTTGACGTTTTACCTAAGAGTGTAAAGAAAATAGCAGTTTTAGATAGAACAAAGGAACCTGGCTCATTAGGCGAGCCGCTATACCTTGATGTTACTAGCCTATTCTATACAAAGGAAGATAAGCCTGTAATTGTAGGTGGAAGATATGGTTTAGGTTCTAAAGATACAAGACCATCACAAATACTTTCAGTATATAATAATTTAAAGAAAGATAGTCCTAAGAATGGATTTACAATTGGAATAGTAGATGATGTTACTAACACTTCACTACCAGAAGAAGAAATTATAGATACTACACCAGAAGGAACAATAAGCTGTAGATTCTGGGGCCTAGGTTCCGACGGAACAGTAGGAGCTAATAAATCCGCTATTAAGATAATTGGGGATAATACAGATCTTTATGCTCAGGCATATTTTTCTTATGATAGTAAAAAATCAGGAGGAAGTACTGTTTCGCACTTAAGATTTGGAAAGCAAGCAATAAAATCACCTTATTTAGTTTATGATGCAGATTATGTTGCATGTCATAATAGATCATTTGTATTTCAGTTCGACCTTGTAAAAGGACTTAAAAAGGGTGGTACATTTGTATTGAACTGTCCATGGGACGAAAAAGAGCTAGAAGAAAAGCTTCCAGGAGTTTTTAAGAAGTATATTGCTGAGAATAATATTGACTTCTACACTGTAGATGCTGTAAAAATTGCCAGTGAAATAGGATTAGGCGGAAGAATAAATATGATTATGCAAACTGCCTTCTTCAAGCTAGCTAAGGTAATTCCTATTGAGGATGCTATTAGATATTTGAAGGAATCTATTGAAAAGACCTACGGTAAAAAAGGTCAAAAAATAGTAGATATGAATAAAGCTGCAGTAGATAGAGCAATAGATGCCCTTGTAAAAGTAAAAGTTCCAGATACTTGGAAGGATATGAAAGTTGAAGAATCGAATACTGATTGTGGATGCAATGATGACTTCGTTCAAAGTATACAAAGACCTATGGCTAGAGCTGAAGGAGATGAACTTCCAGTAAGTGCCTTCAAAGGAAGGGAAGATGGAAGACATCCAATGGGAACTACTGCCTATGAAAAGAGAGGTATTGCAGTAATGGTACCTCAGTGGCAACCTGAAAAGTGTATACAATGTAATCAATGTGCTTATGTGTGTCCTCATGCTACTATAAGAGCATTCTTATTAGATGAAGAAGAAATGAAAAATGCACCAGAAGGATTTATAACTAAGAAAGCTGTAGGAAGAGGATTAGAAGGATTAGGCTTCCGTATTCAAGTAACTCCATTAGATTGTACAGGGTGCGGAAATTGTGCGGATGTATGTCCTGCTCCAGGAAAAGCTCTTGTTATGCAGAATGCTGAGCAAGAAATTGAAGCACAAGCTGATAATTGGGAATACGTAATCAGCAAAGTTACAAATAAAGATCACTTGATGGATAAGAAGACTTTAAAAGGAAGTCAATTTGCTAGACCTTTATTAGAGTTTAATGGAGCATGTCCAGGATGTGGAGAAACTCCATATATAAGACTTCTTACTCAATTATTTGGTGATAGAATGATGATAGCTAATGCTACTGGTTGTTCTTCTATTTGGGGTGCAAGTTCACCATCAATAGCATACACAGTAAATGCTGAAGGAAAAGGTCCATCTTGGGGTAACTCATTATTTGAAGATAATGCAGAGTTCGGATATGGAATGCATTTAGCAGTTGGTCAAATGCGAAATAGAATAGCAGATTTAATGAACCAGTACATGAATGGTCAGGCAAAAGATAATATTAGGGAAGCTTTTGATGAATGGCTTAAGTGCAAGGAGGATGGAGAAGCATCTAAGGCTGCATCTGCCAGAGTTTTAGAAGCCTTAAAAACTGAAGATTGTAATGCTAATCCAATATTGCAGGAAATAATGGAGAAAAAATATTTCTTAATTAAGAAGTCTCACTGGTTAATAGGTGGTGACGGTTGGGCTTATGATATTGGATATGGTGGTTTAGATCACGTTCTTGCATCTGGAGAAGATGTAAATATATTTGTAATGGATACAGAAATATATTCAAACACTGGTGGTCAATCTTCTAAAGCAACTCCAACTGCTGCAGTTGCAAAATTTGCAGCGTCAGGTAAAAAGGTAAGAAAGAAAGATCTTGGATTAATGGCTATGAGTTATGGTTATGTATATGTTGCTCAAATTGCTATGGGAGCAAATATGAACCATACAATGAAAGCAATAGTTGAGGCTGAAAAATATAAAGGACCATCATTAATAATAGGATACTCTCCATGTATAAGCCAGGGTATTAAAACAGGTATGGGTACTAGTCAAAAGGAACAAAAGAAAGCTGTTGAGGCAGGATATTGGCACTTATATAGATATAACCCATTGTTAAAAGAGGAAGGGAAAAATCCATTTGTACTTGATTCTAAGGAGCCAACTGCTTCCTTTAGAGAATTTATTAATGGAGAAATAAGATATAGCTCATTAGCAACCACATTCCCAGATATCGCTGAAGAATTATTTGCAACAGCAGAACTACATGCAAAAGATAAGTATCAAATGTACAGAAGATTAGCAGATATGAAGTATTAATAAAAAAGTCCCCTGTAAATAGGGGACTTTTTCTGATGAAGTTAAGACTCGAATCAGGTGAGGGGATAACCCCATCTGATTCTTAGTCGGATAAATAAAAAAGATTTTTATTTTTCATTACTATCAACGTAATCTTTAGCGTTTCTAACTTCATCATCGCTAGGAATTGAAACATTAGAAACGGGTTTTGTTTCTTGAATATTTGCCCAAGAGGCAGTTTCGTGTTTTTCAATAGGTGTCTCAAAAGAACAGCTTTTAATTGTTTCTTTTGTCATTCATATCACTCCTTAATAAATTATTATTTTAGTACCACTTCATATATTAGTATCTTCAAAGTTTATAAAAGCTATAAGTAGAATAATTAATAAAATTTAGTAGTTACATGCAAAGGTTACAGGAATATATCAGATGCTTATGTAGAACAATAAGTTTAAATACTATATTTGAATGATGATTTTAGCATAGTTATATGTATAAACCATAAATTTAAATTAGCTATAATGTTATTCATTTACAATTAATTTTTATTATGAGGTGGTGATTCTTTGATAATAATTTACCATGATGTCGGAGGAGCTCATTCTACGGCAACTGCGGCTAATATTCATATTAATAACCTTCCTATGGATAGAGTACCCGATAAGAGTGAATTACTATCATTACCAACGTTTGATAAAATACATAAAAATCAACTAGGGCATATCCTATATATTGGCGAAGATGAGTTTGGAGCGAAGGTATATACTATTGGGCGTAAGTATAGTCCTAATATAGTGTTATCAGCTATAAAAGATATTTTTAATATATCGGGCTCGGAAGAAGAGCTATGTATAGTTGATACTCATCCGACAGTAAATATATGGATGAAAATTGGAGGATTTACGTCAAGAGGCCTAGGGGTAGTAAGTATAGGAAGACCTATTGTGACCTATGGAACATTAAAGGCTTACAATAGTATTGTAGAAATAGTAAGAGAAGTAAAGGATATAATACGGAAAAATGGATATTCTAAAAATAATTAGTTTATAGGAGGGTAGATTTATGAAACTTGAGAAAATAGCTGATAAAATGGTTTACTTAGATAGTACATTTACAAAAAGAATTTTATTTAATGAGGAAAAGGTTTTAACATTCGTTTTGAATCTTAAAACTGGTCAAGAACTTCCTCCACACCAACATGAAGATAGTGACTTAGTACTTTATGTAATTGCAGGCAAAGGAGAGCTCACTGTAGATGGAAAAATAAGTAATATTTCTACAGGCGATGTAGTGCATTGCATTGGCGAAGAATTGTTTAGTATAAAAAATAATGGTAGTGAAAATATGTCTTGTTTTGTAGTTATAGCTCCAAGACCATCACCAAAAGCTTACGCAAGTGAGTTTGGTAATTCTTAAGTTATATGAAGAGAACTGTAGCCTTATGTTCTTCTCAATCGAATAACATAAGGCTACTAATACTAATATTAGGTAAAATTATAATTAGATTTGATAATAAGTATAATTTTAGATTAGCCACCTAAAGTTATATCTTGCTCTTCATACCACTTAAGTGCATCGTGGATGTGTGAAGGTTTAAAATCTGGCCAATAATCATCTATTATGTAAAAATCGGAATACACAGATTGAACTGGAAGGAATCCACTAAGCCTTCTTCTGCCACCCCATCTTATAATCAAGTCTACTCTAGTTATATCTGATGATTTTAAACTACTCATGATATACTTTCTATTAGTAGTCTCTATATTAAGTACATCACTTAAATCCCATTCCCAGCCATAATTTACTAAAAAATTAACTTTCATATCACCACTGCCAAAGATTTTTCTTTCGGTGAAAGGTAATAATTCTTTGGGGAACATAGGAGATTTAGTATTTCCAACTACTAAAAGAGAGGAATCTTCTTTTGAAAGCATTTTGACTGCTTCTATACACGCTATAGTAAAGGCCCTAGTTTGTACTGATGGTCGCTTAGTATTATCGGTAGTGAATCCATAATAGGTTAACTCTTTAACACCTAGTTCTTTACAAATTTTAAACAGTTCTAAGCCTGGTCTTAATCCGGGTCCATAACCTTGTTCTTTATTTAGACCTTCTCTTACAGCCCATCTTCTATTTCCATCAGGTATAATTCCAATATGAGTTGGAATTCTCATATAATTACCTCCTCTGTGCTACATACTAATGTAATTAATACCATTAGCTAGAAATATTATTCCCAATAAATTCATAATATATACTTTATGTTTATCTTAAAATATGATTCTACGTTTACCAAATATATCATGTAGTAAACTTTTCAATATTATAAATAATAATACTGTAACTGGTTAAATTAATCATATAAAGATTTATTTATATGCACAAATCTATTTTAGAATTTATTAACTATAATGTTGTTATATTATTGAATGATCGAAAAAGAGAGATACACCCTCAGAGAATAGTTTCTAAGCTTCAAATATAACAAGAATTCATCTTGATTCTAAGAAATCTGTTTATGTGCATTTAAAAATAACAATTTAACTAAATGAGGAGGATTTCATAATGAAAAGAACAAGTAAAGTTGGCTTAGTAAGTGCTACTCTTCTTAGCTTAGTTTTAACAACAGTACTTAATCCAGTAACTGTTAAAGCTCAAGCTGGCACAGCTACTAGAACAAGTGGAACAACCAGATATAAGACAGCAGCGGAGTTAGCTACAAAAAACTGGACTACCTCAAAGGATGTAGTTTTAGTATCAGGTGAGGGATATGCAGATGCAGTAAGCGGGTCAGCGTTAGCTAAAAAATTAGGAGTTCCGATACTTTTAACTACACCTGGTACACTTGATCCAGATGCTAAAGCAGCTATTCAAGACCTAAAAGTAGAGAATGTGTATGTTATTGGGGGAGAAGCCTCAGTATCTAAAGCTATTAGAGATGAGTTAAAAACAATAACTTATACAGAGACTACTACTAGCAGTTCAATTACTACAGCTTCTAATAGCAGCAATATAACCCTTAAAGAACTAAGTGGAACTAATAGATATGAAACTAACCTAGCTGTTGCTAAGGAATTAGTAGGTCAGCTTGGAGTTTCAGCTAGTGATGTTATGATGGTTGGCGGAGGCGGATTTGCTGATGCTCTTTCTGTAGCGCCTGTGGCAGCTGCAAAAGGACAGATATTATTACTAGGATCAAATGATCCAGCTATAATGAAGCCTGTAAAAGATTTTCTTGATTTAAATAAATCGAAAGCAACTGTAGTAGCGACAGAAGCCGTAATTGATAAAACTACTCTTGAATCTCTTCCAACAGGAGCAACAAGAGTAGGTGGTGGAGCTGACAGATTTGAAACAAATAGAAAAGTGCTAGAGCAATTTGAGAAGGAACTTGATTGGAACAAGGCATATATTGCAAATGCAAGTGGTGAAAAAGGATTTGCAGACGCTTTAGTTGCATCAGCACTTGCTGGTAAATACGGAGCTCCATTGGTATTAGTTGGCACAGAAAACGAGAAAGCTACAAAGGATGCTATTGACTATTTAAAAGCAAACCTTAAACCAACTACTGACGTTCAAGTTATAGGTGGAATAGGAGTTATTCCTGAAACTCTTCTTACTACAATAACTAAAGCTATTCCAAAAGCAGATACTACAACACCAAGTAGCATTACAATTGAGTAATTACTTGAGGAAACTGTAAAAAGACACTTAAGTTATAGATTAAGTTAGTAATATAAAAATTAAAAGACTGGTGGTAATGCGCTTACCAAGATTATACTTTGCTTTATCTACTCCAGGTAGATTCTTCGATAGTCTTAATCCAACACCACCTAGTTTTGCAGAAACAAGAAGAAGTTAAAATAATATATAATGAATAAGATATATAATTAATACACATACTTATTATGTAATACAGTTTACATAAATTTAAAGTAAAATTATTAAAGTAGGTTTTATAGAAAAAATTTTAAGAATGTAAGGAGAGAGTATAATGCAAAAATATTTATGTCTAGCATGTGGTTATATTTATGATCCAGAGTTAGGTGACCCAGATAATGGAGTAGAGCCAGGAACAGCTTTTGCAGATGTTCCAGATGATTGGGTATGCCCTCTATGTGGAGTTGGAAAAGACCAATTTGAAGAAACTGATTAAATACGATATGCCGAAAAGCCTTATTTAAAATGAAGTAGATATGAAATTAAACTAACCTCCCTAAGATGTAAATTTTAGGGAGGTTAATTTAATATGGTACAAAATTTATATTAATTATGTTGAAGTTGAAATTTTAGATAAGTAAAGATATATGTTATTTCAAGTTTAATAACATTAATATATAGTTAGCTATTGTATAAATGTCGTAGTAGTATATCAATAAACAAATCGTATTGCTCAACAAAAGGTATATGACCACAATTTTCAATTACTATTAGTTTACTATTTTTTAAGGACTTATTTAACTTTTCACCATGCTTTAGCGGCACTATTATATCATCTCGTCCCCAAATAATAAGAGTTTCTACAGTTATAGAGTCAAGTTTATTTTTTATTGGTATGTTATCACCTTGTAGACCAAATTTATAAAGTGTATCTATTGGCAATCGAACAATAATGGAATATGTTCTATTAAATAAACTCTCATCAAACTTTATTTTGTCATAAAAACCAAGTTTAAAAGAAAACTTTTGAAAGTAATAATTTCTAAAAGAAAGTCTTATAATAATTCTTGATATCGGAATAAGTTTTTTCATCAAGTTTGGGAGCTTAAGTATATTTTTATAACCAGTGCTATCTATCAAAACTAGTTTGTTTATGCTTTTAGAATGATAGCACGCCATATTTAATGCAACTTCTCCACCCATAGAGTGGCCAATTACAATAAATTTATCTACGCCTTGCGAAAGCATGAATTTAACAGCTAAATCTGCCATATTCTTTCGTGTATATACTAAATTTGAGCGTTTATCTGAAAATCCAAATCCAATTAAGTCTAAGGCATAGACTGTATAATACTTTGACAACGTAAGGATTAACTTATCAAACATTAAAATTGAACTAATAAATCCATGTACAATTAACAAAGTGGGACCAGTACCTTTTTTTATATAATTTATTCTTACGCCATTAATGTAAATATAATTGATATCTTGAATCTGATTATTAGTCTTTTTAAGGAAATAATTGTTTATACATGCATTAATAAAAGTATATATAATTACTATCATAGTTAATACAAAAACTAATATTTTATATTTAATCAAATACATCACCACCTGTAAACTTAGTTCACCCATAACTGAGAAGAATTATTCATTGTTCTATAAATTAATCTGCCATGTTTTAGAGCGCTAACTTGAGGAAGAAATGTTGAATTTAATCAACAAGTTTTGTAGAATATAAGTAAAGACTAAGGTAAGACTAACTATAGGAGGGATAAAAGATGGATGCTATTGATTTAATGAAAGAAGAACATCAATATATTAAAAGAGGATTAGGTGTTATTAGGAAAATGTGTTTATCTATTCTAGAAAATGGTCAGGTAGATTATGATAATTTTTATAAAATTATTGATTTTATAAGGAATTATGCGGATAAACACCATCATAATAAAGAAGAAGCTATTCTTTTTAAGAAAATGGAGGAAGTTATAGGAGAAATGGTCAAGGCACCCCTTGCAGGTATGCTTGTAGAACACGATTTAGGAAGACTGTTTACATCTAACTTAGAAGCTGCTTTACAGAGAACTAAGGATGGAGATAAGGATTCAAGAGTTGATGTTATAGCAAATGCTATTGGTTATGCAGATTTACTCAATAGGCATATAGATAAAGAGGATAGGGCTATATATTCCTTTGCTAAAAGAGCATTAAGTCCAGAAATGCTTGAAGAAGTGAATGAAAGGGCTAATGAAGCAGAACGAATAGGCGAGCAGCATAATACTCAAGAAACTTATCTAAGAACTTTGAAAGAATTAGAGAATAAATGGAATAACTAGTATTATCAGTTGATTAAATATTAGAGTTAAACAGAGCTTAATATTTTAGAAATTAAAAGCCGAAAGATAGACTTCTTTCGGCTTTTAAACTTATTTTCTTGTAATCTCAAAAGTAGATGAGCTACGATTAGGAATATAAACGAAGTTTTCATTTATATTTTCAACAAAAGCTTTTATCCAAGCATCTCTTAGCGCATAGAAAAAGTTTACGTCTCCGCGTGCTGCATCCCAATATCCTCTATGCAAACACATTTCGTTTTGCCATTCTAATTTATCTTCAGTATTTACTGTAATAACATTTACTCTGTCACATGGCATGCCTTCTAATATATAATTATTTAGTGCTTGATATATTTCAGAAGCACCATTAATTTCATATTTTTCTTTTGCATCTTTTCCACATTCACTGCCCTGTTCAGAATAAAGATTAACAGCTAGAGTTTTTACTTCCTCACCATGTTTGCCTAGTAATTCAGTAAGTAATGCCGCCTGTCTTGTTTCAGCTATAGATATTTTATTTTGAAGCCATCCATGAATATTTGAAACATCAATTAAATCTTCAACAGGTCTATCTTCTATAGGATGACCATGATTTTCTTGTATCTTATTATATATATTTTCTACTTCCTCGCCATATTTTTCTTTATAAGCTTTCACTAGATTAGCTTCTAAACCCTCGTATAATTTTATTTTGTTAAATAACCACGTGTGAATTGGTGCTAGAAATCTGCTCATAATAAATTCTCCTCTCATATTGATACTTAAATATAAGTATTACTCAATTCATATTTTATGAACTTTATTATACTATTAAACATTTATTTTTTCTGTAACAAAAGTTACCGATAATTGAATTTATTTTTACTAAGATTACTTTATCAAACTAAATCTTGTAAAGTTTATTTTGGTATATAAAGTTATTAAAAAATATTTTATATTCGTAACATAAGTTACCGAGAGTAATAGATAACTTTGGTAAAATGAGCTTGCAAGTTAAAATTGAGAAAAATTTAATTTAGATATAAAAATAGGTATAAATATAAGGAGGGTTATTAATGAAAATAACAGGTAGTACTTTAATAGGCGAAGTTTTAAGAATGAGCGATAAGGCTGCTCAAATATTAATGAATCATGGAATGGGTTGTGTAGGATGCCCATCTTCACAAGCAGAATCAATAGAGCAGGCTGTGGCAATTCACGGAATAAATTTAGATACTTTGTTAGCAGACTTAAATAAAGAAATCATTGGCGAAAAAGTATAAGTAACGCAGGAAAAATAATTGAAGCTGTTAAGAAATGATTTGCCATTATCATTAATACTTTCGGTATGAGCAAAAGGCAGTATGCATACTTTTAATATTACTATCACTTGGAATTAAAAATATTAAAATAGGACCATCACTACCAGCATTCTTATCTTCAAATGTAGTTAATGTATTAGTTGAAAACTTTGGGCTTGCCCCAATAACTACCCCGGAAGAAGATTTAAAGGCTATATTAGGATAATATTAAAATAAAGCTTAGATAAAAGCCCTGCTAGGAGAATGAATAATGTTTTCAATCTTCTAACAGGGTCTTTCTAAATTCAATTGTTGATTTATGCAACTAGTTATGCGCTATAAAATTAAAAAAGATATAGAATAGTTATAATCAAAACTATTCTATATCTATATATTTCAGTCCAAACTCTAGACCTTCAACTTTGATAAGAGAGGAATTATACTAATTCAGCAAAACCTTCGCCTAGTACTTCATTTATTTCATTTACAGTGATAAAGGCTCTATTATCAATATTTTTTATATAGTCCTTTAGTCTTAAAAACTGTCTTCTGTCAACAACTGTTGTTATTACTTCTCTCTCGTTATTGTTGTAGGCACCTTTAGCATAGTATATAGTTGCACTTCTTTCAAGTTCGTCCATTATATAATTTTTTATTTCATCGCCTTCACTGCTTATTATCGCAACCTGTTTATAGGTATTAAGGCTAGCAATAACTTTATCTATAACAGTTGATGTTATTATAACGCCAAGTATTGCGTATAATCCTTTATCAATTCCAAATACTAGTGTAGCAGCCATAGTAATGATAATATCTGCAGCGAGAAGAGATTTACCTATACTAATTCTAAAATATTTATTTATAATCTTTGCGATAATATCAGTTCCACCGGTCGAAGCATTTTGATTAAATACTATACCCATTCCAAGCCCACAGATTAAAATACCAAAGATAAGTTGTACTAGGACATCGTTGCCTAAAGGTTTAACGTTAGGATATAGTTTTTCTAGCAATAATACCATACCAGAAATTGAAAAACTGCACAAAATAGTTCTTCCACCAAAAACAGGGCCAATTATTATAATTCCGATTGTAAATAATATTACTTCCATGACCATCATTAAGCCCCCTATAGGTAGACTTGGGAAAATACTATTTATGATTATAGCAGCTCCACTTATTCCACCAGCAGCTATATGGTTTGGAGCAAGAAAGAAGTAGGTCCCCATTGCAACCAATAATCCACCTAGTAAAATTAAGAAATAGCTCATTAAATTTTTCTTCATAGCAATATGCCTCCTTTTCAATTAATAATGCTGAGTTCCAAGGTTCATTTTATTCATTAAAAAAGAGCATATAAATCCAAGTAAATACTTCCCTTAGATTGATATGCTCTCATTACACACATAAAAATAAGCTTTTGTGCGAACGTCTTTTATTAATTTAGGTATAAATTTAAACCTAACAAAATTTTACCATGAGAAGTGCTTTTATGTCAATATATTTGAATTTATTTAACAATAATTTAAAATCTGAAGATTTATTAAAGTTTACACTAATACATATTAGATAACGAGCAGGTGAAATTGTATAAAATAAACTGAATTGCAACTAAAAGAAATTAAAATAATAATTGACAAGATTCTAATAATATAATAAATTTAAAATGAGTGACTACTCATTTTAGTGAAGTAATTACTCATATAATATTATAGACAATAATTTAGGAGGTAAACATGGATTATAAAACATATGAAGACAAAACATATGAAGACAAAACACCATTAGAAAGACTATTCTTTGATGAAAAATTTTCAGAGGAAGAGATTACAAAAAGACAGTGGCAAATATTAAATGCTGCAATAAAAATTTTTGCTGAAAAAGGATTTGATGGTGCTAGAACTAGTGAGATTGCAAAGGAAGCTGAGGTAGCTGAAGGAACAATATTTAGATACTATAAAACAAAAAAAGACATATTAATGGGGCTTGTGATTCCTTTAATAGTAAAGTTTTTTAGACCGTTAATTTTAAAATCTGCCGAGGAAATTGTGGCGAATGAGGATAATAAACCATTAGAGAAGGTATTACAAAGTTTATTAATAGATAGATTGGAACTTGTAAAACATAATTTACCGTTAATAAAAACAGTATTTATAGAATCCTCACATCATCCAGAACTTTTAAGTATACTTCAGGATGACATAGGTCCTAATGTTATACCTTTTATAAATAAGTTTATTGAAGCAAATGTAAAAAGTGGCAACTTTAAAGAAATAGAACCTATAATCATAACGAGAACTTTAATGAGTTTACTAATGGGATACTTAGTCCTTACTAATATATTTCCAGAGTTTTTTAAAGTTGGGAATGATGAAGAAGAAATTAAAAAAATTATAGATATATTTTTACGGGGGGTTGAGAATAAGAATAGTGAAATTCAAGAATTTTAACTAAATATATTTTATTAGTAATGTGTTTTACTTCTGTAAAACACAATTATGCAATTACTTAAGTATAGTTAAATTAAATTTTGGGGAGTGGTGAATTTGAAGAAAAACAAAAAAATTATGGCGGTGTTGTTAGGAATTGGATTTATAACTTCAGCTTTTTTTATAATTAAATCAGCAAATGATGATAAAGCCAGCGGATTCATTTACTATGGGAACGTAGAAGCAGATAAAATAAACATATCTTCTGAATTAGCGGGAAAAGTCAGAGAGATAAAGGTTCAAGAAGGAAATAAGGTTAAGAGTGGAGGGCTAATTGCAACTATCGGGTCAGATGAAAATTCTTTAAAGTTACAGGATGCAGAAATATCCATTAAAAATGCAGAAAATGAATTAGGAAAAATAGAGGATGGAAATAGAGTAGAAGAAATAAAATCTCAGGAAGCATTAGTAAGACAAGCTCAAGCTTTGATTCAGCAAGGAGATGCTGCGGTAAAATCAGCAGAAAATAATGTTGCTTCTGCACAAACAAACTTTGATTATAAAAAGAAGAGATATGATGATGCAGCGGCATTATATCAAAATGGCGCTGCATCAAAATACACGATGGATGCAGCAAAGAATGAGTTAGATAATGCAGAAACTTCTCTAGATAATGCAAGGAGCTCTTTGGACAACACACAAGCACAATTAAATAGTTATAAAGCACAGCTAGATGCTTCTAGTGAAAAGTTAAATTTATTGGTTAATGGTGCAACTGCAAGAGATAAAAATAATGCTGAGTATAATTTAGATAAGGCAAAAAAAAGCTATGAGTTATCTAAAGTTGCATTAGATAAAAGTAATATAATATCTGCTCAAGATGGAGTTATAGAAACAGTTAACTTTAAACAAGGTGAGTATATTACACCAGGAAGTGCGATAGCAACTTTATTAGATAGCAAGAATATGTGGGTAAAAGTTTATGTACCAGAAAGCATACTGGCTTCTATTCAATTGAATAAAGAAGTAACGCTTAAAAGCGATTTTATAAAAGGCAAAGTTATAAAAGGTAAAATTAGCTATATTTCACCAGAGGCAGAATTTACTCCAATGAATATTGTTACCAAAAAAGATAGAATGAAGCTTGTATATGGAGTTAAAGTAAAAATCCTAGACAATTTGGATGCTATAAAACCAGGTATGCTTATGGATGTAGACTTAAAATAATGGAGGTGTAATATGGAATATGCCATTTCTATAAAAAATCTGACAAAACAATTTGGTAACTTTATTGCAGTTAATAATTTATCTTTTGATATACCTAAGGGAAAAATATTTGGTTTTTTAGGGCCAAATGGTTCTGGAAAATCTACAACAATAAGAATGATCTGTGGAGTTCTAAGACCAACTTCAGGGTCTGGAGAAGTACTGGGGTATGACCTTGTAAAGGAATCCGAAAAAATTAAACAAAATATAGGATATATGTCACAAAAGTTTAGTTTATATGAAGATTTAACTGTAGAAGAAAATTTGGATTTTTACGGAAGTATATATATGCTTCCAAAAGATAAATTAGAACAAAGAAAAAAAGAATTAATTAAAATGGCGAATTTAGTGGGAAAAGAAAAAAGCTTAGCCGGAACTCTATCAGGAGGATGGAAGCAGAGATTAGCATTAGGGTGCTCTCTTATTCATAGCCCAAGTCTGCTCATATTAGATGAACCAACAGCTGGGGTAGATCCAGTATCGAGAAGAGAGTTTTGGCATGCTATTACTGAATTAGTCAGAGGTGGAATAACAGTGTTAGTTACTACTCACTATATGGATGAAGCGTCTATTTGTGACATTATAGGGTTTATATATAATAGTAGACTTATAACTATTGATACACCTGAATCACTATATAAAAACCATAGGACAAATAATCTAGAAGAAATATTTATAAATTATGTTAAGGAATTATCCAATAGAGAAGTTATATCTTCCTTTGATGACCTAAAGTTATCAAAAGAATAAAGGGGTGACAAGATGAAGTGGAAAAGGTTACTCACAATCACTAGAAAAGAGTTTATACATATAAGAAGAGATAGGGCTAGCCTTGCTATAGCGATAATGATGCCTATAATGATGCTTTTACTTTTTGGATTTGCGGTAAATACAGATGTAAACAATGTAGATTTAGTAATTTATGATGGAAGCAAGACATCGGAAAGCAGAGAGTTGGTAAGTAAGTTCGTCAATTCCTATTACTTTAAGATATATGGTGCTGTAGATTCTCAAGAAGAAGTGGAGAAATATATAGACTCTGGGAATGTAAAGGTTGGGTTAGTTATACCGCCTAATTATGCAAAAGATTTAAGAAGAAATAGTACTACTGAAGTTCAAGTTCTAGTAGATGGATCAGATCCTACAATTGCTAGAACTGCTATGTCATATTCCTTACTTATAGGAAATAATTACTCGGTAAAGCTTAAGCAAATACAGCTCGATAAATCTTCATTGAATGGTCAATCTAATATAGGAATAAATCTAAAACCACTTGTATTGTACAATCCTACACTTGAAAGTAGTAAATTTAATATACCTGGAGTTATCGGATTAATTCTTCAAAATATTACAGTTATACTAACCTCTTTTGCCATGGTAAGAGAACGAGAGAAAGGAACAATTGAGCAGCTTATTATGACACCAGTTACACCTTTTGAATTAATAGTAGGAAAATTGATTCCATATACAATTATAGGATTTTTAGATATGATAATAAGCTTATTGCTAGGATATATAATATTTGGAGTAGCTATAAAAGGAAGTGTAGTCTTACTGATATTCTTAGGAACTTTGTTTTTAATATGTTCATTAGCAATGGGAATGCTAATATCAACTATTGCGAAAACTCAACTTCAAGCTATGCAGGCCTCTATTGCACTCCTTTTACCAAGCGTGCTTCTTTCAGGATTTATATTCCCAAGAGAGGCCATGCCTAAACTGATTTACTATCTAAGTAGTATTTTACCCCTTACTTATTTTTTACAAATACTAAGAGGAATAATTGTTAAGGGAGTAGGAATAGCCTACTTAACTAAACCAATAGTTTCACTACTTATATTAATTTTTATAATTGTAGTAGCTACTATGAAAAAGTTTAATAAGACACTAGATTAAAAAAATGAGCATAAAACCACAATCCATTAAGGATAGGTTTTATGCTCATTTTAAGATAGCAAGAGCAATAAATTGCTTATCACCTAAATTTAGCAATAATGCTGTAATTACAATAGACATTATGGTCTATTAATTAATTTAATAACTTTATAACTTCAACATCATAGTCTCCATCTGGTGAAGAAACAGTTGTCTTTTGACCTATCTTTAGTTTATATAACGCACTTCCTAAAGGAGATTCAATGCTTATTTTCATGTTTTTAACATCTGCTTCAACGGAACTTACTAAGGTAACTTCCTCTTCTTCTTCAATATCATAAAACTTAACCACTGCAGTCTTATTGATACCAAATACATCATCTTCTTCTGAGTCCTCTATTATAACTGAATTTTTTAACTGTTCTTCTAACTCCATTATTCTAGTTTCATTCATTGATTGATCATCCTTAGCTGCAGAATAATCAGCATTCTCGCTTAAATCACCTTGAGAACGAGCATGTTTTAAAGCAGCTTTAATCTCTACTCTTTTAACTGTTTTTAAATACTCTAACTCTTCTTCTAACTTTTTCTTACCTGCTTCTGTTAACATCACATTTTTCATATACAATCACCTACTATTCTATATTTTAAACCTTTGTAGTATACAAGTTTACTTTAAACGTCACATTTCGCCACTATACTATTATAATATTACTAATCCAATAACACAATGATATTGAAAAAAATTATACCTTTTAGAAACACTGATATTGGTATTACAGATAAATTATAGACAATTTACGGTGAATTAATACTTCAATTTATGTAAGTAAATAAATTATTTGACTAGTATTATAAAATTCGCTTATTTGAGCGAAAGTGAGTTATAAATACTATGACTTACCAGGTAAACAAATTATAGAGTTAATTTTAGAAGGGCATATATAGTCAATTTTGAAGACACATTTAACTAATTTTTCAGGCTTTAGAATACTTAAAATCAGTTAACAGTACCGAGAAATTGACTATATATACCCTTGTCTAAACTTTCTTTTAAGAAATTTATCTGAAATTTCTCCAAATGTGCCACAGATGATTATTTTCACCTCTGGCAAATACATCTATCCTATTTGCGCTCCATGATACTGCTGCTGGCTCAGAAGTTAAAACTCCACCAAGGTTCTGCCAATCGCTCCACCTAGTCCCATTCCAAGATTTATATATTAATTGGTTATTTCGTCCCCTTGCAAAGCAATCAATCCTATTTACTCCCCTAGAAGATGCAGCAGGGTCTGAAGTTAGATTGCCACCAAGGTCTTCCCAGTTACTCCACTTAGAGCCATCCCACCAAATATGCCACATTGAATTATTTTGGCCTCTAGCAAATACGTCAATTCTATTAGGTCCCCAAGATACTGCTGCTGGACCAGAAGTCAAAACTCCGCCAAGTGCTTCCCAATCACTCCATTTAGAACCATCCCACCATTTATGATAAAGCTGATTATCAGTTCCGCGAACGAATGTATCCAATCTATTTTTTGCCCAAGAGGATACAGCGGGAGCAGAAGTTAAAACTCCACCAAGGCTTTCCCAATCACTCCATCTAGAACCATTCCACCATTTGTGATACATAGCATTATCAGTTCCACGAACAAATACATCTATTCTGTCCCTTCCCCAAGATACAGCACCAGGTGATGAAGTTAGAACTCCGCCTAGATTTTCAAAATTACTCCATTTAGAACCATCCCACCATTTATGATATAAGGCATTACCAGCTCCGCTAGAGAAAACATCTAATCTATTAGTCTGCCATGACGAAACGGCAGGTCCAGAATTTAAGGTTCCGCCTAAGTTCTCCCAGTTGCTCCAATTACCAGTAGGAGGTGGAGTAGGAGCGGGAGCTGGAGGTCGTCTTAAATTGTTTAGCGTAAATCTAATAACACTCCTTATAATATCATTTAACTTGTTTTGAGGTACACCACTTGTTAAGAAGGTTTGTAAGACAAATCTATAAGTGTTCTCAAAATCTTTCAAAATAGCACTTATTTTTTGAGTTTGATTTCCAGAATATTTTTTTTCATTATCAATTACATAACCTATAATTAGCCTAAATAAGTAGATAGAAGTTCTTCTATTTATACCATAGTTACTTAACTCGCTAAATATATTAGGTTCACGAGTAGCTATCAATCCAACGATTCTATTTATTTCTCCCTGGGGAGCTCTGACACCTTCTAAGTAATAATCTTCTTCGTCATCATCTACTAGGAAATCATCTGACATAATATTATAAGTAGGGAATGGGTTATATTCCCTATATTGACCTGCAAAGGAGTTTATAGGGTTAGGGAATTTACACATATAGCATTGATTGGAGAAGCGACAGTAGTAGCATTCCTTACATAGCATTAATATACCTCCAGACATTGATACTTACATTTTATTCTGGTAATTAGGAAATGTTACTTTATTGATTAATAAATTCTAAATAGTGTTGAAGAGCCTAGTGTGCTAGCTAGACTCTCTTGTCTATTAAGTGGATTCAAAACTAGGATGAAATTACAATTTTTAAATAAGAATAGTCTATGATGTATCTAACATAGTTACGTAATTACTCCTAGACTCGCTAATAGTAAATGTATTTCTATCTGGGGTTATTCTATATCTTATGCATATTAAAATAATTTCAATAATTAATATGAGTAATAATGTTAATAATAGCTTTTTAAACATTGACATTAAATATCCCCCCTACAATAATTTTATGTAGAAGGGACAGGTTACATCATTATTTTTTGAATTTATTTTTAATATTTTTCTTTTTTTGAACGGAGTAACCAAATTTTCCTATAGGTTTAGAGGGGATTGAGAAATACTCACCATGAGAATAACATATTAGGTCTGCTTTTTCTAAATGAATTTTACCGTTTTCAGCTATTAAGTCTTTTTCTACATTAACAGCTAAAACTTCTGCTAGAAAAAGATCGTGGCTTCCAAGTGGAGTTATGTTTTTAAGTTTACATTCTATTGTTACAGGACATTGTTTTATGCCTGGTACATCAACGATTTCACTTTCTTCTAATACTAAATTGCACTCTTTTATTTTATCTATATTTTTACCAGATCTTACACCACAGAAATCAACAGCACGAACTAAACTTTGAGGAGGTAGATTTATTACAAACTCACCAGTTTCCTTTATATATTGATATGATAATCTCTCTGGCCTAATGGCTACGGTCAGCATAGGTGGTCTTGTACAAGCAGTGCCTACCCATCCAACAGTAAAAACATTTACTTTACCTTCCTTATTTTTAGAAGTTATAAGAACAGCAGGCACAGGATTTAACATAGCGCTGCCTTTAAAGTTTACTTTTGTCATTTATCTTCTTCCTTTCTAATATTTTCTTTCATATATGGATTTACATGAATATGTAGTTAATAGATCTAATTTCATAATTAACAATATGCAGTATATATGACATAAGTATAAGATATGCGTATGTCATCTTCAGTTATCTTTTCCTCTAAGGCGTATACATATTATATCAAAGAAGTATACAATGTGTTATACTAAAATTTTACAATATAAATAAGTGACACTTATGGGATTTTAAGGTATAATATGCTTATTATGTATTTTGAGAGGTGAAATTATGTTAGTTAACGAAAAATCTGATTTAGTTTTGATGGTTCAAAGTTCGTGTAAGGTATTTTGCTATTTTAATATATCACCTATGACAGTGAAGGAATTCAAAGATAGGTATGGAGAAAATTCTTGGCAAAATTCAAAACCAGTCATAAAAGTGTATTCAGTACAGAATGGCATTGCGGTGGAGATAAAAACAATTTTTATAGATGCTTTTGCTAATAACTGGTATATAGATATGGATAGAGACGATATGGATGTGTTTGTAAAACTCGGAAGAGTGCTTCCAGATAACACATTTGTGGCATTCGCAATATCTAATACTGTTACAACACCAAGGGCCCATGAATCAGGAGATACGGCTGTTTATTTCGTAGATGTTTCTCAAAATTCTGTTTTAAACTCAGAAGCAGATCTTCCAAAATGTAATGAGTATCGAGAGAATAATGTTTATAAAGAGCCTAAACCATATCCGTTCATCAATGTAAAAAAAAACTTGAAAGTTACCCACAGATAATAATTGGACAAAGTTATTACAGTAATAAGTTCATTGACGAATACATTGATAAAATGGTAAGTAACTATAAAATGAACTCATCTAAAGTAAAGTAGACTATTATGTTGATTGAATATAAAATAAATCTCATAAAAATTTGTAATATGGGGGTTAGAAAATGATCAATGGTTATGTCTCAATAGTACTTCACAGTCATATGCCTTTCATAAGACATCCTGAGATGGAGGATGCTATGGAGGAGAGATGGCTTTTAGAAGCAATGAGTGAGTGTTATATACCTTTAATAAATGTTTATGATAACTTAATAGAGGATAAGATTAAGTTTAAAATTACAATGTCTATAACTCCAACACTTATGGCTATGTTAGAAGATAAATATCTACAGAAGAGATACTTAGAGTATTTAAATAATTCTATAGAACTTTCGGAAAAAGAGATAGAAAGAACAAAATATGATAAAGAATTAAATAAAGTAGCTATATTTTATAATGAAAGATTCAATGGACTTTTGTATACATACAAAAATTATGACTGTAAATTAATGAATGCATTTAGAAAGTTCGATAAGTTAGGTTGTTTAGAAATAATAACTTGTTCTGCAACTCATGGTATACTACCTTTACTTATGATTAATCCTGAAACTGTTAAAGCGCAAATTGCTACAGCAGTACAGTCTTACACAGAATGTGTAGGACATGCCCCTAAAGGAATATGGTTACCAGAGTGTGCGTATACATATTCTCTAGATTCAATACTTAAAGAATTTGGGATACAATATTTTATTTCAGAAAATAAAGCTGTATTAAATGCATCTCCAAAGCCTAGATACGGAACGTATACTCCTATTTCTACGCCAAATGGAGTTTGTGCTTTTGGAAGAGACATGGAATCATCTCATCAGGTATGGAGCGATTTTATAGGATATCCAGGAGATTATGAGTATAGAGAGTTTTATAGAGACATAGGCTATGAACTTCCAATGGATTATATAAAACCATATATAAATAAGGATGGTTTTAGACTTGATACTGGAATAAAGTATTATAGAATTACAGGGAAAACTGATTATAAAGAATACTACAATAGAGAAAATGCTATGAATAAGGTAAAAGCGCATGCAGATCATTTTGCATCTTGTAGGTATAATCAAATAGACTCTATTAGTAAACACATGGAGCAACCTCCTATAATTACTTGTCCATATGATACGGAGTTATTTGGGCATTGGTGGTTTGAAGGGCCAGATTTTATTGATTCATTTATTAGGAAATCTGCTGAAGAGTGGACAAATTATGAATTAACAACTCCATCTCAATATTTGGAGAAATATAATATAGTACAATGTTGTAGCCCAAGCCCTTCAACTTGGGGAGAAAATGGAGATTTTTCAGTATGGATAAACCCATCGAATCATTGGATATATAAGGAACTTCATCAATGTGCTGAGGCTATGATTAGACTCTCTAATACTTATTCAAACCCTTCAGATATTCAGAGAAGAGTATTAAATCAAGCTGCAAGAGAATTAATGCTAGCAGAATGTTCAGATTGGCCATTTATAATTAAAAATAATACAACTGTTGAATATGCAGTGAGAAGGGTTAACACTCATGTAGAAAGATTTAATAAATTATATGAGGATATAACCAAGGATACTATTGATTTGAAATATCTTTCTAGAATAGAAGAGTTAGATAACATTTTCAGGAATATAGATTATGGACTTTATAGAAAAAATAGTTACTAAGATTTTATTTCAATTATTTTGTGACTGGCAAAATAATTGAACTGATTGGAAACTTAAAAATATTAAAAAGCACACAAGCCATATATTTGTGTGCTTTGATGATTTAATACCTATTAAATCATTAGCCATTCAATCAAGAAGATTACAACTGTTATTTCTTGCTTTTAGCAACCTCTATATTTAATCTTCTACCTTGAAGCTTTTTGCCGCTAACACTTTCTAAAATAGGAGTTACAAATTTGTTAGGTACATCCATGAATGTAAACTTATCAAATATGTCTATGTCGCCTATTTCACCAGCGTTTATATCACAGTTGTTTGCTATAAACTGTAGCAAAATTTTAGGATTAACTCTATCCATTCTTCCTACAGATAAAAATAATCTAACATTTCCTTCTGAAGCAATTGAATTTTCACTATAGTCAAAGCTAAGTTCTTTTTCAAAAGTCATTTTCATAAGAGCAGCTGCTACATCTACCAGATTATATTCTTCATCTAATTCTGTAGCTACAGGAATAAAGTTTTTATAGTCTTCTTGCTCTAAAGTTTTCTTTATATCTTTTATTATATTTTTATATTTAATTTCAAAGATTTCATCTACTGTTGGTATTTCTTTTCTTTTTATTTTACTTTTAGTAGCTTTTTCTATTTGTTTTAAGAACATATATTCTCTAGGCGTAACAAGGGAGTAAGCTGTACCTTCTTTATTTGCCCTACCAGTTCTTCCGATTCTATGAACATAAGACTCTATATCTTGAGGTAATTCATAGTTAATTACATGAGTTACATCATCTACATCAATACCCCTTGCAGCAACGTCTGTAGCTACTAAATAGTCTAGAGTGCTTTCTTTAAACTTTCTAAGGGTATTAAGTCTTTGATTTTGGTTCATATCTCCATGCATACCTTCAACATTATAACCTCTAGATTGCATAGACTCTACTAACTCATCTACACCTTTTTTAGTTTTACAGAAAATTATAGCACTAGATGGTTCATCAACATCTAAAATTCTACATAAAGATTCAAATCTGTCTTTAGCTTTTATTTCGTAATAATGTTGTTTTATTTTTTCAACAGTTAAGGCACTTTTTACTATTTTTATATGCTTTACATCTTTCTTCATGTATTTAGATGCTAGTCTTTTTATTTGATCTGGCATAGTAGCGGAGAAAAGTAAAGTTTGTCTTTCACTATTTGATGCTTTAATAATTTCTTCTATATCATCTATAAATCCCATATTAAGCATTTCATCTGCTTCATCAAGTATTAAATACTTTATTTCAGATAAGTCTATAGTATTTCTTTTGATGTGGTCCAGAATTCTTCCAGGTGTTCCTACAACTATACCTACGCCTCTTCTTAAAGATTTGATTTGTCTATCGATTGGCTGACCACCATAAACAGGAAGCAATTGGATTCGTTTGAATTTTGCAATACGAGTTAATTCGTCACTTACTTGAATTGCAAGTTCACGAGTTGGAGTAAGTACTAAAGCTGATGTTTTATTGTTACCTTCTACTCCACTTATTACTGGAGCACCAAAAGCTAAAGTTTTTCCGGTACCAGTCTGTGCCTGACCTATCATGTCAAAGCCTTCCAAAATTACTGGTATTGCTTCAGCCTGTATTTGTGAAGGTTCCTCAAAACCCATAGCATCGATAGCTTGTAGTACTTTAGTATCAAGTTTTAGTTCATTAAATTTTATATTTTCCATTAAAACTCCTCTTTCTTTCTTATAATACGAAAACAAACTATATCATAACATAGTATGTATAGTTTAGCAAATTTTATTTAGAAAACTTATAAGAAACTTTAAAAAATTTTTATTATTTAGCTGCCTTTTTATTTTCAAGTATCTTTTTATTTCAATTAATATAAATTATAATATAATTTACTACATATGGTTTTTAAAATTGAGAATTTATAATGATTTTTTTCTTTATTATAAAAAAATTAATTAAACTATGGTAAGCTAAATATAAGATTAAGTGATATATAAAGGAGATAGTAGTATGTTTGATGCTAAACAAAAGGTTTTGCCTAATGGTATAAAACTAATTACAATAAAAAAAGACACAGGAGTAGCAGCAGTGCATGCTGGTATAAAGATAGGATCAATTTACGAAAGTTCGTCAGAAAAGGGAGTTTCCCATTTTATTGAACATATGCTTTTTAAGGGAACTAAAACTAGAAGTAATGAGAGGCTTAACATGGAGCTTGAGGAGCTTGGGGGAGAGTATAATGCATATACAGATAATACTAGCACAGTATTTAGTGTAACAACTCTATCTGAAGAATTAGATAATATATTTGAGTTATTATCAGATATGCTTATGAATTCTACGTTTCCTAATGAAGAGATTGAAAAAGAAAGAGATGTAATACTTGCAGAAATAAGGACAAGTAGAGATGACGTTGAGGACTATAGTTTTAAAAAAGTAAATGAAATAGCATTTGATAAAAGTCCTTTAAGGTATGAGACTATTGGAGATGAAAAGACGGTAAAAAAATTTAGTAAGGATACACTTTTGAAATTTTATGATAAATATTATGTTCCTAACAATTGCTATATATCTGTAGTTTCACCTTTTGAACATGAAGATGTCTTTAATATGCTTTGGAAGCACTTTAAAGACTGGATTTGGAAAGAATTCAAAAGGAACGAGGTAATCATTGAAAATAATATACCTGTTAAAAAGGTTTCTTATAAGAAAGATATAGAGCAAAGTACAGTCATTTATCTTTTTACATTCCATAACGTAAATAAGGAAGAGGAGTTAGCACTTAGAATACTAAATCATAAGTTTGGGGAAAGTGCTAATTCAATATTATTTAGGGAGTTAAGAGAAGAAAGGGGACTTGCTTATGACGTATATACTGACTTAGATTTAACTAACAGAGTTAAAACTTTATATATTTATACTGCAGTAGGCGAGGAGAATATAAATGAAACGCTTCAAGTTATTGATGATTGCATTAATAAAATAAAAAATGAAGAGATTATTTTTGATGACAGTACAATAAGGCTTATGCGAAAGATTTTAAAAACTGCAGTGACATTTACATTAGAGGATTCTACAGACATTGGTAATTATGTACTTCATCAAATTATAGACGAAGAAGATGTATATAAATTTGTAACTGATATGAAAAATATAGAAAATATAAAAAAAGAAGATATATATAATGTAGCAAGATTAGTATTTAAGGATCCTACTATACACGTACTCAAGTCGCAGAGATAAACAGAGTTCTTAGTGTATTTGGCACTTAGAAAGCATTATCCAGGGACGTAGCTGCTCTTTACTCTCTCTCTTTGGGAACTGGGGGGGCATTAGAGCTGGTAGTCATCGGATAAATATAGATAATTGGAGATTTTTGATATGACCATAGAAAAAAGAGTTATTACAAAAGTTGAAGTTCAAAAGAGAAATAAGGAAAGAGTAAATATATATATTAACGAAGAATTTGCCTTTGCTTGTAGTGCAGAGCTAGTTTATATTCATAATCTTTCAAAAGGTAAGCTTGTAGATATAGAACAATTAGAAGAAATAATACGTGAAGACAACTATGCCAAGTGCAAAAATGACGCATTAAGAAGTATTGAAAGGTCTTATAAAACAGAGAAACAAGTATTCGATAAGCTTACTCAAAAAGGATATGATGATAAAGTTATAAAGAGGACTATTGAATTTTTGAATCAGTATAAATTTATTGATGATGAAAAGTTTGTTAGTATGTATATAAATGATAAGCTCAACTCTCATGGTAAAAATAAAATAAAATACGAACTATTGAAAAAGGGAATTGATGAAGCATTATTAAGTGAAAAGCTAGAAAATATAGATAAAAAAGCTGAAGAAAATATAGCTTTTAAATTAGCGGAAAAAAAATATAGATTATTAATTAAGAATGAATCAGATTGGAGAAAAATTTACAAAAAATTAGGAGAATATTTGGTTAGAAATGGTTATAATCTAGATATAGTACAAAAAATCTTAAATAATGTGGTAAAAGAAAACTTAAGTGTTCTACCTGAAACTAAAGATTCTGATCAAGATAATAGTAATCAGGATATAGATCATCTAAGAGAACTTGCAGAAAAGAGATTTAGAACTATAATTAAGTCAGAAAGTGATAGTAGAAAAATCTACAAGAAATTAGGTGACTATCTACTACGAAGGGGATATTCATGGAGTAGTATAAAGTCAATTTTGAATGAACTTGTCAATAGTGACGTTGACTAACTGTAAAAGGATTTGCTCTTTAAACAAGTGGTTAACATTGTCTAGTAAGTTCTCCATTAAGATAAGAGGTGATGAAGATAAGTACTAATATTAATCCAGTGACATTAGCGTTAGTTTTAATATTATCATATCCTCTGTTAAAGGGTTTTTTATTTAAATTCTCTTCTCATGGTTTAAAATCTGATATTGATGAGATGAATAGAAGTATATCTTTTATTATAGCTATATTTTTAGGAGTTTACTATGGTAAAAAAACTTTTATATTGCACGAAAACAACATATTTTCAAAAGTATATAAGTTATTGCCAACAGATATTATTCAGTATATAGAAAATAATACGTTTATAATTTATGCAGTTGTAATACCATTATTAGTTTTGATGTTTTATAAGATTATTAAGCTTATTTTTGATCTTATCAATTACGTAACTTTTTATCCTATTTTAGACAGTATTGAGAATTTTTTAGGATCCAAGAGCAATTTGTTTAAAAGAATAACAGGATTATTATTTCAGCTGCCTAAAGCTATAAGTTATCTTCTTATGGTTACGTTTATGCTAAATATATTATCTATATTTAGCCCAAATGGTAAGTTGAATAGATATTTAGAAGATTCAAAACCATATAACTCCATTTGCAAGGAAGTAATTATACCGGTTACTAATTCAAATATAGCTAAACAATTACCGAATATAATTAATAACTCATTTAAAATAGTAACTAGGGAGTCTGAAACTTCTGAAACTAAGGAAACAATCCCAGGCAGAGCTATAAGCAAAGGAAAGACTATAGTTTATTATAACGGGGTTACTCTAGATGAGGGCATAAAATCAAATTTGGAGATAGATAAGTTTGCAAGAAAGCTTGTTGAAGGTGAAAGTGATACTAAGGTAAAAGCAAAAATATTGTATGATTGGATAGGAAATAACATATCTTATGATCATGATAAAGCTAATAAAGTCTTAAATAATGACTTTGATGTTAAGTCTGGTTCAATTACTACTTTTAATTCAAAAAAAGGAATTTGCTTTGATTATTCATGTTTATATGTTGCGATGGCTAGGGCAAATAATATGAAGGTAAGGCTTATAACTGGCGAAGGTTTTAATGGGGTAAGTTGGGTAAGCCATGCTTGGAATCAGGTCTATATACCTGAAGTAGGGAAGTGGATTAATGTAGATACCACATTTTATAAGGGTGGAAACTATTTTAATAGTAAAAGATTTGATTTAGATCACAAAGATGCACAGATAGCCGGAGAATGGTAGATAATAAGTAAATAGCAGCTTAAGGAGTAGATCCTAAGCTGCTATTTATTATGATCTTAATATGTGATTTTTAAGTATAATGTTTATAGCCTTTTCACAATCCGTGTCATTATTATCTAAACACCAAGCAGTATTAAAATATACTAAGGCTTTTCTATTATCCTTCAACATAGTGTAACAGTATGCGAGGTTAAAAAAGTACTTACTCTCCATTTTTAAGCTAATAGCAGATTTTAATAAAGGTATAGCCTTTTTATATTCTTTAAGTTTTATGAAACATACTGCAGAATTATAAAACGAAGAGGCTTCATTATCTTTAAACTTAATAGCTTTTTCATATAAGTCTATAGCCTTTTTATAATCCTGAGTATTATAGTATTCATTAGCTTTTTGAAAGTAATTCATGGAAATCCTCCTTAAGTAACTTTTTTATGGTACTGTACTAAATATAAATTTTAGTAACTTTCTTATTAGAAATATTAGCCATAATTAGTTTTTTTTATTCAACATTAAGATGTAGGTCCGAAATTTTACTTAAGAAGAACTAGTAAATATTAAAACTAGTGTTGTGATTTTATTCTAAGCCTTTTTTCTATGAATTCTACTCCTTCATACATTAAATAAGCTAGGATAGATAGAATTATTATACTTAGCATAACCATATCTAATTGTGAAATTTGTCCACCAAATATTATTAGGAATCCCAGACCGTCCTTAGCAACTAAAAATTCTCCCATTATAACTCCGACCCAGGAAAGACCTACATTTATTTTTAAGGCTGAAACAAGTGTTGGAATTGATGAAGGAAGAATAAGATAATTTAATATCTGTGGCTTAGATGCACCAAATGTTTTAAGAAGTCTTATTTTGTCTATATCAACCTCGTTAAATCCATTTAGTACTGTTAATATGGTTACTACTATAGAGATTAATAGTGCCACTAAAATTATTGCAGGGGCTCCGTTTCCCATCCAAAATATTATAATAGGTGCAAGGGCTACTTTGGGAAGGGCATTAAGCACTACAATATACGGATCTAAAACTTTTGAAACGAAATCTGACCACCATAGTATAATAGCAACTAATGTACCAAGTATAGTTCCGATTGAGAAACCAAGTATAGTTTCCCAGCAAGTTATCCAAATATGTCTAAATAAATTTCCTTCTGTATATAGCTTAAGAAGTGTTTTCCACATTCGAGAAGGAGTGCTTGTAAGGAATGGATCTACCCATCTTAGGTCTCCAGCTATCTCCCAAAGGGCGAAAAAGCTTATTAGTATTAAAATTCTAGTAGTCACAATTAATCTTTTTCTTTTTACTACGTTCTTAATATATAATTCATGCTCTCTAATTTCATCTTTCATCAAGTATTCAACTCCTTCCATATATCATTGAAGTAGATTCTAAACTCTGGTTCTTCTCTAGATTTTAAAGGTGACTCGTGAGGATTTTTAAATTCAATATTAAATATTTTTCTTATGGAAGCTGGTCGTTTTGATAAAACAATTATTCTATTCGACATGGCTACCGCTTCTGAAATATCATGAGTAACCATTATTGCAGTTTTACCTTCTTTTTTTATTATTTTAAAAATTTCATCACCTATGTTAAGACGAGTTTGATAATCTAGGGCGGAAAAAGGTTCATCTAATAGTAATACTTCAGGATTCAATGCAAGAGTTCTGATTAAGGCTACTTTTTGCCTCATTCCACCAGAGAGTTCATCAGGATAATGAGATTTGAAATCCCATAAACCATAGTCTTTAAGCAGATTATTAATTTTATCTTTATAATCATTAATAGGTTTACGTTGAATTTTAAGTCCTAGTATTATATTATCCCAAACGGTAAGCCATTCAAATAATTGGTCTCGTTGAAACATATATCCCATTTTTGTAGAAACAGAGGTTAACTTTTCACCATCTATATGAATATCACCAAAAGATGGCTTTAAAAGCCCAGCTATTATATTAAGCAGTGTGGATTTACCGCATCCTGAGGGACCGGCAATAGTCAAGAATTCACCTTCTTCTACTTGAAAGCTTATGTCATCTAAGGCTTTAGTCCAAGTTTTTAAGGAGTGGTAGTTCATGTGGATGCTATTAACAGATACCTTACTCAAAAGATCAACCCCTATCAATATTTATTTAGCAATTTAGTTTATTATATGTGTTAGTAGGAGATAGTGTTAAATTTATTGTGAGTATGGATATTATATACAAATAAAAATGGACAAGAATGAAGATATGTTATAATATTAGTATATGGAATGTTTGAAAGTGAAGTAGTCTAAAAATTAGTATAAGTTTAACTAAAACTTCATTAAAACTTAATTAAGGCTTAATGAAATTTTAACTAAATTTGTAAAGTAGTATGATAACCGTATATTTAATAAGTATGGTTATTTTTTTGACTATTAATTATATATTTAATAGTAAATAAAGATTTTAATAAAAAGTCGTGATTATATAAAATTACCCACTATATACTACCAGTTCCTTTTAATGAGGACTTAATGCTACTTATTACAAAATTAGAATTAAAAGTTTATCCAATGACTATCCGCTCTAATATCACCATTTTTTAAAATTGGGATAAAGAGCGGATACGTCTCTGGATAACGAATTCTAAGTATCAAATGGAGTGTACACTCCATCTAATGCTAAGAATTCTGTTTATTTGGAAAACATCCATGTAAGTAGAAATTATTAATTTGTAAAAAGGTGATAGAAGTTATGAGAAAATTATTCCATATAGGTCTTGATGTTGGTTCAACCACAGTAAAAATTGTTGTTTCAGATAATAAGGACAGTATAGTATATAGCAAATATCAAAGACATTTTTCGGATATAAAAAGTACTATAATTAGTATTATAAAAGAAGCGTTCGAGTATTTTAAAGATGCAAGCATTACAATAATGGTAACAGGGTCAGGTGGATTATCTGTATCAAAGTGGTTAAGCATACCATTTATACAAGAGGTAATAGCGTGTACAAATACGATAGAAAGATTTATTCCAAGCACTGATGTAGCAATAGAGCTTGGTGGCGAAGATGCTAAGATAACCTTCTTTGATGATGGGATTGATCAAAGAATGAATGGTACTTGTGCAGGAGGTACAGGAGCATTTATAGACCAAATGGCATCTCTTCTTCAAACAGATGCACAAGGATTAAATGAGCTTGCGAAAGGATATAAAGTTATTTATCCTATTGCAGCGAGGTGTGGGGTTTTTGCTAAAACCGATGTTCAACCATTATTAAATGAAGGAGCTGCTAAGGAAGATATAGCAGCTTCAATATTCCAAGCGGTAGCTAATCAAACTATAAGTGGACTTGCCTGTGGTAAATCGATAAAGGGAAATGTAGCATTTTTAGGAGGACCGCTTTACTTTTTATCAGAACTTAGGAAAAGATTTGTTGAAACATTGAGTTTAGCTGAAAAACAAATTATATTTCCAAGGAATTCTCAATTGTTTGTAGCTATGGGGGCGGCCCTTGCTTCTAAGAAACAATCTATTACATCATTTAGTTCTCTAATGGAACAATTGCCTAAATTACAGGGAGTTTCGAGTGAAGAAGTTCAAGTGATTAGGCCTCTTTTTAGAGATGACAACGAACTAGATAGATTTAAAGAACGACATAATAGGTATGTTGTTAAGAAGAAGGATCTTGCAAGTGTAGAAGGAAACTGTTACTTGGGTATAGATGCAGGATCAACAACCACTAAAGCTGCTCTTATTGATGAGAATGGGAATTTAATTTATTCATATTATGGAAGTAATGAGGGTAGTCCATTAAAGTCTGCTATAAATATACTAAGTGACCTGTATAGCAAGTTGCCTCCAAAAGCTAATATAGTGAATTCAGCTGTAACAGGATATGGAGAGGGGCTTATAAAGGCTGGACTTTTAGTGGATATAGGAGAAGTTGAAACTGTGGCACATTACAAAGCTGCAGAGTTTTTTAATCCTGGAGTAGATTTTATCTTAGACATTGGTGGACAGGATATGAAATGTCTAAAAATAAAGAACGGGGTTATTGATAGTATAATGTTAAATGAAGCTTGTTCTTCTGGGTGTGGGTCATTTATAGAAACATTTGCACATTCATTAAACATGAACGTAAGAGATTTTGCAGAAGCTGCAGTACATTCACAAAAACCTGTAGACTTGGGTTCCAGGTGTACAGTTTTCATGAATTCAAAGGTTAAACAGGCGCAAAAGGAAGGAGCAAATGTAGGAGATATTTCTGCAGGATTATCCTATTCGGTAATTAAAAATGCTCTTTTTAAAGTAATAAAAATAAGAAATCCAAAAGACTTAGGTAACAAAGTAATTGTACAGGGTGGAACTTTCTATAATAATGCTGTTTTAAGGGCATTTGAATTAATATCTGAAAGAGAGGTCGTAAGGCCTGATATAGCAGGGATTATGGGAGCTTTTGGAGCAAGCCTGATTGCTAGAGAAAGATACGTGGAAGGAAGTAAAAGTACAATAGTCACTTCTGATGACTTAGATAAGTTTACTGCTGATATAGATATGAAGAGATGTGGAAAATGCGCTAATAACTGTCTATTAACTATAAATAAATTTTCTAACGATAGAGCATTTATTTCTGGCAACAGGTGTGAAAGAGGCGTTGGCATAGAGAAAAAGGATGTAGATATACCTAATCTATATGAATACAAATATAAGAAAATTTTTGATTACATTCCATTAAAAAAGGAAGAAGCGAAAAGAGGAGTGGTGGGTATACCAAGAGTCTTAAATATGTATGAGAACTACCCATTCTGGTTTAGTTTTTTTACAGAGCTAGGATTTAGAGTAGAACTATCTCCACGATCATCTAAAAAGGTATACGAACTTGGAATTGAGACCATACCATCGGAATCAGCTTGTTATCCTGCAAAAATAGTGCATGGACACATAACGAGTTTAGTAAAAAGAGGAATAAAGTTTATTTTTTATCCATGTATTCCATATGAGCAGAAGGAACAAATAGAAGCAGATAACCATTATAATTGCCCAATAGTTACATCTTATCCTGAGGTTATAAAAAACAATATGGATATTTTAAAGGATGAAGGTATAAAGTTTATGAATCCATTTTTACCTTTGGATAGTAAAAGTAGATTAATAAAAAGACTTTGTGATGAATTTAAAGAATTTAATATATCCTATAATGAAATTGCTCAAGCGGTGGAAAAGGCTTATGAAGAGGATAAGACAGTAAAACAGGATATAAGAAAAAAGGGAGAAGAGGTACTAGCGTACCTTGAAGAGACTGGAAATAAGGGTATAGTGCTTGCAGGAAGGCCATACCACATAGACCCAGAGATAAATCATGGTATACCTAATATAATTACATCTTATGGAATGGCTGTCCTTACAGAAGATTCAATAGCACATTTAGGGAAGGTAGAAAGACCTTTAAAGGTAGTGGATCAATGGGTCTATCACTCAAGGTTATACGCTGCAGCTAGCTTTATAGCCACTAAGGAAAACTTAGAACTTATACAATTGAACTCCTTTGGGTGCGGTCTAGACGCAGTAACGACAGATCAAGTTCAAGAAATATTAAATTCGTATGAGAAAATATATACTGTGTTAAAAATAGATGAAGGAAGTAACTTAGGTGCTGTAAAAATAAGAATACGTTCCTTGAAGGCTGCTTTACAGGAAAGAGAGACTATAGGATTTAAGCCTCATAAGATTCTTTCAATGGAAGAAAGAGTACCGTTTACGAAAGAGATGAAAAAGAAACATACGATTTTATGTCCTCAAATGTCTCCTCTACATTTTCAATTTTTACAAGAGGCCTTTAAAGCCTCAGGATATAATTTAGAAGTACTCCCATCTGTGGATAAGAAGGCAGTAGAAGAGGGATTAAAGTATGTAAATAATGATGCTTGCTATCCTTCAATAATAGTTGTGGGGCAGCTAATTGAAGCCCTTAAATCTAATAAGTATGACATAAATAATACCTCAGTTATGATAACTCAAACTGGGGGAGGGTGTAGAGCTACCAATTATATAGGGTTTTTAAGAAAAGCATTAAAAGAAGCAGGTATGTCTCAAATACCTGTAATATCCTTAAATCTAGTTGGCATGGAAAAAAATCCAGGTTTTAAAATAACACCTTCGCTTTTAAATAAGGCTATCATTGGTGTGTTATATGGCGATTTATTCATGAGGGTACTTTACAGAATAAGACCTTATGAAAAGATTCCTGGATCAGCAAATATTCTATACGAGAAGTGGATTGATAAGTGCAAACAAAATGTAAGAAATGGAGACCATAAGCAGTTTAAAGAAAATATTTACACAATAGTAGAAGAGTTTGATAATCTGGAACTAAACAACGTGGAAAAGCCAAGAGTAGGTATAGTAGGTGAGATACTCGTTAAGTTTCATCCAACAGCTAATAATAACATCGTAGATATAATTGAGGATGAAGGCGCTGAAGCTGTTGTTCCTGATTTAATGGATTTTGTTTTATACTGTGCTTATGATGCAAAGTTTAAACATGAATATTTGTCAGGGGATAGAATTAGTAAGGTTACACGAACTGCTTTTATAAAGGTTATTGAGTTCTATAGACGACATATGAAGAATGCTCTAGAAAAAAGCAAAAGGTTTACACCACCTGTTGATATAGAGAAATTGGCAGAAGGCGCATCACCTATAGTATCTCTAGGAAATCAAACTGGCGAAGGCTGGTTTTTAACTGCAGAGATGGTAGAACTTATTGAACAAGGAGCTAAAAATATTGTTTGCATGCAGCCCTTTGCTTGCTTGCCTAATCATGTAACAGGTAAGGGAATGATAAAGGAACTTAGAAGAAGATACCCAGGTGCTAATATAGCTGCTATTGATTACGATCCAGGAGCTAGTGAAGTTAACCAACTAAACAGAATAAAGCTTATGCTTTCAGTTGCATTTAAAGCAATGGAAGATGAAGTAAATAAAATTCAGATAGAAGCTATAGCGCAAATTGCGGCGGAAAAGAGAAAAAAGTAAGATAATTGGAACATTAAAAGACTGTAGTAAGTTTAAGTAAGAGAGTTTAAACTTTACTACGGTCTTTTTGTTTAAGTTTATGGATAAATGAGCATTTTAGACTAAAAGAGAAAACTTTAGAATGAAAGTTTAACTGGTAAGATTACAAAAACAAATATGGTTATAAAAGATAGGTATAATTAAAGATATTACATAGATAAGTTGGCGAAAGAATATTATTTATGGCAATCTAATGCTCGTAAAATTATAAGAACATAAATTCTATAGCAATGTGAAAAAATAATACAGATAAGTTCTTGTACGTCTTTAGTATGTTTACACATGCTATAATATTAACAGAAGTTTTATAGTATGTTTTTTATAAAATACTACGGTTCAAAGGAGAAGGTGTAATGAAAGAAAACAAATATGATGATGCGAGCTTTTTTAATCAATATAAACGAATGGCACGTTCAGTTAGTGGATTAAAAGCAGCTGGAGAATGGCATGAACTTCAAAAGATGTTGCCTAATTTTACTGGAAAGCGTGTTTTAGACTTAGGTTGTGGATTTGGGTGGCATTGCCGATATGCTATTGAGCAAGGGGCAAAATCAGTAACCGGTATTGATATATCAGAGAGAATGCTAAAAGAGGCGCAGAAGATGACTGAATCTCCATTAATTGAGTACATCCAAAAGCCTATCGAAGACATAGATTATGCTCCTAATACTTTTGATGTTGTAATAAGTTCTTTGGTTTTTCATTATGTTGAGTCTTTTGGTGATATTTCTAAGAAAGTAAGCAACTGTCTTTCAAGTGGTGGAGAATTTGTGTTTTCGGTTGAGCATCCTGTGTTTACAGCTTATGGATCACAAGACTGGCATTATGATGAAAAAGGTAATCGCGTCCACTGGCCTGTAGATAGATATTTTACAGAAGGTATTCGCAAAGCTAATTTCTTAGGTAAGGAAGTTATAAAATATCATAAAACGTTAACAACTTATATAAAAAGCCTAGTAGAGTCAGGCTTTGAAGTAACAGGTATTATAGAACCTGAGCCAGAGGAGTCTATGTTAAAAAATAATTCCGAAATGCAGGATGAGTTAAGAAGACCAATGATGTTGCTTATTTCTGCTAAAAAGAAATAGATCTTAGTAATTTGAATAATATATTTATAAAATTAGATTTGGTATTCCTATTTTTATGATTAAAACGATTTTTTCTTAATAGACGAAACAACCAAGCATAAATAACATGCTTGGTTTTATATTATTATATTATAGGGGTAAGTTCTTACTCTAATAATGCTATATAGTTTAAAACAAGAGTACAAAGTTATATCTTCAAATATTATTTAAGTTTAATTATTTGAAGTAATTTACCTAAAAAACCTGCGTTAGCATTATCTCTTTCTATTTCGTATTGAGTATAATAAGCATCTTGTATCACTCTCTTAAAATCTTTAACTTCTTTTATTAAACGTTCATTATTAGTTAAAGATGATTGAGCAAATGTATCAAAATTATTTAGTAAATTAAGTTTTAATTCGTTATTTTCACTATTAATTTTTTCTGACATAAATTCCGTGATATTGGTAATGAGTTTGTCATGTGAATTTATGTTAATTTCATTAACGCTATCAAATTTGGAATTTAGGTGTTCTTTAATTTCTTTAGATAAATCCTGTTTAAATTTATTAAGACTTTTACCTTGAGCCTCAATAATTGTTGAACTGATATTTTGAAGATATAATGAATTAGCATTTTGTATATCATTAATTAACTGAACTTTAAAATTTTCAAACTGAAGTTGTTGTTCTTTTTTAATTGAATCAATAAGCTCTTCAACAGATAATAAATTACTTTCTGAATGTTGGATTTCAGTATCATTTAAAGGCAATTTATTATAATAATCTTGAATTTCTTTAAGAGACATACCTCTATTTTTTAATTTTATTAAGAATTCTAATTTATCAACGTCATTGTTAGTATAGCGTAATTCTTTATTTACGATTTCAATTTTTAGAATATCGTCAAATATGTTTGTATAGTATTTTACGTTACCAATATTTTCATTTAATAAATCAGCAACTTGATCAATAGAATAGTACAATATTTCGCCTCTTTTTTTGTTTTGAATTTTATAATTAAATTTTTGGGTATCTATATATTTATCATTATTATCCATAATAATTAATCCCTCCCTTTTCCTTTTCGAGCAAACAAAAGGTAAACTTAAGTGAAAGTTACAATTATTTTAAAAAAAAGATTAAAAGTGTAAGGTTATCATAAATTTCTTCGATAATATATGTATAAAATATAGCAAGGGAGAGTAACTATGGAAAAAGGCAAAATGTTATTAGTTTCATTAGGACAAGGTGCTGGAAATATAGTGGATGGACTATTAAGTAGAAATCCGAGATATAATGGGTTATTTTTAAATAGTAGTTTATTTGATATTAAGCCATTAAAAAATGTAGATATGGCCAAGAATGTATACCTTTATCCAGGAACAGATGGTTCAGGAAGAGATAGAAATAAATCTAAAGAAATGATAAAAGATAATGTTAACGCTATAGGAACATTATTAAGCAAATATCCTTTAACAGAAGTAGTTGTAGTATTTACAACTATGGCTGGAGGAACAGGTTCTGGTGCAATAAAAACCTTTATACAAATAGTAAAAAAAGTAATACCAAATGCTAAAGTAAATGTGGTAGCTATTTTACCTAGTTTAAAGGAAGATGAGTTAGCCTTTAAAAATACTATGGAATGTTGGAATGATGTAAATAGTATAATGGATTTAATAAATGACGTTAAATTTGTAGATAATAATAAGAGAAACACGTACAAAGAAATTAACAATGAAGTAATTGAAAGTTTAGATTTAGCATACAACATAATAGGTATTCATGCTGATGGAAGCATTGACAATAAAGATTCCTTCAGAATAAATACAGCAGAAGGATCAGGTCTTATTTTAAAATTATATGATGGTTTAAAGGATGCTAAAACTGCTGTAGATTTAGCTATACAAAATAGTGTGTTTGTTCAACCAGATGTATATGATTGTGATTATTTGGGGATTAATCTGAAAATTGGTGGGTATGACCCATATGAAGTGTCCAAATTATTTGAAGTTTATAAGAGTACATATATAACATATAATAATAAGAACAATATAGTAGTTCTTGGAGGATGTGAAACTCCTACAGAATCAATAAATTTAATAAAGATGGCTTTAGAAGATAAGAATAAAAGAAAATTATCAAGAAATAGAAAAAGAAGTGTTATTATTGATTTAAATACAGACGGTGAAGAAAAGAAAGAAGAATTAGACGAACTTAATAATAGTGAATTTAATGATTTATTTGAAGATAGTTATTCTTTTTAGTTCTATTATTATTTCTTATTTTATTTAATATCTTTCATTACTTTTTCGCCAAATTTATTGTTTACAATCTTATTAAAAGATGGTCTTTAAGGAATTAACTCTGCTATATAGAATTGTCATTAATGCAACTATAGGAACATCAAAATCGTTTCATAGTTTTTATATTATAAAACCATTAAAGGCTACATATACTTTAGATGTATACCAAGAAATAAGGTTGTTGTTCTTAATTTATAGAATAGGCCTTTTAAGTACACTAATATTAAGCTGTATTTTAATAAAATATGTTAAAAGGTATAGCTATGTATACTTATAATTATTATTTGAAAGTGCAAGGGTAATAAAAATGGACAAATTATTATTTGGAATTTCAGGACTGCCAATAGGCAGTGAATTAAAAAAAATTAACTATGCCGCTGGGATTGATTATGTAAAATCAATAGGATTGGATGCGATGGAGCTTCTTTTTGTGAGAAATGTAAATGTAACAGATAAAAACAAAGATATAATACTAAAAACTAAGTTGGATAATGATTTTTATCTGTCAGCTCATGGATCACATTATATAAATCTAAATGCAGATGAACCTGAAAAGCAAGAACAGTCAATAGATAGAATTATAAAAGCAATGGAAGGATTGTCGAAAGTTAAGGGAAAGAGTTTAATATTTCATCCGGGGTTTTATTTAAAAGACTCAAAGGAGGAAGCATATAAAACTATAAAAGAAAACTTATTAAGGCTTCCATATAAAGATATTGATTATAGGCTTGAGACTACTGGAAAAAGAACTCAGTTTGGCACACTTGAAGAATTGGTTTCTATCTGTAAAGAGGTAAGGTCTTGTAAGCTATGTATTGACTTTTCACATATACATGCAAGGGAAAATGGCAGCTTAAAAAGCTATGATGACTTTGCAAAAATACTGCAATATGTACTTAATGAATTGGGGAGGTCTGCTCTAGACGATTTGCATATTCATATGGGCGGAATAAATTATAATGAAAAAGGTGAGAAAAATCATCTTCCTTTATTAGAAAGCGATTTCAATTATGTAGAATGCTTAAAAGCCATAAAAGATTTTAACGTGAAAGGATGTGTAATTTTAGAAGGTCCTCTGGTAGAGAAAGATGCACTGTTATTGAAAAATACCTATAAAAAATTATAAGTTCTATTAAGGAGAAGTATTGTTGCAAAATGCAATCTCACAGTTATAGATAATGTTAAAATAATGATCAAAACTTATTGTTCGACTTAAGGAAAGAGTAAGATTAATTTGGTCAATATAGGAAATGTAGACGTTATACTATAATTTTTATAAGAAACGAAGTAACCAAGCATAATAACATGCTTGGTTTTTAATGTAAATTAATATGTGATTTTAAAGTTTTGAGCGTCCTATAGGAATTCATTGTGCTATTTTGACATCATTTAGTTTATTTAATATCTTTCATTGCTTTTTCGCCAAATGTGTTGTTTACAATCTTATCAAAAGGTGGTCTTTGAGGAATTAACTCTGCTTTGTAAGATTGAATTATATCCATAAGTCTACCTAAGTTCTCTTCCTTCAAAATAGGTGTTGTAGCAAAAGCGTCAATAGCTCTATAGTTCTTTGTTACGGATACAAGAATATCCTCATCAGTTCCTGGGAAGAAGGATTTAATTGACTTAGCTACTTCTTCGTCACTATGCTTTTGAACCCATAGCTGACCTTTATAAATAGCTCTAGTAAATTTTTCTATAACTTGTGGATTTTTATCCATATAAGATTTAGTCGAGAAGAAGCAAGTATAAGGAATATTCCCAGCTTCTTTTCCTACGGAGGCTACAACGTATCCGGAGTTATCCTTTTTAAGCATACTTGCACCAGGTTCAAATAAAGCACCATAATCACCAGTACCGCCTTTAAATGCACCAGTAGTAGCGGCAAATGCAATATTGGTTATAACATTTAAGTCTTTTCCAGGTTGAAGTCCATGATTTCTAAGTACATATTCAAGAGCCATTTCAGGTACACCACCTGGTCTTCCACCAAGCAGATTTTTTCCCTTTAGAGATTCCCATTTAAAGTCTTTTTCATCTTTTCTTGAAACGATAAAGGAACCATCTTTTTGAGTTAATTGTGCAAATAGTACAGGGTAGTCTTCCTTTTGTTGATTGTATATATAAATTACTTGCTCAGGCCCACAAAATCCTATATCTACACTTCCGCTTAATACTTGTTGCATAGTTTTATCTGCACCTTGACCAGTAGTTAAGTCAATATTTATTCCTTCTTCTTTAAAGAAACCTTGACTTATTGCGGCATACATTGGTGCATAAAAAACTGAACGTGTAACCTCATTTAATTTAACTGTTACCATAGTTTTAGTATCTTGTTTTTGTCCACAACCAGCAAAAATTGAAACAATAAAAATCAAAATAGATAAAATTGACAAAGGATAAAACTTACCTTTTTTCATAATATACCTCCATAAAATTTTAGATTAATTTATATTATGAGTTAGGAGGTATTTATGTTAATGCTTTTTAGCATTTTTAGTTTTTATAGATTTTCTAACATGTACTGTATTAATAATAGCAATAAAGTTCTTAGTAAAATTAAGATACTATAATAAGTTCTATATTTGCTTGTATATAAAAAGAAGACATCTAGAAGAAAAATAATGGACGTAGGTACATTTGTAAAAAATGGTATGTTTTAATAGTTATTTTTAACAGACAGTATCACATTGGATTATAAAACATATTCATATGTTACTGTAAATTGCATTATAAATGTAGCCAAATTACGACATTTAAACAACTTAATTTTTCGTTATTAACGTCTTATAAAGATTGTTTGTTATTGGACTTCCTAAACCTGTAGAAAAGTCATAATTATCTATATTGCTACTTAAAGTTGTTTTGTTAACTATATTTTTGAAATTTAGTGGGTAGGTTTTGTTTTTAGATATTTCATATAGAGTATCATGAATATTATTAATAGGAAATTTCTTATTTTCGTTGACTAAAGATATAAATGCAGCCCAAGCTGGCGCACCTAAACTTGTTCCTGCTGAAGTGGTCCATCCAATCTTCTTGTTATTAAGCATAGCACTACAATAAATCAAAACGCCTTTCGAGATATCTGCATAAAATGATACATCTGGTACAGCCCTATACCCATTGCTATTAAGATTATAGTCTATTTGATATTTAGGTGTAGGTATATAATTACTTATACCTCCGCCAGATCCATCCCATGCAACTTCAAGATTAGTTAAGTTTCCACTTGAATCTAATGAAAAAGTAGTACCTCCAACGGCTAGGACATTAGGAGAAACTGCTGGCCAGTTAACTTTTCCGTTATCTCCTGATGAAGCAATAAAGATAATATTTTTATTCTGAAAATGACTTTCGTAAGATAATTCGTCTTCAAATTCTTCTATTGACCAACTCATAGAAACTATATTGGCTCCAATACTTACACTATAATCAACAGCTTTAATTAAATCATCAATAGAATCTGATTTTGCAACAATTAGTGAAATTGAAGATTTAGGAGCTAGCGCATGTGCCCACTCCACATCCAAAGAAGTCTCTAAAGCCCAGCTTCTATCCTGTTTATCCGGAATTCCTCCTGGATAAAAAATCTCCATGTTAGTATCCTCTAAATTAAATTGCTTATTAAATATTTCAACATCATTTTTAATTGTTGGACTTCCATATGGTACTATAATTGCAATGTTTTGTTTTTCACCTTTTGAATTTATTAAATCTAAACCATAAGCATGCCTTATCTGAAGCGGATTATATGCGTCTATAGAGTTATCAAATAGATGATTAGCGATATATATTTGATTTTTTTTATTTGGCTGATTTAAAATCTCCTGATTACCTAGAACTGGAGAAGACGTAAATATGTGCATTGATAAAATTGCTAATAATATTATTTTTCTTATCATATAATTTCACCCTAAAATTTCAAATTTAATTTTAAAATTTATGTTTATTTTACATAAAGAAAGTACCAGTATTTAAAAATCATATACTGGTACTTCGCTTAATTACTTCTTATGCTTTGATTTATCTCACACTTGAATGATAAATCTGTGCCCACGATGGATCACCATAGAAATATAATATTGCTCCACGTCCGGTTTGTTGTCCTAGTGTACAATCACCAGCATATCCAAAAACTAAGTATGCAGTAACACCAGCCGCAACAGTGAACTCGACTTGCCCCAATACAGCTGTTACAGCAGCACCTGCAAGCAGTTGATTTGCCATTTGATTTAATTCAGTTGCAGCGTATCCTGAATTAGTAGCATCCATTACGAAATCAAAACCATACCAATGCCAAATATAAGAGCCGCTAACATTTATACCAGCTGGTGATACATGTTTAATTTCACTTAAATTTTTAGTCTTTTTATCAAATTTTAAATCACCAGATTTTATTTTCTTGTTAACTTGAGCTGCACCAGCCTTTATTTGGTCTAGAAGCTTAGAATCAATATAATTGCTAGCTTCTTTACTTATAACGGTTGTTCCATCATTGCTTTGTACTAAATAATTTTGTTCAATTAATTGAATAGCTTGTACATGTTCTGTAATTTTCTTTCCTTTTTCATTTTGCTGAATAGCTATGTTTTCAGTTCCTAAGGAAGCTGCACGAACTGTTATTGAGCTAGATGAAATTGAAGCTGTAACCAATGTTAGCCCTAATAAAGATACGCTAAAAATACGAGTTCTTTTGTTCATTTTAAATCCCCCACTTTACAAATATTTTTAAAGTTATTATATAATGTTAGTTGTTTGCAGATACACTTATACGAAGGCTTAATAATTACATAATTATAAAATAGCTGCACTATTAAATCTTACAACTAAAGATTATTTCCTTGAATTCAAGATTATGTAATCGCTACAACATCTATTTTATATGATAAAAAAGTAAATTCAATCTCAAATGCATGAAAGCTGAATAAGTAAGCATGAAAGGAATATTTTTGCTTAAAAAATATTTTATGCTTAATTATTCCGCTTTCATGCAATAATTATTTACTATTTGACTTATGTATGATATTTCTATATTAGAATCTATGTTTCGCACATAAAAATTATCAAATAATTAATTACAAAGAATATTTACTCATTCTGGTAGTATCACTGAATTGTAGATGAACCAAGAGTATATATTTAGTAAAAAATCAATAGCTAAAAATCTAAAATTACTGTAGATTCAATAAAATCTCTTATAAAAACAGATTTTTAGCTATTTGAATTTTTTGCAAAATTCATCTAACAATAAAGCTTACTGTCATAGTTGTTATAGTATCAATTTAACTTACTAATGATTGACCTCATTCCTTTAGTTTTGAGTTTTCTTCACAAGGCTGTCTATTTATCTAAAAGATTTTTATTAAACTCACTACCAAAGTAATGTTTCCTGAATGGAATCTAAGTATTTTATTCTCGGTCATAACGTGTCACCACTTTTTTACTAGTCTAAGCGACTTGCTTGTTTATAATATTAAAAAGCTAATTAAATAATCAAAATGTAATAGGAGGTGTTTTATGTATATAGGGGGCAAAGGTATATTGTCAATTTTATTCTTTTTAATGATAATCCGAAGCTTTTATAAGTACTATTTTATTAATAAGCCGTCTTTTAAGCCCAGTATGTATTTTAGAGAGAGCTATAATAATAATCCAATGTATTTTAAAAAGATATATCATATGTTTTGCATATATAGATTAATAAGCTGTATAGTATTATTAGTAATTACTATCTTAATTAAAGGTGATTTATTAATAAATGCGTATATTTTAATGTTATCTATCTTGATTATTCCTAGTTGTATCTTCTTTATCAAACTGAAGCTTATAAAAAATAATATTTAGATACATTCTTATATTGTACAAAATCACCAGATTAGTCGGTGGTTTTATTATAATATCAACTCTTTAAAATAAAGCCTACTTAAAAAATTAATTTGTATTTATTTTATTAAAAAAATCTTATAGAATTAATAACTGGAAGGTGATTTTAAAGACGATTTTTAATACGATTAATAGCAATAATAATCTTATTTTTCAAAATAAAATCTTCATTAAATATCTTGACAGTTTAACAATTAACGTTATAATAATATTTAATAGTTAAATATTATTATAATAGCTGTGAAAAAGAGGAGTAGAAGTAGTAAAGTATTAAGAGAGGAAAGTTTATTAGCTGAGAGACTTTCTATATGGACCACTTCGAAGGTAGCTTTGGAGCTTCTTTGCTGAAAATTTTAGTAAGTAAAGACGGTTTTCTTAACCGTTAATTGTATTAAGAGCCTGTAGTCTTGCAGGAAAAAAGGTGGTAACGCGGGTCTTCGTCCTTTTATAGGATGAAGGCTCTTTTTGCTTTCTATGATATGCATAAAGGGGGAGAGCTAAATGGAAATCATTGTAAGACCAATAGAATTAAGAGATGCTAGAGAGGTAAATGAATTAAGAAGATCAGATGGGGTAAAGGAAAATATTCTAGGAATAGTTAGTGAAAGAATATCACAATCTGAAGCATTTATAAACAGTTTAAGTGAACATGATCATTTGCTTGTAGCTGAGATAAGTGATCATGACGGTAAGAAAGTCATAGGGGTTATAGGACTTAATATAAATAGAAATCCTAGAACAAGGCACACGGCATCTCTTGGAATTATGGTACATAAGGATTACCAAGGAAAAGGAGTAGGTAAGTCCTTAATGAGTAAAATTCTTGATCTAGCTGATAACTGGCTCATGCTTGTTAGGGTTGAATTAGGAGTATTTACAGATAATGAAAAAGCTATAAACCTTTATAAAAGTTTTGGATTTGAAGTTGAGGGAACTAGAAAATATGCTGCTATCAGAAATGGTAAGTATGCAGATGAATATATAATGGCAAGATACAAAAATATATAACAAAATCTAAGGAGGAATCATAATGTCAGAAAAAAAAGAAATGGCTACTACGTACAGTCCAAAAGAATTTGAAAGTAGAATTTATAAGACTTGGGAGGGAAAAGGTTACTTTACTCCAGAGGTAGATGAAAATAAGACTCCATATACAATAGTATTACCTCCACCAAATATCACTGGAAAACTTCATCTAGGTCATGCACTTGATGATACTATTCAAGATGTAATTATAAGAACAAAAAGAATGCAGGGATACAGCACTTTATGGCTTCCAGGACAGGACCATGCAAGTATAGCTACAGAAGTTAAGGTTGAAAATGAGCTTTTAAAACAAGGTCTTAAGAAGAAGGAAATGGGAAGAGAAGCATTCCTAGAAAAGGTTTGGGAATGGGCTGATGAATATAGAGGAAGAATAATGGATCAAGTAAAACAACTAGGTTGTTCAGTAGATTCAACAAGAGAGTGTTTTACTATGGAAGAAAAGGCTAACAGAGCCGTTAGGGAATTCTTTGTAAGATTATATAATGACGGGTTAATTTATCAAGGAAACAGAATAATAAATTGGTGCCCAAAATGCCAAACAGCTCTATCAGATGCTGAAATTGAATATAGTGAGCAAGCAGGGCACTTCTGGCATATTAAATATCCAGTAGTAGGAACTGATGAACATTTAGAAATAGCTACTACTAGACCAGAAACAATGCTTGGAGATACTGCCGTTGCGGTTAACCCAAGTGATGAAAGATATGCTCATTTAGTTGGAAAGACTATAATGCTTCCACTTGTTAATAGGGAAATTCCAATAATAGCAGATGACTATGTAGACGTAGAATTTGGAACAGGAGCAGTTAAAATAACTCCAGCTCATGATCCTAATGATTATCTAGTAGGTAAGAGACACAATCTACCAGAGCTTAATGTTATGCATGAAGATGGAAGAATGAACTTCCCAGGAACTAAGTATGACGGATTAGATAGATATGACGCAAGAAAACTTATAGTTAAGGATTTAGAAAATGAAGGCTCCCTAGTAAAGACTAAAGATCATACTCACAATGTAGGATGCCATGATAGATGTAACACAACTATTGAGCCTATTATATCAAAGCAATGGTTTGTAAAGATGCAGCCTTTAGCAGAACCAGCTTTGGAAGTTGTTAGAAGTAAGAAAGTTAAGTTTGTACCTGAGAGATTTGAAAAAACATATTTTAACTGGATGGAAAATATCCAAGATTGGTGTATTTCAAGACAGCTATGGTGGGGACATAGAATTCCGGTTTGGTACTGTAAGGATTGTGGAGAAGTTATAGTATCTGTTGATGAACCAACTAGCTGTGGTAAGTGTAGCGGCGATAAATTAGTGCAAGATAAGGATGTATTAGATACTTGGTTTAGCTCAGCATTATGGCCTTTCTCAACTCTTGGTTGGCCAGATAAAACACCAGACTTTAAGTATTTTTATCCTAACAGTACATTAGTTACTGGATACGATATAATATTCTTCTGGGTTGCAAGAATGATATTCTCAGGACTTTATTGTACAGATGAAATACCATTTGAAAATGTACTAATTCATGGAATAGTAAGAGACTCTGAAGGAAGAAAGATGTCAAAATCATTAGGTAATGGTGTTGACCCGCTTGATGTAATAGAACAATATGGAGCAGATGCATTAAGATTTACTCTTATAACAGGAAACGCTCCAGGAAATGACATAAGATATTATCCTGAAAGAGTTGAATCTGCTAGAAACTTTGCAAATAAAATATGGAATGCATCAAGATTTGTTCTTATGAATTTAGATGAAGAAGTAATGAATAAGTATAAGGATTGTAAAAACTACAGTGGTGCAGATAAGTGGATTTTATCTAGAATGAACACTCTTGTAAAAGAAGTAACGGACAATATAGAAAAGTTTGAATTAGGAATCGCATCACAAAAAGTATATGACTTTATATGGGGAGAATTCTGTGACTGGTATATTGAGCTAGTTAAGCCAGTTATGTATGGAGAAGACGAAGAAGCTAAGGGAGTTGCCTTTAATGTACTAAATAAAGTTTTAACTACAAGCTTACAATTATTACATCCAATAATGCCATTTATAACAGAAGAAATATATACTCATTTATATACTGAGTATGAATATATCGCTATATCAAAATGGCCTGAATATGAAGAAACTCTACATGATGAAAAGTCAGAAAAGGATATGGATTATGTAATAGAGGCTATCAAATCTCTAAGAAATGTAAGAATAGAAATGAATGTACCTCCTTCAAGAAAGGCTAAGGTATTAGCTTACGTAACTGAAAGCGAAGCATTAGAAGCATTTAAAAATGGAGTAACTTACTTCCAAAAACTTGCATCAGCAAGTGAAGTAGAATTCCTAAGTAATAAAGAAAGTACGCCAGAAAATGTTGTTTCCGTAGTTACAAGAGGAGCAGAAATGTTCATGCCATTACTTGACTTGGTAGATTTAGAGAAAGAACTAGAAAGATTAAATAAAGAAAAAGAAAAATTGGAAAAAGAAATAGATAGAGTGGAGAAAAAGCTAGCAAATGAAAGATTTGTAGCTAAAGCACCTAAAGAAGTTGTTGAAGAAGAAAAAGCAAAAGGTGAGAAGTATAAAGAAATGCTTCAAGCAGTTCTTGTAAGATTAGAAAGTTTAAAATAAATAATAAGATGGCCCTAAGAGTTGAGTAAATTCTTAGGGCTATTTTTATTCTTTCTAATTTGATTTAATACTTGATTTTTGGTAGAATAAAGGAAAAAAGCGGGGATGTGGGATTTGTGAATTATGAACAAGCTATTGATTATATAACAAATACAGCTAAGTTTGGAATGAATTTTGGGTTAGAGAGAACTAAAAAAATATTAGAACTTTTAGATGATCCACATAAAAAAATTAAGTCTATACATATAGCTGGCACTAATGGTAAAGGATCGACTACAGCTATGATTACAAGGATACTAATGGAGGCTGGTTTTAAAGTTGGTATGTACACTTCACCTTTCCTTGAGGTATTCGAAGAGAGGATTCAAATAAATGGAGAAAATATTTCTAAGAATGACTTAAGCGATGCTGTTACAGAGGTGTCTAAGGCTGTAGATAAAGTTATAGAATTAGGATACGACCATCCAACAGAGTTTGAGATAATAACATGTACAATGTTTTGTTATTTTCACAAGAACAATGTCGATTTTGCAGTGGTTGAAGTAGGGTTAGGGGGAAAGCTTGATTCTACTAATGTAATGGAGCCTTATTCTAGAGAATTAGGTGGTGGAGTAGTTGCAAGCGTAATTACTTCTATAAGTTATGATCACATGCAGATTTTAGGTGATTCTTTAGAAAAGATCTCACATGAAAAGGCAGGTATAATAAAGAGTGGAGTTCCTGTAATTGTGTATCCTCAAGAGGCTGAAGCGGAAAAGGTTATAGAAGAAGTATGCTTTGAAAGAGGATGCAAATTAATAAAGGTAACAAGCAACTCAGTAGAACGTAAAGAGTTTCCTAATGATAAGATACATAGAAATACTTTAGACTACACACAAAACTTTAGTCTAAAAACAGATAAAAACAATTACGATATAAAACTATCGCTTTTAGGAAAGCATCAACTTTTAAATTGCGCTACGGCAGTTATTACAGTAGAAGAATTAATAAAACAAGGTATAAAAATAGAAAAAGAGCATATATTAGATGCTTTAAAGAAAGTAAAATGGATTGGAAGACTTGAAGTAATGAAAAACAATCCACTAGTTGTAATAGATGGTGCACATAATATAGATGGTATTAAAAAGTTAAAGGAAAACGTAGAAGAATATTTTAGGTATAATAAGATGATTTTGATACTTGGGATACTAGCAGACAAGGAAGTAGATAAAATGATATCCACAATTATTCCTTTAGCTGATAGAGTGATTGCAGTAACCCCTAATAGCTATAGGGCAGAAAGTGCTGAAGAGCTTAAGAATGAAATAGAAAGGTATGGTGGGAAGTGCAAGGCAATGAATAGCTATGAGGACGCATATAAATTAGCACATTCATACTGTACTGAGGAGGATCTTTTATTGATATCTGGTTCTTTATATATGATTGGAGATATGAGGAAGATTATAAAAAATTCATAATTCTAAAGGGTGTAATTCTCGATACGAATTATACCCTTTAATTTTTACAAAAGTCCTGTATTAAATAATAGCATGTCCAATAAGAGTATATTCAGCTTTACTTATCATTTACAACTAAGTCTTCTAGAGCAGTTACAAATTGATCTGGACAAGAAGTACCTTTCCCATCACAATCTATACCTTTTAATTTTTTTATGGCATCATCTACTTCCATACCTTCAAGAAGTTGTGATAATCCATTAAGATTACCCTCACAACCTCCAATAAATTTAACATTAGAGATTTTATTATCAATAATGTCAAAGTTTATTTCCTTAGAACAAACACCGTTAGTTGAGTAAATATACATAAAAACACCTACCTTATGTGTAATTTTTGGGTGAACATAAATATTATATAAAATATGTTGTAATTACTCAAGTTTACTAAATATATTTCTAAAAGCACTTATTAAAAATTTTTACGTGAAATTCAAATAATAAATAATAATGATTAATTTTCAATAGGTATTATCGGATAAATAATTTACGCCACATAAAACCTAAAAATTCTTTGATAATTATTATTACCCATTTTAAAAGATATTCATATTATATTTGTAAGGGGGTGATAATGTTGAGCTACTTGTATGTATGCAACACTTCGTCTGACTTTATCTCGAAGGTCAAGCTAAGCAATTTTGTTGAAGAAAATAGAATTTTTTTAAAATCAAATAATATGAATGATAGAGTAGGACCCCATGGTGTATGTGTAAATAATAATAAGATAATAGTAGCTAATAATTATAGCAATAGTATATCTGTAGTAGATATATTAAAACAAGTAGAAGAGAGCAGCTATTATATAGGCGTACATTGTAATGATGTGGTAGTTTGGGAAAATAATGCATATATAATATGTGGGGATCTCAATAGTTTGGTGGTTTTTGATATTGTAGAAAATAAAGTTATCGAAGAGATACCATGTGGAAATTTACCACATAGTATATGTTTAAACAAAGAAAAGAAGCTTTTAATGGTATCAAACATGGAAGAGGATAGTATAACATTAATTGATTGCATTAATAATGAAAATATTAAGACTATAAGAGTAGGAGCATATCCTACTAAAGCACTTTTTGCAGTAGACGGGCAGCATGCCTTGGTGTGCGAAAGTAATATAGGGTCAGACTTTAGAGGCAGTATAGCTATAGTATCATTAAAAAGCTTTAAGGTTATTAATAGAATAGCTGCGGGGAACTCGCCTATAGATATGTGTTGTAATGAACGGTATTGTTTTGTATCTAACTTTGGTGATGGAACAATCAGTATATTAGATATAAACAATTATAAGGAGAATAAAAAAATAATTGTTGGTGGGATGCCAAGAGGAGTAATGAAATTTGGTGAAAATATTTATGTAGGAGATAACTATAATAACTTACTAATAAAAGTAAATATCAAAAATGAAGATAAAAAATATATACCTATAGGAGGAGAACCTACAGGTATGGTTTTAATCTAATTTATTCATTTATTAATAATTGGATAATTTTGCCGTATAAGTCAGAACAATTATTTCTCCATTTCTCACATAAGTTTTTTGCTTGTTTGTTGGAACCTACATTTATCTTAATATCTATAAGCATTGAATCATTTTCAACAGCTTTTAAGTTAACAATGAAATTATTATTTTGCTCTATAGTATAGTCAGCTATTACAGTAACTTCTTTTTTTATATTGTTTATTTTCTTTTGCAAATAGGTATCTACTGTCTCAATTTTAGTATTAGAGATTCTATTTTTAAATAAAGATAGAACTTTAATACCTTTGTCTGTTATTAAAAATCTGTGAGTGCCTGATTCACTTATATGTTTTAAGAAATTAGAGGAAATTAACTCGTTTAAATATTGCTGAAGAGTAAAGTAATTTATAAAGTTATTCTCTAAAATAATTTCTGTTACTTGGTTATTCGAAACAGGAAACTTGATTTTATCAAATATGTAAAGAAGCAACAATTTATTTTCTGCTAATTCCAGTGTATCTTCAAACATTATATATCCTCCCCCTACAATAAACTACTAAATTTATAAGTATAAGCACCTATTAAAGTAATCAATAGTTGTTATGTATTAATTATAAATTACTTAACTTCATATAAGAAATTTCTAAATATGAGGTTAAGTGATTTATATTAATTATATTTTATATTATAACATAAAATACATTAAAATAAATAAAGCAGAAAAAGGAGAAATTTTTTTATTTGGCCTATTATTTTTAATTTTAGTACTTAGCAATTATATAAAGAGATTATTATATAATTATTAAAATGAAACTAAGTAAGAATTGTAAGTAAAATATTACCTGAAAATTATTTAAATTATGTAATATTTATTGATAAAAAATACTATATAAGTTTATGGGAAGAAATATATTTTGGGGGGAAGAACTTGAAACTAAGAATACAAAAAAAAGTTTTATTAGTATGCATTTTCCTTTTTATAGGTGTTGCTGCATCTATTTTTATGAATTATAGGGACACCAGTGCATTCTTGAGAGTAGATAGAAAGCTGCCTATTTATAATGTAGATACAAAAGATAAGAAAATTTCACTAAGTTTTGACGTAAGTTGGGGAAACGATAATACTGAAAAAATTTTAGAGACACTTGATAAATATAATGTTAAGGCCACATTTTTTATTGTAGGTGGATGGATAGATCAATATCCTGATAGATTAAAGGAAATCTATAATAGGGGTCATGAAATAGGAAATCATTCTAATAAGCATCCGGATATGACGAAGTTAAGTAGAGAAAAAATTATTCAGGATATAGATATTAATGATGCAAAAATTAGACAAATAACAGGTGAGGGGACAAAGCTTTTTAGATGCCCTGAAGGTTCATATAACGACCTAGTAGTACAAACAGTCAATGAAACTGGTCACTACTGCGTACAATGGGATGTGGACAGTATAGATTGGAAAGAGCAAGGGGCAGATATAGAGTACAACAGAATCATAAAGAATACAAAACCTGGATCAATTTTACTATTTCACAATAATGCAAAGTATACACCTGAAAACCTTCCTAGAATTATAGAGAAGTTCCAAAATGCAGGCTACCAATTTGTAAAAACAGGTGATCTAATTTACAAAGATAATTATCATATTGATCCTTCAGGGAAGCAAATTTCTAATTAGATATGCAGTGAGCTTTTAGCTTATAAAATAAGTTTAATTTTGTTAATATTATAATTTATTTATTATTTAATTAGATGTAATAAGAAGAGTTATTGAAACATATAGACGATTTGTATTATAATGGAAATAGAATGGGTTTAAATTGCATATATTACTTGATAACAAATGATGTGGTATAAAAAACTATCTCTTGCTTAAAATAATTTTAATAAATTACTTTTTCAGGAGGTAAAAAAGATGATAAAAATAGCAGTTATTGGTGGGAATAAAGCTTTTTGTTCATATTTGTTAAAAACTCTTAGATTAGTAGATGTTGAAGTTAAATTTTTTACAAAGTATGCTGTAAAAAACGAAAATAATTATGATTATGTAGTATTTAACTCTAATAGTAGTATAAAGGATATATTAATAAATGGAGACTATTGCTTAGTTAACATGGATTTAGTGAATTTTAGAAATAACAATATTAATATATATGGAAACCTAATTACTTACGGGTTGGGAAGTAAAAATACAGTTACAGTTTCAAGTATGGAGGATAATAATAGCTTTGTATATTGTTTACAGAGAGATATTAACAGTAATTCTTCAGGTGTACTTGAGGCGCAAGAACTTCCAGTTAACATGAGATTTAATGGTAACGATGAGATATACGCAGCTATGGTTGCAGTCACAATAGGGTTGATAGAAAGAAAAAACATAAGCATCATTGGTAAAGATAGAAAGTTAACAATTTTTAGTTAAATATTTTAATTTAGTTTTATTAGTATATTTTCAGTATTCTTCGAATAATTATATGGTGATAAGATAATTTAAAAACTAAGGGAAAGAGGGGTTACGATGGATAATTTAATGCTAAATAATAAGATTTATCTTGAGGGGGAAATATTATCGGAATTACAATTTAGCCATGAAATGTATGGAGAGGGATTTTATAATTTTTATATTGAGGTGCCAAGACTAAGTGACGCTAAAGATGCCCTTTTTGTTACAATTTCAGAGAGGTTAATTGGCGGAATGGATATTAAAATTGGTTCTCAGGTTGTAGTAGAGGGCCAATTAAGGTCTTATAACAAGTTTGTAGAAGGAGCTAACAGATTAATATTAACAGTCTTTGCACGTAATATAAGTGTTTGTGAGGAGAGAAGTAAAAATCCAAATCAAATATTTTTAGATGGTTTTATATGTAAAGAACCTGTTTATAGGACAACCCCTTTTGGAAGGGAAATTTCAGATATGCTCCTTGCGGTAAACAGAGCGTATAATAAATCAGACTACATACCAACTATTGCTTGGGGAAGAAACTCAAGGTTTTGTAAGGACTTAAAAGTTGGTGACAATATTAGAGTATGGGGAAGATTACAAAGTAGGGAATATCAAAAAAAGGTTTCAGATACAGATGTAATTAAAAAGGTTGCTTATGAAGTTTCAATTTCTAAAATGGAAAGAGTTAGTGGAGATAAAAATGAATGCCCAGAAGAAGATAGTTATTATGATGACTTCTCTGAGATAACAGAAGAGAATAATATGTTAGCAAACCAAGAAAGCGTTGAGGATAAGCAAATATCTTAGTTATAAAATAAAATTTAATTAAGATTTTAGTACTAAACTCTTATAATCAATAACTAGCACTATCAATATTATTGAGTTTCGACAATATTGATAGTGCTTTCATTGAATATAACTATATTATTAATAAACAATTTGCTGCATTTGTTTTACTTTTAAGATAGACTCCTATAATTATATTATTTTCTTAGATCATCTAGTATCTGAGTTTTATCCTTTGTCTTATCATCTACCTTTTTTATTATCTTAGCAGGAGTTCCAGCAACTACTACGTCATCAGGCACATCTGTTACTACAACAGAACCCGCTGCTACAACAGATCCTCTACCAACCTTCACACCCTCGAGGATAACTGCATTTGCACCTATTAAAACATCATCTCCAATTTCACAAGGAGATTTGCTTGGTGGTTCTAAAACTCCAGCGACTACTGCACCAGCTCCAAGGTGAACTCTCTTACCAAGTATACCTCTTGCACCAACAACAGCATTCATATCTACCATAGTACCTTCGCCAATCTCAGCACCGATATTTACAACAGCACCCATCATGATAACAGCATTTTTTCCTATCTTAACTTTATCTCTTATAATAGCACCTGGTTCAATTCTTGCATCTATCTTTGTTACATCAACAAGTGGAATTGCAGAATTTCTTCTATCATATTCAATTCTAAAATGTCTGATTTTATCTTTATTATCATCTAAGAATTTTGACATCTCATCTGATTCGCCAAAAAGTATATAGAAATTAGCTCCTTCGTAACTTTCTATATTTCCTAAATCACATTCTGATATATCACCTTTAAGATATACCTTAACAGGAGTAGATTTTTGAGCTTCTTTTATGTATCTTGCAATTTCATATGGGTCAGTTAAATTGTAGTTCATTTATAGAACCTCCTCAGTTAAGTATTTTAATTAATAATAACATTATAATAAATAAATTTTGTGAATTAAAGAGGTAAAGTATATATTTTAGTAACAAAATCATGTATAAAAAAATAATCTAATAGTAGAGTGCTTAAGGAGGTAGTTAAATGGACTATGAAATAAAGGATTGTATTGATGGAGGAAGTGCTTACTGTCCTTGTCATTTGGCTGAAACTGGTGATTGTATATTGTGTTCTCAACTTTCTGGAAAGACCTTTTGTGACTGCGTTAACTGGAAAGGTGTTTGCATGTATCAGGAATACATGTTAAATAACAAGAAAGCCAAAGGTGGTAGAGCAAATTATTTGTGCAAGATAATGAAAAAAGAAGTTTATGATGATAAATTATATGTTTTTACAATAAATGCCCCTCGTAGCTTAGTTCATGAACTTATATACCCAGGAAGCTTCATATTTATTAGAAACCCACAAACCTCATCATATTTCGATACCCCAATCTCAATAATGGAAGCCGATACTGATGAAAACACCTTAAAAGTAGCCATAGAGTTAAGAGGAGCGAAAACAAAGTCTATATGTAAGCTTAATGAAGATGAAAGAATGTTAATAAGGGGACCATTTTGGAATGGAGTTTTAGGTTTAAAAAATGTTTACAAAGCTAAGGAGGGAGTTTCAATTCTTGTATCAAGAGGAATAGGTGTTGCACCAGCTATTCCAGTATTAAAAAAATTGTACGCTAACGGAAACAAAGTAATCTCCATAGTAGATAAGACGCCTTTTAAAAACGTTTTTGGAAAAGAATATTTTGATATGTGCAATTCAGAAATGGTACAGTGTAAAATGTTGGATTCAGGAGAGCTTGCAGAGGAATTTAAGACAGTGTTAGAACAAATTATGAAGGTAGAAAGTGTAAATTTAGTTCATTGTGATGGACCAGATATATTAATTTACAAATTACTGGATTTTGTGGGAGATTCTATTAACTTCTCATGCTGTAATAATTCTAAGATGTGTTGTGGTGAAGGTGTATGTGGAACGTGTAGTACCAGATACAAAAATCGTGTAGTTAAAAAATTATGTAAGGTACAAATAGATCCTAAACATGTATTTAAAGAGAGAAGACTTATTTAGACTATACAATTAATTGTTAACGTTAAGTTTTCTACTAGAGTAGGAAACTTTTTAATAATAGACGGTTGATTAATTTGAATGAAAACTAAGGGTTTTACTAAAAGATTGATAAATAAGTAAGTGTTTCTTATAAATATTTTATTAAGGAGGATATTAAATGAAGGTAATAGTAATAGGTGGTGGATGGGCCGGTTGTGCGGCAGCTATATCTGCTAAAAAGGCTGGAGCACAAGTAACTCTTTTCGAGAAAACTGATATGTTATTGGGTCTTGGAAACGTAGGTGGCATAATGAGAAATAACGGAAGATATACTGCTGCCGAGGAACTTATAGCACTTGGGGCAGGAGACTTAATAAATATTACTGATAATAATTCAAGACATAAGGATATAGACTTTCCGGGGCATAAACATGCTTGGCTTTATGATGTAAATAAAATAGAGCCAGCGGTTAAGGCATACTTAAAGAGCATTGGAATTGAAATTAATATGATAGCTAGAGTAATAGATATCAAAAGGGAAGGAGACACAATAAAAGGTCTATACATGGCTGATGGAACTTACCAAGAAGGGGATGTATTTATAGAGACAACAGGATCAACTGGGCCAATGGGTAACTGTTTAAGGTATGGCAATGGATGCTCCATGTGTGTACTAAGATGCCCAGCTTTTGGACCAAGAGTAAGCATAAGCATGAGAGCAGGGGTTGATGATCTTCAGGGGGAAAGAGAAGATGATATATATGGTGCAATGAGTGGCTCTTGCAAATTATGTAAGGAGAGTTTAGATGAAGAGTTGTTAAAGGAACTTAATGAAAAGGGAGTTGTAGTTTTAAAGGTTCCACCAGAAGATGTAAATATGGATAAATTAAAAGCAAAGGTTTGTCAACAATATGCCTTAAAAGAATTTGCTGAGAATGTAATATTGCTTGATACAGGACATGTAAAGCTGATGACTTCTTATTATCCTCTAGACAAATTAAGAAAGATAAAAGGACTAGAAGGTGCAAAATATGTTGACCCTTATGCAGGAGGAAAAGGAAACTCAATAAGATACCTTTCAGTAGCCCCAAGAACAGATGACATGAAAGTAAAAGGTATAAGTAATTTATTCTGTGGTGGAGAAAAAGGTGGTCTTTTTGTAGGACACACAGAAGCTATCTGCACAGGAAGTTTAGCAGGGCATAATGCTGTAAGATATCTTTTAGGAATGCCACCTCTAGTTTTACCAAAGACTACAGTTATTGGGGATCTTATAGCTTATGCAAATTACAAAATGATGACTAAGGAAGGAAGGAGAAATAGGTATACTTTTGCTGGTTCAGAGTATTTTAAGAGAATGCAGGAGAATGGAGCGTATTCTATAGATAAGGAAGAGATAAAATCAAGAATTGAAAAATTGAATTTGCTAGATATAATGAATCAGAAACTTGTTTAAATTGATATAGGAAAAAGAGAGTTGAATTGAAAAGCTTCAACTCTCCTTTTTATCTTTTCAAATACTAGCGCTTTAAAGTGAAAAAATATATAATTAAAATAATTAATTTTTACTATAATAAGTTTAAGAACTATATAAGGAGTGAGATTAAATTGATAGATAATATGGAAAGTATAGTTTCCGAAAATGTTCAGGGTATAGAGATTTCAGGAATAAGAAAGTTCTTTAATAAAGTTATTAAATATCCAGATGCGATTTCCCTAACATTAGGTCAACCAGATTTTAGTGTACCTGATAAGATAAAAAAGGCAATGGTAGATGCTATAAACTGTGATAAAACTACATATACCTCAAATGCAGGAATTGTGGAACTTAGAAGAGAAATATCAACATACTTAAAGAACCAACAAATAAACTACCATGAAGATGAAGTGTGTCTTACAATAGGTGGAAGTGAAGGTTTAATGGATGTTTTTATAGCACTCTTAAACCCTAATGATAAGGTTTTAATACCTACACCAGCTTACCCAGCTTATGAAAGTTGTGTAAAGCTATTAGGAGGTAAAATCGTAAATTATAATTTAAAAGAGGATTTCTCTATTGATTTCGAGCAATTAGAATTATTAATCAAAGAAGAAAATCCTAAGGTAATGGTAGTGTCATATCCGTGCAATCCTACAGGAGCTATTTTATCCAAAGAAGACAATAATAAATTACATAGAATACTCAAGGATAACAACATTATTGTTATAAGTGATGAAATATATAGTGCTCTTTGCTTTGTAGATAATTATTACTCAATAGCACAATTTGAGGACATAAGAGAAAGAGTAATAGTTGTAAGCGGATTTTCCAAGATGTTCTCAATGACTGGGCTTAGATTGGGTTACGTATGTGCCGATTATAGGCTCATGGAGTCTATAATGAAGGTTCATCAGTACAATGTATCCTGTGCACCCTCCATCGTTCAATGGGGAGCTTATGAGGGACTTAAAAATTGTATGGAAGATGTAGAATATATGAAAAGAGAATTTATCAAGAGAAGAGACTATTTATACGAGAGACTTATAAGTATGGGCTTAGAAACAAATCTACCAATGGGAGCCTTTTATATTTTTCCTTCTATAAAGAAATTTAACATGGAAAGCGAAGAATTCTGTGAAAGACTCCTAAAAGAAGCCAGAGTTGCAGCAGTTCCAGGTTCTGCTTTTGGAGCAGGTGGAGAAGGATATATGAGAATATCCTATGCTTATAGTATGGAACAGTTAAGAGAAGCAGCTGACAGAATGGAAAGTTGGATAAAAAAAGTGGGAATGTAAACTCCCACTTTTTTATCTATTTAACCACGTCATCCATTGAATAGAATCCTTTTTCTTTCCCATGCATAAATTGGCAAGCCTTTAGAGCACCAACAGCAAATACTTCCCTAGAAATAGCTTTGTGACTAATTTCAATAACTTCACCTTGACCAGCAAAGATAACATCGTGGTCACCAACGATACTTCCACCTCTAATAGCATGGATTCCTATTTCTTTATGATTTCTTTTAGCAATACCTTCTCTGCCATAAACGAATTCAGTCTCTTCTGGAATAGAATCCTTTATAGTATTAGCAAGAAGTAGAGCTGTTCCACTTGGGGCATCAACTTTTTGATTATGATGTTTTTCTATAATTTCTATGTCGAAATTACTATACAATAATGCGCTAATATTTCTTAGTACTTTGTTTACGACGTTAACACCAATTGACATATTAGCTGAGCGGAATACTGGTATCTCTTTAGAGGCCTCAGTGATTTTTAGTAACTGATCATCGGTAAATCCAGTTGTACATAAAACAACTCCTATATTTTTCTCTTTAGCATATTTAATAAGACCTTCAACTGCATCTGGTCTCGAAAAATCAAGAATTACATCTGCATTAATTGTACACTCAGATATATTTGAAAATACAGGGAAACTAGATGTTACAGTGTTTTTATCTATTCCAGCTACTATGGTTAAATCAGGAAAGTTGGGTACTAATCCTGATATAACTTTCCCCATTTTTCCATTGCATCCACTTAATATAATTTTAACCATTAAAATTCCTCCTATTAATTAAATAAATTGAGAATTGAAAATAAAATTTAAGCTTAATTCTCAATTTTATTCTTAATTCTCAACTTTAATATTTTAGACTGCTACTTTAAAAGTCCATAGTTCTTCATTTCTTTCTTGAGAGCCTCTAAGTTTGCATCAGTCATATCACATAATGGAAGTCTTAAATTACCTACATTCATACCTAATAAATTCATAGAAGTTTTTACAGGTATAGGATTTGTTTCAATGAATAATGCATTGGTTAAAGCTAGTGAATCCAATTGTATTTTTAAGGCTTCTTTAACTTTACCAGAAAGATATAACTCACACATGTCATGAACATCTTTTGGAATTATATTTGCAAGTACAGAGATAACTCCAGCGCCACCTAATGACATGATAGGGATTATCTGATCATCATTTCCAGAGTATATATCCATTCTGTCACCGCATAAAGCTTTAAATTCTGCAATTTGACTTATATTACCGCTAGCCTCTTTAATCGCTATTATATTATCGAAGTCACATAATTGCTTTAGAGTTTTAGGGGCAATATTCATACCTGTTCTTCCAGGAACATTGTATATAATTATAGGAGTCTTAACACTTGTAGCTATAGCTTTAAAGTGCTCAACAAGACCTTTTTGTGTAGTTTTGTTATAGTAAGGAGTTATAACCAAAAGTCCATCTACACCTATGCTTTCAGCCCACTTACTCATATTTATGGATGCAGCAGTATTGTTAGTACCAGTACCTGCTATTACGGGAATTCTCTTCTTTACTACATCCACTGTAAATTTGATTGTTTCTTTTCTTTCTTGTTCACTCATAGTTGAAGCTTCACCGGTAGTTCCACATACTACAATTGCATCTGTACCAGACTTTATGTGCCATTCAAGCAATTCTTCTAGCTTTTTAAAATCTACACCTTGATCATTAAATGGAGTAACTATGGCAACACCTGAACCTTTAAACAAACTCATATAAAAACACCTCGTTTTTAATATTTTTATTTATAAATAATTTATACTAAGATAATTAGATAAATTACTTATTCTCGCTAATTATATACTCGGCAATTTGAACTGCATTGGAAGCAGCGCCTTTTCTTATGTTATCTGCTACAACCCATAGATTTAGTCCGTTATCAGAACTAAAATCTTTTCTTATTCTTCCGACGAAAACTTCATCGCGTCCAGCAGCATCTATAGGCATTGGATAAACTAAATTTTGCACATCATCCTTTAGAATAATTCCATTTGCATTCTGATATATCTCAAAAATATCACTTAGTTCAAAACTGTTTTTTAATTCTACGTTTATGCTTTCGCTATGACCATATACTACAGGTACTCTAACTGTAGTTGCTGTAATCCTTAGGCTATCGTCATGTAAGATTTTTTTAGTTTCGTCAATCATTTTCATCTCTTCCTTTGTATAGCCGTTGTCTAGGAAGACATCTATATGAGGCAAAACATTACCTGCTATTGGATAAGGAAATTTTTTTGGTGGGATATTTTTATAACCTTCGAAAAGATCATTATATCCGCCAAGCCCAGCACCAGAGACTGCTTGATAAGTAGAGTAAATAATTCTATTTATTCCGTATTTATCCTGAAGTGGCTTTAATGCAACTACTGCTTGTATTGTAGAACAGTTTGGATTAGCAATAATACCTTTATTCCACTTAATGTCTTCTGGATTTACTTCTGGGACTACTAAAGGTACATTAGGATCCATTCTCCAAGCACTACTGTTATCTATAACTGTAGCGCCATATCTTGCAAATATAGGGGCATACTCTTTACTTACATCTCCACCAGCAGAAAATAATGCGAAATCTATTTTTTTATTTTTTATATTGTCTTCTTTTAATTCTTCAACCATTACATCATTGTCCTTAAACTTTAATGCCTTACCTGCTGATTTTGCTGAAGCAAAAAAATAGATAGTATCTATTGGGAAATTTCTTTCAGCTAATACATCAATAAATTTTCTGCCAACCATTCCAGTTGAACCAACAACTGCTACGTTATATTTCATTTTTAATACCTCCTGATTTTCACTTTTATTATATTATATATCTGGTTAAAGTAAAAATATATACCTTTTTATTAATACAATGTTTGTGAATATATATTAGTTTGTTATTATTTTAATTGTGTAATCGTAATCATTGACGAATGTTAAAATGGATGTAATTTTAGAAAATATTAATTCTAAGTTCATAAAATTACGAATTGTATCTCACATTAGTATTATTAGTGTTTTATACATGAGAACTTTATATAATAATGTATTAAAATTATAAAACAAATTATGATATTTATTTTTATATAGATAAACGAGATAAAACTTTATATGTGTTACAGATATTTAAATAAATTTAATTAGGTGTTATTTTTAAAAGTTAAACATGTTTAGAATTTCATTATATTGAACATTGAATATTTTACCCTATGTTATATTTTATAAATATTTCATATAAAAGTTCTACTTTTATTGAATAAAGTTTGGATAAAATATAAGAGCTTTATATAAAAAATTAAAAGTGTGTATAGTTTTGGAATACAAGGGTTAGAATCTATAGGATGTGCAGGGGATAATATAAAGTATTTTATTTAGATAGATTACATGAAGATTTATTATGTTTATTTAAGGAGAGATTGTTTTGAAAGATAGTAAGTTTATAGTTAGATTATGCATATCTCTTATTATTGCGTCTGTAGTGTTATCAGGATGTAAGAACAAAGTCGTTGAAACTGTGGCGCTGCAAAATGATAAGGGGCAATTTTTAAATATAGTTTTAGGTGAAGAACCACAAGTTTTAGATCAGGCCAAAGCTGGAGATGTATATTCTTCACAGGTTCTTATTGAAACTAATGAAGGACTAACAAGAATTGAGAAAGATGAAAACGGAAAGAGTGTAGTCAAGCCAGCTGGAGCATTAAGCTGGGATATATCATCAGATGGGTTAAAGTGGATTTTTCATTTAAGGGATAATCAATGGTCTGATGGGCAAAAAGTTACAGCAAAAGACTATGAATATGGAATTAAGCGAAGTTTAGATCCGAAAATAGATTCTCAATATGCTTTTTTATTGTATCACATTAAAGGGGCTAGAACATACAATGATGTAGAAAAACATAAAGGAAATAGATTATCTTCGGATATAGTAGGGGTTAAAGCTATAGATGATAAAACTTTGGAAATAACACTTGAATCACCTTGTGCATATTTTTTAAGTTTAACAAGCTTAGTAGGAATGCAACCACAAAGAAAAGATATTGTAGATAAATATAAAGATAAGTATGGTATGGAAGCAGATACGATGGTATACTGCGGCCCATTTACAATAAAACAGTGGACTCATGGTAATAAAATTGAATTAGTTAAAAATGAGAGTTATTGGGATGCTAAGTCTGTTAAACTACAAAGGGTAACTATACAATTAACAAAATCTGATGAGGATTTATTAAATGAATTCGACAATAAATCAATAGATTTAATAAAGGTCGCTAATGCGAAATGGAAGGAAAGTCTTAATAAAACTTCTGAATTTGATGAATTCTTAGTTCCTATGCTGTCCACAAACTATGAGGTTTTTAATCAAAAGAATAGACTCTTTAGTAATGATAAGGTGAGAAAAGCATTTACTTTAGCGATAGATAGAGAAGAAATTTCGAAAAAACTGTGGGGAGGAGTTTATACACCAGCATATAGCTGGATACCACCTTCAATAAATATTGGAAATGATGATTTTAGGCAAAGATCAAGCTCAGATTTAGTTAAGGAATTAAAGGAAATTTCACCAAACCCTAAGGAACTACTAATTAGTGGATTAGAAGAATTGGGATTAGGCAAGGATCCAAGTAAAATTACAGTTACATATCTACAACCTGGACTGGATAAAAGTCAGAAGGAAATAGCGGAATTCTTTAAGGAAATGTATATAAGGAACCTTGGTATAAACATTAAAATTGAATATGTTGATTGGGAGGCTTTTCAAAAAAAGATAGGGGAAGGTAATTATCAAATTGCTAGCATGATTTGGAGTTCTGATTATAATGACCCTATGTCAGAGTTATATTTATGGCATTCAGGTACAAATATAATTAAAACAGGATGGTCTAATATCAATTATGATAAGTTAATCACAAAGGCCGCGTTGCTTGGGAGTGATAAAAATGAGGAAAGATTCAATTGTTTCAAAGAAGCTGAGAAGATTTTAATTTTAAATGATGCAGTGATATCACCTACGGCTTATAGAAATAAGTATATATATAAACAAAAATATATAAAAAATTTGATATTTCCTACAGTTGGTCCGGAAGTAGAATTTAAATACGCTTATACTCAAGGGCGGTGGGAGTAAACAATATAATCATGTATAAATAATCCTCTTATTGTAAAAAATAATAAACAGAAATAATGGGAGGGTGGTACAACATGGCGAATACTCCATTAAAGAAAGTTATAAAAGCTAAATTGAAATCTCATAGAGAACTTAGTGAAGTTGAGAAATTGAGAGAAAAGCTAAAATATGAAATAGCTGACGAGTTAGGACTTAGCGATAAGGTAGATAAGTATGGTTGGAGTGGACTTACAGCAGAAGAGACTGGACGGATAGGGGGGATGATGACACGAAGAAAAAAGGAATTAAATATTCCTAAGAATGAAGTTATTCTAAACAACTTAAAACAAAATAAATAATAGGATAATAGTTTAAATGAAATAGGATTAAGCAAATTGCGAATTAGGCAATTTGCTTAATTAATAACCTAAAATTATTGACTAATTAATTAAAAATTTATAATATTAATTGATGAATAATTTTATAGATTTTACTTTATGTTTTTTGAAAGGATGCTATTATGGATTGTTATAAGGAGTTTGCTCAGATTTACGATGAGCTTATAAACAATGATATAGATTATGAAAGATGGGCAAATGTGGTTATAGAAATATGTGAAGAACTCAATTTAGATAAGAGAGAGTATCTTGATTTAGGTTGTGGAACTGGAAATATAACAGAGAAAATAGCCCCTAAATTTAATAGTACCTGGGCTGTAGATTTATCAGGGGATATGTTAACAAAAGCAGAAACAAAGATGAGGTCTAAAGGACTAAAAGTTAAATTTGTATGCCAGGACATAGTAGAACTGAACTTGAATAGAAAATTTGATCTTATAACCTGCTGTTTAGATTCTACAAACTATATATTGGATATAAATGATATAAAAAAGTACTTAACCAGCGTGTTTAACCATTTAAATGATGATGGAATATTTATATTTGATATAAATTCGCATTATAAGCTTACTAATGTATTGGGAAATAACGTATATAATTATGATGATGAAAGTGTAACTTATATATGGGAAAACTCCCTTGAAAACGAAATTGTGGACATGTATCTAACGTTTTTTGTAAAAGAAGACGAGTTGTATAGAAGGTTTGATGAGCATCACTCGGAGAGAGCATATACATGTGAAGAGATTGAGCAGTTATTAGAGAAAGTAAATTTTAAAATTATAAGAATAATGGATAACTATGAACATAACAATATAACTGACAGTACAGAGAGGATAGTATACGTAGTAAGTAAGAAGAACTAAAGGTTTTTAATAAATTATTTGTAACTAAGGAGGATTTATAATTATGTCAGATAAATTAGTTAAAGCTACTGCTAGTAATGGGGATATTAGAATAATTGCAGCAATAACTACGGAACTTGTAAATGAGGGAGTCAAAATTCATAATTGTGCTCCAACCGCATCAGCAGCTCTTGGAAGGATGTTAACTGCAGGAAGTCTCATGGGATCAATGCTAAAATCAGAAAAGGATACTTTAACCATCCAAATGTCAGGAGGGGGAGAGGCCAAAGGGTTAGTAGTAACTTCATATGTAGATGCTAGTGTAAAAGGGTATATAGGCAATCCATCTGTAGATTTACCTGCTAATAGTAAGGGAAAGCTAGATGTTGGCGGGGCTATAGGAAAGAATGGTAATTTAGTTATTATAAGAGATATGGGACTAAAAGAGCCTTATGTTGGTCAAGTACCTATTTATTCAGGTGAAATAGGAGACGACTTAGCGTACTACTTTACAGTGTCTGAGCAAACACCATCAGCTGTAGGACTAGGTGTTCTTGTAAATACTGATTTAAGTATAAAAGCAGCAGGTGGATTTATAATACAGATGATGCCTGGCGCAAATGAGTTAGCTGCTGATTTAGTAACTTATAGACTTGAAGAAATACCATCAATAACAGAGATGATAATAAAGGGAATGTCTATAGAGGATATACTTAACTATATCTTCGAGGGTATGGATTTAAAAATACATGAGAGTATAACTCCAGTTTATAAATGTGATTGCTCGAGAGAAAGAGTGGAGAGAGCATTTATAAGTATAGGAAAAAAGGATTTAGAAGAACTGTATAATGAAGGTAAGACAGAAGAGCTTAAGTGTCATTTCTGTAATAAATCTTATAAATTTACAAATGAACAGATAGGGGAGATACTTGAAGAAGTAGGAAAGTAATTTTATTATTTAGCAAACGAAAAGTGGTGTATAAAAAGTTATTTGATACTATTAATTGCTCTTAAGTATTCTAAAGCGTCTAGAATAAGAATTCTGACAACTCGATTAGCACTCAAACAATTAAAAATTCCAAGATTTTCATAATTTTAGAAGCTAAGGATACTAAAAAGCACTTACTTAAATGTATTCTAAGAACTTATTATATGCTACTTTATCCGATGACTACCCGCTATAATACTTGCCGCACGGTGTGAAAGCGACTATCACCAAATCAGAGATTTGGGATATCTGCTTTTCTCCGAGGGGGAGTAAAGAGCGGCTACGCCCCTGGATAACGACTTCCCCTAAAGGATAACGAGTTCTAAGTGTCAAAGCCACTAAGAACTCTGTTTATAAGCATCAGGTGGAGTTAAAACTCCATCTGATGCTTAGAAGTCTGTTTATAATAATGATAAATTTAAAATGATTTTATGGTGTACCAAGTTTGTATCATGTTGAAAGTCTATATTTTCAACTAATTTAAAAGATACATTATGTAGGAAAGTAGAGAATTAGATACAAAAATGAAGGAATATGAGTCTAATTCTAAATAAAGTCAAAATGTAGCATTGACAGTATTCAATTATTTTTGTATTATAATACATGTCAGCAGCGCGATGGTAACGTCGAATGAGAAAAGTAAAAAATATGTTGACAATATTCAAAACTGGTTATATAATAATAAATGTCTTAAAGACATAGCGTATGGGCGCATAGCTCAGCTGGGAGAGCACCTGCCTTACAAGCAGGGGGTCACAGGTTCGATCCCTGTTGTGCCCACCATACGCGGCCCAGTGGCTCAGTTGGTTAGAGTGCCGGCCTGTCACGCCGGAGGTCGAGGGTTCGAGTCCCTTCTGGGTCGCCAAATTAGGCCAGATAGCTCAGTCGGTAGAGCAGAGGACTGAAAATCCTCGTGTCCCTGGTTCGATTCCTGGTCTGGCCACCAGTTTGCGGGAGTGGCTCAGTGGTAGAGCGTCACCTTGCCAAGGTGAACGTCGTGGGTTCGAATCCCATCTTCCGCTCCAATACGGCGCCATAGCCAAGTGGTAAGGCAGAGGTCTGCAAAACCTTTATCCCCCAGTTCAAATCTGGGTGGCGCCTCCAAACTGAAAGAACTATCTAATTTTTAGATAGTTCTTTTGTTTTTGTATTAACTTAAATATTAGTATCTAATAAACGGTTAATTATAGAGTTTTTTTATTTCGTTATAAAATTTTAATTTATTTTGTAAACTTGAACTTTTGATATCTGATAATAAAAGATTTGGATTAAGGCTCGTTTTAATCTGAATAATCAATATTTTACAAAAGGTAAAAGACAACAATAATAAATTATCTATTTTTGTAAGGTTACTAGGAAAAAATCTTTAACTGTAAATTACAAAAAGGCTTCCTCTATCTATTAACTTTCCTTTTCTTAAATATACAGGCTTTACGTTATGCTTCTCTAAAAATTCTAATACCATCTTTCTATGTGTATAGAATTCTAAGTCGCCATAAAAGGCTAAAGTATCATTAGAAATAAGTCCACAACACCCTCCAATGAATCCGTAACTTAAACCAGGCAGTAAAATATCTCCTGGTGGAAGTGATAACACATCTATATTTTCTTGAATTAATGCTTTAGCTATAGTTTTGTCACTAGTCATGATTGCATGTTTATTTACTACAGCTGTTGAGCATTTGGTGTATCCTTGTTTTACATTTATCAGTTTCTTATTACTCATCCGATGAAGAAGTTCTTCATCTGTATATTTAATGTTATGAATAAATAAGTTAGATAAACTTATACTATTTAAAGCAATATCCTCAGGATAAGTACTCTTTAAATTATTTTTCGACAGTATTATATTAAAACCTAAATTCTTTAAAAAAACGACAAAACCCTTATCAATATCTCGATGGACTATAATATTATTTTTATCAATAATATGTAAAAGCATATCAGGATGACCGCAAACTGCTTGGTATAATAATCTTGAGGGAGGGCAAATTAAAATATTAAATCCTAAATTGATAAGGTTGTATTTTTCCTCATCACTTATTCTAAAATCTACAATAGCATATTTCATACAAAAACCTTCCTTGTAAACAATGATTTAACTAAGTAGCTAGTGAATAACTTAGTTGAAATTTCGTAAGTAAAGATTATATTTAATTTTATATCTTTTGATTCTGACTTTCAATCTAAATTAACAATGTCGGTATTTGACAAAAAGATTTTGAATAGGGATTTTGTTTAAACGCATACTATTTTTAAGAAGGGAGTGTGAGGAATGCTATTACTTACAATAGTGTATGATAATGATAGAGAAGATATAATAGACGGAATAAATTATATAAAAGAGTATTTTAAAAATAAGAACATAGTTATAGGTATTTCGGAAAGCATAGAGTCAAATACTCACTTCGTAAAGATATTCTGTGAAGAAGAAATGAACAGCAAGCTTCATAATATGTTTAATATACATATAGCTAATATATTATATAATGCTGTTATAGATCAGTTTTATAAGAAAGATATGATGAATTTTTTATCGGATACATACTTTTTTCTGAAATATGATGAGCTTAAAGAAATTAAAGATAGTAGCCTAGAAACGCTAAAGGGAGAGGGAAGCATAATAGATGAGAATTCTATTTATTGTATGAATAAGAGAAATGCAATAATAGATAAAATTGTTGAATGTATTGATGAAAATAATGAAATAAATATAAATGGTTTTATGAGATTTAGGATGAAGGAATTAAAAGATGATTTAGAAGGTATAATAGATAAAGTAGTTGAAAGATATATGGTTGAAAAAGAATATAATGAGTTTATAAAACTACTAAAATATTTTGTAGAAATACAGGAGAGTAAAATTGACCTAGTCAATATAGAAATTGACATTGAAGGGAAATACGTAGTAAGAGATAAAAATGATGAAGATATTACTGAAAGTTTATTTAGTGATTTAAATGATATAAGATATAGGGAAAATACTAATGTAGAAGATTTGATAATAAGTGTTTTAATTACTAATTCACCTGAGAAGATAATAATTCATTGTGTAGAAAATTGTAGAAATGATGAGTTAATAGATACAATAAAAAAGGTATTTACAAATCGAGTAGAGTTCTGTAATGATTGTGAGAATTGCAAGGAAATAAAGAGAAGCGTTCATAGAATATAAGATGAAGTTTAAATCAGGTAATAATATTAAGAAGTATAATATTTGATAAAATAATGAATTAAGAAATATTCATTATTTTTAGTTTACAGGTATTGACATCGTAAAATTTAAATAATATAATTTAATAAAATAAAATTAAAAGCAATGACGAGGAAGAGTAAATAATACACTACTCCAAGAGAGAAGAATCCAATGGCTGAAAGATTCTTTGAGCAAGGTTTATTGAAAACCACCTTTGAGCTGTATACTGAATTATAGTAAGTAATATCGTTAACCTGCGTTAAAGGTCTAGAGATGATAGTTATTAATTGATTAGATGTTATAGAATAAGCAATTTCCAAGTTATTCTTTAACCTAGCAATATAGGTACTATTAAATTTGGGTGGAACCGCGTTCAACACTCGTCCCATGTATATGGGATGAGTGTTTTATTTTGTAGAAAATTCAATTTATAATAATTGTTACAAAGGGAGGAATAATCATGGTAAAGATCACTTTAAAAGATGGAAATTTAATTGAAGTGGAAAAGGGAACAAAGGTAGTAGAAGTAGCTGCTAAACTAAGTACATCATTAGCGAAAAAAGCATTAGGCGCAAAAGTAAATGGGGAAGTAGCTGAGCTAATGACAGAAATTAATGAGGATTGTAAGCTTGAAATACTAACTTTTGAAGATGAAGAAGGAAGGAAGATATTAAGACATACAGCTTCTCATATGCTTGCACAGGCTATAAAGAGATTATACCCAGACGTTAAATTAGCTATAGGACCAGCAATAGATAATGGATTCTATTATGACTTCGATGCAGACTTTTCATTTACTCCTGAAATGCTAGAAAAAGTAGAAGCTGAAATGAACAAAATAGCTAAAGAGGATTATAAGCTTGAAAGATTTGAACTTCCAAGAGCAGAAGCTATAAAGCTTATGGAGGAAAAAGGAGAAACTTACAAAGTTGAATTAATAAATGATTTACCAGAGGATGCAGTAATTTCTTTCTATAAGGATGGCGATTTTACTGATTTATGTGCAGGACCACATATACCATCAACTGGAAAAGCAAAGGCAGTGAAACTTCTTTCAATAGCAGGAGCTTATTGGAGAGGAGACGAAAAGAATAAGATGCTTCAAAGAATCTATGGAACAGTATTTGAAAAGAAAGCTGATCTCGATGCTCACTTAAATATGCTTGAGGAAGCAAAAAAGAGAGACCATAGAAAAATAGGTAGAGAATTAGATTTGTTCAGTATTCATGAAGAAGGTCCAGGATTCCCATTCTTCCATCCAAAGGGAATGGTAGTTAGAAATACACTTCAGAATTTCTGGAGAGAAACTCATAGAAAAGCTGACTATGATGAAATAATGACTCCTATAATCTTAAATGAAGCATTATGGCATCAATCAGGACACTGGGATCACTATAAAGACAATATGTATTTTACAAAGATTGATGAGGGAGATTATGCTATAAAGCCAATGAACTGTCCTGGTTCAATACTTGTTTACAAAAACAATAAACACTCTTACAGAGATCTACCATTAAGATATGCTGAAATGGGAGTTGTTCACAGACATGAAAAGTCAGGAGCATTACACGGATTGATGAGAGTTAGATGCTTTACTCAAGATGATGCTCATATGTTTATCACTAAAGAACAAATAAGGGAAGAAGTACTTGGTGTTATAAGACTTATAGATAGCTTCTATAAAGTATTTGGATTTGAATATTTTGTTGAGCTTTCAACAAGACCTGAAGACTCTATGGGAAGTGATGAAGATTGGGAAGCAGCAACTAATGGATTAAGAGATGCTTTAGAAGACATAGGACTTAAATATAGAGTTAATGAAGGAGATGGAGCATTCTATGGACCGAAGATAGACTTCCATCTAAAAGACTGCATAGGTAGAACATGGCAGTGTGGAACTGTCCAACTTGACTTCCAAATGCCAGAAAGATTTGATTTAACTTACGTTGGAGCAGGCGGGGAAAAATACAGACCGGTTATGATTCATAGGGTTGTATTTGGTTCAATCGAAAGATTTATAGGAATATTAACTGAACAATATGCTGGAGCATTCCCTACATGGCTTGCACCAGTACAGGTTAAGATTATGAATATAACAGATGCACAAGCTGATTATGTAAAGAAAATTGCTAGTGAATTAAAGAAAAGTGATATAAGGGTTGAAATAGACTTAAGAAATGAAAAGATTGGATACAAGATTAGAGAGGCACAACTTCAAAAAGTTCCTTATATGCTTGTTATAGGAGATAAGGAAATGAACGATGGAACTGCAGCTGTTAGGAATAGAAAACAAGGTGATATCGGAGTTATGAGCGTAGAGGCATTTATTTCAAAGATAAAAGAAGAGATAGATAAAAAAATAAGTTCAATTGATTAGTTTATTAATAAACTTGTTGACAGATGTAAAATAAGATAGTATAATACTATTTGTTAAGAAGAAACAGCCGTTTCTCACCTTACGGCAAGGCTAGTAAGGTTAAAGAATTCATTTTTTACTGATGCATTCTAAGGACGGCTTTTGCCGTCCTTTTTTATATTGAATATAGAAGAACTGTTTTAAGTTAACTAGGAGGTGAAAGTTATTAGTAAAGATGTTCTTTTAAATGAAGAAATAAGAGAAAAAGAGATACGTGTTATTGGAGATGATGGATCTCAACTTGGCATTTTATCATCTAGAGAAGCTCTTAAAATCGCAGAAGAAAAAGAGTTAGATTTGGTTATGATATCACCAAATGCTAATCCACCAGTTTGCAAGATAATGGATTATGGCAAGTTTGTTTATGAGCAATCTAAGAAGGATAAAGAAGCCAAAAAGAAGCAAAAAGTTATCAATGTCAAAGAAGTTAGGCTAAGCCCAACTATCGAAGAACATGATATTACTATTAAAGCTAACAATGCAAGAAAGTTCTTACTTGTAGGTGATAAAGTTAAAGTAACTGTTAGATTTAGAGGTAGAGAGGCTGATTACTCACATCTAGGTAAAAAGATATTAGAAACTTTTTACGCTAAAGTTGAGGATGTATGCATAATAGAAAAAGAAGCAAAGCTAGAAGGTAGAAACATGATAATGATTCTATCATCAAAGAAAGCGTAATCGAGAGGAGGAACTTATTATGCCAAAAATGAAAACAAAGAAAAGCGTAGCAAAGAGATTTAAAGTTACAGGATCAGGTAAGCTTAAAAGAGCAAAAGCTTTCAAGAGCCATATATTAACAAAGAAGAGCACAAAGACTAAGAGAAATCTTAGACAGACTGCATATGTTTCAGAAACTCAAGAAAAAACAATGAAGACATTAATGCCTTACGCATAATGGCAGGTTCAAGAAGGAGGATTTTTAAATGGCAAGAGTAAAAAGAGCTGTCAATGCTCGTAAATATCATAAAAAAATATTAAAGCTTGCAAAAGGTTACTATGGTGGAAAAAGCAAGTTATTTAAAACAGCTAATGAAACAGTTATAAGAGCATTAAGAAATGCTTATGTTGGAAGAAGATTAAAGAAGAGAGATTTCAGAAAACTTTGGATAGCAAGAATAAATGCTGCTACAAGAATGAATGGTCTTTCATATTCTAGATTCATGAATGGAATAAAAAATGCAGGTATTGATATAAACAGAAAGATGCTTTCTGAAATAGCAATAAATGATCCAAAAGCATTCACTGAATTAGTTGAAATAGCTAAAAAGCAAATTAACGCTTAATATTACATAAAAAATGCAGCGATTACGCTGCATTTTTTATATTTATTATTGGACAAGGTGTATAAATAATTAGTGAGGAACTACAGATAATATATAATAAAGCTAAACAAAATTTTCATTTAATAAGGAAGGAATCTAAAATGAAGGTAGCAATCAGCAGATGGTTTAAAGTTAATGAAATTCAGATATTAGTTTTAGGCTTTGCCATAGTAATTTTTATTGGAGCAATTTTATTATCTTTACCAATATCATCACGAAGTGGTCAGTATACTAATTTCATTGATTGTCTTTTCATAGCAACGTCAGCAACCTGTGTAACAGGACTAGTAACATTAGATACAGGAACCCATTGGAGTCATTTTGGGCAATTCGTAATTTTATTTTTAATACAGATTGGTGGCCTAGGATTTATGTCCATAGCTACATTATTTGCATTACTTATGGGTAAAAGAATTACTTTAAAAGAAAGACTTGTTATACAGCAGTCTCTTAATTCTTTTTCTATACAAGGGCTTGTAAAAATGTCAAAATATCTATTGAAATTTACTATTTTAGTAGAGGTTATTGGAGCAACTCTTTTGGCAACTCAATTTATACCTGAATTTGGAGTTGCTAAAGGTATATATTATGGGATTTTTCATTCTGTATCTGCCTATTGTAATGCAGGAATAGATTTAATAGGTGATTTTAGAAGCGTGACTCCATATACAGATAATCCAGTAATATTATTAACTATAGGAGCTTTAATTGTGACAGGAGGACTCGGGTTCTTTGTATGGCAGGAGATATACACTTATAGAACTACAAAAAAACTATCCTTACATTCAAAGATAGTAATAATATCTACTGCGGTATTAATTATAGGTGGAGCAATTTTAATGTTTCTATTTGAAATGAACAATGTTAAAACTATAGCTAATATGACACTAAAAGATAAGATAGTGAATTCTATATTTGCATCGATCACACCTAGAACCGCTGGATTTAATTCTGTGCCTACTGCTGATATGACTGAGGGTGGAAAGTTTTTAACTATAGCACTTATGTTCATTGGAGGATCACCAGGTTCAACTGCAGGCGGAATAAAGACAACAACAGCTGCTCTACTTATTATTACCGTTATATCTGTTATAAAGGGTAGAGAAGATGCTGAAGTGTATGAAAGAAGAATAGGTAAGGAAATTGTGTATAGAGCGCTTGTAGTAGCTACATTAGGAATGGGTATTGTTTTGGTAGCAACAACTATACTTTGTATAACCGAAAAAGCATCTCTAGATTATATTATTTATGAAGTTGTATCTGCTTTTGGAACTGTAGGACTAACACTTGGTTTAACACCAAATTTAAGCACGGGAGGAAAATTATTAATAGCATTTATTATGTATTGTGGAAGATTAGGTCCATTGACTGTTGCGCTAGCTCTTGCACAAAAAAGTATGCCTGGTTCTATTAAATATCCTGAAGATAAGATTATAATTGGATAGGGGTGGAGTTTATGGAAAAGAAACAATTTCTCGTAATAGGTTTAGGAAGATTTGGAACATCAGTTGCAAAAACATTATATCAATTAGGTCATGATGTTTTAGCGGTAGATGCGAATGAGGAAAGAGTTCAAAATATATCTGAAGATGTAACACATGCGATTCACACAGATGCTACAGATGAAGAAAATTTAAAATCATTAGGTATAAATAATTTTGATGTGGCAATAGTTGGAATAGGAGTAGATATACAAGACAGTGTAATGATAACTCTTTTAGCCAAAGAAATTGGAATCAAATATGTAATTGCCAAGGCAAATACTGAACTTCATGCAAAGATTTTATATAAGATAGGTGCCGATAAGGTGGTTTTCCCTGAAAGAGATACTGGTGTGAGAGTTGCTCATGACCTTGTTGGGGATAATGTATTAGATTACATCGAGCTTTCTTCCGAATACAGTATTGCTGAAATTATGTCTTCTGAAGAATGGCATAATAAAACACTAGGAGAACTAGACATGAGAGCGAAGTATGGTATAAATGTAGTAGCGGTTAAAAGAAAAGATGATATTGATATATCTCCTAGCTCAGATTATACAATTGCAAAAGGGGATGTAATTGTAGCAATAGGTAAGTATAAATGTTTAAATAAGCTAGAGATTATTAAGGGATAAGGGTGAAACATAATTGGAAACTATTCAAAGTAAAGATAACCTATTAATCAAAGATATAAAAAAACTGAAGGAAAAAAAGTATAGAAATGAAAGTGGCAAATTTTTAGTTGAAGGATTTAGATTTGCATGTGAAGCTTTAGAATCTGATTTTGAGGTTCCTTTAGTTTTTATAAGTGAAAGTGCCAAGGATAGGTGGAATAATTTCGATGTTGAATCTAAATTACAAAAAAACACAAAAGTTTATAGTGTTACAGAGCAGATTTTAAAAATCATAAGTAGCACAGATACTCCTCAAGGAATTGTAGCTGTTGTTAATAATAAAAATATTGCCCTTGAGAATAAGCAAGGATTTTACATATTGGCTGATAAAGTTCAAGACCCAGGAAATATGGGCACAATAATAAGAACAGCTCATGCAGCAGGAGCCTTAGGAGTATTAATGACGAAGGGTACCGTTGACATTTATAACGAAAAAACCTTGAGGTCTACAATGGGATCTGTTTTTCACATACCAATAATACAAGATGATAACTTGGCACAACTGGAGCTTTTAAGATTTAATGGATTTAAATTAGTTGTAAGCTCACTAGATACGGTGAATAATTTTTATGATGTAGACTTAAAAGATAAAGTAATAATAGCTGTCGGAAATGAAGGAAATGGTATAAGTAAAGAACTATTTGATTTATCAGATATAAAAATCAAGATACCAATGCCTGGCGGAGCAGAATCCCTAAATGTATCTGTAGCAGCGTCAGTTATGATGTTTGAAGTGGTGAGACAAAACCTTAGTTAAACGCTAGTTTATTATTATAACTCAACATTCATGCGTTAAATTATTTACTATGCTTCTAAGATTCACTTATCCCTATAATCCAAGAACTTTTGATAACTCGCTATCGCTCAGACAATCAAAAGTTCTAAGATCCTAAGGATAAGTTTATCAAGAAACATAATAAATAATTTAAATGCATTCATTCTTGAGTTATAATAATAAACTAGCTATGTAGCTAATGGTTTTGTTTCTGATGAAAGATATTAAATTTCTATTGACAATAGTGAAATGTATCTGTAAAATTAGAAAGTAAAATTACATATATTAACTATGATGGAGAGAGTAAATATATAGTTTCTTTAAGAGAGAGAAGGGCTTGGGTGGAAACCTTCTTAGAAGATTATATATTGAAGTTCACTCTGGAGTTCTTGCTGTGAAAGAAGAGTAGCAGTTGGCGGGATAACCGATAAATTTACAAAGAGGATATTGTTTATTTCAGTATCAATTTGGGTGGTAACGCGGATTTAAGTTCGTCCCTTAACTAGGGATGGACTTTTTTATTTTGTAGTAAATTAGGTAATGTAGAAAGGAGAAGAACAAATGAAAGAAAAATTACAATCTATAGGTAATAGTGCTCTTGAAGAGTTAAAGAGTGCTGTAAATAGTTCTGAGCTTGAAAACATAAGAGTTAAATACCTTGGCAAAAAGGGAGAGTTAACACAAATACTTAGAGGTATGGGTGCGCTTTCTGCAGAAGAGAGACCTTTAGTTGGAAAGATTGCTAATGAGGTAAGAGCTTCAATTGAAACTTCTTTAGAAGAATACGCAAAAGAAGTAAAGAATAAAGAAAAAAATATAAGATTACAGAGTGAAATAATCGATATTTCCATGCCTGGAATAAAACAGAGCCTGGGAAAAAGACATCCACTTGAGCAAACTTTAAACGATATGAAGGAAATATTCATATCAATGGGCTTTACGATAGAGGAAGGTCCAGAGGTAGAGCTTGATTATTATAATTTTGAAGCATTAAATATACCTAAGAATCACCCTGCAAGAGGTGAACAGGATACATTTTATATAAATGATAACTTGGTTTTAAGAACTCAAACCTCACCACTACAGGTTAGAACAATGGAGGAACAAAAGCCACCTATAAAGATGATAGCTCCAGGAAAGGTTTATCGTTCTGATGCAGTGGACGCCACACACTCACCAATATTCTATCAAATGGAAGGGCTAGTAGTAGATAAGGGAATAACCTTTGCAGATTTAAAGGGAACGCTTGAGGTATTTGCTAAAAAGATGTTTGGAGATGATTTAAAGACTAAGTTTAGACCACACCATTTCCCATTCACAGAACCTTCAGCAGAAATGGATGCTACATGCTTTGTATGTGACGGAGAAGGTTGTAGAGTATGTAAAGGCGAGGGCTGGATGGAGCTTTTAGGTTGCGGTATGGTACATCCACAGGTTTTAAGAAATTGTGGGATAGATCCTGAAGTATACAGCGGATTTGCTTTTGGATTTGGAGTAGATAGAATGGTTATGCTTAAGTATGGAATTGATGATATAAGACAGTTATATGAAAGTGATATGAGATTCTTAAATCAATTTTAATTAGGATAAATAAGGAGGATATTGAAATGAAAGTTCCTGTTAAATGGTTAAAAGACTATGTTGATGTAGATATTTCACCAAAGGAGTTAGGGGATAGACTAACTTTAAGTGGTTCTAAGGTAGAAGAAGTTGTAACTACCGGTGACGAAATACAAAATGTTGTTACAGCTAAATTAGCAAAAATAGAACAACACCCAGATGCAGATAAGTTATCTGTTTGTTTTGCAGATATAGGAGAAGCTGAGCCGATACAAATTGTTACAGGTGCTACTAATATGAAAGAAGGAGATATAGTACCTGCAGCTCTTCACGGCTCCACAATACATAATGGAGTAAAGATAAAAAAAGGTAAGCTTAGAGGAGTAGTTTCAAATGGTATGTTTTGCTCAGAAGAAGAGCTCGGAATAGCAGGAGATGAGCCTGTGCATGGACTTATGATACTTCCTCAAGATACGCCAATTGGCAAAGATATAAAAGAAGTTTTAAATATGACAAGTGCAATAATAGATTTAGAAATAACTTCTAATAGACCTGATTGCTTAAGTATAGTAGGTATGGCTAGAGAAACTGCAGCTACTTTAAATACAACTTATCAAGTTCCATCGCTACTATATAACACAGTATGCAGCGATGATATAGAAAATGAAATAAAAGTGGAGATAAGAGATCAATTATGCAGACGATACATGGCAAGAGGTGTAAAAAATATAAAAATAGAACCATCACCAGGTTGGATGCAGGATAGACTTTTAGAAGCAGGTGTTAGACCGATAAATAACATGGTAGATATAACAAACTTCGTTATGTTAGAGCTTGGTCAACCGCTGCATGCATTCGATGTTAGAGAGATATCAACTAGAACTATAGTAGTAGAAAGGGCAAAAGAAGGAGAAAAATTTACTACATTAGACGGTGAAGAGAGAACTTTAAACTCAGATGTGCTTAATATAAAAGATGGAGAAAAAACGATAGGTCTTGCAGGAATCATGGGAGGGCTTAATTCAGAGGTAAAGGAAGATACTACATATGTTGTTTTTGAGAGCGCTAACTTTAATGGAACTAACATAAGAGTGTCCTCTCAAAAACTAGGCCTTAGAACTGAAGCTTCATCAAGATTTGAGAAAGATTTAGATCCAAATTTAGTTGAAATTGCTATGAATAGAGCTTGCCATCTAGTTGAAGAAATAGGGGCAGGAGAAGTTATGGAAGGCACTATTGATATATATCCTGAAAAACTTCAACCTCATACTGTAGAAGTAGAATATAACTGGATCAATAAATTCCTTGGAACAGAAATCTCTAAGGAAGACATGAGAGGTTATCTAAATAGATTAGATTTAATCACTGAGATAAAGGGAGACACTTTAGTTATAAATGTACCTACATTTAGATGTGATGTAAATATAAAGGAGGACGTAGCAGAAGAGATAGCAAGAATTTACGGATATAATAATATTCCTACAACTCTTGTAAAAACTGCTAGTACTAGAGGTGGAAAAAATACAAAGCAGCACTTAGATGATAAAGTTATAGAAGCTTTAATAGGAAGCGGACTTAACCAATCAATAAGCTATTCTTTTGTAAGTCGTAAAGTTTTTGATAAAGTGCTTTTACCTGAAGATAGTAGCTTAAGAAATGCTGTAGCTATAAGAAATCCTTTAGGAGAGGATTATAGCATAATGAGAACAACTACTATACCATCTATGCTAGAATCACTTGCTAGAAATTACTCAAGAAATAATGAATACGCAAGATTATTTGAAATGGGTAAAGTTTATATACCAAATGAAGATCAAACTAAACTGCCAGAGGAGAGAAACATAGTAACAATAGGATTATATGGTGGAGTAGATTACTTTAATCTAAAAGGAATAGTAGAAAATATATTGGACACATTGGGAGTTCAAAAATTTTCATTTAAGAGAGAAAGCGAAAATGTTACCTTCCATCCAGGAAAAACTGCTGCTCTTTACATAAAGAAAGATTTAGTAGGTATTCTGGGAGAAGTTCATCCTGACGCTGCTGATAACTATGGTATAGATGGAAGATGTTATATAGCAGAATTAAACTTAGATGTACTTTATAGTAATGCAAACTTAGATAGAAAATATAAAGCTCTTCCTAAATACCCTGCAGTAACAAGGGATATGGCAATATTAATAGATGATAGTGTACTTGTGCAAGAGATAGAAGATATCATGTGGAAACAAGGTGGAAACATGGTAGAAAGCATAAAATTATTTGACGTGTATAAAGGAGAACAAGTACCAGAAGGTAAGAAGAGCATAGCTTACTCTATAGTTTATAGAGTAGAAAATAGAACTTTAACAGATGCAGATGTAAACAAAGTTCATGATAAGATAGTAAGAACTTTAGAAAATAAGTTGGGAGCACAGCTTAGATAAGTAGAGAGCCCAAATCTCTGATTTGGTGGGAATCACTTATGCACAGCTAAGTAGAGAGCCCAAATCTCTGATTTAGTGGGAATCACTTATGCATAGTTAAGTAGAGAGCCCAAATCTCTGATTTGGTGGGAATCACTTATGCATAGCTAAGTAGAGAGCCCAAATCTCTAATTTTGTATGAATTGCTTTCACAGAGTGTGATTGGAGTATTAGAGCGGGAAGTCATCGGATAAAAAGGGCAGTAGAGAAGAGCAATCATCCTACTGTCTTTTTTATTAGAGTGACTACGTCCTTGATAAGGATTTTTAAGCATCAGACGTAATTAAATACTATCTGATGCTTAGAAATCTGTTTATATTTGATAACTTGTTATAAAATTGTTTAATATATACAAGTTTTATGGTAGAATAATGGTAGGTAATCTGGAATAAAGAGTAATTATCTAAGAGGGTGTTCACATGAATATAGTAACAGTTAAGATAAATGGCATTGAGTATAATTTAAAGGGTCAAGAAAACGATGAGTACTTACATACTGTAGCAAGTTATGTAGATAAGAAAATAAAAAGCATATTAGAAAATAATAAAAAGTTGAGTACTTCCTCAGCAGCTGTTCTTTCTGCCGTAAATGTGGTAGATGAAATGTTTAAAAGACAGAAAGAGTATGAAAAGTTTTTAGAGAATGTTCATCAGGTAGAAAAAAAACATAAAGAATATCAAACGGAAATAGAATCCTTGAAGAAACAGCTTGAGCATATGCAAGAGTATAACTCGGAGTTACAATTAAAATTAAAGAATAGCACGAGTGCGCAAGAGCTTGAGCAAAAGGACCAAGAGATTAAGAGTATTACCAAGGAAATGGAGTTAATGAAAGAAACAGCTCAGAAATATATAGAAGAGAATACAGAAATTAAATCTCAAAATAAAGAGCTTAAGTTTCAACTTCAATCTGCTAAGTATAAAGTGATAGATTTACAGCATAAGTTAATAGAAAACCAGGTAAACCTGGCAACGCAAAAAAAGCAAAACAATCCTCTTTTAAGTGAAAATATAAGATAAAACCCGAACTAATTGTGATTCAATTAGTTCGGGTTTTATTCTATTGAAATAATTGCAGTATTAAATAAAGGTAGCTCTAAGATATCTATATTTATTTAAAATATGAACACTTATGTTAAGTTGATAATAGTATATATTATGTAAATTTAATGAATATACTTTGTAGTATTTAGTATAAAATTTATATCTTATTGGAGAAAAAATATGCCTGAATTACTAATACCAAAAGTATCTAACTAGTTATAAGCGTATTTTGAAAGTTATGGAAAACTTGTATAGAGAGTGTGATTAAATATGAAAAAAGCATTAATAACAGGTATAACTGGACAAGATGGCTCTTATTTAACTGAGTTTTTGTTGAGTAAGAATTATGAGATTCATGGGATTATAAGGAGAACAAGTAGTTTTAATACTAAAAGAATAGATCATTTATTTGAAAATCCTGAAATAGGAAATAAAAAATTATTTCTTCATTACGGAGATTTAATAGATTCAAGCAATTTGAACAGGATATTAGAAAAAATTCAACCAGATGAAATATATAATTTAGCAGCACAAAGTCATGTTCAAGTATCCTTTGAAGTTCCAGAATATACAGCGGACACAAATGCTATTGGAACGCTTAGAATACTTGATGCTATAAAAGAAAGTGGTTTATATTGTAAGTTTTATCAGGCATCTACCTCTGAACTTTTTGGTGGCTTGGTGGACACTGCACCACAAAATGAAAAAACACCATTTTATCCCCGAAGCCCTTATTCGGTAGCAAAACAATATGCTTATTGGATTACAGTTAACTATAGAGAGGCTTATGACCTATTCGCATGTAATGGTATTCTATTTAACCATGAATCACCAAGAAGAGGAGAAACCTTTGTTACAAGAAAAATTACGAGGGCAATAGCTAATATAGTAATAGGAAAACAAGAAAAGCTTTCTTTAGGAAATATTGATGCTAAAAGGGATTGGGGATATGCAGGAGATTATGTTGAAGCTATGTGGTTAATGCTTCAGCAAATTAAACCTAGAGATTATGTAATTGCTACAGGTGAAGCCCATACAGTGAGGGAATTTGTGGAATTAGCCTTTAAAGAAGTTGGAGTAGAAATAGAGTGGAAAGAAAATGGTATAGATGAAAAGGGAATTGATAAGAAAACAGGAAAAATTCTTATTGATATAGATCAAAGATACTTCAGACCTACTGAGGTCGATCTTCTGCTTGGAGATCCATCTAAAGCAGAAAAGGAACTGGGGTGGAAAAGAAAAGTAGATTTTAAATCATTGGTGAATATGATGATAGAATCAGATTTAAAAGAGATAGCAGGAATAAACTTAAGTGAGTATTTATCACGTCATTAGATAACTTTATAGGGTAAAGTTTTTCAAAGTTTTTATAGATTAGCAGTGATAAATTAAGTTATCCGTTTGCTGACCATTAAAGGTTATATTTTAGAATATAAAAGTGACAAGTAAGCAATTATTAAAGAGGAGTATGTTAATGGAGAAAGATAGTAAAATCTACGTTGCAGGACATAGAGGACTTGTAGGTTCAGCTATAGTTAGAAGTTTAAAGGCTAAAGGATATGAAAGTATAATTGGGAAAGGTCACAATGAATTAGACCTAACAAATGCTGAGGAGGTAAGAGAGTTTTTTAGAAAAGAAAAACCTGAATATATTTTTTTAGCAGCAGCCAAGGTTGGCGGTATTAATGCTAATAATAAGTCTCCAGCAGATTTTATTTATGAAAATCTAATGATAGAGTGCAATGTAATAAAGGCAGCGCATGATTTTAAAGTTAAAAAGATTATGTTTTTAGGAAGTTCATGTATATACCCTAAGATGTGTCCGCAGCCAATAAAGGAAGAATATTTGCTATCTGGATATCTTGAACAGACAAATGAGGGCTATGCACTTGCCAAAATATCAGGATTGAAAATGTGTCAGTTTTTTAAGAGACAATATGGAGACAATTTTATAAGTGTTATGCCAACCAACCTTTATGGCCCTAATGACAACTTTGACTTGCAAACATCTCATGTAATGCCAGCTCTTATAAGAAAATTTCATGAAGCTAAGAAAGATAATAAACCTTATGTAGAGATATGGGGTACAGGTAAGCCTCTTCGAGAATTTTTACACGTATACGATATGGCTGATGCTTGTGTTTATCTCATGGAGAATTACAATGGCGAGGAACATGTAAATATTGGAACAGGAAGAGAAGTTACAATAAAAGAACTGGCAGAAGTAATTGCAAATATAGTTGGATATGAAGGGGAATTAAGATTTGATGAAAGTAAACCAGATGGGACACCTAGAAAATTGCTAGATGTTAATAAATTAAGTAATCTTGGGTGGAAATACAAAATAGATTTGGAAGAAGGAATAAAGCAAGTGTATGAATGGTTTACTCAAAATTATTAAAAAATTGGTAAGGAGAGAAATACAAATGATTATAGTGTCATTAGTAGGGGGATTAGGAAATCAGCTTTTTCAATATGCCCTAGGAAGAAAATTATCTATAGCAAGTCAAATACCTGTCAAGTTAGATGGTTCTTCATATGTTCCCCAAAATCATAGAAAGTACTGTCTAAAATATTTTAATATAATAGAAAATATAGCAGATGAGAAAGAAATAGATAGAGTAAAAAGAAATTTTTACGTATATGAAAAACATTTTCATTTTGATAAAGATATATTAGATCTACAAGGAGATGTGTATTTGCAAGGTTACTGGCAAAGTGAGAAATATTTTAAGGATATTGAAAATGTTATAAGACAAGAATTTACACTGAAAAATAAATCAGATGCATTAAATATGGAAATGGTTAATAAAATTCAAAGCTGTAACTCTGTAAGCTTACACATTAGACGAGGAGATTATTTAAATATACCAAACTCTATAATCAGGGAACTTTATTCTTTAGAATATTATCATAACGCTGTAAATAAAATTTCAAGTTTGATAGAGCAGCCCCAGTTCTTTATTTTTTCTGATGACATAGAGTGGGCAAAACGAAATCTTAAACTAAAATACAAAGTAATCTTTGTTGACATTAATGATACTGATAAGAACTATGAAGATTTGAATTTAATGAGTTTATGTAAACATCATATAATAGCTAATAGCACTTTTAGCTGGTGGGGAGCATGGCTTGGAAAAAATAGTAGTAGGATTATAATTGCACCTAAAAATTGGTTTAATAATAAAAATACGAATACTTCAGACTTAATACCAGAATCATGGATAAGAATTTAATGTAATAAGTCACTGAAGTTATCAGTGATTTACTGGAAAGAGATTTTTATCCATACTTTACAATTTAACAATTCTCTTTTTATAAGAAGTTTAAAACACATTTTTAATGAATGTGAATATATTGAAATAAAAATATGAAAGGATGCCTTACTATGCTTGATGAAAGAATTTCAGTACTCATACCTTTTAAATCTGATGGGGGGTGCCGTGAGAAAAACTGGCAGTGGATAAAAAGAAGATATAGTGCTTTGTTACCTAATGCCGAAATATGTATAGGTGATTCAGATATAGATCCATTTTGCAGGTCAGCAGCTATAAATAATGCTGCAAAGAGAGCCACTAGAGAGATATTTATGATTGCTGATGCAGATATATCATTTGATGTAAAACAAATGGAGCTAGGAATTGAAACACTAAAAAATTATGTTTGGGTATTGCCATTCACTTATTCGAAGTTTTTAACACCAGATCAAACAACATGGCTATTAAATCAAGAGCCATCTCTTACTATGTCTGATGTCGATTTTGATGGATGTCATATTTGTACTGGTATAAATAGTCAAATAGTTATAGTTCCTAGGCAATGCTTCGAAAAAGTTGGAGGATTTGATGAGCGTTTTAAAGGATGGGGATGTGAAGATGATGCATTTTCAATGGCTATGTATAAGCACTGTGGTGTAAATGCACGACTAGATGGATTTAGCGTATGGCATTTACATCATCCTCATGCATCAATGGATAATTACGGAAATAACTTAGATATTTTGAAAAATTTTTATTTAAGTTAGTTTATAAACAAAGAATAATAGAATATTGAAAGATACAAGTAATCCATGAATTTTTCAGAACCTACCATTGTAAAAAGAATATTCCGATAATTCGTGATATTAGTTTGAGGTACTGCATAATAATATTTTAAGACTATAGTAATATGTAAACTTTTAGGGGGATTCGCTTATGAAGATACTACTTTGCGTAAGAGGAGATTATTATAGGAACTTTGCGGGAGATTCTATGCAGATCCTAAAAACAGAAGAGCATCTGAAAAAAATGGGATTAAGTGTAGATATAAATAATGGTGATATAACAGACTACTCTAGTTACGATATAATACATTTATTTAATTTGGCAATGGTAGGAGAAACTTATAAGTATTTTAAAATAGCTAAGTCTTATAAAAAAAATATAGTGTTATCTTCTGTGTATTGGAATTTAAAGAAGTATTATAATCATATTAATGATTTAGAAAGTATTAAGTTATGGGATAGGTGTAAGATATACAGAACAGAAATATTGAAGGGGTGCAAGACTATATATCCTAGCAGTAAAGCCGAAGGAGAACTAATACAAAAAGAATTTGGAAGTTGGGTTCCTTATACTGTAATTTATAATGGTGTAGAAGTAGAAAATGATGATGTGCCGCTTTATAATTTTAAAAATAGATATAATTTGAATAATTATATACTATGCGTTGGTACAATAGATAGAAGAAAAAATCAATTACTTTTATCTAAAGTGTGCAATGACTTGGGAACCCAATTAGTCCTAATTGGAAATATAGGGGATAAAAAATATTTCGACGAGTGTATGAAATTTAAGAATGTAGTATATCTTGGATTTATGGATAGCTATAATGTGTATAATGCCTACAGGTTTGCTAAGCTACATGTATTACCTTCATTTATAGAAGCCCCAGGTTTATCATCGCTAGAAGCTGCAGCAAGTGGATGTAATATAGTATCAACAAGTGAAGGATGTGCTGAAGAATATTTTAATAAAATGTCTTTGTACTGTAATCCTTATGATATAGACAGTGTCTATGAATCAGTTAAACTTGGAATGAAGCAAAATAAAGATTCCAAACTGAAGTCTTACGTTATAGAGAAGTATAACTGGGATAAGTGTATCAAAGTACTTTGTGAAAGTTATTTGAAAATAGGGAAAAATTAATTTTATCTTTGTGCAATACTTTACTTCCAAGAAGAAAATACATTTAAGATAAAATTATACTTTAAAAAGAACAATAATTCTATTAAGCGGAATCATTGTTCTTTTTACTTTAGGAAATGCTCATAGACAAGGTGATAACTGGTTAATTATTTGTAAACATTCATGTTTTTACTATAAGTTTTTATATAAAATGTATTTCCACAAGAAGAGTGAAAAGAAGTTAAAGATAGTAGAAGCATCAATTATACTTAGTTTTAAAATCAGTTTTAAAAGCTAATAATATAATGTATAATAAAGAACGTATCATCAAACATTTGAAGGTAAGAAGGATTATAGATTTTATAAAAATTTAGTATAATAGAAACATATGACTAAAATTAGGAGAGATAAATAATGAAAAAAATAGAACTTTTAGCACCAGCAGGTAGTATGGAAAGCTTATATGCAGCAGTGCAGGCTGGAGCAGATGCAGTATATCTAGGAGGAAATAAGTTTTCAGCTAGAGCATATGCATCAAACTTTGATAATGAAAACATGAGTAAGGCAGTGGAATATTGTCATTTATATAATGTAAAAATCTATGTTACTATAAATACGATTTTGAAAGAAGATGAGATAAAAGAAGCATTAGAATATGCTAAGTTTTTATATAAAATAGGTGTAGATGCGCTTATAATTCAAGATTTGGGATTCGCAAATTTAATAAGAAAAAATCTACCTAACTTTGAGTTACATGCCTCCACTCAGATGACTATACATAATGCTGAGGGAGCTTTATTTTTAAGAGAGATAGGTTTTAAGAGAATAGTCCTTTCTAGGGAACTAGCTTTAAAAGAAATAGCACATATATCTAAGGACTTAGGGGTAGAGACAGAGATATTTGTTCATGGAGCACTCTGTGTTTGTTATTCAGGCCAGTGTCTGATGAGCAGTATGATTGGTGGAAGAAGTGGAAATAGAGGAAGATGTGCACAGTCATGTAGACTTCCTAATACAATTATAGATAAAAAAACTATGACTGAAAGAAAAGGCTATTTATTAAGTCCTAAAGATATTTGCACTATTGAAAATGTAAAAGATATAGTGGAGAGCGGCACTTCTTCCTTAAAAATAGAAGGTAGAATGAAAAGACCAGAATATGTGGCAGGAGTTGTAGAGTCTTATAGAAAGGCAATAGACAATGCTTTAAATATTCAGGTTCTAGGAGAATTAAATAAGAATGAAAACCGAGAGAACTTATTAAGTAAAATAAGCAAAATAAATAAAAACAATAAACTAAATAAAGATAATGATTTTAGTGTAGAAAAGGAAAAGAAAAAACTTCTCCAGCTATTTAATAGGGAAGGCTTTTCTAAGGCATATCTTTATGGTAACGTAGGAAGAGATATGATGGCATATAGCTTTCCTAAAAATACAGGAGTAGAACTGGGTAAGGTACAGAAGGATTTAACCATAGCATTAAAGGAAAATATATCTGTAAAAGATGGGATAAGAAATGGGGAAAATGGCTTTACTGTATCTAAGATAATAAAAAATGGAAAAGAAGTAGAAGAGGCTTTTGGTGGAGATAAAGTAAAGCTATTGCCAGCACAATATAAAAGTGGTGACATGCTTTATAAGACATCTGATGTAAAGTTGTTAAATGAATTAGAAAGTGTTTACAAAAAGCCTTTTGAAAGAAAAATTGAACTAAAGTTATCAGTAGAGTTTAAAGTAGATGAATCAATAGTTTTGATATGTGCCTATGAGGGTGAAGTACTGAAAGTTAAAGGAGATATTGTACAAAAGGCATTAAAAAAGCCTTTAGACAAAGAGAGAATTATAGAAAGCTTAGGAAAGGCTGGAGATACTCCTTTTAAGTTTACAGATATTAATTTTGAAGAGTTTGAAGAAGGATTTTTACCTATATCTGCTTTAAATGAAGTGAGAAGAAATTTAGTAGAAAAGTTAACTAATCATATATTATTTAAAAGAAATAAGAATGAAAGTTCAAAATACAAGTCCGGGGAAAGCAATAAACTTAGTGATGAAAAAATTATGGGTCAATATACTAGCAATATCAATAATACAGCAAAGGTAAATGAAAGGCCATTACCAGAAACTATTGTTTATGTACATAATGAAGAACAATTAAAAGCATTTATAGAATCAGAGTTCAGAACCGTTACAATAAATCCATTTGGACTTTTAGATTTTAGTTACTTAGATAAATTAAAGGATAAAAAGGTATTTATAAAAATACCTAATATAATAAGAACTGAGTTTGAATATTTAATTAATCAGGTTGAAGAAAACTTACAAAAGATAGAAGGAATAATTACAGCTAATTTAGGTGCTATAAGTAAACTTATAGGGAAGACAGATATAATAGGTGATTATAAACTAAATATATTTAACAGTCAGGCTTTGGATTTTTATAAAGACTTTTTAAGTGGAAACTGCTTAAGCGTAGAGCTAAATAAAAAGGAGATAAGAAATATTGTTAAAAATACAAAATTACCTATACAAACATTAGTTTATGGCAAAATTGAACTAATGGTTAGTGAGTATTGTCCAATAGGAAGTACTTTTGGAGGCAAATGTGCCACTAGTAGTTGTAATAATGCTTGTAAAAGAGGAGATTTCGTGCTAAGAGACAGAAAGGGAGAGGAATTTATATTGCAGACTGACAAATTCTGTAGAAGCTACATCTATAATAGTGTACCTATTAACTTAATAGATAATATAAATGAATTTAGAGATATGAATATAAATTCTTTTAGAGTTGATTTTATAGATGAAAATTATGAGGAGACAAAGAAAATTTTACAGGCACTAAGGAATGAAGAGTGGAAAGATGATTTTAGCAAGTTTACGAGAGGACATTACAAAAGAGGAGTGGAATAAATGAACGAAAAATCTTTGAAAATTTTAGAGTTCGGTAAGATTAAGGAAGAACTAAAAAGATATACAGTTACAGCTGCGGGAAAAGATTTAATTGACGAATTAAGACCTTATGAAAATCTATATGAAGCAAGGGAACACTTAGAAGAGACAAAGGAAGCCTTAAGATTACTTGTTACAAAAGGGGCACCTCCTTTTGAGGGAGTTTATGATATTAGAGAAGGTATAAGTAGAGCTGAAAAAAGCTCTTCACTTATGCCTGGTCAGCTTTTAAAAATAGCAGCAATGCTTAGTTCAGCAAGAAGATTTAAGGAATACGTAAGTCATAAGGAAGAAGAGGAAGCATATAGAGTCATTGAAGATATATGTGAAGGAATTGTACCTTTAAAGAAGCTAGAGGATGAAATATTTTTAGCTATAGAAGGTGAAGAGGAAATTTCTGATAGGGCAAGTTCAACACTATACAACATAAGAAGATCATTAAAGGATAAAAATTCATCTGTAAGAGACAAGGTCAATTCACTTATAAGGAGTTATTCAGCTTATCTTCAAGATGCCTTATACACTATGAGGGGAGATAGATATGTGCTTCCAGTAAGAGCGGAACATAAAGGTGCAGTGCCAGGACTTGTACATGATCAAAGTTCTAGTGGAGCCACATTATATATAGAACCAATGAGCCTTGTTAACCTAAATAATGAGATAAAGGAGCTTATGCTTAAAGAAAAAGCTGAGATAGAAAGAATACTTGCTGAACTTTCAAGTAAGGTTCATGAGAACAGAGTAGCAGTTAGAAATAATGGAAATATCATATGGGAATTAGATTTTGTCTTTGCGAAGGCTAAGTATGCAAGTGATACAAATTGTACAGCTCCAGTAATAAATGATGAAGGTATAATAGACATCATAGAGGCAAAGCATCCACTTATAGATAGAAAAATAGCGGTACCAATGAGTATGTACTTAGGAAGAGAGTTTACTTCGTTAGTTATAACAGGACCTAATACAGGAGGAAAAACTGTTACATTAAAAACTGTAGGATTACTTCATATTATGGCCTTAAGTGGACTTATGATTCCAGCTAGGGAACACTCTACTGTAAGCTTCTTCAAGGAGGTATTCGCAGATATTGGAGATGAACAGAGTATTGAACAGAGTCTATCAACATTCTCATCTCATATGACTAATATAGTAAATATAATAGAAAAGGCAGATAAGAAGTCTTTGATATTATTTGATGAACTTGGAGCAGGAACTGACCCTACAGAAGGAGCAGCATTAGCAGTATCGATTCTTGAACATTTGAGAAAAAGGGGGTGTAGAATAGTAGCTACAACTCACTATAGTGAGCTTAAGGCTTATGCATTAAAAACAGAAGAAGTGGAGAATGCATCTGTAGAATTTGATGTTGAAACCCTTAGACCTACTTATAGGCTATTAATTGGAGTTCCGGGTAAATCTAACGCTTTTGAAATATCAAGAAGACTAGGACTACCCGATTTTGTAATCAAGGATGCGAAGGAAAGTATAGCAAGTGAAACTCTTAAATTTGAAGACTTAATTCAAAGTTTACAGGATAAGAGCATTAAGGCAGAAAACTATGCTAGGGAAACGGAAGTTCTAAAGCTTGAAGCAGCAAAGCTTAAAGAAAAGTATGAAGAAAAAATGTATAGCCTTAACAATGCTAGAGAAAAGGCTATAATTGAATCACAAAGAGATGCAAAGAGAATACTAAAAGAAGCAAAAGAAGATGCAGATAAAATAATTAAAGACATGAGAGAATTAGAAAAGATGGGTTATGGTTCTGATGCAAGACAAAAGCTAGAGGAGCAAAGAAGAAGACTTAAAGATAAGCTTGAAAATGCAGAAGAAAAAGCAAATAGAATTAAGGAAGATGATGGCGAGGAACTTAAGAAAGTTAGTGAAGGTCAGGAAGTTTTTTTACCTTCTTTAAATCAAAAGGTTATTGTTCTATCTAAGCCTGATAACAAAGGTGAAGTACAGGTTCAGGCTGGAATTATGAAAATAAATGTTAAGCTTAAAGACTTAAGAGCTTCAAAGGGGCTCTCAAAAGAAGAGAAGAAGATAACAAAAAGAGAGGCAAAACTAAACTTAAGATCTGTTTCAAGTTCTGTGGACTTAAGAGGAATGGACGCTGTGGAAGCTGTTTATACTGTAGATAAGTATTTAGATGATGCATATATGGCAGGACTTGGAGAAGTTAGTGTAATTCATGGAAAAGGAACTGGAGTACTTAGAAATACTATTAATGATATGTTAAAGAGACACGCTCATGTAAAGAGATACAGGCTTGGAGAGTATGGCGAAGGTGGATCTGGGGTTACTGTGGTAGAGCTTAAATAAATAAGAACCATAAGTTAAGGTATCATTGCAGAATTACAGGGGAGGAGTTATGTTATGATAATAGTAAGTGCTTGTTTGTGTGGAATGGATACAAGATATGATGGTAGCAACAATCTGAATGAAAAAGTATTAAAGCTCATAAAAGAAGGCAAGGCGATACCAGTTTGTCCGGAGCAGCTAGGAGGGATGCCTACCCCTAGGCCGCCTCATGAAATTTGCGGAGGTACGGGAGCTGAAGTACTTGACGGTAAAGCAAAGGTTTTAACGAAAGAAGGTAAAGATGGTACAGAGCAGTTTTTAAAAGGTGCTTATGAAACTCTTAAAATAGCTCAAAGTTGTGGTGCTAAAATTGCTATACTTAAAGCGAAAAGTCCTTCTTGTGGTCATGGAAGGATTTATGATGGAAGTTTTAGTGGAACTAAAATAGAGGGGAATGGTGTTACTGCTGAGCTTTTAGAGAGAAATGGTATTAAGGTTTATACTGAGGAAGATAGTTTAGAAAAACTTTAGTTTTTCATATTGAAAAGGTGCTTCATGAGCTGAAGCGCCTAATTTTTTATGCTTATCTCTCTAGATAGTTAGCAACAAGTCTAACAGTAAATAATCTGCAAACCTTCAATGAAAGAAGCCTGTTTTGATTATCATAAACTACAGGCTTCTCATCTACAAAGCAGCAAGGACAAGGTGCAGCGGTAGTTGGAGCAGCAGTTGTTGGTGCCGCAGTATTAGGCGTAGGACAATAATATTTAGCAACTACACCTCCATTTGCTGTGATATTAGGGTAGTTTCCAATAGGAGTATAAGGAACTGATACACTGTTTTAAAAAATAGGAGTGGCACCTGTTATATCAAAAACTAATACATAAAAGGGACCTGTTGAACCAGAAAGAGGTCTAGTCAATACAAAAGCAAATTTTCTATTAGTAAAATTAATGTTATGAAGGAGTACAATTACCAATTTTCTATTGAAATTAAATCGAAATTTTTTGAAGCCCTCAATAATTCATCGTCTGTTGGAGACATTCCCAAATATATACTTCCTTCTCTTAGTGACCTTAATTCCCTCATAATGTATTTATCAGAGTGATATTTCATAACATAGTTACCATAGGTTTCAAATTCACTAAAGCCTGCTCCTTGAATATCTTTTTTGTCAATAGAATACATTATTTTTTCATAAAAATACTTACCCTTTAAGTTTTCATTACTTTCAATTTTTTTGATTAATTCAGTCATTGTTTTTGTATCTATTATCATATGCTCTGCTATAAAGGACTGATTGTTATACTTTTTAATTTCATTGTTGAAGAGCTTTTCAATAGTTATAAAATAAGGTAAATGATACTCAGTCTTCATCGTAAATAAATATTTACTGCTCTTACCATCAAAAAATGAAATAGCATTAAGCGGTATTGTATCAGCATCCCATATAACATAATGATCTTTCTTACATATTGTTGAGTAAGACATCTTAAGAAATTGTTGAAGATACCAACCACTTCGGTTAGTGCTTCCTGCAATATTATACATAATAGATTGAATAGTATTTAATTTCATATCTTGATAAATTTCATCTTCATTAATAAACTCTAGTTTCTCATTAAGTGGAAATGAACTTTTTAAGTCTTTACAACCAATAAAAATAATCTTTTTAGGTGAGAGCATTTTAAAGATATATGGTATATTTTTTATTGCTAAAGACAGATCTTCTTTAGCCACTGGTATAACTACATCAAATGATTTATCATTATCCATTATATTTTACCTCCACTTAAGTCTAATATAGCAAATCTTCATGATTTGTATAGTTACGCTTTATTATATTCTATGTATTGGAGTTTTGTTATGGATTTGTAAAAGGGTACTTTAGTAAAACTAAAGCACCCAATTTAAAAATTAATTCTATCTCTCTAAATAGTTAGCAACAATTCTCACAGTGAAAGTTCGAGCAGGAGGACAAGGATTATCATCAAATACAAAGCAGAATCTACCAGCATTTAAGCTAGGAATACAATTTGGACCATCACCAGTAAATAATCTGCAAGCCTTGATAGAGAGAAGTCTGTTTTGTGAATCATAAACTAATACTCCAACGCTAACACCTTTATTTGGACAAACATTTCTTAGAGTAACATTTACATCTAAGAACCTACCTGTGCAGTTTAAAGTTATATTATCGAAGGTTTCTGATTTTTCTAATTCACATTTAGCATATACTACAGGCTTTTCATCTACAAAGCAGCAAGGACAAGGTGTTGGAGTCGGTGCGGCAGTAGTTGGAGCAGCGGTAGTTGGAGCCGCAGTAGTCGGAGCTGCAGTAGTTGGAGCAGCAGTAGTTGGAGCAGCGGTAGTTGGAGCCGCAGTAGTCGGAGCTGCAGTTGTTGGTGCAGCAGTAGTTGGAGCAGCGGTAGTTGGTGCGGCAGTAGTTGGAGCAGCGGTAGTTGGAGCCGCAGTAGTCGGAGCTGCAGTTGTTGGTGCAGCAGTTGTTGGTGCAGCAGTAGTTGGAGCAGCAGTAGTTGGTGCAGCTGTTGTTGGTGCAGCAGTAGTCGGAGCAGCTGTCGTTGGAGCAGCAGTAGTCGGAGCAGCAGTAGTTGGTGCTGCTGTAGTTGGTGCTGCTGTAGTTGGTGCTGCTGTAGTTGGTGCTGCTGTAGTTGGTGCTGCTGTAGTTGGAGCAGCAGTAGTTGGTGCGGCAGTAGTTGGAGCAGCAGTAGTCGGAGCTGCAGTTGTTGGTGCAGCAGTAGTTGGAGCAGCGGTAGTTGGTGCGGCAGTAGTTGGAGCTGCTGTAGTTGGAGCAGCAGTAGTCGGAGCAGCTGTTGTTGGTGCAGCAGTAGTAGGTGTTGTTACTGGAGTACAGCTTGGCCCTGTTATAAGTCCATTAGCACAAGTTTGACCTCCACCAGCGTGTACAGCTACATTGACACTATCAGCTTGTTCAAAACATCCCACTAAGGTGAAGGTGTAAAGCCCTTCAACAATATTAGCAGGAGGAGTATCAGGGTAATGCCACTTAATTCCGTTTAGGGCTCCAAGATTATCTAAACACGGGTTAAGGCTGCCTTGTCCAGTAAATATTTCGATATCATCACTAGGTGAAGTAGGTGGAGTAGTAGTAGATACTACATGGTTAGGACAAAGTTCAAGGGACCAACTGCTTATATTACGTTTAGGGTCGGATATAGCAACACTGTAAGTCCAAGTTTGAGTATTATCTGAATTACAATCCTTACCAATAAAAGTTATTGTATATCCAGCAAGTGTAACACTATTTGCCATATAAACATCTCCTCTATAAAAGTTTCTCAAAGTTTTATTAATTATATATCGTACTTTTAAATATAATCTTGCCGGGGGTATTAATATTGAATTATAAATACCCCGGGGGTGTTGTGTTGAATATCTACAGTATATAATATTCTAAAGGTAGTTAGGTGTTACAAAGATGTAGATAAAAGTCTGAGGCATTAAGCCTCAGACCCTCAAATATTATATTAATTTTAAATGTTTATCTTTCTAGATAATTAGCAACAATCCTTACAGTAAGAGTACGAGCTAGAGGACAAGGTTCATCATCAAATACAAAGCAGAATCTACCAGCATTTAGATTTGGTATACAATTTGGACCATCACCAGTAAATAATCTACAAGCTTTTATAGAAAGAAGTCTATTTTGTGTATCATAAACTAATGCTCCTACACTAACTAGCTTGTTTGGACAAACATTTCTTAAGGCAATATTTACATCTAAGAATCTACCTGTGCAGTTTAAGGTTATATTATTGAAGTTTTCTGTTTTTTCTAATTCACACTTAGCATATACTACGGCCTTTTCATCTACAAAGCAGCAAGGGCAAGGTGTTGGGGTTGGAGCCGCAGTCGTTGGTGCAGCAGTAGTTGGTGCAGCAGTAGTTGGTGCAGCAGTAGTTGGTGCAGCAGTAGTCGGTGCAGCAGTAGTCGGTGCAGCAGTAGTTGGAGCCGCAGTCGTTGGTGCAGCAGTAGTTGGAGCCGTAGTCGTTGGTGCAGCAGTAGTCGGAGCAGCAGTAGTTGGAGCAGCTGTTGTTGGTGCCGCAGTAGTTGGAGCTGCAGTAGTTGGAGCCGCAGTAGTTGGAGCTGCAGTAGTTGGTGCTGCAGTAGTCGGAGCTGCAGTGGTCGGTGCTGCAGTAGTTGGAGCCGCAGTAGTCGGAGCTGCAGTAGTTGGAACCGCAGTAGTCGGAGCCGCAGTAGTCGGAGCTGCAGTCGTTGGAGCAGCGGTAGTTGGAGCTGCAGTGGTCGGAGCCGCAGTAGTTGGAGCAGCGGTAGTTGGAGCTGCAGTAGTCGGAGCCGCTGTAGTTGGAGTAGGTACACATTCTGTTTGAATAAAGAATACATCTGGATTTTGATTTCCATTCAAAACACTGCGATTATCTCCCCAACCATGGTATAATGCATTTCCAGGGCCAGCGATCAGCTGATTATAGTCACCCATATAACAACCTGCAACAATTGTATCGAAGTTAGGATTAGTAATTGGTACTGGTGAAGATACTGTACTTACTTGACTTTCTGCGCTTAGGCCATCTGTAATAGAAAAGCTCTTCTTAAATAAGGCAAAGTTTCCATTACCAACTCCACCTACATTGGATGGATCAATAAAGCGACTGTAGTGTATATGAGCTCTATCACATTGAAAGGCCACTGATGGAAAAAACTCATGGGTAGTAGAGTTAGTAACCGGAATTGTAGTCCAATTATTGCCACCATCCGTACTGTAAGCCAAAGATATATTAATATTTGGATTTACTTGAGTAGTACCGGAATTCCAAACCACGTAAAGTGTGTTATCTGATGCTACAGTAGCATGAGGAAAATCATTCATTCTAATAGATCTTTGTCCATCGGGGTCAACTGAAATAGCATATTGATCACAAGATACATTATTAGCTGCTACAAAGAAAGGGCCGGAAACTAATATAGGAGAAGTAAAGTTAGCTCCGCCATCTGTTGATTTGACCATATAAATATATCTATTAAAATTATTAAAATCAACTTGTTCATAAAACACATATATATTACCATTACTGTCCACTACCGGGAAGGAACCATGAACATAGGTAGATAAAGGATCCAATGTGGTGTGTGCAATTGCCTTGCTTTCGATTAATGGCGTTGGGCTTGCGCCAGTAGTAAATTTAGAAAAGTTGATTGTGCTAAGTTCGGGTATATAATCAGGTAAGATATCAGTCCAAGTAATATATAGTGCCTGTGACCCAGATTGACTTTTATTAACACCAACTGTTATCCATTCCTTATCTTGAAATCCATCTGGGCGGTTCTGTCCTGTTCCTACTACAATAGGATTATTGAATTGAAGAGTTCTATTAGTATTATCAACTTGGGCTGTATTGACAATTATTACAGATTCACCTTCTGTAGTTGTTCCAAGGTGTCCATAATAGAAAGTGCCATCACTATCTACAGCTATAACTGGGTCACCACCATTATCAGATAAATTTGGTCCTTTAGGCACGGAACCGCAGTCACTCCAAGTAGTTCCATTATCACTTGAAAATGCATAGCCCGAAAATTGTCCAAGAGTAAGAGAATCATTGGAATCATTAAATCCCAAAAGAATATAATCACCAAAGTAGGCTAAGCTTGATTCACTTTGAGTTATATGCGGGTAATTATTAATATCTGGCAGCGATGAATTGACCTGCCTTTCACCAGGCAGACCAGATCCAGAATTTCCATTTCCGCATCCTACAGCGTTAGGGGATATTTCCAAGATAGTTTTTTTCTCGCTTAAAGCCGTTGTTTTAATGGCACGTGAGTTATGAACGATAACTTTACCTAGAAGTTTACCAGAAAGTTTTTGGGGGTTAGCAATAATATCTAACAATTTGTTCACTCCTTTTTTACTGGGTATAACCATTTTTTATCCTTGATTATCCGCAATAATACTTTTAGTTCTTTAAAATGCACGTCATTAGCGGATAGAATGTAGATCAATTATTCATCTATCAGGACATTTTCTTTGAGACTTAGCTGACGCACATAGTATAATATATGTATTGTCGCAGAGAATTGTTAATTACGAAAATAATATCTATGTAATGTTTATTTAAGTTAATAGATGAAAAACTAAAGCTTGGTGCACAAGAATTATAATTCATATGTATCAAGCCTTAGTCTATTAATCCAAAATAAGTATTTCTAATCTTTAGATGAAATTAAGATCATGTCATAAGTTAAGATTCTATTTATCTTTCTAAGTAGTTAGCAACAATTCTAACAGTAAGAGTACGAGCTGGAGGACAAGAGTCATCATCAAATACAAAGCAGAACTTACCTGCATTCAAAATTGGTATACAGTTAGGACCATCACCAGTAAATAATTTGCAAACTTTTAAGGATAGTAGGTTATTGCCTTCGTAAACTAGTACTCCGACGCTAATATGCTTATTTGGACAAACATTTCTTAAGGTAACATTTACATCCAATAATCTACCTGTGCAGTTTAAGGTTATATTATTGAAGTTTTCTATTTTTTCTAATTCACATTTATCATATACAACAGGTTTTTGGTCCACGAAGCAACATTGGCAAGGTGCTGATGTAGGAGCAGCGGTAGTTGGAGTAGCCGTTGTTGGAGGTAGAGTCGTCGGTCTAGCAGTAGTTGGTGTAGCAGTAGTCGGTTTAGCGGTAGTTGGAATTGAAGTTGTTGGTTTAGGAGTAGTTGGTCTGTAGGTTGTTGGTCTAGCAGTGGTTGGACAGTGGCAGTCTAGAGAAATGTCTTCGTCATTAAAGTCTTCATACAAAGGAGAATTAAGGCTTATTATCTTATCATCTTCATTCATAATTAATTATCCCTTCCTTTAGCTTTATAATAATGTATTAGACAATAAAAATTGCCTAATACTATGATATGGATAAGTTTTATTAGTGTTCATAAGTTATACAAAGTTTTAGAGTTTAGCTTGCAAAATATTAAAGGTTTAGGGTTTGTTTTAAAATTATTTAACATTATAGCTTGATATTAAATTTATTAAAAAAGTAGTTTTCATCGAATTTTCGTCTACTAAAATAGTCTTTGCGTTGTCTCAATAAATCTTCATTTAGCATTACTCGTGCTAAGGCTTCAGGAAATCCTGGGGTATCTTTTACCATATTAAAAGCTTTAATTAGATTTTCAAGGCCAAAGTGGGAAAAGGCCATACATAAGAAATTATGCATGAAATCTATGTGGGTTACACCATAGTTGTTGGTCAGTTTAAATAAGTGAATTATCTCAACAGAGGAATCAACAACAATTTTATATCCAAATAGCCATAACTTTAGGGAAATTTCTTCATCTTCTTTCCCCCAAACTTCAAAATGCCTTTCAAAGCCACCAATAGTATCAAAAGCAGTTTTTCGTAATCCGAAGGCACCACCAGGAGCTAGGGCAACTTCTTCACCGTCATATTTAGGTTTATCTAGCCAAGTAACTTGAAGCTTTTCACGCCAAGTTTCCGCATAGCCTATTCCACCACCTACGTTGTCTTTAATTGCAGGAACTACAACATCTGCGTTGTTTTCTTCAAGAGTTTTTATAAGCTTATCAAGCCAATGATCAGGAACAGTTACATGGGCATCACAGAAAAAAACATATTTACCGAGGGCGTTATCTCCACCTAGATTTCGTGCTGCCGATGGACCTAAATTTTTTGATGTGAAAAGTCTTAAGTTTGGGTAAGAATTTCTATTAAGCGTTATAAAGTCACAACTTCCATCTGTTGATCCATCATCAACTACAATAATCTCAAAAGAAATCTCATTTTTTGAATGTATTAGAGACTCCACTGTACTTTTTAAGTTACTTGACTCATCCCTGCAGGGGATTACTATGGAAACATCATAAGTATAGTTATCTTCAGTGCTATTTGAGGGTATATTTACTTTATTTAAAACACTAGTTGTATCAAATTCATTGTCATAAAATATTTCTGAACTCATAAAAATAAACTCCTCCAGTTATATTTTTTAAAATCTCAATGTAGAAGATATATTATTTGGGTGTATATTAGTAAATAGAATGTGAGTTTTATTTTCATAATTGATTGTGCATCTCGTTAAATAGAGAGAATCAAAATTTAATATTAAATTTATTAAAGAACCAATCTTCATCATATTTTCTTTTGCTAAGATACTCTTTTCTTTGAATTGTTAAATTCTCATTGGTTAATGCTCTAGCAGCTGCTGTAGTAAAAAGTTTATTTTTGCTTAATGCAACAATAGCTTTAGAGAAGTTGGCGTCATTGAAGTGGGAATAGCAAAGGCACAAATAGTTATACATAATATCTGCATATGTGACTTTATAAGAATTGTTAACTTTGAAAAGATGGCTAACTTCCACTGTGGAATCTACGATAATTTTGTAACCAAATAGCCATAATTTTAATGAAAGTTCCTGATCCTCAACACCGTAAATTTGTAAATTAGTATCAAAGCCTTGTACGGATTCGAAAACATCTTTTCTTATTCCAAAGGTACATCCAGGGGCCAGAGGTATCTCCGAAACATTTTCTGATGGCTTATCAAGCCAAATAAAGTTAAGCTCATTGTTCCAAGTACCACCATAACCTTTATGCTCACTACCCATAGCCTTTATTGCAGGAACTATGGCATGAGCTTCCTTTTCATTTAGAGTTCTTACAAGGGTGTCAAGCCAGTTATCCTGAACTTCAATATGAGCATCACAAAAAAATAAATATTGTCCTTTTGCATTCATGGCACCTAAGTTTTTACAATTTGCGACACCTATAGTATCTGAATATATAATAGTTACATTTTTGTAAAGCTCTTTATTTTGTTTTAAAAAATCACAACTTCCATCATTTGAGCCATTATCTATTACAATTATTTCAAATGTAAGTTCATTTTTTGAATCAATCATAGATTGTATTGTTTTTTCTAAGTTATTAACTTCATTTCTTAAAACGATTATTATCGAAACGTCAGGAGAAGGGGAATCTTCTTTAGATGAACTATTTGTATCTTCTAACTTATGGTCCTTACTAATCTCACGTGAGGTTGAGTTTTTTTTATAGTTTAGAGAAAAGAGTTTTGAGAACATTAGGCTATTTACCTCCTATCATAATAAGCTTGTATTGTGAATTTAAAGAGCAACTTATTAAAAGTCTGAAGCCTTAAGCCTCAGACTTCCAAATATCATATTAAGCATAAATAATAATTATCTTTCTAGGTAATTAGATACAATTCTTACATTAAAAGTACGAGGAGCAGGACAAGAATCATTTTCATCAAATACAAAACAGAACCTTCCAGCAATTAGACTTGGTATACAGTTAGGCCCATCACCAGTAAATAATTTACAAACCTTTAAAGATAGAAGTCTATTTTGGGTATCATAAACTAATACTCCTACGGCAACATTTTTATTTGGGCAAACATTTTTTAAAATAACAGTAACATCTAAAAGTCTTCCAACACAAGTTATTCTTGTTTCAAGGGTTTCCTTAGCTTCAAGTTGGCATTTAGCAAAGTTAACTTGTTTTTCTGTTGAGAAACAACATGGGCACGGTGTTGGTGTTGGAGCTATAGTAGTTGGGGTAGCAGTAGTAGGAGCAGCTGTTGTCGGAGCCGCAGTAGTTGGATCAGCGGTAGGAACAACTTCTAAAATATCTCCATCAGCAGCGAATTCCTCGTATAAAGGTGAGTTAACGTTTATTACTTTTTTGCTTTCGTCCACCATCTTCACTATCCTTCAATAATATATTTTTAGGCTTTTGTCTTGCCTAATAATATATTATTAAAGTGAGCTATTTTTGGTTCATACTTTTGAGCGAAATTAGAATGAATGTTACTTTTACTTTATATAAGTGCTGACATAAGATAGATTAGTTTTTAGAGATATTATTTAAATTTTTTTAGTATCTTTGCTATTATTAATGCAACTAATAGATTAGGAATATTAAAAGTTTCATTGCAAATGAGTTTATTGTGTTTGTGATGCTTATTATTTTTATGATGTTTACTACGATTGTGACCTTTGTGAAGTTTATTATCTTGATCAGTATTGTTGTTATCATAATATTTTAAGAAGGAATCTAAGAAAGTACTTAACAGTGGCAGAATTAGAGTAGTATCTAAAGCACTGACGTCTTCCTTACAGTCTGAAATGCCATTACACAGATTTAATCCTGTTAATATGTTATTTGATACATCCCTATCCTCTTTTAGTTTTTTGTTATCTTGAATATCATTAAAATCATTTGAGAGCATAGGTTCATTCATTAAGTTATCCCTAACAAAAGGTTTCTTAGTATTATAGTTAGTAGAGTTTTTGTTAACCAAGTTATCTTTAGAGTGATTGTTAACGGTATTTTCAACCAATCTATTATCATATTTTTGTGGAGGTTTAGCCGAGTTATCATCAGTTATGGCATCAGGAGGATCTAAGACTATTTCATAAATGCAGTCATCTGGAATTATTATTGTATTGTTATCTATATTATTATATTCACTAGAGGTTTTACTATCGTTACAGTCTTGTGTGGAATCAGATTCATCCACTGGCCTTGGCATGTAGTGAGGCCTAAGTTCAGGTTCAGGATGAGATTTTGGTTTAGGATGAGGTTTATGTTCAAGTTTAGGTGGAGCAGTAGGTAAATTACAATCACAGAAATTTTCATCATAGATACAACAAGCTGGAGATATAAGCAAGGAATTAAGGATACTACAATTAGAAATATTTGGGTTAATTTCAGCATTTATAGATATTGATTTATCTAACTCACAGGAAGAAAATGAAACAATATAATCATTAGATTCTGGAAGATAACAGCACATATTTACATCTAAATTTAATTCCTTCCGCTCTTCGCAAGAGTTAAACCTAATTTGGTATTCATTACATCCGCTTTTCTTTTTATTAACTTCTATCTTATTTTTCATGGACAAATCTCCCTTAAAAATCGCTTAAAACAAAAGAACTCATAATTATAATATATGATGATATACTATATTAAGTTACTGGATGGTATAATTTTCGGAGATTTGTAAAAATTATACCTTTAATTATAATGAAAATATTAGAAGGAGATTTTCGAATAATTATGAGTTACATAGATATAAAAACAACTGACTAAAGATTTAGTCAGTTGTTAAACTAGTCAATATTAGACTACTTGTATTTTAATCCATCCCAATTATGATAACACCTTCTGTGGACATATATAACCTGGTCTGGTCTCATTTCAATATTTCTCCATTCACCGTATATATAAAGATCTTGCCTTGAAACTTTATTTCTACAACATAGGATGGAATATATGCTTTGGTCGAATCTGTGATTCGAATGATTGCCAAAAATAGCATCCTTTATTTTAGAAAACTTAAGAGCTTCATCTATATAGGAAGTTTGGTATTTTCCGTTAACTTTGTAGCCTTGTATTCCTGAACATATTTGGAAATAACATCTTTCTTCATCAGTTGCATTCATTATTTGAAAGCATTTTTCATGGGTATAGGTGTAATTTCTGTGATAATCACCTACAACTAAAATATCATCCTTTTCAATAATTTCATACATACACTTAATATTTTTAACTGTTGTTATTCCAGAGTCAAGATATAAAACTAAATCTCCATAGTTTCCAGCGTCTTTAATAACATAAGCTTTCCAAGCATATTGATTTGGAGTTAAAAATTCAGGGAAAAAAGATTCATCTAAATTAAAATCTATAAGTTGCACTTTTTGCAAACTATTTAAGTGTCCTTTTTCTTCGTTGGTAAGTCCTAAGTTGTACACAAGTATTTTATCAACATCATCGAAACTTAATCGGTGAATACTTGCTATTAGAGTTAAACAAGCATCAAAATATAGAGAATTACAGGCAGTTGCTAAAACATTCATTGTTATAGTTCACCTCTAATTATTTTATAAATAATATTTAGTGGATTCATTTCATTCATTAACTTTTCTTTTTCCTTCTTTATAAAAGGAAATCTTTTATCATACTCATTAGTTTCAATACTCCATTTTATAATATCAAGGGCTTCGTAAGGGTCTTTTAAATTAACTTTTATATAGGCTCTTGGATCAATAAATTCTTCAATGTTTGGGCAACCATCATAAAAGCATAAGCACTCACAAAGTATAGGATCTATTATTTTTTCTGTAAAATAATTTTTTTCATAAACATTTTCTGCATTAAAATGATATTTATATGAAATTAACCCATCTTCTTTGCAAGGTAAATATCCTTTAAATGATTTTAAAAAATTTAAATCTCCTATGCCAAAGTGATCATAGAATGGAAGAGTATCTAAGTATTTAAGAAAATTAAATCTATCTATGTGTCCTTCTAAATTATATATACTAGATACTATTCCGGACATCACCTTGGTTTTTGAAAAATTATCGTTTAGAAGTTGCTGGTAGTTCAGACCTATAAACCATTTGTCAACATTATGGTTATGCTCAGTATCATAAACCCTAAAAAAGGCCTTGGAGTCTGGTTTATAAAAATCACCCCAGCATATTCTAGTGGACTCAGGTTCACATTGAAATACTATTGTTTTAGACGGAGGAAAATCATTATGCTGAGGATAATTCATAATTATAAAAAAATCATAATCATCATCTAAGGTTATAAATAGATCCTTCCATATATAATTATTATTTATAGTACATCTATTAAAATGTTCTCTAATTTGGTAATCAGAGCACCAGTTTGCATGAAATTTAATTTTTATCATGAATAATAAAAACACCTCACTTAGCATTAAAACATAAATTTCTATCTAAGGTATCAGGTGGATTATATGAAATTTAAGTTTTAAAAGGTATGTGCATATTTTAATATATGAGAAGTAGTTATATTAAGTTCCAAAGTAATACGTTTATAACTATATTCGGCTCATAGCCAGCTACCAGTCCAATGATGGACAGCGTAAGCATTAGGGAATTTTTGGTTTTTCTTATGTTTTTCATTATATAGATAGGGATAAAATAACTCAGCGTCAAAAATCTTTATGTCATTTCTACCAATGAACTTTTCAGTAGCATAGATTTGACCCAACCTGTAATTTATAGTATTGTGCCTTTTAATCTTAAGTGCTTCAGGAACACCGTCAATCAGAGATTTTAAAACAGAACTTCTAGGAACGGAGCCCATAATTGCTGTAGAAACTATATCAGGGCTTTCATATGAAGCAAAAATCCTGATATTATCAAGCAAAGGTTCAATATTCTTTAAACATTCAAAATCACAATCTATATAGACGCCACCAAAATTATACAGGATCTCAAGTTTAGCAATATCTGCTTTTAATACAGGAGAAAGTTCGTAGTCATATGATTTTTGATTCTTTAGTTTTATCATATTTCCATCAGTCCATAATTTTATCCCCCAGCTTGGGTGCTTATGACACCAGTTTCTTCCGGAGTTTATGAATTCTACAGGCATAGGAGTATCTCCGAGCCATATACGGTGAAATGTTTTAGGTATTAGTTGATGAGACATATTTTAGCCTCCGATAAAGTTGATAATCTTTATTATATGCAGAATGTAGTTTGGGAGTGAAATAAATCTCATTGCCCCCATTTTATTGCAGTAAATTACTAAATAAATTATAATGAAAACGTAGATCTAAAATAAATTTATATGTAAATATTTAGCGTAAGTTACTATTTAAGAACTACATAATATTTGGTATTACTAACTCTAGACGTGAAGCCTTGGAGCTGGTAATCAGTAGAATGGGGAGGTATTTATCAATGGATTACAAAGAGGTATTAAAAAATGCTCGTCAAAATTTAAATGGAAGCTGTAGGGTTTGTCCAGTATGTAATGGAAAAGCTTGTGCAGGTGAAGTTCCAGGTATGGGTGGGAAAGGTACAGGAGATGCTTTTTTAGGCAACATAGAAGCACTAAATTCATATAAGTTAAACATGAGAGTAATACATGATGCTAAAGACCCAGATACTTCAATAGAACTATTTGGTAAGAAAATGGAGGTTCCAGTATTTGCAGCACCTGTTTCTGGTACAACTTTAAATATGGGTGGAAAGTTTACAGAAGAAGAATATATTTCTTGGGTCATTGGTGGTTCTCTAGATTCTGGAATCTATCCTATGGTAGGAGATACTGCTGTAGACTCATTCCTAATTACAAACCTAGAACAATTAAAGAAATTTAATGGAGAAGGAATTGCTTTTATAAAGCCTTGGGAAAATAGCAATGTTATAAAGAAAATAAAGCTTGCAGAAGAAGCTGGTGCTTTTGCTGTTGGTATGGATATAGATGCAGCAGGACTTATAACTCTTGCACTTCATGGCAAACCAGTTGGACCTAAGACAGTAGAAGATATAAAGGAAATTGTAGAAAGCACAAAGTTACCATTTATACTAAAAGGCATAATGACTGCTGATGAAGCTGAATTAGCAGTACAAGCAGGTGTTGATGCTATAGTTGTTTCAAATCATGGAGGAAGGGTACTAGATCAAACTCCAGGAGTAGCAGATGTTCTTCCTGAAATTGCACAAGCTGTTAAGGGAAAAGTTACTATATTAGCAGATGGTGGAGTTAGAAATGGAGTAGATGTACTTAAAATGTTAGCATTAGGTGCTGACGCAGTACTAATCGGAAGACCTTTTGTAACTGCTTCCTTTGGTGGACAAAGAGAAGGTGTCAAAGTATATATGGAAAACTTAAAGAGTGAATTAAAATCAGCAATGGTGCTTACTGGATGTAAAACAGTAAAGGATATTACAGACAGAATTATATACTAAAATTTTAACACTAAAAAAGTGCGTCTTAATCTTAACACAGAATGTTACAATATTAGATTTAAAGTGTATTGAAACTATAATTCAAACTGAACTTAGATTAAGTCGCAGTTTCCCCATGACTTGATACTTATAACATAGTTGTTGCTGCATTTGCTAAGATGGTGTGCAAATGATATAATTATATTGAATTAAAACGGTTACAATATAAAAGGGGGAGATGTTTTATGATAAAAAAGCTTGATGAATTATTGAACCTAGCAGGAGAAAAAGAAAGAAAGACTTTATCGGTAGCAGTCGCTCAGGATAAGGAAGTTTTAACTGCAGTTACTGAAGCTGTTAGGTTAGGGATAGTTAATGCAATTTTAGTTGGAGATGAAGCTGAAATAAAGAAAATTGCAGAAGAAGATAACCTACATATGGACAATATTAAAATAGTTGATGAGAAGAATATTATAAAAGCTGCAGCAAAAGCTGTAGAGTTTGTATCAAATGGACAGGCTCATTTTATTATGAAAGGAATGCTAGGAACTGCAGATTTATTAAGAGCTGTATTAAATAAAGAAGCTGGGCTTAGAGGAAATGGTTTGTTATCCCATGTTATGGTATATGATGTACCTGCTTACCATAAGCTTATATTGCTAACTGATGGCGGAATGGTTCCATATCCTACTCTTGAGGAGAAAGTTGGAATAGTAAACAATGCAGTTAAAGTAGCTCACAAGCTAGAAATAGGAACACCTAAGGTTGCACCAATCTGTGCAGTTGAGGTAGTGAATCCTTCAATGCAGGCCACAATAGATGCATCAGTTCTCAGTCAAATGAACAAGAGGGGACAAATAAAGGGATGTATAATAGATGGACCACTTGGATTAGATAACGCTGTATCAAAATTGGCAGCAGAGCATAAAGGAATTGTTAGTGACGTAGCTGGAGACACAGACATACTCCTAGTTCCAAATATAGAGTCAGGAAACTTCCTTGGAAAATCTATGACTTATTTTGCAAACGCAGAGAGTGCAGGAGTTATTATGGGAGCTAAGTGCCCTGTAGTTCTTGTTTCAAGAGCAGATACTGCTCAATCAAAACTCTACTCAATTGCACTTGGATCAGTGATTTCTTAATTATAAGTTAAAAGATGGTATTTTAGAGAATCTAAAATACCATCCAAAACAAACTTTTACTTTACAACTTTAATATTTTCAACCTCTGGATCCTCTGTTCCCTGAACATATAATCCAGTTTCTTTAAGCTTTTGAACATAATCTACTATTTCTTGAGTAATTTCCTCACCAGGACATAGTACTGGTATTCCAGGAGGATATGCCATTAAGAACTCACCACTTACTTGACCAATACTATCCTTTAATGCTACACGAGTTTTAGCACTGTTAAAGGCTTCTCTAGGTAATTTAAGCAGCTTTGGAATAGCAGGCATATCGATAAAGTCAGATTTTTGGTTTCCTTTTCCATAATACTCTTCGCTTATTTCTCTTAAAGCATTTAATAATGCATCTATACTTTCCGGTGTATCTCCAAAAGATCCAACAGCTAAAACATTATACAAATCTGAAAGTTCCATTTGTATATGATATTTATTAGACAATATCATATCTAAATCATAACCTGTTATGCCTAGTTCCCTACATGTTATTGTGATTTTAGTAGGATCAAGTGCATAAACACCTTCATTTCCAAGGATTTCTTCACCAAAGCAATAGAAACCAGGAATTTTGTTTATTTCATTTCTAGCATAAGTTGCTAGTTCAATAGTCTTCTCTAAAAGCTCTTTACCGTTAAGAGCAATTTGTCTTCTAGCACAATCTAAAGAAGCCATTAATATATATGAAGGCGAAGTTGTTTGTAATAATGATAAGATCTGTTGAACTCTATTTACATCAACTCTTTCAGAACGAACTTGTAATAGAGAACATTGAGTTAAGGCACCAATTATTTTATGAGTGCTTTGAGCGCAAATATCAGCTCCGCATTTCATTGCTGATACTGGCAATTTATCATTGAAACCAAGGTGTGGCCCATGAGCCTCATCTACAATTAAAGGAATATCATAGCTGTGAACTATATCTGCTATCTTCTTTAAATCTGTAGCCACTCCATAGTAAGTCGGATTTATCACCAAAACAGCTTTGGCATCCGGATTTTCCTTCAGAGTTTTCTCTACAGTTTCAGGAGTAACTCCATGAGCTATACCTACATTTTTATCAAGTGCAGGCTGCATATAAACTGGTACTGCACCACTTAAGATTATTCCAGCAGTAACAGACTTGTGCACATTTCTTGGAATTATTATTTTTTCTCCAGCAGATACCACGGACATAATCATGGTCTGTATTGCCCCCGAAGTACCGTGAATCGAGAAGAAAGCAGCATCTGAACCATATGCATCAGCAGCTAACTTCTGAGCTTTTCTTATTGGACCAGTAGGATGATGAAGACTATCTACTAATTTAAAAACAGTAACATCAATTTTAAATGGATTTTGCCCAATAAAGTTTTTAAATTCCTCATCTATGCCGATTCCTTTTTTGTGACCAGGAACATGGAAAGGAATTGTTTCTCTATTTACATACTCCATTAATGCATCAAATAAAGGAGTTTCATTTTGATCTAACTTATACACCTTGATAGAGCACCTTCTTTCATAAAAATATACCCTTTAAACACTGATGGTTAAAGGGTTGGCCTACGTTTTCTCTTAAACCAATATAATTATATGTTAAATGTATTGTAAATGCAACAATATGAATTAATTTTATAAAATAAATATTTTAATTAAAACTAGGTGAATAATATAGCAAACATTGTAAATAATTAATAATGTGATAAAACATAAGATATGGAGGAGTTAGTGTGGAAAATATTGTATTACATAAGAGAGAAAAGAAAAAAGTACATGACGCTAAAAAAGGAAGAAGGTCAGGTAAGATACCTGGAGTTATGTACGGTAAAAATATAAATAATATGTTGTTTGAAATCAGTGAATTGGAACTAAATAAAGAAATTGCTAGAAGTGGTGAGCATGGAGTACTAAATGTTAATTTGGATGGACAAAACCATAAGACTTTAATTAAAGAAATTCAAAGAGATCCAGTACATAATAAAATAGTTCATTTAGATTTAGAAGAGTTATCTGCAAATCAAAAAGTTAATGCGGAAATACCAATTTTATTTAGTGGTGAGGATTTAATAATGAAAAAAGGGGGAGCTGTTCAGAAAGAAAAAAGTAATGTAAAAGTAATATGCAACAGCGATAGTATCCCTAAGTACGTTAATGTTAACTTAGCATCATTGGAAATAGGTGATTCATATAGATTAAGTGATGTAGAGATGGCACAAGATATAACTTTTGTTGAAGATTTAGATACAATAATTGCAGCTATTACTATGAACAAGAGACCATCAGAAATGGATACTGAAGAACATAAGTTACCTTAGCTGTTGCAACTATAATATAATAAGAAATTAAATTATTAGGGTTTCTTCATATTAATGAAGCCCAAGATTAGTTCATATACAATTTAATAAGTAACAGATAGAATTTAAAAAGTCAGAGGAATAATTTCATTATTATTTCTCTGACTTTTTAAGTTTTAAATATTAATTTAAAATATCTTGAATATAAATGTAACACAGGATAATTATTACATATATTAAGATGATAGTAAAACCAAGGTTGATTTAGTTTATTTTATTAGATTACAGTTTAAATATAAAAGAAAAGATAGTATAGCTTATTGAAAGTACTTTAAACATCGATTGTTGAAGTACTTTATAAAGGGGAGATTTATATGGATATAGAAGAATTAAAAAAAGAATTTTTATCTCTTTATGGAGAAGGTGAAATTATATCTTTTTATTCGCCAGGAAGAATTAATCTTATTGGAGAACATATTGATTACAATGGAGGATGTGTGTTTCCTTGTGCTATAGAGCTAGGAACATATGCATGTGTTAGAAAGAGACATGACAGAATACTCAACCTAGCCTCAAAAAACTTTGATTTAAAGGTAACTGTGAATTTAGATAATGTAATTTATAAAGAAGAGGATGATTGGGCTAATTATCCTAAAGGTGTTGTAAGTGTAATGCAGAAGCATGGGTACAATGTCGAAGGGATGGATGTTATTGTAGGTGGAAATATACCTAATGGATCTGGATTATCTTCTTCAGCTTCGTTAGAAGTTTTAATAGCTGTGATACTAAATAATTTATTTAATGAAGGTGTGATAGATAGAGTAGACTTAGTGAAAATGGGCCAAGAAGCAGAAAATAACTTCGTTGGAGTAAACTGCGGTATAATGGATCAATTTGCAGTTGGTATGGGAAAAAAGAATAAGGCTATTCTTTTGGATTGTAATAATATATTATATAGATATGTAGATGTTAATTTTAGAGAGTATGCCTTAGTTATAATGAATACCAATAAAAGAAGAGCTTTAAATGAATCTAAATATAATGAAAGAAGAAATGAGTGTGAAGAAGCTCTAACTATAATAAAAGAAGAAAAAGATATAAATGCTTTATGTGAACTTACTATTGAAGAATTCGATTCCTTAGAAGGTTTAATAGAGAAGGAAAATGTTAGAAACAGAGCTAAACATGTTGTTTATGAAAATGAAAGAGTTAAGGCAGCATTTAATCACCTTGAAAAAGGAGAGATTGAGCAATTTGCTGGTCTGTTAATACAGTCTCATAATTCTTTAAGAGATTTATATCAAGTGACAGGGGTTGAATTGGATACTATAGTAGAAGAAGCACTAAGGGTAGATGGGTGTATCGGAGCTAGAATGACAGGAGCAGGTTTTGCTGGATGTGCAATAGCTTTAGTAAGGAAGTCTAATGTGAACGCACTTATGAGTAAGGTATCAGAAAATTACATAAAGAAGATTGGATATGCACCTAGCTTTTACCTAACTGATATTGGGGAAGGCACAGGGCAATTAAATTAAGATGAATTAAGTCAAGAAGAAATTAGGAGGTTTATAACATGGCGGTTTTAGTTTGTGGGGGAGCAGGATATATAGGAAGCCATATGGTTGCAGAGCTTATTGAAAAAGGTGAGGAAGTTATAGTTTTAGATAACTTTCAAAAAGGTCATAGGGGAGCGGTTTTAGGTGGAAAATTATATGATGGTGATTTAAGAGATAGAAGTATATTGGATAAGATATTTACTGAAAATAAAATTGATTCAGTTATAGATTTTGCAGCAGATTCTTTAGTGGGAGAAAGTACAACTCAGCCATTAAAGTATTTTGAAAATAACGTAGGATCCACCATAAGTTTACTAAAAGCTATGCAGGAGCATAATGTGAAATATATAGTATTTTCATCAACTGCGGCTACTTACGGTGAACCAGAAAACATACCAATACTCGAAGAGGATAAAACTATACCTGTTAACCCGTATGGAGAATCAAAACTTATGGTTGAAAAGATGTTAAGATGGTGTGATGAAGCTTACGGAATAAAATATACTGTTTTAAGATATTTTAATGCTGCAGGTGCTCACGTAAGTGGAAAAATTGGTGAAGATCATAGTCCTGAAACACATTTAATTCCACTAATATTACAAGTTGCTTTAGGAAAAAGAGATAAAATTATGATATTTGGAGATGACTATAATACAGAGGATGGAACATGTATAAGAGATTATATACATGTAACTGATTTAGCCAATGCGCATCTACTAGCTTTAGATAGATTAAAAAGTGGTGGAGAAAGTAGAATTTATAACTTAGGGAATGGAAGAGGCTTTTCTGTAAAAGAGGTGATTGAAACTTCTAGAAGAGTAACCAAAGAAGATATAAAAGCAGAAGTAGCACCAAGAAGAGCAGGAGACCCAGCTGTTCTTATAGCCTCATCAGATAAAGCTACAAACGAATTAGCTTGGAAGCCAAGGTATAATTCCCTTGAAACTATTATAGAAACAGCTTGGAATTGGCACAAAAGTAATCCAAATGGGTATTAAGATTAAGGTAAAGTGAGGTGGGCACCTCACTTCTTAGTTTATATAATGTGTTACAATTTAGTGAAAATATTAGTGTTTTATTTTATAATCTATAGTATAATAATTGGTGACAATTATTACATAATTTGGGAGGTAGGAAATATTGTATAGAGAAGAGTACGAGTTATGGATAAATTCAGAGTTCCTAGATAATGCGGCGAAAGAGGAATTAAGAAATATAGTAGATGAGAAAGAAATAGAAGATAGATTTTATAAGGACCTAGAGTTTGGAACTGGTGGACTTAGAGGGGTCATAGGAGTCGGAACAAATAGAATGAATATACATACTGTTGGAAAAGCAACTCAGGGATTATCAGAATATTTATTACACAAATATGATGGAAATGCTTCAGTAGCTATTGCTTACGATTCTAGAATAATGTCAAAGGAATTTGCAGAGGCTGCTGCTTGTAATCTATGTGCAAATAACATAAAGGTATATTTGTTCGAGGACTTGAGACCTACACCTATGCTTTCTTATACTGTCAGACATTTAAAGTGTAAGGCCGGTATAGTGATCACGGCATCACATAATCCAAAGCAGTATAATGGATATAAAGTATATGGGGAAGATGGTGGACAGGTTACAGATGCTTCCGCAAAAGAAATTTTATCGCATATACAAGACATAGATTACTCTGAGATTAAGACAATGGGTATGGAAGATGCAAGAGAAAAGTTACTACTTAATATAATAGGCGAAGAAATAGATAGGGCTTACATTGAAAAGGTTAAAGGTTTAACTATAAGAGAAGAACTTGTTAATAAGCATGCACAAGATTTAAAGATAATTTACACTCCTATACATGGAACAGGAAATATTCCTATTAGAAGAGTTCTCGAAGAATTAGGATATACTAACTTAAGTATTGTTAAGGAACAAGAGAAGCCAGACGGAACTTTTCCTACGGCAGCCTATCCAAATCCAGAAGAACCTAAGGTGTTTAGTATTGCGTTAGATATGGCAAAAAATATTCAGCCAGATATAATATTTGGAACAGATCCGGATTGTGATAGAATAGGTGTTGTAGTAAAAGATAGTACAGGAGAATATAAGGTTCTCACTGGTAACCAAACAGGGGCTCTTTTAACTCATTACATGTTATCATCATCAAAAGAATTAAATAAATTAGATCAAAATGGTGTTGTAATAAAAACTATAGTTACTACTGAATTGGCAGCAGCTATAGCTAAGGATTATGGAATAGAGCTTATAGATGTTTTAACTGGCTTTAAATATATAGGTGAGAAGATAAAAGAATTTGAAGAAAGTAGAGATAGAACATATTTATTTGGGTTTGAGGAAAGCTACGGATATCTTGCAGGCGATTTTGTAAGAGATAAGGATGCAGTTAGTTCTGCTATGTTAATATGTGAGATGACTCTTTATTATAAAAGTAAGGGTATGAGTTTATATGAGGCTTTAATGAACCTTTACAATAAATATGGATTCTACAAGGAAAAACTATTATCAATAGAATTAGCAGGAAAAGAGGGTCAAGAGAAGATACAACAATCCCTTGAATATTTAAGACACTCCATGAGCTTCACTATAGGAAATAGTAAGATAGTTAAAAAAGCAGACTATAAATTAGGGATTGAAAAAGATTTGGTGAATATAAAGGAAAATAAAATTGATTTACCTAAATCTAATGTTCTTAAATTTATATTAGAGGATAACTCTTGGTTTGTAGTAAGACCTTCTGGAACTGAGCCTAAAATGAAGATTTACTTATCTGTGACTGGAAATAGTTTAGAGAATGCAGATGAAAAGATGAATGCTTTTGAACAAGAGGTTAAAGGAATTATAGATAGAGCTTGCAACTGTTAAGTTATAGAACAGGGAACCTGATTAGTAAAATTGGAGGATTCCCTGTTTTTCATACGTCTTTAAAAAATTTGATTCTGTACACGGTTTGTAGTAAAATTCATAGTATTGGAAAAATGAAAATATAGATTGGGTGGTAAGCTTATGGATATAAAGTCACGTTTTGCGGATAAGTTAACAAAGTTATTATTTTTAGAGGTGAAAAAAGAAAAGATTAAGAATGTATTTAATACAGAGGTTTCAGAAGATATTTATTTACCAGTAAAGTCTTCTAATATAGTAGAAAATGTTAAGTCACAAAAGGATATGGAACAAATTCCTTTAAGCTTTTTTATTGAAGGTATGGCTTATGTGTTAGGGGCAGATGAAAGCTTTAGATTTAATACCCAGTATAAAAAAATGCTTTCTAATATTGAAAGTAGTGTAACCTTTGTTAAAAGTAGAGTAGCACAGACTGTAAAAGAAAAAAATTATGAAGACGCATATATCTTACTAAAAGGACTGCTAAGTTTAGATGATAGTATAGAAGTATATGATAAAGCTATAGTTATAGCTGATGAGCTGAGGGCGAGCGATAAAGCCTATAAATCAGAAGAGTTAGAAGTTATAGAGAGAGCTAAAAGTAAGGAAAATTACCCAACGCCTTATTTCTATGAGGCTACTATAAGGAAAGAAGAAGGAGACTATGACAAAGCTCTGTTTTGTATAAATAACTATATTTCTAAGGGTGGAAAAGAAACCTTGGAGGTTACTGAGCTAAAGGAGTCGTTAAAATCAATACTAAGTTATGAAAAAGGTAAGGAGCTGCTTTTTGAAGCTCCTAAGGAAGCCTTAAAGTTATTTTTATCGTTACTTGATGAATTTGGAGATAACGCAAGTCTATATTATTATATAGCAGTAGGTTACAGAATATTGGAGAATTATGAAAAAGCTATATATTATTTAAATGAAGCATTAAATATTGATAGTGATTTAGTCGAGGTCGTAAATGAACTAGGGATAAATTATGCTTCACTTGGAGATTTTAAGAGTGCTATTGCATATTTAAGAAAAGCTTTTGAGGTTACTAAATCTGTTGAAATATGTACCAATCTTATTATGTGCTATTTAAATAGTGGGGATGCTGAAGGTGCTAAAAATCACTTGGATATTGCAAAAAAATTAGACCCAAATGATGAAATAGTAATTCAACTTGATAGTATAATAAATAACGTGTAAATACTTGAATTTAGTTTACATCTCAGATACTTTATAGGAGTTTAAAGTGGAATTTCAACTTGTTTGTTGAAATCACTGTTGATTTTACCGGGGTAAAGACAATATATAAGTTAAGTCCAAATCTTAGAATGATATATTGCGATGAAACTCTTTATGATTGTTTTGAAAGGGGATATTTTATTATGAGAGTAAAAAAAGCGATAATACCAGCGGCAGGTCTGGGGACTAGATTTTTGCCTGCAACTAAAGCTCAACCGAAAGAAATGCTTCCTATAGTTGATAAACCTACAATACAATATATTATAGAAGAAGCTGTGGCTTCTGGAATAGAGCAGATATTAATAATAACGGGAAGAAATAAAAGAGCAATAGAAGACCACTTTGATAAATCGGTTGAGCTTGAAAAAGAACTTGAAAGTCATGGAAAAGAAGAATTACTAACATTAGTCAAAGATATATCAAACATGGCGGATATTTACTATATAAGACAAAAAGAGCCAAGAGGACTTGGGCACGCTATAAGTTGTGCAAGGACTTTTGTAGGAAATGAGCCTTTTGCGGTAATGCTAGGAGATGATGTAGTTGACAGTAGAGTTCCATGCTTAAAACAGCTCATAGACTGTTTCAACGAATATAAGACATCTATTATAGGCGTTCAAGAAGTTCCTGATGATCAAGTATATAAGTATGGTATAGTTAAGGGAATGCATATAGAAGATAGGGTTTACAAAGTAAAGGATTTAATTGAGAAACCCAAAGTAGAAGAGGCTCCTTCAAATGTTGCAATTCTTGGTAGATATATAATAACTCCTTCAATATTTGAAATGCTGGAAATGACTGATCCAGGAAAAGGTGGAGAAATACAACTTACAGATGCACTTAAAAGATTAATTACTTGTGAAGCTATGTATGCTTATAAATTTGAGGGAAGAAGATTTGATGTGGGAGATAAACTTGGATTTCTTCAAGCTACAGTAGAGTATGCGTTAAAAAGGGAGGAACTAAAAGAACCTTTTATGGAATATCTTCTAACACTAAAAAATACGGCGTTATTTAAGCAGGTTCAAGACAAATTAATTTCAGAACATATGGAAAAATAATTAAAATATATAAGGGATGTAGAAATCTACATCCCTTTTGTATTTTACAGCATTTGTGGTTCTTAATGAAAAAAATGTATTGAATAATTTTTTCTATGATGTAAAATAGAAAAAGAGAGTTTTTAATCAAAACTTTTACAAAATTCTATGAGGAAGTGTTAACATGCAGAAAGATAAAAAACTCATTGGATATGATATAGTTTTTCTTATAATTTCATTATATTTTTCACTATTACTAAGATTCGAGTTTAATATACCACAAGAATATACGGTGTTTTTGAAATTATCAATTATTCCTGTAGTAGTTATAACATTAGTATCTAACAAATTTTTCAGTTTATACAGCAGTATTTGGAAGTATGCTTCTGTAGAAGAATTGATGTCTATTGTATATTCTGTTTCTTTGTCTAATGTGATTTTGATAATATACAGTTATTTTGTTAACTATAAGTTTTTAGAAAATAGACTCTACAGATTTCCTTTTTCGGTTCATATAATATTCTGGATTTTATCAGTAGTTGCTTTAGGTGGAAGTAGGTTTATGTTTAGAGTTGTTGAAGGTAAAGAAGGAGAAAAGGAATCAATAGATGAAAAGAAAAAGCTTCTTATAATTGGAGCAGGAGATGCTTCAGCGGTATTGATAAAGGAGATAAGAAGACATAAAACTTTTAACTATGATATTGTGGGACTTATTGATGATGACACATCTAAAATTGGAAAATTAATAAACGGAATAGAAGTTTTAGGCGGAAGAAATAAAATACTTACAACCTGTGAAAGAAAAGGTGTTAAAGAAATAATTCTTGCAATTCCATCTGCTGATTTACAAACTAAAAGAGAAATAATTAATATATGTAAGGATACAAAATGTAAGCTTAAGACTCTTCCAGGAATATATGAAATAATAGGTGGGAAAGTAAATATAAGTAAGCTTAGAGAAGTAAATATTGAAGATTTATTGGGAAGAGAGCAGATAAAACTTGATAGTGAAAACATAAATAAGTATATAAAAGATAAAATAATTCTTGTAACAGGTGGAGGAGGATCTATTGGATCAGAATTATGCAGACAAATAGCAAAATTTAGTCCATCAAAGTTGCTTATATTAGATATATATGAAAATAATGTTTATGATGTTCAAATGGAGTTGAATCGCAGCTATCCAGAGTTACAGAAAGAGGTTATAATTGCCTCTATTAGAGAATTAAATCGTATGAAAGATGTATTCCAAAAATACAAACCAGATGTAGTATTCCATGCGGCTGCTCATAAGCATGTGCCATTGATGGAAGAGAATCCGTCTGAAGCAATAAAAAATAATGTTATTGGAACTTATAATGTACTTAGATGTGCTGATGAGTTTAAAGTTAAAAAATTTGTTCAAATAAGTACAGATAAAGCTGTTAATCCAACTAACATTATGGGTGCAACTAAAAGATTTTGCGAAATTATGGTTCAAGCTTTTGATAAGGTTAGTAACACCGAATATGTTGCTGTTAGATTTGGAAATGTTTTAGGAAGTAATGGGTCTGTTATTCCATTATTTAAGAAGCAGATAGCGCATGGTGGACCAGTAACTGTCACCCATCCAGAAATAAATAGATTCTTTATGACTATACCAGAAGCTGCACAGCTGGTGATTCAAGCAGGAGCAATTGCTCGTGGTGGGGAAATATTCGTGCTTGATATGGGTAAGCCTGTTAAGATAGTTGATTTAGCTAGAGATTTAATAACTTTATCAGGATATAAACCTGATGTGGATATTAAGATTGAGTACACCGGTTTAAGACCAGGGGAAAAGCTATATGAAGAGTTGTTAATGGATGAAGTAGCGCTAACTTCTACAGAGCATAGAAAAATATTTGTAGAGAAGCCTAATAAAATTGATATTGATTTTGTAGAAAAGTCTATAAAAGAATTTGAAAAAGTATCACAAATGGATAAAGAAGAAATATTTAAGCTTATGGAGGATAAGGTACCAACATATAAAAGAAAAAAGTAGTTAATTCATAAAAATATCAAAAGGATGAATAGATTAATGAAGAATGTACTAGTTATATCCCACATGTATCCTTCATCGGCTAACGGTGTTTTGGGTATATTTGTTCATAAACAAGTTCAAAAATTAGTTAAAGAAGGATGTAAGGTAAAGGTTGTATGTCCTGTACCTTATGTCCCAAAATTTTTAGGGATAATTAAAAAGTTCAAAGGATATGTTTCGATTCCGAAAACAGCAGTGATTGATGGTATAGAGGTATTTTACCCAAGATATATAGAGTTTCCGAGGGGCATATTTCTACAGTATTCAGGATATTTTATGTATCTTGGCATTAAGAAACTGATACAAAGTATATATAAGGATTTTAAGTTTGATATTATACATGCACATACTGCGATACCAGTGGGTTTTTCTACCATGCTATTAAGTAAAAAATATAGATATCCTTTTGTTGTTACAATACATGGTCAGGATTTTCAATATACTATAAATAAAAATAGGAAGTGTAGAAGAAATGTATTTCGTGTGCTTGAAGAAACAGATAAGGTTATAACTGTAAGTACAAAGCTAAAAAATATAGTGGAAGATAAAAAGATTTTAGAGAAAATTTCAGTTATAAATAATGGAATTAACCCAGAAGAGTATGAGAATGATGAGCAAGTTGAATTAATTGGTGATTACGTTATCTTAAGTGTATCGGCTTTAATAAAAACTAAAGGAATAGATCTTAACATCAGAGCAATGTCTATATTAGTTAAAAAGTATCCTAATATAAAGTATTATATAATTGGTGCTGGAGAAGAAGAGAGAAATTTAAAAAAACTTGTTAATGATTTATCATTAAACAATAATGTTGTTTTTTTAGGGAGAATACCTAATGCTAAGGCGATTAAGTATATGGCTAAATGTAATATTTTTAGTTTACCGAGTTGGCAAGAAGGCTTCGGTATAGTTTATATAGAAGCTATGATGAATGGAATTCCTGTCATAGGAGTAAAGGGACAGGGAATTGAAGATGTAATTATCGATAGAGAGAATGGATTTTTGGTTCAGCCACACAGTATAGAGGATATAGTTGAAACTATAGAATATTTAATAGAAAACAAGGCAGAAGCTATAAGTATTGGTGAAGAAGGACGAAAAACAGTATTCAAGGAATACACTTGGCTTAGAAATGCACAGAAGACAATCGAGATATATGATTCTATTATAGATAAAAAGCAACTTTAATATAGATTATGAGGTGATGGAAATTTGAATATAGCAATGATTTTAACGAATGGATTTGATCCAGATCCAAGAGTGTACAAAGAAGCTAAGTCATTAACTAAACTAGGTCATAATGTTACAATTTTATGTTGGGATAGATCAGGAGAATATACCAGTAAACCAATTGAAACTATAGATGGAATAAATATAGTTAGGTTTTTTGGAAATGCCCAATATGGCTCAGGATATAAGCAGGGGCTTAAGTTTTTAAAATTTAAAGATGATGTATATGAGTATATAAGAAGTAAAAACTTTCAAGCTATACACTGTCATGATTTTGATGGATTATTTATAGGTTATTCTATAAATAAAAAGTTAAGGTTGAAACTAGTTTATGATGAACATGATTTGTTTTATATGTACTTCTTTGACAGAGCAGGGATTTTAAATAGACTTATATATAACTTTATTATAATTAGAGAAAAGCAAATGTTAAAAGGTGTGGATACCCATATTGTCGTAACACCTAAAATGGCTGAAATTTATGAAAAGATAAGCAATAAAGTTATTGTTATTAATAATGCTCCTTATAGGGACTTATTCAAGGATATTGAAAAAACTCCTAGTGGCAAGTTAAGGATAGGATTTATAGGTTCAGTTAGATATTATGATGAAATGAAAGCCTTGATAGATGCATCACAAAAGTATAAGGATGATGTAGAGATAGTTATATGCGGAAGAGGAATACATTCTGAGAAGTTAGCTGAGTATTCAAAGAACTTAACAAATATCAATATTCAAGGCGCTTACAATATAAGTCAGTTGGAAGAACTATATAAGAATATAGATATTACATATGCATTTTACCCAGGAAATACAGCTACTATTTCCATGCCTAATAAGTTTTATGAAAGTGTAATAACTGAAACACCGGTTATAGCAAACAAGAATACTGAGTTCGGATATGAAGTATATAAAAACAAGTTAGGTTATGGCATTACAGGAGAAAACTTAGCAAAGGAACTTGAAGATATAATAGGAAAACTAGTAAATAATAAGAATGAAAAGAAAAATATTATAGACAATATGAGAGAAATGAAAGAAAGTTGCTTTTGGGAGTCTAATGAATCTAAGCTACAGAGCATCTATGGTGAGTAGTTTATGAAGTATAAACTTGAATCAGATGGGGTTTCAACCCCACCTGATTCCTAGTTGAACGAATCCAGGGACGTAGCCGCTCTTTGCTCCCTGTTTGTAGAATAGGGAGTATTAGAGCGGGTAGTCATCGGATAAAGGGAGATATATTATGGATTATGATAATACAGTTTCAATAATCATTCCAGTTTACAATGAAGAAAAATATATAGAAGCTTGCCTAGATTCTATTCTTAAACAAACTTATGGCAATATTACTGAGATTTTAATTATGGATGGAATGTCAACTGACAACACAAGAGAAATAATTAGAAGAATCAATGATAAAAGAATAAATTTAGTTGATAACACTAGAAGAGTGCAATCAGCAGGTTTAAATGAAGGTATTAAGATGGCTGTAGGAGAAATAATTGTAAGAATTGATGCTCATGCAGTATATGATGAAAATTATGTAAGTGAATGTGTTTACACACTAAACAAACTTAAAAGCGAAAATGTAGTCAATGTTGGAGGACCCACATATTTAGTTACATCTGATGACTACGTTGAGAACTGTATTGTTTTCCTACATGAGAGTAAATTTGGAATAGGAGTAGCTAAATTTAGACAAAAAGATTATGAGGGTTTTGTAGATACAGTATGGAATGGAGCATTCTGGAAATGGATATTCGATAAGGTAGGATTCTATAATGAAGAGTTGCATAGAAGTGAAGACAATGATATGAACAACAGAATAATCAAAAGTGAACATAAAATATATCAAAACAAAGATATAATTGCATACTACAAGCCAAGAACTAGTGTAAAAAAAGTTTTGAATCAAAACTATGCTAATGGAATAGCAATAGGGGATTCAATTATAAATAATAGAGAAATAATTAGGATAAGGCATTTAGTGCCGTTACTTTTTTTATTAACCATTGTTTTATTCGGTGCTACTTGGAAACTATCTTTTTTCAGTAGGATAATAGAAACTTTGGCTCTTGGAAGCTATTTTCTAGTAGATATGATAGAATCTTTAAAAATAGGTTTTAAAAAAGGTATTAAGTATGTTCCGCTAATGTTTGTACTATTTTTCCTACTTCATATAGCTTATGGTTTAGGAACAATAAGGGGTGTTTTAAAAGCAAATACAAAAGAGGGACGTGAAGCTAAGAAGTAAAAGACTTAGCAACACTTATCATGAGGGAGATCGGTAGGAAGTAATTCGATAAAATTCCCTGCATGATTTTGGAGGTTATTTAATGATAAAAAAATTATGGTTTAAGGATAGTAAACCTTTATCGGCAGTTTTATACGCGATTATGATAATTGGTTTAGTATTAGGTTACATATTTTCTTTGGAATATTATAAATCCTTTAACTTTGCAATTAACGAAGGTATTTCTAAAAGAGTTTTAATTATGGTTCCATTAATAATTGCTCTAATTTATACTTTGATATTTACTATACCTTCAGAAATTAAGAGGCTATCTAATATTTACTGGTATCTGTTTTTGGTCTTAAGTATAGTCCCTCTTACAATAGTATACATAATGAATGGAATAGCAGACAGTAAAAATGTATTTATTTTTATTTATATCGTTGCTTTCATAGGAATTTTTGGAGTTTATCTAATAAATAAGATAGACTTTGACATTCCTTCATTAAAAATAAGTGAGAAAAGTTTTTGGATATTTATTATAGCGTTTATTGTGGTAGGGTATTCATATTTAATATATACTTTAGGCTTACCTACAAAAATACTACTTGCATTTAAAGATGTATATGCAGTACGACTTAATTACAGAAGTGCAGCAGGAAGATTTGATGATTATTTTGTACAGTGGTTAGGAAATATAGTGAATCCATTTGTACTATCTTACCTTATCTATAAGAAAAGATATAAGTTAATTTTCATACCTATTCTTTTAGAGGTTGTGCTTTATGGATATACTGCATATAAGAGCTTATTTGCAGCACTTTTACTAGCACCTTTCTTTGGTGCAGTACTAAGCTATGGATTAAAGAAGAGCTTTTTAGAAGTAATGATGACTTTAGCTATCTTTGCGGGACTGATCGCAGGATACTTAGGAAAGCTGTCTATTTATTTACTTGTAATTTTAAGAATTTTTCTATGGCCATCTTTAATTGCTTTAGAGTATTATGACTTTTTCTGGATGTATCCTAAAGTTTATTTATCACACAGCATATTAGGACACTTTTTCAGAAATGTATATAATATGGATCCTACTTTTTACATGGCAAGAGTATACTATGGAAAACCAGATATGAGATTAAACGTAACTTGGTATGGAGATGCCTATATGAACTTTGGAATTGGCGGCGTATTATTATTTGCGTTACTCTTATATTTTATAATGATCGTTATAAGAACAGTGGAGAAGAAGAATGTTTACTTAGTATCTGCCCTTTTATTTGGGGGAATAATGGCATTATTTAATGGGCCAATTCTAACTACAATACTCACGAATGGGTTAGGTGTGGGATTATTGCTCGCATATTTGCTGCCAGAAAAAATTTAGTATAATTAAATAATTTGATAATTGAGTAGTCTATAATTATTGAGACTTATAGGGGGAGGACTTAAAGACTAAGCTTCCCCTTTTAGTGCATTACGGAGGTGAAAATAATGAAAAAGTACTATAAGGATATGGATATAGTAAGAGGAATCGGAATATTTTTAGTTGTATTAGGACATTCATTTCCCGATGATAAATTTAACAATAATGCTTTTTATGAGTACATATATAAGTTTATATATTCCTTCCATATGCCATTGTTTTTTATGATGTCAGGATTTTTTGCATATAAAATATATTCTATACTAAGTGTGTCTCAGTACTTTAAATTCATTTATAGTAAGTTTAAACGATTAATGATACCTTATTTTGCAATCTCTATGATAGCTGTCCCAATAAAGCTATACATGAATAAATACGCTGCAAGACCGATGAGCTTGAATGGATTAGTTACTAATATTTTATTTTACCCACTAGATATACCAATACAGTATTTTTGGTTTATTTATACGTTGTTTTTTATATTTGTAGTAGCGCCACTACTAAATAGAATACCTATAAGAATTGTATTGGTAATAACTGCAATAATAACTGTGATGCCGATTAAGCAAATTAGATTCTTATATATTTATGGAATAATCCACTATCTATTTTTCTTTTTCTTAGGAATATATATGAATAAGATATATGAAAAATATAGTGTTATAAAGAACAGAAGACCATTAATAATAGTACTTTTAATAATTCTTGTTTTGTTGAACTTGCTTAATGTTAAACCACAGATGTATACATATTGGAATTTCCTAACGGCGGTTACTGGTAGTATGCTTTTTGTAAATATCTCCTATTTACTAGTTAATAATAGAGTAGGAGAGTTTTTCAAGGCTATTGGTAAATTTAGTTATGACATATATTTATTTTCATGGTTTTTTCAGACCGGAACTAGAGTTATACTTTTTCAGATGCTTCACTTAGATTATACTTTAGTTACCATAATAATGTGTTTAGTAGGTTTTATGCCTATAGCTTTATCTAAGTTGTTTTTAAATAAAGTACCTATATTGAACAAAGTACTGCTAGGTAATAAGTAGTTATACGTATACAGGATTTTGGAGGAAAAGATGAGTAAAAATAAACTTGCTAAAGCAGCTGGGATAGTTATGATTGTATCTCTTGTAAGTAGAGTTATAGGATTCCTAAGAGATGCATTAATAGCCAGTGCTTTTGGTGCAACATATCAAACAGATGCTTATATAATGTCACTGACAATACCTAATCTTTTATTTGGATTATTTGGATTAGCAATTACAACCACTTTCATTCCTATACTTAGTGAGAGCTATAGTAAGCATGGAAAAGAAGAAATGTTTAAGTTTGCTAATTCTATAATGAATATTTTAATGATTGTATCATTAATTCTTTGTGCATTAGGATGGATATTTACGCCAGAGCTTGTAAAAGTTATAGCTACGAATTTTAAAGGTGAAACATACTACTTAACAGTGAATTTAACTAAATTAAGTATGATAAATATACTTTTTCTAAGTTTAAATAGCGGATATACTGCTATTCTTCAAACCTTAGATGAGTTTACGGCACCTTCTTTAGTAGGTATAGTAATGAATATACCTATAATTATATACATATTGTTTTTAAATCAATATGGAGTATTAGGTCTTACAATCGCAACTATAATTGGAGATGGACTTCAAATATTAATCCAACTTCCATGGCTTATAAAGAGTAAGTATAAGTATAGCTTTAAGATTGATTTTAGAGATCCAAGAATAAAAAGAATGCTTACACTTATAGCTCCTGTTATTATAGGCACTGGTGTTAATCAGATAAACACTGTTGTACAGAATAATATGGCATCAGGTCTTCCAGCGGGAAGTATAGCTGCATTAGATTATGCGAATAAACTAAATGGTATGATTTATTTTACCTTTGCGGCAGCCATAGTAACAGTAATTTATCCTTCACTATCAAGAAGTGGAACTGAAGAAAATTATGATAACTTTAAACAACACATTAGTACCGCAGTAAATAATATAAATTTAATAATGGTTCCAGCTTCCTTCGGCTTACTAGTTTTAAGGGTTCAAATTATAAGTGTATTGTTTATGCATGGTGCCTTTGATGAAAGAGCAGTACGTATGACCTCAATTGCCTTATTTTATCTAGTATCAGGAATGATCTTCTGGGGAATAAGAGACGTATTTAACAGAGCCTTTTATGCTATTCAAGATACAACAACGCCTATGATAAATGGTGTTGTTGGAGTTGGAGCGAATATCGTATTTAGTATAATTTTAGTTAAAAAGATGGGCATAGGAGGACTAACATTAGCAACCACTATCTCTGCATTGGTAAGCTGTATATTACTAGCTAAAGATTTAAGGAAAAAGGTTGGAAATATCAATGGAATGGAAATGTTTAAGAGTGGTTTTAAAATAGTAACATCAGCAGCAGTCATGGGCTTTGTTATTTATTTTATAGATGACTATTTGTCTAATATTTTAATCGGACTTAAAGGACAGCTAATAATACTTGCTATTTGCATAGTAGTTGCAGTAGTAGTATATGCATCAATGCTTATATTACTTAGAGTTAAGGAGTTTGCAATAGTTTTAGATATGATAAAGTCTAGGGTTAGAAGGTAGATATTAAAAAAGACTATGTTATAGAAAATTTAAGCTTAAACAGTAAATAGATAAATTTAAAGGGAGAAGAATGTTCTAATGAAAAAGTTTTGTAAGGTTTTATCGGTGATTTTAGCAACTATAATGTTTTCCACAGGATGTTCTCAGAGTTTTTCTAAAAAGTCAAATGAAATAGTAATTTGGTCTCACTTAACAGATGAAGAAATTACGGAAGTTAGAAAAATAGCAGACGAATGGGCAAAGGAGACAGGTAACAAAGTTAGAGTTCATTCTGACAGAGGAGATAATAGAGCATACATAGAAGCGGCAAAAAATAATATGGAGCCAGACATAGAATTCGGGGTTTCTCATGACAGAATGGAGAAATTAAATAGTGAGAAATTACTAGCAGAAGTGCCGAAGGGAGTTATAGATAAATCTAAGTACATACCATCAGCTATAGAAACAGCAACCTTTGATAATAAAGTTTATGGAGTACCTATATCAATAGAAACTTATGCTTTATACTATAATAAAGATAAGGTGAAAAATCCTCCAGAAACTTTAGAAGAGTTATTTGAACAAGGAAAAAAATTAGGTTTTCAATACGATATAAATAATTTTTATTTAAGTTTCCCATTCTTACAGGTGAACGGTGCCTATATATTTAATAAACAAAATGGAAAATATAATGTAATGGATGTAGGATTAAACAATGAAGGTGCTATAAAGGGGTATACAATAATTCAGGATATGGTACAAAAACAAAAACTTATGCCTGAAAACATTGATAACATATCCGCAAGAAAGAACTTTGAAAAAGGAAATACTGCTTTCTATATCAGTGGTTCTTGGGATATACAAGAATTAGATAAATATACTAAGAGCTATTCAGTTGCTCCATTACCTAAATATAATGGTAAACAAATGTCAACCTTCGTTATGTCGCAAATGGTATATGTAAGTTCCAAGTCCGAGCATAAAGATCAAGCATGGGATTTAGTAAAATACTTAGTAAATAAATCACCAGATGTTTTATTTAAAATAAGTGGAAGAATTCCACCACTTAAGCTTGATTATAATATTGAACAAGTTAAGAGCAATGAAAAGGTAAGAACTTTTGCAAAGCAAGCTGAGTATGGAGATGTTTTACCTAATGTTTCGGAAATTCAAGCGCTTCAGGATACGGGTAAGACTATGATGCTTCTTACTGCTGGTAAGATGACTCCAAAAGAATGTGGAGAAATAATAGAAAATAAAATAATAGAGTTTATTAAAAAGGAAAAACAAAAAGAGAAATAAAATATTTTAGTCTATTTTAGTAAAAACATGACAAAAAAAACAGGTTGTATTATAATGTAAAGCATACAGATAATCAGACATCTCGAATGCGCTACAAGAAATTCAGGAGGGAAAAAAATGTCACAATTAAAAGATGAATTAATAAAGAAACTAGAAAATAAAACATCTAAGCTTGGTGTAGTAGGACTTGGATATGTAGGTCTTCCACTTGCTGTTGAGAAAGCTAAAGCAGGTTATGAGGTTATTGGATTTGATGTTCAAGACCAAAAAGTTCAAATGGTAAATGAAGGACATAATTATATCGGTGATGTAGTTAATGAAGATTTAGAAGAACTTGTTAAAGAAGGAAAGTTAAGAGCAACTACAGATTTTAGTTTCGTTAAAGATGTAGATACAGTATGTATATGCGTTCCTACACCACTTGACTTATATAAGCAACCAGATATATCTTATGTGGTAAATTCTACAAAAAGTGTGGCAAAGTATTTACATAGAGGAATGCTTGTAGTCCTTGAAAGTACTACTTATCCTGGAACTACAGAGGAGGTTTTAAAACCAATTCTTGAAGAGACAGGATTAAAATGTGGAGAAGACTTTTTCCTAGCATTTTCACCAGAGAGAGTTGATCCAGGTAATAAAGAATTTAAGACTAAAAACACTCCAAAGGTAGTTGGAGGATGTACAGCAGAGTGTACTGAAGTAGCAGCTACACTTTATAGAAATGTTCTTGAAGGAGAAATATATACAGTATCATCTCCAGCAGTAGCGGAGATGGAAAAGATACTTGAAAATACTTTTAGAAACATAAATATAGGCTTAGCAAATGAAATGGCTATACTTTGTAAGAGAATGGGTATAGACGTTTGGGAGGTTATAGATGCAGCTAAAACTAAACCTTATGGATTTATGGCATTTTACCCAGGTCCAGGACTTGGTGGACACTGCATACCACTAGATCCATTCTATCTAGCTTGGAAGGCAAGAGAGTATGACTATCATACAAGACTTATAGAGATTTCCGGGGAAATAAATGATGTTATGCCGGAATTTGTAGTAGATAATGCGATGAAGCTTTTAAATGAACATAAAAAAGCAATGAATGGTGCTAAAGTGCTTCTTTTAGGAGTTGCATACAAGAAAGATATTGATGACCCTAGAGAATCTCCAACCTTAAAAGTAATGGAACATTTAGAAAAGAATGGTGCGGAACTTATAATAAACGATCCGTTTATTCCTGAATTCAAACACAATGGTAAGAAATATTACACAGTAGATTGGAAAGAAGTAATTGATGAGACTGATATAGTTATAATTACTACGGACCACAGCTGTTATGAGTACGAGGAAATAGTATCTAGAGCAAAAATAGTATATGATACAAGAAATGCAACGAAAGATGTTAAAAATAACAGAGAAAAGATTCACAAGCTATAATTAGGCAAGATATAGATAAGCAACACCGAAATTAGGCTTATCCTCCTAGACATAATACTAATTTTCGGTACGTTAAATGTTTTTTAGTAGTCTAAAGCTCAGGATTTATTAAAGACTAAGAATCTTAGAAAACTCGCTGACGCTCAGACAATCTAAGATTCTAAGTCTTTAATAAGTCCTTCGCTAAGACTACTAAAAAATATTTAAATCTACCCTCAAATTGGCATCATGTCTCTCCGAATAAGCCTACTTTCTAGTTTGAGTACCTATAGAAAAAGTTTTTAGACATATGTAAGTTAGGTTTATAAGTTTGTCTAATAAGATAAAGGAGTGTTATTATGAGTAAATTAAGAGTTGCTATAATTGGTTGTGGAAGAATTTCCTACAAGCATGTAGAAGCTATAATTGCTAACAAAGAAGAATCGGTTTTAGTTGCTACTTGTGATGTAGTTGTTGAGAATGCTGAAGCTAAGAAACAAGAATATATAACTAAACTAGGTGAAGAGGCTGCAGTGGGGGTATACACTGATTACAAGGACATGCTAGAAAAGGAAGATATTGATGTTGTAGCTATTGCTACTGAAAGTGGATATCATCCTGAGATTGCTATTTATTGTATGGAAAAGAAGAAGCATGCAATAGTTGAAAAGCCAATGGCTTTATCAATAGAAGATGCTGATAGAATGATTAAATGTGCTAAAGAAAATAATGTTAAATTATGTGTAAGTCATCAAAATAGATTCAATAAACCGATTCAACAGCTTAGAGCTGCTATTGAAGAAAATAGATTTGGAAGACTTGTAAATGGAACAGCAAGAATCCTATGGAATAGGAATATGGGATACTACACTCAAGCACCATGGAGGGGTACATGGCAGCAAGACGGTGGTACTTTAATGAATCAATGTATACACAATATAGATTTACTTCAATGGATGATGGGCGGAGAAGTAGATACAGTTTATGCTCAATGTGATACTTTTTTAAGAGATATAGAAGCAGAGGATTTTGGAGCAATAGTTATAAGATTTAAAAATGGAGCTATTGGTATAATAGAGGGTAGTGCCTGTGTATATCCAAAGAACTTAGAAGAAACACTAAGTATATTTGGTGAAACAGGAACAGTGGCTATTGGAGGACTTGCAGTTAACAAAATAGAAACCTGGAGATTTGCAGATAATAAAGATAATGAGGATGAGATATTAAGAGCACAAGAGGGAGATCCAGATTCAGTTTATGGATTTGGTCATACACCTTTATATAAGGATGTAATTGATGCTATAAATGAAAATAGAGAACCACTTATAAATGGAGAACAAGGTAAAAAAGGTATGGCTATAATTCTTGCAGCTTATAAGTCAAGACTTACAGGAATGCCAGTAAAGTTTCCATTAGAGAATTTTTCAACTATGGATATGGTAGGGGTAAAGAAACAAGCTTAGAATTAAAAAGATTTAAATTGCATAGATGGGAGAAATAAATATGGTTGACTGTTTTGTATCGGAAAAGGCTAGCGTAGGTAACAATGTTACTATGGGTAAGTTTGTAGTAATAGAAGATGACGTAACAATTGGAGAGAATTGTTTAATAGGTCACAACGTTGTTATACGCAAAGGCAGTAAAATCGGTAATAATGTCAGAATAGATGATAATACTGTTATTGGAAAACAGCCTATGAGATCTGTTAATAGTATATTTAAGGATGAGAAGGAGTTTCCGCCTGCTGTTATTTCAGAAGGATGTCTGATAGGAGCGGGAGTTATAATATACTGCGGATGTGAAATAGGAGAAAAAACTCTTGTAGCCGATTTAGCTACAATTAGAGAGAATGTTACTGTTGGAAGCAAAACTATAGTAGGAAGAGGAGCTGCGATTGAAAACTTCTGCAAGGTTGGTTCAAATTGTAAGGTTGAAACTAATGTTTATTTAACGGCTTATTCAGAAGTGGAAGATAACGTGTTTATAGCTCCAGGAGTTGTAACTTCCAATGATAATTTTGCAGCACGTTCTAAAGAAAGATATAACCATTTTAAGGGTGTAACTATAAAAAAAGGTGGAAGAATAGGAGCGCAAGCAACAATACTTCCAGGAAAGATCATACATGAAGATGGATTTGTTGCAGCTGGAAGCGTAGTAACAAAGGATGTTGAAAAAGAAGTTATAGTTGCTGGAAATCCAGCTAAAGAATTGAGAAAGGTTCCAGATGATCAGCTTCTTAAAAATCAATAAACAAGGTATAGATGGCAAAGCTTATTATTTAGTAGATAGATTTATAAAATCATATATGAATCTAAAGAGTTAACGTAGAAATGGAGTTGGAAATCCGGTGAAGATCTTAACTGTTATTGGTGCAAGACCACAGTTTATAAAGGCTGCTGCAGTTTCAAATATTATAAGAAAAGAACATCAAGAAATACTTGTTCACACAGGACAACATTATGATGAGAATATGTCTAAGGTGTTTTTTGATGAACTTAAAATACCAAAGCCAGACTATAATCTAGAAGTTGGATCAGGTAATCACGGTCATCAAACTGGTACAATGCTTATTAAGCTAGAAGAAATATATTTAAAAGAGAAACCAGATTTAGTGTTAGTCTATGGTGATACTAATTCAACACTGGCAGGAGCTTTATGTGCAAGTAAGCTTTTAATTCCAGTTGCTCATGTAGAAGCAGGACTTAGAAGTTTTAATAAGAACATGCCAGAAGAACAAAATAGAATCTTAACAGATCACTTATCAAAGTTATTACTTGTTCCTACAGTTTCAGCCTTAAACAACCTAAGTAATGAAGGAGTTAGGGCTGGGGTACATAATGTAGGAGATGTAATGTTCGATGCTATACTTAACTTTAAGAAGTTAGCAGAAGAAAAAGATTATATTATAAAAGAACTAGGGGTAGAACCTGGTAAGTTTATTTTGACCACTATACATAGAGCCGAAAATACTAATGATATAAGTAGACTTAAGAATATTATTGAGGCTTTAAATGAATGTGGAAAAGACGTCATATTACCATTACACCCTAGAACAAAGAAATATATGAGTGATTATGGGTTAGCTTTTAATGAAAATGTAAAAATTATAGATCCAGTAGGTTATTTAGAAATGATAAACCTTGAAATGAACTCAGAAAAAATAGTTACTGATAGTGGCGGAGTTCAAAAAGAAGCTTTCTTTATGAAGAAGCCTTGTATAACTATGAGAGATGAAACAGAATGGGTTGAAACTGTTCATAATGGATGGAATATGGTTGTTGGTACTGATAAGGGAAAAATCCTAGATTATATAATAAACTTTACTCCAGAAAGAGAACAGGAAAACATATTTGGTGATGGTCATGCAGCAGAAAAAATACTTCAGCTTATAAACGAGAATATATAATATAACATCACAAAAGCAGAACTTTAAATAAAATATTTTAGTTTTGTTTTTGTGTTTATTTTTATCCAATGACTATTCACTCTAAAACAACAATACATTCTGGGAAAGAAATTAGAGATTTAGGTTCTCTATTTTCATAATGAGTATGAGTTATAAGTGTGATGTGTCTCTAGATTGGTAAAGGAGTGGTATTGTGGTTTTAGATAAAATTCTACAATTGTTAATTTGTTTATATATAGTATTGCTACCTTTATTACGTAGCAAGGTTAATTTCATGGGTAAGAATCTTCCACTAGCAGATATGCTTTTAGGATTAGCAATACTAGTTTACTTATCTAAATTAGTTCTCTCCTGTGAAAGTAGAGATAAGTTTATAGATGGAATAAAGGACTTCTTCACAGACTATTTAAGCATATTTATGACAGTACTAGCGTTGATGATGTTTGTGTCAGTAAGCTATGCTGTGGAGAAGAAGTTAGCGTTAAGTGAAAGTATAAGATTCGTTGTGTATATTGTAATTTATTTTATAATTAAATATGATAAAAATAGTAAAATAAATATAAAAGGAATGATTAACTCTTATATATTCACAACATTATTACTATCTCTATTTGGTATTTATCAATATTTTACTGGATTTGGTTTGGATAATAGCTTTAAAAACTATGGGTACACCAGGTTTAAAATAGCATCTACTATGGAAAATCCCAATAATCTAGGCGCATTTTTAATACTAGCCATATTTCCAATAATTATGTTAGCTATATATGAAAAGAAATTGGTAAAAAAGCTTTTTTATTCAGCATTAAGTTTATTAATTTTACTAAATATGATTTTAACTGGCTCACGTAATGCAATAATTGGTATTGGTGTTGGTCTAATTGTATTAGCCTTGCTATATAACTTTAGATTATTTATTCTTTTAGCCATATTAGGCGTTATCTCACTATTTGTACCAGAGATTAAAGAGAGGGTATTAGCTATAAATGATCCAACACAAAATCAATCAAGAGTGTATTTATGGGAGATTGCAAAGAGAATGATAAAGGATCATCCTTTATTTGGTATTGGAAATGGTAACTATGCAAGTTTATATGATAAGTATATAGAAATATATCCTCAATTTAAGTTTTATAAACCTGTAAAAGCAACCCACAATTCTTATTTGAAGGTGGAGAGCGAATTGGGAATAATAGGTGGAATATCATTTATAGCGATACTTATATCTTCCCTAATAAAAGTGAAGAAATTTGTTTCAACTACTGAAGATAAGTTTTTAAAATTCTTCTATACTGGTTTTTTAGCTTCTATGGTTGCGTTTTATGTTATGAATTTATTCGATAATCTATTTTTTGTTCCAAAAACAACTGCATATTTTTGGATTTTACTTGCTATATCACAAGCAAGTATGTTTAAGATGAGTCGTAGAGGAGCTGATTTTTATTAAAGTTCTGCAAATAATATCTGGAAATGATAATGGCGGTGGAGGAAATCATGTTTTAAACTTAACTATTCACTCTAAGGATAAGTTCCACAGCGTTATAGGGGCAATAGGGGGAGGGCCTCTATATGAGAAGGCAAAGGCATCTGGTATAGAAACAGTTCAATTTGGTAGTAAGGCTGCATATGATGGAAACTTATTAAAGTATGTTGAAGAGAACAGTATAGATATAGTAGATTTCCATGGCGCAAAAGCTTTTTTTATGCATATTTTCTTAAAAGGTAAACTTAGAGTACCATCTGTAGCTACTATACATAGCGATTACAAAAAAGACTTTTTAAATAATAGGATTAAGCAGATACTTTTCACACCATTAAGTATAATAGGACTAAAAAGTTTTAAATATTACATATGTGTATCAAACTATATAAGGAAGTTACTTGTAGAAGACAACTTTAAAGGAACTAAGTATGTAGTAAATAATGGTATAGATTATAATTCAGTGAAAGTAATTAAAACTAGAGAAGATATTCGAGAATTATATAGTATAGAGAATAAAGATTTTGTATATGTAAATGTAGCTAGGATGCATCCAATTAAAAACCATTTAGAGCTTATAGAAGCCTTTAAAAAACTAAATAGTGAAAAGAAGAATAGTAAACTTATTTTAGTGGGAGATGGAGAACTAGAAGAAAGCATTAAAGAAAAAATACATGCTTTAGGTTTAGAGAAAGATATAATACTGACTGGTTTTATGGATAACCCTCTGAACATAGTAAATGCAGCAGATATAAGTATCTTAACTTCCTTTAGTGAAGGTGGCTCACCACCTTTAGTATTGCTTGAAAGTGCAGCATTAAAAAAGGCCTTTATATGCACAAAAGTAGGGGATGTAGAAGAAACAATTGGTGATGAAATAGCATTTTTAGTTAACTCTACTACTGCAGATAGTATATATGTAAAAATGCTAGAAGCTTATAATGAAAGAGAGAATCTAAATTACATGGGAGAAACCTTGTACAAGATTGTTAAGGAAAGGTATTCCATGGAGAGTTTTTGCAGTAAATATTATGAGGCTTATAAAGAAATATTGGTAGATAAATAAGTGGAGTGAAAATAATGTCTGATAAAAAAGTATTAAAAAGTTCAATTGTAGTAATGGTATTTATAATATTAGGTAAAATATTAGCACTTTTAAGAGATGCTTTAATAGCGGCAAAATTTGGCGCAAGCTATATCACAGATATATATACTTTTGCTTTGGGAATGGTATATCTTTTAATTACGATAAGTTATGGGTTAACAACAACATTTATACCGCTACATGCAGAGCATCTTCAAAAAAGTACAAAAAGAGTCAGAGATAAATTTGTAAATAATGTTATAAATATAACTTCCTTATTTACATTACTTTTGACAATCTTACTTATAATATTTAGCAAGTACATAATATATATATTTGCACATGGTTTTGTAAATAATCCTAATGTATTTTCATTATCTGTACAAGTAACCAGAATAATGCTATTATCTTTAATATTTGTAAGTATACAGAGCGTTATAACAGGCGTGCTTCAATCACATAAGCAATTTTTCGAACCAGCAGCTATGGCTGCAGCTTCTAATGTAGTATATATAATATATTTAGTATTTTTAACTACAAAGTATGGAATAAAAGGTTTTGCAGTTGCAACGGTTATAGGATTCTTTGTTCAACTTTTAGTTAACGTTCCTAAGTATAGGAAACTTGGGTACAAGTATGAATCTATTATGGACTTTAAGGATGAAAAAATGCTTAACATATTTAAGTTAATGATTCCTGTAGTTATAAGTACTTCTGTAATACAATTAAATGTTTTTGTAAATAGGTCTTTTGCAACAAATATATTTCCTGGAGCAGCTGCAATTTTAGATTATGCTAATAAAATAAACACTCTCGCATATGAGGTTTTTGCAATTGGCATAGCTATGATTGTTTATCCAACTCTATCAGAACTGGCAGCGAAGAATGATAAGGATCAATATAAAAAAGCATTAAGCAGCGCTATAAATACAATAATGCTTATAATGATTCCTGCAGCTGTTGCAATAGCAGTTCTCAGAATTCCTCTCATAAATATAATTTTTAAAAGAGGGGCTTTCGATAACGAAGCGGCTAACTTAACTGCTAATGCATTACTTTTCTATTCCCCTGCAATGGTTGCATATGGGGTAAGAGATATTTTAAATAAGGCATTTTATTCAATTAAGGATACAAAAACCCCAATGATAAATAGCTTTATAGGAATACTAATAAATATAGTTATAAACTTTCTTTTAGTAAGATATATGAAAGTATCTGGACTGACCTTAGCTACTAGTGTATCAGCTATAATAACTACATTTTTCATGGCTTCTTATTTAAATAAAAGATCTAATGTAATTGAATTGAAGAAGACTACAAATAGTTTTTTTAAGATATCTCTTTGTTCAGGTATAATGGGAGTTGCTATATATTTTATAAATAAAATAGTCTCCCTAACAATTGGATTAGGACTTACTGGGAGTTTGATATCAATTTTAGTTTGTTTTATAGTAGGAATAGCTACTTATTCTATATGTTTATATTTTGCGGAAATTGAAGAATATAAATATTTGATAGAACATTTTAAAAGTAGATTTGTTCGTAAATAAACAACTAATAGGGTGGAGAGGAGGATGGAAAATTAGTAGGAATCGTGTTTTAGGAATGGATATAATTAGGGCAATAGCTATTATTGCAGTAGTATTTATTCATGTTTCAGCAACATTACTATATAGAAGTGATATTAACTCATATGTATACAAAATAGCTATTATAGCTAATCAGCTTTCTAGATTTTCTGTACCAGCATTCATATTAATATCTGGAATGGGATTGACCTTAAGTAATAGAAAAGAATTAGGATATTTTGCATTTATTGGTCGCAGATTTAGTAGAATAATTCCACAATATATTCTTTGGTGTTTAATATACATATACTTAACTACAAGATATTTTCAGCCTTATAATGTAATATATGATATGGTTTATGGAAGGGTTTTTTATCATTTTTACTATGTTCCTTTGATTGTAGAATTTTATCTTATATATCCTTTTGTATATAGATTTATAGGAAAGAAGTGGTGGCTATTAACAAGCTTTTTAATTACATTAGGAATTTTAATATATAGTCATTATTATGTAATGTCTGAGGATATGAAATGGTTTCTAGAAAGAAAAAACCTGTTAGACTGGATCTTTTATTTTTCTGCTGGTGCATTTATAGGTGAAAATTTAGATAAGTTTTTAGAAAAGGTGAGAAAATATAGAGGAATAATTTGTATTATTTTCTTCTTTTCAATTTATGCATTAATACAGGAAGCTTTCACTAGTATTAGACTAGGTAAGGATATTGATTATGCTACAACCTTTTTAAGGCCTACAGTGCTCATATATAGTGTATTTATAGTACTCTTTATATTTTGTATACAATGGAAAGAAAATGTACTTATTAAATCAATAAGCTATATTGCTAAAAATTCATACTCTATATATCTATCTCATGCGATTATATTGTATTACTTTACTCAGTACTATGTAAATAATTCTCTAGTACTAAATAATATTAGTTTTGGAATCAAGGCTTTTGCAGTATCTTTTATAGGTCCGATATTAATAAATGAAGCTAAAAACTTCCTATAGACTATTATAGCCATTTCTTATTTACAAATAAGAAATGGCTATAATATTAATTATATATATCTGATAAGCTTTTAATTCGGCGGACAAGTTCATCTCTCACATTTGTAGGTTCCAAGCATTCACATTTATCACCAAAACTAAGTAAAATACTATATCCAAAGTCGTCTTCTACAAATGGAAAGTGAACAATATATTGATTATTTTCGTAAACTTCGATGTTTTCTTCTCCACAATGTTCAATCATTCGTTCTCTGAGAGATTCGTGAACCAATAGTTTAAGTGTAATAATTCTTTTTTCTATCCAATCTGAGGCGCCCAATGATTGTGCGTTAAGTTCCCGAGGGGTAAATGTGTCGTCTAAGATTTCAAGGGCTGAAATACGCGAAAGTTTAAAAACACGGAAATCTTGTCTAGAAGTACAGTAACCTTGTAAATACCAATTAGTTTCTTTTAGCACTAATCGATAAGGTTCAACTTTTCGAGTGCTTTTTTTATTAACACGATCAGAATATTTAAAAGATAAAAATTTTCTCTCATTCAGTGCGTTTTTAATTTTTTCAAGGTTGGGCTGTAAGTGTTTATTACCAGCCCAAGAGGTTAGGTCTATAGCAATTTGGCTTGATCTTAATTCAATATCTTTGATTTGTTCCGATGGAATTAAGCCTTTTACTTTTGCAAGCGTAGTAACGATTTTTTCGCTTGATAATGTTGAAGAGATACTCCCAAGACCAATTAGGAGTGTTGTAATGTCTGAGGTAGTAAAAAGTTTCTTGTCTATTTTATATTCTTTCATAATTCCAATGCCGCCATTAACTCCAGGATAAGTAACAATAGGAATGCCAGCTAAGTTTATAGTTTCTATATCTCTATATATAGTCCGTGGAGTTACTTCAAACATCTCAGCAAGCTTTGATGCACTTATCTTTTTATGTTCAAGCAATACCATAATAATAGAAATTAATCTATCTATTTTCATTTTTATCATTCCTTAATTATTATTTTGATTATTTTATAATATAACCATGACATACAGTTGTCAAGGTTATGTGCTAGAATAGAATTGTATTAAGAAAGACCAATAAATATGATTTAAAATAATCAATAAAAGGAGAATAAAAATGGATTTTTTACAAGAGTTTAATAGAATAATGAAAGACACTAATAACATTGCGTTAGCTACATCTGTGAAGGATGTACCAAATGTTAGAATGGTAAATTTTTATTATAATCCCGAAAAAAAAGGTATAGCATATTTTGCGTCTTTTAAAGGTAATCCTAAAACATTGGAGTTTTCGCAGAATAATAAGGTAGCATTTACAACAATAACTGTTGTAAGCAGTGAACATGTTAGGGTCAATAATGCAACAATTGAAAAAAGTGATTTAACAATATATGATTTAAAAGATGTATTTATTAAAAAATTTCCAAGTTATGAAATGACAATAGAACAGGCTGGAAGTATGTTAGAGGTTTATGAGATTCACTTTAAAGAAGCAAATGTGATTTTGGGAATTAATCAATCTGGTAAAATAACTTTATAATACATTTTTGCTTTAAAAAAGTATAGAATTTTAGAAGTATAACTCAATCTATATATACAGTTTTTGTTGATATATGAGGAAAGTTATATACGTAAGATAGGCTTGTATTTATGATTCTTTTAAAAATTATATTAACATTATCTTAAGATATGAAAATACTTTAAAGAGCTGTTTTTTTTGGGGACTAAATAAGTAATATACTTTTTAGTCCTTATTTTATTATTTTATAAATCCCAAAACATAGTATTTAAATTGACTCAAGTATATCATTTTTGATATTCTTTAAGTAAAGCAGATAGTACCCAAGAAACATATGGAGGATATTAAGTGGATAAGGTTATAATGCATGTTGATATGGATGCATTTTTTGCATCAGTTGAAATAGCAGATAATAAAGATTTAAGAGGAAAGCCAGTTATAATTGGAGGCAACTCTAATAGAGGGGTGGTTGCAACCTGTTCCTATGAAGCGAGAACTTACGGTGTGAGGAGTGCTATGCCTATATATATGGCTAAAGAAAAGTGCCCTAATGCTATTATTCTTCCTGTTAGATATGGAAGATATAAAGAGATATCAAATAAAATATTTAATATCTTTTATGAAATAACACCTTATGTAGAACCTTTGAGTATAGATGAAGCTTACTTAGATCTAACAGGCGTAAATAAGAATCCGTTAGATATAGCAGGGCTTATTAAAAACAGAGTAGTAAAAGAAACAGGACTTACCATTTCCGTAGGACTATCCTATAACAAGTTTCTTGCTAAATTAGCTTCTGATTGGAATAAACCTAATGGTCTAAAAATAATAGAAAAGAATGAAATACAAAAACTTTTGTTTCCACTGTCAATAGATAAAGTTTACGGTTTAGGACAAAAATCAGTAAAGAGGCTCAATAATATTGGTATATTTACAATAGAGCAATTATATAATTTACCCCAAGATCTATTGGTGGATTTTTTTGGTAAATTTGGAGTTGAGATATATGATAGGATTAGAGGAATAGACAAGAGGGAAGTTAAGGTATTAAGAGAGAGAAAATCAATTGGAAGGGAAACTACTTTAAGTGAGGATACAAATGACAAAAATCAACTTAAATTATATATAGAAGCTTTTTCAAAGTCTATTGCTAGTACAATGCAAAATAAAAATGTAAAAGCAAAAAGCCTAACAATAAAAATAAAAACTATATCTTTTGTTTCTCATACTAAGAGTAAAACCTTGGCATATTATATATTTAATGAAGAAGACATATACAAAGAAGCCTGTAGCATCTTAGATGAATTAGAACTAGAAGAAGAAATAAGACTAATAGGAGTATCGGTTTCATCTTTTAGAGAAGATGAATTAGAACAGTTATCCTTTTTTTGATAAGTTAAGTATTCTAGCTTTTAAAGGAAAGAATTGCAATTAAATTGTATAACACTAGAATACAGCTACTTAACAAGGGGCTTCTGCAATGAAGAGAGGTATTTTTTATAAATGTATTGTAAACTCATCTGACATTTGGTATATTGTATAATTGTAGATTATTTTATTAAATATAGGAGGCTTTAACTCATGAATGCAGAAAATATAAAGATTGATATTGAAAGGGATATAAGATGGAAATCAATTCAATTCTTTATTAAAAGATTAATGGACATAGTACTATCACTTATAGGAATAATTATATTATCCCCGGTTTTTATAGTACTTGCTACGTGGATTAAAATGGACTCAAAAGGACCTGCGGTTTTTAAGCAAATTAGAGTTGGAAAAGATGGAAAAGACTTTACTATTTATAAATTTAGAACCATGATTGTAGATGCTGAAAAGAAAAGAGAGTTAGAGATAGACCCTAGCGATTTAAGTAATTTTGTATTTCAAAGCAAGAGTGACAACAGAATAACTAAATCAGGAGCCTTCTTAAGAAAGACTAGCTTAGATGAAATTCCACAGTTATTTAACGTACTTATTGGAAACATGAGTTTAGTTGGACCAAGACCGGAAATACCAGATGTAGTTAAATACTATCCTGAAGCTTATAGACAAAGACTTTTAGTCCCTCCAGGAATAACTGGCCTAGCTCAAATAAGTGGAAGAGGGGAAATAGAATTAGGAAAGACTGTATTCTATGATTTAACTTATATTAAAGAGTTTTCCGTATGGTTTGATATAAAAATATTATTTAGAACAGTATTTTCAGTCGTTAAGGAAGAGGGAGCTTTTTAAAAATAGAGAAGTGAGAATTGGGAATTTGTAATTCTTGATTCTCAATTTTTTTAATAAAATTGGAGGAAGAAGATGTTTACTAAAATACTAAAGTATAATGTCTTTAATGGAAATAAAGAAGAGCTTGTAAATTACATAGAGAAATTTGAAAAGATAAATATAATATCAGGAAACCCTGAAGTTTTATATAATGGATTAAATAATGAACTGTTATTCTCAAATTTCACTGGGGATAGGGCTATAATTATCCCAGATGGAATAGGTACAGTACTTGCATCTAAAATAGTAAAAAAGCCTGTAAAGGAAAAGATAGCAGGTATAGAGGTTATGGAAGAAATAATAAAAAAGTGTGAAAGAGAAAATAGAGGTATATATCTTGTTGGTGCTAAACAGGATATATTAGATGCTTGTATAGAGAAACTTAAAGACAAGTATCCTAAATTAAATATATCTGGAAGTCACGATGGATATTTTAATCTAGAGAGTTGTGAGAATATAATCGAAGATATTCAGAGTAAAAAGCCTTATGCTTTATTCGTAGCTATGGGTTCACCAAGGCAAGATTTATTTATTATTAATAATATTGATATATTACCTTGTAAAGTATTTATGGGAGTAGGGGGAAGCTTTGATGTGTTTTCAGGCAAGATTAATAGAGCCCCAAATTGGATGATTAGATTAGGACTTGAATGGTTGTATAGAGTTTCTAAGGAACCTTGGAGAATTAGAAGACTATCTTCTATACCTAAATTTCTATTAAAAGTAATTAAGTATAATAAATTTAATTACGCTAAATAGCTAAATGAGTTTACAGTCTCATACCTTTACAAAATATGAAGCTTAATGCACAATGAGCCATATATAGAGTTGGATAAGTGAAAATTGAAGTAATGGGTCTAACATAATTTATCAATCAGTAATTATGCAATAAGCTATATAGAAATTTAAATTAGCACTTCTATTTATAGAAGTGCTAATTCATAATTCTATTATTTTAATCCTAATCCCTGTCTCTTTTCTAAAACTATAGCTTCAAGCCTATCTGCAGTCTTCATAATATCATCTTCTAATATAAGTTGTCCACCAGTTAAATTCTTAAGGTCTTCAGTTAAAACCTTAGTTACAAGCTCACTACCTGTAATAAATGGTGGAATAGCTAAGTGAAGAGGTAAACCTAATGCTAGTCCAAAGGCGCCATCTGCCAATGCTTGTTCTTCAAGCCATTGTGGAGCAGATAGTACTAATGGTAATTGAGGAATGTCTATTCCTAAGAATTCAGCAAGCTCTGTTGCAACAATTTCAAGTCTTCCTATAGCAAGACATGGACCAAAGTTTAATACAGGAGGTATACCAAGACTCTTGCAAACTTCTTTTAAGTTATCTCCAGCAAGGTCAGCGGCCTCTGGTGACATAAGTCCTACATTTTCAAGTCCACCACTTGAGCAACCAGCTGATAATACTATGATATCTCTCTTTATTAGTTCCTTAGTTAGTTCTACAGTAAACACGTCATGTCCTTTTGCCATAAGGTTAGAACATCCAACAACACCAGCAACCCCTTTAATTTTGCCCGCAGCAATTAAGTCTATAAGAGGTTTCCATGTGCCACCTAAGAATTCTCTTAAAGAAGTTTCGCTAACTCCAGTTATTGTAGTGTCATTTCCATGATTCTCTGGAATGTTAATTCTAACATGAGATCTTCTCTCATTATAAGTTTTTAAGGATTCTTGAATAATATGATCTGTTATGTTCTCTCTTTCTTCAAAGGAGTAAGCCACATGTTCAGCTGTTGCTTTTTTAGCTATGCTATCTAAACATATTTGTTTTACCATATATTTATCTGAAATAGGCTCTATTCCTGGTAGGGTACAGTTAAACTCTGAAAGGATTACATCTATAGCACCTGTTGCAATAAGTGCTTCGCTTGTAAAGTTATTTCCAGCATGACCAGAGAAAACTTTATCATAATGTTCCCCTCTAAGCTGTAAGTCTTGTCCAACACAAGTACAGCCTACCAACTTAAAGCCTTTAGCACCAATAGCCTTAGCCTTTTGAACTATATCTTCATCTATTAATCTATCTTGTAGATGAGCTATTATTGAGTGTTGGTGTCCTGTGATCATTATATTTATATAATCTTTATCTACAACCTTAAAGCCAACTTTAGCAGGTCTTATCTTTGGCTCTCCAAGCATTATGTCATTTAATAAATTAGTAAGTGTTAATCCGTATATTCCAGTAGATATTCCAAGTCTTAGACAACTTAATAACATATCCACAGGATCACTATTTAAGTTTGTGGAAGTTTTTACAACTCCATCAAAAACTTCTGACTTTGCACCACCAGGAAGAATATTTAATTCTGCCCATTTATCTAATCTAGGTTTATAACCAAATTGCTGTACTAATTCCATTTTTTCATATCTAGGTTTATATAAATCAGCTATAACCTTATCAGCAAGTATTACAGCTTTTTTATGGATATCGTCTTCTTTAATATTAAATATTTCGGCAAGTCTATTTAATGTTTGTACACCCTTTATTTCTTCCTTGTTTTCTCCAAATGCCTTTAAATTCAGAGCTGTATTTTCAACAACATGGATATAGCAGCCTGAACCTGCTGAGACAGATCTTAAGAAGTTTCTAGCAACTATAGTATCAGCTGTAGCACCACATATTCCCCTAGGAGATTTTGGAGTAATTTTGCATGGGCCATTAGCACAAATTCTGCAGCATATACCTTCTGACCCGAACTTACATTTTACTTTCTGACTTTCTACTCTGTGATGAGAAGTCTCTACATCTAATTCTGATATAAAATTAATAAGAGCTTTATCTGCTGATTCACATAATGTACAATTTGAACAACTTGACATAGTAATAATCCTCCTAAAATGTATACTAATTTAGTATAGTTTTATTTATAATATAAGGGGAAGTTTCTTCCCCAAAAAATCTTAATTAAATTTTTCCATCTAAAATGTCTTTAAAATTCATATTTTTAAGTTCGCTAACTAATTTACTTTGAACCTTAGCTAGTGCGCCATGTATACTGCATTTATTCATTCTGTTTAAATTACAGTGTGCAGGATCATAAAGACATCTATTTATATAAATAGGTCCATCAATAGCTTCGATAACATCTTTCAAAGTTATATTTTCGGGTAGTTGATTAAGAGCATAGCCGCCGTTGACTCCTCTATAAGATCTTATAATATTTGCTTGAGTAAGCTTCCTTAAAAGCTTAAGAAGAAATCTAAGTGGAATATTTTCTTCTTCAGAGATAGTCTTAGCTCCAATTTTTTCTCCATAACCTAATCTAGATAAATAAAGTATTACTCTAAATCCATAATCAGCTTCTTGCGTAATTCTCATTATATCTCTCCAAATCAAAAGTATACTTATTTGGTACAGATTTAATATACTACTAATAATTTCATGTGTCAAGAAAAAATTATAATAATTAATAGTTGTTATTATTTATAAGAACTACTAATTATTATAATTGAAACTCCATAAATAAACTTAAATTTAAATAGACAATCAATAGTCTATGGGAGCTTATCTAAGCTCTGTAGTTCATATCCTTTGCTCTTCCAATCTTTTATTACTGAATCGAGTATTTCTGCATTTGTTTTAGAAACAGCATGTAGAAGAACTATAGCACCGTTATGAGTCCTTTCATTTATTATTTTTTTAGCATAATCGTGAGAAGGTTGTTTTTTAGGCTCCCAATCAGCATAAGCAAAGCTCCAAAATACTGTTTTATATCCTAGTTTTTGAGTATAGAATAGAGAAGTTTCGCTATATTTGCCCATAGGTGGTCTAAAAAACTTAGGCATTTGCTTACCAGTGGCTTCTTCATAAGCCTTTTCCACTCCTGAAAACTCATTTTCAAATTTAACTGGATCTTTTGCAGCTTCAGCCATAGAAGGGTGATTTACGGAATGATTACATACTAAATGCCCTTCATCTGCCATCCTTTTTATTAAATCTGGATTAGATTTAATATAAGGTGTTACTACGAAAAAGGCAGCCTTCACGTTATTGGCTTTTAACACATCTAATATCTGGGCAGTATAGCCGTTTTCATAGCCTTCATCAAAGGTTAAATATATCACTTTTTTAGAGGTATCTCCGAGATAATAACTTGAGTATTTATTTAAGAGGTTTAATACATCCTGTGGCTCACCTGAAGGAGTTCCATCCTTTTTAGGTTGGTAGAACCAATTTTTTTCTGTTTTATTCAGATTAGATGTATCTAAACTTTTTAAATCTATTTTAGTGTTTGATCCTTTATTTAAATCAGAATTGTCATTATTAGAGTTATTTTTTGTTTGAGCATCTTTACTATCGCTAGGAGTATTATTAACAGCTTTATTTAACTCTGAAGTTGGTATACCAGTAGTATTATTAGATACATTTAAAGGTCGAGAACTGCAAGAACATAATGTTATTGCGCTAATTAGACATAAACTGATTAATTTTTTATGCATTTTAGTTATCACCTACCTATTATATGATATACTTTATATTGTACTTAATTTAAGAGTTTATACCTAAGGCATCTTCAAAATGACTAATCAACTCATAGCTTATTTTGCTTTATATGCCTAATTTATGATGGAGAGAGGAAATATGTATAAAAATTTTGTAGAAAAAACAAATGAACTTTTTAATACAATCTTGCAACCATTAAATAGTATGAACAAGCTTATAATTATAGATAACTATAAGAATATGCTGGGTATTGAACATAATGATAGTTTTTCAGAGGAATATTATAAATTTAGTAAATTAAATAAAGAAAATGGAGTAGTATATACTCCTATTGAAATTGCAGAGTTTATGATAGAAAATCTAATAAAACCTGAGGATGTAATTAGTAATCCTTACTTAAAGGTTTTGGACCCAGCCTGTGGATGTGGAAATTTGATAATTCCTTGTTTTAGGCATTTAAGGGAGCTATTCGGAAAAAATTTGAGAGAAATAAACTACGAAAATAATATGACATTAAAAGAAGAAGAGATAACGAAACATATAATAGATAACAATATATATGGAATTGATATAGATAACAATGCTTTAAAAATATTATTATTAGACCTATTTAGTGAAAGTGGATATGTAAATAGAAACAACTTTATGAACAAAGACTTCTTGGTTGATGGGATGCAAGAAAGCTTTGATATTTTTATAGGAAACCCACCTTACGTTGGCCATAAAGTAGTAGATAGGGAGTATTCTAAATTGCTAAAAGAAAGGTATAAAGGAATTTATAAGGATAAAGGAGATATATCATATTGCTTCTTCAAGAGAGCGTTAGATTGCAGTAATAGCAGAGGTAAGCTTTCGTTTATTACCTCTAGATACTTTTTAGAATCTCAAAGCGGCGAAGAATTGAGAAAAATGCTAAAGGAGAAGAGCACAATAAAGAAAGTAGTAGATTTTTATGGAGTAAGGCCTTTTAAAAAGGTTGGAATAGATCCAGCAATTATTTTTTTATCTGATGAAAAAATAGAGAAAAACAAAATAGAGATAATAAAGCCTCTAACTATTAAAGGAAAAAGCAAAAATGATTTTTATCAGTCTCTCTTTATAGATAAAAGTGAGAGATATAAAAGTTTTTTTGTATCAGAATGTCAATTACAGGATAAAGGTTGGATATTAGTTAACGAAAATGAAATGAATATAATAAAAAAAATTCAGAAAAAAAGTTATGATATTTTAGGTAATATTTGCGATAGTTATCAAGGAATAATAACAGGATGCGATAAAGCTTTCGTAATAGATGCTGAAATAGTAGTAAAAGAAAATATAGAAATAGACATTATAAAGCCATGGATAAAAAGTAGTTTTATTCAAAAAAACAAAATAGAAGGAGAAAATAAGTTTCTAATATATTCAAATTTGATAGTGGATGAGGAACAATATCCTAATTCTATTAAGTATATTTCGGAATATAGAGAAAAGTTATCTAGTAGAAGAGAGTGTAGAAAAGGGCTAAGAAAATGGTATGAACTTCAATGGGGAAGAAAAAAAGAAATATTTGATAAAGAAAAGATAATATTTCCATACAAAGCAAGCAGTAATAGATTTGCTTTAGATAAAGGAAGTTACTTTAGTGCAGATGTTTATTCATTAGTATTAAAGGAAAATACAATCTTTACATATGATTATTTATTATATATATTGAACAGTAAATTATATGAATTTTATTTCAAAACATTCGGTAAAAAATTAGGAGAGAATTTATTTGAATATTATCCAAATAAGATTATTGAGTTATGTATTCCTTATATAGAGAATTATTGCGGAGAAGAAGATGAGGAATATTTATATAAATTCTTTGAACTTACAAAAGAGGAAATAGAGATCGTTAGGACGGTATAAGTTTCGTATTGGTAGCACTTGAAGAAGGGAGAATATAAAGCTTATGATTAAAAAAATATTTGAGAATAGAAAGCCTCTAATACTTGTTGTAGATGATTCGGCATTTATGAGAACCACATTCCGAAACTTTTTAGAAGAGGAAGGTTATGAGATTGTTGAAGCTGAGAATGGAATGGAAGCCATTAATTTGTTTGAAAAGGTAAAGCCAGATATTGTCTTAATGGATTACGTAATGCCGGGACTTAGTGGTGTTACCACCTGCGCTAAATTGAAAAGTTTAAATAATGGTAAAGAAACTCCTGTAATTATGGTTACTTCTTTGGAGGATGAAAATTCGGTAAATCTAGCCTTTGAAGCGGGAGCTACTGATTATATTAGTAAGCCTATTAATTGGGCGGTTCTACGACAAAGGTTAAGTAGACTAATCCAAGCAAGGAATACAGAAAAAACGCTTAATCAAAGCGAGGCTTTCGCTAGATCGATAATTGACCATGCTGTTGAAGGTATCTTGACAATGGATATGGAAGGTATAATAAAGTATATTAATCCAGCAGCAGAACAAATTTTTGATTATATGCCTGAGGAAGTAATTGGTAAGAATATTACTATGATTTTTCCGAGGTTAAGCTATAGTGACTTTAATTTCAGTAATAGTGAAGTTAAATTTGTTCATAACAATAAGGAAATGATAGGAAGAAGGAAGAATAATTCTACATTGCCAATTGAGATTACAATAAGTAAGTTTAACGTAGATGAAAAGTTATATTTCACCATAATAATGCGTGATATTACAGAACGAAAACGTTATGAGGAAACAATTAAATATCAAGCCTTTTATGATTCTTTAACTGGACTTCCAAATCGTATTTTGTTAAAAGATCGTATTGCTACTGAGATTGCTAACTGCAAGCAGAATAGTAAAAAGTTTGCTATAATGTTTCTTGATTTAGATAGATTCAAGCTTATTAATGATACGCTAGGGCATGATATAGGAGATAAGTTGTTAAAGGAAGTGGCTATAAGATTAAAAGACTCCGCTAGCGAAAATAATACTATTGCTCGGATAGGTGGGGATGAGTTTGTAATTTTGTTACCAGGTTTGGTCCATGAGGAGAGCGTAGGTCAAATTGCTAATAGAATACTCGAAAATATAAGGAAGCCGATTATGGTTGAAAATCATGAGCTTTATATCACTATTAGTATTGGAATTGCTATATATCCTGATGATGGTGATGATGATGAAAGTTTACTTACAAATTCTGATGTTGCTATGTATCGAGCAAAAGAAGAGGGGAAAAATAAATTTCAACTTTATACGCCTGCTCTAAATGCTAAGGCTTTAGAACGATTGTCACTAGAAAATAGTCTGCGTAGGGCTATTGAGTATAAAGAATTTATAGTTCATTACCAGCCAAAGGTAGATGCTAAAACGGAACAGATAGTTGGTATGGAAGCTTTAATACGCTGGCAGCATCCTAAGTGGGGCCTTGTTTCTCCATTAAGATTTATTCCTGTAGCTGAAGAAACTGGATTGATTGTCCCAATTGGGGAATGGGTGCTACGTACAGCTTGTGCTCATAATAAGTCATTACAGAATGCAGGGTTGCCACCTTTAACTGTTGCTGTTAATCTTTCCTCCCGTCAATTTGAATTGCAAGATTTAACAAGCATAGTATCTAAAATATTAGAGGAAACAGGATTAGAACCTAAGTATTTAGAACTAGAGATTACAGAAAGTATTGCTATGCAAAGCATTGAACATACCTTAAAGACAATAAGTCAATTAAGAGAAATGGGTGTAAAGTTCTCAATAGATGATTTCGGAACTGGTTATTCCTCGTTAAGTCAGCTAAATAATTTTGCTGTAAATAAGTTGAAGATTGATAAATCTTTCGTAGAAAAGGTTGATGGACATAAAAGCAACTCAGTAATTGCATCAACGGTTTTAGCCCTGGGAAAAAGCCTCGAATTAGGGGTAGTTGCTGAAGGAGTAGAAAATCAAGAGCAGGTTAATTTCTTTAAGGAAAACGATTGTGATGAGATGCAAGGATATTTCTTCGGAAGACCTATGACTAATGAGCAATTTTATAAATTTTATGGCGAAAAACTCAAAAATGTTGAATAACATAGGTTTAATAGAAAAATGTTATAAATTAATAAATAAGTGAAATTTTTGATGATAAAAGAGTTAAGAGTTAAGAAAAACTCTTAACTCTTAACTACTTTATTATATCTTCAACAAACTTTGGAAGTACAAAGCAAGCTGAATGTAATTCTTTAGTATAGTATTTAGTGTCTATATCAATAGTGTTTGATAAGTCAATTGACTTAGGATCATGTTTCTTAGAACCTACAGTAAAGCTCCAAAAACCACTAGGATATGTAGGTATAGCCGCCATAAATAGTTTTGTTACAGGGAAAACAGCTTTCGCATCATCGAATACACGCTTTACTACCTCAGGCAAATAGAAAGGAGTTTCTGTTTGAGCTATGAATATTCCATCTTCTGTTAAACATTCATATATTTCTTTATAGAAGCTTCCTCCAAATAAGCCTTCAGCAGCACCAAATGGATCTGTTGAATCAACTATAATTACATCAAATTCATTTTTATGTTCATGAACATATTTTATTCCGTCACCTATGAAAACCTCACATCTAGTATCACCTAAAGCACAGCTTATTTCAGGTAAGAATTTTTTACATTCATTAACAACATCCGCATCTATTTCACATAAAACAGCTTTTTCTACAGAAGGATGCTTAAGAACTTCTCTTATAGCTCCACCATCTCCACCGCCAACTACAAGTACTTTTTTAGGATTTGGATGAGTGAATAGAGGAATGTGTGCAATCATTTCATGATAAACATATTCATCTTTAATGGTAGTTTGAACTATCCCATCAAGAACTAACATTCTTCCAAATTCATATGTATCAAGTATAGCTAAATCCTGAAATTCGGTTTTTTTTGTTACAAGTGTCTCTTTTATTCTGTAAGTCATAGCAGCGTCTGCTATTTGACCTTCTTTTAACCACATATCCATAAGTGAATACCTCCTAATGTAAGTTTTTATTTGTTTACCTGCAGGGTATGCAAGTACTGATTTTACTTACTTTTTATATTTTAGATTTCTATAATGAAACAAATAATATTATAACAATGATTTTATTAAATGACAATAAAATATAGGACTTATGGAGAAGTATTGTTTATGAACCAATAATTGGGGACTATTTTAGAACGATATGTTGAATTATAGAAAAATAATTATATCTTATGTATAAAAAGAACAAATTGTGGTAAAAATAAAAGATAAAAATATTTTGTTAAAGGAAGGAAAATAATACCATACATAGAATAATAATTAAGTACACTATTTTATGCTATTAGTTACAAAAATATACATAAAAATTAATTAAAAGAAGGGGGGTAAGAGTGTCTGGCTCGGACTATGCAGATTACTTCTGCATATACTGTAGGTTGATATTCTAATATTAAACTACAGACATACCTCAGCCTTACCAAAGAGCTGTAGTATGATAAATTAAAGTTAAAGGAGAAGCTTTAACGCTAAAGCTATGTGGTGAAAATTTTTAGATAGTTTTAGTAGAGCGTTGAGAGAATGTACGTAGAATTTGAAAACAGAGATGATAAACTTATAGCCTATATGGTTGGAGAACTAGATCATCATAGTGCAGAAGAGGTTAGAAATAAGGTTGATGATAGGTTAGATAGGGAGAATATAAGTAAGTTAATATTAGATTTTTCTGGAATAACCTTTATGGACAGCTCAGGTATTGGAGTTGTTATAGGAAGATATAAAAAGTTAAGTCTAAAAAAAGGAACTATATGCATTACTAATGTGAGAGATTCTGTAAAGAGAGTTTTTGAGTTATCAGGTATGTTTAAAATAATTAAGCTTTATAACAGCACTGAAGAAGCAGCTCAGAATATTTAGTGGGGGGATTATAAATGAGCAATAATATGATGAAAATAGAGTTTCTCAGCAAATCAGAAAATGAAAGTTTTGCAAGAGTTGCAGTAGCAGCTTTTGTTTCTCAACTTGATCCTACTGTGGAGGAGTTAACAGATATTAAAACTGCTGTCTCTGAGGCGGTAACAAATGCTATTATACACGGATATGAAAATAAGAGAGATTCTACAGTAAAAATTCAAGCTTGCATTGAGGATAAGGAACTTACTATTATAATTGAAGATGAAGGAATTGGAATTGAAAATTTAGAACTCGCTATGCAGCCACTTTATACTTCAAGGCCAGATTTAGAGCGATCAGGAATGGGCTTTACTGTTATGGAGACCTTTATGGATAGTTTAAATGTAGAATCTGAGAAAAATAAAGGGACAAGATTGATAATGAAAAAAGTTTTCAAATCTTTATGTTAGGTGAATAATATGAGTGAAGAAGCTGTAAAAAAACTGAGTTATGATTATCAAGATAACCTAGAACTCATTAAATATGCTAGAAATGGAGATAAAGATGCCTTAAATAAGCTAATAGAGGTTAACTTACCATTAGTATCTGCAATAAGTAAAAAGTTTTTAAATAGAGGTTATGAATATGAAGATATATTTCAAATAGGTTGCATGGGATTAGTTAAGGCTGTAAATAATTTTGACGAAAAATATAATGTAAAATTTTCTACATATGCTGTTCCTATGATACTTGGAGAAATAAAGAGGTTCATCAGAGATGATGGTATGATAAAGGTAAGCAGAAGCGTAAAAAACACTGCTAAGAAAATTCATTATGATAAAGAAGCTTTAACTAAAAAGCTTAATAGAGATCCAACAATTCAGGAGTTGTCTGAATACTCAGGAGTAAACACTGAAGATATTGTATTTGCAATGGAATCTGCTAATAGTCTTCACTACTTATATGATACAATACATCAGGATGATGGTGCACCAGTTCTTTTAATAGACAAAATAAGCGAAAATCCTGAAGAAGATAGTGATATGATAGACAGATTAGCATTAAAAGAGGCTTTAAAGAGCTTAGATGTTAAGTCTAGACAAATAATCATGCTTAGATATTTTAAAGACAAAACTCAGATTCAAGTAGCAAAAATGCTTGGAATAAGCCAGGTTCAGGTTTCTAGGATTGAAAAAAAAGTTTTAAAAATCATGCGGGAAAGATTGGGTGAATAGGATACATTAAAATTGTATCCTATTTTATTTTGTTTAAAAATAAAATTAATGCACACAATAAACTTAACTATATTTATTATAAAGGATGTGTTTTGTGTGTCAATTAAAGAACAAAAAGTAAAAGAAAAGTTTAAAAAGATATCTGCACAAACTCAGCCTAAACCTAATTTACTAAAAAACTGTATTAGTGCTTTTATAGTTGGTGGATTAATATGTGATATAGGACAATTCTTTAGCAATTTTCTTTTAAATAGAGGAATACCTAAGGATGATTTAGGTACATATGTATCTATAATTATGGTATTTATAGGAGCATTGCTTACTGGAATAGGTGTTTATGATAAAATAGCTACCCATGCTGGAGCTGGGACAGTAGTTCCTATAACTGGATTCGCAAATTCTATAGTTTCTCCAGCTATGGAATTTAAGAAAGAAGGATACATTTTTGGTGTAGCAGCTAAGATGTTTACCATAGCAGGTCCAGTATTGGTATATGGTATAGGTTCCTCTGTGATAGTAGGAATTATTTACTTTATTATGACTAAACTATAACTTAATTTAGTGGACAGTTAAGGATGATTTTTATGTTCAAATATAAAATCTAAAAGTAGAAAAATGCCACATTTAATTTTACAAATAACAACCAACTGTCAACTGAAAATAAGGGGTGATTTACTTGAATAAAAAAATTGGTAAACATACCGTTAGATTAGAAAGTAAGCCAAAAATAATTGCTACAACAAGTATAGTGGGGCCTAAAGAAGGTGATGGCAATCTCAAAAATTATTTTGATATAATTTTAGGAGATGATTTAAATGGTAAGGATAGTTATGAAAAAGCTGAAAGTGATATGTTGTATAATGCGGTTATGAGCTCAATAGAAAAAGCAAAAATTAAAGAAGAACAAGTAGATTTCTTATTGGCTGGTGACCTACTAAATCAGTTAACTTCTTCAAGCTTTGCTGCTAGAGGTATGAATATACCTTTTTTAGGGTTATATGGAGCTTGCTCTACAATGACGGAATCTTTAGGTGTGGCAGCTATGATTATGGATGGTAACTTTGCTAATTATGTAGTTGCTGCTACATCATCACATTTTGCAGCTGCAGAAAGACAATTCAGATATCCATTAGAATTTGGAAATCAGAGACCGCCAACAGCGCAATGGACCGTAACTGGAGCTGGAGCAATGGTTTTAGGAAAGGAAGGAAATTTTCCTTATGTAACTCATGTCACCATAGGAAAGGTTAAGGATTATGGAATAAATGATGCTAATAATATGGGAGCTGCAATGGCACCGGCAGCAGTTTCAACTATATACCAGCATTTTAATGACACAAAAAGGAGTCCTAAATATTATGATTTGATAGTTACAGGAGATTTGGGTAAGTATGGTAAGGAAATTACTCAAAGTTTAATAAAGGAATATGGATATGATATAACAGATAACTATATAGACTGCGGAGAAGAAATATTTGATAGTGGCAGGCAGGGAACAAATGCTGGAGGAAGTGGATGTGGTTGCTCAGCGGTAGTTTACTCTGGATATATATATAAAAATATGTTGAGTGGAAAGTTTAAAAGAGTACTATTAGTTTCTACTGGTGCACTTTTAAGTACTACATCTTCACTACAAGGAGAAAGTATACCAGGTATTGCACATGCTGTAGCTGTAGAATATGGAAAGATGGGAGAATGACAATGAAGGATTATTTAATGGCATTTTTAGTAGGAGGAATAATATGTGTAATAGCTCAAGTACTTATGGACAAAACAAAACTTACACCAGCTAGAATACTAGTAAGCTTTGTAACCTTAGGAGTAATATTAGGAGCTTTAAATATATATGACTATGTAGTGAAGATTGGCATGGCTGGCGCTACAATACCGTTACCTGGATTTGGATATTCTCTTGCTAAAGCAACTATAAAAGAAGTAGATAGCAAAGGGATTCTAGGAGCATTTACTGGTGGAATCAAAGGGACAGCTGGAGGGATAACAGCAGCTATAGTATTTGGATATACAATGGCTCTTTTATTTAATCCAAAAACTAAAGAGTAAGCAAAATTAATACCCCAGTATTCCTACTGGGGTATCATAAATGTATAAAATAAAGATAAATTAATATGTTTAATTTTAATTCTTTTTTAGGTGCAGATTCTTATCTGTATACCCCTTATTTCTAGTAACTGGAACACTTTCCTCATCTTGAGTAGTCTTTTGATTATCTTGATTTTTATTATTCTCAGTATTAGAATTGGATTTATCATTATCAGTATTTTTTTTATCAGTATTTTCATCTTCAACATTGGTATCTGTAGTGTTATCATCTGACTTGGTATTCTTATCCTTAAAAGGATTATCCCAAATTGAATTATTATATATAGGAGAATGTGATAAGTTACAATAGTCAGACGGAACAGAGTCTTCTAAGAATAATTCGTTGTATACTTTGTTACCTGTAGGGTCACTATAACAAGCAGAGGTAGGGAGTTTACCTGACTCCGAACAAACAGCTGCACTTACTACGCCAGAAGGCATTTCAATATCTTTTGCCACTAGATTTTCATGGGCAGGTTGCATTATAGCCGACCATACCCCGGCAGCAGTATTACTACTAATGCCATTAACTACAGCGTGATCATCATTACCAATCCATACTGAGGCTGAATAATATGGAGTAAGACCAGTAAACCATAGGTCTTTGTTTTCACCAGAAGTACCAGTTTTTCCTCTTACTGGCATATTACCAAAATTAGCTCTAGGACCTGTGCCACCAGAGCTTACGGGACCTTTTAATAAATCATAGGTTATATATGCACTCTCTGGAGAGAGAACTTTTTTCGTTTCATGTTTATTTTCTAAAATAGTTCTTCCACTTCTGTCTACAACTTTTCTGTATAATTTTGGATAGCTATAAGTTCCGTTATTACCAAATACTCCATAGGCTGAAGCCATTGTTAAAGGATTTGTACCATAAGTCATCTGCCCAAGTGCTAATGCAGATATACTTGATTTATCAGAAGGATCTAATTTTAAACCAAATTTTTCTGCATATTCAGCGCCGGTTTTTAGACCGATTTGATTTTCTATGTTTGAGGCTGGCACATTTAAAGAATGCATTAAAGCTGTTCTTAAAGTAACATTACCGCCATACTGACCGAAAGCCTGACTATCATTTTTAGGACTAAATCCATACTGCTTAACAAGGTTATCTGGCCATGGAGAATCATTTATTGAAGTAGCTGCTGACATTTGCTTTGAATCTATAGATGCACTATATACTGTTAGAGGTTTTATTGTAGATCCAGGTCTTCTTAAGTATGCTTGTGAGGCAGCCCTATTATAAGATAAAGGAGGTTGTTTACCTCTTCCGCCTACAAGAGCTTTTACTTCTCCTGTATGATAATCCATTATTACAGCAGAAGCCTGTGGCTGAATTATACCATTTTTATCTTTTCTAGAACTAACACCAAATGTGCTATCTGAATCTAATGTTTTTTGAGTATTGTCTTGAATATCTTTGTTCATAGTAGTATAAATTTTTAATCCACCATACATAATAAGATGCTGAATCTCCGTATCAGTATAATGATACTCAGACTTTAAGTCCTTTTTTACATCATCTATGGCAGGTAGGGCAAACCATTCATAGTTAAGCTTGTTTTTAGGTGGAGCAGGTGGTTGAAAAACTAGCTTATTATTTGTTAAATCACTTAATGCACTATTATATTGCTGATCTGAAATATATCCATTCTCGTGCATCTTCATAAGCACACTTTGTGTTCTATTCAAATATAGTGAAGGATTCTTCTTAGCCGCTGCTGAAAAAGGATAGTAAACAGATGGACTCTGTGGTACTCCTGCAATAAACGCACATTGAATTAAATTTAATTCATTAGCTTTTTTGTTGAAATATTGTTCCGAAGCTGCTTCAACTCCATAGGCACTACCACCCAAAGCTATGGTATTCATATATGCCTCTAATATTTGATCTTTAGATAACTGCTTTTCTAGTTGAACAGCTAAGTAGCCTTCTTGAATCTTTCTTTTCCAAGATACCTCAGAAGATAAAATTGTATTCTTTAAAAGCTGCTGGGTTATAGTAGAAGCACCTTGGAGTGTGGATCTACCCCTTAATTTATTTTTGATATTTGCATACATTGAACCAGTTATTCTTCTTAAATCTATGCCACCATGCTTATAAAATCGTTCATCTTCAATACTTACGAAAGCATTTTTAAGGTCTTGCGGCATGTCATTAAATGGGATTACTTCTCGTTGTTCTGTTATGATAACTTTATCCATGAATTCATCTTTGTCGTTGTATAGAACAGATGCCTCATTTAAGGTTAAAATCTGGTTTACGTCTAAAGTGGGGGCATTTTTTATTATAGCTAAAACTGCTCCAGCAGACGCTACAAGTGACAATATAAATAAACTAAATATAGTTATAAGCGTAATTTTTAAAGCTTTAAAAGGAGCTTTTTTGCTCTTTTTTTTGCTCTTTTTAACCATAATTGTCCTCCTTATTTTTATACAGTATTTTACTGATATAAAGTTATTATAACATAAATTAAATAATTAATAAAAGATATATATATTTGAGTAAATAATGAATGATGTTGCTCATATAAATATAAAGAGTTGAATTTTAAGGATGTGAATAATATAAGAAGATTTAGAGTGGAAAAGACGAAGATAAGATTTTTTATCATAGTATTTTTAGTAATTACTCTTTTGAGCATATCAATTTACATTATAGATGCTATTATGGAGCCAGCTATAATTAGTGCAAGCGACATAGAAGCCAGGTCAAAAGTTACTGAAGTTGTAAATAAAGTTATAGTGGATAAATATTCAAAGGAATTTGATTATGGTAGTATTATTGATGTAGAAAAGGACAAAGATGGCAATGTTGTTATGATTAAAGCTGATACACTGAAAATGACTAAGATTTCTTCTGATGTAGCTGTAGAATGTCAAAATGAATTAAAGAAGATTGGTGAAACTGGTTTAAAGATTCCGTTAGGCTATATACTGAAAAATAATCTTTTAGCCTTTATTGGCCCTAGTATTACAGTAAAGATGTTTCCTATAGGTTATATAGAAACTAGGTATTTATCTGATTTTGAAAGTGCGGGAATAAATCAAACTAGACATAAAATATATGTAGAAGTAAAGACCAGTATGAAAGTTATAGTTCCTTTTAATGGAAAGGAAATAGAAATAAAAAATCAAGTACCTATATCAGAGACAATTATAGTAGGGAAGGTTCCGGATACAGCTATAAATTTAGGCTTGGACAATGCGGGATTTAAGATTCCAAGTGGAAAATAAAAACTGTGTTCAATCTTTGAACACAGTTTTTATTTAATATAGTAGTTGCTATTTATCTTCCCAATTGAAAACATATGGTACGTTTCTATAATAATCGCCGTAGTTTAATCCGTAACCTACAACAAACACATCAGGAATTTGGAAGCAACAGAAATCAGGTTTCATATCTACTTTTCTTCTCTCAGGCTTATCTAAAAGAACACAGCATTGAACACTAGTCGCACCAAGTTTCATTACATGTTTCATTACAAAATCCATAGTAATACCTGTATCTATTATATCATCTACCACAAGAACATCGTATCCATTGATATCATCAGGTATATCATTTACAACTTTTACAGTACCAGAAGATTCCTCAGAGTGACCGTAACTTGAAGTTGTCATAAAACCAATTTTCACAGGAACATCTATTTCTCTTACTAAATCAGCAGCAAATACAAAGCTTCCTCTTAAAAGTGAAAGTACATATAGATTTTTTCCCTCATATGATTTACTAATTTCTTTTCCTAATTCATTTACTCTTTTAGCAATCTGTTCCTTTGTTATTAATATATTTCTTGCTTTATCCTCCATAGTAATCCTCCAACCATACATATTTACAATAATGATTTTATAGTATAAAATAATATGAAAGTTGTCAAGTATACAGATTTATTAGGAAGTTATGGGGATATACGGTATAAATTTTTAAATTATAAGTATAACTATAATTATGCTTATAATATTTAACAGTAAAACTTTAAAACGGAGATGATTTTATGATATATGGAAATACAGAAGGCGTAAAAAATTTTATGCTGGAAAAACTTGAACAAATCTATGAAATTAGGTTTCCTAAAGATAGTATTTGTAATGAGGAACTAATACAAATTATTTGTGAAGCTACAATCTATTTGAATAGGGAGGTCAGTGTTGCTATCAATAGAAAAGGTGGAGTAGTTGCTGTAGCAATAGGCGATAGTACTACTGTTGAACTTCCTGAAATCGATGTGAAAGAAAAAAGTTTATGCGGAATTAGAATAATACATACACATCCTAATGGAAACTCAAAGCTTTCAGCAATTGATATGTCTGCTTTAGTAAAATTAAGATTAGACTGTATAGCAGCAATAGGGGTATGTGAAAGCGGTATTACAGATATAACTTTAGGATTCTGTAATATAGAAGACGATTTACTCATAGGAGAAATGACAGAATCCTTTAGAGTTCAACAGGCTCTTCAATTTAATATTTTAGACAGGATAAATCATATACAAGGCTTAATGAAAAACAATGAAATTATCGATGATAATAGTGAAAGAGCCGTTTTAGTTGGAGTGGAAGATGAAGAGAGCTTAGATGAATTAGCAGAACTTGCTAAGGCCTGCAATGTAAAAGTAGTACAAAAAGTTCTTCAAAAAAGGTCAACAATTGATAGTGCTTTTTATGTAGGAAAAGGAAAAGTTGAAGAAATAGCACTTTTAAGGCAATCTACAAACGCTAATGTTATTATTTTTGATGATGAACTTTCTGCTTCACAGGTAAGGAATTTGGAAGAAAATTTAGGTGCAAAGGTTATAGATAGAACTACCTTAATACTCGAAATATTCGCAACAAGAGCAAGAAGTAGGGAAGCTAAGATACAGGTAGAGCTTGCTCAGTTAAAATACAGACTTCCAAGGCTTTCAGGCTTAGGAACAGTACTTTCTAGAACTGGTGGCGGAATAGGAACTAGGGGACCAGGAGAAAAAAAACTTGAAGTAGATAAGAGACATATAAGAGAAAAAATATACGATTTAATGAGGGAATTAAAGAAAATAAGACAGGTTAGAGAAACTCAAAGGGAGAGAAGAACTAATATACCTAAGGTTTCGCTAGTTGGATATACTAATGCAGGTAAGTCAACACTTAGAAATAAGCTATGCCAAGTAGCTATGCCAAAAGAAGCAATTGAAAAAGAAAAAGTATTTGAAGCAGATATGCTTTTTGCTACCTTAGATATAACAACAAGAGCTATTGAGCTTGAGGATGGTAGGATAATTACTTTAACAGATACAGTAGGATTTATAAAAAAGCTGCCTCATGACTTAGTAGAAGCCTTTAAATCTACCCTAGAAGAAGTAGTGTACTCTGATTTGCTTTTACATGTAGTTGATTCTGCATCTAGTACAGCAGAGGAACAAATAGAGGCAGTTAACGATGTGTTAATGCAGCTTGGAGTAAAAGATAAACCTATTATACTGGTTTTAAACAAAATAGATAAAGCAACAGAAGAGCGTATAATAAGCATTCAAGAAGAAAATGATAAAATAAAAACAATTAAAATCTCAGCAGTAAATGGAACGAATTTAGATTTGTTATTGGAAGAAGTAGCAAAAGCTTTACCATATAAATTAAGAAATGTAGAGTATATTATTCCTTATACAGAACAAGCTACAGCTGCATTCCTTCATAGAAATGCAAAAGTAAAAGAGGAAGATTATAGAGATGAAGGAACTTATATTAGTGCTTTAGTGGACGATGAAGTGTTTAATAAGTGCGAAAAGTACATGATAAAGTAAAGTGATTTTGCGATAATTAAAACTAATTAATAATAATTATTGCTATTTATAGAAATTTGTAATAGTATTAATATATAGATTAATATTTATGGGAGGAATTTACTATGAATAGCTATATTTGTAAGGTATGCGGATACATTTATGATCCTGCATTAGGAGATATCGATGCTGGGATTAGCGCTGGAACAACTTTTGATAACTTACCAAGTGAATGGGTTTGTCCTTTATGTGGAGTTTCAAAGGAAGAGTTTGAAAAAGTAGATTAGTTAAATATTATTTCTTTAGTATTTATTAAATGATGTAATGTGAGTCTTTCACAGTACATCATTTTTTTGTTTGGAATTATATTAAATTAATAAGTATCAGCTAATTATCCATAATATATTAATGTGAGATAATAAATATTAGAAACTATATATAGAGATCAATAATAGTAGGGATAAAATATAAGTTATTAAATTTATAATAATAGGTAAAAATAATTTTATTCGATGACTACACGCTCAAATACTTCCTTTTTCTTAAGAGGGGGTAAAGAGTGTCTACGTCCCTGGATAACGATTCTAAGTGTCAAAGATACTAAGAACTCTGTTTATACGATTAATGAAGTGGAAAATATTTAGTGCAAAGGAAGTGGAAAAATGGGAAAAATATGTCCTTTATGTAATAAGATAAATGATATAACTTTCAAATGTGAAGGATGTGGAAGAGATATGGAGAATATAGGAAGAGTCCAGGATTATTCAGATCCTTATGGGCCTCAAGATCCAATAAATGACGCTGATACTTATTGTATTCATCTATTCAAGTGTAAGAATTGTGATAACAAAGAAAGGAGAGAGATTTCCAAAATAATTATTTAAAATTGAAAGAAAAGATTCATTAATGCAATTTTAGTATTGTAATAATAGTTAAAAATAGTATATAATATAAAAAAATTCAATGTTCATTTTATTCGTATTTGTTTAAAAAGGGGGGCTAATAACAATATGGAGAGGACTATCTTGCAATATCAAAAAGCTTTTAATAGTATAGTAGAAAGAATGAAGTCAAATAATTCTGTTTTAGCAGTTATGGTATTTGGCAGTATGGTTACTGGGGACTTGTGGGAAGAATCTGATATAGACTTATTTGTTATATTAGACAAGAAAAATCCACAAATAGAAAACATATATACTGAAGAAAAAGGTATACCGGTTCATATAAAACTTATGAGCAAAAATAAATTTTTACAGCTTCATGATGAAGATTTAAGAGGGGGATTTCTTCATAGAATATTTGCATCCTCAAGACTTGTTTTTTCAAAGGATATGGAAACGACCACTAGGTATGACAACTGTAGATATTATCCTGATTTAGATAGAGAAAGATGGAATATGGTTTACCTTGGAAAGTTATTAAAAAGTATAGGTCTAAGCAAAAAATATCTATACAATAATGGATTACATACATCATATACAGCTGCTGTTAAATCAGTTCAAGAATATTCGAAATTATACATCAATTCCTCAGGATACATGATTAGCAAGGATGCGATGACAATGGCTATGAATTTAAATGATAGCTTTAGGAAATGTGTAGATGAATTGTTTTTTAATAAGAAAGATATTGAAGAAGCAATAAATAATACTTTAGATTATTTACAAAAAAATATAGATACATCTATAAGAAATTTAACTGATATTTTAATTAGCTACATGAGAGAAAAAGATAAATTTTTGAGTGCAGAAGACATAAAAAAAGACAAGATATTCTTTAATTATGATATAAATATGGAGGATATACTGAATAAGTTATGGGAAAAGAACCTGATAAAAAGAGAAACAAGAGATTATAAAGGTGAAGATGGTAAAGTTTTATTTAAGGAAAATGTTTATTTTATCTAAAATAATAATATAATTAAATTTGACGAACTTAAATTTTAGGAAAGATAAATTTAAGTTCGTCTATTTTTAAATTTAAAAGATTTTGTTGGGGGAATTAATTATTATGAATAAATACTACGTAAATTTTGAAGATGTTGATACTCCTAAGTATATAATAATTACCAGACATATTAAGAAATTAATTGATGGAAATAAGGTGGAAGACGGAGAGAGATTGCCATCAATAAGAAGTCTTGCAGAACTTTTGTCTGTAAATAATGTAACGATAGTGAATGCTTATAAAAAGTTACAACTTGAAGGATATGCAGTTCAAAAAATAGGTAGCGGAACTTATGCTAAAAGAAAAGATATAAGCAAGAGTTTTAAAAAGGAGTATTCTGATGTTTTAAAAAAAGCATCCATCGAAGCATTAGGAGAATATATAGATTTCACGGGAGAAACCCCCTGTAGTCACTTTTTCCCTGTAAGTTCATTCAAGAATGTACTAAATGAAGTGCTTGATAGGGATGGTGCGGAAGCCCTTATATACCAAGAAGCTCTAGGCTATGAAGGTCTTAGAAAAAGTATAAGTGAGGTCTTTTGGAATGGTAAGGTGGAGCATGACGATATTCTAATAGTATCAGGAGCACAACAAGGAATAGATATAATATCTAAAGCACTTATAAACACAAATGATACAGTTGTTGTGGAAAAGCCCACATATAGTGGTGCTTTATCAGTTTTTAAATGGAGAAGGGCTGATGTTCTTGAGTTGCCAGTTGAAAAAGATGGGGTAAATGTTGAAAAATTCGAAAAGATACTTAAAAAAAATAAAATCAAATGTTTCTACACTATGAGTTATTTTCAAAATCCAACAGGAATTACTTATAGCCTAGAAAAAAAGAAGCAAATTTTAAGATTGGCAGAAATTTATGATTTTTATATAATAGAAGATGATTACCTTTCAGAACTTATTTATGATAAAAACATTGAATATAGAAGCTTCAGAAGTCTTGATGAAAATGATAGGGTAATATATATAAAGAGTTTTTCGAAGATATTCCTTCCAGGAATCAGAATAGGATATTTGATCGCACCTTTAAAATTTAAAGAGAGTATTCAAAATTCAAAAGTAAATACAGACATATCTACATCAAGCCTTATGCAAAGGGCTTTAGATTTATATATAAGAGAAGGATTTTGGAAGAGTTATATAAATAACTTAAATAAGGTGTATATGGATAGATATTTGATGATGGAAAAATACCTAAAGGAATATTTAGGAGAAAAGGTACAGTTTTTAAGTCCTGGTGGAGGATTACACTTCTACTTAAAGATAAGTGATAGTGTTAACGTTAACTGTATCGAATTATTTAGAAAGGCCAAGGATGAAAAGTTATTAATTACTCCAGGGATATTATTTTATAAAACGCCGTTGGAAGGAAGTTCTTATTTTAGAGTTGGATTTTCTAAGATGGATGAAAGCGATATAAAGAAAGGCATAAAGATATTGGATAATTTATTAAAGTATTAAGAAAAGGATGGTGAATGTTCTGAGTGGTGGAGGAATGCTCAATATAAGTTGGGGTGAAATTAATAGTTATACGGATGAAGACATAACCTACTTTTTATTCTTGGAAGGAAAATCTATAGATTGCCTCTGTAAAATAAGAAACTTAAATAGAGAAATTGTTCAAAAGCATATACTTGATGGTAAAATAAAATATGGAATTTTAGCTAAGAGTAGTAATGAAAAAGAACTTTTCGAAACTATATCTAAGGCAGGAAAGTTAGATAAGATTGAAGCATTAAAATGTCTAGATGAGAATAGTAAAAGTAAGCTAATACAGTTCATTAGAGCTAACTATGCAGATATGAAAACTAAAGAAAAAGAAAATGCGGTTTGGATACTAGGAGAAATCGGAGATAAAGATATATCAAATGTTCTAATGAAGGCGTGTGTACATAATCATGTTAATGTAAGGCGTATGGCAGTTTCTGCTGTTGGTAAAATCGGGGATAAGAGCATGGAAATTGTGGCTATAAAAGCTTTAGAAGATGATAATCCACAAGTAGTTATGTATGCTATAAAGGCTTTAATAAAAGTTAAAAGTGAGAATGCAATTAATAAGGTAAAAGAGATTTATAGTAAAACTGATAAAGATTATATAAAAAGGACAGCAGAAGAATATTTTAGTACAATAGAAAGTGTTTGAAATAAATGAAAGACTTCTTTAAAAAATACATTTATTTTAAGTCTGATATTTTAAATCGCAAATTTATCCGATGAATACCCGATCTAATACTCCTCCTTATCCAAGGGGAGTAAACAGCGGATACGTCACTGGATAACGATTTTTAAGCATCAGGTGGAGTTAAAACTCTGTTTGATGCCAAGAACTCTGTTTATGTGAAAGGGTGTGAAATTAGGTGGGTTACTTTACAATAAAAGATGAAGTAAGTACTCAGTTTGAGGAGAAAAAGTCTATTTTTATTGGCCACGTCAAACGGGTTTACTCCGAAGAGGAAGCAAAGGAATTTGTAAATAAGATAAAAAGTGAACAAAAAGAAGCAAGGCATAATGTTTATGCATATGTTATTGGAGAGAATAGAGGTATACAAAGGTATAGTGATGATGGCGAACCTCAGGGTACTGGTGGAATACCAGTTTTAGATGTAATAAAGAAGAACGATATAACAGATGTTGTAATTGTTGTTACTAGGTATTTTGGGGGGATTCTGCTTGGAAAAGGTGGACTTGTAAGAGCTTATTCTAAGGGTGCTGCCATGGCTGTTAGTGAAGGTGGACTAGTAGAAAAGGTCAAAGGAGTTGTATTAGATATCATATTGGATTATGATATGTTAGGAAAAATTCAGTATCTATTTGAGCAAAATTTATGGCATATAGAAAATACCGATTATACAGATAAAGTTAATGTTATTATGTACTGTCCTGTGGACATATTAGAGTTAGCACAAAATTCTATAATTGAAACAACTAACGGAAAATGTGAAATTATTGTTGGAGATGAGGATTATTACTTTAAGCTAGAAAATAGATTATTTAAAGATAGTCAGGTTATAAAAATCTAGAGTATTAATATTTGTGTTTACAAGCTCTTGTATGATATAATATTTAAGTATTTTGCCCAGCAAGATTAATAAGGGCATTGAATTTACATATAAAAAATCACTTATAATTAGTATTATGCAAATTTTAACAATTAGCAAAAATAATATATAAACCATAAGTTAGGGGGAAGCAATATGTCAGGACACTCAAAATGGCATAATATACAGGCTAAAAAAGGTAAAATGGATGCTAGAAAAGGTAAGGTTTTTACTAAAATAGGTAAAGAATTAGCTATCGCATCTAAAACTGGCGGTTCAAATCCAGACACAAATAGTAAATTAAGAGACGTTATAGCTAAAGCAAAAGCTAGTAATATGCCTCAAGACACAATAACAAGAGCGATTAAAAAAGGTGCTGGAGAAATGGAAGGAGTAAACTATGAAGAAATAGTTTACGAGGGATATGGTCCAAGTGGAGTTGCAGTTATAGTAAAAACTTTAACTGATAACAAAAATAGAACGGCTGGTAATGTTAGAGCTGCTTTCACAAAGCAAGGTGGAAATTTAGGCTCAACAGGCTGCGTTTCTTTCATGTTCCAAACTAAAGGTCAAATTATTATTGAAAGACAAGATGGCATGGATGAAGACGAAATAATGATGCAAGCACTAGATGCTGGTGCTGAAGATTTTGAGGCTTCAGAAGAGGTATTTGAAATAACTACTACAGAAGCAGACTTTGGTACAGTAAGAGAAACATTAGAGGCTGCAGGGATTGAATTTCTATCAGCTGAAGTAACAATGATACCAGATACTACTGCAGATGTAGATACAGAAACAGCTGTTAAGGTTCAAAAACTTATTGATAAACTTGAAGATGACGATGACGTTCAAGATGTTTATCATAACGCTGAGTTCCCAGAAGGATTTGAAGGATAATAATGAAAATTAGACACCTATAATTATAGTTGATTTATATTATAATTATAGGTGTTTTTAATTAGAAAAATAAATATAGAATATGAATAAGGTTAAAGAAAATTGTCCATAATATTTCTGAGGAGGGATATTATGGATAGAAGAAAATTTAAAACAGTTTTATTAGTAGTATTAACCATTGCAATTTTTGGTTTAAGCTATTATGTATGTATAAATAGATTAAAAAATACGAATATGAAGAATGGTATGTATGAGGTTAATAACGTTAGGAAAGGATCACCAGATTCATTAGCTGTACATTCAACTTCAGATAGTACTGTATCAAAGGGCTCTAGGGTAATATTTAAAACAAAATACACTAAAAGTGATGAAATTGTAGTTGAAAAAGAAGAGAATGCCGATGATGAGCTAGTTGGAAAAAAGAAAAGTGAAATCGAAGAATTTTATAAAGATGAAGGATATAAAGTAGAAAATATTAGTTCATCAGAAGTATCCTTAGTAAGAGAGCTAGATAAATATGCTCCTAATAAGTATGTATTGGGAATAAAAGATGATCGTATTGCTATATATAAAACCGATAAGGATGGGAACATGTTTATTGAAAATGAAAAGAGAGATGTAACTGACATAAAGATTTCTAAGCTTAAGGAAGCAGATATTAAGCTTTTAACTAATGGAAATAAATATTTTCAAACAGATACAAGAGAAGAAGCAGAATCACACCTTGAAGACTATGAATAATAGCCTTCAAGGTGTTTTTGCTTTACTTGAATTAAGTTTGCCAAAATGGTAAAGTAGTATGTGTTATGAAGTTGGACTATAAAGTTGATTGGGGATAAGAAATTTATATACTTAATTGAACAATTCAGAGACTTAGACACTTATAACATACACTTTACATAAAAGTAAAAATCCCAGGTCTCTCATTCGATGTGGATAGCTTTCACACCCTAAAATATGAGTATTAGAGTGTATGGCATTGGGGAATTTTGTAATTGGAGAGGATGGTATTATGTATGAATATATAAGAGGAATTTATTCCGGAATGAATAAAGATTATATAGTGGTTGAAAATAATGGTATAGGATATAAAATATATACTTCAGGGAGTACTTTAGCTAATACACCTAAAGTAGGAGAAGAGATTTTGCTTTATTTACAACAAATTGTGAGAGAAGATTTTATTGGTCTATATGGCTTTTTAACTAAAGAAGAGTTAAGTATGTTTAATTTGCTTCTAACCATAAGTGGTGTAGGTGCAAAGGCTTCTTTGTCTCTCCTATCTATAAGTAATGTAAATAATTTAAAATATGCAATTTTATCCGGTGATGAAAAGACAATTGTTAGAGCTCCTGGAATAGGAAAAAAGATGGCTATGAGGATTATATTGGAGCTTAAGGATAAGATAAAACCTGATGAGCTTGTAGGTGTTGAAGGAGAAGCTATACAAGTGGAAGAAAATACAGAAAATATTTCAGAGGCGCTAGAAGCTCTAATTGCATTAGGGTATACAGAAAAAGAAGGTAATAAAGCCTTAGCTTCTGTAAATAAAGATGATTCTTTGGAAAATATAATTAAAAATTCTTTAAGATTTTTAATGAGTTAGAAGTAGGTGGCAATAGTTATGGAGAATAGAATAGTTACACCTTTAAATATTGACGAAGATAACGAGTATAGTTTGAGACCTAAGAAAATAAATGAATATATTGGTCAAAAAAAGGTAAAAGATAAGCTGAAAATTTTTATTGAAGCGGCTAAAAAAAGAAGAGAAGCATTGGACCATGTACTTTTGTATGGCCCACCAGGTCTTGGTAAAACAACTTTAGCTAATATAATAGCTTTAGAAATGGGGGGGACTTTAAAAGTAACATCAGGGCCAGCAATAGAAAGAGCAGGGGATTTGGCCGCAATTTTAACAAGTCTTAATGATTACGATGTTTTGTTTATAGATGAGACCCACCGATTAAATAGAAGTGTCGAAGAAATATTATATCCGGCTATGGAGGATTATGCACTAGACATTGTAATTGGAAAAGGAGCTTCAGCTAAATCAATAAGGCTTGATTTACCTAAATTTACTCTTATAGGTGCAACTACTAGAGTAGGGCTTTTAACATCTCCCTTAAGAGATAGATTTGGAGTTCTTTGTCCAATGGAATTTTACGAAGATGATGAACTTAAGGAAATTATAATTAGATCTGCTAAAATACTAAATGTAAAAATAGAAAAAGATGCAGCCTTTGAGATAGGTAGAAGATCTAGAGGAACTCCCAGAATAGCCAATAGGCTTTTAAAAAGAGTTAGGGATTATGCAGAGGTTAGAGGAACGGGTAATATTGATATACAAACAACGAAGGTAGCATTAGAACTTTTGGATGTTGATAAAGAAGGTTTTGATAGCATAGATAATAAAATATTAACAGCTATTATAGATAACTTTAATGGAGGCCCAGTTGGACTTGAAACTCTAGCATACTTTGTTGGAGAAGAGTTGGATACTATTCAGGATGTTTACGAGCCTTATTTGCTGCAGAAGGGATTTATTATTAGAACACCAAGGGGAAGAGTTGCATCAGATAGTGCTTATGTTCATCTTAATAGAGTTAGAAAATCGGATAGACACATAGGAGAACAATCCTCAATATTTGAGAAATAAGATATATAGTAACAGAAGAGGAAAGAAACGGAGCGTGGAATATTTTGAAGGTTACAGATTTTGATTTTTACTTGCCAGAGGAATTAATTGCACAATATCCTTTAGAGAAAAGAGATGAGGCAAGATTAATGCTACTAGATAAAGAAACAGGTGAAATTGAACATAAAGTATTTAAGGATACAATAGACTTCTTAGAATCCGGAGACTGTCTTGTTTTAAATGATACAAGAGTTTTACCTGCAAGACTTATAGGATCAAAAGAAGATACTGGTGGAAAGATGGAGTTTCTTCTTTTAAAGAGAACAGATAAAGATACGTGGGAAACATTAGTTAAGCCGGGTAAAAGAGCTCAAATAGGAACAAGATTTTCTTTTGGTGATGGTGAACTTAAGGCTGAAGTTATAGGTATGGGTGAAGAAGGAAGTCGAATAGTTAAGTTTAATTATGAAGGCATATTTGAAGAAGTATTGGATAGATTAGGGCAGATGCCATTACCTCCATATATTACTGAAAAACTAGAGGATAAGGAGATGTATCAAACTGTTTATTCTAGGGAGCAGGGGTCAGCAGCAGCACCGACAGCAGGACTTCACTTTACAGAAGAGCTCTTGAAAAAAATTAAGGATAAAGGGGTAAATATAGCCTTTCTAACTTTACATGTTGGGCTTGGTACCTTTAGACCAGTAAAGGTTGAAAATATACTAGAACATAACATGCACTCAGAGTATTATTGTATGACAAAGGAAACTGCTGATATAATAAATAAAACTAAACAAAATGGGAAAAAAATAATTGCTGTTGGAACAACTTCATGTAGAACATTAGAAACTATAGGTGATGAAAATGGAACTGTAAGGGAGCAATCAGGTTGGACGGATATTTTTATTTATCCGGGATATAGGTATAAAATTGTGGATAGATTAATAACCAACTTTCACCTTCCACAGTCTACATTGATAATGCTTGTAAGCGCTCTTGCTGGAAAAGAAAGTGTGATGAAGGCTTATGAATTAGCAGTTAAAGAAAAATATAGATTTTTTAGTTTTGGAGACGCTATGTTTATAAAGTAACATAAATCCCTGGTGATTATTTACTAATAGCTTCTGTACTGTCAATTATTTTTAATGGCTGTAAAGCTTGCACATGTTTAAAAACTAAGAACTTCTCTTAACTCGCTATCGCTCAGACAAAGAGAAGTTCTAAGTTTTTAAACATATACTTCGCTAACAGCCATAAAAAATAATTAAATGTACTTTCAGCTATTAGTAAACAATCACCTAGAATATACGATTTACACATTATATAATTAATATAAACATGATGATAAAGGAGAAATGTTTAAATGTATAAATTACTTAAGAGAAACGGAAATGCTAGAAGAGGTGAGTTTACTACGCCTCATGGTGTAATTCAGACTCCAGTTTTTATGAATGTAGGAACTTTAGCAGCTATAAAGGGAGCTGTTTCTAGCATGGACTTAAAGGAGATAGGATGCCAAGTTGAGCTTTCAAATACATATCACCTTCATCTAAGACCAGGAGATGAAGTAGTAAGAAAAATGGGCGGATTACACAAGTTTATGAATTGGGATAAACCTATTTTAACTGATTCAGGTGGGTTTCAAGTATTTTCACTTTCACAGATGAGAAAAATTAAGGAAGAAGGGGTATACTTTAGTTCTCATATAGATGGAAGAAAGATATTTATGGGACCTGAAGAAAGTATGAGAATTCAGAGTAACCTAGCGTCTACAATAGCTATGGCTTTTGATGAGTGCATACCGAATCCTTCACCTAGGGAATATGTTATTGCATCTGTAGAAAGAACAACTAGATGGCTTTATAGATGTAAGGAAGAATTAGATAGACTAAATTCATTACCTGACACAATAAATAAAAAACAAATGTTGTTTGGAATAAATCAAGGGGGAGTTTATGAGGACATTAGAATTGAGCATGCTAAAACAATAAGTAAACTGGATCTTGATGGCTATGCTATAGGAGGTTTAGCTGTTGGAGAAACTCATGAAGAAATGTATAGAACAATAGATGCGGTAGCTCCATATCTTCCACAAGATAAACCAATTTACCTTATGGGAGTTGGTATTCCAAGTAATATACTGGAAGCTGTAGATAGAGGCGTAGATTTTTTTGATTGTGTACTTCCAGCAAGAAATGGAAGGCATGGACATGTCTTTACTAAATATGGTAAAATAAACTTAATGAATGCAAAATTTGAATTAGATGCTAATCCTATAGATGAGGGCTGTCAATGCCCTGCTTGTAAGAACTACTCAAGAGCCTACATAAGACATTTGTTCAAAGCTAAAGAACTGCTTGCAATGAGGCTTTGTGTTCTCCATAATTTATATTTCTATAATAATATGATGAAAGAAATTAGAGATGCAATTGATGGCGATTACTTTAAGGAATATAAGAGAGAAAAGTTGGAGCAATGGGGCGGCAGAGCATAGCGTGAAGGCAAGAGGCTACTATTAATAAACTAGTGGACAATTGACAGTTGACAGTTAAGGAGACATTGTTTCGGCTTATGCTAAACATTGAATAGTTAAATTTATATATAGTAAGTTTAAAGATTTTCTGCTTAAGGAGAAAAATCAACATTAACTGTTGACTGTTAACTTAATAACGATTGAGCAAAATTAAAACAAAGGAGGTGAAGTTAATGACTAAGTTTCTAATACAATTATCGCCAATATTATTTATGGTGATATTCTTTTACTTAATAATCTTTATACCAGAAAATAAAAGAAAGAAGAAGTATAAATCTATGCTAGATAACCTTAAGGTTAATGATGAAATTATGACTAAGGGTGGTATAATAGGAAAGATAGTAAACATTCAGGACAGATTTATTATAGTACAAACAGGTCCGGATAGAGTTAGAATAAAGGTTGATAAAACTGGAGTTTTAAACTTGTTAAATGAAGTAGAAGCACATGAGAGCAGTGACAAAAAAGTTGAAAGTAAAAAAGAAGCTTAAAATGAAACTTGGATTAGTTTAGGAATTAGTGGTAGTTAATCGTAGAATAAATTTTAATCATAAAACGCCTTCTATCTACATAGATACTATTAGATAGGAGGTGTTTTATGATGGAAAAAAATAATAGCTATCTTCCTGCAGCGGAAGGGGTACTTAGGGGGTTTATAATAACAGTAGTTTTACTTTTAATTTTTGCTGTTGTTATGACTTTTGTTGATATTGACGAGAGTGTGAGTTCCATATTTTATCTTGTTACTACTCTTTTAAGTATAATGTATGGATCAATATATGCGGTTAGAAAGATAAAAAGAAGAGGGTGGCTCATAGGGGTTATAGTTACCCTATTATACTTATTAATATTATATGTAGTTTCAATAATATCAGGAAATTCATCTGTCATCGGCACAGATAGGATTATGAGATTATTACTTGCATTGATAGTAGGAGCACTTTCGGGAATAATTGGTATTAACTTGTAGAATTTTACAAAAGCTGATTAAGGAATTTGTCCATTATTAAAACTTTATTTTATGGATGGTTTATGTTATAATCAAACGGAAAACTTTAATAATGGAGGAATTTTATATGAAACATATCAGAACAATAAACAGAACTAACTTAAAGGATAGCTTAAAGAAGCCAGGCTGCAAGGAATGTGCTAACTCATGTCAGTCAGCATGCAAAACTTCTTGTACAGTTGCTAACTTAGCTTGCGAGAATTAATATACATTTAAGCAGTAACATCATGTTACTGCTTTAACTTTAAATAGACATTCTCATGGATATAGCTTAAAACTTAACCTGAACTGCTAGTTATGTTATAAGTTCTTCCGCATTGTTAAGTACTTTTAATGAGTCTAAGGCTCATAAAAGTACTTAAATATGCTTTTAGGATTAATAACATAGATAACTAACCAAATTAAGTTTTTAGTCTATTTAATTGGTAAATAATAATAAAAAGGAGGACACAGAGGTGGCAGATATACATAAATTTAAACAAGGCGAAGATTATTATATAATTGATATAAATTCAGGGGCGGTACATGTAGTTGATGAGTTAGTATATGACTTATTGGAAGATGAGGGACTAAAAGAACTGGACGAGCTACTAGCTGAGTTAAAGGACAAGTATACTGAGGATGAAATTAAAGAGGCCTATAGTGAAATTGAAGAGTTAACTAAAGAGGAAATATTGTATTCTAAGGATTTGTATGAAGGGATAGCTTTAGCTGGTGATAACTCAGAATCTTTTATAAAGGCATTATGCTTAAATATTGTTCATGATTGCAACTTAAGATGTAAGTATTGCTTTGCGGATGAAGGGGAATATAAAGGCTGTAGAAAAATGATGTCTCCTGAAGTAGGAAAAAAATCTATAGATTTTGTTATAGAAAAGTCAGGTCCTAGAAAAAATATTGAGATAGATTTGTTTGGTGGAGAGCCACTAATGGCCTTTAATAATATAAAAGAAATCGTAGAATATGCAAAAGAAAGGGAAAAAATACATAACAAGAATATAAGATTTACAATGACAACTAATGCTACATTACTTAATGATGAAATCATGGATTATTTGGATGAAAATATGGGTAATATAGTATTGAGCATAGATGGAAGAAAGGAAGTAAATGACAAAGTTAGAGTAAGGGCTGATGGAAGCGGTTGTCATGATGTTATACTTTCTAAGATAAAAAAGATGGTTGAAAGAAGAGATAAATCAAAGCAATACTACGCAAGAGGAACTTTCACTAGAGAAAATACAGACTTTTTTGAAGATGTTAAGTTTCTAGCAGAAGAGGGATTTGATGAAATATCTGTGGAACCTGTAGTTTTACCAGATGAACATCCTCTCTCATTAAGAGAAGAAGATCTTCCAAAAATATTTGAGCAGTATGATAAGCTTTATGAAGAAATGATTAAACGTCACAAAGAAGGTAATGAATTTAAGTTCTATCATTTCAATATAGATTTACAGGGGGGACCTTGTGTTTATAAGAGAATCTCAGGATGTGGGGCTGGTCATGAATACGTGGCTATAACTCCTGATGGAGATGTATATCCATGTCATCAATTTGTAGGAAATGAAGATTTTAAAATTGGAAGTATATATGAAAGTAAGGAATTAGATAAAGAAATAGCTAATAAATTTAAGACAGCTCATATATATAACAAACCAGAATGTAAAAAGTGTTGGGCAAGGTTTTATTGCAGTGGTGGATGCCAGGCAAACAATTTTAATTTCAATGGAGATATGAACATACCGTACCAATTAGGCTGTAAGATGCAGAAGAAAAGAATAGAATGTGCTATAGCATTAAAAGCAAAGGCAATGGAAGAATAACATAAGATTGACAAAGTGATTAAATCTTATATATAATGACTAACTTTTTTTGTTGACGAGATTTTTTATAAGTAATATAATGGCTATTGTATATGTTTGTAAATATAAGGAACTTATTATATACAAAGGAGGAGAAAAATGAAAAATAGAGGGAAGAGTACCGTACTGTTTATTCTATGTGTACTTATTATAGGATTTCTAGCTTATTCTGGTGTTTATGGAATCAATGCTGGAGGCTATAGACTTAAACCATTTAGTCAAGTTATAAACAGAGGACTTGATCTTCAAGGTGGAGTTTCAGTTTTAGAAGAGATTCAAGCGGATAAAGTGGATCAGGAAACTATGAATAAGACTATAGAACTTTTATCTATGAGAACTAACAAGCTTGGTGTAAGTGAAACTGTTGTAGCAAGAGAAGGTCAAAAAAGAATCAGAATAGAAATACCAGGAAAATATGATGCACAAGAAGTAATTCAAGGTATAGCTAAGACTGGTGAACTTAAATTTGTAGGCCCTGATAAACAGGTTATTCTTACAGGTAAGGACGTAAAAAAAGCTACTGCATATGTTGAGGCTCAAGACAATAAACCTACTATAAGTCTTGAGTTAAATGATGAAGGAACTAAGAAATTTGCAGATGCTACACAAAAATTTATGGGTCAACCTATATCAATTACTATGGATGAAGAGGTACTCACGAGTCCAACTGTTCAAGCACATATAACTACTGGTAAGGCAGTTATTACAGGAAGTAAAAGTCTTGATGAAGCTAAAAAGCAAGCTAACATCATAAATTCAGGGGCATTGCCTGTTACTGTTAAGCCTGTAGAGGTTAAGACAATAGGAGCATCACTAGGTGCTAATGCTCTTCCATTGAGCATTCTTGCAGGTGAGGTTGGTATCGCAATAGTAATGATATTTATGATTATTTACTATAGAGTTCCAGGGATATTAGCATGTATAGCATTAGTGCTATACATATATATAGTACTTTTAGCGTTTTCAGCAATGAGTGTAACTCTAACGTTAGCGGGTATTGCGGGATTCCTTCTAACAGTAGGTATGGCAGTGGATGCTAGCATATTGATATTTGAGAGAATGAAGGAAGAGTTGAAGAGTGGTAAATCAGTGAAATCTGCAATAGATGCAGGGTTCAGCAGAGCTATGTCATCAGTTTTAGATGCTAATATAACTACAATTATTGCAGGTGTGGTTCTTTACGGTTTAGGTTCTGGTTCTGTAAAGGGATTTGCACTTACACTTATTGTGGGTGTTGCCTTAAGTATGTTTACTGCTATAACTGTAACAAGATGGCTCATAAAACTTGCAGCAGGTATGGGATGGTTTAAACATAAATGGTCTATAGGAACCTTCGGAGTTCATGATTTCAGAAGGGGGGTAAAGTAAGATGTATAAAATCATAGAAAAAACAAAAATATGGTTTATAATATCTTCAATAATAATTCTTATAGGTATTGGTTCAATGGCAACTAGGGGCCTAGAGTATGGATTGGATTTTAAAGGTGGTACGGTAGTTCAATTAAATATAGGAAAAGATTTCAACAAGGACGATATTGATACTATAGTGAAAAAGTATGATAAGGATTTTCAATCAAATAAGGTTAACAATACTTTTATTGAAATAAAAAGTGCCAACTTAGCTAATGACCAAATAAGTAATATTGTTAAGGATGTTAAAGCTAAATATCCAGAAAGTAGTTTGTCAAATCAAGAGAATATAGGTGCGGCTATAGGTCAAGAAACTAGAACTAAGGCAATTCAAGCTGTAATTTTAGCTACTATAGCTATGCTTATTTATATAGTTATAAGATTTGAGTTAAGTTTTGCTTTAGCAGCAATCTTATCATTAGTGCATGATGTACTTGTGATGCTTGCAGTATATTCTATATTTAGAATTCCTGTAGATTCAAGTTTTATAGCAGCTGTGCTTACAGTTATAGGTTATTCTATAAATGATACTATTGTTGTTTTTGATAGAATTAGAGAAAATCAAAAGTACATGAGAAGAGCAAGCTCAGTAGAACTTGCAAATGCAAGTATAACTCAAACTATAGCAAGATCAATAAATACAGTTTTAACAGTTGTAATTACATTGGCATCTGTATATGCATACGTGCCTTCTATAAGAAATTTTTCAGAACCGCTTTTAGTAGGTATAATTTCAGGTTGCTATTCATCAATATTTATAGCGACTCCATTCTGGGTAATATTTAAAAAGCGTCTAGGTAAGAAAAAATTGCAACCTGCAAGACAATAAAATGGTTAAAATGTCAGCATAATATGATATTTTAAAGAATCTAGAGGATATGAAACTCTAGATTCTTTTTTATTGCAAATAATTCCACAACAAAGTGTTTGTAAAAAACGACAATATCGCTTATAATATATATGCTTTCGATAAATTTGGAGGATTTTTATTATGGAGAGACAGAACAGTAAAATGCATTATTCGAGATCTACAGGTATGCAAGACCCATTCCTACTAAAAGGGATGAAAGAGGCATTAACGAGAATAATAAAAGCAGTAAATGAAAGAGAAAAAATTGTGATTTACGGTTATTATGACTTAGATGGGATTACTGCTGTATCTCTATTGCTGCTTGTTTTAAAATATTTGAATGCTGATGTAGAGTATTTTGTTTCAGATGATATAGATGAAGGTTTTGGAATAAACTCTGAAGTGGCAAAAAATCATATTAAGTTTTTAGGGGCTAAACTGATGATAACTGTTGGATGCGGCGTTAACTCAGTTTCACAGGTAGAATTATGTAAAGAACTAGGAATAGATGTCATTATAACTGATTATCACAAGTGTAAAGGTGAATTACCAGATACTGTTATTGTTAATCCGAATCAAAAAGAGTGTAGTTATCCATTTAAGGATCTAACTGCAGTGGGAATTGCTTTTAAGCTAGCCCAAGCTATATCTATGTATTATCAAGTGAAAAGCATAAGTAAATACTTAGATTTAGCTATGCTTGGAACTTTGTCGAAAAGCTTTAATACAACTGGAGAAAATAAACTTATAGTAAATGACGGTATTCATCATTTAAATTATACAAATAATTATGGATTTAAGGCATTGATAAAGATTCATAAGATTATTAATATCAATAAAGAAGGTATATATAGACTTGCATATAATATAATACCTTCAGTAAAGAATCGAAGGTGCGTCGATAACGCTAGGATAGCAGTAGAACTTTTTACTACTACAAATATGGACAGAGCAGAACAAATAGCAAAATATCTAAAAAATGAGATAAGAGGAACCGAATTGTATGTGCTTTAAAAATGTGTTATAAAAGCTTGAATATCTGTCGATAATTAATATATAATTAGTGGGTATGAAATTTGAGTATTTCTTAAATTCTACCGATGATAAGTTTAGGGGGAATACAAATGAATTTAAAGGATAAAATAAGAATAATAGATGGATTTCCAAAGGAAGGAATAAGTTTTAAAGATGTAACAACTCTTTTACAGGATAAGGATTCATTTAAATATACAATAGACAGAATAGTAGATAACTTAAAGGATAAAAACATAGATATAGTAGTAGGTCCAGAAGCTAGAGGTTTCTTATTCGGAGTACCAGTAGCCTATGCTTTAGGAGCAGGATTTGTTCCAGTAAGAAAAAAAGGAAAATTGCCATATGAAACTATAAGTATAAATTATGATTTAGAATATGGTAGTGATGAGTTAGAAATACATAAAGATGCCATAAAACCAGGTCAAAGAGTTGCCATAGTAGATGACTTACTAGCAACTGGAGGTACTATAAGCACTGTTGCTAAACTTGTGGAGCAGGTTGGAGGAGTAGTTGTAACTCTAGATTTCGTAATAGAATTAAAAGAATTAAATGGTAGACAAAAACTAGAAGGTTACGATATAATGTCTTTAACGCAATATGACATTTAGTCTTAAATTAAATTGCAAGTTTCTACAGTATATAATATAATAGTAATAAAAGGTAATGGCTGGTTTTGTTAACCAGCCATTGATTTTAGGGGAGTAGTAGTATGCTGGAAAAATTAATGGAAAAAATCGACAATAATTGTAGTAATGTAGATAAGGATATGGTAAAAAAAGCATATAATCTTGCCTATGAAGCACATAAGGATCAGAGAAGAGAATCAGGTGAGCCTTATATAGTACACCCCGTAGAAGTAGCTTATATCTTGGCAGATATGGGTATGGATACTGGTACAATAACAGCAGGACTACTTCATGACGTAATAGAAGATACCCAGTATACTTATGAAGAATTAAGTACGGAATTTAGCACAGAAGTTGCTAATTTAGTTGAGGGTGTGACTAAGCTAGGCAAGATTAAGTATAAAACAAAAGAAGAGCAGCAAGCAGATAATGTAAGAAAGATGTTACTTGCTATGGCAAAGGATATTAGAGTAATCCTTATAAAGTTAGCTGATAGACTACATAATATGAGAACTTTAAAGTATATGTCTGTCGAAAAACAAAAGGAAAAAGCCAAGGAAACTTTTGATATATTTGCTCCTCTTGCACATAGATTAGGTATGTCTAAAATCAAATGGGAACTTGAAGATTTGGCTTTTAGATATATGAATCCAAATGAGTATTATTTTATAGTTAGAAAGATAGCAGAAAAAAGAGTTGAAAGAGAAAATTACATAGAAGAAATAGTGAAACAACTTGAAAACAACCTTAACAAGTCAAGTATTATTTCTGATATAGAAGGAAGACCTAAACATTTTTATAGTATATATAGAAAGATGGTTAAGAAAAACAGGACTATAGAGCAGATATTTGATTTGACTGCAATTAGAATACTTGTAGAAACTGTTAAGGATTGTTACGCAGCACTGGGAATAGTGCATACTATATTCAAACCTATACCAGGTAGATTTAAAGATTATATTGCAATGCCGAAGCCTAATATGTATCAATCACTTCACTCTACTGTAATAGGGCCACAAGGAAAGCCCTTTGAGATACAAATAAGAACTTTTGAAATGCATAAGACTGCTGAATATGGTATAGCTGCGCATTGGAAATATAAAGAAGGCGTTGACAATGCTGATGACATAGATAAGAAACTCTCATGGCTTAGGGAAATTTTGGAGTGGCAGGGAGAGACTTCTGATGCAGAAGAATTTATGGAAGGCTTTAAGATTGATTTATTTTCTGACGAGGTATTTGTTTTCACTCCAAAAGGTAATGTAATCAATTTGCCAAGTGAAGCTACCCCTATAGATTTTGCGTATAAAATACATACGGATATAGGAAATAGGTGTATAGGAGCTAAGGTAAATGGCAAGATGGTTCCGTTGGATTATAATTTGAAAACTGGTGAAATAGTTGAAGTGCTTGCATCTAGTACACCAAAGGGCCCAAGTATTGATTGGCTTAATGTAGTTAAAAGTAATCAGGCAAAGAGTAAAATAAGAGCTTGGTTTAAAAAGGCTAAAAGGGAAGAGAATATTGTCAAAGGAAAAGATCTTCTTGAAAAAGAGGCTAAAAAACAGGGATACAACTTTGGAGAAATTGCAAAAGGTGAATTGCTAGATAATGTATTAAAGAAATATAATATGAATTCAGTTGATGATATATATGCAGCGGTAGGAGTAGGTGCTGTAGTCCCATCAACTATGGTAATTAAAATAAAGGATATGTACTCCAAAACGATAAAGAATGAGACAAATGATTGGAGAGTTATTCAGGAGCAGTTAACTAAGAACAATAATAATAACAAGTCTAATAAGATAAAGGGGAAGTCGCCAGGCATAATTGTTAAAGGTGAAACCAATGTACTTGTAAGATTTGCAAAGTGCTGCAATCCCGTTCCTGGTGATGAAATAATAGGATATATAACAAAGGGAAGAGGGGTTTCTATTCATAGAGAAGACTGCAAGAATGTAGGATTTTTACTGCAAAATGAAGACAATAAACTTATAGAAGTAAGTTGGGGAAAGCCAAAAGGCGCTGAATACATTACAGAAATTCAAATTAGAGCAGATGATAGAGAAGGATTATTAGCGGATGCTATGGAAATAATAAGTAGTAGTAAAACTTCATTATATGCAGTAAATGCAAAACCAGCTAAAAGTGGTATTGCATTTATAAATATTCAACTTAAGATATCAGACATTGAAGATTTAAAAGATGTAATAAAGAAAATAAGAAAGATTAGGGGAGTAATCGACGTTTATAGGACAAAAAATTAATTTTTTATATAACAATTAATATAGATAACATACTCCTCAGATAACAACAAGAGGAGTTTCTTTCTATTTATTAATAAAATTTCAAGGGGTGTTTTTAATGCGTGCTGTGGTACAAAGGGTTAAATATTCAAAAGTAGAAGTAGATGGAGAAGTTATTGGAGAGATTAATAAAGGCTTAAATGTTCTACTTGGTATTTCAAAAGAAGATTCTTTAGAAGACTTAGCTTACATAAAGGATAAGATACTTAACCTAAGAATATTTGAAGATGAAAATGGAAAGCTAAACAAGTCACTTCTGGATGTACAGGGAGATCTTCTAGTAGTTTCCCAGTTTACTTTATACGGAGATTGTAGGAGAGGGAGAAGACCAAGTTTTATTGAGGCGTTAGGTGGCGATGAGGCAGAGAAGATGTATGAAGAGTTTGTAAGTCAATGTAGAGATATAGTTCCTAAGGTAGAAACAGGAAAGTTTGGAGCCGATATGATGGTAACTATAGAAAATGATGGACCTGTTACTATTATGATAGATAGTAAGAAGAACTTCTAAGAAAGTTGAGTGCTATGGGATTAATAACTATTATTTTAAGTTTAAAGATAATTAGTTATAAGGATTATATTGGGAGGTTTGGAGTATGAAAATTAAAAGAGTGCCTGCGGGGGTTTATGCAGCTAATTGTTATATTTTAATGGATGATGAGACGAGGGAGTCTGCGGTTATCGATCCAGGTGGAGATGCTGATGACATAATTAAAGCAATAAATGCTATGAATGCAGATGTTAAGTATATACTGCTGACACATGGCCATACAGATCATACTGGAGGAGTGTTAGATTTAAAAGAAGAATTTAAGGCTCCCGTATATATTAACGAAGAAGATTATGCAATGATTAAGAGTGGGGAGTACATATACGGAGATATTAATGGGAAAGTTGATAATTTTATTAATGATGGTGATATTTTAAGGCTTGGAGATAAGGAGATAAAGGTTATCTATACTCCAGGGCATACACCAGGAGGAGTTTGCTTTCTTGTAAATAACATGCTATTTACAGGAGATACGCTATTTGCTAGTTCGATAGGTAGAACTGATTTAGGTGGTGGAGACTTTGATACTATTATAAAAAGTATTAGAGAAAAGCTAATGATATTATCAGATGAAATTATGGTTTTTCCAGGGCATGGAGGCCAAAGTACTGTAGGTAGGGAGAGAGTACACAATCCATTTCTATAATATAGTTAACATAAATTATTAATTTATAAACATAGGCGTGAGAATTATAAAGAGGATAGAAACTTTCAGTTTCACGCCTCTAATTTAAAGTGGAGGTATACAAAAGATAAAATAATGAGTATAAAAGTAAAATTAAATGATATGAGTTATCGGTATGATGTATATCATATAATAAATATATTTTATGGGTTTTCAGATATAGAATTTATAGATGAAGATTGGGAATATAAAATAGAATTAGAGGAAAATAAAGTTAACATTTGGAGCAAGGAAAGTTACAGGGAAATTACTCTAAATAAGGAACTAACATATAAAGAAGGTATCAAAAAATCAATCTTTCAGTATTTTATTGAGAAAACTAAAAAAGAGTTGCCTTGGGGAAACCTAGTAGGAATTAGGCCGAGCAAAATAGCAATGTCATTGATAAATGAAGGTAAAGATGAGGAATATATTGTAAATTATTTCAATGAGCATTTTAATACAAGACGAGATAAGGCAGAACTATGTATAAATGTAGCTAAGGTAGAAGAACAATTTGTTAACAAGGATAAAAATACAATAAGTATTTACATTGGTATGCCTTTCTGTCCTACAAGGTGTCTTTATTGCTCTTTTACATCGAATCCAATTGAAGGATGTAAAAGCATAGTTGATCCTTATCTTGAAAGTTTATATTATGAGATAGATAAAATGTCAGAATACATAAAACAAAATAACTTAAATATTCAATGTGTTTATTTTGGCGGAGGAACACCTACAGCAGTTAATGATATTCAGTTCGAAACTACACTAGGACACATATTTAATAACTTTGTTAAAGGAAATAATGTTAAAGAATTTACTGTAGAATGTGGAAGGCCAGATAGTATAACCTTAAGCAAGTTGCAAAGTATGAAAAAATATAAGGTAGACAGGATAAGTATAAATCCGCAAACTATGAATAATGATACTTTAAAACGAATTGGAAGAAGACATAGTGTTGAAGATGTTGTAGAAAAATTTAACATTGCAAGACAATGTGGATTTGAACATATAAATATGGATATTATTGTAGGACTTCCTGGAGAAGGCTTGGCAGAAGTAAAGAAAACCTGTGAGGAAATTCATAGGCTTCATCCAGAAAGTGTAACTGTACATGGGATGTCTGTTAAAAGAGCCTCTAAGCTTCATGAAAATATAGTTAATAAGCTTGAATTTGCTACTCCAGAACAAGATGAATTAAACTTAATGTATGAGGAAACTGTAAATTTAGCAAAAGGTTTAAAAATGAAGCCTTATTATATGTATAGACAAAAAAATATGGTAGGAAATATGGAGAATATAGGGTATACTATAAAAGGTAATGTAGGATTATATAATATTCAAATAATTGAAGAAAGACAGACTATAATAGCCTGCGGAGCCGATGCATCTACAAAAGTTGTGTTTTTAGAAGAAAACAGAATTGAAAGACATGGAAATGTCAAAGATGTTAGAGAGTACATAAAAAGAGTAGATGAAATGGTACAAAAGAAAATAAAGCTTTTAAATACACTTTATAAGTAAGTTAACAGTTGATAATTGACGGTTGACAGTTATTGGTGGTTTTTATGTTGGAGACATAAGAATCTTAAAATATATTTTAATTTTTTCGTTTAGAAAAATATCATTAAATGTCGATTGTGCACTCTCAACTGACCACTGGAAAAGAGGGAGGATATAAAATGGCTATACAAGCACCAAAGGGTACTAAAGACGTGTTGCCAGGAGATGTTTATAAGTGGCAATATCTAGAGGATAAGTTTAGAAAGATAGCTGCATCTTATGGGTGTAGAGAAATTAGAACTCCTGTTTTTGAATACACAGAACTTTTTGAAAGAGGAGTTGGAGAAACTACCGACGTAGTTCAAAAAGAAATGTATACTTTTAATGATAAAGCAGGAAGAAGTATAACACTTAAACCTGAAGGAACTTCTCCAGCAGTTAGAGCTTTCGTGGAGAGTAGCCTTTACAACGAAGCACAACCAACAAAATTATATTACTTCACACCCGTATTAAGATATGAAAATGTTCAAAAGGGAAGATTAAGAGAACATCATCAGTTTGGTATAGAGGTATTTGGAGCACAAGAAGCTTCGGTAGATGCTGAGATTATCAGCCTTGCAATGAGGGTATACAAAGAACTTGATGTAAGAGGAATTGAGCTTAACATAAACAGCATAGGTTGTCCACATTGTAGAAAAAATTATAATGAAGCACTAAAAGGTTTTTTAGCTACTAACTATGAGGAGTTCTGTGAAACTTGTAAAACAAGATTTGAAAAAAACCCTATGAGAACCCTTGATTGTAAGGTTCCTCACTGTAAGGAAATAGTTTCAGGTGCTCCTGTAATACTTGATTATCTATGTGATGAATGCAGTGAGCACTTTGATAACTTAAAAAAATATCTAACTGCATTGGGAATTGACTATAAGGTTGATCCGTTAATAGTAAGAGGTTTAGACTATTATAGTAAAACTGTATTCGAGATAATAAATAACGGTATAACTATTTGTGGCGGTGGAAGATATGACTATCTTATAGAAGAAGTTGGTGGGCCATCAATGCCAGCTATGGGCTTTGGAATGGGAATAGAGAGAACCATTTTGACTTTAGAAGAGAATGGAATACAGATTCCTAAAGAAAGTTACATAGATTTATATATAGGTGCTATGGGAGAAGATGCAAAAGTCGAAGCATTTAAATTAGTTAATGCCTTAAGAGAAAAAAACATTAGATGCGATAGTGACCACATGAACAGAAGCGTAAAAGCTGGAATGAAGTATGCTAATAAAATAGATGCAAGATTTACAGTTATATTGGGAGATAATGAACTACAAGCTGGCACTGCTAAATTTAAAAGAATGAGTGATGGAGAACAGTTTGATTTGAGTTTAAAAGATTTAGATAGCATAGTTAACTTGGTAAGTATTTTATAAAATTACTAAGCGATAAAACTATCTTATTAAGTAATTATATAATTAGTATAACAAAAATTATTTTAATATAGTAGAGATTTTAGATGATTGGTGTAGTGCATGGATTTAATTTTCCGTTGTCAGTTGTCAATTGTCAATTGATCTAAAGTTGGAGGAAGAAAACATGGGAGAAGCATTAAGAGGACTTAAAAGAACCATAATGTGTGGTGAGCTAAGGGAATCTCATATTGATAACAACGTTACTGTTATGGGATGGGTTCAAAGAAAAAGAAATCTTGGAGGACTTATATTTGTTGATTTAAGAGATAGAACAGGTATACTTCAAGTGGTATTTGGTGAGGAAATAAATAAAGAAGCTTTCGAAAAAGCTGATGATGTCAGATCGGAATATTGTATAGCGATTACAGGAACTTTAGTTAAAAGACAATCACCAAATCCAGATATGGCAACAGGAATGGTGGAATTAAAAGGTGAAAGTATAAAGATACTATCTGAATCAGAAACTCCACCTATATACATAAAAGAAAACTTAGATGCAGCTGAAAGCATAAGATTAAAATATAGGTACTTAGACTTAAGAAGACCAGATATGCAGAAAATTTTTATCACAAGACATAAGACAGCTAAGATAGTTAGAGACTTTATGGATGAAAATGGATTTTTAGAGGTTGAAACACCTATACTTGCAAACAGTAGTCCAGAGGGAGCAAGAGATTATCTTGTACCAAGCAGAAACTATCCAGGGATGTTTTATGCACTGCCTCAATCGCCACAGCTATTTAAACAGCTATTAATGGTATCAGGCTATGATAGATACTTCCAAATAGCAAAGTGTTTTAGAGATGAGGATTTAAGAGCAAATAGACAACCAGAATTTACACAGATAGATATGGAGTTATCATTTGTAGAGGCAGATGATGTTATGGCACTAAATGAAAATCTTATACAAAGGGTGTTTAAAGAGGTTATTGGAGTAGATGTTAAGCTACCTATCGAAAGAATGCCATATAAAATAGCTATGGAAAAGTACGGATCAGATAAGCCGGATTTAAGATTTGGTATGGAAATAAATGATTTAACTGAAACAGTTAAAGATGTGGATTTCAAAGTGTTCCAAGATGCACTTTCCAATGGTGGGTCAGTTAGAGCTATAAAGGCTGAAAATAATGCGGATATGGGAAGAAAGCAAATAGATAAGTTAGTTGAGTATGTTAAAACTTATGGTGCAAAAGGATTAGCTTGGATAGCTTATAAAGAGGATGGAATTAAATCATCAATTGGTAAGTTTTTAACTGAAGAACAAACAAGAGCTATATTAGATAAAGTGGAAGCTAAGGTTGGAGACTTAATTCTAATTGTAGCAGACAAAAATAGTGTTGTATTTCAAAGTCTTGGGGCTTTAAGACTTCATCTAGCAAAGGAACTTGGAATTTTAGAAAATAATAATGAATATAGATTTGTATGGATAACAGAATTCCCACTTGTTTCATATAATGAAGAAGAGGGAAGATTCCAGGCGGAACATCATCCATTCACAATGCCTATGGATGAAGATATCCAATACTTAGAGAGTGATCCAGGAAGAGTTAGAGCTAAAGCCTATGATATAGTATTAAATGGTGAAGAACTTGGCGGAGGAAGTATTAGAATACATGACACAAAACTTCAACAAAGAATGTTCCAGGTGTTAGGTTTCACTGAAGAAAGAGCTTGGGAAAGCTTTGGTTTCTTATTAGAAGCATTTAAGTTTGGACCACCACCACATGGCGGGCTTGCTTTTGGATTTGATAGAATGGTTATGTTCCTTGCGGGAACTGAGAATATAAAGGATGTTGTTGCATTCCCTAAAAATCAAAATGCTTTCTGTCCATTAACAGAAGCTCCAAGCAAAGTAGATGATGCGCAACTAAAAGATCTCGGTATTTCAATAAATAAGACAGAATAATAAGTGAATAATTCAAGACTTCAAGAATTCGAATTGTAATAGAAATAAAACATTATATAAAGGAAGATATAATCTAATTATCGACAAAAGAATTTTTGCTTAATTCTGAAAATGATATGTTGAATTTGTGTAAATTATAGTATAATATTAATAAAGAACCATTAAAAATAAATATTCCTACCATGTACGTAGAGTGGGTTCATATTGACCCAACAGTTTTTGAATGGGAATCGGACTCTTTTTGTGGAATGATACTCGAAATCGTTTTTCGAGAACAAGAAACAAAAAGGAGATGCCCACCTGCGAGGAGCGGGTTCAAGAATAGCTCATAATACGGCGTGGTGGGGTTTTATTTTTATATACAGAATTTATAAGGGAATTATTTAGACTTTAATTAAATAGGATATTATTATGAAGTAAATAAATATATATTTAATTAAGGGGGAAAACCAGTGAAGAAGGGGTACGTATATATTATTCTATCTGCTATTATGTTCAGCACCATGGAGATAGCAGGTAAAATGATTTCGGATAAAATTAATGCTTTTCAATTAAATTTTATAAGGTTTTTTATAGGAGCTTTGATACTATTGCCGCTGGCGGTAAAGGATTATAAAAAAAGAGATATAACATTTAGTAAGAATGATTTAACATACTTTTTTCTTACTGGTTTCTTATGCGTAGTTATAAGCATGTCATTTTTTCAACTTGCTATAGTACATACAAAGGCTTCTACAGTTGCCATTGTATTTAGTGCAAATCCAGTCTTTACAATTCCATTTGCGTACTTTTTATTAAAGGAACAATTGAAAAAGAGCACTATTTTATCTTTAGGAGTCAGTCTAGTTGGAGTAGTATGCATTTTAAATCCTTTAAAAATAAATAGTGATATTAAAGGAATAGTGTTAGCAGCGCTAGCAGCCGTAACTTTTTCGTTATATAGTGTAATTGGGAAAATGCGTTCAGAAAGATATGGAAGCATAGTAATGAATTGCTTTACATTTCTAGCAGGGGACATTCTAATGTTGATACTGATATTTTTTTCGAATTTGCCATCTATGGCTAAGTTCAACAGATTATTAGGTGTGTCAATTCTGTCAAATATACCTATAGCATACGGGGTAAATAAATCTAATATACTTGTTTTAATTTATTTAGGAATAGTTGTAACGGGTTTAGGCTATTTATTTTACTTCTTTGCAATGGATGAGACTTCAGCAACCACAGCTTCTATAGTATTTTTTATAAAACCAGCATTAGCACCAATATTATCATTAATAATATTACGAGAAAACATACCTTTTAATACTGTTCTTGGAATAGTATTTATTTTAATAGGTTCATATATAACTTTTAAAGGAAAAGCAAATGAGAAGAGCAAACAATTAGATGAAATTAATAATATAGAGATTTGATTTAGTTAATTATTATAATAAACAGAAGTATATTGAATAGTTTTTACTAATTAACATATAAAAAAATCCCATGATATAAGTACATGGGATTTTTTTATATGCTATTTAACTATTTTTATCATTTTAAGATCATATCTATCATTTTTAGAGGCTTTCTTATCGATTAGACCTAATAAACTATAAGATGCAGCCAATAAAACAACACCTAAAAGGAAAGATAAAATTTCGTAGCTTTCAAAACCTAACTTTTGAAAGAAGTAATTTCCAGTAAATATTCCGATAAACAGCATAACTAGAGGAAAACCATAGGCTAATAATGTCATTTGCATAAAGGACTTTGTTTCAATACCAACTTGTACTTCATCTCCAATGGATGCATTCAGAGTATTTTTCACATCTACAACCGAACTTGGAGGAGTGCAACCAGCGCCACAACTAGCGCAATTATCACCTCATCCACTTTTTCGTCTAAAAGATATTAGTGCGTAATCATCTTTTACTGCAGTTACATATCCTACTTCTAACATATTAAATCAACTCCTATAAAAATTATAATTTTTTTCTTAAAGCACTTAAAGATTCTTCTATTTCCTCTCTAGAAAGATTACCTATTTGTAAATCATCATCATTGTAATTTAAAAGGTTACTGTAAAAAGTAATTCCTTTTTCTAAGGTCTCTTTATTAAACTTATTTTCTTCTAGAATATCGAAAAAAATATCTTCTGCCTTGTCATATTTTTTTATTTTAATATAGTAATCAGTTATATTACTTTGTAGATTAAGAGGTAGCTTATAATCAGATACTTTATCTATAATAATATCTATATCTACGAAATGCTTTTTAAGGTCGCAGTCTTCAATATTGTCCAAATAAGCTTGTATAAATAAATTTAAAGACTTTAAGTTTATATAAAAGGCTTCATTTGAATATCCTTGACATTCTAGGATAGTTGCTTCTTCTTCTAATAATTTAGCCATCATTATACACTTATCTGTATTTATAGTTCCATCAGTTTTTATAAGTTCAATTAAGTTATCATCAGACAATGTATTAAAAAACTTCATTCCTAATCTGAAAATTTCTTTCAGTGTGCTATCGATTACAGTCAAGGCCATTTCATAGTTGCCTTCACTTTTACACTTTAGTATTTTATCAAGAGCTTCGTTAAATTTTGTTATTAATTCCGACGTAAGGTTACGTTTTAGCATAGTATTACCTCCATAAGCTTAAAAAGCTCAAATTATGACAATCATTATATGATTTTAACTATATTATATAATAAAATTAAAAGAAATTACATAAGTAAAATTTGAAAATAAAATGAAACTTTCGAAAGTGAAAGTTTCATCTTAAGATATTGATTACTAAACTAAGTTATTTTCTATATTAACAATAAAATCTTGAACATTCGTAACTATGGAGGTAACCTCAAGACTACCTCTATCTCTAAGCTTATTTACTCCAAATTCTGATATATCAACCGTATAGATGTAAACAGGTCTTACAGAATCTCCTTCAACTTTATACATAGGAGTCATGTTTCCAGTAGCTATGGTATGAAGTTGAGTTGCTAGACATATGACTGTAGTAGCTTTTTTACAATGGACTCTCATAGCGTCCTGAGCATCATAAACATTTGGAATAACAGGAGGAAGCGGGCCATCATCTCTTATGGAACCAGCTAGTATAAGAGGCACATTATTCTTTATACAGGAATAAACTACTCCGTCTTGAATATTTTCTTGTTGTATAAACTTTTCTAGTGAACCAGCCCGTCTAGCCCTATTTAAAATATCAATATGGTTATAGTGACCATTAAAAACAGAATACTGGGTATATATGTCTTGACCAAGTGCTGTTTTCAGTATTGAACCTTCTAAATCATGGGTAGCTAAAGCATTACCGGCAAAGATTGTATCCACATAACCATTTTCTATTAATGCGGACATAGCCTTTTTAGAGTCGTGATCAAAAACTACAGCTGGACCCAGTACCCATAGTATGTATCCATTATCTCTTTCGTATTTTAGTAATTCGTAAAGGCTATCATAATCTTTTGAATAAGAACTTTCCCTTGTCCTTCCGGTTCTAAACACAAAAGATTGTTGCTCTTCCGATTCTTCATGCACAAATCCGCCTACATGAACATAAATTCCATCCTCAGCATTCTCGCTTCTGCCTAGTATTACATTGTCACCTACATTTAAGTTTCTAAACTCTTTTACTTCTAATTTTTTATCATCATTCATGACTACAAGACAATCCATGCGGCTTTCGGAAGCTAACACCCATTGGCCATTTATTTTAAAATATTCTGGGTATATTGATGTTGCATGATAATTATCTGGAGCCACACCTTTTAATTTCACACATTCAGTAGTAACGTTAGGTGCAGAAATAAAATGCTCTTTTGAAAAATCTGGTGCTTGATATTTAGGTAATTTAAAACTCATAAAAATACCTCCATATAGATTATAATAGTTACATTATTTTTGGAATATTGATTTTATTATATCAAAAACTAAAACTTAATGCTAATATATGTATAACTTATGCTTAAACACGATTTTTAAACAAAATTTATTAATAAATTTGTAGGAAATATGAGTAAAAGGAAGTTAAAATAGAAAAAAGTTTTTAATAGAAAATTTAATGCCTTAATAGGCTATTTTTGTTTAACATAAAAACTCTCTGTCGGGAAAAGCTAGTACTAGAAAGGAGAGATGACTATGTCAAATAAAATGAAATATACAAATAATAATAAAAAAGCAGATGGCAGATTTAGAAAGAAGCATATAGATCATAGTCCTCAAGATGAAAGTTCAAGAGCTAAGTTTGGAACTTACTCCGAAAAACATTTAGATTAGCCCAATAGTATGTGTATATATTTTTATAATTTTAATTGATATATATTTATAGAATTTGAAAAAAGATTATTAGGAAGGGGAGAATATTTATGGCAGAAAAGAATAATCAATTTTCAAGATTGCATAGCAGCAAAACTAGTGCTAAATACGATTCAAGAAGTGCTGAATATAAAGCAAAACAGAAAAATCATAAAAATTCTAAAGAGAATTGGACTGTATAATTTAACATTAAACCAATATATTTAACCTTTTAAAAGTAATATGATTTAAAAGACTAATTTAAAGTATGGAGTTATTCTATAAAAGAAAAGTCATCAGAAGATTATATTATGAAGATAAGGGGTGTTAGTATATGGGAAAGTGGTCAGATAAAGGTCATCACGAACAAGCTATGGAAATTGCTAAAGATTTATTAGATAGAGGGGTCGGTTTAGTAGAAATAAAGGAAAAAACAGGGCTAAATGAACATGATGTTGAAAAAGCTAAAGAAAAAATGCAGGGGAGAAGATAAAGGAGGAAAATAGTATGAGTTTTGATAGAGAAAAGGCAAATAAGAAAGCCAAAGAAATGCTTCTTGATGGAGAAACTTTAGATGAAATTAAGGATAATACTAGGTTAAGACAAAAGGATGTTCGAAGAATACAAAAAGAAATAACAAAACATTTTTAAATGTGCAATTTAAGATGATAAGAGAAGAGAGGTTAGATGGATGAAGGGAAAGAATAAACTAACACATAAACAAAGTAAGTCAATGGGGCTTGAAAGAACGGATAACGGAAAGAATATGTTTGAGGAAGATAGAAAAGAAAGACAAAGAAAAAATGATAATGTAGTACCAAGATAACATTTAAATTTAAACAGATTAAAATAACTCTGGGATTAACCAGAGTTATTTTAATCTGTTTAAAAGTTTTTTAAAATAGAAGTCACCAAATTTATAGGAGTTATTACATTACCAAGGTATTATAAAGTATAACCTAAAATTAAATATTTATACGTGGCTATTTATTTTATGATTAGAAAAATTTTATTAGTAATAAAAGCTACTTCGATGGAAAAGCTAATCTTAAGAAAGGAGTTGTTTCTAATGAGAAGGCATATAGTTGGTAGAGAAATAAGTAAAGAACATTTAGAAGAGTTAAAAGAGTTAAAAGCTGTTTATAGATTTCCAGATAGAAGAAGAACTTTAGAAAATTCTGCAACAATGCAAACAGGATACAATAGTGATGGGACAATAAAAGAAGAAAAAGTAGAAGCACAGATGTATGAATTAAATGGTGTAAAGGATAAATAACAGATAGGAATAATAGTCTTATAAAAAAATCAGAGTAGCTAGGAAAACTACTCCGATTTTTTCATTTTGTAACTACGAACTAAATAGATATGCTCAAAATATTCAATAACGGCAAATATAGTTGCAGTTATTACAGCACCTATAAGGGTAATAGCTGCTCCAGGCAAAATAAATTGGCTAAAGTAAACTAACACAAAAGATGCTAGAAAATCTGCTATTGTACTTATTATAACGGTTCCAGGTCTAAGTAAAAGAAGCTCCATAAAATACCCTACTAGAGCAATAACTGCACCAATAAAAATAGGTTGGTAGGTATATGGGTAGTAAACATCCCTAAATAAGTAGTCTGAAATTATTAATGTTAAAGGACAAACTATAATTTTAGTTATCAAGTCAGTCATGTTAAATGTCTCCTTTCCTGTTTAGTACTATGATTACCAGCTATTATAGTATTATTCATTTGTAAAGAGAAAACACGTTAGCGTAAACTAACGTGTTAAGGTATTTAAAAATAAAAGTATAAGTTGTTTTTAGTTATCTTTCATATTGTAGTGTTAAGTAAATAGTCCTTCTGATTATTCTTACTGCCACTGGATAAGGAATACCATACATTACTAATCTTCTAATTAGCATAGGATTATTTCTTTCTATCTTTCTTAGAATCTGATCTACATCATTAGGTGATCTAAATTGATTAGCATCAAATTCAATTTTAGAAGAAGAATCTACATCATCTCTTGATGAGTCTACTTCTTGTGTAGATTCATCTTCAATATTTTCATCAGCATCTTCCCTTAAATCTAAATCTTCATTATTTGCTATGTCTTCAGTTAAAGATGCATCTGATTCATAGTTTATATCCTCTGAACGCATCATGTTAGGCATCATGTACATAGAATTCATAAAAGGACAGCAAGGAAGCACTCCGCTAAAAGGCATATTGTACATTGAATTTTGATCATACATTTATAAAACTACCTCCATAAATTTAACTCACACTATAGTAGTATATGATTTTACACTGAAAATTGTGAAGGGAAAATTAATAATAATTTATTTTAAAAGAATACAGTAAAGAGTTTTTATTAATAATATCTAGAAAGGAGGTGTGAATATGAATCTTGAAAAAGCAGAAGAGATATATAATTCAAAAGGTGTGATAAACGTAACCTACAAAGATAATCCGATATGGATTGAAGATATTCAAAAAGATAGTAAAGCTGCTCATATTAGAGACTTGAAAACAGATGAGTTAAAAGAGGTTCCAATTGCAGAACTAAAGGAAGAGTAAATATCTATATAAAACCTAAGGGCACCTTAAAATGATTAAAGGCGCCCTTGAGTTTAAATTATGGAATTATTAAAGGAAATTTATTATAGAAACTTTAACTATTATAAAGTCTAACCAATTTTATTGCTTTTATGCATATAAATATCCGTTTTAACTTATAATTTTAAGCAAGTTATGGAACAACTAATATACAATAAGGAAGATCACAAAGTTATTAACTTATATGTTATGTAATTGTGGAAAAGTTAGGGTGTTATTTAAGATACTGTGAATAGATTAATGAAATAATTTTTATAGGTTTCAATTAGGGCGATAACGGGTGGGAATTTGAAGAAAAAAAGAGTCTTGGAATCATATTTTAAATTAACTTCTATATCATCTTCATAAACCATAACAGAATCTACATAGCTAGAAATGAATTATTTTACCTTAATTAAGGTTTTATTAAGTACATAGTGGAGAGATATCTCTATATAGTGGCCGTTTAATATGCATTACATAGTAGTATAATGTTATCATGGAAATAAATAAGAATGAATGTGTGACACTAGGGATTACATATTAGTGGCACAGCAAGCACTTGGTTAAATTCAAGTGCTTTTTTATTACCCAATTATATTATCTAATATATTTTTTCATATATTTTGAATATATTCAAAATTTTATAAGATATAATTGAAGTTTTGTGTTAAATGTTGTATAATTTAATTATAACTAGCAAATAATAATAAGTTTGCAGTAGTTATAATTTTATAGTATTTAATACTATAAAATATACATATGAAAATAGGGGGTGCTTATAGTGAAAGAAGAATTAATTAAAAAAATAGACAAAGTACGAGACTATATGCATGACTTGATAAACCAAAAAGGAAGTTTGACTGATCCAGAGGTGGTATCGGCAAGTCAGATGTTGGATACTGAATTAAATGAGTATAACAGGTTATTTTGCTAGAAATTTAATACACATAAATAAAATAATTATTATCTAATAGAGCTCAGAATATGAGCTCTATTTTTGTGGAAAAGGAGGGGGAATGATAGGCTATGTTTAAAAAAGATGCTGAAAACCTATGATAAATTATGACATTATCAATACTTTTTATATTTTCATGAATCTAAGAGATCTTCAAGTTAGAAGCTCTCTTAACATATAATTTAAAGTTAATAAAGTTCTTAAATATATAGAACAATTTCTTTGATTAATGGGTATGTTGTTCTTAAGGATAAGTGGAGTGAGTATATGAATGTTATATAGAATAGAAGATATAGGATTGAAAGAATTTTGATTTAAATTTAGATATTTCAGTGTTAGTAATATAGTATCCTTATAAAAAGGTTTGTTCAGAATATGAATATATTATGGTGTTATTGATTTCGTAAAGCAAAAGTAACGTTAGGATCGTGGCTTGATGTGGAATTATTCTATAAATACTTTTGACTCCATGCTATTTAGAATATTATATTATTCAAATCTGAATCGTACGATATTTTTGTGTCGCACTTCGAAATCATTAACGGTGGCTAATGCTATAGCTTTTGGAATATCATAGATAGTAAACAGGCGCTTATAGAAAAACGAAAGGAAGCTTTAAAGTAGCAGTTATGAGATGAACAGTATAATAAATATGTAGATAAAACAAAGGGGGTAATTATGGTTGTAGAGTAGATGAGAAAAGAATATGAATGGAAAAGTAAAGTTAAACACAGCAAGGCGATAGAAAAAGTTATTGCAGCAACATGTTTAAAGTTCTGGTGAAATCTTTGACATAATAAAGGCAGTGGTTGTGGATATAAATGAGAATGAAGAAAAATTAGTTTGAACTATAAAAGTAGAAAATCAAAAAATAAAAAAATCCACACTATTTAAATAGTGTGGATAACTATGGTGCCGGAGGCGGGAATCGAACCCGCACGGTATCGCTACCACCGGATTTTGAGTCCGTATTTTTAGATTTTAATAAGTTTTAGTAAGTTTTAGCTAGGTTTTACAAGTAAGTAAAATCAATGGTTTTAGGTTTGTTTTTTTAAAATGCATATCAATATGTTTTAATAAGTTTTAACGAGTTTGGTGACAAGTAGGTGACAAAAAGGTGACGTTCAAAAAGTATTAAACATATTGATATTACTTGTATATGACATCATTTAATTTTTCAGCAGCATCTTGTTCTAGTTCTTGCAGCACATGAGTATATAAATCCATAGTGATTCCTATAGAGCTATGACCTAATCTACTACTGGCTACTTTGGCACTTGTTCCAGAAGCAAGCATAAGAGTAGCATTAGTATGTCTTAAATCGTGGAAGCGAATTAATGGCAGATTCTTTCGTTTTAGAAAATCCCTAAACATTCTACTAAAACTAGCAGATGACATTGGCTTACCAGTAATTTGAGTAAATACTAAATTATATTCATTGTTAAAGGCTCCATAACTTTCAAGTTGCAACTGCATTTGCTTCAGTTTATTCTCCTTTAAAATTTTTAATAAATCTTCAGGAGCTGTAAGTGTTCTAATTGAGGTTTCACTTTTAGGATCCTTAAATATAACTTCACCACTTTTTTCGCCCCTAACAGCAGTTTGAGCTATATTTATAATTCCCTTATTAAAATCTATATCAGACCATCTAAGCCCTAATACTTCTCCAGCTCTTAGACCTAATGCTAGAGCTAAGTGTATAGGTGCTTCTAATCTTGAATTCTTAACAGATTCTAATAATTGTCTAACTTCTTTCTTATCATATACAGCAGCTTTATATTTTTTAACCTTTGGTGCCTCTACAAACTCAGCAGGGTTTTTAGGTATAATTTGCATTTTATAGGCTATACTGAGTGACTTATGAATTATTCTATGATATTGCATAACTGTTTTGCCACTAAGTCTTTCTAACATTTTATTGTAAAAGTTTTGGATATGAATAGCATTAAGCTTTTGAAGCTCTATATCTCCAAGACTAGGAATAATATCTTGGTCTATTATTCCCTTATATCTATTATAGGTTGTAGGAGATAGATTGTTTTTATGTTGTTGTAACCAATTAGTAATATATTGATTAAAGGTTGTTTTTTGCGGCATAATAAAATTATCATTGTTAATTTTGTGTTTTTCCTCTACTAAAGCCTTTTTAGCTTCAGAAACTTTTTCAAAGCTCCTAATGCTTTTTTGTTTTACTTTACCATCTGTATCTCTATATTTAAGATAAATAATAAATTTTTTACCTCTTTCCCGAATAAATACACTCTGCATCTATATCATCTCCTTGCTTTAATTCTAAGCTATCAGCAACGGATTTTTTACAGGAAGTATCTTCCCCTTTCAGTTTACAGAGCTGTTCTTTAACATAAATAACTTGTCCATTAATTTGAATGTATTTTAAACCATTTAAAATATTATTTATCATAAGTTTCCCCCACCCTTATTTGTATTTTTTATATATCAATTAAAACTATTTTAGATTTCAATATACCTAATAGGAACGTTTGTTCTGAGTAATTTACTAAATTATATCACAACTATATATAATTGTTAAATTTTTTTTCAATTCTCTGTAAATTATTACATAGTTATCGCAAATATGTAACTGTCTGTATACAGAATCGCTAGTCAATAAAGTACTATATATTACAAATATAGTTTTGTTTTGACAAAGTTTATAACACCACCCTTCATATTATGACGTAAATAAAAGACTGATATATATTGAAAAAATGGAGTTACGTCGCAATATACGTAAAAGCATTTTTTTTTAATATATATCAGTCTTCAATTAATTCTATCTTAAGTTTTAAGTTTATTTACTACTTTTAATTTTATCTATTAATTTATTTACATCAAAGCCAATAGATTCAAGCTCTTTAAAAACTTCAACGACTTGTTCATGGGTTAGTCCGTTTGGATATTCCTTACGATCAATGCCCAGTTCAATATCATTTCCGTCAACATTACCTCTAACAATTATTGTATCTCTATCATCTGTCCTTCCAAGGAGATAGTCTACAGAACAATCAAAGAAGTCAGCTATTTTAATAAGCATATCATCTTTTGGGAACCTATTACCATTCAACCAATTACTTACTGTAGGAGGTTCTACATTTAATATTTTAGCAAATTCTTTTCCTTGCAATTCTTTATCCTCTAAAACTATTCTCAGTCTTTCTCCAAACTTACTCAATAAAAAACACCCCCATAAATACATTATAAACAATTTGAAAATTTAAAAATAAAAATTAGCTAAATGAATATTTTTTTATAAAATATCATAAAATACTATTGTAATTTTCATTTTGCTAATATATAATAAAACTATGGTAATTAGCAAAATGAAAATAGAAAGCGAGGTATTATTATGTATGATAGACTAAAAGGTCTAATGAAAGAGAATCATATAACACAAACTGAACTAGCAGAAATACTAGATATGACAGTGTCAACTTTAAATTTCAAACTTAATGGTAGATCTGACTTTACCATTAAGGAGGCAAAGAGAATCTCAGAGCTTTTCGGTAAACCGATAGATGAAATTTTTTTTACTTCCGAGATTAGCAAAATGAAAATTTATATATCTGCTTAATTATCTTATGCACATTTACAAAATGAATACTGGGAAACAAAGGGGATGGTAAAATGAGTAACTTAATAAAAATTTTAAATCAAGGCGGACAACTGGTAGTAACTAGTAGGCAGATAACAGAGGATTTTGAAAAAGAACATAAAGATGTTCTAGAAAAAATAAGAAATTTGGTGGCGGAAAATTCCGCAGTGAAAAACATGTTTATTGAAAGCTTTTATGAAAATAGAGGTAAGCAATATCCAGAGTACCTATTAACTAGAGATGGATTTTCGCTTTTAGTTATGGGGTTTACTGGAACTAAGGCACTTGAATGGAAACTTAAATACATTGCTGCGTTTAATAAAATGGAAGAACAACTTAAAAACCCATACCAAAACTTATCTAAAGAGCTGCAAGCAGTTTTTATTTTAGATAAGAAAACTCAGGAGATAGAAGACAGGGTTGATAACTTAGAATCAAATATGCCACTTTTTAATGTGGACTGTAAAGAGCTTCAATCATTAGTTAGAAGAATTGGTATAAAAGCACTGGGAGGTTATAGGAGCCTAGCCTATAAAGACAATTCTTTAAGAGGCAAGATTTATGCGGATATACAGCATCAACTTAAAAGAGAATTTGGAGTAAATAGGTATGAAGCTATAAAAAGAAGTCAACTAGAGACTGCTAGAAAAATCGTAGAAGGGTATAAAGTACCTTTAGTTTTAGAAGATGAAATTGCAGTAACTAACAGACAAACAGCATTAGACGAAGTAGCTTGTACTAAATAAAGGGGAGATGGTGGGAATAAATCCATAGGAGGCGTTCCCGTGGCTGTATTAAAAACTAAAGAAATCAGAAAAATGAGAAATTTATCGATCAGTAAATTAAGCTACAAAAGTAAAGTGGCTAGAGGTTATATAACAGAATTAGAATCAGGAAAGTATGAGAATCCGGGGTTGCAGACTATATGTAAAATATCTAAAGCAATGAAGGTTACACCTAATGAATTAATAGACCAGGAGCTATGGAGGTGGTGGTAATGACAGAAGAAGAATTTAAAAATTTACCAATGATGTTAACAGTACCAGATGTACAAAAAATTTTAAATATAGGTAAAAATGCAGCATATGAGCTTATATATCAAAAGAATTTTCCAGTTCTACGTTTAGGTGAAAGAAAAATAAGAATACCCAAAGATAGACTTTTAGAATGGATTAAGACTAATACAGCTTATTATCAATGTGTTTAGGAGGTAATCGTATGGAAGTTACTCAAATGGCTGACTTAGAAAGAGTTTTCAATATGGTCTGTGAAAAGGCTGAAATAAATACTGAGGAAGAAGTTGTGGTAAAGGATTTGAGTGTACAAGGGACATTAGTAATGGTACATGTGGTTGTTAGAACTGAATCGAATTGTTTCAAAATCTTACAATGCATTTACTTTATAAAAACTAATAAATTAGGTTCAATAAGCAAAGTTTTTTTAAGTAGTTATGATGTAGTTCAATTACAAAAATTCATAACTTGAAAATAGGTAATTTTGTAGAAGGCTAAATAAGGCCTTTTATAAAAAACTATTTTATTTAAAAATGTAAACACTTCTCAATATATTCTATGCTGATAACTAAAAAAAAGAACTAGGGAGGCGGAAAAATGTGGATAACGCTGTTGAGGATCCAATCATAGGTATTAATGCACAGATAGATTTTTTAAAAGAAAAATAAAATACACCCTCTGCAAAGGGTGCATACTCAGAAAAACATCTTGGATAAGAGCCAGCAAGCTCTTGTCCCCATTATATAACATGCTTACGCATAAATTCAATATTAGTATATGGACAAAGTTAATATTTTATACATGGGGGATGTAAAAATGAAAAAAGAATTTATTAAGAAGATAGCTAAAGTAGCAAAGAAGGATGCTAAATTCTCCAAAATACTAGTAGCTTGTGGGAAGAACTTTTAGATAAAAAGGGAGATGAAGCAGTAATTATGGCAGAACTTAAGTGGATTAAGTTAAATTTAGATATGTTTGATAATAGGAAAATTAAGCAGATTAGAAAATTACCAGGCGGCAATGACATGGTTTTATTCTGGGTAATGCTTTTAACTCTAGCCGGCAGAAGCAACTCTCAAGGATACATCCTTTTTACAGAAAACATCCCATATACTCCTGAGATGTTAGCAACTGAATGTGATTTTGAACTTAATACAGTAAAAATGGCTCTAGAGATCTTCAGTAAATTTAATATGATAACAATTAGACAAGAGACTATTACAATAGCAGGATGGGCTGAATATCAAAATATAGAAGGCATGGAAAGGGCCAAACAGCTTACAAATGAAAGGGTTAAGAGGCATAGGGAAAAGAAAAAAGCACTTATTGAAGCAGCTCAAGAAGAAACCTGTTCTAGTGGATGTAACGTTACAGAAACGTTACAAGAAACGTTAGGTAACACTAAATTAACGCATCTAGAAGAAGATAGAGAAGAAGAAATAGAAGAAGATAATTATCTTCTTTATCTAGAAGAAATAGTAGATTTTTATTGTTCAAAGGCTGGGATATTATCTGTTAACTTTAAACCTAAAGAATTTGAAACTGTAAAAGAATTATTAGTTAGTAAAATCCCTGTAGATGTAATCAAAAAAGGAATAGATTCAGCTTTTAATGACTACAAACCAGGTTTTAGAGGAGAAAAGATAAGTTCTTTTAATTACTGTAAACCTGTAGTGCTAAAGCTTTGGAATAACATAAATGCTAAAAAGAAAGGAGCTAAAAAAGGTGGAGACAATAGACCAAGTGCTGAAGACGAACTTAGAGAGCAAGGAATCGGATTGTAGAGTTTGTAAAAACTGTGGAGAGCCGATTGAAATAGTAAAATATCTTTCAGGATTTAATAGATACATTAAGGGACCTGTAATGTGCAGTTGTAAGAAAAAAGAGATTGAAGTAAAAGAGATTGAAGAGATGAATAAAGAAAAACAGTTAAGGCTAAAGCAGATTATTAAAAATAGTTTAATGGATGCTAAGTTTAAACAATGCAGATTTGAAAATTGGGATCATAAGAGAGGTTCGGAAAAGATATTTAATATCGGAACTAAGTATGCTTCTAGTTTTGCAAATATGAAAAATGAAGGTATAGGTCTTTTAATATATGGAGATCCGGGGAATGGAAAAACATATGTAAGTAGTTGTATAGCAAATGAGCTTATTGATAAATTAATTCCAGTAATATGCATAAGCGTAAATGGACTCTTAGACAGAATTAAACAGACATTTAATACTTGGGGCAAGGAAGGGGAAGAAACAATCATTAGAAGTCTTTCTAACGCAGATTTACTTATTATAGATGATTTGGGAACAGAGCAAGATACTGATTGGACTAGAACAAAGGTATATAACATCTTAGATAGTAGATATAGAAATGGATTGCCTCTTATAGTTACAACAAATTTTCCACTAGAAGATCTTAAGGAAAAATACCATGAGAGGACTTATGATAGGTTACTAGAGATGTGCACTCCTGTAAGGAATGATGGAAAGAGCATAAGAGTAGAAAAGGCCAAAGAGAAAACAAAATTATTAAGTGAGTTATTAATATGAAGGATGGGGGTATAAATATGAAATTAGAATTTAAAACTTATCAATTAAAAGAAGGAACCAGGACACATGACATGCTAGTTAAAAAAGCCAAACTACACAATGAATTTATAATAATTGGTGAAAAAATGGTTGAAGGGTATGCTGATTGTTATAAAGCTCTTCCAAGTTCAGACGATGGTCTGGAATTAATTAATGCTTTAACACTAGGTGAACAAACAATGGCAATACCCAAAAGTGATCTACAGCTTAAGAATGATGATTTACCAGGAATTGAAATACAAGAAATTAATATACCAAAAGAATATCTTGATATAGAGATTATTGAAGATATCCAAAGGTTAAATAGTTAATACGCAAAGTGAAGAAAATGCGGCAGAATCATTAAAAATGAAAATCCGAATAATGATCTTTGAAAATTGAATAATGCGGTGTAAAAAACAAAAGGAACTTACATTTATTGCAATAGTGATCTTCTGAAACCGTGTAAGTATGATATAATTGTTATTAGTTTAAGTAAAAATAGTAAATTTATGAGACTTATTAATTAGTCGAGTTTTGGGGGAGAATTATGATTTTAATTATGGCTTCAATAGCACTGGGATATTTAGGTCTTAGTATAGGAACTATGTTTGGGGCAGAAATGTTTATGTATTTATTCGGAATTGTAGGATTTTTAAGTCCTGGGTTATATGTTTTGGAACAAGTATATAAAGAAGTGAGAAAGACAAAGTAATACGGAATATTCTTATAGTGTTCATTAATCATAAATTAGAAATAATTGAACAATGGTAATTTATTATGAACTAAAGCATAAAATTTTGGGGGATATAAATATGAATACTTTTAAGAAAAACACTAAACTAATTTTGATAGTAGTTTTCATTATGATTTTCGAGTGGTATGGATTAAAACAGTATTACAATTATATACCAATAAGTGCACCAACACCTAAAATTATGTACAAAAATAAAGCAATTGTTTTGAAAAATGCAGATTTTAACTGGTTTGATAAAGATAATGGAGGAAACAGTAATATTTTTGGAGACTCAGCTGAAACATTAAAAGATTATAAACCAGTTGACGTTGGGCGTGGGGATTCACTTGAATATAGCTTTCCAAAAAAACCACCAAGGATTATCTTAATAACTATAACTAAGTGGGATGGCTCACAGTGGAAATTAGTAGATAGGTATTTTAGATTTTACAGTGCTAAAAAAGAAGACAGGATACTCAAACTTCCTGCAGAAAATGGAATTTATATTTATGAAATAGATGGAGAATGGGATGAAACTCATAATACAGCAAACATCTTTAAAATAAACGTTAGCTAAGCTAAAAATAATTGTAATAGTAATTATTCAGTTCGTAATGTTCTTATCTAACGTCATAACTATAAAACCGAATATTTTATTAAAACACCGCATTATTCAGAGTTGAATTTTGGGGTGTTTTTGCGTCGCATTTCAAATAAATTGGGAGGTAATTATGGATAATTTAACTGAAGAAGCTGAAAGAATTTATGATAGAAATTTAATTGAGTTAAGAGCAGCCAAAGAAGGTATTTTAAAAATTAAAAAAGTTGAAGAGGAACTTGAAATAACTAAATTTAGACTAATGCTTATATCCGAACTTCTTTGCGAAGCTAGAAATAATATAGTTGGCAATGAAAATATACAGGAGCTTAAAGACGTTGTTATGGCTGCATATAAGTTAAGTCAAAGCAGTAGGTAAAACAACAAAATTAAGTCAAAGAAATTGATAAAAATACTAAGAATTAAATGGAGGGGTAAAAATGAAAAAAGCATATATAGCAGGTAAAATAACCGGAAATGGTGCCTATAAAGATGAATTTAAAAAAGCTGAAGATAAACTCAGAGAAGAAGGACATGCTATTATGAATCCTTCAGTCTTGAATGAAGGATTTGAACAAATGGAATATCTTCACGTTTGTATGGCTATGATAGATGTTTGTGATACAGTATATTTTTTACCAACATGGACAGATAGCAAGGGGTCACACTTAGAGATGGGGTATGCCAAAGGCATAAAAAAAGAAATAAAGTTTTTGCAAGATTAAAAAATGTAGATATTCAGTAGGATTAAGTTTACAAATAAAATAGAGAGCTGCAAGTCTGGACAACCTATCAGCTCTCTAAAATCTCACTTGAGACACTTGTATTATAACATAGTTGTCTCAGTGTATCAACTAAGGAGGAAATACAATGTATAGTGCAAGTAGTAAAGATGAAGTAGTTATAAAGTTAGTAGGGAAGTTATCTTTGGAGTTTCCAGAGATGGATCAGCTTAAAGTTAGAAATGTAATAGAGGAAGTATTGTACAAGTATGAGATTACATCAACCGAGACAGCTCTTGTAGCTTCAGATATAGAGGAAAAGTTACAAATATATCTTGCAACTAAAAGACTTGATGGATTAAGTGAAAGAACATTAAAAAACTATAATTATCAATTATTGATATTCGCTAGTCATTTAATTAAGCCTTTATCAACTATAACTACAATGGACTTAAGAATGTATTTAGCTGCTAGATGTAAGAATATGAAACCAAGTAGTTTGAATGGACAAATATCAATATTAAAATCATTCTTTGGTTGGCTGAGTGAAGAAGAGTATATACCTAAAAATCCTGCAGCAAAATTAAAGCAAACTAAGGAACCAAAGAGATTGAGACATGCTCTTAGTGACGAAGAGATTGAATTTTTAAGACAAGCTTGTAAAACAAAACGAGAGTTAGCATTAGCCGAATTTTTAGTGACTACAGGTTGTAGACTTTCTGAGGTCGTTGGAATAAATAAAGATCATATAAACTGGCATGAAATGAGCTTATTTGTAATTGGAAAAGGAAATAAGGAGAGGAAAGTATACTTTAATGTAAAAGCTAAGATTCTTTTATTGAAATATTTAGAGACAAGAAAAGATAACAATCCTGCTTTATTTGTAGCAAGTAAGTACCCGCATAATAGAATAGGTGGCAGGAGTATAGAAAGAGAGGTAAATAAGATCGCAGAACGTGCAGGATTTGATAAATCTATTTACCCACACTTATTTAGACACAGTTTTGCTACACGCAATATTAATGCAGGTATGCCACTACACATAATCCAACATCTTATGGGTCATGAAACACCTGCAACAACTCAAATATATGCGAAAGTAAGTGAAGAAAATATAAGACATGAGTATAAAAGAATTTCCTAAAAAGTAATTTAAAGAAACCAGGGGGATAAGAAAATGAATATAGATAAATTGCTAATGCTTGAGCAGTCTGAAAGTGAAAGAGTAACTGGAATAGCTAAACTAGCTTTTATTTTAGATATGGAGTATGAGGATGCTGAAAAGTTAGTAGATAAAATGAAAAAACAGTTGAATGAGCCTGACTGCATACAAAGGGAGTATGAGGTAGCTATGGATTCTGAGTTTAATTGTTAGGAGATGATAGTGTGAAAAACATAAGGAGAAACGTTATAGCTCTTGCTACGAGTTTAGCATTACAGGAGAGTGAAAGAACTGGGAAAGAATATATAAAGTGCATTAGTGAAGCATTGGATGAAGCTTGTTTAAGGTTAGGGATAGGCAGAAAGGAATTCATAAGAATGTTTATATAAGGAGTGAGAAAAGTGAAGACATGGACTAAACAAGAAGAAAACTTTTTAAAAGTAAACTGGCCAAATATGAATGTTCCCGAATTAGCAGAAGCATTAAATAAAGAATTTAATACAAAAAGAAGTAAAGCTTCTGTGAATTGCAAAATAAATAAGTTAGGTTTACCTACTAAAAGGGACCATGACAGAAACAGCTCTATCAATAGAGAATCACAAATCGAAATGCAAGGAAGAATTAAAACAATACAGATAAACAGGATTAAAGAGTTGCTAAAATGTAAAGAGAACCTAAAACTTAAAGTGAAAAATGATAACAAAAGAGCATCTATACGATTTGTAAACGGAGTTGTAATACAAAAGAACGATAGCTTTATAGTAATAAACTTTGGGAACTACAACGAAAGCTTCAGATATACAGATTTTTTAACAGGAAGGGCGGAAATTATATGATTATAAATTACTTGGATATAGAGGTTAGGTTTGCTGGACAAGGGAAGGTTAAGCAATCAGTTAAGCTTGGAGAATGGGCTAGAACTGAATTTGAAAATAGGAAGGTAAAAAGAAGTGAAAATTAAGTTATTAGATGAAAATTGTTTTCCACAAAAAGGATATGTAAGTGATGCAGGGATGGATTTAAAGGCTAAATTACAAGATAGTATAAGACTACATAGCATGTGTAGAACAACAATACCAGTTGGCATAGCCATAGAGCTCCCAGAAGGAACTACAGGAATTATTAAAGGCAGAAGCAGCATAGCGAAAGCAGGTATTTTAGTTATGGAAGGTGTTGTTGATGAAGGCTATAGAGGAGAATTAGCAGTTACATTAGTGAATGTAGGAATAGATCCTGTAGAGATTCAACCATATCAGCGTATAGCACAGCTACTTGTTATTAATTTAAATAAGAGTGCAAAAAATATAACAATAGTGGACAACTTATCGGAAACTGATAGAGGAGAAAAGGGATTTGGAAGTACTGGAAAGCTATAATTTTATCCCTATGTACTAGTGTAATAGTTTACTAATTAAGAAAGATTAAATAAAAACTTATGGAGGTAAAGTGATGCTCACTATCGTTGAAGTCATACCATATAGGACATTTAAAGAGAGACTTCAATTGGTTAAAAAATATACAGGAAAAGCTTATATCGAGGTATGTAATGGATATTTATATATACAGAGGATGGAGGATGAAGTATGTTAGGTACAATAGTTATGGTTACACTTATAACTCTTATAATAATAACTCCAATCATAACATTAGCATTATGCAAGGTGGCAAAAGAGGCAGATGAGGCATTACAGCATCCAGAGAGAATAGCATTAAAGGGGGATAAGTAATAATGAAAGATCATATACGAGATTATTCTACAGAGGCATTTAGATTTTATGCTATGAATGGTAAATCAGCAGAAAAGTTCAAGCAGAAAATATATATTGAAGCACTAGATGAAATAAAGAAAAGGGAAACTACAGTTAAAGATGGGATTTCTAAACCTACAGAAAAGGCAATTATTGCAGCAGAAGAGGCTGTAAGTCAAAGAATATCTGAAATTTTGGATATGGAAGCAGTGGACAAGGTATTAGCAGAATTTGATGTAAGACGTAAAGTAATAAATAAGGCTATAGAAATTGTATATTTCACTGATGCAGATAAAGAATTAGAATCAGGTGATATAAAAAATAGAGTAGCTAAGGCTAGTTTGGAAATACCAGCGTCAGAAAGAAGTATATATACTTGGTTGAAGCAAGCTAGAGAGTTGTTTGCATACCAAAGGGGATTAAGAATTAAAAAAGTTTCCTAAAAGTCTGCAGTAATAAGGGTATATTACATGATAATATGTATATAGTTGAAATTTTAAGGTTGTGTCAGTAGGGATTACAAACTGGTGGCACAGTGAAGCACTTGGTTAACTCCAGGTGCTTATTTTATTTTAGAAAAGGAAGTGAGAGCATGCTAAGTATCTATACAAGTTATAAATGCAGAACGTGTAAGCGAGAATTTGTACTGCTATCTGAAGATGTAGACAACATGGAAAAGGGTATGTATTTAGTATGTCCTTATTGTTCGAGTAAAAGGGTGGGGAAGGAAAAGGTTAATGATAGTCTTAAAGAGTGCATGAAGGAAAGAACCTATAGAAAGGTACATGGAGCTATAAGACAGTTGAAATGATGGATCAAAAAATTAGAGATTGGGAAAAAGGTACATCAAATCCTATTCCACCATTGAAATATGAAAAGTTCAAGGAAAAGTTAGTAGAATATAGTGAACATAATAAAGAAAGAAATTTAATGCTATTTGTATTAGGCAGGTCAACTGGATACCGTTTAGGCGATTTAGTGCATCTTACAATAGGTGAATTAAAAGATGCTATAGAGTATGGATATTTTAATATACAAGAGAGCAAGCAGTATGAACAATGGAAAACTAATTTGCCTAAAAATCCTAATAAGAAAAAACCTGAAAAAAGGAAAGCCTCAATAGGGAGAAACTTAGAAAAATATCTCCAGGAATATTGCAAGGGCAAAAAGAGATCTGAATATGCTTTTCCATCTAATAAAGCAGGAGGAAAAGCATATATAAGTCAAAAGTCATTTAGCTCAATACTATCGGAAGTTGGTAAAAGTGTTGGACTTACTAATATTAGTGGTCATAGTCTTAGAAAGACATATGCTACAAAGATATATGAAGAATCAGGTAAAGATTTAGAACAGGTAAGAGTTGCATTGAATCATCAAAGTATAGAGGAAACTAAAAGATATTTAGGTATAAAACAAAAGATGCAAATTAATGCAGCACTAATAGCAGATGAGGGTATTTAAATATTTTTTTAGCCTATTAAAGGTAATAAATAAAATGGTACCTATTTGAGATAGGTATAAAAAAATATTACTAATATAAGAGCATTAAAAAGAGAATAAGTAATTCTCCATGTTATTACCGATTGAATAGTCTTAAATAAAAAGTACTTCAAAGCTAGTAATTACAATGCATACAAGGTAATTAAATTAAGAAATATTAAAAATTAATTATTTTATACACTGAGACTAGGGTATAGAGCCATGGCTCAATGTTGGAGGTGAAAAATGAAGTCAATTGAAGAGATCGTAGAAAGCAATTTAAGCCTCATAGCTTCAATGGTAGAAGGCAATGCAACAGATAAAGAAATAGCAGCTAAAATAGGAGTTGGATATTCAACTTATAAGAGATATAAAGCCACAAATAATGAATTAAAAGCAGTTATTGCAGAAGGTAAGGATAAGAAAAACCAATCAGTTGAGCAAGCATTATATAATTGCTGTGTTGGCTACTCTTATTATGAGGAAGTTGTTACTAAGGTTAAAACAGAAGTATTAGCTGAAGATGGTCAAACAGTATTGACTCAGGAAGATGTAAAGATAAGTAATGTTAAGAAGTATAAAGGACCTGACTTAGCAGCACAGAAGTATTGGTTGAACAATAAGGATAAAGTGCATTGGAAAGAAGATCCTTATAAAGTTGAGAATGATAAGAAGCTCACTAAACTTAAAGAAAAAGAAGTTAATGCTAAGGTTATTGAAGTATGAAGATAACGTGCATGGTATGTGGCATAGTAGATAAGCCACATAGATGTCCACATATTAAAAGGCGCACAGATAATACTAGAGTAGATAAGAAGATATATAAGAATAAAGAATGGACAAGGGTAAGGCAAGAAGTATTAGATGATTATAATGAAATATGCTTATGGAGTTTATATGTAGATGGAAAGATTAAAGCAGCTAACATAGTTCATCATATAGAAGAAGTGTTAGAGCGTGAGGACTTAGCGTATGAGTATAGCAATCTAATACCACTAGAGTATTACAATCACGTGCTAGTGCATGAACTCTATAAGAAGGATAAGAATAAAGTACAAGACACCTTAAGATTAATGATTAATGACTATGAGAAGGGTGACAGAACGATAGGTAAATATTCAAGATGCTTTATATAGTCCCCCCCTACTTGTTGAGATTTTGGAAGGGATTCCTCCAAGACCACATGGGCACAGTCATTCACACGAAATCTGTAAAATGAAAGATTTAAAAGTTAAAAGAAAAGGAGGTTTAAAATTTGGTAAGACCATGTAAGAGTGCAAAAGTACTTACAGAATGTTCACAAACAAAAGATGAAATCCAGGAGAGAATTGAAAATGAAGAAAAGTTAAAAGGTAAAGCTGATAAAATAAATCCACCTGATTATTTGAATGATAAGCAAGTGGATTTATTTAATTATATAAAAAGTCAACTTGAAGAGAGTAAGCTATTAAGCAATTTAGATGTTTACATACTGGCCAAGTGTGTTATAGCAATTGATAGGCTCCAAGTCATTGAAGATAAAATTAATAAAAATCCTAAGTTACTAATACAAAGTCAGTTTATGAGTGCTAAAGATAAATATGATAAAGACTTTTATAGATGCTGCAACGAATTAAGTCTATCTCCACAGTCAAGAGCTAAACTTGCAAATATTAATTCAATGGCACAACAAGAGAAAGAAGATCCTATCTTAAAAGCACTTAGAGATGATGAGTAATGGATATAAAAGATAGTAGAGCTTATAAATATGCTAGTTGGTGTATTGAAGAAGATAATGATAAAGTAGGAACTTATGTTAAGAAACAATGTAAAGAATGGCTTGATATTGTAGAAGGCAAAGACAGTGAAGCCTATTTTTGTAACAAAACATACAAAAGAATATATAAGCTATTAGGGTTAATGGTTCATCCAGATTTACATTTACCTTTAAATACATGCTTAGAAGATTATCAAGAATTATTTATATATGCTACTCTATGCACTAAATATAAAGATGACAGTAAATTATATTTAACTGGTTTATTAGAAATAAGCAGAAAAAACTATAAATCATTTACTGCAGCAATAACATTTATTCTTGAAATGTTATTAGAAAGTAGATTTGATAGATACTTTAGTGTAGCTCCTGATTTGCAGTTATCAAAAGAATTAAAAAGGGCAATGGAAAAGATAATCAAATCAAGTCCATTGATTGCTAAACATTTTAAGGTTACAAGAGATTATACTAAATGTAAGCTAAATGAAGCTGAATATATAGCACTAGCATATTCAAAAGATAATATGGATGGTAAACTTGCTAGATTGTGGCTTGCAGATGAGGCTGGCAATTTAGATGCATATCCAGTTGAAGCCATGAGGTCATCACAAATAAACTTATGGAATAAGCAGGGTATTATTATTTCAACTCAGTATCCTAATGACAATAATGTTTTCCTAGATGAAATTGATTATGCTAAAAAAATTCTAGATAAATTGGTTGAAAATAAAAGATATTTTGCATTACTATATGAACCTGATGATAAGCTTATTAAAGATTGGGAAAGTAATGACTTAGTTATATATCAGAGTAATCCGGTTGCAGTCGATAACGAATTAATGTTTGAAGGTTTAAAAGATAGTAGAACAATGGCTATTCTTTATGAGAATAAAAGAGAAAACTATTTATGTAAACACAATAACATCATGTATAAAGGATTAGGAACAGAAGGCTTTGTTGATATTAATAAAGTTAAAGAATGTAGAATTAAAGAAGATATAGAGTTTTGGAAAGGCAAGAATGTATATTTAGGATTAGATTTATCAGCTTCAGATGATAATACAGCTAATGCAATGATTACTGAATATGAAGGTTATATTTATGCTAAAGTATGGGGTTTTGTGCCTACTGAAAAAATAGATTACAAATCCAATAAAGAAAAAGTAGATTATAAGAAAATGATTAGAGAAGGCATATGTCTTAATTGTGGTGATGAAGTAATTGATTATGGATTTATAGAATCACATATAATGAGTATTGAAAAAAAATATGGAGTGAATGTGCTTCAAATAGGCTATGATAGGTGGAATGCATTATCAAGTGCTCAAAAACTCGAAGCAGAAGGCTATGAAATGGTTGAGATAAAGCAACATAGCTCAGTATTGCATATGCCTACAAAATTACTCTTAGAAAGTATTTTGGGTAAAAAGTTTAAGTATGAAAGTAATAGACTACTAGAAATTAATTTTCAAAATGCTAGATGTACATATGATACTAATGAAAATAGATATGTAAATAAGAAGAGATCAAGTGGTAAAGTTGATATGGTTGTATCACTTATTAATGCTATTTATTTATTACAACAAGAGCAATTATCAGGTAAAGATTGTAGCATTCAAGTAATTTAGAAAAGAGGTGATAACGATGTGGCCCTTTAGAAAAAAAGAACTTAGAGTAGATGAAAGTACTACTTTAGAAGATTTGCTTTTACAGGCTGGGTTAGCAGAAGATACTATTACAAGAGAAATGGCAGTAAATATACCAACTCTAAGTGGTTGTGTTGAGCTAATAAGTAATACTGTTGCCATGTTGCCTATAAAGTTATGTAAGGCTGCAAATGGTCAAGTTACAGAAATTGAAGAAGATAACAGAGTTATTTTGCTTAATGATGATACTGGTGATACTTTAGATGGGTTTCAGTTCAAGAAAGCGTTGGTAGAGGATTATCTTTTAAATGGTAATGGATATGCTTATATTAATAAGCAAAGAGGACAAGTAGTAAGTTTAAATTACGTTAAAGAAGAAAATGTAAGCATTAACATGGGGACAGACCCGATTTTTAAAACTTACGATATACTTGTTAATGGTCAGACTTATAAACCATATGATTTTATCAAGATTTTAAGGAATAGTAGAGATGGGGCTACTGGAACTGGAATTGTAGAAAGCAATAATAAAATACTTGTAGTAGCTTATAATTCACTAGATTATGAGAATATACTTGCTAAGACTGGTGGAAATAAGAAAGGTTTTATTAAAGCAGCATCAAAACTTACTCAAGATGCTATTGACTTATTAAAAGAACAGTGGAATAAAATGTATTCTAAGAATAGCGAGAACTGTGTAGTTCTTAATAATGGTTTAGAATTTCAAGAAAGTAGTGCAACGCCTACAGAAATGCAGATAAATGAAAATAAAGTTACCAATGGAAATGAAATATGCAAGATATTAAATGTACCACCATCCATAATAACTGGCGATGGTAAAGCCAATGAAAATGATCATGAAAAATTTGTTAAGTTGGCAATATTGCCAGTTTTAAAAGTTATACTAACAGCTTTAAACAGAGACTTACTTCTAGAAAAAGAGAAGAAGTCTTTTTATTTTGCATTCGATATTAAAGAATTAATGAAGGGTGATATGTTAAAGAGATTCCAAGCCTATGAAATTGCTATAAGAAACAAAATCTTAGGCATAAATGAGGTTAGATATGAGGAGGATAAACCGCCAATAGAAGCGTTTAATGATGTTTTAGTGTTAGGGCTTAACGATGTACTATATAACATTAAAAACGGATCAGTTTACACACCTAATACTAACAAGGTAAGCGACATGAAAGGGGGTGAGGTTACAAATGAGGATAGAAATTAGAAATGATAGTGTTATTTTAGATGGTTATGTAAATGCAGTAGCTAGAGATAGCAGACCTATTCCAAGTGTTAAGGGAAAATTTGTTGAGCAAATAGAGCCTAGAGCATTTGAAAGAGCTTTAGGGAAAAGTGATAATGTAGATTTACTTTTAAATCATGATAAAAACAGAAAGCTAGGCTCAATAAAGGAAGGAAACTTGCAACTCTTTGAGGATAATATTGGTTTAAGAGCAATATGTACTATATCAGATACAGATGTAATTGAAAAAGCTAAAAATAATCAGTTAAGAGGGTGGAGTTTTGGGTTCTATGCCAATAAAGATAGATGGGAAGATACAACAGATGGAATACAACGCAGATATATTGAAGATTTGGATCTGTTTGAAGTATCTATAGTAGATAACACTAAAACACCAGCTTATATTGCTACTAGTATAGAGAAAAGAGCGGATAAAGAAATCATTACAGAGAATAGATGTAATGATTTTAAAGCTATAACCATTGATGAAAGTACTAAAGAAGAGAAGAGAACAGAAGAAAAAACAATAGATTACTCAATTTATGAAAAAGAAATAGAACTATTAAAATTAAAGGCTTATAAATAAGTCTTTTTTTATTTAAATTTGAGGAGGACTAGTTATGATAAAAAGAAGAATAGCAGAATACAGAACATTACCAACAAATGAGAAAGGATTAGTAGAAAAGAGAACTGATTTAATGCTTGAAATGGAAGCTATAATCAATAAATCAAAAGTTGAAACTAGGGCATTAACAGAAGATGAAAATAAAAGATTTGGTGAGATTAGAACAGAGATTGAAGCAATAGACAATACTTTAAAAGCAATCGAAGAACAAAGAGCATTGCAGGATAAAACACCAAGTAAAAAAGAACCTGAAAAGGAACAAAGAGCATTAGATGAAGAAAAGTTCCTAAAATTTATTAAAGGTGAGAAAAGAGCATTAGATGTTGCTAACAATGGCGGAATTATTCCTACTACCATTGCTAATAAGATAATCGAAAAAGTAAAAGAGTTATCACCAATATACAGAATGGCCACAGTATACAATGTTGGCGGAGACTTAGTGTTTCCAGTTTATGATGAAACTACGCCAATTCAAGCATCTTACGTTGATGATCTAACAGAGCTTACAGAACAAACAGGTAAATTTACTACTGTTAAATTACAAAACTTTATCGTTGGTGCTTTAGCTAAAGTATCTAAGTCCTTAATGAATAGAAGTGACTTTGACTTAGTTAGTTTTGTAGTAAATAAAGTTGCTCAAGCTATAGCAGAGCTTTTAGAAAAAGAATGTTTAGTAGGTACTTCTGGTAAAATGACTGGTGTGTTATCTTCTACTAATGGTATTATTGCTGCAAGTTCTACTAATGTAACTGCTGATGAATTAATCGATTTACAAGATGTACTTCCAGATGTATACCAAGCTAATGCAGTTTGGATAATGAATAAAGCAACTAGAAGAGCTATAAGAAAATTAAAAGATAATGATGGCAACTATCTATTAAATAAAGACATAACAAGTGCTTTTGGATATACATTACTTGGTAAACCAGTATATGTATCTGAAAATTGCCCTGTTATGGCTGCTAATAACAAAGCAATAGCATATGGAGATATGAGTGGGTTATATGTTAAGTTAGCACAAAACGTTGAAATACAAGTGCTAATGGAGAAATATGCGACTCAACATGCAGTTGGTGTAGTAGGATATGTTGAAGCTGATAGCAAGATAGTAGAGCCACAGAAATTAGCAGTATTAACAATGAAAGCCGGGTCTTAATCGAGAGTGGTTTTTCCACTCTCCTTTTTAGGGAGTGATAATACTTGAAAATTAGTGAGGTTACAGTACAAAATCTAAAGGATTATGCAAAAGTTGACTATACTGATGAAGATATTCTTTTTAGTGTTATTTTATCAGCGGTTAAAGCACATATACTAAGCTATACTGGTTTAAGTAGTGAAAGTGCTGATTTAAAAGAAGATTTAACTATGGTTTTATTCGTTCTTGCGAATGAAATGTATGAGAATAGGCAATATACCGTTCAAAATGATAAAGTTAATGTAGTGATTAAATCTATATTAGATAAGCACTGTATTAATTTACTGTAGGTGATGTTATGAATATTGGAGATTTAAAACATAGGATTGAAATATGGGGGAATGTACAAGCTGAGAATGAGCTTAGTGAAGTTGATATATCTCCATATAAAATAAAAGAAGTATGGGCCTCTATAGCTCCTTTAAGTGGCACAATTCAAACTGATCAACTTAACACACTGGTTGCGAAGACAAGTCATAAATTCAAAATAAGAGCTAATGCATATCCAGGATTAAAATATGATAACTGGATAATTTATAAGGAAATAAGATATGACATTAAATATTTCCAACAGGATTTTAAAAATAGTCAATTTATAGAAATATTCACAGAGGTAATTACAGAGTAGGTGATTATATGGCAGATGGATTTGATTTATCTGAACTTATGGAGTATACAAAAACATTAGAAAACACTTCTAGCAATATGAAAGAAGGCACTTTTGCTAAAAAGTTTCTGAGAAAAGAAGGCGCTAAACTCAATAAAATGAATAAATCTACTTATAATTCTAAAGGCATTGGAGAAGTAACTGGAAACTTAGTAAAAGGATTTAAGAGAGGTAAAGTTTACAAATATGAAGGTGCTTGGAGTGTAAGAGCAATGAATACAAGTCCACATGCACATCTAATTGATAAAGGTTGGATTCATAAAGCTAGTAATGGAAACGAAAAATTTATACCAGGATTTAATTTTATGGAAGATGCAAAACAATCTTTTGAAAGTGGATACTATACAGATGCAGAGGAATTTTTAGAAGAAATTATAGAAAATGGTTTATAAAATATAAGACTTAATTAATTTTAAAATTTTATTTTTTAACAGAAAGAGGGTGGTTTTAATTCTAACTATAAAGGATATTAATAAAGCTGTAGTAACACAAGTAACCTTAGGTTTATCTAATACTTCATTTAAGGATACTAAGTTCACATCAACAGATATAACAGAAAATATCACTAGACCATCTTTTTTTATAAGTTTTGAAAATAATAAAACTGGCTTAATGAATGCTTTTAATAAAGAAAGAAATATAGAACTTAAATTATATTATTTTGCTAAGACAAGAGAAAATAATAAGTTAGAATTAATGGATATACAAGAGCAGTTAGAAGGTATTTTTTTAAAATATCTAAAAGTAAATGATGATTTTTACATTATAATTAATAATATAGAATTTGATGTAGTGAAAAAAGATGGCTATTTAGTAGCTACAATTGAGTTATACACACTTGAATTGTTACCAGAAGACAATACAAGTGGAAGTGGTGAAATGTTAGATGAATTAGAATTAAAAATAAATACAAATATAAAAGAGGACTTCTAAGGAAGTTCTTTTTTATTACAATTTTTAAGGAGGTAATTATATGGCAATTAAACAACCGACAATAGATATAGTGTTTAAACAGAAAGCTTATACTTTTGTAGAAAGAAGCGCTAGGGGTAATGTTATATTGATATTAAAAGATGATACCGATAAAACATTCTCGACTAAAGAATATAAGTTAATTACAGAGGTTGAAGCGGATAGCACTAAATATACAGCGGATAATTTGCAGTATATAAAGGATGCAATGTTAGGCGGTTCTAGTAAAGTAACTATAGTTAGAGTAGATACAACCAAAACTGTAACAGATGCTTTAAGTATTGTAGCTACTTTAGGAACTGGTTGGATGTCTATAGTAGGACAAAAAACAGATTATGATACAATTTCAACTTGGACTAAACAGATAAGAACAAATAAGAAAACTTTTAAATCTACTATAAGCGATACTACAACAGCACCGAACTGTGAAGGTGTGGTTGACTTATATAAAACTAAGGTTACATTTAAGGATGATAGAGGAGAACAGGATTCCGAAAAAATAATACCAACAATTCTTGGACTTTTAGCAGGTGCTAATGTAACTAAAGGTACTACATATTTGGAAGTACCTAACTTAAAAAGTGTTGTAGAACCATCTAATGTAGATACTGAAATTGCTAAAGGGAAAATGGTCCTTATAAATGATGAAGGTGTAGTTAAGATTGCTTTAGGTATAAATTCGTTAACTACATTTGATACTGAAAAGACAGAAGATCTTGCTTATATTGAGATAGTAGAAGCGCAAGATTTAATGTTTGATGATATAAGGTCAACTTTTAAAAATAACTTTATAAGCAAGTATAAAAACAAATATGATAATCAAGTTATTTTTATTAGTGCTGTAAATTCTTATCTAAAAGACCTATCTAAATTAGATATTTTAGATGATGAATATGAAAATAAATCGGATGTAGATATTGAAGCGCAAAGGCAGGCTTGGATTAGTGTAGGACAAACAGATGCTGCAACTTGGACAGATGTAAAAGTTAAAAATATGGCATTTAAAAGACAAATGTCATTAGCTGGTCAAGTTAAGATTTTATTCAGTTTAACAGATCTAAAATTCAATATAAATATGATGTAGGAGGTGTTGATATATGGCAGATGCAAATAAAGGCAATAAGGTACTATCGGCAAATGAGTGCAGTATATGGGTTAACAATGAGTTGTGGAGCGATATAGCAAAGGCTACCGCAAAGGTAAAAGCAAATTTTGAAAAAGTAAACTTTGTAGGAGATGCAAAAACTTATCAAAGATACCAAGGGTACGAAGGTGAAGGTTCACTTACGTTAAATAAAACTAACTCCAAAGCTTCTGAGTTAGTATTTGAAGGATTAAAAAGCGGTAATTTTCCAGATGTAAAAATTATATCTAAGCAGGGTAGAGTAGATGGAAAGGCTGAAAGATGGGAAGTAACTGGTGTAATATTTAATGAGTTGACTCTTTTCGATATGGAAAGTGGTAAATTAATAACACAAGAGTTGCCATTTACGTTTGTAGAAGCTAATTTAGGCGATACAATAACAGATTAGGAGGATAAATTATGAGTAAAGTTACATTTCAAGATTTTTTAAATAAAGTTAAGCAAAAACAGGAAAGCAAGATAAAAGTAATAGATTTGGAAGTTAAAAGTTTAGGGTGCTCTTTAACATTTACAAGACCTTCTGATGATGAATTATTAGATTTTAGTACTAATATGGCTAACAGTGTAACAATAGAAATTGTAAGAGATGAAAACGGAAAACCTATGGAAAATAAAGTTACAGGACAGGATTTTAGAAGAATGTATAAGGCTAGTAAGCCTTTAGTATATAGTTGTTGTGGCTTTCTAAAAGAAAAAGAACTTCAAGAGGAATTAAAACCTAGTGAACCTTGGGACGTTGTAGATGAGATCTTTGACCAAAAAGAAGTTGTTGAACTAGCATCAGATTTGTATAAAGCTTTCCAAAATGGGGATATAGGTGAAACAATAAAAAACTTATAAGAGGTAATAGTGACGAAGGTGGAGAACTATATTGGATTAGTTATTATATCAATAGAACTTCCCTTCCTTTAGATTATTACCTCAATTTGTCTTCCATAGAAAAACAGTTTTATATTGAGAGTATGATGTTTGAGCAGGAAATAGAATTGAAAAAAGAAAAGGGTAAAATTAATATGCTACTGGCTGCTATGATGAAGAGAGGTGATAATTATCGGGAAAGTAATTAGTACAATACTAAATCTTAAAGATAATTTTTCTACAGTATTAAATAAAACCACTAATAATGTCAAAAAGTTTCAAGATCAAGCTAAAAAATCTCAATCAGCTATTAGTGGAATGAGCGGAACAGTATCGAAAGCTGGAAGTCATATCGCTAGTACTTTAGCCGGATTAGGAATAGGGGTTGCACTAGAAGAAACCGCAAGAAAAAGCATAATGTTAGCAAGTGACTTGAGTGAAGTTCAAAACGTGGTTGACACTACATTTGGGGCTAGTTCTAATACTATAAATACTTTTTCCAAGTCAGCTTTAAAAGGGTTTGGAGAAAGTGAGTTACAAGCAAAGCAATTTGCGGGAACGCTGGGTGCTATGTTTAAAAGTAGCGGAATAAGTGGTGAAGCTTTAAATAAAATGAGTACAGATTTAACTGGACTTGCCGGGGATTTTGCAAGTTTTTATAACCTTGATCCAGCGGAAGCATTTGAAAAAATAAAAGCGGGAATGGTAGGGAGTTCGGAACCTTTGCTCTCGCTAGGTATTAATATGCAAGATGCACAGTTAAAAGCTTTTGCAATGTCACAGGGGATGAAAAAATCATGGGAACAAATGAATATGGCAGAGAAAACAACTGTTAGATATAATTACTTATTAGCTAAATCTAAGGATGCACAAGGTGATTTCGCAAAGACTAGCCAATCGTTTGCAAACCAATTAAGGATCGCAAAGACTTCTGCAGAACAGGCAGGAGCATCTATAGCTGCACAATTCCTTCCTTCAATAAATAAAGTTTTAAACAAAATAAATGAAGGTGGGTTGGACCAAAAGATACTTAAAGTTAAAGATTCTATATCTGGTGTAATTAATTATATAACTCCTAGTTTTCAAAATTTATGGGATTGGATAGTTAAATTTGGCAATGCTACTGGACTTACAACATTTATAAATAACATAAAAACAGATATAGCAACAGGTAATTTAGATACATTGAAATGGATTTTGAAAGATGTGTTAGACAATTCAACTGCAGTCGTGAGCTTCGTAACAAATCATTGGGGAGAAATAGCTCCAGTTGTTTATACTGCTGCTGGTGCTTTTGTTGCTTTCGAATTAGCAGTTAAAGGGGCAATGATAATAGAAAGTTTATCTGGTTTACTAACCATAGCAACTATAATTTGGGATGGTTATACAATGGGAGTTGGAGCAGCAGCAATTGCACAAGATTTATTTAACTTAGCAATGGAAACAAATCCAATTGCAACTGTAATTACATTACTTGGACTATTAGCATTAGCAATAGTAGAAGTAGTTAAGCATTGGAAAGATATTTGTGAATGGGTAGAAAAAGCCTGGAACTGGCTTACTACATGGAATAATACTTCTATGGATAGTAAAAGTGCAAGTGTAACAACTAGTTATGTCGGAGCAAAGGTTGGAGGCATACCAGCATATGCAACAGGGACACCATTTGCACCAGGTGGTTTGGCTATGGTTCATCAGGATGAAATGGTTCAGTTACCTACTGGAAGTAAGATTTATACTAAAAATCAAACAAAAGATATGTTAGCATCGAATAATAAAGAACTTATAGTAAATGTAATTGTACAAGGTAATGTAATAGGAAACGAGGAATTTGCAGATCAAGTTGGAAATCATGTTTGGAGTAAAGTAAGTTTAGCATTGCAGAGGTAGTTTTTACCTCTGTTTTTTAATGGAGGTGATTACTATAGCAGATATTTTTATTAGTGATAAAGATAGAAAGACAGTTTATCAATTGCCTATATTACCACAAGTATTTCCAGAGTTTAATCGGTCATCTAAGAATGAAAGTTTTGAAACTTATGGAGATGGAACTTATACACTTATAGGAAATGTAGATCCAATAACTTTTAGCTTAGAATGTTGGCTACCAGGTATGGATAAAAATTATAATTTCGCTAAGAGCAAAATAAATCCATATGACTTGATAAATATGTTAAACGAAGCTATGAATGAATCAAAGCCAGTTAGGTATATAGCTAATAGAAATGCAAACTTAAAGCTGCCAGTTGAAATAGTTAATATGCTGGTTACAGTAGAGAGTTTGAAATGGAATGAGGATCGTTTTGGTGATGTACAGTATAAAGTCGATTTTAAAGAGTATAGGGAGATTACATGATGTGGTATTTATATGCTCTATATAAAAACAAGTGGGTAGATATACTTAACAGATGCAATAATGTAAGTTGGAGCTATGATAAAAACACCTTTGTTTCAGAAATGGGTTTTGGTAGTATATATGATTTAGCTGAAAATACTCATGTAAGTTTGTATAAAGATAAAAGACCGGTATGGCGTGGATTAATTGTAAAGAAAAATAATAGAAAAACAACTTCTAGTTATAACTGTTTAGATTACGGAATGTACTATACTAAAAACAAAATGAGTGTAAAACAGTTTAACAATATAAATACACATTTAGCTATAAGTCATCTTTGTGATGTCTGGGGGCTAAAACATGATGTAGTAGCTTTTGTAACTAATGTAAATAAAATATATAAAAATAAAACACTTATAGAAATAATAGACGATATGCTAGACTTTGCAACATTGGAATTAGGTGTTGAATTTATAAGAGAAATGAGAGGCTTATATTTATATGTAAATGCTCTAAAAGACATACCGGTTCTAACATCTAAATTCAAGATAGGCTCAGATTTTTCTATTGATAGAAGTATGGAAAATATGAAAAACAGAGTAATTGTAATGAGTAACAAAGAGAATGATTATAGAATACTAGATACTTTAGAAAATCAAAACTCTATAAAAACATATGGTGCATTTACGGATGTTCTTGAGGTTGAAGAAAAGGATGAAAGCCAAGCTAGAAATATGGGACAAATTTTGCTTAATAAAAATTCTGGGACCGAAAGAGAAGCAACGATTCCATTGCTAGGGTTAGAAGATGCTGAATTAATAAAGTGTAATAGACGTATTCCAATAACTATAGAAAAGTATGGTTTAGATGGAATTTACGAAATTAAATCATGTAATCACACACTTAACAACAAAAATCATAAGGTTAACATTACTATAAATTTTTAAAAAAAGGTGATAAATATGGATTATAGCATTGCTTTTGCACAAGCTCTTAAAGAAAGAAATAATGTAGAAAAAATAGGAGCAATAGTTGGTAAAGTAGTGAGTAAAAACCCTTTAAAAGTTTCTATTTTAGGTGGAACTGTTATGTTGGATTCTAGTCATTTATTTGTATGTAAAGATGCTACAGATTATGATTTGCAAGTAACTTTCTCTAATGCAACAGGTACAGCTAGACATGAAGGAGTAAAAGAGGGTGACAATGTAATGCTCATATCTACAGAATCAGGGCAAAGATTTTTTTTAATAGATAAGGTGGTGTAGTATGAATACAATACCTTTATTACCAGATATAGAAGAACAATTTAATACAGAAACCCAAACTTCTACATTAGAAATAGGTAGGAGTTTTTTATTTGATTTTGATAAAAATGAGTTTGTATTTAAAGATGGGAAAATGGTTGAAATAACAGGAATACAAGCTTTAGAGCAATGGATAAGATTATGTCTTAATACTTTTGCTAAAAAATATAAAGTATATAAAGATACAGAGTTTGGGTGTAAGATAGAAGATTTACTTGGGAGTAGACTTAATGCTTATAACTATGCAGAGTTACAAAGAGAAATAAGAGAAGCTCTTATTAAAAATAATAATATATCAGATGTAAGAAATATAGTAATAGCTCAGGACAAAAGAACTTTTACAGTAGACATGGACATTGAACTAGTAAATAAGGAATTACTAAAAGAAAGTGTGGTGATATAGGTGTATGAAGATAAGACAGTAGATAATATCAATAAAGAAATGCTTGATACTATTGACGATACTTATGAGAAAAGTACAGGCTATCCTACTGCAGACATTATAAAGTCTTTTGCTATAGAGTCCAGTAATTTGTGGGGAGGACTACAAGCTTTATTTAATAAATTGGATGTGGATTTGTTAACTGGTGAAGATCTAACTAAGTATGTAAAACAGAGAAAAGGCATTATAAGAAAAGGAAATACAAAAGCAAAAGGTGTGGCTACTGTTACAGGAAACGGCAATGTAAAAATAGGTGATTTGTTTTCTACTGAAAATAATGTGCAGTTTCAAGCTATAGAAAATGTCACAGTACTGAATACAGCCAACGTGCATATAGAAGCTATAGTTGCTGGAATTATTGGTATGGTAGGAGCGAATAGTATAACTCAGATGCCAGTTACTCTTCAAGGAATAACGGGTGTAAATAATCTTAGTGCCACTACAGATGGATATGATGCCGAAACTGACGATTCCCTAAGAGAGAGATATTATGAAGCATTACAGATTCCAGCAACAAGCGGAAATAAATATCACTACTTACAATGGGCAAAAGAGGTAACAGGTGTAGGAGATGCTAAAATAATACCACTTTGGAATGGTGCTAATACAGTAAAGGTAATAATTATAGATAGTAATAAACAGCCAGCAAGTACAGATTTAATTGCAAATGTACAAAACTATATAGATCCTGGAATAACTGGAACTGGTGCTGGAGTTGCTCCAATTGGTGCATATTGTACAGTAGTAAGTGCTACAGCTTTAAATATAAATATATCTGTAGATGCACAGGAACTACCGAATTTTACAATATCGGAGATTACAAGTAATATACAACAAAGTGTAACTCAATACTTAAAAGATATAGCATTTCAGCAAGACTTCGTGTCTTATGCAAAAATATCTAGTGTGATTTTAAGTACCACAGGAGTTAAGGATTTTACCAATTTAACTGTAAATGGGGGCACTTCTAATATTACCATACCTACTAACTCGGTTGCAGTACTGGGGGTTGTTACAGTTGTATAAGGATTATTTAATTAATAATTTACATAAAGATTATAGACAAGATGAATGGATTCAAGAATTATGTAAATCAGCAGGATTTAGTTTAGATGAATTAGAAAATGAACTAATAGAATTAGAAAAGAATTATTGGTTTGATAGCATAGATTTAGAATTTTTAACTTTGTATGAAAGAGTATTAAACATCAAAACTAACCCTACGGATTCTATAGAGGATAGGAGGGCAGCTATTGAGGCAAAGTGGAAATCAGATGGTAAAAGTGATATTAAATTAATACAAGCAGTATGTAACAGTTGGAAAAACGGTGTAATAAATGTTAGCTTTGTGAATGGGAAAATAACTATACAATTTACTGGATTAGGCGGAGTGCCAACAGGTATAGATGCATTAAAAAGTGCTGTAGATGATGTTAAACCAGCACATTTACCAATAGATTATATATTTCTATACCTATATTGGAATATGCTTGAAAGTTGGAACTTAACTTGGAGTAACTTGGAAATACAAAATTTAACCTGGGATGGCTTAGAATCCAAAGTAAACTAGAAAGGATGTGAAGAAGTGTCAAGTACAAATAAAACACCTAATTATGGTTTGAACCAATGGGTAGGAACTGATCTAGTAAAAAGAGATGATTTTAATTCAGATAACACAATTATAGACACAAAAATAAAAGAAAATGCTAACGCAATTACGTCGCATTTGGCTGAACAAGCGATACAACAATTTTTAAATGTAAGGGGGTGTAGATATAATGGCTAAAACATATTCAGACCAAGTTTATTCGGGAACTCTAACTACTACTGAAACTACTGTAGCTACAATAACAGCTAGTACAACTTTTGTTATGAAAGGTTTTTGGATAAGTAATGCTAATGCTGCAGACCAAAATGTTACAATGAAAATAGATGATAAACGTTTGATTCCTACTAAAGCTATACCTACTAAAGACACTCTTATTAGAAGTGATTTAAATATAGCTATTACTACTGGAAAAACAATCAAACTTACTGGTGCAGTTGCTTCTGATATGGACTATTATATTTGGGGTGTAAATGAGGTGACAAGTTAATGCAGGGATTATTAAGCAATGAATTACTAAGCAATTCTAGTTTATTTGGAAGTGGACGTAAAGATATTGATTTTATAAAAAGTGGGTTTAACGGGTTGCCTTCTAAACTTATAGCAACAAGAGCATCTACTTCAATTTCAGAAATCGGATTACAGTATGGCAGTAATTACGTAAAAACAGATGGGTCTAGCCTAACAATTTATGATAAAAATTGTAATATATTAAAAACCATTTCGGGTATAGGATTATATAACCCTGTAGGAGTAATAGATGGCGACTATGCGTATTTAGGTGCTAACCACCCTAATTCCTCTTATGCGTTTATAAAGAAAATAAATTTGATAACTGGAATTATTGAAAAATCATTCCCTGTAAACCCATGTTATAACCGTAAAATAATAATCCATAATAATAAAATATATTCTTGTCAAATGCCCTCCTCGGGTGCTTCATATGTATATGTTTATAATATAAATGATGGAAGTCTTATAACACAGTATTACTCTAGTAGTTCAGGTTTTCCTGTTATGGATATAGATAATTTGAACAATGTACTTTATATAAGTGCGGATAATGGAGTAGTAACAGCCTATAATCTTATAACAGGTGCAGGATTATACACAAATAACTATACGAATACATTAAACAAACTTGATTTAGTTTTGTTTAATAATAAAGAGAACTTTTTAATTTTCGCTTCAAGCGGTGTCTATGGATTTAAAAAAGATTGCACTAAAATATTTGAATTAGTTCAAAGCTATAACGCAGCATTACCTATACAAGATTATATATTTATGTTTAATGGCAATACTGGTTGGGTTATAAAAGCAAATGGCAACACACAATCCACTTCGGTTTCTGCGATGGTTACAAATGCATCAGTAGGATTGAATAATATTTTATCTATAGGGGCTATGAATAATGGAAACGTTGGAGTGTTTAATATTATATTTATAAATACAGGAGGGATGGTTTAACGATGATTTTTACAAGAGTGAATAATAATAACGAGGTAAATTTTATACATTATCAGCCATTTGATAGCGTTAATGGGTTAAATAAGACAAAAGAGCAACTAGAGCAGGAAGGGTTGCTTGTTGACAGTATACCAGAGCAAATTGAACAAGTAGGTAAAATGGCTATTTTAAAAGTGAAATCAGATACCCAAGAGCTTTATTATGAATATAAAGATAGGGAACTAACAACAGAAGAATTATTAAGTAAAAAAATTGTATTAATGCAAAAAGCTTTAGATGATTTAGCAATGGGGGTGTAATTTATGGCTGATTATTTAGCACAGAGAATAATAGATGGCCGATTTACTTATATAGAGGTTATTACTAAAAAACCTACTTTAAAAGCAGGCATAGATGCTTATTTAACAGCAGAAAACAGACAGGATTTAATTATAAGTTAAGCCGCGTAGGAAAACTAACATAAATAATTAAAAATGTTTATATTTTCTTCAAATTACCTTATAATTTTAATAGGGGGTAAGATAAAATGAAGAAAATTGAAATTAATTGGAAAATCGTAACAATTATTATATTAGTAGTAATCGCACCAATCATGGTAAATTTTTTAATGATAATTCCATCTCCCAAGAAATTAGCAGTAGGAGATGCTAGTGCTTGGATAGGATTTTTCGGAAATTACTCAGGAGGTTTGCTTGGAGGACTTGTTGCTTTTGGTGTCGCTAAATATCAAATAGAAAAACAAGAAAAAGTTGCTAAAAAAGAGAAGTATAACCTACAATCAAAAGAAAAAAACATTAGGAGATATAATCAATTACCTGCACTGATTAAAGTCAAATTTTTATTGGAACAAATAAAATCAAATTTAACTACAGCTACAGCATTGGCTAAAAAAGGTAATATAGTTTTAGACGAAATTAATAATATTAGTATGAAAATTGAAGAAATGCCATTACAATTACAGTCTATAAATAAAGAATATATATTAGCTATAGAGTCTATTATATCAATTGACTTACAAATAAAACTTATTAAACTTACAAATTTTTATGTAGGATTTGATGAAATAGTTGCAAGTGATATTTCATCAAATCAGCTTCAATTAAATAAGATAAATAATAAATTGAAGTATTTAGGAACAAGAAAGAATCCTAGTGAAAAAGAATTATTTGAAATTGAGGATTTGAAGATAGAAAGTATAAAGTTAGGTTCAAGAATAATGTTTATCTCTGAAAATAAGAAAATATTATGGGGAGAATTGTTAAAAGAAAATTACTTGGTAATGACAGATTCAATTTTAAAAGAAGTAAATGTTGAAATTGATGAAATTAAGAAATTAAATATTTAAGTATAATAAGTATAATAAGAGGATGTAGTAAAAAGTTATATTTAAAAGATATAACTTTTTAGGCGTATTTGAAAAATTAGACGACTTAATCTATAAAACAAAATATAAGATTTTAATTAAGAGTTTGGATGAAGTCCAAGCTCTTTTGCTTTATAAAAATGGAGGTGCTATATGAATGGAAGTTGCAATGATTGTAAAGATTGTCCCTATGTACAAAATTTAGATAGAGATGTCGTGAGATTGAAAAATGATATAAAAGATATTTATGAAAGACTTGGAGAAGTAGAAAAGTTTTCTGCATCCGGTACGGAGCAGATTAAGATGATATTTAAAGTGCTAGGTGAGATTAAGGCCAGTATTGATAAAGTAGCTGATAAGCTTGAAGGATTAGAAAAGAATTCAGTGAGTAATGAAAAAATAAAGCAGTTAGAGAATAAAGTATTAGATAACTCAGTGAACAGCGAAAAAGTTAAGCAGCTAGAAGCAAAAGTATCAGAATTAGAACAAAAGCCTGCTAAGAGATGGGACAACTTAATAAATACTCTTATATCAGCTGTAGTAGGTGGTTTAGTCGGATATTTTCTAAAAAAATAAAGGAGATGATTTTATGAAAATAGCAGTAGATAAAGGACATAATAGAGGTCAGGATCAAGGAGCAGTAGCTATAGGAAATGAAAACACTATGAATATTACTACTGGTGATAAAGTTATAGCTAAATTAAAAGCTGCAGGTCATGAAGTGTTAGATGTTATAAATCAGATAAGCAATGATGTTACGGTTAATCAAAGCTTATCTCAGAGAGTTTCTATAGCTAATAATTATGGGGCAGATCTATATGTTTCTATTCATGCTAATGCAGGTGGAGGACATGGTACTGAGGTATGGATCGGCAGCAATTCATCTAAGGACATAGCTACTAGAATAGTTAATAACATAGCTGGCTTAGGTTATACCAATAGAGGGGTTAAGGTCCAAGGTCAGGATGGAAATGGACACCTTTATGTATTACAAAATACGAGAATGCCAGCACTTTTAATAGAGCAATGCTTTGTAGATAGTTCCTCAGACATGGCTGGATTTAACGCGGAAAGCATGGCCAATGCGATAGTAACTGGAATAACTGGACAAATACCAGTAGTTGATAACAAGGCTTACAGAGTTATCACAGGAGCCTTTAATAATAAACAGGATGCTAGTAATTTTGCAGACAAGTTAAAAGCACAGGGTACTACAGCTTATATTGTAGATGCAAATATTTTAAAATAGGAGATGATTAGATGAAAGAGTTTTTTCAAATTAAAAAGATTATAGCTTTGCTACTTACAGTAGTATTTTGCTACTTGGCCATTACCAGTAAGGTAACTTCAGAGCAGTACCTTACAGTCTTCAGCTTAGTTATTGCCTTCTATTTTGGGCAATCTACAGCAAGACAGGCGGTTAAGGAAAGTACTGTTCATACACTAGAAGTTCCAAAAGTTATTGATCCTGTAAATATAACAAATGATATGAAATAGATTTGACTCCTCTTTAAAGCGTACTGGACCGAACCCTAGGTTAAAAGCCTAGGGTTCTTTTTTATGTAAAAAAATAAGCTGGCACTGAGCCAGCAATACTAATTTTTATAAGAGAAGCATCCATCTGGGGATGCATATTATATCTTATTAATGTTGTGCAATTATTGACATTGAAGTAAAGCTTTCTTTAGTGCTGAACTCAAACTTAGCCTTTTGACCCTTTTGCCAATTTGATACACTTGCATGTTCAGTGCCTAAGATTACACCATCTTTATCTAATAAATTTATACTTAAGCTAAAATATTCAAAGTCATTACTAGTAGTGTTTTCAACAATTGCTCGATATTTCTTATATCCATACGAATCTTCTATTTGTTCAAACTTAATTGAATTGGTCATTGTTTTAATTGAAGCTTCATTATTTTCAGCTTTGGTAACTTCTTGCGCATTAAGTACAAGTGACTTTAATGTTTCAGTATGCTTTTCACTTGCCTTTAATCCATAGCTATTTACAAAATCAACGATTAATTGAGTTCTTTTATTATAAGCTTTGCCATATAACTCTTTGAATTTATTATAATCAACTTTAATATAATCTAGTGCTGCTTTTTGGTCATCAAGTGTATTTATGTATTGTATTGCTTTTTCCTGTAACTTACTATCTTCAAATTTCCCATCTTTGTATTTTTTAAGTTCTGAGATTTCAGTATCTACAAATGTCGTCAAATTCTTTTTTTCCTCTTCACTCGCCGGTACAACCGTCTTACCACTTGTCTTTTCCTGTGCTTCTTGCTTGTCGACTAAATCCCATCTAGCTTCTAGGACTTTTGATAAACTAGCCATGAAGTCTTTATCTACATATTTTTGTTTAGTATCATTTTTTGCATTAGTTGCACTAGATGAACTACATCCAGCTAACATTACAGAAAATAATGCTAGAATTAAAAATGATAGCATCCCCCTTTTTTTCATAAAATCCCTCCTAAATAAAGTCATTGCAACAATTTTACCATATAATGTACATTATGTAAAATAAGTATATATAATAAAATATAAACCATCTGGGGAATTAGTTATAGAAAAGAAAATTAGATAATAACTCCAAAGATTATTCCAAGTATGAAAACAAATCCTCCAGTAATACATGTCTCTAATCTTATATAACTTTTCAAAATATCACCTCATTAAATTATTAACATAAAAAGGAAAATATAAACATTCTATAGAATATGTAAATATAGTAGATATTAAAAGAGGTGGCATACATGGGGGTGAAAAATAATCTCAAGTCCATAAGGATGAGAGAATACATGATGGACCAAAAAGGTTTTGCAGAAATGTTAGGCATAAAAAAGAGTACTTACAATACAATTGAACTTAATAAGGTTCAAGGAAACGCGGAAACTTTATTAACAATAGCTAAAGCACTTAATCGAAAGGTAGAGGATATATGGTACCTAGAAGATTAGGTGCTTTTTTTATATAAATAAATACTAAAAATAGGATTAAAAATGAATTGTTGAATTTAATACTAAAATTAGGAAACATTTATGAAACACTTGCATATATTGTTAGTAAAGAGAGCGAAAAGGAGATGAAAGAGTTGCTAAGAATAACTGTAAGTTTTAAGCAAACTAGCAGAGATATAAAGTTATATACAACAGTTAATGGAATGGAAGAAAAGAGCGACTTTGTTAAAGATGCTATAGAACATTATTTAGAGTATTTACAGAAAAATAAAAAGCCAGCTTCAGATGCCGGCTAAGATTGTGACCATATATATAAAATAATGCCTGCTATAATCCATTCCATAATACCAACTCCTCACATGTTTATAGTAGTATTTTGCTCATAATTTAAGCCTTTATGCATGGGGGCATAGGTATCCTAAGTCGCTGTAAGTAACGCTTTACTACAGCTTATGCAGGGATGTTGGAAAAGTTGCTACTTTAAAAAACAACTTAACAAACAATTCATATTTGGAGGATAAAAATGAGTTTTTTTACTAAGTTAGCTTTAGGAATTTTGATAGGTTTGGCTTTAAGTCATAAGCAGATAAAGAAAATATTAGACAGTAAAAATGAATAGGGGGACTATGTATGCAAATAGTAGGGTATAGAGTTAAATCAAATGGAAAAGTGCAGAGTTTTGATATAGATGTAAATAAGTTACTTGTTAAGTCTGGAACTGTTGCTTTTATCGTGATTGAAGGCTTAAATGGAGGAGTTGCTCATGCGGGAGCTGTAACGCAGAGTTTGCAACCTCTTATAGATGTACTGAAGGATTTAGCAGAACCAGTAGCATACGGCTTCATGGTTAAAGGATTTATGAAGATTATGGCCGGTGAAGAAAATGAGGGTATGAAAACTATTAAAGGTGCAATAGGTGGATTCATAGGCATTCAATGGATACCTTATATTTTTAAAATCATAAGTGGCATTAAGTTTTAGGGGGAAATTATATGTTGAAGTGGCTAGATGACTTTATATATACAAAGGCTCATAGCTTAAATATGTCAATGACAAAAGGCGTGGTGTATTTTATATTACAGTTTGAAGATGTTTTTATAATAATAGCTATAGTTGGTGTGTTTTTGATGATGGTAGGTAATAAAAAGCTTGGCACCAAGTTCACTAGTCTATCATTACTAACCTACACTATTTTAAGGGCGGTGTTAGCATCGTGCAAGTAACGAGAAGAAAAACAGAGGAAGGCACTAAAACCATAATACCATTTATAAATTTTATACCTGAGGATATGGTGACATATAAAATCATACCAGACTATACAATTGACAATTCGAATAACGATATAATAGCACATTCTTTAGCATGTATGTATCTTACACCGCGTCAAAGGTTAAATATGATAAAAGGCAATTATAAAACTCCAAGACAAATACACTTTGACATTATTTTTAGAAAGATTGAAGGTAAATGTCAGGCAAACTTCTATCTAACGATAAACAGTGATTATATGGAGCTTATAGAAGGTAAGATGAAAACTGCATGGAATAAATCGGAGATTAGTAAAATTCCAGCTATAAGTATGCCACAGTTTAAACAGAAAAATTGTGAGATATGTGAAGTGGTGCTAAAAGACTATAGCTTTAAGAGTTTATCGACTGATAGAGGAAACCTTTACCCCTTAACAAACATGATGGGAATACTTAGAATGTTAAATGAGGGTGAACAGATCAGAATAAACATAGCTATAGAGCCAACTAGTAGACATAACTGGATTAGTGTGGCTAAGGATGAATTTAAGATGTATCAGAAAGGCAAAGTAAGAAACAATGAAATGACGACAAAAGAGAAGGTGGCTAAGCTAGGGTTTAGTAGCGCAGAAGCTGCATTACAAATCTTTATAGAATATAAACTATTGTTATTTGAAAGTGTTTTCGGAATACTCTTGCCCGAGAAAAAAGAAGAGGATCTACCTAAGTTTGAACTTAAAATAGACAGTTTGGAAAGAACAATTGAGGAGCAAAAGTATATAGGTCTGCATCCACCAACAACTTATAAGATGACCTCTGAGGCTTTCAAAGTTAAGATGACAATTATATCTCAGAGTGAAGATAGTAATAGATCTAAGTTAAATATGCTATCGGTCGCTAACAGTTATAAAGATCTATCATTAGACAATGAGCTAGTTATCCACCCGTTAAGTAGAGCAGAACAGGAAATGACCTTTAAGCAAGTTATGAAGTTCGATGTATCTACAAGTAATAAATGTATAATGTCAGATAAGGAAGTAGCTAAATTGATCCAGTTGCCACAAAGAGATTTACAAAATGAATATCAAATACAGAACATAGATACAAGAGAGGTAGATATTCCAAAGGAACTGCAGGACGGAAAAGTTAGAATAGGTATAGCATCTAAGGTAGGTAGAAATATTATAGCTACTTGGAGTAAAGATAAAAATATCATGGCTCTATCAAAGGTATTCGTAGGACCTCAAAATGCGGGTAAAACTACAGCAATTAAACGTACTGCTAAAGATTGTCATAAGGCCGGATACTCAAATATAGTTATAGACTTTATAGAAACATGTGAAACTGCCAGAGAGGTAGCAGAAGCAATACAAGATAATGAAAAAGTAGTAATTAAGTTAGGGGAAAGGGACTTAATACCTGCGTTAGCTTATAATGAAGTCACTAAACTGATTACTGAGGATTTAGATGCTTGGGATAGAGTAAGGTTAGCTAACTTGTTATCCGAGCAAGTTGAATATCTTATAAATGCTGTGACAGATTCTAGCACAGGGGAGTTAACAGCTCCAATGCTCAGATATCTTCACAGTGCTTGCATGGTAACATTCATTAAACCCATGGCCAAAATATCAGATGTATTTGACATACTTAGAAGATGGGATAAAAGGAATGAAGCTATTAGGTATGCTAAGTATAGTAAATGTTTTGACGAGGATGATGATATATTCTTTGATTTAAATGAACTTCATAAAAGAGATAGTAAAGATAAAATAATAGGAACTAGAGAAGATTTAATAGTTGGCATATTAAATAGAATAACTTTACTTCAGAAGAATCCATACTTAAAGGCAATGCTTAAGGCAGGGATAGATGAGGATCAAGACTTTACACGATACATCGAAGAAGGCAAAAGCGTATTTATTATGATACCTCAATATTTGTTTCCTAATGCTATGGTGAGAGATATACTAACAACCTTTTTTATAAGTAGAATTTGGTTAACCGTGCAAATGAGAGAAAATAATAAGGACGCTAGATTATGCAATGTGATATTTGATGAGGTTCACCAAGTACCAACCACAGCGAGATTTTTAAGTAATCACATCACAGAATTTAGGAGGCATAGGTTAGGGTTAATATTGAGTTGTCACTTCTTAAAACAATTAAAGGATTTACTTACAGCTTTAAAAAGCAGCGGAGCAAGTTATGTATTAATAGCTGGAACAGAGAAAGAGAATTTAGAAGCATTAAAAGAAGAGTTATCACCTTTTACTGTAGAAGAAGGGCTATCGTTAAAAACTCATACTAGTTTAAACATCGTAAACTATGGGAATCAGTATGCTAGATTTATTACAGAACTACCAGAAGTATAGAAGGCTAAGTTTATCAGTAGAATCTATCTTAGTATATGTGATTTAAGTGTGGAAAACTTAGATGTTTTTTTAAAATAATGTGGATATATTAATGAAGTGTTTTGATAAATCTTCATAAGTTTTTATAGGTTTTAATTAGACTGGTGACAAAAAGGTGACATTTTGAAATGAAAAAGGGTTTTGGAATTACTATCCAAAACCCTTTAAACGTTGATATTAGTTGGTGCCGGAGGCGGGAATCGAACCCGCACGGTATCGCTACCACCGGATTTTGAGTCCGGCGCGTCTGCCAGTTCCACCACTTCGGCAAATCATACATTTATATTAACATATATATTTTATCGAGTCAAGGTTTTGGGAATGTTTTTTAACTAAAAGATAGTAAAAATAAGTAGAATAAATTTTTTAGAGAAAGAATATAAAGAAATATGGAGGTGGTAATTAGTATGGATTTATTTAAAGAATTAGGAAAAGAAGACCTCAGAAAAATGGCTATTGATGAACTGATTGAAGCACAAACTAAAATAATAAATGATTGTAAAGAGCGATATAATTTCTATACTATACAACTAGAAAAAATAAATATACTGGAAGACTTGACAAGTAGTATGACTTGTAATGAAGAAGAGAAAATTAGATTTAATGAGGAGATTAATAATGCCTTGAATGAAGCAAAACAAGCTATCGAATTGAAGAATAAATTAGAATATATTAAGTGATGATAGAGCTCTTTAGTGAGCTCTTTTTATTTGTAGCATAATTAAATACTATAGTTACTGAAATTTAATTGATATTTAACTTATATAAGATATTTACAGAATGTGTATTATGTAAAAATAATTATTAAATGTTATAATATTGTGTATATAGATTTTGTTTCAAATTCTTCCTAAAATCTCTTGTGATAAAAGGTTAGATTTGTTAAAATGTAATTGTTCATTAATTAGTCAGTTTATGTCCCAGTGGGTATAAAATGTACCCGTAATAATAAAGACTAATACTAGAGTATAAAATAGTGACTGTAGAACTGAATGTTTTATACTCTAATTTAGATGATATTTACCAGATAGGAAGGAGAATAAAATATGATTTATTCAACAGAAGTAGACAGAATGTGTTGTGTAACTAAAGGTCCAAACCATGGAGCAGCGCCAATTCCACAAGAAGGAAAATGGGTGCAAGCTAAAGAAATAAAGGATATATCAGGTTTAACACATGGAATTGGATGGTGTGCACCACAACAAGGAGCTACAAAACTTACTTTAAATGTTAAAGATGGTATTATAGAAGAAGCACTAGTTGAAACTATAGGATGTTCTGGAATGACTCACTCTGCAGCTATGGCTTCAGAAATACTTCCAGGAAAAACAATACTTGAGGCGTTAAACACAGATTTAGTTTGTGATGCTATAAATACAGCTATGAGAGAACTGTTTTTACAAATAGTTTATGGAAGAAGTCAAACAGCTTTCTCAGAAGGTGGACTACCTATTGGAGCAGGTCTTGAAGACTTGGGGAAAGGCTTAAGAAGCCAAGTTGGTACTATGTACGGAACAAAGGCAAAAGGAACAAGATATCTAGAAATGGCCGAAGGTTATGTTACAAAACTAGCTTTAGACGATGATAATGAAGTAATAGGATACAAATTCGTCCACCTTGGAAAAATGATGGAGTTTATAGGAAAAGGTATGGACGCTAACGAAGCTATGGAAAAGGCTACTGGACAATATGGTAGATTCGATGAAGCTGTAAAAGTTATCGATCCAAGACACGAATAATTTATAAGGAGGACGTGGAAAATGGCATTATTTGAAAGTTATGAAAGAAGAATTGATCAAATCACACCAGTGCTTGAAAAGTATGATATGAAAACTTTAGAAGAAGCTAAAGCTGTTTGTGATGAAAAGGGAATAGATGTTTACAATATAGTAAAGTCAACTCAAACAATATGCTTTGAAAACGCTTGTTGGGCTTACATATTAGGAGCTGCAATTGCTATAAAAAAAGGATGTACAAAGGCTGCTGAGGCTGCTGAAGCTTTAGGAGAAGGATTACAAGCATTCTGTATACCAGGTTCTGTTGCTGATGACAGAAAGGTTGGCATAGGTCACGGAAATTTAGCAGCTATGCTTTTAAGAGAAGAAACTAAATGTTTTGCATTCCTAGCAGGACATGAATCTTTTGCTGCTGCTGAAGGAGCTATAAAAATAGCTGAAAAGGCTAACAGGGTTAGAAAAGAGCCACTAAGAGTTATATTAAACGGTCTTGGAAAAGATGCTGCTTACATAATTTCAAGAATAAATGGATTTACTTATGTTCAAACTAAGTTTGACTACTATACTGGAAAGTTAGAAATAGTTAAAGAAAAAGCTTACTCAAGCGGACCAAGAGCTAAAGTTAAATGTTATGGCTCAGATGATGTTAGGGAAGGTGTTGCTATAATGCATCATGAGGGAGTTGATGTATCAATAACTGGTAATTCAACTAATCCAACTAGATTCCAACATCCAGTTGCAGGAACTTATAAAAAAGAGTGTGTAGAAATGGGTAAAAAATACTTCTCAGTTGCTTCTGGTGGTGGTACTGGAAGAACTCTTCACCCAGATAATATGGCAGCAGGTCCAGCTTCTTATGGTATGACTGATACTATGGGGAGAATGCACTCAGACGCTCAGTTTGCAGGATCATCATCTGTTCCAGCTCACGTTGAAATGATGGGGCTTATTGGAATGGGTAACAATCCAATGGTTGGAGCTTCTGTTGCAGTGGCAGTTGCTATAGAAGAGTCTATGTGTAAATAGTAGAACTTTAGTATGTGCTTTTAAGAACTCTATACTTTCTGTATAGAGTTCTTTGTTATTAGAATTTAAAAAATATTTAGAAGATTTGCATTTTAGTAGTGACATTTACTTAGATAAATATTATAATAATTAATAATATAGATACTATGTTTTTATAGATTTTTAATTTAATAATTATATATATCATAAAATAAATAAAAAGGAGTGGATTTTTAATGCAGGATAAGACAACGAATATTAAGAAAATTAAGGATAAATTAGAAAATACTAAAAAAGAAAAAGAAGAGAAAAAAGAAAGTTGTAAATTCCTGTTTGATATGATAGGAAGAGTATTTTCAAAATAGATATTAATTGCAATCAGTAAAAAGTAGCAGATTACTCTGCTACTTTTTTAATGAAAATTTATAAAAAGCATTACAAAATGTTAAAAAATATATATAATATATATGCATGGATTTAATTCATAATAGTAATTATTTGACGTAATACATTTAAATTTCAGGTAGTTGCTAAATACTTGAATAGATAACTTATATTTAGGATGGATGGTGGACAAATGAGAAGATTATTAGAAGGCTTAGTAGAAAATAACAAAAGGTACACAGTAGAAGGAAAAGTGGCTTCCTATATACCAGAATTAACTAAGGCGAATGGAGATTGTCTTGGTATATGCATTACAACTTTAGATGGAGAAGAGTATTATGCGGGAGACTATGAAGATAAGTTTACAATTCAAAGTATTTCTAAGGTAATAACTCTAATGCTTGCCATATTAGATAATGGAAAGGATTATGTTTTCAAAAAGGTTGGAATGGAGGCAACAGCGGATGCTTTTAATTCTATAATTAATTTGGAAACTAAAAACCCTCAAAGGCCCTTGAACCCAATGATAAATTCTGGTGCTATTGCGACAGTCTCATTGGTTGCAGGAGAAGGAAGAGATAACACATTTGAAAGAATACTAAAGTTTACAAGAAAGATAACCGGCAATCCAGAGATAGATATTAATGAGAATGTGTATAATTCTGAAAGGATAACTGGAGATAGAAACAGGTCTTTGGCGTATTTTATGAAAAGTACTGGTATTATAGAAAATGATGTAGAGGATGTTTTAGACGTATATTTCAGACAATGCTCTATAGAAGCTACCTGTAAGGATATAGCAAGAGTAGGTGCAGTATTAGCAAATAATGGCATACTTCCATGGAGTGGGGAAAGGATAGTGCCAGCTTATGTTGCTAGGATTGTCAAGACTATAATGTTAACTTGTGGAATGTACGATGCATCAGGAGATGCAGCCGTAAAAATAGGAATACCTTGTAAGAGTGGTGTAGGTGGAGGCATACTTGCAGCGGCACCAGGGCGAATGGGAATAGGAGTATTTGGGCCGGCATTAGATGAAAAGGGAAACAGTATTGGTGGAATTAAGCTTCTAGAAGAGGTTTCTAAAGAACTCGATTTAAGTATATTCTAGTTATATCTATTAATTATTATAAAATGCATATTAAGTAATTTGAAATAAAACTTCTCTTAGGTAATAGTAAGAGGGGTTTTATTTATTCTGCAATCGTTTTAGCTTAGATTTTTAATTTTTTGACATATAGTTTAGTATGGGAATGCTATGACTCATATAATTGAAATTTTATAGGTATACATATAGTGAATTTCTACATTTACGACATTAAGTCTTTTATTATATTGTTACTATATGTATAATTTACTATTATAAAGTTAATGAAATGAATAGATTAAATATATACAGCATCAAGCTTTATAATGACTGCGTATAAAATTTGCAACCTAGGTTACCATATGTTAAGATTTTTAGATAATAGTGAGTCTTATGAAAAAAGTTATCAAAAAATAGAGAATAGCTCAGTTAGGTGTTATAATAAAGAAGTTGAGATAGAGAAATCTATTTCGTAATAAGAAATAGTATTGATTTACTAGATTTAATAAATAAGGCTAATGTTATTGATAAATATAGTAAATCTTAAGATATGAATAGGTAAGTATAGAAAATAGTTATATTTTAAATAGGAATATTAATGTAAATTTAATTGTTCCATAATGATGGAGGTAACATATGTCTAAGGAAAAGTTATTAATATTAGACGGAAATAGTTTAATGAATAGAGCCTTTTATGCATTACCCCCTTTGACGAATGCAGAGGGATTGCATACTAATGGTATATACGGATTTACAAACATGCTTTTTAAAATGAAGGAAGAAATTGATCCAGATTATATTGTATGTACTTTTGATAAAAGTGCACCAACGTTTAGACATAATGAATACAAAGAATATAAAGCAGGAAGAAAGAGAATGCCCGATGAACTAAGAGAGCAGTTCCCTGTTGTTAAGCAGCTTTTAGAGCTTTTGGCTATCGATATATTTGAAATAGATGGATTTGAAGCAGATGATTTAATAGGTACTCTTTCAGTATTTGCTGAAAATAAGGATATAGAAGTTTATATAGTCACTGGAGATAGAGATGCTCTTCAGTTAGCATCAGATAATGTAAATGTAATTATAACAAAAAAAGGAATTACAGAAAAAGAACTTTATGATAAAACCAGAATGATTGAGGAACTTGGTGTAACCCCTACTCAGTTTATTGATGTCAAAGGACTTATGGGGGATGCATCTGATAATATACCAGGGGTTCCAGGGATAGGCGAAAAAACTGCATATAAGCTTATAAAAGAATATGGCAGCATAGAAAGTGTACTTGGGAATATAGATAATATAAGTGGTAAAAAGATAAAGGAGAACTTAATGCAGTATAGCGAACAAGCGATATTTAGTAAAAAGCTTGCAACTATAATGACGAATGTTCCTATTGAGATAGATTTAGATTCGATAAAATCAAAAGAAAGTTATGATGCTAAAGGAGTAAGAGAATTATTTGTTAGACTTCAATTTAAATCTCTTTTAGATAAAATACCTGGTGGAGAAAATATTGACGAAAGTGAAGGACAAAATTTACAGGAGGAAGTTCAAGTAGTATATAATAAAATCTTTACAATAGAGCGATTTAAAGAAATTATGGAGAATATAAACGATAATTATAAAGATGGCGAGTTACTATATTTAACATTTAAAGTCACTGAAGCGAATATATATTCTAAGAGCTTTATAGAAAAGATATTCATAAATTTCAAGGAAAATAATTATTTAATAGAATTAAGCGGAATTATTAATGAAAATAAAGAAGAAGCTGTAAAATTACTCAAAAATATATTTGAAAGTGAAGATATTAAAAAAATAAGCCATGATGTTAAAGTGCCTCATACAATATTACATAAGATGGGTGTAGATTTTGTAGGAGTGAAATTTGATACTAAAATTGCTGCTTATCTAGTAGATTCTTCAAGAGGGAAATATGAATTAAATGATATAATAGAACAATATTTAAAGAGGAATGTGCAAGGCGACGAAGAGTATATTCAAATTAAAGGAACGTCTCTTTTGGAAGAAGTTTATGAAGTTTTAGAATCTCGTATAAGAGAGGGTGGAATGGAGGAACTTTTATATAATGTAGAACAGCCATTAACGGATGTTTTAGCATCTATGGAAAATGAGGGATTTAGGGTAGATAAAGGCAAGTTAAATGAACTTGGGGAGAAATTTAAATCAGAGATAGACTCAATCCAGAAAGAAGTTTATAATTTAGCAGAGGAAGAGTTTAATATAAATTCTCCTAAACAACTAGGAAAGATATTATTTGAAAAGTTAGATTTACCTGTGATTAAAAAGACTAAAACGGGGTATTCCACTAATGCAGAGGTTTTAGACGAACTTTCAGATAAACATCCAATAATAGAAAAGATAACTTACTATAGACAGCTTACTAAATTATACTCAACCTATATCGAAGGGTTAAGAGCTGTAATTGATGAGGATGGGAAGATTCACTCTAATTTTAACCAGACTGTAACAACCACTGGAAGACTTTCAAGTACAGAACCTAATCTTCAAAATATACCTATTAAATATGAAATGGGAAGAGAAATAAGAAAGATTTTTGTACCCGATAATGAAGATAGCGTTATTCTTTCAGCTGACTATTCTCAAATAGAGCTTAGAGTACTTGCTCACATAGCTGAGGATGAAAATTTAATAGGAGCTTTTTTAAATCATAGCGATATACATACCAAAACTGCGTCAGAAGTCTTTAGAGTGCCAATTGATGAAGTTACATCATTACAAAGAAGTAATGCTAAGGCAGTAAACTTTGGTATAGTTTATGGTATAGGAGATTTTAGTTTAGCGAAGGATTTAAAGATATCAAGAAAAGAAGCTAAAAACTATATAGGTACATATTTTGAAAGATATCCAGGTGTAAAAAAGTACATGGATGATATAATAAAACATGCGAAAGAAAAAGACTACGTTACTACAATAATGAATAGAAGAAGATTTATACCGGAAATAAATGCTTCGAATAAGATGGTAAAAGCTTTTGGGGAAAGGTTAGCGATGAATGCACCAATCCAAGGAAGTGCGGCAGATATCATTAAATTGGCTATGGTTAACGTATATAATGAATTGAGAAAAAGGAACCTTAACAGTAAAGTTATACTTCAAGTTCATGATGAACTACTTGTTAATGTATATAGAAATGAGATTGAGGAAGTTAAAGAGATAGTTAAAAAGGAAATGGAAGAAGTTCTTCAATTAAGTGTTCCTCTTGAAGTAGATATGAATATAGGAGAAAACTGGTACGAAGCAAAGTAAAAAGTCTTTAAGTAAAAGTTTAACAAGGAATTTATTTAAAGTTAAACTAGCGATCAGGTAGAGGTTCCATCACTACTTGATTTCTAGTTAAACGAATCTAACAGCTACCAAGCTTTTACAGAGTGAAGGCAGAGAGCCCAAATCTCCGATTTGGTGCGAATCGAGTCAGGTATTAGTTGGATAAAAATAGATTTTAAAATTGCTTATGCATGGTGGTGATATAATGTTAAAAATAGGGCTCACAGGTGGTATTGGAAGCGGTAAAAGCACAGTATCAAATTTGTTTAAAGAAAGAGGATTGGCTATAATAGATGCAGATATAGTAGCTAGAGAGGTGCTGAAACTATATCCTGAAATACTGGGAAAAGTAAAAGTATGTTTTGGGCAAAAATTCTTTAATGAAAATGGTGAACTTAAAAGAAAAGAATTTGGAAACTTCATTTTTAAAGATGAAGCTAAAAGAAAAATCTATGAAGATATAATAATACCATATATTTACAAAGAGATTTCTAGTAGAATTAATAAACTAGAACAGAAAAAAGAATCACTATGTGTTTTAGATGCTCCAACTTTAATAGAAAATGGAATGCATAAGTATATGGACATAAATATACTTGTTTGGGTAGATTTAAAAACTCAAATAAAAAGAGTAATAGATAGAGATAATTTTTCAGAGCAACAGGCAAAAAATAGGATAGATTCTCAAATGTCCTTAGATGAGAAAAAGAATATAGTAGACTATATAATCGATAATACAGGCACAATGAAAAAAACAAAGGAGGAAGTAGAAAATATTCTTAAAGATATTGGGAGCAAGTATAGGGAGGTGGAGTGTCTTAGGATATAACTTTTTAAGACACATATTAAGTTGAAAGTTATTAAACGAGTATTTGTAATTATATTTTTGGTCTTATTACTAATGAATGTAAAAAATATTGCAAGACATTTTTTTTCGATAAAATACACGGATCATATTGTAAAATATTCGAAGAGATATGATTTAGATCCATACTTAGTAGCGGCAGTAATAAAAACTGAAAGTAATTTTCAAGAAAAGGCTAAGTCTAATAAGAATGCATATGGACTTATGCAGATAACTGGAGATACTGCGGAGTGGGCTGCTGAGAAAATGGAAATAGTGCATTATAATACTGAAATGCTATATGAACCTGAATTTAACATAAGGATGGGATGCTGGTATTTAGATAATTTACGAGATGAATTTGATAATAATATAGAAGTTGTATTAGCCGCTTATAATGGAGGACGAGGAAACGTTCAGAAATGGTTAAAAAATTCAGAGCATTCTGCAGATGGAAAAAATCTACACTATATACCATTCAAAGAAACGGACAAGTATGTCAAGAAAGTAAAGGTAAACTATAGGATTTATAAGTATTTATACGGAGAAAGTAGCAGTAAATTAAATACTTCTATGGATTATGATAAGTAATAAGTTTATACTCCATAGAAGTATACAATTTACATATTATAAATGCCATAGTTGACAATCTATAAAAATATAGTATAATAAAAATAAGATATGCGAGAGTGGCGGAATGGCAGACGCGCACGTTTGAGGGGCGTGTGGGAGACCGTGTGGGTTCAAGTCCCATCTTTCGCACCATAAAAATAAATGATTTCTGAGGTATTCGTGGAGCTCTTATTTTGAACCTACATTACTTACAAGGGAGTTCTATATCGAGATGTGAAGTTCAGGCCTTCATTTTATGAAGGAAGATTGCAGCAACTGTGCGAACACCCACCTATCGAGAGATAGGTGTCAAAATTAGAGTAGCGGTATTTTGGAGCATTTATAATGAAATGTATTTTAAGAGAGGTAGAAATACCTCTCTTATTTAATTTTGAGGATAACTTTTTTCATTAAGTATGAAATGCTTTTAGAATAACATACTTCTCTCCAGTATCTAGAGCATATTCAATAGCTTCACTTCTGCTAACACCATTTGTAACTATATTAGTTTCTGTAGTGGCTAACTCAACTAAACTTTTTACAATTTTTTCGTCGTCTTCGCCAGCGTGCTTCATATCGTTTATCTGACTATAAGTATTTTGACTCACCTGTTTAACGGCGCAATTATTCTCATCAGCCATTAGTATTACTGAAAACTTTTTTGTCATATTATTAAACCTCCATCAATAATTCTATACATATTCTATTGTTTCACTATTAAGCTTTTTTATAACTTATATATAAATTAATTTAATTTCATAATAGAATAAAAAAAAAGTTTTAGGTTATTATACATATGAGCATTTAATGCTAGGAATATAGTATATACTTATAAACTTAGCTCATAGGGGGAGATGACTTGGATGAAATCAACATTGTTAAAGAACTGCTTGTTGATGGAAAATGTTAAAGGTGATGTTATAAAAAGAGATATACAAATAGAAGATGGAAAAATAAAGGAGATTGCTGAAAATATCTATTGTGAAAATACAAATTTAGAAGTTATTGATATAAAAGAAAATTATGCTTTGCCAGGGTTTGTGGACTGTCATACACATATGGGAATTCTCGAAGAAGGAACAGGTAAGCTTGGAATAGATAATAACGAAACCTCAAATCCACTAACGCCACATTTGAGAGCAATTGACGGCATAAATCCATTAGATATTGCGTTTAATGATGCAGTGGTTTCAGGAGTTACAGCTGTTATGAGTGGGCCGGGAAGTAATAATGCAGTAGGTGGCAACAATATTGTAATTAAAACCTACGGTGATATAATAGATAAAATGGTGGTAAAGAATCCATCAGGACTTAAGATTGCCTTAGGGGAAGATCCTATAAGTACATATGGTACTAAGCATAAGTGTCCAGTGACAAGAATGGGAACCGCTTCTTTAATAAGAGAATTGTTCATGAGAGCACAAGATTATATGGAACGTAAAGATTCGGGAAAAGTTGTGGAAAGGGATATAAAACTAGAGGCTGTAATACCATTATTAAAAGGAGAAATTATTCTAAGGGCACATGCACATAGAGCTGATGATATAGTTACTGCTATAAGAATAGCAGATGAATTTAATATTAAAAAACTTGTTATAGAACATGGTACAGAGGCTCACTTAGTTAAGGAGTATTTAAAGGAAAAGAATATACCAATTGCATTTGGACCAATGCTAACACCTAGAATAAAGATGGAACTTACAAAAAGAAATTATGGTTCAGCTGTAATGCTAGTTGAAGCTGGTGTCAAGATAGCATTGATGACAGATCATCCTTACAATGCTATAGATCAATTAAGATCAGTTGCTGCACTAGCGGTGTCTGAAGGATTGAACCCCACAGATGCTATTAAATCCATAACTATTAATGCCGCAGAATTATTAGAATGTGACCATAGAATAGGAAAGCTAGAAGAAGGTTACGATGCAGATATTGTAGTTTTAAATGGAGATCCTTTAGATGTAGTCAAAACCAAGGTAATAATGACTATTATAAATGGTGAGGTTGTTCATAAAAGAGATTAAAAATAAAATCAATAAATAAAGCTTCGGTTAGATTAATTTCTATTAATCTAACTTTTGTAATTTAACAGATGAGCGAGAATAATATTAAAGACAAAATATTAGTTTTTCTTTTAAATTTTATAATAATATTATTACTAAAATGGTCACAATGTGAAATAAATATTTATATAAGATAACAAAGGCATTACTAAATAACTGATATTTTAGTAATGCCTTCAAATTATTAAAATTTCATGTTTTCAAACCGCGATTATATTCAGATTTGCTAATGAATACTAAATACTATCTTTTGCTTTGTCTAGATTTTTCATTAAGCTGTTTAGTTTCTTCTAGTGAAGAATCACTGAATCCACTAGTAATACCAGAACCTACGCTGTTACTCATGTTAGCACCAGAAGAATTTTGTTTAGATTGCGCATTAAGTTGTTTTGTTTCTTCTAAGTAGGAATTATTTACGTCACTAGTCATGCTAGAAACCATACTGCTCATTCCAAGCCCTGGAGCATTTTGTCTAGATTGCTCATTAAGTTGTTTTGCCTCTTGTAAATCACTGCTATCTAGTCCGCTAGATATACTAGAACCTACATTACTAGTCATTCCAGCACCAGAAGACTTTTGTCTAGATTGTGAATTAAGTTGTTTTGTTTCTTCTAAATAGTTTTTATCCATGAATTTATCTCCCTTCGATAAAACATTTATTTTAACTCTGGCTTTTTGAAGCCATTAATATCATTCCCGCATTATATAATAGTATCCTGAGAAATAGTACCAAAAAAAGGGATGATAACAAAAAACGTTGACAATATATTAACAAAAAAAGCTAAATTTTGGATTGTTTATATTGGAATATAATTAATATGTTTTTGAAATTTAATTTAACCCTATTAAAAATAGGCGTAAATATGCATATTTATAGATATTAATTAGTGATATTTAGATGATTTTATACGTATAGTGCTATTGACTATTTTAACAAAGTAAACTTGACTTTGAATTCAGAATATTTTAAAATATAATCATATTACATAACTTTCCATATGATATAATTGATGGTAAAGTGTACTTATAATAAGTTTGTTTAGAGTAAAAGAATAATTGATGATAGTATGTCATATAAAACTAAAGGTGATTCAATTATAAAATTGGAGGGAAAAAATGGAGAATAAGGTATTAACGGTATGTCCTTACTGTGGAGCAGGATGCAATCTTTATTTAGTTGTAGAGGATGGTAAGATAGTAAGAGCAGAACCTGCTAATGGTAGGACAAATGAAGAAAGTCTATGTCTTAAAGGGTATTATGGATGGGATTTTTTAAATGATCCACAAATTTTAACTGCTCGTTTAAAGAGTCCGATGATTAGGAAGAATGGACAGCTAAAAGAAGTTTCTTGGGATGAGGCAATTAATTTTACTGCTTCTAAGTTAAAACAAATCAAGGAAAAGTATGGCTCAGATTCTATTATGGGAACAGGGTGTGCAAGAGGATCAGGTAATGAAGCGAATTACATAATGCAAAAGTTTATGAGAGCGGTTATTGGAACTAATAATATAGATCATTGCGCTAGAGTTTGACATGCACCTTCTGTAGCCGGTCTGGCTTATGTACTTGGTAATGGGGCTATGTCAAATGGAATTCACGAGATAGACAAGACAGATTTGTTGTTTATTTTTGGATATAATGGAGCAGATTCTCATCCTATAGTTGCAAAGAGAATAGTTAAAGCAAAAGAAAATGGAGCAAAAATTATTGTAACAGATCCACGTATAACAGAGTCAGCTAGGATATCTGATTTGTGGCTTCCAATAAAAAATGGAACTAATATGATATTAGTCAATGCTTTTGCAAATGTTTTAATAAATGAGGAGCTCTATGATAAAGATTACGTGGAAAAGTATGTTGAGGGCTTCGAAGAATATAAGTCTTTGATCGAAAAATACACTCCGGAATATGCTGAAAAGATGACAAGTGTGCCAGCTAAAGATATAAGAAAAGCCATGAGAATGTATGCTAAAGCTAAGAATGCTATGGTACTTTATGGAATGGGTGTTTGCCAATTTGGACAAGCAGTAGATGTAGTTAAAGGGCTAGCTTCACTTGTGCTTTTAACTGGAAATTTCGGAAGACCAAGTGTTGGAATAGGTCCGGTAAGAGGACAAAATAATGTTCAAGGCGCTTGTGATATGGGGGCACTACCTAATGTTTATCCAGGGTATCAGAAGGTTGAGGACGATAACATAAGAGAAAAGTTTGAAAAAGCTTGGGGGATAAAGCTTTCGAGTAAAAATGGATACCATTTAACAGAAGTACCAAAACTTACATTAGAAGAAGATAAGATTAAGGCTTATTACATTATGGGAGAGGATCCAGTTCAAAGTGATCCTAATTCAGCAGAAGTTAGAGCAGCTTTAGATAAAATGGAACTTGTGATTGTACAAGATATATTTATGAATAAAACAGCATTGCATGCAGATGTAATACTTCCAGCTACATCATGGGGAGAACATGAAGGTGTATTTAGTTGCGCTGATCGTGGATTTCAAAGATTTCGTAAGGCGGTAGAGCCAAATGGAAATGTAAAACCTGATTGGAAAATAATTTCGGAAATAGCAACAGCTATGGGATATACAATGAACTATAATAACACAGAAGAAATATGGGATGAACTTAGAAGTTTGTGTCCAAATTTTGCAGGAGTAAGTTATGAACGTTTAGAGAAGTTAGGAGGTATTCAATGGCCGTGTCCAACAGAGGAACATCCAGGAACTTCGTACCTTTATAAGGATAACAAATTTAACACTCCAAGTGGAAAAGGAAAATTATTTGCAGCAGAATGGAGACCTCCTATGGAGAACCCAGATGAGGAGTATCCACTCAGCCTATCTACAGTAAGGGAAGTAGGGCATTATTCTGTAAGAACTATGACAGGAAACTGTCGTGCACTTCAGCAACTCGCTGACGAGCCAGGGTATGTACAAATAAATTCAAGAGATGCAGAAAAATTAAATGTAGAGGATCAAGAATTAGTTAAGATAAGTTCGAGGAGAGGGTCTGTAATAGCACGAGCGTTGGTAACGGATAGGGCTAATAAAGGGGCTGTTTATATGACTTATCAATGGTGGGTAGGCGCTTGCAATGAGCTTACATTAGATAACTTAGATCCTATATCTAAAACACCAGAATATAAATATTGTGCTGTGAAGATAGAGGCTATTACAAATCAAAATGAAGCAGAACAATTTATAAAAGATGAATATGCAAGAATAAGAAAAAAAATGAATATCAAAGTTTAAAAAATATAGTAAAATATAAGAGATATAGTAAAAAGATAAAGTTATTAATCAAAGGTGGAGTTTTGCTCCACCTATGAATTATTGAGGAGGAATTGAAGTGATTCAAATTGAAGAAGCTCTAGATATTATAATTGAAGAAGCAAAAGCCTTAAATTCAGAAACTGTAGATCTACTATTATCTCTAAATAAGGTATTAGCAGAAAATATTTACTCCAAAGACAATTTACCACCTTTCGACAAATCAGCTATGGATGGATATGCAATTAGAAAGGAAGATATTAAAAACTGTTCAAGTAACAATCCTATCAAACTCAAAATAAAAGGAATTATAAAAGCAGGGGACTATTATTTAGAGGAGCTAAAGCAAGGCGAAGCAATTAAGATTATGACTGGAGCTCCAGTACCAAATGGAGCAGATACTGTCATCCAGATAGAAAAAGTTGAAGTAAGTGGAGATGAAGTAATTATATTTGAAGATATGGAAAAAGGTAAAAATATACTAAGGATGGGAGAGGAAATTAGGGAGGGAGGCCTTGCTATTCTAAAAAATAAGAAAATAAGACCAGCTGAAATAGGATTATTAGCTTCTCTAGGATACAGTAGTGTGAGGACTTATAGATTACCTAAAATAATTATATTGACTACGGGCGATGAGCTAATAGGTATTGGTGAAAAGATAACGCCAGGCAAAATAAGAAATTGCAATGAGTATTCTCTTTTGGCACTTATCAAGAATCTTGGTGCTTCAGTGGAGTCCTATGGAGTTATTGAGGATAATATGGATACATTATTTAATAGGATGAAACAGGCATTTGAAGAAGGCGACATAGTTATAAGTACAGGTGGTGCATCTGTAGGTGATTATGACTTTGTGGAAAGTTGTTTAGAAAAATTAGGAGCAGACATTAAATTTACATCGGTTGCTATTAAGCCAGGTAAGCCAATTACCTTTGCCAAATATAAAGATAAACTATTCTTTGGTCTTCCGGGGAATCCTTTATCAGTAATAAATTCATTTGAACAATTTGTAAAACCAACCATCAAAAAGATGATGGGGAATCTTGAGATAGAGGCAGAAGAATTTCCAGTTATTTTAGCTGATGATTTTAAGATTACAAAAGGAAGAACAAATTATGTATATGTGGATATAAGAAAGGAAAATAACAACTATTATGCTCATAAAATTGGAGCACAAGGCTCCAATCAACTTATTACTGTAAGTAAATCCAATGGTATTGTAATTGTTGATAAAAATGCATCAAGTGCAAAGGTTGGAGATATTTTAAAGGGCAGATTCATATTTAATTAATACATTATTCCAAGTTTAGGGCCTTGGAATAATGAACAGTACAACTTTAATTCTGAATAACAGTATCGGAATTTTAGTTGTACTAAGTTATAACAAAAGGTTTAGGGGTTTAAATAAGTTTTAGGGAATAAACAAGATAGTTTTAGCTATCTTGTTTATATAAATTATCAATAAGAGGGGGATTAATTCATGGATATGGCACAAAAAGAAATTCTAGACAATGATTCCTTATGTGCAAGAGACGTAATAGAAAAGTATCCGAAAGAGCAAAGGTTTACACTGGCTATACTGCAGGATATACAAAGAAAGTATAAGTATATACCAAGGGAAGCGCTTGAGACTCTTGCAGAATATTTAGGTACACCTGTAAGCAGATTATACGGTATGGCAACTTTTTATAAAGCATTGAGTTTGACTCCGAAAGGAAAACATATAATTACTGTTTGTGATGGAACTGCTTGCCATGTTGCGGGATCAATGGTAGTGCTTGACGAGTTAGAAAAAATGCTAGATATTAAAGCTGGACAAACAACAAAGGATTTTAAGTTTTCAATAAATACAGTTAACTGTATAGGCTGTTGTGCAATAGCACCTGTTATGATGATCAATGAAAGATACTACGGCAACTTGACACCTAAAATGATAAAAGAAATTCTTGATGAATATAGGGGTGAATAAGATGAGTGTAAATAAGACTATTTATGTATGTTGTGGGACAGGTTGCTTAGCAAGAAACAGCATGGAATTATATGAAGAGCTGAAAAAAAGGGTAACTGAGTTAGGTGCAGAGGCTACAATAGAAGCTCAGTATGAATTCAAAGCTACCGGTTGTGATGGTCTGTGTGAAAAAGGGCCAGTGGTAAAAATTCAACCAGACGATATAGCTTACTTCAGAGTAAAACTCGAAGATGCTGAAGAAATAGTAAAAAAGACAATAATGAATGGTGAAATAATTGATAGGTTACTGTACTTTGAAGCTCTGACAAAAAAAAGGCTTAGAAATCATAAGGAAAGTGAATTCTGTAGAAGGCAAATGAAAATAGCACTTAGAAATGTAGGTGAAATAAATCCTACCGTTTTTGAGGATTATATAGAAAAGGATGGATACAAAGCTCTTGAAAAAGTATTATTTCATATGGATAGATGGAGCATTATAGAGGAAATAACTAAGTCTGGACTTAGAGGAAGAGGTGGAGCAGGTTTCCCAACAGGGCGTAAGTGGAAAACCGCATTTAATATAGATACTGCTCCTAAATATGTGGTATGTAATGGTGATGAAGGAGATCCAGGTGCATTTATGGATAGAAGTATAATGGAAGGTGATCCTCATAGTGTTATAGAAGGTATGGCAATTTGTGCCTATTCAGTAGGAGCAAGCCAAGGTTTTGCATATATAAGAGATGAATATGGACTAGCTATTGATAATATGAGATTAGCAATAGAACAAGCAAGAGAAAGAGGATATCTTGGGAAAAATATAATGAATAGCGGCTTTGACTTTGATATTAACATAGTAAGAGGTGGTGGTGCTTTCGTATGTGGAGAATCTACTGCACTTTTAGCATCAATTGAAGGTAAAGTTGGAGAACCAAAAGCTAAATATATTCACACTACTGAAAAAGGTTTATGGGGGCAACCTACTGTTTTAAATAATGTAGAAACTTGGGCTAATATACCTATTATAATTAACAAAGGTGGAGATTGGTATAGTTCAATAGGTACTATGAAGGACAGCAAAGGAACAAAAGCATTTTCGTTAGTAGGTAAAGTAAAAAATACTGGTCTAGTAGAAGTCCCAATGGGAACGACACTTAGAGAAATAATATTTGATATTGGTGGAGGAGTACTAAATGACAGAAAGTTTAAGGCTGTACAGATAGGGGGACCTTCTGGTGGATGTTTGCCTGAAGATTACTTAGACTTACCTGTAGATTATGATACTCTTATAAAAGCTGATTCCATGATGGGGTCTGGCGGTATGATTGTTATGGATGACAGAACATGTATGGTAGACGTTGTAAAGTATTATCTGAATTTTCTTGCTGAAGAATCTTGTGGAAAGTGTGTTCCATGTAGAGAAGGCGTAAAGAGAATGCTTGAAATATTAACAGATATATGCGAAGGCAGAGGACAAGAAGGAGATATAGAAGAATTAAATAGAATTTGTAAGACCGTTGGACTCGCAGCTTTATGTGGTCTTGGTAAGAGTGCTCCTAACCCAGTTGTTGCAGCTATTAGGTATTTTAGAGATGAATTTGAAGAGCATATAAAAAATAAAAGATGTCGTGCAGGCGTGTGCAAAGAACTAACGACATTTGAAATAGATGAAGAAAAATGTATTGGTTGTGATATATGTAAGAAGAATTGTCCTGTAGATGTTATAACAGGAGATATTAAGAAACCTCATGTTATTGATACTGAAAAGTGTGTAAGATGCGGTAACTGTATGAACATCTGTAAGTTTAATGCAGTTAAGGTTAAATAGGGGGGGACTACAATGGAGATTATTATTGATGGAAAAGCATGTGAAGCAGAGCGTGGAGAATATATTTTGGAAGTAGCAAGAAGAAATCATATATATATACCTACACTATGTCACAGTGATGCACTTGCTGGTCTTGGGAGTTGTAGACTATGTGTAGTTGAGGTAATAGATAGAGGATGGTCAAAGGTTGTAACTTCGTGTATATTTCCAATTACTAAAGAAGTGGAGATTGTAACTAATTCTAAGAAAATACAAAATATAAGAAAAGATTTGATTATGCTTCTTCAAGCTAGATGCCCTGAAAATGAGGAAATTAAAAAAATGGCAAAAGCATTTAAAGTTGAAGAAGATAGAGTAAATAGGTTTAAGCTAGATAGAACGGAAAATTGCGTAATTTGTGGACTTTGTACAAAAGCCTGTGAAGAAATGGGAACTGGGGCAATATCTACTGTAGATAGAGGTATTTTTAAAAAAGTATCTACACCTTTTGATGATCCTTCTCCACAATGTATTGGTTGTGCCGCTTGTGTAAATGTATGCCCAACTAATGCAATTAAGATGGTAGATAAGGATGGAGAAAGAGAGATATGGGGTAAGAAGTTCAAATTAGCAAAATGTCAAGAGTGTGGTACACATTTTGCAACGGAAGATCATATAAAATTTGCATTTGATAGGGCTGGGAGAAAATTGGAAAAAATTCTTTGTGAAAAGTGTAAAAGAAAATCTAGTTTAAAAGATATCAAAAATATATTTGAAGGCTTAGAGTTATAAGATAGTTGGTAATCTCATTTTAAGTTAAGGAAGGGTGGTAGGTTAAATGAAACAAGATCTTAACTCCTTTGTAATAGGAGATCCAAATAAATGTATTGGGTGTAGATCCTGTGAAGTAGCGTGTGCAGCAGTTCATAGAGGAGATCATGCAGGAAGAACGGTAGGAAATATGGATACCCCTATAACTCCAAGGTTATTCTTTATAAAGTCTAAGGATGCAGCTATGAGAATCCAATGCAGACATTGTGAAGATGCACCTTGCGCTAATGCATGTCCTGTAGGAGCTATTGCTCAAGTAGATGGAAGCATAGTTATAAATGATAAAGCTTGCATAGGATGTAAAACTTGTAATCTCGTATGTCCAGTTGGAGCTATAAATTTACTTCCGAAGTTTGAACATGAAGAAGAAAATGGAGGCATCGACAGAAAGTTAAGGATAATGGCATATAAGTGTGACTTGTGCAAAGAGGAAGGTGGAATGCCTAACTGTGTTAAGGCATGCCCGAAAGATGCTTTAAAAGTTGCAACTCCAAAAGAAGATAAAAGAGATCGTAATATTAAAGCGGTTCTTGGACTACTTGAACTTAATCAAAACTTATAAAAATCCGTAAAGAGAGGGATGTTTGAGATGCCAACTAATACTACTATAATTAACATAGATAAGGAATTATGCACAGGATGTAGACGTTGTTCAGAGGTTTGTCCTGTTGATGCTATAGAGGGGAAAGAAAATGAACCACAACAAATAAATTCAGATAAATGTGTTATGTGTGGACAATGTATTCAAACTTGTAAGGGATATGCCCCAATTTATGAAGAGATTCCAACACCTAAGAGTAAAAAGCTTCACGATAGAGGAATGTTAAAGAGTGTTAGGGAACCTATTTTTGCTGCATATAACAAAGGACAAGTAAGAGATGTCAGAGATTTGTTAGAAGATAGGTATATGTTTAAGGTTGTGCAATGTGCACCTGCGGTAAGAGTGGCTTTAGGTGAAGATTTCGGGTTAGAACTGGGAACTCTTACACCGGGTAAACTTGCAGCAGCACTTCGTAGATTAGGATTTGATAGAGTATATGATACAAACTTTGCCGCAGATTTAACTATAATGGAAGAGGGAACTGAGCTAATAAAAAGATTAACTGAGGGTGGAACTTTGCCTATGTTTACTTCATGTTGCCCTGCATGGGTAAAATATGTAGAGCAGACATACCCTGAACTTACTCCGAATCTTTCAACTTGTAAATCACCACAACAAATGGGTGGAGCAATTTTTAAAACTTACGGAGCTAAAATAAACGATGTAAATCCGGCAAGAGTATTTAGTGTGTCTGTTATGCCGTGTACATGTAAGCCATTTGAGGCTAGTAGAGAAGAAATGGATGACAGTGGATACAGGGATATAGATTCTGTTATTACAACAAGGGAGTTGGCTCAATTACTGAAAGATAAAGATATTGAATTCAATAGTTTACCAGAAGAAGAATTTGACAATCCACTAGGCAGTTATTCAGGTGCAGGTACTATATTTGGTTTAACTGGTGGGGTTATGGAGGCTGCTATTAGAACAGGATATGAACTGCTAACTAAGAGGTCTATTCCGACAATTGATTTAACTTCTGTAAGAGGTGGGGAAGGCTTTAGAACTGCTGAAGTAGAAGTTGGAGATATGAAGTTAAAGGTGGGCATAGTTTCAGGACTAAAGCACGTAGCGCCACTTATGGAGAAAATAAAGTCTGGTGAATGTGATTTACACTTTATTGAGGTAATGACATGTCCAGAAGGATGTATTAGTGGAGGTGGACAGCCAAAGCTGCTTTTTGAAGAAGATAAAAGTTTAGCTTATAATAATAGAAAAGCTGGACTATATAAGCATGATGCAAGTTTAGAGGTTAGAAAATCACATGAAAACCATGGCGTAAGGGTTTTATATGAAGAGTTTTTAGGAGAACCATTAGGTCATAAATCACACGAACTTTTACACACTCATTACACATCTAGAAAAAAATAGTTAGTATAAAAATATCTTAATCAACTTATAAGGTTAAAAAGTAAGGTTTACTTTTTAACCTTTATTAATTAACCTTTATTAATTAACCTTTGCTGAAATTATCTAAATTAATTCCAAGTTTGTTTATTTTTCTATATATTGTAGCTTTACCTATTTTAAGTAGTTCAGCAGCTTTTATCGCATTTCCATTACAATGTTTAAGAGCTTCCTTTATACAGTTTCCTTCAACTTCCTCTAGAGGAAGTATTAAATGTTGATGCTGATGATCATGATTGTGGTCATGATCATGATGTGGGGAAAATATATGGGTATGAGTTACTACGGTCTTTATTTTATTAAGAAGGTTTTCGGTAATTAACGAATCCTCGCAGAGATAATAAGATCTTTCTACTAAATTTCTAAGTTCACGTATATTTCCATCAAAAGGATAAACTTTTAACTTATCTATATATGAGGGTTCTGGATACTTTAGCTCGCAAGGGTTTTTGGCGTTTAGTTTATTTATGAAATATTGAGCGAAAAGCTCTATGTCCTCTTTCCTCTCTTTTAAGGGGATTAAATTCAGGTTCATCACACTTAATCTATAGTAAAGATCACTTCTAAAGTTTTTACTATCTATTTCATCTGTTAAAGTTCTATTTGTAGCTGCTATGACTCTCACATCGATAGATTTTTCATAAGTACCTCCAACTCTTACAATTTTCAGGTTGTCCAGCACTCGTAATAGCTTCGATTGAATATCTAGTGGGAGTTCTCCTATCTCATCCAAAAAAATTGTTCCGCCGTCAGCCAGTTCGAATTTCCCAGGATTACCTCCTTTTGATGCTCCAGTAAATGCCCCCTTTTCATAACCAAATAGCTCACTTTCTACAAGTTCTCTTGGAATTGCAGCACAATTAACTGCAACAAATGGTCCTCTAGAGCGAGAACTGTAATTATGGATTGATTGAGCAAAGACCTCTTTTCCTGTACCACTTTGTCCCTCTATCAGTATATTGCAGTTAGTTCTAGCAGCTTTTTTTGCAAATTCAATAATAGTTTTCATTTTTTCATTTTTTGTAATTATATCGTCAAATGAAAAAGATGCCTTGTATCCTACAACATTGCTTACCATGCTATGCAAATTTTTTGTATCTCTCAAGGACAATACTAACCCTATATTTTTTCCTCTTAGTTTTATAGGAATGATGTTGGTAACGCATCTAATTCTGATTCCATTTGTATAAAAACTAAAGTCCTCATCAAAGTGCTTTTCTCCTGTTAGTAAAATCGTATTTAGAATGTCTTCCTTTAAAATATCATGTAAAAAAGTTTCGTACAAAGTTTCTTCTTTAATTTTAAGTATTTTAACTGCAGCGACATTTACTTTTTTTATCAATAAGTTTTCATCTGTAACAATTAAACCTTCGTTTGAAGAATCAAAAATAGCTTCAAGTATGTAAGACGATATATCATATTCAAGGATACTATCAATATCTATTCTACACATATCACTTACATCTGACCAATAATCTAAATCATTCATAAAGTTATACCTCCATTATAAGAGTGTGTTAAAAAATAATAGTTAATTTAAATAATAAGTGAAATTTTTCAAATAATTAATTTTATAATTATAAATTTGAAATGTTTTTATGAAATTATTATAACATGTTCCGATTATGGAATAAATAGTAAGTGGTTTCATAATGATAAGAAAGTAAAAAAAGTTCATAATGAGATAAATGTACTTTGTTTTGCAGTATCAAAATGAGAAAAAAGTTATTTGCAATTATAAATAGGTATTTTTTTTCTTATTTGTTGAATACTTAATAAAAATAAACTAAAATAAAGTTATATAATTTAAGTTATGCTTATGTAATAGTTAGTATTAATAGATATACGTAATGATGAAAAGTTATTGGAGGTAACATAATGAATGTAGAATCTATAAATCCGTTTATTCAGGCTAGTCAAGAAATACTGATGCAGGTTGCCAATGAAAAGACCACTTTGGGAAAATTGTTCCTGAGAAATTCATCATTTAGTGGTGATAATGTCATAATAATAGTAGGTATTGCTGGAAAACTAAAAGGTCAGGTGATTTTTAATCTAAGCACTGAGGCTGCATGTAACATAGCATCTCGCATGATGTTTGGAATGCCTGTTTCTCAGCTTGATGAGATGGCTAAGTCTGCCATTGGAGAACTTGCCAATATGATTTCAGGAAATGCAGCTACAATATTTTCATCAAAAAATATGGAGTTAGATATAACCCCACCTACAGTAATGATAGGAAATAATATTCAAATCTCTACGACAAAGTCTAATTCTATATGTGTTCCATTGATTATGGGTAATGGTAATAGTTTTGAAATAAATGTTTCGCTTGCAGAGAATTAGGTAATGATGGTTGTAAAAGGCTTTTAGAAATATAGAAATTATACTAAATAGAAGGGTATCTGAAACAAAATTTGATTCAGGTATCCTTATTAATTTACAGATTTATTAGTGTTTTAATAAGGAGTTATTTACAAAATAGAGACTATTTAAAACTAAATATAATTTTATTAAATATATAGGTGTAATATTAAAGTGAAAGATAAGTAATTATAGGTTTTATATAAATAAAAGGAATTTGAGAAACTATGTAGAATTTAAAAAATAGTGTATTTTAAGTGCCAAAAGAGGTGAGGTTATGTTAGATGTGGAAATAAGTTTTAGCGATATTAGTGTACTAAGTATAGAAAGAGAAGACTTGCCACAAGTACAGAAATGGATGGAAAATGAGAAAAAGTTTTTGAGCGTCAAAAACGACATAGATGAATTAACAGAAAGGTTCTTAGAAAGCTACATAAGTGAATGTGAGTTTTTCTTAAAAATAAATAAGGCAGATGAAATAATAGGTATTTTAAAGGGAAGATTAGAACTAAAAAGACCAAACGAAGTATGGATATGGTTCTTTTGTATTAGTAATAGTTACAGAGAAACTAGTCTGGACACTGAAATTGTTGAAAAATTAATAAGCTATTTTGAAGAGGAATATGGAATTGAGGCTTTTTTTACCAGAATAGTAAAAAGCGATTTTGAAAATGTTGATCTGTGGAAGACTCTTGGATTTAAAGTTATTAGGATGGTAAAGAATTTTTATCGAATTGATGGAAAGTGCATGGATATGTTGATTATGAAAAATACAAAGAATCATAAAAGATAGTAATAAATTTTAAGAGTTATAAATATTAATGTTATAGGATTCTTTTATAACTGGAGGTGAAAATATGAAATACACGCGATATGACATAAAGAGAAAAAATGATAACAAAGCTTTTATTGTGATAATGCTTTTAATATTTATTTTAGCCTTTTTAATTGGTACCGGAATTTTCAAGTTGTTAATGAAAAATACAAGCACTTCAAGTAATGCTACTTCGAATAGTAGTAATAGTTCTAATAGTAAAAGTGTAGGTAAATCTGAGAATAATACCGCTGCTAATGATAAGTTTGTGAAATTTATAGCCGTACAAGGAGGAGTATACCAAAATAAAGAAAATGTAGAGTCTGAGAAAAATATATTAGCTCAATATGGAACACCATTTACTATAGTTGAAGAGGGCAGAACCAGAGTGTTCCTCGGAATATATGCTGAGAGTCAGGGAGAGCAGATTATGAAATCACTGTTGGGGCAAAAAATAGATAATTCTAAGATGATCTTTTCTATAAATAAAACTGACTTATGCAATGCTGAGATAGGTGAAATAATAAGTGCTAATATACAAATATTAAACAAGCTTTCAGAAAAAGATGTCAAGGCAATACAGACTGATGAACTAAAGAAGTGGTGTTCGTCATTGAAAAAAGTTGACAATGATAGTAAAAACATAGAGATTCTCAATACCCTAAAGGAGCATGTAAATAAAATGCCAAAGGAGATTTCCAAGGATAAGGCTGCTGAAAATTATGCTTACATATATGATGTTCTAAAAAAGATGAATGGAAAATAAAATAGGTTAAAGAAAATAAGTTTTAAGTAAGTAGCTACTTGCTTAAAACTTATTTTTTAGTTTAAGCCAATTATCTGCAAAAAAGTGTAAATTATTTTAAAAAATTTTTTAAACAATTCTATATACACTTGTTTATGATTTTATTAAATGATAAACTATATTAGATATATTATTAAGGTAGGGGATGTGTGTGAGAGGGGTTGAAAAGGGCATAAGTTTTTTGTGGTTTATAATATTTTTAGGTGCAGTCTGTGGTAGCCTTATAGGCGACATATTAGGAACTAGCTTAAGTATATTACATTTCCTTAAGGATTCTTATGCAATAGGTACGTCAACACCAATTATATTAAATCTTAAAGTTATGACTCTAACTTTAGGGTTGAATTTTAATATTAATATTATGACTATAATTGGTATAATTGTGGCAATAATATTATACAGAAGATATTAGGAAGTGAGATTATGAAAATTATTTTAGCTTCGGCTTCTAGCAGAAGACAAGAGTTACTAGTGAGATTAATAGAAAATTTCGAGATAATTGTAAGTGATTTTGATGAAAATTCTGTTGAGTTTGAAAGTAATTGTGGTTCTTATGTTATGAAGTTATCAGAAGGAAAAGCTTCAGAGGTATGTAGTAGGATGAAAGAAGATGCTATCATAATAGGGTGTGATACTATAGTGTCTTTTCAAGATAAAATATTAGGTAAGCCTAAAGATAAAGAAGAAGCTTTTTCCATGCTCAAGTTTTTAAGTGGAAATATTCATCAAGTATATTCTGGAATAGCTGTTTTAAATAAAGCCACTGGCAAAGTAATGAAAGATTTTGTTTGCACAGATGTAAAATTTGACAACTTATCAGATGAGCAGATAATAAAGTACATAGAAAAGGATGAATACAAGGACAAAGCAGGAGCTTATGGCATTCAAGGTTACGGTGGGATTTTTGTTGAAGAAATTCACGGTTGCTATTATAATGTTGTTGGGCTTCCTTTAAATAAATTGTCGAAGATGTTAAAGGTGATGGGGGTAAATCTATAAAGGAGTATAATTTAATGGAAGAAACTTTGAAAATTATGGATTTGCCTGAAAGTGAGAGACCCCGAGAGAGACTGTTAAGATACGGTGTTCAGTCTTTATCAAATGCTGAACTTTTGGCGATAATCTTAAGGTCTGGGAGTAAAAAAGAGAATATAATAAATCTGAGTAATAGGATTATTAAGGAAAATGGGGGCTTAAACGGGATTTTAAATTTAACATTGGAGGATTTCACGAGTCTTCATGGGATTGGTAAAGCAAAAGCTACACAACTCATGGCTCTGGTAGAAATTTCTAAAAGATTTAAATCCTATAAAGCTGGCGATGAATACAAGATATCTTCACCTAAGGATGCTGCAGAGCTTGTTATGGAAGAAATGCGAAATCTAAAACAGGAACATTTAAAGATAATTATGCTAAATACAAAAAACGTAGTCATTTTTATCAGGGATGTTTCCGTTGGAAGCCTAAATTCATCTATAGTGCATCCAAGGGAAGTGTTTTGTGATGCTATTAGAAAAAATAGTGCTTCCATAGTCGTGTGCCATAATCATCCTTCGGGAGATCCATCACCCAGTAATGAGGATATAAATGTTACATTTAGATTGAAAGAATGTGGAAAGCTCTTAGGTATTGAGTTATTAGACCACTTGATTATAGGTAACGGAAAGTACATAAGTCTAAAGGAAAAAGGAATATTGTAAGGGATTGAAAGGAGAAAAAATTTAATGGGATTTTTTGGAATATCTAGAGATATGGGAATTGATTTGGGGACTGCTAACACTTTAATATACGTAAAAGGAAAAGGAATTATGCTTAGAGAGCCATCAGTTGTTGCTATAAATAGTGACGTAAAGAAGGTTCTTGCTGTAGGAGATGAAGCGAAACAAATGATAGGAAGAACTCCAGGTAATATAGTGGCTATTCGACCACTTAAAGATGGAGTTATAGCTGACTTCGATGTCACTCAGACAATGCTTAGAAAGTTTATTGAAAAAGTAAGTCCAAAGTCTGCTTTTACTAGTCCTAGAATAGTTGTTTGTTTTCCGTCAGGCGTAACTGAGGTTGAAAAAAGAGCTATAGATGAAGCTACAAAACAAGCAGGCGCTAGAGATGTATTACTTATGGAAGAGCCTATGGCTGCTGCAATAGGAGCAGGGCTACCAGTAAATGAACCAACAGGAAGCATGATTGTAGATATTGGAGGAGGAACTACTGAAGTAGCTGTAATTTCTCTTGGAGGTATTGTTACAAGTAAATCGTTAAGAGTTGCTGGAGACGAACTAGAACATGCGATTATAAGTTTTATAAAGAAAGAATATAGTCTTGCTATAGGTGAGAGAACAGCAGAAAATGTTAAAATAGAATTAGGTTCAGCTTACGATACTGGTGAAGAAAATTCTATGGAGATAAGAGGAAGAGATTTAATATCAGGGCTTCCTAAAGTTATAAATATTACATCAAGTGAAATAAGAGAAGCTTTAAAAGAGCCAGTTTCAGCAATAATAGAAGCTATAAAAACAACCCTTGAAAAGACACCACCAGAACTTGCATCAGATATTATGGACAAAGGAATTATGCTGGCAGGTGGAGGTGCAATGCTTAGAGGACTAGATCAACTTATAAATAAAGAAACACATATGCCTGTTCATATAGCAGAATCTCCTCTTGATTGTGTTGCATTAGGTGCAGGAAAGGCATTAGATACTATTGATAAAATAGTAGCTAGCAGAAAATAGCGAATAAACATGAGATTTTTAAAAAATAAACTGGCAGTCACTATTGTAGTACTGTCAGTTACATTTTTAGTTTTAATATCACGAAGTATCAAGGGAGATAAGGTTTCTTTTATAGGAAATGGCATAGGATTAACTTTTAATCCTATACAGGGGAGCTTGTATAAATTAAATAGTAGTATTAAGGATTCCGTAAGTTTTATTTTTAATTTTTCAAAAGTAAAAAATGAAAATGAAGAATTAAGAAAGAAAAATGATGAACTTGAAAGTAAGGCACTTGATTATGGTTCTCTTAAAAGTGAAAATGAAAGATTAAGAGAAATGCTTAATTTTAAGAATCAAAGATTAGAATATAATTACATTGGTTGTGACATAATAGGAAAAAGTGGTAGTGGATTACTAGATCAATTTGTAATAAACAAAGGAAGTAAAGACGGTATAGAAAAACAAATGATTGCTATTACTGCTCAAGGGTTAGTTGGTCAAGTTACAACTGTTGGTAGTAACTGGTCCATAGTTCAGACTTTAGCTAATGAGAACTTAGCAGTTAGTGGAACAATTGAGAGTACAAATGATAATAGTGGAATAGTTAAGGGGTATAAGAGTAGTGATAATAAGTTGCTTGCAAAGTTATACTATCTTCCACTAGATTCTAATATTAAAAAAGGTGATATAATTTTAACTTCGGGACTTGGTGGGCTTTATCCTAAAGGAATAAGAATAGGTTCTGTAACGGATGTAGAGGAAGATAAGGGAAAGGTTATGAAAAATGCTATAATCAAACCTTATGTTGACTTTAACAAACTCGAAGAATTATTTATTGTTGTGCCTAAGAATAAAATAGATGTAAAGTACTAAGGTGATATGAAATGAAAAAGATACTGGTTTTGTCTCTTTTATCAATTTTATTTTTTATACTAGATAATGTATTTATGCCTTTTATAGCCATTAAAACCATATATCCCAGTTTGATTTCGGTTTTCATAATCTGTTACTCTATTATTAATGGCAAGTGGGAAGGATTATGGCTTGGAGTGTTTTGTGGATTGCTTCAGGATGTATATTTTACAAGTGCATTTGGATTAAATGCGCTTGTAAATATGATTATATGCTTGATAGCAGGTATTATAGGGGAAAACATATTTAAGGAAAAAAGGCTTATACCTGTAACATCATGCTTTCTGCTTAGCTTCCTAAAAGGTATTTTACTATTACTAATATTATACTTAAGTAGAGTGTATATGGCCTTGGGTGATATATTCTTTATAAGTATTTATAATGGCGTTGTATGTATAGTTATTTATAAAAAAATATACAAACTCTGTGAAAAAGAATATATGCAGAGAAGATGGAAGTTTTAGAGGAATGGTGATTGCATGAAGATTGATAAAAAGGAGTTTACTAGATACACTGCGTTAGTAGTTATTATGATAATTATATTTACTGCTATTACCTCAAAACTATTTACTCTTCAGGTGTTAAAGGCTGAAGAGTATAAAGAAAAAGCTAATAATAGGTCCATAAGAGAAATTCCTGATGCTGCACCAAGGGGAAATATTATGGATAGGAATGGAGTTCCTTTAGCTGTAAATACTCAAAGTTATGTGCTTGTATATAATCAAACAGATGAGAGTGATAAAACTTTCTTCGATACAATGGACAAGGTCTTTAAAATACTAGATGAAAATGGAGAGACTCAACAGGATGACTTTGAACTTAAGATAAATCCTTTTAGATTTGAATTTAGAAGTGATAATCCCGAGGTTAAAAGAAATTTAGAATTGAGATTCAAAAAAGATAGGGGTCTCGATGAGGAAATTCAAAGAAAATTATTTAAGAATAAGAAGGGTGAACTAACAAAAGAGGAGAAGGACAAAATTGATGAAGAACTCCTTAAAATTACAGCAGAAGAAACTTTTGAGAAGCTAATTAAGCAATATAAGATAGATGAAAATAAGTATCCTATAGAAAAGCAAATAAGATTTATGATAGTAAAAGATGCTTTAAAGATGCAAAGTTTCTCGGGCTATAAACCGGTAATTGTAGCAAGTAATATAAAAAAAGAAACTGGATTTAATTTCCTGCAAATGTTAAATGAGCTTCCAGGTATAGATGTAAATACACAGCCTATAAGAACATATCCTAATGGAGAGTTAGGGGCTGCCTTTCTTGGGTATATATCAAAGATAAGCTCGGATCAAGATAAGTACCAAGAAAAAGGCTATGATACAAGTGCCGATTATGTAGGAGCAGCAGGAATTGAAAGCGTGTTTGAAGATAGACTCAAAGGGTCTAAGGGTGGAAGAATAGTAAAACTGAATAAACAAGGAAGAATATTAGAAGAACTTGGAAGAAGAGATCCTTATCCAGGTCAAACTATTCAGCTTACTATTGACAAGGAGGTTCAAGCAGCAGCGGAAAAATCTTTGGATGCAAAAATGGAAGAGTTAAGAGCTAATCCCAATAGTCAGTATCGTTCTAATACAGCAAATGCAACTAGAGGAGCGGCTGTGGCTATTGATGTAAATACAGGTGCTATATTAGCATTGGCTAGTAGACCTGGATATGATCCAAATTTATTTGCAGCTCCAGGAAGATTATCTCAAGACCTATATAATAAGTTTTTTAACCCTGATCTAGAGCAGTTTGGGAGAGAATTTATTCGCCGTGGAAACCTAACATCGAATTATCCAGGAAAAACTGAAGATGACGTATTAAATATATTATTTCCACTAGATAAAAGTATAAAAAATAATACAACTATAAGGCAGGATGTCAAGGATATATATCCAAAACCCTTTTTCAATTATGCGACTCAATCGGTGGTACCTCCAGGATCAACATTTAAGCCACTTACTGCAATAGCTGGTCTTGAAAGTGGGGTAATAACGCCTTACTTTGGTATGTATGATAATGGAACATTTGATAAAGATGGAAAGGTATTTGAGTTTAAACTAGATGGAGCCAATGGATGGGTGGACTTAGTAAAAGCTATTGAAAAATCAAGTAACCCGTATTTTATGACAGTAGGTAAACTCCTTAGAACTACCTTTGGAGATGACAGTCTAGCAAAATATGCATGGAAGTTTGGCTTAGGTGTTCCATCTAATTCAAATGTAAAGCCATCTACAGGAATAGAAATACCTGAAAGATTTGGGCAGGTATATAATACTAACTCTGCGAAAAATTTAGCTTCTAGTACTTATTTGTGGCAAACTATGGCTACACTTAAAAATGGAGCTGATGATAGAGGAAGACAGTTTACTTCAATTGATTTATATGATAACAATAATGATCCCGAGAAGGTAAAAGGTTTAAAAAGTGATATCAAAAAAATGATACAAAGTTCTATAAAAGAAGGAAGCAGTGCTTTTGATAAATCAAGTTATGAGAAATTATTAACAGATCTATTAGCATCTGATCCTCAGTATAAAGGAAAAGATATTAGTTCAAAAGAAATAAAAACTATCATTGATGCTATTTACTATATTACTGTTTCAGATGCAAATAGTCAGCTAAGAGGCGGATTCAATATGTACGATGCTTCCATAGGGCAAGGGATGGATCAATTTACTCCTCTTCAGATAGCAAATTATATTGCAACTCTTGCAAACGGTGGAACAAGATATAAGTTACATCTTGTAGATAAGTTTTTAGATGCAAATGGTAAAGTTATAGAAGAAGTTAAGCCGGAAGTAATAGAACAAACAGGAGTTAAAGCTGAAAATATAGCAGCTGTAAAGGCTGGTATGGCTGCGGTTAACGAAAAGGGTACGGCTGCAGGTGCATTTAGTAACTTCCCTAAAAAAACAGCAGGAAAAACTGGTACTGCAAGTTTAGCGGATCAAGAGAAATATGGTAGAACGGACTATGCTGAATATGTTGGATTTGCACCTTTGGAAGACCCTAAAATAGCTGTATATGTTATTATGTTTGACGGTGGTCAAGGAGCTCAAGCTGCTTATATTGCAAGAGATATATATGATGCGTATTTTAAGACTGATAATCAAAGTACTACACAAAATGGAACAACAACTAATAATGCCCAAGAAATTGAACAAAATAATGGTGGGACCAGTACTGAACAGAATAAAGTTCAACAATAATTATTGGGGATTTAGGAGAATTGGGAAATATGGAGACTTTTCAATGAAAGAAGAAAAATCTCTACATTTCTTAATTCTCCATTTTTATTTTATAAAAAGGAGTTTTGTGTATTTTTTAAAAATAAAACTAAAATTTAGAAGGATTTAGGAGTGTTGTGTTGAAATATTAGATATGGTGGTTTCTTGGAGGTCTGAGATGGTGGATGAAAATATTGTAATTAAAGGTAATAGAGATGGAATAAATGCAGTTATTAATATGAATAAGTTTAAGGATTTTGACGAGATGCTAGAAGCCTTAATAAAAAGGTTATCGGTAGGAAAGTCATTTTATAAAGGATGTACTCTTAAAATAACCACTGAACTTAAACATATAAATGAAAAACAATTTCGCAAGTTAAAGGATATTTTATTTGAGCAGTTTTTAATTAAAGACTGTATTATGGAAGATAAAGAAGAAAAAGGTAGCAAGGCATTTTCAGGAATTTATGAAGGGCGTACAAAATTCTTGAGAAGAACAATAAGAAGTGGACAAGTAATAAATTACTTAGGAAATGTGGTAATAGTTGGAGATGTAAATGCAGGGGCTGAAATATATGCTGGCGGGAATGTAATAGTTTTAGGAGCCTTAAGAGGATATATTCATGCTGGTTTTGGAGGGAATTCTAAGGCTATAGTCGCGGCATTTTATCTTCAACCAGAGATATTAAGAATTGCAGATATTATGACGAGATCCCCTGAGGATAATGTTAAGCCACAATATCCAGAAGTCGCTAGAGTAAAAGGTGATACAATAATTGTAGAGCCATATTTGCCTAATAAATTTATTTAATGGAGGTAGTATTAATGGGAGAAGCTATAGTAGTTACGTCAGGCAAAGGTGGAGTTGGAAAAACTACTACCACAGCTAATATCGGAACAGCATTAGCAGCACTTGGGAAAAGTGTTGTGGTTATAGATGGTGATACTGGACTTAGAAACCTTGATGTATTAATGGGGTTAGAGAATAGAATTGTGTTTACTTTAATAGATGTGATAGAAGGAAACTGTAGATTAAAACAAGCTTTGATAAAGGATAAAAGATTACCTAATCTTTTTTTACTTCCTACAGCTCAAACGAGAGATAAGGATGATGTGAATTCAGATCAAATGCTAAATTTAGTATGTGAACTAAAGAAAGAATTCGATTATGTTATCATTGATTGCCCAGCAGGAATAGAACAGGGATTTGAAAATGCAATTATTGGTGCAGACAGAGCACTAGTTGTAGTAAATCCTGAAGTAACCTCTGTTAGAGACTCGGATAGAGTTATTGGTAAATTGGATGCAAGAGGATTAGAAAACCATCAACTTATAGTTAATAGAATAAATTACAAAATGACTCAAAATGGTGATATGCTTGATGTAAACGACATATTGGATAGTTTAGCGATAAAATTAATAGGAGTAGTTCCTGACGATAGAACTATTACAGTTTCAACTAATAAAGGGGAGCCAATAGTGCTAGATGACAAGGCAGCTTCTGGTCAAGCTTTTAGAAACATAGCAAGAAGAATAACTGGAGAAACAGTACCTTTTATGGATTTAAGTATTGGTAATCAAGAAGGACTATTTTCATCCATAAAAAAGCTGTTTGGCATTAAATAAGGAGGTAGGGAAATGGATATATTTAGAATATTCTCTCCCAAGGCCTCCTCTAAGGATATGGCAAAGGAAAGATTGAAATTAATATTAATTCATGATAGATCCAGAGTTTCACCGGAGCTGTTGGAGTGTATAAAAGAAGACATACTTAAGGTGCTTTCCAAATATGTTGAAATTGATAATGAAGAAGTGGATGTAAAGATGACTACAATGGAAGAAATAGAAGGAGAGTCACCTGCTTTAATTGCTAGCATACCCATAAAAAAGATGAAAGTTAACAAGTAATGGTATTAAAGCATCTGAAAAGAAACAACTAGTTAATATGCTAGTTGTTTCCTTTAAGATGCCTAAGCTATGTATAATTTATACATAGTATTTTTTTTTCTATATGATATAATCTTTGTGTGGAGGGATAAAAATATGCTTGAAAAATTCAAGATTGGAAAAAAGCTTTTAAGAGAATTAGATTATACTATTATATTTACAATAATTCTTATTGTTATATTTGGAACATTAAATATTCATAGCGCTACTCACATGAAGTTTGGAAATCACTACTTAAAAACTCAGCTTATTTGGTTAGTCGGAGGACTCGCTTTAACTTATTTTATTTTAATATTTGATTACTCTATTATTCAAGGATATGCTAACATAATTTATTGGTTTGGTATATTTTTGCTTATATTAAATGACTTTGTATTTAAATCCACAGTTAATGGTGCTTCATCTTGGATGAAAATAGGATCTTTTTCGATGCAGCCTTCTGAATTTGCCAAGCTTGGCATGATAATAATGCTTGCAAAGGAATTAAGTAAAATGGAAGGCAAAATTAATGAATTGAAAAATTTCTTCAAGTTAGCGGGCTATGCTGCATTACCTATGGTTTTAATAATAATTCAACCAGATATGGGAATGACTATGGTATGCTTTTTTATAGTACTTGGAATATTTTTTACGGCTGGTTTAGATTTAAAAGTAATTGGTGGAGGTATTTTAGGACTTGTAGCACTCATAGCTGTAGTGTGGAATTCACCACTTATGGAGGATTATTGGAAAGTAAGACTAACGTCTTTTTTAAATCCAGAAGCGGACGAGTTGGGATCTGGCCTTCAGCTTATACAGTCGCAAATTGGTATTGGATCTGGAGGAATATTAGGTAAGGGATTCTTAAAGGGAACTCAAATAGCAGGAGGTTTTATACCAGAATCACATACAGATTTCATATTTTCTGTAGTTGGTGAAGAATGGGGGCTCATTGGTGCAATTGTCTTATTATTTTTGTATGGAATAGTTATATATAGATTAATTAATATAGCTAAAAACTCGAAAGATATTTTTGGGTCTGTTATATGTGTGGGGGTTATATCTACTTTATTATTTTCCACATTACAAAACATAGGTATGACGATAGGTATAATGCCTATAACAGGTATTACATTGCCATTTATGAGTTATGGCGGTAGTTCTATGTTAACAAGTTTTATGGGTTTGGGTCTTGTTTTAAATATAGGAATGAGAAGAAAGAAAATAAATTTTTAGGGGGAATTCACTATGAGAATCGCTTTAATAGCACACGATAAGAAGAAAGATGATATGGTGGACTTTGTAAAAAGATACAAAGAGGTTTTTAAGGAGCATCAGTTATTTGCCACAGGAACAACAGGAAGACTTATAACCGAGATAGTGGGAGTAGAAGTATACAGATTTCTTTCAGGACCATTAGGTGGAGATCAGCAAATAGGGGCAAGAGTAGCTCAGGGAGATATGGATTTCGTAATCTTTTTAAGAGATCCACTGACTTCACAACCACACGAACCAGATATTTCAGCACTTTTAAGAATATGCGATGTTCATTGTGTCCCCCTAGCTACAAATCTTGGTTCAGCAGAGATTTTTGTGAAAGCTCTTAAAGAACATCAGCAGCAAAATCAATAAAAACAAATTAAGTACAAGCTCTAACAGTTTAATGTTAGGGCTTTATTTGTCTTTCACTTTATCATTTAAAGTCATAAAAAAACTGATTTTTTAATATATATATAACGTGCTTATGAAAAGTTTTTAATACAAAACAAATAAATTAATAAAGTGGGAGGCAATTTTTATGGGTCAATATAATTCTGAATATGAAGATTATTATAGTTCATTAAAAAAAAGAAATAAGGGGAGATATTCTCCTAATTATAATAATGGTACTGTCTTTAATAGATCAGAAAAAACTAAAGGAAATTATTTAATTAGAAGAATTACAAGAGATTTAATTGGAGTACTTATACTATTCGTATTTGTAATAGGTTGTAAGTTAGTAAGTATACCACAAACTCAAGCTGTGTATAATTATTCTAAGGATATCTTGGAGCAGAGTTATGATTATCAAAATATAAAAGAAAAAAGTAAAAATATTAATTTAACAAAATTACAGGATAAGATAACGAATATAATCGAACAAATTAGAGTTAGAATTACTGGAAAGGAGACGGTGGAGAGTAAAATAAAAAATAATTTTATTTTACCTTTAGAAGGAATAGAAACATCGACCTTTGGTTATAGAGCAGATCCAGTGACTAGGGAAAAAAAACTTCATGAAGGCATAGATATCGATGCTAAAGAGAATACAGATGTAAAAGCAAGCTTTGATGGTAAAATAAAAGCTTGCGGAGAAGATGAACAACTTGGAAAGTATATTGTAATGGATCATGGAGAAGGGATAGAAACTAAATATGGACATTTGAATGAAATACTCGTAAATAAGGAAGATGCGGTGAAAAAAAGTCAGGTTATAGCCAAAAGTGGTAATACAGGCAAATCTACTGGACCGCATCTTCATTTTGAGCTTTTATATATGGGAGAGAATAAAAATCCAGAAGAATACTTTAATGTGATTAAAAAATAATGTGTAGGGGTAGTCATGTGATAAAGGTTAGTAGATATTTTATTCCGTATGTAATATTTCTGATTCTTATAGGTTACAAAGGTCAACTTTTTTATTCATTTTTAATTGTAATTTTACATGAGATGGCTCACTATATTGCTGCTAGATATTATGGGTTTTCAGGATTTGATATAGAGTTTTTGGCAGTTGGTGCGGTGCTGAAATTTAAGGATTTAGACGAGGCGACTCCAAAAGAAGATTTAATTATATCTATAGCGGGGCCTATGCTTAACATAGCTTTAGCTGTGATTTTTTATTTTTTATACAAAAGTTTGCCGGTAGATAGATTCTATGTGTTGTTTGCAGGAAATCTAGCTATAGGGATTTTTAATTTAATACCTGCATTTCCATTGGATGGTGGAAGGATATTAAGAGATTCTCTGAATTTTAAATTAACTTATAAAAAAGCTAATAAAATAATGATAGTTACAAGTATTACTATTGGAGTTCTTCTTATGTTTTGTTATGTTCTACTTTACCTAAAGGGAAGAAATAATTTTAATATTGGAATAATAGGATTGTTTATAATAATGTCATCACTTCGAGAAAATGAAAGGATATCGTATATAATCATGGGAGATATTATAAAGAAGAAATATAAATTTATAAAAAATGGATATATTGAGAATAAGAGTACTTCTGTTTATTATAAAGGTGATATGCTTAATTTAATGAGTTTATTTGATAAAAATAAATATAATATATTTACTATTTTAGATACAGAAATGAAAGTTATGGATATAATTTATGAAGACGAGGTTATAACGGCGCTTAAAGTATATGGAAATATAACTATAGAAGAATTTTTAAAAATTGAAGACGAGGAAAAGTAACTAAAATTTCACAGTTGCAAAGTAATATATCAATTAAGCTTGGTAATTTAAAGACCTATTGTGATTTTAAGTTATATTAAAAACATCATGTTTAAATATGGCATGTAACAGAACTTACTAGACATAACTTTACAATAATTGAATGTTAAGCTAATAAAAATTTACATTTTAAATTTCTTATATATTGTGTTAGAATATTAAGATGTGATAAACACAAGAGGAGGATTTTGATGAATAAGGTTACTGATGATATATTATTTAAAGTTGAAAAACCAGCACGATATATAGGTGGAGAAATTAATTCTTATAATAAAGATACAGATAAAGTAGATATTAGATATGCATTTTGTTTTCCGGATGTTTATGAAGTTGGAATGTCTCATTTAGGTACAAGAATCCTTTATTATGTTTTGAATCAAAGAGAAGATACATTTTGTGAGAGAGTTTTTGCACCATGGCCTGATATGGAAAAGCTAATGAGAGAAAATGATGTGCCTCTTTATGGTTTAGAGAGTAAGGATTCAATAAGAAATTTTGATTTTCTTGGATTCACTCTTCAGTATGAAATGAGTTATACAAACATATTAAATATGTTGGATTTGGCAGGTATACCTATAAGAGCCTCTGAAAGAGGAGAAGATGACCCAATAATCATGTGTGGGGGACCTTGTGCATATAATCCTGAACCTCTTCATGCTATAGCAGACTTTTTTGTTATAGGTGAAAGCGAAGAGCAGGTTAATGAAATTATGGATCTTTATAAGAAATATAAGGGTCAAGGCAAGAAGAAGGAATTCTTAAGAGAGTTAAGTCATATGCAAGGTATTTATGTACCATCACTTTATAGTGTAGATTACAATGAAGATGGTACAATTAAAGGGTTTAAGCCTTTGTATGATGATGTACCAGCAAAGGTTACAAAGAGAATAATAAAGAATTTCAATGAAGTGGCTTATCCAGATAGACTTATTGTTCCTTATACAGAAATAGTCCATGATAGAATAGTTTTGGAAACCTTTAGAGGATGTACTAGAGGATGTAGATTCTGTCAGGCAGGAATAATATATAGACCTGTTAGAGAAAAGAAAACAGATAAGATATTAGAAATGGCTGAACAATTAATACAAAGTACAGGATATTCAGAGGTTTCTTTAACTTCATTAAGTATATGTGATTATTCAGATTTAAAGAATCTAATATATAAGTTAATGGAAAAACATGAAAAAGATAAGGTAGGAGTTTCACTTCCTTCATTAAGAATAGACTCTTTCTCTGTAGATTTAATAAACGAAATACAAAAAGTTAGAAAGACCGGATTAACCTTTGCACCAGAAGCTGGAACACAGAGAATGAGAGATGTTATAAATAAAGGTGTAACAGAACAGAACTTAATGGATTCTGTAAGGAGTGCATTTGAATCAGGATGGTCTACTATTAAGCTATACTTCATGATAGGGCTTCCTTACGAAACAATGGAAGACGTAGTTGGTATAGCAGATTTAGCTGAAAAAGTTGTAGACCAATATTTTAAAGTTCCGAAGGATAAGAGAAAGAAAGGGTTAAAAGTTACAGTAAGCACCTCTATTTTTGTTCCTAAACCATTTACTCCATTCCAGTGGATACCACAGATAAAGATGGAGGATGTAAGAGAAGAAATAAAGGCATTAAGAGGGGCTATAAAGAGCAGAAGTATTAACTACAATTGGCATGAAACACCTGTGAGTTACTTGGAAGCTATGTTTGCTAGAGGAGATAGAAGACTTTCAGAGGTGCTTATTAAAGCCTTTGAAAAGGGTGCTAAGTTTGATGGATGGTCAGAATACTTTAATTTCGATATATGGATGGAAGCATTACAAGAATGCGATGTAGATGGAGACTTTTATTCATATAGGGAAAGAAGTTATGATGAAATACTTCCTTGGGATTTTATAGAAGTAGGTGTAACTAAAGAGTATTTAATAAGAGAAAATGAGAGAGCAAAGAGAGCGGATATAACTCCTGATTGTAGATTAGGCTGTGAAAGATGCGGAATAAATGTTAAGTTGGAAGGGAAGTGCTTTGAAGGTGCATTATTTAATCAAGTTCAGTAAGGAAAGCGACATAAAGTTTGTAGCTCATCTAGACCTGATGAGAACAATACAAAGAATGATGAAAAGATCAGGCCTTCCTGTAGAATACTCTAAAGGGTTTAACCCGCATATAAATTTATCTTTAGCTCAACCGTTAGCAGTAGGAGTTTATTCATCTGGTGATTATGTAGATGCCTATTTCGAAGAGGAAATAGATGAAGATATGATAAGAGAGAAGTTAAATGCTAGTGCTCCTATGGGAATCAAAGTTTTTGAGGTCAAAAAGATAAAAGATGAGCAAAATAAAAAAGTGTTTAAGTCTATGGCAGTGATTGATGCTGCAAAATATAGAATAAAATTAAAGTATAGTAAACTAGATTTGATTAATGAAGAGATAGAAAAGTTATTAAGTAAGCAAGAGTGGGTAATATTAAAGAAGAGCAAGAGCGGCGAAGCTGAGGTTAACATTAAACCTATGGTTAAAGAGTTCAATTGTGATATTGAAGACAATTACTTAGTTATCAATACTGTAGTGTCTTGTGGTAGTAAAGAGAATTTATCGGCAGAACTTCTAGCTAAGTTTATTCAAGAAAACACAAAGACAGCAAATAAAGATGCGTTTGTCGATATTAAAAGAGAAGAGATGTATACAGAAGTAGGCAAAAAATTAGTTCCGCTTTATAAATATGCAGAAATGATATAGTCTAGAGTTAAAAATAGGAATTAAGGGTTAATAAATCTTTTACCTAGGTTGAAAAATTACTGGGCTTATAATTTAGCTAAGGTTAAATTATAAGCTTTATTTTACTAAATAAAAAATAAATCAGAATAAGATTTTGTAATGCACGAAAAAATTTATACTTAGCTTGTAATTTTTAGTTTTTAAGGATTAACTCTAAAAAAGAGGGTGAAAATTTGAGGGAGATATTTATAGAAAGACAAAAAGAACTACTAAGAATTGCTATAAAAGAAAATGAAAGACTTAAGGAATGTTTAATAGAAGAGGAATCAATAGAGCCGTATCCTGGTGAAATATACAAAGGAATTGTAAAAAATATTGTGCCAGCTATAAAGTCGGCTTTTATAGATATAGGGCACAAAAAAAATGCATATATGTATTTAGATAACAAGTTCAAAAATACTAACATAAAAAAAGGTGAAGAAGTACTAATACAGGTAGTTAAAGAAGATTTAGGAAGCAAAGGTGCAAAAGTCACTAATGCTATAAGTATACCAGGAAGATATTGTGTTCTGTTAACTCTTAATAAAGATATAAGTTTTTCAAAAAAGATAGAAGACAAATTACAAAAAGAGTTTATAAGTAGGAATATAAAGAAGCCTAAAGATGTAGGAATTATGATAAGAACTAATGCTGTAAATGTCTCTATTGATGTCATAAATGATGAAATTAGTAATCTTTATAATTTATATATGGATATGTGTAGAAGAGCAGCATATTCTATAAAGCCTATACTTCTATTTAATGATGGGGGGATTCTTGGTAGGGTTTTAAGAGATAAGATAAATGAAGCTAATAATAAAATATATGTAGATACACAGGAAGATTATGATTATGTAAAAGAATTTTCAGAGGGTATCTCAGAAGTAAAAGTAAATATAAAGCTTCATGATGAATCAAGAAGTCTATTTAATTATTATGGTATCGAAAGAGAAATATTAAGTTTAAGAAACAATAAAGTTACTTTGAGTTGTGGAGGGTACATAGTTGTTGATAAAACAGAAGCTATGTATGTTATAGATGTTAACTCTGGTAAGAATATAAAAAGTAATTCAATTCAAAAAACAGCCTATATAACAAATTATCAGGCAGCAGAGGAAATTGTGAGACAGATAAGACTGAGAAATTTAAGTGGCATTATAGTTATAGATTTTATAGACATGGATAATGATGAAAACAAGAAAAAAATAATGGATAAATTAAAAGAAGGTTTTGAGGATGATAAAAATAAGACTGTAATATATCCATTTACGGAATTAAACTTAGTTCAAATTGCTAGAAGAAGGTCAGGAAAATCTATATATGAATATATAGAAGAAGACTGTGGAAGCTGCTCTGGTAGAGGAAAGCGAGTGAAGTTATCTTATATATCTATGCTTATAAGAAATGAAATCATAAGAATAGATGAGCAAAGAGATATAAAGGATATACATATAGAAATTGATGAGTCTTATAAAAAAGACATAGAGGGAGATATATTAAACTTTATTGCAAATATAGATTCTCTGGAGAAAAGAATTTATGTTACATATGTAAATAATGAGTATTTTAAAGTAGAACCTTTAATTTTTATGAGCCAGATAGAAAACTTGGAAGATTTCAAGGTTTATCCCATAGCTGACAAAGTTTAAATTTACAGGATAAAAAACTTTACAAACATATAAATATATGTTAAAATGGCTTTTGTAGACCGCACAGAAGAGGTTTCTAAAATCATAAAGATAAATTTATTTTTATGTGCCTTGGATGGCGAGACCGTATATAGAGGAGGTGTATTTTAATGTACGCAGTTGTAGTTACTGGAGGAAAGCAATACAAAGTTGCACAAGGAGACGTAGTATACGTTGAAAAACTAAATGCTGAAGTTGATTCAACAGTTGAACTTGATAACGTTCTTGTAGTAAGCAAGGATAACGGAGAGTTAGTTGTTGGAAAGCCTGTAGTTGAAGGAGCTAAAGTTACTGCTAAAGTTCTAGCTCAAGGAAAGAATAAGAAAGTTATAGTATTCAAGTACAAGAGAAAGAAAGACTACAGAAAGAAGCAAGGACACAGACAACCATACACTAAGATTCAAATAGAAGCAATTAACGCATAATCATGGTTAATGTATTATTTGGTAAAAAATCCTTTAATTTAGTTTCTGTTAGTCTAAACGGACATGCGGAATCAGTAGATGAAGGATATGACTTAGTATGTAGTGCTGTTTCTGCTATATCTCAAACTATATTAATTGGTATACTTGATGTTTTAAAACTTAAAGTTGATTATTCTATAGAGGATGGTTTTTTAAGTTTTTCATTAGAGGAATTACCAGAAGATAGTATAAAAGAGTGCCAAGTGCTTATGAAAACTATGTTGCTTGGTTTAAATAGTGTAGAAATGAGTTACGGTGAACATATAAATGTAAAAGTAGAGGAGGTGTAATACGATGTTAGTTATGAACCTTCAGTTATTTGCTCATAAAAAAGGGGTAGGTAGCTCAAGAAACGGTAGAGATAGTGAAGCTAAAAGACTTGGAACTAAATGTGCTGATGGACAATTTGTTTTAGCTGGAAACATATTAGTTAGACAAAGAGGAACAAAAATACATCCAGGTGCTAACGTTGGTAAAGGATCTGACGATACTCTTTTCGCTAAAGTTGACGGAGTTGTTAAATACGAAAGAGTTGGAAGAGACAAGAAGAAAGCTAGCGTATATCCTGTAGATGTAGAGCAAGTAGTAGCAGAATAGTAAAAAGCACCCTTCTATAGGGTGCTTTTTTAAAACCTTAAAATATGGGTAAAATATAATAAAAGAAAAGGAGGGAAATATCATGTTTTTAGATACAGCTAAAATTTTTATTAAGTCTGGAGATGGTGGAAATGGATCTATCTCCTTTAGAAGAGAAAAATATATACCACTTGGAGGTCCAGATGGTGGAGACGGTGGAAAAGGTGGAGATATAATTCTAGTATCGGATCCAAATATGACTACGCTTTTAGATTTTTCATATAAGAGAAAATATAAAGCAGAAGCTGGTGGTAATGGTGCAGGATCAAAGTGTTTTGGTAAGGATGGAGAAACGTTGTACATAAAGGTTCCTATGGGAACTGTAATAAAAGACGTAGAAACAGAAAAAATCATGGCAGATTTGGCTCACCCAGGAGATACTTATACCGTTGCAAGAGGTGGTAGAGGAGGCAAAGGAAATGTAAGATTTGCCAATGCTACAAGACAGGCACCAGATTTTGCAGAGCCAGGAATGCCTGGTGAAGAAAGATGGATTTCTTTAGAACTTAAGGTTCTAGCAGATGTTGGATTACTAGGTTTTCCAAATGTAGGTAAATCAACTTTACTGTCAGTAGTATCAAAGGCAAAGCCTAAGATTGCTAACTATCATTTTACAACTTTAAATCCTAACCTAGGTGTAGTAGCTGTACCAGGAGTACAAAGCTTTGTAATGGCAGATGTTCCTGGAATAATAGAAGGGGCATCTGAAGGTGTAGGGCTTGGTTTAAAGTTCTTAAGACATATAGAAAGAACTAGAGTACTAATTCATGTGGTTGATATATCAGGATTAGAAGGAAGAGATCCTTTTGAAGATTTTATAAAAATAAATGAGGAATTAAAAAAATATAGTATAAAACTTTGGGATAGACCTCAAATAATCGCTGCAAATAAAAGTGATATGCTATATGATGAAGAAATTTTTGAAGATTTTAAGAAAAAGGTTGAAGAACTTGGATATAAAAATATATTTAAGATATCTGCAGCTACAAGACAAGGCATAGAGGAATTGATGAAGGAAGCTGCTAGGATGCTAAGTACGATTCCTGTTACAGATATGGAAATAAGTGAAGAAGAAAAATTTGTACCAGAAGAAAAGAGATTTACCTATACAATAAGAAAAGAAGAAAATGTATATATTGTTGAGGGAAGTTTTGTTGATAGATTACTAGCTAGCGTAAATGTAAATGATCCAGATGCTCTTAGATATTTCCATAAGGTACTAAAAAATAAAGGTGTACTTGAAGAATTAAGGGAAATGGGAATTGAAGACGGTGATATGGTAAGACTTAACGATTTTGAGTTTGAATACTTATTATAATTTGGAGGTTTGACTGCATGATTACAAGTAAGCAGAGAAGTTATTTAAGAGGGCTTGCAAATACAATGAGCCCTATATTTCAGATAGGCAAAGAAGGAATAGAAGAAAATTTTTTAAAACAAGTAGACGATGCTTTAGAGGCTAGAGAGCTAATAAAGATTTCAGTGTTAAATAATAGTGATTACGAAGCTAGAGAGGCTTCAGATGAGATATGTGAAGAATTAGGATGTGAAGGCATTCAGTCTATAGGAAGTAAAATTGTACTTTACAGAAAGTCTAAGAAAAACTCTAAAATTGAATTGCCAAAATAGAATTCAAAGTGTTCGTGCATTAAAGCGATAAGTTAATGATATTTCTCACCTTCAGGTGAAAAATTAATTTATTTTTGCATATGTTGTGAATTATAGTTGGTTAGTAACTTGTTAGAAAATAAGTTGCTAACCTTACTTTAATATAAATAAAAAATAAATATTTTTCTAATTAAGGAGAAAAATATTTATTAAATTCTTACTATTAACTCTGAACTAAAAATGAAGGTGGGGAGAGAGGGATGATTAGAAAAGCTATTTTTGGTGGAACCTTTGATCCTATACATAATGGTCACTTACACATAGCCTATGAAGCGCTTTACAAATTACAATTAAATCAGATAATTTTTGTGCCATCAGGAACTCCGCCACATAAACTAAATAAAAATATAACAAGTGCACTTTTAAGATACGAAATGGTGAAGATGGCTACTAGAGCAGAAAAGTGCTTTAATGTAAGTGATTATGAAATAAACAAATCAGATTTAAGTTATACTTATCAAACATTAGAATATTTTAATAATCTAGAGAAGGATACTCAGTGGTATTTTTTAACAGGTGTTGATTGTCTTATGGATATAGAAGGATGGAAAAATACAGATAAGATTTTAGAATTATCTAGGCTTATTGTCTTTAATAGACCAGGCTTTGATATGAAGACTATAGAAGATCAAAAGAAAAAGCTGGAAAAAATGTATTTAAATAAAATTGATTTTCTAGATATTCCGCTACTGGATATTTCTTCAACTAGTATAAGAAATAGCATAAGACAAGAAAAAAATGTGAGTTATCTTTTACCTGAAAGTGTTTATAATATTATTGAAGAACTCAACCTTTATAAATAAAACTAGTAATATTTATTGTTTTGGGGTGATTTGGGATGTGGAGCGAAGAGCAAATAAAAGAAAAGTTAAAAGAAAATCTTAAGCCTAAAAGATATGAACATGTCATTGGAGTAAGAGATACGGCAGTAAAGTTAGCAAAACTATATAATGAAGATTTAGAAAAGGCTAAATTTGCAGCACTTATACATGATTATTGTAAGAATATGAGTGATGAACAAATTGTAAGCATGTCAGAAAAACATAAGTTGACGATGGATGAAATATTTAAGAAAAGTCCTCAACTAATGCATGGAGCTATTGCTGCTGAGATTGCTAAGAAAGATATGGGAATTGTAGATGAAGATGTATTAAACGCAGTAACATATCATACAACGGGAAGGGAGAATATGAGTATACTTGAAAAAATAGTATATATAGCAGATTATATTGAACCTTCAAGAAATTTTCCAGGGGTTGATGATTTAAGAAAATTGGCCTTTGAAGATTTAGATATGGCTTTGATAAAAGCTTTTGATAATACTATTAAATTTGTTATTGATAAAGGACAGTTCTTGCATATAGATACAATCAAAGGGAGGAATTATATACTTTCTAAAAATCGCAGGTGAAAATGTTGTGATAAAACAAAGAAAGAAGTTTAGAAGTGTAATTATAATAATTTTATTTATGTCAGCAATTTTCTTTATTGGAAGTTCAAGATATAGCAACTACTTAGGAGCTGTGCCACCAGAAGCGGTACAAGAAGAACCAATGCAACAAAAGCCTATAATAGAAGATGAGCTAGTAAATATTCTTATTACTGGTGTGGATGTTGGAAATCCTAAGTGCAAAGTAGCAAACGGGCCCAAAAGAACTGATACTATAATGCTTATGAACTATAATCCTAAAAATGATAACATAAATGTAATTTCTATCCCAAGAGATACTTTAGTTAAGATAGGTGGAAAAAATCATAAAATAAATTCGCTTAATGCCCTAGGTGGAGAGAAATATCTAATAGAGTGTGTAGAAAAGCTATTAGGAGTAAATATAAATTACTATGCTCAGCTGGACTATAGAGGGTTTAGAGAAATTATAGATGTAATTGGTGGAATAGACATGAAGATAAAAAATAAAATGGATTATGATGATTCATCTCAAAATCTACATATTCATTTTAAAAAGGGGCAATTGGTACATCTAGATGGTGAAAAAGCGGAAAAGTTTTTTAGATGGAGAAAAAATAATGATGGAACAGGACTAGCACTGGGAGACCTAGATAGGATACAAAATCAACACGAGTTTGTTAATAAGGTTATTGCTAAGTTTAAGAGTCCTGAAATAATTCCGAAGATACCTTATATATTCGATACTGTTCACAGGTATACAAAAACAAATATGAGACTTGATGATATTATTAAATATGGATATAAGTTTGTTAAAATAGATAAATCAAATATAAAGATAGTAACTTTGCAAGGAGATGCAGATTATTTAAATGGAGTTTCATATTTTATTTATGAACCAAATAAAAACAAAGAATTACTAAATATATTAGGAAGTAATATTATTTATACACAAAATAATGAGAAAAAAGTTATTAGATAATATTATGTCATTTTATAAGGTAAATAACAATTAATAGTATGCTTATTTTATGAATAATATAGTAAAGTTAGAAGTTATTAATTCAAGATTTAAAATTTACAATTAATTAGACAAAAAACAAAATTATTTGATATAATGTTATAGGAAAATGAAATTTTAATAAATAATAGTAAATCGTTTACTGTTTAAATTTGTAGGAGGTTTTTAATTTATGGAAAAGCAAATAATAAGTACAACAAAAGCACCAGGAGCAGTAGGACCTTATTCACAAGGAGTTAAGGTTGGAAATCTTGTATTTACATCAGGACAAATTCCACTAGATCCAGCAACTGGTGAGTTAATTGGTGGAGATGTAAAGAAGGCTACTGAGAGATCTTTAGAGAATGTTAAAGCAATACTTGAAGAAGCTGGTACATCACTTGATAAAGTTATTAAAACAACTGTATTTGTAAAGAATATGAGTGACTTTGCTGCTGTAAATGAAGTTTATGCAAAATACTTTGATAAAGACATGCCTGCAAGATCATGCGTGCAAGTTGTTCTTCCAAAGGACGCTTTAGTTGAAATAGAAGTAATTGCACTAGCATAATAGTTAAACATAGGTATAAAAGAGTGAGCTTTAAATAGGTTCACTCTTTTATACTTAACTTTACAGATCTAGGTATATATAATTTATTTCTCAATACTGTTAACTGACTTTAAGTACTCTAAAGCTTATAAATTTAAAAAAACTTAGAATTTTATCTAACTAGCTAACGCTAAGACAAGGAAAAATTCTAAGTTTCCGTGAATTCATAAGCTAAGAGTACTAAAAAGCCAGTTAAATGTATCTTCGAAATGAATTATATATACCTACAAAAAGTTTAACTATTGTAAAAAGGAGTTCATTATGAAAGATAATAAGCTTATATTTAAAGTAGGACCCAATGAAGAGGGTATGAAGCTAAGAGAATACCTAAGAGTAGTTCAACAGCTTTCAGGGAGACTTATAAAAGGTGCAGCGATGGATGGAAGAATATCCATTAATGGTAAAAGAGCTAAGCTTAATCATGTGCTTAAAAATAGCGATGAGATCGCTTTAGATGTAGTTAAGGAAGAGAGTCAGAATATAGAACCAGAGAAAATTGATATAGAGATAGTATATGAGGATAGCGACTTAATAATAGTAAATAAACAACCTGGAATAGTAGTACATCCGACTAAAAGTTATCCTACAGGAACGCTAGCAAACGGTCTTTTATACTATTTTAAAGAAAAAGGCGAAAATTGTATAGTTAGGCTTGTAAGTAGGTTAGATATGGATACTTCTGGGCTTATAATCATAGCCAAAAATCAATTTTCACATATGGCTTTAGCAAGGGAAATGAGCAAGGATAGCTTTGAGAAAAGTTACTTAGCTATTGTACATGGTAATTTAAAAGAAAGACAAGGAACAATTAATCTTCCAATTTTTAGAACTGGTGAGGGGAGTATAAAAAGAATTGTTGATGAAAGGGGCCAAGAAAGCATAACTCATTTTAAGGTTTTACAAAGCTTTAAAGGTGGAGATTTAGTTAAGCTTACACTTGAAACTGGAAGAACGCATCAGATAAGAGTACATTTGACGCATTTAGGCCATCCGTTATTCGGAGATGTCTTATATGGGGTAGAAGAGAATGGACAGTATATATCAAGGCAGGCTTTACATGCTTATAGGCTTAAGTTTATTCATCCCCGAACAGGGAAGGTAGTTGAACTAGAAGTAGATATACCTAAAGATATGAAAGAGTTAGTTGAAAAATTAAAGAGATGATGACTATATTTTTATAAGGTCATCATCTCTTAAGCTTTTCTATAAGTTAGATTTAAATCATAAATTTAAATTTTCTATTAAGTGTTATCTAAGATTGTTTACTATTGAAAGTAAGCTTTTTAAAGATTAAAAATATCAAAATTAGAACAACTGCAGATATTGGAACTAAATATTGTATTTTTAAGTTGCCGTCTTTTAAAAAGTTGTTTTTCAATAGTTGTTTAACTTCATGATTACTATCACTCATCAATTTTAATGTACCTATACTTTTATTATCTAAGTAGATTGTAGCGTTAGCAATTATATCACCTTTTTTAAAAAACTTTGATGTTAGACTGTCAGTGTTTAAGGTACATTTAGGTACAGTTGTATTATCTTTTTCTTTGATATAATAAAAATCAGAAGCAGCAACTAATGGAATAACCATATCATCATTGGTATAATTAGTAACTAAATCACCCTTTGAAAACAAGTGAACAAGTTTGAAATTGTTAAATCCATAATCAAATAGCGATATGGCGTCAGGAAAAAAAGTTTTATTTTTATCGTGTATTAAAGCTACAATAAGCTTTTGACCGTTTTTCGTAGCTGTAGAAACATATGAGTGTTGAGATTGAACTGTGTATCCAGTCTTTCCCCCTTCACAACCATCATAATAAAGCTTTGATGATTTTTGTACTAGTTTATTTTCATTCCATAAAGGTCTCTCTGCTGAGGATTTATTTGTAGGTTGTATTTTATAAAAGCTAGTAGTAGCCATTTTTGTATATTCTGGGTTTTTGGACAACTCTCTCATTATGAGAGCTAAGTCTCTTGCTGAAGTTTTATGGCTATCATTAAATAATCCACTTGGATTAACAAAATTAGTGTTTTTAGCGCCAAGCTCTAGTGCTCTTTTATTCATTTCTATTGCAAAATTATCTACTGAGCCGCTTATGCGTTCTGCAAGTGCTTCAGCACAATCGTTACCAGAAACCAATAATAGTCCATAAAGTAAATCCCTTACTTTTATTTCTTCATCTTCAAACAAGTATATTTTACTTCCATCAGCCAAAGGTGGGTTTTTACCAATCCTCACAGTATCATCTAATTTTAATCTTTCTAAAGTTAAAAGCGCTGTCATGAGTTTAGTCGTAGAAGCGGGGGGATAGGCAGTATCAGGATTTTTTTCGTATAAAATTTCTCCTGTTGAAGCATCCATCAGAACCACGCTGTCTGCAGATACTGACGGTGGGGCATCTTTTGCCTTAACGATATATGTAATATTTAAAAATATAAATACAAATGACGTTACTAATATTATAAACTTTCGCATTTTTGCCTCCTAAAGTATTGCTACTAATAATTATATCAAAAAAACTTTTCTTTTGCGACAGAATTTTAATAAAGCTGTCAATAATCTAAAATATAAAGAAAAAATTATTACTTTTTGGAGGTTATAATGAAGAATAGGAAAAAAATTATAGGGTCTATTAGTATAGTAATTATATTTTCGGTATTTTTAGTAATAGGCTATTTAATTTCAAGACCTAGCAAAGAATTTACCAGTAAAGATGTATTCAATGAAAATGCAGTGGTAGAGAGTAAGGATGTCAAGGATATGACAGTATATATAAATGGAGAGGTAAAAAAACCTGGAGTATATAAATTAGAAACGGATAGTAGAACGGAAGAGTTGATAAAGATAGCAGGTGGATTCACTGAAGATGCAGATAAAGATAAATTAAATCTAGCTAAAAAACTAAGAGATGAGGATTATATATATGTAGATAAGAAAAGCGAAGTTAAAAACAATCAGCTAATATCACAAGGTAATATAGGTAATGGAATTGGACAAAACGGTAAGATAAATATAAATACAGCTTCAAAAGAAGAACTAAAGACTATTCCAGGGGTAGGGGATGTAACAGCACAAAAAATATTAGACTATAGAGATAAAAATGGTAGATTTTCATCAATAGAGGATTTGAAAAAATTAGGGGGTATAGGTGATAAAACTTTAGATAAAATGAAAGATAAAATTGAAGCAAGATAGTTTAATTGTTTTAAATTTGAGCAAAGTAGTATATAATAAAAATTGAAAAAATTTGACTGGAGGTGTCGTTATGACAGAGAAAAGACTTACTGAATTATCAAGAACAGCAGGATGAGCAGCTAAAATAGGGCCGGGAACCCTTTCGAAAATATTAAGTAAATTACCGAAAATGGAAGATAAAAATTTATTAGTTGGTATAGAGACTTCTGATGATGCAGCTGTATATAAATTAAATGATGAATTGGCTGTAATTCAAACTTTAGATTTTTTCACACCTGTAGTAGATGATCCTTATAGCTTTGGTCAAATTGCAGCAGCTAATTCATTAAGCGATGTCTATGCTATGGGAGGCAAACCTACAGTAGCATTAAATATAGTTTGTTTTCCATCGTGCCTATCTATAGATGTTTTAGGAGAGATTTTAAGAGGTGGAGCAGATAAAGTAATAGAAGCAGGGGCAGTAGTTATAGGTGGCCACACTGTAGATGATGATGAGCCTAAGTACGGATTGTCAGTTATGGGAACTGTTCATCCAGATAACATACTTAAAAACTATGGTTCCAATGTAGGGGAGGTAGCCATAATAACTAAGCCTCTAGGTAGTGGAATAATAAACACTGCAGTAAAGGGAGAAGTGGCTTCTAAAGATGCTTATGAAAAAGTTGTTAAAGTTATGTCTACGTTAAACAAGTATGCAGGAGAAATTATAACTAAATATAATGTTAGTGCATGTACAGATATAACAGGCTTTGGACTTATGGGTCATGGATATGAAATGGCATCAGCTTCAAAAGTTACACTAAAATTATTTGCGGATAGGATACCTTACATAGAAGAAGCTAAGGAATATGCAGGAATGGGGCTTGTACCTGGAGGAGCATATAGAAATAAAGAGTATTTATCAGGAAAATATGAATTTATGAATACGCCTGAATGGATGCAAGATGTTTTGTTTGATCCTCAAACATCTGGAGGACTTTTAGTTACTTGTTCAAAGGAAGATGGAGAAAAAATCATGAATGAACTTTCAAAGCTTGATATGTCTTCAGCTATAGTAGGTGAAGTTATACCACAGCAAGGTGAAACGTATATAATTGTGGAATAGATATAGATTTTAGAGTTAATAGGTTGAGATTACGAATTAAATTGTATTTTTATAAATACGTAAATTAGTTTTGAAAATTTAGGAGTTGAGAATTAAATCAGATAACTCTCCACTCCTCACTCTTAACTTTTAACTGAAAAAGAGGGTGGGATATTATATGGAAAAAAAACAATTGTTAAGAAAGCTTCCTAAAATAGATGAGCTTCTAAAGGAAGAAATGGTGCAAATAAAATCTGAGGGAGCTATGAGGCTATTAGTTGTAGATTCACTAAGACAATCAATAGATAACTATAGGGAACTAATATTAAAGGATCAAATTGAAGATTTTACGAAGGAAGACATTTTAAATAACTTTGCAGAAATTTTAGAAGAAAGTATTGGATCTAATTTTAAGAAGGTTATAAATGCAACTGGTGTAGTTATACACACTAATCTAGGAAGATCTCTACTTGCTAAAAAGGCATTAGAAAACGTTATAAATGTTGCAGATAGCTATAATAATCTTGAATATGATTTAAAGAAAGGGCAAAGAGGCTCAAGATATAGTCATGTGGAAGAACTGATTAAAAAGGTTACGGGTGCTGAGGCTGCAATAGTTGTAAATAACAATGCGGCAGCGGTAATGTTAGCTTTAAATACATTATGCAAGGATAAAGAGGCAATTGTATCACGTGGACAGCTTGTTGAGATTGGAGGTTCGTTTAGAGTACCTGATGTTATGACCTTTAGTGGAGCTAAGCTTGTAGAAGTGGGAACAACAAATAGGACTCACCTTTATGATTATGAAAACAATATAAATGATAATACAGGAGTACTACTCAAAGTACATACATCTAATTTTAAAATTCTTGGATTTACAGAAGAGGTATCAGTAGAAGAATTAGTGGAACTCGGAAAGAAAAATAATATTCCTTTTATCGAGGACATAGGTAGTGGAACTTTAGTTGATTTTTCAAAGTATGGTTTTACATATGAGCCTACAGTTCAGGAAAGTATAAAAAAAGGTGTTGATGTGGTAACTTTTAGTGGAGATAAAATGCTTGGAGGACCACAAGCTGGTATCATTATAGGAAAGAAGCAATACATAGATAAGATGAAAAAAAATCAGCTAACAAGGGCACTTAGAATAGATAAGATGACTCTTGCTGCATTAGAGGGAACTCTTAAATATTATTTGGACGAAAAAGAAGCTGTAGAGAATATCCCTACACTGTACATGATATTAAGTCACAAGGACGAACATAAAAAGAGAGCGCAAAGGCTTAAGAGAAGATTACAAAGTAAAGCAAAGGGATTTAGTTTTGGTATTGAAGAGGATTATTCTATGGTTGGGGGAGGTTCCATGCCTGTTGAGAGGATTGAGACCTATGTAATAAAGGTTAAAAATAGCAAGTTCTCACCACAGGAATTAGAGAAAAAGCTAAGAGGAAATAAAGTACCTATAGTTATAAGAGTGTCTAATGATGAAGTTATTATGGATTTAAGAACCCTTTTTGATAGTGATTTTGACATTATTGTAGAGGCATTTGAAAACTTATCTGATAACTAGCTACTCCAATATTCCTTTTCTCTAAAGTGAGAGTAAAGAGTGGAATATCCCTAGATAATAGGGTTTAAGGATTAGAAGCTGGTGCTAAGAACTCTGTCTATAGACAACAATAAGAAGAGTAGGTGATATTTATGAAGCATATTATAATTGGTACTGCTGGACACATAGACCATGGAAAAACAACACTTGTAAAGGCTTTGACGGGAAGAGAAACTGATACCTTAGCAGAAGAAAAACAGAGAGGAATATCTATAAATCTTGGATTCACATTTTTTGACTTGCCTTCAGGAAGAAGAGCAGGAATTATAGATGTACCAGGACATGAAAAGTTTGTTAAAAATATGCTAGCTGGTGTAAGTAGTGTAGATATAGTTCTTTTAGTAATTGCTGCAGATGAGGGAATAATGCCTCAAACTAGGGAGCACTTTGAAATACTTCAATTACTTAATGTAAAAAAAGGTATAATTGTGCTTACTAAGGCCGACTTAGTTGACGAAGATTGGACTGAAATGATTAAGGATGATATAAGAAGAGAGTTTAAAGATACTTTCCTAGAAAATGCTCCAATTCATGCTGTTTCTTCTAAAACAAGATTAGGTTTGGACCAACTGGTGAAGGAAATAGATACGTTAACAGAAGAAGTAGATGCTAAAGATACACATGGACATTTCAGACTTCCTGTAGATAGAGTTTTTTCAGTAAGTGGATTTGGAACAGTGGTAACAGGAACTGTAATAAGTGGGTCTATTAAAGAAGGTCAAACTGTAGAAATATATCCTTCTAAAGTTGTATCCAAGGTAAGAGGCATACAAGTACATGACCAATCTGTAAAGGTTGCAGAGGCAGGTCAAAGGTGTGCTATAAATATAGCAAATGTTAAAACTAGTGATGTAGATAGAGGAGATGTAGTTTCAGTAGAGAATATAATGGAGCCATCTCTAATGGTGGATTGTAATCTTTACTATTTAAAAAGTGCTTCAAGGCCTTTAGAAAATAGACAAAGGGTAAGGCTTTACCATGGTACTAATGAGATTTTGTGTAGAGTTATAATACTTGATAAGGAAGAAATAAAGCCTGGAGAAGAAGCTTATGTACAGTTAAGATTAGAAAAACCTCTAACTGCCCAAAGAAATGATAGATTAGTAATAAGAAGTTATTCGCCTATGTACACTATAGGTGGTGGTTCTATAATTGAACCATTAGCAAAAAAAGCAAAGAGGTTTGATGATAAGTATATTGAGGAACTAAAAATTAAAGAAAGTGGAAAAACTGAAAATATATTAGAAAACAACATTAAAAACTTAAGCGATACTTATCCAAGGGCTGTAGATATTTTGAAGGCTTTAGGAAAGAATGAAGAGAATATTCAAGATAAGCTTAATACTTTAGTTACTGAAGGTAAAGTGTTAAGACTTGACAGTGGTGATAAAGCTGTATATATTCACTCGGGATTTTTGCAGCAAAAAGTTAATCAAATGACAGATATACTAGAAAAGTTTCATGAGCAGAATCCGCTGAAATGGGGTATATCTAAAGAAGAAATAAAAAATAGGGTATTGGGTAAGAATATTAAACAGAAGATATACGACGAAATATTAAACTTACTTGTTCAAAAAGAAACAATAAGCATACATGGTAGTTTTATATCTATAGTTGGTTTCACTATTAAATATAATAAAGAGCAAAATATTATTAGGGATAGAATTTTAAAAGAATTTAAGCTTGCTAAGTTCTCACCACCTAGGTATGCTGATTTAGAAACTATTAATCAGGATAAAAAGAATTTTAAGATGGTATTTGAGTCAATTGTAGATGAAGGTGCTTTAATAAAAGTATCAGAAGACTGTTGCCTTTTATCAGAGGATTATGATAAGGCAAAAGAATTAGTAAGAAACTTCATAAATAGCAATGGAAGCATGACTCTAGCTCAATTAAGAGATGAGTTGAATACAAGTAGGAAGTACGCTATGTCTGTAATGGAACATTTCGACAATATAAAATTGACTAAAAGACTAGAAGATAAGAGAATCCTTTATTAAAATTTAAGTTATGAAAAAATATGTTTTTCATATTGCTATTAAGAATTATAATTTGGGTAATTTAAAAAAATTATAGGTTATAATGTTTGATTTTGTTGACATAGAGTATTTAATGTTTTATAATACTCTATGTAATCAATCTTGGGAGTAGATAGGTGCTGGTGTGCCTGCCGGTCTTCAAAACCGTGTTGCCGTGCTAAGACCACGACGGGTGAGTTCGATTCTCACATATTCCCGCCAAATTTAGAAATTTTAAGGCGTTTAACTATTTATAAAATAATAGTTAGGCGTCTTTTTTGTTTATTAGGAAATTAAAATTTTTTTGCTCAAAAAATGTACCGTCAGGTGTTGAAGTGTTTAGACATTCTACGAAAAGCATAAAAAGTTGCTAGCTGGGCAAAATTTAGAGAAGGAACAGATTGAGAGAGAAGGTGGAATAAATTAGATGAGTAGTATTTCGCAAAGGATTGAAAGGTTGCCAGTTACACCCATGCTTTGGAGAGTATTGTTTTTAACAGGTATCGGTTGGATGTTTGATGCCATGGACCAAGGCATGGTCGCTGGCGTGATGGCTTCAATCGGAAAGGAATGGAAGCTTACTCCTGCTGATTTAGGTTTATTGGGCAGTGCATCTGCAGTTGGAATGGCTATTGGCGCCGCTATTGCTGGGATGGTTTCTGATAGATGGGGGAGAAGAACAGTAGTTACGTTTACTCTTGTGTTATATGGAGTAGCTAGTGCCCTGTCAGGGATAGCGCCTAACTTTAGCTTATTATTGCTATTTCGATTTTTAACGGGATTAGGCTTGGGTGGGGAGTTGCCTGCGGCATCTACTTTGGTTAGCGAATTCTCACCTGCTATAGCCCGAGGACGAATGGTTGTTTTGTTGGAGAGCTTTTGGGCATGGGGATGGATTATTGCTGCTTTAATAGCTTATCTTTTGATCCCGATTTATGGCTGGCGCATTGGGTTCTTCTTAGGAGGAATTCCAGCGTTATATGCAGCGTATCTGAGAAAAAATATTCCAGAGTCTCCTCGATACTTGGAGCAAAAAGGGTATTTTCAAGAAGCTGACAAAATCGTAAGTAAAATGGAACAACAAGCCGGAGTTAAAAATGATATAGAAACTGTATTTAACCAGCCAGAGGAGAATAAAGCTAATAATATCACGCTTTTAGATTTATGGTCTCAAACTTATCGTAGACGCACTTTTTTACTATGGATTCTATGGTTAGGTATTAATTTTGGATATTATGGGTTTGTTTTATGGATTCCTACTCTCCTTGTCGGCAAAGGGTATAGTTTGGTAAAAGGTTTCGAATTCACATTAATTATGTGCTTTGCTCAGTTACCAGGATATTACAGTGCAGCTTATCTAATAGAAAGGATTGGTCGTAAAGCGGTTTTAGTAGTGTACCTAGCAGGTACTGCATTATCATCATACTTATTTGGGCAAGCGGCATCCGTAATTAATGTGCTTGTTTTTGGTTGCCTACTTTACTTTTTTAGCCTTGGAGCTTGGGGTGCGGTGTATGCTTATACGCCAGAAGTTTATCCAACTCGGGCTAGGGGAAGCGGAACTGGTTGGGCGGCTGCGGTTGGTCGTATTGGTGCTATTGCCGCTCCCTATATAGTTGGATTGGTGTATGAGACTAACGGCAAACAGGCTGGTTTCACCTATGTGTTTCTTATGCTTACTATGGTGTTTGCAGTGGTAGCAGTGGTGATTGCTATCGTAGGTATTGAAACTAAAGGCAGGACTCTAGAGGAAATCAATGAAACTAAATCATAATATAGCAGCCCTTAGGGGCTTTTTTTATTTTTCTTTTTATCTTCAAAACTCAATCTATTATAAAAAATAGGAAATATTATCATTTAATTTATTTGTAAAAGAATAAACAGACATTGAATAAGAAACAATAATATCGTATTAAAAATAAGGAGGGGAATTTTATGAGAGAAGGAACAATTCCGACAGCTTTGGGAACTGTAGTAACAGCAGGTGCAGTAGCCTTAAGAGCAATGGATATTAGAAAAAGAGGAATGAGAAAAAGAGATATTGTGCCAATGGTAGAAACAGCAGTTTTAGGCTTTGGATTAGCTCATATAGTACTTGGTGCAATAGATTTAGTAGAACATAGAAGATAATAATTCAAGAAAATATGATTTCTTGTACTGGAGGTTTTTATATGAATGAGGAATATGTTAATGAATACAAAGATTTAGATCGTTCCGATGAAAGAATAGAAAGAGGATTTGCTCATGATTATATCCTAAAAAATAATAACAGCTCAACGAGACATCAAAGAAATGATTATAATATGGAAGTAAGTAGTGAATTTCTAAGTTCTAATGCTGAAGTTTTGCGAACTTTTAAAAATTTGGACTATGCTGACTTAGGAGATAAACAAGAAAAGAGAATGAGAGAACTGGAAAGACAATTTAATGAAGAGTTCGGTACAGATTTTTATTTTATGGTTATGAAGGAAGAGAAAAAATAGCTGTAAAACATTATTTTAGAAAGTATTTAATCATCAATAAAGCAGTTAGCATATACTAACTGCTTTATTGATTTTATAAGTTTACAAGTATTATTTTTCTAAATCAGCATCCCTAAAGAAGTAGAATCCAAGATTAGATACGTGAACATCTTTTAATTTTTTATTCATACAAATTACTTCAGTATATTCGTATATTGGTATCAGTGGCATATCAGACATCAACATATCTTCAGCTTCATGAAGCATGCTAACTCTTTTTTCAGCATTTGCTTCAACTTTCGCTGCAGTAATTAGTTGATCATATTTAGGATTATTATATCCAGCGTAGTTATTACCATTAGTAGTAGTAGGAATATCAAGGAATGTCATTGGGTCATTATAGTCAGCTATCCAACCATCTCTGTTAAGAACGAAATTATGCTTGTTTGCTTCAGCTAACTGAACTTTCCTCTCAAGGTTTCTTAATGTAATATCAATACCTAGATTTTTCTTCCACATATCTTGAACAGCTGCAGCTACGCTTTGATGAGCTTGTAATGTATTATATATCAGTTCTAGTTTAGGGAAACCTTTGCCATCTGGGTAGCCAGCTTCAGCTAAAAGTTTTTTAGCCTGCTCTACATCAGAAGTAGTTTTATAGTACTCTTTATTTTTAAATTGAGTACCGTTTTTATCAGTTACAGAACTTGGAACAAAGGATGTAGCTGGTTTTTCGCCACCTTTTGAAATATTTTTAGTTATAGCCTCTCTATCTATGGCAAGCGATAAGGCTTTTCTAACTCTAACATCTTTTACTGCCTTGGCTGCTTCTGGATTAACATTTATAGCATTTGGTGATAAATTAAAGTCATAGTAATATGTCCCTATATAAGGATAGTTTTTAGCTGTACCATCTTTTAATAAATTAGGGATTTCTTGTGTAGGTGGTTTATCAATCATATCAAGCTGACCTGTTTTAAAGGCTGCAAAATAGCTGCTTTCTTGTTCTAAAACTTTAAATTCTATTCGATCTAATTTAACAGTTTTAGAACTCCAGTAGTTAAGATTTTTTACAAAATTTATACTGTCTTTCATTTTGTGTTCCTTCATTATGAAAGGGCCGTTGGATACATACGTCTCTGGCTTTGTTGTCCAATCTGTTGGATTTTTTTCGATTATATCTTTTCTTATAGGCATATAGGTTGGAAAAGACATTAGGGATAGGAAATATTCTGTAGCTCCTTCAAGTGTAACTTCTAGAGTAGAGTCATCTTTAGCTTTAACTCCAACCTCGTCGGCAGTTGCTTTTTTAGTTGCCTTTGGATCTTTGCTTTGGTTATATGCCTCACCATTTTTTAAGTAAAAAAGTTGGAAAGCGTATTCGGAAGCTGTATCAGGATTTAAAGCTCTTTTCCAAGCATATTCGAAATCTTGGGCTTTAACAGGTTGACCATCTGACCATTTGGCATCCTTTCTCAAATGGAAAGTATAATGTAAACCATCACTTGAAACCTCCCATTTTTCAGCTACTCCAGGAATAACTTTTTCATTCTTGTCAAGGTTAGTTAAACCTTCAAAAGCGTTAACTATTACCTTAGAACCCTCTACAGAGTTGTTTAAACCTGGATCGATTGTTTTAGGATCAGCACCAAGGTTAACTTTTATTACTTTACTTCCGGATGCTTGATTATTGGTCGCAGTACTACCGCCGCAGCCAGCGAGTATTGAACCAGCTAAGGCTACAGTCATAATTACTGCTAAAAGCTTGGATTTTCTGTTCTTTAGCATTAATAAGTCCCCCTTTTATAATTATTTTGTTTATATAGTAAAAAGTTTAAGTTTTATTTAAAACTTATACCAAATACTCACACTTAAGAATGTTATTCAAATAAGTGACATGCAACAGAATGGTTGTCACCTAAATCTTTTAATGTAGGTTCTACTTCGGAACATATAGGTTTAGCATAACTACACCTTCCTTTAAATCTGCAACCAGGTGGTGGATCAATTGGAGATGGAATCTCTCCATCAAGCATAATTCTTTGATTAGATGCACTCATATCAGGGTCTGGAACAGGTATAGCTGACAATAAGGCTTTTGTGTATGGGTGAAATGGTTTTTTGTATAATTCATTGCTATAACCTATTTCTACCATTTTTCCAAGATACATAACACCAATTCTTGTAGAAATATGCTTAACCATTGACAAGTCATGGGCTATAAATAAATAGGTAAGCCCTAAGTCTTTCTGGAGATCTTCAAGCATGTTAACTACCTGAGCTTGAATAGATACGTCAAGAGCAGATATGGGTTCATCACATACTATAAAATCAGGCTCAACAGCTAACGCCCTGGCAATACCAATTCTTTGCCTTTGCCCGCCGGAAAACTCATGAGGGTATCTGCTGGCATGATCTTTATTTAAGCCAACTTTACTTAGAAGGTATTGTACTCTTTCGTTTCTCTCTTTTCCTGCCATAAGCTTATGTATGTCGATAGCTTCACCTATAATATCTCCAACAGTCATTCTCGCATCTAGCGATGCGTAAGGGTCTTGAAATATCATTTGCATTCTTCTTCTGTAAGATAACATTTGATTTGGAGATAGCTTAGCGATGTCTTTTCCATCGTAAATTATTTGGCCGGCTGTAGGTTCATATAATTTTATTATAGTTCTTCCAGTAGTAGTTTTACCGCAACCAGATTCACCAACTAGGCCTAAGGTCTCTCCTTTATTTATAGTAAAGGAAATGTCATCAACAGCCTTTACAAAACTTTTTTTATTAGCGAATAGTCCTTTTTTTATTTCAAAATGCTTTTTTAAATTTTTAATTTCTATTAAGATTTTTTTATCAGCCATTATGCATTTCCCCCTTCTATACTAGGTTCTGCTTTTGGAGCATCGGGGTGATTCAGCCAACAAGCAGAGCAATGACCTTCGCCTATTTCAAATTGAATTGGTCGTTCTGTTAAGCAGATTTTCATTGTATATTCGCAGCGAGGTGCAAAGGGGCAACCTGCAGGTGGTTTCAAAAGATCTGGCGGTGTACCTTCAATTGGTTTTAATCTTTCCTTTATATCTTCTTTTGGGTTTGGTATACTTCTTAATAGCCCCCAGGTATAAGGATGCTTTGGATTATAAAAAATATCTCTTGAGTTTCCGCTTTCTACAATAGTACCACCATACATTACGTATATTCTATTACATACATCTGCAACAACTCCTAAATCATGTGTTATTAGGATTATAGACATATCTATTTTTGCTTTTAAATCCTTCATAAGTTCAAGAATTTGAGCTTGTATTGTAACATCTAATGCGGTAGTTGGCTCGTCTGCTATTAAAAGTTTTGGAGCGCATACAAGGGACATGGCAATCATAGCTCTTTGCCTCATACCACCAGAAAATTCATGAGGGTATTGTTTCATTCTTTTTTCAGGACTAGGTATACCAACCAGTTTTAACATTTCTACTGCTTTATTAAATGCATCAGCTCTGCTCATCTTTTTATGCTTAATAAGAGGTTCAATTAACTGTTCTCCTATGGTAAACACAGGATTAAGTGAGGTCATAGGGTCTTGAAAAATCATTCCTATTTCATTACCTCTTATTTTTTCCATTTCCTTTTCTGGTGTTTTTGATAAATCTCTTCCATTAAAAATAATTTGTCCTTCTTTTATTCTTCCGTTATCAGCCAGAAGTCTCATGGTAGACATCATAGTAATGCTTTTACCACTACCAGATTCTCCGACAATCCCAATGGCTTCTCCCTTGTCAACCTTAAGAGAAACCCCTCTTACTGATTTTACTTCTCCAACATGAGTATAAAATGATGTATGCAAACTATCGATTTGTAGTAAATTCTCCATAGTAAAGCCTCCTATTACTTTCTCATCTTAGGATCTAGAGCATCTCTTAAGCCATCCCCAAGTAAATTAAATGCAAGCATTGTTAAGCAGATAGCTAAAGCAGGGAAAAAGAGTTGTGTTGGATATAACTGAAATCCGTCAAGGGCTTCTGATGCAAGTGTTCCCCAAGATGCTTGTGGTGCAGAAACTCCAAGGCCTATAAAGCTTAAGAATGATTCGGTAAATATGGCCTCTGGCACTGATAATGTAAGTGTTATAATAATTGGGCCCATACAGTTAGGAATAAGATGTCTTAAAAGTATTCGTATAGGTGAAGCGCCTAGCGTTTTTGCTGCTAATACAAATTCTTGATTTTTTAAAGACATAATTTGTCCTCTGACTATTCTAGCCATGGTTAGCCAGAAGGCTATAGAGAGGGCAACTATAATACTTTTTAAACCAGCACCTAAAATAACCATGAGTAGTATTACGTATATCATCATAGGTACTGAATAGAGTATGTCTACTATTCTCATCATAATGTTGTCTACTTTTCCACCGAAATAGCCAGCTATTCCACCATATAAAATGCCTATAACGATATTTAATATACTGGCAGCATATCCAACTGTTAGGGATATTCTAGCTCCATAAAGTATTCTTACAAAAATATCTCTTCCAAACTTATCAGTTCCGAACCAATTCTCTCCGCTGGGTGGCTGATTTGCCAGTTCTAAGTTTTGTGAAAAGTAATTATATTTGGAAACCATTGGGCCTATAATTGCTACAATGGTGATAAATATAACAAAGGATAAACCAATCATAGCAAGTTTATTTTCCTTTAATCTCCTCCAAACATCCTGCCAATATGTAAGACTAGGTCTAACTATGGCTTCAGCATTTTTTTCATCTGGAGAAACTTTTTCAAACATATCTGTGGAGATATTTTTAGGTATATTAACATCTTCCAGTAAGTTTTTAGTTAGCTGCATTTCATTACCTCCTTAACCTTCTAGTTTTATTCTTGGATCTATGACTACATATAGTAAGTCCACTATTAGGTTACAGAGTACTAAGAAGGTACTAAAGAAAATCGTTACACCTAATGTAGTAGTATAGTCTCTGTTTCCTATGCTTTGAACGAATTCTCTTCCGAGACCAGGAATACCAAATAATGTTTCTATAACAAAGCTTCCTGTAAGGATTCCAGCTAAAAGTGGACCTAAGTAGGTTACTATAGGTATTAGTGAATTCTTTAATGCATGCTTGTAAATTATTTTTATTTTTGGTAGTCCCTTAGCCTTAGCAACCTTTATATAGTCTTGCCTTATAACTTCTAAAAGGCTTGACCTTGAAAGTCTAGCAATGAAGGCCATAGCGTAACCTCCAAGAGCTATAGATGGTAATATTAGATTTTTTGGTTCATCGAAACCGACAGCAGGTAGCCAACCTAGTTTAACCGCAAAAAAGTAAATAAAGAAAGTAGCCATTACAAAACTTGGAACAGTGACGCCTAAAGTAGCAATAACCATGCATAGGTTGTCCTGCCATTTTCCTTGGTGAAGAGCAGCTGTAACACCCATATAAGTTCCTGCAATAAGGGCAATAATAATAGCACATAATCCAAGTTTCGCTGATGCAGGGAATGAGTAACTTATTACATCATTTACTGATTTTCCTTCATATCTCATTGAAGGGCCTAAATATCCATGTGAAACAACATTTTTCAAGTAAATGGTATATTGTTCTCCAAGAGGTTTATTAAGACCGAATTTTTGTTCTAGGTTTGCTTTTACTTGATCAGGCAGCTTTTTTTCTGAATCAAAAGGTCCGCCAGGTATCTTATGCATCAAAAAGAAAGTTAATGTAATTACTACAAAGATAGTTAATGCACTAGAAACTAGCCTCTTTAAAATGTACTTAAGCATTTTTTTCCCCCCAAATTTATAGATTTTCGTAGTAGGCTATACATTTTATCCTTACAAATTATTTATATGCTATAAATAATTCGTTATGTGTACTGAATTTTTAGAAATATGACTGAATGCATTCGGTAGAAAATCCATTAGTATAAATGTCTATGGAATTTAATGGTTATTTTTACATGATATTAACATAGAATGATGCTTATGTCAATTGGGTTTGCAAGATGAAATGGTATTTATACAGTGAAATAAGAAATATTTGATAAATAATGTAAAATGAATGAAATTTATAAAAAAATATCATTTAAGTAAATCGCTATACTAATTTGATTTGGATCTGTTTTGGTACTTACATAAGAGGGAATTTGTATTAAAGTATTTCTTTATAATCACGAGTATTATAAAGGGATATAAATCCAGTATAATAATGTTTATCCAGTTCATATGAATGATAACGTTAATAAAAAACATAGATTACTTATAGAAAGGTGAAGTGTATGATTCAATGGTATAGAAGCCCATGGAGTGAAGTGGTTAAAAAATTAGGAAGTAATATATATGCTGGGCTTGACGAAGATCAAATAAAACCTCATAGAGAACAGTACGGTGGAAATAAAATATATATACCAAAAACAAAAGGTTTAGATAAGCTAATTTTGAGGCAGTTAAAGGAGTTATGGGTTGTAGCTATCATAATTTCTATACTAATATTTTTATATTATAGACAATTTTTGTTTGCGGGAATGGAGTTAACTATCTTAATAATAAATATTTTATGTATAGCTTTTAGCGAATATAATGAGGAGAAAAGTATAAAGGAACTAGAAAAGTTAAATAACGGATATGCGAGAGTTGTGCGTGAGGGGAGAACTCTTAAGATACCATCTATAGAGTTAGTAGTAGGTGACATTGTAATTGTTGGAAAGGGAGAAGGTGTACCAGCGGATCTCAGAGTGATAGAGGGAGAAGATTTAAAGGTAAGGGAATCGTCTATTACAGGAGAAAGTTTTATAGCGGAGAAATATGAAACTAAAATAGAAGAAAAGGAAATAACATTATCTGACATGAAGAATATTCTTTTCAAATCTTCCACTGTAGTAGGAGGAAGTGGAACCGGGATAGTTATTGCTGCTGGAATGAATACTCAGATAGCAAATGTGGTTAGTTTACTTTTTGGGGAAAAAAACGAAATGTTCTACTTCAATAAAAGGTTACACAAAATACTTAATTACTGCAGTATATTAGTAATTTTGTGTATAGTTATTAGTATCGTGAGTCAAATGATTTTAAAAGGAAATTTAGATTATGCAGCTAAGACAACAGCATTACTTTTAGCAAGTGCAGTCCCACAAAGTATAATCTTTACCATATCAATTATTTCTTCAATTATTTTTAGAAAACTAAAAAAGGATGCTGTAACTTTCAAGAACTTATCTACAATAGAAAAGTTCTCCACAATATCTGCACTTTGTACTGATAAAGTTGGGGCTTTTTCTAAGGAAAAAGTAAAGGCTGTAAAAATATATACAAGTGGAGCAATTATAGAGACTCGCGGAGGTCAACTAATTGACAGTGCGGATGAAGACAAGAATCAAAATCTATACAGAATAATAAGTATAGGTTTACTTTGTAACGATACAAAAACGAACACAATGAAAGAAACAAACATTAAAAATGACTTGATAGAAACAGCGCTTGTACAATTGGGGATAGAAAATGGAATAGATAAGAGGAAGCTAGAAACTGAGCATAGAAGGATTCTTAACATTCCCTTTGATAGTGAAAGAAGAATGATGACTGCTATAAATGTTATAGATGAAAATTACAGGGCAAGTGTAAAAGGGGCTGTTGACTCACTTTTAAATAGATGTACCCATATTATGAAAAATGGTGTAGAAGCGGAAATTACAGATGAAGATATTACTGCTATAAAAAGAGCTGATATAATTATGTCAAATGGATGTCTATCTGTTATAGGATTAGCTTATAGAAATTTTAGCTATGAACCTAGTCTTAAAGAGAATATTGAAAGTAATTTGGTATTTGTAGGGTTAGTTGGTTTTGAAAACACATTAAAGGATGAAGCGATAGAGTCAATTAAAAAAAGTAAGTTATTATCAGTAAAGCCTATCATAATAACAGAAGATAATAAACTAACGGCTCTTGCAATTGGTAAAAAACTTGGTGTGACTTCGAAACTTAAAGAGGTTTTGTCTGGTATAGAAATCGATAATATGGTAGATGAAGAGTTTGAACGTATTGGTGATAAAATAGGTATTTTTTCAAAAATCAACTCAAAACATAAAGTTAAAATAATAAAATCATTAAAGGGATATGGATATATTACTGCTATAACAGGATCTAAGCTAATTGATTTGCCTGCACTTAGGAGTTCTGATGTTGGAATTACGACTTCAAGTAGCAATATCGTAAGGAGACTTTCAGATATAGTATTAACTACAATAGATTTTACAAAACTGTTAGATGTATTAGAAGACTCTAGAAAAATAATGACTACGATTAAAAAAATAATTATTTATATTACCAGCTGTAGTGCTGCAGTATTTTCATTTTTGATGTTAAGTATCTTGTGGAAATATGAGTTGCCGCTTATTGCACAGGAAACATTTTGGTTCAATAGTATAATTATGCTTTTATCTTCTTTAGCTTTAATTTGTGAGTATAAATATGAAGGAACTTCTTATTTAAATTCAAGTATAGGTAAAAATACCATAAAAAATAGTATTTCCTTTATATTATCTAACGGAATATTGATTGGAGTAATGGCTTTTGGAGTGCTTATGTATACTTATGGGAAAGGGATAGAATTTGCTCAGATATCTGCCTTTACTGTATTAAACTTAAATACTGTATTTTTGAATTATAGTTTTTCAAGAGAAATGATTTTTAAAAGCAAATTAGCTAATTTAACTGTTTTATTGAATTTAATTATTCAGTTTGGAGTTTTAATGTTACTTGGTGGTATAAAAGTATTTTCCGATATTATTTATTGGAGAAATGTTGGGATAGTTGTTGGAGCTTGGATCTTAATATCGATATTCCATAAATTTAATAAAGATGAGTATTATGATTAAACCTGTTGCTATTGGATAGAATAGTTAATAGGAGGTGGACTAAAAATGCTCCAAAATGTTTCACATACTGTAATAAAGGGAAGTAATAAAATGTTTTTAAATATTCCTGAAAGTGATTATTTTTCAATGTATGATAGTCTGACTAAGGAATCAGCCGAAGATATAGCACAGAGATATTTTGTTACAAAGGGGAAGGAAACTATTCTTCACGTAAAAGAAATGGAAATAGATTCATCAACTCATAGAGTGAAGCTTTTACTTCAAGTCCACGATAATTAAACTAATAAGGAACGGTATTATAAGATGAAAAGACCTCTTTTATATTATGCTATCTCCATATTTATTGGTTGTCTTTCCGCCTTTGCATTATTTCAAAATGCTTTAGCAGGTGCAGTTATTGCTGCATCTTTTTTTGCTATATTTTTATTTACACTAGATAAGGGTTTCTACATAATAAATATCCTTTTTTTCTTTGTAGGAATGATTAGTTTTACGATGTATTTTAATATACAAGTTCCAAGCGACCTGGAGGTTAGAGTAACTCAAAATAGAGGGTATTATTGCTTAGTAGAGTATAAGGGAAGACGAATGGTATTGAGTGGAAAGGTATCAAAACTTAAAGAAGGAGAAAAGCTTACTATATATGGAAAATTCAAAAGTGAAAAAGATTTTGCAAGGGGAATCATAGGCCAATATAAGGTTGAGAATTTAACTGAAAGTAAAAAAGATTTTATTTATTATTTATATGAGATAAAGAGAAATATGTATATCAGGTATAAGGAGGCTCTAGGAGAAGAGAAAGCTGCCTTAGTAATGTCTCTTTGCTATGGAGATGCCAGTTATTTGTCTAAGACTCAAAAAAATGAATTTAAAGAAATGGGGGTATTTCATGCTATTAGTGTGTCGGGATTTCATATGGCAATCATATATAAAGTTTTAGAAAATTTATTTGGAATAAGGTTTTCTATATTGTTATCATTCGTGTACATACTTTTTACAGGCATACAAGCATCAACTATAAGAGCATTTATAATGATATTTATATTTAAATCAGCTAAGATAGTATTTAAAAATTATGATAGTATATCTTCTTTAAGCTTTGCAGCATTAATTATACTTTTGATAAAGCCTTATTATATAATGGATATTGGATTTATGTTATCATTTTCAGCTACTTTAGGAATATTGCTATACTATAAAAAGCTTTTACGTATTATGTATAAGTTGCCAAAGAAGATAAATGAAAGTTTAAGTATAACATTAAGTTCCCAAGTTTTTTCTGTACCATATACTGCGTTTACTATTCAGAATTTTAGTAGTGGCTTTATTATAGGGAATTTAATACTACTTCCTATGTATTCAATAATAGTTATTTTAGGAAATGCAGCTCTTTTAGCATGCTATATAAAACCTGTGTTTAATTTCTTAAGTATGGGTCTAAATTTAATGTTGACGGCTGTTCAGGGTGCAAACTATTTAATATTGAAATTATGTCCACCTATAAGTTATTTTGGATATTTAGATGGGATTGGAATTATCGTAATTTATGTAAGTTTTGTTCTTTACAGGTACGGGTACAAAAGTTACAAGTACTTACCTGCTATGGTGGTTATTGTAATGCTATTTCAGAATTATAGTTTTATTCCTAAGCTTTATTATATAAACTTTCTAGGTGGAGAGGCTGTGGTTATGGATTACAAGCTAAATAAGATTTTAATTTGTAATTATGAACAGTCTTCTGCAAAAAAGGTTATGAATTTAAAAGAGGATATAGGAATAAATAAGGTAATCACTAACCCTAAAGAGAGTTTTTTTATAGAGCTAAGTAAAGTCTTACATGTAAAAATAACCCCCTATTATAGAGATGAGTCTTTAAGTGTTGAAGTTAATAGTAAAAATAATAAGAGTTTGCTCATAAGTGATAGTGTTAAAAAAGAAGATATAAGTGTGTTTAATTCCTATAGCATAGTTAGAGTTACCAAAAACAGGCTGTCAAATAATCCTTCTGAAAATATGTACATCGATTATAAAGACAATATGCATTTATATGTTATAATGTTTAACAGGATAATTAGGTTATATTAGAAGCTTTAATAGAAAGTTTTATCAAATATAAGAGAGTTTTATGTGTATAAAGTAGCTCATATATTTTAAGTTTTATGCACAATATTAATCGTAAAAGTCTGAGGTGAATAATAATGATAGATATAATTACTTTTAATGAAAATATTAAAAAAAATAATATGGAAAATTGCTATATATTTTGTGGTGGGGATGAGCAGCTCATTAAAGAAGGAATTAGTTCTATAGTAAATAAAGTTATAGATAAGAGTTTTTTAGATTTAAATTATATTAAATTTGATGGAAACTCACTTGAAAACTTTGATGTAGTAATTAATGCGTGTCAGACAGTGCCTTTTATGAGTGATAAAAAAGTTGTACTTGTATATAGAGCATCCTTTATTGAAGATGATAAGGGCGAAAACAGTAGATTTTCTAGTGATAAAGCCTTTAATAGCGTTGTTGAATACTTAGATCAAGTACCGCCTCATTGTATACTCATATTGTACGATGTGTTTAAAAGCAAGCGCGATAAGCCTGGTAAGAGAATACAAAAACTAGATAAAAAGGCTTGTGTAGTAAAGGCGGATAAAATAAAAGGACAACAGCTAGAGGCAAAGGTAAAGAGCTTTTTTGATGGGAGAAATAAAAAGATAGGTAAGATAGAATTGAGAGTTTTTTGTAGTCTAATGGATGAAAATAATCTAAGTATAATTGAAAATGAAGTTGAAAAACTTTGTTGTTATGTTTATGACAGAGATATAACTAAAGAAGATATTAAAAGCTTGTTTTTAAAAAGTAATGATGATGATATATTTGATTTGGTAAACCCAATAGCTAACAAAAAATTAAAAGAAGCTCTAGAAGTTTTAAATGAACTAATTTATAAAGGTGAAAAAATACCATATATTCTAAATATGATAGAAAGACAGTTCAATCAATTATTTAGAGTGAAGTTATGCTTAGAGAATAAAAAAACAAAACAAGATATTATGAAAGAATTAAAAATTAGATCTGATTATGCATGTGATATGATTATAGGTCAGAGTAAAAAATTCACATTAAAACAGCTAAAGAGAGCAATAGAACTTTGTTTAATTGCAGAACGTAAAATGAAGAGTTCTACTGTTGATGAGAAGACGGAGATGGAATTATTAATAATAAATACTATTTCAGGATAGTAAAATAAATAACCGGTTTATAAAAAACCGGTTTATTTATTAAGCAGTTAAGCTGTTTAACTTTGCAGCTAATCTTGACTTAGTTCTAGCTGATTTGTTTTTATGTAGTACCCCTTTTGATGCAGCCATATCTAATGCTTTAACAGCAGCTACAAAAGTAGTTTTAGCTTCTTCAGCGTTACCACCTTCAACAGCAACTAAAAACTTTTTAACAGTAGTCTTTAATGCTGACTTTATCATTCTGTTTCTAAGAGTTTTAGTTTCTGTAACTTTTATTCTTTTCTTTGCAGATTTAATATTTGCCATAGTTTCACCCCCTTATATTTTTATAGGGTCTCAACAGCTTTGGGGAAATTCGCTAGTGAGTCTCGTTTATTCAACAGATGTTATTATAGCATTAAAATACGCCATCATCAAGTGTTTTTTTGCGTTAAGAGTAAAGAAATAGATTATTGTGTAGATTTAGATTTATAAAGCTTGAATATGTAGAATAAAGTAGGAAAACCTAATAACAAATATTTATGGTCTATAAAAGATATTTTAATTTGAAGGGAGCTTAATTATGTTTAGTGTAAGAACAGATTTAGCTGTTGAAGCTAAGGAGATATACCAAAAGCAAAATAGTGATATACCTGGAGTTGAGGCTGAAGAGAAAAATGAAGGTGATATAAAAACTACAATAGTTAGAGTTCTAAATGATGTTGGTGCAAGGTCAATGGGGAAACCAAAGGGTACATATGTAACCATAGATATGCCGAAATTTACTCATTATGATGCAGATACTATGGATGAAGTAAGCGAGGCACTAGGAAAAACTTTATCTGAAATGATTAATCTTGAGGACAGCATGACAGCATTAGTAGTAGGGTTAGGAAACTGGAATATAACTCCAGATGCTTTAGGTCCTAAGGTTGTTTCAAAACTAATGGTAACAAGACACTTAAAACAACTTATACCAGATCAAATTGATGAAGGTATAAGACCAGTATGTGCTATAGCTCCAGGAGTACTAGGACTAACAGGAATGGAAACTGGTGAAATTATTAAGGGTGTCGTAGATAAGGTTAAACCCAATTTAATAGTATGTATAGATGCGCTTGCTTCAAGAAGGATGGAGAGAGTAAATACTACAATTCAAATTGGTAACACAGGTATTTCACCAGGTTCTGGAGTTGGAAACAAAAGAATGGAAATTAGTGAAAAAACCTTAGGGATACCAGTTATAGCAATAGGAGTACCAACAGTTGTTGATGCGGCGACTATGGCTAATGATACAATAGACATGGTATTAGATCAAATGATAAGTCAATCTACAAAAGGTGCAGAATTTTATAATATGTTAAAATCTATCGATAAAAATGAAAAGCAAAGAATGATTCAAGATATTTTAAATCCTTATGTAGGAAACCTCATGGTAACACCAAAAGAAGTGGATGTAGTTATAGATTCAATATCAAAGGTAATAGCCAATGGAATAAACATAGCTCTTCAACCAGCTTTAGATTTAGATGATATAAACAGGTTTCTTAGTTAAAATGGTAATATGTTAAACTTCCTACTCATATAAATTAACATAGCAAAACTATGTCTATATTTACATGAGAGGGGGGGAAACTGCTTTGAATGGATTCATAGCGGTGACATGATTGAATTACAAAAGGATAAACACAAAAAATGATTTTAGACTAAAGGCCTTTGTTTTAATGTTGACTGTACTTTTAGTCATTATTTTACCCTGTGTGGTGCGAGCAAATAACTATAGCAGTAATATTAAAAGGAATATGTTTTATGTTCAGGTTTTGAATTACACAATGCCTGTAGTAAAAGCTACATCCTTTAATGAAGATGATATGGCGGAGAATCGTTTTTCAATTGGGCAAACCGCATTAGAGATGATTGGATTAAACTTAAAGAATCCTATATCTGTTTTAAGTAGGGAGATAGCTTTCGTAGGAAGGGATAATCAGAACTTGAAAGAAAACACTAATGTAGACTTTAATCATTTTAAGCTTGATGATAAGCAAGTATCAAAAGACACTGAAACACCAGCACCAAGCAATAATGATACTCTTAATTTAGAGAATAAATCGGTGACAGTATATGATCCGAAACTTAAAAAGGCTCTAGATACTAGCAAGCCAGAAGTTTTAATATATCATACTCATACTACTGAAGGATATAAACCTGGCAATCCTATAAATTCTGATAATACTCAAAACGTTGTAGCTGTTGGTGAAGCATTAGTGAATGAACTTCAATCTAATTACGGCATTTCAGCAATAGATGATAAAACAGTACATGATGCGGAAGCCTATACTCAAAGTTATGCTAGATCAGCAGTGACAGTAGATAAGAACTTAAAGAAGTATAAAGATTTCAAGCTTATAATAGATCTGCATAGGGATTCTGTTGAGGATAAGAGGGCTATCACAACAAAAATGAATGGCGAGAATGTAGCTAAAATTTCACTGGTTATGGCAAAAAAAAATCCTCATTTTGATAAAAATATGGCACTTGCAAATAAAATTATACAGACCTCTGATAAGTTGTTTCCAGGGTTCTGTAGAGGGGTAATATATTATAACTATGGTACCAGATATTTTAATCAAGACAAGAGCAATAATGCAATTTTGGTTGAAGTTGGAGCAGATATAAATACTATTGATGAAACAAAAGCTTCGGCAAAATATCTTGCTAGGTTAATTGCGGAGGCGTTAAATAGGTAATAAAGTATTCTTTAATAGCCCTTTAGTTTTTTTAAACTAAAGGGCTATGTTTTTATTTATTTGATGCTAAAAACTCTGTTTATCAAAATCTACCTCGATTGAAGTTTATTTATGATACTAGATGCAACTAGATCTACTAATACAACTAATACATAAAATTATTGTAGATGTGAATAAAAATATTTTAAATGTACATCCTTTAGTAATAGGAAATAATGACAATTGAGTTTGTTAAAATCATTCTTGATTTTCAATTTTTGATTATTACTGGGGGTGTTTTTCCTATGAAGAAGAAAGGAATAGCATTAGTTATAATAATGAGCTTTTTTATAGTAATATGTGGATTTATAGCTGTAAGCAGTAACTTACCGAGTTTTATAAAGAATAGGTCTTCTCTTAAGATAAATTATACTTTTGTCCCACTTGATTTTAGAGTGGAACTGGGTGAGTACTCATTATATGTAAACAGAAAAGTAGCTATAAACATAAGAAATAATTCTGTTAAATTGTTTAATAATGTGGAAAGTAGGTTATACGATAATACCTCTAATTTTTTAAATAAAACTTCAAATGTATTTAAAAATATAGAAAGTAAGGTCGGAGATGTTATACAAAACAAAATTAGATAAAGCCTAGGGATTTTTATAATATACTTTTCACTGTAGTACTCTTGTGTTATAATTTACTATGACTATTTATAATATTTAGGGTAAAGGAAAGATTTGCAGTAACTTGCAAATTTTTTAAGTTGTGAACTAATAATGGAGGTTAAGAGATTATGCAGAGCGAAAGACAAAAGTACATAAGAAATTTTTCAATTGTTGCTCATATAGATCACGGTAAGTCAACACTTGCAGATAGATTGATTCAAAAGACAGGTACCCTTACTGAAAGAGAAATGGATGAACAGGTACTTGATAATATGGAACTTGAAAAGGAAAGAGGGATAACTATCAAGTCACAGGCAGTAAGACTTGTCTATAAAAGACCAAATGGTGAAGAGTATATTTTAAATCTTATAGATACTCCAGGACACGTGGACTTTAACTATGAAGTTTCTAGAAGTTTGGCTGCTTGTGAGGGTGCCATATTAGTAGTAGATGCTACTCAGGGCATACAAGCTCAAACTTTAGCTAACTGTTACTTAGCGTTAGACCATGACCTAGAGGTTGTTCCAGTGATAAATAAAATTGATTTGCCAAGTGCAAGACCAGAGGAAGTAAAGCAAGAGATAGAGGACATAATAGGTATTGAAGCTCATGATGCGCCGCTAGTTTCAGCAAAAACAGGGATTAATATAGAAGATGTATTAGAGGCTATAGTAGAAAAAGTTCCTGCGCCAACTGGCGATGAAGAAGCTCCTTTAAAAGCACTTATTTTTGATTCTTATTACGATAACTATAAAGGTGTAGTATCTCATATTAGAGTTAAAGAAGGTACTATAAAACCAGGAACTGAAATAAAGCTAATGGTTACAGGTAAAGTTTATGAAGTTACAGAAACGGGGATATTTGTACCAACATATCTTCCAGTGACAGAATTAAAAGCAGGAGATGTTGGGTATTTTACTGCTTCAATAAAGAATGTTAGAGATGCACGAGTTGGTGATACGGTAACAGAATCCAAAAGACCAGCAAAAGAGGCTCTATTAGGATATAGACCTGCAGTTCCTATGGTATACAGTGGTATTTATCCAGTAGATGGAGCAAAATATGGTGAGTTGAAGGATGCTTTAGAAAAACTTCAGATAAATGATGCTGCATTATCCTTTGAACCAGAAACTTCTATAGCATTAGGATTTGGATTTAGATGTGGATTTTTAGGTCTCTTGCATATGGATGTAATCCAGGAGAGAATAGAAAGAGAATTCAATTTGGATATTATAACTACGGCACCTTCTGTTATATACAAGATAGGAAAAACTGATGGTACAGTTATAGAACTTACTAATCCAACCAATCTTCCAGAAACTACGGAAATAAAATACATGGAGGAGCCTATAGTAAAAGCATCTATAATCACTCCATCTGACTATGTTGGGCCAGTTATGGACTTGGCGCAAAATAGACGTGGTGTATTTAAGGATATGCAATATATAGATACAACAAGGGTAACTTTAAACTATGAAATTCCATTAAATGAAATAATTTATGACTTTTTTGATGTATTAAAGTCTAGATCTAAAGGATATGCGTCTTTAGATTATGAATTATCAGGATATAGAGCAGCTGAACTAGTTAAATTAGATATAATGCTAAACGGTGATGTGGTAGACGCCTTATCAATGATAGTTCCGCAGGAAAGAGCTTACGCTAAAGGAAGAGGTATAGCAGAAAAGCTAAAGGAAATTATTCCAAGACAAATGTTTGAAATACCTATTCAAGCAGCAGTTGGTGCAAAAGTTATAGCTAGAGAAACGGTTAAAGCTATGAGAAAAGACGTATTAGCAAAATGCTACGGTGGAGATATATCAAGAAAGAGAAAACTTTTAGAGAAGCAAAAAGAAGGAAAGAAGAGAATGCGTCAGGTTGGAAGTGTAGAAGTTCCACAAGAAGCATTTATGGCAGTTCTAAAGACAGAGGAGTAAAGGTTTCAACGTAAGAAGTTACCTCAGAGCAAGGATTTTAATTTCTAATATATTCTGTATATTAGAAATTAAAAAATTAAGTTTGGTTTGTAGAACAAAAGGAAGGATGTATTTATGCAATTAAGAGAAGATATAATCAAAATTTCTAAAGAATTTGCGTTATACATTCATATTCCATTCTGTAAGCAAAAGTGTTTGTACTGTGATTTTCCATCCTTCTGTGGAAAAGAGGATTCTATGCTAGAATATTCGAAAGTACTAGCAAAGGATATAGAGGAAAGTGCTTTTGGAAGAAAGATAAAGACTATATTCATAGGTGGGGGAACTCCCACCTATTTATCTTTAGAGGCATGGAATAACATTAAGGGTGCAATTGATAAATTGGATAAATCTAAGGATTTAGAGTTCACAGTAGAAGCAAATCCAGGTACCTTTACAGGAGAAAAACTTTTGTTTTTAAAGAATATGGGTGTTAACAGATTGAGTATAGGGCTACAAGCGTGGCAGAATTCTGCTTTAAAAAAGCTTGGTAGAATACACTCAGTTGAGGAATTTGTTGAAAGTTACAAAATGGCAAGAAGCATTGGATTTAATAATATAAATGTTGATTTAATGTTTGGACTTCCTAATCAAAGTTTAGAGGATTGGAAGCAGACTTTAGAAAATATAGTTAAGTTAAATCCAGAGCATATTTCCTGCTATAGTCTTATAATTGAAGAGGGTACACCTTTTTATAAAATGTATAATAATGATGAATTAGAACTTCCAGAAGAAGAATTAGAGAGAAAAATGTACAGCCTTGCTGTAAGTTTATTAGAAAGAAAAGGTTACAATAGATACGAAATATCCAACTTTGCAAAGAGTGGAAAAGAATGCAAGCATAATTTAGTATATTGGAATTTAGAAGAATATATTGGTTGTGGAGTAGGGTCACACTCGTATATGGATGGTTTTAGGTATAGAAAAACTGAAAATATAGAAGAATATATTAGGGAAATAAGGGAAGGAAATAATTTAAGACTTGATATTCATAAAAATTCTATAGAAGATGATATGGAAGAGTTTATGTTTATGGGACTTAGGAAAACTGAGGGAATATCTATTGATGAATTTAATAAAAAGTTTAACAAAGATATTTATTCTATATATGGAGAGACTATACAGAAATATATATGCAACAATATGTTGATTGAAAATAAAAATAAAATATCTTTAAGTTATAGAGGAATAGAGCTATCTAACAGCATAATGTGTGACTTTCTATTGAGGTAGCACATCAGGTTAGTTAGATATCGTGAGAAATTTAAAGAAATCCAAACAATTAGTATTTTAAAGCCATGAAAATTATTTTTAATAGTCAAAAAAGATAGTGCAGTCTATATTGACAAATAAAATGATGAGTGATATTTTTTAATCATAGTGATTAGCACTCAACATGAGTGAGTGCTAATAAAGAGGTGATATTATGGAAATGGATGAAAGAAAAATAAGAATACTTCAGGCAATAATAAATGATTATATAATCACAGCTGAGCCTGTTGGATCCAGAACCATAGCTAAAAAATATGAACTGGGAATAAGTTCAGCTACAATAAGAAATGAAATGGCAGACCTCGAGGAAATGGGATATTTAGAACAACTTCATAGTTCATCAGGGAGAAAACCTTCAAATAAGGGGTATAGGTTATATGTTGATAAATTAATGCAAATACCAATGATTACTCCGGAAGAACAATATCTAATAAAAACTCAAATATTAGATACAGCTTTGTATGAAGTTGACAGAATAATAAAGCAAGCAACGTCTCTTTTATCTGAACTTACTAATTTAACTTGTATAGTTAAGACACCATCTGTGAGTAAAAGTTATATTAAGCATATACAGCTTGTAAATATTGATCTTAATAATGTTTTATTAGTTATAATTACTGATAGTGGCATAATTAAAAATAATGTTATAAGAGTAGGAAACAACGTAAGTTCAGATACATTAGCTAAGTTAAATAATATACTAAATGCTAGATTAAGAAATTTAAATTGTGAACAGATAAATCTTGAGGTTATTAATAACTTAAGAATAGACTTGCAGGGGTATGATGATATATTTAATGCTATTATTCCAGTTTTGCATGAAAGCTTAAATGATGGCAATGTTACAGAAATTTATACTGAGGGAACTACAAACATATTTAATTATCCTGAGTATAAAGATATCGAGAAGGCAAGAGAGTTTTTAGCTCTGTTAAGCAATAAAGACAAAGTATTTGACTTACTTAACAATAATTCAAATGTATCTGTAAAGATAGGGAATGAAAACTTCGTAGAAGGAGCTGCTGATTGTAGTGTTGTCTCTGCAATATATAGTCTTAATAATAGACCAATTGGAGAGATTGGAGTAATCGGACCTACTAGAATGCCTTATTCAAAGGTTATTTCGTTATTAACTAATGTGGTTAGAGAACTTAATTTCATCCTGACACATGGTTACTTTGACGACAAATAAGCTTTAATTAATAATATAACAGCAATATAAAAATACTAGATGGGAGGAAGCGTCTAAATGTTCAACAGCCGTGATAAGAAAGTAGAAGAGCAGAAAGATGTTAAAAAAGGTGCTTGTGAGGAGGAAGTAGATAATACTAGCTCAGCAGAAGCAAGTGAAGATTCAGAACAAGCTGAGGAAACAATGGAGACTAATGATGAGGATAGCTCAGAATTATTAGAAACTTTAGTTCAAGCAATAAAAGAAGAAAACAAAAAGTTAGAAGAAGAAAATAATAAAATTCAAAATGAACTTGAGACATTAAAGGATAGACTTGCAAGAACAGTGGCAGAGTATGATAACTTTAGAAAAAGAACAGCTAAGGAAAAAGAAGGTATTTATACAGATGCCTGTGAGGATGTATTAAAAGAAATGCTTCCGGTACTAGATAACCTTGAAAGAGCGATGTCAGTGGATGGAAACGTGGATGACTTAAAGAAGGGTATAGAAATGACAGTAAAGCAGTTTAACAATGCTTTAGAAAAACTAAATGTTCAAGAAATTTCAACTGACAATGAGTTTGATCCTCATCTCCACAATGCAGTTATGCATATAGATGATGAACAATATGGTAATAATCAAATAGTTGAAGTATTCCAAAAGGGATACAAAAAAGGAGATAAGGTTTTAAGATATAGTATGGTTAAGGTTGCAAATTAGTAAATAAGGTAATTTAAAATTATTAATAGTTTATAATAAAGATTTATTTTGATATAACAGATTTTAACTATTTGTTATTAAGATAGACTTTTAAGTTCTGAATTGTTAAGAAATATAGCGACAACGCTAAAATATAGTATTTTAATTGAGTAAATTTAGGAGGTAATTATAATGGCAAAGGTAATAGGTATTGACTTAGGAACAACTAACTCTTGTGTAGCAGTAATGGAAGGTGGAGACCCAGTTGTTATTCCAAACGCTGAAGGAGCAAGAACAACTCCATCAGTAGTATCCTTCCAAGCTAATGGTGAAAGACTAGTAGGACAGGTGGCAAAAAGACAATCGATCACAAATCCAGATAAAACAATAATTTCTATAAAGAGACATATGGGAACAAACCATAAGACAACTATAGACGGAAAAGATTATACTCCACAAGAAATATCAGCTATGGTACTTCAAAAGATTAAAGCAGATGCAGAAGCATATCTTGGAGAAACTGTAACTCAAGCGGTTATAACAGTTCCAGCTTATTTTAATGATAGTGAAAGACAGGCAACAAAAGATGCTGGAAAAATTGCAGGACTTGAAGTGTTAAGAATAATAAACGAGCCAACAGCTGCATCACTTGCTTACGGTCTTGATAAGATGGATACTAATCAAAAAATATTTGTTTATGACCTAGGTGGTGGTACTTTCGACGTATCAATACTAGAACTTGGTGATGGAGTATTTGAGGTTAAATCTACTAACGGAGATACAAAACTTGGTGGAGATGACTTTGACCAAAAGGTTATGGATCATATAGCTGAAACATTTAAAGCTGAATATGGAATTGATTTAAGAAATGATAAGATGGCACTTCAAAGATTAAAAGAAGCAGCTGAAAAAGCAAAAATTGAGTTATCATCATCAACTCAAACTAATATAAATCTTCCATTTATTACAGCTGATGCAACAGGTCCAAAACATATAGATATGAACTTAACTAGAGCTAAGTTTAATGAGTTAACTCATGATTTAGTTCAAAGAACAATTGAGCCAATGAGAAAGGCATTAAATGATGCTGGACTTTCAATTAATCAAATAGATAAGGTTGTACTTGTTGGTGGTTCTACAAGAATACCTGCAGTACAAGATGCGGTTAAAGAATTTACAGGAAAAGATCCTTCAAAGGGAGTTAACCCAGATGAGTGTGTTGCAGTAGGAGCAGCCATTCAAGCAGGAGTTTTAACAGGAGATGTTAAGGATGTATTACTTCTTGATGTTACTCCATTAACACTTGGTATTGAAACATACGGCGGAGTTGCAACAGCATTAATCCAAAGAAATACAACAATACCAACTAGAAAGAGTCAGGTGTTCTCAACTGCAGCAGACGGTCAGACATCTGTTGAAATTCACGTTGTACAGGGTGAAAGACCAATGGCTGGAGACAATAAGACACTTGGAAGATTTACACTTTCAGGTATAGCACCAGCTCCAAGAGGAATTCCTCAAATAGAAGTTACTTTTGATTTAGATGCTAACGGTATAGTTAACGTATCAGCTAAGGATAAAGGAACTGGAAAAGAAGCGAATATAACAATTACTGCTTCAACTAACTTGTCAGATGAAGAAATCGATAAGGCAGTAAAGGAAGCTGAGAAGTTTGCCGAAGAAGATAAAAAGAGAAAAGAATCTATAGAAGTTAAGAATAATGCTGATCAAGTTGTTTATCAAACTGAAAAGACATTAAAAGATCTTGGAGATAAAGTGTCAGCAGAAGATAAAGCGGCAGTAGAAGAAAAGATTAAGGCTGTTAACGCTGTTAAAGATGGAGATGATCTTGAAGCTATTAAGAAAGCAACAGAAGATTTAACTCAAACATTCTATGGAATTTCATCAAAAATATATCAAGCAGCTAATCCAGAAGGAGCAGCAGGTGCAGGTTTTGACCCAAATAATATGGGGGGAGCCAATGCAGGAGCTAAACAAGATGACAATGTAGTTGATGCTGACTACAAGGTTGAAGATGATAAATAATTTGTAAAATAATTATTCACTATTGGTGTATTCGTAGTGTATAATATATACTTGTGATAATTAAGGGATGGGTTTTACTCTTCCCTTAATTCAAGTAATAGAAAAATATTACTGAATATTTATAGACATTTGAAATGAAGTTAAACATGAATCAGATAGGATTTTAACTCCACCTGATTCTTAGTTGAACAAATACAGGAACTTAGCTATTGAAAAAAGAATTCTTAGGATAAGGTTCTGAGTTAACTGTCAATTGTCAACTGTCAATTGTCAACTAATAATAAATAGGTGGTGAAAAAGGGTGGCAAAAAAGGATTACTATGAACTACTTGGACTAGAAAAAGGCGCAAGTGATGAAGAAATAAAAAAGGCATTTAGGAAGTCTGCACTTAAATACCATCCAGATAGAAACCCAGGCGATAAAGAAGCAGAGGAAAAGTTTAAAGAGCTAAATGAAGCTTATCAGGTACTTTCAGATCCTGAAAAGAGATCTAGATATGACCAATTTGGAACAGCTGATTTTGATGGAAGTGGATTTGGAGGAGGAGCTGGTGGTTTCGACTTCTCAGGGTTTGGTGGATTTGGAGATATATTTGATTCATTCTTTGGTGGTGGATTTAGTGGAGGAAGTAGCAGAAGAAATAGCCCTCAACAAGGAGAAGACCTTGAATATGCACTAAATTTAACTTTTGAGGAAGCGGTTTTCGGAACTGAAAAACAAATTACAATAACAAGAAGTGAGAATTGTGAGAAGTGTCATGGAACTGGCGCTAAAGAAGGAACTCATCCAAAGACTTGTGACAAGTGTGGTGGAGCAGGTCAGATAAGAGTACAAAGAAACACACCACTTGGAAGTTTTGTAAGTATGAGTGCTTGTGATAAGTGCGGTGGTAAGGGAACAATAATTACAGAACCTTGTTCAGAGTGTAAGGGAAAAGGTAAGCAAAGAAAGCAAAGAAAGATAAAAATAAACGTACCTGCAGGTGTTGATACTGGAAATGTAATACCTATAAGAGGACAAGGAGAGCACGGAGTAAATGGAGGCCCTCCAGGAGACTTATATGTAAGTCTTAGAGTTGCAGCACACCCTACCTTCAAGAGAAGGGGCTTTGATATATATATAGACACACATATAAGCTTTGGAAAGGCAACACTAGGAACTGAACTTAAGGTTCCTACTATAGATGGTGATGTTAAGTATGATGTGCCAACAGGAACTCAACCAGGAACTGTATTTAGATTAAAAGGAAAAGGTGTACCGAGAGTTAACGGTCATGGTCGAGGAGATCAGTATGTTAATGTAATAGTAGACATTCCTAAGAATCTAAATTCAAAGCAAAAAGAAGCTCTTATTATGTATATGGAAGCAAGTGGTGAGGTTCAAGAAAAAGTAGCTGTAGATGGAGAAGGTTCTAAAAAATCTTTTGTGAATAAGTTAAAAGATAAGATAGAAGATACTTTTAAATAAAAAAACTTTGTTTCTCTTTTATAGAGAAACAAAGTTTTTTTATAATGAATATGTATTGACAGCGCTGGGCTATAATTATAAAGTAGATTTATTGATAATAATTATATTTTATGGAGGTAAGGAATGGATAAGGAATGGATAGAGGTAGCGGTAGCAACTAGTAGTGAAGCTGTAGAGGCAGTCTCAGGAATATTTTATAATACAAATGTAAAAGGGGTTTCAATAGAAGATCCTGAAGACATAGAATACAAGAAAAAGAATCCTGGTGATTGGGACTATTTTGATGAAACTTTGCTGTTAGTTAAGGATGGAGCAATTGTAAAAGGATATTATAAACAAGATGAGCATCTTGACGAATATTTAAGATACATAAAAGATGGTATTAATAATTTAGAACAGTTTGGTATTGATAAGGGCAAGGGGTTAATTACTGTAACCAAGGTAAATGAAGAAGATTGGGAAAATAATTGGAAGAAGTATTATAAGCCAACTAAGATAGGGGAAATGGTAGTAGTAAAACCAATATGGGAAATTTATGAGCCTAAACAAGAGGAAATAGTTGTAGAGCTTGATCCTGGTATGGCTTTTGGTACAGGAACTCATGAAACTACTAGAATGTGTATTAAGGCTTTAGAAAAATATGTTAGGCCTGAATCTACTGTTTTTGATATAGGAACAGGTTCAGGAATATTAGCTATAACTGCTGCTAAGCTAAAGTCAAAAAAAGTAATTGGTGTAGATTTAGATCCGGTTGCAGTAAAGTCTGCGACAGAGAATGTTAAATACAATAATATTGATAATATAAAAATACTTTATGGAAATCTAATGGAAGTTGTGGAAGGAAAGGCAGATATTGTTATTGCAAATATTATTGCTGATGTAATAATATTTTTAGTTGAAGGGGTTAAAGAATTTATAGCTCCTGGAGGACGTTTCATATCATCAGGAATAATAAAAGATAGAAAAGATGATGTGGTGAAAAAGCTTGAGGAGTCAGGATTTGTAGTTGAAGAAGTAAATACAGACGGAGAATGGGTTTGTATAGTTGCTCAAATACAAAGCTAGACTAACACCCCGGGATATATTAGTAATTCTTCTGCACTATAAATACTTTTAATTCGTCTAAAGCTCGGTTAGAAGAAAAAGCTAAGACCTTCGACAAACTCGCTATCGCTCAGACATGTCGAAGTTCTAAGCTTTTCCTTCTAACCTCACTAAGACTCATAAAAAAGTATTTAAATGTGCTTCAGAATTACTAATATATCCCTCTGTGTAAGTCAAGCTAGAAATTTGAGTATCTATAAAAAATAAGTTGAGGATTAAGAGATGGTAATTAAAGCCTTAATTCTTGAGTATTAGAAGGTGATTTTATGCATAAGTTTTTTGTATCTATAAACAGTATAGATAATAATGTTGCAGTAATCGAGGGTGACGATGTAAAGCATATATACAAGGTTTTAAGGCTTGAAGTTGGGGATAAGGTTAGTATAAATAACTGCAATGGAGAAGAGTTCTTAGGGCAAATAGAAGACATAAATAAAAAGCAGGTTACGGTAAAGATTTTGGAAAGATTAGAGCTTAACAATGAAAGTGCAATAGAAATCTATCTTTTTCAAGGATTACCAAAATCAAGTAAGATGGATTTAATTGCTCAGAAGGCTACTGAACTAGGAGTTAGAGAAATAACGCCTGTGATTACGGAAAGAGTTGTAGTTAAAAGCGAACTTGGAGAATTTAAAAAGTTAGATAGATGGAATAGAATAGTATTAGAAGCTTGCAAGCAGTCTAAGAGAAGCATAATACCAAAGGTTAATACTCCCTTAGAGTTTGAACAATTATTGGGCGTGTTGAAGGGTATGGATTTAGTGGTTGTTCCTTATGAGAATGAAGAAGGATATGGGATAAGGAAAATGATAAGCACTATAGATAATAATAGTGTTAAAAAGGTTGCTATAGTAATAGGACCTGAAGGCGGTTTTGAAGAAGAAGAAATAAACATATTAAAAGAGTTAGGAGCACATATAGTAACACTTGGACCAAGAATACTTAGAACAGAAACAGCAGGATTTATTTGTGCATCATTGATATTATATGAACTAGGAGATTTAGGAGGAATAATTTAATGAAAGTTGCTTTTACTACTTTAGGTTGTAGAGTTAATCAATACGAAACTGAAGCTATGACTGAAAAGTTTATAAAAGAAGGCTACAAAATAGTGCCTTATGAAGAGTATGCAGATGTATATGTTATAAATACATGTACTGTAACAAATATGAGTGATAAAAAGTCCAGACAGATGATAAATAGGGCAAGAAGATTAAATGAAGGTGCTGTAATTGCAGTAGTAGGATGTTATTCTCAAATTGCTCCGGAAGAGGTAGCAAAAATTGAAGGTGTTGATGTAGTACTAGGAACTAAAAATAAAGGGGAGATAGTCTACTGGGTTAATAGAGCTAGAGAAGAAAGAGAACAAGTAATCGAGGTTAGTGATGTACTAAGAAACGATATATTTGAGGACTTAAAAATAGATGAGTATCAAGATAGAACAAGAGCTTTTATAAAAATCCAAGATGGCTGTAATAGATTTTGTTCTTACTGTTTAATTCCCTTTGCAAGAGGAGCTGTATGTAGCAAAGAGCCAGAAAAGATTATAAATGAAGTTAAGGAACTTGCAGCTAATAATTTTAAAGAGATAATCTTGTCTGGAATACATATAGCTTCTTATGGTGCGGATTTAAGTGGAGATGTAAACCTAGTAACTATCCTAGAAGAGATAGATAAAATAGATGGCATAGAGAGAGTAAGGATTGGTTCAATAGATCCTACATTTTTTACTGATGGTGTAATAGAAAGAATTAGTTCGCTTAGAAAGCTATGTCCTCATTTTCATCTTTCACTTCAAAGTGGATGTGATGAAACTTTAAAAAGAATGAACAGAAGGTATACTACTGAAGAATATAAAAAGATAGTAGATTATTTAAGAGAGAATATAAAAAATGTGTCTATTACAACTGATATTATTGCTGGTTTCCCTGGAGAAACAGAAGAAGAATTTAGCGATACATATGAATTTTTGAAAGAAATAAAACTTTCCAAAATGCATATCTTTAAATATAGCCCAAGACAGGGAACGAAAGCAGCCGAAATGAAAAACCAAGTAGATAGTAAGAGTAAAGATGAAAGAAGTAGTAAGCTCATAGAACTAGATAAAATTCAAGAAAAAGAGTTTATGAGTAGATTTATAGGGCAAACTATGGATATATTGTACGAACAAAGACATCATGGTTCGGAAAATGTTTATGAAGGATATACACCTAACTATGTAAAGGTAATAGCAAAGAGTAGTGAAAATATAGAAGGCAAAATTGTAAGCACAAAACTAATAGAAGTAAAAAATGAACTTATTGAAGGGATTATTATATAAAATTTTTCCCACATAGTTGTATAAATTTAAAGAATTCTAAAAAAAATATTTTACCATTAGAAGGATATTTTTATTTAATATTGAATACTATAAATTCAAAGGAGGTGAAATTATGGAAGATTGTATCTTTTGTAAAATAATAAAAGGGGATATACCAGCTACTAAGGTCTATGAAGATGATATAGTACTTAGTTTTAGAGATATAAGTCCAGCTGCTCCTGAACATGTTTTAATAATACCAAAACAACATATTAGTAATCTAAATGAGGTTACTGAGGAAGATTCTAATATAATAGCGCATATTTACATAGTTGCTAAAGAAATAGCTAAAAAATTAGGTATAGATAAAACTGGCTATAGAATAGTTTCAAATTGTGGAGAAGATGGAGGACAGACAGTTCATCACATTCATTTTCACCTATTAGGCGGTAGAACACTTCAGTGGCCACCAGGTTAAAACATGAAATGAAATTGTTGACAGCGTATTATTGTATATTGTATAATATTCAATGTGCTATGCGACCCAGATAAGCTGCGTTTAATTTTTAAAAATTAAATTGAGCTAGCGGAGGGAGGGATAAGATATGTCAGAAATAAGAGTTGGAGAGAATGAAACTTTAGAAAGTGCATTAAGAAGATTTAAGAGAAAATGTGCTAGAGCTGGGGTTCTTTCAGAAGTTAGAAAAAGAGAACACTATGAAAAACCAAGTGTAAAGAGAAAAAAGAAATCTGAAGCTGCAAGAAAGAGAAAGTTTAAATAGAATCTTTTTTAAGAAGGTACTAAATAATGTCTCTTAGAGAAACACTGCAGGAAGACTGAAAACAGTCCTTAAAGACGAAAGATAAATTTAGAACAAATATTATAAGCATGGCTAAAGCGGCTATTCTATTAGTCGAAAAAACTGATGGAAAGCAACTTGACGATGAACAAGTTTACGAAGTTCTAGCTAGAGAAGTCAAGCAAAGACGTGAGGCTATATTAGAATTTGAAAAAGGAAATAGGCAGGATTTGATAGATGCGGCGAATGCCGAAATAGCAATCTTGTTAGGTTACCTTCCTCAGCAGTTAAGCGAAGAGGAAATTTCCGAAATTGTTCGTCAGGCAGTTAATGAATTGGGTATAAGTAGCATGAAAGATATGGGAAAAGTTATGGCTATAGTTGTTCCTAAAACAAAGGGAATAGCAGATGGCAGACTTGTAAATCAAATTGTAAAACAATATTTAAATAAATAAAAGGTTGAGGTTGCCTCAACCTTTTTTATTTTGTCATTTATTAAGTTTATTTCTCATAGATTAGTATGAAAGAATTTTTAGAGGTGATAGAGTGAGAGCTAAGCTGTATAGAACAAAACAAAAAATTGTAAATACATTAGATTTACCTAGAGATATAGTTTTAAATATGCCACAAATTACGGTTACAGGTGATAATGAAATAATAATAGAAAACCATAGAGGTGTTATTTTATTTGGGGAAGATCAGGTTAAGATAAATTCAGGTGTGGGATTGATTTCAATACATGGAAGTAGGTTTGAAATATTGTTTATGGGTGGAAGAACCATAACCATAGGCGGTAAGTTCAAATCTATAGCTTACGAGGGTAATGAGTAAGTTTAATTTTGAAAAATATAAAAGTGGAGTAATTACCATAGAAATTCAATCTCTTATACCTGAAAAATTCGTTAACCTGATGTGGAAAAATGGTGTTCAAATTAGAAATATTAAGAAGAAAAGTATCACTACTATGACGATGGAAATAAATCTTAGAGATTATGAAAAAATAGAAGATGTAGCTAGAAGAACAAAAACAAAAATTATTATATTAGACAGAAGAGGTTTTGCATTTTTTCTGTTGAAAATTAAAAGAAGAGGAACCTTCGTAGTTGGAATAGCATTGTTTATAGGAATAATATATTATTTATCTACATTTATATGGAATATTGAAATAGTTTCAGATCAAAATTTATCTCCTTATGAAATTAGGCAGCAGTTAAATTCTTATGGAGTTAAGCCAGGAATTAATAAGAGTAGTATAAATGTTTATGATATAGAAGAAAAGCTGATAAAAAACAATGCTGACATAATGTGGGTTAAAGCTAGAATAGAAGGAGCTAAGTTAAAAATATATACGGCAGAAAGGCAGGCTCCTCCTAAAATAGTTTCGGAAAATACTCCTTGTAATTTAGTAGCTAGACGAGATGGTGAGGTTGTTAGAATATATACCCAAGCAGGAACCCCTGTAGTAAAAAAGGGAGAGATGATTAGAAAAGGTCAAGTTTTGGTTAAAGGAGAACAAGGACGGGAAGGTGAAACCTATAATGTTCATGCCATTGGAGATGTATTTTGCAGAACATTTTATGAGGAATCTAAGGAAGTTAAAATTAATGAATTGAAGAAAGAAAGAACTGGCAAGAAATCGGAAAATATATATATAGAAATAAGTGGAAAGAAATTGTATTTGAAGAAATCTAATAATGAGTTTGACAAATATGATAAAATAGAAGAGAAGAAGTCCTTTATAAAGAGAGAACAGTATTATGAAGTAAAAGAAACTGCTATTAAAAGAGATCCACAAAAAGTTGTAGAGGATACTGCAAATGAACTTTATTCAAAAATATGTTCAAACTTAGATAAGTCTGTTAAAATAATAGATAAAATAGTAAGCTATGAAGCAGGCGATGTATATAAAGTTAGAGTGTTAGTTGTATCGGAAGAAAATGTTGCTACTCAGGAAGCAATTGTTCCTCAGCAGGCACAGAATGAACAACAAGAGGTTAAGAAACAATAGGACAAAACATATGAGGATGAATAAAAGGGTGGTTTAAGATGAAAGAACTATCGTTAAAAAACTTATTTACAGGAGAAAAAACCAATAGAGTCTTGGTTTTTGTTCTCACATTTATGTTTATTTATTCTGTACTTGTAACATCTTTAGTAACTAAAAGGTACAGTTTAAAAGAAGGAGATATAGCTAAGGCTGACATAAAGGCTTCAAGAGAAATAAAGGATGAGTTATCTACAGAGGCTAAGATTCAACAAGCTATAAACTCTGTTCCAATTCAATATAATAAAAAAACGGAAGTTAAAACGGAAACTATAAATAAGATTAACTCATTTTTTTCAAGGTTATCTAAGATAGATGAAATGACAGAAGATGACAGCTATAAAGTTGAAAAATTAAAGGCTAACACAGAAATTATTCTGTCTGATGATGACTATCTAACTCTCTTAAGATTAAACAAAGATGAACTAAAGATACTGGAAGATTTTTTAATTAAAACTATGTCCGATATTTATGACAATAATAATATAAGTGATAATAGCCAAAAGGATAATCAAGAGGATATTAAAAAGGCACAGGAAAGTATACTACTTAAAGTAAACGGATCGAAATTGCCAAAGTCTTTAAAGGAAATATCTTCAACGTTGGGTTATTCATTAATTACTCCTAATTTCTTTTATGATAAGCAAAAAACTGAAGAGTTAAAAAGAGATGTTATTAAAAAGGTTTCTCCTATTATGATTAAGAAAGATCAGACAATCATAAAAGAAGGAGAGCCTATAACAAAGTATCAGGTAGAATTACTTAAAGAACTTGGATTATTAAACGATAATTCCCACTTCCAGTGGTATATATATATTTGTTTAAGTATATTGATACTTATAGTAATGTTCTTACAATGGTATTACATTTTTAAGTATCATAAAGAGATATATGACGATACTAATAAGCTCATAATGATTAATATTTTGAACTGCATAGCTATACTTTTGGCAAGGACGCTTTCTATGGTTTCGCCATTTTTAATACCGTTAGCCTGTGTGCCAATGACTTTTACACTATTAGTAAATAATAAGGTATCCTTAACAACAAGCGTACTTAATTGCATATTGATAAGTAGCGCGGTTGAATTTAACATTGAAATAACTATATTAGCTATAGTAAATGCAATAGTTGGATCTATAATTTTAAAGAAAATGCAACAGAGAAATGACATACTATACTCTGCACTATACATACTTGCCATTAACATTACACTAACTTTTTCACTAGGATTCTTACTAAGTAACAATATGATAGATGTAGGTAGGAAGACTTTGTTTACAGGAGTTGCAAGTATAGTTTCTGGTGTAGTAACAATAGGATTGCTTCCGTTCTTTGAAAGCACTTTTGATATAGTAACTACAATAAAGTTACTAGAAATATCTAATCCAAATCATCCACTGCTAAAGAGACTGCTTATGGAAGCCCCAGGAAGTTATCATCATAGTATTTTGGTTGGTAATCTTGCAGAGGTAGCAGCAGAAACAGTAGGAGGAAACCCAGTGCTTGCCAGAGTATCGGCCTATTATCACGATGTTGGAAAAATAAAAAGACCTTATTTTTTTAAAGAGAATCAGATTGGGAAAGATAATCCTCACAATAAAATAACTCCAAATTTAAGCACACTTATAATAACTTCGCATGTGAAAGATGGAGTAGAGCTCGCAAAAGAGTATAAAGTACCTAAAGCCATAATAGATGTAATAGAACAACACCATGGAACGTCACTTGTAAAATACTTTTATATCACAATGAAAAATTCAAGTGAAAGGCCAGAGGAAATAAAGGAAGAAGATTTTAGATATCCAGGACCTATACCAGAGACAAAAGAAGCTGCTATAATAATGCTTGCAGATAGTGTCGAGGCAGCTGTAAGGTCAATAAGTGAACCTACAAGGGGTAAAATTGAAGAGATGGTAAATAATATCATTAAGGACAGATTGAATGAAGGGCAACTTGATAACTGCGATTTAACATTAAAAGACTTGAATAAAATTAGGGAAGCTTTCCTAAAGGTTTTAATGGGAATTTATCACCAGAGAATAGAGTATCCTGAAGATAGGAGTGCAAGTAAGCTTAAAGGCTAAGTTGTGAACTTGGAGGATGAAAGAATGATTTTTATAGACAATAGACAAAATAAAATAGAAGTAAATGAAGAACTTGAGAGAACTATAAGAAGTGTGATAGAACACGCATTAAGGGAAGAGCGTGTAGATGTTCCTTGTGAGGTTAGTGTAATATTTATTGATAATGAAGAAATCAGAGATATAAATAGAGAAAATAGAGAAATTGATAAGGTTACAGATGTACTCTCATTTCCGATGCTTGATTACCCTGCGGAAAAGGTATTCAAAGAGGCATATTTAAATTATCAATTTGAAGAAATTGATTTGAATGAGGGAAACTTAGTTTTAGGAGATATTGCACTTTCTCTAGAGAAAGCAGAAGAGCAAAGTGAGGAGTATGGCCATTCATTTTTGAGAGAGGCTGCGTATCTTACAGTGCATTCTATTCTTCACTTGTTAGGATATGACCATATGGAGGAAAATGAAAAAGCGGTTATGAGGGAGAGAGAAGAGGAGATTTTGAATAAGTTTGGGCTTGTCAGGTAGGAGAAAGGTCAACAATCTCCCTTTAGCTCCCAACTCATAACTCTAAACTATACAAAAAGTGTGGTGAGTGTTTTGAAGGTTAAAAAGTTATTGGATAGTTTTAATCATGCAATAGAAGGCATTATATATGCAGTTAGAACTCAGAGAAATATGAGAATACATATGATTGCAGCTCTGGTTGTTTTGACTGCATGTTTTTTTTATGATTTAAGCAAGGCAGAAATTTTATCAATAACAATAACAATAACAATTGTTATTATGGCTGAACTTATTAATACCGCTATAGAATTTGCAGTAGATGCTACAACTAATTATTACCACCCTTTAGTAAAACTTGCTAAAAATGTAGCAGCCGGTGGAGTATTGGTAACTGCAATAAATGCGGTTCTTGTGGGATATATTATATTTTGGGATAAACTAAAATATATAAATTTTATATTGATTAGAAAAGTGAAAACTACCAATCCATATACTATATTTATTATATTAGCAATTGTAACTATAACTACAATAGTAATAAAGGCTATTTTTGGGGAAGGTACACCTCTTAAGGGTGGAATGCCTAGTGGTCATAGTGCAATATCATTTTCAATAGCAACTACTATAGCATTAAGTACTGGACAGCTTACTATAGTTATTTTAAGTTATTTATTAGCTTTTATCGTAGCTCAGAGCAGAGTTGACTCTGAAGTTCACTCCATACTTGAGGTTATTGCGGGAAGTGTTTTTGGAACTTTAGTTACAGTTTTATTATTCAGAATATTTGGATAGAATAAAAATATTGAAATACATGCAAATAGTGCTATAATTTATTTACGTAGCTTAGGATATAATTACTTTAGGCAGGTTAATAATTGTTTGTGGAGGAATTAGAATGGATTATAAATTATTAGTTTCTAGAGCTTTAGAAGGTAGAAAAACTGCATATGTACCCTATTCTAACTTTAAAGTAGGAGCGGCCATTTTAACTGAAGATGGAAGCATATATGAAGGCTGCAATATAGAAAATGCATCCTATGGAGCTACAAATTGTGCTGAAAGAACTGCTATATTTAAAGCAGTATCAGAAGGACATAAGAATATAAAAGCTATTGCAGTGGTCGGTATAGAAAATGATTATACATACCCATGTGGTATTTGTAGACAGGTAATAGCAGAGTTTGCTGCAGAAGATATAAAAATAATAATTGCTAAAAGCGAAGATGAATATAAAGTATACACATTAGAAGAAATTTTACCAGGAGCTTTTACAAAAAAAGATTTACAAAAGTAAGGAGAGAATTTATGTTTAAATCAGGATTTGTGACAATTATAGGAAGGCCTAATGTCGGAAAGTCAACCCTATTAAATGCAATAATGGGAGAAAAGTTATCAATAGTATCTTGTAAGCCTCAAACCACAAGAAATAATATACAAACTATACTTACTGAAGAGGAATACCAGATGGTGTTTGTAGATACACCAGGAATTCACAAGCCTAAACATAGACTAGGAGAGTATATGGTTAAGGTGGCACAGGATTCAATTAAGGAAGTGGATGTAGTACTTTTTTTAACTACACCAGAAGTGGAAGTTGGAAAAGGGGATATGTACATTCTTGAACAATTAAAAGAGTGTGGTGTTCCTGTATTCTTAGTTTTAAATAAAATTGATGAAAATCCAGCAGAGAAGGTAGCTGAAACACTAAAAAACTACTCAGAGGTATTTGACTTTGCAGAGATTATACCTATATCTGCTATTAATGGAAAGAACTTAGATGAACTTAAAAATCTTATGATAAGGTATATTCCAGAAGGACCAAAATATTATCCAGAAGATATGATTACAGATCAACAAGAAAGATTTATTGTGGCAGAGACAATAAGAGAAAAAGCCCTTAGACTTTTATCACAAGAAGTGCCTCATGGTATTGCAGTTGAAATACTAGGAATGAAAAAAGATGAAAAGGGTATTTACCATATAGATGCCACTCTTTTATGTGAAAAGGACTCTCACAAAGGAATAATAATAGGCAAAAATGGAGCTATGCTTAAAAAGATTTCTACTTATTCAAGACAGGATATCGAGAAGTTTTTAAATGCTAGAGTTTACTTAGAACTTTGGGTCAAGGTTAAAAAGGAATGGAGAGATAGTCCTAACCTTTTAAAAGAGTTAGGATATAAATAGTATTTATAGAACTAAAAAACTTATTAAAAATAAAAGTTTATAGAAACATATTTCAGAATCAGGGCATACTATGAATGTAATGGGGAGTGGTAATTGAGAGTTCCATTCTCCATTGCCAATTTTCCCCGAGAGCTAGTCATTAATAAGAGTCAGTTGGGATAAAGTCTCTTTGATTCGAGTTTCACTTCATTGGGGGGTGTTTTTCTGTCTACATTTAAAACTAGAGCTGTAGTAATTAAAACTCAAGACATAAAAGAATCAGACAAACTTGTTTGGCTCTTTAGTGAAAAGTTAGGGAAAATATCTACTATCGCTAAAGGTGCAAAAAAAAATAGAAGTAATCTTTTTTCTACGACATTGCAATTTTGTTACGGTGATTATGTAGTATTTAAGGGTAAAAGTCTTTATATAATAAATGAAAGTACTATAATTGATTCATTTCAAGATTTAATAAGTGATTTAGATTTATTAACTTATGCATCATATTTTTGTGAACTAGTGGATATAGCTATGCAGGATGAAGAAAGTAATAGAGATCTTTTTAGATATTTAGTTACAGCATTTTATCTTATGAAAAATAATGCTGTGGATATAGAGACCTTGGCACGGGCTTTTGAAATAAAAGTTCTGAAATCTACAGGTTATGATTTAAATTTAGAGTACTGTTCTAGCTGTAGAAAGAAGATAAATACATCTAATTATATAAGTATCCAATATCTAGGAGGCGTATGTAATGACTGCCAAAGGATAAATGGGGTATACATAAATTATTCAGCGTATAATGCACTTAAATATCTATCTAAAGTACCTTTAGAAAATGTATATAGAGTTACACTATCAAAGGAGATTAAGAAGGAACTCTATAAAGCGCTATCTTTATTCATCGAACAAAACTATTTTAGAAAACCCAAAAGCCTAGATACACTTAATTGCTTAACAACGTTTACAGAAAATAATGTTTAGGTTAACTCAAAAGAAAATAAAATCAAGTTCTACACATATTAATAAAAAGGAGTGAAGAAAATGAATGAAATTACATTAGAAAAAATTGATATTATAAGAGAGAGAACTGGTGCTAGTTATACAGAAGCAAAAGAGGCATTAGAGGCTTGTGACGGAAATGTAGTAGATGCATTAATACACATTGAACAAAATCAAAAATCAACCATGAATAATATGTACACCTCAAAAGAAGAGTTTTTTACTTGGCTTAAGGATTTAGTGAATAAAGGGAATGTAAATAGAATAAGAATAAAGAAAGAAGATAAAGTTATAGTTGACATACCTGTAAACGCTGGTATTGCAGCAACCTTAACAGCATTAATATGGCCACCTCTTATTGCTATTGGTATTTTGACAGCAGTAGTAACTAATGTTACTATTGAAATCACTAAGAATGATGGAACTGTTGAAGTTGTAAACAAAATAATAAGAACTGGTGTAAAAGATGGTGTTAATGATGTAAAAGAAACTATGAAAGATGTAAAAGAAAAGGTTTTTGATGCTGCATCTTCTGTTAAAGATAAGTTTGTTAATAAAGATGATAGAAAAGAAGAACAAAACACATATCAATACACAGTTAAATTTGAAGACATTGACATGGACGATAGGGATGATAAAAATAAGAGCAATGATGGTAATGAATAGTAAAGTGTAATTTTTATCTTAAAGTCAGCATATAATAATTAAGTGCTGGCTTTTCTGTGTTTTCTAATAATGACCCTATTCAAGATTCAATTAGAGTATTAATTCAACGATGTTTTACAACAAAACTTGTTTTAATTTAGATGAATAAATTTGGCTTATATATTACTTGAAATTTTGTGCTAAATATAAGTAAATAACATAATTATAAATATTAAAAATAGAATATATAATACAAGTGAAGAATTTATTGAATAGTTTTCAGGTCATATAAACTATCTTGTAATTTTCTTGGTCGAAAAAACTAAATATAAAATTATAAGTATTTAATATTATGGTTATTTTCATCAAAGCTTAAAGAAAATTATAGGAAAATGCTATACTATATATTAATATATAATGGTATAATAACGTTAAGCTAGATATAGGATGTGAAAAAGTGCTATACAGCTTTACTATAGATAAAGAGGGAGGGTGAACACTATTAAATTATCACCAAGACAAGAGCAAATAATTAGATTCGTACAGGAGCATGAGCCAATAACAAGTGAGCAATTAGCTACAAAATTAGGTGTTACTAGGGCCGCCTTAAGACCAGATTTAGCTATCTTAACAATGACAGGTATATTAGAAGCAAAACCGAAGGTAGGATATATATATTCACAAAAGCCCTCTTACAGCTTAATTTATGATTATATAAGAAATATCAGGGTAGAAGATATAATGTCTAAACCGGTTATGGTAGATGAAAATACTACAGTATATGATGCTATAGTACACCTATTTTTAAATGATGTAGGTACTCTATTCATAGAAAGTAATGGAATACTTACTGGAGCTGTTTCGAGAAAAGACTTTTTAAAGATGGCGATGGGTGGAACTGACATGCATAAAGTTCCTGTAGGCATAATAATGACTAGGATGCCTAATATAGTATATGTAGAAAAAGAAGATACTGCATATTTGGCAGCACAAAGAATTATGGAGCATGAAGTTGATAGTCTTCCAGTGGTTGAAAAAGGATTTAATGGTAATAAGGAAGCTTTAAAAATAGTAGGAAAGGTCTCTAAAACTAACATTACAAGATTATTTGTTAAAATGGGGGAAAATAACCAGGTTAGGTAAACGGATCAATATCCGTTAACATAAACAAAATCTGTAAAGTAAAAAGGGGATGTTTATTTATGGTGAGTAAAAAGTATGTTTATCTTTTTAGCGAGGGCAATGCTTCTATGAAAAACTTGCTTGGGGGAAAAGGAGCAAACCTAGCAGAGATGACAAACTTAGGCATACCTGTTCCACAAGGATTTACAGTGAGCACTGAAGCTTGTACAAAATATTATGAAGATGGAAAAAAACTAGGAGATGAGATTGTAAATCAAGTTTATGAATCTCTAGCAAACATAGAGCACATGACTGGAAAAAGGTTTGGTAGTGTAGATAACCCTCTACTTGTTTCTGTTAGATCAGGGGCAAGAGTTTCTATGCCTGGGATGATGGATACTATATTAAATTTAGGCTTAAATGATGATACTGTAGAGGCTTTAAGTAAGCTAACAAATAATGAGAGATTTGCCTATGACTCTTATAGAAGATTTATTCAAATGTTTTCAGATGTTGTAATGGGAATAGAAAAGAGAAAATTTGAAGATATTCTAGATGGAGCAAAGGAGCTTAAAGGAGTTAAGTTTGACACAGATTTAGCTGCATCAGATTTAAAAGATATTGTTATAAAATACAAAGCTCTTTATCAAAAAGAAATGGGGAGGAACTTTCCACTAGATCCAAAAGAACAACTGTTAGAAGCTGTAACAGCTGTATTTAGATCATGGGATAACCCAAGGGCTATAGTCTACAGAAGACTAAATGACATTCCGGGAGATTGGGGAACAGCTGTTAACGTTCAATCAATGGTATTTGGTAATATGGGAGAAACATCAGGAACAGGGGTTGCATTTACCAGAAATCCTGCTACTGGAGAAAAACTTATATTCGGTGAATATTTAATAAATGCTCAAGGTGAAGATGTTGTTGCCGGAATAAGAACACCTCATCCAATATCCAGATTGCAACAGGACTTACCAGAATGCTATAAAGAATTTATGGAAATAGCACAGAGATTAGAAACTCACTATAGAGATATGCAAGACATGGAATTTACTATAGAACAGGGCAAATTATATTTCTTGCAAACAAGAAACGGAAAAAGAACGGCTCAGGCCGCATTGAAAATTGCTGTTGATTTAGTTGAAGAAGGACTTCTTACAAAGAAAGAAGCTGTACTAAAGGTCGATCCAAAACAATTAGACTCACTTTTGCACCCAAATTTTGATCAAAAAGAGCTGAGAAATGCTCAAGTTATAGCTAAAGGTCTTCCTGCATCACCTGGGGCAGCTTGTGGCAAGGTTTACTTTACTGCGGAATCAGCAAAGGAACATCATGAACAAGGTGAAAAGGTAATACTAGTAAGGCGTGAAACATCTCCTGAGGACATAGAAGGAATGGTGGCAGCAGAAGGGATACTTACAGCTCGAGGTGGTATGACTTCTCATGCAGCAGTTGTGTCTAGAGGTATGGGGACCTGTTGTGTTGCAGGGTGCGGAGATATAAGAGTTAACGAGGATGCTGGCACATTTGAAGCAGGTGGCAAAGTATATCATGAGGGCGACTACATTTCACTTGATGGAAGTACTGGGAATGTCTACGGTCATGCAATTAAAACTGTTGAACCTGAAATAAGTGGACACTTTGGAACATTTATGGCTTGGGCTGATGAGATAAGAGCATTAAAAGTTAGAACTAATGCTGATACACCAAGAGATTCTGAACATGCCATTAAGTTTGGAGCTGAAGGTATTGGACTATGTAGAACTGAGCATATGTTCTTTGATGAAGAAAGAATTCCAGCAGTTAGAGAAATGATTGTTTCAAAGACAGAAGAGCAGAGAAGAAGAGCATTAAATAAGTTACTACCAATGCAAAGGGAAGACTTTATTGGAATTTATGAGGCTATGGAAGACAGGCCAGTAACTATAAGATTATTAGATCCACCACTACATGAGTTTTTACCACAAGTAGATGAAGATATCAAGGACTTAGCTAAGGAGATGGGATTAACTTTTGAAGATTTAAAGGGGACTGTTGAGTCCTTACACGAATTTAACCCAATGATGGGGCATAGAGGATGTCGTCTGCCTGTATCGTATCCAGAGATAGCTGAAATGCAAACTAGAGCCATCATAGAAGCTGCTATAGATGTTAAGAGAAGAACGGGATATGATATAGTTCCTGAGATAATGATACCGCTTGTTGGTGAGTTGAAAGAGTTGAAATTTGTTAAAGATATAGTTGTTTCAACAGCAGAAGAAGTAATAGGAAAAGAAGGATTAGAATTAAAATATCTAGTAGGAACAATGATAGAAATACCAAGGGCAGCTCTTACAGCTGATGAGATAGCTAAGGAGGCCGAATTCTTCTCCTTTGGAACAAATGATTTAACACAGATGACTTTTGGCTTCTCAAGAGATGATGCAGGTAAGTTCTTGAAAGATTACTATGATAATAAGATATACGAATTTGATCCATTCCAAAAACTAGACCAAGTAGGAGTAGGGAAGCTTGTTAAAATGGCTGCTGAACTTGGAAAACAGACAAGGCCAGATATTCATCTTGGAATATGCGGAGAGCATGGTGGAGATCCGTCTTCGGTCGAATTCTGTCATAATGTTGGACTAGACTATGTATCTTGTTCGCCATTTAGAGTTCCAGTTGCGAGACTTGCTGCTGCTCAAGCTCAGATTAAAAATCCACGAAAATAATAAAGTTAAAACAGTCGGGAGATAACCGACTGTTTTAACTTTTGGTTCATTTACAAAGCCGTATGAATATTTTATATGGGGTATTTTAGATAATCTCGAAGGTATACTTAGGTAATTATATCGACAGAAAATGAGGCTGATCTCTCCTATGTTAAAGGGAGAGTTAGCCTCATCACTTACTTCTTGATTATTAGGTTATTATACAATCAAATTTATCCTCAATATGTTTTCCAAGTTGGAGTACAAAATTTAAATGATATATATCTTTATCTACTGCTTTTTTTAATAAGTACAAGAATGAATTATGATTACACTTTTTGATGTTATTATAATAGTCTCTTGATATTTTCCAGAACTTTTGAGGGAAAGAGAGATAAGCAAGAATATACTTATATTCATCTAAATTTAAAGGATGAATTTTTTCATATGCGTTTAAACAATCTAAAGTAAGTTGTAAATCCCAATTAGTAGTTTCTCTTTTTAAAAGTCTTCTTAAGAAATAAGATATGTCGTGGGTACAATAATCCATACTGCACTTATCAAAATCTATTACCCATAGATTGTCACTCTCATCAAAAATTATATTTTTATTTACATAATCTAAGTGACATAAAGAAGAGCTTAAATTTTTCATATTTACGGTAGAACACACCTGTGCAGAAACTTGAGCCAATAGTGAGTTAGTATCAAAGTGTTGTAAAAACGTCTTTGAAAATTTGTCACCGTGTTTAAAAGCTAAATTTGAACAAGAAAGAAGCTGCTCAAAGTGCTTGTTTATAGAATTAGATAAATTATCATAGCTTTTACGTATGCTACTTCCTGATATAGGTATAAAATTTTCTCCTGAATTATGCATACGCGCTAAATTGGTAATAGAATTAATAACATGCTCTCTATTATCGTAACTACACTTTTTCCCATCTATCCAAGGAGTTAATATAAATAGCATATTATTATATTCTACAAATCTTCCTCTTTGGTTTGTAGGGAGGATCTTAGGAGTATTTATCATACTTCTAAATAACCACTCTACAGCAGAATAAACAAATAGAAGATCTTGCTTTGAAAAATAGACCTTTTTTAAACAATAAGTTTCTCCTAAGTAATCTACTTTATACACGGCTCTTTGTTTATCAGTATCCTTGAACTTAACTCTGCTTATTTCTGCTTGTTCAAGGCTATATTCTGGAAGTACGTATTTTTTTACATTTTCTTCAGATAATAGGTCTAGATTATATTCCTTAGCGGGATAAGGCAACATCAACACTCCCTAAAAAGCTATTTCCATATAATAATATTAAATAAGTTTTTATAATATACATTATAGATAAAAAAAGGAGTTTTAAATATCTTTATAGAATAATTTTAAAAGGTGATATATATGATTATTAGAGAAAAAATAGAACAAAGAGAAAAGTCAATATTAATACAGCAAGCGACATTTGTTTCAAATTCAAGAGGAAGGCGAATTGAAGAAGAAGCAGATGAAGTAAGAACAGCTTTTATGGTAGATAGAGATAGGGTAATACACAGCAAGTCATTTAGAAGACTAAAACATAAAACGCAAGTTTATATAAAAACTTGGGGGGATCATTATAGAACAAGGCTTACACATACTCTGGAAGTAGCTCAAATAGCAAAAACCATAGGAAGAGGAATAGGACTTAATGAAGATTTGATAGAGGCAATAGCTATGGGACACGACATAGGGCATGTAGCCTTCGCACATAATGGAGAAGAAGTTCTAGATAAACTTCTACCTGGGGGGTTCAGGCATAATGAAAATAGTATTAGAGTTTTGACTAAAATAGAAAAACAAGGGAAAGGTTTGAATCTTACGAAGGAAGTCTTAGACGGTATATTACATCATAGTGGTTTTTCTAATGATTGCTCTAAGGCTTCTACGCTAGAGGGCCAGGTTGTAAGATATAGCGATAAGATTGCATATGTGAACCATGATATAGATGATTCTATTAGGGCTGGCCTTCTAAAAGAGGATCAGCTACCGATAAAGTCGATGGAGATACTAGGAAAAAACCATAGTGATAGAGTGGATACATTGGTTAGGGATTGTATTTATAACACTTTGGACAATATAAGTAAAGGAATTATTAAAGTCTTACTCAGTGATCAAATAGGAAGCTCCCTTGCAGAATTAAGAGATTTTATGTTTAAAAATATATACATGGGCACAGTACTTAAAATAGAAAGAGATAAAGCGAAATTTATATTAGAGCAAGTTTTTAATTACTTTGTTAAAAATCCTAAAAAAATGCCAGAGTTATATTTAGGCATTGTAGAAGAGGAAGGTCTATATAGAGGTGTTGCAGATTATATATCTGGAATGAGTGATGACTATTGCTTATTACAATTTAATAGTATATATGTTCCTAAAATAGTGATTTATTAGGAATAATTTTTCATAGTAAATGGGTAAAATAGTCAATGTGCATTCTTTTAGAATCCATAATTAAAACAAATGAGTAAAAAAAATATTTTTGAAGGATATTTTATGTTTGTAAAGAATATATATATTAGGTTAAGAAAATATCATAAAAAAGAAATATATTCAGATTTAAAGAAGGAATATAGTAATTTATGTCGAATATATTAAGTTCTAGTATAATATTAAGTTTAATAAATTAAGTGTAATAAATATAAATAAGGATAGGTGGGAGTAGTTATTGATATCGGAAGATGTCATTCAAAAGGTAAAAGAAGAAAGTGATATAGTGGATATTATATCTGAAAGTGTAAAATTAAAAAGAGCAGGTAGAAATTACTCAGGATTATGTCCATTCCATCATGAGAAAACACCATCTTTTAGTGTATCTGCAGATAAGCAAATCTATAAATGTTTTGGCTGTGGAGAAGCGGGTAACGTTATAACCTTTGTTATGAAAACCCGAAATTTGACTTTTCCTGAGGCTTTAAAGGTTTTAGCAGATAAAGCTAATATTGATTTAGAATTAGATGATAATAAAGGTAGGGATGGCAATAACAGTTTTGAGAAATTATATACATTAAATGTTGAGGCGGCTAGATACTTTTTTAACTGTTTACAACAGAATGTTACTGCAAAAAAATACTTGTTAAATAGAGGAATAACAGAAACAACTATAAGAAGATTCGGGCTTGGATATTCAGTAGCTAGCTGGGATAGTATACTAAAGCATTTAAAAAGAAAAGGCTATACTGAATTAGATATGATTACAGGTGGTTTAATAATTAAAAGCCAAAAAGATTCTTACTATGACAGGTTTAGAAATAGAATTATATTTCCAGTGTTTGACTATAGAGGTAAGGTCATTGGATTTGGAGGAAGGGTTTTAGATGATTCAAAACCCAAGTATCTAAATTCACCAGAAACCTCTATATTTAAAAAAGGAACAAATCTTTATGGCTTAAATTTTGCTATTAAAAGCAATAACTCTAGAATGTTCATTATTGTAGAAGGTTATATGGATTGTATATCACTTCATCAACATGGTATTACTAATGCCGTTGCTTCACTTGGAACTGCTCTTACAATAAATCAAGCTAAGCTAATGAAAAGATATGCAGACAAAGTTATTATATCCTATGATGCTGATACTGCTGGCCAAATGGCTACGCTAAGAGGGTTAGACGTACTTAAGCAGGTTGGATTAGATGTAAGGGTTTTAAGCGTTCCACAAGGAAAAGACCCTGATGAATTTATAAGAAATAATGGAAAAGAAGCCTTTGTTAAACTTATTAATGATGCTATTCCACTTATAGATTATAAAATTAAAATGACTAGAGAAGGAATCGACTTAAAAAATGCTAATGAAGTAGTGAAGTATGCCGAAGGTGCCTTAGAAATAATAGTTGACCTCGATCCTATTGAGAAAGAACTTTACATAAAGAAATTATCAGAGGAAACTGGAATAAGAGATCAGGCACTATATGATATAATAAACAATAAAATTCAAAAAAATGTAAAAAAAGATGAAAATGTGAATATAGATAGGGGTTTTGGACAAAAATTATATTTAGAACCTGCATATTTAAAGGCAGAGAGAGGTCTTTTGAAGGTTATGATAGAACATACAGAAGCACTTAAATATGCTGTACATAATATAGATAGAGATGAGTTAGTTTTAGAAAGTCATAAAAAAATATATGATTATATTGTTCAAAATATGGATTGTGAAGAAGACGAGAGAAAAAAACATATAGAATCAAGATGTGATAATATAGATGTCTCAAAAGAATGGGTTAGTATTTTAGATACTGATTTGATTTATGATAATAATGATTTTAAATCTATAGTAAATGGGTATATAAAAGGTATAAAAAAGTATAAATTAGAGGAGTCTAAAAAAGATATTATGAATAGAATAAAAAAGTGTGAATCCGAAGGAAACCTTGAAGAATTTTCAAAGTTAGCACAGCAGCTTATAGAAATACAAAAAAAGATTGGTGGGATACAGTAATGGCGGTTGAAGGAGGTAACAAAATGAAAGATAAAAGTGCGAAAATGCAGATAGTTAAAAAGCTAATTGAAAAAGGTAAAAAAAGCAGCACTTTGACTTATAAAGAAATAATGGATGAATTAGATGAGATAGATTTAAGTCCAGAGCAAATAGAAAAGATATATGAAGTACTTGAGTCTATGGGAATTGAAGTTATTGGAGATATGCAAGAAGTAGAAACTGATGAAAGAGATTTAGATTTAAGTATTCCTGAAGGAATTGCTATAGATGACCCTGTAAGAATGTATCTAAAAGAAATTGGTAAAGTGCCACTACTATCATCAGATGAAGAAACTAAATTGGCTTTGAGAATTGAAGAGGGAGACCAAGCAGCTAAAAAGAAGCTTGCAGAAGCTAATTTAAGACTTGTAGTAAGTATAGCAAAAAGATATGTTGGAAGAGGAATGCTATTTCTTGACTTAATTCAAGAAGGTAACCTTGGACTTATCAAAGCGGTAGAAAAATTTGACTATCGTAAAGGATTTAAGTTTAGTACTTATGCTACATGGTGGATAAGGCAGGCAATTACTAGAGCAATTGCAGACCAGGCAAGGACAATAAGAATACCAGTACATATGGTTGAAACTATAAATAAGTTAATAAGAGTTTCAAGACAGCTTCTACAAGAACTAGGAAGAGAACCTCAGCCAGAAGAAGTTGCTAAGATTATGGAAATGCCAGTTGATAAGGTAAGAGAAATAATGAAAATAGCTCAGGAACCTGTGTCATTAGAAACACCAATAGGGGAAGAAGAGGATAGTCATCTTGGAGACTTTATTCCAGATGATGATGCACCAGCTCCAGCAGAAGCTGCGGCTTTCACTATGTTGAAAGAACAACTTATAAATGTTTTAGACACATTAACTCCAAGAGAAGAGAAAGTTCTTAGACTAAGATTTGGATTAGATGATGGAAGAGCTAGAACTCTTGAAGAAGTAGGTAAAGAGTTTAATGTTACAAGAGAAAGAATAAGACAAATCGAGGCGAAGGCTTTAAGAAAACTTAGACATCCAAGCAGAAGTAAAAAATTAAAAGATTACTTAGACTAAAGCACCTATACATGGTGCTTTTATTATATGTAAAATTTTCCATCATATTTTCATTGTGATTAATAATTGATGTAAATTATGCTATAATGTATAGAGGAAGGTGATGATGTGAAAAAGTATAAGTCAATAAAAGGGCAAGCAATCTACTCTATAGTAGGTGTAAGCGTATTATATAATATTTTATTTGTAGTCCTATCATTTATGGTAGATTCTTATGAAATTTCAAGTATCTTAAAAATAGTAATTGTTGTTTTTAATATATATCAGCTTTATTATGTAATTATTGCTACCTCTTTAAGCTATTCTATGGATAATAATAATATATATATTAAGAGTAGTTTTGGAGTTAAGAATATAATAATACCATTTAGCAGTATACAAGGATATAAGAAGGCTGAAGGTCATATAAGGGGCGTGAAGTTATCCGGTTATGGTAAGAATCATTTTGCTATTGGAAGGGCTGTTATTGAAAAGATAGGAAGCGCATATATGTTTGTAACTTCTACAGAGAATATTATTTATATAAAGACAGATGATATTAATTATGGCTTGTCGCCAGAAGAATTTGAAGCATTCGAAAAAGAGTTAAATGAGAAAAGTATAAATCCTTTAAATTGGGAGTATAAAGTAAACAAGGATATTAATCTGTATAAAGATAGAAAGTTTTTTATTCCACTTATTTGCGTGGGTATAATTTCCTTAATAATTACATTGAACCCAATAATATTATACTTATACGATAGACTTCCAGCTATGATGCCTTTGAATTTTAACTCTAACTTCGTTGCTATGCAGTTTGGAACTGGGAAGCAATTTGCATTTAAACAAATGGTTTATGGATTACTAAATATGGGGATTATATTCTGTATGTATTATGCCGCCTATTTTTGTGCAAAATACGATAAAAAGTCATCCTATAAGTTTATGTATGTAGCATTAATTATATCCATAACTTTTTTGTTTATTCAATTTAGGATTTTACTAACATTTAGATAGTGAATAGAATGGAGAATGAGATATGGAACTTAGTTTAAGACTTAAGACTATTGCTGAAATGGTTGATAAGTGTGAATGTGTAGCGGATATAGGAACGGACCATGGGTATATTCCTATATATTTAATTAAAAACAATGTTTGTAATAGAGCGATTGCTTCGGATATTAATAAAGGGCCAGTTGAAAAAGCAAGATTTAATATTAGAATTGAAGATTTAGAAGATAAGATAGATTGTAGGTTAGGGGGAGGGCTTACTACTGTAAACCAAGGGGAAGTGCAGGGTATAGTTATTGCCGGTATGGGTGGTAATCTTATAAGAGATATTATAGAGGAAAGGTTGAATATATTTAAAGAAGCAGAGTTTGTTATACTTCAACCAGTTCAAAATCCAGAGGTTTTAAGAGAATATATTTATAAGAATGGATACACAATAGTAGATGAGGAATTATGTATTGATGATAGTAGGTTCTATGAAATATTAAAAGTAAGGTATGGAAGCGAAGTTAAAGAGGTTGATGGCATATATTATGAAATAGGAAAGAAGCTATTAGACGAAAAGCATCCTCTTATAAAAGAATTTATAGAATATAAGATCAGACGTTATTCGGAAATACATAATAATATAAGAGATAATACTGAGTCAGCTGAGAGAAGAAAGAATGAACTTAAAGATAAAATTAAGAGGTTGGAGGAATTAAAGCAATGCCTTTAATGGTAAAAGATATTGATAAAATTATGGAACAACATGCTCCAGCAAGATTTAAAGAGAGTTATGATAACGTTGGACTTATGGTGGGAGATAAAAAGTGTGAGATAACTTCAATACTAATTGCATTAGACTGTACGTTAGATGTAATAGAGGAAGCAAAACAAAAGAAGTGTAATCTTATTTTAACTCATCATCCATTGCTATTTAGAAAGCCTAGTAATATAACCACAGATACTCTTCTTGGAAAGAAAATTATAGACCTTATTAAAAATAGCATTAATGTTTATTCTAGTCATACTAATCTTGATTCTGTAAAAGGCGGAATAAATGAAATTATTATGGAACTTATAGGGTTTAATAAGTATTCAACCATAGAACTTTCAGAAAAGAGAAGAGACAATGACAGTTCTACTGGAATAGGGAGAATTGCTGAATTGGATGAGGCTGTAACCTTAGGAGAAATGTGTGAAAAGGTTAAGGAAAAGTTAAACATACCTTTTCTTAGGTATTCCGGCAACGATTCTATGAAAGTAAAAAAAGTTGCTGTTATTAATGGTAGCGGTCAGGATTACTTTAACGAAGCTAGACGGTTAGGAGCGGACTGTATAATAACTGGAGATACTACATACCACTATGTAAGTGATTTTAATGAAGAAGGTATCGCAGTTATCGACGCAGGTCATTTTGATACTGAATGGCCTGCAATGAAACTAGTGGGCAAATGGTTAGAAGATACTCTCAAATCTAAGGGATTTAACAATTCTGTATTAGTATCGGGAGTTAGTAGAAATCCTTACAAGTTCAAATAAAACTATTTTTGGAAAATATTTTATTTGCATTTTTACATGCACTGTGATATTATAGTATCTGCGAGTAAGCCAGACAATCGCTGCTGTGGAGACACAGGAGAGGAAAGTCCGAGCTCCGTAGGGCAGGGTGCTGGGTAATACCCAGTCAGGGTGACCTGAAGGAAAGTGCAACAGAGATATACCGCCGAAACTGGTTTCGGTAAGGGTGGAAAGGCGAGGTAAGAGCTCACCAGCGCATTGGCGACTTTGCGGCTATGTAAACCCCACTTGGAGCAAGATCGAATAGGGAAGCATTATGGGGCTGCCCGTCCCGCTTCCGGGTGTATCGCTTGAGCCTAATGGTAACGTTAGGCCTAGATAGATGATTGTCAAATACAGAACTCGGCTTATAGACTTAGTCGCATATATACCATCAAAACCATCAGGTAAACGCCTGATGGTTTTGTTTTTATCTAATAATAAAGAATACTATCAAACTTTGTCACTAGTTTATTGTAGTAAATCGGTGATAAAGTTTGATAATATTTTAATTTACATTGAAAAAGTCCAATCTATGTTATAAAATGATATAGCGTTGTAAAGGATAACATGAAATATAATATATTATGGAGAATGGAGTAATATTATGCTAAAAGTTGTATTAGGATTTATGGTTCTAAGTGGTGCTTGGTTCTTATTCTTACTTGTTAAAGATTATATGAAAAGAAAGAGTAATAACACCCTTGAGAAAGATAGCTTTGCTAAGCTAGGTATTATAGGAATGATAGCTAATTTTTTTGATACGTTAGGAATAGGAAGCTTCGCAATTGAAACTTCACTTTTTAAAACTTTTAATGTTGTAGAAGATAGGAAGATTCCTGGAACCTTAAATGTTGGATGTACAATTCCAACAATAATTGAAGCACTAATATTTATGACTGTAATTGAAGTTGACCCTGTTACACTTTTCAGCATGCTTGCAGCTGCGGTTGTTGGAGCTTTAGTCGGAGCAGAAGTTGTTTCAAAATTTAAAGAAAAAACAATTCAGCTTGTTATGGGGATGGCCCTTCTTGCTGTAGCAGCAATTATGGTTGCAGGACAATTAAAACTTTTCCCTGTAGGGGGAGAGGCTTTAGGGCTTACAGGAACTAAACTCATAGTTGGAATAATAGGAAATTTTGTTTTTGGAGCAATAATGACAGTAGGTATAGGTTTATATGCGCCATGTATGGCACTTATATTTGCTTTAGGAATGGGACCTACAGCAGCATTTCCTATAATGATGGGATCCTGTGCAGTATTACTACCTTTCTCTTCTTATAAATTTATTAAGAGTGGAGCGTATTCATCTAAAGGATCAATAGCTATAACTATATTAGGGTCTGTAGGTGTGTTAATTGCAGCTTATCTTGTTAAATCATTACCTCTTGGTACCCTAAAGTGGATAGTTGTACTAGTAATACTTTATACTTCAGTTTTAATGTTTAAATCTGCTAAAAAAAGCACTAGCAAAGATGAAGAGTTACTAGAGGCAGCATAATATATTCTAAATAAAAAGACTTTCAGTTAACTAGTTAAAACTGAAAGTCTTTTTTATTTTAAATAATATTACTTAATGGTATAATGGTTATTATATGAAAATAAAGGAAGGATGTGAATTAAATGAATCCAATAGCTTTTTCAATAGGTGGATTTGATATTAGATGGTATGGAATAATTATTGCGCTAGGAGTTATTGCAGCACTTTTATTAGCTAGTTATAATTCTAAAGTTAAGAATTTTGATTTTGATAAACTTTTAGATACATTTTTAATAGCTTTTCCTTTTTCCATTCTAGGGGCAAGAGCATACTATGTTATATTTCAATTTAATGATTATAGAGATAACCTTATTGATATGTTTAATATAAGACAAGGAGGACTTGCAATTCACGGGGGAGTTTTATTTGGGTTAGCAGCAGCTTATATTTATACAAGGCGTAAGAAACTTGACTTTTTATATATGGCTGATATAGCAGCTCCTTCTTTAATATTAGGTCAGGCGATAGGAAGATGGGGAAACTTTTTCAATGGTGAGGCACACGGAGGCCCCGTATCATATGAGTTTATGCAAAAATTTCCGTTGTTCATACAAAAAGGAATGTTTATAAATGGAGAGTTTTATCACCCCACTTTCCTATATGAGTCAATATGGAATCTTTGCGTTTGCTTAATACTTGTTTATTTACTAAGAAGGACAGCGAAAAAGGGAACTGTTATATTTGCATACATTGGTTTATACTCTATAGGTAGATTTTTCATAGAAGGACTAAGAACTGATAGTTTAATGTTAGGAAGTATAAGAGTTGCTCAACTAATTAGTTTATCTGGGGTACTGTTATGTCTAGCATTTTATATATATGCTTATAAAAATAAAGCAGTTAATCGGAATTAGTAATTATAGCTTTTGGAGGACAGATTTTATGGCTGAAGAAAACTTAATTAAAGATGAAGATATTCTAGGGGCGGAGTATGAAAAAATAACAGATAAAGAAATTAGAAAGTCTATTGGAATGTTTTACACTCCGGACTTTATAGTAGATTACATATTAAAAAACACAGTTTCTAAAGCAGATGTATTGAAGAATCCATTTGTAAAGGTACTTGATCCAGCCTGTGGGGCTGGATATTTTTTAACTAAGGCTTATAATCTACTAAAGGATAAGTTTAAAAATAATTTACATATACTTAGAAAAGAATATGCAGATGAAGTTTATTATATTGAAGATGTTAATGAAGAATATATTGTAAATAATGAAAACAGGAATTATAATTCCAAGGAAATAAAAGGAATAGATTATTGGGTCGAAGAAAACCTACAATATCATATTTTAACAAATTGTTTATATGGTGCTGACCTAGATCCTATGGCAGTAAATATCACTAAGAAAAGCCTTCTAGGAAAACATAGTAAAAAAATAGATTTAAGTAAAAACATAGTACAGTGTGATAGTCTTATAAGGTGGGAAGAGGCTGACTTTTGTGATAAATCTATAGTTTTAAATAACATGTTGAAAAAATATCATCATTACAATCCAAATCTTAACTCAAACGAAGAAAATATCTGCAGTAGAATATTTAACTTAAGTAGATTTTGGAGCAATAAATTTGATTATATAATAGGAAATCCACCCTATGTTATGTTACTTAAGTCAGGTATGGAGGAATATTACTGGCAGTATATATTAGACAACTATAAAACCTTAGGGTATAAAAAAAATACATTTTATATGCTTATGGAGAGAAGTTTAGAAAAGCTGAAACCTGGAGGAATGCATGGATTCATAATTCCGGATAGATATTTTCTTACTAGTAGCTATGTTAAATCTAGGGTTAACTTATTTAAAAATACTACGATACTAAGTGTTACTCAATTTTCAAGTAAAATATTTGAAGAAGCAATTGTAGGGACAGCGGTATATATTGTAGAAAATAATAAATGTAAAGAAGATCATAGAATAGATTTAAAATTGGATTATATTAATGAGAATAACTTTTGTCATAGTGAGATATTGCAAAAGGATATAGCAAGAGATGAAAAATCCGTTTTAAATATTCTTACAAAAAATGATTATAAAAGTATAGTTCAAAAAATAAAAAGCAATTCCTTGGAGTTGAAAAACTTTTGTAATATTCATGTAGGAATGATGATAAAAGATAAAAATAGTAATTTTAAATTAGCTAATACTAATGAATTTAAAAACGGGATAGTTGTAGGAAGAGATTTAGATGAATATATAATTGGAAATGAAGATAGAGTTTGCTTTCTTGATGGTTTAGAGATATTTGGTGGGACTAAAAATCTTCAAAAACACAACATGTTTCCTAAAATCCTATTAAGAAAAACTGGTAATAATATTGTCGCTAGTATAGATGAAAAAGGTTTTTTAGCGGAACAATCAGTGTATATGATTATACCGTTTAGTGAAAGTCAGGTATATAGTTTATTAGGACAGATACAATCGGTTATATCAAACTTTTATTTTAAAAATTCTCTAATAACTAACCCATATGCATATCCATATATACAGCACTACGATGTAGAAAAAATACCTATAAATAATGACATCTTAAATAGTGAACAATACGCAAAACTTATTAAAAAAGTAATATATTTAAAAAATCAAATAAAGAATATTGAGTTTGGTAAGGTAATTAAACATAATAATTATACGAAGATTTTAGAAGAGTATAAAAAAGTTAAAAATGAACAAGAAAAGTTAGAAGAAGAGTTGCGTATTTGCATAGAGAAAAGTAACCACATTTTATTTGAAGTTTACAGATTGACGGAAGAGGAAAGAGGCTTAATTCAAAGTGGAGATGAAAAGCCTATTTTCAATGAGAGTAGTAAACCTTATCAAATATCTGGAGATAAGATAGAACCACAGAGTAAATACTACCTATCACTAATTAACGAAATCTGTTTAATTTTAAAAGATGAGATTGTAAAGCTACTTAAGAGAAGCGAAAATGTTTTGTCAATCAGGGACTTTGAGGGAGGTCTAAGCAACAAAATTGAAAATTTCTATGATCTTATGAAGATACTTAGAGAATATAAATTTAGTAAGAGAGATAGTGGGATAATAAGAGATGTTTTAAATACTTATTCTGATAGTTACAATAGGTACTTAAGAAATAAGGAGCTAAAAAAACAAGGAAAAGAATTAGTTAAATATAGTAGAGATGAATATGGATTGCCTTCATAGATATTTTAAAACAACATAGATATTGGTTTTAAGTATGTGAAAATAGAGAAAAAAGCCCTTTTGAAATTTGAGGCTTTTTTCTCTATTTTTATAATAATTATAGGGGAGAGACGGTCAATTGAATTTTACTATTACTATTAGTAATTACGCTTTAAAGACTCATTAATCTGACAACTTTAGAGTTAGTGTTTTGCTTTTTCCATCTCTAAATATATCAACCTTTATTTCATCACCAGATTTATGATTAGCTTTTATTTTATTTATATCGTTAACGGATTCAACTGGTTTGCCATCAAACTTTTGTATTATATCACCAGTTTGATGGCCAGATTTCTCAGCAGCACTAAATTCTTCTACCTGAGCAACATAAACTCCTACTGGTATGTTGTAACGTTTCGCCATATCTGAGGTTATGTCTCTTCCTGCAATTCCAATTTTTAGAATTGGTTTTAGAAGACTATCAATTTTGGGTTTTACAATATCCATAGGTATTGCAAATCCGAGCCCTTCAACGCCATCTCCACCCATTTTCGCGCTATTTATACCAATTACTTGACCAGCAGAGTTAACTAAAGCTCCACCACTATTTCCAGGGTTTATGGCAGCATCAGTTTGAAGTAGTGTCTGAGTTACATTACCTACTTTAATTTCTCTATTTGTAGCACTTACTACACCAGTAGTTACAGAACCTAAGAGTTCCTTACCTAAAGGATTTCCTATGGCTACTACAGGATCTCCGACTTGCATATCTTTAGAACTACCGAGTTCAGCCACTGCAGGCATCTTAACATTTTCAGTTACCTTAACTACAGCTAAATCTAAATCAGCATCATAGTTTATAACCTTAGCTTGAATCTCTTTTTTATTGTTTAAGATAATACTTATTTTATTTGCACCTTCTATAACATGATAGTTTGTAAGTATATAACCTTCATCGCTAATTATTATTCCAGAACCCATACCTTCTTGATTTTGAGATCCCCCAAAATAGTTGGAACTATTTTGGCTTGTAACAGATACGCCGACAACTGCTGGACCTACTTTTTTAGCTATTTCGGAGACGGAAAGGGAACCAGACACTGTTGACATTGGTGAAGCCTTGAAATATGTTGATTCACTTCTATTTTCTGACATACTTTGATATAGAGGTGTACTTTTAAAGAGATCAGACTTAGGTAGTAAATATAATGAAGCTGCTGTTGAAGCTGCTCCCCCAACTACGCTGCAAAGTAGTCCTACAACTACGTAAGATAAAAGTCTTTTTCTTCCACCTTTTTTGCCTGGAACTGAATTTTTAACATTAACATAATCTGTAGTTATAACTGGATTTGTATAAAGTATTTCCGTTGTTTCTTGATTGTTACTATTTATATTTACTTTGTCAAAATTGTCATTATTAAAATTATCCATAAATATTCCTCCTGAATTTGATTTGTTTAAAGCTACTGCTTTTATAATAAGTTTATTTTGTGACAATTTGATGACAAAAATATGAAAGATTTATTACAAATTTATTTAATTATTGTTACAAGTTTAGAATTTTGATTAGGTTGACAATTTGAATCTACTAGTATAAAATAATGCGAGTGATTATTTAGGTGGCTAAGTAAATTGGTGAGATGCTTGAATATGAATTAGAAATTATCCAAAGTGAAAAATGTTTATTTTATAGATTCGAGGAGGAGTTTTATGAATCGTTCACAAAAATTAGCAGAACAAAGTATTGGGAAATTACTAGTTGAATTCTCTATTCCAGCTATTGTTGGAATGTTGGTTAACTCTCTATATATAGTAATAGATAGAGTGTTTATAGGAAGAGTTGTAGGGGCGATGGCTATTTCGGGGGTGAGTCTTACTTTCCCTATAGGCATTATAATTATGGGCTTTGGAATGCTTGTAGGTATAGGAGCAGCAGCACGTATATCTATAAAGTTAGGACAACATAAGCAAGAGGAGGCTGAAAAAATACTTGGTAATGCATTTATTTTACTTATTATAGTTTCCTTGCTTGTTTCAGTTTTAGGATTAGTATTTTTAAATCCTATGTTAAGATTATTTGGAGCTAGTGACAACACCTTAGTTTATGCTAAGGAGTTTATTACGATAATATTAGCAGGAGCTGTGCTGCAAAATGTTGGTTTTGGGTTGAATAATATTATTCGTTCAGAGGGAAATCCTAAAAAAGCTATGATGACTATGCTCATCGGTTGTATAGTAAATATTGTTTTAGATTATATTTTTATTTATGTTTTCCATTTTGGTATCAGAGGAGCGGCTACAGCGACAGTCATTTCACAAGCTATAAATACTGTATGGGTAGTTTCGTATTTTAGAGGTAAAAATAGTTTATTGAAGCTTAAAGTAGAAAATTTTAAGCTTGAGAAAGAAATAGTATTAAGCATATTTGCAATAGGAATGTCACCTTTTGCCATGCAAATTGCGGCAAGTGCAGTTAATATTATTTTAAATAATAGCCTTGCTGCTTATGGTGGAGACCTTGCTATAGGTGCTTTTGGAATAATAAATAGTATAGCTACAATATTCTTAATGCCGATATTCGGAATAAATCAAGGATCACAGCCTATCATAGGATTTAACTATGGTGCTAAATTGCATGAGCGTGTGAAAAAGGCTTTAATACTAGCAGCTTTATCAGCTACAGCAATATCAACAATAGGTACAATATCTGTCCATATGTTCCCTAATCTTTTAGTAAATATGTTTAATAAATCAGATGCGAATTTGACAGCTATAACTGTACACGGAATGAAAATATTTATGATAATGTTTCCTGTAATAGGATTCCAAATTGTTAGTTCAAACTTCTTTCAGGCGATTGGTAAAGCTAAGGTTTCAATGTTCTTAGCATTATTAAGGCAGGTAATTGTTTTGATACCTATGCTTTTAATTTTACCTAATATGTTTAAACTGGATGGAGTATGGATGGCAGCACCAATTTCTGACTTTTTATCATCAATTTTAACTGGTATATTTTTATTGATTGAAATTAAAAAATTAACCACTAAAAATATAACTACGGGCAGTTCTAAAATGTCAGTAGAATATTCTAAGTAAATAGATTAATAAAGAAGAGGTACCATAAAACGGGTACCTCTTTTCATATGAATTAATGACCTCTATTACTAACTCTATCAACATCTAAAGCGCTTTGTGGGGGCTGTTTCATCATTTCTTCTTCGTAAATAACTTCTGGTTTTTTAGGTTTATTACTGGAATGTTTTGTTTCTTTCTTACTTTCTCTATGCATAATTAAATCTCCTTCCCAGTCATAAGTTATAGATAAAAGTTCCGTGAAATAATTCTATCTAAGCTTCATTTAATAGAATATCCTTTTTAAAAAAATTTTATACTTTTTCAGTATATGTGCTAAAATATAATAACTAAGTAATTCAGTAGTAAAAATGAAACTATGTGTTAAGGGTGATGTGATATGATTTATTTAATAGGAATTCTCTTTTTGTCAATTTTTGCAGCAGCAAATATATACGTAGGAATAAGAGGATTAAACGTTTTTAGGCACTTTATGCCATCAATAAGTGCATATCTATATTGGGGACTATTTGCAATAATAGTATTATCGATGTTTATAGGAAGAGTTGCAAAGAATTATGTACCTGCTTTCTTAGAGAAGACCTTCAATTTATTGGGCGGTTATTGGCTTGCATCTCTAACCTATTTTCTAATTTCGTTCATGCTTTTTGGGATAGCTAATCTTGTATTTAAGGTATTTAAACTGAAATCATATTATAGAGGTGGAATGAATACCGTTTTATTTTTTGATATGGTAGTAATATTTATAATACTTATTCTTCTTGCTTATGGCAGTTACAATGCCAGTCATGCAAAGGTTATCAATTATGAGATAAATATAGATAAGAGAGCAGGTAATGTAAAGGAATTAAATGTAGTTATGGTTTCAGACATTCATTTAGGGAGTCTGATCGGAAAAGAAAGACTAAATAAGATGGTAAAAGAAATTAATGAACTTAATCCAGATATAGTGTTTTTGTCAGGAGATATAATAGATAGTGATATTGAGCCTTTTATAAATGAGAATATGGGAGAATCATTTAGAAACATAAAGTCAAAGTACGGAGTTTACGGAGTACTTGGAAATCATGATTATTTCGGTGGTGATGTTAATAAGGTTGAAGCAGCCTATAAAGCCGCAAATATAAATCTATTAAGAGACGAGATAACTAAGGTAGGTAATTCTTTCTATGTAGTAGGTAGAGAGGATGCCTCCTCAGAGAGAATAATAAAGAAGAAGAGAAAGGATGTATCAGAAATAATTAAAGATAATGATAAATCAGTGCCTATATTTGTATTGGATCATCAACCAGTAAAGTTAAATTACACAAAACAAGCAGGAGTAGATTTACAGTTTTCTGGTCATACACATAAAGGACAATTTTTTCCGGCAGGGCTAATTACAAAAAGGGTGTTTCAGCTAGACTGGGGGTACTTAAAGGAAGATAATTTTAATGTCATTGTGTCTTCAGGATATGGAACTTGGGGGCCACCTATAAGAATAGGTACTAATTCTGAAATTGTGCAGACTAAAGTGAAATTTATGAAATAAAGGATTTAGTTAAAATAAAACCCAATATTAGAAATAATTTTCTAGAGAGGTAATAGTTATGGAAGAGATAGAAGAAGTTTCAGCAGTGCTTGGAAGAGAGTATGAGAGCAACATGGATAGAACAAAACGTAAGACTTATGGAAGCTTTTATACTCCTGATTTTATTATAGATTATATAATAGAAAATTCTTTAAGTAATTTAGATATAGTAGAAAATCCTTTTGTTAAAGTTCTAGATCCTTCCTGTGGGGCAGGGTACTTTTTAATAAAAGCTTATAATTTCTTAATTAATAAGTTTAAAGTAAATATTGATTATATAAGAGACAAATATATAGAGGAAGAATATAACATTGAATTAGATGGAGATTTAATAAAGCTAAAAGGCAAGGAATATTGGAAAAAAGAGAATTTAAATTATCATGTTTTAAAGAACTGCATCTATGGCGCAGATATTGATAGTGAAGCAGTAGAAATTACTAAATTAAATCTTAAACTTAAGACAGATTATTGCATAGATCTAAGTTCAAATATAGTTTGCTGTGACAGTTTAATAAAATGGGAAGAAGATTATAGCTTAGATAGTATTGTGAAAATTGATGAAGAAAGCTTCGCATGTAAATATAGAGATTTAGATGGAGTTGAACTAGAAAAAAAGTTAAATGGAAGTGAATTAAAGATATTAAATAATATATGCAGTTTTTGGAAGCAAAAATATGATTATGTGGTTGGTAATCCTCCTTGGGTTTCACTAAATAGAAAATACAAGAGAAGTATTGAAGATAAACTGATGAGTTACTATATAAATAGATATAAGGGGAATAAATATCTTCCTAACTTATATGAATATTTTATTGGAAGAGCTTTAACATCATTGAAAAGTAATGGCATAGTAGGGTTTATTGTACCAGATAGATTTGCTAAAAACCTTCAGTATAAGTCTTTGAGGAAAGAGATACTAAGTAATTACAATATACTAGGCTTGGCATTTGAGATAGATTTTCCACATATAAATACGGATTCAATGATCTTTATAATAGAAAAAAGTTATAAGGAAGGCAGTAAAATAAACATAAATGTATTTAATAGAAGAAAATATTTAATTTCCCAAAGCGAATACTTAAAAAACCCAAATTATGAATTTGTCTATGAGGAGAAAAGTGATTATGGAACTATTAAAAATAAAATTGAAAGTAAAAGTAAGTTTCTTGGTGATATAAGTACTACCTTCACAGGATTTATTGGCGATACTAAAAAAATAACAAATGAAGTTATAAGTAGCTCTCAAGTTAAAGTATTAAAAGGGGAGAATATAAAAAGATTTACTATTTTAAATAATTATTATTATGAATTCACTCCTGAAAATTTAAAGGGAGGTACAAAAGATATAACTAAATTAGCATATCCTCTAAAAATAGTTGTAAGAAAAACTGGAAATAAAATAATTGCTGCTTTAGATACTGAAGGATACATAATTGAACAATCGCTTTATGGAATAATACATTTAGATAATGATTTTTCTTGTAAATATGTATTGGGAATACTAAACTCAACACTAATAAAATGGTATTATTTAAATTTTCTAGTTACAAATATTAATTCAACTCCTCAATTAAAAAAGTATAGTCTTAATAGGATTCCTATTAAGTGTTGCAGTAAGAAAAAACAAAATGTAATAGAGAATTTAGTAAATGAGATTTTTTTAGAGAGTGAAGAACTAAAAAATAAAGAATTAGTTCATACTAAAGATAGTGAAAAGTTGAATAGTCTTAGAAGTCAACTTGATAATGAAATATTTAAATTGTATGGACTGAATTTGGAAGAGATAGAGAGGATTTTAGCATAGCCATTGTATGAAATATATGATTACAATCAATATTCGCAATGGTACGAACGATGAGGGTAGATATGATTATAAAGAGTATATACGGATAGAACATTGTGATAAATTTATATAAAATCATGTTGACTGTATAGTGAAATGATGTTAATATATAAATATAATATGAATAAAAAGTTGAAAAATTAAAGAATCATCCGTATAATCTTGAAAATATGGTTCAAGAGTTTCTACCAGAGTACCTTAAATCTCTGACTATGGGTGAATCCGTAAAAGTAGTTCCTTTGTATTTAGGTTTCTGCTTCGGGTTTACTCATAATCCGAAGCGGAAATTTTTTATTTTTAAGGAGGAACCAAATATGTATATGGAAAAAGATAAACCGGTAGATAAAAAGAAATCATTTTTAGATTCATTTTTTAAACTATCAGAAAATAAAACAACTGTAAAGACAGAGATAATCGCTGGAATTACGACATTTATTACAATGGCATACATAATATTTGTAAACCCAAGTATTTTAATGCAAGCAGGTATGAATTCACAAGGACTTGTAGGTGATGCAGCGGTTAAAGCTGGGTTATCAGCAATAAATGATCCTGTTGTGGCTTCAGTATTTGGTGCCACTTGTATTGCGGCAGCGATTGGTACATTTGTAATGGCACTTTATGCTAATTTACCTTTTGCGCAAGCACCAGGAATGGGGCTTAATGCATTCTTTACTTACAGCGTATGTTTAACTTTAGGGTATACTTGGCAACAAGCATTAGCAGCAGTATTTATATCAGGAGTGCTTTTTATAATAATTACACTAACTTCAATTAGAGAAAAAATCGTGGATGCACTTCCACATAATCTAAAATTAGCAATATCAGGTGGTATAGGACTTTTTATAGCTCTTATAGGGCTTAAAAGTGGTGGCGTAATTGTAGCAAATCCTGCAACTTTAGTTGGTTTTGGAAGCTTTACAAGTCCACATGCATTAGTGACTCTTATAGGTATAACTGTTACTGGAATTTTGATGTCAAGAGGCGTTAAGGGTTCTATACTTCTAGGAATAATAATTACAACTGTTATTGGAATTCCTTTCGGAATCACTCATCTTGAAGGAATAAAAATTATAAGTTCTCCACCATCACTTGCCCCAACTTTCTTCGCTTTTGATTTTAAAGGGCTTTTAGGACTTGGAAAAGCCAGTATGGTAGGAGCTTTCACAAGCTTAGTAATGGTTGTTATAACATTTAGTTTAGTAGATTTATTTGACACTATTGGCACGTTAGTTGGAACAGCCCAAAAAGCTAAAATGCTTGATAAAGACGGAAGAGTTAAAAATATGAACAAGGCTCTTTTATCAGATGCTTTGGCAACTACATTTGGCTCAATGCTTGGAACTAGTACTGTAGTAACTTATGTAGAATCTACATCAGGTATATCTGAAGGTGGAAGAACTGGTCTTACGGCTTTTACAACTGGAGTTTTATTCATACTAGCAATGTTCTTTGGTGGACTAGTTGGAATAGTACCAGCAGAAGCCACAGCACCAGCACTTGTAATTGTTGGAGTTCTTATGATAGGAGCAGTTACAAAAATAAATTTTGATGATTTTACAGAAGCATTACCTGCATTCTTTACAATAGCTATTATGCCATTCAGCTATAGCATAGCAAATGGAATAGCAGCAGGAATAATATTCTATCCAATAGTAAAAATAGTAACAGGAAGAGCTAAAGAAGTTCATCCAATAGTATATATATTAGCAGCGTTATTTATATTAAGATTCACAATTTTACCAGGTGCATAACAGCAAAAAAGGGCGACTAAATCGTAAGTTACGTCATGTTATAAGATTAGGTTTACGGTGTTTCATTAGCCCTTACTTCGAGAACAGAATCTAATACAAAAGCACCTTTAAAAGCTCCAATTATTTTTAATGTTTTCTTTTAGAAAACTGTAAAAATAATTGAGAGCTTTTAAGTGCTTCTGTATAAGATTCTGTAGTCTCTCGTTCGAAGCTGATTCCACATCATAAACCTAATCTTATAACAGTTGTAAATTTTAGTTTTTAATTTAACTCTTTAAATTATGTGATGTAAGTTCTCCATTAGTACAAGGCATGTTAATGCCTTATGACGGAGTCTTTGAAGAGTATTTTTTCCTAGATTAGACTGATATCGTAAAATATAACAAATAATTGCCCGCAAGGACTCTAGTATAAATTTAGAGTACATTCTTACTTAGATAAAACTTAATAATAGATATTTACCTAATTTATAACCTGGCAAGCCTGATGATTTGGTAATAGTTTTAGGATTCTAATCTCAATGTTATACTAATAAAGCATAGGATATAATTTATAATGTAGAACTTTCTATTACTAATAAATGCTTCACACCAGCAAAATTTTGCGAAGAAAAAATATTAAATTGACTAAAATCTACTACTATGCTAGACTGGACTTATAAGTTGCAACTTGTAAATTACCAAAAAGTTTATATAGTTTAGTTTTCTAGGGTTCCGCAGTTTATAACTGGCTGGTCCGAGAGAAGACGCACAGGTAACTGTGTACACGGAAGGATAAAAGCCTGGGAGATATTTTTATAATATTTCCTTAGGCTTTTTTTATTTTTATCTTCTTTTAAATAAGCCATGAGGTATTACTATACTAATCTTAACTACTAATTTAGGGAGGTAAAGTTTATGCAATGGATTTATTTAGTTATAGCAGGTTTTTTCGAAGTAGGCTGGGCAATGGGGCTGAAGTATTCACAAGGATTTACAAAAATATTACCTAGCATATTAACAGTTATAGGAATGATTGCAAGTTTCTATTTTTTATCATTGTCTTTAAAAAGCTTACCACTAGGAAATGTATATGCAATTTGGACAGGTATAGGGACTATCGGTACTGTAGTCCTAGGTATTATTTTATTTGAAGAACCCATTAATGTAATGCGTATGATTTGTATTGTATTTATAGTTCTTGGAATCATTGGCCTAAAATTAGTATCAATAAACCAATAATCATATATAGTTTAGAAATAATAAAAAATAAGTATAATATTACCGAAAGAGAAGTGCTAAGGATAAAATATGTAGCTATCTCGTTTTGATATGAAGGAGGTATTTTAATGAAAAATTTCGTGATTGAGGATAATTTTTGGAGCTTATTCCCTAATGCAAGGATTGGGGTTATTATTTGTAATGACATAGATAACTCTATAAAAGATGAAGAAAAATATAAAGAAACGCTTTTAGAGGCAGAAAAGGAAGTCTTAAAATATTTGCAGAATGAAGAATTTAGCAGTAACGAAGTAATAAAAGTATGGAGAGAAGCATTTCGAAAGTTTAAAACAAAGAAGGGTGCGAGGTCATCTATTGAGGCATTGCTAAAGCGAGTGAATAATGGAAACCACTTAGGGACTATTAATCCATTAGTTGATATTTATAACTGTATTTCATTAAGATATGCAATGCCATGCGGTGGTGAGGATATTGATACATTTGATGGCGATATAAGATTGACTAAGGCAGTTGGAAATGAAAATTTTGTTACATTAGGAACGGATAAAAGTGAACCACCATATGAAGGTGAGATAATATATAAAGATAATGAGGGAGTAATCTGCAGGTGCTGGAATTGGCGTGAATCAGTAAGAACGATGCTCACTGAAAATACAAAGAATGCTTTTTTGTGCATTGAATTAGTTGATGAAAAAAGAATAGAAGAGTTTGAGAATGCTTTAAAAGATTTAGCAAAAACAGTACAGGATAATTTAGGCGGAACATGTAAGATTTCAATTCTTGATATTAACAATAAAGAAATAACAATAGAATAATTTTAGGAGGATAAGGCGATGGGTGGTTTCAGTTATAAAGATATTTATATTGAAGAGGGAAAAAGAGTACTGGAGGTAAACATACTTCCTGAAAAGCATTGTAACTTTGACTGTATATTTTGTCCTATTGGAAGGTCGCAAAATAAGGTAGATACCCAAAAGTCATTCGATGAAATGGATAGTTCATTAAAAGAACTGGAAAGCATGATAGAAGATACTAAAGCAGAATTAATATTTATTAACTCAAAAGGAGAAGCATTTGTTAACGATAAAATTGGGGATATTATTGACCTTATTAAAGACAAAAGGTTACCCGTAAGACTGCTTTCTAATGGATATTTACTAGGTAGAGATGAATATATAGAAATAGCCAATAGATGTGATGAAGTTATTGGAGAGATAAAAACAATAACGGAAGAAGATTTCCAAAGAATCCAAAGACCAGTTGATGGTTATACAATAGAAGAATACATTTCAAACATGGTTTCCTTTAATAAACAATACAAAGGGAAATTTATATTTGAAATTACTATAGTTAAGGGGTATAACGATGATGAAGAATCGATTCAGAAGTTGAAAAATATTATTAAGGAAATATCTCCTGATAAGATAATTATTGCAAGAATGGAAGATCAAAGATTTAAGAAAAAACTTGGTATAACCAATGAAAGATTTGAGGAAATTTCAAATGCATTACTAGATATTTAGTAATGCTAATACATAATATTCTATTTTAACGTTATAACATCCTTTAAGGTGGTTACATATTGTTGAGTAACCACCTTTTAATTTGTAATAAGTTAACAATATGTAACCAGGGTTTACAAATATTGCATAATAGCATAAAATGAATTAATATTGTATAGTAAAGTTTAATCGAAAGCAATGTAAGGAGGGAGCTATGGTAAGAATCATGAAAGTTATCTTTGGTATAACCTTGATAATTTTTATATATTTAATAATTACTTTTTTTCAGATAATTTATTTTGGGGAATCAGCAAAGCCTGAAAAATCTGATTGTATAATAGTGCTGGGATGTCAGGTTTATGGTTCAACACCTAGTCCTTTTTTAGTATGGAGAACAGAACATGCACTAAAGCTGTATAATGAAGGTTATGGAAAGTATATTATAGTGTCAGGAGGACAGGGACCAGGAGAAAATATAACAGAAGCAGAGGCTATGAAGAGGTACTTATCTTCAAAGGGAGTAGAGACTTCTAAAATACTTATGGAAGATAAATCAGCTTCAACTATGGCTAATTTAATAAATTCTCAAGTTATAATGAAGGAGAAAGGATTAAAGACAGCTATAATTGTCTCTAATAAATATCATTTGAAGAGAGCATCTTTAATGGCAAAGCAACAAGGAATAGAAGGGAGTTACTCTGGGGTTTTTGTAGAACCTTATAAACGTCATGAGTTTATAGGATATGCAAGAGAAATACCAGCGTTAGCAAAGTATTATCTCACCAAAATTTATTTGAAATATTTTTAATAAATTAGGAAAGGTTTTCATGGTAGCAGAATATATAATATATGTAAGTGTTAACAGGTGTTAATTTGTCTGATGACTATTTATTCTAAATTCGGTTAACTAAGAATTAAGTAGGGGTCTAATACAATTAAACTTGAGTTTATTTTTCAACGAAAACTTATATTTTAGATTAGTAGTTTTAGCAAAGACAAGTGATTAACATATGTTGAATTAGGGTTACCAGAAAAAACAATTTGGGGAGGTAATGTAATGGAAAGACTTTATTATTGCTGTGGATGCAAAAGAGTAATAGCAAGTGAAGGGATATGTGACTACTGCAAGTGCGAGGACATAAAGCAACTTCAAATTAAAGCTCCTGTAAATGTTATCGGTACTAAAATTAAGGGCAATGTATTTAAAATTAATAATGGAAAGGTAAACCTTATAGTTAAGGATCAATCAAATAATAAAATGATAAAAGAGTATAATTCGGATCAGTTAAAAAAGGTATTATAATAAAGCTAAAATAGTAACAACCTCTTTGGTAATGATTAATTACAAAAGAGGTTGTTATTTTTATTAATCTATAAAGCTATTCCAATAATTTGTATAGTCTATCGCTCCTGGAATTAAGCTTTCATCAAATTCTTTTAATCTGTAATCATTTGTTAAATCTTTAGATAACATTTCTGATTTAGGCATTAATTCCCCAGTTTGGCTTTTTAAATCAGATACAGTCCCTACAAAACAACATTTAGTATTCATGTGGTTTCCCCCTTAAATTTATACAAATTAAACGTTAGTGAAGTATATTATTCAAATAGCCTTTGAAAACGTTTGCTAATATACTAATAGTATATCACATAATTAAATGAGATTCAATAAGTATAACTTATTTCGTGTTTAAATACGCATATAATAATATATTATGATAAAAAACATAGCTATATAAAACTAAAAAAGAATGTCTCCAAACGGATACAGTATACAAAAAAGTTTTGATATAGAATTATATTATCTAAGAAGAGTAGTTTAATATAGTGTTTTTGGATAATAAAGCTGCAGTTTTAAGTGTATTATGGAAAAGGAGCATCTGGCAATGTATATATATGCATTGCCAGATGCTCCTCTAGATTTATCAAGAAGTTAATTTTATAGTCTGAAGAAAATTAATTACACAATCAGCCATTTGTATATGGCCTAGAGCTGTGGGATGTAGACCATCAATATATAATTCTCTTGGGTTTTTTGTTTTTAAAACTTGTTCAAAGCATCGATAAAAATCTATGTTATTTATATTATTATTCCTAGTAAATTCAAGAATCCATTGTCTGTATTGAACTTGTATATTATTTATTTTATCGTAATCTACACTTTGGCTCCATTTTCTTTCTGCTAATTCTTTATGAATAGGAGGTTCTATGCCGACTATAGGAATTATATTGTATTCTAAAGATTCATCTATCAGTTCTTTTAGATTTGCTGTTACCATATTTAAGGAACGTCCACTTATAAAGTCATTACAACCAGCCATAGCAATGACATGAGTAGGATTATTTTGGACAATGTCTATGTATGATCTTGAAAGCATGCCAGCAGTAGTATCACCATTAACCCCTTTGTTTATAATCTCAATACATAACTTATTCTTAATAAGATCAACCCAACACTCGTTTCTGAAAACACCATATCCAGTGGTTAAGCTATCACCAATACAAACCAATTTCATATTATCACTTCCTAACTATAAATTATAACTCCACTTTTTTATAAATAGATTGGGCTGCTAATTGAGCTGTAATATAGAATTGTAATCATCGATTAAAAATTGTTATAACACTAACAGATTTATCTAATTCCTTTAAATTTACTTAATTCTAAAAAAAGCTCTTGTTGCTCAAGTATTTGTTGTTGTATAGCCCAATGATTATTAGAATATTTAAAGTTATCGTTTAGTATATTTTTTAAGTTGTTTTTATATTTTGAAGTTAGTAAATTAAAAAATTCTTGCTGCTTATCGTCAGTCATGTTGATAAAGCTATGTTTTATTTCTACATTAAATCTTTGAAGATTATTTCCTAAATCTTCTGTTCTTTTCTTTAGATTATTTCGAGAAGTAAATATTGCGAAGATAACAATTGCTAAAAAAATTAAAATACCCATTATATTAAATACCTTTCTGACTTATTATTTAAATATTAATCATTATGTAAAATTTATTTCTATCTGTCAATTATAACATTATCTTTGTTTTTAGACACACAACTACTGGAAACTAAAATCTGCAAAATTTAATAATTACGAACTATAATTATCATATACACTTAATAGTTATTATATAATACGAACAATAAAACATATTTAATAAATAATGTATTGAATTATAAGAGGATATATGTTAACATAAATGTATAAATTAAATATTTTAGCCATCCATATAATCCTGATAATAAGGATCAGGAGTCTCTACGAGAAAGCCGTAAATTTTCTGTCTATGGGTGAATCGATGTTAGCAGAATATTAAATATAATATATTAATGGTGACTTATTAATATACTATATGTTATGAAAATTTCGCTACAGGATTCCCCATGGAGTTCTGTAGCGAAATTTTTATTTTAGTAATAAAAAAGGGGGAGTTTCAGTGAAGGTTGCTATTATATTTGGCAGTAAATCAGACATAGAAAAAATGAAGGGTGCCGCTGATGCATTAAAGGAATTTGATATAGATTATAAAGCATACATACTTTCTGCACACAGAGTTCCGGAAAAACTTCTAGCAACTATTAAAGTTATGGAAAATGAAGGTATGGAATGTATTATTGCAGGAGCAGGTCTTGCAGCACACTTACCAGGTGTTATAGCATCTCATACAATTCTTCCAGTTATAGGAGTTCCTATTAATGCTGCTGTTTCTGGAATAGATTCACTTCTATCAATAGTTCAGATGCCAAAGTCTATCCCAGTAGCTACTGTAGGAATAAATAACAGCTACAATGCAGGGATGTTAGCTGTTCAAATATTATCTTTAAAATATCCAGAAATTAAAGAAAAGCTTAAAGAGTTTAGAGTGACAATGAAAGAAAAATTTATAGATGAAAATGAAGAAGGGGTTGAGTTATAACATGGAAACAAGAGAAATGTTGTATGAAGGAAAGGCAAAGAAAATTTATTCTACAGATGATAAGGATAGAGTGATTGTTTATTATAAAGATGATGCTACAGCCTTTAATGGGGAAAAGAAAGGTCAAATAGAAGATAAAGGTGTTATGAATAATGCAATTACATCAGCTCTATTTGGCTTATTAGAAGCAAAAGGTGTAAAAACGCATTTTGAGAAAAAGTTAAGTGATAGAGAACAACTTTGTAAAAAAGTAGAGATAATTCCTTTAGAAGTTATCGTAAGAAATGTAGCTGCTGGAAGTATGGCCAAAAGATATGGAATTGTAGAAGGAACAGAGCTTAAAACTACAGTTTTTGAATTAAGTTACAAAAATGATGATCTAGGAGATCCGCTTATAAATGATTATCATGCAGTAGCAATGGGACTTACTAATTTTGATGAATTAAAATGTATATATGAAATAGCAGCAAAAGTTAACAGTATATTAAAAGAATTCTTCTTAGAGGAAGGAATAAAATTAATAGATTTTAAGATTGAAGTAGGAAGGTTTAATGGAGAGGTACTTTTAGCAGATGAGATATCACCAGATACTTGTAGATTTTGGGATGCAAAAACAAACGAAAAACTTGACAAAGATAGATTTAGAAGAGATCTTGGAAATGTTAAAGAAGCATACGAGGAGATTTTAAGGAGAATAAGTTAATTACTACTCCAAATTATAAACATGGAGGATTTAAAAATGGATGATTTAAATAACAATGTTATATGTGATTTTGAGGAAGATAAATTTAAAGATGAGTGTGGCGTATTTGGAATCTTTGGAACAGAAAATCTAGATGTAGCATCTCTAACTTATTACGGCCTCTATGCTCTTCAACATAGAGGAGAAGAAAGCTCTGGTATAACTGTATCGGATGGACAAGAATTAAAAACTTATAAGGATATGGGGTTAGTATGTGATGTGTTTGATGAAAATACATTAAAAGAGCTAAGGGGAATCTCAGCTATAGGTCATGTTAGATATTCAACAACAGGTTCTAGTAATGTAAATAATGCTCAACCAATAGTTGGACAATATAAGCTAGGTTCTATTGCCATTGCTCATAATGGAAATCTAGTAAATGCAGATGTAGTTAGAGAACTTTTGGAGGAATGTGGATGTGTATTTCAGACATCAATAGATTCTGAGGTTATCTTAAATCTTATTGCCAGAGGAGCCAAAAAAGGGATAGAAAAAGCAGTTGTAGATACTGTGCAAGCAATAAAAGGGTCCTTTGCAATTGTACTTCTTACTCAAGATAAGCTTATTGGTGTAAGAGATCCTAATGGGATAAGACCTTTATGTATTGGAAAAATGAATGAGAGTTACATACTATCCTCTGAAAGCTGTGCCTTAGATTCTATCGGTGCTGATTTTATACGTGATGTAGAACCAGGAGAAATTGTTGTAATAGACAAAGATGGGATTAGGTCATTAAAGCTATCGGAGAAGACTAAGTGTGAAACTTGTGCTTTTGAATATATATATTTTGCTAGACCAGATAGCTGTATAGATGGTATAAATGTATATGATTCAAGAGTAAGAGCAGGCAGGAAATTATATGAAGAAAGTCCGGTGGAGGCAGATATAGTTATAGGAGTTCCAGACTCAGGAATAGCAGCGGCTGTAGGGTATGCAGAATCATCAGGAATTCCTTATGGTATAGGGTTTATAAAAAATAAGTATGTTGGAAGAACTTTTATAACTCCATCACAAGAAATGAGAGAAAGAGCTGTGGCTGTTAAGCTCAATCCATTAAAGGTAAATGTAAATGGTAAGAGAGTTGTCATTATTGATGATTCTATAGTTAGAGGGACTACAAGTAGAAGGCTTGTAGAGATATTAAGAAGAGCTGGAGCCAGTGAAGTACATTTTAGAGTTTCATCTCCGATGGTAAAGTATCCATGCTACTTTGGAATAGATACACCTTATAGAAGTGAGCTAATAGGAAGTAGTAATTCGGTAGAAGATATAAGAGAAAAAATAGGTGCTGATAGTCTTGGTTATATAAGTATGGACGGTCTTCTAGAGTCTTTAGGAGAAGATAGAGGTTTTTGTCTTGGATGTTTTAATGGGATTTACCCAGTTTCAGCACCGATGGAATTACCAAAGGAACATTTGGAGTAAGAGTTAAATTAATTTTTAGAATATGGGGTGATTGCATGGTAACATATAAAGATTCTGGAGTTAATATAGAAGAAGGATATAAGTCTGTAGAACTTATGAAAGAACAAGTGAGAAAAACATTTATTCCTGGAGTTTTAAATAGTTTGGGAAGCTTCGCAGGGATGTTTGAATTAGGAAATTATAAAAACCCTGTTCTTGTATCTGGTACTGATGGAGTAGGGACAAAATTGCAAATTGCTTTTAAAACCCAAAAATATGACACTGTTGGTATTGATTGCGTAGCTATGTGTGTAAATGATATCCTATGTCATGGAGCTAAGCCAATATTTTTTCTAGATTACCTAGCATGTGGTAGATTAAAAGCGGAGGTTGCGGCTGATTTAGTTAAAGGTGTTTCTGATGGATGTGTTGAGGCAGGGTGTGCTTTAATTGGAGGGGAAACAGCTGAGATGCCTGGTTTTTATTCTGATGGAGAGTATGATATAGCAGGGTTTGCTGTAGGAGTAGTTGAAAAAGAGAGTATAATAGATGGAAGTAAGATTGAAGAAGGAAACGCATTGATTGGCATAGCCTCAAGCGGCCCTCATAGTAATGGATATTCACTTATAAGAAAACTTATAAGTAACTTAGATGAAGAGTTTAATGGAAAGAAAATGGGAGATGAACTATTGACTCCCACTAAAATATATGTTAAACCTGTATTAAAGATGTTAGAAAAGTTTGAAATTAGAGGAATGGCACATATTACTGGCGGTGGCTTTTATGAAAACATACCAAGAATGTTTAAGGGAGAGTATTCAGCTATTATAAACAAAGATAGCTTTGAAGTTCCTATGATATTTAAGCATATGATGAACCTAGGTGTGGAAGAAAGCCATATGTTTAATACCTTTAATATGGGAATTGGGTTCGTATTATGTGTAAATCAAGAAGATGTATCAAATATAATTAATGAGTTAAGCGAGCTTGGGGAAAAGGCATATCACATTGGATATGTTGGAAAAGGAACAAAAGAAGTTATTCTAAAGTAGAATTTTTAGGATATAATAATGAAAATGGAATAAGATAGGATAACCTATCTTATTCCTAGTGATGGTTATCCAAAGGATAAGTAATTAAGTTAGCTGTTTATGAATTCTATAAATATAGTATTTTTAATCACTTTTGGAGGATAAGAATATGTTTAATGTAGCTGTATTGGTATCGGGAGGAGGTACAAATCTTCAATCGATAATAGATTCTGTTAACAATGGATATTTAACAAAATGCAGTATTAAAGCTGTGATAAGTGACAGAGAAAATGTATATGCACTAGAAAGATGCAGAAAAAATAATATAAAAACCTATATTGTAGATAAACGTATCTATAAAGACAAGGTTTCTGATATGATTTTAGACATACTCGAAGGTGAAGTAGATTTAATAGTATGTGCTGGTTGGCTTTCTATTTTAAAGGGAAAGTTAATTTCAAAGTTTGAAAATAAAATAATCAATATTCATCCAGCTTTAATACCAGCCTTTTGTGGAGATGGTATGTATGGAATTAAAGTGCATGAAAAGGCAGTAGAATCCGGGATAAAGGTGTCTGGTTGTACTGTGCATTTTGTAGACAAGGGGACAGATACTGGGCCTATTATTATTCAGAAAACTGTACCAGTTTACCATGATGATACTGCTGAAAGCTTACAAAAGAGAGTACTTGAAGAAGAACATAAAGCACTTCCTGAAGCGATTAGACTTATCTCTGAAGGAAGAGTTGAGGTGCAGGGAAGAAGAGTAATAATAAGTTAGCGTTTGAAAATTGGTGAAAATGTTACAGTTTGAATTTTAAAATAATGAACTTATTAGGAAAAAGGGGGAATAAGAATGCTAAAGCGTGCGTTGATAAGCGTTTTTAATAAGGAAGGAATATTAGACCTAGCTAAATTCTTAGTTAAAGAAGAAGTAGAGATTTTATCCACAGGTGGAACGTATAAATATTTACAAAACAATCACATTCCTGTAACTGAAGTTTCGGAGGTAACAGGTTTTGAAGAAATACTAGATGGAAGAGTTAAAACTTTACATCCAGTTATACACGGTGGAATTTTAGCTATAAGGGATAACGATGAACATATGAAAACAATAGAAAGAAAAGGGATAAGGCCAATTGATATCATAGTGGTTAACTTATATCCTTTCTTTGATAAGGTTAATGAGGATTTAAATTTTGAAGAAAAAGTGGAATTTATAGATATCGGTGGCCCAACAATGATAAGAGCTGCTGCTAAGAACTTTAAGGATGTTGTAGTTCTAACAGATACTAATGACTATAGTGATATTATGCAACAGATAGAAGTAGAAGGAGATGTAAACTTTAATACTAGGAAAAAGCTTGCAGGAAAGGTTTTTAACCTCGTTTCAGCTTATGATGCAGCAATTAGCAATTTTTTATTAGAAGAGGAGTATCCTGAATACTTAACTGTTTCATATAAAAAATATCAAAATTTAAGATATGGTGAAAATCCTCATCAAAGTGCTGCATACTATACTGCTACTGTAGAAAAGGGAGCAATGAAAGACTTTGAACAGTTAAATGGAAAAGAACTTTCCTATAACAATATAAAGGATATGGATGTAGCTTGGAAGGTATCTAGTGAGTTTGAGGATCCTGCCTGTTGTGCAGTAAAACATAATACTCCTTGTGGGGTTGCTATTAGTGATGATGTATATAGTGCATATATGAAAGCATATGAATGTGATACTACTTCAATTTTCGGTGGTATCGTAGCCTTGAATAGAAAAGTAAATAAAAAGACAGCAGAAGAATTAGTGAAGATATTCTTAGAAATCGTTATTGCACCAGATTTTGATGAGGATGCATTAGAGGTTCTAAAAGGAAAGAAAAATTTAAGAGTAATAAGATGTGGTGTTAGTCCAGAAAGTAAAATGGAGATAGCAAAGGTAGATGGTGGCATACTAGTTCAGTCAGCTGATGATAAATTAGTAGATGAAATAAAAGTTGTGACTGACATAAAACCATCAGAAAAAGAGCTACAGGATTTGTTATTTGGAATGAAAGTATGTAAATATGTAAAATCAAATGCAATTGTTGTAGTTAAGGATGGAATGGCAAAAGGAATCGGCGGTGGACAGGTTAACAGAATATGGGCAGCCTCAGAAGCTCTTCAAAGAGCAGGTGAAGGCGTAGTTCTTGCCTCTGATGCTTTCTTCCCGTTTGAAGATGTAGTGCAGGAAGCAGCAAAGTATGGAATTAAGGCTATAATTCAGCCAGGTGGATCTATAAGAGATGGGCAGTCTATAGAGGAATGTAATAAAAATGGAATATCCATGGTGTTCACAGGAATGAGACACTTTAAACACTAAAGGATATTAGTTAAAAAACATACAAAGTTTAGGAGGTTAAAGCTGTGAATATATTAATTGTTGGTGGCGGAGGTCGTGAGCATGCAATTGCGCGCAAGGTTGCTCAAAGTCCGTTAGTTGATAAAATATACTGTGCTCCTGGAAATGGTGGTACTGCTCTTGAAGATAAGTGTGAAAATATAGATGTAACAGATATTGATAAGCTTGCTGATTTTGCTGTAAAAAAGAGTGTGAATTTAACCATAGTTGGACCTGAAGAACCTTTAATAAATGGAATAGTAGGTAAGTTTAGAAGTAGAGGTCTTAAGATTTTTGGGCCATCTGATAGTGCTGCTATGCTTGAAGGTAGCAAGGCTTATTCAAAAGAGTTCATGAAAAAGTATGGTATTAAAACAGCAACTTATGAAGTGTTTGAAGATAAGAATAGCGCATTAATATATCTTAAAAATTGTGAATATCCGATAGTAGTTAAAGCTGATGGATTAGCTGCAGGAAAAGGTGTTGTTATATGTGAGGACTATGAACAGGCAGAAAAAACTATACTAGATTTTATGGTAGCAGATGTTTTCAAGGGTGCGGGAAAGAGAGTGGTAGTTGAGGAGTTTTTAGAGGGAGTAGAAGCATCTATTCTTTCAATAACAGATGGGGAAAATATAATTCCGTTCATATCTGCAAAGGACCATAAACAAATCTACGACGGGGGTAAAGGGCCAAATACAGGAGGAATGGGTGTTATATGTCCAAATCCTTATTTTACTGAAGAAGTTTTGCAAGAATTTAAGAATAGAATAATGGAACCTACATTGAATGGTATAAAGACTGAAGAATTAGATTATATAGGAATAATATTCTTTGGAGTTATGATTACCAAAAAAGGAGTTTACCTTTTAGAGTACAATGTTAGAATGGGAGATCCTGAAACGCAGGCAGTTTTACCATTGATGAAAAGCGATTTTGTAGAACTTGTATTGTCAGCCATAGATAAAAGGCTTTCTGAATATCAAATGGAGTGGAGTAATGAATATTCATGTTGTGTCGTGGTAGCCTCTGAAGGGTATCCGAATAAGTACGAAACAGGATATGAAATTAAAGGCTTAAACGATGTAAGTAGAATTTTCGCTGCAGGTGTAAAATATGAAGATGGTATTTTAAGAACTAGTGGAGGGCGAGTTTTGTGTAGTCAAGGGAATGGAAGTACTATAGAAGAGTCTAGAAGAATAGCATATGATAATTTAAAGTATATAGATTTTAAGGGAATGTACTACAGGAGTGACATAGGACTTATTGATTAATTTGAAATTTAAATATTCCATAGAATAAGGGGAGAAATTAGGACGAAAAATGGATGTGTTATAGATTAATAATTATTATTGTTAATACCAAATTGATGGAAGAAATGTACTATTATTTTCGGTTTAAATATTGGATAAGAGGACAAGGTATGATAGTTTAACTATGTATCTTGTCTTTTTGTTGAGTATTTTACTAATATTTCTAGAAAAAATGTTAAGATAATAGTAAAATGTGTTATGTAAAGTTCTATTACTTTATCCGATGACTACCCGCTCTAATACTCCTCCGCACGGTGTGAAAGCGATTCACACCAAATCGGAGATTTGGGTTCTCTGCTTGCACGATGTGAAAGTGATTCACACAAAATCGAAGATTTTGGTTCTCTACTTTTCTCCAAGGGGGAGTAAAGAGCGGATATGTCCCTGGATAACGACTTCTAAGCATCAGGTGGAGTTAAAACTCCATCTGATGCCAAGAATTCTGTTTATGTAAAATGCCTAATTTAACGTGGAGGTAATTATGAAGGAAGTGGAAAAGAATAAGGAAAAGAATTTAGTTAAAAGAAAAAAGAAGTCTTTGTTTAGAAAAATAATAATATTTATAATTTATGAATTTATAGTAGCAGCTATTGCAGGTCCTTTAATTGTATTTTACGGTCCCTTTGAAAATGTAAAAAGGACATTGGTAGGTACTGCTATGGCAACATTTACTCACCAATATATAGCTACTACTTTTTTATCTGATGATGAAATAAGTAAAATTCTAAAAAGTTCTAAAAATGGTGAAACAACTAGTAGCGAAGCTGAAAACTTAGGTAAAGTTCAGATAGCGCATGTAGCAGATAAAGGAATCGATAGATATGATTTGAATACTAAAAAGTTTGATGGTTATATTTTAGAGATTAAGGACCCTACAAGGGTAAAGATAGGATATACTAAAAAAATAGGAGAAGTTGGTCAGAGGACTAGTGAAATAGCTAAAGAGAATAGAGCTGTAGCCGCCATAAACGGAGGAGGCTTTACAGATAGGTCTTCAAATGGAAAGCTATGGGCTGGAACTGGTGCTTATCCAGAAGGTATTGTAATATCTGATGGTAAAGTTGTTTATAGTGATGTTAAATCAAATGAAAAGGTAAACGTCACAGCATTTACTCAAGATGGTAAATTAATTGTTGGAGATAAAACACTTAATGATTTGAAAAAGGAAGGTGTAGTAGAGTCTGTATCTTTTCGGAATACCTTAATAATAAATGGTAAAACTGTTTCGGTTGAGGACGAAGGTTTAAATCCAAGAACGGCTATAGGACAAAAACAAGATGGGACTATTATAATGCTAGTTATTGACGGAAGAACGGGTTTGAAACCAGGTGCTACATTAAAAGAAGTTCAGAACATACTTCTTCAACAAGGAGCTGTAAATGCAAGTAATCTTGACGGAGGTTCATCTTCTACGATGTATTTTAATGGAGAAATTATAAATAACCCTTGTGACTGGAATGGAGAAAGAACTGTAGCAACAGCTTTATATGTAAAACCTTAGAGGAGGTGTGATAATGAGAAAACTAAAAAAGATACTTATATGGACTCTAATACCTATAACTTTGGAAATAATAGGCTTACTTTATGTAGACCAATTTTATCTAAATGATGAAACTAGTTTTAATACCAAAAAGATAGATGTAGCAGCTAAAAAAGAGCCAAATAAAATTAATGTTAAAGTTCCAAGTGATGCAAAAAATATTGGAGTTTCATATGATGGTAATTATATTTCTTATTATGAAGAAGGAGTAATCAAAGTTGTAGATACTTCCAATAATAAGAAGAAAGAAATAGAGTTTGATGCAAATGCAAAGCTTTCATCATATAAGTGGCTACCTGATAGAGATATAATGCTTATTGCAGAAAAATACAAGGATAATAATGGTTCAAGTTATTTAAAATTTCAATCATATAATTCAAAAAAAGATGAGAAAAATGTATTAAGTAATGAAAAAAACAAAGAACTAAAAATAACTTTAGCTGATGATAAGTATGAAGTAATGGATATTGCTCTTTCCACAGCTACGAATGTAACTTATGTAAAGGTTGGAAAAGAAGGAGTAAGGAGCAAGTTGTATCGTATTAATGTAATGGCACAAGTGGAAGAAACAAAATATTATAATGGCAAATTGGGTGAAATTACTGCAATAAATAAAGAAGATAGATTAATATATGAAGATAAAACTTATAATAGAATAAGAGTAGCTGGATTGAAGGACCCAGTAGCTACAGGGGAAAATGCAACACATTATCTTTTAGCATCCGATAATGAGGATAATATATATATAGGAAACGGAGAAAATAATAAAATTAAAAAGATATTTGTAGCAAGCTTGAAAAAATCTAGAAATGAGTGGAAAATATTAACCTTAAATGAAAAAGTTAATAAAAGCGATATATATGTAACTGAAGAAGGTAAGATGTACATTAATAATCCTTTAAAAGGTGTAGTAACTGATATAGAGACTAGTAAAGAAACAAAATACGAAGGTGATATTGTTCAAGTATGTAGCTTTGGAGTTATATCAAGGAATGATGGGAAGATTATTGGTTCTCCATTTTAAAAGTATGTAATTTTGTAATTACCGTGAATACTTAATTTCGAAATTCCCTTTTTACTATGAAAAAGTTTTAGTTATGGTGCAATATTAAGGGGAAATTAACTTTGCATATTTATAAATAGAAAAGTAAGAGTATGAAACTCATGCTCTTACTTTTCTATTTATAGAGGAATAAAATCAAATTAAATACCAATCCTTCTAATTAGAATTTTTAGAAAATAAAGATGATTTTAAAATAAGAATGTAATATATGATTTGTTATCAAAAAATATGCATATAAAACATCAAAAAACAAAAAATAAAACTTTTTTCTTGTAAATGCAAGTCTTTGTAAGCGTTGAAATCGTTACAATCCATTGAAGTTACTATATTTTGGCATAGTTGATCGGAAAAATAATGAGAATATTTTGAATATTAAAAAAATAAGAAGTTTGTCCAAATTGTGTGCTATAATTAAAATAGTTAAAAAATTCAATAAGTTCTTTAACTAGTTTTTTTATTTTGAAAGGAGTGTAAAATATGGCAAGTAACAACAAATCGATCTTCAGAACGAAGAACATCCAGTCTTTGCTGGCACAAACATCAGGCAAGAAAGGGCTAAAAAAGGTTCTTGGAGCATTTGAACTTACAATGCTTGGAATCGGCGCAATCATTGGTACAGGTATATTCGTACTTACAGGGGTTGCTGCAGCAGATTATGCAGGACCAGCACTTATTTTATCATTCATATTTTCAGGTATTGCTTGTTCCTTTGCTGCTTTATGTTATGCTGAACTTGCAGCTATGATTCCAGTAGCCGGTAGTGCTTATACATTCGGGTATGTTGGACTAGGGGAAATATGGGCCTGGATTATTGGCTGGGACTTAGTACTAGAGTATGTAGTAGCAGTTGCAGCAGTTGCAGTTGGTTGGTCAGGATATATAGTAAATCTTCTATCAGCAGCAGGAATTCATATACCTGCAGCACTTACAAATCCTCCAGGACAAAATGGTGGTATAGTAAATCTTCCAGCAGTATTAGTACTACTAGTTATTTCATGTCTATTGGTTAAAGGGGTTAGTGAAAGTGCTAAACTTAATAACATACTAGTTATAATTAAATTAGCAGTAGTTATTGTATTTATAGCTCTTGGTGTAGGACATGTTCAAGTAGCTAACTGGAATCCATTCTTCCCATACGGGGTTAACGGTGTATTTAAGGGAGCAGCAATCATATTCTTTGCATATATCGGATTCGATGCAGTTTCAACTGCAGCAGAAGAAGTTAAAAATCCACAAAGAGACTTGCCTATAGGTATAGTTGGTTCACTTTTAGTATGTACAGTTTTATATATAATAGTTTCAGCTATATTAACTGGTATGGTTCCTTATCAAAACTATCATAATAATGCAGCTCCGGTTGCTTTTGCATTAGCACAAGTAGGAATAAATTGGGGATCAGCATTAGTATCAGTTGGAGCAGTTTGTGGTATATCCTCAGTATTGCTTGTTATGACATATGGTTCAACTCGTCTATTATTCTCACTATCAAGAGACGGATTATTACCAACTGTATTTGCAGAAGTTCATCCAAAGTTTGGAACACCTATAAAAAGTACTATACTTGTTGGTGTTATGACAATGGGACTTTCAGGTTTTGTTCAAATTGGAAGACTAGCAGAGATGACAAATATAGGAACACTTGCAGCATTCTGCGTAGTTTCAGCATCTGTTATAGTTCTTAGAAAGAAAATGCCGGACTTTGAAAGACCATTTAAATGTCCAGGAGTTCCTGTTACTCCGGTTATAGCGATAATATTCTGTTTATATTTAATATATTGCCTACCTAATTTCACTAAAGGTGTATTTGTAATTTGGATAGCTATAGGATTCGTTGTATACTTTGCTTATGGTAAGAGTCACAGCATAATGAACTTTGAAGATGGCCCAAGTATTAAAGGCTAAATAATAAAATAACATTTTTAAGAGCACTTCCGCAATAAAATGCAGAGGTGCTTTTGATTACATTAATTTTAATAATAGAATATATTTACAATATTACGCTGTTAATGGGAAAGTGTTGCTTAGAATTATTCGGCCTTTTTAAAGTAATATAAATTACCATCTTCTATTGAATAGTCAATTAGCCCTTTGGAATATAAATAAGTTATAAATGCTGAAATCCCGCCAAAGTTTAAGTGATATTGGTAAAAGTTAAGAGATAAATCGTTTAAAACAGTGATATTTTCTAGTAGATTTTCGCGAGTTAAAGGTTGATCGAGCAAATCTAAAATTTGTTTTTTGTAATTTTCAATATTCTCCAAATTTTTATCTGAAAGATCTATGATTTCTTCTTTATTTAATACCTTATCACTATGGCTTATAATAAAGTAATCTGCATCTATTTCTTTTATTTTATTTAGTGAATTGATACTTTCTTCTATATCATAAAGATAAGGAAAAGAATATTTTTGCAGGATTTCACTGCTAAATATTGAATCTCCAAGAAAACAAACTTTTTCAGGAGTTATTATTCCGATTTGATCTATTGAATGACCTTTTAGTGAAATGACTTCAAATTTTTCATCGTTTATTTTATTTGTACCATATTCAAGTACAAAATCTACGCTGATTGGTTTATTATTTTTATCTATTCCTTTAATAGGTGTAGAAGATGAAAGTATAGAAGCTTGAATTTCTTGATTTTCCATAAATAATTTTTCTTTTAAAGAAGTATAGACTAGGCAACCAGGATAGTTTTTCTGAAAATAGAGGTTACCACCACAATGATCCAAATGGTTATGAGTATTTATTATGTACTTGGGATGAAGGTTATTTTCTAAAAGGACCTGTTCTAGTTTTTTTGCCTCTGTATTGTTTATAGCGGTATCAATTATAAGGCAATTTTTATTTTTAAATATGAAAATACCAGAATTAACAGCAGCATTAATGTAATAAGTATTTCCTTTAATTTTATTTAGTTTCAAAAAAGTCACTCCTTTTAATTTATGGTAAAATTATAATTAAATGATATCATTATCCAATATTAAATTCAAATACTAGAAGAGATCAAAAATTCTACGACATTTTGTCATTAATTTGCTAGCAGTTAATTTTACGAAAGATTTTGAAATTTGAGTATGTACATGGTATAATTTTTATTAAGGTATTATTTTATTATACTAATTAAATTAGTAAATTGGAGGTATTAGGAATGGATCCAAATAGCAGCATGATGACTAGTTTAATGACACTTCTTGGGTTTACAGGTGTTATTCAAGGCTTAGGAATGAAATATAGTAAAGCGGTTAGAAAGAAGCTGATGCTTGATGCAGAAGGCATAGATAAAAAGTATATAAACTTCAAGGTGAATTTTCTTATTATTACAGGCAGCATTTTATTGTTGATTCAGGTAGCTACTTATTTTAACCCTATAATAGGAGAGAAATTGCAAATATTGCTATCAGCATTTTTACTTCTTGCAATAACATCAGACATGGTATATAAAAAGACTAGGAAAAGGAAATCATCAAAATTAAATTATAAGTAGGAAATTAGCCAAAATCTCTTGAGAAGTTATCTCAAGAGATTTTCTTTTTAAATTAAAAGCACTTCTTTTTAGATGTTGGATTATCACTTTGAAATGTCATAAAAAATAAAAAAATGGCATAATATGTTGTAAAAGCAGCTATAATAGTTTATAATAGGATTCGCTTATTTGTTAATTTTTAAATAAAGTACACTGAAAGAGAGGGAAAATACATGTCAGGAAATGTAAACGCTAGCAAAAAGTTAACGTTGGTATCATTGGTTTTAATGATTTTTACTTCAGTATTTGGATTTGCGAACATGCCTAGATCTTTTTATCTAATGGGATATAGTGCCATTCCTTGGTACATTGCATCTGGAATAACATTTTTTATACCTTATGCATTTATGATGGCAGAATACGGTGCGGCATTTAAAAGTGAAAAAGGTGGTATTTACTCATGGATGGAAAAGTCTGTTGGACCCAAATATGCGTTCATAGGAACATTCATGTGGTTTGCATCTTACGTAATTTGGATGGTTAACATATGTTCTTCAATATGGATTCCTTTATCAAATGCTATATTTGGAAAGGATACAACGGCTACTTGGATGATACTAGGTTTAAATTCAACTCAAACATTAGGATTACTAGGTGTTCTATGGATTATCTTTGTAACTTATATAGCATCTAGAGGACTAGAAAAAATAACTAAAGTAACATCTGTAGGTGGTACTGCAGTTGCATTATTAAATATCGTACTATTAGTTGGTGCAGTGGTTGTTTTAATAGCTAATGGCGGTCATTTGGCAGAAGCTGTTACTTCACAAGCATTTGTGCAGTCGCCAAATCCTAAGTATGGAAACCCACTTTCAGTTTTATCATTCTTAGTTTTCGCAATATTTGCCTACGGTGGAATTGAAGTTGTTGGTGGATTGGTTGATCAAACTGAGAATCCAGAAAAGACATTCCCTAAGGGTGTTACAATTGCTGCTATAGTTATTTCAATAGGATATTCATTAGGTATATTTCTGTGTGGTATATTCACTAACTGGACTCAAGTGTTATCTGGAAAAGGAGTACACATGGGTAATGTTGCATACGTAGTAATGCAAAATTTAGGATATCAATTGGGACTAGGTCTTGGCATGGCAGAAGCAAGTGCGTTAACAGTAGGTGCTTGGGTTGCTAGATTCGTTGGGTTATCAATGTTCTTAGCGTTAACAGGAGCATTCTTTACACTATCATATGCTCCACTAAAGCAATTAATAGAAGGGACTCCAGCTGAATTATGGCCTGGCAAAATGGGAGTAGTTGAAGATGGTATGCCTAAAAATGCTATGTGGATTCAGTGTATAACTGTTATAATATTTGTTTTATTAGTATCATTTGGTGGAGAAGGAGCAGCTCAATTCTTCTCAAAATTAGTACTAATGACTAACGTAGCAATGACACTACCTTACCTATTTTTATCAGGAGCATTTGCCTCATTTAAGAAGAAAAAAGAAATTAAAAAGCCATTTGAAGTTTATAAAAGCCATACTAGTGCTTTAATAGCTTCAATTGTAGTTACATTTACTGTAGGTTTTGCTAACTTCTTTACTATAATAGAGCCAGCTATGCATGGACAAATGTCTGATACAATATGGATGGTAGCTGGACCAATATTCTTTACTATAGTTGCAGTAGTTATGTATAGTAGATATGAGAATAAAATTAAAGGGCAAAGAAAAGATAAAGTAGCATAGAGGATAGAATTAAAATTAAAATAGAGCAAAGTAATAATGTACCTATATCTTCCACATTATTAGCTGTTTTTAATAACTCTAAAGCTAAAAGTAAAGAAAGACTAAAAACTTTTGAAACTCGCTAACGCTCAGACAATCAAAAGTTCTTAGTCTTTCTTTATTTCTTTCGCTAAGAGTTATAGAAAAATAGTTAAATGTGCTACTGATATAGGTATATTATTACTTGAAAGTTTTGGATTTAAGCTACTTATATAGCGTGTTATAATTAAGAGTGATGATAAGTCAGGTATGCACAACTTCACAAAGCTAAACAACAGTTTAATTAAAGAGTATAGAAGAAAGTTATAAAAATAGGGACTAAAGAAGTTAGTATGGCTCCATTTAAGAATGATATTACCGCAATCTCTGGAGTTGTTGCTTTTGCGATTAGTGGTAGTGTGGTATCCATAGAGGTTGCGCCAGCAGGTGCTATGGAAGTATAGTGGTTAAGTTTTGAAGCCAGTATAGGAATTAGTATAACAGCTATAAGTTCTCTAAATACATTTGTGAGAAAAGCTATAGTTCCAACTTGTGCATTGTCTAAGTTTGTAAGCATAATTCCAGAAAGACTGTACCAACCAAAGCCTGAAGCTATAGATAAGCTTGACCTTAATGGCAGTCCATAAATTATAGCTGTAGATAGGCCTCCTATTAAACTTCCTACTATAATACATAGAGGAATTAAAATAATTCTAAATCCATTCTTTTTTAAATCTCTGAGCAAGTTTTTATTCGAGCCCACATCTATTCCGACAGATAATATTAAGAAATTTAGTGCTATAGTGGATAGTGTGCCTAAATTGTTAACTAAATTCTCAGGCATTATAAAATATCCGCAAAGCATACCGACTATAACTGCTGATAATATTATTTTAGTCATTGCTTTCCCTCGCTTTCATAAATCGTGAAGTTATAAAGAAAACTAGGATAATACTAAAGAATGAAGTTAATACAGCAAAGGTAATGGATATTTGACCTATGTTTTTTAAATTACTTACAATTGATTTATTTGCTCCGGCAGAAGCACCCATGCAAAATAACATAAAAACTACACCTATTTGTTGTATCTTTCCATTAATTTTTTGTTGTTTATCTGATAAAGTAATAAAATAACCTATCAGTACACCTACTAATAATGAAATAAGAATAGTCCACATAACAAGCCATCCTTTCTATAATTTTTTAATACTGCAGTAGTCACGGTTATTACATCTACTGCAATCATGGTCTTTTTTATTAAGCTCTCTTTTCTTATCTGCCCCGTAAATATATGCCATACTTCGTAAAGAAGATAACATACAGTCGTCAATCATATGAATACCTAAAAAGGTTTCTGCATCTAACTTACCTAATATATTTTTTTGATACCATAAAGGTATTTCACCATCCCCGGGTGCAATCCTGCAACTAAGCCCCATGCCTTGTCTATTAGTTTTATTATAAATGTGAGTAAATAACTGAGAGCTAATTTCAAATAGATAAGAAGTAGCCATAGCATCTAATACCATAGCCTCTTTCATTTTTCCGTATGAAAAAAGTTCATTAACTTTCTCAGTACATTTATCACCCATGGTAATTACACAATAAATCACATAATTGCAATCGTGAATTACATCAAATTGAAAATCTTCATCTTTTTCATCTATGGCAAAAACAGCAACTGGTTGAACGGATTCGTAGAGGGTAGGAAGTAGTGAATCATAGATAGAATTTATATCGCTCTCGGTTATAAATTCGCAGTAAGATTTTAATGTGTTAATTACAATATTCTTATCTAATTTAAAATCAAAGTCTAATATTATATCCATAGCAATTCCCCTTTAACTTAATCATTAAGATACATCTGTTAGTTAATAGTAGAAAGTGGACAATTAAAAACTGTCCACTTTCCGCAAATATTTAAATCAATTCTTTTAATTTTTCTTCGATGTATTCTTTAATTTCTTTTCCATCTATAGAAATACTATCATCAATGTCGCTAGGTTTTACTCTAAAGAAGTTTATAATTAACTTGTTATCTATTAGTTTATACTCATCTAAGTGCATTGGTGATATTATAACTTCTAATTCTTCAAATTTTTCACCAACGGATGTATTCTGTAGTCCTTCTAAAAGTATGTCGAGATTTAACTTTTTTAAAGGTTGAATCATTAAATTAGTATAGCCTAAGTCTTCTATCATCCACATATTATTATTCCAGAATCTTCCTTCCTTTTTTATAGGAGAAGAAAAAGGTTCCCTATTTGTAATAGCACTTAATACTTTACGAACAGACTCAGCATTAAACTCATTATCATAAATAAGCGTAAGTCCAGACATAGAAGCTAAATCATTTAAATATTTTTCAGATACTTTTTCTTTGTCGTTAGTAGCTTGCCAGTAGTAAAGCATAGCTTCAATTAAGTCCATGTTTAGTTTGATTCTTTTTAGCATTGTAAAAATCCCCCTCAGTCTAATCAACTTTATTAAAGTTTTTATCTTCTTAAGGTTAATTCTTCATTAATCCAATAAATCCTTTTTTATTTAACCATTCCGTAAAGCATTTTAACGGCCACTGCTAAAGACATAGCGACAAATATAGGTTTCATAAGCTTGGCACCCTTTGAAAGAGCAACCCTAGTTCCAAATCTTGCGCCAATGATCATAAAGATAGCTACTGGGATGCCTATCTTATAGTTGATTGATCCTTTTATAGCGAACATAACTAAAGAAGCAATATTACTTGCAAAGTTTAGTACCTTTCCATTACCTCCAGAACGTACAAAATCAAATCCGTATATAGATATAAGCCCAAAAATTAAAAAAGATCCCGTTCCAGGTCCAAAAAAGCCATCATAAAATCCCATTGACAATGCAAGAAGTATCCCTAGAATTATGTTCTTTTTATTTAGAGATTCAAATTTATCTTCCATTCCTACACTTTTGGAAAAAAGGCTATATGCTCCAACACATAATAATAGCATAAGTACTATAGTGTTTAAATATTTTGCATCAATACTTAAAACGGTATTAACACCGAGTACAGCTCCAACTAGAGTAAATGGAATAAGATATTTCAAAATATTTAAGTCTACCTTTCCAGATTGTGCAAATTTAATCGAACTAGTGAAGGATGCACAGGAAGAGGAAAATTTATTGGTTCCTAAAGCTAAATGAGGCGGAACACCAGCAAGTAAAAATGCGGGAACGCTTATAATACCGCCACCTCCAGCAATAGAGTCAATAAAAGCAGCGAAGAATCCAGCTATGCATAAAAATATTAGACTCATTGTCATAAAAACATCTCCTATTATATTAAGTTATTTGTCCAAGTTTAATTTTATCATAAAATACGCATGTACACTACAGAAAGAAATGTAAAAAAGTAGTAAATAAAAAATAACCAAAAGGATTGCATCACTTCAAGATGCAATCCTTTTGGTTATTTTTCTTCTAATTGGAATTTTTTAAATAGATCATGCTTTAAGATATCGTCAGAATAATCCAACTGACTTATAGCATCGTCCTTTTTATTTTTAAGAACTTCAGTCTCACTTGCCTTTTCACCAGTAGAAATATCATAATAGGTATTAGACTGAGCCATGTAATAATAAGTTCCATCCGTAAAAGAGCCATCTCTAAAAATTACTTTTCCATCTTTAGAATTAAACAAGTCTTTACCCATGAGATTCTTATTAGGTAACTCAAATAGGTTGCAGATAGTTGGGTAGACATCCATTTGTCCTGCATAAATGTTATTCACACCTTTTTGGGACTCATCTGGGAAATGAATCATCATAGGTACTTTTTGAAGTTTAATCCAATCTAAATCTGATATAGTAGGCTTATCTAGAAATTTTGATAGTTCATTTTGGTTATCTTTTGGAATAGCATAGTGATCACCATATAGAACAATTATTGAATCCTTTAAAATACCTTCTTTTTCTAGCTGTTCAAGAAATATTCCTAGCTGTGTATCTGTATAATGAATAGCTTTAAGGTAATTTCCTAGAAGAGTTCCCTCATATGGTCCAACATTAAAAGTTCCATATTTTGTAGGGTCATCATAAGGAAAGTGGCTGCTTAAAGTTATTAAAAATCCAAAGTAAGGTTTATTTAAGTTTTTTATCTTATCAATAGATTGACTTAAGAATGACTTATCACTTAGACCGAGACCTACATTTTCATCAATATTATAACTTTTTTCTCCGTAGAAGTTGTTAAAACCTAGTTTTTTGTACATTATATTTCTATTCCAGAAGGTTTCCCTAAAACCGTGCAATGCAGCAGTATCGTATCCAGCCTTTTTAAAACTTTCAGGCATTGAATTAAATTTGTTTCCTGCATATAAAAAGTAGGCAGCACCAGAAGGGGCAGGATATAAGGAATTATTAGTCATAAACTCTGCATCTGATGTTCCACCAGCAGCAGTTTGATAGAATAGATTGTCAAAATATACACTGCGACTCACCCATTTATTTAGGTTTGGGGTTACTTCCTGACCTTCTACTTTACTATTTATGGTGAATCCTTGAAGAGCCTCTACCTGAATCATAATCAAGTTTTTACCTTTTGCAATTCCTCTTAAATTAGTACTGGCAGAAGAGTTAGTATGAAGGAAAGTTTTTATCTCTTTTTCCTTTATCTTGGAAACTGGAGTTTTTCTACCTACACTAGCATACATTGAGTTATAAAAGTCAAGAAAGTGATAATTAACCGTTCCGAGTTTTTTTACTATATATACTTTATTGTACATTGTGCTTAAAAGTCTTGGTTGTTCTTTTGATAAAGAGTAAAAGCTTTTAATGTTAACACTTAGACTAAATAATAGTAGTATTAATAAAAGAGAAAATTTCATAATTACAGGAACTTTAGTTGTATCATTAAACTTACAGTTAAGTGATTCTAGATTTATATTACAAGAACATAAGGGGATTCTTATACTAGTTTTGCGTTTAAAAAGCTTAATTAGTGGAAATAAAATTATAATGTCTAAGGCATAAAGAAAATCATCTACCTTAACTAGAGTAGCTACACTAGATTTAACAGCCCCAAGTTCAAGTCCATTTATCAATACGGGTATGGATATTACATCCTTGAAGTATCTAAAATATGTTAGGTCACTTATTATAAAGATAGTAATAAATAAATTACACATATATAAAAATTTTATATGAGTTTTACTATTAAAAAAAAGGGATATGGCTGCTAGTGTCAAGATAGAAGCAAGTACAGGTGGAAATAGTGAAGTGTATGAAAAATATTCAGGTTGCAGTTGCTTACCATAAATTATAGTTTTTGTTGTCACTAATACAATAAATAAAAATAAGTCTATATAGTGACTCATAATGAGAGTTATCTTTTTCATTTGAAATCCTCCAAATATATATGTAATTAACTATTTTAAATTATAGATTTTATATATGTACAATTTAAAAACAAAGTGTAAAAAAAATGTTTCTGCTTTTAAGTTAAGGATTTGTGTATTATACCAAATTCGTAATTATAGTGCAATAGCATAGGCAAAGTTTACAGTTTACTGGATAAAGTATTTTTTCATAACTATTTACATATAGGGAATAGTGTAGCATAATATATTTGTTATGAGTTAAAATTTAAACTAAAAGGTTTTATCTGATAATTACCCCCTCTAATACCAAGAGGGAGTAAAGAGCGGGTAGTCATCGGATAACGAGTTCTAAGCACAAAGTGGAGTCAAAACCACTCTAGTGTTAAGAACTTTGTTTATTGATACATATTTATAAATTTGATAAGACTAGTTACAAGAAATGCGAGATAAGAAGAAAAATATAGGAGGGTCAAAATATGGAAGAAAAGGATGAGATTAAAGAAGAAATTATTGTGGATGAAGAGGAAGCTAAAAAACAATTTTTAGAAGAGTTAAAAACAAAAAATCTTGAAGAAACTCAAGCGATAGAAAGAGCTAAAATTTTGGCAGCATTAAATAATAATGGGTCAGAGGTAATAACTATAGATAGTATTGAAAACGAAAAAGATGGTAATAAAAATGTAAAAGTAAACCTTCTTATGAAGGAATTAAGAGCATCGCTATTAGACACAGCAGTAACAGCAGTTTTATCTGTTGCAGTATTGTTTTTATTTGATCTTATTCTAAGATTAATATTTGGATATTATGTTGCAGATAAAAAAGGCGTATACATAATAATATTCTTAATAATACTAGTTTTATACACACCTATAATGAACATATCAAAGCATGGTAAAACAATAGGACAAAAGTTTGGCAAAAGATAAGCATAAGAAGGAGAAGATCAAAAGTTGAGAAAAGGTAATGAATATGAATTTAATATAGAAAAAACTCAATTTCCTGGTACAGGAATAGCAGAAATGGATGGACTTAAAGTTTTTATAAAAAACGCAGTGCCAGGTCAGAAGGTTAGAGCAAGAGTCACAAAAAAGAGAAAAGAATATGCAGAAGCAAAGATAACAGAAGTAATAGATAACGTAAATTATGCAGTAGAACCAACTTGTCCGCATTTTAATTTATGTGGAGGGTGTACTTCTCAGTTCTTACCATATGATAAACAATTAGAGTTAAAAGTTGAACAGGTTTTAGAGCTATTTAGTGATGCTGGCATTAAAGATTTTGAATTTCTAGGTATCGAAAAAAGCCCAGATGAACTTGAATATAGAAATAAAATGGAGTTCACCTTTGGTGATGAAGAAAAAGGGGGAGAACTTACCTTAGGCATGCATATTAAAGGAAAAAGCTTTGGCATAGTGAATGTTCATGGATGCCAAATAGTTGATACTGATTTTAGAGTTATTCTAGATACAGTAGTAAACTACTTCAGAGGAAAAGAGCTTCCTTACTATAGGGTAATGAAACGTGAGGGTTTTTTACGAAATCTTGTTGTGAGAAAAGGAAGAAATACAGGGGAAGTATTGATAAACATAGTGACTACCTCACAAATAGAGTTTAATTTTGAAGAAATTACAGAGATTCTTAAAGGGCTGAGTTATGAAGGAGAACTAAAAGGAATATTACATACCATAAATGACAGCTTCTCCGATGTAGTTCAAGCTGACAGCGTAGAGGTTCTTTATGGAAGGGATTACATAATTGAAGAACTTTTAGGGCTTAAGTTTAAGATTTCTCCAGAATCGTTCTTTCAAACTAATTCTAGAGGGGCAGAGAAACTATACAGCATTGTAAAGGACTTTTTAGGAGATGCCTCATCTAAAGTAGTTTTTGACTTGTACTGCGGTACAGGAACGATTGGACAGATTGTGGCACCTAAGGCTAAAAAAGTTTTGGGAGTTGAACTTATAGAGGAAGCTGTGAAGTCAGCTAACGAAAATGCAGAATTAAATGGACTAAATAATTGTCACTTTATAGCTGGTGATGTTACTGAGGTTATTAAGACGATAAAAGATAAGCCTGATGTTATAATTTTAGATCCACCAAGACCAGGAGTACATCCTGTGGCTTTGGATTATGTTATTAAGTTTAATTCACCAAACATTGTTTATGTATCTTGTAATCCAAAGACTTTGGTTACGGATTTGAAGGTGCTTCAGGAAGCTGGATACAAGGTTGAGATGGTTAAGCTTATGGATATGTTTCCTCACACACCTCACGTGGAGACAGTTGTTAGGATGGAGAAGAGATAGTATGGAATCAAAGGGTTAGAGAGATTTAACCCTTTTTTCATGTGTGTTTTATGTATCCATGGACTAAGAGTTTTACGGGTTTGCGTAAGAGTATAAATGCCAAGAAATAAATTAAATTATAGGGTACTAAAAATTTATGTCGTCTGGGGTGAAGTAAAAGTATTTACCCTAGTCGACTATTTTTTGTTATTGAGTAGCTCTAGAGGCGGTTGGAAGGCTTGGATATAAAATCAATCGGTTAACAAATAAGGGGAAATATTTTTGTGAATCAATTAAAGAATATTTCTCTAAATCGTCTAAACTATATTTTGGCTTTACTTCTGAAAAAATATAATTGACAATTAGTCTAATTAGACTATAATATTTAAGTGTGATTAGTCTAATTAGACTAATTGTGAATTTGGTAGTTTTATATCTGGGAAAATTTAATGAAGCAATGAATTAAATAAATAAGTAACTACTTAATATTTATTGAGAACGAGAAACAGTTCTTCATAAATATTAAATAGAAAGAAAGGATGAAAAAAATGGTTAAATCGTTTTTAATGTTAGGACAATCGAATATGGCTGGACGAGGGTTTATTCATGAAGTAACCCCGATTTATAATGAAAGAATACAAATGTTGCGTAATGGTAGATGGCAAATGATGACTGAGCCCATCAATTATGACCGTCCTGTTTCAGGAATAAGTCTGGCCGGTTCATTTGCAGATGCATGGTGTCGTCAAAATCAAGAAGATATTATTGGCTTAATTCCTTGTGCTGAAGGTGGAAGCTCACTGGATGAATGGGCTGTAGATCAAGCACTTTTTAGACACGCAATAACTGAAGCTAAATTTGCTATGCAGAATAGCGAGTTAACAGGAATTCTATGGCATCAGGGAGAAAGTGATTGTATGAATGGTAACTACAAAGTCTATTACAAAAAGTTACTTTTAATTATTCAGACTCTAAGGAAGGAGTTGAATGCTCCAGATACTCCTCTCATTATTGGTGGTCTAGGAGATTTTTTAGGCAAAGAAGGGTTTGGAAAATACTGTACTGAATATAACTTTGTTAATCAAGAGTTACAAAAATTTACTTTTGAACAAGATAATTGTTACTTTGTCACAGCATCAGATTTAACATCTAACCCTGATGGTATTCATATTGATGCAATTTCTCAAAGAAAATTTGGTTTAAGATATTTTAAAGCTTTTTCTAATAAGCAACATGTACTAAAGCCATTGATTAATGAAAATGAGTTGATAAATCTTATTCATGCTAGAGCACATACCAAAGCAGAAAAGATATATATAAAAAGTATGGATTTGGCATTAGGAAAAATATCATATGATGAATTCGAGTCTCAACTTATATAAATCAATAATGGTTAAAATTTACAATTATGAAATAACTACTATTATAATTTTGATAAAGAATATAAAGGAGGTGTTTTCTTGATACCATTACTAATTTTAGGTTTATTAAAACAAAACCCAGGTTCTTACGGATACGAATTATTAGCCTTAATGGAAGAGAGACACTATAAATATATAGTAAATTTCACTAAAGGGTCATTCTACTATAATCTTCAACAATTAGAAGAAAAGCAATATATTGAAAAAGTTGATCAACTAGACAATACTAGAGAGACGCGTAATTATATCATCACTGAACTAGGGGAGAAAGAATTTGAAAAATTGATGTATAAGTATGGCTCTAAGACAGATTATATAAATTTATCTTTTTATGCAGCAATGCTATTTGCTAATGAATATAAAAGCGAGGAGCTAACAAGCCTAATAGAAATACAAATCGAACAAACCAAAAAGAAAATTTCTTTATTAGAGCAATCTCTCGAGCATAACGAAACTATACCTATCTATTTCAGAAGAATGTTGGAAAATTCACTTTCTCACCATTTAGTAAATGTTCAATGGTTTGAAGGACTGTTAAAAGATGTAGGAAATGAAAATTAATTTAAGGGCGAATCTGTTATTTAGAAATACGCAAGGATAAGTTGAAGTGAGTATGTGCAAAAATTTAATTACATCTTTGTTAAAGAATAGTGATGATATATTATATAATTTAAGGAAATTCGTTGAAAATAATTTGTCATACATAAAAAGACTGACTAAGCAGTCTTTTTATGTTCTAATATACTTTTTTTATCTTTAATTTGATGCATTTTCAGCATAACTAACCTTGCTATTGGCTGCGCAATGAATACCTCTACTGCAAAGGAAATTGCAATATTAAAAGAACATTCGAATTGGCTCCATGCTCATTTGTCTATTTCCTATCCATGAACCTATTACAGTCAAAAATATTGACATTAAAAATACTGTACATAAAGTATTTATAACGATATGTGAATTAAAACTATCTTCTTTCTCTACTATTCTTGCTGTTAACCATTCAGCAGGCTTATATGTGATTAAAACTAAGGCAATCACGCAAATCCAAATAAAAGGAATTATTTTTAACACATCTGCCCATACATACATATGAAACCCAACTTCAAAACAAGTAATCAATGGTGCAATTATATTCAGTGATATAACTGAAATAATTAACAAAAATAATGCAAACTCCCTCTTGTTTCTTGGTAATTTCATGTAAAATTCCATACTATATTTCCCTCTTTTCCTAATAAATTAAAACATCTTACGCAAAAAATAAAGCGTGAAACCAATTACTTGATTTCACGCTGAACAATTATACGCGTCAATATTTTTTATATTACTTATTATAAGGAAGAGGATAAAATGAAAGAGTAGAGCATATCAGTTATGGCCTTGGAGTGGTTACAGAAGAAGACACTAATAAAATTTCAGTTCCAGGATGGAATTGGAAGCAAAATATTTCTCTATCCCGATACCTTTGAGAAATTTCTAAGGGCAGTGAATCCAAAGGTAGAAAGCAGTGTGCTGGAAGAATTGCATGCAAAAAGGCAGCATTAGCAGTAGCTTGTGAGCACAACCTTAAAAATATTGAGGTTAAATTTCCTTTAGGAGTGCTTACCTGCGTAACAGGTGTTTCGGGCTATTGTTCAGATAACAGGAATAACTGCAAGAACATTAGAATATGATAATTGCCGTTAAAAATATTACACTTACAGATGGTAAATGTTTTTAGTCAGTAGTGATGATGAGGGTTCTTGAAGTCAAAATATTAAAACCCTCCACTATCCCACCAGAGTTTTGGTTGTATGCTATAATGAGAGATGCAATTTGGGTAACCAAAGAGGGAGGTGTTCAATGAGAACCTATAGTACTTCTGAAATTGCTAAAATAATGGGAAAACATCCAAACACTATCATGTCATACGAGAAATGGGGCTACATAGCTCCTGTTGAAAGAAAAGAAAATGGCTACAGGGTTTACACCAAAACACACCTGGAGCAGATGAAATTGGTAAGAATTGCATTAAGAAGCGAATTGATTAAATGCTATATGAAGTTTGAAGTTCAAAATAGCAGCTCAAGGAGATTTGAAGAATGCTTTAGAGCTAAGCTGTGAGTATTTAACACATATACAAAATGAAAAGGATAATGAACTTAAGATTATGAAAGTAATTCAGGAGGTATTTAACAGTAATTCACTGGAAGAAAAGAATATTTCATTAAATAGGAAAGCAACTGCAAAACTGCTTGAGGTGTCAATTAATGTTATTGTAAATTGGGAGAGATATGGATTTCTTGAAGTCCCAAGAAGTAAAAATGGCTATCGCGTTTACGGGGAGTATGAAATAAAGCTGCTTAGAATCATTAAAGCCTTGAGGCAGGAAAACTACAGTACACAGTGTATATGCAGGATGCTTAAAAAGGTGAAAACTAAAAGTAAGGGAAATGATATGCTTTTATCCGAAGAAACAGAGGATTCGGAGGACTGGCTGTTGTCTAACCTGTCTGAAGCTGAGTGTGATGTAAAGGAATTGATTAATTATATAAGTGATTTAATCAGAAACGGCGAAGAAGTTGGCTGTTCCTGGTGGTGGCTGCGAACACAAGGAAACAAGGCGACCCGTGCGTTTTTTGTCGGTCCAAGTTGCAGTATTCGCAGCTATGCGAATGTCAGTCTAGCCCGTGACGGCGTACGCCCTGCGCTAAAAATTAACCTTGTATTATAAAAGCATGATGGCTCATAAATGGGATGGATAAGTGATGCTTTCAGTGCTTGCCGTAAATCTAGTATATGGTTTCCAAGGAAACGAGAATGGGTCGAAGGTTGATTGTTAGAAGTTTATAGCTGATACGGTGGTGTTAATAGAGCTGGTTAAGAATTTTTTATGGTCCCTCAGACTTATAGGTTTGGGGGAATTTTTTGCTTGCTTATATTCAAGGATAGGAGGTAAATGTCCATAAAGCAAAATTATAATCTGCTTCAGGAAATCTACAGGAATTTCTAATATCATAGTCTGAAAAAGTTACTTGAATTTTAATGTTTATAGCGTTTAATCTTTCCATACTTAATGTTACTTATAATGTAAGCTCATGCAAGTACTACTTGTGCTTGAAATGTCGAATTCTGTAGTTTATAATCTAATAAATGATATTTTAACTGAAGAGATTAAAGTATTCTATTACTTATGGAGGATTTAATGATTAGCAGTCTTTTTGTAAATATAGTTATTGTTGTATCTTTTATATTTTTAGTTGAACAGGTTTCCTTAAAATACCGAATGGAAGACAGTAAAACTGCAATTACACAAATGATTTTAGGCATATTATTTGGAGTGTTAGGTGTGGTTTTAATGGTCTATTCTTATAAGACATTTGACATTATAGTAATGGATTTGCGATATATTGTAATATCTTTATCAGCTATTTATGGAGGACCATTATCGGCCATAATATCCGCTTTTATTATTGGGACTTTTAGAATTGCTTTGTTTGAACTTAATGAGGCATCATTGTTGGCTTATATTGCAGCATTAGCTACAGGAGTCTTTTGTGCCTATATTTGCAATGTGAAAATATCTATTGGAAAAAAGTATACTGTTATGAATATATTTGGTGTTGTTTTAACATCTATAAATTTATCTATCTTGATTCATAGTTTTGATGTATTACAAAACACTTATCTTAACTTTTGGGTTACATCATTTCTTGGTGGAATTGTTAGTTTTCATGTTTATCAATTTATGAATACTTATCACAGAAACTACAGAGGAATGGAATATTACAAAATGATGACGAGCAATCTAACAGATATTATTACAACACATAAAACAGATGGTGCCTTTTTATATGTATCTGCTTCAGTTGTGGGGTTACTAGGTTACAGTAAAGAGGAATTAATTGGGAGAAAAATTTATGAGTTTGTTCATGAAGAGGATTTTCAAAAACTTTATTTTTTATATCTTACTTTAACTCAATTACCAAGCAGTAAGAGAAAAGAATATAGATTTAAGCTAAAAGATGGAGGTTACATTTGGATTGAATCATCTTTTAAGAGTATTATGGATAAAGGTGGGAGAGTAAAGGAGATAATATGTGTTTCTCGTGACATTACAGCACGTAAAGAAGTAAACGAAAAGTTGATAGAATCTAATCAGAAAAATATTGATGTTTTAGAAAGTATAAGAGATGCTTTTTTTGCTTTAGACAAGGAGTGGAGATTTACCTATTTAAATGAAACGGCAGAAAAAGTATTAGGAAAAAATAAACAAGATGTAATGGGTAAAGTTATATGGAATGAATTTCCTCGGATAGTAGGGACAAAAACCTACCATGAATATTACCGGGCGGTAAATGAGTGTATACCTATTACAATAAAAGAATACTACCCATTTCTTCAGGCTTGGTATGAAATTAGAATATATCCTACAAAGGATGGAATCACAGCCTACATTCTTGACATTACAGAGCGAATACAACTGGAAGAAGAGGTAAGGTCAAAGAAAGAACAACTAGCACTGCTTATTGAAACAACTCCAAGTGGTATTATCTTGCTTAATAATAAAGGAGAAATCACACTTGCTAATGCGAGAATCGAGGAGCTGTTTGGGCTTAAAAGAGAGAACATCATAAAAAGTAACTTTTATGAATATAGAAGGCATATCTATACACTAGATGGAGAATTGTTTCCGAGTAAGGAATTACCTTTTGTGCAAGTAATGAAGAAGAAGCAATCAGTAAGAGATATTGAATTTATATTTAAAGATTTAAAAGATAGGCAGAGTATTTTGTCTATAAATGCCACACCTATATTTAATAAGGAAGGAAGTATTTCTGAGGTTTTATTGAATATTATAGATATAACTGAAAGTAAAAAGATTGTGCAGGAATGGCAGAGGCTTTCCAAAACTGATAGTTTAACAAGTGTTGCAAATCGTCGTCATTTTGATGAAATTTTAGAAAAAGAGTGGCTGCAAGCTACAGATAATTTGACTCCGCTTTCATTAATTATGCTTGATATCGATTACTTTAAAAAATATAACGATAATTATGGGCACCAGGCAGGAGATGAATGCCTAAAAACTGTAGCAAAGGTATTATCTATGGTAATTAAAAGAGAAGGAGAAATTGTTGCAAGATATGGAGGAGAAGAATTCTCTGTAATCTTACCTGCAACTAGTAAAGAGAAAGCCTTAATTGTTGGGGAACAACTTCGCTCTGCTATAGAGAAAGTGTCAGTTCCACTTGAAGACTCTAAAACTTTATCAATGGTTACCTGTAGTATTGGAATTGCAACTTTAATACCTAATAGTCAAGAAACCTTTGAAATTTTAATATCAAAAGCGGATAATGCTCTTTATCAGGCTAAGAGAGAAGGACGTAATAGATTGGTGGCAAATTAAAGTTTTTAGTATTTAGCTTTATATAAGGCTTAGATTTTAATAAAGGTTAGTTTTTTCATAGTAAGAATGAAAAAATTTTCACTTTTACTATGAAGCTATATAAGGAAACTATTAGTACTACTATAGCATTAAAGGTTATGGTATATTAAAATCTGTTGGCATAGTATTTGCTTTAAAATAAAGTATATTCATTTTGAATAAAGGAGGAGCATTCTATGCAACAAAGAATTATTAAACAAACTGAGAAAAGAATAATTACCTTAAGGAGAAAAATAGGGGATTCGACTCCTATGACTAGTGGAGTTGGTATTTATATAAAGAAATTACTGGGAGAAAAATATGAATTTTTATTTGGATGGATAACTACATTTATATTATTTCCAGTAATAAATGCTATATTAGCTTTAATGTTTGCGGTTCAATTCACAAGCTTTATGTGGTTATCCGAATCAGAGCAAAAATCATTAGCGGTAGGTTTAATAATATTCATATCTATTATAAATATCCTTTGTAACAAGGTTGGAAGAAAACTTACAATAGCAATTATAGTGGGTTTGAGTACAGTAGTAGTGGCATTTGGCATTATTAGTAAAAGTCTTGTTCTAGCTGGAACATTGATTATAATTGCTATAGCGCTAAGTGCATTCCTTATGATTGGGGCAAGGATACCTCATTCTATGGCCGTAGATAACTTATTTATATTCAAAGGTTTCTTCGGAAGACTAGAAGGTAAAGCAAAAATCACCGTTAAAGCTATTGTATTTGAATGTATGATTTCATATTTATATGTTTTATGCGCATCCTTCAATACTTTAGCTGAATTATCTTTATTTATTGCATGGTTATTCTTTATAATTTTCACAACTAGTGTGTTAAGGTCGAGGCAAAATTACAAAAGTATTATATTATGTTCAATAGTTCTTACAATAGCTTTAATAGGAGTAATATATTTTGCTTTGAGCAATATTCTTAATGGAAACATTAGTGCTTTGTTTACAATTGTTATTGTTATTATGGGAATACCTGTATACTTGTATGTTAAGCTTATTCAAAGCGTTTCTTAAATCTAAATAAGATTATAGAGTTAAATTCCTAGGTTGTTGATGTCTCTTATCGATAGCCTAGGATTTTTTGTCTTATCTATTAATGAAATAAATTTCATATAAAAGGGAAATATGCAGATAAAAAATAAGTGAAATCCTTTAGTAAGTATGGCATAATTAATACAAGATGTAATAAATATATATGTTTACAAAGATTTGATGAAGTAATGTCTGAATTAAAGAGGGGGGTAAATTTTGGGGCTTAAAGGTAGTTTTAAAATTCTAATTGTAGATGATGAAGTAGATTACTTACATTCTATGAAAAAGTTATTGGATGAGAAGGGGTATAATGCAGATATAGTTATGTCAGGCATCGAGGCGGTAAAAAAGCTTAAACAAGAAAACTATAAATTAGTAATAACTGGGCTCAAAATGGCAGGAATGGATGGAATTGAACTTACAGAGAAAATAAAAAAGGATTTTTCTCACATAGAGGTTATAATCTTAACCCTTTATGGGTCAATTGAAACAGCGGTACAAGCGATGAAGAAGGGAGCATTTAGTTACTTTGTTAGAGATAGTGGGCCAGAAGAATTATTAATGGAGATAGAAAAGATAAGGAAGTTTTGGACACTTAAAAATGATAATGAATTTTTGAGAGATCAACAAAATAATAATAATTATATATTGCAAACAAACAATATAAAGTATCAAAGTATTATTAATATAGTCAAAAAAGCAGCACAAAGTAATGTTAATATACTTATCACTGGAGAGTCTGGTGTAGGCAAAGAAGTATTGGCCAGATATATACACGAGCTTAGTGATAGAAGGCAGCAGCATTTTGTAGCAGTAAACTGTCAGGCGTTATCAGAGAATTTGTTGGAGTCAGAACTTTTTGGACATGAGAAGGGCTCTTTTACAGGGGCTATAGAAAGAAGAGTTGGGAGGTTTCAACAGGCAGATGGGGGAACTTTATTTCTTGATGAAATCGGGGAAATGCCAGTGAGTGTTCAGATAAAACTTTTAAGAGTTTTAGAAGCAAGATCTATTGAAATGATTGGAAGTAACAAAAGTATAAATGTAGATTTAAGGCTTATATCTGCTACTAATAGAGAACTGGAAAAGGCAATTCGCGAGGAGATATTTAGAGAGGATTTATTTTATAGAATTAATACTATAATACTAGACATACCTCCTTTAAGAGAAAGAAAAGAAGACTTAAATATGCTTATAGAATTTTTTCTTAAGAAATGTGAAAAAGAGCAAAAAAAGAAAATAATTAAAGTGGAAGATGAAGTAATGGATTTTTTACTTTCTTATAATTATCCAGGAAACATAAGAGAACTTAGAAATATAATAGAAAGGCTTGTTGTTTTATCTGAAAATGGGGTTGTTAGATTCGAAGACCTACCAGAAAGAAAAAAGCTTCACTTAAATGAAGTTAATAATCTCGATGAGCTTACTCCACTAAGAGAATTTAGGAAAGAAATAGAAAGAGAATATATTACTAGGGTTCTCAATAAATATGAAGGAAACGTAACAAAGGCAGCGGAATGTCTTGAAATAAGTAAAAGGCAACTATTTAATAAAATTGCTGAGTATGATATAAAGTGAATTTTTTTTCATGATAAAAGTGAAAAAAAGTTCACTTTTATTTTTATGTTAAATAAAATTACAATGCAAAATTAAGGTTCTATGGCTTTTTTTATATTGAAATATAATGGCATAGAAATTGCTCTTAATCTAATTAGGAATAATTTTAATATACATTCTTAATTAAAAGGGGGAAAAATCATGGGAAAAACAAATGAAAACACAACTACATTAAAAAGGGATATCAATGTGATGCAGGCAACATTGCTTGTAGTTGGTATAGTTATAGGTAGCGGTGTGTTTTTTAAACCAGCAGCAGTTTTTAAAAATGCAGGGGCACCAGGACTCGGAATACTTGCTTGGGTAGTTGGATGTATTATAACGGTAACAGGGGCGCTCACCATTGCAGAAATAGGTTCAGCTATACCAAAAGCAGGTGGATTATTTGCTTATTTAAAGGAACTATATGGAGAGAAGTGGGCATTCTTACTTGGATGGATGCAGACTGTTATATATTATCCAGGAATGAGTGCTGCACTAGCAGTAGTTTTTGCAACACAATGTACAAGTTTTATTGATTTATCACCAATGGCACAAAAAGTAGTGGCTGTGGGAATTATCATATTTCTAACAGCTGTTAATATTGTTTCTACAAAGTTTAGTGCTAAATTTGCATCTTTATTTACTATAGGAAAACTAGTACCAATAGCTGTAATCATCATTGCTGGCCTTTCAATGGGAAAGGTTCATGACTTTACTCCACTTACAACATCAGCTAGTACTGGATCAGGATTTGGAGCTGCGTTACTTGGAGTTTTATTTGCTTATGAAGGATGGGTTGCTGTAGCTAATATGGCAGGAGAGATGAGAAATCCTGCTAAAGACTTACCTAAAGCAATAATATTTGGATTAATAATTATTACTGTAGCATACTTAGGTGTTAACTTAGCTATAATAAATACAATGCCAGTAGCTCAAGTTGCTGCCTCAGCAAAAGCAGCTACTGACGCTTCAGTTATATTATTTGGACCAATAGGTGCAAAGCTTATTGCAGCTGGAATTTTGATCTCTATCACTGGATGCTTAAGTGCATTTATAATGACTGGTGGAAGAATGCCTTATGCAATGGCTGTAGATAACTTATTTGTATTTAAAGGTTTCTTTGGAAAGCTAAGCGAAAAGTCAGCTACACCTGCAAATGCAGTTATATTCCAAAGTACACTTGCTGCTCTATACGCTCTATCTGGATCTTTTGAAACTTTAACTAATTTAGCTACATTTGCTATGTGGTTATTTTTCATACTTGGTATAGCTGGAGTATTTGTGTTAAGAACAAAATTCAAACATTTAATAACAGAGAATTCATATAAGGTTCCATTGTATCCAATAATTCCTTTAATAGGCGTAGTTGGAGCGTTATATGTTGTTATAAGTACCTTGTTAACTGGAACAATGAATGCATTGTTTGGAATTGGGCTTACTTTAATAGGATTACCTATTTATGCATACATCAAGAAGTCTGAAGTTAGTGAGAGGATTTCTAGGGGTGCATAGGAAATAAAATTTGCATATTTTATTTATTCCTAATATAATAATTATAGACTAAGGTGTTATTTGACAAAACACCCTCCAGTTGAGGAGGGTGTTTTTTAGCGTGTTATTGCCAACTTTAATTATAATAGATTCAGAACTTCAGAATAGAAAGTGAAATTGTAGGTGATGTAGAATGTTATTGATGAAAACTATAGAATACTCCAAAATTGATGAAAATAATAATGAGGGTAAATATGTATTGATAGATGTAAGGAGTCCAGGAGAATTTAAAAGTTCAACTATTCCAGGTGCAGTCAACATCCCTCTTTTTGATGATGAGCAGAGAAAAGTTATAGGTACTGCTTATATGCAGGAAAGTGTAGAAAAAGCGAAAAGAATAGGAATAGAAGAAATCTCTAAGAACTTACCATCTATATATGAAAAGATAAGCGAACTCCAAAAAAAGTATAGCTCACTTGTATTTTTTTGTGCTAGAGGTGGTATGAGAAGTAGTTCAATAGTTTCACTTTTAACTGCACTTGGATTAAGAGTTTACAAGTTGGATGGTGGGTATAAAGGCTACAGAGCTTATATTAATAAAAAATTGCCAGAAGTAATGAAAGATATAAGGTTCGTTGTAATTCATGGTAATACGGGAACGGGAAAAACAAAGATGTTAAAAGAATTATCCGAAAGAGGATACGATACTTTAGATTTAGAAGGCTGCGCAAATCATAGGGGATCACTTTTGGGGAGCGTGGGACTTGGTGATCAATATAGTCAAAAGCAGTTTGAAAGTCTTGTATATGATAGCCTGAAGAAAAGAAATGGCAATTTAGTTTTCGTTGAAGGTGAAAGTAAAAGAATAGGTAAAATAATAATACCTGATTTTATTTTTGGATCAATGGTAGATGGTAAGCACATAAAAGTAATAGGAGATATAGATTTTAGAGCAAAAAATATAACAGAAGATTACGTGCAAGATAATGACTTAGAGCTTATAGAAGCTTTAAATAAATTAAGAAAGTACATCAGCGATAAAAATATCGATAAATATATAAGTGAAATCAAAGCTTCAAACTTTCAGTGGGTAATTAAAGAATTAATGGTGAAATATTATGATCCGATGTATGAAAATAATAAATATGATTGGGATTTAATCTTAAATATAAGTAGTATAGAGGAACCGTGCAACAGTATAATTGAATGGAGTAGGGATTTTATTGAGATATATACCAATGAGGCAGCATTTACGGTGGAGTAATTGACAGTGGACAGTTGAGGAGGATTTTTCTCCGCTGTGCTATGAGAAATCTTTTAAATTGTTTTGCCTGTAGTATAATCGGCAATGCTTTACCATAGGTAAAACGAGTTCTAAGGAAAAGCTTCCTTTAATGTCAACTTTAACTGATATGTTAAGTGGATTGTAGTAATGCATTAAAAATTCATAAATACGAATCACAAAACTAGTCCCTCTTTCCAAAATTCTGCATATAAAGATAGTAACAAGATTATTTGCAGTAATTGAAGGGAGGGGGATTATGACTATAATTGTTATCCAATATATTTCTATTGTACTTTTAGTGATTGGTGTAGGATACCTTTTGTATTTGTTAAAAGAAAAAGAGACGGTGTATAAAGAGGACTATCTTGAAATAGCCTATAGCATATTAAGTTCTCTAGGACATGTAAATCAAACGCCTGAGAACATAAAAAAGATATTGAGAGAAGTTTCAAAAGTTGTAATTTACATTGAAGACAATTATAGAAATGAAGATAATAAAATAAAAGAAGATAAAGCTCTGCAACTTGCAAAAGGGGAACTTAGAAATTTGAACCTTAGAAGGAGTATTGATGATAATAGTATAAGATACATTATAAGGTTATCGGCTGCAGTGCTTCCCCCAACGGGTAAGGACTGAGCAAAGTAATATTTTATATGCTTGTACAAAAATATATTTGATTTAGTAAAGTTGTAAAGAGAAAATTAATTGCTCTTTATGATTTCACGGATTAGTTTTATTATTTAAGGGGTAAGAGGTAATGTTGATTTTAAGATTACAAATTTATGATAGGGGATAAGGCTAACTCCGTAGTTATTATGGATTTAGTCTTATTTTATTAAATTCGCTGAATAGAATAACAGGCTATTACAATTTTATAAATAATTAAATGACAACTATAAGAAGTTGTTAAAATAGAAACGGTGTTGTATAATAAGTCAAAGTATGAGAGGGAATATAATAATTATTCAAGAATAATTAAAGAACATTTGTTTTTATTATTATTTTTTGCTATAATGGTAACGCTAATGTTTAGATTTAAAGTTAAGATATATTTATAATAAGATTTTGGAGGAGAGTCATGGAAAGTAAGGAAGAGCAAGTACAAGTTTATGATGTCACAGCCTTAACCTCCTTGGAAAAATTAGAACCTGTCCGAATTAGGCCAGGTATGTATATAGGTTCTACAGGGATTAAAGGTCTTCATCACTGTATATGGGAGATACTAGATAATGCAATTGATGAAATATCAAATGGTTTTGGAGATAAAGCTACAATTATATTAAATAATGATAAAAGTGTGACAATTATAGATAATGGTAGAGGTATACCTACTGGAATACATCCTACAAAGAAAAAGTCTGGTGTGGAGATGGTTTTTACAGAACTTCATACTGGTGGAAAGTTTAATAATGATATTTATAAAACCTCAGGAGGCCTCCATGGTGTTGGAGCAGCGGTAGTTAATGCTTTGTCAAAATGGCTTGAGGTTGAAATAAAGCAAAATGGTCACGTGCATAAACAAAGATTTGAATATGCTTACGATAAAACTGTTAAAAGAGAAATGCCAGGAACTGCAGTGACTGCATTGAAAGTAGTTGGAGATACTAAAGAAACAGGTACTAAAATAACCTTTATGCCAGATAAAGAAGTTTTCGGAGCTACGGAATTTAAGTTTGAGGTAATAGATGAAAGGCTTCAGGAGTTAGCTTTTCAAAATAAAGGAATAAGGTTAAAGCTTATTGATAATAGAAAAGATGAGATAGTAGAAAAAGAGTATCATTCAGAGCGAGGGTTACTAGACTTTATAGACTATCTAAATGAAAGTAAAACGGTTATTCATAATCCACCTATTCTCTTTGAAGGGGAAAGAGAAGTAAATGGACTCAATATGTATGGAGAGGTATGTATTCAGTTTACTGATTCTACTACAGAGTACATAGCAAGTTATGTAAATAATATTCCTACTACCGAGTCAGGAACCCATGAAAGTGGCTTCAAAACAGGAATGACTAGAGCCTTTAAGGAATGGGCTAAAAAGCTTAACTTAGTAAAAGAAAAAGATAAAGAGTTTGAAGGTGACGACTTAAGAGAAGGTATGACTGCCATAGTTAGAATAAAGATAAGCAACCCTATCTTCGAAGGTCAAACTAAAACTAAACTAGGTAATACGGAAGCTTACACTATGATGAATGATTTAGCTTATACTAAATTCTCAGAGTGGATAGAGGATAACAAAGATACTGCAGCCGGCATAATAAATAATGCAGTAGATGCAGCAGCAAGACGTGAAAAGATAAAGAAAATAAATGAAGCAGAGAAGAAAAAAATAGGAAAAGGTGCTGCACCGCTAGCAGGTAAAGTTGCGGTATGCACCTTAAAGGATCCTTCTGTTTGTGAATTTATTGTAGTTGAGGGAGATTCAGCAGGAGGTTCAGCAAAACAAGCAAGAGATAGAAGATTCCAAACCATAATGCCTTCTAAAGGTAAGATTATGAATACGGAAAAGCAGAAGCTTGAGAATGTACTTGGTAGTGAGGAGCTTAAGATATTTAACACTGCTGTAGGTACAGGGGTGCTAGATAACTATAATGAAGCAGATTTGAAGTATGATAAGATAATAATAATGTCAGATGCGGATAAACTATTGTCCCCTATGCAAGCAATTGTATAGTGATAACTTTGTGAATTGCGGGAAATCCCTTAGAGCTTTAATTACTAAATCATATGGCGACATATTGATGGCGAGGAGTAATTACCGAGGTATAGTAAAAAGATTAAAGATTGGGTAACCACGCAGCGAAGCTTCTTAGATATAGAAGAACGTTCAACGATCATCCCAGGCATGGGAGTAGGAGAAATCCGAAGCGCAAGGCTCTTCAGTATTTATTGAAGATGATGATATGATCTATGCCCTTTAAGTCTAGAAAGCATTTGCATAAAATTTAGCAATCAGCTAAAAACTACCATTAACATGGAGGTGTGCAAATGGGAGGAAAATATCAACTATCTACAGAAGAACTTAATAAAATAATTAATGATTATTTATCCGGGAAAACACTAAGACAGATGGAAAAAGAATCTTTACACTGTAAGGCATATTTATCTAAAATTTTAAAGGAAAATGGAGTGTATATTAGAGGTAATACTTTAAATAGTAGAAAGTATAGCCATAATGAGAATTTCTTCGAAAAGATAGATAATGAGTTTAAAGCATATTGGCTTGGATTTATATATGCTGATGGTTTTGTGGAATCAAAGCGTAAAATGAACAATCAAAAACTTGGAATAACGTTAAATGCCACTGATGAAAATCATTTATATAAATTCAGAAGTCATATAGAAGCAAATAATCCAATCAAAAACTATATTGGAAGCGGCTATAATGCTAGTGGCAAATTTGCTAAGATACTTTTAACAAGTCAAAAAACGGTGGATGATTTAAAACAATTAGGTGTTAAGGAAAATAAGACCATGACGCTAACTTTCCCAGATTGTAAAGTGGTACCTACCATACTAGTTAGGCATTTTATAAGAGGATATTTTGATGGTGATGGAACTATTTATCGTTGGAAAGATAAGAAATACGATTATTTTAATTATCAAATAAGTTTTACAGGTACAGAAGAAATCATAGTTGGTATTAGAAAGTTTTTTAAAAAAGACCTTGCTATTAATACAAGGCATAATGCTTTTTATATGAATATAGGAGGAAATCCTCAGGTTAAAAACTTGTTGGATATTTTATATACAAATTCCTCAGTGTATTTAGAACGAAAGTATGTTAAATATCTAGACTTATGTAAATATATTGAAAGATAGGGTAGTAACAGGTAGACGGGTACCATATTAGAACACTATGGATGACATACATATACAGATATATGAGATCACTAATTGCAAATGGACATCTTTATTTAGCACAACCACCTTTATACAAAGTATACAAGCAAGGTAAAGGTAAAGACATAGTAAAGTATGCTTATAGTGATGATGAACTACAAAAGGCAATAAAAGAGGTAGGAAAAGGTGCACTTTTACAAAGATATAAAGGACTTGGAGAAATGAATCCGGAACAGCTTTGGCAAACTACACTAAATCCAGAAACAAGGACTCTTCATCAAATCACCATAGAAGATGCAGCAAAGGCGGAAAAGATGGTATCGCTTTTGATGGGTGATGTAGTAGCACCAAGAAAAAGCTACATGTATAAGTACGCAGAATTTTAGAGAGGAGGAATTAGGGAATGGCGAAGAGACCGACAATGATTCCAAGTGACAAAAATATAATTAAAGTTTCAATTGAAGAAGCTATGCCAGATAACTATCTTCCTTATGCTGTGGAAGTAGCAAAAGATAGGGCACTTCCTGATGTTCGTGATGGGTTAAAGCCGGTACACAGAAGAATAGTATATGGTTCATATATGTTAAGAGCTTTTCCAGATAAACCTTATTATAAATCAGCTAGAATAGTAGGGGATATTTTAGGTAAATATCACCCACATGGGGATACATCAGTTTATGATGCCATGGTAATATTAGCACAGGACTTTACAACTAGAAAACCATTAATAGATGGACAAGGAAACTGGGGTTCACAGGATGGAGATAACGCTGCGGCAATGCGTTACACTGAAGCTAGACTTACTCCAATTGCCATGGAAATGATAAGAGATATAGACAAGGGAGTAGTTAACATGGTGGATAACTACTCTAATTCAGAAAAAGAACCAGAGGTCTTGCCAGCAAGATATCCAAACTTACTTGTAAATGGAGCATTTGGAATAGCAGTAGGACTTGCCACTAACATACCACCTCATAACTTAGGTGAAGTAATAGATGCGACAGTTGCAACTATTGATAACCCAGAATTAAATACAAAAGAGCTTATGGAGTATATAAAGGGACCAGACCTTCCTACAGGAGGTATTTTGATAGGTAAGAATTCTTTGATTTCTGCCTACGAAACTGGAGAAGGTAGGGTAACCTCAAGAGCAAAAACTTCTATTGAAAAATTAGAAAACGGAAGACTAGGAATTGTTATAACAGAATTTCCTTTTAGAAGAAGTAAGGCAAAACTCCTTCAGATTATTTCAGAGATGACAGCAGATAAAAAACACTCAAAATCTTTAGAAGCTATATCCGATATTAGGGATGAATCAGACAGAACTGGAATTAGAGCGGTAATAGAATTTAAAAAATCTGCAGATGAAGATACAGCAGACAAAGTTCTTAAGTACTTGTTTAAAAGAACGGACTTGCAGTGTAATATCTCCTTTAATATGGTGGCTATAGCAGATGGAAAGCCACAGACATTGGGACTAAAAGCGATATTATATCATTACATAAACCATCAAAAAGAAGTAGTTACTAAAAGATCAGAAAGGGAACTTCAAATAGCTGAAAAAAGATTTCATGTAGTTGAAGGGTTTATAAAAGCTATAGGTATAATGGATCAAATTATAGAAACTATAAGGGCATCCAAATCTAAAAAAGATGCAAGTAAAAACCTTATTGAGAGATTTGAATTTACTGAAGTTCAAGCAGAAGCAATACTTGAACTTATGCTTTATAGGCTTACTGGCCTTGAAATTGTGGCTTTTGAAAAGGAATATAAGGAACTTGAAAAAGAAATAAAAAGGCTTAGTAAGATACTTGGAAGTGAAAAAGAACTTTTAAAGGTTATAAAGAAAGAGCTTTTAGAAGTAAGGGAAAAGTATGCAGATAGCAGAAAAACAGCTATTGTTGAAAATGATGAGGAAGCTAAGATAGATATAGAGGAGCTTATAGTAGAAGAGGATATAGTAATAACTATGTCAAATGAAGGGTTTATTAAGAGAATTTCTCTAAAAACTTACAATCGCTCTAATGCAGAGACAGGTGACATAGAATATAGAGAAGGTGATTTTAATAGGTTCCTTATCAATTCTAACACAAAGAATGTTTTAGCTTTCTTTACTGATAAAGGAAATATGTATCAATTAAAAGGAGTAAATATTCCAGAGTTTAAGTGGAAGGAAAAAGGGGAAAAATTAGATACATTAATAAGAGGATTAGATTTGTCTGAGGAAAAGATTGTAGAAGTGTATGATATAGACAATTTCACTGCTGAGAAAGATTTTATATTTTTCACAAGTAATGGTTGCATGAAAAAAACAGGTTTAGATAAGTTTATCACAAACTATACTAAAATAATGGCGATAAAGCTTAAGGGAGAAGAAAGTCTAATAGATGTCAGGGTATTTGATCGAGAAAGAGAAGTGAAATTCCTAAAAACAACTACAGAAAAGGGTTTAGATTTTACTATAAAAGAGCCAGCAATAGAATCAGCAGATAGAAATATAATTAGTACTCAGTTGTTTAATTTACCTTCTAGTGATAAGGTTGTTGCTGTAGAGTTTACAGAGGAATTCTTGGATAAAACATTTAGTGTAGTTATTGATAAGACAGGAACAATTAAGATATCTGATAAAAAGTATTCTAATAAGGAATTAAGCACTTTTACAGACTCGTCTAGCAAAGTTTTAATTTTTTCAAATGACGGTAACATATTTGCTATACCTGCTGTTATGCTTCAAAATCTAGACAAAAAAGGAATAAACATAAAGGAGCTTTGGGACAGCATTGATAAGGATAAAATTCTAAGTATTATATCTATAAATAATTTTCAAGAAGAAGGAAGTATATATTTCTTTACCAAAAAGGGTATGGTAAAGAAGACGTCTTTAAGTGAATTTGAAGGAGAGTATCTGAAAGCTATTGGGTATAAATTTAAAAGTGATAAAGATGTTTTAATAAATGTACAATATAGCAGAGAGAATAAAGATGAGATTATGTTAATAACTAAGAAAGCAATGGGTATAAGATTTAGTGAAGATAGTGTAAGTTATATGGGGAAAATAGCATCTGGTGTTACTGGAATAAGCCTTAAGGATGATGACGAGGTAATATACGCATCTTTATTTAAAAGTAAAGAAGACGTCAGTAGAAGAATAGAATTAAGGTCATTAAAAGGCATTACTATGACAGTAAGGATTGATAGCTTTAAGCCTCAAAATAGAGCTGGAAGAGGAAAAAATCTAACTCTTGTAGTTATGGATGATTTTATAAAAGAGGTTAAACTTATTTAATTTGGCTATTTAGAGATTTGAAACAAATAATAGTAGCAAGAAGGCATATTCTAATGTTGTAGCTAAAATTATAATGACATTAAAGGATTGTTAAAAAGTTAACTGAATTTTACAATAAAAGCTGTTGCAAGTTTTAGAAAAATTAATTATAATTAATTTATAGAGTTTAATTATAAAGATGGCAGAGATTATGAGAGCCGCATTTAAAAAGGTATTTAAGTATACTTTCTTAGGTGCGGCTTTTTGCATAAATTGCAGCCATAATTATATTTAAATGTCTATTGTAATCGGTTACCGAAAGCCGAGTTAAAGAATAATTCATTAATATTTTTAGGGGGGACTGAAATGTCAAGTTTAACGGCTGAATTCTTAGGAACAATGATTTTAATACTTCTAGGAGATGGAGTTGTTGCGAACGTTCTATTAAAGAAAAGTAAAGGAGAAAACGGTGGGTGGATAGTAATAACTACAGGTTGGGCTTTAGCTGTTATGATTCCTGCGTTTATATTTGGAGGCATAAGTGGAGCTCACTTTAACCCAGCACTTACAATAGCACTAGCAGTTATAGGGAAATTTGCATGGGCTCAAGTTCCAGGGTATATAATTGCACAGATGCTTGGAGGAATTGCAGGAGCTACTTTAGTATGGTTAACTTATCTTCCACACTGGAAAGAAACTGAAGATAAAGGAGCAAAACTAGGAATATTTTGTACAGGCCCTGCAATTAGAAGTTATGGATCAAACTTTTTAACAGAAGTAATTGCAACTTGGCTATTGGTATTTGCAATACTTGGAATAGGTATACCAAAGGTAGCAGATGGTCTTCCGACTTTTGCGGTAGGTGGGTTAATTTGGGCACTAGGTCTTTCTCTTGGTGGACCTACAGGATATGCCTTAAATCCAGCTAGAGATTTAGGACCAAGAATAGCTCATGCAATATTACCAATTGCGGGAAAAGGTGATTCAGACTGGGGATATTCATGGATACCTGTTTTTGGACCAATAGTTGGTGCAGTTTTAGCAGGATTAATATTTATATCAGTTTTCTAGCATAAAGATAATTATTTTTAGATTAATGATTTAGTAATTATACTGATAATTATTTTAAATGATGAGATCTTATATTGATTCATAAAAGTTATATTTTATATAGATAATATTTCTCTTGAAGTATTTAGATAAATTTACTAAATTTAACATATTTACTTGAAAGATGATCTAATAGTGGTAAAATTATATGATATAAAGTGTAAAATTATAAAATTTACTAAAAGGGGTTCAGAAAATGAATTTATTAAGAGAAATGCTATTAGAAAATCCAATCATTGCAGCCATAAGGGATAACAAAGAATTAGAAAAAGTTATTAAAAGTAAGGCTGCCATAGTATTTGTATTGTATGGCGATATTTTAAGTGTACCAAAAGTATGTACACGCCTTAAAGAAGCTGGAAAAACTGTTTTTATACATGTAGATCTTATTGAAGGGTTAAGAGGCGATTCAGCAGGAATAAAATATATAAAAGAATACGCTAAGCCCGATGGAATAATAAGTACAAAGACATCAAACATTAAGCATGGTAATCAACTCGGAATGTATACAATTCAAAGGATTTTTGTAATTGACTCACTATCGCTAAAAACAGGAATTAAAAATATTTTAGATATAAGGCCTAATGCAGTGGAAGTAATGCCTGGAGTTGCAAGTAAAATTATAAGTTTCTTAGAGAAGGAAATTAATACGGATATCATAGCAGGTGGACTTATAAAAAATAAGAAAGATGTTATGGAATCTCTTGCAGCAGGAGCTATTGCTATATCTACAACTGAAGCTGTGTTATGGAATTCATAAATTGAATATCTAAGTTAAAATCCATTTTAAAAAGGTATATATTAAAATTAATAAATTTTATGTAGGTTTAAGGCACTCAGAAAATAGTTTGAAAATAGCTGTAAAAAGTAGGAGGAGTAAAACATGGCAAAGTATATTATGGCATTAGATCAAGGTACAACAAGTTCAAGATGTATTCTATTCAATGAGAGAGGACTAGTTGTTAGTTCAGCACAAAAAGAATTTAAACAAATATACCCAGAAGCTGGATTTGTAGAGCATGATCCTATGGAAATATGGGCAACTCAGTTTAGTGTAGCGACAGAAGCTCTATTTAAAGCTAGTATAAGTGCTGAGGATATTTCAGCGATAGGTATAACAAACCAAAGAGAAACAACAATAGTATGGGATAGAAGAACAGGGCTTCCAGTTTATAATGCAATAGTTTGGCAGTGCAGAAGAACATCAGAAACATGTGATGAATTAAGAGAAAAAGGCTTAGATAAAGTTATTAAGAATAAAACAGGATTGATTTTAGATGCATATTTCTCTGCAACAAAAATAAAATGGATACTTGACAATGTTCCAGGTGCAAGAAGAGAAGCCGAAAAAGGTAACTTAGTTTTTGGTAATGTAGATACTTGGCTTATCTGGAATTTAACAAAAGGAAAGGTTCACATTACAGATTATACAAATGCATCAAGAACAATGCTCTTTAATATACATGAATTAAAATGGGATAAGGAATTATTAGAAATTTTTGATATACCAGAATCAATGCTTCCAGAAGTAAAACCATCAAGTTGTGTTTATGGAGAAACTAATAAGGCTTTATTTAACGTATCAATTCCAATAGCAGGGGATGCAGGAGATCAACAAGCTGCATTATTTGGACAAACATGCTTTAAACCAGGTACAGCTAAAAACACTTACGGAACAGGATGCTTCCTACTAATGAATACAGGAGAAAAAGCCGTTGAATCTAAAAATGGACTTTTAACAACTATAGCAGTTGGGATAGATGGTAAGGTTGAATATGCTCTGGAAGGTAGTATATTTATAGGTGGAGCATCTATACAATGGTTAAGAGATGAACTTAGAATGATAAAATCAGCTTCAGAATCAGAAAGATATTGTACAGCAGTAGAAGATACTAATGGAGTTTATATGGTTCCAGCTTTTGTTGGAATAGGAGCTCCTTACTGGGATCAGTACGCAAGAGGAACCATCGTTGGTTTAACTAGAGGAACTAAAAAAGAGCATTTTATAAGAGCCACAGTAGAATCTTTAGCATATCAAACTTATGATGTACTCAAAGCTATGCAGGATGATTCAGGAATAGAGCTTCAAGCATTAAAGGTAGATGGAGGAGCATGTGCGAATAACTTCTTAATGCAATTCCAATCTGACGTATTAGACGTTCAAGTTGATAGACCAGAAGTTATTGAAACAACTGCATTGGGTGCTGCTTATCTTGCTGGACTTGCAGTAGGATATTGGAAGGACAGAGATGAAGTAGCTAAAAACTGGGCTATCTCTAGAAACTTCGAGCCTAACATGGTTGAGGAAAGAAGAGCGGAATTATTAAAAGGATGGCATGAAGCAGTTAAGAGATCTATGGGCTGGGCGAAGTAGCAAAAAAGGGCGACTAAATCGTAAGTTACGTCATGTTATAAGATTAGGTTTACGGTGTTTCATCAGCCCTCACTTCGAGAACAGAATCTAATACAAAAGCACCTTTAAAAGCTCCAATTATTTTTAATGTTTTCTTTTAGAAAACTGTAAAAATAATTGAGAGCTTTTAAGTGCTTCTGTATAAGATTCTGTAGTCTCTCGTTCGAAGCTAATTCCACATCATAAACCTAATCTTATAACAGTTGTAAATTTTAGTTTTTAATTTAACTCTTTAAATTATATGATGTAAGTTCTCCATTAGTACAAGGTATGCTAATGCCTTATGACGGAGTCTTTGAAGAGTATTTTTTCCTAGATTAGACTGATATCATAAAATATAACAAATAATTGTCTACAAGGACTCTAGTATAAATTTAGAGTACATTCTTACTTAGATAAAACTTAATAACAGATATTTACCTAATTTATAACCTGGCAAGCCTGATGATTTGGTAATAGTTTTAGAATTCTAATCTCAATGTTATACTAATAAAACATAGGATATAATTTATAATGCAGAACTTTCTATTACTAATAAATGCTTCACACCAGTAAATTATGGCGAAGTAAAATTATTTGTATAACATATAAATAGTAATTTGTAAATCTGACGTAGTTCTAAATATGAAAATGTTCTTTGAAATTGAATAATGTTATATTTACGAAATATGCCATAGTTTATTCATAATGGTAATTAAGGAGGAAATAACATGGTACCTTTTGGGTGTGGTAACCGTTGTGGGGTTGACATGGAGTACATAGGTGACGAAGATTGGAAATGTCCTACATGTGGTCGTGTTATTGCTTTTGGAGAGCCCGATGAAGAAGACGATGATAACGGAGAAACTCTTAGCGTATGGGATGCAGCAGATATCTATTTATCACGAGGTTTTGATGAGGATTATTCGTTTGGCTACACAGATGAGGAGCTAATGAAAGCACTTGGTAAATAGTAATTTGTAGAATAGTATTATCGAGACTCATATTTGTAAGGAGAGAGAAATATGTCACAGATTGATAGAGAAGTAGTTAAAGGGCATTTAGTAAAAGGCGGGAAAGTAGCATTACGTTTCGCAAGAGACATCTACGAAGAAAGTATAAATGAGGCAGGTAATAGAGCTTTTGCAGAGGCAATAGAAATAGGTATTGAAAATACAGTAGCAACACTTTACGAATTGAAAGTTGAAGATGAAGAAATTTATAATCTCTTGAATAAATATTGGGGAATATGTGGAGATGAGGCAATAGACAGCCTTTTTCACGAAAAAAATCAAGCTCTATTCAAGGAACTAAAGTTATTTTTGAAAATGCGAGGGTTATCTTCTAAGGAGATTCAACATTTTATGATTTCAAATAAAGTATCAATGAAATTGAAAAAGAAGTGAATGATTAAATATTTATAAGAGCATTAAATTCCAATTTTGTGAAGGAAAATACATGGTGACAAAAATGAATGATAATAAATGTGAATTAATACAAAACTTAGATAAGCTACACACAACCGAGTTGGGAGTTGGAAGAATTAAAAAGAATCTTTTTTTAGATGTGGACGATGTAGTAAAATGGTGTAGCGACAAAATACTAAATTCTAATGCTATAATAGTTAGAAAGGGTAAAAACTGGTATATAGACATAGATAATTGTGAAATAACAGTTAATGCATATAGTTATACCATTATTACCGCTCATAAGATAAAAAAATAGATTGGAATTCTTATAAAAGATTAAACAAATAAATTCCAATTTGTATAGTTGAGTAAAATGAGCATAGCATAAAGTTAAGTTGATTCGTTCTTTTCTTATTAGGCGAGAATATCTGTTTATCTAGATTTTTAGATACTTGAGTGCTTACGCACTGGGAAATTGTTTAAATTTAAATGTTTCATCACTATATTACTTTTGAAGCTATTCCCTTTTTATGCTATCGCATAATGGATTAGTGAGGCAAAGATTAAAAAATTAGTTTATTTAGTAGACTTAAAACCGATAGGAAATTTACAACTGTTAGAAGAGTAGGCTTATAGTGTGGAGACAGCTTTGAACGAGGCTTACAGAATCTTATGCTAGCTCATTTAAAGACTCACAATATTTTTCACAGTTTTTCGTAGAAAAACATTGAAAAATATTGGAGTCTTTAAATATGAGCTGGCATTAGATTCTGTTGCCGAAGTGAAGGCTGTCGTAACACTATAGGCCTGCTCTTCTAACAGCGCGTTATCTTGGAGTTAAGTCGCAACATCCTTTCAGTATAAACTAAATTATTTAGTACATTGCTTTGCTTTTTATAAATAATACCTTAACATCCGCATCTGTAGTGTTTTTAAACTTATGTTTTCTACTTGGAAGTATTCTTGCAGTATCACCCTCAGATAGAAGAAATTCTTCGTCTTCAAATACGATGTATGTTTCCCCATCTAATACAAAGGCTATTTCTTCTCCTTCATGTTCAGAAAATCCTCCATAGGTTTCACTATTAGCTCTTAGATTCATCAACAGCAGTTCAACATTTGATTTTAAAGGACTCGGAGTAAGAACATCGTATATAACATGTTTCTTATCCGGATCATATATTTTTTTTCTATCTTCTTTTCTAAGTATTAAAGAGGCATTGTCTATTTCCTCCATAAATAGTGAAAATAAAGGTATCTCTAATGCCGATGCAATAGCTTTTAATGCACTTAAGCTAGGATTTCCCATATCTCTTTCTAACTGACTTAATAAGGAAGCACTGAGGCCTGTTAGTTCAGCAAAATCTCTTATAGTTAAACTATTAGCTCTTCTATATTCTATAATTTTTTTACCTATTTTTATATCTCCCATAAGTTTTCTCCTATTATGTAAAGTTAATTTGTTATTATTATACCATAGTTTTGTTTAATATAATAAACAATGTTTTATATATTGAATAAAAACACAAACTTTGCTATAATAAACCTATTGAATTTAATATAATAGACATTTTTCAATATATTAAACAGGAGGTTCAATCGATGAAGAATATAACAGAAAATAAGGCTTTAATTGCAGATATCTCCCTTTTAATAGTTGCTATTATATGGGGTGGAGGTTTTATAGCAGCAAAAGTAGCATTGTTTAGTGTAACGCCATTTTATCTACTGTCATTTAGATTTTTATGTTCTGGAATACTTATGGCTATAATATTCCTTAATAAGATGAAAAAAATAGATAAGAAAAGTATAGTATCAGGAGTTATTTTAGGGACATTTTTATTTATTGGGCAAACAGTTCAAACAATAGGACTAAAATATACCACTGCTGGAAAACAAGCATTTTTAGTGGCAGCCTATACTATATTAGTCCCTTTCATTTCATGGGCATTAACAAAAAAGAAACCTACAGTTACATCAGTATTAGCAGGTTTTCTAACGTTAATTGGCATAGGTTTATTGAGTTTACAGCAAAATTTATCAATAGGTTATGGAGATAGTTTATCATTAGTATTTGCTGTTGTATTTGCTTTTCAAATAGTGTTTATAGGTATTTATGTAAGAGATATTAATCCTATACATCTAACTACAATTCAGCTGTTAACAGCTGGCACACTTACGTTCCTCAGTGCATTAATATTTGAACCAAATATTAAATCTATAAATTATCAAAGTTTAATAGGCATATTGTACCTTATAATATTTAATACAACTATTGCATTTTTAGTACAAAATATTGCACAAAAGTACACTACAGATACCCATACTTCAATAATAATATCTCTCGAATCGGTGTTTGGCTGTTTTTTATCTATAATTCTAATGGGAGAAGTATTTACTAATAAGATGATTATTGGATCTATATTAATTTTTATTGCGGTAATTTTATCTAAAGCAAATATTAATTTTTATAAACAGATTTCTAAGATTCAGGGGAAGTTTTAACTTCCTCTGAATCTTAGAAATCGTTATCCAGGGACGTAGCCGCTCTTTACTCCCTCTTGTAGAAAAGTAGAGAACCAAAATCTTTGATTTTGTGTGAATCACTTTCACAGAGTGCGAAGGAGTATTAGAGCGGGTAGTCATCGGATAAAATTAAGCTTAAATCAGATGAGAGGACTATAGAGGAGAATCATCAAATAAATTAAATAATTGGTATTCATATTAGTTATTATTTATAAGTGTGAATATTTAATGCTTTACAGAATTAAATAATAAGTTTAATTTAATTGTAATTACTAGTTATTATTTTTTGAATTTAGCACTTTGTATAAGTATAACTGAAGGCTCAAAGTTAATAGATAAATAGGGAATGAGTAATATATTTTATATCCATTTTTGTAGTGAAATACTCCAAGATAGGTTGCTACTAACTCCATTACCATGGAACTTAAAGACCATAAAAAAACATATATAGGTGCATATGAAGATTTGATTTTAAAATGATCGTGAAGATAAACATACAAATATCCATATGCACCAAACATTATATAAGTTAAAAAATCAAAAAATTCATAGCTTGAGGAATCATTAATATCGTAAAAATTGAAAGGAGGCTTACCAATTGAATGATCCATAAGCATTCCAATAAAAACGCTGTATAAGAAATAAGCTAAGGACTCCTTCAAAGGGAATCTTTTTTTTAGTTTAAAGATTAAAAAAAATCCTATTACTAATGTAATAATATTATACCATTCATTTTGGTTAAAGTGATTATCATAACTAGTATACATTGTCTAAACATCCTCTCAAGAGATTTTTCTTATTAATTTTGTTAATAGGTTAGAAAAAGTGATTAATACCAATATCATAACCACAGAGTAGAGAATACTCCAACTAGTATATGTTTTTATACCAAGCCATTTTAGCAGTAATTCAACAAAAAACAAAGATGAAAATGTACTAACAATCGCAAGGGTTTTCCTCAATTTTGCTTTAGAAATAGATAAGTTTACATACGTCAACAAACTTAAAGGTATAATTATGTTTTTTTGAAGTAGGATGCAAAAATTTAACTCTGGTATAGTGGTATTTTGAATGAGTTTCATATTTAAGGTAATAATAGTAAATAAATTTATTACAACTATATTAAGGAAAAAGAAGATAACTATATTTTCAATTCTGCTTAAGTTTTTTTCTATAAGAAAAAAGATAATAATGATTATCCATGCTATAAGTGTAAATAAAGCTAAAAGCAAGTTAAACATCTCCTTAAAAGAAATATTTGTTATAGTATTTTCGAATTTGAGCTAAATTATTATAATTTTAGTAACTTGAAAGGTATGGTAATAACTAAATAATAGATAAGCTAGCCTCATTAAAGTTGAAGCTAGCTTATCATACTTAATTGCTTTTTCTGCGTAAGAGGAAAAACTTATTCAGTGTCAATTCTTAACTATAATTAAGTTTTAAACTTCCAAGTATTAAACATAATTCAGGTCACGTATAAACTATAAGTACTTCACACTATTCTTTTAGTTATTTGATAACTTGTCACTTGCCCAGTGTAGGAGATTTAGTTTAATATTTTAATATACGACTGATGGTCTACATATAATTTATCTCCAGAATACTTTAATTTTAAGGTTCCATCTCTATAGTCTCCATCTACATCATATCCGGATATAAAGTGACTCGATTCATTTAAGTTGGCAAAATTCTCGTAGTCTATCATCTTTTTACCACTATAAATGTAAGTAAAAGTTGGCTCTGCTATAATCCATCCGTATTCAGGAAGGTAAAATTCTGGCCAAGCATGTCTATAATAACCGCCATTTATAATACTACTAGTAAATTCAGAACTTTCTACTCTATAACCTGTAGCAATTCTAACAGGAACGCCAGAGGCTCTAAGTAATGCAGCGTATAACTCAGAGTAGTCTTCACATACGCCTCTTCCAGTTTGTAAAGCATTTAAAGCACTTTTATTACCACTGGATAAATCATAGGTCATATACGAGTTTACAAATTCAAAGGCTTTTTTTGCCTTAAGATATGGATTTGTTATACCAGTAAAAAGTTCAGATGCTTTGTCTACTATAGCTGGGTCATTACTCTCAATCTTTTCTTCTGGTGAGGTGTATTTTTTATAGTCACTAAAGCCACTGTAGTCACCGGAGGTCTTGGAAAGATCAGCTTTAAATTTGATTCCGCTATTTTCTATAGTCCTTACTACTTGATAAGTAATTTTATTACCACTTTCAATTGTTGAACTAGCAGTTAATACTTTATTGCCATCACCTGTTGTAGTAACATTTGCATCTGGGCCTGAAACCTTCAAGTCCTTTTCCGTTTGATAGAGAGACTTGCTTAATGATCCTATATTAAAACTTAAGTCATAATCAGAACTTCCAGAGGTTGTTACAGTGAAGGTATCTGTAATTTCGTAAGTATGCTTATCTATCAAAGTATAAGCGTTAGAAGCTATAGGTTGGTTTTCTATGGGCTCTTTAGCAGTTGTGAAACTCACTTTTCCAGGTAAACTTAGGGTTGTACCATTCTCTGATTTTATACTTGAAACAATTAAAGTGTAAGTAGTATCAGGTGAGTAATTAGATAATGGCTTTACCATAATAGCTTTAGCAGCACTATCGTAGGACAAGTCGACACCAAACTCATTTTGATTTTCATCAAGTATTTTTACACTTTCTTTATTGATTGTGCTGGTGTCTATCGGGATGTTTAAGTTTATCTTCCATGACTTATTCACAGATACATTAGTTTTAGTATCAAATAATTTATAATTTGCTTCAGCTAATACATTGATTGGAGAAAAGAACATTGCAATAAGAAAAATCAACATAAACATTTTAATAGTACTAAAATATTTCCTCATAAAGAACCTCCTTTTCTGAAAATATTAATATTATAAATATCGTATATAGAAGAATTATGTTGAGAGGAATTTGATGAATATTTTAAATGGGCTAAAGGAAAAGTAAATTACGGTACTGTGGTATAATACTCTTGTTGGATAAATTTAACTAATGGGGAAACAGGCAAATATATTATTGAAACTAATGGGGGAGTTATTCGTGGAGTTTGAATTTGGGATGGCTATTGCAACAATATTCAACTTTTGTGTATTAATAGGGATAATATTAGTTGTTGTAAAAGTAGTTAAATCTATAACAAGTATATCTGCATCTAATAAAAATATAGAAAGAACACTAGGAGGAATATTAGAGATATTGGAAAAGGATAAAAAATAAAAGGAGGGTACTTGAATGAAAAAAGTAATAGTTTTACTTGCAAAGGGCTTCGAAGAAGTAGAAGCCCTTACAGTAGTAGATGTGTTAAGAAGAGGGGGAGTGCATTGCATTACTTGCTCTATAGACGATGAAGAGGAGGTTATTGGGTCTCATATGATTCATATGAAAGCCAATAACATATTAGATAAAGTTGATATAGATAAATATGATGTGCTAGTTATACCAGGGGGAATGCCAGGTGCTGCAAACTTAAGAGATAGTGAAAAAGTTATCGAACTTGTAAAGAAATTTAATAATGAAAATAAGCTTATTTCAGCAATATGTGCTGGACCGATAGTACTTGGAAGAGCCGGAATTCTTAATGGTAAGAAAGCTACATCATATCCAGGCTATGAAGGAGATTTAGGCGATGTTACTTACTGTGAAGAAGTTGTAGTTCAAGATGACAACATAATAACTAGCAGGGGACCAGCTACTGCCATGTATTTTTCTTTTAAAATACTAGAAAATTTAACGGATAAAGAAACTGTTGAAAAGTTAAAAGAGGCTATGCTAGTGAAATTTGTTGAGAGTAAGAAGTTTTAAAAGTAAAATAATATGAATTTTAAATTAGATGAGGGAATAAATCTCATCTAATTTTTATTAAGATAATACAGTAATTTAGATAAAATAAGTTGCTTAGTTACTATACGACTATTTTACAATTTAGTAGAGGAGCAATATATTTATTGATTTTATATTGTAATTTTAATTAAGTAATAATAATAATCTTAACTGGAAAAATATTAAAGTTTTAAATATACTGACATTAAATGTATCATTAGAATTATTGAAATAAACAAATAAAGTAAAAGATAGATACGATTAACTGAGTAAAATTAAGCTAAAATGATTTAAAACTTAAGAATTTAGAACTAGGATAAAGTCATACGATGATATATAATCATTCCATACCTGAAAAGTTTATAAAAAATTAATATTTTGAGGTGCTAAAAATGGAATTAAAATTAGGTCAATTACTGATAGGTAGAACTTTAAAAACGGATGAACTTAAGGATGAAAAGTTTAATAAGTTTTGGGGACTGCCTATTTTATCTAGTGATGCTATATCGTCAGTAGCTTATGCGGGAGAAGAAATTCTATGGGTGCTTGTACCAATCATAGGACTAATGTCTTATAAGTACATGTTTTATGCTGCACTTTGCATTGTGTTTCTTATGTTTCTTTTAGTATTTTCTTATAGACAAACTATAGACAGCTATCCAAATGGAGGGGGAGCATATATAGTTGCTAAGGACAACCTAGGAACAGTTCCAGGGCTCATAGCTGGTGGAGCACTTACAATAGATTATATATTAACGGTAGCTGTTAGTACCAGTGCAGGAACAGCGGCTATAACATCAGCTTTTCCGTCATTATTGACACATAAGATATCTATAACTTTAGGGCTTATATTGCTAATGACTATAGGAAACCTTAGAGGGATTAGGGAATCGTCTAAAATATTTGGTATTCCTACTTACTTTTTTATGATTTCTGTTTTGGCTATGATAATTGTAGGAATTGTCAAAGTATACGTATTTGGTTATACTCCACATGCACTATATGCAGTGCCAAAGATGGCAGGGGATATAACAATAATATTATTCCTTAAAGCTTTTGCCTCTGGATGTACGGCTTTAACAGGTATAGAAGCTGTAAGCAATGGTATTCCAAGTTTTAGAGAACCAGCACAGAAGAATGCAAAAATAGTTTTAGGATTACTTGCGTCTATTGTTCTACTAATATTCGGAGGATTATCTTATTTAGCAACACTATACCATGCAGTACCAAGGGAAGATGTTACGGTAATAGCTCAGATTGCTACTCAAGTTTTTGGTACAGGCTTCATGTTTTATGTAATACAAGCAACTACTGCAATAATATTAATTATGGCGGCAAATACTGCTTTTGCAGGACTTCCTTTACTTTTAGCTCTTATGGCTAAAGATGGCTTTGTGCCAAGACAATTCACTAAAAGAGGAAAAAGATTAGGATTCTCCAATGGTATTATAGTTTTATCAGTTTTAGCTGGTATTTTGGTAATACTATTTAGAGGAGATACTCACCTTCTTATGCCTCTATATGCTGTAGGTGTATTTATATCATTCACTTTATCACAAACAGGAATGTTTACTAAGTGGATTAGGGAAAAGCAGAATGGTTGGAGGCATAAGGCATTTATAAATGGCTTAGGAGCATTAGTAACTTTTGTAACGGTAATAATAATTGGAGTAACCAAATTCTTCCACGGGGCATGGATAGTTTGTATATTAATACCTATAGTTGTAATTACTATGTTAAAGATCAAAAGACACTACAACATGGTAGCAGAACAGTTGAGGCTAACTGTTTACGAAAGACCGAAGGCAATAGATTTAGCAGAACAAAAAAGATATGTTATTGTGCCTATAGATACTTTAAACAAATCTTTTTTAAAAGCCTTAAATTATGCTAGAACAATATCGGATAATATAATAGTGTTTCACGTGTCTGTTGATGATGAGGCTACAGAAAAACTCCTTAATAAATGGGATGAATATAATGTAGGAATTTCCATAGTGGTTAAAAAATCACCGTATAGACATATAGTAGGACCTTTAGTTAAATATATTGAGTCAGAAGAATATACAGCAGGGCCAATGGACACAGTAACTGTTGTACTTCCTCAATTTATAGTTACAAAGTGGTGGGGGAATATACTCCATAATCACACTTCATTATTTATCAAGACATTACTTTCGAGAAGAAGAAATATTGCTTTAATAACAATACCATATATTATCGAGGAGTAATTGATGGTCTGACTTCATAACATTAACTGGAAAAATAAATAAATTCTTAACATTTATGACACATGAATGTAACAATTGACACTTATAATTATAAGTGTCCTAAGCAATAAAAGCTTAGAGGAAATATGTATATAATAAATCCCCTTGTTATATAGAGATAGTAAGTACTAGTAGAGATACTAGTACTTACTTTTTTGTATAAATAGCTAACTGAATATGATATAATTTCAAACAATATAATAAACTGCAATTGAAAGGTTGTTCATTAATATGTAAATAAGAACATCCTTCTACTAGAAAGGTTGATGTAAATTTGAATAAGTATATATTGAATAACGGAGTAAAACTAATATATGAGTTTCGACCAGCAGATATAACTTCCTTTTGTATAGGATTTAATGCTGGTGCATTAGAAGAAATAACTGGATTTAATCTTGGTACTGCCCATGCGGTGGAACATATGGTATCAAAGGGGACAAACACTAAAAGTGAAAGAGAAATAAACAGTCTTTGCGATAAAATCTTTGGTTTTGAAAATGCAATGACTAATTTTCCTTACGTAGTTTACTACGGAACCTCTTTATCAGAAGATTTTAAGAGTGGTTTTGAACTCTATTCAGATATAGTTTTGAATCCTGCATTTAGAGAAGAGGGATTTAAAGAGGAGATGAACATTATATTAGAAGAGCTCAAAGAATGGAAGGATGACGTATACCAACATTGTGAAGATAGTCTTCTTTACAATGCTTTTAACAATAAAAGAATTAGGAATTTAATAATTGGTAGGTCAGAGAGTGTAAAAGCTATTACTTTAGATGAGGTGAAAAGGTTTTATAAAACATATTATGCTCCTGAAAATTGTGTAATAAGTGTATGCTCTTCTTTAGGTTTCAAGGAAGTACTAGCTGTTGTAAAAGAATACTTCGGTAGTTGGCAAAGGAAATTTAAGGAGATAAATAGCTATAATGAAAAATACTATTTTTCAAATAGGCTTGAAAATAGTGATAAGAAAATTAATAACTATAGTTTGCCATTGAAAGAAGATATTAAAGAGATAAATATCGCTGATACATTTATTGAAAAGATACCTAATATAAAAGGAGCTAAAATTCAATATTTATTTAATATTGATAAACTAAAAGAAGAGGAAGTCAGAGCCTTAACCTTATTTAATGCTACTTTTGGTGAGGGCACAAGTAGTATATTATTTGAAGAAATTAGAACTAAAAATGCACTTGCCTATGATGTTGGAAGCACAATAAAAAATGAAAGAGGAATTAAGTTTTTTACTATTAATTTAGCTACTTCAAGTGAAAATGTGGAAAAGGCCATTAATATTATAAATAGTAGAATTGAAGAATTAAAAGTATCAAAAGGATGCTTTAGTGAAAATAAAATCAAGGAACTCAGTAAAAGTATTAAGTTAAAAAGACAACTTAAACTTGAAAGGTCAATTCAGTTATGCAAAGAGTTGACAACCTATGAGCTTATGTATGGAAGAGGCGAAAAGGTTTATGAAGAAGTTGAAAATCTAGAAAGTATTAGTGAAGAAGAGATATTAGGAGCTGTTTGCAAAGTGCTAAAAAATCCAACAATACAAATTATAATGAATTCCGATGAGGGCGTTTTGTAAGGATGAGTCTCAAGGAAGGGAATTTAGTATATTTTATATTTTTTAAATGGTTTATGGGAACAAATTTCTAAGTTAACGCTACTATAATAATACACTTTAAATAGTTATATAAAATAGCAAATTGGATAGAATTATTATTTATAAAAACAATTAAAGGAGTGGCGAAAGAATGAAAAAGTTATTAACAATTAAAGGAATGGAATGTATGAATTGTGTAAAACAGGTCCACAATGTTCTTACAGAAATTCCAGGAGTAACTTCTGTAAGCATAGACCTAAAAACAGAAACAGCATTTTTAGAAAGTAAAGAAAGAATTGAGGATAGTGATATTAAGTCAGTTGTGGATAAGACTGGTTATGAGGTTGTAGATATAGAGAGAGTGTGCTAAGAATGAGTAGTAAATATTATATTTGTACTATGGCATGTGAGTAAAAAATTACTAGACTTTAAAAAGGTAAATATTCAACTCATTTGCCATTTGCATGTTATAATATTTATGGAAAGAGGTGGTGCATTAAATGACAAGATGGATGTTAAGGCAAAGGGCTGTTGATGTTAAAAAACTTTCTGAAGCTACTGGAGTAAGCGAAACATTGGTAACTATTTTGGCAAATAGAGAAATAAGAACTGAAGAAGAAATAATAAAATTTATGAATCCTAATATAGAAAACTTACATAACCCATTATTGATGAAGGATATGGACAAAGGTACAGACATTATAAAAGATGCTATAGAAAAAAGGAAGAAAATAGTTGTTTACGGAGATTACGATGCAGATGGAATTATAAGTACATATATTTTATACTCAGCTCTTTTAAGATGTGGAGCTGAAGTGAAATATCATATACCAGATAGAATTACAGAGGGATATGGTATAAATATTGATAGCATAAGAACCTTAAAAGAAGAAGGCTATGAAGTAGTTATTACTTGTGATAATGGTATATCTGCTATAGAGCAAATTAAATTTGCCAAAGAATTAGGCATGACTATAGTAATTACGGATCACCATGATATTCCTTTTGTAACAAAGGATAATGGTGAAAGAGAATTTGTTACACCAGAAGCGGATGCAGTAATTAATCCTAAACAGGAAGACTGCAGCTATCCTTTTGAGGTACTCTGCGGAGCTGGAGTTGCATTTAAATTCTCGCAAGTTTTATATAATAAAATGGATATACCTAAAGAGGAATCATATAAGTTTATAGAATATGCTGCTATAGGTACTATTTGTGATGTAGTTGATTTGATTGGAGAAAATAGAATTATTGCAAAAAATGGATTAAAGTTAATAAATTCTACCAGTAATGTTGGAATAAAAGCACTTATAAAAGAAAACTCGTTGGAAGGAAAAAAGATAGTTTCTTATCATATAGGTTTTGTTATAGGACCTTGTATAAACGCCACAGGTAGACTAGATAGTGCGGCCTTGGCATTAAAACTATTATTATCTAAAGATGAAAAAGAGGCACAGGAGCTCGCAAAAAGGCTTCGTGAATTAAATATAGAAAGACAGAACATGACTGTAGACAGCTTAAATGCAATTATAGATATAGTAGAAAATTCTAACATGAAAAACGATAAGGTTCTAGTGGTCTATAAGTCAGATGTGCATGAAAGTATAGCAGGTATAGTTGCTGGAAGACTAAAGGAGAAATATAGTGTGCCAGCTATAGTTCTTACTCAAGGCGAAAAAACGCCTAAAGGTTCAGGGAGATCTATAGAGGAGTATAATATGTTTGAAGAGCTTATTAAATGTAAGAGTTTAATGGAGAAGTTCGGAGGACATCCACTGGCAGCAGGTTTATCCATAAAAGAGGAAAATATAGATAAGCTCAGAAAAACTTTAAATGATAACTGCACTCTTACAGATGAAGAGGTAACACCAAAAATAAAGATAGATAAACAAATCTCACTGGATCAACTATCCTTTAAGCTTATAGAGGATATAGAAAAGTTAGAGCCATTCGGAAAAGGAAATTCATCGCCTGTTTTTGCTGAAAAAGGTGTAACTGTATTTAGAGCATATCTAATTGGTAAGGAGAAAAATGTCTTAAAGCTTTTTGTAAGACCTAGAGGAAGTATGGAAAAAATAGATGCTATATCTTTTGATGGCGCAGAAAAGTTCAAGAAAATTATAGAAGAAGTTTATGGTGAGGATAAGCTTATGGAGATCATAAATGGAACTCCTACAAATATTAAGATGGATTTAATATTCTCGCCATCTGTCAATGAGTATAATGGAAATGTGAATCTGCAGTTAGTTGTTAAAGATTTTAGATTATCAAGATAGACAGTTCAAAGTTAAATTTGAATTAAGGCTGTGATTTAAGCAGTTAGAGCTAATAAAATTGCTCTAACTGCTTTATTATTTTAATGGATACCACGTTAAAATCCATAAGGTGGCAACGGTTTCTAAGTGTCAAAGGCACTAAGAACTCTATTAATAAGCATCAGGTGCAGTGAAAACTCCATCTAATACCAAGAACTCTGTTTATGTGGAGACATTTGCTATTTACTATTGATTATAATGATTCTTAATGAGATAATAAAAATTACATTTGAAATAAACTTAATTTGTTTATTTAATTTAAGTCTATATGGAGAATAAAACAAAAAGTAATGTATCAAAATAAGTAATAAATATGAAGTAATAAAATATAAGGAAAACTTTTCTCAGATAGAATTTGAGTTAAAGTTAAATTTATGTTTACATAACAAAAGGCACTAATAGTATTTGAAATGAAGTAAAACTTGATTTATATAAAGTTTTAAGTCTATCTGATTATTAATTGCAGTTAGCGATTATAAAAAATAAGGAGGAGATTTAGTGAAGGCAAAAGATAAAGACAAAGTAAGGGTAATTCCCCTAGGAGGACTCGGGGAGATTGGTGGTAATATTACTGCTTTTGAATACAATGATGAAATAATTGTAATTGATTGTGGGATGTCCTTTCCAGATGCAGATATGCATGGAATAGATTTAATAATTCCTGATATTACATATCTAATTAACAATAAAGAAAAAGTTAAAGGGATATTTTTGACACATGGTCATGAGGACCATATAGGGGGACTACCTTATATTTTAAAACAGTTAAATGTACCCGTTTATGGAACTAAATTAACATTAGGCTTAGTAGAACTTAAGCTTAAGGAACATAATATACTATCAGATTGTGAACTTAATGTTGTACGTCCTAAGGATATTATTGAATACCAGTACCTAGGAGTAGAATTTGTAAGAAATAGTCATAGTATAGCAGATTCATGCTCTATAGTGATTCATACTCCTGCTGGAAAGATTGTGCATACAGGGGACTTTAAGATAGATTATACCCCTGTTGATAGAGAAATCATGGATTTAGAACGCTTTGCAAGGCTTGGAGGAGAAGGCGTACTTTTGATGCTAGCTGATAGTACGAATGTTGAGCGCCCAGGGCATACTATATCGGAAAAATCTATAGGTAACACTTTTAATAGAATCTTTGCAAGAGCAAGAGGAAGAATAATAGTAGCTACCTTTGCATCAAATATTCATAGAATGCAACAAATCATAAATGCATCACATGAATATGGTAGAAAAGTTGCTTTTAGTGGAAGAAGCATGGAGAATATATCACAGGTAGCAATGGAACTTGGATATTTAGATATACCGGATAATACTATTATAGATTTAGATACAATTCACAATTATCCAAATGAAAAAGTAACAGTAATTACCACTGGAAGCCAAGGTGAACCGATGTCTGCTTTAGCAAGGATGGCATCTGCTACTCATAGAACAATCAGGATAGTACCTGGTGATTTAGTTATTGTGTCTAGTTCTCCTATTCCAGGAAACCAAAAGTTTATATCTAGAGTTATTAATGAATTATTTAGAAAAGGAGCGGATGTAATACATGATGCATTAGAGGATGTCCATGTATCAGGTCACGCCCGTGAAGAGGAACTGAAATTGATACATACTTTAGTAAGGCCTAAGTTTTTCATGCCAGTTCATGGTGAGTATAGACACCTTAGACATCATAGTATATTGGCTCAGAAGCTGGGAATGGAACCTGGTAATATTTTTGTTATGGAAACAGGACAGGTGCTAGAGGTATCAAGTACAGAAGCTAGAATAGCTGGTAAAGTTCCTTCTGGTGGAGTAATGGTAGATGGGCTCGGTGTTGGAGATGTCGGTAACATAGTACTGAGGGACAGAAAGCATTTAGCTCAAGATGGTATTTTTACAGTAGTTGTTACCATAGAAAAAGAATCTTATAGCATCTTAGCAGGGCCTGATATTATAACCAGAGGATTTATCTACGTAAAAGAATCAGAGGATCTAATCAGCCAAGCAAAACAAATCGTAAGAATTGAATTAGAAAAATGTTTGGATAATAAAGTTGCAGAGTGGGTTGTAATGAAGTCAAATGTTAGAAGCGCATTAGCTGAGTTTTTATATAGAAAAACAAAAAGAAGACCGATTATTCTTCCTATAATTATGGAAATATAAATTTAATATTAGCTAACATCATATATAATGAGCCTCATAATTTTTGAAATTATGAGGTTTTATTAATGTAAAAAATATTAATTTGTAGTAAAATAAGAAAATAGAAGGAATTCTTCTATTAGAAATAGAATTTATTCACTATTATTACATTTTGGGGGAAGTTATTAATGCGAGAATCTATGAATAAAGTACTAAAAAGTAGTAATTTATCGGAAAACATAATAGAATCTTTACCGTTTTTTGTATATATAACAGATGAGGATGGAAATATAATTTATTTGAATAAAAAAGGAATACAGATGTCTAAGGAAATCGGAATTTCAGACATCAAAAATGTATATGACTTTTACTATAATTATAACAGTTATTTGGAAAATGGGAGAAAATTAGAATTAGAAGAGTTTCCACTTTACAAAACGCTAAAATATAAGGCAGAAATCAAAAATGAAACTTATAGATTTAGCTTTAAAAGTGATATATATCTTTCAATATCTAGTTTCCCTTTACTAGAAGAAGATAAGGTAGTAGGTGCTGTTATAACATTAAGAGATGTAACAGAAGATTATTTATATAAGACAAAAATAAAGAATGAAAGACAAAAGTTTCTTCAGCTTTCAACCGAGTTAAAAGCAAAGTGCGATATTATAGAGATATTAAGAAATAGAGAAAAAGAGCATCTTATGCATTTGAAGGATGTAATAAATAATATTTCAGAAGGAATTATGGTTTTTGATAAAAATCAAAAGATGAGTATATGTAATAAATCTGTTTTTAATATCTTAGATTTAAAGCCTATAGATATAGTAAATCCAAATAAGGTTCTAGAGAAATATCAAATAATACCAGTTGAACAGGAAGAAAAAGATTTATCTAAAATATTTAAATTTTATATTAAAAGCAAAAAACCAATGAAAAATGCAATTTTTAAATTAATAGAAAAAAATTCTCTTGAAATAAAGTATATGGAAATAAATAGTGCACCTATAATTAATAAGAATGATGAATTGCTTCACACAATAATAACAATAAAGGATATAACTGAAATTAAACTTCATCAAATAAAAGCAGAGGAACAAGCTGAATTTATAAGTGATGTTGTTAATACAGTAAGTGTACCTATTGCGGTAGTAGATTATCCGAGTATAGCATATAGGCTTACCAATAAAAAGTATGAGGAAATTGTGCAAAATAACGGTAAAGACAATATAGGTAAAATAGAAGGCGCAGCAGGGTTGTACTTAAAAGAAGATTTATACAAGACAATAGCTTATGTAGGAGAAAAAAATCAATCATTTACTATAAGTCCTTATAAAGTGATGAATAACAAAGGTGATGAAAGATTTTATAAGATAAACTTTATCCCCTATAAAAATAAAGATAATACTATAAGAATACATATTCATGGCTCAGATATTACAGAAGAAGTAAATCACAATATTGAACTTGAAAAGATAACTAAGTTGAAGGATGAATTTTTTACAATAATATCTCATGAACTTAGAACTCCATTAACCATAATATATTCTTCTCTTCAGTTAGCGCGTGACATATATAGTAAAGAAATAACCCCTAATATGGATAAAACTTTGTCAAGAATTAATCAAAATTGTAGTAGATTGTTAAAGCTTATTAACAACATACTAGACATTTCTAAGGCAGAAGCCGGGTTTTTAAGCTTAAATAATACAGAGTTTGATATAGTACACATGAGTGAGGCTGTTGTAAATTCTGCTAATTCTTATGCTATAAGCAAGGGAATAGAATTGATATTTGACACAAACGAAGAAGAATGCAATGTAAGGTTAGACAAAGATAAGTATGAAAAAGTACTACTAAACTTCTTATCTAATGCAGTGAAATTTACTCCGGAAGGGAATCAAATTATTGTGTCTTTAATGATAGATGATAACAATGTTAGTCTTAGTGTACAAGACTCTGGAGTCGGAATACCAGAAGATAAGATAGATGCTATATTTGATAGATTTGCGCAGGTAGATAGCTCTCTTTCAAGGAGAGCGGAAGGCACTGGTATAGGCCTAGCTCTTGTAAAAAAATTTGTGGAACTTATGGAAGGTAACATAAAGGTAAATAGCCAAATTGGAAAGGGAACAGAATTTAATGTTAAGTTCAAAAAGGTAAGTGTAGAAACTAGTCATCTGAACAATTATGCTATTTTAACGGAAAATATTAATGATAGAATAAATATAGAGTTTTCTGATATAAATTAGGAGTTATAAAGTTAAGAGTAGTGGAAAAAAACATAGACTCTTAACTTATAACTCCTAATTTTTAACTTTAAAAAGCTACTTGCCGATTAAATTTCTCTCATACTCCTGAATTAACCTTTTCACTATGGAACTGTTCTGGTTTGAAATCATCTTTTTCTCATATTTATCATTGATGGTTGTACCTAGTTCAGAAGCAGCTTCAATTTGAGCTTTATTTAAGCCTTCTCTAGCTTTTGATACTACTTTTATATTTTCCATGTAGGCACCTCCTGAAAATTAAATTTATTTAAGAGAGGATATATCAAGTAATAATCATGAGAATAAATAAAGTTAATTTATTGCTTATTAGTATAACCAAATATCTAAATTTTAAACTTTTATATGATATAAAAGCATTGTTGTATCTTACCATAATTGTTTATAGAAAAAAAATATAGTATCATATAAGTGTGAGATAAAATAATGAATGATAATAAAGAACAGAATTCTTTTAAAATTCTCTGTTCAATAGGCTAGGAGGAAAAGCATTGAAAAAGATAATAATGACTGGTGGAGGTTCCGCAGGCCATGTTACGCCTAATCTTGCACTTGTACCAAGACTTAAACAGTTAGGGTATGAAATAGAATATATAGGAACTGAGGAAGGTATAGAAAGAAAAATTATAGAGGAAGAAAAAATTAAATACCATATAATATCAAGTGGAAAACTTAGAAGATATTTTGATATAAAAAATTTTACTGATCCTTTTAAGGTAGTAAGAGGAATATTTCAGGCAATATTAATAATGAAAAAAGTAAAGCCTAACATAGTATTTTCAAAGGGAGGTTTTGTGTCTGTTCCAGTTGTTATAGCAGCCCATTTATGTAAGATTCCTGTTATTTCTCACGAATCAGATATAACACCAGGGCTTGCAAATAGGCTAACTGCTCCATATTGTACAAAAGTCTGTGTTACCTTTCCTGAGTCTGTAAAAAATATAAAAGACAATAAAGCGGTACTTACTGGTACTCCAATAAGAGAAGAGTTGTTAAATGGAAGCAGAGTAATTGGAAGAAAAATATGTGAATTTGAAGATGGAAAACCTGCATTACTTATAATTGGTGGAAGTTTAGGTTCAAAATATATAAATGACACAGTAAGAAATATAATAAATAACTTACTTTTAAAATATAATGTTATCCACATATGTGGTAAAGACAATGTAGATGAAAGCTTAAAACATATGAAAGGTTATAAGCAATTTGAATATATAAGCGAAGAACTACCTCATGTAATGAATGCGGCAGATATTGTAATCTCAAGAGCAGGGGCTAATGTTATATTTGAATTATTGGCTTTAAAGAAGCCTAATTTATTAATCCCTTTGTCAAGGAAATCCAGTAGAGGTGATCAAATTCTAAATGCGGCTTCTTTTGAAAAAAGCGGATATAGTATTGTAATTCAAGAGGAGAATCTGGATGAAAACTTACTTCAGAATAAGTTAGAGGAACTTTATAAGGACAAAGATAAGTATATAAATAATATGATAGCAAGTCCTATACAAAATGGAGTAAATGGAATAGTTGCTCTTATAGAAAAGTATTCTTTGTAGGTTGGGAGTTTCAAAATAGCAAAAAAGGGCGACTTAAATCTAAGTTTAAAGTGCTGTTATAAGGTTAGATTCATGGTGCTTCGTAAGCCCTCGTTTCGAGGACAGAATCTAATACTAACTCGTTTTTAAAGGCTCCAATTTTTTTCAATGTTTTCTTGTAGAAAACTGTGAAAAAATTGTGAGTCTTTAAACTCGTCAGTATAAGATTCTGTAACCTCTCACTCGAAGCTTACTCCACACCATAAATCTAACCTTATAACAGTTGTAAATTTTTATTTTAATTCTAACCTTTTTATTATGTGTTTATAAATTCTCCATCCTATAGGCATGCTAATGCCTTATGACGAAGTCTTAGAAAAGTACCTTTTTTTCAGTTTAGGCTAATTATAAGATATTACACAATAATTGCCCGTTAGGGCTCTAATATAAACAAAGTATACATTGTTAGTAAAAATTTAGCATTATAAATTCACTCAATGTATAATAAATACAGAAATTTACAATTATGAGATATTAACTTCAGTATTATGCTAGTAAAACATAGGTTATGCTTAGAATATATAACTTGATAATGTTGTTAAGCATGTGAATATTATAATTAGTTTTGACAGAACAGTATATAGAAGCGACACATTTTAAGGAACAGTGCCTTAAGATGTGTCGCCTCTTTCATATATTTTGAAATGTATCTTTCTGTAATCAAATTGCTGTGATGGATATATTTCTAAGTTAAAAAGATTTTTGAATTATTTAATTGTAATAAATATGAAATTTAGAAATATAATAATTAATGTTCAGGAAGAGTTTTACAAATAATCCTTGAATTATTAAGTAAAAAAGGTATAATTATACTAAAGGAAATGAGCGATAGGATATATGTACTTGATAAATATATTTGCAAATTTTTAAATGTACTTAATGTAATATTGCTTCAAAAATATCAAACAGCCATTCAAGATGAGTTAAACAGTTAACAAGGATATAGCTAATTAGCGGCGTGACAGACTAAACAGTCTTTGAAGTTAAGTTAAACAGATATTAAAATCAGGATCGTAATTTATCAAATTAAAGCGGCTTTTAAAGTATTATAAATTTAAATGGTACTAAATTAGTTTTTAGGCACAAAAATTACTGAATTTAAATTTTACATACTTTGAAATTTATTGTATAGTAAAAATATAGCTTTAGTTGAAAAATTACTTAAGGTATTTTTTTTATGTATTGGTTTTTACTGTACAAGCTAAAGTGGTAGGATGATAGGATAAATATTAAAAAGCAATTTTTAATTTCACCTAAATGCCTATAATGAATATGTGACATTTCAAGTGAAGCTTTCAGATTAATGAGAGACTTCATCATTTTGCATATGTCGCATAATCTTATTTATAGATGAAATATTGAAGAAAGAAGGGAATTTTTTTATGAGAAAAATGAAGACTATGGACGGAAATACAGCTGCAGCTCATATTTCTTACGCATTTACTGACGTAGCTGCTATATTTCCTATAACTCCATCATCACCTATGGCTGAACACGTTGATGAGTGGGTGGCACAAGGAAGAAAGAATATTTTCGGACAACCTGTAAAGGTTATGGAGATGCAATCTGAAGGTGGAGCAGCTGGTGCTGTGCACGGTTCATTACAAGCTGGTGCATTAACTACTACATATACTGCATCACAAGGTCTTTTACTTATGATACCTAATATGTACAAGATTGCTGGAGAACTTCTACCAGGAGTATTCCACGTATCAGCAAGAGCGCTAGCTGCAAACTCACTTAGCATCTTTGGTGACCACCAAGACGTTATGGCTGCAAGACAAACTGGTTTTGCATTACTTGCAGAAAGTTCAGTACAACAAGTTATGGATTTATCAGCAGTAGCTCACTTAGCAGCAATAAAAGGAAAAGTTCCTTTCGTAAACTTTTTTGACGGATTTAGAACTTCACACGAAATACAAAAAATTGAAGTTTTAGAATACGATGAGTTAAAAGGTTTAGTTGATATGGATGCTGTAAAAGCATTCAGAAGAGCAGCATTAAACCCAGATCACCCAGTAACTCGTGGTACTGCTCAAAACCCAGATATATACTTCCAAGAAAGAGAAGTTTCAAACAGATACTACGATGCACTTCCAGAAATAGTTGAAGGCTACATGGCTGAACTAACTAAAATAACAGGAAGAGAATATCACTTATTTAACTACTATGGAGCACCAGATGCTGAAAGAATAATAGTAGCTATGGGATCAATAACTGATACTATAGAAGAAACAATAGATTACTTAATGGCTAAGGGAGAAAAAGTTGGTTTATTAAATGTTCATTTATATAGACCATTCTCATTAGAGCATTTCTTCAAAGCTATACCAGAAACAGTTAAGAGCATAGCTGTTCTTGACAGAACTAAAGAACCAGGTTCAATTGGAGAGCCATTATACTTAGATATTAAGAATGCATTCTACGGAAGAGAATTTGAGCCAGTAATAGTTGGAGGAAGATATGGATTAGGTTCAAAAGATACTGTTCCAGCTCACATTCTTCCAGTATTTGAAAACTTAAAATCAGCTACTCCAAAAGACAGATTTACAATTGGTATAGTTGATGATGTAACTAATACTTCATTACCAGTTGGAAAAGATGTAGATGCAACACCAGCAGGAACTACAGCTTGTAAGTTCTGGGGTCTTGGATCAGATGGTACTGTTGGAGCAAATAAGAGTGCTATAAAGATCATCGGAGACAAAACAGACATGTATGCGCAAGGATACTTTGATTATGATTCAAAGAAATCAGGTGGAATAACAGTTTCACACTTAAGATTTGGTAAGACTCCAATCAAGTCACCATACTTAATAGATAAAGCTGATTTCGTTGCTTGTCATAACCAATCCTACGTATACAAATATAACGTATTAGAAGGATTGAAAAAAGGCGGTAAATTCTTATTAAATACTATCTGGACTCCAGAAGAATTAGATGCTAATTTACCAGCTTCATATAAGAAATTTATAGCTGAAAATAACATTGAGTTCTATACATTAAATGCTGTTAAAATAGCTCAAGAAATTGGACTAGGCGGAAGAATCAACATGATAATGCAATCAGCATTCTTTAAGATTTCTAACGTTATTCCAGTTGAAGATGCTATAGAATACTTAAAAGGTGCAGTTGTAACTTCGTACGGCAAGAAGGGACAAAAAGTTGTTGATATGAACAATGCTGCTATAGATAAGGGCGTTGAATCAATAGTTAAGATAGAAGTTCCAGCTTCATGGTCAGATGCTGTAGAAGAAGCTGCTGCAACTAAAGAAATACCAGAATTCATAAGCAAAATTGTTAACCCAATGAACAGACAAGAAGGAAATAAACTTCCTGTAAGTGCATTCATAGGAATGGAAGACGGTACATTCCCTCACGGTACAGCTGCTTACGAAAAGAGAGGAACAGCTATAAGTGTTCCAGAGTGGGAAATGGACAAATGTATACAATGTAACCAATGTTCATTCGTATGTCCACATGCTGCTATAAGACCAATACTTACAAATGAAGAAGAAATGGCTAAAGCTCCAGCTTCATTTGAAGCTAAAGATGCTACAGGAGCAAAAGGACTTAAGTTCACAATAGCAGTATCACCACTTGACTGTACAGGTTGTGGAAACTGTGCTGACATCTGTCCAGCTAAAGAAAAAGCTCTTGTTATGAAGCCTCTTGACACTCAATTAGACAAAGCAGAAGCTTGGGATTTTGCTATGACAGTAAAAACTAAGAAAAACCCAATGAACAAATTCAGCGTAAAAGGAAGTCAGTTTGAGCAACCATTACTTGAGTTCTCAGGAGCTTGTGCTGGATGTATGGAAACTTCATACGCTAAGCTTGTAACTCAATTATTTGGTGACAGAATGATGATTGCTAATGCTACTGGATGTTCATCAATCTGGGGAGCATCAGCACCAGCAACACCATACACTAAGAACCAAAGAGGACACGGTCCATCATGGGCTAACTCATTATTCGAAGATAATGCTGAGTTCGGTATGGGAATGTACCTTGGAGTTCAACAATTAAGAGACCAATTAGCTATGACTGTAACAGAAGCTCTAGCTAATGCTCCAGAAGGAGAAGTAAAAGCTGCTCTTCAAGATTGGTTAGATAATAAGAATGTTGGAGAAGGAACAAGAGAAAGAGCTGATAGAGTAATAGCTGCAATCGAGGCTGCTAACTGTGACTGTCCTACATTAAAAGAAATATATGAAAACAGAGATTTCTTAGCTAAGAGATCAAACTGGATCTTCGGTGGAGACGGATGGGCTTATGACATCGGATACGGCGGATTAGACCACGTTCTTGCATCAGGAGAAGATATAAATGTATTTGTATTTGATACAGAAGTTTACTCAAACACTGGTGGACAATCTTCAAAAGCTACTCCAACAGCTGCTATAGCTAAATTCGCAGCTAGCGGAAAGCAAACTAAGAAGAAAGACCTTGGTATGATGGCTATGACTTACGGATATGTTTACGTAGCACAAGTATCTATGGGTGCTGACAAAGCTCAAACATTAAAGGCTATAGCTGAAGCTGAAGCTTATCCAGGACCATCATTAATCATTGGTTACTCACCATGTATTAACCACGGATTAAAAGTTGGTATGGGTAAGAGCCAAGCAGAAGGTAAGAGAGCTGTTGAGTGCGGATACTGGGCAATGTACAGATTCAACCCTGCATTAAAAGAGCAAGGAAAGAATCCATTTACATTAGATTCAAAAGAGCCAACAGCAGACTTCAGAGAATTCTTAATGGGAGAAGTAAGATATGCTTCACTTGCTAAGCAATTCCCAGAAGCAGCAGAAGCATTATTTGAGAAAACTCAAAGAGATGCAATGGAAAGAATTGAAGGCTACAAGAAACTTGCTAATCAATAGGATATAATAAGAGAGGGTGAAGTGCTTTGCACTTCGCCTTTTTGCTTTGCAGGATGTTATGACTTAACCGTAAGTTATAACGCTGTTAGAAGGGTGGGTTTACAGTGTTGTGACAGCCTTCACTTCGGCAACAGAATCTAATACTAACTCATTTTTAAAGACTCCAATTTTTTTCAATGTTTTCTTACAGAAAACTGTGAAAAAATTGAGAGTCTTTAAATTCGTTAGCATAAGATTTGGTAAGCCTCGTTCAAAGCTGTCTCCACACTATAATCCCACTCTTCTAACAGTTGTAAATTTTGGTGTTAGCCTTAAGCTTTTAATTAAATCTTCTAATTGTCTATTTCTTGATTGATTATGCGACAGCATAAAAGGGAATAGATTTTTAAATTAATATGGTGAGAAAATTTTAAGTTAAAACAATATCTAAGTGCGTCAGCACTGTATAGAGTTTAAAAAAGTAAATTATTAAATTCAATTAAATAGTACATCAGCACTTTGGTATTTAAAAATCTAAATATACAGATAGGTTTATCTAAAAAGAATATTGTGAGCTAAACAGCAAGAAGAAGACAAATCAAAACAATCTATATAGTTTTCTTTTTTGCCATCAGAAAAAGTGTATTTCTAGAAAAAATTATGAACACTTTACAAACCAGTTGCATATTATAAACTAAACAACAAAAAAGGGGATGAAAGCTTTGACAGGAAAGAAAACCATTCAAGAGATTGCTAAAGACCTAATAGAAGAACATAAAAGACCTCTATCTTCTAAGTTTATTGCTACAGAATCCTTAAATCGAAGGCTGACATTCAGTAACGCTGCTAATCCAGTCGCCTCTCTTGCAGCCACTATTGAAAAAAATATAAAGCAAAATGTCTATAACAAGCAAAGACTAAAATTTGTATATGATGAACAAGGAAAGAGACTAATCGATATTGATAATACAAGTTCTGGAGATGAACTTAAGGCAAGAGAAAACTTTCATGTAAGCATAGTTGTTACCAAAGAAATTAAGGAAAAGCTAGATCTTGCTATAGAAGCTAAAATATGTGATTCACCGGATGAAACTATAACTCTAATCCTTCAAAAAGGGCTGGAGGTAATTACGCCACAAATTAAAGAAGCTCTTACAAAAAAACTAAAAATATTAGACTATTAATTAAAAGGGGGAATTAGAATGTATCCAAGTCAAAATCAAATAGCTAATGAAATGTTTAGAGAATTATCTCAACATCCAAATACAATATTTCATATTTCACAATTTTATAGAATACTAGCCAACAATTTTAACTTAAGCGTAAATGAAAGAAATATGAAGACAAGTACAGGAGAATCGAAATGGAGAAATGATGTTAGATGGGCAAGAGAAATATTGAAAAAACAAAATAAAATCGACCAGGTATCACGTGGTCATATTAAAAAACACTAGTGGAATACAATAAGTATACTTATAATAATTGAAATCCTTCTTGATTTTAAGAGAATAGGCCATATATCAGTATGACCTATTTCTTAATTTAAAATTGTATTCGATCCATGATTTATAAAGAATGTCCATAGGTCTGTGTAATATTATATAGATGAGATTTATTTCAATTGGAAACCTTATTCTAAAGATCATTTAAAGCTACTTCGTCATCGGAAGCTTGATACGCCGAACAGATTAAATTTCTAATTTAGAGTATACATAAAACTTAAGTTTAATTTTTTTATCTTGGTTGTGGTAAAATGTTAATATACCTTAACAGTTAAGTATTTATTTATCTAAAGGTTTTAGATAGTTTCGTAACAAAATATATAATTATTTAAGGGGATGAAGTTTTATGGAGTGGAGAAAAGATGAGTATTTAGTAAGTGATAATAAGGGGTTAATTGATGTATAAAAAGTATTTCAGATGATAACAGGGTCGTATTGGGCTTTTGGTCGACCTAAGGAGAAGGTTATTAAGACTATAAAGAATTCTCTGTGTTTTGGAGTTTATTATAAAAACAGACAAGTTGGCTTTGCTAGAGTTGTTACTGATAAAGTAGTTTTTTCTTATATAATGGATGTAATAATAGATGATGAATTTAGAGGTAAGGGTTTGGGTAAGTGGCTTGTGGAATGTATTTTGTCACATGAGGATGTTAAAGAGACTAAGCAAAGGCTTGCAACCAAGGATGATCATAAGTTTTATGAGAAGTTTAGTTTTAAGTTAGAAGAATGTATGACAAGATTACCAGAATAGATAAAGGTATGTCTTTTTATACATTAAAGTTTTTTAAAATTAATTGAAGTGGTACATAGTGTCAAATATGGTTTTCAATTTTTATAAAAAAATTTTATATTTATGTTTATAAATATAAAATTTGTCTATAATATAAGAAGTAAAATTTGTTATAATAAAATTCAATATACATATATGCTATAATATTAAATTTTATGTAATAATGAAATTTAAATAATAAATTTCTTAAAAAACTCTTTCTTTATTTTAAAATTAAGGGTAAAATTAGAACATAATACTAAAAGGAGGTGTAAAACCTGGATAGGCTAGAAGATGGTAGTTAAATTTACTATCTTAGGGTTTAGGAAGGTTATAAAGCCTATGCACTTATACTAGATTGATTCCAGGGATATATTATGGATAAAGATAAATTAAATGGCGGTTGTGGCTGCGGAGAAAATAACGAAGGTTGTGGTTGTGGCGGACACGATCATGGACATGATCACGGTGATGACCATGAATGTGGTTGCGGCTGTGGAGAACACGAGCATGAATCATTAATAGTTGATTTAGAAGATGAGAACGGAAACGTTGTTCCATGTGAAGTAATCGATGGATTCGAATATAAAGAAAACGAATATGCTATAGTGCAAAACCCAGAAAATGGTGCTGTATACTTATTTAAAGTTGTAGGCGAAGGCGAAGAAGGAGAACTTGTAATTCCTGAGGATGAAGAGTTCGAAGAAGTTTCAGCTTACTATGAGCAGTTAATGGCTGAAGACGAAGAATAAAAATTAAAAAAAGAAAATTATAAGAAAGTCGATGCAGAAATGCAGCGGCTTTCTTTGTGATAGAGATAATATTAATCGTCAATTCTAAAAAGGGGTGTTCGTAATGGAAAAACTGGCAATCTTCGATGTAGACTACACGCTAACTAAAAGGGAAACTCTTGCAGAATTCTATTTATTTATGATAAAAAAGTATCCTAAACTTATATTTCATGCACCTAGAGGTGTTATTTCAGCACTTTTGTATGGTATTAAAGTACTAGATTCTCAAACAGCAAAGGAGAACTTTATAGCCTTTATAGATGGGGTTCATGAAAAGGATATGCAAAAGTTAGTAGAAGAATTTTATGAGAAAAGATTAAGCAGGATACTTTATAAAGATGCTATAGACACTATTAGAAAACTAAAATCAGAAGGATATAAAGTATATTTAATATCTGCTTCAGCAGAATTTTATTTATACGAACTGTATAAAATAAAAGAAGTAGACAAAGTTATAGGTACTAGATTTACGCAAGTTGGAGGCAAATATAGTAGAAAGATTGCAGGTAAGAATTGTAAGGGTGAAGAGAAAGTAAGGAGACTTATGGAGGTTTTAAAAAAAGAAAATATAGAAGTAGATTTTGAGAACTCCTATATGTTTTCGGATTCGCTTGCAGATTTACCTCTTTTTAATTTAGTAGGAAAACCTTATCTTATAAATTATAAAAAAGGGCATGATAAGATAGAAGTGTTAAACTGGAAATAGGGAGGGGTAACTCGGATGAGTGAGTGTATTAATAATTACTTTTTATATAACAATGAAGTTAAAAGCTCTGATAAATTTGATGATGGTCTTTTAAATAAAGGGAAGTCTCTTTATGAGGTTATAAGAATAGTAGATGGAAAACCTTTATTTTTACAAAAACATCTAAAAAGACTAGAAAACTCAGCAGGTATAACTAATTTAAATATATGGCTATCAGAAGATGAATTGAAAGAAAAAATAACTGAACTTATAAAAGTAAATGATACAAAAATTGGCAATATAAAATTTATTTTTAACTTTGATGAAAAAAATAATTTTGCTGCTTATTTCGTAAAGCATCATTATCCTTCAGAGGAAGATTATAAAAACGGAGTACGGGCTATTCTTTATCATGGAGAGAGAAAAAATCCTAATGCAAAGATTATAAACATGGGGTTTAGAACTGCAGTTGATAAAGAAATAAAAGAAAAGGATGCTTATGAAGCTATATTAGTAGATAGAAATGGATACATAACAGAGGGAAGTAAATCTAATATATTTATGATTAAGGGAACAAAAGTAATAACTTCACCTTTAGAAGATGTCTTACCAGGAATCACAAGAAATGTTATAATAAATATATGTCGAAATATAGGATTTGAAGTTGCAGAATCAAAGATAGACTATAAGACTGTTAAGGATTTAGATGCACTATTCATATCTGGAACTTCCCCTAAGGTCCTGCCTATAAGAGAAGTAGATGGTATGAAGTTTGAATCTTCAAAGAATAAAGTGGTTTTAGAAATTATGAAGAGATATGAGGAAGAGACGAAGAAGGATATTTTGAGTTAAGAGTTAGGAGTTACAAAGGATTTAGATAAAGTGAAACTTGAATCAGATGTGGTTTTAACCCCACCTGATTCTTAGTTGAACCAATCCAGGGACGTAGCCGCTCTTTACCCCTTGTTTAAAGAACAGGGAGTATTAGAGCGGGTAGTCATCGGATAAATAGTTGACAGTTGATAGTGGGGAATTGACAGTTAAGGAAGGTTTTCCTCCTTACATCGTAAAAAAGTGATTTCTTGGAGGCTGGTTTTGCCCATAGCAAAACACTGCCAGTTTAATTTAAAAGAAGTTTTAAATTAAACCTTGTTTTACTGTAGGTAAAATAAAAACTAAGTTAGAAGATTTTTGGAAGAGATGCGGAGAAAAATTATCCATAACTGTCAACTACCCACTCAAAGAAAGGTTTGGAGTTGAATAGGATGGAAGGTTATAACATTAGGAAGGTTCTAAACAACAACGTTGTAATTGCAGAAAAGGAAAAAGAGCAGTTAATATTAGTTGGTAAGGGAATTGGATTTGATTTTGGAAAAAATGGAGTTATACCTGAAGAAAGAGTAGAAAACGTATTTATAAAGCAAACATCAAAAATTGGAGAAAATTATCAGAAAGTATTGCAAAGCATTGAAAGCAGCATAGTGGGTATTTCAGAGGAAATTATTAATTATGCAGAAAAAGAACTCAAAGTGAAATTAAGTGAAGCAATACACATATCATTACCAGATCATATTAGTTTTGCATTAAAGAGAATTGATAAAGGAGTAAATATAGAAAACCCTTTTATAAGTGAACTTAATGCACTTTATCCCGAGGAATATAAAATAGCCCTAAAAGCATTAGAAGCTATAAATGAGAATTTCAATGTAAATTTCCCAGAGGATGAAGCAGGATTTATATGTCTTCATATAAGAGCTGCGCTTACGGAGAAAGATGTTTCAGAATCTCTAGCATATACGAAAAAAATAGGTCAAGTGATGGAGCTCATTCAAAAGCTTACTAGGAAAAAATTAGAGAAAAATTCTTTAGCATACATAAGAACAATGAGTCATGTTAACTTTATGATAGAAAGAGTTGAAAATAATAAACCTATCAAAAATGATTTGCTAGAGAGTATAAAAAGTGGATTGGCTGCAGAATACAGCGTTGGAATTAAAATCGCAATGAAAATAGAAGATTTATTTTCTGTAAAAATACCTGAGGACGAGATAGGATATATAGCCCTTCATATAAAAAGACTAGTAGAATAGCAAGGTGGAACGTATGAAAAAGTTATTTTCAACACTTCAGAAAATAGGAAAATCTTTAATGCTTCCTGTGTCGGTTTTGCCTGCTGCAGGATTGCTATTTAGACTGGGGCAAGAAGATTTGCTTGGCGGGTATGGAGCTTGGTTCAGATACTTAGCTACTGCAGGAGATGCAATCTTTACTAACCTTCCGTTAATTTTTGCAGTGGGAGTGGCTGCAGGTTTTTCGGGTGGAGAGGCAGTTGCAGCACTTGCAGCAGTAGTAGGTCAGATAATTCTAGAATCAATTCTAAATGCAACAGGTAGAAATGCAGGTATGTCTATAAATATGGGGGTATTTGGTGGGATCTCGATTGGATTAATCTCGGGAGTGTTATATAATAGGTATCATGACATAAGGCTTCCAAAAGTTCTAGGCTTTTTTGGTGGTAAGAGGTTCGTTCCTATAATAACTTCTGTAGCAGCGTTGGTTTTTGCTGTTATAGCAATACATATTTGGCTTCCTGTTCAGCAGGTCATAGATATATTTGCAAAATGGGCTTCCACATCAATTTTTGGACCAGCATTCTATGCAGCGGGTAAGAGACTTTTGATACCAGTGGGATTACATCATATGTACTATCCAGTTTTTTTGTATCAATTTGGATCATTTATGACACCAGATGGAACAGTATACTATGGAGAGACAGCAAGATATTTTCATGGAGATCCTACCGCAGGTATATTTATGGCATCAGAGTATCCAATACTTATGTTTGGATTACCTGCAGCAGCATTAGCCATGATTGCAGCCTCAAAGACAGAGAATAGAAAAAAGGTGTCTGGTATGCTAATCTCGGCAGCTTTCGTATCATTTTTTACGGGAATAACAGAACCAATCGAATTTTCCTTTATGTTTGTGGCGCCTATATTATTTGTTTTTCATGTAATTGCGGCATTCTTTTCAGGGATTATTACAAGTCTCTTGCATATAAGATTAGGATATACTTTCTCAGCATCGGCAATCGATTATGTACTTGGGTATAAATTCGCATCCCATCCATTGCTTATATGGGTAGTTGGAATGGTGTATTTTTTTCTTTATTTTGCAGTGTTCTATCTTACTATCGTTAAATTAGATATAAAAACAACCGGTAGAGAAGATGATGAGGACTTAGTTGTAGATTTGAAAGAGTTTGGATATGAAAGAGCAGATATGATTTTACAGGCTATTGGAGGTATAGACAACATAGAAGTAGTAGATTCCTGCATCACAAGACTTAGGCTTACTTTAAAGAATATAAAGGCTGTGAATAAATCCTTACTAAAAAAGACTGGTTCAGCAGGAACTTTAATTGCAGGAAATAGTATACAGATAATATATGGTACCGATGCTGAAAGAATTAAAGATGAGTTAAAATCTGTAGTTTCAAAAAGTAGGCGATGTAATGATGATATGGGAATAGAGTATACATCTCAAGATAGTGATTTATTAAATACTTTCCCCTGTAGCATAGAGTTAACAAATCCCATAAAGGGTGAAATTATTAAGCTTGAAGAAGTACCAGATGAGGTATTTGCAGAAAAGATGCTTGGAGATGGATTTGCAATAAAACCGAAGGAAAGTAATGTATATGCTGTTTGTAGTGGTACTATAAAGGTTTTGTTTCCAACTAAGCATGCGATAGCAATACAAACTAAAGAAGGAATTGAGGTACTTATTCATGTAGGTATAGAAACTGTAGCATTAGGTGGAGAAGGTTTTATAGCCCATGTAAAACAGGGAGATGAGGTTAAAGAGGGGGATTTATTAATAACCTTTGATAAAAAACTACTTCATCAAAAAGCTAAGAGTTTATTATCTCCTATAATTATAACTAATATGGACTCTGTTGAAAGTATAGATATAAAGTATGGCAAGATGGCAAAGGGAGAAAAAGTTGCAAGAGTGACATTAAAGGATAGGGATTAAAACTACTGCTTACTAAGTGGTGGTTTTTTTCGTTTCCTAACTCAATACATACATGATATAATATCTTTATGAAAAATATAAATTGTTCGAATAATATATTATATAAGTAACTTATATTTACGGCAGCATGGGGGAGTTTTTAGGTTTATACAGACAGTAAAACTTTAAAAAACGGGGGGAGAAGGTTATGAAAAAGGTATATGAGGCATCTACATTAGAAAAGTGCTTGCAAAAAGCTTGCGAAGAGTACGGTGTATCTAAGGAAAGCTTAAGCTTTGAAATTGTAGAAGAGAAAAAATCACTATTTAGAAAAAAGATCGTAATCGAAGTAGACATACCAGACGAGAATACAATTGAAACAGAAGAAAATGAAAATTGTTTAGAGATTAATAACAATACGAAAAGTAATGACAAAGTAGAAAAAGATTTAGTTATCAACGAAAATGATGGAACAGTAAAGATAATTGATGAGAAAATAATTGTGAAGAATCCTAAAGAAGGTGGAAAACCTGCATCTATTTTAGTAGGGAACAATGTAAAAGTTCTTATTGATGGGGTTGAGTTTAAAGGTAAAAAAGAGGTTTTTGAAGAAACTCATATTGATGTGTCTTTGGATGGGTTAGATGAAGATGAACCATCAAGAGAGTTAAAAATAGCCTTATCTGAAAATTACATGGAGGCTTATGCAACGATTACATATAGGTCTAAGAATATATATAAGATAAAGAGTAAAGAAGAAAAAAATATGGTGATAATAGAGACGGAAGTAGTGTCACAAGTAAATCCGCCTAAATATAATATAGAGGAAGTTAAGAAGGAATTAGTCAATAATAATGTGATTTATGGTATAATAGAAGAAAACTTGAAGAAATGTGTAGAAAATAGCTCTGAGAAGTTTTTAGTAGCTAAAGGGCAAAAAGTCAAAGACGGGCAAAATGATACTTTAGATATAAGATTTAAAACTGAAGTTGATCTTAAAAATTTGAAGGAAGATAAGAGAGGGAATATAGATTTTAAAAGCATAGGTTCAGTTGCGGGAGTTCACAAAGGAGATATTATAGCAGTCAGGAATTTAGGGGAAGAAGGAAAAGATGGCTATAATATTACTGGAAAAGTAACAAAGTGTAAGCCTGGCAAAACGATAAAGTTAAAGGCAGGAAATGGTTGTGCTCTTTCTGATGAAAATACCATAGTAGCAGATATAGATGGAAAGCCCTGTATTAAGAATAACACTTTTTATGTCTACCAAGTTCACGAGGTTAGAGGAGATGTGGATCTGAAGACTGGAAATATAAAATTTATTGGAGATGTAATAGTATACGGTAGCGTTAGCGAAGGAATGGAAGTAGAATGTGGTAACTCTTTAGATGTAGAAAAAGATGTAGAGAGAGCAAAAATAAGAGCAAATGGAAATATTCATATAAAAGGGAACGCAATTGCCTCCAAAATATTTGGTGGTGGCGAAGATGTAAAAAAAATCAAAGCGCTTAAAGACTTAAAAAGCCTTAAGGAAAATCTAACATCCTTAATTAAGGCTGTTGAAGAAGTTAAAAAGTTTAATCTTCTTGGACAAGATAGAAAAGATGGAGAAGTAATAAAATTATTGTTGGAAAATAAATACAAGGTTATGCCAAGATTTTGTTTAAATGTAATTACTGACCTAAAAATACTTAATGAGTGCATAGAAGAAGATATAAGTGAAAACTTATCTAATCTAATAACAGGTAAGTTATTAGGCATATCACCAATAACTATAAAGCATTATTCAGAGTTAGACTTAATAATAAATTCTATAGATGAAATAATTACGGTACTTAGCACAACATTATCAATACCAGTAGATATGAAAATATCATATTGCCAAGACTCTAGTTTGCATAGTTCTGGAGACATTATAATAACAGGAAGGGGAGAATATATATCAGATCTAACTGCTAACGGGAGTATATGCTTTACTCAGGATAAAAGTGTAGCCAGAGGTGGAGTATTAAAGGCTAAGGAAGAGATTAGATGCAGAACTGTGGGAAGTACAGCAGGTGTATCTACAAAACTTCAGGTTGAAAAAGAAGGGCATATATGGGTAGATGTTGCTTATCAAAACACAATATTCGTAGTGGGCACAAGAGAATTTGCACTGGATGTTCCAAGTAAAAATGTACATGCCTACTTGGATAGCATGGATGATATAGTTGTAGATAAGTTAAGATTATAGAGTGTTTTATTGATGAATTAATAGATGCTTAACCGCTTGTTACTAAGTAACTAAGGTTATCTTGAAAAAATTATTATCATATACGATACTTTGTTATATAATGAAATTATAACTCTGTGTATATAGGGTTAAGTAGGAGGAATATCATGGAGAATAAGGAAGTTAAGGTTTTGATATTTAGTATAAATGGAGAACATTATGCTACAGATATTATGGAAGTGGAAAGAATACTAGGCTATGAAGAGCCAACTACTCTTCCAGATTCACCAGAATTTGTTGAAGGTGTTATAAACTATGAAGGAAATATTTTACCAGTAATATCTCTTACAAAGAAATTTAATCTCCATTCAAACAGTAAAAAAGATGAGTTGAAAATAATAGTAGCAAAGCAATCTGATAGTAAGGTTGGTATAATAGTTGATGTTGTATCAGAAGTTAGGGATGTTAGTATAAGAAATATCGAAGCAGCACCAGAAATTGCTGCCGGTATTTCAAAGAGATATATAAAAGGTTTAATCAAGATAGATGGAAAAATAATAATATTTTTAAACCTTGGTACAATATTAACAGAGGAAGAGAAAAAGCTTATATAGTATTAATTGAAAGGTGCATATTTATGGAAGTAAAAGAAATAAAAGTAGGAATTGCAGACATGAATACGGCTTCCTCTCCTGATAAGATAATGACCGTAGGACTAGGTTCATGTATTGGAATAGTTATATACGACAAAACTAAAGGTGTAGGGGGCTTGGCACATATAATGTTGCCAGATAGTAGTCAATTTAATAATGTTACAAATCCATTAAAGTTTGCAGATTTGGCAGTTCCAATGCTTATAGATAGATTAGAGAAGATGGGATCATCAAAGCGAAACATGAAGGCTAAAATAGCCGGTGGAGCATCCATGTTTAATTTCTCTGATAAAAGCATGATTATGGATATAGGAAATAGAAATGGAGTAGCAGTAAAAACTGCTCTTAAGAAACATTCTATTCCAATAATTGCCGAAGATGTAGGTGGGAATAAGGGAAGAACAATGATATTAGACACAACAGATGGAATAGTTTTGATAAAGACTGTAGGAATGGGAGTAAGAGAGCTTTAGTCAATTGATATTATCAATTGTCCATTAAAACGAAAATGGAGTGATACTAACTTGAAGAAAATAAAAGTTTTAGTAGTAGACGATTCCGCTTTAATGAGAAAAATTATATCCGATATGATAAATGAAGAAACGGATATGGAAGTTATAGGTATAGCAAGAAATGGAGAAGACCTGTTAACTAAATTATCAAGTGCTGTGCCAGATATAGTAACACTAGATGTAGAAATGCCTAAAATGGATGGAATCACAGCTCTTAAAGAATTGAAAAAAATGAATATTCATATACCGGTAATAGTTTTAAGTAGTGTTTCTCAAAAAGGGCCTCATATGACAATGGAGTGTTTGGAGGCAGGAGCATTTGACTTTCTACCGAAACCGTCAGGAGCAATATCTCTCGATATTAATAAGGTTAAAAATGATTTAGTGGAAAAGATAAGACTTGCTTTTGGAAAAGGAGCAGCACAACACAAAAATATTACCGAGCCTACGCAAAATGAAACTAAAGTAGTTACTAATAAAACCTTTAGACGAAATAAGGTAGATAAAATTGAAGCAGTGGTTATAGGTGCATCAACTGGAGGACCTAAGGCTTTATATACTGTTATAACTTCCTTTCCAGAGGATATCGGAGTACCGGTATTTGTTGTTCAGCATATGCCAGTGGGTTTTACAAAGGCTTTTTCTGAACGACTAAATTTAAATAGTAAAATAAAGGTTGTAGAAGCTGAGGATGGAATGATTGTAGAGAAGAATACAGTTTATATAGCACCCGGTGGATTTCATATGGAGGTTCATTCTGATAAAAAGATACACTTAAATACAGAGCCAACCATATGGGGCGTTAGGCCAGCAGTAGATAAATTATTTATATCTGCTTCTAAATTATATGGCTCCCATATTTTAAGTGCAGTGCTCACAGGCATGGGAAAAGATGGAGCACAAGGAACTGTAGAAATTAAAAAAGGTGGAGGGATAACCTTTGCTGAAGATAAATCTACCTGTACAATATATGGTATGCCTAAAGCAGCTTTTGAAACAGGAATGGTTGATGTTGTACTTCCAATTAACAATATAGCTCCAGAAATAGTAAAAGCAGTATCAGGGAATGGGAGGTAGTTTTTATGGATATGGCTTATTTTGAGCAGTGGGTTCTTAGAGAATTTAATATAAATTTATCTGCTTATAAATCAAATCAACTGCATAGAAGAATATTGAGTCTAATGTCAAGAGTAGGTGTAAAAACTATAGAGGAATATATAGCATTATTAAAGAAAGATCCTGCTCAAAGACAAAAATTCTTAGACTTTATAACTATAAATGTTTCTGAATTTTTTAGAAACCCTGAGATATTTGAAGATTTAAGAGATAAATTTAAAAATGAACTTTTAAGAAACAGTAACTCACTGAAGATATGGAGCGCAGCATGCTCAATTGGAGCAGAGCCATACTCTATAGCAATGTATTTAGATGAACTTTCACCTATAGGAAGGCATAAAATAATAGCTACGGATATAGACAATACGATACTTGAAAAAGCTAAAAAAGGTGAATATGTTTCTTCTGAAATTAAAAATGTAAAAAAAGAATATTTAAGTAAATATTTTTCATTAAAGAACGATAAATATACTATAAGTCCAAAAATAAAGAGTATGGTTACATTTAAAAAACATGATCTTATATTAGAAAATTATGAAAGAGATTTTGATTTAATTGTATGCAGAAATGTGGTAATATATTTTAATCAGGATGTAAAAGATCAAATATATAAGAAATTCAGTCAATCACTAAAAAAAGGCGGGCTATTGTTTGTAGGGGCAACGGAAAGTATATATAATTATAGAGATTACAGTTTTGAAAAAGCTTCTACTTTCATATACAGAAAGATTTAGTAGTTATGGAAAAATAAATTTAACTTCCCCATTTAGGTATAGGAAGCTGTAAGGAGGAAATATAATGGATACATCACAGTATATGTCGATGTTTTTAGAAGAATCAATGGACAACCTACAGACACTAAATGATTCACTGCTTCAACTTGAACAGGAACCAAATGATATAGATAAATTAAATGAAATTTTTAGAGTAGCTCATACAATCAAAGGAATGGCAGCTACAATGGGCTTCAATGAGATGGCAGAACTTACTCATAAAATGGAAGATGTGCTTTCAGAGTTTAGAGATGGACAGTTAAAGGTTACCCAGAAAGTTGTTACAGTACTTTTCAAGTGTCTAGATACATTAGAACAAATGGTCAACAATATTTCTGATGGAATACAAGAGGATGTTCCTATTGAGGAGATAATGAAAGAATTAGAATCTGTTGCAGATGATAAAGTTGAAGAGGTACAACAGTCAATAAATACAGTTGTGGAAGAAAAAAGTGATAACACTAAAGTAGAATTAAATGAATATGATATAAATGTTGTAAAACAGGCAGAAGATAGAGGATACCATTCTTATCAAGTAAAAATATTTTTAAGCGAAAATACTCTTTTAAAATCAGCTAGAGCATTTTTAATATTTAAAAGTTTAGAAGAGCATGGAGAAATAATAAAATCTATACCAAATGCAGAAGATATAGAAAATGAAAATTTTGATTTTGAAATAGACTTAATCTTCCTATCTACAAAAGAGAAAAATGAAATTTATGAAATGTTAATGAATGTATCAGAAGTAGATAAAGTCTTAATTGATGCTGTTGATGTAAAGGCTGAAAAAGCTAAAAAAATTGAACAAGAACAAATAAATATTGAAGAAATAAAGTCTAAAGTTCAAGAACAGGCCAATAATCAAATAGAACCAAAACCTGCTGCAGTGGCAGCTCAAAGTAATATAGCAAAGCCTGCTCAGAAGGAAGTTCATAAGAAAACTCATCAATCTGTAAGAGTTGATCTTGAGAGATTAGATAAATTCATGAATATGGTGTCAGAACTTGTTATTCACAGAACAAGACTTGAGCAAATAAGTAGTAATCATAGGTTAACTGACTTAAATGAAACCTTAGAACAAGTTGCTAGAACTACTTCGGATCTTCAAGATTTAGTTATGAAGATTAGAATGCTTCCACTTGATACAGTGTTCAATCGATTCCCAAGAATGATAAGAGATCTTTCAGTAGAACTTGGAAAAGAAATGGAATTGATTATTCAAGGTGCAGATACCGAGCTCGACAGAACAGTAATAGATGAGATAGGTGAGCCGCTTATCCACCTAATAAGAAATGCTGCAGACCACGGAATAGAATCAGCAGAAGTTAGAGCTGCAAAAGGTAAAGAGGCAGTTGGCAAGATAAAGCTCATAGCTTATCAAGAAGGTACAAAAGCTGTAATAAAGGTAGAAGACGATGGTGCAGGAATACCAGTAGATAAGGTAAAAGCAAAAGCAGAAAGACTTGGCATAAATACTGATGGAATGACAGATAATGACATAAGAAACTTAATATTTATGCAAGGCTTTAGCACTAATGAACAAGTCACAGATATATCTGGAAGAGGAGTTGGTATGGATGTAGTTAAGACAAAAATATCAGCCCTTGGTGGAACTGTGGATGTTATAAGTGAAAAAGACAAAGGATCTACATTTATTATAAGACTTCCGTTAACACTGCAAATAATTCAGGCATTACTTGTAAACGTAGGTAATGAAACTATGGCTATATCCTTAGGATATATTGATAGAGTAATAGACTATAGTGATGATTTGGTTAAGATGACTAATAATAAAGAGGTTATAATCTACAATGGTAATGTAACTCCACTTATAAGACTAAACAGAAAGCTTGATGTTGAAAAATCCAATAATATTAAAAATTATATAGTAATAGTTAAAGTTGGAGAGAAGACAGTAGGGCTTATGGTAGATGGATTACTTGGCCAAAAAGAAATTGTTATAAAACCACTTGGAAAAACACTTCAAGGATTAAAACAATATATAGGAGCAACAATACTTGGAGATGGATTGGTAACACTGATACTTGATGTTGCTGCTTTAATTTAAGGAGGTAAAAACCATATATGAGCTATGAAAACCTAAATCCACTACAGCTTGATGCACTTAGGGAAGTAGGAAATATAGGTACAGGAAATGCAGCTACTGCATTATCGCAGCTTATTAATAAGAAGGTTGATATGACTGTACCTAATATAAATATAGTACCTTTTGATGATATATTTTCAAGTATTGGTGGAGATGAAATTGTTGTAGGGGTAATTGTGAGGGTGCTAGGAGATACTCCTGGTAACATATTATTCGTGTTTGAGAAGAATACAGCTTTGAATTTGGTAGAAATTCTAACAGGTGAAAAAGAAGATTATTTAAGTGAAATGGGTAACTCCGTAATATGTGAAATAGGAAATATAATATCCAGTTCCTATATGAATGCAATATCAAAATTCACTGGGCTTAGCATAATGCCATCTGTACCTGCTGTGACGTATGATATGCTTGGTGCAATATTATCCACAACTTTTATAGAATCAGGGCAGTTTGATGATTATGTTCTTGATATAGAAACTGTTTTCGAACAAAATAATTCAGCAATAAGCGGGCATTTTTACTATGTGCCAATGCCTGGTTCACTTGAAAAGATATTGAGTACTTTAGGAATTGGTTAATAACAATAGATGTAAATGATTTTGGAGGGAATAAAATGGCAAAAATATTGATTGTTGATGATGCTGCTTTTATGAGAATGATGATAAAAGACATATTAGAGAAAAATGGATTTGAAGTAGTTGGAGAAGCTAACAATGGAATAAAAGCTGTAGAACTATATAAAAAAGAAAAACCAGATATAGTTACAATGGACATAACCATGCCAGATATGGATGGTATAGAGGCAGTAAAGGCAATAAAAGCTTTTGACCCAGCAGCAAAGATTATAATGTGTTCAGCGATGGGACAGCAGACAATGGTTATGGATGCTATTAAAGCAGGAGCAAGAGACTTTATAGTAAAACCATTCCAACCAGACAGAGTTCTTGAAGCTATAAGAAAAGTTGTGGGGTAGAGGACTTAGGAGTTAGGTCTCAGTACCAGGAATATATAAGCTATTCTTCGATACTGTTAACTGACTTCAAGCACTCTAAGGCTCGTAAATTCAGAAATTCTAAGAATTTTTGCTAACTCGCTGACGCTCAGACAAGCAAAAAGTTCTAAGATTTTCTGAATTTAGAAGCTAAGAGTGCTAAGAAATCAGTTAAATGTATCTCAGAACAACTTATATATTCCTTTACAAAACATAACATTACTAAGTCTTTGTATAAAAGTACATTGAAACATTTGGGAATGGCATAAAGTGATGATCAGACAAGAAAAAAATTCTAAGATTTTCTAAAATTACACGCTAAGAGTGCTAGGAAAGTCAGTTAAATGTATCTTCAGAATCACTTATATAGTCCCCCTTAACAACATAATTTCATGTAATCCCTATATAATGCATATCAAAGTATATTTAAACTTTTGTGAGTGTGAAAAGTGTAACTCAGATAAGTAGAAAGTTCTAAGATTTTTTAATTCACAAACTAATAATTCTAAGAAATAAGTTAAATGTATTCTTAGAATTATTTATATATATTTATAAAACTATCTTTAGTCTGATTCATATAATCCGATAATAGTGATATAGAAAAATTAGGTATAAGTTAGGGAGAGAATATATTTATGCTTAATACAACTTCAAGTAGTTAGATTTTGAATAGTTAGAAGTAAAATTGAAGATTGAGAATTGAGAATGAGTTTGCTAAAAATAAAAAAATTAGCCATTAATATAACTAATACTTAAAGGTGGAATGAATTTCATTTGGATTTTAAGTTTTAAATTAAGTATAATATCAATATAAAGTCGAAGTTTGTCGAATGATATTTTACGTTGTATTAAATCTTAGAAGCGTATATGACAATCTCTCCATATTATAAGTCTTGAAAGAGTCTCGTTCGTTCTTAATTCTCAGTTCTCAATTATAGAATTTCAAAAGATTGAGGATATAATTGAAAATATCGGTTAATAGTTAATATATGGAGGTGCAGCCATGCAGGTTGTTATATTTAAATTGAATAGTGAGCAGTTTGCAGTAGAAACTGCAAAGGTGCAAAGTATAAATGATGCTATGGAAATAACAAGAGTTCCAAAGGCACCAGCGCATATAAAGGGTCTTATTAATCTAAGGGGTAATGTAATATCACTTTTAGATATAAATCTTTTACTTGATGTTCCAAAGGATGAAGAAAAACAAAATAATATCATCATACTAGAAATGGAAGATGAACTTGTAGGAATAACAGTTGACCAAGTGGATGAAGTTTTAGATGTAGAGGAAGAGATTATAGAAAAGATAAGTGACGATAGAAAGAAGGCTTATATCGAAGGAATTATAAATTTTAAAGATAGAATAGTAACACTTATAGATATAGATAAGCTTCTTTCAGCTTAGAATTTAAAAAGTCGATAGTGGTCAATCGTCGATATATAAAACTGTAATTAGAAATGAGGGAAGAGAATGGCAGATGTGTTATCACAGAGCGAAATAGACGCCCTTTTAGCTGCGTTATCCACCGGAGAACTAACTCCAGACGAGGTGCCAAAGGAAGAAGAAAAACAAAAAGTAAAGCCTTATGACTTCAGAAGTCCTCAGAAGTTCTCTAAGGATCACATAAGGACTCTTGAGCTTATTCATGATAATTATGCCAGAATAATTTCAAACTACCTAACTGCCCAAATGAGAATGAATGTAAAAGTTAAAATAGAGTCTGTTCAACAGATAACTTATGAGGAATTTATACACTCAGTACCAAATCCAACTATCTTAACAATATTTAAAATGCCTCCTTTAAGTGGTTCTGTATTATTTGAGACAAATCCACAATTTGTTTTTGAGATAATAGATGTACTGTTAGGTGGACGTGGGGGATCAAGACATAAGTTAAGAGAGTTTACTGATATTGATAAAAATATTATAAAGGTTGTAAATACAGGGCTTATATCTAATCTGAAACTTGCTTGGGAAGATGTGCTAGAGATTCAAACAGAAATAGAAGGAATTGAAACGAACCCAGCTTTAAACCAGACACTAGCGCCTAATGAGCCTGTAGCTTTAATAACTTTTTCAGTAGAGCTTGGCAAGGGAAGTACATTTATAAATGTATGTATACCTTATTTAAGCATTGAGAAGGTTTTAGACAAACTAGTTGTTCAGTACTGGTTCCAGGAAAATGACGAAGATGTATTAAAGGACTCAAGGGAAAAGCTAAGGGAACGATTAAATATAGTAAGCATGGATTTAACTGCTGTGCTTGGAACAGCAGATATAACTGTGAATGATTTCTTAAATTTAAACGTAGGCGACGTTATAACTTTAAATGAAAAGACTAGCAGTCCTGTTCAGATGATGGTGGACGCTAGGCCATATTGTTACGGTAAACCCGGTATACTAGGTAAAAATATGGGGGTTCAGATACTAGATATTATAGATAAGGATGTGGAAAATTATGGGTAATGGATTTCTTTCACAGGAAGAAATAGATGCACTTTTAAATGGAGGAGCCGACTTGAAACCTGAGCCATCTGCAGTAGATTTACCAGATTTATCAGATCTAGAGAAAGACTTACTCGGAGAAATCGGTAATATATCTATGGGTTCTGCCTCCACAGCACTTTCACAAATTATAAATCAACCAGTTAATATAACTACTCCAGTAGTTAGTGTTACTACGTTAGAAAATCTAAAAGGTGAATTTGAAGTTCCAAACATCGCTTTGGAAGTTAGATATACGAGCGGTATAATGGGAGAAAATCTGCTAGTAATGAAAATTACAGATGCAGCTGTAATCGCTAATCTTATGATGGGCGGAGATGGAGTTGTTTCTCCTGGGGTTACAGAGCTTACAGAAATCGAATTAAGTGCAGTATCAGAAGCAATGAATCAGATGGTTGGTTCTGCAGCAACATCTATGGCAACAATGTTTATGAGGGAAGTTAATATATCTCCGCCTCTATCAAAAATATGGAGTGATTTAACAGAGCCATTAGCAGAAGGTATATTAGATGATGAGGCACTAGTAAAGGTATCTTTTTCATTGACAATAGGAACATTAGTAGATAGTTACATGATGCAGCTATTACCAATGGGAACTGCGAAAAAGATAGTCTCTATAATGATGGGACAAGAAGATGCTGAAGTGCAGCCAAAGCAAGTAGAGCAGCCGGTTTATTCTGAACCAGAGCCGCAAGTGCAGCAAAGACAGCAGCATTCACAGCCAGAACCTCAATATGGATACCAACAGGCAGCACAATACGGAAACTATCCACAACAAGCATATGAACAACCAGTTGAAACCCGTAGACAGCCACAAGTTGAGGTACACCAGGCTGCGTTCCAACCTTTAGGTGGTCCATCTCCAAGTCAAACTATGCCTAAAAATATAGATTTGATATTGGACGTGCCATTAGAAATATCAGTAGTTCTTGGCAGAACAAAGAAAAATATTAAAGATATTTTAAACCTTGGAACAGGTTCACTTATTGAGTTAGACAAGCTTGCAGAAGAACCAGTAGAAATATTAGTAAATGGCAAAAAAGTAGCATATGGGGAAGTTGTAGTAGTTGACGAGAATTTTGGTGTTAGAATTACAAGTATAGTAAGTAATGAAGAGAGAATCAAATCACTTGGAAGATAGGAAGCAGCCTTTTTATAAGGGCTGTTTTTACTTGCAAATAAATAAGAACAACTTAAGCTTAAAATAAGATAATTACTTTTATATAAAGTATAAATATTATACTAACATGTTCGATAATACTAGTAACAGGGAGAGAACAAGTTTTAATTGGATGATAGGAGTGTAAGAGATGAAGATTAATGGGATTAATCCAAATAAGATAGTAAATCTTTATTCTAACAATAAAAAAAGTATAGAGAAGAAAACAGAGGTATCACAAAAGGATTCTATACAGATATCAGCTGTTGGTAGAAACTTAAGTGCATATTCGTTAGATGATAAATTTATTAGTTCAAATGAAAAAATTGAAAGCTTGAGAAAAGAGATACAAAATGGTACTTATAATAGAGACTCAAAATTAGTAGCAGAAAAGATGTTAGAGGCGATGAAGCAAAAATAGTGGAGGGTAAGCTATGGTCGATAACTTAAATAAAATAATGATTGATGAGTATGTAGCACTTCAAGACCTTCTAAAAGCACTAGATGAGCAGTTTGAACATCTAACAAAAAGAGAGGTTTTTGCATTAGATAAAATTGCCCATAAGATAGAATTGTGTGCTAGACAGGTAGCCCATTTTGAGGTGGAACGAAGAGAGCTCACACAGGGCGAATCAATGAGAGAAATAATAAGTAGATTAAATAATGAAGAGTTAGAAAACAATTATAGAAATATTAAGAAGCTACTAGAAGAGATAAAGTTTCAAAAGGATACTAATGAACTTTTAATAAGACAAGGTCTAGGATTTACGACTCAAATGCTTAATGTATTAAATCCTGATAAGGGACCTAAGACTTATAATCCTTATGGTAAGAGAAGGTAAGTAGTGGACAGTTGATAGTGGCAATTGTCAGCTGTCCACTATAATTTTGTATTAGAATAAATAGCTTAATCAAAAGTAAAAAGGGGTTGAGGGAATGTCAGGTTTATTTGGAACTTTTAATATAGCAACAAGAGGACTTTATGCGCAGCAGAAGGCTATAGATACAACATCTCATAATATTGCAAACGCCAATACGGAAGGTTATTCAAGACAAAGGGTACAACTTGAGACTTCAAGACCTTATCCTATGCCAAGCATGAATAATGCTGCAGAGCCTGGTCAAATTGGCACAGGAGTAACTGTTTCTGCTGTAAACAGAGTAAGAGACAGCTTTCTTGACTATCAGGTAAGAGTTGAGAAAGGAGTTGACGGGCAGTTTCAGGGTCGTGACAAGTTTTTAAGTGAAATAGAAAATATTTTTAATGAACCTACTGATACAGGTATGTCTACACTAATAGGTAAGTTCTTCGACGCATGGCATACACTTGGTACGTCTCCAAAGGAATCAAACGCAAGATCTATAGTTGCTCAACAATCAGTAGCACTTGCAAATGAATTGAACCATACCTATTCAGAGCTTGAGAGTTTAAAAGATAATACTCAAATTATGATAAAGGATACTGTGTTTGATATAAACAGTATGCTTGGGCAGTTAAGTCAATTAAATCAGCAGATAAAGCAGGTTAAAGTTTCAGGAAATACTCCAAACGACTTAATGGATAAACGTGATTTGTTATTAGATCAACTTAGTACTAAATTTGGAATAAAAATTGATAAAAAAGACTTTGATGCAATTGATGTAACTACGTCAAACGATTCAAAGTATGCAGGCTTAGGTGATAATGGTAATGCTCCTATTGGACCAGATGGTAAAGCAATAAATATAGTTCAATCTGTAAATCCCAATAATCCAGCTAAATTCTCATATATAAGTAGCATAACAAAAGATGGAAAAGAAGAATTTAGCGGACCTGGCAAATATACAGTTACCTACTATAAAAATGGAGATATGACTAATGATAGTAATAAGGTTACCCTAACAGTTGACATACAGGATACTGGAAAACCTGGTGATTCAGGGTATGTTAGTGCAGCGGATAAATTTAAACAGTTAGATCAAACAAGAGTACTTTGGGCAGCTAATGATGGAACTGCATTTAAGGTTGATGGCGGTAAGGTTGCTAGTTTAGATGGAAAGAATAATTTAGTTAACTCAGATCCTCCTATGGAAATTAGCTTTGAAAATTTAGCTTTATTCAAAGCACCAACTGGTGAATTAAAAGGGTATATGTCTGTTCAACAAGATATAGACACCTATGAAAGTCAATTAAATAGTTTTGCTAAAGCTTTAGCTTTTGCTGTAAACGGAATAATTGATCAAAGTGCTGATGGTACTACATCTGAAGGTGGAGTAAGTAACTTCTTTGTAAATGGAGATACGAAGGATCCTAATAATTACAATGCTGATGAGGTCAATATAACTGCTGCAAATATCAAAGTTAATCAGGCTATAGTAGACAATCCTATGAAAATAAAAACTGCAAGCAAGTATGATGCAGATGGAAATCCAATTAGCGGAGAGAGTGATGGCACAAGAGCATTAATTTTAGGAACATTAAGAGACAAGTTAATGTCTATTCAGAATGTAGATGAAAATACAACTAGAGCTGACTTTTTAAATTCTAATATATTTAAGCCAGACTCTAACTACAATAATTTGTATACAGTAACAAATGATATTGGTGGTATGACTTTAGATAGTTATTTTAAGGATACTGTGGACAGGCTAGGAATACAGGAACAGGAAGCTAGAAGAATGGTAGAAAATCAGGCAAAGCTTCTTTCAGGTTTCGTAGAGTCAAGAGACTCTGTTTCAGGAGTCTCACTTGATGAAGAAATGGCTAATCTAGTCCAGTTCCAGCACTGTTATCAGGCAAATGCTAAGATTATTTCAACAGTAGACCAGCTGTTAGATGTTGTTATAAACGGACTTAAGAAATAGTGAGGTGAATATATCTTGAGAGTAACAAATAAAATGCTTGCTAACAACTACCTGAGTGACATGACTACAAACTTAAATAAGATGAAAGATCTTCAACAGCAAATGTCTTCAGGTAAAAACTTTAGAAGACCATCTGATGATCCATTTAACGTAGCAAGAGCTATGCAGATGCATACACAAATTAACACTAATACACAATATAATAAGAATATAACTAATGTTATAAACTGGCAAGATACTACGGATACTGCCCTAAGTCAGATGGGAAACGTTTTTCAATCAGTAAGAGAAAAATTGGTATCAGCAGGAAATGCAGCTTATGGTTCTGATGAGAGAGCAAAGATAAAAGATGAAATAAACCAGAGAGTTGGTCAATTAGCTCAGATATTAAACACAAGCTTTGATGGAGAGTATATTTTCGGTGGAACTCAAGGTGCCTCAAAGCCGGTAAAAACTGAAACAGATGCAAATGGTAATACAAAGCTATTATATAGTGATAAAAATGGCAAAGAGCTTCAAGTGGTAAGTGATGTAAAAATGCAGGTGGGTACGATATCCGATTGGTCAAGTAAGAGCATAACTTTTGATGTAACTCCAGATGGACAGCAGACACAATCCTACCAAATACAATTAGATACACTAGACGCTAATGCATCAATAGATACCTTAATTTCAAATATTAATGATAAAATCAACAATTTCTCTCCCGATAGCGGAAAAACTTATCCTTTAAAGGGGCAAGTAAGTATAAGTAAATCAGACAATGGACAAATTAAATTTACGAGTTTAAATAATGATAGTAATATAACAATATCGGCGAGTGGAACAGATATTCCAAATGCGAGCACAGTGGCTGGCAGTACTTTACCAAATTTTCAGCTTGATAATTTGGGCAGTAAAAGACAAACTGAGATATCACAAGGGGTAATGATTGAATATAATGTTACTGTGACAGAAATGTTTAACTTTAAAGGAAAAGATATAAATGGAAATGAAGTAGAATTTGATTCAAAAAAAGTATTATCAGATATAATTTCACACTTAGATAATCCTGATGATACAAGTAAACTCACAAATGAGGATTTACACAATTTAGATCAAGTTATGTCGCAAATTTTAAAGGTTCGTTCAGAAGTAGGTGCAAAGCAAAATAGAATGGAAAGTGCAAAAGATCAAAATGAACAAGCGAATCTTGATATGACAGATATACTATCAAAAACAGAGGACATTGATATAACAGAAAAGACTATGGAATATGCAATGATGCAAACAGTTTATCTAGCATCGCTTCAAACAAGTGCAAAGGTACTTCAACCAACACTAATGGATTATATGAGGTAGTTCCTAGTAGTTAGTTAACTTATGGTATTCATATAAATATATCTTTTTTATATTTATATGAATGCCAGTGAAAATTAAGCTACGACATTAAATAAATTTTGATGGGACCTAAAAAGAGGTGTTAATGATGAAACTAAATACAAAATATCATGGTGTAAGGGAATTTGAAGAAAAAGATATTATCAATTTTAGAAAAGGACTTCCAGGTTTTGAAAACTTGAAAAAGTTTATCATTTTTCCTATAGAGGATAATGAATTATTCAGTATACTTCATTCAATAGAAGATGAGAGTATAGGACTTGTAGTGGTATCACCTTTTTATTTAATTGAGGATTATGAACTTAATCTTGATGAAGAAAAGATAAGTGAACTTAAAATCGACAGATCTGAAGATGTTTTAGTTCTTAATACTGTTACCCTAAGTTCAAAAGTAGAGAATATAACTGTAAACTTAAAGGCTCCAATAATAATAAATATAAATAATAACTTAGGGGAACAAATAATACTAGAAAATCCTGATTATGCTATAAGGCATCCGCTATGTAGGTAGTATCGTGGATAAGTGTTTTAATAAACTTAAAGCTTTATTAGTGATGATAAGGAAATCATCATAAACTTTAAGAGGCTCTAGAGCTGTCAAGGAGATGATTGTGTGTTAGTCATAAGTAGAAGGAAAGGTGAGTCAATTCTAATAGGTGATGATATTGAAATAACCATAGTTAAGGTAGATGATAATTCTGTAAAACTTTCTATATCAGCACCTAAGAGTGTAACAATATTGAGGAAAGAATTATATAAAGAAGTAGGGCAAGAAAACAAAAACGCAGCAGCTTCTGATATAAGTATCTTAAAAAACATAAAGTAAAATATACATTAGATTTTATTTATCAGATGTTTTACTCTTCTAATAGCAGGAAGCATCTATATTATTTAGTATTATAGTGGAAATTTTAAATGTTTAAAGTCATAATAAGCTTGCCAGCTATTGTAAACTAGGGTACATTAGAAATATATTAATTAATAAATAGACATATTTGATGCAGCTTACTTATAGTAACGTAATTATTAGTGGCAGTTAACTATGATTATAGAAAAGTTAACTATGCTGTGAGAAGTGAGGATATAATAATTAATACTTAGTCCTCTGCTTCTAATTTCTTAATTATAAAGGTGAGGTGTAAAGCATGGAAGTGAGAAATATTGGTCAAGGAGGACAGATATCTTCGGACTTAGGTACAAGTTCAGTAAATAATGGTGGACAAAACATACAGGGGACAGGTTATGAAAACTATAATTATGAAAATAATAGTGGAAGTAATAATGGAAGCAATAATATGACTTTAGAGAATAAGAAGGGCTTTTCTGAAAAAGATATAGGGAAAGCAGTAGATAAGTTTAATAAACTGTTAGAAGATAAATCAACTCATGCTGAATATGAGATATACGGCAAATCGAGGGATTTAACTATAAGAATAATAAATGACAAAACAAAAGAGATTATAAAAGAAATTCCACCTAAAAAGTTAATCGATATGATAAACAAACTCTGTGAATTGGCAGGGATATTTGTTGATAAAAAAGCATAAAGTTAGGGGATGGTGGTTTTATGGAATATAGGCTCAATAAAATCGATCCGGAACTTAGGCAGAGAATAAGAGAAACTACAATATCAGGAAAGATTCATGCTAAGGCTAGGCTATCTGTAAATAAGGATGGAAACCCAAATAAGAGGGATGGTAGTAAAGATTTTAGCAATGAATTGGAAAAACAAAATGAAGATAAGGACAAGGATAAAAAGAAGATTGTGGTGGAAGCTATTGAAATCAAACAAGTAGAGATACAAGCTTATAAAGAAGTAGAACTTTCAAAGGATGAAACTAGGGGCAATATATTAGATGTGAGAAAGTAAATTTAAAACTTAATTAATTATCTGGATATAGGTTACTATTCATAGAGCACTATAAATACCTGTAATAATTTAAAGTTCCAGTGTGGACAGGAGCTAGGATTCGTTGCAAAGTGTTTAGCTGTGTTTTGAGCAATAGTAACCTTAACCTATTTTTAGATATCAAAGAGTTTCTAGAAATTTGTTTTAAAATAAGGATTTCTAATCTTAAATACATATACAAAAATAAATATTAATTCTCAATTTTTAGTTAAACTTCATATGTATCTTTACGATAATTAAGTATAAGACAATGAAAATGTAGATATGATAAAAAAATATTAATTTAATTTATTAGATATAATGGATTTTAATATAGGATTTTTAAAGAGGGGTGTTTTAATATGTATGCAACAAACGCATATAACGCATATAAAAATAATAGTGTAAATTACGCTTCTAAGGGTCAATTATTATTAATGTTAGTTGATGGAGCAGTTAAATTTGCTAAAATAAGTAGACAAGCAATTATTGATAAGGATATTAAAAAAGCACATACAAATATAGTTAAAACTCAAGATATATTTTACGAACTAATGGCTACTTTGGATGTTAATAAGGGTGGAAATTGGGCTCAAAATCTAATGAATATTTATGATTTTATAGTAAGAAGACTTGTAGAGGCTAATATAAAGAAAGACATTAAAATATTGGATGAGGTTATTCCTCTAATTCAAGATGTTAGAGACACCTGGCATGAAGCAGATAGGATAGCTAGAGGGGCGAAATAGATTCACATCAATCCTTAACTTGATAAGTATTATATAGTAATTTATTGAAGCCATATAGGTGGAGATAGTAAAGGTGGGAAAAGATATGAGTAATATGCTTAGAATAACTGGTATGGCAACAGGAATGGATACGGATTCAACGGTAAAACAATTAATGAAGCCGTATACTATGAGACTAGATAAAATGAAGCAAGATAGACAAGTAGTTCAATGGCAACAGGATGTGTACAGAGAATTGATAGGAGATATAAATACTTTAAAATCTACTTATTTTGATTCATTAACTAATCCAAGTACTAGTGTGGTTAACCAAAATAACTTTTCGATTTTAGATGCTTCTACAGATGCCTCAAATTCAGTGAGTTTAGCTGCAGGAGCGGGAGCTGTATCAGGAAGTTATAGTGTTAAGGTGGATCAGTTAGCAACTGCAGCTACATTGGGAGACACTCCTATCTTGAATAATAAGAGTAATGTAGCTATTACTAGCGGATATATTAATAACACCAATTGGAGTGGCGCAAAAATAGGATTTAGTATAGATGGAGTTACAACTGGCAATGATATTACACTGCCAACTTATAGTGGTTCAGTAAGTATGACAACTTTGATAGCAGATATTAACAATCAAATAAACGCTAATGCTAATTTAAAAGGAAAAATTTCAGTTACTCAAGACGGAACAAATAATGCTCTACAGTTTAATGTTCTATCAGGTAATAGGATAAAAATATCATCAGGTACTACCACTGCTAGTGAAATAACTAATGTTGACAAGGTTGTAACTCCAAAGTTGACTACAAAATTATCAGACTTAGGTATAACAAATGGTGATATGCAAATAACAGCTAATAATGGTACACCCGTTACTGTTTCAGTAGATAGTACGAAAACTATAGGAGATTTAATTAATTCTATAAATACAGCATCCGGGGGAGCTTTTTCAGCTAAATATAGTGAATTATCAGGTGTTTTTACTATTAAAACAGCTCAAACTGGAAGTAGCAATACATTGCAAATAGCAGCAGCAAGTTCAAATCCAATAGATTTAACTAAATTCAATACAGCTTTAGGTATGACTAGTACAAGTGCAACTGGAAAGGATGCTTTGGTAACAATAACTCCACCGGGGGGAACTGCAACAACGGTTTCTAAATCTACTAACAACTTTAGTATTGATGGTGTTACCTACAGTTTATTAAATACCAATACAACCGCATCAAGCGTCAGTCTAACTATGAATACTCAAAAAGCAGTAGACAAGATCAAGGCATTTGTTTCTAAGTACAACGAAATTCTTGATAAAATACAATCTAAAATTGAAGAAAAGAAATCAGGTTACTCACCTTTAACAGATGATCAGAAATCATCAATGAAATCAGATGAGATAACAAAATGGGAAGACAAAGCCAAAGAAGGACTTTTAAGAAATGATAATTTACTTTCTGGGTTACTTCAAGATTTGAGGGGTTCTTTATACGATGGAGTAAAAGGTGCAGGAATTTATCTAACTGATAGTCTGGGATTTGGTACTACACCAGATACGACAAAAAGAGGACAACTTGTTATTGATGAAGAGAAGTTAAAAACTGCTCTTCAAAATAATGGTGAACAAATAATGAGACTTTTCACTAAAACGTCGGAAAGTCAACCAACTTATAATAGAACCATGACCAGTGCAGATAAAAAGACTAGAATGAGCGAGGAAGGAATATTCCAAAGGGTAAAAGATGTCTTAGAAGATTATACTTCCACTATGTATAGAGATAACAGTGGTAAGAAAGGTTATTTAATCGAAAAGTCGGGAATAAAGGGAGACTTATCAGAAATAAATAACTTATATTACGATAACTTAAAAGAAAGAGATAAACTTATAAGTGATATGCAAACAAAAATATCTACTAAGGAAGATCAATATTATAATCAGTTTGCGAAGTTAGAATCTGCTATGAATCAATTGAATTCTCAACAGTCATGGCTTGCTTCGCAATTAGGAGGAAGCTAATAGAGCGGGGGAGAAATATGGATGAAAATTTAAAAAATGCCTTAATTCAATATAAAAACTATACATTGGACTTGATATATAGCCTAGAAAAGGAAGATTTTGATTCATTAGATAACATTTTAAGTAAAAGGCAGCTTGTAATAGATAGTGTAAATAATATGGACTATACAAAGGAAGAGTTCAAAACTATAGTTGAAGAGCTAGAACTATTAGTTCTCCAAAAGAAACTTTCTGATTTGATGAATGAGAAAAGAAGTAATACGAGGGCAGAGCTAGATAAAATTATTGAGGGTAAGAAGGCTAATAAAAAATATAATAAGAAATTTTATTCCGACTCCATGTTTTTTAGTAAAAAAATGTAGCAGTCCTAAACCATAGATCATCCATGTAACGGCAAAATATAGTGTTTAATAACAAAATAATAGAACAAATTAGGTATCTATTACTTTTAAATAGATACCTAATTTTTATATATAATTTAAAAATATCCACGTTATAGAAATTCTTCTAGCTATAAATAATAAGAATATTGAATACTTAAAGAATAATAATATGTCAGTAATATAAAACTAGCACGAAAATTATCCGTTTTTTACTTTGTAAAAATGTTTAAATAATCTTGTCATCTTTTATGAAAATGACAATTAAAGGATGAGATAATAAACATATAAAGTTCTATAATAATTAATCGATATAATTATTACAAGAGATAAAATAATAGATATGCAGATAAGTATATTTTCTGATTTTGTTGAGATAAGCAGATGTTGAATGACTGGAAAAGTATATCTATAGAAACCCTAAAATACCATTAAAGCTAATAGACAAAACTACGATAAATAATGTGTAACCGAAAATAAGGTTACAAAAGTTTTGAAAAAGTAGTCAAGTTAATAAAGCTAACTACGATAAACAAAGTATAAAACAAAAGAAAAAAGCAAAATAAAAAAATTGAAAAAAATATAAAGTGAACAAGAAGTATATCGATAAATATAGTATAATAAAAGAAAAAAATCTAGTGGCCACTAGAGTACAAGCTATATTATAAAACTTCTTAAAAGCTTTATAATACACAAAGTTGAGGCAGAAAGTTGCCTAAGTTGTTGAAATTCAACATAGTGTTGAAAATGCCGATGAAAAGTTGAAATAAGCAGGATGAATATTTCAACAGGAGGTATGCAGAAATGTAAAGATTATATAAGTTACTAAAAAGTGGTAATACAACTAACTCAGTTAGTAAGCTCAAAGAGCTTAACTATAAATAAAGGGCAAGGATGCCTATTTAAAATTCAAGGAGGAATTTATTATGATAATCAACCACAATATGAATGCATTAAATGCACACAGAAACATGTCAATAAACACTACTAACGCTGGAAAGTCTATGGAAAAGCTTTCTTCAGGTCAAAGAATAAATAGAGCTGGAGATGACGCTGCAGGTCTTGCAATATCAGAAAAGATGAGAGGACAAATAAGAGGATTAGATCAAGCTTCAAGAAACTCTCAAGATGGTATTTCTTTAATACAAACAGCAGAGGGTGGATTAAACGAAACTCAATCAATTCTTCAAAGAATGAGAGAATTAGCGGTACAAGCATCAAACGATACAAATGTTGGAACTGATAGAGATCAGGTTGGAAAAGAAGTAGGACAGCTACAAGCGGAAATAGATAGAATAGCTAACAATACAGAGTTTAATACTAAAAAATTATTGAACACTAATAGTGGTGCTGGTACAATAGTATTCCAAGTTGGAGCTAACAAGTCTCAATCAATAACTTTAGATATTGGAAATATGACTGCTGCATCATTAGGAGTATCTACTGCAAGTGTTAAGATTGATAATACAACTACAGCAACTACAATATCAAAAGCAATATCAACTATTAATAATGCAATTAATAAAGTATCAACAGAAAGAGCAAAACTTGGTGCATATCAGAATAGATTAGAGCACACTATTGCAAACTTAAATACATCTTCAGAAAACTTAACTGCTGCTGAATCAAGAATTAGAGACGTTGACATGGCTAAAGAAATGATGGAATTCTCTAAAGAAAATATTCTATCACAAGCTGCTCAAGCTATGATTTCACAAGCTAACCAACAGCCTCAAGGAGTTCTTCAGTTATTAAGATAATATTAAACAAAAGTCCTGTTATATTATACAGGGCTTTTGTTTATATTAATATTAAATAAAGTTTGGAATATAGGGGTGCTTATGGTGAAATACGAATATAGATTAAGTATATGCATGATGGTTAAAGACGAAGAAAAGAACTTGAGAAGATGTTTAGAAAAACTAAAGCCAATAGTACAATCAGGATTAGCTGAACTTATAGTTGTTGATACTGGGTCACAAGACAATACTGTAGATATAGCAAGAGAGTACACCGATAAAGTTTACTTTCATAAATGGGATAAGAATTTTTCGGAAATGAGGAATATTTCTATTTCCTATGCAAGAGGAAAATGGATTTTTATAATAGATGCAGATGAAAGATTAGATGATACTGAAAAGTTAATTTACTTATTGAATTCAGATGAAATGAATAAATATAACACTATTATGCTGCAAGTAAAGAATCTGTACAACTATAAAGATGAAAATAAGTATAATCTAATATTGTCACCTAGAATATTTAAAAATGACAGTGAGTTTAGATACGAAGGTGCAGTTCATAATCAACCTGTTTTTAAAGGACCAAATTTAAATATTGATATAAGTCTAACTCATTTTGGGTATGTTAGTACCGATAAAGAGTTAATGGAAAAAAAATTCGTGAGAACTTCAGAACTATTAAAAATAGAATTAGAAAAGAATCCTGAAAATTTATATTATATTTATCAGTTAGGCATAACTTATGATATGCATGGTGAGAAAAAAGAGTCATTAAAGGAATTCAGGAAAGCACATAAAATATTAAAAAATAAATCTTTAAATGAACGGAAAGTGTATAAATATATCTATGCATCATATGCTAGAATTGCTTTTGAAAACAGAGAATTTCAAGAAACGGTAAAGATAGGTCAAAACACTATAAAATTTAATGACGAGTATATTGATATGTATTATCTTTTAGGATTAGCAGAAAAGCAGCTAGGAAACAAAGAAGATTCTATAAGGTATTTTGAACAATATATTAAGCTAGTTGATAAGTATAATGAATTAGAGATATCAAAAGACTTAACAATAATAATGTATCATATAGATAATGATTCTAAATCTACTATTTATTTTGAAGCAGCTCAGTATTATCTACAAAATGAACAATATATTCAAGCTTATGATAAATATAAACATATAACTAATATAAATCAAAAAATATATTCTAGTATTGGCATATTAACAAAATTAAATAGTTATTCTGAATTAAAAAATGTATATGTGGATTTAGTAGATAAAAAAGATAAGGATACCTTTTTATTGACCTTAGAAGAAAAAATGAAGAATTTTGATGAAGAAGAGAAGTTAGAAATCTATAGAAAATTTAGTTCAGGTGATGATATATATAGTATTCTTAATAAGGAAAGATTGAGTGATAAAAAGGCCGAAAAAATAAATTTAACAAAATTATTATTTAAAAAAATAGATTTTAATAAAGAACCTGTATTTTATGCAGAAGCATTTATAAACTTGAAAAATGATGTAAACAATATAGTTGATTTATTAAAACCTGTAGAAGAAGTAAATTTAAGAAACATAATTAAATATTTAATAGAAAAACACAGTGAGTTTATGGATATATTTGAGAATCATATTGTAAACATAAATAAAGATTTAACCGATTTAGAAGATTTAAAAGTACTTATTTCTATGACAACTATGCTGTTGCTAATTAATATAAACGATAAGGAGGAAGTAGATAGTAAGTACGAAATTATTTTTAATAATTTTATTAATTTAGGAGTTAACTTTGTATCTCAAATATATCAGGTTGAAAAAGCAGAGAGAATTTACAAAAGTATAAGTAATCAACAGGATAGATTTTTCATTATAATTTACATGATACATAAACTTCTTAAAGAGAAGGATAAAAAATCAGCAGTAGAATATATGATTGAAGCTGTAAATACTTACGAGGCATTAGCCAAGTATATTGATATATATAAAAATGAGTTATTTAATGTAAAAACTGATAAGGCATCAAGGGAAAGCTTTGAAAATTATAAAAAACAAGTAAAAGAAAGCATAAAGACTTTGATTGACGAAGGAAATATAGATAATGCCAAACAGCTTATTAATCAGTATGAAGAAATCGTTAATCAAGATTTTGAAATATATTCAATGAAGGCTGTTATAGCAGTACTGCAGAATAACCTTGATGAAGCTGAGATTATATTAAAAGAGGGACTAGAGATAGAACCACAAAATGGAGATTTACTATACAATCTAAGTTATGTTACAAATATGAAGAATGATCAGAAAAGAGCTGTAGAACTATATAGTAAAGCTAAATTATTTAATCCTGATAGTAGTATAAATGTTAATGATATAATAGCTGACTTAAAGCCTATCGATAATAATAACTTAAAAGTATTAAACGGGACGATGGAAATAGCTAATCAAATGAATACAATTACATCAGGACTTAAAGCTTTGGGGGTTGATGCTAAGTCTGTCAACTATTACGAAAGTTATTTAGGCTATAGGTCTGATTACATATTAGATATAAGTTCATTTAAGGATCTTCAGACTGGTAATTTTGAAACTAAGAAGTTTGCTTGTAAAATGATTTCAGAAAATGATATTTTTCATTTTCACTTTGGCAGTACCTTAGCGTTAGATAACTCTGATTTACCTTTATTAAATGAATTAGGAAAAAAGGTTTTTATGAATCATTGGGGATCGGATGTAAGAATGTATTCTAGGGCGGTAAAGATTAACCCTTATATAAAAGTTAAAAATGAAGATGAATATAGCATTAAAAAGAGGCTAGAGTTTTTATCAAAGCATATCTCACACTGTATAGTTGCTGATTTAGAACTTTACGAATATGTAAAGGATTTTTACGAAAATATTCATTTAGTAAGTCAGGCCATAGATTTAGAAAAATACACTGTAAGGAATTTTAACAAGAATAAATTACTTATAGTTCATGCACCTTCAGCTCCGGAAATTAAGGGAACAAAATATGTTTTAAGAGCTATTGAAGAGCTAAAGGAAAAGTATGATTTTGAGTTTAAGTTAGTTCAGGGTATGCCTCATGAAGAAGCAAAGAAAGTTTATCAGAAAGCGGATTTAATAATTGATCAATTACATGGAGGAGCTTATGGATTATTTGCTATAGAGTCTATGGCGATGGGAAAACCGGTGATCTGTTGGATAAGTGATTATATGAAAGAAAAATATCCTAAGGAACTTCCAATAGTATCTGCAAATCCAGATAACATTAAAGAAAAGATTGAATACATGATAAATAACAAAGAAATGTTAAATACTATTGGTACAAAAGGAAGAGCATATGTTGAAAAATATCACGATATGAATCTAATATCAAAACAGTTATTAGATTTATACAAGTCAGTCTAACAACAGATTAACGGAGGATAAAAATGATTAAGGATAAAAAGATATTATTAACTGGTGGAGCTGGATTTATCGGCACAAAAATTTGTGATTTACTTTATAAAAACAATAAAATTCTAATTTACGATAATCTAAATAGGAACTCTATTAAAAATACAAATTTATTAAGCGAGGAAAATATAGAATTAGTGCAAGGAGATATACTAGATTTTTCTTTCTTAAAGTCAACTATAGATAAATTTAAGCCAAATATTGTTATACATCTAGCTGCAGTTGCAGGCATAGATACTGTAATAAAAAACCCTGTAAAAACTATGCAGGTAAATATGATAGGAACCTATAACCTTTTGGAGGCATTAAAAGATTATATTAATAATATAGATAGATTTATTGACTTCTCAACATCAGAGGTGTTTGGTTCTTACGCTTATAAAGTAGAGGAAATTAGTACGACGAATCTTGCACCGGTAGGCGAAGCGAGATGGACTTATTCTGTAAGTAAATTAGCGGGAGAGCACTTAGCACATAGTTATTATAAAGAATATGGGCTTCCAATTGTATCAGTTAGACCATTCAATATATATGGACCAGGTCAAGTAGGAGAAGGTGCCATACATCAGTTTGTAACTAGAGCTATAAGAAATGAACAAATTCAAGTTCATGGAGATGGTGATCAGATAAGGTCTTGGTGCTACGTAGAAGATTTTGTAAAAGGTATTATGCTTTGCTTAGAGAAAGAAGAGGCAATAGGAAACACATTTAACATAGGAAATCCAAGAGGTACTGTTACAATTTCAATGCTTTCACAGCTTATAAGAACAATATCTAAATCAAAATCAGAAATTGTATATGTACCTAAAAATTACGTAGATGTGGAGTTAAGAATTCCGAGCATTGATAAGGCACGAAGAATGTTAGGATATGAGCCAAAGTATGATTTGAGCAAAGGACTTGAAAAGACCATAGAATGGTATAGGGGTGTTAAAAATGATTAAACTTGCAGTGCCAGATATAGGAGAAGAGGAATTAGAAGAAGTGAAAAAAGTCTTTGACTCCAAGTATTTAGTTCATGGTGATAAGGTGGAGGAGCTAGAAGATCTATTAAAGAAATATATTGGTGCAAAACATGTTATAGCAGTAAGTAGTGGAACAGCAGCATTGCATCTAGCACTAGCTTCTCTAAATATAAAGTCAGGAGATGAAGTTATAGTACCTAACTTCACCTTTCCTGCTACATCAAATGTAGTAGAACTTTTAGGAGCTACAACTAGATTTGTAGATATTGAATTAGATTCTTTAGGTATGGATGCAAATAAAATAGAAAGTAGTATTACGGAAAAAACAAAGGCAATAATCCCTGTTCATGAGTTTGGACAGTGTGCAGATATGGATGGAATAATGAAAGTAGCGCAAAAATATAATTTAAAAGTAATAGAGGATGCAGCATGTGCTCTAGGTGCGGAATACAAAAATAAAAAGGCTGGAACTATAGGAGATATAGGATGTTTCAGTCTTCATCCAAGGAAAGCTATAACTACTGGTGAAGGTGGAATTATTGTTACTAACAATGATGAGATTGCTGATAAGCTAAGAATACTTAGAAACCATGGTTTAACTTACATAAATGGAAAACCACAGTTTGTCGATGCCGGTTTTAATTATAGGCTGACAAACATTCAAGGAGCCATTGGTACAGTACAGATGAGAAAATTAGATAAGATTAATGAAGTAAGAGCAAAAGTAGCTAGCAGGTATAATGAATTATTAAGCTCTATTTCTGGAATATCTCTTCCGGTTGAAAAGGACTATGGTAAACATGTGTGGCAAACGTATCATGTACTTTTAAACAAGAAGTTTGATAGAAACTTGGTTATCAAAAAACTAAAAGATAGAGGAATAGAAACAAACTTTGGAGCCTATGCTGTGCATGAGCAGCCATATTATAAAGACAAATATAATTATAATGGTAGTGATTTTAATAATTCAATTTATGCATATGAACAAGGATTGGCATTACCGTTACATAGTGAACTTACACATGAGACTATAACATATATTGTGTCGGAACTGGAGAAGGTTTTGTATCAATTCAATAAAGAAATTTAGTTTAAAGAGGTGAAAGTATGGCATACAAACAATGGAAGAGTGAAGGGAATGGATTACCTAATAAAGAAAGCCTAAGTAAGTGCGGAACCAATGTAATAATTGAAGACGGCGTTAGGATATTTCATCCTGAAAATATTGAAATAGGAGATAACGTATATATAGGACACAATACAATATTAAAGGGATATTATAATTCTAAGCTAATTATAGGCTCTAATACATGGATTGGTCAGAATTGCTTTATACATGGAGCTGGTGGCGTAACTATAGGTGAAAATGTAGGGATAGGACCTATGGTAAAGATTCATGGCGCAAGACATAAAGAACTAGGAATAGATACGCCAATATTATTTTCAGGCTTAGAATTTTTTCCGATAACCATCTGCGATGATTGTAATATAGGAATAGGTGCAGTAATTTTACCAGGAGTAACTATTGGTAAGAGATGTAAAATTGGTGCAAATGCAGTTGTCAATAAAAGTATTCAGGAATATTCAATAGCTGTAGGTGTACCAGCTAAAGTAATAAAAGAAAGAAAATGAAGTATACTATGAATATTCATAATCATATAATTAGTAAAATATTATACAAAGAAATTCCTCAATTGAAATTAACCAATACCTTGTTGAAGTTCCATAATTTTGATGATATAATATTATTGTTTTGGAAACTATGAAAGATTTCTTGTATTTGGTCACTTTAGAAATTTGGAGTTATTAGTGCAACCGGCCAATTAAAGTTATTAAATTTATTTAGAAATTTAATAACTTTAATTGGCCTTTATTTATTTTAGGTATTCTTTATTTCAAGGAGGAGAAAATATGTTAGTTTTAGGCAGGAAGCCAGGAGAATATGTTGTAATAAACGAAAATATTAAAGTAAAAGTTATAAAAAATGAAGTAGGAGGACTGAGGTTAGCTATAGAGGCGCCTAATGATGTTAAGATAGTAAGAGGAGAAATTCTTGATAAGGAAAATAATTCGAATTTTTAAAAATATTCTATTAATAAAAAATATTTAATTTAAAAAAACTATAAAGTTTAAAGTAAACATATCGATAGGATAAATATAAGTAATAGAAAAGTTAAGTAAAAAACTTAAAAATTACTATAAAGTTTTTATTAAGAGAAACGAAAATAAAAGTAAGAAAATTAAATTATGAAATAATCATGGACGATTAATAAACTTATCTAAATTTGCAGGAGGCAAATAAGAGATAGGCTTATTAATCGTCCATTTTTTCGATTCAAGGAGGATGAGAATTATGTTAGTAGTAGGCAGGAAGCCGGGAGAATACATAGTAATTGGAGATAACATAAAAGTTAAAGTTGTAAAGAGTGACAATGGTGATTTAAGACTAGCTGTTGATGCACCTAGGGATATTAAGATTGTTAGGGGCGAAGTTTGGGAAGAGCAGCAGAAAGTGGCTATAAGCAAATAATTTAATATTAAGAACTCAGGAGGAGTTAACTATTCTCGTAATTCAGCAGGATGCTGGAAGGGCAGGATAGTTAACTCCTTTTTTAGTTAAATGATAAGTCAAAAGAAAAAATCAATAAATTTAGTTAGTAAGCTTAAATAGCTTAACTATAAATAAAACAGTGGAAAAGGAAGTCCACTTTAAAATTCAAGGAGGGAAAATATTATGATAATTAATCACAATCTTAATGCTATGGATGCTCACAGAAATATGGGAGTTAACATTGGTGCAGCAGGAAAGTCAATGGAAAAGTTAAGCTCAGGTTTAAGAATTAACAGAGCTGGAGATGACGCAGCTGGACTAGCTATTTCTGAAAAAATGAGAGGACAAATCAGAGGTTTAGATCAAGGATCAAGAAATGCTCAAGATGGTATTTCATTAATACAAACTGCAGAAGGTGCTTTAAATGAAACTCACTCAATTCTTCAAAGAATGAGAGAATTATCAGTTCAATCATCAACTGCAACAAATACATCAGCAGATAGAGCAGCTTTAAATTCTGAATTTACTCAATTAAAATCAGAAATCTCTAGAATAGCAACTCAGACACAATTTAACACTAAAACTCTTATGTCAGGTTCATTTGCAACAACTGGATTGGATTTCCAGGTTGGAGCAAATGCAAATCAAACCATAACATTAAAAATAAATGATATGAGAGCTTCAGGTACTACATTAGGTTTATCAGCTTCATCTATCTCTACTTCAACAAATGCACAAACAGCAATTACTTCTGTAAATAGTGCTATAGCTGCCGTTTCAAAGGAAAGAGCTAACCTTGGTTCAATCCAAAACAGATTAGAGCATACAATCAATAACTTAAACACAGCTTCAGAAAACCTACAAGCATCAGAATCAAGAGTAAGAGACGTAGACATGGCAAAGGAAATGATGAGCTTCAGTAAAAATAATATTTTACAACAGGCTGCTCAAGCTATGCTTGCACAAGCAAATCAAGCGCCTCAAGGTGTTCTACAATTATTAAGATAGTTTTGGATTTTAGACATACCAAATTTATTTTTGGTATGTCTTTTCCTTATACTGAACTTTTTTCCTAAAGGGTATTTAATAATTTACGATAAATGTAATATTAATAACTATTTTGGAGAGTTGATATATGAAGATAGATTGTAATACAAAATATTATGTAGAAAAAAGTAAGGACGAGAAAAATATAATTAATATAAATGCAGAAGGAAAATCTTTATATATAGGAAGCAAATATTCTGTACAGAGAGATATAGACTTCTTTAAAAATAAAATTAATGAATTAAATGAAGAAACAATTTTAGTAGTTTTTGGACTGGGAACAGGAGAACATATACTAGAACTTTTAAAAATAACTACCAGTAATAATAAAATTCTAATAATAGAACCAGATAAAAATATACTTGGAATTTTTCAGGAATTATCCTATAAAAACATTATAAAAAATGATAAAAGGATATTAATCTTAAATAAAAACGAAAACAACTTAAATGATTTAATAGATCAGTATATAAATATTAATAATATGAACAATGTAGAAATTTTAGACTTTGCCAATTATAATAAAATATACGGTAATGAATATACTCAGTTAACTAACTTAATAAGAAACCGTGTAAATAGCTTAATTTTTGGATTAAATACAACGATTGCCTTTGCAGAGCAGTATTTTACTTGTTTCATAGAAAATATATCAACTATGGCTAAAAGTACTTTTATAAACAATTTAAAGAATAGCTTTAAAAATAAGCCAGCTATAGTTGTTTCTGCAGGACCATCCTTGCAAAAGAATATAGAACTATTAAGAGAATGTCACGAAAAGTTTCTTATAATAACAGGAGGTAGAACTCTAAAGTCTGTATTAGATATGGGGGTTAATCCAGACTTTGTATGTGTATTAGATCCTGGAGAGCCGTCCTATAAAGTTATGGAAGATTCCTTAGATAGGGAGATTCCCATGGTTTTCAATGAACTCAGCAATCATAAGGTAGTGGATGAATATAAAGGAAAAAAAATATTTTTTAGTGATTTGCTTATGAAAGAAGTTACAGAAAAGGTAATAGGTAAAAGAGTCGATGGACTATATCAAGGAGGGTCTGTAGCACATATATGCACATCCTTTGCTGGTTATTTAGGGTGTAATCCTATAATCTTTATAGGACAAGATTTTGCATATACAAACAATAAATATCATGCAGATGCAGCTACAAAGGATATTGATAGAAATCTTAATCTTGTAGAATATAAACAAAGTGAAATATCAACAGAGGATATTAATGGAGAACAGGTTTTAACTAGTAAGGTATTTTTATTCTATAAAGAACTTTTAGAAAAATTTATACAGGGAAATCCACAAATAAAATTTATCAATAGTACTGAAGGTGGTGCCAATATAATAGGAACTGAAGTAAAGAGTTTAAAAGAAACAATAAGTAATTATAAAGATATCATAGACAAAGATATAAAAGATCTTTTAAATAGGGAAAATGGCTTATCTATGGAAAATCTAAAAATAAATTTAGAAAAAGCAGTAGAAGATTTGAAAACAATAGAAGAAAAAAGCAAAGCAGCAGTAGAGTATTCCAGAAAGATTATAGAACACTATACCGGGAAAAAACAGCATAATATTAATGTTATTAATAGAGAACTATCAAAAATAGATGAATATATAAATTTAAATGTAGACAAGACTTATATAATTAAAACTCTGTTAACACCTGAGATATTGAAAGTTACTATGGATTTAAAATATAAAGGAAAAATAAAAGAAACTGAGTTAAAAAAGGGAGAAAGATTAGCAGTTAAAACAAATAAATTATATGAAGGTATTTTAAAAACTGTGCAAAAATCTATACCGAGTATAGAAAAAGCTCTATCCAAGCTACAGTCTTTTAACTAAGGAGGAGTAATGCTATGGGATATTATAGCAACAAGGCTATTTTGATTATAGGTGGTACAGGCACTATAGGAAAAGGCTTGGTTAAAGAATTAATAAAACAAAAGCCAAAGGTAATAAGAATATTTAGCAGAGATGAATATAAACAATTTTTAATGGAAAATGAAACGAGAGATTGGAATTATAAAAACTTCAGATATTTAATTGGTGATGTAAGGGATTATGATAGAGTTGAAAGGGCTATGAATGGTATAGATATAGTTTTTAATTTAGCAGCTATGAAGCATGTACCAGCTTGTGAGTATAATCCTGGAGAAGCTATTAAAACAAATGTGGATGGTATGGAAAATGTTATAAAAGCAGCAACTTATCATAAAGTAGAAGCTGTGGTTTTTACAAGTTCTGATAAAGCAATAAATCCCACAAACTCATATGGTGCAACAAAGCTTTTAGCTGAAAAACTTGTGCAGGCTGCTAACTATAGTAAGGGGCCGATAAAAACTAAATTTGTTGCTGTTAGATTTGGCAATGTAATGGGTTCTAGAGGTTCCGTTATACCACTATTTAAAAAGCAAGTGTTGGATAAGGGGAAAATAACCATTACGGAATATACTATGAGTAGATTTATGATGACTTTAACAGATGCGGTTAAACTTACAATGAGTGCTGCGGAAAGATCCTTAGGAGGAGAAGTTTTTGTACTAAAAATGCCTGTTATAAAGTTAAGTGATTTGTCACAGGTAATAATAGAAGAAGTAAGTAAAAAATACAATTTAGATTCTTCAAATATTGAAATAGAAAAGATAGGTTTAAGAGCCGGTGAAAAAATTTATGAAGAGCTTATGACAGAAGAGGAGTCTCATTTTGCTTATGACTTAGAAAATATGTATGCAGTAGTACCAACAACCTTTTCAAAGGATCAATATGATAATTATTATAAAGATTATAAGCACAGTACAATTGGAAGTTACACATCTCACATTCAACCTCCAATTGATAGAGAAGAAGTGCGAAAACTAATTTTAAGTGAGAACCTTATATAACGGAGGGAATAAGAATGAATGAAAAAATAGAAGCACTAAAAACTGCCAGTGAATACATAATAAGCCTTAAGACTGGAATTAAACAAGCAGTAGAATATTTTCAAGTTGGAGAAGAAAGAAAAGGATGTGACCTAATACCACTTATAGCAGAAGGGATTAAATGGTTAAGTGATGTTATTTTTCTTACTAAAGATGCCCAAAAAGAAGAAATAGAGTTAGAAACTATGAATGGAAAGCTTAATGAAATAGTACAAGCCTTTGAGAATGAGGACTTTATTCTTATTGGAGACTTATTTGAATATGAACTTTTACCTATACTTGAGGATATGGAAAGTAAAATAAATATCTCTATAGCTAGTAGAGATAACTAGCATAAAAATTTATGCTACAGTGGCTTATAATTGTAGCTTAGAATTTAGAGTAACGTTAAAGAAGGGGAGCCTTAAAATGAATATACTTATTACAGCTATAGGAAAAAGAGTGCAGCTTATAAAACACCTAAAAAAACATTGTAAAGTTATAGGAGTTGATGCAGGTGAGTTGGCTCCAGGAATAAGCTTTGTGGATAAATTTTACAAAATACCTAAATATAATAAGGAAGGTTATATAGAAAGTCTTATTCATATATGTAAAAATGAAAAGGTGGATTTTTTGATTCCTCTTTATGAACCTGAATTTAATATACTTTGCGACAATAGGGAAAGCTTTAAAAGTATTGGGACTACTCTTTTATTAAGCCATAAGGATATAGTAAATATATGCGGAAATAAATTAAAAACTTATGACTTCTTTCTTGAGAAGTGTATAGATACTCCAGTAACTTATTCAAAGGAACAGATTAAAGATATATTAACAAACAATATAGAAGCACTGAAGTTTCCCATGATAGTAAAACCCATAGTTGGTATGGGAAGTATGGGAGTATTTAAAGTAAACAATTTAAAAGAATTAGAGTTTTTTATAGATTATGTAGATAATCCTATAGTTCAGGAATTTATTGAAGGAAATGAATACACTATAGATGTGTTGTGTGATTTAAAGGGAAATATAATATCCATAGTTCCCAGAGAAAGAATAGAAATTCGCTCTGGCGAAGTAAGCAAAAGTAGAGTAGTCAAGCATGAGGAAATAATAAAAGAAACCTATAGGCTTATGGAGTGTCTCGTAGGGGAACGTACGAAAGAGGAAAATTTAACGGTTATGGGACCATACACTGTTCAGTGTAGATTAACCTGTGGTAACAAAATAAAGTTTATAGAAATAAATCCTCGTTTCGGTGGAGGAGTTCCTCTTACTTTTGAAGCAGGCATAGATTATGGTATGTATTTTAACATGATGAGAAATGGTGAAAAAATAGAACCTATAATCGGTAACTTTAAAGAAACCATAATGCTTAGATATGATGAAGCAGTGTTTATTGATTAAACTTTAAAATAAAAAGCAGCTTTTCAATGTAAGTGAAATGTTGCTTTTTTTATAGAAATGAGGAAATAGAACACCATGTTAAAGACAATTATATTTGATTTAGATGACACGCTTTATAAGGAAAGAGATTTTGTACAAGGTGCATTTAAAGAAGTGTGCAAGTATTTGGCGGATAAACACAATAAAAATGAAGAAGAATTATATAAGGATACACTATATATATTGGATAAGTTTGGTAGAGGGGAGATATTTAATATCCTCTGTGAAAGACATAATATACTAGAGGATATAAAAAAGCTTGTTGATATATATAGAAATGCAAAACCTAATATTGAATTATATGAAGATTCAAAGTGGATTTTAAAATATTTAAAAGAAAATAAATTTAACGTAGGAATGATTACAGATGGAAAAGCATCTGTTCAGTGGAACAAAATAAGCTGTTTAGGTTTAAGTGAAAAGATAGATAAAATAATAGTTTCAGATGAATTTGGCTTAGATTTTTGGAAACCTCATGAATTTACTTATATTAAAATGATTAAACATTTTAAATGCGAGCCAGAAGAGTGTATTTATGTAGGTGATAATCCTAATAAAGACTTTATAGGTGCTAGAAAATTAGGAATACATACTGCTAGGATAATAAGGGAAGCGGGAGACCACATGAAAACATCCTTAGATAAAGAATATGAGGCTGATTTTATTATAAAAGACTTAAGAGAATTAAAAACTAGTATAATATAAAAAGAAGAAATTTTAGAACCGTTAAACTTATATTTATTAAAGAATAAGTAGAAGGATTTCTACTTGTTTTTGTATTCAGGTATTAAATTATCATAAATATATACGATAAAGGGTATATATGGAGTCAAAGGAGATATATAGTATGAAAGTTCTTTGTGTAGTTCAGGCGAGAACGGGATCTGAAAGATTACCAGGAAAAGTTATAAAGCCTATTTTAGGAAAGCCCATGATATTACATACTTTAGATAGATTAAGAAAAAGTAAATATATAGATCAAACAATTCTTGCTACATCCATAGAAAATAAGGAAAAATTCTTAGTAGAAATCGTCGAAAAAGCAGGGTATTATGTATTTAGAGGGGATGAAGATAACGTTCTTAAAAGATATAAAGATACAGTAGATAACTTCGGTGGGGATATAATAATAAGGGTTACAGGAGACTGTCCTTTAATAGACCCATTTATAGTAGATAATGTAGTGAGTTATTTTAAAATGTACAATTATGACTACGTAAGATTAGATGTACCAGACACTTTTATAAGAGGTTTTGATGTAGAAATATTTTCAAGACAAGCTTTAGACAAAGCTTATAATTCTTATAATAGTCTTATTGAAAATATAAATGAAAAATCAAAAGAAGAAAAAGCTCAAATACATATGTATGGGGAGCATGTTACATATTATATGTACAAACATCCTGAGGAATTTAACATAGGTTATGTAAAAGGTCAGGGAATCTATAATAGAGATTATAGATTATGTGTGGACACAAAAGAGGATTTTCAGTTAGTGGAAACAATATATGAGCATTTTCAAGATGAATTTGTATCAGCAAAACAAGTAGTCAAATATTTAGATGAAAATCCAAAGATAGCAAGAATAAACATGGATGTAAAACAGAAAAGTAGTTAATGATGGATAGTTTATACTTAACCAATATACAAAATATACAAACCCTTAAAGTTTGAAAAGGAATGGATTTGACTAAGGAGTGAAAAGCATGAGTGATTATATAAAAATCGGTGATAGTTTAATTGGTGAAAACCAGCCTGCTTTTATAATTGCGGAGATGTCTGCTAATCATCAACAAGATTTTAATAAGGCAGTAGATATAATAAAGGCAGCTAAGGAAGCAGGTGCAGATGCTATAAAGCTTCAAACCTATACACCAGATACAATAACTTTAGATTGTGATAATGAGTATTTTCAAATAAAGCAGGGAACAATTTGGGATGGGACAACCCTACATAAACTTTATCAAGAAGCCTATACTCCCTGGGATTGGCAGCCTAAGCTTAAAAAAATAGCAGAAGATATGGGGCTTATATGTTTTTCCTCTCCTTTTGATAAAACCGCAGTAGATTTTTTAGAAGAAATGGATGTGCCAGCTTATAAAATAGCTTCATTTGAAATAACAGATATTCCGTTTATAGAATATATAGCATCCAAAGGAAAGCCAGTAATAATGTCTACAGGTATAGCAACTTTAGCGGACATAGAAGAAGCAATAAATGCTTGCAAAAGAATGGGAAATGAGCAGATAGTTCTTTTAAAATGTACAAGCAGTTACCCAGCACCAGTGGAATCAGTTAACCTTAAAACTATGATTAATATGAAAGAAACCTTTGATGTGTTAACAGGACTTTCAGATCATACTTTAGGAACAGTAGTATCAGTAGGTGCAATAGCCTTAGGGGCAAAGGTAATAGAAAAGCACTTTACGCTAAGTAGAGAAGAGGGTGGGCCAGATTCGGCTTTTTCTATGGAGCCAGAAGAGTTTAAGAAAATGGTAGATGATATAAGAAAAGTTGAAAAAGCTATAGGAAAGGTAAGTTATGAACTTACTAAAAAACAAAAGAGAAGTAGAGAACATTCTAGATCATTGTTTGTAGTAAAAGATATTAAAGCAGGAGAGGAATTTACTGAGGAGAATGTGAAAAGTATAAGACCGGGTTTTGGTATGGAAACTAAGTATTTTAAGGATGTTTTGGGTAAGAAGGCAAGAGTAGATATAGTAAAGGGAACTCCGATGGATTTTAAGCTTTTAGAAAGCTAAAAAAGAGGGTTCCTCTTTTTTGTTAATATTTATATGGCAATATTTCAAGTATGTTGGGGGATTTTTCTTAAGTTTCATAAAAGTACATACGATAAAATAATTGTGCATAAATAGAAATATTTGTAGAAGATTATCATATGTTTTATCTTTGTTTTGAGAGGATGATTAAAAATGAGTAATATAAATACCAATATATGCGTAATTGGACAAGGATTTGTAGGATTACCGTTGGCTTTAAGCTACGCTTTAAATAAATGCAATGTTTTTGGAGTAGATATAAATAAAACGTTAGTAGATGAGTTAAACGAAGGAATAACTTACCATACAGAGAAATATGAAAATAAAACCATACAAGAAGTTTTAAAAGATGAATTAAGTAAAAATGTTTATAGAGCAATTACTAGTATTGGAGATGCAATGTCAGTATGTAATAATATAATCATAACTGTTGGTATTCCAATTAATAATAAAACAACCGATATAAAAAGCTTAGAAAACGCCATAATTGAAGTAGGAAGAAATTTAAAAGTGGGAGACTTGGTTATTGTAAGAAGTACAGTTGTACCTGGTACTACAGAAGATATAATAATACCTCTTCTAGAAAAATACTCAGGACTTATATGTGGAGAAGATTTTTATCTTGCTTATTCTTCAGAAAGAATTGCTGAAGGAAAAGCTTTTGAAGAATTTAGAGATATGCCAACTGTTGTAGCTGCAATAAATGATAAAAGTTTACAAAAGGCTTGTGAATTATTAAAAATAATTTGTAGATCAGATATAATAAAAGCTAGTAGTATAAAGGTAGTTGAAACATCTAAAGTTATGGAGAATGTTCAAAGAGATGTAAATATTGCTATGGCTCAAGAGTTTGCAAGATTTACAGAAAAATTAGGTGTTGATATATTTGAAGTTATAGAGGTAGCAAACACACATAAAAGAGTTAATCTTCTAACTCCTGGACCAGGTGTTGGAGGATACTGTATTCCAAATGCATACTATTATTTAAATCCTAAAGCAGAAGAATTAGATTTAGATCTAGAATTACTGAAAATAGCTAGAAGAAAAAATGAGCAAATTCCAGAATTTATAGTAGGCAAAGTGGACGAGATATTAAATTCAATTGGTAAAGATCTAAAAGACTCAAATGTAGCGGTTATTGGGATAGCTATGAAAGACTATTCAAATGATTTTAGATTGAGTCCTGCAGAAAAAATTATAGATTTACTTATTGAAAAAGGATCTTGTGTAAAAGCTTTTGATCCAGAGGTTAAAGTAAAAAAGGATTATATAGCAGGTAGCTTAAGTAATGCATTAGATAATTGTGATGTAGTATTAATACTAGCAAGGCAGAACAATATAGATTTTGAAGAAATAAAAAAGATTGCAATTTTTAAAGAGATTTTTATTATTGATACTAAAAACGTTTATCATAATTTAAATAAAAATGAATTAAAAAACTATTGGAAAATTTAATGGTCAAAAACTAATTTTAAAAACGTGAAAACAAATAAGGTATATGATGTTAATAAATTAAATTGTTATAGAATATAAACTTTGATTCAATATTTAATAATCAACATACTAAAACTTTGGAGGGTAAATTGATGGCAAATATAATTGCATATGTTCAAGCAGACTTACGATATAATACATATTTATTAAAAAAATTAAAAGGAAAAGCAGTAATAGATTATACAATAAATAAATTATTAGAAATTAAACAGATTGATAAAGTTGTATTAAATTTATATGATTGTAAAGAAAATATTGCTTTGAGTTATTTACAAAGTATTTCAAACAAAATAATAGTAAACTATTCGAGTAAGGATGATGTAAATGAAAGATTATTAGAGGTTACAGGAACAATTAAGTCTGATTTTATATTAAGAATTGGGGCAGAACAAATATTTTTGGATAAAGACTTTATGGAAAAAATATTAGTAAAAATGGTTACTGAAAATTACGATTTTTATATGCCAGAATGCTCAAATGGTATGTTAACAGATATTGTTAAAACGGAAAAATTAATCATAAATAGAATAAGTGTTTTAAATTATAATAGATATTATAAATTTTTTATAGAGAATAAGGAAAAATTCAAGGTATTAAGTGTTTCGTATAATTTTATACCATTTAAATTTTCTATTAATGATGAGTTTCAAGCATCGATTGCAGAAAATATTTTAGATAACAAGCTAAGTTTTAATAGTATAACAAATTTATTATTAAATGTATTTGATAAACAAAGTGAATTGTATAAAAGTGGATGGTTAAAGAGTATTTTAGAAAATAAATTGGTTGATTTTCATGGAAACGAATTACCGTGGTTACCTTATAATGTAATTAGTTTTATATCAAAAAAAATACATGAAAAAATGTGTATTTTTGAATATGGGTCAGGGAATAGCACATTATGGTGGGCTGATAAAGTGTCACAAGTTTATTCAGTTGAGCATGATCATGAATGGTATAAGAAAGTAGAAAAGAAAGTACCCCAAAACGTGATTATAAAACATGTAGAGCTTGAATATGGAAAAGAATATTCAAAAGAAATACTTAACTATAATAAGAAATTTGATGTAATAGTTATTGATGGAAGAGATAGGGTTAACTGTTGTAAAAATTGTATAAAAGCATTAAAAGATGATGGAATTATTATATGGGATGATACATTACGTGAAGAGTATAGGGAAGGATATAATTTTCTAAAGGATAATGGATTTAAAGAACTACAATTTTTAGGTATAGGACCATGTAGAATAGAATCAAATCAAACTAGTATTTTTTATAGAAATAATAATTGTTTTTATATATAGATTTAAACTTTATAGAAAGCAGGAAAGAGGTTATTATGTCATATTTGGTAATAAGTAAGAATATTAAAGAACCAAATTATTTAAAGAGATATGCCGAAGATAGGAATTATGAGTATTTATCATATAAATTTAATGATATAAATATAGAATTTGCTAACGATAAAGTTTTATGTACTAACAATGAATTAATAGGTAATGAAAATAAATCAATATATGGATTCATGATGGGGGAAATCTATGATGTCGATATAGAAAGATTAAAGAAATTAGGACACAAGTTTAAAACAACAAATGATATTGAATTTATAGTTCATTTATATGAACAATATGGAGAAAAAGCTTTAGAAAAGCTAAATGGTAAGTTTATTATATGTTTAGTAGATATCATAAAAAATACAATATTTATTATAAATGATAGATATGGATCTAAGACTTTTTATTATGCTACAAATGAAGACTCATATATGTTTACCAATTATCCAGATATTATGTTAAATTCTTTTGATGACAAAGTAATTGATGATGACAGTATAAAAGAGTATCTTAAATATGGTTGTATTTTAAATAATAAAACATTATTAGAAAATATAAAAAGAATGGATTCATCTACTATAATAAAAATAAAAGATAGTAACATAGAAAGTCGTAAATATTGGAAATGGGATATTGAAAAAAAATGTGTTGATACTTTTGAAGAAGCTGTGGATAGGTTAGGTAAACTATGGATTGAAGCAGTTGATAAGGTATTAGCAAAACATGATAAATTTAATATAACAATTACAGGGGGAATGGACTCCAGGCTTGTAGTTGCAGCAATAGATTATCTTAATCTTAATAATAAAATTAACTTTACATACACAATTGGATTGGAAAATTGTTTAGATGGAAAAATTGCCAAAATGGTTGCAGAGAGAGCAAATTTAAAATATAAATTTTATGAAATAGACAATAGACAATATTGGATAAATTCAAGTGAGTCACTAAAGAATACCCTATGTCCAATAATTGCAGATTATGCTTGTTTAAATATAAAAGATAAAGAAGAAATATACGAATATCCACTATTAGTAGGTTATTTGGGTGGAGAAACAGTAGGTGGGGACTTTTTATTTAAAGAACTTGAAAATAAAGAAAATATAGAACAGATAAAAACATATCTATATGAAAATGAATCAAATACATATGGCATTAAAGATAAAGATTTTTTAGTTAATAAAAATCAAATAAAATATGATATTAATACGACAGTTGAGGAGAGATATCCGTCTAGTGATTTTTATATTTTTGATAAATTTTTAATTAAAAATAGAAGTTCCATTTTATTTGATATGATGGGAGACAAGTATAATTGTTTATCGCCGTTTGTGGAAAATAATTTCTTTGATTATTTATATTCATTACCTGATGAATGGAGAAAATCTCATAAAATATATATACAAATGGCTTTAAAGTATTTTCCTGAGTTTTACGATGGAATACCGTGGGAGAGAAGTAAATTACCTATAATTTTTAATTTGGATATAGATGACATCGACAAATATTCAAGCAATATCAATAAAGATTATTTAAATATTAAGTTTAAGGATATTATTATATTTGGAGCTTCTACGCTAGGGGAAAAAGCATATAAAATATTAAATAAAGATTTTAATATTATGTATTATTGTGATAATGATAAGAATAAGTGGGGGAAAACATTGAATGGAATAAAAATTATTTCTCCGAAACAACTAACTAACTTTAATGATGTTTCAGTAGTTGTTGCCAGTATGTACTATAAACAAATATTAGTTCAATTATCTGAATTGAACTTACAGGATTATACATTTATAGGGTTGAATGAAGAAAATATAAAAAGTTATACAGACTTTGGGGAGTGGATTAAAGGTGAAAATATATATAATAATTTAAAGAAACAGCTAAGTAATAATTATATGCTTATAAATAAGTATATTGATATTGAATGTTATCTTCGCAAGCTAGATAAATATACTCAAGGTGGGGAAGGGAGATATGAAGATTTTTTAATTGTCAACTCTTTAAAAATAATTATTGATAATATTTTTAATAAATAAAACGATGTTCAATGTTAATTTTTGTAATATGTAAATTTGAAAAAAATTTTATATATAAATTATTGATACGATTAAATAATAAAAATGTTACTTTCAAAGAGTATTTTATATAGATAAAGAGATTATTTTTTATATCTTGTGTAGTTAAGTATTTTTTATAAAACTAACAATTGTTTTTCTATAAAATTAAAATTATAAAGTAAGGAAGTGCCTATATGAAAAATTATGTAATATTTGGTGCGAATGTGTCTGGAGTTACAGCATATTATTTGATTAAAACAAAGAGTGATTGTAATGTTACCGGATTTATAGATAAAACTGGAGGTATTATTGATCCAGTCTTAAGCGACCAATGTATTTATAAAAGTATAAATGAAATTTCAGAAAATACTGACAATGTATTAATAGCGGTAGGGACTAAATCTATAGCGGATGAATTGAAAAATGAATTGAAAAATAAACTTAAAAATATAAAAATTGAATCAATTTACGATTTGGAATATTATGAGGATTTTACAAAGTTATTTGATAAAGTAAATAAAGATATATATAGAAGAATACGAAAAATTTTTAGACCATTTTTATTAAACGAATGCAATAAATTAAAAAGAAACACTATAAATGAAAGACCTATAGAATATAGCTTTTCTTTTAAATCTCTATCAATGATATATCCTAAGCAAATTTTAGATGTTGGTTCAGGTACAACAGCATGGCCAAGCGTAATGAGTGATTGCGGCTTTAATGTAACGGCTATTGATCAGATAGAGTATTATTGGGGGGATTCATTCCAAAATTATCACTATAATATAATAAATGATGATATTACTAAATCTAAGGTAGGCAAAAAATTTGATGCTATTACATGCATAAGTGTATTAGAACATATAGAGAAAAGTGACGAAGCAATAAAGCAATGCAGCAATTTATTAAATGAAAATGGATATCTTATTCTTACATTTCCTTATAATGAGAAAAAGTATGTATATAATGCATATGATTTAGAAAATTCATGTGTTAAAGAAAAACCTAATTATATATGCCAAATATATTCTAGAAATGAATTAAACAAGTGGATAGAAGAAAATAAATTAGAGATAGTTGAACAAGAATACTATGAATTATTTGAAGGTCAATTTTGGGATCAAGGAAAAAAAATATTTCCACCAATGAAATCAGATAAAAATAAAAAACATCACATTACATGTTTATTATTAAGAAAGTATTAGAATATATGGATTGATAACTGAGAATTTGTGAGGTAAATATATGAATATTTGTATGATATCTACTAACCATGGTATTTTTGACGACAGAATTTACTGGAAAGAAGCACTTTCATTAAAAAAAAATGGATACGAAGTTTTTTGTATAGGTATATCAGATAAAGATGATTATGGTATAAGTGAGGAAGGAATAAAATATTATACTATAAAGCCACGATTGAAAAAATATGAAAGTATATTAAAAAGAAATTTATTCTACAATGAAACCTTAAGTTTAAGTACATATGATAAAATATATGAAATTGCCAAAAGTTTAAAATGTGATATATATCATTTTCATGATTTGTATATAAATATAATAGGTAAAAAGTTAAAATCACTACCTTTTAGACCAAAGGTTATTTACGATGTTCATGAATGTTACCCTGAGCAAATAAGAGAATATAAAAAGCTATCAGGATTAAAGAAAATTTCAAACTATATATATTCTTATTATGTGAAGTTTTGGGAATTGAGTTGTGCTAGAAATTACGATTATATTATAACCACAGAAGCATCAGTAAATAAAAAATTTATTAATGCTGTTGGAAAAGATAAAGCAGAAATAATCTATAATTATACAAATTTCAAAATTAATCAATATAAAAAATATGAAGAAAAAGAGTTTGATGCAATATATTGTGGTGGTATAAATAGAATGAGATGTGCTATGGAAATCTTGCAAATGGTTAAAATAGGTAGCAAATATAAACCTGATTTTAAATTATTATTTTTAGGTGCTATATCAGATTCAACTTTAAAAATTGAAATGAATGAATTTATAAAAATTAACAATTTGAGTAATAATGTAATATTGAAAGAATGGGTTCCATATCCGGAAGTAGAGAAATATTATCTAAAAAGTAAAGTAGGATTGGCTATTTTTAAACCATCACTAACATTTAAAAAAACTGTTCAAATAAAAACTTTTGAATATATGACATTTGGATTGCCTATGGTTGGAAGTAATTTTGGTAATATAGAAAAATATATAAAGGAAGCTAATACAGGTATAGTTGTAAATCCTTTAGAACCTAAAGATATTTGGAATGCAGTTTATAAAATATTGAGTGATAGAGGATTGTATGAAGTTTATAGCAAGAATGGTATAAATGCTGTAAGAAAAAAATATAACTGGAGCAATATGGAGAAGAATTTATTAGAAACTTATAAAAATAGTTAGTATTACCAATGGCAATATATTCAAAAAAAGAGGAGAGCAATATGAGTATTAATTCAAGAAAAATAATGTTGGAAAAATTAAATAATAAGATAAAAAACTATGAAAAAAAGCATATTGCTGTATATGGTACTGGGGGACATACAGAGCTTTTACTTAGTTATTTAGAAGAAAATAATAAAGAAAAAATAATAGGACTAGTTGATAAAGAAAAACAGAAAATAGGAAAAAGTATTTTTGGATATAAAGTGTATTTATTAGATGACATAAAAAATCAAATAGATGCTATCATAATTTCATCAGATGTATATCAACAGACTATTTATGAAAGAATTGCTTACTTAAAAGAAGAAGGAATAGATATAATAAAGATTTATAATGAAGAGTTTTTTTTGCCGACATCAGGGAACATAGTTTATGATGAAATAAAATCAAAATATAACATAAGAATACTAGAAGAAAAAGAGTATGAAAAATGGAATGAGTTTGTTGATAAGTCACCACAAGGTTCAATTTTTAATAAAACATGGTATATGGAAGGGGTACAAGCTGATTTTAAAATCTATGTTTGTGTAGATAAGACAGGTGAATATTTAGGGGGGATGATTTTACCTGAAACTCAAAAATCATGTTTTACTATGCCTATGCTTACTCAAACTCTTGGTATATTGTTAAAAGATTTTAGAGACTTAAAATATGCTAATAAAATATCAAAAGAAAAAGATGTAATAGAAAGTTTAGTTAATAAAATGCCTAAAATTAAGAATTATTCTATTAATTTTAATTACAAATTTACTAATTGGCTTCCTTTTATGTGGAAAGGATACAACCAGTATTGCAGATATACTTATGTTATAGAAGATTTATCAAATATAGAACAGGTAAAAAATAATTTTAAATACAACATAAAATATGATATTAACAAGGCTATGAAAAATAATATAAAAATAATTCAGGATTTACCTATAGAAGAATTATATGATATTAATAGAAAAACATTTGAGCGGCAAAATATTAAAACTCCATACACCATAGACTTTTTAAAGAAGTTTGATGAAATTATGAATAAACATAATGCAAAAAAGAGTTTTTTTGCAATTGATGAAAATGATAGAGTACATGCAGCTAATTATATAGTTTTTGATAACAAAAGTGCATACTATCTTATGGGAGGGGGAGACCCTAATTTAAGAAATAGTGGAGCTACTTCATTAGCTTTATGGGAAGCTATAAAATTTTCGTCTGAAGTGACCCAAAAGTTTGATTTTGAAGGTTCATGTATAAAAAATATAGAAGAATTTTTCAGAGCATTTGGAGGTACACAAAAAATGTATTTCAACATATGGAAAAAACAATATTTATAAAAATAGAATTTATATTATTTTTAAGAAACTATGATTAAAATGTAGGAGTTTTATATGGAAATGTAATTATATTTGATGCATCTAGATTAGGACTAATATGTTTATGATATTTTAAAATACAAATATAGTAATTAAGTTTTTATACCAATGATTAAAATAATTTCAATAAATCACGCTTGGAATTAATAGCTAGAATTGAAACTAAAATATTAGATCACAATATCCTGTTGTTTTATAAATAAAAATTTAAGAAAAAGTATAGATACTTTAAAAATTAAAGAAATAATTTTTGGAGAAAAATTATAAATAGTTTAGCAGGAGTATTTACAAGAACGTTAATCAATATTTTGTTAGTAGATTAAACTTAAATGTGAAAATTAATGAAATTAGTTTTATCTAGTATAAAGAGTTAACTTAACTTTATTAATTAATATTAATTTTCTTTTCTCATTTATAGATTAATATCTAAAAGTAAATTGCTCCTAATATAATACTTTGCTTCAGCTGTATTATATACTTTTTTCTGTACCGGAATTTTTAAAATCGAAATCAATTTTTAAAAAATATTATAGATAAAAAAGTTTTTTGGGAAATATATATATACATGAATAAGGAGAATAATGATGGAAAAGATTATTTTGTTTGGAGCGAGTGAATTAGGAAAAAAGGCTTTCAAAGAGCTGAAAGAAAAATATGATATTAAGTATTTTTGTGATAATGATAAAAATAAAATTGGTAAAAAGATAAATAATATAGAAATAATAAGTCCTGAAAAACTAAAAAAATTACAAGAATATACTATTATGATAACCAGTACATACTATCTAGAAATAGCTAGGCAGTTAAATAAAATGAATATAAAAAAATATATGTGTTTTCCGGGTATAGGTACACCGATGATGAAAGTTATAGGTGAGTTATTAAATAGAAACATAAACTTAAGCAAAATTAGAGCATTAGAGGTTTTTGGCGGAAATGGAGAAGTACATACTATAGATTATTATGGCACAGTATATTCTTTAGATGTTTGGGAATTTAATAACGAATATGAATATGATTTGAGAAAGAATTTACCGTGCGCAAATGTAAAAATAACTGATTCGTTTGAAGAGTTAAAGTATGTAGAAAAAAGATATGATATGGTAGTAGTAGATAATTCACCAGGACCTTATGCAAACCATTGCGAACATTTTGATCTATTCCCTCAAATATATAGAATTTTTAATGATGAGGTTATTTTAATCTTAAATGTGGTTCCCAAACGTACACAGGAAACTGATAATTATAAATTTATTAAGTGTTTTACTAAAGAACATAATTTTTACAGAAAGCTTTTTTATAATGTACATAATCCAGAAGATGTTGATATAGAACATATGGTTAAAATATATGAAAGTATATCTAATTCTAATGGATACAATTTAGAGTGGTATTTTAATGTGAAAAGGTGCTTTTCTTATAATCTAGTTTTAAAGTTAAGCAAAATTTTGTAATAGAGGAATAAAATATGATTTATGTATACTATAAAAATAATTTATTCAAAAATCAAATAGAATATGTATTTTCTACAATATTCAATATGTTGAATATTGATATAGGTTTCATACAAAGTTTAGTAGCATATAATTACGATACATTAATTATTAATTATAGTGATGAAGTTTTTCATAGGAAAAATGTAATAAATATAAAACCTTCCTATTTATTTTCAGATTGTTATCTTAAATTAGAAAGTATGCCTCAACATCATATTAAGAGATATAATGGGTTTCCAGTAATATATTTATCAAAGGAAGATAGAAAAGAGTGTTATATAATAGAGAAAGATAACTATTTAATTACTAATATGGATATAATCCAATCTTCTTTTTTTATGCTTACAAGATATGAGGAAGTTTTATTGTGGGACAAGATAAAAAGAGATTTATATGATAGATTTCCAGCATCAGAGAGCCTTGCTTACAAAGAAGGTTTTTTAGATATTCCTATAGTTAATGAATATATAGAATGGTTATGGAACTGGATTGATTCTTTTAATTTAGGATATAAAAGAAGAAACATATGGGGTGAATATGACTTTGCAGCTTGTTTAACTCATGATGTAGACATGCCGTTTAAATATATATATCCATTAAAAAAGGATATAAAAAACTTAAAAAATAAAAATACTTTTTTAGCGTATAGGGATATTTTTTTGCATACTTTAAGTAATTTGGATTATAAAAACGATTCCTTTTATACATTTGATTACATGAGGAAAATTGAAAAACAATATAACTTTAAATCGTCTTTTTACTTTATGTGTGGTGGAACATCATCTTTTGAAAATTATTATGATATATCAGATGAAAGAATTATAAAATTAATTAATGAACTTCATAATGAACAATGTGAAGTAGGATATCATTATAGTTTTAATTCATATAATGATTTTGAACAAAGAAAAAAAGAAAAGAGTCTATTAGATAAATATGTAATAGACAAAGAATATGGTGGAAGAAATCATTATTTGCGATTCAAGGCTCCAGAAAGCTGGAGTATATCGGAACAATTAGGGTTATTATATGACACTACTTTAAGCTATGCGGATTATGATGGCTTTAGGTGTGGCATATGCATGCCATTTAAACCATTTGATGTTATGCAAAACAGGGAGCTAAATATTTGGGAAATACCTCTTATTGTTATGGAAGGAACTTTAAAAGACAAAAAGTATATGGGTTTAAATATAGAAGATGCAATTGATGAAATTAAAAATAAGATAGATATAGTAAAAAGGTATAATGGAGTTTTTACTATGTTATGGCATAACTCATCTTTTGACAAGGAACATTGGAATGGTTGGAAAGAGGCATATGAATATACTATGAAATATTTATATAAAAATAGTGCAGTTGGTTTTTCAGGGAAGCAAATTATTGATAAATTAAATTTCAAATGAAAAGGTGATTGAATGAAAAATATACTAATTATAAGATGTGCTAATATGCCTACTATGGATAAGCTTATAAAACATATAAGTACTAAAAATAAAGATATTGAGTACAGTTTATTCTGTTTAATTCAAAAAAGTTCCGTTTCCTCATTTAAAGAGATGTATCCCTACATAAATTATATTGAAAAAGAAGATGGTTTTTTTATTTATAAAAATTTTAAAAATAATCAAGAATTAAGAAATAAGCTAGATAACATTTATTTTGATGAAATATATATTCCATCATCAACAGTACATTTTGATAACTTTGAGGAAACACTTATGATAGTTTCCAAAATAAAGAGTTGTAAAAACATATTCTTCAATTGTTACGAGGAAACCTATGAGCAGAAAATTAATTTTTATTCAATATGGTTTGATAAATACTTTGGCAACATAATTTATTTTATAAAAGTTTTATTTTCATTTTTAGGCATTGCATGCATTTATGTAATAACATATCCGTATTATTTTGTTAAAAACAGGAGTAAATAATCCTTAAATTATTTAATGCTAATAGCTTTGGAGGAGTTTATAATGAAAAAAGTTTTATTTGTCGCATATGTTTTTCCACCACTATCTGGTCCTGCAGTTCAAAGAAGCTTAAAGTTTGTAAAATATTTAAGGGAATTTGGATATGAGCCTATAGTTGTGACATGCGGACAATCCTTATTTAATATTTCAGATGAGTCACTTTTATCAGAAATACCTAAAGATATTCAAGTAATTAGAATAGATGATGAAAAATTAAAAAATTATACGGACATATTTTTGGATGATATATTGGAAAGGTTTAAATATTCTTTTGAAATTTTAACAGAAGATTTGAAAAAAGAAAGAATTATGGACATAGAATGCAAGCTAGAAGAACTAAGATCCTTATTTGTAATTCCGGATAGATATTCTCTTTGGGTTAATAAGGTAATAAGCAATATAAATAAATATGTTGATATGACAGAAATAAAATTAGTATATACAACAATAGGGCCAGAGTCTACAGGTTTGATCGGATACTACCTAAAAAGTAAATATAATATACCATGGGTTGTTGATTTTCGTGATGAGTGGACAAATGCTCCATTTGTTAATTTTGATAAGAATAGCTTTAACTATAGAATGGCATTAGACATGGAAACGAAATATGTTAATTATGCGGATAAAATAATAACAGTCAGTCCTATTATTAGTGAAAACTACACGAAATTATTCGGAATTTCGAAAGATAAGATTACAACTATAACTAATGGTTATGATGAAGAAGACTTTATAAAGCTAAGAAAAAAGAAAAATTCAAATAGTAAGTTTACTGTTTTGTATAATGGTACAATAAATTATAAAGAGAGACATCCCTTTTCTTTATTTGAAGCTGTAAAAAATTTAATTAAAAATAAGAAAATATCAGAAGATAAAATACAAATAATGTTTCCTAAGGAGCATATATTACGTGAAATAAAAGAAAAGATGTTAGATTATGAATTTAAAGATGTTATTAAATGGTATGGGTATTTAAATCATATAGATTCATTAAAACAAGCCAATAATTCAGATATGTTATTATTGATTTTGGGAGAATCAGAAGGCTTTAAAAGTTGTTATACAGGGAAGATTTTTGAATATCTCCGTTTAGAGAAACCGGTATTAGCATTGTCGCCTGAAGGAGGTTTAGTAGAAGGTTTGCTTAATGAAACAGGATGTGGACAAAATTTTTCATATTCTAATATAAGGGGGATAGAGGAATTTGTGTATTCTAATTATGTTAAATGGTTAAATGATGATAATAGTATTATAGTAAATAAGGACAAAGTAAAAAAATATGATAGAAAGAATTTGACTAAAAGGTTATGTGAAGTATTTGATCAGTTTAGTTAACCTTTTTACAGGATTAGAGCATAAATATACATAAAGGGAATTAAGAAATATTGGTAACTGTATTTTAATTATAATTGAGATAAAATACAGTTACTAATGCAATAAAATGTGAAACTATAACATAGTGATATTGTTATAATAGGTGGGCTGAGTTGTGAAAATTTTATATTTGGCAGATCAATTTCTGCCTCAAGTATCTACAGGAACAACAAAATTTATATATAATGTTGCAAAAAATGTTCATAAAAAAGGAAATGATGTAACTATATTGACTTATAGTTCATACAGAAATAGTGAATATACTGAAAAAATTGGAAATATATTGGTGAAAAGATTTAAATATGATAATATAAATGTAATTGCAATTAAGAGTATTAATGAAAATAAAAATAGTTCTTATGAACTAAGAAATGTAGAATTAATAGAATGTAAACAATTACTTATAGATGAAAAGCCAGATATGATTCATGTTTGTCATACAAGAAAGATAGCAGAATTAATATATTCAGCTATCGAGTTAAATATACCATATATTATGACTTTAACAGATTGTTTTTTATTCTGCCCGAAGTTGTTTTTAATAAATTTAAAAGGTGATATTTGTGAAAGTAGTTATTGTGGTAATGAATGCCTAAAAAAATGCAATGATTTGGATGTTGATTTTAAGGCTAGATTAGCTGAAGCTATGGAATTGATAAAAAATTCCAAAATGGTAATTACACCTTCTGAATTTTTGAAAAAGATGTATATTAAAGAATTTGGTAATATAAAAATAGAGGTTATAAATCATGGATTAAGCGATGATAAAGTAGAAAGTAAAAATAGAATATATAAGGAAAATAGTGATATAACTTTTGGTTATACTAGTGTTACTTCATACATAAAAGGAGTTTATGTTTTAATAGATGCTTTTAACAAATTAAAGGAATACACAAACGTAAAATTAAAAGTGTATGGTATGGGATCGGAAGATTTACTATATTTGTTAAAGGATAATAATAATATTGAAATATGCGGAGAATTTAAAAAAGAAAAATTAAATGATGTTTATCAATCGTTAGATGTTTTAGTATGTCCTTCACTGTGTTATGAAAGTTATTCTTTTGTAATTGGTGAAGCTTTAGAAAGAAATATACCAGTTATATGTAGCAATATAGGTGCTATGGTTGAGTTTGTTAAAAATGGTGTAAATGGGTTTACATTTGAGTCAGGTAATTCTGAACAGTTAGCAAGTATATTGAGAATGTTGGCTGAAAATCCAAAAATATTAAATTATCTTAAGAGAAATATAGATGTTTCGGATAGATCAATAGAAAATGAAGTTAGTAGATATTTAAGAATTTATAAATCTAGTACTAATAATAATTTATATTCAGAAAAGAGTTTAATGAAAAAAAACAATTGGGAATTTGTCAATAAAACATATGAATTAAAATATAAAAATATTATAGACAATATAAGTTGGAATAATTATTTAGATAAACTTAACTATATGGATAATTTAAATTCTAATTTCATGAATGTTTTTAGGTTGAAATTAAGCTATCTTAAGGACAAGTTTGAAGGTGAAAATATAAATTATATTATTTGGGGGGCAAGTAATTCAGGTTTCACAACAAAAAAAATTATAGATGAGGTTTTGCCTAATTTTAAATTAATTGGTTTTATAGATAAATACAAAAGTGGGAAAGTTGAAGATGTAAAAATATATAATATTAACGAACTTGAAAATATAAAATTTCAATATCTTTTTATTTCAACCACTCCAGGAAAAAAAGAAGCCAAGGAAATGATGGATAAGTTAGGATTAAATATAATTTGTGATTATATGCTTGGTTATGGTATATAGAGTAAGGTTTTATAAATTTGCTTTGTAGTATATATTAGGGTTTTAAATATATATATATATTAGTTATTTTAATATTATCTTTATTTTATGTGAAAAAGGGACTATTATAGATAGGCCCTTAATTTTTTTATGTTTTTGTCGATATATAAATTGTACCATATTAATAAGGAAATGGAGAAATAAAATGCAGCATTTGTATGAAGAGGCTTTCATTGAATTATGGAAAAAAGATAAGTTTTTACATAAAATACAAAGCAAACTAAAAAACATTAAATTATTAAGTCTTGATATTTTTGATACATTAATTTTAAGAATGGTAGATAAGCCATCTGATTTATTTTTAAAAGTTGGTGAAGAAGCAATAAATGAAGGTTTAATTAGAGATGGAATAACACCATTTGAATTTAAGCAAGTAAGGGTTTTAGCAGAAAAAGAGGCTGTTAAATGTAAAAAGGATGCGGCTAATTTGGATGATATATATTCATTTATTCCAGATTCTATTGGAAATATCAATAAAATTAAAAAAATAGAATTAGAAACGGAAAAGAGATATTGTTATATTAATCCTAATATTAAATCACTTATTCAGTATTTTAATAATAATAGAATACCTGTAATTCTTGTATCTGATATGTATCTTAATAAAGAGAGCATTAGAGAAATATTAGAATTTAATAATTTTAATTTAGGAAGTATAACAGATATTTTTGTTTCAAATGAATATAAAGCTTCAAAGAAAAATGGTAAGCTATTTGACATTGTTTTAGGTAGATTTCATAATATAGAATCAAAAAATATATTACATATAGGAGATAATAAAAATGCTGACATAATAAGTGCTGAAAAATTTAATATTAAAACAGTTCATTATAATTTAATACCTAAAGAAAATGATACTATATTTGAACTTGAAAAGATAAAATATGAATCAATACTTCCAGAATTACTATCCTTAAGAAAGCTATGTAGTTCTTATAGTGTTAATTTTAAAAATGATGAAAAATTTTGGTTTGAGTTTGGTTGTAGTGTATTAGGACCGTTTCTATCAATATTTTCTGAATGGATTGTAGATATAGCAGAAAAAGAAAATATTAAAAATATATATCCATTTATGAGAGAAGGTACACTTTTATCGAGAATAATTAAAAATTCTATTAGACATAGAAATTTAGATATTAATGTAAAACCTATGTATATTTCAAGACAAGCAGTCTGGATGCCATCATTAAAAGAAATAAATGAAAAAGTTTTAGATAGTGTATTTCAAAGAAGAAATTTTAATGTGGAAAATCTGTTTAATATGTTTGAAATAAAGCAACAAATATCTAAGTTTGAAAATTATAAGTTAGTATTGTTAAGCGAAGCTAAAAAAGTAATTATGAGTAATGGAAAGACGTTGGAAGAAGAATTATATCTATTAATTTTAAGCGATAAAATAAAATTTAAAGTTAATGAAATGTTGGAGAAAAAAAGAGAGTTATTTATAAGGTATATGAGTGATAACTTTAACTTAGACGACAAATTTATTACTGTAGATATTGGATATAGAGGAAAAATACAATGCTTTTTTCAAGAAGCTTTTGAGAATAGTGGAATTAAAATTAAATCGGTTCATTTACTTGCTATAGGCGATGAGGCTAATAAACAAAATTTACTTAAGGGATATGATGTGAGAGGATTAGTTGGAAACGCAGGAGAAAATAATGATCTAATCAAAACTATAACTAGAAATACCGAGGTTATTGATGAAATACTAATGACTGATGAAGGTAGTACATTAGGGTATTATAAAGAGAATGAAAAGTTAACACCAATATTAGATAACAATAGAATACCTGTTGATGAAATTAATAATAAGAAACTTTGTCATGAAGGCATAATTTTGTTTCAAAAATATTTCATTAAATTAATAAAAGACAAGAAATTTTTAAAAAGTGATGTTCTAAAAAGGAAAAGAGAGATTTGTCAATTAATATCTAGGTTTATAACTTTACCTAACTATGATGAAGCTTATTATCTTGGGAACTTACATTATGAAGATAACTTTGGAAGTTATGCTGTTAATAAAATATGTAGAAAAAAAGATTTTAATTTATTGGACGAAGTAGGATGTAATAAATTTTTACTATTAAGCAATTATTATAAAGTTCCATGGCCTGAAGCTGTAATATCAATAAAAGAACCTTTACTACTATTTAAAAAGGAATTGCTATATTCTAATTCAACAAATTATTTGAGTGTAACGAGTAGAATAGCTATGAGAATAAAAAATGACAATATAAATAATGTTATTGTATATGGGGCTGGTGAAGCAGGAGAAAATTTATTAAGATCACTTAAGATGTTTGATATTAATGTTAAGTGTTTAGTAGATAAAAATGAAAAACTCTGGGGAAAAGTTTTTGAAGGTATTGAGGTAATTTCATTAGATGAAGCTATAAATTATAATATAAATTGTTATGCGGTAGGTTCATTTGCATTTGTAGATGAGATAGCTGCAACTATACAAAAAACATATAAAGATAAAATTATAAAACCTAATATATACTCTATAGATAAAATTTAATTAAGAAGGTGAATGCTTTGAAAGAACAGCAATTTAAACGTTCAGATAAAACAATGCATATAGCAGAATACTTCTATACGAAAAAAGTTGTGGAACCGATACTACCATATATATCAAAAACATTTATAACGCCTAATATGGTTACGATTTTAAATATAATGCTTTCATTTGTAATATTTTATTTAGCCTATAGAAAATATTATGTAATGGTCTCTTTATTAATACAAGTATATTTATTTTTAGATATACTTGATGGAAACTTAGCGAGATATAAAGATATGAAAAGTAAGTTAGGTGCAAAACTGGATAATATAAATGATAGTATATTTTATAACGGTATTTTTATAGCGTTAGGTATTAATTCTATAGAATGGTACTATATAATTGCAGTCGTTATTCTAATAAGTGCTTATCGTATAATTCCTACATACTATATTGTGCCTAGACTTAGAAAACTTAAAGTTGTAGAAAGGAAAGGCATTAAAAAATATTTTATGGATAGGGGTTATATAATAGGTATGGATTTAGGTACATTGGATATTATAAGTTCAATTATGCTGATATTTGGACTTGTGAAAACTCTATATATTGTTTTAATATTTGGATATATTTTTGATATAATATATAGAATAATCGAGTTAAAAAGAAATGAAAAATTGCCTATAAACAAATTAAATTAGTTTAGGAGGAATTAAAATGAATATAGGAGTAATACTTGCAGGTGGAATAGGTAGCAGAATGGGTATAATAGACAAGCCTAAGCAATTTATAGATGTATATGGAAAGCCTATAATAATTCATACACTTGAAACTTTTGATAACCATCCTGATATTGATTATATAGCTATTGTATGTCTTAAAGAATGGGTAGAAGATATAAAGATTTTCATAAGAAAATATGAACTTAATAAAGTGAAATGGATAATGGAAGGTGGGACTACAAGACAAGAATCTGTATGTAATGCAGTTGAAAAACTCAAAGAGCATTGTACTGATGAAGATATTTTAGTTATACATGATTCAGTGAGACCATTAGTTTCACACAGGATTATTACTGATAATATTAACGAAACTATTAATCATGGAGCAGTAGATACTGTTATTCCAACAGCTGATACAATAGTTAAAAGTGTTACTAATAGTACAATAAGCGAAATACCAAAAAGAAGTGAGTTGTATTTAGGGCAGACTCCTCAGAGTTTTAAGTTTCATTTAATAAAGAAAGCTCATGAAGTTGCTAGAAAAAATAATATAGAAAATTCTACAGATGACTGTCAACTTGTTTTAAGACTTGGACATACAGTGAATTTAGTTATGGGAGAAAAGCTTAATTTTAAAATTACTTCTTTTGATGATTTATTATTATTAAAAGCTATAATAAAAATGGGAAAAATGGAGATGATTTAGTGTTTACTAAAAGTTTTAAAATAGTAGAACCTAAAAGATTCGACTTATATATTGAAGAGATTAGTTGTAGTTATAACGAAGCAATTGTTAAAATTGAAAATGCTGCGGTTTGTAAAGCTGACATTAGGTATTATTTAGGTAAAAGAGATGAAAAAACATTAGGTTTAAAATATCCAATGAATCTTTTACATGAAGCGGTTGGTACAATCATTCAAGATAAAAGTAGAAAATTTGCAGTAGGTGATAAGGTAACTCTTGTGCCAAATCTTATACTAAATAAATGTGATGAAGAATGCAAACATAAGGTTTGTAATTTGGAGGAACTTGGAGAGAATTATTGTCCACATGCTAAGTTTGCTTCTAGCAATTATAATGGTTTTTCAAAGGAATTTATAAGTTACCCAGTAAAAAACATAATTGAGATTCCCAAAGGCTTAGATTTATCTGTTATGGTTTTTTCAGAACTTGTATCTGTGGCATGTTCTGCTTATAGGAGAGTAGATTTAAAAGGAGATGAAACTATAGGCATATGGGGTGATGGCACTTTTGGATATATACTGAGTGTAGTTTTGAACTTGCTTCATCCTAAGGGTAAGATAATAGTAGTTGGTAAACATAAAGATAAATTATTAAAATTTCCATGTTATAAAACATTTTTATCAGAAGATGCTGAGATTAGGGAGAGTCTTATAGATGTTGGATTTGAGTGTGTGGGAGGAAGTTTTGCAGGTTCTGCTATAAATGAAATTATCCACAGCATTAAAGTTGGAGGAAAAATTATTTTAACAGGGGTATCGGAAAATGAACCTGAAATAAACACAAGAAAAATATTAGAAAAGGGATTAAGTTTTTATGGAGTTACTAGAAGTAATATTGATGATTTTAAACTTGCTGTAGATTTATTTAAGAATGAAGTATTTTATAATAATATAAAAAAATTAGTTTTAAGTGAGAATAGGATTACAAATATTGTTGATTTTTATAAAGTCTTTCAAATGGAGTGTAACAACAAGCAATTAGGCAAAAACATAATGAAATTTTCATTTTAAAATAGATCATTATACATATAATTATTTTATATAGTTTTACAGTAAGTGAGGTTGTTTGTTAACGAATTTAGTATTAAATCTGTTGTAAAAAGGTGATTTGTTTGTACAAAGTATTAATGTTTGGAACAGGAAAGTCTTCTGTTTTAGTTGAAAATGTATTAAGTGATGAAGTAACAATCTTAGCCTATATAGATAATGATGCTAGTAGATGGGGCAAAAAAGTAAGGGATGTTATGGTTACAAGACCGGATAAAATAAAAGACTATAAATATGATTATATAATAATAGCAAGTCAATACAATGAAGAAATATATAATCAACTTATATCAATGGGAATAAAAAGTGATAAAATATTTCAGTATCATAAGTTTTTTGACAATTATTGGAACTATTACAAGTGTTATGTTGATAAATTTTTAATAAATACAAATGAAGATGTAGAGGTTTTAATTACAGGGATATCATATGCTTTTGCAGGCTTTAGAGAAGATGTTTGTTGCAAAAAATCCTATAAATTTGCATTTGCTAGTCAGGATCTTTTTTATGATTATGGGACAATTAAATATCTTTTTAAAAATGCACCTGAAAAGTGTTCAAACATTAAGTATATTCTTATAGGACTTTGTTACTATAGTTTTCAGTATGATATGTCTTTATCAGCTATGAGAAATAAAACTGTGCTTTATTATCCTGTTTTAAAAACAGCGCATCATTTTAAGGGTATAGATAGAATATATAAAGAATTTGAAACAAATAAAAGTATAGCAGATAATATATTTAGAAAAAATAAAAGTGGAAATTATGATTTTAAATGGGATGTTCCTATCTTAAAAGACTATGGAGATAAAGAATTAATAGGTAAAAGACAAGCTGAAACAGATAGTAACAAAGATTATCCCAAAACGGTAAAAGAAAACATTGAAATTTTTAAAGAGTATCTTCAATTTTTAAGGGATAATAACATAAAGCCAATAGTTGTAGTGTATCCTGCTACCAAATATTATACAAAACATTTTTCTAAAATAATTGAAGAGGAATTCCATAGTATAATTAGTGAAGTGAAAAAACAATATGATTTTCAATATATAGATTATTTTAGGTCAGAATTATTTAACGATGAAGATTTTAAAGATGTATCTCATTTAAACCATCAGGGAGCTGAAAAATTTACAAAAATATTAAATGAAATAATAGAATGGTAATCTATTTTGCTATTAGAAAAGGTCGGACATACCCTCTGACCTTTTAAGTATATTAAAAACTATTAATTAAATTCTAGGAGGACTATTATGGAAAGCTTCAACATTGTTTTTTTAGGTGGTTCTATAACAGAGGGGACAGGAGCATCTAGTTATAGCAACTCCTTTGCACATAAAATAGGGAAATACATAACAAACAAACTTAATAATAAAAAAGTAAATATCTTCAATGCAGGTATTGGAGGAACTGGTTCTCAATTTGGTCTCTTTAGATTGAAAAGAGATGTAATTGAAAAAGACCCTGACTTAGTTTTTATTGAGTTTGCAGTAAATGATAGAATTGTGGATGGAAACTCTGTTTCAATTACAATGGAAGGAATAATAAGACAGCTTTTAAAACTTCCCAAAGTTCCGTCTATAATACTTTTAATTACTCCAACAGGTTTAGCAGATTCGTGTGGTGATTTACATAAAAGAATAGGATACTACCATAACATATCCTCAATTGATATTCAGAATTATGTTTGGAACAATATAGTATTAAACAAATATAGCTGGAGTGAAATATCTATTGATAATCTTCATCCAAATGATAAAGGGCATCATATTTATTCAGAATGCATAATGAAGTTTTTAGGAGAAAATACTGGAGCCTTATTTAATAAACCTGTAATGAACAATAATTTAATTTCAGGGTATGAATTTAAAAATCCTGAGCTTATAAGCTATGAAAAAGCTACTTTTTATGGGCATTGGAGAGAAGAAGAGATAAATATGAAGGGTAAAATGTCTTTAGCAGCTGTAAGTGATATAGTTGGGGATTGTATTCAATTTGATTTTACTGGTAAATATTTTGCAATTTCCACTTTATTGTCTAAGGATGCAGGTATGCTGGAGATTGACATAGATGGTTCTACAGGAATTATAGATTTATACTCTAATACAGAACCTTATTTTACTTGTGCTTTAAATGTAACTAATTTATCAGAGGGAAGTCATAGAGCTACAATTAGAGTAAGTGAAAAAAAGAATTCTGCTAGTCATGGAAATAAAATAATATTAGGAGAGTTTTTAATCGATAGCAATTAGGAGAGGATTATTTTGAGTTATAGAGATATAAATATAATCGATACAAAAGAAGGAACGCAAACTATTTCATCAAATAAAATTTTGCTTCACAGTAAATACTACCCTTCAAAAGAGGCTGAAAAGCTCTTAGATAACACTGAACACATATATTTAAATAAAGACACGATTGTAGTTTATGGCGTAGCTTTTGGTTATCATATAATAGAACTTTTAAAAAGAGCAAAGGAAAACTGTAAAATTTATCTTTTTGATGCAGATGATGATATTTTAGCAAAAGGCGAAGAATTAAGACTATATGACAAGATAAAAGCAGATAAAAGAGTTACATTTTTTAAAGGATATTCGATAAACTTTTTTGAAAATTTTCAAGAAAAACTTGCTTTAGTAGAAGATATTTTAATATATAAGCCTTCTGTGAAGGTTTTACCTGAAAGCTTTAAGAAGCTTAAGTCAATATTAGAAGGCTATGATATGGCCAAGATAGGTATTGAAAGGTTTGGACAGCTTATGAGAGAGAACTATGAGGAGAATTTAAAAGCAAATAGTTCAACACTAAAGAGATTTTATGAACTTTATGATTGTAAAAACAAACCAGTGATTATAGTTGCTTCTGGTCCATCATTAGATGAAAATATAGAATATTTAAAAGCAGCTAATGGTAAAGTTAAGATTTTCACAGTGGGAAGTGCTTTCAGAACGCTTATGAATAATGGTATAAAGCCAGATGTGGTTGTCATAATTGATTCACAGGAAATAGTAAAAAATCAACTTAGAGGCTTTGAAAATGAAGATATACCCTTATGTTTTTTAAGTACTGCTTCAAGATGGGCAGTTTCTGGTTATAATGGACCTAAGTATATGTTTTTTAATGAAAATGATAAAAGTGATGATATAATAATAAATACAGGAAAAACTGTAGCAGTAGCCACTATTGACATAGCAGTAAAAGGTGGTGCTAATAAGATTATATTGGTAGGTCAAGATTTAGCTTTTGTAGATAACAAAAGTCATACTGAATCCTTTAAAGAAACCTATAATATGAGTAATTCAGCACCTAAGGAAGATACTGTATATGAAAAGGTTATGGGTGTAGAAGGAAAGCTTCTTAATACTACTGCTGGCTTTTTATACTTTAAGTATTGCATAGAAAAGGAAATAGAAGATAATCCAAAAGTAGAATTTATAAATTGTAGTAGAGGCGCTAGGATAAATGGTACTGTAGAAAAGAAATTACAGGATGTTATCTTTAGTAAGTTGTAGATTTTTAAATTTTAATTATAAAATAGTATCTATGAATTGAAGCTTGAATCAGATGGAAGTATTAGATTGAGTAGTTATAGGATAAAAGTGATTACTATAACAAGTTAAAATAAATCTATAATATATAATACTAGGCTAGGTGATATTATGAAAATAGCAATTCGTGCTGATGGTGGTTCTGAATTTGGAATGGGGCACATAATGCGTACTCTTACTTTGGCAAAGGAACTTGCTAAAAAAAGTGAAGTTTTTTATGTTTGTAGAGTAAATGAGGAAGTTTATGAAATTTTGAAGAATGATTTTGAAGTGCTAAATAATCGTACAAACTATATTGAAATTGCAAATTTTAATATAGAATTAGAGGAATCCAGGGCATTTAAAGCTATAATATCTAAATATAAAAAAGGTATAGAAAAGGTAATTAAAGAAGGCTTTAAAGTTCAAGTAATTAGACAAAATCATATAGTAGAAGATTTAAAATTTGTAAAAGCAGAACTTCTAATTACAGATAGTTACGAAGTAAAGGAACAGTATTTTAAGGAAACAAAAACTATGTTTGAAAAAACTGCTTATATAGATGATATGAATCTACATTATTTTGATGTAGATTTCATAATAAATCAGAATATGAATGCAGAAGATTTAAACTACAGAGTAAACACTGATACCAAGCTATTGCTTGGCCCTAGCTATGCAATGCTTAGGGAAGAGTTTACAAAGGTATCTTGTAAAATTATAAATGAAAAAGTAAAGGATATAATGATTACTATAGGTGGGTCAGATCCACAATATAATACAGAAAAAATATTAGAATGGATAAAGGATTTGGATTATAATTTTCATGTGGTAATAGGGCCATCTTTTAAGGAAGATAATAAAATAAAAGAGTTTCAGTGCGCTAAAATACAACTATACTATAATGCAAATATGTATGAATTAATGCAAAAATGTGATATGGCTATTGCTGCTTGTGGTAGTACACTATATGAATTAGCAGTTTGTGGTGTACCTACTATTGGTGTTATACTTGCAGATAATCAAAAGTGCTTAGCTCAAAAGATGGATGAATTAAGTATAATAAAAAATGTAGGTCTAATTAATGATATTAAAAAAGAAGAGTTTATAACTACCATAATGAGTATTTCACAGGACTATGATTTAAGAAAAGTTATGAGTGAAAAGGCTTCAAAAGTTGTAGATGGTAAGGGGGCTGAAAGGTTAAGTGACCAGTTGCTTTATAAGATTTGAGTGTTGAATAGGTTAACTATGAAAAAAAGACATTATTAATACAAGATTAAACAAAAGTATTGGATAATAATTAAGAAAAATATTCACACAACATGCTAAAGGGAGATGATATATATGAACATACTAGTAACAGGTGGAGCAGGATTTATAGGTCGCTGGGTTGTAAAAAGATTGTTAGATGATGGACATAGTGTAGTAGCATTAGACAACCTATCAAATGGAAGAATTGAAAATATAGAAGAAATTAAAAATGAAAACTTTAAATTTATTGTAGGTGACATAAAGGATGAAAAGATTTTAGATGAAGTTTTTAAAGAAAAGTTTGATATAGTATATCACTTGGCTGCATCTATAAACGTACAAGATAGCATTGATGATCCAAGAACAACTTTCTTTAACGACACTGCTGGAACCTTTAACATATTAGAAAAAACTAGAATACAGATGTTTGGAAAAAACAGCAGAATGGATGGAGATGAATGGGTTGTTGACCCAGAAGAAGATACATACCCTTGTAAAGTTGTATTTATGAGTACCTGTATGGTTTACGACAGAGCAGGGGAAGAAGGAATAGATGAAAATCATCCAGCAAAGCCTGTGTCACCTTATGGTGGTAGTAAAATAGCAGCGGAGAATATGGTTCTTTCTTATTATAATACATATAAATTACCGACTGTGGTTATAAGACCTTTCAATACATACGGACCATTTCAAAAGACTAATGGAGAAGGTGGAGTTGTAGCTATTTTTATAAACAACTCACTTCAAGGAAAAGATGTTAATATATTTGGAAGTGGCGAGCAGACAAGAGATTTACTCTATGTTAAGGACTGTGCAAGATTTGTAGTTATGGCTGGATATTCTGATAGAATTAATGGTGAGATAGTTAACGCAGGTACTGGTAGGGATGTAACTGTAAATGAACTAGCAGAGATTATAACTAAAGATAGAGTTAAAGTTAATCATGTTAAGCATATTCATCCTCAAAGTGAGATTATGAAGCTTAAGTGTAATTATTCAAAGGCAAAAGAACTTATGGGATGGGAACCTCAATTTACTTTGGAGCAAGGTATAGAGGAAACAGAACAGTGGATTTGTAACGAAGCAAACGTAACTGTGACTTGGGAAAAGTAGTAAGTGATTAGAAGAAAGCAGACGAATTAAATACGGTAATATAGATGAAGGAGCATAAGCAACTACTTGAATGGTTGCTTATGTTTTTCTTTATGTTTAAATATAATACAATATGGTAAAATAGTTAATATAAAGAACTATTGCTATTGTTGCTATAATACAGGATGAGGTAAATTAAGTGGATTTGGATAGAAATAACATATATAAATAACTAAATTTCTCATTAAGTCTATAGAACCCTATTTGATATATTTATTTAGATCAAGTGTAAATGGAATTTTTAGAGAAGATAGTGATATAGATGTCGCTTTTATAAGTGATAAGGAAATAAGTAATTATGAAGTGTTTATGCTATCACAAGAATTAGCAGTTTATGATTATTAAGCTGTAAGTTTAAAAATAGTAAAACAAATAATTGAAAAGCATTTGCCAGATCTAAAAGAATTTGTTCAATTAACGTTACATAAGTTTTAAGCATCAGAAAAATGGCAAGCTCAATCCTATTGGTCTTTCGCAAGGACTTCAGGAGTGTAAAAAGTGGAAGTTCATAAAATATTGGAGGGATAAGATATAAATAATATAGATAAGTATGATATAATAAAAAGATATTCTTAATTATAGGTGATTGAAAATGATAGACGATAAGTTAAGAAACGAATTAGAAGCAATTTTTAGTAGATATATAGAGGTCGAAAAGGTTTTATTGTTTGGATCGCGGGCTAGAGGAGATAACAAGTATAATTCAGATGTAGATTTATGCATATTTGGCAAAGGCTTAAATCATTTAACATTAGCAAAAATAAATATGGATAATATATCAAGAGAAGGTGTTGTTACATATGAAAAGGTTAGATGAAAGAATATGTGATTTCACAAATGCATTGAGTAGATTAAGAGAAGCCCTAGAAAAGGATATTACAGATGATATAATAATAGATGGTATTACCCAAATGCAAGAATATATGCTAACAATATGACAAAGGATTTAATGAAGGTACTTTTATACGACAGCTTAAAGATTATGAATAATAGAGAAACGGAAATTCCTCTTTATGCAGAGCAGGATGTAGAAAACATGCTAAATAGGATTTTTACTATAAATTATATGGTGGATTTTCCTATATTCGAAGATATAACTATAACATTTTACATAACTGGTCATATAGCCGGTGCTTCTTGTGTTTATATTACAACTCCTGAAGGGTCTTTATTTTACTCAGGAGATTTTTCTGTATTTTCTCAGAGGTCAGTGGAAGGTATGAAGGTACCTAAACTAAGACCGGATGCAGCTATTTTTGAAACTACTTATGGGGATAGACTTCATTCAAATAGAGAAGTAGAAGAGGAAAGACTTTTAGAGCTTGTGCGAGAATGTGAATTGAATAAGGGAAAGATGATTATTCCTGCCTTCGCACTAGGAAGAGCCCAGGAAGTTTTATTGATTCTGAAAAAGGCTATAAATAAAAAGGTAATAAAAAATATTAAAATATATGTAGATGGAATGATTAAGGATATTAACAGAGTTTATAAGTTTAACCCATTATACTAAAAAAACTCTTTAGCTAAAAAGATATTAAGAGGTATTGAGCCTTTTTATGATGATAACATAATTCAGTTGATAAAAAGGAACTTAGGGAAAAGATCGTTGAAGATAAAGAACCCTGTATAATAGTGTCTAGTTCAGGAATGATTACAGGTGGGCCAAGTCAATATTACGCAGAAAAAATAGCTTCAATGGAGAATGGATACATTGTTATAACAGGATATCAAGATGAGGAATCTCCAGGAAGAAAGCTTCTAAATTTATTAGAAAGTGAAGAGAATGAGAGAATATTAGAGATAAACGGAAGAAGTATTCCTGTAAAATGCAGAGTTGAAAAGGTAGGTCTTTCTGCACATGGTGACAAGGGAGAAATAAAATCCCTTATAAACTTGTTAACCCCAAATAACGTATTTTTAGTTCATGGTGATGGAGAAATAATAGAAAATTTTGCCCGGGAAATATCCTCTGAGGTAAGGGGCAGAATATACGCTCCTAAGTGTGGTGAAACCTATGAAGTTAATATAAGAAACCCTAGAAAGCAGTGGGAAAAGCAAATGCCACAGGTGATTGGAACTTCAGAGGAACTAAGCGAAGTTAACTTAGAAAAGCTGTGGAGTTTCTTGTTAGATAATTATGGAGAAAGATTTTTTATAATAGAAGATTTGATATACATATGGACAGGAAATAATAAGGCAAAGCAATCAGATTCGAATTACATTCAAAAACTTATAGTGGAATCTGTTTATTTTTGTTTAAGGCCAAAACTAGAGAGCAAGTACAAGAAGATACTAAAGAAAGAGAATTAAAGCCTAATGAGTTGAATGATCTTATTAATCAATATTTTAGCATATGTGATTTTAAGAAAGCTAGCTTATTATATAACGATAAAAAGTATCGTTAAGTTTTAATTTTCTACATGCACTAAAGAAAGGCGACCTTAATCTATCTGAGAAATGCAATAGATCATATAAAGAGGCCTACAGCATATCAAAAGAAAGTAATGATTTGAACAATGGTACCAGATGTAGTATATTTAATGCTGCAGAAGAGTTTGAAAGAAAAACAGGCTGGAAGCTAGAAATAAGTGATAAAGTTAACATAAATGCTGTTGAGGAGTTAGTAAGAGAGCTTTTATTTGAAGCAAATATAAAAAAATATCCTATAAGCTTGATGATAAAAAGGTCATAGTTACTTTAAATTCAGAAGCTGCATTAGAAAAATCACAATTAGAAAGGTTCAAAGAAAGCACTGGGCTAGAGCTTCTTATACAAAACCCAGGTGAAAATATAAATACTACTTCTAGTGAAATTATTAGAAGTAATTATAGTAAGGTTTTAGAGCAGAATGAAGCATTAAGAATAATTGATGAGGAATTCGTAGAAGAAGAGTTTAAACCTTATAAAAAGAGTATTAAGAATAACAGTGATGGAAAATACATAGAACTATCTTTTATATCACCTAATATAGGAAAAAAATATGAAGGAAAGATAAATGCCATAGTAGAAAAGATTGGCTGGGGCATGAAAATATCTGATACTGTAAATCAACATGAAATTATTAGAATTACTTTAATGCTTTGCAATAAGGAAAATATAAACTTAAGGAAAAATCCATCCTTTAATTTATCCGAACTAAGTGTAGAATTAAAGATTGAAAATGTAAATTTAGAAATTATGGATAGAGTAAAAAAGGAGTTTGAACATATAACTGGTTGTAGACTTAGGTTTTAATTAATAAGAAATCATCAAAAGAAGAACTCTGTTTATAAGCATCAGATGGAGTTGAAACTCCATCTGATGTCAAGAAATATGTTTATGTAGCTCAGCTATCATCACTACAAATTGGATAATATACTTTTAAGTTTGATTATTTTTTAGTATTAATTAGTAGTCATATACTTATTACACATTGACAAGAAGTATTCATGAAACTTAAGATTATTAGTTAATTCAGGATGAAATGATGTAACAAGCATGTTATCTTGCTTGGCAGCAACGATATTTCCGTTCAGTTTATGCAAAATTCTTACTTTTTCGCATACACTTAAGATATACGGTGCACGTATAAATACAAGTGGAATTGTTCCATTTGAAACTACTGGAATAATATCTTCTGCTAAGAAACTATCTATTTGACTTCCATAAGCATTTCTTTTTACTTTTATATCCATCACCGAGAGATGATGAGTATCTTCATTTTCAATTTCCTTCGCCATTAGTATCATTCCTGCACAAGTTCCCCAAACTGGTAAGCCAGAAAGAATTTTCTCACTTAGTACATTAGTCATATTTCTTTCTGTCAAAATCTTGCTTATTGCAGTGCTCTCTCCACCAGGAAGTATTAGTCCATCGATACCTTCTAGGTGATCTAAGCTTTTAACTTCAATAGGTTCAGCTCCTAAGGCAGAAACATGATGCATGTGTTCCTTAACTCCGCCTTGAAGGGATAGGATTCCTATCTTCATCCTACCAACCCCTTTCAGCATACCTGTTACTTAAGTCTCTTAAATCAATACCAGCCATAGATTCGCCTAAGTCTTCTGAAACCTCTGCTAATACTTTAGGATCATTGTAGTAAGTTGTTGCAAGCACAATAGCTTTTGCTCTTCTTTCTGGGTCAGATGATTTAAATATTCCTGAGCCTACAAATACGCCTTCTGAACCTAATTGCATCATAAGTGCTGCATCTGCTGGAGTTGCTACACCGCCAGCTGCAAAGTTAACTACTGGTAGCTTTCCTTCTTTCCAAACATATTTTACAAGATCATATGGAGCTGACATTTCCTTAGCGATAGTCATGAGCTCTTGTTCTGAAGCATTTTTTACCTTTCTAATTTCATCCATCATGCATCTCATATGACGAACAGCTTCCACTACATTACCAGTACCAGCTTCGCCTTTAGTTCTTATCATCGAAGCGCCTTCACCTATTCTTCTTAAAGCCTCTCCAAGATTTTTAGCGCCACATACAAAAGGTACTTTAAAATCCCATTTATTAATGTGGAAAGCTTCATCAGCAGGTGTCAAAACTTCACTTTCATCAATGTAATCAATTCCTAAGCTTTCAAGTATTTGAGCTTCTACAAAATGACCTATTCTCACTTTGGCCATGACCGGGATTGAAACTGCGGCTTTAATTTCCTTGATCATTTTTGGATCTGACATTCTTGCCACTCCACCTTGTTTTCTTATATCAGATGGTACTCTTTCTAAGGCCATAACAGCGCAAGCGCCTGCTTTTTCAGCTATTTCAGCTTCTTTTGGATTTACAACATCCATTATTACGCCACCTTTAAGCATTTGAGCAAGATTTTTATTTAATTCATACTTTTGCATTAGATATCCCCCCCATAATATATAATTTTTAGAAAAGGAATTATCACCTTTTTCATATATTATGGTACAATAACTTTATATTTATTTAAAGTGTATGCATACATTTACACACAAGCTTATGTATATGACAAAAGTTTGGAATCTATAAAATAAAATGTTTAGATAGTATTGGATATGTTTTCTTGTGAAGATTTTGGAAGGTAACTATTTGTCGAAATATCGTTGACAATGACCATAAATTTTGATAACTTCTTATAGTAATTATTTTTAGGAGGATTCATATGAATACTAATCAAACACAAAACGTTAAAATTGCTAATTGTGATCCATCAGCCTTAGGATTATTTGGACTAGCTATGGTAACACTTGTAGCATCATCTCAAAAACTTGGATTTACAGAGGGAGTTTCTTTTGTTATTCCCTGGGCAATATTTTTAGGTGGATTTGCTCAACTATTTGCATGTATTAATGATTCTAAAAGACAGAATACTTTTGGAACAACTGCTTTTGGTGCTTATGCATTTTTCTGGTTTGCAGTAGCAGCTTCATGGATGATTAAAGCAGGAGTATTTGGACAAAGTCTTGCAAAATCAGTAGATCCAAAACAACTTGGTTTTGCATTTTTAGGATACTTAATATTCACTATTTTCATGACAATAGGTGCTATGGAAGCTAATAAGGTATTATTTATAATATTTTTCCTTATAAACTTTTTATTCCTAGGATTAACTCTTGATTCTTTTGGAATCATGGGGGAGTTTCCACATAAAATGGCAGCAGTTGCAGAATTTTTAATATCTATGGCTTCTTTTTATGGGTCAGCTGCAACAGTTTTAAATCCACACTTTGGAAGAGTGTTTTTACCTATAGGAAAGCCTTTTGGTATATTTAAAAAGTAATAAATTTAGTTTTAATCTCAGAATAGATAAGTTTATTCTGAGATTTTTTATTATAAACATTGTCTGTAAAAGTCCTATTAATAAGGGGTTATGAATATAAATCTTTAATTGATTAAGGTGTCTATATTGTACTTTGCCATTTATATATCCGAAATGTGCCTTTAAATTATTAGCAGTACTATGTTGGAAGCCTAAAACTTATAAAATTTAATTTTAATCTGTTTTACTATAAGCGGATTGTCAATAATGATATAATAGAGAACGAATTATAAATTTAACATAAAAAATAAATAGTGGAGTAGATGTATCTTCAATTCTATCTAATTCTTAGTTAAAGAAATTTAGAATTTGTAGAAGAACATCTACGAAATAAACAAAAACAGGAGTGAAAAAACTTGTTTAATATAGATGAAAAAGTAGTAAAAACTATCTGTCCCATTGGAGCATATGAAAAAGGACTTCGGTATTATCAAAATAGACAGGTAGATGATATTGATGTAAAAACAGATGAAGATACAGGCTTAAAAAAGACCTTTATATCAGCGAAGGTAAAATCAACTTCCAATCCTTTGATGAAATATGATGTAAGAGTTGGCTTTACAAACCACAGCAAAACCATAAGTAGTTTTTGTAATTGCAGAGCTTTCTCATCCTACAATAACTATAATAGTCCTTGCAAACATATAGCTGCAGTGCTTATTAAATATGTATTAGAGAAAGATAAAATGCTAAGAGATAAAATTATAAGAAGAAATAATAAATTAATCAACCAGCTAAGAAGCAATCTTACAAGTTCGCAAACTAAGGTTCAAAGCAGTGATTTAAATTTAGAGTTCAAGCTTGAAGTTGAAAGAGGAAACTACAGCAGCTCAGTATTTCTTGAGTTAAAGGTAGGAGAAGAAAAACTTTATGTTGTAAAAAATATGAGGGAGTTTGTTGAAGCAATTGAATTTAAAGAAGAATTGCAGTTTGGTAAGAACTTTACATATTATCCAGCTATCCATAAATTTAGAGATGAAGATAAAGGTATAGTAGATATTCTACGGTCTATATATGAAATAGATAGGGCAGCAGAAGACTTAACTAGGTATGGGGAAAGACCTATTAGGTTTTTTTCAGGAAAGAAAGCATATCTTACGGAAGGAAATGTGGATAAGTTCTTCAATCTATTAGGTGATAGAAGTATAAATTTAGTTATAGATAACAATAGTTATACTGAGGTAAAGATATTAAGAGATAACTTTCCACTGGAATTTAAGCTTAACACTAATAAAGATGAAATAATATTAGAACAAACGTCAGTTAAGCCAAACCCGCTAACTCAAGCAGGAAAATATTTTCTATATAATAATTATCTATATATACCAAGTGAAGAACAAGTAAAAATATATACACCTTTTTATAATACATTTTTATCAGAAAAAAAGACGAAAATAACCTTTCATGAGAGTGAAAGTGAGGAGCTGGCTTCTTTTGTAATTCCTGCTTTAAAAAAGATAAGTGAAAAAGTAGAGGTAGATGAAAGTATTAAAGATAAGTTTTATGAAGAACCTTTAAAGGCTCAAATTTACTTTGATAAACAAGATGAAACGGTAGCAGCAACAATATTATTTAGGTATGGGGATGTAGAAATAAATGCTTTAAAAGAGAATAAGGATAGACAAAATGAAAAAGTTTTGGTAAGAGATATTGAAGGTGAAGCAAACATTGTAGCTACCTTAGGTGCTTGGTATTTTGGAAAAAGTAAAAATAATTTTATTTTAGAGGATGAAGAGAGGATTCTAGACTTTGCTGCTAATGGAATAGACAAGTTGCAAGAAATAGCTGAGGTATATTATTCTGATTCCTTTAAAGATATAAGAGTCTATAATTCAAAAAGTTATAAGTCTAAAATAAGACTTAATGAAGATGATCTCCTAGAATTTAGCTTTAATATTGAGGGAGTAGATAAACAGGAATTAAAGAATATTTTTGATGCATTAAAGCAGAAAAGAAAGTATTATAGATTAAAAAGTGGAGGATTCATACCTCTTCAATCAAGCGAACTTCAGCATATGGGAGCTATGATAGACTACTTGAATATAAAGACTTCAGACCTTGAAAAGGATAAAGTAGTGCTTTCTAAGTATAATACTGCTTATATAGATGCAAGTTTAAAGGACAACAACATTACTTTTGTGGAAAGAAACAAAAGGTTTAGGGAGCTCGTAAATAACATAAAAGACATAGGAGAAATGGATTATATTATTCCAGAAAACTTAGACAACATTATGAGAGGATATCAAAAATTTGGTTTTAAGTGGTTTAAAACTCTATCAAACTGCGGTTTTGGAGGGATACTAGCTGATGAAATGGGACTTGGAAAAACGCTGCAAACTATAGCTTTTATAGCATCAGAGATTGAACAAGATAGGAAACAAAGCTCAGAATTGGCTTCAACACTAGAAGTTGCTATAGATTCAGAAAGTAAATCACAAGCTAAGACTCTGAAGGAGACCAACATAAACAAGCAAAGAACGGCAAAACAAGCTTTAAATGAAGAGTTAACTTCTAATGTGAATTTAAATAATAACATATCAAAAGGTGATGCTGGAGAAATAAAATTACCATGCTTAGTAGTATGTCCCACATCCTTAGTTTATAACTGGGAAGATGAAGTAAACAAATTCCAATCTAATCTAAACTGTGTAGTAGTTTCAGGTAATAAAGAAGTAAGAGAAGAACAGAGAAAGAAAATAGAAGAAGCGGATATAGTAATAACATCCTATGCACTTATTAAAAGAGATATAGAAGAGTATAAAGATATAAAGTTTAAATATTGCTTTTTAGACGAGGCCCAAAATATCAAAAACCCTGATTCGTTAAATGCTCAAAGTGTAAAAAGTATAAAAGCAAAAGGGTATTTTGCATTAACTGGTACTCCTATTGAGAATTCACTTACAGAGCTTTGGTCAATTTTTGATTTTATAATGCCAGGATATCTTTTGAATCATAGAAAGTTTGTTCAAAAATATGAAATGCCCATTGTTAAAAATGGAAATACAAAGGCCTTAGAAGAATTAAATAAGCATATTAAACCTTTTATTTTAAGAAGACTTAAAAAGGATGTTATAAAAGAATTGCCACCTAAAATTGAACATAATATCGTAGTAGATATGACTGATGAACAGAAAAAAGTATACGCAGCTTATCTAGAGCAGGCTAAGGAAGAAGTAGATGAGGAAATAAGAGATAAAGGTTTAAATAAAAGTAAGATAAAGATACTATCTATCCTTACAAGGTTGAGGCAAATATGCTGTGACCCATCTACTTTTATAGAGAATTATAGTGCGGACAATGGCAAAATGGAGGCACTTATGGATATAGTGGGTAACAACATAAGTCAAGGCCACAAAATACTTTTATTTTCACAGTTTACTTCGGTATTAAAAAATATTGGAGAAAGATTTCAAGAAGAAGGCATAAAGTACATGTACTTAGATGGAAGTACTAAAGCTGAATTTAGAGGAGAAATGGTTAAAGACTTTAACGCTGGTGAAATTCCTATATTCTTAATATCCCTCAAAGCTGGTGGTACTGGGCTTAACTTAACCTCAGCAGATATGGTTATTCACTTCGACCCGTGGTGGAACCCTGCTGTAGAGGAGCAAGCTTCTGATAGAGCACATAGAATTGGACAGAAAAAGACGGTTGAAGTGATAAGACTTATAGCTAAGGGAACTATAGAAGAAAAAATTCATAAGATACAGCAGAGAAAAAAAGAGATTATCAATAATGTTATAAATGAGAATAATGGAGAGGAAGTACTTCTTTCTAATATGGGAGAGAAGGAAATAGAGGAACTTTTCGGTTTTAATTCCTAGAGAAGCAGCGATAGTCTGTAATATTTTGTAGGTTGAATTTGGAAGAAGTAAATGATACAATTTGCTTACACACTAAACTATAAATGGTGGTGAAAAAATGGATAACGAACTTTTAAAAGCACTTAGCGATATGCTTGATGAAAAACTTGATAAAAAGTTAGATCCAATAAAAAGAGATATTTCAGATATAAAAAGCGATATAACTAACATGAAAAGCGATATAGATTTAATAAAAACTCAGCAACAAGAGCATGGTATAATTCTTAGAATTCTTGAGGATAAGGCAACTGTAAATAAAGCTGAGCATGATAAATTAAGTAATGATATTATACATCTTTCAGAAAAAGTTGAAGAAATGAGAAAAGACCTAGCAGCAGTGGAGATTGTAACTGCTAGAAATATGGAAAATATAGCAACCTTAAAGATTGTAAAATAGATTAAAGCTTCACTAGAGTAATTTTAAGACGTTGTTATAAAATAAAAATTAATATCGAGTAATTTAGAAATACATACAAAATAGGGTTTATCACTGAAAATAAAATTGATTTCAGTTGATAAGCCCTTTGTTTTTTAATAATAAATAAATCAGTAGAGAAACTTTATGACTAAGAATACATAAACAAATAGTTAATATTAAGCATAGAATAATAAGCAGAGATAAATAGAGTTACTAGTGTCTTTGACACTCAGAAATCGTTATCTAGGGACATAGCCGCCCTTTACCCACTCTTGGAGAAAAGTAGCGAACCAAAATCTTTGATTTTATGTGAGTCACTTTCACAGCGTGCAAGTAGCGAACCAAAATCTTTGATTTTATGTGAGTCACTTTCACAGCGTGCAAGTAGCGAACCAAAATCTTTGGTTTTGTGTGAGTCACTTTCACACCGTGCGAGGGGGTATTAGAGTGGGGAGTCATCGGATAAAATAAAACTTAAAGATTAATAATGAATTTAAGAAAGTTGTTTTTCAACTTACTATAAGGAGAGTGATAAAATGCTTCTAAAGAACTCTCTTCCTGACTTTAAAAATTTTTTGATAAACAAAGAACTCAGCGCTAAAACCATTAAAGGATACCTGTACGACCTGAATTGCTTTAATGAATGGTTTATAAAAAAGTATAATTATCCTCTGTATGTAGAAGATCTTACTCTTCTGCAAGTAGAAGAATATCTACTAATGCTTAAACTAGAGAAAAACTATCAAGCAACAAGTAGAAATAAAATACAAATAAGCTTTAAAGCTTTCTTTAGTTATGTCTATAAAAAAAGCCTCATATCAGAAGATATAGGTCCAAAGCTTCAGAAAATAAAAATTCCACATAGAGAAGTTCAGTATTTAACTGAAGAAGAAGTAATAAAATTTGGGGAATCATTAGGGAATAATCTATACAAACTTGCAGTTCTTACTATGTTTTACACTGGAATGAGAATATCTGAACTAACAAATCTAAAAGTAGAACATGTAGACTTACAAAAAAGAGTAATTCACATCTACTTAGGAAAAGGTGCAAAGTCAAGAATAATACCTATTTGTGATAAACTTTATGAACTATTCTTAGACTATATAAGTAATTGGAAAGTAGAATCCCATTATTTTTTTGCTACTTCAAAAACAGGAAAGTTATCTCTAGTAACTCTTGAACATGCCATAAGTAAAACTAGAAAAGAGTTAAGCTGGAGTAAAAAGGTTACACCCCATACCTTTAGGCACTCTTTTGCTAGTTTGTTGGTTGCTAAAAATGTAAATATAGTAAACATATCAAAGTTACTTGGACATTCAAACCTAAAAACTACTCAAATTTACACGCATACAGATTTTTCACAATTACAGGATGCTGTAAATAATATATAGTTGTAGTCAGCTTTCTATTGGGGGGATGGATGTACAACAGCTAAATTACAGCGATTTTCTATTGTAATACTTATGTATTAGAGCTGATGAAAAGGTTAAGTTAAATTTTGCTTTGAGAAATTTAGTTTCATTAAAGATAAATAATTTTAGTGATTTGTCAAATATAAGTTTAATAATATTAAAGGAATGATAAGTATATGGAAGTATCATCTTTTAGGCATATAGCAAATGAAGAAAAAATAAGATTTATTATTGAAAGTTTAGAAAAAAATAAAAGTAGGGATGAAATAGCCAAAGAGCTTGGTTACTCGACATATAAAAGTATGGACATTTTCTTAAAAAGACAGGGATACAAATGGAATAAATTTTTAAAAAGTTACTTTAAAGAAGATGAGGATAAAAGCGAGGATTATTCTCAATCAGGTAACAATGGATTTAAAGATTGTGTTAAGAAAGAAATAATGGATAACGTAAACTATAGTGATAAAAATAGAGGTAAGGCTGAGCAGATCATGCATTTATTTTCTAAAGAAAAGTATGACTTTAAAACTGTTGCTAGTATTGCAAAATTTAGTGATTATAAAGAAATGGCTATATACATGAAATCTATGGGTTATATTTGGGATGATATAATTAATAACTATCGGTTAACTGAGGTTGTTAACAAAGATAGTTTTTCCAATTACCCATTAGATACTAATATAGGCTTTAATATTAATTATGTGCAACAGCAAAGTACAAATAATGATTTACAAGATAGTGAAAAATCGGATGTTTGTAGCTCTGAAAATAATGATAATATAAATGCGGATATGATTTTGTTAAAAAGATATTTATCGCTTTTGAAGACATTAGAACAAAATAAAGAAAGGTTATTTGACTTTCTACAAGTAGGAAATTCATCAGAAAAAGGGTTGCCAAGATACAGAGTTAAAGGAACTTTTATCACTAAGTCAGTTCATATGTCTAACTTACTAAATCAAATGATTAGGGAGTATAGTGAAGAAAATAATATTTCTCAGAGGGAAATATTTGAGATTGCTCTTATAGAATTTTTTGAAAAGCATGGCTATGGCAAGGAAGTTGAAACTTTATTTTATGATTGAAAAGAACTGCTAAATAATGCACTGGGAGAAAAATGTAATACATTATAATTATAGACTTAGAATGAAATTATTCTAAGTCTATAATTATATAATTTCGTGAAATTTTTTTGCAAGTTTCTCTAGTAAAATCACATGGTGAGATTTTATATTATTATAAATATCTAAAGCTAAAGTTTCATCATAAACATGAGAGGTCTTATTTCTGTCAATCATCATATCAATCCACCCATCACCATTTTCAATAAGGTTATACTTAAAAGCAGACTTAATGGTGCTTCTAGGGGTCTGTGCATCCTCTACTCCCTCAAATTCTAAATAAGCCTTCATAAGCTTCCAGCCTAGTTCAAAGGTAAACTCAAATCTTTGAATTACAGCATCTACAACTATATCGCTTTTACCATCTAACTTAACAGCTTCTGTTAGCCTATTAAGGGCATTTTGAAAATCATTAAATCTATATTTAACTCTGTCTATTAGCATAAATTTCAACTCCTTCACGTTTTATATTATCTATAAGTTCTTTCTTAGATATTTTCTCAAAATAAATAATATCAAAATCTAACGAAGTATTAATCATATTCATATTATCCTCTATGATATTTAGTTCTTTAGAGGTAATGTTATTTCCTGATATAGCTATATCTATATCAGATGTTTCTTTATAGTCCCCTCGAGCCCTTGAGCCAAAAACAAATGCCTTTTCTACATTAGTACATTTTGAAATTATATTTTCAATTTGTATCAATAAATCTCTTTTAATTCCTAATTTTTCATGAAGCTCCAAAATAATCACTCCTTGAAAATTAGTATATCACAAGGATATGATTGCATACAACATTACATCAATCTAATCTCATTTTTTCATCATTTCCTTTTCAACATCTCTTTTTCAAATTACTTTTTTCATCAAATAATAGCCTTTCTAAATACAAAGAATCCTTTACAAATCTAATCTCTCAAACAAAACTTTCAACAAATTATAAAAGGCAACCTTGAGGCAGAAAGTTTTAAGTTACCTCTACATAGCAGCAAAATCAAAACTATTGCTGCTTAAATCACAGTTCACAAGGAAGTGTACTGCCAAAAATTCAGGGAGGTAAACTTATGATTATAAACCACAATATGAATGCTATGAATGCACACAGGTATATGACAGGAAATACTCAATCTGCAGGAAAGTCAATGGAAAAGCTTTCTTCAGGTCTTAGAATAAATAGAGCAGGTGACGATGCAGCTGGACTAGCTATATCTGAAAAAATGAGAGCTCAAATAAGAGGGCTTGACCAGGCAGGGAGAAATGCTCAGGATGGTATTTCATTAATTCAGACAGCAGAAGGTGCTTTAAACGAAACCCACTCAATACTTCAAAGAATGAGAGAATTAGCTGTTCAGTCATCTAATGATACTGCAACAGATGCTGATAGATCACAGATGCAAAAAGAAGTTTCTCAGTTGAAATCTGAAATAAATAGAATTGCTGAAAATACGGAGTTCAATACTAAAAAACTATTAAATGGAAGCTTGAGTGCTGCTAAATCTGCCCAAGGAACAGTGTCCTCCTCTGCAAAATTTGATTCTGCAACTACAGCTGCAATAGCAGGGACTTCAAAAGCCGGATTAACAATGGCTTTAAGCGGTGCGACAGCAGCAGTTACTGGTAAGGGATATTCTTCTACTGCTGGGGATGCTTTAGCAGAAAGGACTATAATACAAACTGGAATAAATGATACTTTTGATATTAGTATTAATGGTGTTAATTATTCAGACGTAACAATAGCGGCTAGTACAACTGAGGGTTATACTAGACAGCAATTTGTAGATGCAATTAATTCTGCTGTAAAAACCAAAGTTGGTACTGATTGGCCTAACCAATTTAATCAGGCAATAGCTACACTAACTTCTGATAATCATTTAAAGTTTACTACGGCAACTACTGGAAGTAGCTCAACTTTAGATGTTAGTATATCTGCTCCAACTACAGCAACTGGAAATAAAGGTGCTGTAGAGGCAATGGGCTTTGATAGTAAACAAACTACAGTTACAGGGAATGTGGATTTATCAGGTGGAATAACAGTTGCAACAACAGATTCTATGTTTAATTTAGTTATAGGTGATGATGCTACAAATGGTACCTTTGCAGATATATCTCTTATTGCAGACGGCGGGCTCACAGCTACTAACACCTATAGTTTTACCGAGTTAAAAACAGCACTACAAACAGCATTAGATAAGAGAGTAGGAGAAGGAGCTGTAAAAGTTGGAGATGATGGAAATGGACATCTTAAGCTGACATCTAATATTGGTACTGGTCAATTTAAAGTTGCAGCTGCAACTACTGCTGCAAATGATGGTTCCGCAAATTTATTTGGGACTAGCTTAACAGCTTCAGACGACGCCCATGCAGCAAATGTGAATACAAAGGGTACAAATACTGTTAACGGAACTAATGCTGGGACATTTATATCATCAGGAGCTAATGATGAGTTCAATATTTCAGTAGATGGAGGAGATAATCAGACTATAGTTTTATCAGCTGGAAATTACTCTACAAGAGATGCGCTTGTTACTGAAGTTAATAATCAAATTAATTCTAATAATAATTTAGTTGGAAAAGTTACAGCTAAACTATCCGATGACGGAAGTGGCAAGATAGAATTTGTTTCTAATTCAACTGGAAGCTCATCTTCAGTTAAAATTACTAATCCAACCTCTGCTAACGAAAGTGCTTTAGGTGTGTTAGGTTACACTGGCTATGCAGGTCAATTGACAGGATCAGTTAATCTAGCAGCAGGCGTAGATTTAACAGCAGCTGGAGCAACAAAACTAAGTGTAACACTTGGCAATAAAACTGCAGCAATTGATTTGGCAGGAGCAGATGGTATTAACACAAACAGTGCATTAACAACTACAGAAAGTTCAAGAGATGCTGTTATTAAGGCACTTCAGAGTAGGCTTGATACTGCTTTTGGAACTGGAGCAATTACTGTTAACACTTCAACCACTGCTTCAGGTGTAGACACACTATTGATAACAAGTAACGCTAGAGGAACTGCATTCTCAATCGCTGATGGTGCTGGCAAAGATGCATTGTTTGTAAGTGATGCTAATCCAGTAACTGCTAATGTAAGTGCTGCAGGAGTAAATGTAGAATCATCAGGTGTAGATGCAGTTGATAATATAATATCGAATTCCACATTACTAAGTGACCTTGCAGATGCAGATGGAAATAATTTAGGGCTTCAGTCAGGAAATATAATAAAGATTACTGGTACTCAAGATGGAACTACTTTCGAAACAACGTTAACTGTAGGTGATAGTAGTACCTTAGCAGATCTTGAAAATTCACTAAGGAATCTAGATGCCTTCAAGGGAGCAACAGTTTCATTAGATGTTACAAATGGTAAAGTAAGCATTCAAGGTACAGAAGGATCAACAAAAGATATCTCAAACTTAAAGTTTACAGCACAGAAATCTGCTACAGATACTGCAACTGTTGCTGGCTTTAATAAGGTTTTTGGTGGTTTTAATGTAACCCAAGAAGCGCAGGATGCTGTGAGTGATAGTTCGTTAGTATCCCATATTGGTGCAAATCAGGGGCAAACAATGAATATAGATATTAATGAAATGTCTACTAAATCCTTAAGACTTGATACTATTAATGTTTCCAGCCAAACAGGGGCTGAAACTGCAATAACCGTTATAAATAATGCTATAGAAACAGTATCAGATGAAAGAGCGAAACTTGGTGCATTTCAAAATAGATTAGAGCATACCATAGCTAATCTTGGAACATCATCAGAAAACTTAACATCATCTGAATCAAGAATTAGAGATGTTGACATGGCTAAGGAAATGATGAACTTCAGTAAAAATAATATCTTAGCACAGGCAGCTCAAGCTATGCTTGCTCAAGCTAATCAGCAACCACAAGGAGTTCTACAATTATTAAGATAACTGGTTCTGGAATTAGTTAACTACTGAACGAGATTGAAATATGCTGTTAACTTTTTATCCGATGACTACCCGCTCTAATACTCCCTCTGCTCCAAGAGGGAGTAAAGAGCGGCTACGTCCCTGGATAACGATTTCTAAGCATCAGGTGGAGTTAAAACTCCATCTGATGCCAAGAACTCTGTTTATATAGTGAAATATTCAGGGAACCTAATTTTAGGTTCCCTTCAATATAATAGTATCATAACTGAAAATTGAAAGAAATTATAACTGTAATGGCTAAATAAAGTTAATTAGGACAATATTTTATACAAAGCAGATATTAATCTCATTTACATAACCATATGGTAAGGTAAGGTAAGGTTTTAATGTAGTGATTTGTCGATTGGTACAATATTTTCTAAATAGCAGTTATAAATTTTAAAAAAAATATAACTAAATTGAAATTAATCAGTATATGGTATATTATATTCATATAAAATTAAAATTTTAGAGGTGAATTATGAAACTTGAACTAATAAATAGGTTAAAGGGAAATGAAGTACTAGGTAAAAATATATTCACAAATGATGGTAGAATACTCCTAAAAGCTGGAACGCAACTAACTTTAGGCTATATCAATAAAATGAAAGATATGGGAGTGTTTTATGTATATGTAGAGGATGAAAGGCTAGAAGATGTAGAAGTAGAAGATGAAACTATTAGTAGATTGAAGCAGACTACGTTAGAAAGTATGTCAAAAATAGTTAAGAATACTTCAGTAGTTTCAGATAAAAGAGCTATGAATGATTATATAAAGATTATAGAAGATTTAGTAAGCTATGTTGCTGAAAATCCAGATGTAAACAAAAGTTTATATGATATTCAAACACACAGTAACAGCACATATGTACACAGTATAGATGTTTGTGTTATGTCCGCTATTATTGGTCATGCTATGAGATTTGACAGTTCTTCAATAAAGGAATTAGGATTAGCTGCAATCCTTCATGACATAGGAAAAAATGCATTACCAAGACATTTGATTGAAAAACCAAAGAATCAGCTTCAAGGTGAAGATTTAAAGCAATATAAGGAACATCCATATTTAGGTGCAATGATACTTAAGAAAAATGTCAGAATACCAGAAAATGTAATTAAGGCGGTTCAACAGCATCATGAAAGAGTAGATGGAAAAGGATATCCTTATGGTTTAGAAGGTAAGGGAATAAATAAATATGCTCGTATAATTTCTGTTAGCAATGTTTATGATGGTGTAACAAATATTAAAGATTACAAAAAAGCTTTTAGCCCTAATGATGCATATGAGTTAATACTAGGCGGAAGCAGCACAATGTTTGATGCCGAAGTAGTTCAAAACTTTAGAAAGGCCTTTTATGTATATCCATTAGGTTGCTGTGTTAAACTTTCAAATGGAATAGAGGGATATGTAGTAAAACAAAATGAAAACTTCCCAGATAGACCTATGATAAGAATTATACATGATTCTATTACGAAACAAAATGTAGCTCCATACGAAATAGATTTAGTAAAAAGCACAAATTTAGTAATAACTCAAATAATATAAGTTGAAGTATTAAATACAAAATTTGAGTTAGGGGAGTTAATTGCCTCCCCTAACCCTTAACATAAGTCTATAATAGTAGCTCTTCTCCTGAATAATTTATCACGACAGTCTTAGTTGAAGAATTCTTTAACTTTTCAGCGAAATCTCTAGAAATATAAGTATTATCTCCAAAATGCATAGGGACTAATATTTGAGGGGTTAGTGCATTAATAAAATATTCTGCACCTAAACTGTAATATTCTTCTAGCCTTGGGTCTACAGGAAAGAAAGATACATCTATTTTCTCTCCTTTTATTTTAGATACCTCTTCTTTAAAGTTTTTCTCCATTAAGTTTTGTTCTTCATTAGGATCATCCTTCCAATGCCACCAGTTTAGATCGCCAGCGTGGAAAAGACTTACTCCATCTACATTCACTAAAAATGAGATTCCGAGGTCGGTTGAACCATAGGCTTTTATATAGATTTTCTCTAGGGCAGTAGCTTTATCTGCCAAAACTAACTCTTCGTATTGTGAAAGCTTATAATAGTTTTCCTTCCAGTTTTGAATGGAAATATCACTGCTTAAGATATATTTTATATTTGGATTAATAGACTGCCATTCAAGTATTTCAGGGTTAAAATGATCTCCGTGACTATGAGAAGAAAAAACTAGAATATTGTTTTTGTTTTTGATAAATTCTTCTAATTCAAACCGCTTACAGGTGGTTAAGCCATCATCTTTCTTAGGATTTATGTAATAATCAAATATTAAAAAGTAATTTAGGGTTTCTACAGCAAAGCCACTGTGATATATGTAGTGTATTTTTATTTTTGATTTACCCATAATTAGTCACCTCTATTTTTTATTGGGAATTTATCTGTTTATATATTATTATGGTATAATGTCGATAAGTTTACAATAGTTGTTTAGCATTTTATTTCCAAAGCAAGGTAGTTTAAGAACTATGTATTGATGAACTTTACATTATTCATCCAGTAGATTGTTGTAAAGTAGTGAGTTTTAAAATATTGAGTTTAAGGCTTCTTTAAAGGAATAACTAGCAAGTATTCTAGTTTAATGCATTGACAGGTGACCTTGTCTAATATAAAATAAACGTCGCATCTTTTACTTGTTAATTTTCTTGAGATGCCTTAGTATATAATAAAAAGAAAATGGATGAAAGGGGAAACAAACAATGAAATTTACTTTTGGACACAATAATATAAATGTATTTGACCTTGAAAAGAGCGTAGCCTTTTATAAGGAAGCACTAGGTTTTCAAGAAATAAGAAGATATCAACCAGAGGATAAGAGTTTTACACTTGTATTTATGGGAGATGGAGTTAAAGAGTATCAATTAGAACTAACATGGCTTTGTGATAGAAAAGAGCCTTATAACTTAGGAGATAATGAAATACATATGGCTGTACATACAGATGATTTTGATGGTGCTTATGAGCACCATAAGAAAATGGGATGCATCTGTTATGAAAATAAGGGAATGGGACTCTACTTTATAGCTGACCCAGATGGATACTGGACTGAAATTTTACCTAACAGAAATGTAGTATAGTTTGTTATAAAAAGTAAGCTGAAATTTCATTAATAACCAGTTAATATGTTGCAAAAAAATTGATCTCCACCTATTAAGTTCTAGGTGGAGGTCTTAGCAAATGTAGTTATATTTTATTAATCTAAAAGTTAATTCATGTAAATAGCTCATTTTACCTTATGCTCTTAAGTAGCTGAGGCATTCTCCCTGTCAAAACGTATAAAAAATCATCATTAGGTTTAATAATCCACCTTCCATTCACTTCAGATAAATTAACCTTTACAATCTTAGTTACCTTAGGAAAATAATCCTTATTTAATGCACTATTTACGGAATCAATTGCTACTTTTTTTAGTTCATTTTTAGCTGTATGTTTTTCGTCATTATTGCTGTTTAAGTATTTTTCTATCAATCCCTCTAGGGATTTTGACATAACTCCATTATAAATAGCCAAAAGATCAGGTGAAGTAATTTCTAATACTAATTTTGGGGTATTATTACTATTAGAAATCGACAGTATCTTACATTCTATTCTAGAAAATTCTTTTTTAAGAATAGTTTCTTGTAAGGAACTATTAAAAGTTAACTCACTATTGTAAATATCATTGCTTTTATCTAAGTATTCAGAAGCAGCTTTAAAATCTCCTTCTTTTAATGAATTAATAAAACTTAACATAGCTCCTTCTACTTCAGTTGTGGAGATATTTGTTGCAGTATCACTAGGTTTAAAATCACAAGATATTAATAACAGTGAAAGTGTAATAACTATAAAAAGATATAGGAAGTTTTTTATTTTCATAATATCCATACACTAAGATAATAATTAATACTTAATGCACATACCCACCTTTCTATGTTAACGTCAAACTTAATCTAAATATCCATTCAAGACACAGTATTCTAAACAAGTATAAAATCATCATATATTAACATTGTATGCCAAATTTTTTAAGTTTTCAATTATTATGAAGACACTAGATTTATTAAACTAGCTAATTTATGCCGGTTATTATGAGAATTTAGTATATTTACCTAGCTATTAGGGCTTTTCTGATATACATAAATACTTTCAACATAATCGAAGAAATTGATTAGCATATTTAACTTGTTACTTCTTTTCGGATATATAAAATATGTATAACACTTCACTAATAACTTGAATATATTTAAATATAAACAAAATTAGGGAGCGAAGCATATGTCACTAGGAGATAAAATGAAGATCTTTAAAATTTCACTGGGGGAAGGGGCGGAGGCTGCTGCTAAGAAGTCGCAAAGTCTTATTGAATACTCAGAACTATCCTTAGAAATGGCATCCTGTAAAAAAAATATAGATGAAATATACTTAAAGATTGGCGAGAAAGTATATAATAACTACAAAGATGGAGACCTTCATATCAATAATGCTAAGGAAATACTAAAATATTGTGAAGAAATAAAAGAAATTGAAAAAGAGGTCAAGAAAATAAAGAAGAAGATTTTAAAACTAAAGGATAAAAAAGAATGTAAAAACTGTGGGAAGATGATAGATAAAAGGGCACAATTTTGTGATAAGTGTGGATGTAGACAGTGATTAAACTTTCCTAACTTGGACATAATTATAGAAAATGTTGTTTAGGAGGGCGAAAACTTGAATAAAGTAGTTCTTATAGGAAGACTTACAAGAGATTCAGAACTTATACAACCAGAAAGTAGCGCAAGAGGATTGGTTAAATTAACTTTGGCAGTAGACAGAAGGTTTTCAAGCAAAGATGGAGAAAAAGAAGTAGATTTTATTTCTGTATCATATTGGAGTAATCATGGAGATAAAGTTCATCCGTATTTAACCAAAGGAAAACTCATTGGTGTAAGTGGAAGAATTGCTACCAGAAGCTACACTAATTCAGAAGGTGTTAAAAAGTATGTTACGGAAGTAGAAGCAGATAGCTTTAAATTTTTAGATAGTAAAAAGGAAAATGTAGTTTAGTTTTAAGAATTTAAAATAAATTTGCTCATTTAAGTAGATTTTGAAGCGTAATAAAGGTAGCGTTTAGTGGTAGCTTTTTCATGTGTTAATTTTTTATACTTCATTGACATAAAACTAATTCCACTGATAAAATGAAAGCATGTAATGTGTTGAGTTTAAATAAACATGAGCATATTTAATAACAAAAGGTGGTAATTAGATTTGGGAAATGATGAAAAAATACTTGTTAAAAAAGAAATTATAGATAAAATTAAGTCCGGATTGCATACTATAAGATTAACTACTAAAGATAAAAGTATTAAAAAAGAAGCAGAAACACTTGTAAAGCTCTTAGAGGACGAAACAAGCTTAGGTGGATTATCTTTGGAAGAAAAAATACTCCAAAAGATGAAAGAAACAAAAAGTGTAGATCCTGAAATGAATGCTAACCTTTATATACTCCACCGTAAGTTAGTTAATGGACAAATAAGTGAACAGCAAGCATTAGATTTGTTTCAGTCTTATGTTAAAACAGATTTTTTTAATGGGTTATATTAGAATTTAAAAACTTATAAAAAGTACAGTAAAAAGATAAAATAAACCTTAAAGTTGATTAGAAGATTTTATGTAAATTTTACTTTCATTATTGATTTTGCCAGAGATGACATGATTAATTAATGGAATAAATTGTATTATCAACAGATTTAAGGTTTATTTTTATTTTTCGACTATTTATTATATAATAAGGATGAATAATGCCAAAATGTATCTAGTTATTTCAAAGTTTCATGATGTATAAGTAAAAGATTAAATTTTACAATATAGATAAGCAACACCGAAAGTAGACTTATCCTCCGAGAAATAATACCAATTTTCGGTACGTTAAATATTTTTAAGAAGTCTAAAGCTCAGGATTTACGAAAAACTAAGAATCTTCGATAACTCGCCGACGCTCAGACAATCTAAGATTCTAAGTTTTTCATAAATCCTTCGCTAAGACTACTAAAAAATATTTAAATCTATCCTCAAATTGGTATTACGTCTCTCCGAATAAGTCGACTTTCTAATTTGGGTATCTATAATAATTTAAAACAGAACTTTTAATATAATTTATATATTAATTATTACATAAACTTGTACGATAATAAAAAAGAATACTTTTAACATAGGTTAACACTAGATACACATAAGGCTTAAAGATATTTATATAGTATAGAATATTTTTTACAATTTATCCGATGACTACCCGCGCTAATACTCCCTCGTACTCTGTGAAAGCGATTCGCACCAAATCGGAGATTTGGGCTCTCTGTTTTTCTCCAAGAGGGAGTAAAGGGCGGGTACGTCCCTGGATAACGACTTCTAAGCATCAGGTGGAGTTAGAACTCCATCTGATGCCAAGAATTCTGTTTATACTTACTAGCAATTTTGGAGGTAAGAAAGTGATTAAGAGAAAAAAGAATATATTATCATTAATATTAATAGCTTCATTAAGCCTTAGTTTATCGCACAAAGTAAATGCTGCATATCCAACTATAAAGAGAATCTCTGGACAAGATAGGTACTTAACATCCTTAAATGTAGCTAAAGAGGGGTGGAGCACATCCTACTATGCAGTTTTGGCTTGTGGAGAAGACTACCCAGATGCTTTAAGCTCTATACCTTTAGCTAAAAAGTATGATGCACCTATTTTATTAACTCATAGATCATATATAGATTCTTCTATATTAAACGAATTGATTCAGCTTAACGTAGGAAAGGTTTTTATAATAGGTGGAAAAGCATCTATTGATGATAGTATTGTACATCAGCTGAATTCTATAAGTATAGAGACGGAAAGATTAGGTGGTGCAGATAGATATGAAACTTCTGTAAAAATAGCAGAGAAATTCGGGAATGTAAATACTCTAACTACTGCTACGGGAGAAGATTATGCAGACGCTATTTCTATGGGTACAGCTGCGGCTGCAATGGGAGTACCAGTTGTCTTAGTACCTAAAAATGTAATGCCTGACTCAGTTAAAAACTATATAAAAAATTTAAACAGAACTATGGATGATAGCAAATATAAAAATTACAAAGTATTTGTAGCTGGCGATAGTGATGTTGTAAGTGATAATGTGGTTCGAGAATTTGAGCAAATAGGAAGCGGAAGTTCAAATGTTGAACAATTTCCGAGTGTTGAGAGAATTGTAGGTGACAATAAATATACAAGAAACATAAATATAATAGGGAGATTTATTGAAAAATCGGGAGGAAAATCTGTAGATGATATAAATAATGATGATGATTCTGCAACACAATACTCAACTAAATATGATTTGTTTAGCTTAAACAATATATACATTGCTTCAGGAGAAGGATTTGCAGATGCATTATCGGGTGCTGCTTTAGCTGCTAAAACTAAATCACCAATTATTTTATCAGGACCTTCTAACTCTAGTATGGTAAGAGATTTTATTTTAACCAAAAATCCTAACGCAGGTAGTAGTGTAACGCCTGAATATTTAACTTTTCTAGGTGGAGAGATGGTGATGCCATCTAGTAGAGCTAGTGAAATATTTGGATACACAACTTCTAATAATACTGTGAAATTTAGTGATAGCAATCTTGAAAAGGTAATGAGAGATAAACTAGGAATTCATGATAGAGAACTATACTATTCTGATTTAAAACAAATAACAGATTTAGATTTAACTAATCAAGGTATAAGTGATATATCAGGTATTGAAAATTGTGTTAATCTAAAAAGTTTAAATTTAAGCTACAATAATATAGATGATATAAGCCCAATCACTCGTTTAACTGAACTTCAAGATTTAAATTTAAGTTATAACAGTATACAGGATGTATCATTTATCTCGAATCTTTCTAAACTTAAGCATTTAGATTTAAGCAACGATAAGGTAAATACTTTTGGTTATTCTAGAAGATTGTATAAAGATGACAATGATGATGAATACGATAAAATATCGGAAAATGTATTTAAAAAGCTAACTGCCTTAGAATCCTTAGACTTAAGCAATTCCAATGGCAATAGTAGTTATAACGAAAATACATTTGGAAGTGTAAGTGATTTAGAAGTTCTTACTAACCTAAGAAATCTAAATTTAAAGGGGACAAATGCATCAAGTTTGAGCGATTTAGAAGAATTAACTAAATTGGAGACTTTGAATATAAGCGATACAAATGTGTCAAATCTAGATTTTATCAAAGACTTAAAAAGTCTAAGTCAGCTTGATATAAGTGATAACGGGCTAGATGATAGTGATATAAAAGCTATAAGAGATTTATCTAGCCTAAGGTATTTAAATGCCAGAAATAATGATATAGATGATATATCCGTATTAAGAAATTTAAAAAATTTAAAAACGCTTTATTTAGCGGATAATCCTATAAAAGATTACACTGCTTTGCTAGGTTATTACAATTCACTATATTATAGAGATTTTACTTTACTAAACTTAGATACAGATTCTATCTATTCTTCTGATGAAGAACTAAATAAGCAAATAAAAAGTCAGCTTAATGACTTTGAGGTAGCTTATGGGTATACCAATTATAATCTATTAAAATATAGAATTCTTTATCATTCTTATGATAGTGGTGCCTATGATGATGAACTAAGAAATCTTAATAATGAGAGAGAATGGATTAATTACAGGATATCTGCAGGAGGATTCTCTCAAAGTGAATTAAGAAACTTAAACTATGATCTAGAGAATATTAGTAATCAGATAGCGGATATAGTTAGAAAAGAAGATATGAACAATAAGATCAAGGACTTAGAATCACAGCTTTTATCAAATACCAAACCAATACAAAGAGAAAAGATAATAAATAAAATAAACTATGTGTATTCCGATTATAGATATGACTATTACAGGAAAGCGGTAGATAGATACAATCAAGACATAGAAATAATAAAAGAGCAAATGCTAGAGATTAATTTACAAAGTCCAAACTATGAAGGAAGTAACAGCTTAGAATATCTTGAATATAAACTTGATAACGTGCAAAAGGATAGGGATTTTGCAAAGGAGAAGATAGATATTTATGATAAATATAAAGATTTCTTTAATGCAATTGATGTATTGTTTGAATCAAGTGTAGATTAGCTAGAGAAACCTAGAAAGGAGAGTTTTAATATTAATGGAAAATATTAAATTGGGACGAGTTCTTAAGAGTAAAAAGATTGCGATATTAGTTTCAGCTGTATCAATTATGCTTTCCTCATCATTCACCAAAGTTCATGCAGCTGATATAGTAAATAGATATAATGGAATGAACCGATATGAAACTGCAGCTAAAGTAAGCATGGATGGATGGAAAGAGGATACAGCATATGCTATACTGGTAAATGGAGAGAATTTTCCGGATTCTTTATCGGCAGCACCTTTAGCAAGAAAATATAATGCGCCAATTCTACTTACCGGTGCGGATACATTAAGTCCTTATACATCTTCAGAAATAAATAGATTACATGTGAAAAATATTTTTATAATTGGTGGAAAAGGAGTAGTTCATCAAACTATAGAGGACGCCCTTACTGCCAGAGGTATAAAGGTTACAAGATTTGGAGGAGCGAATAGGTACGAAACTGCATTGCAAGTGGCTGGTAAACTTGGAAAAGCAAATGAGATTGTATTGGTAAATGGTGATGACTATCATGATGGAATATCAATAGCGTCAATAGCTGCACTTAAAGGAATGCCTATAATTTTAACAGGTAAAGATTCGGCACCTGCTTCTGTAGATAAATATTTGCAGGCAAACAAAAAGGCCAATCAGATTTATGTAGTTGGTGGAACAGATAAAATAAGTGATAATATCGTTAAAGATTTACCTAATATTAAAAGAGTTGGGCAAGGTACCGATAAATATGAAGTAAACACAAGTGTTATAGAAGCATTTAAAAATGAAATAAGTACAGGAACATTATATATTGCTTCTGCTAAGGATTTTCCCGATTCATTAGGAGCTTCCGCAATAGCACCTCAAACTTCATCACCAGTTCTATTTGTAGATAGTCCAATGTCGGAGTCTACAGAAAAATTTCTAAAATCTCATATAATAAATAATATTAAGGTTTTAGGAGGGCCATCTGCTGTAAGTTATGAAGCAGAACAGATTGCAAAGACTTTACCATTAGGAGTTTCACAAACAGAAAACATAACTGACACAATATGGCAGAATGAAAAATATACTCCAAGACCTACTATGGTAGTAACAGCTAGTGATGGCAATAAGAAAGAAGTTCCTGTAACTTGGAGTCTTACAAAAGTAAATACTACAAAACCTGGAATCTACACTTTTAATGGTAAGATAAATGGAACTGGCACTAATGTAGTTACTACACTTGTAGTAAAGCCACTACCTTATAAGATTAGTGATATAGTGACAACTTCAAGTAGTAAAGCAATTTATACACCACCTTCTACTGTTGTTGCTCAGATGACAGATGGAACTTTTAGTAATGTGCCAGTGAATTGGGACTATGGAACACAAGACGGAAATAAACCAGGAACTTATGTATTTTATGGTACAGTAGAAAAATATAGTAAAAAAGTTAAGCTCACCATGAGTATAAAGGCCGATTCTAATATTAAAGGCCTAAACAATATAAAAATAACTGTTAATTCGAGATCTGAATTTGAATTACCTAGTACAGTTGTAGCAAATATGGGCGATAATACTACAAGGAATGTAAGTGTAGTTTGGGGAGAAGAAAAACCATATCCTAACTTCCCAGGAGTTTATACCTACGATGGAACTGTAAGTGGTTACACTGGAGTTGCGAAATTAATTCTAATTATTAAGGATGAAGGTGGAGTAGATCCAAATGATCCTGATTATGATGACAACTCAAATACCATTATTACTACTTTAGATCCTATAGAAGTACCACAAGGAGTTCCATATAAGTTGCCGACTAAAGCTACGGACCCAGACACAGGAAAATCACTACCGGTGACTTGGACAACTACTAATGTAGATACAAATGGTGTTGAGTCAGATGATTTAGAGAAATGCTCTATATCAACTATAACCCTTATGGGAACTCTTACAGGTTCTACTAATAAGGTTAAAATTAATGTAATCATTAAACCGAAAATTGATTCAATATATCCAGATGATACTCGAATAACTATAACAAAGAGTGAATATATAGGAAAGACCTATAAGATGCCTGATACTATAAGAGTAATAACATCCGACGGAAGTGTGAAGCATGCAAAGGTATTAAAATGGGATCCTCCTTATGCAGACTTAGGAAATCCACAAATTTACTATGTAAATGGAACTATAAAAAATTATAGTCAACAGGTTAAGATTACTTTGAATGTAACGCAATAAACTAAAGTATATATGGAGGTAGTACTAATGAAAAAGACTAGAGCTATTGTAATAGCGACGATTATTGCATTAGGCGTTGGTGGAAAAGCACATGCACAGCTTTATCCGCAAGCTATATACGTTGGAAATAAAGGATATGACATCAATTATTTAACTAAACATGTAAAAGAGCTAAATGACTTATTAAGTTCTGGTACTGTAGGTGATATATATTACTTTGATGGATCTACTATAACATCTCTTTTTACAGGGAACCCTATAGGAGAAGGTGCTTTAAGTGAGAACATAAAGAAAAGTTACAATAATAATAGTAATATTACCTATATTGATGATGCTAGTGTAAGACATACCCTAAGTTTTAATGGAATAACTTATGTTGAGTCAAGTCCATTTGGGTATGCAGAGGTTCAAACTACTCCTATGGTTGGAACCTTAAAGGCTATTAATATAAAATTAAAGAATGTAAGTGCCATTTATCCAAGTGCGAAATATTTTAAGGTTCAAGATAGTGATACTGTTAAAAAAATATTGCCGATAGACACAACTAATATTAATAATACCGATTATCAAATTACATTAATAGCAGCAGCTAATGTTGAAAGACTTTCTGTGCTATCGGCAGATTATAATGTCATAGCCTATGGAGATGTGGATGTATCAAAAACTGGTTTAGCCTCTATTAGTTTTACACCAACTGATTATAAGGAACCAGATTATAACAACAATGGTAATCTATATTCTAATATAAATAACGGGGGATTGGTTGCAAAAAATAATAATGTAGACCAATATTCTTCTGGCAGCGACAAAGTAGACGATAGATGGCTTTATTATAGCAATACGGCTGATAGTGGAAAGCTTTATAGAAAAAATACTGTTGGAGTACAAGATTATAAGATAGCAGAAGATAACGCAAAGTATATTAATGTAGTAGGGGATTGGATATACTATTCAAATTACTCCGATGGACAAAAGATATATAAAGTTAAAACTGATGGTACTGTCAGAAGAAAAGTAAGTGATGATAGAGCATCCTATATAAATGTAGGAGGCGGATACATTTACTATTCTAATCAAAATGATAAAGGAAAAATATATAAAGTACCTGTAGATGCAGTTAACTTAACTTCCGCTGCCTCTACTAAGGTATCAGATGATGAAGCGCAGTTTTTGAATCTAAGAGGAGATGTAATATATTACAGCAATCGTTCCGATAAAAATAAACTATACTCTATTCATACAGATGGTAACTATAGATCAAAAATAAGTGATGATAATGCTAATTATATTACAGTGACTGATTCTGATATTTTTTATAGTACAGACCAAAATAAACTATATAGAATTGATAAAGTTGGCCAGGGAACTCCGCAATGGATTAACATTAAAGTAGATGTTACAGATAAGAGTGGAACAACTACAACAGTTAATGATAAAATTTCTGATTTTAATATAATAGGAGATAATATTTATTATGTTAGTAATGTGGACAGTAAAAAGTTGTATTTAGCTCCTGGGCTAAATAACTATACAATAAAGGCTAGCAAATATGCAGACGATGCTACAGTTGATTCCATTAATGTTGTAAATGATAATGGTAGTGATTTAGTTTACTATACTAAGGCTGGAAAGCTTTATGTGGCTACAGATAAACCTTTAGAGTCTGTTGATTCAAAAGGCAAAAAGACCGTAAAATATTATACACAAGCAATAGCTAAACCAAAATTAGACTTAAAAGTAGTTAGTTATGATAAGATTGTTTCTTCAGCTGTTCCTATAATTGGAAAGGTGAATAATATTGAGGATTATATGCCAGACAAGGTTACTGCAATCATGAGTGATAACAGCCAACAGCAGCTGGTTGTAGATTGGGATATGAAGAGTGGTTCGAATAATAAAAATGGCAGTCTTACTTATAAAGGTGTAATAGTTGGATATGGTAATGCGATTACATTCCAATCTATTAATAAGAGTAAAGCACCACTTGTGGATAACATTAGTGTAATTAACCACGCAAATACACAGGATGATTATATAATAGTTAAAGGCTTAAATCCTAATGATGCAGTAACAATATATAGAGATTCAAATAAAACTCAGAGAATTGGAACTGCAGTTGCAGATTCAACAGGAGTAGCTACTGTAACATTAACAGGAGATAAGGTGCTTCCAAATGATAGCTCTTTAGTATATGTAACAGTAACAACACCAGGTATAGCAGAAAGTGATGTAACAGAGGCGAACGGAACAGCAACTACTGAAATTTCTAAGCCATTAGACGATACAAATGGTATTGTAATAACTAACTATGCTCAAGGGGTGAATGATACTATACACATAGGCTCAGGTTCTGGAAATGCATTACTTAAAAAGGATGATTTGATAAAAGTATATGCAATGAAAAATGGTGTTAAAGTGCTTTTACAGGCACAAACTGTAAAAGCAGATAATACTCCAATTGAGGATTATAAGAAATATACTTGTGACTTTGTTTTATCAGGATTAAACTCTCTAGATGAGGCTGGTGGAACAATATATATTACAAGGACAAGTATTACTGGTAAGGAAAGTGAGCCGCTTGAGATGACATACGATGCTGGTTTAGCTCCTGAGGTAGATGAATATTCAACAACTTCTATTAAGGATGTTACAGGAAAATCAGTATCTCTATCATTAAAGGATTTACCACAAGGCGATACTAACTATGCATACTATTATAAAGTAGTACATTCACAACCTACTGCACTGTTAAAGTATAAAGATAGCATATCTATTGTAGACAAGACTGATGTTTCGGAATACACTGATGCAACTAACGGATGGAAGTTGTATACAAAAGGTGATATAATTCCAGCTAGCAGTAGCGATTATATCTATGTAACAAAAACTTACAACTATAGTGGTGATATCAAAGTATTAAATGCAAGTTATAGACAAGCTATTAATGCAGTTGATGATACTGTTCAGGGGGCACTAGACATTGATCCTGTAGATACAATTGTAGATGGAAGTTATATAAATGTAAAATATACATTAGGAGATAATTTTGCTAATGGTGAAGTAAAAATAGCGGTAAATTATCCTTTAACTGACGTAATATATAGTGGAATTGGCTCAGCAAATATAGTAAATGGAATTATAGATATAACAGGAATAAGTGGCGTTAAGGGAGATATTATATCTCTTGATATAAATAAGCCTTCTAACTCAGGTATCTATTCAATTGTAACTTCCTATGAGTGGAAAGGTATTACCGATCCAGAAACAAAGCCTAGTCAATTCCATCCAGCTGGAAAATCACTAGTAGTTAGAAAGGCAGCACCAGCTGGAACTTTAGAGCCAGGAACCAATACTGGTACTATAAAGATAACTGGATTAACTTTTGGTGTAACTTATGAATATGTAGTAAATAGCTCTAGTACACTAAGTCAAGATTCAACAGAGTGGAGCAGTAATGTAAAATCTGCGTCAGCATCATTAGCTGGCGAGTTAGATAATATATCTGCTACAACAAATCAATATGTTCATATAAGAGTGAAGGGTACAGCTACTGTTCCACCTTCAGTAATACAGGATATAGGACCAACTCCATAAGGTTAAACTTATTTTTAAAAATAAAACAAAGGTTAAAATTCTTTAACCTTTGTTTCTAAAGGAGGAAAACATAGTGAACAGCATAAGGAAAAAAAGTAAGGCAATAGTTGCTGTACTAGGATTATGTATACTTTTGGTATCAACCATGGTATTTGCTAGCGATACGGATGTGAACCAAATAAGCGATAAAAGCACTAGCAATATAAATAAGGTATGGACGATAAAATTTAATTCCGATGTTGACATTGACGCAATTAAAAATAGTATACAGGTTAAGGATAAAACAAATGGTAGTATAGTTAATGTAAATGTTACTGAGGGAAATGAATACTCCTCTGTAAAAATTGTCCCTCCCCCAAATGGTTATACAAAATCACATACTTATGAAATAAAAATTGATAATAGTATAGCTAAGTCGAAGAATAAAGGGAAACTGAAGAAGAGTATTTTAATGAATTTCAAGATTACAGAAAGCAGCAGTTCTAGTTATACTGCTTCAGCTAGTGTATCTGTGGCTGCAGCTCTTCCAGTATTAAAACAGATAACTATAAATTCAACTACATTACCAAATGCAACAAAATATAGAATAGATGAAAATCCTAATATGTTTAATATTGGTTCTCCAATGGTTGTAGGTGTAGCTGGAAATGTGACTACAGTGTATTTTTATGATGGAAACGGAACTAAATTAGGGGAAGCTGCATTAAGTGTAGATAAATCATCAAATAATATGACATTGCAAATTATAAAATAAATAGAGCCCTTGGCATCAGATGGAGTTTTTGAGCGGGTAGTCATCGGATAAAAGTATATTATATAAAAAGTCAGAGAAGAGAAAATCTTTTCTGGCTTTTTTATTTTCATATTCCTATAATAGGCCATAGGTTGAAATTTATACATATTTGGTATAAACTTAACATAGTAGAATTCTTTTACATATTAGGAGATAAAAATATTAATAAGGAATTACGTTGCAGAAAATATTTTTCTAAGGAGGAAGAAGAAATGAAGAAAACAAAAATGCTTATATTAGCTACATTGGTATTTGTGGCTGGAAAAGCTTCTATAGTTCATGCCAAATTGCCGGCAAATACAGTTATTATTAATAGTAATGCCTATGATGTAAACTGTTTATTTGATACGAGCTTTTTAAACAAAATAAACGGAGCATTAAGTTCTAGTAGTAATCTTGGAATTTATTTTGTTGGTAGTGATCAAAGCATCAGTGATATATTTACTGGTACTAAAATTCAAGAAAAGGATTTACCGCTTACTACGTCAGGAGGAAAATCATATATTACTTATAATTCAGCTAGTTATCCTGGTGAAGGGGTACAGTATTCTCTAAGAAATGGTGAACTTTCATTCAACGAGAAGCCAGTTTTAAAATTTAATGTAACATTAAATAGTTTTATTCAAAATAGTTATGTGGTAACTCTAAAGTATGATAAAGAGTTCTATGACTCAGATATTTCGGCGAACCAGATAGATACTAGTCTAGCAAAGATTAAAATTGATGGACTAACTCCTTTTGAAAAAGGTGCTGCAGATCAATCTATATATTATATTACAAACTCTAAAAAAATTACAGTTTATGGATTAAATACAAGTGGCGATGAAATTGCAGAAGGTCAGTTAGATTTATCCAATGTGAAAACAGGGCAAACAGTTGCCTTAACATGTACACTTAATAAAGTTCAAGATGCTGCGGCGCCGGTGGATCCAAGTGATAATCCATCAGGAAATATACAGAATACAGGTGAAGTAGCTTATGATGGTCAATATATATACTATATTAATAGTTCAGACAGAGGAAAACTTTATAAAAGAGATTTAACAGGAGCTACAAATATCGAAATAAGTGAAGATAGTGCTAAGTATTTATGTATAAAAAAGATTGGTACTGACACATGGATATACTACAGTAATTTATCAGATGGTAGTAAATTATATAGAATGAAGAGCAATGATATTACATCCAGAGAGAAAGTAAAATCTTTAGATGGAACGGATTATGTTGTAAGCTATATCGCACCGTCAAATGGAACTAATAATATTATATACTTTATAAATACTTTAGATAATTTAATTTACGGATTAGATACATTAGGAAATATAGCGCCTGTAAACGGAGGAGCATTAAAAGCAAAAACTTTAAATGTTATGGGGGATGACATATATTATACTAATATGAATGATTTAAATACATTATACAAGTATACTTCCTCGGATGGTAAGACAACTAAAGTTTCGCAAAGTAGCGTAGAAGAAATAACAGGTACTAGTGATAGTGATTTAATATACTGTACTACGGACGGATATGTGTATAACGGAAATACTAAGATTTCAATTAACCTTTATAATAGCAGTACTCGTACTTCAAAAGTAGATAAAGCTGCTAACATAAATGTAATAGGAGATTATATTTATTATAAAAGTCTAGTTGATGGTGGTAAGTTGTACAGAGTAAATAAATCTGGTGGAAATGCTGAGCTTGTTGTTTCATCAACAGTAGATAACATATATATAGTAAATTCTAATACGTTATATTATAGTCAAGCTGGTAAGCTAAGTAGATTAGATATAACTGTAGATAAGTTTGGTAAAGCTACATATGCAGTTACTCAACCACAAAAAGAGAACGCAAAGAAGATTATTCAATATACAGGTAATTTATCAGGTACAGGATTACCACCACAAAAAATAGATACAGTAACTTATGCAGATAACACTACAGGTTCCAACATTCCTATTTATTGGGATATGAATAGACCTGTTTACAACAATGACTCAATTGTTTATAACGGAGTTCTTCTTGGAGGGTATCCTATAAAGTATACTCAATCGGCTGCTTCTGGTGAGCTAAATTCTAATACTGATAGCACCTATACAGTTACCTTGATAAATAACCCAGGGAATAGAGATACAATTACTATAAAAGAGCAGCCAGCTTCAGGAAAACAATATAGTGTAAAATCAGGGGACGCTATAAAACTATACAGTGGTACAGCTACAGAAGCTCTATTAGGACAAGGTATAGCTCAGCAGGATGGTCTAGTAGTGATCAGTAATGTTGATGTAAGTACACTGATTGATTACACAAACCTTAATAGTATAAAAGATGCCGATTTAGGAATAACAAGAAAAGAAAAAGGAAAAACAGAAAGTGGAGCAAAGGTTTCAGTAAAGGCAAGTGTATATGCACCAAGAATTATCTCTGCAACTGATAATGATAGTAGATATAATGGTTCAGATGGAAGAGATTTAAGTGTTACATGTGGTTCATTACCAGTTGACATTACTAAAAGGAGTATATATGTTTTACAAAAAGGTAGAGCTTTTGATTTAAACTCACTTCCTTCAATAAAATATGATTTAGCTAATACAAACTACTGGTCAGCTAGTGAAGATACTTACACAGGAACGGAAAATATTAAAACTGATAGTTTAGGAATTGCTCTTAATACAGGATGGTACGATATTTACCTAGTAGGAGAAGATAATGATGGTAACAAATACTCCAGCGAAGCAGGAAAAGTATTATTAAATTCTGAAATGTCTGTTTCAGGTATACAAGCTACTGTAGCAGGTGATAAGTTTAGTGCGAAAAACCCTATCTCAACTGTTAATGTCAGAATTACTGGTAAAGCTGCAAGTGGATTACCTATTGGGAATATTGGTGATAACTATGGTATCACTATAACTAAGAATGGACTGGCAATTTCAGATTATACTGTTGATACTGTAAACAACGTAATAATATTGAATAAAGGTTATTTAGCTACTTTGCCAGTTGGTAATAATGAGTTTGTTTTGACATTAATAGATAAGGCTGGAGTTAGCATTGATACAAAATTCACAGTAGTAGTAAATTCTGCAGCTGACTTTAAATTAGTTCCAAGTCAGACTAAATTTACGAAAGGGTATGCCCCTGATAACGGCAACAATGAAGGTATCAATATTGGAATAACTGGAACTGTAAATAAAATTCCAACAGATATAAATGGAAATTCAGTGACTAAGCTGCAAGATGTAATCGTATCAGTAAATGGAGAACCTATTACTAATTATACCATTAAGAATGTTGAAAATAGCAATCCTATGGTTATTCTAAATAGTGATTATCTAGGACGTTTAAATGCAGGTGATTATACTGTAAAAGTTACAAATAGCAGCATAGGGCTATCTGATGGATTTACTTTAAGTGTAGTTGAAAGTCAGGCTAATTTAACCCCTACTGTTGACGGCTTTACGCCATTTATAGCTGGACATGCTCCACTGCTACCTGTAAAAGTACTTCTTAATGCAAAGGATACTTCAGGAAATGCTGTTGTATTCACAGACGATATTACCATTAATTATGAAGGAACTGAAATCAGTAATGATTCTTCACAAAGATACAAGTTATTAGATGGCGGAAAGGCTTTGGAATTAGAAACTATATTCCTGAATGAACTACATAGTGATAATAACGAGCTTACTATAACAGGACAAATAAGTGGTTCCAGTGGTTCGGGAAGCTACTTAACAGGAAAGTTAGTTATACCTGTACTCTCAGCGGCACGTTTTGAGTTTGCTGGAACATCTGAATTTACAAAGGGTAGCTTAAATGATTTAACATTCCAGATTCATCAGCTTGATAAAAATAATAAAGAAGTTACACCAAATAATGATGTGTTAAGTAATCTTCAACTTAAGAAGGGAACTAGTACTTTAGTAAAAGATAGAGATTACTCTATAAGTGGAAGTACAATTATCTTAAGTCAAGCATATTTAAATGGATTAATTCAGGGGACTACCTATATAAGTGTTACCTATGTAGATGACAAAGCAGGGATTAATCTAGCTGGAACTATCCAATTACAAGTAAAATAACTAATAGATTATAGGAATAAACGAAAGTTTAATTTAGAGTTTGAAACTATATTAGAGTTTAGTTAGGAGGAATACTTTTGAAAAATTTAAGAAAAAAAGCATTATTAACATTTATAATATTTCTAATTAGTTTTTCTTTTTCTTTTACTACAGCTTTAGCAGATGAAGCTGATAAAAGGATAGAAACTAAGATAACTAATAATGTTAATAAAACTTGGACTATAGACTTTAAGTCACCGGCTGATTTTAGTTCAATAAAAAATAGTATAAAGGTTAGGGATAAAAATCTAAATATAGTTATGGGCGTGACTATTATGCAAGGTAAAAGTGAAAATTCTATAGTTATCAGCGCGCCTTCACAGGGTTATACAATAGGACATACTTATGAAATAAAAATTGATAAATCTACTGCGAAGTCTAAAAAAGGAGAGAATTTAAAAAGATCAACTTTAATGGATTTTACTGTTACAAGTGGAAGTCTTAAAGATGCTATCGTAAAAGTTGAGGTTCCAGCAGTTCAGGCACTATCTGCCTTTAAGAGAATAACGCTAGTGTCTGCATCTAATACGGATATTAAAAAGTTTAAAATAGAAGGAACGGATAAACTCTATAACTTAAATGAAACAGGAGTTTTTATACTAAGCGGAAATGGCACTAAAATATACTTCTATGAAGGAGACGGTTCAACTTTAGTTGGATCAGGAACTCTAGATATCAGCAAATCAAACGATAAAGTAAATGTTACTATAAACTAAAATTAAAGTTATAAGTTAGACATTTGAGTCTAGCTTATAACTTTTTTTAATTAAATCTACTTAGTATACTTATGTAAAAAAAACTAAAGATATAAAATGCCTTATCGATAATAGGTTTAAGGCAAGTTATCTTCAGATAGGGAGTTCTAATTTATCCGACTAAGAATCAGATTGGGTTGAAACCATACCTGACTCAAGTCTTAACTTCATTATAGGAATTATAGTTAGAATATAATAAAAAGGTTTAAACATCTGAAGTCTAGTTGGAATTTCGAATTTTTATAGAGATATGATTCTAATATAGATAATGGGAAGTAAGATATTTGAAGGATACTAAGATTTTATTTTTACAGGTTAATATAAATAAAGATACGGAGTGAGTATTTATGAGATTAAGTCACAACATAGCCTCATTAAATGTATATAGGAGCTATTCAAAAGCACTTGATAAGCAAAGTTCTGCTCTAGAAAAAATATCTACTGGATATAAAATAAATAATGCAAAGGATGATCCTAGCGTTATAGCTCAAAGTGAAAGAATGAGAATGCAGATAAGAGGGCTTCAAATGGCGGGAAGAAATGCACAGGATGGAGTAAGTATGCTTCAATCAGCAGAAGGTGGGTTAGATGGAATTACATCAATGCTTCAAAGGATAAGGGAACTTACAGTGCAGGCTGGTAGTGGAATTAATAATCCTGAGGACAAACAAACCATTCAGAATGAAATAAATCAAATGGTAGGTGGAATTGATAGTATAGCTAAAAATACTGAATTTAATGGAGTAAAACTGTTAGCAGAAAATAAGAAATTAGGAATGCCAATAGGTGCAAATGCTGGAGAGAACATTGATATTCCATTGAGTAATTTAGCAGTAGATGAGTTAGGAAAAAAAGATGAGAATGATACAAATAATTTAAAATCGATAGATATAGTAAATAAACCGATAGATACAGCATTACAAATTGTAGATAATGCAATAGACAAAATAGGCTCAATAAGAAGTAAATATGGAGCTTTAGAAAATAGATTTGAAAGTAGTTTTCAAGACCTAAATGAAATCTCAGATAAAATACAAGGAGCAGATAGCAATTTGAGGGATGCTGATATAGCTCAGGAAATGATGGAGCTCACAAAAAGCAACTTGCTTGCAGAAGCTGGAAATGCAATGATGGTACAAACAAATAAGTTTCCACAGGATGTTTTAAGAATACTTGAGAATGTGAAAAGCCGCTAATACTTAAAGTATTAGCGACAATATAATAATCTTATGCATATAGGGGAATAAGGAACAGTAGTAACTATTTAGGAAAGCTAAAAAGTCACTACTGTTTTTATTTCTACAAAATATATAAGAGCTATGAAATTGCAACTTTCTATGACTTAGTTGCTTATGAGTTTATATTGAATTTTAGCATATACCACAAAAATAAATTAATCCCTAAAATTCCCTAGTATATGATAAAAAAAATAGAGACTTTGAAATACAAGGCTTTAGCATATCCTGTGCTAAAAAGTATATAAAAGTGGTAGCACTTTCTTATTTACAATTACTTTATATAGATGGTATCTTAGATTATAGAGTAGTATAAAGTTTAAATATAGCAATATGATTTAAGTATTTGTTTGTTTAATTAAAATAAAAAATCTATTTAACAATACTAGCAAATTATACCTAAAAAAGTAGCAAATTATACCTCTGTATTGTATAATAATAGGGATAAAATGAGATTATTAATTTTAGTGCTGTATTTACAAATATTTACAAGTGATTCTAGGTATTCATTTGTTATTTTAATTTAGATTATAATGAAATTTAATATTTTAGTAACAACTTTATATAAAAATGACACAACTGTGTTGTTTTATGATAAAATATTTTTGGAGAATAAAAATTTAGCAATAATTAAGGACAAATTACAGAATCATGTAAAATACGAGGAGAATTTATTTAAATATTCAAACAGTATTAGTAGTGGAGGTTGATAATTTTGAATATAAAAAACATGTCGAAAGATCAACAGGTTTATGATTTGTTAAAAAAGGGGTTGGATGCCAGCACTCTTAGAAGTAAGGCCATTGCAAATAATATTGCAAATATAAATACTAAGGGATATAAAAGACAATATGTCACTTTCGAAGAAACTCTAAAGGAAAACCAGAATAATCTAGAAATGAAAGAGACAGATGATAAGCATATACAAGACGTGAACAAGCCTGGGGAAATAAAGATGGAAACAGATAAATCTTCAGATATGAGAGAAGATGGTAACAATGTAGATATAGATAATGAAACCGTAAATCAAGCTGCAAATACATTGATGTATAATGCACTAATAAGCCAGGTTAATAATAGAATAGCAATGGAGAGAGTTGTAATTAACGGAAGATAATTTTTGAAAGGAGATAAGGCTCTATGATTAAGACTTTTAATACGCTAAGAATTAGTGCTAGTGGACTTTCTGCTGAAAGGCTTAGGATGGATACAATAGCTTCAAATATAGCAAATGTTAATACTACTAAGGGTGCTAACGGACAACCTTATAAAAGAAAAATCGCTGTATTTCAAGAGAATTTAAATAAGGAATTAAATAAAGAGACAGGGAAATTTGAAGACAAGCCGATGGGGGTAAAAGCAGTAGCTATTGAAGATGATAACTCACCTCTTAGAAGAGTATATGATCCCTCAAATCCAGATGCTGATGCCGATGGATATGTCAACATGCCAAATGTAAATGTATTAAATGAAATGGCAGATATGATGGTAGCTACAAGAGCATATGAAGCAAATATCAATGCAATAAATTCGGAAAAAGCTATGTTTCAAAAAGCATTAGAAATAGGAAGATAGGGGGAAATAATATATGAAGGTGAATCAATTTGTACCAGATAGTAGAGTTTTCGAGAAAATAGCTGGGAAGGAAAATAAGGTAGAAAAAGAAAAAGGATCAATAGGATTCGGCGACTTTTTAAAAGGAAAGCTAGATGAGACTAATGATAAGCAGCTTAAAGCGGAAGATACAACAGAAAAGTTTATCAAAGGAGAAGAGAATGACATTCACAAGGTCATGCTTGATTCAGAAGAAGCCAAAATATCATTAGAACTTGCAGTTCAAATTAGAAATAGGTTTGTAGAGGCATATCAGGAATTAAATAGAACGCAGATATAGTAAGGAGTGCTAAATTAGATGGGTAAGCTATCAGAAGGGGTTAAGAATTTATTTGGTAAATGGAACAGTTTAAGTAAAACGAAGAAGATAGCTTTTGGTGTAATTTTTGCAGGAATTATAGCATCTTTAGTGTTTTTGGGGGTATCTTTAGGTTCAACAAAATATGATGTGCTTTTTTCTAATATGGACCCAGCTGATTCAGCCGCGGTCTATAAAAAACTTCAAGATCAAAAAATAGTGGCAAAGGTAGAAGGCAACTCTATACTGGTTCCTAAGGGACAGGTAGATAAACTGAGAATGCAAATGCTTGCTGAAGTACCAATGACGAATGGTAGTCAAGGATTTGAACTTTTAGATAAAAGTCAATTTGGATCGACAGATGCTGAAATGAAGATTAATTACCAAAGAGCGCTTCAAGGGGAATTAGAAAGAACAATAAAGAGCTTTCCTGAGGTAGACAATGCGAGAGTTCATCTTGTAATGCCTGATGATACCGCATTCGTAAAAGATACAGAGCCAGGTAGTGCTTCTGTAACTCTTAAGGTAAAACCAGGACAAAAACTAAATGATGATCAGGTAAAAGCAATAATAGCATTAGTAACAGGGGCAGTGAAAAATATACCAAAGGAAAATGTACAGGTTATTGACGATAAGATGACATTATTATCGAGGGACTTATACAATGCTAATAAAAAGGATATAACAGACGCTACAACACCAGCAGACAAACAACAACAATTAAAATCGCAGTATGAAAAAGATGTAGAAAAAAGACTTTTAAATATGTTAGAAGCAATTTATGGAAAAGGTAAAGTTAAAGTAAATGTAAATGCAGATTTAGATTTTGATGCAGTAAAACAAGATTCGGTAACTTATGACCCTAAAAGTGTTGTGGTTAGTGAACATGGGATAAAGGATAGTTCTACAGTGCCAGGAAGTCAAGCTACGAGCAGTCCTGTTGATAATAATATGTCCAATACAACTGCAACAAATACTACTAACAACGGAACATCAACACACGAAGAAACCACTAAAAACTATGACGTTTCTAAAGTAGAGCAAACAACTATTAAAGCACCAGGAGCTGTAAAAAGATTAACTGCATCGGTGGCTTTAGATGGTAATGTGGATGATGTAACTAAAACTTCTATAAGAAATCTTGCAGTGTCAGCTATAGGGTATGATGATAAAAGAGGAGATACTATAAGTGTTGAAGGTATACCTTTTGATACTTCAATAAAGGATGACGTTAAGAAAGATTTAGATGCAATGAATAAGGCGGAGGTACAATCTCAAAAGACTAAAATGTATACAATGATAGGCATTGGAGCTGCAATTCTTCTTGGGGCTATAATAGCATTTATATTATGGAGAAGAAAGAAGAATTCGGAGGAAGAAGAATTAATGCAAAGTGAGTTGAAATCCAAAGGAATTGATGTGCTTATAGGTGATGATATGGATGAGACTGCAAAACAGCATACTAAGTTTAAACCTATAGAACTTGATGAAGAAAATGAAAGAACTCACGTAGAAAATGAAATTAAGAATTATGCAAAGGAAAAACCGGACCAAGTTGCAGATATTATCAAATCATGGCTTGCAGAGGATGAGAGGTGATAAAATTTGGCTAAAGAAGCTCAGAAGCTAACAGGAGTGCAGAAAGCTGCTATATTATTTATAACACTAGGTCCGGAAGCTTCTTCCGGTATAATAAAGAAGCTTCCAGAATCTGAGATACAGAAAATAACTTATGAAATAGCAAATATTACGGCAGTTAAATCGGAACAAAAGCAAGAGATATTACAAGAATTTATGGCGATGAATAAGGCGAAAGATTATTTGACCGAAGGTGGAATAGAGTATGCTAGAACACTTCTTGGAAAGGCTTTAGGAAGTCAAAGAGCTATGGAAATATTAGATAAGGTTACGGAAGCAACTCAGCAGTTTAGGCCTTTTGCTATAGCTAGAAAAGCAGATGCTCATCAACTTTTAAATATTATATCTAATGAGCATCCCCAAACCATAGCTTTAATACTTTGCTATCTTCAAGCAGATAAGTCAGCTCAAATATTATCTGCACTTCCGGAAGATGTCCAAACAGAAGTTGCATACAGAATTGCTAATATGAGTAATACTTCACCGCTAGTCGTAAAGGAAATAGAGAAAGTATTAGATGAAAAATTATCTTCAGTGGTTAAATCTGATATGAAGGTAATAGGTGGAGTTCAAACTATTGTTGATATCTTAAACCAAGTAGACAGAACTACAGAGAAGAATATTACAGAGGGCTTGGAAAAGGAAGATGCAGAACTTGCAGAAAAAGTCAAAGAGTCTATGTTTGTATTCGAGGATATTATTACTCTTGATGATGTTTCTATACAAAGAGTTCTTAGAGAGGTTGAAACTAAGGAACTTGCGCTTGCTCTCAAGGGATGTTCAGAAGAAGTTGCAAATTGTATTTTCAGAAATCAATCAAAGAGAGCTGCTGCAGCGTTGAAGGAAGATATAGAATTCTTAGGTCCAGTAAGACTTATGGATGTAGAAAAATCTCAGCAGAGGGTTGTAAGTATTATAAGAAGATTAGATGAAGCTGGAGAAATAGTACTATCAAGAGGTGGAGAAGATGCAATCATCGTATAGAGTTATTAAGAATACCAGCGTAGTAAATGAAGGAAATAAACCAATTGTAACTTCCTTTGAGGATAAGCACGAATCACATCAGAAAGAGCTTGGCGAAATTAATGCCAAGACTTTCATAGATAGTTATGAGAACTTAGCAAGAACTATGGTTGAGGATGCACGAAAACAGAGGGATGCAATACTATCTCAGGCCTATGCAGATGCGGAGCAAATTGAAAAAGAAGCTTATGAAAATGCTTATCAAAGAGGTTACAATGAAGGCAATGAAAATGGATACAATGATGGGTTTAATAAGGCGTACGAAGAAGGCTATCAAAGTAACTTTGACAGGGCTATGCAGGAAGGAGAGGCCATAAAGAATAATGCAGATAATATTCTAAAAACCTGCATAGCTGAAAAAGAGAGATATGTATTAGAAAAAGAAAATGAACTAAAAGATCTAATAATTAATACAGTAGAAAGTATACTGAAAAGAGAAGTAAAAGATAAAGGTGGTTTAAATACTATAGTTTTTGAGGCCTTATCAAAGGCAAAGAACACTAGGACCTTTATAATTAAAAGTAGAGCTTTATATTGTGAAGAGTTTAGAGAACAAGTTGAAACATGGAGAGAACAACTTCCTTTTAGAGGTGATATATTTATAATACCGGATGAATCCATTGAAGAGGGAAGTGTCGTTATTGAGAGAGATAATGGGAAAGTTGTAGTAAGCGTAGACATTGCAATGGATAAGGTGAGGGAGATTCTTTACAGTGTGGAGTAGGGTGAAGTGGTTAAATAAGGTTCTGGTATCCATGTGTAATGCTTCAATACTGTTAACTGATTTTAAGTACTCTACAGCTCGTAAATTGCGAGAACCTAAGAACGTTTCAAACTCGCTGACGCTCAGAAAGTGAAAAGTTCTAAGGTTCTCACAATTTAATTTACAAGCTAAGAGTACTAGAAAAACCAGTTAAATGTATCTCAGCATCACACATAGATACCTCTACCAAAATTGAACCCCATACCTCTTAAACTTATAAGTGAAAAATCTCCGAAGAGGAAAGAAGTATAATTTGCTGAATTTTCACGATATACAATCTAAGAGTGCTAAGAACTCAGTTTAATGTATATTCAGAATCAATTAGATATACCTTCATACAAAGCTAAGATTACTAAGAACTCAGTTTAATGTGCCTCAAATCACATACATATAACTTAATATAAATTTAAATAGATATATACATATTTGAAAGTTGAATTATTTAATACTTACACAAAAGTAAAGATTTTTAGATTTAAGAATTAAGAACTAAGGATATTTTTAGTTTTTAATTGTTAAATCTAAATTCGAACAGAGAGGTGCTTTATGATTGGTTTAAACTTCGATGTTTTAAATAAAAAAATTGAACAAGCCACTTTCACTTACTCCGAGGGGGTAGTTAAGAAGGTTATTGGGCTTACAGTGGAGGTTGAGGGAATAAAGTCCTTCGTTGGTGAAGTGTGTACTATATATAATGAGAAAAATGAACCTATTACCTGTGAAGTTGTTGGATTTAGGGAGAATAACGTTATATTGATGCCGCTTGGAGAGCTTATTGGTATTGCTCCGGGTTGTAGGGTAGTTCCTGAGGGTAAGCCTATGAGTGTAAGGTGTTCTGATGATTTATTTGGAAGAGTGCTTGATGGTCTAGGAAATCCTTTAGACAGTGAAGAGCTTACTGGTGGAACCCTATATCCTTTAGATACTGAGCCGCCTGACCCAATGAAAAGAAGAAGAATTAAGGATGTTATACCTACAGGTGTACGAGCTATAGACGGTTTCATTACTTGCGGTGAAGGGCAGAGAATTGGTATATTTGCTGGTAGTGGCGTTGGTAAAAGTACAACACTTGGTATGATTGCAAGATATGCTGAAGCTGATGTTAACGTAATTGCTCTTATAGGAGAGAGAGGTAGAGAAGTTAGAGACTTTCTTGAAAAAGATTTAGGGGAAGAAGGTATGCGGAAGTCTATAATCGTCTGCGCAACATCGGACAAGCCTGCTTTAGTAAGGCTTAAAGGGGCCTTTACAGCAACAGCTATAGCAGAGTACTTTAGAGATAAAGGAAAAAAAGTAATTTTAATGATGGACTCCGTAACCAGATTTGCTATGGCACAAAGAGAGATTGGACTTGCTATCGGAGAGCCACCGGCGACAAAAGGGTATACTCCTTCTGTTTTTGCAAAACTGCCAAGGCTTATGGAGAGAGCCGGTATGTCAGATAAAGGCTCAATAACTGCCTTTTACACAGTATTAGTAGATGGTGACGATTTTAATGAACCAATTGCGGATGCTGTAAGAGGTATACTTGATGGACACATTGTGCTATCCCGTACACTAGCTGGAAAGAATCATTATCCAGCAATAGATGTATTAAATAGTATAAGCAGACTTATGTCAGAAATAGCAGAGGATGACCATAAAAGTGCAGCTTCTTTTGCAAGAGATCTCATGGCAACTTATAAAAACTCAGAAGATTTAATTAATATAGGAGCCTATGTGAAAGGAAGCAATAAGAAAATAGACCTTGCTATACAGTATAATGATGAAATAATAAATTATTTAAGGCAGGGTATGAAGGAACACTTAAGTTTTAACGAAAGTATTAATAGATTGAAAAATATGTTTATGTAAATAGTTAATAGTTAATAGTTGAAAAGCTGTCAATAACTCTTAACCGAAAAAATGGGGGTTAATAAATGGAACAGTACAAATTCCGACTCCAAAAACTTCTTGATATAAGAATAGATAAAGAAGAAGAGAGTAAAAGAAATTTTAAAGATGCTCAAAATGAAAAATTAAAAGTAGAGGAAAAATTAAATAGTCTTAAAGACAATTATAATAGATATAGAGAAATTAGTGGTTCCGAATCAGCTATAGAACGTAAGATTAAACATGTTTATCTGAATGCTGTAAACTACAGTATAGCAGAAACTACGGAGGAACTAAAGAAGAAGGAAAAAGTTTTACAGGAGAAGAGAGAAGAACTTAAAGAAAAACAAATTGATAGAAAAACTGTACAGTCCTTAAAGGAGAAACAAGAGTCAGAGTTTATAAAGGAACAAAATTTAATAGAACAAAAAATGAATGATGAATTTGCACTATATGCTTTTATTAGAAATCATGAAAGTGTATAAAACTTTGAAAGGAGGTGAAACAGTTGAAGGTAGATATTATGAATATAAACACTGCAATTACACAAAAAAGCAATATTAAAACTTCTAAAGACTATGATTCTTTTAACAAATTGTTTGCTAGAGCATCTTATGGAAATGATAAGAAAAATATTAATAATGATTTTAAAAGTGTAGCAAATCCTTCAAGTGAAAGTAGAAGAAGTGTTGATAATTATAATCAAGAAAATAGAGCAAGTAGTAAGTTAGATGATGATAGTACAAAACCAGTTCCAAAAGAAATAAAGGATGAATTAAAAAAGTCTGGAATGTCTGATGAAGAAGTTGATAAGATAAATTCTTTAAAAGATTTAAAAGAAAAAGTAGAACCAGATAAGCTTATCAGTATACTTTTATCTTTTATGAATCTTAGTGGAGATAGCTTGGATTTTTCCAATTTAAAATCTCAAATTGGAGATGAAATTAAAGAAATTTTAAATTCTAATCCACAAGAATTTGTAAATATTCAAGACCAGGCACAGCTAAAGAATAAGCTAATAGATGGATTGTTTGAAAAAATATCTAATCAAGGATTTGTAGGCAGTAAGCAAAATGAAAATCTATTAGCAAAGATACAAGTAGAACTTGCAGCAGCGTTAAAAGAGAGCTTAAAAGATGTAAAAGGGACTGAAAAAGATCAAAAAGATGCATTATCAGATTTAAAGCTTGTATCGAAGAATCTTAGTTCTCAGGAAGCAACAACGGCAATTAGCAAAAGTAAAGTTGGTGAGAACAGCGAAGATGATTCCACAAAGTTTAGTAGTAATTCAAAAACTGAGGATGGCTTCTTAAAAAACCTTTTATCAAATGATAATGATAAAATATCTAGAGTTACTAGCTTTATGTCCCATTTAAATAACATGAAAGTAGATAATGGGGCTGTTGCAGCAGATTTAGAAAAAGTAATTATAAACAAGAACACATTTAATGCAGATATGATAAAAACTTTAAAGTTTATGCAGACAAATGATATGAAGGAATTGACAGTTAAGATAATGCCTAGGGAACTAGGAGAAGTAATAATAAACCTTACCATGGATGGTGGGGCTATGAAGGCAACTATAACTGCTGCCAATAAGGAAGCATATAATCTATTAAATTCAAATTTACAAGATATAACTAATAAACTTCAGAATAATGATATAAAAATTCAAAATCTTACACTTAATATTTATAATGAAGATACTACTTTCTTTAAAAATGGCAATGGTAGGGAAAGAAGTAGTAATGGTGACCAGAGAGAAAGAAAGACAAGTGAAATAGGTGCTATAGGTGAAGATATGAATGAAGTAGACAACCTAAGTGAAGTGGACAGTAATGTAGATATGTTAGCATAACTCTTATGATTTCATTTTAACAATTAGTGAGTATTCAACGTATATTAAGAATGGCTTAGGGGAAATAAATAATTTAGTTTTATTCTAAATGGAGGTAAAAATATGGCAGGAACTATTGGAAGCACACAAGATACTAAAAGTTTATTAGATAAGATCAATGAAGCTAATGCAACTAAGACTTCAAGAGGTACTAGAATTGTAAAACCAGGACAGGAGATGGACAAGAATGCATTTCTTAGAATATTATCAGCTGAACTAGGAAATCAAGATCCTACAAATGCAAAGGATGGTACCGAGTATGTAGCTCAAATGGCACAGTTTGCCGGACTTGAGCAAATGGCTAACTTAAACGGAAGTATGAAGCTTTCGAGTGCAAATGGGCTTATTGGGAAAATGGTAAGTTTAAGAAAGCTTGATGAGAAGGGCAATCAGTATGTTGGTCAGGTAGTGAATGTATCTAAAAATGGTGATGACATTAAACTAGGTGTGCTAACTGGACAAGAAAAAGATAAAGATGGCAATTTAGTTGATATATTCCACGACTTTAGTATGGATGATGTGGTTAGTATTGAGGATATGAGTTATTGGGCATCGACTAATGGTGTCACAACAACTGAACCATCACAGACAACAGAAGGTAAATAAAGTAGTATGAGCAGCAGAGAGAAGTGATTGTATGGGATATAGAGTTATTAATGGTAAATTGCATTCAACTACTGATTTGCAGCCATATAAGAATACTGATAGAGCAGAAACAAAAAATTCTGTAAACTCTTTTAAGGATATATTAGATAAACAGATTAATAAAAAAGAAAGCTTTGTTATATCGAATCATGCAGCTGAAAGATTAAAGCAAAGAAATATAAACTTTAATGAAGATGATATGAAGAATATAAATGATGGGATAAATAAAGCGGAAGAAAAAGACTGTAAAGAATCTTTGATTCTTTACAAAGATACTGCACTAGTTACTTCAATAAAGAACAGAACTATTATTACTGCAATGGCTAAGGATGATAGTACCGGGAATGTCTTTACTAACATTGATAGTGTAGTTATTTTATAAGCAGCTGGACCGATACTTGGAGGCTGGCTTTGTGGACCGAATGAAACAAAGCAGAACAAATGATGTAAAAATAAAAAAATTTGGAGGTAAAAATTATGTTACCATCGATGTACTCAGGAATTAGTGGACTTAAAGCTAATCAAAAGAAATTAGACGTAATTGGAAATAATATAGCTAACTCAAGTACTACAGCATATAAATCACAGAGAATAAGATTTCAAGATATGGTGAGCCAGAGTGTTTCAGAAGCATTAGGCCCAGGGATTAATACTGGTGGAGTTAACGGGAGACAGATTGGTCTTGGAGTTCAAATAGCTGGTATAGATACTAGCACACAAACGGGAAATATGCAGCCTACTAGCAGAAATTTAGATGCTGCTATTGATGGACCAGGATATTTCATGGTAGCGAAAGGACAATTAGGTGATACTGCAGCTTTAGCGTTAACAGATACTAACGGTATTGATGCAGAACAAGAGACAAGTTTAAGCACATTTTTTACTAGGGATGGTTCATTCACTTTAGATAGTAAAGGTAGTTTGCTAACTGCAGATGGATACAGAGTTTTAGGATACACTGTAGGCGAGGCCACAATAGATTATAAGGTTGATGATCCTACATCGCAAGCGACTATAACTTTCCAAAATGCTAATGCGGCAGGCCTTACTGCAAATACGGATAAAGGTTTAGTGCCACTTGTAATACCAGATGTTGTTGGAGAAGGGGAAGATGCAAAAAGGGTACAATCTTTCTCTATAGAAAAAGATGGATTAGTAAAAGCAGTTTTATCTGATGGTTCAGTTTCGGTACTTGGACAAGTAGCAATGGCATCTTTTAAGAATGATGCTGGACTTAAAAAGCTTGGAAAGAATCTATACCAAAACTCAGCAAACTCTGGAGAAGCAGTGGTAAGAAGTGGAATAGGGGCAGATACTGACAATAGCAAGGGGTATGGAGATATGCTTCAAGGTATGCTTGAAATGTCTAACGTAGATTTAGCAGAACAATTTACTGATATGATAGTTGCAAGTAGAGCTTTCCAAGCGAATGGAAAGATAATAACAACTGGAGACGAGATACTACAGGATTTGGTTAACTTGAAGAGATAATATTATGGCTAAGAGTTAGGAATGAAGAGTTAAGGAAATTTTTAATCTTCCTTAACTCTTCGCTCTCAAGTCTTAACTAAAAAAAGGTGGGATATTAATGATAAAACTCACAGGTTTAGACAGCAAAGAATATATATTAAATGCGGATCATATAGAAAAATTAGAACAAATTCCTGAAAGTGTAATTACTTTGACTAATGGGAAGAAGTACTTAGTGAAAGAATCTAATGAAGAAATAATTAGAAAAGTTATAGAATATAAGAGAAAAATTTACAGTGGACCATAAATAAGTACTCTTTTTAAAATAAAACAGTAAATTTATTGTATGTATTTAGATTCAAAGTTTATTTATGTAATATAGTCCAATGAATGATATCTATAAAAAGACAAATAAATTGATTATAATTATTATATGATATGGATACGACGGCGGTTAAGTAGAATTTATATAAAATAATGTGTAATCTAAGTATAATATTTTTTAACCTTATAGAATTAAGCTACATATTCTATAGGGGATATATTATAACTGTGGTATAATTATTTATTTTTTACAATAAAAGGAGATAAGTGGCATGGAAAATAAAAAGGAGAAAAAAGGCGGCAGTAAAATCAAAATTATTGCAATAATAGTGATAGCGCTTATTGTAGTTGGTGTTGGTGGATATTTTGGATACACAATGTTTCTAAAAGACAGGGGAGAAACCTCGAAGCAGACTACACATACTACTCAACAAATTGCAGTACAACAAATACCCCAGGCAGCAATGAATGCTAACTATTTAGATCAAGTAGTTTCAGAAAAGACTTTTGAACTTGGTGAATTTTTAGTTAACTTAGCCGACGAAGATGGAAAGAGATATTTAAAGGTAAAAATTTATCTTGGGCATAACGAAAAAAAATTAGATGAAGAGTTGGAAGCTAAAAAGCCAGTTATAAGAGATGCAGTCATCTCTATTTTAAGAACTAAGAAAGCAGCAGATATAACCCCTAAGAACATGAATAATATTAAGTTAGAAATTATTCAAAGGGTAAATTTAATGTTTAAAGAAGGTCAATTAAACAACGTTTATTTCTACGATATTTTAGTTCAATAGCTTTTCAAATAAAGAAGGAGGAGTGTAAATGGATTTACAATTTTGGTGGATGCTTTTAAAGATAGCAATATTTTTACCGTTTATACTTTTACTTATATACGCCTCTGTAAAATTTGGAGGAAGTAAGCTTCAGGATATTCAAAATGGAAGATATATAAGAGTTCTTGAGAGAGCAGCTATATCAAAAGAAAATAGCATTTTAGTAGTTAAGATAGGTGAAAAAGGATATATAATGGCTTCTACTAATGGCAAGCTTGAAATACTTTCCGAATTAGAAAAGGAAGAGTTGCTAAAGGTTGAAGCTTTAAGAGCTATACCGCAATATGACAACTTAAAAGATTTTTATCAGAAGTCAGGTATGAAAAGTATTTGTGCGTCATCTAACTTAGAGAATATTTGTAAAAAACTTAAGTTAAAAAAGGATGGTGTAGATGAATAAGAAAAATAGTACAATCTTAATAACAATATTAGCTTTTATGTTTGTATCAATAGTATTTCTAGCAACTAAAGTTCATGCGGCACCAGAGACCCTTCCTATTCCTAAAATTAATATCTCAGTAGATAATGCAACTACACCACAGCAGTATGTAGGAAATATAAGATTACTTATAATGCTGACAATTCTTTCTTTACTACCATCCTTCATTATGATGATGACAAGCTTTGTGAGGATTGTAGTGGTTTTCGGCTTTTTAAGGAGTGCACTTGGAACACAACAAGCACCTCCTAATCAGGTTTTAATTGGACTAGCATTGTTCTTAACAGTGTTTATTATGTCTCCTGTTTATAATAGAATTAATCATAATGCGATAGAACCTTATATGAATAATCAAATAACCCAAGACGTAGCTATAGCCGAAGCAGCAAGGCCTCTGAGAGAGTTTATGCTAAAGCAAACAAGACAAAAAGATTTTCAGTTATTTATAGATGCAGCAAAGTTAGATTATAAAGTCACTAAAGATAATGCTCCACTTAATGTTGTTGTGCCAGCTTATATGATAAGTGAATTAAAAACAGCTTTTCAAATTGGATTTCTAATATTTATACCATTTTTAATAATAGACCTAGTTGTTGGTAGTGTGCTTATGTCGATGGGAATGATGATGCTTCCGCCAGTTATGGTGTCGCTGCCTTTTAAGCTTTTATTATTTGTTATGGTAGATGGATGGTACTTGATGGTAAAATCGTTAATTATGAGTTTTTCGTGAGGTGAATTAAGTGAGCGAGAATTTAGTAATAGGTATAATAAAAGATGCACTTCAGACGGGAATTTTAGTAGCAGCACCTATACTCTTAATATCTATAATTGTTGGGCTTATTGTAAGTATATTTCAAGCAACTACTCAGATACAAGAGCAAACTCTAACTTTTGTGCCCAAGCTTATTGCAGTGGCATTGGTAGGACTTATAGCAGGAAACTGGATGCTTCATCAGCTGGTTAGTTTTACTGAGCGAATTTTTGGTTATATAGCACACATAACCCAATAGATTGTTTATGAAATGTGAGGCTAGCTTTTAGCCAATAGCTTTCTAAAATCCGGAGGTGAAAAATATTGATAGATACGTTGTATTTTACAGCACTAATACTTGTAACAATAAGAATGTTTGCTTTTTTCATAGTAGTTCCAGTATTTTTCCCAAACGGTACTCCAAACATTGTAAAAGTAGGACTAACTTTAATTATGGGCTATGTTTTACTACCAGGAATCGATTATTCTAATGTTTCCACTATAAATAATAACTTACCTTTTTTTATAAATGTTATGAATGAAGTAGTTGCAGGACTTACATTAGGATTTATAGTTAACCTATGTTTTACAGCAGTCAAAATAGCAGGTAGCCTTATAGATATGCAAATTGGATTTTCGATGATGACTATGTTTGATCCAACCTCAAACAGTAATAGTACACTACTAGAACAGTTATTGTATTGGTTTAGTTTAGTAGTTTTTTTTATAGTAGATGGTCACCACATGCTTATAAAAGCATTAATGGAAAGCTTTAATGTTATTAAACTTGGAAACTTTTTTTTAAGCCAAAGTTCTATAGAACTTATATTTAAAATTTTTGCTGAATACTTTGGCATAGCGTTGAAAATAGCAATACCTATAGTATTGATAATATTTATAACAGATTTAACTATGGGACTTATTGCAAGAACAGTTCCACAGATAAATGTAATGATACTTGGATTACCAGTAAAACTACTTGTAGGACTTTCAGCTTTTGCCTTTGCTCTTCCTATATTTTTAAAGGTTATAGAAAACTCTTTTCATGAACTACCAGATGCAATAAAGGGATTTTATAAAACCATACCCTTACTTATAATATTTGCATCTGATGATAAAACAGAAGAGGCTACTCCAAAGAAAAAGAGTGAAGCAAGGAAAAAAGGTCAAGTAGCTAAAAGTAAAGAAGTAGGTTTAGCACTTACACTATTATCTTCGACTATTGTGTTATTAACTTTAGGTGGTTATGCAGGAAATGCATTAAAAAGTACATTAATTACTTTTTTAAATAATTATTTGACCATGTCACTAGATTATAACAGTGTACAGAAAATATCTTTCATAGTGATATGGAGATTATTAATAATATTCTTGCCAATAGTAGTCCCAATAATGGCTATGGGAGTACTTGCAAGCTTTCTTCAAACAGGTGTGCTCTTTACATTTGAACCATTGAAACCAGATTTTGCTAAGCTAAATCCTATAAATGGATTTAAGAGAATGTTCTCTATGAGATCGGTAGTAGAAGTAATAAAGAATGTGATCATCATAGGTATCGTTGGATATGTTGGTTATAAATTCGTATTAGACAATTATGTAACTATTTTAAAATTAGGAGACTTGAAACCAGCAGCAGTAGTATCTGCAGTAGGAAGTCTTACAGTAAGCATTTTCTTTAAAATAACTATGATAATGGTAACTATAGCTTTAATTGACTATGTTTATCAAAGATATCAGCATAATAAGGACTTAAAAATGACTAAACAGGAAGTAAAAGAAGAGTTTAAACAACAAGAAGGAAACCCTGAAATCAAAGGTAAGATTAAGCAGAAACAAAGAGAAATGGCAATGAGAAGAATGATGCAAGAAATCCCAAAAGCTACTGTTGTAGTAACAAACCCAACTCATATATCAGTGGCGCTTAGATATGCAGAGGGGCAAGAAGCACCAAAAGTTGTAGCAAAGGGAGCTGACAGCATAGCGTTAAAGATAAAAGAAATGGCTAAAGAAAATGATGTGCCAATTATTGAAAACAAGCCTCTCGCGAGAATGATGTATGCACAGGTGGAGATTAATGAGGAAATCCCTGTGGATATGTATCAGGCGGTGGCGGAGATATTAGCGCTGGTTTATAAGCTTAAGAAGAAGTAGTGTTGAATTTGGATCTTACGTATGGATATGGAAAAAATTGAATTGAGGGTTGATGAAGTACTCTTCTGTAGCCCTTAACTCAAAAAGGGGTGATATTTTGGAAAGTAGCAAAAAAAGGTTTAGTATGAAAAATAACATTGATATAATAATGGCTTTTGTGGTTATAGCAATAGTTCTTATGATTATAATACCATTGCCCTCAAAGTTATTAGATGTACTACTAGCTTTTAATATAACAATATCCGTAGTAATCATACTTTTAACCTTGTTTACCACAGAAGTGCTACAGTTTTCAGTGTTTCCAACCTTGCTCTTAATTACCACACTATTTAGACTAGCACTTAATATATCATCTTCAAGATTAATACTTAAGGATGGTTTTGCTGGAGAGGTAATTGAGGCATTTGGTGGATTCGTTGTTGGTGGTAACTATATAGTTGGAATAATTATTTTCTTAATCATAGTAATAATACAGTTCATAGTTATCACAAACGGTGCTGGTAGAGTATCTGAAGTATCGGCAAGATTCACACTAGATGCTATGCCAGGTAAGCAGATGAGTATTGATGCAGATTTAAATGCTGGTATGATTGATGAGGTTGGAGCTAGAGAAAGAAGAAAGAAGCTTCAACAGGAAGCAGACTTCTATGGAGCTATGGATGGAGCTTCTAAGTTCATAAAAGGAGATGCTATAGCAGGTCTTATAATTACAGCAATCAATATTTTAGCGGGTATAGTTTTAGGTGTTGTTATGTTAAAGATGGATATAGGAACAGCAGCACAGACGTATACAAGACTTACTATAGGCGACGGTCTTGTAACACAAGTACCGGCACTCTTAATATCAACAGCGTCAGGTATACTTGTTACCCGTTCAGGAAGTGATGAGAACTTTGGTACATTAGTAGTAAAGCAGTTGACAGGTTTTCCAAAGGTTATAGGGATAGCTTCAGTAGTTCTTATGTTCATGGCTATCATACCTGGATTACCACACTTAGCCTTTGCAATTCTATCAACTGCTTGTGGAATAGCGGCCTTCCTTCTTTATAGAGAAGAAAAGGAAAAGATTATAGAGCAAATTGAGATAGAACAACAAGAAATAACTGAAATAGAAAGTAAAGAACCTGAAAATGTAATGAGTCTTATATCCGTAGAGCCAATGGAAGTAGAAATTGGCTATGGGCTTATCCCGCTAGCAGATGAAACTACAGGAGGAGATTTACTCCAAAGAATAACTTCTGTTAGACGTCAATGTGCAATAGAAATGGGGATAGTAGTTCAACCTATTAGAATAAGAGATAATCTTCAGTTAAAAACTAATGAATATGTGTTAAAAATAAGAGGAACAGTAATAGCAAAATCAGAAGTTATGCCAAGTATGCTTTTATGTATGGATCCAACAAACGGAGAAGTAGAAATACAAGGAATTAGAACGGTAGAGCCATCCTTTGGACTTCCTGCACTATGGATAAATAAAGATCAAAGAGAAGAGGCAGAAATAAAGGGACTAACAGTAGTTGATCCTACTACAGTTATGGTTACGCACTTAACAGAAACTATAAAAAATCATTCTTATGAATTATTAGGAAGACAGGAAGTAAAACTAATTGTTGATTCTGTTAAAGAAAAATATAGTGCAGTAGTTGAAGAACTTATACCAGATCTTTTAACTATAGGTGAGCTTCAAAAAGTACTCCAGAATTTATTGAAAGAGAGAGTTCCAGTAAAGGACATGGTAACTATAATGGAATCACTTGCAGATAACTCTAGAACTACAAAAGACATTGAGATACTTACAGAGTATGTGAGATTTGCCCTTGGAAGAAGCATATGTAATCCTCTAGTGGATGAGAATGGTGCGGTGACTGTAGTTACGCTAGATCCACAAATAGAGGATTTAATAGCGAATAATATACAAAAATCTATGCAGGGGTCTTTCCCAGCTATAGACCCAGATACCACAGGAAGAATATTGAATTCAATAAAAAATATGCTTGACTCTGTGTACTTCTACGAAAATCAACCAATAGTTTTAGTATCGCCGAAAGTAAGACCGGCATTTAGAAAACTTATTGAAATGGTATTTCCAAGTGTAAATGTACTGTCGTTAAATGAAATACCAAATGATATTGAGATAAGAACTGAAGGGGTGATTTCAATATAATGATTATAAAAAAGTATAGAGTTACTAGTATGAATGAGGCAATGACTCGTATAAGATATGAACTTGGGAAAGATGCAGTTATTGTAAGTCAAAGAAAAGTAAGAAAAGGTGGATTTTGGGGATTTTTCTCTAAAAAAATACTTGAAGTTACAGCCGCTGTAGACAATAATAAAGATGAGAGCAATGAAAATATGCAAGAAAGCATCGAGGCAATTAAAAGATTAATGAGTAATAAGCTTACAGAGGATGTAAGTTTAGATAAAACAGTAAACGAGATACAAAATAAATATAGCAATAAAATAAAAATCGAAGACAAGAAAGTTGAAGTTAAGGAAAGTAAAGCTATCGATAATGAGAGTAACTTTCAAAGTAAAAATGAAGATGTTATTAAAGAAATGCAAGAAATGAGAACTATGTTAAGTGAAATGATCACAATGTCTGCAAAGGGTGATTTAAGCAAAAGCAAAACGGAAGTAAGGCTAGAGAGTTGTGACATAGATTATAAATCTATTAAGAAAATATTGAACAAACTGAGTCAGTCTGAGAGTAGCAGACCAGAAGAAGAAAGGCTCAAAGAAATAGTGGCGGATATGATTCAGGTAGTCCCTGCTAAGCTGGACAATGCAGTAGTACTTGTTGGGCCGACCGGCGTAGGAAAAACTACAACTATTGCAAAACTAGCTGGCAGACTTGCACTTATTGAGAAGAAGAAGGTTGGTCTAATTACTATAGACACTTATAGAATTGGCGCAGTAGAACAGTTAAGAACCTACGCTGATATTATGAATATACCATTTAGGGTAGTATTTACAATGAAGGATATGGAAACAGCGGTAGAAAGCATGAGTGATTGCGATGTGATTTTAATTGATACAACGGGAAGAAGCAGTAAAAATACGATGCAAATTTCAGAACTAAGAGCTTTTGTTGATAAAGTAAACACAGATAATATTCATTTGGTGATAAGTTGTACTACAAAGAATAAGGATATAGAAGTAATAGTTAATGGATATAAAGAGCTGAATTATAATAGTGTAATAATTACTAAATTAGATGAAACCTCCACTTACGGCTCTATATTAAATATATTAGAATGTGCACAAAAACCAATAAGCTTTGCTACTACAGGTCAAAACGTTCCAGATGATATAAAGGTGATGTCTTCAGCAGAATTAACTAATCTTATACTGGGAGAGGATATTATATGCTAGATCAGGCACAAAGATTAAGACAATTGGCAGAAAATGAAAAAGCAAAGGAGAATAAGCATAATTCTAATATATCAAGACCTAGAATTATTACTGTAACCTCTGGAAAAGGTGGAGTAGGGAAAAGTAATTTTGTAGTAAACTTAGCTATATCTCTTCAAAAAATGAATAAAAAAGTATTTATATTTGATGCTGATATGGGAATGGGGAACGATGACGTGTTAATGGGGTTTCTACCTAAATATAATGTTTATGATGTAATCTTTGGGAATAAGAAGATAGAGGAAGTAGTAATTGAAGGTCCTCACGGGGTAAAGCTTCTTCCAGGTGGAACTGGAACGACTAGGCTTGAAGAGGTTTCTCAAGAGAAAAGAGATGAATTTATCGAAAAGTTATCTAGTTTAAATGACCTTGACTATATAATAATGGATACAGGTGCAGGAGTAAATAGAACAGTACTTGGATTTGTAGCATGTTGTCAAGATCTAATAATTATTACAACACCAGAGCCTACATCTCTTACTGATGCCTATAGTCTTCTCAAAGCCGTAAATTATTTTAAGATAAAAGATTCTGCAAAAGTTGTGATTAATAGAACTATAGATGATAGTGAAGGAGAATACACCTTTAATAAATTTAACAATGCAGCAACCAAGTTTTTAAATATAAAGTTAGACTATTTAGGAAAAATATCTGAAGATAAAAAACTTGTTCAAGCAGTAAGAAAACAAGAACCTTTTGTAATAAAATATCCTAAATCAGATGCAGCAAAGGATATTGAGTATATAGCAGAAAAAATTTTAGGGTTAGATTCAAATAAAAAAGGAAGCAGTGTTCAGGACTTATTTAAAAAGATATTTAATATTTTTGCATAAGGAGTAAAAGCATATGGATGTCAAGATAGAGTTTTTGGTCAATAGTAAAATAGAAATAGACTACAAAGATGAGTCATATAAAAGTAATATTCAAGACGTAACAGACGAATATATAGCTATTAGTATACCAGTACATGACGGAAAATACTTGCCTTTAGCTAAAGGTGAAAGCGTTACAGCATTGTATTATTATGGCAAGGATATATACAAGTTTGATACGGTGGTAACAGGGAGAAAGATAGACAGAATCTTGATGATAATGCTTAAAAGACCTGAAAAGGTAACAATGATACAGAGAAGGAATTTTGCCAGAGTTCCTTTTATGTTAAATGTTTATTGTGCACTAGTTCGTAATGAAAAAAATATAGAAACTATTACCGATAATCAGATTGATTTTTTCGATGCATATACCTTAGATATAAGTGGTGGTGGAATGAGAGTTGCTGTTGATAGAAAGCTAGAGAAGAAAATACAACGGGGAAATATCTTAATGGTAACAATTCCTGTTGAAAATGATAATATAACTGTGGAAGCAAAGGTTGCAAGAGTTGAAAATGATAGAAAGAATCCAAAGATTATTTGCGGTTTAACATTTATAGATCTAGATAGAAAAACAAGAGAAATTATAGTAAAAGTAGTTTTTGAAATAATGAGAGACCAAATGAGAAAAGGGGCAAAGGGGGATTAGTATATGGCAATAGCGGGTGGTGCCTTTGATATAAAAGAAGAGGTTGTTAAAAAGTATATACCATTAGTTAAGTATATAGCTTCAAGGGTGATAATTGGTAAAACTAAATATATAGAATTCGAAGATTTAGTTAGCTATGGAATGATTGGTCTTATGGATGCCATGAGTAAGTTTGATGATACAAAAGGTATGAAATTCTCAACTTACGCATCCATAAGAATAAAAGGGTCAATGATAGATGAACTAAGAAGAAACAGCCCTATTTCTAAAGGTGCTATGGACAAACTTAATAAGTATAATGAGGCAGTTGATAAGCTTCAGAAAAAGCTTGGAAGGGAACCTATTGATTCAGAAATAGCAGAATCACTTCAGATTTCTATTAAGGAAATGATGGAGATAGAAAATTATATAAATTATATAGCAGTAATCTCTTTAGAGGACTTAATATTTTCGGAAGATGATGATATTCCTTTAATAGGTACTATAAAGGATGATAAAAGTCCAAGCCCAGAAAAGAGCTTAGAAGAAAAAGAAGAGTTAGAATATTTGGCAAAAGCTTTAGAACTGTTGAACGAGAAGGATAAAACAGTATTGTCTTTGTATTACTATGAAGGGTTAACCTTGAAGGAGATAGGGAAGGTTTTGAGTGTTTCTGAATCAAGGGTTTGTCAGCTTCATAGTAGAGCAATAATGAATTTAAGAAAGGCAATGGGGAAGCTTAAGTATATTGAGCAGTAATTGGTGCTGCTCTAAAGCATATTAATAATAAGGCGAGGAGAAATGATATGACTGTAATTGCACTTATTTTAATTGGGACACTTTTAATAGTGTTGAATGTTAATGCAATTAAGAAAGAAAAGAGATCATTTAATAGTGCGTTAAAGAATGAAGAAGAGAATATGGCAGATTTTCAGATTGAGATTGGGAAATTTAGAAGAGAGTTTTCTGAAACTGTACTGGAGCTTCAGCAGGAGATTGAAAGCTTAAAAAATAAAGAAGAAGTAGATATTAAAGCTGAAGAAGTTTTTAAACAAGAAAAAAATAAATATGAAAATAATTTACTTGATATAAATGACAGTTTTGGTAATAAAGAGTTAATAGAGCTTATACACAAGAACTCAGATACAGAGGAACTTTCTAGAAAAGCTAACAAATTAAAGCGTAATTTTATAAATAAAGATGTTAAACAAGATACTGACAAAGTGAATAAAGAACAGGTTCATAGTATGGATTCTTATGAAGTAAATATTAAATATGCTGAAGAGATTTTGAAGCAAGAGGAAGTTTTAGAAAGAAAAGAAGTAACAGTAGATAGTTATGAAAATAAAAATGTGTATAATGAGCTAAATAGCGATGAGAAAGTGGACGAGAATAATAAAGTGAATACTTCTAAAGTAGATGAAATTAGAAACTTGTTAGACAGAGGACTAAGTATAGAAGAAATTGCTGAAAAGATCGGTATAGGTAAGGGGGAAGTACTATTAATAAAGGATTTATACGTAAAGTAAAGACTCTACTGGATTTTTTAAGCGATAGAAAGATACTAATAGGCATAGGGATTGGTATGATTATGTCTACACTTATCATGGCTGGAGTGAAAATCGACTATCAGATGAGTAAAAGTCAAATTGAGGATAAAGCTAGAGGTATGGGTATGGTGTACCCGGAAGAAGTTAAAGTAATAAATGATAAGGGTGTGAGCAAATGATAAGAAGTCTTTATACTTCAGTTTCAGGAATGATAACTCAGGAAGCAAGACAAGATATAATAACAAATAACTTGGCTAATGCAAATACTGTTGGGTTTAAAAGCGACAACTTAACCGTAAAGAAGTTTAATGATGTTCTATTACAAAATTACGATAAAGTAGTAGGTGGAAAAAATGTTAAAAATGAGATAGGGTCCATAAGTCTTGGAAGTAAGATAGGCTCTGTAAATACTGAGTTTACTCAAGGAATTATTGAAGCAACGGATAAACCTACAGACTTTGCTATTGAAGGAAAAGGATTCTTTGTTGTACAGAAAAACAATGGAACTAATAATGAACAATATTATACTAGAGATGGACATTTTCATATAAGTACAGAGGGGTTCCTGGTAAATGATTCAGGTGATAGGGTACTTGGCAGAAATTTAGGAACAGGTGAATTGGGACCAATTAACGTTAGTGATGCAAAGATAGCTACTGATATCAATGGAAATATAACTGTTAATGGAACCAAGGCTTATAAGATCTATACCGTAGATTTTAATGATTACGGTGGCTTAAGGAAGATTGGAGATAACCTTTATCAAGGAGAGAATCCAATGGAGAATAATGCTGTAATAAAACAAAATTCATTAGAAAAATCGAATGTAAATGTTATAAATGAAATGACCAATATGATAACTACTATGAGAACTTTTGAAACAAATCAAAAAATTGTACAATCCCTAGATGAAACTTTAGGAAAGTTAATAAATGAAGTAGGAAGCGTAAGATAAAAAAGGGGTGATTAGGATTGCTTAGAGCTTTATGGAATAGTAGAAGTGCTATGAATGCACAACAAAGTAAGTTGGATAGTATTTCAAACAATCTTGCCAATACAAATACTATTGGTTATAAAAGAGAGGATGTAAATTTTCAAGATTTAGTTTATGAAACTTTAAATAGAAAGGGCTATCCAAACAGTGGGAATAATCCTAATGAGCCTTTAACCGGTAGTGGCGTTAAAGCTGGTGATTGGATTAGAGATAATAGTCAAGGAGTTCTAAGAGATACGGGAGTTAAAACTGATCTTGCTATAGATGGAGAGGGATTTTTTAGAGTTACTTTAGCAGATGGAAGCAAAGCATATGAGAGAGCTGGAAGTTTTAATGTAGATGCTGGCGGTAGTATTGTTGATAAGAATGGAAATAAACTAGACATAGAATTTACAGAAGAGGGAACACAGCTATTTGATTCTGGAGTAACTTTTAGTCAGGATAACTTTTCCATTAACGAAAATGGAGAAGTATATTTAAGAATAGATAATAATTTAGATCAAAAAAGTGTACTTGTTGGAAAGATAAACATTTATAATACAGTAGGGCAAAATTCCTTAAGCTCTATAGGTGAAAACTTATATGTACCTAATCAAGGGGTGCAGATGAATGGAACTATAAAGGCAGATATACGACAAGGTTTCTTAGAAGAGTCAAATGTTGATATTGCAAAGGAAATGACTGATATGATAGTAACCCAAAGAGCTTTTGAGCTTGGGTCAAGAGGTCTTAAAACAGCTGATGAAATGTGGGGCCTTATAAATGGTATGAAGGGAAGATAAGAGATTATCTTCCTATTTTTTATTTTTGTAAACATATGGCCTATGCATACATATAATGTATTGTATGTTATGTTTTAGGAGGAGTAATTAATGGGAAATAAATGTTGTGGAAGTGATGACAAAATGCATATGCATATGATGCAGCCTATGCATGGATGTCCAATGATGGGTATGCATCATATGCCTATGTGCCCTATGATGATGCATCAACATATGCCAATGTGTGGTTGTGGTATGCATGATATGGAACACATGCATATGATATCTCCTATGATGGAGCAGGAGGATAAAAAACAGACTGATATGGATGATATGGTATCTCCTATGATGGAAGACATGATGCACCCTATGATGGAAATGCAACCACAGGTAATGGGAGCTCAAATGCAAAATCCAATGATGGGAATGCCATGTCCAATGATGCACATGCATATGCAACCACCAATGCCAGAAATGCAGCCACAAGTGATGGGAGCTCAGATGCAAAACCCAATGATGGGAATGCCATGTCCAATGATGCATATGCAGCCACCAATGCCAGAAATGCAACCACAAGTAATGGGATCTCAAATGCAAAACCCAATGATGGGAATGCCATATCCAATGATGCATATGCAGCCATCAATGCCAGAAATGCAGCCACAAGTAATGGGAACTCAGATGCAAAACCCAATGATGCATATGCAACCATCAATGCCAGAAATGCAGCCACAGGTAATGGGAACTCAAATGCAAAATCCAATGATGGGAATGCCATATCCAATGCAAGGGATGCAGCCACAAGTTATGGAAACGGAAATGCAAAAGCCTATGATGAATAATCCGTGCTGTCCACCAATTGGAATGGGAATGCAAGATCAGAGGATGGGTATGATGACTCCTATGGAAAGTATGGAAGAAGTAGAGCTACCAGGTATGATGAAGAATTTTGATATTAATTATACTCAAATGAAGAAAGTAGATGTAAGTGAAATAGAAGACTAGGTAGCAAAACAAAGTATCTTAATTGTAAAATATAGCAGGTTTGAAAGTCTGGCTTATAGTGGTACGTCGGCCCTTGCTTCAAGAACAGAATCTAGCGCTAACTCAAATTTAAAAATAGATTTTTTCAATTTCGTTAGTATAAAAGTCTGTATTCTTTTACTTGAGGTTGACGCTACACTATAAACCGAACACTAGTTACAGTTGTAAATTTTTATTTTAATTCTATCTTTTTCTTAAATTACGCGTGGATGGTGGATAAATTTTTATCATAGGGTATAGATATACCTTATGTCGCGTAGAGAACATATATAGCAAAATTTAATAATATAATGTCTATAAGAGTTTGCATATAAAATTGTGTTTTATTATCATATGTTAAGAATAATAAGACACAATTTTATATGTTTTTTATTTTAATACAATATGTCCTATTGGCTGATAAAACAAATCACTTGTTAGAAAATAACAAATTAAGAATTACTACGGCAGAATGCTAAATATTAGTGATTTTATTTTATTATTATACAAAATACCTTAAATTTTTTTGATTTTATACAAAAATCCTCCTTATTTTGAACTATAGTTATGATATAATATACACATATTTGTAATTCAATGTAGTGAAATTCAAATATGAATATGGATATACAAGTTCAAATTTTAAATTTTTCAGTAATATGTGGAATTAGTGGTTTGCAACAAGTGTAAATTAAACTTTTACATTGTATATCTATAATGATAATTAAATTGCTTAACAAACAACTAAAAAATAAGTAGGGGGAATCATATGTCTTGGTTTAAAAATCTAAAAATAGCTCAAAAGCTAATATCATGTTTTTTATTAGTAGCGTTGCTTATAGGTGTAGTTGGTATTATTGGTGTTCTAAACATGAGAAAAATAAACTCAAATGTAGTTTCCATGTATAATACAGATTTAATCGGGGTAAACGATATAAATAGGATTAAGACTAATCTAGTAGAAATTAGGGCCGATGTGCTACTTATTCTTGATCCCCAAAATAGGGGAGACCTAGAGAAGATAGAAAGTGAAATAAATCAGCTGAAAGACGAAAATGTAAAACTTGTAGAGGAATATAAGAAAACCATTACTACGGCTGAAGATAAGGAACAGTTTGCTGAATTTGAAAAGCTTCTTGAAGAATACAGAATTGCTCGAGCAGAACTTATAAAACTTGTGAAGGATAATAAGTATTCAGATGCAACAGAAATTTTACAAAAGGTTTCTGAAATTAGGAATAGTATGTTTGCAATTCTTGATAAAGAAGTGGATTTAAATATGACGCTAGCTAGTAATAACTATAAAAATAGTGTATCCACATATAAAGCTTCCCTTAACCTTATAGTAATGATAATAGCACTAGGATTAATTATTGCAATAGCACTAGGTTTAATAATATCTTTTATGCTCTCAGGAAATGTAAAGAAAATATTAAATTATGCTGAAACAATGGGAGACGGAGATTTAACTACTGTAATACAAATTGATACTAAGGACGAAATTGGCGGTATGGCTAAAGCATTAAATAAAGCAGGAGAAAATATGAGAGGACTAATTGCAGAAATAGTAAATAGCGCAGAAAATATTAGTACTACTAGTGAGGAGTTATCTGCAACAACAGAAGAAATTGCATCACAAATGGAAACTGTAGAACAATCCATAGAACAAATCTCTGGGGGTGCTCAGGATTTAAGTTCTACAACAGAGGAGGTTAGTGCTGCTACAGAAGAAATTGGAGCAACAACAAGTGAACTCACAAGAAAGGCTGGTGAGTTAAATAACTCTTCGATGGAGATACGTCTGCGTGCTATTTCTGTTAAAGAAAAAAGTAATAAAGCTATAGAAATGGTGAACACAATTTATCACGAAAAGCAGGCTAATATATTTAAAGCTATTGAAGAGGGAAAGGTTGTGGATGAAGTTAAAGTTATGGCAAATTCGATTGCAACCATAGCTGAACAAACAAATCTTCTTGCCTTAAATGCAGCAATAGAGGCAGCAAGAGCGGGTGAACAAGGACGTGGATTTGCAGTTGTTGCTGATGAAGTTCGTAAACTTGCAGAACAATCAGCTGAAACTGTATCAGGTATACAAGCTATTGTGACACAAGTTCAAGTAGCATTCAATAATCTTTCTAAAAATGCAGATGATGTTATAAGCTTTATAGGTAAAGATATTAAGGATGACTATGAAGCTTTTGCACAAGCTGGAAATCAGTATGAAAAAGATGCGGAATTTGTAAAAGATATGGCACAGGACATTGATTCTGCAACTCAGGTAATGCTAGAAGTTATAGAGGAAGTGAGTGGTGCTGTACAAAATGTAGCTTCAACAGCTCAGGAATCTGCTTCAGGATCGGAAGAAATAACAAGCATTATAAGCGAAACAACTATGGCTGTAGCAGAGCTAGCAGAATCAGCACAAGACCAAGCAATACTTGCGGAAAAGCTTAATACAATGGTTCAGAAATTTAAGATATAGTAAATAATAGATTGAACCTATAAAAATAGGTATAGATAAGAGATATTTATGAATTAATTTTAAAGATTAAGAGAGTACTTCTAAAAAAGCACTCTCTTAATCTTTGTCTTATTATCCTAAACGTTAGCTGTCATCTAACTTTATACTTAGACGAAATACTGTGAACCTAACCTTCAAATAGTTTGATAAACCTAGATTAATGTACACTTTCCTACTTTTGTGAAGTCATTGCTGCTGTTAGTGGTGGAATAACTTGTTTCTTTCTTGAAAGAAGTCCTGGTGCATAAGCACTGTTGCCATCAAGAGTGACGTTAAAGGCTCTTGAAACTACATCTTTATGATCTCCAATAGCTATAATTTCTGAACCACCCTTTAATATATCTGTTACCATAAGAAGAACTAATCCATAATTATCAGTAGCTGCTGTTTTTTCCATTAATTCAACAACATCTTTTCTTACGGCTTCAAAACCCTCAGTATCCATAGTTGAAATTTGACCTACTCCAACTTTAATATCGCCCATAGTAAAAGGTTTAAAGTCTTGATTAAGTATCTGAGCTGGTGTTTTTCCCTCTAAGGATGAACCAGCCTTAAACATTTGTTTAGCAAACTTTTCAGGGTCAATATCAGCTATACTTGCAAGCCTATCTATTATAAGTTTATCGGTAGCAGTTGCAGTAGGTGACTTAAATAGTAATGTGTCTGAAATAATAGCAGCACATAAAAGGCCTGCAACTTTTTTAGATGGTCTTATACCATTTTCAAAGAATCTAGAAGCAACTATTGTAGCAGTACATCCTACAGGTTCATTTCTAAAGTATATAGGTGATCCTGTTTGAACGCCTCCGATTCTGTGGTGATCAATTATTTCTAATATCTCAGCATCCTCTATACCATGAACTGATTGAGCTTTCTCGTTATGGTCTACAAGAATTACTTTCTTTTTATTTTTAGAAATTAAGTGGTATCTTGAAATACTTCCAACAACTTTATTATCAGAGTTTACAACTGGATAACTTCTGTATCTAGTTTGAAGCATTACTTCTCTTACATCATCAATTAAGTCATCAGTTTTAAAAGATACAAGGTTATCTTTAGCCATTACATGACTTACTGGAATACTTTGAGGTATTAATCTTGCTGAAGTAAATGTGTCATAAGGGGTTACAATTACTGAGCATCCAATCTCCTTAGCTCTAGCTAATATTTCATCACTTACTAAATGATTACCTGTTATTATCATTAGTGAAGCGCTTTGGTTAAGCGCAACATTTTGAGCATCTTCTCTATTACCGCAAATAACCATATCACCTGAGTCTATGAATTCCTCAGCACTTTCAGGATCCATTGCTGCAACTACTACTTTTCCTGCAAACTTAGGATCTTTTTCAGAGGCATAAATGCATTTAGCTGATAGAGTATCTAATATATTCTCAAGTTTTGTATTACTTTTTTCGATTACATTAGTGTCCCATATGTCCATGTATGATGAAGTTAGATTTGATTGAGAAGCAAGACCAACTAGTCTATCCTCATCATCAACAACGGGAACAGTTTTTACATCATTTTTTCGTATCATTGACCAAGCTGTTTTTAATGAAGTTTCTGGAGCAATTGGCGTAACAGTATCGATATCAAGGTCTGCAATTTGAGTCTTTACAGTTTCTACTAGCTTCGGTGCTTTAACTCCAAAGTAGTCAAGTGCAAATTGAGTCTCTCTGCTAACTTCACCGAGTCTTATAGGAACGGCGTTTACTCCCATTTTGTTTTTAAATTCAGCATAAGAGATAGCTGAACAAATAGAGTCTGTATCTGGATTTTTATGTCCTGTTATGTATACTATGTCATTCATTTATTTGGCCTCCTAGTCGTATATAAAATTGATAGAATATACTATCTTATGTATTTTAATAATATTAGTGAACAATAATCATTTTTAATAAAGTACATATATATTATATACAATCATTAGATTTTATCAAACATATTTTAACATAAAATTTGTATATCTATCTATTATTTTTAATAGGATTCCAAAATAGAGAAGATAATATTGATTTTATTAACATTCTATTAAGGGGAGATGCAGTAGATTATATGACTAAAACAGTAATATTTTTGCTATGATATAGTATTAAATGGTTATATATTGAGTAACTAGCATAATTTTGGTGTTGAAAGTAGGACAAATACTAGATACAATAAGTACATCGAGTTAATGGAACCAAAAAAATCTATCGCACAAGTTTTTACATGTCTTTGCAAATCTAACTATCTTAAGTGTTTTCCTAATATGTATATTAGTTATAAAATTTAAATATAAGGAGATTGATTTATGTTAAAAAGAAAGAAGAGTATAAAAACGTTAATATTGTCGGCACTTGTAACAGCTTCCTTAGGTGGAATAATGTCAAATTCAGTTAGTGCAGCATCTGCAAGAATTTGGGGTCAAAATAGATATGAAACATCTGCGTCAATTTCAAAAAGTGGATGGGATAAATCAGATTATGTGGTTATTGCAAGTGGCGAAAACTACCCAGATGCTTTATGTGCAGCACCTCTGGCAAAAAAATATGAGGCACCAATATTATTAACATCGGGTGGAGTGTTGGATTCTAATATAAAAAAGGAAATAGCTAGATTAGGCGCAAAACATGCATTCATAATTGGAAAAGAAGGTTCAGTTTCTAAAGTTGCTGAAGATGATTTAAAGGGTTTAGTAAATGATGTAAAACGTCTAGGTGGAGATAATAGATACGAAACTTCAGTAGCTGTGGCAAAAGAGCTTGGGGATGTAGATAAGGTAGTAGTGACATCTGGAGCCGGGTTTGCAGATGCGCTATCTATAGCCCCTATAGCCGCTAAAGAAAGCATGCCAATATTATTAACTGGCGACAAGGAACTTCCTCAAGGCGTTAAGAATTACTTAGAGAGTATAAAAAGTTCTATAAAGGAATCTTATGTTGTAGGTGGAACTGGAGTAATAAGTGAGAATGCAGCCTCACAGGTAGGTGGAAATGCTATAAGACTTAGTGGAAATAATAGATTTGAAACAAATGTTAATGTAATGACACAGTTTAGGGATAAGTTAAATTTTAATAATCTATATGTAGTCCAAGGACAGGGCCCAACAGGAAGAGAGTTTGCAGATGCTTTATCTGGTTCAGCATTAGCAGCAAAGACCTATTCACCTATAATATTAACTAATAAAGAAGTGCCTGAAGCAACAGATAATTTTTTAAAGCTACACTATACTAAAGGTACAAGTGTTACAGCACTGGGTGGAGAAGCTGCAGTTCCTGAAACCGTTGTAACTAAGATTGAGACAAGCATCACTGAAATGATTAAATTACAAGAAGAAATAATGAAGGAATTAGGTAATATAGTAGAGAAACTGGATGTTGTTATACCAAAGTTGTCTACAGATAACGAAAAAATTATAGTTCAAAAGTTTTCTGATGCTATGAAAAAAGCTTTAAATGACTTAAACTATGATCCTACTAAAGATTTAGAGGAAATTTATCCACTTTTAGATAAGCTTACTGATACCGAAAAAGAAGATTTATTTACCAAGTTAAGTTTAGAAATAGATGTCCAAAAATTTCTTCAGCTTATGGAGCAATCTGGTGTAGATTTAAATGACATACAATAACATAAAATAAAGCTGTCAGTTTATTGATAAAATAACACAAAGCTAGACTTATACGGAGGGATATATTAGTAATTCTGAAGCACATTTAAATACTTTTATGTGAGTCTTAGCGAGGTTAGAAGGAAAAGCTTAGAACTTCGACACTGTCTGAGCGACAGCGAGTTTGCCGAAGTTCTTAGCTTTTTCTTTTAGCCGAGCTTTAGACGAATTAAAAGTATTTATAGTGCAGAAGAATTACTAATATATCCCAGTGTGTTAGTCTAGCTTTGGATTTGGGTATCTATATAGATAAGCAACACCGAAAGTAGACTTATCCTCCGAGAAATAATACCAATTTTCGGTACGTTAAATATTTTTAAGAAGTCTAAAGCTCAGGATTTACGAAAAACTAAGAATCTTCGATAACTCGCCGACGCTCAGACAATCTAAGATTCTAAGTTTTTCATAAATCCTTCGCTAAGACTACTAAAAAATATTTAAATCTATCCTCAAATTGGTATTACGTCTCTCCGAATAAGTCGACTTTCTAATTTGGGTATCTATACTGATAGCTTTATTCATATTCCTATTTATTAATCATAATATTTTAACATACACCTTCATATATTTAGTTAGTGAAGAACAAGGTAAAATATTATGGTTGGGGGGATAAAGTTGCTAAACGAAAGGGAATTACAAAATGGGCTAACGCAGGCAGAAGCCGCAAGAAGGCTTAAAACCTATGGGCCAAATAGACTAGAAAAAAAGAAAAAAATATCTCCTATAAAGATATTTCTTTCTCAATTTAATGATTTTATAGTATGGGTTCTTATAGTGGCTACAATTATATCAGGAATGATGGGAGAAAAAGCTGATGCAATTACCATATTAATAATCATTATAATGAATGCAATATTAGGCTTCATACAAGAGTATAAAACCGAAAAGTCACTGGAAGCCCTAAAAGAGTTATCGGCTCCTACTGCTAAAGTAATAAGAGATGGTAATATAAAAGTAATAAATACGGAAGAACTTGTTGCAGGGGACTTGGTAGTACTTGAAAGTGGAGATAGAATTCCTGCAGATTGCATGCTTCTAGAAGATAGTAATTTTATGGTAGATGAATCTCTTTTGACTGGTGAATCTATTGGAGTTGAGAAAAGCTCTAGAGATAAAAATAGTTCTGTATTCATGGGTACTATAGTTCTTACTGGTAAAGGAAAAGCTAGAGTTATACAAACTGGTATGAAAACAGAAATGGGCAAAATTGCTGGAATGCTAAATAGCATAGAAGGTGAAAAATCACCTCTTAAAAAGAGGTTAGATTCTCTTGGAAAAATATTAGTTGTACTTTGCTTGGCTATATGTGTAATTGTTACACTTACAGGTATATGGAGAGGACAAGATAAGTACGAAATGTTCCTACTTGGAGTTAGTTTAGCAGTAGCAGCTATTCCTGAAGGTCTTGCAGCTATAGTTACTGTAGCACTAGCGCTTGGAGTTTCAAGAATGCTAAAAAGAAATGCATTGGTTAGAAAATTACCTGCAGTAGAAACCTTAGGATGTACCTCTATAATATGTAGTGATAAAACTGGTACTTTAACAGAGAATAAGATGACTGTAAAAGCTATGTTTTTCGATGGTAGGGTTTATAATGCAGACAAGGAGTCGATTCCAGAAAATGTAATGCTGAAAAAAGCTTTTACATATTGTAATGACTGTAATTTTGACTTCAACGAAAGCAGTATTTCAAAAAGCTTATTTGGTGATCCTACAGAGACTGCCCTAATAAAGGGATTTTTCAGAGAAAACAAGGAGCTAAAATCCTTCCTAGATAAAGCTAGAAGAGTATATGATATTCCATTTGATTCAGATAGAAAAATGATGTCAGTAATAATGAAAGAAGGAACTAAGGAAACCTGTTACGTAAAGGGAGCACCAGAAAGAATAGTCAATAGATGTAAATATATATTAGATAGAGGAGAAGTAAAGTTATTTACATCAGACCAAAGAGAAAGAGTATTAAAAGCAGTTGAAAGTATGTCTTTCAATGCCCTAAGGTGTATTGCAGGAGCTTATAAGGATCAAGGAATTACAAGGGGCAGAGGACTAGAGGACAGTCTAGTTTTTGTAGGTATTGCAGGAATTATTGATCCTCCAAGGAGAGAAGCTAAGGATGCAGTACTAAAGTGCAAAATGGCAGGTATTAGAGCTGTAATGATAACTGGAGACCATAAAAACACAGCTTTTGCGATAGGTAAACAACTAGATATCTGTAGAGATCAATCACAGGTTATTACAGGTGAAGAATTAGATGGGTTAAGTGATAAACAGCTTGCTTCTAAAGTTGATAATATATCAATTTTTGCCAGAGTAAGTCCAAATCATAAGCTTAGAATTGTTAAAGCTTTTAAATCTAAAAATAAAATTGTAGCAATGACTGGAGACGGAGTTAATGATGCTCCTGCAGTTAAAGAAGCAGATATAGGTATATCAATGGGTATATCTGGTACTGATGTAACTAAAGAGTCTTCATCTATGATACTTTTAGATGATAACTTTGCAACTATAGTATCAGCGGTAGAAGAAGGAAGGGTAATTTATGATAATATAAGAAAATTCATTAGATATCTTCTCTCATGTAACTTAGGAGAAGTTCTAACTATGTTTTTAGCATCACTATTCTATTTAGATACACCATTGTTGCCTATACAAATTTTATTGGTTAACTTAGCTACAGATGGACTTCCAGCTATGGCACTTGGAGTAGACCCGCCAGATGGAGATATAATGAGCGGTAAACCAAGACCTAAAAATGAAAGTATATTTGCCAGGGGCTTAAGTGAAAAGATTCTAGTTAGGGGTTCCCTAATTGGAATATGTACAGTGCTTGCATTCATGGCTGGAAAATATTATGGATATGATTTAACAACCAGTAGAACACTTGCACTTACAACTTTGGTAATGTCCCAGTTAATACACGTTTTTGAGTGTAGGTCAGAAAGACATTCTATATTTGAAATAAAGTTATTTACAAATCCGTATCTTGTAGCCGCTGTTGCCGTTTCTATAACTATGGTGTTATGCGTATTATACATTCCATTTATGCAAGCCGTGTTCCATACATCAGCGCTTAGCATAGGACAATGGGGGATAGTGCTATTTTTCTCTGGAATAATTGCGCTAATAAACAGTCTATATTTATATTTTAAATAATATATGTAGGTTTCTTTAATACTTTGGAAAGCATGTGGCTTATAATTATAAATTATAGACTATATGCTTTCTTTTATTATAATTCTATACTAATCGTATACTCCTTTAATCAATAAGTAACATGGGTTAGATAAGTCAGCAATTGAGTCCACTTATGAATTGTTAATACCAAAATCCATTACTATTAATTTGAAACTAATATATCACAAAACAGGAATCAGTTCATATATTAACAGTGAACAAACCCTATATTATAATATTTCCTTACTCAAGGAAGTAACAAATAGCAAAATATACAATTGATAAGGGGCTGAAAGCATTGTTTCATAATATAAGTATTGTTAATACAGGTATCTATTACCCAAATAATGCTATTCATAATAGCTTCTTTATAGAGCACTTTAATAAAATTAATATGAAAGTGGACATGCTTATGAATATACTTGGAAGAGAAATAAGATATTTAGCCAAGGACGGTACTGAAAGTTCTATTACAATGGCAGTGGGTGCGGCTAAAGAAGTATTAAAAAAGAGTAGTTTAGATGCTGAAAGCATAGGTATGTTAGTTTTTGTATCGGATACTCCTGAATATACCTATCCCAGTAATGCTTTAATAATTCAAAATGAGTTAGGGGCTAAAAATGCACATGTAGTATTTGATATGAACAGTAACTGTATAGGTATGCTTTCTGCATTAGATAATGTAAGTAGGTATCTACAGGCCAATCCATCTATTAAATATGCATTGGTAACAAGTGGAGTAATGATAAGCAGTATAGTAAGAAAAGATGATCCTGTAACTTACCCAAACTTTTCGGACGGTGGGGCGGCGATTATTTTAAAAAATGAAATATCTGAAGATAGAGTAGGATTTATTGACGCAAATTACTACACTGATTCATCATTATATAATAAAGTCAACTACCCAGCTGTAGGTTATTCCCATATATTTGACGTTAATATTTCAGAGTATGATAAGAAATTAAGGTTTATACCTCATGATGTAAGTTATTTTTCGGATATATGGAAGGATATGATAAAGTCGTTATTAAGTAGGAATAAGGTAGATATAAATGAAATAGATCATTATATTTTTTCTCAGTTTAACAAATCTGAGATTGAAGAAACTTTAGTAAAGTTAAACGTAAACTTAAACAAGTATACCTTTGTAGGATATAAATATGGATATACGGGAGCAACAAGCCCAATTTTTGCCTTAGATGAAGCACTAAAGACAAATGCAATAAAGAAAGATATGAAGGTAATATTTTGTTCTGTTGGTATAGGCTTTACTATGTGTGCTATTTTATATCAATTTTAGGTATTTTAGTTATAAGGCAGGTGTAATTATGTTTAAGTTCGAAAAAGATTTAATGAATAAAAAGCTTATTGTTACTGTCTGGGGATTTTATACTGAAAAAATTGCAAAAGATTTTATAGAAGCATATAATAAGGAGATTTTATTAATTAAACCTAAGGATTATATTTTAATTGTAGATCCTACAGATTTAGTAACTAGTAGACAAGAAATGCTTCCAATACTTCAGGGGTGCTTTAAATTTTATATGAGGGATGGCTTTAAGAAGATTTATATGATTAGTCCTAAATCTGCTATTTCGGATATGCAGCTTAAAAAAATAGCAAAACAAACTAATTTTACAGGTAAATTCGTTAAAGATATTTCAGATGCTATCTAAATCTATACTAAAAGTACTTTAGTATAAATTAGAAATTTTTCGAATGAATAGAATAAAAATAAATCATAAGATTAAAATATGTAGTATTTATAGGATAAAGCCTCTAGTTTTTGTAATGGTCTTTAGGGAGCAAATAAAAAACTAGGGGTTTTCTTTGACTACAGATAAGTTTACTTAATGTTAAAAATGCACAAGACTTATTGCTTTAATATTAGTGATAGATCTCCACATTCATCTGATTCAAAGTGTGAAATGAAAATATATTTTAGTGTTCTATCAGCAAGATCATCTTTCAGCTGAGAAATCAAAGCTTCTGCCTGCTGTATACTGCCTGTATGAATCAATACGGATTTATCAGCTAATAAAAGGTACTGATGAAAGGCAAGATCTATAGGTGGTACGTAAGAACTAAATTTATGTAAATCTTCATAGATAACAGACATAATAGACATTTATTTACCGCCTCCTGCTAATTAGAGTATAAATTTAAAATTTTGGGAGCATACATAGATTTGTGTAAATCAAATCTATGTATGCTTTTTTTATGTATGTATAGCTGGTATTTATGGGAATAATAACCACAATGATTTATGAAGGGAGAAAAAGAAATGAAACAATTACAAATACCAGATATAGATTTAAATAAAGAACTAAATAAATGTAAGAGTATGGAGGATTTAGTTGGAAAGAATGGGCTAATGCAACGGTTATTTGGCAACATAATTCAGCAATTCTTAGAGGCTGAGATGGAAGAACATCTCGGTAGAGAGAAGTATGAGAGAGAGAACAATGATAATAAGAACTACAGAAATGGCTATAGTAAGAAGAATATTAGAACCAGCTTCGGAGAAGTTGATGTAAGTGTGCCAAGAGACCGAAAATCAGAATTTGAGCCTAGGATTGTGAAGAAATATGAAACAGTTTGTAATGAGCTTGATAAAAAGGTTATAGGTCTATATGCAAGAGGCATGTCTGTGGACGATATTAAATCAGAAATTGATGAACTTTATGGAGTTGATATATCTCCTACGATGATTTCAAAAATAACAGATAAGGTTATCGAAACGGCTATCGCCTGGCAAAATAGGTCGTTAGACCTTGTATACCCTATAGTTTATATGGATGCTATTCATTTTAAGGTTAAAGAAGAACATAGGATTGTAAGTAAGGCTGCATACATTTGTATGGCTTTAGATACTAAGGGTTATAAGGATATACTTGGTATTTGGATTGGAGAACAGGAAGGAGCTAAGTTCTGGTTATCAGTTTGTAACGACCTTAAAAATAGAGGGGTAAGGGATATACTAATTGCCTGTATGGATGGTCTTAAAGGTTTGCCTGATGCTATAAAAGCTGTGTTCCCTAATGTAAGTATACAAAACTGCATAATACACCAGATTAGAAATTCTATAAGATATGTAGCTTCAAAGGACAGTAAGGCTTTTATGAAGGATTTAAAATCTGTATATCAAGCAACAAGTGAGCAAATAGCTCTAAATTCCCTTCAAACTTTGGAAGACACTTGGGGAGAAAAGTATTCAATAGTTATACAGTCTTGGAAGAATAACTGGGAGAACTTATCTACATATTTTGCTTTTCCACCAGAGATTAGAAGAATAATATATACTACAAATGCTTTAGAGGGATTCAACAGGCAGCTAAGAAAATTTACTAAGATTAGAACATCATTCCCTACGGATGATTCATTGATGAAAGCTCTATATTTAGCTACAGAGCAGATTATGAGAAAATGGACTTCGCCGAGTCAGAACTGGTTCTTAACATTAGCTCAACTTAGTATAATGTTTGAAGATAGGCTTGAACAATATATCTAAAAAGCTACGCTTGTACTTTTTTGAATAAAAGAGAATAATAATGAAAAAATTACAAACAATACTAACAGATAAAAGCTATACTACGACATTATCTAGTATTACCACAAAAAGTAAAAATTACTACAGGAATTTTTTCCTATAGTAATTTCCAATTAAGTTAGACCTCATCTATATAATTTTACACAAACCTATGAACGTTCTCAAAATTTTATAAGAAAAAGTGTCGTCTTATTAATAATGACGACACTTTTTAATTCATTTAATAACTAAATCATTTGTTTTGCAGATGCAACAGTTATCTCTAACACTCTAGATAACCATGGAAATTTTCCTTTCATCATGTCAAAATCTGAACCTGATTCAAGAAATTTTGCAGTTCCTTCAACTAAGAAACCTGTTCCCGGGTATTGAAAGCCCATAACTTCTTTGCTACCTAAAGTGATTTTTACATTATTATTTTGCTCAACGTTTTTTTGTGTTCCTTGCATTCCTCCTGCAGGTATTAATATCCTGTCATCAGGTGTTACATTAACATATGAGTTCCAAGTACATGCTACGTGTGGTTCGTTATTTGTCCAGGATACTATATTCACTACTCCTTCATGGGATATAACTTCAAGTAATTTTTCATTTAACATTTAAATTCCTCCCTTAAAATAATTAAATCATCAATAATATGTGTAAACTAAAACTTTCATATACAAAAACAAGTTACCAATTCAGTATCTAAGCATTGCCAAAAGGATGTATTATGGTTAGTTGATTTTTAAATGATCCAATTTATATTAAACAGTAATACCAGCCATAAAGCCTTCATAAACTGCATGAAGACCGTTTCTGACTTTTGCTGCATCTCCAATAACTTTAGTAGAAATACCTGCAGATTTCAAGGAACTTTCTAATTCATTCAGTGATCTAGAACCGATAGCAACAACAACGGTATTAACATCTTCAACTTTATATTGGTTTCTTTTATATTCATATAAAACCGCATCAGATTGGATTTCTGTTACAGATGAACTAGTGTGCATTTTAACTTCATAGTGCTTTAAGTTTTTCATAAGCACATTTCTATTGTGATGGTCCATGCCTTTTAAAATTTCATCTGCTAATTCAATCATTGTTACTTTTGAGTGGTAGGATGCAATAAATTCCGCTGTTTCTGCAGCAACTAGGCCTCCGCCGATAACAACTACATTTTTGCCAAAGAACTCTTTTCCGGACAAAACGTCATTAGCTGACACAACATGAGATTGATTTATACCATTAATTGGTGGTATAAAAGGAATACCTCCAGTTGCAACAATAACTTCATCCGGTTTTTCCGCTTGAACCATATCTATAGTCATAGGAGTATTTAGAACTACTTTTACGCCGTATTTATTTAACCTACGCTTTTGCCATGTAAGTAAAGATAATAATTCAGTTTTTCCTGGAGGCATTCCGGCTAAATTCCACTGTCCTCCTAATTTTGATTGGCTTTCATAAAGGGTTACATCATGTCCTCGTTTAGCTGCCATTAATGCTGCTTCACAACCGGCAACACCACCACCGGCTACAATTACTTTTTTCTTAATATCGGCAGGTTTTACCTCAATCTCATCCTCTCTACCAGTGAAAGGATTAACGAGACAACGCAAATGCATGCCGTTGAAGATACTGCCTATACAACCTTGATTACAACCGATACAATATTGAATATCATCAAGACGTCCTTCTTTTACCTTATTCAAAAGTTGAGGATCGGCAAGTGAGGCTCTAGCCATACTGACAAAATCTGCTTTTCCAGAACGAAGAATGCTTTCTGCAATGGCTGGGTCATTGACTCTTCCGGCAAAAATAACTGGTATATTAACAGCCTTTTTGATTTCTGATGCATTATTTAAGTAACCCGCATGCTCAAGCGTATTTGGAGGAGAAATGTTTTCTCCGGTAATATATACTCCCTTTGAGCAGCTTATAGCGTCAACTCCTGCATTTTCTAAAATAATAGCAATAGCTTTATTTTCTTCTAAGGTAAGACCGCCTGGAATGAATTCCTCCGTGGAGATTCTTATTGTAACAGGGAAATCATTACCTACTTTTTTACGGATATTTTGAATGATTTCCACGACAAAACGGCATCGCCCCTGTAATGAACCACCATATTCATCTGTACGCTTATTTGAAGCACGAGATAAAAATTGACTTACGAGGAAGCCATGGCAGCCATAAATCTCTACTGCATCAAAACCGGCCTTCTTAAGGTTTAATGCAGTATTTCCATAAGCTTCAATAAGATCATGAATTTCTTCTATAGTTAACTCTCTTGGTAATTCCTGAATAGCAAAATCTCTCACTGAAGAAGGTGCTATTAGCTCTTTACCAAAGATTTTGCTGCGTATTTGACGGCCTCCATGATTTATTTGAGCAGAAATCTTCCCACCAGATGCATGCACTCGTTTGGTTATTTCACTGTGCTTTTCTATCAGTTCTTCTGAGGAAATGTTAAAGCATCTAGTAAAAAGACCAGCTTTTGGCTGTACGACATAATATTCAGTTACAATTAAACCAAAGTTGCCTTTTGCCTTTTCTTCTACATAACGAATATATTTTTCTGATGGAGATCCATCTTCATTTGCCATTACTGTAGATATGGGCGTAACAATTATTCGATTTTTTAGCTCTAAGTTTCCAATTTTTGCAGATTCAAATATTTTTTCATACATTTGGCTCACTCCTTTTAATTTAGAACATCGATTAGAACTTGTTTTAGTACATGTTCTAATTATATTTTCTATTAAACTAATTGTCAAGCTTTCAATTTATAAAAAGTGTGGTATAATAAAAATCAAAATAAAAAAAGGAGTGATTACAATTTACTCTAAGTCAATTCTAAGCAGACAACAAATTAAGTCTAATGCGACACGAGAGAAGCTTTTAAAAGCTGTAGATAAATTAATAAAACAGTATACATATGATTCTATTACTGTTAGAAATATATGTGATATGGCAAATGTATCTATTGGTTCTTTTTATCATCATTTCCAGACAAAAGAGAATTTGCTTTCAATATATCTAGCAGAGGATTACTTAGAATTCTCAAAGGAATATTTTACAAAAGAAAAGAATTTGGACGAATATGATCTTATTGACAAAATAATAGAAATTTTTAAATCTATTGCAGTACATTGCAATGAAAGAGGTTATGAGTTTGTTTCGAGTTTTCAGTCAGTAAAAAATAAGGGATTGATACCTTCACCTAAGGAGAATTATATGAATATTACCGTGTTTTCTCCATTTTTTCATCAATCCGTGGAAATTTTAAATCAAGGTAAGCAAGAGAATTTACTGATTGAAGATGCAGATACCACGAAAATATCCTATGATTTATGCATACTATGCCATGGCTTTTTGTATAATTGGTGTGTTTCTGAAGGTGAATTAGATCTTGAAGGTTTAATTGATAGAGTTTTTAGGGCTTATTTAAGTAGTTTGCTAAAAAGGTAAGAATGTTTGTATATTCAAAGGTGGTTACAATCGAATAGAGTATATTTTAGAAACAATATTAAAAAAGCATGTAGATTATAATTAAATATTATAAATGCTACATGCTTTATTTTTATTATAACTCTATACTAACCTTATATTCCTTCAGCCATTCATTAACCTGAATCAAATAAGCTAGCAACTGAGGACCCCTCATAAGTTGACCATACCAAGGTTCTTTAAAGGAGGAACCACCAGTTTGTATTAATGTTCTTACAGCTTCTTTATCTATTAATCCTAAAATAGGGGAAGTCTTATCTTCTAAAATATCAGTCATCCACTGCTCAACAATTTTAGTATACTTAGGATTGTGAGTCTTAGGATAAGGGCTCTTCTTTCTATCAATAACATCATCAGGGAGAATTCCTCTTAATGCTTTTCTGAGTATTCCTTTTTCTCTGTTTCCACATAGTTTTATATTAGATGGAATGTTAAAGGCATACTGGACTAGTCTATAGTCTGCAAATGGAACTCTTACTTCTAGACTGTTAGACATACTCATACGGTCTTTTCTATTCAAAAGAGTAATCATAAACCATTTAATATTTAGATAGAACAATTCACGCATACGATTTTCATGCTTAGATTCCCCCTCTAGGCGAGGAACTTTCTTTAAGGTTTGTTCATATTGATTATTTAAATAGCCCTCTAAATCTAAAGATTTAAGATCGTTTGAAAGTAGTTGTTTTCTTGTACCAACAGATTTAGACCAAGGGAAGGTATTAGCGTTAATATCTTCAGGTCTAGTAAACCAAGGATAGCCACCAAAGATTTCATCTGCACACTCACCTGATAGTGCAACAACAGCATTTTTTCTTATTTCATTACAGAAGAGGTAAAGCGAAGAATCTATATCAGCCATTCCAGGTAAGTCATTAGCTTTTATAGCATCAACTAGGGCTTTAGCTAAATCTTCACTACTGTTTACAATATTATTATGATTACTTCCAATATATTCAGACATTCTTAATGCCCAAAACTTATCAGAAGTAGGTTCAAAGGAATTTGCTTTAAAATATAAATCATTATCTTCATAATCAATAGCATAGGTATCTAGTATTCTACCTTCGTTACTAAATTCTTTGGCAGCAATAGCGGAAATAACACTGGAATCTAATCCACCAGAAAGGAATGTGCAAACGGGAACGTCTGCCACAAGTTGTCTTTTTATAGCATCTACAAGTAGGCTTCTGACATGTTCTGCCGTAGTTTCTTCATCTTCATCATGAGACTCAGCTTTTATATCCCAATATTCTTTTAAATTTATTCCATCACGATCATAGGTTAAGTAATGAGCAGGTGGAACTTCATTAATTCCTTTAAATACTCCACTTCCTAGAGCTCTTGCAGGGCCTAGTGCGAAGATTTCAGTTAATCCATCTTTATCAACTATAGGTCTTACGAAAGGATGTGCAAGTATAGTTTTTAGTTCAGAACCAAAGATAAGAGAATCTCCCTTTATAGTATAAAATAAAGGCTTAACGCCTAATGGGTCTCTTGCCATAAATAGTTTCTTATCACTTTCGCTCCACACAGCAAAAGCATAGATCCCATTTATATATTTTACACAATCTATTCCCCAGTGAATGTATGAGGTTAAAAGAACCTCAGTATCAGAATATGATTCGAAAGAATAACCATTCTCTACAAGTATTTTCCTTAGATCTTCTGTATTATAGAGCTCTCCGTTATATATAATGACATATTTATTCCTTCTAATTACTTTAGTCATTGGTTGAGCACCGCCTGAAGGGTCTACAACTGTTAGTCTTCTGTGTCCAAATAGTACGTTTCTTGAGACATAATAATTTTCATCATCAGGTCCTCTTTTACTTAAGGTTTTTGTCATTTTTTCAATTATACTAGATGATTTGGAAATATTTGATTTTAAATTAACCCATCCTGCAATTCCACACATAGAAGCCGCCTCCAATTTATTTCTTTAAATTAATATTTTAACCTTAGTATATGGAAGAGGGGTAGTATGTGTTACAACAAATTAGACGCAAAAAGAGTGCATGGGGGTATTAGAGCGGGTAGTCATCGGATAAAACGAAAAAAGTTAGAATTGCTAATGCAATTCTAACTTTTTTATCTCATTCTTTGAACTCTTTGAACTTTTTGCATCTTGCCTTCCATAGGAACTAAATCCTTCTTTGTAGTCATATTTCTAATATTCATCATTTCGATTTGTTCACCGGCACCTTTTCCTTTTTTGCCTTTTAATCCTTGAACTAGAACAAGATTTCCTTGATTTACTGGTATGAACTCGGGTTTTTTAAACCATCTATTTCTTGCATAAGTACATTTTGTTACGTTTTTACTTCTTTCAGGTCTTACAAGTAGTGTAACAGTTAACTTATTAAATATCCATAAGATAGTTTTCTCAGTAACCTTAACAGATACTACAGTACCTTGTACTTGAGTAAGTCTATCACCATACTTTTTTAAATAGGATTTTGTGTAATACTGAGCAATTTTCTCTTTAAAACTCATATTAATAACTCCTTTACGCTTAAATATTTGTATGCTGAGGTTTCAGCAGAACTTTCCAATCATATTTAATTACTAAATAATGTTTTGGAAATATTATATCATATCAAAACAACCCTGTCGAATGGTTATTTTCGTAGGTTTATGACAATTGATAGTTTATATACTTCCGAGATTCTTATTCATTATAGTTTTTCCATTTATTCATAAATAGATGTATAAAAAATCATAAAGTTCTATAATTGGATTTATTTCAATAAAGATAAATAGAGAAAGAAAGTTAGGGGTGGAATTCTTGTGTATAGGTATACCTATGAAGGTGCTAGAGATAAATGGTTTAGAAGCTCTGTGTGAGTTTAATGGAATAACTAGGAATATAAGAATTGATTTTATAGAGAATTTAAAAATTGGACAGTATATAATGGTACATGCTGGGTTTGGGTTAAATACTTTATGTGAAGAAGTCGCAGAGGAGACTATAGATCTACTAGAAAAGCTTACTAAGAATAGTTAGTTTTTATTTAAATAATAAAAGAAAATAAATAAGAAGGAATTTTCTGAAAAGTGTTGAATGTAATATATAAGATATAGAAAAAAGGAAAGTAATTATGGGGAATAATCAGAACGGATATAAAAAAAAGCTGGAGGTGATTAATCAGTATAAAGGAAATATAAATATAATGGAAGTATGCGGCACTCATACCTCAGCCATAAGTAGGTACGGATTAAGAGATATAATAAATAAAAATATTAACTTTATTTCAGGGCCAGGTTGCCCTGTGTGTGTAACTGCAGCGGAGTATATAGATTATTTGTGTGATATAGCTCTTGATAATAACTTTATTATAACAACTTATGGTGACATGATAAGAGTGCCAGGTACAGTCCCATCTAAAACTTTAGAGAACGCTAAGGCATTAGGTGGAGATGTTAGAATAGTTTACTCTAGTATAGATTCAATTACTATAGCTGAAGAAAATCCTAGCAAAAAAGTTGTATTTTTAGCAGTTGGTTTTGAGACTACATGTGCTCATACTGCAGTTGCAGTAAAAGAAGCTAGTATCAAAGGGATAAGTAATTATTATGTATTATCTCTTCATAAAAAAATTGAGCCAGTCATGAGGATGCTACTAAAAGACAAAAGTATTCTCATTGATGCTTTTTTATGTCCAGGTAACGTTGCAGCTATAATAGGAGAAAAGGGGTTTGAGTTTCTAAAGGAATATGATTGTTATGGAACTATAACAGGCTTCACCGTTGAAGAGATAATAGATGGTGTGCATAGCATTGTTAGTAGTGTTTTAAATAAAGATAAGAAAGTTCAAAATTTGTATAGAAGATTAGTTACTAAAGAAGGAAATAAGCAGGCAGTCAAGATATTAGAGGAAGTATTTTATTTAACTGATAGCAACTGGAGAGGGATAGGAATGATAAAAAATAGTGGATTCAGATTAAGAGATGAGTTTAAAAGCTTTGATTTACAAAGTTTTTATCCTATAATCCTTAAGAATAAATCACTTAATAATGACTGTCAGTGTGGAGAGGTATTAAAAGGAGTTATAAAGCCTCCTAAATGTAAGCTTTTTAGAAAAGTATGTACTCCAGAAAACCCAGTAGGTCCATGTATGGTTTCGACAGAGGGAAGTTGTGGTATTTATTATAGATATAATAACTTTTAATTAAGGAAGGAAATAAATCATGGATGAAATAATTTCATTATCTTATGGTAACGGAGGAAAAAAGACTTCTAAGCTAATAGATGAAATTATATTACCTATGCTTGGAAATGAGAAACTTAATATATTAGGTGATGGTGCAACTTTGGACACTTCAGGAAAAATTACATTTTCTACAGATAGTTTTGTAATTTTTCCTTGTTTTTTTCCAGGCGGAGATATAGGTAAGCTTAGTGTATGTGGCACTGTGAATGATTTGCTTATGTGTGGAAGCAAACCTAAATTCTTAAGCCTTTCACTTATTATAGAAGAGGGGTTTAAAGTAGATGAGCTAAGAACGATAATAGAATCTATAAAAATTTCTGCTGAAAAAGCAGGGGTGAAGATAGTAACAGGAGATACTAAGGTTGTTGATAGAGGTCATGGTCATGGAATATATATAAACACTACTGGAATTGGAGAAAAAATTGAGGATATAAGTCTTTCTAGAAACAGAATAAGGGTTGGAGATAAGGTTATTGTATCAGGAAGTTGTGGAAATCATGGGATTTCAGTGTTATGTGCCAGAGGCAACTTATTTAATAGTAATATTAAATCAGATTGCACTGAACTAAATAACGTAGTTTATACAATACTTAAACATGGTAATGAGGTTAAAATACTTCGTGATCCAACAAGAGGAGGAGTAGTAACTACCTTAAACGAGTTTGTAGAACATATGAATTTTTCAATAGAGTTAAATGAAGAGCTGATACCAGTGGATGCAGATGTTAAAGCTGCTTGCGACCTGCTTGGCTTAGAGCCGTTATATAGTGCAAATGAAGGAAAGGTAGTAGCGGTGGTAGCACCAAATATTGCTGATATTATATTAAAGGATATCAGAAAAATAGAAGGTTGTGAAAAAGCTGAGATTATTGGAGAGGTAGTGGATTATATGTCTTCAAAAGTTATCTTAAAAACAGAATTTGGTGGAAGGAGGATTTTAGATAAGCCAAGTCACGATATGCTGCCAAGAATATGCTGAAAGTTAGTGGACAGTTGACAATATTAACTTTCAATTGTCCATTGTTAACTTAATAAACTACTTAAGAAGTGATCTAATCTCTATTGGTGGCTACAACTATATTATACGAGGTGGTGTCTAATGTGCACGAGCTTTCTGTAACCGAAAGTATAATTAAAATAAGTTGTGAGGAAGCTGATAAAAACAATCTTATTAATATTACTAAGATAAATCTAAAAGTTGGTGAACTTTCAAACTTCGTTCCTATATGTATTCAATATTATTTCGACATATTAAGTAGTGGTACTAAGGTACAAGGAGCAGCCCTAAACATCGATAGAGTCCCTATAAAAATACAGTGTAGTGATTGTGGTGAGAAAAATAACATAGAACTAGAAAAGTTATTTTGTCCTAAATGCAAAAGTATAGACATAGAAATTATAGAGGGGAATGAATTTTTTATCTATAGCATGGAGGGAGAATAATTTGGAAATAAAGGTTGTTAGACAGATCTTAGAGTGGAATGAAGATTGTAGTAATGAAATTAGGAACATCTTAAAAGAAAAAAAGATTCTTATGATAAATGTAATGGGATCGCCAGGAGCGGGAAAAACTACTTTTATAAAAAGTGTTATAAAAAGCATATCTTATAAATATAAAGTTGGGGTAATTGAAGCAGATATAGTAGGAAAAATTGATGCTGAGCAAATTGCATCGATGAATGTTCCTGTTGTTCAGCTTAACACAGATGGAGCGTGTCATGTAGAGGCCATGTCTATAAAAAACATTTTACCAGAGTTTTCTTTAGATAATTTAGATATTTTATTTATAGAAAACGTAGGAAATCTAGTATGCCCAGCTGAATTTGAGTTAGGGGAAGATTTAAAAATTGTAATTTTGAGCATTCCAGAAGGTGATGATAAAGTAGAAAAGTATCCTTTGATGTTTACGAAATCAGACGGGCTGGTTTTAAGCAAATATGATATGAAGGAATATTTTAATTTTAACGAGAATAAAGTATTAAGCAATATGAGAAATTTGAATAAAGATATAGATATTTTTAATATAGATTCACAAAGTGGGGAGGGAATAGACAAGTTTGTAAGTTGGATGGAAGAACATCTTAAGTATTATCATTAGAATAAGGCTAAAGCATGCACATTTGAATAAGCGTAAGAGATAAATGTTTTGGAAATAACCTATCGATTCAAAGGCAGAATATAATAATATTCAGAGAGCAGATTAATATAAAAATAAGATTTAACTTTTTAGGTTTCTAAAAGTTAAATCTTATTTTTTTGTATTTTTGTGCCTAAATATTATTTTTAAGAATATTATTATAGTAAGCGGTAAAAAGGGGGATGAGATATGAACAGAGAATTGATACCTCAAGAGGTCATTTATGACTTTAAAGTAGATAATATTAATTTAAGAGGAGAGTTTAATAGTATGCCTGAATATGATCAGGTATATGAAAAAATAAAAACTGCTTTAGAAATAAATAAAGAGGGATATAATGTTTATCTTATAGATGATTATTCCAAAGATAAATTAGAAAAAATTATAGAGTTCACAAGAAAAACTTTTGAGGCAAAGGATAAACCCCAAGATATATGCTATGTTGTTCATAACGATGAAAAGGTTCCAAAAGCGCTGTTTTTACCTGGTGGCAAGGGAGTGAGGCTTAAGGAAACGGTTGAGAACATACAGGCATTATATGCGGAATGCACCTATGAATTTTACAATACATCTTCAGATAAGGAAAAAGAAGAAATTGTTGATAATCTTCAAAAGAAGAGAAGTGATTTAATAAATAAGCTAGTAAAATTGGCTGAAAATGATGGGTTTACTATGAAGCCAACTCAAAATGGTTTTACTTTTATTCCACTGAAAGAAGAAGGAGAAGTTATGAATGAAAATGACTATGACTCCTTGGGGGCTGAAGAACAAGAAGATATAATAAGTAAGGTTAGCAATTTAAAAAACAATGCTCAAGAAGTATTAGATGAGTTAAGGGATATTGAATTATCAGAAATTGAAAAAATAAAAAAGCTTTTGGAAAGATATTATTACGAGAAAACTAAGGGCATAAGAGAAGAATTCTTAGAAGAGTTTGAGGAAAATAAAGAAGTAGTAGACTTTTTAAATGATATTTGCGATAACATAGAAAGAGATGTTATGGAAATATACTCAATTAGCTACGAAGATGATGAGGAAGATATAAGTCAAATTATATATAAATATGTTGTTAATGTTTTAGTAGATAATAGTGAAAATGAAAAGCCGCCAGTCATTTTTGAGGAAGATCCTAATGTTAACAACTTACTTGGAAGCATAGAGTATGAAAATAAAAATGGAGTTTATACAACAGATGTAAGTTTAATAAAGGGAGGGTCCTTTTTAAAAGCTAATGGAGGTTGTTTAATCTTAAGATTAAGTAGTCTCTTAACCAATGGAACAGCTTATTATTATCTCAAGAAATCACTTATAAGTGGAAAGGTTGATCTAGACTATAATAGAGGTTACTTAGAACTTCTTTCTCTAAGTGGTCTTAAACCAGAACCAGTAAATTTTGATGTGAAAGTTATACTTATAGGAGATTATCAAAGCTATGATTTACTTTACTCTTACGATGAAGATTTTAAAAAGATATTTAAAATAAGAGCAGAATATAAGCCAATGCTAGAAATCACTAAAGGTACAAAAAAGGCTTTTCTTGAAAAAGTATCGAGTATATGTAAAGAGAATAATCTAAACACACTCACAGATGAAGGGATAAAGGAATTAGCTAAGTTTTTATCTAGGAAAGCTGAGAATAAAAATAAATTATATATTGATGAATACGAACTTGGAAGAGTGCTGATGCTCGCAAATAATAAGGTTGAAAGAGATAAAAGAGGGTTTATAGAAGGATATGACATAATAGATACAGTTTATGAAGAAGAGTTAATTGAGAAAGAAATAGATGAGAGCTACAAAGAAAATAAGATGCTTATAAATGTGAAAGGTAGACTTGTAGGTCAAATAAATGGCTTATCTGTTATAGATACAGGATATTTTAGTTTTGGAAAACCAATAAGGATAACTTGCTCCTGTTATAAAGGAACAGGAAATATAATAGATGTACAAAAGGAAAGTGATTTAAGTGGGAAAATTCATAATAAGGCCATAAGTACACTTAGGGGATTTATGAATACCTTAATGGGAGGATATGAAAAATTACCAGTAGATTTTCATTTGAGCTTTGAACAGTTATATGGAAAAATAGATGGAGATAGTGCTTCAGTGGCAGAAGTTATATCTATGATATCCTCATTTAGTAAGATAGGAGTAAGACAAAATATAGCAGTTACTGGATCTATAAATCAGTTTGGAGAAGTGCAACCAATTGGTGGTGTCAACGAGAAAATAGAAGGCTTCTTCAAGATATGTAAATTAGTAGACAATATAAATGGAAAAGGGGTATTAATACCTGAATCTAATGTTTCTAGTCTTGTATTAAATAAAGAAGTTGAAGAGGAAGTTAGAAAAGGAAATTTTCACATTTACTCAATGTCTAATATAAGAGATGCAATTGAAGTTATGATGGGAGATATTTCTTTAGACTATGACCAAGTAATGGAGGCCATGGAAAGGGAAAGTAAAAAGTATTCAGGAAAGAGAAGTTCTTCTAGCAGTAGAAGTTCTAGTACTAGAAGAAAAAAGAAGGAAGAATAAAAGGTTGACAATTGTCAACCTTTTATACATTAAATCTAAAATGAACTACGTCTCCATCTTGCATAATATATTCTTTACCTTCAAGTCTGAAGTAACCTTTTTCTTTAGCAGCAGATTCAGAGCCAGCCTCTACTAAGTTAGCATAGGAGATAACTTCAGCTCTAATGAATCCCTTTTCTATATCAGAGTGGATTTTTCCAGCTGCTTGAGGTGCTTTTGTTCCTTTTACAATAGTCCAAGCTCTTGCTTCCTGTGGTCCAACTGTTAGGAAACTCATAAGACCTAGAAGGTCATAACTTGCATGAATTAATTTATCAAGACCAGATTCCTCTAGTCCATACTCTTCAAGCATTTCTTTCTTTTCTTCATCATCTAAAGTAGAAAGTTCTTCTTCAATTTTAGCAGAAATAACTACTACTCCAGAACTTTCATTCATTGCAAATTCTTTAACTCTTTTTACATAGTCATTTTCTAAGTTACCTGATACTAGGTCGTCTTCAGAAATATTTGCTGCATATAGAACTGGCTTTGTTGTAAGCAAGAAGAATCCATTAACAATTTCTGCTTCATCATCAGTTAGTTCTAAAGTTCTAACTGGCTTTCCTTCTTCAAGATGATTCTTAACTCTTACCATTAGATCATATTCAGCTTTTGCTTCCTTGTTTCCGCTTCTTGCAAGCTTAACTACTTTTTCAATTCTTCTATCCATAACTTCCATATCAGAGAAAATAAGTTCAAGGCTTATAGTTTCAATATCACGTATAGGATCAATAGAAGCGTCTACGTGAACTATGTTAGGGTCATCGAAGCATCTTACAACGTGAACTATTGATTCAACTTCTCTTATGTGAGATAAGAACTTATTTCCAAGTCCTTCCCCTTTACTTGCACCTCTAACTAGTCCTGCTATATCATAAAATTCAATAGCTGTATGTATTTTCTTTTTTGAACCATACATTTCTGCAAGTACATCTAGTCTTTTATCTGGAACACTAACTACTCCTACATTTGGTTCTATTGTACAGAATGGATAGTTAGCAGATTCTGCTCCTGCTTGTGTTATAGCATTAAATAAGGTACTTTTACCTACATTAGGTAAACCTACGATTCCTAATTTCATTTATGTACATCCTTTCTTAAATGGTATTATAAATAATTTCAAGTATAAACATTTGGTTATCCTAGCTTTGACAAGAAGTTAGATGATCATTCATCAAAGTAATTGGAATTTAAAGCTCTTATATAATATTTTCTGAGAAATACCTATTAAATTATACTCTATAAAGTTAGTCATTTCAAGAAATGTGTAATAATATAGCTAAACCCTGTACAATAAATATGCACAGGGTTATATTAGTTAAGAGTCTTTTATATTTAATTAAGAAAAGTTAGCCTTACTTACCCCCCCATTTATCAAAATCTCCTCTTATATACTTAAGATAATACTTTTCGCCATGGATTTCACTAGAAGTTCTAATGCCCAGTCTTCTGATTACTGGCAGCGGAGGACACCAACCTTGGATTGCATGTTGAAACAAAAAGGCTCCTATTGTTCCAGTAAATACTGCAAATCGTTTTTTACCAGTGACAAGTGCTAAGGTTGAGCCAAGTAACATTAAACCTGCTGCACTAGTTTCTAATATTCTTTCAGTATCCCACTCTCTATTTAGCTCATCGATTCGTTTGGATATTTCTTCTTCCCCTTTTTCACTACATTTACTCATATTGCTTAAAGTTTTTTCTTTGATTCTTTCATTTACCTTGTTGCTGGTGTGAAGCTTTACTCTAAAAGCTGTTGGAGGTACTAATTTATTTAACATTTAAATCATCTCCTTTTTTTTAGAATTTTTATAAATAATCTAAATACTTCAGTTTCTTCTATTTTAACGTCACAATTAACATTACCTGGTTATATTGCTACATGAGTTAAGTATTCCCTTTGAAAATAAAATTTACACATATTGTTTTCTAGTGTGTTAGATTCTTTAATTTGGTAAATAAAAAATAATAACTGTAGGTGGAAATTAATTTCCACCTACAGTTATTATTTTTCACTTAAATACATTCCTACAAAAACGCCTTTTAAAAAGCTGCAACCTATTATAGTTACAATACACATTTTTTCGCACATGTTTAAGCGATGTATATGGTGAGATTTAAACATATGATGCATTATTCTATGTCTCATAAAACTTTATTCCTCCTAAACTATAGATAAAGTAACTAATTAGATAAAACTTGTTATGCAATTATTATTTTAGTTTTGTTTGTTTTTTATAAGAAAAGTTAGAAGTTAAATTAAGGAAATAACAGTGTGGAGAAAATGTTTACATGAGGAAAACTTTAGGTTTATATGTATATTTTTCAGTAAACTTTAACTTTTCATCAAGGTTTTAGAGGGAATTTTACATTAAATGATAATATTTAAGCAATCTATATATTATGCATGAAAAACCCAGAGTCGATTAGAGTAGAAAAAGCTTTTTTAATCCACTTAAAAAAAAAATTAAAAAAGCTTTTTAAAAAGAGGAATTTTTATGATATTATAGAATATGTAGATTCAGTGGGTAAAAGTGGGGTAAAGTGGAGTGAAATAACAAAATTGGGGTGTAAATATGTTTATAGGGGAATATGAACATGCTTTAGACAGTAAAAACAGAATGATAGTTCCTTCTAAGTTTAGAGAAGAGCTAGGAAACAAGTTCATCCTCACTAAAGGCTTGGACGGTTGTCTATATGCTTATCCCCTAAGTGAATGGGCGATTTTAGAGGAAAAACTAAAAAAACTCCCTTTAACTAATAAAAATGCAAGGGCCTTTGCTAGATTCTTTTTCTCAGGTGCAAATGAGATGGAACTAGACAAACAGGCAAGAGCTTTAATTCCACAAAGTCTTTTAGAATATGGTGAGATAAAAAAGGAAATAGTAAGTATAGGTGTTTCTAATAGAGTTGAGATTTGGAGTAAAGAGAAATGGGAAGAATATAATAGTTCAAACATAGATTACGATGATATTGCGGAACAAATGAGTGAGCTTGGAATATAAGTCCATAGACAAACTAATATTATTTAAAAATAAAGCTTAATTGAAAAATGGAGGAAGTAAGAGATGGAGTTTAAACATGTATCAGTTTTATTAAATGAATGTATAGAAGCTTTGAATATAAAGGAAGATGGAATATACGTTGACTGTACTTTAGGTGGTGGAGGACATTCTTACGAAATTGCTAAGAGGTTATCTTCTAAAGGAAGGTTAATAGGGATAGACCAAGATACTACTGCTTTGACTGCGGCTAAGGAGAGATTAAAGGAATTTAGTAATGTTACATATGTACATAATAATTTTTATAATATAGATTCCATATTAACTGAGTTAGATATAGAAAAAGTTGATGGAATACTTATGGACCTAGGAGTATCCTCATATCAATTGGATACAGCTGAGAGAGGCTTTAGTTATATGAAGGATGCACCACTTGATATGAGAATGAATAGAGATGATGATATTTCAGCCTATGATGTTATAAATAATTATAGTGAAGAACAGCTTTTTAAAATAATAAAAGACTACGGTGAGGATAGATTTGCTAAAAGAATTGCTAAATTCATTGTGGAAAGAAGACAGAAGGAAAATATAAAGACTACAGGAGAGTTAGTAGACATAACAAGAGCAGCGATACCGGCAAAGTTTCAAAAAGAAGGCCATCCTGCTAAAAGGACTTTTCAAGCTATAAGAATAGAAGTAAATAAAGAACTTGAAATACTAGATAGGGCTGTAGAGGATAGTATAAATCATTTAAGTGATGAGGGTAGAATTGCGATTATAACTTTCCACTCCTTAGAAGATAGAAAAATAAAGGTTAAATTTAAAGAATTAGAAAATCCATGTACCTGTCCCTCGGATTTTCCAATTTGTATATGTGAAAAGAAATCTTTAATAAAAGTAATAAGTAGAAAACCAATAGAACCAAGTAAAGAGGAAATAGAGATAAACTCAAGGAGTAGAAGTGCAAAGCTTAGAGTAGCTGAAAGAATTTAGTTCTAAAATTTGTGTGGGGTGAATAAAGTGATAGTGGTAAATGAAGATAACCTTATAAGTGGGAATACGGTACTAAAGCCTAAATACAGTCCATATAGAAACAATGAAAAGGATAGGGAAGAAGAAAGAAATAGAAAAGCAAGAAAAAGACAAAGGAATGGGAGACTAAAGGGTAAGGTTAAAATTATAAGAAATATTGCTTTAACTTTTATTGTAGGATTGGTACTTGTAGGTAGATATTCAATTATTTACAACATGCAAAAGGAATTAAATTCTATTAAATCAAATATAAATACTATTAATAGGGAAAATGAAAATTTAAAAGTAGAACTTGTGAAGTTTAATAATATTCAATTTATAGAAGACACAGCAATAAATAAACTTCACATGGTACGACCAGATAAAAGCTTGGCGATATATACGGATTTAGATAAAGAGATAGTACAATCAACAGAAAAGAAGAAGGAAACTGAGGAACAACAAAATATCTGGAATAAGCTTAAAAAGATATTGTTTTAAGTTAAGTGCTGAATATACACTAGGATAAAATATGAAATGAACTACAATTAATTATTTCGATTTAGTTATTGATAGCAATGTTTAACGGAGGTAAATAGTTTGGCTAAAAAAGAATACAGGGATAAAGTTATCATTAGAAAAAGAATGGTAGTTGTTTTCAGTTTTCTTTTCGTGTTGTTCACATTGTTAGTTGGCAGAATGTTATACATAATGGTATATCAATCACATAAACTCAAATCTCTTGCAATCGACCAATGGACAAGCGAAGTAAAGATTTCAGCTAAAAGAGGAAGAATCCTTGATAGAAATGGACATGAACTAGCTGTAAGTGCAAATGTATATAGAGTAGATTTAGATATGAATACTCTAAAAGATACCATGAAGGAGAAAAACCTAACCCAAGCTGAGGTAGCTAGTAAGCTTTCGGGGGCTTTAGCTATGGATAATGCAGAGGTATCAAAAATACTTGGAAAGACACTTCCTGGTGGACTTCCAATTGGTTCAGCTACATTAAAAAGAAGAATTGAAAAAGATGAAGCAGATAAGGTTAGAAACTTAAATTTAAGGGGGGTTTTAGTATCGGCAGATACTAAAAGATACTATCCAAATAACAATTTCTTAGCTCATGTACTTGGACATACTAACTCGGATGGAAATGGTCTTACAGGAGTTGAGCTCACATACAATTCAGAGTTATCTGGTACTCCAGGGGTCAGAATTGCAGAAACTGATAGAAAAAGTAAAGAACTGCCATATACTATATCAGAGTATACAAAACCAGTTGATGGTAAGGATATAATTCTAACAGTAGATGAGATGATTCAACATTTTGCTGAAAAGGCAGCAGATCAAGCTATGAAAGATAATAAGGCCAGTGCAGTCAGTATCATTGTAATGGATCCAAAGACTGGAGAGGTTCTTGGTATGGCTAATAAACCAGACTATAATCCTAATGATCCTTGGGTAAAGGATAAATCTTTTGATGAACTTCAAAAGGTGTGGAGAAACAGAGCAGTCAGTGATACTTATGAACCAGGGTCTATATTTAAGGTTATAACAGCTTCATCAGCGCTTGAAGAAAATGTAGTAAGTGATAGTGATAAGTATACATGTACAGGAAGTTTTACAGTAGGTAAGAAAATAATACACTGTTGGAAAACATCTGGACATGGTGAACAAACTTTTGTGGACATACTTAAAAATTCCTGCAATCCTGGATTTGCAGCTGTCGGAAAAAAAGTAGGAAAAGAAAATTTGTATAAATATGAACAAAAGTTTGGCTTGGGACAAAAAACAGGGATAGATTTACCGGGAGAAGCTAATGGAATTATTAAAAAGCCAGAAAATATTAGTGAAATAGATTTAGCTACAATATCCTTTGGTCAAACTAACACTGTTTCAGCTATCCAATACCTTACAGCATTTAATGCTGTAGCTAATAGTGGAACTTTGATAAAACCTCATGTAATGAAAGAAATAGCGCATTATGATGAAGAGAATAACGTTGAAATAACTGATAAAAAGTTTGACGCATCAGAAAATAATAGTAAAAAAATACTAAATTCGGATAAAATGACTCAACTTAGAGGATATTTAGAGAGAGTTATTTCTGAAGGTGGCGGAAAGAAAGCATTTATAGAAGGCTATCACATAGCTGGGAAAACAGGAACTGCACAGAAAGCAGGTCCTGGTGGGTATCAACCAGGTAAATATATAGCATCATTTGCAGGTATGGCGCCAGCAAACGACCCAAGAGTAACTGTATTCGTGTCTATAGACGAACCAGACCCATCTAATTATTATGCTGGACAAATAGCAGCACCAGTAGCACAACAGATATTTAATGATATATTTAACTATCTAGCTATGAAGAGTGATGCTAGTAGCGAAGAAATTGCTAAAAGCATGCTAAAAGACGTAGTTATACCAGATGTAAGAGGAATGAAAAAGTCGGATGCTCAAAAAGCATTAAAAGAAGCACATCTAGATGTGGATACAGATGAAAATGGCGAATATATTACAGATATGAACCCTAAACCAGGCTATACTGTTAAGGAAGGTACCAAAGTTATCCTTTACACAGGAAACACACCAAACTATAATAAAGTAGTAATAGTTCCAGATGTTACAGGGCTAAGTCCTGAGAGAGCTGTATCAGTATTTAATAGTGTAGGCTTGAGGGCTGATTTCCATGAGAATGGAATGGTATCAGGCCAAAGCATTGAACCGGGACGGGAAGTGCAAAAGGGCACACTTATAAATCTTGAGACAGAGCCACTAGGGGATTAGAGAAATTATTAGGCATGCAGTACAGATAGGTGAATTCTATGTGACTGCATGCTAATGCTATGTTTAAGTTAAGTGATTTGTGTAAAGAATTTAAGGAGAATGTAATTATAAGGGGTTGATGTTGTGAAATTAATAGAGATTTTAGAAGGCATAGATTACGAAGTGATTAAAGGCTCTGAAGATTTAAAGATTGGAGACATACAGTATGATTCAAGAGCTGTAAAAAATGGAGACTTATTTGTATGTATTGAAGGTTATGCTACAGATGGACATAAATATATAGATAATGCTTACAAAAGTGGAGCCACTGCAATTATTGTTGGTAAGGATGTTGAAAACCTTCCTGATTGCACTGTTATAAAGGTTTCTGATAGTAGGAAGGCTTTGGCTTTAGCTGGTGCTAATTACTATGGACATCCTGCAGATAAATTAAAGGTTATAGGGGTCACTGGGACTAATGGAAAAACTACTTCTACCTTTATGATGAAATCAATTTTAGAAGCAGCAGGATATAAGGTTGGCATTATTGGAACTATAGCAAACTATATTGGAGACAAAAAGCTTCACACTGAGAGAACTACGCCTGAATCTTTAGAGTTACAAAAACTATTTAAAGATATGTTAGATAGTGGAGTTGAATACTGTGTAATGGAAGTTTCTTCCCATTCTTTATATTTAGATAGAGTTTATGGTGTGAAGTTTTCCCAGGCAATATTCACAAACTTAACTAGAGATCATTTGGATTTCCATAAGACTTTTGAAAATTACTATGATGCAAAGCTTATTCTGTTTAAAAATGCTTTAAATTCAATTATTAACATAGATGATGAGTATGGAGAAAGAGTATGCAATGATGTCGAAGGTAATAAGAATACTTACTCGATAGACAAAACATCTAATATTCATGCAAGTGATATTTGTATGCATTCAAGAGGTGTGGAGTTTAATGTAACATATGAAAATGAAGTTCAGCATATAAATCTAAATATACCTGGAAAATACAATGTAATGAATGCTCTTGGTAGTATAGGGGCGTGTTTAGGAGAAGGAATATCGCTAAAGACAATAAAAAGAGGCCTAGAGGACATGCTTTGTGTGCCAGGTAGATGTGAAATAGTAACTAAGGATTATAATTTAGGATATGAAGTTATAGTTGATTATGCACATACTCCTGATGGGCTAGAAAACATATTAAAAACAGCTAGGGAGTTCACAAAAGGAAAGCTTATAAGTGTGTTTGGATGTGGAGGGGACAGAGATAATACTAAAAGGCCTATTATGGGGAAAATAGGTACAGATTTAAGTGATTTGGCAGTAATTACTTCAGACAATCCAAGAACGGAAGATCCTGTGTCTATAATAAAAGAGGTAGTAGCAGGAATAGATAAGGATAACTATATTGTAGTAGAAAACAGAAGAGAAGCTATAAAAAAAGCCATGGAGATGGCTGGTAAAGATGATGTCATAGTAGTGGCTGGAAAAGGTCATGAAGATTATCAGATATTAAAGGATAAAACAATACATTTTGATGAAAGAGAAGTTATTGCAGAAATCGTTGAAGAGCTGAAGGAAAGGAGATGATTAAGCGTGGAGCAGATGACCTTTGATGAAATAGTAAACGCAGTACAAGGAGAAATCATTTTAAAGGGTGACTACAATGGTTTTACTGAAGTAAATACAGACACAAGAAAGATAGAAAGTGGTAATATTTTCATTGCACTTAAAGGGGAAAAGTTTAATGCAAATGAATATATAAAGGAAGCTAGTGATAAGGGCGCTGTCATTTGCATAGTGGACGAGATTAAATATAAGGATGAAGATATACAAAAATATACAACAGTTATTAAAGTTAAAGATACCGGAAAAGCATTGCTAGACTTAGCGGGGTTCTATAGAAGCAAGTTAGACATAAAAGTAGTTGGCATTACTGGATCTGCAGGAAAAACCTCTACTAAGGACTTAGTAGCATCAGCTTTAAGCTCTAACTATAAGGTTTTTAAAACTCAAGGGAATTTTAATAATCAAGTAGGGCTGCCTCTAATGATATTTAAGCTTGATCGCAGCTATGATATTGCAGTTTTAGAGATGGGGATGAACAGTTTGGGTGAAATTAGTTCAATGGCAAAAGCAGCAAGGCCAGACATTGCTTTAATTACAAATGTTGGAACAGCCCATATAGGTATGCTTGGAAGTAGAGAAAATATACTGAAAGCAAAGCTTGAAATCACTGATTTTTTTGATGATAAAAACACCCTTATTATAAACGGGGATAATGATTTGCTATCAACAGTTAAAAGTGGGAGATTTAAAATAGCTCAAGTATGCATAGATGGTGATGCAGAGTTTATAGGAGAGAATATAGATCTTGGAGAGGATTATGTGGAATTTTCTGTAAGGGAGAAAAATGTAGAGACTGCGGAAAGGTTTCATGTGGATGTTCCAGGTAAACACACTGTATCAAATACACTATTAGCAATAGCTTGTGGAAGATTACTAAATATGAAGTATGAGGAAATAAGACAAGGTTTAAAGAAGCTACAAACCACTGCAAACAGAATGGAAATAACTAAAGGTAAGAAGTTTAATATAATAAATGATTGCTATAACGCCAACTCAGAAGCTATGAAGGTGGCTATAGAGGTACTTGAAAACTTTAACTCCAACAGAAAAATTGCAGTGTTAGGAACTATGGGAGAACTTGGCGATAAGGCTTATGAAACTCATAAGACAGTAGGTGAATATGCAGCGCAAAGTGGGGTGGATTTGCTAATAACTCTTGGAGAGTTCAGTGACGCTTATAAAGAAGGATTCTGCTTAGCAAGTACTTGTACTCAAAAGCACATAGCTTTTAATGATTATGATAAGGCGGTAAAATATCTGGTGAGTGAATATCTTCAAGGAGGAGATACAGTACTTGTAAAGGCATCAAGATCTGCAAAATTTGAAACTATTGTAGAAAAACTAAAGAAGAGTAACTCATAGAAGGAGGTGAAGACGCTCTGTATTAAGAGCGAGAATATAAAATGGATAGACTTATTTATTCGGTATTGGTTGGATTTTTTATATCAATTTTAGCAGGACCCGTTATAATTCCACTATTACATAAGTTAAAGTTTGGGCAAAGTATAAGAGAAGAAGGGCCAAAGAGTCATCAAAAAAAGGCAGGTACACCCACAATGGGAGGAATAATATTTATAGTTTCTTCCTTTATAACTATGGCAATTATGATAAGAAAACCTGGCGATGAGGCTATGGTAGCCTTATATGCTTTTATAGCATTTGGAGTGATTGGTGCGCTAGATGATGGATTGAAAATTATTCGCAAGAAAAATCTTGGACTAAGAGCTTATCAAAAAATGTTATTGCTGCTCATTGTATCAGGAAGTTTTGCCTACTATGCAGCAAATAATCCTAATATAGGTACATCTATAATAATACCATTTGCACATAAAACTATAAATTTGGGTGTATTCTATATTCCATTCATTATAATTTATTTTGCTGCTACAACTAATGCAGTTAATTTAACAGATGGGCTTGATGGACTTGCAACTTCTGTTACTTTGCTAGTTATGACTTTCTTTTCATTGGTGAGTTATGCTACAGGACATTATACTTTAACAATATTTTGTGCAGTAGTGGCTGGAGCACTATTAGGATTTTTAAGATATAATGCATTTCCTGCACAGATATTTATGGGTGATACGGGATCACTAGCACTTGGTGGGGCAATAGCAGCTGTAGCGATGATACTAAAATTTCCATTATTGGTTATAATAGTAGGTGGTATATATGTGGCGGAGACATTATCTGTAATACTTCAAGTAGCATCTTTTAAACTTACAGGAAAAAGAATCTTTAAAATGAGTCCGTTACATCATCATTTTGAGCTATCAGGCTGGCATGAGACAAAGGTTGTTTCGATTTTCTGCATTGTTACAGTTGTATTGTGCTTATTGGCATTTTTGTCGCTTTAATGGCTTGATAGGAGTAATCAGGTAGGAGGATGTAATGATGAAGAAGCCTGGCAATAATATGGGACCTATAGATTTTGTATTATTTTCAACTATAATGCTTTTAGTAGCTATCGGTGTAGTTATGGTTTATAGTGCTAGTTCTTATAGTGCATTTTTTAATCCAGAAATACATGATAGTATGTTCTTCTTGAAGAAGCAAGGTTTATGGGCTTTGATAGGAATATTTTTTATGTTTCTAGCTATAAAAATTGATTATCATAAGATAAGGAAGTATACTAAAATACTAATGATTATGACAGTAGTATTTTTAGCAGCAGTATTTGCATTTCCAGCAGTAAATGGTGCTAGAAGATGGATAAGGCTTGGACCTGCTTCGTTTCAGCCTTCAGATATGGCTAAATATATAGTAGTTTTATATATGGCTAAGAGTATTGAAATAAAAGGTGAAAAAATTAAAAGCTTGGTTTATGGAGTCATACCTTATCTTCTAGTTTCTGGTTTCTATGCAGGAATGGTGCTGGCAGAAAAAAACTTAAGTATAGCAACAGTAATAATGGCTGTTACTCTTATAGTACTTTATGTAGCTGGAGCAAGAACTTCTCATATGCTTGGTTTAATTGGATTAGTGGGGCTAGCAGGAGTAGCAGGTATAATACTTGAACCATACAGAATGACAAGATTCACTAGTTTCTTAAATCCTTGGGCAGATCCAAAGGGTGCGGGATATCAATTGATTCAATCTTTATTGGCTCTAGGATCAGGTGGAATATGGGGTATGGGACTCGGTAGATCAAGGCAAAAAGCTTACTACATACCAGAACCACATAATGATTTCATATTCTCAATAATTGGTGAAGAATTAGGCCTTATAGGATGCACAATAATTGTTTTACTATTTGTTATATTTATATGGAGGGGAATTGTTACAGCGATAAGAGCAAAGGATACTTACGGAACTCTTTTAGCTTCAGGAATTACATCAGTTATAGCAATTCAAGCAATTATTAATATTGCTGTTGTTACAGGATCAATGCCGGTAACAGGAGTACCTCTGCCTTTCATAAGCTATGGGGGGTCAGCTATGGTATTTAACTTAGTCGCCATGGGGGTTCTCTTAAATATATCAAGACAAAAAGAATAAGTGTAAAAACAATAGCATTGCGTTCAGCAATGCTATTATTTTTGGAAAAATTCTGATTGACTAAAAAGATTTAAAAATTTAATTTATAATTTAATGAAATTAATTTTACTAAGTGTTATTATATATATATCTTACATAGTTAACTAAGGTGGGTTGGTGGAATATGGGTCAAATTATAAACAAAACCGATAATGAATTAATAATAAAAAGAAGAAAAAAGGTTAGGCTGAAAAAAACAATTATGTTATTTCTACTGATGATGTCACTGTTTGTTATTCTTTGCTTAAAGCTTCCTTACTTTAATGTGAAAAATATTGTAATAGTTGGGGATAAAAATATTCCGCAAAGAGAAATTACTTTACTTTCAGGCATTAGCACAGGAAATAATATATTTTATATTGATTTGAAAAATAGTAAGAATAATATTTTAAGTAACCCTTATATAGCCAGTGTCGAGATAAAACAGAAACTTCCTTCTACCATACAAATAACTGTAAAAGAAAGAGAAGCTGTGTTTTATAATGAAAAAGATAAGAAATATTTTGTAGTAGATAAAAGTGGAATATTGCTTCAACAAAGAGATGACATAAAGGGCATGAAGCTGACGAAATTAGATGGTATTGATTACGGAACTGCAGAAGTTGGTAAGTTACCAGAAGATAACGATAAGAGAAAAATCGATGCAGTAAAATCCCTGGGTGAACTAATGCAAAACAATAAAATATCAAATATAACATCAGTTGATTTAAGCAATTCTATAGATATTAAATTATATAGTGATAATATTTTAATAAAGCTTGGAAACGCGAGTGGATTTGACAAAAAAGTAAACAAGGCCTTAAATATACTTGCAAGAAAAGAATTTAAAGGAGCTAAAGGATACATTGATGTAAGTTTTGATGGAAATCCTGTGTTTTTCATAGAAAATTAGGAGGATATATTAAATGAGTAAGATGGGTAAAGTTAAAGCTCAAGTTAGTATAGCGATAGTATGTGGAATACTTGGTTTTATGCTGGCATATCAGTTTAAAGTACTTATGAAACAAGATAAAACCTTAAATCTTAACAATAAAAATAGTACAGATGTTACTGTTGAAATTGAACAATATAAGAAACAAAAGCAACAACTAGAAGAAAAAGTAGATGATTTACAGAATCAGGTAAAAGACTACGAAAAAGCAGCAGCTGGGAAAAGTGATACTACAAAAAATTTACTAAAAGAGTTAGATGAAACTAGATTGCTTACAGGTGTCACTGATGTGAAGGGACAAGGTATAGTTATATATCTTACACCAGATAGTAAGATTTTTGGTAATACGGAAGATCACATTACAGATAAGCATCTTGTGTACTTAGTAAACGAATTGAGATTTGCGGGTGCTGAAGCTATATCAATAAACGATATAAGAGTAGTTTCTAGAACAGGTATAAGAAATGCTGGGAATTATATTCTTATAAATGATGAAAAAATTTCTCCTTCAAGAAGAATTGTAATACAAGCAATAGGAGATAAGAACTTGCTATATAGCGCCATGAGTTTTCCGGAAGTGTTTTCAGATTTTAAGGCTCTAACTGACGTTAAGTTTGAGAAGTCTGATAGCATTACTATGAAAAAATATAATAAGACATATAAATTTGAGTATGCAAAACCAGTTAAGGAATAAAGTTTAAAATAAAGGGGTGTTAGGTCGTATGGTCGGTTTTTTTGGACTTATAATAGGTGTTATAATAGGTATTGTTTGGAATATTAATATTCCTGAAAAGTTTTCTCCGTACATGTCCGTAGCGATACTCGCTTGCTTAGATTCAGTTTTCGGTGCTATCAAGGGAAGTCTTTCTAAGAACTTTCAGCCAGATATCTTTATATCAGGTTTTTTTGGAAATGCAGTACTTGCAGCAGGGCTTGCATATCTAGGGGATAAGTTAGGTGTACCTATATATCTCGCAGCGGTAATTGTATTTGGAGGAAGAGTTTTTGATAACTTTGCAGTTATAAGAAGAGTATTAATTGAAAAAGCAAGATCTCGTTAATGAGGTGAATTAGATGAAAAATAATGAGGCTAACACTTTTGTATTCATAGCTTCTATAATTATTGGAATACTAATATCGATGAATATCAGCTTTACAAGAGACTCGGGGACAGTATTCCTGAGTGCAAAACAATATCAAGACGCATATAATTACAAAAATAAATTATTTAATGATATAACAGGACTTATAGAACAATATGACAAGTATTATATAAAGCTTGAGAAATATAAAAGTAATGAGAAAAGTGAAGATCAGGTCACTGGTGCAATAACAGAGGAATTAGAGGAGAATAAAATTGTACTTGGGAAGGTTCCAGTGGAAGGTGAAGGAATTATAATAAATTTGAACGATGCAACTAATGAAGATATTGAGAATTCTTTTGATTATGAGCTTAGGCTTGTGCATAACACTGATATAATACAAGTAATCAATGATTTAAGAAATGCTGGAGCAGAAGCAATTTCAATAAATGGTCAAAGAATAATTGGGAGTACTGAGATTTACTGTAGTGGTCCATTTTTAAGAGTTAACGGAGTGAAAATAGCAGCAACATTCACCATTCAAGCTATTGGAAATAATGAAGTGTTATATAATTATATGATGTCAAATGAAAATTACTTAAAAACACTAATGACAAGAAAAATTAGAGTAGAGGTAGAGAAATCAGATGAGATTAAGATAGCTGCATACACTGGTGATCAAAAGAAAGAGTTCATTGAGGTAAAATGATGAAAAAATTACATTTTACCCCAATATAACCCCTATATATATTTAAATTAATTAAAAAAATAATTAATTTTTGAAGGAATTTTTATTTTTATGAAGAATAGTATTAATAGTAGATGGTAAATTGGGAAAATGGAAATTTACTATTTAGCGCTAAAAGGAGACGATAAAGTTGTCAATAAAAGAAAACATTAATATTATTAGAAAAACTATACCAGAAAATGTTACTTTGATAGCAGTTTCCAAAACTAGGCCTGTTGCAGATTTAGAAGAAGCATATAATACTGGCGTTAGAGATTTTGGTGAAAATAAAGTTCAGGAGCTCATAGATAAATATGATAAACTTCCTAGTGATATCAGATGGCATTTAATAGGACACTTACAGCGAAATAAGGTTAAGTATATAGTTGGTAAGGTTCATCTTATTCACTCTTTGGATAGTGTAAGGCTCCTTGAGGAATTGGAAAGACATTATAAATCCCAGGACTTAGTAGCTCAAGTTTTGATTCAGATAAACATAGGAAGAGAGAAGAGTAAAACTGGAATTTATTTTGAGGATTTAGAGGAATTATTACAAGCATGCGAAAAGTGTAATAATGTAAGAGTAAAGGGCCTAATGACAATTATTCCTCGAGAAGATGATCTGAGTTGTCGAGATTATTTTAAACAATTTAAGAATGTATTTGATGATTTAAGAGAAAGAAAGTTTACTAATATTAGTATGGAAATTTTATCTATGGGAATGACTGGTGATTATAAAATTGCAATTGAAGTTGGTTCTACCATGGTAAGGGTAGGAGAAGGTATATTTGGTAAAAGAAATTATAATAATAAGTAGGAGGTAAATACAATGGCAGGTAAAGTTATCAATAAGATGATGGGATTTTTAGGACTAGAAGATGATCTTGAAGAAGAACTAGAAGAAGAAAGAGAAGAGAAAAAAGCAGTAAACGATATAAGTGAAGTAGAGCCGTTTGTATCAAATTCTAAGAGACAAAATAAAATTGTAAGTATACATAATAACATTTCGGCAAAAGTCAAAATAGTTAAGCCTACTACATACGAAGAAGCAGCCGATATTTGTGATGAATTAAAGAGTAGGAAAATTGTGGTTATTAATACTACGGGATTAGAATCAAGAACTGCACAAAGGCTCTTAGATTTTATGGGAGGTGCAAGCTATGCATTAGGTGGCGATTTAGAAGAGGTTGAAAGAGGTATATATATATTATCGCCAGCTACTGTCGAAGTAAGTAATGACTTAAAGAGTGAATTGTCAGGTAAGGGGATTTTTAGTTGGAATAAATAACAGTGGAGGTTAATAATGATAAATAGTACTTTAGCAGTTGCAGTATCCTTACTGTTTAGATTTCTTGAAGGTGCCATATTACTAGAAGTTGTTCTCTCTTGGATTATGCCTGGAAGGAGTAATGCATTTAGGGATCTTTTAAGAATATTTACAGATCCTTTCATGATACCAGGGAGAAAAATTCAAGAGAAACTTATGCCAAATTTTATGATTGATTTTTCACCTATTATAGCTTTATTTATCTTAGATTTATTACAGAGGATTGTTTACAGTATTTTGTGATGAGAACAATGGATAAAAAAAGTTTTTTAGGTAAGATTAACTTTATAGATGGCAGTATTGCTTCTAGTATATATGATAAGCTAGTTTTAGCAGAAAAAACTAGCAAGACGATTTACAGCGGAGAATTTCATACACCTAATATATGGAAAACAATAGAGAATATTTCAGGAGAATTAGGTATTGGAGTCTATGTTTATGGAATATTTGCAGATGCAGAAAGAAGGATGATTGCATTTTCTCAAGATGAGGTATGGCAATATCCAGTTAATCTTATTAAAATTACATATAATTCAAAGTTTACTAAGCTTCAACACAAGGATTATTTAGGAGCAGTTATGTCACTTGGAATAAAAAGAGAAAAGTTTGGAGATTTGATCTTAAAGAATGACGAATGTTATTTGGCTGTACAGGAAGAGATAAGTAATTATATACAAATGAATTTAACTAGTATAGGAAGATATTCGTGTACTGTAGACGTTTTAGATACAAGCACTGCAGAGACTCCTGTATATGACTTTCAAAGTATAGTTGTAAATGTTTCCTCCTTAAGAATTGATTGCATTGTCGGTGCTTTGTGCAATATATCAAGAAGTAAGGCTGAAGAATTAATTAAGCATGGGAAGGTACTTGTAGATTATTCCGAGGCTTTAAAAAAGGATAAAACTTTAAGTGGAGATTGTATAGTAACCATAAGAGGATATGGTAAATTTAAAATAGTAGAAGAAGCTGGATTGACAGGAAGGGGAAGAGCAAAAATTCTTGTTAAAAAATTTATTTAATTTGGGGTGAGCACGATGAAAATCACAGCTATGGATATAACTAATAAGGAGTTTAAAAAAGTTATAAGAGGGTATAGTCCTGAAGAAGTTGATGAGTTTTTAGATAGAATAGCTGAAAGTTACGAAGCGCTATATAAAGAAAATTCATCTGTAAAAGAAAAGCTCCTGAATATTGAAGAGAAAATAAATCATTATAATAAAATGGAAACCACTATACAAAATACATTATTACTAGCACAAAATGCTTCTGAACAAGCTAGAGAAAACGCTAAAAAAGAAAGTGAGCTAATTGTTAAGAATGCTAATGAAACTGCTCAAAGAATAATTGACAAAGCACACGGGGATGTTTTACAAATTACTGATGAGTTCGAAAGGACAAAGCAAGAGTTTTGCAAATTTAGAACTAAGTATAGAAGCTTCATGGAATCACAGCTTGAAATGTTTGATGATATGGAGAAGGATTTTGTAAAATACTATAATATAGGTTTTGAAGTTAATGAAAATTTAAATAAAGATATAAAACTCAAAGGTAAAGAAATTGAAGTTCTTCCATCAGAAGTTTTAAACTCAGTAGAATCTAGTGAACAGAAAAAAGATAAGTTTGAGATGAAGGAAGAAATTTTTGTTGATAGTAATGAACTTGAAGAAATTAAAAACTTTTTTGTAAATGATTAAGAAAAAATCCCACTCAATCGAGTGAGATTTTTTTAGTTTAGCATTGTATAGCACTTTAGAGACGATTACGCAATGTAAACAATAACATAAAAACTGATTGATGCAAAATTAAGTGTTTTTAAAATGTTAGTATAGTCAATATGGTATAATATACTTAAAACAAGCGAGTAGATTGAGAATGAGTGTCTACAAAATATAAAGTTGACAATTATTCATCATTTATGTATGCTTTTAATCATGACAGAACTCATGGTGACAAAATAGGATTTGACTTGTTAGAGAGTTTTGATAGGTGAAAATTAAAGTAGAAGTTTCTGTAAAAGAAGCTTCAAATTATTAATAGGAGGAAATAAAATGGTAGTTGGAATTATTGGAGCTATGGATGAAGAGATAGAGATGCTATTAAAGGAAATGAAGTTAGAAAAAACAGAGATAAAAGCAAATATGCGTTTTAACTTTGGAAAACTGTACGACAAAGATTTAGTAGTGGTAAGAAGTGGAATTGGCAAGGTGAATGCTGCTATTTGTACTCAGATCCTTATTGATGATTTTAATGTAGATAAGGTAATCAATGTAGGGATAGCAGGAGGAATTGGAAAGGATGTATATCCTGGGGATGTTGTTATAGCTGATAATTTAGTACAACATGATATAGATACATCGGCTTTTGGGGATGAAATAGGTCAAGTTCCAAGATTAGATACATATGATTTTAAGTGTGATAATGAGCTTGTAAACAAAGCAAAATCTGCTTGTGAAAATATTAAGGAGCATAAAAGCTTTGTAGGAAGAATAGTAACAGGAGATCAATTTATTTCAAATACAGAAAAAATAAAGTGGTTAAATGAGAAATTTGAAGCGCTTGCCTGTGAAATGGAAGGCGGAAGTATAGCTCAAGTTTGTTACTTAAATAAAGTAGATTTTGTAGTCATAAGATCTATATCTGATAATGCAAATAATGGTGCTCATATGGATTATGAAAAATTTGCACCAATTGCTATTAAAAATTCTACACAGATACTTAAGAATATGCTTATGAGCATTTAATTTATATCGATTTATCCGATGACTACCCGCTCTAATACTCCCCCGCACTTTGTGAAAGCGACTATCACCAAATCAGAGATTTGGGATATCTGCTTTTCTGCAAGGGGGAGTAAAGAGCGGCTACGTCCCTGGATAACGACTTCTAAGCTTCAGATGGAGTTAAAACTCCACCTGAAGCCAAGAATTCTGTTTATCCAAGAATTTTGTTTATATTGAATTAGACTTAGCATACGGATTATTCAATTGCTAAAAGTCAACTTATGTAGGTGATTATTAAATGAAAAATTTATTAGCAGATAAAAATAGTGGTGAAGCTATAAAGGTTCGGGTTAGAGATGTAGTTATAGGTGGAAAAGAAAAGGTTACAATATCAGGACCATGCTCTGTGGAGAGCTTAGACATTATGATGGAAATAGGAAGTCAGCTTAAACAGCTAGGAGTGCATATTTTAAGGGGAGGAGCTTTTAAGCCGCGAACTTCACCTTATGATTTTCAGGGGCTTAAGGATGATGGTCTTAGAATTTTAAGTACTGTTTCAAAAGAAATGAATCTTCCAGTAGTAACAGAAGTTATGGATGCGAGAGATATAAATGAAGTGCTTAAATATGCAGATATGCTTCAAATAGGATCTAGAAATATGTATAATTACACTCTCTTAAAGGAAGTTGGAAAGACTAAAGCACCGGTGCTACTTAAAAGAGGTCTTAGCGCTACTATTAGTGAGTGGGTATATGCAGCGGAGTACATAATGGCAGCAGGAAATCTAGATGTAGTATTGTGTGAAAGAGGAATAAGAACTTTTGAGAGTTATACAAGAAATACTTTAGATTTAAATAGTGTTTCAGTGATAAAAGAAAAGTACAGATTACCAGTTATAGTTGATCCTAGTCATGGTACAGGACTAAGGGAATTGGTTGGAACAATGAGTTTCGCCTCTATTGCAGCAGGTGCTGACGGGCTGATGATTGAAAGTCATATAAGTCCCGATAATTCTGTGTCCGATGCGAGACAGACTATATCTATGAAAACTCTTGAAAATATAATCAATAGAATTAAAAAACTAGAAGATATAATTTAGACAGTTATTTAAAAACAACGGTGAAGGCTTCTTCTGTAAACTTAGCTGTTAATAATAATTGTTTTTCAACTGTCTTTTTAATAACCTATATGATATTTATTATTATATAGTTATTTTGTACAAAATTTGTATTTGTAAAATGAAACAAATTCCATAATTACAGAATAAATAAAAAAAATCTAGTTAAAATAAGAATAGTCGATAAGTAAAAAATAAAACTAGTATGGAGAACTATAGTCAAAAATATCTTTAAAAACATTTTAATATAATACTTTATTATTAATTAAAATGTTATGAAAGGAGCTTCTGTAGTTATGGATAATCAGAGACTTGAATATTTTAGAAAAAGGTTAAAGAAAGAAAAAAATAGGGTGTATGAACTCTTAGATCAGATGGAAGAAAATGAAACTATTAACTCAAATTCAGCAATGTCTAGAGAGTTATCAGCCTATGATAACCACCCTGCAGATACTGCTACTGAGATGTTTGATAAGGAAAGAGGGCTAGCTTTCAAAGAAAATGAACTATCTATAATAAAAAAGATAGATGATGCTTTGGCAAGCATAGATGATGGTACTTATGGAAAATGCAAAATGTGTGGTAGAAAGATAATGGATGAAAGATTGGAATTTATTCCTTATGCTCAATTTTGTGTAGGTTGTCAAAATGAGGTTACTGACTCTAGACCAGAAGACAAACATAATAGACCTATAGAAGAGTATGTTATTGATTATCCTTTTGGTTATGGATTTAATGACTATGATAAAGATGAAAAGGTAATATTCGATGCAGAGGACAGTTATCAAGCTGTTGATAGATTTAATAGATTAGATGATCAGTTGGAGTGGTATACCGATACCGATGATTCTTATGTGGATCCTATAGAGAGAATAAGTAACCAGCAGTATAAGAGTCAACTACCAGATTAAATTGGTTGATGGAGTTTATTAGGTTATTTAATTAAGCTATGTAAGAATGATTCGATAATGAGTAGTTTATAGTTGACAGTTAAGGAAGTTTTCCTACTTGCGTCAGAAAAATAATTGGTTTCTTGAAGGCTCGTTTTGCTTGTGGGAAAACATTATAGGTTTAAATTAAAGGAAACTTTAATTTAAACCTAATTTACCTAAGGTAAATTAAGTGAATTATAGTTTTTCGCAGCGTAGCGGAGAAAAATCCTCCATAACTGTCCACTGTCAATTGTCAACTGTATACTTAAAAAATGGGGGGATGTAAGTGGAAATACTAATAATCATTTTGGGGGTAGTTCTAGATAGAGCAACAAAAATATGGGCACTTAATAGTTTATCTAAAGTTTCAGAGATAGTTGTGATAAAAGATTTCTTCAGCCTGGCTTATTTAGAGAATAGAGGGGCTGCTTTTGGAATTTTACAAAATAAAGTAAGCTTTCTTTCAATTATAACTTTAGTTATAATGCTATCAATCATGTATTACCTGTTTAGGTACAAACCCGTATCAAGATTAATGAGGGTAAGTTTAGCACTTATAGTAAGCGGAGCTATGGGAAACTTAATTGATAGAATGGGTTATAAATATGTAGTTGACTTTATTATGTTTCACTACAAGGATGTATATTATTTCCCTACTTTTAACGTAGCCGATATTTTAGTAGTAACTGGTACTGCATTGCTTGCAATTTATTTAATAAAGGAAGAGAATTATGAAAAATAACCAATTTGTAGTAGAAGATGACTTAAAGAATCTAAGATTAGATGTATTTTTATCTAAATGCTTTGAAGATAAGTCAAGGTCCTATCTTCAAAATTTGATAGAAGAAGGTAATGTAACAATAAATGATGTCTTGAAAAAGAGTAATTATAAACTAAAGGTGGGAGATAAAGTAGATGTTATAATACCAGATATTACCCACTTAAATGTTGAGGCTGAAAACATACCTATAGATATAGTTTACGAGGATAGCGATGTTATTGTAATAAACAAACCTCAAGGTATGGTTGTCCATCCTGCCGCAGGAGTTTATAGTGGAACCTTAGTAAATGCTCTTTTAGGGCACTGTAAGGATTTATCAGGTATAAATGGTGTTATGAGGCCAGGTATAGTTCACAGAATAGATAAAGATACTTCAGGGGTGTTGGTGGTCGCAAAACATGATAATGCTCACAATAAGCTTGCAGAGCAATTCAAGGATCACTCTATGACAAGAGCATATGTTGCATTGGTGGAGGGAGTAATCAAGACGGATGAGGGTACTGTGGATGCTCCGCTTGCAAGACACCCAGTAGATAGAATAAAAATTGCAGTGGTAAAGGATGGTAGAAGAGCTGTTACTCATTATAGGGTGTTAGAGAGACTTAAAAACAATACGCTTGTAGAATGTGTATTGGAAACAGGTAGAACACATCAAATTAGAGTGCACATGGCTTATATTGGACATCCAGTAGTTGGGGATCCAGTTTATGGTTATAAAAAGCAAAGATTTAATCTAAATGGACAAATGCTTCATGCTAAAAAGCTGGGATTCATCCATCCAACTACGGAAAAGTATCTGGAATTTGAAACTGTACTTCCAAATTACTTTCAAAAAGTTTTAGGTATATTAAGAAATGAGTTGAAATAAGAAGAATTGTGTGATAGAATTTCTATAACATAAAGTTATAGAATAATACAACATAATAATAGAATAAATCCTTTAAGTGATCCAGTGAGGTCATAAGGCGAGAGTTGAACTTTTAACAGAATTATTACGCCCTTACTCACTGAGTATGGGTTTTTTACTATTAGGGGCAAAATTAAACTTTAATTCTAAGTCATAGTTTAAAAGGAGGGGGTACACATGACAAATCTTAAAGCTGTAATACTAGATGAAAAAGGTGTTAAAAGAACTTTAACAAGAATATCTCATGAAATAATTGAAAAAAACAAAGGTGTAGAAGATATAGTTCTTGTAGGAATTAAGAGGAGAGGATATCCGATAGCTGAAAGAATTTCAACAATAATTGAAGAGATTGAAGGCGTAAAAGTTCCTGTAGAAAGCGTAGATATAACACTATATAGAGATGACCTAAGCAAACTCGGAGAGCAGCCAATAGTAAAGAATGTAGATTTGATTAATGTTCAGAACAAGAAGATTATATTAGTAGATGATGTAATTTATACAGGAAGAACAGTAAGAGCAGCGATTGATGCAGTTATACACTCTGGAAGACCTATGATGATTCAACTAGCGGTTTTAGTAGATAGAGGACATAGAGAACTTCCGCTAAGACCGGATTATGTGGGTAAAAATATTCCTACATCAAAAAGTGAACTTGTATCTGTTGAAATTGAAGAATTTGATGAGTGTGACTCAGTAAAAATTTATGAATTATAATAACGTATTTAATATGCTTATATTTATTTAATAAGTATATATAATAAAACTTTTAAAATAGTCCTGTGAGGCTATAAAAGGAGGAAAAGTAAAATGAAAAACTTTGTAGACGTCGAAGAAAGATTACCCATTGGAGTGACTATTCCCTTAAGCTTGCAGCACCTTTTTGCTATGGTAGGTGCTACAATATTGGTTCCAATGATTACAGGAATGAGTCCTTCTATAGCACTTTTCTGTAGTGGTGTTGGAACATTACTATATATATTTTGTACAAAAGCAAAACTTCCAGCATTTATTGGTTCATCCTTTGCATTTATAGGACCAATGCTAGTTGCTTCTAAAAGTTATGGGCCAAGCGCTATGCTTTCAGGAGTTATTGCTGCAGGTATGGTTTATATTATAGTTGCAATTATTATTAAGTTTTGTGGCACAAACTGGTTAAACAAAGCTTTACCACCAGTTGTAGTGGGTTCAATAGTTATAGTTATTGGATTAGGTCTTGCTGGAGTTGCAATAAACTGGGCAGGATTAAATTCAGCTTATACTACACCAGCAATGGAAAGTGTACCAAGGTGGGCGTGGATAACCGTATCTATGGTTACGCTAGGAGTAGGCATACTTGGAAGTATGTATTTTAAGGGGTTCTTAGGAGTGATACCAATACTAATATCAATGATTACAGGGTATGTAACAGCATTAGTTCTTGGTGTTATACCTCACGAAGCTATGAACTCTATCATGAGTGCGGACTTATTAAGACTTCCACCTTTTGTAACACCTAAGTTTAATCTAAATGCTATAATGCTCATGGCACCGATATCATTTGTAACACTAGCAGAACATATAGGCCATGTTTATGTTACAAATAATATAGTGGGAAGAGACTTCACTAAGGAACCAGGTTTACACAGATCAATATTAGGTGATGGTGTAGCTACTATGTTTGCAGGGTTAGTTGGAGGTCCTCCGAATACAACCTATGGAGAAAACATAGGAGTTATGGCAATAACAAGGGTATATAGTGTATGGGTAATAGGAGGAGCAGGAGTTATAGCAATATTACTTTCCTTCATAGGTCCGGTGGCAGCTATAATTGAAAATATGCCAATGCCGGTTATGGGTGGAGTTAGTATACTACTTTTCGGTATAATAGCTTCATCGGGATTTAGAATATTTGTAGAAGACAAGATAGACTTTGGGAAGAAGAAAAATTTAATACTTGCCTCAGTTATAATAGTAGTTGGAATCGGAGGGGCTGCTGTGAGATTTACTGTTAATGGTTCAGATGTGGAAATAGCAGGAGTTGCACTGGCTACTATAGTAGGAATTATATTAAATCTGATATTACCAGATAAGAGTGTTTCTGAAAGAACAGATACTAAGATAGATGAAACTATGGAGAATATAGCAGAAACACAAGTAGCATAAACATTGATTAAAAGTCTCTAAAACTTCAAATAATAGTTTTAGAGACTTTTTTATTTATCCTTTAAAAATTATCTTACTATGGTTATAATAAGATGTAATGAGAGCGTTATCCAGTTAGGATAGAAATTAACGGTAAAAAGGAGATATACAAATGAATTATACATTAATTGCAACAGCAACTTTCGGACTAGAATCTGTAGTAGCAAGTGAACTTAAAGAGCTTGGATATGATGACCTAAAAATAGAAAATGGTAAAGTAACTTTTGAAGGTGATGAAAGAGATATAGTTACATGTAATATGTGGCTTAGAACTGCAGATAGAGTATTAATAAAAATGGCAGAATTTGAAGCCAAGACGTTTGAAGAGTTATTTCAAGGAACGCTAGCCGTAGATTGGGGGAATATAATGCCTGTAGATGCATTTATGCATGTAGAAGGAAAATCAATTAAGTCTACTTTGTTTAGTGTTCCAGATTGTCAGTCTATAGTGAAAAAAGCTATGATTGAAGCTATGAAAAGAAAATACAAAAGAGAGTGGTTTAGCGAAGAAGGACCTAGATACAGGGTAGAAGTAGCTCTTTTAAAGGATATAGTAACCTTAACGTTAGATACATCTGGCACAGGACTACATAAAAGAGGATACCGAGAGAATGCTGGTGGAGCCCCTATAAAAGAAACTTTAGCAGCTGCACTAGTACTTTTAAGTAAATGGGAGCCATCAAGACTTCTAGCGGACCCTATGTGCGGTTCAGGTACAATTGCTATCGAAGCAGCTCTTATAGGTAAGAACATTGCCCCTGGCTTAAATAGGAATTTTGTTTCAGAGCAGTGGGATATCATATCCAAGAATATATGGGATGAAAGCAGAAAGTTTGCAAAAAATGCTGTAAATAATAAGGAATTTAAAATAATGGCCTCAGACATAGATAGTAGAGTAATTAGAACAGCAATGGAAAATGCAAAAAAGGCTGGCGTAGAAGAGTATATAAATTTTCAAAGAATACCTATGCAGGAGTTTAGTTCAAGAAAAAGATATGGTTATATAATCACTAATCCTCCTTATGGAGAGAGACTTGGAGAAGCTAAACAGGTAGAGGCTTTATATAAAGATATGGGAGAAGTTTTTGAAAAGCTTAAAGATTGGTCTTATTTTGTAATTACAGCTCACCCAGAGTTTCAAAAGCATTTTGGTAAAGATGCAACAAAGAACAGAAAGCTTTATAATGGAAGATTGAAGTGTTATTATTATCAGTATCTTGGACCTAAGCCAGAGAAAAAATTTTATGAAGAATAAAAATAAAGTCTATATGGAATTTCCATATAGACTTTATTTTTACCCGATGACCACCCGCTCTAATACTCGATCTTTTCCAAAGATGGAGTAAAGAGCGGGTACGTCCCTGGATAACGAGTTCTAAGTATCAGATGGAATTAAAACTTCATCTGACAACAAGAACTCTGTTTATATTAAGCAGCGTTTTTATCTAATTGTTTATTGCTTGAATCTGATTTTACAACTACTGAAGCTATAATGAATGCAGCTACAGCTGGTAAAAGCCATGTAAATCCAGAGCTTGATAAAGGAATGATATCAATAACTGATTTTATGAAACCAACTTTTCCTGAAGATAGAATATTTATAGTATCTAGTAAACTAACTATTAAAGTAGCATAAGTTGTAATTGCAACAACTTTATCACTTTTAACTTTTTTGCCAAGTAATGTCATTACTATTAGAACTATTACTATAGGGTATAGTACTAATAATACAGGAACAGCAAGAGCAACTATTTTATCAACATTTTGTGTAGCTATTACTGCACTTATTAGTGATATAGTTATTGCTAAAACATTGTAAGAAACTTTTCCTTTGAAAAGTTTAGCGAAGAATTCTGCTCCAGTAGAAACTAGTCCGATTGCTGTAGTTAAACAAGCGAGACCTACTGCAAGACCAAGAACAACACTTCCAATACTTCCTAAGTCTAGCTTAACGATTTCAGTAACAAGAGTAGTTCTAGCTATATCTGCTGGTAGTATAGTGCTTGTCTGACTTCCAAGATACATAAGTCCGCCATATACAAATGCAAGTCCAGCAACTGCAACACCTGCTGATTTTATGGTCATCATCATTACATCTTTTGGAGTGCTATAACCCTTTGATCTTACAGATGTAAGGATCATAGATGCAAATATAACTGATGCCATAGCATCCATTGTTTGATAACCTTCTAATAGTGAGCTTGAAAATACATTTTGGTAATTTGTAGCTACAACTGGTCCAATAGGATTTATAATTCCTTTAAAAATTATGATAGCTAACATAACTAAAAGTGCTGGTGTAAGAATTTTACCTATATCATCTATAAGTGATGATGGTCTAAGTACGAAGAATAATGTAATACCAAAGTAAACTATAACAGAAACAATAGGTGATACTGAAGGAAATATAGGATGTACCCCTAATTCAAAAGTTGTTGCAGCAGTTCTAGGTATAGCAAGCATTGGTCCTATAGCTAATATTAATGCTACAGTAGCAAGTACTGCAAATTTCTTACCTACTCTGTTTGCCATGTCTTCAAATGAACCATTAATCATTGCACAAGCAATTACTCCACTAAGTGGTAGTCCAACTCCAGTGATTAAAAAACCTATGATAGCTATGCCGAAGCTTGAACCAACGGCTTTACCTAAGTATGGTGGGAAGATGAGGTTTCCCGCACCAAAGAACATTGCAAAGAGTGCGAATCCGATGATGAGTGCATTTTTTGTTGAATTTTTCATGTTTGGTTACCTCCAAATAAATTAATTTTTAAACTATAAAGTTTAATTGATAAAATGTGAATAAGAAATTAATAAATATGAATTATTTAATTTATTATCTTTAAATAATATTCTGTAAATATGAATAAATTCCTTCTAAAAAAATAAAAAATAACAAACTTTAATATATTGATAGTATTAATGAATAAATTAATAATTTTTATATGTAATTTTAATGAAATTAATAAAAGACTCAATAAAACAGAATCAAGGAGACCTGAAAAAAGTTGGTTATTGTCAAATATTGAAAGTTAAAAGTTTAACACGACGTAATGATATAAGAACAATTAACTTAATATTCGGTAATTTATTAATATTTGAATTTATTGTACCAAAATCTAGTTTAAGTTGCAACATAAAAATAATAATAATAAATGCATATGATGGGATAAATGTCTATATATTACATATGACTACTTGCAGATTTACATTATAATTATAAGCATAATAAAAGCAATATCAAATTTATTGAAATTAATAAATTTGATATTGCTTATTTTAATTCTTAAAATTTAGTAATGGTATTTTGCCTTAAGATTAGGATAGTTGCTCTAATTCAGGTTTTTTAGGGTCTACATATATAGTCTTATTGGTATAGTAAATAACCATACCTGGCTTTGAGCCATTTGGTTTATGAACATTTCTTATCTCTGTATAATCCACAGGAACCTTTGTAGAGTCTTTTCCTTTACTATAAAAAGCAGCTAATAGAGCACCTTCCTCCAGCGTTTTGTCAGGAATATTTCCAAAGTTTTTAATTATAACATGAGAACCAGGTATATTTTTAGTATGCATCCATATATCTCTTTTATCAGCAAACTTTAAAGTCAAATAATCATTTTGAAAATTATTTTTTCCTACATATATTTCAATACCATCACTAGAAATAAATTTCATAGGCTTTGAAGCTTTTGGTTTTTTATTGGATATTTTTTTAAATTTAATATATCCAGTTTCCATGAGTTCTCTCTTAATTTCTTCTATGCTTTCATAGTCCTCAGCATTCTTTATATTAGTTAAAACTGACTGCAGGTATTCTATCTCTTCCTCAGTCATTGACATCTGCAACTTGGCTGCTTCTTCTGTCTTTTTTAGTTTATTATATTTTTTAAAATAGTGTTGAATGTTTTCAGTAGGAGTTTTGTTTTCATCAAGCTTAATATCAATATACTCTAAGCCTTCACTATAATAGTTTTGCAGCCTTGCTAAAGTGTCGCCTTTTTTCAAACTGTAAATATTAGATGTCAATATTTCTCCATAAATTTTATAGGTATCTCTGTTCTCACAGTCCTCAAGACTATTTTTTAATATTTGAATTTTCTTATAACATCTTTCTAAATTAATATTTATTAATTTCTGTAAATCTGAGCTCTTGTTATTTAATCTATCTGCTTTATCTTTTTCTAGATAAAATTCTTCAAGTAACTCAGAAGGTGAAGAGTATACTTTGTGATCATATTCATTTAAGTAACTGAGTTTTTCGCAGTAGAAATCTTTTATAGAGTTATCTGTAGAATATGAAGCAAAATAAAACTCGTTATTTTTTATCCTATTAAAGATTTGATTAGAAAACGTATATATGCAATCAATGTTTTCTAATGATAAGTCTTTGTATGTTTTGTTAAATCTATATAGGATTTCTTTAGAAAACTGAGGTCCTACACCAGTAAAAACTTTAGAAAAAATATTGGTATCTAGTTCAAGATTATTTTTTATAATATAAGATTTAAAGCTTTCATAGGTGCATTCGAAGGGATTTAGTTTAGTAGAATCAGGAGGGAAGATGTATTTGATTCCGGGGTAAAGACTCCTAACAGAATTTATTTCTGGAGTTATGTGCTTTATGCTGTCCATGATAATACTATCTCTTTGACGGATCAATGTAACATTGCTATGTCTTCCCATTATTTCTACTACTAAAGTGTATACACTGTTAAATCCTAATTCATCCGAACTTTCAAAATCTATAAATATAACCCTATCAGTATCTAACTGTCTTATATTGATAATTTTCCCCGTATTAAGATGTTTCCTCAATACCATACAGAACAAAGGAGGTTGCATTGGATTTTGTTTGCTTTGTTTTGAAAGATGTATTTTAGGAAAAACTGAACTAGCACTAATCAAAAGTTTATAAGTCTTTCTTTCATTTTTAATTGATAAAACTATTTCGTCTTTTTCTGGTTGATTTACCTTATCAACTCTACCATTTAGTAGGTAGCTTTTTAATTCTTCTACAATACTATGTATAAAAATCCCATCTAACGCCATGGATATCATCCTTTCCTATTTATGTTAAGTACTTGAGTAAAATAAATGGTTACCTCAATGTATATATAATTATTTTTCGATACTATTAACTATCTTTAAACATTCTAAAGCCTATAAATTCGGAAAATCTAAGAACTTTTCGCACTTGATAGCACCCCATAATAACATCGGCATAAACAGAGTTATAAGTAAAAGTTCTAAGCTCTTCTGGATTTATAAGCTAAGAATGTCACGAAGTCAGTTAAATGTATTCTTAGAATTAATTTGGATATACATTAAAACTATATTATATATGTTTATAGTTTAAGCTAATAATAAAAATATATAAGAGACTTATAGTAAAAATTATATCATTATAAATTTTTAAAATAAAGTTAATAATCTTATTGATAAAAGACTATGAGAGTAGTACACTTATTTTGAAGTTTTCAAATTTAAGTGAAGTTTGTGTCGGAAAGGGTGGAGAAGTTTAATGAAATTTAGTAAAATGCATGGTAATGGAAATGATTTCGTTGTTATAGATGACAGAAATAATAATTTCTTAGGCAGAGAAGGAGAATTAGCTAAAAAAGTTTGCAACAGAAACTTTGGTATTGGTGGAGATGGAATATTAATTGTACGAGAAAGTAATATTGCTCAAACTCAAATGATTATAATGAACGCAGATGGTTCCTACGCGTCTATGTGCGGTAATGGAATTAGATGCTTTGCTAAATATGTATGGGATGAAAAAATAGTAGAAGGGGATTGCATAAAAATTGAGACTGGGGATGGCTTAAAGGAAGCTTTTTTAAATATAGAAAATGGTGAGGTTAAAGAGGTAAAAATATATATGGGAGAACCTTCTTTCAATCCAAAAGATATTCCAGCAAAATTTAATGAAGAAATTATAAACGAACAAATAAAAATAAACAATAAAGAATATAATATAACAAGTATGTTGATGGGGGTGCCACATACAGTTATATTTGGAAAACTTGATGAATTTAATGTAGAAGAAGGGAAGAGTATAGAAAAATGTGATATTTTTCCTGAGGGAACTAATGTAAATTTCTGTGAAGTTGTACAAAAGGATAAGATTGAAGTCAAGACATGGGAAAGAGGTGCAGGTCCTACACTCGCTTGTGGAACAGGGAGCTGTGCTTGTGTAGTAGCGTCTAGTAAATTGGGATTTACAGATAAAAAGGTAGAGGTACATGTTCCTGGTGGAAAGCTTTTGATAGAAATAAATGAAAATGGAGTTTTTATGACAGGACCAGCAGTGGTTTCTTTTAAAGGGGAATATAATCTATAAAGGGGAATATTAAGGTTAAATGAAGATTTTTGCTAAAACTACATTTTTCATAACCTTTTTTTTAATAGCATTAAGTCTTACTGCTTGTAATCAGAAGGAAGAGCAATTGCCACAAGTAAATAATCTGCCTCATTACTCTCCAATTACTGCATTAGAAAGTAATGGCAGCGAATCTAATGTATATAAAGTTGAGAAAGACGGATTATATAAAATAGCAACTTTAGAAGATATATCAGGTTTTGTATATAATATAAAAAACTCAGTATATGTATATTCTATAAATATTGCTAGAGGAAAAAAATTTGATAATAATAAAATAGAAGTAATTAAAGATAATAAAGTGAAAGAATTAAAAGATTTTTATGCTGCAATAGATTTGAAAATTAATCCGGCAGGTGATAAATTAGCCTTTAGAACATTTAAAAGTGATTCATTAGAGAGTGCTGAAGGATTAAGGGTTTATGATATAAATAGTAAAAAATATATAAAATTGAATTCAAATGTGTTGATATCTGGTGACCTTTATGAGTGGATAGATGAAAATAGAATTATTTATTATGGTAGCATTGAAGGTAAGAAGAATTCTAACAATATATATGTTTATGATTTTGCAAATAAAAAAGAAGAGATTTATTTAGGAGGCATTAATGGATACTGCATGTATTTTATTCCTTTAAATAAGGATATTCTTTTTATTGCAAGACAAGGTGACCAGGATAACTTATATTACTACAATAGTGAGAATAAACAAATTAAAAGTATTGAAAGTAACATAGAAGGAGTGTATGATTCTATAGATGATGTAAAAAATGGAGACATTTTCTTGTTTGGAATTGAAGATAATCAATCCCCAGCCCTCTATAAATTTTCATCTAAAGACCTTAAGTTAAATAGAATCACATATGACTTTCCAAAAGAGATTGATGTACTATCTGGTATAGCTTTAGACGATTTAGGAAATGTTTATTTTACAGGGGAACAGAATGAAGAAGAAAAGGACAAAAGAGATGTATTTATGTATAATAGAACAGAAAAGTCTGTAAACTTGATATCTACACATGAAGGGAAGTATAGTGTTTTTGGCAGCAAGAAGTCTCTTTAGCAATTAGATTTTGCACAATATATTAATAAATTAAATATGACTTAATAAGACGTTAGATATGTTGATGAGTTTAAACTCATCAACATATCTAACGTTTTTTATTTGATGACTATACTTTATAGCACTCTCTAAATCACTTTTCTCAAAGGAGTAGTAAAGGATGATAACCTTTCTCCTTTAACTAAGAATTAGGCGTGGATGAAGGCATACCTAATTAAGGATTCACTTAACCTAGTTAAACATAGATTAGTGCAAAAATCTGCCTTATATAAAATTTGCTTAGGGTTAAAATAATTTAATAATAGTTTCAATTTAATAAGCGATGAAATTATTAGCAAATATGTTTAGAGGACAAAATACTGGACATAATTTAGGTATAATTCATTGTTATATTTGAAAATTTTTGAATTAGAGGAGGAGAAGAAATATTTCAAAGGATTATTATTTAGAAAAAATAAGTTTAGACAATGATATTATAGACACATCAATTGTAAAGCTAATACCTGAAGAAATTGCCGTTAATAATTGCTTAATAGCCTTTAAGGAAGCCGAAGATAGTTTATACGTTGCAGTTAATGCACAACCTAGCATTTTGCTTCATGAAGAACTAAAATTCATAATCGGAAAGACTATAAAATTTTTCTATGCTAAAAAAGACGATATAATAAATTCTATAAATATGTATTATTGTAAGAGTAGTGTTGAAAATGTTGTAAAGAGTATGGAAACTGAAAATAATCTTTACGTAAATCATGACAAATTCGAAATTATAGAAGAAGAAAAATTACAGCAGTTTCCAATAGTTAAGCTTACCAACTATATAATCAATAGTGCAATATTTAAGAAATCAAGTGATATTCATTTAGAACCATTCCAAAATCATGTCTTAGTTAGATTTAGGGTAGATGGCATTATCAAAGAATTTATTTCTATACCCAAAAGCATATATTCTCATATTTGTACTAGAATAAAAATAATGTCCTCAATGGATATTGCAGAAAAAAGAGTGCCTCAAGATGGAAAAATAAAATATATCTATGAAGATAAAAGTTTTGATCTCAGGGTTTCAACTCTTCCAACAGTGTATGGGGAGAAATTAGCTATAAGAATATTATATAAAGCTGAGGAGATTAATTCTTTATATTCACTTGGGTTTTGTAGTAAAGATGAAGATAACATAAGATCTATGTTATCAAGTTCACATGGAATTGTTCTTGTAACAGGACCAACTGGTAGCGGAAAAACTACTACTTTATATACAATGCTTAATTGTTTAAATAAAAAAGAAAAAAATATTACAAGTATAGAAGATCCTGTGGAGTATACTTTGGATAATATTAATCAAGTCAATGTTAATAGTAAAATAGGATTTAACTTTGCAGAGGGGTTAAGGAGCATACTTAGGCAAGATCCAGATGTAATAATGGTAGGAGAAATTAGGGATGAAGAGACTGCAAAAATTGCAATCAGGTCTGCAGTAACCGGACATTTAGTTATCAGTACACTTCATACCAATGGTGCTGCTGAAACTGTCATAAGACTTAGGGACATGGGAGTTCCATTATATTTTATAAAGGATGCTATAATCGGGATTATAGCTCAAAGACTAGTAAGAAAGATATGTAATCATTGCAAAAAAGAGTATTTTCCTCCTGAACATGAAAGCCTATATTTGGATTTAGGACAAAATGATAAGATATTTAAAGGTCAAGGTTGTAGTATGTGTTATGGTACAGGATACAGCGGAAGAACAGTAGTATACGAAATAATGAATTTTAAAGAATTGAATAAAAACGGATTTAAGCTTGAAGAATTAGCAGATGAATTAAGACAGCAAAGCTTATTAAGGAATATAAGTTCTATAAATGATAATTTCAGAAAGTTAGTGAGGGACGGAGTGACTACCTATGAAGAAATTATAAGAATAAATTTATAAGGGGGAGAAATTATATTTAAGTACTATGCCATAGACATTGATGGGAAAAGGGTAAAAGGAAAATATAATACTGATGATATTGATGAGTTGAGGAGAGTATTAAGAAATAAGGGGTATTTCTTATATGAATGTAGAGTAACAACAAAAAAGCTTACAGAAGTATTTTATAAAAGACCCAGTTTCCAAGATTTAAGTATATTATGTAACACTTTAAGTACAATGATAGCTGCTGGAATCCAAATTTCTGAAATATTTAATATATTGATTCAAACTCAAAATAAGCATTTGATAAAGTACAGCTTGTTTGAGATTAAAAAAAGCATAAACAAAGGTGAATCTATATATGAAAGTATGAAAAAGTTCCCACATGTATATCCCTTGTTTTTATTAGAAATGATTAGGGTTGGGGAAGAAGGCGGTAAATTAGACGCCATATTAGATAGGATGTCGGAGTATTACGCAAATCAGCAAGCCACTCTCACTAAAATAAAAACAGCGTTAACATATCCTTTCATAGTATTAATTGTTTCAATTTTTATGATAGCTTTTCTAATAATAAGGATAATCCCTCAATTTATTGATGGTTTAATATCTACTGGAGGAGAAATTCCCTTTACAACGCAAATGCTTTTATCTACTTGTAACTTCTTTAAATCAAATCTTACTACCATAAGTATAATATTATTTTTTCTTATTTATCTTGGCTTCAGATTTAGTAGATCAGTTAATGGAAGATTATATCTGGATAAAATTAAAATGAAAGCCCCTTTACTAGGCAAAATATATACTAAGTTTATAATTGGGAGATTTTCCTCAGCTTTGGGTATTCTAATGAGTTCAGGTTTTGGTATAGTAAAAGCCTTGGAGATAACCGGCAGCTTATTGGAAAACAAAATAATGGAAAATAGAATTAATAACTGTATAGAAGATATAAAAATAGGAGAAAGTATCTATCAATCTTTTAAGAAGAATAATATAGGTAATAATTTATTTTTATCTTTAGTACGCATAATATAGTGTAGTTAATAACATAGTACTCATAGTATTCTATGTTATATTTTTATGTCTAAATATAACTATGATTAATACATATACAGTTTGAATAATTATAGTAATTATAGTAAACTATATGTAGAATGTAATAGAAATATAAGGGTATAGAGGTACGATTACGAAATGGAAGTAGTAAAAGTTAAAACAGAAGAAGGAAAAGAGAGATACTATGTGGCAGATAATGATGGACTGCCAGTAGAACCTATATTGAAGTTTATTAGGTTTAAGGATAATACTAACTATGCAAGAAATACTTTAAGAATGTACTGTCAGCATTTAAAGTTATATTTTGAATATCTAGAGCAAAGAAAGCTAGACTTTAAGAAAGTGACCATAGATGATTTATCATTATTTGTGAATTGGTTACAAAATCCTTATAAAAGCCTTAAAGTGGTATCTACAACTTCAGCAGAAATAGCAAGAAGTCCGAGAACTGTAAATATAATAGTTGATACTGTATTAGTTTTTTATGATTATATATTGAGACATGAAGAATATAGCAATAATGTTTCAGAGAGACTTAGGAAGCTTATGACGGCTTCTAATAGAAATTTCAAAGGATTTTTATATGGAATAGCTTATGAAAAGAAAAAGGTGAATAGTAATATACTTAAATTGAGAGTACCTAAAAGTAGGCCAAAAACATTGGCCAAAGGCGAAATAGAGATACTCGTTAGAGCTTGTAGTAATTTAAGAGATAAGTTTCTACTAACACTACTCTATGAAACAGGAATGAGAATAGGCGAAGCCTTATCATTGTGGATAGAGGATTTTGATATAAGTGATATGATTATTGACTTAAAAGATAGAGGCCAATTAGAAAATAATGCAGAGATCAAAACAGTATCAAGTCCAAGAAAAATAGATATATCTCAAAATTTGGCCGACATGTTTATGGAGTATATAGCTGAATACCATAATGAAGAAGTTGAAACCAATCACGTCTTTATAAAAATCAGTGGCCAAAATAAAAATAAAGCTATGAATTATGTTGATGTAGATAACTTATTTAGGAGTCTTAAAAAGAAAAGTGGAGTTCAAGTAAATCCACATATGTTTAGGCATAGTTCTCTAACAGTGCTTAGAATGGCAGGATGGCAACCAGAATTACTTAGAATAAGGGCTGGCCATAAAAATATCTATACAACTATGAACACTTACATACACCCTTCAGATGAGGATATAACAAGAGAGTTTGAGAAGACTCGGCCAAATCTAGATTTAGACATCTACAATGAGGGGGCAGAGAAATGAAGAATAATTTACAAAGGATAAAGTCTGGCCAATTAAATAAATATGATGAAATAGTTAAGTATTTAAAACAAGATAACGGATATTGGCTTGATAATGATAAATGGGATTTAACCAAAGAATTTTTTATGAATGAGGTAGTACATAATTCTAAGTACATTGATTTTTCATGTTTTAGTAACGTTTTTCTAAAGAATGAGATAAAGTATTATATCTTACATAATTTTAAGAATAAAGTTTTAACTAATAGATATATCCTTTCATCAGCAAATAACTTTAGAAGCTTCAGCATATTTCTAAATAAATATTATTTTAATATCAATAGTTTTAATGACATAGATTATGACGAAATTCATAAAAGATGGATCTTTTATTTATCAGAAATAGGTTTAAAGGTTAAACGAAAAGACGATAGATATTCGATTGTTAATATATTGTTATTGATTAAATTTATTAGTAATTTTTATGACAACAGGGAAGAAACTGAAAAAGATATATGGTATGCAAAGAATATTAAAGGTGTGCTTGTGAGAGCAACACAAAATACAGGATATACACGTTTAAATTTTACAAGTATACCTGAATATTATAGAGAGACAGTAAAAAGATATTTTAGAACAATTGTAACTAAGAAATCTTTTAGTGCTTGTGGCAATTTTTTAGTTTATCTTAATTACTTCTTTAAATCATTTTATTCAAGAGGATATAAGAATGGGTTTGTTGAGAACTTAAATAGAGAAGATATTGAGAAGTATATATTGCAGCTTCATAATGATAGAAAAGGTAAAAATAGAAATCAAACAGCATTGTATATATCTTCCTTAAGAATATTTTTAGAATATATACAAATAGCTCAATATGATAAAGCTCCTAAGAAAGAAGCTTCGTTATTGATATTTCAAGATGATTTGCCAAAAAGAGAGTCAAAACAAAACAGTTATAAAAGTGTTAAGTTTATTCCAGAACCAATTCTAAAGCAATTAGACAATAACATTAAGGATTTATCTAATACAGAGTGTATACCTATTTATATTCTTCTTAGAGAAACAGGATGGCGTGGTACAGACATATTAAATCTTAGATATAATAATTGTTTAGAACAGATTTGGAATAACAAAGAAGAGAAGTATAATTACTATCTTTGTGGTGAAATAACTAAGACGGGAATAGCACAGCTTAAGATCCCGATAAGGGATAAGGTTGCTGAAATGGTTGAGAAATGTATTGAAAAAGCAAAATATAAGAGTACAGAAGAAAATAATCCTAAAAGATATTTGTTCAATACATATAAAGGTAAGATAAAGGGGCAACCCATGTCTAAGTCAGTTTTAATGTATGCTATTCAGAAGTTAATCAAAGAAAAGGATATTAGAGACGCTAACGGTGAGTTGTTCCATTTCAAAACTCATTCGCTTCGCCATACAAGAGCTAAAGAATATGTAGAGCAAGGTATGGGTATAAGTATTATACAGCAAATATTAGGACATGCAAGCTTACAAATGACTGTTCATTATGCTACTGTTAGTGAAAATGTGTTGTATGAAAGATGGAAAACTACGGAGGACTTAGAATTGTTTAAAGTGAATACTGAAACACATAATCTTGAACAGGTAGATTTAAATTCAGAAGATGGAGAGAATCTAGTTAGGTATGAATATGTTAAGAAAAACTTGGATGCAGTAAAAGTACCCTTTGGAGTATGCTTTAAAGCCTCTAAGCTCCCTTGTAAGCAACAAATGAATCATTGCTTAACTTGTGCTAGTTTCTGCACTACAATCGAAAATATAGCTGAATATGAGGAAGAAATAGAACTGGTTAAAAATCAGATTGTGATTAGTGAAAGATGTGGCCGAGAATTATGGGCTGAAAAGAATAGAAAATACTTAGAATTATTAGAAGAGACATTAGAGAAGATTAAAGAACATAAATTAGTTCATAAGAATGGAAGTTCAAGAGAGGAAGTTTTATAATGGCTGGAAGTACAAAAGGATTAAAGAAACATGCAGAAGAGAAAACAAAGATTACTTTAGAAAAGGTTGATAAAGCCATTAGAGAACTCTCCTTTAATGGAGAAAAAGTTAATTTTAACAGTGTGGCGACAGCCAGTGGGGTATCTAAGACATTTTTATATAATAACGAGGATGTTAAAAAGAGAATTGAGGAATTAAGACAACAACAGGTAAGTAGAGAAATGAATCAAAGAGCTAAATATGATAAAACAGCTAAGAGCAAAGATGTTATTATAATGGCCAAAGATAAAAAGATCAGAGAACTTGAAGAAGAAAATAAGAAGTTAAAGGAACAGCTAGAGGCTCTTAGAGGAAAGTTATACGAAAAGTTATAACAAAATATTTATTAAAATCTGATTGTGATCCTTAAAATATAAGAAAATTAAAGGCATTTTTTAAAATGTCTTTTTTTATTTGCCTGAATTTAATCATAATCCTACGTATATGTTAATTATTGTTCACATAAATATGTATTGAATTCATTAAAACAAAATTAACATAAAGTAATAATTATTATTGACAGGAGTGAATTTAATGAGTGAAAGGTATACTGAATCAATAGTTGAAAATATCCTAAAGGAATTAGGATATTATAATAACGAAAAAATCAGCATCGAATTGCAGGAAAGTGAAAAATTTAGGATTTCTCAATTATTACGTGAAGCAAGTAAAAGAAATACTGGAAACCAAGGTAGGCCAGAATTTATAATATCATTTGATAATGAAAAGAGAATTATTATAGTTATTGAATGTAAAAAAGATATAAAATTTCACGAGAGTAAAAATCAAGATAAACCAGTTGAATATGCAGTAGATGGAGTATTACATTATGCAAGGTTTTTATCAAAAAACTTTAATGTAGTAGCCATAGCAGTTAGTGGGGAAGAAGAAGATGATATTCTAATATCTAATTTTATTATTGAACATGGTAAAGATAAAGTAATGGAACTTAAAAAAAATAAAACTATTTTGCATTATGAAGATTATATTAAAATGTTTAACAAAAATAAAAACACTGTATTAACCCATTCTGAATTAATAAAGTATGCTAATAAATTAAGTGAAGATTTTAGAAGTGTTGGAATAATAAGTGCGAACAGACCTTTACTATTAAGTGGTATTTTGATAGCCTTAACAAATAAATCTTTCTATAAGAGTTATCAGGACTGTGAAACTGGAGAAGAATTAGCAAGAGATTTACTTGGAAAGATCGAGATCATGTTAAAGAATGCAAAAGTACCAGAGGAGAAAAGAAATATAATGATGCAAAGATATGGTTTCATAACTACAACACCATCACTTATAGAAGGAGAAACTTTACTTAATTTAATATTTGATATTGAAGATACGTTAAATCCTCATGTAAATGCATCTAACAATATAGATTATTTAGGAAGTTTTTATAGTGAATTCCTTAAGTATGGAAGTGATGATACAAATGGACTAGGTGTAGTACTAACTCCTAGACATATTACAGAACTTTTTGTTGATTTGGGACAAGTTAACGCAAAAAGTAAGGTTGTTGATCCATGCTGTGGAACAGCTTCATTTTTAATTTCTGCGATGTGCAAAATGTTTAGCTTAGTAGATAATGATTTTAAAAAAAGAGATGAAATAAGTAGGAATAGTTTAATAGGAATAGAACGATTGCCTGAAATTTATACACTTGCCTGTGCAAATATGATATTAAGAGGTGATGGAAAGTCAAATATACATAATGCCGATTGTTTTACACTAACTGAAGAAATTAAGAAAGCTCATAATCCTGATATTGGTTTTATAAACCCACCCTATAGTCAAGACAGGGGTAAAAAAAGAAAAAATTCAAGGCTAATAGTCAATAAGGATAAGTTAAATGAACTTGAATTTGTAAATAATATGCTAAATATGCTAAAAGAAAATGGGAAAGGAATTGCTATTGTTCCTATGAATTGTGCTTTATATAATAAAGATCAACTTTCTATTAAAAGAAAAATACTAGAGAATCATACTCTAGAAGCAGTAATGTCAATGCCTGATGATTTATTTTATCCCGTAGGAGTAGTAACGTGTATTATGGTATTTACTGCACATAAACCACATGATTCTAATATTCCAACTTGGTTTGGATATTGGAAAAATGATGGTTTTGTAAAAGATAAAATAGAAGGAAGAATAGATAAGCATAAAAAATGGGAACAAATAAAAAAAGCATGGCTTAATGCATACTTTAGTAAAAAAGAAGAACCAGGAAGTAGTATACAAATGAAAGTAACAGAGTGTGACGAATGGTGTGCTGAAGCATACATGGAAACTGATTATTCAACGATAACTAAAAAAGACTTTATAAAAGAAATGAAAAAGTATGCTATTTTTAAACTCATTTCAGAAGAAATTTCTCAAGCAGAAAGAGAGGTGGCTTCCATTAATGAAAATTAGAGATTTATTTGAAGTGTCTTACGGAAATAAATTAGATTTTAATAAAATGAAAGAATTGGAAGAGTGGAGTAATAATTCAGTTAATTTTGTATCCCGTACCTCCAAAAACAATGGTGTTATCGGAATAGTTGAAAAGATTAATGATATTAAACCATACGATGGAGGACTTATTACTGTAGCTCTTGGAGGAACATTTGTGTTATCCTCATTTGTACAAATTCTCCCGTTTTATACAGCACAAAATGTAGCAGTGTTAGTGCCAAAAGTAGAAATTTCATTGCAAGAAAAATTATACTACTGTATGTGTATAGCAGAAAATAGATTTAGATATAGTGCCTTTGGTCGTGAGGCAAATAAAACCTTAAAAGATATTGAAATTCCAAACCAAATTCCAGAGTGGATATTTCATATTGATGAATTTAATTTTTCTGAATTTAGTAAACCAATTAATTTTGTTAAAGAATACAACTTAGATACAAATAAGTGGAAGTACTTTAACCTTTCAGATATATTTGAATTTCAGAGCTGCAAGGAACTTAACTTAGAATGGGCAAAGGAGAATCCAGGGAGTACTCCACTTATAACAACAATAAACTCTAATAACGGTGTATCTTGTTATATAAATAAAAAACCAGATTATATAGGTAATGTAATAACGTTAAATAGAGATGGTAGTGTGGGGGAAGCCTTTTACCAAGAAAAAGATTTTTGTGCAAATGAAAAAATAATAATATTAAATCCAAAGTTTCATTTAAATTTTTATATAGCAATATTCTTAATAACATTGATACGAAAAGAAAGATATAGATTTAATTATGGGAGAAAGTGCAATATATCAAGATTAAATAATGCTAGAATAAAATTACCAATTGACAAAGAGGGGAAGCCTAACTGGATTTTTATTGAGAAGTATATCAAACAGTTACCCTTCTCAAACTTTATGTAATTAATATTAAAAGCTAATTTATTATTTTAATAAAGAGAGATAAAAAAATACAAGTAATTTAGGAAATATGTTATAATATGTCTAAAACAGGCGAAAAGGATTAATAAAAATGAAAACACCAAAAGTAATAAAATCTGGAGTATTAGAATTATTTAATGATTTACCGTGTTATGTTTTAGATGATGGTCAAAGAGTTTTTCTCTTAAGTAACCTAACAAAAGCTTTAAGAGATAAGGAACATGGAAAGTTCGGTAATTATTTGGCTGCATCTAATATAGTAAAATATCTACCCGAGAGACTTAGGCCATTAACAGATGAAACTCATGACAGGGCTCCTCAAGGGGTTATGGAATTTGAGTATGATGATAAGACTGAAAAGGGATATAATTCAGAAGACTTTATGGATGTTTGCAGTGCTTTTGTAACGGCCAATTTAAATAATGAGAAGTTGTCTGAAGCTCAAAAAGAGATGGTTAAGAATGCAAATAAGTTTATTTTAGCTACGGCCAAAATAGGTATTGTGGCTTTAATAGACGAAGCTACAGGTTATCAGGCCGAAAGAAATTCTAAAGAATTACAATTAAAAATGAAATACTTTTTAACCGAAGACGATAAAGCGAGAGAATGGGAAAGAACATTTCCAGATGAATTGTGGTATGAGTTTGGCAGACTTACTGGATGGAAAGGTAGTTTAAAATTACGGCCAAAATATTGGGGTAAGTTGGTAAATGTTCTGATTTATGATTGCTTAGATAAGGATATTGCTCAATATTTAAGGAAAAATAAAATACCAAAATATAATGGTCATAAAAAATATTTTCAATGGTTAAGTGAGCAGTATGGAGTTAAAGAATTAACTCAACACATATGGCAAGTAATAGGTATGGCCAAGACTTGTAGAGATATGAGGGAACTAAAATTATTGGCCAGTGAAAAATTTAATAAAGAAATTGATCTATAAGGACTTTATTTTTAGAAGGTCTATTTATTTTATTTGTAAAAATCCAAAAGAAAGTTTTGATTAAATATCTATACCAAATATAGAGAAGTTATAGAATTATATAAAGAATATTATAGTATAAAATTTAAACTTAGTTTGTATACACTTTTATTCCTAAATTACTCAACAAAATTAGCTAAACATGGTATAATTATTTCATATTTTTACATAATAAAGGATGGGAATTTGTATGGCTAAAAAGTATACAATGTTTATCGATGAAACTGGAAGTCCAAGTTTAGATGTTAAGGATCAACCATTTTCTCTAACAGGGATTATATTTGAACATAAATATTCAATAAATGACGAGCATAAAGATTCTACTTTAAAACAGGCTCTTGACCAATTTAAAATAAAATGCTTTGGACGTTCAGACTTGTTGCTTCACCTTCTAGATATTTCAAAGGGTCAGAACGAATATTCTTCTTTTACTGATGATCAAAGAAAAGTTTTTTATAATGAATTACCATTTTTTTTACCAGGTTTAAAGTTTAATATCATTTCTGTAACAATTGATAAAGAAAAACTTAAGACGTACTACGAGCCTTCAAAAGACCCTTATATAGTTGCATTTACACATGTACTTCAAAATTTCTATTCATTCATAAGCAAGAAAAATGTTGAATCTGCTAGAATAGTTATTGAATCTAGAGATGATTTATCAAATCTTAAAGTTCAGAAAGCTTTTTTTGATGTTTTTAATAATGGTACAACTCATTTAAATGTTGCAACTGACTTAAGAGATAAAATTAAAGGATTTATAATAGCTAAAAAGGGGGATTTAGCTTATCAATCTGGACTAGAAATAGCAGATATATTATGTAATCCATTAAATAGAGTAAGAAGAGGGCTAATTGAAGCTGATCCAAAATGTATGAAACGTGGAGAATATGGAAACAATAATAAAATCTTTTCTTCGATAAAAGATAAAATTTTTACTGCAACAAGTTTGGAAGACTTTAGGAATTGGGGGTTCAAGAAGATTCCTGTTCTTAAACATTCTAGACCTTGGATTGATAACCCACCTAAAAAATCATGATAATTTAACTGTCGGTAATATTAAAAAAATATTATCATATACTATACTAAGGATTAAATTTTAGTAACCTTTCTGAGGGGGTTGTTGAACGACCGCCTTTGAAATTTCTAAAATTTAATTCTTGACAGAATAAATATATGATGATAAAATAGTATACATCAAATCAGTGTAGGGGTTGTTGAACGACCGCTATAGACGGTTACATATTACTGGGAGTTAGTTGATCGACTGCCAGAAGAAGCTCATGTTTTATAAAACATGAGCTTTATGTTTTATAAAATTGAATAAATATATAGGGTTTAAGTTAAGTGTTTAAAATATAATGTATAATTTCATATTAATCTTTTGACTATATATTGTTAAAAGGAAAATTTAACCTTCTGTCGAATATCAATAGTATTTGATGGGAGGTTTATTTATGTCTAAAAAAATAATAGAAACCGAGGAAGAAAAAAGTATTAAAGAATTTGATAAGTATTTTAAATCATGTCAAGAAAAAGAACATGAAGAAATACAAAAACTATATAATCATATAAGAGAATCATATGAACTTGAATTTAAAGATAATGAAATGAAAATTAAAATTGAGAAAATGAATTTAGAAAGAAATATTGGTAAATATCAAGGTGCTTTACGTAAAAGTAACCTTAACCTTTTAATTGGTATGTTTGGGATAATGCTTCAACTTGTACTACCAGAATTTTTAAAAGCGATTGGAATCAATAAACCTATATTAAGCTTGATTTTTATGATGATTATTATAGTAGGTGTAATATATAATATGGGGAAGGATTCTGATAAACAACGCCCGAGAGATTTAATGCAGTTTGTAGCTTTAAAAGTTTTAGATGATATGGAAAAAGAAGTTAAAGAAAAGAAAACACAACCAATGAATAACTCCTCTTTTGATGAGGTAGCAGCTACTATTAATAATGATAGAGATGAAGAGAAGTTTGATGCTAGGGTCAAAGGCAATAAAGGTATAAAAGGATTAATAAATATTATATCTATAACAAATATTGAAAGAAAAAAGTAATTGGTCATATTCTTATATTAACAGATGAGAACGTCTAAACGGAACAGAAGGGTTATCTTCTGAGTGGGAATATCGTTCTTGAATTGAAGGAAGATTTACTACAAGAGATATGAGTAACAATAGACTTGGCCAGTCGAATAAAATACCATTTGAAACAAAGAAGATGTTAAAATCTCTTTATGTGGCTATGCTATAAAGAATACTAGTATTAGAAAATCAAAAATAATATAGTAAAATGCATTAGCATTAAGCGTTTATAAAAAAGACTTCTTAAGTAGATATTAAGAGGCCTTTTTATTTTTGGTAAAAGGCATTTCAAACATTTTAGTAATATCAATTCTAATCTACAATGTATTAAAATAAGATATTGTAGATGTTATTTTAATTAGTAAACAATTATTAATTACGTTTCCTGTAAAAAATTATGTAATATTTTTTATAATGTCTTTTTACTATAATAAATATAATTAGTATATAAAAATCAAAATATATATTATAAAAGATTTAATTAGAAAAAGTATAGGTTTGAAACGAATAACATATTACTTTATTATAAGTTAAAACGGTCTTATTTGTTGTTATCGAATGGCTTGATTAGAGGAGGGATTTGTATAACTTAAAAAACACAAACCATTAATACATAATATAAAAATATTATGTATTAATCATTAAACAGTATAAAATGATAATTTTTCTTTGGTATTGATATAAAATTAATAAAAAATGCAATTAAATTGGTGTTTTATGTAGGAATGTGTGTATTTTTTTGTTATAATGACTATATAAAGGAAATGTATTATTATAGGGTTACTTCCTTATATGTGTTATAATGGAAATGTAATCCAAATATATATTAGATAGAAGGATAAGTTTTATAGAATATATCTCAATATCAAAGAATTTAAGACAATATAAATTAAAACAATTTGATCTAAAGAAAAGTTATAAAATATTAGTATATGAAATTCTCTTTTTAAAATTTGGTTATGTGAATTTTAGTATATAATTGATTATTGGCTTATGCATTTTATAAATATCAAACAAAAATAAGCAATTTTAAATTACGTGGGGGAAAAATGGCTAAGGATTTTTTTAATTGGAGTTTTAATAATAAAGTAAAACAATCCAAAAAGATGACTGCAAAATTGCAAAAAATAAATGATGAAATTAACACAAAGTTTAGATGTTTCGTTGATAAAGAGGTTATTGAAAGTTTAAAAAAAACAGTAGATGCCTATGGTAATGAAAAACAAAAGCAAGTGTTTAATGAATTTTGTATAAAATATCACTCGGGAGATTTAACGGGGGAAGACGTAAGTGTGTTTAATTTAATGCACCATGTTTATGGAGAAAAGATGCCAGAAGAGATAGAGAAAAAGAAATATGGTTTGGAGGGGTAAAGTTATGTATAAATCATTATTTTTCAAACCTAAATATACAATTGGAACATATAAAAATTTTATAAATAATTTTATTATGGAATTTAACTTAAATACGATTGAACAATCAAATAAAGTTTATATTTTAGAAAATACAAGTATGATTGTTAAATTTGAGCCGAAATTTGCTGAAATTTTAATATATGATGATAAAAATATAAATGAAATTAGAAAGATAAAAGATTATTTCTATAAATGCTAAATGCTAAAAGATAAATGGGTGGGGGAACATATGATTAAGTTTAATAAAATATTGGATGAGTTAAATATCGAGTATAAGACAATAGCAGAAGATGAGGAAATAAAAGTATCATATATATGTACTTATAATTATGATTACAAAACAAAAATACCTTTTAAAATTATAATTGATAAAGAAATCAGGACATTTAGTTTATTTTCATCTTGTATTTTGAAGGTTACTAAAAAAATGAGAGCACAAGTTTTGGAATTGATTAATACCATTAATATAGAACTTATCTATGGTCTACTTTATATTGATACAGATGATGAACTTACATATTATATAGGAGCTTCACTTGAAGGGAAGAGAAATTTTATAAACGAACAACAAGTTGATGATTATATTACAGTTATGATTTCAACAATGATAGAATGTGCAAAGAGTTTAGGTGAAATCATTTATTTAGATGAAGGTGATGAAGATGAATCAAAATAGGAGATTTTTTATATCTTTATTAATTGCATCTTCACTAATTATTATAAGAATTACAGTTATAAATGCACCAGAAATTATTTCTTTGAGAGTTATGTCATCAATAAATATCATTGCTTTTAATTATGTATTGTATACAATTTATGAGAAAGCTTACAAAGAAATGAAGGATTTACATAATAAAATAGGGAAAGATAAGCCAAACCATGTTCCAATTAATAGACATATAAAGAAATTTGAAAAAGTAATAATAGGATTAGGACTGATACTATTAATTATGACAATATTGTATGTCATGTGGGGAGGGAATGGTGTCATCAACGATATATTGACAATATTGGCATTAATACTATCAATTGAAGACGATGTGTTTTCTAAAAAGTTGTGTCTTATGAGTTACAGTTATTATTAACTTTATGAATTATTAAAGATTCTAATTTAGAGTCTTTTTTATTTTGCCTAAAATCAATCCCCTTGTATAAATTAATAAAGTTATTGTCAATAATTAATAGTATAGACAAGGCTTAATTTGGAATACTTACATTAATTATATGTAGTCTATGTTGGAGGTGTTGAAATGTATGGGGTTGGTGGAATAGTGGACTAGATATTAAACACTGGTGAAGAAACAGGTAATTTGGATTATATGTTAACTAAAATAGGTAGAATACTTATAGGTGAAGTTGAGGAGAGTTTGAAAAAAATTATAACATTTATAGAGCCTATGATAATGATATTTTTAACTTTTTTTATTGGGTTATTTGTTATGGCAGCGTTCATGCCTGCATTTAGCATTATGGATTCTATGGAATAGAATAGCAATTTTTATTAGAGAGTCTTTATTAAATCAGCTTTCGGAAAATTTGATGTCTATTTTGGAAAATCGTAGTATATAAAAATTTAGCACAAAAGGAGAGTATGATTATGTTTTGTTACGATTTTTATAGTCAGAAGAATGTATAAATGAGAAAGTTAACTGTAAAAAAGAAAGGATTTACGTTAATAGAGCTAATGCTAGTAACTTCAATTATATTAGCATTAATGGGATTCATGGTTCCAAAGTTCTCTAGTTATCGTGAAAAAGTAAAGGAAACGAAAGCAATAAGTATAGCAAAACAAATAGAAACTGCAGCTATGGCTAGTTATGGGTACAATGATGGTAGGTTTCTTGAAGGTGATGTAGAAACAAATATAAGTAAATTGACTTCATTGGCGGGAGCTGATGCAACAGTCCAGTCAAATAATCAGAGTATAGTAATAGGTTATACTAGTGACGCAAAAGCATATAATCTAACAATTAATGCTGGCACAAGTGAAGTTATACTAGAAGAAGTAGTCGGAAATACTAAAAATAAAATATATCCTAAATCCTAAATAACTCAGAATTAGAATAAGAAAAACAAGGTTGGTATAAGGTAGTTGTATGTTTACATCATTAACAATAGATTAATTTTGAATATAAATTAGTTAAAATTAAGGAGAATTTATGTGTAGTATCGGTAATAAAAATAAAGGATTCACTTTAATAGAGATAGTCTTAGTAATTGGAATAATAGCAATATTTTTAAGTTTTAGCATAATAAATGTAGGAGCATATAGAAGGTTAACTAATAAGGTAGATTCAGAAATATTTAGTAATAGCCTATTGAACTTTATTAATAATTCAAAGGAATATTGTAGAGACAAAGGAGCGGGAGGCTATATTTATTTTAATTCTGACAAAAATATGATAACTTTCAATAGCGGTATAAAACAGATTTACAAGTTACCTATTCCTGAAGGATTTAAAATGAATAAGGTAAGAGATGACAATAAAATACAAATTGATAACAGAGGGATGAGCACTGATGCCTGTACTATAAATTTTTTTGATAGGGAAGGAACAACACATTCTATGAGTATGATGGTTGGAACGGCGCATATTGAGATCAGGGATTAAGAAGGGAGTTACTTTAATTGAACTGCTTTGCAGTATGGCTATTTTCTCTATGTTATTTATTGCAGCGTTAACTATACAATTAGATTCTTTAAAGTTAAAAAACTATAGTAAACAGTCAGTACACTACTCTACTTTTTTTGAAAGTATTAAAAATAATATGATTTACAATACTACTTATGGTGAATTACAAGAACTTAACTTGAAGAGTAGATATTACATACCGGAAGATAAAATTTTATTCTATGACATAAATGATAAAGGAATAATTAATTTGTTCACTGATGTAAAACCACAAAAAGAGCCTTATCTAGTAATTAACATTCAAGAGGGAGATGTACTAAAAGTAAATTTGAAGCTTTTTATAAAGCAATTTAATAATACTAGAGTTATGGAGTGTGAATTTTATAAAGGGAAATATAAAAGATAAAGTTTGTAAAAGAAGAGGTTTTTCATTATTAGAACTCATTATAGCAACATCTTTAATAGGTATTTTAGTTGCTAGCCAAGTTATCATAATTTCTAGATATATGAAGCTTCATAGCAAAGAAATAAATGAAAGTAGAGAAAGCTTCTATATTGATCAGGCGTTTATTATAATTGAATATCAAATTCGTAGTGCTGAATATGTAGACGTTAAGGATAACAGAATTATTCTGAAGAGGTTTAATGAACCAAGGTTTGATTATATTCGAAAAGACAGGGACTCAGACATTATAATTTCATATGGAGCGATTAACTCATCCGGTTCCAATAATATACTAAAAAATACTAAGAATTTCAAGGTTGAAAGATCTAATCAAACGTTAAACATATCAATAGAAATGAGGGAAGGACATGTTTATGAAAGATGTATAGGATTAGAAAGAGTAAAAGTAAAGGATACGTCATGATATATACTTTGGTTATATGTAGTGTTAGTCTTTTTATAGCTATGGGATGTTATAGAATGGAGTTTTTAGTAAATAAAAATGCAAATAGGATGGAGAAGAATTCAGCTAAGATAGATAAATTACAAAAGATAAAAGAATATCTATTTACAAAGCTGGATGTGTATATTTATAAAAATGTAATAGATATCAATGAAGAAGAGATAAGCAAATTTCTATATTCTTTAGATAATATGGAGATATATTATGAAGGGTCATATATAAAGTACGATAAAAATAATGATTGTTTCTTAGTTCAATATAATGTAAATAATGTGTTTTTAAAAGAAGAACTCTATGAATATAAGGTGAAGGATACATCAATAATTTATGGATGCATAGATTATTCGTTTGTAAAGGGAGAGCTAAAATGATATCTAAAAATGGTATATTAGAGATATTTGATAAGCATTTGAGTTACAATGACTTACTTGGAAAAAGTCTTATAGAAAGGATATGCAATAGAAGAAGGACAGGAAGTTTTAAAATTAATGCCAATTGTATCCAAGACATTAAAATAGAGCTAAAAAATAAAAATCTATTTATAATTGTACATGGTGAGGAAATATATGTAAAGCTTATGACGTTACCAAAGGTAGGAAAAGAAAAAATGCGCTTTGTCATTAGAGAGGAATTAAGATATCGTTTTAAAAATTTAGATAATATAATGTTTACTTATGATATTTTCAAGGATAATGGAAAAAATTTAGATGTCATTGTTTTCTGTATGAACTGGAATAAATCGGAGTTAATAAATAAATGTGTACAAAGTGGTGGTGAGATAAAGGGTATATTTCCTATACAGTTTTGTATTTACAATAAATATAAACATCAAATAAAAGAAGAGAATTTCGTATTAATCTCTATGATAGAAAATACTACTTATTTACTTGGATGTTCTAATGACAAAATAATCGGAAATGCTGTTATAAAAACATTTGATTTTGAAAAATTTCAAGATGAAATAGAAAAGTTTATAGTTAAGTGTAATCTTATCAGAAGCATTGAATTCATGCCAATCATATTATTCCTGAATTTTTCAAGCAAGAAAACTATAAAATTAATATCAAAAACATATGGATGTAGAGATTTAGGTGAAATAAATGAAGAAGACAAAATAGAGATTTTTAAAAGTTTAGTATAGGATTTGGACTTTAACAAAAACTTAAAATTTATATAATATTGAAGTCTTATAAAGATGTAGGAGTAAATGTTAGATGAAAAGGATATTTTTTTTACCATACTGGTATCAAGAAAGCAAAATAGAGAAGAGAAGAAGAATAATAGGGTTTTGTTCGGTAGTTATTTTTATGTTAGATTTAATTTTTTTAGATATTTTGTTGCTAAGAATGAATAAAATTAAAATTTTAGAGGATAATGCTAAACAAAACGCTATTTTACAGAAGAGCGAATATCTAAAGAAAAATGAAAAGTTGATAAATAGTGATAAAACACTAGAGAGCTTTTTTGGAGTTATAAATAGTACTATAGCCAATACTAATTTTCACAGGATAAATATTGAAAATAGAAGTGTTGATTTACAAATAAACAGTTTAGATTTTGATTATAGCTTGTTTATTAAAGCAATTGAGAAAGAAAATAAGTTTATAATAAGAAGCTTAGAACTACCATATGAAAAGGAAAATGGTAAGTTTAAAGTTAATTTAGAGTTAAAGTGAAAGGGAATGTAGATGCATAGAAAGTATGAAATAGCGTTGTATTTAAGCCTAACTATATTTATTATTTTAGCTTTACAAAATTATAGGTCAGGTCAAAGATTATCACAAGTTATAAAAAACGCAGAATTAACAGAAAAAGATAAGACAAATAAAACTGTGGCTTTGAACAAATATGGATATGCTGATATTATAGAAGCTTTGGATAAGATAGATAATATGAAAATCAAAAAGATTGATAAGGATAAAGAAAATAATGTAGCAATAGTGCAAGTTGAATTATTGGGCGATATATATACTGTTGAAAAGGAATTAAAGTGTCTGAAAGACAAGAGGAATTTTCAAAAAATGAATAGTTTATTGTTAGAAAAAAGTGATAGTAGTGTAACTAGTACAATAAATATGAGTTTTATTAACAATAGATAATATTAATATTTGCAAATAATCACAAGTTTTGATAAAATAACATTGTTCATCTAGAATTGTAGTAATATAGTACAATTTTAGGCCATAATTTAAAGACTTAATCTCATTAGGAATAATTGTTATAAAAATAAGAAAAACTATTAACAGTATTATACCTAAGTGAATATTGGGGGAGTTAAGAATGTTTCAAAAAAGAATATCAAAATTAAGAGAAAAAATGAACAATAAAGGTCTTGATGCAGTACTTTTAGTTGGAGACGCTAATAGAAATTATTTGAGTGGTTTTACTGGAGATGAAAGTTTTTCAGTAATAACTTCTGATAAGGCATTTTTTATTACAGATTCTAGATTTACAGAACAGGCTAAGGAACAAGTCGTAAAAGAATATGAAGTTATTGAATATAGTAAAAATACTACTTTTGCAGATTTTCTAGCAGATTTAGTTAATAAAAATGGAATTTCAAAGCTTGGTTTTGAAGAAGATGTAGTTTCATTTAACACATATAGTCTTTATAAAAGTAAAGTTAGTTCTGAACTTATACCTATGGAAGGAATGGTTGAGGAAATCAGAATTATAAAAGATGAAAGTGAATTGGAAATTATAAGAAAAGCGGCAGATATTGCTGACAAAGCTTTTGAACATATCGTTAAATTTATAAAACCTGGTATGACAGAAAGAGAAATTGGATTAGAAATTGAATTTTATATGAAAAAATTAGGTGCTACAGCGTTATCATTTCCTTCTATTGTTGCGTCTGGAGCTAGATCAAGTTTACCACACGGTGTTGCTACCGATAAAGTAATAAACAATGGTGAGTTTTTAACGCTTGATTATGGTTGTGTTTATGAAGGATATTGTTCTGATATGACTAGAACACTTGTTATAGGAGAGCCTTCAGATAAGATGGTAGAAATATATAATGTTGTTTTAGAAGCACAACAAAGAGCGCTAAGGGCCTTTAAACCAGGTACACCTGCTATTGATGTAGATAAAGTTGCTAGAGATTATATAAAAGATAAGGGATATGGAGATTACTTTGGACATGGTCTTGGCCATGGTGTAGGAAGACAAATTCACGAGGCGCCAATGGTTGGATATAGAAATGCTAAGGAATTACAAGCAGGAATGGTAGTTACAGATGAACCGGGAATTTATATACCAGGTTTTGGTGGCGTTAGAATAGAAGACTTATTAGTAATAAAAGAAGATGGTATTGAAATTCTATCTAAATCACCTAAAGAACTTATATGTATAAAATAAAGTAAAACTTGCTTCACATGGATTTTTGAAGTTATATCTGAAATCTTATAAGTTAATCTAAGATTGTTTATTTATGTCTAACAATCATAATTTATAAGCATAATATAATAACAGTTCATGCTTAATGATACCAATAATATCTAGATAAATTTTTTGTATAGATTGTATATAATTACCTATAAAGGTTAAAATATAAAAATGATAATATTTTTGGAGGGATACATAAATGATATCAGCAGGAGAAATAAGAAAAGGTACTACTTTTGAAGATAATGGACAAGTGTTTACAGTAATAGAGTTTCTTCACGTTAAACCAGGTAAAGGAGCAGCTTTCGTTAGAACAAAGCTTAGAAATGTAATAACAGGAGGAGTAACTGACACAACTTTTAACCCAACTGCGAAACTTCAAGAAGCAGTTATAGAAAGAAAAGAAATGCAATACCTTTATTCAGATGGCGAATTATACTATTTCATGGATCAAGAAACTTTTGAGCAAATTCCACTAAACTATGAAAAAGTTGAAGATGCTATAAAATTCTTGAAAGAGAACATGTTCGCTATAATAAAGTTCTATAAAGGAGAAGCTTTCTCAGTAGAAGCTCCAAACTTTGTTGAATTAATGATAACTGAAACTGATCCAGGTGTTAAGGGAAATACTGCAACAAACGTTTTAAAGCCAGCTACTCTTGAAACTGGAGCTGTTGTTAATGTTCCAATATTTGTAAATGAAGGCGAAGTTATAAAAGTAGATACAAGAACAGGAGAATATATGTCAAGAGTTTAAGACATACTAATGGCAAAATAAATATAAGGATGTGATTGAATGAATTCTATTATCTCAAAAGTTTCTTATCTTAGTGGATTAGTAGACGGGTTAGCTATTGACCAAAATACTAAGGAAGGAAAGGTTTTAGTAGAAATTGTCAATGTACTTAGAGATATGGCAGAGGAAATATCGGATATATCCGAAGCTCAAAGAGATATGGAAGAATATATTGATGCCATAGATGAAGATTTATGTGAATTGCAGGACGGTACATATGATAGTGATTATGAAGCATATGAAGATGAAGGCGATAACTTTGTTCAATTAAAGTGTCAAGCTTGTAATGATGATATATACGTTGATAAAGAGTTACTAAATCAGAGAGAAGAAATAACATGTCCAAATTGCCATAATAAAATATCTATGGAAAACTGTCATTGTGAATGTGACAAATAATACTTAAAATATATTAAATTGCAATACCACACTAATGGAGCAATCCATTTGTGTGGTATTTTTATTAGTTGAGAGTTAAATATTGAGAGGTAAAAAGTTTTTTGCCCATCAATACTTAGCTCTCAGCTTAATTATAAAGGTTAGAGTAATATTATTACTCTAACTTTTTTTATTTTATTGGAATATTTTTTGATAAATGAAAATAGAAATTAATATAAAGAAAGGAGATGAGAAAGATAGATACAAAAGAAATTATAAACATTTTACCGCAAAACGTTAAAACTGCTCTTGGAGATATAATTACTTCAAAAGAACTTGAAGAAATAAGAATAAGAGCAGACAAGCCATTGATTTTTCAAGTTGGTAATAGAGAGATTGTTAATAAGTACATTCCTAATCTAGAAGATTTAAAGAATATTATACAGAGGATGAGTAACTACTCTATTTACGCTTTTGAAGAAGAAATAAGACAAGGGTATATAACTATTAGAGGTGGGCATAGAGTAGGTATATGCGGCAGATGTGTGATAGAAAAAAGTGAGGTAAAGACAATAAAGAATATAGCATCTGTTAACATCAGAATATGTAGAGAGGTTTTATCTTGCTCTGATAACATTATGAAATTTATTTTAAAAGGAAATGAAGTAATTAACACAATAATTATTTCACCACCTAAGTGTGGAAAAACCACATTAATAAGGGATATAACAAGAAATGTATCAGATGGGATGGATAGGATAAGCTTTTCTGGTAAGAAGGTTTGTGTAATTGATGAAAGAAGTGAAATTGGAGCATGCTATAGTGGATCACCTCAACTTCAAATTGGATTAAGAACTGATATTTTGGATGGGTGTCCTAAGAGTGAAGGTATAATGATGGCTATTAGAAGTATGTCACCAGATGTTATTGTCTGTGATGAAATAGGCACGTATAAGGATATGGATAGTATTTTAACAGCTTTAAATTCTGGGGTGAATTTAATTACAACAATACATGGTTACGACATTGAAGATTTGTATAATAGGCCTGTCTTTAAAGATATTATTGAAAATAACGTTTTTAAAAGGGCAATTGTACTTAGTAATAGAAAAGGCGTGGGAACTGTAGAATATATTTATGATTTTGATGATAAATCAGTAATATGGAGGGGGTAGAATGTTAAAGCTTATAGGATGTTTGATGATACTGGGTGCCTCCACTGGAATCGGATTTACGTATGCCGAAAAGTTTAAAAAGAGAACAATGCAGTTAAATGAAGTTCAAAGGTGCATTCATCAGCTTCAAAACGAAATTGTTTATACACATACTACTTTACCTGAGGCGATTATGGATGTGGCAAAAAAGAGTATTAATCCAATTAAAAGAATATTTGAAGAAATTGCAGGTTTATTGTTTTCAAATGATGTGGACAACGTATATGAGGCCTTCAACAAAGTGTTATTAAAAGAAAAAGAGAATTTAAATCTTAAAAAAGAGGATGTAAGGGTAGTACTTGATTTAGCTAAAAGTCTTGGAGAATCAGATATAGAGGGGCAATTAAGAATGTTCTCATTGACCTCAGAAAGCTTTAAAAAACAGATTGAAGAATCTGAATCCTTAATGTATAAAAATCTGAAAATGTATAGATATCTTGGTTTTTCTCTAGGAGCAATGCTTGTTATAATTCTAATCTAAAAATGAGATTGCTTAAGAAGTACTAGTCAGAGATTTAATATATGATTAGTTACTTTAGCTTAAATTCCTAAGTTTGAATTTAAAAAAGGGGGCAAATAAAATGTTAGATCCGACTTTGTTATTTAAGATAGCGGGGGTTTCACTTCTTGTAATAGTTTTGGATAAGATACTTAAAAGTGCAGGGAAGGATGACTTTGCTGTTGTAAGTAATATAACAGGTATAATTATTATACTTATGATGGTAATAGGTAAAGTAAATGAGTTATTTCACTCAGTAAGAACAATGTTTCAACTTTAGGAGGAAATTATGGAGATTGTAAAAATAGTTGCCTTTGGATTTTTGGCATTATTTATTGTTTTAGTTTTCAAAGGTCGAAGGGATGATCTTGCAGTTTACATAAGCATTGTGTTTGGAATACTTATATTCCTGTTTATGATAACTAAAATTACTGCAGTACTACAATTTATTCAACAATTGGCTGCTAAAGCAAATATAGATTTTATATATCTTACTACTGTTTTTAAAATACTCGCAATAGCGTATCTAGCATCCTTTTGTAGTGAAATATGTAGGGATGCTGGACAAGGTAGCATTGGTGCTAAGGTTGAGTTTGCAGGGAAAATTTTAATTTTAGTACTTGCGATCCCTATACTAATGGCTGTACTACAGTCAATTCTAAAGATAATGTAGGTGTTAATATGAAAAGGATTATATTAATTTTACTTATGGTTCTTATAACATCCTTCAAGGTACAAGCTATGGAGGGCAATAGTCCTTTGCAAGGTAGTAGCTCTTTACCTAGCAATATTCAACAAGTAGAAAGTAAGGAAATAGAACGTTTTTATGATTATATCACGAATATGAAGACGAAACATGAACTTCTCGAAGACATAGATGTAAAGACCTATGTAAAAGATTTTATGAAAACAGGAGATGGAAAGCTATCAACTAAAAAATTAGTTAATGCAATTGGAATGTATACTGTTAGAGAATTGGCTGCATCATTAAAATTATTAGCTCTTTTAGTTATTATAGCCCTTACCTGTTCATTACTTACTAACTTACAAAAGGCGTTTAGCAGCGAGAGCTTATCTAATATTGCATATTTTGCCTGTTATTCCTTGCTAATAGTAATAATGGCGAGAAGTTTTTATATAGGCGTAGACACTGCCAGATCAACCATAAAAGATATGTCAGAATTTATGACCGCACTAGTTCCTATTTTGATAATGCTTGTTGCAAGTGTTGGCGGTTTTGTGGAAGCAGCTGTTATGGACCCAATTATCATAGGATCCATAACTATAAGTGCAAAAATATTTATGGACGTAATAATTCCAATAATATGCATGGCTTTTGTACTTCAATTTGTAAATAATCTATCTTCGGAATATAAAATAGACAAGCTTACAAAACTTTTAAATCAAGTAGCACTCTGGGTACAGGGGATAATAATGACAGTATTTATTGGAATAATTACGATAAGAGGTATTACCTCAAAAACAATAGATCAGGTTACAGTTAAAACCGCCAAGTTTGCAGTGGATAACTTTATACCAATTGTAGGTAAAAGTCTTTCAGACGCTATAGCCACAGTAGCAGGATACTCTATCCTACTTAAAAATGCCTTAAGTAGTTTTGGACTTATAGCTCTTATAGTGATTATGATTTTCCCTATAATCAAGTTGTTCATTATGTCATTTTTGTATAAGCTTACAGCAGCTTTAATAGAGCCTATAAGTGATAGCAGATTAGTAAACTGTATAAATGCTGCAGGAGGATCAATAGTGTTAGTTGCATCCTGTTTAATATGTGTATCAGTCATGTTTTTCTTAATGATAGCTATAATAGCAACTGCTGGTAAAGTAATGATTGGAGCATGAAGATAACTAGTAAGTATAGATAAATCAACACAAAGCTAGACTTACATCCCGGGATATATTAGTGATTCTTCAGCACCATAAATACTTTTAATTCGTCTAAAGCTCGAATTCAAGAAAAGCTAAGAATATTTGATAACTCGCTTACGCTCAGACAATCAAATCTTCTAAACTTTTCTCAAATCCTTCGCTAAGACTCATGAAAAAGTATTTAAATGTACTTCAGAATCACTAATATATCCCTATGTATAAGTCAAGTATGCAGTTGATTTATCTATAATCAATATTTAAATTAAATTAGATCTTTCAAAGACAATAAGTTGTTGCTAGATAAGATTAAAAAATAAAGGCATAGGAGATCTGTATGAACATATGAAGGAGGGTGGTAAACATTGTTACAAACACTCAGAGAATGGCTTATAACAATTTGTACAGCAGTATTTTTTATTACTGCAGTAGAGATGATTTTACCGGATAATGGCTTGAAAAAATATGCAAAGTTTGTATTAGGATTAATTCTAATTACGGTATTTATTAATCCTATAATAAAGTTATTTGATAGAGATTTCGATTTAAGTGCATATACAAGCAATACCATTGAAAATTTTGATAAGAAGAAAACTGTAAATAATTTCAAACAGTATAAGGAAAACAACATAAACTCTACTGTTGAGGTATTTGAACTGAATTTACAAGTTAATTGTGAAAAGAAGTTGAAGGAAAAGTATCCACAAAGTAACTATAAGGTACAGGTAGAAGCAGTTTACAATAATGAAGATGACAAGCTTGCAATAAAGGATATTAAGGTTGGAGTTAAAGATGGAACAATTGAAAAAATCAAAAAGGTAAGTGTAGGAGGAGACAGTAAGTATGTAAATAATACAGATAATGTAGATGTCGAAAAAGTTACTGAGATTAAAAAATACTTGAGTAACGAATTAAATGTCTCCAGCGAAATAATACAGGTATCTAAACTTTAGATGTTGAAATCTAAGTTTATATTTACACTAATAATTAAGACTTTCTTAGGAACAATACAAATAATTTACGTGGACAATTATTAACTAATAACTGCCTATTGTAATATTTTGGACTTAATATTTTAACAAAACATATAAAGTAGGATAAAAAAGATAAAAAGGAGAGAAAAGTATGGATTTTAAAAAGTGGTTAGAAAAACTTATCAAGAATGAAAATGACAAAAACTCTTCAGACAAAAAGAATATAGCCAATCTACTTATATTACTTTTGGTAGGGGTACTAGTAGTTTTAACAGTAGGTTTCTACAAAACTTCAAGTTCACCCAATATCCAAACTTTAAGCCCTAACGTTGAAAAAGGAAGCAACAATAAGATTGATCAAGCTTCCACTTCTGATAAAAACGCAGAAAGCTACGAAGCTGTACTGCAAGATAAGTTAAGGGATACACTGGAGCAGATTGATGGTGTTGGTAAGGTTCAAGTAATGGTAAGTTTTGAAACAGGGGAAGAACAAATACCAGCAGTAAATATAAATGACTCCACAAGTACAACTGAGGAAAAGGATAATGAAGGTGGAACTAGAAGTACTACACAGAAAAATAATGGAAGTACTGTGGTTATTACTAATGATGGAGACAAGTCTGAGCCTCTTATAGTTAAAAAGTTTAAACCAAAAGTTTCTGGAGTTGTTGTTGTAGCAGAAGGAGCGGAAAATAAGGTTACTGAGATTAGAATATCAAGAGCTGTAATAAATCTATTCAATATTCCAGAGAATAAGGTTACTGTATATCCTATGAAAAAATAGCATATAAATAAATTTTTAAGCATATAATTTTTTTAGAAAGGTAGATAGGGGGAATAAAAATGAATAAAAAACAAGGTATAATCATTGGTACACTTTTAGCTCTTATTGTTTGTGCGGGGGTGCTTGCAACAAAGCTAAATAATCCGTTATATGTAAATGGCGGAGATTCAGCAGGAGAGAAAAGCCAAATATCTTTTAATAATAATAATAAGACAAGTAACAAAACTGAAGCTTTTGCAGAAGCTAAGTTAACTCGTGATCAAAGGAATGCACAAACTCTACAAACTTTAAAGACTTTAATTGATGACAAGAACGTTTCTAAAGAAAATAGGGAAGAGGCAGCTAAGAAGTATACTGAACTAGCAATGAATACTAACTATGAATCCAAGATAGAAACTACTTTAAAAAGCAAAGGATACGAAGATGTAATTTGCTCAATTGAAGAAAATAAAGTAAGAGTATCAGTTAAAGGTAAGGACAAGCTCACAGATAAAGAGACAAGAGAAATAAAAAATATTGTTGTTGGAATAGCTAAAATACAAGATGTAGAAATCGAAACTAAAAAATAAAATATACAACTAGACTGAACATATTTGTGAAGTCCTTCGAACCTTAAAATAGAATGAAATTTTAAGACTCGAAGGACTCATTATTTTATATGGAGAATTAATTTAATTAACAATAATGTATATTACGATATAAACATGGCAATATTCTATAATAAGGTTAATAATAACGACATTTTATTTGTAAAAGAAATTTGTATTTGGTATAATATAAACAAGACTACCTTTTGAATGATGTGAAAAACCTAGGGGGTACGATATATGGAAGAAAATATTAAAAATGAAATTGATATGGGCATTGTAAAAATATCAGATGAAGTAGTAGGCGTGATTGCTGGTCTTGCTACTACAGAAGTTAAGGGTATAGTAGGAATGAGCGCTAGCCTCGTTGGAGGTATAACTCAAATATTAAGCGGAAAGAAGAACTTATCAAAGGGCGTTAAAGTGAGCGTTGGTGAGAATAGCGCTGCTATTGATTTATATGTTGTTGTAGAGTATGGAGTAAGAATTCCAGATGTAGCCGTAGAAGTTCAAGAAAATGTAAAGAAAGCTGTTGAGTCAATGACTGGACTTAATGTTTCGGCAGTAAACATCCATGTTCAAAATGTTATGATTCCTAAAATGGAAGATATTTTAGAAGAAACTGAAGAATAATATTTACACCCTCTGAATTCAGAGGGTGTTTGTATGTTCGAACTTAAACTTGAACTGATGTAAGGGTTTAAAGTATAATTATACTTTAAATGACAATAATTAATTGTAGAAGAATACTTAGCTAAATTAGGAGGAAAAAATGAACAGAAGAAAATCAAGAGAACTTGCTATGAAATTATTATTTCAAATGACAATAAATAAGGAGGACTTTAAGGAGGCTATCGCTAACTTAAAGGAGGCTATTGAGACCGAAAGAGAAGAGATAGATGAATTAACTGGACTACCTTTAAAAAAAGAAACTAGTCCTGAAGATGTGGATTTAAAAGATGTAGATATGGAATATGTAATAAGAATTCTTAAAGGAGTTCAAGAGAAAACAGATAATATAGATACAGAAATTGAAAAGCATCTTAAAAATTGGAAACTTAATAGAGTATCTAAAATTGATATTACAATATTAAGAATATGTACATATGAATTCCTGTATGAAGAGGATATTCCAGAAAATGTATCTGTGAATGAAGCAATCGAATTAGCTAAGAAATATTCTGCGGATAAATCAGCTTCGTTTATAAATGGAGTTCTTGGAAATATGATTAAGAATAAATAACCTAAAGATGAAGAGTTATAATTAGATAAAGTTTTTAGGTTTAATAGGGTATATTTTGATTAAAGTGATTTATGAGTATCTATTAAATTAAGAAGGTAGAATTAATATGTATATTAAAACCTTAACTGTATCTGAGTTAAATAAGTATATTAAGAAGGTATTAGACAATGATTTTATATTGTCTAACTCTAGTATAAAAGGGGAAATATCAAATTTTAAACTTCACAGTAGTGGGCATATGTATTTTTCCTTAAAAGATGAGCAAAGCAAGATAAACTGTATAATGTTTAAGAGCGCAGCAAAAAACTTAACCTTCCTCCCAAAAAGTGGGATGAAGGTTATACTTAAAGGAAGGGTTTCTGTTTACGAGAAGGATGGAGCATATCAGTTTTACTGCGACGAAATGAAATTAGATGGGGTAGGAGAACTTTACGTAGCCTTTGAAAAGCTTAAAAGTAAGCTTGAAAGTCAAGGGTTGTTTGATGAAGGCCGAAAAAGACCTATACCCAAGTATGCAGAAAAAATAGGCGTTATAACATCTCCTACTGGTGCCGCTATAAGAGACATAATTAATGTTGCAAAGAGAAGAAATAAAAATATAGAAATCGTAATATATCCTGCATTAGTACAAGGGGTTAATGCTAGCAACAATATAATAAAAGGAATAGAGACTCTAAATGGAATAAAGGATATTGAACTTATTATAATTGCAAGAGGTGGAGGCTCTATTGAAGAGCTTTGGTCTTTTAATGACGAAGCATTAGCTCATGCAGTTTATAAATCTAAGAAACCAATTATAACAGGTGTTGGACACGAAATAGATTTTACTATAGTAGATTTCGTAAGTGATTTCAGAGCCCCTACACCTTCTGCGGCTGCAGAAATTGCAGTATTTAGCATAGATGAAGTTAAAGATAGAGTTTCATCACATAAAGGTGTTATAAATAATTTATTGAATATAAATTTATCTCAAAAGAAAACTAGGCTAAATTTACTAAAAAATAGTCTGGATAGACAAAATCCTGCAGTTTATATTGTAAATGAATATAAAAATATTGACAGATTAAAAGAGTTAATAAACTTGAAAATAAAAGGAAGAATAGAAAAAGAAAAAGAAAAACTTAGTAAAGTCAATGCGTTGCTTTCAGCACATAATCCACTAAATGTACTAAATAAAGGTTATGCAATTATTGAAGATAAGAATAAAAATGTAATAAGTGAAGTAAATAAGCTTGAACATTCCGAGGATATTAGAATAATACTAAGAGATGGTAGTGCTGAGTTACATTTAGCAGACAAAAGTAAAATAAATATAACTAAAAATTAGCTATTAAAGGTTGGTTATAACTAATAATTCTAAGGTTAAATATCTATACATACTTAAAAATTGTCATTTGCAAATAACTAACTCTTAATTTTGAAAACAGGGAGTGGTATTGTGGCAAGAAAAACTGAAAGTTATGAGAGTATGATAACAAAGCTTGAAGAGATTGTTGGCATAATGGATAGTAAGGAACTTTCTTTAGAGGACAGCATGAAAAAGTATGAAGAGGGTATAAAGTTATGTAATAAGCTTTATAAGACCTTAAGCGAAGCTGAAGGAAAGATAAAAATACTTACTGAAGATGGTGAAAAGGATTTTGAGGTAGAGAGCTAATTAAACTAAGTAGAGATTAGTACTTAAAGACCTCCTATAAAAAGATTTGATATATCAAGAACAACTCATTATTTTAGTAATAAGCATGAATGGAGAAATGTGATATGAGTAATGAAAAGCAAGTCACAATTGAAACTTTAAAGAATGAAATTGAAACTTGGCTCGGAGAGTATTTTCACGGGAAGGGCTCCCATAATAAAAAGGTTTATGAGGCTATGGCATATAGTATAAATGCTGGTGGTAAAAGGATAAGACCTTTACTTTTCACACTAACTTATATGTTGTATAAAGAGGATTATAAAAAGGTTTTACCAGTTGCTGCATCCATCGAGATGATTCATACTTATTCTTTAATTCATGATGATTTACCTTGTATGGATAATGATGATTTAAGAAGAGGAAGACCAACAAACCATAAGGTTTTTGGTGATGCTATAGCGGTGCTTGCAGGAGATGGACTTTTAAACGAAGCGATGAATATTATGTTTAAATATTGCATGGATAAAGATAAGAATGAGTTAAGAGCTTGTAGCATAATATCAGAGAGCTCTGGAGCAGATGGAATGATAGGAGGTCAAACTGTTGACATTCTAAGTGAAAATATTAAGATACCTATAGACCAGCTTTATTATATGCACAGTAAGAAGACTGGTGCATTAATAAAAGCTTCTATATTGGCAGGTGCAATTCTTGGTGGTGCCAGTGAGGTAGAATTGAAAAGTCTAGATTATTTTGGACAAAAACTAGGCTTAGCATTCCAGATAAAAGACGATATCCTAGATAGAGTAGGAGATACTGAAATTTTAGGAAAAACAGCTAAAATTGATATTGACAATAATAAGACTACTTTTATTACAGCTTATGGATTAAATAAATGTATAGAAATGTGTAATTCACTTACAGGTGAATGCATAGAGGTATTAGAAAACCTAAAAGGCGATACTTCTAAATTAAAAGAATTAACACTATTTTTGTTAAATAGAGAAAAGTAATTGAGTTTATAACTTGTGTTAAATTAATACTTTTAGCGCAAGTTTAAATTCATATTTTAATAATAGATGTGGTATAGAGTTAAACATATTTAAAAAAAGGATAGATGAAAAATGCCTAATTTACTTGAAAATTATAAGGATATTAATGACATCAAGAGTTTGTCTCTAAAGCAGAAGGTGCAACTTGCCGATGAAATAAGACTATTTTTAACGGATACTGTTTCGAAGACAGGAGGTCATCTTGCATCCAATCTTGGAGTTGTAGAGTTAACTTTAAGTTTATTTGATGTATTTGATTTAAATAAGGATAAACTTATTTGGGATGTAGGGCATCAAGCTTATGTACATAAAGTACTCACTGGGAGAAAGGATAAGTTTGATACATTAAGACAGTTTGGAGGATTAAGCGGTTTTCCAAAGAGTAGTGAAAGTATATACGACTTTTTTGAAACAGGACATAGTAGTACATCTATTTCTGCTTCACTTGGAATGGCCAGGGCTAGAGATTTGAGAAAAGAGAAACATGATGTAGTTGCAGTTATAGGGGATGGTGCTTTAACTGGAGGCATGGCATTAGAAGCATTAAATGATGTAGGTTACAGAAAAACAAAGTTAATTATAATATTAAATGATAATCAGATGTCTATAGCTAAAAATGTAGGAGGAGTATCTAGTTATCTAAGTAAGATAAGGCTTGATCCTAAATATAACAAACTAAAAGAAGAAGTAGAATATGCAATAAAGAAAATACCTAATATAGGAAAAGGTATGGCAAAGTACTTAGAGAGAATAAAAAATGGTATAAAGCAAATGGTAGTGCCTGGAATGTTCTTTGAAGAGATGGGAATAAAGTATTTAGGACCTATAGATGGGCATAATATTAAAGAGTTAACAGAGGTATTATCTAAAGCAAAAAATATAAATGAACCAGTTATTATACATGTAATAACTAAAAAAGGAAAAGGGTACGAGTTCGCAGAAAAGAACCCAGGAAAATTTCATGGTATAGGACCTTTCCACTGCGATAGTGGGGAACTATGTGTTACTTCTAGTGAAAACTATTCAAAAGCCTTTGGTAGTGAATTAGTTGATCTTGCTAAAGATAACAAAGATATAGTGGCAATAACTGCAGCTATGAGAGATGGTACGGGCCTTAAAGAGTTTTCAGAAAGGTTTCCAAATAGGTTTTTTGATGTTGGAATTGCAGAGCAGCATGCAGTAACATTAGCAGCTGGTATGTCAAAACAAGGATTAAAGCCTGTATTTGCAGTGTATTCCACCTTTCTTCAAAGAGCATATGATCAATTATTGCATGATGTGTGCATTCAAAAACTTCCAGTTATATTTGCTATCGATAGAGCTGGTATCGTTGGGGACGATGGGGAGACTCATCAAGGTGTATTTGATTTGTCATATTTAACTCAGATGCCTAATATGACAGTTATGTCTCCTAAATGTATACCTGAACTTAAAAACATGCTAAAATGGGCAGTTAATCAAAGCTATCCTATAGCTATTAGGTACCCAAGAGGAGGAGACAATGATAAACTAACATTGGAGCCTTTAAAGAGTTTTAGACATGGAGCTTGGGAAACTATATATAACGAAGGAAAAATAGCAATAATTGCACAGGGTAAGATGGTTCAACATGCAGTTAAAGTGAGAGAAAAACTAAAGGGTGATGGAATTAGTGTTAGGATTATAAATGCTTGTTTTATAAAACCTTTGGATAAAAGAGTGCTTGAAGACTTGGTGGAAGAAGGAGTCAACATAGTAACTGTAGAAGATAATGTAGTACGAGGTGGATTAGGATCATATATACTAGAGTATGTAAATACTTTAGATAAAAAAGTAAAAGTTTTAAACCTCGGATTTAAAGATGATTTTATTCCACATGGGAAAACTGATATCTTGTATAAATTATACGGGTTAGACCCAGATGGAATTATAAAAAGTATCTTGAAAATAGTTTAAAGGTGAAGGAGTTTGCTATGTCGGAAACAAAAGAGAGAATAGACGTATTATTAGTTACAAGAGGGATTTTTTCTTCAAGAGAGAGAGCTCGTGCTAGTATTATGGCTGGGCAAATATTTGTTGATGGTCAAAGGGTTGATAAGTGTGGAGAAAAGATTAAGGAGAGTTCAAATATTGAGTTTAAAGGGGAAGAATTACCATTTGTAAGTCGCGGGGGATTAAAACTCCAAAAAGCTGTCCAAAATTTCAATATAGATTTAAATGATAAGGTTTGTTTAGATATTGGAGCATCTACTGGAGGTTTTACAGACTGTATGCTTCAAAATGGAGCAAAAAAAGTTTTTTCTATAGATGTTGGCTATGGTCAGTTTGCATGGAAGCTTAGAATTGACCCAAGGGTTGTTTGTATGGAAAGAACAAATATAAGATATGTGACGTTAGAGAACTTAGGTGAACATGCAGATTTTGCGAGTATAGACGTATCTTTTATATCTTTAAAAAAAGTAGTTCCTACTGTTATAAATTTGCTTAATGAGAGTGGAAGAATAATGGCCTTAATCAAGCCTCAGTTTGAAGCAGGAAGAGAGAAAGTTGGAAAAAAAGGAGTTGTAAGAGAAAAATCAACTCATAAAGAAGTTATATATGGAATAGTAGATTTTATTAAAGAGAATAATCTAAAGGTAATCGCATTAGATTTCTCACCGATAAAAGGACCAGAAGGAAACATGGAATACTTAATATATTTTACTAAGGAAAATGACTATGATGAAATCTTTAAAAATGAGGATGTTGAAAATATAGTTAACTTAGCGCATAAGGAGCTTAATGGGGAGGCACTATGAAGAATATAGGTATTAATGTGAATACGACAAAGGATCCGAATAGGGATACGTTACACTTAATTATGGATGCTATTAAAAGAGAAGATAAAAACGTTAATATTAAAGTTTATAATGATGGTAATGGATTAGATAAAACTGAAAGTTCCAATTTGGATGTAATTATAGTTCTTGGTGGGGATGGAACTATATTAAGTACTTTAAAGCAAATGCACAAATATAGCATTCCTATTTTAGGAATTAACATAGGACATCTAGGATTCTTGGCACAGGTTGATGGATTAGATATAGATTCTGCTATTAGGAATCTATTTGAAAATAACTATGAAATTGAAGAGAGAACAATGATTGAGTGTAGCTATGATGAAAATGGAACTCAAAAAAAATATAGTGGGTTAAATGATGTAGTTTTATACAAAGCTCTTTCATCAAGAATACAGAAGTATGAAGTGCTTATAAATGATAAATATTATAATACTTTCAATGCAGATGGGTTTATTATATGCACTTCAACCGGTTCAACTGCATACAATCTATCTGCAGGAGGACCTATAATACATCCAGAGCTTGATACTTTAGCTTTAACTCCGATGTATTCTCAATCTCTTGCTTCAAGGACTATTGTAATAGATGGTAATAGTAATATATCAGTTAGGGTTAGAAGGGATAATGAAAGTATATTTTTATCAGTTGATGGTCAGGAATGGATAGAAACTGATAGTACTAAGACAATAAATATAACAAGGTCAAAACATAAATGTAGGCTTTTAAGGCTTTGTAATAATGACTATTTTACTACGTTAAGAAAAAAAATTACGTATAGGGCGAAGGAATGTGAAGGTGAAGTATATGAAGGTAACTAGACACTCAAAGATACTAGAAATTATAAATTCAAAGGACATTGAAACCCAAGAAGAACTTGCAGAAGAGCTTAGAAAAAGTGGGATGGACGTCACTCAGGCTACAGTTTCAAGAGATATAAAGGAATTAAAATTGATAAAAGTTTTATCAGATAAAGGCAGGTATAAGTATGCTACTATAATGCATACTGAAAATTTTTTATCAAACAAGTTGGTTACTATTTTTACTCAAACGGTGATTAGTGTTGAGAACGTTGACAATTTTGTAATAATAAAAACGATATCCGGTTCAGCCTCTGCAGCTGCAGAAGCTATTGACTCATTAAATTTTGATGGAATAGCAGGAAGCCTTGCTGGTGACAATACTATATTTGTGCTTGCAAGAGATGCTGAAAAAGCATATACAATAACTTCTAAGATGAAAAAAATGATTACATAGCAGGAGGCTTTTATTTATGCTTCTTCAATTAAATATAAAAAACTTTGCACTAATAGAGAATTTAACTATATCCTTTGATAAAGGATTTAATGTACTTTCAGGTGAAACTGGATCAGGAAAATCTATATTAATAGATGCAGTTAACTTTGTTCTTGGGAGTAAGTTTAATAAGGACTTAATCAGAACAGGAGAAAATAAGACTTTTGTTGAAGCTGTTTTTACTATAGAAAACCCTAAAACGATTGAACTACTTAAAGAATTAGATGTAGAGATAGATGATTTAGTTATAATAAGCAGGGAAACTTTTCAAACAGGCAAAAGCATCGCAAAGGTTAACGGAAAATCGATTCTGCTATCTACACTAAAACTCGTATCTAGTACATTGTTAGACATTCATGGTCAGCATGAGAATCAGAACTTATTGGCGGCAGAGAATCATATTGTTTATGTAGATTACTATGGAGAACGTAATATTAAAAGTATATTGGATAACTATAAAGATAAATATACGGAGTTAAATGCTGTAGGAAATAAAATATCCGAGCTTTTAGGCAAAGACGGAGACAGAGAGAAACTAATAGATTTTCTAAAATATCAAATAGATGAGATAAATTCTGCTAACTTAAAAGAAAATGAAGAAGAAGAATTGGAAGAAAAATATAGACTTCTCTCTAATGCAGAAAAAATAAATAAAACTTTAAATTCAGGCTATCAAAATCTTTACAATGGAACAGAAGATTCACTTTCTATTTATGATAACTTAGGCGGAATAATAAGAGAGTTAGCTTCTTTAGAAAATAATTTACCTAAGATTAAAGACATATGTAGTTTACTCCAGGATGCATACTATAATATAGAAGGAAGTATAGAACAGATCAGGAGTATAAAAGAAGATATTTATTATGATGAAAATGAGTTAGAGTACATAAATAGTAGAATATATCAGATAAATGGCTTTAAGAAGAAGTATGGAAAAGATGTAAAGGAAATTCTTCAGTATAGAGATAAAATTAATACTCAATATGAAGAATTTATAAATAGTAGCGAAATTATAGAAAGTTTAAAGAAACAAAAGAATAAATTAGTAGAAGAACTAAATATTATAGGTCAAAGGTTACATGATGAGAGATGTAAGATAGCGGAAAGTTTAGAAGTAAAGATAAAAGGCGAGCTAAATTTTGTTGGTCTAGAGAAAAGTGTATTTAAAATAAATGTGGAATTTGAGGATAAGTTTACTTCTAGTGGTATGGATAAAGTCCAATTTTGCATATCTACAAATCCTGGTGAACCTTTAAAACCGTTGGAAAAGGTTGTATCTGGAGGAGAGCTTTCGAGAATAATGCTTGCGCTTAAAACAGTATTTGTAGATAAGGATAGAATACCTTCTGTTATATTTGATGAAATTGATACTGGAATTAGTGGAAGGATTGCTCAATGTGTAGCAGAAAAGATGTATTCAATATCTAACAAACATCAAGTGTTTTGTGTAACACATCTTCCTCAAATCGCTTGCATATCTGATACTCATTACTGGGTATCAAAAGAAGTTAAAGAGGAAAAAACTTACACTAGAGTAAGGAAAATGAATAAAGAAGAAAAAGAATATGAAATAGCTAAAATGATAGGGGGATCCGAAGTTACAAAACTTACCCTTGAGCATGCTAAAGAACTAATTAAAATGGCGGATTCTAAAAAACATGAATTAAGATTTGAAGCTTCCTAAGACTGCAATTATTTGCAGTCTTTTTTTTATTTTTTGAAAAATATTGTAATTAATTTTTAAAATAAGAAGCAAACTATTTATGTCTAAAAATCAAAGTATTAACTATAAATGAAAGTTTATAGTAGCATAATAAAATATTCAAAAGGGCAACTTAAAAATATAAAAAATGCTATTAAGACAGGAGGTTAAAGCATGGGCAAAAAAGTAAAGAGTATATTGTTCTGGGTGATAGTTCCTATCCTGCTTATAACATTTATTGCCTATTATAAGATTCAAAATATACCTACAACTATATTTATAAGAGAAGGTCAAAATGTAAAGTCGGATACTTTAGTTAAGGTATGTGAAAAAAATAGTAGGGGATTTAAAAATATAGTTGAAAAAGATAGAAGTGCTAGTGTTAATATTCTTGGTTTTTTTCCAGTAAAATCTGTCTCTATTAAAGCTGTCAGTAATGACATAGTTTTATATCCGGGAGGTCAGCCATTAGGCGTTAAATTAAATACAAAAGGAGTTTTAGTGGTAGCATTATCAGATATCAAAACTGAAAGTGGAAAGATATCCAGCCCTGCAGCAGTAGCAGGAATACAGGTAGGTGACAATTTAATAAAGATAAATGGTGTAGATATAAAAAATGCAGAACAAACACAGAAAGAAATAAATAATTCCGATGGAAAAGAATTAAAGGTTTTAATAGAAAGAAAAGGACAGCAATCAGAAAAAATCATAAAGCCGATCAAAAGTGATGAAGATAAAAATTACAAAGTAGGGCTATGGATAAGAGACTCTACAGCTGGAGTTGGAACCCTGACTTTTTACGATGAAAAAAGTGGTATGTTCGCTGCGTTAGGCCACCCTATAACAGATGTTGATACAGGAACTATTCTAAGTATAAATTCCGGAGAAATAGTTTCATCTTCTATTATTTCTGTTAAAAAAGGATTGAGAGGAAATCCTGGAGAGCTTAAAGGAGTATTTATTAATGAAGATTCGGTTTTAGGAAAAATTCATAAAAATACTGAATGTGGCGTTTTTGGAAAAAGCAATACTAAATTGGTAGGAAAGAACTGTAAGCCTATGAAGGTTGCATTAAGGAATGAGATTAAAGTAGGGCCAGCTAAAATATTAACCACAGTAGACGGCGATGATCCTAAGTTATATGATATACAAATAGAAAAACTCTTATCTCAAGATGAACCAGGACCAAAGAGCATGGTAATAAGAGTTACAGATCCAAAACTATTAGAAAAAACAGGTGGGATTGTTCAAGGGATGAGCGGAAGTCCGATTATACAAGACAACAAGATAGTAGGTGCAGTAACTCACGTTCTTATAAATAAACCTGATGTTGGATATGGAATATATATAGAATGGATGCTTAAAGATGCTAATATTTTATCAAAATAAAGTAATAAAAAAGTTTTTATATCAAAAATAGAAAAAATATTAATAAAAAGTTAAAATATAAGTAAAAAGTATGGTAAAATAAAAGTAAATCATTGTATAATAAGATAGCACAATATTGTGCTATCTTTTAAAATGGGATTTTAGTAAAAAGTTCTGCTTATAAGAAGGATTTAAAATTCTTTTGTCGAATGTATTATTTGTAAGGATATGGAAATTAATAAGATAAAGGGGAGTAATAAATATGGAAGAATCAAAAATAAGTGTAATTATTGCAGATGATAATAAAGAGTTTTGTAATATTCTTAACGATTATCTGTTAAATCAGAGAGACATTGTTGTTACTGGCATAGCGAAAGATGGGGTGGAAGCTTTAAAACTTATCGAAGAAAGAAAACCTGATTTAGTTGTGTTAGACATAATTATGCCACATCTTGATGGTCTTGGAGTTTTAGAAAGATTAAATAGTATGAACATAAGCCCTATGCCAAGAATAATAGTTCTATCAGCAGTTGGACAGGACAAGATTACTCAGAGAGCTATTACCCTTGGAGCAGATTATTATGTTGTAAAGCCATTTGATATGGATGTATTTACTAAAAGAATTAGACAAATGTTTAACAATACTATAAGCAGTGGGGAAGAAACAAAAAAGACTATTTCAATAATAGATACAACTGAAATTAAGTTCACTAAGAACGAGCCAACAAACTTAGAACAGGAAATAACAAATATTATTCATGAAATAGGTGTGCCAGCTCACATTAAAGGATATATGTATTTAAGGGAAGCTATAACTATGGTAGTAAATAATATGGAACTTTTATCGGCGGTTACAAAGGAACTATATCCTAATATAGCGAAAAAATATAATACTACTGCGAGTAGGGTAGAGAGAGCTATAAGACATGCTATTGAAGTTGCATGGTCCAGAGGTCAAGTTGAAACAATTAATAAAATATTTGGGTATACTATACATAATGATAAAGGCAAGCCAACAAATTCAGAGTTCATAGCAATGGTTGCTGATAAATTAAGACTAAAAAATAAAGTAAGTTAAAAAATAAATTATATATATTTAAATCTTATATTTTCCTATAAATAAATCTATAAAGATCTTTTAAATTTAATGATATATTGCTTATAAGCTATAAAACATCTTTGTTCATTAACTAATGAATAAAGATGTTTTACTTTATAACTAAATAATAAATATGAAAAAAGGGTAGATTATCATAGATATATAATTTCGTCTTACTATTTTTTATAATAAAGATCTTATTAAAATTCTAAAATACTATTTAAGAACATACTATTTAACAAGGAAGGTGATAAGATGAGAATTGAATTAGAAGTAGAGGAAATTAGAAATATAGAAAATTTAATTATAAGTAGAATCAATGACCTTAGAGAAAGGCTTATAGATGATGCTGATAAAGAAGATGAGCTAAGAGAAATAATAAGATATTATAAAAAACTTATAAAAAAAATAGATAATCAAACGCAGCTGAATAATAGAATTAATTGAAATGAAAAAATATCATTATATAAATGTTAAACTTTAGTGTAAAGTTTTAGCCTTTTAAAGCATACATTAATATGAATTATAATAGTAATCAAAAACTTGATTATAATATAGATAAGGAATAGGTGTTGAAAAATGTTTTACTAGCAAGCCCTTAGGTAAGTCCTAAGGGTATTCTAATTTTAGAGTGTAAAATGTTGACTTTAATATTAGGAAGGTTTTATTTTGAATGAAGTTATTGATGTTCCTTTAATTGACAATTATAGGTTGAAAGTATAAAATTAATATATTAAATTAAGAGAAATAAATTAAATTAATTACAATAGATTAAACTTAAAAGATTTAATATTTTGGAGGTATTTACAATGGATTTCACTGAAAGAACGATAGAAAGTAAAAATATATTCAAAGGTAAGGTCATCGATGTAAACATACATACTGTTAAGCTTCCAAATGGAAAAGAAGCAACAAGAGAAATTGTAAATCATTCTGGTGGAGTAGCCGTAATTGCTTTCAAGGATAAAGATACTGTATTGTTAGTGGAACAGTTTAGGAAACCAATAGAAAGAAATCTTTTAGAAATACCTGCAGGTAAGATTGAAAAGGGTGAAGACATAGAGTTATGTGGTATAAGAGAACTTGAAGAGGAAACGGGGTATAAAGCTAGTGAGTTTAGGTTTCTTGGTAAAGTAGTTACCAGTCCAGGATTTTGTGACGAGTATATATACATCTATAAAGCTGAGGGGTTATATAAAGGTCAAGAAAATTTAGGAGATGAAGATGAATTTATAAATTTAAGAGAGGAAAAAGTATACAAAATAAAAGAAATGATAAAAAGCGGTGAAATTATAGATGCTAAAACAGTAAGTGCATTTATGTTATTATAGCAAAAATATTTTACTTATTGCTTCAATATTTTTGTAAGTGTGAACATTATTTGATATCATATAACTCCTTTGTTTGTCATAAATATTAAAAAGGTGATTAAACAAAAGGGGGATAAAATAATGTCAGAGAACAAATTTTTAGGTGTTATAAACAAACATGTACAGAATAATTTTTGGCTTTACGTTGTAAGTCTCTTATGTGTATGTATTGGTGTAGTTCTAGGGATATACAGTGTTAGATATATGGGAGGCTTTGAAAAAAGTGATCTTTTAAGTTATCTTAAAAATTTCAGTACCACTGTTAATTCGGATGGATTAAACTACAAAAATATTTTTGTTGAAACCATGAGAAGCAATATACCAATTTTAATGGCCGTATGGTTCCTTGGGCTTACTATGATAGGGATACCTGTTATATTAATTATAGATGTAATAAAGGGCTTTACTATAGGCTTTACTATAAGCTTTGTAATAAATGGAATGGGTATAGAGGGAATGTGGTTTTCACTTCTAGGTGTATTACCTCAAAATATCATTTATGTTCCATGTATAATATTTGCATCTGTACTTGCTATGGAATTTTCCTTAACCATACTTAAGGATAGAACCAACAGACAATGGACATCTAATATATGGGTTAGAGTTACATCATATTCAATTTCATTTCTATTAGTTACTATTGTTATGTTTTTAGGATTTTTTATGGAATCCTATATTACTCCAAACATGGTTAAGTTTATAATAGCTGGTATGGGAAGTGCTATAATATGAGTATTAATAAAGAGTTTTATGATTTTATAGTAGTAGTTTTAAAGTGTTTTTTTATTTTAATATTTTTTGGACTACTTTTACCAAAGATATTAGATTTTGTCTTGTATTATTATATATGTAAACCCAATGTTTATGATAACAGCATACTTGTTCATAACATAGTAAATAAAAACCTTGATATAATTTATAATTATATTACAGTTTTTAAAGAGTTTTTAAGATTTTAAAAAAGCTTCAAGAGTAGGAGAATGCTATGAGTAACTTTTTATTAAAATACATAGAAGATTTGGAGAGGAAGCACGTAAGTAAAAATACATTAGATGCCTATGTTAGAGATATAACTAGATTTATTGGTTTTACAAAAGAAAGAAAAGAAAAGATAGAAGAAATTGAAGTAGTAACAGTAATGGCATATGTTCAGTACTTACAAAAGGATGGAAAAGCAGTTTCATCTATTGTAAGAAATATTGTTTCATTAAGAAATTTTTATAAATATTTAATGAAGAAGGGGATCGTGAATGACAACCCTGTAGTTAATTATCAAATACCCAAAATTAAGCATAATATTCCTAAAACCTTAACGGTAGATGAGGTAGACAAGTTACTTTCAGAACCAGACTTAACCATAAATAAAGGAATACGGGATAAGGCTATGCTTGAGGTTATGTATGCTACAGGAATTAAGGTGTCAGAACTCTTAAATTTAACTATTTATGATGTTAATTTAAAGTTATCTTATATTAAGTGCAAGGGCTCCAAAGAGCAAGAAAGGATAATCCCTATAGGAACTTATGCTGTGAGATGTTTAGAAAATTATTTGAAAATAAGGCCTGAAATAAATACCTATAATTTAGATTTACTTTTTTTAAACTTAAAAGGTGTACAAATGACAAGACAAGGGTTTTGGAAAATAGTTAAATATTATGCTAATGAAGCTTCTATAGATAAAACAATTAATTCATTTACTCTTAGACATTCATTTGCAGTACATCTACTTGAAAATGGAGCGGATATTAAATCGGTACAGGAATTGTTAGGACATAAAGGCTTATCCGCTACCCAAATATACTCTAACATTTCAAGGAAGAGTAAGATAGCAGAAGTTTATAAAAATTCTCATCCTAGAGCGTAAATGGTTCAGCTTTGCTGAACCTTATTTTTACTTTATTAATATTTATACCACTATTAGCAATACTAATTATAAGAAAATACTATAAATTTAACTGTTTTAATAGTAAAGGAAAGGAAGATAGATATGGTAAAAAGAGTAATATTAATTGTTCTTGATAGTGTAGGAATAGGAGCACTTCCAGATGCATCAAATTACGGAGATTTAGGAAGTGATACTTTAGGTAACATTTCAAAAGCTATTGGAGGCATAAAATTACCTAATATGGAGCATATGGGACTAGGTAATATAACAGGTATAAAAAACATTAATAGAACTGAAAACCCAACTGGAGCATTTGGTAAATGCGCTGAACTGTCTATAGGGAAAGATACTGTAACAGGACACTGGGAAATTGCTGGTGTTATACTAAGAGAACCTCTTAACACATATCCTAATGGTTTTTCAGAGGATATAATAAAAGAATTTGAAGAAAAGATTGGAAGAAAAATTATTGGAAATAAAGTAGCATCAGGTACAGAGATAATTAAAGAATTAGGAGAAGAGCATATAAAGACAGGATATCCAATAGTCTATACATCAGCTGATAGTGTATTCCAAATAGCCGCTCACGAAGAAGTAATTTCCTTAGAAGAACTATATAAAATGTGTAGAATAGCTAGAGAAATGTTTGTTGGAGAGAAGGCAATAGGAAGAATAATAGCAAGACCTTTCGTTGGTGGAAAAGGTCAATTTACAAGAACAGCAAACAGACGGGATTTTGCACTAGATCCGTTTGATAAAACAATGTTAGACTACGTAAAGGAAAAAGGTCTTAGTGTAATGGCTGTAGGCAAGATAGAAGATATTTATAATAAAAAGGGAATAACAGATGCTATTCATATCAATGGCAATATGGATGGCGTTGATAAAACTTTAGAGTATATGAAAGAGAATAAGGCAGGGCTCATATTTACAAATCTTGTGGATTTTGATATGCAATATGGTCATAGAAATGACTTTAAAGGCTATGCTAAAGCATTGGTAGATTTTGATAATAGAGTTCCTGAAATTATCTCTAGTATGAATGACGAGGATATTTTAATACTGACTGCTGACCATGGCTGTGATCCTACTACTGAAAGCACAGATCACTCAAGAGAGTATGTTCCTGTTATCACATATGGTAAACAAATTAAGAGTAGTGTAAATATTGGAATAAGAAAGTCTTTTTCCGATATAGGAAAAACTGTGTTAGATTTATTAAATGTAGAGAATAGTCTTTATGGAGAAAGTTTTGCGAAGGAAATATTAAAATAAAAGGAGAGTGCGACTTAATCTAGATTTGGAAACCTGTTTGAAGAGTAGGTTTATAGTGTTACGTCAGCCCTCACTTCAGGAAAAGACTCTAATACTAATTCACCTTTAAAAGCTCCAATATTTTTCAATGTTTTCTTACAGAAAACTGTGAAAAATATTGGAGCTTTTAAGTCAATTAGTATTAGATATGGTATTACCCTTGCAAATTAATACAAGGACAAGCTATTTAAATTGAAACAATAACTCAGCGCGTTAGGACCCTAGTTTATTTTAATTTAGTACTATATCATAAGAAGTTTCTATATAACATGCCGTAATTTAAGATTAAGTCGCACCTAGATACTCTTGCAAACTACCTTCATATGTTTTAAATAATTGTCATAATATTATTAAATTCGGGAGAAAATACAATTGAAGGAAGGAGGAAATAGAAAATGAAAAAAAGTAGAAAGCCTTTAGTTAGCTTATTATTAACTTTAGTTTTTGTAATGGGTATTTTTGTAAAACCAGTGAAGGGTGCTCCAGTGCAGGACTCAAAATCTCAGGAGAGCGGAATAAATGTTGATGCAAGGTCTGCGCTTCTTATGGAACCTACAACCGGTAAGGTGTTATTTGACAAAGGGGCACATGAAAAGCTTCCACCAGCTTCTGTTACAAAAGTTATGACCATGTTATTAACTATGGAAGCAGTGGATTCTGGAAGAATAAAAATGTCTGATAAGGTAACTTGTAGTGAAAATGCAAAAAAGATGGGTGGAAGTTCTATGCTTCTGGATACTGGAGAAGTTAGAACTGTAGAAGATTTAATAAAAGGAATAGGAATTGCATCTGGAAATGATGCAGCAATGGCAATGGCTGAGTATCTTGGTGGAAGTGAAGAGGCCTTCGTAAAGCTTATGAATGAAAGAGCTGAGCAACTTGGAATGAAGGATACGACATTTAAAAATTGCACAGGATTAAGTGCTCCAGGTCATGTAACTACAGCTTATGACATAGCAATAATGTCTAGGGAGTTATTAAAACACCCTACTATTTTAAAGTACACAGGAACATATATGGAAACTATATCTGAAGGAAGAAGAAGTCCTATAGGACTAGTAAACCATAACAAATTAGTAAGGTTTTTTAAAGGCTGTGATGGTTTAAAAACAGGATTTACAGATGAGGCGAAATACTGTATATCAGCAACTGCCACTAGAGATGGAGTGAGAATGCTAGCAGTAATAATGGGATCTCCTAGCTATAAGGTCAGAAATAAAGATGCTAGTATGCTTATGAATTATGGTTTTTCAAAATTTGAAGCTAAAAAGTTATTTGTAAAAGGTACAGACGTAGAAAAAGTAGCTCTAAACAAGCAAGGAGATAGATTCTTCATAGCTAAGTCTGCAGAAGATTTTAACATAGTAATGGAGAAAGGGCAGGATAACAAAATAACTAAAAAAACTGTTATAGAAAAAGATAAAAAAGAATTTAAGGCTAATGAAATAGTTGGATATTGTGAGATTTGTATAAATGGAGAGGTAGCTGGAAAAGTTAAACTTTATAGTGATAGAGATGTTAAAAAGGCTGGTATCTTTGGTAATCTAAAGGATAATTTTGTAAGAATCCTTGATAGAGGAGTCTAAGAACTAATTTATATCAGTATTATTTACTTTACTATTAATAATAGAAACTAAAAAATGGTTCATAAAAATGCTAGATAGTTATAAGTAATTATTTTAGCATTATTAGTGAACCATTTATTTTTATTCCAAGGGTAACTCTTCAATACTATTATAATGGTTTTAAATATAAAAGAGATATTTCGACAAAAAGTGTAAAATAGTTGACTAACTTGTCAATACTATGGATAATTATTATATATATCAATTACTAGATAGTACATAATCAATTTATAAAGGGAATATTAAACGATTAGTTTAGGAGAGATTACCAAATGTCTTTGAATATAAAAATAACGAATTTTCAGGGCCCTTTTGATCTATTACTTCATCTTATTAAGAAAAATAAGATGGACATTTATGATATAAAAATATATGAAATTACAAACCAATATTTAGAGTATATACATACTATGGAAGATATGGACCTTGAAGTTACATCGGAGTTTATAGTTATTGCAGCAACTCTTATTGAGATAAAGTCCAAGTTATTACTTCCAAAGCCTAAGAATGATGAGAATGCTGTAGATGTAGATGAGCAAGACCCAAGAAAAGAATTAATAGACAAGCTTATCCAGTATCGAAAGTTTAAATCAGCGGCTCTATTTTTAAAGGATAGGGAACAGGGTACGGGGAGGATGTTTAGTAAAAAGCCTGAAATAATAGAAGAGAAAAAGAAAAGTATAGAACCAAAAGATTTTTTGAAAGGGGTTACTATGCTTCAATTGTACGAGTTATATAATAATCTTATACTACTTTATGGAAATAAATTAAATACGGTTAATGTAATCAATAAAGAAATTTCTGTAGATAGGTATAAAATTGAGGATAAAATGGAGTATCTAAGACAAAGTATAGAGATTGGTAGAAAGATTCCATTTTCAAATATTGCAAATAAATGTTCTTCAAGAATAGAAATAGTAGTAACTTTTCTTGCGTTATTGGAGTTAATGAAACTTAGATTTGTCACAGTAGTACAAGAGAGTAATTTTAATGAAATTTATGTAGAAAGGACAAATGAGAATGAAGAAGAAAAATATTAATCAAATAGAAATAGAAGAGGCTTCATCTACAAATATATATTTTTCAATAATAGAATCACTATTGTTTGTATCTGGAGAACCACTCGAAATAAAACAAATAGCATCAGTGATAGAATCAAGTGTAAACTTTACAAAAGAGCTGTTAAAGCAAATGATAGAAATATATGAAGTTGAAAATAGAGGTATAAAAATAGTAAATACAAATGATAGGTATAGTTTTGTTACTAAGCCTCAAAATAGCGAGTATATTGAAAGACTTTTAGAAACGAATTCAAGACAGTCTTTATCGCAGGCCGCCCTGGAAACATTAGCAATTATAGCTTACAAGCAGCCTATAACAAGAATAGATGTAGACGAAATAAGAGGAGTAAAAAGTGAGAAAGCTATTTCAACTCTTGTAGAAAAAGGATTAATAAAAGAGTCAGGTAGGCTTGATGTTCCCGGTAGACCTATACTATATGGTACTACAGAAGAGTTTTTGAAATATTTTGGATTACAAACCATTGGTGAAATGCCAGGGCTTGAAGAGCTTATTGGAGAATTCAACATAGATGAAGAAAAACTTAATGATTAGAAGAGAAACCTAATGATTAGAAGAACTTAAAGTTAAAAAGTTAGTTTAGGTAATATCCTATTTGTTATATCTACAATAAGTTAGGAGTTAGTAATTAACTTATTGTAGATATGTAATAACTTTATTCAGCGTCTGTTGTTAGTTTTTGTTCATCAGTCTCACTACAGCAGGAATCTTCTTTAGATTCTTTATTTGCACTATCGTTATTATCTTTTCTGTCCTTAGAACACATCATTCCTTTAATATAATCCATCACTTGAGGGATTGAATCAACTATTTTATCATAGGTGTTTTGATGATCTAAGGAGAGAAGTTTAGTGGAATCACCTTTCGTAACAAGAAAAGCTATAGGTCTAACAGTTACTCCTGCACCAGATCCACCACCAAAAGGAAATTTTGAATCGGTCGCGTCTGTATTAGAAGCATTGAATTCACTTCCACCAGAAACAAATCCGAAAGAAACCTTTGATATTGGAATAATTAAAGATCCATCTTTAGACTCAACAGCATCGCCAACTATAGTGTTGACATCTATCATTTCCTTAAGATTTTCCATAGTATTTTTTAATAAATTGTCAATAGGATGATTATCCATGAAAAATTCCTCCCTTAATTATGTATTAGCTAGATTCGTTTTTTTAGCTTCATGAAGATGTTTTATTATTATATATGATATATAAATAACTTTAGCCAAATTAACAATAATTATACTATTAATTTCTAGTGCTAAAACAAACTTGTTAAATTCAGGATGTACATTTATATCGCTTTCTTTTACCTTAAATAATGCGTTTATTAACTGAATTATTATAGGATAAAAGGAAGTAACAAAACCATGAAATAAGGCGGTATAGGCGGCATTATCAAGGCCATAGATAGCGTCTAATTTAATTTTAAGTGAAGGCTTATACTTAATGTCATCCATGATATCTAATGCAATTTTTAATGTATTCTTAATTTTAGGAACCTCATCTTCTTTTTTATCAATAGTACGATTAACTTTTTTTCTAGCAAGAAATATTTTATCAGTTAAATTCATATTATAAACATAGAAATTAAATTTATTATCAATGTAGCTTACTTTAATCTTAATTGGAATTGGAATAAAGATTAAAGTAATTAAAACAATTAAAATTATAATAAAAAGCATGTCATATCCTCCATTTTTATATCCATTTATAATTATAACCATATACGGTATTTATATAACAATATGGAAGAAATTTAAAGATTAATTTATAAGTTTTAAGAAAAAATATATTATAGGAATTATAAAGTTTGGAGGATGATGATTAATGAAAAGAAGGATGAAACTCTTACGGTCCTTAATTATAGCTGTAGTCATAATAGTCTTTTCCATACCTTCTAATGTAAATGCTAAAAACCCTAATAATAAACCAGTAAAGGAAAATAATAATAAGAATTTGGTTGTAGATGCTAGGTGTGCTATAGCATTAGATAGCAAATCTAAGGTAGTGCTATATGAAAAAAACTCATATGAATTAGTTCCGATGGCTAGTACCACTAAAATTATGACCACACTAGTTGCTTTAAAATATGGAGACTTAGATAAAGAATTTGATATATCATCAAAATCAGCAGGAATAAGAGGTTCTATTGTAGGATATAAGAAGGGAGATAAGATTACTTTAAAAGAATTATTATTTGGATTAATGTTAAGATCAGGAAATGATGCGGCTATAGCAATTGCAGAAGGGATTAGCGGAAGTGTAGAAGAATTTGCTAAGCTTATGAATGAGTATGCTGGTGAAATAGGTATTATTAATACTCATTTCCAAACACCTCATGGATTAGATAATGATGAACATTATTCTACAGCATATGATTTAGCTCTTGTTACTGCAAAGGCACAAGAGAATAAATTATTCAATGAGATAGTAAGTGCAAAAGATGTAGATGCAAAAACATATGGATTCACAAGAAGCTATCATAACATAAATAAAATATTATGGGAATTACCAGAGGCTACTGGAGTTAAAACTGGTTATACAGGCAAAGCAGGAAAGTGTTTAGTAACCTCTGCTAAAGTACAAGGAAATGACGTTATAGTAGTAGTTCTTAATTGTACACCTAGGTGGAAGGAAACGAAAAGAATTTATGATTACGTAGGAAAAAACTATGAATTTAAAAAAATGTTTGCAAAAGGAGATAATGTGGGAGAAGTGGTTTTGAGTAAAGGCACTATAAAGTTACAATGTGCTGATGATGTAGTTATACCAGCTAAAAATGGGGTTGAGTATACTGTGAAAATTATAAAACCAGAAAAAGTAACTTCTTCAGTCAATAAAGGTGATAAAATAGGAAAGATAGGTATATGTGCTGATGGCCAAATGATATACAGCAATCATTTGCAAGCGGTCAATAGCTATAAGGTTAGAAAGTTTCCTAAAATATTTTTTATGAAATAGTCTTTAATTAGTTGACAATTGACAGTAGATAGTTAAGGTTGATATGGCTCTAATTTTATCTAAGATAAAATTAGAGCCATATTTTGCTGTAGGTAAAACGAGCTCTAAAGAAATTAAATTTTTTCCTACGTAGGAGGAAAAGCTTCCTTAACTGTCAATTATCAACTTCAATTTTGAACTCTTAACTCTTAGAACCTTAATCCTACCTAAATAACGCTACCAGAACTAAGGTAAGCGTAGTAATGAGCTTTATTAAAACATGTAGTGATGGACCAGCAGTATCCTTAAATGGGTCACCTACAGTGTCGCCCACAACTGCTCCTTTATGAGTATCTGATTTTTTCCCTCCAAGGTTTCCGAGTTCAATAAATTTTTTAGCATTATCCCAAGCCCCACCACCATTGTTTAGGAAAAGGGCCATTATAACACCGGTTATAGTACATACTAGTAAGAAACCAGCAGCTGCTTCTTTGCCTAACAACATTCCAACAATAATTGGAGCTGCTATGGGAATAATACCTGGCAAAATCATCTCTTTTAAAGCACCTTTTGTAACTATATCAACACAATTGGCATAATCAGGTTTTGAAGTACCTTCTAATATACCTGGTATCTCTTTCAGTTGTCTTCTTACTTCTAATATTACATACTGAGCAGCTTTTCCTACAGCACGAATAGCTGTAGAAGCAAAAAGATATACTACCATTGCTCCAAGAAAAGCACCTATGAATACTTCAGTTTTTCCAATGTCTACAGCAAACCAAGAATCTAGAGGCCTACCAAGTATATTCTTAACTTGTTCTAAATATGCAAAGAATAATAAAAATGTAGCGAGAGCGGCAGAGCCGATTGCATACCCTTTGGTTAGAGCTTTTGTTGTATTTCCGCAAGCGTCTAATTTATCTGTAATAAGTCTTATTTCTTCTGGCGCACCTGACATTTCTACAATACCACCAGCATTGTCTGTAATTGGACCAAAGGTATCCATACCTTCCATCCGAAGATTGGATATAATGCAACTCCTAAAATCATAGCGCCGATGTTCTCAGCGGCAGTGGATTCGAAAAGGTCTGCACCTCTTCCGGCACAATCACCAACATTATCACCTACAAGGTCTGCTATAACGGCAGGGTTTCTTGGGTCATCTTCAGGAATTCCGGCTTCTACTTTTCCTACTAAGTCAGCTCCAACATCTGCTGCCTTAGTGTAAATCCCTCCACCTAGCTGTGCAAAAAGAGCAACAAAAGATGCTCCAAATCCAAAACCAACTAATAAGGACGGAGACTCCTTAATCAAAACATCGCTACTCGACATACCACCAAAAAGTAGAAATAATACTGTTACTCCTAGCAGCGAAAGAGATGTAACGGCAAGTCCAGTAACAGCGCCACCTCTGAGAGCAATAGTTAAAGCTGAATTTAACCCTTTTTTAGCACCAGCAGCAGCTCTTATGTTTGAGTTAACAGCCATATACATTCCGATATAACCGGAGATTCCTGAACATAAAGCACCAGTTATAAAGGCTATACCAATATGCCATGAATATTTGACTGCTATAGCTGAACCTTTGGATAAGTTGCCATAATAATTAGCTATGATAATCAGGGCGGCTGTTATAATAGCTAGGTATAATATAGTTTTGTATTGCCTTTTCATAAAAGCCATGGCACCTTCTCTAATTGCATCTGAAATACTTTGCATTTGATTTGAACCTTTATCTTGGGAAAATATAAATTTGATCAAAAATAGTATTACTACAAGTGAGATGAGGATAGATGAAAAGATAATAAAAAGGTAAGAACTCAATACAAACAACTCCTTTATTATTAGTAACATATAACTAAGAAAGTTATATTGTACAATATATAAATATGCTGTAGTGGATAAAAATACACATAATTATATAAATAAAGTAACACTTATTGAATTTGAGAAGTGAGGAAACTAAAAATAATCACGAATAGTTAACTATTAAAATCTAATATCAAATTATCAAAATGATAAAAAACTTATATATTAATTTGTTTTCTACTAAATTATACTATCAAAATGATAATTATTTATCGCTTTGATAAATCAGCAAGCTAAATTTAAATTATAAGTTTGTTCTTGGAGGGTGAAAAAACATTAGATATAGTTTTTTAAAGGAATATCATTCTTAGTAATCTGAATTTTTATATATTTATTGTTTTAGAAGTAATTTTAAAGGAATGAACTTATGTAATATTTTAAAGTTGTGGCATATTTATTGCTACGATATTTATAAGTAAAATAAATACTATATCAATAAGTGAAACAATAAGTGAAAAATTAAAAATAAATAATAAATAAAAAAATAACTATTAAAACTAATTTTGATAGTTATTAATAGAAATAAATATGTTTCATAAATGGATAAAAAATAGTATAACAATTACTTAATATTTATTATAATAAGCTGTAATTTTAAGTTTAAATATTATTTAAAATTGCAAAATAGTAATAGAACACCTTTGAAAAAACACTGATAAAGGAAATTTTGTATATACTTCAATATAGTATATATATGGAAAAATGAAATAAGTATAAGTAAAATAAATCATCTTACTGATAAATGTTAAAAAAATAACAAGAAGTTCTTTGAAAGACAAATAGTGATGAGTATATGGCAAAGTTTGACACGAATATAACAATGTTATTTTTGATATTATTTATTGAATGAGTAAAACAAAGATAAATTTATAAACAAAAATAAAAATGGAGAATAATGATAATGATAATCACTCAATATTCAGAAAAAGGTACTTTCGAATTTACACAAAATTCATAAGTTCAAGAAAACATTTTTTAAAATTTCAATTAAAAGGAATAATAAAATAAAGAAATACCCTATATAAAGAATATTCTGAAATTATGGAAAGGATCTGTTCTAGGAATTCTCAATATAGAAATTATAAAAAATATTTATCATATTAATGAATGTTAGTCGAATTTTTAGAAGTGTTAGCATAAAGGTATCGCTGGTATATGTTGTAATTAAACTTTTAACAAGTATAATTACAATTATAAGAGATGAAAGTTACAGAAGATGTCTGAGTGTTGTATTTCAGATTATAAAAATGAAAGAATATAACCTTTAGTCTGCATAAAAACATTTAAGAAATATATAATATAATGTTAAGTATTTGTTAAAAGAAACAAAAGTTTTACTATAACAGGTTTTGGGGAATTTGTTTTTTTATATTAGTACAGTGTTTATACGATGAATGATACAGAATGAAATATAAGAAAAATTATCAATGATTTTTAAGGAGGATAAATATGAAAAAGGAGAATGAGGGAGTAGTTATCCAAGTCGATGGAGCTATAGCTAAAGTAAAAGCAAATAGACACGGGGATTGCAAAAATTGCGGTGCTTGTCCTGGTGATAATGCTACTGTTTTAGATGTTGAAAATTCACTTGGTGCAAAACCCGGACAAAGAGTAGTCTTTGAAATGAAAGAAACTAATATGTTAAAAGCAGCTTTTGTTGTTTATATATTACCTTTGATTGCTATATTTTTAGGCTCTATAGGCGGACTGTGGTTAGCACAAAAAATAGGCCAACCTATTAAGATATTTCAAATAGTAGGTGCCGTGCTAGGATTTATAGTATCAATAGCTTATGTAAAGGTTTTTGACAAATCAACGGGCAATGATAGTAAAATGAGGCCAGTAATCATACGTATCTTATAAAGTAGCTTTTAAATTTAAGAAGTACAAAAATTTATTTAAATATGTTGAAAGAGGTGTTTAAAAACATGCTAAAAAGTTTTCGTGGAGGAGTGCACCCAAGTGGCCATAAAAGTTATACGTCTGGTAAGAGTATTGAAGTAGCACCTTTACCAAGTAAAGTTGTTATTCCTACAAGACAACATATTGGTGCCCCTTGCTCACCGATAGTAAAGAAAGGTGACCTAGTTAAGAAGGGACAAGTTATTGCGAAAAATGATGCCTTTGTCTCAAGTAATGTCCATGCATCTATTTCAGGAAAAGTTATAGATGTTGCTGATTATCCGCATTCAGTATTTGGGAAGTGTCTATCTATTGTTATTGAAAACGATGGATTAGATGAATGGGAAGATGGAGTTCTAGTTGAACGCGATTGGCAGACTTTAAGTGCAGATGAAATACGTAGCATTATTCGTGAAGCTGGTATAGTTGGAATGGGTGGAGCTACATTCCCAACCCATGTTAAGCTTGCACCACCAAAAGATAAAAAAATAGATACTTTCATATTAAATGCAGCTGAATGTGAACCTTATTTAACAGCTGATCACAGAATGATGCTTGAGTATACAGATCGTATAGTTACAGGTGTTAAAATAGTAATGAAAGTATTAGATGTAACTAAAGGTTATGTAGGCATTGAAGATAACAAACCAGACGCAATAAGTGCTATGCAAAAAGCTTTTGAGGGAACTGGAGTGGAAGTTGTAGGACTGCCAACAAAGTATCCCCAAGGTGCTGAAAAGATGCTTATTAAAATGTTGACTGGTAAAGAAGTACCATCTGGTGGGTTACCAATGGAAGTGGGCGTAGTGGTTCAAAATGTAGGTACGGTAGTTGCAATCAATGATGCGGTTCTAAAAGGAATCCCATTAATTGAAAGAGTAACAACTGTTAGTGGTGGAGCAGTAAAAGATCCAAAGAACTTGTTATTAAGAGTAGGTACTTCATTTGCAGAAGCGATTGAGTGTTGTGGAGGTTTGGAAAAAGCTCCTGTAAAGATTGTATGTGGTGGACCTATGATGGGATTTGCTCAATCAAATTTAGATATAACAATTATAAAGGGAGTATCTGGAATTTTAGTACTAAGCAAAGAAGATGTTAACTCTGGTAAGGAGAAGGCATGTATTCGTTGTGGTAAGTGTGTAGATGCATGTCCAATGGGATTAAACCCAAGCATGCTTAGTATACTAGGAGAACGTAATCTTTTCGAGGAAGCAAAGGAAGATTTCAATCTCTTAGACTGTGTAGAATGTGGAAGTTGTGTTTTTGGTTGTCCAGCTAAACGTAATATTGTGCAGTACATCAGATATTGTAAGGCGCAAAATGCAGCAGCACAAGCTGCAAAAAAGTAGGAGGTGGTTTCTAAATGGCTGAAATAAAATTAAATGATAATATGCTAACGGTTTCTACGTCACCGCATATTAGAGCAGAAGAATCTATATCGAAGATTATGTGGAGTGTTAACATAGCATTAGCTCCAGCAGCCCTTTTTGGAATATATAATTTTGGTATCAAAGCTTTAACTGTAACTGTTGTTAGTATACTGGCTGCTATGGCCGGTGAATATTTTGTACAAAAAGTAAGGGGTAAGGAAATAACTATTAATGATGGAAGTGCATTTTTAACTGGATTACTTCTAGCAATGTGTTTACCACCAACTCTTCCACCTTATATGGCTGCTATCGGTTCATTTATCGCAATTATAATATGTAAACACTCAATGGGAGGATTAGGATGGAATATCTTCAATCCGGCTCATATTGGAAGAGCAGCTATAATGGTTTCATGGCCAGTTGCAATGACGACTTGGACTAAAATTACTACTAGTGTTGATGTGGTAAGTTCTGCAACACCTTTAAATATACTAAAACAACAAGGTTATGCTAAACTAGTTGAAACTTTTGGAGGCACTCCAAATCTTTACAAAGCATTATTTTTAGGTACTCGTAACGGTAGTATTGGAGAAACATCTACAATATTATTAGTACTTGGTGGAATTTATTTAATTTATAAGAAATATGTTAACTGGGAAGTGCCTGTTATTATGGTTGCTACAGTAGGAATTTTAACTTGGGCATTTGGACCAGCAGGGTTATTTACAGGAGATCCTATTTTTCATATGATGGCTGGTGGACTTATAATCGGAGCATTCTTCATGGCTACAGATATGGTTACAATTCCTATAACACGTAAAGGACAAATTATTTTTGCGTTAGGTGCAGGAGCGCTTACTGCACTAATAAGACTAAAAGGCGGTTATCCAGAAGGAGTTTGTTATTCTATATTATTAATGAATAGTCTTACACCTTTAATTGATCGTTTATGTCCTCCAGTAAAATTTGGGGCAAGGAGGTAATGGGATATGTCAGCAGAACATGTAGAAAAACACTATAGTATTTTTCAAATAGCTATGAATTTAACTGCAGCTTGTTTTGTATCGGGAGCAATCATCGCTGGAACTTATTTTGTTACAGCGCCAATTGCAGCTCAAAAGGCTATTGTGCTTAAAAATGATGCTATGAAAGCGTTAGTTAAGGATGCAGAAAGCTTTAAACCTGTGGATGGTAAAAAGGATTGGTTTGCGGCTCAGAAAGGTGGAAAAACAGTAGCCTACGTAATTCCATCAGAAAGCAAAGGGTTTGGTGGAGCAATAAAGATGCTTGTAGCTGTTACTCCAGATGGTAAAGTTATTGATTATGATATATTAGTTCATAACGAAACTCCAGGACTTGGAGATAACGCAAATAAACCAGCTTTTAGAGGAATGTTTAAAGGCAAGACAGCTGATAAATTAGAGGTTACAAAGGACCCTTCAAAAACTGATAACATACAAGCTATGACAGGTGCTACAATTTCCTCCAGAGCAGTAACAAAGGGCGTTAAAGAAGCTGTAGAGCAAGTTGTAGAATTTGCAGGAGGTAAGTAGGATGAGAGAGTTATGGAATATATTTAAAAAAGGTATAATTGCAGAAAATCCAATTTTTGTTCTTGCACTTAGTCTTTGTCCAGCACTAGCGGTAACTTCAACAGCAATAAATGCTTTGACTATGGGACTTTCAGTTATGTTTGTTATAACTACTAATAACTGTATAGTATCTCTAACTAGAAAAGTCGTAAATCCAAAGGTTCGTGTACCTGTTTATATTACATCAATTGCAACTATTGTTACATTAGTGCAATTACTTCTACAGGCATTCGCTCCTCTTCTTTATAAAGCTTTAGGAATTTATTTAGCACTAATAGTTGTTTTTGCAATAATTCTAGCTCGTGCAGAAGTATTTGCTGCGAAAAACCCTATAATACCATCAATGTTCGATGGTCTAGGAATGGGTGCTGGTTTTGCGCTTGCTATGGTATCAATAGGGGTAGTACGTGAGCTTTTAGGAATGGGATCAATATTTGGTTTTCAAATATTAGGATCATGGTATAACCCGGCTTTAATTATGATTTTACCTGCAGGTGGTTTTATACTGATTGGTTATATGGTTGCTGGTTATAAGATGATGTTAGAGAATATGGCAAAGCGTCAAGTTGAAAGGAGTGAAGCTTAATGGAACAGTATTTTACTATTTTTATAAGTGCAGTAGTTGTAAATAACTTCGTTTTAACAAGATTCCTAGGATTATGTATTTTCTTTGGAGTTTCTAAGAACCTAAATGCCTCTGTTGGTATGGGTATGGCTGTTACATCAGTTATGACGTTAAGTTCGATGCTTGCATGGCTTGTTCATCACTTTGTATTAGTTCCATTTGGGTTACAATTTTTGACTACAGCTGTATTTGTACTTTTAATCGCAAGCTTTGTTCAACTTCTAGAAATGATTATAAAGAAGCAAGCTCCAGCTTTGTACAATATGTGGGGGATTTACCTACTACTAATTGCTACAAACTGCGTTGTACTAGGAGTACCACTACTAAATGCTGATAATGGTTATTCATTCTCATTGAGTGTTGTACATGCTCTTGGTTCTGGATTAGGATTTGCACTAGCAATAATATTAATGGCAAGTTTAAGAGAGAAATTAAGATTAGCAGATGTACCTAAATCATTACAGGGACTTGGTATTGCGTTTATTCTAGCAGGAATGCTCGCACTAGCTTTCCTTGGTTTTTCAGGCATGATTGCTTTATAGAAAGGAGCTCGGGATATGAATACTTCTATTATGGTTTTAATTGTAATGACAATGGTTGGTTTAATATTTGGTCTTATCCTAGCGTATGCAAATAAAAGATTTGCTGTTGAAGTTAATCCGCTTATTCATATAGTTGAGGATATACTACCAAAGGGGCAATGCGGTGCTTGTGGCTACGCAGGATGTCAAGCATATGCTGAAGCAGTAGTTATAGACCCAAATGTAGCTCCTAACCTTTGTATACCTGGTAAAAAGCCAGTTGCGAATATGGTTGCAGAGTTAACTGGTAAAGTTGCTCCGGAAATGGCACCAAGAGTTGCTAAGGTAGGTTGTAGTGGAACACATACTAACGCAATCAGAAATTATAACTATGAAGGTGTACAAGATTGTCTTGCTGCAAGTTTATTGCAGGGGGGACCAAAGGGATGTCAGTATGGATGTGTTGGTTACGGTACTTGCGTAAAAAACTGTCCATTTGATGCGATGACAATGGGTGAAAATGGACTCCCTATAGTTGATGAAAAGAAATGTACAGGTTGCGGTAAATGTGAAACTGTCTGTCCTAAAAGGGTTATGCATATGGCGCCGATAGGATCACCAGTATTGGTTAGTTGTAATTCAAAGGATAAAGGCGCTGTTGCAAGAAAGCTTTGTACTGTAGCATGTATAGGTTGCGGACTTTGTTCTAAGAACTGCCCACATGGTGCTATAAAAGTAGAAAATAGTTTAGCTATTGTAGATTCAAGCATTTGTCTTGAAAAATGTAGTAATCCTACTTGTTTAGCTAAATGTCCAACAGGAGCTATTGCAGCTAATGGTGGAGTAAAAATTGTAATTGAAAGTCAGCAGGAAATTGCTGCAAACAAAACTATATAAAATTAATAATGAGAACTTCTGGACAATTATGTGGGAGGAAATATAATTGTTCAGAAGTTCTTTTTTTACTTAGTTAAAGTGTAAAGTTTTTTTATAAAAAATAAGAAGTTATAAGCTGTTGTGAAATATTACAAGATGAGATTTAAGCCAGCTGAAAGTGAAAAAATATTAAAAGTTTGGTCTAGCATCACTCATAAGTGTTTTTTAAAATTTGCATTATGTAAAGTTGTTGAGAGTATAGTATTTTGCTTAAAGTGTATAGAATATTTGATAAGTTTGGATAAAATTAAAAATGAATTCTGAAAATTGCATAAAACCAGTGAAATTGTGGGTAAGTTTGAGAAAATTTATCTAATTTTAACGAAAGCGTTTTCAAAAGGTATTGTAATTAAATTTTTAACAAGTATAATTAAAATTAAGAATGTTCTTATCAACTTAAAAAAGTATAACAGTGCATCGTAATTTAATATAATAATTAGTACAGAGTTATTTTTGCAAATTACTACAGTATAAAATTTATATTTAGCACAGTATAATAGTTTTGTTGATAACGTTAAGCAGTAAACATCTAATTAAATTGAAACAGATGCTAAGAAAAATAAAACAAGGACGTATTAAAGTGAATTTTTTATAGGCAATACTAAATGCATTAATACGTGTTTCAACTATTGTGTGGTACAGATAGTACAGCAGTTACGTGTATTTATTGCATTATTTGTAATATATTTGTTGCAAAGTTTAGAAAAGTTAAAACTTTGTCGATAGTAAGGATAGGGGGATTAAAATGAGTTTATTGACTTTCAAAAAAGGTGTACATCCACCTCATGGTAAACATTTCACAGAAAGTAAGCCAATTGAAGAATTATTACCAAAAGGTGATCTGGTATTTCCTATGTCCCAACATATAGGTGCTCCATGTGAACCTTTGGTTAAAAAAGGAGACAAAGTACTAGTTGGTCAAAAAATAGGTGAAGCAAAGGGTTTTGTATCGTCACCTATTTATAGTAGCGTTTCAGGAACCGTTAAAAACGTTATTCCTGTACTTACTTCAGGCGGAACAAGAGTTAACTCTATAATTATTGAAAATGATGGAAACTATGAAGAGGTTGAATTTGTTAAACCACAGAGCTACTCAGAATTGTCAAAAGAAGAAATAATAAAATTAGTTCAAGAAGCTGGTATAGTTGGTATGGGAGGAGCAGGTTTCCCAACTCACGTTAAGTTATCGCCTCCACCTGATAAAAAAATTGATAGTATTATTGTGAATGGTGCAGAGTGTGAGCCTTACTTAACTTGTGACCATAGAATGATGCTAGAGGAAAGCGAATATATAGTAGAAGGTCTAAAGATAATTCTTAAACTTTTTCCAGAAGCAAAAGGATACATTGCTATAGAAAATAATAAGATGGATGCAGTTGATATCATGCAAAAAGCTGTGAAAAACTCAAAGGATGCTTCCAACATTGAAGTTAAAGTTCTAAAGACAAAATATCCTCAAGGGGCTGAAAAGCAATTAATTTATGCGGTTACAAATAGAGAAGTACCTTCAGGGAAATTGCCAGCAGATGCTGGATGTATTGTGCAAAACGTAGATACAGTTAGAGAGATTTACAATGCTATTGTACTTGGAAGACCTCTAATGACTAGAGTTGTTACTGTAACGGGAGAAGCGGTAAAAGAACCTAAGAATTTAAGAGTAAAGCTTGGGACTAACTGGCAGGAACTTATTGAAGCTTGTGGTGGATTTAAAGAAGAACCTAATAAGGTTATAGCTGGTGGACCAATGATGGGAATGACAGTTTCGACATTTGATTTACCAGTAGTTAAGGGAACGTCAGGTATACTATGTCTTACTGATAAGCAAGCAGTGCTTCCAGAAGAATCACCATGTATAAGATGTGGAAAATGCGTACAAGCATGCCCAATGAATTTGATTCCATCTTTCTTGGATTCTTCAGCTAGAAGAACTAATCTTGATGCTTTTGAAGCAGAACACGGATTAGATTGTATAGAATGTGGATGCTGTACGTTCTCATGTCCAGCAAAGCGTCATTTGATTCAAACAATACGTAATGCAAAACGTACAGTTTTAGCAAGTAAGAGAAAATAGATAAGGGGTGACTTTAATGGCTCAAGTAACAAATGTAGAGAAGACGGAGTTAAAAAGCAAAGAAGCTGAAACTTCCGTAAAAAAGAATACAATATTTACACTGTCATCATCTCCTCATATTCGTGACAATGTAACAATAAAGTCTATAATGAGAGATGTGGCTATTGCTTTAGCACCTGCAACTTTAGCAGGAATATACTTCTTTAAACTACAGGCATTTTTAGTAATATTAACTTCAATTTTATCCTGTGTTGCAGCGGAGTATGTATGGCAGAAGTCTACTGGTAGAAAGATAACTGTTGGTGATTATAGTGCAGTGGTAACAGGTTTGCTTATTGCCTTTAACGTACCGCCATCACTTCCGTTATGGATGACTGCAATAGGTGCATTCTTCGGAATAATAGTTGTTAAGCAATTATTCGGTGGTCTTGGACAAAACATTGTAAACCCAGCACTTGCTGCAAGAGCGTTTTTACTTGCATCTTGGCCTGTAGCTATGACTACATGGACTTTAGATGGAGTAACTGGAGCTACTCCGCTTGGAATGTTAAAGAATGAACCAGGAACATTGCCAAGCCTTGCATCAATATTTTTAGGACATGTAGGTGGTTCTATCGGAGAAACATCAGCAATAGCAATATTACTTGGAGCAGCATATCTGTTCTATAGACGTATAATTACTTGGCATATACCAGCTACTTATATAGGTACAGTTTTAATTTTAACTACTTTAATCGGAAGAAACGGATTTATGACTGGAAATGGTTTATATGAAATATTTGCTGGTGGTTTAATGCTTGGTGCATTCTTTATGGCAACAGACTACACAACATCTCCAATGACTCCAAAGGGACAAATCATATTTGGATTTGGATGTGGTCTTTTATCAACTGTAATTCGTATATTTGGAGGATATCCAGAAGGAGTATCTTACTCAATATTAATAATGAATTTAGCAGTACCACTAATTGATAAATATACAGCTCCACGTGTATTCGGTATTGGAGGTGCGAAATAATGAAAATATTTAAATTAGCATTAAGATTATTTATAGTAGCAGGAATGGCTGGGGTTATACTTGGAGCAGCTCATGCTGTCACAGAAAAACCAATTGCAGAGCAGCAAAAGAAGGCAAATTCCGAAGCTATGAAATTGATTTTACCTAAGGCACAAGAGTTTAGTAAGTTAGAAATTTCACCAAAGGGTGATGTTATAGAAGTAAATGAAGGAAAAAGCTCAGGAAAAACAGAAGGCTATGCCATAAAAGTAACTCCAAAGGGATATGCAGGAGCGATTACCTTAATGGTTGGGGTATCTACAGAGGGAGAAGTACAGGGAATAAAGATTTTAGCTCACTCAGAAACACCAGGTCTAGGAGCAAATGCTACTGAACCAGCTTTTTCAGATCAGTATAAAGACAAGGCTACAGATAAACCGCTTGAGGTTGTAAAAAGACCAGTAGCAAGTGAAAATGAAATTCAAGCAATTACTGGGTCAACAATTACATCAAAGGCTGTAACAAAAGGGGTTAATGAAGCTGTTGATTATTATAAGAGCGAGTTGAAGGGAGGACAAAAATAGTGGGCGTTTTATGGGAAAGATTAAAAAATGGTATAATAACTGAGAACGTAATATTTGTTCAGGTTCTTGCTATGTGTCCTACACTAGCAGTAACAACAAGTGCTATAAATGGTATAGGTATGGGGCTTGCAAGTACTGTTGTTTTAATGGGTTCAAACTTAGCTATATCATTACTTAGAAAGTTTATTCCAGATGAAGTTAGATTACCAGCCTTTATAGTTGTTATTGCAGGATTCGTTACTTTAATTGACTTCTTGATGCAAGGATTCGTTCCAGCGTTATATAAATCACTTGGAATATTTATTCCTCTAATAGTTGTTAACTGCGTTATACTAGGAAGAGCAGAAGCTTATGCAAGTAAAAACAGCCCAGTTCCATCCTTATTTGATGGTCTTGGACAAGGTTTAGGATTTACAGTTTCACTAGTTATTATAGGTATGATTAGAGAATTATTTGGTACTGGGAAGTTGTTCGGTAATCAAATTATGCCAGCATCATTTCAGCCAGCACTTATAATGATATTGGCTCCAGGTGCGTTTTTCACACTAGGAATATTAATGGCTCTTTTAAATAATCGTAAGCTTAAGAAAAAAGGAAATAAAGAAGTAGCTGTTTAAAAATATTAGCTGATTTTTACTAAAACTAAGAAAGAAGGGTGAAAAGCGATGAATTTATTCATGTTAGTACTTTCGGGACTCCTAGTTAACAACTTTCTACTATCTAGGTTCTTGGGAATATGTTCCTTTTTAGGAGTTTCTAAAAAAGTTGAGACTGCAACAGGTATGGGCTTTGCAGTTACGTTTGTTATGGCGTTATCCTCATTAATATCCTATGTGGTATATAAAGCTATACTTATACCATTACACATTACTTACTTGTACAATATAGCCTTTATATTAGTTATAGCATCTTTAGTGCAGTTTGTTGAAATGGTTATAAAAAAGAAAAGCCCTGGACTATATAAGTCATTAGGAATTTTTCTTCCGCTAATAACTACAAACTGCGCAGTTCTGGGTGCGGTTATATTAAATATGCAAAATAACTACACTTTAATTGAATCTTTAGTTTTCGGAGTAAGTGCAGGACTTGGATATATGCTTGCTATAGTTTTACTTGCAGGTATAAGAGAAAGGTTAGATGCAAACGAGAGTATGCCAAAATCAATGGAAGGATTGCCAATAACATTAATTACTGCAGGAATAATGTCAATAGCATTCCTAGGCTTCTCAGGATTAATAAAGTAGGAGGTACAGTAAATGGAAATAAATCAATTGGTTCTTCCTTTAGCGAGTATTGGAGGACTTGGAGTTACATTTGGCGTGGTTTTAGGATATGCATCCAAAAAATTTGCCGTAGAAGTTGATGAAAGAGTTCCACTAATAAGAGAATGTCTTCCTAGTGCTAACTGTGGAGGCTGTGGATATGCAGGATGTGATGCTTATGCTGCAGCAGTTGTTGAAAGCGGGGCGCCAGCAAATGCTTGTACAGTTGGAGGTGCTAAGGTTACTGAACAAATTGCCCAAATAATGGGAGTAGAGGTTAGTGACTCAGAACCTTTAAAGGCTTTTATAAGATGTGGAGGCTGTAACAGCCAAGCAAAACAAAAAGGTAATTACTATGGTACTATGGATTGTAGAGATGCCATGGTAGTTCCAGGAGCTGGAGCTAAGTCTTGTGAATTTGGTTGTATGGGATACGGAAGCTGTGTTAAGGCTTGTCAGTTTGATGCTATAGATATCGTAGATGGAATAGCAGTAGTGAATCCAGATAACTGTGTTGCCTGTGGAGCTTGTGTAAAAGCATGTCCAAAAACATTAATAGAATTGAAACCTCTTTCAGCAGTTGTGCGTGTTGCTTGTAATTCAAAAAACAAGCTGAAAGAAGTTAAAGAAGTATGTCAAACAGGTTGTATCACTTGTAGACTATGTGAAAAAGCATGTCCACACGGTGCTATAACTTTTGAAAATAATTTACCGGTAGTAGATAAAGCTAAATGTGATCAGTGTTTTGCATGTGTATTAAAATGCCCTACAAAAGCATTAATAGCTTATGGTAAAGAAGTAAAGCTAGAAGAAGCTAAATAAGATGAAATGATGTGGGGAAAGTTCTAAAAGAGTTTTCCTCACATTATTTTTAATCTAAAATTATTTATACAATATATTAGTTTACTGGTTCTAATGTTTTTCATTCTATTAGTTTAGTAATGATGTTTTTAATAAATGAAATTTTATCAAAAGATTGGTGTTTATATTTTAAATGAAATAGTATAAGTATTCAAATAATAAGGGTAGAAGGTTGACAGGATTATGTTGTAGTATTATTATATAATTTGTAAATGTATACACAATTATACAAGTATTATAGAAATTATACAAAATTAGTTATTAAGGGAGATGAATTAGATGGAAGGAAATACGGTATTATTAACAGAAAATTTAATGAAGCTTTTAGCAATAATAATTTTATCAGGTGTTATATTTGCTAAAATAGGTAAAAAGGTACATATGCCAGATGTAGTATTATTTATAATAGCTGGTATAATTGTTGGACCATCGGTATTAAACTTAGTTAACTTTGAGAGTTATCCAGTAGCAAATCAGCTCATATTATCCTTTGGAGCTGCTTACATATTGTATGATGGTGGTAGGGAGATTCAATTAAAAGTATTAAACGAAGTAAAGGTGTCTGTTGGAGTACTGGCTACTTTAGGGGTAATAATATCTGCGTTTATAACAGGATTCTTTGCTTTTAAGGTATTACATTTGGATTTTATGTATGCATTGCTTTTAGGATCCGTTATTGCGTCAACAGATCCATCTGTGCTGGTTCCATTGTTCAAGAATATGAATATAAGTCCTAAGTTAAAACAAACAATAATTTCAGAGTCTGCATTTAATGATGCGGTAGGAGCAATTATGACTTTTGCAACAATTGGTATTATATCAGGGGGAGCTTTTTCACTAGGCCACAGCTTAATTGAATTATTAAAAGAAGCTGGCGGTGGAACCTTAGTGGGTGCTATATTTGGATTTATAGCAACATTTCTTGTATCTGAAGCTAAGTCTGGTTTGCTAAAAGGTTATGCAGCTGAAATAGCCGTAGCAGCAGTACTTGGAAGTTATGTAACTGCAACTCATTTTGCATTTAGTGGATTCATGGCGGTGTTTATAGTAGGAATAGTATGTGGTAATAAAGGAATGTTTAAACTTTCAGCTATAGGTGAGGAATCTTATGAATTACATTTAAAGTTTAAAGAGGTCACAATTTCTATACTCAGAATAATGATATTTGTTTTATTAGGAGTTCAAATGAACTTTGCTATATTAGGAAAGTACTGGGTAGGTGCATTAATAGTAGTTCTTGGATTTGTATTTATAGCCAGACCGGTATCTGTGCTTTTCTCAGTTATATTTGATAGAAAAGCAAAGTGGAATTTTAGAGAAATAGCTTATCTGATGTGGACGAGAGAAACAGGAGTTATACCTGCTGCTCTTGCTGGTATGCTTATATCTATGAAAATTGAGAATGCAGATATAATATCTGCTGTAACTTCAATGGCAATAATAATTACCTTGACATTCCAAGCTAGTACAGCAAAGTACTTTGCAAAGGTTTTAAAGTTAGAGATTGAAGAAAAATAATAAGAGAGTGCGACCTAAAATTAGGTTAGAGAACTGTTAGAAGTAGAGGTCTATAGTGTTGCGTCAGCCCTCTCTTCAGGAACAGAATCTAATACCAATAAACCTTTAAAAGCTCCAATATTTTTCAATGTTTTCTTACAGAAAACTGTGAAAAATATTGTGAGCTTTTAAGTTTATTAGTATAAGATTTTGTAATCCTTTGTTCGAAGCTGACTCCACACTATAAACCTCTACTTCTAACAACTGTAAGTTTTTTATGAGTTTTAAATCTATTAAATAAATCAAGTGTTTCAATTTTGGATTACCCAATCCATTATGCGCTAGCATGAAAGTGGTTTAGCTTTAAAAATAATATAGTGAAAAAATATTTAAATTTAAACAATTCCTCAGTGCGTTAGCACCATAATATTCAAAAATCTAGATAATTAGATAGATTTACTTAATAAGAAAAATGAGTCTTAACTGTATTTAACAGCTTATATTCAATCAAGTATTTTTTCAAAAAATATACTGTCACACCATTCTCCATTCTTATAAATGTATTTACTATCACGTCCAGTAAACTGAAAACCATTCTTTATTAATACTATTTGAGAACCTATGTTATAAGGTGATGTTCCTGCTTCTATTCTATGAAGTTTATGAATATTGGCGGCTTCATCTAAAATAAGTTTTACTGCACTTGTTGCATACCCCTTTCCCTGATGCTCCTCACCAATTCTATAACCGAGTTCAGCCTTATTAAAGATTTCTCTTACTATTGATAATAAATTTATTCTGCCAAGAATCATTCCAGTATGATTCTTTATTAAATACATGTATACTAATCCTTTCTCTTGTTCCTCCATTGACTCCTTTATTATTGTATTGAAATTATTTAATTCATAATAGTTATTTCCTCTTGGGAAACCTACTCTCTCAAAAAAAGCCCTATTTTTAAGTTCGAATGTAAAAAGTTCCTGTGCATCTGACTCCTCAAGTAAATTGATTATAATATCTGACATAAAAGCCTCCTTAACCTCGTAGTAAGTTACTGTTCTGATACAACTAATTATAATATTCATATGCTTAACAACAGTATCAAGTTATATATTCTAAGTATAACCTATGCTTTACTAGGATAATACTAAAGTTAATATTCCGTAATTATAACTTTCTATATCTATTATAGATTAAGTGAATTTCTAGTACCAAGTTTTTACTAAGAATATATACTTTCTTTATATTAGCGCCCTTTCGGGTAATTATTGTGAAATATCTTATAATCAGACTAATCTAGAAAAAATATTTTTTTGAAGCCTTCGGCATAAGGCATTAGCATGCCTTTAAGTTTGGAGAATTTACAAACACATAATAAAAAGGCTAGAATTAAAATAAAAATTTACAACTGTTATAAGGTTAGGTTTATGGTGTGAAGTAAGCTTCGAGTAAGAGGTTATAGAATCTTATACTGACGAGTTTAAAGACTCTCAATATTTTTCACAGTTTTCTGTAAGAAAACATTGAAAAATATTGGAGCCTTTAAAAACGAGTTAGTATTAGATTCTGTCCTCGAAATGAGGGCTTACGAAACACTATAAACCTAACCTTATAACAGCGCACTAAACTTACGATTAAGTCGCCATATACTGCAATTATTCAAATATTGTAGAGTTATGATTAATAAACGTAGAATAAACTAGTTATCTAACTCACAATCATCCTCATCTATTAAGTGATATGGAAAAGTAGCTACGACGACATCATGATTTCTTAATAAGGTTTCCCTAATAAAGAAACTTGTATGGTTATGTAAAACCTCTCCCCAATGTTCATGTGTAACAAATTGTGGTACAATTACTGTTACCTTTTCATTTTCACCTGCCGCATTTGCAATTAGTACTATATTTTCTAGAAGAGGAGTAACCACAGCTCTAAAGGGTGAATACTTTGCAACAAGTAGTATATCTGTATCTAATTCACTCCATCTACGTTTAAGCTTCTCCATTGATTCTATATCTGTTGAGATATTAAGAGCAATAACATTTTCACTTATACTCTGAGCATATTGGAGGGCACCTATAGTTGCCTTATTTAAGCTGGCAATTGGAACTACTACAATATGAGTGTATTTTGATTTTAAGTCTACCTTCTTTAAATTTAACTGACTAATACTTAAACCACAAGCAACTTTATCGTAGTGAGCCTTAATTCTCATTTGAATTAAGATTATAATTGGAATTAAAATTGCAACTATAAATGCACCTTCACTAAATTTCTCAATTAAAACTATTAGTGTTGTCAATAAAGTAACCAAAGCACCAAAGCCATTAATAATAGCACGTTTTACCCAGTTTTTACCTCGTTCTTTTCTCCAATGATTTACCATACCAAATTGACCTAAAGTAAAGGATATAAATACTCCGATTGCATAGAGCGGAATTAATCTATGAGTATCTGCTTTGAATACAATAACTAGAAGGCAAGCTATAAATGATAAAGCAGTTATTCCAAAAGAAAAACTAAGTCGTTTACCTCTAATTGTAAATTGCCTAGGAGCAAAACCATCCCTTCCAACTATGTACATAAGCATTGGAAAACCTGTGTAGGCTGTGTTACATGCCATGAGCAAAATTACAGCAGTGCTAAACTGTATTATATAATACATTATTCCCTTATGGAAAACACCAAAGGCAATCTGTGAAACAACTGTAGGACCATTTGCGATCGGTACAGCCGTATAGAATATGGCAAGCACTGAAGTACCTCCAAATATGAATAATATTAAAGCTGCTAATAAAATCATAACAATCTTTGCATTCTTCTGACTTGGTTCCTGAAAGTTTGGAACAGAGTTGCTTACTGCTTCTACGCCAGTTAAAGCGGAGCAACCAGAAGAAAAAGCTCTTAAAATAAGAAATATTGATATATTTTGTGTAGCTCTTTCAGGAATAGAAAACATAGGTTCTGGATGTATATTTAACACGAAATACTTAAATAAACCGTAGATAATCATAAAAATCATACTGAAAATAAAAATATAGGTAGGTATAGCAAAAATTTTTGAAGACTCACTTATACCTCTTAAATTTAAGATTGTCAAAACTAAAATTATAATTATAACAAAGGTAACTTTGTATTCTGTTAAGCTACTAAAAGCAGAAATGACAGCATCCGCACCGGCGCTGGCACTAACGGCAACTGTAAGTATGTAACTTATAATTAGTCCTGCACCAGCGGATAAACCGGCCTTAGTACCTATGTTTTCTTTAGCTACCTTGTAGGCACCTCCTCCTTGAGGATAAGCCCTAATAATTTGAATATATGAAATTGTTAATATTATTAATAAGCCAATAATCATGAAAGAAGTCCATGTTAACCACTGGTAAGCTAGCGTGCCAAGAACTATTAGGACAAAAAGAATTTCCTGAGCCGCATAGGCTACGGATGATATTGCATCACTAGCCATGATTGCAAGTCCAAAAGGAACATTATATTTTTCGTTACTACCCTTTTCATTTGCTAAAGGTTCTCCTAGTAAAACATCTAAAAATTTTTTTAGCATTAGTAATCCTCCTGTCTTATCCAACGAAAGTATTGTATAGTAATAATGGCTTTAAAAGTAATATTATAATCGAATTTTCTTTTAAATTATCACCTTGCATAAAATTAGTATTACTGTTTCTATAGTGTTTTTATGCATCTGCATAGGTGATTTTCATCACTGATTTGACAATAAAATCAAAATCATAGGAAGTTGTCCAGATGAAGGTTATAGAAGGTAATGTAACTATTCCTTTTATTAATTGAAGTATGAACCAAAGAACTGTTTATTGGTTGTTAACGAACTTAAAGGCTTCCAATCTTTTATAGTTTTTCTATAAGAAAACTATAAAAAATTGAAGCCTTTGGATATGAGTTGGTATTATAAATTATTTCTTTCTTCTACTTGGCCAAAAAGAATAAACTGTCAGGATAATGCCAAGTACTAACATTCCATCGACTATATAAGACGGCATAAAGGCTACCTCCATTTAAACGAATTTTGCGACAAAGAATCTTTAATCTATTTGTAAATAATATCTTTAAACATTCCTATTCTATTAAGATGAGAGTTTAAAAATTTAGTACATAACCCTATAAAATACCCGGTAATTACTGCAGACACTAAAAGTATAGGCAGATAAACATAAACTCTAAAGTCTTGTACTACAAAGGATGCCACAAAAAGTTGTCCAATATTATGAAAAATTGCTCCACATATGCTTATTGTCCATAAACTCATGGAGTCTTTAAAGGATTTGTACAGAATAATCATAACTATGTTACTCAGAAGTCCACCAGCTATGCTGAACATAAATGCAGACATGCTGCCTCCAAATATTGAACCAAGTATAGTTCTTAAAAACATAATTAAGAGAGCTTCTTTCCACCCAAGCATAAGCAAAGCAGCAAGAGAAATTATGTTTGCTAGGCCTAGTTTTATTCCTGGAAATAAAACAGGAATTTGAGCCTCAACTATGTATATTACTAGAGCTATGCTTACTAAAAAACTTAAGAATACCATTTTTTTTGTTTTATTCATAACAATGCCCCCCTAAGGAATTAGAAATAGGGAATGTTTTCATGAATGCAAAACCATTTATCTAATAATTCCTAATCATATACCCTACTGATTTTTTATTGTCATTTGATAAATGAATTGTCATAAATTTGCTTACAATGAATTAGTTTGATATCTGATCATAGTTTGAGTTTTTTCCCTCTATAGTAATAATAGTTTTATGTGGAAGGCATACAGCACTTTCACCAGGCTCAGATATCCACCCGGTCTTAACACAAACTTTATCAGGACAATCAGCATCTACAAAACGAATTTTTCCAGACTCCACCTCTACTAGATTGAAGTTGTTAATTTTATATGAAATATTAATCTGCTGTTTTGCTTTTGATGCATCTAAATCAATAGTTTTCACAACTTTACCATCCTGTTTTATTACTGCTATTTTATGAGAACTTTTCACATACTGTTTATATCCAAATACTCCAGCAGCACTTATTATAATCAATCCTACTATTAATATAGCAGCAATTTTATCTCCTTTTTTCATTTTGGTGCTCCTTTTAAGTTATTTCATTACTTAGTTACTAGCTAATATGATAAACTTTTATATCTATCATTATATCATTTAGTGTTTACTAAAGAAAAGGTTTAAATTATGGATTATAAATCAAAATAATTTAGCTAGGTTAGATTATTTTGATTACAATTATATATCTTTTCTGCGAGTATAGTAAATAACTTAGGAATGCCTTTATCCTCTGGCTTAGGGCTTTCACTCTCTTCTAATGTTTTTATATATAATCCATTATTAGCTATAGAGGTCACAATCTCACCAATAGTCCATTTCCTTAATCGAGCTTTTTGAAAAGCTCTTTTTTCTTCTTCGGTTAAGTTCTCCATACCAGGTACAAACTTTAAATAAGCTACGTCTGTATCTTCTGTTTCTTCACTAAAGTAATCTCCAGTAATTTTATGTTTTTTACCTTTTGTGGTTATAAGCTTTGTTGAGATAGGATGAAAATCTTCTAGTAAGAAAATACCACCTTTTTTAAGAAGTTTTGATGCAACATTAAAAAATGGATTTAAGTCTGTAAAATAATGAAGGATGCCAAGTTCACAAAATACGATATCATAATCACCAGTAAACTCTTCATCTGGTAGATTTAATACATCAGAAACAACATATTTTATGTTAACTCCACATTCTCTAGCTAGATCCATTGCATATCGTGAGTTTTCATAGGAAAAGTCCATTACTGTAACATCTGCTCCCTTTAAAGCTAGGGAAACCGCTTTAGTACCATTAGATCCGAGTAAGTTAGCTATTTTTTTATTGTTAACATCATTAAAGTATTTATTTAACATCCCAAGTTTTGAAGATGGATCATTAATGATCTTCTTTGAAGCTTCTAGTGGCGTGCCGAAACGGGAGACCCATGCTTCATAAGCCATCTGGTTCCAAGCAATTTCATTTATTTTAGTATGCTCTTCTTGCATTATAAATCTCTCCTTATATTTTAACTTAAAATAGTAGTTTTGTTGATTATATTATTGAAAACGTGTATATTCTATAAATAAAATTGTGTTAGTAGAACAAGACTACATTATAGAATATAAATAAATTTATGTAAATAAACAGTTACTATAAGATTTTACTATATTATAAATATATTTACAACGTTAAGAGGAAAGGTCTAGATTTAAGATTACTTAACTGCTGATGGCTAAAATACATTGAACAATAGTTAGGTTTTGGATAAATTATTAATGGTAACTTTATGAGATTAAAACTAAGGATCGTAAATTAATATTAATTTTTTAGAAAGATAATGATAATATATAACAATAAAGGAAGATAAGTAATAAAAGTATAAATGAAGGGAGTAATAAAATGAAAATTTTAAAGTTATTTTTAATATTTGTACCAGTAAGTATAATAGCTGAATTTATGCACATAAATCCTATGATGCTATTTATTTTATCAGCTTTAGCTATAATACCTTTAGCAGGGCTAATGGGAGAAGCTACAGAAGAGATATCTGCTTATTCAGGTCCAAGAATTGGAGGGTTCTTAAATGCTACTTTTGGAAATGCAACAGAACTTATAATAGCATTTTTTGCTTTAAAGGCTGGACTTTTTGATGTTGTTAAAGCTTCTATCGCTGGTTCAGTTATAGGGAACATACTTCTTGTGCTTGGAGCTAGTATGTTGCTAGGAGGAGTTAAATATAAGGTGCAAAAGTTTAATAAAAACGTGGTAGAGGTATCTTCTAGTATGCTGCTTTTTGCAGTTATAGGCCTTAGTATACCAGCTATTTTTACTCATACTATAAACAAAGAATTACTTACTCAAAAATATGAATGGCTAAGTGTTGGTATAGCTGTTGCTATGTTTATAATTTATATACTAGGTTTAGTTTTCTCATTTTATACACATAAAGATTTATATGGTTCTGAGCATGAAGAAACTGGGGAGACAAAGTGGAGCCTTAAAAAATCTATTATAGTTTTAATATTAGCAACTGTAGCAATTGCATTTGAAAGTGAAATTTTAGTTAGTTCAGTAGAACCGATGACGAAAGCTATTGGATTAAGTGAGTTTTTTGTAGGTATAATTGTTATTCCTATTATAGGTAATGCAGCAGAGCATAGTACCGCAATTATTATGGCTATGAAAAACAAAATGGACGTAGCTGTTGAAATAGCAATAGGTTCGAGCCTCCAAATAATTTTATTTGTCGCACCAATACTTGTGTTTTTAAGTCTTTTCTTTAAGCCGATGAGTATAGTATTTAATGAGTTTGAATTAGTAGCATTAATAGTATCTGTTTTAATAGCAAATAGGGTGGCTAGTGATGGAGAATCAAATTGGCTTGAAGGAATTCAACTAATAGCAGTATATGTAATAGTTGCCATTTCATTTTTAATATAAGGTTTTATGTATTATTTAAGATATTCTGTAAATAATACTAATATAATTATTTAAAAATGAATTTGATAGCTTTTAAATTAATTTTTAAATAGTAATTGAATAAAGTATTTGGAGGTTTATGTTGATGTTAACAGGTGTAGTAAAATGGTTTAATGATGAAAAAGGTTATGGGTTTATTTCTGGAGAGGATGGAAACGATGTATTTGTTCATTACTCTGCTATCAAAGAAGAAGGAAAGAGAAAAAATTTAAGCGAGGGTGAACAGGTTCAGTATGATATAGTACAGGGACCAAAAGGACTACAAGCATCGAATGTTCAAAAATTATAATAAAAATTAAATAAATTTAATATAATAAAGGTACTTATAAATAGAACTGTCTATAAGTACCTTTATTTTTATCCGATGACTAACCGCTCTAATACCCCCGCGCACTCTGTGAAAGCTACTAAGAACCCTGTTTATGAGATAAACTATTTACTGGATTTTTAGTTGTTCTTATAAAATTAAAGAAAATAATAGTAATTATACATTTAAATAGTTAAATTATGACTAAATGAATGTATATTAAATTGATATTATATTTAAGATTTTTTATACTATATATAGTATGAAAATTGGGGGGAATATAGATGGATAAGAACATTGGTTGGGTAATGGAACAAAAAATAAAAAGAACTATGGAAAACCTAGAAAAAAATAATATGGAAGCATACTATGTGGAAGATGAAAAAGAGTTATTAAATACAATAAGTAAATTTGTTAAAGATGGAGATACCGTATCTGTAGGAGGTTCTATGACTCTTTTTGAAACCGGAGTTATAGACTACCTAAGAAGTGGTAAGTTTAACTTTTTAGATAGATACAAAGAAGGATTAAAAGCTGAAGATATGAAAGATATCTTTAGAAAAACCTTTTTAGCCGATACTTATTTTGTTAGTAGTAATGCCGTAACAGAAAAAGGTGAGCTATATAATGTAGATGGAAACGGAAATAGGGTTGGAGCTATGCTTTATGGACCAGATAAGGTAGTAGTAATTGTAGGCGTAAACAAAATTGTTAAAGATGTTCAAGATGCTATTACTAGAGTTAAAGGATGTGCAGCACCAGCTAATACAAAACGTTTAAATAGAGATACACCTTGTACAAAAGTTGGTTATTGTGTTGAGTGTAATAGTAATGAGAGAATCTGTAATGATTATGTACTTATGAGAAGGCAGACGCAAAAGGGAAGAGTAAAGGTTATAATAGTGGGAAAAGAGTTAGGTTATTAGTAAAGAGCTTACTTAGAAGTTAAAGAAAACTACCAAGCTTATGGTAGTTTTCTTTAACTTTATTTCATAATTGAAACATAGATTAAACTGAGAACTCTAAATAACTATTACCATCTAAAGGAATCAAGGCTTGAAGTCCAGGTGATTTAGAAGCAAATCCTACTACATATATCGTATAAAATCTATTAGGTGTTAACCTAATGTTAGGAACATTTAACACAACTTTGTTAGTATCAGCAACTCTAGCTTGAAGAGTGTATGTGCCTGGATTTACGTTAATATATTTTTCGATTTCCTTATAACCTACATCGCTGAACAATTTTGCTCCATTAGGTAAAGTTATATCTAGGTTTGATGCATCTGGAGATAAGTTGACAGATCTAATAGAGGCTTTGCCAGGAGTCATTGGTATACGAGGGTCCTCTACTGGTAAAAGACTAATATTAGAAAGTTCTCCTATAGCTGCAACGGTATAAATTTTACCATCAGGTATAAATATATTAGTATTTATAATTGGATTTACTTTAATCCCTGCAGGAAACACTTTTATATTATACAATCCACCACCAGGCAATTTTATATACTGAGAGAAGCCTCTATAGGATATATTTCTAAATTGTGGAATGTTATTTACGTAAACATCTATAGCAGGGGAATTTGGACTCGCATGAAGTATTCTAATGTAGGATTCAGGATCAGGATTTCTAAAGTAATTTTTATGATTTGAAATGTAAGGACAAATAAACATTAATGTGTCACCCTTCACAATAATTATCACAATAATAATATATGTTATTATTGTGTGTATGACACAGATATAAAATAAAAATACGAAGTAAAGCAGAATAATTCTGCAATATTCGTATTTCTAATTTAACTGAAAATATATTTTGCTAGGCTAAATATGTTTAAAGATGCAGGGGTACTAGTCATGTCAATATAATCCATTGGGTAGTTTCCATCCCATGGATAGATTGATAAGTATTTTTCACTATAGACATTAATTACAACCTTATCTTTGTTGAATTTAAGAAAAATCTTATAACTTGGTTTTTCTGGAAGATCATTTGGCTTTGATATAAAATTATTTTTATTAAGGGATTTAACCATTGATTTAATTGTGTCAATATTTTCTTTTTGTAATTCTTTCTCATTATAAAAATTAGTGTCAAGTATTATTGCTTTGCATTCCGATTCCAAGGTAAGATTTTTAGCCAAAATATTTGTATAGTAGAAGTTATTTGGCTTTGTTTTGGTAAAACTAATATTGTTTATGTTGTAATTACATCCCATAAACATAATTATTACACTTAATAAAATAGCTATAAAAAATAATATTTTTTTCAATCCCATCACCTTACTATAAATTAATTCTAAATAACATTATGTTTTTAGTTTGATTTTTATTACTGTTTAATTATATTTGATAAAGACTACATATGATGAGATGTAAGATATAAATTGTTTGGCATATTATATATGTTATAGATTCAGGAGGTATAGAATTTTGAAATATAAAATTATTGCAGTAGATATGGATGGAACGCTTTTAAATGATGATAAGCATGTATCGGATTATAATTTAGCCATGATAAAGAAAGCTGCTAGCTTAGGGGTAAAAGTTGTAATAACTTCAGGGAGAATACCTGCTGGCTTAAAGTTTTATGAAGATACCGTAGCAAAAAATCAGCCTATGATTTGCTGCAATGGTGCAATAATATTAGACGAACATAAGAAAACTATTTACTCAAATTTTCTAGATAAAGAGTGTCTTTTGAAAATTATAGATATTTTTAGAGAAGACAAAGATACTTATTATCACTTCTATGGTGACGATATTATTTATAGTGAACATTTTGGTCACGCAGTTGAAAAATTTTATAAATTTAATAGTAATTTAGATAGAAAATATAGAATGGAGATAAGATTAATACCAGATGCAAAAAAATATATTGAAGCTAATGAGATAGAAGTAAGCAAGGTTGTTGTTATAGATAATAATTTAGATTACTTAGATAATTTAAGAAAAAGAGTGGAAACAATCGAAGGTGTTGAAACCACGAAATCGGGCATAGATAATGTTGAAATAAACAGTAAAGGAATAACTAAAGGAACTGCTTTAAAGATTTTAGCAGATCATTATAATGTTTCTTTAGAAGAATGTATAGCAATTGGTAATGATGAGAATGATATAAGCATGATTCAATGCGCAGGACTAGGAATTGCAGTACAAAATGCTAGGAGTCGTATAAAAGAAGTTGCTGATTTTGTCACAGAAAGAGATAATAATAATGGCGCAATAGGTGAGATTATAGAAAGATTCATATTAAATGAACAAGAGTAGTATTTTATATGTGCATAGATTATGACTCTTCCGGTTTAAAAACTGGAGGGGTTTTTACTTAGTTAATAATAAAACTATCTATAACCAATCCTATTGATGGTTGATGATAATAATGGTATAATAAATAAAATACGGGGTATGGGTATGATGTTTTAAATTAAATTTAGGAGTGATTTAAGTATGGAGGAGTCAAAGGTCGTATCAAAAAAAGATATTCAAACTAGGTTAAGAAGGATAGAGGGACAGATAAAAGGTATTGAGAAAATGGTTGAAGGAGATTCATGCTGTAAAGATGTGTTAATTCAAGTTGCTGCAGCAAGAGCGGCAATTAATAAGGTAGGGGCCCTTGTTTTAGAAAACTATGCTAAGACTTGTTTAATTTGTGGAGATTCCGATAAAACACCAGAAGAAAAAATAGAAGAATTAGTATCAACTCTTACAATGTTTTTAAAATAGTAAATATAAGGATGTAGAATAAACGAAAAGATGATTTAACCCTAAAATAGTAGAATGTTTGAAGATAGTAGGAGTATAGGGAAAACAACAGAAAAAAAGATGACTCCTGTACAAGACAGAAGCCGTCTTTTTTGTTTAAAAAATAACCTATTATACAAAGTATCAGCTGTTTGCTATTTATAGGGTTCCCACGGATTCATTAACGTTTTTTTCTGTTTCTTCATCTTCGAGCAGTTTTACAAGTTTCTTGTCAAAGAGGAACAGCAATACTGCACATACGAACAGAATGATAGGGATGACAACATACGATTGCATAATTGGGTATTTTGAAGCAATAGCATATAGGTAACCGTATGATTTGCCTGCAACAAATGTAGCGAAAATCCAAACCCCCATTAGTACCGAGTAAATCTTGTTAGGTGCATATTTAGTAACAAAGGAGTTACCAAGTGGGGAAAATAACATTTCGCCCATGCTGAGTAGAACACCGAATGCAATGATCCAAATGATACTCGCCTTTGATGTAGCGGCTGCACCTACGCCTCTTGAAAGCTCTGCAAATACAAGCATTAAGAAGGACATACCAAGAAAACCAAGACCTAGAGCTAATTTTTTGAACAAGCTCAAATCACCTTTAGGACTCTTAGACATCTTAAACCACAGTGAAGCCAAGACTGGCCCAAGAGCAATACACATAAAGGCATTCAAAGAGTCGAACCATGAAAGCGGCACTTCGAATCCGCCAACATTCATGTTGATAAACTGCCCACCGTAATCATAAACAGCTAAATAAGTTAGATACCAAAACACCCAGAATACAATTGAGAATATTGATACTAAAACAATAGCAAAGACTTTTCTTTTTTCAACTCTCGTCAATGGTTTAATTTCGGTTTCGACTTTCTTTTCGATGTGTTTGCCCGCTTTGAATGGTTTTTTGCCTACATCTCCAAGGAATTTCATACCGAACAGGAACCACAGAGCATCAATTACACAAATGATACCGCACAGTTGAAACGCAGGTCTGAATCCCTGAACATTACCGTGAGCAAAAGTAGTGGCTACAAGAATACCTACTGCCGTTGTCCCAATAAGCGATCCGATATTAACGAAGGAGTATTGAACTGAAAATGCCGAATCTAACTGGTTTTCATCTTCAAACAAAGAGCCATTGATTGCAGAAACGTTGCCTTTGAAAAGGCCTGTACCGATGGCTACAAGGGTAACCATTATATTCATGGTTGTTACATTCGTTGCAGATCCACCCACTAAATACCCGCCTGCCATTAGAATCAACCCAACAGGAACGCAATATCTGGCCCCTATGTACCTATCTGAAAGGTATCCACCAACAATAGGTGCGAGATAGGTAAATGCAACAAGATTTGATTGAATAAGTGCGGCTTCAATCTTTGTAAGACCCAATCCCCCTGTTACCAGCGTAGCAGTAACAAAGACAAATATCAGATACTTAGCAGAATAATAGGCCATTCTTTCGAACATAAACGCGACACAACAAACGTAAAAGCCAAAGGGACGTTTATTTTTTACTACCATTTCACTCATAACTTCTCCTCCAAATATTAATTTTAAACCTCTCTTGTATACGACTTTAACCACACTCGCTCTTCATCGCTTAGGTGGTTGGCTAATTTATCGTATACAAGCTTATGATAATTATTTAAGTACAGTTTCTCATCACGGCTAAGATCTTCTGTTACTATGGCATCCAAATCGATAGGAGCATAGGTTACAGCATCAAAGTACATGAATTGTCCAAAATTGTTTTCAACACCTTTCCTGACGATTAATTCATTCTCTAAACGAATTCCATGGGATCCATCGATATAAATACCTGGTTCATCTGTTATGACCATGCCTTCTTCTAGGGTGTGGGTTTCATGCTTGGATGGTACGATATACCATCTGAAGCCGCTTGGTCCTTCATGAATATTAAGCAAATAGCCGACTCCATGACCAGATCCGCATTTATAATCGATGTCAAGATTCCACATGGGTTCTCTAGCTAATATATCTAGATTATATCCTTTACATCCATATAGGAATTTGGCACGGGCTAGATTCATCATACCTCTTACTACAGCTGTGAAGTGATGTTTAAGTTCTTTGCTTACTTCGCCAAGAGCAATTGTTCTGGTGATATCAGTTGTACCTTCAAGGTAGTTTCCGCCAGTATCCATTAAGAAGAAGAAGCCTTTTTCGAGCTCCACATTTGTTTCAGGAGTAGCAGAATAATGCATCATGGCTGCATGCTCCTTGAAAGCACAGATTGGTGCGAAGCTTTGCCATAAGTAGCCATCTTGGAGTTTTCTGAATGCTTCTAGTTTTTCAGAAGCACTGATTTCTGTAACTTTGGTTTTTCCAACATTTGTTTTTAGCCAATATATGAATTTAGTAATGGCAACGCCATCTTTAATATGAGCTTTTTCAATATTGGCAAGTTCTATAGAGTTTTTAATGGCCTTGAATAAGGTAGTAGGATTGTCTGCTTCAATTTTTTTTGTTTGAGCAGGAATGTTCTTATATAGTGCATAATTGATACGGGCAGGGTCTATTAGTATAATATCTTCAGTATTGAAGTTCTTGACATATTCATAAATGTCGTTGTAAGGCCTAAAATTAACACCTTCTTTGACTAAAGCTTCTTTGACATTCGCATCAAGTCGACTTTCTTCAATGAACAGGTCTACATTTTCCATGGAAACAACCGCATAACAGAGTACCAGCGGTGAGTACAGAACATCATTTCCGCGTATATTGAGCAACCATGCGATGTCATCTAAAGTTGTGATGACATGATAGTTGGTACCTACCTCTTTCATGACATTTCTTACTCTACACAGCTTGGACGACGTGCTTTCACCGGAATACTTTTCCTTAAGAAGAAAAACGGGCTCATTTGCTAGCTTTGGACGACCTTCCCACACCATATCAACGAGGTCGTAAGCGTATTCTATGGTTACGTTCTTATGTGCAAGTCGCTGAACAAAATCTTTACCATCTTGCATTGGTATAAGGCGTCCATCAAATCCGACTTTTCCATCACTTGGAATATTGGCTTCTAAGTATTCCAACACTGTAGGGACACCAGGGTTGCCCATCTTGAAGAGCTTGACCTCAGTTCCTTCAAGCTGATGCTCGGCTTGAAGGAAATACCGTCCGTCTGTCCAAAGCCCTGCTTCGCTTTTTGTAATGATCGCTGTTCCAGAAGAACCTGTGAAACCGGTTACATAGGTCCTAGACTTGAAAAATTCTCCAACATATTCGCTTTGGTGATTGTCTGAGGATGGAACAACATAGGCGTCTAACCCTTTTTCGTCCATAAGCTCTCTCAGTTTTGAAATCCCTTCTTTTACACTTTCACTCATCTTTGTTCCTCGCTTTCATAAAATTGACAGCTAAGTTACTATAGCGGCACTTGTGTTGCAGTCAATATTAATCTAATTTGTTTCTTGATGCTAACAATTTAACTTATGCTCTTACGGTGATTGTGTTCTGAAATATTGGAATATTCAGCCCACAATGTAATTATATTCCTTGGCATTATTTTGTCAAGTTAATCTTCGAGTAGTGTATTTCGATAACCGAGGCCTAATGGTTGGTCGTAACTCCAAGGCTTAGACCAGTGTAAAGCAATGGAATTTAAAGGCCCCAACTTTTTTCAATGTTCTCTGTACAAACACATTAAAAAAAGTTGGAGCCTTTGGGATTATTTAGTCTTTAAGCCCTTATATTTTTCTAATAATTTTATCCTAAATAGGACTAATGCCTTTGATATCGAAGAGACTAGAAAAACACTTACGGCTATTATTCCTGCAATTGAGATTGTTTGAATCCCTAAATTTAAGGAGGAATTTACGTTACCCTGAACAGATTCAAACATTGTATAATACATTCCGCCACCGGGAACTAGAGGTATAACTGCAGAAATAACAAAGGTTGTTACAGGAGCTCTTAGAACTCGAGCCATAGTTTCTGAATATGCAGCTGCAAAAACAGATGCTATAAAAAAAGAAAAAAGATTAGGTATATGAAAGTAAGTAGAGGTTAATAGATAGATAAACCATGTAACTCCACCACCTATAGATGCAAATAATAGGTTTTTACCCCTAATATTAGCTAAAATACTAAAACAAAAAGTAGCAATAAAAGTATACAAAGTATTTAAAATCATAAATTATTGCCCTCCTAACATTAACCATAATTTCATTATAACACCTGTTCCTACAGCAATTGCAATAGCAATTAAAAAAGCTTCAACGGCTCTTGTTATGCCAGCAATTAAGTCTCCAGCTATGGTATCTCTTATAGCATTGGTTATGGCAAGTCCCGGAACAAGGATCATTATTGAACCTATTATTATCTTATCTGCATGAGCACCAATATTAACATGAACACTAAACAAGGCAAGAGAAGCAACTACAGCACCACATAATGTATTTATAAAGAAATCATTCACTTGTAACAAACCAAGTAAAGTTGAGATTGATTTTATCAAACAACCGATAACAAACGAAACCGCGAAATCTCTTAGATTACCACCAAAAACCAAAGCGAAGAATGCAGTAGCTATTCCAGCAAAAATGATGTTTAGTTTAGGACTATAAGGCTCTGTTTGTTCAACTTTGAAAAGCTCACTTTCAATATACTCCAAAGTGAGACCTCTATTTTTTATATTTCTAGATATATCATTTACTAAGGATATTCTTTCTAAGTTTAAACCCCTTCTTTTTATTCTTTTTATAAGAGAGATAGTCTGACCATATTCATTAGCAGCTGATACCATTATTGCTGTAGGTGTAGCAAAAGGTTCTACGTTTTTTATTCTATAAGCATCACATATTCTTATAATTGTCTCCTCAACTCTATAAATTTCTCCTCCATTTTCTAATATTATTTTGCCAGCGTACACAGCAATATTTAAAACTCTATTTATATCCATATACTACCTCCAACTACACATAAGGTTAAATCATGTTTCGTGTATAATCACGCTGTATTATACCATAAAATTAACATAAAGAGAAAGAAGAATAGGATAGAGTTTTAACTGCATATGGTTACGAGTTTAATAAGTTTTATGTATTAATAGCCATAACTAACTGTACAATATCATTAGTAATTTAAATAGATAAAACAATTATGTGGTATTAATTGAATAATATGTAAAAAAGTTCTATAATAGAATTGAGGTATATTTTACTCTTTTAAGCTAAAGAATATTTAATAGTTTTATCCAAGTAGCTTGGAAGAGTTCAGTCTATTGCATTTTTTCAACTACTAATTAGTTAAGGACTTAATTTATTCAATTCAAGTTTTAGTTTATATTAGAAAAAAGGAGTAGATATAATGAATTTTGAGAATTTAATGACCACTGACAGAGATATTTTTGAGATTATTGAAAAGGAAAGACTAAGACAAGAAAATGGTATAGAACTAATTGCTTCAGAAAACTTTACAAGTAAGGCTGTAATGGAAGCTATGGGTTCATTTTTGACAAATAAATATGCAGAAGGTTATCCTGGAAAAAGGTACTATGGTGGATGTGATGTTGTAGATATGGCAGAGAACTTAGCGAGAGAGAGAATGAAAAATTTATTTAAAGCCGAGTACGTTAACGTTCAACCACATTCTGGATCTAGTGCAAATATGGCTGTATATATGACCGTACTTCAGCCGGGAGACACAGTTTTAGGGATGAACTTAGCTCATGGTGGGCATTTAACGCATGGTAGTGGTGTCAGTTTTTCAGGAAAATTATATAATTTTATATCCTATGGAGTAAATGAGAAAACAGAACTAATAGACTATGATGAAATGAGAAACTTAGCTTTAAAACATAAACCAAAGATGATAGTATCAGGTGCAAGTGCTTATCCTAGGGAAATAGACTTTAAAAAAATTAAAGATATTTGCGATGAGGTTGGAGCGTATATGATGGTAGATATGGCGCATATCGCTGGGCTTGTTGCTGTGGAAAAGCATATATCTCCTGTACCATATGCTGACTTTGTTACTACTACTACTCACAAAACTTTACGTGGGCCAAGAGGTGGTGCAATTCTTTGCAAGGAAAAGTATGGCAAGGATTTAGATAAGACTATTTTCCCAGGAATACAAGGGGGACCTTTAATGCACATTATTGCAGCTAAGGCTGTGTGCTTTGGGGAAGCTTTAACAGATGAATATAAGGGTTACATTGATCAAGTGGTTAAAAATTGTAAAGTTTTAGCTGATGAGTTAATAAGGTGTGGGTTTAGGTTAGTAACTGGGGGAACAGATAATCATCTAATCTTATTAGACTTAACTAATAAGAATATAACTGGAAAAGAAGCTGAAGAACTTTTGGATTCAGTTCAAATTACTACTAATAAGAATGCTATACCTTTTGATAAACTAGGAGCAAACGTTACTAGCGGGATAAGGCTTGGTACGGCTGCTGTAACTAGTAGAGGTTTTAAGGAAGAGGAAATGAAGAAGATTGCCTATTTTATAAATTATGTAATTGAAAATAGGGATAAGGATTTAGAGAAAGTAGCAAAAGAAGTAAGTGAACTATGTGGAAGATTTCCTATTTATAAATAGGAAACCAATAAACTTATGCTTGGATAGCAAGTAAACATATGGCAAAAATTATACAGACAGAAGTTTAAGTGATAACACTGATAATATACTCATTCAAACATCTAGTATGTTTATTAATATTTCATAAGCACTAATCATATAATTAAAGGAGTGTATTTAAACAAGACTAGATAAAAGGTGGGGATGAATATATGATAAGAATGGGTAGTTGGATTGAGGTTGAACAGTTAGTTTATGCCTATAAAGATTTACCTGTTAAGATTTTCATTAGGGGGAACTGTTTAAGTGATTGCGATGTTGGTGAAGAAGCTGAAATTAAAACTATAACTGGACATATAACAAGGGGAACTGTTGTTAAAGATAAACCCCTCTATAATAATGTTGCTAGTCTAGGGAAAAATAGTAAGGAAGTTTTGATGATTACTAGGAGTAAAAATTAAAATTACATTTAAATAATTTATATAAAACAATATTAATTACTAAAAATCACTAAGTGTTAGAAAATAGAGTGACTTTTAGGGTTAATATTGTTTTTATTTGCAATTAAATCATAGTGGGATTTAATTGCAATGTTCGTTATTTGAAGAAAAAATATAAACTTTAAAAAAATTTACATTTGATATTTTTTAAATTATGGATATGTGTTATAATATAAGCGAATAAATAATATGAAATATATAATAATGTTCGTATATAGTAAGAGAAAGGGGAAAGGCGCATGAAAAATATTGTTAGAAGATTATTTGTAGAGAAGAAATATGGTATGGATGTAGAATCTCAAAATATATTTAAAGACTTAAAGGAAAGTCTTAGTATTAAAGAGTTAGAAGCTATAAGAGTAATTAACAGGTACGATATATTCGATATAAGTGAAGAGGAATATGAAAAATCTAAGTATACAATATTCTCGGAGAGCACGGTGGACAACGTATATGAGAGGGACATAGAAAAAGGAGAAAATGATAAAGTTTTCGCAGTAGAATATTTACCAGGTCAGTATGATCAGAGAGCTGATTCTGCATCTCAATGTATTCAAATACTTACCCAAAATGAAAAGCCAAACATTTTATCAGCAAAGGTATATATAATAAAAGGAGATATATCTGAAGAACAGTTCGATAAGATAAAGAATTATTGTATAAATAAGGTTGATTCAAGAGAAGCCTCTTTAGGTATTTTAGAAAATTTGAATTTGAAAACAGAAATACCAAATGGTATAGAAATTCTAAATGGATTCACAGAAATGAATGATATAGAACTAAAAATATTTATGGAAGATAGGCAACTTGCTATGAGTCTTGAGGACTTAAAATTTTGCCAGGAATATTTTAGGAATACAGAAAAAAGAAATCCAACAATTACAGAAGTTAAAGTAATAGATACTTATTGGTCAGATCACTGCAGACACACAACTTTCATGACAGAATTAGATAATATACATATAGAGGAAGGAAATCTATCTATTCCTATTAGAATGGCTTATGAAGAATATTTAAATTCTAGGAAATATTTGTATACAGGTAAAGAAAGACCAATAACTTTAATGGATATAGCTACAATAGGTATGAAAGAGTTAAGAAAAAACGGTAAGTTAGCTGACTTGGATCAATCAGAAGAAATAAATGCTTGTAGCATAGTTGTAGATGCTGAGGTAGGTAACGAATTGGAGAAGTGGCTTGTTATGTTTAAAAATGAAACACATAACCATCCAACTGAAATTGAACCTTTTGGTGGAGCCGCTACTTGTCTTGGAGGTGCTATAAGGGATCCACTTTCAGGAAGATCTTATGTGTATCAGGCAATGAGAGTCACTGGTAGCGGAGATCCAAGAGTTAGTATTGAAAGCACACTTCAAGGAAAGCTTCCTCAAAAGAAAATAACAACTGAAGCAGCTCATGGATATAGTTCTTATGGGAATCAGATTGGGTTAGCTACTGGACAAGTTACAGAGATATATGATGAGGGTTATGTAGCAAAAAGAATGGAAATTGGCGCAGTTATTGGAGCTGCACCTATGAAAAATGTTGTAAGGAGTACACCAATAGCAGGAGATGTTGTAATATTAGTAGGTGGAAGAACTGGAAGAGATGGTTGCGGTGGAGCGACAGGTTCTTCTAAAAAGCATACGGAAGCATCAATTTTAAATTGTGGAGCGGAAGTACAAAAGGGAAATCCCGTTGTGGAGAGAAAAATACAGAGACTTTTTAGAAAAGAAAAAGTAAGCAGTTTAATAAAGAGATGTAATGATTTTGGTGCTGGTGGAGTGTCTGTTGCTATTGGAGAACTTGCAGATAGCTTAGATATAAATTTAGACTTAGTGCCTAAAAAGTATGAAGGATTAGATGGAACAGAACTCGCTATATCTGAATCACAGGAGCGTATGGCGGTAGTCGTATCAGAAGAAGACGAAGAAAAATTTATTAAATATGCGGAAGAAGAAAATCTTGAGGCTACTACTGTGGCAGTAGTAACAGAGAATAGAAGACTAAAAATGAAGTGGAGAGAAACTGATATTGTAGATTTAAGCAGAGATTTTTTAGATACAAATGGGGTACGTGGAAAAGCAGACATAATAGTTAAGGCTCCAGAAGAAAATAAGAGTTATTTTGAATTTAATGCAATAAATGAGAACACTGCAGCATTAGAAAATCTTAAAGAAAAGTGGAAGTATACCTTAAAGGACTTAAATGTGTGCAGCCAAAAAGGGCTTGTAGAAAGATTTGATAGTACAATTGGAACAGGGACTGTGCTTATGCCGTTTGGAGGAAAATATCAGTTAACACCAGCAGAAGGAATGGTAGCCAAGCTTCCAGTTCTTAATGGGGAAACAAAAACTGGAACTATAATGACTTATGGGTATAATCCAGATATAGCAAAATGGAGTCCGTTCCACGGAGCAGTCTATGCTGTAATAGAGTCAGTAGCAAAAGTTGTTGCCTGTGGTGGAGATGCTAGTAAGGTAAGGTTAACTTTTCAAGAATATTTTGAAAAATTAGGAAAAGACTCTTCAAGATGGGGAAAACCTTTTTCAGCATTATTAGGTGCATTGCATACGCAAAAGGAACTTGGGATTGCAGCAATTGGAGGAAAAGACAGTATGAGTGGAAGTTTTAAAGATATGAATGTGCCTCCAACTCTAGTTTCATTTGCGGTTAACGTAGTTAATGTAGATAAGGTGATTTCACCTGAATTTAAAAAACAAGATAGTAAAATCATAATCATTCCAGTAATAAGAGACGAATATGAGTTGCCTAACTTTGACGTTCTAAAGAAAAACTTTGCCGCAATAACTTCTATGGTTAATAATGGAGAAATTTTATCGGCCGCTACAATCAAAAGAGGTGGTATATGTGAAACGATAAGCAAAATGAGTTTTGGAAATAAGATAGGAATGAAATTCACAGACCACATAAGTGAACAGGAATTATTTGCGCCTCAATATGGTTCCATAATTGTTGAAGTAGATAATAATGTAGATTTAGAAAAGTTGAGTGGAGTAGAATATAAAGTCTTAGGAAAAACTCAAAGCAAGGCCGCAATAGAGATAAATGGAGTAGAATTAAGTGTTGATGATATGATTGAAACTTGGGAGAATACTTTGGAGAATGTTTTTCCTACTAAAATTAAGACTATTAGTGATGATGCCCTATATATAAAGGAGAATAATAACATTAGCTGTATAGATTCACCTACAACTAGTAGTAGAGAGAAACTTACTTCTCCGATAATTAAATTGGCTAAACCAAAGGTGTTTATACCAGTTTTTCCAGGTACAAATTGTGAGTACGATTCGGAAAGAGCCTTTTTAAAAGCTGGGGCAGAGGTAGAGGTTATGGTTTTAAAGAATTTAACTGGAAAGCATATAGAAGATTCTATAGATCATATGGTTAAAGAAATAAGTTCATCGCAAATAATAATGTTACCCGGAGGGTTTAGTGCAGGAGATGAGCCAGATGGATCAGGTAAGTTTATAGCTACTGTATTAAGGAATCCAAAGGTAAAGGAAGCTGTTATGGAACTTTTAAAGAATAGAGACGGATTAATGCTCGGTATATGCAACGGCTTTCAGGCACTTATCAAGCTAGGGTTAGTCCCTTTTGGAGAAATAAGAGATATAGATGAAGAGTGCCCAACCCTTACCTATAATCAAATAGGAAGACACGTTTCTTCTGTAGTAAACACTAAGGTTGTATCGAATCTTTCGCCTTGGTTTAATAATGTCAAGGTTGGAGATATTCATACGGTAGCTGTATCACATGGTGAAGGACGATTTATTGCAAATGATGATGTTTTAAAAAGGCTTATAGAAGGTAGACAAATTGCTACGCAATATGTGGACTTCAATGGGAATCCAACTGATGATATAAGATTTAATCCTAATGGATCCATTTATGCAGTTGAAGGAATAACAAGTCCAGATGGAAAAGTACTTGGAAAAATGGCTCATTCAGAGAGAATTGGAGATAATGTACTTAAAAATATTCCTGGTGATAAAGACCAAAGGATATTTGAAGCTGGGGTTCAGTATTTTAAGTAAAACCTTATTATACAAAAGATAAAAAGCTCTTGAGAAATCGAGAGCTTTTTTAGTGGGAAAATTATGAGTTAGAATAAAGAAGATAACATTTTTAATAAGAGGTTCATCTTGATACATGTTGTATGATAAAGAAAGGTATGCTACAATTTTCATTATTACAAGGTTGATATAAAAACGTGCAAAGTTACGCAGTTAGTATGAATAGGTTAGTGTAAAGAAGCTAGTTCGAATAAAAGCTAATGTAAATTTAAGATGTGATATTTGTTGAATGTAGTACTATATCATACTGGTAAGTTGTATACTAAATTTATTTGGGTTTAATTACTTTTGTTTCTTAGGGGGATGTAAGTTATGTGGCAACAAAAAGATGAAGCAAGCTATATTATAGAGTCTAAAAAAAAATGTGCGGAATTAGGCATGAGTCCTAATGACTCTATTACACCCAAAAATATTATGTCAGAATTAGAATTAGCCGAAAAAAGAGAAATATATAAAGAAATTTTAGATGTTGTAAAGTTTTTCGGTAAAAAGATAATAAATTCATTAGAAGGTACCCCAATGTTGATGCTTGTATCAGATGAAAACGGTTATTGCTTAGAGGTTATTGGGGATGAAAATATGAAATCTATGATAGCTCAATTAAATATTAGATCAGGTATTCAATTTACTCAAGATACTATGGGGACAAATGTTATTAGTTTAGCGCTGAAACAAAATCATCCAGTGCAACTAATAGGAGATAACCATTTCCATACGTTTTTACACAATTGTGCTTGCTATGGAGTTCCATTTCATTATAGAGATGATAACAATCTTTTGGGAAGTATATGCCTCATGACCGGAGTGATTCTTCATAATCCATTTTTCCTAACAACATTAACAACTGTAGTTGATGCAATAGAACGTGAATTACTACTTATAAAACAAAATCGTAAACTTAATATAATGAATCAAATTATCTTAAGTAAGACTAAAAGTGCAATTATTGTACATTGTGAGGGTAAATTTATCTTTGCTAATGAAGAGGCGGCAAATGTTTTTGGTGTGAATAAATCAGACGACTTACTAGGAATGGAAATAGCGAAATTTATTCCTAAAGATCAAGAGTCAGTTATGAGTAAGCAGATTGATTACATGTATTTAGAGGAAAGCAGGGAATCTTTCGTGGAGTCAAGAATTATTAGATTAAGTGGAAGAGAACTGGATGTAGAGTTATCTAGTAGTTTTCTACTATATGAGGGTAAGCATGCGGTTATGACTATGCTTAGAGATATAAGTTCACGGAAACAGATTGTAAGACTGGAGAATAAGATGAAAGAGAGTGAGAAAAGTCTTTATGAAGCGAGAGAATTTAATAAACGTATAGCGGAATTCTTCTCTAATATTTCTCATGAACTTAAAACACCTTTAAATGTTATCTTTGCTGCTATTCAAGTTTTAGAATCAACGGAAAATTCGAATTTACCTAGTTCGTTTGCTAATAAGCTTAGTAAATATTTAAAATCAATGAAGCAGAATTCCTACAGATTATTAAGATTGGTAAATAATTTAATAGATTTGTCAAAATTTGATTCAGGGTATTTGAAGCCGAATATGGAAAATCGTAACATTGTAAGTATCGTTGAAAATATTACGTTATCTGTCGTGGATTATATAGAGTATAGAGGTATAGGACTTATATTTGATACTGATACTGAGGAAAAAATAATGGCTTTTGATGATGATAAAATTGAAAGAATTATATTAAACCTATTATCAAATTCAATAAAGTTTACTTCAAAAGGTGGACAAATAGCAGTAAATATTAATGATTGTGGTGAAAATGTGATTATTTCTGTGAAAGATACAGGAATAGGAATTCCAAATGATAAATTACAACTAATATTTCAACGATTTGGTCAGGTAGATAAAACTCTATCGAGAAATCACGAAGGTAGTGGAATAGGTTTATCACTTGTAAAATCACTTGTAAATATGCACAATGGAACAATAAGTGTTAAGAGCAAGTATGGTGAGGGTAGCGAATTTATAATAAGTCTACCAGTAAGATTAGTCGAAGAAAATGGTGGAAGAGAATATTCGCTATATGAAAATAAAGTTGAGAGAATTAACATAGAATTCTCTGATATTTATGATATTTAAATAAGTAGAAAATTTATTTTAATATAATCAAAATTGTAAAGTGTAGATATAAAATTACTATTTGCATTTTTAATTTTTGTGTGTTATCATAAATCGTAAAATTTAATAAGACAGTTCGGAACCATCCTGTCTATAAATAAAACTATTGGGTGTAGCTGTTTATTTAATTTAAGCTATTTTTGTATTCAATAGGGCAGGTATGCCCTTTTTATTTTGTATTTATTTATCAGGCGCAGTCATATTAGAATATATAGTGAGTGTTTACAGGGATTACTTATACCTATGTGGTTATCTTATTTAATTCATGTTCCGTATAAAGTTCTTGCAACAAGTCTTTGTATTGGACAGTTATTTCTAAGAATAGTAGGAGTGATTTTGGTGAAACAACTAAGGAATAAATTAAAATAGCAATTATAAAGCTATCATCTTAAGAAACTAGGAGGAATAAAAATGAGTGGAAGAACTGAAAAAGAATTAGAAGGAGTAAGTCTCCTTGGGAATCAAGGGACAAAATACAATTACGATTATAATCCGTCGGTTTTGGAGAAGTTTGTAAATAAACATCAGGAGAATGATTACTTTGTAAAATTCAATTGTCCTGAATTTACAAGTTTATGTCCTAAAACTGGTCAGCCAGACTTTGCAACTATTTATATATCATATGTACCAGATAAGCTTATGGTAGAAAGTAAATCCCTGAAATTATACTTACTAAGCTTTAGAAATCATGGTGATTTTCATGAAGATTGCATGAATATAATTATGAAGGATTTAATAAAGCTTTTAGAACCCAAATATATAGAAGTGTGGGGAAAGTTTACTCCAAGGGGAGGCATTTCTATAGATCCATACTGTAATTACGGAAAAGAAGAAACGAAGTGGAAAGAAGTTGCTGAAAAAAGGATGTTCTACCACGATATGTATCCTGAGAAAATAGATAATAGATAATATATAGTAAAGGCTGTAATTTAATTTATATTTAATATAAGTTAAATTACAGCCTTTGCTACTTTATATATCCTTAAATAGATATATGTTATAATATTGCTAATGGTAACATATTTTACTACTTACTAATTAGCTATGTCTAAAATGTAAAGTTTGAATGGAGGTAAATATTATGTTGATTTTATCTAAGCAAGACATTAGAAGTGTATTTAATATGAAAGATGCTGTTGATTCTGTAAAAGAGGCATTTGCAGTCTATTCAAAAGGGAAAAGCGTAGTACCTTTAAGGGTTAATATTAATGTACCTAAGCACCAAGGACAAAGTTTGTTTATGCCTGGATACGTTCCAGATTTAGATGCAATAGGAATTAAAATAGTGTCTGTGTTCCCTAAGAATGCAGAGAAAGGAATACCTTCGGTACCAGCTCAGGTTATATTGTTAGATGGGACTACAGGCCAAGTTTGCTGTATTATGGACGGTACTTATGTAACTCAGCTTAGAACTGGGGCAGCCTCAGGAGCGGCTACAGATGTATTGGCTCTAAAAGATGCAAAAATAGGAGCCATTTTCGGAGCTGGAGGTCAGGCGTTATGCCAATTGGAAGCTATGCTTACTGTTAGAAAATTACAGCGTGTAAATGTTTACGCCTTAGGCGATGAGGCTAAAAAGTTTGTAGAAATAGCAGGAAATGAATTAAGCGAATATGGAGCAGAGATAGTTGCTGTTAATAGTCCAGAAGAAGCAATTCAGGATGCAGATATAATTACTGCAGTTACTACTTCAAAAAAACCAGTATTTCCTGGTAATTTAGTCAAAAAAGGTACACATATAAATGGAGTAGGCTCTTATACAAGAGAGATGCAGGAGTTAGATGAGTACATAGTAAAATCTGCAGATAAAGTATTTGTAGATTCAAGAGATGCAGTACTTTCCGAGGCAGGAGATTTCCTGCAGCCTATGGAGAAAGGAATCATAGATGAAAATAGAATAAATGCAGAACTGGGAGAAGTTATCATAGGAAAAGTAAAGGGGAGAGAAGACGAGGGACAGATTACCTTATTCAAAACTGTAGGAATAGCGGTGCAGGATGTTGTAACGGCTAGTCGGATTTATAAAAAGGCCTTAGAAAAAGGAATTGGAAGAGTTGTTGAGATTTAAGTTAGTGGACAGCTCACAATTGACAGTGCAGAAAAAGCATCCTTGAACTGTAATCTTAATAAATTACATTAAGAGAAATGTATGCATAAAGCAGTATAATACCTTAAAAATTCGTCAATAATACAACTGTATCTTTTTTACTCATATTATATTAAAAGAACTAGCATTTTAATTAATCTAGTTCTTTTTCTTTTTAAAGTTAAATCATCTTCACAAAGATTTAAAAAATCTCCCAATATATCAAAATTATTTTACCTACAGTGTGACATTTTACTTGTCCACTAAATTTCCTCTGTTCTAAAATTACAAAAAAGCTAATATAAATACTACAAAGATGTATCCTTCAAGATATATCAATAAAACAGTTCTTTTCTTTTGTATCACTTTAAATGGAGGTTGGAGAATGGATTTTAAAAAGTTAATTGAGAAGGATAGAGAAAGTAGGATAAAAGACAACTTTGAAGGAACTTTTCTAGATTACCTTCAAATAGTTAAAGAAAATCCAGATGTAGCAAAACTTTCCCATAAAAGAATGTATAATATACTAACAGAACAAGGTTTAGAAATTCTAAAGCCAGAAGAAAACTTAAGGATAAGAAAAATATATGGTAATGAGACAATTAAGAGCTATAACTTTTTTAAGAATGATTTCTTTGGAATAGAAAAAACCTTAATGAAATTAGTTAACTACTTCTATTCAGCTGCAATGCAGGGTGAAGAATCAAGGCAAGTTCTTTATTTAGTAGGTCCAGTAGGATCAGGAAAATCTTCTCTAGTTGAGTCGCTTAAAAAAGCCTTAGAATCAGCAGAGCCTATATATGGATTGAAAGGCTGCCCTATGAGAGAAGAACCACTTCACTTAGTTCCAAAACATCTCAGAAAACAATTCGAAGAAACACTAGGAGTAAAAATCGAGGGAGATTTGTGCCCGGTATGTAGGCATAGGTTAAAAGAAGAATTCGAAGGAGAATATGAAAGGTTTCCAGTTGTTAAAACAGGTTTTTCAATAAGATCAAGAAAAGGGATAGGAGTAGTTCCGCCAGTTGATCCTAACAACCAGGATACATCAGTTCTCGTAGGTTCTGTTGATATATCCAAAATGGATTTATATGCGGAAGACGATCCGCGTATATTCTCATTAAATGGAGCTTTTGATGTAGGAAATAGAGGTCTAGTTGAATTTATAGAAGTATTCAAAAATGATGTTGAGTATCTTCATACTGTAATAACTGCTACTCAGGAGAAATCTATACCATCTCCAGGAAAAGGTTCAATGATATACTTTGATGGAGTTATTGTTGCTCATTCAAATGAGGCTGAATGGAATAAATTCAAATCAGATCATACTAATGAAGCGATACTAGATAGAATTGTTAAGGTTGAAGTACCTTATTGCATGGAGCTCAATGAAGAAACTAAGATATATGAAAAAATCTTAAACAAGAGTAACTTTAAACCTCATATTGCGCCTCATACTATTGAAATAGCATCTATGTTTGCTATACTCACTAGATTAATGCCATCTAATAAAGTGGATCTTTTAACTAAGCTTAAGATTTATAATGGAGAGGAAATAGTTGAAAAAGGAACTACTAAGAGAGTAGATCTTACAGAGTTAAAAGAAGAGGCTGGGCTTAGAGAGGGTATGGATGGTATTTCTACAAGATTTATAATTAAAGCAATAGATAACGCTCTTTCAAATTCCGATTATAATTGTATAAATCCACTTAGTGTTATGGAAAGTATTATAAAATCAGTAAAAGACTTGGATGTAGCTGATGATATAAGAAAGAAATATCTTGGGTTTATTCAAGATACAATGAGAAAAGAATACAATAAGGTTCTTGAAAAGGAAATAACAAAGGCGTTTATTCAAAGCTTTAAAGAGCAGGCTGATAGTTTATTCAATAATTATTTGGACCATGCAGAAGCATATGTAAATAAATCAAAAATCAAAGATAGATCTACAGGTGAACAGCTTGACCCAGATGAAAAATTCATGCGTTCAATAGAGGAGCAAATAGGAATATCAGAAGGATCTGCTAAGGGATTTAGATCAGATGTAACTTCATATATGTTCTATCTAATAAGAAAAGGTGGAGCAATAGATTATACATCTTATGAGCCACTTAAAGAAGCAATAGAAAAGAAAATAACTTCTTCTGTGAGAGAAATGTCGCGAATAGTTACTAAATCTAAGGTTAGAGATAAGGAGCAAGATAAAAAGTACAGTTCAATGGTAGAGGAAATGAAGAGAAATGGATACTGTGACCATTGCTGTAATGTAATCTTGAAGTATGCTGCTAATAATCTATGGAAGGATTGATACTATGGCAGTATTCAGGGAGTTTAATCCAATAGGACATGATAGAGCGGCAGAAGACAGAAGGAGACATAAAGAACTTGTAGAGGATTCTATAAAGAAAAATTTGGTGGATATTTTATCAGAGGAAAGTATAATTGGACAGACCAAAAATAAGAAAATTAAGATTCCAATTAGAGGATTAAAGGAATATCAATTTGTATATGGAAAAAATGTCCCTGGTGTTGGAAGCGGAGACGGAACAGAAAAAAGGGGAGATGTAGTAGGTACAGAAAAAGATGCTAAGGGTAAAGGAAACAAAGGGGCTGGCAATGAAGAGGGAGACGACATCTATGAAACTGAGATAACAATTGAAGATATTATGGAGTATATCTTTCAGGATCTAGATTTACCAAATTTAACAAAAAAGAGGTTTTCAGAAATACTATCTGAGGGGTCAAAAAAGAAATGTGGTTATCAGAAAAAGGGTATACCTCCTAGACTGGCAAAGAAAAAGACAGTAGTTGAGAAGCTTAAAAGAAAACAGGGAATGAAAAAGGCGCTTAGAGAGGGCTCAAATGATGCTGGATTAAATGAAGATTTATTAGAACAATATGAACTTGACGGAGATGAGCTTGTAGGTAGATTTCCTTTTAAGGATGATGATTTAAGATATTATAGAGTAAAGCCTACTAAAAAGAGGGAATATAATGCAGTAATTATGTGTATTATGGATACCTCTGCATCTATGGATCAAAATAAAAAGTATTTAGCAAGATCCTTCTTTTTTATGCTTTATCAGTTCGTTAAAATGAAATATAGCAGTGTAGAGGTAGTTTTTATAGCTCATTCTACTACTGCTAAGGTTGTTACAGAGCAGGAGTTTTTCCACAAAGTGGAGTCTGGAGGAACTTATATATCTAGTGGATATGATAAAGCATTGGAAATTATAAGTGAAAAATTTAATCCAGATATATGGAATATATATGCTTTCCACGTAAGTGATGGTGACAATTGGAGTGAAGATAATGATAGAGCTGTAAAGGCAGCTAATAAACTCTGTGATGTATGCAATCTATTTGGATATGCAGAAATTATGGCATATGGTTATACTAGTGCTATAAAAAAGAGATATGCAGCTGAGGTTAAAAGAGATAACTTTGTTCCTGTTGCAATGAAGAAGAAGGAAGATATGTGGGATGCACTTAGAGATATGCTTACGGTTGATATAAAAAATGATCTTGAGTAGCTGAGGGGGGTGAGGCTTTGGAGTACACAATTTCGGATTTAGAATATTGGAATGATATTATAGAAGAGAAAGCGAAAGAGATGGGGCTTGACTACTATCCTCAAGATTTTGAGATTATAAACTATAATGATATGCTTGCTTATGAAGTTTATGTAGGTATGCCCTCCATGTATCCTCATTGGAGCTTTGGTAAGTCTTATGAAAAGCTAAGAACTCTCTATAATTATAATCTTACAGGATTGCCATATGAAATGGTAATAAATTCAGATCCATGTATTGCTTATTTAATGAAAGATAATACTTTGTTACTTCAAATATTAACTATAGCCCATGTATATGGGCATAATGACTTTTTTAAGAATAATAGATTGTTCAGGCAAGCTACTGATGCAAAATATACTGTAGAAATGTTTAAAAACCATGCAGATATTATAAGGTCTTATATAAATGATCCAAGTATAGGTTATGAAGAAGTAGAAAAGATGCTGAATGCAGCCCATGCATTAAAGTTTCAAACTAATAGGACTATTGGAGTAACTTACCTAAGTGATGAAGAAGTAAGAAAGAAAAAGATGGAAGACTACAAGAATACAGAAAATTATAATAGTCCAATAGTTCCTAGAGTGAAACCAAAAGCACCAGATGTATCAAAGATTCCTCAGGAACCAGTGGAGGATATACTGGGCTTTATATCCAAATACGGAGATCTTGATGAATGGCAGAAAAATGTTATTGAAATAGTTAGAGATGAGACAAAATATTTTATTCCTCAAATAGAAACTAAAATTATGAATGAAGGTTGGGCTAGCTATTGGCATTATAATATTTTAAAATCTTTGGATTTACCACAAAAACTATACTTAGAATTTATAAAGAGGCATAATGATGTAATTGTTCCTCTTCAAGGAAGTATAAATCCATATTTCTTAGGCTTTGAGATTTACAAGGATCTAGTTGAGAAACATGGAATAGAAAAGATATTTGAAGTAAGATATCTAGAAAGGGATGAGTCTTTTCTAAGAAGGTATATTACTCAAGAACTCTGTGAAAAAATCAATTTATTTCAGTATGCTAAGAAAGATAAAAACTATGTAGTTGATGAGATTTCTGATGAGGAGGGGTGGAGAGAGATTAGAAATACCTTAAGCGGAAGTTGTGGTATGAATTCTATCCCTAATATAAGAGTTGTAGATATGTCACAACTAGATAGAACAATGACTTTGGAACATGTTTTTGATGGTAGGGAACTTCTTATGCAATACGCTGTTGAGACTGTTAAGCATATTGTGGACCTATGGAGGCATAAAGTGGTGCTCTATACTAGCTTAGACGGCAAAGTTGTTAAAATTATTTGCGATCAGAATAAAAAAGTAACCTATGAATAGAAGTAATGGAATAAAGCTACATGTTATCTAATTTTAAATATTAATAAGGTTCATTATTAGGATTAATCTTAGTAATGAGCCTTATTAGTATTATTCTATTGTGAATATATGTCTAAATATAGGGTGAATTCGATTATTTGAATATAAAATAGATATATAATTAACAAATTAATAAAATTAATAGTATTGTTGAGAAAATTTATAAAATTTGAAGTTTTTGTATCATTAACAGCTTATTTCAAGTTAAAAAACGATTGTACAAGCTTCAAAAAAATAGTATAATAAATTCATAAATTCTTAATGTTTTTAAAAATGCAACTTAATGAAATAAAAAGTTCATTTGTAAATTTTGTGGTTCAATAAATATATCGTTATTTACATTGGTGAAACCACAACAAAACGATAGAAAAAATCTGGTATCCCTTTAGTATTTATCTTGCACAACAAATAGCCAAAGGAGGTATACAGGAGGTTTCTACCTAATGCGCCTAATCTTACAAATTTGAGTCATAATAAAATTTAAGCTATATTTAACAATCATAATAACTAAGCTATTTATAGTAGGGAAAAAGTTTACCTACATATCTTGGGATAGATAATATAGCTGTACTTAACGGACATAATTATCTAACAGTTATTTATAATTAACCTACTGGTAGCATAATTGACATACTTCATGGACATACTACAGAGAGTGTTACAAAAGAAATAAAGGAGGTATTAAAATGAGTAAAGAAGTTCAATCTCAAACAGGCGAAGGCCTAGAACGTGGTCTTGAAGAAAGACACATTAATATGATGGCAATAGGGGGAGCTATTGGAGTTGGTTTGTTCTTGGGATCAGCCACAGCTATCAAGGCTGCAGGTCCAGCTATATTAATGACCTATGCGATTGCAGGAATAATTATATTTTTTATCATGCGTGCCCTTGGTGAAATGGCAGTTGAACATCCCGTTGCAGGTTCTTTCAGTGCATATGCAAACGATTATGTAAGTCCTCTTGCAGGATACCTAACAGGTTGGACCTACTGGATAATGTGGGTTGTAACTTGTATGGCAGAAGTTACAGCAGTAGGTATTTACATCAACTTCTGGTTTCCAAGCATACCACAGTGGGTATCAGCACTGGTTGCCGTTTGTATACTTACTTTGGTAAACTTAACTGCAGCATCGGCATTCGGAGAAATCGAATTCTGGTTTGCACTTATAAAAGTTGTTACAATAATTGCTATGATAATAATTGGTTTAGCTATGATAACATTTGGTTTGGGAAATCACGGAGTACCAATTGGTATTTCAAACTTGACTGCTCACGGCGGATTCTTCCCTAAAGGAATAATGGGTCCTATATCAACATTGACTATGGTTTCCTTTGCTTTCGTAGGAGTTGAGCTTATCGGTGTTACAGCTGGAGAAGCAAAAAATCCTGAAAAAGTAATACCAAAAGCTATAAACAGTGTTTTCATGAGAATAATGATATTCTACATAGGTGCATTGTTTGTAATAATGTCACTTTATGCATGGAACAGCATAGGAACAACAGGAAGTCCATTTGTTCTTACATTCGCTAAACTAGGCATAGGTGCAGCAGCTGGTATTATAAACTTCGTTGTATTGACAGCAGCGTTATCATCATGTAACTCAGGAATATTCACAACTGGCCGTATGGTTTATAACCTTTCCCTACAAGGACAAGCGCCTAAGGCATTCGGAAAGCTTAGCAAAACTAACGTTCCTAAGAACGGAATACTTACTTCAGTAGGATTTATGTTAATCGGAGTTATATTAAACTATGTTGCTCCTGGTAAAGCCTTCACTTATGTTACAAGCGTAGGAACATTTGCAGGAATATTTGCTTGGTTCATGATTGTTTACACTCAGATTAAATTCAGAAAGAGTCTTACACCTAAGCAGGTTGAGGATTTGAAGTTCAAAACAGTACTTTATCCAGCTTCAGGCATCATAACTATGATATTCCTAATTGGCGTATTTGTTTCCATGCTCATGGGTGAAGATACAAGAATTCCAGCTATAGTTGGAGTTATATGGATAGTGGCCTTACTTGCTACTTGGTATGGAACTGGATTAAGTAAAAAGAAAGCTACTAAACAGCTAATTGGTTAAGTTGTAGGGGTAATATGCAACTGGATTAAATAAAAATTATTTCGAATGATGTGATACTAAATATTGAAGATGTAAAAAACGAGCTTAATGTTAAAAGGAGTAGTTATCCTATATAACTACTCCTTTTAATTGTGATTAACAATATCACTTTGTTTTTATTACATTTAATCCTAAAGTATGATATAATGACGCAAAAGAGTATATTTTATTTCAAATCTCGCTCTTAAGTAATTACTCTTTAATAGTTGGAACATGACGACATATCGAATATTAACAAGAGTAGTGAAATATTAAAAAGCAAAATTAGTTCAATGAAATATTAGGGAGCGTTCTAAAATATCTCTGTTTCATTGAACTTTATTTTATTGTGTAATAATCAGATTTCTTAGTGTCTTTGACACTTATAAATCGTTATCCTTTAGGAGAAATAATTATCAAGGTATATAGCCGCTCTTTACTTGCTCCTTAGGAAAGAGAAAGTATTAGAGAGGATAGTCATTGGGTAAGGTAAGATACTACGAGTTGAGGTGGTTATATGTTTAAAATTACGCAGGGTATAAAGAAAAATTGGTTAGATTTTATTAAAGGTAATGAACTTAACGAGGAATTAAATCCTATAATAAAAGACTCTTGGACAAGATCCAAAAATCATGGAGTTAACTACCTAAGAACAGAAATAAAAAAGGCCTCAAAAGAAGAATTAAACTTAAAACTTAAAGAAAATGAAGAGCTTATTTTAATTGCTCACCCAATAATGGAGAATCTTTATAGTATAGTTTCTGGTTCTGGATTTGTTATAATACTTACAGATAAAGATGGGTGCATTATTGATATATTAGGCGATGCTGAAATGATGAAGGTTGAAGAGCTGAATTTCGAGATAGGAGCATTTTGGACTGAGGAATCAGTAGGAACTAATGCTATAGGTACTGCAATTTATTTAGACAACCCTGTTCAAATAATTGGAGCAGAGCATTACTATTCAAAAAATCACTGTCTTACTTGTTCAGCTGCTGTAATTCATAATGAGGAAGGAGAAATTATAGGTTGTATAAATATGTCTGGAAATTACTCGAAAGCAAGTTCCCATACTACTGGAATTGTAGTTTCAGGAGCATATTCAATAGAAAAGCAATTAGCCTTAATTAAATCTAATAAGCTCTTAAATATAATTTTTGCTTCTATGTCGGAAGGTATGATTTTAGTGGGTGAGGATTTGAAAGTTAAAAGAATTAATAAAATAGCAACGAAAATGCTTGATATTTCTGAAACACAAATATTAAATGTTAATATTAAGGACTTTCTTAGAGATATTGATTTTATTAAGAAAAAATTAAGTGAAGAGGAGAATTATAATAGTTCTGATTCCATCTTCTTTATAAAGAATAAAAGAATAAGATGTAGTCTGAATGCTTTTCCGATTATTATAAATGATAAACTACACGGAACAGTAATAACTTTTAAGGATGAGAGTTTTGTTCATAAAGTAGTAAATACAATGGCTGGATTTAATGCTACATATAAATTTGAAAATATAGTTACTAAAAGTGAAAGAATGAAACAGACTATAGAATTTGCAAAAAAAGCAGCTTTAACTAGCTGTAATGTTCTAATTGAGGGGCCTAGTGGCACTGGTAAAGAGTTATTTGCTCAATCTATACATAATTATAGCAATAGAGGAAGCGGTCCTTTTGTGGCAGTGAATTGTGCATCGCTTCCAAAGGAGCTTATTGAAAGTGAACTTTTTGGATATGAAAAGGGAGCTTTTACTGGAGCATCAAAAGAAGGGCATCCTGGTAAGTTCGAACTTGCTAATGGTGGGACTATATTTTTAGATGAAATTGGAGAGATGCCTTTAGATATGCAATCTAAGCTTTTAAGAGTTTTAGATAACAATAAAATAACTAGAGTTGGTGGAACTTATGAAAAGTCACTTAATGTTAGGGTTATCACAGCTACTAATAGAAATCTTTTAGAGGAAATAGAGAATAAAAATTTTAGAGAAGACCTATATTATAGACTTAATGTAATGAGTATAAAAACAATATCTTTAAAAGAAAGAAGAGAAGATATAGAAGCTTTAGCAAGCTATTTTGTTCACAAGCTAAATTCTGAGAATTTAAATGGCTTAAAGACTTTAGATGAAGGTTATATAGATGCTATTAAAAACCATGATTGGCATGGAAATGTAAGAGAATTAAGAAATGTAGTTGAACGTTCTTACTATTTATGTGAGGGCAATAATATAACAGAGGAATACTTGCACGGTTATATAGTTAACAGAAAAGGTGTAGATACAAGAGATAAAAAGGAGGAAAGAGTTTTAACTATAGAAGAATTAGAGATAAATAGTATAAAAAAAGCTATCTATCAAAATGGAGGAGATCTGCTGAAGGCGGCTCAAGTTCTTAACATAAGCAGGGCTACAATATATAGAAAAGTAAAGAAATATGGAATAAAGTGAATTGTAAAATAATGTATCTCACATTGTGAAAAAATAATCAATAAATCTCAAGTTGAGACATATAGTCATCTCAATTTGAGATTTTGTTACTTATTTAACACGGAAAATAGTAATTCTATCTTCGGCATAACTCTTGCTATATAAGTAGTTGTCTAACAAAGTTATTATAATATTAGGGGGAATAAAAATGGCAAGATTTACATTACCAAGAGATATTTATTTTGGAGAAAACACTTTAGAGGTATTAAAAGAATTAAAAGGTAAAAAGGCTGTAGTCGTTGTTGGCGGAGGTTCGATGAGGAGGTTTGGCTTCCTTGATAAAGTAGAAAACTACTTAAGAGAGGCTGGTATGGAAGTTAGATTAATAGAAGGCGTAGAGCCAGATCCATCAGTTGAAACTGTTATGAATGGTGCAAAAGTGATGAGAGAGTTTGAACCTGATTGGATAGTTTCAATAGGAGGAGGTTCACCAATAGATGCTGCTAAAGCAATGTGGATATTCTATGAATACCCAGAGTTCACTTTCGAACAGGCAGTAGTTCCTTTCGGATTACCAGAACTAAGACAAAAAGCTAGATTCGTAGCTATACCTTCTACAAGCGGAACTGCTACAGAAGTTACAGCTTTCTCAGTAATAACTGATTATAAGGCAAAGATAAAGTATCCTTTAGCTGACTTTAACTTAACTCCAGATGTAGCTATAATAGACCCAGCACTAGCTCAAACAATGCCAGCTAAGCTAACTGCTCACACAGGAATGGATGCATTAACTCACGCTATAGAAGCTTATGTTGCAAGCGCAAGATCATATTTTTCAGATCCTCTTGCAATGCAAGCAATAGTTATGGTAAAAGAACAATTGATTAAGTCCTATAATGGAGATAAGACAGCTAGAGATGAAATGCATATTGCTCAGTGTTTGGCAGGAATGGCATTCTCAAATGCATTACTTGGAATTACGCATAGTATGGCGCATAAGACTGGTGCGGTATTCCATATTCCACATGGATGTGCAAATGCAATATATCTTCCATATGTAATTGGATTTAACAAGAAAGCTTGTGGAGATAGATATGCCACAATAGCTAGAACTTTAGGGCTAGCTGGTAATACTGAAGATGAATTAGTAAGTTCATTAATAGCTATGATTCAAGAAATGAACAAAAAGATGGATATTCCTCTAACATTAAAAGAATACGGTATTACTGAGGATGATTTCAAAGCTAATGTCGACTTTATATCAGAGAATGCAATTCAAGATGCATGTACAGGTTCAAACCCAAGAGCGATAACTGTAGAGGAAATGAAGAAAGTATTTGAATGTGCATTTACAGGAGAAGAGGTTGATTTCTAAAGCATAAGAACATAGAAGTTAATGTAGAACAAGGAACTTATAGACAATGAAGGCAAGAAATATGATGAGGTTTGTGGCTAAACTTACAAAAGAATATGGAATACACACTATAGTAAGTTTAAATCCAATAATGATAGATGGTCCAGAATTTGATGGACACGTAGTAAAAAAAAGCTGCTGCAGCTATAGATAAATTCTTAAGGTAAGAAAAATAAAAGGAATGGGGTGTACCCCATTCCTTTATTACAGTTCATTAAATAATTTTTCAAAATAATCCACATGAGATTTTTCTTCTTCTATTAAAGTAGCTAGCACTGTTTTAACTTCAGTATTGTTAATTCCTGAATACATTTTAGTGTAAACTTCAACTGTAAGTTTTTCAGACTTTATAGCATATCCTAATGCAGATTTTAAATCTTTAAATGCATCTTCAGGCTGCTCTTTTTTATTAAAAACTTGATTTTCTATTAGTAATTTTAAATAAGCAGTTACCTCTATATCAAATAAATAATCGTAGTCAGTTCCTTTATTGTTAGATAAATCATTATACAATTTTGTGAATTTATCCTTATGAATAAATTCTTGACCAGCAGCAGTTAATAAAAAGTCCTTTAAATCCCCAGTTGTGTATTTGGCACCATTTGTATAGAAGTTTATACCTTCCTCTTCCATTAAAATAGCAATTTTAATCATTTCAAGTCCATTGAATGTATTCATTTTTATAACCTGCCTTTCTCTACGAACTATCATTAAATTTTAAAGATTTGAAATATTAACATTGATATGAATAATATACCATATCTTATAGAATAAGTACAAGTTTAGAATGCTAAGATTAATGAGTTTCACTTAACACTTTGTAGGAATGTGCTTATTTATTTCAATCATGACTTACAAAGTAAAGTTCTAAGATATCTTAGTAATTCTCTTAATAAAACTGATTTTTTAGTTTTAGGTAAAAGTGGAGGAATGCTTAAAAACTGCGGATATAATGGTTTAGCAAGTATGACGAGGTTAATAAAATTTATAGAATAAAATAAGGGTCACCACATGACAAGTAGTAGGTTTAGGATTTAAAGTTTATATCATGCCAAGCGCAAGGAGAAGGCTACACATATTTTAAAGTATGTAGCCTTTTTCTTATTATTTCACTATTTAAGCATACTATACAAATAGACGAATCTAGTTGCGTGCTCTTGCTCGTCAGTAATAATTTCATAAAGCATATCTCTCATTTGAATTGTAGGAAGCATTGATTTGATTTGCCTATAGAGCTCAACAGCTCCTAATTCTCCATTTATACTAGTTTCTATTGCAGGCAATAAATAGTCTATTTTTTCAACCTTAGGAACGGGGATATCAATATCTTTTCCGGTTAACATGCAATAGATGTGTTTAAACATCTGGTAATGCTTACCTTCATCTTTGTAAGCAAATTCTATTTGTTTGCGAACCTTATCACTCTTAGCAAGTTCCATCATTCTCTTATATTTTATTCTATCATGTCTTTCATCTTTCATAGCTTCAGCAATTAAGTCAAGCACGTTTTTAGATCTACGGCTCATATCCATGGAGTCATAGTTATTTCCGTTCATTTCATTATACAAATTATGTTCCTCCTCAAAATTAATACTAAGCAAAGGCACTTCACTATATCCTATGTAATTTAATAAAAATTTGTTACTAAAAAATTATCCTATTGCAATTTTGGTGATAAACTGTTAAAATGTCACTATATTAATTTACAACTTTATCATAGTAAATCAATAATGCGGTGAAATGAGGAAGTGAAATAGATGGTAAGCTTAAAAAGATATATACCGGAAGGAACAAGAGATATATTATTTGAAGAATGTAGTAAGAAAATAAGGGTAGAGAATATATTAAGGAAAAGTTATTTAGATAGCGGATTCCTAGAAGTAATATCGCCAACTTTAGAATTTTACGATGTTTTTAACGTGGAAAATTCTACACTACCACAGGAAAAGATGTATAAACTTTTTGACAATCAAGGCAGAATATTAGTTCTAAGGCCAGACATGACCACTCCAATTGCTAGAATAGCGGCTACTAAGTTGAAAGAAACGGCGTATCCACTTAAGCTTTGTTATACATCAAACGTATATAGAGTAAACGAAAGTTTAAATGGTAAGAATAGTGAAATTACTCAATCTGGTATTGAAATTATTGGTGTTAAGGGCTTAAATGCAGATGCTGAGATTATAATTACAGCTATAACGGCATTACTAAGTTGTGGTTTAAGTAATTTTAAAATTGAGTTAGGTCAAGCGCAGTTTTTTAAAGGGATAATTGATAAGGTTGGGCTTGAAGATGGTGAAAAGGAACAACTTAGAATATATATAGAAAATAAGAATTTTACTGCTCTTTCAGAACTTTTGGACAATAAAAGAAATAGTATAGATGAAAAGACACTTCATATCCTGAGAGAACTTCCAAAACTATTTGGAGAAATTAAAATACTAGACAAAGCAGAATCGATGACAGATAATCCCGTATCGCTAGGAGCGTTAGAAAACATAAGGCAAGTTTATAAAATAATAGAAGGTGCAGGATTTGGAAAATATGTATCAGTAGATTTAGGAATGGTTCAGTATTTAGATTATTATACAGGAATAATTTTTAGAGGCTTCGCTCATGGGGTAGGAGGTAATATCTTAAGTGGAGGAAGATATGATAATTTGACTTGCCAATTTGGAAATGACCAAGGAGCAACAGGGCTGGCAATTGATGTAGATAGTATTATGTTTGCATTACAGAATATTGAAAATAACGAAGAACGAAGAGAAAAAGTAATAATTTATTATAAGGATGGATTTGCTAAGAGGGCTTACGATAAGGCGGCAGAACTAAGAAGCATGGATGTTATTACAGAAATTAGTCTTTTGGACTCAGAAGAAAAAACTATTGAATATGCTAAGAAGAAGGGAATAGACAGGGTCATTATAATTGGCAATTGAATTTAGAATATTGGGGGCTTTGGTATGGAAAATAAAAAAGTTGTTAGAATAGCTTTAACAAAGGGAAGAATTGAAAAAGGTGCTATAGATATATTCCAGAATGCTGATATAGATTGCAGTCAGCTCTTAGATAAAGGAAGAAAGCTTATATTTAAAAATGAAGATAGTAATATAGAATTTGTTCTTGTGAAAGCAGCTGATGTTATAACTTATGTTGAACATGGTGTCGTTGATATGGGGATAGTTGGAAAAGATACATTAATGGAATATAATAAAAGTTTTTACGAAGTTCTAGATTTAAAATTTGGATGTTGTAAGTTTTCTGTTGCAGGTCCCCAAAATTCGAATTTCTATGAAGGATATAACAGAAAAAAAATTGTCACTAAATATCCCAATGTAGCAAGGAGCTACTTTAGAAATATTGGACAGGATGTTGAAATCATTAAAATAGAGGGATCTGTGGAACTAGGTCCTATTTTAGGATTATCTGATGCAATAGTAGATATAGTAGAAACTGGAAATACCTTGAAAGAAAATGGACTGGTGATTTACGAGGATATATGTGATATAAGTGCAAGAATGATAGTAAATATTGCTAGTATTAAAATGAAGAAAGAGGAAATAGAAGAAATAATACTTAAGGTTGAGAATGAGGTTAATAAAAGGGAAGCAGTGTAGACAATAGCGCTAAGAAAGCTAGTAAAATCATGATATCAATGAAATATTTACGGAGGTAGATTTATGAAAGAGGAAATTATAAAAGTAATATATGGAAATACAGATGAAGGTGTTCGTTATCTAAGAACTCTTAGAGATAGAGAAGAAAATGTTCAGAAGGAGGTTGTTTTAGGAGTAGAGGAGATATTGAAGAATATAAAAGAAAATGGTGATGAAGCTGTAGTAAGATATACAAATAAATTTGATAGTGAGAATGTTGCCAAAGAAAATCTTTGCGTAACAAGAATAGAAATAGAAGAGGCTTATAAGTTAGTGGATGAGGAGTTTCTAGAGGCTATTGAGCTTGCGGCAGAGAATATAAGATTTTTCCACGAGAAACAGAAGAAAAATTCCTGGATAGTAACAAAAGATAAAGGGGTAATATTAGGACAAAATGTTAGGGCTATAGAAAAAGTAGGAATTTATGTGCCAGGAGGTACGGCAGCGTATCCATCATCAGTTTTAATGAATGCAATTCCAGCGCAGGTAGCTGGGGTAGAAAAAATATATATGGTTACACCTCCTTCAAAGGATGGAACTATTAATCCAAATATACTTGTTGCAGCAGATATAGCTGGAGTAGATAAAATTTATAAGGTTGGAGGCGCACAGGCTGTCGGAGCTCTTGCTTTTGGAACTGAAAATATAGAAAAGGTAGATAAGATAGTTGGGCCGGGAAATATATATGTTGCGATGGCTAAAAAAAGTGTGTATGGGTACGTAGATATAGATATGATAGCTGGTCCAAGCGAAATTTTAGTTATCGCTGATGAAAGTGGAAAAGCAGAGTATATTGCAGCAGATTTGATGTCTCAGGCCGAACATGATAAACTGGCTTCTTCAGTTTTGGTTACTACCTCAGCGAAGTTAGCAGAAGAAGTTAAAAAAGAATTGAAGATACAGGTGAAAAATCTAATCCGTAAGGATATAATACTAGATTCCCTTAAAAATTATGGAGTAATTATAGTTGTTGATAACATTGAGGAAGCTGTAAAAATGTCTAATAAAATAGCACCAGAGCACTTAGAACTTTGTGTTCAAGACCCATTTAAAACACTTGGAGATATTAAAAATGCTGGTTCAATTTTTCTAGGGGATTATGCACCAGAACCGTTAGGAGACTATTTGGCAGGTCCTAATCACGTTCTTCCAACTAGTGGAACAGCAAGATTTTTTTCACCACTATCTGTAGATGATTTTATAAAGAAATCAAGCTTTATCCACTATTCCAAAGAAGCATTATTAGATGTTGGAAATAAGATAGTGAAGCTCGCAGAAACTGAGGGGCTAACTGCACATGCAAATTCTATAAGTATTAGAATGAAGAATAATTAAGATTTAATGAAATGATAAGAGCTTATGGATAATTTTTGAACTCAAGCTAAATAAATTTAAATTACAATAAATTAAATTAAATTAAAAGAGAAAAATGAATCAAATGTTCTTTGTGAGAAGGGGCGGGGCTATGATAAAAGAATTATTTAAGGAAAATTTAAAAGGCTTTAAATCATATGAGGTACCAAAAATTGATTATAAAGTGAAATTAGACGCAAATGAAAGTTTTTTACCTTTAGAAGAGGAGATTTTTGAAAGAATAATAAACAGATTAAAAGAAACTACTCTCAATAGATATCCAGATGCAACTTCAAAGAATGTTTGCAGATTATACGGAGAGTATTCGGGAGTAGATCCTAAAAATATAATTGCTGGAAATGGTTCAGATGAATTAATACAAATTATTGCAGGAGCCTTTGTGGATAAAAATGAAAAAGTTATGGCTCTAAATCCTGATTTTTCAATGTATAAAAATTACGTAGAACTAGCTGGAGGTAGAGCTGTACAGTTTGAGTTAGATGAAGAATTTAATCTAGATGTGGATAGTTTAATACAAAAAGTTAAGGATGAAGAAGTTAAAGTATTATTTTTATCAAACCCTAATAATCCCGTAGGAAAGATTGTAGAAAAGAAAGATATTTTGAGAATAGTAGCAAGATGTAATTGTATAGTAGTAATAGATGAGGCATATTTTGAGTTTTACGGGGAATCGGTAGCTGATGAAATTAATGATTATGAAAATCTCATAGTGTTGAGAACTTGCTCAAAGGCTATAGCAGTAGCTGGTATAAGATTAGGATTTTTAATAACAAACGAACTTCTTTTAAATGAAGTTAAAAAGGTTAAACCTCCTTTTAATGTAAATTCTATTACACAAATAGTTGGAGAAGTAGTTTTAGAAAATACTGAAAAGATAAAAGAATCTATTGAAAAAATAGTAGAAGAAAGAAAGTTTATCTTCAGAGGGTTAAGTAATATAGGAAAAATAAAGCTATATCCAACCTATGCAAACTTTTTACTTATAGAACTTGAGGATGCAAATAAAGTTTATAATAATCTTCTTGAGAATGGAGTAATAGTAAGAAAGTTTAAAGATGGAAGATTAAAGAATTGCTTAAGAATAACGGTTGGAAGTAGAGAAGAAAATAAGTTGGTTTTAAATTGTCTTAAGAATATTAAATTTTAAAATTTAATATGGACAGTATCCTATAAGTGAATCTTTTATAAAGATAAGTCTACATAGATACCTATAAAAGCTATTTTATTAGTAATGAAGATTAGAAAGGTCGAGATAAGTATGGATAGTGTTAGAAAGGCTGAGTTTTATAGAAAAACCGGTGAAACAGATGTTGTCGTGGAAGTTAATTTGGATGGTGAAGGTATTTATAACATCAATACAGGAATAGGATTTTTTGATCACATGTTATGTCTTATGTCAAAACATAGTATAACAGATTTAAACATAAAAGCTAAAGGTGATTTATATGTTGACGGACATCATACGGTAGAAGATGTAGGAATAACTATTGGAAAATGTTTAGAAAAAGCTTTAGGAGATAAAAGCGGTATAAAAAGATATGGAACTTCATTTGTTCCTATGGATGAAGCTTTAGCAATGGTTTCTATGGATATAAGCAGAAGACCATTTTTGATGTTTGAAGCTCAGTTTAATTCAGAGAAGGTCGGAGAACTAGATTCAGAGTTAGTAGAGGAATTTTTTAGGGCTGTTGCCGTTCATGCAGGCATAACACTTCATATAAAAGTTATGTATGGTAAAAATACTCATCACATGATAGAGGCCATCTTCAAGGCTTTTGGGAGAGCATTAAGGGAAGCGGTAAGTAAGGACGAGAGAATAAAAGGAGTTATGTCAACAAAAGGAAGTCTGTAAAAGTTGGAGGTGTAAATGATGATTTCTATTATAGATTATGGTATGGGAAACTTAAGAAGTGTGCAGAAGGCGTTAGAATTTATAGGTGAAAAGGCAGTTATAACTTCGGACAGAGACCAAATAGAGAAAAGCAGTGGAATAATTTTACCAGGTGTTGGAGCTTTTCCGGATGCTATGGCAAGTTTAAGCGATAAAGAATTAGATATAATTTTGAAAAGAGAAGTAGAGAGAGAAAAACCAATACTAGGCATATGTTTAGGAATGCAACTTTTATTTGATGAAAGCGAAGAAGTTTCATTAAATTCTGGTTTAGGATTCATAAAAGGTAAGGTTAAAAAGCTTTATGGTGATATTAAAATACCCCATATGGGTTGGAATAGCTTGAAGGTAGCAAAAGATTGTGCTATTTTGAAAGACATAAAGGAAGATAGTTATGTATATTTTGTTCATTCCTTTTATGCAGAGATGAAGAGTAAAGAAAATCTCAATGCATCTAGTTTTTATGGAATAGATGTGCCGGCGGTTGTTAGTGTCAGAAATCTATTTGGAGTTCAATTTCACCCTGAGAAAAGTGGGGAGGTTGGAATTCAGATGCTAAAGAATTTTGTGGGGCTTACAAAATAAGTTTAGATAGGTGTATATATAAAGTGAAACTTGAATCAGAGGGGGTTTTAACCCCACCTGATTCTTAGTTGAACGAATCCAGGGACGTAGTCTCTCGCAACGTACTCTTGGAGAAAAGCAGATATCCCAAATCTCTGATTTGGTGATAGTCGCTTTCACACCGTGCGAGGGGGTATTAGAGCGGGTAGTCATCGGATAAATATAACTTAAACTATGGCCTTATTATATAATTTGTAAGTACTGCGGAAAGTTATAATAGAATTAGGAGGTAAGTATAATGATAATATTTCCAGCTATAGATTTGAAGGATGGTAAGTGCGTGAGATTGTATCAGGGAAAAATGTCATCTTCAGAGATTGTTGGTGAGGATGCTATAAAAACAGCTTTAAGTTTTAAAAATTCAGGAGCGAAATATCTTCATATGGTAGATTTAGATGGTGCCGTTAAGGGATATCTTCAAAATATAAATATAGTATTGGATGTTATTAAGGAAGTTAACATACCTGTGGAACTAGGTGGAGGTATAAGGGATTTAGAAACTATTGATATACTTGTAGATAAAGGTATTAGCAGAGTGATACTGGGAACGGCGGCCTTAAATAATCCTGAAATGGTAAAGGAAGCAGTTAAAAAATATAAAGATAGAATAGCTGTAGGAATAGATGCTAAGAACGGATTAGTGGCGGTAGATGGTTGGTTAAATGTTAGTAAAGTAAACTATATCGACTTTGCTAAAAAGATGGAGGATATAGGAGTACAAACTATTATATATACAGATATAAGTAGAGACGGGACATTAACAGGACCTAATTTAGAACAACTTTCTAAGATAAATTCAGAGATTTCTTGTAATATAATAGCTTCTGGCGGAGTGAAAAATATTAAAGATATAAAAGACCTTAAAGAAATAGATGTATATGGAACAATAGTTGGGAAAGCTGCATATTCAGGGACTATAAATCTAGAAGAAGCAATAAGAGTTGGGAGGGATTAAAGGTGCTTGGTAAAAGAATAATTCCTTGCTTAGATGTAAACATGGGGAGAGTAGTAAAGGGAGTAAACTTTGTTAATTTGAGGGATGTTGGAGATCCAGTAGAAATAGCAGAGTTTTATAATAAAGAGGGTGCAGATGAGTTAGTTTTCCTAGATATCACTGCTACCCACGAAGGCAGAAAAACTATGATTGATGTTGTTGAGAGAACAGCAGAAAAAGTATTTATACCACTTACTGTTGGGGGAGGAATAAGTAATATAGAAGATTTTAAAAATATATTAAGAGCTGGGGCAGATAAGATTTCTGTTAACTCAGCAGCTATAAGAAATCCGCAGCTTATCAGCCAAGCTGCAGACAGGTTTGGAAGTCAATGCGTTGTAGTAGCTATAGATGGAAGGATGAGAGAGGATAAGTCTGGATGGAATGTGGTTATTAATGGTGGAAGAATAGATACAGGTTTAGATGTGATAGAGTGGGCAAAAAAAGCTGAAAGTTTAGGTGCAGGAGAAATACTTTTAACAAGTATGGATGCTGATGGAACTAAAGCTGGTTATGATATAAGCCTGACAAAGGCGATAACCGATTCAGTAAATATTCCAGTAATAGCCTCAGGTGGCTGTGGAAATCTAGAACATTTCTATAATATATTTGCACAATCGGGGGCAGATGCAGCGCTGGCAGCTTCACTTTTTCATTATAGGGAGCTAAGCATTGGTGGAGTAAAGTCGTATTTGAGAGAACAATCAATAGAAATTAGATTATAGGTTTGATAAGTTTATATTTCTTAAAATTGAATTAAATAAACTAAAATTGATTAGTATTAAAAATATTTTGAATAAAATTACAGCAACTTAGAATATAGACGTAGAAGCGTAAAATATTTGCTAAAGAAGGTAGTTGAAATGGAGAATATAGGATTAAAGAACGTAAATCAAAAGAATTTAAAAGATATAGATTTTAAAAATGGGTTAATTCCAACTATTGTACAAGATCACTTAAGCAATGAAGTTTTGATGCTAGCATATATGAGTGAAGAGTCATTAAAGAGAACACTAGAAACTGGAACTACCTGGTTTTGGAGTAGATCAAGAGAAGAGTTTTGGAACAAAGGAGCCACTTCTGGTCATTTTCAATATGTAAGGAGTATCAGTGTAGACTGCGATGGAGATACATTACTTATAAGAGTGAAACAGATAGGAGCAGCTTGTCATACAGGAAATAAAACTTGTTTTTATAGGAAGATTACTTCAGTAGAATAGCACAGTTAGGTATTAGAATTAATAAATAGCGAAAGTATTACAAGGTAAGCTAGTAAGCTAAATTTAGTCAAAACACTTTAATAATTTATCATGGTAAATCATATATATTTATTATACAGTTAAATATTGAAATAGGAGGGTTAATTATGGAAGTAAGAAATATAATTGAACAACTTTATGAGGTAATAGAAGAAAGAAGAGAAAATTCAGTAGAAGGTTCTTATACAAGTTATTTGTTCGATGAGGGTATAGATAAAATACTAAAGAAGATTGGGGAAGAAGCTTCTGAGGTTATTATAGGAGCTAAAAATAATAGCAAAGAGGAAGTTGTATATGAAACCTGTGATTTAATTTATCATCTACTAGTTTTGATGGTACAACAAGGAATCGTTATTGAGGACTTAGTAAAAGAATTGGAAAAAAGAAGACAAAAAATATGTAATAAAAAGGCTGAGAGAAAACTGGTAGAGGGTATACACTAGTAAAGATAGTAAATTACCTTAGTAATAAACAGATTTGAAAAGTAATATGAGAAAGCGTAGTGCTTTCTCATATTACTATAAAGAAGTTAAATAAATAAACCAAGAGTTTTAATGTATTATACTTATATCCAATTATAGTAGACTAAATTAATATAAGTTTTTGGTTAGTAAATAATAAATATAGAAAATTCACAGTACGCTTGGTGTCATATTACTTAAAATATAATCTAAACATATAAGTCTTAACGGATGTCCTGTCCCTTCTAAATTAAGCAAAGGGTCTTTTGAATTAATCCTAGACTTTAATGATCTTTTAAATGCACGTCTTTCTTTTTTACCTAAAGATTTATAGTACTCGTATTCATCAATTACAATATTTATACCTTCTAATCTATAGTAATTTTCTTCAAGTATATAAGTTTTAAGAGAAAATATCCATATGTATAAATATAGAGACATCACGCTCCACATATCTGTATAAAGGATGGATCTGTTCTCTTCTAACATTGAAGCTTCTTGAAATCTGACAATTTGTATTGGTAATTCAGAACGATTTTCTATTAAGCTGAAAGTACCAATATCATAGGTACTATATAAAATATCATTTAAAAGTGTCTCTATACTAATGGAATTAGCATTCTTCATTTTTATCTCGTGTTCCAGGCTTTCCTTTATTCTCTCAGATATTATTTTAAAGCTTTCCAAATCATTACTGGAATTTATAAGACAGTATAAATCGTATATATTCTTATAAATTCTATCTAGTTGATTTTTTTCTAATCCTGAAAGGTTAGGTGCTAACGTTAGAAATTTATCACTTATAGTTGAGTATTTATCAATAACGATAGGTTTGTAAGAAAGTTCAAGTCCTAAGGTCTTACATTTAGAGAGTCTAGTAATATGAAGTTTTTCTATGTCTGAGAACAAAAAGTCTATTTTAAGCCCAGGATATCTTTGCCTCTTCCAAGAGTTAAATACAAAGGGTATGTCGAATATGAAGGTCATCATTGGTATAGTTCTACCGTGAAGTATTACTTCTTTAGGTATGTACTCTCTGTAACTACAATGAATTCCATTTCTGTTGAAGTCCTCTTTTATAGAGCGTATTACTTTCTCTAACTCTTTTCTCGATAAATCTGTTACACAATCTATATCAGCAGTTAGTCTTTGGAATTCTAATGGAAGATGTAGCTGAGTAGAAGCGCCGCCCTTTAGAACGCATCTGTTTTTAGTTCTTTTTTGTATTTGCGCATGTATCTCATATATCCAAATATGATCTTCTAAAGCGTATTTATTTAATATACCAAGTTCTTTTGATTTTGATTTGATATATCCTTTTGTAAAATTATTAAATGGATGACAGAGTACAGAACTATTCTTTCTTGCCAAAGTGTTCACCTCATTTTCAGCAATTTAACTATAGTGATTTAAGATTATTTCATAACCAACCTTTTATAATTATTATTGCAAATTAACTAAATTATATCATATCTTTTGTAAGACGATAACAGTGTTATTAATGTGTTTTAATTTATACAAGATATAGGAATAAGAAGTTATATTCTTTATTATGAGAAAATTTATGTTAGAAACATGATGATATTATTAAGAAATACTTAAGATTTTTTATTACAAATACTTAAGATGTGACTCCTATAATTGTAGATAGATTAATTGAATTTTAGTTATTAGAGGCAAATTCTTATATAGAATTTATTCTAATCTAATTCTAATGGTTCATTAATATTACCTTAATTGGAAGCATCTATAATGAAAAATGAATAATTTATAAGATTATTTTTAAATTTTACTTATGGGGGTACATCAAATGAAAGTATTAATTACAACGGACACATATTTTCCAATGATAAATGGAGTAGTAACTTCTACAAATAATTTATATAAAGAATTAAAAAGAAATGGGCATGAGGTTAAAATTATGACACTATCACACGAAGAAGAAGAGAAAGTTGAAGGTGATGTGTATTATCTGAAGTCTATGAAGATTAATGTTTATCCAGATGCGAGAATAAAGACTCCTTTTCGCAACAAACTTGTAAAGGAAATATTAGACTGGCACCCTGATATAATTCATTCACAAACTGAATTTTCTACGATGCTGACAGCTAAATATATTGCAAGAAAGCTAAATATTCCTCAAATACACACTTATCATACCATGTATGAGGATTATACTAGTTATATATGTGGAGGAAAGATACTTAAAAGAAATGTAATAGCAAAAATGACTAAATTACTTTTGAATTCTTTTGATGCAGTAATTGCTCCAACGGATAAGACTGAAAAGGCACTTACAGATTACGGTGTAAACAAATCTATTTATGTAATACCTACAGGAATAGATTTAAATAAATTTCAAAAAAACATCACTGAGGATGAAGAAAGTGAATTTCTCTTGAAATTTGGAATTAGTAAAGAGGATAAAATAATAGTTTATGTAGGGAGAATAGCTGAGGAAAAAAATATTAACGAAATAATAAAACTTTTTCCTAGTGTAATAAAAAAGGTTAAAAATATAAAGCTTTTAATTGTCGGGGGAGGACCTCAATTAGAAGAACTAAAAAAACAGGTTGCAGGGATGAGTTTAGATAGCCATGTAGTTTTTACTGATATGATAGACCCTAAAGAAGTATATAAGTATTATAAAATGGCAGATGTCTTTGTTACTGCCTCTAATAGTGAAACTCAGGGATTAACTTATTTAGAGGCATTAAGCAGTGGATGTCCTATAGTTTGTAAATGGGATCAGTGTGTTGAAGGTGTTGTTATTCAAGGGGAAAACGGATTTTCATATAGAATGGATTGGGAGTTTAGTAAATATATTAGCGAAATTTTATTAAATGAAGACATAAGGAATAAAATGAGCAAAATGGCAGAACTAAAGGCTAATCAATACTCGAGTGAAACTTTTGGAAATAGAGTTCTTAACGCTTATAATAAAACTGTTAACTATTTACCACTTGTTCATACAGAAGCTAGAACTTCGGGTGTGCAGTATTAACTTAAGAGAGGTTGATGATAAAATGAAAAGGATAAAGGACAATCTACTTCCTTTAATGCTTATGTTATTAATACCAATAGTGAATATTTTTTATGGCTATATAAATAATTCTTCCCGTGGAGTACACAGTTTGATAACAGATTTAGATAAGGCTGTACCATTTTTAAAAGTATTTATAATTCCCTATTTAATATGGTATCCATTTATAATATTAACTCTAGTATATTTATGTATTCATCATAGAAAAACCTATTATAAAACCATAAGCACATTGGTTATAGGCATACTTCTAAGTTATGTAGCGTACTTCTTCTTTCAAACTACTGTTCAAAGACCACAGCTTATTGGAGATGATCTCCTTACTACACTTGTAAAATTTGTATATAGCACAGATAATCCTTTCAACTGTTTTCCAAGTATACACGTTTTAACCAGTTATGCTATGATAAAGGGGATAAGAAACAGTGGTTGTAGAAATCTAATTATTAATATGACTATTTACTTAACAGGAATACTTATAATTTTATCAACTCAATTTGTTAAACAACATGTTATATTAGATTTGGTTTTTGCCATTATTCTAGCAGATGGGATTTATGCGGTTGTAGATAAAGTAAGACTTACTTCAAATGGAATTTTCAAACCACATCTGAAACTTAATTGGAAAAGTATGAAGGGAAATTTTGACTTAGATATTAATAAGAATTCTAGTTTACCAAAGCAAAAGAATTATAATGTTCCTACTGTGTAGGATTAGTAAACTATAATATAATTTAAGTGTAGAGAGGTGTTTACTTTGGATAAAGAGACAATACTAATTGTGGATGATGAAAAAGAAATTAGAGACTTAATAGGAATTTATTTAGTGAACGAGGGCTATAAGGTTCTAAAAGCAGGCAGCGGATCAGAAGCATTAAGTTCTCTTAATAAAGAAGAGGTAGATTTAATTATATTAGATATTATGATGCCTAATATGGATGGTATGGAAGCTTGTATGAAAATACGAGAAGACAAGAATATGCCAATCATAATGCTTTCAGCTAAGAGTGAAGATATAGATAAAATTATGGGTCTTACTACAGGCGCAGATGATTATGTAACAAAACCCTTTAATCCACTTGAGTTGATAGCAAGAGTTAAGTCTCAGCTAAGAAGGTATAAAAGATTAAATACAGTACCAGTGACTGAAAAAAATGAAACTATAATTGAAATAGATGATCTTTTAATAAATATAGATACTCACGAGGTTAAAGTAAGGGAGAGAGATATAAAGCTTACGCCCAGGGAATTTGACATATTGTTATTATTAGCAAGAAATAAGGGAATAGTTTTTAGTATAGAAAAGATATATGAAACCGTATGGAAGGAAGATTTCTTCGAATCAGACAATACAGTAATGGTTCATATAAGAAAAATAAGAGAAAAGCTAGAGGAAAGCCCACGAAAACCTAGATTTATAAAAACTGTATGGGGGGTCGGTTATAAAATTGAAAATTAGAGTCCCTAGATTAGTAAAAAAATTTTTTAGCCCAGTCACAAAGTTGTATAGGATAATATGGAGTAGAGTCAAAAAGAGTATAAGACTTGAGTTGATTTTGGTGTTCGGAATATGTCTGTTTGCTTCTATGCTAGTGGGAAGTATAGTAAGTGACTTGTTTCAAGAAACGGTAAAGAATGCTAAGATAGATTACAGTGTGGGCATACAAAGAATATCGAATCAAGCCAATGATGTTGTATACTCTTTGAGAGAAGCTAATTTAAGCATAAATGAAAAAGAAAAAATACAAAACATACTGCAGCACTCAAAACAAAGTGATAATTATAAGATAGTAATATCTGATTTAGATGGTAAGGTCTTATATAAATCGGATAATGCTAATGAAACACAGATAGATATATATAATACAATAAAAAGTGCAATGGACACTAACAGGGATGCAGCGTATGGAAATAATCTATCAGCGTATAGAAATAAGGAATATGTAAGCTTTTACCCAGTAAGCTTTACAGACGGAAGAGGTTATGTAATAGTAAGTGGTATGCCAGAGGGGCAGATTGTTTATTATAAGAACAATAACTATCTTCCAGGAACAATTGCAGTTCTTGCTACCTTTCTTTTATCCTTTTATTTCATAACTAATAAAAAGATGAAGTATATAGAAGTTGTTTCAAAGGGGCTTGTTGAAATATCAAAAGGAAATTTAGACTATAGAATTGAAATGTATGGAGATGATGAAATCGCCTCTTTAGCAAACAACATAAATGTTATGACAGAAGAACTTAAAAATAAAATAGAAAATGAAAGAAAAGTAGAGCGGACAAAAAGTGAACTTATAACAAATGTTTCTCATGATCTAAGAACACCTTTGACTTCAATTAAAGGATATTTAGCACTGATTCAAGATAAAAAGTATACTGAAGAGAGCCAATTAGAACAGTATGTAAATATAGCTTATAACAAGTCAGAGAAACTGGAAGCTTTAATTAATGACTTGTTTGAATACACAAAGCTTAGCAACAATGGTGTGAATTTGGATAAGCAGAGAATAGTATTAAATGGATTGCTTGAACAATTAATAGATGAATTAGTCCCTATTAGCGAAGAAAATGATGTGACTATAGCTGAAGAATTTATAAATGAAAAGTTAACGATTAACATTGATCCAAACAAAACTGTTAGAGTATTTGAAAACTTACTGATGAATGCTATAAGATACAGCCTAAAGCCAGGAGAAATTAAAGTAATTCTTACTAAAGAGGAAGAGTTTGCAGTAGTGAAAGTGCAAAATAGATGTGACAATCTAACAGAAGAAGATTTAGAAAAAATATTTGATAGATTTTATAGAGTAGAAAAATCAAGATCATCGGATACAGGTGGTAGTGGTCTTGGCCTTGCTATAGCAAAAAATATTGTAGAGCTCCAGGATGGAACTATTGATGTACAGTATGAAAATGAGTATATAAGTTTTAACGTAAGATTTAAATTGTCAAAGGACTAGAAATTATATTCTAGTCCTTATTACGTTAGATACAATAAATTTAAATGATATATCTATAAAAACAGAAAGCCATAAAAAGAAAAGTATGGTATAATTTAGTGGGCAGTATAAAATTAAATTCTTTTAAATAAATCTCATTTATTAGTATTCAAATGGACAAACTATGGAGGGGATAATCATGAACATGGAAATCAAAAAGAAGAATGATTTAATATTGGAACTTGTGGAAGTATCTGCAAAGCCAATAATGAGTGCAAAAAGTTATTGGTATGAAAGTATCTATAATATACTCAGGGGAAAGGTTGAACGCACAAAAACGGAAGAAGAATATGCAACTATATTAAAATCTGAACTTCTTTATATGAGAAAACTGTGGAATAGAGAATTAGATGTTATATGTGAATGGGGACAAAAAGGAGAAATTCCAGTAGTAGAACAAGTTAATGAGATAATTGCCCAAATGGAAAATGAGTGTGAGACTAATGTGTTTGATGGAAGAATTGTGTTTAAGAATGGAAAAGGTTTAAATAAAAATGACTTGCAGTTTATTGAGAGATATATTGCCATTCCAGACATAAAAGAAAGAATTAGAGCCTTAGAAGAGGATTACATATATCTTAGAATTAGGGATTATATTATTTTAAATATTTATCAATTCCTTTCTGAAAATAGAGAGTTGATTTTAGACTTATTTAAAGAGGACTCGAAGGGAACTACGCAAAGAATTGCTGATTTAGTTTCAGGTGTGGCCGATGTTTGTATGTTTGAACAGATAGAAAGTATTTAGATAACTAACAGTGAACAATGAATGTAAATATTCATTGTTCATTTTTTTTGTAAATAATTAGGTTCTCTAAATGGTAAGTGTTATTTTTTATTAACATAAATATAATTTGTTATAATTTATATTTTGTATTATACTTGATTAGGTAAATAAGAAAAATTTTCTATTGGTTTTTTACAAGGAGTGATGACATGAAGCATTTAAAAAGACTAATATTTGCTAGTTGTTTTATTCTGGGTTTTTTGTGGAATATTAACAATGTACAAGCTATGGAAACTTCAGCGGACAATTACTACAACACAATATCACAATTTGGATATTTACAGCCTTATGAGGCATTAAATATTCTTGTTGAAGCTCATAAGCTCTATCCGGATGACAAAAGATTCATTGATGGGCTAAATGATAGAGCAAAAACAATATTAAGTTGGAGTAAGGGCAGCCATTTAAAGGGAAGTTATGGGAGTGCAATAGATGGATATAATATAATATTAAAAACTGATGGAGTATCACAGTACATAAAAGATGAAGCAAACATTTGCTTAATACTTGCAAATAGAAGAGAAGAAGGGGCAATAGGTAGGATTAGTTTATCAAATGACTTTGATTCAATAGAAAAATATCAACAAGAGTATATAAACTCAGGCTATGAATATCCAAGCCTAGTGTCCTATGATTCCTTTGGAAATTATTTATTTATTGAGAATTCTTACAGCTTTACGGATACGGACAATATTAAATTTGATAGCAATGGAATTCCAATGACGAATTATTCAGGTGATTTTTATTACAACCCAGTTACTATAGCTCAATATGCACTAACTCTCTACGATAAATATCTAAAAGCGGACTATTCAAAGAATCAGTCTTTGAAAAATGAATTTCTAAAGGTAGCTAGTTGGCTTGCAGATGATGTTGATAGATATGGAGCTCTAAGATATTCATTTAGGTATAAACACTATCTTGATGATACTGAATTTAGAGAAGGTTGGGTGTCAGCAATGGCACAAGGACAAGCATTGAGTGTGTTTACAAGAGCTTATCACTTAACTAATAATAGAAAATATGTTCAAACAGGAAATAAGGTGTTTGAATTCCTAACAAAGAAAACTTATGAAGGTGGAGCAACTGATGACTTAAGAAGGTTAAATGATTCTCTTAGAGGACATCTATTCTTTCAATTATATGTAACAAATCCTCCTTCATATACTTTAAATGGACACATGTTCACACTAATAGGATTGTATGATTGGTCAAATATAAAGTACAATGGAAAAATTAGTGACGAGGCTGAGAAGTATTTTAAGGAAGGCTTAGAAACACTAAAATATGTTTTACCTTATTATGATATAGGTGGAATGGTATCCTATGATTTGGGATATTTAACTAAGCCTGGAATAAAACCGACTGTAAATCTAGGCTACTATGGAATACATTTAACTTTATTAGATGCTCTATATAGAGTAACAAAAGACAAGGAACTGCAATATTATAGAAATTTGTGGACTTCTTACATAGTGAAATATTAGTAGGGAAAAAGCTGTTGATAACATATTATCAACAGCTTTTTAGATTGAAGATTATTTAAAGCTTTATTTAATAATTCTGACACTAATATTTAAAATTAAATAAAACTATCAAGCACTAATGCTAACTTATTTTAGTGGGTACACTATCTTGCTAAAGTTCCTACTGTAGGCAGTTTATCTAGTATGGCAGGATTTCCATGACAGCTATTAAACTGATCAGTCAGATCTTTTCCAGCAGTCAGCCCAAAGTGGCTAGCTCCTCCCCAGGTAGCTTCTAGGCTTATATCATATACTTTTCCATTGACTGCTATATAGGATGGATTATTGTTAGAGCCATTATACTTAGAAAGTTCAGCTAAAGTAAAAGTTTTGTCTAGTCTATTGGACATATAATTTGCATTTACCGATTTTTCATCGTATGATTTCATTGAAATATTTTTGTTATTATCTTCGGTTAGCCTCAGTAGATTCTCCATATTAATGATTATTTGTTTGGAATAGTAGAGTTTTTTATAGGGACATGACGTAGTTAATAACAGAGTCTTATAGTAACTTATTTTGAACCTTAAGTATGCCAGTATTTTTTCTGTATTATCATATATATACAAATTGAACGCCTCCTAAGAATTCTAATACTAAATATATGAAACTTAGAAAGAAAATCTCCTAAAATCGATTAACATTTTATAAAAGGTTAATATAATCCTATAATTAATTACTTTAAATAATAAGTTGAATTTTATATTTAAATATTTATGCTTTTGTAGTTACTGAAAAGCTTATTTATATAATCAAAACAAATCCTTTATTTTTCTTCTATAAAAGTGTAAAATTTTAAATGGAGACAAGTTTGGAGGGAAGAGTTTGAATAATAATGTAATAAGTCAAGTAATAATATTATCATTAGTTATGGTTGTTGGAGTGTATGCAAGAAAAAAGAATATAATTACTAGTGAAACTAAAAAAAGTCTTTCTGAATTGCTTATGAACATAACACTTCCTTTTTTACTTATAGCTTCATTCAATTTTAACTATTCTAAAGATATGATTATAAATGCTAGAACTATTTTTGTTTACTCTATAATCATTCACATAGTACTAATACTTATAAGTAAGGTTTTAGCTTTTAGATATCCTGAGAATTCTCAAAAAGTTTTAAGATTTGTAACTATTTTTTCGAATTGTGGGTTTATGGGGTATCCAGTTTTAGAGGGGTTATTTGGAAAAATAGGTATTTTTTATGGAGCTATATATAACATACCATTTAATATATTTATGTTAAGTGCTGGTGTTATGATTTATACAGGAAAAAAGGATTTAAAGACTTTAAAAGATGTTTTAGTACATCCGGGTATAATTGCAACAGTATGTGGTCTTATAATGTTTATTTTTCAAATAAAGCTACCATATCCGGTATATACTACGTTAAGTGTGGTAGGTTCAATGACCACACCATTGTCTATGATTATTGTAGGTGCTATGCTTGCTGAAGTTAAATTCGAAGAAATTTTTAAGGGGTCAATGGTGTACTATGCTTCTTTTTTAAGACTTATGGTAGTACCATTTCTTACTTTGTTTATTCTAAAGCTACTTCATGCAGATAGGTTATTACTACAGGTAAGTGTAGTTATTGAGGCAATGCCAGCAGCAGTATTAGGTTCAATACTTGCTGAAAGATATGGAGCAGACACTGCACTTGCTTCTAGAAGCGTATTTATTACTACAATAATCTCTATGATTACTATTCCAATTGTAGTAATGTTTATATAAGGAGGGTAAAAAATGTTTGATACTCACATTCACACGAAGATTTCTACTGATTCTAAAATGGAAATAGAAGATGCTATTAAATCTGCAAAAGACAAGAACCTTTCATTAATAATCACTGAGCACATGGACTTAAAGTTTCCAAAGGAAGGTTTATTTTGTTTTGATGTGGATAATTATTTTAAAGAATATAGTAAATACAAGAGTAACAACTTATTATTAGGAGTGGAAGTTGGGATGAAGGATGACTGTCCTGAGGAGAGTAGAGAACTGATAAAAAGTTATCCTTTTGATTACGTTATAGGGTCAATCCATTTAGTTGATAATGTGGACATTTATTATCCTGATTATTACCAAGGGAATAATAAGAAGAAAGCTTATGAGAAGTATCTATTAGCTATGTTTAATTGTATAAATCAATACGATTTTATAGATAGTATGGGACATATTGATTATATTTCAAGATATGCAAGGTTTGAGGATAAAGAAATCTATTATGAAGAATTCTCAGACATAATAGATGAAATATTAAAGACACTTGTAGATAAAGATAAATGTATGGAGCTAAATACCAGGAGATTAGATAGCAAAGAAGCGGTAAAGAATCTTATATCTATTTATAAAAGATTTAGAGAACTTGGTGGTAAAGAAATAACACTAGGTTCTGATGCACATAACCCGATAGCCATAGGAAGTAATTTTGATATAGCTAGGGAGATAGTGAATTTAACAGATTTAGATGTTGTTTATTTCAAGAATAGAAAAAAGGAATACGATAAACTATAGCTCAATATAATAGGTTAACTGAAAATTAAACTATAAGGCTAGTAGTTTCTGTATAGAAAATTGGCTAGTATGAAGGAGCAGTATAGATTATTTTAATAAAGAAAACGTAAAATTTAAGGAGGATTTTGGAATGGATTTCACACAAAACTTAGAAAAAAACATGGAATATCTACATAAAAAGGGAGCTTTCTTAACCACAAAAGTTGGAGATGAGATTAATACTATGACAATAAGCTGGGGGAGCATTGGATTTATATGGGGGAAGCCGATGTTTACTGCATTAGTTAGAAAATCAAGACATACTTATAACCTTCTTGAAAAAGCTGGAGAATTTACTGTAAGTATACCACTAAGTGATAGTATGAAGAAAGAATTAGCCCTATGTGGAACAAAGTCAGGAAGAGATATTAATAAGCTTAAAGAGTGTAATTTACAATTAGGTGAAGGAAAAATTGTTTCAACTCCTGTGATAAAGGGTTGTGGAGTACATTTTGAATGTAAGGTTTTATACAAACAGCCTATGAGTCCAAACCTTTTAGATGAAAGAGTTGATAATAATTCTTATGGAAATAAAGACTATCACACAATTTATTTTGGAGAAATAGTAGACTGTTACGAGGAGTAACAAAAAGGCGACACGTTTTAAGATAATTTTACTTGAAATGTGTTGCCTTTTTTTATTGCTGTCTGTGAAATTTTGGTACTTTTTTAATATTAAGTATGAATAAGCTTTTTTTAGCGTTAAATATTCTTTTGAGGAATTGTGAATTAGTATATAATATTAGTTAATCTAATTCTGAGGAGAGAAAGTTTTATGGGATTAATAAATAAATTTGCAAAGTTAGGAAAAATAGCAGTTAGCTCTATTGAAGAAAATGTTAAAAGCAAGTTGACGGAAAGTAAAATTAAGAGTATTGATAAAAAACTTGAGGATATGAACGATAAAGAAGGAGCTCACTTGATAATAAAAAAAGAAAATTTGAAAAAGCAACTGGAATTGGAAAAACTAAAGGAACAAAAAGAAAGAGAAGATGCCAAATCTGAATTAAAACAAGAAGTTAACGCATCTATACAAGAGCGAAAGAAAGAAAATGAAGATTTAAATATTATACAGAAGGCTAAAAAGGAACTTGGTGAAATTCCTATAACTACAATTGTAAATGACTTAGCAGAAGGTTTGTCAGAAATAGAAAAGGCTCAGAAGCGAGTTAAGGATTCTCCAGAAGACATCTACTCTTGGCTAGAATTGGCTGAAGCTTTAAGAGTTTATAGAAAAGCATTTATAGCTTTAAATGGAATAAAAGCACCTATTGATCCAATAGGAAGTACGATTGATATAAGTACAGAGATTGCTTTTGGTTCTATAGAAAGTGCATTGGATAAAGATAAATGGACTTATGAAAGAGCTTTAGAGCAAGCAAGGAAGCTTGGAGCTACGGAAAAACAAATAAAACAATTTAGTGAAAGCTATAAGAAAAATATAATAGGTGCAGCGGTAAGAGGTACAGGTCATATGGTTTATAAACAGAGCAAGAAACTATTAAAAACCAGTGAGAGAATTCTAGATTTTACTGTGGATAAGCTGCTAGAAGATAAGAAAAAAGAGTAGTGGTCAAAAAATATACTAAAGTTAAAAATATAACTTTGTATTGGCATAATCGAAGCTAATATAGTAAAATATTACTTATCGATAATCGTTATTAAAAGGAGCTAAATCATGAAACCCTTAGCAGATAAAATTAGACCAACAAAGTTAGAGGAAATAGTTGGTCAACAGCATATACTTGGAAAAAATAAAATACTAAGAAGAATTGTAGAAAGTAAGCAGATACCCAATATGATATTTTATGGACCGCCAGGCGTCGGAAAGACAACAGTGGCTAACTTAATTGCAAGCACCACGAATAAAAAGTTTTATAAGCTAAATGCAACTAATGCTTCAGTAAGCGATATAAAAAGCATAATAGATGAACTTGATAGTCTTCTAACTATGAATGGTGTGCTTTTATATTTAGATGAAATACAGAATTTTAATAAGAAGCAGCAGCAATCACTACTAGAATATACTGAAAATGGGAAGATAACTCTTATTGCCAGTACTACTGAAAATCCTTACTTTTATGTATACAACGCCCTTTTAAGCAGATCTTCAGTACTTGAGTTTAAAAATCTAAATATGGAAGATATCATTTTTGCACTAGAAAGGGCTATACAAATAGCACAAGAGGACTTAAAGGACACAAAGATCATTTGCGATTTAAAAGTGCTAGAATTTTTAGCTGAAAATAGTGGAGGGGATTTAAGAAAGTCTATAAACAATCTTCAATTATGTATATATACCACTCCTAAAAATAGTGAGGGAAACATATATGTAACTTTAGAGATAGCTAAGGAGTGCGCAGGAAAAAAAGCCTTAAATTATGATAAATTAGGTGATAATCACTATGATGTGTTAAGTGCTTTTCAAAAATCGATTAGGGGGAGTGATCCTGACGCAGCTATTCATTACTTAGCAAGACTGGTAAAGGCAGGTGATTTGATATCCATATGCAGAAGATTAATGGTAATAGCAGCTGAGGACATAGGATTGGCATATCCTAATGCTATGCCTATAGTTAAAGCGTGCGTAGATTCTGCAATGCAGCTAGGATTTCCAGAGGCTAGAATTCCACTAGCAGAAGCGGTGATACTTTTAGCTACATCTCCAAAATCTAACTCTGCTTGTCTTGCAATTAGTGCAGCACTTAGCGATTTAGATAGCAGACATGTAGGAGATATACCAAGTGATATTAAGGATGCTCACTATGGTGGGGCTTCAAAGTTAGATAGGGGAACTGGGTATAAGTATCCACATAACTTCAAAAATCATTATATTAAGCAGCAGTATTTACCAGATAATATAAAGGATGTAGTTTATTACGAGCCTTGTGATAACAAAATGGAGAATGCTATTAGAACTTATATGAAACAAATTAAAGAATGGGCAAAGTGATTCTATATTTAACAAAGCCTTTCGCTATAGTGAAAAGCTTTGTTTTTGTTTGGATAAAATTTCGACTTTAGAATTATAATAAATATGATTACTGGCAGGCTGTAACAAATTAGGATATAAATAAGATTAATTTTGTATCTTTTTGTTAACTTCATTGTTGACAATTTTACTCTGGTTTGCTATTATAAATCTGAAAGCATAGTAAAATGCTCAACATTAAAGGAGGTGGTTTGATGAAGCTATCAACTAAAGGAAGATATGGCGTAAAAGCAATGGTTGACTTGGCTATTCATTATGGAGAAGAACCATCATCCATAAAGAACATATCAGAGAGACAACATATTTCAGAATATTACCTTGAGCAATTATTCTCTCCTTTAAGAAAGGCTAATTTGATAAAAAGTATTAGAGGAGCTCAGGGAGGATATATATTAAATAGAGATCCTAAAGAAATAACTGTTGCGGAGATAATGACGGTCCTGGAGGGACCAATTGAAATATCAGATTGTATAGATGGAGAAAGAGAAAATTCGTGCAGCAATATTGATTGCTGTGCTACAAGACTTTTATGGTCTAGGATAAAAGAAAGCATGGACAGTGTCATGGAGTCCACTACATTACAAGATATGGTAGATGATTATAATAATATGAAGTACAACAGACAGAAAGGGGATAATGTTAATGAATAAAAAAGTTTACATGGATTATTCAGCTACTACTTACACAAAACCAGAGGTATTGGAAGAGATGCTTCCGTATTTTACAGAGCATTTTGGAAATCCATCATCATTATATTCAATGTCAGATGTTCCTAGAAAGGCAATAAATACAGCTAGAGAGAGAGTTGCTAAAGCCATAAATGCCGGAAAGGATGAAATATTCTTTACAGCAGGTGGCTCGGAAAGTGATAACTGGATACTAAAGGGTATAGCTTTTGCTAACAAGAGCAAAGGAAATCATATTATAACTACTAAAATAGAGCATCACGCTATATTACATGCATGTAAATTCCTTGAAAAGAGTGGATTTGAGGTAACATATCTTCCAGTTGATGAATTCGGTTTCATAAGCTTAGAGGATTTAAAAAATGCTATTACTGATAAAACAATACTTGTATCAATTATGTTTGCTAACAATGAAGTTGGAACAATTCAGCCTATAGCTGAAATAGGTAAAGTTTGCAAGGAGAGAAATGTTTACTTCCATACAGATGCTGTTCAGGCTATAGGTCATATAGATATAGATGTTAAAGAAATGAACATAGATGCACTTTCAATGGCAGGACATAAGTTCTACGGACCTAAAGGTGTAGGGGCAATGTACTTAAGAAAGGGAGTAAAAATAGAGAATTTAATACATGGTGGTGGACAGGAAAAAGGTAAAAGAGCTTCGACTGAAAATGTTCCAGGAATTGTTGGTCTTGGAAAAGCTATAGAGCTTGCTACAGAAGAGTTGGAAGTAGAAGCTAATAGACTAAGAGGACTAAGAGACAGACTTTTAAATGGTCTTGTTGAAAAGGTACCTTATACTAAAGTTAATGGACCTATAGGTGATAAGAGATTACCAGGAAGTGTTAATTTAAGTTTTATAGGAATAGAAGGAGAAACTCTATTACTAGATTTAAATGACGAAGGTATATTTGCATCAACAGGAAGCGCTTGTGCTTCAGGTTCATTAGATCCATCACATGTTCTTTTATCATTAGGATTATCACATGGAGTGGCACATGGTTCACTAAGATTGAGTCTTGGATCGGGTACTACAGAAGAACATGTTGATTATGCTTTAGAGGTAGTTCCAAGAATAGTTGCTAGAAGAAGAGAAATGTCACCATTCTGGGAAGATTTTATAAAAGAAGAAAATGCAAAAAAGGAAGGTAGGTAATGGAGATGTATAGCGAAAAAGTTATGGATCACTTTAGAAACCCTAGAAACGTTGGAGAGCTTGAAGATGCTAACGGTGTAGGAGAAGTTGGAAACGCAAAATGTGGAGATATAATGAAAATTTACCTAAAAGTTGAAGATAATATAATTAAAGATGTAACATTTAAGACTTTTGGATGTGGTTCTGCAATAGCTTCATCAAGTATGGCTACAGAGCTTATAAAGGGAAAAACATTGGAAGAAGCTTGGCAGTTAAGCAATAAAGCTGTAGCAGAAGCACTTGACGGGCTTCCACCAGTTAAAATGCACTGTTCAGTGCTTGCTGAAGAAGCAATTCATAAGGCAATAAACGATTATAGAATATCACAAGGACTTGAACCTTGGGAAACTAAGAATCATTCAGAACATATTCATGAGCATGTTCATGGAGATGAGGAATAATTAATTACTTGGGCGATCAGTGAAATTTTTATTTTACTGGTCGCCCAACTATTTTTTGTAAAATAATTATATAACTATAAATATAAGTTATATTTTTTACATAACAGGCAAAAATATTATATATAAGATCTATGCCATGTTAACAACTCTGTTTATTTATTAATATTAATTTTGATGAATTAATATTAATAGATGAGTTTATAGTATAATGTAAAAGTTTTATATCAAAAATAGATATTAACAAACTTTTGATTCTCAGCTCTTAACTTTTTAAAGTTATGGTGGTGGTAGGTTGTATAGAACTAGAGATTTTACCCTTATGGACGTTATAGATGTCAATGGGAAGAGGTTAGGATATATTAAGGATGTATTATTAGACTTTAATAAAGGAAAGGTAATAGGGTTTAATTTAGCCTCTACAAGCTTTTTAAGAAAAAATTCAAATATAATGCTAAATAATATAGTAAGCTATAATTCTACTATGGTTGTAACAGAAACTATTAAGGGAACTTTTCTACAATTTGATGATATAAAAGGGATGGATATTAGGGATAGAAAAGACAATATTGTAGGTATGATAGAAGATATGTTGTTTGATGAAAGGAACTTTACAATAAGTGCAGTAGTAGTGTCTGCTGGACTTATTACGAATTTTACTCAAGGTAAAAAGATAGTTTTAATTAAAGATCTTATGGTTGGAGAGAAAAATATTTTATTAAGTGAAAGAAATGGGAGTCTTAGTTTTTCAAGTATGCCACATAAATTGTTTATGGAAGATGATGTAGATGAAAAAGATAAAAATAAAATGGATTTATAAAAATATAATATTAATTATTATTATATTTTTGGTATTATTTTTTGCGGTTAGAAGCTCCATAATAAGAGAAGTTATGAACTTGCTACTTATTTCATTTGCTATTTCCTATACTCTACGACCCCTTCAAAAGAGAATGGAGCAAGGTAAATTTGGAAGAAGGACATCTGCTTTGATATTAATATGTGTAGTAATACTTTCAGTAGCAGTTATTTTTACTCTTTTAATACCTTCAATATTTAAAGAAAGTTTAAATATAAGTCATACATTAGGAAATATCGAAAAGTTCATTGGCACTATATATTCTAGATTGAAACCAATTACCAATAATAAAACTATGTATATAGCGATGGATAATGTGTATACAAAAATAAACAGTCATGTTTTGGGAATGTTCAACAAAATGTTTGATACAGTATTAAAAATAGGGCAAAATATAGTAACCATAGCAGTTATTCCGATAATATCTTACTATTTTTTATCTGATGGTGACTACATTTCAAATAAGCTTTTAAATTTTTTGCCTGTAAAAAGTAGGAACATAGTAAAGAAAATAAGCTCGCATATAGATAAGATATTAGGTAGATATATAGTTAGTCAACTATTTTTATGTGGACTTATAGGAGCGGCAACTTTTGTAATTCTATTATTTTTAAAGGTTGATTTTCCAGTTATCCTATCAATATTGAATGCTTTTTTTAATATAGTGCCATACTTCGGTCCAATTTTTGGAGCAGTACCAGCAATCTTTATTGCTTTAATAGATTCACCACAAAAAGCTTTATGGACAGCATTTTGGTTATATGCACTTCAACAGGTGGAAGGAAACATACTTTCACCCAAGATTACAGGAGATAGCGTAAGTATGCATCCTCTTATTGTTATATTACTTCTTATAATAGGGGGAGAGATTGCAGGATTCGTCGGGATGATAATAGCAATCCCAATAGGAGTTGTTATTAAAGTGATCTATGAAGATTTAAATTACTATTTGTTTTAGAGACATATTGACAGAGTTATTATTTTTATTTATAATTTGTAGCATAATTAGATATGTAGGCAATGATTGGAAGGAGTAAATATATTTTAACATTTAGAGAGGAAGTGTATGGTGTAAACTTCTTGTAGAATATATTGAAGCAGTCCATGAGTCATAAGAATTAAAGAGGCACAGTGTTGCATTTTCAAAGAAGTGAGTTAGTATTTTGAAGGATTCTACTAATTTTTTAAAACTACTAGTTATTAACCATCGTAATATATAGCTTTTACTCACTGACTAACTAACTGTGTAATTAGGGTGGTACCACGAAACATACTTTCGTCCCTTTCCGGGATGGAAGTTTTTTTATTAAATTACAAAATTAAAGGAGAGATAAACTGTGGAAAAATTAGGTTTAAACCAACTAAGAGAAATGTACTTAAGTTTTTTCGAAAGTAAGAATCATTTAAGACTGCCAAGTTTTTCGTTAGTGCCAAAGGCTGACAAAAGCTTATTATTAATAAACGCGGGTATGGCACCTTTGAAGCCTTATTTTACAGGATTACAAGTTCCGCCAAGTAAGAGAGTTGCTACATCCCAAAAGTGTATTAGAACTGGCGATATAGATAATGTAGGTAAGACTTCAAGACACGGAACATTTTTTGAAATGCTTGGAAACTTTTCTTTTGGAGATTATTTTAAAGAGGAGGCTATTGCTTGGGCATGGGAATTTTCTACAATAGTATTAAAGCTTCCGAAAGATAAGCTATATGTAACCATTTACTTAGAAGACGATGAATCTTTTGAGCTATGGACTAGAACAACAGATATAGATCCATCAAGAATATTTAGATTGGGAAAAGATGATAACTTTTGGGAGCTTGGAATAGGACCTTGTGGACCTTGTTCTGAGATTCATTTTGATAAAGGTGAAGGAAAGATAAGTTCAGCAGAAGAGTTTGTAAAAGCTGCTGATGAAGACAGGGTAATGGAGTTCTGGAATCTCGTATTTACTCAGTTTGATAAAGATGATCAAGGAAATTATAATAGATTGGCAAATCCTAATATAGATACAGGTATGGGGCTAGAAAGAATAGCTAGTATCATACAGGGAGTAGAGAGTATATTCGAAGTTGACACTATTAGGGCAATCCTAGATGAAGTTGGCAGGACTTCTGGTATGGAGTACGGAAAAGATGAAAAAATTGATATATCTATGAGAGTAATAACCGATCATATAAGAAGCGTAACTTTCATGATTAGTGATGGAATACTACCTTCTAATGAAGGTAGGGGATATGTACTCAGAAGATTACTAAGAAGAGCAGCAAAACATGGAAAGTCTCTAGGTATAAACGAACCATTTTTATATAAATTGACAGACGTAGTTATAGAAAATTCCAGTGGAAATTATCCTGAACTTAAAGAAAAAAGAGAATATATTAAAAAAGTTATTAAGCTAGAAGAAGAAAGATTTGATGAAACTATAGACAGTGGAATGCAAATATTAAATGAATATATTGAAGATCTACAAAATAACAGTGCATTTGTGTTATCAGGAGAGAGAGCATTTAAGTTGTATGATACGTATGGGTTCCCAGTAGAACTTACTCTAGAAATACTTGAAGAAAAAGGCATGACTATAGACACTGAGGGTTTTGAAAAAGAAATGAAAAGCCAAAGAGAGAGAGCAAGAGCTGCCAGAGAGGAAACAAACTATATGGGGGCAGAAGATACTGTACTCAATAAGATTCCTTTAGATATAGAAACAGTTTTTGAAGGTTACGAAACAACAGCATCTACTTCAAAAGTTACAGTGATAATTAAAGATGAAGAGTTTGTTTCTAGTATCTCCGGGGGGGATAAAGCTGTAGTTATTACAGAAAATACTCCTTTCTATGCTGAAATGGGGGGCCAAGTAGGAGATAAAGGAGTAGTCTTTAACAGTTCTTTTAAAGCTGAAGTTTTAGATTGTAAAAAGAATGTAGCTGGAAAGACACTTCACTTTATAAATGTTTTGTCTGGAAGTTTAAGTGTTGATGGTGAGGTTACTTTAAGTGTGGATGAGGAAAGAAGAAATAACATAAGAAGAAATCATACAGCAACACACATTCTAAATGAAGCCTTAAGAAAAGTTTTAGGAGAGCATGTTCACCAATCTGGTTCTTACGTTGATGATGAAAGATTAAGATTTGATTTCAATCATTTTGAAGCTGTAAGCGCTGAAGAACTTAAAAAAATAGAAAGCATAGTAAATCAAAATATAATGAAGGTTTTAAAAACTAGTACTACAATTATGAGTATACAAGAAGCAAAAGAAAGCGGAGCTGTTGCCTTATTCGATGATAAGTACAAAGATGAAGTTAGAGTGGTTTCAGTTGGGGACTTTAGCAAAGAGCTATGTGGTGGAACCCATGTGAAAAATTCAGGTGAAATTGGACTATTCAAGATAATTTCAGAGGCTGGAGTGGCTGCAGGTGTAAGAAGAATCGAAGCAGTAACAGGGCCAAAAGCAATCAGTTATGTAGAAGGAAAAAATGAATTATTAAAAGAAGTTGCTGGTAAATTAAAATGTTCAGAAAAGGAGATACTACATAAATTAGAGCTTCAGGCAGCTGAATTAAAAGAAAGAGAGAAAGAGATTGCAGAATTGAAATCAAAACTTGCAGGTGGTGCAGAGGATGAGATATTAAATAGTGCAAGAGAAATAAATGGAGTAAAATTATTTACAGGAGTGCTAAAAGATATTGATGGTAATGCACTTAGAGATTTAGCTGACAAAATCAGAAGCAAAGGCGGAGAATGTGTAGTTGTTCTCGGAAGTGAAGCTGAAGGAAAGGCACAGTTTGTGGCTATGGCAACAAAGGGCGTGATAGCAAAAGGAGCTCACTGTGGAAAGATAATAAAAGAGGTAGCTGCTATCGCTGGAGGCGGCGGTGGTGGAAGACCAGACATGGCGCAAGCAGGAGGTAAATTACCAGAAAAGCTTGAGGAAGCAATTGGTAGTTGTTCTGCTGTTATGGAAAAACTGGTTAAATAGTATACTTTTTATTAAATATGTTCTATAATATATTTAATTAGAATTAACAGCGGGGTGAGATGAATGGGTAACGATAATACAATTCAGTTTGATATTTCTAAGAGTAAAAAGGATTTAACTAAGGAAATATTAACAGAGGTTTACAACTCTCTTATTGAGAAAGGGTATAATCCAGTAAACCAATTAGTTGGATATTTAATATCAGGTGACCCTACATATATTACCAACTATAATGGTGCAAGAGCACTAGTAAGAAAACTTGAAAGAGACGAGATATTAGAAGAAGTTTTAAAGGCATACCTAGATATAAAATAAAAATGCCCTTACGGGCATTTTTATTTTAAATCTGAACATAATAAATAGGAGAGAATATATGAGAGTACTAGGATTAGATATAGGAGATAAAACAATTGGTGTTGCAATAAGTGATCCTCTTGGTTTTACAGCTCAAGGAGTAAAAACTATAAAAAGAATCGGCAAAGAAAAAGACATAGCAGAATTACAAAAAATTTGTGAAGAATATAAAGTTGAAACTATAGTTGCAGGTCTTCCTAAAAATATGAACGGTACATTAGGACCACAAAGTGAGAAGGTATTAAAGTTTTGTGAGATAATCGAAGAAAGAATTTCATTGCCAATAAAAATGTGGGATGAAAGATTGACTACTGTGGCAGCTCATAGGGCTATGCTAGAAGCAGATTTATCAAGGGAAAAAAGAAAAAAGATTGTGGATAAAATGGCAGCTAGTTATATATTACAAGGATATCTAGATAGCTTAAGTAAATAAATAGAAGAGGTGGAGCAAATATGGAAAATGATGTAACAAGCATAATTTTAAATGATGAAGATGGAAATGAAATTGAATTTGATGTAATAACAAAACTTGATATAGAAGATAAGGAATATGTAGTGGTAGTTCCTAAGGATGAGGAAGAAACGGATGAAGCTATAGTTCTAAGAATTGATACTGATAAAGAAGGAAATGATATATTAGTAACAGTGGAAGATGATAATGAGTTTGCAATTGTTGCAGAAGCGTATGAAACTTTATTCGGAGATGATGGCGAACTTAATTAATTTTCTATTTAGAAAGCTATGTATATCACATAGCTTTTCATTTGTTAATTGATTTTCAATTGACAATATATAAAATAGGTATTAAACTGAATTTAAAATAATATTAAAAATAATGGTGGAAACGAGGTAGTCAAATGTCAAAGCTTTCGCCTGAAGAGATCGAAAAGCTAAAAATTAATCTAAAAGAAAAAGGGTATAAACTTACACCACAAAGACGAGCAATAGTAGATATGATAATAAGAAATGAAGGAAATCACCTTACTACAGAAGAGTTATACGATCTTGTAAAAAAAGAGTGCCCTGAAATAGGGTTAGCTACAGTTTACAGAACAGTTCAACTATTAGAAGAATTGGGATTTATTTGTAAGCTTGATCTTAATGATGGATGTAGTAGATATGAGCTAGTACATGAAGATGAAAATCACCAGCATCATCATCTTGTATGCACTAATTGTGGAAATGTAATTGAAGTCCAAGATGATTTACTTGAAGTGCTGGAAAGTGAAATTGAAGGCAAGTACAATTTCAGAATAACTAATCATAGTGTTAAATTTTTTGGTTTATGTAACGAATGTACTAAAAATTCCAATAAATAAATTTGCAAAAATTAATAAATGAATAAGGAGGGGAGAATTTTTGCGTAGGGAAAAAGACAAAGTAAGAATTATTCCGTTAGGTGGGTTAAATGAAATAGGAAAAAATCTTACAGCCATAGAATATAAAAATGATATTGTAGTAATAGATTGTGGACTTAAATTCCCGGATGAAGAAATGCTTGGTATAGATATTGTTATTCCTGATATCAGCTATCTTCAAAGAAACATAGAAAAAGTAAAGGGAATATTTTTGACTCACGGTCATGAAGATCATATAGGAGCGTTACCGTATGTATTGAAACAAATAAATGTACCAGTATATGGAACGAAGTTAACGCTAGGCATTGTGCAGACAAAGCTTAAAGAGCATAATCTTCTTAGTGTAGTAGAATTAAACTGTATAAAAGCAAAGGATATAGTTAAACTTGAAAATGTATCAGTAGAGTTTATAAGACAAAGTCATAGCATAGCTGACTCAGTAGCTATTGCAATACATACGCCAGTTGGGGTAGTGCTTCATACAGGAGACTTTAAAATTGACTATACACCTATTGATGGATGTGTGTCAGACTTAGGAAGATTCGCCGAGTTAGGTAAAAAAGGTGTAGCTGTGATGCTTGCTGATAGTACGAATGTAGAAAGACCAGGTTATACCATGTCAGAAAGCATTGTTGGAGAAACCTTTGAAGAGTTTTTTAACAGTGCAAAGGGAAGAATAATTGTAGCCACTTTTGCTTCCAATATTCATAGAATACAACAGATAATTGCTTCTGCTGTAAAATATGATAGAAAAGTTGCTGTTTCAGGAAGAAGTATGGAAAACATAATGGAAGTTGCTATGGAACTTGGATATATACATGCTGATAAAGATGTATTTATAAATGTTGATAGTATCAATAAATATCCTGAAAATAGAGTAGTTATTATTACTACCGGTAGTCAAGGAGAGCCTATGTCAGCACTTTCAAGAATGGCTGCATCAGAACATAAAAAGGTAAATATAGTTCCAGGAGACATGGTAATAATATCAGCAACGCCGATTCCAGGAAATGAAAAGTTCATTACAAGAGTTATAAATCAATTATTCAAAAAAGGTGCAGAAGTAATATATGAGGCACTGGCTGATGTGCACGTTTCAGGACACGCATGCCAAGAAGAACTGAAGCTTATGCATACTCTTGTAAAGCCTAAGTTTTTTATACCAGTTCATGGTGAATATAGACACTTAAAACAACATGCAGAATTGGCTATTAAGCTTGGTCTTCCACCAAGCAACGTTGTTATCAGTGACAATGGAGAAGTAATAGAAGTAACAAGGGACTCTATAAGAAAAAATGGAACAGTTGCGTCAGGTCAAGTGTTTGTAGATGGACTTGGAGTAGGCGATGTTGGAAACATAGTGTTAAGGGATAGAAAACATCTTTCACAGGATGGAATACTTACCGTGGTAGTTACAATCGAAAAGGAAACAGGAAGTGTAATTGCTGGGCCAGATATTATTTCAAGAGGATTTGTTTATGTAAGAGAATCTGAGGATTTAATGGGTGAAGCTAGGGAATTAGTAAGAAGTGCTCTAAGAGAATGTGAGGAAAATCATATAACAGAGTGGGCGAGTATAAAATCAAATATAAAAGAAGTGCTTAGAATGTTCTTATATGAAAAAACTAAGAGAAAGCCTATGATATTACCAATTATTATGGAGATATAATACTTGATTGGAAATTTAAAGTGAAAGATTGAGAATAAGTGAAAACTTTTTCTTTTAACATCGAAAAATCTTAAATTTACTATAAAGGCAAGTTTCATCTTTGATGAAACTTGTTCCATTTAAAATTAATTAACAGAAAGGGGATTAGCGTTATGAATATTTATGATAAAGCTCATGAGTTCGCAAGAGAGCTGAAAAATTGCCCGGAAGTTGTTCAGTTACGAGAGGTTAGCAAAAAAATTGGAGAAAATGAAAGTAATAGAAAAATGCTTGATGATTTTAGAAAGCTTCAATTTGAAGCATATAGTGAGCAGATGCAAACTGGTAATTTATCTGATGAAATTAAAGAAAAGCTCAACAACATAGGTTCAATTATATCAATGAACCCGGCTGTAACTGAATATCTCCAGGCTGAACAAAGATTTAGTGTTATGTGGGATGACGTACTAAAGATACTAAATAACGGAATTGGTGTGGATTTTACCTTTGGTATGAGGAAATAATTCTACAAAAGTTGACTTTTTACGTCTATGATACTACAATAGATAAGTAAGCACGAATTGAGTTGGGTACTTAATAGTATCCAATTTTTTTGGGTGTTTGGATTGCAAAACTATAATCTACTTATAAAGGCCTTGTTTAAAATAGTATTAATTTGGATATTATTTTAAAATGTGATTTAAATAATATAATGTTCTGCCATGATTTCTTAGTTAGATTTCTAAATGATTCTATGGGAACTCTAACTAAGAAATTATAGGTTATCTACTTATGTTTTATTTAGAGAGCAGCGGTTTTTGATATTATATAAGTTTTGCAATATAATTTGTATTCAAACAAAATTGGAGGAATAATAATGGAATTATTTACAAGAAACGATATAAGAAATGTAGCTATAATAGCACACGTTGATCATGGTAAGACTACACTAGTAGATGCACTACTTAAACAAAGTCATGTGTATAGAGAAAATGAAAAAGTTGAAGAAAGAGTTATGGATTCAAATGATCTTGAAAAAGAAAGAGGTATAACGATACTTTCTAAAAATACTGCAGTTATGCATGCAGGAGTAAAGATAAACATTGTAGACACACCGGGACATGCTGACTTCGGTGGAGAAGTTGAACGTGTTCTTAAGATGGTAGATTGCGTTCTTCTAGTTGTAGATGCTTATGAAGGGCCTATGCCTCAAACTAAATTCGTTTTAAAGAAAGCTTTAGAACTAAATTTACAACCAATAGTTGTTATAAACAAAATAGACAGACCAGATGAAAGAGCAGCAGATGTTTTAGATGAAGTATTTGACCTATTTGTAGAACTTGGAGCAAATGATGATCAATTAGATTTCTCAGTAGTTTATTGTTCTGCTAGAGCTGGTTTTGCAAAGAGAGAGTTGGAAGATGAATCAACAACTATGGAACCTTTATTTGATACTATTATAAAAAATGTTCCAGCTCCTTCAGGACACTTAGATATGCCTTTCCAAATGCTAGTTACAACTATAGATTATAATGAGTATGTTGGTAAGATAGGAATAGGAAAAATAGAAAGAGGAAGTATTAAGAAGAACCAATCTGTAGCACTAATAAGAAAAGATGGAAAAGTAGATAATGTTAAAGTTTCAAATCTTTATGTTTATAATGGACTTAAAAAGGAAGAAACAAACGAAGCAAGCCTTGGAGATATAGTAGCTGTTTCGGGTATTCCGGACATAAATATAGGAGAAACATTGACTGATATAAATAATCCTGAAGCACTTCCTTTTGTAGAAATAGATGAACCTACATTAAGCATGAACTTCATGGTTAATGATTCACCTTTTGCTGGTCAAGATGGAGATTTTGTTACATCAAGACATCTTAGAGATAGATTAATAAAGGAACTAGAAACAAATGTATCTTTAAGAGTTGAAGAAACAGAATCTGCAGATTGCTTTAAAGTAAGTGGTAGAGGAGAACTTCATCTTTCAGTTTTAATTGAAACAATGAGAAGAGAAGGGTATGAATTCCAGGTTTCTAAGCCTTCTGTTATATTTAAAGAAGAAAATGGAAAAAAACAAGAACCGATAGAATACCTTACAATAGACGTGCCAGAAGAGTTTATGGGACCTGTTATGGAGAAGCTCGGACCTAGAAAAGCTGAAATGGTAAATATGACATCAGCCGTTAATGGATATACAAGACTTGAGTTTAAAGTTCCAGCAAGAGGTCTTATAGGATTCAGAAATGAATTTATGACTGATACTAAGGGTAATGGTATAATGAATCATGTTCTTCACGGATACGAAGATTATAGAGGTGAAATTCCAGAAAGAACTAGGGGATCAATTGTAGTATTTGAAACTGGAACATCAATTACTTATGGATTATTCAATGCGCAAGAAAGAGGAACATTGTTTATACCAGCAGGGGTAGATGTTTATCAAGGAATGATAGCTGGAGAATCTTCAAGAGCAGAAGATATCGATGTTAATGTATGTAAGAAAAAACAGTTATCAAATACAAGATCTTCAGGAGCAGATGATGCTTTAAAATTAGTACCTGTGACTCAAATGTCTCTAGAGCAAAGTCTTGAGTTTATAGCATCAGATGAACTTGTAGAAATAACCCCTAAAAATATAAGAATGAGAAAGAAACTATTAAATCCAGAGATGAGAAAAAGAGCTCAAAGAAAAAAATAAATTTAATATTGTAAATGTAAATCCAAAGGTATATTCTATTATAAGGAATATACCTTTGGATGAATTTATAAAGATATTTTTAAAAGCTGCTTCTATATTTTACTATAACTGGAGTAAGAAATGAGGCTGCAATATTGTGCTACAGTTTTATCTGATGACTATTCGCTCTAATCCTTCCAGAAACTCCGTGAATAACTTTAATAGGATTTATATAGGAAAGAGCGAGTATGTTCTTGGATAACGAGTTTTAAGAATCAGGTGGAGTTAAAACTTGATCTAATGTCAAGAACTCTGTTTATATAATAATTCATCCACAGCTATCAATTTTTATTATTTTGGAGGAAAAAATGAGCGGTATTACACATGACTATATGGAACAGTATATAAGAAGTCTTATAGAAAATCATGATGGCATATTAAAAGAACTTGAGGATTATGGGCATGAGAATTCTGTCCCAATAATTCAAAAGGAAGTGGCCAAATTCCTTGAGTTTATGATTCATATGAAGGAACCTCTAAAAATATTAGAGTTAGGTACTGCAATTGGATATTCAGCAATACTAATGAGTATAAGCTCTAGAGGGAGAAGCGACATAACAACTATTGAAAGAGATAGTAAAATGTTAGAGCTTGCTCAAGGGAATATAGAAAAGTATGGATTTAAAGATAAGATTAACATAATACAAGGAGACTGCTTAGAGGTTCTAGAAAAATTAGATGATAAATATGATTTAATTTTCATGGACGCGGGAAAAGGACACTACAATGAATTTTTACCTCATTGCCTTAGACTTCTTAGTAAAGATGGAGTAATAGTCGCAGATAATGTTTTATTTAGGGGAATGGTTGCAACAAATGAACTTGTTGAAAGAAGAAAGATAACAATTGTCAAGAGAATGAGAATGTATTTAGAAATGGTGTCTGATAATGAAAAATTTATAACTTCAGTTATCCCTATGGGAGATGGAATTGCAGTTACCAAAAGGAGAGATTAATATGAAAAAACCAGAGTTACTCGCACCAGCTGGAAATCTTGAAAAGTTAAAAACTGCCATAAATTTCGGTGCAGATGCAGTTTACCTTGGAGGCAGCAAGCTGAACTTGAGAGCTTTTGCTGATAACTTTACAGATGAGGAATTAAAAGAAGGAATTCAGTATGCACATGTAAGAGGAAAGAAAGTATATGTTACTATAAATGTGTTTCCACATAATGAAGATTTAATGGGACTAGAAGAGTACCTAATAAATCTATATGAAATAGGAGTAGATGCGATAATTGTATCAGATCCTGGAATAATTATGACTGCAAGGGAAGTTGTTCCTAACCTTGAATTACATTTAAGCACTCAAGCAAACAATGTAAACTGGAAATCAGCTATATTTTGGCATAAGCAAGGGATAAAAAGGATAGTTCTTGCAAGAGAATTGTCTCTAAATGAAATAAAAGAACTAAGAGAAGGTCTTACTGAAACCTGTGAAATTGAAGCCTTTGTTCATGGCTCAATGTGTATGGCATATTCAGGAAGATGTGTAATTTCCAACTATATGACTGGAAGAGATTCTAATAGAGGGCAATGTGCACAACCATGTAGATATAAGTATTATTTAGTAGAAGAAAAAAGACCTGGAGAATACTTCCCTGTTTTTGAGGATGAAAAAGGAGCTTACATATTAAATTCAAAGGACCTATGTATGATTAAGCATATTCCGGAACTAATGGAGGCAGGTATAGCTTCATTTAAAATAGAAGGAAGAATGAAAAGTGTATTCTATGTTGCATCAGTTGTTAAATCTTATAGAAAGGCAATAGATGCTTATTGTGAAAATCCTAAGGAATATAAGTTTAACGAAGAGTGGTCAGCTAACCTTGAGAAGGCAAGTCATAGAGAATATTTTACTGGTTTTTACTTTGGGGATCCTAATAAACAAACTTACGAGTCTTCTTCATATATAAGAGACTATGATATTGTGGGGATAGTTAAAGGTTACGACAAAGAAACTGGTGTTGCTACAATAGAACAGAGAAATAAGGTGTTAGATGGAGATATTGTAGAAATTTTAAGACCAGAAGAGGACAGCTTAGAAATATTATTAAAAGATATGAAGAATAAAAAAGGTGAAAAAATACCGTCAGCTCCTTCAGCTCAGATGATATTTACAATTAACTCTAGTGTGGAATTGTACGAGGGAGATATGCTTATAAAAGGTAAGAATAAATAGAGGTTTTATTCAGGCAACTTCAAAGAAATAAGTAGTCAGTATGTTAGTCTATTTTGCATTATACTGCGTTGACAGAACCCGTTGATAGGGCAACTATCAACAGAACCTATGGCCTTATCTGATCAAAATAGACTAGCATCTTTGACCTGTTATTTCTTTTCAGATGCCTTAGATTGCGAAAAAGGGGGGGAACTAATGAGGCGTCCAATTTTAATTGGGATTACTGGAGGAACTGGTTCGGGTAAGAGTACAATTGCAAAAGAGATATATAAGAAGTTTAATAAGGATTGTATTGCAATGATTGAACAAGATTCTTATTATAAGGATCAAAGTCATCTTTCAATGGAAGAAAGAATAAAGACAAATTATGATCACCCTGATGCTTTTGACACAATGCTTCTTATAGATCATTTAAAAGCTTTATTAAAGGGCAAGGCAATAGAAAAGCCAATTTATGATTTTGAGCTTCACAATAGAAAAGCAGAAACTGTAAGGGTTGAACCTAGAGATATAGTAATCGTAGAAGGAATACTTATCCTTCAAGAAAAGGAAGTAAGAGATCTTTTAGACATAAAAATATACGTAGATACTGACGCTGACGTAAGAATAATAAGAAGAATTTTAAGAGATATAAATGAAAGAGGCAGAACTGTTGACTCAGTTATAAATCAATATTTGAATGTAGTAAGACCTATGCATCTGCAATTTATAGAGCCTACCAAAAGATATGCAGATATTATAATACCTGAAGGTGGCCAAAATAAGGTAGCTATAGATATCATGGTTGCAAATATAAAGCAAATTTTACAAAGAGATTAATAAAAATATGAATAAAATACTCCACTTTTGACAAAAATTAGTCTGAGTGGGGTGTTTTTTTATGGTAATAAAAGTGAGTCGAGCCAAGATAACAAAAAGACAACATGTTGTTTTTGGGATTTTTTTAATTATACTAGGAATATTGTATTATAGAATCGTTAAATTTCAGTACCTTGGAGCAGATAAGTTAAGTGTAATGGCCGATTCTCAATATTCTTATAAAGAGGACATTACAGATACAAATTATTTGTTATTTGATTCTAATGGAAAACAGTTAATTAATTATAATAAGAAATATTTTGCTGTAATTTCACCAGATATATTTAAAAGAAATAACCTAGATACAAATTCAGACCAAATACTAACTTTAATGTATGTACTCAGAAATTATAATAGTGAATATGACTTATCTAATATTGGAGCTTTGAGTAATAGTCAAAAACTTTATTATGAAATAGATGAGAATACTTACAATAAGTTAAAATCTATCAAAGAAGTTAAGGGCTTTTATGCATATGAATATTCTACATCAAATAAAGATGGAGTATGGAAAATTGAGAACTTATTAGTAAACACGAGAAGAACTGATAATAATGCTTTGAAATCCAGTGATTCCTTAGAAATGAAGATATATAATAGAACTAAAGAAAATAAGAAACCACAAGTTGTTTTTGATAGGGATGTTAATGGAGCAATAATAGATGAAAGAACAGAGATTCCTAAAAATAATATAAATGTAAGGTTAACTGTAGATAAAAACATAGAAGATAAGGTAAAGGAAATTTTAAATGAAAGTAAGAACAAAAGTCTGAAGCAAATAGGTGTTGTACTAATGGAAGCTAATACAGGAAAAATTAAAGCGTTAGTGCAAAAGGATGATACTAAGCCTAATGTAAATATAGGAGTAGCAACTAATCACGGATTTTATCCCGGATCCATATTTAAAGCGATAGTGGAAGAAGCAGGGTTAGACAGGGGAAGTATAAGTTTAAATGATAAATTTACCTGTAGAGGTTTGTACGAGAACGAAAGTCACGATAGACATGGAACTTTAACTCCAGAACAAGCTTTTGTAGTTTCATGTAACGATATTTTCGCACAAATAGGAAACAAAGTAGGATTTAATAATTTTTACGATAATGCCAAATCACAGGGGCTTTTCCAAAAGGTATTAGGGTTAGATAGTGAAAAAAGTGGTGAATTTGAGGTGAAGGGTGCTAAATATAGTGATGGTAGTTTAGGAATTGCCTCGATTGGTCAAAGTATTAGAATAACTCCATTAGAAGCAATTAGTATATCTAATACAATTGTAAATAATGGTATTTATGTGAAACCATACATTATAGACTCTTATGTAGATGATAATAACAATGAAATTGAAACTGTAACCACCGAGCAGCGTCCAGCCATTGAAAAGAATACTGCAAGTATAATGAAAAATCAAATGATTAAAGTAGTAAAAGAGGGAACTGCACGAATAATTAGAACAGATGATATGGAAATAGGAGGAAAGACGGGAACCACGCAGAGAATTGAAATTTCAGGTGAAAGCAAAAAAGCAGAAGAGCATTCGGATGGGTGGTTTGTAGGGTTTTTTAAGGAGAATGGAAAATATTATTCAATGATTGTTTTTGTTCAAGATATAAACAAAGATAATGAAGAGGGAGGTACCACTGCAGCTCCAATATTTAAGGATATTGTAAACAACGTAGGTCAATACTTGAAATAATTTTATTTTCAATGCACTTTTTTTAGAGTTACCTCATAATATATTAATAAGCACTATTAGGAGGAGCAGCCTGTGTTTTTAACAAATTGCTTATTAGATATTGTAGGTAACATGGTTTTTTTAACGGCTTACGTTACGAATAGTAGTTCGTTTCCGCAACCTTTAAATGATCAGGAAGAGGAGCTATACTTAAAAAAGTTTAAAGAAGGCGATATGCTGGCTAAAAATGTTTTAGTTGAGAGGAACTTAAGATTGGTGGCGCATATTGTAAAGAAATATTCATATCCTGGTAAAGAGGTAGATGATTTAATATCTATTGGGACAGTCGGATTGATTAAAGCTATAGATTCTTTTGACTCTTCAAAAGGTACTAGACTTGCAACATATGCAGCGAAGTGTATTGAAAATGAAATACTTATGCTCATAAGAAACAATAAGAAAACGAAGAGTGAAGTATATTTGCAAGACCCTATCGGGGTTGATAAAGAAGGAAATGAGATATCTCTTATGGATGTGTTAAGTAGTGACGAAGATTCTATAATTGAAATTGTTGAAAGTAAAATACAAATTAAAAAACTGTATTCCAAAATAAATACATGTCTTTCTGAAAGAGAAAAAAATGTTGTTGAGATGAGATATGGACTTATAGAAGGAAAACCAAAGACTCAGAGAGAAATAGCTAAAATTTTGGGGATTTCTAGATCCTATGTATCTAGGATAGAGAAGAGGGCACTTAAGAAATTAAATAAAGAATTAAATTTTGGTAAGAATAAATAAGACTGAGAGTTAATTCTCAGTTTTATTTTAATTTATTATTTAGTAAGTTTAAATAAAAGAAGGAATTTGAAAAAATCTGTAGAATAATAAAGTAATAATAAGTAATTTGCTTGATTGAGTATAAAGTTGTTATTAATATCATATTTATAAAGAATCCATTCTCTAAATGTTACAGGAGTATTGAAAGCATAATTGACTGTAAATACATGATAGATTTAGGATATATATTTAATATTTCTGAAAGGAGACCAAAAATTGATACTATTAAAGAACTTATTAGAAACGACAATGAAAGAAAATGCATCAGACTTGCATTTAACTGTAGGAGTTCCACCGGTTATAAGGGTGAATGGAGAATTAAGACAAATTAAAACCGAAAAATTACAGCCTAATGATACAGAAAATTATGCTAAAGAAATACTAGGCGAAATCTATGAAGAGTATGTAAAAATAGGTGATTTAGATACTTCATTTTCTGTGGCAGGAGTTGGAAGATTTAGAGTTAATGTATTTAAACAAAGAGGAAGTAGTGCCATTGCAATTAGGGTGGTGGGGTCTAAAGTACCTACACTAAATGATTTGCAATTTCCACCTGTTATAAAAGACCTTACAGTAAACAAGAGAGGACTCGTACTTGTTACAGGACCAACTGGATCTGGTAAGAGTACAACCTTGGCAGCTATGATAAATGAAATAAACGCTAACAGAGCAGCACACATAATTACACTTGAGGATCCAATTGAGTATTTACATAAACATAATAATTCAATAATTAATCAAAGGGAAATTGGAAAAGACACTACAAGCTACGCAAATGCCTTAAGATCAGTATTAAGAGAAGATCCAGATGTTATCCTTGTAGGAGAAATGAGAGATCTAGAAACTATATCGGTAGCTCTAACTGCAGCAGAAACAGGACATTTAGTTTTATCAACATTACATACGATAGGTGCTGCAAAGACTATTGACAGAATTGTAGATGTATTCCCACCTTATCAACAGCAGCAGATAAAAATACAGTTAGCAGCAGTACTTAAAGGAATAGTATCACAACAACTTTTACCAAAAGTTGATGGGAAGGGAAGAACTGCGGCGTTAGAGATAATGATGGCCACTAGTGCAATTCAAAATATGATTAGGGAGGGAAAAACTCATCAGGTTGAATCATCTATACAAACAGGAGCTAAGTATGGTATGAAGACTATGGATATGTCACTTTCCGAACTTTATAAAAAGGGAATAATATCTTATGAGACTGCTTTAAGCTATGCTATAGATAGAGATATGTTAGGTAGAATAATGTCATTATAGTGTGTTATGCTAAGAATAGTATTTTGGAAAAATATAAATATGAGTTGCGTTTAAGTTGTACTTGATGTGACTTTAACATGATATTAAAAGAAAAGTAGGACCTTTTAGGTCCTACTTTTCTTTTAGAATACATAATAATCTAAAGCTTTTAAACAAAACTGATCATTTAATGATGTTTTCTTTTCAACTTCCTTAGTTTTTTCTATTTTATTATCAGTTATACTTTCAGTATTAATGGTAACCTTTTCTACTGTAGCATTCATAATAAATCCTCCTTAAATTTTCTCATTTTGGTTTCTGACTTTTAAAGAGGATCTATCCAAAAGATTCGTCTTTTTTATGAAGCCTTCTTAAATCGATATAGAAGATCAGTTCGTAGTGCCTCATAAGGCTCTACCCCCTTTTCTTAGTGCTGTACTATAACAGCAGAATTTATATGTCTTAATTATATAATACCATATAATAGAAACAATAACAAATGAGCTTTACAAGGTTAAACTAAACTAAAATTCAATAGAGTTGTGAAAATTGTAATTAAGTCTATTTAGGTGTGTTTTCCTATAAATAGCTTATAGTTAGGCTCTTTTACGATTATCTCTAAAATATTTTCCATAATTATTAAAAATTCTATAGTAATTAATTTTTATTTATGCTAAAATAACCTTGAATTAGGGGGGAGTGATAGTGATCTTTTTAAAGGAAATAATCCATGATACCTCTCGTATTTTAACTTATATAGTATACATTATAACCATATATTATTTATGTATATCTTTTTTTGGTATATGGAGGAGAAAAGATAAGGAAGAGGTTGAACCAAAGAAAAGTTTTGCATTAATTGTTGCCGCACATAATGAAGAAGTTGTTATTGGAGACATTATAGAGAGTTTAAAAAGGCTTGATTACCCTAAACATCTTTATGATATTTTTGTAATTGCAGATAACTGTACAGACAAAACTGCATTGAAAGCTAAACAAAAAGGTGCAATAGTTTATGAAAGAATGAATAAAGACAAAAGAGGAAAAGGCTATGCACTAGAATGGATGTTTGATAAAATCTTTAACATGGATAAAAAGTATGATGCTGTTGCAATATTTGATGCAGATAATCTTGCACATAAGGCTTTCCTACGAGAAATGAATAAAAAGCTTTGTGAAGGATACAAGGTGGTACAGGGGTATTTAGATAGTAAAAATCCAGAAGATACTTGGATTACTGGAAGCTACTCAATATCATTTTGGACTAATAACAGAATATTTCAATTAGCTAGAAGTAATGTGGGCTTATCAAGCCAGTTAGGTGGAACTGGTTTTTGTATTGATACAGAAATACTTAAAAAACTTGGCTGGGGAGCTACATGTTTGACGGAGGATTTAGAATTCACCTGCAAGCTTGTATTACATGGATATAAGGTAGGATGGGCACATGATGCTATAATATACGATGAAAAGCCTCTTACACTTGCTCAATCTTGGTGGCAAAGAAAAAGATGGATGCAAGGGTTTGCGGATGTGGCAAGTAGATACTTTTTAAGATTAATGAAAAGAGCAATAAGTAAGTTTAGTTTTGTAGCTTTAGATTGCGCACTATATAGTGTTCAGCCTATAGTTGCAATTTTGATAGGTATTTCTGCTATAACCGGTTTGATTCAGTATATTATGAAAGCATTTAATTTAATATCTAATTTTAATACCTTTATATATTCTATTAATTTTGATTTATTTACAATAGCAGTTGGAATCTTTGGTATACTACAGTTTGTATACACACCTTTTATACTCATTTTAGAAAAAAAACTTAATTTTAAAATATTCTGGTATTATATAATATATCCTATCTATGCTATTACATGGTTTCCAATCTCTGTTCAGGGAATCATGGATAGAAATAATAAGGAATGGAGTCATACAGTACACACCAGAAGTGTAAAAATTAATGATTTGGAAAAAGCTAACTAGAATGTATCAAGGGAAAGACTTCCAGTCTTTCCCTTTTGTTATATCTAGTAAACAAAAAGTTAGATTATTTAACTATATTTGAGATTTTATTAAAATATGATAAAATATAAGAGGAAAATTAGAATTTTTGTTGAATATATACTTTGATGGTTCTCTTACAGGGGGGGAAAAACTTCATGAATGAATATGTAATTGGGATAGACGTTGGATCATCGAAGATATGTGCTGCTGCCGGAAAGGTAGACAAGTACGGTAGAATGCAAATAATGGGAATTACATCTGCAAATTGTAATGGTGTTAAAAAAGGAATTGTTGTTGATATAGATAGTACTTCTGAGTCTGTAAGACAATGTATTGACGGTCTTGAAAGAATGGTTGATATTAGAATTACGGAAGCGTACATATCTTTGCCAGGAGGTATAAGTGAACTTGTCTGGAACAAGGGTGTTGTAGCAGTAGCGTCAGAAGATAGAGAAATAAAAGAGAACGATGTTAAAAGAGTTTTAAAAGCATCTAAAATTATTACAATTCCATCTGATAAAGAAATTATAGGTGTAATACCTCAGCAGTACATAATAGACGGGTATGATAAAATAAAAGATCCTATTGGTATGAGTGGTTTAAGACTAGAAGTAGATGCTCAAATTATATTAGCGCAAAGTACTGTAGTAAATAATCTTTTTAAAAGTGTAGAAAAGACAGGAATTAAGGTTTTAGGTGTAGTTTTCCAACCTTTGGCTTTGTCAGAAGTAGCACTTAAGAAAGAAGAGATTGATCGAGGAGTTGTATTAGTAGATGTTGGCTCAGAGTCTATTAATATTTATACTTTTGAAGGAGGAAACTTAGTAAGCATTAGTACAATATCATTTGGTGGTAACACTATAACAAATGATATTGCAGTGTGTTTAAAGTTACCTTTTTCCGAGGCGGAAAAATTAAAAATTAAGTATGGTAGTGTTGGTGAAGATAAGAGTAATATTGATTTTAAAATAGAAGTCAATGCAGATTACAACAATAAAATATCTGTAGACTACTATATTCTTAAGCAAGTGATTGAGGCTAGAGTTGAGGAACTATTACATATAATAAGTGGAGAATTAAGAGCCAGTGAACATTTTGAAAAAATCTCTGGTATTGTAATAGTTGGAGGTGGACTATCTCTAATTAAAGGTATTGAGGACTTTAGTAAGGATATACTGCAGAAACCTGTGAGAATTGGTACCCCTGAGTATATTGGCGCGGCAAGTCCATTATATGCAGCTGCCGTTGGAGTAGTTAAGGATGCTGTAGATTCTATAAAAGATAAAAATTACATGACTAAAACTGAAAAAGAAACTGACAAAGTGCAGAAGGAATGGATTAAAGAAAAAACTAAGAATGAAGACAGAAGAGATAATAGTAGTGGATTCGTATCAAAAATAAAAGAATTTTTCACAGATTTTTTCTAATAGGGAGGTAAGTATTGTGCTAGATTTTGATGTTGATGTTCAACAATTTGCCAATATAAAAGTAATAGGCTGTGGTGGCGGTGGAAACAATGCTGTAAATAGAATGATTAGGGAAGGATTAAAGAATGTTGAATTTATATCTGTTAATACTGATAAGCAGGCTTTAATGCTTTCACAGGCATCACAGAAAATACAAATAGGTGATAAACTTACAAAGGGACTTGGAGCAGGTGCAAATCCTGAGATCGGAACTAAGGCAGCTGAAGAAAGCAAAGAAGAAATATCTCAGGCTATAAAAGGCGCTGATATGGTATTTATAACTGCTGGTATGGGCGGCGGAACAGGTACTGGGGCAGCACCAGTAATTGCTGAAATTGCAAAATCTATGGGCATCTTAACAGTTGGTGTTGTTACGAAACCATTTCCTTTTGAAGGAAGAAAGAGAATGCTTCATGCAGAGATGGGAATGAAAAATCTAAAGGAAAGAGTAGATACTTTAGTTACGATTCCAAATGAAAGGTTACTAACAGTAGTTGATAAAAAGACTACACTTATGGAATCTTTTAAATATGCAGATGATGTTTTAAGACAGGGTGTACAAGGTATATCTGACTTAATTACAATACCAGGTCTTGTAAATCTTGATTTTGCAGATGTTAGAACTATCATGATAGATAGGGGACTTGCACATATGGGTGTAGGTAGAGGTACAGGAGATAATAGAGCACAGGAGGCTGCCAAGCAAGCTATATCAAGCCCAATGCTTGAAACTTCAATAGTTGGAGCAACTGGAGTTTTATTAAACATAACTGGTGGACCTGACTTAGGTCTTCTAGAAATTAATGAGGCTGCTGAAATAGTTCAAGATGCTGCAGATCCAGATGCTAATATTATATTTGGTGCAGTAATCGATGAAAATATAAAAGACGAAATAAGAATTACAGTAATAGCTACAGGATTCGAATCCGAAAAAATGCATAGAAAACAACCTGAGCAGAATATAGCAAAGGTTGCTGCAGTTCCAAAGCAACAACAGACTGTAAGTTTTGCAAACACTAGGGATGAAGCAGCAGCTACAGTAGAACATCATAGCTATGATGAAAATAATCTTGAGATACCTGCATTCTTAAGAAGACAAAGAAAGTAATTTTTTATAAAAAACCCACGTGTAACACATTTAAGTTATACGTGGGTTTTTTTATATTTAGTTTAATTACCAGAAGCCTATTATTAACATCAGAATGATAAACAGATTTCTAAGATTTAGGGGGATTTTTAACTCCCTCTAAATCTTAGAAAACGTTATCCAGGGACGTAACCGCCATTTACCCCGACTTTGAGAAAAGCAGATATCCCAAATCTCCGATTTGGTGATAGTCGCTTTCACACTGTGTGTGGGGGTATTAGGGTGGGTAGTCAGCGGATAAATTCCATACTTAAATGGTAATAGCATATCAATTATATAAATTGCCATAATTTAGCAAATAAAAATATTTATTGTTTATAAAAAATGACAAAATTTTAAAAAAAATAAGTATATAATAAAAGTAAGAAATTGGAATAAAAGTATAATGGAGGTGAACATAATATTTGGTTATATATCTGGATGTTTTGCTGTTTGAAAATTTCATAGTTAACTTATTTCTTCTATATATAACAGCAAGAACACTGAGAGTCAAAGTAGAACTAAAATATATTTTACTTGCGGCAGCCATTGGAAGTATGTATGTAATAACTTTGCTTTATCCAGAGCTAAAAATTTTTACAGCAATCTGGTTTAAGATTATTGTAGCAATAACATTAGTATTAATTAGTTTTAGAAAAAGAAAGATTATGTTCAACTTAAAGGCATTAGCTATATTTGTTCTATATTCTATGCTTCTTGCAGGAGCATGTATGTTTTTTCAGTATAACGAAGAATACGATATGAGCAACTTTGCTTTTGTAAATTTTTCTTATAAAAAGCTTATGATTTCAATGATGATAATATTTATACTTATTGACAGATTAATAATTTATGTTAAAGACAGAAAAGATTTAAAGAGTTTAGTATATAACATAGATATTGTATTAAAGGATTCAGAGAAAAATATTAATGCATTTTTAGACACTGGTAATGAATTGAGAGAACCTGCTACAAATTTGCCTGTAGTTATAGTGGAAAAGTCAGTATTTAAAGATATAGACTTAGGGTTATATGACAAGTTTTATGTTCCTTATAGAGTGGTAAGTGGACAAGGTGGAAATCTACAAGGATTCAAACCTGAGTGCATAAGAATACATCAGAGAAATGGGGCTGAGAAAAGAGAAGTAATAGTTGTATTTTGTGAAGAAAGATTAAGTGATTATAATGACTATGAAGCTCTTTTATCAAGAGGGGTTATATAGTTACTTAGATTGCGGAATTGTAATGTAATTGGTAAACTAGCATGAATCAGAATAGATATTAGTAGGTTTTAATTATGAATGGTAATAAATCAATCGATTTGGAGGATGATTATGATAAAGTTAAAAATATTATTAAATAGAATACTAATCAAATTTAAGATTTTTGTTAAGAATGTGTACTACATAGGTGGAAATGATGTGCTCCCTCCACCACTTAGTAAAAAAGAAGAGGATGATCTAGTATCTAAGCTTGTAACCGGGGAAGAGGGGGTAAGGTCTACTTTAATAGAAAGAAACCTTAGACTTGTAGTTTATATTGCAAGAAAGTTTGAGAATACTGGAGTGAATGTAGAGGATTTAGTTTCTGTGGGAACCATAGGTCTAATCAAAGCTGTAAATACCTTTGATCCTGAGAAAAAAATAAAACTTGCTACATATGCATCTAGGTGCATTGAAAATGAAATACTTATGTATTTGAGAAGGAATAGCAAAGTAAAGGCAGAGATATCATTTTATGAACCATTAAATATTGATTGGGATGGAAATGAGCTGCTTTTATCGGATATTTTGGGTACGGAAAACGATGTTGTGTATAATTTAATAGAAGATGAAGTAGATAAACAACTTTTAATGGTAGCCATGAAAAAACTTAGTGAACGAGAAAAAGAAATAGTTAACTTAAGATTTGGATTAGGTGGAAAAGCAGAAAAGACACAAAAAGAAGTAGCTGATATGCTTGGTATATCACAATCTTATATTTCTAGATTGGAAAAAAGAATAATAAAGAGATTGAAAAAGGAAATAAATAAAATGTTATAAGGTTGTCTTTAGTATAAAATACGGCTTCTTAGGAAATAATTAAAATGCGATATAATCTAAAGGGGCTGATGACTTCATGATAATTAATAAGGTGGAAATTTGTGGAGTTAATACGGCTAAGTTACCCGTTTTAAAAGAAAATGAGATGAGAGCATTATTAATGCAAATGAGAGATGGAGATAACTCATCTAGAGAAAAGTTTATAAAAGGTAACTTAAGACTCGTATTAAGTGTAATTCAGAGATTCAATAACAGAGGAGAAAATGTTGATGATTTATTTCAAGTTGGTTGCATAGGATTAATTAAAGCTATAGATAACTTTGATTTAAACCAAAATGTAAAGTTTTCTACCTATGCTGTTCCTATGATTATAGGAGAAATAAGAAGATACCTTAGGGATAACAACTCCATAAGAGTAAGTAGATCTTTGAGAGATATTGCCTATAGAGCTCTGCAAGTTAGAGATAAACTTATAGGTGAAAATAATAAGGAGCCTACTATATCCCAAATTGCTAAAGAGTTAAAAGTGCCAAGAGAGGAAGTAGTTTTTGCTTTAGATGCCATTCAGGACCCAGTATCTCTATTTGAGCCAATTTATCACGATGGCGGAGATGCAATTTATGTTATGGATCAAATAAGTGATAATAAAAATTTAGATGACAGTTGGCTTGAGAATATAGCTATAAAAGAAGCCATGAAAAAATTAAATGATAGGGAAAAGCTTATACTTAATTTGCGATTTTTTGATGGTAGAACACAAATGGAGGTAGCAGATGAAATAGGTATATCCCAAGCACAGGTTTCTAGATTAGAAAAAACTGCTTTAAGACATATGAGAAAGTATGTATAAATTTGGTAATTATTGTACTTATTATAATTAGTTTTAATTTAAACTGAGAATATGCTAGTATCGGAACGCTAGCATATCCTCAGTTTTTATTTTTGTAATTTTTTATAATTATTATTCATATTATTAATTAAGTGTACTATGTTTGTTAAATATATGATATCTAAAACTTGGAGGGATAAAAATGGATGAGGAAAAGGCTTTATATTCTCTAGGAAATTTAAGATCTATGGAAATTATAGATATAAATACAGGAACAAAATTAGGATTTATTAAAGATTTAAAAATAGATTGTGATGACTATAAAATTATTTCTATAATATTACCATCACATAAGATGTCTTGGTTTGGCAAGACTGATGATATTGAGATCCCATGGGAGAACGTAAAGAAGGTAGGTGTTGATGTTGTACTTGTAGATGGAGGAGAGTACATACTTAAAGAGTAGAGAAGTTTGTAAATTAGATAAGGTTTTTGTTTGCTAATATATTCTGTATTATTAACTGTTTTTAATGACTGTAACGCTCATATGTACAAAATTTTTAAACGATTGTATAGAAATTTCTGAGGAAATGTGTATAATATTTATGAAGACACTACTTCTAAAGTGGTGATTATTGGAGACAATGTTTAATAACAAAATGATAATAAAGTTTAAAGGACGTGAATAGAAGTGAAGTGCCCTTACTGTGGCTATGTAGAAAGCAAGGTAGTTGATTCAAGATCTACTGAAGACGATATGTCAATTAGAAGAAGAAGAGAATGTTTGAAATGTACTAAAAGGTACACTACATATGAAAAAGTTGAAAATGTACCTATATTAGTTATAAAGAAAAACATGAATAGAGAGTATTTTGATAGAACCAAAATAATAAATGGATTAATTAAAGCTTGCCAAAAAAGACCGGTATCAAGGAGGCAAATTGAAAATATAGCAGATAACGTAGAAAAAAAGATTAATAATAACATGATGACAGAGGTTCAGTCAGAATCTATTGGTGAAATGATAATGGAGAATCTAAAGGATCTAGATGAAGTATCATATGTTAGGTTCGCATCTGTTTATAGGCAATTTAAAGATATAAATACCTTTATGGAAGAAATTAAAAGTTTACTGGGAAATAAGTAGATTTAATCTATATTTGAAACTAAATAATTACTATAAGATTTTAAATAAAATGTCTATAACTTATATAAAAGAATAAGTTATAGACATTTTATCTTTATATGTAATGAACCTTATTAATTCTTAGTTGTTTTTTATCGAATAAATACTTCGCCATATTATAGACAAAATTTAGTTTATGTTAAAGTTAAGTTATGAGTTTTTAACTAATATTTAACATAAGTTAAATGTTGGTTAAAAGCTTGAGTGTTCAATACTATGTAAAAAATATAATGGTATAATGTTGATTAGAAAATATTGAAAATTAATATTTAAAAATGTAAATGTTAATTTAATATATATGATTCTAAAACTAAGTAAGCTTAATTAGTTTAAATAATATTTTGGATATATTAACTATTAAACTAAGGTTTTTAATGGTATAAAAGTTAATTAAGATACTCCGTACTCTATTTATTTGTAAAATACATGAAAATTTGTAATATTATTATCTTTAGGAGGAGTAAAAGTGAAAAAAATTTTAAACATAAACTTAAGCTGTACGAAAAAGTTGTTACATATACCTAATTATATTGCCAGTAAAATTAAAAGAGATAATTTACAGTATTGGAAAATAAATAATTTAAGTTTCATGAATAGTGTAGGAACAAAGATAACCCTTCAAATTGCACTTTTACTTATTGTTGTATGTGGCACATTAGGATTTGTTTCTTATCGAAGTTCTTCGAATGCCTTAGAAAATACTATTGATTCTTCACTCCAATCAAGAGCTATTGAATCAGGGAAATTAATAAACTCCATTTTAGAGCAAGATATTAAGGCTATGACAGAAATTGCGGCAAGACCTGAAATACAGTCCATGAACATTCAAACTCAAATACCTGTATTAATATCTCAAAGTAAAAGCTTACAATACATAAGTTTAAATATATTAGAGACTAATGGTATGATGCATTTTCCGGATAATTCTAAATCCCAGATAGACCTTTCAAGTGAATCAAATGATATAAAATATCTAAAGAAAGCCATATCAGGAATACCAGCTATATCGGATCCTGTAACGAACATCGATGGGGAACAAATTATAGCCATAGCAGTACCCATAAAGAATAATGAAGAGAGTGTTATAGGGGTTTTGCAATCTAATATGTCTATGAGAAAACTAAATGAAATAGTTCAGAGAACCAAGGTTGGAGATAGTGGATATTGCTTTATAATCAATAAAGAGGGCGTAAAGGTTGTTCATAAGGATTTGAAATTAGTTTTAAATAAGGATAGCACTCTTAAAACTGTAAAGAAAGATTCATCACTTAAAGAATTAGCAGAATTAGAAAATAAAATGATAAAAGGTGAGAGTGGTTCAGGTTACTATATAAAAAATGGTGAACAAAGATTTATGGCTTATGCACCAATACCTAATATGGAGTGGTCACTAGCAGTAACTATACCTAAAAGTGAAATATTATATGCAGCAGATAAACTTAAATATCAATCTATTATAATTACAATTATATTTATCTTAGTTGGAATAGTGGTAGGGGTGCTAATATCTAAATCTATAAAAGAGCCTTTACTTAAAATGAAAAAATATGCTGAGGAGCTTTCACATTGTAACTTGTCTCATAGAATTGAAATTAGAAGAAAAGATGAATTTGGACAGACTGGTAGCGCTTTAAATACTGCTATAGATAGTGTGGAAAAAATTATATGCTGTGTAAAAGAAGAAAGTAGCAACACTCTTAACTCTACTAATGATATTAATAATTTATTTGCAAAAGTACATAGGGGAGTAAAAAGGATATCAGAAACATCAGAAGAAATTTCAGCTACTATGCAGGAAGCTTCAGCATCAGTACAAGAAGGGACTTTAAAAGCCTTAGAGGTTAAAGAGGAAATAGATACTACAGTAGAAGAAGCTAAACAGGGGTTAGAGCTAGCAAACGATATAAAAGATAAAGCGGCTTTGATAAAAATAGAAACTGAAGAGTCAAGAATAAGGGTAAAAGAAGCATATTTAATGTCTAGAAGTAAGGTAAACAAGGCTTTACAGGATGCGAAGGTTGTAAGAAAAATTTCTGTTTTAGCAGAAGGTATACGTGATATAGCGAAAAAGACAAAAATTTTAGCTCTAAATGCTACTATTGAAGCCGCAAGGGCTGGTGAGCATGGTAAAGGATTCACAGTAGTTGCTACAGAAGTTAGAAAGCTTGCAGAACAATCATCTATTGCTGTATCAGATATACAAAATAATGTAAGAGGAGTTTTAGCATCTGTAGGAGAGCTTGCAGACTCTGCAGAATTTATATTAAAAGTTATGGAAAATGAGGTGCTAAAGGATTACGAAAAAGTTATAAAGGTAAGTGAAGAATATAAAAAAGACGGTGAAACCTTCCAAAATGTAATACAAAGATTTTCTGACTTATCTTATCATATGAATATGTCCATGGAAGAAATTTCAGAAAATATGAAGGATTTAAACTTGGTAATAAATAGTTGTGCAGAATCTTCTAGAGACATAGCAGATAACATAAGTGATGTAAATAAAGAAAATGGGGTTATAACAAATAAATCTGAGAAAAATGCAGAAAGCGCAGAGTCTCTGCTTATGCTTGTGAGTGAATTTAGAATAAACAGTACTATATTATAATTGAAGACATAATTACTGTTTTTCAACCTATAGTTTCTTTAGTAGATGGTAATATAATTGGATATGAAACTCTGACAGGAGGACCTGAAAATTCGTTACTTAAATAAGAGTTTTAGGATAGCTTTAGATAATTATTTGGAGGAAGGATCAAAATTATTCAGTTAATAAAATAGGATTAGGATATAAATAGTGATAGAGGGTTTTTCATATAGTTTAAATGCATGAATTTTGGATTATATAAGTAAGTATGATAAAATATAGCTAATAGAATAAGTTGTGGAGGGTAAATATGGAAAGATATTTAGTTGATGGGTATGAATTTGTAAAGATTGATTTAGGCGCGGCGGCTGCAGCATTTTCTACTGGAAAAAACGGATTGGATTTTAATAAAAATACAGAAGAGGGAAGACAAAATATTGAAAAGCTAAGAACTTGGTTTGGGGTAGATGAAGTAGGATACATGAATCAAATACACAGTGATTATGTTATCATTTATGACGGAGAGGTAAAGGAGGGGGACGCATTAATAACAAATAAAAAGAATACTGCAGTCGGAGTTTTCACTGCTGATTGTGTTCCTATTTTGCTATATGATAGAAAAAACAACGCTGTTTCAGCTATTCATAGTGGATGGAGAGGAACTTTTTCTTGTGTTTTATCTAAAACTATTGAAAACATGGGTAAATACTACAACACAAAAGCTGAGGATTTAATTGCGTATATTGGGCCTCATATGCATCAATGTTGTTATGAGGTTAGTGAGGAGATAATAGAAGAATTTAAAAATTCTGAGGCATATAAAGAAGTAGACTTATCTAACGGGAGAATGCTTAGTATGACTAATTGTATTATTCATCAGTTAACAATTAAAGGGGTAAAAAAAGAAAATATTAATGATTTAGATATATGTACTTTTTGTAATAATGAATATGACTTACATTCATACAGAAAAAGCACCAATAAATATGGTAGAATGTTTTCATTTATTTATGTAAAATAGATAATTATATAATTAAAGCTAAAATTAAGGTTTTTTAGAGAGGAAAAATTATGTTAGAAGATAAAATACTAATTGTTGACGATGAAGAACATATAAGAGAATTGATTAAATTTAATCTTGAACAAAATGGTTATAAAACTATTTCTGCAGATAATGGTTTGGATGCATTAAGTATGGCTAAAACAGAGAATCCACAGTTAATACTTCTAGATGTTATGCTTCCGGGAATGGATGGATATGATGTATGTAAGGAAATAAGAAGAGATAACTCTATATCCTCAACTCCAATAATTATGATTACAGCTAAAGGTGAGGAGTTTGACAAAGTACTTGGACTAGAGCTTGGTGCAGATGACTATATTACAAAACCATTTTCTGTCCGTGAGCTTACTGCAAGGGTTAAAGCTATACTTAGAAGAACTGCAATTAAGCCTATAGATAATTCCTACAGTTTTGAGAAAGTTAACATTGATTTTGAAAAGCATGAGGTTACTAAAGAGGGGGTCAGGGTGGACTTGACCTTAAAAGAATTTGAACTTCTTGAAATTTTAATTAAAAACAAAGGAAGAGTAATGACAAGGGATTTTTTACTAGATAAAATATGGGGATATGAGTATATGGGAGAAACCAGAACTGTAGATGTTCATATAAGACATTTAAGACAGAAGATAGAAGATGATGATAAGAAACCAAAATATATAGAAACTATTCGTGGAATTGGATATAGATTCAATTATGGAGAGTAGTGGTGGTGCTATATGAAGAAAAAAATAATGTCCTCTATGCTTAGTAATATTTGCTTTAGTTTGGCCATTATGGCAATTTTGTTTATTGTCATTGAAAACTATCAATATATAGGAAATATGAGACAGACTTTAAAAACAAATAATGAGATTATAATAAATGTTATGAGAAATGAAAGTTTAGAAAATAGGAAAGCTTTTTTTAAGGATAACTTTAAAAATGAAATGATAAGACAAACATATGTTGATAAGGATGGTACAGTACTGAGTGACTCTATTGCGGATGCTAAAGAAATGGATAATCATAGTGCGAGGAAGGAAGTACAGGATGCCATAAAGTATGGAACTGGGTATAGTATAAGACATAGTATCACCACAGGTAGTAGCACTTTATATTTTGCAACTTCCTTTGATAGTGGGTATGTAGTGAGAAGCGCTGTAACTATGCAGACTATAAAGGGAATTGAAATTAGCTATCTTAAATATTATATGTTAATTATGGCGGTTTCTATATTACTTTCTTTAATATTTGCCTCGAAATTATCAGAATCAATAGTTAACCCTATTAAAGATTTGCAATTTATTACAGATAGAATTTCTAAGGGAGAGTTGAGTAGAAGGGTTAATATAAACTCAGCCGATGAAATAGGAAGGCTAGGAATAACTTTTAATAAAATGGCTGGAAAACTTCAGGATACTTTAAGCGATTCTCTAGATAAACAAAATAAGTTGGAAGCTATATTGAAAAGCATGGATAGTGGAGTTATTGCTGTAGATAAAAATCACAAGATTATAATGATAAATCCATATACAAAGAAAATATTTGGCATATACAGAGATATTATAGGCGAGAATCTAATGGATAACATACGAGACTTTGAATTAGAAGAGATATTTAAGGAAACGAAAGAAGATTATAGGGAAATTAGAATATTGTGGCCAAAAGAAAAGGAATTAAGAATAAGAACTGCTGATATAATCAATGATAGTAAAAAGATTGGCACTGTTGCAGTAGTGCAGGATATAACAGATATTAAAAAGCTAGAGAGTATGAGATCACAATTTGTGGCAAATGTTTCTCATGAACTGAAAACCCCACTAACCTCCATAAAAGGTTTTGCAGAAACGCTTAGATATGTAGAAGACCCTGTGAATAAAGAAAAATTCTTAAATATAATTAATGATGAAGCGGATAGATTGACAAGATTAATTAATGATATTCTAACTCTTTCTCATATTGAAAGCAGTATAGAACGGAAAAAAGAAGTCATTAGTGTGAAGGATGTTATTAAAGATGTTTATTGCTTAATGAAAAACACAGCAGAAAAGAAAAATATTAAACTTATAATGGAAGAAGAGGAAGTGCCAAATCTTACGGGGGATGGTGATAGGTTCAAGCAGATGCTCATTAATTTAGTAGATAACGCCATAAAGTATTCCGATAATAATGGAACTGTTAAGATAGGTGCTAAACATGTAGACGAAAAATGTGTAATATGTATTGAAGACAAGGGCGTTGGTATACCAAGAGAGCATATTGAAAGATTATTTGAAAGATTTTATAGGGTAGATAAGGCAAGATCTCGAGCACAAGGTGGTACTGGACTAGGGCTTGCAATAGTAAAACATATAGTTATGGGCTTTAATGGAGTAATTAAGGTGGAGAGTGAGCTAGGAAAAGGAAGCAAATTTATAGTTAGTATACCAGTAGAAAAACAAAAAACATAGTTTAGCTTTAACGTTAGTATACTTATGTTAATTTTATGTTAAGTGAAATAGTTGTAATAATTATATAAAAATTGAGAAAAATATCCCTAGAGAACTATAACTAGGGATATTTTTATTTTTATTAGCAGAAATAAGTATATAGTAAAATAAATTATTAATGTTAACTTATTTTAACATGCTTATAATAAGTGGTTAACTTTGCTGTAGTATTATAATACTTGTGAGATGAATGCTAACACTTTAAATTATGAGGAGGGTTCACTTAATGAAGAAGAAGAGTTTAAGAGCCATGATAGCTGCACTTGCAATAACAGTTGTAGCAGGAGCTTTTGTGGGTTGTGGAAATAAGCAAGAGGCAGGAAACACTGGGGAAAATAACAAAGGTGTAACAGGTTCAATAACATTAGCAGGTTCAACTGCACTTCAACCATTAGCAGAACAAGCAGGAAAGAAATTTACAGAAAAGAATCCTAATGCAACAGTTAACGTTCAAGGTGGCGGTAGTGGTACTGGATTAAAATTAGTTTCAGAAGGAACAGCAGATATAGGAAACTCTGATGTATTAGCTGAAACTAAATTGGATAAAGAAAAAGCAAAAGAATTAGTTGATAATAAAGTGTGTGCTATTGGTTTTGCAATAGTAGTTAATAAAAATGTAAAAGTTGATAACTTAACAAAAGACCAAGTGCAAAAAATATTTACTGGTGAGTATACAAATTGGAAACAGCTTGGTGGAGATGATAAGCCAATTAATGTAATAAACAGATCAAAAGCTTCGGGTACTAGAGCAACATTTATTGATACAGTAATGGATAAGAAGTCAGAAAAAGAAGGTTTGGGAACAACACAAGATTCAAATGGAGCAGTTGAAAAATCGCTAGAGACAACAGATGGCGCAGTAAGTTACTTAGCTTTATCAGCTTTAACAAATGAAGAAAGTAAGAAAAATGTAAAAGTATTAAAATTAGATGGAATTGAAGCAAATAAAGAAAATATAACTGCAGGAAAATATGTATTCTGGTCTTATGAGCATATGTATACTAAAGGAGAGCCAAAAGATTTAGCAAAAGCATTTATTGATTATATGAAGAGTGATGAAAACAAGCCACTAGTAGAGAAATCAGGATATATTCCAGCGAGCGATATGAAAGTTAAATAATACATTTTAGCTGGTTGCTCAAGTAACCAGCTATTTGTATGATAAAAATTAAAATGTGCATCAAGGACCATTAGCCATCAGTCGCAATACACTTCCTACAATAAATCTAAGTGTTGCGAGCGATAGCTAATGGATTTTATTAATAAATTGTATATAAAAATTTATTGTTGAGGTTGATAATATGGAAAAAAGGACATTATTGCAAAAATTAAAAAGCGAGTATTTAGGCAGAAGCTTTGCAATCTTTTGTGGACTACTGATTGTGGTGCTAACTCTAAGTATTTTAGGATTTGTAGCTTCAAAGGGATTAAACATCTTTATAAAGCATGGATATTCTTTGACAGATTTTTTGTTTTCAACACAATGGAGTCCTGACAGTGAGACGCCTAAGTTAGGAGCTTTAATTTTTATAGCTGGTTCTACTTTTGTATCTATAGGAGCAGTAATTATAAGTGCACCTATTGGTATAGCGCTAGCTATTTTTATGAATTATATATCGCCTACTTTGGGAGAGAAAGTGCTACAACCAGCTTTAGAATTATTTGTAGGTATACCATCAGTTGTATATGGTTGGATTGGTTTTACTGTTTTGCTTCCATTTATTAAAGGTTTTGGTGGAATAGGCTTCAGTCTAATTGCAGGTATTTTAGTATTAAGTATTATGATTTTACCTACAATAGCTAGTATTTCATCTGATGCAGTAAAAATAGTTCCTAAAAGTTATTTAGAAGCTTCCTATGGTTTAGGGGCGACTAGATGGCAAACTATAAGTAAGGTCATAGTACCCTCTGCTAAAGGTGGAATATTGACAGGGGTAGTATTAGGACTTGCAAGAGCTTTTGGTGAAGCATTAGCGGTTCAGATGGTTATTGGTAATACAATAAAGCTTCCTGAAAATCTATTAAGTCCCACAGCAACTTTAACAAGTATTCTTACAATGGATATGGGAAATACTGTGTCAGGAACAGTTTGGAATGATGCTTTATGGTCACTAGCGTTGCTATTACTAATTATTTCATTTGCATTTATCTTAATACTAAGAGTCATTGGAAAAAGAGGTGACATTAATTAATGAGTGAGAAATTAAAAGATAGAATTTGGACTGGTGTTTTATATGCTATATCAGGTTTAGTTGTAATTCTTTTAGTGGCTTTAATTGGATATATATTAATTTCAGGAAGAGATTTTCTAAAACCATCCTTCTTATTTGGTAATCCTAAAGCCGGTGAAGCTGGAGGAGGTATTGGACCTCAGCTCTTCAACTCTTTCTACATGCTAATTGTTTCACTTATAATTTCAGTTCCTTTTGGAGTGGGAGCTGGTATATATCTAGCTGAATATGCAAAAGAAGGAAAACTGCTAAATATAATAAGATTAAGTATTGAAACTATGGCATCGCTACCATCTATAGTGGTAGGACTATTTGGTCTTCTTGTTTTTGTTAATATGACCAAATGGGGATTTACATTGTTATCTGGGGCATTAGCAATATCAGTACTAAACTTACCAGCGTTAACACGTGTAAGTGAAAATGCAATAAGAGCAGCTGCTAAGCCTGTAAAAGAAGCAAGCTTAGGTCTAGGTGCTACGCAATGGCAGACAATAAAAAGGGTTATTTTACCTTCTGCAATCCCACAAATTTTAACTGGTGTAATACTAGCAGCGGGAAGGATATTTGGAGAAGCAGCAGCACTATTGTACACTGCAGGAATGAGTGCTCCTATACTAAAGTTTAATAATTTTAGTTTAATAGAAAAATCATCACCTTTCAGCTTAATGAGACCAGCTGAAACGTTGTCAGTATATATATGGAAGTTGAATGCAGAAAGAATGGTACCAGATGCTTCATTAATAGCAAGTAGAGCTTCAGCAGTTCTTATAGTAATGGTATTAATATTTAATATTTCAGCTAGAATATTAGGCAAAAAAATATATGAATCTTATACAGGTAAGAAGTAAGGAGGATACTAAATGGGTATAATACAAACTAAGAACCTCGATTTGTATTACGGAACCACACAAGCTTTAAAGCAAATAAACTTGGATATACAAAAGAATGCAGTTACGGCATTAATAGGGCCTTCTGGTTGCGGTAAGTCTACTTTTTTAAGAACCTTAAACAGAATGAATGACTTAATTGAAGGTGTTAAAATAGAAGGTGAGGTTCTGTTTGAAGGTAAAAATATTTATCATGATTATGATGAAATAGAACTTAGAAAAAGAGTAGGAATGGTGTTTCAAAAACCTAACCCGTTTCCGATGTCTATATACGATAACATAGCCTATGGACCAAGAATACATGGTATAAAAGATAAGAATAAGCTAGATGAGTTGGTAGAGAATAGTTTAAGAGGGGCTGCTCTTTGGGATGAAGTAAAGGATAGATTAAATAAGAATGCATTAGGAATGTCTGGTGGCCAGCAGCAAAGATTATGTATTGCAAGAACTCTTGCAGTAGAACCAGAGGTATTACTTATGGATGAACCAACTTCAGCACTAGACCCTATATCTACTTTAAAGGTAGAAGAGTTAATGGATGAGCTTAAGAAAAAATATACAATAGTGATAGTTACTCATAACATGCAGCAGGCTGGTAGAATATCAGATCATACGGCTTTCTTTTTAACAGGAGAAGTAGTTGAGTTTGAAAAAACTGAAAGCATTTTTTACAAGCCGAAGGATAAAAGAACAGAAGATTACATTACAGGAAGATTTGGATAAGGTTTTTGAATTGTAATTTGATTATAAGACTCCTACTCAATGATAGTAGGAGTCTTATAAATAAGCATAAAGGCTTTTTATATAGTAATATAAAGTAAATCACTAGTGAACATATTCTAAAATAGTTGAAAATGTGTAATAATAATGAAAAGAGCAATTATTTAAGAGAGGTGAGTATAATGTCAAGAACCGGATTTGATTCTGCTTTAGAGGAACTTCATAATGATTTGTTAAGAATGGGAAGTATAGTGGAAAAGCAAATTCATCAGTGCATAGAAGCTTTAGTTAAACAGGATGAGGCTTTAGCAGAACAGATAATAAAAAACGATGATTTGGTTGATAAGCTTCAAAGAGAAATAGAGGATAAATGTATTAAATTGATAGCTAAGGAACAACCTCTTGCTATAGATTTAAGAACTATAATTACTACTTCAAAATTAGTCACTGATTTAGAGAGAATGGCAGACTATGCAGTGGATATAGCTAAAATAACAATAAGATTAAAAAATGAAAAGTATATAAAAGAATTAATTGATATTCCTAAGATGGCTGAAATAGTAAAAGTTATGATAAGAAAAGCATTGGATGCCCATGTAGCAGGAGATGTAGAGGGAGCTTATGCAGCTTGCAAGATGGATGATGAAGTAGACCATTTATATAGAAATATATTTACAGAAATGTTAACCTTAATGTCTAAAGGACAAGAAAATGTTCCGCAGATAACTCAATTACTATTTGTTTCTAAATACCTTGAGAGAGTAGGAGACCATGTAACTAATATTTGCGAATGGACTGTGTACTTAGTGACTGGAGAACAAATAGATTTAAATGAATAAATGAATTTACTGTAATCATCAAAATAAATAGGTATTTTCAAATATCTTACATCATTTAATAAACCCTGTGCTTTTTTAAAGGTGCAGGGTTAAGTTTTTTTCTTTATTATTTCTTTTGATTTCTAGTATTTTAATATACTAAAGAATAAGAGATGGTATCTGAAATTGCATACAATGTTTGGAACGCAATATTAAATTATATTAAAAATAATAAAAAATATATTTATTTTATTGTAAATATTTTAATGATATTAGGTGGTAAAAAACAAAAAAATTCATTTAAAGGGGAATATACGACAAAAAAGTCTAACGAAAAACCTGTTGACAAACGTTTTCATATGAGAGAAGTGTTAATTAAATGTTTTATTTTTATTAAATTTATGTTATACTTTATAAGGTCGAAAATGAATACTTTCAAATTATCAGGAGGGATAAAATGTTTAGCTTGACTCCAAAAGAAGACAAATTTTTTGAACTTTTTATTGAAACTGCAAATATTGCCTATAAGGCTTCAAATCTGCTAGTAGAGTTTCTAAAAGACCTTGACAATGCAGAGGAAAATTTAAAAAAGATTAAAGAGGTGGAACACGAAGGCGATAAAAAACAGCATGAAATACTTGAACAGCTGAATAAAACTTTTATAACACCATTTGACAGAGAAGATATTTATATGATAGCAAAGGATACAGATGATATTATTGATTACATAGAGTCTACGGCAAGTAGATTTGTAATGCTTAATGTAAATCACTGCACAGAAGAGGCTGAGATGTTAAGCAGAATGATCGTAAAATGCTGTGAGGAAATCATTACTCTTATGCAGGAATTAAAGAACATGAAGACAAGTAAAGAACTATCAAAGAAGATAATTGAAGTTAATAGAATAGAAGAGGAAGGCGACAAAGTTTCAAGAAACGCCATTAAAGATATTTTCAGAGGTAATATGGAAGTTATTGAAATCATAAAGTGGAGAGAGATTTATCAATATCTTGAGGATACACTAGATGCTTGTGAAGACTTAGCAAATGTTATTGAAGGAGTAGTAATGAAAAATGCTTAGTGGTACTATTGCTTTAACAGTTGCTATAGTTATTATTGCTCTGATATTTGATGTAATTAATGGTTTTCATGATAGTGCTAACGCCATAGCATGCTCTGTATCTACGAGGGTTCTAACTTTAAAACAAGCAGTAATCATGTCAGCAACTCTGAACTTCGTAGGTGCTTTTATGAACGTAAAGGTTGCAAAGACAATTGGAAGTGGTATCGTAAATCCAAGTAGCATAACTCAACAGGTTATAATCGCAGCATTAGTTGGAGCTATTGTGTGGAATCTAATAACTTGGTATTTTGGAATTCCAAGTAGTTCATCACATGCCCTTATAGGGGGATTAGTTGGATCAGCAATGATGTATCAAAAATCCTTTGTTATAGTTAATTGGGCTAGTCTTTTCTCAAAGGTTATACTATGGCTCATATTATCACCGGTAATAGGATTTTTTATAGGTTTTATACTTATGAATATTATAAACATGATATTAAGTAAGACAAGACCTGCAACAGTGACTAAAGTGTTCTCAAAGCTTCAGATAGGTTCAGCTGCACTTATAGCTTTGAACCATGGAGGTAACGACGCTCAAAAATCCATGGGAATTATCACAATGGCACTAATGAGTGCTGGTTTTTTACATGAATTTGCTGTTCCAGATTGGGTTAAAATATCATGTGCTATTGCGATGGCACTAGGAACAAGTATGGGTGGTAAAAAGATTATAAAGACTATGGGCTCTAGAATGTCAAAGATTGCACCAGTTAATGGTTTTGCAGCAGAGATAGGAGCATCTTCAGTTATATTTACTGCTACTATGCTTAATGCTCCGGTTAGTACAACACACATAATCACAGGATCAATAATGGGGGTTGGTGCATCAAGAAGACTTTCTGCAGTAAGATGGGCTGTAGCAAAAGAAATTCTTACAGCTTGGATAATAACAATTCCGGCATCTGCTTTAATATCAGCATTGACTTTATTTTTGGTAAACTTAATATAGTCTAATAAAAAACCCTTCTTATTATATGAAGGGTTTTTATTATTACATTGACTAAATAATAGGATTAGGGTAATATTACTAGAGGTATAGCTGTTGAAGCAAAATCTTTGATTTTGTGTGAATCGCTTTCACAGAGTGCGTGGGAGACTTACTCCAAGTTAGTCAGGTGAAAAAGGGGTTGAACATATGAAAAGTGAAATTGCAGTAGTAAAACCAGGAAGTATAGCAGAAGAAATGGAAATTGAAGTAGGCGATCGTTTATTGAGTATAAATGGAGAACCTGTTAAGGATATTATAGACTATAAATTTCTTATATCTGATGAATTTGTTAATATAGAAATTGAAAAGAAAGATGGAGAAGTTTGGGAGTTAGAGATAGAAAAAGAGTATGATGAGGATTTAGGTGTTCAGTTTAAAGAAGCTATTTTAGATAGGCCAAGAAGCTGTCACAACAAATGTATATTCTGTTTTATAGATCAATTACCTCAAGGTATGAGAGAAACTCTTTATTTTAAGGATGATGATTCTAGACTTGCTTTTCTTCAAGGAAACTTTGTAACCCTAACAAATATGAGTGAAGAAGATATAGAAAGAATAATAAAATACAAAATAAGTCCTATAAATGTATCTGTCCACACTACAAATCCTGAGCTAAGAGTAAAAATGACCAACAATAGATTTGCTGGAAATGTTTACGATAGAATTAAAAGGATGGCTGAAGCGGGCATAAAGCTGAACTGTCAAATTGTCTTATGTCCAGGGATAAATGATGGAGATGAGCTCAGAAAAACTATTGAAGACTTATATGCATTATATCCACAAGTAGAAAATCTTGCAGTAGTACCTGTAGGGGTTACTAAGTTTAGACAGGGATTATTTGAACTACATTTATATAGTAAAGATACGGCAGCAAAACAATTAGATTTAGTAAGTGGGTTGCAAGAAAGGTTTATTAAAGAGATAGGTAAGCCTTTTGTTAGGTTATCAGATGAATTTTATGTTGTAGCTCAAAAAGAAATACCGTCTTCTGAGTTTTACAATGGATTCAAGCAGTTAGAAGATGGTGTGGGAATGATAAGAATTTTTAGAAGTTATATAGATGAAACTATTTCTAATTTAAGTAAAAATGCGAGTGGTTCATTTACTATTATAACAGGTAGCTTAGCTTATAGTGAAATTCTAAAAGCTGCCGAAGACATAATGAAAGCAAATCCTAGAATAAAAATAAAGGTAAAAAATATAATTAATAAGTTTTTTGGTGAAACTATAACTGTAGCAGGGCTAACTACAGCTAAAGATATCATCGAGCAATTAAAGGATGAGGAACTAAGTAACTATGTTATGATACCAGATTGCATGCTTAGAAAAGGCTATGAATTAGCTTCAAATAACGATAAGATTTTTCTAGATGATATTACAATAGAGGGCTTATCCAAAGCTTTAAATAGAGAAATATTAGTGTGTGATTACACAGGTGAAGACTTAGTCCATATAATCAATGAACATTGTAAGGAGGAATAAATAATGGGAAAACCGATAGTAGCAATAGTAGGAAGACCAAATGTAGGAAAATCTACATTATTTAATAAATTGGCAGGAAGAAGAATATCTATAGTAGAAGATACTCCAGGGGTAACAAGAGATAGAGTATATGCAGAGGCTGAATGGCTAAAGTATAACTTTACTATAATAGATACAGGTGGCATCGAGCCTGAGAGTGAGGATGTAATAATATCACAAATGCGCAGACAGGCACAAATTGCTATAGAAACTGCAAGTGTAATAATATTCATAGTTGATGGTAAGGAAGGACTTACAGGTGCTGATAGAGAAGTAGCTCAAATGCTTAGAAAAAGCAAAAAACCTGTGGTATTAGTAGTTAATAAAATTGATAACTTTAAAGATGAAGATAACGCTTATGAATTCTATAACTTGGGGATAGGTGACCCAATTACAATTTCAGCTTCACAAGCATTAGGGCTCGGAGATATGCTAGATAGAGTAGTATCTCATTTCGATCAAATTATTAATGATAACGAAGATGACGAATATACTAAGATAGCATTTGTTGGAAAGCCTAATGTAGGTAAGTCTTCTCTAATAAATAAGCTATTAGGCGAAGAGAGAGTAATAGTAAGTGATATACCTGGTACTACAAGGGATGCTATTGATAGTTACTTAGAAACAGAAGAAGGAAAGTTTTTATTAATAGATACTGCTGGTCTTAGAAGAAAGAGTAAGGTTAAAGAGGAAATAGAAAGATATAGTGTTATCAGAACTTATGCAGCAATAGAAAGAGCAGACGTATGTATATTAATGTTAGATGCAACTCAAGGCATAACTGATCAAGATGAAAAAATAATTGGTTATGCTCACGAAATGAATAAAGCTATTTTTGTTATAGTAAATAAGTGGGATTTGATTGAAAAAGATACTAAGACAATGAATGAATTTACAAAAAATCTTCAATCATGTTTAAACTTTATGTCTTATGCTCCATACTTATTTATTTCAGCTAAAACAGGTCAAAGAATACATAAGGTTCTTGAAATGGTAAAACAGTGTAATGAAAATTATACAAAACGAATAAAAACGGGTGTATTAAACGATGTTATTAGCAAGGCTGTAATGATGAAGGAGCCACCTGTTGTTGCAAATAGAAGATTAAAGATATACTATGTTACTCAAACTGGTGTAAAACCTCCTACATTTTTATTCTTTGTTAATGACCCTCAAAACCTTCATTTTTCTTATGAAAGATATCTACAGAATCAATTAAGAGAGAACTTTGATTTTGCTGGAACTGGTATTAAATTGGAGTTTAGAGAAAGGAAGGAGTAGTTATGTGTTCTAAAATAGCCTTTCTAGGTGGTGGAAGTTTTGGAACAGCTTTATCAATAATGCTTGCTAAAAAAGGCGTAGAAGTTGAAATATGGGATAGGAAACAAGAAGTAGTAGATGATATCAATATAAAAAGGGAAAATATAAAATATCTTCATGGAGTTGTTATTCCATCAGGGGTTAAAGCATCTACTAATATAGAGGAAGTAATTAAAGGTAGTGAGTATATAGTTTTAGCAGTTCCTTCACATGTGATAAGACAAATGTGTAGTAGCATTAGTAGTTTTACAAATAATGACCAAATAGTAGTTAGTATTGCTAAAGGAATCGAGCAGGAAACAGGAAAGAGGCTGTCTGAGGTAATAAAAGATGAATTGCCATTAAATCCTATAGTTATATTGTCTGGCCCTAGCCATGCAGAAGAAGTAGCTCAAGATTTACCGACTACAGTTGCTGTTGCTTCTGAAAAAATGGAGTATGCTGAAAAAGTTCAAGATCTATTTATGACAAACAAATTCAGAGTATATACAAATGAAGATTTGATTGGCGTTGAAATTGGAGGAGCAGTGAAAAATATTATCGCACTAGCTGCCGGAATTTCTGATGGTATAGGCTATGGTGATAACACAAAGGCCGCGCTTATGACTAGAGGGATAAGTGAAATAGCGAGAATAGGAACAAGACTGGGAGCAAAGATAGAAACCTTCGCGGGACTTACAGGAATAGGTGACTTAATTGTTACTTGCACAAGCATGCATAGTAGAAACAGAAGAGCTGGAATATTAATAGGGAAAGGCGCAACTTTAGAAGAAGCTACTAAAGAAATAGGAATGGTTGTTGAAGGGATAAAGGCTTGTAAAGCTTTTTACGAACTAAAGGAAAAAGTATCAATATCAATGCCAATAACAGATGTACTTTATAAAGTACTTTTCCAAGATAAGGACCCTAAATACGGAGTATATGAACTTATGACAAGAGATAAGAAAGATGAAGTTTATTAGCCTAAGTATTGAGATTTAGAATTTACGACACTGAACAACTCAAGCCTTAATCCACTAATATTAACTTTTTTTTCTTAATAGTAATAAATCACCCCAATATAAAATATATATATACTGTTAACATTTAGATTATTGGGGGGAATATTTTGGAGAACTTTGATATATACAAAGATATAGCAGAGAGAACTCAGGGAGATATATACGTAGGGGTTGTAGGTCCGGTAAGAACAGGAAAGTCTACTTTTATAAAGAGATTCATGGAGCTTATGGTAATACCTAATATTGAGAACTCCTACAAAAAGAAGAGAGCACAAGATGAATTACCACAAAGCTCATCAGGAAAATCTATTCATACAACTGAGCCTAAGTTTGTGCCAAATGAGGCTATAGAGATAAATTTAAAGGAAAATACCAAATTTAAAGTAAGGTTGGTAGATTGCGTTGGGTATATTGTTAAGGCTGCATTAGGGCATATGGAAGGTGAAGTAGCTAAAATGGTTACCACACCTTGGTATGAGCATGAGATACCTTTTGAACAAGCTGCAGAAATAGGAACTAAAAAGGTTATAAATGAGCATTCAACTATAGGAATATTAGTGACTACAGATGGATCTGTAACAGACATAAATAGAGAAGAGTATATCGAAGCTGAAGAGAGAGTAGTAAATGAATTAAAATCTATAAATAAACCTTTTCTGATTGTGTTAAACTCACAAAATCCGAATAGTTCAGAAACAGTTGCACTAAAAAAAGAACTAGAGGAAAAATACGATGTTCCTGTTCAGGAAATGGATGTACTTAACATGAAAGAAGACGATATTACAAATGTGTTTGGCAGAGTACTTAAGGAGTTTCCTATTAAAGAAATAAATATTGATATGCCTGAATGGATAGAGAAATTGGAACCGTCTCACTGGTTAAAATTGGATTTTATCAATCTTGTCAAAGAGATGTGCAATAATGTATATAAGGTTAGAGATATAGGCAAATCTTTAAATGGTTTTAAAGAAGTAGAATTCGTTGGATCATCTAATATTAATGAAATTAATATGGGAGAAGGTACTTCGAGAATTAATTTAAAACCTAAAGAAGATTTATTCTATAAGATATTAAGCGAGGTATGTGGTGCTGAGCTGTCTGGTGAAAGTGATTTATTGAACATAGTTAAAGAAATGTATAAAGCTAAGATCGAATATGACAAGGTAGCTGTTGCCTTAAGAGATGTGAAAGAAACAGGATATGGTTTAGTAGCCCCTCAACTTTCAGAAATGAAGCTAGAGGAACCAGAGATTGTTAAGCAAGGAAATAGATTCGGTGTTAAACTTAAAGCTAGTGCACCATCACTTCACTTAATAAGAGCTGACATACAAACTGAAGTTTCTCCTATAATGGGAACAGAAAAAGAGAGTGAAGAAATGGTTAAATCTTTGTTAGAGCAGTTTGAAAACGACCCTTCAAAAATATGGCAAAGTAATATGTTTGGGAAATCCCTAGAAATACTTGTAAAAGAAGGGTTGCAAAATAAATTGTACAAAATGCCAGAAGATGTGCAAGTAAAGATTCAAAAGACTCTTCAAAAAATAATTAATGAAGGTAACGGTGGCTTAATCTGCATTATATTATAAGACAGTAGTTATTAAAAAGATATAATTACTATAAAGCCTGTGGACCATCTGGTTCGCAGGCTTTATAGTGTGAAGTTTTGAAAAATAATAATTCATGGAGAAAATAAGAATAAATTTGATAAAAACTATGAAAAATGATAGATATTAGATTATAATAGAATAGTAAGAAGTTAAGGAGGAGTTTTCATGAAAAAAGTTGCTGTGGTTTTTAATGGTGGAACTATATCTATGAAAGTAGATCCAAGAGTTCAGGCAGCTGTACCAAGTTTAAGTGGGGAAGAGATAATGGCGATGGTCACTGGAATAGAAAAATATGCAGAAATAGAATCGCATAATTTTTCTAATGTTCCAAGTCCTCATGTTAAACCAGAGGATATGATGAATCTATCTAAATACATAAAAGAACTATTAAGTAGGGACGACATAGTAGGTGTTGTAGTGACACATGGTACAGATTCACTAGAGGAAACAGCGTATCTTCTAGATTTAACTATAAAGACTGAAAAGCCAGTTGTAGTTACGGGTGCAATGAGAAGCAGCTCAGAATTGGGATATGACGGTCCGGCCAACCTATCAGCTGCAATTTGTACAGCTATATCAGATGAAGCCTGTGGAAAAGGTGTTTTAATATGCATGAATGGTGAATTAAATTCAGCTTCTGAAGTTACAAAAACTAATTCAATGAGTCTAAGTGCTTTTCAAAGTCCTTCTTTTGGACCAGTAGGTATTGTGGACAATAATCAAGTTATATTCTATAGAGAAAGTTTAAATAGGCAGTACATAGATACTACAAATATAGAAACGAAAGTGGAACTTATAAAGTGTGTTTCTGGAATGGACTCGAAATTACTAGACTTTTGTGTAAATGAAGGTGACAAGGGAATAGTTATTGAAGGAATGGGAAGAGGAAACGTACCACCAGCTATGGTAGATGGCATAAAGAAGGCTATAGGAAAAGGAATAGCAATTGTATTAGTTTCAAGATGTTACGAAGGTAGAGTTTTAGATACGTATGGATACAATGGTGGTGGAAAAGAGTTAAGAAATTTAGGTGTCATATTTGGAGATAACTTACCTGGACAAAAAGCTAGAATTAAGTTAATGCTTGCTCTTGGAAAAGGAAGCAACATAGATGAAATAAGAGAAATTTTTGAAAAAGGATTATATTTGGTGTAAGTGGATAACATTATTATATAAACTTTTTAGAGTTAAAAATTAAAAGTAAATTTACAATATTTCTATAAATATGTTTATAATAAATATTTTATGATATAATTTTTAAAATTTTAGTTCTAAATTTAATTCTACATTTGATAGTTGTAAATTTGTCTTGAAATTATTATTAGTATTTATGTATAATTAGTATGAATTGACAAGGCAAGACGGAAGGATGAAATAATAATGATAAAAAGCATGACTGGTTTTGGAAGGGGAAGTATAGAGCAAAATGGCCGTAGTTTTACAGTAGAAATAAAAAGTGTTAACCATAGATACTGTGATTTAAATATTAAAATGCCCAAAGGCTTAATGTCTCTCGAAGATAGAATAAGAAAAACAATCCAAGAGAAAGTCAATAGAGGTAAGGTTGACGTATTCATTATTCAGAATAACTATGAGAAGCAAGGGGTTAAAGTAACATTAGATGAAAAGCTTGCTGATAGTTATGTAGCGTGTCTAAATAGAATAAAAGATAGGTATGATATAAAGGAAAGTTTATCCACTGCGCTTATAGCAAAGTTTCCAGATGTAATAACATTAAGACAGGAAGATGATGATATAGAGGAAATTTGGAAGGTTCTTTTAGGACCACTACAAGAATCTATAAATTTTCTTGTAGATATGAGAGGAAGAGAAGGAATAAAACTTGAAAAAAATATACTCTCAAAGTGTGACTATATAAAGGGTTTGTTGGATACAATAGAAGAAAAGTCACCATTAGTTGTAAAAGTACATAAGGAAAGACTTGAAGAAAGACTTCAGGAGTTACTAGGAGATTATCAGATAGATGAAGGTAGAGTTGCTATGGAAATTGCTTTATTTGCTGATAAAAGTTGCATAGATGAAGAAATAGTTAGACTTAATAGTCACTTAGTGCAACTAAAAGAAACATTTACCCTAAATGAGCCTGTAGGAAGAAAACTCGACTTTATAATACAAGAAATGAATAGAGAAGTTAACACAATTGGGTCAAAGGCCAATAACTTAGAAATAACAAACCTTGTTTTAAATATAAAAAATGAGATTGAAAAGATAAGAGAGCAAATACAAAACATTGAGTAATAGCTAGGAGGCAACATATGAGTATAAAATTAATAAACATAGGTTTTGGAAACATAGTTTCAGCAAATAGATTAGTAGCTATAGTTAGTCCTGAGTCAGCTCCAATAAAAAGGATAATTCAGGAGGCAAGAGATAGGGGTATGCTTATAGATGCAACATATGGTAGGAGAACAAGGGCAGTTATTATTACAGATAGTGATCATGTAATACTTTCAGCTGTTCAACCTGAAACTGTAGCACATAGATTGTCTTCTAAAGAAGTTGAAGATGAAGTAGAGGTAGATGAATAATGGAAAAAAAAGGTCTTTTAGTAGTTATATCAGGACCTTCCGGAGCTGGAAAGGGAACAATATGTAAGTCTTTGCTTGAACAAAATGTTTTTTGGCTTTCCGTATCAGCTACTACAAGACAACCGAGAAAAGGAGAAATAAATGGAACAAACTATCACTTTTTAAGTAGAGAAGAGTTTCAGGATAGAATAGCTAAAGATGACTTTTTAGAGTATGCAGAGGTATATGGAAACTATTATGGTACTCCAAAATCAAAAGCTTTAGAGGCTATAGCTGATGGCCAAGATGTTATACTAGAAATAGATATTCAAGGAGCATTAAAAGTTAAAGAGGCTTATCCAGAAGGAGTATTCATCTTTATACTTCCTCCTTCAATGGAAGAGCTTAAAAAGAGAATTATAAATAGGGGAAGTGAAACCCCCGAGTCCCTGATGACAAGATTTAAATCAGCTTACAAAGAAATAAATTACGTGTCAAAGTACAATTATGCAGTTGTTAATGATACTGTCGAAGAAGCAGTAAAAAAAATACAAAGTATAATCGTTGCTGAGAGATGCAGAGTTGATAGAGTAAAGGACAAAATACTAGATTCAAAGGAGGGCATTATTCATGAACAACTCTATGATTAATCCATCTATCGTAGAACTATTAACAAAGGTAGATAACAGATATACATTGGTTACAATGACTGCTAAAAGAGCAAGACAATTAATAGAAGGTGGAGAACCTTTGGTAAGAGTAACTTCAACAAAACCTGTTACAATAGCAACAAATGAAATTAATGAAGGAGCAATTACTTACGAAACTATCAAAGCAGGCATTAAGTAATTATGAAACAAAAAAAGACTATTGTTGTTGGTGTAACAGGGGGAATTGCAGTCTATAAAGCACTAGATGTAATAAGTAGACTGAAAAAGAAAGGCTTTGAAATACACGTAATAATGACGGAGTCGGCAAAGGAGTTTGTTACTCCTCTAAGTTTTCAAAGTCTAAGTCAAAATATTGTAAATTCGGATATGTTTGCTGAGCCAAGAGCTTGGGAAATTCAACACATTTCACTTGCCAAAAAAGCTGATTTAGTAATAGTGGTTCCAGCTACAGCGAATATTATAGGTAAAGTTGCAAATGGTATATCAGATGATTTACTTTCTACAACAATTATGGCAACTAAGGCTAAGGTTGTTTTTGCTCCTGCTATGAATACAAATATGTACAATAACCCTATAGTTCAGGACAATATTAGTAAGCTTATCAGATATGGATATAGTTTCATTAGCCCTATAAGTGGAAGATTAGCTTGTGGAGATGAAGGTGAAGGAAAGCTTGCAGATACGGAACTTATTGCTGAGTACACAGAAAGTATGCTTTATGATTTAAAGGACTTACAGGGTAAGAAGATTCTTGTAACGGCAGGGCCTACAATAGCAGAGATAGATCCAGTTAGGTATATAACTAATAGGTCCTCAGGAAGAATGGGATATGCTATAGCAGAAGAAGCAAGAGATAGAGGTGCAGAGGTAACTCTTGTATCAGGTGCATCAAACCTAGAGGCACCTTTTGGAATTAAAGTAGTAAATGTTAGAACTAATGAAGATATGTTTAAAGAGGTTTTAGATAACTATAAAAGTCAAGATGTAGTAATTAAAGCTGCGGCAGTAGCAGATTACAAGCCAAAAGAATACTCTAATAAAAAGATTAAAAAGTCAAATGATGAATTTGAGTTATCTTTGATGAAAGACAAAGATATACTTAAAAAGCTAGGAGAATTAAAAGATAAGCAAGTACTTGTAGGTTTTGCAGCAGAGAGCAATGATTTATTGGAAAATGCTCAAAAGAAGCTAAATGCTAAAAATCTTGATTACATTGTAGCAAATGATATTACTGCTTCAGATACTGGTTTTGCTTCTGAGGACAATAAAGTAACTATACTTTGCAAAGATGGCAGAACTATTCCTTTAGAAAAGATGTCAAAAAGACAGGTAGCAAGAGAATTATTTGATTTAATAAATGAAAAGTAGATTTCACTGAGAGGGGCTGAAACTTACGGTATTTGTAAGAGAATGCCTCTCTTATTTAGCATGGAGTTGTAGGTTCATAGTCTAACTTTGGGCCAGGCAGCTATAGTTAATTCCCCCAATACTGTTAACTGTCTTCAAGTGCTTTAAAGCCTATAAATTGAAAAAATCCAAGAACTTTCATTGACTCGCTTGATGCTCAAACAAATAAAAGTTCTAAGATTTTCTTAATTTGTAAGCTAAGAGTACTAAGAAGACAGTTAAATGTATCTTCGGAATCAACTATAGCTACCTTTTTAAAATTTAGTCGTGAACGTACAATATGAAAATAGCAAAAGTAACTTTAGATTATAAAAGGGTGATTAAGTGTACAAATACGCTGGCATTATAGTAAATAATACGTCTATACAACTAGATAAGCCTTTCACGTATAAGATACCTGAAAGCTTATATGATAAAATAGAAGTGGGTTATAGAGTAAAGGTACCTTTTGGAATGGGTAATAAGAAGATAGATGGCTTTGTAGTAGAGCTTTATGAGGAATATAACGGTGGAGGAAGAATTAAAGAAATCGCAGAGCTATGCGAGGATTTTCAATTATTTACTGAGAAGGATTTGATTCTTATTAGAGAGATGAGAGAGAGGTATTTGTGTACTTATCTTGATTGTATAAAGGTTTTTATTCCTACTGGAGTTTTCAAGGGAATGAGAAATAAAAGAGAGACTCTCATATATTGTGGTAGAGTGCCTGATGGTAAGTTTGATAAAGAGCCTTATAAAACTATTTATGAAATTGTGAGAAATAACGAAGGAGTTTTTACTAAGAATGGGCTTAGTAAAGAATTTAATTTATCTCTTTCGTCAATAAATACTATGATTAAGAATGAATTACTTGTAGTACAAGAGCAAGTTATTAATAGATACAATGAAAGAAGATATGCCGAGTATTCGGAGAAAAAGTTGAATGAAGAACAGCAGGCTGCGGTAGATAGAATATTAAAATCAGAAAAAAGAGCTTTTTTAATACATGGGATCACTGGTAGTGGTAAAACTGAAATATATATGCACTTGGTAAGTAAAATGATAGAGCAGAATAGAGAAGCAATTATATTGGTACCTGAAATAGCTCTCACACCCCAAATGGTAGAGAGATTTAAAGGCAGATTTGGCAAGGATATAAGCGTGTTTCATAGTAAGCTTTCTGATGGAGAAAGATATGATGAGTGGCTCCGTGTAAAGATGGGAAAAGTAAAGGTAGCCATAGGTGCTAGATCTGCAATATTCCTACCATTTAAAAATTTGGGATTAATAGTCATAGACGAGGAGCACGAGGGTAGTTACAAATCAGATAGTAATCCTAAATACAATGCTAGGGAAATAGGAGAATTAAAATGCTCTTTGGAAAATTGTAAAATGATTTTGGGATCGGCAACACCATCAATAGACACTTACTATAGAAGTAAAAAAGATGAGATAGAATTAATAACTATAAAAAAGAGAGCTGATGGAGCAATTTTACCAGAGGTAGAAATTGTTGATATGAGAGAAGAATTGTTAAATAACAATAGGTCTATGTTTAGTAAAAGGTTATATGAGTCTATTGAAGATAGGCTAAATAAAAAGGAGCAAATAATACTTTTTCTAAATAGAAGAGGATTTTCAACTTTTGTTTCCTGTAGAAAATGCGGATATGTTTTTAAATGCAATAATTGCGATATATCCTTAACATATCACAATGAAGGAAGCAAATTAATGTGCCACTACTGTGGCAGTAAACAATCAGTACCACATCAGTGTCCACAGTGTGGCAGTAAATACGTAAAGTATTTTGGAGTAGGTACAGAAAAAATAGAACAGGAAACTAAAAAGCATTTTCCAACAGCAAAGACCTTGAGAATGGATTTCGATACTACTAGAGGAAAAAATTCTTATGAGGAAATATATAAAACCTTTAAAGAGGAAAGAGCTGATATACTAATAGGAACTCAAATGGTAGCTAAAGGACTTGATTTTAAAAATGTTACTTTAGTAGGAGTCATTGCTGCAGACTTATCATTAAATCTTCCGGATTTTAGATCAACTGAAAGAACATTTCAATTAATTACACAAGTTTCAGGAAGAGCTGGAAGAGGAGAAAAAAGGGGAGAAGTAATAGTTCAAACTTACAATCCTGAAAGTTATAGTATTAGATACGCTGCAACGAGTGATTACGAAAGCTTCTATAAAGAAGAAATAGAATTAAGAGATACTATGGAGTATCCACCTTTCTCTGATATACTGCTTATTAATATGAGTAGTAAAAATGAAAATCTATTAATAAAAAGTATACAAAATGTTGGTATATATTTAAGAAATGAATTAGAAAAAGATGATAAAATTAAAATGCTAGGCCCTTGCCCTTGTGAAATTTCAAAGATAAAGGAATTATATAGGTGGCAAATTATATTAAAGGGTGGGATAGAAAGAAAATTTGGTGAGAAAGTAAGAAAAATAGTTTATGAATTGCTAAAAGATGTTTATAATGATATAAGAGTGAGTATTGATGTTAATCCCAACAGCATGCTATAAAGTAAATTAAGATTCAGATAGAGGTATAGACATACCCGATTCTTAATTAAACGAATCCAAGAACATAAGCAATCTTTTCCTTAACAGAGTATGTGGGGAAGAGGTCGAGTAGTTATTGGATAAAATGAAGTTTTAATAATTTAAAAACATCAGGAGGTATATAATAATGGCGTTAAGAACTATAAGAAAATATGGAGATGAATTACTCAGAAAGAAGAGTAGAAAAGTTGATGTAATAGATGAGAGGATTGTAACCTTACTTAAGGATATGGAAGAAACAATGTATGCTGCAGATGGTGTAGGACTTGCAGCGCCACAGGTAGGTATACTTAAAAGGGTTGTAGTAATAGATGTTGGTGAAGGTATAATAAAGCTTATAAATCCAGAAATTATCGAAACAGAAGGTAGTGAAAGAGATACAGAGGGATGTTTAAGTGTTCCAGGTGAACAAGGTGAGGTAGAAAGACCTTATAGAGTTAAAGTAAAAGCATTAAATGAAAAGGGTGAGGAAATAGTTCTCGAAGGGGAAGGATTGCTTGCAAGAGCATTTTGTCATGAAATAGACCATTTAGATGGTGTATTATTTGTTGACAAAATAATAGAGAATGAGAGAGGTAAATAAAGTATGGATATAGTATTTATGGGTACTCCTGATTTTGCGGTGCCTTCTTTAAAAAGTCTTATTAGAGAGTTTAATGTGAAGGCTGTATTTACTCAACCAGATAGGCCTAAGGGAAGGGGAAAGAAAATATCTATTTCCCCTGTTAAAGAAGTAGCACTAGAATATAATATTCCTACATTTCAACCTGAAAAATTGAAAAATGATAGTGAAGCACTGCAGCAATTGAAGGATATGAATCCAGATTTTATTGTTGTCGTAGCCTATGGGCAAATACTTACAAAAGAAGTATTAGATATTCCTAAGTTTGGATGTATCAACGTACATGGTTCGGTACTTCCTAAGTATAGAGGAGCAGCTCCAGTAAATTGGGCGATTATAAATGGAGAAAAGGAAAGCGGAAATACAACCATGTTTATGGATATAGGTCTAGATACAGGGGATATGCTTTTAAAAAGCAGAGTACAAATTACTGATGATATGACTGCAGGAGAACTTCATGATATTTTGATGGAGGATGGGGCAGAATTATTGGTAAAAACACTGAGAGGATTAAATTATGGTAGCATTCAAAGAGAAAAACAGGGAGAAACGCCTACTGATTATGCTAAAATGTTAGATAAAGACATGGCAAAAATAGATTGGAAGTTAAGTTGTATTAAAATAAAGAATTTAATAAGGGGCTTAAATCCATGGCCAATCGCTCATACACAATTCGAAGGACAAAGTATGAAGATATATGAAGCAAAAGCTTTGGATGAAAAATCTTCTCAGGATCCAGGTACTATATTAGATGTATCTAAAGAAGGAATAAAAGTTTCTTGTGGAGATGGAATACTATTATTAAAAAATGTACAGTTTCCTGGAGGAAAACCAATGGCTGTTAGTGAGTACATTAAGGGGCACGAAATTAAAAAAGGTATTGTGCTTGGAGAGTAGATTTAAATAATAAGCGGTTTGCAATTGGAGGGATAGCTATGTTTTTTTTCGATAGTAGTTTTATTATATTGATTCCAGCGCTAATTATTGCAGCTTGGGCTCAATTTAAGGTATCCTCGACTTTTGAAAAGTATTCTAAATATGGAAGTAGTGGTGGATATACCGGTGCACAAGTGGCAAGAATATTACTAGATAGTAATGGGTTATATGACATACCTGTAGAACTGACACCTGGTAGACTTTCAGACCATTATGATCCTACTAGAAGAGTCATGAGACTTTCACAAGAAGTGTACTATGGAAATTCAGTAGCTTCTATTGGAGTTGCAGCACATGAAACAGGTCATGCAATTCAACATAAAGAGCGTTATGCTCCTTTAGTTATAAGAAATTCAATGGTTCCAGTTGCAAACTTTGGTTCTAGTGCGTCATGGGTACTATTTTTACTTGGAATGGTTTTTGGATTAAGAGGACTTGTTAGTATAGGGATACTTCTCTTTACAGCAGCGGTAGTTTTTCAAATTGTAACCCTTCCAGTTGAATTTAATGCATCAAATAGGGCTCTTAAAATACTTGAATCCAAAGGGATACTTTATGGAAATGAACTAAGAGGAGCTAAATCAGTATTAAGTGCGGCAGCAATGACTTATGTTGCAGCAGCTCTGACAGCTGTAGCTCAACTAGTAAGATTAGTACTGATAAGTAGAAGTGATGATTAGGCATCTTCAAAAGAACAACTAGTCAATATATTATATCTAAGATGTCCTAGGGGAAATTAATTTAAAGATGAGGTAATATAATGAACAATGCGAGAAAAACCGCAGTAAAGATACTGGGTGAAGTATTTAATAAAAATGCATACTCAAATATAGTATTAGGCAGGGAACTGAATAAATCTGAATTAAATGATAAAGATAAAGGTTTAGTTACAGAAATAGTATATGGAACAATAAAGTATAAGTATACTATAGATACTATATTAAATTATTTTATAAAGAGTAATCTGCAAAAACTAGAGGTAGATATTCTAAATATACTTAGAATATCTGTATACCAAATGTTATATTTAGATAAGATTCCAGAGTTTGCAGTAGTGAATGAAGCTGTTGAACTCACTAAAAGGAAGTCTCCTAAGGCTGCTAAGCTTGTAAACGGAGTTTTAAGAAATTATTTAAGAAACAAAGATATAATTTATTATAATAAAGATAGTAAGCTTGAGGAACTAAGTTATAAGTATTCATTTCCTAAATGGATGGTTAAGTTATTCCTAGAAAGTTATAGTTTAGATGAAGCTGAAAAAATTCTTAGTGGATTAAATATGGTTCCAGCTGTTACTGTTAGGGTGAATTCTTTAAGAATAGATTATGAAGAAGCTTGGAAGAGTCTAATGGATGCTGGATATGACATAGAAGAAGGAAAAGTTTGTCCAGAGGCAATCCAAATAATAAAAGGAAGAAATATAGAAGATAATCCTTTATTTAAGGATGGGTTAATAACCGTTCAAGATGAAAGTGCAATGATGGTAGCACCTTCAATGGATTTAGAAGAAAATATGACAATATTAGATTTGTGTAGTGCTCCAGGCGGAAAGGCTTGTCATGCCGCAGAAATAATGAATAATACTGGGAAGATATTGGCTTTTGATATTCATGAAAATAAGTTGTCTTTAATTAAAGATAATTCCGATAGGTTAGGCATAAAAAATGTTAAGTGTAGTGTGCTAGACGCTGCAAGATACTCAGGCAACTATAAAGAAATAGCTGATAGAGTTCTTATAGATGTGCCTTGTTCAGGTATTGGAATAATAAGAAAAAAGCCGGAAATTAAATGGACTAAAGATAGAGAGTCTATAAAAGGGTTAGTTAAGATTCAAAGAGATATTATGTTAAATGCCGCTAAGTATGTTAAAAAGGGTGGAAAACTTATTTATTCTACTTGTACATTAAGTAAAGATGAAAATGAAGAAAACATAAGGTGGTTTTTAAAGAAATGTCCAGATTTTAAAGTTGAACCTCTTTATTTTGGAAATTTAGATAATTTAATTTACCATAAAGAAGGAGTTGTAACTATTCTTCCGAATAAAAATATGGATGGATTTTTTATAGCAAAAATGATAAAGCACGGGTAGGTGGAATAGATGAACAATATCTTAGATTTAAGTCTTGAAAAACTAAAGTTATGGATGAAGGAAAACAAAGAAAGTGAGTTTAGGGGAAAACAAGTTTTTGATTGGATATACAAAAAAAGTACTTGGGATTTCGAGAATATGAATAACATTCCCAAAAGTACAAGAGAAAAACTTAAAAAGTCATTTTATATAGAGATACCAGAAGTTGTGGAAGTATTTAAATCAAACCTAGATAATACCTTTAAGTTTCTTTTTAAATATAGAGATGGAAACATTATTGAATCTGTAGTGATGAAGTATAATCATGGGAATTCTATCTGTGTTTCTACACAGATAGGTTGTAAAATGGGATGTAAATTTTGCGCGTCTACACTAGGTGGGATGGTAAGGAACTTAACAAGTGGAGAAATAGTGGCTCAGGTTTTAAAAGCACAACAAGAAATTGGGGAAAGAATATCAAATATAGTATTGATGGGTAGTGGTGAACCACTAGATAACTATGACAATGTAATGGAATTTTTAAGTTTAATAAATGCTGAGTATAGTGTTAATATAGGGCAGAGACACATAACTTTATCAACTTGCGGGATAGTCCCAAAAATAAAAGAATTAGCAGATAAAAATCTTCAAATTACGTTGGCAATTTCTCTTCATGCTCCAAATGATGAACTTAGAAAAACCATGATGCCTATAGCTTATAAGTATTCCATTAGTGAAGTGATTGAAGCATGTAAGTATTATATAGATAAAACTAAAAGAAGAATAACATTTGAATATGCTTTAGTGCGAGATGTAAATGATAGCAAGGAACATGCATTAGAATTAATAAAGTTATTAAAAGGTATGTTGTGTCATGTTAATTTAATACCAGTAAACGAAGTAAAAGAGAATAATTTTAAAAAATCATCTGGCGATAACATAAAAAGATTTCATAATATTTTAACTGAAAATGGTATAGAGACCACTATAAGAAGAGAGATGGGTTCAGATATAAGCGCTGCTTGTGGGCAATTAAGAAGAAGTTATTTAAAATCAAGAAATGATTCAGAAGGGGTGTAGAAAATGGTGGGGATCCTATCAGATATAGGAAATGTTAGAAAAATCAATGAGGACTTTGTGGATTTTTATGAAAATGATACTTTTCGAATCTATGTTGTAGCAGATGGAATGGGAGGACATAATGCAGGAGAGGTTGCTAGTAAGTTGGCGGTAGAGACTACCATCTCCCGTATAAAGTCCCTAAAGGATATTTCAGATTTGGAAGCTACTTTAAATGTAAGCATAAAGGATGCTAATAGTAAAATCTTTGAATTAGCTAAAAGTAGCGAAAGTTTAGGAGGAATGGGGACAACTATAACAGCTAGTTTGGTAAAGGAAAAGGAAATGGTAGTAGCGAATGTTGGTGACAGTAGTTGTTACATTATGAAATATAACGGTATAACAAAAGTAACAAAAGACCATTCTCTTGTGCAACAATTAATTGATGAAGGTAGCATAACTGAAGAAGAGGCAGCTATTCATCCAAATAGGAACATTATTACTAGAGCGTTAGGTACAAATCTTTCTGTAGAAATAGATACATTTAAGGTTGATTTATCAGATGTTAAAAAAGTTATATTATGCACTGATGGTTTATCTAATGGAGTAAGTGTAAGTGAAATGTATGATATAATGCTAAATAATAATAACGATGATGCATGTAGAAGATTGGTAGAGCTCAGTAAAATAAAAGGTGGTAGGGATAATATCTCAGTTATTGTATTTGAAGGAGAGTGTAATGATGATAGGAACTATGCTAGGAAATAGGTATGAGCTTTTAGAGAGGATCGGAGAAGGGGGGATGGCTTTAGTATATAAAGCTAAATGTCATTTATTGAACCGTTATGTTGCCGTGAAAGTACTAAAAGAGCAATATACTGATGACAAAGAATTTGTTGAAAAATTTCAAAGAGAAGCTACCGCCGCAGCTAGCCTTTCAGATAACAATATAGTAAATATTTATGATGTAGGAACTCAAGGAGATATTAACTATATAGTAATGGAATATGTTAGGGGGAAAACCTTAAAACAATTAATAAGAGAAGAAGGCAAATTAAGCACAGGTAATGCAGTAAAATTTGCAATTCAAATAGCAAAAGCTCTTGAGTGTGCACATAAGAATAATATTATACACAGGGATATAAAGCCTCATAACATACTTGTAACAGATGAGGGATTGATTAAGGTGACGGATTTCGGTATAGCAAAAGCGTCTAATTCTGTAACTATAACAAATTCAAGTAAGGTAATGGGATCAGCTCACTATTTTTCACCAGAGCAAGCAAAAGGAAGTTTCGTTGACTGTAGAACTGACATATATTCCTTAGGTATAGTAATATACGAAATGGTAACAGGTAGAGTACCTTATGATGCTGAAAGTCCAGTTTCAGTGGCACTAAAGCATATACAAGAACCTGTAGTACCTCCAAAACAACTAAATGGGAGTATTCCAGAAAGTGTAAATAAACTTATACTAAAGGCAGTGGAAAAAGAGCCTATTAAAAGGTATCAAACTATAAAAGATATGCTTATGGACCTAAAGAAGATAGAAAATAATCAAGCATTTAAGATAGCAACTAGTGACTTTGATGATGATATGACTAGAATAATGGACCCAGTGGTAGTTGATGATAATTACACAAAGTATGATTCAGAAGACAAGGAAGAACCTAGAAGAAATGGAAAGGGTATTGATTCAAAAAAGAGAAATACCATAATGGGAATAGCTATTGCCGTACTTATAATAGTAATAGGTTCAGTTTCAGGATATTTTGCCTACAATAGAATGGTAGGGGGAAGTGGAGGAGAAACCACGGTACCTAGCATAGTGGGGATGAAACAAGAAGATGCGAAGGCGCTAGTAGAAGAAAAAAAACTAAAATTTGTATCCATCGGTAAAGAAAAAAGTGATAAGCCAGAAGGTACTGTTCTAAGGACTTATCCAGTAGAAGGAACAAAAGTAAAAATTAACTCAGAGGTTAGAGTTAGCATAAGTGGCGGACAGGATAAGTTAGGAGTTCCTAATCTGATAGGGGTAGATTTAGAATCAGCTAAGGATATGATAGTTAGAGGAGAATTAAAGCTTGGAAATGTATCATATAAGTATAGCGATACTGTTTCAATAAACTCTGTAATAAGCCAGAGTCCTGAACCAGATGCAAATGCAGATGCAGATACAAAGGTTAGCTTGGTGATAAGTAAGGGACCAGAGGTTAAATATGTAAATGTACCAGACATTAGTGGAAAAAATATAGATGAAGCATCAGCAGTAATGTCTGGAGCTGGATTAAAAGTAGCAAAGAATCCTGTCAATACCACTGATAAAGCGTTAGATGGTAAGGTAACTGTACAAAGCATTGCAGCAGGACAGCAAGTTAAAGAAGGAACAACAATTTCATTGAGTTATTATAAATTTACTGAGCCGGTGAAAAAGCCAGATGTTCCAGAAAACCAAGAGGGTAATGGAAAGAATACAGAAGAGAACAATACTGATAATACAGGAAAAGGCAACGAACAGGCTGGTAAAGGACAAAATAGCACAGGTACAGATGCAGGTACAACAAGTGGCACAGGCACTACTAGTGGTGATAAACAGCAAACCAGTGGAGAAGCTAATAATACAACTCAGAAAACAACTAGCGGACAATAATGAATTTAATACTATTTTCTTAAAATTTCAGGTGAAGTTTTACTCACCTGAAATTTTAAAATTATAATGAATTATAGTACATATATTGCAAATCATAATAAGTATAAATTAGTAAGTTTTAAAATTTTTATGTATTTGACATTATACGAAATTTGGTAGTAGTAAGGAGGAAATATGCAAGGAACAATAATAAAAGGTATCGCTGGATTTTATTATATAAAGACAGATGAAGGAATTATTGAGTGTAAAGCAAGAGGAAAGTTTAGACTTGATGAACTTACGCCTATGGTAGGTGACAAGGTAGAGATTACAGTAAAGAACGGAAAAGGTACAGTTGATAAGATTTATCCAAGAATTAACAAGATGATTAGACCGGCAGTTGCAAACGTTACTCAAGCTTTAGTTGTGTTTGCTTTAAGGAATCCTGATGTAAATTTGGATTTGCTTAATAAGTTTTTAATAAACTGTGAATTTAATAATCTTAAGGCTATAGTGTGTTTTAATAAACTAGATTTGGTTTCTGAGGAAGAGAAAAGTGAAATTGTAGATATTATTAGAACATCAGGCTATGAAATATTGTTTCTAAAAGCTAAAGAAGGTTGCGGAATTGAGTTGATTAAAGAAAAGCTTAAAAACAATGTTACAGTATTTTGTGGACCATCAGGGGTTGGGAAGTCAACAATACTAAATTCAATTGCTGGAAGAGAGCTTATGGAAACAGGAGAAATTAGTGAAAAATTAAAGAGAGGAAAACATACTACTAGACATAGCGAACTTATTGACGTAGGTGATGGATTTGTAGTGGATACTCCTGGATTTTCTTCTTTTGATATCGATTTTATATCCAAAGAGGAGCTTCAGCATTGTTTTCCTGAATTTGATGAGTATATAGATACGTGCAAGTTTAGGGGATGTCTTCATAATAAGGAGCCTCAGTGCAGTGTGAAAAAGGCTGTAGAAGATGGAAACATAAACTCAAAACGATATGAATTCTATGTAAAGACTTTAGAGGAAATTATTATTAACGAAAATAATAAATGGAAATAAAAATTATATAATGGTCATCATGTTTTTATCCGATTACTAGTAGCTCTTTACATCTACTAATTTAAAGTAAAGGTAAAGAGTGGATGTGTTTTAGGATAACAAGTTCTAAGCATCAGATTGAGTTAAAACTCCGTATGATGCCAAGAATTCTGTTTATAATGTGATGATTAAATTAAGGAGGAGTCAAATTATGATAAGAATAGCACCATCAATATTGTCAGCAGATTTTTGTAAATTAGGAGAAGAGGTTAAGAACTTAGAAAAATACGGTGCAGATTTTATACATATTGATGTTATGGATGGGATGTTTGTACCAAATATATCTTTTGGATTGCCTATAATAAAAAGCATAAGAAAAATAACAAATTTAGTTTTCGATGTTCATCTGATGATAGAAGAACCATCAAGATACATAGAAGGTTTTGTAAAAGCTGGAGCCGATATTATTACTGTACATTATGAGGCGGATAGACATATAGATAGGACTATAAATTACATTAAAAGTTTTGGAGTTAAAGCTGCTATAGCTTTAAACCCTGCTACTAATGTGGAGAGCATAAAGCATTTAATACCAAACTTAGATATGGTTTTAATTATGTCTGTAAATCCTGGATTCGGTGGACAGAAATATATTAACTATTGCTCTGAAAAGATAAAAGAAGTAAAAAAACTTAGTGATGAATTAAATAAAAATCTTCTTATTCAAGTAGATGGTGGAGTAGGGAAAGATAATATAAAAGAGGTAGTGGAGTGCGGTGCAAATGTAATTGTTGCTGGATCAGCAGTTTTTAAGGACGGAAGAATACAAGAAAATATTGAGGAGTTAAGAAGGGAAATCTAACATGAAAATAGTAATTGTATCCGGTGGTACTCCTCCGTCTTATGATTTAGTAAAAGAGGAATTAGAGGATAGTGCATTTTTAATTTGTGCAGATAGTGGGGGAAACTGTCTATATAAATATAATATAGTACCTGATTACATAATGGGAGACTTTGATTCAATAAGTTCAGAAGCACTACACTTTTTTAAAGCTGAAAAAAGGTGTTCTATCGAAACATATCCGCAGGATAAAGACTTTACTGATACGGAACTTGTTTTGAATAAAGCAGTAGAACTTGGGGCAACTGAAATAGTGCTATTGGGATGCACTGGTACAAGAATAGATCACTTAATGGGTAATGTAGGAATGCTTTTAAGATGTTTGCATATGAATATAAAAGCATCAATAAAAGATGAATATAACCATATATATATAACAGATAAATCAATAAGAGTTAAGGGTAAAAAAGGAGATACTTTTTCACTACAGGCTTACAGTGAAATAGTTCACTCTGTAAATATAATAGGAGCAAAGTATAGGTTGGATAATTATGATCTAACGTTAGGAGACCCACGTACAATTTCAAATGAATTTTTAGATAGTGATGTAGAAATTAATTTTAAAAGTGGAGTAGTACTAATATTTTATACTAGAGACTAATGATTATATGAGAATATCTAGCTGTTATAATGTAATTTAGGAAGCTACCTTACTTAATAAGTAACCAGCAGAAAATTGTAAATAAGAAGATATTAAGAATTGTAATTATTAACAAATCTTAATATCTTTTACATTTATGTTAAGTTAATTAATTTTATGCACCAAATTTATATTATTGTCATATTATAATAGTGGATAGTTAAAATCAGTTAGCTTTATAACTAATATTTTATTATTTTACTGTTTAATAAGTATGTGGTATACTACATACATGCAAGATAACGTTTACAAAAGTAATTTGAAGAATCAAATGGAGTAATGATTTTATCATTAATATTAACAAGGGGATTTTGTGGGGGGATATTGAAATGTTTAATTATTATAAGAGGATTGCAGAATATGCAAATGATTTAGAAAATGATGGAAACACAAATAAAGCAGATCAATTGAGAGATATACTAAAAAATGAAAATAGGTGCATTCTCTGTGGTGGTCAAATGGCATATAGTAAAGGATTGTGGAAGTGTATTCAATGTACAGACTATAATTATGCGGATGCAAAGCATAGTCAAGGTATTAACTAATATGAATTTATTTAATTTTTTTAAAACCCCGTACTTTTTAAAAAGTATGGGGTTAAATTTTATAAATGTATTTTTACAAATAACACCAGATAAATTTAACTTATAAGAAGAATGAAATTATCAATATGGTGAAAAATATAGTGTGAAAAGAGGTGATTAATATGGTGAATAAGGCTGCAAGAAAAAAGAGAAATGATAATAAAACTAGCAATTCTAAAACTTCGAACCCAATCACTCATGATGTTGATCCTAATATGAGAAAACCAGTTAGAGGTCTTCCGGAAGTTTAATAGAGATTCATTGCATAAGAGAGCTGAAAAGCTCTTTTTGTTTTAAATAAACTGAAGTTTTTACCAAAGGTTAGTGGAGTTAGAGTATATGTCAATAAAGATATTCACTAAATATAAAGACATTCATATTATAATTTTAGAGGGAAGGAGGTTAGTAATATGAAAATAGCTATAGATATAGGACATAATTGCTATCCAGATTCAGGAGCAATCGAAATCGGAAATGAAAACATTATGGTTATGGAGGTAGGAAAAAGAGTTATATCAAAGCTTCAAGCATTAGGACATACAGTGATTGTTGTAACACCTACAACTTGTTCCAGTGTTTCAGATAGCCTTTGGCAAAGGGTTAATAAAGCTAATAGTTCGGAGGTTCAGTTGTATGTTAGTCTACATGAGAATGCCGGAGGAGGAAAAGGAACAGAGGTATGGATTGGAAGTGAGAGAAGTAGAAAAGTTGCTGAACAAATTCTTAATAATATAGTTAAGTTAGGTTTTAGAAATAGAGGAGTAAAAGTTCAAGGTGTGGATGGATCAAGGTTATATGTGCTTAATCACACTACTATGCCCGCTATTCTGGTAGAAGGATGTTTTGTAGATTCACAAGAGGATATGAATAGGTTTAATGCTGAAGATATGGCAAATGCTATAGTCGCAGGTATAGCAGGTCAAACAATAGCTGGAGTAAGTACGGAACAAAATTCACAAAAGCCAGCTTCTACTAGTACGGTAGATGAAAACAACTCACAAACTTCATCTAAATCTGTAGATCCCAATATAAAAAATCTTCAAATAAAGCTTAATGGATTAATCAATGCAGGACTCGATGTAGATGGAATATACGGACTGGCTACAATACAGACGGTTAAGAAATTTCAGAGGCTTATGGGAATTACTGAAGATAGTATCGCCGGAGCTAATACATGGAGTGCAATAAATGCTATACTTGCGAAACCACTTTCTAAAAATGGTAGTAAAGGTTACGCAGTAAGATGGATACAATGGCGTGTGGGAGCTGCTATAGACGGTATATTTGGTAATGATACGAAAGTAAAAGTACAAAGATTTCAATCTTCAAATGGTCTCACCCCTGATGGAATAGTTGGAGATTTAACATGGAATCAGATGTTTAGATAATATAGTAGGTGAAGTCAGATAATAATTTATCCGATGCTTACCTGTTCTAATACTCCAATTCACTCTGTGAAAGTGATTCCTGCCAAATCAGAGATTGGAGTCCATTGTTTTCTCACAAAGCGTACGTGGCGAGTAGGTACGCATCTGGGTAACGATTTCTGGGGCTTAGTCTAAATCTTAGAAATCTTTCTATCTGACTTCACTTTTTTGTAACATAATTGGAGGATGAATCATATAATATTATAAAGCAATTTTGGGGGATAATAATGTGTCAAGGCGAGGCAGTAAAAGAAGAGCAAGAAGGTTTGGACTAATGACTGCATCTATTGGGGTAGGAATAGTAATAACGGTTATTATCCCTGTATGGGGATGGATAATAACTGTAGGCGGAGCATTGATCTATTGCGGATGGTATTTAATAGGACATAATAAATAAAGGGGGGACTACAATGAAAATTATTGCCTTTAAGCTTCCAGGATTCTTATCTTCTTTTATAAAATTGTTCAGGAAAAAGAAGTAACATATAAAAGAAAATAATCCACAGCTATTAATCTAAATAGCTGTGGATTATCAAGCATAAAAAGAAATAAAAATGCAATTGTTTGGCAACTGCATTTTTTATTTCTTTTTATTATATAGCACGTTGAACCTTACCGGAACGTAGGCATCTTGTACAAACGTGTATAGTTTTAGGTGTTCCTTCAACTATAGCCTTAACTTTTCTTAAGTTTGGAGCCCATGTTCTTTTTGATTGACGGTGTGAGTGGCTGTATTGAACGCCAAATACAACACCTTTATTACATACTTCGCACTTTCTTGACACTAAAAACACCTCCTTACCAAATTGTGAAGATAATATCTTCTCAATTCAAACATTTATTATTTTACCACAGAATACATAATTCGCGCAAGTATATAAATGAAATAAAATAGCAAAAATAACATTATAAATAATATATTTCCTTGAATTAATGGGTTATTTAATATAAAATATGTTATATGGTGTTCATTATAAGGAGGGTTTCAAATGATAGGTAATATCACCAATGAAAATGGTAATATTAATTTTTCGGAGGAAGTAGTTGCTAATATTGTAGGTGTTTCAACTATGGAGTGTTATGGTGTTGTGGGAATGGCATCTAAAAACGCCAAAGACGGATTATGGGAATTAATAAAAGGCGAGAGCTTAAGTAAAGGTGTAAAGGTTCGTTCTAAAGATAATGAGCTATTTATAGAAATATATATAATGGTAGAATATGGAACAAAGATATCTGTTATTGCAAATAATATAATCCAAAAAATAAGATATAATGTAGAAAACTATACAGGACTTAAGGTTTCAAGCATCACAGTAAACGTTCAAGGTGTTAGAGTCTAGGGAGGTAATACAAAAAAATGGAATACTTAAAGATAGGTGGGCATAATTTTTACAACATGATTGTAAATGCCAGCAATAAACTAGAAGAACAGAAGGAGTATGTAAACTCATTGAATGTTTTTCCAGTTCCAGATGGAGACACGGGAACTAATATGTCTATGACATTTAGAACGGCAGTATCTGAAATTGAGGGTATGCAGGAAGCAACGATTGGGGAAATTGCAAGAAAGTTGGCTAAAGGTGCTCTTATGGGAGCAAGGGGTAACTCCGGAGTAATACTTTCACAGATCTTTAGAGGAATATCAAAAGGATTAGAAGGCAAGAAAGAAGTTGACTCTTTAGAACTTGCGGGTAGCATAATGGAGGGTTCAAAATCGGCTTACAAAGCTGTAATGAGACCAACAGAAGGTACTATACTAACTATTGTAAGAGCAGCGGGAGAAAGTGCAATTAAATCAAAGCAGACAGATGTTGTTAAACTTTTAGAAGAGGTATGTGAGTATAGCAAGATAGTATTGAATAAAACTCCAGATATGCTTCCTGTACTAAAAAAGGCAAAGGTAGTAGATGCTGGTGGAATGGGGCTTTTTATTATACTGCAAGGCATGTATGAAGCATTAAAGGATGATATAAAAGCAGTAGAAATAAAGGAAATTAAAGACACCTTAGTACAATCAGCTGCTAAAACTTTAGGGGAACAAAATATAACCTATGGTTACTGTACCGAATTCTTTATCCGCTCAAGCAGTCATGATATAAATAAGTTTAAGCTTAAGCTAGAAACTATGGGTGATTCCATGGTGGTTGTAAGCGATGAAGATATTATAAAAGTTCACATTCATACAGATGATCCAGGCTCAGTTCTATCACAAGCAATAAAGCTTGGTGAACTTTCAAAAATAAAAATTGATAATATGAGAGAACAGCATAGACATGTATTGAATATGGATGACACCGCATATTCATCAGTTAAAACAGAGGAAAATGAAAATTCACAGGAAAGTTTCAAATCAAATGATGAATTAAAGAAATATGCCTTTATTTCAGTAGCCATGGGAGATGGAATAAAGAATATATTTGAAGATCTAGGTGTAGATTTTGTAATTGAGGGCGGACAGACGATGAATCCAAGCACTCAAGATATATTAGAGTGTATAAATAAAATAAATGCAGAGAATATATTTGTGCTTCCAAATAACAAAAATATAATTATGGCAGCAAATCAAGCAGCTGAGTTATCAGATAAAAACGTAAAGGTAATAGCTACGAAGACGATACCTCAGGGAATTACTGCAGTAACTGTGTTTAATCCAGATTTAGAGTTAGAACATAATATACAAACTATGGAACATGGAATAAGTACTGTAAGCAGTGGCTCAGTAACATATGCTGTAAGAGATACTGAAATGGATGGTAATAATATAAAAGAAGGAGATATTCTTGGTCTTGTAGAAGGTAAAATACAAGAGGTTGGCAATGATATGTTTGCTGTATGTGAGAATATTATTGATTATATGGCAAATGAAGACAGCGAATTGGTTACAATATTTTATGGTAAAGATTGTGAAGAAGAAAAGGTGCAGAATTTTGTAGCTAAACTTGAGGATAAGTATCCAAATACAGATGTGCAGTTCTATAATGGAGAGCAGCCTTTATATTATTTCATAGTTTCTGTTGAATAAAAAAGCCTATTAGGCTTTTTTTATTTTATGGTAAAACTTTTATCATAGATATTTAGGGTTGTTGCAAAACCGAACTAATGTGTTGTATATTATTATACGAGGTGATTAAATGGACATATATAGCAGTATAAGGGGTGTAAAGGGCGTAGGGCCAAAGACAGCAGAGGCTTTAGAGAAATGCTGCATTTTTAATATATTAGATTTATTATTATACTTCCCGAGAGATTACGAAATGATTTCGGCTTGCAATACTTTACCGGGAACTAAAAATTTCGGTAAGATTATAATTAAATGCAAAGTGGTAGGCATAGAAAGAGATATAAAGACTAAAACAGGAAAAGTGCTTACTACTATAGTTTTTAATGATGGTAATAATACATTTAAAGGAAAGTGGTTTAATCAACCTTATGTAAAAAATTCATTTAGAATAAATAATGAATATACTATAATGGGGAAATTACAGGAATTTAGGGGAGAGCTTACTATTACTAATCCTTCTCTAGTAAAGGATAATGTTAATGTTTCAACTGAAGAAAAAATAATACCTAAATATCCCTTAAAGTCAGGAGTTACTAATAACTTAGTAGTAAAATTAATTAATCAAGTACTCCAAGATGTTATTATCGAAGAAAATCTACCAAAGTGGCTTTTAGATAAGCATAAATTATGTAGTTTAGATAGAGCGATAAGAGTGATACACAATCCACAAAACTCACAGGAGCTTTATGAGGCGAGTAAGAGACTTAAGTTTCAAGAACTTTTTACATATTCATTAAAAATATTGATGCTTAGGGACTATTTCAATAATAATAAAAATGGAATTGCCTTTAAGATGGATGAGGAGCTTAAAACATTGAAGGAAAAGCTTCCTTATAGCTTAACAAAGGCTCAAAGTAGGGTAGTGAGAGAGATTCTAATGGATCAAAAGAAAGAATCACCTATGAATAGACTAGTTCAAGGAGATGTAGGTAGCGGGAAAACGGTTGTAGCGCTTATAGCTATATTTAATGTGATTAAGAATGGATACCAAGGGGTGTTGATGGCACCGACAGAAATATTAGCCGCTCAGCATTATTTAGAGGCAGAAAAGCTTCTAAAAGAATTTGGTATTACTATTAAACTGTTAAGTGGAAGCACTACTCAAAAAAATAAGGAAGAAATAAAAAGAGCTTTGAGAGAAGGTGAAATAGACTTAGTAATAGGCACTCATGCTCTTATTGAAGAAGATGTTCAATTTAAGAATCTGGGAATGGTTGTTACTGATGAGCAGCACAGATTTGGGGTTGCTCAGAGAAGTAAGATAAGTAATAAGGGGAAAAATGTAGACACTCTTGTTATGACAGCAACTCCAATACCAAGAACCTTAAGTTTATATCTTTATGGTGATTTAGATGTATCCATAATAGATGAACTTCCACCAGGAAGACAGAAAATTGAAACTCATTATATGAGTAAATCAGGGAAAGATAAAGCTTATAAATTTGCACTAGATGAAATAAAAAAGGGAAGACAAGTTTATGTGGTTTGTCCTTTGGTTGAAGAAAATGAAGAGCTAAAACTTAGCTCAGTAGAAAATCTGCACACTGAATTAAAAGAAAAATACTTTAAGGATATATCTATTGAAATACTGCATGGGAAAATGGCTCCAAAACTTAAGGATGAAATTATGAATAGGTTTAAAAGCGGTGAAACAAAAGTAATAGTTTCTACAACAGTAATAGAAGTAGGAATAAATGTCCCTAATGCCACTCTTATGATAATCGAAAATGCTGAGAGATTTGGATTAGCCCAGCTTCACCAATTAAGAGGTAGAGTTGGAAGGGGGGCTCATAAGTCTTACTGTATTTTAATAGCAGAAGTTAAGAACGATATAATAAGAAGAAGAATGGAGATAATGACAAGTAGTAATGATGGGTTTTTTATTGCTGAACAAGATTTGAAAATTAGAGGGGCTGGTGAGGTGTTTGGTGTTAGACAACATGGTGAAAATGGATTGATATTGTCAGATGTGGTTGAAGATATGGAATTGTTAAAGTTTGCAAATAGGGAAGCGAAAAGCCTTATAGAAAGTACAGAAGATAAAGATATAAAAGTAAAAGAGGAAATCATGAAAAAGATTGAATTAAGTTCAAGACTTATTTGTTTCAACTAAATGATTCTTCTATAATCTTTATGAATAAAATAACTTTGTATAATAAAGATATATATGTTAAAATATTAAGGAAAAATGACTATAATATAGAAATATGGTATGAATGTCAATATTATATAGAGGTATAATGTCGATATTAGTAATAATTTTTTAAATTATAAGAAGAAATAATTATTGTGATTTAAATTAAGAATATCAGAACTGTAAATATTATTAAATGAATATTTGCTAATAAGGAATGCAAGGAGGAAAAATTATGAGAATTATTGCAGGTCTTGCTAAAGGAAGAAAACTTCTGTCACCAATCGGGATGGGTACTACGAGGCCTACTTTAGATAGAATTAAAGAATCGATGTTTAGTATTATACAAAATAGATTATACGATTCAAGAGTTGTTGATGTTTTTGCAGGTACAGGAAGTTTAGGATTAGAAGCAGCAAGCAGAGGAGCAAAGGAGTGTTATCTAGTGGATAAAAGTCCGGAAACATTTCCTTTCTTAGCTAAAAATATTGAAAACCTAAAGTTCGGAGAAATATGTAAGTGTTTTAATATGGATTCCTATAAAGCACTTGAGGAGTTCGGAAGGAGAAAATTGGTTTTTGATATAATATTCCTTGACCCCCCATACTTAAAAAATATGATTCCACCAGCTGTTGAAATTGTGGAAAAAGAAGGTTTGCTAGATAGAGATGGCATTATCGTAACTAAAATTGATTCTCAAGAAGAATTATATGAAGGTACAGATGAAATAATTCTTTTGGATCATAGAAGATATGGCAACACAACTGTGTGTTTTTACAAGTATAGGGAGGAGTAGTTACAATGAGAAAAGCTGTATATCCAGGAAGCTTTGACCCTGTAACTAATGGTCACCTAGATATAATAGAGAGGGCTTCTAGGATATTTGATGAAGTGATAGTAGCAGTCCTTATAAATCCTGAAAAAAAAGGACTTTTTTCCATTGAAGAAAGAGTTGAGTTAATTCAGAAAGTCACCAAGAAACTTCCCAATATAAAGGTGCAAAGTTTCAGTGGACTCTTGATTGATTTTATGAAACAACAAAATGCAAAGGTTATATTAAAAGGACTTAGAGCAGTAGCCGATTTTGAATATGAACTTCAAATGTCACTAATGAACAAGAAATTAGATCCTGATGTGGAAACTGTATTTATGATGACTAGTGCTAAAAATTCTTATTTGAGTTCTTCTTCTGTTAAACAAGTCGCTATGTTTGGGGGATGTATTAAGGACTTAGTTCCAGATGAGGTAATACCTGATATTATTAAAAAGGTTAATAGCCTTTAGGGGGAAATGCTATGGATGCTATTAAACTACTAGAATATCTAAGAGAAATTATAGAAACATCTTCGAAAGTTCCGATGACGGCAAAGGTTGTAATAGATAAAAAAGAAACATTAGAAATAGTTGAAAAGATTATAACATATCTTCCTGACGAAATGAAAAAGGCTCAATGGGTAGTAGAAGAAAAGGAAAGAATTTTGAGTGAAGCCATTCAGGAAGCTGAAAATTTAAAAAAGGAAAGTTTAAGTCTTTTGAAAAGGCAAATTGAAAATCACGATATAACAAAAGAGGCTAATATGAGGGCTGAAGAAATAATAGCTTCTGCTCAACGAAATGCAAAAGACATTAGGTTAGGGGCTAGAGATTATGCTAACGAGATCTTAAATCAACTAGATAAGGAAATAGCAGACAAAAGCAAATTAATGCTTTCAGAACTTAAAAATGACATGCAGGAGTTTGTGATTCATTTAGAGTCTAATATTGATTTAAGGGCAGATCAAATTAAACAAAATATTAAAGAATTAAGAGATATGAAGTAAAGTTAATATTTTTTAAAGCTTATTCGCTAATATTATAAAATAGGTAAAGTTAACAAAGGTTTCATAGTTGATTAACACATTTAGTAAGGATTTAAAAAAATGTACTCCTATTTAGGGCGTTATTAATGAACTTTCATACTTAATAAAAAGCACTATCAATATTGATAGTGCTTTTTATTAAGTTAACCATTTATTTAGTTTAAAGTAATAGTTTATTATCTGGTAGACTGAAGTAACACTTTTACCCTAAAAAGTATCCAAGGTAAAATTACGATAATCAAAGTTGTTAAAAAAATGCTATTCATATTATTGATTTGAATATAGTTGTATGCAAATGTCGTCTTTACTAAATGCATAGAAGAGAGATTATACAATAATACGCTGATTAACGAACATAGAAGCCCTTGAGCAATCTTCCTAACAGTATATTTTTTCATGGATATATCAAGCTTATAAGTAAAAGAATAAACTTGAGAAATTATGGATAGACCACTAAAAGTAAAAAGAAAACTTACAACAGCTATTTTTACAAGTATAGGTGCATTAGAAGATGAAATTAAGCTACAACCATTAGTCATCTCAATTAAGCCTAGTATGAGGCCTTCAACTATATCCTTAGAAATATGAAATATATTCGAAATTTGAGTTGATATAAAGCTAAATAGATAATTTATTTTTATCATACTGTTTACAACTGAATAAGCAGTAACAAAGCCGCCTATAGATAAACAAGTCTTAATTGAATTCTCAACACTATTTTTAAGCACATTTCCAATATTCATATCCATTAAGGTATGGTTTTTTACATGAATATCTTTTTTACTTACCTTTTTAGAAGGAAGAATGAGCCCCATCACAATACATGATAGTAGATTTGATAGAAGTAATATATAGCCTATATGAGAACTCTTTAACATGGATATACCTACGGAACCTAACATAAATAAAGGACTTGCATTTGAGGCTATATTAAGCAGCCGTTCGCAAGTTGTTAGGTCTATTATATTTCTCTCGTATAGATCACAGGCATATTTTGCTCCTAATGGATACCCACATAAAACGCTGATGATTAGAACAAAGCTACAGCTTTTCGGAAGTCTAAAAGGCTTGCATATAGCACTCCCTAAGACTTTAGAATATATGTAAACTCCATCATAAGCTAGTATTATATTAGACACCACTAAAAATGAAAATAAGGAGGGAAATACCTTATAGAAAAAAAGTAAGGCTCCAGAAATTGCAGCGTCTATACATACTTTTGGTGCAGCCAATATTTGTAGAATAAGTAGGGAGCATACTATAGTAATAAGGATATTTTTGTTTTTAAGCAAATAAGCAAGAAGTAAGATAATAATTATTATCAAAAGGTAAAATATAAATTTCAAACGCCAATCACCCACTTTTGAGAATTGAGAATTGAGACTAAATACTCAATCCTGCAAATACGTAAAATTTGATTTATTAAAATTATATTGTTTAAATACAACACTTATTCTAATTTAATTTTACAATATAAGGAATAACTTAACATTATTCTGAGTGATTAAAGTTCAGCTTATTTATCTATTATAATTGGGCTAATTAAATAATCAGAATTAGAATTAATGCTATTGTTCAATAAACTATACATCCTAGTACCTGATATATCTAAGAATAAAACTTTATCTGGATTTTTAGGTAACTTAGTGTAAATTGGAATCGTAGATTTTGATTTTGCTTCTTTTAATATTTTTAGTCCAACATTGTTAAAACCTAAAACTCTAGCATAAGGGCATGGTTTCTTTCTTAAATCACTTGTATTAAGGTTTTCAAATCCATTAAAGAATTGACACAAAATTCTACTTATACGAGTATAAGTATACCTTTTGGTTTTAATAGAGCTTATAAGTTCATCATAACTTCTAGAATGTTCCAATGCCTTCAGTATTCTATTATGGATGCCTTCTGATACATCTGGAAGATTTTCAATTAAGTTTTTATTCGTAATAGCTTTATATTTTATAAAAGGGAGCATAGAATCTTCAAAAACAAAATTATAATTATTTTTACTTAAGGACAAAAGTGAATTATATACGTTTTCTGGCAAATGACATTTTACACCATCTATATTTCCATTATCCTTAATAAATTTCCGTATAGAAGATGCACTAGAAAATTTCTCGTTTAAAGAGGTGCTGTTATATGTACCACCTTCCCTTTTTACAGAAAAAGGCTGTATATTACTTTTCAACCTTTTAAGGCTCTTACAGTATTCTATTCCTAAAATATTGTTAGAGCTAGATAAGATATTCTCTATGTCTAAATCTAATAATTTTTTATCATCAAAAGCTTGAAAATATTGCATTAAAGCCTTGCTTCTTGCAAGCGGATAGGCAAAACCCAAATCCAAGTTTTTCTTCAGTAGTTGTTTAAATTCTAAGGGTTCTTCGGAAAGTATATTAGCTATATGTGATAATTCGTCTGCGTTTCCTTGTTCGCTGCCAAAGCAGATGTTATTAGCTATGCCTAAGCTATCTAAAAGGCTAACTGCACCGAACGCGAAGAACTCAGCAGAGGATATGCTATAAATCATAGGTAATTCAATTACTAAATCAACTCCATTCATTAATGCAGCTTTTGTTCTGTTCCACTTATCAATTATTGCAGGAACGCCTCTTTGAACAAAGTTTCCGCTCATTACAGCTACGATACCGTCACAATTTGTTATTTCTCTTGTTTTCTGTATATGATATAAGTGGCCTCTGTGAAAGGGGTTGTACTCTACTACAATACCTGTAATGTTCAATTTATTGCCTCCTTGATTAAAAATAATGGAAATTAATATATAGATAAATTATATGTGTTTTTTGATTTATTATCTACATTATACACATATAAAATGTTTATAATCAGTATTGTGGATAAATATACAAAATTAAAAAGATTTAATAATTATTCCTAAATTTAAAAAAATTTTTAAGAATAATTTTAAAATCTTCATATTTTTATTGAAAAATACACAAAAAAAGGATTATATTATAGTTGTATGCAATTTTAATTTAATTTTATATTTCGAAGGGAGAAACAAAAATGGAATTAATGAAACAAATTTGGGAAAAGGCAAAATCTAATAAAAAGAGAATTGTCTTACCTGAAGGCGAAGAAGAAAGAAATCTTCAAGCTTGTGGAAAAATAATGGAAAATGGGCTTGCTAATGTTGTATTAGTTGGAAATGAGAATGTGATAAGAGAAAAAGCAGCAAGTCTTGGTGTAAAACTAGATGGAGTTGAAGTATTAGACCCAGAGACTTCAGAAAAAACAGCTGAATATGCAAATGGATTTTACGAGATAAGAAAAAATAAAGGAATGACTCTTGAAAAAGCAGATAAAATTGTAAGGGATCCACTATATTTTGGAACTATGATGGTTAAAGTAGGGGATGCAGATGGATTAGTTTCCGGAGCAATACATACTACTGGGGATTTACTAAGACCAGGTCTTCAAATAATAAAAACTGCACCTGGGATGTCAGTAGTTTCTAGTACATTTGTTATGAATGTACCAAACAGCCAGTATGGAGAGGAAGGATTACTTCTTTTTGCAGACTGTGCAGTTAATCCAAACCCAACAGCAGAGGAGTTAGCTTCAATTGCAGTAAGTACAGCAGAAACAGCAAAGGCTCTATGCGGAATAGAACCAAAAGTTGCAATGTTATCATTCTCAACTATGGGTAGTGCACAGCACGAATTAGTTGAAAAGGTTAGAAAAGCGACAGAATTAGCAAAAGCCATGAGACCTGATCTAGACATAGATGGAGAATTACAATTAGATGCTGCTATAGTTAAGAAAGTAGCCGATTTAAAAGCTCCAAATAGTAAAGTTGCTGGCAAGGCAAATGTTTTAGTATTCCCAGATCTTCAAGCAGGTAATATCGGATATAAGCTAGTTCAAAGATTTGCAAATGCTGATGCTATAGGACCAGTTTGCCAAGGCTTTGCTAAACCAATTAATGACTTATCAAGAGGTTGTAGCGATGATGATATAGTAAACGTAGTAGCTATAACTGCAGTTCAAGCACAAGCTCAAGAATAATAATAAAGAAAAATTAGTTTTTTGTATATTGAAGGGAGAATAAAAATGAAAGTATTAGTAATAAACTGCGGAAGTTCATCTTTAAAATATCAATTGATGAACATGGAAAATGAGAGCGTTCTTGCAAAAGGTCTTGTAGAAAGAATAGGAATAGAGGGTTCAGTTTTAACTCATAAAGTTAATGATGAAAAAGTTGTTATAGAACAACCAATGAAGGATCACAAAGTAGCTATTGGATTAGTACTTGATGCTTTAATTAGCAAAGAGCACGGTGTAATCAGTGATATGTCAGAAATATCAGCAGTAGGACACAGAGTTGTTCATGGTGGAGAAAAATATGCTTCATCAGTACTAATTGATGAAAATGTTATGGAAGCATTACAAGAATGTGTAAAACTAGCTCCATTACATAATCCACCTAACATAATTGGAATAAATGCTTGTAAAGAGTTAATGCCAAATACACCAATGGTTGGAGTGTTTGATACAGCGTTCCATCAAACATTACCTGAAGAAGCATATATGTATGCACTACCATATGAATTATATAGTGATTTCGGTATAAGAAAATATGGATTCCATGGGACTTCACATAGATTCGTTTCAATGACAGCAGCCGAGCTTATGGGCAAAAAAATAGAAGATTTAAAAATCATCACTTGCCACTTAGGAAACGGAGCAAGTCTATCAGCAATAAAGGGTGGAAAATCAATTGATACATCAATGGGATTCACTCCTCTTGCAGGTGTTGTTATGGGAACAAGATGTGGAGATATAGATCCAGCAATAGTACCTTTCTTAGTAAAAGAAGCTGGTATGGCTGTTGAAGAGGTAGATAATCTAATGAACAAGAAATCAGGTGTTCTTGGTTTATCTGGAGTAAGCAGTGACTTTAGAGATATAGAAAATGCTGCAAAGGACGGAAACAAAAGAGCTCAACTTGCTTTAGATGTATTCCACTACAGAGTTACATCCGTTATTGGAGCATATACTGCAGCACTAAATGGAGTTGATTGCATAGTATTTACAGCAGGTCTTGGAGAAAACTCATCAACAAGCAGAGCAGCTATTTGTGAAAGATTATCATACTTAGGAATTAATATTGATGCTGATAAGAATGGCATGAGAGGTAAAGCAATGGAGATAACAACTCCAGATTCGAAAGTTAAAGTGTTTGTTGTACCAACAGATGAAGAACTTATGATAGCAAGAGATACTCAAGAAATAGTTACAAACAGAAAATAATAAAAAATTTCAATAACTGACAAAAAATAAATAAATCTTGACTTTTTATGCTCATCTCTATATAATAAATTGTGGCTAATATGTAGAGGTGAGCATTATGAAATTGGATTTAACAGAGTTATTAAAAAAAGAAAGAGCTGCTCAGGAATTACATCTTGAAATTAATGAAAAAAAACTTTATGATGGAAGTGAATACATCGGCTTATTAGAAAATATTAAGTTAGATGGAACTCTAAGTAAAGTAGGAGACGTTCTGACATTAAATAGTGTTATACATACTGTTTTAGAATTAAGTTGTTCTAGATGTCTCGAAAGGTTTAGCTATCCTATAGAAATGACTATTGAGGAAAAGTTTACAACAAATGACAAAGCTAATAAAGATGATGACCTCATCTTTATAAATAGTGATACTTTAGATATCACAGAAATAATAGAAAATAACATTATATTAACACTGCCAATCAAAAGGCTTTGTAAAGAAGATTGCAAGGGATTGTGCCATAAATGTGGTACCAACCTAAATTTTTCTACATGTCACTGTAACGATGACGATATTGATCCAAGGTTGGCAAAGTTGAAAGATTTGTTTTTGACTGATTAAGGAGGTGTTTTACTGTGGGAAATCCAGCGAGAAGATTTTCAAAAGCTAGAAGAGATTCAAGAAGAGCACAAACTTTTAAATTAAGTTTACCAGGAATAGTTGAGTGTCCTCAATGTCATGAAATGAAGCTTGCTCATAGAGTATGCAAGAGTTGTGGATATTATAAGGGCAAGGAAGTTGTTTCAACTGAAAAATAATTTAAAGAAAGTCATTTGACTTTCTTTTTTTGTAATTTGTAAGATGAAACCAATCCAAGATCTAAGGATATATAACCTTTTATAATTAAGTGAAAATTAATACCTATAGATATACAATATTATATTTAGAAACTGTTTCTACTTTGATATAGTTAATAATTTGATTTTTCTTCTATGACAAAGTAATGTTTAAAAGTTAGATATTTATAATTGCTATATAACAAAAAAGGATGTGAAAGCATGATAATTGCAGTGGATGGTATGGGTGGAGATTTTGCGCCGGCTGCTGTAGTAGATGGATGTGTTCAAGCTGTAAAAGAACACAATGTTAACATAGTCATTACTGGAGTTGAAGAACTAATAAAGAAAGAGTTAGATAAGTATACATATCCTAAGGATAAAATAAGTATATTAAATGCTGAAGAAGTGATAAGCACGAATGAACCGCCAGTTATGGCTGTAAGGAAAAAGAAAAACTCAAGTTTAGTCAAGGCACTTCAGCTAGTTAAAGATGGAGAGGCTGATGCAGTTATCTCTGCTGGAAGTACAGGGGCCCTTATGACTGGTGCAACGCTTATAGTTGGGAGAATAAAAGGAATTGAAAGGGTAGCGCTAGCACCTATAATGCCAGGAAAAAAGGGGGCATTTATGGTTGTTGATGCTGGAGCAAATGTTGACTGCAAACCTCAGTATTTAATTCAATTTGCATTAATGGGTAAAATATATTTTGAAAATATTTTAGGAATAAATAATCCAACCATAGGCTTGGTAAATATTGGGTCGGAAGAAGAAAAGGGAAATGAACTAACAAAGAGTGCATATAAGCTGCTAAAAGAAAAAGATTTTAATTTTGTAGGGAATGTGGAGCCAAGGGAAGCATCAAATGGAGATGTAAATGTATTGGTATGTGATGGCTTCGTAGGAAATACAATATTAAAAATGTATGAAGGTGTGGCGCTGAATATATTTAGCATGTTAAAAGAAGAAATAATGAAATCCTTTACAACTAAATTGGGTGCTTATTTATTGAAGCCTGTATTTAAAGGGTTAAAGAATAAGTTTGATTATTCAGAGTATGGCGGCTCGGCATTCCTAGGATCTAAAGGAATCTGTATAAAGGCTCATGGAAGCTCTGATAGTAAAGCGTTTAAAAATGCTATAAAACAAGCCATAAACTGCTATGATAATAAGATCATAGACAAGATTAAAATAGAATTAGAAAAAATACATTTTGATTAGGTGTATTGATATTTAATAATTAAGAATAATAAATTTAGTAGTATTTGTATTGACGGTATACCAGTTATGTAATATTATTTATGTAGAAAGCTTTTAGGAGGTGAGACAATGATATTTGAAAAAGTTCAAAATATAGTATCTGAGCAACTTGGTATTGGTGTAGAAGAGGTAACTATGGAAGCATCTTTCGTAGATGATTTAGGTGCTGATTCACTTGATATTGTTGAATTAATAATGGCTCTAGAAACAGAGTTCGATCTAGAAATACCAGATGAGGATGCTGAAAAGATAGCTACAGTTACAGATGTAGTTGAGTACATAAAGGCTCATACTGAGGAATAATTTCTTTAAAAGTCCCGTTATATACGGGGCTTTATAAATTTACAAAAATGTAGTTTATTCTTGAGTTTGTTTAATCAAGAAGCAAGCTGAAGAATAAACTTCTAAAAGGAGTTAAGATAATAATGGTAAATGAAGGGAATGCCTTTCAAGCGTTAGAAGAAAAGTTAAATGTTAATTTTAAAGATAAAGAACTATTAAGGACTGCTTTAACACACAGTTCCTATGCTAATGGTAAGAAAAATATAAAGTTTAATGAGAGATTAGAGTTTCTTGGAGACTCAGTATTACAGATTTCTATTTCTGAATATCTTTTTCTAACTTATAAAAATAAATCTGAAGGAGAACTCACAAAGAGGAGAGCTCTAATAGTATGTGAAAATTCCCTATATGAAATAGCTAAAAGATGGGAAATTGGGAATTATATAAAAATGAGTAAGGGTGAAGAGATTACAGGTGGAAGAGAAAGAATTTCTATATTAGCTGATTGTGTGGAAGCTATAATCGCAGCAGTATATATTGACAGCGGATTTGAAAAGGCAAAAGAATTTATTATAGAAAATTTTAAGGACACTATAGAAAAAGCAATAAAAAATAAGATTATTTTAGATTATAAAACTAAACTTCAAGAAATAATGCAACAAAATGGAGATGTTAATATAGGTTATTTGCTAACCAAACATGAAGGACCACCTCATAGAAGAAAATTTTATACTCAGGTATCAGTAGATGATAAAATTTTAGGAAATGGGGTTGGGTATAGTAAAAAAGAATCAGAACAAAACGCAGCACAGGAGGCACTTAAAAAATTGGAGGAAGATAATGGGTAAGGGTCACTATATAATACCTATATTTGTATCTCACGAAGGTTGCCCGCATAATTGTGTATTTTGCAATCAAAATACTATTACAGGAATTGAAGAGCGGGTAGATGCTAATTTTGTGAGAAACACTATAGAGCAATATTTAGAAACAATTCATAAAGAAAATGCCACTATAGAGGTGTCATTCTATGGCGGAACTTTCACAGCTATAGATATAAATAGACAGAAAGAGCTTTTAGCTGTAGCAAAGGAGTTTAAAGACAAAGGTGAAATAAATTTCATACATTTATCTACAAGACCAGATTATATAGATGAGAAGATATTGTTGAATTTAAAGGACTATTCAGTAGATGTTATTGAACTTGGAGTTCAATCTTTAGATAAGGAAGTTCTTCTAAAGTCAGGAAGAGGTCATTCTGAGGAAGATGTGTTAAGGGCTTCAAAGCTAATAAAAGAATTAGGATTTGTACTAGGGCATCAAATTATGTTAGGACTGCCTGGTGATACATTTGAAAAGGATGTAGAGACAACGAAGAAAATAATTAAAATGAAACCAGAAATATGTAGAATTTATCCTGCTCTAGTAATAAAGGATACTCCTATGGAGAGGCTCTTTAAAAATGGTCTATATAATCCTTATGAACTTTATGAAGCAGTTGAAATCGCGAAGGTAGTTTATATTATGCTTACTGCAAATAATATAAAAGTTATAAGAATTGGATTACAGCCTACTGAAGAAATAAATACTGGCAAAGATTTGATTGCTGGTCCATTCCATCCAGCTTTTAGGGAATTGGTAGAAGGAAGTATTTATAATGAACTTATACTAGATGAATTTGATGGAAAACCTAATGATAAGCTCATTATAAAAATTAACAACAAGGATTTGTCAAAGTTATATTCTTATAAGAAGAAATTTTTTAATGACATGAAGAAACAATTAAAGACATCAAATGTCGAAGTTATACAAGATAATCTTGTATGTAGAGGAGAAATAATTTTAATTACAGAAGAAAAAGAAAAAAGTTTGTCAATAAATGAATATATGGCTAAAAAGTACAAAGAAGGAAATTTCGGTGTTTTATAGAATTATATCCCTGTGAATATAACAATATTTGTAGGGAGGAATTACACATGGAAGTATTAAGGGTATCAGCTCAATCTCAACCAAAATCAGTAGCAGGGGCACTAGCAGCAGTATTAAGAGATAACAATTCAGCGGAAGTTCAAGCAGTAGGTGCAGGGGCAGTTAACCAGGCAGTGAAGGCGATAGCAATTACTAGAGGATTTGTAGCACCAAATGGTATAGATCTAGTTGTTGTTCCAGCTTTTTCGGAGATAACTATTGAAGGTGAGGAAAGAACAGCAATAAAATTTATTGTTGAACCAAGATAACTTAATTGATATAAAACCCTGTGGAATACAGGGTTTTTTATTTTACAATTGATATTTAGATAATTATAATATAAACTATGAGATGAAACTTGAAACAACTATGTTTTACGGTTAATATAATTTATAGCTAAACATGTATGGGAGCTTAGGGATGACTAGCTATTATAGTTATTATATTAGAATAAAGGGAGTGTTATTTTATGAAAAAGAAGACTAGGGAGAAAATGAAAAAGTTATTAGTTTCCCTTGTAGTACTTATGTTTTTAGTTAGCTTGCTTCCAATGTTATTTGGAAGATAAGGAGTGTACTTTTTATGTTTCTCAAATCTATTGAAATAAGAGGATTTAAATCATTCGCAGATAAGACAGAGTTAATATTTAAAAATGGAGTCACAGCTATAGTTGGACCCAATGGAAGCGGAAAGAGTAACATTTCTGATGCAGTAAGATGGGTGCTTGGAGAACAAAGTGTAAAAAGCCTCAGAGGAGGTAAAATGGAAGATGTTATATTTGCTGGAACCCAGTTTAGAAAACCTGTTGGACTTTGTCAGGTTTCATTAACTTTAGATAATGAAGATAAAAGACTATCGCTAGATTACTCTGATGTTACAATATCTAGAAGGCTTTATCGTTCTGGGGAAAGTGAATACTACATAAACAACACTCAATGCAGGTTAAAGGATATCCACGAACTTTTCATGGATACTGGTATTGGAAAAGAAGGATATTCTATAATTGGTCAGGGAAAGATTGAAGCGGTGCTTAGTGGAAAACCAGAAGAAAGAAGAAGTCTTTTGGAGGAAGCTGCTGGTATAGTAAAGTTTAAGTGGAGAAAAGAAGAAGCAGAAAAAAAACTAGAAAATACAGAAGCAAACTTAGTTAGAATAGATGATATTTTAGGTACTTATTCAGAAAGGTTGGAACCGTTACAAATTGAAAATGAAAAAGCTAAAAAATTTATAAAATTATCTGCAGAGCTAAAAAAGAAAGAAATAAACGTGACCATCTACGCTATCGATAAAGTCCAGAGTAAAATAGAGGAAATTCAAGGTAACATTAATAATATGAACACAAATACAGAAGAATTAAATTCTGAACTTTTGAAACTTAAGTTAGATATTGAGAAATGGAATGAAAAAGTTGAAGTTATAAATGAAGAAAGCTCTGACTACAGGAAAAGGTATTATGATGATAAGTCGAAAAAACAAAACATAGAAGCTGATACTCAGATATTAGGTGAAAGGTTAGAGAACCTATATAGCTTAATAGAGAAAAATGAAAGAGAGCTTAATGAAACTCAAGATAAGATAACTGTTTTACTAGCTAATGAAGAAGAGCAAAGTAGTGAATTGAAAGTTTTAAAAGAAACGCAGAGTGAGATAGGTTTACAAATCGGTGATTACGAGAATAAAATAGCATCCATAGAGGACTCTATTTTAAATGAAAATAGCATGATAAAAAAGTTAAAGGATGATCAAATAGAATATTTAAGTGATTTATCAAACCTTAAAAATACCATACTTATTTTAAAAAATGATACTGAAACTCTTAAAGAAAAAATCCATAGTATAAAGAATTCTTGTGAAAGTTATTTGCATTCCATAAAAATCAACTCAAGTACTAAGGAGATGTTCACAAAACAAGTAGATGAACTAAGCATAAAAATAAATGAATTTGAAAGCAGTATAAAAAACAATAGAAATCAAATTTCTAGATTAAATTCTATTGTTTTTTCGAAGGAAAAAGAATTTAGGGAACTAAATAATTTACACAGTAAGTTAGAAGCAAATCATAATATGCTTGTTAATTTGGACAAACAGTATGAAGGGTATAATAGAGCTGTTAAGGTTTTAATGGGAGACGTTAACAAAGGAAAGTTAGATGTTGAAAATAATAGCTGTTTTGTTTTAGGCGAGATAATTGAGGTGGATAAGAAATTTGAAACCGCAATAGAAATAGCATTAGGTGGAGCTATTTCTGACGTAATAACTAAGAATGAGGAGATAGCTAAAAAGCTTATAAAGTATTTAAAAGATAACAATATAGGTAGAGCAACATTTTTACCGCTTAGTATTATTAAGGGGAAAAAGATATCAATTGAAACAGAATTTCAAAAAGTAAACGGATATATAGGTATAGCAAGTGAGCTAATAAAATACGACAAGTTGTTCACAAACGCCATACAATACATATTAGGAAGAACTATAATTTCTAGTGATATGGATAGCGCCCTTAAAATAGCCAAAGCTAGTAATTATAGTTTTAAAATTGTTACGCTTACAGGAGAAGTTGTAAATCCAGGGGGATCTCTTACTGGAGGAAGTTTGCACCATAAAGTTAGCAACATCATAGGAAGAAAGAGAGAAATAGAGGACATAAAGTTAAAAATTAAAAGTGCTGCAGAAAATATAAGTTATCTAAATAATGTAATACAAAAGTATAGAAATGATATAAAACTACTGGATGAAGAAAGTTTAAATTTAAGAGACACTATTTATTCTCAAAACATTGAAATCACTAAGCTGAAGGGTAAGATAAATGCTATAGATAATGAAAGTGGGAAACTTAAGGAAAGTTTGGTAGTTTCTAATAGGGAAATAGAATTATTAAATGAAAAATTAAAGGAAAACTTGAATGAATTAGAGGTAAAAGACAAAGAATTAGAAGAGATTAAAATTAAACAAAATGAAAATGATATCTTGATTATTGAATTAGAAAAGGGACTTAGCGGCAAAAACTCTAAAGTTTTAATTGACAGAGAAAAACTCACAGGGTTTAAGATACGAAAGGCACAAATAGATGAGAATGTTTTAAATAAAGTTAGCATTTTGGAAAGATTAAATACTGACATAAATGAGCTCAAGTTAAAACGAGATAGTATGAAACATGAAAACAAAAAGTCGCAGGATAGTATATATAAATGCAAAGAGCAAATTAGAATGAATGTCGAAGAAGGAAAAAATATAGAAAATTATATTTTAGAAATGGAACAGAAACTCAAGGATCAGGATATTGAATTGATAAAAGCAAAAGAAAAAATAAAAGTGCATAGTAAAAAAGCAGAGGATCTTCAATTAGTAATTCATAAGAAGGAAGATGAGATTCATAAAATTCAGCTTTCATTAGAAAGACATATTGCTGAAAAAGAATCCTTATATTCAAAGATTAATGATGAGCTAGAAATTACATATGCAGAGGCTTTAAGTTATAAAACTGAAATTGAGAACATTGAAGTCTATAAAAGAGATATCTTAAATTTGAAAAGCAATATATCTTCCTTAGGAGTTGTAAATCTTGGAGCTATAGATGAATTTAAGGAGTTAACGGAAAAGGTTAACTTTATAAGCACGCAGAGAGAGGATTTAACTAATGCAAAGGAAGAGTTGGTGGGGCTTATAAATGAAATGACGGATAAAATGAAAGTAGTGTTTAACGAAAACTTTAACAAACTGAGAAAAAACTTTGATGAAACTTTTAAAGAACTATTCAAAGGGGGAAGTGCAGATCTAATATTAGCTGATGGAGATGAATTGACAGGAAATATAGACATAACAGTTCAACCGCCAGGAAAAAAACTTCAAAATATAAATCTAATGTCCGGTGGAGAAAAAGGATTATCAGCAATTGCTTTATTGTTCGCTATCTTGAAGATGAAGCCTACACCATTTTGCATTTTAGATGAAATAGAGGCAGCATTAGACGACGCAAATGTAATAAGATATGCGGAGTTTTTAAAAAAGTTCTCACAAAATATACAATTTATTGTAATAACTCATAGAAAGGGAACTATGGAAGCTAGTGATGCCTTGTATGGGGTTACAATGGAGGAAAAAGGTGTATCCAAGATAGTTTCAGTGGATTTAACTAGGGAAGCATCATAGAGAAGTTATATAGGATTCTAATTCATAAACTCCACTCATACACCGGGATATACTGCTAATTCTTCTGCACTATAAATACTTTTTAATAAGTCTAAAGCTCGGCTATAAGAAAAAGCTAAGAACTTTGATGAACTCGCTATCGCTCAGACACATCAAAGTTCTAAGCTTTTCCTTATAGCTTCGCTAAGACTCATAATAGCTTCGCTAAGACTCATAGAAAAGTATTTAAATGTGCTTTCAGAATTAGCAGCATATCCCTATGTATAAGTTAAGTTTACAATCAGAAGTTCTATAGTTATAGAACTAAATTTATAAAATTGGAGGATGTACATATGTTTGGTGGATTTTTTAATAAGTTAAAAGAAGGACTTACAAAGACTAAGACAAATCTTACAGAGAAAATAACAGATATGTTAAGTGGTGCAATGACTATTGATGATGATTTGTATGAAGAGTTGGAAGAAATATTGATAACTGCAGATATTGGTGTAGAAACTACACTAGAAATCATAGATAGACTGAAAGCAAAGATAAGAGAGAACAAAGTAAAGGATCCTTCTTTAGTAAAGGATTATTTAAAAGAAGTTATTGTGGATATTTTGGGTGAAGAGAATGGTACTATAAAGCCTGAAAAAACTCCAGAGGTAGTATTAATTATAGGGGTAAATGGAGTTGGTAAAACAACATCTATTGGAAAGATATCTGCAAAGTTAAAGTATGATGGATATAAAGTGCTAATGGCAGCTGCGGATACTTTTAGAGCTGCGGCTATTGATCAACTTGAGGTTTGGAGTAGCAGAGCTGGTGTAGATATTATTAGACATCAAGAAGGTTCGGATCCTGCCGCAGTAGTTTTTGATGCTGTTCAAGCAGCGAAGGCAAGAAAAGTAGACGTTTTGGTGTGCGATACGGCTGGAAGGCTCCATAATAAGAAAAATTTAATGGATGAGCTTGGAAAAATAAACAGAGTAATTGATAGGGAGTTTAGTGAGGCTCATAGGCAGACATTATTGGTACTAGACGCTACAACAGGGCAAAATGCAGTTCAGCAAGCTAAGCAGTTTATGGAGGTATGTCCTATAGATGGAATAATTCTTACAAAGCTTGACGGTACAGCAAAAGGTGGAATTGTAATTTCTATAAAGCATAGTCTTAACATACCGGTTAAATTAATTGGAGTTGGAGAAGGAATAGAAGATTTACAGGAATTTAATCCAGGAGATTTTGCTGACGCTTTATTTTAATGCATTATTATATATTTGAAAAAAATTATCTGTTAAGTAAAAATACTTGACAGAGGTTCTAAACTTTGATATCATAGTCTTCGTTGAGTTAATAATATATCTTCGGATACATTATTAATAAAAAAATAAGGGAGTGGAAATGTAACTTTAAGGTTGCAGAGTATCTCATGGAAGAAAGAATTCAGCTTTCTATACTATTAGATATGTATGGTGAGCTTTTAACAGAAAAACAAAAAGATATTATGGATTTATATTATAATGACGATTTATCATTGGCCGAAATATCAGAACTCACAAGTACTAGCAGGCAGGCTGTACATGATGTTATTAAAAGATGCAATAAGCTTTTAATGCAGTACGAAGAAAAGCTTGGCCTGATGGAAGAAAAACTTAGAATAGAAAAAGTAAGATTTTCATTATTAAAATCCATTGATTTGTTAGATATTAATGATGATAAAAACATAAGTATGTTAAAAGAAATTAGAGAATACATAATTGATAATATTTAGGAGGAATAGCATGGCTTTTGAAGGATTAGCTTCTAAACTTCAGGAAACCCTAAAAAAGCTTAGAGGCAAAGGTAAGCTTTCTGAAAAAGATATTAAAGATGCTATGCGAGAAGTAAAACTTGCACTTTTAGAAGCAGATGTTAATTATAAAGTTGTAAAAGATTTTATAAAAACAGTTAGTGAAAAGTGCCTTGGAGAAGAAGTTCTTCAGAGTTTAACTCCAGCGCAGCACGTTATTAAAATAGTAAATGAAGAACTTACTAGCTTAATGGGTAGTAACGAAAGCGGTATTCAGTATTCTTCAAGTGGAATAACTATTATAATGCTGGTTGGGCTACAAGGGGCAGGAAAAACTACTATGGCAGGAAAGCTTGCTCTTCAGTTAAGAAAGAAGAACAAGAAACCTTTACTTGCTGCTTGTGATATATATAGACCAGCAGCTATAAAGCAACTTCAAGTAGTTGGAAAACAAATAGATGTTCCAGTATTTACTATGGGTGATAAGGTGTCACCAGTAGATATATCTAAGGGTGCAATTGAATATGCAAAAAATAATGGTTTAAACGTAGTAATAATAGATACAGCAGGTAGACTTCATATAGATGAAGAATTAATGAATGAACTAAAAGATGTTAAAGAAAATGTTAAACCAGATGAAATTATGTTAGTGGTAGACTCGATGACAGGTCAGGATGCAGTTAATGTTGCAAATAGCTTTAATGATCAACTTGACTTAAGTGGAGTGATACTTACTAAATTAGATGGTGATACGAGAGGTGGAGCAGCCCTTTCGATAAGAGCTATGACTGGTAAATCTATAAAATTCATCGGAATAGGCGAGAAGATGAGCGACTTTGAGGTGTTCCATCCAGATAGAATGGCTTCAAGAATACTTGGTATGGGAGATGTACTTTCTTTAATAGAAAAGGCTCAGCAAAGTATAGATGAAGAAGAAGCAAAGAAAATAGGAAGCCGTATGATGAGTCAAGAGTTCAATCTAGAAGACTTCTTAGCTTCAATGCAGCAAATGAAAAAGCTTGGTCCTCTTAACAAATTAATTGAAATGATGCCAGGGGCGAATGCTAAAGAACTCAAAGGCATTGATTTAAGCTCAAGCGAAAAGGAACTAGCTAAAATAGAAGCAATAATAAATTCAATGACTATAAAAGAAAGAAGAAACCCTTCACTTATAAGTGGTTCTCCATCAAGAAAAAAGAGAATTGCACAAGGTTCAGGTACAACAGTGCAACAAGTTAATAAGCTTCTAAAGGATTTTGAAAATATGAAGAAAATGATGAAGCAAATGAAGGGTATGCAAAAAGGATTTAATAAAAAAGGATTATTTGGCAAACTACCTTTTTAAAGGGTTTTACATATAGTAATAAGTTGATAACTTAAGATGAAAAGGTGTTTTACTATTAGAAGGAGGTGAAATAGATGGCAGTTAAAATGAGATTAAGAAGAATGGGTGCTAAAAAAGCTCCATTTTATAGAATAGTTGTAGCAGATTCAAGATCTCCAAGAGATGGTAGATTCGTAGAAGAAATAGGTTATTACAACCCAACAACTGAACCAACAACTATAAAGTTTGATGAAGAAAAAGTTGCTAAGTGGATAAGTAATGGTGCTCAACCAACAGACATCGTTAAGAAGCTTTTAACAAAAGCTGGATTAAAGTAGTCACTGGGGGTGTAATATAATGAAAGAATTAGTTAAAATTATAGCTAAATCACTAGTTGATAACCCAGATTTAGTTCAAGTTAATGAAATTGCTGGAGAGCAATCTATAATTCTTGAGCTAAAAGTTGCACCAGAAGATATGGGAAAAGTAATAGGAAAACAGGGAAGGATAGCTAAGGCTATAAGAACTGTTGTAAAAGCAGCAGCTATAAAAGAAAATAAAAGAGTTGTTGTTGAGATAATATAAGAGTTAGGTGCACCTAACTCTTTTATTTTTGAGATAAACAGAGTTCTTAGCGTCAGATGAAGTTTTAACTCCACCTGATGCTTATTAATAGATTTCTAAGTGTCTTCGACACTTAGAAATCGTTATCCTTTAGGGGAACTCGTTATCCAGGGATGAGTAAAGAGCGGGTAGTCATCGGATAAAATCAAATTTGAATCAGTTTAGGTTAGGTACATACCTATTTCTATTAAACTTACTCAAGAGGATAACTGCTCGAGATATATACGTTCATAAAAAGGAAGGTATTGGAACGAAGAGTCATTAGATAAATTTAAACTAAGGTATTAAGATTGTAATAATGGTAAATATAATAACAATAAAATATAATAATTATATAATCAGGAGGATATATCCTATGAAGGAGTTTTTGGCTATTGGTCAAATAATAAATACTCATGGAATTAAAGGAGAACTTAAAGTATATCCTTTAACGGACGATATAAAAAGATTTAGAAAGCTTAAAAAGGCTTTTATAGATGGAGTTGAAAGGACGGTAGTTTGGTGCAAAATACAACCGCCTGATAGAGTAATATTGAAAATAGAAGGTGTAGACTCCATGAATGATGCTATTAAATATAAACAAAAGTACTTAGAAGTTTCTAGGGAAGAAGCAATCGAGCTCCCAGAAGGAAGATATTTCATAGCAGATATAATCGGATGTGAAGTATTAGATGAAGATGGAGTTAACTATGGGAAGATTTATGATGTAATTCAGACACATAGTAATGATGTTTATTGGATTAAAGAGGGAAAGGAACTTTTAATACCTGTGCTAGGTCATATTGTGGTTAACATAGATATTGAAAAGAAACAAATAGTCATAAAACCGGTGGAAACATGGCAATAAAAATAGATATTTTAACACTTTTTCCTGAAATGTTTCAAATATTTAACCACAGTATAATAGGAAAAGCAAGAGAAAGAGGCATTGTTGAGATAAATACCACTAATATACGTGATTATACGCTGAATAAGCATAAGAAGGTTGACGATTATCCGTATGGTGGAGGAACTGGAATGGTAATGACTCCTCAACCCATAGTAGATTGCATAAGAGATGTTAAACAGATTAATAAGGGAAAGGTTATTTTTTTAGGGCCAAGAGGAAAAACCTTTAGTCAGGATATGGCTAAGGAACTTTCAAGAGAATCAGAATTGATTTTTTTGTGTGGCCATTATGAAGGAATAGATGAAAGAGTATACGGTTATATTGATATGGAAATATCGTTAGGGGATTTTGTTCTAACTGGTGGGGAAATGGCTTGCATTCCCATTGTAGATAGTATATGTAGACTTGTAAATGAAGTCCTATCAAGTAGCGAAAGTTATACAGAAGAGTCTTTTTATAATGGTGTGCTCGAATATCCTCAATATACTAGGCCGGAAGTTTTTGAAGGTAAGAGTATACCTGAGGTATTAACTTCTGGACACCATGAGAATATAAGAAAATGGAGGCGTCTTCAATCTTTAATATTAACTAAGAAAAGAAGGCCTGATTTATTTGATAAATTAATACTTAACAAAGAAGATAAAAAATTATTAAATAGTGAAAAACTGACAAAATAGTAGGTTCTTGTTTAGAAATTTGCCAAAAATATAAAAATATATTGAAAAAAGTATATACATATGATAAAATATTCTTCGTGCTACACAGGCGCTCCGCTGCCTGCAAAACTGCTGGGCATGAACGTCGAATAATTTTTAGGAGGTAATGCACAATGTTAGAAATAATAAGACAAATCGAAGCAGAACAAATTAGAAATGATTTACCAGTATTCAACGTAGGAGATACTGTAAAAGTTCACGTTAAAATCAAAGAAGGTAACAGAGAAAGAGTTCAGGTTTTTGAAGGAACAGTATTAAAAAGACAAAACGGTGGTTTAAGAGAAACTTTCACAGTAAGAAGAGTAGCTTACAATGTTGGAGTTGAAAGAACTTTCCCAGTTAACGCTCCTAGCATCGAAAAGATAGAAGTAGTTAGAAGAGGTAAAGTAAGAAGAGCTAAACTATTCTATTTAAGAGATAGAGTTGGTAAAGCAGCAAAAGTAAAAGAGTTATTAGTAAGATAATAATAAGAATGGGGCTTTATAAGTCCCTTTTTTTGTATATTAAGGTGGTGTAGAACTTTGGTTAAAGAATTAATTGAACTCGGAAAATCTATGATTATAGCTATCATAGCAGCATTTTTTATCATAACCTTTGTTTTTGAATCTGTAAGCGTAGATGGACACTCTATGGACCCAACACTAAATAATAAAGATAGACTTATTGTAGAAAAAGTTACTTATCGTTTTACTGATCCTAAGCCAGGAGATATAGTAGTAATTAAATATCCAGCGGATCCGAGGGAAAAGTTTATTAAAAGAGTAGTTGCAGTAGGCGGAGATAAAGTAAGAATTGAAAATAATAAGTTATATATAAATAATGTTCCAAAGGATGAACCCTATATACTAGAAAACAACATGAGAGATTTTAACGAAGTGACGGTACCTCAGAATACAGTTTTTGTATTAGGAGACAATAGAAATAATAGTAGAGATAGTCGATATGCAGATGTAGGTTTTGTAAATTTTAATATGGTAGTAGGAAGAGCTGCGTTAAGAATATTCCCATTTAGTAGGTTTGGAAGATTAACCTCTTTACAGAATGATAATATACTTAACGGATTTGCATCATTAGATCTGGCTAACTAGAAAGGATATGATAACATGGCTATAAATTGGTTTCCTGGGCATATGGCGAAAACTAGAAGAGAAATGAAAGAAAACTTAAAACTAGTAGATGCTGTAATAGAAATCAGGGATGCAAGAATTGTGAGATCAAGCAAAAACCCTGATGTAGATGATATATGTGGAAATAAACCGAGGATTATATTACTAAATAAAAGTGACCTAAGTGAAGAGAGGATAACTAAAGAATGGATTAAAACTCTTTCTAAGGATAATATAAGGCTAACTGGTGTAAATTGTTTAACTGGAGAAGGGTTAAAGGCAATTAGACCGATATTAAATGAACTTTTGAAAGAAAAGCACGAAAGAATGAAAGCAAAGGGTATTGTTAATATAACGGATAGAGTTATGGTTGTGGGTATACCCAATGTAGGTAAATCAACATTTATAAATAAGATGGCTAAAAATAATATTGCAAAAACAGGAGATAGACCAGGAGTTACCAGAAGTAAACAATGGATTAAAACTAAAATGGGAATGGAGTTAATGGACACACCTGGAATACTTTGGCCTAAGCTAGAAAGTGAGGAGACACAGTTAAATCTTGCCTTTACTGGGGCAATAAAAGATGAGATTATGGATATTGAGGAACTTGCTCTAAAGCTAATAGAAAAACTTCAAGGTGCATATCCTGATAGATTGATGACAAGATATAAGCTTACAGAGTTAAGCGAAGATCCACTTGAAAACATGAATAATATAGGTAGAAAAAGAGGAGCTGTTATTTCAGGTGGACAAATAGATTATAATAGAGTAGCTGTGCTTCTTTTAGATGAATTTAGAGGTGGAAAACTCGGGAATATTTCGTTAGAAAGGCCTGAATAAATGAAATGGAGAACTCTACAATGGATATAGTTACAGTAGATAAAGAGCGTGATTTTAATGAAATAGAAGCTAGCTTAATTGAGGGGACTGCTAAAGTAAATTTTAGCAGCCTTAAAATTTATGTAGCTTATTTACAAGAAAATTATTTTAATACTGATAAAGAAAGATATTATAAAGTCATAGCATCTTTGAATAAAGACGGTAGGAAAAATGTACAAGGTTTGGCAGTTAGTTTAGATAAGTTTTTAATAAGAACAGAGAATGAAATAAACAGAGTTAAAGATATGTACAATTTCGATAGAAGCTTTGGTAATTATATATATACTGCAGGGGTTGACGAAGTAGGAAGAGGACCTTTAGCTGGGCCTATTGCGGCTGCTTCAGTGGTTCTAAACTTAAAGTACAAGGAAGATAGAGAGTTAATACTAGGGATAAAGGACTCTAAAAGGCTTTCAGCAAAATCTAGAGAGAATTTATCACAAATAATAAAAGAAAAGGCCGTTAGTTATAATATAGCAGTAATAAATAATTCTGAAATAGATGAGAGAGGTATAGCTTGGTGTAATAATGAAGTTCTTAGAAGAGCTGTTAAAGGACTTAAGATACCAGCTGACATTGTATTATCAGATGGATATGCTGTAAAAAATTTAGATATTGATAACGAATTTATTATAAAAGGCGATGTAAAGAGTGCTAGCATAGCGTGTTCATCTATTATAGCTAAGGTTTACAGAGACAACTTAATGAAAGAATACTCCAAGATGTATCCTGAATATGGTTTTGATAACAATGCTGGATACGGTACCAGTGAACACGTACATGCTATAAAGAAACATGGTGTGTGTAAAATACACAGGATGAGCTTCTTAAAAAACATACTATAAGCTTTTAAGTATTGCAATATTTGAATGACACTTTCTAGTACAAAGTGTCATTCTTTTTTTATGAATAAAAAAACTTGATATATGTTTATATTTGAAAAGCATCTTTAATAAGTCTTATTGATGGGGTGTTGTTAGAGTTATTTAATATAATTTCAATAACATCAAATCTAAAGTCAAATTTAAAAAGTTTTTTACGCATAATATATGCTTCCGCGGTTCTATAAATTTTATGACGTTTTGAATAAGTAACAGCTTCACAGGGATTTCCGTATAGTGACCCATATCTGGTTTTAACTTCTATAAAACAGATGTAATCTCCATCCTTTCCGATTATATCAATTTCACCAATTTTACATCTAAAGTTTCTATCCAGTACTGTATAGCCTATTTGTCTTAAATAAGTTTCAGCAATATCTTCGCCCAGGGAACCAATATCCTTGTTAAAAGAATGCATAAATTCGCTCCTTTCATAGATTATCAATATAATTCTATTAGTATCCTTATGAATATATATTTTAAAAATCTTTAATCTATTACTATGTTTTAATTTTAGCAATATTGTTTCTATTTGTAAATACAGTAGATATGCTAATTCACCAGTATTTTAATAAGTACTTAGTTAGCGGTAGCGTATATAAAGAACTTAACATGTCAAGACTTTAGTAGAGGTGATATTATGGCCGTTAAAATTAATACTGCTGCTTTTACAGGTATTGATGGAGTTCTTGTTTCTGTTGAGGTAGATATTGAAAGAGGTTTACCATCTTTTAATATTGTAGGTCTACCAGATACCTCTGTAAAAGAGTCGAAAGAGAGAGTTAGGGCTGCAATTGTGAATTCTGGATTTGAGTTTCCTGTAAAAAGAATGGTAATTAATCTCGCGCCAGCAGATATAAGAAAGGTAGGAGCTCTATTTGACTTACCTATAGCTATAGGTATTTTAATTGCCACAGAACAAGTGTCATTTTGTGATGCTGAAAAGTTTTTGATAATGGGGGAGTTATCTCTATCAGGAGATTTGAAAAGAATTAGAGGAGTGCTGCCTATAGCTATTGAAGGTATAAGTAATAATATAAATAATTTTATTTTGCCTCAAGATAATGCAGAGGAATGTTCTGTTGTGAAAGGTGCTAAGGTTTATCCATTTGAAAATTTGAAACAAGTGATGGGATATATAAGATATAGAGATTTAATGCCTTATGAGTATAGTGGGAAAATAGATGTCTTAGAAAGTAAAGTAGATTTTGAAGATATATTAGGTCAAGAAAGTTGCAAGAGAGCGGTAGAGGTAGCAGCAGCAGGGAATCATAATTTGATGATGGTTGGGCCACCGGGATCAGGTAAGACTATGATAGCGCAAACAATACCAACAGTACTACCATCGCTTAGCTACGAAGAAGGTTTAGAAGTAACCAAAATCTATAGTGTTTCAGGTAACTTGGAAAAAACAAAAGGATTAATGCATAACAGACCTTTTAGAAGTCCACATCATACTACTACACGTGCAGCACTTGTAGGTGGAGGAAATAGCTTGATGCCAGGTGAAGTATCCCTTGCGCATAATGGAGTTTTGTTTTTAGATGAAGTTCTAGAATTTAAAAGAAGTGTTTTGGAGGTATTAAGACAACCTATAGAAGATAGAGTCATAAGGATTTCCAGAGCTAATGGAGCAGTAGTATATCCAAGTAATTTTATGACTGTAATTTCAACAAATCCTTGTCCCTGCGGATACTATGGATCTTCAAAACAGTGTACATGTGGAGACTTTGAGAGAAGGCGTTATGTAAGTAAGCTATCGGGGCCTCTCCTAGACAGAATAGATTTATTTACATTTGTAAATCCATTATCTTACAATGAGATTCAAATGAAATCTAAAGGTGAATCTTCTACTGAAATTAGAATCAGGGTGGAGAAGGCAAGAGAAATACAAAAAAATAGATTTAAAGGAGAACGCATATATAGTAATGCACAGATGGATGGAAAACTTATAAGAGCATACTGCAAGTTAAATGATAAAAGTAGTAAAATAATAGAAAAAATTTACAATAAGTACAGGTTAAGCACTAGGGCTTATAGTAGGATATTGAAAGTAGCACGAACCATAGCAGACTTAAATGATAGAAAAGATATAATAGAAAGTGATATTATAGAGGCGCTTCAGTATAGAAGGTTTTTGAATGAGGATATTATTTAGTTAGGCAAAAAGACTTTGATATGATATGGTGAAAACTGCTACACATATTAGTTACCAATATGTGTAGCAGTTTTTGTAAGTGTTACTTGTTACAAGGATGATACTATAGTTTACTATAAGTTTCCTTTAGTAAGAGCGCATCATTTTCAAGTAGAGGGCTTTCACATATTAAGCAACCCTTCACACCAAAGTTTTTTAAAGCTCTTAAACACTCTACGTAGTTAAAGTCACTTTCTAGAAAGGGAAGATGATTTTTCTCACCTTTTTCACCATAATTTATTCCTGAAATATGCATATGTAAATCTTCTAAAGCATTTTTTCCTAAGTTTTCCTGTATATATTGAAGAATTTGAGCGAAATCGTCATAAGACTTTAGTTTGCCGTTATATCTAGCATGGATATGAGAAAAGTCAATACATAGTCTACAAGAACTAATCTCACTGCATAGGGAGACTAATTCTTCTAAGTTACCAAATTGAGTTGCTTTTCCCGTAGTCTCTAGTCTATAGTTTACTCCTAGGTTCGGAAGTCTAAGTAAGTTATCTCTTATGGTATTATAAGTTTCCTCCTTTGAATCTTTTAGATAAAAACCAGCATGAAAAATAAGACTTCGTCCTTGTACTTTAAGCAAACCATCTACACCTTTTAATATTCTTTCTAGTGATTGATTTTGCTTTTCAAGTTCGTCAGCATTTAAATTTATATAATAAGACCCATGAGCTGAAAGATAAAAGTTATTTTCTAATTTAGTTTTTAGCACCAAGTCTTTGTTCTTATCAGTTATATTTACAGAACGAACAAAAGGAAGTTCCATAGCGTCAAGACCCAATGATTTTAAGTATTTTATGCCTGATGCATAATTGAATTTCTGTGAATCATCTCCAATTGGGAGTCCGGATATTCCAAACAATAATTTATCCATATAAAATCAACCTTTCTGAGAGGATGATTGAAAGCTATATAATTAGGTAGGTAATACCTGTAGTTTAAGCGAGCATCCATCATCTAAATTCTTATTTTAACTTAACCAATAGCAAAATTACAATTATTATTCTAAATCCTAATATGTTTAAATATAAATTACTTCAAGGTCATTAGGGACTATTATATTCCCATTAAAATATTGGCTTCCTTCCTCGGTGTAGAGTTTCTTTTTATTCTCTAGATTCTTATCTTCTGAATGAATTAAGATTACATTTTTTACATGAAGTTTTTGTGCATTCTTACAAGCATCTTTCACCGTAGAATGAAATTTTTCATAAGGATGAAAGATATCTCGCTGTGAATATAAGCAAAAAGCCTCATGTATAAGATAATCTGCATTATTTGCATATTTGAGTAAGTTATCATTATAAGGTTCATCACCTAAGAAGGTTAATATTTTACCACTTTTTAGTTTAGTAGTAAATCCATATTGAAGATGCTTGTTGCTTTTAATATCAAAAAAATTAAAAGTCCAATCAATTATATTAAAAGAACTATTTTCTTCAATGGGGATAAATACTATTCTATCGTCGATAAAATTTATAAATTTCTTTTGCAAAAGTAGATTACAAATTGTTCTAATTATATTTTCTACGTCTTGATGACAGTATATGTATAAGTTTTGTCTATAGGTTCCATTTAAAATTTGTTGAGCAACTGCTCTAATAATCCAAATAATTCCTGTAATATGATCATTGTGGCTATGTGATATAAATACGTGATGTATATTATTAATCTGTATATCTGATTTTTCTAAGTTAGTTAAAATAGTATTACCTCCACCTGTATCTACAAGGAAATACTCATTGTTATCTGAAAGCGTAAAGCAGCTGTTATAACACTTAGTAACCATAGCAGAGCCTGTACCCAATATAGTTATTTTTTCCAAAGTTAATAAACTCCTTTCAAACCCTTTTAGTTCTTAAACAAATAATAATATAACATAAAACTAAATATACAATAAAGAAATTTCTATTAAAAATTATAAATATGAATAAAAGTAATAAATTGTGACAAGAATTGTTACATCAAGTTAAAGCTGATTTAAACTAGAAATAAAACTGATCTAGCCTACTAATGAATATTAATTTTTAAAAGAATAGGCTTAATCTAAGCATGCTAATGCAGACGGACCAAGTATTATAAATCAATTGGTGGGTAAAATCAAGTAAGGAGAAAAATATGAATATATATGATTTATGGTTTTGTTCAGTGAAATTGTCAAATACAATTAAAATAAGTTTAATAAAAAAATATAGGACTACTGAAGGAATATGGAGGTATGCTAATTCACAGGAAAAAAATATAGATTTAAGTCAAAACGAGAATAAAATTAAGTTTTATTTAAGGAAAGCTTGGGATAAAGTAGAATTTGAGGCCTTATTAAGAAAAATTAAAAGCCAAAATATAAGGATAACTAATTTCAATGATAGCTCATATCCAAATTCTTTAAGAAATTATGAAGATTCACCAAGTATATTATTTTATAAAGGAGACATAAATAAACTTAACGTGAGCAAAAATGTAGCAATAATAGGTTCTAGAAATTGCAGCACTTATGGCAGGAATGCAGCCTGCTCAATAAGTAAGGAACTTTCAATTAATAGTATCAGTATAGTAAGTGGAATGGCAAGAGGTATAGATACCCATGCACATAAGAGTTGTTTGGAGAACGGTGGTTATACTTGTGCTGTGCTAGGCTCAGGAATAGATGTAATATATCCTAGAGAAAATAAAGAATTATATGATAGTATTACTAAAAGTGGCTGTGTAGTATCCGAATTTCTGCCGGGAACTAAACCTTATCAATATAATTTTCCAATAAGAAATAGAGTGATAAGTGCTTTAAGTGAAATTATAATAGTTGTAGAAGCTTGCGAAAGAAGCGGGTCATTGATTACAGCTAATCTAGCTTTAGAACAGGGGAAAAATATAATATCTATACCAGGATCGATATTTTCGGAGCAAAGCAGAGGCACAAACAGGCTAATTAGAGATGGAGCATATCCGTTTACGGATTTTGAAGATTTATTTAGCCTTTTAAATTTGGATTATAGAATGAAAAATAATTCAAAGATTGTGAAAATAGAAGGTGAAAAAAAGAAAGTTTATGATATTTTAACTGATAAACCAATACATATTGATCATATATTAGGAAGAACAAATATTGACATAAAACAATTATATGAGGTATTATTTGAATTGCAGCTTGAAAATGTAGTAATATGTCTTTCGGGGAACTATTATGTAAAAGTGGAAGAGACCGCATAATTAAGCTGACATAATGAAATAAGGTATATTTATTTAAATAGAGAATAGTATTTAGTAAATGTAAAGAAAATATGAATAATAGTTATATTTTAAAACAAGGGGGTGTAGACGCTCTGATAATGTCATTATTTATCAGGGTACAAGATGGGACAGAAATTGGTTATAGTTGAATCACCAGCAAAGGCAAAAACCATAGGAAAATATTTAGGGAAAAATTATGTAGTAGAAGCATCTATGGGTCACGTTAGGGATCTTCCTAAAAGTCAATTGGGAGTTGATATAGATAATGAGTATAATCCTAAATATATAACTATAAGAGGAAAAGGGGAATTATTAGATAAGTTAAGAAAAGAAGCTAAAAAGAGTGAAAAGATTTATCTTGCAACGGACCCTGATAGAGAAGGTGAGGCTATTTCATGGCATTTAGCCCATATTCTTAAGTTAGATGAAACGGAAAAATGTAGAATTGAATTTAATGAAATCACTAAAACTGCAATTAAAAATGCTATAAAGTCCCCAAGAGAGATAAATATAAATGTAGTTAATGCACAGCAGGCTAGAAGAGTTTTAGACAGACTTGTTGGTTATAAAATAAGTCCAATACTGTGGAGTAAAGTAAAATGGGGATTAAGTGCAGGAAGAGTTCAGTCTGTTGCGCTTAGAATGATATGCGATAGAGAAAAAGAAGTAACAAGTTTTGAACCAAAAGAATATTGGACAATAGAATGTTCATTACACAAGGCAAAGGACAAGAAATCTTTTATAGTAAAACTTACTACTTTAAATAAAAAGAAACTAGAAATAAATAATAAAGAGGAAGCTGATGACATAATAAAGAATTTGGAAAGCGGAGAATTCATAGTAAAAGGGATTAAAAAAACATCCAAGAATAAAAATCCGCTGCCTCCATTTACTACCAGTACTTTACAGCAAGATGCGAATAAAAAACTGAATTTTGCAATTAAAAGGACTATGTCTATAGCGCAGCAATTATATGAAGGTGTAGATATTAAAGGACATGGAGCTGTAGGTCTTATAACATACATGAGAACGGATTCAGTAAGAGTATCAAGTGAGGCTCAAGATGCATGCAGGGAATTCGTTTCTAATAAATTTGGTGGAGAATATATTCCAAAAGAACCAAGGAGCTTTAAAGGTAAAAAGAATGCTCAAGATGCGCACGAAGCTATTAGACCTACTAATGTTGAAATAACACCTGAACTTGCCAAAGGGAGTTTAAAAGATGAGCAATACAAGTTGTATTCACTTATATGGAATAGGTTTGTAGCAAGCCAAATGTCAACCTGTGTAATGGATGTTACTTCAGTAAATATTGTTAACGGAGAATATGGTTTAAAGGCTAGCGGATCTATAATAAAGTTTGATGGATTTATGAAAGTATACGAATATGCAACAGAAGAAGAAAAAGAGGACATAAATCTACCTCAATTAGATGAAGGCGAGAATCTTATAAAGAAATCAATAGATGGAAAGCAGCATTTTACTCAGCCGCCACCTAGGTTTTCAGAAGCTACGCTGGTAAAGACTCTTGAGGAAAATGGAATTGGAAGACCAAGTACGTACGCTCCGATTATATCAACACTATTAGATAGAAAGTATGTAGAAAGAGAAAAGAAGATATTAAGTCCAACTGAACTTGGAGAAATAGTTAATAATATAGTAAGTGAATATTTCAAGCAAATAGTTGATTTAGAATTTACAGCTGAAATGGAGCAAAAGCTAGATAACGTGGAGGAAGGCAGCGAAAATTGGAATAGAGTAGTAGATGAATTTTTTACGCCTTTGAAAGATGCTATTGAAATTGCAGAAAAAGAGGTTGCAAAGATTACAATAGAAGATAAGGTTACAGATGTTTTATGTGACAAATGTGGGAGAAATATGGTCATTAAACAAGGAAGATTTGGAGACTTTCTTGCGTGCCCAGGGTATCCAGATTGTAAAAATACTAAACCTATTGTTGAAGAATTAAATGTCAAGTGTCCAAAATGTGAAGGGAAAGTTTTAGTTAAGAAAAGTAAAAAAGGTAGAAAATTTTTCGGATGTAGTAATTATCCAGAATGTGATTTTGTAAGTTGGTTTGAACCTACGGAAGAAAAATGTTCAGAGTGTGGTAGTTTTATCGTGAAAAAGTATAGTAAATCCAAAGGTGACTATTTACAATGTAGTAATAATGAATGCAAACACATCGAAGATAAGTCTATTAAAAACAGTAAAGTTACAGGTAATGAACTTATTAATAGTGTTGAAAATGAAAAAAATGAAGGAAAACAATAATAATAGCTTAAATTATAAGAAAAAATAATTAATATGTCGAATTTTACAAAAATGATGTTGAAAAGTAATAATTATTATGTTATCATTATAAAAGAACAGGAAATAATTCTAAATATTTAAAAAAGTCAAAATTGTTAGTTTTATAACTCTATTTAGCTTATAATCATCCAACTTTGCAAGATAACTTTTTATAAGGTTTAAAATAGAATTAGTATGCAAGTTACAGTTATTAGAGTATAAAGAAATGATAAGGAGGAATACAAATGACATCATTGTTAAATAAAACAAGAATGTTGAATAAGATACTACAAAAGTCAGGAACTGAACCAGTGGTTTTTGATGATATATGCAATTTGTTAAGCGAAGTATTAACATGCAATGTTTATATTATAAGTAGAAAAGGAAAAATACTAGGTTATAATTTCTCATCAGGATTTGAATGTGATTCTGTTAAAGATAAGGTAATCAGTGAAATGAGATTCCCAGAACATTATAATAATAAGTTGTTAAACATACATGAAACTCTTTCAAACCTAACTAATCATGGAGAATGTGTGTTTGATGAGGAGAAGGATTGTGGAATAGACAATAAGCTAACAACAATAGTTCCTATAATCGGAAATAGAGAAAGAATTGGAACATTACTGATTGCAAGATTTGATGATGAGTTTACAGATGAAGATTTAGTACTTGCAGAGTATAGTGCTACAATTATTTGTCTTGAAATATTAAGAGCTAAGCATGATGAACTAGAAGATGAAGCAAGAAAAAAAGCAGTTGTACAACTTGCAATAGGCACCCTATCATATTCAGAATTAGAAGCAGTAGAACATATTTTTAATGAGTTAGATGGAAATGAAGGATTGTTAGTAGCGTCTAAAATAGCTGATAAGGTTGGAATTACTAGATCAGTAATAGTAAACGCATTGAGAAAATTCGAAAGTGCGGGTGTTATTGAATCTAGATCATTAGGTATGAAGGGTACGCATATAAGAATATTAAATGAAAAATTATTGGATGAATTGAAAAAAATAAAGTAACAAAAGAAAGTTTAGATTAAGTTAACTTAATCTAAACTTTTATTTTTTCCATGGCATAAAGATAAATAAATTTGTTAATAATATATTAATGAAAAAAGCATATCATTTTTGGTTGTAATTAGAAATTTAAATTAATATTTGCAAATTTAGCATTATAAATTTAAAAATATTGTTGAATACCTTTATACCTTATGATATACTACATTAGGTAAGAAAATACACACATTACCCAATTTGTAAAACGGTGCTCGAAAGGGTATTTTACGAATATGACGGTGATGGAGGAAAAACCTAGGAGGGAAAATATTATGTCAGTTATTTCAATGAAACAATTATTAGAAGCAGGTGTTCATTTTGGACATCAAACAAGAAGATGGAACCCTAAGATGGCTCCATACATTTTCACAGAGAGAAACGGAATATACATAATCGACTTACAAAAAACAGTTAAAAAAGTAGAAGAAGCTTATGATTTCGTAAGAAGCGTTGCTGTTGAAGGAAAAGATATTCTTTTCGTTGGAACTAAAAAGCAAGCTCAAGAAGCTATTAAAGAAGAAGCAGTTAGATCAGGTATGCACTTTGTTAACAATAGATGGCTTGGTGGAATGATGACTAACTTTGAAACAATAAAGGCAAGAATAGGTAAATTAGAAGAATTAGAAAGAATGGAGCAAGATGGAACATTCGAGGTTCTTCCAAAGAAAGAAGTTATAAAGCTTAAGAATGAGCAAGAAAAATTAGAGAAAAACTTAGGCGGAATTAAAGTAATGGATGCAAGCAAAATAGGTGCGCTATTTGTTGTTGATCCAAGAAAAGAAAAAAATGCTATATCAGAAGCTAAGATTCTTGGAATCCCAGTTGTAGCAATAGTAGATACAAACTGTGATCCAGATGAAGTTGATTACGTAATACCTGGAAATGATGATGCAATAAGAGCTGTAAAATTAATAACAGCTAAGATTGCAGATGCTATTATAGAGGGAAGACAAGGTGAACAACTAGCTGAATAATTTACTGGGGTAGATGAAGAACTAAGGTTTCTTCATTTACCTTTTAAATTAAGTTTGAATTAGGAGGAATTTACAATGATTACTGCACAGATGGTAAAAGAGTTAAGAGAGAGAACTGGAGCAGGCATGATGGACTGCAAAAAGGCTTTAAATGAAGCTAATGGTGATGCTGAAAAAGCTGTAGAAATATTAAGAGAAAAAGGTCTTGCAGCTGCAGCTAAGAAGGCTGGAAGAATAGCAGCTGAAGGTATAGTTAAAACATATGTTTCAGAAGATGGAAAAATTGCATCAATAGTAGAAGTAAACTGTGAAACTGACTTCGTTGCAATTAACGAAGATTTCGTTGCGTTTGCAGATAATGTTGCTAAGCAAGCGGCTAAAACAAATGTTAACACTATAGAAGAATTAGTTGAAGAAAAGTACATAGCTGATGATAGCAAAACAATTAATGAAACTGTAACAGCTTTAATTGCAAAAATTGGAGAAAATATGGCTGTTAGAAGATTTGAAAAGTTAACTGTTGAGCAGGGAGCAATAGAAAGTTATATTCATGGTGGCGGAAGAATAGGTGTTCTTGTAAAACTAGAGTGTGAAAAAGAAAGTGAAATGCTAAGATCTATAGCTAAAGACGTTGCAATGCAAGTAGCTGCAACTAATCCTTTATTCTTAGATAGAACTCAAGTAGATACAGATACATTAGAAAAAGAAAAAGAAATATACAGAGTGCAAGCATTAAATGAAGGAAAACCTGAAAATATCGTTGAAAAAATGGTTATGGGAAGAATTCAAAAATACTATAAGGAAAATTGCTTAGTTGAGCAGGTTTTCGTAAAAGATCCTGATTTAACTATTGAAAAATACCTTCAAGCAAAGGCAAAAGAAGTTGGTGCTCCAATAAAGGTAGCTGCTTTCGTAAGATTTGAAAAAGGTGAAGGAATCGAAAAGAAAGAAGAGAACTTCGCTGAAGAGGTTGCTAAGCAGATACAGGGTAAATAGTAACTGAAAAAGAGAACACTGCGTGTTCTCTTTTTTTAAAGTACGAACTTTAATTAGATATGTAATTTTTGACAATTTGGAGGTATAATATATGTATAATGCTAAATACAGGAGAGTAATGCTAAAACTTTCAGGTGAGGCTTTGGCAGGTAGCAAAGGGTATGGAATTGACTTTGATGTTACGACTGAAATAGCAAAAGAAATCAAAGCATTAGTAGATATGGGTGTAGAAGTAGGAGCAGTTGTAGGTGGCGGAAATATCTGGAGAGGAAGAAGCGGAGAAGGAATGGATAGGACTACTGCAGATTATATGGGAATGCTTGCAACATGTATAAATGGGTTGGCTCTTCAAGACTCCTTAGAAAACATTGGAGTAAATACTAGGGTTCAAACTGCAATTGAAATGAGAGAAGTTGCGGAGCCTTTTATAAGAAGAAGAGCAATGAGACACTTAGAGAAGAACAGAGTAGTTATTTTTGCAGCAGGTACTGGAAATCCATATTTTTCCACAGATACTACGGCAGCATTGAGAGCAGCCGAAATAGAAGCAGATGTTATACTTCTTGCAAAAAAGGTTGATGGAGTATATGATAAAGATCCTCATAAGCACAATGATGCTAAAAAGTTTGATAAGTTAAATTATATTGAGGTTTTAGAAAAAGGGCTTCAAGTTATGGACTCTACAGCAACATCGTTATGTATGGATAATGACATACCTATTTTAGTATTTGGCTTAGATAATCCAGGCAACATAAGAAAAGCAGTGCTAGGAGAGAAAATTGGAACCTTAGTTTCTAAAGAATAATTATAAGGGAGGTATTTTTGTATGATTAAAGACATTTTAAAGGTCGCTGATGAAAAAATGACTAAGACTATTGGCGTTTTGAAAAAGGAATTAGCTTCATTGAAAGCCGGAAGAGCAAACCCTGCTATGCTAGATAGAATAGAAGCGGAATACTATGGAGCAATGACGCCAATAAACCAATTAGCAAATATATCTGTTCCAGAACCAAGAATACTTGCTATTCAGCCATGGGATAAAAGCTCGATGAAAGCAATTGAGAAGGCTATACTAAAATCTGACTTAGGAATAAACCCTTCTAACGATGGAGAATTAATAAGACTTGTTATACCTGAGCTTACAGAAGAAACGAGAAAAAATTTAGTTAAAAACGTTAAGAAGGATGGCGAAGAGTCGAAGGTTGCTATCAGAGGAATAAGAAGAGATTGTAATGACAAGATAAAGGCTTTAAAGAAAAATGAAGTTTCAGAAGATGAAATTAAAAAGGCGGAAGACGAAATTCAAAAGAGAACTGATAATTTCATCAAAGAAATAGAAAAGTTAGTTGAAGCTAAAGAAAAAGAAATTATGTCAATATAATGTGATCCATTTAAACCTGCGAATTCGCAGGTTTTTGTTGATAAAATTAAACTTGAATTTGTTTTAGTATTTAGTATGAATATGAATGGAGAATGGCATATGTTAAACTTTTTTAATTCAAAAAAAGATAAGAAGAGCAATATAGAAGAAGTATGTATTGATTTAAACAATATTCCAAAACATATAGCTATTATAATGGATGGTAATGGTAGGTGGGCTAAAGAGAGAAACCTACCAAGAACTATGGGACATAAAGCTGGGGTAGAAACAATAAGAGATATTGTAAAGGAATGCAGTAACTTAGGAATGAAATACCTAACCTTATATGCGTTCTCTACAGAAAATTGGCATAGACCAGAAGATGAAGTGAATGCACTTATGAACCTTCTAGTTCAGTATTTAAGAAAAGAATTCGAAGAGTTAAATAATAATAATGTTGTTATTAATAATATAGGTGATGTTTCACAATTACCAGAAATCTGTGAGAGGGAATTAACAATAGCTTATAAGAACACCAAAAATAATACTGGATTAACATTAAATTTAGCATTAAATTATGGTGGAAGAAACGAATTGATAAGAGCCTTTAAGTTGATTTCAAAGGATGTAAAAGAAGGAAAAATACGTGAAGAAGATATAGATGAAAATATTATTTCAAACTATCTTTATACCAAAAATATGCCAGACCCTGATTTGATAATAAGACCTAGTGGAGAACAGCGAATAAGTAACTTCTTGCTTTGGCAGTGTGCTTATTCAGAATTTTGGTACTCTAATATAAAATGGCCTGATTTTAAGAAGGAACATTTGCATAAAGCTATATATGATTACCAAAGCAGAGATAGAAGATTTGGACGAGTTAAATAATGATTATATGGAGAATTAAAAATGTATAACTGATTTTTCTCCTAATTCGGATGATGTGAAACTTGAATTATATAAAATTAGAAATAACTTAATTCTCAGTTGCACAAGCCTAGACGCTTACCCACCATTTGATGCGTTTTAAATAAATTGGTGAAAATAGTGGGTAATCATCCGATAAAATTAGAATTTAGGAGATGATATTATGAATAGTAGATATGTAGGAGCACTAATACTAGCACCATTCATTATATTTTTATTTTTAGGTAGTATATATTTAAAGTATGGATTAATGCTTTTATCTCTATTAGGTATGCACGAATTTTATAAGGTAATAAAGGAAAAAAATATACATGCAATAAGTCCAATTGGCTATGTACTATGTATAGTTTACTACATAACTCTAAATAGAGAAATAAATATAGAATTGATATTTTTTCTTTTGATTATAGCGGTTTTCATAGCTATGTGTATCCCTGTTATGGATATAGAGTATAATTTTATTGATGCCGGTATTACTTTGCTTGGCTTCCTATATGTAGCAGTATTTTTTAGCTTTATAGTTCTAGTTAATTATAAGAATTATGGTAATTATTTAGTGTGGTTAATATTTATTTCATCATGGCTCTGCGATACTACGGCGTACTATGCAGGGAGGGCTTTCGGGAAAAGAAAATTAAATCCAAAAGTAAGCCCTAAAAAGACTGTTGAAGGGTCCATTGGAGGTATGCTTGGAAGTGCTGTAGCCTGTGGAGCATTTGGATTTTTTATGGTATCAAGAGGAATACAAATATCACCAGTTCATTTTATAATTATAGGTGCAGTTTGCGGAATATTCTGTCAATTTGGCGATCTTGCTGCCTCATCAATAAAGCGATATGTCGGAGTAAAGGATTATAGTAACTTAATTCCAGGGCATGGTGGGATTTTGGATAGGTTTGACAGTGTTCTTTTCGCCTCAGTAATAGTTTACTATTACTTAACTTTTGTTATTGGAATTTAATAAAGTTTTAAAAAGAGAGATTTTTAGTTTGAAAATCTCTCTTTTTTATATTTACTTTAGAGCAGATTTTACCTAAGAATTTAGTGGACTGTTATCAATCTAAACTTTATTTCTTATGTTGGTGATAATAATATACCAATATATAATAATTACAAAATTAATATATAATAGTATCCATGAATATAATATAGTGTAATGAAGTTTTCTACAATATTTAACAGTTATTTAACAGTTTAAGTAAGGTCTAAGTGGTTACTTACTTTATTTTAATAAGCAAATATGATATAGTTAATAATGTTAAAAATTTCATGCTATAATCAAGTTCTATAGTTTCAAAACTATTATATTGTTTGTATGACTAAATGCTAAATTTTAAAAAGAAGTTTTTAATTAGACATAAGTTTATACAAACGAAATAATAAATACTAAAGACTAATTGTAATTAGGAGATGTTAAAATGAAAAGACTTTCGATACTTGGTGCTACTGGTTCTATAGGAACACAAACACTTGGTGTAATAAGAAAAGAAAAAGAAAATTTTAGACTAATTGCTGTTTCTGCTAACAATAGTTATGATAAAATTATTGATATAATTAATGAATTTAGTCCATCTTATGCAGTGTTAACAGAAGAAAAAGCTTATGAAATAGTAAAACAGTTTTGTTTAGATAATAATTTAAAAACTACGATTTTATTTGGAATGGAAGGACTAAATACGATAGCTAGTTTAGAGGAGGTTGATATAGTAGTAACTTCCGTTGTTGGAATGATAGGGTTGGTTCCTACTTTAAAAGCAATTAATGCTGGAAAACACATAGCCCTAGCAAATAAGGAAACATTAGTAGTTGGTGGTCAATTAGTTATGTCTGAGGCAAAAAAGCACAAGGTTAAAATACTTCCTGTAGACTCGGAACATAGTGCTATTTTTCAATGTTTACAAGGCAATGAAAAATGCGAAATAGATAACATATTGCTTACAGCATCAGGAGGGCCGTTTAGAGGCAAGAAAAGCGAAGAACTTTTAAATGTTACAGTAGATGAAGCGTTAAAACATCCAAGATGGGATATGGGAAAAAAGATATCTATTGACTCAGCTACCTTAATGAATAAAGGACTTGAAGTAATAGAAGCACATTGGCTATTCGGGATTGACTATGATAATATTAAAGTTATAGTCCATCCTCAAAGTGTAATACACTCCATGGTTGAATATAAGGATGGTAGCATTATAGCACAACTAGGAAGTACAGATATGAGGCTTCCTATACAATATGCACTCAATTATCCGGTAAGAAAAGAGGCCATAGCAAAAAAGTTGAATTTTTATGATATGGAGAGTTTAACTTTTGAAAAACCGGATATGAGTACCTTCAAACCTCTTAAACTTGCCTATGAAGCTGGAAAAACTGGAGGCACAATGCCTGCAATATTAAATGCTGCAAATGAAGCTGCGGTGGAATTGTTTTTAAATAAGAGAATTAAATTTTTGGAAATAGGAAATATATTAGAAGAATGTATGAATAAATTTACTAACAAGAATGAGTATAACTTAGAAGAGGTGTTAGAAGTAGATTCAAGAGTGAAGGAATATGTTAAGAATAAATTTCACAATTAAAAACAACCTTCAATGGAAATAACACTTAGGTTATGTACAAAACTTGTAAAATGTTCATATAGCTAATCTACATAAGATTATACATAATGTAAGTAGATTAAATAACCTAAAATAGTTGGGAGGAATATTATTTGTATATTATATATGCGATTATCGCCTTTGGTGTTTTAATTATCATTCATGAACTCGGTCATTTTACTTTGGCTAAACTTAACGGAATAAAAGTAGAGGAATTCGCGATAGGAATGGGGCCAAAGCTTTTGGGCGTGAAAGGTAAGGAAACTACTTATTCTATTAAATTATTACCAATAGGTGGATATGTAAAAATGCTTGGAGATGAAGGAGAAAGTACAGACCCTAGAGCTTTCAATAATAAAAAACCTATTCAAAAGCTAAGTGTAGTTATTGCAGGACCAATAATGAATTTTATACTTGGAATAGTTCTTTTTGCTATTATAGCTGGTGCTAGAGGATATTTATCACCAGTTGTTGACAAAGTAGTACCTAATCAACCAGCAGATGTAATGGGAATAAAATCTGGTGATAAAATAACAAAAGTTAATAATTCTAAAATTTCAACTTGGGAAGATTTTGTAACAGTAGTATATACAGCAAACGGAAACCCGTTAGATCTAACATATATTAGAGATAATAAAACAAATACTGTTAGAGTAACACCGGTAAAAGATCCTAATGAAAATAGATTCGTAGTGGGAATATACCCTAGCTCAGTTCAAAATCCAACTATTTCTCAATCTATAGCATATGGATTTAGAGAAACTAATTCATTAATTAAACAAACCTTTAGTTTTTTTAAGACTTTATTTAAAGGAAAAGCTTCCGTTAATGATGTAGGAGGACCCTTAACTATAATAAAGGTTTCCGGAGCAGCTGCTAAAGCAGGAATTTTAAGCCTTACTGCCTTTGCAGCATATATAAGTATCCAGCTCGCTATATTTAATATTATACCTTTCCCTGCTTTAGATGGAGGATATATATTATTATTCTTATTTGAAATAATAACAGGTAAAAAGGTTGATGATAACAAGGTAGGGATTATAAACTATATAGGTTTTGCTATTTTAATGACATTAATGGTATTGGTTACTATAAAAGATATACTATACCCTATTAAGTTTTAGATTTAGTAGAATAAGGTATGGCAGAAATATCAATTAATTGTTTAATTAAGTATATACACTATAAGATTAATTATAATGGGGAAGTGAGATTAAAAGGTATTTTTCTCAGTTCCCTATTCCTAATTTTACGAAGGAGTTGAGGTAAATGAGTAGAATTAAAACAAAAAAAATAAGAGTTGGAAATATATATGTAGGTGGAGATTCACCAATAACCGTTCAATCTATGACTAATACCGATACTAGAGATGTGCAGAAAACTATAGATCAGATACATGAGCTTGAAAAGGCTGGTTGTCATATAATAAGGTGTGCGGTACCTGATATGAATGCTTGTGCATCTATAAAAGAAATAGTAAAAGGTATTGGAATTCCATTGGTTGCAGATATTCATTTCGATTACAGGCTGGCGTTACAGTCAATAGAAAATGGAGTATCTGCATTAAGAATAAACCCAGGTAACATTGGGGGAATAGAGAAGGTAAGAGAAGTAGCTAAAGCCGCTAAGGATAAGGGAGTTCCCATAAGAATTGGAGTTAACTCAGGGTCTCTTAAAAAAGATACTTTAGCGAAATACGGGAAAGTATGTCCTGAAGCTTTAGTAGAAAGTGCATTAGAGCATGTAAGAATATTAGAAAATGTAAATTTTGATGATATTGTTATATCTATAAAATCTTCTAATGTTCAGCAAATGATAGAAAGCTATAGATTGATTTCAAAAGAGGTAAAGTACCCACTTCATTTAGGGGTTACAGAGGCTGGAACAATATGGAGAGGGACAATAAAGTCTAGTATAGGTATAGGAACTCTGCTGGCAGATGGAATAGGTGATACTATAAGAGTATCCTTAACTGGAAATCCTGTAGAAGAAGTAAGAGTTGGAAGAGAAATCTTAAAATCTCTTGGATATTTGAATGAAGGAATTGAATTTATTTCTTGTCCTACTTGTGGAAGGACTCAGATTGATTTGATAAAGATAGCAGAAGAGGTTGAAAAGAGACTTGTAAATTATAATAAGAATATAAAAGTTGCAGTGATGGGCTGTGTAGTTAACGGCCCAGGAGAGGCTAGGGAAGCAGATATAGGTATAGCAGGTGGAAAAGGAGAAGGGCTTATTTTTAGAAAAGGTGAGATAGTTAAAAAGGTAAAAGAAGAAGAGTTAGTAGATGAATTGATAGAGCAAATAAAGAATATGTAGCATAGATTTATTAAGTTACAAAGTTAGCGATATGTTACCAATTCTTACGTGCTATAAATGCTTTTAATGAGTCTGAAATTAAAATTTGAGAAAATCTAAGAAACTCCACACAATTGCTAATAGAAAAAGAGTAATGGATTACCATAAACTAATAAATTTTCTTTATTTAACCTTTAGTTTTTGGTAGTTGTTAACTTTTTCTTGAAATAACTATACTAGTGTGTTAAAATAACTTTAGTAAATCTACAGAAGTTCATGAAACACGAAAGAGTGGGTTTGAGCCCGCTCTTTCTATTTGTACAAAAACGCAGCGAAAGTTGCGTTTTTAAAATTAGCTTAATATTTTATGCAATATTCCTATAATAGGTCATTATTTTATTTAAAATTGCAGAATATATAGATATATATGTAAGGAGGGATTAAACATGAATAAAGGTGCTTTAATAGATAAACTTATGGATTTAGTAAGACCTATAGTGACAAATCTAAATTATGAATTATATCATTTAGAATTTGTAAGAGAAGGAAATGAGAATTATCTTAGGATATACATAGAAAAGGAAAGTGGCGGTATCTCATTAGAGGATTGTGAAAAGGTAAGCAGAGCAGTAAGTGATATGCTTGATGTTGAGGATCCAATAACTGAAGGTTATTATTTAGAAGTTTCTTCACCTGGGGTATTTAGAGTACTTCACACAAATGAGCACTTGAAGAGATATATCAGACATAAAGTCTTAGTAAAGCTTTCAGGCATTTTAAGCGGAAAGAAAAAGTATGAAGGTGAGTTGCTAGATTTTACGGACGAAGAGTTAAAAATAAAATTTGAAGAAACAGAAATCGCTATTCCAAGGAATAAGGTTTCAAACGTGAGTTTGAGTGAAGAGCTTTAAGGGAGGGTATATTAGGAAATGAATCAAGAATTTATAGAAGCCTTAAAAGAAATAGTCAGAGAAAAGGGAATTAGCGAAGACTTGCTATTTACTACTATTGAAGATGCTTTGGTTGCTGCATACAAGAAAAACTATGCTAATCATGGCGGAAATAACCAAAATGTTAAGGTTACAATGAATAGAGAAAATGGAGAAATTCATGTTTATTCTCAAAAAGTAGTAGTAGATGAAGTAATTGATGAAGTAAATGAAATAAGTTTAGAAGAAGCTAAAGAAATAAATCCAAATTATGATATGGAAGATATAGTAAGTATAGAGGTAACTCCTAAGAAGTTTGGAAGAGTTGCAGCTCAAGCAGCAAAGCAGGTAGTTATTCAAAGAATAAAAGAAGAAGAACGAAGAATTATATATACTGACTTTGCTGAGAAAGAAGATGACATAATAACTGGAACTGTTATTAGAAAAGATAAGAATAATGTACTTGTAGATTTGGGTAAGACTGAGGCCGTTTTAGGGCCAAATGAACAAATGCCTGGTGAAAGATATATATTTAATGATAAAATAAAGTTATATATCGTAGAAGTCAAGAATGGTACTAAAGGTGCTCAAATCGTAATTTCTAGAACTCATCCGGGCCTTATAAAGAGATTATTTGAACTAGAAGTCCCTGAAATATTCGATGGTACTGTTGAAATTAAGTCAGTAGCTAGGGAAGCAGGTTCTAGAACAAAGATAGCAGTGGCATCCAATGATGAAAATGTGGATCCAATGGGTGCATGTGTAGGTCCTAAAGGGGTAAGAGTTCAGAGTATTGTGAATGAGCTTAAGAATGAAAAAATAGACATTATTAAATGGAGTAAATTTCCGGAAGAGTATATTGCAAATTCCTTAAGTCCAGCAAAAGTGTTAGATGTAACCTTAGACGAGGACAACAAGTTTGCGCAAGTAATAGTTGATGACAACCAACTGTCACTAGCTATTGGTAAAGAAGGTCAAAATGTAAGACTTGCAGCTAAGTTAACAGGTTGGAAGATTGACATTAAAAGTAAGTCTCAGGCTGATAGAGAAGTAAAACCAACAAATGAATCTTCATTTGAAGATGATATTGAATTAATGTTAGAATAAAATAATGAAAACATCTAGTTTTCATGAGGTGGTGTTTAAAATGAAGGTAAAAAAAGTACCACAGAGAATGTGCACAGGATGCATGGAGATGAAACCTAAAAAAGAGCTGATAAGGGTAGTTAGAACTAAAGAAGGAGAGCTTTCTGTTGATTTAACAGGAAAGAAAAATGGAAGAGGAGCTTACATATGCAGAAACATTGAATGTTTAGAAAAAGCATTTAAGGCTAAGAGGCTTCAAAGAAACTTGGAAACACAGATAAGTGATGAAATATATAATAGATTAAGGGAAGAAATACAAAATGATAAATAAATTTCTTCAATTTCTAGGTTTAACTAAACGTGCAGGAAAGCTCCAAGAAGGTTATAATAAATGTGAGGATGCAATAAAAAGAAGAAATATTCATCTTATAATTCTGTCATCAGATGCTTCAGAAAATACGGTAGATAAGTTTTTAGTATATTGCGATAGATATAAAGTGCCTGTTCTACGTGGATATAGTAAAGAAGAATTAGGTAATGCGTTAGGATTACCGGAGATAAAAATTCTAGGTATCTCAGATAAAAAAATGAGCGAACGGTTGCTTCATCTATGGAAAGAAAAGATCGAACTTTAGTTTCGGGGGTGAATGATTTGTCAAAAATAAGAGTTTATGAACTAGCTAAAGAGCTAGAAACAACAAGTAAGGAATTAATTACTATTTTGCAAGAAGAATTTAGCATTGAAGTGAAAAATCATATGAGCGTAATTGAAGAAGAAGATGCTGAGCTAATAAAAGAACTTTTTGCGGAAAAAGAGAAAGAAGAAGACAAAGCAAAAAGTGAAGACATAAAAGAAAAGTATGAACATTTAGTTGTAGACAATACTAAAAAGAGTCGTAAGAATAATAGAACAAAAAATAATAGGAATGATGATGGTGATGATGTGAGCGAAACAAATGAGAAATATGTTGAAGAAAAAATAATTGAGATGGATGAAACGATAACAGTAAAAGAGATATCTGAAAAATTAGGGAAGTCCTCTACAGAAGTTATAAAAGAGTTAATAATGATGGGCGTAATGGCAGCAATAAATCAGGAAATAGATTTTGGAACTGCTGAGAAGCTAGCAGAAAAGTTTGAAGCGTTAGTAGTTAAAAAGGAAGCAGATACTGACCAAGAAGAAGAAATAGAAGATGATGAATTAGAAGATACTAATTTAGAAAAGAGACCGCCAGTAATAACTGTTATGGGTCACGTTGACCATGGTAAAACTTCATTACTAGATGCAATTAGAAAAGCTAAGGTTACAGAAACAGAAGCAGGTGGAATCACACAACATATAGGTGCTTATACTGTAACACTTAATGGAGAAAGGATTACTTTCCTAGATACTCCAGGACACGAAGCATTCACTGCTATGAGAGCAAGAGGTGCACAAATTACAGATATAGTTATTTTAGTTGTTGCAGCAGATGATGGAATAATGCCTCAAACTGCAGAAGCTATAAATCACTGTAAAGCAGCTAATGTTCCAATGATAGTTGCAATTAATAAAATTGATAGACCAGGAGCAAATCCAGATAAGGTAAAACAAGAATTAACTGAATATGGATTAGTAGCAGAGGACTGGGGTGGAGACACTATTACTGTACCAGTATCAGCTCACACTAAAGAAGGAATAGATACTTTGCTTGAAATGGTTCTTTTAACTGCAGAAATGCAAGAGTTAAAGGCTAATGCTAACAGAAACTCAAGAGGAACAGTAGTAGAATCAAAGTTAGATAAAGGAAGAGGACCTGTTGCTACTTTACTTGTTCAAAATGGTACATTGCATGTAGGAGATTCTATAATAGTAGGATCAACATACGGAAGAGTTAGAGCTATGTTTGACGATAAAGGGAAGAAAATAAAATCTGCAGGACCATCTATACCGGTTGAGATACTAGGACTTTCAGAAGTTCCAGCGGCAGGTGATAGATTCCATGAAGTTAAGGATGAAAAGACTGCAAGAGAAATGGCTGAGAAGAGAAAAGATAAGGTAAGAGAAGAATATTTACAGTCAACACACAAGGTTTCGCTTGAAGACTTATATAGTCAAATAAAAGAAGGAAAAGTTAAAGAGTTAAATATAATTGTTAAAGCAGACGTTCAGGGTTCTATAGAAGCTTTAAAACAATCACTTCAAAAGTTATCTATTGATGAAGTAAAGGTTAGAGTTATACATGGAGCAGTTGGTGCTATAACAGAGACAGACGTAACTCTAGCTTCTGCATCTAATGCTATAATTATAGGATTCAATGTTAGACCAGATGGTAATGCAGTTGCAGCAGCTGAAAAAGATGCTGTAGATATAAAAACTTACAGAATCATATATAATGCAATTGATGACATAAAAGCTGCTATGGTCGGAATGCTAGAACCAGAATATAAGGAAGTAGTGCTTGGAAAAGTTGAAATTAGACAGATATATAAAATATCTAATATAGGTACAATAGCAGGTGGTTATGTACTAGATGGAAAGCTAACAAGACATAGCAGTGTAAGAGTTATAAGAGATGGTATAGTAATTTTTGAATCACAATTTGCTTCCTTAAAAAGATTTAAAGATGATGTAAAAGAAGTTGCCGCAGGTTATGAATGTGGTTTTGCAATCGAAAAGTTCAATGATATAAAAGAAGGCGACATAATAGAAGCATATACTATGGAAGAAATTAAGAAAAAACAACTATAAGACAAATGATAGGCACAATTTTTTACAGACATGGGGTGAGAATTTAATGGCTAAATATAGAAATAACAGAATAAATGAAGAGATGAGAAAAGAAGTAAGCAATATTATTCGTGATGATATAAGAGATCCTAGACTTAGCGCTATGATAAGTGTTACTAGAGTAGATGTAACCAAAGACCTTAGATATGCCAAGGTATTTGTTAGTCTTTTTGGAAATGATGAATCTAAGAAAAGTACTTTAGACGCACTAAAAAGTTCTGCAGGCTTTATAAGAAAAGAAGTAGGGCATAGAGTAAGTTTAAGATACACACCAGAAATAATAATCGAATTGGATAATAGTATAGAACAAGGTATGCACATAGATGCGCTTTTACACCAAATTAAGGAGAAAGAGCATCATGATAATGAATAATATTTTAAAGAAAATAAAGGAAAGTAATAGAATTGCTATTACTTTCCATACATCACCTGACGGTGATTCATTAGGAACTTCTTTAGCTTTAATGCAGGGACTTAGCAAAAAAGGTAAGGAAGTTTACATACTTTCCAAAGAAGAAATTCCTGAGAGTTTCAAGTTTTTGCCTTGTTCTCAACTAATAAACGGTGAAAATTTCAAAGTAATTCCGGATACAGAATGTGTAATAGTTCTAGACTGTGGAGATGTAAAGAGAATAAATGCAGATTTAGATTTTGATAATAAAGATTATACTTTAATAAATATTGATCACCATGTAACTAATGAGTTGTATGGAGATTTAAATTACGTAGATACCAATGCATCCGCCATGTCAGAGACTGTTTACCAGATGCTGCGCATCATGGGAATAGAAATAGATAAAGACATGGCTAAATGTCTTTATACATCTTTAATAACAGACAACGGTTCTTTCAAATACTCAAGTACTACTTCAGTTAGTCATGCTATAGCTGGAGATTTAATTAACACTGGAATTGATTTTAGTGAGATTCATAGGATTGTCTTTGATAATAAGAAACTTGAGACAATAAAACTCTATGGAAAAGCTATTGACAATCTTGAACTTTTTGATGAGAAAATATGTGTAATTACTGTTACCAAAGAAATGCTTTCTGAAATTGGCATAGACGAAAATACTGATTCAGGTGACATTGTAAATATTGGTATGCAAATAGATACTGTAGAAACTTCGGCAATTATAAAAGAAAAAGACAATGTTGTAAAAGTTAGTTTAAGATCTAAGTCTAAGGTAGATGTAAGAGAAATTGCTGAAAGATTTGGTGGGGGTGGCCATATCAGAGCAGCAGGATTTGCAATTGAGAATAAAACTATAGATGAAGTTAAAAGCTTAGTAGTAGAAGAATTAAAGAAAGCTCTTTAGTAGTAGAGCAAAATATTAGAAGAAGAGTTGATGTATATGGATGGAATACTAAATATTAACAAACCTACAGGGATGTCATCTTTTGATGTTGTAAGAAAAGTAAAAAGTGTAGCGAAAACCGGGAAGGTAGGGCATACTGGTACTCTTGATCCTGAGGCTTCGGGAGTACTACCAATATGTATTGGACGTGCAACTAAGCTTGTAGACTATATAATGAATGACTACAAAGTTTACAAAGTCGAACTAAGACTTGGCATTAAAACTGATACATATGATAGAGAAGGAAAAATACTTGAAACTGCAGAAGTTAATTTAACAGATGAAGAAGTAAGAAATGCAATTTTAAGTTTTATAGGAGAAATAGATCAAGTTCCACCTATGTACTCTGCTTTAAAGGTAAATGGAGAGAGGTTATATTCTCTAGCACGGAAGGGTATAGAGGTTGAAAGAAAATCTAGAAAAATTAATATATATGATATAAATATATTAAATATAGATTTACCTAATGCAAGTTTTTTAGTTAAATGTTCTAAGGGGACTTATATTAGAAGTCTTTGCTATGATATTGGAGAAAAACTTAAATGCGGTGGAACGATGTGGAATCTTCAGAGAGTTCAAACAGGAAGTTTTAATATTTCTAGTTCGATAAAACTTGAAGATTTAAATATTGATAACATTCATGAATATCTAATTCCAATGGATAAATCATTAGAAAGCTATCCTAAACTATTAATAGAAAGTCATTACGAAAAATTGATATTTAATGGAGTAGTAATTAAAAATCCTCATCTATTAAATAAGGTTGAAATGAATAAATTATATAGAGTTTATGTAAGAGATAATGAATTTATTGGAATTGGAATGAGAAATAACCTTGGATTTAAAATGGAAAAATTATTGATTCAGAGGTAGTTAATATGGTTATAATAGAAGATAGCTTTGAAAAAAGTTTTAAAGAGAATACCTATATTGCTCTAGGAAGTTTTGATGGGCTACATATAGGACATATAGGTTTAATTAGTAAAACCGTTAAACTAGCAGAAAAGTACAAAGCAAAGAGTATGATTTTTACATTTAAAAACCATCCATTAATGACAATAAATCCAGAACTAGCACCTAAACTCATCATGGATAATAATTCCAAAGTTGATGTATTAAAAAACTTAGGTGTGGACATAATAAATATGGTGGACTTTAATAAAGAATTTATGAGGATGTCTCCTGAGGATTTTGTCATCAATCTTGTAAGATGCTATGGTGCTAAGGGGTTAATAGTTGGTTTTAATTACAGATTTGGATATAAAAATCATGGGGATGTTGAATTGCTAAAGAAGATGAGCAATGAGTATGGATTTACCCTACATGTAATTGAACCAGTAAAATATAGAGATCAGATAGTAAGCAGTTCTTATATTAGGAGTATAATTGCTGATGAAGGTGATATAAAGAAGGTTAACAAGCTTCTCACTAGACCTTTTATGATGCAGGGAACTGTTATAAAAGGAAAGCAGCTTGGTAGGACACTCGGATTTCCTACAGTCAACTTAGATTATGATAAAAGATTTATTTTACCAAGAGGTGGGGTTTACTATACTGCAGTTGAGTACAAGGACAATATATTTAAAGGAATTACAGATGTAGGATATAATCCGACAACAGAAGACAATAAACTAAGTATTGAAACTCACATATTGGATTTTGATAAAGATGTATATGGAGAAAATATAAAAGTTTATTTTATAGAAAGAATGAGAGATGAGAAAAAGTTCAATTCTTTACTTGAATTAGCAGAACAATTAAAGAAAGATAAAAAATATGCAATGAAACAAAAGTTAGAAATTAATTTTTAAAATTTAATTTACAATTTTATTTTTATTTGCTATAATTACATTCGTGATCCTTATGCTAAGAAATCCGACATGCCGACGGTTTTCTTGGGATAAAGGGGATTTTACAATTGGAGGTGTCGATTAATGGAAAAGGCAATGAAAGAAGAATTAATGAAAAAATACGCAAGACATGAAGGAGATACTGGTTCTCCAGAAGTGCAAATAGCACTACTTACTGAAAGAATCAATCATCTAAATGATCATTTAAAGATGCATAAGAAAGACCACCACTCAAGAAGAGGTCTTTTAATGATGGTTGGTAAGAGAAGAGGTCTTCTAAACTACCTAATGGCTCAAGATATTGAAAGATATCGTGCTATTATCCAACAGTTAAATTTAAGAAAATAATTTTAGAGCGGCGAAAACCGCTCTATTATTTTAAAAAAAATCACTGGTATAAAATTCAATTTTAATGGTATAAAATCCAAAAATATATTAAAAATTATTAATTTAAATTGTATAATAATATTGATAAATATTGATAATAATATTGTAACCTGTGAAAGGAGGTTAATTTATGAGTAAAGTAATGGAAACTACTATAGCTGGAAGAACTTTCAAAGTTGAATATGGTAAAGTGGGAATGCTTTCAAATTGTGCATTACTTGTAAGCTATGGTGATACGGTAATTCTTATTAATGCAAATGCTTCAGATAAGCCAAGAGACGGGGTTGATTTCTTCCCTTTAAGTATAGAGTATGAAGAGAGATTATATGCTGTAGGTAAGATTCCTGGTGGTTTTATAAAAAGAGAGGGTAAGCCTTCTGAAAGGTCAGTTTTGAATGCGAGAGCGATTGATAGACCTATAAGACCATTATTTCCCAAGGGATATAGAAACGATGTTCAAGTGGTGTGTACTGTAATGTCAGTAGAACAAGACAATGCCCCAGATATATTGGCTATAAATGGAGCATCATTAGCTTTATGTTTATCTAGCATACCTTTTGAAAAACCAGTTGCAGCTGTATCAGTTGGATTAATAGATAATAAATTTATTATAAATCCAACTTTAGAGGAAAGGGAAAAAAGTTCTCTAAATTTAACTGTATGTGCAACTAAGGAAAGAGTTATGATGGTAGAAGCGGGTGGACAGGAAATACCAGAGGACGTAATGTATGATGGCATTATGTTTGGTCTTGAGGAATGTAAGAAGATAGTAGCATTCCAAGAAGAGGTTATGTCAAAGCTTGGTAAAGAAAAACAAGTAGTTGAATTATATAAAGTAGATGAGACTATTGAAAAAGATGTTAGAGAATTTGCATTTAATATAATTAAAGATGCTATGTACATAACAGATAAAGATCAAAGAAATGAAGCGATGAACACTGTAAAGAAAAGAATTAGTGAACTGTTCAGTGAAAAGTATCCAGATAATGGTGCAGATATCGCAGATATCGTATATACAATCCAAAAAGAAGTTGTAAGGAATATGCTTTTAAATGAGCATAGAAGACCAGATGGAAGAGCTTTTGATGAAGTAAGACCTATTAGCTGTGATGTAGCATTACTTCCAAGGACACATGGTACAGGACTATTTACAAGAGGATTAACTCAAGTAATGACTGTAGCGACTTTAGGTGCTTTAGGGGATGTTCAAATTTTAGATGGCCTTGGTTCAGAGGAATTTAAAAGATATATGCATCATTATAACTTCCCATCATATAGTGTAGGAGAAGTAAGACCTTTAAGAGGACCAGGAAGAAGAGAAATTGGTCATGGTGCTTTAGCAGAAAAAGCGTTGGAACCGCTAATTCCAAACGAAGATGAATTCCCATATACAGTTAGACTTGTGTCAGAAGTGTTAAGTTCAAATGGTTCGACTTCTCAAGCAAGTGTATGTGCAAGTACTTTAGCATTATTAGATGCAGGAGTTCCTATAAAGAGACCTGCAGCAGGAATAGCAATGGGACTTATTACTAGTGATGATTTATCTAAGGAAGAAGTAATAACAGATATACAAGGTATTGAAGACTTCTTTGGCGATATGGACTTCAAAGTTGCTGGAACAGAGGTTGGAATTACTGCTATTCAGTTTGATACAAAAATTAAAGGTTTATCTAATGATTGTATTAGAAAATCTTTAGATGGTGCAAAAAGGGCTAGAATGCACATTTTAGAAAAAATGAATGAATGTATTTCAGAGCCAAGAGAGGATTTATCAAAATATGCACCAAAAACTTATACAATGAGTATTGATCCAGATAAAATTAGAGACGTAATAGGACCTGGTGGAAAGGTTATTAATAAAATAATAGCTGAAACTGGTGTTAAAATCGATATAAAGGAAGATGGAAAGATATTCGTAATGTCTGATGATAGCGTATGTGCTAAGAGAGCATTAAAGATTATAGATGACCTAACTAGAGAAGTAAAAGCAGGAGAAATATATCTTGGAAAAGTTACTAAAATAACCACTTTTGGTGCTTTTGTAGAAATACTTCCAGGTAAAGAAGGATTGGTTCATATATCAAAACTTGACTTTGCTAGAGTAAATAAAGTAGAAGATATAGTTTCTGTTGGAGACGAAATACTAGTTAAGGTAACAGAAATAGATAATCAAGGTAGAGTTAACCTTTCTAGAAAAGATGCTATAAAGGATTCAGAAGAGAAAGAGACAACAGAAGAGTAAAAAATAGAAGGGCATTATGATGCCTTTTTATTTTTGTATATTATAGTGGGGAATAGTATATACTTATGAAGTGAAAGTAATAATCGGAAGAAGTGAGAGATGTATCCGATTATTATCTGAACGAATCTAGGAACATAGCCGCTCTTTGTTCACACTTTGAATAATGTGTGCACATTAAGGCGGGGAGTTATCGGAAAAAATATAAATTCCTGAGGAGGCACTGATGTATAATTTATTTAAACTAGACAATGGACTAAGAGTAGTTGTGGAGAATATAGATTATGTTAATTCAGTTAGTGTAGGATTATGGGTGAAAAATGGTTCGAGAAATGAAGATAAAATAAATAATGGAATATCTCATTTTATTGAACATATGTTTTTTAAAGGTACAAACGATAGAACTGCACTCCAAATAGCAGAGTGTATAGAAGATGTAGGTGGCCAAATAAACGCTTTTACAGGAAAAGAGGCTACATGCTTTTATATAAGAGCTTTGGATTCTTACTTAGAACTTTCTCTAGATGTAATTTCAGATATGTTATTCAATAGTAAATTTTTACAAGAGGATATAGAGAAGGAAAAAGGTGTAATAATTGAAGAAATAAATATGAGTGAAGACTCACCTGAAGATGTTCTATCCGATCTTCATAGTGCAGCTATTTGGGGAGAAAACTCTATATCATTACCAATACTAGGAACAGAGGAAACAGTAAGATCCTTTACTAGAAATCAGATTTTGGAGTATATTGCTAACTATTATATACCAGAAAATTCGGTTATATCTATCTCTGGGAAATTCGATTCTCAAAACATTGAAAAAATTGTACAAAAATATTTTGGCAATTGGAATAGCAGTAACAAAAGGTTAACAGAGTATTCTAAACCAGAGATTTTAAGAAATAATTTATTTAAGAAAAAGAGTATTGAACAGCTTCATATGAGCCTTGCGCTACCAGGTATAGAGACAGGAAATGAAGATTTGTATACTTTATTGCTTTTAAGTAATGTATTTGGCGGAGGAGCATCATCTATACTTTTTCAAAAAATTAGAGAAGAAAAAGGTTTATGTTACTCAATTTACTCCTATATTTCTGCTTTTGTAAACACAGGTGTAATAAGTATATATACAGGGCTTAATTCAAAATATTCAGCAGATGCTCTTACTATGATAAAAGAAGAAATTAATAAGTTTGTGAAAAATGGCATAAGTAATGAAAAGCTTATAAAGGCAAAAGAACAATTAAAAGGAAGTTATCTCTTAGGATTAGAGAGTACTAGTAGTAGAATGTTCAATAATGGTAAGTCTGTATTATTCTTGGATAGAATAAATACACCTAGTGATTTAATAGAAAAAATAAATAGAATAGATAGAACTAAATTAGATGAAGTTATGCAAAAAACTTTTGCACATGGTATAATAAACTCAGCTTTTGTAGGTGAGAATGTTGACATAGATATTTTAAATAACATTCTTGAAAAAGAAACGATAGCTTTTGAAAGTAGGAAAAGCGAGTCTATATAATTGAGCTGGGAATAACTCCTTAATATTATTCATAGTATGTAAAGTAAAAGATACATAATATTTAAGGAGGTATTTAGTAGTGGGGGAAAATATAAAATTATATAGTGATATGGAAAAGTATGAAATAATTAATGTTAATGACGGAGACAAATTTAATTGCTTAGGTAATAACGACATAGTTATTGATGAGGATGGAAATTTAAAACTATTGGTTTTAAATGATAATAAATCTAAATTTGGACTATTTTCTAAAAGTGAGTTTGTTGAGGTACCTTGGGAATATGTAAAAAAAATTGGTTCAAAAACTATAATATTTGATGCAGAAGAAAAAATGCTTAAGAGATCTCGTTAACAAATTACGGATCTCTTTAATATACTAATATTAGAGAATTTGATGGAGGGTAAACAATGAAGATTTTAGTACAAAAGTTTGGAGGAACTTCTGTATCCACCCATGAAAGAAGAGCACAAGTAGTTAATAAAATAATTAAAGCAGTAGAGGAAGGCTTTTCAACCGTAGTGGTAGTATCAGCTATGGGAAGAAAAGGGCAGCCATACGCAACAGATACCCTTCTTTCTTTAATAAGTGATGAATTTAGAAAGAAAAATACATTAGGTGTAGACCTGCTTATGAGTTGTGGTGAAATTATAAGTACGGTAGTAGTGAGTGATGAGCTAGCTAAAAATAATTTACAAGCAGTACCTATGACAGGAGGACAAGCGGGCGTAATAACAGATGATAATTATAATAATGCATCTATTTTAAGAGTTGATACTGAAAATTTATTAAGTATATTAAAAGATGGGAAGATTCCTGTTGTTGCTGGTTTTCAAGGGGTAAGTGAAAAGGGCTTCGTAACTACTATAGGAAGAGGTGGAAGCGATACTACGGCATCTCTTCTTGGAGTAGCACTTCAGGCTGGGGAAGTTCAAATTTACACAGATGTAGATGGAATTATGACAGCAGACCCAAGAATAGTTTCAGATGCATCCTTAATCGAGGAAATTAGTTATAACGAGGTTTTTCAATTTGCAGATCAAGGTGCAAAGGTAATACATCCTCGTGCAGTGGAAATAGCTATGAAAGGCAATATCCCGGTTGTTATTAAGAATACTATGAATGATTGTAAAGGAACGGTTATAAGTAATAGAGCAACTCAAAATTCTAATAGCGTTATAGATGGAATAACATCTATGGATAAGAGGGTACAAATTACAGTTCAGTGTGATAACAATATAAGTAATGAGAACTATTGGGTATTATTTGACGAATTAGCCAATAAATCAATAAGCTTAGATCTAATAAATGTATTTACTAAACAAAAGATATTTACTATTGACGAAAAGGATATGGACAACCTGAAAATAATAATGAAGAATTTGGGGTTACAATATTCTTATATAGAGCAATGCACTAAGATTTCACTGATTGGAGCTGGAATGAGAGGTATTCCAGGAGTTATGGCAAAGATATTAAAGACATTAGCACGAGAAAATATTGATGTCCTTCAAACAGCAGACTCACATACTACCATATGGTGTCTAGTAGAAAGTAAGAATACAGAAAAAGCAATTAATTCGCTTCACAGAGAATTTAAATTAGGCGGAGAATAAAATTAAGATGTATATGAATCCCCTTTGATGCACAAAATAGAACTATGCAAGGAGGGGATTACTATATGTCAGATGAAAAAGAGAATAAAGAGGTTAAGGAAAACAAGGAAGATGTAGATCTAAAAGATAATAAAGAGCTACAGAATATAAAAGAATTGGGAGTTCCCAATATTCCCAAAGGTAGAGATAGGATTCAGATACTACCTATTATTGGCCAGATTGAAGGACATGGGGTCTTGCCACCTCAAACCAAAACCACTAAATACGAACATGTTATACCACATTTGATTGCGATAGAAAATGACCCTAGCGTTGAGGGGGTGCTTTCTATACTTAATACAGTAGGTGGAGATGTGGAGGCAGGGCTTGCTATATCTGAAATGATAGGAAGCTTAAGTAAGCCTACTGTTTCCTTAGTTATAGGCGGAGGACATTCAATAGGAGTTCCACTTGCTACTTCAGCAGATTACTCCTTTATATCACCTACGGCTACTATGATTGTTCATCCTATCAGAATGACTGGTCTTGTTATAGGAGTTCCACAAACTTTTGAGTATTTTAATAAAATGCAAGAGAGAATAAATGATTTTGTAGTGAGAACTTCTAAAATAGATAGGAGTAGACTGAAAAACCTAATGCTTCAAACCGATGAACTTTTAAATGATATGGGAACTATTCTAATAGGAAAACAAGCAGTAGATGAAGGGTTGATTGATCAAGTGGGTGGGATAAGCGATGCTTTAAAGAAACTAGAGGAGCTTATAAAAGAACATAAGAAGGTACAACAGCCATAGGATATTTCCTATGGTAATTTCTATTTATACTTAAATATAAAAGGAAATGTTTATATTGTGTAGAAATAGTAATAGGTAAAACTAATTAGCACCTAATTGTTTTACTATCGGAGGTGATATTTGACATGACTAAAAAAACAGAGAAATATGAACTAAATAGTGATATTAAAGGAATTTTACTGGTTACCATAGGAGTACTAATGATAATTAGTGTTTTTTCATCAGCATCTTCAGGAATTGTTGGAAAAATTATTAGAAGATTGTTAATAGCTATTATGGGGATAGGTGCGTTTGTTTTTCCTGCCTTAATAATTTTTGTGGGTTTTTGTTCAATAGCAAAAAAGAATAAAATAAATTTTAGTAGAAAGTTTTATGGAATCATACTTTTCCTAGTAAACACTCTTTTATTTTTTCAAATGGTTATACTATCCAACTATTACATAAATGATGATGTAACCTTTGGAATTAGAAAATTGTATGAGTCAGATACCATGATGCACGGGGGAATTATTAGTTTTCTAATTGATGTGCCATTATTTAAGTTATTCGGAAACGTCGGTTGTTACGTGATCTTTTTATCAGTATATATAATATCCTTTATCCTGATGAGTAGGGTTACCATATATGATATATTACATACAATCAAATTGACATTAATGGAGAGTAGATCTCAAGATGATGAAGTACTAATTCAAGATAAGGATGATGTAAAGGCTACAGATGTTACACAAGGAGGAGAAAAGGAAAGCTTTATTAAAAATATAAATAACAGAATTAAGATACTAGATTTTATGAAATCAGCAGACAAAAAAGATGATGCAAATTTATCAGATAAAAATGATAATGTTAAAATGAGTAGTGAAAACATAAAAAATAACACGGAGGTTGAATATGCATCAGATAAATTAGAAGATAATTCTATAAAAGAGGAATTAGCAAAACAGATGACTGGTACAGTTAATATTCCAAAATTAGAATACAATTTTCCTCCTGTAGACCTATTAAAGCCCAACATTCAATCTAAATTGAATAGAGAGGACAAAAAAGAGTTAATAAATAATGCAAATAAGTTGGAGGAAACATTAAGTAGTTTTGGAGTAGAAGCTAAAGTTATCCAAGTGAGCAAAGGCCCTTCAGTTACAAGATTTGAATTGCAACCCAATCCAGGAGTTAAGGTAAGTAAAATTGTAAATTTATCTGATGATATAGCTCTAGGTCTAGCAGCTTCTGGTGTAAGAATAGAAGCTCCAATACCAGGAAAGTCTGCCATAGGAATAGAGGTACCTAATAAGGAACTTACTGCAGTGTACTTAAGAGAGGTAGTAGAGTCAGTAGAATTTACTAATTCGAATAAAAATTTAGCATATTGCCTGGGAAAAGATATAGGTGGTAATTGTGTCGCTTCAGATCTTTCAAAGATGCCGCATATGCTTATAGCGGGGGCTACTGGTTCTGGTAAAAGTGTATGTATAAATACCCTTATTATAAGTTTACTGTATAAGTATTCACCGGATAATGTTAAACTGTTAATGATAGACCCTAAGGTAGTTGAGTTAAGTGTTTATAATGGAATTCCACATCTATTAATACCTGTAGTTACTGATCCTAAGAAAGCTGCAGGAGCTTTAAATTGGGCTGTTCAGGAAATGACAAGAAGATATAAGCTATTTGCTGACAATGGTGTTAGAAATATCGAAGGTTATAATGACCTAGTTCATAAGGGAAGAGTCGAAAACAAGCTTCCTTTCGTTGTAATAATTATTGATGAACTTGCAGATTTAATGATGGTGTGTCCAAATGATATTGAAGATTACATAGGCCGTTTAGCTCAGATGGCAAGAGCAGCTGGAATGCATCTAGTCATTGCTACGCAGAGACCATCTGTAGATGTTATTACAGGAGTTATCAAAGCAAACATACCTTCTAGAATATCTTTTGCAGTATCCAGTCAGATTGACTCTAGGACCATACTTGATACAGCGGGAGCGGAAAAGCTTCTAGGAAAAGGAGATATGCTTTTCTATCCAGTAGGTGAGGCAAAGCCGATAAGAATTCAAGGAGCATTTATTTCGGAAAGTGAAGTTGAAAATGTAGTGAATTTTATTAAGGACCAACAAGGCGCACCTAGCTATGAGAATCATATAATACAGCAAATTGATACGGATTCAAACTCTAATGATTCTGATAGCGATGATTTATTAGAGGAAGCTACTAGGATTGTAATAGATGTCGGACAGGCTTCTACGTCATTACTTCAGAGAAGACTTAGAATTGGTTACAATAGAGCTGCTAGAATAATTGAGCAGATGGAGGAACGTGGAATAATATCTGGAAGGGATGGAAGTAAGCCAAGACAAGTATTAGCTAAAAGAGAAGAGTTTTAGGTATCTCTAAAAATAATTTGTCAACAGAATAATTTGGTCTATTTCAAATGTAGTAATAAAATTTTAACTTGTAAAATATAAAAAGTAGATTTAAAATAAAATATGAGTTTACTTAAACAACATTACATAAACAGGAGGAACTAAGGTGGAAAAATTAAAAATTGGACTTATCAGCTTAGGATGTGATAAGAATAGAATAGATTCAGAGATAATTCTAAGTAAAATAAATGCAGAGAATGTTATAGTGAATGATCCAAGAGAAGCGGATGTAATAATAGTAAATACATGCGGTTTTATAGAATCATCAAAACAGGAGTCTATAGAAACTATACTTGAAATGGCGGAGTATAAGAATAAGTATAATTGTAAACTTCTTGTTGTAACTGGATGCTTAACGCAAAGATATGGTAAAGAACTTACTGAATTACTTCCAGAAGCAGATATAATGCTTGGAGTTAATGATTATAATAAGCTAAATGAGAGCATTGATAGATGTATAAGAGGTAAGGAAAATAAAGTTTATAGTTTTAATTATAGTGACTCAACTATAAATGAAGGTAAGAGAATTTTGACTACACAAACAGCTACAGCTTATTTAAGAATTGCTGAAGGATGTGATAATTTCTGCACTTATTGTATAATTCCTAAAATTAGAGGGAAATACAGAAGCAGACAGATGGACAGTGTACTAGAAGAGGCTAGGAGTCTAGCTGAGCAAGGTGTTAAAGAGGTTATACTTGTTGCTCAAGACACCACAAGATATGGTATTGATATTTATGGCAAAAAAATGCTTCCTGATCTTGCTCGTGAGATTTCTAAAATAGAAGGTATTGAATGGATAAGAATATTATATTGTTATCCCGAAGAAATTACAGATGAGCTAATAGATGAGATTGCAAGCAATGATAAAATATGTAAGTATTTAGATATTCCAATTCAGCATATAAGTGATGATATAATAAAGCTTATGGGAAGAAGAGGAAGAAAAGAAGAAATACTAAACAACATAAACAAATTAAGAGACAGAGTAAAAGGTATAGTAATAAGAACATCTATCATTGTAGGTTTTCCGGGAGAAACTGATAGTAACTTTGAGGAGTTAAAGGATTTTATAAGAGAAACTAAGCTTGATAACCTAGGAGTGTTCAGATATTCACAAGAAGAAGGAACTCCTGCAGCTATGATGGAAAATCAAGTTGATGAAGAAACAAAGAAAAAAAGAGAAGAAGAATTAATGTTACTTCAACAGAAGGTTTCAAAAGAAGTTAATAATAATAAGATAGGTAAAACTTATAAAGTGATTGTTGAAGGAAAAGAAAAGGAATCCTGGTATGGAAGAAGTTATGAGATGGCTCCAGAAATAGATGGGTTAATTTATTTTAAATCTGAGGATAAATTACAAAAAGGAACTATGGTAAATATAAAAATTACAGAAAGCTTTGAATATGATTTAATGGGAGTTGTATGTGATGAATCTTGCGAATAAGCTTACATTACTAAGAATTGTATTAGTTCCAGTATTTTTAATATTCATTACAATAAGAGATATACCTTATGGAAAACCTATAGCTATTGCTATATTCATAATAGCATCTATAACAGATACGTTAGATGGATATATAGCAAGAAGTAGAAATCAAATAACTAGATTTGGTAAATTCATGGATCCATTAGCAGATAAGTTATTGGTTACAGCTGCTTTAATTTCTTTAGTAGAATTTCATATTATACCTGCTTGGGCAGCTATGATAATAATTGCTAGAGAATTTGCTGTAACTGGTCTTAGGTCAGTGGCTGCTGCCGAAGGTATAGTGATTGCAGCTAGTGCCTGGGGAAAAGCCAAAACTGTAACACAGATAACTGCTATTATACTAGCATTGGTAAACTTAAATTATAATCATGTATCTCTCGGGATTATTAAAAAATATATTACCTATCCTCATAAATTTTTAAATTTAACTACAAATATTGCAATGGCGGCTGCTGTGACTATTACAATAATTTCTGGTTTAGATTATTTTGCAAAGAATAGAGAAGTAATGAAATCAGATAGGTAAGTATAATGATTGAGAATTGAAAGCCTTCAATTCTCAATTAGTTTTTATCATCAGATTAAAATTAAGAAAGTTTGTCTATAATTAAGATAACAGATAAGTATAAATTTTTAAGAATATTTGAGAAAGTATTGCTAAGTTAGGTTATAATTAAGATAACCATCTAGTTAAAATCACAGTTTATATGCACTTTCAATTTATCCGATTACTATCCGCTCTAATACCTCACGCACTCTGTGAAAGTGATTCACACAAAATCGAAGATTTGAGTTCTCTACTTTTATTTAATTGGGAGTAAAGAGCGGCTAAGTCCCTGGATAACGACTTCTAAGCTTCAGATGGAGTTTAAGCCAAGAATTCTGTTTATATTACTGTTGACCGAGAAACTAATATAGTATATAATTAATTTAGAACAAACGTTCTAAGATGGAAAGGAAGTGATCCCAGTGGGGAATATTAACGCTGAAAAGTTAAAAGCTTTAGAGGCTGCTATGGGACAGATAGAGAAGCAATTTGGTAAAGGTTCTGTAATGAAACTTGGAGAACAAAGCGGACTAAGTGTAGAAGCAGTATCTACAGGATGTCTTGATTTAGATATAGCATTAGGTATTGGGGGAGTTCCAAAAGGAAGAATAATAGAAATATTTGGACCAGAGTCTTCAGGAAAAACTACTGTAGCGCTACATATAGTTGCAGAGGCTCAAAAATCTGGTGGAATTGCAGCATATGTTGATGCAGAACATGCACTTGATCCTGTATATGCTAAGAACTTAGGGGTAGATATAGATGAGTTAATCGTATCTCAACCAGATACAGGAGAGCAAGCTTTAGAAATCGTAGAAGCATTGGTTAGATCTGGTGCAGTTGATATAATAGTAGTAGACTCAGTTGCTGCTTTAGTGCCAAAAGCAGAAATAGAAGGAGAAATGGGTGACTCTCATGTAGGGTTACAGGCAAGACTTATGTCTCAAGCGCTAAGGAAACTTACAGGTGCCATAAATAAATCAAAGTGTGTAACAGTATTTATAAATCAGTTAAGAGAAAAAGTTGGAGTTATGTTTGGTAATCCAGAAACAACGCCTGGTGGAAGAGCTTTAAAGTTTTATGCTTCAGTGAGAATGGATATTAGAAGAATTGATTCTATAAAACAAGGTGATTCAGTTGTAGGTAACAGAACGAGGGTAAAGGTTACTAAGAATAAAGTTGCCCCACCTTTTAAACAAGCAGAATTTGATATAATGTATAATCAAGGGATATCAAGAGAGGGAAATGTAGTTGATGTAGGCGTAAAAGAAGAATTAGTTCAAAAAAGTGGTGCATGGTTCGCATATAATGACACAAGACTTGGACAGGGAAGGGAAAATGCTAAGCAGTTCCTGAAAGAAAATCCAAATGTTCTTTATGAAATAGAAAATAAAATAAGAGAAAAACATGAACTGCCAACAATTAAACCTCAAGTAGATACTAAAACAATGGCTAAAGAAAAAGCAAGCGTGGATGCCGAATAATTAATTATGGAGTCGCAGGTTGTTAAAGCTTGCGATTCTTTTATTTTGCAGGAATTAGCAAAGTATGATTTAGATATAGCGCAGGAAATGGTAAAAATATAATCATAATATAAGGAATAAAAATTATATGAACTTGACAATAATTGAATTATAATATAAAATTAAGACAAATTCTGGTTTATCATGAATTTAAAATTACCGATTGAATAGATATGGCACCTTTTCTATGCTTGTATATTAAATAAAAAATAGATAAAAAAAAGCGAAGGAGGTGTTCATGTGGAACCTATTATATACGAAATTATTGTTGGTATAATAATAGCAATTGGTTTATTTATTCAGTTTAATACAACAAAGAACAAAGCCAATGCTATAAAATCACAGGCTCTTGAAGAGTCTAATAGATTAAAAGAAGAGGCTGAGAAACACGCTGAGTCTAAGAAGAAAGAAGCTATTATTGAAGCCAAAGAAGAGGTTCACAGATTAAGAACTGATTTAGAAAGAGAGTCAAGAGATAGAAGAAATGAGCTTCAGAGACTAGAAAGAAGATTAATACAAAGGGAAGAATTGCTCGATAAGAAGGGCGATGCGCTTGAAAAGAAGGAAGAAAACATTAATAAAAAGCAACAAGAAATCGATGAATTACAAGCAAGTGTAGAAGAACTATATGGAAAGCAAAGAGAAGAACTTCAGAGATTATCAGGCTTAACGTCTGAAGAAGCAAAACAAATTTTATTGGAAGAAATCAATAAGGAAATAAAACACGATGCTGCTATAATGATAAAGGAAGTAGAGGCAAAGGCTAAAGAGGAAGCTGATAAGAGAGCTAGAGAAGTCGTTACCTATGCAATTCAGAGATGTGCAGCAGATCATGTAGCTGAGACTACAGTGCATGTTGTTTCACTGCCTAATGATGAAATGAAGGGAAGAATAATTGGTAGGGAAGGTAGAAATATAAGAACTCTTGAAACCCTAACTGGTGTTGATTTAATAATAGATGATACTCCAGAAGCTGTAATTCTTTCAGGATTTGATCCAATAAGAAGAGAAGTAGCAAGGATAGCGTTAGAAAAACTAATAATCGATGGAAGAATTCACCCGGCAAGAATTGAAGAAATGGTTGAAAAAGCTAAAAAAGAAGTTGAAAATGATATCAAAGAAGAAGGAGAGCAGGCAACCTTTGAAACTGCTGTACATGGTCTTCATCCAGAATTAATTAAGTTACTAGGAAGACTAAAATACAGAACAAGTTATGGTCAGAATGTGTTAAAGCATTCTATTGAAGTTGCTTATTTAGCTGGCCTTATGGCATCAGAACTCGGGATGGATCCAACTATAGCTAAAAGAGCAGGTTTACTTCATGATATAGGTAAAGCTGTAGACCATGAAATGGAAGGGCCTCACGCTATCCTAGGTTCAGAGGTCGCAAAGAAATATCGCGAATCTTCTATAGTAGTAAATGCAATTGCAGCTCATCATGGAGATGTAGAATTTCAATCTTTAGAAGCTGTGCTTGTTCAGGCTGCAGATGCAATTTCAGCTGCAAGACCTGGTGCAAGAAGAGAAACTTTAGAAGCTTATATTAAGCGATTAGAGAAACTTGAAGAGATAGCAAATACATGTGAAGGTGTAGAGAAGTCGTATGCCATTCAAGCGGGAAGAGAACTTAGAATTATGATAAAACCAGAAGAAGTTGATGACGCAGGTTCCGTTGAAATGGCAAGGAACATAGCTAAGAGAATCGAAAGCGAGTTAGAGTATCCTGGCCAAATAAAGGTGAATGTAATTAGGGAAACCCGTTCAATAGAATATGCAAAATAGTGAATAGTTAATGAAATCTAAAAATTTCCTTTTAAGTTTTGTAAAATATAGAACATTTACAGAATTTAAAAGGAATTTTCAATTTTTTGTAGAATACTATAAATTAGTAATAATAACTAATAATGTTAGTATAATATATGGGAGGTTTATTATGGAAGTATTAAAGGTTTCAGCAAAATCAAGTCCAAATTCAGTAGCAGGAGCATTAGCAGGGGTTTTAAGAGAAAGAGGAGTAGCTGAGATACAAGCTATAGGAGCAGGTGCTTTAAATCAAGCAATTAAGGCTGTAGCTATTGCTAGAGGTTTCGTTGCACCTAGTGGAATCGATTTAATTTGTATACCAGCATTCACTGATATTCAAATAGATGGAGAAGAAAGAACAGCTATAAAGTTAATAGTTCAACCAAGATAATACTTTTTCATATAAACAGAATTCTTGGCATAATGCGAGGTTTTAATTCAATATTATGCTTGTTAATAGATTTCTAAGTGTCTTTGACACTTAGAAATCGTTATCTATAGACGTAGCCGCTCTTTATTCATTCTGTGGGTAAATATTAGAGCGGGTATTCAACAGATAAGCAGAGGAGTGAATATAAAGGGACTTGATTTAAACTCAAGTCCCTTTAACTATTTAATTGGTATTCATAGATATATAATATACTATATATGTTAATGATATTGACTATATCTTAGGCTGTGTTAAAATGTAGAAAGGTGCGATTTAATATGAAATAAAGCAGATAAGAAATACGTGGTAAATATTATAAGGGGGAAACCAATGGACGTTAAAGCAATATTTGAACTAATGAGACCAAAGCAATGGATTAAAAACTTTTTTATATTTGCAGCCATAATTTTTTCAGGAAATCTTTTGAATTTAAATATATTAAGTATAAATATTCTAACATTTGTGTTATTTTGTTTTACATCATCAGCAGTATATGTATTGAATGATATCGTAGATATAGAAAAAGATAGATGTCACCCAGAGAAAAAAAGAAGGCCCCTTCCAAGTGGACGGGTATCTAAAAATATGGCAATAGGATTATGCATTTTTATGTTTTTAGGCGTAATGTACTTCTCATATGTTATAATAAATATAAGAATTGCTGTAATACTGATCGCCTATATAATAATTAATATATTTTACTCTTTTAGGTTGAAAAATGTTGTAATTATAGATGTTATGATAATAACTTTTGGCTTTGTTTTAAGAGTGGAAAGTGGAAGTATTGCTACAGGGGTTTTAGTGTCACCTTGGCTTCTCTTATGCACTATATTACTTTCATTGTTTTTGGCTCTCAATAAGAGGAAGAGTGAAATAATAACTTTAAAAGATAAGAGTGGGTCACATAGAAAAATACTAGAAGAATATTCTGTACATATGATTGATAAAATGCTTACTATTGTAACACCAAGTATACTAATGGCATATTGTCTTTATACATTTAGTTCTGTACAAAGTAAAACGATGATATTCACTATACCTTTTGTTTTATATGGGATTTTTAGATATGAGTATTTAGTAGATAAAAAAAATGTAGGTGGAAAACCAGAAGATGTATTTAAAAAAGATACACCTTTTTTAATTAATGTATTATTATGGGTAACATCAATCTTCGTAATAATATACTTTAAACTATAGTATATGTGATAGAAAGGATTTTAACTTATGAATATTGAGAGTTTAAGAAGAGATGTATTCTATAGGGTTGTATTAGCCCTAGGTTTAACTGCATCTATTCTTTGGGTGATTTTTATAGATACTAAACCTTTTTCGGACTTTCAGTACTATTATGATCTTGCTGTTAACATAGCAAATGGACTACCTTGGGGAGATACCTACACGTCGGTGGGATATTCAATAGTACTTGGAGGCATATTTAAACTGTTTGGTGCAAGTATAGTTAATGCTAAAATATTTAACTTAATACTTACACTTACAAACGATCTGTGTTTTTTATCTATATTAGATAAAATAGATGTAAAAGAAAAAGATAAGAAAATTATTTTTACTTTATTTGTATTTATACCTAGCAGCATATTTTATAATAGTATTTTGGCTACAGAGATAATATTTACAACTATACTGCTTTTGATAACAAATGCTTATTTTAGTAAGGCTAAATATAAATACATTTTGATAGGAATATTAACTGGATTAAATACAATGGTAAAACCTTTTTTTATAATATTTGCTTTTGCTATATTTTTAGTAGAGATATTAAAAGAAAAAAGATTCTTAAAAGCTATTAAGAACTCTTTAGTTATATTTATTTTAAGTGCAATAGTAATTTCACCTTGGATATATAGAAATACAAAACTTGTGGGTCAATTTACATATGTATCAAATAATGGAGGAATAGTATTATATATAAACAATAACTCACAAAATAGACTTGGAAGATGGATGGCAGCTAGTGATGTAGAAAACTCTATAGTAAATACAGAAGAATATAATAGAGCAAATATGACAGAAAAAAATAAAATGCTCGGCAATGGAGCAAAACAGTGGATTAAAAGTCATCCAAAAGAATTTATTGTCTTAGGATTTAAGAGGCTATACAATACCTATTTATTAGGTGATGATGTTTTATATAGTACTTATGGGACAGGACTAAACGAATATACAAGATCAATAATTTTTTCAATGACTAATAATATAAGAAATTTAATATTTATTCCGGGGATTATATATATACTATTGTATAGTATACTAACATTAAAGGGTATTATAACTAATAGAACAGAATTATTAAATAAGTTTAATTTATATACAGTAGTAGTATTTTTTATGTTTACTTCTATATACTTTATAACGGAGGGGCAAGGTAGATATGCCTTTCCAGAAACATTTATAATGATATTCTGTTTCTATCTATTTATAAAGCTTATAATGTGGAGATATAAGGAGTCGAGATCATGATAGTATTAATTTTAGTTTCAGTTTTTTTAGGTGCTATTGGACAAGTACTTGTTAAATATGGGGCATCTGCACTTGAATTGAACTTTGCGGGAAAATACTTAATTACTAGTATAGTAAGTATACTAAAAAACATACCAGTAATGTGTGGAATTATATCTTATGGAGTAAGTTTTCTATTATGGATAAAGGTTTTGAGTAAGGTAGAGTTAAGTTATGCATATCCTATGGTTAGCATAGGATATATACTGGTTATGTTTTTTTCATATTTTTTATTCAAAGAAAATATTTCGGTTATGAGAGTATTTGGAGTAATTCTAATTATTGCTGGAGTAATATTGGTAGCAAGAAGTTAACAAAAAGTAAATTTAAGATAGTGTTACTATAAAAATTTTAACAGAGCCTTAATTTTATCCTATGACTACTCGCTCTAATACTCCCTTTTTTCAAAGGAAAGTAAAGAGCGGCTACGTCCCTGGATAACGATTTCTGAGTATCAGTTGTAGTGCAACTCCATTTGATGCCAAGAACTCTGTTTATAGGGCCTGTTGAATTTAGAAATGGGTGATAAAATGCTATATGCAGACTTACACATTCATTCTAACTACTCTGATGGAAAATTATCGCCAGAAGAGATAGTTAAACTATCGATAAAGAGAGGAATAAAGTGTATTTCAATAACAGACCATGATACTGTAGATTCTCAATATATAGCTAATAAAGCATTGCATAACAGTCAAATTAAGGTTATTTCTGGTGTGGAAATAAGTTCTCAGTACAAGGATATTGAAATCCATATATTAGCTTACTTTATTGATACAGAAAATGAGAAATTGAAGTTAACTCTCCATAATATTAAGAATAGTAGACGAGAGAGAGTAGATAAGATTATAAAAAAATTAAATGAAATAAACGTAGATATTTCTATAGAAGATATAACGAAAAAGGATTATGATGGGTCTATTGGACGATTACATATAGCAAAGCTTCTTGTGAAAAAAGGATATGCAAATAATACTAAGGATGCTTTTCAAAGATATCTTATAAAAGGGAAGCCAGCTTATGTAGATAGGTGGAAAATTGACTATAAAGATGCTTTAATGCTCATTAATGATGCAAAAGGAATGGCGGTACTAGCGCACCCAGGAGAAATATATAAGAATATAATCTTAGAAAAAATAATAAAGGATTTAAAAGTATATGGACTAAGAGGTTTAGAAGTGTTTCATCCAGCACATTCCTCAAAAGGAACAAACGATTACTATAATTTAGCTAAAAAGCATTCATTAATTATAACTGGAGGAAGTGACTCACATGGTAGTATTGTAAATGGTGATTATACTTTAGGTACTATTGGTATGAATGAAGCACTAACATATAAATTTTTGTGCTATGCAGGTAGATAATACTTGCATAGTGAGTTTTAAAACTAAAATATATGAGATATGGAGGAGATAAAATGATATTTTCAAAAAAAGCAGAGCAAATTGCACCATCAATTACATTGGCTATAACTGCTAAAGCAAAAAAGATGAAATCAGAAGGAATCGATGTAATAGGATTTGGAGCTGGGGAACCAGACTTTAATACACCTGAACTTATTCAAGAAGCAGCTATAAAGGCTATAAAAGATGGATATACAAAGTATACCCCTGCATCAGGAATTATGGAATTAAAGGAGGCTATTATAGAAAAATTTAAAAAAGATAATGAACTAAATTACAGTGCCTCTCAAATTATAGTATCAACAGGAGCTAAACAGTGCCTAGCAAATGCTTTTGCGGCAACTCTAAACCCTGGTGATGAAGTTATTATTCCAGTACCATATTGGGTTAGCTATCCTGAACTTGTTAAGCTTGCGGACGGAGTACCTGTATTTGCTCAGACAAAAGAAGAAAACGGTTTTAAATATACAATTGAGGATTTAAATAAAATCGTTACAGACAAAACAAAAATGATACTTATAAACAGCCCAAACAATCCTACTGGTACCGTTTATACAAAAGAGGAACTTGAAGCTTTGGCAAACTTCGCTAAAGAAAAGGATATATTAATTTTATCTGATGAAATATATGAAAAACTAATATATGGAACTACTAAACACATAAGTATTGCTAGTCTTTCAGAAGATGCATATAAAAGAACTATAGTTATTAACGGTGTTTCTAAAGCTTATTCTATGACTGGATGGAGAATAGGATATGCTGCAGCTAGTGAGACTATAGTAAAATTAATGTCAAATATACAAAGCCATACTACATCAAATCCTAATTCTATTGCACAGTATGCATCAGTACAAGCATTAAAGAGCGACACTTCAGAGATGGATTTAATGGTTGCTGAATTTAAAAATAGAAGGGACTATATGGTAAACAGAATTAATGAGATAGAAGGCGTATCTTGTATAACTCCAGAAGGAGCTTTTTACGTAATGGTTAATATATCAGGATTATTTGGTAAAAAATTAGATGATGTAAACGTAAATGATTCCTTAAGTTTTTCAGATATGTTATTAGAAAAGGAAAAAGTAGCAGTCATACCTGGTATAGGTTTTGGAACAGATAACTATGTTAGACTATCTTATGCTACATCAAAGGAAAATATAAAAAATGGGTTGGATAGGATTGAAAGCTTTGTTAGACAATTAAAGTAATATTAATTTCATCTTGTGCTAATAATAATAAGGTACTAATATGCAAATGATTGCATAAAGTAATGAGTAAAATATAAAAATTATTATTATGTAATCATTTTCAATCGAAAACAGTTATTGAAACATATAAAAAAAATGTTATAATAAAAAGGGTAAGTTTGTTAAATATTATTAAATTTATAATAAAAGCAGGGGTGAATAGAATGGTTACAAGAGAAGTTACAGTAAAAAGTGCAACTGGATTACATGCAAGACCAGCAACTTTATTAGTGAAAAAGGCATCTTCTTTTAAGTCAGACATAAGCATTGAGTTTGATGGGAAAAAAGCAAACGTAAAGAGTTTAATAGGTGTTTTATCACTAGGAGTTACAAAGAATGCAACTGTAAAAGTTATTGCATCTGGTGATGATGAAGCACTAGCTGCAGAGGAAGTTGCTAAATTAATAGAATCAATAGAAGAATAATTGAAATTAATATAAATAAAAGGCTCATATAATTTGAGCCTTTTATTTATTGCTTAAAACTTTGTCTTGTCTTAAATAAAAATAACAACATGTCCATTCCTGCCACACCTATTAGAATATAAACTATTCTTCCAATTAAATTGGCAGGTTCCCCGAAGAGAGCACCTACTAAGTTAAGATTAAATAAACCTATAAGTCCCCAATTTATTGCTCCGATGATTACTAGAATCAAAGAAACCTTGTCTATAAGTTTGAACTTGTACATATAATACCTCCAAAACCCTATAAATTTGCTTCTACTAAATTATATTAAGTTATCAATAAAATAGAACAGGTTGTACATAAATAAATTAAGTTATAAATTCAAGAATAATTTTAAAGCTAAATGGTAAATTAAGAATAATTAAAATATAAAAATAACGAATATAAAGTATATAAAATAGCTGTAATATATGTTATAATATGAATGAAAAACACATAATTAAATATTACATACGTGTGGAGGTGCTTTAGCATGAGAGATACATATAATACACCACTAAATACAAGATATGCTTCTAAGGAAATGAGTTATTTATTTTCAGAGGAAATGAAGTTTAAGACATGGAGAAAGTTATGGGTAGCACTTGCGGAGAGTGAGAAAGAGTTAGGTTTGAATATCACTGATGAGCAAATTGAAGAACTTAAAGCTAATGTGGATAATGTAAATTACGAAATAGCTGAGCAAAGAGAAAGGGAAGTTCGTCATGATGTTATGAGCCATGTCTATGCATATGGAATTCAATGTCCAAAAGCTAAAGGAATAATACATTTAGGGGCTACAAGCTGTTATGTTGGAGATAACACTGATTTAATAGTTATGAAGGAAGCTCTTATCATAATTAAGAAAAAGCTAATAAATACAATAAATTCACTGTGTAGGTTTGCACTAGAACATAAAGATTTACCTACTCTAGGATTTACTCATCTGCAACCAGCACAGCTTACTACAGTTGGAAAAAGAGCTACTCTATGGATGCAGGACCTATGTCTTGATTTAGAGAATTTAGAGTTTGTAATTGATCATATGAGATTCAGAGGGGTAAAAGGAACCACCGGTACTCAAGCAAGTTTTATGGAACTATTTAACGGTGATGAAGCTAAAGTTAAACTTTTAGATAAAATGGTTACAGAAAAAATGGGATTTAAGAATGAATATATGGTAACTGGTCAAACATATCCAAGAAAATTAGATTCTATAATTCTAAATACTCTTTCAGAGATTGCTCAGAGTGCTTACAAGTTTAGTAATGATTTAAGATTACTTCAGAGTATGAAGGAGATGGAAGAACCATTTGAAAAAAATCAAATAGGATCATCAGCTATGGCATATAAGAGAAATCCTATGAGGTCCGAAAGAATGGGAGCATTAGCTAGATACATAATTGTAAATTCATTAAATCCAGCTATAACAGCTTCAACTCAGTGGTTTGAGAGGACATTGGATGACTCTGCTAACAAAAGAATAGCAGTATCAGAGGCATTTCTTGCATTAGATGGAGTTTTAAATCTATATATGAACGTTTCTAGCAATATGGTAGTGTATCCTAAGGTAATTGAAGCACATGTAAAGAGCGAACTTCCTTTTATGGCAACAGAGAATATTATAATGGGTGCTGTAAAAAGAGGTGGAGACAGACAGGAACTTCACGAAAGAATAAGACAACATTCTATGGAAGCAGGAAGAATGGTTAAAGTTGAAGGAAAGGAAAATGATTTAATAGAAAGAATAGTAAATGATAAGTTCTTTAATATGGATGAAGCAGAAATATTATCACTAATAGATCCTAATAAATTTATTGGTAGAGCATCAGGCCAAGTAATTGATTTCATAGAAGAAGTCATAAAGCCTATTATAGAAAAAAATAAGAATTTAATTGGTGGGGAAGTAGAAATAAGTGTATAGCTTATTTATGAATTAATTTATAGAACAAAGTTTTAATCAGATGGAAGTTAGCTTTCATCTGATTATTTATAATTTAAGTCAAAATTATCAGTAAATGAAAATTTTACTGTTGCTAAGAGATAGCAAAAATTTTAAAAAAACTATTGATAAAATAAAAAAACCTTGCTATAATGATATCACAACAGTCGGACAAGTTACTTAATGACAGTGTAATGTAAAGCGTTACGTCTGACAAATAATATGATTTGCGTGTTACTGATTCGATCAGGCATGAGCAAAAGTAATTTTATAGTTAGATTATATCTATTTTTACTAGTGAAATAGGTATGAATCTATACTGAATTACTTTGCTCATGCCTTTTGTTATTTACTACACAATAATCTACAACAATGGATTAATTTAAGATTTTAACACAAAATGATTCAGACTAATTCAATATATTAAACAGAATTGAAGGGAGTTAATTATATGTCAAAAAATAGTAGTCTTTTTGGTAAGTTACAGCAAATAGGTAAAGCTTTAATGCTTCCAGTTGCAATATTACCAGCTGCAGGTATTTTGCTTGCCTTTGGTAATATGTTCCAAAACCCAGCTTTTTTAAGCCATGCATCATTTTTGAATAATCATGCTTTCCAAGCTTTTGCTAAAGTTATGGAACAATCAGGAGATATTGTATTCGGTAATCTTGCATTACTATTCGCAGTGGGTGTTGCAGTAGGACTTGCTGGTGGAGAAGGTGTTGCGGGACTTGCAGCAATCGTAGGTTTCTTAATAATGAACAAAACTTTAGGAATAGTAGCAGGAGTTACTCCAGAAGTATTAGCAACTGGTAATCCAGCTTATGCAACAGTTTTAGGTATTCCATCATTACAGACAGGTGTATTTGGTGGTATCTTAATGGGAGTTGTGGCAGCACAGCTTTATAAGAAATTCTATAATATAGAATTACCTTCATATTTAGGGTTCTTTGCCGGAAAAAGATTCGTTCCAATTATAACAGCAGTATCAGCTATATTCTTAGGAATTATACTTGTATTTGTATGGCCACCAATCCAATACGGATTAAATGCCTTCTCACACAATATGATCGATGCAAATCCTACATTGGCAGCATTTGTATTTGGGGTTATTGAAAGATCATTAATACCATTTGGATTACATCACATATTCTATAATCCTTTCTGGTATCAATTTGGAGAGTATGCAAGTAAAGCAACTGGTCAAATTGTAAGAGGAGACCAAACAATATTCATGGCTCAATTAAAAGACTTTACTCAATTTGGTGCTCTAAGTAACGGTGGTACACAATTTACAGCAGGTACATTTATGGTTGGTAAATTCCCATTCATGATGTTTGGATTACCAGCAGCAGCACTTGCAATGTATCATGAAGCAAAACCAGGAAAGAAAGTATTAGCAGCAGGTATACTTGCATCAGCAGCGTTAACTTCATTCTTAACTGGTATAACAGAACCGATAGAGTTCTCATTCTTATTCGTTGCACCAGCATTATTCGCAATCCATGCTGTGTTTGCAGGATTCTCGTTTATGGTAATGCAATTATTAAATGTTAAAATAGGTATGACATTCTCAGGTGGTTTGATTGACTATATGCTATTCGGAGTTATACCAAACCGTACAACATGGTGGTTAGTAATACCAGTAGGATTAGCATTTGCAGTAGTTTATTACTTTGGATTTAGATTTGCTATAAGAAAATGGGATCTTAAGACTCCAGGTCGTGAAGATGATACAGATGAGCAAGTGGGAACAGGCACAGTTGAAGCTGGAGAACTTCCATATGCCATACTTCAAGCTCTTGGAGGAAAAGAAAACATAACTAACTTAGATGCATGTATAACTAGACTTCGTGTAAGTGTAAATGATGTTAAAAATGTTAACAAAGCTGAACTTAAGAAACTAGGTGCAGCAGGTGTTATGGAAGTAGGAAATAACATTCAGGCTATATTTGGTGGAAGATCAGACCAATTAAAGTCACAGATAAAAGATATAATGTCAGGCAAGACTCCGGTAGCAGCTAAGGCGGCAGTTAAGGAAGTAGCAGTTACAAATACGAATGCAAATGACAATACATTTGTTGCTCCAATTGATGGTAAAATATTACCTATATCAGAAGTTCCAGATGAAGTTTTCTCACAAAAAATGATGGGTGATGGATTTGCTATAGAACCAGCAAACGGTGAAGTTGTTTCACCTGTAAATGGAACAGTAACAACTGTTTTCCCAACAAAACATGCTATAGGAATTACTGCAGATAATGGAAGAGAAATATTAATTCACTTTGGTATAGATACAGTAAACCTAAAGGGTGAAGGATTAGATGCATTGGTAGAACAAGGTGCTAAGGTTAAAGCAGGCCAGCCAATATTAAAAGTAAACTTAGCAGAAGTAAAAGGAAAAGTTCCATCAGTTATTACTCCTATTATATTTACAAATTTAGCTGAAGGAGAAGCAGTATCAGTTCAAGCTGGAAAACAAATTAAACGCGGTGAAAAGAATATTGTTACTGTTAAGTAAAAATTTTAGTTATATAGTTGTGCAAAATTAAATATTAGTGTAAGTAATAAAGTGTCCCAGTACATACTAAAAAAGTATGTACTGGTTTTTTTATTTTTATAGTGTCATAATCCAGAATTTTTCATAATATTTTAGTAACAACAGCATGATATTATGATTATGAGGTGAGCATAGTGTGTACACAAATATATCAAAATGCTGATTTTAAAATTTATAAGGCGGGAGATGGATATATAGTTCATAATACACACAAGAAGTTTAAAGATGGTCATACACACGTTAAAAAATATGATACATGTTTAGTTATGATTAAATTAATAAAAAGAAAGCTTGTACCCAAAAGTCGAAGTAAACACTTTATTGAAAGTTTGCTGAGGTTAAGTGATGATAAAAAGTATAATAGAATAATAATGGAGTGTATTCAATAGTCTTGGGTTTACCCAAGACTTTCTAGATTTCAGCATAGACAAACAAAACCAAAGCATGACTTATCCGCCAGGATATATTGTCAGTTCTTCGACACTATAAATACTCTTTATGATTCTAAAGCTCGGGCTTTATAAAAACCTAAGAACTTTAGAAAACTCGTTTCACTCAGACAATCTAAAGTTCTAAGATTTTTATAAAGTCCTTCGCTAAGAATCATTAAAAAAGTATTTAAATGTGCTCTCAGGACCGACAATATATCCTTCTGAATGAGTCAAGTTTGCGGTTAGTTTATCTATTTGTAAAGCAATATTATATGAACTTGAAGGTAAATGACTTATAACTGTATTAGTAAAATGATTACATTGTAAGAAAAATATGATAAAATATATTATATAAAGATAAAAAGTAAGTGATAATAAATATTTAAAATATAACCTAAGTGAGTGGAGGAATGGATATGTATGATGTGACAATAATTGGTGCAGGAGTTGTTGGCGCGGCAATAGGAAGAGAATTGTCTAGATATAAGTTAAGCATATGTATCTTAGAAAAAGGAGAAGATGTAAGTAGTGGAGCTTCAAAGGCTAATAGTGGAATAGTTCATGCTGGTTATTCTGATGAACCAGGGACATTAAAGGCAGAACTTTGTGTTAAGGGCAATAGAATGTTTGAGGTACTTAATAAAGAGTTGAATTTTGGTTATAGGGAAACAGGTTCTTTAGTGCTTGCCTTTTCTGATAATGAGAGGAGCTATCTAGAAAAACTCTATAATGATGGTCTCAAAAATGGTGTAGAAGGAATGGAAATAATAGATGGAGCTAGAGTAGAAGCAATGGAGCCTTATGTAAGTAAACTAGTTAAATGGGCTCTTTATTGCAAGAATGCCGGAGTATGTTCACCCTATGAGTTTACAATAGCGCTTATTGAAAATGCAATTATAAATGGGGTTCATTTAAAACTGGGGCATGAAGTTACAGGGATAAATAAAATAGATAACTATTTTAATATAACTACTAATAAAGGAAATATTAAATCTAAATATGTGATAAATGCAGCAGGTGTGTATAGTGACAAAATATCAAGAATGGTTGGAGTAGATAATTTTTATATTATTCCGAGGAAGGGACAGTATGTATTGTTTAATAAAGACCAATCTTACTTAGCAAATAGTGTAATATTTCAAGTACCTACTGAAGAAGGAAAAGGAATACTAGTTACAACTACCTATCATGGAAATCTTATGATAGGTCCTAATGCTCAAGAAGCAGCAGATAAGGAGGATGTATCTACAAACGAAGAAGTACTGAGACACATTGTGGAGACTGCAAGAAAATCTGTGAATGGATTTGATATGAAAAAGGCAATAACCTCATTTTCAGGGGTAAGAGCAACTAGTAATAGAAAGGATTTCATAATTGAGGAAACAGAAATTAGAGGATTTGTCAATGTAGCAGGGATTGATTCACCAGGCCTTACATCGTCACCGGCAATTGCAGATAAGGTAGTGGGAATACTTGAAAAAATAGGATTGACTCTAGAGAAGAAAGAAAATTTTAATTCTTATAGAAAAGGTATTGTAATAAAGAAAGAAGAAGGTTTTGATGGAGATGTTAATTCAAAGGATCCTAAAAAGCACATTATATGCAGATGTGAAAATGTTACTGAGGATGAAATTGTAGATGCTATTCATAGGCCTATTCAAATTACTTCTATAGATGCTGTTAAGAGACGAACAAGAGCAGGTATGGGAATGTGTCAAGGAGCCTTTTGCGGTTCTAGGGTAAAGGAAATCATATCAAGGGAGCTAAATATACCTATAGAAGAGGTTGTGCTAAGAGGAGAAGGCTCTTCCATTCTTCCGAAAAGGGCAAAAAGAAGTGAAGTTATGAATATAAAATGATATAATAATTTTAGCATATAATTGATTTATGAATCTATGACTGAAAAAGAGCTTGAAGGCTCTTTTTTAGTTTTTTTTGCGTGAAAAACGATTTCTAAATAATAACTAATATTTGATTTTAATTAGATTTTTGGTATAATCATATTTGTGTGTTTTTACAGACAAATAACGACAAAATTATAGATGAGTCAGAATACATATTGCATTATTATTTAAATTATTAAATATAAATTGTAAAAAAACTAAATTCAGAGATTGGATTTTGTCTTTAAAGCACTAAGTTATAGATAGTAACTTCTTTCACAATGTTTTAATAGTCATAGTTACTAAAAATAATTATAAATTATATATATTGTACTTAATATCGTATGGAGGTCTTATTATGAACAAAAAGGAGATTGCAGAATTAAAACTTCAAGGGTATCTGCAGCAGCAAGACAAAGAGTATTATTCAGTAAGAGTTATATCTGATGCAGGTAATATGACTGCAGAGCAGATGATAAAAATAGCGGAGATTTCACAACAGTATGGGAGAGGAAAGATGGGATTTACATCACGTATGTGTGTAGAAGTTCCATGGATAAAATATGAGGATATAGAAACAGTGAAGAAAGAAATGGAAGAGGCAGGGCTAGTAACAGGTGGTACAGGTTTGAAGGTTGAACCGATATTAGCTTGTAAGGGAACTGTATGTTCTTACGGATTAGTAGATACACAAGACTTATGCAGTAAGCTGCATGAGAGACATTTTGCAAAGGATTTACCAGCAAAATTTAAAATAGGTATAGTGGGTTGCCCTAATAATTGTGTAAAAGCACCTGTTAATGACTTAGGTTTTATGGGGCAGAGAATTCCTGCAGTTCTAGAAGATAAGTGTAAGGGTTGCCAACTTTGTGTGAAAGAGTGTCCAGTAAAAGCAATAGAAAAAGTGGACAAGGTAGTAAAAATAGATTATGACAAATGTATACATTGTGGTAGATGTGTAAAAGTATGCCCTTTCAAAGCTATGGTCCCAGAAAAAGAAGGAGTTGCGGTATTTTTAGGTGGAAAGTTCGGAAGAAAGCATAGAATAGGTAATCGTATTGAAAGTATATTTTCATTAGAAGAAGCAGAGAGAATTACTGACAAAGTTATAGATTACTATAATAAATATGGTAATCCTCATGAAAGATTTGGCGATACTATCGATAGAATTGGATTTGAAAATGTTCGGGCTGCTATATTTGAAGAATAGTACAGAGTTCAAATCTCTAGTTGGGTAAAAACCACCCTTAAAGGATATCAAAAAGCATCAGAGTTGATGCTCATAGTAAGGCACAGATTTAATAAGGAAGCAGTTTTTAAGATTTATCACATTTAAAGCTGCTTCCTTTAAATTGATTATTTATTTAGTTACTAATTCTTTAAATATTTTAACATCTTTTCTATAAACATTTTCGCTGAAAGCTTCGCTTATTCTCTCACTTGATTGTCTAAATAAGATAGAAGGCGTATTGTTTACTACATAATAGTAAACGTCATTCTCTCTATATATAGGATTGCCTATTGAGGTATTTGAGGAACCTTCGATTGCCTTACCTGCATTTGCAGAGGCATCAATTATAAGACAGTTTTTCTTTAGTTTTTTCTGAGCCTCCTTAGTTAATATATGAAGATTTGAATTGTCCATTTCGATACCATTAATTATGATATCGTATGTGTGAGCAGTGTCTATAAAGTCATCCATAGTTTTTCTATAGAATAATCTTATATTATTACTAAACTTGGAAATTGCACAGAATGCACCTTGAGATACGTTGCCTGATCCTAAAATTGCAATATTGGTATTGTAATCAGGTAGTTTTCCAAAGCTAATTAAGGCATGTAGTGTAGCTGAGTAGCCAGCTATATAACTGTTATCTTTTATAAAGTTTGGCTTAATCCAATCTATTATCTTTTCGGTATTTTTATAATAAACAGTTGGGTGTATGTTATCAAGATCCACAATTATTAAGTCTTTGATATTTGCTTGCTCTTCCATAAATTTTTTTCCTGAGCCAAAAGGATGAGTCCATCCAATAATCATTTGATTTTTCCTAATATGTTTATAGTCATCTTCGCCAATAAGCTTAATAGAAAATATGGCATCACACTTTAAGAATATTTCTTCTCTAGAAGCAATAGTGCAGCCTACATCTTCGTAAGCCCTGTCACTTACATCCAAATTCATTCCAAAGTTCTTCTCTATAAACAACTCATTTTGAAAGTTATTTACGTGTTGTGGCAATAAAGCTACTCTTTTTTCATTAGAGAAGCTTGGAATAATAAAACCTAATTTCATAGTTTAATTCCTCCTTAGTTTCTTGACATAATAAGCTCTATATGTAGAAACCCTTATAAAATAACAAACTGTTACTTTAGAGAAAATATATTTTCATAAAGGAGACATATCTATTTTTATGAACAATGCCAATACTTGTAATGACTTAGCATATTTTTGAATTTTAATTGTTCGCTTAAATATTTATGGCCTACTAATGTTTTTATTTTTATCTCTTTTATAAAAGTTAAACATTTAAATAGGGATAATTAGAAACAATAATTATTGAGTTGAAATCTTAAATTTTTATATTGAATATCTGATTTTGATTTGAGAATTGTACTGATTATTATGATACATAATACATGTAAAAATAGAATATTCTTTTACATGTAATTAGATAAGTGTATATAAAATGAAATCAACAATCTTAGCATATCATAAGGTTGTTACTTTGTAAAGGAAGGATAAGTAGTATATAGATAGGATAGGAGTTAAGATTTATTAGGCATTAAAATTATCTAGGAAACATATAGAAAGGATTGATTGTAAATGGATAGATATGTTTTAGTATGTGCTATAGGTGGGGAAGCAGGTAGATTTCATAATAAACTTACAAATAATGTTTGTCATAAATTTAATAAAAGGCGTCAAAAGCTTCCAGCGCACATCACACTAAAGGCGCCCTTTGAAACTTCTAAAATAGACGACTTATTAAAGATTTTGGAGAGATTTGTATCGACACGGAAAAAAACTCCTATAGAAATTAAAGGATTTGGTAAGTTTAGACGTGATGTAGTGTTTATGGATGTAAAGGTATCAGAGGAAGCTAAGAAAGTACATGACGAACTGATAGATGAAATTAAGGAGATTTCTTGGATTGAATTTAAACCTAATGAAGGAAAGGATAAAGTATTTCACTGTACTATTGTTTCAAGAAGGATACAAGATAAATTCAATGAAATTTGGCATTATGTAAATGAACAGGAATGTGATTTTAATAGTTACCTTGATAATTTATCTTTATACCAGTGGAAGGATAACACCTGGGCGCTTTATAAAGAATACAAATTTAAAGATGAAATATAGAAATAAAAGGTGCTAGGGCATATATTATCATAAACAGAAAACTTGATTATGTTATAATTCTGTAACTGGTATTTGAAGGAAAACATATTATGTATTATAAGCTTTGGGAGGGGGTAAATTGAGGAGGCATAATGATTTTGATAGACTAATGGGCATGATTTTATACATTTTTCCCAAATACCTAATTAAGATTAATAATCAAAGAGATAGAATAGAAGATTTTACAGACAATTACTTACTAGAAGAATTTATAGAAAAACTTGATTTTAAAGACCTTAGGGAATACTATGAAAAGAAAGTAGCTGAAAATACAAAGTTTCAAAATGAAGCTGAAAAAGGTAAAGTAATTGAAAAAGAAGGCAATTTAAAGAAAAATACCAGTACAAAAAACTTGTCTCACAAAGAAAAGGATAAACTGCAATCAAAAGATGAAGATAACTTTAGATTCAGGAGGAAGGAACAAGAGAAATATCATAAAAAGGAAGTAGGGACTTCTTTTGAATACGAACTGAAAATAATACTCAATAACTTATTAAATAAAAAAATAAGTATTTGTATTGAAGATTCAATGGAAGGTATAATAAATGATCTAGTAGTTCTAAGTGTTGAAAATTCAGTTATAAAATTACTATCTAAGGAAAAACATATAATTTTAATTCCAATTGAAGAAGTGGTTGGAGTAAAAAGTGATCCGATTATTTCGACTAATTTTACTGATAAGTTTAACCCAAACGATTTTTGTTGTGACAAGTGCAAAGAGCTAAGTAGATACTTTAGTTCACGTATTGGTAGAAGTGTTATTCTAAGAACTAAAGGTGATGGAGTGTTTAAATATACCGGAAAAATGAAGATAACAAGCGTAGGAAAAAGCTTTGTTATTTTGGATAATACTATAGTTATAGCTATCTCTAAAATTATTCTAGTAGAGGAAATAAATTAGAAAGAAGGTAAACTGTACCCTTTGTCAAGTACACAATAAAACAGGCTGTTCACCTAGAAATTAATTTCTAGGTGAAATTTTTAATATGGTATAATACCTGTAGTCAAATAACTATAGTATTCATTGGGAGTCATTTTCATAAGATCCCACTGGTAACGTTCATTATTGTAATACTCTATGTATTCATCAATCTCTGATTTAAGTTGTTCAAAGGTTTCACATTGACTAAGATTGAGCTCATCTTTCATATGACCATAAAATGATTCTTGAGGAGCATTGTCCCAACAATTTCCTTTTCTTGACATAGATTGTATAAATCCTTTTGACTTTATCAAGTTTTGAAACTTTCTGCTTGTATAATGGATACCTTGATCTGAATGCAAGTAAGCATCTTTTGATATAACGTATGCTTTATTATCCATCAGAAAATTAATCGTATCTGTTGCAATAGGAAGTTCAAGCGATTCACTTAATACATAAGATGGTATTTGACGTGTGCATCCATCTTTGACAGTTGATAGATATGCGCATTTTCCAGAACCATAGTATATGTAAGTTATATCTGTCAGTAGAACTTTACCAGGCTTACCCACACAAAACTCTCTATTTACTTTATTCCCTACAGCGTGGCTTTTTATAGCTTTACCAATCTTTTTATATGGATTAGGTTTCCTTATAGGGCAACGTACCCCATACTTAGCCATTAGCCTACGAATTTTTTTAAGATTCATATTGATACCAAGTTTCCTGAATAAGAACATTTTTATGCTTCTTGCACCTTTATTTCTGTTTTTGAACTGAAACGCATTTAAAATAAGCTCAAAGTCATTCCTGTCTTGCTCTTCCTTTTTGATTCGGTGATCTTCTCTTTGCAACCATGAATAATAGCCCGACCGTGAGACACCAGCCATTTCGCACATATATTTTATGTCAAGACAACATTTACTTTTTTCTGACAATCTTCTAATTATTTTGTACTTTTCATCTGGTTTAATTTTGAATTGGGCATCACCTGCCTTTCCAATCTTCGTAGTTCCCGCAGAAATGAATTTTCTTGCTTTAGATATTGATTTTGTTGTTTTAAACGCGTTAACTCCTCTTCAATACTTATTTCGCCTTCTAAACCTCTGGTTGTTCCAGAGTTACCTTTTCGTATGTCTCTAACCCCTTCGGGGCGATTTGCTTTTGAACGCCATCTTACACTACAACGATCGATTCGATTTTGTCCTATCATCTCAGGATCAAATCCATTCTCTATAAAAATATCTCTAGGAAGCATCCCCTCATTATGTTCAGCGATAAATAATTCTTTAAAGGCATCTGTATACGTAATTTGTTTTGGAGTAACATTTTTAACATGCATATTTTTGGACAAAATATCTATTTCAGCTTGTATGAAGTCTCTGTTTCTTGACTTGCCCATAGAACTCTCCCCTTTTTTCTTCATTATACTAAATTGTTAAATACAAAAATACCCTGTAAGATAGCACAGCCTCTTTTCTGTGTCTATCTTACAGGGTACAGTTTACCTTCTTAGGCGTGCTATTTTTTTAAAAGACTTCTGTATCTACCAAGCTTACTTAAAATACGTTGTTTTACAAAAGCCATGACTGGAAGGTCTCCCTTATCGATACTTTCAAAATCAAACAAGATGTTGATGCAATCCTCAATAGTCTTCACAGAGTAAATGTGAAAAGTATCCTTTTCAACAGCATCAATTACTCTGTAATTTAATACTAAGTCATCTACATTGGTATTAGGAATTATTACACCGTGGTTTCCGTCTAAATCAAATATATTACATATATCGAAATAGCCCTCTATTTTATCATTTACTCCTCCGATTGGTTGGATTTCTCCTTTTTGATTTACAGAACCAGTAATAGCTAGGCTCTGTTTTATAGGTATATCACTAAGGCTAGATATAAGTGCTAGTAATTCAGCTGCGGAGGCGCTATCGCCTTCAATACCAGAATAAAGTTGCTCAAAAACTATTTTTCCATTAAAGGAAAGAGCAGTATTTTGACCTATGAATTCGCCAATAAAGCCTGATAGAATCATAATACCTTTACTGTGAATATTGCCACTCATGTTAGCATCTCTTTCAATATTTGTAACTCCTTGTTTTCCGGTAAATGTGGTTACAGTTATTCTATGCTGCTGTCCTACGGTAGAGTCACCGAAATTCATAACAGATAAGCCATTAATCTGTGCAACCTTAGACCCTTTAAGCTCTACGATATATTTACCATCTTTGTACATCTGCAATATTTTTTTCTTTGTAAGGTCATGCATAAAATGAAGTTCTTCTATTGATTTAATAATGTGATTTTCATCTATTAATAAAGAGTTTTCCTTCTTAGCAAGAGCATTTGCAATATCTATAACTTCAAGTAGTTTATTCATATAAGCAGTAAAGTAATTTCTGTTTTCAGCCAATCTACAGGAGTATTTTAAAAGTTCCTTTATTCCATCTCTAGCCATATGAATAAATTTATTTTCATTCATATAGTTATTTATAAATCCTAAGATATTTTCAATACTAGATTCATTATTCTCAATTTTACTATCAAATTCAGACTTTATCTTGAAAAGCTTATTAAAATCATTATCATATTGAGAGAGTAGGGAGTAGGTGGAAGTAGTCCCTATGAGAATAATTTTAACTTTTAGAGGAATTGCTTCTGGTGTAAGTGTTATTATAGGATAAAGTTCCATATTATTTTTTGAATTCTGTATAAATAGTACCTCGGATTTTAAAAATCTTTTTAAGGACTTCCAGGAATTGGGATTACTTAACAGTTGCTCTGCGTTAACAACTAAGAATCCTCCATTAGCAGAATGAAGGCTGCCTGGTCGAATCATTGTAAAATCAGTAACAGTGTTTCCTTCAATACTTTCATACTCGATTTTTCCAAACATTGTGCTATAGGAAGCAGAATCTTCGTAAACAACAGGAGCTCCCTTGCCTATTTTATTAGTAACTAAAATTTTAACATCGTATCTTCTGAAAAAGTGTTTAGGAAATTTAACTGGACTTGTATCGGAGTTGGTGTTTGCGGTGTTTTTACCATCTTCCTCGTTAGACTCTTCTTCCGTAATTTCACCGAGAAAAGCATTGATATTTTGTATTATATCTGACTCTAACATATCTAAATAATAGACAATCTTTTTATTTTCATCGTATTTATTTTTAAGATTTTCTATTTGTTCATAGATAATAGCTTTTGAAAGTTTATAGTCTAAAGTTTTTAGTTCGTTTAGCATTAATTTATTTATAGCTGTTATTTTTCTTAAAATATCAGATGAAAGCATTTTTAATTCATTTGAGTTTTCATTTATAGATGTTTTTTCCTCTGTAGAAAGTTGATTATAAGTATCAATATCCATTTTCTTTCCTTCATTTAGAGGTATAAAAACGAAATTACCATTTCCATCATGATCTACAGCAAAGTTTTTTTCAGATGCTTTATCGTGTATTTCTCTAGAAAGATCGAATACTACCTTCTCATATTTCTCAACTATTTTTCTTTTAGCATTTTCATAATTTTTGCTGTCAAATATGGTAGGGACTTTATTAAAGAGATCATTTATAAATACTCGAATTGACTCTTTAAATAATGGAGCAGTGCCAGTAGGCAAAGAAATAACTAAAGGTTTACGACTATCCTTAAAGTTATAAACATAACACCAATCAGGTGAATCAGGAAGTTTTTTCGCATGTTCCTCTATTTTATTTATTATATAACTAGTTCTACCAGTACCACTGGGACCTGAAACATAAATGTTATATTCCTTCTTATCCATTAATAGACCAAGATCTATAGATTTAACGGCTCTAGTTTGACCTATTATACTTTTATATGGAGATATTTCTGCAGTCGTTTGAAAATCAGGAAGCATATCAAAGTTTAAGCTCAAATCACTTGCTTTTAACTCTAATTGTTTTGACATAATATCACCTTCATTTCTCATTATAATATTTAAATTTGAAATACGATTTTACGTAAAAGTTAATTCAACTTAATTATATATAATATGCAAATCATAGTTTAATGGAGACTATAAAATTATAGAGCATATATAGACAAAATATAGATTAGGAGTAAAATAATATTATATGCAAAATGGTGAAGAAGGTGAAAATAAATGTATATTAGTGAGACTAAGCTGAAGGTAAGATATGTAGAGACAGATAAGATGGGAATTGTACATCACTCAAACTATTACGCATGGTTTGAGGTAGGGAGAGGAGATTTTATACAGAAATCTGGAATGACCTATAGTGATATGGAAAAGGAAGGAATTATGATGCCATTGGTAGAAACTTATTGTAAGTATCATGAGGGGGCTAAGTATGAAGATGATATAATAATACAAACATATGTTGAGGAACTAAGTCCTATAAAAGTTATTTTTAATTATAATGTTATAAGAGAAAGAGATCAAAAGCTACTAGCAAAAGGAAAAACAACTCAAACTTTTATAAACAATAACTTTAAAATAGTGAATTTGAAAAAGACTCATGCTGAGTTATGGGAAAAACTTCAGGCATTGAAGTAGAGATGAACTAAAAGGAAAAGGCGACTTAACTCTAATATAGCAACCTGTTTGAATAGTAGGTTTATAGTGTTTCATCAGCCTTCGCTTCAAGAACAGAATCTAATACTAACTCACCTTTAAAATCCCCAATTTGTTTCAATGTTTTCTTGCAGAAAACTGTGAAACAAATTGAGGGATTTTAAGTTCATTAGTATAAGATTCTGTAATCTTTTGCTCAAAGCTGATTCCACACTATAAACCTACTATTCAAACATATCAAAAGTTGGATTATTATTCTAACTTTTTTAATAAGGTAATTGTAGTTTTTGCCATCTTAAAGGCATGCTAATGCCTGATATCGGAGACTTAGAAAAGTATTATCTTATAATCTAGACGAGTTTAAGAAATATTAAGAATATTGTCCGTTAGGACTCAAGGATAATAGAGGTTAGGTGCCACTCACCTGGCAAGTGGCAAGTTGAATATTATTAGAGAAAATATTGGAGAAATCGAGAACTTTTAAGTTCATTATTATAAATTTTTCTAATAATGAGCTGTTTTAATTTTCAAATTCGTTTATATCATCAAAACTCTCCACTAAGAATTACAAAAATTTATATTAGAGTACTTACGTACATTAATAGGTAGGTATCAGATAAATTTCTATCTATATGTTTTTACTAAGTATAAAAACAAGATTATATTAGAGTCCTTACGGACTTTGCTTTGTTATATTTTGTCATACGAGTCTAATTTAGAAAGGGTATACTTTTTGAAGCCTCCGGCATAAGGCATTAGCATGCCTTTATGGATAACTAAATATTAATAATCTTATTAAAAAGTTATATTTAATATTTAACTTATCACTTGTCAGATGGATGCACTTAAAACAAGGTTAAGGATAAAGTTTAGAACTGTTTTAAGGTTAGGTTTATAGTGTGGAGTCAGCTTCGACCAAAAGACTACATCATCTTATGCTAACGAATTTAAAGACTCTCAATTTTTTTCACAGTTTTCTATAAGAAAACATTGAAAAAAATTGGAGTCTTTAAAAATGAGTTAGTATTAGATGATGTTCTTGAAGGGAGGGCTGACGTAACACTGTGAACCTAACCTTAAAACAGCGTATTAACCTTAATTTAAGTCGTACTTTTTTGAGATTGCTCAAGTATCGCAGATTTATGATTAATGAACATAATATGAATGTGTTATATTAATCTCTGTACAAACTTCGCCTATTTTTCAGTTTATTTTTGCCATACCAGTGAATATCTCCAAAAGAGTTTGCGTTTAATCTTAGCTGTTGGTATGTGTTTTTTAGCCAATGACCTTATATCATTCATTGTCATATATGTGTCATGTTCACCATGTCTTTCCCAAACTTCTTTTGAATGGGCATCATCTTTTTGTAATCTTTTATTTTTTACCAAGTTCATTACAATATTAGGTATAACAGCACTGTACCATATAATGTAATCACTTAATGACTTCGCTTTTACAAGGTCTAATATAATCAGTTTGCCACCCTTTTTAAGTTTATTCTTTGCAAAATTAAGTAACCATTCATAAGGTAAGTGATGTGCTGTTGCTGTTGTTATAATAATATCAATACCATTGTTTTCAAATTTCATATCGAGAATGTTGCCGCAAATATACTCAATATTCTTGTTACGATTTAAAGTTTTTGCTTTTTCAATCATTTTATCTGCAAGGTCAACTGCTATTACTTTTTTAGATTTTTTTGATAACATAAATGAGAGTTCACCTTTGCCACAACCTATGTCAAGGCAAGTTTCAACATTATTTGGTACAAATTTTATGAGATGGTTGAAATAGCAGTTGTTGTGATTCCATTTTAATTCGTCAAGTTGTGAAATTTCATTAAAATCAGTTTTTACAACATCATAGTCATCCATTTTTATGCCTCCCATAATATAAATTATTTATGTATTATATCAAGTTTAAATAATAACCATAAATTATAAGATATGGTTATGATCCAATATTTGTAAACTCATATTAGAGTTATTATAGACATTATCTTACTAGATTTTATAGGATAAGTCTAATCTAGAAAGAAAATACTTTTATGGTCGTCTGCATAAAGGATTAGCATTACTTTAAAAATAAGCTAGTATTAGATTTTGTTCCTGAAATGATGGCTGACGTAATACTATAAGGCTCACTTTAAAGAAACCTCTCAGCTCACGATAGTCGTTTTTGCAAAGTTAAAAGTATATTAGGTGCAAGATTTGTTTTCGTTATAGAAAGCGAGGGAACTATAAATAACACAAATAAAGCCTTGAACAAATTTATGATAGAATTTATCTGTAAAGATATTCTATTGATATAATTAAATAAGGGATGTGTTATTAGTGAATAAATTACCTGAAATGTTTGAGGAATTTAGTGAAGCAAGAAAACAAGGCTTTATATCTATTAAAAATTTAAAAGATCAAGGAAAGAAAGTCGTAGGTACCTTTTGTACTTTTACTCCTTGGGAGGTTATAAATGCAGCAGGCGCAGTGGCAGTTTCTCTATGTGCAAAAAGCGATGAGACAATACCAGATGCGGAGAAACATCTTCCAAGAAATTTATGTCCATTAATAAAATCAAGTTATGGTTTTGCAATTACAGACAAATGTCCTTATTTTTATTTTTCAGATATGATTGTAGGAGAAACTACATGTGATGGAAAGAAAAAGATGTACGAATATTTAGGTGAGATAAAAAATGTACACGTTATGCAACTTCCACAAACATATAAAGGGGAAGATGCTTATAGAGTATGGAGAAATGAAATAGTAAAACTAAAAGAAAAACTGGAAAAGGAATTTAATGTAGAGATAACAGAGGAGAAATTAAAACAATCCATTAAGCTTCGTAATAGGGAGAGGTTGGCATTAAAAGAGTTTTATGAATTAGGAAAAATGTGTCCACCACCGATAACCGGGTTAGAGATGCTAAAGGTATTAAATGGAGCTTCTTTTAAATGGGACAAGAATGGAGAAATAAAGGAACTTGACCAGTTAATAAATAAATCTAAAGATGAATATGAAGAAGGAGCAAGAAAGGTTTCAGCTAATGCAAAGAGAATCCTAATTACAGGATGTCCTATGGGTGAAGCTACAGAAAAGATAATAAAGGCTATAGAGGAAAATGGGGGAGTAGTTGTTTGTTACGAAAACTGTACAGGGATTAAGGAAATTAGTAAATTAGTAGATGAAACTATTGACCCAATAGATGCAATTGCTGACAAATATTTAAATATTGGGTGTTCTTGCATGAGCCCAAATGATAACAGAATAAATCTTCTTTCTGAATTAATTGATGATTATAAGGTAGATGGAGTGGTAGATGTTATTTTACAAGCTTGCCACACTTACAGTGTAGAAACCTTTAACATTAAAAGATTCGTAAATGACAAAAAGAATATACCATATATGAGTATAGAAACAGATTATTCTCAGACAGATGTTGGACAAATAAATACTAGAATTTCTGCCTTTGTAGAGATGTTGTAACTTAGATTCAACTAAATCTGTTATTATAGGCTAGAATGGATATCTATGTGGTGTGTAGTTGAAATAAATAGAGTTTAAAAGACAAAAACCTTCTTTAGTTACAAGTTGGCTAAGGAAGGTTTTTATATACTTTTGCAAAGCTTAGGTTAATAAATATTTAAAAGCAGATTATTTTTACGCTTGTTCATAAAACACAAGTTTTGAATTAATAGTCAATTAGTTAAATCCTAAGTCTATACTTCAAAGGTTTTTAGAAAATGTTTAGCGGCAGAAGAAAGATAATGATTTTTCATCCATATTATAGCCGTTCGTGTTTCTACAGAAGCTAAATTAATTTCTTTGTACTTTAGGTTTGAGTTTGGAATAAGCCCTATAGCAGCTTTAGGGACAATAGCCACTCCGATACCAGTGCTTGCCCACAATAGTATCGATCTGACATCGTCGCCTCTACAAATAATTTTAGGTTGAAAGCCTTGTTGCTCGCATGCCTTAACTATCACGTTTTCAAATCTTCGATCGATTACTAAGGAGCTACTAATAAGTTCAGTAATCTCTATATGTTTTTGTTCCTCTGGCCAAGATAAATTACTACTAGCAGCTACCATTGGCTCTTTTGGCAAATATATAGATTCGAAAGTTTCCGTATTGAATGGAGTTCGTATAATTCCAATCTCTATTATTCCGCTATTTAATAACTCTAGTATTCTATAGGTATCTCCATCCCATATTTGAAAATCGATACCAGGATATTTTTCATAGAAGCTGCGTATTCTTTCGGGTAAAAGTGTTGCACCTGAAGAGGGCACAGTGCCAATTGATAATGTTCCGTGAAGCCCTTCATTGATATCATTTAATTCTTTTACTGTGGTTTCCATTAATTTTAACATTTGCTCTGCACGGAACTGTAGTTTTTTACCAATATCCGTTAGTTGGACCTTTCGGGTATTTCTATCTACTAATTTAAACCCCAACTCGTCTTCGAGGAGTTTTAACTGATGGCTAAGTGGAGGTTGAGAGATATGTAATCTTTCAGCAGCCCTGGTTATATTCTCTTCTTCGGCAATAGCAAGAAAATACTTAAGTTGTCTGATATCCATATGAATAATCACTCCCTAAATCTTATTTATATATTATTAGTATAAATGGTATACTTTTTAGATATTTTTTGTATGCAATATTCTCATTTATAATAATATATGAAAGATTGAGTATAATCAAAAAAATATTACTCATCATTTAACTAAATAATAAGCCAATATTATTTGTAGATATGCTTAATGTATATTTTCAAGGGGGGGGATTATCTTGAATGATAACTTAATTTTTTTATGTATAACTTGTTTCTTTGCAGCTTTTGTGGATTCAATATCTGGTGGTGGTGGCATAATAAGTCTACCAGCTTTTTTATTAGCAGGGATACCACCACACTTGGCACTAGGTACAAATAAATTTACATCTTGTTGTTCTACTTTTTCTAGTTCAATAAAATTTGCTCAATCTAATAAAGTTGACTTCAATATATTAAAATATTTAGTACCTTTTAGTTTTGTAGGTGCTGTTTTAGGTGTAACTGCTGTTCTTAGCGTAAAAACAAAATATCTTAACGTAATAATATTAATTCTTTTATTATTTGTTGGGCTGTACAGTTTATTTTCGAAAAATGTAGGTTTAGAGGATAAATTTCAAGGTATTTCAAGACAGAACATATTTTCAGGCATCCTTCTTGCTTTAATATTAGGGTTTTACGATGGCTTTTTAGGGGCCGGTGTAGGCGCTTTCCTGATTTTCGGATTAGTAAGTATATATAAGTTTGATTTTGTAAGAGCTGGTGGAAACTGCAAGGTATTGAACTTTACTGGTAATGTTGCATCTGTGCTTTTATTTGCAATAAGAGGAGAAATTAACTATAAGATAGGTATACCAATTGCTATATGCATGATAATAGGTGCAAATTTAGGAACAAAGGTAGCTTTAAAGAAGGGGGCAAAACTTATAAAACCTATTTTTGTCACCATGGCTTTAGTTGTAGCAACTAAGTTACTCTATGGCGTAGCTATGTAGAGGAAGAGAATATGAATTTTTTTATTGTAAGTTATGATGAGAATGCCTACCTTACCCTAAGCCAAATTATTGAGAATAACAGTCTAGGACAAGTGATAAAAGCTAACGACACTCCAGATGATTGTTTATTAAATAATAAAGAAATAGATATACTTATTATACACTCCTTAGTATCTCTTAGTGAAAGATCCAAAGAACTGTATAACTTAATTAATTCTTTTGATGGAAAGGTCATCGTGATTTCGCGAATAAAGAATAAACAAGCTATCGCATATGCATATTCACTTGGAGTCGAATATTATATCGTTGAACCAATTAATGAGTTTGAAGTTATAGAAATTTTGAAAAGAGTAATCGAGATTCTGAGGCTTGAAAAGTGTGTATTTAATGTTAGAAATATATTAAGAATATCTCAAAGCTGAACCACAAAAAAAGTAATATTATTAATTAGAACGGAATTTTATGATTTTGTAGTAGTGAATTGAGAAATATTCTCCTATAAGGTGAAAATTTTAAAAAACATGTTGACAATAAATTTAAATGTGTGTTATTATATGAAAGCAGTCAAGAATGAGACTAAATAAAAAATGTTTTGAAAAGTTCTTGACATAGAGCAGTAAAGGTGATAAACTTTGTAAGTGTTGAAATAAAACACATTGATCCTTGAAAATTAAACAGAGTGAAGATAAGTTAAAACTTGTTTTTAAATAAACCAGCAATTCTTTGAGTTACTTTAAAGTAACAAAACAGTAATGAGCAAGCAAACTTTTAAATTGAGAGTTTGATCCTGGCTCAGGACGAACGCTGGCGGCGTGCCTAACACATGCAAGTCGAGCGATGAAACCCTTCGGGGTGGATTAGCGGCGGACGGGTGAGTAACACGTGGGTAACCTGCCTCAAAGAGGGGGATAGCCTCCCGAAAGGGAGATTAATACCGCATAACATTAGTTCTTCGCATGAAGAACTAATTAAAGGAGTAATCCGCTTTGAGATGGACCCGCGGCGCATTAGCTAGTTGGTGAGGTAAAGGCTCACCAAGGCGACGATGCGTAGCCGACCTGAGAGGGTGATCGGCCACATTGGAACTGAGATACGGTCCAGACTCCTACGGGAGGCAGCAGTGGGGAATATTGCACAATGGGCGAAAGCCTGATGCAGCAACGCCGCGTGAGTGATGAAGGCCTTCGGGTTGTAAAGCTCTGTCTTTGGGGACGATAATGACGGTACCCAAGGAGGAAGCCACGGCTAACTACGTGCCAGCAGCCGCGGTAATACGTAGGTGGCAAGCGTTGTCCGGATTTACTGGGCGTAAAGGATGCGTAGGCGGATATTTAAGTGAGATGTGAAATTCCCGGGCTTAACTTGGGAGCTGCATTTCAAACTGGATATCTAGAGTGTGGGAGAGGAGAATGGAATTCCTAGTGTAGCGGTGAAATGCGTAGAGATTAGGAAGAACACCAGTGGCGAAGGCGATTCTCTGGACCATAACTGACGCTGAGGCATGAAAGCGTGGGTAGCAAACAGGATTAGATACCCTGGTAGTCCACGCCGTAAACGATGAGTACTAGGTGTAGGAGGGTCCAACCTTCTGTGCCGCAGTTAACACAATAAGTACTCCGCCTGGGAATTACGATCGCAAGATTAAAACTCAAAGGAATTGACGGGGGCCCGCACAAGCAGCGGAGCATGTGGTTTAATTCGAAGCAACGCGAAGAACCTTACCTGGACTTGACATCCCCTGAATTACTCGTAATGGAGGAAGCCCTTCGGGGCAGGGAGACAGGTGGTGCATGGTTGTCGTCAGCTCGTGTCGTGAGATGTTAGGTTAAGTCCTGCAACGAGCGCAACCCTTATCATTAGTTGCTACCATTAAGTTGAGCACTCTAGTGAGACTGCCCGGGTTAACCGGGAGGAAGGTGGGGATGACGTCAAATCATCATGCCCCTTATGTCCAGGGCTACACACGTGCTACAATGGTGAGTACAATTAGATGCAAACCCGCGAGGGGGAGCCAAACTAAAAAACTCATCCCAGTTCGGATTGTAGGCTGAAACTCGCCTACATGAAGCTGGAGTTGCTAGTAATCGCGAATCAGAATGTCGCGGTGAATACGTTCCCGGGCCTTGTACACACCGCCCGTCACACCATGAGAGCTGGCAACACCCGAAGTCCGTGAGGTAACCGTAAGGAGCCAGCGGCCGAAGGTGGGGTCAGTGATTGGGGTGAAGTCGTAACAAGGTAGCCGTAGGAGAACCTGCGGCTGGATCACCTCCTTTCTAAGGAATAATAACTAAGAACTTAGGTTTTTAGTTACATTGGAATTCTGGTTTACACTCTGTTTAATTTTGAGGGATCATAAATAGGTCTTTCGAAAATTAAGTGTTGTTAATTTGATATGGATAGTTATTCATATCAATTGTTGACTGTTAATTTATATATGGGGGTATAGCTCAGCTGGGAGAGCACCTGCCTTGCACGCAGGGGGTCAAGGGTTCGAATCCCTTTATCTCCACCATTGTTCTTTGAAAATTGCACAGTGATAAGCGTTAAATAATGAAAGTTATTTAACATAAATTAAGTAAAGCTAAAGGTATGATTACTTAAATATGGACATCTATATCTGTACTAAAGTATCAATAACACCTTTGTAGATTTATAAACTAAAACTAGAAAATTGATAGAAACGAGCAGGTCGAGGAAGAGCATGAGTGAGGAGCGGAGTTTACTTCAGGTAAATGAGCACCGAAGCGAAGGATCTGAGGTCGAGATGCGAAGTTTATAGCAATTTTCGGTGAATAGGTCAAGCTACAAAGGGCGCATGGTGAATGCCTTGGCACCAGTAGCCGATGAAGGACGCGATAAGCTGCGATAAGCTTCGGGTAGGCGCAAATAGCCTGCGATCCGGAGATTTCCGAATGGGGCAACCCACATAGCTAACGCTATGTACTGTAAACTGAATTCATAGGTTTATAGAGGTAGACCCGGGGAACTGAAACATCTAAGTACCCGGAGGAAGAGAAAGAAAAATCGATTTCCTAAGTAGCGGCGAGCGAAAGGGAAAGAGCCCAAACCAGGAACTTGTTCCTGGGGTTGCGGACAGATCATTAAATACTGTGATTTCTTAATTGAAGAGAGCTGGAAGGCTCCGCCATAGAAGGTAACAGCCCTGTAGGTAAAAAGAATAACAGTCAGATCTGATCCAGAGTACCACGAGACACGTGAAACCTTGTGGGAAGCAGGGAGGACCACCTCCCAAGGCTAAATACTAACTGGTGACCGATAGTGAAGCAGTACCGTGAGGGAAAGGTGAAAAGAACCCCGGAAGGGGAGTGAAATAGAACCTGAAACCGTGTGTCCACAATCAGTCGAAGCAGTTTTACCTGCGACGACGTGCTTTTTGTAGAACGAGCCAGCGAGTTACGATGTGTAGCAAGGTTAAGTATTTAAGATACGTAGCCGAAGGGAAACCGAGTCTGAATAGGGCAAAAAGTTGCATGTCGTAGACCCGAAACCGGGTGACCTATCCATGGACAGGTTGAAGCGGAAGTAAAATTCCGTGGAGGACCGAACCACATTGGTGTTGAAAAACCATGGGATGAGCTGTGGATAGCGGAGAAATTCCAATCGAACTCGGAGATAGCTGGTTCTCCTCGAAATAGCTTTAGGGCTAGCGTTTTGAATGAGTAGTGGAGGTAGAGCACTGAATGGGCTAGGGGCTGACAACAGTTACTGAACCCTATCAAACTCCGAATGCCATATACTTGAATCAAAGCAGTCAGACTACGAATGATAAGATCCGTGGTCAAAAGGGAAACAGCCCAGACCATCAGCTAAGGTCCCAAAGTGTAAGTTAAGTGGAAAAGGATGTGGGATTTCTAAGACAACTAGGATGTTGGCTTAGAAGCAGCCACTCATTTAAAGAGTGCGTAATAGCTCACTAGTCGAGAGATCCTGCGCCGAAGATGTTCGGGGCTAAAACTTACCACCGAAGCTATGGATTGATACGTAAGTATCAGTGGTAGAGGAGCTTCCTGTATGGGTTGAAGTCGTACCGTAAGGAGCGGTGGACTGTACAGGAGTGAGTATGCTGGCATAAGTAGCGAGAAATAAGTGAGAATCTTATTGGTCGAAAACCTAAGGTTTCCTGAGGAAGGCTCGTCCGCTCAGGGTTAGTCGGGACCTAAGCCGAGGCCGAAAGGCGTAGGTGATGGACAATCGGTTGATATTCCGATACCACCAGTTTGCGTTATTACAAATGGGATGACGCAGGAGGATAAGATTTGCGCACTATTGGATGTGCGTCTAAGCGTTTAGGTATACAGGATAGGCAAATCCGCCTGTATTAGCTGAGGCGTGATGGGGAGCCCTTTTGGGCGAAGTATCTGATTCCACGCTGCCAAGAAAAGTCTCTATGGAGTAAACTGGTGCCCGTACCGCAAACCGACACAGGTAGGTGAGGAGAGAATCCTAAGACCAGCGGAAGAATTGTTGTCAAGGAACTCGGCAAATTGACCCCGTAACTTCGGGAGAAGGGGTGCCACCGCAAGGTGGTCGCAGAGAATAGGCCCAAGCAACTGTTTAGCAAAAACACAGGTCTCTGCTAAAGCGAAAGCTGATGTATAGGGGCTGACGCCTGCCCGGTGCTGGAAGGTTAAGGGGAACACTTAGCTTCATGCGAAGGTGTGAACTTAAGCCCCAGTAAACGGCGGCCGTAACTATAACGGTCCTAAGGTAGCGAAATTCCTTGTCGGGTAAGTTCCGACCCGCACGAATGGCGTAATGACTTGGGCACTGTCTCGACAACAAATCCGGCGAAATTGTATTGCGAGTGAAGATGCTCGCTACCCGCGATTGGACGGAAAGACCCCGTAGAGCTTTACTGTAGCTTAGCATTGAGTCTCGGTATTGTCTGTACAGGATAGGTGGGAGACTGCGAAGCAGAGGCGTCAGCCTTTGTGGAGTCGTCCTTGGGATACCACCCTGACAGTACTGGGATTCTAACCGGCGGCCATGAATCTGGTCACGGGACATTGTTAGGTGGGCAGTTTGACTGGGGCGGTCGCCTCCTAAAAAGTAACGGAGGCGCCCAAAGGTTCCCTCAGAACGGTTGGAAATCGTTCGTAGAGTGCAAAGGCAGAAGGGAGCCTGACTGCGACACAAACAAGTGGAGCAGGGACGAAAGTCGGGCTTAGTGATCCGGTGGTACCTCGTGGGAGGGCCATCGCTCAACGGATAAAAGCTACCTCGGGGATAACAGGCTGATCTCCCCCAAGAGTCCACATCGACGGGGAGGTTTGGCACCTCGATGTCGGCTCGTCGCATCCTGGGGCTGAAGTAGGTCCCAAGGGTTGGGCTGTTCGCCCATTAAAGCGGCACGCGAGCTGGGTTCAGAACGTCGTGAGACAGTTCGGTCCCTATCCGTCGCGGGCGTAGGAAATTTGAGAGGAGCTGTCCTTAGTACGAGAGGACCGGGATGGACTGACCTCTGGTGCACCAGTTGTTCCGCCAGGAGCACAGCTGGGTAGCTATGTCGGGACGGGATAAACGCTGAAAGCATCTAAGCGTGAAGCCCACCTCAAGATAAGATTTCCCATAGCGTAAGCTAGTAAGACCCCTTGAAGAACACAAGGTTGATAGGTCAGAGGTGTAAGCATGGTAACATGTTCAGCTGACTGATACTAATAGGTCGAGGGCTTGACCTAAAACATCACTGTGCAATTTTGAGAGAATAACTCTTTCAAACAAAAAGTAACAATAAAAATTGATAGAAGCGAGCAGTTCAAGGAAAAGCTTGAGCGAGGAGCAGAGTTTACTTCAGTAAATGAGCACCACAGCGAAGGATTTGACGCAGAAATGCGAAGCTTATAGCAATTTTTGTAAATCTAGTGGTTATGACGTGAAGGTTACACCCGTTTCCATTCCGAACACGATGGTTAAGCTTCACAGTGCCGATGGTACTGCACGGGAGACTGTGTGGAAGAGTAGGTCGCTGCTAGGTTAACATGGATCTTTAGCTCAGTTGGTTAGAGCAACCGGCTCATAACCGGTTGGTCCGGGGTTCGAGTCCCTGAAGGTCCACCAAAAAGAAGTAGTTTTATGACTACTTCTTTTTATTTTTATAGAAAATAGAATCAAGTTTAAAGGTTAAAAAAAGTACAGATAACATAAATGTTATCTGTACTTCTATTCATTATTGAGCAGCCTGAAGTTTTTGAATACCTACACTTATTCTTCTTAATGTTTCTTCTTTACCTAAAATCTCTGCTATTTCAAAAGCTCCACCAGGTGAAGATTGTTTGCCTGATACAGCAGTTCTTATAGGCCACAATACTATTCCGTTCTTAACTCCTAATTCTTCAACTAATTCCATGCAAGTATTTTGGATATTATTAAGATTCCATTCAGATATACCTTCAAACTTAGGAAGAATCTTTTCGAGGGTTTCTAGTGAATTCTCAAAGGTTGTTTTCATCTTTTTATGTATGTACATATCAATTGAGTATTCAGGTAATTCTTCAAATAAATCTATGAGCTCAGGAATTTGAGTTAATATTTCAACCCTTGTGTGCATTAATTCGCTTATCTTCATAAAATCTAAGTCTTTTGTTATTAATTCTTTGTAATATGGAAGAGCCATTTGATTAAATTCATCTAATGGTAACATTTTTATGTATTCGCTGTTCATCCATCTTAGTTTTACGTCATCGAATATTGATGGAGATTTATTTATATTTCTATAATCAAATATTTGGACTAATTCTTCTAAATTAAATATTTCCTTTTCAGTACCTGGGTTCCAACCTAAGAGAGCTATGTAGTTAACAACAGCATCTTTTAAATAACCTTTTTTTATTAGGTCCTCGAAGGAAGCATCTCCATTTCTTTTACTTAGTTTATGCTGAGCATCTTTCATTATTGGAGGACAGTGGACATAAATAGGAACTTCCCATCCAAAGGCTTCATATAATCTGTTGTATTTTGGAGATGAGGATAAGTATTCACTTCCACGAACAACATGTGTTATACCCATAAGATGATCGTCTACAACATTGGCAAAGTTGTATGTAGGGAAGCCATCAGATTTTATTAATACCATGTCTTCAAGTTCAGAATTGTCTACAGATATAGTTCCATAGATTTTATCATCAAAGGTTGTTGTTCCTGTAGTTGGATTATTTTGTCTAATAACATAAGGAACACCAGATGTCAAATTTTCTTCTATTTCTTCCTTTGATAAATGTAGACAATGTTTATCATATTTAGGGGTCTGCTTTTCAGATTCTGCATTTGCTCTTAACTCATCAATTCTTTCTTTTGAACAGAAGCAATAGTAAGCCTCTCCCTTTTCTATTAACTTTTTAGCATATTCTAAATATATAGGGGTCCTTTCGCTTTGAACATATGGTCCTACAGGTCCACCTATGTCAGGACCTTCATCATGCTTTAATCCTGTAATCTTCAAGGTGTTATAGATAATATCTAAAGCTCCCTCTACGAATCTTTCCTGATCAGTATCTTCAACTCTAAATAAGAAGTCGCCATCTTCATGTTTAGCTATTAAGAAAGCATATAATGCAGTTCTTAAGTTACCAACATGCATATAGCCTGTTGGGCTTGGCGCAAATCTAGTTCTAATTTTAGCCATTTTTTTCACTCCTATTTCTTAAAATAAAAACCTCTCATCACCTGGACGAAAGGTACATTAGCAGAATATTACTCTTATTAAATAATATACTAATGAACATTTTGTGTCAAGGTGGATTTTACTTAGGGCTTCCTGCATAATAGCATGATTGGTTTATTAAATAAGATGTAATTTACAAAATAATTTGACAAATAAAGCAGCTATATAAAAAAGCTTTTAAATTTTATTAAATTTTAGTATAATTCTTTTATAGAGTCAAATCAATAATCTTTAGAAATAAGTTTTTATTATTAGTTTTTAAAGCTACTTACTCATTGAATTTTACAAAGGAGGCAATTATGAAAAAAACAAATAAGTTTGCACTAATTTTAACAAGTACTACAGTAATTCCTTTAATTATAGCGGCTATATCAATGTATATATTAAGTGATAGAAAAAGCGTGTCGATAAAACTGGCACTTAATACACTTTTCACGTTGATATGTATTACATTTATTATTTCAATTATTTTATCAAAATTTATGAGTAAAGAACTAACTACATATCCTAAAGAGCAGACAAGCTTAGGAAGCGATATAGATGGGCAAAACTTTATTTTAATTAAAGAATCTGCAGTTTTATTAAAGGATTCTGCTGCAGCATTGGCACCTTCTTCTGAGGGGATGGTAGCTGCTGCTAATGAAGTTTCACATTCTATACAGGATATTGCTTCTGGAGCTAACACACAAGCTAATGAGATAGTTGATGTGGTTAATTTATTAACTAACTTAACAGATGAAATTAGTTTAGTTCAGCAGAAATTGACGGTTGTTGCAGAAAACACAAAAGAAACAGAAAATAAGGCTATAGAAGGAGAAAATCAAATTTATGATTTGATTAATTTTATCGTGAAGATAAAAATGTCTTTTGACATTGTGAAGGATAAGATCAACGGACTTTCAACAACTGTAGGGGAGATAGGTAAAATTACTGACATTATAAGTGGGATATCAGAGCAAACTAACTTACTAGCTCTAAATGCTTCTATAGAGGCTGCACGTGCAGGTGAACATGGTAGAGGATTTACAGTAGTCGCGAGTGAAGTAAGAAAACTAGCTGAAGAATCAAAAGGTTCTTCAGAAAAAATTATTAATTTGGTAAAATCTATTACAGTAGAAACTGAAGAGGTTATGGAAAACTCGGGTAAGGTTGGACAATTATTAGAAGAACAGGCAGTAGTAGCAAATGATACAATAATATCTTTTGAAGATATTATTCATTCTGTAAAAAATGTTCCTCAATTGATAAATGAAACTGAAAAATCCCTAAAAGGTGTTATAGATAATAATGATATGGTTCTGAAGAAAGTACAAAATATATCAGAAGCAGCTCAAGAGGTTTCGGCAGCCTCTGAACAAATTTCGGCTTCTACACAAGAACTTTTAGTATCCACTGAGGAGGTTTGTTATTTATCTAGCAAGATTGATGAACAATCTAAGGAATTAAGTAAAAAAATAGAGCGTATCGAATAACAATTAAATTATAATATTAAGAAACCTGACGAAAGTATATTTTGTCAGGTTTTTAGTTTTCAGTACAAAGGAAATATTATATAAGTGTTATTCTATTGGCTTAAATAGGATAAACAGATTTCTAAACATCAGATGGAATTCTAACTCCACCTGGCGGTTATTAACAGAGTTCTTAGTAGATTTGGCACTTACAAATCAGTATCCTTTGGAAAAATAGTTATTTAAGGATGTAGCCGTTCTTTAATTCCTCTTTTTAGGAGATGGATTATTAAGGCGGGTAATCTTGGATAAAATATGTTTAATTTTACATACGACTTAGTAAATACAAGTTTCAATGAGAAAAATGTAGCTATTTTGGAATAACATCATATAAAGGTAAATTGACATAAATGAGTATTATTGTTATAAATAATATAGCACATATCGTTATTAGTGTGCATACATTAATATTAATAAATTATATTGTGATATAACATTATTTTAAATAATATCATATAAATTTAGGGGGAAGGTCAAATGTCTATAAAGGTTGCTATTAATGGATTTGGAAGAATTGGAAGAGCTGCGTTAAGAATTGCTCAGGAAAGATTAGATGATAATATAGAGATTGTAGCTATAAATGCTAGAGCGGATAGTAAAACATTAGCTCATCTTTTTAAATACGATTCTTGCTATGGAACGTTTAGGGGTAGTTTAAAGACTACAGAGAAATCGATTATAATCAATGGGTCAGAAATAAAAATACTTAATGAAAATGATCCTGAAAAATTACCTTGGAAAAAGCTTGGTGTAGATATAGTTATAGAATCTACAGGAATATTTACCAATAGTGAAAAGTTAAATAAGCATATAAAAGCTGGTGCAAAAAAAGTTATACTAACTGCTCCTGCAAAAGATGATGACGTTTTAACTGTAGTTATGGGAGTAAATGAAAAAGATTTTGATACAAATAGACATAATATAATTTCAAATGCCTCTTGTACTACTAACTGTTTAGCGCCTTTTGCTAAAGTACTAGATGATAACTTTGGAATTGAAAAAGGATTAATGACAACCATACATTCATATACTAACGATCAAAGAATATTAGATAAAACTCATAAAGATTTAAGAAGAGCTAGAGCTGCTGGTGAGTCAATAATTCCAACTACTACTGGAGCTGCTAAAGCTGTAGCAAAAGTTCTTCCAAATCTAAAAGGAAGACTAAACGGATTCTCAGTTAGAATACCAACTCCTACAGTTTCACTAACAGATTTAGTTTGTGAGCTTTCAAGACCAGTTACTGTAGAAGAGGTTAATAATGCTTTTAAAGAAGCTGCTGAAGGATATATGGAAGGAATACTTGGATATTCTGAAGAGCCACTTGTTTCAATAGATTATAAAGGTGATGATAGATCATCAATAGTAGATGGGCTTTCAACAATGGTAATTAGTGATAATATGATAAAAGTAGTTGCATGGTATGACAATGAATGGGGATATTCATGTAGAACTGTGGACTTAGTTAACTATGTAGCAGAACAAATGATTGAGCAATATGAATATAATATGGTAATGGCAGTTAATGCATAAAAAATCTTATGGTTTTCCGAAAAGGAGAGCCATAATTTTTTTGTAAGAATCATATAATAAGAATTATATGATTTGATGGTGAAAGTAGCTTATCCGATGACTACCCGCTCTAATACCCTAACGCACGGTGTGAAAGCGACTATCACCAAATTGGAGATTTGGAATATGTGCTTTTATTTACGTGAGGGTAAAGAGCGGCTACGTCCCTGGATAACGATTTCTAAGTCTCAAAGACACTAAGAACTCTGTTTATAGCAATATCTCTTTAAACTATGCAGGAAAAGCTTAAGTTATGTAGAAAATAATTTAAGTAGAGAATTCATCGGATAAATATTTAAGGGGGAGATTATATGGCTGATTTAAGCGTAAATATTAATAGGATAAAATTGAAAAATCCAGTTATGACTGCTTCCGGTCCACAGGTAAGAGATGCTAAATGTATAATTGAATGTGCAAATCAGGGAGTTGGTGCAATAGTTACAAAAACTTTTTCTACGGAATGTACTAAAACACCAAGACCCTATATGCAGGAGATTGGACATGGAGCATTTTTAAGTAGTGAGCTTTCCTCTGAGATGCCTGTTGAGCAATGGATGGAAGAGGAATATAATCGATGTAAAGATTTAGATATTCCATTTATCGTAAGTTTAGGATATACAGCGGAGGAAATTGAAAAGTTAACGCCTATAGTAGCTCCTTACGCTGATATAATTGAAATTTCGACTCATTATATGGAAAAGGATATTGAATCTGTAATAAAGTCTCTAAAGGCAGCAAAAAAGAGCGATAAACTAGTGTATATAAAATTAAGTCCTGGTATAACTAAAATAGGATGGTATGTAAAAAGATTGGTTGAAGAGGGAGCTGACGGATTCGTAGCTGTCAATTCTTTAGGGCCTTGTCTTAATATTGATATAGAGACTGGGCTACCTTATCTTGGGAATGAAAAAGGGTATGGTTGGCTTTCTGGCAAGGCGTTAAATCCTATAGCTTTAAGATATGTTTATTCTATTGCGAATTCTGTTAGAGTTCCTGTAATTGGGGTTGGAGGGATTTCAAGTGGTGCAGACGTAGTTGCCATGATTATGGCAGGAGCAACAGCAGTTCAAATCTGTACTGCAGCTATTCTGGAAGGCCCTACTGTATATGCCAAAGTTATTAGAGAGCTAAATGATTGGCTAGACAGTCATAATTACAAGAGTGTCGAAGAAATAAGAGGATTAACTGCTAAAAAGATAAGTGAAAGAAAGATCATAACTGATCCAATTACACCACAAGTAAATGAAGAAAGATGTACATCTTGTGGAGAATGTTTTAAAAGCTGTGCTTATGATGCTATTGAGATTAAAGATAAGGCTGTAATAAGTAAAGTAAAATGTTTTGGCTGTGGTTTATGTTTAACTAGATGTCCAGAATCAGCAATAAAGTAAAGTTTAGAAGTCGTTATCCAGGGACATAGTCGCTCTTTCCTCTCCCTTGAAAAAGGGGGAGGAAAGAGCGGGTAGTCATCGGATAAAGCATATAAGAAATTTTAAAAACGCAGAAGCATAAAAGTTGATTTTTACGCTTCTGCGTTTATCTTATAATTGCATATACTTTACATTTACGCCTTCAACGTCAAGTAGCTCTCGTTCAAGGTCTTTTATCTTTTCTAGTTCTGCGCAGATATGTAGAATTATTAGTCCTCTTTCAGAACAAGAGTCTGAATGAACCTCATGTAATCCAAGTCTAGTTTTTATTATACATCCATGCTTTGTTAAGACTGTTTGAGTTTGAGGTGCATGAGCAGTTCTCGGATCAATAGTTATCGCCATAATTGTAGTTTCCAAAAAGATCACTCCTTGTTTATAAAAAAATTTATTTTCAATACTCTTTAATATACCCCGAATAAAGAAGATTATTCCACCATACAGTTAATTAAAGGTAGAGGAAGTATTTCCTCTACCTTTGATCATACTAAATATTTTTCAGTGCATCTTTTATTTGTTCTAATAAAAGGTTTTTATCCATGGAGTCAGGGTCTTCGATAGAATTTATAAGAGAGAGAATTTTGTTTCGAACTACACTAAATTTTTGTGGTAGAATGCCAGGTGTAAAGCTATCACCGGGTTTAGCAATAAAAGTAGAATAACCATTTAACTGAAGTAATTCGTTAAAGCCTTTTTGTGCATTGTCATCACCATGTACTAATATAACCTTCTCGGGCTTAGCTTTAAAGCCTTCAAGCCAATCTATGAGCCCGGTTTGGTCGGCGTGACCTGAAAGACCGTGTAAATTATAGACTTTAGCGTTAACAGCAACTTCTTCACCTAGTATCTTAACTTTTTTAGCGCCATCTAAAATACTTCTTCCTAAAGTTCCTTCAGCTTGATACCCTACAAAGACTATGGAGCACTCTCTTCGCCATAGATTATGCTTTAAATGGTGCTTTATTCTTCCCGCTTCACACATACCGCTAGCAGAAATTATTATAGATCCACTTTGGACTTTGTTAAGTTTCATAGACTCTTCAGCTGACTTTGTAAAGGTTAGCCCTTTGAAACTTAAAGGATCATCTCCATTATTCAAAAGCTTAGTTGCTTCTTCATCATAGTATTTATGGTACTTTGAAAAAATTGCAGTAGATTCAGAAGCTAAAGGGCTATCTACATAAATGGAAGCACCAGTTAGCACATTACCTTCAACATACTTATTAAGAGTGTATAAAACTTCTTGGGTTCTGCCAACAGCAAAGGATGGGATTATTACATTGCCTCCCTTCCTGAAAGTATCTTTAATAATTTTTGCAAAGTCTTGTAACTCTGTGGATAAATTACCATGAAGCCTATTTCCATAGGTGGTTTCCATGATAATATAATCTGCATAATCAATAATGGTTGGATCTTTTAAGATTGGTATATGCTTATTTCCAAGATCGCCAGTATAAACTATTTTAATTTGCTTATTTTCTTCTGTTATAAGCATCTCTATTATTGCAGATCCCAAGAGATGACCTGCATCCCTAAACTTAATTTTTAATCCATCAAAAACCTCTATCCATTGATCATAAGGGTATCCTTTAAAAAGATACATTGCTACTTGAGCCAGTTTAGAGGTATATAAAGGTTCTAATAAAGGAAGGCCTTGTCTTGCTCTCTTCCTATTTTTCCATTCTACTTCAGATTCTAGAATATGACCGCTGTCTGCTAGCATAACATTACATAAGTCTAGGGTGCCCTCTGTGCATAGAACAGTACCCTTAAACCCTTGTTTATATAGAAGAGGAATTCTACCGCTATGATCAGTATGTGCGTGAGATAACAGTACAAAATCAATATCCTTTGGATTAAATGCAAAGGTCTCATTACCTCTTTCGTGTTCATCTTTTCCTTGATACATGCCACAGTCTAACAAAACATTTTTACCTTTAATTTTAAGAAGGTGGCAAGAGCCAGTAACACAGCCTGCAGCACCATTGAATTCAATTTTCAATTAAATCCCCCCTTAACAATTTTATGTTTAATTTAGTGTTAAAATAAATATTATAGTTCGATTATTAAAATAATATCACTAATCTATTAGTAAAATGTATTGTTTACAAATATATACAAAAATATACGTAATTTAGTAACTTTAATAGTGTTGCGATTTTAATTTTTCATTAGCTATAATAATTTGTCCTAAAGATACTCCTTCATCATTGGTTGGAATGGTTTTGTGCGAATAAACATTAAAGGTTTCTCTTTCTAAAGAAATGATTAAGTTTTTCAAAATATATGAGTTTTGAAATACTCCACCACTTAAAACTACTTTGTTTAATAAAGTATCCTTTCTTATGATTATACACATTTCAGTAGACAACTTCACCACTGTATTATGAAATTTTGCTGAGATGTATTCTAAGGCTTTATTATTCAGTATATCTAACAGTATAGCTTTTATCGTTACATAAGGTTTTATTACATAATAGTTAATCTTTTTATTTCTGATATGATTTTGGTTGTTACATGATGAAAATATATCAGTGGAAAAATCATTGCATATCTCATACGGATAAAAATCATTACAGTTTTCATCTATTAATGCTTCCAATTCAATTGAAGCTTGACCTTCATAGGAAATAATGTGCCTTATACCTAAAATGCTGGATACAGCATCAAAAAACCTCCCCATACTTGAAGTTTGGATGCAGTTAATATTACTATGAATCATATTAATCAAGTTTAAGCAATCTGTATTCTGATTTTTAAATATATTTTTGCTAATAAATTGAGAAATCTTTTCTTTGGTTAAGTTCTCTAAAGCCAAGTATAAGGAAAGTTCCTCATCATTACGATTTAAATAGTACATAATGGTTTGAAAAACATAGGATACTGCCATTCTCCAAGGCTCCTTAATAGCTTTCTCTCCACCGGGCATATTAATATAATCTAAGTGAGATATTCTATTAAAATTAGTAAAATTACAAATAAAAAATTCTCCACCCCAAATTTTTTTATCTTCCCCATAACCAGTACCATCAAAAGCTATACCAATAACAGTTTCATTAAGGTTGTTTTCTGTCATACAGCTTGCTATGTGAGCATGATGATGCTGTACTGGTATTTTAGGTAAAGATGAGCTTTCTGCATATTTAGTAGAAGTGTAATTAGGATGTATATCGTGGGATATATAACATGGGTCAAATGAAAAAATTCCTTTAAAGTGCTCTATATTTCTTTTGAAATGATTAAAAGTCTGTATGTTTTCTAAATCTCCATTATATCCGCTTAAAAATAGAAAGTCGTTATTGGATATACAAAAGGTATTCTTCATGTTTGATCCACAGGCTAAAATTTTATTAGTTATTTTCAATCTAAAGGGCTCAGGTACATACCCTCTTGCTCTTCTTAATATACGCGCCTCATTATTAATTACCTTAACAATAGAATCATCTAGAGGAATTAGAATATCCCGATTATGCATAAGAAAGTAGTCTGCTACATCTTGAAGATTCGTTATAGCACTAGTGTTTTTATATTCTATTGGAAAACCACTTAAATTTCCACTTGTCATAATAAGTATATTTATTATATCTCCGAAAAAAAGAAGACTATGTAAAGGAGTGTAAGGAAGCATAACACCTAAGGTTTTTTGAAAAGGAGAAATATTTTCAGGAAGATGGCAAGAGTTACTTTTATCTAAAATAACTATAGGCTTTCTTGTACCAGTAAGTAAGGCTTCTTCTAGTGGATTGCACAAACAATAGCTTTTTATAGTATTCATGTCTTTCATCATTATAGCAAACGGTTTATGAGGTCTTCTTTTTCTTTCTCTAAGAGTTTTAATCGCAACTTGATTAGTTCCATCACAAACCAAATGAAATCCGCCTAAACCTTTTACTGCAAATATTTTTCCTTCTTTAAGCTTACTTTGAACCCATGAGATAACTTCATTTTCATCTATATCTAATTTTTTTCCTCTTTTGTCGGTTGCCCATATCTTTGGACCACAAGAAGCACAAGCATTAGGTTGAGCATGAAATCTTCTATCGTCGGGATTTAGATATTCTTCACTACAACTATCGCACATTTTAAAATCTTTCATTGTGGTTGTTGATCTATCATAAGGTAGATTTCTAGTAATAGTAAAACGAGGGCCACAATTTGTGCAATTGGTAAAGGGATATTTATATCGTCTGTTCTGTGCATTGCAGATATCCTTTTCGCATTCAGTACACATAGCAATATCAGGGGAAATAAGTGTTGTATGATTATTATTGACTTCACTTTCTTTTATTGAAAAGCTTGTGTAATTAAATATAACTTTAGATGTTATAATTAAATCTTCTATTTTTGAAAGAGGAGGTGCATTATGTTTTAAGCTATAAATAAGACTTTCTATGCTATCCTCTGTTCCTTCTGCATCTATGTATACACCTTCAGAGTTGTTGTTCACCCAACCTTTCAAATTTAATTTTTTTGCTAAATTATATATAAAAGGTCTAAAGCCTACACCTTGTACTATTCCATGAATTTTGATAAATACTCTTTTCATACTATATCATCTCCACATATGAAGTAAAATTTAAATTTTTATCTTATAGTCACTAATTATATATTTTGTTTATAAGAATCTTATTACAAAAAAGTAATTAAGGAATGGAGCAAATCTCCATTCCTTAATTATTTAAATATATTTTCCTCTTCTTTTTCTTCTTCTCATATCTATTATTTTTTTAACAATAAAACCTATTATACCTAGTGAAACCAAAACTATTCCAGCAGCAGCTCCGTAAATAGGTAAATTAGCTTTTAATACCGCTCCTTTAGAGACATTAGTATATAACTTATAATCCTTAGAAGCATTTCTTTCTTTGATATTTAATTTACCAATAGGATTATCTCCTTTTAAACTGGAAACAGCTATTGTATCTAATTTTAACTCTTCTTTTAGTTCTTGTTTGTTAATGGAATTATCATAGTAATTAACATCTTCTTTAACTATAATAGGCACATCTATACTCTTTTCAGGTCCAATAAATCCCAAAGGCTTATATTTAATTGTCTTATTAGCTATGACAGAATCTTTTTTATGTAAATTTACAGGTTTCGCGGCGTAGCTCCAGTCAATAATTTTTTTCGTATCGTCAAATACGAAAGTATCATTTGCATCATAAAGGGAATTCATCACGATACCTAAAATTTTTCTGCCATCTCTCTCATATACAGTAACAAGGCATCTACCAGCAGGAACAGTATAACCAGTTTTTCCTCCGATATTACCATCTTTGCCTAAAAGCTTATTTCTATTTTCTATGATAAATGTGGTACCTTTTGCAGTTTTTATAGTACTTTTTGCTTTGCCCATAGATTCCTTTACCCAAGCGTTTTGAGAAGCTGCCTTAGCAACGACACTTAAATCATATGCTGTAGTGTAATGATTAGGATCATGGAGTCCATTAGGTGTAATAAAGTGAGTATTTTTTAGACCTAATTTTTTGATTTCCTCATTCATTTTGTTTTCAAAATCCTTAGCATCTGTTCCTACATTTTCAGCTATCATATAAGCAACATCATTTCCAGAATACAACAGAAGCCCATCCATAGCATCTCCAGCGGACATTGTTTCACCAACATCGATAGAATGTAGGTTTAGATTTAAAGAATATTCTGGCTGACTCTTAGCTCCTTGTGTGTACTTAAGCATATCAGATTTATTCTTGTTTTCTGCAAGGAGTAGTGCTGTCAAAAGCTTTGTAGTACTAGCAGGGTACATTTGCTTGTCTATGTCTTTAGCATATATTATTTCACCCGTTTGCATGTCTATGGAAATACCTGCTTTACCATAAATTTGAGGCTCTGCTTGTGAAGTATTTCCTGCAGCAAATACATTAGAAGTTAAGGTGAGAGTAAAAATAAGTGTAGATAGTAAGGATAACTTTTTTCGTTTCACGGTTCATCTCTCCATTTGCTATAATTTTTCTAATAACAATTTGCCACAAATATATTAGCTTTAACAGGATAGAATATGTCATGATTTTTTTCAACCAATTAAAGCTCTACAACCTTGCATGCGGCAGTATGTTTTTAGATACGTTTAATTAATAAATAGAATAAAGTAATTAAATTATTATTTCAACTTTTTGTGCATATTTTATTAAAAAATATTATAATTAGAGTATGGTCTACATAACCATTTAAAAGTATAACACTTAGAACAAATTTTTACAATGTGTATAAATTTGGTTATGAAAAGTTAATCGAAATTAGGATGTGCTTATCAAATTATGCCTTTAAATTATGAGTATATGCAAAAAACATCAATAGTAGATACTTTTAAATTTAAGACTATTAGACGGGAGTTGATGCTTTATGTTAAGTAAAATAGAAAAAATATTTAGAAACAGAGAAGCGGATATAATTGGAGAATTAAAAAGAAATGCTGTAACAATATTACTTTGTGAGGAAGATGGAGAAACTAATATAGTCTTCGAGGTAAGGTCTTTAAATCTAAGGCATCAGCCAGGAGATATATGTTTGCCAGGAGGAAAAATTGAAGATGGAGAAACACCTGAGGAAGCAGCTATAAGAGAAACTATTGAAGAGTTAAATTTACAAAAATCAGATATAGAGACCATTGGTAAAATGGACTATTTAGTTACACCTTATGGTTTTATAATGTATCCTTTTATAGCTAAGCTAAATAAAGCTGAAATAACACCAAATAAAGGTGAGGTGGATCACATTTTTAAAGTTCCCATAGATTTCTTTATAGAAAACCAACCAAAGCTTTTTGAATTACCATTAGTACCCAACCCAGGAGAAGAATTTCCATATGATTTAATAAGAAATGGTAGAGAATATAAGTTTAGAACAGGAAAAATTCCAGAATATTTTTATATGTATAAAGATTATGTTATATGGGGATTTACGGCTTTAATAATAAAAAGCTTCGTTGACATAATTAATAAAGATAAACAGAGTTCTTGGCATCAGATGGAGTTTTAACTCCACCTGATGCTTATTAATAGATTTCTTAGTGTCATTAACACTAAGAAATCGTTATCCAGGGACGTAGCCGCTCGAAGCGGACATCTTAGGGAAGGTGGAAGTATTAGAACGGGTAGTCAGCGGATAAAAAATATTTAATAAAAGAAAGGCTCCTTTATGAAGAAGCCTTCTTTTTTGCTCTTGGAACAAATATTATGGATAAAACTATAAGTACAGCGTAAATAATTAAATATATCATAGGTAAGAGTGCTATCGAATATAAAAATTTTAAGTATGCAAAAGCAAGTATAGAAACTATGAACCAGAACATGCATACATAGGACATTCTTCTATTTCGATCCCTCCAGTTTTCGGGATCTTTCATAGCACCAATTATTTTATCTCTATCTGGACTGTCTGGAGAGCTTTTAACAGTTAGAAGCCTAAAATATAAGTATGCTGCAATGGCAACTATTCCTACTGCTAAAAAGAAATAGGAAAGTGATATACCTGAAAGATACATTTAAATCACTCCTTAATAAAACTTATTTAGGCATCCAAAATTAAATAACTAGTTAAAAACTGATTAGATATTTTGTATCAGATAAGAAGATAAATTAAATTGATAGCTTATTACCAAAGAACTATTAAATTACAGTATGACGCAAAATAGACTAGTATATTGACTAGTTATTTTTTAGATGCCTTAAGAGTAGTTTAACCAAAAAATAAAAAATAAGTAGTATATACTAAAAAGTCAAATACTACTTATTATTAGGACTTTATTTTGCTACAGGATGTTCAGTATTTATTTCTAAAGATTTTTGAACCTTATCATAATATTCTTTTCCCCACTTGCACATAGTATTTAAAATTGGCATAAGACTTTGTCCTTCTTCCGTAAGTGAATATTCAACCTTTGGTGGAACTTGAGGATATATTTTTCTACTAATCATTCCATCAGCTTCAAGCTCTCTTAACTGTTGAGTTAACATCTTTTGAGTAATACCTGGTAATGACTTTTTTACTTCACTAAATCTCTTAGTGCCATCTACTCCAAGATGCCATAAAATTAGAGGCTTCCATTTGCCACCAATTATGTCCAAAGTTAATTCTACTGTACAAGTATATTCTTTATTTCTTATTTTCATTACCTTATGATTTTTTTCCATGGAACAACTCTCCTTTAGTTACTTCATAATATTAAGCTTGATTCATCTAGGTATTAGCATCAGTTAGTTATCAGAAACTAAGTATATATTTTATACTTTTGCACCAATAATTATGTACCATAATATAATAAAATTACTATCAAAATTATATCATTTATAAATATATTATTCAATTTAATTTAGTATCCAAAAAGAAATAAATTGAATAATATATTTTAATAAAATTGTGCATAGTGTTAAAAGGTAAAAGTAATATTAGAACATTATGCAGTCATTGAAATGAAAATTTTTAAAATTTAGTAAATTATATTCATTTTTGTAAACGATTATTGTATAATGAATTTAACATAGTAATTGCTTTGGGGAGAGGATGTTAGTTATGGAGGAGTGTCCATTTTTATCGACTTATGAAATTGATGTAAATTGTTTCAGAGATTGTGCTCTATATAATTATAAGGGGACAGGTGGTATTTGTCCTTTTAAAAATACCCCTAGTTATAAGATAAATGGATTAGATAAGAATATAAATGAACTGGAGTTATTTGAAAGGGACTTAACTTATATAAGGGAAACATATCTAGAAAAAAGCAAACAATATTTATAGATTAAGGACAAGCTATTAAGCTTTAATATAGTTGTATTTTTATCTATAGGGATTTTCAGGGGATAAGGTTAAGTATTTAAAAAATAACTGAACAGATACAAAAGTATTATATTTAGATTAGCAAAGATTAACATTTAGAGCAAATTAATTGACCATAGGGGAATTAATAATGCCCCTATGGTCAATTAATTTCTATAATTCATAGTTACTAGAATGTTTATGAAGTAGCTCTTGTTTTAAATTCCAAAGATTTTTAGACAAATCTACGTAGTAATTATGAGGATTTTCAAATCTTAAAACTTCAGGCCACATTTTATCGGTTTCTTGTTTAGCTATTTCTTTAATATCCATAACCTCAGGACTCTCATAAATTAGTTCGCCTTTTTTAAAAATTTGAACCCTTAGTTCTTTAACATAGTAATCTGTAATCTTTTTCTTTTTCCAAGTATAAACAGGATCAAATATCTCTATAGGAGTGGTTTCATCTATTACTTCATCATTTAAGGTTATTAAATCAGCAATAGCTTTATTTTCTGCTCTATCAAATATTCTATATAGCTTTTTAAATCCCGGGTTTGTTATTTTCTCTTGGTTTTCACTTATTTTTATTTTTGGAATTATATTTCCAAAATCATCTTCTACTGCAGCTAGTTTATATACACCGCCAAAAACAGGTTCTGATTTAGCAGTAATTAACCTTTCACCAACTCCAAAGCAGTCTATTTTAGCACCTTGACTTAAAACGTCTCTAATTATAGATTCATCAAGAGAGTTAGATACTATAATTTTGACATCATTAAGTCCTTCTGCATCTAAAATTTCTCTACATTTTTTTGATAAATAAGTTATATCACCACTGTCTATTCTAATGCTTTTAGGTCTGTATCCACTAGGAATGAGAACTTCTTTGAACACCTTAATAGCATTAGGTAAGCCAGACTTAAGAACATTATAAGTATCTATAAGTAAAGAACAGTTATCAGGATAGACATCAGCCCAAGCCTTAAAAGCTTCATATTCAGTTGGAAATAATTGAACCCAACTGTGAGCCATTGTTCCTACAGCAGGTATTCCAAACATTTGCTCAGCGATAGAACAAGCGGTGGAAGAACAACCACCAATAACAGCGGCTCTAGCTCCATAAATAGCGCCATCATAGCCTTGAGCTCTTCTTGAGCCAAACTCCATTACCTGTTTACCGTCTGCAGCTCTGCATATTCTATTAGCTTTTGTAGCTATCAATGTTTGATGGTTTATTGTAAGAAGAATCATAGTTTCAATAAACTGAGCTTGGATTGCAGGTCCTTTAACTGTAAGTAAAGGTTCATTTGGGAATACTGGATTTCCTTCGGGTACAGCCCAAACATCACAGCTGAACTCGAAATTTTTTAAGTAGTCCAAAAATTCTTTAGAGAATAAGTTTTTACTTTCCAAATACTCTATATCATCCTTTGAAAATCTAAGATTAGATAAATATTCTATTACCTGTTGCACTCCAGCCATAATGCAATAGCCGCCGCCATCAGGTACCCTTCTAAAAAACATATCAAAATAAGCTGTTTTATTTCCAATATTACTTTCTAGGTAACCGTTTCCCATAGTAAGTTCGTAGAAATCTACTAACATTGTAAGATTTCTGCCATTTCTCACATCAAAGTTCTTAGTATATTCCATAACAAAATCTCCTCTACTTCTGAATAATTCATCTGAAAAGAAATAACAAGTTAAATATGCGATGCCTAATATGTATCATACAAGTAGATAGATTTCGCTAATAGTTATTTGATAAGCGGGTTCTATCAAAGCAGTGTGATGCAAAATAGGTTGGCATACTGATTAGTTATTTCTTTGAAAGTGCCTAAAGTTAACAACTATGTATATACACATTGTAATACTTTGCTAAAGTTATTACAATAGTGGTGAAAAGGATATAATTAGATAATAGTAACCTACTAACTACTTTTTGCAATGCAATTATAGTTATAAGTATTATTTGAATTAATATGTAAGTTATGATTATATAATAGATATTATAAACAAAAGCTAAATTATGTAAAGGGAGAAAATGATGTTTGATAGTAGAAGTTTAGATTTATATCAAAAAGAGGCTGTGTACACAGAGGAGAACAACGTCCTAGTAGTTGCTCCCCCTGGGAGTGGCAAAACTACTGTTATAATAAATAAGATAGCACATCTTATAAATAATAAAGAAATAAATCCTGATAATATGGTGGTAATAACATTTACTAAAGCTGCAGCAGTAAATATGAAAGAGAGGTACATTAAGCTAACAAATAGCGAAAGAACTCCGTTTTTTGGGACGTTTCATGCCTTGTTTTATAAAATATTATCCAGGCATACAGGTAATATAAATATAATAAAGACCTCTGATGTTTATAAACTGATAAATGGAATTTTGGTCTCATACTTAGATTCTGTCAGTGATGAGAAAGTAAAAGAGGTTATAAATGATATTTCACTATTGAAAAATAGTGGTGTAGATATGGAGAGTTTTAAATCAAAGATAGATAAAAGTATTTTTAAAGAATGTTTCAGTGTGTATGAGAGTTTTAAGGAAGAAAACTATCTTATGGATTTTGATGACCTTCAATTAAAGGCTAAAAATTTATTCGAAGAAAAACCAGAAATTTTAGCTGGATACAGAAGATTATTTAAATATATATTAATTGATGAGTTCCAAGACTGTGACAAGCTTCAAATTGAATTGCTCCAAATGATAGGACATGGTAATTCTATTTTTGCAGTAGGAGACGAAGATCAGTGTATCTATGGATTTAGGGGATCAAGGCCAGACTGTATGGTTGATTTCAATAAACATTTTGTAAATGGTAAGAAAGTATTTTTACATACAAATTATAGAAGTACTGAAAATATAGTTTCACTGTCAAAGAAATTAATAAAAAATAATAAAAATAGAAACAATAAAGAAATAAAGGGAAGCAAGAGTGAAATCGGAAATATAAATATTTTTAATGCGGCTAATGAAAAAGAACAGGCTGAAAAAATATCTGGAAATATAGAAAGACTTGTAAAAGAAGACAATTATAATTATCAAAATATGGCAATTTTATATAGAACAAATATGGAAAGTAGAAGCATTATAGAAGCCTTTTTAAAAAAAGATATTCCCTTTAAACTTCTTGATAGGGAATATGATTTTTTTGAACACTTTGTCTGTAAGGATTTGCTAGCTTATCTAAGGTTAGGTGTAGATAGTAGTGATAAGGAAAGCTTTTCTAGAATAATTAATAAGCCTTTTAGGTATATTAGTAAAATAAATATTGAAAAGGTAAGAAAAAGTATTATAAAGGATAACTGCTTTGAGTTATTGAAGGATATAGAAGATATACCGGTTTTTCAAATTAAAAACATAGACATTTTAGAAAATGATATTTCAAGACTAAATAGGATGAGCCTAAAAGATGCTATAAATTTTATAGTAAAAAATTTAGGATACTTAGAATATATTAATGAATACTGTCAGAGAATTAAAATGGATGTATCAGAACTAAGAGACATTATAGAAGAGTTTAAAGAGTCTGCTGAAGATTATAATAGTATAACATCATTTCTGGTACATGTAGATGTAGTGAAAGAACAGCTAAGTAAAAAAACTAAAAATGAAGAAGGCGTAATTTTAAGCACGATACACGGCGTGAAAGGAATGGAGTTTGAGAATATATTTATTATTAATTGTAACGAAGGAGTAATTCCACATATTAATAGTCTTCCAGAAAACCTAGAAGAGGAAAGAAGATTGTTTTATGTAGCAATCACAAGAGCTATACATAATATAAATATATATACTACAAAGTTTCTGAAAGGGAAAGGTAAAGAAACCTCTAGATTTATCAAAGAGTGTAATTTAGACATTAAAGAAATGTCTAATGTCGAAAAAGGACTTGAAAATTCATACGAAATAGGCGAGAAGATAACTCATAAAAGCTATGGAAGTGGAAAGGTATCAACAATTGAAGGAAGGTACATTAGTATTATTTTTAACAGTGGTACAGAAAGAAAATTCGACATATATGTGTTGAAGAATAGTGGATTATTATCAAAAAACTAATAATATGTGATATATTATTGCACGAAATGATTAACGAAATCTTTGACATAAGCATAATATATGATATACTATATATAGATTTGATACTTAGATATAACTCAGGAGGGTGAACTAATGGTTGCATTTCAAAGAATGTGGAATGATGTAAGTGTAATTTTATCAAAGGATGAAGTTAAAGATTTTCAAATAATAGAAAAGTTTAACAGTGGCTTTGTAGTTAAAGATAACGATAACACTCATTTTGTAACTAAAGATGATTTTGTTGACATTTGGTGCAATATGCTTTGCTTTAACGAGATTGAAAAAGAAAAGCTTTTAAATGATGATAAGAAATCTGGATTAAAATATGTTTATGAAATTATAAAAACACTACCATATATAAATGAAAATGAAGGTACATTAAAGTTAACAGAGTAGTCTGTTGAATGTTTATTCATAATGTTATATAATTCTAGTAAGCTCATATTCTTAGAATATGAGCTTTTAAATTATCAAAAAAGAGGTAAAAAAAATGGGCAGTGTTAATATTAATACACAGGATGTTATATTTGCATTAGATATAGGTACCCGTTCAGTAATAGGTACGGCAGGTATTTTGAAGGATAAGAAATTCCAAGTGGTTGAGGAGTATTCCATGGAACACGAGGAAAGATCAATGATAGATGGACAAATTCATGATGTTGGATTAGTTGCTAGTGCGGTGAGCACTGTAAAAAAGAAGCTAGAAGAGAGCCTAGGCATGAAAATGGAAAAAGTAGCGATTGCTGCTGCAGGAAGATTTTTAAGAACGGTGGTTTCAAAAGCAGAGCTCAAAATAGATTATGATAAAGAAATAGATAATGATACAGTAAGAAGTCTTGAACTTACAGCAGTCAAGATAGCTGAAGAAAAAATTAAAGACCAAACAGAAGGAAAGCTTTATTGTGTCGGATATAGTGTGAAAAATTATTTTTTAAATGGATATATAATAAATAATTTACTAGCTCATAAAGGAGAAATGATATCAGTAGAAATTATAGCTACATTTTTACCAAGATCCGTAGTAGACAGTCTTTATTCTGTTATGAATAAGGTTGGACTTGAGGTGGCAAGCCTCACTTTAGAGCCTATAGCAGCTATAGAAGCTGCTATACCTAAAAATTTAAGACTTTTAAATATAGCTCTTGTAGATATTGGAGCAGGAACTTCAGATATAGCTATAAGCAATAAGGAAAGCATAAGTGCTTACGGTATGGTACCACTTGCAGGTGATGAAGTAACAGAAACAATTGCACAAAGTTATTTGGTAGACTTTAACACTGCAGAAAAGATAAAAAAGGAATGTAATTATAAAGAAACAATATCTTATATTGATGTGTTAGGTCTAGAAAATGAAGTTGCTTCCGAGGAAGTAATTAAGCTAATAACTCCAGTGGTGAGAAAAATATCTGAGGAAATCGGGGACACAGTTATAAAATTAAATGGAGAAAAATCCCCAAGTGCTATATTTTTAGTAGGAGGTGGAGCACACACTCCAAAGCTTAAGGAGTTTTTAGCGGAAAGGCTTAATATGCCTGCTCAAAGAATTGGAATAAGAGGACGAGAGGCAGTAGTTGATTGTGTATGCGAAGATAACTCTCTTGGGAGCATAGGAGTAACAGTGCTTGGAATTGCTCTAGTTTCAATAAAAAGACTTGGACATGATTTTATTGATGTAACGGTAAATGGAACTATAATCAGTTTGTTTAATTCTCATAAGCATACTGTAATGGATGTTATGATGCAGGCTGGAATCAACCCTAAGGTCTTAATAGGTAAAAATGGAAAGAATATAAGATTTAATTTAAATGGCATAAAACGTATTGCTTTTGGTACACTTGCCTCTAGTGCAGAAATAAGAATTAATGGAATGCCTAAAGGTATGGATGAGGAAGTAAAAGAAGGGGACAACATCGAGATTGTCTATGCTAAGGACGGTGAAAGTCCATCTCCAAAGGTGAGAGATTATGTTAAAAAACTTTATTCAGTAAGCTTTTTTATCAATGATATAATAGAAAACTTAGAACCTGTGGCGGTGATTAACGGTGAAAGAGCAAGTCTTGAAGAAGATATTAAGGAAGGGGATGAAGTGGAAATAATATTCCCCGAAACTTTTAGAGACTATAAGCGATATTTTACAGAGAGTTCTATAGAGTATAATTATTTCTTAAATGGCGAAGAGCTAGTTGAGGAGTATATTATTCAAGAGGGTGACAGAATATATAGAATAAAAGCTGAAGAGTTAGAGAATGATGTTCAAGAGCAAAGGTTAGAAAATGAAAATTTAGAAAAAAGTATAGATAGTAGAAAAGAAGTAGAAAATGATAATAGTATTAGTGATTGGGCAAAAGCAGAGGACAGCGAGGCCATTGATAACAATTTAGATAGTAGTAACAATGACGAAAAAATGGATAACGAATCTGCTAGTATTTCCTTTACAGAATATGCATTAGAGTCGTCGGAAAATAACTATTTAAATGATAATAATATTGATGAAGACAAAAAATTAGAAAAAAGTAATGCTAGTTCTTTCGTAAAAAATACTAATGAGATAAATAATGACATTTCAGAAATTAAGGTTACAGCAAATGGAAAATCAGTAATTTTAACAGGAAAAGAAGGCTATATATTTGTAGATATTTTCAATTATATTGAATTTGATTTAACAATCCCTAAGGGCAATCTATATCTTCGTGTAAATGGCAGCAATGCTGGCTATTATGATAAACTTAAAAATGGAGATCAAATAGAAATAGGCTGGGAATAATAAAATAAAGATTGGGGCGATTATTATGGAACTAGATTTTTTAAAGATGGCAAATGATATGAAAGATGAACTTGTTGAGTTAAGAAGAGATTTTCATAAGAATCCAGAACTCGGCTATGAAGAGCACAGAACTTCTGATAAAATAAAAGAATTTCTAAAGAGGGAAGGCATAGAATATACGGAAACTGCAGGTACGGGAGTATGTGGAATAATAAGAGGTAACGGAGAAAAAACAATAGGAATAAGAGGGGATATTGATGCATTACCTTTAGAAGATAAAAAAGGTTGTGCTTATAGTTCTACAGTAAAGGGAAAGATGCACGCCTGCGGTCATGATGCCCATACTACTATACTTCTTGGAGTGGCAAAGATATTAAACAAAGTAAAAGATAAGCTAAATGGCAATATAAAATTGTTATTTGAGCCAGCAGAAGAAACTACTGGTGGAGCTACAGTTATGATAAAAGAAGGAGTTCTTGAAAATCCTCATGTAGATAATGTAATAGGACTTCATGTAGACGAAAATATTGAAGTAGGTAAGATTGGAGTTAAATGGGGAGTGGTTAACGCTGCCTCAAATCCATTTACTATAAATATAAAGGGAAAGGGAGCTCATGGAGCACGTCCTCATACTGGAGTAGATCCAATAGTGATTGGAAGCTCTGTAGTTATGGCACTTCAAAGCATCATTAGTAGGGAATTACCACCAACAGATCCTGCAGTTTTAACTATAGGTTCCTTCCATGGAGGAACAGCTCAAAATATAATACCTGAGGAAGCTACTATTTCAGGTATTATAAGAACTATGAGAACAGAACATAGAGAATACGTAAAGAAAAGATTAGTTGAGGTCGTAGAAGGCATAGTTCATTCAATGAGAGGACAGTGCGAGATAGACATAGAGGAAAGTTATCCTTGTCTTTATAACAATGACAAAACATTGGAAACCCTATTAAGTTCCGCTGAAGAGGTTATAGGAAAAGAGAATGTAAAGATATTAGATAGCCCAAGTATGGGGGTTGAAAGTTTTGCTTATTTTTCAATGGAGAGGCCATCAGCTTTTTATTATTTAGGATCTAGAAATGAAGGTAAGGGTATAATACATCCTGCACATGGAAGTCTTTTTGACATAGATGAAGATTGCCTACCTATTGGGGTAGCAATACAGTGTAAAACAGCTTTTGAATTACTTAAGTAGTTTAAAGTATTTTTTATAAACCACAACCGGTATTTGATAGTATCAATTCAGATAATATTAAATACCGGTTCTTATTTTGAATTTTAAAGGGGAAACTTAGGATGCTTTGCTTCAGGTTCATTTACTAGAACTTTTTTATCTGAAAAGTTTGTTCCGATTAACCCAAGGATAATCATCACTGCCCCAATTATATGAAAATAATCTAGGCTTTCTTGTAGAAATATAACTCCAGCAATCATGGTTATCAATGTAGATAGATTGCTAAATACGCTCATTTTAGATGCTTCTATTTGAGACAAAGTATAATTTGATAATAGTGATGTTACAAGTGAAGATAGTATGCCTAAATAAAGTATTGAAATCATAAATATTGGACTAATAAATGGTTTTAAATAAACATTAAGGGTTTCGTGAATACTATGATCCACAATAGATATTATATTAAAGCTTAGGAAGCCTATAAAGGTCATCATGTAAGTTAAATCAACTATTTTATATTTTTTTGTTATTTTTCTTGCTAGTACATTATAACTAGCTGAGGCAAGTGCTGATAAAAGGATTAGTACTGTTCCCGTAAAATTAGTAGATTTCAAATTTATACCTTTCATAACAAATATATAAATCACTCCAGATACAGATAAAATCAGTGAAATCTTTTGCAAGCTGCTAGAATACTCCTTTAAGAAAAGTGTTGCTAGAATCATTGTGAAAATTGGAATAGTAGCTTGGATAATTCCTGCTTCCGAGGATGATATATATACTAATCCAAATGCCTGAAAAGCAAAAAACAGGGTTGGATAAAACAATGAAAGTGGTAAGATAGGAAGTAAATCTTTAAAAGTTATGTCTAACTTTATAAATCCTAATATAATAGGAATAGAAGCAGCAAGAAAAGATACTGTAAATCTATGAGCAAGGATGCTTAGTGGATCTGTGACATTTAAAGCTAGTTTTACGAATAGAAATGAGAATCCTATAATAACTGTATATAGGGAAGCGGCAAAGTAGGCATTCTTTTTGTTACTGTTTTTCATTTTAATATTCCTCCATAGTTATAATTTTATATGTCTATGTTAGTATATGAAGCACTATGGTACAATATAAATAAAATCAATCTATACCGGTACAGTAGTCCGAAGGAGTAGGTCATGTATAAATATTTAGTATTATCAAATGAGATTGAAAGTATGATAAAAAGTGGCAAATATAAAGAAGGTGAAAGAATTCCTTCTATTCGGAGTTTGTCACAAAGTCACAATTGTAACAAGAGTACGGTTATTAGTGCGCTGAGTGAATTAGAAAGAAGACACATAGTTTATTCTCTTCCCAAAAGTGGATACTATGTTGTGATGAGAAAACCTAACTTAGATCAAGGTAATAAGCTTATGCTTGACTTTTCATCCTCTGCCCCAGATCCAAAGGTCTTTCCGTATTTAGATTTTCAGCATTGCATTAATCAAGCGATTGATATATACAAAAATGATTTGTTTATATATGGTACACCTAAAGGATCATCTTCTTTAATAGATGTCATACAAAAACAATTGGCAAATTATCAGGTGTTTACTAATAAGAGAAATATTTTTATTACATCTGGTGTTCAGCAGGCATTATCAATTTTAGCAACAATACCTTTTCCCAATAATAAAGAAACAATTCTAATTGAGCAACCCAGCTATCATTTGTTTATAGATTATCTGGAAGCGCAAAAAATACCGGTAGTTGGTATAAAAAGATCTAGTGAAGGAATTAATTTGTCAGAATTAGAGAGTATATTTAAAACAAAAAACATTAAGTTTTTTTACACTATGCCAAGATATCATAACCCTTTAGGAACTTCATACTCACAAAAAGAAAAGAAGAATATTTTAGAACTAGCACAAAAATATGATGTATATGTTGTAGAAGATGATTATTTAGCTGATTTTGAACAGGATTTAAAAGCTGATCCAATATTTTCATATGATAATTTTTCGCATGTTATATATCTAAAAAGTTATTCTAAAATTATTTTTCCAGGATTAAGGATTGGTATAGCAGTTATTCCAGAAGACATTATTGAAACATTTAGTAAATATAAAAGCATTCTTGATATAGATAGTTCAATGCTTTCTCAAGCTGCATTAGAAATCTATATTAAAAGTGGTATGTTCGAAAGACATAAAGAAAAAATTAAAGCGTCCTATTTTTTGAGAGCAAAGTGTTTAACTTCTTCATTGGAAAAGAAGATTAATAGTTGTAATCATATTTATAAGTATAATCCCTTGAAAAATATATGCGTTCATACGTATATAGAATTGGGTAAAGAAATCTCTTGTGAAAAGCTTATAAATAGATTAAGAAAGAAGTCTATTATAGTTGATACAGCAGATAGTAATTATTTAGATTCATTTCCAACAAAGAAATCAATACTGAAAATAAATGTTTCAAATGTGAAAGAAGATTATATTGATAAAGGAATTAGTGATATAATTCAGGAGATTGGATATATAAGAAGGAACCAATAATATTATCTGAATAAAAATATTTTTGATATCAGATAAAGTTATATTTATAAAAGGATAGAAAAGAAAAAATAATGAGCATTAATACTTAATGTATTGATTTTGGGAATAATAGTAGTATATAATTAGATGTTGTTTAATGAATAAATTGTCAGGATGAACATAAATTTGAAGATTGATGTAGAATAATCAAGGAACTTAGGTTTGTTATCGATGAATAGCCTACTCTTTGGACATCAGAAAGAGCAGCTACATTAAAAATATAGGAGTGGATTAAATGAAAATTGAAATAGGACCAAACGAAGCAGGTCAAAGATTAGATAAGTTTTTAAGAAAGTGGCTTAAAGATGTGCCTTTAAGTGCTATATACAAAAGCATTAGAAAAGGTGATGTAAAAATAAATGGAAAGAAAGCTAAGGAAAAGTACTCATTAGTTGAGGGAGATGTATTAGAAACTAGAGAAATCGTTACTGAACAAAAGAAGGAAAAGTTTAATAGAATAGAGAATGAATTTTTAAAGGTAATTTATGAAGATGAAAATATGCTTTTGGTAGAAAAGTGGCCGGGAGTTTTAGTTCATTCTGATAAGAAGAATGGAGCACCTACTTTAACAGATTATGTACTATCTTACTTATTTGATAAGGGGGATTATTCACCTGAAAGTGAAGTGACTTTTACTCCAGCTCCTTGTAATAGATTGGATAGGAATACTTCTGGAATAGTAATTTTCGGTAAAAACTTTGAGGGCTTAAAGCTTTTAAATGAAATGATAAGAGAGAGAAAAATAAAAAAATACTATTACGCAGTAGTTCAAGGTAGAATTAAAGATGGATTATATGAAGCATATATCTCTAAAGATGAGGGAGAAAATGTATCTAAGGTTTACAATGAGCCAAAGAACGGGACTAAAATGATATCTACTGAAGTAAAAACTATTAAGAGTATTGGAACATTTTCATTTGTTGAATTAGAACTTCATACAGGAAGAAGTCATCAGTTAAGAGCACACTTAAGCCACCTAGGAAATCCTATTGTAGGAGATGTTAAGTATGGTACAAGTAAAATGAATAGTTTCTTTGTTAATAAGTACGGGTTAAATTATCAATTTTTATATGCATATAAATTGATTTTTAAGGATTGTCCAGAGAAACTAGCTTATATGGAGAATAAAACAATTGCTGGAGCATTGCCACCAGTACTTAAAAAGATTAAAAAGGATTTGTTTGATAAGTTTTAAAATTTTATTATAGTGATAAGATGATGTACAGAAGTCATATATTAGAGTGTTACATGTAAGGCATCTTCAAAGGAAAAACTCGTCAGTATGTTATATATTTAGAGATGCCTAACTAAGGTTGTGTATAGGGAGTTTTTAATATGAAAGAACAATCAACCACCAGAGGATTTGCTATATTATCTGCAGCAACTATGATGGTGAAGATTTTATCTTTGCTTTACATACCATTTTTAAGAGGAATAATTGGTGATGAAGGCTATGGAATATATGGTGCCTCATATCAGGTATATGCCTTTGTATTTGTTCTTACAAATTCAGGAATACCTGTAGCGATATCAAAGCTTATTTCAGAGCTTACAGCAGTAAGAAATTATAAAGATGCTGTAAGAGGCTTTAAAATAGCAAGGTTTATGTTATTAGCTATAGGGATTTTTATGGCTGTGTTACTACTTATTTTTGCAGCACCTTTAGCGAGAGTGGTACATTATAATAAAGCTTATTTATCAATTTTAACACTGGCACCAGCAGTTTTATTTACTTCAATTGCTTCTGCTTATAGAGGTTATTTTCAAGGAAGAGGAAATATGACTCCTACAGCGGTGTCACAGGTTATAGAACAAGTGACCAATACTGTTTTTGGACTAATTTTTTCCATATATCTTTTGAAATACGGTATAGAAGCTAGTTATATTGGGGCACCAATAGGTACTTCTCTTGGTGCTTTAGCTTCTGCAACTTTTTTAATATTTTACTATGAAAGAAATAAGACCTTTAAAGTTCCTAAAGGTTATTTAAGTGAAGAAATTAGACGTCTGACTACAAAGCAATTAGTTAGAAGAATAATAAGATACGGAGTTCCTATAACAGTTTGTGTTGGAATGACCTATGCTGGTAATATAGTAGACTTATATAATACAAAGGTAAGATTAATGGCAGGGGGAGTACCTGAGGTTCAGGCTACAATTCTGTATGGGTTCTTAACTAAGTATCAACAGTTATTGAATGTTCCAATAGCAATTATATCATCTCTGTCCATGGCTATTTTACCTGCTATTTCTGCAGCGGTTGCTGTTGAGAATAAGGAAAAGGTAAAAAAGAATATTAACTATGCACTTAGACTTTGCTTTTTAATTGCAATACCTTGTGCTGTTGGACTTGCTGTTTTAAGTGATCCAGTATTCCAGATGCTTAGATTTGGAGGGGGATCTTATATTATGGCTTATGGTTCTATTGTACTGGTATTGATGTCTGTTATGCAGATTCAGACAACTATTCTTCAAAGTATAGGAAGGCTTTATACTGCGACTTTATATTCAGTCTTAGGTATAATATGTAAAATTATTGCTAATTATTTTTTAATTGCTATTCCAAGCATAAACATATTGGGAGCAATAGGTGGAAGTGTAATAGGTTTTATTATTCCTATAATACTAAATCATAGAATAATAATTAAGTCTTTAGGGGTAAGACTTGGTCTATTTAGACATTGTGTTAAACCTACAATTGCATCCATTATTATGTGGGGAATAATCTTTTTAGTACGTTACGAGATCGGTAGTTTAATTGGAGTGAATGCTAAGGGATACATTGCAAATGTGTTATTAACAACTGCTTCTATTATAATAGGTATGTTTGCCTATTTAATAGGATTAATGATTACTGGTGGAATCAGAAAAGAAGATTTAGAAACTATGCCTCGTAAACTGGTGAGATTAATTCCAAGGTTTGTGTTAAGAAGAATAAGATAACCAGAGTTCTTAGTGGCTTTGACACTTAGAACTCGTTATCCAGGGGCGTAGCCGCTCTTTACCCCCACTTTGAGAAAAGTGGGGGTATTAGAGCGGCTAGTCATCGGATAAGAAAAAGGTTGATGATAATAGAGAATTTATCATCAACCTTTTTTTATAGGATTATAACTTTAAAATTTTCATTTACTCTATCTTTACTGCAGGAAAGGATTTAGATTAATTTACTAGAACCCTAGAGGAAGGTTCTTTTTACCTATTTTAATCCATCTGCAAAGCTTGTCTTCTAATATATCAATAAACTTAAATATTAATAGTCCCATTATGCTCAAGGCTAGTATTCCACTGAACATCTCAACATAATTTACCATCATCCAGCTGTTCATTATAAAATAGCCAATACCGTAGGTTGTTGCAAAGTTTTCACCAAAGAACAGTACAGATATACTTACACCAACACTAATTCTTAAAGCAGTTATTATCTTAGGAAGTACTGAGGGAAGTATTAAGTGCCTATAAATTTGTATCTTGTTTAATCCAAGTGACATTACAGAGTAAAAAAGCTCCTTAGGTATTTCCTTAACGCCATCTCTTGCTGCCACAATAATTTGAAAGATAATTATTATGATTATAAGCAAAATCTTAGGAGTATTGCCAAGTCCAAATAGAATCATTAGTATTGGTAAAAAGGCTATTTTAGGCAGTGGATAGAGAATATATACTATAGGAGTTATAAGTTCATCCGCCTTTTCACTCATACCAATCCAGAGTCCAATTAAACTTCCAAATACTAGTGATATTAAGACTGCTGCAGATATTCTTCCAAGGCTTACTAATAGATGGAGGCTTAGTGTATCTGGGAAAATTTCAATAAAGTTTAAAATTGTTTTATAAGGAGATGGTATTGCTGAAGAAACTACAATCCAATGAAGTATGTACCAAAATAACAGTACTATTAAGCTCCCATACATGGTTTTGTTCTGTATAATAGCTTTAAGCCTCTTCATTTAACCACTTCCTCACCTCAAGGCATATCTTATAAAACTCTAGATTATTTCTTAGATCTTCTGCACCAAAGTATGCGTTATCCATTATATGTTTAATCTTTCCCTTACCCATGATTACGATTTTCTGTCCAAGAAAAACAGCTTCTTCAATATTGTGAGTTACCATTACTAAAGTAATCTGTCTTTCCTTATATACATTTAATATGAGATTCTGAATATGCTCCTTTGTCATGGCATCTAAAGCCGAGGAGGCTTCGTCCATTAGAAGTAGGTCAGGCTCTAGGGCTAAAGTTCTCCCAATAGCAACCCTTTGTTTTTGTCCACCACTAAGTTCTGCGGGAAACTTTTTTCTATACTCTTCTATGCCTAAGTTTTTAAGTATAAAGGAAACTTTACTATTAACTTCTTCTTTCTTAAAGCCTCTTGCTTTTAGTGCGAAAGCTATATTATCCCAAACATTTTTCCAGGGTAAAAGTCCATAGTCTTGAAGAATTAACCCTGTGCTTTTTCTTATGTTATTTAGTTTCTCACCACTAATAAATATATCTCCTGAAGTTGGTTTTATGATTCCTGCTAAGGTATATAAAAGTGTAGTTTTGCCGCAACCAGATGGACCAATTACAGCACAGGTAGTATTCTTATCAATATTTAGAGAAACTTTATCTAATGCTTTTTCCTTTTCGTAATATACCTCAATGTTTCTAACTTCAATCATTATTTTACGAATTTCTCCTCAACTAAGTCTTCATATTTTAAATCAACTTTTTTCTTTAGAACCTTCTCATTCCAATCCATAATGCTTTGAAGGTATTCTTTACTAGGTACCCTTGCTTTGTTGTATTTTGGTAAAAGTATTTTATCTTTGACCTCTGGTTTTAGTTTTAGGTTTTGAATTAATATTTCTCTTGCCTCACTATCATTCTTTGATATCTCCTCAACAGCTTTATTATAAGCCTTATGGAACAGCTTAATAGCTTTTTCATTGTTCTTAATGGCTTTTCCTGTAAACACCATTATATCTGGTGAGAATTCATCCTTATTTTCAATCATTTTTTTACCAAGCCCGTTCAGTTCACCTTGAGAAGCCATAGGTTCAGGTATAACAGCCATATCAAGGTTTCCTTTGTTAATCATTTCAAGTCTAGCTGGAATTTCATTAATATAGACCTTTTCCACATTGTACTTATCGCCTAAGCTTTTATCAGTTAAATAGTTAGATACACTTACTTCCATCATTCCAACCTTAATATTCTTTTTTTCTTCAAAGCCTTTTTTAATTAGGAAAGGGAAGGAGCCGTCTGTACTTGTTGTTACCTTAATATCAAAACCATTTTGAACATTGTTTACTAAAGCGATAACATCTGTCATGGCTCCGTCTAATTCGCCACTTTGAAGAGCACTTTGTCTGTTCATAGCATTCGTATAAACTTGTACATCAACATTTAAGCCAAGCTCCTTAAAATACCCTTTTTTAACTGCAAGAAATATTGGTGCAGAGTCTACCGCTGGCATAACCCCAATCTTTAAGTTTAAATTCTCTTTTGGAGTCTCTGATACAGTATTCTTTGAACTACTACAGCCAACTGCAAGTGTCATCATGGCAGCTAATAGTATTGCTGATAGTTTTTTAGCAATTTTCATTATTACATCACCCTTCTTGTGTTATTTAATTCACACTAACAATTTTAGTACTTTAAGGCAAATAAATCAATATTTTACCTTTAAGGTTGAGTTTTCAAAAAGCTAATGTATAATTAATTGTGTATAGTTAAGCTTATATCAATTTATGGGAGATGAGAGAATGAAATATACAAAGGATTATATTTTGAAGCTTTTAAAGGATTTATGGATTGCACTAAGGCCTCTATCGCTTACACTTGCTGTAGCTTCAACTACATTAGGTATGCTGATGGCTCATAAAGAAGGAAAGCTATTTACAGAACATTTAACTATAGATATGCTTAAAATAGTTTTAGTTACAATTGGAGGAATGCTTGTACAAGGGTGTGCAAATTTAATAAATGATTTTTATGAGGGGTCTTTTAAGTACCACAGACCAGGAGAAAAGACATATAGGTTTTTAAAATACGAAAGAACTGCTTTTGACCTTTTAGTATTTGCTTTTAGTATGTTGTGTATAGCAGGAACAGGTCTTATAGGGTTAATATTAATGTACTTAAGTACCCCAAAGTTGATTTATATTGGACTAGCTGGCATTATTGGGTCCTATGCCTATACCGGTGAACCATTTGTATATAAAAGAAGGGGGTTAGGAGCTGTTCTATCTCTTATACTTATGGGGCCTTTAATGGTATTAGGTTCTTATGTTGTATTTACAGGCTATTATTCTATAACTCCTGTAATACTAGCACTACCGGCAGGGCTTATGATTCCTCTGATGATGATGTCAAACGAGATAAGAGATTTTGAAAGAGATAAAAATCTTGGTATAAGAACACTTACCGTTATCCTAGGTGTTAAAGCTGGTAAGGCAATTTATGTTTCATTAATAGTTGTCGCATATTTAATGACGACAATGCTGGTTATTGTGAAAGGATTACCTATGTTAACCCTATTAGTTTATGTAACCTTACCTATAGCTATTAAGTCTTATAAGAAGGTTGCTATGCCCAAAACTAGCGCAATACGTATTACAAATTGGCTACATATAACCTTTAATTTAATAACTATATTTGCCTTAATAGTACATTAAAAAATTATATTTAACTATGCATAGTTAAATATAATAATACAAAAGTTAGGAGATGGTTTTTAATCATATCCTAACTTTTGTATTATGAGGGTATTTTTTTGTTTTAAATATCTTGTCCCAAAAATTTGAAGATATACCGTAATTAGTATTATAAATGTAATGATGTATACGATGATGCTTCTTTAAGTTTTTGAAGAATGTAAATCTATCTAAGGTACTATTACTAGTTCTATGAAAGCAAAGATGCACGTATTCCCCCCATAAATTATAAATAAAGCTCGTCAATAGAAATAATACTGCAAAAAGTTTATTTTCAGTAAATATAACTAGAACAATAGGTAACGAAAAAGTAATACTTATTAGAATATCCTTTTTACTTGAAACAACATCTCCTGGATTCGGTTCATTAAATTCATAAGATTTAACCCCATGGAAGATCCTATGATGATCTTTTATATGACTGTGTTTATAAGAATGATGAAGGAGAAATCTATGAATGCAGTATTCAACTAAAGAAGAGTATAGTAAAGACAAAATTATTGTTAATAACAATAGCATATAAAATTACTCCTTTTAAGTTAGTTATTTTAATTGATGAAAAGTTTTTATTAAATTATTAATTTTATATTGAAAGTAATAATTAAATAATAATTATTATATATTAAAATATTACTTTTGAGTAGTAGTATTTTAAAAAAACAATCATGAACATAATAGAAAGATATTCATATAATAAATTGATGCAAAGTTTAGTGGGAGGAAAGTTATGTATATAAATTATGGAATGACAGATTATGTACCTTACCAGTATCCTGTAATGTGCCCAATGATGATGTACAGAATGGAAAATCTAGAGGATGAAAGAGCGATTAGGCCGCCAGCGCAGCCAATGCAATATCATCAGATGCCACAACCTATGCCACAGCAACAAGCGCCAGTGAAACAAGAGGTAAAAATGCAACCTCAAGTTATGGGCGTAAGCATACAACCAAAAATGGAACCACAAAATATGGGACTAAATATACAACCAAAAATGGAGCCTCAAAGCATGGGACTAAATATACAACCAAAGATGGAACCTCAGAGCATGGGGCTAAATATACAACCAAAGATGGAACCTCAAAGCATGGGGCTAAATATACAACCAAAGATGGAGCCTCAAAGTATGGGACTAAATATACAACCAAAGATGGAGCCCCAAAATGTGGGATTAAATATACAACCCAAAATGGAACCAGAAAGCATGGGACTAAATATTCAACCAAAAATGGAACCGCAAAGTATGAATTTAAATATACAGCCAAAGATGGAACCACAAAGCATGGGACTAAATATTCAACCAAAAATGGAACCAGAAAGTATGGGGTTAAATATACAGCCCAAAATGGAACCACAAAGCATGGAATTAAATATACAGCCTAAGATGTATCCTCAAAGCATGGAATTCAATTTGCAGCCTAAAATGGAACCACAAAATATGGAACTGAATATACAGCCTAAAATGGGATCAATACTAATGGAGCCAATAAAATTGCAATTAAAAATACAACCGATAATGGAACCTGCAAAAATGCAGTTAAATATACAACCAGTAATTCAGCCAGTACAGCAGCAACCTATGATGATGCAGCAACCAGTGATGAAACCTATGATGCAATACCCAATGATGCCATGCCCAATGACAAAACAACCATGTCATATGGCGAATAGTATGGGAATGTATCATCCTTCTATGTATCCGATGATGAACTCAATGGGGATGATGGAGCAGAAGCCTGGGTATAGATAAATCAGTGCAAAGCTAGACTTACATCCCGAAATATAAGTCTAGGTCTTAATTTTCTTATTTAGTTTGGTTATCTATATAAAGATTTACTAATTTATTTGATTGAAGCCCTCAGTGTAAGGCATACACTTGAGGGCTTTCATAGTTTGATACATATTTAAGTATTTATAAAACATATATAGTCATTGTCAGGGATATTATATTGAAGTATCTAGTGTAATGAATTAAAATGAGTATAGAGAAATTTCACTTTAAAGATGATTGTCAAAATGGCGAGCTGACATTGGGATATCAAAGTGAAGCTGAGCTTGAGAAACTATTAGTAGGGCAGCTTGCATCTAAATGTAGCGAAAGGGAGAGAAATTATGGCAGATATAAAATTTGAGATTAAAGAAACTACAGGAATTCTTTCAGAGTCATCTAGGGGATGGAAGAAAGAATTAAACTTAATAAGCTGGAATGATAAAGAGCCCAAATATGATATTAGAGATTGGGATTCAGAACATAAGAAGATGGGGAAGGGAGTTACATTGGCTGTAGAGGAGTTAAAAGAGCTTAAGAATATTCTAAACAACATAGAGTTATAAATTTTATATTTCCTCTGATTATAACAGGTAAAGATAACCAGAGGAGCCATTTAATCTACTCTACCATTGATTAAAAGAAATTAAAAAAATAGAAAATGGGGCTATATTTTTATAAATGAAAAAGGAAGCGCAATCATTGTAGTAAAATGCTAGAATGATTCTGCTTCCATTCCCCTTAAAATGAAATCTATTCCTAGATCCCAAGTCTAAGTGCAAAGAATATAACGATCTAAGTTGCACAATTATAAATAGCTTATCATCCTATTATAATCTTTCGACTATAATAAAACAAATCACAACTCATAATCATGGTTTCCTCAACCATTCAACATATCTACTCGACCCTATACAACCTCACGGCTGTATAGAATCAAAAGGACTAAACCCATCAACACCCTGAATGATCTTAACTCGACTTTATAAAATAAGTTGGAATCTTAATATAATAAATACAATATCGACTATAATAAAACTTTTCCTCAATCTATAAAATCTTCCCTCTGACTATAAAACAGCCACTTTTAATGACCACAGTATAATCTTTGGTCGAACTGTATATACCACTTTAAGTAGCATATACAGCTCTTCGCTCAACCGTCATGTTCCTTACGATATTAATATGTGCAATTTCTTTGATAAAATACAACAAAAAAGTATGTAATTTTTGGAATAAGCGATTTTTATCTAATGGTTATAACGAATAAATTTAATAAGAGGAAGTTTAATATCTACTCCACCATAAAATCCACATCTACATTATTTTCTTTTAGCTTGTCTACATTCAAAAGTGCAGCTCTAAAAGTTTTCTTAGCACCGTTATAAGTATTTGCCACATAAAAACAGGTAGGCTTATTATAGGACTCACAGTAATTCATCTTACTTAACTGTTTCTTAAAGCTTCCTAGACCTAAAACCTCCATATCCAAATTATGATCTTTACAGTACTTTAAAAACCTATCATAGAACACGGTATAATTTAATCTAAGAGACTTGGTTCCTTCAAGAGTTTTTACACAATCGTAATCATAACCTCGATTAAGTTCGCCGTTTGCAGCCATCCTGCTTAAGGTTTCAAGAGTAATATCTACCACACTTTTGCTTTTCGTGTTATCCTCCAAAAGCTCTTTTATAACGGAATTTTTTAAGGCTTTTTCTATATCTTCAGTGGAATAGCCTGTAGCTTCTTTAAAATCCAAGCCTAAGCTTATAAATACATTTAATAGAAGAGCTAGTCCTAATAAACCATTTGCTATTGAGCCCTTTATTCTTTCATTATGTATGTTATCTCCGGAAAATTTTTCATATAGCATATCATAGGTGTTTTTTAAAATTTTTTCACTCATTTTTAATCCTCCCATTAATAGACTTTTTCCAAGTTTTGATAGTAATAAGCTGTTTTCTTTAAGATTTATAAAGTTTTCCTTAGTATTTTTATTTAGGTTAGAGGTAGATAAAAATATTTTTAGACTTCTTTCAATATTAGCAGTTTCTGTTATTCCCATTTCACCGCAGAGAATTACGGAGGAACGGGGAACAAATTCAGCATTCTTACCAAGGGTTTGAGAACCTTTTATGGTTTTATGTCTGTCATAAGAATTTCTCATTATATTTGAAATTGTACCTACCTTTTCCGTTCCGATTTTTTTAGGCTTATACTCATCAATTATTAATGGAAGTAAGTTACTGCTGCTTGACAGCTTAGTAAGTGCAAATTCAGTACAAGTACTAGCATCTAAAATATTTCCCTCATATCCCAGTATAGAAGACAATACATTCTCTAGAGTTTGACTTTTTCCACTACCGCTTTGTCCCTCAATTAAAAGATGATTATATTTTATTCCTACATGTTCAAGCTTACCTTTTAAAAATAAACCACAGATGTATGGAATTAGAGTAGAAGTTACAGATAAATTGTTAAAGTTAAAGAGAGAAGGTGCTATAGCCCTCAGTTCTTCTTTTGTAATACAAGGGAATTCTAATAAATCACCATGAGCTTCTCTATAGCTTTCAAGGACAATTGCAGAGGAGTTAAGATATAAGCTATCACTCACAGCTTTATCTTCATCAACAAAAAACCATTGATTATCTATTTTGTGAAAGCCTTGATAAGATAGTCCACTTATAATTTCAGTTGTTTCAGAAGAAATTTTAGCTTTTATGTGCTGTAAATCAGCGTTTGAACTATTAAAAACCAGTGAAAAGCTATTTAAAGCTTTTTTAAAGGACAAAATATCGTTAAAATCCTGTGGGTTAAAAGTTCTCTCTATAATAGAATTACTAAAACTTGTTTTTAGTTCACATTTTATAAGCTCCATGCCAGGAGATGTAACTATATGTTTAGGTTTTATTATAAAGTTTGTAATAGAAATTTGTTGTCCTTTATAGTTCTTACAGTAGCATCCATCTTCTATGTAAATAGGAGAGCAATAATTTTTATTTTTAGAGCCAACATGTGATTTCGATAAAAGGAGTTCAAGTTGTTTTCTTGTTGCACCTTTATTAATCCAATCTGAAATACTTAGATTTTCATGGAGATCAGGCAGCTCTATAATTCCCACACTTTTGCAGAAATTTTTAAAATTTTTATATACAGCTTTAGAGTATTCTTTGCTGTAAGAACTATTACAGGGAAGGATTATTACCTCAGCTTTTTTTATTTGTTCACTATATTGTTTACTGTAGTTAACAAAGCTTCTAAGACCGCCAAAGGTTGTAGTAGCTGTAAAGCCTAGATTCTGTATTGCATCTACAGAGGTTTCATCCTCCACATATATAATAGTTTCATTATTTTTTATCCCTTTTATCACAGAAGGGAGCATGTAAAGCACTGGTTCTATGTTTTTAAAATTATTAATCCATTCTCCTGATTTGTCTTTACTGTAACATTGGAAATTTTTCTTTAGGACTCCATCTTGAAGCCATTCGTTATTTTCAATCTTGTAAAGCACAATGCCATCCACATTTCTGTAATAATGTTTAGATACTTTTTTCATATTGTTTATCATGGTAATATCACTCTCCGTTAGCTTTCGGTTTACCTTACAAACAGTATATATGCAAAATAGAACCAATAGTGCAAAAGAAAGTTGTTAATAAATTGTAAACATTACAGTATTACAACTTTTTAGGAATAGGTAGGGTAGTATTTAAAATTTAGCAAAGAGTATGTTTTTGTTATAAAGTATATATTTTTGTAATATTAATATTTAATTAGTGTAAGATATTGATTTATAAAGAGGTAGAAGGGTTACATTAGATTGTAAATACACTGTAATTAGAGCAAAGATTATGATTAAAAATTACTGTCATGAAGATAATATATACAGTTCAAAGGTTTTTTGGAATATTTAATTTTGGAGGGATGTAAAATGACAATTGAAGAATTTAAAAAAGTTCTAGCAGATGGAACAATAGGTTACTTTGCTACAACAAATGGTGAATTATTAGAGGTTAGAGGTTGGCAATACCAATTTGTTGAAGAAAATAAGTTCTTTTTCTGTACAGCAAACAATAAAAATGTCTATAAGGAAATGCAGGCGAATTCTCAGGTAGGCTTTGCGGGAATTAGCGGTGAATATAACGTAAGAATTTCAGGAAAAGCAGTTTTTGTAACTGATCCTAGTAAGAAAGAAGAATATTTTAATAAGCTTTCTGAGGGTGTTAGGGGTATGTACAAAAATGGTTCTAATCCAGTGTTAGAGATTTTCTATATTGAGAGCGGAGAAATTAAGGTTAGTAAGGGATATGAGCCTTTTGAGGTAATAAAATTCTAAAATATATAAGATGAAAATAAACTATTATGATTAGTATTTCTTTAAATCATAATAGTTTTATTTTTTAATAACTCAACTTTCGCACATAAAAATTAAGGCGGAAGCCTTCAGAATAAACATATAAAGCAAAGAAACATTCCTTTTGGTATAATAGAATTGCTAAAAACACCACACCAAAGAAAGGAATGTTTCTTATGAATACTATTATATCAAATGATACTACTGATAAACAATTTAATTTTACTATAAATAGATTTTTTAAAGACAACAAAATTGGATCTATACTTAAACAATGCAATTTTTCTAAAGAAAAGGGTTTTTCCTGTATCAAAATATTTCAATATATTTTCATGCTTGTTTTTACTGGAAAAACCTATTTAGAAACTTAGAGTCTGGTAAAAATAATCAGTTTTCAAAGGATACTGTATATAGATTCCTTAATTGTCCAAACTTTAATTGGAGAAAGTCTTTGTTTTTACTTTCCTCATCAATAATTAAAAATGTTATTGTACCACTTACTTCGCAAGATAGAGTTAACGTATTGATAAAAGAACCAATGGTTCTAAACTCCGTAAGGAGGTTGTTTTAAAGTCGCCTGAAGTTATGCTTAGTTTACTCAAACAGGCTTCAAAATTTGCCATCCCTGCATCTTATGTTCTTTTTGACATCTGGTTTACATACCCAAAAACTCTTATACAAATTTTAGAAATCAAACTCAATACTATTGCCATGGTTAAAGCAATGCTAAGGGTTTACTACAATTACAATGGTAAGTTGTTGAATCTTAGAGAACTTTACACTACTTTAAGAAAAAAGCGTGGTAAGGCTAAAGTTCTTTCTTCTGTTATTGTAGGTATTGGCTCTGACAAAGATGGTAATGAGGTAAAAGCAAAAATTGTGTTTGTAAGGGACAGAAACAGAAGTAGAAAATGGCTTGCTTTAATTTCTACCAATATATCCTTAGATGACAACGAAACAATAAGAATTTACGGAAAATGTTGAAATATAGAGATTTTCTTTAAAATGAACAAGTCCTTTCTAAAACTCGCTAAAGAGTTTCAGGGGCGTTCATATGATTCCATGGTTTCACATACTTCTATAGTTTTTACCGGGTACATTATACTTACTTTAGAAAGTCGTAAGAATAATGATGTCAGAACTATTGGTGGATTTTTTTATCAATGTTGTGATGAACTTCAAGATATCCAATTTTATGAAGTAATAAATCTCATTATAGATATTTTAAAAAACGTACTAAATGAAAAACTTCTTCTTTCAAAGGACGTTTTTGACTCAATAATAGATAGTTTTATTGCTGCCTTGCCTTGTTATATCAAGGAGAAGTTGTTTTTTTTGTCCTGCGAAAGTTGAGTGCTTTATAAACAGAGTTATTGGCACCAAATGGAGTTTTAACTCCACCATAGAAGATAACAGCCTGTAAGTAAGAACGGAAACTTCTAAATCTGATCAAGAGTACCACGAGACATGTGAAACCTTGTGGGAAGCAGGGAGAATCACTTTCCAAGGCTAAATGCTAAATGGTGACCCAAAGTGAAGAAGTACCGTGAGGGAAAGGATATTTTGCAAATCTATCGAATTATTTTGGATGGTTATGTAGGTATATGTAATAATATCATCTATTGGAAAAGTAAATAATACAAAGATTTTGTATAAATATTATGAATTAGACAATTTTATTGTAGTTATGTTAAAATCAGTTGTGTGAATTTTAACATAACTACAATAAAATTGTCTTTTTATGTAAATACTTATTTAAGCTATGTATGAAAAATATTACATAAATAATAATAAAAAAAGGAGGAAACTTATGCTAGATGTATCTGTAAAAGATTTGAGTTTTTCTTATGGTAACGAATTGATATTAGGCGGTATCAATATGGAAATCAAATCTGGATCTTTTGTTTGCTTACTTGGTCAATCAGGTTGCGGAAAAAGTACATTCCTCCGTTTGCTTGCAGGTTTGGAAAAACCAACTTTTGGAGAAATTCTTGTGGACAATGAACCAGTTTCAAAAGCGGGACTTCAGAGAGGCGTGGTATTTCAAGACTACGGTCTTTTCCCTTGGATGAGTGTAGGTGAAAATATTACAATAGCACTTAAACAGAAATTTAAAAATATGAGCTCAGAGGAACGAAAAGCTGAGGCACTTAGAAGGATGAAGGATGTAGAACTAGATAAATCAAACTTTAATAAGCTTCCTAAAGAACTTTCTGGTGGTATGAAACAACGTTGTGCAATCGCCAGGGCCTTTAGTATCGATCCTCCAATTCTTTTGATGGACGAGCCTTTTGGTGCATTGGATGCGGTAACAAGAGCAAAACTCCAGGATTTGGTTCTGAAGTTGTGGAAGGAAGAGAACGCAAAACGAAAGACTGTTTTTTTTGTTACTCATGATGTGGATGAGGCGTTACTTTTGGCAACGGATATTTTCGTGTTGGGTAAATCACCAGGTAAAATCATTTACAGGCATTCATTTAATAATGCAGAAAAGCTAGATAGAAAGACCATATACGATAATCCCCAGGCTATGCAGTTACGTAATAATCTAATAAAAGTTATTCATAATGAGATTCAAACAAAAACAAGTAATATGAAACAAGTAATATAATATGAAAGAGGTATGAAAATGAAAAAAGTTGTAAAAACTATCTCGCTTTTAATGATAGCATTATTGTCTCTGACAGCTTGCTCATCAAAGTCTAGTAGCACAAGTACAACAACTAGTTCTAAAACAAAAACTGAAACCACTGCTAAGATTAAATTAGCGGCACAGGCAACTTCTGGCCAGGTGTTTCAATACCTTGCTGAGGACAAGGGTTATTTAAAAGAAGAAGGTATTGATGTTGAGCTTAATTATATCAATTCCGCTACAGATGCTTTTCAAGCTTTAAGTTCAGGTCAGGTAGATGTTATTTCAACCTATGGTACAGGTGGTCCTTTGATTCAGATTGCAAACGGTCAAGATTTCACTATGTTCGGTGGCTATATGATTATTGGTGCAACTCCTGTTTTTGCAAATCCTAATACGGTATATAAAAGCGTAGAAGATTTCCGTGGTAAGAAGATTGCTATTATGAGAGGCGGTACTCCTGACATTGTTCTTAAGGGGATTTTATATGACGCAGGCTTCGATTTGAAAAAAGATGTTACTTTTATTGAAATGAAAAAGAATACAGATGTTATGGAAGCAGTACGAACTGGTCAAGCAGATTTTGGTTCAGTGTCTACAGGGTTTGAGCTTCAAATTGCTAAAGCAGGAATGAAAGTTGTTATGTGGCCAGATGAGCTTTGGCCGAATCACTCTTGTTGCCGTATGATTGCAAAAACAAGCTGGCTTAAAGAAAATCCTGAAGCAATACAAAAATTACTTCGTGCATATTTGAGAGCTGAAGAAGCGATGCAAAAAGATGACGGAATGAACCGAGTTGTTGAATTGACCACTAAAAATTTAGATATGTCTACTGAAACAGCAAAAAGCTTTTTACTTAGTCCGCACATTAAATATGATACAGATCCTTATAAAAACAGTATAATAAAAATGTGGCAGAAGATGCAGTCCTTTGGATATATAACTGATCCTAAAGTTAAAGTTGAAGATCATATAGATACTTCTAATTATAAAGCAGCTTTAGAGTCTTTGATTAAAAAATATCCAAACAGTGAGTTTTTTAAGAAAAAATTAGAGATTTTTAATAAAAATAATCTATAAGTTTTATATTGTATAATTAGCTGTGATAAGCTTGGTATGCAGCTGCATACCAAGCTTATCTTTTACATGAACTATTAAAGCTCTAAATAATTGAAAAAATAGGAGAAAATTAGCATGAGAAAATTTATAAAAGATAGATTGGGAATGATTCTGATTTTTATAGGAATATTAGTATTATACGAGATTGGAACTGATGGTTTTAAAATATTAGATCCATTTTTGTTTCATGGACTTAGTAAAGTTTTGCCAGAGTTTTTTTCACATTTAAACCAATTAATAAAAGGGCTAATAAGTTCTTTAGGGCTACTTATCCCTTCATATATTATGGCATTAATTTTAGGAATAAGTTTAGGTGTATTTATCGGATTAAAAAAGTTGTTGCGAAAAAATATTAACCCATATATTAACGCATTTAGTGCTATTCCGGCCACTCTTTTAACCCCTTATGCAATTCATATTTTTCCTACATTTAGGGGAGCGTCTATATTCGTTATTTTTTTAGGAGCATTTTGGCCCATATTAGGTACAACTGTTAATGCAACTATGACAATCGATAAAAGATACTTGGAAAATGCATCTACTTTGGAAATAACTGGTATAGAAAGATTATTCAAGGTTATACTTCCTGCAGCTTTCCCTACAATACTCCCAGGTTGTGCAGTTGCACTTAAATTTTCTTTTGTAATGCTTACGGTGGCAGAAATGTTTGGAGCGACCTCAGGTATGGGGTATTTTGTTCAATATTACTCTGACTTCGCACGATTTGATCTTGTAGGTGTTGGATTCCTCTTTATCTCTATTGTATTAGTTGGGATAATGTACCTGTTTGATGTGATAAAATGTAGAATTTTGAGTTGGACTATAAATAATTAAGAATAAATTGTTTAGAAAACAATTATAGCAGGGCAAATGCATCTTTATATTGTAATTTGTTCTAATATAAAGATGCATTTTAAAAATAAGTAAGATAAATTCTATAACTGTATACTTATTTAAATATTTTGGAAATTAATTCTCCACTTATCCTAAGAGTATCGTTCATTCTTCTATTCTTTACGTCGTAGAGGGTTAAAAATAGCTTTATCTAAGTAACTTTTATCTAAAGCACATTTAAGTTTCTTCAAATTCAAGTTTTTCTTTATCTCCAATAATTCGCTGTCATCCAACCATTCCAATTGATTTAATATTTTTCCAAACATCGTTTGCTAATAGTTAAAGTAAAAATAAAAATGTATTATAAGCATAACTAAGAAATATCTCTTAGGTTAAGACTAGCATTTTGTAAAGTTTAATAGCTATTGAGAACAGAATTTATTTTTATAATAGAAAGCAACAGAACTATAAATAACACAAATAAAGTTTCAAACAAGTTTATGGTAGAATTTATCTGTAGAATAAATTCTACCATAAATATAATGTTAAATTGAGATAGGAGTTGTGTTGTTAACGAATAAATTACCTGAAATGTTTGAGGATTTTAGTGAAGCAAGAAAACAAGGATTTATATCTATTAAGAACTTAAAAGACAAAGGAAAGAAAGTTGTAGGTACTTTTGTACCTTTACCCCTTGGGAGGTTATAAATGCATCAGGAGCAGTAGTAGTTTCGCTATGTGCAAAAAGTGATGAAACAATAGAAGATGCAGAAAAGCATCTTCCAAGAAACTTATGTCCATTAATAAAGTCCAGCTATGGATTTGCTCTTACAGATAAGTGTCCTTACTTTTACTTTTCCGACATGATTGTAGGGGAAACCACTTGCGATGGAAAGAAAAAGATGTACGAATATTTGGGTGAGATAAAAGAAGTACATGTTATGCAACTTCCACAGACCTACAAAGGGGAAGATGCGTATAGAGTATGGAGAAACGAAATAGTAAAATTAAGAAAAAAACTGGAGAAAGAGTTTAATGTAGAGATAACAGAGGAAAAATTGAAACAATCTATTAAGCTAAGAAATAGAGAGAGAGTGGCACTAAGGGAGTTTTATGAGTTAGGAAAAATGTGTCCACCACCAATAACAGGACTGGAGATGCTAAAAGTATTAAATGGAGCTTCCTTTAAATGGGACAAGGATGAAGGAATAGATGAACTTGGCCAATTAATAGATAAATCTAAAGATGAATATGGAGATGGAATAAGAAAAGTTTCACCTAATGCAAAGAGAATATTAATAACTGGATGTCCTATGGGTGAAGCTACAGAAAAAATAATAAAGTTATTAAAGAAAACGGAGGAGTAGTTGTTTGTTATGAAAACTGTACAGGGATTAAAGAGATTAGTAAATTAGTAGATGAAACTATTGATCCAATAGATGCAATTACTGAAAAGTATTTGAATATCGGCTGTTCCTGTATGAGTCCAAATGATAACAGAATAAACCTTCTTTCTGAGTTAATTGATGATTGTAAGGTAGATGGGGTAGTAGATGTTATTTTACAAGCTTGCCATACCTATGCTGTGGAGACTTTTAGCATTAAGAGATTTGTGAATGATAAAAAGAATATTCCATATATGAGTATAGAAACAGACTATTCACAAACAGATGTTGGACAAATAAATACCAGAATTTCTGCTTTTATAGAGATGGTGTAGAAATACAATACTGAAAGTTAACATAAGACCTTCTTTAGTTATAAGTAAAACGTACAACATAGAGTTAATGATAAAAATTTATTCTATATCGTACACTTCAAAAGGCAGGCAGGACTTACGCTAGAAACTCCTTGTAATTGTGTGGGGATATGCGGCAAATGTAAAGTGATAGCTTTTAGGGAGTTATATCCTAAGACAGGAGAAGAGGAGAAGCACATCAGTGAAGAAAATATAAGACTGGCATGTATAGCAAGAGTAAAGGGAAATGAATTATAAAGTTGTTAGGAGGTGATTTAGATGGAGTACGAAATTAACTTTAAATGTATATCAGACAATCTAGAAGAAATACCTGAGGATATTATAAAAGAAACAGGAGTTACCTTTCCAGAAGCACACTTACTCAGTGGGCAAATGATGTCTTTAGCTAAGGCTTTAAAGAAATATCATAATGATAAACTAATTTTGCTTCCTTATTGTCTAACAGTAGAAGCAGAAGCTTTAGGGGCAGACATAAAGATGGGCGATGAAAAAACAGGTCCAAGAGTTGGGAAATATGCTTTTAATAGTATTGAGGATTTAAAAAATCTAAATTTAATAAATTTAACTGAAGGAAGAATAAATGAGGTATTAAAGTCTGTAGAGAAATTAAGCAAGGATAAAGAAACTGTAGTTTTAAGTATTCAAGGACCTTTTACTATAATGTCTTCTCTTATTGAGCCTCTCTTATTCTATAAAGCCGTAAGAAAGGACAAGGAAGCGGTAGAGAAATTTATGGGGATTATATGTGACAGTATAGTCAAATACATCGAAGAAGGAATAAAAAGAGGAGCGAAAATAATATCTTATGGGGACTCTTCGGGTGCCTATGATGTTTTAGGTCATAAGATGTACAAGGATTATAGTGGTAGATATAGCTGTGAAGTAATTAAAAAAGTAGAGAATAAGCTTGGAAATTCAATTTTGCACCTTTGTGGTGTAACATCGGTTTCAATGAATAAAGGTGGGTTCATAAAGTCTACAGCTATCGAAGTAGAAAATGATATTACCTATGGAGAAGCCTTAGAAAAAGTAATAACTGAGAGAAAAGATGTAAAGATTATAGGTCATTATTGTATAAAAAGGTCACCTTTAAAAATGAGAAAACCAGTTATTTGGAGAATAGAACTATAGTAGAACAAAAAATATTCATAAAGTGGAATAGAAAGGAAGATATAAATGAGTGATTTAAAAGAAAACCTACTTAAAGAGTTATCAAATGCTGTAGTTGATATGGAGGAAGATAAGACTGTTGAGATTTCTAAAGGCTGTATAGAAAATGGTATTAGTGCTTATGAAGCAATTGATAAAGGACTGGCTGATGGAATGAATAGAGCTGGAAAGCTATATGAAGAGGAGGAATATTATATTCCTGAGCTTTTAATGTGTTCTGATGTTATGTACTCTGGAATCAATGTTTTAAAGCCGTATTTAGAGAAAAAAGATACTGAAAATAGACATAAAATAATAATGGGTGTAGTCGAAGGTGATACTCATGATATAGGGAAAAACTTAGTTAAGATAATGATGGAAACTGAAGGCTTTGAGGTAATAGACCTTGGTAGGGATGTACCACCAAAAGAATTTGTAAACAAAGCAAAAGAGGTTGGCGCAAGTATAATTGGGCTATCTACCCTTATGACAACAACAATGAATGGTATGGCAGAAGTTATAAAGATTTTAGAAGAAGAAAATTTAAGAGACAAAATAAAGGTTATGATTGGGGGAGGCCCTATATCACAAAGCTTTGCAGATAAAATAGGAGCAGATGCTTATACTACAGATGCTTCTAAAGCATCTAAATATGCAAAGGCATTAGTGAACCAAATAAACGGTTAAAGCGATTAAGATAATTATAAGAGTATTATTTTCAGTTAGGGGGAGTAGAAAATGAAGGATCAAATGACTCCATTAGAAAGAGCTATTGCTTTAAGTAAAGGACAAACCGTAGATAGATTACCTTGCAATCCTAATATAGCAAATGGAGTAGCACGTATTCATGGTTGTAAGATTTCAGATTTTAATAAAAATGGTAAAATTATAGCTGATGCCCAAATTTCAGCTTATAGAAGATATGGAATGGATGGAGTAAGAGTTTTTACAGATTTATATGTTTGGGCAGAAGCTATGGGGGCAGAGCTTGTTTTGCCAGAGGATAACACTGCAGATTTATTAAAGCCTGCAATAGATAGCATTGAAGATATAGATAAGCTAAAGGTAGCAGATCCATTTAAGGATGGAAGGCTTCCAGTATTTGTAGAAGCCATGAAATATTTAAAAGATGGAATAGGTGATGAAGTTCCTTGTTCTTCTGGAATAGTAGGTCCATTCTCAAATGCTTTTTTTCTTATAGGCATAGAGAAAATGACAAAATTATTCTTCAGTAATCCAGAGGCTATACACAAACTATGTGAAATTTCCCTTCAAACCTGTATGGAATACGCTAAGGTAGTTATAGATTTAGGGTTAACTCCAACTATTTCAGAACCACTAGCTTCTTGTACTATAATAAGTCCTAAGCACTTTAGAATATATTGTCTCCCTTATTTAAGAAGATTAGTGGAATTCATAAATTCAAGAGGAAAAAGTACAGTTCTCCATATCTGTGGAAAGACTAAAAAGATCTGGACTGATATAGGAGATATGGCATCTATAGGAGTTGCAGGTTTTAGCATGGATAATGTTGTTAGTCTTAAGGAATGTAAGGAAACTATAGGGACGAAGGTGAGAGTGCTTGGAAATGTAGATCCTTCCAACGTTATGTATGCAGGAACTTATAAAGAGGTAACAGATGCGGTTGTTAACTGTGTACTTGAAGGATACGACAGTCCAAAAGGTTTCACTATTATGTCAGGCTGTAGTCTTCCTGTAGAAACTCCTTTAGAAAACATACAAATTATGATGGATACAGTAAGAGAAATAGGCTATCCAGTAGACCCTGAAAAACTGCAGAGAATGCTTTTATAATAATATATTAAAATATAGAGGAAGGTGGTTTCTATATTAACGCCTAAAGAGAGACTGAGGCTTGCACTAGGCTATTATGGGAAATGTGAGTATTTTCGCACTTGAAAATAGTTCTCCACGAGATCCTGGAAATTTAGCAACTAAATGTTTAAATTCTGGGGTTAATATACTTTTACCAGCTTGTGGTATAGGAACTAGAACTCCATTTAAAAATATAAATAAGATGGTTGAAGTTGCAAAGAGATATAAAAAGGATGTTGCGACTTAAGTCTAAGATAACGCGCTGTTAGAAAAGCAGGCTTATAGTATTACGACAGCCTTAACTTTGGCAACAGAATCTAACGCCAACTCATTTCATTAGCAGGTTTAAAGACTCTTAACTTTTTTAAATGTTTTCTTACAGAAAACTGTGAAAAAAGTTAAGAGTCTTTAAATTTGTTAGCATAAGATTCTGTCCTCGAAGTGAGGGCTGATGAAACATCATAAACCTAACATTATAACATGCCGTAACTTACGGTTAAGTCGCCCTTTACTGCAAGTATACACTCTATTTATACTCAAATATTTTCAAAAGCATATCTCTTAGACTATAACTTTACACTTATTTTTGTATAAGAATATTAAAAGTGACTGACATTAAAAACATAGAAAAAGTATTTAATATATTAAATGCTTACATGCGTTAACTCAAGTTTACGTTTTAGGAATGATTAAAGAGCAAATATTAATCTGATATTGGAGAAAGTGTTTTTGTAAAGACAGATAATACTTTCTTAAAGATTATTACTTTGATTTATTGAAAAAACTACATAGCTTTTATAGCAAGGAAGATTGTAGAAAGTAAATTATTTATATAGATAGACTAAGTAGTAGTAAAGGGGTGTAAAAGCCATATATACAAGGCTTTACAGTAACTATGCTATTTTGTGAATATGCTTAATGTAAATGTTTAACCCTTTATATATCAATTATTATTGATATTTTTAGTCCAAAATACTTTTCAGAAATATCAATAATATTAATAGTAAGAAAATTTATAGGTAACTTTGGCACGATACTTACTGAATATATAAGCAAGAGTAATTGATATATAAGTTGTAATCAAGATACTAAATTAAATATTTAATTTTATAGGTGACAATTGAAGATTCAATTTATTTAAAACAATATTATTGCAACTTATAATTTTTAAAATAATAGATGAGGTGTTAAAAATGAGTAAACAATTATTAGAAGGGATTAAAGTATTAGATTTCACAGATTTCCTTGCAGGTCCAATATACGATGTTAAAGGTGTATATGAAGATAAAAATATTAGTGAAGTTAGAGAAATGTTCGTTAAGGTTCCTCATCCTGAATTAGGTGAAGTAACTGTTTTAGATAATCCGATTAAAATGAGTGAATATCCAGTTCAATATAAAAAGTTTGCTCCAGAGTTAGGTGAAGATAACAATGAAGTTTTTGAACAATTAGGATTTTCTAAAGAGAAGATTGAGGAATATAGAGCTAAGGGAGTAATTAACTAATATTAAAATTAATTAAAAATTTAAACAAAAGGTAATTTTTAAGGGGTAGGAAGATGGCTTTTCCATCAAAAGTAAACATAACAGAGGTTTGTCCAAGAGACGAATGGCAAAACATGGAGTTTGTTGATACTAATCTCAAAATAGATATGATTAAGAGAATAATTTCTACTGGTGTAAAAGAAATAGAGATTACATCTTTGGTACATCCTAAGTTTGTGCCTCAGTTTTCAGATGCTGTTCAAGTAGTAGAAGAGGTTAAAAAGGTAGCTCCAGAAGATTTAACACTAATAGCTTTAATCCCAAATAAAAAGGGAGCAGAAAGAGCAGCAGCTACAGGGGTAGACGTAGTAAATTATGTTATGTCAGCAAGTGAAGAACATAATAAGAGAAATGTAAAAAGAACAATAGAAGAATCTTTCAATGAATTACAAGGGATTTTAAGTGAAGATCATAGCATCAAAGTTAGATTGGTTTTAGCTTGCGTTTTTGGAAGTCCTTTTAGTGATCCAATAGACGTTGGTAATGTAATCAAAATATGTGAACAAGCTCTTAAATTAGGAGTTGACATGGTTTGTCTTGCAGGTTCAGGTGGTTTATCAACACCAGATCACACTAAAAAGGTTTTGAAAGAAATAGCAAAGTATATAGATAAAGATAAAATAAGCCTTCATCTACATGACACTAGAGGTATGGGAAAATCGGAAAGTGCAGAATGGATTACTTGTGCAGATGTAATTCTTGATATTTTGATTGAATTTATCCAAAAAATAATTCCTAATGAGAATTTTTTGCTTGCTGGTCAGTCTTATGGCGGTTATCTTTCAAGAGGAGTAGTTTCTAAAATAGCTAGTAGAGTAGATGGTCTTTTATTACTATGCCCTTGTATAATAGCAGATAGAAAAAAACGTAATACTCCCCCTAAATTTGTTTTAGTAAAGGACAATGAGCTATTATCTAAACTGCCTCAAAGTGATGCAGAATATTTTAATTCAGCTTTAGTAGTCCAAAACCAGGAGACTTACGAAAGATATAGTGATGAGGTACTGTCTGGAATTAAAAAAGCAGATATTAAATTTTTAAGGAATATATTGAAGAATGGATATGGATTTTCCTTTGATGTAGACAAGATTTAGAGGGAGGTTATAAGGATGGATGGAGCATCTTGGAAAGTTTTCCAAGAGCAACTTTTGCTGTATTGGACAGAGCGGGGCATAATTTGCAGATAGAACAGGATGAAATATCTAATTGTTTAGTTATTGAATGGCTAAGAAGAGTTGAGGAGTCATCATGTTCCTAAATAATATTTTTAGATATAATATTAAATGAAAAAGGAAGCGCAATTATTATAGTAAACACACTATAATGATTCTGCTTCCTTTCCCCTTAAAATGAAATTTATTCCTAGATTCCAAGTCTAAGTGTAAAGAATATAACGATCTAAGTTGCACAATTATAAATAGCTTATCATCCTATTATAATCTTTCGACTATAATAAAATAAATCACAACTCATAATCATGGTTTCCTCAACCATTCAACATATTTACTCGACCCTATACAACCTCACGGCTGTATAGGATCAACAGGACTAAATCCATCAACACCCTGAATGATCTTAACTCGACTCTATAAAATAAGTTGGAATCTTAATATAATAAATTTTACATCGACTATAATAAAACTTTTCCTCAATCTATAAAATCTTCCCTCTGACCATAAAACAGCCACTTTTAATGACCACAGTATAATCTTTGGTCGAACTGTATATACCACTTTAAGTAGCATATACAGCTCTTCGCTCAACCGTCATGTTCCCTATACTATTAATATGTGCAGTTTTCTTAATAAAATACAGAGTATTTATATGTAAATTATGGAATGCAAATTTTAAAAATACATACTAGATATACCTTTGAATTATTTCGCTACTAAAAGTATAATAGACATATAAAAATGCAAAATGTGGTGACATTGAGGAAAAGAATTTTTTGTTTAGATTAATGTCAAAAAATACGAAATATAATGTTAAACAATACTTATAAGGTGGGTATCACCTAATATTTAGAGGGGGAATATTTTATGGAAATTTTACGCTCCGTTTGTCCTTTTGACTGTCCTGATACTTGTGGTTTACTTATTTCTGTAGAGGATGGAAAAGCTGTAAAGGTTCAAGGGGACCCAAATCATACTTTCACCAGGGGAACACTTTGTCCCAAAATGGCTCATTATGAAAAAACAGTTCATTCATCAAAAAGAATTCTAACACCTTTGAAAAGAATTGGTCCTAAGGGAAGCGGTGAATTCGAGCCTATTTCCTGGGAAAATGCAATTAAATATATTAAAACAAAATGGAATGAGATTATTAAAAAGCATGGAGCAGAAGCTATTCTGCCATATTCCTATGCTGGGACAATGGGGATTGTTCAGCGTAATTCAGGTCATCCGTTTTTCTATAGTCTAGGTGCTTCTAGGCTTGATCGTACTATTTGCTCTCCTGCCAAAGGATATGGCTTTGAATCCGTAATGGGAGAAACAATGGCACCTCATACTGATGAAATTCATAAAAGTGATCTTATTATCCTGTGGGGAATTCATGCAACGGCAACTAATATACATATTCTGCATGATATAAATGTAGCTAAAAAACAGGGTGCAAAGGTATGGGCAATTGATACGTATGAGAATAGCACAGCTAAAATTGCTGACAAAGTTATTACAGTTCGTCCAGGTACTGACGGGGCTTTAGCACTAGGAATGATGAATGTAATAGAAAGAGAAAATCTAGCTGACATTGAGTTCATCAATAGATATGTACAAGGTTATGAGGAACTTAAAGAAGAGGTACTTCCAGAATACTCTCCAGACGTAGTAAGCGAGATAACAGGGGTTCCAGCAGAAGTAATTGAGGATATGGCTAGACAATACGCTAAGGCTAAGGGTCCGTTTATAAGATTAGGAAGTGGGCTATCCCGTTATGGAAATGGAGCAATGACTGTACGAACAATTACTTGTTTACCTGCCTTGGTTGGAGCGTGGGATAAACAGGGTGGGGGGCTATTAACTGGTACATCTACAGGAAAAGCATTTAGTTCATCTTTTGTAACTCATGAGGATTTTCAGGAAAAGCCTACAAGAATAATAAATATGGTTGAGCTTGGAAATACGTTAAATGAGGTGAAAAGCTCACCTATAATGAGTTTATATGTGTATCATTCTAATCCTGCAGCAGTAGCTCCTGATCAGAGCAGAGTGTTAGAAGGACTTAAAAGAGAAGACCTTTTCACGGTGGTTCATGAGCGCTTTATCACTGACACTGCAAAATATGCAGATATAGTTTTACCTGCTACAACTTCGCTTGAGCATAGTGATATTTATAGAAGTTATGGGAACTATGTCATGCAGAGGGCTTATGCAGTAGTTCCACCAGTAGGCGAAGCGAAATCCAATTGGGAGGTATTTTCTCTACTAGCAAAAGCAATGGGGATAAATAAACCTTTCTTTAATCAGACTGCAGATGATTTAATAAATAGTATTTTATCTAACCCATCTTCATGGATTAGAAATGATCAGATTGATGTATTAAATGAAGGAAAACCAATAGAACTAGAGCTACCTGAAGCTTACAAAACTCAGTTTAATACTCCTTCAGGGAAAATTGAGATTTTAAATCCAAAGGAAGAGGATTCTTTACCAAAGTATAATAAACCACATGGAGATAACGCAGATTTTTGGCTTATAAGTGCACCTGATGTACGATTGTTGAATTCTTCCTTTAATGAAAGAGAGGAGTTAACACAAACCAATAGAATGTTTTTACAGATGAATCCAGAGGATGTTGCTAAAACAAATTTAAAAGATGAGCAGGAGGTTATTGCTTACAATGACCGTGGTGAGGTAACTTTCAAGCTTAAAATTACAGATAAAGTTCCACCTGGAATTGTTGTTACTGAAGGAGTATGGTGGATTGACAATGCCACTGGTAAACGTTCAGTAAATACTCTGACTTCACAGCGTCTTACTGATAAGGCAAATGGAAGCACTTTTTATGATGTGAAGGTAAATGTGAGAGCAGCAGTTAGCTAAAATATAAGGAGATGGCTTTTTAGTCATCTCCTTATATTTTAAGAAAAAATTAGATTCTTAAGTAAAATTCAAGAATTCTTTTGAAAGCAGATATGCTAATTTGTTGTAAATTCACCCAAATACTAATTCTAAATATGAGGTGAGAACCTATAAAACTAAAGTTAAAATGTTCTGAAAACATCATTATTATTATTTTTGTGATATGCTTACCTAGGTAATTATTGCTTAGGTAAGCATTTTGGAGGGAATTAAAATTGAAATTGTACGGGCACAAGATAAATCAATTAGCTAGAAGTTATACTAAAAGATTAAATGAGAAAATTGCTCCCTTTGGCTTACATAGTTCACAGTGGGGGATTGTATTATATTTATATGAAAAAAAGAAGTGTACGCAAATTGGACTAAGTCAATATCTTAGCGTAGAAGCGCCAACGGTTACTAGAACATTAAGTAGAATGGAAAAAAACGGGCTAATAGTTCGTGAAGAGGGAGAGGATAAACGAGAAAAACACATAAAACTAACAGAAAAGGCTTTAAATATGTTTGAGAAATGGTATAAAGTTGCTAGTGATATAGAAGTGGATGCTATAAATGATATTGATAAAGATGAGCTCGAGATTTTTAGCAAGGTTTTAGATAAGATGATAAAAAATTTAGACTAGGAGTGATAGATGTGGCAGAAAAGAATTATGAACTAACATATAGCAAGGTAGGAAGTAATTTTACTTTAATTTTAAGATTAATATTATTCTTATTAGGAATATTTATTTTAGCATTAGGAGTTTCAACCGTTATTAGAGCAAATTTAGGTGTTCCAACCTGGGATGTATTGCACATTGGTTTAAATAAGTTGATTAATTTATCAATAGGTAGATGGATTCAAATAGTAGGGGTTATAATGGTTTTGATGACAGCTTATTTTGAAAAGCAAAGACCAGCTATAACCAGTATGTTAAATATATTGTTAGTTGGTTTTTTCGTAAATACTATTTTAGGCTTTATACCTTCTTTTACCGGATTAATACAACGTGGTGCATTATTGGTAGCAGGTACTATACTAATGGGGATTGGCTCAGGAATGTATGTTGCATCTAAGATAGGAGCTGGTCCAAGAGATGGTATGACCTTGTTTTTATCTAAAAAGTTTTCTATTTCTGTTAGGTTGTCTAGAACTTTACTTGAGATAACAGCATTAGCAATTGGTTGGTCAATAGGCGGGCCTGTTGCACTTGGAACATTTATTACAGTGTTTTTAATTGGACCCATTATGCAAGTTTCACTTAAGTTTTGGACGAGCCAATTAGCAAGGGTGTAAAGATGAAAAATAATCACTATCAAAACTTATTGAAATTCAATAGTATTGATAGTGATTGTTTTTATTTAAGCCGTTTGTTTAAGCTCTTTAGTTTCTTTCTTTGACATAAAAGATTTAAACATAATGAATGATGTATATAATACTACGGCTACTACTAGCCATTTCAAAACATTAAGTGGCAAAGTTTTAACAAGATAAGCAGCGATTAAAACGCCTATAGGACCACAAATATTAATAGCAGTAGAAGTTTTAGTAGAGTGAGCTTCTGCCTTTATAAACTTAAAAGATGCAAATGGTAGCAATAAAGCTCCAGATCCCATCATTATAGGGAAAGCAACCTTAGGGTCTAGTCCAAGTGCAAATACCAATGCCATACATGGTGCATAAAGTCCTATTCCTAAAGTATTAAGACCGCCAAAGATAAAGTTTCCTATCATACCTATTATAAGTTTACCTCCTGTAAGCCCAATAGCATTACCACCAACTGGGAAAAGGTTTAATAGACCTGCAACCATTAAAAATGCTATAGCGATTAAAGCGATACCCATTGATGCTTGTACAGCTTTTTCGTTAAGTTTTGATATAATTCCGGCACCAACTAAAGCACCAGCAATAGCTGCAAGAATCATGCATATAAGTGTAACTGGTTCAACTTCTACAACTGTCAAGAAGATAAGTGCCTCCACAATAGTAGGAATTGTAGCTCCTACATTAAGAGTGCCAGGAATTTTTTTATCATCTACAAGCTTTAAGTTTTTAAATAGAGATGTTTCAATAGCGAAACTACCTATACCTAAAGTGTCGAAGAAGTTTGCAATCATCCCAACGATTCCTGAAATGAAAAAGTTTCCATCTTCAAGAGTTCCTTCTTTAGATTTTTTTAAATAGTCTTTTGTAAGTGATACTGCAAAAATAATACCGATAATTAATGTGATTCCTAATAAAATTTTTAGCATACATATTCATCCTCTCAAGCATTTTGTTATTTTGTTAACAACGTTATTTTATAGGAGATATTAAACCTTTACAACAATTATTGGAATTTAAAATGTATAATCAAGTTGATATTAGGAAAAATTATACATCATTCAGAAAAATGAATAAAAAGATTCTTATTATAATTTGATAACATCATTTGCTGAAGTATATGAAATACAAATATTTATGCAGTACATATATTTGATTTACTTATAACTGTTGTTTTAATCTCTTAATGTAACTACAATTTAAAAATGTAAGTAATTTATATATAGGTTTTTGAATTGCTATTTTTACATAGTATAGAACATCCAAAGTCCTTAATTTTAGTTATTCGATAACTTAATATAGGTGAAAACAAAGTGAAATTAGTGGGGGAAAGAAGAATATGAACATAAGAGAAGATATATTAACACCTAGAGAAAGAGCAAAGGCACTCTCCGAAGGCAAACCTGTAGATAGAATAGTGTGCTTACCAATGGTAGCAAGTAGTGCAGCTTATTTAATCGGAAAAACAATAAAAGAATTTCAGCTAAATCCAGAAGTAATGGCAGAGTCACAAATTGCTGCATACAAAAGGTTTAAGTATGATTCTGTTGGTCTTTGTACAAACTGTTCAGTACTTGCAGAGGCAATGGGGGCTAAGCTTGAGTATCCAGAGGATGATGTAGCTAGCTGTGATGATCCACTAGTTAAATCAAGAGAAGATTTAAATAAAGTTAAAATAGTAGACGCTGAAAATGATGGAAATCTATGGGTTTTCTATAAAGCTTTCGAAATAGTGAATAGAGAGATAGGACATGAGGTTCCTATATCAATTTCCGTATCAGGTCCGCTTACTACTGCGGCAACCCTAAGAGGGGTTGAAGCTTTTGCAAGAGATATGTATGCAGACCCTGAGTTATGCCATATTTTACTCAGAATGGCAACAGATAGTGCTAAAAATCATATAAAAACTATAATTGCACTGGGAGCTGAGGTAGGAGCGATTGCAGACCCTGTAGCTTCTGGTAGTTTAATTAGTGCAAAAATGTTCGAGAAATTTGCTTTTCCATATATAAAAGAATTAGTCGATTTTATACATGGATTTGATAGAACAGCGGCACTTCATATATGCGGCAAAACAGAAAAATTACTTGAATTAATGGTTCAAACAGGTGCCAATACATTAAGCATAGATAAAGTGGATTTAAAATTAGTTAAAGATATAGTGGACGGAAGAGCTGCTATAGTCGGAAATGTTGATACTACAGAAGAGATGTTATACGGACCTGTGGAAAAGATTCATGATACATGTAAAAGGTACATTGATTTAATGAAAGATTATAAAGGAGGATATATACTAGCTACAAGTTGTGATGTATCGAATAAAACTCCATTTGAATATGTAGATGCTATGATGGATGTAGCAAGAAGCTACGGAGCTTATGAGTATAGATAAGCCAAGTCGGAGCTAGATTTATACGTCGGGATATATTAGCAATTCTCAAGCACTATAAATACTTTTAACTCGTCTAAAGCTCAGATATAAGGAAAAGCCAAGAACTTCGATAAACTCGCTAACGCTCAGACATATCGAAGTTCTAAGCTTTTCCTTATATCTGAGCTAAGACTCGTAAAAAAGTATTTAAATGTGCTTCGTAATTACCAATATACCCCTATGTATAAGTTAAGAATGAAGATAGTTTATCTACATAGGGTTCCAATCTTAAAACTTAGTTATCGCAATAGTCTGAGAGAATCTGTATAATGAATTTTTAATTTTTAATCTTACATAGAAAACCAAGTTAACTTTCGGTGTGGGGACTTCATTGGTTTAACTAAAACTATTCCTTGCTACAAACACTGTAAAAATAAAAGATAAGAAAAAACCCAACCCTACTATTACTAAATTCTTGAAAATAAATAGAGATGAAGGCATTAAATTGTTTAGTATAGCTAGTATAAAATATAGAAGAATACTCAAAAGAATATATATTATTATTTCATAAAAAGTAATATTCAAATTAAACTGTTTCCTAATTTCGTACATATTTAAAATAAGCAAAGTAAGAGAAGTTATAATTAGGGTTATTCCATATCCATAAATATTTATCCAAGAGATTCCCGTAAGTATATATAAAAGAATAAGTTCCAATATAGAAGCAATAACAGAGTTTCTTAAAATAACACTTTGCTTGCCAAGTCCGTTTAGTATACCAAAGGTAGTAGCGGAAATAAAAGTAATAGGAGCTGCTAAAGAAGCAAATCTAATATAAGAACCCAAGTCATCTCTTTTATAGAATAATTGGCCTAAAGAATCCGGAATAATGATGCAAATTATCATTGTAGTAATTCCAAGTAAAAAAGCTATTTTAATAACTTGAAGTATTCTATTCTCTACTTCCCAGTAATTCTTTTTACTTACTTTTTCCGAAAGGTCAGGTATAAGTACTGTGGAAATTGAGCTAACTATAATCATTGGAAAAAAAATTATACTCAAGGACATACCTTTAAACTTTCCTATCATGGATAAAGCCATACTGTATTCAATTCCTGAGCTTACTAATCTTCTTGGTATCATTAAAGCTGATACAGTTGATAAGGCAGTAGATAGAAATCCATTTAAACAAAGAGGAAAAGATATAATCAAAATATTAAATAGAAGTTGAAACTTGTCCTCAGGAACGGAGAACACAAATCTATAACTTCTTTGCTTTATCTTGAAGTAAATATAAAGTAGAATAAAACTTGATAATTCACCTATAGCTAAGGTTATATAGGCTGCAGTTACAGTGCCTTCAACACCTTTTATAGAGAATAGAGTTATAATTCCTATAATAAACACTGTTCTAAGAAGTTTTTCTGATATGTCTATAAAAGCAGGAATTTTAATGTTTGAGGTACCGTAAAAATAACCTTTTAAAATTGAAGAAAGTGCAATAAAAACCATTGCAGGGCACATAACTTGTATAGCATGTACAGTTCTTGGATCTTTTATTACGTAACTACTTACAAAAGAAGCGTTAACAAAAAGAAAGCATACTATTATTAGTGACCATACAGAATCGAATAATAGGGAAATATCTATAGACCTATTAAGATTTCTGAAATCATCTTTTGCAAAATAAACGGCAGCTACTGTTGAAATAGCTGTAACCATTCCACCAGAAATAAGACATATAAATAAGTCATATATTGGCATAACTAGACCATAAAGGCCCATACCTTCAGCACCCAATTCTCTGGATAGAATTACAGAAAATATAAATCCAAAAACACCAGTGATTAAATTAGAACTAATTAACATAATTGTATTCTTTAAAAACCTATCTCTTCTCATATAAAAACTCCTATGTATTAGATTTTTGTTCACATGTTGATTAAAAACAGTTAAGTTATTTATCTTTGTACCAAGGTTACATTGCCTAATTTATTACTCCGCAAATGGAAGCTATATTGACACAATATAACTAAGTTGATTTTGCTAATATTAATAACTATGTACAAACCTTTTATTATATTCTTTATATCTTAATAGATTTATTTACATTATTAGTATATATATTTAAATCAGTATTATGGCTATATAGTATCATTATTAAGTTTTAGTAGGAACCTTAACCTAACTTAAAGTCTAGTTTTGAATTCATAGTAAACTTAAGATTTTGAAGCTGAATATCTATAAGTTAAAAATATTCATAGTATATTTTTAAATAACTTAGAGAAAACTTATTCTGAAAATGTAATTATTGGAGGGGTAAGCACATGAGTGAAACAATATTAGAAAAAACCGAAGGACGTATTAGTTATCATGATTCGGTAGAGGAAATGGTGAAGAGAATTAGGGAAGACGGTATGTCAAACGTATTTGACAGATGGGTACTACAAGAAAAAATTAGATGTAAATTCTGTCTTCAAGGAATGAGCTGTCAACTATGTTCTCAAGGTCCTTGCAGAATTAGTGAAAAAACTGGTCAAGATAAGGGCGTATGTGGAATAGGGCCAGATGCAATGGCAATGAGAAACTTCTTGCTTAAAAACATTATGGGAGCAGGTACATATAGCCACCATGCTTATGAAGCATTTAGAACATTAAAGGCAACTGGAGAAGGAAAAACTCCATTTAAAATCAAAGATGAAAATAAACTTAGATGGATGTGTGAAAAACTAGGTATAAACACAAATCAAGATGTAAATCAGATGGCTATTCAACTAGCAGATTTACTAGAGGCACAAATGAAAATTGATTCAGAAGATAAAAACCTTATGGTTGAAGCATTCGCACCAAAGAAGAGAAAGCAAGTCTGGAAAGATCTAAATATATACCCAGCAGGTGCTATGCATGAGGAACAAAACTGTGTAGCAAGCTGTTTAACAAATGTCGATGGAAATTATGTATCCTTAGCAGCAAAAGCATTAAAATTAGGCTTAGCTACTATATATAATGCACAAATTGGACTTGAAATGACTCAAGATATTTTATTTGGAACACCAATGCCTCATGAAGTAAATGTGGATTTAGGTATTATGGATCCAGATTATGTCAATATAGTATTTAACGGTCATCAGCCTTGGGCAGGAGCTGCAATGATAGAAAAAGCAAGAATGGCTGAAATTCAAGAAAAAGCAAAGGCTGCGGGAGCAAAAGGACTTCGTGTTGTTGGATCAATAGAAACTGGTCAAGAATTACTTCAAAGATTTGATGTTGATGATGTCTTTGTAGGATTAATGGGTAATTGGTTAGCTATAGAACCATTACTTGCTACTGGTACAGTAGATGTTATGGCTATGGAGGAAAACTGTTCTCCACCAGCTATAGATCATTATGCCGAGAAATATCAGGTAACTTTAGTTGCAATAAGTACTATTATAGACATACCAGGACTTCAACATAAAATTCCATATCATCCTGATAAAGTAGATGAAATGGTAGATGCGCTTATAAACTTTGGAATAGAAAACTTTAAGAAACGTAAAGATAGAAAAATTGAGCCTATGGTTCCAAAAATAACACAAAAAGCAATTGCTGGATTTTCTACAGAAGCAGTACTTGGAGCACTAGGAAATAAGTTAGATCCATTAGTGGATGTAATTGCTGCAGGGAAAATTAAAGGGGTAGTAGCACTAGCTAACTGCTCTACTTTAAGAAATGGTCCACAGGATTGGAATACAGTTAACCTTACAAAACAACTAATAAAGAAAAATATATTGGTAGTAAGCGGAGGTTGCGGAAATCACGCACTTGAGGTAGCTGGATTATGCAGTTTAGAAGCAGCAGATATGGCAGGAGACGGATTAAAAGAGGTTTGTAAGCTATTAAAAATCCCTCCAGTATTAAGTTTCGGAACCTGTACAGATACAGGTAGAATATCTATGCTAGTTACTGCACTTGCAGATCACTTAGATGTAGATGTTCCACAGTTACCAATAGCTGTAACTGCACCAGAATGGATGGAACAAAAAGCTACTATAGATGGAGTATTTGCTGTAGCTTATGGAGCATACACACACCTATCTCCAACTCCTTTTATGACTGGAGCTCCAAATCTTGTTAAACTTCTTACTGAAGATGTTGAAGGCTTAACAGGAGGAAAAGTAGCTCTAGGTGATGACCCTGTTGAGGTTGCTAATAATATAGAAGCTCATATAAATGAAAAGAGAAAAGGATTAGGTTTGAGTTAGTTGTTGTCACAAGTTTGAGATATGATATTAGGTTTTCATAATTAAAAATAAGGAACTATTAATATTGATAAAAAATATTGATAGTTCTCTTTTTATATATCAAAGGAATAAAATGACCATGGTAGTAAACTGTTCAATATTATGGAATTATTTTTATAAAATGGGTATTGATATATGTATATGCAAACCTTATAATAAACAAGTATGTATAGTTAGAATAAATATTCTAACTATAAAATTCAATCTGAATTATATGTGGGATTTATGGAGAAAAACAGGTCTTAAAGTCGATTACGATGTCAACCTAGTTTTTAAATTGCAAGAATTAATTCGTTTTTTAATACATTTCCTGTTTGTTTAAGGGGGATATTATGGGGAAAAGAAAATTATTTAAAAGTAGGATAAGTACAAAGATTGTTATTGCTATTGTCACTTGCTCTACTATAACAGCATTACTGGTGGGAAGTATAAATATTATTAACAGCAGTAGATTAGTAATAAATGAAGCAAAAGAGAAGTTAACGGTAACAGCTGAAAGTAAGGCATATCAATTTGATAAAACTATCCTTCAAGCTGAAAGTTCTGTGGAAGGGCTAGCTACGACTATAAATTCTAATATTGAATTGGAAAAAGTGAAGAATGACTCGGACTATATAAAAAGTTATGAAGGGAATTTAAAAGGAATTGTTAAAAAATTTGCAGAAAATGCTAAGGGTGTTATGGGCGCATACTTTTACTTTAATCCGCAGTTAACCGGTCAAGTAAATGGTGCATGGTATTCTAAGGGGAAAAATGGCGGGGAGTTTGAAGCGCAACTTTTAGGCAATATAGAGGATTTTAAACCTGAAAATAAAAATATGAAATGGTATTATGAACCAATAAAGGCTCATAAAGCGGTGTGGTTAAAACCTTATGTAGATGATGTGCTTAAGGTTACTGTGATATCTTATGCAGTTCCGATGTATAAAGGAGATACATTAGTTGGTGTAGTGGGAATGGATATAGACTTTAATTACTTCAAAAAAGTAGTTAGCGAGACAAAAATATATGATACAGGCTATGCGGCATTGTTTGATGATAGTTTTGACGTATTAGTACACCCTACATTAAGGCAAGAAGAGAATTTAATAAAGGTGGATGGAGGAAATTTAAAGTTTTTGACCGATGAAATGACAAAAAATAATTCTGGAATAATAAGCTATAAGTATAAGAGCACAAATAACATTATGGCATACTCTCATCTGTCTAATGGGGATATACTGATGATCAATGTTCCACAAAAAGAAGTGCTTGCTAAAACACGATATTTAGTTTTGTTATCATTAGCAGTATTAATCGGGGGAATAGCTTTTTCTATAATAATTGCTTTATTTATTGGGAGACGAATATCAAATCCAATAGTAAAAATAACTAAACTTGTAGATAAAACTGCAAAGCTTGAACTAGCAGATGATAGTAAATATGATGTATTATTAAAATATGAAGATGAAATAGGACAAATGGTAAGATCTGTAGGAGATATGAGAACGTTATTAAGAGGAATGGTTGAAGAATTAGCAAAAAGCTCAGATCAAACACTAAAATATGCAGATAACTTAGCCATAAGTACTACTGAAAACTCAAAATCGATAAATGAAATTTCAGCCACTGTTGAAGAATTAGCAAATGGTTCAATAAAACAAGCTGATTCAGCACAACAAGGTTTACAAAAATTAATTATGCTTACTGATGAGATAGAGAAGGTTGTAGAGAGTTCTGGTTCTGTAAAAGGTTTTGTCAATGAGACTAATAAGGTAACTGTACAGAGTCTGGATTCAGTTCAAAATCTTCAGCAACAGTTTAAAAATAACACTAACATTACAAAGGAAGTTTCAGATAACATTAATATTCTTACAGATAAATCTGATTTGATTAGCACTATAGTTAATACAATAAAGCAGATTTCAGCTCAAACAAATTTACTTGCTTTAAATGCCGCAATTGAGGCTGCAAGGGCGGGAGAGCAGGGCAAAGGATTTACTATAGTAGCTAAAGAAATTAGAAAACTTTCAGAGCAGACAGCAATGTCTACAAAAGAAATTGAAGTAATAGTCAATGAAATACAGCAAGATATAAATAAAGCTAAAGAAAAAATAGATAATGCCAATATAATTGTAAAAGAGTCAGATTTAGCTTTAGTAAATACTAGCAATTCTTTTAAAATAATAGGTGAAGCTATGGAAAATACTTTTATTGAAATTGATGGTTTAATTGAGAGTATTGATATAATAAATCATAATAAAAAAGCAGTTGTCGAATCTATTGAGGAAATATCAGCAATTACCCAGCAGTCAGTTGCAACAACTGAGGAGGTATCATCAATTATAGAAGACCAAGCTGCAACAGTAGAAGGCATATCGGAAACTGCTTATGACTTGAAAAATATCGCAGATAAGCTTGAAAATATAATAAATAAATTTAGAATCTAAAATAGCTTTAAGAGATTTTTAATATTCCTGACCTAGTAAATCTAGACAGGAATATTTTTTTTGATTGAACTATATTTATAGAAAACTGAAAGTAATAAATTAAAAGATATCAAAAATGAAATATAAAGATTTTTTCGCTGATGCAACTAATTGTAAACGTTTAATGGTTTTTTTGTAATTTAAAATAGTAATATTTAATAAAATGGCTTAATATCATATATTAAAATACCAAAACAAGAGCTTTTTATAAAAAAGTTTAATGTTATAAGAAACTTATAAATAAATAATAATGTTTTAAGAAGGAAAAATATATTGACAAATGAAATGAAAGGATTTATTATCGTCACATACCTAATTTTACCTAATCTTTGTGTAAAGTAAAATTGGTAAAATGAAATTAGACAGATTAAAGATAATTTGTTTGGTTATGTTTGATGGTGTAAAACTAATCGATAAAACAAATTTAAATATTACTAAAAAAATTTAAAATAGGTATTGACAGTATAAAAAAAAGAGTGTAAATTAATAACAATACTTGAATTTAATTGCAATAACTTGAATAAATATCACATTGAGAGAATAATATAATGTATAAATATATAAAAACTATGATAGGGAAGAGTAAATAGTGAAAGGTCTTAAAGAGAGTGAGGAGTGGTGAAATCTCACAGACTAGAAACTATTGAAAATCACCCTGAAGTTGCAGGCTGAATTATATAGTAAGCTGTGCCGGTAAAAGCCGTTATCTTAATTGAGTACAATATTTGGGTGGTACCGCGAACAAACTTCTCGCCCCAGCAGGCAGGAGTTTGTTTTTTTATAATCTTTTTTAGAAAAATTTAAGTATGTAGCTATATCTAAGCTTAGAAAAGCAAAAGTTTATTGTGATTTTTAAAGCTATGTTAACTCAAAAATAAAAGGGGCTGTTTAAGATGAAAAATAAATATGCTAATAGAATGAATCTTGGGGGAGCAAAGGAAAGTGATAAAATTATAAGGCTTATTATGAAACTCACAGAAATGCCAGAAGTAATATCCTTTGCAGGGGGATTGCCAGATGGTGAACTCTTTCCAATTGAAGAAATGAAGCAGGTAACTAAAGAAGTTTTAGAGAGAGATGGAATGAAGGCTCTACAATATAGCTCGACACAAGGTATAAAAGAACTAAGAGAAATTATCGCTAGTCAAATTATGAAAGAAGCAGGAGTCGATACTATAGCGGATAACCTAGTAATAACTTGTGGCTCCCAACAGGCTTTAGAGTTTTCAGGTAGGTTATTTTTGGATGAAGGAGATGTAGTTATATGTGAAAGTCCAAGTTATTTAGGGGCAATAACAGCTTTCCAACCATATGGCCCCAAATTTGTTGAGGTTGCGATGGATGAGCATGGAATGGTTATGGAGGATTTAGAAGAAGCACTTAAAAATAACCCTAATACTAAGTTTATTTATACAGTACCAGATTTTCAAAATCCAACTGGAATAACACTAATAGTAGATAGAAGAAAGAAAATGGTTGAACTTGCTGAAAAATACGATGTAGTAATACTAGAGGATAATCCATACGGAAATCTATTATTTGAAGGTGAGAGACTTCCAGCAATAAAAAGCTTTGACAAAAACGAACGTGTTATCTATCATGGGACTTTCTCTAAAATATTTTGTCCAGGATTAAGAATTGGTTGGGTTTGTGCTGATAAGGAAACCATAGAAAAATATATTGAAGTTAAACAGTCTGTTGATCTTCAAACAAATACAATGTCACAGAAAGAAACTGCACTATATATGCAAAAGTTTGATATAAAAGAAAATGTAAATAAAATTAAGATAGTATATAAAAGAAGAAGGGATCTAATGCTAGAAACCTTAAAAAAAGAGTTTCCAGAAAACTGCTCTTTTACGAGTCCAGCGGGAGGATTGTTTATATGGGTAACACTCCCAGAAGAGCAAGATGCAGCTAAAGTTTTAGAAAAAGCGATGGAATATAGAGTTGGATTTGTACCAGGAATAGCCTTTTATCCCAATGGTGGATATAGAAATAATTTTAGACTTAACTTTTCAAGTATGAAAGATGAACAGATTGTAGAAGGTGTAAAAAGACTTGGTCAGGTTTTAAAAAGTTTATAAAGGTAAATTACGTTTTGATTCTTCTAGAATAAAATACACATAAACTTTTAAATTATTGAAAAGTGCAGAAGATGAAGCTTGTTCTATCTGAAATAACTTAGAATATCACCAATGCTTAGCTTAAGTTATAGAATAAGAATATTAGTAACGGCTAGTTATAAGTCTTGATGTAAAAAAATGTATTATTTTCAAATATAATGAAGGAGATGATTTTATGCCTTTTTTAAATAGTATAAAAGTTGGAGTATGTGAGAGCTGTGGTAAAGTGAGAGAAAAGAGTTATAACTCATGTGAGGATACAGTTTATTGTCCAGAATGCAGTAAGGAATACAACGTTGCTTGTTCAAATTGTGAATCTGTTTATGACAAAAGACATGACAATCATATAGAGATGGTTGATGGAGAGTATATTTGTAATGATTGTTGCAAATAGTAATCATATTTATTCCTACAATGAGTCATAATTATACTATCGATTTAGAAGAATCAAAACTAAAAATATAAAACTTTATTAGTTGACAATTGATAGTGAACTTTGATTAGTTGACAATTGACAATTAAGGAGGAAAAATTTCCTTAACTGTTAATTGTCCATTGTCAACTAATTTAGAGTAATAAACTAAGTGTAAAGTTCTAATATATCAAAAATCACAAAAATACAATAACATAACAAAAAAACGGGGGGGAATTAAAAATGGAAAAATTAAGAGTTTACTATGATAATCATGGAGATTTAAAGTTATTACGGGGAAAAAAGGTTGCGGTACTAGGTTTTGGAAGCCAGGGACATGCTCATGCCTTAAACTTAAGAGAGAGTGGAGTAGAGGTAGTCGTCGGTCTCTATAAGGGAAGTAAGTCATGGAATGCTGCAGAGGAAGCAGAATTTCAAGTAATGGAAGCAGGAGAGGCAGTGAAGGCTGCTGATTTTGTAATGGTTCTTGTTCCAGATGAAAAGCAAAGTAAGTTATACGAGGAAAGCATAGAGCCAAATTTAACAGATGGAAAAGTGTTGATGTTTGCTCATGGTTTTAACATCCATTTCAATCAAATAGTTCCTAAAGAAAATGTAGATGTTATAATGGTAGCTCCAAAGGGACCGGGGCATATAGTTAGAAGAGAATATGCAGAAGGAAAAGGCGTACCATGTTTATGTGCTGTACATCAGGATTATAGTGGAAAAGCTATAGACTATGCTTTAGCATACTCAAAAGGAATAGGTGGAACTAGAGCAGGAGTACTTAAGACTACCTTTAAAGATGAAACTGAAACAGACCTATTTGGTGAGCAAGTCGTACTTTGTGGAGGAATATCAGAACTTATTAAAGCAGGTTTTGAAACTTTAGTGGATGCTGGTTACGCACCGGAAAATGCATATTTTGAGTGCTTACATGAGATGAAACTTATAGTAGATCTTATGGTTCAAGGCGGACTTAGTTACATGAGATATTCCATAAGTGATACTGCAGAATATGGTGATTATAGCGTAGGGAAAAGAATTATAACTGAAGATACAAGGAAAGAAATGAAGAAGGTTCTATGTGAAATACAGGATGGTACCTTTGCTAGAAATTGGATATTAGAGAATAGTACTAATAGACCGTACTTTAACTCAAAAAGAAGAAATGAAAGAAACCATAAAATAGAAACGGTAGGAAAAGAGTTAAGAGCTATGATGCCTTGGATTGATAGTAAATAATAAAAAAATTTTAAAATATCTTATCAAAAATTTTCAATTCCTAAAGTACAATTCATTGATTTACATTAAGATTGTTTTCACCCTTCATAAAATTAATCACAAAGTTTCATAACAATGATTATAAACGAAGTGCAATATATGTTTTGTTTCTATATTAAGTGTTAAGGATTAATTTCATTAATGGTGTACTACAATATTAGTGTATTATCTATATAAGAGATTAGGGGGTATCATTATGAAATTAAAAGGTGCACAGGTATTATTACAATGTTTAAAAGAACAGGACATAGATACAATATTTGGATATCCAGGAGGAGCAGTATTGCCCATTTATGATGCCCTTTATAGTATGAAGGAAATAACTCATATATTAACGGCGCATGAACAGGGAGCTACTCATGCAGCTGATGGTTATGCAAGATCTACTGGTAAAGTTGGAGTTGTAATAGCAACTTCTGGACCAGGTGCTACAAATACGGTTACAGGTATTGCAACAGCATATAGAGACTCTGTTCCACTAATAGTTATTACGGGACAGGTTTCTCGAGGTCTACTAAAAAAAGATTCTTTTCAAGAAGTGGACTTTGTAGAGATAACTAAATCTATAACCAAAAACAATTGTATAGTAACTGATCCAAAGCGTCTTGCTGATATAGTAAGAGAGGCTTTTATAATTACAAAATCAGGAAGACCAGGACCAGTAGTGATAGACATACCGAAAGATATACAAGAAGCGATAGTTGACTTCGATTATATAAATATTGAAGAAACTGCAGCGGATGAAGAAAATGATTGCGCAACATGGGATGAAAAAAGTTTAGATGAGGCTATAGAGCTCATAAATAGAAGTAATAAACCTGTAATTTATGCTGGAGGTGGAGTGACAACTTCTGGAGGACATCAAGAATTAAAGGATTTTGCAGAAAAAATAAATTCGCCGGTTACTTGTTCACTTATGGGAATGGGAGTTTTTCCAGGAAACCATAAATATTATATGGGAATGGTTGGAATGCACGGAACGCGTTGCTCCAATAATGCGGTAAATAAGAGTGATTTACTTATTGCAGTTGGAGCTCGTTTTAGTGATCGTGTTACTAGCAATATTAAATCCTTTGCACCTAATGCTAAATTAATTCATATTGATATAGACCCTAAAGAGTTTGGGAAAAATGTAGATGTTACCGTGTCAGTAGCTGGAGATGCAAAAAAAGTTCTTGCAGCTTTAGTTAGCAAAGTGGATAAAAAAGATAATAGATTGTGGATGCAGCAGATTGAAAGTTGGAAAAGTAACGACACTTCAACTAAGTTTAAGAAATATTCTTTAAATCCTAAGGATATTATAGAAAAACTACAAGAATTGACTAAGGGTGATTGTATTATTACTACAGAAGTAGGTCAAAATCAAATCTGGACAGCACAATATTTCAAATTTTCAAAGCCGCGATCACTTATAACTTCTGGTGGATTAGGGACTATGGGGTTTGGACTTGGAGCTGCCATGGGGGCATCACTTGGAAATCCAAATAAGAAGGTTATAAATATAGCAGGTGATGGAAGTTTTAAAATGAATTCTACAGAACTAGCAACAGTAGCACGATATAAGATACCTATTGTACAACTGATTCTCAATAACCATACCCTCGGAATGGTTCATCAATGGCAGGATTTATTTTACCAAGGTAGATTTTCACATACAAAACTAGGGCAGGATGTAGATTTTATCAAGTTAGGAATGGCTTATGGCATCCAAACAATAAAGATAAGTAATAAAGAGGAGATAGAGTCAGCTTTAAAAGCTGCATTAGCTTTAAATGAACCTGTCATTGTAGAATGTGATATTAATAGTGATGAAAAGGTATTTCCCATAGTGCCGCCTGGAGCCTCTATAACTGAGAGTATAGGATAAACAGATTTTTAGGTATCGTACAGAGTTTTAACTCTAGCGTACCCTACGAAAGTAGAAGTTTTAGATCGGGTGTTTATCAGATAAAAGTATTAAAAGGCCAGCACGCTCGCTGACCTCTTAGTACTAGTTAATTAATACTTGTTGGTTTTGTAAAAGTTTAATTGTAATATTTAATACTACTTTTTCAGTTATACTATGGAATGTTCGATCAATAGGTGAATTACAGCAGCTGTCAGCTGGTTTTTGTAGAATATCAGATTCAAGAATTTCTGTATCCACTAATTCACAGAAAACTTTTTCGTTAAAGAATTCAATAAATCTAGAATTTTGTTCACATGGGTTAATTCCCATTATGCTCTCGCCACAAGGATCGCAGAAGTTTATAGAATTTTGAACTATCTCTACTTCATTTTGAGGGGTGTTATTAGTAAAAATAGGTCTAGTTGTAAATTTAACTCTAGTTGTGCATCTAAAAGGTACTTTAACAGTAGTATGCTTTATTTTACCACTTACAACACCTTCCCCCTTACATTCAGCAGTTGCATATTCAATATTTTTTCTAATAAATCCTTCAATAAAGATTACTCCATAGTCTGGATTGCCATCACCGGAGTTTGGAATGAGCTTACATTGAGTTAGGTAAACATTTTTTCTAATACGTTTAATTTCTAGTGCTGGATCTTCAAGCTTGAGAGAAGATATAAGAGAAATATTTATTCTTGGTTCAGCAAGTACCACTGGTGTCTTTATTACAACTCTTTGTGCTGTACCTTTTACAGGTAATTCAGTGTTTGGACAAAGTGATAGTGTTTCTGAATCAACCTCTGCTTCACAACACTCAACTGTTATATCTTCGCAGGATTGATCTTCACAGGAGTAATCTTCATCTGTCCAATCGTTACAATCATTAGAGGTAGTGCAATCTTTGTCACAGTCATCATATTCATAATGTTCTTCACAACTATGATGTTCATGGTGACATTCATGCTTGTTCTCAGTACAATCTTCTTCTACTCGTTTTTCAAAAGTTTCTTCAAGGAACTCTTCTACTTCAATAACTTCATGTTTTGAAGAATTTTCTTCATTATCTTTTTTACCATGACGTTCTGAATATTTTCCTTTTTTATCCTTATGGCTATAAGTGGTGGTAAATTCTTTTTCTTTTCTATGCTTTCTATGCTTTTTATGCTTTTTGCTCTTTTCTTCAGAGTATTCTTCGGATTTTTTATCACTGTACTCTTCTTCATAGAACTCCTTAGAATATTTATCTGATTTTTCTTCAGAGTATTTTCCAGATTTGTTATCACTATACTCCTCTTCATAGAACTTCTTAGAATACTTATCAGATTTTTCGTCTGAATGCCTTTCGGATTTTTTATCACTATACTTATCAGAATAGTGCTTTTCTATAATTTTATTGAATAGATCCTTTATACGTTCATCTTTAATTATATTTCCAATCTCATCTTTTGTATGTTTTCTCTTGCTTTGCCTTGTAGAATAACGCTTTTTACTCATAGTTCTATCCTCCTTCAATAAATAGATAATTATTTTAACTTTATAAGTGAATTTATTTTGTAAATGCAGTTAAAGGGCCTTGAGGATTTATAATATCCTTTATAATATAATAAGGAATTTTAAAGTGAGGAAAATAATAGTAAGAGGCATATGGGGAGTTTCTGTTTAAGTTATAATAAATCACTAAATAATCACTAGTTATATAAAAATCTCTGTACTTATTCATGTTTCCAAATTCCTCAATTATTGGAACACTATTATCCCGTATACTCTCTAAAACAATGTTATTAATTATAGTCTCATAATCACTCCTCTCAGCAAATAAATCTTTGAAGTCATATACTGAACCAGTGACGATATCAATGGTTAAAGACTTTTGTGTAGTAAAGGATGTATCATCTTCATCTTTATATGAACAAAATTCAATTGTTAAACTCAATAGATTATTTTTGTTATAGGTTATTTCATAATCTCCATAAATGAAGTCTGTATTTTTCAGATATAAACTTTCAACTTTTATAAATTGCAGTACCAATTCCAATATAGATTTATTTATTTTTTCTGCAATTTTTTCATCTTCAAATTCTAGCTTAGGATAAGTAATATCTGTATGTTCCTCATCTATTCTTTCTTTTTTAATTTTAATTGTACTTGTATGTTCCAATTGGTATGCCTCCTAAAAGCAGACCCAAAACTTCTTTTAACAAGCTTTGGGCCTGATATTTCAAATCAGATAGCTTTTGTTAAAATTTGTAATATCGAATTTTGATTGAATTAGATTATGATCTTTGATTTCTGCAACTATCCCTATCAGAGTTGTCGGATCTATTGCATTTGTCAGACCTGTCTGATCTATCAGATCTGTCACATCTATTAGTCTTATCAGTTGTTCTATTACAATCTCTGTGATCATGGTCACATTTAACAAAATTTCCTAATGCAGTTATTCCAACTTGTTGTTTTTGTAATACCTTTATAGTTAAAGTTAAAAGCATCTTTTCAGTAATTTTGCGGAATGTTTGTTCAGTAGGATTATCAGCGAATGTTCTTGGATTTACGTGAATGTCACATTCATTAAAGGTTGCACTTATTAATTCGCAGAATACTGGTTCATTAAAGAATTCAGTACTAGTAAAGCATTGTTGACAAGGATCTTGTCCTAGTATTGGCTCTCTGCAAGGATCGCAGCTTCTAAGTTTATCTTCATATATTCCTATTTCTGTTGCTGGAATATTTGGAGTAAAGATAGGTCCTCTTAATACTGGTTTTTGCAAGAATGTAACTGTAGTTGTGCATCTAAAAGGAACTTCAACTGTAGTGTGTCTTATTCTTCCACTTACAACTCCAGTGCTTTCACACTCTCTAGTAGCATACTCAATATTTTTTCTAACGAAACCTTCAATAAAAAGCGTTCCACTAGTAGGTAAGTCTCCACATGGACCCATAGTTGGTGGGATAAGATGACACTGGGTTACATAAACATTTTTCTTTATTCTTTTAATTTCAAAAGCTCTTTTTTCTAGTCTTATAGTAGCCATAATAGGAATTGTAACTCTAGCCTCACCTAATACTACAGGAATTTTTCCTATGAAAGCACCTGGAGCAATAATTGTAGGAACTACAGGAACATTTCCACAGCAGGATTCTGTTTGAGATTTTATAACTCTTGCTTCGCAATCTCCTAAAGTGTCTTCAGGGTAGCAATTATTGGTTGTTGTAGTATTGCTAATTCTATCAGAAATATCTCCAATATAATTGTCGCTGCACTTAAGGTCTCTAGACATATTAGTATCCTCCTTTTAATCCGTTTGTGAATATGAAGTAGTTTTGAATATTTCATATCCTAGTTTATAATATGCTCTTTTGTAGAATATGCCACTGCTGATAAAATATTTTCAATCAAAATTAAATTATTTTACACTCACACTGTTGACTTTTATTTGTAAATTTGGCATGATAATTCTCTGCATTTATATAATTTATTATAGTAATAGGAAATTTGTGATATAATTTGGTAAGGCATCTGAAAAGAAATTATTTCTTTGAAAGTCCCTAAAGTAAATCAAAATGAGGTGAACCAAATGAATATTGTAATCATGGGCCCAAAAGGTAAAATGGGAAAACTAATTGTAAAATTATCTGTGGAACTTGAACAACTTAAAATTGTTGGTGCAGTTGCGCCAAAAGGAAGAGATTATATTGGGAAAGATGTCGGAGTAGTAGCAGGTATAGGTGTGGAAACTGGGGCTATGGTTGTGGACTCTCTAGATGATATTATAGACAATTGTGATGTTCTAATAGACTATACCACACCTGATTGCTCAATGAAGGCTATGGAAACTGCTCTTAGCAAAAAGAAGGCTGTAGTATGCGGTACTACAGGGTTTTCTGAAGAACAATATAATAGAATTTTAGAAATTTCAAGGCATATTCCAGTAGTATTTGCTGCCAATACATCTATGGTGGTAAATTTGATGTATAAGCTTTTAAGAATCGCTACTGAGGCTATAGGTAATATGTCAGATATAGAGATAATTGAAATGCATGATAGACATAAAAAAGATGCCCCAAGTGGTACTTCTAAGGAAATGGGTACGGTAATAGCAGAAGCATTAGGAGAAAAACTTAAGGATGTTGCTGTATATGGTAGAGAAGGAGAGGGAATAAGAAAAGAGGGATCTATAGGATATCATTCATTGAGAGCTGGAGATATATCTAGCAGTCATACTGTCATGTTTGGGCTAATGGGTGAACGACTTGAAATTACTCACCATGCACATAATTGGGAATGCTTTGCTAATGGAGCTTGTAAGGCAGCGTTGTTTTTAGAGGGTAAAGGTCCAGGATTTTATACTGTAAAGGATGTTCTAGGATTATAGATGAACCAACACAAAGCTAGACTTACACTCCGGGATATATTAGCAATTCTTCTGCACTATAAATACTTTTTAATTCGTCTAAAGCTTGGCTACAATGAAAAGCCAAGAACTTCGCGCAGCTGCTAGCATCCAATAAATATTCTTGTTACATTTACTTAGTTTAGAGGATGCTAGCCTGCACTTGAATTGCTTAGCAATTCGGCGTAAACTCGCTGTTGCTCAGACATATGGAGGTTCTAAGCTTTTCCTTGTAACCTCGCTAAGACTCACAAAAAAGTATTTAAATGTGCTTAAGAATCACTAATATATCCCTCTGTATAAGTCGAACTTCTAATCGGCTTATCTATACAGATAACTAAGTTTCAACTTAGACTTACTCACCGGTATATATACCTTTGTATAAGTCTAGTTTGAGGTTTCGGTATCTATTATATTTAGTGTTATAATATATAGCATATCAATAATGGAAGGAAATTAATAATATGAGTAAAAAAATTGTTGTTGAAATATATGGAGTAAATGATAAGGTTCTAGAAAGCGGTTGTGGCTGCAGTAAAAAGAAGGAGGGGTGTTCTAGCGATTGCGGAAACAAGAAAAAATCTTGTGGAGGATGTGGAAGTAATTTAGGTAATGGACATTCAAGTTGTGGTTCTAAGAATAAAAAAACAGTATGGCAAGCTTATTGTGATTTAGAAAGGTTTATTAGTTTAAGTGATATTAAAGATAACACAGAACTCCAATTTATAGATTTAGATAATAATGCTCTGGAGGAAGAGAAGTTTACTAAGGTAAAAGAAATAATAGACAGAGGATTCGAACCTCCTATTACGGTAGTTGACGGTATTATAAGATACTATGGTGGTATTTCCGATAGCTACATTTATAAGGATATTAAGGAACTTTTAGAGGACTAAAATATAGAGACTCTAAGTGGAAAGTAACTTATACTACGGGATATGTTGCCAAATTTTAAATAGTTTTAAGTTTTGGCAGCATATCCCTACATATAAGTTGATTTTCATGGTAGAAATCGTATGAAAAATAACTATAAGAAGACATTAATTTTAGAATTTCTTATGAAAGGACCAATCTATCACTTATAAAATCTTTGGAATTCCCATGCTTAAATAAATCTAAAAGCTTTGGTATAGTCAAGGCTTTTTTCTCTTCTCCCCGAATATCAAGGATGACCTTTCCGTGGTGCAGCATTATTAACCTGTTACCAGTACTTATAGCGTGATTTAAATTATGAGTTACCATTAATGTAGTTATATTCTGTCTAGATACTGTTTTTACCGTTAGATCTATTATGTTTTCGGAAGTCTTTGGATCCAACGCTGCAGTATGTTCATCTAGTAAGAGGAGCTTAGGATTTGATATTGTAGATATAATTAGGGAAAGTGCTTGCCTCTGACCTCCAGATAACAATCCTACCTTAGTATTTAAGTTGTTTTCAATACCTATAGAGAGTTCTGATATAGATTCTTTAAAAAAGCTTAAGTCTTTTTTTCTGATACCAGAGGTTAAACCAAATCTATTTCCTTTATTATATGCCATTGACAAATTCTCCAGGATTGTCATAGATGGGGAGGTGCCTAAAGATGGACTTTGGAATACCCTACCAATAAACTTAGTCCTTCTAAATTCAGGTAACCTAGCAATCTCAGTTTCTTCTAAAGTTATTGAACCTTCATCTAAAGGAAGGGAACCGGATATTAAATTTAATAGTGTAGATTTCCCTGCACCATTGCTTCCTATTATAGTAACAAAATCACCCTTATCTATATTAAGAGAAAAATCCTTAAAAGCAGCATTTTCATTTACAGTATTTTTATTAAAAACTTTTTGCAGATTCTTTATTTGTAGCAATTCCCACACCTCCTGTATTAAAACTTTCTTTTCTTCTAAATTTTAGATTAATTTTTTTACCGTTTAACGATAATGCGGCTATAACTATTAAACAAGTAATAAGCTTTAAATCAGTAGGAGGGAAGCCTAGGTTTAATGCAAGACCAACGCTAGCTTTGTATACTATTGATCCTAGTATAGCTGCAGTAGTTCCAACAATAATAGAAGTTTTTTTGAATAGGCATTCACCTAGAATAACAGAGGCAAGACCCATTACTATTATTCCAGTGCCCATACCTGCATCAGAGAACCTTTGGTATTGGGCCATAATAGAGCCAGCTAATGCCACAAAAGCGTTTGAAAGCATTAATCCAGTAATTTTAATTTTTCCTGTATCTACACCTAGTGAGGTTACCATTTGAGGGTTATCTCCTGTAGCTTTCAGTATGAATCCCAGTTTAGTCTTTAAGAATAGGTCTAAACTTATTTTTACTAAAAGTACAAATAGAGCAGCTACAAATACTGGGGAAACTTTGCTTGAAAAAATAGTATTTTGTGAGAATAGTGGCACATTAGACTTTCCCATTATTCTTAGATTTATAGAATAAAGACCTATCATAACCAATATACCAGAAAGTAAATTTGTTATTTTAAGTTTTACATGAAGTATACCAGTAAATCCACCTGCTAGCAGACCAGCTATGAAAGATAAAACCAATGAGCAAATGGGATTAAAGCCTTTTAATAATGTAGTGGCAGTTACTGCTGCGCCTAAAGCAAAGGTTCCATCTACGGATAAATCGGGGAAGTCTAGTATTTTATAGGTTATATAAACTCCAATAGCCATTATAGCAAATATAAACCCCTGTTCAAGGGTACTTATAATGAAGCCTTCCATTATTTATCACCACCTGTAACTAATTTTGCCTTTGATTTAATGGTCTCAGGTATAGTGATATTTAATTTTTTTGCAGTAGTTTCATTAATAAACACATTTGTTTGCTTTGATATTTGAACAGGAATATCTGCAGGTTTTTTACCATTTAATATATCTGCAGCCATAATTCCAGTTTCAAAGCCAGCTTTATAGTAATCAATACCTTCTGTAGCAAGAGCACCAGCGGATACATGACCATCTTCAGAACCGATAATTGGCACTTTTTTCTCCATACATTTTGAGCTTACTAAAGCCATTGATGATGCTATAAGGTTGTCAGTTGGAACGTATAAAGCGTCAATTTTAGGAATTAAAGTGGTTAATGCTTGTGAAATGTCGTTTGAACTAGTAATGCCCACAGTTATCAATTCTAAATTCATTTTTGATGCTTGTTCTTTTGCTCTTTTTACGTTAACGTCAGAATTTGCTTCATTTGTGTTGTATAATATACCTACTTTTTTAACGTTAGGTATTAGCTCATTCATTAACGTAAATTGCCTATCAATAGGTGTTGCATCGCTTGTACCGGTAACATTAGTTCCTGGTTTATCTAGAGATTTTACTAATCCCGCCTTAACAGGATCAGTTATAGCGGTAATTAAGATAGGTATATCCTTAGTGCTATTGTAAGCTGCTTGAGCAGCAGGGGTCGCAATAGCAAGTACTAAATCCTTTTTACCTGAAACAAAATTGCTAGCAATAGTTTGAGTAGTTGGGATGTCTCCTTGAGCATTTTGATAATCAACTTTAATTTTTTCACCATCTTTAAAGCCTTTAGAACTTAACCCATCTAAAAATCCTGCGCGAGATGCATCAAGAGCTGGGTGTTCCACAAGTTGACTTATCCCTATGTTTATGACTTTTTTGGAGCTGTTATTACTACTAGCTCCTGTGGATGCACATCCACTAAAAATAGATGCACTTAAAAATAAAGTGCTAAAAAGAATTGAGAATAATTTTTTTGCTACCATACTACCATCCTCCTAAATATTTAATTATAATTGAAACTAGATTAGATGCATCATACTCCATCTAAATCATAGTTATCAAACAAAATAAAAGCCCCTTTAAGATATAAAGGTAGCTTTAATAAACAATATCCTAATTCCACCAATTCTACCATGCTACACTTTTATGAAGTATTATATTTTAATATTTAAAAATTATGTTAAATTAATAAATATATACTATTTATTAGTCCTTACTAAAAATTCAAGGCTTACTATTGAAAATAATCATAAATCATAATAATATTAAAGTCAATATACTTACTATTTTTGGTAAAATTTTTTATATTGAAGGTTATTATTCTTACCGAAATAATTAGGAGATTATATTATTCAATTAATAGATATCGGGTATAGAGCGATGAGCAAGCCCTATTACAACTTCATTTAAATGAAGTAAACCAATACTTAAAAAAATACATACACTGATATGCTCGCCAGACCTTGCTATACCTACTTTTCCACCTACATTCAACCCATTGGCTTTAGCCATTATTTGGGCAAGGGCTTCTTTAGTGGCACCAGCTACAGCACCGTCGTGAACATGACAATCTTTTATGAGCCCACCTCTCTTTGAAGCAACAAGAGCTCTTTCTATAATTTTGGTAGTAGAATATGTAAAATCACCACCTATATCCACTGCTGTGGCAAGTATTTCTTTTTCCTTGAAGGCAGCAATAAGTTTTTCTTCACTATTTCTTGTAGATATTGCCATTTTAACTGATGCTTTGGCGATATCTGTGCTTTTATGTTCCATTTTTTTCCTCCTTAAATATTTATATCCTTTATTTTATGGCTATAATATTGATTGACATAAACAGAGTCCTTGGCATCAGATGGAGTTTTAACTCTACCTGATGCCTATTAACAGAGCTCTTAATGTCTTTAACACTTAGAAATCGTTATGCAGGGACGTAGCCGCTTTTTCCATCAACTATTCACAGAGTGCGCGAGGGCATCAGAGTGGGGAGTCATCGGATAAATATTATGTTGTAGGCTTTTGAAATTACAACTTAGTTTAGTTTAATAAAACTATAACATAATATAATGATATAGTAAATTATGTAAAGCTTATATTTTACTTTAATGTTCGGTAGACATGTTTACTGTGATTTTGTATAATTGATATATGTTAAAGTTTGTCTTTTTTTATCTTATTTTGATTAGAATACGAAACTTAAATTAACTAAGGAATAGTTTCGTCATAATCTAGTATAAGAGTTGATAAGGCTTTAATGTTGACTGATAAGAGGGGAAATTTGCTGGAGTGAAAATTACAATTGTTTGAAAAAGCGAATAATTTGAATAGAGTTAGGTTCATAACGGGAAAAAATTTCGGAACTATACTTATTATTTATTATACTTGGGGGTAATTAAATTTGAAGAAAGCATTTGTTGTTGATTTTGATGGTACTATAACAATAGAAGATGTAGGATTTTCTATAATAAAAGGGTTTGCAGGAGATGGTTGGGAGGAAATAGGTAAGCTTTGGCTAAGTAAGAAAATAGGCACTTCTGAATGCGGTCAGAAGCAATGGGATTTAATTAAGCAAGATGAGGAATTTATAAAAAATTTTGCAAGAGGATTTCAGATAAACCCAGGATTTAAAGAATTAGTCGACGTAATAGATGAAAATTCTTATAAAATAGTAATAGCTTCTGATGGGTATGACATATATATAAACGAAATATTAAATAAAAATGGGTTTAGCAACTTAAAAGTTTTATGCAATAGTGCAGTATATGATAATGGTTGGAAATTATCATTTCTAAACAAAGATAAAGACTGCAATTTATGTGGGAACTGCAAGAAAAAGATAGTTGAAGATTTAAAAAGTGAGGATTATGAGGTCTATTATATTGGTGACGGTTATTCTGATAGATGTGCATGTATACATGCTGATGTTATATTTGCAAAATCGTTTTTAAAGCAATATTGTGAAGAACAAAAAATACCTCATCATAGTTTTGATACTTTTTATGATGTTTTAAAGCATATTTAGTTGATGATATACTAATTTAGATTATAAGCCTGCATATTTTGTAGGCTTATTTTATTTATTCGGTAGTTTAGAATAAGTTATTTACAAAAAGAATTGGTTATTATTTAGAGATTATAGTCAACTAATAATATAATTTAATTTGTGTCCTAAAATTTATAAATAGAGTCAATAATATAAAGAAAATAAGATACTTTTATAAAGTCTAAATATGTTGACAAAATTTGTTTTAAAAAATAGAATATTAATATCGTAGTGAATTACTCTGAATTAATTATAAACTTCTATATAAAGTTACGAGGTGAAATGAAAATGAAAAGAGAAATTTATATGGATTATGCTGCTACAACTTATATAAAGCCAGAGGTTATAGAAGAGATGAATCCATATCTTACACAGTATTTTGGAAATCCATCATCAATTTATCATATATCCAGAAAAACAAAAGCAGCAGTGGATACGGCAAGGCAAAGAATAGCAAGTGCTATTAATAGCAGACGGGAAGAAATTTTCTTTACAGCAGGCGGGTCAGAAGCAGATAACTGGGCGATTAAGGGAGTAGCTTTTGCAAATAAGGATAAGGGAAACCACATAATAACAACAAGCATAGAACATCATGCAATACTTCATACTTGTGAGTATTTAGAAGAACAAGGATTTGAAGTAACTTATTTACCTGTAGATGAATTTGGACTTATTAGAATTGAAGACTTAAAAAATGCTATTAATGATAAAACGATACTAGTATCTATAATGTTTGCTAACAATGAAATAGGTACTATTCAACCTATTAAGGAAATTGGTGAACTTTGTAGAGTAAAAGGAATTATATTTCATACAGATGCAGTGCAAGCGGTAGGAAATATCTCTATAGATGTCAATGAAATGAGCATAGATCTACTTTCTATGGCGTCACATAAGTTTTACGGACCTAAAGGAATGGGCGCGCTCTATATAAAAAAGGGTGTTAAAATACATAATTTAATCCATGGTGGTGCCCAAGAAAGAGCAAGAAGGGCTGGCACAGAGAATGTAGCAGGAATTGTTGGAATGGGTAAGGCGGTAGAACTATCAGTACAAAATATGGAAAGCGAGTCTAAGAGATTAAGTGCCTTGAGAGATAAATTAATAGATGGACTTACAAAGATATCGGGAACTAAGCTCAATGGCGCAGCTGGCGAAAAGAGACTGCCTGGTAATGTCAATATAAGCTTTGAAGGTGTAGAAGGAGACATATTACTTATGAGGCTTGATGGTATGGGTGTATGTGCTTCAAGTGGTAGTGCATGTTCAGCAGGTGCATTAGAACCTTCACATGTCCTTAGTGCTCTAGGGTTATCAGAGGAAATGTCTAAGAGTGCATTGAGACTTACGCTAGGATCTGGAACTACTGAGGATGAAGTAGAGTATTTGCTTCAAATTATACCAAGTCTTGTGGAGAGTTTAAGAAAGACTAACATAGGATAGTATATGAAGCTTGAATTTTAGAATTATGTAATGGGGTCTTACCCCAAAGAAGGGTGATAAACATGAATAAGAAAGTTGTAGTTGGTATGAGCGGTGGAGTAGATAGTTCTGTTGCTGCATATCTTTTGAAGGAACAAGGATATGATGTCATAGGTGTAACTATGCAGGTATGGCAAGAAGATGAGGAGTATGAAGCAAACGAAGGCGGATGTTGTTCATTAAGCGCAGTAGAAGATGCTAGAATGGTAGCTTATAAGCTAGATATACCGTTTTATGTTATGAACTTTAAGGATGTATTTAAGAGAAATGTTATAGATTATTTTATCGATGAATATATGGAAGGAAGAACTCCAAATCCATGTGTAGCATGTAATAAATTTATTAAATTTGACGCCTTATTAAAAAAGGCTATTGATTTAGGAGCTGACTATGTCGCTACTGGTCACTACGCAACTATAGAAAAGCAGTATGATAGGTATTTACTCAGAAAATCTGAAGATGATAGAAAAGATCAAACCTATGCCTTATATAATTTAACCCAGTATCAATTGGCACATACTCTAATGCCTTGTGGTGAGTATAAAAAAGATAGGATAAGAGAAATTGCCAAGGAAATAGGACTTATAGTTCATAATAAAAAAGATAGTGAAGAGATTTGTTTTATTCCAGATAACGACCATGGATCGTATATAAAAAAACAAGTTCCAAATAAGGTAAAGGAAGGTTTGTTTGTAGATAAACATGGAAATTTACTCGGAAAGCATAAAGGAATAGTTTACTATACTATCGGTCAAAGAAAAGGACTAGGTATAGCGCTTGGAAAACCAGTGTTTGTAACAGATATTAACCCATTAACCAACACAATTGTTCTTGGGAGTGAAGATGATATATTTAAGACTGAACTTGTTGCCAAGGATATAAACTTCATTGCTTTTGATAAGTTGGAAAATACTATGGAAGTAGAAGCAAAGGTTAGATATTCAGCAAAACCTGCGAAAGCATGGATAAGTCCTCTTGAAGGTGGTAAGGTTAAAGTTGAATTTGAGCAAAAACAACGTGCTATAACAAAGGGGCAGTCAGTAGTATTTTATGATAAGGACTTACTCGTTGGTGGCGGCATTATTGACGAAATATTATAGGTAAAAAGCGAGATAGAAGAAACAGGCTACACACTTTAGGCTTCAATGCCTAGAATGTGTAGCCATATTTATTATCTTAAAACACGAAGAGCATCAGCTACTTTTCTTGCAAAATTTAAAGGTTTATCAAATAACCAATGGTTGTGAATTGCAATTACCCATAGTTATTCCCCCACATTATTTTTATAGAAAATCAAACTTGATTTTCTATGTAATATGAAGGTCTGCTGTCGATACTATATTATGAGGATTGTCTGAAAAGGTGTATAGTTAATATTAATTAGAATTACCAGTGTTAACGCTGCGAGCAGGTTCTGCATGTATGAGTATATAAGAATTAGGAAAAACACCTCTTATTTCTTCCTCAACTTTAGTACATAAGTTATGAGCTTGAACAAAAGAATAATTTTCATCTATTGCCAAATGAATATCTACTTCTTTCTTTGAACCACAATTTCGCGTCCTTAGTCTATGATATCCCTTAACTTCACTATGCAATTTAATAACCTTAATAATTTTATCGATATCTTCATCTGGAAGCCTGCTATCTACTAAGTCTTTCATTGATTTTCTAGTTAATTCTATAGAGGTTTTAATTATTAATAAAGCTACTAATAGAGCTGTTACAGGGTCTACTATAGTTAAACCTGTAAACTTTACAATCAAAAGTCCTAAGAATACTCCAAAAGTTGTGACTACATCAGTTAAGAGATGAAGTGCATCAGCCTCTAAAGCAATTGAGTTTTCTTTTTTTGCAATCTTAAACAACTTTGAGGATATAATAAGATTAATAATAGATGAAATAAACATAACTATTAATCCAGGACCTACACGTTCTATATTTGAACCGTAAATAATCTTTTTTACTGCTTCTAAAATAATAAAAGCTGCTGCTAAAAATATTAATATTGCCTCAACGAATCCCGAAATATTTTCATATTTGCCATGTCCAAAAGGATGTTCATCATCAGCCGCTTCTGAAGCCTTCTTTATTGAGAAGAAAGCTATAAAGCTTGCTAGTAAATCGATAGAAGAGTGTATTGCTTCTGAGATCACACTAATTGAACCTATTAATAATCCAGCTATGAGTTTAAAAAGAATAAGTACTGAGTTTGATGCTATTGATAGTAGTGCCGCATTTTGTTTGTTCATAAAGGGGCCTCCTAATATAATGATTACCTAACTTAATACATAGTATATGTTCAAATGAAAAAATGGATACTGTAATTTTAGTGTGAAATGTTGATATAGTAATAATTTCAAAGCGAATTTAACAGATGTGTATTATCAATTGAGAATACATAATCAATGTGATTTTGAATTTAAATAGGTGGAGGTTAAAGTTCATTTTCTTATTTAGCCTCCATCTTTTATTAGTCACAAGAATGTAGAAGGTTATTATGGTATTAATAATGAATACTGAATAAATAATAAAGTCAATAAACGTTAAAGTTTATAACTGTAGAAAAGGTCCTATTTTTAAACCTAATTCATATCCTAATGTTCCCAGTATTACTGATCCTAATATGTAAATAAATGCATTTAGCTTAACTTTGTCTTGAAAAAGATTAAATCCCTCATACATAAAAGTAGAAAAGGTTGTATAAGCACCTAGAAAACCGTCACCGAAAATCAGATATAAGTTTCTACTAGTTCCTATGCGGATTAATATTCCAAGTAAGATTGCTCCAGTTATATTAATAAAAAAAGTTCCAAGTGGAAAGGAAGACTTAAAACGACTAGAAATAAGCCTACCTAGTGAGAATCTAGTTATACTTCCAAATATCCCCCCAACACCAACTAATAAAAATTCCATAGTTACACTCCTTTTTATTTTTCTATTGAATGTTAAATATATTATACATTCTCATATTCAGACTTTTACTTACAATAAAATAATTAAAAACCTAGACGAATAAAAATTAAATCATCATTTTTAGCTGCCAATTTATATTTTACTTAAGTTGCTATCATCTTCATTAATATACTTCTTAATAAGTTTTTGAAGGACTTCTCTAGCGACAACAACCCCAAAGTAAGCTGCTACAAGACCTAGTATTATAGAGTTTGTTATATAGGATAGGGAAGAAAAATAATATCCTTTATTGAGTAACTCTGTAGCCTCCTTGCACATGGTAGAGAAAGTAGTGTAGGCTCCTAAAAAACCAGTACCTATACCAAGTCTTATATTTTCATCCACTTTCAATACTTCTAAAGCTAGTGTAGTTATTAATGCTAGAAGGAAGCTTCCAGTTACGTTAATAAAAAGTGTGTTAATAGGTATAAGTTCTTTATAATTATGAATTGGCATAGTTTTAATCCAAAATCTTATAATAGCACCTAAAAACCCTCCAGCACCTATATAAATGTATTTTCTCATATATCAACTCTCCTTATGATTTTATATGTTAAGTTTAAGTTCATTAAGTTAACAAAAAAAGCCCTACTTTAATGAAGTCATTAAAGTAGGAGCCATTAGCTTTACGCGGTTAAAGGTGAGCTCCATCACCGACTTTAATTATACTATATAAATACTAGAATAAACAAGCAGAGAATGTATAAAAATGCTATCTTAAAGTACTTCATTAAGTAGTCACTAACTACTTTTTTATTCCATTAATATCTTGAAACTTAGATAGGTTAACTACTATATTTTATAATAATTAACTTATCATCTATTATAAAATATTATAATATAGTAAATTATAATAAGGAAAATAAGTTGAATGGAGGAAGTTCAAATGAGTGTAAAAGTTTATACAACAAAAACTTGACCTTGGTGCTATAAGGTAAAGGATTACCTAAAAGAGAATGATGTTGATTTTTCTGAGGTTGATGTATCTCAAGATATGGAAGCAGCCATGGAAATGGTTCAGAAGTCTGGCCAAAGAGGAGTACCTGTTATTGATATTAATGGGAATATCGTTATAGGTTTTGATCAAGATAAAATAGATGATCTTCTTGGATTATAATAAAAAGTTTGAATTCGGATAATATAAACAAAGCATCAAATGAAGTTCTAATTCATTTGATGCTTTGTTTATATTCTACTGAAGTGCGCTTAATGTCTTATCTAAATCAAGATTGAGTTTTTTTAATAAATTATGACTATTTTGTTGTGCAGAAATTAAAGTGCTCATATCTTTTAGTAATGCAGTGTAATTTTTACTCTTCATATCATCCTTCATTTTTACTTTTAAGTTATCAATTTTTTCTAGAAGTTCTTTAGCGTTTTTTTCTTCTTCTATAATATTGTCTCTATGTATCTTTATAATATCAGTATCATCTTCTACGGAACTTATTGCCATAGAAAGTTCATTATGCTTACTTTTAATTTCTAGAATAAGTTCTTCAATATCATTTTTATTTTTTAGTATTATATTTTCACTAGCCTTTATTTGACTAATATAATGCTGATTCTGTAGATCATTAGGTAAACTCATGGAATCAGGCAAGGAATTAATGTAGATCGAGCCTATAGGTATTAAGGCAGAGACTAAAAGAGCTGCAGCAAGGTTTTTAAAATTGAACTTCATAATACCACCTCCTATAATTATTAGTATTATACTAATAATTATCGTATTTTATCCCAGTGATGGAATGAAAACTATAATGAAACAAATCTAGAATTTTTCTACAAATATTATAACATAAAAACAAAAAAAAATTAAATTCTAAATTTATGATTGAAAAAGCAATTTGATGTTATAATTAATAGATAATACATACGTGTAGGAGGTAAGTTTTTTAAATGCTTGAAAATGCAAAAGGCCTACTAAAGAGATATTACGGATATGATAGTTTTAGAAAAGGTCAGGAAAAAGTTATTGAAAGTATAATGTTAGGTAACGATACCTTTGGAATAATGCCAACGGGAGCAGGTAAATCTATATGTTATCAGATACCAGCTCTATTACTACCAGGAATAACAATTGTAGTTTCACCCTTAATTTCACTTATGAAAGATCAGGTAGACTCTTTAAACAGTATAGGAATAAAGGCTGCCTTTATAAATAGCACTCTAGACCAGAATGAAGTTCAAGAAAGAATACTTATGGCAATAAGTGGATACACAAAATTATTATATGTTGCACCTGAGAGACTAGAATCCGAAAGCTTTTGTCAGCTATTAAGAACCATGCCAGTTTCTATGGTAGCAGTAGATGAATCCCACTGTGTTTCTCAATGGGGTCATGATTTTAGAACAAGCTATAGAGCTATTGCACCTTTAGTAAGAAGTCTTTCACCAAGACCAATTGTTGCAGCCTTCACAGCTACGGCTACAGAAGAAGTCAAAAAAGATGTAGTGAGACTTTTAGAACTAAAAAAACCTAACTTATTCGCTACTGGCTTCGACAGACAGAATCTCTTCTTTTCAGTAATAAGGGGAGAAAATAAAAAAGATTATTTACTCAAGTATATAGAGGATAACAAAAAAGATGTAGGAATTGTATATGCGGCTACTAGAAAAGAAGTGGACAGCATTCATGAACTTTTATCCAATAAGGGATATGCTGTAAGTAAGTATCATGCTGGTTTAGGTGATGCTGCGAGAACAAAGGCTCAAGAAGATTTCTTATACGATAACGTGAACATAATAGTGGCAACTAATGCTTTTGGTATGGGGATAGACAAATCCAATGTACGATATGTAATTCACTATAATATTCCTAAAAATATGGAAGCCTATTATCAAGAAGCAGGTCGTGCAGGCAGGGACGGTGAGCCTAGTGAGTGTGTTTTGTTATTTGGTGCGCAAGACATAATGCTTCAAAAGTTCTTAATTGAACAAAGTATATTTGCAGAGGATAGAAGAGCTAATGAATATAGAAGACTTCAAGATATGGTAGATTATTGCCATACTACAAAGTGTTTAAGGAAGTATATTTTAGAATATTTTGGAGATGAAAATGCAGAAGAAACATGTGATAACTGCAGTAATTGTAAAGATGAAACAGAGCTTACTGATATAACTACAGAAGCACAGATGATATTTTCATGTGTAGCTAGAGTAAAGCAGAGATTTGGTACAGGTATAGTCGCACAGGTACTTAAAGGTTCTAAGGATAAAAAAGTGATTGAGCTAGAATTTGACAAGCTGTCAACTTATGGCATCATGAAGGGCTATACTTTGAAAGAAGTAAAAGACTTAATAAATGTATTAATAGCAGATAATTATTTATTTCTTTCAGAGGGGCAATTTCCTGTGGTTAGATTAAAGGAGAGAGCTGTATCAGTACTTAAGGGAGAAGAAAGAGTATCACAAAGAATTCAAAAGAGGAAAGTTAAGGTTGAAGAGGATAACTCTCTGTTTGCAATACTAAAAGCAGTAAGAAAGAGTATTTCAGAGCGAGAAATGGTTCCGCCATACATAATCTTTGCAGACAGTACTCTTCGTGAAATGAGTGAGTACTATCCAGTGGATGAAAATGCTTTGTTAAGCATTAAAGGAATAGGTGAATCTAAGCTTAAAAAGTATGGAGAAGAATTTTTAAAGGTTATTGTAGATTATACTACAGAGCATGGTATTGAGGGAATGAAGGGCAAAACTGATACTAGCAAGGAAAACAAATCGCAAAAGGAAGCGGCAATAGACAAAAGTAATACAAAAAACGATATACCGAGCCATGTTTTAACCTTAAGTATGTATAACGAAGGTAAGTCATTAAAGGAAATAGCAGAAGAAAGAAATATGAAATTTACTACTATAGAAGATCATATAATGAGATGTGCATTAGAGGGAATGAATGTAAATTTAGATTCATTAATCCCTGAAGGGCAAGAAAAGCTTATTTTAGAAGCTATTGAGAAGGTAGGAGCAGAGAAACTAAGGCCTATAAAAGAAGAATTGCCAGAGGAAGTTAGCTATACTTCTATAAAGGCAGTGCTTTGTAGGGTTAAAGGGAATATGTAAGTTGCTATAGATAAACCAAGTCAGAGCTAGACTTATACGCCGGGATGTATTAGCAATTCTTCTGCACTATAAATACTTTTAACTCGTCTAAAGCTCAAATATAAGGAAAAGCCAAGAACTTCGATAAACTCGCTAACGCTCAGACATATCGAAGTTCTAAGCTTTTCCTTATATCCGAGCTAAGACTCGTAAAAAAGTATTTAAATGTGCTTCAGAATTACTAATACATTCCTATGTATAAGTTAAATTATCAGTTAGAAACCCTATATAGGATTCTTAACTGAAAGATTAACCTATACCACGTACTTTATGAAAATAATTTATCAGGTACTTTAGAAGAAATGAAGTACCTGATTTTTTTAGGGAAATTTAGAATGTAAAATCTATATTAAAAGCTTTAAAAGCCTAATATATTTAAAAGTAAGATGATTTATCCGATGACTACCCGCTCTAATACTCCATCGCACTCTGTGAAAGCGATTCGCGCCAAATCGGAGATTTGGGCTCTCTGCTTTTCTCTAAAGAGTACGTTGCGAGCGGCTACGTCCCTGGATAACGAGTTCTAAGCATCAGATGGAGTTAAAACTCCATCTGATGCTTAGAACTCAGTTTATAAATCATAAATAAAAATTAAAGTATATAAGGCGGAGTAGGTATGGTAAACAAAAATATAGTTAAAGAAGTTTTTGATATTTCACTTCCTGCGGTGGGAGAAGCAACAGTGTATACCTTAATGTCTATGCTAGATACAATGATGATTGGAAATTATGGTGGGAATAAGGCTCTAAGTATTGTAGGTTTGAGCACTGAAATTTTATATGCTTGTGTTAATATTTTTATAGGAGTAGGTCTATGCGTTGGAATTGCTTCCTATGTATCAAGAAGTATAGGAGCAAGAGATAAGGATGCTGCTGAGCAGTATGCTTCTATAGGTTTTTTTACAGGAATATGGCTATCAATAATTATATGCTATTTGCTATTTGTGTTTAGTAAACAAATATTATTTTTTGCCGGTGCTAGGAAAGGTATATTAGCCTTAAGCGATATTTTTATGAGAATTACAATTATAGCAATATTTTTCAACATGATGATAAATGTAATTAGTTCTATATTAAGAAGTTATGGAAATACATATACACCTTTTAAGGTATCGCTTATAGTAGCAGTGGTCAAATTAAGTTTAGATTATCTATTAATATTTGGATTCATAGCACCTGAACTAGGAGTTGTAGGATCTGCAATAGCCTCAGTAATTGCACAATTAGCCGGTTTTATTTTTATATTATTGTATTTAATTTTTAAATCTAAAGTTAAAGTAAGATTAAGGTATATTTTAACAATGAATCTAGAAAAGGTTAAAAAATTATTTATGCTTTCTATTCCTTCAACTATGGAAGATGCGGCTTTTAGTGTAAGTCGATTACTTTGTACTTTTATCATAATGAGATCAGGTACTGTTGCTTTTGCTGCTAATCAAATTGCTAATACAGTTGAGTCTATCTCATTTATGCCTGGTATGGGATTTGGAGTTGCGGTTACAACTTTAGTTGGAATGAAGATAGGAGAGAAGAATTATAAAAAAGCAAGAGATTATACATATGCTTGTGCATTTGGAGCAGTGGCAATGATGTCTGTCTGTGCTATATTTTTTCTATTGATGCCTAGTTTTTTGGTGGATTTATTTGTTGGAGACGAAGAAAGGAAAGTAATATATATAGCATCTTTATGTCTTTTTATTGGTGCTTTTGAACAACCAAGTATAGCCATGTCTTCCGTGTTTGCTGGTGCATTAAAAGGAGCTGGAGATACTAAAAGTCCGTTTTTTATTTCCTTAGCTACTAGTTGGCTAATAAGATTGCCATTAATATTTTACTTTATTTATATTCTGAAGCTTTCAGTTATCTATGTATGGTGGGTCACAGTACTCCAATGGGGAATTGATGCAATATTGATGTTTATCTATTTTGAGAAGAAGATTAAGGAAAAAAGGTTTGTCAGATAAAGAATTATATGAATATTAAATTAAAAAAATTAAATATCTAATCAATAAAATAACATATATGGTAACATATGCTACAGAATTATTTAGGTAATTTTAGTATAATAAAAGTAAATAATAAGAAATATGAAAGTTTTGATAAAGCATTTTAATATCTTATAATGAGTTATCAGCGCTTATATGGGGGGATGAATAATGAGACTGCTAATAATTTGCTCTGAGAAAAGCGATATGTTACCAGAGAATGAGTTTTATATAAAAACAGATACTAGATTTGCTAACACAAAATTTATACCTCATTTAAAAAATACAAAAGATGTGTGCACACTTTGTGGGAAAGGATGCGTCTGGTGTAGAGGCAAATATAAGTTAAATTTTAAGGACAATATTTCACAAATAGTATATCTCCCAGATTTTTATCAACTATTTGAAGATGAACCTTTAAAATATCTTCCAGATAAATTTGCAGAACATGATCTAGCCATTATCATAGGAGTTCACCAGGATATTCTAGTAGAACTACCAAGACTAATAAAAGAAAGTGGTGGAAAAGCTATATTAGTTCCATCTGAAAGCTATGATTGGGTAACAAAGTGGACAAGGGAAATGGTCATAGAAGAGTGCAATAAATATGGACTTCAGTATGCTTTTCCTAAGCCATTTTGTACTTTAAGCCACGGTAAGTTCAACTTGATTAATAAGTTTATTGATGAATTTAAATTGGGAAAACCAAAGTTTAAGCTTTTCGTAAATAAGAATGATATTATTGTAGATGCGAAAGTCATGGTATCCGCTCCTTGTGGAAACGGATATAATATTGCTAAACATCTCATAGGCACAAAAATTGGAGAAGAAGCTAAGAAATCTGTTGCTAAGTTTTGGCATAGTTATCCTTGTCTTGGAGGTATGAAGGTGGATCCAGAACTTGGAGATACGCCACTTCATATAGGTGGATATACTCACTACAGTGCGCTTGAGAATGCAGAAATCGTTAGGGTGGATTAGATATAATCTAATTATTATTTAAAAATTAAAAGTGCAGTTGAAGAATTACATCTTCCTACTGCACATTCTTATTTTAATGTGTCAAAACTATATCCTTTGGATTTTAAATAATCTATTACCTGAGGGAGAGCTTGTACTGTTGTAGCTTTTGCTGGTGCATCATGCATTAGAATTACTACATGGTCCTGTGTAGTATATTTTCTTAGCTCGTTAAGTAAACCACTTACGGGCACGTTATTATGTTCCGCATCACCAGTTAAGTCATTCCAATCTACATAGTGGTATCCAGCCTTCACTGCTGCTTCCCTAAAAGGTGCTAATTTTGGCCCAAAAGACCCTCCTGGAAATCTTATAAGTTTTAAATTATAATCATCTCCGACTATAGATTTAATTGCTTTATCTCCTTTATCTACATCACTGACAAAGGTGGAAGGACTTGAATAAATATATTTCATATTATGAGAATAAGTATGATTACCTATAGCATGACCTTCAGTTTTTTCCCTTCTGACTAACTCACTATTCTGTTCAGCAGATTTACCAATAAGAAAGAATGTTGCTTTTATATTATTGTTTTTCAGTATATCAAGCACTCTTGGTGTATTATTTGGAGAAGGCCCATCATCAAAAGTTAAATATGCAATTTTTTTTCCATCTGGTTTATATGGGTCAAAAGAACTTGTATCACTTTTAGCATTTCCACTTACAATACCTTCTCTTTTATTCATTTTGTCATCAACACTAGTTTTATCTTGCTTCTTTGAAGTGTTATTAGTTGTACTTACAACAACATTTTTTTTATGTTCCCTTTTTTTCTCTATAAAAAAACCTAGTGAAAATATAGTTATCAAAAATATAGCTGTAAGAACAGCATTTCTTCGTTTTCTCCTTTTATTTTTTCTAATTCTATTTTCATATTTCTCCATGTTTCACCATCCTCCACATTCTTCTCAACATAATTATACAACTTTTCCTGGAAAATTGTATTAATTTTTTGTTACTACTTATTCCCTTTTTAAGAAATCCATGCCTTTTTATAGTATAGCTTCAATCTTTGCTATCAAAATACCTTTTCTATTTATATAAGAATAAAAATTATATTATGCATCATTCATACTGATTTAGTATCACTAATGTTTAATTAGTAGGCTAAAAATGCTGTTAACAATAACCTTTGCGATAAGTTTATTATCAATTTTAGGATTGTTTCATAACTAAAATTAACTTGTATAACTCAAAGTATAACTAGGAAAAGTATATGTAAGATTGAAAATGAGAGAAAAAATGTTTATTGATCATTTAAGCCTTATTGTGATGTTTCTATTGATACCTGAAACAGTACGTTTCGAGCGGCTACGTCCCTGGATTGGTTCAACTAAGAATCAGGTGGGGTCAAAACCCCATCTGATTCAAGTTTCACTTTATGAAAAGGTAGGTAATAGAATTGAAGTACATAAGAAATATTCTGATTTTTTTGATTGTATTTTTATTAGGAGTTCCTATAATAACTAAGGATAATAATATTGATGAACAATACCTAAAGCCCGCGTTCATAGCAAGCAGTAAGAAAATAATATATTTAACCTTTGATGACGGCCCCAGTTCTAACGTAACAAGTGACATTCTAAATGTATTAAAGGAACAAAAAGTTAAGGCCACATTTTTTGTTATTGGCAACAGAATTGAAGGTAGAGAAGCCATAATTAGGAGAATGTACAAAGAAGGTCACAGTATAGGCTTACACACCTATAGTCATGATTACAAACAAATTTATGCTAACGAGGATGCATTTATTAATGAGATGATGAAGACTTCAGAGGCAATAAGGAAAGTGATTGGAATTCAACCCAATATAATAAGATTTCCATATGGAAGCAATAATCACTTAAATAATACTTTTTTAAAAAAGCTACATACTCATCACTTTAAGGTTTTTGATTGGAATGCTTCGATTTCTGATGGGGTGAGGCCAAGTGCTCCGCCTGAGGCATTTGTTAAGGAAGCAATTGTTACAAGCAATGGAATATCCTATATAGTTTTTCTTATGCACAATAATAATTCTAATAGAAATACTCTTTTAGCGCTGCCACAAATAATAAATTACTATAAAAATTTAGGTTATGAATTTAGAACTATAACAAATGATACGCCGGAATTTTACTGGCACCCTTTAAAGTAAATCTATCAATATATAAATTGTAAAAATTTATCTGTAGTCTTTTTGCATTTACATATGGTTATTATGGTTATACTAAAAAAGAATTGCATATATAAGGTTTATAAAGGAGGAATGAAAGCTGCATACATCTTTTACTTCTATAAAAAAGTTACTGTTATTCGTATTTATTTTTTTATTTGAGTTTATAGGTTTAAACTGTAATGTCTATGCTTCTAATTATTCTCAATCTTTTGACCAGAATGAATTAAAGACGGAAGTTGAAAGAATATATAATGAGCGTTCGGCAGCTCTTGTCTCTGGTGATGTATCATCTTTAAAAACACTTTTTGATACTTCGCAAAAATACGGCCGATGGGCATTAGAACATGAGATTAAACGTGTAAAATATCTTAATGATTGGTCACGTCAAAGAAATATAACATTTGGTAAAATAGAATCCATGGTAAGGATAAAGAAGATTTATCCTAAAGGTGATATAGTAAAAATAGCTTTAGAAGAATCATACAAGTTTGAGTATGTTTATAATAACGATGATAATTCTCCAATTAATTCTTTTGGAGTTGGAATAAGACATACTACAAGTTTAATTAAAAAGAATGAAAAGTGGGTTATTTATAATGATTGGTATACTGACTGCTTTGAGGATGCCTTGCACAGTTATTCTAGCGTTTTTCATAACTTTCAAACAATGTTAGATCTTATTAATAATATAAATAAAGCTTACCAAACAGGAAGTTATAGCAAACGTTTTTATGATAGAGAAAAGGCTGTTGCTTATGCTGATAAATACTGTGGAGCTGCTTGGGGAAGCGGCAATAATTTTAAATATAATAAAAAGTATAATGATTACAACGGTATAGGAGGAGATTGTACTAATTATGCATCTCAGGTATTAGGAGATAAAGAAGGAGGAGGTATGCCTATTGGTGGTGCTTGGACACCTGGTAGCAACGCTTGGGCTAATGCAGATGGTTTAAAGAATTATTTGGTAAGAAGCGGAAGAGGGAGCGTAATTAGTATTGGTACCTTTAAGGAGCTGACTAAACCTTCAGAAAGTTTTCCTAATGGGGTAACTCAAAAACTGCAACTTGGGGACTTGGTTGCTTATGAGAAAGGCAGAGGGAATATAGACCACTTTGCAATAGTGACAGGCTTTGATTCTCATGGCTATCCGCTAGTAAACTCCCATACTACAGACAGATATCATGTACCTTGGGATTTAGGCTGGGGTGATGCTAAAATTAGATTTTTTCTCATACATATAAATGGATAAAAGAGTGTAGCCATTTATATGTATGACTTAGTCTATTCATTAATAACAAATAAAATTTATTTAAAAGACCAAGTTGCATTCTGCAACTTGGTCTTGAAGCTTTTAGAAACATAAGTGATTGGAGGAGCTTTGTTATTTACATCTACAAGAGTGTCTAATGTCCCAAATTAAATAATAAGACAATCCTTTGGACTAACAGCATTTCAAAAAAATTATGATAAAGTAATTTTATTTACTTTTAAAGACTATTTTATTTTGTATATCTGTAATAAAATAGTTATATATTGGAAAAGTAATAGGGGGGTTATTATGAACAATGAAAAAATAAAGGATGATAGGCAAGGCAGAGTTCCTTTCGAGTACATTCAGAACATATTTTCTCAAACTAGCCCAATTGACATATCACATCAATCTACAATTCCATATGAGATTAAAGAAAGTTTCTTTAAAATTAAAATGATGGGAAGAGAATATGCTGTTAGACACCCATTAGGAGAAATTTATGATTTAGAGACAGATGAAGAAATAAAGGCTTATACTATAAGAACATTAGTATTAAGATACCTTGTAAACTCAAAGGCAGTGCCGCCTTTTAACAAGGACATAACCTATAAAGAAATCCCAGGTGGTTTAGTGTACTATAGCAATTTTTATAATAGAACTATACTAAAGCTCGCTCGTAGATTTGGAAACGATATAAAAAGAATGGAAGAAGGAACAGCTTCAGTAGGTGGGCAAGTGATTAAAATGGGAGATGGAGCCTGTAAGTTTGAATTTATCAACAACGTCTATATCACTTTTGTGGTTTGGCAAGGAGATGATGAAATGGATGCCTCAGCAAACATACTTTTCGACAAAAATATAGAGTATTATTTTAATGCTGAAGACCTTGCTGTAGTTGGAGATGTGAGCATTGAAATGCTGGCGAATAAAGGTAAGATTCCTAATTGGATAGGATTGTATCAGAAGAAAACTAAAGATGGATATGAGATAAATTGAAAATTATTTGTATAAAACGAAACCTTTATTACTATAATATAAATGTTAAAAACAATTATAATATATTACGAGGTGAATAAACATGGCACATACTTTACCCCCACTTCCTTATGATTACAATGCGTTGGAACCACATTATGATGAGCAAACAGTAAGGCTTCATCACGATATGCACCATAAATCTTATGTAGACGGATTAAATAATGCAGAAGCGAAACTAGAAGATGCAAGAAAAAATGGTGACTTTGGATTAATTAAACATTGGGAAAGAGAATTAGCTTTCCATGGATCAGGACATATTTTACATACTTTATTTTGGGAAAATATGGCACCAAACGCAGGTGGAGACGCAACGGGAGAAATAGCTAATCAAATTAACAAAGATTTTGGAAGTTACGAAGCTTTTAAAAAGCAATTTTCTGCTGCAGCAGTGGCTGTAGAAGGTTCTGGTTGGACTATACTTTGCTGGAACTGCATGTTTGATAAGCTTGAAATTCTTCAAGCAGAAAAACACCAAAACTTAACTCAATGGGGTGTTAAACCTTTACTAATACTAGATGTTTGGGAGCATGCTTATTATTTGAAATATCAAAATAAGAGAGCTGCTTTTGTTGATGCTTGGTGGAATATCGTAAACTGGAATACAGTAAACGACAGATTTGCAAAAGCAAAAAAATAGTTATTTAATAAAAACCTCTATGTTAAGCATGGAGGTTTTTTTATGAAAAATAAATTAAATATTCAATTTATGTTAATACTATATATAGCAAAAGTTTGGTATAATTAAACAAATGGAAATAAAAGGTGGTTTTTCAAATGGTATATGGTATAAAAGAACTTAAAGGTAACGCTGAAGGTATGATTTTAAAAAGAATTGGTATAAGTGGTAATGTGTGTGGAAGTTACGCAGAAATAACTATTAACCAAAATTATGAAAACAAAGGTGAAGATGATATTGAGGCAGAGTATATATTTCCAATACCTAAAACAGCAATAATATCTGGTTTTGAAGCAGAAATAGGGGGAAGGACTCTGAAGGCAATTGTAGAGGAAAAAGCCAAAGCAATTAAGATTTATGAAAATGTAAAAAATAGAGATGAAAGTGCATTCCTTTTGGAGGAATTTAAGCCCAATGTATTCAAAATTAGTATAGGAAAAATTATATCTGGAGAAATAGTAAAAATTAGGCTATCCTACATAGATGAATTAGAATATAAAGATAATACTTTTAAACTTCAAATACCAGCAGTTTTTGAACCAAAGAGAATAGAAGAGGATTCAATAATAGATAACGTTAAAAATACTATAATGAGAAAATTTATGAAAGATAATAATGAAACAGAATTTGAATTTAAGACCAATATCCTAGTAGAATCCCTCTGTAGTCTAGAATTTAAATCACCTTATCATAAGATAAATGTTGATAGACAGGGCGATACAATAGCAAGAATTAACCTTCAAGAGGATTATGATTCAATGGACAGAGATTTCATACTCTTTATGAAGGAACAAAACCCTCTTGAAGCTGATGGAATGATTTATGAGTATAAAGAAGGAGAGCAAGAAAAAGGAATAGTTTATCTTAGAATGGTTCCAAGACTAGATCAGCTTGAAGAAGATGTAAGTGAAAGCTTTGTTTTTCTTATAGATATCTCTGAAACAATGAAGGGAAGTAAGCTTGAACAGGCGAAAAATGCTCTACAGCTTTGTATTAGAAATCTTTCAGAGGGAGATACATTTGATATTATTGCTATGGGAGATAAACTAAGATATTTTGTAGATGAAGGTATGGCTGAATTTAATGCAGATAATTTAAGAAAAGCTTCTGCATGGATAGATAGCCTTGAAACAGAGGAAGATGCGGACATTTTTGAGGCTATCAAATATAGTCTTGAAAATGAAGGAGGACATAATACTATTCTAATTTTCACTGATGATCAAGTGGAAGAAGAAGAGGAAATATTGTCTTATGTTGCAAAAAATATAGGAGATAACAGAATATTTACCTTTGGAATAGATTCTTCTACTAATAATTATTTCTTGAATAAGCTTGCACATGAGAGCTTTGGTAAAGCGGAGTTCATAAACAAGGGAAAAAGAATCGAAGATGTGGTGCTTAAACAATTTACAAGAATTCAAAATCCTGAGGTTGATGATATTAAAATTGATTGGGGAACTTTAAAGGTCGAAAGCACTTATCCAAGAACCATTGATTATATGTATGATAGAGAACCTTTTTCAATATTTGCAGAGGTAATTGGAGAAGTAAGTGGAGAGATAACCATAAGTGGAATAGTTGACGGTAAGGAATATATAAAGAAAATAAATTTAGATAACTTTAATACAGAGGAGAATGCTAATCTTCTAAAAAAGGTATGGGCAAGAAAGAGAATAAAATCTATAGAGTTAAACATGTTAGCTGAGCGTGGAGAAGTAAGAGAGTCCATGAGAAGAAAAGTAGTTGAACTATCTAAAAATCATGGAATTATAAGTCCTGAAACTACATTTATATTTATGGAGTTAAGATATGAACCGGTAATGGGTATAGAGCTTAGAGACATAATCCCTATAAAGGTACAGGAAAGTACTCTAGCGGATGAGATAGATATGGAAGATTTTAAAGATAACGATCATTTAGGGTTTTTATATAAATCTTATGGCGGAGAAACAGAGGAAGAAGATTCTAAAAATATAACAGATCATAATATGTATTTAGATAGAATGTATCCAAGCGAAAAGCTTTTAAGGATAATTGCAAAAAATCAACTTGCAGATGGTGCCTTTGTTGACTACGAGGATAGCAATACTGAAGATAAACTTGAAACTACTGCTATGGTACTTCTTGCCTTTGGTATAGGCGACGAGGATACAGATATATACTTTAATCAGTTGAACAAGTCTGTGGAGTTTATATATAACAAAATTGTAAGTGGGAATACCAAAATAAGTGATAGGATTGTTAAAATGACAGCTTTAGCCTTAGATAGAGCTATGGAAAAGAAAATACTAAAAGACAAAAACATGGAAAAAGCAAAGCAAACTATAAATTATTTGCAGATAGTATTAAATGATTCAATCGGTGCAAGACACACATTACAGAATTTAACAGATTTCACCTTTAAGAAAAATGTAATTTCACTATTCAATGTTAGTGAAGATGGAAAGAGTATTAATGAAAATATAGTAATAACAAAAGAAAATAATTCTATCTACAGTATGGCAAAACTAGCAGTACTAAAGGCTTTAAAGGATCTATAACATCTATAAGAGTTCAGGGTTATATTAATCCTGAACTTTTATTTTAAAAAATCTTGAATGTTTATTATATTTGTTATATATTATATATAACAAATATAATAAACAAGATTTATCCTATTATTATCTACTCTTTACTCCATATTTTCCAAAGAGGGAGTATTAGAGTGAGTATTTGTAGGATGAACTAATATAATATGAGTTTATTTTTGGAGGATTTAAAATGATAGAGTTAAGAAATGTAAACAAAAGTTATAATGGTAAGACAAATGCAGTAGATAATATAAACCTAAATATTCCTGATGGAGTCATATTTGGATTTTTAGGACCTAATGGTGCAGGAAAAACAACCACTATAAAAATGATCACAGGAATCATAAATTCGGATAGTGGTAGTATATGTATAAATGGAGTAAATATAAAGGAAAATGGAATAAAAGCTAAGAAACAGTTTGGATTTGTGCCAGATAGCCCGGATATGTTTTTAAGACTTAAAGGCATAGAATATTTAAACTTTATGTCAGATATATATGATGTAGAAAGTGAGAAAAGAACAGAGAGAATAAAGAATTTGGCAGAAAGATTTGAAATGACAAAAGCTTTAGGAGATCAAATTCAAAGTTATTCCCATGGCATGAGGCAAAAGATTATTATAATGGGGGCACTTGTTCATAATCCATCGGTATGGATACTAGATGAGCCTATGACAGGGTTGGATCCAAAATCTGCTTATATTTTAAAGGAAATGATGAGAGAGCATGTGAATGCTGGAAATACGGTGTTTTTCTCCACACATGTATTAGAGGTAGCAGAAAAAATATGCGATAAATTTGCTATTATAAATAGGGGAAAGATATTATTTTGTGGAACCTTTGAAGAATTAAAAGAACAATTTAGGGATGATAAGTCCTTAGAAAATATATTCTTGGAGATGACTGAAAATGCGTAATTATATAGCTTTAACAAAGGTGCTATTAAAAAATGGTAGTGGTTCCTTAAATGCAGATAAGAAGAAGAGAATGAAGAATATAATTATGTGGGCTGTTTTAGCAGCTGCCTTTGCACCAACTGTATTTCTGATCATTAATTTCATCGAAGGTTCCTATGATCTTCTACTTAGAATAAATCAGCAGGGACTAATTCTTGCAGTAGGAATATCCTTCGTAAGCGTATTTATATTCTTTTTTGGTATTTTCTATTCCTTAAATGTACTATATTTTGCTAAGGATATAGAGATACTTCTCCCGTTACCATTTAAGCCATCGGAGATTTTAGGAGCAAAATTTACAGTAGCACTATTTTATGAGTTTTTAACAGAACTTGTTCTACTACTTCCACTATTAATTGTTTATGGTGTGAAAAGTGGCTCAGGATTACTATATTACATTTACTCATTAATACTATTTCTTATATTACCTATAATACCGTTAACAGTAGCATCTTTAATAAATATGATATTTATGAGCTTTACAAATGTAGGGAAATACAAAGATAAACTAAAGATACTAGGCGGAATTGCTAGTATGTTTTTTGCAGTAGGAATTAATATACTCATACAGAAGTTACAGATTTCCTCAAGTAATCCTGAAGAGATACTTAAAATGATGACAGAAGGAAATAACTCATTAATACAAACTTCAAATAGAATGTTTCCAGGGGCATCAATAGCAGCCAAGGGACTAATTTTTAGTGGAAGTTTTCAAGGGTTTACAAATGTGCTTTTATTTATAGGAATTACTTTGGTTGTAGTCTTTGTATTTTTAAACTTAGGCGAAAAATTATATTTTAGGGGAGTAGTTGGAATCTCTGAAACCTCTTCAAAAAGAAAGGAGCTTACAGATAAGGAATTAAATAAGTTGGTTGTAAAGAGACATTCAATCCAAGCGTTAACAATTAAAGAGTTAAAAATTTTATTTCGAACTCCCATCTATTTTATGAATTGCATTTTGATGAATTTTTTATGGCCTATATTTATGCTTATACCAATTTTTACTCAACCTGAATTATGCAACAATATAGGAAAAGCATCTGCTTTTCTTGCTGACCCAAGTGTAATAAGTATAAGCTTAGGGTTATCTCTAGCAGTAGGATTTTTCTTAGGCTCTAGCAATGCCATAACGTCTACAGCTATATCAAGAGAAGGTCAAAGTATATTTATAAGCAAATATATTCCAGTAAGCTATGGAAGTCAACTTACTGCAAAGCTATTATCAGGAATAATCATAAGTACTGCATCTGTATTAGTGATAATTTTAACAGCGGCTATAATCATAAGAACGTCAATTTATTTAAATTTAATAGTATTGTTTGTTTCTTTACCAAGTATAATATTTGTATCTTTAATTGGGCTTCTAATTGATTTGAACTTCCCAAAGTTAAATTGGGATAATGAAGTTAAAGCAGTAAAACAGAATTTTAATGTAGTTATAAATTTAATAATTGGAATAATTGGTGCTGGAGCAATTGGGTTTCTGGTTATAAGATTCAAGTCTTATGCATTAACTGTGGGAATTGTTCTTTGTGTGGTATTTATAATCTTAGATTTTTTACTCTATAAGTTTATGATTACTAAGGGAGCAGGAATATTTGAGAGGGTTCAAGGGTAGAAAAAAATATCCTGATATTTATAGTGGGAAACAATGCAAATAATGTTATAAAAATTCTACAAGTTAAATTAATTTTTAACTTAGAAGTCATATTATATATAAATTATAAATAAAATTAATTAGTTGAATGATTTATAAAATTTAAATTTAATAAGGATTGATTATATGCTTATTTTAAAAACAAAGTCAATTATTTTTAAATTAAATAACGAAAAGCTTCCAAGTGACGTAATTATGATGATAGAAATTGAGTTTAGAGAACTTGGAAGTTTAAGCAATGAAACTATAAATAAATATAGAGTAGAGTTAGAGTGCACCTAAAGATTATTAGTAAATCCTCCAGTTAAGTATTGGAGGATTTATTTTCGTGAAGATATTTTATATTTCAAATTTAAAGAATTAAAGAATTTTTTGTATTTTATATAAAGACCTTATTTATTAATAATATTTAATATATAATGAAATGACCACGTAAGAAAAAAGTTTATAGTTGTATTGCAATTAGGATTTGAACTACCGGGAGGAATAAAGATGAATGAATACAGGGAATTTTTTGAACTATTAAAAAAGACTGGGAAGGAAGAAGAAATAATGAATTCAATGATAATAGATGGTTGTGTTGCGGCAGGGAAAACAAGTCTTATGAATATAATAGAGGAGGAGTTTAACTACACTCCATTTTTAGAACCTGTGACAGACAACCCTCTATTAGATAAGTTTTATCATAATAGGAAACGTTACTCTTTTCCACTGCAAATATTCTTTTTAAACAAGAGATTTGCAATGCTTAAGGAGGCAGCTAAGATTAATGGAACTGTTATGGATAGAAGCATATATGGAGATGTAATATTTGCCAAGCTGCTTGCTGATAGCGGGGAAATGGAACTTGAGGAATATGCTTTATATAAGGAGCTTTTAGCTAATATGCTTGAGCATGTTCAAGCACCAAAACTTATGATATACCTTAAGTGCAGTACAGATAATATTATTAAAAAAATCAAGCTAAGGGGAAGAGACTACGAACAAGTGGTAGAAAGAGAATATTGGGAGAAGCTAAATAAGGAATATGAAGATTATTTTAGTGAATACAATCTATCGCCACTACTTGTAATAAATGTGGACAATCTTGACTATGTACATAATGAGAATGATAGAGAGTATATTATTTCTCTAATTAGAAATAAGCTTAATGAATTAGATACTGAAATATAATTAGTGATTGCGTTTAGAACATAAGGGTAAGAGATACTCTATGTTCTTTTTTTATTTAATATAAATTTAAAACTTTTAACAAATTTCTAGGATAGGCATATACTAAATTCTAGAGGTTTAAGCTCAACTTAATAAATATCAATAATTATTCAATTAAAATAATTAATAGAAAATTATTATTGAATTAACAACAAAATATGGTATAATAATCTAAAAATTAATAATCAAAGTATTAGAAAATAAATTATGTAATTTTATTAGGTGAACTAGTATACATGTAACTATAAGTGAGAAATATAAAAGTATATTCTTATGAATTTAATCTTAAAATATACATTATATTGTAGTATCTTAAATAATCATTATGGAGGACGAAAATTATGGAAATAGGTTTAATTGGTTTAGGTAGAATGGGGTTTAACCTTGCGCTAAATATGAGAGATAAAGGACATAAGGTAGTAGCTTTTAATAGAACAGCAGAAAAAGTAAAAGAAGCAGAAAAAGAAGGCATTACTGGAGCCTATAGTATAGAGGAACTTATTAACAAATTAGGCGGTAGAAAAACAATTTGGCTTATGGTGCCTGCCGGTAAGATAGTGGATGATATGATAGAGCAGCTTGTACCATTGCTAAATAAGAATGACATAATAATAGATGGTGGAAACTCGAACTACAAAGATACACTTAGGAGATATAAGGAGTTAAAACAAAAAGAAATAGATTTTGCAGATGTAGGAACTAGCGGAGGAATTGAAGGTGCTAGAAATGGTGCTTGCACAATGATTGGGGCGGAAGATGAGGTTTTTAAACATTTAGAACAATTAATTAAAGATATAAGTATTGAAAATGGATATTTGCATACGGGAAAGAATGGTTCTGGACACTTTGTTAAAATGGTTCACAATGGTGTTGAATATGGTATGATGCAGGCTATGGGTGAAGGATTCGAGATATTGGAAAAAAGTCAGTTTGATTTAGATTATAAAGAAGTTGCTAGGGTTTGGAATAATGGTTCCGTTATTCGAGGATGGTTAATGGAGCTTATGGAAAGTGCCTTTAGTAAAGATCCAAATCTCGATGCTATTAAAGGAGTCATGTATTCTTCTGGGGAAGGTCTATGGACAGTTCAAGAGGCGTTAGATCTTAAAGTTCCAGCACCGGTAATTACAGAATCCTTATTTATGAGATATCGTTCAGAACAAGAAGATACTTTTACAGGAAAAGTTGTTGCAGCTCTTAGAAATGAATTTGGTGGTCATGCGGTTGCTAAAAAGTAGAGATGACGTTATATTTTTGGGAAGATGGTGATTTTAATTGGAGCTAAGTAAAGATTTATCTTGTATTATGACTATATTTGGAGGCACTGGAGATCTTACACACAGAAAGTTAATGCCTGCAATTTATAATCTTTTAAATGAAAAAATGTTACCAGAAAATTTTGCAGTTGTGGCTATCGGAAGGCGAGATTTATCTCATGATGAGTATAGAAATCAAATACATGAATCTATACAAAAGTTTTCGCGCTTTAAGTTTGACAATGAAATTTGGAATGCTCTTAAAAATAGGATATATTATAATAAATTTAATTTTGATGATAGCGAAGGATATATAAAGCTAAATGAATTTCTAAAAACTCTGGACAAAGAATATAATACGCAAGGAAATAGAATGCATTATCTTGCTGTAGCACCAGAGTATTTTGAAATTATTGTAGATAAACTAAGTACCTATGGTTTAGCGGAAAATAAAGTAGGATGGCAAAGAGTGGTTATCGAAAAACCTTTTGGCAGGGATTTGAAATCAGCTGAATACTTAAATAAAAAGATAACTGATGTATTTACAGAGCAAAATACTTATAGAATAGATCATTATCTTGGTAAAGAGATGATACAAAATATAATGATTATAAGATTTGCTAACTCTATATTTGAACCTATATGGAATAATAAGTATATAGATAATGTTCAAATATCTGCCATTGAGACTGTAGGAGTTGAAAATAGAGGGGGGTATTATGAGAATTCAGGAGCACTTAGAGATATGATTCAAAATCACTTACTTCAACTTCTAACCCTAACAGCAATGGAACCACCGCCAAGTCTTCAAACTGAACATATTAGAGATGAAAAGGTAAAAGTTCTGCAATCACTTGAAAGCCTAACGCCAAAATATATTAAGGAAAATGTAGTAAGAGGACAATATGGAGTAGGGAAGATTAATAACAAAGAAGTGTCTGGATATAGGAGTGAATCTAATGTGTCACCAGAGTCAAATGTTGAAACATTTGTGTCTTTAAAAATGCATGTGGAAAACTTTAGGTGGGCTGGAGTTCCTTTTTATATAAGAAGTGGCAAAAGATTTGACAGAAAGTCTACTGAAATAACTGTGCAGTTCAAGGAGTTACCTAATATCCTATATTTCAAAGAAAATGATGATTTACAACCTAACCTGCTAACAATAAAAGTTAACCCTATGGAGGGTGTGGTATTTCAGTTCAATGGTAAAGAGCCGGGTTCAAGGAATAATATTCTTCCTTTCCAAATGGATTTTTGTCAGAATTGTGAATTTGAGAGCAATACTCCTGAAGCCTATGAGAGACTATTATTTGATGTTATGAAAGGAGATTCTACACTATTTACAAGATGGGATGAAGTGGAATATTCTTGGAGGTTTGTTGATAGTATTTTAGAAGCGTGGAAAAATGAAAAAGTCAATTTTCCTAATTATGCAGCTGGAAGTAGTGGACCTGAGGAAGCAGACTTATTATTATCAAGAGATAATAGAAAGTGGTGGAATGTAGAGTCTAATAGCTTTTGTGCTAGAAAATAGAAGTTTTAAGAAGTAAAGGAGTAAGTATGAAAATTTATGATATTTCGATGAATATACATCATGATATGATGGTTTATAAGAATAGAGAAGAGAAAAGACCAAATTTAAAGGTGATGCAGGATTTTTCTAATAGCAGTGCTTACGAATCTAGAATTTCAATGGATATGCATACAGGAACTCACGTTGATGCACCTCTTCATATGATTGAAGATGGGAGCACAATTGAAAGCCTTGATTTAAATACGGTGATAACGAAGTGTAAGGTTATTGATTTAACTGATGTTAAAGAGGAAATTATAAGGGAGGATTTAGAAAATAAGAGTGTACAAAAAGGAGATTTTATAATATTTAAAACTAGAAATTCCTATATTGAGGAATTTGATTTTGATTTTGTATATTTAGAAAAAAGTGCAGCAGAATATCTAAAGGAAAAGGGAATAAAGGGTGTTGGAACTGATGGGCTGGGAATCGAGAGAAGCCAGCCTGAGCATGAAACACACAAGATTCTAATGAAGTCTGGAATTACCATAATAGAGGGATTGAGACTTAAAGATATTAAAGCAGGAGAATATGTGCTCTGTGCACCTCCACTTAAGATAGATAATGCAGAAGCTGCACCAACAAGAGCAGTGTTAATTGAAATTAATGATGTTAAGTAGAAAATTATAATATTTCACAAATAAAAAGTTTGGGATAAAAACAAAACTCTTCCATAATTAGGTGTGGAGGAGTTTTGATTTTTTATTAAATTGAATAAAAAATTCTATATGAATTTTAATAATACTTGTATCTGTAATATTGAATTGTTGAAAAAATTGCTATACAATTAGCTTGTGATGGTAAGTTAGGTTTAAAGATTGTTAGGTTGAGAGTATATATAATAGGGGGAATTTTATGAACATAGTCATAGTTGGAGCTGGTCAAGGAGGATATAACATTATTCGGTCGTTCAGTAATATTAAAGATATAAAAATAAGTATGGTTATAGATAGAGATACTGAGGCACCAGGGGTAAAGCTAGCTCGGCAATTAGGAGTTCAATGTAGTAAGTCAATAGATGATATAAATAGTAGTAGCACTGATATTATAATTGAAGTTACTGGGAGTAAAAATGTTTCTAACCTGTTGCTTGAAAAGTTTAGTGAGAAGTGCACAATACTGGATTCAAAGGCAGCATTACTTATAATAACTTTAGTTAAAAATGATATTGAGAGTCTTAAAAGACTTAATAACAGCATGAATATAATATGTGATACTTCTACTGTAATTCAGGATCAGTTAAAAGAAATAACAGTTAGCGTGGAAAATATTCATGGTGTCAGTGATAGTTTAAATGCCTCAACTCAAAATTCAGCAGATTATATAAAGAAAACTGATGAAATAGTTAAATATGTAGATAAAATGACCAAGCATACTAAAATACTAGGACTTAACGCTGCGATTCAGGCTGCACGTGCTGGAGAATATGGTAAAGGTTTTTCTGTAGTATCATCAGAAATTCAGAAACTTGCGGAAAGCAATAGATCTTTTAGCATGGAGATTAGCAAAATGCTAAATCAGTTATCTGAGGAAATTAAGAATATTAAGGAACAGACAAACAGATTAAATAATCTTTCTGAATCACAGGTGAAGGCTTCTGAAGGAGTTAACAAAGCTGTAGACAAATTAGTAACGGAAACAGGCTAGTATTATTTAAAGTCATATAAACCTATTTATCAATAAAGAGTGATAGGACTTTATTATACATAAAATGTTAAAGATTAATAAAAGACCTCAACTTAGATACTTTATAAGTAACTAAGTTGAGGTTTTTATTTTATTATTTGCATTTGTAGTGTTAAAGGACTTCTCTCTTTATGACATCTATCACACCATTTTCTGTATTTTTCTTAGCAACAAATCTAGCATGTTTTTTCACTTCTTCAGGGGCATTTTCCATTGCATAACTATAATATGCTGAATTGAGCATTTCTACATCATTGAAATAATCTCCAAATACCATCGTTTCTTCAGGCTTTATATTAAATTTTTCTTGTAAATATTTAATTGCAATGCCTTTATCTACATCATTATTAATAATATCTAACCAGTACTTGCCAGATACAGTAACCTTAAATTTACCACCATAAGCTGGTACAAATACATGATTTGAATTTTCAGCAGAACCTTTAAAATCACATAAAGTAAATTTTAAAATATCATCTTTAACATCATTTAAGTCATCTACTATTTCACACTTTAAGTAATATCTTTCAACTTGATGAATAAATTCTTTATAATCCTTTTCAATATATGCAGATTTCTTACCGCATAGTACTATCTCGCAACCTTCAGTTTTTCTACCTAGTTCAATAAATTCTTTAACTGACTTTTCACTTAATATATTTGAGTACAATTCCTCGCCTTCATAAACAACATAGCTTCCGTTTTCTGCTGCAAATATTACATCATTTTTAACTTTAGAAAACTTATCTAGAAGATTATAATATTGTCTACCGCTGGCAGCAACAAACAATATTCCTTTTTCTTTAAGCTTAATTATTATATCAAATATTTCTTTGCTTAGCTTATCATGTTCGTTTAATAATGTGCCATCCATATCGCTTGCAATAAGTTTTATCATAAATGAAGTTCATCCTCTCTTTAGTAATTACTGTATCATTATATTATGAAATTATTAAAAAATCTATGTTCTAATTACTAAAAGTAAATATACTAAATGATTTCTATTCGTGGCTAACATGGGTATTAACTGAAAAAATGGAATAAGTTGGTTGACCGATTATTCTTGAAATTATATAATATAATTGTTATGTAAAAGATACAAAAAGTATTGGGGGTGGGAACTTATGTTAAAAGTTAAAATAATAACTGCTGTTTTAGGACTGACAATGCTTTCAGGTGCTTTAGCTGGATGTAGTTCAAGTCAGCAGAATTCACAGGCAACAAACCAAACAACTCAGCAAGCACAAGGTACAGAGATGAAGGTATACCAAGGATTAGGACAGATTCCAACCTTCCGTGTTGGGCCAGGAAAGGATAAGAAAGACGTACAGGTTTACACCTTTACTTATTTAACTGCTAATGCCATATTTGATAAGGATGGTAAAATTATTAATGTTTACTTCGACTCATTGGAAGTGAGTACACCTAATTATGATGGCGAAAGTATGCCGCATTTTTCTGGATGGCCTGGAACACAAGGTTATAATGTAACTGATCATGCTAGTGGAAATGTATCTAGTGTTTCTAATAATACTAATGAAAGTATTGCTGCAGAAGTTAACGGTTGGAAAACAAAGCGCGAACGTGGTGATAAGTATGGTATGAACTATAATAATGATTGGCATAAACAGGCTGATTTCTATCAAAAATTCTTTAAGGGAAAAACCATAGCTGAAATTGAACAATGGTTTGCTAAAAATACTTCTGACGTTAATGGACGTCCGTTAAAGGCTGATTCGAAAAATGACAAAGATAAGGAAAAGTATTCTAAGCTTACTGATCAAGAGAAAAAGCAGCTTGCAGACGTAACATCAGGAGCAACCATGAGCCTTAAGGATGCACATGGTGATTTTATAGGTGCGATCAAAAAAGCTTATGAAAATCGTGTTGAAGTTACTGTTCCTACAAAATAGTAGTCTTTAGAGAAATTTATTTATAATGTATCTTAGTATGTAATTACACGCTAGGGTACTTTTGTTTTTAGTAGTAAACTAAAATTTTTTTGATCAAAAAACATGCTGTGAGGCATTGAAATAAAAAATACACCTCTATAAATCACATAGAGGTATACTTCTATATTACCTATTGCTTTGCAGCAGGTATTTTAGCTGGAGTAGTCACACCCTTTTTAGCCATTTCATCTATGGCATATTTAACTAATCCTTTAAAGTTATTTGATGAAGCTGTAGCACCAGTTACTACATCAAGATCTGCAGTCTGCTTTGTAATAAGTTGTTGCTTAAGTTCGCCATATGCCTTCTCTGGGTAAGTTTTGGAGGTTTTCTCCATTTGAGTTTTGTATTGGGCATCTTGAGATTTTAGTGTTCCATCTTTTTTTACTTCATCATACTTAACCGCAGTAATTTTGCCCCCGCTTACAGTAAGCTCCAGTTGCCCCTTATAATCATGACTGTCAAAATTATCGTACTCTACTTTATAAGTACCATCAGTAAGTTTTCCAGAAGTATCTGCTTGCTTAGTTGTTTGAGGTTCACTACTAGTTGGCTTCGCAGCCTGTTGATTGGAGCTACATGCTGATAAGGTTCCTGAAATCAATGTTAAGCCAATTATTGCCGAAAGTAGCCTAATCTTTAACATAAGTCCCCACCTCCTATAATTAACATAAAATGGTTTAATTTACAGTTATATTATACAAACTTGATAATAATTCGTCAACTGTATTAGATTACATTGGATTAAAAGCAAAGAGACATGGATAATTAAAATTCACAATTTTAACTTTATAAATCTACTACAGTTTATTGTACAAAATAAATTTATCAGATGTGGACGATATGTAAGAAATTATGTTCTAATTTGAAGGTATCAAGTATATAGTTTAAAGTGAAGTAGCTCTCAGGAGCAATATATGGATGACTACCAAGATTGCAAAGATTGAAGAATTAGAATAGGGGGGGGATGCTTTGTGAATATAGGTAAATGTCCACTTAATCATGATAAGGAATCTACCGCTAAATGGCTTACTGATGAAGCTTTGGAGCTTTTAAATAAGAGGGATGCTAAGAAAATAAATGCTATATGGCTTGAAGCAACGGGATGCTCAGGAAATATAATATCTTTTATAAATGGCGAAAATCCAGGATTACTATACATTTTAACAGAACTTATAGACTTAAAATTCAATAATACTTTAATGAGTACAGAAGGAGAAAAAGCTTTTGGACAGTTTCTTGAAACCCTAGATACAGAATTTGTTCTCTTAGTGGATGGAGCTATTTCTACTAAGGATAACGGATTTTACAATATAATAGCAAATTATAAAGGAAAACCTATAACAGCCCTAGAGGCAGTAAAAATGGCTGGAGAAAAGGCAAAGTACGTTATTTCAGTAGGAACTTGTGCTTCTTATGGTGGAATTTCTGCTGCAAGACCTAATCCATCAGAAAGTAAAAGCGTAAAAGAGGTTTTAGATAGAGAAGTTATAAGAGTTCCTGGATGCCCTAGCCACCCTGATTGGGTAATTGGGACCTTGGCCCACTTAGTTGGATTTGGTGTGCCAGAGCTTGATGAAGAAGGAAAGCCACTTTTGTTTTATGGTGTAACTATACATGACACCTGTACAAGAAGAGGGTATTTTGACAAGCAGTTATTTGCAAAAAAATTTGGTGATGAGGAGTGTATGTTTAAGCTCGGATGTAGAGGTCCTGTTACGAGAACAGATTGTCCAAGAAGAAAGTGGAATGGCTATGTGAATTGGCCAATAGGAGATAACACCACTTGTATCGGTTGTGCTCAAGGTCATTTTCCAGATGGTATGGAACCCTTTGTTAGGTATTAATATTAAAGGAGAGTTGTATGAAAAGAACCATAAGAATCGATCCTGTTACTAGAATTAGCGGATTTTTAGATATAAGTACTGAGGTGGAAGATAATATAGTAACAAATGCAAAAACCAGTGGTTTATTATTTAGGGGCTTTGAAAAAATGTTAAAAGGAAGACACCCTCTAGACGCAATATATTTTACTGAAAGAATATGTGGTATATGCTCAACATCTCATGCAATGGCTTCTTCACTAGCCCTTGAAAATGCTCTAAAGATAACTGTAGATTTAAATGATTTATATATTAGGGATTTGATACACGGCTTTGAATTCTTACAAAATCATTTAAGGCAATTCTATTTTTTTACAATACCTGACTATGTTAAGCTTCCAAATATAAACCCAATTTCGCCACAACAATATAATGATTATAGATTACCAGAAGACCTTACTAAAAGGATTAATGAAAGCTATAACAAAAATGTAGTATGTAGTAGATTAGCTCATGAAGGTTTAGCTACATTAGGTGGAAAAGCACCTCACAATCACGGTATTTTCCTAGGTGGAGTAACGGTAAATATAGATTCCTATAAACTAGAAAAAGTAAAATCGATAATAGCTGAAATAAAAAACTTTATAGAAACGAATATGATCGAGGATATGAATACTATTGCTAAGTATTACAAGGACTATTTCGAAAAGGGAAACTCTTATGGGAACTATATGAGCTATGGACTTTTTAATTACTATAAGGACCCTGAAATACAATATGTAAACCCAGGGGTAATAATAGATGGAAAAAGACAGCAGTTAGATATTAATAATATTACTGAAAGCCTTAGGTATGCTTGGTATGTCAGTGATAATACTATTGAAAAGCCTAGTGTAGAAGAAGTGGAAAGTGTAGATATTAAAAAACCAGAAGCTTATACCTTTATAAAATCACCTAGGTATAGAGGATTGCCTATGGAAGGCGGACCGCTTGCTAGGCTCATGCTAACAGGAGAATATACCAGAGGCAACTCATGTATGGATAGAAACTTGGCAAGGGTTATTGAAACTCAAAAGATTATTAGAATAATGGAGAATATATCAAAAAAAGTTGAGTTAAAGAAAAGCGGTCAAAGAGTTCATGATATACCGAGCAATGCTTTTGGAGTGGGACTTACAGATACTATAAGAGGATGCTTAGGACACTGGATACAAATTGAAAATAAAGTTATTAAATACTATGATATTATTACACCTACAGGCTGGAATCTATCACCAATGGATGAAAAAGGAGTTCATGGTCCCGCAGAAAAAGCACTTATTGGAACGAAATTAGAAAGTACGGAAAACACCCCTGAACTTGGTAGAATAACACGTTCCTTTGACCCATGCATATCTTGTGCAACTCATGTCGTAAAGAGGGATTGATATGAGAGTAAAGGTAATTGCTATAGGCAATATTCTAATGGGAGATGATGGTATAGGAATTAGAGTTGTTGAAAAAATAGAAAAATCTTTGAATGCTCACGGTATAGAGACCTTTATAGGAGAGACGGACTTCCAATATTGTATTTCAGTCATAGAGGATAGAGACCTTATTTTTATTATAGATGCAGCAATGCTAGGAAAAAAAGTAGGTACTGTTACTTTACTCCCCTTAGAAGAATATAGATATTATAAAAATGGATATACTCAACATTCATGTAGCTTATTAGACTTAATTTACACCTATCATAAAGATATGGAGGGGTATGTTATTGGTATTGAAATAGATAACATAGCTTATGATTTTAATATTAGTAAAGGTTTAGAATTATTATTACAAGAAATTTCTTTAAGTGTATTGAATAAAATTTTAAGTCTAGTACCAACCACTAAGAAATAAGATAAGAAACGCCAGGATTTATTATTGCTTGGCGTTATTCTTTTTTTATTTAAGGAGAAATCCCCATATTTATCGCAAAATACTTATAATCCTGTAGATTGGTTCCCACGTGGAAATGAAGCAATATATAATTAGGGTTATTCTCAAAATTTCGTTTATAGATATATAATAATTATATTTTGATAGAAAAAAATGAAATTAATTACATTTAATTACTAATAAAGCCCATATATTTTGGGATATTATAGAGATGACATTTAACGATGAAATATCCCTTGAAGTTACAAGATTTTTAATGTAAAATTTAATTAATGTTAACGAATATTTATAAAAATTTTACAAATAGGGGGAATTTCGTTGGGAAATAATCACAAACAAAAAGATGAATCTTTGAGGTTTAAAATAACTTTTAGTGCAATTTTAGTTTTATTAATATCCACAATAGTTTTAGCTGTAGTATCATTTAATATAATAAATAAAAAGTTTCAAAGTCAGGTGCAGCAAGATGGGATAAGTCTAGTGGAGGAAATTGGTGAGGAAATACAGACTAATAGTAATATAGTGAAACATATAGATAGTTTACTTGGAGACAAGATTACTTCAACAGCTCGCTTAATTGGGCAAAATCCTGCAGTTTCAAATGAATATTTATCACAAATTGCTAAAGAGATAGGTGTTCAGGAAATAAATATTGTTAGTCCATCAGGTGTTGTAGTTAACTCAAGTTTACCTGAAAATATCAATTATAAATACCCTGATGATCATGGTATACAACCAGTTATCCAAGGAAAAGAGTCAGAGGTTGTAGAACAATTAAGACAAAGTAGCAATAATGCTGATAAAAACTTTTATAAATATGGAGCTGTAGCGCTAAAAAATGGGGGCGCAGTGCAAATAGGTATAATTGCAAATGAAGTAGCAAAGTTAAGTCAAGCTGTTAGTGATCAAAGCTTGGTAGATAGGCTTGGTAAAAAGGAAAATGTTGTTTACGCATTAAAGATAGATACGAACTTAAAAGCCGTTGCACATAGTGATAAGAGTAGAATAGGAATAGACTTAACTGATATAGGAAGTAAAACAGCGGTTCAGCAAGGAAAGCTATATTCTTCTTTATACAATTATAAAGGACAAGAGGTCTACGACGTAATAATTCCTTTAAAGGAAAATGGAAAAATTATTGGAGCAGCAGATATTGGTCTATCAATGAAAAATGAAAGAGCCGCGTTAACAAGTATTATGATGAGTTTTTTAATTGTATCATTAATTGCGTTTATAATCGGTGGATATATATTAAGGCTTGTTATAAATTCTAATTTAAACCCTTTAAAAAACCTAATGGAAACGGCAGAACGTATAGCAGAGGGAGATCTTACAAACAATATAAAAGTTAAAAATAGAGATGAAATAGGAAGACTTGGTATAAGTTTTAATAATATGATTGAAAATCTAAGAAATATGACAACAAACATAAATGGGATGTCACAAAGACTAACATCTTCCTCTAGAGCACTTTTAGCCTCAGCACAGCAGGCAGCAGCAGTTTCAGAAGAAATTTCAGGATCAACACAAGAAATGGCAAATGGAGCAGAGAGACAGGTAATGGCCACTGACGAAATTTCAGGTGCGATGAAAAGTGTAGTTAATAACATAGCTGAGATCAAGGATCAAGTTACTACAGTTGTTGAATTCTCAGAGAGTACAAGTAAACTTGCATCTGATGGTAGAGAAAAAATGCAAGATATGGTTAAACAAATGGAAATAATAAAAAGTAGTGTAAACTATTCATCAGAGATCATTACAGAATTACAGAAAACATCAAAAGAAATAGGAAACATTGCTGAAATAATGGACGGCATAGCGGACCAAACAAATCTACTTGCTCTTAATGCCTCTATTGAAGCCGCTAGAGCTGGAGAAGCTGGAAAAGGATTTGTAGTAGTAGCGGAAGAAGTAAGAAAGCTCGCAGAAGAATCAATGAGATTTTCAAATAATATTAAAGAATTGATTAACGATACTCAACAAAAGACTAACAAGGCACTTTACTCAATTGAAGAGGGAAATAAAGAATCAGAAAAAGGACAAGTTATTGTAACGATGGTTGGAAAATCTCTAAATGAAATCTTGAAGTCTTTTGATGTTACAAGAACAAACTTGGATAGAGTAAATGCAATGATTATTAATTCAAAATCTGATATAGATAATATGGATGAGCATATAGAGGCAATTCAGTCTATATCTACAAACACAGCAGCAAGTACAGAGCAAGTGGCAGCATCAACGGAAGAACAATCTGCTGCACTTCTTGAAGTTACAGAGAGTGTGCAGTTACTTTCGGAGATGGCCTCTGAGCTTGAAGATAGTGTCAAAAAGTTTAAATTATAGTTATTTAAATGAATAAAATGTTGACAAAGGGTAAAAAGTAATAATATAATTAGATGTAAATTTTATATTGAATTCATTGAAGAGAAGAGTATTTTTTAAAAGACTTAGAAAATCAGTTTTCAGCGAGCAGGGATGGTGGAAGCCTGTAAGGAGTTTAAAAGAGAAGAGAGTCTCTGAGAAGCCTGCGAAAAAGGTTTGATAATTATTTTGTTAAACTACAAGTTGGACGTTAACTGCGTTAAAGTTTTAAGGTGGACTTGGCATTAAGCCATGTCAAAAAGAGTGGTACCGCGGATATAACCCCGTCTCTGTATTATGCAGATGACGGGGTTTTTTATTATATAGATTGGTACAGATATATATTAAATATTATATAAATAATTAGCAAGTAAACAGATTAATCGTACTATCAATTGCTAAATGGAGGGATTTTAAGTGGATTATAAAAAACTAGTTGCAGAAAGAATAAAAGAAAATGTAGAATTAGAGCTTGATACTTTAGAAAAGCTTATTGAGATACCACCAAAGCCTGAAATGGGAGATTATGCCTTCCCTTGTTTTCAGCTTTCTAAGACATTAAGAAAAGCACCAAATATGATAGCAGAAGAGTTGAAAGATAAAATTAATAAAGAAGGTTTTGAAAGAGTTGAAAATTTAGGACCATATCTAAACTTTTTTGTAGATAAAACAGATTTTATAAAAACTACAGTAGAGAAAATATTAACTGAAGGAGATACTTACGGATCATCATGTATAGGAGAGGGTAAAAATATATGTGTTGAGTATTCATCAGTTAACATTGCAAAGCCTTTTCATGTAGGACACTTATTTGGCACCGCTATAGGTAGAGCCTTATATGAAATGTTAAATTCACAGGGATACAATTGTGTTAGAATAAATCATCTTGGAGATTGGGGAACTCAGTTTGGAAAGCTTATATCAGCATATAAAAGATGGTGTGATGAAGAAGCTCTAGAAAGAGAGCCTATTAATGAATTGTTAAGAATTTATGTTAAATTCCACGATGAAGCGGAGAAAGACCCAACTTTAAATGATGAAGGCAGGATGTATTTTAAGAAATTAGAAGACGGTTCAGAAGAAGAAGTAAAGTTGTGGCAAAGATTTAAAGATCTAAGCCTAAAAGAGTTTGAAAGAGTTTATGGTATGCTTGGAGTTGAATTTGATTCTTATGCTGGAGAAAGTTTTTACTCCGATAAAATGGATGCTGTAATAGAAGAAATAGACAGCAAGGGATTATTGGTTGAAAGTAATGGTGCTAAAGTTGTAATGCTTGATGAATATAATATGCCTCCATGTATTGTAAAAAAAGCTGATGGAGCTACAATATACGCTACACGTGACTTAGCAGCAGCAATTTATAGAAAGAAAACTTATGATTTTGATAAGAGCATATATGTAGTTGGAGTGGGGCAATCACTTCACTTTAAGCAAATATTTACTACATTGAAGCTTATGGGTAATGACTGGGCTGATTTGTGTAATCATGTTGCTTATGGGCTTGTAAGATTTGCAGATAAAAAACTATCTACAAGAAAAGGCGACGTAGTACTACTTGAAGACTTACTAAGAGAGTCCGTTGAAAAGACATTACAAATAATAAATGAAAAAAATCCTAGCCTTGAAAATAAGGAAGAGGTTGCTAAAAAGGTAGGTATAGGTGCAGTTGTATTTACTTATTTAAAGAATAGTAAGGAAAAGGATATAGTGTTTGACTGGAGTGAAATACTAAGTTTCGATGGTGAAACTGGTCCATACGTACAGTACAGTTATGCAAGAGGAAAGAGCATACTCAGAAGAGCGGAAGCGGTTAGTGGAGAAGTAGACTATAGTAAATTAAGTTCTAAAGAAGAGTTTGAGCTTGTAAAGTCTCTTGAAGGCTTTAACAAAGCTATATTAAATTCTATAGAGAGACTAGAACCTTTTATAGTAACAAGATATATAATAGAAGTAGCTAAAGGGTTTAATAAATTCTACAATGCATGCAGTATAATTAATGCAGAAAATGAAGAAATAAAGAAAGCAAGATTAAAGCTTGTAGAGGCAGTTTGTCAGGTGTTAAAGAATGGGTTAAAGCTTATTGGATTAGAAATTGTAGAAAAGATGTAGGATATATAATCGCAAAAGGCAGTGAAGCATATTCATTGCCTTTTGTATATTTGCAAATTTAAGTTATTATTATATAATAAAGTGAAACTTGAATCAGATGGGGTTTTAACCCAACCTGATTCTTAGTTGAACCAATCCAGGGACGTAGCCGCTCTTTACTTCCTCTTTAGGAGGAGGAAGTATTAGAGCGGGTAGTCATCGGATAAATAATATGAACAAGCTTGATAACTAAGTTTAAGTTGAGTAGTTATTTGACAATATATTTTTATAGTTTTTATGAACAATGATTTGGAGGATGGGTTAATGTTTATTAAGGAATATAATGACTCCTTAAATATAAATAATAGCATTTTTAATGATTATGAAATGCTTGATGTTGCATATTTTGATATTGAGACTACAGGTTTTGATAAGGGAGAAGATAGTATAATATTAATATCACTTGGAAAATTTATTACTGATGAAATTTTTTCTATAAAGCAATATTTTGCAGAATGTTTAGAGGACGAAAAAGATATACTGTATAAACTTGTGAAAGATTTAAATGGAACTAGTAAATGGTGTTCTTATAATGGGATTGCTTTTGATGAACCTTTTATAAGAAGACGAATGGAAAAGCATGGTATATGTTTCGAAGCACCACAACTCCACATAGATCTGTATAGATTAATAAGACCGTATTATAAGCAATTAGGTATGGAAAGATGTAATCTTAAAAGTGTTGAAAGGCATATTGGTATACAAAGAGAAGATCAAATTGATGGTGGAATTAGTGTAGATATGTATAAAGAATTCTTGGTAACGTCTGAGGAAGCTTTGAAGAATACTATAATGTTGCACAATTATGAAGATGTTTTAAACTTGCCGAAGATACATGAATATATTTATAATGTTGAGAAAAATGATAAACTAATAAGAGAAGATAGGATTACAGAGAAACAACTAAAATATTTAAATAGCTTATTAGCTAAGAATAAGATATCATTGGACACAGAATTAGACAGGATATCAAAAAGAGCGGCTTCTAGAGTAATAGATTATTTATTAAAAGGTTGCAATGATTCGGAAGAAATAGCCAATATAATTAGCAATAGTTATTAACAGAATTCTGCTGTTAATAACTATTGCTATATTTATTTACACAATATTTTATTAAATTTAATGTGGTTTCTTATAATGTGGGCAATGGCTTGAGCAAGATCCGCAATCACAGCCACCTGTAGCTTTTTTCTTTACGTTTTTATATAAAATGTAAGCTGCTGAGACTACTATAATTGAGGTTACTATAATTTCAATTGACATTTAATCACCTCCGAAAGTACTAAAATAGAGAACCGATTCTAAATACTATAAAGGATACAATCCAAGCGAGAGAGAACTGATAAACTACAGAAAATATAGCCATATTTCTTCCGTATTCCTTTTTCATTGCAGCAACTGCAGAAATACAAGGTGTATACAAAAGTACAAAAATTAAGAAGGCGTAAGCTGAAAGTGGCGTAAAATGGCTTAACAGGGTTGTTGATAAGTCTCCCCCGTAGATAACCCCCATTGTACCAAGTACTACTTCTTTAGCCATAAGACCAGTAAGTAATGAAACTGAGCTTTCCCAGTCGCCGAAGCCTAAAGGTGCGAAAATTGGACTGATAAATCTACCTATATCTGATAGTATGCTGTTATTGATCTCTGTCATACCTGAAAAATTAAAGTTAGATAAAAACCAAACTACAACAGATACTGAAAATATTAAGGTTCCCGCTTTCCTTAAAAAATCCTTACCTTTATCCCAAGTATGAGATATAAGGTTTCTAAACTCAGGTAATTTATATTCTGGAAGCTCTATAATAAATGGCTCTTCATCTTTCTTAAATATAGTGCTTTTAAAGAAAATACCTATAATAAATGCGGTTCCAATCCCTACAGCGTATAAAGACAGTATAACAGTAGCAGCGTGTTTGGGGAAGAAGGCTGCTACAAAAGCTGCATAAACAGGAAGTCTTGCGTTACAGGACATAAGTGGTGCTAAAAGTGCTGTGAGTTTTCTGTCCCTTTCACTTTCCAAGGTTCTTGCAGACATTATTCCTGGTACAGAACATCCGAAGCTTATAATAAGTGGAATAAATGCTTTTCCTGAGAGTCCCATTTTTCTCATCACTCTATCCATCATAAGAGCAGCTCTTGCCATATATCCACTATCTTCTAGGAAGGATATTCCTAAAAATAGAGCAAGTATAACAGGAAGAAAAACTATAACAGATCCAACTCCACCAACGATACCATCAATTATTAAAGAGCTAAACCAAGGACTTGTACTTGATAACATATTTTGTAAGTAAGGAACTAAAATACCATCCACCGTGTCGCTAAATAAATCTGCCAAAGGTTGTCCAACCCAACTAAAAGTAAATTTAAAAATAAGTACTAACATTGCAATAAAGATTGGATATGCTAAAAACTTGTTAAGCAGTATCTTATCAATTTTTTCAGTAGTTGAAACACTATTTGTTTTATTATATGTCAAACATCTATTTAAGATACTGCTGATGTAGTTATAACTTTCTTTCTCGCTTTGAAAATGATAACTGTTATCAATTGAAGAATTTAAAAAATTGCCACCAGCAAGGAGTTGTTTAAGTTCTTGAATACCTTTTCCTTTGGAAGCTACAATAGGAATTACCTTAACATTTAATTCTTCTGATAATATAGAATAATCTATTTTTATTCCCTTAGACTCAGCTACATCAATCATATTTAAGACTAAAATTATGGGTTTATTAAATTCTTTAAGTTGTGTTGTAAGATATAGGTTTCTTTCTAAGTTAGAAGCATCTACAATATTTACTATAACGTCTGGTTCACCACTAAGTAAAAATTCTTTAGACACCTTCTCCTCATTAGAATATGTATCCATAGCATAAATTCCAGGTAGGTCTATAATCTTAATTGAATTATCAATAAAACCTTCTTTTTTCTCTACAGTAACTCCAGCCCAATTACCTACATATTGATTAGATCCGGTTAAAAGGTTAAAAAGAGAAGTCTTACCTACATTTGGATTGCCAAGCAAAGCTGCTGTTATCATATTATTCCTCCTGTATATGTTTATTTTCGTTAGCATTGCCAATATACAATTCGGCAATAAAGCTCATATTTTATAATTTAATTAAATAACCTCAAAGGATATAATGAGTTAGATTTAGCTAAAGTTAACAAATATGTTTTTTGCATCTTTCTTACGAATAGCTAAATTAAATCCTCTCAAGTTTATAATTAATGGATCACCGAAAGGAGCAGAAGTTTTTACAGATACTTCAGTACCTTCTATACAACCTAATGCTAAAAGTCTTTTGGCTAATTTTTCATCTCCTGTAATATTTTCTATTAAAGCTTTTTGACCTGGTTTTAAATCACAAATACTCATTTTTACCACCTCGTAATGAAAATCATTATCATTTATTAATTTAATAATAACACGGTTACTACAAGGTGTCAATAATATTCTTGACAAAATAAACCAATGGATATTATTATGTAATAGTGATTATCACATGAATTATAATTAGTTATTTTTTAATAATATCTATTATATATGAAAGGTTGAAGATACAAAAAAGGTTTATTATTCACCGTAACATTTAAAGTGATTTTGCATATATTATATTTAAAATAAGCAAACTTCAGATGTAATTTTATATTTTTATTAAAGACTTGTAAATTAGATAATTATATATATTCAACAAAGGGCAATAATGTATGTCAATTATATGTTAAAAAGTATATAATGTAATAAAAATATTATTAAGCGTAAGGAGGAGAAAAATGATAACAGCAGCTTTTTTTGATATAGACGGTACTTTATATAGAGAAGGATTAATTGCAGAGGTCTTTAAAAAACTTGTTAAATATGAAGTGATTCCATCCGATAGGTGGTATAAAGAAGTAAAACCAGAGTATGATAAATGGGATAAAAGGCAAGGAAATTACGATAACTATCTTTTAAAAATGGCTGACATATACATTGAAGCGATAAAAGGTCTTCATAAATCTCAGATAGAATTTATCGCAAGAAATGTAATATCACAAAAGGGTGATAGAGTATATACTTATACTAGAGATAGAATAAAGTGGCATAAGGAAAAGGGTCATAAGATAATCACTGTATCAGGAAGCCCTATAGAACTCGTAAGGGAAATGTCGTTTAAGTATGGGTTTGATGATTATAGAGGTGCCATATACCAAATGGATAAGAATGAGATGTATACAGGTGATGTAATACCAATGTGGGATAGTGATAGCAAAAGAAAGGCAATAAATGAATTAGTTAGAAGATATGATATAGACTTAAATGAAAGTTATGCATATGGTGACACAGCAGGAGATTTTACTATGTTTGAAATGGTTAAATACCCCATTTGCGTTAATCCTACAAAGGAAATCTTGCACAAAGTTCTTAGTCATGAAGAGCTTAGAAAAAGAATTGAGATTATTGTGGAAAGGAAAGATGTTGTATATAATTTAAAACCAGAATGTATTAATAATTTTTAATTTGGTAATTAATTACAGTTCTCTTGACTATAAAATTAGTACATGTATAATATAAATGATATAGTAATAGCATATCGCTATGTTTTACATGATTAATTAGAAAAGAGTGGTAGAGTGATTGAAAGACATAAAAGCATAAATGTAGATACAGTATTATACCAAAATTCGCTTATAATAGAGGAAAATAGTAATATATTTAAAGATGCTCTATTTTTTGACCTAGAACATTATATATACAAGAAGCCCATATGCATAGGGGTTTTTGGATGCTGTTATTTTGATGAAAAAGAGAATAAATTGCAGGTTACTCAGTATATGATTGAGAATAAAAATGACATAAAAAGTATACTAAAATTAGCAAAAGATTATTTTAGAAAAATGTCTATTCATTATGGTAAAAAATATATAATTACATTTTCAGGGAATAATGATTTTACAGTGATTAATTATCTTTTTGAAAAATATAAGGTACAATATGATATAGAAAAGTACTTTCAGCATATTGATATTCAGAAGCAATATGAATTAGAAAAACATGCCCCAATAGGACTTAAAACGCTTGAAAAACAGTTCCATATTTTGAGAGACAGTGAAGTTATAAGTGGCTCAAATCTTGCGAAAACCTTCAGCAAAATTATCAAAGATGATGATTATATTAAAAGGATGCCAACTGATAAGAAAGAAAAGATACTTTTATATAATGAACAAGATGTAGTAAGTCTTTTTCATATATATGTAAATTGGAATGCTGTAGTAAATAATAATGAAGTATCAGAAGATCTACTGTCAAAAAAAGAAGAATAAAAAAGTGCTAAGATTTAGGAAAAGGCCTTAAATACCTGAATTTTAGCATTTTTTTAATTTATAATTGCCCTTATCATTTTAATAATGTATTATTATGTATATAATATCAAATGTACAAAATATTTAAGGAGTTTGATTCGATGTTTAGTCCGATTAAAAATACAAAGGTTTATGAACAAGTCATAAATCAGATTAAAGATATGATAGTAAATGGTACTCTCAAAAAAGGAGATAAACTGCCATCAGAAAGGGAACTTGTAGAACATCTTCAGGTAAGTAGAACCTCTATTAGAGAAGCTCTAAGAGCACTCCAAATTATAGGGCTAATAGAGTGTAGACATGGGGAAGGTAACTACATCAGCCAGAATTTTGAAAATGGTCTATTTGAACCTTTATCAATAATGTTTATGCTTCAAGATAGTAACCCAGAAGAGATCATTGAGGTGAGAAAAGTTATTGAGGTAGAAACTGCATCCATAGCTGCGCAAAAAATAACAGATAAAGAACTTGAAAGCCTCGAGATATTAATAAAAGCTTTTAAGAATTCTAATAATGAAGATGATAACGTTAAGATTGATAAAAAGTTTCATTACGAGATAGCCCAAGCGTCAAGAAACTTTATAATAGTTAACATATTAAATGCAATCTCTTCACTAATAGATTCCTTTATTAAAGACGCTAGAAAAAAAATATTAATAGACGAAAGAAACTTAGAAGGTCTTGCAAAGCAACATGAAGATATTTATGATGCACTAAAAAATCATAACTCCAAAAAAGCAGCTGAAGCAATGAGAAGACACTTAGATTTCGCAAATGAGTATATGATGAAGTAACTACTTATGAAAGATACCAATCAGTGTAAACTTATACGCTGATTGGTATTTTATTATATTATAAGTATATTATAACTATATTTGCAGTTGTAATAGTAGAAATTTATGAAATTGTGTGATAATATAGAATTGTTGGTCGTTGTACCGATTTTTAGAATAGAATTAGTTTGCTAAATGTGATGAATTCTATTGAATATTTACTATATTCATGAAAACGATTAAATAAGGATTTTTATTTCAGGGGGAGATAACATGCTATTCAACTGCAGGAAGGAATGTAAAAAAGTTGACAGAAAGGATTTAGAGTTTTTAATGAAGCTATTGGGATTGAATAGGGTATATGTAATGGATGAAATACGAAAGTATTTAGGTGAGAATGGACTAGAAGGAGTAAGTATAATGCCTGAGGTTATGGTTGAAGCATTAAACGAAGAAGAAACCTCAATCGTTATGGCTTATGCGAAAGAACAAAACATTAAAGTTGTTGTAAGAGAAATAACGAATCAATCGGTGGAATACTCAGCGCCTGTTTATGGTGGAATAATGATAAATTTTAATAAATCAAATATGGCAGTTTAATATAATAAAAGACCAGAGTAGAAAATAAAAAGCACTCTGGTCTTTATTATTTCTCAGAACTTGTTAATGAAATAACTCTATTTAAAACTTTCAATTGTTTCTATAAAAAATGAGAATTTTTTTTATTTATAAAAAACTAATTGTAAACGTTATTATAACAAAGAGTATGTAAAAAGTGAAAAATTTAACCTTGATGTTAAGAAAATAACTATCGTAGAAAGATTAAAAAAGTTATGATAAGATGAAATCAACAGGTAGTGGTCATACCACACTATCTAAAAGGGGGGCTAATATGAATATATATCTACTCTTTTTCCTTGCATTAATACCAATAGTATGGCTTATGATTTCACTTGGTGTGCTAAAAACGCCAGGGCATAAGGCAACTCCAATTACTTTATTAATAACATTAATTTTATCCATTGTAGTGTGGAAAATGCCGATGGTAAGCGCTTTGAGAGCTGGGCTGGAAGGGGCAGCAAATGCACTATGGCCAATTATGATTGTTATAGTAGCAGCAGTATTTATTTACAATTTATCTATTCATACAAAAAGTATGGATTTAATTAAAACCATGATGACTGGTATTACAACAGACCAGAGAATACTAGTTTTAATATTAGCATGGGGCTTTGGTGGATTTCTTGAAGCAATTGCAGGTTTTGGTACTGCGGTTGCAATTCCTGCCAGTATAATGGCAGCTCTAGGATTTGATCCAGTGTTCGCGGCAATTATTTGTTTAATAGCTAATACAACACCGACAGCTTTTGGGGCGATAGGGCTTCCAGTTTCTACGCTAGCTAAACTTACAAACTTAAATCCCAATACGCTAAGTTATGCAGTAGGAATACAGCTATCAATTCTAATTGTTCTTGTACCAATAATTCTTGTTATGCTTACAGGAAAGAGCCCTAAAGCAATTAAAGGAGTTTTTGGGATAGCGTTAATATCAGGTTTATCTTTTGCAATACCAGAAGTTTTGGCAGCTAAATATATGGGGGCAGAGCTACCAGCCATACTTGGTTCAGTAGTTTGTTTAGCAGCTACAATAGCTTGGGCTAAGATATTCCATAAAGATAAAGCAGCAAAAGATGTGGAAAAAATACCGTTTAATAAAGCATTTATGGCATGGATTCCATTTATATTGGTATTTATAATTATATTATTTACAAGTTCACTATTCCCAGGAATAAGCAAGAGTTTATCAAAAGTAAGTACTACAATTCCAATCTTCCATCCTTATACATTTGTTTGGATCAATAACCCAGGTTCCTTAATTATAATAGCAGGTTTTATAGGAGGATTAATTCAAGGAGCTCGATTTGGAGAAATATTGTCAGTTTTCGGCAAAACTGCAAAGCAAATGACTAAGTCAGCTATTACAATAGTTTCCATAGTAGCACTTGCTAAAGTTATGAGTTATAGTGGAATGATCAAATCAATAGCTGTTGTTTTAGTTGCAGTAACTGGACATGCATATCCTCTAATATCGCCAATCATAGGCGCTCTCGGAACCTTTGTTACAGGTAGTGATACTTCTGCCAATATATTATTTGGACCACTTCAAGTAGAAGCAGCTAAATCACTAGGGCTAAATTCTTACTGGCTTGCAGCAGCAAACACAGGTGGTGCTACAGCAGGCAAGATGATATCGCCACAAAGTATTGCAGTTGCTACAGCAGCTACAGGGCTTGCTGGAGCAGAAGGAAGGATATTAAATGCAACGCTAAAATTCTGTATAGTATATGTAATCGTTTTGGGGATCATGGCTTACTTTATGGGACCAATGTTTGGATTCTAAGGAATAAAACTTAATCACAGGGGGGAATTTAGATGGGAAAAATAAAAATACCATATCATAGGCAAATGCTTCAAATAGAAGTTGATGATAAAAATTTAGTTGGAGTATTGGAATCAAAGGCATCAGAATATAGAACAACTTTAACTCAGCAAGAACTTGTTGAACAAGCATTAGATAATCCAATAGGTAGTGAAACACTTGAAGGATTAGTTAAGGGGAAGAGCAATATGGTCATTATTACTAGTGACCATACAAGACCAGTTCCAAGCAAAATAACAATGCCTATACTCTTGAAAAGAATAAGAGAAGTAAATCCTAATATAGATATAAAAATTCTTATAGCAACAGGATTTCATAGAGCATCAACTAAAGAAGAGTTAATAAATAAGTTTGGTGAGGAAATTGTTAAGAATGAACAAATAGTAATGCATGATTCACAAGATGATAATAGTATGATGAAGGTTGGAATACTTCCTTCAGGTGGAGAGCTTATATTAAATAAGCTAGCAATGGAAACGGAGCTGTTAATCGCTGAAGGATTTATAGAAGCGCACTTTTTTGCTGGTTTCTCTGGTGGGAGAAAAAGCATATTACCAGGAGTTGCATCAGCAAAAACCGTTATGGCAAACCATTGCTCAGAGTTTATAGCGAGTCCATACGCCAGAACAGGAATATTAAAAAATAATCCAATACACAAGGACATGATTTATGCAGCAGAGAAATCAAGATTAGCCTTTATATTAAATGTAGTAATCGATAGTGAAAAAAGAATTATTAAGGCAGTTGCAGGACATAGTGAGCATGCTCATGAAGAAGGTTGTAAATTTGTGTTAGAACTATCAAAAATAGATAAAGTAGATGCAGATATAGTTGTTTCAACTAATGGTGGTTACCCTTTAGATCAGAATATTTATCAATCAGTAAAAGGAATGACGGCTGCTGAAGCTACCTGTAATGAGGGTGGAGTAATAATTATGGTGTCGGCTTGCAATGATGGTCATGGGGGACAATCTTTCTACGATAACTTAGCTAATGCAAAGTCACCTAAAGAACTTCTAGAGAGAATAGCTAAGGTTCCAAGAAATGAAACTGTGCCAGATCAATGGGAGTTTCAGATACTAGCTAGAATGCTTGATAAATATACAGTAATACTGGTCACAGATATGTGCGATCCACAGATGATAAAAAACATGCACATGGAACATGCTTTTAGCTTTGAGGAGGCTCTAAATAGAGCTTATGAATTAAAAGGAGAGAGTGCTAAGGTTGCAGTTATTCCTGATGGGGTGTCAGTTATAGTTAGGTAAGAGCTAGTTATTTATGTCGATATATTCTCGGTGTTGTTAACTATCGAATATGCCAACATAAATAACTTGAAAATCACCTAACTAATAAATTAGTAAAAGTAAATTTAATTATATAAACTATTTTCAAATTTTGGAGGTATAAATATGGATATATTAGTATGTATAAAACAAGTACCAGGAACTACAAAGGTTGAGGTAGATCCAGTAACAGGTGTGTTAAAAAGAGACGGAGTAGATTCAAAGATGAATCCATATGATTTATATGCCCTAGAAACAGCATTAAGAATAAGAGAGGAAAAGGGCGGTACAGTAAAAATAATTAGTATGGGGCCGCCACAAGCGGCAGAAGTGATTAAAGAAGCATATATGATGGGAGCAGATGAAGGAGTACTTCTTTCAGACAGGAAATTTGCAGGTGCAGACGTAATTGCTACATCCTATACGCTTTCTCAAGGTGTAAAAAAGATGGGAAATATAGACTTAATACTGTGTGGAAAACAGACAACAGATGGTGATACAGCACAGGTTGGTCCTGAAATGGCAGAATATTTAGGAATACCGCACATATCAAACGTTTTAAAGATAGAAGATGTAAAGCAAGAGTCAATAATAGTTGAAATGGATATGCCAAATACAATAGAGGTGGCAGAGATAAAATTCCCTTGTCTTTTAACTGTAGAAAAGGATATTTTTCAACCAAGACTTCCATCATACAGAAAGAAGCTAGAGACAAAGAATAGAGAAATAAAGGTGTTAGGTCTTAAAGATTTTGAAGATCAAAATGAAAAGAGATATGGGCTAAATGGGTCACCAACACAGGTTGAAAGAATATTCCCACCGGAAGTAAATACAGACAAAGAACTATGGAACGGGACTGGTGAAGAATTAGGGGATAAGATAACAGCTAAGCTTAAAGAGCTTAAGTTTATCTGATGACTGCCCACTCCAATACTTACCTCTTTTTTAAGGGATACGTTTCGAGCGGCTGCATTCCCAAGTAACGATTTCTAAGTGGCAAAGACACTAAGAACTCTGTTTATATAATTAGAGATTGAGAATTAATAAAAGGTCAAGTGTGTTTTTCTTTTCGAGTTAAAAAATAAAATTGATTATTAGATTTATGTTGAATAAAACATTGTTATAGAAATAATGAATTAAGAAGTAAATGAAGTGGAGGAATGAAGAGTGGGAAGATTATTAGTGAATCAGGAGAAATTAACTCCTTCAATTATAGAAGAATTAATTAATGTGTGTCCATTTTCAGCTATGGAAGAGAAAGATGGAAAAATAGAAATAAATGCAGCTTGCAAAATGTGCAAGCTTTGTGTAAAAAAAGGACCGACAGGCGTAATGGAGTTCATTGAAGATGAACAAGTTTCTATAGATAAGAGCTTATGGAAAGGCATAGCAGTGTATGTAGATCATGTTGAAGGTGATATACATCCTGTAACTTATGAGCTTATAGGAAAGGGAAGAGAGTTAGCCGAAAAAATAAATCATCCAGTTTATGCTGTATTTGTAGGACACGATATTAAGGAGAAGGCTAAAGAACTACTACATTATGGTGTAGATGAAGTGTTTATATACGATTATGAAGAGCTAAAGGACTTTAGAATAGAGCCATATACAGCAGCAATGGAAGATTTTATTAATAAAGTGAAACCATCAACATTACTAGTTGGAGCAACAACAGTAGGAAGGTCACTAGCTCCGAGAGTAGCAGCAAGATTTAAAACTGGTCTTACAGCTGATTGTACAGTGCTTGATATGAAAGAAAATACTGATTTAGTACAGATTAGGCCTGCATTCGGTGGAAACATAATGGCACAGATACTAAACCCAAACAATAGACCACAGCTTGCAACAGTGAGATACAAGGTAATGAATTCGCCAGAGAGAACTATAGAAGAATCGGGTAAAATAACATTGTGTGAGATTGATACTACAAAGCTTCGTTCAAATATAAATGTATTAAAAGTAACCAAGAAAGAAGCGGAAGTTGGTATATCAGATGCTGAAGTAATAGTAGTTGCAGGAAGAGGAATAAAATCAGAAAAAGATTTAGAAATGATAAGAGAACTTGCAAGTTTACTTGGCGGACAGGTGGCAGTTACTAGACCGATTATAGAAGCGGGTTGGGGAGATGCAAAACGTCAAATAGGGTTAAGCGGAAGAACAGTAAAACCAAAATTAATTATAACTTGTGGAGTATCAGGTTCAGTACAGTTCGTGGCAGGAATGAATGGCTCAGATTGTATAATTGCAATAAACAAGGATCCTAAAGCTTCAATATTTAATGTAGCTCACTATGGAATAGTAGGAGATATTTATGAAATTGTTCCAAAGTTAATAAATAATATTAAAGAGGGTAACGGAATAGCTTAACGAATTCATAAAGTACAGTTGACAGTTATAGATAAGATAATATTTATAAATGAGATATCAAGTGTCAACTGTATATTTTTAGATATCAGATTTCTTGGAAAGCTTAGATGGGAATATCAAAATAAAAGTCCGGAGGTAAGGAATATGTGCAATAATGAGTATAAAAAGGTAGAGGGAAAAGATATAGAATTTTTAGTGAGTGTATTAGGGGAAGACAGAGTATATGTTGGAGAGAATATAAATGAGGATTTCAGCCATGATGAATTAGGTGGAGTAAGCAGAATGCCAGAAGCTATGGTTGAAGTATTGAGTACGGAAGAAGTTTCAAGAATAATGACATATGCTTATGAAAATAATATTCCTGTAGTTGCGAGAGGTTCAGGAACTGGACTAGTTGGAGCTTCTGTGCCTATTCATGGTGGAATAATGATAAACTTAACTAAGATGAATAGAATTCTTGAATTAGATGAAGAAAATCTAATGTTAACATTAGAACCAGGAGTTCTTCTCATGGAAATAGGAAAGTTTGTAGAGGAGCATGACCTATTTTACCCACCAGATCCAGGTGAAAAATCAGCAACTATAGGTGGAAATATAAACACAAATGCTGGTGGAATGAGAGCTGTTAAATATGGAGTTACAAGAGATTATGTTAGAGGTTTAACTGTTGTACTTCCAACAGGAAAAGTAATAGAAGTTGGTGGAAAAGTAGTTAAAAATAGTTCAGGTTATAGTATAAAAGACTTGATCTGTGGTTCAGAAGGAACTTTAGGAATAATCACAAAAGCTGTGCTTAAGTTACTTCCGCTGCCAAAGAAAGCAATTAGCTTACTTATTCCATTCCCTAACCTAGATATGGCAATAAATACTGTTCCAAAAATTATAAAATCAAAATCAATACCAACAGCAGTTGAGTTTATGCAAAGAGAAGTAATACTTGCTGCAGAAGAGTTCTTAGGAAAGAAATTCCCAGATAACTCATCAGATGCATATTTACTTTTAACATTTGATGGTAATAGTAAAGAAGACATAGAGAAGGATTATGAAAAAGTTGCCAATATTTGCTTAGAAGAAGGTGCGCTTGACGTGTATATTACTGATACCGATGAAAGAAAAGAAGCAGTTTGGTCAGCAAGAGGTGCATTCCTTGAGGCAGTAAAAGCTACAACAACAGAGATGGATGAATGTGACGTTGTAGTTCCAAGAAATAGAGTAGCAGAGTTTGTTAGGTACACAAATGAGTTACAAAAAGAGTTCAATGTAAGAATAAGAAGTTTTGGACATGCGGGTGATGGAAACCTACACGTTTATGTGTTAAGGGATGATTTAGAACAGAAAGAATGGGAAAAGAAGCTTAGTGAGGTATTTGATTGTATGTATAAAAGATCTGTTGAGTTAAGCGGACAGGTATCGGGAGAACATGGAATAGGATATGCTAAGAAGCCATATTTGCTTGAACAGCTCGGTGATGAATATATGGATCTTATGAAAGGTATTAAACTAGCCTTTGACCCTAAAAATATATTGAACCCAGGAAAGGTTTGTCAATAGAAATAACATTTAATTATAGGAAAATATATTGCAAAAAACAATTCTATAAATCAAGGGAGATATGTAATTTAATGATGTGCATACCTCCCTTGATTTTTGTGTTTGCAAAAATACTAATAAATAATAAGGCTAATAAAGATTTTGCGAATAATATTGAAAATAAACGTAAAAATAGATATAGGAATTAAAACCTATATAGAGGAGGTAGAGTGTTTTGACTGTAGCAGCTAATGTAAAGCAAACGCTGGTTAACCTAAAGAGTGCTCAAAGTACTTTAAGAATGTATTCTATCCAGACTCAAAACAGAAAAGCTAAATTAGCTTATAAGGATGCGCTTAAGGTAACTGACGAAGTTGTTCAAGATTTGGAAAGAAGACTAAAGAACATAGAACTTCAAGAACCACAATATAAAAGTAATTAATTGGAGGAAAATATGAAGACTTGGATGATAGTGTTGTTAAGGTCTATAGGCTTATTTGTCTTGACCTTAATTTTAGTTAAGGTTTTAGGGCGAAAGCGTCAAGGTAAAATGACACCTTTTAATTACATTAATTATACAGTAGTTGCAATTTTAGTATCATTAATATCATTAAATTTAATATCAAACTGGGTGTTTGGAATCATAGCTCTAGCTGTGTGGATTTTTCTTCCTATAGCTGTAGATTATGCATCCATGAAAAGTAAATTTTTATATGATTTAATAAATGGAAAAGAAACTATTGTTATAAAAGAAGGCAAAGTAATGGAAGAGAATTTAAAGAGTTCAAGATTTACTGGTGAAGATTTGCTAAGAGAGTTACGTTCTAGAAGTGTATTTAATTTAGCTGATGTAGAATTTGCTGTGATGGAGTCAACTGGTGATTTAAACGTAGTTTTAAAATCAGATAAAAAACCAATTACCCCACAAGACTTAGGAATAAAAGTTTCTCCTCAAGCAGCTCCTCAAACAGTTATTTTAGATGGAAATGTAATTAATGAATCATTAGCCAATTTAGGTTTAAATCAAGGGTGGCTTAATGCCCAATTAGAAAATATGGGTGTAACCTTGGATAATGTATTTATAGGTCAGGTTAACTCAAATGGTGAGTTATATGTAGATCTCTTTGATGATGTTATACAACTTCCACAAACTAATGTTAGGGAACTATTATATGCTAGTATTGAGAAAAGTTACGCAGATCTTATGGGATATGCACTGGAAACTCAAAATACAAAAGCTAAAGCTATGTATATTAACGATGCGAATAGGTTAAAAAAAGTAATGGAAAAATTAGAACCATATTTACTGCGTTAAGATAGATAGCAAAGGTAAATAAATTGGAAGGGAGTAAGTTGACGAACTAATAATTAACTAAATTATTATAGATTTTATTGAGCTTCGGTCAACAGTGATTTAAAAATGTCTAGTAAAAAAAATAAAAAATTAACTCCGACACAGCAGCAGTATCAAAGTTTTGCTAAGGAAAGAGAGCCTCAGAGAGCTGTGTTCCGTAATTGTATCAGGGCATTTGTTTCTGGTGGAATTATATGTACCATTGGGCAGGCTATACAATACATATTTGTAAAGTATTTTCACTTTAGTGAAGCTCATGCATCAAATCATACTACAGCAGTTGTAATTATAATAGCGGTTTTACTTACAGGCTTTGGTGTATTTGACCATATTGCTCAGTGGGCAGGGGCAGGTACCGCTATTCCAGTTACGGGATTTGCTAACTCAATTGCATCAACTGCAATTGAGCATAAAAGTGAAGGTTATGTACTTGGCGTTGGTGGAAATATGTTTAAGCTTGCAGGTTCGGTAATAGTTTTCGGAGTTTTTTCAGCTTTTATAGTTGCTATCATTAAAATTACTATCAAATGGTTAGGCGGGATGTAAATGATTAAAGGACATCAATCGTGGATTTTTAATTCAAAACCTGTTATTATATCCTCTGCTGCAATTGGAGGGCCCTTTGAAGCTAAAGGAAACTTGGCAGAAGACTTTGACATACTTCATGATGACATATGGCTAGGACAGGATAGCTTTGAAAAAGCAGAAAAAAAGTTGCTTGAAGAGGCCTGCGAAATAGCAATCAAAAAAGGTAGTTTAAAAAAAGAGGATATAAATTTTCTAATAAGTGGAGATTTAATGAATCAGATAATTACGAGTAGTTTTGCTGCACGAACTTTAGCAATACCTTACCTTGGTATATTTGGTGCCTGTTCTAGCTCTATGGAAGGATTAGCAATAGCATCACAATTAGTAGATAGTGGCGCCGCAGAATACGTGGTAACTGGTACTGCAAGTCACAATGCGGCTGTAGAAAAACAATTTAGGTATCCTACTGAGTATGGTGGGCAAAAGCCTCCTACAGCTCAATGGACTGTAACAGGATCTGGAGTAGGGGTTATAGCTAAACAAGGAAATGGTCCGAAGATAACCTCTGCTACCATAGGTAAGGTAATTGATATGGGGATTTCTGACCCATTTAATATGGGAGTAGCAATGGCACCAGCAGCGGTAGATACAATTGAGGCACACTTTAGGGATTTAAATATTGATCCGACCTATTATGATTTAATTGCTACTGGAGACTTAGGTAGTATAGGACACGAAATAGCGGGTGATTTGCTTGAGCAGCATGGATTAAAGATTCCAGAAAATATTCTAACGGACTGTGGTATTTTAATGTATAAAAAAGATCAGCCTGTTTTTGCTGGAGCAAGTGGATGTGCCTGTGCTGCTATAACTACTTATGGACATTTCGTAAATCGAATGAAAAAAGGAGAATTGAAAAGAATTCTAGTAATTGCAACAGGTGCACTATTATCTCCGTTGTCTTTTCAACAAAAGGAAAGTATCCCCTGTGTTGCCCATGCAGTATCCATCGAAATGTAGAAATGAGGTGTTGAACATTATGGAAAAATTTATTTGGGCATTCATTATAGGTGGTGGTATATGTGTAATCGGACAGTTAATGATGGATGTGCTTAAGCTTACTCCAGCACATACAACCAGTACTCTCGTTGTTGTAGGAGCAATACTTGGAGGTTTTGGATTATATGAACCTTTGATAAAGTTTGCTGGAGCAGGAGCTTCTTTGCCAATAAGTAGCTTTGGAAATGCATTAGTAAAAGGAGCTATGATGGAAGCTGAAAGAGATGGGCTTATTGGAGTGCTTACTGGAACCTTTGAGGTTACCAGTGCGGGTATTTGTGCTGCAATAATATTTGGATTTTTAGGAGCGTTGATATTTAAACCTAAGGGTTAAATACCAAAGACACCAAGAACTCTGTTTATAATAAAGAACTATCTATGTTTAAAATATAATAATCGTTACTTTGAGGGGAGGTGAAATAAATGACAGTAGGAACACAAATGCAACAAGCAATAGCGGGAATTCAAAGTGCTGCTGCTACAATGCAAACATTTGCGCTACAAACTGAAGATAAGCAGGCAAAACAGGATTATCAAAATATAGCAAACCAACTTGATAATGCATTAGATACTTTAAAAGGCAGACAGAAGTATTTAGAACAACAAGAGCCGCAATATAAACAACAATAATTCTAAATAAAATTTGAGAGGAAGAGTGAAATAAATGACAGTAGGAACACAAATGCAACAAGCAGTAGTAGGAATAGAAAGTGCAGTAGCAACAATGAAAACATTCGCTTTGCAAACTGAAGATGAGCAGGCAAAGCAAGATTATAAGAGTATAGCAAAAACACTTGAAAGTGCACTTAGTACTTTAAAAGGCAGACAACAATATATTGAGGAGCAAGAACCACAATATAAACAATAATAATTCTATAAAAAGCTGAAAGGAAAAACTTTCGGCTTTTTATATATTCAAATAAGATTGATATATATAGGTAGTAGTTTGAGATAGTTAAATATCTAAATTGCTGAATAAAACATATCATTAAACGTTTAAATAACATTATAACTAGATTTATATAGAATATTGGAGTGATTAATTTGCATGAAAGTTTAATTGTTTTTGTAAGAGGAATAATTGGTTTTTTCACCTTACTAATATTTGCCCGTGTACTTGGTAAACAACAGGTTAGTCAACTTACCTTTTTTGATTATGTGCTTGGAATAACTATCGGCTCAACGGCTTCTTCCTTGACTACGGATTTAACTTCAACAGCTTGGGCACATTGGGTTGGACTTTTTACTTGGACAGTAATTTGTTATGTTATTCAATGGATATCAATAAAATCAAAAAAAGCGTCAGTATATCTTGATGATAAACCTACCATAGTTGTAGCTAATGGTCAAGTTATGGAAGAAGCTATGAAAAATAAAAGGTACAGGTTATCCGATTTATTAGAGCAACTTAGAGAAAAAGGCGCATTTGACTTAGGAGAAGTTGATTTTGCAATTTTGGAGAAAGATGGACAATTATCAGTTTTAAAGAAACCAGAGTACCAACCTGTTACACCAAAAGATATGAATCTACCTACAAATGATGGCAGTGGTATGAGTATTCAACTAATATATGATGGTATGATAATTGAAGAAAACTTGAAATCTATACAAAAGAATAAGCAGTGGTTAGTTAATGAGTTGAAGAAAAATAATATAAAAACTCCATCAGAAGTTTTTATAGCTAGTATTAATACAGCAGGACAATTGTATATAGATAGGTATAAAGATACTCGCAAACAAAAATAGTTTATTATTTAATGATAATGAAGCCATATTTGAAAAGAAGAATGGTTAAAATCAAAGAAGTCGTTTAAGAGGAGTAGTATTAAAATTTGAATAGAGTAAAGTAATTATATTTAATGTATACTGGAATAAAAATAGTATGCTAAATGGAGTTATGTATTTTTATTATTTTAATTATGTAGGGAGTTGAATGTATGAAGAAGGTATTATATTATGGAATACCTGTTATTGTTTTAATGATATTTGTTTTTATTATGACAAGTGGAAATTATTTCAAAAAACCAAGAAACGTAACCGAGGATGTAGTAATGTATGTAAAAGTGATAACAGAAGATATTAAAGGAGAAAACTGGGATAAGGCTGAAGAAGATACAAGAAAATTATCAGATGCTTGGAAAAAAATAATGCCTAGAATTCAGTTTAGTGTAGAAAGAGATGAAATGTATAACATAAGCCTAAATATAGCTAGGCTTAAAGGTATAATTATGGGAAAAGATAAATCAGCTGCATTTGTAGAACTGAGTGAAATGTATGAAAATTGGATTGAGCTTACTAGGTAGTTACCATTTTTACATATTTAATTTAAGTGAAATAAATAAGTTCATAAATGACAATACATTTTATTATTTACGTTACCATTTTGTAGGTTTGTGCAATATAAATATATTTGATATAATAGAACTATGAGATATTGGAATTCTAAAAGAAGTATGCCAATATCTCTATTTATTTTAAATAAAGTTACTAATGACAAGAAATAAGTTTTCAGATTGTGAGGTTTATAAATGGGTAAGTGGTTATTTATTACAGAAAAACCATCTGTAGCTATGGAGTTTGTAAAGCTATTAAATGTAAAAGGAACTAAGTCTAACGGATATATAGAGTCGGATAAGGCGATTTTCACTTGGTGTGTTGGACATTTAGTTACAATGAGCTACCCTGAAGCTTATGATGAAAATTTAAAAAGATGGTCTTTAAGTACATTGCCATTTTTACCTAAAGAATATAAATATGAGGTTATACCTAGTGTAGCAAAGCAGTTTAATATTGTTTCTAACTTGCTTAGAAGAGATGATATAGACAGAATTTATGTTTGTACAGACTCAGGAAGAGAAGGCGAGTATATTTATAGACTAGTAGATCAAATAGTGGGAGTAGACGGTAAAGAAAAAAAAAGAGTTTGGATTGATTCACAGACAGAAGAGGAGATAAGAAGAGGAATTAGTGAAGCAAAAGATTTATCTGAATATGACTCCTTAGCACATTCCGCTTACTTGCGAGCTAAAGAAGATTATTTAGTTGGAATTAATTTTTCAAGACTTTTAACTTTAATATATAGTAAAACTATATCTAGTTTTATAGGTGAAGATAAAGTTGTAGTTGCAGTAGGTAGAGTTATGAGCTGTGTACTTGGAATGATTGTTGAAAGGGAAAGAGAAATTAGAGATTTTATAAAAACTCCTTTTTATAAAATAATAGCAGAGTTTAATGCAGGATATAAAGAAAATTCTAAGTTAGAACTAGTATATGACGGGGAATGGAAAGCGGTAGAGGGTTCAGAGTATTTTCAGTCCCACTACCTTTATAATGAAAGTGGTTTTAAAACTAGGGAAGAATCGGAAAAGATTTTAGAAAAACTCAAACAGGTTTCACAAAGTAGTAAAGTATTTATAGATAAAGTAAGTAAGAATAAGGAAGTAAAAAAAGCACCGCTTTTATTCAATTTAGCAGAATTACAAAATGAATGTTCTAAAAAATTTAAGATTAGTCCAGAAGAGACTCTAAGCAAAGTTCAGTCATTATATGAAAAAAAGATGCTTACATATCCTAGAACAGATGCGAGAGTTTTGTCAAAAGCAGTGGCAAAGGAAATAAATAAAAACGTAAAAAAGCTAACCTTCTATAAGGGAGATATTGGGGTAAGCTTCATTGCTGAAACTATACTTACTAACAATTGGTTTAAGAATTTGGAAAAAACAAAATACGTAGATGACAGCAAAATAACAGATCACTATGCCATTATACCAACAGGTGAAGGTCTTCAAAGCTATGAGAAACTTAGTGATCTCGAAAAAAAAATATATAATTTGGTTGTTAGACGTTTTCTTGCTATATTCTATCCGCCAGCGAAGTACAGTAAAATTGAGGTTGTTACTAAAATAGGAAATGAAAGCTTTTTTACCTCAGATAAGGTCTGCATAGAAAGAGGATATCTTGATGTATTAAATTCAGAAAAAGACATAAAAGAAAATAAGAATATGGAATTTTTAAATAAATTAAGAAAAGGACAGATTGTAGATTTAAATAACTTAATGATAAAAAATGGTGAAACTACTCCTCCTAAAAGATATAGCAGTGGTTCAATTATAATTGCTATGGAGAATGCAGGTAAACTCATTGAGGATGAAGAGTTGAGAGAGCAAATCAAAGGTGCGGGAATAGGAACCTCTGCCACTAGAGCAGAAATACTTAAGAAGCTCGAAAAAATAGAATACATTAGCTCCAATAAAAAAACACAAATAATAACACCAACTACTAAAGGAGAAATGATATATGAGGTTATAAAAGCCTCAATACCTACTTTACTTAATCCAACATTAACAGCTAGCTGGGAAAAAGGACTTAAAATGGTTTATGAAAAAGAGATAACACCAGACATTTTTATGAATAAACTTGAGAGTTACACGAAGAACAATATTTATAAGGTATTAAATAATAATAAAGTTGTTAACGGAGAAAGTCTATTCGCGAGCTTAATAAAAAGTAAAAACATTACAATATCTGAAAAGATAAGTGAGGATATATTGGGTATTTGCCCAATATGCAGTAAAGGTCAAATTGTGAAAAATAAAAAAGGATATGGATGCACAAATTGGGAAAGCGGATGTAAGTTTTTTGTGAGTGAGATTTGTGGCAAGAAAATTTCAATAGCACAGATTAAAAAAATAATAGAAGTTGGTAAAACTGACATTATAAGAGGATTTAAGTCAAAAAAAGGAACAGAGTTTAATGCAAGACTTGTTTTAAAAGATGAAAAAATACAATTTGAATTTGAGAAATAATATTATAATCCAGTTGCTTATGGGGTAACTGGATTTATTTTTTTATAAACAGATTTCTAAGCATCAGATGGAGTTTTAACTCCACCTGATGCTTAGAAATCTTTATCCAGGGACGTACCCGCTCTTCACTTCCTCCTGGAGAAAAGTAGAGAACCAAAATCTTTGATTTTGTGTGAATCACTTTCACAGAGTGCGAGGGAGTATTAGAGCGGGTAGTCATCGGATAAAGATATTTTAATACTTTTCTAGCATTGTGGAATAATATTCATGTAAGGGGTGGTAAGAGTGTTTAGTAATGATAACATGAGATATAAAGTGGCAGTAGTGTGGATGATATCATTTGTTTTTATGTGGATTATATTTAGTGTAGCTCTTCCATTAAAAGCAATAGATTCGCAACTAAATAAGATAGAAAATAGTGTACAGAGTAAAGATTGGAAGCAAGCGAATCAAGAAATGAATATCTTAAAAAAAATTTATAACAAGAATAGAGTATTTATTCAAATGAATAATGCTACTGAAATATATACTACATTTGAAAATACATTAGGTCAGTTAGAATCAACAGTGAAACACAACCAAGATTCTGCTGTTGAGTATGTTGGTGCTTTAAGAGAATCGTTGGATTTTGTAATGAAGGCATTTTCAGGACCATAAAAGAAAGGAGTTAGACAATGATAGATGTTTTAGCTTATGCTACTAGAGTTTTGTTAGTCTATTTTTTTACATATTTATGTTCTAGAATCTTAACAAAGAAGGCTATTTCAGAAATGGCAGCTTATGAGGTTGCTGGTATAATGATACTAGCTAATGTTGCCGCTGAACCTTTGGTGGATAAAGTGGTAGTAAAATCAGTTTTTGGATCAGGGCTTTTGGTATTATTAATGATTTTAACTTCTCGTTTGGCGATAATAAATAAGCTCACACATATTATGGAACATACACCTACTATAGTTATTGAAAACGGAAAAATTGATATGAAAGCTTTGAGTAGTCTAAGTCTAAGCTTAAATCAGTTGGAGGGGCTTGTTAGAGAAAAAGGTTATGATAAGTTCTCAGATATTCAAACTGCTATTATTGAACCACAAGGTACTATATCAGTGTTTCCTAAGGAGCAAAATAGACCAGTACAGTTGAAAGACTTAAAAATTAAGTCGCCAGTAGGAGGCTTAACTGTACCCTTAATCATGGATGGCGGTATTATTGAAAGCAACTTAAATCATATTAAACGTAATAAGAAATGGTTGATAAAGGAACTAAAGAAACAGGGTATACAAAATTACGAAGAACAAGTGGCACTAGCAGAAATAGATTCTTTATGGCAGTTAAATGTTCATAAGAAATAGGTTGTTTAATATAGACATAAATAAAATTTTTATGACTAAACTAGGTTTTATACATTAGAGGAGCATTCTATAAACCAATTGACTGATATAAACTAAGTCAGGCGTGTCCATATGATTAAAGGTAAGAAATCAAGAGAATAATTAAGTACAAGCGTTATAATTAAAGATTAAGGGAAGTATGAGAATACAACGGTGCTAATAAAGATGATAGAATAACATTCGTTGTCAGATATGTGCAACTAAATGAACTTAAAGTATAAGATTATGATTAAAAATTGACAATAAAAAAGTCGATGAGATGAATCTATACTGGTGATATTATTTAAAGCTGTATAAGAAGCTAGAAAATAAAAAATATTCACAAAGTTCTTGACTGATTCCAATGAAAATGATAAGATGTAAAAGTAATCAAAATAAGAAAAATGATCCTTGAAAATTAAACAGAGTGAAAGATAAGTTAAAACTTGTTTTTAAATAAACCAGCAATTCTTTGAGTTACTTTTAAAGTAACAAAGCAGTAATGAGCAAGCAAACTTTTAAATTGAGAGTTTGATCCTGGCTCAGGACGAACGCTGGCGGCGTGCCTAACACATGCAAGTCGAGCGATGAAACCCTTCGGGGTGGATTAGCGGCGGACGGGTGAGTAACACGTGGGTAACCTACCTCAAAGAGGGGGATAGCCTCCCGAAAGGGAGATTAATACCGCATAACATTAGTTCTTCGCATGAAGAACTAATTAAAGGAGTAATCCGCTTTGAGATGGACCCGCGGCGCATTAGCTAGTTGGTGAGGTAAAGGCTCACCAAGGCGACGATGCGTAGCCGACCTGAGAGGGTGATCGGCCACATTGGAACTGAGATACGGTCCAGACTCCTACGGGAGGCAGCAGTGGGGAATATTGCACAATGGGCGAAAGCCTGATGCAGCAACGCCGCGTGAGTGATGAAGGCCTTCGGGTTGTAAAGCTCTGTCTTTGGGGACGATAATGACGGTACCCAAGGAGGAAGCCACGGCTAACTACGTGCCAGCAGCCGCGGTAATACGTAGGTGGCAAGCGTTGTCCGGATTTACTGGGCGTAAAGGATGCGTAGGCGGATATTTAAGTGAGATGTGAAATTCCCGGGCTTAACTTGGGAGCTGCATTTCAAACTGGATATCTAGAGTGTGGGAGAGGAGAATGGAATTCCTAGTGTAGCGGTGAAATGCGTAGAGATTAGGAAGAACACCAGTGGCGAAGGCGATTCTCTGGACCATAACTGACGCTGAGGCATGAAAGCGTGGGTAGCAAACAGGATTAGATACCCTGGTAGTCCACGCCGTAAACGATGAGTACTAGGTGTAGGAGGGTCCAACCTTCTGTGCCGCAGTTAACACAATAAGTACTCCGCCTGGGAAGTACGATCGCAAGATTAAAACTCAAAGGAATTGACGGGGGCCCGCACAAGCAGCGGAGCATGTGGTTTAATTCGAAGCAACGCGAAGAACCTTACCTGGACTTGACATCCCCTGAATTACTCGTAATGGAGGAAGCCCTTCGGGGCAGGGAGACAGGTGGTGCATGGTTGTCGTCAGCTCGTGTCGTGAGATGTTAGGTTAAGTCCTGCAACGAGCGCAACCCTTATCATTAGTTGCTACCATTAAGTTGAGCACTCTAGTGAGACTGCCCGGGTTAACCGGGAGGAAGGTGGGGATGACGTCAAATCATCATGCCCCTTATGTCCAGGGCTACACACGTGCTACAATGGTGAGTACAATTAGATGCAAACCCGCGAGGGGGAGCCAAACTAAAAAACTCATCCCAGTTCGGATTGTAGGCTGAAACTCGCCTACATGAAGCTGGAGTTGCTAGTAATCGCGAATCAGAATGTCGCGGTGAATACGTTCCCGGGCCTTGTACACACCGCCCGTCACACCATGAGAGCTGGCAACACCCGAAGTCCGTGAGGTAACCGTAAGGAGCCAGCGGCCGAAGGTGGGGTCAGTGATTGGGGTGAAGTCGTAACAAGGTAGCCGTAGGAGAACCTGCGGCTGGATCACCTCCTTTCTAAGGAATAATAACTAAGAACTTAGGTTTTTAGTTACATTGGAATTCTGGTTTACACTCTGTTTAATTTTGAGGGATCATAAATAGGTCTTTCGAAAATTAAGTGTTGTTAATTTGATATGGATAGTTATTCATATCAATTGTTGACTGTTAATTTATATATGGGGGTATAGCTCAGCTGGGAGAGCACCTGCCTTGCACGCAGGGGGTCAAGGGTTCGAATCCCTTTATCTCCACCATATATGGGCTTATAGCTCAGCTGGTTAGAGCGCACGCCTGATAAGCGTGAGGTCGATGGTTCGAGTCCATTTAAGCCCACCACATTGTTCTTTGAAAATTGCACAGTGATAAGCGTTAAATAATGAAAGTTATTTAACATAAGAAGTAAAGCTAAAGGTATAAACTATTTATAAGAAATTATAAAATAGTAAACCTTTGTAGATTATAACTAAAACTAGAAAATTGATAGTAGCGAGCGATTCGAGGAAGGACGCGAGTGAGGAACGGAGTTTACTAACTGGTAAATGAGTACCGCAACGAGTGACCTGACGAAGAAGCGCGAAGTTAATAGCAATTTTCGGTCAATAGGTCAAGCTACAAAGGGCGCATGGTGAATGCCTTGGCACCAGTAGCCGATGAAGGACGCGATAAGCTGCGATAAGCTTCGGGTAGGCGCAAATAGCCTGCGATCCGGAGATTTCCGAATGGGGCAACCCACATAGCTAACGCTATGTACTGTAAACTGAATTCATAGGTTTATAGAGGTAGACCCGGGGAACTGAAACATCTAAGTACCCGGAGGAAGAGAAAGAAAAATCGATTTCCTAAGTAGCGGCGAGCGAAAGGGAAAGAGCCCAAACCAGGAACTTGTTCCTGGGGTTGTGGATAGACCGCAAGTGAGAGCTGGAATTAATTGAAGAGAGCTGGAAGGCTCCGCCATAGAAGGTAACAGCCCTGTAAATGAAAATGGAAGCTCCTAGGTCTAATCCAGAGTACCACGAGACACGTGAAACCTTGTGGGAAGCAGGGAGGACCACCTCCCAAGGCTAAATACTAACTGGTGACCGATAGTGAAGTAGTACCGTGAGGGAAAGGTGAAAAGAACCCCGGAAGGGGAGTGAAATAGAACCTGAAACCGTGTGTCCACAATCAGTCGAAGCAGTTTTACCTGCAACGACGTGCTTTTTGTAGAACGAGCCAGCGAGTTACGATGTGTAGCAAGGTTAAGTATTTAAGATACGTAGCCGAAGGGAAACCGAGTCTGAATAGGGCAAAAAGTTGCATGTCGTAGACCCGAAACCGGGTGACCTATCCATGGACAGGTTGAAGCGGAAGTAAAATTCCGTGGAGGACCGAACCACATTGGTGTTGAAAAACCATGGGATGAGCTGTGGATAGCGGAGAAATTCCAATCGAACTCGGAGATAGCTGGTTCTCCTCGAAATAGCTTTAGGGCTAGCGTTTTGAATGAGTAGTGGAGGTAGAGCACTGAATGGGCTAGGGGCTGACAACAGTTACTGAACCCTATCAAACTCCGAATGCCATATACTTGAATCAAAGCAGTCAGACTACGAATGATAAGATCCGTGGTCAAAAGGGAAACAGCCCAGACCATCAGCTAAGGTCCCAAAGTGTAAGTTAAGTGGAAAAGGATGTGGGATTTCTAAGACAACTAGGATGTTGGCTTAGAAGCAGCCACTCATTTAAAGAGTGCGTAATAGCTCACTAGTCGAGAGATCCTGCGCCGAAGATGTTCGGGGCTAAAACTTACCACCGAAGCTATGGATTGATACGTAAGTATCAGTGGTAGAGGAGCTTCCTGTATGGGTTGAAGTCGTACCGTAAGGAGCGGTGGACTGTACAGGAGTGAGTATGCTGGCATAAGTAGCGAGAAATAAGTGAGAATCTTATTGGTCGAAAACCTAAGGTTTCCTGAGGAAGGCTCGTCCGCTCAGGGTTAGTCGGGACCTAAGCCGAGGCCGAAAGGCGTAGGTGATGGACAATCGGTTGATATTCCGATACCACCAGTTTGCGTTATTACAAATGGGATGACGCAGGAGGATAAGATGTGCGCACTATTGGATGTGCGTCTAAGCACTTAGGCAGACTAGATAGGCAAATCCGTCTAGTTAATGCTGAGGTGTTACGGAGAGCCCTTTTGGGCGAAGTATCTGATTCCACGCTGCCAAGAAAAGTCTCTATGGAGTGAACTGGTGCCCGTACCGCAAACCGACACAGGTAGGTGAGGAGAGAATCCTAAGACCAGCGGAAGAATTGTTGTCAAGGAACTCGGCAAATTGACCCCGTAACTTCGGGAGAAGGGGTGCCACCGCAAGGTGGTCGCAGAGAATAGGCCCAAGCAACTGTTTAGCAAAAACACAGGTCTCTGCTAAAGCGAAAGCTGATGTATAGGGGCTGACGCCTGCCCGGTGCTGGAAGGTTAAGGGGAACACTTAGCTTCATGCGAAGGTGTGAACTTAAGCCCCAGTAAACGGCGGCCGTAACTATAACGGTCCTAAGGTAGCGAAATTCCTTGTCGGGTAAGTTCCGACCCGCACGAATGGCGTAATGACTTGGGCACTGTCTCGACAACAAATCCGGCGAAATTGTATTGCGAGTGAAGATGCTCGCTACCCGCGATTGGACGGAAAGACCCCGTAGAGCTTTACTGTAGCTTAGCATTGAGTCTCGGTATTGTCTGTACAGGATAGGTGGGAGACTGCGAAGCAGAGGCGTCAGCCTTTGTGGAGTCGTCCTTGGGATACCACCCTGACAGTACTGGGATTCTAACCGGCGGCCATGAATCTGGTCACGGGACATTGTTAGGTGGGCAGTTTGACTGGGGCGGTCGCCTCCTAAAAAGTAACGGAGGCGCCCAAAGGTTCCCTCAGAACGGTTGGAAATCGTTCGTAGAGTGCAAAGGCAGAAGGGAGCCTGACTGCGACACAAACAAGTGGAGCAGGGACGAAAGTCGGGCTTAGTGATCCGGTGGTACCTCGTGGGAGGGCCATCGCTCAACGGATAAAAGCTACCTCGGGGATAACAGGCTGATCTCCCCCAAGAGTCCACATCGACGGGGAGGTTTGGCACCTCGATGTCGGCTCGTCGCATCCTGGGGCTGAAGTAGGTCCCAAGGGTTGGGCTGTTCGCCCATTAAAGCGGCACGCGAGCTGGGTTCAGAACGTCGTGAGACAGTTCGGTCCCTATCCGTCGCGGGCGTAGGAAATTTGAGAGGAGCTGTCCTTAGTACGAGAGGACCGGGATGGACTGACCTCTGGTGCACCAGTTGTTCCGCCAGGAGCACAGCTGGGTAGCTATGTCGGGACGGGATAAACGCTGAAAGCATCTAAGCGTGAAGCCCACCTCAAGATAAGATTTCCCATAGCGTAAGCTAGTAAGACCCCTTGAAGAACACAAGGTTGATAGGTCAGAGGTGTAAGCATGGTAACATGTTCAGCTGACTGATACTAATAGGTCGAGGGCTTGACCTAATATATCACTGTGCAATTTTGAGAGAATAGTTCTTTCAAACAAAAAGTAACAATAAAAATTGATAGAAGCGAGCAGTTCAAGGAAAAGCTTGAGCGAGGAGCAGAGTTTACTTCAGTAAATGAGCACCGCAGCGAAGGATTTGACGCAGAAATGCGAAGCTTATAGCAATTTTTGCGAATCTAGTGGTTATGACGTGAAGGTTACACCCGTTCCCATTCCGAACACGATGGTTAAGCTTCACAGTGCCGATGGTACTGCACGGGAGACTGTGTGGAAGAGTAGGTCGCTGCTAGGTTAACATGGATCTTTAGCTCAGTTGGTTAGAGCAACCGGCTCATAACCGGTTGGTCCGGGGTTCGAGTCCCTGAAGGTCCACCAAAATAGAAACACCTAAGTTTAATACTTTATTTAAACTTAGGTGTTTCTATTTTTTTATATAAGTCCATATTTGCACACGTGTAACAAATAAAATTTTAATTATTATTGTAGCTTTATAAAGGTATTTTATTGAATATATAAAAGGTTAGGATAGTGTAAGGATGGACATCTGCCATTTTCTACACTCTAGCCTAACCTTTTATATTGAAAACATTCTTTATGAAAGTAAATTAATTTTTCATAATTGACTTAATATGAGTAACAATTAGATCAGCAATAGTTCCAACTACTACTTGATAGTTTTTGCTACCCATTTTCATAACGCCAGAAGCGCCTAATTTTTTAAGAGTAGTCTCATCTATTTTACCACCGTCTTTAACTGTCAATCTTATTCTAGTAACACAGGCATCGATTGCTTCTATATTTTCCTTACCGCCTATAGCTGCAAGTATATTCCTTGCTCTAGTTTCAAGTTCTGAATTCCCTACACTAGATAAACTAGAAGATCCTTCTTCGTCCATTCTTCCAGGTGTTGGTATATTAAATGCTTTTATAAAGAAAATGAATACGAAGTAGTAGATTGCTCCATAAATTAAACCTATTAATAATAGTAAGAAAGGTTTAGTTGCTATACCTAAATTTAGTAAGTAATCTATTAGACCTGCAGAGAAACCAAACCCATCCTTAATACCAAGTGCAGATGTTAAAGCGAGTGATATACCAGTAAGTAAAGCGTGGACAGCATATAATACTGGGGATAGGAACATAAATGTAAATTCTATTGGTTCAGTAATACCAGTTAAAAATGATGTAAATGCTAATCCAAGCAACATACCAGTAACAGCTTTTTTGTTTTCCTTTTTAGCCATAGTTATCATAGCTAAACATGCTGCTGGAAGACCAAACATCATAACTGGGAAGAAACCTGTCATATAAGTTCCTGCACTTGGATCAAGGGCAAAGAATCTATTTAAGTCACCAGTAACAACTTTTCCTGCTGCATTTTGAAATGTACCAAACTGGAACCAAAATAATGAATTAAGAACATGGTGTAATCCCACAGGAATTAGCAATCTGTTAAGGAAACCGAAAACAAAAGCACCAATAGCACCAGCTCCAGCAACGGAATTACCAAATGCATTTATTCCATTTTGAATTAAAGGCCAAATATATCCTGCGGCAACACCAAGAATTAAAGTATACAGAGAAGTAATAATCGGAACAAAACGTTTTCCACCAAAGAATCCCAAGAAATCAGGAACTTTTACCGATTTGTACTTATTGTACAGATAACCAGCAATGACACCAACAGCAATACCAGCTAAAACTCCCATATTAATATCTTTATTGAATGTTACTGCAACTTTAGTTAATACAAAATATCCTACAGCTGCTGCTAGCCCAGCAATACCATTATTCTCTTCTGCAAGACCAACAGCAATACCAATTGCAAAAATAAGTGCTAAATTATCAAATATTGCTCCACCAGCTGCAGCCATCCATGGGATACCAGCTTTAAGACTACCTGTCCATGCCCAAACATCTGGCTGGCCTAATCTTAATAATAACGCTGCTGCAGGCATTGCTGCTACAGGAGTCATTATTGCCTTACCAAGCTTTTGTAAGCTTCCTAAAACTTTACCGTTTTCTGACATTCTAAAATACCTCCTAGTAAATTATAATTATTTATAAATCCATTAAAGTAAGGTTTTCTTAATCTGATGCCGTACGCTCATTAGATTATATAAACCGAAATCTATCTTCAAAGAAGTTCTACTTCTTGTGAAGGCTTATGAAATTTGAAAAGGTTTAAAGTTACTATATGCAATAAATACATAAATTACTGATGTATAAATTTACAACTAGCAACATAGTAATACTAAACTATAAGTTTGATATGAATTACAAGTTGTGCCAATGAGTGAAAACTTACAACATAGACGTCGGCATATCATTATATTATTATGTTGTATATACCAATTTTGAATAGTTTAGCTTGTACGAACATTGGTGTATGTAAAATCAACTAAATAATAATAAACAAAAAAGCTGAAAAGGATAATATCCTTTTCAGCTTTTGCCCAAACTAATGGTTACACGCTGAGAAAACGTCCACGTGATTATTTATTTAATTTTATTATACAATCTTTAATACTTTTGTCAATAATATTTTAATAAAATTACAGATGATAATAATATTGACAACAAATTTATTAAGATATATACTAAAAGCGAAACGTGTAACTGTTGAATCAGGCATAAGTTTTTAACTTGTGCTTTTTTTGCGCTTACATAGGATAAGCTAATAATAAAAAGTTGATTAAATTCACATAAAACTTGTACTTAGTAATTTATCCTTTACAGAAGCAATCACTAATTAATATCAAATAAACACAAGTCATAGGAGGCGTTTAAGTAATGTTCGGTTTTTTAAAAAAAGAATTTAAATTAGTTGCTCCAGTTTCAGGAAGATCTATAAACTTATCGGAGGTACCAGACCCAGTATTTTCACAAAAAATGGCTGGTGATGGAGTTGGAATTGACTCTACTGGTGATATTATAGTAGCACCTGCTGATGGTGTCGTATCTATGATATTTAAAACTAATCATGCTTTCGGCATGGTATTAGATAATGGAATAGAAATATTGGTTCATATAGGAATTGATACTGTTGAGCTAAGTGGAGAGGGATTTGAAAGATTAATACAAGAAGGAAGCAAAGTTAAGGCTGGGGAGCCAGTGATAAGAATAAATGTTAATCTTATAAAGGATAAAGGATATTCACTAGTTACTCCAGTACTAATAACTAACCCAGATAACCTTAAAGAAATAAAATGCAATACTAACATAGAGGTTGAAGCAGGTAAAGAAACAGTTGTTACTTATAAAACAAAATAAAATGAGTATCCTATACTGAGGTTAACGTTTTAGGATAAGTGAAAAATATCATAATATAAACAGAGCTCTAAGCATCAGGTGGAATTTTAACTTCGCCTGATGCTTAAAACTCGTTATCCAATAAAGTATCCCCTCATCACCACCTACTCTGTGAAAGCGATTCGCACCAAATCTCCGATTTGGTGCGAATCGCTTTCACAGAGTACAAAGAGGCATCAGAGCGAATATATCCTTAGATAAAAAATAGCTTTATAAGTCTTGCTATTGAGTTAACAGTAAAACTTATAAAGCTATCTTTAGCAATATTATGTAACTAGTAGATGCAATATTGAAAATAATATGTTGATTAAGACTTATCTTAGACCAAGCAATATAGATGAACAGCTTAGGAGACAGAACTTTTGAATCTCTGTATATGCATTGCAATATAAGCAACTTCATCCTCTATAATATTTAAATGAAGTTCTTTTTCAATAATTTTAACTACTTTTTTAGCAAGTGTGTAAGAATCAGGATACTCTTTCTTTATTACCTCTAGTAATTCATTTTTTATCGGAGTATTATTAAGGATTCTTTCTATTGCAAAGCGAATGTGAGTAATAAAACGAGCATAATCTAAAGATTGTTTATCTATTTCGATATTTAAATCATCCTCTATATATTCTATTATTGTACTTGAAAGGAAAGTATATTTAAGTGTATTTGACAGCTTACCTTGATTTCTAGCAGAGTGAATATGTAAGGTAATGAATCCTATTTCTCCATCGGGAAATGGAATTCCTAATCTTTCTTCAAGCATCTTTACGGCCTTACGAGCAATTTCAAATTCTCTTTTATACAATGTTTCTGTTTCAACTAAGAATGGATTAAGGATTTCATCATTTGCTTTAAGTCTTTTAAGGGTAAATGCAATATGATCTGTTAATGAAATATGAATTTTTTCATTAAGTTCTTCCTTTAACTCATTAGATACCATACAAATTACCTCTTCACATAAACCAATAAGATTGCTATCTGTATTTGACACTAATTCATTAAATGTAAGACTATTATTTTTATTATCTATTGTAAAGATTTTATCAACTTTGATAGAAGGTGAAATTGTATCACCAGGACGTTTTCCAAAGCCTATACCTTTTCCAAAAAGTATTTTCTCTTTTTCATTTTCATGAACAAAGAGAACATTATTATTAAAAACCTTTATAACTTTACAATCATTGTTTGGTGAATTATTCATAATTAAGTACCTCCAAAGTAAAATTTGAATTAACAACAATTATAATATATTTTGATGATATTTTTAAAGGGCTAATATACATTTAGAAGAAATATCTTTTGATAGGACAGAAGAATTCTCATATTTTTCTCATTGGTATATACAACATAACAATATAATGTTATAATAACATATGTACTAGAATATTACCATAAAGAAATAAATGAAAATTTATATATTAATGATAGCTGTAAATAGAGAAGTTAAAGATTTTACTAGAGGGAGGAAATATTGCCTTGAGAATAGTTTCAAAGGATAATCCACTGCCACTACATTATCAGATAAAGCAGATAATAGAGGAAATGATTGAGAATGAAGAGTTAAAACCAGGAGATATGATTCCTACAGAAAGAGAGTTATGTGAAATTCAAGGTGTTAGTAGAATGACTGTCAATAAAGCAATAATGTCTTTGGTAAGCGATGGAATTTTATATAGAGAACAGGGAAAAGGAACTTTTATTGCAGAACCAAAAGAAAAGCATCAGTTAACAAAATTTAAAGGGTTAACTGAAGAAATGAGGGAAAGAGGCTTAGAAGTAAATACGAAGATTTTATCATTTGAAATTAAAAAAGCTACTAAGCAAAGTAAAAGTATACTTAATATGCCAGAAGAAAAAGATATGATTATAGAAATAACTAGATTGCGAATATGTGAAAATAAGCCATTCGCCTTGGAAGTTGTATCCATACCATATCACTTATTCTCTGACATGACAAGAGATTCAATAGAAGGAAAATCATTGTATAAAGTTTTTAAGGAAAAATACGAATACAATCTGACAAAAGCTAAGCAAACCATCGAACCTATTGCTTTAAATGAATATGAAAGCGAACTTTTAGAACAGCAAAATAAAGCTTTAGCTCTTATGTTTATGAGAGTTGCTTATATGGAAAATGAAGTTCCTGTTGAATATACAAAGTCTATTTACCTAACAGATAGATACAAATTTGAAATAATTTTGACTTAAGTTCATGACTGGTCTTAAGTTGTTAATAAGGGATGTGAAAAGATGAAAGCAATTATTAATGGGAAAGTTATTAAAACAGATACTATATTAGAAGATACAGTAATTTTATTTAACAACAAGATCGAAGAAATTATTAGTAAGAATAATTTTGATGAAAGAATTAAGAATGATAAATATGGTGAATTTAAAATAATTGATGCTAAGGGAAACTATATATCACCTGGCTTTATAGACTTGCATATTCATGGTTCTGGTGGGAAAGATGTAATGGACGGGGATATAGAAGATTTAAAAGTAATAAGTAAGATCATATCGCAAAACGGGGTTACGGGATTTCTGCCAACTACTATGACTATGAGTACAGATAAAGTTCATCAAGCATTGGATACCGTTAGAGAAGGAATGAAATTAAGCTTAGATGGAGCTAAAGTACTAGGTGCACACATGGAAGGACCATTCATAAACAAAAAGTATAAAGGGGCACAAAAAGAAGACCATATAATTGATCCAGATTATGATTTCATACAGGGATACGAAGATGTAATAAAAGTTATAACTTTAGCACCCGAGAGAGATCATAATTTTAGTTTTATTAAAACTATAAAAGAAAAAACCAATATTGTTTTATCGATAGGTCATTCAGATGCAACTTACGAGGAGGCAATACAGTCTATAGAAAATGGAATTAGTCGTGCTACACATCTTTTTAATGCAATGACACCATTAAACCATAGAAAGCCAGGAGTTGTTGGTGCTGTTCTCAATAGTAATATTAACTGTGAAATAATAGCCGACAAGATACATGTGCATAAGGGGATCTTTCAAACTGTGGTTAACGTAAAAGGGAAAAATAAAGTTATATTGATAACAGATTCTATGAGAGCTGGTTGTATGAAGGAAGGGATATCAGAACTAGGAGGGCAAAAGGTTGTAGTTAATGGTAATTCTGCAAGATTAGAAGATGGGACATTAGCTGGAAGCATATTGACTCTAAATAAGGCAATAAAAAATATATTGGATAATACTAACCTTAAGTTATATGAAGCAGTAGCCTTAGCTTCTATAAATCCTGCTAAAGATATACATCTTGATGATATAAAAGGAAGTATTGAAATTGGTAAAGATGCGGATATAGTAATATTTGATGAGAACTTTGATGTAAAACAAACTATTGTTGAAGGAAAAACAGTTTTTACTAAAGCATATAGTTAAAGTTAATATGGGAGGGTTACAAAAATGAGAATAATAGTTGTAGATAATTATGAGGAAATGAGTAAAAAAGCGGCAGCAATGATGGCAAGTCAAATAATTTTAAAGCCTAATAGTGTGTTAGGATTAGCTACAGGAGATACACCAATAGGTATGTATAAAGAATTAGTAGAAATGTATAATAAAAAGGAAATTGATTTTTCTGAAGTTAAAACCTTTAATTTAGATGAATACTATGGAATTGATAAAAAGAATGAACAAAGTTATTTTTATTTTATGATGAAAAATTTATTTAACCATGTAAATGTTGAAGAAGAAAATATAAATATACCAAACGGAATGACTGAAAACATAGATGAAGAGTGTGTAAATTATGATAAAAGAATAGAGAAGACTGGTGGAATAGATATTCAGGTGCTTGGAATAGGTGTAAATGGGCATATTGGATTCAATGAGCCAGATATTAATTTTGAAGCAGGAACACATCTCGTGAACCTCGATGAAAAAACTATTGAGTCTAATTCAAGATTTTTTTCTTCGATAGAGGAAGTCCCTACAAAAGCTATAAGCATGGGAGTAAAGACAATAATGCATTCAAAAAAAATAGTTTTATTAGCGAGTGGAGTATCAAAAGCAGAAGCAATTGCTAAAACTATAAATGGAAAGATTTCCCCAGAACTCCCAGCATCAGTTTTACAGCTTCATAAGGATGTTACCATAATAGTTGACAGAGAAGCAGCAAGCAAACTATAAAATTTCACGTTAAATTCCACTTAAAACCTACATTATTCTAAGTGTAGGTTTTTTATTTATATTCATAGATATTTAGAAATCAGCATATATATTGTTGATATTAGTAATTTAAACTTGAGGTATAAATGGATCTTTTACAGTATATTATAGCTGCTTTAATAGTTGAGTCTTTATGGGAAACTACAAAAATGTTTTGGCAAAATGGAAAGTTTAGCCATGACAGAGTAGGGGCTGTAGCTTTTGGAGAGCTGGTAGCCATTGGGGCTAATATAGACTTTATGAATGCAGTGGGATTACCAATGCATATACCATATGTTGGCATGGTGCTTACAGGACTACTCATATCGAGGGGTGCAAATTTTATGCATGATCTTTTATCTAATGTAAATAATATCTATAATAAAAACAAAAATTTATAGTATTGTAGGGGATAAGAATAAGAGGCTGTCTCAAAATACATAAAATATGAAAGTAATTTTGAAACGGCCTCAATTTTACCTAAAAACGGTAGTTTAATATAGCGTCTTTAGTAAATAAATATATAATTTCGGTTATATAATGGAAAAGGGTAAACTGTACCCTTTGTCAAGTACACAATAAAACAGGCTGTTCACCTAGAAATTAATTTCTAGGTGAAATTTTTAATATGGTATAATACCTGTAGTCAAATAACTATAGTATTCATTGGGAGTCATTTTCATAAGATCCCACTGGTAACGTTCATTATTGTAATACTCTATGTATTCATCAATCTCTGATTTAAGTTGTTCAAAGGTTTCACATTGACTAAGATTGAGCTCATCTTTCATATGACCATAAAATGATTCTTGAGGAGCATTGTCCCAACAATTTCCTTTTCTTGACATAGATTGTATAAATCCTTTTGACTTTATCAAGTTTTGAAACTTTCTGCTTGTATAATGGATACCTTGATCTGAATGCAAGTAAGCATCTTTTGATATAACGTATGCTTTATTATCCATCAGAAAATTAATCGTATCTGTTGCAATAGGAAGTTCAAGCGATTCACTTAATACATAAGATGGTATTTGACGTGTGCATCCATCTTTGACAGTTGATAGATATGCGCATTTTCCAGAACCATAGTATATGTAAGTTATATCTGTCAGTAGAACTTTACCAGGCTTACCCACACAAAACTCTCTATTTACTTTATTCCCTACAGCGTGGCTTTTTATAGCTTTACCAATCTTTTTATATGGATTAGGTTTCCTTATAGGGCAACGTACCCCATACTTAGCCATTAGCCTACGAATTTTTTTAAGATTCATATTGATACCAAGTTTCCTGAATAAGAACATTTTTATGCTTCTTGCACCTTTATTTCTGTTTTTGAACTGAAACGCATTTAAAATAAGCTCAAAGTCATTCCTGTCTTGCTCTTCCTTTTTGATTCGGTGATCTTCTCTTTGCAACCATGAATAATAGCCCGACCGTGAGACACCAGCCATTTCGCACATATATTTTATGTCAAGACAACATTTACTTTTTTCTGACAATCTTCTAATTATTTTGTACTTTTCATCTGGTTTAATTTTGAATTGGGCATCACCTGCCTTTCCAATCTTCGTAGTTCCCGCAGAAATGAATTTTCTTGCTTTAGATATTGATTTTGTTGTTTTAAACGCGTTAACTCCTCTTCAATACTTATTTCGCCTTCTAAACCTCTGGTTGTTCCAGAGTTACCTTTTCGTATGTCTCTAACCCCTTCGGGGCGATTTGCTTTTGAACGCCATCTTACACTACAACGATCGATTCGATTTTGTCCTATCATCTCAGGATCAAATCCATTCTCTATAAAAATATCTCTAGGAAGCATCCCCTCATTATGTTCAGCGATAAATAATTCTTTAAAGGCATCTGTATACGTAATTTGTTTTGGAGTAACATTTTTAACATGCATATTTTTGGACAAAATATCTATTTCAGCTTGTATGAAGTCTCTGTTTCTTGACTTGCCCATAGAACTCTCCCCTTTTTTCTTCATTATACTAAATTGTTAAATACAAAAATACCCTGTAAGATAGCACAGCCTCTTTTCTGTGTCTATCTTACAGGGTACAGTTTACCCCTTATTAACATAAATATGTTATTTATTAAATTTATCAAGGATTTCAACAATAACTTGTAGGGTAAGTAACTTTTAATATTATGGTTTTTTAAAATTTCAAATCGAGTGAAGCTTTTAAAATACTTCTGTTTCGATATCTTCTAGAACAGCATCTGTATTATCTTCAATGAAGTTTATTACATTCTGAATCATGCTATCTGCATGTCTTTTATCTGTGCTAACACATGCAATTCCTATAACAATTGATTGATGCAAATCCTGATCTTCAATTTCAGCAATAGATACATTAAATTTATGTTTAACCTTATCATTAATACTTTTTACAATCATTCTCTTTTCTTTCAAAGAGTGTACCCAATTTGCAAATAAATGAATTTTTGCTGTACCTATAATCAAAACTATCACTTCCTTTAACCTTATTATATGCAAATATGATCAAGTATAAAATACTTCTTATAGGAAAATATAAAATCAGAGTTTAGAGATAACTAACTTTTAAATAAAAATATTTCAAAGGTTAGTTATTTGTTATCTATAAAATATTATTTAATATTTATTCTAAGGCAGGTGCGGTTATGCTTAGGCTTTTTACAGATTTACCAGCAACATTAATATCTTCGGTTTCTATCTTACTTGGTGCGATGCTTGGAGGAATATTTAGCTGGATTATAACAAAAAAGTCCACTGATAAAACTATTGAGGTTCAAAATAAGATTGTGGAAGATAATAGAAAGTATGCAGAGAATATTAGAATAAGGAGAAGTAGGGAATATGCTAATATTATAAGATTAGACATATGCACTGCTTTGTTTAACAGTATAAGGATTCTAAGATGTTTCAAGAATAAAGAAGAAGTAGATGTATTTCCTGTTCCAATGGATAGAGAGTATTCTAGCGGAGTAGCTTATCTAAAAAATGAATTTATGTTAAAAGAATTAAGTTATATATATCAACTTTATGGACTTATAGAGAAGCTTAATAAAGATACGAATAATTTAAATTACTTTGATAATAAAAGTCAAGAACTAATAAAAGTGGACTGCAGTATGTTCTTAAAAAAGCTCTATGGTGATAATGTGGAAAAGATATTGAATGTAAATATAGAGGAAGTTTCATATGAAAGTTTATATGATAACAGTATCATTAAGGAAGGGTATAGATATGTTTTGAAAAAATTAGATGATATTTGTAATAAAGATTAAAAGTCTTATATAGGTTGTTTATAAAAGAAAGAATATAGACTTAGTTAAACTAGCCTATATTCTTTCTCATTATTTATCCTTTTTTTCTTTATCTGTTTTTTGTGAATCATGATATTTATTATCTGAGTTGTTTGGCCTGTCATTCTCATTATCTTTGTCCTTAGAGCCTTTATCATGTTTTGTTGAGTCATCATTTTTAGATGAATTTTTATCATCGGAATTCTTAGTTTTTGAACTGTTTGAAGGAGCAGTGTTTATATTATTATTTTGTTTATTATTGATATTATTAGTATCGTTGTTATGAGTGCTGTTTCCGTTACCTTTTGATGGAATAGAGTTATCTGTTGGTTTTTTACTATTATTTATTGCATCCTTTGTATCTTGTGAATTAGATTTGTTATTTAACTCATTATTTTCATCTTTATTATTAGTAAAGCCATTTTTATTTTTTTCAGAAGAACTATTTAGAATAGTAGATCCATTTATATCTACCTTTACATTTAAAGTATTCTTTTTAATTTCACTTTCAAAGGAAGAAAGCTTAATTTCTTTACCAGATATATTGACACTAATAGTTTTATTCATCTCTTTGTAATTCTCATTAATAAAATTGTCTTTTTTAGCTTGATTTAGAATAGATACCAAAGCATCATCTACTAATTCATTTTTTAGGGATATTTCCTGCAGAATCTTTTTACCGTCTGGGTTTAAAGGCTTCACATCTATAACCTTATTCCACATATTGGATTTAAGTTCAATCGCAGGATTTATACTTACTGTAACCGTTGATACTGGTTTATAATAGGAATACGCTCCACCGCCACTTAAAAGTACAGCGAACGCTAAACAAGCTGCAGCAGCATACTTTAATATGCCATTCTTCATAAAGGTATTTGTTGATACTAAGCCACAATACTCTGACCCTATAGAGGGAAGAGGCTTACGTTTGTCTATCTTTATTTTTGCAAATTCACCAGTAGCAGTCATTATATAGGCTATGTTTTCTTCCATTTTCATTACAATACCTGTTTTACTATTCATTATTTACACCTACTTTTATATTTAAATATGACCTTAAATAAATATACTCCTTGTTTGAAAAAATTAAAATTAGTGTTAAGATATATCTTCTCCACTTCTCTATGAATTTTCTATTTGCACCGGTGAGAATACATATTTCCTTTACAGGAAGTTTTTTAGAACTATATATATACTGTAATATTGAGTCCTCATTTGAACAAGTTAAAGATAAATTTAATAATTTATCTTTGGTGTCTTTATGGCTTGGTGAAGATTCCACTAGATCCTCGAAAGATAGTTTGTAACTTTGTAACTCTTTAGAAAAAGCTAATATCTCATCACTTCTTCTTTTGTTCTCCTGTTCAAGTTCATAATTATTTAAAGAATTTTTATTGTCAATGTAGTCTATGCTCTCATCTTCTGAGTTGAAGGTTACAAAAGGGCTACCAGAACTTTTTCTAAAGTAATCTATAAGAGCATTTTTAATTAAAACTTTTGCATAACTAAAAAAATTACCTTTGTCTTGAACATAAGTATCACAAGCATTATTAAACGCGATTAATCCTATACTTAATTCATCATCATTTTCCCAGTGTAGGGTTCTCTTACAAATATTTGATGTAATATTATATATGAATTTTTTATTATTTTCTATAAAATCTTCTTTGCTATCAATAAATTGTCCTTTCAGGTTCATTTGACCACCTCATTTATAAATACGAATAACAGGTTTAATTTAAAGGGGTATCTTCATAGAAGTTTATTGTAAAAAACATTAAAATTCAACTGGAAAATTAAGATAAATTTTTAAGAGGAGATTTATTCTGCTGAGTTACCCATCAGCAAGAATAAATACTATAGGTTCAAACACTCACAAAATTTTATTTCATAATATATATTATATTTCGATACTATGAATATAAAATTTATTTAAATTTGATACTATTTAAAAAAATAATGATACCCCCTAAATTAGGAAAGCTGTCACGTAAATACTTATGAAAATAACTTGAGAAAACTTAGGAGGGACTTATATGAAGAAGTTAGTATTATTTATTACAGCATTAACTGTATCGCTAAATCTTAGTGGAAGAGTTTTTGCGGATGAGGTTAGCACTACTTTAAAGGATCAGGCTGGTATAACTCCAGATAACGCAATTCTATATCCTATAGATAAGGCTATAGATAATATTAAAGTAAACATCTCAATAGGGAAAGATAAAGCAGAGGTTTTGGTAAGTGTTGCCGATGAAAGACTAGGAGAAAGTGAAGTAATGGCTGAAGAGGGAAAAACCGACTTATCTACTGGAACTTTAAATGAATATAATAATAAAATGAATGAAGCAGTTGACACAGTTCAAGAGTCAATAGATAAGGAATCAGAAGAGTTAGAAAAAACTGTTAACGATAACGTAGAAGATTCAAAAAAACTGGACGAATTAAAAGCTGTAGAACAAAAAATAATTGATAGACATAAGAAGTCTATAGAAGTTTTACAGAACATACAAAATAAGCTGCCTGAAAATGCAAAAGCAACTATAGTTAAAGTTATTGAGATGCAAACTGCAAAAAAAGATGCGATAATTGCAGTTGCTAAGGAGAGGCAAACGCTGATTCAAAATAAGAAAGATGTTAAGGAAGCAGAAAAAAAATTAGAAGAAGCTAAAAAAGCTGGAGATCAGGAAGCAATAAAAGTTGCTGAAGAAGCTTTAAAACAAAAAGAAGAAGCTCTAGCTAAACAAAAGCAAACATTTGAGCAAGCACTAGCTGAAAAGAAGGCTGTAATGAAAGGCGAAGTAGGTCGATTGAAGAAAGTATTAAAAGAAGAAGTTAAATCAGGAAATATAACTAAAGAAGAAGCTAAAGAAGCCATAAAAGCAGTCGAAAAAAGTAAAGATGGAAAGAAGAGTTCAGGTAATGAAAAAAGTTCAAATTCTACAAATACTAATACAATAAATAATAGTAAAAGCTCCTCAAATAATCAAACAGTTAAAAACAAGGTAAGTTCAGTAGAAAACCAAAGTGAAGTAGAACAAGAAAAAGAAGTGAAAAAGCAAGAAACTGAAAAGATAAAAGAAGAAAAGAAGGAAGATATCAAAGAGAAGGTAAAGGAAAAGATAAAAGAGAATAAAAAGGAACATGATAACAAAGAAGATTAAATGTTATATTAAAGAAAAGGCAATTAGATTAGAGGTTTATAGTAGCGATTGCCTTTTCTTAATTTAGGTTTTACAGGAAAATAATATAGGGTTTGCATACCTAAGATAGGCTACACAAACTAAATTGCAATAGCATTTAATAATAATTTGCCATGTTTTCTAAAACTTCAGCATTAGAAGATAACTCTTGAATTAAAGCATTTATTTCTTCGAATGATGCTGCTTGTTTATTGAAGGTATCATTGATTTCATCAATATTTCCAGATATGTTAGACACAGAACCTTGGATTTTCTTTAAAACCCCATCTATTTTTTTTATAGATTCGGAGCTAGAAGTAGAAAGTTTCCTTATTTCCTTTGCCACAACGTTAAAACCTCTACCCATATCTCCAGCCCGTGCTGCTTCAATGGAAGCATTTAGACCTAGAAGATTTGTCTGGTTTGCAACATTTCTTACAAAGTTTAATATTTCATCTGTGTTTTGAACTTCTTCATTAGTTTCTAATATATTTTTTGTTATTTTAGCATTAGCCTCAGCTATAGTTCTTACATCCTCAGCTAATATGTTGGTGTTTTGACTAATTAGCTGCAAAGCTGAAGATAATGATTTTGATAAATTTGATACTTCAAATTGTCTATTTAGATTTTTGCAAAGAGAAACACAGCCAATAACCTTACCGGCGTCGTTAAAGGCAGGAATTGATATAGATTGAATCTCCATTCCAAATACATCCTTAGATATTCTTTTTACAACTACATTTTTAGTTTTCATGGCCTCATAATCTCCACCGCTCTTACTAATAGCGTCTCCAGCCTTCACATTTAATTTAAACTTTTCATTTCCGTAAAGCTCCAAATACTTTTCTGTATCGGCTACTGATAGGAGAATATCTTCACTAATAAGGTACTGGAAGTATGGAAATAATGTACTATAAGCATTTAAAAATTCATTACCATAGTCTTTCCTATTATCATTTGTTTTAAACATAGTCTATCCTCCTCATATAAATTAATCATAGAGAATAAGGTTTGTAGTGATAAAACTACTCATCTTGTTGCTCATTCATTCTTCATGCTAAAATATATAAATATCTTCTTCCAATATGATGTTGTCTATAAAACTGAATTTTTCAAAGAGCCTATATTTTCAATGTAACATTCAACTTGATCACCAGGATTCAAGTATCTTGGAGGGGTAAATCCCATACCTACTCCAGCAGGAGTTCCTGTAGCAATTATATCTCCAGGCTTTAGAGTTATACCCTTTGAGAACTCACTTATTATGTATGGTATATCAAATATAAATTCTTTTGTATTTGAAGCTTGCCTTAATTCACCATTAACATAGGACTTAATATCTAGCTCAATTGGAAACTTTAATTCATCCTTAGTAACTATCCAAGGTCCCATAGGGCATGTACCATCGAAACTTTTCCCTCTATACCATTGAACATGTTTCCATTGGGAATCTCTTACGGATACATCATTTAAAATAGTATATCCAAATATATAATCCGCTACTTTACCCTTAGGAATATTTTTGCCCTCTTTTCCTATGATAATAGCAAGTTCAACTTCGTAGTCAAGCTTATTAGTTAAATCTTTATGAGATGGAATAATTCCATTATGGCCTACGCATCTATCTACAAGTTTAGAGAAATATATAGGAAACTCAGGAATTTTATCTTCTAGGTCTATTGCTTTTGCAACCTCTTTGATATGATCTTTGTAGTTTTTCCCTAGACAAATGATTCCTCTAGGAGGATTTGGGATAGGTGACTGTAGAACTACTTCACTCAAAGGAATAATATTTTTTTCATTTTGGAAGTTCTTTATTTTATCTTCTGCTACACAGTCGAAGTTAATCAAAAGATCAATCATAGAATACCCTGGGAAAATGTCACTAAGACAAATGATTGATTTTTCATCCTTAGAAACTAGCCCTATTTTTTCTGCTCCTTCAAAATTAAATGTAACAAAACGCATAGAATCCCCACCTTTATTATTGTAAAATTTTTTCTAAACACTTTTATTATAACAATTATAGCATATTTATCCTAAAGGTGAGATGAAAAGTTTCAAGGTTATTTATGCAGTAAAGGAACTAATTCTAATATTTTTACTTATATAATAAGGTTGATATTGGTTTTTCGCGCCTAAATAGTAAGATCTTTGGCATATAAGTGAGAATAAAGGTAAATTGGTTAAAAGTCTAATATAATAAATTTAGTATATTAGCATAAGTAAAAGTAATTGTGAAAAAATATTTAGTGAAAGTGATTAAAATATATTATAAACAACTGAAAGGGGCTAATTTATGAGTAAAATACTTTACATCAAAGCAAATCCAAAGCCAGATGAGCAATCTAATACTTTTAGGCTTGCCAATGAATTTTTAGAGGAATATAAGAAGAATAATCCTCAAGATGAAATTGTAACATTAGATCTATATAAGGAAAGTATAAAGCCATTAGATAGTAATATGCTTAATGATATGTTTTCAGGAAAAGATAATGAAATGTTAAAACATGCAAACACCTTTGCAAGTGTTGATAAATATGTAATAGCTGCACCTATGTGGAATCTGAGCATACCCTCAATATTAAAATCATACTTTGATTATGTAACTTATGTTGGAGTGACTTTTAAATATACAGAGAATGGTCCAGTAGGTTTATTAGCGGATAGAAAAAGAAAGGCAGTGCATATTACAACTAGAGGAGGAGACTATAGCGAAGGAGCTGGTGCTCAGTTCGAAATGGGGGATAGATATATTAGAACTATCTTAGGATTTATGGGAGTAAGTGATGTTAGTACTTTAAAGTTAGAACTTGCTAATGTTTTACAGGGAGAGGAATTAGAAAAAGTAAGGAGTAAGAGCAATGAAGAGGCAAGAGAATTAGCAAAACGATTTTAGGAACTTGAATAATAATAAAATAAATAAATCCTCTAGTTATTAGAATTAGAGGATTTATTTATAGGTATTATCATCTACCACTAAGTGTAAGAAAAAGGAGTACCGCATTCAAGGTTATAATAATTGAGGTAATTATCCAACCTATTACTTTAGTGATAGGTTTGTTCACTAAATCACCCATAATTTCTTTCTTGCTACTTATAATCATAAGCGGAATAACAGCAGCAGGAAGTGCAAAGCTTAGGATAACTTGGCTTAGTATAAGAGCCTTCATAGGATTTACTCCTAATACTATAATAATCATACCAGGTGCCATAGTAATTATTCTTTTTAAGCTGATATTTAATTTTAAGTTAACAAACCCATCCATAAGGCTTTCTCCAGCCATAGCACCTACTGCAGAGGAGGATAAGCCAGAGGCTAAAAGTGCAATACCAAAAGCTCCACTTGAAAGATTGCCGAGAAGAGGCTGTAATGATCTATGAGCTTGTTCTATTGAATCTACGGCAATTCCTTGGCTAAAGAAAACAGCAGCGGATACTATAAGCATAGCTGAATTTATTAAAAATGCTATATTCATAGCAATAATTATATCTATCTTTTCCATCTTGAAATGAGTTTCTCTTTCCTTTTTTGTAGTGTACCCATTTCTAGACTGTACCAATGCAGAATGAAGATATATTACGTGAGGCATAACAGTTGCACCAAGCATACCTGCTGCTATCAATAAAGCATCACCATTAGGAAGACTTGGAACTAGAGTATGAATAGCTACAGAAGTCCATTCTGGTTTGGCTAAAAAAACTTCAAAGGCATAAGCAGCACAAATTATTGATATTAAAATAGTAATTACTATTTCTACAACTCTTTGTCCGTATTTCTGTAAATTTATTATGGCAAATGTCAATACAATTGTAATTATTCCTGCATAGAAAAGAGGTATTCTAAATAATAAGTATAAACCTAAAGAAGCACCCAAGAATTCAGCTAGTGTTGTAGCCATAGCAGTTATACAAGAAATTATCCATAAAAACCAATTAACTTGCACTGAAAATATTTTACCGCACATTTGAGATAGATTAAAACCAGTGGCAATGCCAAGTTTAGCAGAAAGTGTTTGTAAAAAAATAGCCATCAAATTGCTCCATAGTATTACCCAGATTAAGTTGTAGTTAAATACTGATCCTCCAGCTATATTAGTAGCGAAGTTGCCAGGGTCTACATATGCCACACTAACAATAAATGCTGGACCTAAGTACTTAGAAATGTTTTTCAATTTACTTAGTATATTTAAATTGAAGTTTTGTTTACTTAAGGTAAGTTCTTCTAGTTCTGGATTTGGGTACATGACAAGTTCCTCCTCAAAAATATATTTAGTTACTCTTAAAAAAATTAAGACTATAAAACAATCTTAGCCTGTACTAACTTTTATAGTTTATGATATGAGAAAAGATTAAAAAGAGTGATTAAGAAGTTCTATTTTTTACATATAGTTCATATAAATTATTGATAGGTATACCCAATTAACGATATTAATAATTTTAGTGAAAGGTAGATGATAGTATGGCAGATGAAGATTTCTTTACCTTTAGTGAATATATGAAAAAAGAGTGTGATACTTTAACAGCTTCAATGGAAGATTATCTAGAAATGACCTATAGATTATCTGAACAGATAGGATTCACTCGTATTCATGATTTAGCAAAAGCTCTAAATGTACAGCCGCCATCTGCAACAAAGATGATACAAAAGTTAGCAGAATTAAAATTTGTAAACTATGAAAAGTATGGGATTATACTTCTTACTGAAAACGGAAAAAATATGGGAAAATATCTGCTAAAGAGACATAATATTATTGAAGGTTTTTTCAAGGTTCTCGGAATATCCGATGGTGTATTGGAACAAACAGAAAAAGTGGAGCATACAATAAGTAATGAGACTGTAGAATACCTTGAGGATTTTATTAGTTTTATACAAGAACATCCAAAAATAATTAGCGATTTTGATATTTTTAGGAAAAACAAAAGAAAACATAATATAGTGTAAGTTCTTACACTATTATAGTAATCATTTGTAATAATATCTTTGTTATAATGATAGATTTCTATTCATAAAATTAACCAAATCCAATTTTAGGGAGGGGATACACCATGGGAGATAAAGGTAAGAGTAAAAGTGGTTCTACCAAAAAGAATGATAAGAAAGCAAAAGGAACTAAAAATACAAAGAAAAAATAAGCTGAAGTAAAGCACATAGAATAGACTATGTGCTTTATTTTAGCTTATTTTTAGTTTAATCATGTAGATGAAAATGTTGAAGTTTTATATAATATTTTAGCTAATAAGGAGTAAACAGATTTCTAAGCATCAGATGAAGTATTAGAGCGGGTATTAATTGGATAAAGAAAAGTTATAATTATTAATACTTTGTAAAGTGATACTGAATACTATTTAACTTTAATTGATTATATGTTATAATCAATATATAAAATTATTTGTAAAAAAGCTTCGATTAAGACAAAATTTTATTATCAAAAGATATATTTTTAAGAAAGAGGAGTTTGAATGATGGAGTTTATAAATAGGAATTTATCAGGGGTTTTTAAGACGATAGTAGCTATATTAGCTGTACTTATATTCATCAGAATTATACCATTACTCGTAGTGGCTGCAATAGTAGGATGGGCTGGCTTTAAAAGTTATAGATACCTTAAAACATGGAAGAATAGAAAGATTAATAATAAACAAGAAGCACACTCTCAGGCAAGTGTTTATGATGAGGAAAGCTATTTCGATTTAAAAGATAAAAATGTTGTGGATGTAGATTATGAAGATATAAGGAAGTAAAATAAGTTATCACCTAGCAAGTGGCAAGTTTAATAATAAGTTGACAAGCTACTTAAAGGTCAGGTCTAATATAGTCCTTGCCTTAAAGTAGCTTGTCCAATCTGAATAAAATTACAATATTCTATAAAGTTGTAGTCACCTCTTTAAGTAGTTCTCTAATCGGTAGGTGTTGAGGACATACCTTTTCGCATTTCCCACAAGATACACAAGAAGAAGATTTAGCCTGCTCAGGCATAACTCTATATTTTTTTTGGCAGCCGTCTAAATCATTGTACATAAAAGATTGATTGTATAGTGCGAAGTTCTTCGGAATATTTACACCAACAGGGCATGGCATACAGTACTCGCATGCTGTACAATTATAAATCCTTTCGCTTGTCCTTTTTTTACTGCAATAACTCGATATCTACAAATCCAGTATCAGAATTCCAGCGAATCTCTTTTACTATGCTTCTTATCAATCTTCTTTTTTCTTCTACAGTCTTGCATAACTTAAAGTTTTTACCAAAACTCTTTATCTGTTCATAGAACAATTCAAAATTTGCTTGTGTAATATTTTCAGTTTGTGTTTCTTCTTCAAGATTCTGTACTTTTTCTTTTAGGCTTGCATTTTCTTTACTTAGCCTGTTAATTTCTGCTATAATATATCCAGCGGCTTCTGGGACAACTTGACCTAGTTGCTTTGTTAGATTTAAAATAGCTGTATCGTTTTTAGATATAGCTTTTTTTGTTTTATTAAGGTCCTTGACTTTATTATTGGGTTTTAGTTCTTCGTGGCTTATGGCTTTTTTTAGAGCTTCTTTATTTGCACTTAAGTTATATAAATATTCAACAACATCATTATGCATTTTTTCAAGAGTTATATTGCCATTATTACAATACTTGGTAGTTAGCTCTTTTTTCTTACTACAGGTATAAAAGTAATACCTAATATTTTTATCCGAGCGAGAAACGTTATAGTTAACGATAAGCGGTGCTTCGCATTTATCACAACGCAACAATCCAGTTAAGAATGAATTTTGTGATGATTCGAAACGTGGGTACTTATCATTTTGTTTTATTTTTTCCTGTACTTGTATCCAAAAATCAGGTTCTATAATTCCTTTATGCTTAGAGACACAACATATCCAGTTTTCTTTGGATGCTATTTTTCTATTAGCGATATTTGGTCTTCTACCATATGTTAAAATTCCACCTTCATTGGGTTCTCCTATAACTGTTATTCCTTGTTTCTCGAGGTAGTTTAGCAATTCTATCGAACTTTTTACATAACATGGAGACTTGAGGATGAAATGAACACTAGACTTTGACCATTTTTTATTACCAATGTTGTTATCTAATAACCATAACCAAACTTTTCTTAAAGACCCAAACTGACAAAACTTTTCAAACATTTCTTTGACTATTAAAAGCTCATCTTCTACGGGTTTTAGATAAGTAGTTTCTTTTTCATGTTCAATTACTTTTTCTACTTTAAAGCCATAAGGGACAGCTCCACCAAGCCAACGTCCAGTTTTAGCTAACTCCATCATGTTATCTCTAACTCTTTCAGCTATAGTCTCACGTTCTAACTGTGCAAATACTGCTGCTATATTCATCATAGCACGCCCCATAGGAGAACTAGTATCGAATTGCTCCTTGATAGATACAAAACTTATTCCATACTTTTGTAAATCCTCTATAAGAATAGAAAAATCAGCTATATTTCTACTCACCCTATCTAATCTATAGCAAATAAGTACATCAAATTTTTTCATCTTAGCATCAGCCATCATTCTTTTAAATTCTGGTCTATCAGTATTTTTTCCTGAAAAGCCTTCATCCTCGTAAATAAGAAACTCATTAATTTCTAAAAATTTTTCACTATACTCTCTACACATCTGAGCTTGATTTTCAATAGATTCACCTTTACCTGTGAATTTAGATTTTCTACTATATATTGCTGCTTTCATCATTACCACCTTCTAAATATTCTTTATCATAAGTACATTCTCTACACTCTATAATACAGCTTATAAGTAGTCTAGGGCAAACTTTTAATTCCTCAGCAATTCTATAGAGCATACGTATAGTAGGGCTTTTTTCATTTTTTTCAAGTTCTGAGATGTATCCCTGTGATATGTTTAAATTTTTTGCTAAAGTTTTTTGCGACATTTTTCGCATTACACGCCATGCCTTAATGCTTAGTTTAGGGTTCATAACATTCCTTTCTTGATTAGTTAACCTAAATTTAATATATATTATATAAATATTAAAAGTCATCATAATCATATTTCCAAATATGGGCGTATATAGTTTATTATAGGTATTATTGTAAAATGGTGTGCAAATATTGTCAAAAGTATCGCTGATAGAGATATACTTTTAGGTTTATAATGTGTATACAAAATAAATTTAATATCTGTTCATGAGTCTTTTACTTTGAATGGGATGAATTTATAGAAATATAACTTGAATCTAAGCACTTGTTAATTTGTATTTATAAAATATATAATACAATATACATGAAAATGTAAAATTTATTACATAATATACCGTATTATGAAAAATAAACTTGTTTTTTGGAGCTGATATGGTATAATCAAAAATGTGATTTAACCAATCCATATTTTATAAATCATAGTAGATATATAAATTTTTGGATGATGTAAATTTAAGAGTAAAATAAATTTAAGAGTAAAATAAATACATATTTAAAGATTCAAGATTTTAATTAATACATATTTTGCTAAAAACTAAATTATTGATTAACGACACAAAAGGCAATGTTTTATGCTTCTATGAGTATAGTCTCTTTGTGGTATTAATAAATAATTATGTTTTAGCGAAGTATTAAAATCTTGAATCTTTTTTATTTGTTGGAGGTGAAAATATATTAAATATGGAATTCAAGTTATTGAGTATTTACATAAAATTAATAGATTATAGGTGGACTACCTTGTCAGTATTTAATAGGCAAGTATTATAAATTTAAATATTATCTAAGATTAGTAAAAAAGTAGAGGGGGATTGTTGAAGATAGTCAATAAAATTCTATTAAGCAATGAAAAAAATACATCCGACTGATATAAATATATAATTTAAATTCTTTGTTTATAAGGAGAAACTTAAATAAAAGAATTTACCATAGGCAATAAATACTTAAAAGAGTAAAGTTAATTGACTATTGTCACGAACGTGAGTTCTTGTATATTTAAGGTAAAAGTGGTATTATTAATACAATGAAAATAATTTAGGGGACAAGCAGGAGGGGAAATAATGAAATTTTCTGATATACTCGCAGAAATGATAGAGGAAGAAGGCTTAGTTATTGAGGGGAATTTAGAACAAAAGGTAATAGAAGTAATGAGATTAGTTATAAAATCAGAAAAAAAACAGGGTACTTTTAATTAAGTTATCCTGTTTTTATTTCTTTTGAATTATTTTTAAAATATCAAGTACTTTGTTTGCTAAATCAACTTTCTCATCATAAGTCATATTCTCATCATATAAATTAGCTTCTTTAAGTTTATCTTCCATGATTATACTAAAATCATTTATAGCATTTAAGTCATTTTCAGATAAATTGCTTTTGGCAAATGTTTTAATAAATTTATCGAATAATTCCTTCGTTTTGCCGTTACCTGCAAATAAATCCATATCATTTAGATTAATGTTGTTCTTTACATCTGTTTTACCGAGTAAATAATCTACAGAGCATTCAAATAAAGATGCAAGCTGTTTTAAAATTGGTGGTTCTGGTATGTTTGTACCTTTTTCCCACTTACTAACAGATTGCTTTGTTACATGCACCATATCCCCTAATTGAGTCTGAGTTAACTTTAAATCATTTCTACATTCTTTAATCCTTAAACCAGTTACATTCTCCATATCTTACCTCCAATTTTATCCATAATATATTATAACTCAAAGGTTGACTAAATAAAACATTGTCGCTTTTAAATATACTTTTTATTATTTTTTGTAATATTTCTATAAAAAATGATAAAAATACTATTGACAGTCAACTTAAAAGTTACTATAATAAAATCATAACAAGTCAACTACAAAGTGACAAAGGAGGCGAATGTATGTCAAATGTAATTAAAGCATTAAGGATGATAAAAGGTGTTAGTCAAGAGGAAACTGCTAAACTAATGGGAATGGGTATTGCAAATTATAATACTAAAGAAAATAACCCTGATTTATTCACTATAGCTGAAGCTAAAAAACTGACTAGTATACTAGAGGCCCCGTACAACATTTTTTTTGACAAAGAAGTCAACTTAAAAGTTACTGTCTAGTAGTTTGTGCAGCAAACTGAGAATTAAACATGGTAAATGGAGGATGGAGAAGTAATCAACATGATAAGAAGTTTAACTGCCGAAAATTCGGAGGTTGAAGTTTCAAAACTTTTTATACCAACTACTTTTAATCATAATGGGAATGAATACAAAGAATAGCTTGATGGTTATAAAAGAAGCAGGTTTAACTAAAGAAGTAGTAAGTAAAAAACAGGGAGATGGGAATATGAATGACTTAGTAAAAATTAACAATCAAGAATTACAGGTAAAAGAATTTAATAGTCAAAGAGTTGTAACTTTTAAAGATATTGATATGTTACATGAAAGGGTGGAAGGAACTGCTAAAAGAAATTTTTCAGATAACAAAGTACATTTCATAGAAAGTGTAGATTATTTTATGGTTAAACCTTCAGATTTTGAAAAGTATGAAAATCGTACTTTAGAAATACCGAACAGAGGCTTAACTCTTATAACAGAAAGTGGTTACTTAATGCTAATAAAATCATTGAACGACGATTTAGCTTGGAAAGTACAAAGAGAGTTAGTTAGGAATTACTTTAGGGTAAAGGATGTAACACAAAATATAGCTCAGCTTAGTCCAGAGCTACAAGCATTTAAACAAATATTCGATAGTATGGCCAAACAGGAGATCGAACAAAAAAGACTTGAAACTGAAATAGCTTTAACAAAACAAGAAACAGCATCTGTTAAGGAGGATATTCAAAACATAAGAGAGGTGGTAGAATTTAAACCTTCTGATAATTGGAGAGTTGAGATCAACTCATTGATGAAGAAAATATGTTTTAAACTAAATGATTATAAAACACCAAAAGAAGAATCATATCAAGCATTAAAAGAACGTGCCTCATGTGATTTGAAAATTAGGCTTAAAAATATGAGAGGCAGACTTGCTTTGGAAGGTGCGACCAAAACAAAAATTGATAATCTAAATTTCTTAGATGTTATAAGCGAAGATAAAAAGCTTATAGAAATTTATACTGCGATAGTTAAAGAAATGGCTATTAAGTATAAAGTCGCGTAGGAGGTTTGTTAGGTGAAGAAAAAACAACCTGAAATTAAAGTAAGAATAGTTAATCCGGAAGCTATACCTCAGGCTGAAAAGAATCTAGCTAGAGCTATAGCACAAATATTGAAGAACAGGGAATTAAGTAAATAGTTGGAGGTTTAGTAAATGATAAGAGATAAATTATACACAAAGCACCTATATGAGATAAGTAGCTTAGCATCAAAGCTCGATAGTGCATTAGATAGTTTACCAAGTTGCTCAGATAGTGAAACTATGGAAGAAGAGGCAATAAGGCATGCACTTTATACAGCTGCTGAGAAATTAAATGATGCAAAATGGGCTATGGAGCATTTCTCAAAGCCAGCAAAAGAAGGTTTCTTGAGGAAAATTTCAAGTGGTAAGTTTGAGGTTGAATATAATCGAGGCTGCACTTTTTATCCTTTAAGTTGCGGTAGCAGTCTAGAAGTTTACTTACAAGAAGATACTGAAGCGGGTATTGATGAAGGTTGGTGTGCTGGAAGAGTGGAGTACACAAGTGGTAAGGGATATTACTTTTACGGCCCAGGTAAACCGGCTTTACATGATGGTATGAGGGTAAGAACTAGAGATTAGTAAATATATAACACGGGATAAAATAGGGCTTCTAAAGCCTTATAAAAAATTTTTCAACAGACTAAAAACACAAACACTTACTAGTATATTCTATGCTGAATATAAAAAAGTAGAACTGGAGGAAATAAAAATGGCAAGCAAAAAAACTAAAATGAGATTTGAAACAATTAGAGAAAGAGACATCCAGTTAAAGGCTTTTAGACCTGGAAGCTACACTATAGATAATAAGAACCCTTTAATAGTTTGGTTAAATTTTTAGGAGGAATGAAACATGGAAAATACAGTACACTTTGAAATCATGAAGATAGTTGATGATGTGCAGGCAGATGAAGCGTTAGAACAGATAAGAGATATAAGAGCAGAAGCCAACAGACTCGAGATGGTAGCAAATGCAAGGATAGAGAATATCACTCAGCAGCTAAAACTTAAGCTCAATGCCTTAGGAAACCAAGAACAGATATTAATAGACCAACTAAGAGCTTACAGTTTAGGAGTGGAATTTAAGGAAACTAAGACACAGAAGAAGTATAAGTTAGTTTCTGGTGAGTTAGTTATAAAGAAACCTACTGTAAAGATAGATGTTGCCGATAGAGATAAACTTATCAAATATGCAGAGAATAGTGCTCAAGACTACATAAAGACTAAAAAAGATGTAGATTGGGCGGGACTTAAAAAGGTTCTGGACCTAAATGGAGATAAGGTTATCAATAAAAAAACTGGTGAAGTGCTAGGAGAGTTAGAAGGTTTGACAGTTAAAGAAGTAGGGGAGATTTTTGAAATCAAATTCTAGGGGGTAAATGATATGTTCCAGGTGCTATTTGAAGGATATGAGGAGCCTGTTAAGGCTCATGGTGGGATAGCTTACCTTACTCAAGATTTTAAGTTTGGAGCAATAAGAACTACTAGAGAACAAGCTAATAAAGATATAGAAAAAGCAGAAAAAACAGGTTGCATTTTTAAGAAAGCGACAGTTATGAAAGTTTTATTTTAGGAGGAAGAACAATGGAAAATCAAATAAGTAATTCACTAACAATAATAGAGGGGATGGAGTTACAGCAAGTACAAAGTACAATGCAAAAGATTAGCCAATTTCAAGGAGTTATTCAAAAAACTTTACATCAAAATCACGATTTTGGGGTGGTTCCTGGCACCAATAAACCTACACTATTAAAACCAGGTGCTGAAAAAATATTGATGCTTATGGGTTTAAGAAGTGAATTTGATGTAGTAGATAGCACAAGAGACTTTGAAAAAGGATTCTTCCAATATCAAGTGAGATGTAAGCTTTATAAAGACACAGTTCTTATAACAGAAGGTTTAGGAGCTTGCAATACTAAGGAAAAAAAGTATACTAAACAAGATCCTTTCACAATGGATAACACAATATTAAAAATGGCAAAGAAAAGAGCATTAGTTGATGCAACATTACTAGTAGCAAGCCTATCTGATGTATTTACTCAAGACATTGAAGATATGGACCTTAACGGAGAAAAACCTTCACAAACTTCAAAAGTAGCATTTGATAGTACAGCAACTATAAGCGGAGCTCAGGCTAAAAGATTATATGCAGTAAGTGGAGCAAATGCAGATTTGTGCAAGCAGATTATTGAAAAGCATGGATATAAAAAGAGTGAAGAAATAAAGAAAGTAGACTATGAAAAAATCTGTGATGAAATAGCTAAGGAAAGAGTAAAAGCAATGGCTGAGGTTAGTGGAGTAACATATCAAGACACACCATTTGAAGAAGTGTAGTCATGAAAGAAGAGTTATTACAAGAAGAAAAGGACTTAATGATGGAGTTCTTTGGTGAGATAGTCACTAGAAAAGATTTAGATGAGTACTTAGATTGGCTTGATGAGCAAAGGCAATTGGAAGAAGAAACATTGAGAAGTGTTACTCAACCATGCTAAAAAGAGCCCTCATGAAAGGACTCTTAGTCAAAAACGTTAAAGTTTTCGGATAGGCACGAACTTTGGACGGCAAGTGCCTGTCCCCATAATATCAAAATAGATGGGGGTTGTCAAATTATGAATAAAAAACGTATACGTATTTTATTATTCGCAACTATAACTACACTTATTGCTGTTATTAGTATATCCAGCAAAGTAGAATCTTATTCCATTTCTAGACAACAAGTTAAAAAGACTTTGAGTTATACAGTTCAACCAGGTGATTCGATTTCAACTATAGCAGAGAAATACAAGCCTAAGTATATGAAGCTAAGCAACTACATTGTAGAAATACAAATTTTGAATAATTTACATGAGCATATAGAGCCAGGACAAAAGCTTTTAGTGCCTATAGAGAAATAAAGGATACAAGAACAAAGGAAGGTGAGACTGTTTATATGGCAGAGGTAACTTGGATAAAACTAAACACAGATATGTTTGATAACAAAAAAATTAAGCAAATAAGAAAGATGCCTGGTGGTAACGATATGGTTTTATTCTGGGTTATGCTTCTAACTCTTGCAGGTAAAAGTAATTCTCAAGGATATATCTTTTTCACTGAAACATTACCTTACAATCCAGAAATGCTTGCAAATGAGTTCGACATGGAATTAAACACGGTGAGGATGGCATTAGATATATTTATCAAATTTAATATGATCACTGTAAAAGAAGAAACAATTTTAATTACAGGATGGTCAGATCATCAAAATGCTGAGGGGTTGGAAAAAATTAAAGAAAGAGAACAGGCTAAGCTTAGAAAACGAAAGCAAAGAGAAAAGGAAAAACTATTGTTAGCACCAGCTAAAGACGAGATATGTTCTTTCAAAAGTGAAAAGTTTAATATGTCACGTGACAGTCACTGTGACGGTATGCGTGATGTCCCTGTGACTCCTTCTTATATAGAAGAAGATAAAGAAGAAGAAATAGAAAAAGATAATTATCTTCTTTATATAGAAAATATCATAGATTATTATTGCTCTAAAGCTGGAACTATGTCAGTTAATTTTAAACCTAATGAATTTGAAGCTGTAAGGGAATTGTTAAGTAACAAGATACCTGCCGATGTAATTAAAGCAGGTATAGACTCAGCTTTTAAAAAATATAAACCAAGATTTGAAGGAGAAAAGATAAGCTCATTTAATTATTGTAAGCCAGTAATATTGACCTTATGGACTAACATAAATGCTAAAAAGAAAGGGGTAAAGAAGGGTGGAGACAATAAACCAAGTGCTGGAGATGAACTTAGAGAGCAGGGAATCGGACTGTAGAACCTGTGAAAAGTGTGGTGAACCAATAGAAAGAGTTACTTACCTCCCAGGGTTCAATAGATATATTAAAGGGCCTGTAATGTGTTCATGCAAGAAAGAAGACATTAAAGCAAAAGAGATAGAAGAAGAAAATAAAGAAAAACAATTAAGACTAAATCAAATTATTAAAAATTCTCTTATGGATAGCAAGTTTAAAGAGTGTAGATTTGAAAATTGGGACCATAAAAGAGGTTCAGAGAAGATATTCAATATCGGAACTAAGTATGCTGCTAGCTTTGGAAAGATGAAAAAAGAAGGTATAGGACTTCTAATTTATGGAGATGCGGGGAATGGAAAAACGTATGTAAGCAGCTGTATAGCAAATGAGCTCCTAAATAACTTAATTCCAGTAATATGTATAAGCATAAATGGGCTCTTAGACAGAATTAAGCAGACATTTAATACTTGGGGTAAGGAAGGAGAGGAAACAATCCTTAGAAGCCTTTCTAATGCTGATTTATTGATAATAGATGACCTCGGAACAGAGCAGGATACTGATTGGACCAAAACAAAGATATATAACATTTTGGATAGCAGATATAGAAATGGATTACCACTTATAGTTACAACTAATTTCCCACTGGAGGAGCTTAAAGAAAAGTACCATGAAAGAACTTATGACAGGTTGATTGAGATGTGTACTCCAGTTAGAAATGATGGAAAGAGCATAAGAGTTGATAAGGCTAAAGAAAAAACCAGGTTACTGAGTGAATTATTAAGGGGGGAATAAACATGGTAGAAGGAATAACGATAGCTGAAATAAATAGTCTGCAGCAAGAGAATGAAGGGCTTAAAAAAGAAGCAATATTCTTTATGAAACAGGCAAGAGCTGCTGAATTGAGAGTAAAAGAATTAGAAGAAGCATGTGAGAATTTTAGAGAACAAGTAACATTTGAGAGTGACAGACACCTAGAAAAAATTGTAGAAAGGATAAAAAATTACATTCCGGCAGATGATATCGAAGCTAATGAGTTTATTCTATATCTGTTAGAAGAGATGAAGTTGTAATTTTGCAAATAAAAATTGAGAGGGGTAAAAAATAATGAACTTAGAAAATAGTATAAAGGATTGTATATCAAAAGAATTAGAAAAAGGGATTATAGAAAAGGTTATAGCAGCAAAACTTGAAGAATGTATTGCTACATCAATTAAAGACATGTTTAGTTGGAGTGGAGATGTTAAAAAGGTTATTGAAGAAAAAATAAAATCTGTTATGGTACCTCATCTTGAATCTTATGATTACTCGAAATACATCACAAAACTAGATTCTGTTTTAGTAGAAGTTTTAAAAAATTCATCATTAGAGAATAAAAAGCTGCTTGAAAACTTTAAAGAGTTGATGATTCTAGAAGAAAAAGAAGTTATAAAAGCTTCAGAACTATTTGATATATGGACTAAATTTGTTGCTGAAAATGTTGATACTGATGATTTGAAAGTAAATTATGATGATGGTGTTAGTTACGAACCTGTTGACGTATCAATGGAAGTTGAATATGAAGAAGGAAGAAGCTGGAGCTCTTTCGAAGGTGCAAAACTTGTATTTGAATGTGAGCATGATAAGGAAATGAATTTTGAAATTGGACTAAGCAGATGGAAAGAGCGTAAGGAAAAGAATTGGGATATAAGTTACAGAACTTCACACGAAATAAATTCTTTAAGACGTTTAAGTAAATTTGAAATACTCTTAATGAAACTATCTCAAAACTTTACAAAAATTGAGCTTGATACAGATTATGAAAATGATGAAGTTACTCCAGAAAAGGAACCAGAAGCATCGTTTAGTTAGTACAGACTTTGGGAATATTGTGTCTTTGCATTGTCTTTACAAAGTAAATCAAAGGGAGGAATTGAAGTGGCTAAGATATTGAAAAATTATAGATTAAATCAAAGTACCATAGATAAAATTGCAGAACTTCAATCTATAAGTGATAAGACTGCAACAGATCTCATAGAAGCTGCTTTAAATTATGTCCATGAGGAGTTAACTAGAGCATCCAAGGGAAAGAGCTTTGATGAATTTATGTTAGCTCAGGTACTTGGTAAGAGAATAGAAAAGGTTGGTTAGGAGGATTGAAATGAAAGTAGCATATTGTTTTAGGTTTGAAAAAGAACTAGAAATGGGAATAGATTACGAAACCAATGAACCATGTGAGGTTTATTCAAGAATATCAGCAGATGTTAAAAGAGAACTAACAGATAAAGAAAAAACAGATCAACATGAGGCTTTTAGAAAGATACTAGCATACCAAATGGGTGCTGATGAGCAATATATAATTCCTATAAGTGAAGAGGAATATATTGAAAATACCAATGATGGGGAGGATATATGAAAAAGGCTGTAGATTTTATTTTAAGATATTTAGGGATATCGACAGTAGTGGTTTTTGGATGGGAAGGCTTAGAACTTGCTATATTAGGTCATGTAAATCCAAACAAAGTTGATTCAATAGTTGGAACTATATTAATAATGTCTTTATATAAAAACTATGAAACATGGAATAAGTGTAGGGACTGTAAAGACAATGTATAATAATTACTAATTAAGAATTGTTATGCAATTTGAATATTATGTGAAAGGAATATTTTATGATAGTTAAACATTACTGTCCATTTTGTAAAAAATTAATAAGAGTCGAAAAAATAGTAGGTGAAGATAGGGGAATGGCTAAAATAGTAAAAGAAAATATGAAAATGATATGCAAAGTCTTGGGAAAGAGTTGTGAGTTTATACATGGTTAGTTCACAACACAAGAAAAATATAAAGCGAGGTAGACATATGAATAAGTACCAAAGGGAAAAGGTTAAACGTATGAAGAAACTTGGTAGTTTAGGAGTAAGTTACTACGGTCAAAAGCATATAATGAGAAATTATAACATAGATCAGGTGGACAAGATGATAGAACAGGCAACTAAAATTAAGGAGTCAGGTATATTAGAGAAAATACAAAGAGCAGCTAGGCAAGCTCGTAAAACATTCTTGGAATTTATAAGAGGTAATAATCAGTAGAATACTGTTATCTAAGGTAGGTCATATAAAAAATAAAATAGAGAGCTGTACGTCTGGACAACCTAGCAGCTCTCTAAAATCTCAACTGAGACACTTGTATTATAACATAGTTGTCTCAGTGTAGCAATATAAGGAGGATTATTATGTATAGTGCAAGTAGTAAAGATGAAGTAGTAATAAAGCTAGTAGGGAAGTTATCTTTAGAGTTTCCTAATATGGACCAAATTAAAGCTAGAACTGTAATAGAAGAAGTATTGTATAAGTACGATATTGCAACAACTGAGACATCTTTGGTAACTAGTGACATAGAGGAGAAGTTACAGATATATCTTGCAACCAAGAAGCTAGATGGATTAAGTCCAAGAACATTGCAAAACTATAATTATCAGCTATTAATATTTGCAACTCATTTAATTAAGCCGTTAGCTGCGATAACAACTATGGATCTAAGGATGTATTTAGCTGCAAGGTGTAAGAATATGAAAGCTACCAGTGTAAATGGACAAATATCTATCTTAAAGAGCTTCTTTAGTTGGCTATTTAACGAGGAATATATACCTAAAAATCCAGCAGCAAAGCTTAAACAGACAAAGGAACCTAAGAGATTAAGAAATGCTCTTAATGACGAAGAAACTGAATTGTTAAGACAAGCATCTAAAACTAATCGTGAAAAAGCATTGATAGAGTTCCTTGTATCATCTGGAACCAGATTGTCGGAACTTGTAAACATCAATATAAGCGATATCGATTGGCATGAAATGAGTTTGAACGTAATTGGAAAAGGTAACAAGGAGCGAAAAGTATATTTTAATGTAAAGACTAAAATTCTTTTACAAAACTATTTAAAAGGTAAAAAAGGAGATAGTCCTGCATTGTTTACTGCTAGTAAATTCCCTTTTGCCAGAATGGGTGGAAGAAGTATTTAGAGAGAAATTAAGAACATAGCAATGAGGGCCGGATTTGATAAATCAATTTTTCCACATTTAATGAGGCATACATTTGCTACACACAGCCTCAACTCTGGTATGGATATAACTGTACTGCAACACTTAATGGGCCATGAAACTCCACAAACTACTTTAATTTATGCTCAATTAAGTGACGAAAATGTAAAACACGCTTACAAGAGAATCTCTTAAATAAATTTGAGAATTTAAAAATGGGGGATATGGAAAATGACAAAGGAAACTTTAAAAATACTTCAAGAATCTGAGAATCAAAGGGTAAGAACTATAGCATCACTAGCTATAAATGCAGAAATAAGCTTTTTAGAAGCAGAGAAAAGACTTGATGCTATGTTTGATGAGTGTAGGCATCCAACAGGCTTACAAAGACAGTATGAAGATGCTATAAAGGCTGAATTTAATTGTTAGGGGAGATATTAGTGACTAGAACGGAATTTTTAAATGAGGTAGTGGAAACGTATTTTTCAAATAGCCATATTACAGTTCAAGAATCAATTATAAAGGTTGGACAAGATTTTAAAATTAGTAATATTCAGCTTGAAGAGTGGTTTGGGAGGGATATCTATGGGAAGAGGAAAAACAGTAACTGAAGAAGATAAGCACTTTATAATAAACAACTGGGAAGACATGAGCAATAAGGAAATGGCAGAGATTATAGGTGTTAGCAAAGAAACAATTTCAAGACTAGGAAAGAAGCTGGAATTAATAAATAAAAAAGAAGTGAGTTCAGGAAACTATGTAAGGACACAAGTATCAAAGCAAATAGTTGAGTATGGACCTGGTCCTGAAACTATATTAGAAATTGAAGCTAGAAAGAAAACACTAGAACTAGAACATATTAGACATGAATTAAGAGATAAAAATTCTCTTAAACTTGCAGTAAAAACAGATGGTCCAAGCGTGCCAGATAAAGTCCTAGATGGGAAGATAGTGCAAAAGAATAGAAGCTTTATAGCATTGAAGCTAGATAATTATATTGAGTGTTTTAAGTATGAGGATTTCTTTACCGGAAAGGCTGTGATTATATGATTATAAACTACCTTGAAGCAGAAGTAAGGTTTGCTAGACAGGGTAAAGTTAAGCAGTCCATGAAGCATAATGAATGGGCCAAAACAGAATTGGAAAAAAGAAAGGGGAATAAGTAAATGAATATTAGAGAATTGTTGGACAAGCAAAAGGAGTTAGATTTATATATCGCTAAGAAAAAGAATCTAGGAGATCCATACGATACTAAGTGGCTAGAGAGTAGAAAGCTTGCGCTATTAGTGGAAGTTGCAGAATTAGCCAATGCAACCAGGTGTTTTAAATACTGGAGTAATAAAGGACCTGAAAGTAAAGAAAGGATACTTGATGAATCTGCAGATTGCATACATTTCTGTTTAAGTCTTATGAATTTTGGTACAGGTAAGTATGATTTAGATGAATCTATAACAGCTTGTTTTGAAGAATACAAGAAATTTATAGAAGATGGAGCAGTTACACCAAAACTTGATACTGTATTTAATTTAATCTTTGAAGCAGCAGTGGAAGATGAGTGGCAAGCAGTATTTGTTAGTATATGTGCAATAAACTTTATTTTAGATCATGCAGCAGAAGAAGTAGAGCAGGCTTTTTTAAAGAAACATGAAGTGAACTATAAAAGACAGGTAGATGGCTATTAAATTTAAGCGTATATATATCAGGATTGAAAGAAAAAGCCTTACTAACACAAATAGATTTTATGAAATTGAATAGGCTTAAAATAGCTCTAAAGCAATTTTGCAAGAGTAGTGTACTAGAGTATTAATTTTATAATACATTGGACAAGTAGTAAAAGTACTGCTACTTGTCCAGAAAGAGGGACAATTGAAAAAAGCTGTATATGAAGGAGTAAAAAAACGTTCTGGTGGATTTTGTGAATTATGCCAATCAAACTATCTGGTCGAAGTACATCACATTATAAAAGGGAAAGGCAAGAGAAACAAATATGAAACCATAGATAGTTGCATAGATTTGTGTTGGAATCACCATAAGGGAAATGCGGGCGTTCATGGGAAGAATGGTCATGAACTTGATATAAAGCTAAAAAGGCAACTTCAGGATAAGTATTTCAGTATGGGATTTAAAGAAGATGAAGTTAGAGAAAAGATGGGAGGAAAACTTTACTAATGATAAATGCCGGAAAATCATTTGAACAGGACTTTAAGAAAAGTATTCCAGATTGGTGCTGGGTTTATAGATTAAGAGATAGTGCTGGGACGTGGCAAGGTGGAGAAAATACAAGATTTACACCAAGCAATATATCGGATTTTATGGTAATGGCTAGAGATAAATTATTCATCTTAGAACTTAAGAGTCACAAGGGTGTAAGTATTCCTATAAGCTGCATAAGACAGAATCAGTTAAAAGAGTTATCTAATATAAACCACCCCAATATAAGGCCTAGATTTATATTCAATTTTAGGGATTTACAGAAAACATATGTAATGTCGGCTAGAGATGTAGCTAAGTTTATAGAAGAAACCGAAAGAAAATCAATACCTGTGCAGTGGTGCATTGAAAATGGAATTGAAATACCTGGGGAGAGGAAAAGAACAAGATTTAGATATGATTTAAACAAGTTTTTGGGAGGAGAGAAGGAGTGTCAAGAACAGAGAATAGAGCTGTAACAAGAGAAGTTCAAAATGCAACAAAAATTATAAATAAGTTTACTCCTAATCAAAGAAAGGTAATTGATCAAATAGTTGAAGGTAGGTCAAATGAAAAGGTGCAAATAGCAAAAGTTAATTACTTTAGGGTGATTGCAGCATCTTTATATGAACATGGATTAAGTAGTAATCAGATAGATAGTATTTTCGAACTTGCTGAAAACTTCACGAAAGAAGAACTTACAAAGTCAGTAAAACTAGATCAGGAACTAAAAAGGAGTGGGAATATAGAAATGACTAAGAAGAAAATAGAAGATGGAGTAGTACAAGAAATAAATGCATCAATTGATGCTGGAGCGAGTAGGAAGGATATTATAGAAGCTGTATTATACAAGTTTCCTAACATGTCAAAGGCGATGGTTGTAAATGCATATCAGGAAGTTAGAGAAAGTAGGAAAGAAGAAGATCCAGAGGTTAATGAAGCAATAGAATATATATTTCATGAGGAGGAAAAAGAGATGAAAGAAGTTAAAAAAGCAGAGGAAGTTTCAACATCAGAAAAGATTACTAATACAGGTAAGTTAAAAGTACTTACTATGACTCTAAAAGGAGAAAATGGGACATATAGAGCTTGTGAGCATGGGGTAGAGTTAACTGAAATGGGAAGCATAATATGCTTTGAAAATATAGGACAAGTAGATGAATTTGCAAATGAGATTAAGCAAGTATTTGAAATGATGAAAGCTTAATATTGCAAAAATAAATAGAAATACTAGGTATCGTACAAGCTGTTTGAATTTAAGAGTAGCTTGTACGTGCAAAATAGGAGGTAGCAATGTCACCAGGAGAAATTATTGAAAAATTAAATGTAGCACAGTTAGCACTAACTAAAGGGAATATAGAACAAAAGACACTGGCGTTAAAAAAAGCACAAACAAAGAAAAACTATAGCATAGCTAAAGCTAGAAGGATATTACAACTTAAAGCTGAAAAGTTTCCAGCAACATTAATTCATGACGTAGTAAGAGGCGATGAAAAAATAGCAGAATTAAGATTACAAAGAGACATAGCTGAAAGTGCTTATTATACTGCTATAAGTGCTATGGAGAATTTAAGATTAGAAGTTGAGACACTTAGAAGTTTACTCACATGGTTAAGAACGGAGTTAAAAAATACTTAATGAGAATATAGGAAGGAGTAAGTATTTATGAAAAATACTTTAGGTGACTTAAATAACCATTTATTCATGCAGTTAGAGAGACTCAATGACGAAGATTTAAAGGGTGAAGCACTTATTGAAGAAATAAATAGAGCAAAAGCAGTGAATGAGGTTGCATCAAAAATAATTGCAAATGGGTCGTTGGTATTACAAGCTAAAAAAATACAGGCAGATACATTGGGTAGAGAAAATACAGAAATACCTACTATGCTAGAAGGTAAATAATATGAATGGTAGGCAAAAAGGGAGTAAGAATACAGTTCTTCATATATGGACTGATGAAGAAAAGGAGTACTTAAAAGAAATAACACCAGGACATCATTATAGGGAAATCCAAAAGCTTATGAATAAAAAGTTTAACTTAGAACTCACAATGAATCAGATTAAAGGAGCTATAGGTAGATACAAAATTAATACAGGATTTACAGGACAATTTAATAAAGGTCATATTCCTTTCAATAAAGATAAAAAGGGGATATGTGCAAAAGGTTGCGAAAAGACTTGGTTCAAGAAAGGGAATACTCCAGAAAACCATAGGCCAGTGGGAAGTGAGAGAATAAGCGTAGATGGATATGTAGAAGTAAAGGTTGAAGAACCTAACAAATGGAGATTAAAACATCAGGTGGTTTGGGAAAAAAGTAACGGGCAAATTCCTGAAGGACATGCTGTCATATTTGGTGATGGAAATCCACAGAATTTAGATATTAATAATCTTATTCTTGTATCTAGAAAACAGCTACTGAAATTAAACCAATATAGGCTAATACAAAAAGATGCTGATTTAACAAGGACTGGAATTATTATAGTAGATTTATATTCAAAAATAAGTGAAAGAAAGTCTAAGGTGAAGTAATTGAAAATTATGCGACATGTAAGGGGGGATAAAATTATGAACGGATTAACTCAAATAAAAGATAAAGATGGTGTTTTATATGATGTTCAATATGATTGTGATTTTGAAAGATTTGTTATATGGGAACATGATAAGTTAACGGTTGATGGACATTATTTTACAGATAAACAAATAAAGCATTATATTAAAGATGGGCAAATTGAAGTGGCTAAGGATGGCAATGATGTGTTTAAAAGATATTTAAGTTAGGTCATAATCCAACTATAGTTTGAGGATAGAACTAAAATCCTATTCTCAAACGACAATCAAATGAAACTTGGGGAGGTAAAGTAAGATGCTAACAATTGTTGAAGTTATTTTCTATAGCAGTTTTAAGGAACGACTTCAGCTAATGAAAAAATATGTAGGGAGAGCTTACATAGAAATATATCCAAATCACATTTATGTGGAGAGAATGGAGGAAGAGATATGTTAGGTACAATACTTATGGTTACGCTTATAACTCTTATAATAATAACTCCAGTAATAACACTAGCTTTATGCAAGGTGGCAAAAGAGGAAAATGAAACCTTAGAAAATCCAGAGAGAATAAAAATTAGGAGGTAATTATGCCATTCAGAAAGATAAATGCAGCTGAAGAAATTAAAAAAGCTATAGAGAAAAATCCTGAATTAGAGAAGTATATCAAAGAAGCAGAGAAAGAATATGAAGATATAAAGGCGGGTAGGTTAAATAAGAAATTTGGACAATAAAATAGGAGGGACGAGCAATAATGAAGAGTAATAATATAAACATAGATGAAATGATAAGCAAGGCTACAAAGGAAGCTATAAAAGAATATGATAAAGAGAAAAGACAGGAGCAAAAGAAGAAAGTGTTTCATAATACCAGGTTGTTATTAAACCACTATAATGATTTAAAAAGCCATGTGAGAAATGCAATAAGTGATGTAACTAAACTAGAGAATGATCTTATAGATTTAGGTGATGTTGAGAGAGATGAACTATATATTCTGTCTATAAAGAAGAGTAAGACAAAAACATTAATTATGATAGCTCATATTGATATGGCCATGGGAGCGCTTAAGAATAAGCAGTATAAATTATGTTCACCAGAGAAATATGAAGCTTTAAAAATGTTCTATATGGAGGAAATGACATATGAAAAAGTATCAGAGGAGTTAAATTGCAGTGTAATAACTGCTAGAAGGTGGATAAATGAAATGATAAATGAACTAAGTATAAATTTATTTGGAATAGATGGTATGAAATTAGATTTGATATAAGCATGATAAAAAGATGATGTTTTAATGATATATTGAACATGTTAAAATGATAGTATGAAAATATTGGATTAAAGACTGTACTACATACCAGGGACTACAAACTGGTGGCACAGTTAGGGGAGTAAAATCCCCTTTAAATATGGAGGGTTGGTGAAATTGGTAGCCACGAAGGATTGCTAATCCTTTAACCTTATAGGTTATACAGGTTCAAGTCCTGTACCTTCCGCCATAGTCCCCAACCTTATAATATCCCTTATTATAAAATAAGCACTGGTAGAAATACTGGTGCTTTTTTATTTTGAAAAAGGAAGTGAAGATAGTGAATCAACTCTATAAGAAAGATGAATATGTAATAATTCCAGTAGGCAAAGATTATTTAGTAATAAACATAAATAAACCTTTCAAGGAAGCACATACACATATCAATTCTATTGAAAAAGGAAGATTACTTATAGATTTGGCTATCAGAAAAGAACTTCCTAGAAATCCAAAGTTAGTAGAAAGTTTATTAAGGATAAGTTCAGATAAAAAATATATAGAAGAATTAAAGCAATTTAAAGAAGATAGTGAATGTGTAGATTTTAAAAAGATGATGCAGCATGATAGTTACAAAAGAGTAGGTAGAGCTATAAGGAGAGTAAGGTGAAAAACATATTAGTATATTGGTTTGTGAAAAGCATGAGTCGAGCTGATTTAACTATACTTACTTTATCCTCACTTTTATTTATTAAAAGCAAGTATAAATCAGCAATAGCATTACTACTAATTGGTGGGTTAGCAATAGTATTAATTCAATTATGGTTAGGAATATAATTCGACAAAAGAAGGAATCCTCCTTTTAACACAGAAGTTATTATGTGGAAGGGAGGTGGCGCAAATATGAACGAAGATGTTAAAAATAAGCTACAAGAAAAGCAAATCCAAATCAATGAACTTACAACAACTATAAATAAAATCAATGAAAGAAAAGTTAAACTATTTAGAACACACTTAGAAAAATTGAGCGAAGTTGTAGAATTTTTAAATAGTAAGCGATACTATTTCAGACATCCAAAATATAAATACTTATCTACTAGAGGTCCAATATTAGGTTATGACAAAAATGAAAACAATCTCTATGTATACGATATTGAAAGCAAATTTGTTTGCAAGATAAGTATGTATAATACAGAAAATGTAGAGAAAATATGGTTAAACAAGTATTTAGAATATGGTGACTTTGAGGATGCTATCAATGGGCTACTATGTTGCAATACGCTCCAGGATGATATTATTAAAGAGTTAATGGATGAAGTAAACAAAGAGGAAGACATTATAAAAAAATACGAATAAGAATAATAAAGAGCTCACATGGGCTCTTTTCTCATTTCAAAAATAAACAAAGTAATTAGCAGCAAGTGAGGTGATAAGTTGAAGATAGATCCAAACGAATTAATGATTCAAATAAAAGAAAACCATAAGAAATTAGATAGTTGCAGCAGACATGACTTCTCTATAGATGCAACACAGATAAGAAGTTTGATAAAAGATATAGGTGTACTAACTGTGGAGGAGAAGTAAGTGCAACAGATAAGTATTGGTATGACAAAGGGATACAAGATGCTAGTAACACTTAAAGGTTTATTAGATAAAAAGAAAGATAAACAAGTAGTTGAGAAGAGATAATGTATCATCAATGTAGTGTGTCAATTGTATAGTTATGTCAATAAATGTCGAATTGAAGGAGTAGGTTCTTCCAAGGGTTTAAAGGATGCTACGGTGCTTGCGAACCCCGGATTTCATCTAGTGTGACCGAAAAAATATAGGGCACTTCCTTCCTATTTTAAATTATAAAAATGTTATGAAGAGGGTGGTTGTATATGCCGAAGAATCAAGATTTAGATATTACAATTGTAAATAGTATTACACTTGCAACAATCCTTGGAATTACAGATAGGAGAGTACGTCAACTAGTTCAAGAAGGTGTAATAAATTCTAAGTCAAGAGGCAAGTATGAGCTTGTAAAAACAATACAGCAATATTGTAATTATTTACGTCAAAAAACGGAAGTGGATTCTAATAAGCAAGGTGCAAAAGTTGACTATGAAAATGAACGAGCTTTACATGAAAAAGTTAAAAGAGAAAAGGCAGATCTTCAGTTTAAAGTAATGAAAGGTGAACTGCATAGAGCACAAGATGTTGAGAATGTAATGGTCGATATGATTACTAATGCAAAGACCAAGCTTCTTGGTATTCCAGCAAAGGCAGCCCCTATGGTTATTGGGTATACAGATATTCCAAGAATACAGAGTATATTACAAAAAGCTGTTGAGGAGACGCTTGAGGAGCTTGCAAATTATAATCCTGAGCTATTTAGTAATAAATCTGTATTGGTGGACGAAAGTGAAGAGGAAAATGAGTAGGAAGAACACTCTTAAGCTTTTTGAAAAAATCAACAAAGCCTGGGCTCCTCCACCAAGGTTAACCATAAGTCAGTGGGCAGATCAATATCGAATACTCTCAGCTGAAGACTCTGCAGAGCCTGGAAGATGGAGAACAGAAAGAGCAGCATATCAGCGCGAAGTTATGGATGCAGTAAATGACCCAGAAATTGAAAAAGTTATAATGATGTGGAGTGCTCAGCTTGGTAAAACTGCAATTGAATTGAATATTGCTGGTTATTACATACATCAAGATCCATCAACTATTATGGTAGTTGTACCTAACAAAGACCCAATAGCGAAGGATTGGTCTAAAGATAGACTTGCACCAATGATAAGAGATACTCCAGAGCTTGCTGAAAGGGTTGCTGATCCTAAAGCAAGAGATGGAGAGAACAGTACACTGCATAAAAAATTCCCTGGTGGATTAATAGTTGTTGTTGGTGCAAATTCTCCAAGTGACTTAGCATCCAGACCAATGAGAGTTTTGTTATGTGATGAAATTGACCGTTTCCCTGTAAGTGCCGGTACTGAAGGAGATCCAATTGCTTTAGCAGAAAAGAGATCCATTACGTATTGGAATCGTAAAAAAATTTACGTTTCAACTCCTACTGTTCAGGGGGCTTCTAGAATTGAAGATGAATACAATAAAGGTACTAGGGAGAAGTATTGCTTGAAATGCCCTGATTGTGGAGACTATGTGTTCTTAAACTACTATGGGATGAAATTTAAACACAAATGGATTGCACCTGAAGTTGTTGAAGTATCAGAAATTACATTTACATGTCCAAACTGTGGCTGTATTAATACAGAGCAGACTTGGAAAAGGCAACCCGGAGAATGGATTGCAGAAGCTCCCCATATTAGAGGTACTAGAAGCTTTCATCTGAACGCTTTTTATTCTCCATTTTATACTTGGGAAGCAATAATCCAAGAAAAACTTCAAGCTAAAAAAGACCCTGAAAAGCTAAAAGTTGTAGAAAATACTTTATTTGGTCTTCCTTACAAAGAAAAATTGACTAATGAGGATGAAGAACATTTCCTTAGTAGAAGAGAAGAGTATACAGCAGACTTACCAGAAGGAGTTCTATTGCTTACCTGCGGAGTTGATACTCAGGACGATAGACTTGAATATGAAGTTGTCGGATGGGGTAAGGAAGATGAATCCTGGGGGATTGAGTATGGTGTAATTATAGGAAAACCGGACGATGATAGTACATGGAAAATGCTAGATGATAAACTTAATAAAATCTATAAATTTGAGAATGGATTAGGGCTTAAAATATACTGTACTTTCATTGATTCAGGAGGACATTTTACATCAAAGGTTTATGAATATTGCAAGAAAAATGAACATAGAAGAATATTTGCAGTAAAGGGCCGTGGTGGAGCTGGTATACCGTTGATAGATAAGCTTACAAGGAATACAAAAGGACATACACTTTTAGTGCTTCTTGGTGTTGATGATGGTAAAACCACTATAATGTCAGCTCTTAAAGTTAAAGATGAGGGTCCACGTTTTTGTCATTTTCCCTCAAATGAAAATAAAGGATATAATAAAAACTATTTTCACTGCCTTCTTTCTGAAAAGCAAGAGCTTCAAGTGGTTAAAGGTGTAAAACGCTATGTGTGGAAAAAAATAAGTGATGGTGGAAGAAATGAAGCACTAGATACTAGAAATTATGCACTAGCAGCTAAAGAAATTCTTAAACCTAATTATGAAGAGTTGGAAAAAAGATTTAGTGAAATTGTTATAAGTGATAAAAAACCAATAAACGTAGCAAAACCTCAAAAGCGTCGAGGTGTGATTAAGAGAAGTGATACTTATTAAAGTGGGTGAGGTAATGAACAATGAAAGATTATTAAAGGCGAAAGAAAGGCTTTCGGCTTATTATGATGCTGAATTAGCTATACTATCGGGCCAATCATATAGTATTGGAACTAGATCTCTTACAAGGGCAAATCTAGCGTGGGTTAGGACCCAAATCGATAACTTAGAGAAACAAGTTGAGGAGCTTACATCAATGTCTGAAGGAAAAGGACGTAGAAGGGCATATAGGATTACTCCAAGAGATTTATAGGAAGGAGGGAAGTACTTGAATTCGAAACAAAGAGCAATTAGCGCAGAATCAAAAGCCAGGCAAATGGAAGCTCAAGCAAGAATAGAACAGGCAAAGGCACAAATAGAAATTGCAAGAGCTCAATCTAGTATCATGAGAACATTTTCTAACTCAGGGTACTCAGAGAGTGGTGCCAGCAGAAGAAAAAAATCTTTAAAAGGATGGGATTCAAGTAGTAAGAGTCCTCAAGAAGATATTGACTTTAATCTTGATTTGTTAAGACAAAGGTCAAGAAGTCTATATATGTCAGCGCCGATAGCTACATCTGCAATAAAAACTCAAAGAACTAATGTAGTTGGTTCAGGATTAAAGTTAAAATGCAAAATCGACTATGAATTTTTAGGGATTACAAAAGAACAGGCCGAGAAATGGGAAAAAGATACCGAAAGAGAATTTGAACTTTGGTCTGAATCGATATGGTGTGATACCCAAAGATTAAATAATTTTTATGAAATTCAACAGTTGGCATTAATGTCATGGTTAGTCAATGGGGATGGATTTTCGATTATTAAGCGCGTTGAACCGACAGCTTGGATGCCTTATTCTTTAAGGTTGCATTTAATTGAGGGTGATAGAGTATGTAATCCTAATACGACCATGCCAATTGATGCTCAACAAACAGCTTCAAAAGCTTCAAACGGTAACCGTATTTATAATGGCGTTGAAATTGACAGTGATGGTGCTGTGGTTGCTTATTATATTTGCAATAAATACCCAAATAGTAATATGCAAAGCGAAACGAAAAAGTGGCAACGTGTTGAGGCTTATGGAGCACTAACTGGAGAACCGAATATCTTACACTTAATGGAATCTGAAAGGTGTGAACAGTATAGAGGAGTTCCTTATTTAGCACCTGTTATAGAAACACTGAAACAGATAACAAGATATACAGAAGCCGAATTGATGGCTGCAGTAGTGCAGTCTTTTTTTACTGCATTTATAAAAGTGGAAACTCCTAAAAATGAGATGCCAATTGCAAGTATAATACCTGCAGAGGAACAAATTGAGACTGATGCAAATTCTTACGAGTTGGGAGCTGGAACAATTAATGTATTAGGGCCAAATGAAGATGTTGTTTTTGGGGATCCAACAAGACCATCCTCTGGGTTTGATCCATTTGTAACAGCAATGTCAAAACATATAGGGGCGGCACTTGAAATACCAATTGAATTGCTTATTAAATCATTTACTGCTTCATATTCAGCTAGTAGAGCGGCGTTACTTGAAGCCTGGAAAGCTTTTAAAATGAGAAGAACATGGTTTGCAAATGATTTTTGCCAACCTGTTTATGAATTGTTTTTATCAGAGGCAGTAGCACTTGGAAGAATTAAAGCACCAGGATACTTTAATGACCCATCTGTTAAAAAAGCATGGTGCAAAGCAAATTGGAATGGTCCTGCACCAGGACAAATTGACCCAGTAAAAGAGGTTACTGCAGCTAATTTAAGAGTTGCAGAGGGATATTCAACTAGAGAGAAAGAAACAATCGAACTTACTGGTGGTAACTGGGATGAAAACATCATTCAAATAAAGAGAGAAAATCAATTATTGAGTGAAGCTCAACTGCCAGTACAAGTAATACAATCAGACCCGAAAGGAGGTAATAACAATGAATAAACAGTTTTGGAATTTTAAAAACATATCAAATTCTGAAGGAGAACTGACAATATACGGAGATATCGGTGAGTCTTGGTTTGGTGACTCAGTTTCTTCAAAAAAATTCGCTCAATCTTTAAAAAATCTTGGAGATATTTCAAATTTAACTGTAAAAATTAATTCAGGTGGTGGTGATGTTTTCACTGGCCATGCTATAAGAGCAATGCTTAAGGATCATAAGGCATATGTTACCGCAAGAATTGAAGGGTTAGCAGCATCAGCAGCTTCTGTAATTGCGACAGGTGCTGATGAAATAATAGTTCATCCTTCGGATTATATAATGATTCACAACCCAGCAGCTTCCGCAAGTGGTGAAGCAAAGGATTTTTCAAAAATGGTTGGAGTGTTAAGTGTTATTAAAGATGGAATTGTAAATGCATATGCAGAAAAGACTGGGAAAGACAAGGCAGTAATATCCAAACTGATGGATGAAGAGACATGGATGACAGGAGAAGATGCTGTTAGGGAAGGTTTTGCTGATAAACTTGAATCTGATTCGAAGACTCAAAATCAAAAACCTGTATTGAACGGAAATATTTTGATTGTTAATGGCTTAAGTCATGACTTATCAAATATTAAGACTAGACCAAATATAAAGAATGAATTGGATACTAATGAATCTAATTCATTTTCTTTTTTGGATAAAATTTTAAATATTTTCAAGAGTGACAAACAGCTAGAAGGACTAGTAAGTAATATTCTTGAAAATAATCTACCCAAAACAAATCAAACAGAAAGTAAGCAGGAGGTAACAGAAGAAATGGAAATTAAAAATGTAGAAGACCTTAAGAAAAATTATCCGGACCTTGTAAATCAAGTTGAAAAAACTGCAGTAGATGAAGCAGTGGCAGAAGCTATAAAAAATGAAAGGAGTAGGATACAAGACATAGAAAAAATAGCTAATAGGATTGATCCAGCTTTAGTTAACAAAGCAAAGTTCGAAGAGCCGATTGATGCAAAGGACTTGGCTTTTCAAGCAATGCAGGCTGACGATGGAAAAGGAAAAGTATATTTAGAAAATCTTAAGGATGATGCTGCAGCATCCGGAACTAAAGAAATTGAAGCAGCTCCATTAGAAGCTCAAAAGGAAGAAGAAAAGATAGCAACAGAAAATAAAGCCATAGATATGATTTCAGCTGGGGCAAATAGAAGGAGGGGTAAATAATGCAAGAGAATTACAATGTAATAGGAACATCAACACCAGATAACTTAATTGCTGGTAGTGAAGTAGATATGAGTTTGAAAGCTGTAACAGTCCTAACGGGTCAGGGTGTGCTAGCCAGAGGAAGCGTCTTGGGAATTATAACTACTGGAGGGAAAGGAAAACTTGTTGCAAAGGCTTCAGTTGATGGTTCACAAATTGCGAAATTTATTCTAGCAGATACAATAGATACAACTACAGGTGATGTAGTTGCGCAATGCTATCAATCTGGGCAATTTAATCGAGATGCATTAATATTTGCAGCAGGAAATACTGTTGCAGACCATGAGGACAACCTTAGAATTTACGGAATATTACTTAAAGATAACATTGCATATTAAGAGGAGGATTGATTGATAATGGCATTTAATATTTATTCAACTAGAACTATGATGGCAGCTGTTGATAAGATGCTACCAGTTAATACATTTTTCATGGATACATTTTTTAACAGGGTAGAAACATACCCAACAGAGGCTATAGATGTTGATTTTAGAAAAGGTAAAAGAAAAATGGCCCCATTTGTTGCACCTAGAGTTGGCGGGATTACAATGGATAGACAGGGCTTTACTACTAGAAGCTATACTCCCCCTAAGATAGCTCCACAGAGAGTTTTAACTAAAGATGACATCTCAACTAGAGCTATGGGAGAGAATGTTTATAGTACAAGAACTCCAGAGGAAAGAGCAGCTGCACTTCTTGGAACAGACCTTTCTGAACTTGATGAAACAATTTCAAGAAGAGAAGAATGGATGTGCCGTGAGATTATTATAAATGGTAAGTGCGTTATGAAAGGATTTGTTGATGATAAAGACAGCAATACTATAGACCAAGAAGTTGATTACAATTTTACTAACAAAGAAACATTAATTAGCACTGCTAAGTGGGATCAAGCGACATCAAATAAACTTGCAGACCTTAAGAGATGGAGACTCTCGGTTATTAAAAAGACAGGTAAAGCACCGACAGTGTGCATAATGGCTTCTGATGTAGCAGACTTATTTATAGGTGATGCAAATGTACAGGCTATGTTCGATAAAAATAAAATTAAAGTTGGAGATATTACACCTACAATTGTAAATGAGGCGGTAACATTCATAGGTAGAATTGTATCTTTAGGCCTTGATTTATATACTTATGATGAGTGGTATGTAGATGATGCTGGTGTTGAGCAGCCAATGATGCCAACTAAAACTCTAATACTTGGAAGACCAGGTATGGCAAAGAGAATCTATGGAGCTGTTACTCAGATGGAAAAAGGTGAGTTTTATACTTATGAAGGTGAAAGAGTTCCAAAACAATGGGCTGATGAAGAAAATGAAGTCAAGATGATAAAAATTACTTCTAGACCATTACCAGTTCCAGAAGATGTTGATGACTGGTATGTTGCTGTTGTTTATTAAGAAAGGATAGGTGAACGAAATGACCGTTAGAGTTACGAAAAATAAAGTGTTTGATGGGAAAAAAGCTTATGAAGTTGGTGATATTATAGATGGACTCTCTAAGGAAGAAGAGTCCATTCTTGTTGCTGATGGAATTGTGGAATATGCAGTTAAAGGCTCAGAAGTGGAAAACGTTGAGGATAGTACCGAAGAAGTTAAAAAAAATGTTGAGGATATAGCTTCAAAAAATGAAAATAGTGAAACTGAGACAATAGATCCTAATAGCTTGGTTCTTAATCCTGACGAATACATTAAAACAAGCAAGGTGAAATAATTGGTATTCAAAGATTTTGTTGAAAAAGACCTCGAAACTTTTTTCAATGATGATGAGTTTGCAGAGTATCACCAAATAGGTAATCGTACATTAAAGGCTATCATAGATAATGATAGATTAATAGAACGTTCAAAAAAAGAGTTTGATGGAATAAGCGTTGGCGAGGTACTATACTTTGTTAACGCTTTAGATTTTGGGGAACTACCAGAGGAGAATGCACAGCAGATATTTGATGGGCGTATGATGTATGTTTTTAGTGCTAGAGAAGACAATGGAATGTATGAAATAATACTTCATCAAAATCGAGGTGAGTAGAGTGGCGAATAATATATCTGTTGATACAAAACAAATTGATAGATTATGTATGGAGCTTAAAGGATTTGAGAAAGAAGTGGGGGAAGCCACTCGATTAGCAATAAATAGAACCATAGATCATGCGATAACCAAGGCAGCTCAGTTCGTAACAAAGGCTTATGCTGTAAAATCCTCTGAAGTTAAAGAAACATTTAAAGGCGGAATAAAGAAACCATCAAAAACTGATTTGTCAGCTAGTATAACATCGGTAGGACACACATTAAGTTTTGCCCACTTTCCATATACGCCTAAAACACCAAAAAGAGGTGGAAAGAGTGTTTTTCAAAATGCAGTTATGGTTACTATCAAAAAATCAAAAGGAAAAGTATTATCTAAGGTAGGTTTTGTGGCTACAACTGGTGCAAAGTCTGAAGATAAAACACCTTATAATGTATTTAAAAGACTTGGTAAATCGAGACTGCCTATTGCACCAATAAGAACATTATCAATTCCACAGATGATAACAAATGAAAATGTTGGCTCACAAATTCAAGATGCTGTGGCCCAAAAGTTTGAAGAAAGACTTGAACATGAAATTATAAGGCAAATGACTTCGATGAGCAATAGGATAGGTGGTAAGTAATGACTGATATTATTTTATTAGAAGCATTACAAAAATTTCTCCAAGAGAATGTAACATCTCAAGTAAAACTCAAAAAGCCTAATGATAAAAATGTTTTAGACTATAACTTAGTAAATCCTGCAGTCCATATTGGTTGGATTCCTCCTAATGGGATGATTCCAGAAGGTTTAGCTGTTGTTATGCCTTGTATAATTGTTGGACACGATGATGGTGAGGACAATGGAATAGATGCAGGACTAAACATAAGGCTAACATTTGTTGTATGGAATCCAGGCTATAAAGATGAGGCAGGAAACATAACTCCTAACTTTGAGGGTTATAGAGATTTATTGAATTTTATAGAGAAAGTTAAACATGAACTGAGGACTAGAAGAATTATAGAAGAAAAAACAACGGTTGAGCTTCCCTTGAAATGGGGTATGTATCAAGATCCACCTCATCCTTACTGGTATGGGTGGATTACTTTTAGAGCAAGAACAGAGCCAGGAAAATATATTCCTAGTGTATATGAACAATATTTATAATAGAGAGGTGTTTTAATGTACAGACATGGAGCCTATGGTGATTTAATGCCTACACAGGACTTAGTGGCGGCAAAAGGTATAAGTACTCTTCCAGTGTATTTTGGAATTGCGCCAGTGCATCAGTTATTAGATTACAGTGGAAAGGTAAATAAGCCTATTTTAGTACAGACTTATCCAGATGCAGTAACTAAAGTAGGTTACAATGATAGCAACTGGAAAGACTTCGATTTATGTGAACCTATATATGCACATTTTAAGAATCAAATACAAGCAATTGGTCCTATAATTCTTGTAAATGTGCTTGATCCAGATACTATGAAGAGTGCAGAAAAGACAGATACAGCTACATTCACTAATAAACAATACTATATAAACAGTGACAAAGTTATTTTAAAGACTATAAGTATTACCGATAAAGTACTAGGAACTGATTTTTCAGTTGCATATACTGCAGATGGTTCAAAAGTTTTAGTAAAAGACTTAGCAGGAGATTTAACTGGAGAAATAGCAATTAAATATAATGAGGTTGACTTAACGAAAGTAACTAAAGCTGAAGTAATCGGAGGTGTAGATACTTCAGGAGTTAGAACAGGTATATCTGTTGTTGACTTAGTATATCAAAGGTATAATGCGGTACCTACAATTCTAGATGCTCCAGGGTGGAGTCACATGCAAGAAGTTGATGCAGCTCTTAAAGCAGCACAACAAAAAATAAATGGACATTGGTATGCTTGGGTAAACAGTAATTTAGTTGCAGACACTAATGCAGATACTATAGAAAAGGCAAAAACATGGAAATCTGAAAAAGCATATATTGGAGCCGGTGAAACTCCATGTTGGCCAATGGCTAAGAATGTAGATAGAAAATTTCACTTGTCTACGTTAACGACAGTTACAATGCAGCAAGTAGATTTTGCAAATGATAACATTCCATATGAAACACCATCAAACAAACCAATAGATATTACAGGGTTATGTCTAGCTGATGGAAAGACAATAGAATTTGATCAGCTTCAAGCGAATGATTTAAACTCTAAAGGTATTAAAACTGCAACATATTGGGGTGGAAGATGGGTACTTTGGGGACCACATACAGGTGAATATGAAGATGGTAAAGACATGGACCCAAGAGACAAATTCGATTGTAATGTTAGAATGCTATACTACATGCTGAATGATTTTCAACAGAGGTATGGAATGCAAGTAGATAAACCAATGAATAGGTCGAGAATAGATACAATACTCAACGACTATCAAGAGCGACTTGATGGTTTTATTAGTCGTGGAGCTTTGCTATATGGAAAAGTACAATTTAATGAAACAAGCAATCCTGTAAGTGACATTGTAGAGGGAGATTTTGATTTTGATATCGCCACAACTACAACACCACCAGGAAAATCTATCAATGCCAAATTAATGTATACTACAAAAGGGATAGATGCACTATTTGGAGGTGAGCAAGCATGATAAGTGGCGCAATAGTAGCACATAAATACTTTGATAATGGAACAGAGGTAGAAGATACGGTTTCTTGCCAGCTTCCTAGTATTGAAAATGGAACTACAGAAGTTAAAGGCGCTGGAATACTTGGTACATTAGATATGCCTTCCAGTGCTCAGTTAAATGCCATGACCTTTAGTGCAAGTATGAGGTCAATGAATAAAACTAACTTAAGTTGTGCAGCACCAGGAGTCCATAATATAGAACTTAGATTTGTAAAAGATACTAAGACAGACAATGGTGAAATGATTCCTGAGGGCACAAAAATTTTTGTAACAGGAGTATTTAAGAAAAATGATCCTGGAAAAGTAGAGATTAATGGAACAATGGACGGCTCAATAGAATATGAGGTACTTCGTTATAGAATTGTAATTGCTGGAGAAGAAATATTGTTAATAGATAAGGTAAACTTCATTTACAAAGTAAATGGAGTAGATTATATGGAAAAAATCAGGGCAGCTCTTAATTAAGGGCTGTCTTTTAATTTGAGGAGGAAAGAGAAATGGCAGAAATATTAAAATTAAAAAACCCTATAAAAATAAATGGTGAGGAAGTAAAAGAAGTTACTTATGACTTTGAAACTTTAACTCCAGATGATATGGGTGCAGCTGAAAAAAGGATGCTGCAAAAACAACAAATATCAGTACAAATGGAGGAATTTAATTATACTTGGCACTCTTATTTATTTGCGGCAGCAGCAGTAAAGGCTAATTCTTCAAATGATATATCTGATTACATGAGACTTTCTGGAACTGATGCTGTAAAAGCAAAAAAGTTAGCAAGAAATTTTATACTAGCTGCGGAGGATGGAGAAGAAGAGACTTCAGACGAGCAGCAATAGAGATAGGATTATTCACCAAAACGGCATATACGCCTTATATGAGGATGCCAGTAGGTGAATTTATTGAATACTACAACGACCTTTGCGATTTAAGTAAAAAGCTAGAAAAAGAGGGAGGGAGGGGACATGGCAAGTAGTAAAGAATTACGAGCCTTAATTACCTTAGCTGGTAAAGTAGATCCTTCTCTCCAGTCAGCTATGATGAAAGCTTCCAAAATGAGTCAGAAGGTTGCTCAAGACACTAAAAAGTCAACATCATCTCTGAGCAAAGTTGGAACTATAGCAAAAGGTGTATTTGTAGGAAACTTAGCATACTCAGGAGTAACAAAATTAGCTTATGGTATGATGGAAGCGGGAAAAAATGGCGTAAAACTTGCATCGAATTTAACAGAAGTGCAAAACGTTGTTGATGTTACATTTGGTCAGAGTGCAAGCAAAATAAATGAGTGGTCACAAAAGGCTACAGATTCTTTTGGGCTATCTGAGTTACAGGCTAAGCAGTTCAATGGTACACTCGGGGCTATGATGAAAAGCAGTGGAGTTACTGGAGATAGATTAGTAACAATGTCTGAAAAACTTACAGGGTTAGCAGGTGATTTTGCTAGTTTTCATAATCTAAATCCAGAAGAGGCTTTTGAAAAAATTCGGGCCGGGATATCTGGAGAGACAGAACCACTAAAGCAAATTGGAATTAACATGAGTGTAGCCAATTTAGAGGCATATGCGTTAAGTAAAGGACTAAAACAGTCGTACCAACACATGGATCAAGCAGGGCAAACTGCCTTAAGGTATAGTTACTTAATGCATGTATCTAAAGATGCACAAGGAGATTTTGCAAGAACTCAAGCAAGTTTCGCTAACCAAGTTAGACTTTTAAAGGTAAATTTTGAGCAATTAAGTGCAAAGGTTATGACTAAAGCACTACCAGCATTAACAAAGGTAGCTCAGGTTACAAATAATTTTATTAAAAGCATCTCATCTGGAAAGCTGAATTCAGTTTCTAGCAAAGTTACTGCGCCCTTTATGCGGATTTATTCTGTTGGTTCCAGGGTATTTAAAAGTATATCTAAAACTATACAAGACAATCAGCCCTTGCTTAACAACTTAGGAAGCGCTGCACTAGACCTTGGAGATAAATTAAGTCGAGGTTTTGAAACCGCGGAACCAACAATAGAGTGGCTATTTAAAACAGGAGTACCAGCTGTTACCGGGACTATAACAGATCTAACTAAAGGTGCAACTGATTTATATAATTTTATAAATGATCATTGGTCGCTGATAGAACCAATAGTGCTGGGTATCGCAGGAGCAGTTGCAGTATATGAGGGTAACTTAATAAGATTAGCTATAGCTGAGAAAGCTGGCTTAATAATAGAGTCGTTATCTAAGGCATGGACTTATGGTCGACTAGTGTTGTTTAATCTTCAAAATGGAATGAAGTTAGCCACTGTAGCGCAACTGGTCTTCAATGATGCTATGAAAGCTAATCAAATTGGAGTCATTATAACATTAGTAGGACTTGCAATTACTGCAGGCGTTGCCTTATATAAAAATTGGGACACAGTATCTGCTAGCTTATCAAAAACATGGACAGCTATCAGAAATGTATTCGATGAGGGTGTTAACTGGTGTGTAAAAAAAATAGATTCACTTGTTGAGAAATTCAATAAGTTAACAGGACTTAAGTTACCTACTCTTTCTGAGCAATCAGCATCATATCCTAAAACCGATAGAGACAAAGCAACAGCCCTTATGGAGAAAAAAGCACTTGGAGGTATTGCAACAAAGCCTGCGATATTTGGTGAAGCTGGTCCAGAAATGGCTATTCCACTAAATAGAAGCCCAAGAAGTTTTGAACTTCTTAGAAGGACAGCTCAAATACTTGGAGTGCAAAATAAAGGATATAAACCAGGAAGCCTTTCATCATTAAACAAAGAACACACAAACACATATACCCCTGGCAGTCTTTCAGAAATTAATGGCTCACAGATGATTCAATCTCAACAGAATTTTAAAATGCCTGATGTAAATGTTAATGTAATAATTAACGAGGCTAAAAGTAGCAAAGAGGATATAGATTCAAGAATTAAGGAAGCAGTAAAAAATGCTATAGAGGAAGTAGTGGAAACATTCTTAAGTGGTAAGGAGAGGGTGGAATATGGCTAATAGTTATATAGATTATACAACAACTCAAGGCGATACATTTGATATGCTTGCATTAAGAGCTTATGAAAGTGAATTTATGTCTACTATAATTATTCAGGCCAATCCTCAATATGCAGATATACTAACATTTGACTCAGGAGTCAATCTAAAAATACCTATAATAAGTAGGCAAGCAGCAGTTGTTTTGCCACCTTGGAAGAGGTGATTCTATGTATTTGATTTATGAGGGTGTAGATATTAGTAAGGATGTTGAAATTCACAAAGCAGATTTAACAGATAATGCTGGAGCTGAGCTTGATAGTTTAGAAATATGGTTTGATGATCCTAAGAAGCTATGGAGCAAATGGAAGCCAGAGAAAAACCACAAAGTGCAAGTTATCCAAGATGGATTTAAAAGCGGAATCATGTATGTGGATGAATTGGAACAACAAAGGGGCATGTTTATTATACGTGCCCTTCCTATTCCTCAACAGGCTAAGGAGCAGCATACTCAACCTTGGGAGGCAGTAAGATTCTTAGAATTTGCAACTCAATTAACTACAAGATATGGCTTTAAATTTCAAACTTATGGGGTAGAAAATTTTCTATATGATAGAGTTGACCAATACGAGCAAGCAGACTTTAGTTTTCTACTATGGAGATGCTTACTTGAGGGGTATTTATTGAAGATTACCAGCAACACAGTAAATATATATAGTGAAGTCTACATGGAAAAATTGACTTCGGTAAAGACAATAGATATAAGCCAATTCGATGGATATTATAAATTCATAAGCAAAGCCACGGGTATTTATAGCGCTTGTAAGATAACTAGTAATAATACTACTTCCATATTCAAGTCGGGTAATGGTCCAAGCGGCGCAATGTTGAAATATAATGATATCTATTTAGGATCACAGGCTGAGGGAGATAGATATTCTAAAAACTTACTCAGGCTAAAAAATAAATATGAGAATACAGGTAAATTTACAATAAAATTAGATACCACACTTGCTGCAACTAGCAATATTAATATAAATGGTGTAGGACTTGCTGATGGTAAATATTTTTGTGAACAGGTAGTTCATAGGTTTATAGATGGTAAAACTTTTATAAGATGTAGAAGACCTTTGGAGGGGTATTAATGCTTTTAAGAGGAATTGTATCAGACATAAAAATTGAGCCAATAAGAGCACGTGTTACATTTAAAGAGAGAGATAATAGAGTATCTGCGTTTCTTAAATTAGCTACACACGTAGGAGGTTTAGAGGTTGGGGATAATGTTGTTGTAGCTTTCTTTTCAGATAACAGCAGCGATGGATTAATAATAGCTAAATATAGAGAAGGTGATGAGATATGGCAATAGCAACATTTGCATCTAAAGTATTTCAAGTTACTTCAGACAGAATATATACTTTTGATGATTTTCAATATAATTCAACACTAGAAACAGAAAAGCAAGATGCAGAAGGAACTAAGCCTTCAACATATAATAAAGGCACTGGATTAGATGATATGAGTTTTAAAATAAAATTAGATATAGCTTTTGGTGTTAACCCTCGTAATGAATGGGAGGATTGGAAAACAATATTGAGTGCTGGTATAGCATATCCATTTATACTTGGAGGGAGACCACTAAGTCAGTATAATTGGTTACTTGTAGGAGTATCTGATAACAACACTAATTTTGATAATACAGGCAACATATTATCTATGGAATTAGGTCTTAAATTTGAGGAATATGTAAGGCCTGGTGCTAAGAAAGAGAAGACTACAAAGAGTAAGTCTTCAGGAAGTAAAGCTAAAGGTAAGAGCATTGAAGCATTTTCAGATTCAGAGTATGAGTCTTTAATAGAAGACTAGAGGTGATAACATGCAATATACAATTGATACTTCAAATCCCGTTAATCTTAATTGGGCAGCAAAAGGTGATGAAAGAATATTACAAAATGTAATTAATCTTATAAGTACATGGATGTATGAAGTTGCTTACAGTCGTAAAAAAGGTATTAATCCAGAAATATTAGATAAGCCTAAAGATGTATTATCAGCACTTTATGTTTCTGAAGTCTTTAGGGTAGTTGGAGAATATGAACCAAGGGCAGAAGTTACAGAGGTACAGCCTATTGGAATTGATGATAATGGCAATATGCAATTCAAGGTGGTGGTGGATATATGAGTGATATAAGTTTTGTTGAAGTAGATGCACAAAAAATAAATACAGAATTGATAAATGGTTTTGAAACAACCCTTGGAGAAACCTTGTACCCTGGGGATGAAAGACGTATCTTCTTAGAACAGGAAACACAGGTTGTAGTAGGATTAAAAAATGATATAAATGAAACTGCAAAGCAAAATTTACTCAGATATGCTAAAGGAGATCAGTTGGATGCATTAGGCGAGTGGTGGAATACTCCTAGGCTTGCAGCAACAAAGGCGCATACAACTTTTAGATTTACTTTGTCAGCTGTACAGAGTCAAGATGTACCAGTACCATCAGGCACAAGAGGAACGCCAGATGGTACTTTTTATTTTGCATGTTCTAAAGATGCCGTGATTCCGGCAGGTTCTCTATATATCGATGTTTTAGCTTATGCTACAGAGGCAGGAGAAAAATATAATAGTTTTGTAGCAGGACAAATAAAAACACTAGTAGACCCTATTCCATATGTTACAAGTGTTGTGAATATTGATACTAGTACTGGGGGTGCAGATGAAGAGGCAGATGACGATGGAGTAAATGTATGGAGTGGATATAGAGAAAGAATAAGAGAAGCACCAGAAGCAACTTCAACAGCAGGACCAGAGGGAGCATATCAATATTTTGCAAAATCAGCTAATGCAAATATCTCCGATGTTTCAACTACATCACCATCACCGGGAGTTGTAAAAATAGTAGTATTAATGGAAAATGGTGTATTGCCTACACAAGATATACTAGACAAAGTACTTGCTCAATGTAGTCAAAAGGATAGAAGACCACTTACTGATAATGTACAAGTAGCAGCACCTACTATAGTTAATTATGATATAAATCTTACTTACTATCTAGACCAGGAACATTCTTCTGAAGAACTAACCTATAGAAGGGCTATTGAAGGAGATAATTTAGATTGTAGCACTGGAGCTATAAGAGATTATATAAATTGGATGCAATTAAAACTTGGTAGATCAATAAAGCAAGATGAACTGAAGTATATGATTCAAAATTCAGCATCATATACAACGACAGGTGGAAAATCTTATACAGTAGTAAGAAGAATTGAACTTAATTCACCAGCAAACATAACATTAGATGAAACAGAAGTAGCTAAAGTTGGGACGATTACAGTAACTTATGGAGGTTTAGAGTAATGAATTTGCAGAATGTAGATTTATTAGCGTTGCAAACTACTGAGATGAAGCAAGACCCAACTACTAAAGCTATATGTACTTCACTTACACCAAAGTTTCAGCAGTTAGGTTCAGAAGCAAAATGTGTGTTGATTTATTCTAGGATAAATGAGTTAGATGATGCTGCAATAGATGAATTAGCATATCAAATGCATGTTGATTTTTACAACTCATCCTTAGATTTAAATATCAAAAGGCAAGTAGTTAAAAACTCTTTAAGATGGCATAGAATAAAAGGTACTCCATCAGCAGTAGAAGAAGCTTCAAAAGTTGTATTTGGACGTACCTGGGTTACAGAGTGGTTTGAATATGGAGGCAATCCTTATTATTTTAAAGTTAATGTTGAAGCTACCAATAGAGGAGCTAGTGAAGCTGACTATGTGTTATTAGAACAACTAATTAATGCCTACAAAAATAAACGTAGTTGGCTTGAAGTAATAAATATTTTCTTAACAACAAATGGAACACTATTTTTTGGTGGATGTATGAATTCTGGTGAAGAAATTACAGTTTATCCATGGAGTCCTACAGAAACTATAAGTACAGGAAAAATAAATTTAGGGTCTAGTAATAGATTTGTTGAAACAACAATTATATATCCAAAGGAGGCGAGCTAATGGCAGAAAGCTTTTATACTATATTAACAACAGTAGGCCAAGCTAAAATAGCAAATTCCTATGCCCTTGGAACAAAACTAAATCTAACACAATTTAAGGTGGGTGATGGGGGCGGAGCTTATTATAATCCTGTAGCAAGTGCAACTGCATTAAAAAATCAGGTTTGGAGTGGCAATATCAGTTCCATATATGTAGATGCTGATAATCCTAACTGGATAGTGATAGAGGTAGTTATACCTTCATCTGATGGAGGATTTATGATTAGAGAAGCAGCGGTATACGATGATACCGGAAACATGATAGCAATAGGAAAATACCCGGAAACATACAAGCCAGTATTAGCAGATGGAAGTGCAAAAGATTTATATATAAAAATGATTTTAGAAGTCTCTAATACTGCATCTATAACCTTAAAAATAGATCCATCGGTTGTACTAGCTACCAAGAAAGACATAACAACTTTACAGAATCAGATAAGCAGTATAAGTATACCTGTTAAAAGTGTGAATGGTAAAACAGGAAATATAACATTAAAGGCATCTGATATAAAGACAGATGATGGAACTACATTAGAAAATCTAAATAATACGATAGATGAACATTTGGCTGATTATATGTATCAAGTACCTAATATAGTGGGTACACAAATTAGGATAAACAAACTTTCGAATACCAATAGATTATTTTTCAAATTAGATGCTGATTTAACAGGTGGAGCTATAACAATATCTACAGATGGAGGTACAACTTCAAAACCTTTGCAAGATATTGGCGGCACTGCAATTACTCAATTAGAAAAAGGGTTTGTGGAGGTGGTAGCTGATGCGACTTTTTTTACCTTACGGAATAGAGGAATATCAGCTACACAAAAACAAGCATTAATAGATATAGTAAATAATGCAGATACAAATCAATCTACAATTAAAACTAATATTGCTAATGCTTTAAATACTAAAACAGGAAGTAATTTAACAAGTGCTAGTGCATGGATAGATGTTATAAATGCTATATCAAGTGCAAGTGTAAAAAAAATAAAAACTGGAAATATTTCTAACCCAACTGCATCCACAAAATATACTGTAACAGGAATACCATTTACACCTAGCGTTGTTGCTATATATAGAATAGATGGTGCTGCTTCAAATTCAGATACGGTTATTATGTATAATAACTTTAGTTATAATCCAGTCACAACACTAGGCTTCGGATATTCATTAAATGCAGTATCACATTTAACAACATCTAATACATTCTATGGATTTACAAGTGACGGCTTTTCATTTACCCCACAAGTATCAAGTGCTAATTATACATGGATAGCTATGGAATAGGGAGGTGATTAAATGTCTTTAGATAGTACAGCAAAATTAAGTGATATAATAACATCACTCCAAAACATGGAAGGTATAAATGCAAAAGCTGATATAATAAATGCTATTAATAGCAGAGGTGGAAATGTAAATAATAACACCAGTGGTACAGATTTAGCTATTGCAATATCGAATCTTAAATATAAAATAAATGACAATATTAATGATAATAATATATCGTTAGTCACTTCAAAAGGCACTGAAGTGTGGAGTAATAGCGATATAGGGGTGGCTCAGGGTATAGCTGTAGACAAATTAGGCAATGTATACGCAACTTATGCTAATGCAAGTGGGAAAACAGTTAGGAAATTCAGTGCCACAGGTGTAGAAATTTGGAGTAATTCGGATACACAACAGGCTTTCGCTGTAGCTGTAGACAACAACGGAGATGTATATGTGGCTTATAATTTATCAGCTACTTTAAAAACAGTTAGAAAACTAAATGGAAATACTGGTATTGAAATTTGGAGTAATACAATTGGTGACCATGCTTCCGCCATAGCTATTGATAAAGACGGAAATGTACTGGTGGGTTACAATACTACAAGTGGCAAGACAGTCGTAAAATTAAATGGTACTACAGGCGTTGAAATTTGGGGTAATAGCGATAGTTCCGGTTATAATGTGCAAGGTATAGCTGTAGACAGTAATGGAGATGTGTATGTAGCACATAGTTATCAAGGTGGTTCTGCAAAATATGTAAGAAAATTAAATGGTACTAATGGCATTGAAATTTGGAGTAATGGCGATGTTTATGGCACATGTGCTATAGATGTGGATAACTTAGGTGGTGTATATGTAGCGTATAAAGCTACAAGTGGAAAAATCGTTAGGAAATTAAATGCTACAACTGGTATAGAAATTTGGAGTAATAGCGAAATCGTTAACGCGACGGGCATAGCTGTAGATAGTAATGGGAATAGTTATGTAACATATAGTGGTGGTGCTAATAGCAAAACTGTTAGAAAATTAGATACTGTAGGTGTAGAGATATGGAGCAATACTGAGGTAGGTAACGCAAAAGGTGTAAATGTAGATAATAACAGTAACGTATATGTGGCGTACGGCTATACTACAGGTAAAACGGTGAGGAAGCTATATGGGGTAAGCACTTTTAAAATTATTAATTAGAAAAGGGAGCGTGTTGAAATGATTTTATTGTATATAAAAAAAGAAACAGAAGAAAAGGCAAGAGTAATAGGCACACATAACTTTCCTTATGATGAAGTAAATGGGGTAAGTGAAGACATCATTGCACAAAATATACTTATAGATAACGAACCTACTGAACCAATAGTTCCAGTAGATAAAGGTTATTATAGATATATTAACCCCAAGACAAAAGAAATATGGTATGAATATTTTGATTTACAAAAAGATGAATTACAAGATAGAGTATCATCTTTAGAAATAGCAATGGCTAATATGACGGGGGTGTAAAGTATGCCAACTTGGAAGAAAACAATATTTGTTAATGCAATAAAAGCAAGAATGACTCAAGAAAATAGAACAGCAGAAGATATAATTCAAGAATATATTAAACTCACTGAGGCAGAAAAGACAGAAATATTAACTGCAATTGCTTCACAATAGAAAACTATAGCGAGGTTATCGCAAAAACTAAATATACTAAATAAAGGGAGCTTACGGCTCTCTTTTTAATTTACATTATGGAGGTATGGTAATGGATAAAAAAGAAATGTTTAATACAGTAATAGCAGGAATGGGAACTTATTTGACATGGCTATTTGGAGCTTGGGACACAGCTCTGGCAGTTCTAATATCTTTTATGATTTTGGACTATATAACAGGACTCTTAAGAGGTGCTGTAAACAAAGAATTAAGTTCAGATGTAGGTTTCAAAGGATTAGCAAGAAAAGCAGTTATCTTTGTAGTTCTTATAGTTGCAGTTAGCTTAGACAGGCTCTCTAATACTGGCACATGGGTATTTCGTACATTAATATGTTATTTTTATATAGCAAATGAGGGTATATCTATAATAGAGAATAGTACTGCTCTAGGATTACCAGTGCCAGATAAATTAAAGGACATGCTAATGCAATTAAAAGAAGGAAATAAAAAAGAGGTAAAGGGGGAATAAACTATGAAAATAGCAATAGATATTGGACATAATTGTCCACCAGACAGTGGAGCTGTAGATGTAGGAAATGAAAATAGCATGAATATGAACACAGGTAAAAGAGTTATATCAAAGCTTCCAGCTTTAGGACATGAAGTATTAAATGTAACACCAATAAGTTGTAATAGTGTAGTTGATTCACTTGCACAGAGGGTTAATAAAGCTAATTATTGGGGGGCTGACTTATATGTTTCAATTCATGCAAATGCTGGTGGTGGACATGGTACAGAGGTATGGATTGGTTCGGAAAGAAGCAGAGATATAGGAACTAGAATAGTAAATAATATAGCAGCTTTAGGGTATACAAACAGAGGTGTTAAGGTACAAGGGAGAGATGGTGGGCGTTTATATGTGTTACAAAATACTAATATGCCAGCCTTACTTGTAGAGCAATGTTTTGTAGATAGTTCTTCAGATATGGCGGGCTTTAATGCAGAAAGCATGGCTAATGCTATTGTTGCTGGAATAACAGTTCAAGCAGTACAAACTCCAGCTGCAGTAGTAGAAAGTAAATCCTATAGAGTTATTACTGGAGCATTCTCTAATAAGCAAGATGCAGACAATTTTGCTAATAAACTTAAAACACAAGGTACTACAGCATATGTTGTAAATGCAGATATATTAAAATAGAGGAGATGATTATATGGATATTAAAAAAAGACTGTAAAATAAAGCGTTTTGGTTGGCTGTAGCTGCATTTGTAGCGCTCATGGGAAAGACATTTAATCTATTTACTGTACCAGATGACTACGACCAAACGGTGAATATGATATTAGGGTTACTTACTATGCTAGGAATTATAATTGACCCTAGTACTCCTGGACTATCAGATCAGTAATTTTATTCCTAGGTTAACTACTAGGGAGTTTCTACATTGTAAAAATTTAAAATTTGTAAAGTTTATAAAATAAAAATAAATAAAAGCCTATTATATATAACAGTAAGCAGATATTTTGAATAATTCGTTTGTAAATGGACAAAGTATGAGGTTTTATGATAAAATAAAAATGAATAAATTATTAAATATGGATAATTAAGTTTTTATGACGGATTCAAAATGTTTAAATGTTGCATATTTAGGGGGAATAAGAAATATGAATTTAAACTACAATAATCTAATTGATAATGCCTATAAAATAGCAGGGATAGGGTCTTTTATATTCGTAGCGTATCAGGCGGCTATGTTTAAAAAGGATTACAATGTAAAGAATGATAAGGCTGAAACAGAAAAAGCGATAGAACTATCGAGATTTTATCATGAGAATATACTAAGTAAAGCAATGTATATATCGATTGTATTTAAAAAATGCGGTATAGAAGATTTAATAAGTGGTATTAAATATACTGATTTAAAGTATTTTGATATTCAAGAGCTTGAGGATTTATTAGGAAAAGATAAATTAAAAAAAATAAAAGAAAAGATTAATAATATTGATATATCAATATTTAAAGAATCTGGAGAGATAATAAATCCACAAAAGGCTAATGAATTTTTTAGCAAAGAAAATATATACAACTTGATATTAGATGTTAGCAATACATTTTTTGGTAATTCAACGGCATATGAAGAAATAGCAGTGGATGAAACAGACAAAAAAATGAGTAGCATGCGGGAGCTTGCAAAAATTATATTCGATAAGGATAATATAGAGTCACAGCTAAAAGACAAGCATATGGTTGAATTTAATTCAATCATATGGGATACCTTAAATATATTGGAGTATTTTTGTATGAATTTTAATAGTGGAATAGCTGACGAGAAAACAGTTTATCAATCTCTACATCAGACTTTTTTATCAACTATTAAACTCCTGTATTTTAAAATAGCCGAAAATAACCTTAGTGGAAAGGATCAATATTATACTAATATAATTGATTTATTTAATAAGTGGTCGGAAAGACAGGTTGAGCAACAGGCAAAAGAAGATAGAGCGAAAAGAGAGACTACATATAGAAAAGACTGTATACGAAGGTAAAAGAAATCACCTATGACTCAATCTATCATAGGTGATTCTATTTATTATTCTTCACATTTAACCTCGTTCTCTTTATTAGAAACATTTTCATTATTTTCTTCAGCATTTGGTGAATAAACATCACAGAATGGTGCCCACATTGTTTACAACCCCCTTCAAAACATCAGATACTTTATTAAACTTATAGTAACATGAATATATGACAATGTCAACACTTTATGGAATTTTATTCCAAAATCAATAAGTTATTTTGTATAAATATGTCGCTTGTATTAGATTTAATAAAAAAGCAAATAAAACTACTTAGGAAAAATTGAATTGCTTAACTTAAGACAATTCATGATTAAATTCAGATAAAATAGTAAAAATAAGCTAGGTATTGAACAGATTTATTTATGAGCACTATACAGGGAGCAACTAGATAGGGCCTAGCAATTTAATACTAGCCTCTCTAGTCCGAGTAAAGCAATCTCCCCCATAAATGAAGGCTATATATAGGTTTTGTAAAGGAAGTATCTCACAAGATACATAACAGACTATAACCACATAAGTAAAATATAATCACATTAATAAGTACATAGTATAATAACTCTAAAAATGCATAAGCTATAAATCCCTTACTTTTAATAGAATTTTATTATAGCAAAAAGCTTGTATCAAATTGATGCAGGCCTTCACCTTGTTACAATATCATTTAGCACCTTCTCTTAATTTCTCATAATTTCTTTTCGCAACTTCCACCGGACAAATTCCAAACTCTTTATCAGTACGCATTAAACATTTTTCATAGATACATTCTTTACAGTTTTTCATCATTCCACCTACTTAATTCTAATATAATTACTATATAGATTGTACCATTAACTTAGATACATAAAAATAATAGACACTAAAATTAATTAGCACCTATTATTAAAAACTCTCTTCCTTATTCTCATCAACTATATGCTTTACAAAAAACCCGGCCAGTACTGTCATGTATATAAATAACATTATAATTGCACTTCCAAACCCGTAACACATTACTTTTATTATATCTAATTCCAAGGACCATCACTCCTTTTAAATTAAGTCCATACATTCAGCAGAAACAATGACAAGGTTAGCAGTATTTTCATCTATTGCATTAGCGGCTTCCAAACCCTTAATTAAATTCTTTATCATAGTTTTATTTTCACTTGTAATCTTTATCTTTACAGGTATTTCAAAAGTTTCTTCCAAAATCATCACCTTCCTTATTTACAGTATAGACATGCTATTCATAAGTTATACAATTGTGGATATGTTGTACTCATTTTACATGTATTTACAAAATGTGCATAAGTTTGGTATAATGGATTTGAAATTTATATACCTAGGGGGATAAACTAAATGAATAAAATGACAAATTGTAAAGCGTGTGGTAGAGAGATTGCAAAAGGAGTAAATAAGTGTATTCATTGTGGAAAAGATCAGAGAAACTTTTTTATGAAACATAAAATAATAACTATAATTCTTGGATTAGTTATTATAGGTGGTATTGGTTCAGCTATGAGTGGAGGCAAGGATCAGTCTACTAATAGTAAAAATGATAGTGCTTCAAGTGCAAAAACTTCAGCTAATACAGATACAGCTAAATCAGAAGTTAAACAAAGGCAAGTGCAAGGTAAAGCAACAGATTTAGGGGCGGGTACATTTACAGTTGGTAAAGATGTAGAGGAAGGGTTATATGATGTCACTCCAGTAGAGGGCCAAGGTAATTTTATAATTCAAAACGCGAAACAACAAGATTTAAATGTAAATGAAATTTTGGGAAGCGCAAATGATATGGGTGTTTCAAAAGTAAGAGTTAAGCTTGTAAAAGATGAACAAGTACAATTGGCAGGTATAAATAAAACTCATTTTGAGCCTGTTACAACAGCATTTACTAAGGAACATAAAGCAGCATCATTTTATAGCGGTAGATGGGTTGTAGGAGAAGATATTGGTAGCGGAAGATACGTAGCAACTCCAGCAAATGGGGCAGGAAATTTTATAGTTTATAGTAAAAGCGGAATGCCTAAAGTAAATGAAATTTTAGGTAATGAAGGGGTAAAACAGGTAACTATAAACTTAGAAAATGGAGATATAGTTGAAATAATGTCATTAAATCAAGTTGATTTAGCTCCTCAAAATTAAAAAGATAAATAAGTAATCCGATATTTATAGAATTAAGCCTTTTGAGGCTTTTTTCTTTGTATTAAAAAGGAAATTATAAACACTCTATAGAATATATACATAAACTAAAGATAGAGGTGGTTTACATGGGGGTGAAGAATAGACTATTGGAGATAAGGCTTCAGAGAGGATATAAAACACAAAAAGATTTTGCGGAATTCCTAGAAATAAGACGTGTACAATATAATAAATACGAAAATAATAAAGAGCAACCAACATTAGAAGTTTTATATAAAATTAGTTTAAAATTGAATATAAAGATGGAGGACATTATTTACCTAGGGGAATAATGTCCTCTTATTTTTTCTGCATAGTTCAAAATAAAATATTTTAGTTCAAAATAGGAAACATTTACACAAGTGCTGCATATATTATTATTAAAGAGAACGAAAAGGAGTTGAAAGGGTTGATAAGAATAACAGTAAGTTTCAAACAAACATCAAGAGATATGAAACTATATACAACGGTGAATAACATGGAAGAAAAATCAGATTTTATAAAAGATGCAATAGAGTATTACCTAGAATATATAGAGAAAAGCAAAAAAGAAAATTAAACCTAGAAATCACTTCTGTAATATAAGCAATTCAAACTAGTCAGAGCTCTTCCTGGAGCTACACCGTTTGGTAAGGACAAAATGCTAATTTAAAATTAGGGGGAATTATAGATGAAGCATTGTAAAGGTGAAATAATTAATGTTTATGACGGTGATTTTATAGGTTGGACTACTGCAGAGCTAACAGAGTTTATAAATGAGTGCGGAAAACATGAACGCTGGAGAATGATAACAAAGGAAGGCTCAGAACTTATGAGACTAGTTGGATTTGATGAAAGATATAGAAAAAAAGAAAACCAGCACTTTTAAGCTGGTTAAGATTGTGACCATATATATAAAATTACACCTGCTATAATCCATGGCATATTACCAACTCCTCATATGTTTATAGTAGTATTTTGCCCATAATCTATGGTTTTATACACAGGGTATAGTTATACTAAGTCGCTGTAAGTAACGCTTTACTACAGCTTATGCGGGTACCTTAGAAAAGTTGCTACTTTTAAAGATAAGTTAACAAATTATTAATATTTGGAGGGTAAAAATGAGTTTCTTTACAAAGTTATCCCTTGGAATTTTAATCGGTTTAATATTAAGCCACAAGCAAATAAAGAAAATATTAGATAGTTATAAAAATGATTAGGGGGGTTATTTATGCAAATAGTTGGGTTTAGAGTAAAGGCTAATGGCAAAGTGGAGAGTTTTGACATAGATGTAACTGAGGCACTAATTAAAACAGGAACAGTCGCTTTCGTTATTATAGAAGGACTAAATGGCGGAATAGTCCACGCTGGCTCAGTTACAGATAGCTTGCAACCATTAATAGATGTACTTAAAGATCTTGCTGAGCCTGTAGCATATGGCTTTATGGTGAAAGGATTCATGAAGATTATGGCCGGTGAGGAGAATGAGGGAATGAAAACAATAAAAGGGGCTATAGGTGGATTCATAGGAATTCAGTGGATACCGTATATCTTTAAAATTATAAGGGGGATACATTTTTAGGGGGTAGGGTAATGGTAAATTGGATTAGTAAATTAGACGGAATGATAGCTGATAAAGTGAATAAGGTGTGTGATGCAGCGATAGACAAAGCATTAAATGGTGTGAGTATAGTTTTATTAAAGGTCATAAAAGGTGTTGTGTATATTGTCCTGCAGTATGATGATTTATTTGTAGCAGTGGCTATAGTTGGGGTATTTATAATGATGTTTGGAAATAGAAAGTTAGGTACAAAAGTAACTAGTCTATCAATAATTATATATACAATAGCAAGGATGGTGTTAAGTGGATGCAATTAGTAAGTAGTAGGGTTAAACAGGGTGAAAAATCCCTGTTACCTTTTATAAATATAGTACCTGAGGACATGGTAACATATAAGATCATACCAGATTACTCTATAGATAATTCAAATAATGACATAATAGCTCATTCTCTATCTTCTATGTATTTGACCCCAAGACAAAGGACGAAGATATTAAAGGGGAGCTATACCACTCCACGACAGGCTTATTTTGATATAGTATTTAAGAAAAATCAAGCTAATTTTTACTTAACTGTAAATGATAATTACACTGAATTAATAGAGGGGAAAATGAAAACTGCCTGGAATAAATCAGAGATAAGCAAAACATCATCCTCTAGTATTCTTAAATTTGAAGAAGAGAAAACAGAACTGTGTGAGGTTGTATTAAAAGATTATAGCTTTAAAAGTTTATCTACAAGTAAAAAGGATTTATTCCCTCTAACAAATATGATGGGGATATTGAGAATGCTAAAAGATGATGAACAAATCAGAGTGAATATAGCAGTGGAGCCTACTAGAAGAACTAACTGGATAAGTGTTGCCAAAGACGAATTTAAAATGTATCAAAAAGGTAAAGTGAGAAACAATGAGATGAGTACAAAGGAAAAGCTAATGAAGTTAGGCTTCTCAAGTGCAGAGTCTGCGCTTCAGTTATTTATTGAGTATAAGATACTACTGTTTGAAAGTGTATTTGGAATAGTAATACCAGATAAAAAGGAAGAAGAAATTCCTAAATTTGAACTGAAGTTAGATAGCTTAGAAAGAATTAAAGAGGATTTGAAATTTACAGGATTGCAACCACCAACAACCTATAAAATGAGTTCTGAAGCCTTTAAAGTTAAAATAACTATATTGTCTGAGAGTAACGATTTAAATAGATCAAAGTTGAATATGATTTCGGTTGCTAATAGCTATAAGGATATATCATTAGACAACGAGTTAGTAATGCACCCTTTAAGTAAAAGTGAACAGGAAATAGTATTTAAACAGGTTATGAAATTTGATGTATCTACAAGTAATAAATGTGTAATGAGCGATAGAGAAGTAGCTAAATTAATTCAATTACCACAAAGAGACTTGCAAAATGAATATAAGATACAAAACATAGATACTAGAGAGGTAGATATACCTAAAGAATTAATGAGCGGTCCTGTAAGAATAGGTTTTTCAGGTTTAAAGGGTCAACGGTTGTTGACTACATGGTGCCAAAACATAAATGTTATGGCACTTGCTAAATTATTTGTAGGTCCACAAAACGCAGGTAAAACAACAGCGTTAAAAAGAACAGTTAAGGATTGTCATAAAGCCGGGTACTCTAATATAGTAATTGATTTTATAGAGGCATGTGAAACTGCAAGAGAGGTAGCAGAGGTTATACCAGATGGGGAAAAAGTAGTAATAAGATTAGGGGAAAAAGAGTATATTCCTGCATTAGCATATAATGAGGTTACTAGATTAATTACAGAGGATATGGATACATGGGATAGAGTAAGGTTAGCTAATTTGTTATCAGAACAGGTAGAATATCTAATAAATGCTGTAACAGATGCCAGCACAGGGGAGCTAACAGCACCTATGCTAAGATATCTGCATAGTGCCTGTATGGTAACATTTATTAAGCCTATGGCCAAGATATCAGATGTATTTGAAATATTAAGAAGATGGGACAAAAGGAATGAAGCTATAAGATATGCTAAATATTCAAAATGCTTTGATGAGGATGATGATATATTCTTTGACTTAAATGAACTTCACAAAAGAGATAGCAAGGATAAGATAATAGGTACCAGAGAAGATTTAGTAATTGGTATATTAAATAGAATAACTTTACTACAGAAAAACCCTTATTTAAAAGCTATGCTAAAAGCAGATATAGATGAGGATCAGAACCTAACCAAATATATTGAAGATGGTAAAAGTATATTTATAGAAATTCCCCAGTATCTATTTCCAAGTATAATGGTAAGGGACATACTAACTACTTTCTATATTAGTAGGATTTGGTTAATGGTGCAAATGAGGCAGAATAATAAAGATGCGAGACTATGTAACGTGATTTTTGATGAGGTCCATCAAGTACCTACCACAGCTAGATTTCTTAGTAACCATGTTACAGAATTTAGGAGACATAGGTTAGGATTAATCATGACCTGCCACTACCTAAAACAAATGAGAGAATTATTAATAGCTCTAAAATCATCTGGTGTTAGTTATGTAATGATAGCAGGTACAGAGAAGGAGAATTTAGAACTACTAAAAGAGGAAATATCACCATTTACAGTAGAGGAGGGACTAAATCTAAAGCCTCATACTAGCTTAAATGTTATTAACTATGGTAATCAGTATGCTAGATTTATTACAGACCTTCCGAAAGTTTAAAATGACCGCCATTTGACCGCGGAAGGTATGTCCACACGTTCGACTTTACACACTACTTGTCCTATAACAAGTGTAAAAAATCCTTGAAATTACTCATATAAACAAATTATATTCACTTAAAAACAACTTGGACACATTTTTCAATAGTTCTTCAAAACTAACAGGTAATACAAAAAATCAGTAGAATGTTTAAGAGGATTAAGACGAAAGGCTAAAACGAATGCTGAAAAGAAAAAGACAGATAAATCTACAAAAATAGATATATAATAATATTTGGAGATACTTTTGTTAAGTATAAATAAAGGAGCTTATGAGCTCCAGTACGGTTAACTAATACGTTTAATATTTTAATGAAAGGATTTAAGCTTGTACACCACAGCTTGTACATCCGATCTTCATTAATTCTTTGAATTTGATCTTTACTTTATTCATAATTTCTATTTCTTTTTCTGTGAAGGAATTAGGAAATACCTTTTCTGCAATTTTCATATTTTCCTCTATTTGTTCAATAGAATTCATTCCACTTAGTACTACGGAAACTTCAGGATGATTCCAAATCCAACTTAATGCCCAGTCAACTGAACTTCTGTTTTTATCTCCAGTTTTAAAAAGTTCTTGTATTTCCTTTGGTGGAGTCTTTGCTAAGGTTCCTCCCCTTAAAGGCTCCATTATAACTACAGCTAAGCCTTTGGAAGCAGCATACTCAAGTCCTTCTTTTCCAGCCTGATAAGCTTCATCTAAGTAATTATACTGTATTTGACAAAAGTCCCAAGAATATAAATTTACAATATGCTTAAATGTATCTAGTTTATCATGGAAGGAAAAACCAACATGCTTTATCCTTCCATCTTTTACTGCCTTTTCTAAAAAATCAAAAACACCTAATTTCTCCATTTTATCTATGCGTGATCTATCTAAAGCGTGAAGAAGGTAAAAATCAACATAGTTAGTTTGAAGTTTTGAAAGTTGTTCGTTTAAATACATATCAAAGTCTTCATATTTCTCTATTAGCCAAACTGGCATTTTAGTAGCAAGCTGTATTTTTTCTCTATAGCCATCTTGTAGAGCCCTTCCAACAATTATTTCACTGTTACCACTATGATAGGGATAGGCTGTATCTACATAGGTTAGACCATTATCTATAGCATGCCTTATAAGTTTAATAGATTCATTTTCATCTATTTTTGAGTTATCTCCTTCTAATACGGGTAATCTCATACAGCCAAAGCCTAATGCAGATGTCTTGAAATCAGAATTTCCGAATTTTCTATATTGCATAAAAATCCCCCCCAGTAAGATTTATTTGGATAGTACTTCAAGTAAAAATTATAGCACTATTTCTAATTTTACTCTATAATATAATCAGAGTTTATAACTTCAGTTTAAACCTATATTTCATCATAGTATAACATTATAATAATATTGTGGAATATTAATGTAAGAATATAAGAGTGTTATAATTATGTAGTTATCGGATAAACTGTGACATTAATCAAGATACTTGTATAAATTATGTTGTTGCAAAAACTTTAAAATAAGATTATTATAGGTATATGATGTTGTAAAAATATGTAATTATGTGCTAATTATATTTAGAGGTGAGGGATAACAATGATAAGAACAGCGATTTTAACAATTAGTGATAAAGGTTCTAGAGGTGAAAGAGAAGATGGGACAGGTCCTGCTTTAAGAAATGAGTTAAATCCAGAAATCTATAGCATAGATTATTATAAAATTATACCAGATGAATTAGATGTTATTGCTAAAGAGCTTATACACCTTGCTGATGAGTTAAATGTAGATCTAGTTTTGACAAATGGTGGAACCGGCTTCTCTAAAAGAGATGTAACACCTGAAGCAACAATGAAAGTAATAGAAAAGTATGTTCCAGGAATCGGAGAGGTTATGAGAAGTGAATCGTTAAAAATAACTCCTAAGGCTATGCTTTCAAGAGCTATTGCTGGAATAAGAAATGAAACCTTGATTGTGAATTTGCCAGGTAGTCCAAAAGGAGCAGTAGAAAATTTGAGAGTAATACTTTCGGCACTACCGCATGGTATAGATATATTGATAGGAAAGGCATCCGAGTGTGCAACAAAGTAAGGTTAGTAATGTTAATACTATAAATATAGAGATGAGATAAATGATAAAATGAAACTTGAATCAGATGGGATATTAGAGCGGGTAGGCATCGGGTAAATAGTATTAACATATTTGACAGGAGGAATAATGAATGGAATTTACTCATATAAATGAACAAGGAAGAGCGAAAATGGTCGATGTAAGTGAAAAAGAGAATACAATAAGAGAGGCAATTGCGGTAGGAGCCATACATATGAAATTAGAAACACTACAAAAAATAAAGGATGGAGGAATAAAAAAAGGAGATGTTCTTTCTGTAGCACAGGTTGGAGGAATAATGGGAGCTAAAAGTACACCAAATATTATTCCTATGTGCCATCCTATTGGAATTTCAGGATGTGATGTTAATTTCAAACTTGATTTTGAAAATGCTAAAATTGATATAGAGGCGAAAACAAAAGTAGTTGGAAAAACAGGAGTGGAGATGGAAGCACTTACAGCAGTTTCCCTAGCTGCCCTTACAATTTATGATATGTGCAAAGCTGTAGATAAAGAAATGATTATTTCAAATATAATGCTTGTAAAAAAGAGCGGTGGGAAGTCAGGAGATTTTCAGAGAAATACAGATAATAGAATAGAAATTTAATTTAAAAGAGAGGTAAGAAGAAGGACCTAATCTTCATACTTCTTTTTTTATTGTATCTAAATATAGGAGACTCAGCGATGTGTTTTTTTCTTTTATTATTAGACTTAAATTTTAATTTGAATAAAGATAACTAACAAGATGACGATAATATATAATATTAGCATTTTTAATTAGTGGAAGGGGAGAAGGAATGTGAGATATGTTCCAACCTTTTGTTTACATGAAGGGATGAAGATTGGCAAAAATATTTATTCTAGTGATGGAGTAGTATTGCTAGCAAAAGATGTATTATTAACAGATGAATATATTAAAGGTTTAGTAAAGGTAGGAGTTAATGGAGTATATATCGAGGATACAATATCTCATGATATACAAATAAAAAATGTTATTTCTGACGAGTTAAGAATTCATGCTATAAAATCTATGAAAGAAATATATAATAATCATAGTAATATTAATAAAACAGTTGCTGCCGTTGAATACCTAGCTAAAAGCATCATCCTAGAGATTTTAGCTAATAAAAATGTAATGGTAAATATGATAGATATTAAAACATTTGATGATTGTATTTATAGTCATTCTGTAAATGTAGCTGTTTTATCTACTGTACTTGGTATTGCACTAAATCTAGATAAGACAAAAATGGAGAAGCTTACGGCATCAGCTCTACTTCATGATATTGGAAAGGTTTTTATATCAAAGGCCATTTTAACCAAAACAGAAGAGCTTACTGGTGAAGAAAGGGCTTTGGTAGAAAGTCATACAGAAATGGGATATAGGTATATAAAACAGTATTATAATGTACCAGTAACAACATACGTAGGAATTTTACAGCATCATGAACGTTTTGATGGGAAAGGATATCCTGATGGCAAAAAGGGTGAGGATATATCACAGTTTGGGAGAATAATAAGCATTTGCAATGTGTATGACAACTTAACAACAGAAAAGGTAAATAGAAAAGCTTATATACCCTCAGATGCAATTGAATATATTATGGCGAATAATGGTCAAATTTTTGATCCAAAACTGGTTAAAATATTCCTTAAAAGAGTAGCGCCATATCCATTAGGATCAATCCTAAGATTAAGTAATGGAGAACAGGTTATAGTAATTGAGAATAACGAAGAATGTTCAATTCGTCCAAAAGTAAGAAATGTGGAAAATAATAAAATATATGATTTAACTTACGATAGTAATTTAAAGAATATTACTATTATAGCAGTTGAAGATAAGAAATGATTTAATAGCATAAGTTTTAATATAATATAATCATATAATTTCAAAAGTATTTGAAATGAGAAAGGCTTCAGGTAAAATTTGACCTGAAGCCTTATTTGTTTTATCAGTGAAGCTTAACATCAAGCAAATCTAATATAAACATAACTAGAGGAATTCCTATAAGCAATCCCCATATTCCCATAAAGTGTTCCGAAGCTATTAGTATTACAAAAGTAAAAAAAATAGGGAGCTCAGTTTTAGCAGACATAAGTTTTGGGTTTAAAACATAACTTTCAAAAGCATGTATTATAGCTATCATTATCAGAACATAAATAACTTTAGTTAAACCACCTATTTTAAAGGCAATCAATGTAAGTGGAATAAGAGAAACTATAACTCCGGCCACAGGTACTAGGCTAAATATAAATATCATGAATCCTAATGTAATTAACTGAGGGAATTTAAGAATATATAGCATAATAATAGATATAATAGTATTTACAAATGCAATTACAATTTGTGCTTGTATAACCTTTCCAAATGAATTTAAAAAGTTGTTCCCAAAATATGAAAAGTATGTATATACTCCAGATATCTTACTAGTTTTAAATTTTTCTAAGAAGGATATAATTTTTTTCTTCTCTAACATAAAAAATAAGCTTAACATAATGGCAATAAAAGCGTTTATGCTCCATTTGCCTATATTTGTGGCCAATTGAAGAGTAAAATTAAGTCCTGATTTTAAATAGCTTTGCAGATCTATTTGATCAAACATGCTCATTATATACCTTTGAATTATATCTGCATCCGAATCTGTACTAAAATCAAAATCTGCAATCTGATTTATTATAAACTTGCTCTGGACTATAAATACAGGTATATATTTAACTATTAATAATACAATGGAGGTAAATAAAAGAGTATATAAAACCATTGTAATAAGCTTTTCTTTAACAGGAGTAATCTTCTTTAGTTGCCTTACTATTAAGTGCTGAAGGCTATTCATAAGATAAGTAAATAAAAATGTAAGTAAGAACAAGTCAATTAATGATCTAAATACATAAAAACATAATATTATTACAATAAAAAATAATACTCTTTTGGTGGACTCTTTTAAAAAAAACTCTTTAAAAAAACTCATAAAACTTCTCCTTAAGATTTTAGCTATAAAATTTTGCTATAATTATACATCATATACCTTATTATAAGAACTAATCATATAAATTTTCAAGTATTATTTGGGAAAAATTATTTATAAAATAAGAATTTAAAATTTATTAACAACATTTAAAGATGTTATATTACATATTTCATTATTAAATAAATTATATAATTATTATATAGAGATTTTTAATTGATTTTATAGTTGTTACTAGTAAGAAATTTATATCTTTAGGATAAAGTTAAGTAATAAAATTTATTATTTAATCTTGATTTTTGTTTAAGAATTTTATATAATATTTGATATTTCTTAAAATAATTATGGCAAACATATAATATAATATTATATTATATAGTCTGAATTTTCGGAGGTGAAAACAATGATTATAAAAAAATTTTTTCAGCATAAGAAAAAGCAAGAGTTTATGGCTTTAGATTTTTTTAAATATATAGGTCCAGGATTTCTCGTAACTGTGGGATTTATCGATCCTGGTAACTGGGCTTCAAATATTGCCGCAGGATCTGACTATGGATATAAGCTTCTATGGATGGTTACGCTATCAACCTTAATGCTTATTGTGCTGCAACATAATGCTGCTCATTTAGGAATTACAACTGGATACTGTTTATCAGAATCTACTTCAATATTTTTACATCCAGTACTTTCTAAATTTTTATTATGGACGGCTACGTTAGCTGCGATATCAACAGCCTTAGCGGAGGTTCTAGGAGGAGCCATTGCACTTAATATGTTATTTAAAATTCCGTTAAAACTAGGAGCATTATTAGTAGTTTTTTTAGTGATATTTATGATTTTTACAAATTCTTATAAAAAATTAGAAAAATGGATTATAGGTTTTGTATCATTAATTGGATTATCTTTTATAATTGAGTTAGCCATGGTAAATATAGATTGGAAAAGTGCAGCAGTTGGATGGGTTACACCTTCTTTTCCTGGCGGGTCAATACCTATAATAATGAGTGTACTTGGTGCAGTTGTTATGCCTCATAATTTATACTTACACTCAGAAATAATACAAAGCAGACAGTGGAATTTGGAAAATGAAGAGGTTATAAAACATCAGCTTAAATATGAATTTGTTGATACACTACTATCAATGATAATTGGGTGGGCTATAAATAGTGCAATGATATTAGTAGCTGCTGCTACATTTTTTTCAAGCAAGGTAAGTGTAACTGAGTTAAGTCAAGCTCAGTCAATGCTTACTCCTATACTTGGCAATGCTGCTTCAATAATATTTGCCTTAGCACTACTTTTCTCAGGTATTTCCTCAAGCATAACAGCAGGAATGGCAGGAGGAAGCATATTTGCAGGAATGTATAAGGAGCCCTATGACATACATGATAGACATACGGGAATGGGAGTACTTATTACCATTTTAACGGCACTAATTATTGTGTTTTTCATTAGTGATCCATTTAAAGGTCTTGTTATATCTCAAATGCTTTTAAGTATGCAACTGCCTTTAACTATAATTCTTCAAATACATTTGACATCTTCCAAAAAGGTTATGGGAAAGTATGCAAACAGCACTCGTTCAAAAATAGTGCTTTGGATAATTGCTGCTATAGTAATTTCGTTGAATATACTTTTATTAACGACAATGTAGCCTAATAAAAATAATTAAAGGTCAGATAAACAGAGCTATTAGTATCTTTGACACTTAGAAATCTGTTTATCTGACCCTTAGTTATTTTGACTAAGCTTATAATTCTTTCATTGTAACAATTCCCAGAAGTCCAGGCCCAGTATGAACTCCAGCAACAGGACTTATATCGCCAAATCCTAGATAAGTAATATTTGGATTATTTTTAAAGCCTTCTAAAACCTTTTTAGCCTCTTCTTCTGCTGCGCCATGCATCACCCATATTCTGCTTCTAGTGGCTGATATAATCTCTTCAGTTATTTCAACTAATTTATTAACTGCTTTTTTCTTTCCTCTAACTTTTGAATGGGTATAATATACACCATCAGAATCTATAGATATAATGGGCTTTATATTTAAAAGTTCACCTACTGTACCTGAAACTTTTCCAATTCTGCCACCTTTAATAAGGTACTTTAATGTATCTACTACGTAAAAAACTGATATATTTTCCTTTATTTTTGGAAGAAGCTCAACCACTTGTTCATAAGTTTTTCCTTCATCTAAAAGTTCAGCACATTTTATTATAATAGCTCCAGCGCCTAGTGTAAGAGCTTTAGAGTCAAAAACTTCTATTGTAAGTTTAGGGTGATTTTCACTTACAAGTTTTAACGTATTATAGGTACCAGATAAACCGGAAGAAATTGAAACACAAATAACATGCGTATACCCTTCTTTTTCCAAACTTAAAAATAAGGTTTCAATATCTTGCATAGATGGTAAAGAAGTGTGAGGAATTTCCTTATCTAAACTATTGTAAACTTCCATTGGTGTTATATTTACTCTATCTATATATTCTCTGTCTTTATATACAATTCTCAGAGGAAGTACCTTTATATCATATTTATTGATCGTTTCTTTGTCTAAATCAGATGTACTATCTGTAACTAGTGCAATTTTAACCATTATATACCTCCTATCTACAAGTACATTATATATCATATAATGTATTATTATCAATACTGATATATATCAATATTGATATACACGATATATCCTTATACTAATTATTAGAATTTTTAAAGAAAAGATAATTCAAAATTTTAAAAAAATGAATATAAAATTATAAAGTGGTTAACATAAGCTATGTAGAGGGATTTGAAATTGTTAAGCGAAGAGTGATTCGAGGTCCGCTTAGGGCTTTTAACCATTCGAACAAAAGTATATATGGGATTCTTAAGGGTTTTATATGTGCTGGCGAGAAGATTATTACGGTTGCTTGAAAAATTTGAATGACAGAAGTAGCTTTAATGGTCGAGCTAAGATTGCTCAGGGTGTTGTTAATGTTCTAATGTTATTAGGGTTGTAACATTAAAATATAGAGGCGTTATATTAGAATCAGGGTTAGATTGCTTCTTTGATATGTTGGGTAGTCGAGCAAAGATCTGTATGAGTTGTAGAATATTAATTTGGTCCGGGAAATCCAAATTAATATGAGTGATTTATACGGGTTGTAGTGGCAATGATTTTAGGTTCTTTTGCATTCCCTGCAGGGAAAGATAGGTGTTGGCCACACCTATCTTTTTTAGTTTATCCGATGATTACCCGCTCTAATACCTCCACGTACTCTGTGAAAGTGGGGGTAAAGAGCGGCTATGTCTCTGGATAACGAGTTCTAAGTGTCAAATACACTTAGAACTCTGTTTATATCTAAAAAGCTTAATTTAGTTGTTGGATTTTTAATTGTTTATAAAATTAACATAAATTTAATTCATCAATCTGAATATGCAAATTATAAATATGATATACTTTTGATTAAGAAGTTTATGTTAAGAAAGGAAATGATATAATGAATTCTCATATGATAGATTATAAGATTTACGGAGATGACATACAGTTCGTAGAAATAGAACTAGATCCAAATGAGACAGTAGTGGCAGAAGCTGGTGCAATGATGACAATGACAACAAATATCCAAATGGAAACAATATTTGGAGATGGATCTCAGGGAAGCAATGGCGGAGGAATAATGAATAAGCTTTTTGGAGCTGGGAAAAGAATGCTCACAGGGGAAAGTTTATTTATGACTGCCTTTACAAATGCAGGATATGGTAAAGGTCAGGCGACTTTTGCTGCACCATATCCGGGAAAAATACTTCCTATGGATTTAAGTGAGCTTGGGGGAAAGCTAATTTGTCAAAAAGATGCTTTTTTATGTGCAGCTAGAGGGGTTTCTGTAGGTATTGATTTTAGGAAAAAGCTAAGTGTAGGCTTTTTTGGTGGAGAAGGATTTATACTTGAAAAACTAGAAGGAGATGGAATGGCGTTTATACATGCTTGTGGAGCCATATTAAAGAAAGAGTTAATACCAGGAGAAGTCTTAAAAGTGGATACAGGATGTCTTGTAGCAATGACTAAGAATGTAGACTATGATATTCAATATGTAGGTGGAGTTAAAAATATGTTTTTTGGAGGAGAAGGTGCCTTCTTCGCCACTGTAACTGGACCTGGAACGGTTTGGATTCAGTCATTACCTTTTAGCAGATTAGCTGGAAAAATATTTGCATCAGCACCTGGTGGAATGGGTGCAAGTAAGGGAGAAGGCAGCGTGCTAGGTATGTTTGGCAACCTTTTAGATGGAGATAACTAGAATATAATTATATCATTTTAAACTTGAACTTATTTTGTGTTGAGCCGCTTTACAGGTTATTGTTAAGCGGCCTGATTTTTGTATTGCATAAATGTGAATTACATTTAAAATAAGGATTAAGTAAATTCTAAAACAGTAACTGAGAGCAGAATCGTTAAAATATTTATATCAATGGAACAAAAATGGATGTATTGATAGATATTTTATGGTAAACTTAGCTATATATAACTATAGACAATTATATATTATATTTCGTAGAAAGGGTTTGGGGGGAATATGAATTTTACTAGTATTAAAAGCGAATTATATAATTTTACAGATAAGTTATATAATGAGTTAATAGAAGGACTAAAAGAATGTAGTAACATAAAAGAAATAAACGAGCTGCTCGATGAAGAATATACGAACTTAATGGATTATAAAAAGATACTTAAATTTAATGCTATAAGCCATATTAAAGAAGAACTTATGAATAAAACTCATGGAAGCGAAGCGATTAAAAAGGCTGTTGAATTACAAGATAGAGTTAGAGATATAGAAATATCATCTTTAATTATAAATGAAGAAGAAGTTTACATTAAAGAAGAGATGATTGCTTTAGATGAAAATGAGATAAGAGAAAATAAACATGCTAAAAGTATTATTGTCACGCTTGGGATTTTGGCAGGCATTGCTTGTGGAGCAATAATTAAACGAGGAATATTAGATGCTATGATTATGGGACTCATTGGAGCGCTGGCAGGGTATTCTATATATGAAATTACTTTGGGAAAAAATAACAATAATTTTCAAAAAGTAGTTATAAAAGATAGAAAAATTAACAGACGATTAAATAAAGACTACCTTAATAACCTAATTCATGAAAGAAAGGCTTTAGTAGAGGGCATGTTTTTAGACTACATAAGTAAATTTAATGATTTATCTCAAGAGTTAGATTATTAAACAGAGTTCTTAGTGTCTTTGATACTTAGAAATCGTTATTCAAGAACGTGTCCGCCCTTTACCAACGCTTTCACAACGTGCAAATAGAGAATCAAAATCTTTGATTTTGTGTGAATCACTTTTCTTAAGGTGGGGGTATTAGGTCGGGTAGTTATCGGATAAATGTTTACATAGGCAGATTTAAGTAGACAAAGCAATGTCTGATTAAATCTGCCTATATGTATAGGTACAAAATACTTATTGGGTTTAATTATATTAAAAAGTTTAATTTATAATATTTAATATAATTTGATAAATAATTGGTATGAAAACAGCTGGTAATAAATTAGCTGCTTTTATCTTAGTCATATTTAAAATATTGAAACCTAATCCCATGATTAGAATGCTCCCAACAGCTGTCATATCTACAATAACAGATTGAACTAAGACTCCTTTTAGTAATGATGCTGCAATTGTTATAGCACCTTGATAGATTAAAACTGAAATAGATGATAGCATTACTCCAATACCAAGTGAAGAAGCAAAAATTATTGAACTAACGCCATCTAGCATAGATTTTGCATATAGTATTTTATGATTTCCTTCAAGACCACTTTGAAGAGCTCCAACTATAGCCATAGAACCTACGCAAAAGAGTAAACTAGAAGTCACAAAGCCTTCGGAAACCTTTACGCCCTTTCCTTTAAATTTACTTTCAATCTTGTCACCAAGTTTTTGTAATAAGTTGTCCAAATCAATTAATTCGCCGATTAAGCCACCTACTACTATAGATATGATAATTAAAAGAATATTAGAGCCTTTTACAGCACCGGAAACTCCTATAAATACTACGCAAAGACCAAGTCCTTGCATAATAGTAGCACTAATTTTTTCAGGCACCCCATTTTTAAGCAACATGCCTATTAAACTTCCTGCTATTATAGCAGTAAAGTTTATTATAGTTCCTAACATTTAAGTAACCTCCTGTATAAATATTTGATCATAAGCCAAGGCATTTATATAATAATATTCTATCAAAAAAGTAGAGAGTTTCATAATAGAATTTTAAGTGAAATTGACAAGTAAAATCTTTAACCTGTTTCGATTGTCAAACCTTAGTGTATTATTTATAAGAGTAGATGGAGGTTTTTTATATCTGCTTTGTATTTAAAAATGATGCTTACAGTAGTACAAATTGTTGCTATAATAAAAATGTATAATTGACAAATTTATAAATGAATCTTAAATTTATTATTTTAAACATTTTAAGCAATTACTTTTGAAAGGCGGAGAAAAAGTTGAATGGCAAGGTAGAATTAATAAATAATGAAACTACCAGTTTATATGATGATGATATTATCCCTAGTTTTGTAGATGGATTTGTAAATACATCTGTTGGAAAAATTAGAAGAGTGAAAACAACAATTTCAACTGCAGACAAAATAGGGGGATATAAAGTAAGATGGGGGATTAAAAGATATGAATATAGAGTTTCGTCAGGAATATATGCAGTAGGGAATCCCGATGATAAGTCTCCGGTTTTGGTCACTGCAAATTACAAGCTAAGTTTCGATGCGCTTAGAAAAGAACTTACGGGGCATAATCTCTGGATTATTGTTTTAGATACAAAAGGAATAAATGTATGGTGTGCAGCTGGCAAGGGAACATTTGGTACTTATGAGCTCTTAAAAAGAATAAACATAGTAAGATTAAAAAATATAATATCCCATAACAATATAATACTTCCTCAGTTAGGTGCAGTAGGAGTTTCAGCTCACATAGTTGCAAAGGCAGGATTTAAAGTCATTTATGGACCAATTAAAGCAGAGGATATACCAGCATTTTTGAATAACAATCTACAAGTCAAGAAGGAAATGAGAAAGATAAATTTTGATTTTAAAGATAGATTAATATTAACTCCCATGGAAATCATACCGAGTTCCAGATATATTATACCTATTTTTATAATTCTATTAGCTTTTAATTTGGTAAGTCCGGCAGGATTTCAGTTTCTTACTTCTATAAAAAATACATTTTTCAACTTCTTACCCTATTTAGGAGCTTTATTTTTAGGAGCATTTTTGATGCCTGTTATGCTTCCATATATTCCTTTCAGGTCATTCTCTCTTAAAGGAGGAATGTTAGGTGCAATATGGGCGTATTTTTGTTTGAAATATAGCTATATATTTTTGTATCCTGATAGCATATTAGTTTTAGTTGCAAATACATTCTTAATTATCTTTATAACGGCATATATATCGCTTCAATTCACAGGTTCTAGCACATATACATCATTATCTGGGACTAGAAAGGAAACAGTGTATACGATTATATTTGGTGGGCTAGTTGGATTTTCAGCAATTATACTTATGATTGTGTATAAAGTGTTTGAATTTATATAAATTTTCTCTAAAGAGAAAGGTGGTAGCTAACATGAAACACAAGTACTTGAAAAATGTAATAAATTTAAAATTTAATGAGGAAAGATGTATAGGATGTGGATATTGTACGTTAGTTTGTCCACATGAGGTTTTCGGCATTATGGGAAAAAAAGCTTGTATTAATGATAAGGAAAGCTGCATGGAATGTGGTGCTTGTGCGAAGAACTGTCCTGTTTCTGCAATTGAAGTTAAATCAGGAGTAGGATGAGCAAGTGCTATTATAAAAGGGTGGATCACTGGCAGTGAACCTACATGTGGATGTTAGTTAAAGTTATCTTTTTAAAGGTTGTAAAGTTTTAATATAACGGAGAGTATATATGGAAAAATATAAAAAGATAAAGGTTTATATAATTATCGCAGTAATTATTTTAAGTGGTTTGTTAATAATAGGTGAAAGGTATATAAAAACTATAAATAGTCAGTATATTTCTAAAGATGAGACTAATATTAGAAAAGTAAAATTACCAACTTATGCACGAAATGAATTGAAGATAATCTCTGAAAGAATTTTAAAAGGTCAAAACCTTAATACTATAACTTTTCAATTTATTACTGATACTCATTTTGACCAGGAATCTCCTTATAGAATTACTGCATTGAAACATTTTGAGGAGGTTAAGGAGTTGTCAGATCTTATAAAGCCTCAATTTATTGTGCATGGCGGGGATATAATTGATGGCTATTCACCAAAGGAGAAATCTATTAATAGCATAGAAAAAGCAACAAATTACCTGTTATCTAATAAAAGGAGCTCCATATTTTTTATAAAGGGAAACCATGATGATAATAGTTATTATAATGTAAGAAATACACCAAAAACTGCTGAAAATGTGATATTTCCAGATGAAATGTATAATTTAACTGTGAGAAAGTACGAAAAGGATATCAAAAGAGATAGGGATAACCCTCAGGGTATGTATTATTACAAGGACTTCGAGAATAAAAAAATAAGAGTTATTATACTAAATACCAATGACATTCCTATTATTTATAAGGAAGATGGAACATTAAAATACAATGGAATAAATCAATACGGTATTTCGAATAATCAATTAAATTGGATTGCTAATGATGCCCTTAACTTTTCTGATAAGAGGGATAAGAAGGAATGGAAGGTTATCTTCTTTAGCCATGTATCCTTTGTAAGAGATATTAATTATAATAGGTCCATAGTAAATGGAGATGTTGTAATGAAGATAATAGAAAGCTTTAAAATGGGTGGAAAGTATACTTCACTGCAGAATACGGGAGACTTTGCACATAATGTAAAAGTTGATTATAAAAGTCAGGGGCCTATGGAAGTCATAGCTTTTATAAGTGGTCATGTACACAGAGATACAGATAGAAAAATTAATGGAGTTAACTTTATTACAACACTTAACTCAGTACCAATCCAAGTTAACAAGTCAACTGTTCCAGAAAGACAAATTAATACAAAATCAGAAAATGCATTTGATACCTTTGTTATAGATATAAAAGAAAAGAAGATACATGCCTATCGATATGGTGCAGGAGTAGATAGGGAATTTTCATATTAAAAAATAAAAATATGCGTAGAATACGATATTCTATGCATATTTTTATTTTTATAGGAATAAACATAGAATCAAAGGGTAATAAATAATAGTTGACACTTGAACAAGTGTTCGGTATAATTGAAATATACAATTTACCCAAACAAATGAACGGGGGTATTAACAAGTGGATGAATATAACATTTTTATTAGAATAAATTATAGAGATTCGGAAAAAGATGAAACATCAGTTGGAAGAACTAGAGTAAATAATGGTGAAGTTAAAGCCTCAAAATACTTAATTGGTGGAGGGGTATATAATAGAAAAGGTGGTACCGTAGTTTTCACTGCCAAAAATTTAGAAGAAGTAAAACAAGTGACAAAGGATAGCACTTTGTTAAAGAATTTATCAATGAATTATAATGTTGGAGTTATCCCAAAAGGAATATAGAAAATGAATATGTTTTACATAAAGTTTTTATGATTATTAAATGATAGAAGAATGATTGATTATACAGCATTAATATAAACAGAGTTCTAAGTGCCTTTGACACTTAGAACTTTTTATTTGGGGACGTAGCTGCTCTTTACCTCTTGGGGTATTAGAACGGGTAGTCATCGGATAAAAAGCAACTAGTGGTTTATCGCTAGTTTTTTTGTTTTTTAAAACATAGTCTTTTAAATGTTAAATCAATTTAAAAGACTATGTTTTAGTTTAAGTGTAAGTTTTGTTTTACAACTGGAAACAATTGCGTAGGACTAAACTTTATGCAGAATTAAAATGAGATATTGATAAAGCTGATAGAATGAATTGTTGTATAATTATAATTTATTTCTGCAAACATTTACTTTCTAACTATATCATAAAGTATATATATTATATATTAATCATATAAAATGACATATAAACAATTGCATAAAAATAAATAGAACAAAAAATAAATTTCGTAAAAATACTTGAATAATTATTATATAAAATGTATAATTATAAATAGATTAAGGATGAGGGGGAAAAAATATGAACAGATTTCTAGTAACCATTTTAACTATGGCAATGACGATTACTTTATTTTCTGGATGTGGCAGTTCAAGTACAAGTACAAGTGTACAAAAAATAGATTCACTGCAAAGAGTTAAAAGTGCAGGGAAAATAACAGTAGGTATAGATGATTCTTATCCCCCAATGGAATTTAGAGATGAAAAAAACAACCTATTAGGATTTGACATAGACCTTGGTGAAGAGATAGGAAAAAAACTAGGAGTAAAAGTTGAATATATTCCTACTGATTGGAATGGGATACTTTTAGCCTTAAAATCTAGCAAGTTTGATATTATTTTATCGTCTCTTAGTATGACTGAAGAAAGGAAAAAAGAAATTGATTTTGCGGGACCTTATATAGAAGGTGGACAAATAATTGCAGTTAATAAAACTAACAATGAAATAAAATCGTCAGTGGATTTAAAGGGAAAGGTAATAGGTGCTCAACTTGGGTCTACAGGGGAGCAAGCAGCAGCGAAGATTGAAGGAACAAAGGAAGTTAAGAAATACGATAAGGCTACGGAAGCATTTCATGATTTACAAATAGGTAGAATAGAAGCAGTCATTGTTGATGGACAAGTTGGAGGATACTACAACAAAAAAGACGGAGACGCATTTAAAATATTAGATGAAAAACTTACTAAAGAGCCAGAAGGAATAGGTCTTAAAAAAGAGGATAAAGAGCTAAAAGAAGCTATTCAGAAAGCTTTAGATGAACTAAAAGCAGATGGGACACTTTCTAAACTTTCCTTAAAGTGGTTTGGATATGACATTTATAAAAAATAGTATAGCTAATGAGTTTATTTTAAATTTAAAAATTATATTTTAAGATCAAGGGGGCATATATTATGAAAAAAATTTCAGCGTTAATATTGACAGTGGTAGTAACAGTATCATTATTTGCAGGATGTGGAAAATCAGCCGAGACAAATAGCACTCAGAAGGTAAGCACACTTCAGAAGATTAAAGATTCAGGAAAGTTAACAATAGGACTTGATGACTCTTATCCACCAATGGAATACAGAGATGAGAAAAACAATCTAGTTGGTTTTGATATTGATTTTTCGAATGAATTGGCAAAAAAACTTGGAGTAAAGGCAGAGTTTGTAACTACAGATTTTAATGGAATACTTTTAGCTCTTAAATCAGGTAAGTTCGATACAATAATTGCTGCACTTAGTATAACTGATGAAAGAAAAAAGGAAATTGAATTTGCTGGTCCTTATATTGACGGTGGACAAATAATGGTTACGAAAAAAGACAATGATAAAATAAATAGCAAAGAGGACATGAAAGGTAAAATTATAGGATGCCAGCTTGGTTCAACCGGTGAGCAAGCAGCAATAAAACTAGATGGAACTAAAGAGGTTAAAAGATATGACAAAATAACAGAAGCTTTCCATGACTTAACCATTGGAAGAATTGATGCATTAGTTGTTGACGGTCAAGTTGGGGGTTACTACATTAAAAAAGATGGTGGCGGATATAAAGTGTTAAATGAAAAGTTAACTAAAGAGCCACAAGGCATTGGGTTGAGAAAAGAAGATAAAGAGCTTAAAGGTGCACTTGACAAAGCATTAAATGAATTAAAAGCTGATGGAACTCTTTCTAAACTTTCAGTAAAATGGTTTGGATACGATATCTATAAATAGCAATATATGGCGACTTAAATCTAAGTTTAAAGTGCTGTTATAAGGTTAGATTCATAGTGTTTCGTAAGCCCTCGTTTCGAGGACAGAATCTAATACTAACTCGTTTTTAAAGGCTCCAATTTTTTTCAATGTTTTCTTGTAGAAAACTGTGAAAAAAATTGTGAGTCTTTAAACTCGTCAGTATAAGATTCTGTAACCTCTCACTCGAAGCTTACTCCACACCATAAATCTAACCTTACAACAGTTGTAAATTTTTATTTTAGTTCTAACCTTTTTATTACGTGTTTATAAATTCTCCATCCTACAGGTATGCTAATGTCTTATGACGAAGTCTTAGAAAAGTACCTTTTTTTCAGTTTAGGTTAATTATAAGATATTACACAATAATTGCCCGTTAGCGCTCTAATATAAACAAAGTATACATTGTTAGTAAAAATTTAGTATTATAAATTCACTCAATGTATAATAAATACAGAAATTTATAATTATGAAATATTAACTTCAGTATTATGCTTAGAATATATAACTTGATAATGTTGTTAAACATGTGAATATTATAATTAGTTGTGATAGAGCAGTAAAAAACTACGATACAAAAAAATTATTAATTTAGTGAATATGAAAATTGTCTTTTACAAAAAAACTTAACCCGAATTATTCATATAAACAATTCGGGTTTTTCACTAGGGGAGTTTATTAATGTCTTAAAGATTTTGTTAGTACTTTTAGTTCTCCACCAGTTTTCTTTGGATTTTCAATAAAATAGATATCTCCACTAAGAGTATCATAAATCCATATATCTCCATCATTGGTGACATTGGTTTTTATGCAAGTGCCTCCAGTTGTATCTCTAACACTTGCAACTACATTAAGTAGATTATCACTTTTTTGATACGACAGCATCTTGTATGCTACAAAAGCAATTATAATACAGGTTATAAGCACAGCTATAGGTGTTATCTTCTTTATATACTCCAGTTTAACATCACCCCTCCCCTAGCATTATTGTAGCATTTGTGCCAGCCTTATCTTTGTTTATAGTTTAGCTTCCTAGTGCATTGGTTTCTGGAACACTAGATGCCTGTTGTGCTAAATTTGAATGTATGGCACGGACACCTATTAATAGCATCAAAGCTAGTGACAAGCTTGTAAATAAACTCTTACTTTTCATAATATACCTCCAACTAATTTGAATATCCGCCAGTCTTTGGACATGTCATAGTACATAGTAACTATTCAACTATGCTTATAGGAAAGATGAATAATTACTTAAGTATATAATATAGCTACATTTATACTTATAAAATTATTTTCTTGAATTCAAGATTAAGTAATCTTTACAACTTCTATTTTATATGATAAAAAAGTAAATTCAACTCTAAAGGCATGAAAAGGAAAAAAATGAGCATGAAAAGAATATTTTTATACAGATTCTTTTATGCTCACTTTTTTCCCTTTCATGCAATAATTACTTACATTTCCACTTATGTATGATACTTTTGTGGTTTTTTCCAAAGTTAGTTGAAATTTAATAGCTAAGTAGTAAGAAATAATTGTATAATGCTTAGAATAATAGTTATCTATAGTGATAGTAATTATAATATAAATTAATTAAGGAGTTTGGGTATCTATATAAGGTTCAACGATGAAAAATTAACTTATACCGAATAATTAAAATTCTTCTCCAAAAACTAAATGTACGGAGAGAGGAGTTTTAATTATGGGAAGAAAGTCATTCGGAATAGAAACATTACATGGATATAAAATTGAAGATTTAGTTGAACTAAAAAATAGTATTAATAGCAAGTATTCAAGATTAGTACTGACTGTAATAACAATGCGATATTTCGGACAGTCGAATACTGACATTACTGAGGCTACCAAGTTAAGCAAAACTTCCATTGTTAAGCATATTAAAGAATGGAATGCTCATGGCATAGAATCCATAAAAGATAACCGTGGTGGTTCTGAAAGTAAATTAGAACCAGAGATGGTTGATGATCTTATTTATGTGACTACAAATAAGTCACCTGCAGATTTTGAATTCACATGCCATAATTGGTCTTGCGAACTTTTATCTCTATATATTGAAAAAACATATGGAATAAAAGTATCAGGCGAAACAATAAGAGTAACTCTTATTGCAAATAGACTATCTTATAAAAGAACTCAACCAAGACCTACAAAAGCCAACAAAGATGAACAGGAGGCTTTTAAAAAAACTTTAGAAACAATAGATACCTTAGAGTCTTCATCTGAGGTAGTTGTCTATGCTTTAGATGAAACTAAAGTTAGTGTTGAATCGGACAACCGTCTGTTTTGGAGCCCTGTCGGGAATCCCCCCTGTTCTTGAAAAAAATGCTTCTCATGATGGCGTTAATATTATAGGCTCTACTTCAATTTTGGGTAATTTTCATACTGTTAATGACTTATATTCTTCCGAACACTCTATAACTTCAAAAGAAGTAAAAACTCATATAGAATATCTTTTAGAAACTAATAAGGGTAAAAAAGTAGTAATATTCATGGATAATGCTAAGTTTCATATAAGTTTTGAAATGCAGAGTTTTTTCTTTGATAACAAAGAAAAGCTAAGAGTGAAAAATATTGGAGCTTTTAAAGGTGAGTTAGTATTAGATTCTGTTCTTGAAGCGAGGGCTGATGAAACACTGCGAACCTACTCTTCAAACAGTTTCCCAAACTTAGAGTTAAGTCGCACTCTCCCTTTAAGGTGTAGTTGAAACTATGCTTTTTTCTTATCTTTAAAACAAATAAATGATATACTGTAAGTAACTAAGTAATTGTAAGGCGAGGTGCATTAATCCTATGATACATCAGATAAAGGATGAGCTTCAAGGTATTGCTGAGACGATAAATGCAGTAGTTGGAATTGATATAACTATTTTAGATAAGACTCTGCTTAGAATAGCTGGCACTGGAATGTTTAAAGATAAGATTGGATTTTATGGTCCAAGGAATTCTGTGTTTGAGAGGTGCGTAAAAACCGGGGCGCCCTATTTTATTGCAAACCCTAGAGATTGTGATGAATGTATAATATGTGATGCCAAAGAACATTGTAATGAGAAGGCGGAGTTATGTTTTCCTATTGTTATAGATGAAAATGTTGAAGGTGTTATTGGAATGATTATTTTTGACGAAAGTCAAAAAGAGATGTTTTTGAAAAAACAGGATAGTTATAAAGACTTCGACAAGAGAATGAGTGAACTAATTTCTTCAAGAATTAGGGAAAAGAACATTAATCATAAACTTGAGTATAAATCTAAAGAACTTTTAACTGTAATTGATTCAGTTAACGAAGGCTTAATTATTATTGATAAAGATAATAAAATTATGAGTCTAAATAAATCCATTAAGGAGAAATTTAAACTTAAAAATTTTGATATAGTAGGAAAAAGTGTTAGAGAGCTACTTCCAGATAAGCTCGTTAATAGATTTTTAAAGACTAATTACTCCATGGAAGAAGAACAAGTAACAATAAATATAGAAAATTCAAGAAATGATTTTCTTTTGTCTATAAAACCTATAAATTTTAACAAAGAAATTTCAGGAGCGGTAATAACATTTAAAGATTTTAACAAATTACAAAGATCTGTATTTAAAATTAGTGAGAAACAGTCTATGTTTTCATTTGATAACATAATAGGTAATAGTATTGTATTTACTCAGGTTAAGGAGCAAGTTAAACAGATAGCAAAACAAAATGTTTCAGTACTACTTTTAGGGGAGAGTGGTACTGGCAAAGAACTTTTTGCTAGAGCCATACACTCCGAAAGTGGTAGAAAAAACGAAGTTTTTATGCCTATAAATTGTGGTGCCATACCTGAAAGCTTAGTAGAAAGCGAGTTGTTTGGTTACGAGAAAGGAGCATTTACAGGAGCTAGCAGTAACGGAAAAATAGGAAAGTTTGAGATTGCAAAGGACGGTACTATTTTTTTAGATGAAATAGGTGATTTACCTATACATATGCAGGTCAAGTTATTAAGAGTGCTAGAAGAAAAAGAAATTGTGAGAGTAGGCGGAGTAAATAGTATAAAGATTAGCCCGAGAATTGTTGCTGCTACTAATAAGAACTTATATAAGATGGTAGAGCGAGGAGAATTTAGGGAAGATTTATTTTATAGGCTGAATGTTATACCTATTAATATTCCTTCACTAAAAGAAAGAGGGTACGATATATTAGAACTCTCAACTTACTTTTTAAATAGATATAATACTATATATGAAAAAGATATTAAAGGCTTCACAATTCATGCTAAAGAGGCACTGTTAAGATATTCTTGGCCAGGTAATGTTCGTGAATTACAAAACTTAATAGAATATGCAATTAACTTTGAAAGAGAAAATTACATTACTTTAAATACAATAAATAAAAGAATAACCAATGAAAAGGAAGAGTTTAGCGAAGATAAAAGTTTAAAAGAGATGGTTGCACAATATGAAAAGCAAATTATAAATGAGCTAATAGAGCATTATGGTTCCCATACTGATGCTAAGAAAATAATAGCAAAAAAATTGAAAATAAGTACTGCAACATTATATCGTAAGCTTGAGGAAGAAATTTCTCAAAAATAATAATTTATTATCATTTTTGAGAAATTGCTAAATAAAGCTAAGGGTGTACAGATACAAGGACTAGATAGGTATGTAAAATAAAAATATTAGTTTTATAGTTAAAGTGAATTTACCAATTTTAAATTTTATATCATTTTTGAGAAAAAATAGTATATAGTTAAAAAATATAAATATATCTATCCTATATAATCAAAAAATATTTGGATTATACAGGATAGATATGTTTATTAATGGATAAGATTTTGGCTAAAATTTGGATAATGGTGGTTAAATCTTTAGTAATACAATATTTAATGTTTTATTAATAAAACATTAATGGAAATTAGGTGAAATGAAAGTAACATTAATAACTTTTGGCACGATAATTGCTTATTAATAATTACATATAAGTATTAGGAGGTACGAGCTATGAAAAATAATGAATTATTAATAAGTATTTTAAAAGATCAGGTAGTTCCAGCTCTTGGCTGTACAGAACCAACGGCTGTTGCATATGCTGTAGCAAAAGCTAAAGAATTATTAGGTGAGGAAGTTGAACGTTTAAATATTAATGTAGATCGTAATATTTTAAAGAATGGTAAAGAAGTTGGTATACCAGGAACAAATGAGAAAGGAATCGTAGTTGCAGCAGCTTTAGCATTAGTTGTTGGAAAATCACAATATAAGCTTGAGGTCCTAAGAGAAGTTACTAATACTAGTCTTGAAGATGCCTTAAAAATAATAGATAAAAATGTTATTAATTTAGAATTAAAAAGAGATGCATTAGGGCTGTATATTGAAGTATTAGCTACAGGGAAGAATAATACATCAAGAGTATTGATTAAAAAAACTCATCTAAATATAGTTTTACTTGAGAAAAACGGGCAGTGCATATCTTCGACTGAGGAAAAAGAAGAGGTATCGAAACCTTCTTTAAGAGATAGAATTAAGGAATTTACAGTTGCAGACTTAAAGGAGTTTGTTGATACTGTGGATTATGATGAAATCGAGTTCATTAAGGAAGGTATAATAATGAATAAGAGAATTGCTGATGAAGATATTAAATATAATTTAGGTATTGGTCTTGGAAGTATGCTTAAAGATGAAAAAGGGGATATAGAACAGTACGCAAAAGCAATAACAACAGCGGCGTCAGAAGCTAGAATGTCAGGACATCCTCTACCTGTTATGAGTAGTGCTGGTAGTGGTAATCATGGTTTGGTTGCAGTACTGCCGATAGCTATTATTGGTGAAGGTTTGAAGATAAGTGAAGAGAAAATAGTTAGGAGTGTAACATTAAGTCATTTGGTTACTATATATATAAAAAGTTATACTGGTGCATTATCTCCAGTTTGTGGTTGCGGAGTAGCTGCTGGTGTTGGTGCAAGTAGTGGGTTATCTTATCTTTTAGGTGGGAACTTAGAGCAAATAGGTGGAGCAATTAAAAATATGATAGCAGGAATAAGTGGAATGATATGCGACGGAGCAAAAATTGGATGTTCATATAAATTAGCTATATCAGTAAATGCAGCGGTAGATGCGGCAAAAATGGCTAATAAAAATATATTTATTCCATCACAAGATGGAATATTAGATAAATCAGTGGAGAAGACTATACAAAATTTAGGTAGAATATCTAATGAAGGTATGTCAAATACTGATGATATAATTTTAGATGTTATGATGCAAGGGTGTAAGTAAAAACTTACACCCTAATTTTAACCCTAATATAATGGTTTTATAAACATCTGAGTCCAATAACATCTTCCCTGAGCATCTTTTGCAAGACCTACGCCGAGCTCTGTATAAGACGGACTTAGAATATTAGCCCTATGACCAGGAGAGTTCATCCAGCCGTTCATAACTTCTTCAGGAGTTCTTTGTCCCATAGCTATGTTTTCACCTGCAGATGAAAATTTTATACCGAATGATTCCATCATGTTAAAAGGAGAACCATAAGTTGGAGAAGTATGAGAAAAATATCCTTTATTTATCATATCTTGAGATTTATATCTAGCAACCCTTGCAAGCTGCCAATTTGCTTTCACTGGCTGTAGACCTGCTGCTGATCTCTGAACATTAACTAAATCAATTACTCTGCTTTCTATTGTTTTTACATCAATATTTGGTATATTTATTTTTTGTCCAGGATAAATCATAGCTGCATTGCTAATTTGAGGGTTTGCAGCAATAATTTCACTTAAGCCTACTTCATATTTTACGGCAATTTTCCACATACTATCACCAGGAACTACAGTATAAGTTGTAGATTGCGCATGAACCTTACTACCAATTAACATCAAACTTAAAAAAGTACTAGCTAATATAGTTTTTTTATTCAATGTAATCACCTCAGTCAATATTGTGTGGAGGTAGCATCGGTTTTATGTTAAGTATATAGTGTAATAAGTGCAATATTCAATTAAAAAAAACAATTTATTACAAATAAACATGATATTATTTGAGTATTATTCGAAGTATATAGTTATATATTCTGCACCGGTAATCTCATCAGTATAGCGGCTCCAACTGTAGGTTCCATTTTTCCATAGTTCATCATATATTTTATTTACAGTTCTTTCCTCATTATAAATACTTGCATCATAATTTAATATTTTAGTAGTTATCTCTGATTTACCATATTTAACTGCATCCTTTATAGAACTATAGAATTCATTATAGTTTTTTACCATTTTTATGTTATTCCCGTTTTTATCTTTTTCTGTTAGATTTAAGTTGTTAACGTTGTAGTTAGTACTAGTACATTGAGGATAACTATTTTTTTTCCATCTATGATTTTTTTCTATTTGTGCATCGGTAATATTAAAATAAGAATATCTTGACTCGTTAGAACCATTTTCTGATATAGGATCATCCCAAGTAGGATCTAAGTGGTAATACTGGCCATCAATTTTAACTATATTCCAAGCGTGACTAATCCACCCAGTTTCGTCTTTAGCTTCACCAATTACTATTCTTGATTCAATACCAGCAGCTTTTAAAAGCCTGTCCATCAATTCTGCATAGCCTTGACATACTCCTGTATTATTAACCAGTAAACCATAGGCTGTATAAGATTCTTTAGGCATATTTCCTGTAAATAGCCTTTTATCATAGCTAGCATTATTTACGACAAAATCATGCAAGACTACTTCTTTCTCGTAATCTTTCATTTCTGATTTTATTAGCTTTTTAACAAGTTCATCAACTTTTTGTTGTACAAGTTTTTCTTTATTCATTAAATTTTCTTTAGTATCATTATACTTAAATTCAATTGTTAATTTTGCAGGAATTGAGGCTACTACTGTTGCAGAAGACCCTTCAGAAACTCCTATTAACTGAGGGGTTTCTTCTACAATTTCCCTAACTACATCTAGACTATAAATATTCTCATCATAATTCAATATTATAAGGGTTAACGAGCTTTCATAATTAAGCATAGCCTTTTTTATAGCAGCACGATATTGATCTTTATTAGTAACTATTTTCAAATCTTCACTAAGAACTTTACTACCTGCAAGCTTGTACCAAACTGCATTTGTCTTCTGAGAATAACTGGATATACCAAGAGTAAATAATAAAAGCAAAAAAATTGATGCAAGGATTTTTAAATATCTTTTTTTAAGCATAGTTATCTCCTTTGAGTATAAAAACTATATTTCATCTGATTTAAGTTTCACTTCATAAATAAGTACTACCCTATAAGTAACATATATTTATGGTAAGTACAATGAGAATATAAATGCAGGTATGGTTCTTTGTGTAAATTAGATTAAAGTGTACATAATAAAAAGTGATACCAAAACAGTAATGTAAATATTTACTGTTAATTTAGACATATTTTGATAAAATAAATATTTTATATTATAATATGTGTAAAGTTACATTTTAATAACATATATGACAGTTAAGTATTAACTTTCAATTAAAGGGAAAATGGAGGTAGCAAATATGAAAGATCAAAGAATAGTAATGCTTGCGAAGAATTTAATTAATTACTCTTGTAATATTCAAAAAGGAGAAAAGGTTTTAATAGAGACAATTGGAGAACCAAATCCTTTAACTCTCGAACTTATAAAACAAACATATTTAGCAGGGGGAATCCCTTTTGCAACAAATAAATTACCACAAGTAGATAGAGAGCTATATATGAATTCCACAACAGAACAGCTAGAAATGATGTCTAAATATGAAGCGGCTAGAATGCTAGATATGGATGCTTATATAGGACTTAGGGTTCCAAGCAATTTAACAGAAACCTCAGATGTACCGGGGGAAAATATGTCAATGGTTATGAAAAATTTTTGGGAGCCTGTACATGGAAAAATAAGAGTGCCTAAGACTAAATGGGTAGTTTTAAGATATCCAACTGAAGCTATGGCTCAAGCTGCAGGAAGTAGTACAGAAGCTTTTGAAGATTTTTATTTCAATGTTTGCAACTTAGATTATAGTAAAATGTCAAAAGCTATGGATTCATTAGTAGAATTATTAAATAAAACAGATAAAGTTTATATAAAAGGTGAAGGAACAGACCTAAGATTTTCTATCAAAGGGCTTAATGCTATAAAGTGCGATGGAAGATTGAATATTCCAGATGGAGAGGTTTATACAGCACCAGTTAAGGATTCTGTAAATGGATACATTACATATAATACACCAGCAGTTTATAATGGATTTACCTATGAAAATATAAGATTAGAGTTTAAAGATGGTAAGATAATTAAGGCTACAGCAAATGATACAGAAAGAATAAATAAAGTCTTTGATACAGATGAAGGTGCAAGATATGTAGGTGAATTTGCTATAGGAGTTAATCCATACATATTGAAACCAATGAAAGATACTTTATTTGATGAAAAGATAGCAGGCTCAATTCACTTTACTCCAGGTGCATCCTACGATGATTGCTTTAACGGGAACAAATCATCAGTACACTGGGATTTAGTTTATATTCAAAGACCTGAATACGGTGGAGGGGAAATTTACTTTGATGATGTTCTTATAAGAAAAGATGGTATATTTGTAGTTGATGAATTGAAAGGATTGAATCCTGATAAATTGAAATAATAAAGTAGTAAGGTTGGAGTGAAAATTAATGAATTTTTACTCCAGTTTTTATATGGAAAAGATATAATAGATACAAAATAGTAGTATATGAAATAAACTATATAGTAAGTAAACATAGAGTTCCAGAACTTTAGAGAAACCAAAGGAGAAATAGTAAGTGGATAAAATTAAAATTGTTATTCCAAAAGATGTAAAAAATATAATAGATATTTTGGGAAGTAAAGGCTACGAAAGCTATGTTGTAGGTGGATGTGTAAGGGATAGAATTTTAAAAAAGCAACCAAAGGATTGGGATATAACTACAAATGCTTTGCCAGAACAAACTATGAAAATATTCAAAGATAAAGGATTCAGGGTAATAGAAACAGGATTAAAGCATGGAACAGTAACAATTCTCTTAAATAATATTGGATATGAAGTAACAACTTACAGAATAGAAGGAGAGTACTCAGATAATAGACACCCTGATTATGTAAGATTTACAACTTCACTGAAAGAGGACTTATCTCGAAGAGATTTTACTGTCAATGCTATGGCTTATAATGATGAGAATGGATTAGTGGATTATTTCAATGGAATTGAAGATTTGAATAATAAGATTATTAAAACCGTTGGCAATGCTGAGGATAGATTTAATGAAGACGCATTAAGAATGCTAAGGGCTGTAAGATTTTCCGCGCAATTGGGGTTTGTATTAGATAAGGATGACTTATTTTTAAGTATTAGAAAAAATGCACATCTAATAAAAAATATAAGTCAGGAACGTATAAGAGAGGAATTATGTAAAATTTTAATTTCAGATAAGCCTAGTTACGGAATAGCATCTTTAAAAGAAAGTAATTTACTAAAATATATTTTACCAGAACTAATGCCTTGTATAGATTTTGAACAAAATAATATACATCATGATAAGGATATATTTAATCATATATTAGTGGTGATAGATAATACTCTAGCAAAACTAGAAATAAGACTTGCGGCGCTTCTTCATGATATAGGAAAACCACAATGTTTTACAATAGGAGAAGATAAACAAGGACATTTTTATGGACATAATAAGGCAAGTGCTGATATATGCAAAAGTGTATTAAAACGACTAAAGTTTGATAATAAAACAATAGAAAAGGTCTCCATATTGGTCTATGAGCATATGAGCAAGTTTGACAACATGAAATCTTCTAATGTAAAAAAATTTATCAATAGAGTAGGTGTTCAAAATTTAGAGGATTTATTCCAGTTACAAATAGCAGATATTAAGGGATGCGCCAAGGAATTTCATGATACAAGTAAGGTTTTAAATTTAAGAAATAAGTGTTTAGCTATATTGAATGAAGGACAGCCGTTAAGCATAAAAGATTTAGATATAAATGGACGAGATTTAATGAATTTAGGTATAAAGCAAGGTAAACAAATAGGTGAAACCCTAAATAGTTTGCTTGAGATTATACTTGAAAATCCTGAGTTTAATAAAAAGGAAAGACTTATAGAAATTGCTAAAAATATTTAATAGCTTATAATTTGTAAAATTGATAAATGTTTAATGTAGTATATGTAGTTAAAATGTTTATTAAAGCTCTAAGATTTTTGTATGATAATTAATTGTTGTACCATAAAACTGTTATAAAAATAAATTCTTCTTAATATAACTTAGTATAGCAAGCTTACAGAGGAGATAGATATGTCAATTGTAATTACCATTACAACTCATGATGGTATCGTTATGGCAGCAGATAGTAGGCTGACATATGAAGATAAAAATAGATATATAGACGATTCTAGAAAGCTATTTTTGACTTATCAAAATATAGGAATTGGATTTACTGGGAATACTATTAAATCTAATAGTATTTATACAAGAGACTTAAGAACAGATATTGTTGATTATATTGAAAATATATACAATCGTGAAAAGTACGGACTAGATAAAATATATAATCATTTTCTGGAGTATTATGATCAGTTAGATTCGCTAAATTTTAAGAATCATATTTATATAGCTGGTTATGAAAGCAGTATACCTACTGTTTATAATATAAGTACTTTTGATGGCATAGAGACGGAAAAAGTAACAGGTTACTTTATTGCTAGTGCTTATGCAGAAGGTGCCGCTGAATTTATAGATGATATCTTTAAAGAATTTGACGAGGAAAAAGTTAAAAGTCTAGGAATTAAGAGTGCAATAGATTTAAGTGAACAGTGGATAAGAGAAGCTTCTCTTCTAGACAATTATATCGGAGGTCCAGTTGATATACTATTAATTAAGAAAGATAAAGCTAGATGGATAAAACACAAAGGTGGTAGACACAAGCTTTTATCCCAAAGAATACCTTTTAATTTATTTTAGGTAATATCACTACTTATGTTATGGCTTTGTTTTTAAAATACAATTAAATATTAATATTTTGCCTAAAACATATTCATTTATTTACTAGTGAATATGTTTATTTTATTTAAGGTTGTTTGAAATAGTGTGGATTAAAATTCCATGTTTAATAATTACCTTAAAGCTCAAAATATAATAGTAATCGAATATTATTAAATTGGAGGTAACTAGTATGAGAAAACTTTCTGAAGGTGAAATATTATCTTTAACAGGATTGTTAACAATGGAGAAAGATGGCTTGGTACTTGCAAAAGCTATGCAAAATCTAATAACTGATGATGAATTAAAAAAACAAGCTGAAGCTGGTGTTTTAGCAATGGAAGGTAGAATAAAAGGAATGCAGCAATTTATTAACGAGAGTGAAATAACTGGGGAGGTGCAATAATATGGCAAATTTTGTAGGAACAATGATAAAAAATGGCATGGACATGAATGATGAGGTTATAGCTGATAGCATGATGGGTTCTGCAAAAGCTGCGGCAGATGCATATCTTAATGCTACTATGTTAAGTGCTACTCCAGAATTAAGAGCAATGTATGGAGCGAGTTTAAATCAAGTAATTGCAGGGCATACAGCTCTTGTAGAACTTACAGTAAATCGTGGTTGGGAAAAACCTTATAATTCACCTGTACAACAGCTAACCGAAGCTTATGACAAGTCAAAGGGCTTAGTTTAGTTAAAATAAATTAAGTATCTATAAGCTTTATAAAAGATATCGCGTTTATGTTATATAAACAGATATCTTTTTTATTTATTCCCATAAACAAATCTAAAGAAAATATAAAGTTAGTTTATAGGATAAAATTATATGAGTTGCGAGAAAATAAATTATAATTCGATTAAGTTTTATGGATATATTAAGAAATACTGAAATTTAACTTGTACAAATATCATTAGAAAACACTTAAGGAAAGTAGAGGGGCAGAACATGTACATAAAGAATATAAAAGAGACATTTAGGCCTAAGTATCTTTATACAAGCATAATATTGTCAAGTTTATTGTTAACAGTTGCAGGATGTGGAAACTTATCTTCGAGAAATTCACAAATTCAAGGTCAAATATCAAATTTAAAACAGGGAGGTATAGCAATTGGAAATACCACGAATGTATCAGAAGCAGCAGGAAAAGTAATTCCATCTGTAGTTGGGATTACTGCAACTATAACTAGTGCAGAGGGAAGGCAAGAACAAGGAGTGGGATCAGGCGTAATTGTAGATCCTAATGGATATATTTTAACTAATAATCATGTGGCAGGAAAAAACATAGAAAATATTATTGTATCTTTATACGATGGAAGAGAATTAAGTGGGAAAACAGCTTGGGCGGATCCAGTGCACGATCTTGCAATTGTTAAAATAGATGCAAATAACTTGCCTGTGGCTACTCTTGGGAATTCACAGGGAATAAAGATAGGAGAGCAAGCAATTGCTATTGGAAATCCCCTTGGATTGACATTTCAAAGAACAGTAACAGCAGGAATTATTAGTGCCATGAACAGAACAATCGAGGTACAGGGTGGGAATTTTATGGAGGGATTAATTCAAACAGATGCTTCTATAAATCCAGGAAACAGTGGAGGCCCTTTAATTAATGTTAATGGAGAGGTGGTAGGTGTAAACACAGTTAAAGTATTTACAGCAGAAGGAATGGGATTCGCTGTACCTATTAATATTGCAAAGCCTGTTATTACAAAAGTAACTAATAATGGTAGCTTTGCAACTCCTACAATGGGTTTTCAAGGATTAGATAAGGAACTTTCTAAAGCTTACGGTTTTGTAGTCAATAAAGGAGTATATGTTTATGATTGTAAGGATGATGGATGTGCTTACAAAGCTGGAATAAGGAAGGGGGATACTATCTTGGCAATTGATGACAAGCCTATAAACACTGCTTGTCAGTTAAAAGAAGCAGTTTATGCAGCTGGGGCAGGCAACAATGTTAAACTTAGAGTAAAAGATGCTCAGGGAAGAGAGAAAGATGTAAAACTTACTTTGGACAAATGGAAGTAGAGAGAAGTAATATAATATAATTAATATCCTGATGAACTTATATGAGCTTCATCAGGATATTTTTCAGTAGATTAATATATAACATTATGAAAAAATCGTTAAGTTTTTATAATGAATAAAAGAGATACTTATCGTTTAACATCACTCTCTATTTAAAAAAATGGAATAGGTCTTAAATAATATTCACAAAAGAAATTATAATGATTATTTTATATTGTAGTTAGTACCGTAGCTATTTGAATATACTTTTTCGTAGCTTAATTCTTCTTCTCTGTGCGGTAACTTAGTCTCATCAGGGTGGCCAATTGACACAATAGATAAAACTCTTATATCTGAAGGAATATTTAATATCTGCTTAACATAATCTTCAGAACTTATTTCCTCGCTATGCTTTCTTTCTCTTATTTGAATCCAGCAGGAACCAAGCCCAAGAGCCTCAGATAAAAGATGAATCACAGTCGTTGCAATGGATGTATCTTCTATCCATACATCGCTTTGTGAGGGATTTCCAAGTACTACTATGCCAAGTTGTGCATTTTTTAGAAAACCTGCACCAGGCTTTGAAAGTGAAAGTTTTTCAAGTAGTAGGTTATCTTCCACTATAACAAATTCCCAAGGTTTTAATCCTCTTGATGAAGGGGACAACAGAGCACCTTGGATTAATTTTAGGACTAAAGTTTTATCCAGTTTCTTATTAGTATACTTTCTGATACTTCTTCTCTTTTTTAGTAATTCTAACAACTTTAACACCTCCAGAAAATAATTTCTTTGTAAATATTACCACAATAATAAAATTAATACTATATCATTTTAAGATTAATAGAATGAAAATTACACAGAATTTTAAGGGCATTAACATATCCTTAGGCTTTTTAAAATCAAGCACAGAATAGAAACTTATTCATATAATATACTTAGGAGTAATAAAATGGAGAAGTTTTGATATGTACTGTGAAACTTGTTTAACTGATTTTGTGAGTAAATATATACCTCCAATGGCAAAACTCTTAGAACTAGAAAAGCCCTATAAAAGACCAGCAATACTTGTAGCTGATATAGATAGAGATGGAGAATTGGAAGTAACTGCAGCCTACAAATTGATGGGTGAATGTTATGCTGTAATAATAAAAAAATACGGAACTATATGGAGTGTTGCTACTAATATTAAAGGTAAAGGATATGATATAAACTATCTGAATGCTGCTAATATTGTAGATGAAAAAATTAATAATTTAATAATAGGATGGCAAATAGGCGGAATTTGGTCTAATCTAAGTATTTTTGAATGGACTAATAAAGGTGTGAAAAACATAGTTAAAGGGGATATGACATATAGTGAAATTGAAGTACAGAAAATGGGAAGAAAAGAAGGAAAAGCAGAAATAGCATTATGGAAGCATGATACAGGAGAGGCATATAATATTGAAGTGCTTAGATGGGTTAATGGAAGATTTTTACCAGCACTAGATTCATATTCTTATTATTTTAAAAATGTAGTCCTATACTATGAGCAGAAGGTTAAGGAGATGCCAGATGCAGCTTTTTACTGGTATCACCTTGCGGATGCACTGTTAAAGGTTGAAATGCCAGAGAAAGCTTTAAGAGCTGTTCATATGGCAATGAAGTTAGTTATGAAATTTAATTATGAGTATCCTTCTCAGCAGGATTTAATTAATCTAGAGAAAGAAATATTAGATAAGCTACAAAATAGGGTAATAAAACTACATCCAGCATCTATTCGAACAAGTAATGGTATAAAGTGGGGATTTATAAATAATAATGGTGATTTTGTAATTAAACCTATGTATAGTAATGCTTATAGCTTTCAAGATAACGGACTAGCAATAGTACAAGAGAATAATCTCTATGGAATTATAGATGAAAGTGGAAAATATGTTGTAAGGCCAAGGTATGAGACTATTAATCAGTTTTCGGAAGGAAGAGCAGCAGTTGTAGATAATAGTGGTTTTAAGGTAATTGACGAAAAAGGGAATGAACTTACAAAAACTTCGTATACTTTTGTAGGAGGCTATAATGAAGGTAGGGCGTTAGCAGCAAAGACTGGTTTACAGGGAGAGTGGGTATACGGATATCTAGGAAAACAGGGCAATGAGGTCATACCTTTTAAATATAAAGATGCAAGTGACTTTAAAGAAGGAAGAGCTATTATTAAGTTAAATGAAAGAGAGTATGCACTTATTAATGTTAACGGGCAAATATTAGAAAACTATAATTATGCTTTTGTAGGAAACCTTGGAGAGGGCCTTTTAACATTTAAACAAGAGGAGAATGGTAAATTTGGATTTATAGATGAAAACGGAAAGATAGTTATACCGCCTAAATATACAGGAACACAACCTTTTAATCATGGAAGGTCTGTAGTTAACGTTTCTGAGGACTATGGTAATATGTATGGTTTGATAGATAAAAGTGGAAAGCTTATAATAAAACCCGAATATAATGATGTAAATTTATTAGGAGAGGATAGAGTTGCCGTTGGAATAGCAATTAGCAAAGAAAATCCTCGTATTGGTTCAAAATATGCAATTGCAGACACTAATGGTAAATTTCTCACAGATTTTATTTACTACGGTGTTTCAAACTATGATAATGGTTTTGCATCAGTATATGATAATAAATATACATTTTTTATTGATAGAACAGGAATGATATCAAAGAATCTTCCTAAGGTAAGTGGAATAGGAACTTTATCTTTCGAAGGAGATTTAATCAGAGCAGATATTGATCAGAGACTATACTATCTTAATAAGGCTGGAAAAGTAATATTTAAACAAAATACTATTATTCCTTTAAATAATCAGTATAGTGTAAAGGACGAAAAATATAAGCCGAATAAAGATTATTTAGTATATTACCCGCAAATAGAAGGCATGAAAAATAAGCAAGCTCAATCGAAGGCAAATAATCAGTTAAAGGAAATGTCTGCAGTTAAACCTATAGAGAGTAATGTTCAGCTTGATTATAGCTATGCAGGTGATTTCTCTATCGAATTTTTCAGAAAAAATTTATTAGTTTTAGAGTTATTAGGATATCAGTATTACTTTGGTGCAGCTCATGGAATGCCATCTAGGATTTATGCCAATGTAGATTTAATAACAGGAAGATTTTATGAACTCAAGGATTTATTTAAAAGGAATAGTAATTACATTAAAGTATTAAGTGATATTATAGAATATCAAATAAAGAATGATAAACAGTATGAGTATGTATGGATTGATAGCTATAAAGGAATTAAAGAAAATCAGCATTTCTACGTAAAAGATGATGCACTATATATTTACTTTGACGTTTATGAAATTGCTCCTTATGCAGCAGGAACCCCAACATTCAAAATACCTTTTAAAGACATAATGAATATTATTGATGTTAACAGTGATTTCTGGAAATCATTTAATTAAAGATAGGAATAAAAGCTTCCTCTAGGATTTTCTAGAGGAAGTTTTTATATTCTGTTTATAATCTAGATGGAAAATAAATTTTTAAATATTAAAATAATAGTAATAAATCTTTAAGAAATAAAATAAAGTATAGTGTGAGATAAATGTTTCGTCTTATTAAATTTACATAATATTTGCAAACGTTCTATATATGTATTAGGGTGTCTAAGGGGAAGTATTATTGATCTATATTATTTTTACTAGCTTTTTAGTAGATAACTATAGATCATGATATAAATTTTAAAATACTTAGGGGGTACTTTTAATGAAAAAGGTAATTTCAATGGTGATTTTAGCAGCGGCATTAGCAGCAGGTTTTACAGGATGCGGATCAACTGAGCAGGCTTCAAAACCGGCAGAAACTAAAAATGAAAAAGCAGCTATAGGTTGTGCAATTTATAAATTTGACGACACATTTATGACAGGAGTTCGTAATGCCATTTCTGATGCTGCAAAGGATAAAGCTAATGTAGAAATAGTAGATAGCCAAAATTCACAAGCCACCCAAAATGATAAAGTAGATCTTTTTATAACTAAAAAGGTAAAAAGCTTAGAAATTAACCCTGTTGATCGTACAGCAGCAGGTGTAATTATCGATAAAGCACAGAAAGCGAACATACCAGTTGTATTCTTTAACCGTGAACCTCTACCAGAAGATATGAAGAAATGGGACAAAGTTTATTATGTTGGTGCGAAGGCTGAACAATCAGGAACAATGCAAGGGGAACTTATAACTAAGTATTGGAAGGCTCATCCAGAAGCAGATAAGAACAAGGATGGAGTTATTCAGTATGTAATGTTAAAAGGTGAACCGGGTCACCAAGATGCTGAACTTCGTACAAAATATTCAATTAAGGCTGTAGAAGATTCAGGATTAAAGGTACAAAAACTTGCTGAAGATACTGCTATGTGGGATCGTGTAAAAGGACAAGAAAAAATGGCTGCATTCTTAGCTTCAAATGGAGATAAGATAGAAGCAGTGTTTGCTAACAACGATGATATGGCCCTTGGAGCAATTGAAGCTCTAAAAGCTGGTGGATATTTTAAAGGGGATAAGTATGTTCCAGTAGTTGGTGTTGATGCAACCGCGCCAGGATTACAAGCAATCCAAGATGGAACAATGCTTGGAACAGTATTAAACGATGCTAAAAATCAAGGTATTGCTACATTTAAGGTTTCAGAAGTCCTTGCAAAGGGAGAAACTCCAAGTAAGGAAAACGTTGGCTATGATATAACTGATGGAAAATATATATGGATAAACTACAAACCAATAACTAAAGAAAATATGAATGAAGCTAAATAAGCATTTAGTATTATAACTAAAAATATTCTGAAAAGAAAACAAGGAGTAATGTACTTTTTCATTGACTCCTTGTTTTCTAACTATAAGATTCAAATTATTTTAACGAAGCTTCAGGTGGGGGTTGAAATCCGAAAAGATAGCCATCTGATGAAGATATATAGGAGGTGAACAAGGTGAATGAAGAGAAGTACCTAATGGAAATGAATAATATTTCAAAAGAGTTTCCAGGCGTAAAAGCATTAGATAATGTAACTTTAAAGGTGCGTGCAGGTACTGTACATGCGCTTATGGGAGAAAATGGTGCTGGTAAGTCCACACTTATGAAATGTCTTTTTGGTATATATAAACAAGATTCAGGTGAGATACTGTTAAATGGGGAAAAGGTGATTATGAATAGCTCTAAAGATGCTCTTGATAAGGGTATTGCAATGATTCATCAGGAGCTTCATCCAGTTAAATTTCGAAATGCTATGGAAAACATGTGGCTAGGAAGATTTCCATTGAAGAATTACGGTTTTTTTAAGTTGATTGATGAAAAGAAAATGTATAAGGACACTGAGGAGCTATTTAAAGGCTTAGATATAGATGTTAATCCAGATACTATAGTTGGAAGTTTATCAGTTTCCATAGTGCAACAAATGGAGATAGCTAAAGCAATTTCATATAATGCAAAAGTTATAATTATGGACGAGCCTACTTCCTCTTTGACTGAAAATGAAGTAGAGCATCTATTTAAAATTATAAGAGATTTAAAAGAAAAAGGAGTTGCAATTATATATATATCCCATAAGATGGAGGAAATACTTCAGATATCCGATGAAGTAACTATAATGAGAGATGGAAAAAAAATTGGTACATGGGATGCTGAAGAATTAACTACAGATTTAATAATTTCTAAGATGGTAGGACGTGATCTTACAAATAGATTTCCAGATAGAGATAACGAAGCTGGAGAAGTAGTATTAAGAGTTGAAGGACTAACATCACCATTTCCAAAATCCTTTAAAAATGTCTCCTTTGAAGTGAGAAAGGGAGAAATACTTGGAGTAGGGGGATTGGTTGGTGCCCAGCGAACAGAACTTCTAGAAGCACTTTTTGGACTTAGAACAGTTGAGTCAGGAAAAATCTTTATTGATGATAAAGAAATCAATATTAGGTCACCAATTGATGCTAAAAAATATAAAATAGCACTATTAACTGAGGAACGACGGGCAACAGGTATATTTCCAATACTATCCGTTCTTGAAAATACCGTAATTGCAAATATAGAAACTTACAAAAATGGAATTGGACTCCTTGATGATAAGAAGAGGAGAGAAGATACAGAAAAGGGAATTAATATGCTGAAAACTAAAACTCCTTCTGCAAAAACTTTAATTAAAGACTTATCCGGTGGAAATCAACAAAAGGTGCTATTATCAAGATGGCTTCTTACAGAACCAGAGATATTGATTCTCGATGAGCCTACTCGTGGTATTGATGTAGGTGCAAAGTATGAAATATATTCTATTATTGTGGAACTAGCAAAGCAAGGTAAAAGTATCATAATGATATCTTCTGAAATGCCAGAACTTTTAGGAATGTCTGATAGAATAATGGTTATGTGTGAAGGGAGACTTTCCGGAATAATTGATGGAAATAGTGCAACAGAAGAGGAAGTAATGCGTCTTGCCAGCAAGTACATGGTATAATAAGGGGGGCTTATAAATGGCTATTTCAAATCAAAAAGGTATAAAGAACTTTATTACACAGAATGCAATTTATATAGTTCTGGTAGTACTTGTAATATGTATTGCCATTAAAGATCCACGTTTTTTATCTATAAACTGCCTTCGTGATATATTGATTCAAAGTTCTACAAGAGTCATTATTGCACTTGGAGCCGCATTCATAATATTAACTGGTGGTGCCGACCTTTCTGCTGGTCGTGTAGTAGGTTTCTCAGCAGTTATCTCTGCTTCAATGCTTCAATCACCGGATTATGCAAGAAGGTTTTTTCCGGATTTACCTCAGTTATCATTAATAATACCAATTTTAGTTGCCGTTTTTATAGGACTTGCGGCTGGCGTTATAAACGGCATTATTGTATCAAAATTTAATGTGCCAGCGTTTATAGCAACATTAGGTACAATGGTTATCGTTTATGGAGCAAACTCTATTTACTTTAATTTACCTCCTAATAATTCGCAACCTATAGGAGGTTTAAGAAAAGATTTTTCAGAACTAGGGACAGGATCAATATTCGGCATTCCCTACATAGTAATTATTGCTATAATAATAATCCTAATAATATGGGTAGTTTTAAACAAAACTGTATTAGGCAAGAGTATATATGCTATAGGTGGAAACAAAGATGCTGCTATAGTTTCTGGAATTAATGTTCAAAGGAGCATACTATATTTATATGCAATTGCTGGTACACTCTATGGAATTGCAGGTGTTCTTGAAGCTGCAAGAACTGGAGGAGCAACAAATAATTACGGTAATATGTACGAGTTAGATGCAATAGCGGCTTGTGTTGTTGGAGGATGGTCAGTATCAGGGGGCGTTGGTACTGTTCCAGGGGTAGTAGTCGGTGTACTTATATTTAGCGTAATTAACTATGGTCTTACCTTTATAGGAGTTAACCCATACTGGCAACTTATTATAAAAGGTTTAATAATTGTTTCTGCAGTAGCCTTTGATATTAGAAAGTATATTTCTAAAAAATAGATATGGTAGTCATCGAATAAAAGTTAGCCCCGGAGAACGTTCATAGGTTTGTGTAAAATTATATAGATGAGGTCTAACTTAATTGGAAATTACTATAGGAAAAAATTCCTGTAGTAATTTTTACTTTTTGTGGTAATACTAGATAATGTCGTAGTATAGCTTTTATCTGTTAGTATTGTTTGTAATTTTTTCATTATTATTCTCTTTTATTCAAAAAAGTACAAGCGTAGCTTTTTAGATATATTGTTCAAGCCTATCTTCAAACATTATACTAAGTTGAGCTAATGTTAAGAACCAGTTCTGACTCGGCGAAGTCCATTTTCTCATAATCTGCTCTGTAGCTAAATATAGAGCTTTCATCAATGAATCATCCGTAGGGAATGATGTTCTAATCTTAGTAAATTTTCTTAGCTGCCTGTTGAATCCCTCTAAAGCATTTGTAGTATATATTATTCTTCTAATCTCTGGTGGAAAAGCAAAATATGTAGATAAGTTCTCCCAGTTATTCTTCCAAGACTGTATAACTATTGAATACTTTTCTCCCCAAGTGTCTTCCAAAGTTTGAAGGGAATTTAGAGCTATTTGCTCACTTGTTGCTTGATATACAGATTTTAAATCCTTCATAAAAGCCTTACTGTCCTTTGAAGCTACATATCTTATAGAATTTCTAATCTGGTGTATTATGCAGTTTTGTATACTTACATTAGGGAACACAGCTTTTATAGCATCAGGCAAACCTTTAAGACCATCCATACAGGCAATTAGTATATCCCTTACCCCTCTATTTTTAAGGTCGTTACAAACTGATAACCAGAACTTAGCTCCTTCCTGTTCTCCAATCCAAATACCAAGTATATCCTTATAACCCTTAGTATCTAAAGCCATACAAATGTATGCAGCCTTACTTACAATCCTATGTTCTTCTTTAACCTTAAAATGAATAGCATCCATATAAACTATAGGGTATACAAGGTCTAACGACCTATTTTGCCAGGCGATAGCCGTTTCGATAACCTTATCTGTTATTTTTGAAATCATCGTAGGAGATATATCAACTCCATAAAGTTCATCAATTTCTGATTTAATATCGTCCACAGACATGCCTCTTGCATATAGACCTATAACCTTTTTATCAAGCTCATTACAAACTGTTTCATATTTCTTCACAATCCTAGGCTCAAATTCTGATTTTCGGTCTCTTGGCACACTTACATCAACTTCTCCGAAGCTGGTTCTAATATTCTTCTTACTATAGCCATTTCTGTAGTTCTTATTATCATTGTTCTCTCTCTCATACTTCTCTCTACCGAGATGTTCTTCCATCTCAGCCTCTAAGAATTGCTGAATTATGTTGCCAAATAACCGTTGCATTAGCCCATTCTTTCCAACTAAATCCTCCATACTCTTACATTTATTTAGTTCTTTATTTAAATCTATATCTGGTATTTGTAATTGTTTCATTTCTTTTTCTCCCTTCATAAATCATTGTGGTTATTATTCCCATAAATACCAGCTATACATACATAAAAAAAGCATACATAGATTTGATTTACACAAATCTATGTATGCTCCCTAGCCCCGTACATTATTGTACGGGGTTTGTTACCAAGCCTAGTGTTTTGAACCTAGGTTTTCAGTATTTCTGTAAGAAGCCACTATTCTTTTAGATTAGTCGTAGTTAACAAAAGTTAATAAATATTAGTCTGTAATAAGCTTATTATCCTTAAATTCTCCCATAAGAATCTCGCCATTAGCACATAAGTACATACCTTTTCCTTCTCTATTATCATCTTTCCATTGACCAATGTATTTTTCACCATCTGACCAAATATGAACACCTTCACCATGTCGTAGGTCATCTTTCCATCCACCTACATAAGTATCTCCGTCAGACCAAGTATAAATGCCTTCCCCATTCTTTTCACCATTTTCCCATTGACCAGCATATTTTTCTCCATCAGGCCAAGTGTATACGCCATATCCATGTTTTTCATCATTTTGCCATTCGCCAATGTACTTTTCACCGGATACCCAAGTAAGAGTACCTTGACCATGCATCCTATTGTTATGCCATTGTCCTACATATTTGCTACCGTCCTTATAAAGATAAGTACCTTCGCCTTCCATTCTGCCGTCTACTCTATCTCCAGTGTAAGTTCCACCATGGATATGTTCTTTTACTGTTGGCTTAACATTGACAATTTTTATTTTGTTCAAATCCTTATTGTCTAGCTTTATATTTTTCATTTTAAATTCTCTCCTTTGTATATGTAATGGATTTTTATTAATAATATTATTTAATAATAGATTTATTAGTTATGTAACTACTAATAGTATAACCCTTTTTTTAGGTATAACACAGAGTAAGTTCAGAAGTAGTTTAATAGATTAATAAGTATCTTATGTGCCACAGCTTTAAATTCCGCTTGAACATTGTAATATAGTAACTATAGAATTATATCATAATATGGAATATAATTTTATAATATTGTATAATAATTTTTCATACTAAATATAATCTATAGAAGATAAGGGAGAATAAGAAATGGCAAAGAAAAACACTAGAAATAACGATTTATTAAATATTAATAAGGCAAAAACATCTCCTAAAATATATTCTTTACTAGTAAAACTAGTAAATGAAGATAGAGAAGATCTAGCAGAAGTAGTTCTAAAAGTAGATTATCTATTAGAGTATGCGAGCAGTAGTATCAAACAAAAGGATTTTGATGAGGCTAGAGAGGGTTTAGATAAAGCTAAAGCTAGAATAGATATGTTAAAAAAGGAAGGTGTAGATACAGAGTACTTAGAGTATCTATATGAGGGAATAGCAAAAAAATCCATAAAGTAGGCCATTGCAAAAAAGGGCGACTAAATCGTAAGTTACGTCATGTTATAAGATTAGGTTTATGGTGTTTCATCAGCCCTCACTTCGAGAACAGAATCTAATACAAAAGCACCTTTAAAAGCTCCAATTTTTTTTAATGTTTTCTTTTAGAAAACTGTAAAAATAATTGAGAGCTTTCAAGTGCTTCTGTATAAGATTCTGTAGACTCTCGTTCGAAGCTGATTCCACACCATAAGTCTAACCTTATAACAGTTGTAAATTTTAGTTTTCACCCTAAATTTTTTTATTATATACTGTAAAATGCCTATCCTAAAGGTATAGTAATGCCTCATGCCACAGGCTTTAAAAAGTATCTTTTTTATAAAATAGACCTATATGGTAAGCTTAATAAATAACGTCCGTAGGATTCAATACAATATTACGTATCTTTTAAATGAGATTTTATGAATATGAATTTATCTAATTTATAGATGAAGAATTTGATAATAAACTGAAATCACAAATTATGTTTTATATTTAACAAAACATAAATAAGATATAATTCCTTTTTTATGATCTTAAATGTGTTAACATTGTAAATTCATATTCATTAATCATAGAACTATGATATTTAAACAATATGTTTAAATTGTGACGTAACCGGGGACAACCGAGATACGTGTAAAAACAGACCATATGATGGATATTGATTCCAAAGTATAGCCTGTTCTTATTTCATTGTAGTTGGTGAACATTATGAATAGAGTTGGATTCGGAAGTTGAGATTAGAAAGAGAACAGTTTGATTTCAAGTCTGAATTATGCCTCGAATCAAAAACTACTCAATTTCCCAAACAATCTATAGGACTAAATTAAAAACTAATCACCGTTTATGATACGGTTAACTTAATAGGTAAACGTCGAATTTTAATGTATTATTTTTAAATTTCTTGATATTTTATATAATCATCCCACCAAATAGTTAATTCATAAAGTAATGGCAACAGACTTTTTCCTCTATCAGTTAAAGCGTATTCTACTCTTACAGGCATTTCATTATATTGATTTCTAGTAATTAATTCATCATTCTCAAGTTCACGTAATGAATTTGATAGCATTGTATTTGTTATTCCTGATATGTCTCTTTTTAATTCATTAAAACGCATCACTTCCTTTCTTAGTAACTGCCCTAATATGTGTAGTTTCCATTTGCCTCCGATTGTTTCCAGTACACTTTTTATAGGGCATTCTTGGTCAAAATCTGATTCTCTTATTAAATTTAAATATTGTTCTAATTCTTCTTTGCTAGCCATATCTATTCCTCCTCGGTACGAAAAATAGTACCTAATCACAAAATTCTGCGTTCTTGTTAATATAAATTTATTTAAGTATAATAATTATACCAAGTACTTTTATTTGAGTAAATATTATATAAAAGGGGACAAACATAGGTAAGTAGATAATTAATTCAATTCAGGAAATACTTGTATTTAGAAGGAGAGATATTAAGTGTCAAAAGTAGTTATTTTTAATGCTAGTCCAAGAAAGAATGGATATACTTCGAAATTATTAGAACAAGTGGCAAAAGGTGCTGAATCTAAAGGTGCTGAGATTATGGAATTTAATTTAAACGATGCTGGGATTCGTGGATGTCAAAGCTGCTTCTATTGCCGCAGCCATGATGGTTGTGCTATTAATGATTATCTTCAGCCAATGTATAAGGCTATTAGTGAAGCAGATGCTATTGTATTTGGTTCTCCAATCTACTATTATCAAATTACAGGTCAAGCAAAAGTTTGGGTAGACCGTACATTTTCATTGATTGATCATGATGGACGACACACCATTACACCAAGACATCCTGGCAAAAAGGTAGTAACAATATTTACTCAAGCTAATTCAAATCCTGAAATAAGTACAGAGGGCATTAAATATATTACTAATATTTTCAACGCATATGGTTGGAAATTAGAGGACAGTATTCACTTTTGCGGAACTACTAATCCTGATTTAACAGTGTTAGAGGAGTTATCTTTAAGAGCATTTAAGGATGGGGAAAATTTAGTTAGATAGATTCCTAGCACACCATCTGCCAAATAATCATAATGGTGGAGTGTATTGAACTGTAACTGTAATAGACATCTACGTGGTTAAAACACAATCTTCATATTGAACGTAACAACTGAAAAAATGAACAATTTACCTAAACACCGCAGAATTCAAAATTGAATTCTGCGGCGTTTTTGCGTCGCAATTCATTAATTAAATGTAGCTATCGTAATATTTAGTTTTTGTGATAGCTACTTAATCTTCTTAAATGACGAATTAACAACAAGTTATGCACAGATGAGTACGTTATAGATTACATTGACTATATGTAGTCTATGTGTAAAATGAATAAAATCAATCAGTGTATAGGAATGTACACTAGATATATGTGAAAGGATGAATTTTAAATGACTTGCTTAGCAACAATTTATACTAAACAAGGGATTGTAATGGCTGCAGATAGTTTAAAGATTGCAGTTAATAATTATATCGAAAAGAAAGAACTAGGACGTGAATCTATACAAAAATTATTCTACATTAGTGAAAGCAGAACTGGTATTTCTTCAATAGGTTATGCCGGATGGGATGGCAAATCTATTATTCAAATACTTAATGATTACGTCAAATCCGATAAGTTTTCTCCTAAATCTCAATTTAACGTTGCTTTAGGATTAAAATGTTTTTTAGAAGAGAATTATCCAAAACTTGAGACAAGCTATCACATTTGTGGTTATGATGAAAATGAACCTTTTGTATTTGACTTAGAATACACTTCTGAATCAAGCTTAATACTTACCAGGAAAAATGTTAACATGGATAATACACTGAAATATAATATACTTGCTTGGTGCTCTAATACCACAATAGACTATGTTGTTAAGCACTTGTCAGATTTTAATACTTTAGATATTCGGGGAGCCATAAATTATATTGAAGATTTGTATAAGATTGAAATGTCCGCATGTACAGATGTTGGCCGTCCAATTGATTATCTTGTATTAAATAGCACTAAAAGTTACTTTCATAAGGTTAAAAATCAAGAAGCTGCTACCCTATAATTTTTTTATCCCATTATTTCTCAACAAAAATCTTCTTTTGACCATTTAAACACCATATAACCACATAGTTAATATATAACAAGTTTTATCCATGTATTTTCTCCAATAAATATTGCAATCTTTGTTATAGACAACTCTTTTATAGAGGTGAAAGTGATAGCTAATATATTAATAACTTGTTGAAACAGATATCTACTTCTGAAAAACCTATGTTTTTAAGGTTGTTATCATCATATTTATTTATTTTCAATAAATTTCCTTTAAATTCTATAAAAGTTTTGAAGGAATTTACATTTATTTACAGAATATTTACATGTAAAGTATGGTTTTATAAACTAAAGAATAAAAATTGGGTAATGTAAGGAGAGGGAATATGGATACTATGCATGTAAATTTTAAAAATAAGATAACAAAGGGGCATCCCAAAAACCAAGTTGCAACAAATCTAGGGATTAGTCGGCCGACCTTAGATAAGCTCGTTGCGGAAAATAATATACAGACTCCACGAAAAGGCAAGTCTAGACTCATACTGGAACATGATTATTTGAGACTAAAAGAAATAATAAACGGCTATAATGAAGTGGCTCTTACAACTACTGAAGATGTAAATGTAAATTACTGTGTAAGCAATAATGAAATTTTGGAGGAAAACACTAAGGTGGCATTAAAAGAAACCTTAGAAGATATTGTAAATGTAAATGTAAAAAATGATGTAAAGCCAGAAACAACACCTGCGGAAATTGAACTATTAAAAAGAGAGAATGAAAAACTCGGACAAGAAGTAGAGTATTTTAAGACCCAATTAGAAAACGTAAAAACCGAATACAAAGAAGAGTTAAGCGTTAAGAACGTACTATTAAAGGATCGAGAGGAAACATTTAAACAAACAATAGCTAACTTCGAAAAAATTATAGCCAGCAAAGAAGCTCTTATGTTAAACCTAAATAATAAACTACTTTATTTAGAACAAAATGTTATTGGAAGGAATGAAGAGCTGGAGAAACTCAAAACTGAAAAAGATGTTAAAATACAAGCCTTAATGTCGGAGATTGCAATTAAAGATAATGAACTATCAAGTACTAAGTTAACAATAGAACAGATATTGGAAATAGAATCCGAGAAAGAGATCCTCCAAGGCAGAGTAAATACACTGGAGAAAGAGAAGAAAGACCTTATAAATAATTTAGAACTAGGAATATTAGAAAAAGATAAAAAGATTGATACCCTAACAAAAAATATAGAGGCCTTGGAGGAAGTGAAATCAGAAAAAGAAAAATTAGAGAAAGAGTTGGAGGAATTAAGAAATAAAGGTTTGTTAAGTAAATTAAAAAAGATATTTGGGCGTAAATATCAAGAAAGCATTTAGATAATTTAAAACTAGCTGCCATATTTGTGATTATGTTAAAAATAAACCTTTTGTATTCAAGTTAGAATATACCTCGAATGGGGAGTGTAGATAGATTTGTGTAAATTCAAATCTATCTACACTCCTTTTTGTGTATTCGGCAAATTAAGAATGTATAAATACGCAGCCAACATAGACTTATAATTATTAAAATAACAGTATAAGTATTAAAACATAAAAAGTACATCTCCCAATGCTGTATATTGATAACATTTGGAGGTGTACCTCAGTAATGCTCTTAAAATAATAGGACTTATGATGTTTTATTCTTTAAAGGCGAATTAAGGCAAGTCGAATGGCTGAAGGAAATACAAGTAATTGATTATAAGTTTGAGGGACCTTTTCAAACTATTGATTACGTGTATTATCCTAATAAATATGATGATAAAGGTTATACACCAGTAACTACTATTAAAGTTAATTCAATTATTAAACAGACACAAAGTTATTCTATGTTAGATACAAAAACTCACGAAATATCCGGTATTGCATGGACAGGAAATGGTATGGTATGGATATAACGCTGTATATACCATTCATATCAAAGTAGAATGATATGATAAAAATACATTAAGGAGATGTTTACTCTACCAAATTTAACCCCGGAGATATCCGGAGTTAAATTATTACTGCAAGATTTTCATGTAAAATCATATAAATCACTAATGTATCTTATTTTTAGATATCCCTAATCCATATTCATCATTTCATGGTCAATAGAAAGCGTTTTTTCAATCATTACTTGCGTAGGATAGGTAATATGGGATGCATCACCAAGAATAAAGCCGTGCATAAATGGAGGGAGAGGTATGTCTTTTGGAGGCATAGGTTTTACTGATTTAATATATTCTTCAACTACAGATGGTACCGTTTTATTTCTGGTTAAAACAAGAGGTGTGTGTTTGCCCATATGAGCAAATAATACTCCAGCTATAATGTCCATTGGATGATCTAATGCTCCGAATGTAAATGCATGTCCTTCTCTATAATTCCTTCCCCAACCAAATTCAGTTTTAAAATCTTTATATTTAGCAAAATTAACTGCTATATCATAAGGTGTATCTCCATCAATTCTATCTAAGTGCTTAACGTTTTCTAGTTGACATAAGGCTCTTTCAACATCTTCTGATATGGTTTTAGTTGATCCTATAATATAAATATTTATATCATGCATCTTCATAATAGATTCTAGTGTGCAGTAAGGAATGCAGTGCCTCTGTACATACAAAATAGGATCTCCATGATGTGCAGACCAGTAAGCAGCCATAATACCCTCAGAGTAGTCTTCACCAGAGACTATAAGGATATTTTTAAACTCTTTTCTTATACTAGGTATCCTACAAGCAGTTTCAAAATGGTTTCGTCCTATTACATGATATGTTTTAAAGCCATAGTGGTTTAGGGTTAAGGATATATTCCTTGAAATATTACCAACTAAAATTATATGTATTCCTTTATAACCTTTAGGAGATAATCTTCTAATTTCGCTTAATGTTTCTTGGTTTAACGTATTGCCATCAGTAAATAAAAGAGAAGCATTAATCGGAAAATGAATTAAGGGAGTTGCTGCTATTCCATCGAAAACTTCATCTTTATTTATTAATATAACAGCGTTAGGTTTCATGTTAGCAAAACCAATTTTAGACACTTCTACAGCAGTGTCTACAGGATTATTACTGCATATTCTTGTAGTATTTAATGTAAGTGGACACCTGTATGAGTTCATGTTCATTATTTTCCTCCTAGAAATTTATCTATAGATATTATATGGCTAGAAGATATATTTAGTGATAATCCAGTTTGTTTTATAGTGCTTTTATAAATTAAAGAAAGAAGGATATTTTTCCTATCCTTCTATTACTTAGATAAATGTTCAATGTGATAAATGGCTCTAATTTCTCTTTTGTAAACTATTAATGAAAAAACTAAAATGCAAATTTTCACAGTGCATATTTGCACTATGCTCTATGCAATTTTCAATGTTTTAAAAATAGTTTCCATAGGAATATTGTTTTGAGCGCATTCATATATTCATTGAATGTTATCTTTTTTAACATTGTTTCTGCAAATTAATAAATCTTTGCTAAAAGAATCATTATCATTTTCTTGAATCGAAGGCTCATGAAACACTGTAAGCCTACTCTTCAAACAGTGTTCTAAACTCACGGTTAAAGTCACACTCTCCCTTTAGTATCAAATACAGCAAAAATTTAATTATATAGTGCTATTCATCAATAACTTCTTAATAACATCTTTTCTACAAATGCTTTTAAAATTTGCTTTTCATCAGTATTTGGCAGTTCTTGAATAAGATTAAGAGATTTATTGGTATATTTTCGAGCCAGTTCTCTAGATTTCATTACTCCTTCCGACTCTTTTAAAATGCTAATAGCTTCAGTTAAGTTGCTTTCTACTAAACATCTCTTGAGCTTTTCATTACCTTTTTTTAATTCATATATAATAGGCAGGTTGTATATCCCTTCTTTCATGTCATTACCTGTAGGCTTGCCCAAAATTGCATCTGAAGATGTTAAATCGAGCAAGTCGTCTATTAATTGAAATGCCATACCTGTGTAATAGCCTATTTTTTTTAACCTATGTATTACATGAGCCTCTGCACAACCTTCATAGGCTCCAATGGATAAGCTGAGAGAAAATAGGGAGGCACATTTACCGTTAATTCTTTTTAAATAGTCTTTAATAGTTGAGTTAAAAGAATAAAGAGAAAAAAACTGACTTATTTCTCCACTACAGATAAATTTTATAGTTTCAGATACATCTATTATGCTTTTAGGAGAACAATTTTTAGAAAATAAAATATATGCTTCAGAAAATAGATAATCACCTGTAAACAATCCTGCTTTCACACCATATTTACTATGAATTGTTTCTTTTTTTCTTCTGATAGTAGCCGAATCGATGATGTCATCATGTACCAAAGTAGCTAAATGTAAAAGCTCTATACCAGCAGAAATTTTAAGTAGTCTTTCTCTTTCTAGTTTACCAAAACCTCCACTTATTAAGGTGAAAATCCCTCTGATTAGCTTTCCCTCATCAGTAGCTAAATCGTTGAAAAGTATGTCAACTTTAGTATTATTAGTTTTTAAGGTAGACTTAATTATCTTTCTCACTTCTAACAAGTCTTTATTAAGGTTTTCAATAAATATTTTTTCGTTTAGCATAGTTTGCCCTCTTTTCTTGCTAAATTTAAAATAAAAAGCTAAAACCAAAGGTTCATTCAAGCAAGTAACTGTTATAAATTTATAGTTTTTAGCAATTAATATTTAGTATCTGTAATTATTTTATTTATTTTTTAATAGATATAGAACGTGTTTTTAAATGTAATAATTAAATTGATTAGAGCCCTAAAAGAATATGTTTATGGAGGTTTTTCTATGCTTAAGAACGTTATTAAAGCTTGTAGGCCTGCCACACTAATTGTTACTTTAATATCAACTACTCTTGGAATAATAGTTGCAAATAAGCAAGGATATATTATAAAAAACTTATCATTTGACATTTTAAGGATATTGTTAGTAACAATAGCCGGTTTGCTCCTTCAAAGCGGAATGAATCTAATGAACAATTATTTTGATGAAGAGGTGGGAGAAGAACTTCAAAATAGGAGACAGTTTAATTTTTTAGGCTACAAGAGAAGTAAAGAAGAAATAGTTAATTTTAAAGTAGGTATAGTATTTTTTATAATTACAGCCTTTATTGGCTTATATTTAAGTTATTATGCAGGAAAGCAACTTTTGCTTATACAGGTTGTTGGTATATTTGCAGCATATGCTTATGATGGAAAGCCTTTTGAATATAAGAAGTATGGGTTAGGAGTGATAATGTCTTTTATAATGATGGGACCACTTATGATTTATGCAAGCTTTTTTGTTTTTTCAGGTGGCTTTTCCATAGTACCAATACTATATTCTTTTACTTTGGGATTATTTATTCCTGCAATTCTATTAGGTAATGAATTAAGAGATTATGAAGATGATGAAAAAAAGGAAGTGAAAACTCTCACTGTACGAATTGGCTATAAAAATGGCAAAGGATTGTATTTCATATTAATATTATTTGCATATGTTAATACGATAGTACTAATCTTATTTAGGCTTCTGCCTGTATACTCTGTTATAGTCCTAACAACAACTCCTTTATTGTTAAAAATAAAAAAATATGTTAAGTATGAAAGAAAACTTCTTGTACCTACAACAGCAAAGATATATTTAGTTTTTGGATTAGAATTTTTAATAATATTAGCTTTAAAATAGCATGCAACTTTTTAAAATGATTGCATATATTTATTAATAGAAATTCTTTATTAATAATAAATAGGAGGTCAATAATGGCAGAAGTTCTGACTTTAGCAAGATGGCAATTTGCTGTGACAACAATTTATCACTTCTTTTTCGTACCATTAACAATTGGGTTGTCCTTTTTTATTGCGGTAATGGAATCTTTATATGTCAAAACAGGAGATAAAAAGTATAAGCAAATGACTAAGTTTTGGGGAAAATTATTTCTTATAAACTTCGCCATGGGGGTTGTAACGGGGCTTGTTCAAGAATTTCAATTTGGAATGAATTGGTCAAATTATTCCAAATATGTGGGAGATATTTTCGGTGTACCCCTAGCTATCGAAGCATTATTTGCTTTTTTCTTAGAATCTACTTTTCTTGGAATATGGATTTTTGGATGGGAAAAGGTCTCCAAAAGAATACATCTCCTTTCAATATGGATTGTAGCACTAGCAACTACTATTTCGGCCTTTTGGATTCTGACCGCCAATTCGTTTATGCATGAACCAGTGGGTTACGTTATAAGAAATGGGAGAGCTGAGATGGCAAGCTTTATGGAAGTTATTGAAAATCCTCACCTTTGGGTTCAGTTTCCACATACCATTTTTGCATCACTGGCAACAGGAGCGTTTTTTATATTGGGAATTTCTGCTTACCATGTGGTGAATAATAACAAAGATGAATGGGTTAAAGCATCATTAAAGATAGGAATAATTGCGTCATTAATTTCAACTCTACTAGTAGCAGGAATGGGAGATGCTCAAGGAAAATACCTTGTTAAGCATTTGCCGATGAAAATGGCAGCAGCAGAAGCAATATGGGAAAATAAGGACCCTGCGCCTTTAGGGGTAGTAGCCGTGATTGATGAACAGAATAGAAAAAATACTTTTGAAATAGCAATACCGAAGCTCTTGAGCTTTATGAGTTACAATAGTTTTTCAGGTAAAGTAGAAGGGTTAAATGATATACAAGCAAGATATGAAAAACAATATGGACCAGGGAATTATATTCCACCTGTAACAATATCCTTTTATACTTTTAGATTAATGGTTGGTGCTGGAATGCTTATGTTGCTCCTATCAATAGCAAGCTTATATTACTATATAAGAAAAAATATATATGAAAAGAAAAAACTTCTTAAAGTTTTAGTAGTCGCGATTGCATTGCCATATATTGCAAATAGCACTGGATGGATTTTAACGGAGGTAAGTCGTACACCTTGGATAGTATTTGGATTATTAAAGCTTGAACAGGCAGTGTCACCTACAGTATCAAGTGGTTATGTTTTAACATCATTGTTAGCATTTGTAGCTGTATATTCAGTTTTAATCATTATAGATTTATGCCTAATGTTTAAATTCGCAAAAAAACCTCCTATGGGAAATAGAACTTCAATTTCAGGCTTAAAAGCGGATAAGGAGGGATCATTATGGATTTAGCTATTATATGGTTTTTGTTAGTAGCTGTTTTATTTATAGGTTTTTTCTTTCTTGAGGGCTTTGATTTTGGAGTAGGGATACTTCTAATATTTTTAGGTAAAACAGATGATGAAAGAAGAATTATTATAAATAGTATAGGACCATTTTGGGATGGAAATGAAGTTTGGCTTATAACCGCTGGAGGAGCAATCTTTGCTGCATTTCCAATCTGGTATGCTACTATGTTTAGTGGTTTTTACCTTGCTCTCTTATTGGTACTTATTGCCCTTATACTTAGAGGAGTTGCCTTTGAATTTAGAAGCAAGCATGAAAATAAAGTTTGGAGGAAAACTTGGGATAGAGTTATATCAGGAAGTAGTCTAGTTTTAGCTATATTATGGGGAGTTGCATTAGCAAATTTAATTAAAGGTGTTCCGATTGATAATGCTTTAAATTATATTGGTAGCTTCATTGATCTAATTTCTCTATATACATTAACAGCAGGTATTACAACACTTTTTATATTTATCTTTCATGGTGCAGTTTTTTTATCACTAAGAACTGAAGGGATATTAGTGGAGAGAGCGTTGAAGATAGCCGAAAAATTTGGTTTATATTCGGTAATTGCTTCTATAGTATTAATCATAGAAAGTTTCATTAAAACTGACTTGTATAATAGTAAATTCGCACTAGGGGCTGCGATAGCTGCTTTACTTCTTCTAATTGTAACCTTTATTATGGTGAAAAAGGGGAATACAACAATTGCAATGATAACAAATGGATTTGTAATAGCGCTTGGAGTTGGATCATTATTTTTAGGTATGTTTCCGAGGGTTATGGTCTCTAGTATAAAGCCAGAGTATAGTCTTACAATTTATAATGCAGTATCTAGCCCATACACGTTATCACTCATGTCAAAAATAGCTTTGGTTTTAGTGCCCATCGTGTTAGCTTATCAGATTTGGACTTATTGGATATTTAGGAAGAGAGTAAAAGCAGATGAGTTAGAGTATTAAGAAGAATACTTAATTATGATAAACATAAGGCAAGTAGAGAATGAAAACCTTTGTCTAAAAAATTTTAGATAAAGATAATGGGAGACTTTAGATGTTATTTTCTAAGCATAATAAAAGATGCCAATACTTCAAAGGTATTGGCATCTTATTATAGATATTACGCTTCTAAACATTCAGATAAACATTCTTCAATAACATCTTGAGTAATTATAAATATTTCTTCAGTTTTCATTAAAGTACCTCCTACTAATTCTCATAGAAACTAAGCAACAAGGTAGTATATGCTAATAAGAAAGCATTTAGTACAATAATTAAATAAAATTAAAAAGTTAGGGATTAAACTAGAAGATGTAAATTGAAGGTTCTAAGAATTGAAGGTTAGAAGATTCGTTGATATTCTAATTCTATATAACTCTAATATTTTGAAACAATTGTAATCTTGCAAATTGTACCTTGCAATTGTTCTATAAAAACTTATTTCGACTTAACTATCTAATTATAATCCATTACTTTAAATAACACAATATATTCTTATTGGTATTTATGTTTAATTTTAACATTTTCTATGTAAGCATAAAATATAGAAGCCCGTTATAGATAGGCATCTATAACAGGTTAATTATAGGTTTTGCTATAAAGAGCATTAAGTACTTTAGTTTCAGAGCGTGATGTCATATCTTTTACGATATCTAGATGTGCTTGTGATACCTCAGGGAATACTGATAATATTGTATCTATAACATAATCTATATTGTTGTCATTTAATATTTTTGCACTTCCTTCTTCGTCAGCAATCATACCTTCACCACTTAAAGAATCAAATATAGTATTAATAATCGGAGCCTTCATCACTTGGTTGGTTTCATTACATTTGTCTGTAAAATACAATACGTTATCAATAACTAAAAATTGTCCATATGCATATTCCTTTTGAGTGGTAGCTGAGTTATCCTCAGAAGGACAGTCATATTGCTTATGTTCTACATGTTTGAGATCTAGTCTATAGCTGTCTTCTTTTCTTGTTAGAACACATCCAATTTCAAGTTCTAACAACTTTTCTTTCATGTGATCAGAGAAATTTTCTCCAAATTCAGTAATAAACATCTTCATTGATATTGTTTTTTTCATTTTATAATTTTTTTTCACTATAAAATTCTCCTTTTTATTATATTATTTTCTTCTATGGTCGTTGGTATGCAGTTAAAGTTCTATAAGATAAAAAACCACCTTTATGAAGGTGGTACGTAATTCCTATTTATTATATTAGTATATCATAATAATCACAAATTAACAAAGTTTTTGAATTTATTTATAAGTTTAGGCCTCCAAGGTTGTATATATTACCAATCAGGGCCCTTGGAAGCTTTAATGCTTTACTTATTTTTGCGACTAACAGTTTTATCAGTTTTTCCGCTAGCTTCGTTTAATGCATCAAAAGTAGCGGTTTCTTCTCTATAAGCAAGAGCTTTATTGATTTTTATATTTTCAGTCATTTTTCTTTTTCTCATATTGTTATCTCCTTTCATATATAAGAGTTGTAAGCATTCAACAATTACATCTATAGTGTTTGCAGATTATTTTTCAATATGTCTGGTGTTTTTTACATTCTTCTATTAAAAATTTTGATCCTTAGTTTATTCCTGAGTAAAATGGTTATTGATATATTTTCAAAAATTAAATAATATAGAAAGTAGAAGTGAAGATTTTACTTATTTTTCCTTGTAAAACAATTTAAAAATATAATAAAATTAAAATGACAGCTATTTTAATTAGCATTTATAAAAAGCTTTTTTGATAACTATATGTATTGAAGTTTCGCTTTACAATAAAAGTTTTTTGTATATTGCGGTTTAAGTAAATAATTTGGGGGGATATCAGTGGAAAGTATAAATGATATTATTAAACTCACAGCAGAGTTTATAGAAAACACACCTTACAATAAAGTGGAAGAGTTAAAGGGATTAAAAATTTTCGATACACCTTTAATAGGCATTGCAACTACAGAGGATCCATTATTTTTAAAGTTAAAGGAAGAAGAGGTTATAGGGGTAGATTATATGACGCCTATAGAGTGGATGCCAGAGGCAAAGGCGGTTATATCTTATTTTCTTCCTTTTACCGAGGATGTAAGAAAGGCAAACCGTATAACAAAAGATTTACCTGCTTTAGAGTGGCTATATGGTAGAGTTGAGGGAGAAAAGGTAAATAACGAACTTCGAAAGTTTTTAGTACAAGTAATAAAAGACTTAGGAGGAGAAGCTTTAGCTCCTGCATTAGACACTAGATTTGTTTCCAAAGATTTCAAGAGTAATTGGTCGGAGAGACACACGGCTTATATAGCAGGAATTGGTACCTTCGGCTTAAGTAAATCCTTAATAACAGAAAAGGGTTCCGCGGGAAGAATAGGAAGTGTAATTGTAAATATGGCTTTTGAACCTACTGAAAGAAAGTACAGTGGTTTATATGATTATTGCAGTAACTGCGGTGCTTGTATTCATAGATGTCCTGTAAAAGCGATAGATGAAAATGGGAAAAAACATGAACCTTGTGATGAATTTTTAACAAATGTAACTAAAAAGCGCTTTGCGCCGCGTTATGGTTGTGGAAAGTGTCAAACAGCAGTTCCTTGTGAAGCAAGAATTCCGATTACGAGAAATTCTACAATAACAAAATAGCACTGGTGACTTCACCAGTGCTATTTTGTTAATTAAAAAATCAAAGATTATGGGAGAGGTAAAAATGATTATAGATGCACACACTCATTTGGATCACTATAGTGAAAAAGATTTAAGGAGAGCAATAAAAGAAATAAATAAAAATAAAATACTAAGCATAGCAAATGCTATGGATGTAGAGTCATATATGAAAAATAAACAAATATCCAATATGAGTCCGTACATAATTTCTACTTTTGGAATACATCCTTGGAAAGCTAAAGGTTATGAGAAGGATCTTCAAGAACTCATACCTTATATAGAGGAAACAAAAATAATAGGTGAGATAGGACTTGACTTTTTCTGGGTAGAAGATAAAGAAAGCTTTGAAGCACAAAGGAAGGTATTTGAATTTTTTCTAAGTGAAGCTAAAAGGCTAGATAAGGTTATAAATATTCACACCAAAGGCGCTGAGGAGGAAGTTTTAAATTTGCTAGATAAATACTCCCTAAATAGAGTAATAGTTCATTGGTATTCAGGACCCAAAGATATTTTACTCAAAATGATGGAGAGAGAGTATTATTTTACAATAAGTTCTGAACTCCACTATTCGGATACTATAAGGGAGATAGCAAAACTTATACCCCTAAATAGAATATTTGTAGAGACTGACGGCCCAGGTGGAGAGGAATGGCTAAGCAGAAGTATGGGGATGCCAACTCTAACTAAACAGATAATGACAAGTTTATGCAAAATGCATAAGATTACTTTTAAAGAATTAGAAGAACAGATGTACAGTAACTTTATAAATTTAGTTGGTTCAAAAATGTTAATAGATTTAGAGAGTAACTGGAAAGATAGATAAATGTTAAATATAAATTTGTCAATCAAAAGCTGACATAAAACGCACACTGTTAATACTTTCTTTTGCGATAAAATTTGGTATAATTTAATAGAATAAATAACTTTAAGAAATAACTATTTTAAGGAGTGACTTAAATGATACGTAATTATAAGGACTATTTACCTAAAATACACGATAATGGCTTTGTAGCAGAAAGTGCGGAAATTATAGGAAAAGTAATCTTAGAAGAGGAAAGTAGTATATGGTTTGGTGCTGTACTTAGAGGAGATTGTAATTCTATACATATAGGAAAAGGATCTAATATTCAAGATAATTGCACAGTACATGTAGGTGAGGAGAATACTGTAGAAATAGGCGAATATGTTACTGTTGGACATAATGCAATTATACATGGATGCAAAATTGGAGATAATTGCTTAATAGGTATGGGATCTATTATTTTAAATGGTGCAGAGGTAGGAGAAGAAACAATAGTAGGTGCAGGAAGTCTTGTAACTGCTGGAAAAAAGATACCTTCAGGAGTTCTATGCATGGGATCTCCAGCAAAAGTTATTCGTGAATTAACTGAAAAAGAGAGAGAGCATATCAGAGAGTCTGCAAAATTTTATTTAGACGAATCTAAAGAGTATAAAAATAGCAAATAAAGTGCAAGCAGAAAACCCAAATATCCGATTTGGTGCAAATTTCTTTCATAGAGTGCGAGGGAGTATTAGAGCGGGTAGCCATCAGATAAATAAAAACTATTAGACTGAGTAATCATTTTATTAGAATTGTCAGTGTTAACGTAAAGTTAAGGAGGATGGCCTAACACCCGAAAGGTTTGACATATTTATTTATAAAATGATATACTTATTAATGTTAAAAGGTCTTATTATAATAAACAAACTGGGGGAGGCAATAGTATTGTCTGAGAGGAAGCTATAGGTTTCGACCCTTATAACCTGAATTGGATAATGCCAACGGAGGGAATATAGTTAAAGTTTAATTTTGCTATTTTAACCCTTTTCCGCAATTGGAGAAGGGTTTTGTGTATTTGAGTGATAACGAGCTTTGAATATGTAATTAGTAACATCTTTATAACAATGATTGTATTTAATATAGTAGTAGCTAATGGCGAATAACAAAGTAAACATAAAACTATTTTTCTAAAGATATTATAGGATGTGTAAAGAATGAAAGCTAATAATAAATTAATAAATAGAACTATATCTGCTATTTTTCAGTTGGTACTCATATTCATATGGCAGATAGTGGTGGACAAAGGTGGAATACCAAAGTACATACTTCCCTCGCCAAAGGATATATTAATTACTCTCTTTGAGGTAATGCCTAATTTGAAACCTCATATTTATGCAACTTTGCAGGAAGCTCTCTTAGGTTTCTTACTTTCCGTAGTTTTTGCAGTTATACTTTCCGTACTAATGGATAGCATAAAAATAATAAAAAGTTGTTTGTATCCAATACTCGTTGTTTCCCAAACCATACCAACCATAGCCTTAGCACCAATATTTATTATTTGGTTTGGTTTTGGAATGACTCCAAAAGTTATAGTTGTTATTATGATGTGTTTTTTCCCTGTAGTTATTAGCCTTGTAGATGGACTAGAATCTGTCGATACAGATATGCTTAGCCTTATGGATATAATGAAGGCTACCAGACTCCAGAAATTTGTTTACGTCAAATTCCCTAGTGCATTAAGTTCATTTTTTTCTGGACTTAGGATTGCTGCTACTTATAGTATAATGGGGGCAGTAGTAGGCGAGTGGCTTGGTGGAGAAAAAGGTTTAGGAATTTTTATGGTAAGAGCGAAGAATGCGTATGCTTTAGATAAAATATTTGCGGCTATAATTGTAATAATAATACTAAGTTTAGCATTATTCGGATTTATGTATGTACTTCAATATATTTTTATGCCGTGGCAGAGAAAAGTTAAAGAAAGAAAATAATTTTATGGAGGTAAGTTTTATTATGAAAGGAAAAAGAATCCTAACAATCATAACATCATGTTTATTGACTGCTTCTATTTTTGCGGGATGTTCTTCAGCGAATAAAGCCCCACAAAATAGTACTGCAGATAAGAAAGAACTAACTAAAGTAAAGGTGATACTTGACTGGACGCCTAATACTAATCATACGGGCTTATATGTAGCTAAAGATAAGGGGTATTACAAAGAGGAAGGTTTGGATGTGGAAATAATTCAACCTTCTGAAGGAGCAGTTGGAAATCTGATAGCAGCTGGAAAGGGAGATTTTGGAGTAAGTTACCAAGAAGACTTAACTTATGCTAGAACATCAGATACTCCTCTTCCGATAAAAGCAATAGCAGCTATAATCCAACACAATACTTCGGGCTTTGCAGCTCCTAAAAATAAAAATATAAAGACTGTAAAAGATTTTGAAGGAAAGACTTATGGTGGCTTCGGATCACCTTCTGAGAATGCTGTGTTAGAAGCAATTATGAAAAAAGAGGGTGCCGACTTTGGTAAGCTTAAAATAGTAAATATGGGTGAGCAGGACTTCTTCGCAGCAACAAAAGGCAATATTGATTTTGCTTGGATATATGAAGGATGGACAGGAATTGATGCAAAGCTTAAAAACATACCAATTGATTACATAGAATTAAGAAAGTTAAACCCAGATTTAGATTACTATACTCCTATATTGATAGCTAATGAAGATACTTTAAAAAATAAACCTGATTTAGCTAAAAAGTTTCTAAAGGCTACAACAAAGGGTTATGAATTTGCTATGGATAAACCAGAGGAAGCAGCTGATATCTTAGTTAAGAATGCTCCAGAGATAGATAAAAATCTAGCACTAGAAAGTCAAAAATACTTAAAGAATAAATATAAAGAAGATGCTGCAAGATGGGGAGAAATGAAGGCTACCGTTTGGGATAACTACACAAAATTCCTTCGCAGTAAGAATTTGATTAATAAGGATATGAAAGCGGAAGATGCATTTACTAATGATTTTCTTCCATCTAAATAATTTTAAAAGAGTAGAATAAATATTATAGATAATCTAATTATATGAAATTGGACTTGGATTAGGTGGGTGGGTAAACTCACCTAATTTTTCATTAATATAACTAATGAACATAATGTGATAGCAGTAGAATAAATGAAAATGCATTTAGTAAAGGGAGATAGATTGTTTTGAATAACAATAATATGGGAAAACTTGTACTTAAAAATGTATCTAAAACTTTTGATGGCGATACAATACTTAAGGATATAAGCTTTGAAGTGAAGGAAGGGGAGTTTGTAACTCTTCTTGGACCAAGCGGAAGTGGTAAAAGTACTATCTTGAATGTAATATCAGGAATATTAAAAGCGGACTCTGGAGAAGCAAAGGTATCAGGAGAAATAAGTTATATGCATCAAAAGGATCTTCTTCTTCCTTGGAAGAAAGTAATAGACAATGTAGCACTTCCACTTTATATTAAAGGTAAAAATAAAGTGGAGGGAAGAAAAGAGGTCTTACAATACTTTGAACCATATGGATTAAAAGGATATGAATTTAAGTATCCTTTTCAGCTATCTGGTGGTATGAGACAAAGAGCAGCATTCTTGAGGACTTATATGACTTCAAGCAATATTATGCTTTTGGATGAACCTTTCGGTGCTTTAGATGCCATTACGAGAAGTAAGATGCAAAACTGGCTTTTAAATGTTATTAAAGATTTAAAAAGTACTATATTATTTATAACTCATGATATAGAAGAAGCTATTTATCTTTCTGATAAAATATACATTTTATCAGATAAACCAGCTTTTATAAAAGGTGAGGTGGTTGTAGACTTACCTAAAGATAGAACTAAGGACATTATAACTTCCGATAAGTTTGTTGAAATAAAGAAGCAAATATTGAATTTAATGTAGGATTTTAGATGTATTAGAGCGGGTAGTCATCGAATAAAAACAAAGTAAAAACATCACTATGGGTTACCAGAGTGATGTTTTTGCAATAAATTGATAAAAAGATTGTGTAAAAATGACTTCAATTACAATTTCAACTTTGAATATCAATGCTTTTTCATTTAAGCAATTTACCAATAAATAATAGGTTAATTACAGATAGTAAGATTAAAAACTATTTAATTTTAATGAGTATATAAAACTCAAGTCCTTTAGAATCAATGTCTTGTGAGGAGTGGTTACTTTGTCCTGATATACTTAAGAACACAAATTTCACTTTCACTTTTTCGTTTTCATCAACTAATGTCATTTCCTCTGATGGTATAATATCTTTACCAGTACTGGATTGAAATTTATATTTATCACTAATATTTTTTATAAAGGAGTTAAGATTTTTACTATATACTTCTTTTGCATTAATCTTTATTTCTAAAGTAGCCGAGCTGGAGTTATAGTACACATCTAGTTTATCATTCATATTCTTAGTACCCTGCATTATGCTATTGTTATCGATTAGATAATCGTATCCTTTTATGTCAATAGTGTCACCTATCTCTCTTCTAAAATAGAAATATCCATTAGAAAAATTATCATTTCTACTTTCTAATGAGAATCCGAATACCTTATTCATATCCTCAATTTTAAAATTTTCTGGTAAGTTTTTGACTTCTTTAAGACTATGGTTACTATTGAAGTAAGTGAGTATACTGCTTATCTCGACCTTGTCTTCTGTAGAAACATTTGTAGAAGGTTGTATTTTGTTATCCTTATACATATTATTTTTAGTTAGAATCTTATCTAATCTATTATTTTGGCTGAGCTTTGAAACTGCAAAGCTGCTGAGTGGTCCAAACACAGAAATTAAGACTATTATAGATAAAGAAAGAGGAAGCAATATATTTCTTAAGTTTCTAGCAAAAGAATAATACAACATTACTGCAAATATCCAAGTGGCAAGTATAACTACAAAATATCTTTTTTCTGTTACTCCATAGGCCTCTATTCTTATTCCAATTGACATGAACATCATTACTAAAATAGGTAGAATTATTTTAGGAAAAAATATTAAAAAACTATTTGCCCATTTATTTTCTTCTTTTATAGGTGTTATAAAGAAGAACACCGCTACAGTGATAAGTGAATACCAAAGAACTAAGTTTGTAACTATATTAATAGGCCACACCCTTGTTAAAATTATTTTACCAAAGTATATATAAAGAATTGCAGTGTATACAGATAAAAGAGGCATTACAATATACAGAAACAATATTTTTAAAAGCTTTGGATAAAGTTTTGAGTGCTGTTCTTCTTCTCTTAATGGTATTTGAGAAAGGAAGTAGGATACTGCAAAGATAAAAGCTACAATAAGCCAAGTATAATAATAGACTTTTCCATCAATATTTATGCCAAGAAGAGTATCTATAGTAAAAAGTATTGCAGAAAGTCCTAGGTATAGTACTACAGAATATATGAATGTTATAAAAAAGCTTGCTAATAAAGAGATAACATATCTTTCGAATTTTTCTCTCTTCAATAAGTAAGGAGTATAAACAAAGGCCAAGTATAGAGAAATAGTTAGCCCAATATACATTGTAATTTCCACCATCTTAAGATTCTTAAGAAAGAAAAAATAATAAAGAATCAAAAGAAAAATATTTAAAATATAAGCGACTGCAGTTTTTGATTTGGTATGTTCACCCTTTTTCTCTAAAAAAAGTTTTGTACAAAGAGAGAGCGGTATACCGATAGCAAGTACCATGGCTAATTTTTTAAAAGTATCGGTCCTCGGAGATATTTCTGATATAGCTATCAAAACTGTACAAAGAGAAGCCGAAAGAAAAATAGTGGCTGGAAACCTTTTGAAACTTCTGTAGAGGCCTGATAATATACTTTTAAGTTCTATTACAAGTTTCATAATAATACCCCCTCCTAAAATTTATAATAAATGTTGTTATTTTATTATACTACATAAAATGCTATTTATATTAAAAACTAATAAGTAAAAAATATATTCATAAATAGGTCTTTTTATTAAGGTGATGCATTGGTTACTATAGTTATTTTTACAAATTAGTAAATTATTAATAAAAAATCGTAATATTTTAATATTATTAATACCATAAAAAAATAATAATTTCTATGTAACTTATTAATATTCAGAAAAGTTACAATAGTAATAATAAATTGTATAAAGCACATATTTAAGGGGGATTAGTTATGAGAAGTGATACCGTAAAAGGCGGAGCAAAAGGAGCACCAACAAGAGCATTAATGTACGGAATGGGGTTTACAAAAGAAGAGATAGAAAGGCCACTTATTGGTATTGTTAACGCGCAAAATGAAGTAATAGCAGGACATCTTCATTTGGATGAAATTGCTGAAGCTGCAAAAGTAGGTGTAAGAATAGCAGGAGGTACACCAATGGAGTTTCCCGCTATAGGAGTATGCGATGGTATTGCTATGGGACATATAGGTATGAAATACTCTTTAGCAAGCAGAGAACTTATAGCTGATTCCATAGAAGCTATGGCTATGGCTCATGGGTTCGATGGTTTAGTTTTGATTCCAAATTGTGATAAGATCGTACCAGGAATGCTTATGGCAGCAGCAAGACTAAATATACCATCAGTAGTTGTAAGTGGGGGGCCAATGAAAGCAGGAAAGTATAACGGCTGTGATGCAGATTTCACAACTGTTATAGAGAGTGTTGGAACCTATAACGATGGTAAAATTACAAATGAAGAACTTGAAAATATAGCCGAAAAAGCTTGCCCAGGATGCGGTTCATGTTCAGGTTTATTTACTGCAAATAGTATGAATTGTTTAACTGAAGTTTTAGGTATGGGCTTGCCTTATAATGGGACAGCAGCTGCACATTCAGGGGAAAGAAAACAACTAGCTAAATATGCTGGTATGAAGGTTATGGAATTATTAAAGAATAATTTGAAACCTTTAGATATATTAACTTTAGATGCCTTTAAAAATGCTATAACTGTGGACATGGCTATGGCAGGTTCAACAAATACAGTACTGCATTTACCAGCAATTGCTCATGAAGCTGGAATTGAACTTGATTTGAAATTGTTTGATGAAATAAGCTCGAAAACTCCTTGTTTAACAAAATTAAGTCCTAGTGGAAAACATCACATGGAAGATTTAGATCTTGCAGGCGGAATTCCAGCAATGATGAATGAGTTATCAAAACAAGGGCTTATATATGAAAATGTTTTAACTGTAACTGGGAAAACAATGGGAGAGAACCTAAAAGAGAAAATAATACGTGATAATAATGTAATTCATTCTATAGAACAGCCTTACAGCAATAAGGGTGGACTTGCCATACTAAGAGGAAATATTGCTATAGATGGAGCAGTTGTAAAGGAATCAGCTGTTGCAAAGGAAATGCTTAAGCATGAAGGCCCTGCAAGAGTTTTCAACTCAGAAGAAGAAGCAGTTGAGGCAATATTTGGAGGGAAAATAGTAAAAGGTGACGTAGTTGTAATAAGATATGAAGGTCCAAAGGGTGGCCCTGGGATGAGAGAAATGCTATCTCCAACTTCAGCAATAGCAGGTATGGGTTTAGATAAAGATGTAGCTCTTTTAACTGATGGTAGATTTTCAGGAGCTACTAGAGGAGCAGCTATAGGACACATATCTCCAGAGGCTATGGATGGTGGAACTATAGGACTTGTGGAGGAAGGAGATATCATAGCTATAGACATACCAAATAAGAAATTAGAACTAAAGGTTAGTGATGAAGAACTTTCTAAGCGTAAAGAAAATTATGTTAAACCAGAACCTAAGATTACAAAGGGGTATTTAGGAAGATATGCAAAGTTAGTTACATCAGCTAATACGGGAGCAGTTTTAAGATAAGATAAAACTTAAGTAAGATTATTTCGTAGGTTCTTACAGAGTAGACTTTAGTTATATCGACGCTAGTGAAATTGGGGATATTAGTGGCGATAACTAAATAAGTGCAGATGATGAATGATATTAAGGTATCAATGATACTAATACTGTTTAGTGTTTAAAAAAAGTAAGCGGATTAATGGCAATTAGCTACCGGGTAAAGAGGGGGAGTTATTATGGATTTCATAGAAAAGGTTGGTAAATTAATCGGGAAGTATTTTGCAGCTTTAGTTATATTAGCTGCGATTATAGGGCTTCTTAAACCGAGCACTTTTTTATGGGTTGTACCAAAGGTTTCATTGCTTTTAGGAATTATAATGTTTGGTATGGGTATGACTTTAAAAAAGGATGATTTTAAAGAAGTATTTACAAGGCCAAAGGATGTTTTAATAGGTGTAGTGGCACATTATGTAATAATGCCATCGGTAGCTTACATATTATGCCTAGTATTTAACCTTCCTAAAGAACTAGCTGTAGGAGTTATTCTTGTAGGTTGTTGTCCAAGTGGTACTGCATCAAATGTAATGACATACCTTGGAAAGGGTGATTTAGCGCTTTCAGTTTCGATAGGTGCCGTTTCAACTTTGATTGCACCTTTACTTATGCCATTTTTGATACTTCTTTTAGCTGGTAAGTGGGTTTCAATACCAGTGATCAAATTACTAATAGAAATTGCGAAAATAGTTATTTTACCAATACTTTTAGGTGTAGTTGTAAATGGAGTATTTGGTCAAAAGGCTCAAAAGGCAACAAAGGCACTTCCGCTTATTTCAACTATAGCAATAGTCTTAATTGTCGGTGGTGTTGTAGGTGCAAATTCTAAAAAGCTACTAGCTACAGCTTCTCTTGCTATTGGGGTAGTGATTCTTCATAATTTATTTGGATTCTTGTTTGGATATTTAGCAGGAAAAGGCCTTGGTATGGAGGAAGCTAAAAGAAGGTCTGTTTCTCTTGAAGTAGGAATGCAGAACTCAGCATTAGGAGTGTCACTTGCTATGAGTTTCTTCTCGCCAGCAGCTGCTATACCAGCAGCGATATTCAGTGTGTGGCATAATATATCTGGACCTACGCTTGCAACCTTTTGGTCCAATAGAGATCCTAAGGAGAAAAAGATATTTAATATAAATTCACAAAACAACTTGAAATAACATTCTTAAAATACCAGTATCAATAATTGAAGGTCTCTACTATATTTCGTTATAAATTATAGTAGGGACTTTTATATTGGAAACTAAAAATTGATATTATATAATGTAGTTATATTTTAAATTTTGTATTAACATAAAGCAGGGGTGGTGATAACTATGATAGATGACTTTAATTATAATAAAGAAAAATATGATGTACAAAAATTTGATTGGGGAGAGGTAGTTTGGCTACATGAGCCAACTAATCTACTAACTGAAAGATTAAGTGCAGGACTAGTAAAGTTTTTTCCGAGACAAACTCAACATAGTCATATTCATTTTGGAGAAGAGCAAATATTGTATGTACTTAATGGACAAGGTATACACATTGTGAACGGAGAAGAAGTAATGATAAGTAAAGGAATGCTTATCCATTCTCCACCTTATTCTGAACACGAAGTGATTAATACTGGAGAGGAGGACTTAATTTTTTTAATAACATATACTCCTTCCAAGCTAATGGAATTGCATCAAAATATACCTATCGTAAATGGCAAACATATATTAGATGTCATTGAAAAAGAGGTTCTGGAAAATATACAGAGGGAAGTTTCAAGACTTTTGCAGCTATCAGTTGTTATAACTGATAATAATAAGTATATTACAGAGCCAATTAACTCAAATAAGTTTTGCACTTTGTGTAAAAAAAATAACGTTTGTATAGAAAAAGAGAGAAAATACGAAGGTGCATTAAAGGAATTGGGTAAGGCTTTTGTGTGCTGTAATAATATAATAACTATAATGATTCCTATAATGGTTAATAATCAAGTTTTAGGTTACATAAAGGGAGGACATTTTCTTATAAGTAAATCTTCTAATTTAGAAAACGCTATGTTAAATAGATTAAGAGGTAAGTCTATAGATAAAGAAGAATTGCTAGCGGCCTATAACGATATACCTCTTATTCCTAAAAGTAGACTTTATGCTTTAGAGGAATGCTTAAGTATAGTGTCTAAGATGATCTCTCAGATTATTGAAAATAATTTGGTAGAAAAGGAATTAAATCTAAGAGATAATGAGTTGCTTAAAAATAGGAAGGAAAAATTGTATTTGGAAGATGCATTGAAACAAGCGAATATAAGATTGTTGAAGTCAGAGGTATCGTATGGGTTCCAAAATTATAGTTTTAGAAGCAAACCTTCTTTTCATAAGGAAAGCCTAGAATACCCTCTAGAATATGAGAATAGGTTAAAGCATGCAATTTATAAATTTGATGAAAACTCCTGTAATCATATAATCACAGAAATTATAGATGCTTATAGACAGAAAAGTATCTTAGCTGAAGAAACTAAAGAGGTTTTGGAAGAACTGATAGTAGTATTAAGTAGAGTGGTTTATGAAGAAATCAAAGATAGAGAATTATTTTTAAATATGAGGTGCAAATATAAAGATAAAGTTAACAAATGTAACCATTACAATGATTTTCAAGAAGTTCTTAATGATTTTTGTAAAGAAAGTATAAATATATTAAGTGCTACATTATTAAGTGGTAAATATGAATTAATAGATAAAATAAACTTATATATAGAAAATAACTTTCATCAAAACATAAACTTAACTTACTTGGCAGATGTATTTTTTATAAGTCCTAATTATTTAAGTACGATTTTTAATGAAAAGAATGGTATATCTTTAAAAGATTATATAAATAAATTAAGGATAGATAATGCGAAAAAATATTTAGAAGAAACAGAGATGAAGATATCAGATATTAGCAAGACAGTTGGCTATAGTCAGCTAAGTTACTTTGGAAGTATATTTAAGAAGTTAGAAAATTGTACTCCAAATGAGTATAGAGTGAGGTTAAGAAGTCATAGAAAGTAAGAATCTACAGAACTATAAAGATAACAATAGGATTAATTTACTAACATTTGCCCCTTTTAAGAGTCAATTATAATTTGCATAATATAAAGCAAATACCAGTATTCTAAAGATAAATCGATTAATTACAAAATAATATAACATTTTAGTGAAATATTTTTGCAAGTAATATGCCAATTTGTGTTATATTTATATTAGGATTTTTAACGTTAATATTCAACTAAATACGAGATAAAGCTTTATGAATTTACAACAGAAAAATTTATCAAATTAGAAAATGGGGGAGGACTAATGAAAAAAAGAATAATAACATCTTTTACGTTTACATTTTTTATTATCTTATTTGTATCAAATGCAATAATTTCTTATGTAATAAGCTTATTATTAAAAAAAGCAGTTGTCAATCAACTTAATTATGCGGAAAAAATTAGTGAAGTATTGGCAGGAATTAGACCAACGATTATGTTAACCATATTTGTAACTTCTTTGGTTTGTACAAGTTTATTGTTGATAATGTTGATAATATATGCTAATAGTGTATTTGCCAATATTGATGAATTTAAAAAAAGACTTGCAATTATTGCAAACGGTGAACTTGCCATAAGAGTCAAAGAAGAAGGAATTTTAAAGGTAATCGCGTTGGATGTTAACAAAATTATTAATAATACTAAGAGGGTTTTATGTGAAGTTGGTGAAATATCAGATAAAAACAGAGAACTTGCAATGGTAATCAAAGATAACTCGTTGAATACGGAAAATGCTTCTAATGAAATAGCACATTCAGTACATTCGATTGCAGAGGGGGCAAGCGAACAGTCGGAAGCAGCTATTCTTTCAGAAGAAAGTGTTAAAAAAATGGCTACAAATAGCAATATTATTATGCAGCAAGCACAAAAAACTAAGATAGTGGCAAAGGAGATGACAGAAACTGTAAAGATTAACAGTGAACTTTTCAACACCCTGATTCAGAATATGAAAAGCACTGGTGATATAACCACTCGCCTTGCCACAAGTGTTAATCAGCTTCAAATGGAAGCTGATAAAATTAAAGATATTACAAATGTCGTAACTGAAATTAGTGAAAGGACAAATTTGCTAGCCCTTAATGCAGCGATAGAAGCGGCTCGTGCAGGTGAACATGGAAAGGGATTTTCTGTTGTAGCAGATGAAGTTAGGAAGCTTTCGGAGCAATCCTCTGATTCTGCAGGTAAGATAAAAAAACTAATTGAAAATATTACATTAACAATTGGAGAAATTACTACAGAAACAAGTAATCAGGTAATGGAAATAGAAAAAGATATAAAATATGCCGATGAATCAAAAAATTCGTTCTCTAAGATTGTAGAATCTACACAGTCTACCTTTACTGCTGTAAATCAAATAAACGAGCTAGCGTTAGGGATGATGGGAATGACCTCAAATGTAACAGAACTTGTTGAAAAAATAGCTCACACAACACAGGAATCCGGAGCTTTCTCTGAAGAGGTTTCTGCAGCTTGTGAAGAACAGCTTGGTTCAATGCAAGAAATGAATAGGCTTGTTGGAAAAATGAATAATATAGCAGATGATATAGATAAAAAATTAAAAGCCTTTATCAAAAATATTAGTATCGGTGAAAAAGAAAAGAGACTGATAAATGAGGGGCTTCAAATACTTAAAGGCTTAAATGTAGATATGAACAAGCAGGATATAAGTATTGATAAGGCTTCAAGTTTTCTAATAGAAAAGGCTAAAATATATACACAATTTGAACTAGTATCAATTATTAATAAACAAGGTACAATGATATCAGCAAATGTTAATAATAATATAGGTAATGATTTTTCCTATAGGCCTTACTTTAAAAAAGCTCTTGAAGGAGAAGAATATTCTACTCAACCATATATTTCTAATACAACTTTTAATTATTGTATTACAATATCAGAACCTTTTAAGGATTCAAGTGGAAATATTATTGGTGTAATTATGGCAGATATTTGTATAGAAAATTAATTGTAAGGACAAGCTAATATAGGTGAAAAGTTCTTATAAGCGAAAAAATATATTTATAGTAAACTTAGGAGTTTATATCTTGAACTAACATGGTGAAGAAGATATAAACTCCTAAGTTTTATGTTTTAGAATATTTATATATTTAAACTTTTATACTGATTTTACTAAACTGAAAACTATTAACCGTTGTAAATATTATAATTGGATTAAACATTTAAAGAACACTTATAGTAACTCAGTCGATAAATTTGTTAAATACAGATTTGCTAATAAGAATAGAACTGGAAGTCTCATTAATTTTGTAACCTTCGAAAGGGGTAACTAATATTCAATTTATAGTTGAATTAAATAAGTTAGATTCATTAGTTAGATTAAATGACAATAATTATTATAATATCGTGCAAAGTATTGTAATAAAATGTCTAAAAATGTATAATTAATTTAGGTAACTTTAGATTTATTTGTAATGTATAGTAATGAGATATACTTTTGTTATCTTATGGCAAATTATGATTTTAAAAATATTTATCACATCAAAGTCACATAAAGATAATTTATATAGCTGAATGAATTTATGTGAAAAAGAAATTAATTTTAATAAAGGTGGGACTGAGTTAATGAACTTTACCGACGAAATAAAAAAAATAAATCTCATAAGCATTAGTGCTTCAGAATTTAATGAACACAACATTTCAGATAATGTTCGTAAATCTATAGCTCTGTATAACAAATCTATTGTAAATCTAAAAATGAATTGTGCAGATTTGGCTATAACCGATCTGAAAAAATCGTTATCTCTTAATCCAGATTTTTGTGAAGCAATTAAGTTCTTAGGGCTATGTTATGCTTATAAGAAGGATCTTGATAGGGCAGAGAAAGTTTTTAAAAAACTAGCAAAATACAATATGTATAGTATGCTAGCAAATGATTATTTAAAAGAATTAGATGTTGAAAGGACTGCATTAAAAGCAATTGATGCCATTAGAGCTTTTAGTTCAAATCAAGGCAATAATGTCAAGAGGAACACTATTATTAAATTACCTAAATTTAATAATAGAATAAAAAGGAATGGTGCTTTTCCTAAAAGGTTTGCTTTCTTATTTTTAGTGTTAATAGTAAGTGTAGGCAGTCTGGGATTTGTTTATTGGAATCGTTTAAATATTAAAACTATGGGTAATAAGATTGAGGACTCGAATGTGAAAAAAAGCAAGGAACTTGAACAACAAGAAACAATGAATAAAAAGTATACTAAAATTGATGAGCAATATAAGAAACTCCAGAAGGATCTAGAGAATACAAAATTAGAGTTGGATACTTACAAAAATAGAAACAATATTATTTTGAAACTTAATGATGCTGAGAAATCTTATCAGGATGGCAATTATGAGAAAGCAGTGGATAACTTGATGCTATTGAAGAACTTGGCACTTAATGATACTGAAAAATCAAGGTTTGATAAACTGTGGAATGATATAAAGACGAATGCTGTATGGGATATATATAGGCAGGGGAACAGTTTGTATAAGCAAAAAAAGTACCAAGAGGCATTACCAAAACTTCTGAAGGTTCAAGAAATAGCACCGGAATTAGAAATTGCGCCTTGGGTCCTTTATCAGCTAGGGAATTGTTATAAGGAAACTAATGATAGTAAAAATGCTATTGTCTGGTTTGAGAAAGTTAGGAATAGTTATCCAAACTCTGAGTATGCCGGTTATTCTGAAAGCACAATCGCTGAACTAAAAAGCAAGTTAAATCAATAAACTAATTTTCATTAAAATAGCTACTTATAATTTTAATACTGCTTATGTGTGCTTTAAAGCAACAAAATGATTAAGAAGTAAATAGAGGTAGATATATTCTTCCCATTGTCTTGAATATCTAAGTAAAAGAACTCCCATATAAGGGGGTTTTTACTATGTATATAAGTTAAATAAAGTATAAATTTTTTAATTACAAAGAATTAGTTAGATATTTTATTGAATTATAGTAAACTATAGAAAATATTGACTAATAATATAGAAATACAGTGTTTGTATTTATTATTTTAGCAGATTAAAATATAAGATAGTTGCTAATGAAATACTATACGTTGTTATTGGAAGGTGATATTTTGATTTTGCTTACTAAGAATAAAGAAGTATTTAAAGAAGTATATACATATAATAAAGTTTCTGAATCTGTCCATTTAGGAATATTACTTGCAATGGTTGGTGGAATTTTAGACGCCTATACCTTTGTAGGCAGAGGTGGAGTTTTTGCAAATGCACAAACAGGTAATATAGTACTTATGGCAATAGAAGCCTCAAGGGAAAATTGGAGACAAGTTCTTGTTAATTTTGCTCCAATTTTAGCTTTTATATTAGGGGTAATTGTTGTTGAAACTATAAAAAGGAATTCACCATTTTTTATACCAGATTGGTCAAGAGCAATATTAGTGCTAGAAGCCATAGTACTCTTTGTCATTGGGTTTACTCCTAGTACTATACCAGATGAAATTGTTACAGTAACTATTTCATTCGTATCTTCAATACAGATATCATCCTTTAGAAAATTAGTTGATTCTGCTTATAGTACAACCATGTCTACTGGAAATTTAAGAACAGCATTAGAAGCTGCTTATATAGCTGTTATGGAAAAGAATACTACAGCAGCCATAAGAGCCATAAGATATATAACTATACTAATTTCATTTTTTATAGGAGGACTTATAGGAGCGCTGTTAACTTTGGATATTGGTGTAAAGGCAATATGGAGTGCAGTTTTTATATTAATTTGTTCTCTAATATTATTTAATATAGATGAGCACAGAACAAATTCATCAAAAAAAATATTGGGAAAAGTATAGGAAGTATATAAAATAAGTTGTATTAAGGGTTAAAATACTAGTAATTTATTGCGAAGTTTATTTACATTAAGATAAGCTTTCTGCTATAGGGTGTGTAAGGTCAACTTGACATAAAAATAAAACAGTGCTATATTGGCAATGTAAGGTTAACATTGCAGGAGTGATAATTAATGAAAAATAAATTAAAAGAGTTTCGTGAATCTCTCGGACTAACCCAGGAACAATTAGGAGAATTGGTAGGGGTATCAAGACAGGCAATTAACTCTATTGAAACTGAAAAGTTTGAACCGTCTATATGGTTGGCTTATGATATTGCTAAAGTATTCCATAGTACAATAGAGGAAGTTTTTATTTTTGAAGAAAGTGAAAGAAAATCAAGAGCACAGAAAAGTAGAGGTATAGTTTAAATGGCATTAAGACAAATCAGATTTTCTGATGATCAAATATTGAGAAAAAAGAGCAAAGTGGTCGAAGTAGTAGATGATAAAATAAGACAAATACTAAACGATATGGCAGATACTATGTATAATACTGAAAATGGTGGAGGATTAGCAGCTCCACAAGTAGGTATATTAAAACGATTGGTCGTAATAGATATGGGACAAGGTCTTATAAAGTTAGTTAATCCAAAGATAATTAATCAAGAAGGAACTCAAGAAGTTATAGAAGGATGCTTAAGCATTCCGAATAAGTGGGGAAAGTTAATAAGACCTGCAAAAGTAACAGTACAGGCTCTAAATGAAAATGGCAAGGAAATTATATTAACAGATACAGGAGATTTAGCAAAATGTTTCTGTCACGAAATAGATCATTTAGAAGGTATCCTTTTTACTGATTTGGTTACCGAATATATAAAGTAATACTATTTAATATTGTTATTGAGCTTGATAAGAATATCAAATAGTTGTAGGTAGTGAACAATTTTCTTATTTAACGACCCAAATATGAAAACCTAACAATTATTTAAAACACCGTATTATTTAGGAGTTGATATGCTCCCCTTTCTACTTACAGATTTAAAATAAAAATCTGTAAGTAGAAAGGGGAGTATTTTCCATATTCAGAGATTGTTATTATGGTAGATTTAAGTATAATAAAACAGCATAGGTATAAAATACATAAAAAGATTTATTTTTTCAGTTATTAAATTCAGCGTAATATGGAGGTTAATTAAATGAAAAATAAGAAAGGTATTTGGATATTTGTAGTCATAGTCCTGGCCTTTATTACTGGAGCGTTCTTACTTGTTAAAAGCTTAACTACAACGAGTTATGGTAAACTTAATATGAAGGTCGCTGTAATGTTGAAGGTTAAAAAGTACTTTAATCCTAGTTCAATTAAAGGAAAACAAATAAATGAAATACGTGAAATCTTAAATAAAGATTCTACTATATGGAGCGCTAAACCTATACCTTTTTCTAATATAAAAAATGTTACTATAGATATATCTTCAACTAAGGTACCTATACGTATATATACGCCTGAAGGCGGTAGTAGGCTTCCTATAATTGTTTATTCGCATGGCGGTTTTTGGATTTCAGGAAATCTAGATACCTGTGATAATATTTGCAGGAAGCTTTCAAAAAATACAAAAGCAATAGTAGTATCAGTTGGTTATCGTCTTGCACCGGAAAATCCTTTTCCAGCTGGAATAAATGATGTGTATAATGTGGTTCAGTGGGTTTATAAAAATGCTGAAAGTATTAATGGAGATGCAAGACATATAGCGGTTGCAGGAGATAGTGCTGGTGGTAATCTTGCAGCTGCAGTTTCTCAGATGACACGGGATAAAAATGGACCCCACATAACTTGTCAGGTACTAATATATCCTTCTACAAACATATTTCAATTAAATAGTGAATCTTGGTCCTATTTGTCAAATAATTTTAATATTTCAAGAGAGGATATGGAGAAATATATATCGCTATATGTACCGAAGAAAGAAGATAGAAAAAACCCTTATGCATCTCCTTTGTTAGCTAAAGATTTTAAGGGATTACCACATGCACTTATGATAATAGCTGAAATTGATCCATTGCGAGATGAGGGAGAAGCCTATGCTGAAAAGTTGAAGGAGGCGGGTGATGAGATAGTTGTTACTAGATATAAAGGTAGTACACATGGATTCGTTGAAATGGATCGGATTTCAAAGGAAGGGGATAAAGCTTTAAACGAAATTTCTTCATATCTTCAAAAAGAGTTTCAGAAGGATAAATCTTGATTTTATAATTCGTTGAAACAACTATATTTTTGTTCATTAATAAATTCTCTCTAAATAAAGAATCTCGTATGATATAGAATGTATGAGTTAAAAAGAAATTGAAATTTAAAATTAATGATTGAATACTGTAGTAAAAGAAAAAGCAGTTAATTGATACAAATATCAATTAACTGCTTTTTCTTATTTTAAACTATAAACTATTTCTTTAATTCTTGTTTTCCAGTTATAACTGTTTTTTCGTCATCAGCTTTATCAGCTATTGTAAATGTCTTTTGAGCTTCTTCATTTAAGAAGTAAATGTTTCCATCAATTTTTGCATTTACTAATTTAAAGTTCTTACCAGCTATATAAAGGTCACCTTTATAATTTCCATGTTCAATACTTCCGTATGGGCTGTTGAAAGTAATTTTTGGAGCTGTTAAGTTAAAACGTGCAGTAACTTTTTTGTTAGCATCTTGAGTGTAAAGACCTAGCTTACGTTGGTAAGTTTCTTTTCCGCTTGCATCTTTCTTACCATTCTTGAATTCGCCATCAACAACTATTTCTTTGTCTGTAGTTAAGTCTTTTGTTGTTGCAACAATCCACTTACCATCTTTGCTTAATCCTTTTTGTAGAGCATCTACGTTGTCAACTACTGAAGCTGTTGTAACAACATCTGTTTTCTTCTCTTGTTTTGTTTCAGTCTTAGTTTCTTGCTTAGTTTCTTGTTTTGGTTGTTCTTTTTGAGCGCATCCTGTAAAAATTGTAGCTGCTACTGCTACTGTTAATAATAACGCTTTTATTTTCATAGCTAAATCCCCCTAAATATGTAATTTAATTTTTACCTGTTTAAATTATAACATAAATGATTAAATATTAACAAGAAAAAATGTGATTTTTCTTTTAATTATAAAATAATTAAATAAGATCGCTAATTTATATTGAAATGAACTGAAAATTTATGAAATTTGTATTTAGTTTGTTTTTATAATGGTTATTAAGCCATATAAGTTTAAATATTTTATTAAGTTTGAAAATTTGGCAAAAATATACTAAAATAATTATAGTTACTAAAAATAAAGGTCTGTAGACTTAAAGAGGTGTCAATATGAATTGTATCCACGTAAAATTACTAGGCAACTTTATTACGACCTTGAACGGAAAAAATATTTTATTTCCTTATAACAAGGTACAAGCTTTATTTTGTTATATAGTAGTTAAAAAACAGGCTACAAGAGAAGAATTATCAGCACTTTTATGGCCAGATATGGAGGAGAATATTGCAAGGAAAAATTTAAGAAATGCAATATATAAATTAAAAAAGTCTTTTGCTGAAGAAGGAGTTCTAAGCTTTCTTAATAAGTCAACAATCGCGCTAAGTTCTAGTATAAAAATTGAAACAGATGTTGATATTTTTATCAATAATAAAGATGAAATAAGCATATATACAGGAGAATTTTTAAAGGGATGTATTTTAAAGGATGCTGAGAACTTTGAGCAGTGGATTCTTGAAATTAGAGGGGAACTAGAAGGAATATATTTAAAAAGGCTTTACGAGCAGATATTACTTCAAAGTAGCAATAAGAATTATGAAAAGGTAGAACAATACTGTAAGTTATTGATAAAAGCTGATGAGTTTAATGAAGAAGCCTATAGGCAATTAATTCTATGCTATAAGAATCAGGGAAGGTTTAATAATGCAATTAAAGTTTATAATGAACTCACTGAAATTTTAAATAAGGAACTATCTATTGCTCCAGATGTTAAAACGAGAAAGGTTTTTAAAGAAGTATTAGATTTGATAAATGAAAGACATGAAACAGAAAAGAGTGAATATTATTTTTATGGAAGACTTAATGAATTAAGAATTATGAAAAGTAATTATCATAATTTTATCAATAATAAAGATACGAAATCTATACTAATAAAGGGTGAAATGGGTATAGGAAAAACAAGTCTTAAAAATAAGTTTCTTGAGCAAATAGATAAAGAAAAGGTTCATGTTTTTGAGACAAATTGTTATCAGTTTGAAAATGAATATGAGTTAAAGCCATGGAGAAATATTATTTCAAATTTAGCAGGAATTATACATAGGGATAAAATTAAAGTCCCTGGTATTCTGGAAAACGTAATAAGTGGGTTGGTACCTGAAGCTGATAATGACAACCATTCTGAAAATGAGAAAGCAGAGGGGACTATAGATATACTTAAATATGATGTTATAGGAAACATAATAACAGATATGCTTAAAAGAATATCAACCAATAAAAAAATACTAATAGTTTTTGAAGATATACAGTGGATGGACCCTGTTAGTATGTCACTACTTACAAGTTGTATTTTGCATTGTGAGCAGAATAATGTTATGTTCTTACTGACTTGCAGAAATGAATTCAATCCATACATAGATAGATTTTTTGCTTCTACAAGAAAATATGACAAAATTCAAATTACAGAACTATTAAGGTTCAGCACTTCGGAAGTAGAAAGTTTTATTAATCAAGGACTTAAAGGTCATAAACTATCTAAAGAAATGTTAAATAAAATATATACAGAAACAGAAGGAAACACATTCTTTATTACAGAGTATCTGAATATTATAAAATCTAAAAACAATGTTAATATAATGACATCTCATATGAAGGATGTTTTGAAAAGTCGATTTATGGACATATCTGAAGAGGAGAAGAAGATAACTGAAATTGCATCATTATTTCATGATGAGGTACCTATGTTTATTTTAAAAGAATTAATGCAGAAAGATGAACTTGAAATAATGGATATAATAGAAAGACTTGAAGATAAGTTTATTTTAAAAGAAACGATCATTAAGAATGACATATGTTTCAAGTTTACTCACCAAAAGTTGAGAGAATTTCAATACATGAGTTTATCACAGGCTAAAAAAAAGATACTACATAATAGAGTAGGAGAGCTTCTTGAAAGAACACTTAAAAATAATATTGGAGATATTAATATATATTACAAGTTAATATATCATTTTGAAAATGCGAATAATTATATGGCTATTCTTAAATATAGAATTAAGAGTCTAAATACCTATCTTAATTTTAGTCATGAATTATTTCCAGTAATTTATTTTGATGATAAATATTGTGATAAATTATATTTTAGTGAAACTAAGACTATACAAAGCATAATAGAAATTGAGAGTCTTTTAGATAAAGTAAAACAGGAAGAAGGAAATACAATAGAGGTTCTGAGATTTGAGATATGTGTACTTCACATAAAAGGAAGATATCTAATAAGGAAAGGTGAATATGAAGAGGGTATAAAAAATATTCAAGATATGATTGTTAAAGCTAGTGAAGTTGATTGCAATGAATATGTTATTGAAGGTTATAAGCAAATGATTTTTTATTGTATTCAGACAAATAAAATTGATGAAATGATAATGTACATAAATAACGGATTACATACAGCTGAGGGGTATAATTATAAAAAAGAAATAGGAATCTTATTAAGATTTAAAGCTTTGCATAAAAAGATGATTGGAGAGAATGAGGAAGCAGAAGCATTATTTGAGGAATGCATTCGTACATTAAGTAGTACAAAAAATACATCTAATCAATATGCTTTAAGCATAGCTGCCTGTTACAATTATATAGGAGATATAAGAAAGAAAACTGAAAGATTTTTAGAGGCATTGCAGTACTATAATAAGGCCATTGAGATATGTGAAGAAAAAAATGCATGGACAAGTCTTGCTTTATTTTATACTAATGCTGGCGAAACAGCATTTTATATTAATGACCTAAGTATGGCAAAGGGTTACTTTGAAAAGGCTTTAAATAATTATAAGCAGTTTGATTTTACCTGGGGAAGATCTGTAGCAGAAGCTTTTATGGCACTAATTTTAATAAAAGAGGGAAACTTTGCAGAAGGATTAAGGTATTTAAAAAATGCAGATATAAATTCCACAGCTTTGAAAAATCCAAAGGAAATAGGAATCGTCTATAGAGTAAAAACTGAAATAAAGCTTAATATGAGAGATAACATTAGTTTAAAAAAAGTATTTGAGAAGAACTTAAGCGAGAGCTTTGATAAATACCTAAAAATGGGGATAAGGTATTTAAAGGAGGCAGGAGAAGAATATCAAATTAATATTTTAAGTAAATTAATAAGTTAGTAAATCAGTGAGGAAACTCACTGATTCATTTTACGTCTATAGAAATTTTTGAACTTTAGAGAAAATTTGAAAAATTTTTTATTCTGTAGACGTTTTAAAGATGTTTATAGTATATAATTAAGGAAACTAGCTAGTTAAAAAATAAACAATGAAACAAAAATTTTTATCTTTATTTTAAAATTTATAAGATTAAATTAATGACTTTTAAGATAAAAATAGTTTTTACCACACCTTCTGAGTGCAAAAAGAATTTTCTTCAAGTTTATCGAATAGGTAATCAAAATCTCTTGAATTCAAAATAGTTAACTACATGAGGACCTGATTTGCTTAATTAAGTTTTAAGCGGGTTAGAAAGCCTTTCTAAACTAAGTTTCACTTTATCCGATGACTACCTGCTCTAATACTCCCTCGCACTCTGTGAAAGCGACTATCACCAAATCAGAGATTTGGGATATCTGCTTTTCTCCAAGATGGGAGTAAAGAGCGGCTACGTCTCTGGATAACGATTTCTAAGCATCAGGTGGAGTTAAAACTCCATCTGATGCCAAGAACTCTGTTTATCATGGTTTTGTGAAAGTATTGTCTATATAAGATAATATATAATTCACTGGAAATAAAAAAGGGGGAATTTTTATGAATGTAAACCTGGAAACGAAAAGTCAAGGCGAATTACACCGAAGTCTAAAACCAAGGCATATGAACATGATTGCTATAGGAGGGGCAATAGGAACAGGACTATTCTTTGCCAGTGGTAATGCAATCAGCTCAGCAGGTCCGGGTGGTGCTCTTGTAGCATATGGCATCATGGGAATGGTTGTATATTTCTTAATGACATCCCTTGGAGAAATGGCTACAATGATACCAAGCTCTGGTTCTTTTGAAACCTATGCGTCAAGGTTTGTTGACCCTGCGCTTGGTGTTGCACTAGGCTGGAACTATTGGTTTAACTGGGCTATTACGCTTGCAGCAGAGCTAGTAGCAGGTGGACTTATTGTTAAGTTCTGGTTACCTAATACCCATACTACACTTTGGAGCATAGGATTTCTAGCTATTCTATTCAGCTTGAATCTCATGTCTGCGAGAGCATATGGTGAAGGGGAATACTGGTTTGCCAGTATAAAAGTTTTAACGATTTTTATATTTCTCATTGTCGGTGTACTTGTAATAGTTGGAATCATGGGGGGCCATCCAACTGGATTTAATAACTGGGTACTTAATGATGGAAAAGGCCATACTGCACCATTTGTAGGTGGTGGAATAGCAATACTAACTGGATTCTTAACGGCAGGATTTTCCTTTGCAGGTACAGAAGTTGTTGGACTTGCTGCTGGTGAATCCGAAAACCCTCAAAAGGATGTACCGAAAGCTATTAATACAGTTTTTTGGAGAATACTTATATTTTATATAGGGTCAATTACTGTTATTGGATTTATTATTCCTTTTACAGATCCCAATCTATTGAAGAATGGTGTAGCAGATGTAGCATTCAGTCCTTTCACAATTGTGTTTCAAAGATGTGGTATTGCAGCAGCAGCATCTGTAATGAATGCAGTTATACTAACTTCTGTTCTTTCTTGTGGTAACTCTGGACTTTATGCAGGATCTCGTATGATATATGCTATGGCTAAGGAGGGAAAAGCACCAAAATTATTTGCGAAAATAAATAAAAGAGGAGTTCCAGTAAATGCACTTATCCTTACAGCAGTTGTTTCCTCAACGGCATTCTTTGCATCTCTTATTGGTGACGGAAAAATATACTACATACTTTATAATTTATCTGGAATTACAACTTTCTTCTCATGGTTAGGTATAGCACTTTGTCACTATAGATTTAGAAAAGCTTATATTGCTCAAGGTAGAAATATGGAAGATCTAAAATATAAAGCTTTGTGGTATCCATTTGGACCTATATTCGCAATGATACTTTCCGTTGCTGTTATATTTGGTGCTAATATATGGGTGTTTCAGGCTGAACAATTCAGCTGGTTTGACTTTTTAACTAACTATGGAGTTATTCCTATATTTATTCTCATCTATCTTGGATACAAAAAGATAAATAAAACAAAGATAGTCCCTCTCATGGAATGCGACTTTGAACATAAAGAGCATAAAAATGTTGGATAATAATAATTATATTTAAAAAACTAAGAAACAAATTAAATGTGTGAAATAAAACTCTTTAAGGAATTGCAGTATACTGTAATTTTTTAAAGAGTTTTATTATTACATACTATTTAAAGCATTTTTAAAAGCTATTAGTTACTATGTTAGTCTATTTTACATCTACGAAAATTATCAGATTTAAAAGAAAATTTTAAAAAGTATGGCGTTATAGACGCTCTAAAGATGTATGCAGTATATAATTAAATTAAACAAAAATTAGTTAAGGGGGATTTACATATGGCAAAGTTAGTAGAATGTGTTCCAAATTTTAGTGAAGGAAGAAATAAAGAAATAATAGAAAGTATTATTGATGAAGTTAGAAGAACTGAAGGTGTAAAGCTTCTTGATTATTCATCAGATAAAGACCATAACAGAACAGTTGTAACTATGATAGGCTCACCAAAAGAGGTAAAAGAAGCGGCTTATAAGCTTATTAAAAGAGCTTCTGAACTTATAGATATGAGTAATCATCAAGGAGCACATCCAAGAATGGGTGCTACAGATGTAGTTCCATTTATTCCAATAAAGGATATAACTACAGAAGAATGTGTGCAAATGGCAAAGGAACTAGGTAAAAAAGTTGGAGAGGAATTAAACATACCTGTTTATTTATATGAAGATGCTGCTTCATCACCAGAAAGACAAAATTTGGCTAATGTTCGTAAAGGACAGTATGAGGGATTCTTTGAAAAAATAAAACAACCAGAATGGAAACCTGATTTTGGACCATGTGAAATGAATGTAAAAAGTGGAGCTACTGTTATAGGGGCAAGATTTCCCCTAATTGCTTATAATGTAAATTTAGGCACAGATAACTTAGAAATAGCAAGTACTATAGCTAAAAAAATAAGACATATTGGTGGCGGATTAAGATACGCTAAAGCAGTAGGAGTAATGTTAACTGAAAGAAACATAGCTCAAGTTTCTATAAACCTTGTAAATTATGAGAAAACAGCTATTTACACTGCACAGGAGATGGTTAAAATGGAAGCAAAAAGATATGGAGTTCCAGTAATAGGTGCAGAAGTTATCGGATTAGTTCCAATGAAAGCTTTAATAGACTGTGCAGAATATTATCTACAAATCGAGAACTTTGATGTGAACCAAGTATTAGAATCAAGATTAAGCGAGTAAAAGCACAAAGGGTGTAAAACAGAAGTTTAACTTACTCAGCCTAGCAATCTAACAATTCTTTAGAACATTAAGCAAGTTTATAGATAATCTTATATATCATTAAAAAGTATGAGGGGGATATGAGATGATTAATAATATAGATATTAGAGAGGCTATGACAATAAAATTAGATGAAATATTACCTGACATGCCAAGTTTCGTTGAGGGAATAAGAAGGGCACCAAATAGAGGATTTAATTTAACTAAAGCGCAAACAGAAATTGCATTAAAAAATGCCTTAAGATATATTCCAGCTAAATATCACGAAGAGTTAATTCCAGAGTTTTTAGAGGAACTTACTACTAAAGGGAGAATATATGGATATAGATTCCGACCAGAAGGAAGAATATATGGAAAACCTATAGATGAATATGAAGGAAAGTGCGTAGAAGGTAAAGCTTTTCAAGTTATGATAGACAACAATTTGGATTTTGAAGTAGCACTATATCCTTATGAGTTAGTTACATATGGTGAAACAGGAAGTGTGTGTCAGAACTGGATGCAGTATAGACTTATAAAGAAATATTTAGAAGTTATGACTCAAGATCAAACCCTAGTAATTGAATCAGGTCATCCACTTGGATTATTTAAGTCTAATCCGAATGCACCTAGAGTTATAATAACTAATGCATTGATGATTGGTATGTTTGACAATCTAAAAGATTGGGAAATAGCTGAAGAGATGGGAGTAGCAAATTACGGACAGATGACAGCAGGAGGATGGATGTATATAGGGCCTCAAGGAATAGTTCATGGTACATTCAATACACTACTAAATGCTGGAAGAATGAAGCTTGGTATTCCTAATGATGGCGATTTAAGTGGATATATTTTTGTAAGCTCTGGGCTTGGTGGAATGAGTGGAGCTCAACCAAAAGCTATGGAAATAGCAAGAGGTGTAGGTATAATCGCAGAAGTAGATGAATCAAGAATTAAAACAAGATTTGATCAAGGTTGGGTTAATAAAATTTCAGCTAACTTAGAAGAAGTATTTGAAATTGCTAAAGAGTACGTAAGTAAAAAAGAGCCTATATCTATTGGTTATCATGGAAATATAGTAGATTTACTTGAGTATGCAGTTAACAATAATATAAAGATAGATTTATTATCAGATCAGACTTCATGTCATAATGTATATGAAGGTGGATATTGTCCAAGCGGAATTACTTTTGAAGAAAGAACAAGACTTCTTGCAGAAGATAGAGAAACCTTTAGAAAATTAATAGATAAGACACTTAGACGTCATTTTGAAGTGATAAAAATTCTAGTAGAAAGAGGAACTTACTTCTTCGATTACGGTAACTCTTTTATGAAAGCAATATACGATGCTGGTGTTAAAGAAATATCTAAAAATGGAATTGATGAAAAGGATGGATTTATTTTTCCTTCATACGTGGAAGATATAATGGGGCCTCAGTTATTTGACTATGGTTATGGACCATTTAGATGGGTATGCTTAAGTGGAAAAAGAGAAGATTTAATTAAAACAGATAAAGCTGCTATGGATTCCATAGATGCAAATAGAAGATATCAAGATAGGGATAACTACAACTGGATAAAAGATGCAGAAAAGAATAATATGGTAGTTGGAACCCAGGCAAGGATATTATATCAAGATGCTATAGGAAGAGTTAATATAGCACTTAAGTTTAATGAGATGGTTAGAAAAGGCGAGGTTGGACCTATAATGCTAGGACGTGACCATCATGATGTTAGTGGAACAGATTCTCCATTTAGGGAAACATCTAATATTAAAGACGGAAGTAATGTAATGGCAGATATGGCTGTTCAATGCTATGCAGGAAATGCAGCTAGAGGAATGAGTCTAATAGCTCTTCATAACGGTGGTGGTGTTGGTATAGGAAAATCTATAAACGGAGGCTTTGGATTAGTTCTAGATGGAAGCTATAGAATAGATGAAATAATTAAATCTGCAATGACTTGGGATGTAATGGGTGGAGTTTCAAGACGTTCTTGGGCAAGAAATGAACACTCAATAGAAACAGTAATTGAATTTAACAAGTCTAATAAAGGTACAGATCACGTAACAATACCTTATTTAGCAGATGAGGAGCTAGTTAAAAAGTCAGTTTCTAAGTATTTTGAATAAAGATAAACAAATTTGAAGCTAGATTTACACCCCAGGATATATTAATAATTCTTCTGCACTATAAATACTTTTTAATTTGTCTAAAGCTCGGAGTTGAGAAAAGCCAAGAACTTTTAATAACTCGCTTACGCTCAGACAATTAAAAGTTCTAAGCTTTTCTCAACTCCTTCGCTAAGACTCATAAAAAAGTATTTAAATGTGCTTCAGAATTATTAATATATCCCTCTGTATAAGTCAGACTTCTAATTGATTTATCTAATAATAATCGTTTTTATTCATTATGGAGGTAGTTAAATGATAATTAAAAATATAGGTTGTTTAGTAACCTGTGCTGGTAGTTATCCTAAGGCAAAAGAGGATATGAAAGATGCAGGGATATTAGAAAATGGATATATCGTTATAAAGGATAACATTATAGAAGAAGTTGGTAGCGGCGAGGGATACAAAAAGTATTTAAATGAACATGAAGTAGTGATTGATGGACAAGGCAAAACTGTGACTCCAGGGCTTATAGATAGTCATACTCATGTTGTGTATGCAGGTTCAAGAGAGTTTGAATTGCCATTAAAGCTTCAAAAGGTTAAGTATATAGATATACTTAATGCCGGAGGCGGTATATTAAGTTCTGTAAGAAATACAAGAGAAGCCTCTATGGAAGAATTAGAAGAGCAAACTAAGAAAAGATTGGACTTAATGCTTTCTCATGGGACTACTACTATAGAAAGTAAATCTGGATATGCCTTAGATTTTGAAAATGAAGTAAAAATATTAGAAGTTAATAAGAGCTTAAATGAAAAACATCCTATAGATATAGTTTCAACTTATCTTGGTGCCCATGCTATACCTACGGAATTTAAGGGTAATAGGGATGGATATATAAATTTTATGATTGAAAAGGTAATGCCTTATATTAAGGAGCATAACTTAGCAGAGTTTGTTGATTCCTTCTGTGAGGAAGGAGTGTTTACTGTAGAAGAAACTAGAAGAATCTTTAGAGAAGCTCTTAAGCTTGGTTTTAAGCTAAAAATTCATGCCGATGAAATTGAATCTGTAGGTGCTGCAGAATTAGCAGGGGAGATGAAGGCTACATCTGCAGAACATTTAGTAGCAGCTTCAGATGAAGGTATAAAGGCTATGGCAGAGAATAATGTTGTTGCGGTACTCTTACCAACTACTTCATTCTATTTAATGCTCAACAAGTTTGCAAGAGCAAGAAAAATGATAGAAGAAGGGGTTCCTGTTGCTTTGTCAACAGACTGTAATCCAGGTACTTCTCCAACAGAATCATTACAAAGTACAATGACTTTTGCATGCTTTGGACTTAAGATGCTTCCTGAAGAAATAATAAATGCAATGACTATAAATGCTGCTTGTGCAATTAGCAGAGAAAAAGAAATAGGAAGTATTGAAAAAGGTAAAAAAGCAGATATAGCTATATTTAATGCAAAAAATCTAAATTATTTACTTTATCATTTTGGGGTAAATGCTATAGATATGGTAATTAAGAATGGTGAAATGGTAGTTAAAGAAGGGAGAATTATATAATAATGTTACAACATTTAACTTTAAAAGATTTCGTTGATGAACTTGGTTCCAAATCTCCAGCACCAGGCGGAGGGAGTATTGCTGCTCTTTCTGCTTCCCTAGCTAGTGCATTAGCTAGCATGGTATTCAACCTAACTGTAGGAAAAAAAGAATATATGGAGTATGAGGATAAGCTTAGAGAAAATATTGACGAGTCCTTAAAGAAAGTAGAATTATACAAAGAAGAATTTCTAGGTTTGATGGAAAGAGATACAGATGCATTTTTATCTTTAATGGAAGCTTTCAGAATGCCTAAAAATACAGAGGAAGAAATTAAGGCGAGAAAAGAAAAAATAAATCAAGGAAACAAGGAAGCCTTAGAGATTCCGTTAGAAGTAGCTGAAAAAGCGTATAAACTTTATGATTACATTTATACTGCAGTGGAATACGGAAATAAAAATGCAGTATCTGATGCTGGGGTTGCTGCTTCCCTAGTACAAACAGCTATAGAGGGAGCTGTGCTGAATGTAAAGATAAATATCATAGGAATGAAGGATGAAGAACGCAAAAAGGCATTAAGGGAAAGATGCAATGAATTGCTAAAAGAAAGTAAAAAGTTCAAAGAAGAGATTATGGGGATTATAGAAGATAAATTGATATAGAATATACATATATCGAGGGGGAGAAATTATGAATATTGTTAACTTAACGGGAAATAGTCTTACCGTAGAAGATTTGGTTAATGTTGCCTTTAACGGTTATAAAGTATGCCTTACAGAAGAAGCTAAGGAGAAAGTTAAAAAGGCAAGAGAGATTGTAGATAACATAGTGGATAATGATAAGATAGTATATGGTATAACTACAGGCTTTGGAAAGTTTTCAGATGTTACTATATCTGGTGAACAGTGCAAAACTCTTCAAAGAAATCTAATAATATCTCATTCCTGTGGCACAGGAGATAACTTTCCTAAAGAAATATCAAGAGCAATAATGCTTTTAAGAGCTAATAACTTGTCTAAAGGATATTCGGGAATTAGATTGAGTACTTTAGAAACACTTATTGATATGATTAATAAAGGGGTACATCCTGCAATACCAGAAAAAGGTTCTTTAGGAGCTTCTGGTGACCTAGCACCTCTTTCACATATGGTATTGCCTATGATCGGTGAAGGAGAAGCAGAGTTTGAAGGGATTATGATGTCTGGAAAAGAGGCTATGGAAAAAGCAGGAATACCTCTAGTACAGCTTGTAGCTAAGGAAGGACTAGCTTTAATAAACGGAACTCAAGTAATGACTGCAGTAGGGGCAGTATCCTTATATAGAAGTATGAATCTTTTAAAACTTAGTGATATTGCAGCAGCAATGACTTTAGAAGCTCTAAGAGGAATAAGAACTGCTTTCGATCCAAGAGTTCATCAGGTAAGACCTCACAAGGGGCAAATTGATACGGCTAAAAATATGCTTAACTTAGTAGAAGGCAGTTCTTTTGTAACAAATCAAGGTGAGATAAGAACACAAGATGCTTATACTTTAAGATGTGTTCCACAAATTCATGGAGCTAGTAAGGATGCAATAAACTATGTTAAAGAGAAGATAGAAATAGAGATGAATTCTGTAACAGACAACCCTATCGTATTTGAAAATGGAGATGTAATTTCTGGTGGAAATTTCCATGGACAACCAGTAGCGTTGAGCTTTGATTTCCTAGGGATCGCTGTGGCTGAACTAGCAAATGTTTCAGAAAGAAGACTGGAGAGATTGATAAACTATCAGTTAAACGACCTACCTCCTTTCTTAGTAAAGAATGGTGGGCTTAATTCAGGCTTTATGATCACTCAATACGCAGCGGCTTCTTTAGTTTCAGAAAATAAAGTACTAGCACATCCAGCATCGGTAGACTCTATTCCATCCTCAGCTAATCAAGAGGACCATGTGAGTATGGGTACTATCGCTGCAAGAAAGAGTCTTGATATATTAAATAATGCCACAAGGGTAGTTGCAACAGAACTTATGGCTGCTTGTCAGGCAATAGATTTTAGAGACGGGCTTACACTAGGTAAAGGGACTAGCGAAGCTTATAAGGCAATAAGAAAAAAGGTGAGTTTTATTGAAGAAGATAAAGTTATGTATAAAGAGCTAGATAAGTGTGAAGAACTTCTAATAAATGGCGAGCTTTTAAAATCAGTAGAAGAAAAAGTGAAAATAGAAATTTAGAATTATGGAGAGAAACTTGAATTGGGTGAGGCTAGGCCTTACTTGATTCAAGTTTTTTAAAAGTATAAATGATTTTATAGACTTCAGAGCAACAATCTTTCTTAAAGAACCATAGCCTAATATAGTAATACTGATTTTAGGAGAGATTCAATGTCAAAGCATAAAAAGACTACATTGTATAGACAAGAAGCTCCTGGAGTGCGCTGAAAACCGTCCACTATGAAAATATGATATCATATGCATAGGAGGGTAACTTTACTATTAGGAAATTAATATGAAGGTATAGGATACATTGAATTGTATCCTATTTTTGTGCTTGGAGATAGACGAATATAAGTCCTCATGGTTTAAGTAACAATTTTCCTTAACCGTAAGAGCAACCATGATTTAAAAAAATAGTAAACACAAGGTGATGATTTGAAATCATCACCTTGTACCTCAGAGGAAGACAAATTTTTGACTTAAAAATCTTCGAAAAATAAAAAATGTGATAAAAGTCACGGAATAAAATCCCATAACATGGTATAGTTTGACTATTAAAGATAATTAATATTATTTTATAAAAAAGTAAATATTGTAGGAAATTTTGTATTAGTTTTTGGAGGATTTAAATGTTAAAGGTAGGAGTTATGATTATTTTTTTATTTTTTAGTTTTCTTATAATAAAGAAAACGTTTTTTACGAGCTCACCTTCTGATACAGCAGCAGGTGCAATCGTAATGGCTTGTGGAATATTCATCAATGGCCCAATGAAAAACATTCACTTTATTGAAAGTAAGGGAAGTGAAGTTGCTGCAATAATGTTATTGTTACTATGGATATTTATTGGTGCATCAATTTTAAATTCAGTATTTCAAAAAAAATTCTCTGACAGACATCTAAAAAATCCAATTAAAAGTTTTGCAATTGGTACATGGATAGCAGGAACTTCTGTTTGTGGAATTGCTATCTATCAAAGGATACCACAATTAGCTGCTTTTGCACGATTTTTATTTTTTGCTAACCTGATTCTATGGATATTTTATATAGGTATTTGTCTAAAAAGTTATATAAAAATTTTTAAAAATGGCCTATGTAATAAACTACATGGTGTTCTTTTATTGTCCACTGTCAGCACTCAGTCCTTAGTGGTGCTTGGAAGTACAGTGTTTGGAAGTGCATTCCCAGCCTTGGCTAGTCAAATCATGATATCACTAGGTTGTGTCCTTTACGCAGTCGCTTTTATATTAATTGTTAAAAGATATTTATTTGATACTTCTTGGACTATTGAAGAGGATTGGCAGAATACAAATTGCATACTACATGGAGCTATGTCTATAACAGGTCTAGCAAGTGCAGTTTCAGGTGCTATAAAGCCAAGTATTATACTTGCGGTTTGGCTTTGGGTGCTAACATGGTTTGTAATAGTAGAAATTATAGAAGTACGCAGAGCTTGTAGAAGAGTTAAAAAATATGGTTTTATGCAAGGTATAGCTGCATATGATGTAACTCAATGGTCTAGAGTCTTTACCTTTGGGATGCTATATACATTTACAATGAAGTTTAATCTTTCACTTTTAAGCATTCCAAACAGTATGTTTATTAGAATTCAGAAGTTTATTCTAGAATATGGTCTTTTAGTTGTAGTTTGTGTTGTAGCGATTGAAGGATTGCTATTTTTTAAAAATGAAGTGACTAACAGGATGAAAAGTAATAACAAAATTTATCAAGATAATAAGGCAAGTTAAGTATTAATTACAATTAAATGTAAGACCTTTGAAGTGAAAATGTGATAAAAATCATGGAGTGAGGCAAAATAGTATGCTTTACCTTGATTATCAAATAACAATTAAAATATTTAATAATAGTTAGCTTAGAAGAATGGAGATGTTAAAGTAAATGGAAGTAAAACAATCGACTTGTAATTATTGTGCATTAGCGTGTAATCTTGATTTTCACGTTGAGAATACTGAAATAATCAAAGTGGTACCTACAAAGGGCTATCCTGTTAATGACGGTTTTTGCTGTATAAAAGGACTAAATTTGGGCAAACAACGTACTAAGTATAAAGGAAGCAGATTACCTCTATTAAGAGATGAAAGTGGTAACAAAGTAGAAGTTTCATGGGATAATGCTTTTCAAACCTTTGATTCAAAGATGAAATCTATTCAAGAAAAGTATGGAAAAGAAAGTGTGGCATTTATAAGTACTGGTCAAATAACTACAGAGGAAATGGCACTGCTAGGTTTTGTAGGCAGAACCTACATGGGGATTAACGGAGATGGAAATACAAGACTTTGTATGAGTACTTCTGTCGTAGCTTACAAGCAAAGTTTTGGTTTTGATGCACCACCATACACTTTAAATGATTTAGAAGTTTCAGATACTTTAATATTTATTGGGGCAAATCCAGTAGTGGCACACCCTGTTGCATGGGGACGTGTTAGAAAGAATAAGAGTGCGAAAATAATAGTAATAGATCCAAGAAAATCAGAAACAGCAGTTAATGCTGATTTATGGGTAAATCTTAAGCCAAAATCAGATTTAGTACTTTTATATACTTTAGCAAATGTACTAATTCAAAAGGATTGGATTGCTAAAGAGTATATAGAAAATTATACTGAAGATTTTGACGGATTTAAGGAGCATGTTAAAAAGTATACATTAGAAAATGTAGAAAAGGAAACTGGAATTTCTAGTGAAAGAGTACTAGAGCTTGCTGAAATAATCCATAAGGGCGAGAAAGTTTCTTTCTGGTGGACTATGGGAGTAAATCAAGGCTATCAAGCGGTTAGAACTGCTCAAGCGATAATAAACCTTGCGATTATGACTGGAAACATAGGCAGAGAAGGAACAGGAGCAAACTCATTAACTGGACAATGTAATGCTATGGGATCAAGAATGTATAGCAACACTACAGCATTATATGGTGGAAGAGACTATAACAATAAAGCTCATAGAGATGCAGTTAGTGATATATTAGGTATTAACGAAGAAATGCTGCCAACAAAACCAACAATACCATACAATGAAATAATAGATAGAGTAAATAGTGGAGAGATTAAGGCTCTTTGGGTAATTGCAACAAATCCAAGACACTCATGGACAAATAATAAGGAATTTGAAAAAGCAGCTAAAAATCTAGAGTTTCTTGTTGTTCAAGACTTATATGAAGATACTGATACTTCAGAGTTAAGTGATTTATTTTTACCTTCCGTACCAGCAATAAAAAAAGAAGGATTTTTAATTAATACAGAAAGACGTTTATCCGCAGTAACTCCTGTACTTCAAAAAGCTGAGGGAGAATTAAGTGATTACGAGATATTCCTTGGAATAGGTAAAGCCTTAGGAATGGGGGATTACTTAGAGAAGTGGAAAACACCAAGACATGCTTTTGAATTAATAAAGAGATTTAGTAAAGGTATGCCATGTGATATTACTGGAGTGGAATATGAAATGCTAGTAAACTCTAAGGGAATTCAGTGGCCATTCAAAGAAGGAGACAAGCTAGAAGAAAATCAAAGAAGACTACTTGAAGATAACAAGTACTTTACAGAGAGTAAAAAAGTAAGATTTGTATATGAGGACGTGGCTGAGAACACAAACACCAAGACAAAAGAATTCCCATACATATTAAACACAGGAAGAGGAACTGTTGGTCAATGGCACACTCAGACAAGAACTAGAGAAATTGAACTTGTGGAAAAGGTTTCTTTAAAAGATGCCTATATCATTATAAATCCAAAACTAGCAAAAGAATTAGGAATAGAAGAAAATGAACAAGTAATGATTTCATCTGTAAATGGTCATAAGAGTAAGTTCACAGTTAGATTAAGTGATAGCGTAGATAAGGAACAATTCTATGCACCAATGCATTATGTTGAAACAAATTCCTTAACACCATCTATATTTGACACTTACGCTAAAGAACCTTCATATAAGTGCGTATCAGTTAACATTGAAAAGATTTAAAAAACTTAGGGGGGGATTACTATGAAAAGAATAAAAATAGATAGAAGTAAATGTATAGGATGTCTTACCTGTACTACTGCTTGTATTGTTTCCCATGAATCTGTAGATAATCGAAGTAGAATAGTTCTAAGCAGTGACGGAAAACCTGCTCCTATATTTTGTAGACATTGTGACAGACCAGAATGCGCATATACTTGTATGTCTGGTGCAATGAAAAAAAATCCTGAAACTGGATTTGTTGAATATGATAAATCTCGTTGCGCAAGCTGCTTTATGTGTATAATGGCGTGTCCATATGGAGTACTAAAGGCTGATAGTCGAACACATACAGAAATTATGAAGTGTGACATGTGTAAAGATACAGAAAGTGGAAGCCCTCAGTGTGTAGAAAAATGTCCAATGGCTGCTATTACTTTAGGGGAGGTGGAAAGCTAATGGTTTATGTTGTAATAGGTGCATCAGCTTCAGGTATGAATGGAGCAAAAGCCTTAAGAGAACTTGATAAGGATGCAGAAATAATATTGGTATCAAAAGATGAATATGTGTATTCAAGATGTATATTGCATCATTACATTAGTAACCACAGAGATGTGGAGGCACTAAATTTCACAGAAAAAGACTATTTTGAAAAGTATAATATAAAGTGGATAAAAGGAGTAGAAGTAACCAAATTAGAGGCAGATAAGCATATCTTAGAACTTTCTAATGGTGAAAGTTTAAAATATGATAAGGTACTTATTGCAAGTGGAGCCAGTTCTTTTATACCTCCGATTGAAAATTTAAGAGAAGCAAATAATGTATTTGGACTAAGAAACTTAGAAGATGCAGTAAAGATAAAAGAAATTGCAAAGAATATAAGAAATGTAGTTGTGCTAGGTGCAGGACTTATAGGAATTGACGCAATCTCTGGACTTATAGATTATGGTTTAAACATTAGCTTAGTGGAAATGAACGATAGGATTTTAGGACTTCAGTTAGATAAATATGCGGCTAATCAATACGAAGATTTGTTTAGGGAAAAGGGAGTAAACCTAAAGTTTGGTGTTAAAGCAGAAAAGCTTATAATTGATGATAAAGGCAATCCGGTTGAATTATTAATAAACACTGGAGAAAAAATACCTTGTGAGTTAGTGATTGTAGCTACTGGTGTTAGATCAAATGTTGCTTTCTTAAATGAAAGCGGAGTAGAAACTGATAGATTTGGACTTATCATTGATGAAAGAGGACAAACAAATGTTAAAGACGTTTATGGTTCAGGAGATGTAACTGGAAGAAATCCAATTTGGCCAACAGCAGTTAAAGAAGGAATTATAGCGGCTAATAATATGGTAGGAAATGATGTCCTAATGACTGACTTTTTCGGAAGTAAAAACACAATGAATTTCCTAGGTCTAGCTACAATGTCACTTGGAACTATATCAGCTCCAGATGAAACTTATAGTGAAGAGATTGAAATAAGTGGTAAAAACTATAAGAAAATAATACATAAAGAGGGACAAATATATGGAGCTATAATTCAAGGAGATTTATCCTATGCAGGAGTGCTAACTCAATTAATTAGAGAAAAAATAGATATGTCAAAGGTTAAAAAGCCAATATTTGAGATAGATTATTCAGATTTCTTTAATGTAAAAGAAAACTTCGAGTATACTTATTAGAAAACAAGCCCCATCCCATAGACTTTTATATGGGATGGGGCTTATTCTATATTAAAACAGCTAAGTTATGAATTTGACATATAGTATTAATTACTGAAAAGATTATTACAGCAGCTAAATTTGAAGTATTATTATCCTGGTCGAACCTTGGTGAAACCTCAGCTATATCAAAGCTTATAGTTTTTTTGGATTTTAGAATATATTTAAGAAGATTTAATACTTTTTCAGGATCTAGTCCTAAAGGTTGAGGTGCACTTACGCCAGGTGCGAAGGAAGAGATAAATACATCAGAGCATATGGTTACATAAATATGATCTTGTAGTCTGATGAAACTATCTAAATTTTCTAGTATGCTCCAGCCATCATTATTCATAATATCTTTCGCAAAAACATACTCTGCTCCAAGTCTATCAGCAGTTTTAAATAAATCTACAGTGTTGCTATGTTTTTGTGCTCCTATGCATAAATAAGAGTATTTTAGATTACGTTCTTTGCAAATATCGGATATCTGTCTAAACATTGTTCCTGAATTCCCACCATTAGGATAAGGTCTAATGTCTAAATGGGCATCGAAGTTTATTATACCAATGCTTGGGGTGTCAGTATCCTTAGATAAATGATTTAATATACCATTATAGTTTCCAAAAGCGGTCTCATGCCCACCACCTAAAACTATTGGGAAAAGATTTAAGCTTAAAATTTTTGAAACTGCTTCAGAAAGTAGGCGCTGACTTTCTTCTAAGGTTATATTTTCACAAAATATGTTTCCTGCATCAAAAAGTTTTACATCTTGTGTAAAAGTACATGGAAGGTTAGCTAATTCTCTTCTAATGCTCTCAGGACCATTAGCGGCTCCAGCTCTACCTTTATTTCTTTTAACACCTTCATCACAACAAAAACCAATGAGAGCGAATCCTAGCTTTCCTGTGAAGGGAAGCAAGTTATTTTCTCTTAAATCAATACTTTTAATCCATTGATGCCATCTAAAAGCATCAAAGTTACTTTCACTATCAATTCTTCCTTGCCAAAACGATTTGCTTATAGGTTTATAGTTTGTTTCTAACATTTTATCCCCCTTGTTTTTTCTTCAAATAATATTAAGAGCTTTATTATGATTATATCAAATACAGTTTGGAATTTATATGTTAAATCTCCACAAACTGTATGGAAGGCAGTATAATATATATAAGAAACACCGAAAGTAGACTTATCCTCCGAGACATAATACCAATTTTCGGCACGTTAAATGTTTTTAGGTAGTCTAAAGCTCAGGATTTATGAAAAACTAAGAATCTTCGAAAACTCGCTGCACTCAGACAATCTAAGATTCTAAGTCTTTCATAAATCCTTCGCTAAGACTACTAAAAAAACATTTAAATCTATCCTCAAATTGGTATTATGTCTCTTCAAATAAGTCTACTTTCTAATTTGTGTATCTATATGAATTTTATGCTATTGAAAAAAAGTTTAATGATATTAAGGAGTGGGTTTTATGGAGACTATGATTAATGTAATAAGAAAAGAGGAGTTTAGTATAAGTGAGTGGTCAGGGGGAACTACTACAGAACTTTTAATATATCCAAAGGACGCAAAGTATAGTGACAGGAATTTCAAGTGGAGGATTAGTTCTGCAAAGGTTGAAGTAGAGGAATCAATATTTACATATCTACCGAACATCTCAAGAATTATTATGATTATAGATGGAAAGCTAACACTTGAGCATAAAGGGCATCATAAGGTGGTATTAAATCCATTTCAACAGGACAGTTTTATGGGGGATTGGGAAACTAAAAGCTTTGGTAGGGTAACAGATTTTAATTTGATGATGAATAAAGATTGCACTGGAAAGGTACAGGCTCTAGCTCTTAATGATGCATATAGTGCTAAGATACTATTAGATGGGAGTTATGGAGAGTCAAAGATGGTTACAGATGTTTTTTATGTAGTAGAAGGCATTGTCAAAGTAAGTACAGGAGATAAAGAATTTGAGGTTAATGAAGGGGATTTAATTTATGTTACAAGGTTAGGAAACGAAGATGGCTGTGAACTCAGCATAAATAGTATGGGAGATAAAGAAGCAAAGATTATAAGAGCAACAGTTTGTTATTAAAATCTATCCAGCGACTGACGGCTCTAATACTCCCCCTTATCTAAGGGGGAGTATTAGAGCGGCTACGTCCCTGGATAACGATTTCTAAGCATCAGTTGGAGTTAAAACTCCATCTGATGCCAAGAACTCTGTTTATCAATGAATAGGTTATAGGTTAGCCCTAAGAGTACTAGTAAGCCGCCAACAAATTTACCGGATGAAACTTGACCTATAGTAAAATAGTCAATTACTACTCCTGAAAAGAGTTGTCCAATAAAAATTATTAATGTTAAGTAGAAGGCTGATATTTTGGGTGTAACAAAATTTGAGGAAGCCACGACTACAACACCCACTATACCACCTAAATAAGTCCAAATAGGCGCTGATTTTAAAATCCAAGGTGACATTTTCAAAAGTTCACCGCTTAACAGTAAAAAAATAGATGAGAAGAATAGGCCTACAACGTAATTAAAAAATGTTCCTTCTAACAAACCAATTCTATCTGATAAATTTGAATTTACAATTCTTGCTACTACAATTGAAACACCAGCAGCAATTGATATTACTATAGCTATCAACATAAATAATCCTCCTTTAATATACTGTCATAATAACTATGCCTATAGTTATTATGACAAATCCTAAAAATTTTTCTTTTTTAAATTTAGTAACTTTCATTCCTAGCAGTCCATAATGATCTATGACTATTGAAGCAAAGGATTGACCTAATAATCCTAAAGTTAATGTTAAAGATGCTCCGAGATAATTAAAGCTTATATTACTAAATAACACTGTAAAAACTCCGATTGCTCCAGCACTATAAAGATATATGGGAATACCTTTATGCAGTTTGATTTTCACCTTGCTAATAATTAAAAGAAAAACTATACCTACAAGTCCTACTAAATGTATTATTACAGTTGATGAATAATTACCTATACTCTTAGATAATATTCCATTAATAGCAAGCATAACTGTAATTAAAACTCCAATCAATCCAGAAAATAATTTATACATATACTACCTCCATATAAATTTAAACTTAACTCAGATGAGGTTAAAACCTTATCTGATTTCTAAATGATAAATCTAATGACATAAATACTCAGGATACAGCTTTTGAGCAGATAGGTTATTAGATAAAATGTCTAATATAAAGTTAACATAAATACACTTATTATGAGTATGACATATGTCATATTAATCTGTGGTATAATAAAATTACTTAGTCATTTATATAGATAAGCAATGCCGAAAGTCGACTTATCCTCCGAGACATAATACCAATTTTCAGTAGGTCAAATACTTTTAAGAAATCTAAAGCTCAGGATTTACGAAAAACTAAGAATCTTCGATAACTCGCTGACGCTCAGACAATCTAAGATTCTAAGTCTTTCATAAATCCTTCGCTAAGACTACTAAAAAATATTTAAATCTATCCTCAAATTGGTATTATGTCTCTCCGAATAAGTCAACTTTCTTATTTGGTTATCTGTATAGATAAACCAATTTCATCTTAGACTTATACATAGAGATATATTAGTATTTATAGTGCAGAGGAATTGCTAATATACCCCGGCGTGTAAACCTAGCTCTGACTTGGTTTATCGATAATTTAAGGTAAAGCTAATTTTATTAAACAAGTAATAAGGGGAAATGCATAATTGGAGAAAATATTAGACAAGGAAAGATTAAATCATTACATTTCAAAATATAATATAAATGAAATATTTAGTATAGATATGAAGCCCCATATGGAACTCTTTCTTTTTAATAAGAATGAACATATATGTAAGGCAGATGAGAAGCTTGATTACCTATTTTTCTTTGTTGAGGGTAAGGCTAAAGTTTATACATCATTAAGTAATGGAAAGTCACTATTATTATGTTTTTATAGACCTTTCAAGATACTGGGGGATGTTGAATTTATGCATCTTGAAAATGCTAATTCAAATGTTCAAGCTATAGATGAGACTTACTGTATAGGGATACCACTAGAAAAAATCAGGAATCTTGTGCTTGATGATTCTAAATTCTTAAGATTTGTATGTGAGTGTTTAGGAGAAAAGCTTACTAGGCTTAGTAAGTATAGCTCTATAAATCTACTATATCCATTAGAGAATAGGTTAGCTAGTTATATACTAGCTACTACCTTTTGTGATGAGAGCGAAGAAAAGAAGCATATCATTTTTGAAGGTAATTTTGCAGAGATTTCTGAACTGCTAGGTACAAGCTACAGGCATTTATTAAGAACTTTAAATACACTTTGTAAGAGGAATGCTATTAAAAAAGATGAGCATTACTATGAAATATTAGACACGGATATATTAAAAAGACTTGCAGAAGAATTATATGAGTAAAAGTATTTCAAAATTAAATATAAGTACAGCATAAATTAAAATATGGATATATGAGTGCACTAACTTAGTAAATTATAAAATAAGTAATATTGTGATATGTATAAGGTGGATTAAAGAAATTCCGATACATTTATTACGGATATTTTAATCTAGTATTACGGATATTTTAATCTAGGAATAGTCATTAAAATAGCTGTAGAGTAGTTATTGAAACTTATTATAGAAGGAGTAAAATAATGTTTATAATATTATCACCAGCAAAAACACTAAATTTTAAGAAAAAAACTGCAACAAAAATTTATACAGAACCAATATATGAACAAGAGGCTTTAGAATTAATTAAGGAACTTCAACAGTATACACCACCAGAGCTTATGAGCTTGATGAAAATTAGTGAGGAACTTGCAGAGTTGAATTTTAAAAGAAATATAAGTTTTCATAATAAATCCAATCTAAAGAATGCTAAACAGGCAGTTTTAACATTTTCGGGAACGGTATATCAAGGATTAAGAGCGGAAGGATTTAAGGAAGAGCAACTAAAATTTGCACAGAAGCATTTAAGAATTCTCTCAGGATTGTATGGTGTGCTAAGACCTTTAGATATAATTCAACCTTATAGATTGGAAATGGGTATCAAATTAAAAAATTCAAATGGGAAAGACCTATATTGCTTTTGGAAGGATAAGATTACAAATTACTTCAATGAAGAACTTAAAAATCATTCAGATAGAACTATAATTAATCTAGCTTCTAAAGAATATTTTTCTGCTATTGATCAGAAAATGCTTAATGGCAGAATTCTAAATATAACTTTTAAAGAGCATAAATATAGCGGATATAAGGTCGTAACTATTTATGCGAAAAGAGCAAGAGGATTAATGGCTAGATATATTGTAGAAAACGATATTGAGGATGTTCAGAGGTTGAAAGAATTTGAAGAAGAAGGATATGCCTTTAATGAAGATTTATCTACAGAAAAAGAATGGATTTTTGTCAGATAAATTTAATATATCTATGATAGGATGGAGCATAATGCACATAATAGAAAGGAATATCTATATTGAACAGGAGGAAATTATGTGCAAAAGTGCTAAAATACTACTTACTATAAGTGTTCTATTTTCCTTTGGGATAGGTCTATCTGGAATATTTGTAAATGTATTTTTTTGGAGAGAAACTAGTAGTTTCACTATAATAGCAATTTATAATTTAGTTAATTATACATTTGTCCCAATAACCTTTATCATAGCAGGAATACTTGCAAAAAAGAAAAATGGAATATGGCCATTAAGAATCGGACTGTTAATATATTCGTTATTTTATGTATTAATAATAGCTGTAAGTAATAAAGGAATTGGCTATATATGTTTACTTGGAGTTGTACATGGAATGGCAACAGGTTTCTATTGGCTTGCTTTTAACACATTATGCTTTGATTTTACTAATATGAATAACAGAGATACCTTCAATGGACTGAATGGAAGCTTTGGAGGTATTTCTTCAGCTATCGCACCGATGACTTCTGCATACATAATAAGTAGATTTAGTGGGATAAGTGGGTATAGAGTGGTTTTCTCTATGACTTTAGTTGTATTCTTACTTTTAATTCTAATTAGTATAATTTTAAAATGTGAAAATAGTTCAACTATAATTGATTTTAAAAGAGCATTTTCAAGCAATTGTGAGGAGTGGAGAATCATAAGAAAATCTACATTTTTCTGGGGTTTTAGAGATGTGATAATTATGTTTTTAGTAAATATATTAATTATCGAAACTACTAATAGTGAGCTTTCACTAGGGAAGTTTACCTTAATAGCATCACTGATATCTTCTACATCATACATGCTGGTGCAGAAAATAATTAAACCGTCCCGTAGAAGACTTTCTATAATTATTGGAACTGCGGGATCATTTCTAGCTGTTTGTGGATTAGTAGTGAAAATATCACAAAGTACACTACTTTCATATATTGTGATGGATACATTTTTTTTACCATTTTTCACAATACAATTATCCTCTTCTACCTTTAATGTTATAAATAGGGCACATGAAGAGAACATGAGAATAGAGTATATGATTAATAAGGATTTGATGCTTAACAGTGGGAGAGTTATAAGTTTATTAATACTAATTACATTATTAACTGCCTTTAAGAATTCTTCGATATTAAAATTTTACCTAGTATTTATAGGTCTTGCACCTATAGCATCGGGATATTTCCTTAGAAAGTTAAGAGAGGTGTTGGAAGGGGGCAGTGATACTAGAGTTAAAAGAGTTAACTGAGGTAAACTTTATGTAAAATAAAAAGCTCAAGTGGATGAATAAAACTGTTGATCTACTTGAGCTTATTTGTAAATAACTTGAATTTATTAATCCTTTGATTATTTGTTCTCAGGTTTTATTTTATTATTTAAGATAGTATCATTCGTATTTTATTAGTAAATCAAGCCAGAATTAAATTTCACTTTGTGATATAATTAAAAGATTGAAAAAATTAAATTGCTAGGGAGAAGATATAGTGAAAGAAGATATGTTGTTGCAAATATTTAATGAAGAAACTAGCGGTAAAAACCATGCGAAAGGTCAAAGAGTTGTTAATAATGATTTAGTTTCCTCTATCAATATTACTAGTGAAGACAGTTTAATATCTATAAATGGTAATGTGATTTCTGAAAATCTTTTTAATGAATATAACACAAAAATTGAAATGGACGCAGAGAAGAAAAGTATTTTTTCTACTTTCTGTACTTGCTTAGACTATGAAAGTAATGAATTTAAGAAGAGAAATTACTGCTGTAAGCATCTGGTTGCGACTTTTTACAAATCTCTAGAGGATTTAGCTAGTCATCCTCTTTTAAAGATTGAAGATATAAAAGAAGAAATTATTTTTAGAGGTAAAAGTAATCTTTTATCTATGCTTCTAGGAGACGAAAAAGAGAAGGAAGAACTTAAGATAGAGGTTTATATAAATAAAAATCAATGGACAGATGCACTAAAGGCTGAGTTTAAAATAGGGCTTAACTCTGTAAGTTCCAGTAATCTTTATATATTAAAGGATATTAATCAGTTTTTAACAGGTTACTATAACAACATTCCTATAAACTATGGAAAAAATTTTACTTTCCATACCAAAAATCAAAGGTTAAGTACAAAGGATAAAAGGCTTATTGATTTTATTGAGACTTTAAAGGAGATGGAAGGAAAATACAAGTATTTAAACGGAAGTAACGATAGAGTGGTAGATGGAAAATATATAAATATCCCTAAAAATTTAGTAAGGGAGTTTATTAGCATTATAAAAAATCATAGAGTTTATTTGAATGAAGGATTTTTTTATAGGCCGGTGGAAACTGAAATTTTGTTTCAAACTCCACCTGTTGATTTTGATTTGAAAACCATAAAGGATAGCTATGTTCTTAAATCGCCAGGGGGAATGCCTACAGCATTAGGTTCTAAAAATGACGTTTTTTTATACGGTTCAACTATATATCTTCCGGATTATGATTTTTGTTATAAGATAAGTCCTTACTTACAGGTTTTTAATGAAGCAAAGGTTGTAACAATTTCAAATGCAGAGGAAGAGACTGTATTAAGGAGGTTAATACCAAATCTTGGAAATCTATCATCTAACGTTACTTTATCTAAGTCTATTAAGAATAGGATTGTAATAGGTGATTGTCAGTTTAGTTTTTATTTTGATAAAGAAAATAGGGATATTACGCTAACCGTAAAGGTAAGATATGAAAATCTTGAATTTAATATCTTTGAAGATTATAAAGAAAAAATTATATATAGAGACTCTAAAAAGGAAAGTCATGTCATTGGAGAATTAAGAGCTTTAGGATTCGAACAGATAAATGATAAGTTCTATTTACTAATGGGAGACGACTATATATTTAGCTTCTTTAAAAGTGAAGTGGGAAAGCTTCAAGAACTTGGTGAAGTGTATTATTCAGAAAGTTTTAAGGGGATAAAGTCTATTGGCACTAAGGGTATTAAGGGAGATATCAAGTCAGGTAGGTATGATTACTTCGAGATGGATTTTAAGATAGGAGACATACCACCACAGGAGACTGCAGATATATTGAGGGCATTTAGAGATAATGTTAAGTATTATAAATTAAAAAGTGGGGAGTATCTTGATTTAGAGGAACTAGAGCTTAAGAAATTTCTAAAGATGTTGGATGTAGTTACCTCTAAGGATATAGAAGAAAATCATATTGAAATATCTAAAAGTAAAGGTGTTTTTTTAGATAATTATATGGATGATAATGGTATTAGATATATAAAAGGAAAAAAAGAATTAAAGGAAATAAAAGAAAAATTTAAGAATATAGAAAAACAAAAGTTTAAAGAACCAGAAGATCTAGAGGCTAATCTAAGAGAATATCAGAAAACAGGCTATAATTGGTTTAAAACTTTAGACTATTTAGGTTTTGGTGGAATCTTGGGAGATGAAATGGGCCTTGGTAAAACTCTTCAGACTATTACATTCATATTATCAAATAAAGGCAGTAAAACATTGATAGTAGCACCTACTTCGTTAGTATATAATTGGATAAGCGAATTCCAGAAGTTCGCACCTACAATATTAGTTGCTGCGGTTAATGGTGTTAAGGAAGAAAGAGAAGAGATTGTTAAGAATATAGAAAACTATGATGTCATTATAACAACTTATAATCTTCTTAAGAGAGATTTAGAAATCTATAATGAGATAGAATTCGATTATTGTATACTAGATGAAGCTCAGTATATAAAAAATCCACATTCTCAAAATGCAACATCAGTTAAAGAAATTAAGGCTAAGAGAAGATTTGCCCTATCAGGTACACCAATAGAAAACTCTCTTATGGAATTATGGTCTATATTTGATTTTGTGATGCCAGGATATTTATATGATGAAAAGAGATTTAGTGTAAGATACCATAAAAAGCTTAGAGAAGAGCCTGTAGTTTTAGAGGAGTTAAATAAGCTTATAAAGCCTTTTATACTTAGAAGAAGAAAGAAGGACGTTATAAAAGAGCTACCAGACAAGATAGAAAAAACTTTAGTTGTAACTTTAGAGGATGAACAAAGGAAGATTTATGGAACCTATGCAAAGCATGCACTTGAGCTTATCGAAAAGAAGGTAAAGGATGATGAATTTAAAAATAGTAAAATAGAAATACTTTCATACATAACAAAATTAAGGCAACTATGTCTAGATCCGTCAGTATTGATGAAGGATTATACTGGGGGTAGTGGAAAAATAGAAGCAATTGTGGAACTGCTTAGTAAAAGTATAGAAGAAGGACATAGAATACTTATTTTCTCACAATTCACTTCCGTTCTTAAAAATATTGGAAAAAGAATTAGTGGAGAAGGTATATCCTATAGTTATTTGGATGGATCTGTACCCTCTGAAAAGAGAATGAATATGGTAAAAGATTTTAATGAAGGGGAAAACTCTGTGTTTTTAATTAGTTTAAAGGCTGGAGGGACGGGACTTAACTTAACTTCTGCAGATGTAGTAATACATTTTGATCCATGGTGGAATCCAGCAGTCGAAGAACAGGCAACAGATAGAGCACATAGGATTGGGCAAAAGAATGTGGTAGAGGTTATCAAGATTATTGCAAAGGGCACTATTGAGGAAAAGATTATCTTACTTCAAGAACAGAAGAAAAAACTTATATCAGAGCTTATGGGAGATGAGTTATCTGGTGGTGAAGGCTTTGCAGCTCTAACTGATGAGGAATTGTTGGGATTATTTGAGATGTAGGTCGCTGACAAATTGAACTAAATTCAAAACATATTAAAATCAGCAATAATGAAGTTAATATGGTATAATTAAAAAGCTTAAGGACATTTGAAGCAAGATTTTAACTTAAGACGAATACATTCAAAGGAGAATTCATGTTATTTGAAAATTTAAATTTAATTGAGCCTATTCAGAAGGCTTTAAAAACTGAAGGGTATACAAAACCTACACCAATACAACAAAAGGCTATCTCGCCTATACTAGAAGGAAAGGACTTTCTTGGATGTGCTCAGACAGGTACTGGAAAAACAGCAGCTTTTGCTATTCCTATATTGCAAAATCTTTTTAATGAGAGAAAGAGCACAGAGAGAGGACCACAACCTATTAGAGCATTAGTATTGGCTCCAACTAGAGAATTAGCTATTCAAATAGGAGAGAGTTTCACGGCCTATGGAAAATACATAGGTCTTACAAATACAGTGATTTTCGGAGGAGTGTCACAACACCCTCAGGTAAGAGCTCTAAAGTCTGGAGTGGATATTTTAATTGCAACTCCAGGAAGGCTTTTAGATTTAGTGCAGCAGAAGCAAATTAATTTACAGCATGTAAAGTATTTTGTACTTGATGAAGCAGACCGTATGCTTGACATGGGAATGGTACATGATGTGAAAAGAATAATAGCACAGGTGCCTAAGGTTAGGCAAACTATGCTGTTTTCTGCAACTATGCCACTAGAAATTTCAAAACTAGTAAATTCTATTCTTATAGATCCAATAAGAGTAGAAGTGACACCTGTTTCATCTACCACTGATACTGTCAAGCAAGGAGTATACCTTGTTGAGAAAAAGAATAAAAAATCTCTGCTTGTTGATTTACTAAAAAATAAAGATATTGTTTCTGTATTGGTGTTTTCACGAACAAAGCATGGAGCAAATATGATTACAAAGTATCTTGACAAATCAGGCATAGAGGCTCAAGCTATTCACGGAAACAAGTCACAAAACGCAAGACAACTTGCCTTAAATAACTTTAAGGAAGGTAAAATAAGGGTTTTAGTAGCAACCGATATAGCAGCAAGAGGTATTGATGTAGATGAATTATCTCATGTAATTAATTATGATTTACCTGATGTACCAGAAACCTATGTTCATAGGATTGGACGTACTGGAAGAGCAGGACTTAAAGGTGTTGCACTTACCTTCTGTGATGAGGAAAGCAGTGAACAACTTGCAGATATTCAAAAACTTATAAGAAAAACAATACCAATAATTAAGGAGAATCCATATCCAATGAGCTCTGAAACACCAGCGGTGAAGAAGGAGACTCCAAGGAATATTTCTGCTAAAAAAACCAAGAATACTGGTTACTCAAATAGGAGAAAAACTGCAGTAAAAAGCAATAGTTTTAAAAAGAAAAATTAGATATATGATTAAAGGGGCTAGTTCATAATGGATAGATATACATTATGAGTAGTTCCTTTTTCATATTAAGAGAACTAAACAAAAGTAATACAAAACAAATAGAATGTATAGAATATAGCGAAGATATGTATTAGAGGTGAATGTATAATGGAATTTGACTTAATCGTGGCATCTAGCATAAATGGAGATATTATAGTTTTAGATTGTCCAGAAATTATTAAAGAACGTATAAATGCTCAACTATTTGATAACATTATTATAAATGCACATATAATTCCAAGTGAAAGAGGTATATATGAACTTAATTGTATTTTTGATCCTAAGAGTTTGGAAAATAAAGATAAAAATTTAGTCATGACTTTACTAAGTTTTAGTAAGCTTCAAAGCTTTTAGGAGAAAAGATGACACAGGAGGGGTTATTATATTTAATATAGAAGAACAAGATATAACAAATATCATAGAGCAGCAAAAAGAATATTTTTACACAGGAGAAACAAAAAAAGTAACCTTTAGAATAAAGCAGCTTCAAAGGCTTAAGAAAGCAATTCAAAACAATGAAAAGCTTATAATGACAGCATTACATGAAGATCTTCATAAGTCAGAATTTGAAGCTTATGCTACTGAGATAGGATATCTATACGATAGCATAGGATACTTTATAAAAAATCTGAAAAAATGGACAGCAGTTAAAAAGGTAAAGACACCTATGGTACATTTAGGTTCCAAAAGCTATATATATGCAGAACCTTACGGGAGTGTATTAATAGTGGGGCCTTTTAACTACCCGTTTCAGTTGATAATTGAGCCTCTTGTGGGAGCCATTTCAGCAGGAAACTGTGTGGTATTAAAACCATCTGAATTTACTTCCAATGTTGCAAAGGTGGTAGATAAAATAATTAAGGAAACCTTTGATGAAAGATATATAAGAGTTGTACAAGGAGGAAAAGAGACTACAGCTGCATTAATCAATTCACCTTTTGATTATATATTTTTTACTGGAAGCGTAAACGTTGGGAAAATAGTTATGGAAGCTGCAGCTAAAAATCTAGTACCTATTACCCTTGAACTAGGTGGAAAAAGCCCCTGTATTGTTGATGAGAGTGCAAATATAGAAATTGCAGCTCAAAGAATAGTTTGGGGGAAGTTTATGAATGTAGGTCAGACTTGTGTTGCTCCTGATTATATTCTTGTACATAGGGTAGTTAAAAAGAAACTAATAAACAAGATGATAGAGAAGATAAAAAGCTTTTATGGAGAAAATCCTAAAGACAGCAAGGATTATGGAAGAATCGTGAATGAAAGACAAATAAATCGATTAATTCAACTAATAGATAAAGATAAGGTTGTATTTGGTGGGAATTATGATAAGGAAAGTCTTTATATTGAGCCTACAATAATGAATAACATAACTTGGGAAGACAAAATCATGGAGGATGAGATTTTTGGACCAATACTTCCTATTATTGATTATGATAATTTAGATAGAATTATAAGCAAGATAAACAGTAGACCGAAGCCTTTAGCCTTATATTTATTTACTGAGAATAGAAAGGTAGAGCAGAAGGTTATAGATAACGTTTCCTATGGTGGTGGATGTATTAATGATACAATGACTCATCTTGCCAGTCCGTTTTTACCTTTTGGAGGCGTTGGTACTGCTGGACTTGGATCTTATCATGGACAAAAAAGCTTTGAAACCTTTTCGCATATGAAGAGTGTGTTAAAGAAGAGTACAAAATTTAATTTAAAATTTATTTACCCGCCATATACTAAGGATAAGGTAGGTTTGTTAAAGAGGTTTATGAAGTAATTTAAATTAGAAAAATCTCTGCTTTGAGTAGAATTATTTTATTTAAATATTAATGGAAATGTTTTAAAATAATTTAACCACAAAGTTATGTTACAATACTTTGTGGTTAAATTATTTCTTATCTTGCCAAGTGGGTATTTATATGAGTAAATTTAAAGATTTAACTTTTAAATAAATGAGCCAGACGCATCTGATTTCTTCTTTTCTGTATATCTGTAAACTTTTAGTTTATTATCTCCTACATATAGAACTGGGTCTAAATCAGAGTGTATTAAATGATTTTCTTCGTCTAATAAATCCTTGGAAATGCATCTGCCTTTGATAGATGCTAGTATATTAGTAATACCTTTATAATAATCTCTTTCAATAACATCAGTTAGGCTGCACTCTATAGAAACTGGACATTCTGAAATTAAAGGAGCATTGACAACATCCGATTTAACAGCTGTCAATCCAGACAGATTAAACTTATCGTATTTACTACCAGATAAAGAACCGCAAAGATCTAATTCCTTCATGATAGATCTATCAGGTATATTAATAACAAAGTCTTTTACTTTTTTTATTTCATTTACGGCATAACTTTTACTTCCAAATCCAAGACACACCATATCTGTTAATGTGAAAGAGGATGAAAGCGTTGTAACATTAGGATTGCCGTTTTCATCATAAAAGCTTATAAGTATTACAGGAAAACCATAATACATTTTCTTAAAATCGACTCTTATTTTTTCCAAAAAAATCACCTCTTGTACAATTATAATATTTACCAAAATATAATACTGTGATCCATGTCACGATACACTTAGTTTTATTATTAACTTTAAAAAAGTTTATTTTTCTATTGACTACATGGTCAAGAAAGAGCATAATAATATCAAGTTGACCCTATGGTCAATAGAATCTAATATGGGGTGATTTTAAATGAAAAATCCTATTGTAATAGTAAAAGATGTTATAAAAGAATATACCATGGGAGAGATAAAAGTAAAGGCTTCAGATGGGATGAATTTTGAGATTCTAAAAGGTGAGTTCGTCGTAGTTCTTGGTCCAAGTGGTTCTGGAAAAAGTACAGTATTAAATATGATTGGCGGAATGGATAGACCTACTTCAGGAGAAGTTTTCATTGATGGTAAGGACATAACAAGATATTCGGATAATGAACTTACTATTTATAGACGAAAAAATATAGGATTTGTATTTCAGTTTTACAATCTCATGCCTAATCTCACAGCATTAGAGAATGTAGAGTTGGTTACAGGACTTAGTGATGATCCATTAAATTCTAAGGGTATTATTAGTGATGTAGGACTAAGTGAAAGAGCAGGAAACTTTCCAGCACAGCTTTCTGGAGGAGAGCAGCAAAGAGTTGCTATAGCAAGAGCTCTAGTTAAAAATCCACTACTACTTTTATGTGATGAACCTACAGGGGCTTTAGATTATAATACAGGAAAATTAGTTTTAAAGCTACTTTATGATATTAATAAAAAAATGAACAAAACAATAGTTGTTATTACACATAATGCAGCAATTGCAGCCATGGCTGATAGGGTAATTAGAGTAAGAAGTGGAGCGGTAGAGGCTATGACTATTAACGATAATCCTGAGTCACCTGAAAGGATTGAATGGTAATGAATATTTTATTCAGAAACTTATTTAGAGATTTAAAGAGGTCAAAAGGGCAATTTGTTTCTATTTTGATTATTGTTATTTTAGGAGTTACTTTTTATACAGGCATAAATTCTATGTTTAGAAACCTTTCTAATTCGAGTGTCAAATACTTCAATGAATACAGATTGGCAGATATTTGGGTGGATCTTTATAAGGCACCTTTAGGAGCAATAGAAAAGGTAAAGGAACTGCCTTACGTAAAATCGGCTACAGCAAGGATAATTAAAGATGCTAGTATGAGTATTTCTGGTGAAAATGCCACCTTGAGATTTATAACTCTTCCTGATGAAAAAAAAGATATAGTAAATGATATAGTAATAAAATCGGGTAGATATTTCTCAGAGGGAGATAGTAATCAGTGTCTGGTAGATCAGGATTTTTTCAAGGCAAATGACTTAAAGTTAGGAGACTATATTTATCCAATTATAAACGGAAATAAAGTTAAGCTAAAAGTTGTAGGTTCGGTCAAAAGCCCTGAATTTGTATATACCTTAAAGGACTCAAGTGAGTTAATGCCGGATAATAAAAAGTTCGGGATTATATATATTAAGCAATCCTTTGGAGAGGCAATTTTTGATTTTAAAGGTTCTGTAAATAATATTTCTATTCAGCTTACTAATGGAAGTGATATAGAAAATGTAAAAAATGATATAAAAAAGGTTTTAAAGAATTATGGTATAAAGAGTGCTATTGATAGGGAACAGCAGACAAGCACTATGATGATAAATGAGGAAATAAAAAAGCTGCAATCTATGGGCAGCTCATTTCCCATTATATTTTTTATGGTAGCTTCGGTTATCATCTATATAATGATGGGGAGAATGGTTGAAAATCAAAGGATACAAATAGGAGTATTGAAAGCTCTAGGATTTACTAATGTGCAGGTTCTCACATACTACATGAGCTACTCAGCATTCATTGCACTTATAGGCAGCTTAATGGGGTCCATTCTAGGAACTTACATGGGCGTTGGCTTTACTAAGCTTATTAACCAGTATTTTAACTTACCTCTTGAAGGTGCAAAAATTTATGGGGAGCTTGTTTTTCCGGCTTCACTACTTACATTGTTTTTCTGTTTGTTTGCAGGATACCATTCTTGCAAAGTTATCTTTAAAATTATGCCTAGCGAAGCTATGAGAGAGAAGGCACCGGAAAATGGGAAGAAAACAATAATTGAAAGAAGTCAAATAATATGGAACAATATCAGTCATCTATCGAAAATAATACTAAGGAACTTATTTAGATATAAGAGGAGAGCGCTTTTAACATCCTTAGGAATTATATTTTCCTCTGCTATACTTTTGGTAGCTTTAAGTATGCAAGACTCTATTAACTTTATGATAAAACAGCAGTATGGAGACATCCAAAACTATGATGTAAAAGTAACCTTTTCAAAGTTAGTCAATATGGAAGAGCTAAACGAGATTAAAAGTATGCCTCATGTTACAGCGTTAGAGCCCGTGTTTGAAACCGGTGTTGAGATATCAAATGGCTGGCGAAGTAAAGATGTGGGATTTACAGCACTCATTAAGGAACCACAGATGTATAAAGTTGAAGATAAGGATGGTAAAGCCATAAACCTACCATCTAGTGGAATACTTATATCTGAGAAGCTTGCAAATACATTAGGAGTAAAAACAAATGATACTGTAAGTATAAGATTTTTCTTTCCTGGAAAAGAGAAGAAAGAAGTTGCTGTTAAGGGTATTGTAGTTCAATATTTAGGTCTAAGCACCTATACTTCTATAAATAGCTTAAACAGTGTGCTAGGTGAAGGGATGATTGCAACTTCCGCTGTAATTAAATTAGATAGTAGCGCCTCTGAAAAAGAGGTTAAAGACAGGTTAAAGGATATGGCTGTAGTAAATTCTGTGGAATCAAAAACAGATTCTCTTAATGCTCTTTTGAAAAATATGGGGGCAACAAAATCTTCCATCGGAGTTTTGATTATACTTGCAGCAGTACTTCTTATTGCTGTCATATATAATGTTGCTACTATTAATATTTTTGAAAGGCAGAGAGAACTAGCAACCCTTAAAGTATTAGGATTTAAAAATAATGAAATTAAAAAATTAATCTTTAATGAAAACTATGTAATTACCACATTCGGAATAATTGTAGGATTACCTTTAGGAAGGTGGCTTGGAGGCTATATGATGGCGGCTAGTAGTACGGACTCTTACAGTTTTCCATATGTAGTGGAGTTTAAAACATATATCATCACAATAATTCTTACACTTACTTTTACTATCTTCACAAACCTTATTTTAATGAAAAAGATCAAATCTATAGATATGATAGAAGTTTTAAAGAACAAGGAGTAATTAATCTATAAAGTGACTATCCTGTTATTATCTGAGTGGCAGCAAAAAGCGGCTATGTCCCTGGATAACGATTTCTAAGTGTCAAAGACACTAAGAACTCTGTTTATGATAATTGTGCTTTAAGCCTACTTTGAAAGTGAAATAGAATATTTTTATAGGAGATGGGTGTTATATGAAAAGAAAAAAATTATTTTGGACAGTTGCCTCAATAGTTGTATGTACAGTAAGTGCACTCGCATATGTAAAACTTCAGAAGGGACAGGTTATCGAAACTACTGCTGTAGCAAAAGGTGAGATTAAACAGTACATTGAAGATACTGCTACTGTTGAAAGCAATAAAAAACAGACTGCCTATATTGAGGGTTCTGGAAGGATAATGGAAATAAAATTCAAAGAAGGAGATTCGGTAAAAAAAGGAGATATATTATTAACAATGGATAAAGGTGACTTAGAGCTTAAGCTTAAGGATTCAGATGCAAAGCTTGAGGCTGCAAAGGCCCAGCTGCAAGGCACTGATATCTCAAATAGCGTAAATAAAATAGAAATTGCACAATCTGCTGTAGATGGAGCTAAAGTTGCCTATGAGGCTGCAGTTAGAAACCTTAGTAATGCAAAGGCACTTTATGAATCAGGCAGTATAAGTAAGCAGGAATTAAATAATGCTGAAGATGCATTTAAAACTGCCGAAGCTGCACTAAAATCAGCAAACTTACAATTAGAGGATATTAAGGAGGGAACTCCTGATTATGTAAAGAGTGGATATATAGCCGCAGTTAAACAAGCAGTAATACTTAGGGATACTATAATGAGAGATATAGAAAAACAACAAGTTATAACACCAGTAGATGGAGTTATTCTAGAAAAGTTATTAGATGAAAATTCTACAGGAACAGCTGGAACAGCAGCATTTTTAATAGGAGATACCAAAAGTTTAGAATTAATGACAAACATATTGTCTGATGATATAAATAAGGTTAAAATAGGTGATGAGGTTGAAGTTAGTGGAAAGCCTTTAGGAAATTCAACTATAAAAGGGAAGATTGTAAAAATAGCACCAGAAGCAAAAAATATAACTTCGTCTTTAGGAGTTAACCAAAAAAGGGTACCTGTAACTATTGAAATAAGTGATAATTTAGGTTTATTAAAGCCTGGTTACGATTTAGATATTAAGATTATAACTGAGACTAAGAAAGATACTTTAGTGATACCTGATACAGCTGTATTTGATTATAAAGGAAGTTCTTCTGTGTTTGTAGTTGACAATGGAAAAGCTGTTATAAGGCAGATTAAGAAAGGTATTGAAAGTGAAAAAACAATTGAAGTAGTAGAAGGACTTAAATCAGGTGAAAAAATCCTAGTAAAACCTGATAATAACATAAAAGAGGGGATGAAAGTTAACTCTAAATAAACAGAATTCTTGGCATCGGGTGGAGTATTACTTAGGGTAGTTATTTAGTAAATTGAAATTTCCAAAGATTTATATTAAAGCTACAGAAGAAGTTTCAGTTAGTTATAGAAAATGTATAGGAGAGATTATAATTGATTGATACATTTGAGAATTTACCAGAGGAAAAGAAAAAAAGAATATTAGATGCTTGCATTGAAGAATTTGCATTGAATGGATATGACAAGGCATCTACTAATTCTATCGTGAAAAAAGCAGAAGTTTCCAAGGGGATATTGTTTCATTACTTTGGGAGTAAGAAAAACTTATTTCTGTATGTATTTGACTATTGTTTAAGTCACTTAATAGATAAATATTATTCAATGAGGGAGACACAGCCAAAGGATATTTTCGAAAGATTCGTATGGGCTAGTATAAGAAAAGCTAAGATAAACCATGAAGAACCGCTAGTGAGCAGATTGGTATTTTCAGCTATTTCACATATGCCAGAGTCATTGAAGCAAGAACTTACGGAAAAATATAATGCTTACTATGAAAAATACATGCCTCAGTTTTTTGGAGATATAGATACTTCAAAATTCAAAAATGGAATTGATACTAAAAAAGCAATAGAATTGATTATGTTGTGTATGGATGGTGTTTCTAATAAGTATCTTAAAAAATGTAAAGATACCTCTATAGATGAAATTTTTAATAATTTAGATAATATCATGGCAGAGTTTAACGAATACATGAATATTTTAAAATTTGGGATATATGATGCTACAGAAGAGAAAAAAACATCTGTGTAGATAAAGATTTATATAATTTATACAACGCAAAGCACAATAATGCAAAAAGTCCATGCAAGTAATTTTGTGCTTTATATTTAAAGAATAGAAAAAAGAAATACTGATGAGAATCATAGAAACAGGGAGCTGATAGGAAATTCAGCTCCTATAATTTTTTTTAGATATTATATGAATCTACTATCTTTTTTAAATATTTAATTACGATAGCTGTAGCTTCTAAAGGAGTGTGGTCAACCTGTTTGTTTAGTATTTTACAAAGCATTCCATGATATAATAAAAGCGTCATTTCGTTTATATCTACCAAATCATTCTTTCTTAAGTGCCCATCATTAGAAAGATTAATTAGCAGTGCTAAATTTCTATCATATATGTTGCTCTTTAGGAGCATAGGTAATAAGTCTACTGATTGTTCACCAAGTTCTTCCGGGAATATTGAATAATATTCTTCAATTACATTATCGATGGAGTTGCTATGCTTGCTGAAAAAAATTATATTGTACACTTTAGGATTTGAAAATGAATATGTACAAAAACATTCCCAAATTTTATAATATTTATCTAAGTTATTATTAGCATTTTTTGTATAATTTTTAAGAGCAAGAGTATACTCTTTTAGATGCTTGATAGAGGCATATAAAATAAGCTCGTCTAAGTCTTCAAAATAATTATATAAGGTTGCGCTATTATATCCAGCTAAATCTGCAACTTTCCTTATTGTAACAAATTCAATTCCTTCTTCATCCATAATTTTACTTGCCGCATCTATAAAATAACTCATATTCCTTTGTTTTTTTATTATCTTTTTATTCAAACTTTATTCACCAACTTACTTCTAAGATATTTCATTATTATATCACAGTAACCAAAAGATTAAAACATTAGTATAATCTTTTAATCTTTAACTTTAGTTTACCGCAATTCATAATATATCGTTTGCTATTACTTAGGACAATTCCTTGCTAAATATATGATGTAAAGAATTAAGATATGTTAAATTAAAACATTTAGTAATATATGTATTTCAAATAGAGGATATTTGATATTTTTATAACAAAACAATCGCGATTATAAATTAACCTCGTTTACAAACTATTCTAAATTGTGATATTATTATAACGAGTGATACTTGAAAATTTTGGTATAAGAATAAATTATAGTATCATTATCATCATTAAAACGAGAGAGGTGGAATATAAGTGAAATTGGAAATTGGAAACTTTCATGTAAAAGATATCGTTTTTGGAGAGAAGACTCGCTATGAAAATGGAATTTTAACAATAAACAAGAAGGAAGCGCTAGATTTTGTTTTGGAAGATGAACATATTACAGAAGCAGATTTATTAATTGTAAAACCAGGAGATAAGGTTCGTTTAGTACCTGTAAAGGAGGCAATTGAGCCAAGAGTAAAAGTAAACGGTAACACTTTATTCCCAGGGGTAACTGGGGATGTTGTTCCAGTAGGTGAAGGAAGAACTCATGCACTAAAGGATTGCAGTATCCTAGTAGTGGGCAAGCATTGGGGTGGATTCCAAGATGGATTAATAGATATGAGTGGAGAAGGTGCAAAGTATAGTTACTATTCTCAGTTAAAGAATATAGTACTTATAGGAGATACAGATGAAGATTTTGAAAAACATGAACAGCAAAAGAAAAATAAAGCATTAAGATGGGCAGGACATAAGCTTGCTGAGTTTATAGGAAATTGTGTTAAGAATTTGGAGCCAGAGGATATTGAGACCTTTGAGTTAGAACCAGTTACAAAGAGATCAAAAGAAGTTCAAGATTTACCATCTGTTGTATTTGTAATGCAGCCTCAATCCCAGATGGAAGAAATGGGATATAACGATTTGGTATATGGATGGGATGCAAATCATATGGTACCAACTTTTATGCATCCAAATGAGGTTTTAGATGGAGCAATGATTTCTGGAAGCTTTATGCCTTGTTCCTCAAAGTGGTCTACTTATGACTTTCAGAATAATCCAACTATTAAAAAGTTATATGCTGAGCATGGAAAGACTTTAAACTTCTTAGGAGTAATTATGTCTAACCTTAATGTAGCCTTAGAGCAGAAGAAACGTGCAGCTTTGTTTGTTGCTCAAATGGCAAAATCTTTAGGTGCAGATGGAGCTATTGTTGCAGAAGAAGGATATGGAAATCCTGATGCAGACTTTATAGCTTGTATAGTTGCATTGGAAGAGGCTGGAGTTAAAACTTGTGGTATCACTAATGAATGCACAGGAAGAGATGGTGAATCTCAGCCTTTAGTATCCTTAGATATAAAAGCAGATGCTATTGTATCAACTGGAAACGTTTCAGAATTAATTGAGCTATCTCCAATGGAAACTGTTATAGGAGAACTGCAGTCATTAGCTAGAGATGGTTTGTCTGGTGGATGGGCAAACGATGAAATATTAGGGTCTTCAGTAAGAGAAGATGGTTCAATTATTATGGAAAATAATGCAATGTTTTGCGGAGATCAGATCTGTGGATGGTCACCAAAAACAATGAAAGAGTTTTAAGGAGGTGCAGATTAGATGAAAAAAGCAATTTTATATATAAATCAATTCTTCGGACAAATTGGTGGAGAGGACAAAGCAGACTTTTCTCCAGAAATAAGAGAGGGTTTAGTTGGACCTGCTATCGAATTAAATAAACAACTTGATGGTGCAGAGGTTACCCATACAATAGTTTGTGGTGATAACTTCATGGGTTCTAGTGAAAAAGAGGCAGTAGAAAAAATATTAGTTTTTTTAGAGGGGAAAGAGTTTGATATATTCTTCGCAGGACCTGCCTTCCAGGCTGGAAGATATGGAAATGCCTGTGGAGTTATATGTAAGGCTGTAAAAGAGAAGTTTAACGTACCAGTTATATCCTCTATGCATATTGAAAACCCGGGTGTTGAAATGTTTAAAAAAGATGTATATATATTTAAAGGTGGAAACAACGCTGGAAGAATGAAAAATGATATAAAGGCTATGGCTAACTTCGGTAATAAAATATTAGCTGGAGAAGAGCTGTTGGCAGCAGAAGAGGAAGGATATTACGGAAGAGGGAAAAGACATCAAGTTTGGCTTGAATCAAGAAAATCAGCTGCTGATAGAGTAGTAGAAATGGTGATAAAGAAATTAAATGGCGAGAAATTTGAAACTGAATTACCTATCCCTAAAATGGATAGAGTACCAATAGCGCCAGCTATTAAAGATTTAAGTAAAGCAACTATAGCTTGTGTAACATCTGGTGGTATAGTTCCTGTGGACAACCCTGATAGAATTCAATCTGCTTCAGCAACAAGATGGGGTAAATATGATATATCACAATTAGACAAATTAATGGGAGGAGTTTTTAAGACAATACATGCTGGATTTGACCCTGCAGCAGCAGATGCAGATCCTAATGTAATAGTTCCATTAGATGCCTTAAAAACGTATGAAAAAGAAGGTAAAATAGGTAAGCTTCATGAGTATTTCTATTCTACAGTTGGAACTGGAACTACTCAAGGTGAGGCTGCTAGAATGGCAAGGGAGATTATTGTACATCTAAAAGAAGCAAATGTAGATGCAGTTGTACTAACTTCCACCTGAGGAACTTGTACACGTTGCGGTGCAACAATGGTAAAGGAAATCGAAAGAGCTGGTTTCCCAGTTGTTCAAATGTGTAATCTAATCCCAGTAGCAACAACAGTAGGTTCAAATAGAATAGTACCTACAATTTCTATCCCTTATCCATTAGGAAATCCTGCAGATTCTAAAGAAGCACAATGGAAGTTAAGATATCATAGAGTTGGGGTGGCTTTAGATTCTCTTGCAACTGACATTCAAGAGCAAACTGTTTTTAAAGTTAGAATCTAAATCAATTAAGCAGAGAGTCAAAATCTGTGATTTTGTGCGAATCGCTTACTCATTCGACGAAAGGAGAAGGAGTTTCATATAAGCAGAGAGCCAAAATCTATGATTTTGTGCGAATCGCTTACTCATTCGACGAAAGGAGAAGGAGTTTCATATAACTAAATAGGCCTTGCCCAGATGGATGAGGCCTATTTAGATTTGTTTTGCGAAGGGGGAAAATTAATTATGTCAAATGAACAAAAAACAAAAGACCGCTCGGTTCTGTATGTTTCTGCAGGTATAGCTCTGGTATTTGTAGCATTTAGTATAATTCTGCCTTCTCAAATGGCTAAAGTAGCCAATGGCGTGTTATCATTTTTAACTACTAATTTTGGTTGGCTATATCTTGTATCAGTATTTGTCTTTACAATAGTTATATTTGTTATTGCTCTCAGCCGCTTTGGTAGGATCAAGCTAGGGGCGGATGATGAAAAACCGGAATTTACAAATTTCCAGTGGTTTACTATGCTATTTGGAGGGGGAATGGGTATCGGAATGGTTTTCTGGTCCATTGCTGAACCGATGACTCATTATATGGCACCGCCTGTGGGGCAACCAGGAACTGAGCAAGCTATGCATGATGCCATGAGGATTGTATTTAATGATTTTGGTATTCATGTATGGATTATTTACGCTGTTTGCGGTTTAGCCCTGGCTTATTTCCAGTATCGAAAAGGCCTTCCATGCTTAATCAGCTCCGCTTTTTATCCGATCCTTGGTGATCACATTCGCGGACCTATCGGTAAAGCCATCGATGTAATAGCGGTATTTGCGACGATGTTTGGCGTAGCAACTAGCTTGGGGCTGGGGGCTGGTCAGATTGCCACAGGAGTACAATATATCTGGGGAATTAAAGCGACACCTGGTATGACTGCTATTATTATCGCAATCATGACAGCGATATTTACGCTTGCAACCGTATCCGGACTGCATAAGGCGATGCAGGCTGTTGCTGACGTAAAGGTATGGCTTTCAATTGGATTTATGGTATTTATTTTCTTGTTTGGTGGAATGGTATTTATACTAAATATGTTTACTCACACGCTTGGTGATTATTTGCAAAACTTTATGGGACAGAGTCTGTGGATGGGCAATGTTGAATGGACTAAAGCCTGGCCGATATTCTACAGAGCTTGGTATATTGCGTGGGCAGCATTTGTAGGTCAGTTCATAGCACGTGTTTCTAGAGGCCGTACTATTCGCGAATTCATACTTGCATCAGTCTTCCTGCCTTCTGGTTTCTGCCTCATATGGATTGCAATCTATGGGGGAGCTGCGTTTAATCTAGATGCATTGTCACAGGGTGCCATTCAGGCAGCGGTTAAAACCGATGTTTCGACTGCTTTATTTGCAACGTTGCAGCATCTACCGCTCTATTTCATCACTGCTCCGCTAGCGCTTATCCTGATCATCACGTCCTTTGCAGGAGCTGCTAACTCAGCGACGTATGTACTGAGCATGCTGACATCGGGAGGAGACCTGAATCCAAGTAAAAAACTGTGCGGGTTTTGGGGAGTTGTCCAAGGGGCTGTCACTATAATGATTATTCTAGTAGGAGGTACTGCTGCGATAAAGACACTTCAGACGGCTTCTATTGCTGCTGCCTTTCCATTCATGCTGATTATGCTCGTCATGTGCTACAGCATATACAAGGCTCTTCGGGAAGAAGAAGTTAAAGAAGAAATAACAGTATCTAAAAATAGTGAATTAGAAACGAGTTTATAATCTGAAAGTTCTCATTTATAAAATAGTAAAGTGATAAAAGGGGCTGTTGAATAATGAATGAAAAATCATAGTGCAACACCCCTTTTATTTCATCTATTTATATTTTTGACTTTTTCCAGTTTTGCACAAGATCTTCAAGTATTTTATGCAGTGCTTTACCTATTCTTGAATAAGCCTCATCATTCAAGTTTGCTAGAGATATTCTTATGGACCATTCAGGCCCAAAGAATCCACCACCACTTAATAGTACAATAGAAGACTCCTCTGCTAAGCGATAAAGCACGTCAAAAGGCTTATGATTCGTTTGAAGATAATTTGCAAAATCTTCTCCGTAATAGTGACAAGCCCACTCTAGTAAATCAAACTCTGTATAATAAGCCGCATCATAAGGATCTTTTCGTAAATCTAATCCAAGGCCATCAAACAAGAGTCTTTGACGACGACGACAAATATCAATAGTTAACTGCTTATATTTATTTTCCTTATCAAGTAAAGCAAAGGCTGAGAAAAATGCCATTTGTACTTGTTGTGGTGTAGAAAGACCTGCTGTATGGTTAAGTGCTACTTGACGACTATCAGCAACAATTCTATCTATAAATGGTATATCATCGGGGCTTGTGGATAGCGCTTCATAGCGTCTAGTTACCTCCTCTTTTTTATCATGAGGTAATTCACTTATTAATTTATCAAATATATTTTTTTCATAAAGTGCAATTGTTCCAAGTCTCCAACCAGTTACGCCAAAATACTTTGAAAAAGAGTAGACTCCTATTGAGTTATAAGGCAAATCTGCAACTATGGAACGGAAATTAGGAACAAAGGTGCCATAAACATCATCAGAAATAATCATTAGGTTAGGATTATGTTTCTTAACTATTTCGGTTAATCTATCAACTGATTCTGGTTTCATAGCTACAGAAGGTGGGTTGCTAGGATTAACTATGAATAAAGCTTTAATAGTTGGATCGCAAAGCTTTTCTAATTCAGATTCAGGATATTGCCAAGTATGGGTTCCATCTTCTGTTTCTTCTGTAGCTCTAATTTTAATTACATCAAGGTTGTAACGAGGCAGTAAAGGAATTTCAAGATAAGGGGTAAAAATTGGAGTCATTAGTGCAATTTTATCTCCCTTTTGCAATAATTCATTGGCAATAAGGGAATCAAAGATGTAACACATTGCAGCAGTAGCACCTTCTACCGCATATAAGTGAAACTTGCCTACAGGTGGTTTATTGTAGCACATTTCTCGAACAAGATAATCATGTACAATCTTTTCGATATGTATGAGCATACGATCTGGAACGGGGTAGTTATCTCCTATAATGCCATCTGCTAGTTCATGTACCCAAGTATCTGGATCAAAGCCTTTTTCTGTTATCCCATACTCAATTATATTTTTAAGAAGTTCAATTCCTGGTTCATTAAGATGCTTTTTTACATAAATTCCAAAACGTTCTGCAATACCTTCTTTTTTAGGCATTCCAGCTAAGTCCTTTTCATTCCATACTCTGCGAGTTTCTTCAACAGCAAACTGGCCAAAGGCAAAAAAGGCTTCACGAGGTGTTGCCGCTGTCCAATTTGGGTTACCTCTTCCTGCATCTAATAAAGCGTGGGCACTTTTCTCCTTAGGTCCTTCTGCTAAGTTAATTAACTTATTTTTAAGCTCGAATGGACTGATTTTACCATAAATTCTCTCTATTTCTTCACGTTGGATGTTGTGAGTATCCATTATTTTTAACCCCCTTTAGTTTTTAGGTTTATATTAATCATTAGGAATTCTTTTATAAGTTATGAATTTATATTATACATATTTGCAGAAAAGTATTCTTCTGATATACATTACTTATTAGATGTTCTATTTATAATATTTGCGTAAAATTAGAACAACTTGTATTAAGTTTGCTTAGAGAATAAATAGTAAAAGAGAGTAGCAAGGGTAATATTTTATTAGTCCTTCACTACTCTCTTTATTAGGTTTAAGAAGAAAATTATTTTAATTTTGTACAAACATAATTTTTATATTTTTATATAATTGCCTGTAATTAAGAGTTAAGTTTTACTTCCTCTTGTTTCTCAATTACAGATGATCCTTTTATAGAGGGTTCTTTGGTGCTTGAGGTATTGGTGCCTGCAAAAGTTTCCGGTTGAATTAATAATTTTCTATTAATCCATTTTTTCAAAATAATCTTAAGAGTATATAATCCGATTCCTATAGGTAACCAAAACAAAGCATAGTAAATACCACCTTTTAAGTAAGGAAGTATATAACTCCAACCAGAACCTTTTAAATTTATGGTTCTTAAAGGTTCGGATATATATATAAAAGGCCAAAGAATTTTGACAGCTTGTGCCAAACTTTTTGGCATCATATATTGAGGCCAGGTATATCCTGCTGTAAGTAATGCAGGAACAGTTAGAAACATGACAAATTCTATAAAATGCACAACGTTATTGAAAATAAAAGCAAGAATAAAAGCTATAGCTGTAATATCTATAATGAAAACCCACATCAAAGCAGAATACTCTAGTATGTTTCCTTTAAGTGGAAGATAAAAGTATTTTCCAGCAAAGTACAAACTGCTGCTAGCACCTAAGTATGCAAAAAACATAAGCATTAAAATTCTTAGAGAGAGAATAAGTATTTTTTTTGAGCCTTCTTTAGATCTCATCTTCATTTGTGTGAGTTCGTGTTTCTCTTCTATTAAAATAGGCACTAAAGTTGTTAAATAGAATTGTTGAATCAAAAGAGCTAAAAGCCCATAAATCAAATATTTCATATAACTTAACTGAGGATCGTACAATATACGTTCTGTAAAGGATAAAGCACTAATTGACTGTTGAGCAACATAAGGCAGCATATTGTTTGCCTGAAGAACAGTTAGCTGAATTTTTCCATTTAAAGTATTTAATATTGAACTACAGTATGCCAATGCATTATTTCCAATTACCATATTTGATTCATCTATTAATGCTATAGTCTTAGGAGATTTTAGTTCAATTACATCCTTGTTAAAATTTTTTGGAATAATCAAAGCAGCTCTGACTTTTTTTCTTTTTATAGCTTCTTCTAGTTCTGTTTGTGAATCAGCGTAGTAGTTAACTTTTAGACCTGGATGATTTTTAAATTCTCTTATAATTGATCGTGAAATTGACGAATTATCAAAATCTGCAATACCAAAAGGAATCTGTTCTACGTAAATCTTACTAAAAGCAAAACAGAAGAGGATTGTTACCAAAATAGGCGTTATTACAAGTGAAAAAATATTTTTTTGCTTACGTAAAATAGATTTTAAGAATTTCATACTTGCATCACCTCTTCGGATTTTTCTTTATTTTCTTTAGGTGCTTTAATATAACTATAAATTTTATGACCATATTTTCGTAGTATAAAAACAACTAAAGAAAGCATCCATAAATAAATTAAAAATTTAGATAGCCAATTTATATCAGGAGTAATATATTTTAAGTCTATATCATTGAGGCACAGGTCCCTAATTGGTTCTCCGTAATGCACAAAAGGTATAAATTCACCTAAGTCTTGAAAGAATTTTGGCATTGCAATTAAAGGAAAGGTGAAACCACCAAGTATAGTTGTAGGAGAAACTATTATTGTTATCCATCTTACAGAAGATAGTTTTTCCTTTCTAATTAGCCTAGCTAGAATACCTAAGTTTACCATACCAATACAAAAAAGAAGTGTTAGAATGATTCCACCTTGAATGGTACCCCTAAAAGGAACTTGGAAGAACTTAAACTGAATTCCTAAAGTTATTAACATAGAAATTGAACCAAGTAATCCACCTATAATTCCTTTAATCCATAACCAAAAATAACTCTGCTCAACTTCTTTAACTAGTTCTACCCCAAGAATTACAAGACCTATTTGAATCATACTAATCAACATTCCAGGAATCATAAAGTTAATATAATTTTTAGTTGGATTACCTATAAGCCTATAGCTAAAATACATTGGTAAAACATTGTTTAGAGATACTTCAGGCATTATTCCAAGCTTACCTTCCATTAGTTGCTTTAAATATGCGGTTTTAAGGGTAAGTAGAATTTCAGACATCTGAGATTTAGCAGCGCTAGTAACAGACATCTGTGACCCATCATAAAATATAAGTACTTTAGGAGCTTTTCCCTCAAGCAAATCTTTTGAAAAGGATTTAGGAATTATAATTCCTAAATACACTTTTTCATTATCTATTAGATTTTTAATATCATAATCATTTTCACTATAGTTTGTTATATTAAAAACTTCATTTGTTTTTATTTCATTAACTAATGTTTGACTAAGGGGTGAGTTATCATGATCTACAATTGCAGTAGGTATATGTCGAATTTGACGAGCATTCATTTGGTATCCCAAAATAAAGCTGCAGATAACGGGAATTATGAAAACAAATAAAAAGGGAGCTAATATATTTTTAATCTTTGTTTTTATATAAATTAATTTTAATACTTTTTCTTTCATATTAGCATCTCACTTTACTTTCCAAAATCAACAAAAGTTGTCATACCTGCATTAAGAGTTTTATTCATGTCAGTTAACTCAACCTTAACCCCATAAGATAACACATCAAATTGCCCATTATCATTTGTTGCTCTTTTAACTGCAAAATCTGGCTTTTTATTTATTCTAACTACTTTACCTCTAAATTGCTCTTTTGGATAAGCAGAAAGTTTTACTGAAACAACTTCATTTAATTTTATTTTTGAAATATCTGTTTCCTTCACGTTGCATTCTATCCATGGTGCTGCTGTATCTGTTATTGTTAAAAGCGGCATTCCTGTTGATACAAGTTCACCAGCTTCTACATTTAGAGTAGTTATTATTCCATCAGCTGGCGCTACAATTGTAGTGTCATCGATATAAGTTTGTACTTCATTTAGTCCACCTTCAGCTTGCTTAATTTGTCCTTGTATAGCTTGTATTGTTGAATCAGCTTGAGCAACCTGTGCCTGAGCCGCGGCTATATCCTCTGGCCTTGCACCATTTTTAGCGAGATCATATTTTTCTTTTGTAATTTCGAATTGTGTTGAAACATTATCTAAATCAGCTTTTGAAGCAAAGCCTTTGTCATATAGGGATTTTACTCTGTCATAAGTGGTTTGAGCAAGTTCGTAAGCCGCTTTCGCCTGAGCAAGCTCTTCGGCTCTCGTTCCATTTTGTGCTTTCTGAAGTTGAGCAAGTGCAGCTTGCTTTGCTGCTTGCGCTGCCTTAAGTTGTCCTGTTATAGCCTCGATTTGGGCTTGCGTTTGAGAGTGTTTTGCAAGTAATGAATTATTATCTATAGTAACTAAAACTTGTCCGGATTTAACGTTATCGCCTTCTTTAACCTTTATTTCTTTTATTTTTCCAGCAATTTTGGAGTTTATGTTTACATCTTTCATTTCTATATTTGATTGGACAACTAGATGATCAGTATTTTGATTTATTAATTTATCACCAGTTAAAGTTCGTATTTCGGAAGAAGTATTACATCCTGATAAAAGACTTGTTGTTACTATTAGAGTTGATAGAAATACAATATGATTACGTTTCATAAAAAGCCCCCCCTTTTAATACAATATTTTAATCTTTTAAATAATTCTCAGTTAACTCTTGTTGGATTTTTATAAGTAATTCACAAAAATGTTCCTTTTCGTTTTGTGAGATAAAGTTTAACATAGTTTGACCAAATATCTGATTTCTTGGTAGAACAATGCTAATAAGTTCAGTTCCTCTTTCTGTAATTACAGCTTTTATACTTCTTCTATCATTTTCATTTGTAATTCTCTTTATTAATCCTCCAGATACCATCCTATCTGCTAATGAAGTTATATTAGGTCTTGTAACATTCATTTTTTCACCAAGAGTAGATAGAGTAATACCTTCTTCTCCGCTTAAGTAGATTAAGTACAGAGCTTCAAATTGTGTTTTTGATAGTTTAAAGTTTTTATAAAATTTTGAAATTATTTTTTCTATTGTATCTGCTGTATTGCAGATTAAATTTAATAGCCTTAATGAATTTACTTCATCAAGATTAATGTTATCTGGATAATTATTGTCATTATTCATAAATCAAATATCTCCTCGTCTAAAGCATTTATTAATTGGCAGCACTTCATTTAAGCGAAGTTTTTGTTTAGATATTTACATTAATTCTTAATAGTTAATATGTAAATAATTAATATATTAACTATTATATCGCCATTGAATTAATTGTCAAGATTATTTAGGACAAATTGTAATATTTATGAAGCATGCACAGATAATGTTTAATTTTACTCATAGGTGGTATATAATAAATAATAATGGATTAACTTAAAAATATTTATGTTATTTGAGGTATAATAAATATAATTTCGATGATGGAAAGTAAAAACAATAATAAATTAAATTAGGGAGAATAAATATAAACTATGAAGAAATTAAATATTGATTTAGATTTATTGGTGCAGTCATTTTCATTTAATGAGGATGACTTAGGGAAAGAGTATTTGGATACACATACAGGGGATATTATCAATATTCCCTATGAAATAAATAGCGTTATTCAAGGTGACATAAAAGAAGATGATTTAGATGACTGGCAAAAGGGACTATTAGAAGATGCATATGCCATCAAAGAAGACATAGAAGGAAGATACATCTTAATACCTAATATTGATGATTCATATTTTTATGATTCTATGGTTGATTATGCAAGAAATAAAGTGTGTTCTGATGATTTAAAAGGTAGGCTTTTATATGCCTTAAATAAGAATCAGCCAATGATAAGTTTTAAAAATGTAATTTTTAAAAATGCTGAAGAGCTTGATAAGTGGCAAGATTATGAAGAAGAAAAAGCAAAAGAATATGTTATTAATTGGTTAAGTGAGATGGGAATTGAATTAGAGTAATTACATCAACTTTTGATTCTAAGTTTATAGTTAGAAAGTCTGAGTATATTGAAAGTTTGCTATTTGAACCTTACGATTTTAAACAAGAAGCTGTCTCAAAATGCATAGATATGCATTTGGGGACAGCTTCTTATTGCTGATAAAGCAAGCTAACTATTCTGTTCTAATTCTTCAGATTCGTCAACAATAGCTACATTTTCTAAATTAGCTTTTCTATTATCTAAAGTGTTGTGGCTTATATGTTTTGTAACCATATCTTCAGGAGTATTCATAATAAAGCCTTGCAAATAGACTCTACCATTCTGAGTATTAGCTACAGCATAATGTTCTCCTTGACTTATATAGTATACCCAAGAATAGCCACTGTTTATCACTCTATCTAAATCTTCTTTATCAACTAGAGTTCTTTCTTTTCTTCTACCATATTTATCTCTAAGTATGATATAAATACTATCCGAATCGATTTTTTCATAATCATTGATTGCTGCATTTTGGTCATATATTTCTATGTTACATTTTCTGTTATCTAAAGTATCTCCATTTAGATGTCTAATAGGAGTTTTAGTGTGGGTACCAAGAATAAATGAATGCAAAGTTTGCTTTTCTTTAAGTTTTTTTCCGTTTATCGAAGAGAAACTTAGAGTTTGAACTAAATAGCTATTAAAATCCTTATTCCATTCGGCAAACCAAGTTCCTTTATCTAATACAGTTTTTAAATCCTCAGCATCTATTTTAGTATCAATGGTCGTGCCATCTTTTTTGCTTAATTTTAGGTAAGCAACAGTTCCTTTTATTTCATATTCGTTAGCTTTTGTTTCGTATTTACTTTTTATAACGAGCACCTCTTTCTTTTATTACCTTATGACAAAATATATAATATTTTTGCCAGCATTTCTCATTATATCATATATATGAAGAAATATTCACGAGAATGTAAAATTTATTATTACTAAAAACTTCCGTGATTAAATAAGATAAGATTTGAGAGGATTTATTATATGTAAAGAATGTCATTTTGTACAAAGTTTATACAAAGTTTATACTTTGTTTATGTAAAATAGAGATACTCTCTTTAAAATAGAATTATAAAAGATTGTCATGCTTAGTTTGCCTTAATTATGAGGATTAGATAAAGCTTTTGTATTGTTAGTGAAATACTTCTGCCTAACTAAGATAAAATTAGGGAAGGTTTTCTTTTAAGTTATTTACTATAAATTTCAAGTTTAAATTTTAAAAGATGATCTTTTGAGCAGAAGAAGGGAGATAAATAATGAAAAGAAAAAACAGAAGAAAAAATAAACGAGTTAAAAATATAAGAAAGAGTTTAATTTTAGTGTCCTTAATTGGAGTGTTAACTTTATCATATAAAGGTTATGAATATTATAATGATAAAATGGTACAAGCTAACAAAGGAATAGCGGCTAGTAGAGTAATAACAACTAGTAAAGAAGTTCCAACTAATAATATCAAAGAAATAACGGTTGTAAAGGAGACAAAAGAAAAGGTAGCGGAAAATAACTCAAAAGGTAAACTACATAATGTAAATAGTGAAGGACAAAAATATACTTATGATGTAAAAAAGGTAAAAGATATATTAGACAACAAGGTAGAGAATGATGGGAAAAAAATAGCATTTCTTACTTTTGATGATGGGCCATCTATAACTGTGACGCCTAGAATATTAGACGTATTAAAAAAGTATAATATAAAAGCTACTTTTTGTTTAGTTGGACAAAACATAAATTCCAGTGAAAGTAGTAAAGAATTGGTAAAGAGAACTTTTGACGAGGGACATGCATTGGCCAATCATACTTATTCTCATAATTTAAGAAATTTGTACCCAGGAAATAAAATCAATATAGAATATTTTATGGAAGAAATTGATGAGACTAACACTGCAATTAAAAATGTTGTTGGGCAAGATTTTAATTCACGAGTGTTAAGAATGCCAGGGGGTTATATGTCAAGGGAGCATTATAAAGATCCTAATTTGGAGGAGTTTAATGCAAAGCTAAAAGAAAAGGATATGCACAGTATAGATTGGAATGCTTACAATTTTGATTCAGAAGGTAAGATGAAAAATGCATCAGAACTGTTAAATGAAGTGAAAAAAAGTGTAGGAACAAAAGAAAAAGTAGTTATACTAATACATGATACTTATGGTAAGGAAGAAACAGCTAAGGCTTTGCCTCAAATAATAGAGTATTTAAAAGACCAAGGATATGAATTTGGTACTTTGTCATGATAAGAGGATTGACGATGTATACGAGACAAAGGAAAACTTTAAAGGCTGTGCACGAAAATTTATTGTTCTATTGGGGGGATGATGTTTGGAAAACATAGTAACACAATCACAGGATTTAATATTTTGTCTAACTCAAGCTGAGGATCTGGACAAGATTATTAAAATGGAAAGTGATAGAGAAAACTCGAAATTTGTATATAATTGGAGTAAAAAGAAGCATATAGAGGTTATCGATTCTGAAAATTGGATGCATATTTCTATAAGGAAAAAAGATTGTAAAGAGATAGTCGGGTATATTCTGCTTGATGGAATAAACAGCGAACATGAAACCATGGAGTTAACGAGAATTGTTATAAATGAAAAGGGAAAAGGCTATGGAAGGAAAAGTATAAGCCTAATAAAAAGGCTTTGTTTTGAGAAACTAGGATGTCACAGACTTTGGCTAGATGTTTTTGATTATAATTCGAGGGCAATTGAACTTTATAAATCAGAAGGTTTTATTCAAGAAGGGATTTTAAGAGAATGCAAAAAGATTAATAACGTGTATAAATCAATGCGTATATTCTCTATGTTGAAAGCCGAATATGAAAATTTTGATTATTAGAATAAAAATTTAGTATTATTTTAGAATCAATTTAGAGAAAGTTTATACTTAAGTTGTATAATAAATCCATAGTATTAAGATTAACAAATGAGCGTGGAAGCATTGTCCATGAAAAAATTATTTTTTCAAAGTTAAGTACTATTATTAATAAAGATTTATCTTTTAGTCACGATAAACTAGATTAGTATAATAAATATTTGTAATGCTTTTAAATGCTTATAAAGGGAGGGAGGATTCAGTGAATAAAATTTTAAGAAAACTAAAGATATCCACAATAATAATGTCAATGTCAATCTTAGCCATTATTTTTTCATCAGCAATAGGTTCTCTAGGGTATTTCGATATGAAAAAAGTTAACGATAACACAATGGACATGTATCACAATATAACTATGCCAATATCCTATATAGGATCACTGAGAGCAGATTTTTTAAATATAAGACTATATGTTTCTAAATCAAATACTATTTACAGCAAGGATTATGATGCAAAAATTAATGAACTAGACGATAAAATACACGAGTCATTAAAAAGCTATTTATCTACTAAATTAGATCCAGCTGATAAGGAAGGTCTTGATAAGTTTCAAAAAGACTATGTTAATTATATGAATTTGTGGAAGAAGGTCGAACCCTCATTAGCTAAAGGTGAAAAAATTTCTGATGAGGACATGAAAAAAATTGATAATATAGGTGAATCAATTGAGGGCACGCTTAAAGGATTAAAAGATTATAATGTTGATTGGGCGGGAAAAACTGATACAGAAAATGATAAAATTTATGATAGTAGTAAAAGAGCTTTTATTACTATGAACATAGCTGTAATAATAACATTTTTACTAATTTCAGCTTTAGTAATTTTATTTATCAGACGCTCATCAAAAGAAATAATTGATTACCTAACAAAGATTTCAACAGGAGACTTCACTGAGAAGATAGAAGGTGACTCAAAAAGCGAATTTGGAATTATTAAGGATTCCTTGTCTAAAACAATTGAAAGTATTTCATCACTAATAAAAAGTATTCGTGAAAAATCTCAAACCATTGAAGAAAGATCTATTTCCTTGTCAGCTGTATCAGAAGAGATGGCGGGTTCATCGGATAATGTTGCCGCGGCAATACAGCAGGCTTCTGTTGGAGTAACATCTCAATCTAACGATTTGTCAGAGATTACAAATGTATTGAATAAATTTAGTTCAGAGCTTGAAACTATGGTTAAATCCATAGAAGATATCAATTCTAACTCTAAAGATATAAATTCTATGGCAAACGAAAATCACGAAGATTTACAAAGTCTTGTAGAATCAGTAACTAGAATAAATAATTCTTTTAAGGATTTCGCTGTAAAAATCTCACATATGGGTCAAAATATCATTCAGATAAATCAAATAACAAATGTTATAAATGGTATTGCGGAACAAACAAACCTGCTTGCTCTAAATGCTGCTATAGAGGCAGCAAGAGCTGGGGAGTCAGGAAGGGGATTTTCTGTAGTTGCTGAAGAAATTAGAAAGCTTGCGGAAGAGTCAAAAGTTTCCTCTAAAAACATAACTAATCTTATATCTAGCATATCACAAGAATCTAGTGATATGTTGAAAAGTGCAGATGTTATGAGCGGGGAATTAAATGGTCAGGTTACTGTTATAAATACATCCATAGAATCCTTTAAAAAGATTATAGATGCAGTAGAAAAGGTTATTCCTAAAATACAAGTTATCAACTCTTCAGCATCTAATATTAATAATGATAAGGATGTTATTTTACAAAGAATGCAAAGCTCATCCTGTGTAGCAGAGGAAGTATCTGCTTCAACAGAGGAAATTACTGCTTCCACTGAAGAAATGAATGCGGCTTCACAACAAGTAGCTGATGCAGCACATTCGCTTAATACTTTAACTAAAGGAATGAATAATGACATTAATAAGTTTAAGATATAATTATATGATTCCAATTAAGGCTGTATGATTGATGTCATACAGCTTTTATGTTAAGTTGAATTACAGTGGTAAGCTGATATTAACAGTTTATTTTGTTGGCTAGCTATATTGTAACCAGTTTACTTATAGGATATAATCTTGTTAACAATATTTGAAAGTAGAAAGTTGCAATAGTATTATTCAAATAATATTATATAAAAAATAATTATTACTTAATTATAATGGAGTTAATATGTACAGTATAATGATAATAGAAGATGATAAAAAAATAAATGAACTTATTAAAAAAACACTTGAATGCTATGGATACAAAGTCTATGTTGTAGAAGATTTTTCAAATATAAAGGGAGAGTTTATAAAGAATAACCCAAACCTTGTACTTTTGGATATTAATCTTCCATTTTACGATGGCTTCTATTGGTGTAGAGATATAAGAACCGTATCAAACGTTCCTATAATTTTTATTTCTGCAAGGGATTCAGATATGGATCAAGTTATGGCAATAGAAAATGGTGGAGATGATTACATAACAAAGCCTTTTTCTTATGACTTGTTACTTGCAAAGATAAAAGGCGTTATTAGAAGAGCTTATGGAAGCTATGCTGAAAGCAGTGAAGTTTATGAAGTGAGAGGGTTATTTTTACATATAAATCAAAATATTGTAGAGTTCAATAAAAAAAAGATAGAGCTTAGCAAAAAGGAATTTCAATTATTACACACGCTTCTAAAGAATGTTAATAAGATTGTGTCACGGGAAACCTTACTTGAAGTTCTTTGGAATGATATAGATTTTGTTGATGACAATACTCTTTCGGTTAATATTACACGACTTAGGAAAAGGCTTGAAGATCTAGAAATCAATGATGTTATTGAAACGAAAAGAGGTCAGGGATATAGGATAGTAAGTAATTGGAGTAACTAATGAAAGATATAAGCAGGTGATTTAATTGAAGCTAAAAGACTTTTTAAAAGATAAAATAGCTTATACAATATCATATTTTTTAGGAATCTCTTTCACTATTATAATCATGTATTTGACCCTTGTTATAAATTTTAAAACATATCCATCAATGGAAAACATACTATATGCAGTATTAATATCTCTAACGATTTACATAGTTTTTCTGATATATGAGTACTATAGAAACAATTACTTTTATAAGAAGCTCTATAACATGCTTGAAACAAATAATACTTTTGATTACTTGTTAAATGCTGATTATGCTAGAACTAGTGACCAGAGAGTTTATATTGAACTTTTGTCAAAAATTTATAAAAATAACAGTGAAAAAATATCTGAATATGAAGAAAAGCATAGAGAATACATATATTTTATAAATCAATGGGTTCATCAAATGAAGACCCCTGTATCTGTTATTAATCTTATATTACAAGAACAAAAAAAAGAGGAACATAAAGAATTGTTTAACAGTATAGGCGAAGAAAATGAAAGGATATCTAATGGAATTGAAATAATGCTCAATCATGCAAGACTTAATGAATTTAACTTGGATTTTAAGGTGGAAAGTTTAGATATAGCAGCAGTTGTACGAAAGGTGATTAATGATAATAAAAAGTCATTAATTCGTAATTTTATTTTCCCTAAAATTATAGATGAAAAGAACATAACGGTAGAAACAGATAAAAAGTGGATTTACTTTGTAATAAATCAAATTTTTATTAATGCAATAAAGTATTCTAAAGAAGTTAAAAAAGAGAATAAGTATATAGTTTTTGAGATTAAAGATGAGAAGTTAAAAGTAGTGTTATCTATTACTGATGAAGGAATTGGTATACCTAAAGAGGATTTAGGAAGAGTGTTTCAAGCCTTCTTTACAGGCAATAATGGTAGAAAAACTTCGGAATCTACTGGTATGGGAATGTACTTATCTAAAAGAATATGTGATAATCTTGGACATGAATTGGTAGTAGAGTCCGAGGAGGGACAGTGGGCTAAATTTTCTATAGTATTCCATAAGGAAAGAAATATATTTAGATTTTAATCTTTCAACATTGTAAGATTGAAATGTTATTTGTAAGAGAAATCGATACATTGATTTCTCTATTTTTTTTATAATGTATTTATAGATAATAAACCTTAGAGAGGAATGATAATTATGCCAGTATTAGAAGCTAAAAATATAACAAAAATATATGGGGATAAAAGAGGTGGAATGCAAGTTAAAGCTCTTGATAAATTCAGTATTAATATAGAAGATGGAGAGTTTGTAGGAGTAATGGGACCTTCAGGCAGTGGAAAAACTACGCTTCTAAATATCTTAGCAACAATCGATACACCATCCACTGGTGAATTATTAATAAATGAAACGAATCCAGCTAAACTTAGTGAAAAAAAAGCTGCTTTGTTTAGAAGAAAGGAACTAGGATTTATATTCCAAGATTTCAACCTTCTAGACTCTTTATCCATAGAAGAAAATATAATACTTCCATTGGTTTTAGATAAGGTAGGAGTAAAGGAAATAGAAAAAAAGTTACAGGATATTGCAGAGGTTTTAAATATAAAGGAGATTCTCCTAAAAAGACCTTACGAGATATCTGGTGGACAGCAACAAAGAGCTGCTTGCGCTAGGGCCTTAATTCATAATCCCTCTATAATTTTAGCTGATGAGCCTACAGGAAATCTTGATTCTAAGACTTCACAAGACGTAATGGAAGCTCTAAAGAGTTTGAATGAACAAAAGAAAGCTACTATCATGATGGTCACTCATGATCCTTTTGCAGCAAGCTTTTGTCAGAGGATTATTATGATTAAGGATGGAAGATATTTTTTAGAAATAGTTAATGGAGGTAAACGTCAGGTTTTCTTTAAGGAAATTATGGATTCACTTTCAATGCTAGGAGGAGGAACAACTAATAGTTATTCTGCGCAGGCTAGGAATATAGGAGGAAACTATAATGACCTTAAGTAATATTGCATTTAAAAATATTAAAGGAAACTTAAATAAATATGTAATGTACTATTTAAGCAATGCCTTGGTGGTAATGGTATTTTTTATTTTTGCAAATTTTATTTATAATCCGCAAGTTAAAAGCGTAGATATTATGGGGAGCCTGGGAGCTATGGCATCAAAAACTATGTTTTTATGTGAGATTGTAATAATTCTATTTACTATAGTATTTGCAACGTATTCTATTTCAAGCTTTCTAAAGTCAAGAGAAAAGGAATTTGGGCTTCTTTCAATGTTTGGTTTAACAAAGGGACAAATAAGAAGGTATGTAATGATTGAAAGTATTATTGTATCTATTGCAGCCATAGTTACAGGACTTTTCTTAGGAATAATTTTTTCAAAGCTATTTTTTATGATTGTAACTATTATTTTAGCTTTAAATGTAGAGATTCCATTCGTAGTTTCTATGAAAGCTTTTCTGATAACGCTAATAGTCTTTGTTATACTGTTTCAGGGAATTAGCTTCATAGTTAGCTATAAAATAAAAAATAACAATATAGTAGAGCTATTAAAGGGAGATAGAATACCTAAACCAGTATCAGAGTTTTCGAAATTTAAAGCTATACTTTCCATAGTGTTTATTGGTGCAGGATATATTTTGGCTGTATATTCTAGTATAGCCATAGTATTAACTATGTTTCCTATTTTGGCTTTGGTTGTCTTTGGAACTTATCTTCTATATTCTCAGTTTAGCGTATTTTTCACTAGTAGACTTAAGAGGAATAAAGGAGTTTATTACAAAGGGATTAATATTATAACTTTATCTCAGATTATATATAAGTTAAAGGACAATGCTAAAATTTTATTTATAGCATCTATTCTTAGTGCTGTTACATTAACAGCTTCTGTAAGTGTATATTCTATACAAAAAAGTATATTAGGGAGTATAGAGCAGAATTTCCCACAGGACTTTAATATAATTGAAAGAGGATTAAACTCAGATAGTGTAATATCACCAGAAAAAGTAGAAAGAACAGTAAAAGCTTATGGCCATGAGCTTCAATATAAGAATAAGATTGTACTAATAGAAGCTACAAATAAAGAAAGTGAAATCTCGAATGTAACCAATAATAAAAAGGATTTTTATATTATGTCTAATTCAGATTATAACTTAATGGCTTCTCAATTTGGAAAAGAAAGGGTAAATCTTCAAAAGGGAGAAGTTTTAATACACACTTACAATCTTGAGGGTAGAATGGGAGGTAAATATTTTATTGATGACAAAGAGTATTTGACTTTAGTTACTAGTAGCGAAGAATTAAAGTTTAAGATAAGGGATGAACTAAGCGGGGGAATAATAAATGACGACAATAAGAACACCAATACTGCTATAGTGCCTGATGAAGTTTTTAATAAAGTTCTTACAAAAGTTCCAGATGATAAAAAATTAGTTTACTATGGATATAACATAAAGGATTGGATGAATCCTTTTGAGGCAGTAGATCAAATAAAAATAATGTTTCCAAATAACAGTGAAAACTCTTTTTCTGATAGTGTAGTAAAATATCTACCTATTATAAGAAGTATGTCATTCTCGTTATTTATTGGAACTTTTATATCTATAGTGTTCTTTATCTCAACTAGTAGTATATTGTATTTTAAGATTTATAATGAGATACAAAATGACAGACATGAATTTAAATCCTTAAAGAAAATGGGAGTATCCAATGATGAAATAAGAAGAGTAGTAAGTACTCAATGTGCCATCATGTTTCTAGTGCCTTTTGTAGTGGCATTAAGCCATTCAATATTTGCAATAAAATCATTGAGTAACTTGCTAAGAGATAACTTGTCAGGATATTTTACTGTTATATCATTAATTTATCTTGGACTTCAGTTAATATACTTTATACTTGCAAGGACTATTTATAATAAGCAAATAAATGTCTGGGTAAAATAACAAACTTAAGAAAGTGAGAGGAATATAATATGCAAAACTGGATTACGCAACTAATGGAGAACTTTGGGTACCTTGGTACGTTTTTTTTAATAGCACTAGAAAATGTTTTTCCACCGATTCCTTCAGAAGTCATTCTTACTTTTGGAGGATTTATGACCACACGAACAGAAATGACTATTTTAGGGGTTGTGGTATTTGCAACGGCTGGATCTGTTGCTGGTGCTGTTATACTTTATGGAATAGGACGATTGCTTAATATTAAAAGATTAGAAAGAATAATAGTTAGATGGGGATATATATTGCGATTAAAAGTTGAAGATATTTATAAAGCCAACTCTTGGTTTAACCGTTATGGATACTTAACTGTTTTTTTCTGTAGAATGATTCCTTTAATCCGTAGTTTAATTTCAATTCCAGCTGGCATGTCTAATATGAAATTTAGGATCTTCTTGCCGCTAACATTAGCAGGAACACTAATTTGGAATATCCTGCTGGTTTGGGCTGGAGCTGTCCTTGGAGAATCATGGGAAGAAATTTTAGGCTTTATGGACGTATACTCTAATATCACATACGCTATTTTGGCATTGTCTGCTATTGTTTTTATTGTGCTATGGACTTCAAAAAGAAGAAAGGAATTAAGATTGAAAGCTTAAAATATATACTATGAAAGTAGACGAGAAAAAAACATTGAAAATATCCTTCATAAAATTAATAAGAGGTGATTAAATGGATACAATATTTTTAGTAATAAAATCTATAATACTTGGAATAGTGGAAGGGATAACAGAGTTTCTGCCAGTTTCATCCACCGGACATATGATTATTTTTGAAAACTTAATGGGCTTTAAAGGCACAAATCCTAATTATGTTGAAATGTATACATATGTAATACAATTAGGAGCTATTTTAGCTGTAGTTATATTATACTGGAAAAAAATAAAAGAAACTCTTTTGAATTTCTTTCCAAACAAAGTTGGCTATGAAAAATCAGGGTTTAAATTTTGGCTTATGATATTTATTGCCTGCATTCCTGGTGGGGTTTGTGGGGTTTTATTAGATGATTTAGCAGACAAATATTTATTTACCCCTATAACCGTGGCTATAACTTTATTTTTAGGTGGTATATGGATGATATATGCCGAAAATAAATTTAGGAACAACACTTCATACAGCAAAGAGATAAATGTCACTGTGAAACAAGCTTTGATAATTGGTTTATTTCAGTGTTTAGCTATAATTCCAGGAATGTCCCGTTCTGCTTCTACTATTATAGGCGGATGGGTATCAGGACTCTCTACCGTTGTAGCTGCTGAATTCTCTTTCTTTCTAGCAATTCCGGTTATGGTGGGAATGAGCTTTTTAAAGATATTAAAAATTGGAGGAATAGCTAGTCTTACTTCAGTTGAACTAACTTCTCTAGTTGTTGGATTCTTAGTTTCATTTTTAGTAGCTTTGGTAGTAATTAATAAGTTTATTTCTTATTTACAAAGAAAATCTATGAAGATATTTACAGTATACAGAATGATATTTGCAATTGTAGTATTGATTGCCGGATTTTTAGGGATATTTCATTAAATAGAAAAGGAAGTTCAAGTATTATAGTGCATCTACTATAATACTTGAACTTCCTTTTTCATATATTAGAAAATAAAAGCTTTTAGACAAAACATGTGATAAGAGTATGATAAAAAGTGGACTTTTTGAATGTAGGGAATTATTTATTTTAATACTAGTAATTGGTGCTACAATACCTATCTAGCTATCATCTGGAGTTATACCAACTAAGTTATACTATGGAGTTCAGTATATGCAGGGGATGAATTTAGTAAAAAAGCTAAAAAAGAAGGGAATTTGTCATTAATATAGAATAGTAGAATATATTACAACAAATTAGATGAGTACAAAAAATCTATAGATACTTATAAATTTAAGGTGAGAAAGATTTTACTTAGTTGAAAAACATGCAAAGCTATAACTTTTGTTAAATGGGGGCTTTATAAACAATGAGAATAATTAGTAACATGAAAGAGGATAAGATAAGTGACATGGTTTCTATTGGTAAAATTGGAATAGTACTACTTGTGAGTATAATAATATATCAAGGTATACCTAATTATAGTATAGATAAAAATAGAGAGTTTATTAACTCTCTTATGATTCCAGTATACGTAACAGCCTTAATTTATATAATTTGGTTAGTAACAAATATAAAGACAACAGTTAAGTTTAAGAAGTTTAAAGCTTTACGTTTAATTGAATTACTTTTTTTAGTTATTATTGTTTCTTTACCAATGTATCTATCTCGCACTTATCAAACTGAATTTAAATTTATATTTTTACTGATAATTATACTATCAGTTATCGAGTATGGTCTATATTATGGAATTGTAACATCTATTTTTTCAGACATTATTATATTAGGTATTGATCTTGTTTACGCACCTGTAATTAACGGAGTTAATGAATTGTTTGAGAAAGATCTAATTGTAGCTTTTATATTTGTTTTTGTAGCATTTATCCTTGGATATTATGTAGATTTGGAGAATGAAACAAATAGAAAAAAGGAAAATCAACTTCAATTATTAAATAGTGAACTAGAAGAGCAGAATAATCAAAGACAAAACATAGAATCATCATTATTAAAAAATGAAATATGTTACGACATGTTATTTGAAAATTCAATGAACGCTATTATTATACATCAAGAGGGAATAATTATATATGCTAACGAAAGTGCAGCAAGATTACTAGGGTATAAAAATCCAATACAATTAAATCAGGAGTCATTTTATAAACATTACTCCGAAAACAGTATAATATCCCTTGAGGAGAGGTATTTAAATATAATCAATAGTAAATTTTCAAAGGTTATAAATGAAGAGACTGTAGTAGATTGTCAAGGTAATTCGATTGAAGTACGTAACACATCTTCAGTTTTCACCTATAATGGGAGAGCGTCCGTACTGACTTTTTTACTTGACATAACTCGAGAAAAACAGTTAGAAATATTAAAGGATGACGTAGAAAAGAATTTAAAACTATTAAATGAAACTAGAGAATTTAATTTCCTTATAACAGAGTTTTTTGCCAATATTTCTCATGAACTTAGAACTCCTCTTAATGTTATTAGTAGTACAATACAGTTATTAAAATCCTTGGATGAATCAAAAAAATTAGGCGATGAAAGAATAAAATATTATTTTAATATAATGAATCAAAATTCATTGAGACTTCTTAGATTAATTAATAACTTAATAGATACTACAAAATTAGATGGAAATTACTTAAACCTCCATTTAACTAGTGGTAATATAATATACGTAATTGAAGAACTAGTACAATCTGTTGCTGATTTTGTAAAATCAAATGGTATAAATATAATTTTTGATACAGAGGTAGAAGAGAAAATAACTACCTTCGATGAGGAAAAAATCGAAAGGATTATACTAAATCTTTTATCTAATGCGGTGAAATTTACCAATATAAATGGAAGTATATTTATTAATATTTACGACAAAGGAGATCTTATAGAAGTATCTATAAGAGATACTGGAATCGGTATACCAGAAGATAAGTTAGGGTTTATTTTTGAAAGGTTTGCTCAAATCGATAAGTCTACAACTAGAGCTAAGGAAGGAAGCGGAATAGGGCTCGCTCTTGTCAAATCACTTGTTGAAATGCAAGGAGGAACCATATGTGCTAAGAGTGAACTAGGCAAGGGCAGCGAGTTTATTGTAACTTTTCCTGTTAAGAGATTAAATGATGAAGATATAGAAAGTAATGTAAATAATAAAGAAGTTTATAAATCAAGATACAAAGAAAAATTGCAAATTGAGTTTTCTGACATATACACTTAATGACGGATAAAAATTATTTAAATGAAATTTTAGAATTTAATAAATAAACTTAAGTAGTGATATCAGTATTTAAAAGACCATGAATGCAGTGGAAGGCTGCACTCATGGTCTTTTAGCTTTCAATTATCACAATATAATTAACTACATTTAATAGTGATATATACTGAAGTATTAATGTTCATATCTTTTTCCAGAAAGGTTTTTCTAAAATAAAGTGGAACTTGAATCAGATGGAATTTTAACCCCACCTGATTCTTAGTTGAACCAGTCCAGGGAGTATTAGAGCGGGTAGTCATCGGATAGAATTAGTTTCATAATGGACAATTATTTAGATAATTGTGGAATATATTATTTATACTAAAATATAAATATAATGGAGTTAGTATCAAGGGAATAGCACAAGTAGTTAGTAGTGAAAAGTCTTGCTTTTCAAACTAATATAAAAAAGATATTTTGGGAGGGGAATGCATTGAAAAAAATACTGGCATTGATTATTTCAGCAACAATGGCGTTAGGCCTAGTTGGATGCGGAGGTTCAAGTAACACAAGTTCTAATTCCACAACAGGCAGCGATGGAAAAAATAAGTTCCACATTGGTATTGTAACAGGTACAGTATCACAATCAGAAGATGAATTGAGAGGTGCTGAAGCATTTATTAAAGAGTATGGAGATGTAGATAAAGGCGGAATAGTAAAACACGTTACGTATCCTGATAACTTCATGCAAGAACAAGAAACAACAATAGCGCAGATTGCAGGACTTGCAGATGATCCTAATATGAAAGCAATTATTGTTAACCAATCAGTTCCAGGTACAGTTGCAGCATTTAAGAAAATAAGAGAAAAGAGACCTGATATACTTCTATTTGCAGGAGAACCGCAGGAAGACACTAATATGGTAGAAGCTGCTTCAGACTTGGTAGTAAATGCAGACAATATAAACCGTGGCTATTTAATGATCCTTGCAGCAAAGAAGATGGGAGCAAAGACATTTGTTCATATTTCATTCCCAAGACACATGAGTATTGAACTTTTATCTGCAAGAAAAACTATAATGGAACAAGCTTGTAAAGATTTAGGATTAAAATTTGCTTTTGAAACAGCTCCAGACCCAATGAGCGACGTCGGGGTTCCAGGTGCACAACAGTTCATACTTGAGAAAATGCCATCATGGGTTCAAAAATATGGAAAAGATACAGCGTTCTTCTGTACAAACGATGCACAGACAGAGCCTCTTTTAAAGAAAGTTGCTGAACTAGGTGCAATATTCGTAGAACCAGACCTTCCATCTCCAATAATGGGATATCCAGGAGCATTCGGAATAGACCTTAAAGCTGAAGCTGGAAATTGGCCTGCAATACTTAAAAAAGTTGAGCAAACTGTAATTGATAAAGGTGGCAGCGGAAGAATGGGAACATGGGCTTACTCTTACAACTATGCTTCTACAGAAGCACTTGCAGAGTTTGCAAAGAGAGTAGTTGAAGGAAAGGCACAGAAAGATTCCTTTAAGGATTTAATGGCCTGCTATGAAAAATCTACTCCAGGAGCACAATGGAATGGTTCATATTATGTTGATAGAGCAACTGGAACCGAAAAGAAAAATCACGTTATGCTATATCAAGACACATATGTATTTGGTAAAGGTTATTTAGGTCAGACAAAAGAAGTAGTTCCAGATAAATACAAGACAATGAAATAGTAAGCACAATATAAAGAATAATCAAGCTATATGTAATCAACTTAGGTACTGGACTTATCATTAATATTAAGTTAGGTATCTAAGTTGTTTATCTATACTCAGTTAACATAACGCTTTGTATGATAAGAGGTGAACTAATTGTTAAACGAAAATATATTATTAAAAGTTGAAGGCGTAGGCAAGCAATTTGAAGGTAATAGGGTATTGAAAGATATTAATTTTTCACTTAAAAAGGGTGAAATATTAGCACTAGTCGGTGAAAATGGTGCGGGAAAATCCACGCTTATGAAAATTCTTTTTGGTATGTCTGTTATTGTAGAAACTGGAGGATATGAAGGACAAATTTATTTAGATGGCGAGAAAGTAAGTTTCAAAAATCCTATACAAGCATTAAATGCAGGAATTGGAATGGTGCACCAGGAGTTTTCTCTTATACCTGGTTTTACTACCACAGAAAATATATTATTGAACATGGAAAAAACTAAATCCAATGTGATATCGAGAATATTTGGCAAGAAGCTTGAGACCCTTGATATAGGTGAAATGAAAAAAAGTGCTCAAAAGGCAATTGAAACTTTGGGTGTTAATCTTGATCCTAATACACTAGTTTCAGAGATGCCAGTAGGACATAAGCAGTTTATAGAAATTGCACGTGAAATTGACAGAGAAAAGGTTAAATTGCTTATCCTTGATGAACCGACAGCGGTTTTAACAGAATCTGAAGCAGAAATACTTTTAAAATCTATGAGAAGACTTGCAGAGATAGGTGTTTCTATTATATTTATTTCACATAGATTACATGAGATAACATCAGCTTGCGACAAACTTGTAGTATTAAGGGATGGTGTAGTTGTAGTTGAAAAACCTGTTGAAGGAATAAGTGTAAGGCAGATTGCTGAATGGATGGTAGGAAGAGATGTTGATAATAAGAAAATTGAACGTAAGGATATAGTGGATGTCAGCAATGTTAATAAGGATGTTATCCTCGAAGTAAAAAAGCTTTGGGTCGATATGCCAGGAGAAACGGTAAGGGATGTATCTTTTAGCGTTAAAAGAGGTGAAATTTTCGGAATAGGTGGTTTGGCTGGACAAGGAAAGCTTGGGATACCTAATGGTATACTTGGTCTATTTCCTGCAGATGGAGAAGTTGTATTTAATGGCAAGCCGCTTCAATTAAATTCAACTTTTAGAGCCCTAAAAAGTGGTTTAGCGTTTGTATCAGAGGATCGAAGAGGTGTAGGTCTTCTACTGGATGAACCTATAGATTGGAATATAGCTTTTGATGCAATGCAGGTACATGAAAAGTTTCTTAAGAAACTTTTTGGAGGATTAGTTAAATGGCGTGATGACAAGGCGATGAAAGAATGTGCACAAAGCTACATTAAGTCTTTAGAAATAAAATGTACAAGCGAGAAACAGCGTACAAAACAGCTTTCAGGAGGTAATCAACAGAAAGTATGCCTTGCTAAAGCTTTTGCACTTGAGCCAAGCCTTTTATTCGTATCTGAACCTACGAGAGGTATAGATGTTGGTGCTAAAAAACTTGTACTTGATTCCTTAAGACGATATAATGCTGAAAATAATACGACAATTATAATGGTTTCATCAGAGCTTGAAGAACTAAAGTCTATATGCAATAGAATAGCCATTATAAGTGAAGGTAGGGTGTCTGGAATTTTATCTCCTAGTGCAGAAGCCGCTGAGTTTGGATTGCTTATGTCAGGATTGGACCATTTGATCGAAGAAGGTGAAAAGCAGTGAATGAGATTAAGGGCTTTATAAAGAATTTTGGATGGCCACGTATTATTATAGGCCTATTTTTAGTACTATTATTTGTTGCAGCTCCGTTTTTTGGAGTTAAAGAAGACATGTCATTCAATGATGTTATAGTTCGTTTTGGAATGAATGCCGTTCTGGTTCTAGCTATGGTTCCTATGATACAATCGGGATGCGGACTTAATTTTGGTATACCTGTAGGGATAGTTGCAGGACTATGCGGTGCGGTAATGAGCTTAGAGTTTAATCTCGCAGGCATGGCTGGAATACTTGTAGCTTTTGGAATTGCCATCGTAATAGCAATAGTTTTTGGATACGGATATGCTAAGCTTTTGAACAAGGTAAAGGGTGACGAAATGATTATTGCTACGTACGTAGGTTATTCCTTTGTCTTTTTTATGAATATATTGTGGCTAATACTTCCTTTTAGAAATCCCGCAAGTGTACAAGGTTTTAAAGGAGAAGGGCTTCGTGTAACCATAAGTGTTCAGGAGTATTGGTTTCATCAGATTAGTAGTTTCTTACAAATAAAAATAACAGATAACTTCATAATTCCAACTGGAATGTTATTGTTCTTTGCTTTTATGAGTTTTTTAGTATGGGCATTTTTTAGAACTAAGCTAGGCACAGCAGTAACTGCAGTTGGTTCTAATCCTGAGTTTGCAAGAGCTGCAGGAATAGATGTTGATAAAATGAGAACAGTATCTGTTATTCTTTCAACTGTACTTGCGGCTATAGGAATCATAGTGTATCATCAGAGCTTTGGTTTTATACAAATGTATAATGCGCCATTATCCTTTGTATTTCCATCTGTTGCAGCTATACTGCTTGGTGGAGCTTCTGTAAACAAAGCAACTATTGGTAATGTTATTATAGGAACAATATTGTTTCAGGGAATACTAACAATGACACCTTCAGTAATAAATAGTGCAATTAGTATAGATGTTTCTGAAATTATAAGAATTATAGTATCAAACGGGATGATAGTATATGCCCTTACTAGGAAAGCGAGGTAGAAAGATGAAGCTTAATAATCAATCGATGAAAAAGTTTTTGACTAGTAGCGCTGTTCCGATTATGTTTCTATTAATAAGTGCGGTAGCGATACCTATTTCAGATTTTTCAGGTATATACCTGGTTAGAGAGATAATAACACGTCTTTCAAGAAATGCATTTCTTGTATTGGCACTTCTATTACCTGTAATGGCTGGTATGGGTATCAACTTCGGAATGGTTTTAGGCGCTATGGCAGGACAGATAGGCCTTATATTTATAACAGACTGGGGTATTACAGGAGCAGGAGGGCTTGTACTAGCTATGATAATAGGAACTCCTATAGCAATAGTTTTAGGATATTTCGGTGGTGCCGTTTTAAATAGAGCAAAAGGACGTGAAATGATTACTTCCATGATGCTGGGACTTTTTATAGCAGGAATATATCAATTTTTCCTCCTATACTTATGCGGATCTATAATAAGGATTAAGAGCCCTACACTGCTACTTTCAAGAGGTTATGGGATTAGAAACGCTATTAACTTAGATGCTTCAGGTGGATTCGATAACTTACTTAAGGTTAATATAGCAGGAGTAACTTTACCGATAGGGACCTTCTTAATAATTGCTTTTATATGTGTATTTACAGTATGGTTTAGAAAAACTAAACTTGGGCAGGATATGAGAGCTGTAGGTCAAGATATGTCAGTATCTGAAACAGCAGGTATAAAGGTGGAAAAAACTCGTATACAATCAATCATAATTTCTACTGTGCTTGCTTGTTATGGTCAGGTTATATACCTACAGAATATAGGTACATTAAATACTTATAATGGAGCAGACCAAGCAGCATTATTTGCAGCAGCTGCATTACTTGTAGGCGGTGCAACAGTAAGTAAAGCTTCCATACCAAATGCAATTATTGGTACAGCTTTATTCCATCTAATGTTTATAGTTATGCCAATGGCAGGTAAAAATCTAACAGGTCAAGCTATGATAGGGGAATATTTTAGAATGTTCGTATCTTATGGTGTTGTTACTTTGGCATTGGTGCTTCATGCATGGAAGAGACAAAAGGATAAGGAAATGGATAGAGCTTATCTCAGAGCAGGAAATAGTGGAAATACAGCAAAGTAATATAGGGTTCAAACCTGAATACTTGCCTTAGACGTCGTATTTATATGGTAATACCTTCTGTGCTGTTAACTGTTTTTAATGACTGTAAGTTCGTGCTTTAAAAAACCTAAGAACCTTCGATAAACTCGCTTCGCTCAGACAATCGAAGGTTCTAAGATTTTCTAAAACACTTCACTAACAGTCATACAAAACAGTTAAATGCATTATCAGATATTACCATATAAATACTTAGTTTAAGACAATTTTCTAAGTTGGAACCTTACATAGATAAACAAATTAGAAAGTAGACTTATCCTGGCGAATAAGTCTAACTTTGGGTTCGCTTATCTATAGAAAAAGATAAGAGCTAATATTGAAAGTGAGATTATCTGGTAACATCATCTAAAATATTTTATAATTAGAAGTATCTACATAATATGTTTATAAGGAGTAACAAGTGATGTTTAAAAGATTTAATATTTTTCGAGGGTTACCAAGAAGTGTGTACATATTGTTTTTAGTACAGGTAGTAAATAGATTTGGTGATTTTGTACTTCCCTTTATGACACTGTTATTGATAAAGAAGTTAGGTATGTCCTTTCACATTGCAGGAATAATTATTATGATTGGATCTATTCTTGCTATACCAGGATCTATAGTAGGTGGAAAGCTCGCTGATCAAATTGGGAGAAAAAAGACATATATTATAGCTCAGACAGCGGTAGCTTTGGCATTAATACCTTGTGCATTTGTAACAAACTCACATATTATTGTTATTTTTCTTCTAATTTCAACCTTTTTTAATGAGGCTGTTAGGCCAGCTTTAAGTGCAATAATAGCGGATGTGTTGCCTCCAGAGAAAAGACAGGCTGGTTATTCGCTTCAATATTTGGGTATAAATTTAGGAGCATCTATTGGGCCTATTGTAGCAGGATTCTTATTTAATAATTTTCTTTTTATGCTTTTTATAGGTGATGCATTAACCTCTCTTATTGCAGTAGCTCTAGTCATCGTTTATATAGATGAAAGTAAGCCATCTAACGTAATAGAAGCTGCTGCTTCAAAAGAAAAAGCTGAAGAAGGTAATATTTTTCAAGTTCTCTTTAGGCGCCCACAAATTTTAATTTTTCTCATAATCAATATCGTATATAGTCTCGTATACACTCAGCATAGATTTTCTCTACCTTTAATGTTAGATAGTATTTTCGTGGGAAGTGGGGCAGAGAAGTTTGGTTTTCTCATGAGTGTAAATGCTTTTACAGTTATCTTTCTGACTGTACTTATTACAAGTTTCACACGGAAACTTCATCCTTTACCTAATATGATAATAGCGGGAGTACTATATGCTATTGGTTTTGGTATGATTGGAATTGTAAATTCTCTTCCTTTGCTTATATTATCAACCATACTATGGACGATTGGAGAAATATTAACTGCCACAAACTTTGGAGTATATGTAGCAAATAACAGCCCTGCAAATTATAGAGCAAGATTTAGCGCCGTTGGAGGCTTGAGTTATGCTACAGGAGCGGCTCTTGGAACATCGCTTATAGGGAAGTATGTAGACTTGAAGGGGATTTCTTCTGTGTGGCCGTTAACTTTCGTAATGTCTTGTATTGCTGCTTTATCAATGGTAATGCTTTATATGTACTTATGTAAAAAAGTTAACATTTAATCATTTGTTTATTGCTCATAATTATAATATAATTATTATAAATCTATTATTATTTATAGGGTGGTTTAGCAATGAATGTTGTAGAAATACTTGATAAAATTAATAAATTAAGCATAGAAGTTAGGGATAAGATTGCTCCTGTTGAGATACTAAAGAAGTTTAATGGTGGAAGATCAGGTGCAGGAGTATACATGGTTGAATACGGTGATGATAATAGAGTTGGGATTTTGAAAGTAACTAGCAGTAATGAAGCAGAAGTGTTTTACAAGGCATATGAATTAGCTGCAAAAAATAATATGCATAAGTTTATAGCCAAGCTTATAGCTAATTATGAAATTAGAATTGAAAAAGATTATGTTATTTATGCAAACCTATATGATTTAGCAGGAGATGATATTTATAAAAGCGAAACATTCTTAGACAAGGTTGTTAATGAAGATGAACTTAAGGATAGCATAATATCAAAGATGACAAAGTTTTTGTTTAGTTGGAATAAGGAACATACTAAGAAGTATTTATCACCTATGAATATAGTTAAAAATGAACTTTCATACAGATATATGGACAGTAAATATGTACAAGCTTTTGAAAATATAGGTGTGGACAAGTTTACAAAGTGGATATCTTTAGATGGGACAGATACAATGCTACCGAACCCATATTACTATTTTAATAATGAAAATGTTTGGAATGATTTAAATGTTATATGTCTAACAGCGCATGCTCATGGTGACTTTCAAGGAGATAATATTATTATAACTGAAAATAAACCTATTATAATTGATTTTTGTGATTTGATTGACGATTGCAATGTTTTTCATGATTTAAGATATCTTGAATCGATTACGCTAGGAGATTATTTGCAAATTGATAATGAATGTAGTAGAGAGTTATGGAGCCGAGTATGTGAAAGCCTAAGTGAGGGTATAACAGAAGTGGATATCCCGCAAGGAAGAGGTATGAGCCTTTTAAGACAACTTATGCCTAAGCTTAGAGAAAACGTTAAACTAGTGGTTTCAGATAGTCGTAATAGTTTATATAACCCTTCCTTTTACTTAGCTGGTGTAGCTTCTGGATTAATTAATATGAGGAAGTATGCTGATGTAAATAAGAAGAAGGCGGCTTTTATATATGCAGCTTATAATCTAAAGATGTTTCTTAAGGATGAGGCTGTTAACATGTATAATCCGAAGTTAGATTCATGTATGATACTTAATTGGAAGGCTGAAAAAGTAGAAAATTCCTTTGTTATTTTAAGGCCAATTAGTTTAAGGGTATAGGTAAAAATTATGAGTAAGACCTCTAAGGTGGTAACTACCTTAGAGGTCTTATTTATTTGACTTGTTTTAGGATATTGCATCAGAATTAATAGAAATGGACTCCAATTATTGTTTGATAAAATTAAAATTAGAATTAAAGTTCACGAAAAAATATAGTCTTTTCATATTGGAAATACAAGAATCATAGGAATTATGGTGCTATGCACGTATTGTACTTGAAAGAAATGTATGCTACAATTTCAGTAAATATAAAATTAACATAAAAATCGACAAAATTAGATAAATAAGCAGACTTGAATGAAGACTAAAGAATAGTTCGTGATAAGTTGTTTATAAAATATTATGCAAATGAATGTAATATGGTACACCATCGTGGCAATTAAGTTCAGCTGCTTTTGTTTTTCGGGAGGAATGTAATTTATGTTACACCAAGGCTATGAACAAGAAGCAAATTATATTATAGAATCAAAGAAAAGATGCATGAAGTTAGGAATGGACCCTAACGAACCTAGAATGCCAAAAGATATTATGTCAGAAATAGAGTTGGCCGAAAAAAGAGAAGCCTATGGAGAGATTTTAGAAGTAGCAAGATTTTTTAGTGAAAAAATTATAAAGTCATTTGAAGGTACTCCTATATTAGTTAGCATATCAGAAGAAAATGGTTATCTTTTGGATACACTTGGAGATGAAACAATAAAAGCTACTATGACTCAGTTAGGTATAAAACCTGGATTTAGATTTAGTGAAGATGATGTGGGTACAAACGTTATTAGTTTAACTTTAAAACAAAATCATCCAATACAATTGATAGGGACTAATCATTTTCATACATTTTTACATGATAGTGCTTGTTACGGAGTACCATTTCATTATACTGATGTTAATGATATTTTAGGAAGTATATGTATTATGACTCCAGTAGCTCTACATAATCCATTTTTCTTAATGACATTATCTACTGTAGTTGACGCAGTAGAACGTGAGTTACTACTTAGAAAACAAAATCATAAACTTAATATAATGAATCAAATTATGTTAAGTAAAAATAGAAATGCAATTATCATTACAGATACAAATGGAGAAGTGATAGATTATAATGAATTAGCAGAAAATATATCTGGTTATAAAAAAGAGGACATTATAGGAAGAAGTATTTATGACTCTTCAAGAACAGGTCATTTTTTCAAAGGCGTTTTAATTGATAAAAAACAATATGAAAATGTAGAAGTAAAGTTTAAGAATAACAATGATGAGGAGTATGTTTGTCTTGTGGATGTGCAGCCTATCCATGATGAAAATTCAAATATGATAGGGGCTTTTGGCCAGTTTAGAGACATTACAGAAAGATATTTAGCAGAAGAGAAATATAATTATTTAGCACATCACGATGAGCTAACTGGACTACCAAATAGAAGATATTTTAAAGAACTGTTAACCCAATATATTGAAGATAAAATTTGTGAATCCAATAATATGTCACTTGTATTTTTAGATTTAGACAAACTTAAAATGATTAATGATACATTTGGACATTCGAAAGGCGATTTATTAATAAAAGAAGCTGCAAACATATTGAAGAAGTGTTTAAATAAAGGTGATTATGTCTTCCGCGTAGGTGGGGATGAATTTATACTACTGTGTTTTAATGTTAACAATAAAGATCAGGCAACAGAGCTAGCAGAAAAAATCATAAATGCTTTTAATATACCAATTATAATTGACAACCATCAATTACACATAACACCAAGCGTGGGTATTGTGCTTTACCAGGAGAATCCAGCGAATTTTGAAGACTGCTTAATTTATGCTGATAACGCCATGTACAAAGCAAAATCTAATGGAAGAAATGGATATGTAATTTATGACCCGATACTAGAGGAATCATATAAAGATAAGTTAACTTTAAAAATGGAGATTGAAAAAGCATTAGAGAATAAAGAGTTTATTTTGCATTATCAACCTCAAGTTGATATAAAAAGTGGCAAAATAACAGGTGTTGAGGCCTTGATTAGATGGGAGCATAAAGAAAAAGGAATGATTTTTCCGGATAAGTTTATTCCAGTAGCAGAAGAAACAGGGCTAATTTGTAAAATAGGTGAGTGGGTATTAAATGAAGCTTGTTCTCAGGTAAGAAAGTGGCAGAATGTTAATTTACCACTGATAAAAGTAAGTGTGAATTTATCAACACAACAATTTATAAAAGATGACTTAACTCAAGTTGTTAAGGAAGCTTTGTCTAACACAGGGATTGATCCAAAATATTTAGAACTAGAAATAACTGAGAGTATGACAATGGAAGTTAATCATGCAATAAAAACATTAAAAGAATTAAATGATTTAGGGGTTAGAATTAGTATTGATGATTTTGGAACTGGATATAGTTCATTAAATTACTTGAAAAAATTCTTTATTAATTATTTGAAAATTGATAGGTCATTCGTAAAAGATATTATGAACGATGAAAATGATGCCAATATAGTTCATACAATAATTTCTATGGCACATAGCATGGGATTAGAAGTTATAGCTGAAGGCGTTGAAGATAAGGAACAGTTAAGATTTTTGCAATTACGCAACTGTGAATATGTACAAGGATACTACTTTAGTAAACCGATACCTCCAGACATTTTTGAAAAGGAATTTTATAATTTACAAAAAGAATTTGTAGAAAAATATTAGTTATCGCAAGGGGATAAATAGCAATGAAAAGTATAGCATCGATTTTAGCGTCAAACTTTAGAAAGTGGGGCATAAACCACGTTTTTGGTATACCTGGAAAGCCGATTGTGCCTTTAATTATGGAATTAGATAAACAGGATATAAGTTTTATTTTAAATAAACATGAAAGTGGTAGTGGGTATGCTGCAACGGGCTATTCATTAATGAGTAAAAATTTAGGTGTAGCTATTGGAACTTCTGGTCCTGGAGGAACAAACTTATTAACTTCAGCAGGCCAGGCAAAGGCCTCTCACATACCAGTATTATTTATAACAGGACAACAATCTATAAATGATGCTGGAAAAGCATTGGGACAGGATTCCACGATTTTTGGAACTGATTTGGTTAAAATGTTTGAACCAGTTACTAAATTTAGTGCTAGAGTTGAAAGAGCTGGTCAGTTTCAAAGATATTTGCAACATGCATTGGAAAAAGCTTATTCTGGAGTTAAAGGTCCAGTACATTTATCTATTCCATTTGATGTATTAAACGAACAGATAGAGGAGTTTGAACTTGATTTTCCTAATAACATGCCTCAATTAATATCTCCTAGTTTAGATAAATTTATTAATAAGCTTAGTAATGCTAAGAAGCCTGTTATTTTAGCTGGTAAGGGTGTTCATTCAAGTTTAGCTTATGAAGAGGTTAAGACTTTGGCGGAGTTATGGAATATACCAGTTATGACTACGCCAAGTGGAAAAGGTACTTTTATTGAAAATCATCCACTATCTCTTGGAGCATTGGGATTAGGCGGTACAGAGAGAGCAAGTGAGTATATAAAGAAAGACATAGATCTAATGATTGTAATTGGTAGTAAATTGTCGGACATGTCCTTAGTTGATATATCTACAGAAAATTATCCAGAAGAAGTTATTCACTTGGATTATGATACAACATTTATAGGAAAATCATTATTAGTTCCAACTTTATCCATTGTTGGTGATATTAAAATGAATTTACAATCATTATTGAATAAAGTTACGGAAAAAGTGAAAAAGGAATTTGATTTATTAGAAGAAAAATATGGTGAAACAAATAATAAAGGGTATATTTCAGCTATTTCAACCATGGAGACTATAAGACAAGAACTTTCAGATGATTCTATTGTATTCGGTGATGATGGAAGCCATACGTTTTATGCAATAAAATATTTCAATATCAGAAAACCTGGCACATTTTTCTTTGATGATGTCTTTGGAGCAATGGGTCATGCTATAGGTTATTCTATAGGGGCACAATTGGCAAGTTACGATTCTAGAATTATATGTCTAACAGGTGATGGATGTACTTTTATGCATGGTACTGAAATATCTACAGCAGCAAATTATAATATTCCAGTTACTTTTATTATATTAAATAATGGAAGACTAGATATGGTTGACAAAGGTATGCAACACCATTTAGGAAAGTCAGTAGGAACTACTTATAATGTACCATTAAATATTAAAAAGTTTGGTGAGGCTATTGGTGTAAAATCATTTAGATGCTGTAATCGACTTGAGTTGAAGGAAGCTCTAGAAATTTCAAAATTACATAACGAAACAATAATAATAGAAGTTATGGTTGACCCAAGTGAAATACCTCCAACCATGAAAAGGGGATAAGAAAATGAGTAATGATTATGAAAAAGGAATTGATGTATTAAAAGAGATGGCCGACAAAGATGGAGAGCAGATTATAAAATTTTTAGGAGATATATTTCCTGATTTTCAAGAAAAAATGATTGCTTTTGGATTTGGTCAAATATACTCAAGGCCAAATTTAGATTTGAAAATGAGAGAAGTTGTAACAATAACTTCACTTATAACTCAAGGTGCATTTGAACAATTAGATTTTCATATAAAAGCAGCACTTAAGGTTGGATTAAAGTCAGAAGAAATACTAGAGATTATTTTGCAATGTGCAGCTTATGTAGGATTTCCTAAGGCATGTAGTGCTTTAGTTATTGCAGGCGAAATTTTAAAAGACAAATAAGTAAAACTAAGCCAGAATTTTATTGAATAAAATTCTGGCTTAGTTTTATTAACGGGCATTTTTTAAAATTGACAAAACAACCCATATATATCCTATGGTTAGATTTCCATAACTGAAAATTAATATTTACTATAAAATTTCATATGTCTTATGATTAGAGATGTTTCAATTAATAAATAAATTAATATGCTATGGGGAATAGATATTAGTATATATAGACGTATTTTACAATTAAGTATAGAGGTGTTAAAAATTATGGATAATTGTAATGATCAGCAATATTTAAAAACAACAATACCTCCATACTGTGAGGTTACGAAAACTATAGAACAGAGTTTTACAGATTGTCCAGATGTTATTAGAAGAAAGGTATACTTAGGGAATGGAGCAGAAGGATACTTTATCTTTATAGAAAATCTAGTAAATCCAGATCTGATGCAGAGAGATTTTATGAATCCTATACTCTCTATGACTCAGGAACAACTGCTTGATGAGGCTTATATGCACTCTATTCCAATTTCAAATATAGCGTTTTATTACGATGTTAACTCTATAGTTAGCAAAGTGTTAACTGGTGAAGTTATCTTTATCTTTGATGGTATGAAATTTGCCACATCAGGCATATTAAGAAAATTTGAAAGAAGAGCAATTGAAGAACCAGAAACGGAAAAAAATGTAAAGGGCTCTCATGAAGGCTTTGTCGAAACACTCAACACTAATATAGCAATATTAAGAAGAAAAATAAAAAGTAATAATTTGAAATTTAAAATGTTAAAATTAGGAGAAGCAACTAACCAAACTGTTGCAATTGCTTATATAGAAGGAATCGCTAATCCAGATATTTTAAATGAATTATATAATAGAATTAAGAGCATCGATTTTGATGGAATGATTGGGATCGGATATATAGAGCAACTTATAGCGGATCACCCTAACTCCCCATTTCCACAGTTTTTGTCTACAGAAAGGCCAGACAAGGCTATGGCAATGCTTTTGGAAGGTAGATTCGTAGTGCTTTTAGATGGTACTCCTGTAACTTTAACTGCACCAGTCTCGTTATTTTCATTTTTACAAGCTCCAGATGATTACAATACTAATTGGATATTTGGAACGTTTTTAGGTGTGTTAAGAGAGCTTGCTATGGTTATAGCTTTATTTTTTCCCGCTTTATATATAGCACTTACATCTTTTCATTATTATATGGTCCCACTTAGGCTATTAATACCCTTAGCGGAATCCAGAGAAAGGGTGCCATTTCCACCATATATAGAAGCAATAATAATGGAGATTACTATTGAACTTCTTAGAGAGGCTTCTATAAGACTTCCTACCTATATAGGAGCATCTATAGGTGTAATTGGAGGTATAATAATAGGGCAAGCGGCAGTTCAAGCAGGTATAGTTAGTGTACTTATGATCATTATAGTGGCCATAACTGCAATTGCTTCATATGTTACACCTATATACGATATGGGATTGGCTATAAGGTTTTATAGGTTTGTAGTAATGGTTGCCTCCTCAATTTACGGAATAATAGGAATATTAATAGGAGCTGTTTTGTTAACGGCACATTTAATAAAGCTGGAATCTTTAGGCCAGCCATATTTTTCACCTATTGTTCCTTTTAGGGGTAAGGACCTCAAAGATGTGTTTGTTAGAATGCCAATTAAGTATTTAAGGAAAAGACCAGACCAAGCTAAACCTATTGATAAAAAGAGGGGAAAAAATGATGGGCAATAATAAAAATGCTATAACTTCAAAACAATTAATGAGCTTTGTCATTTCATCACAAATAGGATTTGGTATTATTTCATTACCTTCAGTATTAGCGGAATCTGTAGGGCATGATGGATGGATATCAGTTCTGCTTACTGGCATTTTAGCCATTATAGCAATATATGTTATAATGAGCCTTCTAAAAAGATACTCAAATAAATCAATACTTCAAATTAACATACTATTATACGGAAAAATATTAGGAATGGTATTAAATTTAGGCTTATTGATGTATTTATGCTTCACTACTGGTATTGTAATTAGGCTTTTCATAGAAATTGTTAGAATTACAGTGTTAAAACTTACACCACCATTGGCTATTTCTGCCATAGTACTAATTCCTACGATATATATATCATATAGTGGATTAAAAGTGCTAACAAGGTTTGCTAGTATGTTATTTTTTCCCTATACCGTTACGATAATATTCTTTCTATCAATATATAAACATTCAAGATTGACATTTATAATGCCTATAGGATCAGCAGGGGTTTCAGCAATCGCAAAGGGTATGTTTTTAACTGGCTTTTCTTATATCGGTTTTGAACTTACAACCATTATGTATCCATATATAACTGATAAGAAAATGGCTACGAGATATGCTGTTCTTGCTAATGTCTTCACTACTACGTTTTTTACTTTAATAGTTTTTATGGTAACAATACTAACTGGAGAAGAAAAACTTAAGGTGGTTAGTTTTCCTTTATTTCATGTTACAACTTCCATAAAGTTACCGATATTTGAGAGAGCAGATTTATTGTTTATAATGATTTGGTTCCCTGTAATGGGAAGTGCTATAAGGGCTTACTATTTTTCTGCATATCATTTTTTAGATTTTGTTTTTAAATTTAATGATAAAAAAATCCCTATCATTATTTTTACTATAGTCATTAATTTAATAAGTAGAATACCAAAAGATTTAATTCAAGTATATAAACTTAGTAACATAGTTGGAATACTTGGGATAGGAGTAATTTGCTACCTTATTATTTCATTTGTTTTTTCTTTTGTTAATAAGAGAGGTGTGGTTGTAAAATGAGGGTGATTTGGAAACTTATTGGAATAACTATGATTATACCTTTACTACTTACAGGATGTTGGGATCAGAAAATCTATGAACAAATTGGATTTATTCTGCAGGTGGGAGTTGAGGCCTCCGAAGATAAACAATTGTTAGTGACATATACATCTCCTGTAACGGATCAAAAGAAAAGTGAGCAGGTAGAGTTTGTATATGATAATGTGGGACTTATTAGAGAATTTAGAAGAAGTTCTAGAACCATATCTGCTAAGGATCTAGAGGGTGGAAAAGTACAACAAATAATTATATCAAACTCTCTTGCAGAAAAAGGTATTAGAAATATCTTGGAGATATTTGAGCGTGATCCTGCAAACCCAGCCATTGCTTATGTGGTTATTAGCGAAGATAGTCCTAAAGCTTTAATGGATTTCTCACAAAAGTTAAAAGATAAGCCACGACCATCCTTTTATCTAAACCAATTAATTGAAAACAATTCTAAGTTTTCTATGTGCCCTAAAACAACAGTATATGATTTTACAGTTAATGCCTTCGCACCAGGAATAGATCCTATAACGCCTATAGTTGCAATAGAAAGTGAAAATGGAAAGGGAGTAAAAGTTAATGGTACAGCATTATTTTCAGGTGACAAGTATGTAGGAAAAATCAATCAAAGCCAAACGTCATTGTTACTTGCAATAAAAGGAGAGATGGATTACACAGAATATATCTTCAAATCAGTTGGTCCTCCTGAAAATGATAGATCAGGGAAGAATGGTGCTGCAGTGCTATTACATAAACCAAAAAAGAAAATAAGTGTAAGGCTTGAGGACGATACACCAGTAGTAGAAATATCTCTTAAATTTAAAGGTGACTATGAAGAACGTGAATACGATCATATAGATAAGAAAGAAGTTCAAGAAAAGTACGAGAAATCAATGGCTAAGGAATTAGAAAATGAATGTATGAAATTATTGAAATATACTCAGCAAGTAGGAGCTGATCCAATAGGTATTGGCGATATGGTTAGAGCTAAATATAATTCTTTTTGGCAGCAGAATAAATGGGAAGAAGTATACAAAGGTGTTGTGTTTGAGGTGGTTACATCTATAGACATTAATAAGTTTGGGATACTTAAATAATGCAACAAATTTATCTAGAGATAAAATCACATTTAGCTCTCTTTAAGCTTCTTTAAAGTAAAATCTTTTAGGAGGACTTAAAAGAATTATAATGTGAATTTTTCTTATACAAGATAAAAGTTTGTAACATAGGTTACAGATATCTTTATTATAATTGATATATGCTATAGATAGTAATAATAAAGGAGAGTATCAATTATGATAAGATATGAAAAAGAAAGAGCATTTCTAAAGTCTAATTTTAATGAATTCAAAAACATAAAGACTGATAAAATGAAAGGCGTTTCTGAGCCAATAAATATTAAACCTTACGACAGTAATTGTAAAACAATTGAACTTCCAAAAGTAAATGAGGACATTGCTAAAAATCAAAATATTTATCAGTGCATAAAACAAAGAAGAAGTACAAGACTATACAGTGAGGAAGCACTTAGCATCGAAGAATTATCATATTTGCTGTGGGCTACTCAAGGAATTACTAGCGTGAATAATGCTGGACTTACTCTTAGAACAGTACCTTGTAGTGGTGCAACACATACTTTTGAAACTTATCTATTTATACTTAATGTAGAAGGAATAAAAAAAGGCGTGTACAGGTATCTTCCAATAGAACATAAGTTGTTAGTCATGTTTGAGTTAGAAGGAATAAACAATAAAGTTGATGAGATTACACTAGATCAGCCCTTCGTAGCAAACTTTGCTAAAAAGGCTTCGGTAATATTTGCATGGAGTACAACTCCTTATAGATCTGAATGGAAATTTGATACAACGGCTCATAAAAAGATTCTGATAGATATTGGACATGTATGCCAAAATCTTTATTTATCTAGCGAGTCTATCAATTCAGGAACTTGTGCCATAGGGATATATGATCAAAAGATGATTGATGAAGTACTAGGGTTAGATGGAAATGAAGAGTTTATTGTATATCTTGCTGCCGTTGGAAAAAAGAAAAAATAGGGCTGAAATGAATTGACAATGATTAATAAATAGAATACTCTTATAATATAAGAACTCACCTCATACTAAGGTGAGGCTTTTTTTGCTGAATTTTAGATTAATTACTACAAGGAGGACTATATGCAGTTTGATTTAATAAAAGAAATATTGACTGGTTCAATAACAGGATATATAACAAATGCAATTGCTATTAAAATGATTTTTCGAGAATACGGAATAGGTAATCTCAAGGTTGGCGGAATAATTGTAAAAACTAGAGAAGAATTTATTCATAACGTAAGTGACTTAGTAGAAAGGGAAATAATAAATCCTGAAACTTTAAGTAACGACTTATCTAAGGAGTCATTTAAAGACAGTATTAAAAAAATGGTAGAGGATTTACTAAACATACATATTTACGAAAATGTATCTAACAAGTCCTTAGGTGAACTTGAAGGTTTTGATAAAACAATAAATAGAATGGATGAATATGTAAAGGGTCTTGTTAATGATAAGCTGCTTGTTGTATTTGAAAGCACTTCTAAGAATATTTTTTTAAGAGATATAGTAAGTGAGAAACAAGCACAGCATTTAAGTGGACAATTAGTTACCTGTGTTTTAGATACATTAAATAATAATGATTTTGTAGAAAAAACTATAGCTGATTTCTATAATGAAAATCATTCTTTAACTTTTGGTGGATTTTTTGGAAATAGACTTATAGAAAATATAAGTAAAAGTTTTGAAGAAGAAATAAAAGATTTTCATATAGATTTGAAGAGTAGCTTTAATGCTGATATAGATAAAGTTTTGGAGAGCACTTTTGAAGCATTAGAAATAAATAAGATATTAAAAGTACTAGAACAAGAGTTATTAGAGAAGAAAATTGTTGATTTTGTGCATCTTAATGAGAGTGTAAGTTTATGGGAAGATTTAAAAGATAAAACTAAGGAGTTCTTACAATCTAGTGATGGCAAAGCGCTTATAAGTAATTTAAGTGAAGAATTATTAAACATCTTAAATGAGTGTGATAAACCCGTTTTAAGTTTATTTTCAAGTAGTTTAAAAGAGAATGTAGAGGAATTTTTCAAAGATAAGCTTCAATATTTAGTTAAAGAATTAATAATATGGATAGAAGGTAATAAAGGTGACATAGAACGCTTAGTAGAAGATGCTATAGAAGATACAATTCATTCAATAGATGACGACTTTAAGAGAAATGCTTTAAAAGCAATTAAGGGTAAATTTTTAGATGGTGCAGCAGAAAAATTTGAGATAGTATCAAAGATAACTGATTACTTAGATAATAATGCTGACCTAGACTCAATCAGCAAGGATGTATCAGTTATAATTATTGAGTATCTCAAAGAAGAAAAGATATCCACTATATTTAGAATACTACAGAACAACAATATAGTTAGTGGAGAAACCCTTGCTGGGTACATAACTGAAAATCTTATTAAGTTTGCGGATAACCTTCCAAGTGATTATTTTAATGAATTTTTAAATAAGAAGATAAAGGATATTGCAACTATAAACTTACCTGAACTGTTTGAGAGTCATATAAAAGAAATAATGATCAATGTAATAAAAAATCAATTTATTTATACAGAAAATATGACTAGCATAGTGACCAAGGAACTTACGCAAAGTTTAAAAAATATTAATACTTTAAGTTTAGAGAATTTAATAAGAAAGGAAGAATTATCTAAAGGCACCAGTTATATTAAGAGTATAATAATTGATAGGGTAAAAAATAATGAGAATACTATAAGAACTTTGATATGTGGAGAACTGAATAATTCTATGGATTCATTGACTTTGAGCAATGTTATGGATGATAATCTTAGAAAAAATTTATTTGATAAATTTAAAAACATTCTATTAAGTAAAACGGATAAACTGCTAAGAAGTTCTAAAAATATTGAGCTTAAAAATGTCTATGATAAAATAAATAATATAGAAAATTTGAGTGAGAATGTAACAAAGTCTACTAAAGTTTTATTGAAAAATAATTTAGATACTATTCTAAAGGGAAATATAAAAAAAGCAGTTTCTAGTAATCTAAGAAACTTAAAGGATGAAGAACTTCAAGATATGGTTGAAGGATTCATGGGAAAGGAAATGAAACCAATTACGATAATTGGTGCATTACTTGGAGCTATTGCTGGTATAGGTATGTACTTTTTCAACAAATCAACTGCACAGTATAATATTGTTACGGCAACAATAATAAGCGTTATAGTATATGGAATAGTGGGATGGATTACAAACGTGCAGGCAATAGCGATGCTTTTCAAACCATACAAAGAAAAAAAACTACTTGGAATTAAAATCCCATTTACCCCAGGCGTGATAATAAGTAGGAAACCTAAGTTTGCAAAGTCCATGAGTTCTTTTGTTGGAGAGGAATTGTTAAAGAGAAGTAGTATAGAGGAATTATTTAATAAAAATAAATCCAATATATACAATAAGCTTCATGAAATAATCTTAAAGGATGAATATAAGATTATAGGAGATTTTTTATCTAAACATTTAGATACCATTAGTGGAAAGGCTCATAATTATAGTAGACATTTAATTGCTCATAATAAACATAATATCTCAGATGCTTTAGTACACGAACTAAGTAAATTTGATCTTTGCAATATGAACTTTTCTGAAATTAAGGATAAAACAGAAGAAATGATGTTAAATAAAATTAAATCATCAGATGAAGGTATAGGAAATAAGATAGATGAATTCTTAAGATCTAATAATAAAATAACAGAAGCTATTCCAAATGAATATTTATTATCTATAGAAAAGCAAGTCGGAAACAAAATGAAAGCTATAATAGATAGCATTGATATACAGGATGAAGAGAGTAAAAACAAACTAATTTTATTATTAGGTAATTATTATAATAAGTTATCAAATAGTACTGTTAATAAAGTACTTAGCCCTTCGAAACTTACAAAGTGGAAAGAAGCTATAAGTAAGATAATAATAAGCAAAGTTACCTCTGAAGATACTAGAGACAAGGTCCTGTCAATGTTAGAGGATATGATTGCCAAGGAACTAACTCCTGATAAGAAAGTAGATCAACTGCTTGGCGGCTTTTTTGTAAAAATAGTAAAGAATAACTTTAGCTACATAACAGATAATGCTGTAAAGTCTATTGTAAAAGGATTATCTAATAACCAGAGAGCTATAGCGGAAGTAGCCATAACTACTACAAAGGAGAGTTTAGGCTTCTTCGAAATAATGGGTTATAATATGTTAGGTGGGGATCAGATAATATCAGATATCGTTCATAATCTAGTTAACTATAAATTCCCTGATTTTATAGGAACTAAAAAGGAAGAACTTAACCAATTGTTAGAAAACTTCGTTCACAATGAAATTTTTGAGAGTAATATTGGAGAATTGGATATTAGACTTGAACGTAATGAAGTTTTAGAGCTTATGGATATACTTATTAAGGATGATAGTAATAGCAAAGTATTAAATGATAGTGTAGAAAAAGTTGCAGATAGTGCTATTAACTATTTAGCAAACTTTGGAATAGAAGAATATCTACATCATTTATCTATTAATAAGTTTGAGGATTTGGCAGATAGATTCAAAGATGAATTAAGTTTTGTAGAGAAAGCTTTAGTAGACAATATTGAGATAAAAAAAGAAAGCATTGCTCTAGAATATATGGAGCTAATAAATAGGATTTTTAAAACTCTAATTCTGTCAAAGGAAGTTAGAACTATTTCAAAAGGAATAGAAAAAGATTATATAGTAGATATGTCCCAAAATTTAAGCTTAAAGCTTTATAATAGCAACGCTATTAGGGTAAATTTAAATAATTATATAGAAAATCTGATTAATGAAGATGTTAAAAGGAAAAACATTGGCGAATTAGTAAATGTTGATGAATTGAATAATTGTATACTACTTTTATTGGATAAAATTATGGAGAATAAAGATATAAATGATGAAGGTAGGGAACTAGTTAGGTATGTAGTTGAAGATATTGCGAAAAGAAATTTTAGTATTTTAGATGTTTCTACCAAAGAAGCTATTGTAGAGATAATTATTACTTCAGTTGTAGAGTCTGTAGGTGATAACTTCTCAAGTATACTTAAAAATATTGATTTTAGAGATATTACTGAAGAGCAAATAAATGATATGGAGCCAAAGGAGATAGAGGAATTATTTAATTCCTTCGCAAAGAAATATTTTGATAGATTAAAAATATACGGTTTTGGAGGAGCGGTTTTCGGAATTCACTGGATTATAGGAATCATAACAGCTGCATTATATATAGGTTCAGAAACTAAGAATAATATGAAGAGTTAATTTATTTATATAACTTATAGTGTTAAATTTAAGGCGAGAGGATGTTTGACATGAATATAGTATTGGAAAATGAATTTTTAATGGTTAGTTTGAACAGAAATGGTGCAGAGATAACAAGTATAAAGACTAAAGAGGATAATACAGAATATATATGGAATGGTAATCCCAAGTTTTGGGGAAGACACGCTCCAGTTTTATTTCCAATTGTAGGTAAAGTGAAAAATAACAAATATAAAATTGATGATAAAACATATAGTTTAAATCAGCATGGATTTGCTAGGGATTTAGATTTCAGTATTATTGAAAGCAGTAAAGAAAAAGTTTTATTAAGATTGTCATGGAGTGAGAAAACATTAAATATGTATCCGTACAAATTTGAGTTGGATATACAATATTGTCTCAAAGGTAATACTCTTGATATAAGTTATATTGTAAAAAATGTTGACACAAGAGATATATATTTTTCTATAGGTGCTCATCCAGGATTTAATTGTCCTTTAGAAAGTGGGAACGCTAATTCATTAGAAATAAACTTTGAGGATTATTATTTTGAATTTGATAATAATGAAACAACAGGGATTATACCTATTACTAGTGATGGTCTACTAAAAAGAGAAGTGAAATCTTTTTTAAACAACACAAATAAAATACATTTAACTAATAGTTTATTTCAAAATGATGCCTTAGTATTTAACAATCTTAAGTCACAAAGGATTGCACTTAAGAATACTAAAAACTCTAAAAGTGTAACGGTAAACTTTTCGGGATTTCCATGTCTTGGACTTTGGTCAAAAGCGGAAGGAGCACCATTTGTATGTATAGAACCTTGGTTTGGTCATGCTGATTTCGAAGATTTTGAAGGTGAGTTCATAGAAAAAGATGGTGTACTAAAGTTAAAGGTGAAAGAAGAATTTAATTGTAAATATAGTATTTCAGTAGAATAATAAAGTGAAACTTGAATCAGATGAGGTTTTAACCGCACCTGATTCTTAGTTGAACCAATCCAGGGACGTAGCCGCTCGAAACGTACTGTTTAAAGAACAGGGAGTATTAAAGCGGGTAGTCATCGGATAAATACTGGATGATTAGAAACAACAATATATAATAATTAAGCCACTACTTTAAACAAACTAAGGGTATTCAATAGTTTGTTTGAAATAGTGACTTAATTATTAATAATCTTCAAATTAGAATTATATATCTAATTTATATCCTAGCTTTTGCGCTTTATAATAGCAAGAAACCAGCCCTGCCACATCGTATCTAGCATCATGAAAGTCTACATCTTCGCAGCCAAAAAGTCTTTTAGCTCCTTGAAGTACAACGCTTTTATCTATTTGAAGGAAATCCATTGTTTCCTCTAGTCTAGGATACTTAGGTCTGCCAGTTTTGGTTTTTGCTCCCACGATAGGTTTAAAGTATTCCATGGTGCAAAAATACTCGGATGGAGCCCAGTTAACTCCACTTAACCTACCAAATTCGGCGATAAGAAACTTTTTATCGAAACTTACATTATGAGCAATGAAAATTCCATCTTTTAAATCTGTAGCAATCTCTTTTGCAACATCTCTAAAAGTTTGTCCATTAGACAAAATCCTCAATTTCTTCACATCAAAACCGTGTACTGATTGGGCAGAAGGTTCAACATATTCAACAGCAAAAAAGAAGTTTTTTGAAAAACAAACTTTTTCAACTCCATCTGAATTTGTATCACAGACACAGTAAGTAAGCTGTATCACTTCACCTGGCTCAATACCGGTGGTTTCTGTATCTAAAAAAATTTTTTTCATAAAAACTATAAACTCCTTTACTTACATATAGTTATGTATCTTTTGAATTTTCCCTTAGAAACATCACATCGATCAACAATACGAAATCCAGACTGCGTAATATGAGCATCCATATCCTCAAAAGTAATGATAACCATTTTATCAGATATTCTGCGAGCAGTTCTTATAATATCAACTTGTTCTTTAAGAGTTGTAGGCGAAAATAAACCATAAGGTATATCTACAATGGATACATCAAATTTATCTTCTATAGTATGCATGTCACCAGTAGTTATAGCATTTTCGTAACCGAAATATTGAAGATTTTTTTTAGCATTTGCTGCAATCATTGGGTTTATCTCATAACCCCTAATGTCAACTCCTTGATAAAGTCCTTCTAAAACAACTGTTCCGATTCCACAACAAGGATCTATAATATTATATTTTAAATTATTAGATACAGCAATATTTATAATTGACCTTGCAACACGCACTCCTAATGCATTTGAGTATGAGAATGGTTTTTTATTATGAAAATCAGAGGGTAGCTCATTAACTTCATACTCGCCAAATATCCATTTATCTTGTAATTTTGTTATACCTAGCAAGACCTCAGGATTATTCATCTCTGCTTCTCCATTTATCTTCATTCCAACCGAATACTCAACTTTACGTCTTTCATCATGACCAAGGTTTTCGTTCTCATAATTGATATAGGAAACCTTGAAATTTTCGTAGGATAAGTTATCAGCTGTGATTTTATGAAGTATATCATTTAGCGTACTACCTGTATATATTATAGATATACATTGTTTTATAAAAGGGCTTCTTGATGGTTTCACATAGTGAAAAGAAAAAAAGTGTTTTGTCTTTGGTACTTTATTAAAAAGACACTTCATTTCCAAGGTACATAGGTTTTTTTCATCCTTAGAGTAGTTGATTATATAGAAATAGGGTTTAATTTTACCATTTTTATTAGTTTTTGGTCTCATAATGCTATTTATATTTATAGGTGTCAATTGTAACATACATACGCTCCCTCTCTAACTACGTTCTTCTTCTAATTCATTTATATACTGACTTAACTTTATGTTCCACTGTTTATAAAGTTTTGGTCTCTCCTCTTTAACTACTGAGAGGAAGAATTCCAGTACACCAAGCTTATACAGACCTTTAGTCAAGTGTCTAGGAAAGTCTCTCTTTTTTGAATAAAATTTTTTGGGATCTATTACCATTAAGGAACCATCTGGTTGAATTAAAATATCCTTACATCTTATATCTTCTTTTAAAAACTTTAGTTTTTTAAATTCTTCTAATAAATGTATAATCTTTATTGCTAAATCTCTGCTTAAACCATAGCACTTTACATAGTCTCTTAATATTATACCATCAACATAGTCTCTTATCATATAGTTTCCTGACATACCATAAACTCGAGGGAAGTATTTATTGTTATTTATTTTGTTAAGAATGAAATATTCTTTTTTGCAGCTCTCAACCTCAAAACAAATTTTAATTACTTTACCATCAGGCAATAAATAAACAACACCGTTATGACCTTTACCCAGGAGCTTACAATCTAGTAGATTCACATCAAAATTTTTGATATATTGCTCATATATCTTTTTATCCATAATAACTCCTTTCAAGAATTGTTTTAAGAATATGAAATAATCATTAAAATTTCATGTATCCTATATAATATGATATATGTTGTCGTATTGATACTTAAAATAATAAATGCCTACGTAATTATATACGTAAGCATTGCTTAGTGGAACACTCATTTAGAATTATATAACTATATTCCTAACAATGAGGAAACTTTTTCTTTATCAAATCCTAGTATTTCTTCTCCGTCTATTACGATAAGAGGAACAGATCTATATCCTTTTTTCATAAGCTCTTTTCTAGCTTCAGTATTTTCTGAAATATTGTGCTCACTAAATTCAACATTATTTTCATTAAAATAGTCCATTGCAGCATGACAATATCCACATGTATTACTTGTATATATATCAACTTTTTTCATAATAATAAAATACCTCCAGTTTTATTATATTTATATGTTATTTACCATGAAATTATCGGTAAATAATTCCTATGATTAATATTATAACACCAACTTTATTATTTGTAAATAATTATTATTAGTTGTTATTTTGAATAGGCGTAATAAAGCTAGTGTACACATTAAACTAAGAATTGGATGATGTCAAAAGTCTATATAACTCTTAGTTTTGCTATATATAATATTATTTGATTACAGAAACAATATTATTCATTTTAGTTATATGATCTATAATAAGTTATTATGTATAACTGATATATTTAGATTAGGATACAATATGTTAGTTAAGAATAGAACCCTTTATTTTCACTATTCCCATTTTGTTAACTCTTTTTTTATAATCACTATTACTTTCGCCACTCTTTTTAGGAATAAAAACATCTAGCCTATGAATTGTATTAAAATTATTACCACCTTTATCTGCAACAGTTAGAACACCAAATTCATTAGTATGAATCTTTGTTCCAAGTGGTAACACATTGTTTGCAACTGTTCCAGGCGTCAACTTTTGGCCAATACAATTTATGCCGTTAAACCCTCCATTTTCCTCAGGAAGACTGGAGTAAAAGGTTAGTGTAAGATCAATTTCAGTATTTAGGCTACCTCCTCGCGATAGTTGTTTTTCTTGCAAATCTTTATTCGGGAGTGATTGATCTTTATTTTGAGTCATATTAGTTTTTTGAATTTCAGCAGATTTAGTATTAGGTGCTGAATCCTGTTTAATTGGTGCTACGCCATCTTTTTTAATTTCGTCTTTAGTTTTAGAATTTGCTGCTTGTTTTTTATCGATTATTAGTTTTTTTGATGTTATAAAATTGGCGTTATATGTTTCTATGATGTTTTTATAAATATGTACGTAGTTTATATTAATTAGATAAAGCCATAGAGTAATCAGAGTTATAATCACTTTTTTTACATCTGTTTTCAATGTTAACATCCTTTCTGCTAGTAACTTCACTTTATTATTATGGACAAGGTTATCAAAACATAACCATATTCCATGAAATTATTATATGTTTGCTAATTTAATTTAATGTATAAAAACTAGTTTGCAAAGTAAAACTGGAACAAGACGATGTTTCAATAGCATCTAAATTTAAGTTTTATCCGATCGCTACCATTGCTAACACCTCCATCTGAACCTAAGAATCACTTGATATCTCATATATAAGGATAAGAAAGGGATAAGTTATAGAGATTAAGGAATGCACTGGAAAGATGGTGAATTTATGATATAATTGTAAATAAAATTCTATTACGCTTTAGTTTTCAGGAAAAGAAATAAAGAGAGGGAGAAGAAACATGGATTTTTTAGAATTAGCAAAAAGACGTTATTCGGTACGCAAGTATGAAACAAAAAAGGTAGAAGAGGAAAAACTAATGAAAATACTTGAGGCAGGTAGAATTGCTCCTACAGGAGCCAATACCCAACCACAGAGGCTTATTGTGATTAAAGAAAAAGAAGGGCTAGAGAAACTTAATAAGGGAGCTAATGTGTACGGTGCTCCTCTGGCAATAATAGTATGTGTAGATCATGATGCAGCCTGGAAAAGACCTTTTGATAAAAAAGATATATCAGATATAGATGTAAGTATTGTTACTGACCACATGATGCTTCAGGCGACAGAATTAGATCTTGGGACTGTGTGGATATGCTATTTTGATCCTGCAGTTATAAAAAAGGAATTTAACTTACCAGATAATATAGAGCCTATTAACATATTAGCAATAGGATATGCGGTAGGAGAGGCCGCATCATCAGATAGACATGATAAAGCTAGAAAGCCGTTAGATGACATTGTTTTCTATGAAACATATTAATATATCACTTTATAGAGGGAGAATTCTAAAATGTAGTATTCTCCCTTCAGTATGTTAACTAAGGTTTTATTGGTATTTTGAAATATGCGTCAATGAGATTTGAAACATGAAAAATATTTTACATTAAAATATTAGTTATTATAAAATTCGATGTTTTAGTATAGATTTAATGGAATATATATGTCATTTTTACATTTATATGTTCACCTTATGAAAAATTAGTGATATAATTGGATAAGATTGAAATAATTAGACATATATTATGCGAGGTAAATCATGTTAAATTTATCAGTATTAGAATTCTTTTTAAGGCTTATTCCTGAAGCATTTATGCTTATTTTAGCAGGATATGCCTTTTCATCTAAGAATATTAATAAAAAAGATTTTTGTATATCTAGTATATTGCTAGCAATGGCAACTTATCTAGTAAGAATGCTTCCAATTCACTTTGGAGTACATACAGTAATACTCCTTATAATTTACGTTTTAATAACTGGTTTTTTAAATAAAATCGACACTATTAAAGCTATATCTGCTGGATTAACTTCGGCAACCCTACTCTTTATTTGTGAGTGGCTTAACGTTTTTGTTCTAACAAACATATTAAAAATTAATATTGAACCTATGTTTAAAAATGCTTTTTTAAAAGTTGTATATGGAATTCCATCATTACTATTATTTGGTTTAATCATATTTTTAATATGGTATAGAAATTTACATTTACGAAAGGTTGCTGTGAATGTTTTTAATAGAGAAGATATCAAATAATTTGGCATTTAAGGTTTCTACTACATTAAAATTAAATAAGGATCAGGAAGAGATAATTGCTTATGGAGCTTTTAATTTTATTCAAACGATATGGTGCATTTTTATGGTTATGTTATTGGGCATAATATTCAATGTTCCATTAAAAGCTATAATTATTTCTTTTATCATTAGTATATTAAGGAAATATTCGGGAGGGGCTCATTCTAGTTCTCCTAATCGCTGTGCACTGATAGGAGCAATTGTATCAGTTGGACTAGCATTGTTTGTAAAAGATACTTATGATTTCAACTACCTCAGGTGGATTATTTTTATGGGAGTAGTTATTTTTCTGTTTGCATATTACACTATTTATAAATATGCACCAGTTGATAGCCTAGAAAAACCTATAGTTAAAGAAGAAACTAGACAACGTATGAAAAAAAAGGCGATGTTTACACTTAACGTGTTTATTATTTTATTTGTAACATTGTTAGCTAGTTATTTTATTTTAAGAATTGAGTACTATCTATCAATTGCTATGTGCATTTGTTTAGGTGTTCTATGGCAGGTGTTAACACTTACACCGAAAGGGTATCTAGTGTTATTAAATATAGATGCTTTTTTTGAAAAAATCACAAAGATATTGGAGGGGAAATAATGAAAAACTTTAAAATTCAAGCACTAAAGGGAATTATGGTATTAGCAGCGTCATTATGTACATTCTTTGCGCTTTCAACTTCAGCTTCTGCATGTACATGGGGATTTTATCAACCTGAAGAACCAAAGTGTCTAAGAGAAGAGTAACATAAAGGTCGATTTTTCGACCTTTATATTTACTTATGAGAAACATATAAAAGGTGTTTAAATATGAATGAAATAATAAGTAGCAGACAAAGAAGAGTATATGAGATTATATCAGTTGTAAAATTAGCTTCGCTATTGTTTTGTGGGATTATAGTTTTTAATTTCTTTTTTAGTAATAAGAAGTTCTATAAAAATCAGAATGATGAGTTTTTTAATGTATTTCCAATAGGAATGTCAGTGTGTGTATTGGTATTAATTTATGTTATGTGGATAACTTTCTCAATGCAAAGAGCTAAGCTAAAGAACATGAGAGTTGTACAAGTAATTGAGGATTTTATATTTATTTTAATATTTACAGTTTTAGTTGTTTTGTCTGGAGCTCACGAAAGTCAATACAAATTATTGTTTTTGTTTATTATAATAACATCAACCATTCAATCAAAAATAAGACATGGAATTATAGTAGCCTCTATATCATCGATAATAGTATTAACGATAGATCTGATTTATGCAAGAGACCAAGTTATTAATCGTTATTTCGAAAATGATCTTATTTTATGTGGGGTTTTCGTTCTAACATCTTGGCTGTTAGGATACTACGTTAAGATAGAAAATGAGTATACTGAGAACTTAGCTAATTTAGCAAACATTGATGGATTAACACAGGTTTATAATCATAGATTTTTTCAGGATGCCTTAAAAAGAGCAGTTAATGAGGCTGAAGAGTTAAAATCTCCTGTTTCGTTAATATTAACTGATATTGATTATTTTAAACATTATAATGATCTTAATGGGCATCAGAAAGGTGATGAAATCTTAAGAAAAATAGCCTACATATTAAAGAGTAATACAAGAAACGGAGATGTAGTTGCTAGATATGGCGGAGAAGAATTTGTAGTTATATTACCAAACACTGAGGAAAGTGATTCAATTCATGTAGCCGAGAGACTTAGATCAGAGGTAGAAAAGTGGAAGTTTGAAGGAGAAGAAAATCAACCAAATGGAAGAATTACCATATCATTAGGTATATCTACTTTTCCGAGTAAAGCGAAAAATGAAATAGAGTTGATAAATAGTGCTGATGATGCATTATATAGGGCTAAATTTTTTAATAAAAACAGAGTAGAAACTTATTATTCTATCTTAGAAGAATTAAAAAAGGACATTGAAGAAGAACATATAGATTTAATTACTTCGATAAAAACATTAATCAGTGTGATAAATACAAAGGATAGATATACCTATGGGCATGTTGAAAGAGTTGTAATGTTTGCTAAACTGTTAGCAAATAAATTAAATCTTAACCTTGAACAAAAGAAAATATTAAAATATGGAGCATATTTACATGATATAGGAAAAATAAATATTTCTAAAGAAATACTTAATAAGAAAATGCGCTTAACTAATGAAGAATGGGAGATATTGAAGCAACATCCGGTTAATGGAGTTGATCTTATAAAACCTGTAGAATCATTAAAACAAGTAATTCCACTGATTTTATATCATCATGAGAGATATGATGGAAAAGGATATCCATCGCAATTACAAGGTAAGGAGATTCCATATCTTTCAAGAGTATTAACTGTAGTAGATAGTTTTGATGCAATGACTTCTAATAGACCATATAGCCCTAGAAAAAGCTATGATGATGCTATAGTAGAGATTAGAAAATGCATAGGTACTCAATTTGATCCGAATATTGCAGAAATGTTTATAGAAGTTGTTCAAGAAAATAAAGAGAAATTTGACAACCTCACGCTGTTTAGTAGAAAGTAAGGTCTAAAATCACCTATGTAATTTTAAAAAGTAAAATAGAAATACCAAAATGTATTTCTAAGTATGTGAAGAATAGCATACCAAAGGATTTACTATCTGAGGTTAAATCTAGCAAGTGATTTTTATCATAGAAAAATCCTTGCTTTTTATTTTAATTTAATTTGTTAGTAAACTCACAGATAAAGTGAAACTTGAATCAGACGGGGTTTTAACCCCACCTGATTCTTAGTTGAACTAATCCAGGGACGTAACCGCTCGAAACGTACTGTTTAAAAAACAGGAAGTATTAGAGCGGGTAGTCATCGGATAAATATTATAAGGATTTATTAAATAATTTTTTACTTTAATATGGAGTGAGAATACATATATGGTAGTAATTATTATAATGAAATATGTGATATAATTCTCTTATAGTTATGCTTTTAAAGAAGGTGAAATAAATGAGGAAGAGATTAGCTATTATAAGTTATAGCCAATCAACTATAGATGCCTATCAGAAACAAATTACTAGTTTATTTTCAGATAATATTTTAGTGGACAAGTTTTGCATAGGTGATGGAGACATTAAGAAGGGAATAAAAGCAGATTTAGTATTAATTCCATCCTATAATGCATTTAAAATGCTTAAACCTTACATAGAAAAAAAGTGTGAGATAATTATTGTAAATAGAACAATTTCTAAAGAGGGATTAGAAAAAATAATGAGTATCCAGGAAGGTACAGAAGCTGTCTTATTAGATAAAAGCGAAGAAATGGCTGCTCAAATGGTTTCTGTAATATACCAACTTGGAGCAAGGCATGTAGAGTTAACACCAGCCTCTACAGATTCTTATGTTCATATAAAAGGAAGAAGTTTAATAGTTTTAGAAGAGGTAAGGTACGAAAGTAATCTATCTAGTGAAATTATAGGTATTGGAAATAGTCTTCTGGATATAAGTACTATAATGGATATCGGAGCAAAACTTGGCCTAATTAATATTCTTCAAAGACAGAATATTAGAAAAAGTTACAAGGAGATTGTAACTACAAATTTTGGATTATCTAAAATAATTGGACAGACAAATCGATTTGAAAGTGAATTGGATATTTTACTGCAGGTTTTAGATGATGGTATAATAGGCGTCAATGGGGAAGGAAAGATTTCTACATATAGCGAGGGGTCAGAAAACATTCTAGGGTATAAAAAATACGAAATTATAGGTAAACAGAGTCAGCATATTCTTCCATACATTCCTTTTCAACATGTTCTTAAGAACTTGGAACCAGTAAAAGAAAAATTAATAAAGGTAAATGGCTATGATGTAGTAGTATCAGTTGATCCCATAATTCATTCTAGCAAGTTATACGGTGCAGTTGCTATTGTAAAAAAGTTTAGTGATATAGAAAGAAAACAGCATAAACTAAGGGAGCAACTTATTGGTAAGGGGCATATAGCTAGATATAGTTTTTCAGATATATTAGGAGAAAGTGAAGAAATAAATAAATGTAAGGATATTGCAAAAAGAATGGCAAAGTCGGATTCTTCTATTCTAATAACTGGTGAGAGTGGAACTGGAAAAGAACTATTTGCGCAGGCGATACACAATAACTCTAAAAGAAAAAAATATCAATTTGTAGCAGTGAATTGTGGTGCACTGCCAGAGAGTTTACTAGAAAGTGAATTATTTGGATATGAAGAGGGAGCTTTTACAGGGGCGAGAAAAGGTGGCAAAGTAGGGCTTTTTGAACTGGCTCATAATGGAACCCTATTTCTTGATGAAATTGGAGAAATGCCTTTAAATCTACAAATGAGATTTTTGAGGGTACTTCAAGAGAGAGAAGTTATGAGAGTAGGTGGAGATAGAATAATTAAAGTAGACATAAGGGTAATTGTTGCAACTAATAGAAACTTAAAGGAAATGGTTAAGAATGGTGAATTTAGAGAAGACTTATACTATAGATTAAAGGTACTACCGTTAAAATTACCACCACTAAGAGTCCGCAAGGAAGATGTATTGTTATTAATTGATAGGCTAAAAGAAAAATTTGATTGCGATTTTGAATTAACAACTGCTGCTAGAGATGCATTGGTAAAGCATAGTTGGAAAGGAAATATTAGGGAACTTAAAAACTATGTTGAGTATTTTGCTAACTTAGGTCTAAAAGAAGTAGATGTATCAGATATACCTTTTGATGATGAGGAAGATACACATGATTCGGAAGATTTTTATGGTAAGATGTTAACTATGCACGAAAAGAAAACTTTAGATGACCTTTTGCAAATGGCTAAGGACAAAGTAGAAAAATACATATTTATTTTGGAAGAATTAAGAAAGTGTTATGTTAATAAAAGTAGAATTGGTAGAAGAACACTAAATAAAATAGCACTAGAGAAGGATATATTTTTAAGTGAGCAGGAGATAAGAGCTATATTACTTAATCTTGAAAAACTTTCTATTGTAAAGGTTTTTCCAGGGAGAGGGGGAACTGTTATTACAGAACTTGGTATTAAAATAATTAAATATTTAGAAGAGAGTTATAGTGAACATAGATATTAAGTCAAAATAAAAATATTAAAGAGGATATTTAATAAAATTAAGTATCCTCTTTAGTATTTTGAAATTGATTCGTTTTTCCCATCATATAAGCAAGTTTAATTATTGACTTTTCTTCCTCAGTCATTTCCCTATTATACATCTTTTCAAATTGCTTAAATAGCTTATCGATATCGATTTGCTTCTTATTATTACTCTGCCTATTTCTATTATTTTCTTTTTCAAAATTATATATTTCAGTTTTAATTTTTCTATTAAAAATTCTATTGAAAACTTCTGCTGTGTAATAAGCATCATTAAGTGCATTATGAAATTCATTTTTTATAGGAACACCAAATAATTCCACTGCAACACTTAGTCCAACGTTAGTACCCTTAAGATAATTAAGATATTTCGATGCATAACGTTGAACATTAATATATTCTTTAGGTATTAAAGAGGTATCTAAAGAATGATAGCTTACATTTCTAAATAACTCTTTAATATCTGCCGCTCCCCATACACATAGAATACTCTTATCTCCACTGATAAACTGTATGAATTCATCAAATACAATTTTAAAGGAGTCTTTTGTGATTAGGGATTCTATTGTTATACCAGTAATTTGCTTTACAAAAGGATTAATTTCTGTATATATTTCAGGTTTTACTAATCTATCAAAAGTTGAGATGAATTTTAAATTTTCATCAAGCTTTATCGCACCAATCTGAATTATTTCAAAAGGGCATTTAGGATTAGATACGCTTTTGTCTTCTTTTTTAAAATCATAACCTTGGTTGAATTCTAAATCAAATACTATGTAATTCATATTTATATCCTCAATTTATAATAATTATTATTTAGTATACCACTAATTCTATGAAAATATAAACAGAAGTAAAATTAATAAAGTGAAACTTGAATCAGATGGGGTTTTAACCACACCTGATTCTTAGTTGAACCAATCCAGGGACGTAGCCGCTCTTTACTCCCTCTTTGAGAAGAGGGAGTATTAGAGCGGGTAGTCATCGGATAAATGGGTTAAATGGTACATAGCATTAGTACCATTTAACCTACAAAATCATACTTATATGATTTAAACAGGAGATAAGTTGGGGGGATTTATTGAAATTTTACTTTAAAGAGACTTAATTAAGAGAGATATAAAGGGCCATTGCTCTATAATTAGTAAATTTGAAGATATAATTTTATTAGATAATAGAGTAAGGTAGTAAAGAGATACAGGTAAAATTTTGTTCTTGGCACAAAATTTGCTAAAAATAAAATTGAATATAATTTTCAAAAAAATGAAATGTATTGGGGGATGAGTGATGCATAAAGTACTAGCCATTAATCCTGGTTCCACTTCTACTAAGATTGCTGTATATGAAGAAGCTAAGGAATTGTTTAAGAAAAATATTGAACATTCCAATGAAGAAATAGCAAAATACAAAAATATTACTGACCAATATGAAATGAGACATAAGGCTATAATGGATTTTTTACAAGAAATGAATTTTGATGTCAAAGAGTTATCAGCAGTTGTGGGAAGAGGGGGAATGCTACCACCAGTAAAATCAGGGGCTTATAGAGTAAATGAAGCAATGATAGAAAGATTAGCTAATAGGCCGTTGTCGGAGCATGCCTCTAATTTAGGGGGAATAATTGCAAATGCAATAGCAAGCCCATTAAATATACCAGCTTTTATATATGACTCCGTGGCTGTAGATGAATTAGAAGATATAGCAAGAATATCAGGTATAGCTGATATAAAAAGAGAAAGTTTCTCGCATGCACTAAATATGAGAGCTGTTGCTATAAAAGTTGCAGGAAAACTACATAAAGCTTATGAGGAGTGTAATTTTGTAATTGCTCACTTAGGCGGAGGAATATCTATAAGTGTTCATAAGAAAGGGAAGATGGTAGATATTGTTTCAGATGATGAAGGACCATTCTCACCTGAAAGATCAGGAAGAGTTCCTTGTAGAGCACTAATGGAGATGTGTTACATAGAGGAGAAAAATACAATAAAGAAGAAACTTAGGGGACAAGGGGGACTAGTATCGTACTTAGGAACAAATAGTGCCCTAGAAGTGGAAAAAAGAATAGAAAACGGAGATGAAAATGCAAGACTAGTATATGAAGCTATGGCATACCAAGTAGGAAAAAGTATAGGTGAACTTGCAACTGTAGTAGAAGGAGAAGTGGATGCAGTTATAATTACAGGAGGAATCGCTTACTCAAAAATAATGACAGAGTGGATAAAGAAACGAGTTAAATTTATAGCTCCTGTAGAAATTGTACCAGGAGAAAATGAATTGGAGGCTCTTGCTTTTGGAGCTCTTAGAGTTATTAAAGGTGAAGAACAGCCGCATGAATACAATTTAGGATAGAGTTAAATTTTCAAATAGGGATTAATCTTGTTTATGAGTTGTTAACTGTTTAATAAAAGGGGGAAATTTTATGCAAAAAGCATTGTTTAAAAATGAAGTTGCTACAGTTAAACCATATGTTCCTGGTAAACCAATTGAGGAATTGAAGAGAGAACTTGGGATAGAGGAAATTGAAAAACTAGCTTCTAATGAAAATCCAATAGGGCCATCACCAAAAGCAATGGAAGCCATTAGAAAGGAAGTAGAAAATATACATCTGTATCCTGAAGCTAATGTAACTGTTTTAAAAGAGAAATTAGCGAAAAAGTACAACTTATCTACTGAAAATATAGTTGTAGGTAATGGTGGGGAAGAACTTTTGAAAATGATTGCAGAAGTATTTATAAACCCTGGAGACGAAGCAATAATGGCTGACCCAAGCTTTGATAAATATTCGACTGAAGTGTGCTTTATGGGTGGTGTGGCAGTAAAGATTCCTCTAAAAAATTATAAACATGACTTTGAAGCCTTTATTCAAAGGATAAATGATAATACAAAAATGATATTTGTATGTAATCCTAATAACCCAACAGGAAACATAATGCCAAAAGAGGATATTGATTATTTAATAAAAAATGCACCTCAAGATATTGTTATAGTCTTAGACGAAGCCTACTATGATTATGCTATAAAGAATCCAGATTATCCAGAAAGCTTAGAAATATTAAGAAACAGACCTAACACTATTATTCTAAGAACCTTCTCTAAAGTATCGGGAATAGCAGCAGTTAGAGTAGGATATCTACTAACTTCAAAAGAAATTTCAGCTGCAATTAATAAAATAAAGTTAACCTTCAGTGTAAATAGACTTGCGCAAGTAGCAGCTGTTGCAGCTTTAGAGGATCAAGAGCATATAGACAAGACTGTCAAATTAAATTATGAATCATTAGATATGATGGAGAAGTATTTCGAAGATAATAATTTTGAATATATAAGATCAAATGCTAACTTTGTTTTTGTTAATGTGAATGAAGATTCAAGAATAGTATTCAATGCTTTACTTAAGAAGGGAATAATAATCAGACCAGGATACCTATGGGGCTGGGATAACTGGCTTAGAGTAAGTACAGGAACAATCGGACAAACTGAAAAATTTATAAAAAGACTAGATGAAGTATTAAGTGAGATGAAATAGGATACAAGATTTCCAAGCATCAGGTGGAGTTAAAACTCCATCTGAAGTCAAGAATTCTGTTTATAAGGAGGGTTGTCAGTGAAAAAAGGAGATATTATGTGGACTTTAGTTTTACTGATGCTAATAGCAATATTGGTTGTGCCAGTAACGCACGCTGCATTTATGCAATTTACAACGGGGCATCCCTACTTAGGCGGGTTTGTTAAATTTGGAATACTAGCAACAATGGGAGAACTCTTAGCTATAAGAATTGTATCAGGAGAATGGAATATTCCAAAAGGAGTTTTCTATAGAGTGTTGATTTGGGGATTCTTAGGAATGGTCATTGTTCTGGTATTTGATATTTTTGGTTCAGGTGTAAATGCTGCTATAGCTAAAGGGATGCTTCCAGGTAAAGGCTCAAAGTTTGCTTTTGCATTTTTCGTTAGTTCAATAATGAACATGACGTTTGCTCCAACTATGATGGCATTCCACAGAATTACTGACACATATTTAGATTTAAAATATGAAGGAAGTAATAAGAAAATAACCGCTATCGATGTAGTTAGAAAGGTTCAATGGGACGGCTTTGTTTCTTTTGTTATATTGAAAACAATTCCAATATTTTGGATACCAGCACATACAATAACCTTTTTAGTGCCACCTGAATATAGAGTATTAGTTGCAGCAGCGTTGTCTATGGCACTAGGATTAATATTAGCATTTGCAAAAAAGAAACCACAAAAAACTAAATTGAAAGATGTAGCTGCAAAAGCATATAGATAAGCAATGACGAAAGTCGACTTATCCTCTGAGACATAATACCAATTTTCAGTAGGTCAAATACTTTTAAGAAGTCTAAAGCTCAGGATTTACGAAAAACTAAGAATCTTCGATAACTCGCTGACGCTCAGACAATCTAAGATTCTAAGTCTTTCATAAATCCTTCGCTAAGACTAATAAAAAATATTTAAATCTATCCTCAAATTGGTATTATGTCTCTCCGAATAAGTCAACTTTCTTATTTGGTTATCTGTATAGATAAGCAGATTCAAGGTTAGACTTACACTCCGGGATATATTTGTAATTCTTCTGTATAAGTCTAAAATGAAATTGATTTGTCTATAAAGTAATAAAAAGTATGAATTTAAATGTAAACATAAAATACTGCTCAAGAATGAAGGAGGAATATAAATGAAAAAGCTTATGACAGGTAATGAGGCTATTGCTAGAGGATTTTACGAGGCAGGAGGAACTGTAGCAGCAGCTTATCCAGGAACACCATCAACAGAAATATTAGAGAATATATCAGAATATAAAGAGATATACTCTGAATGGGCTCCAAATGAAAAGGTGGCAATAGAAGTAGCAATAGGAGCGTCTATTGCAGGAGGAAGGGCGTTATCTGCTATGAAGCATGTTGGTGTAAACGTTGCAGCAGATCCACTTATGACTTATGCATATGAAGGGGTAAATGGAGGATTCATATTAGTATCAGCAGATGATCCAGGAATGCACTCTTCACAAAATGAACAGGATAATAGATTTTTTGCTAAGTTTGGTAAAATAGCTATGGTAGAGCCAAGCGATAGCCAAGAAGCTAAGGATTTCGTAAAAGAGGCCCTAGAAATATCAGAAAAGTTTGATACACCAGTACTTTTTAGAGTTTCTACCAGAGTATGCCATTCAAAGAGCATTGTAGAACTTGGAGAAAGAGAGAACTTTGAAATAAAGCCATATATAAAGAATGTACAGAAATTTATTGCGACTCCAGCTCATGCTAAAAAACTTCATGTAGTTGTTGAAGAAAGATTAAAGGCACTAGAGGAATATAGTAACAGTACGCATCTAAATAGAATCGAGTGGAATGACAAGAAAATAGGTGTTATAACTTCTGGTATATCTTATCAATATGCTAAAGAAGTATTTGGAGATACTGTTTCTTACTTAAAGCTTGGATATACTCACCCACTTCCATTTGCTAAGATAGAAGCTTTTGCAAAAGAAGTAGAAACTTTATATGTAATTGAGGAACTTGAACCATATATAGAAGACCAAATTAAAGCAAGGGGAATAGCTTGTATAGGGAAAGATAAGATATCCAACATGGGAGAGCTGAATCCAGATATAGTTTCAAATTCACTTTTAGGCTGTGATGAAGCAAAAACAGAGGTAGCAAGTTCTGTTGAAGCTTTAAAAGATGAGGTTATTTCAAGACCGCCTACATTATGTGCTGGATGCCCACATAGAGGATTATTCTATACACTATCAAAGAAGAAAAACATAATGATTACAGGAGATATTGGCTGCTATACATTAGGAGCTGCAGAGCCATTAAATGCAATGGATACTTGTATTTGTATGGGAGCGTCTGTAAGTGCTGGACATGGAGCACAAAAGGTTTTCAATATAAAGGGAGAGGACAAGAAGGTAGTAAGCGTACTTGGAGACTCAACCTTCTTCCACTCAGGACTTGCAAGCTTAATAGATGTAGTTTATAACAAAGGAAACTCAGTTACAGTAATACTAGATAATAGAATAACAGGAATGACAGGCCACCAAGAGAATCCAGGAACTGGTTATACATTAATGGGAGAAAAGGCTGAAGTAATAGACATAGAAAGTATTTGTAAGGCTATTGGAGTTAAAAACCTAAAAGTTGTGAATCCATTAAATTTAAAAGAAACAGATGAGGCTGTAAGTGAAGCATTAAAATCTATAGAGCCTTCAGTTATTATAACTAAATGGCCATGTGTGCTTAAAAAGTTTAGTGAAGAAGATAAAAAGCAGTTTGATTTAAGTCCTAAAACTTATGCTGTAAATGAAAATAAGTGTAAAAAGTGTAAGATGTGTACTAAGTGTGGATGTCCAGCTATATCTATGAAGACATACTCAAGCATAGATCAAACGTCTTGTGTTGGATGTTCAGTATGTGCACAAATATGTCCATTCGATGCAATAGAAAGGGTAGGTGAGTAGTAATGAGCGATGTTAAAAATGTTCTTTTAGTAGGAGTTGGAGGACAAGGTATTATATTAGCTTCAAAAATACTTTCAAGTGGATTGATAGATGCAGGATATGACGTTAAAATGTCTGAAGTTCATGGAATGGCTCAAAGAGGTGGAAGCGTTACTACGCAGGTTAGATATGGTAAAAAGGTTTACTCCCCAATAATAGGGAAAGGTCAAGCAGACTTAATTGTAGCTTTTGAAAGAATAGAAGCTTTAAGATGGATAGAATACTTAAAGCCAGATGGAAAGATAGTTGTCAATGATTACGCAATTCCATCAGCAACTGTACTTTCAGGAAAAGAAAAATATCCAGAGAATGTAATAGATAAGATAAAGGAATCATTTAAAAATGTAACTGTTATTAATGCAGCTGGAGAGGCCTTAGCACTTGGAAATATTAAGGCTCAAAATATAGTTATGTTAGGTGGGCTTCTAAAGGCATTAGGAGTTGAAAATGTAGATTGGGTTAAGGCTGTAAGTGAAAGCGTAAAGGAAAAATTTGTTGATATGAATGTAGCTGCTATTCAAAAGGGAATGGCACTGTAGAAAATAAAAGAACTGATGTGTATCATGTGGTACATATCAGTTCTTTTTATATTAAATTTTCATATATATCAATGGATGAAGTTTACATGAATTATTATGCTGTATAAGGAGCTGAGTTGTATGTGGAAAATACTTATTGCTGATGATGAACCTAAGATTAGAAGAGGATTAATCAATTTATTTGATTGGAATAGCATGAATATTGAAATTGTAGGGGAAGCAGAAGATGGAGAGATAGCACTAAATATAGCTCAGAAAGAAAAACCGGACATTATTTTAACGGATATTTGTATGCCTTTCTTAAATGGTCTAGATTTTATAGAGAAAATAAGCTCTGCTCAGAACAATCCTATAATAATTATAATTAGTGGGTACAATGAGTTTGCTTATGCACAAAGAGCTCTTAAACTTAAAGTTTTTGATTATATTTTAAAACCAGTAGATAACGAAAGCTTAGAAGAAGTAATCTTAAAAGCAGTAGAAGATTTAAATAAACGGAGAGAGCAAAATAATTATTTAAATTGGACTAGCAAGCAGTTAGGTGATAATTTAGATGCTTTAAAACAAAAGTTTTTGGAAAAGTGGTTAAATGATAAGATGACATATGGACAATTGTCAAGTGAGCTTAGCTTTTTTAATATTACTTTTCATAAGAATATTGGACTAACTGTAATAAGGTTGGTTGAAAAACTGGGACCAGGTGTATCAGTGAAAGGCTTGGATAAAAAAAGTCTTAATATGCATATAAAAGATATAGCTTATGAGGTTTTAAATCAGTATGAAACAAAACTAATTTACATTGATGAAGAGGATAATATTGTAATAATTACAAATGTAGATAATGACTTAGAGTGGTTAAATTTAGGTAATATAATAGAAGAAAGAATATATGTTTTCCTTAGTTATACAGTGATAGTGGAGCAGAAAAAGGTACTTGGAGGTATAGAAAAAATAGCTGAGGTATATAAACTCATTATTAAAGAGATAAAAAATAAAATTCAATACAAGCCTATCGTACTTTTAGCGCAGAAATATATTGATTCAAATTACTTTCTGAATGAATTAAAGTTAGAAGACGTTTCAGAAAAATTTAGTGTAAGCCCATCTTATTTAAGTAAGTTATTAAAACAGCAGATAGGAGTGTCATTTAGTGACTACCTTACAAGCGTAAGGATTAATAGAGCTATGATTATCATGGGAGATCCAACCGTGAAGATTTACCAGGTAGCGGAATTAGTTGGATATAGTAATCAACATTATTTTTGCAAAGCTTTTAAGAAAGTAATGGGGTTTTCACCAACAGAATACAGAGAAAATTTAAGTAATTACTTATAGTTTACAAGTATTGATTTGTTACATTAATGAGGAGGTAGAAAATAGTTGTTTCAAGATAGGAAAAAAAAATTTATTTGTTTAGCAATAATTTCTGCTGTAATTATTATAACAATATCCTTTATTATAAAAATAAGTGTGAAGCAAAAACCTGATGGTGTGCAATTTGTTATTGGTATGTCTCAGGCAAATCTAACAGAGCCTTGGAGAATCCTAATGAACGAAGAAATACAAATTGAAGAAAAGAAATATAAAAACATAAAGATTGTATATAGAGATGCAGGAGGAGATACTGATAAGCAGAAAAGAGATATTGATGACTTAGTAAATAGCGGCATAGATTTATTGATCGTATCAATGAATGATTCGGATAAGCTAACACCTGAAGTAAGTGAGGTTTATAAGTCAATACCCGTTATTGTATTAGATAGAGCTGCAAAAGGTTCTGATTATACATTGTATATTGGGCCGGATAATGAATCTATAGGAAAGCAAGCAGGAAAATTAGCACTAGATTTACTAGAAGGTAAGAAAGGGAAAATTGTAGAGGTTCAAGGATTGTTAAATTCTAACCCTGTAATAGAAAGAAGTAAAGGGTTTAGAGATGTTTTGAAGAAATATGGTAACATTGATACGTATAGAACCGTTACAAGTGAATGGCGTAGAGACGAAGCAGAGGATAAAGTGAAAGAAATATTGAAGGAAAGTAAAGATATCGATGTTATTTTCGCACATAATGATTATATGGCTTTCGGAGCGTATAAAGCTGCATATGACTTAGGTATTAAGGATATTAAAATAATAGGAGTAGATGGTATAACAGGAGAAAATGGTGGATTAGATTTGGTTTCTAAGGGAATTCTTAATGGTACTTTTACATGTCCCACAGGAGGGAAACAGGCAGTAGATTACGCAGTAGATATTCTAAATAAAAAAAGAGGAATACCTAAAAAGATAATGCTAAGAAGTGATAGAATTACGAAGAGTAATATTGATGAATACTTAAATAATAAATCTAAAAAGCCGACAGATCAAAAAAAGATTGTTTTAGGATATGCTGAGTTAAAGTTTGAAGGCAAGTGGAGAGATGCAAATGCTCAGTCTATTAAAAACGCAGCTAAGGAAGCAGGCATGGATTTGATATTTTTAGAGAGTGGAACTACACAGGAAGATGAGAAAAGATCAATACGTGAATTAATAAAAAGAAAAGTAGATGTTATTTGTTTCTCACCTTTTGTTAAGTCAGGATGGGAAGATGTGCTTAAGGAGGCAAAGGAAGCTGGTATTCCTGTAATTGTAAGTGATAGAGCGGTTGATTCAGATGATTCATTTTGGGTAAGTAGTATTTGTTCTGATTTTTATGAAGAGGGCAGAATAGTGGCAAAGATGCTTTTAGACAATTTTAAAGACAAGCAATTAAATATTTTGCAGATTAAAGGAAATTCTGATGCAACGCCAACTATTGACAGAGAAAAAGGATTTAGAGAAATGATTGAACAATTTAAACAATGTGAAGTCATAGAATCAGTCACAGGAGAATTTAGCTATGAAGGTGGGAAAAAAGCCATGGAAGACTTCCTTAGCAAGAGTGGTAGTAAAATAAATGTTGTTTACGCACAAAATGATGATATGGCACTTGGTGCTATAGAGGCTATAAAACAATATGGATTAGTTCCTGGGAAGGATATTATAGTTTTGAGTATTGATGGTACACGTAAAGCACTTTTTGCAGTAAAAAAGGAAGAACTGTATTGTACTGTTGAATGTAATCCGCTTATTGGTCCTCAGATGGTTAAAATAGCATCACAGATATTAAATCAGGAAGAGGTTCCACTTAGAATAATACATTCTGAGGAACTTTTCACTAAAAATGTTACTTACAAAGAAATTTTAAGTAGGGAATATTGAGGTAAGATATGAAGTCTGTTTATCTCTCTTTATAAGGAGAGATATTTTTGTTTAGAAAAGTATAAAATATTACTGATTATTATAAATACAAAAAAAGGAAAAGATTATACAATATTACTGTAAACGATTTTAAGGTATAGGGGGATTCTAAAAATGAAGTTTAAAAAAATAGCTGCAATTATAACAGCTACAGTTCTAACAATGGCAATGTTTACAGGTTGTGGAAGCAAAGCGACTTCTACAGATCAGAATAAGGATAAACCAGCAGCAACGGAAACTACTAATAAGAAATTAGTGATAGGTTTTTCTCAAATTGGTGCAGAAAGCGGTTGGAGAACTGCAGAAACAAACTCTGTTAAGGATATTCCTAATCAAGATCCAAATGTAGAATTAAAATTTTCTGATGCACAAGGAAAGCAAGAAAATCAAATTAAAGCTATAAGATCTTTTATAGCTCAGAAGGTTGATGTTATAGCTCTTGCTCCAGTTGTTGAATCAGGTTGGGATACTGTTTTAAAAGAAGCAAAGGATGCTAAGATTCCAGTTGTATTACTTGATAGACAAGTAAAGGTTACTGATGACTCTTTATATGCTACATTTATAGGTTCTGATTTCATACAAGAAGGTAAAAGTGCAGCTAAATTCATTACTGATAAATTTGGAAAAGATGCCAAAGTTAACATAGTTGAGCTTCAAGGAACTGTTGGAGCAAGTGCTGCTACTGATCGTCAAAAAGGTTTTGCAGAAGGAATAAAAGACTTTTCAGGTTATAAGATAATAAAATCACAAAGTGGCGATTTTACCCGTGCTAAGGGAAAAGAAGTTATGGAAGCTTTCTTAAAGTCAGATGGTAAAAACATACAAGCTTTATATGCTCACAATGACGATATGGCAATGGGAGCAATTCAAGCAATAGAAGAATTTGGTTTGAAACCAGGAAAAGATATAGTTATAGTATCTGTTGATGGCATTAAGGATGCATTCCAAGCAATAGCTGATGGAAAATCTAATTGTACAGTTGAATGTAACCCACAATTAGGACCACAATTATTACAAGCAGCAAAGGATTTAAAAGCAGGAAAAACCTTGGAAAAATGGATCAAATCCAATGAAGGTGTATTTGCTGGAGAGGATGCTATAAAAGCATTACCAAACCGTAAATATTAACCGACAATCTATTAATTTGTCCAGCTGTTGTTTATATGTTCATTATACTTTTGATATGAATATATAAATAATAAATATAATTTTCATAAGTCTTCCCTTTTTTATAAGAGCTTGAATACTCATCCTGTATTCGGCTCTTATACTATAAAGGGAGTTATACTTAGCTTAGTAATGGTATAAAAATTACTAATAAAGGAGAGAACTTCTTATGGATGAAAGTAATGTAGTTTTAGAAATGAAAGGCATATCTAAGTCCTTCCCAGGTGTTAAGGCTCTTTCTAATGTGGATTTTCAGCTTAGAAAAGGAGAAGTTCACACGCTTATGGGTGAAAATGGTGCTGGTAAGTCAACTTTGATTAAGGTACTTACAGGTGTTTATCAAATAGATGAAGGAAATATAATTTTAAATGGAAATCAAATTAGAATTGCTTCAACACAGGATGCCCAACGGCATGGAATAAGTACAGTTTATCAGGAAGTAAACTTATGTTCAAATCTTACGGTAGCTGAGAATATTTACATTGGTCGTGAACCAATGAAAAGAGGCAGTATTGATTGGAATAAAATGAATAAAAATGCTACAAAGTTATTAGAAGACAGACTAAATCTAAAGATAGATGTTAAGAAACTGCTGTCCTCTTATTCTGTTGCAATACAGCAAATGGTTGCAATTGCTCGCGCAGTTGATATCTCAAGGGGAATTCTCATATTAGATGAACCTACCTCAAGTTTAGATGCAAAAGAAGTAGAAGAACTATTTAAGGTTATGAGAAAATTAAAGTTAGAAGGAATGTCAATAATATTTGTCACTCACTTCTTAAATCAAGTTTATCAAATTTCAGATAGATTAACAGTACTAAGAAATGGCGAATTGATTGGAACATATGATGCAGATAAGCTATCACGTATAGAATTAGTTTCAAAGATGATTGGAAAAGAGACCTCAGAAACTCAAATAATTAATACTATAGAAAACAAGAAAAAAAGAGAAGTTAGTGGAGAAAATTTAGTTGAGGCACGTAAACTTGGAAAATTGGGCACAATTGAGCCTTTTGATATAGATATAAAAAAGGGTGAAGTTTTGGGTTTTGCTGGTCTTTTAGGTTCAGGAAGAACGGAAGGTGCAAAATTAATATTTGGAATAGATAAGTCAGATAGTGGTACACTCATCATTGGTGGGAAAAAATATTCTTATATTTATCCTAAGAAAGCAATTGAAGAGGGTTTTGGGTTTTGCCCAGAAGATAGAAAGATAGAAGGAATAGTTGGGCAATTGACTATTAGAGAAAATGTTGTATTAGCATTGCAATCAAGAATGGGAATATTAAATTATTTGCCAATGAAAAAACAACAGGAAATTACACAGAAATATATAGAATTATTAAAGATTAAAACACCAAGTATGGAGCAAAGAATTGATAATCTTAGTGGAGGTAATCAACAAAAGGTTATTCTTGCAAGATGGCTTGCTACAAATCCACAGCTTTTAATTCTTGATGAACCTACAAGAGGAATTGATGTAGGAGCAAAGAGTGAAATTCGAAAGCTTATATTAGAATTAGCTGAAGGGGGAATGACAATTTTATTTATCTCATCTGAACTTCCTGAAATAGTAAGCTGTTGTGACAGAGTACTTGTATTAAGAGATAGGAAGATTATTGGAGAATTGTTAGGTGATTATATAAATGAATCTATAATTATGGAGACAATTGCAGAAGGAGGTAAGAGGTGTGAATGAAGGGAAATCCAATAATCCATTTGTAAAACTTTATCATTCCAAAATATTTTGGCCTTTAATGTGTTTAATTGGGATTCTTTTATTTAATCTTCTTACAAGGCCTGGTTTTATGACGGTAGAAGTTAAAGACGGACATTTGTTTGGAAGTTTAATTGATATACTAAATCGTGTTGTTCCACTTATACTTATTGCTTTAGGAATGACCATAGTTATTGCAACACAAGGGATTGATATTTCGGTAGGTTCAATAATTGCTATAAGTGCTGCTGTTTCAGCAACAATTGTAATTAAAACTGGTAATGTGTTCTTAGCTATAATTGCAGGATTAGTTGTAGGAATAATTTGTGGTATTTGGAATGGTATGCTTGTTGCATATATTGGTGTTCAGCCAATGGTAGGTACTTTGATTTTATATATAGTAGGCAGAGGTATAGCTCAGTTAATAACTGGTGGCCAAATATTGACTTTAAACAATAAGACTTTTTCTTTTATAGGCACAGGTTATATATTCATTCCTTTTGCAGTGTATATAGCTATAGCAATTATAGTAATCATGTATCTGCTAATGAGAAAGACCGCATTAGGCTTGTTTACTGAAGCAATAGGTGTTAATAATAACGCTAGCAGATTTGCAGGTATAAATTCTAAAAAGATTATCTTTTCACTTTATGTTATTTGTGGTTTACTTGCTGGCCTTGCTGGTTTAATTATATGCTCAAATATAAAAAGTGCAGACGCAAACAATGCAGGACTTTGGCTGGAGTTAGATGCAATTCTAGCAACAGTTATAGGTGGAACATCCATGGCAGGGGGAAGGTTTTATTTAGGTGGTACAGTAGTTGGAGCGTTATTTATACAAAGTTTAACAACAACAATATATAGTATGGGAATACCACCAGAAGTTATACTAGTTGTTAAAGCTATTGTTGTTATTATCGTATGCTTATTACAATCTGAGGAATTTAGAAAATTGTTTATTGTTAATAGAAAATCTAAAGTAAAGGAGGAGGAAGTTTATGGAGCAAGAGAGTGATAAGTTTGGTAAATTTAGATTGAGTGAAGCTAATATACCTATTTTAGCTACAATATCATTGTTTATAGTATTATTTGCAGTTGGTTCTGTATCTTTTGATTCTTTCTTTACCCTTCAAGTGTTTTCTAATCTTTTTATTGATAATGCTTATTTGATAGTCTTAGCTGTTGGACAAACTTTTGCTATACTCACAGGTGGCATTGACCTATCAGTTGGGGCCATGGTAGCGTTTGTAGGTGTAATTGCAGCGGATTTATTAAGAAAGGGATTTAATCCATTTTTAGTAATAATTATAGTTTTACTGGTAGGAATTGTTTTTGGTGCAATTCAAGGATACTTGGTACAGAAATTTAAAATTCATCCATGGATCGTAACACTAGCAGGTATGTTTTTTGCTAGAGGGTCATGTTTTCTTGTAAGTATAGACAATATTGTAATTAATGATCCTACATTTTCGAAGATTTCAGGTTTTAAGATACCAATTGGTTCAGACACTTTTATTTCAATTAATGTAATAATTGCTTTATTGACTGTGGGTTTAGGTATATATATATTAAAGTATACTAGATTTGGAAGAATAGTTTATGCAATTGGTGGTAGTGAAAATTCAGCAATGCTTATGGGACTGCCTGTAGGAAGAACTAAAATACTTGTTTATACACTTTCAGGTTTTTGTTCTGCACTAGGTGGACTTTTATATACAATATACACATTGTCAGGCTATGGGCTTTCTTGTAATGGTACAGAAATGGATGCAATAGCAGCTTGTGTAATTGGAGGAGTACTTTTAACAGGTGGCTTTGGATCTGCTATAGGACCTATGTTTGGAGTACTTACTACTGGTGTAATTCAAAGTTTAATTATGTTTCAGGGAACGCTTAATTCCTGGTGGACAAAAATCGCAATAGGCATGCTTCTATTTACTTTTATTGCATTACAGCGAGTTATAGTTTTAAGAAGCGAGAAGAAAAAAATTGTTATAAGTTAATTAAAGTAAAAGTTTATACTAGCAAGGGAGTGGTACTAAATCACTTCCTTCTTTGAATTAGTATAATGTAACATTTCAAATAATATGATAATACATAAGAGGTGACTGGAGGAGTGGTATAATTGAAGAGGTTTATGCATTATTTTTTAAATAGCAGTATAGGAAGTAGATTAATATCTTATTTTCTTTTAGTTATCTTATTACCAATCATTACAATTACCACGCTTGGAAACCTTATATATCGAAATTCAATAAACAGTGAACAAAATAGTAGTACAAAGCAGATGATTAGTCAAATTAGTAGTAATATTGATTTTTATATTAAGGATACAGAAAATATAGTTAACTACCTATCTCAAGAGCCAAGGATTTCAGAGTTTTTAAATTACGGTAATATAAATAAAAATGCTGATGCCCAAAATATAGAAGAGAATGCTTATAAAGCTATAATGGGTTTTTCAAGTATTCATCCTGAAATAGCTGGAATAATGGTGATTAACCAAAATGATATGTATGTTAGCGATGTTATGACTAGAACTTCAAGGGAAGCACTTGTAAATGAAAGGTGGTATTTACAAGCTGTTAAAAATCCTGATAAAGTACAACTTTTTAGTAAACCTGTTGGTCGAAATATTTATAATATTTTTCAATATAGTGCTGATGATGTGGTAGCTATGTCAAAGGCAGTAATAGAAAATAAAAGTGGAAAGTGTGTTGGAGTAATTCTTATAGATATGAAATTAAATATCATTAAAAGTGTAATTGAAAATGTTAAACCGGGTAAAACGGGATTTGTATATATTGTAGATTCAAATAATGAAATCGTTTATGCTCCAGTTAACCCAGTAGTTTACAGAATTAAAGATGAGTGGCTAGATGATATGAAAAATAAAATTGTTATTAAAAATCTTAATAGTAAGGACTATGAGATAATGGATAAAGAGTCTTCATATACAGGGTGGAAAACCATAGGAGTATTTCCTCTTGATGAGAGCTTGAAAGTTATAACATATGTAAAGTATTATTCCTTTATAATTGCAATATTTACATTGGTGCTTGCAGGAATATTGGCTATATTTTTTACAAGATCTATAGTTAATCCTATTACAAAATTAAGAAGGCTGATGAAAAAAACTGAAGAGGGAGATCTAGATATTCATTTTAATAGTAAATATAATGATGAAATAGGTGAGCTTGGCAATTCCTTTAATAACATGATAAGAGAAATTAAAGGTCTAATAAAATTAGTTCAAATAGAAGAAAAAAATAAAAGAAAAGCAGAAATTAATATTTTACAAGCACAAATAAAACCACATTTTCTTTATAATACTTTGGATACAATTCAATGGATGGCAAAGGAACATGAGGCAAAGGATATTGTTAAAATTGTTAGTAACTTAACAAATCTTTTAAGGATTGGATTAAATAATGGAGAGGAGAATATAAGGTTAAGAGAGGAAATAAGACATATTGAAAGCTATCTTATGATTCAAAAGATAAGATATGAAGATAAACTTAATTACGAAATAAAAATAGACGAGAACATTTTTGAATATAGTGTAATCAAGTTAATACTTCAACCCTTAGTAGAAAATGCAATTTATCATGGTATAAAAGAAAAAAGAGGGGAAGGAAAAATTATTATTACAGGATTTCTAGAAGATGATAAAATCCACCTTAAGGTAGTAGATAATGGTATAGGAATAAAAGAAGACAAGCTTTTAAAAATTAATAAAGCTTTAAGAGAAAGAACCTCTGTTAACAATAAAATTGGTTATGGTATTTTCAATGTAAATGAAAGAATAAGATTGACTTATGGTGATGAATTTGGACTTTTCTATAGTAGTGTCTATGGTGAGGGTACTGTCGTTAATATATATCATCCTATAGCATAGATAAAGTGAAACTTGAATCATATGGGGGTTTAACCACACCTTATTCTTAGTTGAACCAATCCAGGGACGTAGCCGCTCGAAACGTACTGTTTAAAGAACAGGGAGTATTAGAGCGGATAGTCATCGGATAAAGTGAAAAAATGAAACTTACAAGCTTGACATATTCAAAATCTAGAACTATAATTGAAAATAAGTAAAAAAATACACTTTAAATTGGTCCTGTGAGGCCAGAAAGAGGTATGAAATGGTAATGTTTTTTGTTGTGCAAAAAAATAAATTAATGAATTCAAAAAGAACTTATATAGAGAGTAGTAGGGAGATTATCTTTTAAAGTAATCTTCTTACTGCTCTTTTCTTTTAAACTGCATCTTAATCCTTCATGAAGTGTATTTTTACTTACTAAATTGGAGGAGGTCTATTTATGAAAGCAAAACTTATATTAGAAAACGGAATAACATTTCAAGGTAATGCATTTGGTTACCTAAAGGATAGTGTTGGGGAGGTTGTATTCAACACTGGAATGACAGGGTATCAGGAAATTCTTACAGACCCTTCTTATTATGGGCAAATTGTTACAATGACATATCCCCTTATAGGTAATTACGGAATAAATCTAGAGGATATGGAATCAAAATCACCAAAGGTTAAAGGATTCATAGTCAGAGAAAAGTGCAATACTTCAAGCAATTTTAGATCTGAATTAGAGTTAGAGGATTATTTGAAACAAAATAAAATTATAGGTTTAGAAGGAATAGACACTAGAGCTTTAACTAAAATTTTAAGAACTAGTGGAACTATGAAAGGAATAATTACTTTAGAGGATATTTCATTGGAAGAGGCAAAAAGTAAGTTAGAAGGATTTTCAAATAAGGAAGCTGTGGAGAAGGTTACTACTAAAGAAAGATATGCAATAGAGGGTAGCGGAAAGCATGTTGCGATAGTAGACTTTGGAACAAAACAAAATATAGTAAGATCTTTTTTAAATAGAAAATGTAAGGTAACGGTTTTTCCGGCAGATGCTAAATCAGAGGATATATTGAATGTAAATCCAGATTTAATTTTCTTATCTAATGGTCCGGGGGATCCAGAAGATTTAACTAATGTTATAGAAAATATTAAGAGCCTTATAGGCAAGAAGCCAATTGTAGGAATATGTTTAGGGCATCAACTTTTAGCATTAACATTAGGTGGAAAAACAGCAAAACTTAAATTTGGGCATAGAGGTGGAAACCACCCTGTAAAGGACTTAAAAGAAAACAGAGTATATATTACTTCCCAAAATCATGGGTACTATGTAAGTGAGCTTCCAGAGGACATGGAAATAACTCATCTTAGTGTTAATGATGGAACAATAGAGGGAATGAAGCATAAGAACTTGCCAATATTTTCAGTTCAGTTTCATCCAGAAGCATGTCCAGGTCCAAAAGATAGCGATTATATATTTGATAGATTTATGGAATATGCAGAGTAAAAATTACAAAATATGCATTTTAGGAGGTAACAAATATGCCATTAAATAGAGAAATAAAGAAAGTTTTAGTTATAGGTTCCGGTCCAATAATTATAGGTCAAGCTGCAGAATTTGATTATTCAGGAACACAAGCCTGTCAAGCCTTAAAGGAAGAGGGCATAGAAGTTGTGCTTATAAACAGTAATCCAGCTACAATAATGACAGATAAGGAAGTAGCAGACAAGATATATTTAGAACCATTAACAATAGAATTTGTAGAAAAAGTTATAGAAAAGGAAAAACCAGATAGTCTTCTTGCGGGAATGGGAGGACAAACAGGATTAAATTTAGCAGTAGAGCTTTATGATAAAGGTATACTTCAAAAATATGATGTAGATGTAATTGGTACATCAATTGAGTCTATAAAAAAAGGTGAAGACAGAGAGCTTTTTAGAGATATGATGAACAAAATAGGTCAGCCAGTTATACAAAGTGAAATAATAACAGATATGGAAAGCGGTATGAGTTTTGCAAATAAGGTAGGCTATCCGGTTATAGTTAGACCAGCCTATACCTTAGGAGGAACTGGTGGTGGAATAGCCGATAATGAGGAACAATTAGCAGATATACTAGAGTCAGGACTTCAATTAAGTACAATAGGGCAAGTACTTCTTGAGAAAAGTGTTAAGGGATGGAAAGAAATCGAATATGAAGTTATGAGAGATAGTTTTGGAAATTGCATTACTGTTTGTAACATGGAAAATATAGATCCAGTAGGCATTCACACTGGAGACAGCATTGTAGTAGCACCAAGTCAAACCTTATCTGATAAGGAATATCAAATGTTAAGAAGCGCTTCCATAGATATAATAAATGCTGTAGGAATAGAGGGAGGCTGTAATGTACAGCTTGCATTAAATCCACATTCCTTTGAGTATGCTGTTATAGAAATAAATCCAAGAGTTAGCCGTTCCTCAGCGCTGGCATCAAAGGCAACAGGTTATCCAATAGCTAAGGTAGCGGCAAAGATAGCGCTAGGATATGGTTTGGATGAGATTAAAAATGCGGTAACACAGAAAACTTATGCTTGCTTTGAGCCTTCCTTGGATTATGTAGTTGTTAAAATTCCAAAATGGCCTTTTGACAAGTTCCAAGGAGCTGATAGATCACTTGGAACAAAGATGATGGCAACAGGAGAAATAATGGCAATAGGAAGCAACTTTGAGGCAGCTCTTTTGAAGGGAATAAGATCCTTGGAGATAGGAAAATACTCTTTAGAGCATAAAAAGTTTAGAGAGCTAAGCATATCAGAATTAAAAGAAAGAGTTATGTCACCAGACGATGAGAGAATATTTGCACTGGCCGAAATGCTTAGAAGAGACTATAGGATAGATAAAGTCTCTGAAATTACGGGAATAGATAAGTTCTTTATAGATAAGTTTAAATGGATAGTGGAAGAAGAGCAAAGATTGAGACTTAGTAAAATAGATGATTTAGATAAAGAATGGCTGCATAAACTAAAGAAAAAAGGCTTCTCAGATAAGGGCATAGCAGATATGCTAAGAGTATGTCCAGAGGATGTATATGCACTTAGAAATATATGGAGTATAAATCCAGTTTATAAGATGGTTGATACCTGTGGAGGAGAATTTGAAGCCTTATCTCCATATTACTATTCCACATATGATGCTTACGATGAGGTGGAGGTTTCGAATAGAAAGAAAGTTATAGTTATTGGTTCTGGACCAATAAGAATAGGTCAGGGAATAGAGTTTGACTATGCTTCAGTACATTGTGTTATGGCTCTTAAGAAATTAGGAATAGAGACAATAATAATAAATAATAATCCTGAAACTGTAAGTACTGACTTTAACATATCAGATAAGTTGTATTTTGAACCTCTTACAGAGGAAGATGTATTAAATATTATAGAAAAAGAAAATCCTTATGGTGTAATTCTCCAGTTTGGAGGGCAAACAGCTATAAAGCTTGCCAGTTTCTTAAAAGAAAAGAATATACTGACTCTTGGAACTACTGCAGATCAGATAGATCTTGCGGAGGATAGAGAAAAGTTTGATGAATTGCTAGAAGGATTACAAATAGCAAGACCAAAGGGCAAGGGAATTTGGAATGTAGAACAGGGGTTAGAAGAAGCTAGAAAGCTTGGTTTTCCAGTACTTGTAAGACCTTCCTATGTACTTGGAGGACAGGGTATGGAGATAACCTATAACGAAAAGGAACTTATATACTATTTATCAAATGCCTTTGAAAAAGATTGTAAAAATCCAATACTAGTGGATAAATATTTGATGGGAAGAGAAATAGAAGTAGATGCTATCTCAGATGGTGAAAATGTATTGATACCGGGAATTATGGAGCACTTGGAAAGAGCGGGAGTACATTCAGGCGACAGCATAACTATGTATCCAAGTCAAAATGTAGGTATCGATATAAAAGATAAGATACTGGAATATACTAAAAAACTTGCCCTAGCGATTGGGATAAAGGGTATGATAAATATACAGTTTATAGAATTTGAAGGACAGCTGTATATAATAGAAGTAAATCCAAGAGCATCAAGAACTGTTCCATATATAAGTAAAGTAAGCGGGGTTCCTATTGTAGAACTTGCAACGAGAGTAATGGTTGGAGAAAAGCTAATAGACTTAGGGTATGGTACAGATGTTTATAAGGAGCCAGAATTGATATCAGTAAAAGTTCCTGTTTTTTCAACACAAAAGCTACCAAAGGTAGAGATTTGTTTAGGACCAGAAATGAGGTCTACAGGAGAGGTTTTAGGAGTAGGAAAAACTTTAGAAGAGGCTTTATATAAGGGATTTGTAGGAGCAAATATGTTCGTTCGTAAGGAAAGCGGTACTATATTAGCTACTATAAATGACCATGATAAGGAAGAGTTTTTACCTATAGCAAAAAGACTTCATATGCTAGGATTTAAATTTGCAGCAACCTCTAAAACAGCAGAGTTATTGAGAAATGCAGATATAGAAGTTAAAGAAGTGAGAAAACTTAAAGAAGATCATCCTAATATAATAGATATAATTAAGAATGGCGAAGTAGACCTAGTTGTTAATACCCCGACTAAGGGGAATGACTCAAAGAGAGATGGATTTATTATAAGAAGAGCCGCAGTTGAAAGAAATATAGCAGTAGTGACAGCTTTAGATACGCTTAAAGCTATAGTAGATGTTAAATTTGCAGAATTTAAAGAAGAGGATTTAGAGGTTTTTGATTTAGCTAATTAAATATTTGGATAATGGAGAATTCTAAGGTTTTAGAGTTCTCCATTATTTTATATAGTAATGTGACTCTAATTTTGAGAATCTCTTTATCATAAGAACAAGTCTGCCATATTTAGGTAAGGTGTGTTATTTTGTAACCGTATAACTTAACAAAGTTGCTATAAAAATAATTCTTATGTAAATGCCGATGGAAAAGGCTTCTAATAATTAAATATTAATGTATTAAAACTCTGTTTATGGTGAGAGGTGTAAGTAGTCAGGTTGAAATTATAAATATGTTGACATGTATTAGAAATGGAGTATAATAATAATTACTAGATAGATTGTATAAAATTTAATTTTATACAATCTATCTAGAGAGTCGTTTTTAAAAGAGAATACTATGAACGTATTTGGAATAACAAAAGAGACTAATTAGAAAATCAATAAGTGTGTAAATAGTACACTAGATATTTAAAGGAGTGTTATAGATGAGTATATATGATTTTAAGTTAAAAACAATTGATGGAGAGGAAGTATCTCTTCAAGATTACAAAGGAAAAGTTTTAATAATAGCTAATACAGCAAGTAAATGCGGTTTTACACCTCAATACAAGGATTTAGAAAAGTTATATAGTAAATACAAAGATCAAGGTCTTGAAATATTAGGTTTTCCATGCAATCAATTTGGAGAACAAGAACCTGGAAACAATAAAGAAGTAAAAAACTTTTGTGAAATAAATTATGGAGTATCTTTTCCAATGTTTGAAAAAGTAGATGTAAGAGGAACAAATGCACATCCATTGTTTAAATATTTAACTGAAAAAGCTTCTTTTAAAGGATTCGATGAGAATTCAATTAATGGAAAAATGCTATATTCTGTTCTAAAGGAAAAATTTCCTGAGTATTTAATAGGGGACTCTATTAAGTGGAATTTTACTAAGTTCTTAGTGGATCGTGAAGGCAATATTGTAAGTAGATTTGAATCACCAGTTGAACCATTAGATATGGTAGAGGATATCGAAAAATTACTATAGATTTATTTCTTGTATTGTAATATGATAGGATTGTCAGAATTAAACCTGTAGAGATGTTAGAGTAAGATAGCAAAGAAGCAGGAAGCCTAATCCTATTTTGTGTTGAGTAAGTCAAGAAATCAAAGGGTGTAAAAAATATGAAATATGATATGTTAAAGTTAGATAATCAACTATGTTTTGCATTGTATGCCTGTTCACGAGAAGTGATAAGGCTTTATAAGCCAGCTCTTGATAAGTTAGGTATAACCTATACACAGTATATAACTCTTCTATCTCTTTGGGAACAGGACAATGTTACTGTTAAAGAACTTGGTGCTAAGCTCTATCTAGATTCAGGTACTTTAACACCTTTACTTAAAAAGCTTGAGAATATGAATATAGTAGAAAGAGTAAGAGATAAAGAAGATGAGCGAAACGTATATATAAGACTAACTGAGAGTGGCATTGAGATGAAAGAAAAAGCATTAGAAGTTCCTAAACAGGTTTTTTGTAGTACGGGGCTCTCTCTAGAGGAAGCTGTTGGACTAAAAGATAAACTAAGACAGTTATTGTCCAATATAGATAGGTAAAGAGCGACTACGTATCTGGATAACGAGTTCTAAGTGCCAAGGACACCAAAAGCTCTGTTAATAAGGGGAAAGTATATATAAGGTCAGACTGCATAACATTTAGGTGCATCTGACCTTATTTTTATTTAAATAAATTTTTATAATAACTAAAATTTATTTAAAATGTAAATACTATTTTTAACACATAAGATATATTAGTCAACTAACTAATGATTACTTTTGCTAAAGGACTTGTAAAAGTAATGTTGTAAACATTTAATTGTATAAAATGCTCATGAATCCTTACTATACTTGAGTATTGCATAAAAAGAAATTAAGTATATTGACTATTAGATATCATAATGGTAATATAATATACAGTTAGTCGACTAAGCATTATGGAGGTGAAAAAAATGAGATTTTCTAATGATGATCCACTTTACAAAGTTTTTACTCAAGTGGTAGGTCTTCATTACAGGCGTTCTCTTAAGTTACTTAGCAAAGTTGGAATTTACCATGGACAACCTCCACTGTTGTTTGCTTTAAGCAGGAAGGATGGTCAAAGTCAGAAGGAGCTTGCAAGCATACTTGACATAAAGCCTGCTACTATTACAGTAATGGTAAGCAGGATGGAGAAAGCAGAGCTTGTGGAAAAAAAACAAGATCCTGAAGATCAAAGAGTATCTAGGATATATATAACTGAGAAAGGGAGAGCAGTTTTTGAAGAAGTTAAAAAAGCGATGAAAGTTATGGACACAGAATGCTTTAACAATTTCACAGAAGAGGAGAAGATATTGCTTCGTAGACTGCTAATGCAGATACGCAATAATCTTATGGAAGCAAATGATGGAGATGTGGATATATAGATTGGAGATGAAAGTTTATGATTAAGTTATTTAGGTACTTAAAACCTTATGCAGCTACAATAGTTGCTATATTATTTTTATTGTTTTTCCAAGCTCTTGCAGAGCTATATCTGCCAACTTTGATGTCAGATATAGTAGATAAGGGGATAGTTAAGGGAGATACAAATTACATTATAAAAATTGGTGGATTTATGCTTTTAGTAGCTGGTGGAAGTGCTATATGTACCATATTAGCAAGTTTACTATCTTCTAAAACTGCAACAAAGTTCGGAAGGGATTTAAGAGGTGAAGTTTTTTCAAGGGCAGAGAGTTATTCTTTAAATGAGTTTAACAAAATAGGTACGTCTTCCCTTATTACAAGAACTACAAATGATATTATGCAGGTTCAACAAGTTACAATAATGATATTGCGTATGATGATAAGCGCACCGATGATGTGTATAGGCGGTATTATCATGGCAGTATCAAAGAATAAGGAGCTATCACTGATACTTGTGGTTGTTATTCCGCTTCTTATTGCGGTTATTGGTATAATTGCATCTAGAGGAGTGCCTTTATTTAAAGCAATGCAAGTAAAGCTAGATAAATTAAATCAGGTTGTACGTGAAAATCTTACAGGTATTAGAGTAATTCGTGCTTTTAATCGTAATGAGGATGAAAAAGAGCGTTTTACCGATGCGAATTACGATTTAACAAGTACAGCTATAAAGGTTAATAAGATAATGGCATTAATGATGCCAGCTATGATGCTTATAATGAATTTAACAACTGTAGGAATTGTTTGGTTTGGAGGTAAGCTTATTGATACTGGAAGCATGGAAGTAGGTTCTATGATGGCCTTTATTCAATATGCAATGCAGATTATGTTCTCATTAGTCATGGTTTCTATGATGTTTGTTTTAATACCTCGTGCAGAAGCTTCAGCGGTAAGAATTAATGAGGTACTTGATATGGAGTCTGAAATTAATGATCCTGAAAATCCTAAGGCAGCGAATAGTGAAAGAGGATATGTGGAGTTTAAAAATGTAACTTTCAGCTATCCTGGAGCAGAAGAACCAGCTATTAAAGATATTTCCTTTAGTGCGAAACCAGGGGAGGTAACAGCTATCATTGGTGGTACTGGTTCTGGTAAATCTACCCTTGTAAATTTAATTCCACGTTTTTATGACATTCAAGGTGGAGGTATATTAGTTGATGGTGTGGATATTAGGGAAATGTCACAAGATAATTTAAGATCTAAAATTGGATTTGTACCTCAAAAGGCTGTGTTATTTACTGGTACAATTGCAGAAAATATTAGATATGGTAAAGAAGATGCTACTGATGAAGAAATTAAGCACGCAGCGGAAGTAGCGCAAGCAGCAGAGTTTATTTCTAATATGAAGGAAGGTTATGATGCAGTTATTGCACAAGGTGGTAATAATGTATCTGGTGGGCAAAAACAACGTCTTTCAATTGCCCGTTCATTAATAAGAAAGCCTGAAATATATATCTTTGATGATAGTTTTTCTGCATTAGATTTTAAAACTGATGCTAAATTAAGAACAGCTCTTAAAGATGAAATTAAGGATTCAACTATGATACTCGTTGCTCAAAGAGTGAGTACAGTTATGGATGCAGATAGAATTATAGTTCTAGACGAAGGGGAAATTGCAGGAATCGGAACTCATAAGGAACTTTTAAATTCTTCTGATGTATATAGAGAAATTGTAGCTTCACAGCTTTCAGAAGAAGAGTTAAATAAGCAATAGAGGAGGGATTTATATGGCTAATAATAAGAACAATAAACCAGACAGAGGACCAGGTTCTGGAATGGCTTTAGGTAGGCCTGTAGAAAAAGCAAAAGACTTTAAAGGCACAATGAGAAGGCTTATGAAATATTTAGAGCCACAGAAGTTTAAGCTAATAGCAGTTTTACTTACTGCAATTTTAAGTACAGTATTTAGCATTGTAAGTCCTAAAATTATGGGAAAGGCAACAACAAAATTATTTGAAGGTCTTATGGCTAAATATATGTACTATCAAAAGCTAAGTGGCGCAGCTGAGGCAGTTAAGAAAGGGGCGAATCCTGGAATACTTGCACAGCTGCAGCAACAAGGTGTTCCTTCTGTTGACTTTGGATATATAGGAAACATAATACTTTATTTAATATTACTTTATGTAATAAGTGCAGCTTTCAGTTATGCACAACAATATATTATGGCAGGAGTTGCACAGAAAACTGTTTACAACATGCGTAACGATTTAAATGATAAACTTACAAGACTACCTTTAAAGTATTTTGATTCACGTACTCATGGAGAAATATTAAGCCGTGTTACTAATGATATAGATACTATATCTACAACACTTCAGCAGAGTTTAACTCAGCTTATTACATCTGTAGTTACAATTGTTGGTGTTATAGTTATGATGCTTACTATAAGTCCATGGCTTACCCTTGTGACAATAGTGACACTTCCAGTTTCTATACTTATAACAACAGGTATAGCTAAAAAATCTCAAAAGTTCTTTGTAGAGCAGCAGAAAACTATTGGTCAGTTAAATGGTCATGTAGAAGAGATGTTTACTGGACACAGAATTATCAAGGTTTTTGGGCATGAGGAAAGATCAATAAAAGAATTTAATGAAATAAACGAGAGACTTTATAATGTTGGTTGGAAAGCACAGTTTGTTTCAGGGATAATAATGCCTCTTATGAATTTTGTAAATAACATAGGTTATGTACTTGTATGTGTAGTTGGAGGTATTTTTGTAACTAAAAACAGAATTGAAGTAGGAGATATTCAAGCATTTATACAATATGCAAGACAATTTGGTCAGCCAATAGTGCAAACCGCAAATATAGCTAATATTCTTCAATCTACTGTTGCAGCAGCTGAGCGTGTTTTTGAATTACTAGATGAAACAGAAGAGATAAAAGATAAAGAAGATGCTAAGGTTATTGATTTTGCTACTAGTGAAATAAGGGAAAAGGATAATAACAAAGTAATAGCTCCGCTAAAGGGAGAAGTTAAATTTGAGCATGTTAAGTTTGGATATAAGGAAACTGTTACCCTTATTGATGATATGAATATAGATGTAAAACAAGGCCAAACAATCGCAATTGTAGGACCAACAGGAGCAGGTAAAACTACACTAATAAACTTACTTATGCGCTTCTATGAGATAAACGATGGAAAGATAAGTATAGATGGAGTGGACATAAGAGACTTCAAACGTGGAGAGCTTCGAACTATGTTTGGTATGGTGCTTCAAGATACTTGGCTATTTAATGGTTCTATAAAGGATAATATAGCTTATGGTAGAAAGAATGCTTCCTTTGAAGAGGTTGCTAGAGCAGCAAAGGCAGCTCATGCTGACCACTTTATTAGAACTTTACCCCAAGGCTATGATACTGTACTTGATGAAGAGGCAACTAATATTTCCCAAGGTCAAAAGCAGCTTTTAACTATTGCTCGTGCGATACTTGCAGATCCATCAATACTAATTCTTGATGAGGCAACAAGCAGTGTTGACACAAGAACTGAAGCTCAGATACAAAAGGCTATGAATAATCTTATGGAGGGAAGAACAAGTTTTGTTATTGCTCATAGATTATCTACAATCAGAGATGCAGATTTAATATTAGTAATGAACAATGGAAAGGTAATCGAACAGGGCAATCATAATGAACTTCTAGCTAAAGGTGGCTTTTATGCAGATCTTTACAACAGTCAGTTTACTGGTGGTAACAGAGAAGAAGCGATGTAATATAATAACACAACTGTGAATTATAAATACTTTTGCAAAAAATAATTAATGTCGATATATAACTTAAGAGCCTTGATATTATACTATACGTAATATCAAGGCTTTTGAGTTATATGTCAACATAGCAAAGGTTATCTGTTTGCGACCTTTTATATTATTTGAGTGATAGCAAACTTAATAGTTTTTTCTTTGGTTAAGTTTCGTTTTTGCAGTGGTTCCTGCGATTTATGCATCATCCGTATATAGTTGCTAAACTAAAGGTACTTGATTCCAAAATGACCATATGATATAATAAAAAACAAATAAATATTTTGTTTTTTTAATTTTATATTTTTATTAATCTAGGAGGCAACTTAGACTATGGCTAAATTCACTGAAATAGAAAAAGAAAATATTAGAAAAGAATTGCTTGAAGTCTCCTATCGTTTTTTTATAGATAAAGGATTTAAGAGTACTTCGCTTGAGGATATTACTTCATCAGTTGGCATTGCGAAGAGTACTTTTTATGTATTTTTTGAGTCAAAAGAAATGCTATATATGGAATTGTTAGCGCATGAAGGGGAGCAAATTGAAAAGCAGGTTTGGCCAAGGGTTATAGCTGTTGAGGATATACGTTCAGCTATAAAGATGTACTTAAATAAGATGACTTTGGAACTAGAATCTAAGATTTTAACTCAAAGGCTGGTTTACGACCTTGAGGAGTACAAACTTGTATCTAGAAAGCTAAATCCAGAGTATATTGGCTCAGAGAATCTAAGAAGCATCATCCCTCTTATGGAGTTTATAAAGTCACGACAAGACTCTAAGGAGATTATCGATGAAGACCCAGGTGTTATAGCTGGAGTTTTAAGATCAGCTTTATTAATAGGTTCTCAAAAGGGAGATTTACAGCAATATAATTATGAAAGGATTAGAGAGTTATTATTCGAAGCTGTTGCTAATCAAATTGCTCGGCCTTAATTTGGTCTAGTTAATGATATTATCAAATGATTGGGATGAAATTATTAATGCAATATCAAAGCATGCAGCAAGTTCATAATTGATTTATACAAGTTGCAGACAGGAGTGATTTTAATGAGTAAAGACATTAAACAAATTATAGAAATAACTAAAAAACATAATCTTATTTTAAAGGAAGAAACAATGCAGTTTAATGAATCCGGACTTGATTTTCAAGTTGTATTTGCGCAAGATGAAAGTGGAATTGATTGGGTTCTTAGATTACCTAGACGGGAAGATGTGATGCCAAGAACAAAGGTAGAAAAACAAGCATTAAATTTGATAAATAAGTATGCTAAATCTTTTCAGGCAACAAACTGGATCATTTACACAGATGAGCTAATAGCATACAAGAAGTTAGATGGTGTGCCAGCAGGAACTATAGATCATAATATAGGAAACTATGTCTGGGAGATAGATATTAACAATGTTCCAGAATCATTTCACAAGTCTCTTGGTAGAGTGTTAGCAGAGCTTCATAGCATACCTAGTGATAAAGCTGCTGAACTTGGCATAGTAGTGCAAACACCAGAAGAAGTAAAAATGACAATGAAGCAGCGTATGGATGATGTAAAAGCAAAGTTTGGTGTAGGTGAGAAACTATTGAACAGATGGCAGGCATGGATTAATGATGATGAAATGTGGCCTAAGAAAACTGGACTGATTCATGGAGATGTACATGCCGGACATACTATGATTGATAAAGAGGCTAACGTGACTGGATTAATCGACTGGACTGAAGCTAAGGTTACAGATATTTCGAATGACTTTGTTTTCCACTATAAGGCTTTTGGAGAAGAAGGACTAGAAGCTTTGATTCTTGCCTATAAAGAAGCTGGTGGATATTACTGGCCTAAGATGAAAGAGCATATTATTGAACTGGTCGCTGCGTATCCGGTTTCAATTGCTGAGTTTGCAATGGTATCTGGTGTTGAGGAATATGTTCAGATGGCGAAGAAAGCGTTGGAAGTGCAAGGTTTGTAAGTGGTGTGATATAGTTATTAATATGTATTCGATATTATGTGAGAAAAATTATTTTTGATATACCTCGAAAAACTCTGAAGCCTAATGGTCTAAAAGTTTTACAAGTAGCCACTATAAAAGGGGAGATGAATAGTGAATATATGGGGTATTGTTCTTTTGGCAATAGGTGTTATCGCGGGATTAATGTTAACTTTTATTTACTGGAGTGAAAACCAAAATAGATACAACCAATTAAAAGGAAATATAGAAAGTAAAGTCGATAAACAGAATTAAGGTTTAGTTCTAAATACTCTTATAAAACGTTATAACTCATATTCCGCATAACTAATTTTAACGTTAGCGTTAGTATAGCTTCAGGAATAACTTACATATCTTATATGGAATAGTATTTATAGTTTACATTGCTATTCCATATAAAAATCAAAATGTAAAATTTTCGCTGAAATGTTTAGTATTCAGCGAAATATGCGTTATAAGTCCCATTGTTTTAAGAGTATTGCTGAAGTGTACTTCCTACAACATTTGGAGATTCACTTTTTATGCTTTAATATTTACACTATTATTTTAATAATTATAAGACTGTTGTGGCTGTTTTGTTAAATTTTAAAACCAACAGCAAGCATAGTGGTATATATGCGAGTTAATTTTATTACATCTAAATAATTTGACTCGCAAAAAAAAGAAAATTGCGTATCTATTGCAATTTTACAATAAACAGTCAATTCATTTGTAATTGTATTGGAAACTTAATGATAAAAAGCTTTACTTTTAAATATATAAATTAAATATTCTTTGTATACTGACTATATCTTATTGTTATGTTTCTACTTTTCTAACAATAATATTGAATCCATCTATATGGTCTATGAGAAGTGGCTCTCCTTTTTTTATTGATTCATGCTGTGAATAGACTGTTATTATAGTATTATTAAACAATCCTGTACCCTTATAATTAAAGTCCTCAGAAGCTGTTCCTTGAATCCCAAGGAATTTTTGCTCTTTTTCTATTCTTTTGGTTTCAATGATATAACGTTCAAAACTAATTATTAAAGCTAAAATGCATACTAAGACTATAGTTTGTAAAAGGGAGTGTGACATCATTACGATTCCTAATGAACATATAAATACTCCATTAGAATTTGAACCTCCATGTTGGCTTCTACCATAAAAGAAGGGGAAATCCAAATATTTTTCAACGCCAGTCCATATTATAGCAGACACTGATAAAAATATACCTAGGATTCTTAAAATATCTATTGGTGCTATAGATAAAAAATCTGTACCATTTAATTCTAATATTTTTTTTCCTAATTGTAATGCTAAAGTCACTATAATCAATGCAATAATTTGAATCCAATCAATAGTTTTAGGGTGTACAGTATCTAACATCTTACCTGTAGCTTTAGGTTCTCCCATGTTTTCAACCGCAACTCTTTCTGCATCATCATCACTATATCCCATTTCAATATACGCTTCTTTTTGGTCCATAATGTGATTTTTCATTTCCATGTAAATCTCATTTCTTATTTTCCTGTTAGAGATATGTTTTGTTAAAATTCGTAAATATTCATCTGCTTTCATATTACTACACCTCAAGTTCTAGCACAGCTGCCATGGTATCAACATACTTCTTCCATATAGAGGTTTTATCTTGTAATAATTTTTTTCCTTGTAATGTTAGGCTATAATATTTGCGAGTTTTTCCATTAACTTCATTTTCGTAGCAATTTAAATATTGTTTTTTTACTAGAGTGTGTAGTAAAGGATATAATGTCCCTGCCTTAAATTCAAACATGTTGTTTGAGTTATTTTTTAAAGTTTCACTCATTTCGTATCCATACATGTCTTTTTTTTGTAATAATTTTAAAATAAGCATAGTCATATCACCAGAATATAAATTATTTTCAACTGCCATTTTAATCACCTCTTTCATAAATCTATAATAAGAATTTTATATATAGACGATCTATATACCTGTTAATATTATTATATATAGATTATCTATATATGTAAATACCTAATTGTAATTTTTTGTATAAAGTCAACATATGAAATAGCTTTAAACTTTTAAATTACTAATCATTGGTAACTAAAAATTCCACAATACTAATTTCTGAATATTGTGGCTCGTAGATAAATATTTATTTTTACTGTTACGTCTTAAATTACAAATCCGAGTTAACCTTACCATATAATAGTATCACTTATCTACAAACATCGTAAGAATATTTTTGCCAAAGGGTTATCATTGTTTACAACAAACGACGTGAAAACTTACTATTCAAGTCACTTTTTCTTGACATAGTATAGATAAGTCGGAAATGTTGGAGTCACCCCTATAAGAATAGTTTAACAATATAGAGCATATCTATCAAACTACATATTGTAGTTTACAAACTATAGTACGTAGTTTATAATTAAATTGAAGATAACAAATATCGTAATTAATATTAATAAATAATAAATAGACGTATTGCTATATTAGCTATTAACACTTTTATTATGCATTAATTATGTATTGAGGGGTTCCACTTACAAGATATCAATACCAAACATTTTTATATAGTTGTTAAGTTGTATAAAAGAAAGGAGTTTATTTATGAAAATGTGGAAGAGAAATTTAATAGTTTGTTGGTTTGGAATATTTGTAGCCAGTATAGGAATGAGTCAAATTGCCCCGGTATTACCTCTCTATATACAACATCTTGGAGTTAAAGATGCAGCTTCAATTACAAAACTTTCAGGAATAGCCTTTGGTATCACTTATATACTTTCAGCTATTTTTTCGCCAATTTGGGGAAGTGCTGCTGATAAATATGGCAGAAAGCCAATGATACTTAGGGCAAGCCTTGGTATGGCTATAACTATAGGCTGCATGGGATTTGCACCAAATGTATATGTACTCATAGGTTTAAGACTGCTTCAAGGTATAATTACAGGTTATAACACAGCCTGCATTGCATTGATTGCAACACAAACAGATAAGGAAAACGCAGGATATGCTTTAGGTACACTTTCAACAGCCAGTATTGCAGGATCACTCTTTGGACCAACAATTGGTGGTTTTATAGATGAAATACTGGGTTTGCAAAGCGTATTTTTTATAACAGGAACATTACTTTTCATTTCATTTATCACAACTGCTTTATTCGTAAAGGAATCATTCACTCGTGAAGATAAAAAGGCTCTTAGTATAAAGGAAGTATGGAATGTTGTTCCAGAAAAGAGTTTGACTGTTTCAATGTTTGTAACCTTTTTTATCTTAACTGTGGCATTGTATTCTGTTGAACCAGTTGTAACAGTATATGTTAAGCAGTTATCTAATGATAGCAGCCATGTTGCACTTCTAGCTGGACTAACATTTTCTGCTTCAGGTCTGGCAAATGTAATTGCTGCCCCAAGACTTGGAAAACTTTCAGATAAAATAGGTGCTCATAAAGTCATATTGGTATGCCTTATAGGTGCAGGAATTATTTTTATACCACAAGCTTTTGTACAAAATACTTGGCAGCTAATGGGGCTTCGCTTTTTATTAGGACTAGCAGCTGCAGGGCTTAATCCATCCGTTAATATCATGTTAAAAAAAATCACACCATCATCTCTTACAGGCAGGGTATTTGGTTTTAGCATGTCCGCAGGATATTTAGGAGTATTTGGGGGTGCAGTTTTAGGGGGACAGATAGCAGGATATTTGGGAATGAGATATGTATTTTTCATTACAAGTGCATTGTTACTTATAAATGCAGTATGGGTTTATTTTAACGCATATAGAAAACTTAGTTTAAGCGAACAATTATTATAAAATAAAATAATTAGAGAGGAGATAGAAAATGGAAGATTTAAATTTAAATGAAAATCAATTTATCAAGGCAGGAAGAAGCGCACTAGTAGTTATAGACTTACAAAATGGAATAGCAAATAGAAACAGAGAGGTTTCACCTCATAGTGTTTCAGAGGTTATTGAAAATGCAGGTAAACTAATTAATGCGTTTAATGAGAAGGGAGCTTTTGTGGTTCTCGTAAGAGTTTCATCTGTAGATGGAAAAGACACACTTAAACCAAATACAGATTTAAAAGTTAATGGAATGCAATTTCCAGAAGGATGGGATAATCTTGTGCCTGAAATAGCCAATAGTAAGAATGCTCATATTGTTACCAAAAGACAATGGGGAGCATTTTATGGTACTGATCTTGACTTGCAATTAAGGCGTAGAGGGATTGATACTATTGTACTATGTGGTATTTCTACAAGCATTGGTGTAGATACTACTGCAAGAGAAGCTTATCAACATGGGTATCATCAAATTTTTGCAGAGGACGCAATGACTGCAGCGACAAAAGAAGAGCATAATTATGTTTGTAAAAATATCTTCCTAAAGATAGGCAAGCTTAGAACGAGCGAAGAAGTAGTTTTGTCGTTGAGATAAAAATGGAATGAATCCAGATGTACTCGCTCCAATACTCCCTTTTGTAACAGAGGAGTATTAGAGCGAATAGTCATCGGATATATTCGTATTATTTCTTTTTAAATGCCGGTTCTAAAGCTGTAAGACGAGGCAGTGAAACACCCAGTCTTCGAGCGTCAGCTAGTACATCTTGAGGGTAAAGGTTTGTCAATTCGTAAGAAGAATGTCCACTGACTTCCAATTGCTCCATAAGAAAGCGTGGTAGGCTATTATTACTAAGAAGTATATGTATTACAGATCCCAGTAGCCATGCAGGAAGATTTAAAAGCAAAATAGCACTTAGATCTTCACGCATTGCGATTGGCCAATTTTCTTTTATTAGAGTTCCCTTAAAGCTTTTTCGACCATCCCGTATCTCAAGATTTACTGAAGGACCATACTGGACAGCTCTTCCCGGACGAACATAGAATTCTACTGTGTTTCCGGCTTTTCTAATGCCCAGCTATATTCTATGGCAATTACGCCTCGTCCAAACATTAATATTTTCATGTGGTTCCCACCAATTTATATAGGTGAATATTTTTCAGCACAAGCGTTAAGTGATAAAACGTTAGTAGAGTTATACAATGAAAATATAAATCAAGTTAGATTGGAAATTCTTCGGGAGTTTATTGAATCTGGCAAAGAAGAAGGAGCTATTGACTCTTCTATTTCAACGCAGATGATTATGAAATATATTGAGACAATAGAAAGAATTCATATGTCTATAGAGTTAACAAGTGATTATAAAACAAAATTCGATGAACTTTATAAGCTTTTACTATATGGATTAATAGGGCATTAAGATTCCGTAATTGAAAATAATTATAAATAGATGCGCAAAAAAATTACTAATGAAAGTCACATTAGTGATTTTTTTAATTAATATGCTCCTTATATAAGGGATTACATAAATAAGTGGAAAAGCTTAATTTATAATTTGATGCAATGGGTATACTAACTTTATAAAATATAACGGCTTCTTAATATTAGCTTATAAAAGGGAGGCGATTAAATGCTAAGTGATAAATCAATTAATTCTTTCTTAGAGAATATAGCTTCCAAACCATTAACTCCAGCTGCAGGAAGTATAGCCGCCTTGAGCGCAGCATCTGCAGCAGCATTAACTGAAATGGCTGCTAACCTTACCTCAAGAAAACCTGAATATCAGAGTATTTCAGCTAAAATGAAAGAAATAGCTCAGGAATGTTCTTCCTATAGAGAGATTTTTCTTAATGACATTGATAAAGATACAAAAGCTTTTAAGAAGGTAATAGATTCTTATTTAATGCAGGCAGATACAGAAGTTGAAAAAGAAATTCAACAAAAGGAATTGCAAAATAGTTTTAAAATAGCCATAGAGGTGCCTCTAAGTATGGCTAATAATATTGTAGAGTTAATTTGTATTATAAAGCTTGTCGATAAACATGGTTGTAAAACTTCAGCATCGGATGTAAAGCAAGCTTATATTCTGGCAGAATCTGCAGTCCGTTCATCAATTTTTCTTATAAAATCAAATCTTGTCTTTGTCCATGATCAGGACTTTAAAACTTATATTTCAAGAAAAATTGATGAATTAGAGGCCGAATTGGAAATGCAATAAATAACATATTTATTATGTATTAATTTTAAAGTAAGCCTTTAACAAAAATTAAGACTTACTTTGCTGGGGCTTATAGGACAGGTTTTGAATCCGTATGTATCTGCTAAGATTGCCTTTAGTTTTGCTGGTGGGCTTAGAAGTGATATATATATAGGAGGGTGCTTAGCTTTTCAAAAAATGAGTGTGATAAATTTGCAAATCATCTTTACGAGAAAATGCAGGAACTGCTTGATAAACTGAATCTCTTTTTCAGAGAAGGGCTTACTGGAGTAAAGGTTATTCGGGCCTTTGGTAAGGAAGAAGAGAATTATGAGAAATATCTTGCCACTAATGAAGATTATACTAAGACTGCAGTAATTTCTACGGTGGGCAGAAGCAAAGACTTTGCATCGCGAGAACATTGCTCAAAAGTGACGACGTATACATTTTTCATGATTCATTTTCTGCCATTGACTTTAAGAATGATGCTATGGTTAGGTCTGCAATCACCAAATCATAGATTTTGGATATCTGATTTTCTATAGGTGGGAGATGGATAACACTTGCCGACAGACAACAAATGTGATAGGCTATATTCAGTTATTTATTCTGAGAGGCAATATCATTGAAAATCAAGGAATGAAGTGAGGTGATATTGTGATAAAGGCTTAGTTTACTGTGGAAATTGATTAGTAAATTATAAAAAGTAATAATGGATTCAACGGGGAGTTTATATGAAAAAAATACTAAACATAATAGCACAAAAACCTGATAAAACAGGAAGTGGAATATATCTGCAAGCACTTGTTAAGGAAGCAGATAAAAAAGGCTATGATCAAGCTGTAGTTGCAGGAGTATCCGTAAAAGATGAAAAAACTTATTTTGATGTAAAGAAGGAAGTTAAATTCTATCCAATTATGTTTGAAACAAAAGAGTTACCTTTTCCTGTATTGGGAATGAGCGATGTAATGCCTTATGAAAGTACAAGATATAGAGACCTATCTGAAGATATGCTTGAAAAGTGGAAAAAGGAGTTTTCCTTAATTATAGCTAAAGCAGTCGAAGAGTTTGAGCCTAATATAATTATATGTCATCATACATGGATATTAACCTCTATGGTCAAGGAAATGTATCCAAATAGAAAAATAATAGCTTTTTGTCATGGTACTGATTTAAGGCAATTAGAGACTTTTAAAAAGATAGATAGCAAGTTTTCAAATGACATAATTAAATATGTAATAGATAATTGCAAGAATCTAGATATTGTTATTGCTTCTCAAAGCGAAGAGAAAACTTTGGTGATTAATCAATATGGCATAAATGAGAAGAAAGTAACAGTCGCTGGAACAGGTTTTAATCCTGATATTTTTTACATGGATCAAAATAAATACTCAAATAATAAGAATGAGGAAAAACAAGTTTCACTTTATGATAGAACTAAAAATGTAGATAAAGACAAGGATATCTTTGATAAAAGTAAACACGTAGAAATATATAATAAAGTAAAAGTAGTTTATGCCGGAAAGTTAAGTTATTCTAAGGGTGTCCCTAATTTAATTAATTCTATAAAGTTATTAGATAAGTATCACAAAGCTATTGAACTTTACCTAGTAGGTTCAGGAGCAGGAGCTGAAGCAGAAAATATAATACAAGTGTGCGAAAGTAATAACTGTGATTTTAAAATTAATATTTTAGGATGTATACCTCAAAAAGAACTAGGGCAGTTATTTAGAGAATGTGACATATTAGTACTGCCATCTCTTTATGAAGGATTACCACTAGTGCTAATAGAAGCAATGGCTTGTGGATTAAAGGTTGTTGTAACAGATTTGCCTGGGGTAAAAGAATGGATGGGTGGTGTCATAAATAATAGCGGAATTATACAATATGTATCTTTACCAAGGTTAAAAGATGTGGATACTCCGTTAGAAGAGGATGTCCTAGAGTTTGAAAGAAATTTAAGTTTGGCTGTAAATAGACAAATAGAAAATAAGTTAGTCATAACTGAAGAACTTAAAAGTGCTATTAGCAAAAAATCTTGGAAAAGTGCCTTTGAGGATATAGAAAAATTGTTTTAGCTTGTAATATAGATAAACCAATTTCATCTTAGACTTATACATAGGGATGTATTAGTGATTCTGAAGCACATTTAAATACTTTTTTACGAGTCTTAGCTCAGATATAAGGGAAAGCTTAGAACTTCAATATGTCTGAGCGTTAGCGAGTTTATCGAAGTTCTTGGCTTTTCCTTATATCTGAGCTTTAGACGAGTTAAAAGTATTTATAGTGCAGAAGAATTGCTAATATATCCCGACGTATAAGTCTAGCTCCGACTTGGTTTATCTATAGTTGCATATATATTTTTCTTGTTTTATAATCTACACTACTTTATATAATCTATTTTTAAAACTATTAATAGCATTACTGTACATATCTATATGCTTAAACTCTCCATCCTTATACATTGCAGGACAGACAGTTCCTTCTTTTATAACCTGTATAAAATCTTTTTCATCTCTTATGCTATCAGGAACGACTGAAGCATATTTACCGATATTCTCTATAACATGAGCATCACTAGAGCCTATACAAGGAAGGTTTAATTCTGTAGCTAAAGCGTAAGCATATAAGTTTTGGTGTGGTTCAGTACTTCCATTGAAAGCTTCTACTCCACATAAACCTAGACGTTTTGCTTCTCTTATATAATCTCCCATACCTCTATTATTATTTCTATAAGGATGAGCGCACATAGCAACTCCCTTATTTTTATGAACTAATTCTAATAAATCTTTAGCATGCATCATATCTTTAGGCAAATCTTTTAGCCCAAATACCAGTATGTCCCCTTCAAAAGTTAAAATTTCAGCTCCAACTAATATTAAAAAACCAGTAGATTTAGATAAAGCATGAGCTTCTTCCATAATTTCGTTACTCTCATGGTCGGTTATGCAAACACCATTTAGTCCAATTTCTTTACCTCTTCTTACAATATCTTGTAGAGATATTTCGCTATCAAGTGAGTATTTACTTTCATGAATATGAGTATCAATAATCATAATATCCTCCAAGTTATAAAAGTGACAGTCTAGTTATATAATATCATTTTACAATATAATTTGTTGAATTATAACAAAAAATTATACACATCCATATGGCTATTAAAATTATTTATTATTCAAATTAAAGAGAAATTTGGTGGAAAGTTTTGGGGAGTTATATTTGAGCATGAACAAATCTGATAACCTCATAATATTCTAATTATAGGATTATTATAAGGAGATTTGATAGTATGAGCGATGAGGCTCTCTTTAAGTATATACTCTCATTAAACAAGAAACAAATTGCAAAAAAGTATAAATTTCTAGGAGAAGGTTTAAGTAGAAAGGTATACGCTATAAATGAAAATTATGTAGTCAAAATAGCAAAAGGTGAAGACGGAATATATCAAAACAGAATCGAGAATTATGTTTATAACCATGCTAGTGAAGATCTAGAAAAATACTTATGTCCAATAGTTTTTTTTCAACCGGATAAAATTATAATGCCAAGGGCTATTCCTCTTTCAAAATATCATAAAAGCAAAAATGTAGATTTAAATACCATACGTCCAGAAAAAAGTTCCTATGAAGATTTAAACAAATTAGCAGCAGACTTTATGCTTGATTATGAAGATATAGTAGCAACAAGCTCCTGGGGAATTTATGAAAATGAAAATGTGTTAATCGACTATGGGTGCACAAGTTATCTGGGTGATGCCGCTTATTATGTTCTGTTTAAGTGGTAGCAATAAAGTGAAACTTGAATCAATCCAGGGACGTAGCCGCTCGAAACGTACTATTTAAAGAATATGGAGTACTAGAGTTGTAGTCATCGGATAAATAGGATAGAGGAAGGTCATGAGCTAAAATGAACTTTGTTATGCAACTGAATTAAGTTTTATGTATATAAAACTTATAAATACTAACAATATTAAAGGTGTAAATGAGTAAAGTGAAACTTGAATCAGATGGGATTTTAACCCCACCTGATTCTTAGTTAAACCAATTCAGAGACGTAGCCGCTCGAAACGTACTGTTTAAAGAACAGAGAGTATTAGAGCGGGTAGTCATCGGGTAAAATAAAAATTATAATTCTCTAACTTTCAGCGAAGGAATCATTGTCTGTTACATTAGAAGAAATTTGAAACTGCTTACATCATAATAAGGAGAGAAGTGAATGAAGAAAAGGATAATAACAATAACAACATTTATAGTCATACTAGGTTCAATTATTTCCGTGGGAATATATAGCAAAAGGAAGAGTGAAGTGAAGCTAGTGAAAACAGCAGTTATCAAAAAAGGAGACATTAAATCATATCTTTCTACCACAGCAATTATAAAATCTAAAAATGCAAAAGATTATTTTGGCACTCAATTAAAGATAGACAAAGTAAACATTAAGGTAGGAGATACTGTTTCAAATGGACAAAATTTAATTGGCTATGATTTGACAGATTTAAATACGCAAGTAAAGCAAGCACAGCTTCAATATGATAATGCTATTTTACAGAAAAAAGATTTAGTAAATCAAAGAGATTCTATAAACTCAAAGATTAGTGATCTAGATAAAAAAATTGAAGAGGCAGAAGGCAGCGCTAATCAAAATACAAAGGCAGGACTTCCTTCACTGCAGCAGCAAAAAAGTTCAATTCAACCTATTTCTGATGTAAAACTGCAACAAGCAGATAACTCTGTTTCATTAGCTAAGTCTAATTTAGATGCTGCTAATTCAAAATTAAATAGTGTTAAAAATGGTATTGTATCTCAACTTGATGGGGTAGTGACAGCTCTAAATGCAGTTGAGGGCGCAGTACCAAATTTAGCTCAACCTTTAGTTACAGTACAGGATTTAAGTAGACTAAAGGCAGTAGTAGCACTAGGAAAATACGATGCAGAAAAAGTAAGCTTAGGACAGGAAGCTGTCATAAAAAGTGGGGGTAAATCATATAAAGGAAAAATTTCGTTTTTAAATCCGGCTGCTTCTAAGGCTTTATCTCCAGCTGGAGGAGAGACTACTCTTGAGGCGTATATAGATATATTAGATCAACCTTCAAATTTAAAGGTTGATTTTGATGTGGACGTTGACATACTTATAGCTGATAAGGGGAATGTATTAAAGGCACCAGTGGAGGCTGTAAAAAGTGACAAGTATGGAAATAACTATGTATTTATAAACAATGGAGGGGTTGCACAGCAAAGAAATATAAAAACAGGAATTAAGTCAGATACCGAAGCAGAAATTACCGAGGGACTTAAAGAAGGGGAAAAAGTCATTTTAAATCCTACTAGTGTAGTTGTCAGTGGAACTAAAGTTAAAGAATCTGCTTAAGGAGATATATTTATGCTTGAAGTAAAGGATATAGTTAAAACATATAAAACAGGGGAAATAAATTTTAAAGCCTTAAAAGCTGTCAGTCTTAAGATTAAAAAAGGTGAGTATACTTCTATAATGGGTCCTTCAGGTTCAGGAAAATCAACCTTTATGAATATTTTAGGATGTTTAGATAAAATGGATGAAGGAAGTTATGTATTAAATAACAAGGATATAACTAATTTAAAGGACGAAGAACTTGCAAAAATAAGAAATAAAGAGATAGGATTTGTTTTTCAAGCATTTAACCTACTTCCGCGTATGACAATTCTAGAAAATGTAGAATTACCTATGATTTATGCCGGTATTTCAGAAAAAGAAAGAAAAGAAAAATCTATGAGAGCCCTTGAAAAAGTTGGTTTGATTGAAAGGGTAAAACATAAACCTAATGAGATCTCCGGTGGGCAGAAGCAGAGGGTTGCTATAGCAAGAGCGATAGTCAATAATCCTGCGGTTATCATGGCAGATGAACCTACTGGAAATTTAGATACTAAATCTACTTTAGAAATACTCAAAATTTTTGAAGATTTAAATAATGAAGGTTCTACTATAATAATGGTTACACACGAACCGGATGTGGCAAAATACACTAAAAGAATAGTAAGATTTAAAGATGGAGCAATAGTTAGTGATGAAGAAGTGAAAAACAGACTAATAATAGAAGCATAGAAGGGAAGGAGAAAAGGTAGCATAAATATGAATATTAAAGAAAATTTTAAAATAGCAGTTGAAAGTGTAAAAGCAAATAAAATGAGATCTTTTCTCACAATGCTTGGAATTATTATAGGGATAAGTTCTGTTATTGCAATAGTTTCCTTGGGGCAAGGAGGTCAAAGTGCTATTACAGGCGAATTCGAAAAAATTGGTGCAGCATCTGTAAATATCAAAGTAAATCCTCAAAAGGCAGATAAAAGTGATTATATAACTTTAAATGATGTGAAACAGATTAAAGAGCGAATTCCTACAGTAAAATATGTTTCACCTACTTTGCAAAAGCAAGGGGTTGTAAGTTCAGATGTTAAGTCAAAAAGAGCATTTATAACAGGAGTTAATGATGAGTATGTAAATATAGGCAATACAGAACTGTTATATGGTAGATACTTCAATGATGCGGAATATTTAGAGGGAAAGGCATTGATAGTGATAGATAATATTACTTCGAAAGCGCTATTTGGTTATGAAGATTCTACTGGAAAAAGTGTTAACCTAGGTGCTAAAATTTTTCCTAAGAAAGCTACTGTTGTTGGTGTATCAAAAAGTCAGATGGGTATGTTTGGAGGGGGAGCAGATGAAAACATTCCTGCAATGATATCGGCCCCGGCGACATTTGTTCAAGAGTTATACCCAAGTGAAAATCTTATTGACTCTATAGTTGTAGTTGCTGTTTCAAAAGAAGATAGTGAGAATGCTGGAACTGGAGCAATAAATATCTTAGAGAACAGGCATAACAATGCTGGTAGGGAAATATATAGTGCAGAAAGTCTCCTTAAGCAGCTTGATCAAATCAATAAGGTATTAGGAATTTTTACAGCTTTTATTGGAGCTGTAGCTGCAATATCCTTAATGGTAGGTGGTATTGGTGTTATGAATATAATGCTTGTTTCTGTAACAGAGAGAACTAGGGAGATAGGTATAAGAAAAGCAATAGGAGCCACAACCAGAAACATACTTATGCAGTTCTTAACGGAATCGGTAATTATCTCTCTCATAGGTGGTATAATAGGAATGATTATAGGTATTATGGGATCATATTTTATTGGAAGTTTTGCAGGTATAACACCAATAGTGTCTCCAACTGTGATACTAGGAGTTATACTATTTTCATCGGCAGTGGGAATATTTTTTGGAATATATCCAGCTAAAAAGGCAGCAGAGCTTGACCCTATAGATGCTTTAAGATATGAATAAAATAGAGTTATAGACTTACATACCGGGATACATAGATAAACCAATTAAAAGTTAGACTTATTCAGAAGGATATATTGTCGGTTATGAAAGCACATTTAAATACTTTTTTAACGATTCTTAGCGTAGAATTTGAGAAAAGCTTAGAAGATTTGATTGTCTGAGCGTAAGCGAGTTAGCAAATCTTCTTGGCTTTTCTCAAATTCGAGCTTTAGAATCATAAAAAAGTATTTATAGTGCCGAAGAACTGACAATATATCCTGGCGGATAAGTCTAACTTTGGATTTATTTATCTATATTAATGAGTTTGAATAATATAGACACCTATTACTAATAGTACAACACCAACTGCTCTTAATGGAGTTATTTGATGTAATGCTATACCAAATGCTCCAAAATGATCAAAAATTACAGTAAGTAGTAATTGACCGCCTATAACTAAGCTAATCATATTTGCAAAACCTATCTTGGGTGGTGCTAGTATAGTTGTAAACACATAAAATGCTCCGAATAATCCACCAGTCCACATCCACCAGCTTGCACTTTTAAAATTCTCCCAAGTAGGTTTTGCTTGTCCACCGAGGGAGACAGAAATAAAGTAAGCAACGGCAAGTCCAATAGCCCCTATTGTAAAACTAATGAACGAAGTTAAAGTAGGGTCACCAATATTAGACCGAAGTTTTCCGTTAACTGCCACCTGAGTTGCTATACAAAATCCCGAAATTAATGATAATAAGTAGAAAATTGTTTTCATTTTTGCACCTCTTATTTTGAATTGTGATAAATAGTTCTAATAATTTGAGTATAACATATTTTGATTAAATTTGTAATAAGTGGGTGAAAGAAGAAGAAAAGCCCTAAGAAAAGTTATACATAATTAGTTATTTTTGTATCAGCTGACGATAAAATAAATTTTATCAGTCAGTTATTTTTTGTTTTATATGATAATAAAATATATCAATGTAATACTTGTATTAAAAAAGTATTATAAAATATGATTAAGGAGGGATTGCCAAAGATCCGACTATGCAATCAAAAATAGACTAATTATTACTATAGTTAATCTTTAAGTAAAAAGGTGGTGAAATAAAAAGAAAAATAAAGATGTTCTACTCTTAACACATTAATAGTAGCGAAGTGCTTACAGAAATGAAAACGTTACAATTAAATCTAATGAGAGATTACAAATCAATGTCATATTATGTCCATATCTTCGACGGATAGAATGCTTGATATATCCATTGAAAAATCATTTAAAATGATAATTACAATTTGTAGCTACAGGCTTAAAATTTCTTCAATAACAAAAAACAAGAACTCTATTTATAGTACGGGAATGCTCAGGTCATAAGTGTTTAAAAGATAGATTAATAAAACAAACCTATTGAATTATAAATAAAATTTGTAATGATTTTTAGACAGAATAAAATTCGTGACGTTTTAGATATTGCAGGTTTGGTAGAAGTAACATTAAGTATTAATTTAACAATAAGTTAAGACCAGTTACGAAGCCGCAAAATTAACTTTGAAGTACACTCTATCGAAGAAAAGAAGCACATAAAGTGAAACTTGAATCAGATGGGATTTTAACTCCACCTGATTATTAGTTGAACCAATCCAGGGACGTAGCCGCTCGAAACGTACTGTTTAAAGAACAGGGAGTATTAGAGCGGGTAGTCATCGGATAAAGTAAAGATTAATATATACAAAATATGATGATTTAAGTTGGAGATCAATAAAAAGACGTACTTGAACTGCTTAAATAAATTTAATAAAAATTTTCAGGGAGAGTGTATATATGTCTAAAACGATAAAAACTCAAAGAGAAGTCAATGGGCTTTATGAGATGACAGATGCAGCTGTGGATAGCGTAAGGACTAGTAGATACTATAATGATGATTTAGCAGCTACAAAGATTAAACAAAGAACTTGGAGTACTTATAATATTACAGCACTTTGGGTAAGTATGTGTCTTTGCATACCGACATATATGATGGCAGCTGGGATAATGGCTGGAGGACTTACGTGGTGGCAAGCACTTATAAATATTGCCCTTGGAAATTTAATAGTTCTAATACCGATGCAGCTTAATTCACATGCAGGAACAAAATATGGAATACCATATCCTGTATTTGCTAGATTATCTTTTGGTGTATGGGGTTCAAACATTGCAGCTATGGCAAGGGCTATAGTAGGTGCAGGCTGGTTCGGAATCCAATGTTGGCTTGGAGGAGAGGCAATAAATACAATTTTATCTACACTAATTCCAGCTTGGGGCAACTGGCACAGCGGAGTTTGGGTATCATTCTTCTTATTTTGGATTTTAAATGTTGCTATTGTGTACAGAGGACCAGAAACAATAAAATTTATGCAGGCATGGACTGTTCCAATACTTGTAACAGTATCCTTAGCACTTATGTTTTGGGCTTATACTTCTGTAGCTGCAATGGGGAAAGGTGTTTCAGATATATTAAATATGCCTGTGGCTAATAAGCCAACTTCATTTTGGGTAGTATTTTTAAAGAGCTTAACTGCCAATATAGCATTCTGGGCAACGCTAGCGCTTAATATACCTGACTTTAGTAGATTTGCAAGAAGTCAAAAAGATCAGTTTAGGGGACAGTTATTTGGATTACCTTTAACAATGGTTGCATTTTCTTTCGTAGGGGTATTTGTTACAGGTGCAACTAGGGTGCTCTATGGAGAATTTATTTGGGATCCTGTTCAAGTTATCACTAGAATGGACAGTCCCATAGCAGCAATTATAGGTTGTTTAGGTATAATGATAGCAACTACAAATACTAACGTAGCAGCTAATGCTGTGGCAACATCAAATGATATTTCTAACCTTAATCCTCAAAAGATATCATTTAAGAAAGCAACTATTATTACTGGCGCAGTAGGTGTAGCAATTATGCCTTGGAAACTCCTATCCAGTGCATCAGCTTATATATTTGGATGGCTTGGAACTTATGGAATACTTTTAGGGCCACTAGCAGGTATATACATTGCTGATTATTATATTCACCGTAAAAAGCTAGTAGATGTAAAATCTTTATTTGCTGCAGGCAGCGGAAGATACTGGTACAAAAATGGATTAAATCCAAAAGCAATATATGCATGGATATTAGCAGCGATAATCCCTATACTAGGAAAATTTATACCAAGCTTAAGCCTAGTAGCTGATGGTGGATGGATTGTAGGATTTATACTAGGAATGATTATTTATACTTATATGATGAAAAGCGATAAAGATTCTTTACTTTCACCTGAAGAAAATGGGGAGATTACAGAGGTTGATATGACAAATGTTGAGGAAGATGCTTAAGTTTAATATGTAAACTTTAAGGTAGCATAAAGGTTAGTATACTTTTTATGCTACCTTTTAGCTATAGTTCTGATAATAATGAATTAAAGAACCCATTACGTTCATTTTCTACTAATAGTTATAACGAGTATATAGTATATATTGACCTAAGTGAAAATTTTTTCATTATTTTTGTGAAATAAACTTCACAATATAGATAAAAAGTTCACATCATAGTAAATAAAATCAGCTGTTAAAAGAACTAAATGTATTGGCACTCAATTTGCTATAACAGTATTTGGGGGAAATACTTATAGCATATTGTTAATTAAGTGCAGATATTTGTTAATATTTGCACAAGTTATGTTCTTTTTTACTAAAAAAGAACATAAAAATTATTTAAATCCAGAAAATTAATAAAGAATAGGGGATGATTTAATGGGAAAAGCTTTAGAAGGGGTAAAAGTGCTTGATTTAACACACGCGTACAATGGACCATTTTGTACTACTCTTTTAGCAGACAATGGGGCAGAAGTAATTAAAATTGAGAGTCCAGCAGGAGATCAATGTAGAACATGGGGACCAATTGACCCCAAAAGCGGAGAAAGCGGTTTCTATGCTTTCTTGAATAGAAACAAAAAAGGAGTCACCCTAAATTTAAAAACTGAAGAAGGTAAAAAAATATTTTTAGAGATGGTAAAAGATGCAGATGTAGTAGTAGAAAACTATAGGCCAGGTGTCATGAAAAAGTTAGGTATTGACTATGATAACTTAAGAGAAATTAATCCTAAGATAATATTAGCTTCAGGGTCAGGATTTGGTCAATATGGACCTATATACAATAGACCTTGCTATGACATAGTAGCTCAATCTATGGGAGGTATGGTTAACTTAACAGGGTTTCCTGATGCTCCTCCAGTGAAGGTTGGCCCATCTGTAGCTGATAACGTTACTGGTATATATTTATGTGTAGGTGTTTTAATGGCTCTTTTCAATAGAGAAAGAACAGGAATGGGACAAACTGTAGATGTAGCAATGTTAGATACAATATTCTCTATTTTAGAAAATGCTATTGTAATAAATACAATGACAGGTGAAGTTCCACAAAGACAAGGAAATATAGATCCGTCTATAGCTCCTTTTGATGTTTATAAAGTTGAAGATGGTTATGTAGCCGTAGGGGTTGGTAATGATAAGCTATGGTCTAAGTTCTGTAATGTAATAGGAAGACCTGATTTAATAGATCATGAAAAATTCTTAACTAATGACTTAAGATGTAAGAATTATGATCCAGAATTAAAAAATATTATTGCTGCATGGGCTAAGGATAAAACAAAGAAGGAATTAGAAGATATGTTTGATAATGCGGGGATACCATGTGGACCAGTTTTGGATATGAATGAAGCTATTAATCATCCTCAAATTCAAGCTAGAGAAATGATGGTTCGTATGAATCATCCAACTATAGGTGAAATGTATTTCCAAGGAACACCGGTTAAGCTTTCAAGAACTCCAGCTACAATAGATACACCAGCACCGTTACTTGGACAACATAATGAGGAAGTGTATGGAAGACTTGGAATAAGTAAAGAGGATTTACAGCGTATGAAGGAGGATTATGTAATTTAAAAGTCTATGAAGGTCTAATTATAAGCAAAAACTTTAGTGCGATAAATCGATAAAATTTTAGGAGGTAAGTTTATATGAGACAGGAGTCAATATTAAGTTACAAAATGACACCAGCAGATGCAAATAATCTTGGAGATGTAGTACCAGTAGGAAGACAGTTAGACATTTGGGGAGATGCTGAAACTGAGCTTATGATTTTAAATGATGGGGATGAATCCTTATGTTTAGGATATCATGATGTTAAGTTTTATCACGAACTTTATGTTGGGGATCAGGTTGATTTTAAGGCAACTATGGTTAAGGTAGGAAATACCTCTCGTACTTGCAAGCTTGAAACATATAAGATTGCTACACAAGCAAAGCGTAATGGAAAACCAGATGCAGCGGAAAATGAAGTTGATGTTTTGGACCCGCCAGTATTATGCGGAGAAGGTTATTCAATACTTGTAGTTAAGAAAAACCTTCAAAGGGGAGCTCAACCAGATGGTATAGTAGAAGATCCATGGGCAGAAGTAGAATAATAATTTAATTAAAGATGATTGGGGGAAATAATAATGGCTTTTGAAAAACCAGAAAGAGATTGTGAAACTAGAATGCGTTTAAGAATGTCAACAAAGGATGTTTTTTATGGTGGTGGTGTAGTAAACGGTTCCCGTTCAATAACTTTAATGGGAGATGTTGCTACAAGAATAATGATTATGAATGATGGCAATGAAGGAAAATGTATAGGCTTTGATAATATAAGATTGTATAATTCTATTTTTGCAGGAGACTATCTTGAATTAGTAGGTAGACTTATCGGAGTCGAAGGAAATAAAAGAAAGATTCAATGCAGAACTTTCAAAGTAGCATACGATCCACAGATTTTTGAGCAACCAAGTGCTATAGATGTTTTAGAAAAACCAATTTTGTGTACAGAGTTTATAGCCACTTATGAGTCTACAAAGTAAGGTAGAGAAGAAGTAGTTCTAAAAGTTAATATTTCAGAATAATATACTGGACAGTGGACAATTGTCGACTGTCCAATTGATTTTAAGGAGGGAAGTAAATGGGGTTCAATTTAACGCAAGAACAAGAAATGATATTAAAAACAGTTAAAGAATTTACTAAGAATGAAATTGCACCAATTGCAGCTGAAATAGATGAGACGGCAAAATTTCCAAGAGAAAATTTAAAGAAAATGGCTGAATTAAATATGCTAGGTATGCCTTTTCCTGTAGAATACGGTGGAGCAGGACAAAATGAATATGTGTTTGCTATGTGTATAGAGGAAATAGCAAAAAAATGTGCTTCAACTGCCGCAATTTTAGCTGTTCATAATATACCTGGCTGGATTTTAATGAAATATGGAAACGAAGAGCAAAAGGGAAAATATTTGAGACCATTATTAGAAGGAAAGCAAATAGGAGCTTTCGCGTTAACTGAACCTAATGCTGGTACAGACTCAGCTAGCCAAAATAGTAAGGCCGTTCTAAAAGGAGACAACTATATTTTAAATGGGCAAAAATGCTTCATAACAAATGGTGGAGAAGCTGGCATATACATTGTTCTTGCAATGACTGATAAATCAAAGGGTAATAAAGGAATAAGTGCCTTTATAGTTGAAAGAGGCTTTGAAGGGTTCTCTATTGGAAAGAAAGAAGACAAAATGGGAATAAGAGCTTCTGATACTTCAGAATTAATATTTAAAGACTGTGTTATTCCAAAGGAAAATCTTGTAGGAAAAGAAGGACAAGGCTTTAAAATTGCTATGCAGGCTTTAGACGGAGGAAGAGTTGCTATGGCTGCACAGGCAGTAGGTATTGCACAAGGAGCTATAGATGAAACTGTAACATACTTAAGACAAAGAGAGCAGTTTGGAAAACCTTTAGCTGTATTTCAGGGACTTCAATGGAAGCTTGCAGATATGGAGACAAGAGTAAATGCTGCTAGACTCTTAGTATATAATGCAGCAGAAAAATTAGATGAAGGTAAACCAATGGGTAAGGATGCTGCTATGGCTAAACTATTTGCCTCAGAAACTGCGATGTACGTTACAACAGAAGCAGTACAGCTTCATGGTGGCTATGGGTATATGAAGGACTATCCAATGGAGAGAATGATGAGAGATGCAAAAATAACTGAGATATATGAAGGCACCTCAGAAGTGCAAAAGATGGTTATTTCAAGAAGTATATTAGGATAAGAGGTGAGAGATATGAATATTATAGTTTGTATAAAACAGGTTCCAGATACTAACGAGGTAAGAATAGACCCAGTAAAGGGAACACTTATAAGAGAAGGAGTTCCCAGCATAATAAATCCTGATGATAAAAATGCTCTAGAAGAAGCTTTAAAAATCAAGGATAAATATGAAGATGTTACTGTAACGGTATTAAGCATGGGCCCACCGCAAGCGGAAATTGCCTTAAGAGAAGCTTTATCTATGGGAGCAGACGAGGCAATTTTGCTTAGTGACAGGCAGTTTGGTGGGTCTGACACCTGGGGAACTTCTGTAATACTGGCTTCTGCTTTAAAGAAAATAGGTAATTATGACATAATATTCTGTGGTAGGCAAGCGATAGATGGTGATACTGCACAGGTTGGACCAGAAATTGCGGAACACTTAGATTTGCCTCAAATTACTTATGTAAGCGAATTAGAAATAAAAGATAGCTCGGTAATAGCAAAAAGAGCAATTGAAGATGGCTACTACGTTATAAAATCAAAGATGCCTGTGGTTTTAACTGCTATTAAGGAATTAAATGTTCCTAGATATCCTTCTATTAAGGGAATATATAGTGCATTTAGAGAGAAGAAAATCACAGTATGGAACATAAATGATATAGAAGTAGATAAAAGCAGCATAGGACTAAAAGGTTCTCCAACTAATGTGAAAAAGTCCTTTACTCCTTCTGTCCAGTTTAAAGGAGAGATTATTACAGGAAATGTAGAAGAGGCTTCATGTGTACTTGCAGGAAAAATCAAAGAAATTGGACTAAAGTAACAGAAGGAGGATAGAGTTATGGATATAAAGGATTATAAAGGCGTATGGGTATTTGCTGAACAAAGAGAAGGAAAAATATTAAATGTTTCCTTTGAATTACTTGGAGAAGGAAGAAAGCTAGCAGACAAATTAAATGTAGAGCTTACAGCAGTTTTATTAGGAGATAAATTAGATTCATTATCAAAGGAATTAGTGCAGCATGGAGCAGATAGTGTACTTTCTGTAGAAGACAAATTTTTAGAAGTATACACCACTGAAGTTTACACAAGAACAATAACTAGATTGATTGAAGAAAGAAAACCTGAAATAGTTTTAATAGGAGCAACTTCTATTGGCAGAGATTTAGCACCAAGACTTGCAGGAAGAATAAAAACTGGATTAACAGCAGATTGCACAAGCTTAGACATAAGTGAAGAAGATAAAAATCTTTTGATGACAAGACCAGCCTTTGGCGGAAACATAATGGCAACAATAGTTTGCACATCTCATAGACCACAGATGTCAACTGTAAGACCAGGGGTAATGGAAAAAGCAAAATTTGATTCAAATAGAAGCGGAAAAATTGAAAAAATAGCTTTTGAGTTAAGAGAAAAGGACAGGAATACAGAAATAATAGAGATTATAAAGAAAAACAAAAAGCAGGTTTCACTAGAAGATGCTGAAGTTATAGTATCTGGTGGAAGAGGCTTAGGAAATAAAGAAGGATTTGAGCTTATTCAAAAGCTTGCAGATGCCCTAAAGGGTGAAGTCGGTTCTTCCCGTGGTGCTGTTGATGCTGGTTGGATTGACCAAAGCCATCAAGTAGGACAAACAGGAAGAACTGTTAGACCAAAGCTGTACATAGCTTGTGGTATATCGGGAGCTATTCAGCACTTAGCTGGTATGAATTCAGCAGACTGTATAGTGGCTATAAATAAGGATAAGGATGCACCTATTTTTAAGATTGCCCACTATGGAATTGTCGGGGACTTGTACGAGGTTATACCAAATCTAATAGAGGCTTTGGAGAGAGAAGATTAAAAATAGTATTTTGTAATAAGATCTAATGGAATAAGTTCTGTTAGGTCTTTTGCTTTTGATAAGGAAAATATTCATATATCAAGACATAATAGTTTTCTGTAAGTGTAAGGAGGTGGACAAAGCCTCTGTTCTATGGAAAAACTCAGGCTTAGAAAAAGAGAAAAATAGGCTTACCTTTGGTAATTATAAGGTTTATAACAACGTAACAGAAAAAGCTAAAGAGTCAGCTAGGGGGTATTTTAAGAGTTTTAAGGATATAAGAGGAACAAGGAAAAACAGTATCGCATTTTTAGGACAAGTAGGTTCAGGAAAGTCTCACTTAAGTTTTGCGATAGGATTAAATCTACTAGCTAAAGGAATCTGTGTAGTTTATATGTCTTACAGAGATGAGATTTTAAGATTAAAGCAGAATATTTTAGATGAAGAGTTTTATGCAAGCTCTATAAGAAGGTACAGGCTTGCGGAGGTACTTATTATTGATGATTTATTTAAGGGGAAGATTAATGAGAGTGACCTAAATATTGTGTTTGAGATAGTAAATTATAGGTATATGAATAACCTGCCTATGATTATTTCTTCGGAGTTTACAACGGAAAGACTTCTGCATTTTGATGAAGGGGTAGGGAGCAGGATTATTGAGATGTGCAAGGATTTTATTGTGGAGATTGAGGGGAAGGAGAATAATTATAGGATGAGTTAGATATTAGTTTTTAATAATTACTGCCTACTCTATCTATGGGCCCATATATATTACTTAAAGGGAGTTTCTGTAGTAAAAATTCTTCATAATTGATAAGGATGGCGATGAAAGTGAATACAAACCTTTTAACAACAATAGGTAATTTAGGATTTCCCATAGCGGTGTCCATATACCTACTTGTTAGATTTGAAAATAAGCTAGAAGCACTGACTTTGAGTATAAACGAGCTTTCAGGTATAATTAAAGATATGCTGCGGGAGAATAGGTAACTTAGAAAAGACTGTAGCACTGAAAAAAGAGTAGCCACAACAGTTAGTTATGGCTACTTTAGAGTTTAAGAATGATATTCATACCATGTCAATATACTATAATCGCCATTTTCTATCAATGATCCATTAGGTGAAGAAACCTTAATGTAGTATGTTCTTTGTATAGGCGAATCTGTAGGTAAATCAATTGAAAAAGAAGCAGTTCCATTATAGGAAGTTTGAACACTATAAATTGTATCTCCATGTTCATCCATAAAGGTTATTGTAGAATTACTTCCTATATTAGGTGAGGTGAAAACTACATGTAGATAATAAGGTTTACTAAGTATAGGAGTTGTAGCTTTAAAGTAATCTACATCACTACCTTTAAGATGCCCAACAATTTGTTTTGAATCACCAAAGCCTACAGCTGGATTAAGGTCATTTGCTGAAGATAGGTTATTGTTTGATTCATTTTCATATATAACTGGTATTCCGAATCGCATATTTGAACTTCCATCAAGTCTTATTGCAAAACGAGTGCTGTTATAATCTAGGCAATCATAGAAAATCCAGTAACCAATTATATTAATTCCTGAAGTTCTGTTGTCTGCAAGTAATGTCTTATTAGTGCCGTCTTTGCGTATTTTATACAACTTATCTCCATTAGAACGGTTACTATAATATATCCACTCTCCATAAACATTCAAACTGTTTCCCCAATCTTCAGAGACTTTTGTTCTCTCTGTGCCATCAGTTCTAATTTTATAAATTTTAATTTGTTGACCATTTTGGTTAGCAACACCTTCAGCTGCCAAATAATATATCCAACCATCTACAACATTAATAGAGTATGAGTTATCACTGCTGATTTTTGTTCTTTCACTTCCATCTAATTTTATTTTGTAAATTGAATTACCATCAGATTTATTACAATAGTAAATATAATCGGAAACAATGTTTATATATGACGCTTCATTATCACTTAGTTTTGTTTTGTTTGTGCCATCAGTATTAATTTTATAAAAAGCAGAAGTAGTAGGATCCTTGTAGCTATAGTATATCCAGTCTCCATCTACTACGAAATCTCCACTAGCATCATCGATTAATTTTATTTTTTCAGAGCCATCAAGGTTCATTTTATATACTTTGCCAAAATTGATATAGTAAATATGATCTTTTACAATATTAATGTAGGCTGCGCTATCATCATTTATTTTAGCCATTTTGTTAGAGGAGCTTTCAATTCTGTAAATTTTGTCGTTATCTTCTATGTTTGCAAAGTACAGATTATTTTTGTAATAAGCGAACTTACCACCGGTTCCTAGATTCCCGTTAATTTTCCCCGTTTCTTCTATAACTTTTAATGTCAATTGTATTTTTTTATCATATCCAGCTACAGTACCTTCAAAGGTATAGTTTGAAGGCTTAGAAGTATCAACAGTACTTGAATTCCATTTTATAGGTACAAGTTTAGTAGAGGAGTCCTCAAAGGTTGCAAGTGCAGTAGATGGAAAGTGATAATCTTCTCCTACAAAAGCTAAATCAGATATATCGTCTACAGTAGTGATTTTTAGAAATTTCACCATATCCCTCAAAGAAGTTTCAGTATTTCCATTTATTCCTCCAGTACCGCCAAGTATGTTTAAAGTTTTAGAGTTAACATCTTTCAGGTAGTCAGAAGAAGCCTCCGAAACACTATTATCTATAAGTACAATAGGAGAATTTGAATTAGCAGCAAGTGCACTACCAGAAAGAGCATCTGGAAAGTTTTGAGCAGAAGCCAAATATAGGGACTCAAAGTTTAAGGAATCTTCAAATTGGCTAATTACTTTTATATTAGTTTCATATCTATTCATACCACTCAAACGTATTGGATTTTTTAGTGAGGATTTAATATCAGAACTAATTGCTCCAAGTCCTCCTACTACATAGGAAACAGGTATATCTTTGCCTTGTAAATATGAACTAACTTCACTTGGTAGTGATGCTTTAGAAGAAAGCAAAATAGGCATACCTTTTTGTGCTGCTATAGGTGCAATGCTTAGAGCATCAGGGAAGTTTTCACCTGAAGCTACTACTATTCCATTTTCTGTACCAATCTGCTCTGCAATTCTTACTGAGGTTTCATATCTGTTGGAACCTGCAAATCTAACTGAGTTTATCCCTAAGTCTTTTAGCTGATTTTCCACTTCACTAGAGATTACCCCAGTTCCTCCAATTATATAGGCGTTTTTAGTTTTAAGCCTAGATAGTTCACTAATAACTGAACTTGTAAGTCCATCTTTAGAGGTAAGAATTATAGGAGCATTTTTAGCCTTTGCTAAAGGAGCAGCACAAAGTGCATCAGGATAATTTTCACCGTTAGCTATTACTACATTTTCAGCATTAGACCAGCCATTTTTAAGTATGGATAAGTTTGTTTCATATCGATTTTGTCCATACAACCTATTTACTGTAGGGGAAGCTGCTATTGCTTTATTGGGAATAAGAAAAGAAATCAACAGTACCGAATATAACAGAGATAAAATTTTTAACTTTTTCATTTTTAGGGCCTCCTTTTCTATAAAGTGACGCTCTTCAGACAAGTTGATTATTTAATTTATTACTTACACTTAAAATGTCTTCTGTTTTATTTTATTTTAACTTACATAGCAATAAATATGTATAGCATAAAGTGTGTTTGCAAAGTTGATATCTCTTAAGCCCCGAAAATATCTTGAAGCTGAAAATGTAAGAAGCAAACCTTAAAAAATATCTCACCTACCATTAAATTCTCTAATGTTTATCCTAATATAGATTTGGAGTACAGTATTAGTTCAAATAAATTTAAAGAACGTATCATAATAAAAGACAAGGAAAATAATCCAGTATTTGCTTTTAATATGAATGTTAAAAATCTAGTTCCAGTCTATTGAGTTAAATCAGGTAGAGTTTGGTGTTAGATGGATACTAAGACATTACATATATCCACTCATCATGATTATGATGCGACATAACTATTGAAATTGGAAATAGGAGCAATGCTCTTTGAGAATTGAATAATATGGTGTTTAATTAGACTTAATGAATTAGTTTGAAAATCATGATATAATTACCAGTAAATAATTGAGAATCGTAATTTATGACGAATTAAAGTAGTTAAGGAGAATTAGTATGTGTACAGAAAGAACTGAATCTTGGAGAATAGTAGAATCGAGTGATTTGTCGTTAAATTTTGCTCTTTTTACCGGTTGTTTATATGGATTGATAGATGATGTTGATGAAGTAAGTAATAATAAACTTTGGCCTCCTAAATGTGAGATTAATAAATTAACTGAATCATTATCTTTACTAAAAGAACAATGGAATGAATGGTTTAATTCTATGATTAATGATAGGGGTAAAAAAGTTATTTTAAAACAAGAGTTTGATTTAACGAATAATATGTTCAATCCACCTAGTTTCTCTGAATTTCCATATTATGAATTAAGAGAATACTGTAAAAATTCATGGCAACCTTTTATAGAATGGTGGGAAATGGTTGGTGGAGGCAAAAATGCACTTTCATATCTTGAAGGATTTGGTAATGAAAGAATCCATAAATATATTAATGAGTTTGAAAACATAGTGCAAAGGAAAGTTAAACCATTTAATTTATATATAGATTTAGTATATACAGGCACATCTCAGATTATAGAAGTGAACAGTGAATATATCGTTATAGTTCCAGTTAGACATTTATATTTTGATAAAGATTGGTGGATGAATAAGTTACAACAGATAGGTTAAAAAATAATAAACGAATAAAATTAATGCACAATATTCTTAAACAGTGTCATAGTGGTAAAAGATTATGAACTACCATTACATGAGGTGATAATGTGAATTTAATAAATTATTCTACTGTAAGAATATTGATAAGATAGAATACTATAATTCAGAGGAAATCTTAATAAAGGCAAATTTAGTTGACCATAATGATATCAAAACAATCATATTGTTAATGACTCTTTATATTGGTCAGTTATGGTCCGGTAGTCATCATTTCCCTGAATATGTACTATCAGAAAAAGAATATGTGGATGAACTATTAGACAAATCAAATAAAATAGAAGAATAATATGATGAAACTATATTTTAGCAATGCAGAAGATACCGAAGTTGGGTTAAAGGTAGAGAATCTTGGTCTAACTACGGAACAAATGGTGAAATAGAACAGTATGCATATGAATATTTTCACGAAGATAAGTAATTAACTTTACTTAATAAGTAGAATTTTTAAATACATATTTTTCTTATTTAACGTTACAACTATAAAACCGAACAATTTACTGGAGAACCGTATTATTCAAAATCTGAATTTTATGGTATTTTTATGTCGTACTTCAAGGATTAAGTGTAGCTATTGTAATATTTAATTTTTGTGATAGCTACAGAATCTTGATTTATAACTAGGAAAAAGAGGGAGTAATACGATGAAAAACACGTTAAATAATATAACGAAAAAGGATATCCTAGAAAAACTAAAATCTACATGGGACATAAAAAAACAGTATTGGTATCCACTTGAAAAATGTAGAAGGGATGATGTTATTTCTTTTGATTCAGATTATATTAATAAGGAAACAAAAATAAGTTTAATAAAATCAATTTTAAAAGAAAATGGTGTAGTCAAGTTATATGAATTTAGGGAGCATGGATTAACATATGAGATAGATAATATTTTAAATTATAGCTTATGGCAAAGTGATGATTATTTTATGTATAATGAAGGATTTTGGTTTGATGACACTATGAACTGGATAATATATAAGTCTCATGAAGAAAGTATTACATTTGGTGGAGGATGGCTTATTAGTAAATTAAAAGATGAGTGGAAAGATTGGGGTAAAAACTTAAAGTGGGACACCAAAAATAAAAGTATGAGTTTTGTGAAGTGCCTTTGTAAGGAAGAAACTTATAATTTAATACTCGAAGCAGATTTTTATACAGATCCAATTTGGTGTGAGAAATGTGGTTGTAATCTTAATTTGAACGATATTCTTTTATCAGAAGAATTAAAGCATGAACTAATGAATTGGGTTAATGATTATTCTAAAACAGTACTTGATGAACGGGAACATATCTATGAAATTTCACAGAATCACAACAAAAATGGTATGGAGTTATTAGAGAAGGTACAAAAGGAACTTGGTGATAGATATACTATTTACTACGTTTCTTAAGATAGTTATTTTAAAGAACGAAATATTCTTAAAGGTTGTATTAATCTTGAATTTTGCGGTTAATACAACCTTTAAGATATTATAAGCTAAATCATAAAATTAAATGTAGAGTTTGTATTGTTAGAGCCTTATACTACGACTAATAATTCAAGAAAAAAGTTGCGTCTATGAATATACTATTGCCAATCTTACAAAATGCAGTTGATGGCTACTACAAAGAATATTTATCAGTATCTCCTACAGTAGCCCCTTATGAAATTACCATATTAAGTACGCATAGGCTAGGTGAGAATGGAAGCACTGTTTTAAGGGAAGTTACAAAGTTAAAAAGAACTCTATGTGATTTATTTGATTAAGTTTATAAATTTTAAATTCACGATATTTAGACATTAGTAAAATGATGAGAGACAACTATTTATGCTTTGATGACATTAACAACTTTAATTGTATCAGATATACTCTCATGCTCGATATTTTTCACATCAAAGTGTAGTAATTTAAATGTAAACTGCAGAATAAATCCTATTCCGAATACATATATTGCTGTGCCTATGCCGACCTTTGCACCTAGTAGCCAGCCAATAATAAGAACAGTACCTTCTAGCAAACCTCGTACTGCCCCTATAGGTAGTTTTAACATACGCTTTCCAAGTGCAACCATGAGTGCATCACGGGGGCCACACCCGAGAGATGAACCAATATAAAAATAGCTTCCAATGCAGATAACAACTTGCCCCAAAAGGAGCATTAGTAAGCCAAGTCCAAGATTGGACATTTTGGGAATAATATTGGTAAATTGAATCAAATCAACAAACTTTCCTATCAGTATAGCATTGAGAATTGTACCAAACCCAATTTTTTCTTTCAGTGCAAAATCAATAATAATGATAATTAAGCCAGTAATGACAACAATATTGCCATAGGAGAGGTGAGTCAGATAGGATCCACCCATGCTGAATGCTTCCCAAGGGGCTAAGCCAATGTTAGCCTGTATGGTTAAAAAAGAGCCCAGTGAATATAAAAACAGTCCAAATATCAACTTGATTACTCTTTTAACATAGTTATTCATAACAGAATCCCCCTTTTATTCATGGTATAGAATCATAATAATGTTTACATCTTTGTCTGTTGAGTTCAAATATTTATGGCTGCAATTAGCAAGAAATTGTATTGCCTCACCTTCTTGTAAATGAAATGTTTTGTCTCCAACTTGTACGCTAAAAACGCCCTTTGTGCAAATAATATACTCTCTTATACCTGATTCATGGTACTCGGATGAACGTTCAGAATTTGGAGCAATTACATGACGAAATATTTCAAACTTTTTATCAGGGTCAAATTCAAACAAAACAAATAATTCAAATCCATCCCATGCTGAATAGTGTTTAACTGTATCATTTGTGGTAATTGATACTTGAGGCGTTTCAATATACGTAAGTTGAGCCAGTGGAACATTAATTCCATTACATATTTTTTCAAGCACAGATATTGTGGGACTTTTTGTGCAACGTTCAATTTCACTTAGCATACTCTTACTAACACCAGTTAACACAGCTAAATCATCCAATGTAAGATTTCTTTCTTGCCGAATTCTTTTAATATTTCTACTTATAGTTTCATTTGCTGAAATCATGTAAACCTCCTATACACTATAGTGAATTAATTACTCTATAGTGTATAAGTTACCATGTTATGGATAATTTGTCAAGGTGTTTGAAATTGTAAATACATATCAATTTACTGCAACGTATTCAAGCAATAATCTCATGATGAGAAATAGGGAGGAAAAATATTTCGCATTTGCTGATGTTACGGTAAGCTGTACCATAATTAAATATCATAATACAAGAATTATGGAAAAGGTGTATTATGAGTAACAGGTATTTGATTTTGTAATTACAACTATTAATATTTCAAATAGACACTCATAAAATGATTAGAAAAAACGATTAGACGACTACAAAAATATTTGTTAATATAAAAAAGTAAAGTATACCAAATAATTTATGGCTCCTTGGTCAAGCGGTCAAGACACCACCCTCTCACGGTGGTAACAGGGGTTCGATTCCCCTAGGAGTCACCAATTTTATTGGGGTGTGGCCAAGTGGTAAGGCTCCAGACTCTGACTCTGGCATTCGGAGGTTCGAATCCTTCCACCCCAGCCATTTAATAAAACAAAGGATTATAAATACTCTATAAAATTCAAGGTTTTGTAGAGTATTTTTATATTGAAAAATAAAAAGAAATAATTTTTTGCTTTGAGCGATATGGGGGGATAGGCTGTGTACTACGAGGCGTTGAAGGCTATAAGTCTGGAGGACAGAGAGAAATCCTTGAGGGGAAGACTGGGAGAAGAAAAATGCAGAGTCCTGGATAAATTTAATCTTCATTTAAATGACAGGTTTTATTGGGAAAGGCATCAGGAAAAGTATCCTGTTCAAGAATATTTCAGCCACAGATTTGCAGTAAAATCCAGCCCTTTGGGCATGATTTTTCATATTAACAGGCTCTGTTTTGCCAAGGTGAAATATTTCGAAAAGCACTGGGATGAATATATTCCCTGCATCCATGATTGTAAAAAGGGCTTTGTTGAAAGTGAACTTTTTGACATGGAATTTATTGAACAGAAGAATACTGGCATAGTTATCGATTTAAGAGAACTGGCTAAGATACATTGGCTAAAGGACTTTAAGGAACTTTGTCTTTATTTGGAGGCGGAACGTCAAAGAGTGTTATCAGAGAAGAAAGTATTGCAATAGTACAATTTTTAGATAAAGTTTGTTCGTAATCTTCTTTGGTTGTGACTGAAAATTATATTTTCTATACCTTAGCTGATAGAGATAAGTCAACTACCAGTGAATTATATAGATAAACAAATAAAAAATATGGAAAAAGAGTTGACAATAATATACTGCGCGATTATAATATACCTATAAATCAAATTAAATTACTAGGAATTACAATGATAGGAAGAGTAGGTTATAAGAAACTCTAAGAGAGAAATCCCCAAGGGTGTGAGGGATTTTGGGTAGATGGTAACTGAAGTGCATCCTTGAGTACTGGATCGAAGTTAAGTAGACTTCAGCGGGTACGCCCGTTAAAGCGTTGTGGTATGATTGTACCGAAATAATGAGTTTTTATGTGTTTAAATAAATTTTTACACATAATAAACAGAGTGGAACCGTAGAAGTATACTTCTGCCTCTGTAATAGAGGCAGGAGTTTTTTGTTTTCTAAATTACTAGTAAAGAAAGAGGTAGTTAAGCTTATGAATCTAAATTGGCAATTTATTGTTGAAAATGTTCCCTTGTATCAGAAAGCTGCTATACTTACACTAAAACTAGCATTTTGGGGTATAGTAGTTTCTATAATACTTGGACTCATATGCAGCATAATACAATACTATAAAATAAAAGGTCTGCAATCCGTAGTGCAAGCATATATAGAGCTTTCACGTAATACTCCATTACTTATTCAATTATTCTTTCTATATTATGGTTTTACTAAGCTAGGTATAAGAATGAGTGAAAATACCTGTGCAATAATTGGACTATCCTTCTTAGGCGGAAGTTATATGTCCGAAGCCTTTAGAAGTGGTATCGAAGCTGTGGGCAAAATACAAATTGAGTCAGGTCTTAGCCTTGGACTTTCTAAACTTCAACTTGCTAGATACGTAATATTACCACAGGCATTTTCAGTGAGTATACCATCAATAAGTGCAAATTGTATATTTTTATTAAAAGAAACTTCGATTTTAGGTGCAATATCAATTTTAGATCTTATGAATGTAACAAAAGATTTAATAGGAATGTATTATCAAACTTTTGAATCATTACTAATGTTGGTAGTTGCATATCTAATTGTAATTTTACCTTTATCACTCTTTCTTACATGGGTAGAAAGGAAGGTGCGTTATGCAGAATTTGGGCATTAAAGTGATATTTGATGGAATGAATATTCAACGGTTATTATTTGATGGTTTATTAGTGACAATTGGAATTGCCTTTATCTCCATTGTTATAGGAACTTTACTAGGGATAATATTTGGAGTTATTAGAACATCAAAATCAAAAATTATAGCTTTTATCAGTCGTTTATATCTTGAACTATTTAGAATAATACCTGTTCTTGTTTGGTTGTTTATTGTATATTTTGGTGCGACTACTGCATTAAACATACAGTTAAGTGGAGAGGTAGCTTCTATCATTGTTTTTAGCCTTTGGGGTGCTGCAGAAATGGGAGACATAGTAAGAGGAGCATTAGAATCCTTGCCAAAACATCAGATTGAATCAGGAAAGGCTATTGGACTTAACTCCTGGCAGCTTTATAGATATATTCTTATACCCCAAGCTATAAGAAGAATGATTCCTGGTGCAATAAATTTAGCAACAAGAATGGTTAAAACCACATCTTTAGTAGTTTTAATAGGAGTTATAGATGTAGTAAAGATAGGTCAACAGATTATAGAGCTTTCACGACTACAGGTACCTACAGCATCCTTCTGGGTTTATGGTCTTATATTTATACTATACTTTATTATCTGTTATCCTTTATCAAGATTGTCAAAGAAATTAGAGGCTAGCTGGAAATATTAAGGAGGTATTGTAATTCACATGGAAAATAACGAAGTATTACTCCAAATAAAAAACTTACATAAAGAATATGCACAGAAAGAGATATTAAAAGGCATAGACCTTGATATACATAAGGGCGAGGTTGTGGTTGTACTCGGGCCTTCAGGATGCGGAAAGAGCACCTTGCTTAGATGCCTTAATGGTCTTGAAACTATTCAAGGAGGTAGCATAGAGTTTAATGGTACAAGCCTTACAGACAAAAATGTTAACTGGCAGGAAATTCGTCAGAAAATAGGAATGGTATTTCAAAGTTATGATCTGTTCCCGCACATGACAGTTATAGAGAATATACTTTTAGGGCCAACAAAGGTTCAAAAAAGATCTAAAGATGAGATAATGAGTCAGGCAGAAAAACTATTGGATAAAGTAGGATTACTTAATCGAAAGGATTCCTATCCTCGCGAACTTTCTGGAGGACAGAAGCAAAGAATAGCTATAGTAAGGGCCCTATGTATGAATCCTGAGATAATGCTATTCGATGAAGTAACAGCATCACTTGACCCGGAAATGGTAAGAGAGGTTCTAGAAGTTATGCTAGATCTTGCAAAGCAGGGCATGACTATGATAATTGTAACTCATGAAATGAATTTTGCACAGGCTGTTGCTGATAAAATAGTATTTATTAATGAGGGTGAGGTATGTGAAATATCCAGCCCAGATGAATTTTTTACAAATCCAAAAACAGAACGAGCTAAGCAATTTTTAAATGTATTTCAATATTAAGTTTTATATAAAGAAAGGAAGATATTTAATGAAAAGTGTAAAAAAAATCTTAACAGCATTAGTTGCTACAACATTAATAGTAGGAGGATTAGTAGGCTGTGGATCTTCAAAAACAGCTTCAACAGAAGGTAAAAAAGAAACTACTCAAGCATCAGGAAGTTCTATTGATGAAATAAAGAAAAGAGGAACTATCAAAATTGGTGTATTTAGTGATAAGCCACCATTTGGTTTTGTAGATTCAAATGGAAAAAGCCAAGGTTTTGATGTTTATATCGCTAAAAGATTTGCAAAGGACCTATTAGGCGATGAATCTAAGGTTGAATTTGTATTAGTTGATGCAGCAAGTAGAGTTGCATATTTACAATCAAAAAAGGTTGATATAATAATGGCTAATTTTACAGTTACAGATGAAAGAAAAGAAAAAGTTGATTTTGCAAATCCTTACATGAAGGTTTCACTTGGAGTTGTATCGTCAGACAACGCTAAAATCACTTCAGTTGACCAATTAAAAGGTAAAAAGATAATAGTTGCAAAAGGAACAACTGCAGAAACTTACCTTACAAAAAATATGCCAGATGTACAATTAGTGAAGTATGATCAATACTCAGAAATATTCGAAGCATTAAAAGACAAGCGCGGAGACGCTATAGCTAATGATAACACAGAAGTACTTGCATGGGCACAAAAGAATCCTGGATTTAGTGTTGGCGTACCAAAATTCGGAGGAGAAGATACAATAGCACCTGCCGTTGCTAAAGGAAACAAAGAGCTTCTTAACTGGATAAATACTGAGCTTGAAACTCTTGGTAAAGAAAACTTTGTACACAAAGCTTATGATGAGACATTAAAAGACACATATGGAGAAGCTAGCAAAGAGGATATTGTAATTGAAGGTGGAAAATTAAAATAATTAAGGTGATTTTATATATTAAACAAGTCATATTCATCCTAGTGGTCTTACTTTGGAGTGTAAAACTAAAGTTACAGCTATCTTCACAATAGAAAATAGCAGGCTTATATTAATTACAAGCCTGCTATCTATTAGTGTCTCATATTTTGAGCAAATTGTTTCATAATTTCCTGTACTTCACTTACCTTCTCAGGTTTTAATAAGGAAATCATTTTAGGCATAAATTGTAAAGCATCCTCCTGTGTAAATGCACCTTCTGCTTGTTTCTTAAAGTTTTCTGCTAGCAATGCTCTTGCTTCTTCAACCTTATCTTCCTGTACTCTTTCTAAAATATAGCCTAAAAATTTTTCTTGTCCTTGGTTCATTTATTGACCCTCCTTAATTTTATATGAAATAAACTGTATGATTTAAAACAGGTCCAGTAAACTTATTTTAAATTAACTTGTTTCAATTCCGGATACTTAGTAACCATGGATTCTAACGAATCGTTTGCATCATTTTTCAAATGCTTATCAAAAAACGTTGCCGTTACTGATTTAGTGATTTCTAAACATCTTTCCGGAGCAGTCTTTCCACCTATGCCCATTAATTCTCTTAACTGCCTGACACCTATGAAAAAGCCTATGTCTGTGAACTTCATATGGTCACTGCCTTCAATAGTGAATAAATTTCCAGACAACTTAAGAACTTCAGCAAGCCCTATGATGTTTTGAGACGCTTTTTTGTAAGCCTCTTTGTAAGCTTCCTTGCTGCCATACATTGAAATCATTACTTTTTGTTCCTCTTCCGTCATGTCTTCAAAATTTTTTGTTAAGGGTTCTCTATTTTGGATTCCTTGAATATGATATTTATCGTTAGCCATCATTAAAAAGGGTGCCATACCTTTAAACTTATCTTTAGGAGTAACAAAAACAATTCCATCCAAGTCAATTGCAGCCTTAATTCTGCTATCATTAATTGCCAAGTTATATGCTACTGCGCCACCAACAGAATGACCAATGGTACCTACTTTATCGAGATTTAGCTTTCCCTTAAAATTAGAATTAATTTTACCTTCGTTCATTTTGGTTAGACTATCAATAACAAACTTAGAATCATCAGCCATAATTTGAGTAATTATCTCTGCAGGATCTGCTGTTTTAAAATCTGTTGTAGCCTCTTGGGCTGAAACAACTCTATCTGGAAAAAGAGTTGCCCAAGATACATAGGTATGGTCTATAGCCACTACAATATACCCTTGGCTTGCTAAATCTTCGCACTGTGAAGTTTGAACTTCCATTGTTGTACCTGCTCCATGGGAAAATAGAACCACTGGATAGCTTTGATTTTTATCTGATACCTGTAAATTTTCTTTTGAGTTGGTATTTACTAAGTGCAGATGGCTAAATATAAATTCAGGCATATGATAGCCTGCAGCAAAGGCTTTCAAAAGCTCAGATGAATTGTGAAAGTACCCATCAAGTGGTTTTGAATCATCATTCTTTGCAGGATAATAAACTTTAATCATCAGCTCTCTCTTTTTAGTTGATTTATCTAGGAAAGGATCAATTCGACTTTCATCAACTAAACGCAAGTAATTAATTCCTACATCATAGCTTCCTGTTGGCTTTGGAAGCTTAAATATAGGAAGGGCATAGGACAATAAAAATGTAACCATAAGAAATATAACAGATAAGCTTCTTACTATAAACTTTATCGCCTTTGGAGTTTTAACTTGAAAAAAATTATACTTTATTTTTGCTAAAGTATAGCTCACAAAAATAATAACAAAGATGTAGGAAAAAATCATCTGATATCGAAAGCCCTCAAATATGCCATGAATTAAGAATAGTAATAGATTTAACCCTGCCTCCCCCAACCTAACTGATTTTGACCTCTTTCTAAAGCTTAGAAATATGGATAGTAAGTTTACCAAAATTAGCATTATTTCAAATGTCCTCATTAGAACCTCCTGTATTCCTCATATAATATCTTATACTGTAATGGTGTTGCAAAATAGTGTAAATTTAGCCTGTTCCCTTAGAGAATAAAATAATTAATTTACAGTCTTATTGTATAAGATTAAGCTCTTTTAATCCATTTTCTTAGCTTACAAAACTATAACCATAACTTACATTTTTGTCACAAAACAAAAAAGTGGCAGAGCCACTTTAAAAACCTAGTTTTTTACATATGTTTTCACTGTCTTACAAATTCGAAGTAATCTAAATGCTTAGAAAAGATGATTGTAACTTTCGTGTACTCGCCATATCTTAATTCAATTTCTATATCATGACCAATCTTTCTCGCTAGCTTTTAGAAAGATAAAGACCTAAGCCTGCTGATTTATAGTTTCATCATATTGCAACTTCTTTCGCAACTCGTTAGGCATTCGTGGCAAACCTTACCCCCATATCAAAGGCTTTTTGACAATCAACAGGAAATTGTTCTGATTTTTGTTTTGCCTTAGCCTCTTCTGAAAAAATGGAGGATTCATATTCCTTATAATTAGAAAATTGGTAGGTATCGTAACTGTACAATAATTCCACGGGCTTTCCTAATATTCTTGCAATGAAATCCTGATGTGGCTTTAAACTTAGTTTATATCCAGACTCCTCAATATATTTTTCTGTTGCATTCATAGTATAAATAAACCCTGTCTGGATTTTTTTAGGGTAAACCGTTGGTATTTCCGAACTATAGATACTATGTGAATATAAAAGACGCTCTAAAAGAGCAGTCATTCCAGCTGTTATGTTCATGTAATAAATAGGAGAACCGAAAATAATGGCATCTGCTGTTTCAAGTTTTTCAAGAATATTTGTTAAATCATCTTTCATCGCACATTTACCATGCTGACCATCTTTTCTTTTACAGGCAAAGCAACTGATACATCCCCTGTATTTCAAGTCATAAAGATTTATCAATTCAATTTCTGCTCCTTGTGAAGATGCTCCCTCAAGAGTCTTATTTAACAAAGTTGCTGTATTCCAATTTTTTCGTGGGCTACCGTTAATCGCAATAACTTTCATTAGTTTTCCCTTCCTTTTCTAATCACAAGTATAATTTCTATACTATTGGTTATTTTAATTTTTACTTTATGTTCATTCTCTATGATATAATTATATTACTAAATCAAAATAATAATAGTACGCAATTTATTTTGATTAGGTATATTTTTATTGACTAAAGGAGCCTATTTATTATGAAAAATGAAAAGAAGAACATTGCTGAGTATACAAACTCCTCTGTACTATATTCACTACAAATAATTGGAGGTAAATGGAAATTACCTATATTATGTGTGCTAATGAAAAAAAATATAGTGCGTTTTAATGAATTAAAGAGAGAACTAGATGGTATTACTAATATGTCTCTGACTAATTGCTTGCAAGAATTAGAATACTATAAAATAATTAATCGGGTTCAATATTTAGAAATGCCACCTCGTGTAGAGTATTCTTTAACTGAAAATGGGAAAAAGCTTATCCCATCTTTAAAGGCTTTTAAAGAGTGGGCAGACGATCAGATAAAGATTCGTGATGAAAACTTAAATTTTAAAAATGATTAATAATTGATAAATATAAACATAATGGCGTTATTCAAAGATATAGAAAAATTGCTTCATTTATACCCTTTGCTTTAATGCTATCATACCACCTTTAGCATTATTAAACCCTCCACCAATAAAGTATCTGTCGTCAGCAATTGTATTTAAATATTGAACATGTTCCTCAAAATCTTTAGAAGTAGAATTTAAATCTGGATTTTTATAATCAACTCTAACGAATAACTTATCACCTTTCTTCATATGTAATCCTCCTTGCTTACGCCTCGATATTTTACCATTTCCATTTTATTAATGGTAATTATATCATAACTTGCATGATAAAAGATTATTGCTTTTTAATAAATATGAAGTAATTCTACTTTTTAACATCGTAGTATTCACTTCTCAAAGAACATTGCTCGTATTTTGAATTTCAATAGTTACGTCGTCTTTCAAATACTATATTTATATATTGAAAATTTACGATGGACAGACTTTATAAGTGTATATGCAACTAAAAAAAGACTCATACTTTGTAGAATGAACCTTTTAGTACATTAGTTTTTGCTAGTTAACTGACACATCATAAGTCACAGTATAGTCAACACCATTAATGGTAATAATCTTTGATACAGATTTTGAACCATCAATAACCACTGTTCTACTAAGATTAACACTATTAGCATAACGCGGTATACTTACTGAATTGCAAGTAATAGTTCCAGTTTTAACATCTTGTTGGGTTCTTCCTGTTGTTACATCCTGAGTAGATTTTGATGCTGCCGAAACAGTGGGACCTACGTTAGTAAGAAGTGTAGCAGTCATAATAACAGTTCCTAAAAGTTTGACATGAATTTTTTTAATTTAAATCTTTCCTCCTAGATAATTTTTACTAAGAGGGCCGGTTACACTACTAGCTCCATATAATCAAAGTGTCCAATTTTAGATTATATATCATAGCTTCCCCTGATATGGAAACAATATGTTCATAACCACAATTATACATTATGTACGTAATTAGATGAATGTGTTTTTGCGACAAAAATGCTAATAGAAATAAAGTGTAAAAACAAGGTAGCAATTAAAGTGTATATTTAGCTAGTATATCATACTAATAAACGAATATTTAATTATATTATTACAACTTTACCTACGGGTGGAAGAACATTAGAATGAAAATGTCTGTTGACACTTGTTAGGATGAATCGCATCATAAGATATTACCAATATTTGTACTGGACCACAATATTCTTATTTAACGTAATAACTGAAGAAATGAATAATTTACCTGAACATTGTATCATTCAAAGTAGGAGTGAAAAGTGTTTTTACGTCGCATTTCAAAAATAGAACTAAATCGCTAAAAGCGATAGCTTGCTACTGATTAAACTAATACTTATGTGGAAAAAATAAGGAGCTAAGTTTCTTCCTCAAGGAAGCTTCGCTTCTCACATTTTACACACCTTTTGAAGGAGTGTAAAATGTATAAAAAAATTGACAAAATGGTTAAGGACCTAGAAATTCGGGGGCGTAGCCAGAATACCATTTAAGATATGGTATTGACTATGAAAAGTTTCTCTGAATTTTATAATCAACCACCAGAGCTCTTAGGCGAGCAAGATATTATCAACTATTTATTCAGGAGGCTTACGCGTTAGCGAGGTTATAAATCTAAGAATATCAGATATTATAAGTGCTGAAATGAAGATTAGAGTTAGGAACGGTAAGCGTAACAAAGAATGATACACTCTGTTATCTCAAAAAACTTAGAATTACTAAGAGTATATTAGAAGAAGTTTGGATGGAAAGATTATCCCCTGGAGGATAATTTGCTTATATGTGGAAAAACAAAGAAACCACTAAGCAATCGTTGTATAGAACATTCTATGGATAAAGCATTATTAAAGGCTGGAATAAATAAGACGGCTTCGCCGCATACTTTAAGGCATTCTTTTGCAAATCATCTAATGAATAGTGGTGTCGATTTGGTAACTATTCAAGCATTACTTGGACATTCAAATATGAAAACAACTTCAATATATTTGCATGTAAGGGATTATCAAACGTTAAAAATGACAAGTCCTTTAGATACGCTGGACTAAATTTATGAATTCACTCCAAAATGTTATTGAGTTGCATGGAGATTCCTATATTAAGTCGAGGAAATTACCATCTAATATTCTAAAAGCATTGTATTCAATTAAGTATTGCAGGACTGCTGCACTTGGAGGTCATGTATACGAATGTGATGAGTGTGGAGAAACTAAAATTTCATATAACTCTTGTAGAAATCGACATTGTCCAAAATGTCAGACTTTCGCCAAGGAAATGTGGATTTATAAAAGGAGTAAGACATTATTACCAACTCACTACTTTCATATTGTTTTTACTATACCAGAACAATTAAACTCTTTAACATTGTTTAACCAAAAAGAAATGAACTCTATTTTATTTACAGCTGTTTCAGAGACCTTACTGGAATTAGCGAAAGCTAAAAAGTATTTAAACGCAAATATAGGCTTTACAACTATTCTGCATACGTGGTGGCAAAATTTAATGTATCATCCCCACATACATTGCATAGTTCCTGGTGGCGGTTTGAGCCTTGATAATAGCAGGTGGATAAAGTCAAAGAAAAAATTTTTTAGCCCAGTAAAAGTACTTTCACGAATGTTTAGAGGGAAATATCTATTTTATTTAAACGAGCTTTATAAGAGAGATAAACTTAAATTTCCTACGAAGATTAAGGAATTGCAGTTTAAAGATATATTTTACGCATTTAAAGACAGTTTATATAAAAAAGAATGGATTGTTTATAGTAAAGCTCCATTTAGTAGTGCAGAATACGTATTACAGTATTTAGGTAGATATACTCACAGAGTTGCTATTTCTAATAATAGAATTATTAAAGTTGATAATGAAAAGGTCATATTTAAGTGGAGAGATTATAAAGATAAAAATAAAGCGAAAAGTGAATAAGCACTTAATTATGGGGAGGGGGATGCTATATACTAAAGCAGGTTATATTGCTAATTTTTTTGAATACAAGTATACTAGTATCAACAAATTTAATGTTTTAGAACTTATAGTGAATTTTTGAATATCCATAGAAGGCTTCGCCGCTTTTAGTGATTCCGTTCTAATAATTGATTGCGATATTGAGATGTATATATTTAAGCATAAACCAAGTCTAAACTACTTGTAAGTGTTTAAGTATATGCTAATTTTTTACCCTCAACATCGCAATCAAGCCAACTCATTTTATGTAGTAGCGACATAAAATAAGAAGCATTGCAGAATAGAAACTCTATGCTTTTGAATTACTATTTATGATAAGTCATAACTACAAATAAGATTAAAAGGAGAAAATAGTGAAAAATAAAAACATTGTACTTCTTATAGTCATAGCATTATCAATAATTACATTGGTAGCATGTACAAAAGACAGTAAAAAAAATCAAAATTCTGTAGGTGAAACAAACCAAAGTCAGCAAGTAAAAGATAGTCTGGACGAAATTGATAATACACATAAAACAGATTCATCAGCTTTAAAAGACGATACAAAAGAAAATGAAAATATCTATGAAGATAATAAAACAAATACAGCAACAAAAATAGGGGGAAGAAGAAAAGAGTTTCTAGAAAGATTAGATAACATCCAAAAAGAACTTGATGCCTTACCACAAAAGAAAGATTCGGATGCTGGAGTAACAAATGCTATGAAAAATTATTACGGAAAATCCTATGATATGTATGATAAGGCATTAAATGAGATTTATGCCTTACTAAAAGAAGAATTATCTCCAGAGATAATGAAGGATTTAAAAACTAAGCAAATTAAATGGATAGAGCAAAAAGAGGCAGAGGCTAATAAGGAGGAGTCTAAATATAAAGGTGGGACCTTCGAATTTGTTGCAGGTTATGTATCTTTGTATAAATCCACAAAGGAAAGATGCTACGAATTAGTAAATGAGTATATGACAGATTGAAAATAGATAATAAATGTTATCAAAGGATATTCAAATCAGTAAATTTACAGCTATAGTTAAGACACATTCTTCTTATATTATTTGAATATCATAGATCTATGATATTTAAATAATATAATTTTACAACTGTGACTAAACACTTTAAAAATAATTACACCACACCAGTAATATTTCAACGTTATTTCTCTTCTCTTATTGAATAAGTATTTATCGTTTCAATTACAGCATAGACTGATGAAAGTTGGATTTTAAAATTGTCATCAACACCTATAAGTGTTTCACTTCTTCTTTGTTCTTTTAACCATGCTTTAGCCTTTAAATTTATTTGCTCCTGCAACCCCAAATCATGGCCTGAATCACTCATAGCTTCCTCTACATATTTACGTGGAAACATTTTTTTCATAGATGGCCCGTATTCAGATCCATCCTTAGGTTGTTCAAATTTAACAACAGTAAATTTGCCATTATCTTTTTTTAACACAATGAGTGCTGGACTTGAGCCGCCACATGAAAGTCCAAATTTTCCATTCGCGAATGCATATCCTTCAAATAAAGTGTAAATATAGACATTTATTAGTCCATCTTTCTCTTCAATTGTATATACTTTATGTGCCTCAAAGGTTTTATCAGCGTTTGTAAATATACGAGAATAGTAATCGCTAATATAACTTGATATTACTTCATTTAGCTCTTTTTTAGACGTAATATCGATATTTTTATTACTGTTTGCTTTTAAACTGCTACACCCAACGCTAATCATAAGAATTAAATAAAAAACTATTAAAATTAAACCTTTAAAATGTTTTTTCAATTTGGGTTCATCTCCTACTCTCTATGAATCAAAATTATTCTTGGCATAAATATAATAACATACAAGGATAGTTTTGGTAAATTATTGATAAAAATTTGTTGAATTAAGATGAGCTGCTAGAATGCAAGATATTAGAACTATAGCTAAAATATAAATGTGTATATATAAATATATATAGCATAATACTTTTTGTGTATATGCTACTTGTTAGGATTTTATCAAGTTATATACAATAATAAGTATAATTAATCCTGTTTTATGAACTTTAAAAGAATAGAAAGAGTTATGGCTTAGGCATAGAGATTATTTACATTGAAAGTAAATATGTTAAAAATATCGCAATATGCGATTGCCATTCCTGAATTTATTTTGTTTTGTTTAACAAAATTAAATATTTGGTAAAAAGCACAAAAAAGTTGTTCACTTTATACATATACACCAATTAAAGTAAATGATACTATAATTATGCAAGCAAGTGATTTATAAAATCTCAAATTGAAGATTTTAAAACTTATTTTCTATATATAAAAGTGGGGTGGAAATAATGAGTGTTAGTGATTGTAAAAAAGTTAATGTGGATGAAGTTTATAAAAATGATAGGGATCATATGATTCATTCATGGTCAGTGCAGTCCAAGCTTAATCCTATGGTTGTTAACGAAGCAAAAGGATGTTATTTTTGGGATGGTAATGGGAAAAAATATCTAGATATGGCTTCACAACTTGTAAACCAAAATATTGGACATCAACATCCTAAGGTTGTAAAAGCTATACAAGAACAAGCTGAAAAACTTTGCTTTGCAGCACCAGGCTTTGCTAATGAAGCTCGTAGCTCACTTGCAAAATTACTTAGTGAAGTAACTCCTGAAGGTATAAGCCATTTCTTCTTCACAAATGGTGGAGCCGATGCAAACGAAAATGCAATTAAAATCGCTAGACTAGCTACTGGAAAGTGGAAGATTATTTCACGCTATCGTTCATATCATGGATCAACTTATGGTGCAATTGCACTTACTGGAGATCCTAGAAGACCACCAGTTGAACCAGGTATGCCAGGAGTTGTAAAGGTTTATGACCCATATTGCTACAGATGTACCTTTGGTAAAGAGTGTGGAAAATGTAATATGGAATGTGTAAAACACATTGAAGAAACTATTATGTATGAAAATCCTGACACAGTAGCAGCAATTATTATTGAATCTGTAACAGGTTCTAATGGTATATTTATTCCACCAGCAGAATATTATACTCAATTAAGAGCAGTTTGTGATAAATATAATATACTTCTAATAGCTGACGAGGTTATGGCTGGATTCGGAAGAACAGGAGAATGGTTTGGTATCGATAATTTTGGTGTTCTTCCAGATATAATGACTATGGCAAAAGGAATAAACTCAGGGTATGTTCCTTTAGGAGCAGTAGGTATATCTGATAAAGTTACTGAAGCAATCTACGATAAAAATCTTTTCTGTGGATTGACATATAGTGGACATCCATTAGCTTGTGCAGCTGCTGTAGCAACAATAAATGCATATAAGGATGAGAAGATAATAGAGAATGCTAAGGCACAGGGAGAACTACTAGCAGGCTTTATTAAAGAGATGAAAGATAAGCATAAATCCGTAGGTGATGTTAGAAATATAGGCTTATTTGGATGTATAGAACTAGTAAAAGATCGTGAAACTAGAGAACCTATTGTTCCATGGAATGGCAATGGAGAAGTAATGGACAAAGTGAAGAAATCACTATTAGATGATGGTATGTATATGTATCTAAGATGGAACTACATGTTCATTGTACCACCTTGTATAATAAACGAAGAAGAAATGAAAGAAGCATTTGTAGCAATCGACAAAGCTTTGTCTATTGCTGACACTTATGTAGAATAATAGATTATATTTATAAGCGCCCATAATTGAAATTATCTGCAATTCTAGTGACAGAGCTTTTAGAATATACTAGAATGTAATAAATGGAAATTGAAATACATTTTGAAGAGAGAGGTTCGATTATGGGCGTTAGAATTGACCAATTAATAAGCTTACCAGAATTGAAAGATTTAAAACTAGTAGGGGGAAGTAAGGGAGTTTCTAAGATAGTAAAGTGGATTCATCATGTGGAAACTCCAGACATTGTGCAATACGTACAGAATGATGAATTAATATTAATTACTGGTATTGGAGTATTTAAGGACAACTCTAGTTTTATTGAACTACTAAACGGAATTATAGAAAAGAAAGCAGCTGGACTCATCGTAAATGTTGGAAAGTATCTCTCAGAGGTTCCTGAGGAAATAAGAAAACTGGCAGATGAAAAGAGTTTTCCAGTGTTTGAAGTTCCTTGGAAAACAAACTTGGCTGAAATAACGAGAATAATTTGTGGTGATATAGTGAAAAGACAAATGGAAGAAAGTTCTTACCAAGACTTGTTAAGAAATATTATATTTTTTAACAAAATAACCTATGAAGATTTCACCAAAAGAATTTCATCTTATGGATATAATTATTTTAACTCTTTTAGAATAATAACAGTAACAATAGATAAATTTGAAGAGTATTTATCTTTTAAAAATATTAAAGATGAACAAGGTATAGTTTATATTAAGGATAATTTCTTGAGAACAGTAAACAGTGCTATTTGGGATTCACGATTCCAGCCTATAAGCTTTCTACAAAATGATTCTGTAGTCTTACTTCAAATTAATGAAAAGGACAAGTTTACAGATTTAGCAATGCTAGCACAGATCATAAGAGAAAGTGTTAAACATACTTTTAGCGATATTAGCATAAGTATTGGTATCGGAAACTCCTATGCAGAGTTTAGTGAAATAAAAAGAAGTTATATTGAAGCTGAGAAGGCTTTAAAGGTGTTAAAAGCTGAGGGTCGTTCAGATGAAACTATATTTTATTCTAACATAGGCGCATATAAATTGCTCACTGAAATCGAAAACATAAATCTTCTAAAAGAGTATTATGATGATACAGTAGGAAGATTAGAAAGATATGATTCACAAAATAATACTGATTATACAAGAATATTTCATGTTTTTCTTAAAGAAAATGGTAATTATATTCAGACATCACAAAAGCTTTATATGCATAGAAATACTTTGATGTACAAAATTAACAAAATACAGGAAATCATAAAGCGAGATTTGACAGATACAACATTAAGATTAGAGTTTTATTTAGGTTATTTAGTAAAGCAGATTAATGACTTTAGAAGTGAAGATAAGAAATGATATATAAAATTTATTGGGAAAGTTTTAAGGGGGTATAACAATGAAAGAAGTAAAAAAATTAGGATTTTATGCTAATGGAAGATATCAAGAGTCAAGAACTGGCAAGTATATGGATGTATTTAATCCAAGTGTAGGAGAAGTTATTGCACAGGCTCCATGTTGTACTGAAGAAGATGTTAACTTTGCTATAAAGGCAGCTAGTGATGCTTATATTGGATGGTCAAAGACTCCTGTAATGAAAAGAGTACAGGTTTTATATAAATTCCGCGAACTTGTTTTACAGCATGAAGAGGAACTTGTTCGTATGGTAGCAACTGAGCATGGAAAGGTATGGGAAGAATCTAGAGGAGATATATTAAAGATTGTAGAGTGCGTTGAGCATGCTTGTGGTGCTCCTAGTTTTATGATGGGAGAATCACTCATGGATACATCTACTGGATATGACACTGTTTTATATCGTGAACCATTAGGAGTTTTTGCAGGAATAGCTCCTTTCAACTTCCCAGGAATGGTGCCAATGGGGTGGATGGCACCTATATGTGTAGCAACAGGTAATACAATGGTTATAAAAGCATCATCAATGACACCTATGACTGCTCTTAGATGTGCAGAACTTTGGACAGAAGCTGGTCTTCCAGACGGAGTTATCAACGTAGTTACTTGCAGCAGAAATGAAGCTGAGATTTTCTTAAAGCATCCTGAAATAAAGGGTATAACATTCGTTGGATCAACATCTGTTGGCTTACACATATACTCTACTGCAGCAGCTAATGGAAAGAGAGTGCAAGCATTATGTGAAGCTAAGAATCATGGCCTAGTACTTGAGGACGCAGCTTTAGAGAGAACAGCTCGTGGAATCATAAACTCTTCCTTTGGATGTGCAGGTGAAAGATGCATGGCGCTTTCAACTTTAGTAGTTCAAGAAAGCATAGCAGACAAGTTAGTAGAACTTATTAAACAGTATGCTTCAGAACTTAAAGTAGGTCCTGCATATGAAAAAGACTCACAGCTTGGCCCAGTTGTAACAGCTGGACATAGTCAATTTGTAACAGGTTGGATTGAAAAAGGTATAGAAGAAGGAGCAACAGTAGTACTAGATGGACGTGGTGTTAGTGTAGAAGGATATGAGAATGGATTCTATCTTGCACCTACAATACTTGACCATATAACTCCTGAAATGTCAGTAGGAGATAATGAAATATTTGGGCCAGTTTTATGCATAAAGAGAGTAAAGGATTTTGAAGAAGGAATTACACTTATGAACAAAAATAAATTTGCCAATGGTTCTGTTATATTCACACAAAGTGGACATTATGCTCGTGAGTTTGCTAGAAGAACTGATGGCGGTATGGTTGGAGTAAATGTAGGAATTCCAGTTCCTGTAACAATGTTCCCATTCACAGGCCATAAAAATTCCTTTATTGGAGATTTACACTGTTTAGGTAAGGACGGATTTAGATTCTATACAGAAACAAAGGCTGTAACTACAAGATGGTTTGATGATGAAGAGAAAAAGAATACTAAGGTAGATTCTTGGGACGGCTCATTAGGTGGAAAATAGTTTTTAAATTATATAGTCATCGGATAAAAATATGTAAATACCTTAGTGAATTCATCAGGGTATTTGAAATTTAAGATATTTGAAGATATATTTAATAATATTCGGAAAAATGTGTTGCTTTAATTTTATATGTGTGTTATGATTATATACGTTGTGAGTTTAATAAACCACACGATAAAGATTTAATAGGATTAAAACATTCCCTTTTTAGGTGTATAAAGTAAATCTGTTTTAAGTCTTAATATATAAATAAAAAGGAGAAATGTTTAAAATGGCAGATAAAACTTTAGTATGTAAAGATTGTCAAAACGAATTTGTATTCACTGAGGGCGAGCAAGCTTTCTATAAAGAAAAAGGTTTCGAAAATGAGCCACAAAGATGTGCTGATTGTAGAAGAGCTAAAAAGCAACAAAACAATGACAGAGGATTCAGAAGATAATATTGTTTGTAATAGTCAACCTATAGGAATTTATTCTTATAGGTTGTTTTACTTTGTGGAATAATATTTAATGATGCACTATTGAAGCAAGATCTTAATTCAGATAGGGATTCTCTTACCATATCTGAATTTTAGAGCTGCGAATGCATGGCTTACTTGGAGTAAGTCAGGTTAAACTAATTTATGTATAGTAAGGAGATTAAAGATGTCTGATAAAAATATTGAAATGATGAAAAAATTGATTGAGGAAAAGAAGAAAAAAGGTTCAAAGCAGGGGTCTGCTTTAAGACCAGAAAAAAATATAGGTAAGACTAAAAAAGCAGTAAGAAATAATAAAACTGGTGGATTGTTCGATTAAAATATAAAGTATAATCATATAATATTGTTTATTATTAAAGAGCAGGTAGTCATCGGATAAATTACTAAAAAGAAAGGAAGATTATTTAAGATGGATATTCAAAAAAAACTTTATCCAATAAATAAAGGTAGTAAATATGGTTACATTGATAAGGAGGGTCAAATTTGTATCGAACTTAAATTTGACTATGCTGAGGAATTTAATGGTAATCTAGCCATTGTAGGCATTGAGGATTTCTTTGGATTTATAGACAAAGAAGGGAACATGGTTGTTAATCCTGAATACAATGACGTTTATAATTTTAGTGAAGGCTTAGCTACTGTTGAGCTAAAAGGGAAAAAGGGATATGTTAACGATAAAGGTGTTTTAGTAATAGAGCCTAGATATAGTGAGGCTAACGATTTTTCAGAAGGCCTAGCGGCAGTGCAGTTAGGTTATAAGTGGGGATACGTAGATATATCAGGAAATATGGTAATAGAACCTCAATTTTTAGATGCTTCTAATTTTACTCGTGATTTAGCATTAGTTCAATTAGGAGGAAAATTAGGCTATATAAATAAAAAAGGTGATTTTGTTATTGAACCTAAATATGACTACGCAAATGAGTTTTCAGAAGGATTAGCAGCGGTTAGAATAGGTAGTAAATATGGATATATTAATGAAAAAGGAAATGTAGTTATAGAGCCTAAATATTATGTAGCTAACGATTTTTCAGAAGGTTTAGCAGCTGTTGAACTGAAAAATAATAAGTATGGCTTTATAGACATGACAGGAGAAATGATAATAGAACCAAAATATGATTGGGCAGATAATTTTTGTGATGGATATGCAGCTGTATCTATTGGAGATAAGTATGGATTTATTAATAATGAAGGTCAAGAAATAATTCCAATGAAGTTTGACAATGTAGATTCAATTAGTGAAGGTTTAATATCAGTAGAGATTGATGGAAAATGGGGCTATGTTGACAGGTCCTGTGACTTTATCATAGAGCCAAGTTTTAATGAGGTATCAAGCTTCGTCGATGGAGTTGCAAAGGTTATCCAAAGTGGCAAAATTAGATATATTAACAAGAGTGGAGAATATATTTTTTAAGGTTTGAATTAAATAGTAGTCTATATTAGTAATGAATATAAAATATCCAATATATACAGTATATAAAACAACTTATTTTTGAATGTTGGAGTGAAAAATGAATTTACTAAGAAATATAAGCCTACAAATTGTGGTTTTTACTTTTATTTACTCAACCAAAGACCTTCAATCTAGAAACCTTGTTAAAAGCAATCTTTAACAAGGTTTCTAGATTGAAGGTTTTACTTGTAAGTTATTAAAGTTTACTTATAATTTCTTTTCCAAATTCTCGGCATCTATTTAGACCGTCTTCACCAGGTCTCCATTGTTCTCTTATCCCATCATTCAATATTTCAAAGCCGCCTTTCTTTAGCTCCTCTGTAATCATCTTGACACTTTCGCCACCCCAACCATAGCTTCCAAAAGCAGCTGCCTTCTTCTCTTTAAACTTAAGTCCTCTCATCATTTCTAATATAGCTGCTGTGGATGAAAGGATACCATTATTAATAGTGCAAGAACCTACAAGGATTGCTTTTGATTTAAATACTTCTGTGATGATGTCATTTTTATCAGACTTTGCAGAATTAAATATTTTAACGTTAACGTTATTATCTACTGATTTAATTCCCTCCGCAATTGCTTCAGCCATTCTTCTGGTGCTGTTCCACATACTATCATAGATCAGAGTAATCTGATTCTCCTTATAATTTTGTGCCCACTCCATGTACTTGTTTATTATTTGGGTAGGGTTATCTCTCCAGATAATTCCATGACTTGTGCAAATCATATCTACAGGTAAATTAAAACCTAACACTTCTTCGATCTTCTTTATAACAAATGTACTATAAGGAGTTAAAATATTAGCATAATATTTTAGTGCCTCTTGCATAAGTTCAGCAGAATCTACTTTATCATTGTACATTAATTCTGAAGCATAATGCTGACCGAAGGCATCATTACTAAATAATATATTTTCACCATTATAATATGTAAACATAGTATCTGGCCAATGAAGCATTCTTGCTTCTACAAAAGTTAACTTGTTTTTGCCAATATCTAGAGTGTCGCCAGTTTTGACAGTTACAAAGTTCCAATCCTTATGGCAGTGTCCTTTTATTATGTTAGCGCCATTTTTTGTGCAATATATCGGTGTGTCAGGTATTTCTTTCATAAGATCAATTAATGCGCCACTGTGGTCTGGTTCTGCGTGATTCATTATTATATAATCTATTTTCTTAAGGTCTATTTCATTCTTCAGATTTGCAACAAATTCCTTTGAAAAAGGTACCCATACGGTGTCCATTAAGACTGTTTTTTCATCTCTGATTAAGTATGAATTATATGACGTACCCCTATGTGTAGAATATTCTTCGCCGTGAAAGGTTCGAAGTTCCCAATCTATTTTTCCTACCCAAGTAACTTTATCGTTAATTTTGAAACTCATTTTATTCCCTCCATAAATTAATATAATTTAAAAATTCACATTAAAATTTTTATTAGGTTATGTTTAATTTAGTCTTGTTTATTATATTGTTTGCAAAAGGTAGCATTTATATTATAAGAAAAAATCGACAAAATATTATAGATTTATCCAATAAGTAGCTACTAATAATATCTATTTTCATATTATTAACTTATTAGACTAATAATGTTTTTAGAAGATACAAATAATAATTATTATGGACTTAGTAGCTTTTATTACAGAGTTAAAAATAAATTATATGAAATTTAAATACAGTTTATTTTTATATGCAAATCTAACACGCAGATTAAGATTAGTATTGCAGATTAAGATTAGTATTATAGTTGGGGGTGAAAAAGATGGCTATTCCAATATATGTTGTTTGCAAGGCGAAAGGAAGCACCATAACAAGCATTGGCAGCGAGCTTCCTAAAAACGAAGGTAGTCAAATATTAGAAGGAAATATCCGTTGTAAACATGAGAAGCTAGGAGGAGTATTTCATTATCATTTTAAAATAAAAGTTAATAAATTATTCATTGGTGAGGAAGGTATTAATTTAAATAATGGAGATGTAGAAGTTCAAATCAACGTGAGATCACATGAAGGAAGAAAAAGTACAAAACTAGAGTACCTAATTCTGGAGAATTTTAAGACCGATAGTGAGAAAGAATTTTCATTAAAGTTACTAGAAGAATTGAATTATGGAATAGAAGTACTAAACTATGAAGAAGAAAGTAATTTAAAGAGTAAGGTAGTTTTGGATTATATTGAGAGTAACCTATTTAATATAAATGATTTTAAAGAGGTTTCTAGTACTAGTGATTTAAATGAAAAAATACACAAGTATATTTTTAAAGCTAAGGAAGAAGAGGCAGATATATACATTTTGGGAGATTTGTATCCAAACGACTGCAGGGGAGATGAGTCTAGGGAAGAAAAGTTTGAACTTCTTAAAAAGTATGGGCCAAAAGGAATTCATGATATTCATATGAATCAAGGAAATATAAAGGGAAACAAATTTAACAAAGAAAATGGTAGATATCAAGACGGAGCGGTACTTATTAACTATAAATATGATAAAGAAGATAGCTGGACTGCCATTTTTCTTAAGTTTCAAGAACAATCAGTAAGTGGAAGAAAGTAATTTTAAGCAAATTACTTTTTTTCGACAAGAGATTATATAAGGAGAGGTAAGAAATGGCTAATAGGGAGTACTTGTTAGACTCAAATATAGTGATTGCAATATGGAATAGATATCCTAAACTACTTGAAATTATAGAAAATACAGAAGGAATAGATTTTAAAATTGCCAAGGACATAGCTGGTGAATTGTCCAGAAAAGAATATAGAAATTTGAAGGGAACGTCTATACTTTCAGACAGATTTATGAGATTGCTAAGATATATTATTGATGAGGATGACTTAAAAAGTAAAGAGTATATTATAGAGAATGGTAGTATTAAATATGAAAAGAATATGTATTTTGTAAATGGTAATAAGATTTCTGTGAATGATTATAATCTCATCCGCATTTGCGAAAACAATAAAGACTATGTGCTAGTAACAGAGGATAAGAGAATGTACGAGAGTGCAAAAATTTTTTTAGGGAGTGAGAGGATATTAACCTTTGATGAATTTATAGAGGAAATAGAAAGGTTAAAAACTAATTGAACTATTCTTAGTTAGATAAATGCTATAGGAATGTTATGTTCTGACTAAAATCTATACTGTGAATTTATTAATATTCTTTTGGAAAGAATATTGATTATAAAAGCATATTTTCTAAAAAATAAAACAGAAGGTTTTGGAGATTCTAAAATGAAATTTACAGTAATACGCCTCGTGATGGCTTTAACATGGATAACAATTGCATACAAATGGGGGGATGTAAAGAATTGGAGAAGATACTATCCTACCATGTTATTTTTTGGCTTTGGAGATTTAATTTACAATGTGGTATTTGCCGATACTCTCCTATGGAGATTTGAAACTGATTTTTTAGTCGGTCCTATTAATGAGTTATTTGTTATATTTACCATATTTTTTTCTACTACCTTATTGTACTTATCTAACTGGCCTAAAAAGTTATATAATCAGATTATTTATATCCTATTCTGGATAATTATTTATATGATAATAGAATTGATTACTACATCGCTAGGAATGCAAAGAAACTATAACGGTTGGAATTTACGGTGGTCATTGTTACATAATTTTGTTCAATTCCCATTATTAATGCTTCATCATAAAAATCCTATTTTAGCATGGATTATTGCATTTGCATTTCTTTTCTTTGTAACGTCTTCTTTCAATATTCCTTTGATAATAAGAAGATAAAAGACTTAAAACTATAATCATGACACTAGGGTGAGAGCTTCTGAACTATGTAAAAATAGCAGATAGCTAGCTTAACGAGCTATCTGCTATTTCTATTAACTGGCACATTTTAGACAGTGATGTAACTAGTAGGGAGAATTAGAGCGGGTAGTCATTGGGTAAATAACTCTTGCTCAACTCCATGAACTTATCAATATCAGCTTCTATAATCTTTAGCGAACTTCTCCAAAAGTTTATGTTATTTATATCTATATTCATAAGTTTAGCTACGCTAGCTAGGCTCATTTTACCTGTAAAGCTCAGGAGTTTATCATAGTCCTCTGCAAAATCCTTTCCTCTCTTCAAATATTCGGCATATAATCCCTTGGCGAACAATAATCCAAAGGCATAAGGAAAGTTATAGAAATTATAATCTGCATCGTAGTAATGAGGTTTACATATCCACATATAAGGATGAAGGTATTTTTCATCAAGGCCATCTCCATAAGCTTCTTTTTGGGCAGATATCATAATTTCATTTAATTCAGAAGCTGACAAGGAACTAAGTTCCCTATTTTTAAACACTTCACTTTCAAAGTAAAATCTACTATAGATATCTACAATTATTTGGGCATAGTCGCTTATCTCACTTTCAAGAATTGTAAAGGCTTCTTCTTTTGACGCATTTTTAACTGCAGCTTTTTTTACTATGGTTTCGCAGAAGGTTGATGCAGTTTCTGCAATAGGCATTGGATAGTCACTGTTTAGTATATGTTCGTCATTTAAACATTCTCCATGATACCCATGTCCAAGCTCATGTGCAAGAGTGATTACATCATCAAATTTATCGCCATAGTTAAGCATAAATCTACTTTCACCTATAGGATGAATATTGTGACAAAAAGCCCCCCCAACCTTACATTCCCTAGGCTTTACATCAATCCAGTTCTTATCAAAAGCTTTTTTTGCATACTCTGCTAATTTATCACTGAAGGTTTTGAAGTTATCGTAAACAAATTTCTTACCTTTTTCGTAAGGAAAATCCATATCAGTCTTACCAACTGGAGCAAAAATATCATAGAAAGGGAGTCCTTCATTTTTTTGCAGTAATTCACCCTTTCTTTTAAAGTACTTTCTAAAGCTCGGAAAACTTTCCTTCATAGCAGAAATCATAGCTTCCAAGGTTTGCTCACTCATTCTAGAATTAATTAATGCTTCTTCTAGTGGAGAATTATAACCTCTAAGCTTCGAAGTAGTAATAACCTCGCCCTTAATACCATTTAAACATGCAGCTACTGCATCTTCAATTTTTTCATAGGAATCTATCTCTACAATATATGCTTTTTTTCTTAACTCAGTATCTTTTTCATATGCCATATTTCTTATAACAGTTAGTGGAAGTTGCTTTTTCTCTCCATTAAGTTCTATATATACTTTTAAAGACGATGTTAGCAAATCCCTTAGTTTTGCCCAAGAATTTGATCCAGTATTTTTCATTTTAGCAATTACGGCTTCTTCTTTATCTCCCAAAACGTATTTACTATGTTCTTTTATTTCGCTTAAATAAAAAGAGTGTTCTTTAAGCAAATCCGATTGATCTATAAAATTATCTAAATCATCAATCTGACCAATCCATTTCTTTATTTTTGCATCTGATTCTGCAAGAGATGCTGACTTTTCTTCTAAAATTTCAAGATTTTTAAGTGCTAGGTTGTTATTTGTCTCAACGCTTAAAGTTAATTGACAAAAGGCAAAAAGTTTGCCAAATAATGATTGTTGATAGCTTTCCTTTTTTATATATTCTTCAAGTTTTGATAAGGTATCATCATGGTTCTTAGTAGAAGCTTTTACCCATTCATTGAAGTTTTCAATATAATTATCACATTTGGATATATCTTTTTTAAAGTCATCACTTTCAAATGATTCATAAAGTTCTCTTAAAGTCCAGTTTAAACTCATAGAATTTGCCTCCTATAGTGTTTTTATTATTAATAATAACACAGTTATAGGATACATATTCAGGAAAAAGAGAAATATTGTATTAATTAAAAATAAATCAAAGCTGACTTGTATTAGAATACAACAGTAGCTTTGATTATAGAAATTACATTAATTTATTTTTATCCTCATAGTCAAGAACAGGTTAATAAAAGCAATAAATGCTGCAACGAGGAACACGTATTTATACCCCATTGTTGACCAAAGTATACCGCCGAAGAAGGGAACAGACATTGCAATAACATGATCAAAGCTAGTTCCAGCAGATAAAGTAGGAACGACATCCTCTGGGTCAAGGGCTATTTTCTTTATATAAGTCGATCTTGCCATCTCCACTACACTCATAGAGTTATCAATTATATAGCATGCTGATATAATGATAGCAGCAACGCCAGCTGAAGCAAAATCAGCTGCAAAGGCATAACCAAGACAAATCACTATTAAAATTATTGCCTCTAAGGAAAGAACAAATCGTTCACCTTTTATGTCAATAGCATTACCAACAATAGTACGTGTAAGTATGCTTACACTCGAAACTATAAAGCCAAGTATAGCGAAGGTTGGAGGATCAAGATGATATACTTGAATAAGAACCCATGGTGCAAAGGTCAAGAAAATCTGCTTTCTTGCTCCGTTGACTACGCAAAGAATATAGTAAAGAGAATATTTTTTTCTAAGTACAAATTTTACCTTCTTAACTTTGGGTTTTTGAGATTTCATAAGTCCAAGAAAGAAAGCAGCACAAATATATGATACCGCAGCTATAACAAATGCTGACTTATAAGTAAGCCCCAAATATTTAAAACCAAGCCATATTATCGAATAGCCAAGAATGGTTGCAAGTAAATTATATGCATTATATCTTCCAAGACGGGCCCCATAACTTTCTTTTTCTGATAAGGACATTCCTATACCAGCAGATAAAGGCATGAAAATATGAGTACCCAGACTTAAGAACATCATCCAAACAAGCATGCTCGTAAAGGTAGGGGATAGCATTCCGAGTCCAATCATTCCTAATGATGCAAGGAGCATTCCTGTTATAGCCATTTTTATATCGCCAAGAAATGAAAGCAAGGCTAATACTATCATAATAAGTGCGCCAGGAAGCTCACGAGGAAATTCTACAATACCTCGTGCTGAAGCTGATAACTTGTACACATCACTCAAAAAATTATTGAATACTGTTGAGTTAATACCACTAGCTATTCCAGAGAAAATACCTACTACAAGAAATAATGTAAAGTCTCTATCAATTTTAAAATCATTTTGTAATTTTAAAAGTTTTCTTTTGAAAACTGATTCACTAACTATTTCAGAGCTTTTGACTTCTTTTTCTAAATCCATAATAATTTTAACTCCTTTCTTATTGACATATTTAAGTATATAACATAAGAAAATACAAATCAATTTAGTATTTTTATTGATAAACAGAGTTCTTAGTGTCTTCGACACTTAGAAATCGTTATCCAGGGGCGTACCCGCTCTTTGCCTACACTTTAAGAAAAGTGTAGGTATTAGAGCGGGTAGTCATCGGATAAACACAGTTGTTCTAAAATTTTTATGATGATACTTTTTTGAGATGGTATTACATAGAATATTTTAGTAAACAATATTATTGGATTATTATTTTTGTTTAATTAAGGGACTATGCAATGGAAGGAGAAACAAGATGGAAAGTAAGTTAGATACAAAGAGGGTATTAACCGGCAATGAGGCGATTTCGAGAGGCTTCTACGAAGCTGGGGGAAAGATAGCAGCTAGTTATCCAGGCTCACCTACCGTTGAAATTATTGAAAAAACAAAGGAATACAAAGAAGTTTATGCTGAGTTTTCAACCAATGAAAAGGTTGCGGTAGAAGTTGCGATAGGAGGATCTTTTGCGGGAGTAAGGTCTATGGCTGCTATGAAACACGTGGGAGTAAATATTGCAGCAGACCCACTTATGACCTTTACTGAAACTCCAATTTTGGGAGGATTTCTGTTAGTAAGTGGAGATGACCCAGGGCTTGCAAGTTCACAAAATGAGCAAGACAATAGGGTTTACGGAAAATTTGCTAATATGGGAATACTAGACCCTTCTGATAGTCAGGAAGCAAAGGATTTTGCAAAGAAAGCCTTCGAATTAAGTGAGCAGTTCTCTATACCTATGATGCTTCGTATAACTAGCAGGCTATGCCATAGTAGAAGCGTTGTAACTGTTGAGGAGAGAAAAGAAGTAGAGCCAAAAGGAGTTATAAAAGATAAAGATAGATATTGTATGATTCCTCCAGGTTCACGAAGAGCACAATTCTTTATGCGTGAGAGATTAGAAAAACTAGAACAATATGCATATGACACTGATTTAAATAAGCTTGAAATAAAGGCAAATACAGACACTTTAGTCATAACTTCAAGCATAATGTATAATAATTTAAAAGAATTAAATCCAGATGTTAGTATATGGAAGTTAGGTTTAATTTATCCGATTTCGGAGAAAAAAGCAAAGGAGATTACAGATAGATTTAAGAAGGTTATAGTGCTTGAGGAGATGCTGCCTTTTATTGAAAATGAGTTAAAATTAAAGGGAATTCAATGTGAAGGGAAAAAATACTTTGATTTTACTGGCGAACTTGACTTGCACAACATTGAAGACGGCTTATTAAAGGCTGGTGTATTAAGTGATAAAAAAATACCTTCAGAGAGATTTGTTGATACTGTATCTCGACCACCTTTATTTTGTACTGGATGTCCTCATAGACCAACCTTTGATATATTAAAAAAGTCTAAGGCTAAAATTGTAATTGGGGATATCGGTTGCTACTCTTTAGCAGCGTTACCACCATTTGAACAGTCTAATACTATAATTAGTATGGGGGCTAGTCTTGGAATTATAAAGGGGATGAGAAAAGCTTTTTCTATGAGAGATTCATCAGAGCCTTTAGTATCAGTTATTGGTGATGGAACCTTCTTTCACTCAGGTATACCGGGAATAATTAACTTATTGCACCAAAAAAATGAGGAAGAGAACATTACAATTGTTGTACTTGATAACAGGACTACTGCAATGACTGGAGGACAGCCAAATGCAAGTTCCGGGCTTTATAATCAAAGAGATGACATGAAGGTTGAAATTAAAAGCTTAATAGAAGCAATAGGTTTTGATAGAGTAAGGGAAATTAATCAGTATGATTATAAGGCAGCTCAAAAAATCTTTAAAGAAGAAATAGAGTATAACGGTTTATCTATCATAGTGGTAAATGGTCCTTGCGCATTAAAATATAATATGGAAAAGCCACATTTTTATGTAGACCCTTCAATATGTATAAGCTGTAGATCATGTATAAGAACTAATTGTCCTCCTCTTAGGATGATACCTTATGAGGGATTCGATAAGCTTAAATCGTCAATCGATAAGGATATGTGTGTAGGGTGTAGTGTCTGTGCACAAGTTTGTCCTGTAAATGCAATTAAGCAATCAGAAAAGATTCATAGGGAGGATGAGAAGATTGATAACTAATATTATGTTTGGTGGAGTAGGTGGTCAAGGGTTAGTTCTTATGACAAGAATTGTATCGCAGGCTGCCATGAAAGATGGATATGACATAAAGAGTAATGATGTAGTTGGATTATCCCAAAGAGGTGGAATGGTTTGGGGAAATGTTAGAATTGGTGACAAAATTTACTCACCTAATATTCCTGCAGGAGAAGGGGATATTGTTATAGCTACAGAACCGATTGAAGCATTGAGATGGAGTTCAGTGCTTAAAAAAGACGGAATAATAATTATGAATACAAAAAGATTTTACCCAACTCCTGTACAACAGGAAAAGGTTCCCTATCCAGAAGAAGAAATTGAAAGCTTAAATGAAAAATACAAAGTTATTGCTGTTAACGCTTTTGATGAGGCTATTAAGTTAGGCAAAAAACAAATATCAAATGTTCTTTTATTAGGGATATTAGCTAAGTTTTTAGATATTAAAACAGAAACTTGGCAAAGTACAATAGCCGATAATGTGCCTAAAAAAGCAATAGATATGAATCTTAATGCTTTTAAGTTTGGATATAATTTAGTAAATTAAGAGAGGGCTGAAAGGCGTGGGGTTATAATAAAACTCCACGCCTTTTAAAAGCTATTAATTAGTCTAATCTTTTGGTGATTAAATCTTGAAGATTTTCTATAAGATTTATTTTTTTATCTATGGAAACTTTTATTTCTAACACTTCTTTATCTAGTGCAGAATTTCTAAGTTGCACTTCCTTTAATTGAGTTTGTAAATTATTAATTTCTCTTATTTTGCTTTGTTTTATTGAAATATAAGTATTGTCTATTTTTTTCTTACGTTGAAATAAAACCTCAGAATGTCTTATAATAGATTTAGTTAAATTTTTTATTTTTGTTAAATAGTTTTGTATTAATGTATAAAATTTATTCATTTTGACATCCTCCATATTGTTATTCTATACTAAATATAATTACGAATTCAAGGAGAAAAAAATGAGTCAAAATAAAGAAGTAGTATCAAGGCTTGTGGAAATATATAGGCAATTTAAGCAAAAGCAGATCTTGAATTTAGATAACAAAATCAGAAACTTACAAGCTAAATTAGAAAATGAATTAGGAAAACTTGATAAACTTTCAAGCCTGAAGGAAAAACTTATACAAGAAGAGGAAAGTAATAATGAAACATATAATTCATTATTACAAATAGTAAAGTCAAGAGGTATATTGTTTAATATACCTAATAATAACTTTCAAATAAACGAGTGGGATAACTTAATAATAAAGGATTTTGGTGGATTATATTCACTTACAAATAAAAGCGGTACTAGATTATACACTTTTGAAAAGAAATATTATGATGCAATAAAATGCATAATAGAAAAATATTCTTATAGTGCAATAGTTATAAGAAAGGATATACACTTTATAAAAATTCAATTGAGAATTTTGAAAAGTAATTTAGAGGAGTAGCTAAAGATTTTACAGTAATTGTTCTTGATAAGCTTATCATTTATATTAAGAGGATAAAAGTATATTAGTAAAAACGAATGCTGCAGTATATAATGAAAGAGGTACAAATGTGAAACATCTATTTGTTATTAATCCGAAGGCAGGAAAAGGGGAAGCCTTAGATATAATACCTAAGATTAAGGAAATATTTAAGGAAATTGACGAAGATTATATTATAGAAATAACGAAAAAAACAGGACATGCTACTGAGCTAGTTAGAAGTTATGTTAGTAAAGAAAATTATAGGGTTTATGCAGTCGGCGGAGATGGAACACTAAATGAAGTTTTAAATGGCATGGTTAACACTGAAAGTTGTCTTGGGGTCATACCAAATGGCAGTGGAAATGATTTTATTAAAAGTATTTACAAAAAAAACATATCTAACAGTATATTAGGAGATACGATAAATGGTAAAATAGAAGATATAGATTTAGTAAAAGTAGATAATAGGTATTTTATAAATATCGGTTCTGTAGGCATTGATGCTGAAGTTGTTAGTAATGCAAAGAATATAAAAAGCTATCCATTTATTTCAGGGGAAATGGCTTATATAATAAGTGCGATTATAACAATATTTAAGTATAATTGTAATGATGTGGAAATAATAATTGATGACGTAAAGATTAATATAAAAAGTACTTTATTAGCCTTTGCAAATGGTAAATACTATGGTGGTGGAATTAAAATAGCGCCATATGCGGATTTAAAAGATGGCTTGCTTGATATTTGTGTTATTAATAAGTTAAGTAAATTTAAGATGTTAATGTTATTTCCAAAGCTCATAAAAGGAAGAGTTAATGAAATTAAAGAGGTTTGTTTTTATAAAGGAAAGAAAGTGAAAATAATTTCAAAAGAAGAAACCAATTTAAATTTAGATGGAGAGATATTAAGAAGAAAAAATATAAACTTTGAATTAGTTCCACGAGGAGTAAAATTTATTATTCCAAAGTCATAAAAAATAAGTTAAATTAATTAAGAAAAGAGGTGAATATTTAGTGAGAGAGATATTTATCCGATGACTACCCGCTCTAATACGCCCCCTTTCCAAGGTGTACGTTTCGAGCGGCTACGTCCCTGGATAACGACTTCTAAGCTTCAGATGGAGTTAAAACTCCACCTGAAGCCAAGAATTCTGTTTAGCTAATTAACTTAGTTATGTTAAGTAATTAGATTGATTTAATCATCATAAAGAGCTTTCTCTTACTAAAGATAGTATATGAATAAATTATTTTGGTATGGATATTTTGCAATTTATCTTCTATGGATCACTGTATCTGGTAAAATTAAATTGTTTTTCTTAAAAAGAAATTCACTAGAGCTTGCTGATAAGTATGCTTATAAAAAGATGCAGAATATGTCAAAACATGTTTTGAAAAAATCTAAAACAAAAACTATAGTAAAAGGAAAAGAAAATGTACCGGAAGGGCCTTGTCTCTTTGTTTCCAACCATCAAGCAATTTTCGATGCTTTCCTTTTACTTGCATACATAGATAAAACAACTGGATTTGTTGCAAAAAAAGAGATAAAGAAAATACCTTTACTTGGAAGGTGGTTAAAAGAAATCCACGGTGTATATATTGATAGAGAGAATATTAGAGAAGGAATGAAGGCTATTAATACAGGTGTAGAGAACCTAAAAAAAGGATACTCAATGATTATTTTTCCAGAGGGAACAAGAAGCCTAAAATCAGAGATGGGGGAATTTAAGAAAGGTAGTATGAAAATGGCGCTTAAAGCTAATGTTCCAGTTGTGCCTATAACTATTGATGGTACGTATAGAGTGTTAGAAGTAGGAGATAAAGTAAGAGGCAATTCGGTTAGTATGACATTTCATAAGCCTATATACATAGAGTCATTATCTGAAATAGAGAAAAAAAACTTAGGTGAAATTTTGCATAATGTAATCGAGAGTGGATTAAAATAGAAAGATGGTAGCAATAGCTGCCATCTTTATTATTTATAAAAATAAGTGGATATAAATGTTATTAAATTTTGAACTTTGAGGCAAAATACAAATAAGATAACTATTATTTTTAAGGATGTGCTCAAATGAAGAAAATAATGCTAGTACTTATTGGTTTTATGTTATCCTTTACCTTTGGCTTTGTATATGCAAAGGACCCATTACACGTATTTATTGAGGATAAAGAAGTTGTTAATAACGGTGAATATACAATAAAAGATAGCAAAGTACAGATTTCTGAAGATGCCTTAAAAAGAGATCTTAAATTTAATGTAATTTATGATAAGAGTATAAATAAAGTTACATTATATGATACAGAAAAGGTGTCTCTTCAAGGTAGGGTTAAATTATTTGAAGAATTTGCAGAGTTTTATGCACCAGAAACACCAGATAAGGTTGCTGAGCTTTGGGCAGAAGGAATTAAAGATAGAAACGGAGTATTTCAATACGTAGTACTTGATAGATCATTAAAAGAAAAGTTTAAGGTATTAGCTGAAAAAAGAGGCACTTGGGTAACTGGATTCTCAAGCCCTTGGGTTGAAAATTATGAAATAACAAAAGAAAATTTAGATGAAACAACATGGCAGTATAAAATAGTTTTTAAAGCAGTAACATCTGCTCCTGAGGTATATACGTGGAACGCTACTTTAACTGTGGGCAAAGAAAATAATAAATGGAGAATAACTGATATACAAAAAGACTTTGATGTTATGTAGTAAATAATTAAAATATTTTTATTATTTAAGATTAAGTATTATATTAAATAAAAGAGCAAATATTATCTTTAAGAGGTGATGTTAGATGCGCAAGAATAAATTTAATATAATACTTTCAAGCTTAATTTTCACTATATTTGTATTAGCTGCTTGTAAATCAACTAAATCTCCTATTCAGCAGGAAGATGTAAGTAACAAAAATAACAATTCGAATACTAGCCAAAGTATAGATACTAAGCAGCAAGCAAAAAGTGAACCAACTGCTCCTAAACAGGAGCCTCCACAAAAACCAGCACCTAAGCCTGAACCTAAGCCCGAACCTAAACCAGCTCCAAAGAGAGCTCCTGTTAAGAAGCAAACTGTAGATGATTCCGTATTGGCAGGTTTTAGTACAAATATCTTAGATGGTGATAAAGATAGAGTGGATAATATAATTACCGCATCTAAAAAGATAAATGGATATGTACTTGGTCCTGGAGAAGTTTTTTCTTTTAATACTGTAGTAGGAAAACGTGATATCGATACTGGATATAAAACATCTAGAATTTTAGTGAATGGGCAGAAAAGTGAAGGTGTAGGTGGAGGTATATGTCAGCTGAGCAGTACACTATACAATGCTGCTGCACAATCAGGATTGGCAATTATAGAAAGACACTCTCATAGTGGTGAGGTTTACTATGTTCCTAGAGGACAGGATGCAGCTGTGAATTATGGAGATAAGGATCTTAAATTTAAGAACAATAAAAGCTATCCAATTAAATTTGTAACAAGTATACGAAATGGAAAAGTAAGTGTTTCAATTTTAAAAGTAAAGTGAAGCTTGAAAAGGTAAAAGTGTCACCTTATATAAGGTGGCACTTTTTTAAAGCTAGAAAATACCTATCCACGGAGCCTGCACAATATTTTCAGTATCTAGTTCAAGGTTTGGTCCGTGTAGTAATATTTTAATCTGCACAGATAACTTGTCTTTCGCCGCCTACACTTTTAATTTTAGGTGGCATGAAGATACAGTCGTAAGAAGCTTTTTTACATTTTAAACAAAAAGAACATCCAGTTCTAGGTAGAGTGTTAATGCCTTCCATATAATCAGAATAATTTAAGATTTTTGAGGGTATTTCTCTAAAGTTCAAACTGTCTTTAGGAGAGAGAAGAGTTCTCGTAAATGGATGAATAGGATCTTTTACAATTAAATCTTTTTTTCCATATTCAATTACAGTTCCTTTATACATAATAGCAATTTTATCAATATATCCATTTGTAATATCAAGTTTCTTTGAAATAAGCACCAAACTCGTATTACTCTCATCTTTTAATTTTTTTAGCTCTTTTAATATATAAGATTTTACGGTTGATTCTAAGTTGAAAATTGTATTATCTAATATTATAAGCCTTGGTTTAACTAAGAATGCTAATGCAAACATAATTTTCTGCTTTTCGCAGACTTCTAATTTAAATGGGAGGCTCCTTATCATAAATTCAATGTTAGAACAAGAAAGCTTATTTAGGGCATCTTTGAATCTAGCCTCTGATTCTTCAATAGACAACCCGGTATAGTCAGAAATAATTTCGCTGCATTGCTTTCCAACAGTTCTTATTGGATTTAAAGAAGTTAGGTAAGACTTTATCAAAGACATAAATGTCTTATTTACCCTTTTAGAGTATTTTGTTGCAATGTCTATAATATTTATGCCATCAAAAGTAATTTTGCTGTTAGCAGATAGTTTATTTCTTTTGCTTATAACTAATAAGAAATCGCCAGGTTGAACATCTACAGAAATTGTTTCCTTTGGTAAAGTTTTAGATTCCCTCATATTAAACACACACCTCACATAATTAAGTAATAATCCGAATAAGTTAAATATTACTTGGGATTGTTTCATATTTAACAATGTATTTGTTACTATTTTAACATACTCTGCTGAGGAAAACTACTAAACTTCAAATAAATTTTAGAATATCACAAAAAATCATTTTACTTTTTTCAACATTTAATGAAGTTTAGACATTGATAATTCAGTTGCTATTATCCGAAAATATAGTAATTATGAATTATATTTATTCAAAATAAATAAACATAAAAATTACTGATGTTTTTTCTTTAAGATACATTATTTCCATAATACTAAATAATTATTAGTGAAAAAAATGACAAACTTTCTTGTATGGCAATTAAATATAGATTTTCAATTGAAAAATCTATAATATAAAATTATAATACAATTATAACCATAGGGTTCCAACCTCAAAAGTTATGTTATGCTTAGAAATCTGTTTATATTACAATGTAAATACGGTGTATAAGGTAAGTTTCTAGGTTAGAGCCTTATAAATACGCTAGGCTTTAAAGGACTTTAAAGCTTAAAAACAAAGCGTTGTTAAAGGAGGACAAACAATGAAAACTAAGAAATTAACGCTAACTGCCTTGTTTATAGCTTTAAGCTTTATAGGGGCGAATATTAAAATTATGGGGTCAATTGCATTTGATTCTATGCCAGGATTTATAGGAACTCTTATGCTTGGACCATTGTATGGGGCTTTAATAGGAGCGGCAGGACACTTTTTAACTGCATTACTATCTGGATTTCCTTTAAGTTTACCAGTTCATCTTATAGTAATGGTGGATATGGCATTAACTATGGCAGCATTTGGTTTTGTACATAATAAATTTTCAGGTAAAAGTTTAGGTTCGGTTTTTGCAATCGTAACTGCGGTTTTATTAAATGGGCCAATATCACTATTAATGGTATCTCCATTGCTTATGCCGGTTATAGGTAAAACGGGGATTATAGCTATGTTACCAGCACTTACCGGTGTTGCTGCTATTAATGTAATATTTGGAGTTTTTGTATATAAGATTCTTATAAGAAGACTAGTTATAAGACAGGGAGCATAATTCATGGAGAAACAAAAATATAGAGATTTGACATTAATAAGTTTAAGCGAAAATAAAACAATGGTAATAGCCTGTGATAGTTGCGGGGGAATTGGTTTAAAAGAAAATGATGTATTTAAAGTGCCACCCTATTATGTAGGAAAGCTAACTGCTAGGGTAGGGATTCTTGAAGTAATGTGTTCTGGTGCAGAAATTGTGACAATAGTTGATGCAGTTTGCAATGAAATGGAGAATACAGGGAGTGAAATTCTAAGAGGAATAAAAGAGGAATTAAAAGAAGCAAATATTGAAGATGTCATCCTTACTGGAAGCACTGAAGAAAATTTTCCTACATCTTCGACTGCATTAGGAGTTACCGTTATTGGCATTATAGATAAAAAAGACTTAAGAATAAAAAAGGCAGAAAAAGGTTCTATATTAGTATGTATTGGCATACCAAAGGTTGGAGACGAAATAAATTTAGACTTCGATAAGGATATTATAAGTTATACAACTATTAAGGAATTATTAGCCTTAGAGGGGGTATATGAAATTATTCCAGTCGGATCAAAAGGAATACTATATGAAGCTCAAGCAATATCTAAATGCTATGATTTAAATTTAGTACTAGAAGAAAAAATAGGTATAGATATTACCAAATCCGCAGGAACTGCAACTTGTGCTATAGTGTTATTGAGTAGAGAAATACTTGAAAAGGTAAAGCTATTTGGAAATGTAAATATAATAGGTGTGTTAGAATAAGGTACAAAAGTACAATAAAATTTCGTCATAAAAAAGAACTCTAATTTCATTAAGTAATTAGGGTTCTTTTTTATGTCAAAATATCATAGTTCGATCATAATATAAGTAATATGAGCACTTGGCGAGTTAGACCACTAATTTAATGTTTTCAAATACTTATTATATGCCCTTACAAGGAAAAATATTAAATATTTTAAATATTTTAAATATTCTAAATTAACTTATTATTATATTGACAAAATGGAAAAATAAGGTATATAATTAATTTATAGAAATTGATTACAATACTTGTATATACAGGTAATTTGCATGTTTAAAGTTAGAGGGGGATTTTAATTGATTATTATTGGGGAAAAGATCAATGGAACTATTCCTAGTGTAAAAAAAGCAATAGAAGGTAAGGATGAAGAATTCATTAGAAACCTTGCAATTAAGCAAACAGACTGTGGAGCAGATTATATAGATGTATGTGCAAGCACTGCACCAGAGCTTGAGGTAGAAACATTGAAATGGTTAATGGATATTGTACAAGATGTGACAAACAAGCCTCTTTGCATAGATAGTCCAAACCCAAAAATTATTGAAGCTGCTATGAAATATGCAAAAAAGACTGGAATAATCAATTCTGTATCTGAAGAAGGGGACAAGTGTGAGGTTATTTATCCGCTAATTAAAGGTACAGAATGGCAAGTAATCGCATTAACTTGTGATAGTAAGGGAATTCCTAGTGATGTTCAAACAAGAATAGATATTACAAAAATTCTAGTAGAGAAAGCGGAAAAATATGATATAACACCTGATCGAATCCACATAGATCCACTTGTAATGGCACTTTCAGCAGATAACTCATCTTTGATTAATTTTACAGAAACACTAAAAACAATAAAAGATATGTATCCTACAATAAAGGTAACTTCAGGTTTAAGTAATATTTCTTTTGGTATGCCACTAAGAAAAGTTGTAAATCAAAACTTCTTAACGCTTGCTGCTTATGCAGGTATGGATTCGGCAATTATGGACCCATGTAACAGAGATTTGATGGCGGCACTTCTTGCAACAGAGGCACTACTCGGAAAAGATAGGCACTGTAGAAAATATTCTAATGCATATAGAAAGAATAAAATCGGACCATTAAAGGAAGTTTCAGGTGCTTAGATAGAAAAGTTCAAATAATAGGTGGCTAATAATAATTAGGTAAGGGTTCTCCTGTTAGGGAGATTTTTGTATAGCTCTTGCTTTAATTGAAAGAAAAAATTACACGTATTATATATTAAGGGGGATTATGAAAAATGATGGATTTGAAAGTATTAACACAAGCTGTTGGGGATCTTGATGAGGATGCAGTATTAGAGATGTTGAATGAATTTGTAGAGACAAGCCCTTCTGAAGAAGAAGCACAAAAAGTAGTGAATGCTTGTCAGCAAGGCATGGCTCTCGTAGGAGATTTATTTGACAAAGGAGAATATTTTGTAGGAGATTTAATTTTTGCTGGAGAATTACTAAAAAGTGCTATTGATGTTCTTAAACCTGTTATAGGATCAGGAAGCTCAGCTAAGGTAGGAACCATAGTACTTGGAACAGTTCAAGGAGATTTACATGACATAGGCAAAAATATATTTAAGAGCATGTCAGAAGCTGCAGGCTTTGATGTATATGATATCGGTATAGACCAATCAGCAGCTTCATTCATTGAGAAAATAAAAGAGGTTAATCCACAAATCGTTGGTATGAGTGGAGTACTTACGCTTGCTATTGATTCAATGAAGAATATAATAGAAGAATTAAAGACTGCAGGAGTAAGAGATAATGTGAAAATAATTATTGGTGGAAATCCTGTAACAAAAGAGGCTTGTGAGCACGTTAGAGCAGATGCATTTACAACTAATGCAGCAGAAGGCGTAAAAATTTGTCAAGGATGGGTGAGTTAATATGAGTGATGTGATGGCTTTACAGCAAGAGAGAAAACAGTTATTTACTGATGTATATGATGGAAAAATTCCAAAGAGAGTACCGATTAATGTGAACTTTCCAATTGAATTCTGTATACAACATGCTAAAAAGGATTTAGCAGAGGCGCAGTGGAATACCTCAATGCTAGAGGAAATATATGAAAAGACATGTCAAGATTTTATTTCTGATGTACTTCCAGTAATGGCGTTTAGATTTCCATCATATTATAAAATATTAGGTGCTAAAAACTTTGTAATGAGTTCAAGTGGATTTCTACAGCACCCAGAGATTAATGGTTTAGAGGTTGAGGAGTATGACGAATTTATTAAATCACCATATAATTGTATTTTAGAGAAAATAATTCCTAGAATTTATTCAGAATTGAATACAAATCCAATACAAAAATCCTTGATACTTGCGAAAGCATTTAAAGCTTTTTGCGATGAATTTTCAAATGGGCAAGCATTGTATGGAAAATTAATTAATAAACACGGATATTCTCCTATAGGTGGTTTTGATGGATTTACTGAAGCACCATTTGACTTTGTAGCAGATCAGTTAAGAGGATTCAAAGGCATTACTGGAGACATAAGAAGATGTCCAGATAAGGTAGCAGCGGCTGCTGAAGCAGTTACTCCTATTATGCTGAAAACTGGAATGCCAGCTCATACACCAACAAAGTATGGAGCTACATTTATACCACTTCACATGGCACCTTATATTAGAAATAAGGATTTTGAAAAATTATATTGGCCATCCTTTAAAAAATTAGTTGATGATTTAGCAGCTGCTGGTCAGCCATGCTGCCTATTTGTAGAACATGATTGGACACGTTATGTAGATTACTTGTATGAACTTCCTGAAAATACAAGAATGTGGTTCGAATATGGAGATCCAAAGCTGATGAAAGAAAAACTAGGCAAAAAACATGTTCTTACTGGATTCTATCCAATTTCAATATTAAAAACTGGAACCAAACAGGAATGCATAGATAAAGCAAAAGAGCTAATAGAGATACTTGCACCAGGTGGTAAATATATGTTTGGGTTTGACAAGTCCATAATAACTGAGGATAGTATTAATGTTGAAAATATACAAGCTGTACTAGAGTATGTAGCTGAGAACAGTAAATATTAGAGGGAGGTTTTAGAATGGATACAAATTACTATAAGACATGGGAAGAGTATAAAGCTGAACATCCAGAAATTGATGAGAAGCTTGAGAAGGCAATGGCTCCTAAGATGCAGCAATATGAAGAAATGATGTTTCAATTTATTATGAATTTATTAATGTAAAATCAAGTTAGATATGATACACAATTAAAATCAGAGCTGCAATTTTATAAAAAATGAAAATTGCAGCTTTGTTTTCATAACTAGGTTAAACGGAGGAAGAGATGAATAAGTTAGTTAAGCTTAAGGAGTTAATACCTAAATATGTAGAACAATTAGATGAAGAAAATGTTTTAGAATTATCTAAGCAGGCATTAGAGATGGGAATGGAACCATTTTCTTTGTTAGAACTAATTAACGATGGCATGGAAAGAGTAGGAAAACTCTATGAACAAAAGGACTATTTCATTGCAGATTTAATTTTAGCGGGACTTATATTTAAGGAAGTATTAACATTAGAAAAAATGGAAGAGCATTTTCAGAAGAATCGTAATAAAAAGGTTGCAAAAGTAATTTTAGGAACGGTAAAGGGCGACATTCATGATATAGGAAAGGATATTTTTAAAAATATGTTAGAGGCAAATGGATTTGAAGTATTCGATTTAGGCGTAGACGTTCCAAAAGAATTATTCATGAAAGAAGTATTGGAAAAGAAACCGAATATTGTGGGATTAAGTGGTCCACTTACTAATACTATAGAAGAAATGAAGGCTGTAGTAGACTTGTTCGTTCATTTAGGGATAAGAAATAAGGTGAAGGTTATTATTGGAGCTAGTCACGTTAATGTAGATACATGTAAGTATATTGGAGCAGATGGTTTTGCAAATGATGCCTCCGTTGGGGTCAGAGTGTGTTTGGATTGGATGAATAGCATAAATGGACAGGGAGCACCTAGCGATGAAGAATCCAGTATATGTTGAAATAGTAGAGGATATAAGAGATAAAATTAATAACGGGGAACTAAAACCAGGGGATGACCTGCCATCTGAAACAGCTTTATGTAACGAGTATAATACTAGTAGAATGACAGTAAGAAAGGGACTTGCTATTTTGGCAAGCGAAGAGTATATATATTCAATTCCAGGTAAAGGATACTTTGTAAAAAAACCTCAATGTAATAAATACACTATTTTTTATGATGAAATGAACAATTTAATAAACAATGTAGATAGTACAAAGCTATTATCTGTAGATGTAAATGTACCAGATGATAAACTAGCTAGTAGTCTACAGATTAGTAAGAATAAAAAAGTTATAATAATTCGTAGATTATTCTATACTGACGGAGAAGCTATGGCCTACGATATCAAATATCTTATGTATCAAAAAGGAATACCTATAGTGGAAAACGAAATTGAACAAGCTACATTTCCTGAAATGATATCTAAGAGTACACCTATTTATGCTTTGAAAAAAGAACTAATTATGTATGCAAAAGTTCCAGAGGAAAAAACAAAAGAGTTACTAAATATGAATGATGAACTTGCTTTATTTGTTGTAGAACAAAAGTTTTATGATATTAAGGATAAGCCTATGGGACTGGGAATAACTTATTTTAGAGGAGATTATATTAAACTACAGGGGATAAGCAAATAAACAGATTTTACTTATGGGCATTTGGAGGAGAAGTTTAATGGGGAAGGGGGTAAGTGTCCTGGATAAGTATAAAATAGTTTTTCTGCCAACAGGAGAGGAAATAGAAGTTGAAGAGGGAACTTCTATAACAAAAGCAATGAGATTGTCTGGAGTTAACTTTGACTTTCCTTGTGGTGGAGTAAAGAATTGTGGCAAGTGCAAGGTTCGGATTTTAAATGGAGACTTTAGATCTTATGATGATGAGCTAGAATTTCTCAGCGAAAAAGAAAGAACTGAAGGAATCCATTTAGCTTGTTTTACAGAAGTGTATGGCGATATTATAATAGAACTTCTTAATGTAAGTTCAGCTAAGCATAAAATTTTATCTGTATCAGAAGAAAGTTCATTTGACATAGAACCACATATTTTTAAAAAATACGTAGAGGTTGAAATACCATCTCTTGAAAATCATAAATCTGATTGGAAACGATTTGTAATAAGTTTGTTTGAGGGACAATATGAGAATATCACAGCTTATGATACACAGTTTAATGTTTTAAGAGGACTATCGGAAAGGTTAAGAAAAAGTGACCATAAGGTCACTGCTGTCACATATGGCAAGGAAATTTTGGGGGTTGAAGAGAAAGATACGAGCAAAACGCTGATTGGTATGGCTTTTGATATAGGGACTACTACTATAGTAGGTTATCTTATTGACCTTAACACAGGAAAAGAATTGGCTGTTGTTTCTATGCTTAACCCACAGACAAAATACGGGGCTGATGTTATCACTAGGATAAACTATGCAAAGCAAAAAGAGGAAAACTTAGAACTTCTTCATGTTTTAGTTACTAATGCTATAAACAATCTTATTGAAGAAGTTGCTAATAAGTCGAGAATAAAGATTAATGATATTTACATGATTACTATTGCAGGTAACACCTGTATGCACCATCTTTTTCTAGGGTTAAATCCTCGTTATATTTCACAAGCACCTTATACAGCGACAATAAGTGAGCCTGTAATGTTAAGTGCATCAAACTTTGGTATCAAAATTAATGAAATTGGCAAGGTATTAATCCTGCCTAATATTGCAGGGTTTGTAGGAGCTGACACAACTGCAGCAATTTTAGCTGCGGAAATGGATAGGTGTGAAAATATCAAACTTATGATTGATATAGGCACAAATGGTGAAATTGTATTAGGTTGCAAGGATAGGTTGCTAGCCTGCTCCTCTGCTGCGGGACCTGCTTTTGAAGGTGTAGAGGTAAGCAGCGGTATGAGAGGGGCTTTTGGTGCGATTGATCATGTTACCTTTGGTGAAACGCTTGAATACACCGTGATTGGAGGAGGAAGACCTCGAGGAATTTGCGGGTCTGGACTTCTGGATATAGTAGCAGGATTAATTAATACGGGGATAATTGATGAGAGAGGACGATTTTTGTCACCTGAAAACACAACAAACACTTTAGCGAAGAAGTTAAAAAGTAATATTGTACAGTATGAAGGGGTAGAAGCATTTTTACTAGCAGATGAGTCTGAAACTGATCATAGTAGACCAATTTTAGTAACCCAAAAGGATATTAGGGAGCTTCAGCTTGCAAAAGGAGCGATGTCTGCAGGAATAAAAATTTTAATTAACAAGTATGGTATTGAAACAAGTGACATAAAAGAAGTATTACTTGCAGGTGCTTTTGGTAACTACCTTGATCCTCAGAGTGCATGCACCATTGGTATCATCCCTAAGGAATTAAGAAATAAAATAAAAACAATTGGAAATGCAGCAGGAACAGGGGCTAAGATGGCAGTTCTTTCTACTAATAAGTGCAAACGTGCTGCAGATATTGCTAGTAGCGTAGAACATGTTGAATTGGCCACTTATCCTAAGTTTTCTTCAATTTTTGCTAGATCCACATACTTTCGATAAGCTATCAGTCCAAATACAGCAGAGGTTTAAATCGTTTAGTAGTGGGACGGATAAATTATAATAGATATGAATTTCATTTGGTTTTTACTTTGCTTGTTAAAATCTTAGTAAGATGAATAAATAACGGAGTGAGAAATTATGAATAAAATGGTTTTAAAGGCAACGGTTTTGTCTATATCCTTATTATCTCTCACTGTAACAGCTGTGTCACCTGCACTAGCAGATATAAGTAAAGTTTTTTCAGACTCAAGTTCTAACACTATTAAGTATATAGTTTCATTACCATCACTTTTAATTATCCCTTTTACCTTATTATGTGGCAAGTTATCTGGTTTAGTAAGTAAAAAAAAGCTTCTTTTATTTGGTCTTGTACTATACTTAATCGGAGGTATAGGGCCTAGTTTTTCAAATGATCTAAGTGTAATTTTGATTTTCAGATCTATATTCGGCGCTGGTATGGGGTTTATAATAACCTTGTCATCAGGATTAATTGCAGACTTTTATAATGGTGAAGAGAGAGTCATTATGATGGGCCTTCAGAGTGCTGTGGTAAATTCAGGGGCAGTCATTACAACGCTTATTGCTGGATTTTTAAGTGTAATAAGCTGGAAGTACACTTTTTATGTATATTTAATTGGTGTAGGGATATTTTTGTTAGTATTTTTCAAACTTTCAGATCCAGAGAATATAAAAAATATTGAAGCAGAAAATTCATCCTTAAATTTCTCTGTATATGGATTATCTTTTCTGGCATTAGTATATTCGTTGTTTGTTTTCTCCTTCTTTACAAATATAGCAATAGTAATAACTAGTGAAGGATTAGGGAACTCTGCATCAGCAGGAATAACACTTACCATGATGACTGTAGGAGGGTTAGTAGCAGGAATAATATTTGGAAGGTTTTGCAAAGTACTTAAGGAGTTTGCAATTGTATTTAGTGTTAGTTTGACAGGTATTGGGTTCTTAATATTAAGCTATTCACTACAGTTTAGTTTAATTTTGATAGTATCTCTTATGATTGGTATAGGATTTGGAACTACCATGCCAATTATATTAACTAAGGTATCAGTTGTTGCTCCGAAAACCTCCACCACATATGCAATCGCCATAGCGACTGTAGGGATGAGCTTAGGTCAATTTTTATCACCGATTGCTTTTACATTTGTAGGAAAAGTTTTCGGCAATGAATCTGGTAGGTTTACATTTTTACTATCTGGGGTAGGAATTTTAGCTGCAGGAATAATATTGCTTTTAACAACTTTTCAATCGAGAAATGCTATTAAAAATGTGGAGGTCTAAATTAAAAAAGGAGGTTACTAAATGAAAACTCTGATAGTAGCTTGCCGTACTATTTCTGATGAATTAAATATGGCAATGCGTGAAACAGGATGTAGCTATCCTGTGCAATGGATAGAATCAGGACTTCATCTGTATCCTGATTTGTTAAAAAAGCGTATTCAAGAGGAATTAAATCAAATTTCTGGTGTTGATAGAGTTATTTTAGCCTTTGGTTGCTGTGGAAACTCTATAATAGGGCTTACTCCTCCCAGTTTTAGCATGATGATTCCACGAGTGGATGACTGTATTACATTAATTTTAGGTTCTAGTGAAAAACGTAGTAAGATATCAAACGAGATGGGAACTTATTTTCTTACAAAAGGTTGGTTAGATGGAGAAAGGAATATATGGTCAGAATACCAAGATGCTGTAAACCGTTATGGGAAAGTTAGAGCTGATAGAATATACAAGACAATGCTTCAACATTATAAGAGGCTAGGAGTTATAAAAACTGGTGCTTATAAATTAGAAGATTATTTGGAGAAAACTCAGAAGATAGCAAATGGCTTAAAATTAAAACATGAAGTTATTACAGGAACTCTTGACTATATTAAGAAACTTTTAACAGGACCATGGGATGATGAATTTATAAAAGTGGGCCCTGGAGAAACCGTTGAAATGAGACATATTTATGGAAACGGTGTGAAGTAAAACGTTTTGTGAAATAAGTTTATAATTTAAGACATATTAAAGAAAGAGAGACTTCTCGAAATACATGTGTATGCATTTTGAGATAGGCTCTCTTTCTATTTCGATTCTTATTTAGATATAAATTGCTGAGTGAACATATTACCATAAGGCCCGCCACTTTTAATTCCAATGCCTATATGAGTAAAGTCTGGACTTAACATATTCTTTCTGTGACCAGGAGAATTCATTAGGGAATTAAAAGCATTTTGAACATTTTGATTACCTGCGATATTTTCTCCAGCTTGAATATACTTAATTCCAAAGGATTTCAGCATATCAAATGGACTTCCGTATTTTGGAGAGTTATGACTAAAGTAATTATTATCTATCATATCCTGTGATTTAATTCTAGCAACATTGCTTAATTGTATATCTACCTGTAAAGGCTTTAAGTTATTTTGAGCACGAGCATCATTTACTAGTTTTACCATTTGCTGCTCTGTAGCTGATAGTGAACTAGAATTAGTTTGAGCAGTTGGTGTTTTTGGTGCTGTTTGTGCCTGTGGAGTTGTTCCAGCTGCTTCAGGAGTTGTGGTTGGTCTTTTATCATCAACTACTACTGGCTTAGCTTGGGATTTTGGAACAAAACCAGTTTTACCATCAGAGGTTTTTACTGCAAACCAGTCAGGAACTTGACCTACTACATCAAATGCGGCATCCTTATTTGCTGACTGAATCGTAGGAGTATCAGCAGAACAGCCAGTTCTTATATTAGCATTGTCAGCAGCAATTTTTACCCTTTCGATATCTCCAGCTTTAGAAATTGAAGATTCTACTCCACCAGTAACTTGTTGTTTTCCATACTGCGCTCTCTGTTGCAGTTGTTGTTTATCTTGTTGTATCCGTGATTGTTGCTGTTTTGTACATCCAGCTGAAAAAATTGATAATAGAGATAAAGTTAAAACTAACAGTTTACTTTTCATTAGTAGCCCTCCTTGAACTTATTTTAAAGGAACGTTATTAGTATTAGTATTATTTTAAATTTTATTAGATAAAGTTAAAGCTTATCTATAATAAACATAAAGTTATAGATAAGCGTTAGCTTTACGTATTATTTTGAGACTTAATAGATGTATATAAATTTTAGAGCCTTGCAAGTTCCTTCCTGTCAGGAGCTTCAGGATTTTTTTCAAGCCATCCATTTTTTATCATTATGTCCATACCGTCTTTTGCATATGCACCAACCTCTACAGCAAGATTAGCATAAGTTGCGTAGATATCAGATCTCATGCTGCTTGCCATAGAGATACCATATATTACAGTTTTATATCCCATTAGCGAAGCTATATGGAAGGTTATAAGTTTATCGGAAAAAGGGGCTTCTATAGAATCAAATATTTCTGATTCTAAAGTCATAGGTATTGGTAAATCACTTTCTCTTAAGAGAGGGCTAAGTGTTTCTATATGATCTTTAGATAATCTTAATCCTTTTGCTAAGAAATTTCTAACCTCTTCAGATTTTGAAACTTGACTAAAAGCAAGCTTTAAAGCTCTTGCTAGAGATACTACTTTAATATCATGAAAAATGTTTGCTATTTCTGAAGAATTTAATGGTCTTTTGTCTGGCAAGAAGCCTCTTAAAAAGTTTTTCCTGTGAATAAAATCTACTTCATCTGGTACAGGAATATATGGAGAATGTACATATAAACCTTTTTCTAGCAAGGTGTCATCAAGCATGTTAGAAAGTTTTGCTGTAGTATCTATAGCAGAGGTAAAAAACTCACGAACATTCATTTTGGGACAAAAAGTTAGTGACATGCCATAATTAATTAATCCAAGTTCTATTAAATATTTCATATAACGTAACATGAAAATATCTGAAAATAACTTTTTTGCGTTTAGGTTTACATCTCTTTCTGTAAAGCCCTTAGGAATTGGAAAGCTTGATTTGTTAAGTATATCCTCAACATCTGATATATGATTATTGGATAGTTCTAGTCCATATTTTACAACAGAAAGAACATCTGAATCTTCTGCTGTTTTAGCAAAATATGAAAGCACGCATTTACTCATAGAATTACTAATATAAGTAATCCAAAGCTGAGATATTTCCGATGAAGTTAGCCTATTATCTTTTATGCTTTGTTCAAAGTCCATAAATTTTCCTCCCTATACCATTAGTTCATGTAATCAATAAGATTATTATATTCTTATTTTATAAAAATATTTATAAATATTAAGCAAGGTTTTTGAAATATGTTTTACTTTGACAAATGGAGGATATATGGAAACAAGTTAGAATATATAATTTAGTTACAATATAATTAGGGGGAAGTTCATGATAAAGATTGCAATAATAATACCAAAGGATCTGGTTAAAGTAGCTAAATTAGCAGCAGAAGGATTTAGGGAAGAAATACATATTATAGAAGGTTCTATGGGAAAAGGTCTTACCTTAGCAAAGGAATATCAAGCGGAAGGCTATGATGTTATCATTGCAAGAGGCGGTACTCAGCTTTTGTTAAAGAGTAGTGGAATAAAAATACCTACAGTACCTATTCCAGTTACACCGATAGATATATTTAATGCTTTTAAGGAGGCTGAAAAAATAGATAGAAACATTGCTATAATAGCCTTTAATAATATGCTTCCAGCAAGTGAAAGCTTCGTGGAAATTGCAGAAAGAAGACTACAAATATATCAAGTAACAAATGAAAAAGAAGTAGATGAAAAAATGCTGGAAATTTCACAAAACGGCATTAAGGTTGTAGTAGGCGGAGGAATTATTGCTCGCTATGGACCAAAACACGGTGTACAACCTATAGTTATAAAAACTGGGAAAGAAGCTATTATTAGTGCCATACAAGAAGCAAGAAGAATAGCCGTTGCTACTCGCGAGGAAAATAAAAGAGGTGAAAGATTTAGAACTATAGTAGAAAATTCTAATGATGGCATTATATCTATAGACAATGAAGGTTTTATAAATATATTTAATCATGCAGCTGAAAAATTGTTAACTGTTAAACGTGCAGAAGTTATAGGAAGACACATAAATAATGTTCTTCCACAGATTGAACTTTTAGATACATTGCATAGTGGTATTGAAGAAACGGAAGTTATAAAAAAAATACAAGACAAAAAATTAATGATTTCTAAAATACCTATAAAAATTAATAGCGAAATTGTTGATGCTGTGGCAATGTTACAAGATGTAGACAAGATTCAACAAATGGAGGAAAAGATAAGAAGAGAAATTACTTCATCTGGACATTATGCTAAATATACATTCAGTGAGATTATTGGATGTAGCAAAAAATCAGAGGAAATCATAAGAATTGCAAAGGAATATGCAAAAGTAAATTCAACAGTTTTAATTGAGGGAGAAACTGGAACTGGCAAAGAAGTTATGGCTCAGAGTATTCACAACCATAGTAATAAGGCTAATGGGCCTTTTGTGGCAGTTAACTGTGCGGCACTTCCAGAAAATCTACTGGAATCTGAATTATTTGGATATGCTCCAGGTGCATTTACTGGTGCGGATAGGAAAGGAAAACGTGGACTATTTGAATTGGCTCATGGAGGTACTATTTTTTTAGATGAAATATCAGAAATGAACCCTTTATTGCAAGGAAGACTATTAAGGGTATTACAAGAAAAGCAAGTTATGAGAATTGGTGATAATAAAATTATTCCAATTGATGTAAGAGTTATTGCAGCTACAAATAAGAATCTTTATAATCTTGTTAAAGAAAAAGGGTTTAGGGAAGATTTATATTACAGACTTAATATATTGAAAATAGAATTACTTCCATTGAGAGAAAAAAAGGAAGATATACCATGTTTCATAAATAGCTTCATAGATTATTATGGTCCAAGATTGTATAAATCCAAAATTACTTTAAGCTCAGATTCTATTGCATATGTAAAAACTTATGACTGGCCTGGTAATGTTAGGGAGCTTAGGAATTTTGTTGAGAGATTAATGGTTATTTCAAAAAAGACGTATATTGAGTTAGATGATATAAAGGATAAATTGCTTACAGTAGATAATATAGAAAATGAAACTAATACGAATTTAAATAATGCTCAAAGGATAATTAATACGAATTACATAAATAATCAGCAGGAAGCTCACAAATTTCAAAACTTGAAGAATTCAGAAGAAGAAATTATTCAATGGGTCTTAAAAGAAAATAAGGGGATTATTAACCTTGCAGCAAAAGAATTAGGGATGTCTAGAACTACACTGTGGAGAAAGATGAAAAAGTATAATTTAGATGTTTCACGATGAAACAAAAGTGTTTCGAAAAATAAACAAAAAGGTTCCAATATTTGCAACATAGAAATAAACTCCTTGAAAAAAGCTGGGTCACGTTTTGGCACGGCTTTTGCTTTATATAATATTGTGAAAAAATTAATTACTTGTAGTATCTTAATGATAACGTTATCTTTTGGAATTAGTAGTTGAAAGAGGATGGTGATAAAATGACAGAATTTATTGATTTACGTTCTGACACGGTGACACAACCTACAGAACAAATGAGAGAGGCTATGTACAAGGCTGTGGTTGGAGATGATATCATGGGAGAAGATCCAACGGTAAGAGAGTTAGAAGAAATGTCAGCAGATATATTAGGAAAAGAAGACGCACTATTTGTTACTTCTGGAACTATGGGAAATCAAATTGCAGTTATGACATTAACCAACCGTGGAGAAGAAGTAATTATAGGAGATACATCTCACATTTATAATTTAGAAGTTGGAGCTCTCGCAGCACTATCTCAAGTACAAACAAGGCCTATTCAAGTTCCTAATGGTATTTATGATATCAATAAAATGGAGGAATTAATCCAAGAAAAAGGAATACAAAGAGCAAAGACATCTTTAATTTGCATTGAAAATACAAATAATCTTAATGCGGGCTTTGTTGTTCCATTAGAAAACATCAATGCGGTTTGTGAGCTAGCAAAAAAGAACAACGTAAAAGTTCACCTTGATGGTGCAAGAATTTTTAATGCAGCGGTGGCTTCTAATACTCCTGCAAGGGAACTTGTAAAAGGTGCAGATACTGTAATGTTTGCATTAACAAAAGGTCTTAGCGCACCATTTGGAGCTATTCTAGCTGGTAATAAAGACGTTATCGAAAAAGCAAGATGGATGAAACAAAGAATTGGTGGAGGCTATAGACAAGCAGGATTTTTGGCAGCACCAGGAATTGTAGCATTGAATAGTATGATGCCACAACTTGAAGTTGATCATAAACACGCTCAAATTTTAGGGAAAAGTTTATCAAAGATTCCAGGGTTGAGAGTGGATATAACAAGAATACATACTAATATCATTACAGGATCTGTGGAAGAACTACCAATTACAATTGATAGTTTCTTAGATAAGCTTATGGAAAAAGGAATTAAGGCTAAAAGAATTTCTAAAACATCTTTTAGAATGGTTACACATTATGGCATTGAAGAACATCATCTTCAACTGGTTGTTCAAGTAGTTGAAGAAATTCTAGCTAATTTATAAAGGAGAGAATGATATGGAGAGAAGACAATTTTTGCAAATTCCAGGACCAACTAATATACCTGATCGTATATTAAGGAGTCTTTCAAAACCATTAATTAATCACAGAGGGCCTGAGTTTGAACAGTTAGTTACAGATTGCGTTGATGGTTTAAAAAAATTATTTAGAACAAATAATGATATTCTGATGTTCCCAAGTTCTGGAAGCGGAGCCTTAGAATCTGCTATAGTCAACCTTCTTTCACCGGGAGATACAATCGTTACAGTATGTCAGGGGGTATTTAGTGAAAGAGTGGCAGGAATTGCAACTAACTATGGCGTAGATGTAATCAAAATTCAAAAAGAATGGGGACAGGCCGTTAGAGCTTTTGAAATTGAAGAAATTCTGAAAAATGATACTGATAAAAAAATAAAAGCTGTATGTTTACCTCAAAATGAAACAACTTCTGGAATTATAAACGATATCGGAAGTGTAGGTAAAATGATGAAACAAAGTGGACATCCAGCAGTTTTAATTGTTGATGCGGTTAGTTCATTTGCTTGTGTACCATTTGAAACAGATGAATGGGGAATAGATGTAGCAGTAACTGCTTCACAAAAAGGTCTAATGTTACCTCCAGGAATGAGTATAGTAGCTGTAAGTGAAAGAGCTTGGAAGTTAGTAGAAGAATCAAAATTACCAAAATGGTATTGGGATTATAAATCAGTAAAAGACAAAATGAATGGAAAGCAATTCCCATATACACCAGCTACAACATTACTATTTGGATTAAAAGAGGCATTAGATATTATTGAAGAAGAAGGCGTTGAAAACGTTTGGAGTAGGCATAATAAAATGGCTGCTGCTGTACGTAATTCTGTAAAAGCTATGGGATTAACTTTATTTTCAGAGGAAGAATATGCTTCTGACACAGTAACAGCTATCACTATGCCAGAAGGAATTAAGTATAAGGATCTAGCTAATATGCTACTTGAAAAATATAGTGTAGTTATAGGTGGAGGCCTTCAAAGTCTACAAGGAAAGATTTTTAGAATAGGACATCTCGGATCTGTTCATGAGTTAGATATTTATGCAGTTATGGGAGCTATAGAAATGGCATTATTTGAATTAGGTTATAAGGTGGAGCTTGGAACAGCTGCAAAAGCAGTGGCTGAAACTTTTCTTAGATAATTAAATATAGGGCGAAAAAGATAATATTTTAAGGGGGATTAATAATGATTCTTAATAATGTTACGTTAACACTTTTAGGATTTTTAGCAATAATCATTTTCTTAATGCTTTTTATTGCTAAATTTAAATGGCATGTTTTCTTTGCCATGTTGTTACCAATAGTAGCCTTTGCACTTCTACCAGGGGTAAATATGGCTAAGTTTATTAGTGCTTTTGAAACAGGTTTTGGTAAGACACTACAAAGTATTGCTGTAGTTATAGTATTAGGTTCTATAATGGCAGAAGCGCTAAAGTATACCGGTGCAATACAAACTATAACTAGAACAATGGTTAAAGCAGTAGGTAAGAAAAGAATGCCTCTAGCCTTGACACTATCAGGTTTCGTTCTTGGTATAGCAGTTTTCTCAGATATAGCATATGTTATCTTGAATCCATTAGTACACTCTGCAGCAGCAGTAATGGATGTTTCAATGGCAACTATGGCTACAGGTTTGGTTGGCGCACTTCAGTTAACTCACGCAATTGTGCCTCCGACTCCAGGACCTTTAGCTGCAGCAGCATTAGTTCATGCAGATGTAGGTAAGGTAATTATTTGGGGTAGTGTTGTGTGTTTTGCTGGATCAATTGCATCTTGGGCTTGGGGACAATTTGTTGTTGGACCAAGAATAGTATCACCTCCTTCAAAAGAGTTTTTAGGTAATACATTCTTAGACGATGAGGTTTCAGCAACATTAGAAGCAGGTGTTAAGACATCAGTGGAAACAGGAGTTAAACCACCATCAGCATTAAGATCTTATGCACCTATTGTGGTTCCGGTAGCCTTAATTGCAGCACAAAGTGTTGTTGCAATGGCAGCACCAAAAGACAGTTTTTTACAACCAATCTTTTCTTTCCTAGGTTGGCCAGTAGTTGCTATAGCTGTAGGTGTGCTTTTATCATATATGAATATTACGGACAAAAAGCATAAGGAAGAAGCTAAGAATAAATGGGTAGAAGAAGGCTTAAGAACATCAGCAATGATCTTAGTTGTAACTGGATTAGGTGGATCTTTAAGTGAGATTTTAAAAGGAACTCCTGCAGTAGGAGCAATTACAGGTTGGGTTGCTTCAACAGGTATGTCTCCAATATTACTACCATTTATAATTGGCGTTATCGGAAATATGATAACTGGATCAACAACTGTAGGTTGTATCACAGCAGGTTCCTTAGTAGCTCCGATGCTTGGACAATTAGGGTTATCTCCAGAAGCTGCTATGCTTGCCGGTGCATCTGGTTCAGTAATTATTAAATATGTAAACAGTAGTTACTTCTGGGTAGTTACTTCATTATCTAAAATGAATCTAAAAAATGCTCTTGTTTCTTATGGTGGATGTACATTAGTCGGAGGACTTGTATCATTTGTAGCTACGTGGCTTCTTTGGGCAGTTGGGGTTATTTAAAGTTTATTTATGGGGTGAGACTATCACCCCTTTAAACTTCATAAGGAAAGGAGAATAGAGAATGAATGACATATACAAACTACTATCTCAATTAACTAGTTTGGATAATATTGAGTGTGGTAAAGAAATAGCCGTAGGCGTAGATTTAGCATTAGCTCACGATGGTTCTATGCCTAAAATAATTAAGGAAGCAAATAAATTAGAGGGACTTAGTAAGTTAAGCTATGGAAATAAATTAAATGTAACAATAGATCATTTTTTTCCATCTCCAAGTGCTGATGCAAGAGAAAAATTTTTAACAATAAAAAAATTCTGCAACGATAACGAAGTAAACCTATATTCTCAAGGGGAAGGCGTACTTCATCAAGTAGTTGCAGAAAGATTTGGAGAAGAAATTAAGGATAAGGTTGTAGTAGGTGTTGATGGACATATTTGTACATCAGCAGCTTTAGGAGCACTACCTTTTTCAATTACTCCAGAGGAAATGATCAAGGTTTTAGCAACGGGAAAATATTCTTTTATTATACCTGATATAGTAAATGTTGATTTTGTGGGTGATTTTAAACGTGATGAAAATGGAAAAATAAAAATTGGTGGAAAAGATATTGCATTATTCATAATAGGTAAGTTAGGAAGTAAGAAATTAAAAGGTAAGGGAGTTATATTCACAGGAGAATCTCTTAATAGTTTAACAAAGAGTCAAAAAATGACAATTTCTAATATGATGGGAGAGGTTGGTGTTAAAACTGTGTACTTTAGTTCTTATGAGCAAGAGGAGAATGGAATTCACAGTAAATTTATCTTAAACTCTGATGAAGTAGAAGAATTAGTTGCATTACCAGGATCACCAGAGAACGTCAAGTCTGTAAAAGAAATCGATAATATTACGATTTCTCAGGTTTTTATAGGTGGATGTACAAATGGAAGAATAGATGATATGAAGGATATTGCGATGATATTAGATGGGAATAATGTTCATAAGAATGTTACACTAATAGTTTGTCCTGCTTCAAGAAAAGTTGCTAATGATATGGATAAACTAGGATATAGCGAAATTATAAGAAATGGCGGAGGAATTATAGTAAACCCTAGTTGTGGAGCGTGCTCAGGAGCACATATGGGTGTGCTAGGAAAAGATGATACTATAGTCACTACTACAGCTAGAAATACAGAGGGAAGAATGGGAGCTGAAGGAGCAAAAATATACTTAGCATCTCCAAAGGTAGCTTGTAGGTCTGCTATTGAAGGCAGAATATGCAAATAGATTGCAATCTTTTGTAAGAAGTAAACTTTGAGACTATCTTCCATCTGGTGTTATAATGAATAGTCGTTATATAAAATAAAAAACTGCAGGCAAAGTAATTTGATTGCAGTTTTTTTATCTTATAGGTTTTATACAAATTATTGATAATAATTCTAATATCTAAGCTGCTTTATTAGCATTACGTTCAGCATTATTGTTATTAGACTTTTTCTTAGCAACATACAAGAATAATACTAGTGAAGCTACAAAAGCTATAGCAGCAGCAATATTTGAAACTGTTGGTGACAATCCAAATCCGATTTTATCCATTAATATATAAGAAACACATACTGAAGTCATGAAAGCCGCTGGTATTGCAGCTATCCAGAAGTTTTTCTTATACATAGCTAAGAACATTGCTGAAGCCCATAGTAATATTGTTGCAAGAGTTTGATTAGCCCATCCAAAATATCTCCAAATTATATCAAAAGGAACTTGAGTTAAGATATAACCAACAACAAATAGTGGAATAGTTATTACAAATCTATTTTTCATAGGTCCTTGTTTGTAGTTAAACATATCTGCTATGTTAAGTCTCGCACTTCTAAATGCTGTATCACCAGAAGTTATAGGGCAAGCAACAACACCTAATATAGCAAGGGCACCACCTACTTTTCCAAGCCAAGTATTACATACTGTATTAACTATCCAAGCAGCGTTATTGTCATGTGCTGCTAATGCTGCAGATAATTCGTTTATGCCACCAAAGAAACTCATAGCTGCCGCTGCCCAAATAAGAGCAACTATACCTTCTGCTATCATAGAACCGTAGAATATTTTTCTTCCTTGAGATTCGCTCGTACAGCATCTAGCCATTAGTGGTGATTGAGTAGCGTGGAAACCGGAGATAGCACCACATGCTATAGTTATAAATATTAGTGGGTAGGTAGGGTATTTAGATGGCTCAGGATGAAGGTTTGCTAAAGTAAGATTAGGGATAGGAGCTCCATTTATTACCATAGCACCTGCAACACCTGCAGCCATTACAAATAAGGCAAATCCAAATATAGGATAAATTTTTCCTATTAATTTATCGATTGGAACAAGAGTAGCAAGTAAATAGTATGCAAATATAACATAGACAAACATTGTAACATTTTTAGTATTGAATAGGTCAGCCAATATTACAGCTGGGCCTGATACGAATACAACACCAACTAGAACCAAGAGTACTACAGAGAAGACTCTCATAAATTGTTTAAATCCATTACCAAGGTAATGACCAACTATTTCAGATACGCTTGTACCATCATGTCTAACTGAAAGCATTCCTGAAAAATAATCGTGAACTCCGCCTGCAAAAATAGATCCAAATACAATCCATAAAAATGCTACAGGTCCCCATAAAGCACCGGCAACAGCACCAAATATAGGTCCTAGTCCAGCTATATTTAAGAATTGTATTAGAAATATTTTCCAGCCAGGCATTGGAACAAAGTCGACACCATCTTCAAGTCTTATTGCAGGAGTTTTAATACTGTCGTCTGCACCAAAAGTTTTTTCAACAAATTTACCATATACAAAATATCCTGCGATTAAAAGTACGATTGATAATAAAAACGTTGTCATTAGTAACCCTCCTAAAATATTAATTATTAAATATTACAACTAGATTATATAATTAATATTTAGGAATTTAATCAATTTTTTCATGAAAAAACATTTACAATACATGAAAAAACATTTACAATACATGAAATGCAGTTACATTCCTAATAAGTGTTTAAATTCACTTACTTTATTTCTACTTACAGGTACTTCTGCACTCAATTCTTCAAACCTTATCATGTATGTATTATTAAACCAAGGCATTATTTCTGATATTTTATTTAAGTTAACAATATATGATCTATGACTTTTGAAGAAGTTATTATGGGAAAGTTTTTCAAAAAATTGTGATATGCTGTAGCCTGTAGTGTAACAATCTGTATTAGTATATACTAAGGTTTCTCTTTCACGAGCCTCACAGTAAAGGATATCACTTATATCTATTACAACAATTTTATTCTCTTTCTTTAAAGCGACTTTAGTATTCAACGGTTTAACTTTAATTGACTCTTCTTCCTCTAGTCTCTTTAAAGCATCTATCATACGTTCTTCTGAGTAAGGCTTTAATATATAGTCGAAGGCTTTAATTTCAAAGGCATCCACAGCATGTTCTTTGTATGCTGTACTGAATATAATTTTAGGCTTAATTTCAAAATTTTTAATTATTCTACTTAAGGTTATCCCATCTAATTTAGGCATATTAATGTCTAAAAATATAATATCAGGCGTGTTCTTCTCTAAGTATTTCAATGCCTCCATAGAATCAGTAAAGTTCTTTGATATTTGTATACTGCTATATTGTTCTATAAAATATTTTAATTCTTCTATTGCTGGATATTCATCATCTACAATTATACAATTCATTTTATCACTCCTCTAAGACTGGTTCTCTAAAGAATGAATTAAAAAGCTCATTCTAGTACCCTTTGATAGTCTCTCAATGTTTATACCTTCGCCATAAATATGTTTTAGTCTATTATGAACATTTAGAAGACCAATTTTATTTTTCTTGAAATTTCCCTTATATATTTTTTCTATAATATCAATCGATATACCTATACCATTATCTTCTATAATTATTTTTACCATATCATCACTTAACTTTTCTACTTTAAGTTCTACAGTACCACTACCGCTACCCTCTAGTATTCCATGTTTTATAGCATTTTCTACTATTGGCTGAATTATAAGACTAGGAATCATTATGTTTATATTTTCATCAATATTATATACAATATTTAGCTTATCTCCAAATCTAGCTTTTTCAATATCCACATATGCTTTCACTTGCTTAATTTCATCTTTGAGAGTTACAAGACTCTCGGTGTTTTCAAGATTATGTCTTAAGTAAGTAGATAAATCAATTATTAACTCTCTAGCCCTATTAGGGTTAGTTCTTACAAAAGAGACGATTGTATTCAATGCATTAAATAAAAAGTGAGGATTAATTTGAGATTGAAGAGCTTTTAACTCAGATTTACTTGCCATCTCTTTTAACTTGTTTATCTTACTAATCTCTAATTGTGTAGATATTATATTAGAAAGTCCCTCAGCTAAGTTTTTGTTTTTAAAAGATATGGAATCTTTTTTTACATAGTAAATTTTTAAAGTTCCAATAATTAAGTTTCCATCTTTTATAGGCGATATTATTGCTGATTCAAAGGGGCAACTAGAGGAAGTGCATTGTATTTTCTCCGAATTATTTAAACATAAAATATTACCAAATCGCATAACCTCTTTAGTAGCTTCTGTTAAAATATTTTCACCTTTTATGTGGTGATCTGAACCAAGTCCAATATGAGATAATATGTGTTCTGTATTTGTAATTGATACTGCATCCGCACCAATATAATCCTTTATTATTGTGCATACTTTATCCAAAGATTCATCATTAATATCTCTAAAGTAAGGCAGGGTTTTATTAGCAATTTCTAAAGTGATTTTTGCCTGCATTGCCTCTATTTCTTCTTTTTCATCAAAAAGATTTTGAATTAAAGAAATTAAAATTGAGACTCCTATTGCATTTATAAAGGCCATAGGTATATATATTTTTTCAACAATTAAAAGAGCAGAAGAAAAAGGTTTAGTAATAAGCAGAATTAAAATCATCTCTAAAGTTTCTGCGATAACTCCACCAAACAATCCATAAATCCACCTATTTTCTTTCTTACATTTTTTAAAAATGTAAGCTGATATTAAGCCGGATAAAACTGCATTTATAGAACAAGGAATAGATGTTATTCCTGCTGTATCGATAAAAAATCTATGAAAGCCAGAGATTAATCCAGAGCCGATTCCTACAAGAGGGCCACATAAAATCCCTCCAGCCATTATGCCAATTATTCTGCTATTAACAATGGCTCCATTTAAATCCATACCTGTATAGGTCCCTAAAATACCAAATCCACCGAATATAATGGATAAGGTTATTATGTTAGTTTTTTTAAATTTGTCACTTTGAATTATACTTCTAAAACTACTGGACCTAGAGACTATAAAGGCAAGTAAAATTATATATCCTAGATTATTAATTAAGTTTTGAATTAAATTTATCACAATTTTCACCTCAAAGGATTGTATTAAAGTTATTATGATTTAGTATATCATTTTTTAAAAGAAAATAAGGGGATTTTGTAATATTGAAAAAAATGTCGGATAAAATAAGTTGATTGTTTTAGATAATTTATTTATTATTTTTAAATATGAATTATAGAAGTAATTTATAGAAAAGATAATAAAGTGGAACAAATGAGTTTAAGACTCTTGGAGGATTTTATGAAATCATATAATAAAATTAACTTTTTTATAGTAGAATTTTTTGTATCTTTTTTGGTTGTGTTTGGAGTGGTAATGTTTTTACCTATGTTTCCAAACCTTCAAGAAATCTTTGGAGTAAGTATTTCGAAGATTTCTTGGCTTCCTAATATAGGGTATTTAACAATGATACTATTTTCTCCATTGGTAGGAAGCATAATAAAAAAACTGGGGCACAAAAGATTTTTATTAGTCTCATTGCTAATATGGATTATTGGCATATTAGTAGAGATATTTTCTATTAGAATACTAAATTACAACTTATTTGCTGCAGGTAGATTTATTGAAGGAGTAGGAGAAGCAACCTTCTTTCCTATTTTGCTTTCTATGAATAATGCAGTTATGAAAGAAGAGAAAGATAGTAAGCTGGGATCAAGTCTTATTGAAACCGGCGCGGCTATAGGAGGATTAGTTGCGGCAATTCTAGCTGGATATTTTTTGAATTCACCTCAAAAATTCTTAATTATACCTATCATGTTGGGTATAGTTATATGGGCATTTGTTGCATTGAAAATTAATGAAGTGCCTATTGAAAAAGATGGCGGTGATATGGAAGTAAGGGAAGCAAAGGAAAGTAAAAAGGCCTACGTAAGCTTATTATTTATGATATTCATAACACAAATGATATTTGCATCTTCCCAGGTATTTTTAGCTTATTACATGGAGTCCTTTTCTGCTGCTAATAAAACAGGAATTTTAATATCCTTTGAGCAAATTATGATAGCTGCTGGAAGCCTTTCACCTGTGATAATTCTTAGGAAATTATCTTTTGTAGAGGTAAGAAATGTTATAATAGCTGTATTTTTAACAAGTTTGGCTTTGCTTGCAATGCAAATATCGTTTATAATATCAATGGTAAGTTTAGTAATACTAGCCTTTTTTGTGGGGGTGTCATTTACAACTTTAAATATTTATTTAGCTAAAGCTGTAGTAACAAACGTATCTCAGAAAATGTCATTATATACTTCTGTAAGGTTTGCATCAGGATTTGTTCTATCCTTTACCTGGGGAAGATTTATAGAAAGTTATAAAATATCGGGACATAGTTACTCAGAAATATTTTATATTTTATATTTTAGCAACGTCATATTAGCTGCAGCAATATTTTTAGTTGTATATATTCTGCAAAGGGCAGATTTATTATTTTGGAAAAGTAAAGATTTAAAAAAATAAGATTAGTTGGAGGAAATTAAAATGAGTATTCACATTAATGCAAAAGAAAATCAAATAGCTGAAAGTATACTACTACCAGGAGACCCTTTAAGAGCTAAGTTTATAGCTGAAAATTTCCTTGAAGATGTTATATGCTATAACGAAGTAAGAGGAATGTATGGATTTACTGGAACATATAAGGGAAAAAGAGTTTCAGTACAAGGAACTGGAATGGGAATTCCATCAATATCAATTTATGTTAATGAATTGATTCAAAGCTATGGCGTTAAAAATCTTATTAGAGTTGGAACTTGTGGTTCTTTCCAAGAATCTGTTAAAGTTAGAGATATAGTTATTGGAATGGCAGCTTCAACAGACTCTAACATCAACAAAATAAGATTCGAAGGAAGAGACTTTGCTCCTACAGCAAGTTTTAAACTATTAAAGAAAGCTTATGATTTAGCAGTTGAAAAAGGATACGATCCAAAGGTTGGTAATATATTTAGTTCGGATACGTTCTATCACGATAATCCAGATGATTGGAAGAAGTGGGCTAAGTTTGGATGCTTAGCAGTTGAAATGGAGGCTGCTGGGCTATATACAACAGCTGCCAAGTATGGTGTGGACGCACTTACTATACTTACTGTAAGTGATCATCTTGTAACCGGTGAACTTACAACAGCTGAGGAAAGACAATTGACTTTCACAAATATGATGGAAGTTGCACTTGATACTATACATTCACTATAAGTGTATTCACTCACTAAATCTTGATGATTCCTGCTAAACCCTGACGGAATCTCCAAAGGGGCCGGAATTATCCACAAACTAAAAATCAAACAAAAAATTAGAGCTGAGACCAAAATCTCGGCTCTATTTTTATGCCAGCTTTTCCTTTGAAAATCTGAATAAGTTACCACAGGCTATGTTAATTTATGGTACAATTAATATACATATATAAGTACAGATTATTATAAGGTTGGCTCGTGTTGGTAAATTATCACGAACTACAAACAGGAAATTAAGAAAGGGGAACCTATAATGAAACCAGAAATTAACCTTATTACAATTTGGACAGATGAAATAGACAGAATGAGAAATTTTTATAATCAAGTTCTTGGATTTAGAATTAAAAATGACATTGACAATTATGTTGAATTTGAAAATAATGGAGTAAGATTTGCTATTTGTTTGAGAAATGTTATGGAAGGATATAGCAATGAATATAGCAAAAAAGCAGTTGGTCAGTCTTTTGAACTAGCTTTCCCATGTGAAAATCCAAATGATGTTGATAAATCATTTGAACAGTTAATTGCAATGGGAGCAACTCCTATTCACGAGCCACAGGATATGCCTTGGAACCAAAGAACTGCATTATTCGCAGACCCAGACGGCAATATGCATGAAATTTTTGCCGAGATTATTTAGGTCACAACTTTCTTTTATTGTATGCTAACCTCAATACTATATTTAAGAATATAATTTGCTTTTTTTATTTTCTTTTAATAAATATTTTTATTTTATTCAATACATCAGAATAAATCTTGGCGACTAAAAGTTGGTGAACTTGAAGGGCTTATTAAGAAATAAATTTGAATTTTAAAAGTGAATATATTGTTGCAGAATAGACGGGATAAGAATTTATACTTATCCCTTTTACTTTAATATTGTATTAGAAATGAGGAAATAAATATGGATTTTAAAATAAAAAATCAAAGATATATTTAATAGGAATACCCTTGTTTGGATTCTTTATTGTTATACTTGGAGTTTTGGTTTATATAACTTATAATAATATACTTTCAATTATTCAGGAAATATTATTAAGCTTTATATTAGGATTATTAGGTATTAGGGGCAGGTGATGGCAGAAAGGAATAAGGCAGGGTATCTTATGATTTTTGTTTCAGTAGCAAATATTCTTGTGGTTGTAAAACGAGTATATATTATTTTTAAGTATCATTAAAGAGAAAGTGAGAGGATGTTAATTATGATTATAACTTCAAATGAGGTAAATTACGGAGGGAAAGAATAAATGGAATATGTAACTGGACTGATATTTTTATTTATAGGTTTTATATTTGGTAAGTTAGTGCTGAAACAGTCAAGTGAAAATTATGATTTAAATATATTCATACTTGCAGTTGTATTCTTTGTTGTTGGTTCAAAATCAGTAGTATTTAGGAATGTCGGTTTTGAGGTTATGCTCTCAAATACAGTATCACCTTTTCTTTTGGGAATATTAGTAAGAAGATATATAAACAAGCATTTATATAAAAAAGGTAAATTTTAGATTTTAATCATTGGGTAATTGTGATTCTTTTAATAATAACTATATTTAGTTTACATTTTTATAAATATAGAGAAAGTAAATTTACTATAGTACCTGTAATATCAGCTATAATGGGAATTTATTCAATAGGACTATACTTATTAATGAAAGGGATCACATCAATGTAGTTCATAGGGGATATTTGCATATTGACAGAAGTAGTTTTTTTATTAATTTGTAAGAAATTACAAGTTTTTATTTATCTAAATCTTTCACAATCAGTCAGGAAGGAGTGTGAAAATTTTGGGCAAAAGAAATGTTTTTATTGTAAGTATGGTGTTATTACTTATAGTTTCAGGATTTTTAAGCTATAAGGTATATGGAAACAAGCATGATGGATTTGATATTGAAATAAAAAATAATACAGATGTAAACATAAATGGATTAATAATAACATATAAAGGGATAGTTAAAGATATAAAGTTACCAGAAGTTGAGGCAGGTAAAACATATAAATTTAATATAAATCCAAAAGAAAATTTTAGCGAAAATAGTATGATTATTTATTACAAGGACAAAAGAGGATATGTACAAAAAAATACACTCATTAGCTATTTTGAAAGAGGTTATAACGGAAAGGTTAAAGTAAATATTAACTCCAAAGATAAAAATGGATTAATTATTATGCAAGTTCAAGAAAAGATATAATAAAAGTTTGCTTATTAATACTTAATCTTCTTAGATCAGGTCTTAAATATTTATTGGCAATATCGCTGTGAAAAAGCTGAAATGGAATGGTTAAGTGATGAGATTATAAAGATAAACGGTGTAGAACTAAATGTGAAAAATGAAATTTATGATTACAGAAGAAAATAAATATTATCCTTGTTTTTTAAAGACTTGGTAAAGAATCTTCTTAAAGTATTCATTAATCGTAAATCAGCGATATACAAAATGGAAGGAGAATCAATTATGAAGAAATTAGAAAATCGTATCATAGTATGTATAACAGCATTATTTATGATTACCGTACTTGTAAGTTGTGGTAGAGAACACAATTCTCAAAATACCTTTAGTGTTGAGAAATTTCAAGATGCCATGAAGAATAAGGGATATAACTTTGAAATTAAAGATGTACAACAAGACTTTCTTCCAACTACAAGAAAGAGAATGATAATTGATGATAAGGCAATAGATATTTATGTATTTAGTAACGATAAAAGGATGGAAAATGAAGCAATTCATATTGATAGTGGTGGGTGTGGTTATGATAATGGTTCTGAATCAGTAAAGGTAAGTTGGATTTCGTTTCCTCACTTTTATAAAAAGGGAAGTATAATTGTTCAATATGTTGGAGAAGACAAAAAAATTATGTCTGCTTTGAAGGATATATTGGGCGAGCAGTTTGCAGGATATACACCACAATAATTAATGGTTCCACTTTATGTAAAGTCCTCTGTAATGGGGATTTTTTATTTTGCAGTAAAAAACGATTATATTGTAGGATAGGATTTTAAACTGTCCATAGATAGGCATAATCTATGATGACACTGAATCAATATAAGGTAAGTCGTGGGTGTAGATATATGACAGTATGAAAGGATATGATATAATTTACATATTAGTTTAAATTATGATAAAATGCATTTAAATGAGAGATTAGGGGATATTTATGGACAAACTAGAAATGGGCAGCCTACTTGCTACAATTATTAATTTCGCTTTTTTAATTGAAATTGTAGTTGTAAAGTTAGTTAAATCATTTACTAATAAATCAAGGGTTAACAGTAACATAGAGCAAAAACTAGATAAAATAATAGAACTCTTAGATAAGAAAGAGGATAGTAAGTAGGTAAGCAATAGTAAATTTAGACGAAACATTTATCTATACAACTATTAAGGAGGAAGAATTAATATGGCAATAGAGGATATATGGTTTATTGTTCTTTTGTTAGGTTTAGGTACAAGTCTAACATTCCAGCTCCTGATTAAAAAGAATATAATAAAGCCAAATAAGATTTCAAGGATATTTTATCGAGATTATGAAAGTTTCATTAATTCTTGGAGAAGAACACAAGAAAAAGGCATATTAAAGTATATTATTAAGAATATTATTCTTATGACTATTATGACGGGCATATTGGGTATAGTTAGTATATTATACAAACCACAAGGTATGACAATGTTTTTTTATTTGTCAATGGGTCCTATCATGGGATTAGCACGCTCTATTTCTTGGAGTGACAACCAGAATAAATATAATCAATTAAAAGAAAATATGGAAAATGATAATATAAATAATGGTAATTAAAAAATAAGGCATAGTTCTAAAGTATCATTAAAGAGAAAGTGGTAGGATGTTAAAGAAATAGCTCGGTTTAGTTTAGTAATGAAGTAATAAATATAGATACGAAAGTTACAAGGCAATTTGATTGGTAAGTTTGATAACATAAAGGGAAAAGAGATGTTATTAAGATATGAGTAAATTGATTAAAGGAATTACAGCAATGATTATCTTTTATATTTTCAATATATTTATAATGCAAATCATTGGACAATTTATTTTTATGGGGGATAAATTTATAATATCATATGTTTACTTACACTGGTTTAATGGGTCTATGTGGCGTTATTATTGTATGTACTTATATTATAGTTGAGAAATTAAATGTAGATTATGACAAGAAAATGTAATGAACAATATGAAAGTTTTATGTAGAATTAAGGTAACTATATTTTTAGATTATTAGAATTTTCTAAACTTCTTCCAGCCAGATAGAAGCAACTCAGAAATTACTACAGTATCTCCTGAAAAAAGTGCTACAACAATAGCAAAAATAAAGGCAAAAGGTAGACATAGAAAACTCAAAACTTTCCTAAGAATCTATATTTCTTTTCGTTCAAATTAATCACTCCTATTTTGGTTATTCATAACACTTATAAAATCTTATATGTGATTATATATACTATATTATACCATTAACAGTTTGATGATTCAAATTTTTGGAAGGTTATCATCAATAGGTTTTAATAAAAAACATTTTTATAATCATCTTTTGATTAGTATTTTCATTTTTATGAAATGTGTTGCATTTATAGTTACATCATTTATAATTAAGGATTCATTTGCTAAGATTGAGTGGGATATATTATTAATTGAGAGTTTAATATTTTTTATATAATCAAAATGAGCTGGATGTTTTTTTATAAGGCTTGTAAATAACAGTAAAATATGAGGAATAAGAGGTGTATAAAATGTTTAATACTTTAAGTTATATAGGAGAAAAACTTAATAACTCCAATATTGCATGGGCAGTTGGTGGTTCTATACTGTTAAATCAGTTTGGATTTATAGATAAACCTAATGATATAGATATTTTTGTAGATATTAAGGATATTGAAAGAGCAGATAAAATTCTTAAAAGTATTGGAGAAAAGAAGAAATGGGAAAAGACTGTAACATACTCAACAAAATACTTCTATGAGTATATAATAGGTAATATTGATGTTGATATAATGGCAGGACTTGCAATTAGTCATAACAGTGGAGTATTTGAATATATCTTTGACCACGACTCCATTTCAGAATTTAAAGAAATTAATAGAGTAGGCATTCCTTTTACTTCTTTAGAGGATTGGTATGTTATTTATCAATTAATTCCTAATAGACAACTTAAAGTAGATATGATAGAAAAATATCTTTTATCAAACGGAATTAAAAAAACTATGCTATTGAAGAGAGCATTAGAAGGATGTTTACCAGTGGAGGTAAGAAGAAAAATTGAGAACATATTAAGTTCATAATATTCTTAAAGACTGCGGTAATTATGTTAGTATTATTGAAACCTTTAGAGTTAAGCTTAAAAAGTTTGAGAATCTATCATCAATGGAGCTGTTTTTTTAAGTTAACTGGAATTAAAATAGGTAAGTGTAAGAAGTGTAAGAAGTGTGAGAAGAAAAATTTAATAAAGCTAGGAAAAACAATGCCTCGAAGTCCTTTGCCGATATAAAGATAAACAAAAGTGAATAAGCGTTTGATGATGGGAAGGGGATGCTATATACTAAAATAGATTGTATTGTTAGCTTTTGGATAAAAATATACTAGTATCAATTAAATTAAAAGGTAGCCAGATTAATTCATAAGCTTCTATGTGTGACGATAAAAAAATATTCAATAATCATAAATCAGTGATATACAAAATAAAAGGAGGTAGAATGATAAAAAAGCAAATCTTATACTCATTTTTTATTTGTATAATACTTTTAGTTGGTTGTTCAAAGGAACAGACATTTGAAGATTTCTTTCATGCATCCATGAATAAAATGCACGAAGGAGCAAAGAATTATTCTTATTCCCTCATTCATAAGGACATGAATGTTGTTCATGAAAATGATGCTATAGCAATTTTTAAAGAAAATAATCAAGAAGAAACCATATTTATAGCATATTTTGAAAAAGAGAATAATGATTGGAACTGGAGACAAACAAGAGGTGCAAGATGGAACTCACCTGATAAGTGGTCTTCTATGAATCGTGCCCCCTATATTTATTCAGGGATAATTGATGACAAATTTATTTCTGAAGTATATGCAGGTGAAGAATCAGCAAAAATCATTGGAGTTGGAGATAACAAAAGATTTTGGTATGACATCAGTGATATAAAAGATGTACAGGTTAAGGTAATAAAAAGTGATGATACTCAAGAAATACTGGAACAAATTCAAGGTGGTTGGGATAAGGTGGTAGAATATTGATAAAGGGTTTTATATTAATAGATCTATAGTTTAATGTAGCCTTTTTTTAGTGGTTGTATCAATTATTTTGATACTGCTAGTATTAGGAGTTATCCAAGTTATTAATCAGTACAAAGACACTGATAAAGCATATTATGATGTACAGCCATTAGTAAAGTTAGTTTGGTACTTACAATAATATATTTTGGATTAGTTTTAGTTCTTGGAATTTGAGTAAATTACATTCATGGTGGTTACTTAAGTGTGTCAATTAACTAAACATTTGTAGAGTAAAACGACTTATAGAAAAGCATATGAAAATTTAGAAATATATTTGGAGGAAAAAATGAAATTTCTTACGTTTTTTATAATCTTCTCTGTTTTTTACAGTATCTTTGATTGGATAATTAAAAAGACAGGTTTTCATAATAAATTATTTGATAAACCTCGAAAGTACAAATATACTAAAGCTATTTTGATTTTAATACTTGTTTTCTTTATATTTTCGCTTGAATATATGAAACAGTTGTTGAATGATAAATATGGTCAGCATAACTATATAAGTATTATAGTAGGTGCATTTTTGGGTTCTGTCTATATAAATTTTGCTCCATTCATATTTAAAAGAAATAAATCGTAACTTTCTTATATGAAGGCATTTTAACCAATATTAAAAAGAAAGGTAGGTGAAAATCTTGATTCTTGGATAGTAAAAAGGAAACAAATATTAGGGATAGCATAAATCTTAAGCAGGGAACCAAAATCTTTGATTTTGTGTGAATCGCTTACTTCTTTGAGGAATAGAAAAGGAGTTTCCTTTAAAATATAAAAACTGCCAGAGTATATCTAGAAGGAAAGGCAACCCCTAAATTAAAATACCTTAATAATAGATTTAAGCGGAAGTCACATAACTTCCGCTTAAATCTATCTTAAAACATCAATTGTATTATGACTCAGTAAAACTATCAATTAAATTCACTAAGTTTCCGATTTCTGGCTTACTCATTTGAGCATCTGCTCCAACAGATTTTCCCTTGTGAGCCAAGCCATCAGTTATTAGTGAAGAGAAAACAATTACTGGAAGTTTCTTTAGAATCTTATGCTCCTTAATTTTTCGGGTTAATGTAAGACCATCCATCCTAGGCATCTCTATATCTGTGATGAGTATGTGCACATCATCAATGAAATTATCCTTCTTTTCTTCTGCTAAGTTATATAAATAATTAAGGGCTTGTTCCCCATCATCAACAAATTTCAAGTTGGTGAAGCCAGCCTTTGTTAAAGTATCCTTTAGCAAACTTCTTATAAGAAAAGAATCATCGGCTAGTAGGAGTTTAATGTGAGATCTATCTTTATATTTAATACCTTGAATTCTTTCTTCGCTTATACCTACTTTAGGATTTATATCAGTAACTATTTTTTCAAAATCTAGTAGGAATATTATCTTATTATTGAGCATTATGTTCCCAATAACTAAAGTGTTAGAATATAAAGCATCTGGTTTACTTATTTTATCCCAACCTATTCTATGGATTCCCACCATACTATCAATATTAAAAGCAACCTTAGATTTATTAAATTCACATAGTATTATAGTGTTTTTCTTGGATACTTCAGAATGTCCATCTAAAACATATTTTAAGTTTACAAGAGCTATTATTTCATCTCTATATAGGACAAGGCCAGCTATAGCAGGGTGTGATTGAGGAATCTGTGTTAAGTTATCTGTTTCTAGAACTTCTTTAACTTTTACCACGTTTATCCCATAATGCTTGTTATTAACTACGAATTCAAGTATTTCTACTTCTCCTGTTCCACTTTCTAATAATATATTTGATTCTATTTTAACCACCTCTTCTTAGTATATTTGTTATGTAATAAATAATAAGTGTTATCGTGTAGAAATTATTTTTATCTTTCTATATATTATATTTAAAGTTATCGTATTTTTCTGCATTATTCTTTAGTCTTTGTTTCAAAATTTTCATTTATACTTGTTTAATGTCAATAGACTGCTCAGAGAATTATAAGGATATTATAGTAGCAGTATGATATAAAAGAGAGCTGCATGTTAATATTCGTTAAATATTATGAATTTGGAAGATAAGCCTTCGATTAATATTGTTTGTTGCATGTTAATATATGTTGAATATGACAATATGTTCTGATAACATACTTATATGGTAAACTAAAAAATACTTAGGAGGTAGTTAAACATGAGAATGGTTAACTTGAAGAAAAAATTAATATTTTTTATTATGCTAGCGATAATGTTATCAGCGGCTGGATGCTCAAAAAATCTAAGTAATAATAAAAATACATCTGGAGATTCAGATTATAAAAGTAAATACAGTGGTAAAAAGCCTATTGTTACTATTGAAATGGAAGACGGTGGAGTAATGAAGGCAGAATTATATCCTGATGTTGCACCTAGGACAGTAGATAACTTCGTAGGTTTGGTACAAAAGGGTTTTTATAATGGTTTAATATTTCATAGGGTAATTCCAGGGTTTATGATACAAGGAGGAGCTGGAAATGGTTCTGGAGAAGGGGCAAGTACTATACCTGGGGAATTTAAAAGCAATGGTTTTAATAACGAACTAAAACATACAAGAGGAGTTCTTTCAATGGCAAGAACTCAGGATCCTAATTCAGCGAGTTCACAATTTTTTATTATGGTAAAAGATAGTCCTCATCTTGATGGAGAGTATGCAGCTTTTGGAAAGGTAACTGAGGGAATTGAAGAGGCAGATAAGATTGTAAGCGTTGAAAGAGACAAGAGAGATAATCCGCTGCAACCTCAAAGGATGAAAAAGGTAACAGTAGAGATAAAGTAACATAACTACAATTGTAAAATTTCAAGTTTTAAAATTAAATCACAGGAATGATATAGCTTCAATTCTTCTGCATTAGAAATGATTTTCATATATCTAAAGTTCAGTAATAAGAAAAATATTAAGTGGCTGTCCTGAAAATTATTTGAGGACAGCCACTTAGTTTAAATTTATTTGTCCATTAAGTCGCTCTTTCCTATAGTTTTTTATAAACAGCTTTAAAAAATACTAAAGTCATTTCAAGTCTCATTTTTGATCTCTAGGTCTATACAACACAATATGATCTCCTTTTTTTATTTAATACATTCACGTTAATGTCAATTTATAAAACTTTAAGAGATTAATAAAGTACAGTATAATAATATTTACTTTTTATTAAAATTATGTGATAATATGAAGTTGTAAAACAAAGTTTAATGTTAGTATTTGCTAAAATATGTTAATGATAAAGTGCAATTTTGCAAGCAGGAGTTATATCCACTCCTTACCGATAGTTAGACAGACTTATCGGTGTCTTTCTGTGTGTTAAATTTGGATAAAATAATAATTTTGTAGAGTGAGGGGTAAAGAATGAAGACAGGATTCGATCATAAGAAGTATTTAGAGGAACAATCAAAGTATATTTTAGAAAGAGTTAACAACTATGACAAGTTATATTTAGAATTTGGTGGTAAGCTTTTATTTGATCTTCATGCAAAAAGAGTTTTACCAGGATTTGATGAAAATGCGAAAATTAAATTACTACATAAGCTAAAAGAAAAAGTTGAAGTTGTCATTTGTGTTTATGCAGGAGATATCGAAAGAAATAAAATCAGAGGTGATTTCGGTATTACCTATGATATGGATGTTTTAAGACTAATTGATGACTTAAGATCCTATGAGCTTGATGTAAATAGTGTTGTAATTACAAGATATGATGGACAACCTGCTGTAACTGTTTTTAAGAATAAGCTTGAGCGTAGAGGTATTAAGGTATATACTCACAGAGCAACAGAAGGATATCCTACAGATGTAGATACAATCGTAAGTGATGAAGGATATGGAAAAAATCCATATATTGAAACAACAAAACCTATAGTTGTTGTAACTGCGCCAGGACCAGGAAGTGGAAAGCTAGCAACCTGTCTTAGCCAGCTATACCACGAATACAGAAGAGGAAAGGCAGCAGGATATTCTAAATTTGAAACCTTCCCAGTATGGAACGTTCCTTTAAAACATCCTCTAAACATAGCCTATGAAGCGGCAACAGTTGATCTCAAAGATGTAAATATGATTGACTCCTTCCACTTTGATGCTTATGACAAAATAACTGTAAACTACAATCGTGATATTGAAACTTTCCCTGTACTTAAAAGAATTATAGAGAAGATAACAGGAGAAGAATCTGTATATAAATCTCCAACAGATATGGGAGTAAATAGAGTAGGATACGGTATCGTTGATGATGAGATTATTAAAGAGGCATCAAAGCAAGAAATAATAAGAAGATATTTCAAAACTGGATGTGAATACAAAAAGGGTTATGTAGACAAAGAAACCTTCCAAAGATCAAAACTTATCATGGAAGAACTGAATTTAAAACCGGAAGATAGAAAAGTTGTCATTCCTGCAAGAGAGCGTTCAGCTAAGCTAAAGGAAGTTTCAGATAGCAATGAAGTTTGTCCAGCAGTGGCAATAGAATTAAATGACGGAACAATATTAACAGGTAAAAGTTCAGAAACATTAGATGCAACAGCTGCTGCAATTTTAAATGCTATTAAGCATTTTGCAAACATAGCTGATGATATTCATTTAATATCTCCAGTAATACTTGAACCAATTATAAGCTTAAAATCAAAAACGTTAGCAAGCAAGAATGCATCTTTAAATTGTGAAGAGGTATTAATAGCGCTTAGTATATGTGCTGCTACAAACCCAATGGCACAAGTGGCAATGGAGAAACTTTCAATGCTTAAGAGTTGTCAAGCGCACTCAACTACAATTTTAGGTACAAATGATGAGCAGACTCTAAGAAAGCTTGGTGTGGATATAACTTGCGATCCTGAATATCCATCAGAAAGTCTTTATTACGAAAACTAAAACAAGTATACTCAGGGGTTCGAAGGAACTTTGTGAAAGCAGCAACATTGCAAAAAAGTGTGACTTAATCGTAAGTTTATCACTTAGTTTTCCTTTCAAGAACATCAGCTAATAATAATTCATTTTTGAAGACTCCAATTTTTTTCAATGTTTTCTTGTAGAAAACTGTGGAAAAAGTTGGAGTCTCTAAATTTGTTAACATAAGATGATGCAATCTTTCAGTCGAAGCTGACCCCACACTATAACCTAACCTTAAAACAGTTCTAAATTTTAGATTTTAAGAATAAGTTTTTGAGTTAAATTTCCTATCAAAGAATATGATGTAAATTCTTTTAATGCTAACATCACTATTTACACTTATAATGTATAAACGTTTATGAAAGATAGTATTAAAATGTTTACACATAAAACTGTTGCAAATTGCAACAGTTTTATATTACAATTGATGTGAGGTGATAAAATGAATACAAAAGAAAGCCATTATTTAAGAGAGTTAATTAGAATTCTTGTTAGAAATCTTGGAATACTTGAGAAAAGTGAAGCTACCTGTTGTGGAACAACAGTATCTCAATGTCATGCCATTGTGGAGATAGGAAGAGCAAATGAAATATCATTAAATGAACTTGCTGAGTTACTTTCGCTAGATAAAAGCACAATGAGTAGGACAATTAATAACTTAGTGGGAGCAGACTTGGCAGTTAGAGAATTACATCCTGAAGATAGAAGGTATGTATCAATTAAGTTAACTGATGAAGGAATGAAAGTATTTAGAAGTATTGAAGACAGTATGGAGCAATATTACCAAAAGATTTTATCATCAATACCTGAGAATAAAAGGGAACAAGTTCTTGAGAGTCTACAATTGATTATAGATGCAGCAAAACAAAATAAATGTTGTTAATGAAAGGAGTTTTTAGTATGGAAGAAAATATTAAAAGTAAGGTTAAGGCTTATTATGGTGGTGTAGCAAAAAAAGTAAGTAGTAATTCTAAAGCACCCTGTGGTTGTGGGACTTCCTGTTGTGGAGACATTACTAGTAGCTCAAATATTTATACAAAAGAGTATTTAGAAGGTTTACCAGAAGATGCTGTAAATGCTTCTTTAGGATGTGCTAATCCATTAGTCTTAGCAGCATTTAAGAAAGGTGAGACAGTATTAGACTTAGGAAGTGGTGGAGGAATAGATGCATTTATATCATCAAAGTACGTAGGTCCAGAAGGTAAAATTTATGGACTTGATATGACTGATGAAATGCTTGATTTGGCTAACAGCAATAAAGAAAAGATGGGAGTTACTAATGTGGAGTTTATTAAAGGATATATAGAAGATATTCCACTTAATGATGAAACTATAGATGTTATAACTTCAAATTGTGTAATTAATCTATGTGAAGATAAAGAGATTGCCTTAAGAGAAGCTTATAGGGTTTTGAAAGCTAACGGTAGGCTTGCTATAGCAGATGTAGTTCAATTAAAGGATGTTCCTGAAGATATCAAGCGTAGTGCTGAAATGTGGGCAGGATGTATTGCTGGAACATTAGATTTAAAGGTTTATGAAGATATACTCAAAAAGGTTGGGTTTAAAAATGTAGAAATTACTCCAGTAAATTTATATACAAAAGAAATTATTGAAGAATTAATAAAGCAAAAAAACTTAGGTGACGTATTTAGCCAAATCGATACTGACTTACTTGATGGTGCTTTTGCAGGAGCACATGTGAAAGCATATAAGTAGGTGATGGAGATGAATTATATTACAAGAGAAGCAAAAGTTGGAGATATATTATTGATTACTAATATTTATAATCAAGGTATTGAGGATAGGATTGCTACTTTAGAAACTAGGCTAAGAGATATAAATGAAATGAAAGAGTGGTTTACTACAAGAGGTGAGAGATATAAGGTTGTGGTAATTGAAGATAGTCAAGGTATAATTAGAGGATGGGCGTCTATAAATGTATTTAATTCAAGATGCTGTTATAGTGGTGTTGGCGATATTTCAATCTATGTAGAGAGAAATATGAGGGGAAAAGGGTTAGGTAAGCAAATACTAAATTATTTAATTGAAGTTGCTAAAGAACAAGATTTCCATAAATTGATTTTAAGTACTTTTGAATCTAACGAGGTAGGCAAGAAGGTATATAGGTCTACTGGATTTAGAGAAGTCGGGACCTATATGGATCAAGGAATACTTGAGGGTAAGTTTATTAATATCACTATCATGGAGAAGCTTTTATAAGTTTAATAAGCAATTAAAGGATATAGTAAAATATATATTCTTTAATTGCTTATTTCAATGTAAAACTTACGTTAAGTTACAGAAAATAGGTTGTAAAATATAACATCATAATATATCATATGATTATATTCGAATATGATAATATAGAGGGGGAAATGCTTTGGATTTAATACAAGTGATGAAGTCACTAGCAGATGAGACACGTATGAGAATTCTAAATATATTAAAAGATGGGGATTTATGTGTTTGTGAAATAGAGGCTTTACTTGATATAAACCAATCAAATGCATCAAGACACTTAAATAAGTTAACAAGTGTAAAAATACTTAATTATTACAAGGTAGCTAAATATGTATACTACAAGATAAATGAGGATACAATTAAGGAATTTTCTTTTTTGAAAGAGATAATAGAAGAACAGGCTATTAAATTAAAACAATGTAGTATAGATTACGAGAGGTTAAAGAAATATAAGAGCAGTAATCTAGGATGTGAAGATTTAAAAGAAGGCAAAGTTTGTTTTAATAATTAATTTTAAATAGAAATTTTACGGAGGATGATTTTTATGAAACCAAAAGTAGCGTTTATATGTGTTCACAACTCTTGTAGATCTCAAATGGCAGAGGCACTAGGAAAGATGTTTGCTTCCGATATTTTTGAATCTTATTCAGCAGGAACTGAGTTAAGAGCTCAAATAAATCAGGATGCAGTAAGAATAATTAAGGACTTATATGATGTCGATATGAATGAGACACAGAGATCTAAATTGCTTGATAATATACCAGAGGTAGATATAGTTGTAAAAATGGGCTGTAATGTAGTTTGTCCATTTTTACCTTCAAAACATGAGGAAGATTGGGGACTAGAGGACCCATCTGGCAAAAGTGATGAGGAGTTTATTAAAACGGCAAAGTCTATTGAAGAAAAAGTAAAAGACTTGGCAATAAGAATTAAAAATAGCGAAATAGATTATTAGGAGGCTTTTTATGAGTGGTCAACCATCAAGGTTATTATGGATTGACCGTTACTTTACACTATGGATTTCCATTGCCATGGGTTATGGAGGAAAAAATACTTTACCTATTAAAGAAATGAAGAAAGTGAATAATTAAAATAGATACATAAAAAGGTCAGTTTACACTGGCCTTTTATTTTTTATAAATTTTATAATAGTAGTTGACAAATATATGTAATAGGAATATTATAAATATATACTTATATACCCATATAGGTATATAAGTATATAGAGATTACTTTTATAATTAAGGAAGTGAAATACAATGTATAAGTTAACTGATTTTTTTAAAATGATTTCGGATGAAACTAGAATAAGAATCTTAGTGCTTTTATATCATAAGAAGTTATGTGTTTGTCAAATGTGTGGGATAATGGGGGAAACACAACCTAAGATTTCAAAACATCTAGCAAAACTTAGAGACGTAGGACTTGTAAAGGACGAAAGAAAAGAACAGTTTATATACTATTACTTAAATTTTGATAACAAACTATTTGAAGGAATCATAAAGAATATTGTAGACAATATTGAGGAATATGACACATTGAAGAAAGACGTTGAAGGCATTGATACTGCAGAAGGGTTTCTAAAGACATGTAAACGCTAGTTACTTTAAAGCATCAAGTTTAATTGTAAAGATAGATTTATATTAACAGATATTGAATTTTTTATAATTATGGGTTTGGGTGGGTGAATAAAATGAGTTTAATAACTGGCATATTTAGCTTTCTTAATGACCAAATATTAAAAATGACATGGTTATCAGAATTAGTACGTTTATTAGTTGAAAAAGTATTTGGGTTATCTATTAAAGAAAGATTAGGTGGAAGTATACACTTCTTTATATATGATACTATAAAGATTTTTATACTGCTATCTATACTGATTTTCATCATTTCTTATATTCAAAGTTACTTTCCTCCTGAAAGGACAAAAAAGATACTTGGGAATATAAAAGGTATCAAGGGGAATATATTAGGAGCATTACTTGGTACCATTACACCATTCTGTAGTTGTTCAAGCATTCCAATATTCATTGGTTTTACATCAGCAGGGTTACCACTTGGAATAACTTTCTCATTTTTAATATCTTCTCCTTTAGTAGATATAGCATCATTATTAATTTTAATGTCATTCTTTGGAGCTAAGATTGCCATAGCATATGTTGTGGTAGGTCTTATATTAGCAGTAATAGGGGGAACTATTATTGATAAGTTATGTTTAGAAAGTTATGTAGAAGGATATGTTCGTGAAATAGAAAATGTGGATGCAGAAGTTATTGAGATGACCCGTGAGGAGAGAGTTTCTTACTCCAAAGAACAGGTAAGAGATATTATAAAAAGAGTTTGGTTATATGTATTAATAGGAGTTGGTATAGGTGCTGCAATTCATAACTGGATACCTCAATCTGTTGTACAGAATGTTATTGGAAGAAATAATTCTTTTGCAGTTTTAATGGCTACAGCAATAGGAATACCCATGTATGCTGATATATTTGGAACGCTTCCAATAGCAGAAGCATTATTTGGTAAAGGAGTAGGAATAGGTACAGTTTTGTCCTTTATGATGGCTGTAACAGCCCTTTCACTACCATCAATTATAATGCTTAGCAAGGTTGTTAAACCTAAATTATTAACTATATTCGTTTCTATAGTATCCATTGGGATAATAATAATTGGCTATCTATTTAATGCATTTTCATATTTTATTATTTAATTTTGGGGAGGTTTATTAAATGATTATTAAAGTATTAGGAACAGGATGTGCTAAATGTCATCAATTGGAAGAGAACACTAGAAGGGCTGTGGCTGAACTAGGAATTGATGCTATTATTGAGAAGGTAGAAAATATTAAGGACATCATGAAGTATGGAGTAATGAAAACTCCTGCACTTGTAGTGGATGAAAAAGTAAAGGTAATGGGAAGAGTACCATCATCAGATGAAATAAAAAAATATCTATAAAAGATTATTATGAGGCTGAGATGAAGGCATAAATGTTCTTTGTCTTAGCCTTTTATGATGAAGTAACTAATATTAAATGTATTAGATTCTGTTCTTGAAGCAAAGGCTGATGAAATACAGTAAGCTTAATCTTCAAACAGCGTTCTAAACTTACAATTAAGTCGCACTCTCCTCTTAAGTTGTTATTTACTGCTTAGATCGCACTTTTCATGACTAAAACATGAAAATTATGTTATAATAAGAAAGAAGTGTTGTTTTATTTGAAGGAGTTGGGAAAATGTATGTAGCTTTTGGTGATAAAATTGTAGATAGTAAAGATATGAAAGAAACAATTGAAACGAATACAGAGTTTAAAGTAGTAAAAGATATGAGCAAAGGAACAAAAAGAGATGATATTTTAGCCTTTAATGTAAGTGTGGAGATTTCTACTTTGAATGAAATAATGGAAGATGAAGGATATAATATAAACGAGTTAACGGAAGATGATTTGTTTGATGAATACCTTACACTAGCAGAAGAAGTAGGAACTGATATCGATGAATATATACCAGAAGAAGCTATTCTTGATGTTAGAGCTTATAAGTGGGATAAATCAGATAATGATATAAAACTTGTTATAGCAATTGCACATGAAGAAGTTGGAGAGCCAAAATTAAGAGATATAATGAAAAGACTTGTTACTCAAGTAGAGTAGTAGGTACTTAATCCTTTAGAAAAAAGGTGTCTAAAAAATTACTTTTTAGACACCTTTTTAAATTTTTTATTTAAATTTTTAAACAATATTATGGCATTTCTGTTATAATATTATTAATTAACAAACCTTGGGTAGAAGTAAAATAGTGAAATGGGGGTTTAATATGTCAGATGTTTTATCCCAAAGCGAAATAGATGCGTTATTAGCAGCATTGGCAGCTGGTGAGATAATTGAAGAAGGTAGTGAGGGAGGTTCTGATAGAGAAAGTGAGACTCCTAATATAGTTCTTTCAGATAGTTTTAAATTTGCTGAAAAAGATATAGAAATTTTAGAATATGTTCATCAGCAATATGCAAATGTTATATCCTCGAGAATGTTTAAGAATTTAAATATAAGAGTTTCTTTAGAATCTATACAAGAAATACGATATGAGGAGTTTATGCGCTCCATTCCATACTCTACTGTATTAACAGTTTTTAGGTTAAATCCATTAGATGGATACTTATTGTTTGAAACGAGTCCTAGTTTGATAGTTCAAGTCTCTAATGTTTTTTTGGGTACATATGGAAATAAGAAACTAAGCTTAACGGAATTTTCGGAAGAGGATAAAAAGATATATATAAAAATAACTAGAGATTTCATAAAATATCTAGAAGAAGCATGGTGTAAAGTTTTAAAAGTAAAATCTGAGGTTAAAGACTTAGAAGTCAATCCAGCTAACATAAAATTATTCGACAGTAGTGATCATGTTGCTTTGGTGTCATTTTCTATAACAATTGGAGACGTAAATACTTTCTTTAATATATGTATTCCGTACTCAAGCATTGAAAAATATTCTGGGAAACTAGAAATGACACATGCAATTCCAAAGGATAAATTGTATAATAATTTAAATAGTACAAGCTTAAATATAAAGATAGTTTTGGGTAACTTACAGTTGTCATTAGAAGAAATTTTAAATTTACAAAAAGGAACAATTCTAGACACTAATAAAAAATATGAGAATAAAGCAAATATATTAGTTGAGGGAAAATATTGCTTTAATGGTGAAATAGGATTGATAAATAACCATAAGGCAGTTAAAATCGTAAATTGTATAGATAAGGATGTGTAAGTATGAGTGGTGGACTTTCTCAAGAGGAAATTAATGCTTTAATTTCGGGCAATGTTATCGATGATCAAATTAATGAAAATATGAGCGAACAAAATAGTATTGATTTAACAGACATTGAAAAGGACATTTTAGGAGAAGTAGGAAATATATCCATGGGATCTGCTTCTACAGCATTGTCAGATATGATAGGTAAAAGGGTAAATATAACTACACCAGTTATTTCTGTTACTACATTAAAGAAAATGAGAGAGAGCTTTGAAATTCCGAACATTGCTTTAGAAATAAAGTATACAACAGGAATATCAGGAAAAAATATTTTAATCATGAGGGTAAGAGATGCTGCAATAGTTGCTAACCTTATGATGGGCGGAACAGGAGAGATCAATTCAGATACATTATCAGAGATTGAGGAAAGCGCAGTTTCTGAAGCTATGAATCAAATGATTGGTTCAGCGGCCACAGCAATGGCAACTATGTTTTCAAGAAAGGTAGATATTTCTCCTCCAAAATCGAAAATTTGGGATTCTATGACTTCTAATATGTCGGAGGATATTGAGGAAGAAGACGCTGTTGTTGAAGTAGCTTTTAAGTTAAATATAGAAAATTTATTAGATAGTGTTATAATGCAGGTTCTTTCATTAGAAACAGTGAAGAAGATAATATCCATAATGATGGGAACAGAAACAACTAATAATGAATTAGAAAGTGTTGATAATGTCGATGGTATTATAATTGAGAATAAACAAGATACCGTAGAAAAGATAAAAGAGCAGGCTATGGGAATAAATGAAGTAGAACATAAAAGTAACCCGGAAAGCGCTAATAGTAACTACTCTTATAGTAATCAACCTTCGAATAACACGATTCAAAAGGTTGAATATCAGCAATTTAGTAATTTTGACAATATATCGAAAAGTACTAGTTCTATATTTGATGTGCCTTTGAATATACAAATTGTATTAGGAGAAACTCAAAGAAGTGTGAAAGAAATCATGAATTTTAAAAATGGAACTTTATTGGAGTTAAATCAGGTAGCTGGTCAACCAGTAGAGTTACAGGTTAATGGTAAGGTAATAGCTTATGGTGAGGTAGTTGTAGTTAACGGTAATATGGCTATAAACATTCTAGATGTAAACAATAGTAATATTTAAAAAATACAGGTTACCACTTTTAAAAAATAGTTGCTTAGAAAAGTGATAACCTGTAACATTGTCTATTTAATTAAGTATATAAACTGTAACAGACCTTCTTCCCCAATTTCGTGCTTCTGAATCTGATTGGAAAAATACATCAATTATATTTCCCTTAATAGCCCCACCGGTATCTGAGGCAATAGCATATCCATAGCCCTCTACATAAACTCTAGACCCTAATGGAATAACTCTAGGATCTACAGCTATAGTACTATAGCCATCAGCATCTCTATTAGTTGCATAACCAGAAGCTGTAAGGCCATTTCCAGTATATGCTGTTGCTTGCATGCTAAGTGTTTGAGAATATGAAATAGACTTAGAAGTACCACGGGATAAAGTACCGCTCTTTTTGGTATCATTAGAAGCGAATTGCTTAGAAACCTTTGCAGCTTCAATTGCTTGCAACTGTTTTTCTTTTTCAGTAGCTTTACTTAGAAGTGTCTTTTGTTCCTTTATGTCTTTGCTTAACTTTGATAAAACACTTTCATTACTTACCTTTAAAGCCTCAAGCTTATTATTTTTTTCACTAAGGGCTTTCTGCTCATTAGCTATAGCTTCTTTTTTTTCTCTAAGTTCAGAAATGATCTTATTATCAAATCCAACTACCTTAGAAACCATATCTGCTCTTGATATAAAATCATTTAAGTTATTTGATGCTAAAAGTACCTGAAGATAGCTATCTGGGCCATTTATGTACATAGCTCGTACTCTTTTTTTAAATAAATCCTCTCTAGCTCTCGAATTATTTTCTGCAGCTTTTAATTTATCCTCTGTGTCTTTGATGTCCTGTGCAATTTTATTCATATCTTTTTTATTGCTATCAATCTTTTTTAATACCTCATCAATCTGCTTGTCTAACTTCTCAACTTTTGATTGTAGTTCTTTCTTCTCATTTTGAGTTTGCTTTAATGAGTCAGATGAACTATTGTTTGGTGCAGCAAGCGTAGTTCCGTTTATAATTACGGTCAGCACCAATGCCATGATAACTGATAATGATTTATTATTCAATTTGCCTACCTCCTTATTATAGTTATCAAGTTATGTTTATGTTTTTAAACATATTATTATTCCTCATTATACCATCAAAGTATACAAAAACACAAGTTTCCAATAAATATAGAAATACAATAGATTAAATTTAAATAGTTGAATAATTATTAATTAGTATTATAATTATTAGATGGAAGGAATTGAATAGTAAGATGTAATTATTAACCCGTATTTCTATGAGTAAGAATAGTATCTGAAATTTTAAACAAGGAGAGTTAGGATATGAAAGTTAAGAAAATCATAAGTAAATTATTAATTCTAGTTTTTGTTATATCAACGGTAATAACTATTCCAACTAAAAAAGTTTATGCTGATGCCTTTAAAGTTGTAACTTTAGGAGCAGATTTAACAAACAAGCAAAAAGAAGACATGCTTAAATATTTTGGGGTTGCTAAGCAAGAAGCTAATGTACTGGAAGTGAACATAGCTGAAGAAACTAAGTATTTATCTGGAGCAGCTTCTACAAAGGAGATTGGAACGAAATCCATATCTTGCGCTTATGTAGAACCTACTGATAAAGGTGGATTAAATGTATCCGTACATAATATATATTGGGTTAGCGAAAGCATGATAAAAAATGCTTTAATTACTGCAGGTATAAAGAATGCTAATGTAAAAGTATCGGCTCCTTTTAATGTATCTGGTACAGCAGCCCTTACTGGAATATTAAAAGGTTTTGAAAACAGCAGTGCTGGTAAAAAAATTGATGAAGATAAAAAGAAAGCTGCAAATGAAGAACTAGTTGTTACCGGAAAGTTAGGTGAAAAAATTGGACAAGATGAAGCAGCAGGGTTAATAAATGAAGTCAAAAAAGAAGTTGTAAAAGAGAAACCTAATACTGATGAAGAAATAAAAAACATAGTAATTAATGTAGTTAATAATTATAATTATAATTTAAGTCAAGAAGATATTAATAAAATAATCGATGTAATGAAAAAGATAAGCAGCTTGAATTTGGATTTCAATCAATTAAAGGGTCAACTAAATGATGTTGCAAGTGAGCTGAAATCAGTAATTAAGAGTGATCAGGCTAAGAGTGCCATAGATAAAATAATAGAGGCCGTTAGTACATTTTTTGCAAAGATATTTGCTAGCTAATTTCATTATTTAGGCTGGTGGTAGGAATAAGTTACCACCAGCCTTTAAATTTTATTATATACTTAGAAATCTGTTTATAGAGCTCTATTATTCTTCGATGTAATTTGTAACTTTTTTAATACTAGATGAAATTGATGAGAGAGGAATTGAAAGTAAAAATGCCAATACTAAAAAGCATGAAATCATGCTCACCACGCCACTCCATCCATATAGGCTCCAGAAGCTTCCACCAGAGGTTCCGCCAATACTAGAACCTATATAATAGAATAATAGATAAAGAGAAGCAGCCTGAGCTTTATCGTGTTTAGCGAGTCTTCCTATCCAACTACTGGCGATAGAATGAGCTCCAAAGAAACCAAAGGTTAAGAGAGCAATTCCTAAAATTTTTATCCATAAGTTAACTACTAAGGTTACCAATATACCGAGAAGCATTATAAAAATGGAAATCCAGAGCACTTTCTGTTGATCGTATTTGTCAGCTAAACGACCCATCCAAGTAGAACTGAAGGTTCCAACAATATAGATTACAAAAATAAAGCTAACCACTGTTTGACTAAGTGAATAGGGAGGGATTATTAATTGATATCCTATATAATTATATAATGAAACAAAGCTGCCCATAATTAGAAATCCAATACCATAAATGCAAAGTAAATTGCGATTTTTTAAATGGCTTATCATTGAGTTTAATAGCTTTCTTGTTTCTAATGAGCGAGGCTTAAAGTGCTTGGACGGAGGTAGTTTAAGCCAGAATAAAATACTAGCTAGTCCACCTAAAAACCCTATAGCACCAAGAGATATTCGCCAATTAAAGAAATCGGTAATTATACCAATAACAATACGTCCACTCATTCCTCCAATAGAGTTTCCACTAATGTATAAACCCATTACCATTCCTAAGCTGCTCGGGTCTACTTCTTCACTAATATAGGCCATAGCAATAGCTGAAAGTCCTGCTAAAACAAAGCCTTGAAACACTCGAAAGATTAAAAGATAATAAAAATTTGAAGAGAATGCAGCTAATATGGATAATGCAGATGCGGCGAAAAGAGAAAAACACATAATGGGTTTTCTTCCCCAAACTTCTGATAATGACCCAAAAAGTAGCATGCTAAATGCCAAAGTAGTAGTTGTCACAGATAGTGACAGACTGGCTACGGTTGGAGATATATGAAATTCACTGGATAAGTATGGTAATAGTGGTTGTGTACAATATAAGGTGGCGAAGGTATTAAAACCACCGGCAAATAAAGCAATACAAGTATTGCGAAATTCAATTGTCCCTTTTTCAATATAACTCATAATGTATCACTCCAAGTCTAGCATAATAAATATAATTTCATACTATACCTGTAGGTTATTTATGTCAAACTAGTTAATTACTCTAATTAAGTTAAAATAATAAATATAATTTGAATTTCTTCAAAAAAGTGAGAATATATAGGATTACAAAATATAAACCTAATCTAATGTTTGATAATTTCAATGATTTAGTTAACGGTATGGGTCATGGAACCCTATATAGATAACTAAACTAGAAAGTTGACTTATTCGGAGAGACATAATACCAATTTGAGGGTACATTTAAATATTCATTTAGTAGTCTTAGTGAAGGATTTATGAAGAACTTAGAATCTTAGATTGTCTGAGTGTAACGAGTTATCGAAGATTCTTAGGTTTTCATAAATCCTGAGCTTTAGACTACTTAAAAATATTTAACGTACCGAAAATTGGTATTATGTTTCGGAGGATAAGTCAACTTTCGGTGTTGATTAACTATAAGTTTAAATTCACAACAGTTCTACCTTTTATTTGTCCCTTTAAGATTAAAGCTATCTTATCATTTAATTCACTTAAAGAACATTCTTTTGCTAAAGAGTCTAGGTTATCTAGTTTCCATTCATTTGAGATTTTATCCCATATCTTTAACCTAAGATCCATAGGACATTGAACAGAGTCAATACCTAGAAGACTTACACCTCTTAATATAAATGGGAATACAGAAGTAGATAGCTCATGGGAAGCAACATTACCACAGCAGGTTACAGCACCACCATAATTTGTAGTCTTAATTGCTGTTGCTAAAATATTGCCGCCAACAGTATCAACTACACCAGCCCATCTTCCTTTACTAAGAGGTCTTCCGGATTGGTCATTTATTTCATCCCTATGTATAAAACTATTTGCGCCAAGGTTTAGTAGAAAATCCTTTTCTTCAGGCTTACCAGTAGCGGCTACAACATTATAGCCTTCTTTTGCTAAAATGCCTACAGCAAAGCTTCCTACACCACCTGTAGCTCCAGTAACTAGAATATCCCCATCTTCTTTTTTTACGCCAGAGTTTATTAATTTAAAAACTGAAAGTGCTGCAGTAAAACCAGCAGTACCATATATCATGCTTTCTTTTAATGTAAGATTTGATGGACACTTTACTACCCATTCAGAAGGAACACGAATATATTCACCATAGCCTCCAGAAGTGTTCATTCCTAAATCGTAGCCTGTAACAATAACTTCATCGCAAGCGTTAAATTCTTTACTGTTACTTTGGGCAACTATTCCAGCAGCATCAATGCCTGGTGTATGGGGATAGTTCCTTGTAACTCCTTTATTTCCAGTTGCAGATAAAGCATCTTTATAATTTAGAGATGAGTATTTTACATTGATTAATACGTCACCATCAGGTAAGTCATTGATATTTCTTTCTGTAAGTTCTCTAGTAAATTTGTTTTCTTCAGTTTGACTAACTACCATTGCTTTAAAAAATTTATTATCCATAATTTTATCTCCTTCCGTGTATGAAACAAATATACATTTTTATTTTAATAATAAAGGCAACTCTTATTATAAGAATACCCAATCTAATACTAATTGTAATGATGTAGAAGTGATTTGTAATAAACAATTCTAATTTATTATTCACTTCTCCGATGCAGAGATATGTTGTATTAATAATAAGTATATATTAGTTCAACATATTTTCAAGTAAATAATTTTTTAACAAATAAACACATTAAGTCATAATCTTAAAGTGTAAGTTTACCCAAACATGGAAGTTTTAACATTTTAGGTTTAAAATCTATAATCATCATATATAAAATGTAGAATTACAAACAAATATTTTGATATAATTGTGTATATCAAAATACAGAGGTGACAAAATGAATAAAACTATAGGAATATTGGCACATGTAGATGCAGGTAAAACCACATTTTCAGAACAACTGCTTTATCATACAAAAAGTATTAGACAAAGAGGGAGAGTGGATTATAAGAATGCTTTTCTGGATAGTCATGATATAGAGAAAGAAAGAGGAATTACCGTATTTTCAGGACAGGGATTCATGAAGTATAAGGATTCGAATTATTTTTTAATAGACACTCCAGGACACGTAGACTTTTCCTCCGAAATGGAAAGAGCTATACAAGTTATGGACTATGCCATTGTAATAATTAGTGCAGTAGAAGGAGTGGAAGGTCATACTGAAACAGTGTGGCAATTACTTAGGAAATATGAGATACCAACCTTTTTCTTTATTAATAAGACTGATAGAGTTGGTGCAGACACTGAAAAGGTATTAGAGGAAATTCGCACGAATTTAACAGAGAATGTTTATGATATTACAAATTCTCTTTGTGATGATTATATAAAGGAAGAGTTAATAGAATTTATCGTTGAAAGAGATGAAGAACTTCTTGAAAAATATATGGAGGATTCTTTAGAACTAAGCAAATTATTAAATACTATGAAGACTATGATTAAAGAAAATAAAGTTTTCCCATGTTGTAGTGGTTCCGCTCTTCAGGACATTGGTATAACAAGCTTTCTAGAGAAATTAGATAGATTAACCTTTACCAATTATTCTGCTGAAGAAGATTTTTCAGGTAGGGTTTATAAAATTCGTCATGACGATAATGGTACGCGAGTAACTTATATAAAGGCTTTAAGTGGCAAGTTAAGGGTGCGAGATGAGCTATGTTATGGAATAGGAGATCAAAAGATTCGTCAAAAAATAACTGGAATAAGGATTTATAATGGAAGTAAATTTAAGACTGAAGATGAGATAAAAGCAGGCGAAATTTTTGCAGTGACAGGGTTATCTAGGGCAGCTGCAGGTGAAGGTTTAGGTACTTTAGAAGAGAAGTCAGTTTATGAAATGGTGCCAACCTTAAAATCTAAAGTAATATTCGACTCTTTATTAAACGTAAAGGAAGTTTTAAAATGTTTCAAAATACTAGAGGCGGAAGATCCTTCATTAAATGTGACTTGGGAGGAGAATTTGCAAGAACTTCATATTAGCCTTATGGGAGTTATACAATTACAGGTACTAGAGGAACTGGTAAAGGAAAGATTTAATTTTACTGTTACCTTTGGAACTCCTGAGATTCTTTACAAAGAAACCATTGATTCAGTAGTTATTGGATGCGGTCATTTTGAACCTTTGGGGCATTATGCAGAAGTTCATCTTAAATTAGAGCCGGGTAGCAGAAACAGCGAAATAATTTTTGAAAATCTTTGTCATACAGATGATTTAACAGTAGGTAATCAAAATTTAATTAGACATCATATTTTTGAAAAGGAGCATCATGGATTACTTATAGGTTCACCACTAACGGACTTGAAAATAACATTATTGACAGGCAGGGCTCATAATAAGCACACCTCTGGAGGGGATTTTAGAGAAGCTACTCTTAGAGCATTAAGACAAGGGCTAGAGAAAGCAAAAAATGTTTTACTAGAACCTTATTACCAATTCAAAATCAAAGTAGAATTAGAGCACATGGGAAGGGTTTTATCAGATTTAGAAAAAGCCCATGGAAATTTCGATTCACCTAGAATTGTAGGTGACAAGGCTATATTAACGGGAAAAGTACCAGTAGCTACTTTTATGAACTACAGTATGAATTTAGCATCTTTTACAGGCGGAAAAAGTGCTATAAGTTTAGTTTTTAGTGGATATGAACGTTGCCATAATGAGAAAGAAGTTGTTGATAGAATTAATTATAATAAGAATGCTGACCCGGAATACACATCTACATCTATTTTTTGCTCAAAAGGTCAGGCTTACACAGTACCTTGGGATAAAGCAGAGAGTGAAATGCATTGCCTTTAATAATTTAAATAAGATTAGATTTAGGAGAGATACAAAGATGAATATTCAAATATTTGGAACAAAAAAATGCTTTGATACAAAAAAAGCTGAAAGATATTTTAAGGAAAGAAAAATAAAATACCAACTTATAGATTTAAATGAAAAAGGGCTAAGTAAGGGTGAATTTGAAAGTGTTAAAAATGCAGTAGGTTTGGCTAATTTGATTAATACTAAGGCAAAAGAATACAAAACATTAAATTTAGAACATATTAGAACCAGTAGTGTGAAAGAAGAGCTGCTCTTAAAAAATCCTAAGCTTTTTAGAACACCAATAGTTCGTAATGTAAAGCTAGCTACTGTTGGTTATGAGCCAGATATATGGAAGGAATGGGAGAGTGCAGAGTAAGAATCATTGTTAATACTTTATCACTCAACTTTATTAAATTATAATAGTTGAATAATTATAAATTAGTATTATAATTAATAGAGGGAAGGGGATGAATGGTATTGGATATAGTTAAAGATAGAGAACAGAAAAAAGTTATTTTAGCATATTTAGCAGTATGTATTTTTTGGGGTTCCACTTACCTAGCAATTCGAATAGGTGTAAGTGAACTTCCGCCTACAATTTTTGCAGGGGTAAGATTTTTAATTGCAGGATCAATTATGTTGATTTTTGCTAGGCTAAAAGGATTAAAATTTCCTGAAAAGGTAATTGATATAAAACGAATAGCAATTGTAGGGATGTTTCTTTTATTGGGTGGAAATGGATTAGTAGTTTGGGGAGAAAAATGGGTAAGTTCTGGTATGACTTCCCTAATTGTAGCTACCAGCCCTCTTTATACAGCTATTATAGAGACATTTTTCCTTAGAAGTAAATCAATGAACTTCAAAGGATGGATAGGCATTTTAATGGGATTTATAGGAGTTGGACTGCTTGTGTTATCAAATTCAAACACAGAGGCGACTAGTGCAAAAGGAATAATTTTTGTAATGCTAAGTGCAATATTGTGGTCTAGTGGATCTATCTATTCAAAAAGCTTTAAGGCTACGGGATCAGTTGTGACTCATATAGGAATTCAAATGTTATCAGGAGGTATATGGCTTTCTGTTATAGGAGCTTTAATTGGAGAAATACCTAAGATACATTTAACAAGCAGTGGAATTGGAGCGCTATTATATTTGGTTGTATTTGGCTCAATAGTAGGTTACAGCTGCTATATTTATATATTACAAAAATGGCCAGCATCTAAAGCAAGTACTTATGCTTATGTTAACCCTGTTGTAGCAGTGTTTTTAGGAGCATTAATTTTAAAGGAACCGGTTTCTATAAATATTTTAATATCAACAATAGTCATATTAGTAGGAGTATTCCTAGTACAAACATCTAAGCCAGCTAAAGTAGAAACTGATATCACAACTGATTCTGCTTTAGAACAATAAGATGAAATATATTTAGATTTAGATTTTATGTGAATTGAATATAGATAAACTTTTTCAATTTAATAAGATGTAAAAAGCTAATGCTAACTAAGAAGTAGCATTAGCTTTTTATTTATAAGTTTATAATTGTAATGAAGCTAACCAATCCAAAGCTTCATGTTCAGTTTCGTATATTTTAAGAAGCATTGAATTAGATTTCGAAAAAGTTTTTATCGCCATAGCTTGTAGGAAAGATGCTCCATATATTGCACTTGCAAATACATATTTTTCGTTATCTTCAACGTATTTTTTAAAAGCATTCAAGGTATCTGAGTTATATTTCATATTTGTTATATTTATTAAGCAAAGCATTGAATTTTCAGGTTGCTTACAGATAAAAGACTTTGATTCACTTAAAAGCTTCAGTATTGATTTTCCGGATAAGCTTGAAAAGTTAAGAACAAGAATTTTTTTATTCTTATAACTAGTAAAATAATACTTACTCACAGTTAAACCTCCAGTATCTATCTTCAAATTAATATATTCAATTAGCTGAGAAATGATAACTATTGGTTTCAGAATTTAAGAAAGGAGGCTACAATAGTATCCTCCTATTAATAAAGTAAATCTTATTTTACAATATTTATTGAATTTTCTTTTCTTGGAGCTGGCTTTGGAGTCTCTACTGCACTGTAGCCAAATACACCAGAGCCTATAATAGAATATCCTTCCGGTATGGCTAATTCTTGTAATAGAGACTTACCTTCTTCACTGCTAGATAAGGAAGTCACGCCGTGAATCCAGCAAGAACCGATACCTATTGATGCTCCAGCTAAAAACATATTTTCTAAAGCTAAAGCACAATCGATTTGTGGAGTAATATTTTTATCTAAACCAGATACTAAGATTAAAGTAGGAGCGTTGTAGAATAAATTAAAGTTTGGATTCTTCGCTCTTTCTTCAAAGGCTTTATTACCTGAGTTAAGAAAGATATTTTTGCATGCTTCATTTATTTTTTTTATGATTTCCTTATTTTGTACTGCAGTAATGTGCCAAGATTGTTGGTTCATAGCACTTGGAGCAAACTGGCCAGCCTTAAGTATTTGTTGTAGTTCCTCATCTTTAATTTGTTCTTGTCTATAAGAACGTATACTTCTTCTTTCTAAGATAGTTTTAATTGTTTCATTCATTGATAGTTCCTCCTCGTAAAATTTTAAAAACTTTGCTCTGATAATGTTCTAATAAAATGTTATAGTAATGAATTCCTTTTTACAAGTACGCACCTTTTAGAAACTATACCCTATATTCTCAGGCTATGTATAATTAGTATTTTTATAATCAAAGACATTATTTATGCAGTATTATTATAGTTAGTTTAGGAAGAATTTTTGTTATAATATTTAAGTGCAATTAAAGAAGAGCTTATTTTTTTGTGCGATAGAATTACGTGTTTGATTATCAGGACTTATGTCTACAAAGATTAGATAAATTCTATTAGTAAACTAAGTTATAAAGAAAGGATGAAATAAACTAATGATAGATTATAAGAATGGAATAGAGGAATTGCATCAGGTTAACAAGAAATGGTATCAATTGAAGCAAAAAGAGCAGATATGGATTTCTACCTTACTTAGGGAAAGTTACATTAAGTTTGTCTTGGAAAAGGGAAAAAAGCCAAATAGAGAAGAAAAGGAATTTATTATTGCCTGCGCATACTTGGAGATAAAGGAAAAAGAGATATTGGTATCTGTTAACGAAGTTAGGAAATACTTTGAAAGTAAGATTGAGAAATATGATAGGTCAATTGAGAAAGCGGGATTCTGACTTATATAGCATTTGATGAAATTAGTACTTTTACTAAAAGTTAAATAGAAGATACTAAGTTGATATTTTTTTAGAATATTTACACATACTATTATTGTAATAAGGGAGAATAGAAATGAAATTGTTTTTAAGGAGGTAAAAGTAATGCCAAATTTGAGTAATTGGGATGAATGGAAAGAAACACTTGCGGGTGCAATAAACCTTGGAGAATCTGTGGGTATGTCTGACAAGGCCATTACAAAGGTGGCAGAGAAAGTAGGAACGTACTTAGCTAACAATGTAGAACCTAGAAATGACCAAGAAAGGTTATTAAAAGAAATGTGGGAAGTTGCAGATACTAAAGAAAAAGATACAATAGCCAACCTTATTATAAGAATTTCAGATACCTAGAAGAAAATATCTTCTAATATGAAATGAAAAAGGGATGTTTCATAATGTGTAGATGTGCATTATGAAACATTCCCTTTTCATTATATAACTAAAATTACTATGGTTTTGCAAAAGCATATTTGACAGCAGCATTAAATTCAGTAACTGCATTTTTAACACTATAATTTTTTACACCGCATATTGCATAATGCATAGCTATTCCTTTACGGCCTGTTATTTCTTTTCCCATAACCTCTCCGATACTGGAAATATAAATTGGTATTATCCATCCCATATCAACCGGTTCAAAAGGCTTTTGTTTACCATTATTTATTGCAGCAGCAATGTTACTACCAGCATGTTTTCCAGAGGTATGTGCAAAGTTAACTGCTCTTCTAAGATATCTAGTATCTTTATCTTTAATTGCAGCAGAATCACCAACCGCATAAACTTCAGGATATGCTGGGATCGATAAAAACTCATTTACTATAATTCTTCCATCTGGAAGAGATTCATAGTTTCCGATAGGATTCAAAGAAGATTTTACTCCACTGCACCAGCTGAAAAATACGTCTTTTATAACTTCATCATCCTTTAAAGTCACATTATTTCCATCAAAAGCTACAATTTTATTATCAGTATATAACTTAAAACCTAGTTTGTCGAACACTTCTAGAACATGTTTATGTGACTTTTCAGAAAGCATCGGTAGTATTCTTTTTCCGAGTTCCACAAAAATGACCTTTAAGCTTTTCCCACTTCTTTTACTTAAATCATATAAATTACAACCAAGTTCGATTCCTGTAAAACCCGCTCCAGATATAACTAAAGTAGGAGAATTAGTTTTATCTAGATATTCTTTAAATTTGACATTAATATCCTGTGCTGCTTCTAATGAATCTAAAACACTCACCTTGTCTAAGTTTTGATTAAAACCATAAAAATTTGTTACAGATCCAGAACCAAAAACTAAGTAATCATAACTATAGGATTCTCTATTTGTCTTAATAATTTTTTCGTCAAAGTTTATCTCTGATATTTCTTCGTTTATAAACTTAACAGAGGATGGTATTAGTTTTTCAATATCTCCTGTTATATCTTCACTTTTGAGTCTATCACTACAAACTTCTGGTAAATTAGGAAGCATCGTTGTGTATTTATTTTTATCTATTAAATAGATTTCGTTAGAACCAGAAAGTTCTTTTGCAAGACTATTAGCTGCTCCTAGACCAGCAAACCCACCACCAACTATAAACACTTTCATAATAAAACCTCCCATTACGATTTTTGTAAATTAAGAATAAAATATATTAATAATAACTGAAAAAATATCTTTATTTATAGGTTTTTCAGTTATAGCTTCTATTATACTTAAATTTTTTACAAGAAATTTATTGAATTAATGTCATACAAATTATTGTAAATAATATGTTACAAAATTAATTTAAATTAAATAAATTTAAATTAATTTTGTATGTACAATTCTATATATATGTTATAATGTTCTGTAAATTGACAATCATTATAATAATAAAGGCAGTATATGAGGAAGGAGATAAGTCACATTGGAATATAATAAGTTTATTCGTAACTATGAAGAAGATATATTAGACATAAAAAAAATTATAAGAAAAAATTTGAAGGATAATAATAGTAAAGTTATGAACCTTATGAGTAAATTGCCAGCAGAGGAAGGAAAATTCATTAGATCAATTTTTGTTCTAATAGGAGGAAGCTTTGGAAAAATAGAAAGGCAGAGACTTAAAGGAGTTGCTGCTGCTGTGGAACTGCTTCATCTTGCAACTCTTGTTCATGACGACATAGTTGATGATACAGATTTAAGAAGAGGTAAAGAAACAATACATAAAATGTATAATACAAAATCTGGGTTATTTGCAGGAGACTATCTTTTTTCACAAGCTTATGTGTTATTTTCAAAAAACTGTTCATCACATAGTATAACTGAAGTGTCTGAAACAATTAAATTTATATGTAGATCAGAAATTTATCAATATTTCTCTCTTTACTCTTGTGATTGTACAATTAGAGATTATTTAAGAAAAATAAATGGTAAATGTGCTTCAATGTTTTCGCTTAGCTTATCTATTGGGGCTTATGAAAGCATGGCAGACATACATATTGTAAAAAAACTCAAAGATATCGGATACAATGCAGGCATGGCATTTCAACTGTTAGATGATTTACTTGATATAACTTCAACTACTGAGTTGCTTGGAAAGCCATCAGGAAACGATATTAAACAGGGAGTTTACAATATGCCAATAATATATGAATTGAAAAAAGGAAACCAAGAGTTATTAAAGCTTATTAGAGAAAATAATACTGATAAAGCTATCAATTTGCTTAGAGATTCAGAAGGAGTAAAAAAGTCAAAGGAAGTTGCAGAAAAATATACTAACAAGGCACTAAAATTGATAGAGGAGCTTCCAAATGTAGGTGAAAAGGCAAATCTAAAACTAATAGTAGAAAGAATGTTATCTAGAAATTATTAGTTTAATGCTATATATTTTAAGTTTTTTAGAAAATAAGACTTTGTTAATAGATTTCATAAGATTAAACACTATTAGTTTATTGAATTTTAATAAACTAATAGTGTTTTTATTATATTGAATATAATTACAAAGATACTAGTTAAAAAACTTTTATCATTGTAAATTTCGAGGGATGTTCTTTATTATAAATATACAAATTAATATGCTTAAGTTAATTAGTATATTCTAACAAACATATGGAAAACTATAACTAAAATTCTTATAGCATAATAAAAATTACACTTTAAACAAAGAATAGCTGTAACGAACTATATTCTAAGTTAATTTTTAGAAGATAAAGGAGGAAAAAATGAGTAAAAGGAAAACGCCTTTGTTAGACAGATTAAAATATTTTTCCAAAAGAGAACACCATTCAGAAGATTGGAGTGAAATTTCCCCATACTCTAGGGAACAAGAAAACATTTACCGAAAAAGATGGCAACATGATAAGATAGTTCGCTCTACACATGGAGTTAACTGTACTGGTTCCTGCAGTTGGGATGTGTATGTGAAGGATGGAATAGTAACATGGGAAGTTCAAAGGACGGATTACCCTTCTACAGGTCCTGATATGCCAGAATTTGAGCCAAGAGGATGTCCAAGAGGTGCATGTTTTTCATGGTACATATACAGCCCAATGAGAGTTAAATACCCTTATATACGTAAGACACTACTTGAAATGTGGAAGGAAGCTTTGAAAAGCACACAGGATCCTGTAGCGGCATGGGCGCAAATTGTTGAAAATCCCGAAAAGTCGAAAATGTATAAGGCGGCTAGAGGAAAAGGCGGGTTTGTGCGAGTTTCTCGCGAAGAAGCTCTTACTCTAACCTCAGCTTCAATGTTATATTCAATAAAAAAGTATGGTCCCGATAGGATCGTTGGAGTTTCTCCCATACCAGCTATGTCAATGGTAAGTTACGCTGCAGGCAGTCGTTTTCTATCTTTGATAGGTTCACCACTTATGAGTTTTTATGATTGGTATGCAGACTTACCGCCAGCTTCACCACAAATTTGGGGAGATCAGACAGATGTGCCTGAAAGCAGCGATTGGTACAATTCTAGTTATTTAATGATATGGGGCTCGAACCTTCCGTTAACAAGGACACCAGACGCTCATTTTATGACCGAGGTTCGTTATAGAGGTACAAAAGTAGTGTCAGTAAGTCCGGATTATGCGGAATATGTAAAGTTTGCGGATAACTGGCTGCAGGCGAAACCGGGAACCGATGGTGCATTAGCAATGGCAATGGGGCATGTAATTTTAAAAGAATTTTACATTGACAATAAGACGGAGTATTTCGAGAATTACGTAAAGTCATATAGTGACTTACCATTTTTAATTATACTTAAGCAAAGCAAAAATACATATGTTGCAGATAGATTTCTAAGGGCAAATGATATTGGAAGAATAGTAAGTAATGCAGAATGGAAAACAGTAGTATATGATGATAATTCTCAAAACTTTTCTATTCCTAATGGAAGTTTAGGATTTAGATGGGAGGAAGGCGGTAAATGGAATGTAAATCTCAAGGATTCAGAAAATGACAGTAACATAGATCCAAGGCTTAGTATTTTTGGAGTTCATGATGATATTGTTGAAGTGGAATTTCCATACTTTGGAGAAGAAGGAAAGAGGGTTTTCAGACGTCCAGTACCTATTAAAAGATTTAGTAACGGTAATGAAACATTTATTTTAACTACAGTATATGATCTAACTCTTGCCCACTATGGATTAAGTCATGCACAAACAAATAAAGCTTCAGGGGATTATAACAATCAGGAGCCATACACACCTGCATGGCAAGAGTCAATTACCGGAGTGGATAGAAATCTTGTTATACAGATTGCTCGGGAATTTGCACAAAATGCGATAGATTCTAAAGGCAGATCCATGATTATTATGGGAGCAGGAATTAATCACTGGTATAATTCAGATACTATCTATAGAGCAATTATTAATCTTGTAATGTTAACTGGATGCGAAGGAGTTAATGGTGGCGGATGGGCACATTATGTAGGGCAAGAAAAGCTACGTCCATTAGATGGTTGGGGTACGGTAGCCTTTGCCAAGGATTGGACTGTGCCTCCTAAATTGCAGAATGCCACATCCTTTTATTATTTTGCAACCGAGCAGTGGCGTTACGAAGGAATGAATATGGATGAAACTATCTCACCGACTGTAGAAAAAGCTAGATACAAACATTCAGCTGACTATAATGTTATGGCTGCAAGGTTAGGTTGGCTGCCTTCCTATCCACAGTTTGATAAAAATTCTTTGGAATTATATGATGAAGCTGTAAAATCCGGTGCAAAATCAAACGAAGACGTAGCAAATTACATAGCTCAGCAATTAAAAAGTAAGACCTTAAAATTCTGTATTGAAGATCCAGGTGACGAAAGGAATTTTCCAAGAGTCATGTTTGTCTGGAGAGCAAATCTACTGTCAAGTTCAGGAAAAGGACATGAGTATTTCCTCAAATATCTTTTAGGTGCTGACAGTGGGCTTATGGATGAGGATATAGATAGTGTGCATCCTGAAGAAGTGAAGTGGCGTGAACATGCTGTTGAAGGAAAATTAGACCTTTTAGTAGATATTGATTTTAGGATGTCTGGTACTGGTCTTTATTCTGACGTAATCTTTCCTGCAGCAACCTGGTATGAGAAGTCAGATCTTAGTAGTACTGATATGCATCCTTTTATTCACACATTCAATCCAGCTGTTCCACCACAGTGGGAGTCGCAATCAGACTGGGAATTCTTTAGAGAGCTAGCTAAAGTTTTCTCGCAAATGGCAGAAACACAGTTTAGCGGACCTGTAACGGATGTATATGCTACTCCGTTATCTCATGATTCAGCAGATGAGATGGCTCAGCCTTTTGGCCAAGTAAGCGATTGGAGTAAAGGAAACGCTAACCCAATGCCTGGTAAGAATATGCCTAGGATTCAAGTGGTTAAGAGGGATTACTCTACCATTTATGATAAAATGATTTCTCTTGGGCCAATACTTAAGGAAAAACCAATTACAACTAAAGGTGTTAGTATTCAAGTTGCGGATGAATATGAGAAACTAAAGAATATGCTTGGAACCATTAATAAGGAAGGCGTTGCGAAAGGATGCCCTGACATTAGCACTGATAGAAATACTTCAGAGGTTATCCTTATGCTTTCTTCAACAACAAATGGAACTCTTGCTGTAAGGGGATGGGAGGATGTTGAGAAAAGAACATCACTTGAACTAAAAGAATATGCCATAGAACGTGCTGAAGAAAGGTTTACATTTGAGGAAGTAACTGCACGGCCAAAAACAGTAATCACTTCTCCGATATTTACTGGCTCCGAAAAAGGAGGAAGAAGATATTCCGCGTTTACTACCAATGTTGAAAAGAGGATACCGTGGCATACTCTTACCGGAAGGCAGCATTTCTATTTGGATCATGAAATGATGCTAGAGTTTGGAGAGGGGCTAGCGATTTTTAAACCTCCACTAAAGCATAGCCCTTTTGGAACCACAGGTACTCGACCTAAGAGTCGTGGCAAAGAAATTACAGTGAATTATTTAACGCCTCATAATAAATGGTCGATTCATACAACATATTTTGATACTCCTCACATGTTAACCTTATTCAGGGGTGGACCAACAATATGGATAAATATTGATGATGCTAAAGAAGGCGATATAAAAGATAATGACTGGATTGAATGTTTCAATAGACACGGAGTAGTTGTTGCAAGAGCAGTTGTTAGCCATAGAATACCAAGAGGAAATGTTTTCATGCATCATGCTCAAGATAGAACAATTAATGTACCGGGAACACCGATGACAGATACTCGTGGTGGTACACACAATAGCCCTACTCGTATCTATATGAAACCAACTCATATGATTGGTGGTTATGGCCAATTAAGTTATGATTTTAACTATTATGGAACTACTGGTTGTCAGAGGGATTTGAGCGTTGTTATAAGGAAGTTATTGGAGGTTGATTGGTATGAAGATTAAGGCACAAATGGCCATGATTATGAACCTTGACAAATGTATTGGATGTCATACATGTAGTGTTACTTGTAAAAATGTGTGGACCAATCGTCAAGGTGCAGAGCATATGTGGTGGAACAATGTAGAAACAAAGCCAGGTATAGGTTATCCTAAAGAATGGGAAAATCAAGATAAGCATAAAGGTGGCTGGAGACTTACAAATGGAAAGCTTAATCTAAGGGCGGGACAGCGTCTGGGTATACTTGGTAAAACCTTTTATAATCCTAATCTTCCTACCATTGACGATTACTATGAGCCATGGAGCTATGAGTATAAAAAGCTCGTTGATAGTCCAGAAAAAAAATATCAGCCTGTTGCGCGTCCTGTGTCTGCAGTAAGTGGTGAGCACATGGAGATTAAATGGGGACCCAACTGGGAGGATGACCTGGCAGGAGTCTATGACACTGGAAAAGCAGATTATAATATGGAAGGGGTAGATGAAGCTGTACTTAGTGAATTTAAAAAAGTATTTATGATGTATCTACCAAGAATTTGTGAGCATTGTCTTAATCCATCTTGTGTCGCATCCTGCCCTTCTGGGGCAATATATAAAAGGAATGAAGATGGTATAGTCGTGGTAGATCAAGATATATGCCGCGGATGGAGACTTTGTGTATCTGGTTGCCCGTATAAAAAGACTTATTACAACTGGAATTCTTATAAGGCTGATAAATGTATATTTTGTTTCCCAAGGATAGAAGCAGGGTTACCTACCATATGTTCTGAAAGCTGTGTTGGGCGTATAAGATATATAGGATTAATACTGTATGATGCAGATCGTGTAAAAGAAGCTGCATCAGCTGAACATAATAGTAAGGTCTATGGTGCTCATCTTGATGTTATTCTTGACCCAAAGAATGAGGATGTAATTAATCAGGCAAAGAAAGATGGCATACCTGATCATTGGATTGAAGCTGCGCAGATATCTCCTATATATAGCTTGGCTGTAAAGTGGAAAATAGCACTTCCGCCACATGCAGAATATAGGACGCTACCAATGGTATGGTATATACCACCTCTTAGTCCGATTGTAAGTGTACTTGAAAGCAAAGGAGCTTCCAGCGATCAAGGCATTTTTACTGCTATTGAAGATATGCGTATTCCAATTCAGTACTTAGCTAATTTGCTTTCATCAGGAGATACTGAAATTATACGAAATGTGCTTAAAAAGATAGCTGCTATGAGATACCATATGAGAGCAGTAAATCTTGGGAAAGATACTGATGAAGCACTGCTTGCTGAAAATGGTTTAACAAAAGAATCCGCAGAGGAATTATATAGACTGCTTGCTATTGCTAAATATAGAGATAGATTTGTTATACCAGCAGCTCATAGAGAGAATTCAGAAAACCTATTTCATGAACAAGGAAGCTGTGGCCTAGATCTTATAAATAACCCGGGACCTAGTCTGGATATTTGATAGGAGGAATGAGTATGAATAAGGAAAATGAACGAAAGATTTTTTTAATAGCTTCTTTTTTATTGCAATATCCAGATGATGACTGGTATGAATTACTTGAGGAGATTGAAGCAGAGGCATTAGAAATGAAAGATGAAAGTTATGTTGAACACATTTTGGAGTTTCTAAAATGTGTTAAGCAGACTAATAAACTGGATTTAGCAGAACTATATGTAGAAACTTTTGATTTATCAAAGAAAACAAACCTTTATTTAACATATTACTCTTTAGAGGAAAAGCAGGAGCGAGGGTTAGCACTGCTTAAGTTAAAGCGAAAATATGAAGAAGCTGGATTTATGATGGAAACTAGTGAACTTCCAGATTTTTTACCAGTGGTGTTGGAATTTACAGCTGCTACTCAGAGAAAAGATATGCTGGAAAATTACAGAACTGCTATAGAAGAAATTTTTAATAATTTATCTAAAGAAAACAATCCATACTTATATATTCTAAAATCTATATTACTGGTTGTTATGGATGCAAAGGATGACTCAGCGATTCTTCATAAGTTAGATAAGCAGATTGATTATGTCTCAGTAGGAGGTGTAATTATATGACCTTTATGGATCAGTTTCTATGGGTAATATATCCTTACATTGTAATTGCAGTGTTTATCCTTGGATTAGTTTTACGATATAATACAGACCAACGAGGATGGTCCTCAAAATCCAGTGAGCTGCTTGAAAAGAGTTTACTAAAATGGGGAAGCTTACTATTTCATATAGGGATTATATTTGCATTTTTCGGTCATGTAGCAGGAATTTTAGTGCCACTTGGGCTCTATAGAATGCTTCTTGTGCCTGATGAAGTATACCATCTTATGGCTGTTGCGGCAGGAGGGCCAGCTGGAATAGCAGTAACAATAGGACTAATAATCCTTTTATATCGTCGTTTACTAATTAAGAGAATCAGAATAACAAGCAGCACCAGTGATATAGTTTCAGTAGTGATTTTATTTTTGGTTGTAATACTAGGGATGGCAGCAACGATTTTTAATGCCCAGGCCCATTCTGACTTTGATTATAGAACAACTATTGGACCGTGGTTCAGAGGACTTTTCACCTTTACACCAGATGCTTCTTTAATGGCCCAGGTGCCATTGGTATTTAAAATCCACGTAATTTCGGCCTTTACCTTTTTTGCAATTATGCCATTTACTAGAATGGTACACATACTCAGTCAACCAATAACCTATCTTACTCGTAGTTATATTGTGTACCGCAAGAGAGTTTGAAACAATCTTTTGGGAGGCTTGTGATGCTAAATCCTATAATTCTATTTATCTTATTATTTTGTATATTTGTTGTTATCAAGATACTGTTTTTAACTAAATCACCTTCTGATACGGCTGCAGGGGCAATAGTAATGGCATGTGGAATAGTCATCAATGGCCCAATGAAAAATATTCATTTTATAGAAAGCAAAGGCGGCGAGATTGCTGCAATGATGCTATTTTTGCTGTGGATATTCATTGGGGCCTCCCTTTTAAATTCAGTTTTTCAAAAAACTTTTAATGATAGACATTTAAAAAATCCTATTAAAAGTTTTGCAATTGGAACATGGGTAGCAGGAACCTCAGTCTGCGGCATTGCTATATATCAAAGGTTGCCATGGCTTACAACCTTTGCTCGATTTTTATTTTTTGTTAATACAATTTTATGGCTATACTATCTAAGTATTTTCATAAAGGGTTATAAGAGAATATTTAATAACCATTTGTATAATAAAGTGCATGGTGTTCTTTTGTTATCTACAGTTAGCACACAGTCTATAGTTGTATTTGGAAGTTCAGTATTTGGCAGTAGATTTCCTGTTATAGTCAGTCAAATCCTTATATCATTAGGTATCATTTTTTATGTTATAGCTTTTATTTTGATTATAAAGAGATATCTATTTGATGAGGCATGGTGTGTTGAAGATGATTGGCAAAACACCAATTGTATACTTCATGGAGCTATGTCTATAACTGGTCTTGCAAGTGCAGTTTCAGGTGCTATAAACTTTTATATAACTCTTGGAATCTGGATTTGGGTGTTGATTTGGTTTGTAATAGTGGAAATTATTGAATTATATAGAGCATGGAAGCGAATTAATAAATATGGATTTGTAGATGGATTAGTAATCTATGATGTAACTCAATGGTCTAGAGTGTTTACATTCGGCATGTTATATACCTTTACAATGAAATTTAATTTAACAAATTCAAGGCTTCCAAGTGATTTTCTTATCAGTATTCATAGGCTTATTTTACAGTATGGGCTGTGGGTAGTGGTTTGTGTGATAACAGCTGAGGGGTTACTGTTTTTGAGGCATGAAGTAATAACTAGAATAAAAGCCCAAGGGAAAGACAATTATAGATAACATATTGTCTATTTATAAAAGAATTTTCAAAGAAGGTGAATAGTTTGGTAAAAGAAAAGTTGAAAATCTGGATTAGGGCTGTAAGACCATTTTCATATTCTGCGTCCATTATTCCTGTAATTCTAGGAGGGGTTATGGCAATCGGAGAAGGGCAATTTTATTTCCAATATTTTATTTTGTCATTAGTTGCAATAATATTAATACATTCCGGTGCTAATTTAGTTAATGATAGCGAGGACTTCATAAATAAAGTAGATACAAAGGACTCCTTTGGGTCTAGTGGAGTAATACTTGAAAATTTATTGACATCAGGCCAAGTGTTTTCAGTAGGAGTTATTTTATTACTAATTGGCTCTTTAGTAGGTTTATTTTTATCTTATGAAAAAGGTTTAGTAATATTATTTTTAGAGATTATAGGAGCATTAGGTGGATACTTTTATACTGCAAGGCCCTTTAAGTTAAAATATAAGGGCTTGGGGATTCCACTAATTTTTTTGCTATTTGGACCGCTTCCAGTTATAGGATCCTATTATGTTCAAACGGGAAGAATCAGTATTCAGGCGTTTTTAGTATCTATCCCTATAGGGCTATTAACCTCTGCTATATTACACGCTAATGATATTAGGGATATTTACCATGATAGTAAAGCAGGTATAAAAACCTTATCTATAGTAATTGGAAAAGATGCTGCAAAAAAGCTTTATTATTATTTCTTAATTTTAGCTTATTTATCAATATTTATTATGAGCATTTATAAAATTGTTCCACTGTTAAGCCTTATAGTTTTAATTACTATTCCCATTTCCTATAAAAATATAAAAAAGTTATATGGGTCAGATGAATTAAATTCAAATATAAAGGTTCTTGATCAAGACACAGCTAAACTGCAAGCTCAGTTTGGAGGCTTGCTTATTATTTCAATAATTATTAGCTTTATTCACAGTTAAGAAGTCCGCTGGGAGGAAAAAAATTGAGTAATAATTACTACAAATATTCTTTAATTACAGTATTAATTGCATCAATTCTATGGTATGCAATGTTTGTAATAAAACCTATAAATTTCTGGATAGAAATGAGTTTGTCAATTCTTATTTTAATATTGATGGCTGTAATTATAAGAAAAGATACATTGAATATTGGAAGAGTAAGCATTAGACACATAGTAATAGGTATTCTATCAGCAATAGCTTTATATGCAATATTTTATATAGGTAATATTTTATCTGATTATGTAATACCTTTTAAGGATTCTCAAGTATTATCTGTTTATAGTAATAAATCTCAAGGGAGTATTAAACTTATCGGATTGTTACTATTCTTTATCATTGGGCCAGGTGAAGAGATTTATTGGAGAGGTTTTATACAAAAGACATTTTCAGAAAAATTTGGAGAGAATAAAGGTTATGTTGTAGCTAGTACATTGTATGCAGCGGTACATATATTAACTGGGAATCTTATGTTAATTATTGCTGCTTTAGTCTGTGGGATTTACTGGGGATGGATTTATAAAGTAGAAAAAAGTCTTGTTCCTGCAATAATATCTCACTCTATTTGGGATTTAACTATATTTGTGTTACTGCCATTAGTATAAAAAATAAGTTTTACTTCACATTATGAGTCTTCTAAAAAAAATATATATTGCATAAAAAATATTTAATTTAAAATTTCTCTGAATACTCCATTTAGTGTACTAACTAAATTGCAGCTTAGTAGCTTAGTATATTATATCTTAATGAGCGTGGTTAAAGTGAAAGGTTTTACTTATTATAAACAGAGTTCTTGGCATCAGATGGAGTTTTAACTCCACCTGATGCTTAGAAATCGTTATCCAGGGACGTAGCCGCTCGAAACGTACTCTTGTAGAAAAGCAGAGAGTCAAAATCTCTGATTTGGTGCCAATCGCTTTCACAGAGTGCGAGGGAGTATTAGAGCGGGTAGTCATCGGATAAAGAGTAGTAAAATTAGTGAAAAGTAGCATAACTAGTAAGCAATAAAATATATTATTATATAAAGTGAAACTTGAATCAGATGGGGTTTTAACCCCACCTGATTCTTAGTTGAACCAATCCAGGGACGCAGCCGCTCGAAACGTACTGATTAAAGAACAGGGAGTATTAGAGCGGTTAGTCATCGGATAAATAAGGCAACTTTAATTTATGGAGGTGCTAGTATGTCTACTGAAGATCTAAGGGACAAACATGGACGTCTACTTGGAAAAATAAAGGAAGTTAACGGAGAGTATGTATTAAGAGATGCAAACGGAAGGCTAGTCGGAAAGTACAATCCTAAAATAAATGTTACTACAGACAAGAATGGAAAGTTAATTGGAAGAGGGAATTTATTAGCTTCGCTTTTAGGTAATAAATAAAGCAATGAGACAGTAAAAAGTTCTAGGTAAACTATTACTTTATCTTATGGCAAATCTAAGTGGTTTTAATATTATGAGTTTTGGATAAAAAGGTTTCAAGGAAAACTAGCTTCCTTGAAACCTTTTTATTTATCCACGTTTCTTTAAAAATATAAGTTACACATCAAATATAAATAATTATAAAAATATTAATGAAATTAAAAATAATTATCAAAAATAGACAAGAATAATATTTACTTTAGTCTAAATATAATTTAATATGTTGAATTAGGTAAATGCATAAATTAAGTAACTTTTAACAATTTATTAATATAATGAACTATACAACAAATTGCAGGAGTGGAATTATGATGAAAAATAAGGCAAGAGGTAGAAAAGGAATTGGTTTTAAAATAACAGTTGCTATTTTTTTATGCTGTGTTTTAATATCTCTTATTGTAGGAGGATCAATTATAATTAACAGTAGGAAGATAGTGGAAGAAGATTCTAAAAGAGAACTATTATTATCAACTGAGAACAAGGCGGAAAAGTTTAATTCGACTATCTTAAATGTACAGAGTACAGTCCAGAATTTGGCCACTACAATGTCGGCCGACATTGATTTAGCTAAAATCAAAGAAAGTCCAAGCTATATAAAGGACTATCAAAGCAGTATACAAAGCGTTGTTAAGAAATTTGGTGAAACGACCCAAGGTGATATGAGCGTATATTTTTATGTAAACCCTGAACTTACAGGTGGAGTATACGGTGCTTGGTATGCAGATAAGCAAAATAATAAGACCTTTGAGCAACAGCCTTTAGGGGAATTAGAAGAGTTTAGTCCTGAAAATAAGGATTTAAAATGGTACTATAAGCCTGCAAAATCGGGGAAGGCAGAATGGCTTGAACCATATGTAGATCCAGATTTGAAAATTTTCATGATTTCATATGTAGTTCCAGTTTATAAGGATCAAGTTTTAATTGGAGTTGCAGGAATGGATATAGACTTTAATTATTTTAAAAAGACAATAAGTGAAACAAAGATGTATAGAACTGGATACGCAACGTTGCTTGATAAGGACTACAATATATTGACTCATCCCAATTTGAAACAAGGAGATAACCTATCTAAAATAGTAAATGATTCTTTAAAAGATGCAGTAAATTCTATGAAAAACAATCAATCAGGAATATTTGAGTACAAAGAAAATGAAGAAAGTAAAGTGCTGTCATATGCTCATGTAGCCAATGGTAATATAGTGGCAATTGTTGCTCCTAGGAGTGAAATATTAGAAAAAACAAATAGTCTAATAGTATTAGCATTGGGGTTAGTTACAGTAAGTATTATTATAGCAATTGGAATTGCATTAATAATTTCAAAAGTAATTGCTAATCCAATCACGAAAGTTACCAAACTTATAGATAAAACATCAAACTTGGATTTATCATATGATGAGAGTTATAGAAACTTATTTAAACAAGAAGATGAAACAGGAACTATGGCAAAGGCTGTACATGAGATGAGAGAGCGATTGAGAGATATGGTATTAGGTATACAGCAGGATGCTATAAATACATCAGAACATGCTGAGGATTTAGTAAAGGTAACAGGAGAAGTGTCTCATTCTATAGATGGTGTGTTAAGAGCAACAGAAGAGTTAGCGGTTGGGGCTTCAGAACAAGCAATGGTAACTCAAGGAGGATTGGAAAAACTTCTAAATTTAGCTGATGAAATTAATATCATTGCAAATAGTACTAGCCTAGTAAAAGAGAATGTAAATAAAGCAAATGAGGTAAGTAAAGAGGTTGGCAGCTCTATTGAGATATTGCAAAATAAATTTGAACTAAATAATAAAGTTTCTAAGGAATTAACCTTAAATATAGATTTATTATTAGGAAAATCAAACTCTATTGGTAAGATTATTAATGCTATTAAATACATTGCAGACCAAACTAATTTATTAGCATTGAATGCTGCAATTGAAGCTGCAAGAGCAGGTGAACATGGAAGAGGCTTTTCTGTTGTTGCCGAAGAAATAAGAAAACTTTCTAATCAGACAACGAGTTCGACAAAGGAGATAGAACTAATTATAGATGCACTTCAGATTGATATTAGTAATGTAAAGAATAAGATTGATAATTCTAATATGATTATTGATGAATCTAATAATGCATTAAAAAATACTAGTAACTGCATTAAGTTAATTGATGATTCAGTTAAAAATACCTTTTTACACATTAACCAGTTAATTGAAAGCATCTCCAAAGTAGACAAAAATAAAAATGGTGTGGTTACTTCAATTGAGGAAATATCATCAATTATAGAAGAGTCAGCTTCTGCAACAGAAGAGGTATCAGCATCACTAGAAACTCAAACAGCAACAATTAAACGTGTATCAGTAATTGCGGATGAACTGAAGGTAATAGTAGCAAAATTAGAGGCAATGGTAAAGGAATTTAAAGTAACTTAAAGTTTTCAATTTTTCAATATTAATAATCTTTGTTAAAAATACGAATTGGTGTTTAGGAAAGCAAATATCAGCTTATTCATAGTTTGATATTTGCTTATTTTTTATATCTTATTAATTATGATTAATTATGAAAGAAATATATTTAGTACGAATAACTACAAAGGAAAATAGGAATTATTAATATGTAATAGGAAAAATATAAGTTATTATTAAGTTCTAGAGAGGTGGATTATTATGGAGAACTTCTATTCAATACCAGTAGGATCTGAGAATGAATATTTAAATCCATTTCATCCTGCGTGGGGTAAGTTTGGCGATTATTTTAATTTGGATGATATTGCCCCTAATTTTACATTAGATGGCATAGTCAATAATAAGGAAGAGAAAGTATCATTATCTGATTATAAAGGCAAATGGGTAGTTCTATTTTTTTATGGATCAGATTTCTCGTTTGTATGACCAACGGAACTTGCGGCAGTTGCCAATCAACATGATAAATTCGTAAGTTTAAACTGTGAGATTTTGGCCATAAGCACTGATAGCATGCTTTCTCATAAAATTTTCATGGAAACATCTCCTTCGGCTAAGAAAGTGAATTACCCTTTGATATCTGATAGAAATCTAGAAATATGTAAAAAATATGGGGTACTAAATGAAAAGTATGGATATGCATATAGAGCTACATTTATCATAGATACAGAAGGCATTATAAATAGTTTTTCAGTCTATCCGGATTCTGTTGGTAGAAATATTAATGAAGTATTAAGACTTCTAGAAGGACTTCAATATTGTAAAAAAACTAATTTGGGGGCACAAAGTGGATGGGAACCTGGTAATAACGGAATAGAAACAGGGTGGGACTATATTGGTAAATACTAGGTTTTACTCTATAAAGAAACTTAATTTGTCAAAGAAGAAGCAATTGCTGTATGAAGTAAAATAGTTAACTTGAATTTTGAAGAATATTAGGGTGAGAAAAATAATAGAGAACATTTTTAAATAATTATGTAAGATTTATATGTAATTAAGTTAATGATTGCTTGTAATATATAGTTGCAGATAAATTTGTATTAGTACAAATTTATCTGTAATTTTTTATATTTATTAAAAATAAACTGTTAATTTAAAATAGTTTTAAATTAATAATTATATCTATTTTGTTTTGAATTATATTCCTATAAATTTATGTGTAAGATATAATACTAATGTGATAGTGTTATTATATAATAAACTGGAAGTTATGTTTTATAAATTTGGATTTAGAATTAGCCTTTATTTCACGACAACTACTGAAGCAAGATCTTAATTTAGATGGGGATTCTTTTACCCCATCTGAATTTTAGAGCTGCGAATGCATGGCTCACTTGGAGTTGGACTCCCACTTAAAAGAAGCAGAGAACCAAAATCTTTGATTTTGTGTGAATCGCTTTCACACTGTGCGTGGGAGACTTACTCCAAGTTAGTCAGGTAAAAGGTGACAATTATATAGGGACAGAAAAATATTTGTATGGAATTAAATAAAGTGAAACTTGAATCAGATGGGGTTTTAACCCCACCTGATTCTTAGTTGAACGAATCCAGGGACGTAGCCGCTCTTTACTCCCATCTTGGAGAGGATGGGAGTATTAGAGCGGGTAGTCATCGGATAAACAGATTTAGTTTGAATCTTGATATTAGTAGAGGGTTAAAATGAATAATAATATTTCTAAGGATATTCTTGAACAGACAGGTAACTTTATAGAAGCTAAGTTTGGATTGTATTTTAAAGAAGAAAGATTTAAAGATCTTATGAGAGGATTATCTAATTCTTCAAAGCAAAAGGGTATCGATGTTGGAGAATATATTAAATTACTACTTTCGAATAAATTGCAAGAGCAAGATCTTAGGATCTTGGTGACTTATCTTACTATTGGAGAAACTTATTTTTTTAGAGATGAGAAACTGTTTCAAATAATGAGACGAAAAATATTGCCTGATATAATTAATAGTAGAAAATATTCTAGTAAAAGTTTAAAAATTTGGAGTGCAGGTTGTTCTACAGGTGAGGAGGCATATTCAATAGCTATCTTAATTAAAGAACTTGTTTCTGATTATAAGAGCTGGGATATTAAGGTTATCGCCACTGATATAAATCAGAATTCTATTGCTAAAGCTAGAAAAGCAGTATATGGTGAGTGGTCTTTTAGAGGAGTGGATACTAATATTAAAAATAAATATTTTAAAAAAATTAATGATGCACAATATAGGCTTAATGATGATGTAATAGAGCTTGTAAAACTTCACACTTTAAATTTAGCTGAAGATTATTATGTGGTAGATAATGAAGTTATGAATAACGTCGATATTATATTCTGTAGAAATGTTCTCATGTATTTTAGCAGAAACCAAGCAAATGAAATTGTTAGTCGTTTTTATAAAATTGTTACAAAGGGAGGATGGCTGGTGGCAGCACCTTCAGAAAGTTTGATTTTGAATGGTACTTCATTTACACCTGTTAATATTGATAATACGTTTTTGTATAACAAAAATAATAAGCAGATGAATTCATTTAAAAAAGTAGAAAAAGATAACAAATTTAAAAGCTTCTTTGTGCCTATTAAAATTACAACAAATTATGGCAGTTCGATTGTTGATGATAAGATTACTATAAAAACTACCTTAAAACCAGAACTTGAAAACGCAAATATAAATACTAAACAGAAACTAATCGGAGAGCATAAATTAGATATAAAAGAGTTCGAAGGTCTGTCCCGTTCATTTGCTGATGAGGGGAAGCTTGAAGAAGCACTCAAATGGTGTAACAAAGCTATAGATGGTGACAAAGTAAATCCTGTTTATTATTATCTTCTTTCAAGCATTCAGCAAGAACAAGGAGATATTGATGAAGCTATTACATCCCTAAAGAAAGCAACTTTCTTGGATTCAGGATTTATTATGGCTTATTTTGATCTTGGAAATTTAAATTTAAAACAGGGAAAACATAAGCAAGCATTTAAAAATTTTGAAAATGCTTCTGAATTACTTAACGATTTTAACGAAGAGGAGCTAGTTCCTTATTCAGAACAAATAACGGTAGGTGCATTAAGACAAATCATTGAAAATATAACTTATAGGGGAGATTCATATGGAATATAATACTGAAGAAAAAGTTGAAACTGTTGAAATTCTTGAATTTGAACTCAATAATGATAGTTCAAGTGAAAAATATGCAATAGAGGTTATATATGTTAATGAGGTATATTCGCCAAAAAGTGTTACTATGCTTCCTTGTACACCTTCTTTTATTATAGGTATAATGAATTTTAGAGGAAAAATAATATCTGTGATTGATATTAGAAATTTTTTAGGCTTCGATGTAAAAAAAGTAAATGTAAAAACTGTAAAAAAGGTTATTGTTATAAAGGTAGATGATATAGAAATTGGAATAGCAGTAGATAGCATTTTAGGATACAATAAGATTTCCTTATTGCAAATACAAAAAGAAATTTTAACTATAACAAATTTTAAGACTAATTATTTTATAGGAATAACAAGAGAAAGAAGCATTATCTTAGATATAAAAAATATATTAATGGATGAAAAAATTATTATTAATGAACAAGTAATTTAAATAGTTAGAAAAGAGGCCGTATAAATATGAAAAGATTAAGTTTTATTAAAGGAATAAGATCAAAACTAATTTTATGCTTACTAATATTTTCTATTATACCTACAGCTATTATTGGAGGAATAAGCTTTTATGATTCAAGGAAGTTTTTAGAACAGGATTCTATGAATCAATTAACTTTCGTAAGAGACTCAAAGAAAAAAGATATAGAAGAGTACTTTAACTCAGGGCTAAATAGAATTTCATATATGGCACAAGAACCAATGATTATAGATGCTATGGTAGAATTTAAACAGTCATCGGACATTCAAAGTAGTGCTTATAATGAGGTATATAATAAATATAATCCTACATTTGCCAATTTTATCAATAAATTAGAAAATGGAGATATATTGCTCGTAGATTCTAAAACCGGCAATGTTTTGTATTCAGCTTCTAAAGAAGAGGATTTTGGGACAAACCTTTTAACTGGACCTTATAAAAATACAAATGTTGCAAAGGCATTTATAGATGCTAAAGATAGTAATGATAAAAACTTTACGATAATTACAGATTATCAACTTTACGGTCCGTCTAAAAATAAGCCTATTGCGGCTATAGCTGCACCGATTTTTAAAGGTGATGAAAAGGTTGGAGTTCTTGTTTTTAAAATGGGGACAAATAAGTTAAATGAGATTGTGTCTGATAATAATAAGTGGGAAACATTAAATCTTGGTAAAAGTGGAGAGATAGTTTTAATAGGGCCTGATTATAAAGTTAGGAATACTACTAGATTTTGGAGTGACAATGCAGATGAAAAAGTGAAAGAAGCAAAGTCTGATATACTTTTAAGAGAAATAAGAACTAAAGGAACAGATGAAGTAACGCTTGGTAAAACAGATGTAAGTAGCTACATAGATTATCATGGGATTCAATCTATTGTTTCATATACTCCATTAAATTTTGGGAATTTAAAATGGGGAATACTTGTTAAGGTAGATCAATCTCAGGCGTTTCAACAAGCAGATAAACTAAAAGGTTTTGTTGTACTTGTTTTATTAATTTTGGTAACCATAATAACGATTTGTTCGTTCATTATGGCTTCAAGTATTGTAAAACCGATGATAAGAATGTCTAAAGTTGCTCATATGATAGCTCAAGGTGATTTGACAGTTGAATTACCAAAAGAAAAGCGTTCAGACGAAATAGGAACCTTGATGATAGCCCTTGGCGATATGTTAGAACACCTTAAAGGGCAAACAAAAGAAATTATTAATGTAGCAAGTGTACTGGCGTCTTCCGTAAGTGAAATTACTGTCTCACTTACCCAAGTTACTTCAGGGGCAGCGGAAACTTCTTCTGCAGTTAGTGAGACTACTGCAACAGTGGAGGAAGTTAAACAAACTGTGTATTTATCAAGTGAAAAAACAAAAAATGTTTCGAATAGTGCAAAGTATTCGCTTGAGATATCAAAATCAGGAAACAAAGCAACTGAAGAGACTTTAGAAGGAATGAATATTATTAATAGTCAGATGCAGGCAATTGCAGAAAGCATCATAGCTTTAAATGAACAAAGTCAAAACATTAGCGATCTTATAGAAAGTGTGGATAATATTTCTGAACAATCCAATATTCTTGCTGTAAATGCTTCAATAGAAGCTGCTAAGGCTGGAGAACATGGTAAGGGATTTTCAATAGTTGCTCAGGAAATTAGAAATTTAGCTGAACAATCAAAGCAGGGGACAAAGCAAGTTAGAAATATATTAAAGGATGTACAAAAAGCTGCAAATACGGCAGTTATGACTACAGAGAAGGGAATAAAACTTGTTGATACAGGTATAAAACAGGCTTCTGAAGCAGGTTATGCTATACAAAAGCTTACGGAAAATATAACAATATCAGCACAAGCAGCTTTACAAATAGAAGCATCTAGTCAGCAGCAATTAGTGGGTATGGATCAAGTGGCAATGGCTATGGAAGGGATAAATCAGGCAAGCATTCAAAATGTAGACAGTATGAGGCAACTAGAAGATGCAACCCGTAGTCTTCAAGAAATGGGGTATAGACTGAAACAGTTAACTGAGAAATACAAGATTTAGGAAAAGAGGGAATTGGAATGAATACAAATGATGCTGAGTTTTTAAAAAAACTTCGTTCCACCTTCAAGATAGAAGCCCATGAGCATTTAAAAACAATTTCCTTATCGTTGGTGGATTTAGAGAAAGAGACAAACGAAGATAACAAGAAGTCACTTGTTGAAACTATTCATAGGGAGTTTCACAGTTTAAAAGGTGCAGCTAGAGCAGTAAGCATAAGGGAAATTGAAACTCTCTGTCATGTACTTGAAAATATATTTTCAAGTATAAAAAAGGAAGAATTGACTTTAAGTTTCGAGATGTTTGATGTGTTTAATGAAGCTGTCAATGTTATAGAAGATAACCTTTATTTATCAGAAGGTGAAACTAAGGATATCTCAACTATTATGGAACAACTAGCAAAAGTAGAATCTGGCAATTTAATAAATGAAGTTTCAACTAAGCTAAGTACTATTGATATAAAGACTAATAAGTTAAGTACAATAGACATAAAGCCTAAAGAATTAGAGAGTCAAGAGGATAAGATAATAAGAGTACACGAACATAATACATCGGAAATCGTCAGGGTTTCTAAAGCCAAGCTAGACTCTTTGCTTCTTCAAGGAGAAGAAATGCTCTATGCAAAATTATCAGCAAATGAAAGAGCTAAGGAAGTTAGGGCAATTCAGGCATTAATACATTCATGGAAGAAAGAAAATGCAATTAACTACATTGAGATATTAGAGAAGAACATAGATCAGTTGCTAAAATTAGTTGAAAATGATGCTAAAACTATAGAAACTATGACAGATACCTTTATAGAGGATATAAAAGACATGATGCTTCTTCCGTTTTCATCCATAACAGAAATGTTTCCCAAAATGGTTAGGGATTTATCTAAGCAGATTGATAAGGAAATTGAATTTATGAGTAATGGATTGGAAATAGAAATTGACAGACGTATCCTTGAGGAAATTAAGGACCCACTTATGCATATAATCAGAAATTGTATTGACCACGGTATCGAAAGGAGAGAAGAAAGAGAAAGACTCGGAAAAAACTCTAAAGGAACAATAAAATTGGATATCACGCAAATAAGTAGTGACAGGGTTAAAATGCAAATTTCAGATGATGGAGCGGGAATAGATATTAATAAAGTAAAAGAAAAAGCATACAAAAGTAAGCTCTTAGCAGAGAGTGAACTAAATAGCATTGATAATGAAAATGCACAGATGCTTATTTTCAAATCAGGAATTTCTACTAGTGATATAATTACGGATATATCTGGTAGAGGATTAGGACTTGCTATTGTAAGTGAAAAAATAAAAAAACTTGAAGGTACCATAAGTGTGAAATCTGAAGAAAAAAAAGGAACAGAATTTACTATAGTACTTCCAATAACTATTTCAACTAATAGAGGGATAATTGTAAAAACTGGAGAACAAGTTTTTGTGGTACCAACAGGGAAAGTTGAAAATGTTGCTCGAATTAAAATAGATGAAATAGAAATTGTTGAAAATAGGGCTACTATATTACTAGATGACAAAATTATTCCTATTGTAGAGCTTAAAGATATATTGGAAATAGTAGAAAAAGGAAAGGAATACAATGATAATAGTTTTATTTCAATAATAGTTGTTAATGATATGGATAGAAAAATTGCTTTCAGCGTTGATGAAATAATAATAGAGCAGGAGGTACTAGTAAAGAGATTTAATAAACAATTAAAACGAGTTAGAAATATTGCAGGAGCGACAATTCTGGGTTCAGGAGACGTTGTACCTATATTAGATGTTCAAGATTTAATAAAATCATCACTTAAGCTAGGAAATAAGTCGGAAAACTTTATTAATACCCAAAAGGATAGTACTCAGAAAAAATCTATTGTTGTGGTAGAGGATTCAATCACATCAAGAACACTTTTGAAAAATATACTAGAAAGCCAAGGATATTCGGTAAAAACAGCAGTTGATGGTCTTGAAGGGTGGAACATGCTTAAGTCAGAAAAATTCGATCTTGTGATAACAGATGTTGAAATGCCTTTTATTGATGGGTTTGAGTTAACTGAAAAGATAAGAAATGATAATGAAATTTCTGAATTACCAGTTATACTTGTAACTTCTCTCGAATCTCGAGAGGATAAGGAGAAGGGTATAGACGTTGGAGCCAGTGCATATATTGTAAAAAGTGATTTTCGACAAAGTAACTTATTGGACATTATAAAGAGATTAATTTAAAAGCTTTAAGTGGGAGTGTAGAAAATGATTAAAGTGCTTGTAGTTGATGATTCTCCTACTATTCAAGAATTAATGAAATCTATACTAAATTCTAATGCTGATATTAAAGTCATTGGTATAGTGGATAGTGGGGAAAAAGCAATTAAATTTATGGAAAATAATAAGCCTGATATTATAACTATGGATATAAATATGCCCGAAATGGATGGATTCGAAACAACTAGACGAATAATGGAGATAAATCCAGTGCCTATCATTATGGTAACATCATCATTTGACTCTAAGGATGTAGATAAAACTTTTCAGGCTATTGAGGCTGGTGCTGTTACTGTTATACAAAAACCAGTGGAGTTATACCATAATGATTTTAATAAAATATCGGAAGACATTATTAACATGATAAAATTGATGTCAGAGATAAAAGTTATAAAACGGAAAGCGGGCTTCAAAAACATTAAATCAAAGTTAGGAAGTCGGGATAACTTGAGTAATGTTTCGAGAGATATAAAAATAGCAGCTATAGGAGTATCTACAGGTGGCCCACCTGTACTGCAAACTATATTTTCTAATCTTCCTCCAAATATTAAAATACCTATACTTGTTGTCCAGCATATAACTCCTGGATTTATAGATGGACTTATAAATTGGCTTTCTGGGACCACGCAGTACCCCATACACATAGCTTCAAATGGAGAAAAGGCATTACCGGGGAACATTTATTTTGCACCTGATGGATATCATATGGAGATTAGAAAAAATGAAAGAATTTTTTTAAACGAGGCCGAAAAAGAAAATGGATTAAGGCCTGCAGTTTCATATCTATTTAGATCTGTTGCTGATTATTATGGCAAGAATTCTATAGGAATTCTTCTTACTGGAATGGGAAAAGACGGTGCTAAAGAGTTGAAACTGCTAAGAGATAAAGGAGCTATTACTGTAGCACAAAATAGGGAGACTTCTGCAATTTATGGTATGCCTGGTGAAGCTGTAAAACTAGGTGCAGTTACATACATACTTTCACCTGAAAAAATTGCAGAGCTATTCGAAGAGATATAGAATTAAGCATAGAGATTTGCTATTGACCCATAAGGAGGATATATATTTAAATGAACAAAGAAATACAGATTTTAGTTGTTGAAGATAGCTTAACACAAGCTGAACAACTTAAGTTTATTCTTGAAAAAAGAGATTACAAAGTAACGATTGCAAATAACGGAGTAGAAGCATTAGCCTACATTAGTAAATTTATGCCAGATTTAGTAGTGACAGATATAATGATGCCTGAAATGGATGGCTATCAATTATGCGAAAAAATCAAAGAAAATGATAAATTAAGTCACATACCAGTAATTTTGCTTACATCACTTTCAGACCCAGGTGATGTTATAAGAGGACTTAAAGTTAAAGCAGATAACTTTATAACAAAGCCATATAATGAAAGTTTTCTCCTTTCACGTATTCAGCATATGCTTATTAACATAGAATTAAGAAAAAATAAGATTAGTGAAATAGGTATAGAGGTGTATTTTGCAGGTGAAAAGCACTTTATAAACTCAGAAAGAATGCAAATAATTGATCTTCTTCTTTCTACCTTTGAAAATGCTGTACAAAAAACTAGAGAACTTGAAGATGCAAATAATGAATTGAAAAAAGCTTTTGAAAAAATAGAGAAACTTGAAAAAAATTATAGAGCAGTGCTTGAAAGTAATACAGATGCATTAGTTGTAGTTAATCACGATAAAAAAATACTTTATCTTAACCCTGCTACAATTGAGTTGTTCGGTAAAAATAATGAGGACCTAATATATGAATTATTAGATTTTGATAGAGTTCAAAAGTGTATAAAGGAAGTTACAATAAATCATGTAAATGGCCATCAGATTATTGGAGAAATGTGTATCACAGAAACAGATTGGGAAGGTAGGGAAGCTTATCTTTTATCTATTAGAGATATTACTGAAAGAGTACGTCTTCGTGAAAAATTAAAAATACAATCTGTTACAGATGAACTTACAACATTATACAACAGAAGAGGTTTTTTTAGTTTAGTGGAGCATAAAATTCGGGTTGCTAAACGTAACAAGAGAGGTGTATTGTTATTTTTCATTGATATTGATGGAATGAAGTTTATTAACGATACGTTATCACATAACGAAGGAGATAATGCAATTGTTAGTGTCTCAAATATTTTAAAGTCTACTTTTGGTGAAAATGACGTTGTTGCAAGGATAGGCGGTGACGAATTTGCCGTTTTAGCCATGAATGTAAGTGAGCATGACTCCTATAAATTTATAGAAAGTCTGTTAGAAAAGCAAAAGGAATTTAATGATAGAAAAGAGTATAGTTTTAACATTTCAATGAGTGTAGGTGCGGCATATTTTGATCCCGAAAGTCCAGTAAGTGTTAACGAATTAATGGCAAAAGCAGACAAGTTAATGTATGAAACTAAGAGAGATAGAAGAAAAAAAGGAAATTATATTTATTAATATAGAGGAGGTGATCAAGTATCACCTCCTCAAAATCATATTATTAAGCTCCTTCGCTAAGAAACTTGTATTGGGATATATACAAACTATAATAATGTCCTTTTAAATTAATAAGTTCGTCATGTGTTCCTGTTTCAACTATATTACCGTCATTAACTACCATTATTTTGCTGGAATCCCTAATGGTTGAAAGTCTGTGAGCTATAACGAAAGAAGTCCTTCCATGAAGTAATTTTTGAATACCATTCTGTACAAGTTTCTCAGTTTGAGTATCAATATTTGAAGTTGCTTCATCAAGTATTAATATTCTAGGGTTTGCAAGTAGTGCCCTTGCAAAGGATATAAGTTGTCTTTGTCCAACGGATAGTCTTGAGCCTCTTTCATTAACTTCTGTGTCATAACCTTTTTCAAGACTCATTATAAAATCATGAGCGCTGACAGCTTTAGCAGCAGCGATGACTTCCTCGTCAGTAGCGTCAAGTCTACCGTATCTTATATTTTCTTTAATAGTTGTGGAGAAGAGGAAGGTGTCCTGAAGCATTATGCCCATTTGACTTCTTAAAGACTCAAGCTCCACCTTTTTGACATTTTTTCCATCTATTAAAACTTCTCCTTTTTGAGTGTCATAGAAACGACTAATAAGGTTGACAATAGTTGTTTTTCCAGAACCTGTTGCACCAACTAGTGCCACTGTTTCACCAGGGTTAACCTTAAAGTTTACATTATCTAAGACTACAGTGCCATCCTCATAGCCAAAAGTAATGTTCTTAAATTCTACTTGTCCTTTAATTTTAGGCATTTTGACTGAATTATTTATATTTACAATATCTGGCTTGATATCCATGACTTCGAATATTCTTTCAGCAGCTGAAAAATTCATTACTAAGGTATTGTAAAAATTACTTATTTCGAGAATTGGTCTCCAAAACATACCAATATAAAGGGTAAAGGCAATGATAGTACCCATGGTTACATTACCAGCACCAATTAGTTTTGCACTATACCAGTAAAGTATAACCACACCAAAACCCCAAGAGGTATCTACTAAAGGCCAAAATAGGTCATTAAGTCTTAACGCACTTAGAAAGGCGTTCATCATATCTTTAACTAGATCCTTAAATGTATTAGAGGTTTTATTTTCGTTAGCAAAAGCTTGAACTACTTTTATACCTGAAAAATCTTCGTGAGTATAGGCATTAAAATTAGAGCGTTTTCTTCTGAAATTTTGCCACCTTTTTGCTGAAAATGCCTGTACAGCAAACATTATGGCACCAAGTATAGGCAGTAAAATCACAGAAGCTAGAGCTAATTGAGCATTTAAATAAAACATCATAAACCCAACACAGATAATGGTTAAGAGTTGCGGGATAAAGTTAGTTACACTATTATTAAACAAATCTTGAAGAGAGTTGACATCACCAATAACTCTCGCAAGTATCTTACCTACAGGTCTATTATCGAAAAAGGAAAAAGATAACTTCTGTATGTGGGTATAAAGCTCATGTCTTATATTTAAAAGTATATCATTAGTAACAGAAGCCATTTTTATGGTTCGTAGTCTTGAAGCAAGCATTGATAGAAGGTTTAGGACTATCATAAATACTCCAATCATTAAAAGACCATTTAAATCGTTATTTTTAACATTTTTATCTATGGCCACTTTTAATAAGTAAGGATTCATAAGTTCTACTACCATTACAAATATTAGAAGTAGCAAAACGATAAATACCTTTAACTTATAGGATTTTAGATAGCTAAATAATCTTTTTATAACTTCAGAGTTAGATAGCACCTTTATATCTTCATCCTGTTTAACGGTATTTCTAGCCATTATACCACCTCCTCATTTAGGTTATCAAAATCTTTAAATTGTTCGCAGTATACTTCGTAGTATTTGCCTTTCTTTGAAAGAAGCTCTTCATGAGTACCATTTTCCAAAACACTACCATTTTCAATATAGATTATTTGATCTGCATTTTTAACTGCCGAGATTCTATGAGCTATTATAAAGGTGGTAGCTTGTTTATGTTTTTCGTTCAAGTTTTTAAGAAGTCTATATTCCGTTTCCATATCTAGAGCAGAAGTAGCATCATCAAGAATTAGAATACTTGCCTCCCTTATAAGTGCTCTTGCAATAGAAAGCCTTTGTTTTTGACCGCCTGATAGACCTACACCACGTTCGCCAATTACTGTATCGTATTTATCATCTAATTCCTGGATAAATTCATTGGCACAGGCTAGCTCACAGGCTTCTTTTATTTGGTCCAAAGTAGCATCTTCTTTACCGAAGCGTATGTTTTCCTCAATACTAGCAGAGAACAGGAAGGTATCTTGAGGAACTATGGACATTTTACTTCTTAAATCTTTAAGGCTAACTTCTTTAACATCATAGCCATCAACATACACAGCACCTTCAGTTACATCATAGTATCTTCCAATAAGATTTATAATAGAAGATTTACCAGAGCCGGTCGTTCCCATAATAGCAACAGTGCTTCCTGCCTCAACCTTCAAATTTACATCTCTTAACACATATTCATCTTTATATTTAAAAGATACATTCTTAAAATCTATATCTCCATTTATCTTAGAAAGATTATATGAATTTTCACTATCCTTAATTTCTGGTTCTATATTAAAAATATTCATTATTTTTTTAGTAGAGGCACTAGCCTGTGATATTAAATTTGTAAGCCAGCCAAGCATTCTCATAGGCCAAATTAGCATCCATATATACCCGCTAAACGCCACTAGAGTACCTATTGACATAGTATTTTTCATTACAAACGTTCCACCAAGCACTACTAGAAATACCATAGATATATTAGTGAAAAAATCGATAGGAGGAAAATAGGTTGCCATTATTTTATTTTGTTCCATACTTAAGTTAAAGTTTTCTTTATTAAGTTTTAGGAACTTTAATATCTCATGCTTTTCCCTGGCGAAGGCTTTAACCAGTCTAACTCCAGCTATATTTTCCTGAGCTGCTGTGTTTAAAAGTACACCCTGATCGCTTAATTTACCATAGGATTCTCCTATCTTTTTTTCAAACTTTAAAGCTAAATAAGCTATAGGGGGCATACTTATTAGACATACGAGAGTAAGCTTCCAATTTAAGAAAAATAATATTGATGAGGTAATTATGAAGTAAAGGAGATTTTCGATAAATAATCTTACTGCAAAAGATATACTTCTCCAAATATTATCTACATCCTCACCAATTCTTGACATAAGCTCTCCCGTATTCATGTTGTCGAAGTAATTAAAAGGAAGACTTTGAATGTGATCGAATAAGTCTTTCTTTAGATCTATACTAATTTTTACTGACAGTACATCGAAAAGATATTCTTTAGCATAACCAAGTACAGCTCTACAAATCGTAATTCCAATAAAGCCAAAGAGTATAGGCCATAACAGGTTATTTTCACCTTCTATGAATACTCTGTCAGTTATTAATTTTTGTAGGTATGGATTAAACATATCAAGAAATATTGCCAGAAGCATTGCTATAGTAGGAATTATAATAAAGGTTTTATATTTTAAAACATATTTAAAAATTCTTTTCATTCTAAGGTTTCTCCTTTCCGAAAACAAGTTATTTTTACAATTAAAAAATCATGGGGACACCATGATTCTGAAGTAGCAATTAATAATGTAGAAATACTATTATATAAATATATGCAATATGGCCTCAAAGCTTAACTCCATCTAAGAATACAGTTTTTTATAACCAAAGTCAATAAGTTACTTTTTGGGTAGTATTCAAAAGCAAATATATTATTTCTACAGAATGGATTATTACATTTTGAATTGCTTAGGTTAAGAAAAAGGAATAATTTTAAGTTGTCTGATAAAAAATATTAATAGCAAATATTTATCGAATAAATATAATAAGAATATAATAATTATTATTAATAAGAGATAGAATTGCTTTTCTAAGTATAATAGGTAGAAAAGCAAAAAAAGTTTGTTACAGGTAGGTGAAATTATGAAAAATAAAAGAAACTTGCTTAAGATTTTAGTTATAGTGTTTTTATTGTGCTTTATATTTAGAGAAGAATTTGTAGAGGGAATTGATTTTAAAGAATTACCAGCTAATCATAGTAATAACGAAGCTACCTTTTTTATAGCTACTGATATTCATTATTTATCACCAAAAGTAAATGATTATGGGGAAGCTTTCAGTGAATACTTAAAAAAGGCAGATGCAAAACAGTTAAATTATATAGAGGAAATAACAGATGCATTTATAAATCAAATTAGGTATAATAAGCCAGAATTTCTTATTATAAGCGGTGATTTAACACATAATGGAGAAAAGGAAAGTCATTTAGCCTTTGCCCAAAAATTAAAACAAATAGAGAGTCTAGGCACAGCTGTATATGTAATCCCAGGAAACCATGATATTTTAAATCCTTGGGCAAGTGGCTTTAAAGAAGATAAGAAGTATAGTGTAGATTCAATAAATGATAAAGAGTTCTCTGAAATATATAAAGACTATGGATACAACGAAGCAATTTCCAAGGATAGGGATACTTTAAGCTATTTAGTAACACCTACAAAATATACATGGCTACTTATGCTAGATGCGAATCAATATCGTGATAATAAAAAAAGAACGTCTCCAGAGCATTCAGGTAGAATTAGTTCAGAAACCTATGAGTGGATAAGGGAGTGCAGTAAGCTCGCAAAGAAGAATAATGCTAAAATAATCACAGTAATGCATCATAATCTAATAGACCACAGTGAAACTTTAAATCAAGGATATACATTAAATAATAACAAGCAAGCTTTAGAGAAATTCAGGGAATATGGATTAAACCTAGTACTTAGTGGGCATATACACTTTCAGGATATAGCTAGTGATAGTAAGATTGCTTTAACAGATAGTACGATATATGATGTGGTAACAGGCTCATTAAGCGTATATCCACAAAAATATGGTATACTTAAATATTTACCTCATGAAAAGAAATATCAATATAGTTCAGCTACAGTGGATGTAGAAAGCTGGTCAAAAGAAGTAGGCACAGAGAAGCCTAATCTTAACAACTTTAGAAAATATTCAAGGAAATATTTTAATGATAAATCTTATACTAGAGCAATGAATATCTTAAAGAACTTTGAAAACTATACTGATGAAGAAAAACAACTTATGGCTGAAACGATGACTATATTAAATGAAAGAACCTTTCAAGGAATGGACAGTAACGATGTAAAGGAGATACAAAATTCTATAGGATTTAAATTGTGGAGTAAATGTCCTTCAAATTTTTATAAGAGTTATATTAATAGCTTGCTAAAAGATAATAATATGGAAGACAATAAACTGCAGATTGAAATTAAGTGAAATTTAAAGCCAATGTTAGGTGCTAAACATTGGCTTTAAAGGAGTATTCTAAGCTCTAGTTTTAGAAAAATACAGCAGCATATTTTATTAGCATTTTTTAAAAGAGATATGAATAATTTATCTACACCTTTTTAAATAATGATTTATTTAGTGATAAGTTCTCCTTCTAAGAAACCTAATGTATAGTCTAATATTTCATCTTCCCAAGCTTTACGGTTAAAGGTATGATCAGCACATTCAACTATGTGTAGTACAGATTTTTCTCCATAAATTTCAAGATATCTTTCAGAAGTACTAGAAGGAACAGTGCGATCAAGTGAACCATGTAACAATAGCACATTTTTATCGTAGGTAGAGGCTTTATCGAAAATATTCAAACTTAGTACATCATCTAGAAATTCTGTTCCAACTAATAAACCACCGGCATCCCAAAAACCAACTTTACGCATTTCTTTAAGATCATCTTCAGTTCTGCCATGGGTAACTAGCTCTCCCATATTTCCGGCAGGAGCCCATAAACAAAGAGTTTGAATATCATCACTGCAATCGCCAGCAAGCATACTTGCAACAGCCCCACCCATGCTAAGTCCTACAGCTCCTATTTTATTTGTATCAACAAAATCAAGGGATTTAGCATAGTTAAGAATAGCTTTTGCATCCTCTAGTTCTTTAGAAATAGTCATGTTGATAAAATCCCCATCACTTTCACCACTACCAGAAAAATCGAAGCGAACACTTGCAATACCTTTAGACTCAAGCATTCTTGATAATTTTACAAAAATAAAATGAGGCTCCATTTTATTTCCTGTAAAGCCATGAAAAATGCAAACCATAGGGATTTTTTCTGTAATCCCTTCTGGAATATGTAACATACCTCTTAAAGTTAAACCATTACTTTGAATTTCAACTGCCTTTTGCATTAAAGCACCTCCAGATAGAATCGTATTATAGTAAACTTTTAGTTATATTATATTATCTTACTTAGTATAATCATCAATATGATTTTTATATTTATCCGATGACTATCTGATCTAATCCCACTAGGGGTAAAGAACGGCTACGTCTCTGGATAAGAAATGCTAAGTGTCAAAAACATCAAGAGTTCTGTTTATATTCATAATCGATTGTAATAGAAGAGAGGTATACAATCAATTATTTAATAAAGACTGTATACCCTTATTGTTAAAATTTCCATAACTTCTATTTTTAACATTTTCCTAGATTATATCTATTATAAGATATTAGATTTGTTTTCTATAATCTTCTTTAGTGTTTTAACTAGTATATCAACTTCTTTATAGGTGTTGTAAAAACTAAAACTAAGTCTGACCATTCCAGGACGTCTAGAATCTAAATTTTTCTGGTAATATTCCATTTCCTCAAGTGAAATTCCAAGTAGTCTTCTAATATACGGATGTGCACAAAAACAGCCACTTCTTACTGCGATTCCAGACATTTCAGATAAAAGTCTAGCTGTATCTTCATGGTAAATGCCTTCTATATTAAATGGTAATATAGCAACTTTATTGCAATCATGAGAACTATCACAATAAATATTAATATCAGGAATTTTTTTTAGTTCAGCTAAAGCATAATTATAAATATCCATTTCATGTTTATCTATATTTTTCATTCCTAAACGTAGGAGAGTTTTGATTGCAGTAGTTAATGCAATTACACCCATTATATTAGGGGTACCTGCTTCATTTTTATCTGGTGGATTTGCCCAAGTTACATAGTCATCTGTTACAAGATCTATAGTACCACCACCAACATAGTCTGGTTCTGAAACTATAAAGGTTTCTTTAGGTCCTATAAGAACTCCAGTCCCAAAAGGTGCATACATTTTGTGAGATGAAAATGCAAGAAAATCAATACATTCTTCTTTATTTGAGGACTCCATATAAATTGGAAAGTGTGGCACAAGCTGAGCGCCATCTACTAGTATCTTAGCATCATAGTTATGGCAGATTTTGGCTATTTCATATATAGGGTTTTTATATCCAGTAACATTAGAAGCACCTGTTACACACACAAGTTTAACCTTGCCATTATACTTTTCTAGCATGCCTTTTAACTCTTCAATTTTTAGTTTTCCTAGTTCATCTACATCTATATAATCAACTTTAAATTTGTTTCTCCAAGGTAAATCATTAGAATGGTGTTCCATTCTTGTAGATAAAATTACACAATTTTTATATATGCTTGAAATAGAATAGGATAACTTATTTATTGCCTCAGTGGCATTCTTTACATAAATCACTGTGTTTTTATGATAATCACAATGAACAAAATCGCATATAATTCTTCTGGAATCCTCATAAAGTTCAGATGAAAAGATAGATTTAAAACCTGTCCCCCTATGAATAGAAGAATAGTAATTTGAAAAACTTAATACCTCTTCTAAAACATATTTTAATGGTGGAGTAGTAGCTGCATTATCAAAATTTATTGCAGTAACTAACTTTCCATTTTTAATTGGAATCTTTGTATTTATGCCAGCAACCATATTTCTATAATTAAATTTATTTTTATTATGATGCATGGTAAATCACTCCTTATAGTATTAATATGCAGTATAAATAAAGTAAGTGATAAGTTATTCAAGTCTATAGCTTTTTTAATGTTAATAATCTTTGAATCCAACCTATAATGAACTAAACAAGATAAATATTTCACTTCCTATTATTTGATAAAGTGAAACTTGAATCAATCCAGGGACGTAGCCGATCGAAACGTACTGTTTAAAGAACAGGGAGTATTAGAGCGGGTAGTCATCGGATAAATTATTTGAACTGCAAATTGAATATTAGTTACAAATTACAATTAATGGTGTAAAATAGTGATATATTGTTTTACAACGATAAGTATTCATTAAGAGCAATTTAAATAATATTATTTGTGGAAAAAGTTGGCGATAACTATTGTAAGAATTTCTGTAAAAGAAAGATGAAATAGTCATTTAAGTTAGGGGGGGGAAACATATGAGACTTGTTCCAATACAATATGTTAAAGAAGGTAGCTTTTTGGCCAAAACTATTTATGATGATCGAGGAATGGTTTTACTAAGAGAAGGTGTAAAACTCACAGAAAACTACATTAAAAGAGTAAAATTACTTGGAATGTTTTGTATGTATATAAACGATCAGTATAGTGAAAAAGAAGTAGAAGATATAATAAAACCAGAATTAAGGCAGAAGGCAATTAAAACTATAAAGGAGACCTTTTATAGCTTTGAAAAGTTTAACTTGAATGCAGGAAAGAATAGTACTCAGGATAAAAAGCTTATAGTTGAAAAACAAAACTATTTCCAATCTATTAGAGAACTTGGAAAAGAGATTACTGAAGAACTCCTGGGTAGAAAAAATGTTTTAATAAACATTGTAGATATAAAAAGTATGGATAGCTATACTTATCAACATAGTGTTAATGTAGCTGTTCTATCATTAGTACTAGGAATACAATTAGAGTTAGATAAGAAAAAATTATACGATTTATGCTTAGGAGCATTGGTTCATGATATTGGCAAGGCACTTATACCGATTGAGATATTGCAGAAAAGTGATAAGTTAACAGAAGAGGAAAATAACATTGTGAAGAAACATACAGAAATGGGATATGATTTCTTAAAAGGTAGTGTTGATGTATCAGCAAGTTCTAGAATTATAGCCCTTGAACACCACGAGAGAGAAGATGGAAAAGGATATCCAGAAAAGAGAAAAACTAATGAAATAAATGAATTAGCAAAGATAGTGGCTGTTGCAGATGTGTATGATGCCCTAACGTCAGATCGTCCATACAGAAAGGCTATGAGTCCAAATGATGCAGTAGAATATATTATGGCAAATGGACAAACACAGTTTGATTATGAGGTGGTTAAAGCTTTTAGTAAGTCCATAGTTCCTTATCCTGAAGGAACTATAGTTAAACTAAGTAATGGAGAAATTGCGGTAGTTGAAGAGGTATATCCAAATTTTACGCTAAGACCTAAAGTTAAAATTATTAATAAAAAAAATGAAAAAGGTGAAAATTTATATAGAGACCTTAGAAATGAGTTGGAGATAGTTATAAATGGTCCACAGTATGAAATTGTATAAAAATAGTATACTATTTTAAATATAAAATAAAAATGAGGTGTATTTATGATTAAGAATAAAATTGTATTTATAAGTGGAGCTAGTAGCGGTATAGGTGAAGCTATAGCAAAAAAATTTGCAAAGGAAGGTGCTACACTTTTACTTTGTGCAAGAAACATGGAAAAGCTAGGTTCTTTAAAAAATGAATTAGAAAGAGAATATGGTGTAAACGTTTATACATATGAACTAGATGTAAGAGATAGAAAAGCTGTAGATGAAGTTTTCAATAGTATACCAAAAGAATTAAGAAATATTGATGTATTAGTAAACAATGCTGGACTTGCTTTAGGATTTGATAAAGTACAAGAAGGGGACCTAGATGACTTTGATATAATGATAGATACAAATATAAAAGGGCTTTTGTATTTAACTAGAAAAGTAGTGCCAACAATGGTAGAAAATCAAAAAGGTCAGGTTATAAATTTAGGATCAGTAGCTGGTATTCATGCATATCCAGGTGGAGCGGTTTACTGTGCGAGTAAAGCCGCGGTCAAATTTATAAGTGATGGACTAAGAATGGATATAGCTCATACTCCTATAAGAGTAACTAATATACAACCAGGTATGGTAGAGACAAACTTTAGTGTAGTTAGATTCCATGGGGATGAGGACAAAGCTGCTAAAGTTTATCAAGGAATTAAACCTTTAACAGCAGAAGATATTGCAGATATTGTGTTGTATGCTGCTTCTGTACCAGAACATGTCCAAATATGTGAAGTAACAGTAACTGCAACTCACCAAGCAACTGGGGGAGTAGTTTACAAAAAGTAAGTATATAACAAATAAAGTCGGGTATTTGAGAAATAAAGAAGATTACTTTATAAAAACACAAAACTAGTAAATAATAATACCGATGGCTGATAATTTATAGGAAATATGATAAAACCCTTGATTTTTCAAGGGTTTTATCATATTTATAATTTATTCAAGAATTGTGACCTTATACTAATTGCATCCAGTAAAAGTGGCTTGCTCAAAATTGAAAATTTTAGTCTAATTGTTGATTGACAACGACCACGCCTCACTCAATAATTTAATTCCAGATACAATAGAGTTTCCATTTAGGCCGCCAAAACCAAGTATTATTCTAGGAATTAGATAGTTATCTGTATTATATAAATAGGTTGAATAAGGGTAGACTTTAACTCCGAGATCAGCAGCAGAATCGATAATCAACTGTTCACTCATTCCATTATTAACTTCAATAAGAATGTGTAATCCAGCATCTCTTCCAACAATATTTATACGATTATCCATATAACGATTTATTGAATCAACAAGTATAGTATGCTTTTTGCTGTATATGTTTCTCATTTTTCTTATATGGCTTTCCCAATGTCCTCTTTCCATAAACTGCTGGAGTATTTGCTGATTAAGTCTTGAAACAGATTGTTCGTAAAAATGGTATTCTTGGTTATACATATTTAGTAATTTTTCTGGAAGTACCATATAGCTAATACATATAGAAGGTAGAAGATATTTTGAAAATGTGCTGAGATAAATTACATTATCGGAGTTTGATAAGCCTTGTAGAGCTGGAATTGGTTTACCGTGATATCTGAACTCACCATCATAATCACCCTCAATTATTAGGGCATTCTCATCTTCAGCCCATTTAAGTAGCTTTAATCTTTTGTTAATAGGCATAATCACTCCACATGGGAATTGTTTAGATGGAGTAATATATACAATTTTCGCCCCGGTAGCCTTTAGCTTCTCTATGCTGATTCCATCCTTTTCTACTGGAATTCCTACTACATCAAAGCCAAGATTTTTAAATATTGACTTCATCTCAATGCAGCCAGGATCTTCTATGGCAACTTTAATTTTTTTCAAACCAACCAACTGGCACAAGATGCTTACAAGATGTTGATTAGTGGATCCAATAACTATTTGTTCTTCGCTACAGTACACACCTCTACTATGACGTAAGTACTTAGAAATTTCTTTACTAAGTTTTACATTTCCTCTAGTGTCATCATATTTAAATAAATCAACTCTATCAGGGTTTAAGCATTCACCAATAAGCCTTTTCCATACCGAAAATGGAAAATTTTCTAAATCTACAAAGTTAGGATCGAAATCATATTCATATTTAAGCTGTAGTTCAGATTGTACTTCTTTATTTGTATTAATAGGAGTAGTCTTTTCATAACTGAACCCTTTTTCGATTTCAACTACATATAAACCACTTCTAGGCCTGCTCTCAATATAACCTTCATCCATTAGTTGCTCATAAGCGCTTTCTACGGTATTTTTACTTATCATTAAATTTTGTGAGAGTTGTCGTATAGAAGGAAGACGAGTACCAAATGATATCTGACCGGATTTTATTTCTTCTCTTATATATCTATATAATTGACAATACATAGGTAATTCTGAGTCTTTTTGTAACATTGGATTTAATTCTAGCATTTTTACCTCCAAACTGACCTCATAAATATTAATAGATTTGTCACTTTCAGCAATAACAGTTCGTGAATATAATTTATTATATCAGAAGTTTAATCTGAAATGAAGAAATTTAATTAACAATGAAAAGAGGTTTTAATATGAGTAATAATTTTAAAGCGACCATTAAGCTGCCTCAGGCAGTAGCACTTTATATTGGAGCAGTATTAGGTTCTGGTATACTAATAATCCCTGGACTTGCCGCAGATATTGCAGGGCCAGCATCTATCATAGCCTGGGGAGGTATGATGATTTTAGTACTTCCACTTGCACTTTGTATGGGTTTTCTATCACGAAAGTACCCTAGCTCAGGAGGAGTATCATACTTTGTAACTAAAGCCTTTGGTGATAGAATTGGGGCAATTATAGGATGGTTTTTTCTAATGTCTGTACCAATCGGAGCGCCTATAGCATCTATAACTGGTGCTGGTTATTTGAGTTTAGCGCTTGGCTTAAGCGAAAATTGGACGATTATTATTGCTGTAATTATGCTTGTAATCGCACTAATTATTAATGCTATTGGTATGGATGTTGCTGGAGGTGTTCAGCTAGCTGTTGTGATTAGTATTATACTGGTGCTTGTTCTAGCCGTAATTGGATCTATCCCCAACATAAAGATAGCAAATTTTGTTCCTTTTATGCCAAACGGAATTACAAGTGTAGGAAGGGCATCAACAATTCTATTTTGGTGTTTTATTGGTTGGGAAGCTGTATCACATTTATCTGAAGAGTTTGTTAACCCAGAAAAGGATGTTATAAGGGCTACAATAATATCTGCAATTATTGTGGGAATTCTTTATTTTATGACTGCATTAGCCACTGTAGGAACTAACAGTTATGGAGAAGGTTCGCAAGCACCCTTAGTTATTGTAATACGCAGAATTTTCGGCTCTTCTGGAGCTATAATAGTGGGTATTACAAGCTTACTAATATGTACTGCTACGGTAATAGCTTATGTTGGGGCTGCATCGAGGTTGGCTTTTTCTTTATCCAAAAGTGGGGAAGCACCTAAGGCTCTTGGATATGTTTCAAAAAAGTACAATACACCAGTAGGTGGACTTCTTTTTCTAAGTTTATGCTTTACTTTAGTAATTGTATTGTACTCTTTAAAAGTTATATCTTTTACTAATTTAATACAACTTCCTAATGCAACATTTATACTCACATATTTAGCTGGGTGTGCAGCGGGAGTGGTACTTCTAAGAGATGATAAGAAAAAATTTATAATTAGCATTATATCCTTAATCGCGACAATTATTATATTTATTTTTGCAGGGTGGGCAATGCTATATCCATTAATAATCAGTATCTGTGTTATAGGTAGCAAGATTATTAGTAGAAAAAAGTTTTAGTACAAGATGATACAGTTTAATTCCTATTTAGAGCTCTAGCAAATTATTATAGGTTGCTAGAGTTCTTTTTCTTCACACACTCATCCAAGCGTGTCTTTGTGTAAAAGCTAGAGAATTTAATGAAAAATCAAAGCTTTAGCTACATATTTTAATCAGATGAAATGCAATGTTAAACTATATTTTGTTCAAATTGGTAAAATATTGATTGTAGGCGGGAGTGGCTCAGTGGTAGAGTGTCACCTTGCCAAGGTGAACGTCGCGGGTTCGAATCACGTCTTCCGCTCCAGATATGTTTTGAAATAATTTATAAAAAATAATAAAACTTATATTTGCGGGTGTAACTCAATGGCAGAGTGCTAGCTTCCCAAGCTAGTTACGAGGGTTCGATTCCCTTCACCCGCTCCATAACGTAATTATAAGTCGTGCTGGTTTGTAACTAGCACGGCTTTTTAGAATGATATGTGTAAAAGTATATCTGTTAACTAAATATTTACAATGATATGTGTAAAAGTATATCTGTTAACTAAATATTTACATGGAATAATATATAAATATAATTTATAATGTAATAAAGATGTATAAGTAAAAGTAATAGTTAAACATCTTGAAGTATTTAAATTTTTATTTAAGCTAATGGAGGAATATGATTATGGAAAAAATAATTGTTTTTGGCAGTAAGTATTGACCAGATTGTCAACCTATGAAAGAGTTTCTTTCTGAAAATAATATTAAGTTTGCTTTTGTAGATATTACTGAAAGCATGCTTGCCTTGAAGATGTATCTAAAGTTCAGAGATAATAGATCTGAATTCGATGAAATCAAAAAGATGGGAAGAGTTGGAATACCATTTATATCAATTAACAACGGAGAAAAACTAATTTTTGATGAAGAACCTGATTTAAACGAACTTAGAAAGTGGATTAAATAGGTATTTCATCTTACATAATTTGAAATGTTAAAAAGGTTATGAGGCATAGTAGTAAGAGAAGGTAGCATACCTTCTCTTTTGTAATTTATATAAATTTAGGCATTAAGTGGTAACTTAGTCAAATGATTCTAGGCCGCCAAAAAGATATGTATTTCTGCATTAGTTCAATGTTGCATTTTAAATTAGATTGAGATAGGACAAGATTGTGAGGTTATATATGAAAAAAATTGTAGTAATTATGTTTATAGCTTTTGCATTTTATCTAACAGGATGTAATGACACAAAAGAATCTAAAATTAGTTCAGGAAAAGAAATTACCTTTTTTGTAGCAACTGATACTCACTACTTGGCAAAAAAATTAACAGATAATGGGGAGGCGTTTCAAAAATTTGTTAACAATGGTGATGGAAAAGAGTTAAACTACATTGATGAAATAATGAAAGCTTTTGCCAGTGATATTAAGAAGAAAAAACCGAATGTTCTTATTATTAGTGGAGATTTAACTAGCAATGGTGAGAAAGAAAGTCACTTAGAATTTGCAAAATTACTAAAGGAAATTGAAAAGACAGGTACTTCTGTTTATGTTATTCCAGGAAATCATGATATACTTAACCCATATGCAAGGCGGTTTGAAGGCGATAAGCAGTATAAAGTTGATTACATAAGCGAGAAAGATTTTAGTGAAATTTATCAAGACTTTGGTTATAAAGGAGCAATCTCAAGGGACAAAACTACCTTAAGCTATCTTGCCGCACCTTCAGAGGATGTATGGCTATTAATGCTTGATACTGCTCAATATAACAATAATATAATCAGAGGTGTTCCGCAAATAGATGGTAGAATTCCACCTGAAACCCTTGATTGGATAAAACAATGTAGCGATCTTGCAAAATCGAAGGGGGTGCAGCTTATACCAGTAATGCACCACAACTTATTAGATCATAGCGATACAGTAAAGCAAGGCTACACATTAAACAACAATAAAGAGGTTATTCAGTTGTTTGAGCAATGTGGAATAAACTTAGCTTTAACAGGACATATTCATCTACAGGACATAAAATCATACAAAAGTAATGAAAAAACTATTAATGACATCGCAACAGGCTGCATTGGTGTGTATCCACAAAAATATGGTATCCTTAAGTATTCAAAAGAGAAGGGTTTCGATTATAATACAGCTAGTGTTGATGTAGAGAATTGGTCCAAGGAAATAGGAGTAGTAGATAAAAATCTCAATAATTTTAAAGAACATTCTAGAAAATTTTACGGAGATAGGTTATACTCAAGAATAGTTTCCAGATTAGCAATTACGGACTTTTATACGGTTGATGAACTTAAGTTAATGGGTGATACTTATAGAACATTATATTTAAGATATTATGATGGTGAACAGAAAATAGGAACAGATGAAATTAAAAATTCTAAAGGTTTTAAATTATGGATGTCTTATGAAGAAGCCCCTCAACAGAGTAATGTAATTAGGTTGTCTAATGCTAATGGTGAGGAGAATAATAAGATACATATTCCGAGTAGTAAAATTTTAAAATAATAGATTAAAGTTAGGAGGAAGTTTCATGAAGGATAAAGTTTCAATACTAATCAACATTGTAGTTGCGGCTTTTATAGTTTATGGATTTATTTCAGCAGGTGGTAAATTGAGCACCTTTGGAATTATAATTAATCTTATAGCCATGATAGCTGTGTGTTTTAGCACATATGTAAACATAAAGAACATAATAAACCAAAAGAACACAAAAAATCAAAAGAATACAAAAAACCAAAAAAACATAAAAAGAAGAAATTAAATATATTAATAAGGAGTTGACTAGAGTCGACTCCTTATTAATATATCTTTTTATTCTATTTTAAATGTTTTTATTGATGATTCAAGCTTTCCAGCCATATTATTAAGTTCCTCAGCGAGACTGCTTATTTCCTCAACAGAGGCATTCTGTTCCTCTGTTATAGCGGAAACTTGCTGAGAAGACATAGCCATATCGTTTGAAGCTTTTGATACTGTATCAATCACCGATAAAAGTTGATCCCTACTGATAATAACACTATCAAGACTTTGAGAGGTTGTATTGATTTTATTCACAACATCTTGAATATTAGAGGATATCTCGTTGAATTTATCCCTAGTATATCTTACAGCATCATCATGCTTAGTAACTATCTGTTCAGCACTTTGTATAGTATTTTTGGCAATTCTTATATCTTTTTGAACTGTGTCGATAAGCTCTTTTACATTACTGCTTGAAATAGCAGTTCCTTCGGATAGTTTTCTGACCTCATCTGCAACCACCGCAAATCCTTTTCCAGATTCTCCAGCTCGTGCCGCTTCTATAGCAGCATTTAGTGCAAGAAGATTTGTTTGTTCGGAAATTGAGGTTATGGTATCTGCTATGTTTCCTATTGTATTGGCTTTTTCATCTAGGGCGTTAATAATCTCCGCCACGCGACTAATAAGCTTGTTATTTTCATCAGTTACATTTTCTAAGGAGTGAATAACTTCAACACCTTTACTGCTAACAGCATATACAGTATTTGCAGAAATTTTTCCTTCATTCATATAGGCTGTCATTATAGAAATTTCTCTTGATAATTTTGTGGTTGTTTCAAGTCCAATTAAAACACTTGAAGCCTGATTCTCAGCACTTATTGCAACCTCTGAAATATTGTTTGATATTTGCTCTATACATTTTGCTGTTTCTGTGGTTGTGCTAACTAGAGAGAGAGATGAATTAGCTACAAGGCCTGCTGCCTCATGGATGCTTGAAATAAGTCCACGTATTTCAGCAATCATAAGGTTAAAGTTGTTGCTTAAACTCCCAACTTCATTTTTACTATTGCAATTAGCTTGTACTATTAGATCTCCATCTGAAGCTTTTTTCATTAAATTCATTAAATTTAATATAGGTTTTGTAAAGGTACCAGCTAGGATGTATATAAAAATACCAACTAATAGTAATATTAATGAGGCAATACCTATATTTCTTATTTGGGTGGTTTTTATTACTGCCATCGACGTGGCTTTATTTTGTATTGTTATTACAGCCCAACTTTGTGACTGACCAGGAAGAGTTATTGGGGTGTAAGCACTTAGAATATCTACATTATTATTATCTGTATATTCAGCAACTCCTGATTCACCTTTAAGTGCTTTTTCAGTAATATCTTTAAGCTTTACCGGAATTTTTATATCTTCTAGCTGAGTTTTTTGGTTTCCTTTTTCGTCATTAACTGCGTTACCTGCTGCATCTTTAACTAGAACTGTTTTCTTCAGAGTTTTGTAGTTATATAACTCTGAGACTTGAGTTTTATCTGGGTGAGCAATAACGACACCTTCACTATCAATGACAAATGCGTAGTTATCATTTCCATTACCATATTTCTCTACAAGCTTTTGAAGTGAGTCTAATTTAAGATCAGCACCAAATATTCCTACTATATTAGAATTGTTATCTAAAATAGGGTGAAATATGGATGTTACTGCAGTATTACCGCTTACAGAATAGTAAGAATTACTGACAAAGGATTTTTTATCACTCATCATTTGTGCGAACCACCATCTGTTAGCTCTATTACCGAGTTCACCTGATGAACGAGCGGTTTGATTTCCATCTGCCCTTTGTATGTAAAGTAAATCAAAATAAGGATTATTGGATACGCATTTTTTTAGCATCTGATTTTGATTCTCTGGATTGAAGTCAATGGTTGTCTTGTCTTCAGAGATTTGCTCTGTTAGAGTGTATGATTTATCAATGAAATCTTTAACACCTTGAGCTATTGTTGAAGTGAGTTTTTTGTTACTGTCTATTATATATGCCTTAATATTGTTAGAAAAATAATATGAATACACAGTGTTAGTAATTATAACCGGAACCAGTACTAATAAAACTGCTACAAAAATCAATTGATATTTAATAGATTTCATCTACTTGTCCTCCTTAAAATATAAATAATATCCTTGTTAATAATAACACAATTATACTATACTTTTACAAATAAATACATTATTAATGCTATGTGTTGGACAATAAAGCTAATTATAATGTATTATAAAACTTAAAATAATAAACATAATAGAAATATGAAAAGGAGAGATACATATGATCAAATATAAGCTTTGTTTGTGCGACATGGATGGAACTTTGTTAAATTCAGATGGTATAATATCAAAAGAAAACGAAACTGCATTAAAAAACCTTCAGGAAAAGGGTGTAGAAGTAGTTATTGCTTCTGGAAGAGTTGATCTTATGGTAAAGAACTTTATAAAACAGTTAGGCTTAAAAGGGCATGTGATATCTTGTAATGGAGGACTAATTAGAAACATATCAACAGGAGAAATAATCTATTCAAAGGTAATTGATAAAAATAGAGTAAGGGAAATTGTAAGTTATTGTAGAGAAAGTAATATTAAATTTTTAATTTATACCGTAGATAGGGTATATAGTACTGAAGACAATCCTATTGCAAGAAGATATGAAAAACTTAACAAGTCATTCTCGGAAGAACTTCAAATACCTATTAAATATGTTGATAATGAAGTAATCGACAGGATTGACAAAATAGATGTCTTAAAGATTCTGTTTGTCTGTAATGGACATGAAGAAGTTGAGCCATATGAGAATTATTTTTCTGAATTTGAAAATCTTACAGTAGTTAGCTCTGCAAGTGGACTCTTAGATATTATGGCTTCTGATATTACCAAAGGAAATGCATTAAAACTTCTATCTGAGAGGCTAGATATAGATTTAAGTGAAGTAATTGCATTTGGGGATAACTATAATGATTTAGAGATGCTTAAATATGCAGGGTTGCCAATAGCAATGGAAAATGGAGTTGAAGAAGCTAAATCACTAGCAAAGTATATAACTAAGTCTAATGATGAGTCAGGTATAGCCTATGCTATTAATAATTTAATACTCATTTAATATAAGAGAAAAAAGAATCACTTGTTAATTGACGGTTTAATAATATATTATCAATCTATATTAAAGTTAATAATACTGGCAGCTGGAATGGGGAGTGTTTCTATTCCAGCTGTCTTAAAGTTGATTAAAACTATTTACAGCATTATAATAAATGTTATGTTTAATATGTATAGCAGAGGTGAAGGTCAATGGATGAAAAAAATAGACATAATACGTACAACACGTTAAATCACTGGCGAAACTTTCGATTTAAACTAGTGCTAGAGGGAATTATAGTTGGGGCATTAGCTGGACTTCTAGTTGTATTTTACAGGTTAGCACTGCAATGTGTAGAAGAACTAGCTAAAAAAATATATCAATTCCAAGTACATAATAATTGGTTTATACCTTTTTGGATTATTATATTACTAGCTGGAGCTTACATTGTAGGAACTATGATTAAAAATGAACCTATGATTAGTGGAAGTGGAATTCCTCAGGTAGAAGGCATTTTATTAGGTCGGCTTAGTGCAACTTGGTGGAAAGTAATTATTAAAAAATTTATTGGTGGAGTTATAGCTATTGGTGCTGGCTTATCTCTTGGAAGAGAAGGTCCTTCTATACAGCTAGGAGCTTCTGTTGGACAAGGAGTTAGTAAAATATTTAAAAGGATAAAGATTGAAGAAAAGTACCTTATCACTAGTGGTGCTAGTGCGGGGCTAGCTGCTGCTTTTAATGCTCCATTAGCAGGAGTTATTTTCGCTTTAGAGGAGGTACATAAAAATTTCTCTCCATTAGTATTGATTTCGGCAACTTCAGCTTCTGTTACAGCGGATTTTGTATCAAAGGAATTTTTCGGATTAAAACCAGTGTTTCAATTCAGAAATATGTCACCAATTCCTTTAAAGTACTACGCATTCTTAATTATATTAGGTGTATTACTGGGGATTCTTGGGGCATTTTACAACCATACAATACTAGCGACTCAGGATTTGTATATAAAGCAAAAGTGGTTAAAAGTACAATTTAGGCCAATGATTCCCTTTGCTTTAGCAGGGGTATTAGGATTAATCCTACCGCAGGTATTAGGTGGTGGGCATGAGTTAGTTAATTCTATAATTAATGAACCCATAGCAATCAAGTTTTTACTTGTTTTATTACTAGTAAAATTTATATTTTCAATGTTAAGTTTCGGTTGTGGTGCACCAGGAGGAATATTCTTTCCATTGTTAGTCCTTGGGGCTTTAATAGGAGCAATATATGGAAGAACTATGGTTTCTGTACTGCAGTTTAATCCTAATTATATAAATAACTTCATTATACTTGGGATGGCAGGATACTTTACTGCTATTGTTAGAGCACCAATTACAGGCAGTATTTTAATAACTGAAATGACAGGTTCCTTTACTCACCTACTATCCCTAACTGTAGTATGTATTAGTGCTTACATTGTAGCAGATATATTGGGATCAAAGCCTATATACGAGGCTTTATTGGAAAGAATTTTAAAACGAAGTAATGATAAGGTGGAAGAAGGTGGATGCCATGCCAAAGAGCTTTTAGAAATTATAATTCATCATGGGAGTTGCCTTGAAGGAAAGAAGGTAAAGCAATTTGTGTGGCCCAAAGAATGTCTGTTAGTGGCTATAAAACGAGGGGAAAAAGAAATTATACCTAAAGGTAATACTGCTATTTATGCAGGTGATTATTTGATTGTATTGACTAATGAAGAAAATGTTGGAGAAATAAGAGGAATATTATCTATAGCAGGAGAAAAATGTGTTATAGACAACTTTTAGTGACAAAATTGTGCACAAGTTCTATAATTTTTGTTATTATAAATAATATATTTGAAAAAGAGAAATCTATTTTTTATTCTTCTAAGATTAAATGTTTACTTTTAGTTATTGTTGCATAAGCTAAGATAAAGATTATTTTTGATAGAAGTCAGGGAGAGTGGACAGGCGTTGAAAAAATTTGTAGTACTCTGCACAATTATTATTTTATCGGGATTTTTAAGTTATAAGTTTTTATTTTTAGTTAGAAATAAAATATCAGCATATAAAAACGATGGAATATCTTACATTTCTAAGGTTGACAACAAGTCATTCTATATATATAGATATGGAAAGTGGGAAAAATCGTTTGTTAAAGGATTAAATATAGGAGCGGCCAAACCAGGTGCATTCCCTGGAGAATTAGCTATAACAAAAGACGACTATTTGAGATGGTTTAAGGAAATTGGAAAAATGAATGCAGACTCAATAAGAGTATATACAATACTTAAACCAGAGTTCTATGATGCTTTATATGAATACAACCAAAAATCATTGAAACCTATATATATTTTTCAAGGTGTATGGGTCAATGAGGAAGATATATCTAAGTATAAAGATGCTTATAACGCCATAATCAAGGATGCGTTTAAAGAAGATATAAAGACACTAACTGATATAATACATGGAAATGCAAAACTTCCTTTCAAAAAAGGTCATGCTAGTGGTGTTTATACAAAGGACATATCACCTTATGTAATGGGTTGGATTTTAGGAATAGAATGGGATCCAAATCTTGTAGACAACACAAATAAGATTAATGCTAGGGTAAATGGTTTTAATGGTAAATATTTATATACTGAAAATGCTTCGCCTTTTGAAGTATTTTTAAGTGAAGTGGGAGACTATGCGATAGAGTATGAAACTGAAAAATATGGGATGCAGAGACCATTAAGCTTTACAAATTGGCCAACTACAGATCTATTAAAACATCAAAATGAACCCTTAAAAGAAGAAGATATGGTCGAAGTAAACACGGAGCATATAAAGAAAAAAGGTTCCTTCAAACCTGGACTCTTCGCATCTTATCATATATATCCGTACTATCCTGACTTTATGAATTATCAACATGAGTATGCTTCATATAAGGATAAGAGTGGAAAAATTAATACCTACAAGGCTTACTTAAAGGACTTAATAAAAGAGCACACAGTACCAGTTTTGGTGGCAGAATTTGGAATACCAGCAGCAAGAGGTATAGCACACAAAAATATTTATATGGGATATAATCAAGGAAATGTAGACGAGAGAAGTCAAGGTGAAATGAATGCAGCTATGTTACAGGATATCTACGAGGAAGGTTATGCTGGTGGTCTAGTTTTTACCTGGCAGGATGAATGGTTTAAAAGGACTTGGAATACAATGGATTTAGATCTACCAGATAAAAGACCTTATTGGTCTAATCCTCAAACTAATGAGCAAGAATTTGGTATTCTAGCTTTTGATCCTGGAAAAGATAAAAGCGTATGTTATGTAGATGGAGATGTTTCTGAATGGAAGAATGAAAAGCCTTTAACAGAGACAGATAACATGAAACTATATGTTAAAAGTGACGAAAAATATCTTTATATTATGGGAGATATAAAAGGATTTGATTTTGAAAAAGATAAATTAATTGTTCCTATCGATATAACACCAAATTCCGGGAATTTGAAATATAATGATTATAATGTAGAATTTAAAAGACCAGCAGATATGGTAATTTCAATAGACAAAAAATCTGGTTCAAAGATAGTTGTAGATTCCTATTATGATATTTTTTACTATATCTATGCAAACCAGCTAAAAATAATGGGTAGAAATGAAGCTTTAGAAAAAAAGAATAATGGAAATTTTAACCCTATATACTTATGTTTAAACAAGGAATTATATTTGCCACAAGATAAAAAATTACTTCCTTTAGAAAAATTTGAAACAGGAAAATTAGTATTAGGAGATGGCAATCCTGATCATAAGGATTATAATTCATTAACGGATTATGCAATAAACAAGGAAAAAATAGAAATTAGAATACCATGGCAACTTTTAAATGTTATGGATCCTTCAGAAAAAATGATTATAAGTGATTTTTATGAAAAAGGTAAAATAGATTCTTTTAAGATTAAAGGACTTTATGTAGGAGGAATACTAATTAAAAACGATGTTACTACTGCTAACAGCAATATGGAATTTTATAATTGGAAGGAATGGGAAGTTCCCACTTATCACGAAAGATTAAAACCATCCTATGATATTTTAAAAAAGGCGTTCAAGTCTATAGGAACTAACTGAACAAAACATATTTAACATCGGCTTCAAAATAAGAAGAAGAGTTTAAGGTTAAATAGAAAGCTAGACTATGAAGGCTTATACTGAGGGAATATCAGATATGTTTCGAGTAGGAGGTAATTATGGAAGAGTATGCTTATTTCTCAATAACGTTTTTTTCCTTAGTAATATTTTTCTTGTATATTTATATACTATACGAAAAAATTACAGAAATTCGTAAAAATAAAAGAATAAAAAGATACTCTGAAAAATTAGTACCTTATATTAACTATAACATTAATCAAATTATAAATGGAGAAAGTATCCCCCTTTCTACACTAAATAATATAAAAAAAATTTGCAAGAATAAGTATAAAAGAGAAATAGTAGAGGAAAGGCTATTTCATTACTTGGAGAATATTAAGGGGGAATTTTTCTCCAAACTCGTAGAACTATGTGAATATATCGGAATTGTAAAATATGAAATAAGTAATTTAAAAGATAAAAATAATTTTAAGAAAGCATTAGCTGCTAAAAGACTAGGTGAGTATAGAAGTAAGGAAGCAGTTAAGCCACTGCTAAACGAAATAAGCACCACTAACAGTGATGTAAAGTATAATATTCTTTTAGCACTTGCAAAGATAGGAGAAGAAAACTCTTTCATTGAAGCATTCCAAAATATTGATTCAGCGGTAATTCTTAGTGAGAGAAGTTTAATAGAAATAGTGGATAGCTTTGAGGGAGATAAAAATAAGATTTATAGAGCTATGATAAACTCTAATAACTATTTTATTGCTTCCGTATTTATTAAATCAGCTGGAAACCAAAAGGATGTTTCATTAAGCTATGAAATATCAAAACATCTATCAAGTGAAAATAAAGAAATGAAAATCGCAGCCATTAAGGCAATAGGTAGTATTGGCGATAAAAGATATTTGGATGAGATGATTAAGCTATTGGAAGATCAGGAGTGGGAAGTAAGAGCAGTAACAGCAAGAATCCTTAGTAATTTTGATGATAAAAAAATTTTACATCCCCTTGCAAAGGCATTATCAGACCAACAATGGCATGTTAGATATAATACGGCTACAACCATATTAAATCATAAAGAAGGAATGGAGATAGTTTCCTATGTTTTCAGAGGGGAGGATAGATTTGCTAAGGATATAATTATCTCTGCAATAGAAAATCTCCCTAAAAACATTCTACATTTATATGAGACCTCCAATGACTTTAATAAAAGAATGTTGGTTATAAGAATTAATGAATATAAGAGACAGAAAAGAGAGGAGGCAGATGTATGCATGGAGCATTAATTAAACAAATTGTAATAGCTTTTAACAATGTAATGCTTTATTATGTGCTTTGTATTAATTCTATATATTTTATATTATTAATTTTATCTGCCTTCAGTTTATATGATTATATTAAAAAAATGGATTATTCCAGTTATAGAAAATATATTGGATCGAGCAACATGATACCAATTTCAGTATTAGTACCTGCTTATAATGAGCAAAATACTATAGTTGGTAATATAAAATCCTTACTATCTTTAAATTATCCTTTATTTGAGATTATCGTTATTAATGATGGTTCTAAAGATGATACTTTAAATAGAATTATTGACGCCTTTAATTTAAAAGAAATAGATCAACCAGTCAGATATTTAATAAAAACAAATAAGATTAGAGGAATATATAGGAATCTTGATATTCCAAAGCTGACTTTAATTGATAAGGAGAACGGTGGCAAAGCAGATGCACTTAATGTTGGTATAAATGTATCAAGATATCCAGTGTTCACCTCTATAGATGCTGACTCGATACTTGAGAGTGACTCCTTAGTAAGAGTAATTATGCCTTTTATTGAGGATAAACTAACAGTTGCTGTTGGTGGAATTGTTAGAATTGTTAATGGCAGTGAAATCAAAAATGGAAAAATAGAAAAGGTTGGACTTCCTCACAATAAACTGGCAATGTTTCAGGTAGTTGAGTATCTAAGAGCTTTTCTTAATGGAAGAATGGGGTGGGATTCACTAGGATGTTTATTAATTATTTCGGGGGCTTTTGGAGCATTTAAAAAGGATGTTGTTGTGGAAGTAGGAGGATATGCAAGCAACACCATTGGAGAAGATATGGAATTAGTAGTTAGGATGCATGAATATTTAAGAAAGAATAAGTTGAAATATAGGGTTAAGTTTATACCAGACCCTGTTTGCTGGACGCAAGCACCTGAGAAATTTAGAGATTTAAGAGGACAAAGGAGAAGATGGCAAATCGGTCTTATGGATAGCTTATTTAGACATAAAAAATTATTATTAAATCCTAAATACGGTATAATAGGTATGCTTGGAGCTCCATATTTTTGGGTATTTGAAATGTTTGGTCCAATTATTGAAGTTTTAGGATATATTTTTATTCCTTTATCTTATGCATTTGGGCTTCTAAACGTTAGATATTTTATACTATTTTTAGTTTCATCAACACTTTACGGGATAATATTATCTATAGGTGCTATTTTATTAGAAGAATATACTTTTAGCAAATATCCATCTACTAGGCAGTTATTTAGACTTTCATGGTATGGTATATTAGAAAACTTTGGGTATAGGCAAATGACAACATTCTTCAGAATAGATGCAATTTTAAGATTTAATAAGTTTAAAAATAGTTGGGGAAAAATAAAAAGAGAACGTTTTGACAGCTAGGATTGCAATACCTAGACAAATACAGTATAATATCTTATATTTACAAAAAATAATTTAAATAACATAGGAGTATATTAAAATGAGAGCAAGTTATAGAAACCCAAAGGAATTAGCTAGTAAATTGAGAGATTTAGTTGACACCTATTTTGAGGGTCTAATAGGATATGAAGAGTTAGAGAAGACGGTCACAGCTATAATAAATGCCAATGGAGACATGGTTTATAAAAATGGATTTATGCCAACAAAATTAGCTGCTGTATTAGGTACTGATAGGGTAGAGATTATAAATAAGATATCAGAAACAATGAAGTAACTTATAGGTTTACTGGTGATTGGAAAGTGTTACCAAATTATCTTCGGGTATAAAAGATTAAATTCTGAAGACAATAATATCTGTAGTAAATACTTTTATACTGGAGGTAGGAAAATATGTTACCAGAAAAAATGAATCATCCTAACCAAGGAATTAAATGTGTTGTTAATAGTTGTCACTATTATATGTCTGGCGATCATTGCTCAGCATCAATGATAGAAGTTCAACCAAGAAATGCAAGTAACACACAAGATACAGATTGTGCAACATTCATTCCAGAATCACAAGCACACTAATAAGTTTATAACAAAGTCCGCTAGAAATAAACAATTTTGTCTAGCGGGCTTTGTTTTTTTATTGTAACATTAATATGATATATAGTTGTTGTTATATAGCTTTGAAGTATAACACAGTAGATAAGTAATAGGTTCTTAAAGTTTAAGGACAAAAATAACTTATTATAAAATGTTTTACCTAGAAATAGGAATACTGCAAAAGGGAGTTTTTATGAAATTAATTGGATATAGAACACTAAAAACGGGCATTGGTGCCTCAATAGCAATGATTATAGCAAAAGAAATAGGACTAGAGTACTCTGTATCAGCAGGTGTTATTACTATTTTAAGCATTCAAAACACTAAGAAACAGTCTGTTAAAATATCAGCGCAGAGAATAGGGGCTTGTATTTTGGCATTATTTATATCTTCAGTTATTTTTAGAATACTAGGTTATAATGCCATAGCATTTGGTGTATTTCTCCTGATCTTTATTCCACTAACCGTAAGATTTGATTTAGACCAAGGCATAGTGGTCAGCTCTGTAATTGTAACCCATTTACTAGTCCAAAAATCTTCGGATATATTTTGGATTAGGAATGAATTAGGACTAATGATTGTAGGAATTGGAGTTGCTCTTTTCTTAAACATATATATGCCAAGTATGGAAAGTTTAATTAAACAGGATCAACTATACATAGAAGAAAAGATGAGAGAAATTCTTATACATATGTCAAAGGCTTTGAGGAATAATTATGATTTAGTAAAAGGAGAAGTATTATTCAAAGAACTTGAAGAAAGGTTACATACAGGTAGGAATAGAGCGTATAATAATTTGAATAATTACTTTCTTTTAGACGTTAGCTATTATGTCAAATATATGGAGATGAGAATACGTCAGTTTGAGTCAATTAAGAGGATGAGACAACACTTTCAACGGTTTTTTATGACTTATGAGCAGACGACTATGATAGCTAATTTCACAGAACAAATTGCAAACTCGTTACATGAAGAGAATACGGCAGAACAGCTTTTGGGAAAATTAAATTCTTTAAGGGGGGATTTTAAACAAATGTCATTGCCTTCCACTCGAGAGGAATTCGAAAATAGAGCCATGCTATTTCAGTTTTTAAACGATATGGAGCAGTTTTTAACAATTAAATATGAATTTATAATAAATGATAAATAAAAGGAGAAAACATTTTAATATCTGAAAAGATCTGTCGATAGGCAAAGAAATACATTTTGGTCAGAGTATGAAAGAACAGTATACAAATAAAATATAGATATGATACATAATAATTAGGAGTCCCAATTAAAGAGTAAAACATACTATCTGCAAGGAGAATCATAAACATTTTAGCACTTGAAGGTTTATTTTAGATTATGGGCTGATTCGTTTAATAAATGGTTTATATTGAATACTTACTTTAAAGTGACTTAACTTACAAAAAAGTGCGTACTTGATAGCTCCTTAGAATTGAAATATACTAAGATTGGTTATTAGTTGATTAAAATAAAACCAATAAAGTTATTTAGGGAGTGGAGGAGTAAAAATGAAGGTTGTTGCTTTTAATGGAAGTCCTAAAAAGGAAGGAAATACTTATCATGCAATAAAATTAGTTGCAGAGGAATTAGAGAAAGAATCAATAGAAGTAGAAATCATACATGTAGGCAATCAAGTCATAAGAGGGTGTATGGCTTGTGGAGGATGTGGCAGAAATCAAAATGAAAAGTGTGTTTTGCCAGGAGATTCTGTAAATGAATGGATTCAGAAGATGAAAGAAGCAGATGGAATAATACTAGGTTCTCCTGTTCATTATTCAGCGATAGGAGGTACAATGAAATCATTCTTAGATAGAGCTTTTTATGTATCAAGTTCTAATAACAGTATGCTAAGACATAAGGTTGGAGCTTCTGTAGTAGCTGTGAGACGTTCTGGTGGTGTTACTACATTTGAACAGTTGAATAACTACATCAATTATTCTGAGATGCTTATGCCTACATCAAGCTATTGGAACGTTATACATGGTGCAGCGCCGGGAGAAGTTTTACAAGATGCGGAAGGGGTTCAAATAATGAGAACCTTAGGTAAAAATATGGCTTGGTTACTCAAACTTGCAGAGAATGGCAAGTGTGATGTGGAGGAACCTGGAAAAGAGAAAAAAGTATTCACGAATTTTATTCGTTAGTTATTTAGTTATAAATAAGTATTGAAAAGCACTTATATTAAGAAGTGTCTATAAATATATATAAGGTTTATAAAAGGAGGTATAGCGTATTTTGCTATGCCTTTTTTTATAAATCATATATAAGTTATAATTAAGAGGTACTATAATGGAGAGCATAATAATCAAGCCTTAGGGTATATAGTGACAGCTTATACTAATAAATAAATTGTTGTTAAATATTATAAAGATATCTGAAAAAAGAGCATCAATTGAGTCAGTGATTAAATAGAGAAGGAGTTATATTTACAAATGATTTTAAATAATTGGTAAATACAACTCCGTTACACCCTAATGAAATCTAAAGTTTAGTAGGTGTTAATCTAATACTAGATAAAAACGAATGTTATCCTACCATAACAATTTCCACTGGACCATGGTCGTCGCAATGATCGCCATGAGCATGATGAAGTCTTCCATTTACTAGATAATCCATATGGTCACCATGCTGTACCATTTCATGACCACAGTCAGCACCATGATCACAACCGCAGTTAGTGTGATTTTCAACATTTGGGTTTACTTCATCAATAGGAATGCTGCACTCATCCCAGTGATTATTATGTATATGATGAAGATGACCATTATGTACATAATCAATATGATCACCATGTTGAATTTTAGTATGCCCACAAGCGATACTATGTTTATGTTCGTGATTGCTATGTGTATTATGTTCCATTTGCAAGCCTCCTTTCTTAAACACCTTTCTAAGTATATCCAAAAAAACTAAAATTAATCAATATTTAAAGTAGTAATAACGAAAATATTATATATTTTAGTAATTAAGTTTATATATCATTGATATATTTACATTTTGTGGTAAAATATTAAGTTAATAGTATATTTATAATAAAAGCAGTAGGGGGCTTTTTCATGATATCTTGTGATATTATATGTTTTTTAGATAATAATAACATTGTGAAACACGTTGAACAGTGGAATTTTAGTAGTAATAACGATAAAGTAAGTGTTTGGAATGAGTATATTGGTAAAGAGATAGGAAGTCTTTTCGATATTGACTTACACAAGAACAAGGGATTAGTAAGCTGGAGAGGGGTTATGTTTAGATACACTAAAACAGAAAATATAATGGGGACAGGTTATATTCTCTATATGACTGAGTACTCAGACAATAGTGGAATATATGAGGAAGTATTAGATTGTGTTTCTGAAGGAATTCAAGTGTATGACAAAAATGGCTATCTTTTATTTTGCAATAAATATAATGAGAAAATCGAAAAAATGAGCAGAGAGAATATTATTGGAAAACATTTGCTTGACATATATGAGTTAAAAGAGGAATACAGTACAACTTTGAACACAATTAAAAATAAAGCATCGGTAGTTAATAGATGTGATAACTTTAAAAATAAAAACGGTGAACTAATTACAACAATCAACTCAGGATATCCATTATTTGTTGATGAAAATTTGGTTGGGAGTGTTGTTATGGTGCAAGATTCATCAGTTTTTGAACAATATAATCGGAGGATAAAAACTTTCGAGAAATTTATATTTGAAAGCAATTATAATGAAGATAATCACAAGAGAAAAAACTTTTACAGTTTAAAATATTATAATTTTGATGACTTAATTGGCGAGGATGATAATTTTCTGGAAGCAATTAATTTATCTCGTAACATAGCTGACAGAGATTGTTCTGTACTGATTTATGGTGAGACTGGCACTGGTAAGGAGTTATTTGCTCAAAGTATTCACTCTGCTAGCAGGAGAAAATGTAAAGGATTTATTGCAGTAAATTGTGCAGCTATTCCTGAAAGTTTAATTGAAGGCATACTATTTGGAACGGAAAGAGGCTCTTTTACAGGAAGTTCTGACAAAATGGGATTATTTGAGCAGGCAGAAGGAGGAACTTTATTTTTAGATGAAATTAACTCTATGAGTATCCAGATGCAATCCAAGCTGTTGCGTGTATTACAGGAGAAAAAAATTAGGAGAGTAGGAGGAGTAAAGGACATAGATTGTAACGTTAGGATTATATCATCTACGAATGAGGAACCACTATCTTTAATTAAAAATAATAAAATGAGAAATGATTTATATTACAGAATAAGTACAGTAACAATTAACATTCCTGCCTTAAGAGATAGAATAGAAGACATTGACTTATTAACTCGATATTTCATTGAAAAGTTATCTCGTCATTATTCAAAGAAAGTACAAAAAGTATCATCAGAAGTTATTAATAAATTTAAAGGATATGACTGGCCTGGAAACATAAGGGAGCTTGTTCATAGTATTGAGTATGCTTTTAATACTATGAACGGCGATGTTATAGATATTCAGCATTTACCTAAATATCTAAGTAAAAATTTAGATGCAAATCGCAAAGACATTTTGCAGTTAACAACTTTAGAGGAAATAATGGGTCGGTACGAAAAAGAGGTAATTAAGAATACACTTAAGAGATATAAAAATAATATAACAAAAGCAGCAGATAAGCTAGGAATAAAAAGGCAAAGCTTACAATATAGGATAAAAAAATATGATTTATAAAAGCAAAGTCATTTTGCGTTAATGCAAAATGACTTTGCTTTTAAGGTTATGAATATAAATGAAAGATTATCAATAAGATTAGTTAATTTAAGTAGGTCATTGTAATTTCAATAGATAAAATTTTTAATAAGAGAAATATAAACACTATTTATATTTGGTATAATTATTGCTTTATATCTATAATATATGACTTTAAATAAGTAGGAAAAAATTATGGTTAGCTTTATATTTGGATAATGAGGGGGATTGATAATACTGTGCTTGATACTGATTATGAAATTTTAATAAGAGATCCTAAAGAAATCAAGAAAGTTTACTTAGGGAATGGAGATTTTACAGTAGAAGATTTTATTTGACATTTAAAGCTTTAAATTATGACATAAATGATTAACTATTTGAATTCCTTAAATTAGTGAAAGAGGGGGTTAATAGATGTTATTATCCGGTATTGATAATGTAATTATAATTCTTTTTTCTATTTTTATAGTTGCTGTTGGAGCTTATTTTTCAAGGGCTGTTAAGGATATGGAAAGCTTTTATCTTGGAAATAGAAGTCTACCTTGGTCCCTAACTGTAGGTGCACTGGTAGCTACATGGTATGGTGGAGTTGGAACAGTGGGGACAGTTGAATATGCAGCTTTATATGGATTATCTGTGTGGGTTATTTGGTGTGTAACAGCTCATGCGGGACGTATGCCATTAGCTCTATGGGTAGGTCCTAAAATTCATGTAAGAACAGGTATTACTGTTCCAGATTTACTAGATAGTGTGTATGGTAAAGGGGTAGCTATTCTAGGGGCAGTTTTAATGCTAGTTTATTGTACACAAATTGGTCAAATAACTGCTATGGGCTTTATTGGTAAGGCAGCTTGGGGAATAAGCAATTTTTCTGCAGGGACAATATTGATTATTTTAGTTATTATAGTTGCAGTACTTGGTGGACTTATGGGAGTAGCTGTTACAGACATGGTATTATTCTGGTGTATGTGCTTTGGACTAACTATGGTACTTCCAGGTCAATGGTCAAATATCGGTGGATGGGAAGGCCTTCAACATGCATTGTCTAAAACACCGGAATTAATGGACCCAATAGGTGGTTTGACACCGATGAAGGCATTGATGCTCTGCGTTCTAGCATTTGGTGTTTATGCGGATCCTACATTCTATCAAAGATTTTCTGCAGCAGATTCACCTAAATCAGGAAGAAGAGCTATGCTATCTTGTTTTGTACTTTGGATATGTTTCGATATAGTGCTTACTTTAACTGGACTTATAGTTAAGGCAAAGTATCCAGATATTGCACCAGGCGAAGGATATATTAAGTTAGTTTTAACAAGTTTGCCAGTTGGTATAAGAGCACTCTTTATTATAGGTCTTGCAGGATCAATTATTTCTGCTTTAGATGGATATTATCTATCGGCTGCTGCAACTCTTGCAAATGATATATATGGACGAATTAAAGGAAATGTAAGTCAGAAACAATTAGTTTTGCTGACAAGAGTTGGTATTGTTCTCGTTTCAATTGCTGGGCTTATGATTGCATTTAAATTTCCAACAGCTCAGGATGCTTTCATATTTGTCGGCAGCATTTGGATGGCAGCAGGCTTTGTTCCAATTGTTGGTGCGCTTATTTGGAAGGGTAAAAAAACTCCGATGGGTGGCTATTTAGGTTTAATAATTGGTGCTGGTGCTTTTGCATATTTCAAGGTGTTTCCGTTTAAAGCTTTTGAGTTAGAACCATTGATTGCAGCTCTTCCGTTGTCTCTTATAGCATGGATTATAGGGAATCAAATAGGAAAATCAGTTGAAAAAGAAGATGTGAGGGAGGCGTTATAATGTCAAAATCGAAAAATAACTTGGATATATCGTGGATTGGACTTGATGGTTTTTTAGTAGCGCTGTATTTTGTAGTTGTAGGTATTATATACTATGCAATTTCCTCCCATAACGACTTTATTGTAGGACAATTGATACCATATGGGATTATGATTGTAGTAACATTAATATTTATTAATTATTTATCTATTATCTTTAAATTTTCAAAGCCAAAAGATAAGAGTACAGATATCAATCAACAAAAATAAGATTGGTAAGGAGAAGAAGTTAATGGATATCAAGTCATTTCCTATTAAAATTGATAAATCGGAAGCGGAAAAAATAGCTGAAGCTAAAGGTGGGGTGCTTTGGAGAACAGTGTTTGCTGGTAAAAGTGTATCTCAAGTTAAAAGATATTTTATTGAGTTTAAGCTAATTACTTTTGAAGCTATTCACCATCCAACACTTATTGAAAGGTTACTTTTTCGCAAAAATGGCATAAAGAAGCAGAGAATTACAATGCTTGCAGATGGGACAACTGGCTCAGTCTCATGGGTAGAAAGTATGCCAGATATTATTACTATAAAAAATGTAGATGATATGGATATTCAGTTGTCAGATAAGGATAATCAGTATCTTAGTAACCAAGGAAGAAAAATAGCCACTAAAGTAATGCATAGACATGTTGGTGGGATACCGGAACTTAAAGTGTTAAAAATAGAGAGTATTTTTAGGCCTTATTGGATTGCATTTTATGGCGATGTGATTGAAGGTAAGAAAGTCAGGTATCTTCCAATAGCTGCGGATGGTTGCGGCTCCCATAGGGATAGGTAGTTAGAAGGTGAGGTGAGGAAGGTTGGATCCAAGAAAGATAAGTGAAGTTATGCTAGGAGAGCAGCATACTACACTAGAGGAGTTTATTGCAGTTTCGAGATACGGTGCAAAAGTATATTTTTCACCATCCTATTGCGAAAAAGTAAGCAGATCAAGAGGATTGGTAGAGAAGTTTTTAAACGAAAAGAGAATTATTTATGGTTTGACCACAGGGTTTGGAGAAAATTGTAATAAAATCATTTCTCCTAAAGATGCAATTACACTCCAAAAGAATATTCTAAGATCACATGCGTGCTCATTAGGCGAACCGTTAGAGAAAGAGGTTGTAAGAGGAATTCTATTAATGATGCTTCAGAACATGGGGCAAGGATTTTCCGGTGTGCAGTTGAACACATTAGAAAGCATCGCAAATATTTTAAACAACGAGATTACACCATTTGCACCTAGTCATGGTTCAGTAGGGTATTTAGCTGTGGAGGCGCACATCAGCTTGGTTCTTTTAGGCGAAGGAAAGGCATGGTTTAAAGGAATATTATTAAATGGAAAAGAAGCATTAAAAGAAGCAGGACTAAAGCCGATTGAATTAGGTTGTAAGGAAGGTCTAGCTTTGGTTTCAGGTACAACTTCTGTTACAGCTTTAACAGCATTAGCGATATATGACGCAATAAAGGCAGCAAAAACTGCAGATATTGTTGGTGCAATGAGCTTAGAGGTGTTAAAAGGTACTGTTAGGGCATTTGATGCAAGGTTGCAGTCAGTGAGACCTCATGAAGAGCAAGCAATGACTGCAAGAAATGTTTTAAGAATTCTTGAAAATAGTGAGATTGCAAACAAATATATAGACTATAGGTTGCAGGATGCACTTTCAATAAGGTGTATACCACAACTTCATGGTGCAGCTAAGAAGACTCTTAAGGATGCAGCTAAAACAATAGCTATTGAGCTGAACTCTTGCTGCGATAATCCAATTATTTACCCTGAGAATGAGGATGGTATAGCGCTTATGGGATGCAATGCAGACAGCTCTTATATAGGAATAGAAGCAGATTCTGCTTGCATTGCAATGACAACTATTGCAAAGATGTCCGAGAGAAGAATAGATAGGCTTGTTAATCATCACGTAAGTGAGTTACCAGCATTTTTGATTGAGGATTCAGGTCTTAATAATGGGTTTATGATTCCACAGTATACAGCGGCAGGACTTTTAGGAGAAATGCGTATGCTAGCAACGCCTTCAACAATAGATAATACCCCTACCTGTGCAAATCAGGAGGACTATGTAGGGATGGGATACAATTCTTCTAGGAAGGCATATCAAACAGTTAAGCTTTTAGAGAATATATTAGCAATTGAGTTTTTAAACGCATCTCAAGCAATGGATTTATTAAAACCATTAAGTCCGTCACCAGCAACAAAGTTAGTATATGATTTAGTCAGGAAATCTGTACCAAAACTAGAAAGTGATCAATACTTATATCCATTTATTCAATATATATATGAGATAATTCATGAAGGACATATATTAAATTCAGTAGAAGGAATAATTGGAGAGTTAGAATTCTAATTTAAAAACCTCCGAATATTATTTTTCGGAGGTTTTTATTGTCAGTTTAAAAAAGGAGGTAGTAATGATATCTGAAAAAAGCTATTTGAGAGCCATGAAATGTTATCAGGTACCAGAACAGTTCTATGACCAGGCAATGCTAATGTTAAAGGAAAGTGAAATCAAATTAATTGACCTTATGGATAAAAAAGAATTTAGTGATGAAGAGTTAAAAAACTTAATCAAAGAAAACTTTAATGTTGGTGAAGAAGCTTTCTTAATAAATTGTTATAAAAGAGCTATTATTAAAAAAGTTAAAAAAGGTGAAGAGGTTTACTTCTCAATAGCAGACTTCTATACAAGGTTAACTTATTTTGCTCAATATGAGTTAGAGATGTGGAAAGTGATTCCAGAGGATGAAAGAAAAGAATTAGACAAATGGTGTTTCGACACATATATAGACTATTATAGAGAGGCTATTGAGAAAAAAATCCATGGAGAAAATATACCACTACACAATAGCAATCTAATAAATCTAAAAGAAGCTGAAGAGTTGATTGACAACGTAGAAAGAGAAATATACCTACAGCCTTGTAATTGTAAGTCAATTGCGTTAAATTGTGATAAGCCTAAAAATGTATGTATTCAATTTGGATGTAATATTAATACACCAGCTGATAGGGGCTTAGGCGAAAAGATATCTAAGGAAGACGCTAAAGAAGTTTTAAAGAAAGCTGATAAAAGTGGTTTGATGCATACAGCGGAAGAGGATGCTATATGTAACTGTGATGGGTGCTGTTGTTATCCATTTAGGGCTTCAAAAATGCTTGGTTCAAAGAAGATATGGCCTAAGTCAAATTATGAACTTAATTGGAATGAGGAAAATTGTATTCACTGTGGAAAGTGTGAGAAAATGTGCAACTTCGGAGCGTTTTATAGAGCGGAAGATAAAAAGATGAGATTTGATAAAGAAAAATGCTATGGATGTACTATTTGCGCAGAAAATTGCCCGAAAGGGGCAATTGTATATAACAAATAGTTTTGTTATATACAATTAGCTAATCAAGAGTGAGTAAGGAAGCAACCAGAATATTAAATTGGCATTGTAGTACATTTATAAAATAAAAAGATAAAACGTTATGTCAGCATAGATTTATGCTGACATTTGACATTGTTCCTGTAAGTTTAATATAATTTTATCATAATATATATAGAATATTATCGATTGTAAAGACATTAATTAAAATAAAAGATAAGTTAAAGTTGAGCGTAATGGGATAAACTTGAGATTTTAGTTAACAAAAATTATACAGTGGTAGTATTATATATAAGACTAAATATTTGATTGGAGATGCATTTATGAAGAGACCAAGTAGAAATGATTTATGTTGGTGTGGTAGTGGCAAAAAGTACAAAAAGTGTCATATGGAAGAAGATGATAAGCTATATGTTTATGAACAACAGGGGTTTACGATTCCTCCCCTTAATATAATAAAAACACCTGAACAGATTGAAGGTATAAGAAAAAGTGGAAGAATTACTAATGAGATCTTAGACAGTGTAGGAAAGCGAATTAAGCCAGGGGTAACTACTGATGAGATAGATAAGTGGGTTAGTGAATGCACTATTAAAAGTGGGGGAACAGCTGCTCCATTAAATTATTTCGGTTTCCCTAAAAGTGTGTGTACTTCTATAAATAATGTTATATGTCACGGCATACCCGAGGATAGGGCATTAAAAGATGGCGATATCATTAATGTAGATGTAAGTACTATATTAGATGGTTACTATTCTGATGCAAGTAGAATGTTTGTAGTTGGTGAAGCTAGTGAAAATGCAGTGAAACTGGTTGAAGCAGCTAAGGAAGCCTTGTATATAGGAATTAATGCTGTTAAGCCCTATGGTGATCTTAATGAAGTAGGAATAGCTATAGAAAACTATTGTAATAAATTAGGTTATTCAGTAGTAAGAGATTTAGGTGGACATGGAGTAGGTTTAAAGTTTCATGAAGAACCTCATGTAGATCATTTTGCCAAGACTGGTAAGGGTGTACTTTTATTACCGGGAATGGTATTTACCATAGAACCTATGGTAAATGAAGGAAGTTATAAATGCGTCACACTCGATGATGATTGGACAGTTGTTACTAAGGATGGCTTACTTTCGGCTCAATGGGAGCATACAGTAGTTGTTACAGAAAGTGGAGTGGAAATATTAGTTTAATGTGTTGTAACTTTATATACATGTGAGAGTTATAATAAGTTCAAATTAAAAAATACATCACTTAGATAGATAAATTACCTGAGAAAGAACTTAAATCTCAAATAAAGTAAGACTTATATTATTATACAGGAACTGCCTATCCTAATGGATCAATAATCATTAGGATAGGCAGTTCTAATACTATATTTTTGTGCACTCCAAAGCTTATAATAAAGCCCTTTTTTTTCAATAAGTTCATAATGAACGCCTCTTTCTACTATAACTCCTTTATCGAGAACAATTATTTCATCCATTTTGTCCATACCTACTAATCTGTGGGTTACCCATAAACAGCTCTTATTCTTTATTGAACTATGTAGCACATCGATAATTTTTTTCTCAACTAGTACATCTAAAGAGGCTGTAGGTTCATCAAAAAGTAGAATGGAGCTGTTTTTTAGTAATGCTCTAGCTATGGCAAGTCTTTGTTTTTCTCCACCAGAAACTTTAGAACCAAACTGCCCAAGTAAAGTATTAATTCCTTCAGAAAGGTTCTGGACAAAGTTGAAAATTTGAGCACTATTTAAGGCATCATTAATCGATGCTTCACTTGCCTGTGGGTTTGCTATAAGGAGATTTTCCTTTATTGTAGTATTGAAAATATAGGGATTTTGTTCTACATATACATATTGCTTTCTTATTTCATCTAAATCTAAATTAGAGTAGGATACGCCACCTAACTTTATGTCGCCTTTACTGTAGCCCATAAAGCCAAGTAGAACTTTTAATAGTGTGCTTTTTCCTGAGCCGCTTATTCCAACTATCGCAAGCTTCTTCCCTTGTGGCAGTTCCAAGGAAATATCTTTTAATATATAGTTTTTTGTATCTGATTCAACTACGCTTAAGCTTTCCACTGAAAGGTTGCTTCCACAGATAGTTTCTTTATTAGCTAGTGTACCTGATGTAGTTTGAGGCATCAATGAGAAAATGTTTTTGGATGCAGCAGTAGATTCATTTAACTTATAAAGTATATTTGGCATTGGAGTAAGTGCTTCAAAAGAAGCCATAATTGCAAGAGGAAGCATTGCATAGTATATTCCATCTAATTTATCGGTTAATACTAATGACGCACTTTCCACTAGAGTAAATGTTGTTAATAATATTAAAGAAAATGAATAAAGATTGTCTCCTAAGCTGGCGATAAGACGTTTCTTTTTTTGAACCTCAATTAAATTTTGCTTGAGCAGATTATATTTATTAGAGAAAGCACCTTTCAAAGAGTAGATTGAAACTTCTAGAATACCATTTAATATGTCTATAAGCATTAGATTGATTTCATTTTTAATGGTATTCTCTTTTTTTATAATACTATTATTAAATCTAAATAATACAACAGGCAGTATGAATCCGGAGAATGCATAAAATATAGTATAAATTAATGAAACTGTTTTACTAAAAAAAACTAAAAATATAGATGTTATTACTCCTGTTAAAACAGCTGTAGTTAGTGGATAGATAACTCTTAGGAAGAATTCCTTTAGAGAATCTACATCATTAACAAGTCTTGAGTATATTGTGCCAGTTTTGAATTGTTTGTTATTTTCTGAATAATTTTCGTTAAAGTATTTAAAAAACCATCTTCTAAGACTGCTTAGGATTTTAAAAGTAGTATTGTGTGAAATAATCCTTTCTAAATATCTAAATACTCCTCTTGATATACCAAAAAATCTTACTGCTGTTATTAAAACCATTAAATCTAAAACTTCTGGATGAAGTGCAGCTCTTGATATTAAAACTGATGAAGCAGAGGACATTCCGATATTGCTTAAAATAGTCAGCAGTGCCAGAAATAATGAGAGTAGGATAAGAGGAATATGCATTTTCATCAAATTATTCATTAACTTAATCACTTTCATAGTTCCATCTCCATAGTTTTTATCATATTATAATACTTTCCTTTATTTTGAAGCAAATTTTCATGAGCTCCACTTTCAATAATGGAACCATTATCTAGAACTATAATTTTATCGGCTGCTCTGATAGTGTTTAATCTATGAGCAGCAATTATGACTATTTTATTATCTAAATTATTATTAATTATATGTGATATTATATATTCGGTTTCAGGATCTAATGCGGAGGTCGGCTCATCTAATATAATTATTTCAGCATTTTTTACAAGAGCTCTTGCAAAGGCTATTCTTTGTCTTTCGCCACCGCTTATATCAACAGCTTCACCATCTCCGATGATAGTTTTATATTTTTGTTTAAATTTTTCTGCGAAATCACTTATCTTTGTTAACTTACATATATCTAAAAACTCTTCCTTTTCGATTGAATTTCCTAGTAAAATATTGTCTTCAATGCTCATATTAAAAATATGAGGAAATTGAGGCACTATAGCTAATTTTTGTACGTAGTAACTTTTATCAATGTTATTAATATCCATACCATTTATAAAGACAGAGTTACGATCAGGCATTAAAAAACCGCTTAATATATTTATAAGTGTACTCTTTCCACTGCCGCTTTCACCTACTAGTGCTATCTTCTGGTGTAGATCTATTTCAAAGCTTATATCATTTAAGGTTTCGTTTTCTCCATGGAAAAAATTTAGTTTATCAACTTTTATTTTTGAAATAATCTTACTGCGAGAAGATCCCTGTGATATTGAGTTATCCGTTTTAAGTATTTCTTCTATAGAAGATATTTTGTCCATTGTAACCTCACCGTTAAGAGAGGCATGAAATTTTACCCCTAATTGACGAAGTGGTAAATAAAAATCTGGTGTAATTACCAAAATAAGAAAGGCTGTTAGAAAATCAATTTTATTGTAAACAAGTCTTAAGCCAAGATTAACAGCAACAACCGCAGTACTTATAGTAGCAGCTGTTTCTAGTACCATGGCAGATAGAAAAGATATCTTTAAAACACTCATCGTTGATTTTCTGTAACTTTCACTTACCTTATAAACTTTTTCTTCTTGAATTTTACTTCTGTGAAAAATCTTTAAAGTTCTCATTCCTTGAAGCATATCTAAAAAATGAGAGCTTAAAATGATTAACTTTTTCCACTGCTGTTCATTGATCTCTTTAGACTTATATCCAATCAAAGTCATAAAAAGTGGAATTAAAGGATAGGTTATAAGCATTATCAATGCTGAGATACTATCATAAAAAAAAACAAAAGCACATATTATTACAGGTGTTAGAACTGCTGAAAAAAATTGTGGTATGTATTGGGTGAAATAAGGCGTAAGCATTTCATCCCCTTCAGTGAGTATGTTAATAAGTTCTGCACTTTTTTGTTCTTTAACTTTGTAAGGGTTAGAGGATAATATAATATTAAAGAAGTTTCTTATTATATTTTCTTTTATTTCCTCAGATAACTTTTTAATAGAGTTTTCTATAATAAAGTTCCAAATTGATCTTAAAGCTCCATTTAGCAGCAAAAGAACTAGATATATTTTTAATTCACTTAGGTTTTGTTTATTAATAAATATTCCACTAACTATCAGAGCTAAAAAATATGCGTTTAATATGGCAAATATTGAGTTTAACACTGGATTTACTATAGTTTTAGGAATATACAAGCTATTAATTTTGGCTTCTTTTAGAAGTTTTTTATTAATCATTTTACGCAGACTCCTTTTCAAGCATAACAAGCATTCTACCATTTGAAGTAAAGCTTAACTTTAGTAGGGTTTAGAGCCTTAAATGACTCTTATTTGAATCTTTAAATAAATTTTGACATTTCTAGTATAATCGTGGAAAGTGTAAAATATGCCATTTGTAGAAGTAGAAATCTTCAACTGTTTCAAAAAGTTCAAGTTTAGATAGGAAGAAGGCAAGTAAAGCCTCAAGCGCTAACAGAACTTCAAAGAGGTCCCCTACAAGCCTTGAGTAATTAGACCAGTTCATTTCGAAAATTTCACCACTTCAAAACAAAATTTTGATAGAGTTATTTGAATTACAGGCTTAAATAGAAAATTGCATAGTACATTATACAGTGCTGAAATAAAAAAGTATGAAATCATTTTAATTTTGATTTCATACTTTTTCATTAAAATTTAATGTATATGTAGTTTATAAGTGTAAATATAAATAAGCTTAAAAAATTATATAGATTAAACTTGTTTATATAAACTTTGCTCTTTTCTTCATTTTCATTAGCATATATTTTATAAGAAATAAGACTTGCAAGTGAAGCGATTAATGTTCCCATACCTCCAATATTCACTCCAAGAAGAACTTCTCTCCAATTATTCGTAAAGCTTGATACTAGTATAGAGCAGGGCACATTACTTACTATCTGGCTTAGTATTATAGAAGAAAAATAAACTCTTTCTGATTTTTGTAAAAAATTCTGCATATATGATTGTATGAATTCTATGTTTGAGATGTTTCCAATGAATATAAAAAAACAAACAAATGTAGCTAATAAAAAGTAATCAACTGATTTTATGAGATACTTGTCTATAAATAATACACTTAGTATCACAGCTAGAAATGTATATTTGTAGTCTATAAACCCAAATACTGAAAGTACTACAAAAGCAAATAAAAGTAAATATACTCTAACTTTTTTTCTGTCCGTTACTTTCACGGTATGTAATGAAAGCTGAAGTTCTTCTTTAAGAACCATTCTATTTAAAAAGTAAAGCCAAAGCAGCCCAAGCACTACAAAAGGGATGGTTACAGAGAAAAACTGAACTCCGCTCAAATTATAGTGAGTAAATAAAAATAAATTTTGTGGATTTCCCATAGGGGTTAAGCTGCTGCCGATATTTGCAGCTAAAGTCTGAAGTATAATTGTTTTCATAGAATCTTTTTTTGCCTTTTTAAAAGTAAGAATAGCAAGAGGAACAAAAGTAATTAGTGCTACATCATTAGTAACGAGCATAGAAGTAAAAAAAGTTATTATTATAAATACCATTGAAACCATTCTTGTATCCTTGCATTTGGTAAGTATTTCTAGTGCAAGCTTATCCATAACTTTTAATTCCTCGAATGCCGAAACTATTATCATTAGATTAAAGAGCAGCACTAGAACTTTAAAATTTATATAAGATACTTTAGGTGTAAGGAAAAAAGAAGAAAAAACTGCAAGAGAAAATGATATAATAAATACTTTTTCTTTTTTTAACTTTTCCATTAATAGCTGTATGTAACCAAGTTGGTTGCTTAAAATTTCCATAGCGAGTATCATCTCCGTTATTTTAATTATATGTATGAATGTAAAAACCCCTTCCCTATTATATAAAAGTAAAAAGCTATTTACAACATTTAAAGTAACGATTCATTTTTATACAGCTCTATTTTATTATTGAATGTGAATCACTTTTACAGAGTGTGCGGGGGGGATTAGAGTGGGTAGTCATCGGATAAATAATCTTCACTATATTTAGTGGAAAACGATTGGGAAATTAATAGTTTATGTGAAAGTGGCCTAAAAATGTCATTGTAAAGTGAATAAATCCATGCTATTATATAAAAAATGAAATAATTAAGTTATTTATTTTTTATTTGTAAAAGATTTCAACCGAGGAGGGAAACAAAATGGAGAATAACAAGAAATTAAGTTGGAACAACCTTGCTTTAATGGCTTTTGTAAGTGTTTGGGGCTTCGGAAACGTCGTAAATGGTTTTGCAAGCCAAGGTATGAAGGTAGTTGTTTCATGGATATTAATGTTCGCATTGTACTTCGTACCATATGCATTAATGGTAGGAGAAATGGGTTCAACTTTCAAAGAAAGTAAAGGTGGAGTAAGTTCATGGATCAGAACAACATCTGGTACTAAATTAGCTTTTTTAGCTGGTTGGACATACTGGGTAGTTCACGTTCCTTACTTAGCTCAAAAGCCTCAGGCCGTACTAATAGCTTTAGGATGGGCTGCAAAACAAAATGGAACTTTCGTAAAAAACATGAACCCAATGATTTTACAGTCAATGTGTTTAATTGTTTTTTTAGTATTCTTATGGATATCATCAAAGGGTGTAAACTCAATAAAGAGAATTGGTACCATAGCAGGTACATCAATGTTTGTTATGTCAATTCTTTATGTAATACTAGCTATAGCAGCGCCAGCTATAACTACTGCTCAAACATATAGCATTGATTTTAGTATGAAGTCATTAATGCCAGACTTTAACTTTGATTATTTAACGACTTTAGCAATATTAGTATTTGCAGTTGGTGGAGCCGAAAAGATATCACCATATGTAAACAATATGAAAAATCCTTCAAAGGACTTCCCTAAGGGAATGATAGCCCTTGCAGTAATGGTTGCCGTAACAGCACTACTTGGTTCATTTGCAATGGGAATGATGTTTGATCCAAATAATATTCCAAAGGACTTAATGATGAATGGTGCATACTATTCATTCCAGAAATTAGGACAATACTATGGAGTAGGAAACTTATTCTTAATAATATATGCAATTGCAAACACTTTAGCTCAAATATCAGCTTTAGCATTCTCAATAGATGCGCCAATAAAAGTTTTATTAGCTGATGTTGATAACAAGTTTATACCAAAGTCATTAACAAAAGTTAACGAAAATGGTACACCAGTTAATGGGTACAAACTAACAGCGGTATTAGTTGGAACACTTATAATAGTGCCTGCACTAGGAATAGGTGATATGACATCTCTATTTAACTGGTTATTAAGATTAAATGCAGTAGTAATGCCATTAAGATACTTATGGGTATTCTTTGCTTACATGGCATTAAAGAAAGCTGTAGCAGGTAAGTTCGAAGCTACTTATCAGTTCACTAAAAACAAGACATTTGGATACTTGGCTGGATTATGGTGTTTTGTATTTACAGCCTTCGCTTGTATAATGGGTATGTTCCCTAAGGGAGTTAAAACTTACTCAGGAGAATGGTATTTCCAAATAACACTTAATGTGTTAACTCCAATTGTATTATTAGGATTAGGATTAATATTACCAATGATAGCAAAGAGAACAAATAAAGAAGAAACTGAAAGTAAAGCAATATAAAAAGAGTATATGGATTTAGAGCGATTAATCAATTAATAAAAACAGCTCCTTAGTTAAAGAGAATTAAAACTTTAGCTAAGGAGTTTTATTATACTTAAGAAACAGATTATTACAAAATTATAAATTACTTTGAAATTTTTTAAAAGGAGGGCAAGAATAGAAAACTACAAAAATTAAATTAGTTATTCTCTATTAGTGAAAAAACATGAATTTATTGCTATGTTTCGTATTGGATATAAAAAATTATAGCAGGGAAAAATAGAAAGATAGAAATAAAATTTAAGCCCAACATTTTAGGCAAAAGCGGTAATGTGAAAATACAATTATTGTAAAAGATTAGAAAAAGAAGAATAAAGATTTAAAATTAGTTTATAGAAATAAAGTGCATCAGAATTTAATAATTTCATTTAATATGTTATAAAAAATATGGATAAGGAGGGATTGTATAATGGAAAATAAAACTGTTGAAATACCAATGTACAACAATACATTTACCTATGACAGTAAGCAAATCGAATTAATTAAAAATACAGTAGCCAAAGGAGCAACTGAAGATGAGCTAAATATTTTCCTATATCTTAGCAAACAGTATAATTTAGATCCCTTTAAACGAGAGATATGGTTCACTAAATATGGTAATCAGACTAATATAATGACCTCTAGAGATGGATATTTAAAATATGCGCAAACAAGTCCCGAATTCGAAGGCTTAATATCCTTTGTAGTACATGAGGGAGATGTATTTGAAATCGATGCAGCAGAGTATAGAATTACTCATAGATTTGGGAGTAAAAGAGGAAGAATTATGGGAGCTTGGGCTAGATGCGATAGAAAGGGAAAGAAGCCATTCATAAGTTATGTAGATTTTGGTGAGTATAATCAAAACAATAATATTTGGAGAAAGTATCCATCTGCTATGATACAAAAAGTTGCGGAGGTATTTGTATTAAAAAGAGCATTTGGAATAAATGGACTAGTAACAAAAGAAGAAATAGGAGATGAAACAATAGATTCAGTAATAGATAGGAAACAAAAAGAAGAGGCTTCTAAAACTCACATAATGAGAAAAGAACAAAAATCTGATATATGGGAGTTAGCAAAATCTAAAGGTATTGAAGTAGATGAGTTAAAGCAATACACAATGAAGGAGATAGGAATTCCATTAAGTAAGCTTACTCACGAACAAGCAGATGCATTAATAGAATTACTTTCTAGATATGAAAAACAACCAGTTGAAGATTTAGAAGTTAAGCCAGCAGAGTTTACACAGGAATATAAGAAAATGGTTAACAAACTAGAAGAGGAAACCTTAGTTAAATAAAAAAATTTCTTGACAATAAGTGAATGAACGTTTATTATAGAATTCACTAGGGGTGAGTAAATGAGAAAAAAAGACGATGAAAAACAAAAAAATATAAAAGAAGCAGTAATTAAATTAACACTAGAAGAGGGTTTTCACGGTACTTCCATTTCAAAGATAGCTAAAGAAGCGAGAGTTTCACCAGCTACTGTTTATATTTACTATGAAAATAAAGAGATTATGTTACAGGAAATTTACCAGGAATATTCCGAAGAAATCTCTAATCATTTACTCAATAAAGTTTGTCAAGGAATCAATGGGAAAGAACTTATCGAGAAACTTATTCGAAGTTACTACAACTATATACGAGAACATGAAGAGATATTTAGATTTGTGGATCAGTTTTCTAATTGTCCTGCTTTAGCCAATCGCTGTGAAAGAAAGAAAAGCAGTGAAATTTTAAATAAATTATTAGATGAAATGAAAAAAAATAAAGTTATTAAGGATATTAATAGTAATAACTTGGTTGCTATACTCTTCTCACCAATAAAATTAATAGCTACCAATCACTGTATTGGAGAAGAAGAAAAATCAAGTATGCTTGAAGAAATAATTACAATTATGCAAGATGCATTACTTGTATAATAGTCTATAAAAGCGAGGCTTATCTTGAAAAAGAAAATACCATAAAGCCTCGCAATTAATCAACAAATAATTAAATGAGCATTCGTTTAATTGATGATATAAGGAGTGAAAAAACATGACAAAAAGTGAAAAAAATAAGTTAGGGTTGATAGTTCCTATTTCAGATGCTATTTTATTGCCTAATATGGATCATACTCTTAAGCTTAATCATTTTAGTGAAAGGGAACTACAATATTTAGGTAGAGAAGATGAGATAAGTATTGCCCTACCATTAAATCAAAATTTTAATCGAAACGGATTAAAAAAAGAAGATTTTTATAAAATAGGAGTTCTTTTTAAAGTTAATCATATAGAAAAAATAGAAACAGGGTATAAAATTAAAATTAAAATGCTAGAACGTGTTGAGGTTAAGAATATTGAAATTCAAAGTGACTTTATCAATGGCGAGTATGAGATAGCATCAGACTTTATTGATTTAACAGAAGAGAATATAAAAGAAATTATTGGACAAATAAAGAAAATTACCTATGAAATGAGTGAACATTTCAAGGGTTCAGAAGCCTTTATAAAATCAATTGAGGATATAAAAGATTTAAATAAGTTAATGGGATATCTAGCGCAATTTATGCCCCTATCCAGTGATGAAAAATATGAATTAATTAAAATTCAATCCGTGAAAGAAAGAAGCTTCAAATTTATGGAGTATCTTTTAAAACAAAAAGAATCTCTTAAGTTCCAATTTGAGATAGCAGAAAGACTTTCAGAAAAAGCAAATAAAAATCATAGAGAATCTGTATTAAGAGAACAGTTAAAGGCTATTCAGGAAGAACTAAATGAAGATAAAGATTCTAAGAATGAAAAAGACTATCTAAGAAAAATTGAAGAGGCTGAGATGCCAGAGGATATTAAAAAAGTTGCTTTAGAGGAATTAAGTAAACTAGAAAATCAAAACCCTAATAGTTCTGACTATAATGTTATACGTAATTATTTAGAATTACTAATACAGCTCCCTTGGAAACCGGGAGAAACAAAGGATATCGACATATTAGAAGCAAGACGAATACTTGATAACGAGCATTATGGCTTAGAAAAAGTAAAAGAGAGAATATTACAACATTTAGCTGTTATGAAGCTTAAAAAAGGAAAAAAAGGGTCTATCTTATTACTTGTTGGGCCTCCAGGAACAGGAAAAACAAGCTTAGGAAAAAGTATCGCTGAAGCTCTTCATAGAAAATATGTACGTTTAAGTTTAGGCGGTGTTCGAGATGAAGCTGAAATTAGAGGTCATCGTAAAACTTATGTAGGAGCAATGCCAGGAAGGATCATTCAAGGCATCAAGAAAGCTGGAGAAAAAAATCCAGTTATGGTTCTAGATGAAGTAGATAAGCTAATGAGTGGCTACAATGGTGATCCAGCAAGTGCACTATTAGAGGTTCTTGATCCAGAACAAAATGATAGCTTTACAGATCATTATTTAAATGTTCCTTATGACTTATCAGAGGTATTCTTTATTGCTACAGCTAACTCTCTTCATAATATACCTGGTCCTCTTTTAGATAGAATGGAGGTTATACAAATATCTAGTTATACAACTAGTGAGAAATTCCATATTGGAAAGAATCATTTAATGCCTTCAGTTCTAGAAGATCATGGTTTAACAGAGGAACAATTGCAAATAGAAGATGAAGCCTTAAAGAAAGTTATTAGTAATTATACTTTAGAAGCAGGGGTTAGAGGTCTGAAAAAGCAATTAGCTACCATTGCAAGAGTAGCCACAGAGAAAATTGTATCTAATAAAGTAGAATTACCGTTTAAAGTTACAGACAATGTATTAGAGGATTTACTCGGCAAACAGGTTTCAAGACATGATAAGGCACAACTCGATAATCCAACAGGGGTTGTAACTGGGCTTGCTTGGACACCAGTTGGGGGAGAAATATTATTTATCGAAGCTACAGATATGCCAGGAAATGGACAAGTAATCTTAACTGGTAAGCTAGGAGATGTAATGAAAGAATCTGCTAGAATTTCATTAAGTTTATTAAAATCAAGATTACCAGTGAATAGTTTTAACTTTAAGGAAAGAGACTTGCACATTCACGTACCGACCGGTGCGGTTCCAAAGGACGGGCCTTCTGCTGGAGTTACCCTATTTACTGCACTTGCTTCTCTTGCCACAGGTATAAAAGTTGATTCAAAGATTGCTATGACTGGAGAGATAACTTTAAGAGGGATTGTGCTAGCAATTGGTGGACTGAAAGAAAAATTATTGGCTGCTGAAAGAGCAGGTATAAAGAAAGTGTTAATTCCAAAAGATAATGTGGTAGATCTTAAAGATGTGCCTGAAGAAGTGAAAAAGGAATTAGATATTATAGCGGTCGAAACAATAGAAGATGTTCTTAAAGAAACCTTAGGAATATCTTTACCTAGATTAGAACATGCGTTAAGCCCAAAGGTAGCTATTGAAGAATCCTTTGATTCAAATTAAATATAATAATATTTATCTAAGAAGAGGTTGTTTCAAAGTTAGATTTTAAATCAAGTTTTGAGACAACCCCTTCTTTGTTCATTGGAAGAAACCTATCTCATGCCTAACATCATTGATATACAATCTGCTAATGCTTGGCCAGTTAGTCCACATGCTTGAATGCATTGAGCTAGAGTTAAACCTATCATTAAAATCACCTCCTTAAACTATGTATTATTATATTTTAACTTAAGTGTATGTAGATTTTATGAAGATATAAAAATATATTTGGGAAAGTGAAGAATGAAAGCTAGTAGATCATATTCTTTCGTTGAGAGTGCAAATTCACTACTATTCGTATGTACTCTGTAGTAATCTGTCCTTGTAATAAGACCAATAATGGTTTACATAAGTTTGATATTTATTAAACAAATTAGTAAAAATATGTTAATGAACATAAGGATTAATTACCATATATATCAAGTTAATATTATATAAATATCATTTAGATAAATAAAAAGTAATATAATGGAAAGTAAGTGTTAATCTTCTAACTAGCCTTGTAAACAAATTAATAGATAAATATAATAGAAGTATAGTTAAAATAAAATGGTTTGGATGATTATAGCGTGAGATAACATTTGTTAACCGAAGGAGCAATGATATAGTTCCACGACTGTATTAGAAACTTTCAGGTAAACCTAGCGTTATAGGACAAAACTCTGGAGAGACTGTTTAATTACAGAACCGACGGTGCAAGATATATTTTCCGATGATTACCTGCTCTAATACTCCCTCAAACTCTGTGAAAGCGATTCACATCAAATCGGAGATTTGGGTTCTTTGATTTTCTTCAAAGAGGGAATAAAGAGCGGCTATGTCACTGGATAACGATTTCTAAGTATAAGGTGGAGTTAAAACTCCATCTGATGCCAAGAACTCTGTTTATATCGAGACTCTCAGGTAATATTACAGAGGACATGTGGGGTAAGTTAAATTTTACCTTCATGGTCCTCTTTTTGTTATGTAAAAAAATATTAGGAGGTTTTCGAATATGGAACACTTAAAAAAAACCCCATTAATTAATTCATATGAAAAATACGAAGGAAAAATAATAGACTTTGCTGGATGGGCACTTCCTGTGCAATTTGAAGGAATAATACAAGAACATGAAACCGTACGAATGAAGGCTGGATTATTCGATGTTTCTCATATGGGAGAGGTAGAAATAATTGGAGAAGACGCAATTGCTTTCACTCAAAAATTAGTAACTAATGACGTAAAATCTTTGGTAGATAATCAAGTCTTGTATACACCTATGTGTTATCCAGATGGAGGAATTGTTGATGACTTATTAGTTTATAGGTTTAATGAAAAACATGTTTATCTAGTAATAAATGCTGGGAACATTGAAAAGGATTTCGAGTGGATGCTAAGTAATAAGGGTAACTATAATGTTAAATTGAATAATATATCATATTCGGTGGCTCAGCTTGCAATTCAAGGACCAAAGGCAGAAGAAATACTTCAAAGGCTTACTGATACAAATTTAAAAGATATTAAATTCTTCTTTTGTAAGAGAGATGTTTTAATAGATGGGAAAAGGTGTTTAGTTTCCAGAACAGGATATACTGGGGAAGATGGCTTTGAACTTTATATGGATTCAGATGATGTAGTTAGTCTATGGGACAAAATATTGGAAACTGGAAAAGAAGATGGGTTAAAACCTGTAGGATTAGGATGTAGAGATACATTAAGATTTGAAGTTAATTTGCCTCTATATGGAAATGAATTATCAGATACAATAACTCCACTTGAAGCAGGATTAGGTTTCTTTGTTAAGTTAGATAATGAAGATTTTATAGGCAAAGATGTACTTGTGAAACAAAAGAAGGAAGGCTTAAAGAGAAAAATAGTTGGATTTGAAATGAAGGATAGAGGTATTCCTAGACACGGGTATGAGGTCTTTGCTGGTGATGAGGGAATAGGGCTGGTTACTACTGGTTATTTTTCACCATCTGTGAAAAAGAATATAGGACTTGCATTGGTTGACTCTAATTATTCTGAATTAGGAACTACAATTTTCATAAAAGTTAGAAATAAGATGAATGAAGCCGTAGTAGTTAGTAAAAAGTTTTATAAGAAAAATTATAATAAATAATTTAAGGGGGATTTTAAGATGAAGGTTTTGGAAGGATTATTTTATAGTGAAGATCATGAATGGGTAAAAGTTGAAGGAGATGAAGTTTATATAGGTATTACTGACTTTGCACAACACTCTTTAGGAGATATAGTTTTTGTTGAGTTGCCAGAGGTGGACTCAGAGTTTTCTAAAGAAGATTCTTTTGGCGTTGTTGAGTCAGTGAAAGCAGCTTCAGATTTAAATATTCCAGTTAGTGGTAAGGTACTTCGAATAAATGAGGAGCTAATAGATGATCCAGAGTCGGTTAATGAAGATGCTTATAAAAATTGGATGATAGCTGTTGAACTTACTGATAAGTCAGAACTTGAAACATTATTAAATGCTGAACAATATAAAAAAATATGTGGTAAGGAGGAATAGTATGCAGACCTATATACCATTAACAATAGAGGATCAAGAATTAATGCTAAAGACCATAGGGGTTAATGGGATAGATGATTTGTTTGAAGATATCCCTAAGGAAGTTCGTTTAAATAGAAGATTAAATATAAATAATAGTATGTCAGAACTTGAAGTTCAATCTTATATTAATAAACTAGCTAATTCAAATAAAAGTTGTGAGGAGTTAGTTTGCTTCCTAGGTGCTGGAGCTTATGACCATTATATACCTTCAATAATTAAACATTTGGTATCAAGGTCAGAGTTCTATACAGCTTATACTCCTTATCAAGCAGAGATAAGTCAAGGAACACTACAGGCAATATTTGAGTATCAAACCATGATATCTAATCTTACTGGAATGGATGCAGCTAATGCTTCAATGTATGATGGAGCAACAGCTTGTGTGGAAGCAGTACAAATGGCTGTTGATGCAACAAAAAGAAAGAGTGTTATTATTTCTAAGGGTGTTCATCCAGAAACAAGAAAGGTTTTAAAAACTTATTGTAGGTTTAAAAATCAAAATGTGATAGAAATTGATGAATTAGATGGAGCTACCCATATAGAAAAACTTAAAGCTGAATTAAATAAGGATGTGGCAGCTTTTATAGTTCAAACACCAAATTTCTTTGGAGTAGTTGAAGAGTTATCAGAAATAGAAAAACTCGTTCATCAAAACAAATCATTATTAATTGTATCTTGTGATCCTATTTCACTGGGAATATTAAAAAATCCAGGAGAATGCGGAGCAGATATAGCTATAGGTGATGGCCAATCTCTTGGAAATAATTTAAATTATGGAGGACCTTACTTAGGATTCCTTGCTACAACTAAAAAACATCTTAGAAAAATACCTGGTAGAATTGTTGGGGAAACTACAGATAAAGAAGGAAAGAGAGCATTTGTTTTAACTTTACAAGCAAGAGAGCAACACATAAGAAGAGAAAAAGCTTCTTCGAATATTTGTTCAAATCAGGCGCTTAATGCTCTAACTGCATTAATATACTTGACAACTCTAGGAAAGAAGGGAATAAAGGAAGTTGCTGAACAGTGCATACAAAAATCTCATTATGCTTTTGATCAGATAACGAAGAGTGGAAAGTATAAGCCGCTATTTAATAAGCCGTTCTTTAAGGAATTTGTAATTTCTTCAGAAAGTGAAGTTCAATATGTAAATAAGGTACTCTCAGAAAATAAAATACTTGGTGGATATGAGATGGATAAAGAATACCCTCTGTACGCAAAATCGATGCTTCTTTGTGTTACTGAAAAGAGGACAAGAGATGAAATTGATAAATTAGTAGCTATATTGGAGGGGATTAAATAATGAAAGACTATAACAAGCTTATTTTTGAAGTTTCTAAAGATGGAAGAATAGCATATACCCTCCCAAGCTGTGACGTACCTGTAACATCTATAGAAAAATTAATTCCAGAGGAGTTATTAACTAAAAAGGAGCTAGGGCTACCTGAGGTTAGTGAAGTAGATGTGGTAAGGCATTTTACAGCTATTTCAAATAAAAACTATGGCGTCGATACAGGATTTTATCCACTTGGATCTTGTACAATGAAATATAATCCTAAAATCAATGAAGATATGGCAGCTATACCTAAGTTTACAGGACTTCATCCATATCAACCAGAGGATACTGTACAAGGTGCTTTAAAACTAATGTATGAGCTTGGTGAAAAACTTGGAGAGATAGCTGGGTTTGAAAGTGTATCTCTTCAACCAGCCGCAGGAGCTCATGGGGAGTTATCAGGTCTTATGATTATTAAGGCATATCATGAAAAAAGAGGAGACTTTAAAAGAAAAAAAATTATAGTTCCTGATTCAGCTCATGGTACAAATCCTGCATCTGCATCAGTAGCAGGTTTTGAAGTTATAGAAGTAAAGTCAGAAACCACTGGAGCAGTAGATATAGAGAGTTTAAAAGCTGTTCTAAATGATGAAATAGCTGGATTAATGTTGACTAACCCTAGTACATTAGGGCTATTTGAAAAAAATATTATAGAAATAGCAAAACTTGTTCATGAAGTAGGAGGATTGCTCTATTATGATGGAGCTAATATGAATGCTATTATGGGCAAAACAAGGCCGGGAGATATGGGCTTTGATGTATGCCATTTAAATTTACACAAAACATTTTCCACTCCACATGGCGGCGGAGGGCCAGGAAGTGGACCTATAGGTGTTAAAAAAGATTTAGTAGAATTTTTACCAAAGCCAGTGATATCAAAGAATAGAGAAGTATATTATTTAGATTATGATAGACCTTATTCCATAGGAAAAGTGAAAAGCTTTTACGGTAACTTCGGAGTTATGGTTAGAGCATTCACATATATATTAACTATGGGTGCAGAAGGGTTAAAAAAGGCAAGTGAAACGGCGGTATTAAATGCGAACTACCTAAGAGTAAAACTAAAAGAGTATTACAATTTACCTATAGATGATATTTGCAAACATGAGTTTGTACTAGGTGGTCTAAAAGGTGAAGAAAATCATGTAACAACTTTAGATGTAGCAAAGAGATTGCTTGATTATGGATATCATCCTCCAACAATTTATTTTCCACTAATTGTGCATGAGGCGCTTATGATAGAGCCAACTGAAACAGAGGCACTTGAGACACTTGACGAGTTCGTCAATGTCATGATTAAAATTGCTGAGGAGGCAGGTAATGATCCTGAACTAGTTAAGTCAGCTCCTAATAATACTATTGTAAAGAGATTGGATGAAGTTAAAGCAGCAAGAACTCCAATTCTTAAATGGAGTAAATAGCAAGATAAAAGGGAATGTATCATTATCGGATTAGATAGCAGTGCTAAAATCTTAAAACTCATAAATATTTTAGAGTGAAGGAAAACAGAATAAAGTGCGTAAAATAATTATATTTTAACTTAAGTGTATGTAGATTTTATGAAGATGTAAAAATAGTCCACTTTTTCTATGAACTGTGTTAGTTGACTTTAGTATTAGTTTGTGGTAAATTCAAATTAAAGCCAATAACAATTTAATGATTTAGGGGAGCCTGTAATAATAGGCTGAGAGTGGAATGTTATTCCTTACCCTCATAACCTGATTTGGATAATGCCAACGTAGGGAAAGAAGTCAGATAGTCTATTATCACGTTATATATTTAGAGTAATTGTATTTAGAAGCATTTGAATGCATAAAAACTACTTAGATGTATAATTATTTATTAAACTATCTATTTATTAAACTATATAAGGATATATCCTGTTAGGATATGAGGGAAGCATTTTAATGCTTCCCTTTTTATTTTGGTTTTAGAGAGGAGGAACATAATATGATTATAAACGGAGAAAATATGAATTTTGAGGATGGAATCACAGTTCGTGAAATGCTCGAGAAGTTAGAACTCGACATACAAAAAGTAGTAGTTGAAGCGGATTTAAAAATAATTGATAAGGATGAATTTTCTACCAAAAAACTAAGAACTGAATCAAAAGTTGAGATAATCAGATTTGTTGGAGGCGGCTAAAATGAATATCTATATAAACGAAAGAAAACAAGAGGTGGAAAAAGGTATCACTGCCCTTGAGTTAAAGAATATTATAAAAAAGGATGCTGATATAGTTATATATAACGGTTTTATTATAAAAGAAGATTGCCAATTAAAGGAAAACGATAACTTGGTTTTTATAAAAAGAGGTGAGATACCAGAGGAAGAAGACATGGAGGCTATGCTTTTATCGAGGCACACACCCTATGTACATGAAAAAATAAAAAAATGTAGTGTTGGTATAGCTGGTCTAGGTGGACTTGGATCAAACGTAGCAATTTCATTAGCGAGAATTGGAATAGGGAGGTTACTTTTGGTAGATTTTGATGTTGTAGAGCCAAGTAATTTAAATAGGCAGCAGTATTTTATAAAGCACTTGGGAATGAAAAAGACAGATGCTCTTGAACAATTAATAAAAGATTGTAATCCATTTGTAAAAGTTGAAAAGAGAGATGTGTTTTTAGATGAGACTAATATACATAACATTTTTAAAGATGTAGACATAGTAGTTGAGGCCTTTGATAATCCAATATGTAAAGCAGTGTTGGTTAATGAAGTTCTAAGTAAAATGGAAGATAAAAAAATTGTATCAGCTTCAGGAATGGCAGGATATTTCCCAAGTAATTCAATTGTTACAAGAAAAATAAAAGATAATTTTTATCTAATTGGTGATGGAGAAAATGAGGCCAAGCCAGGCTGTGGACTAATGGCGCCTAGAGTTGCCATTGCAGCGAATCATCAAGCAAATGCAGTTTTGAGAATAATACTAGGAGAAGAATAAGATGTAAAGAATTCATACGCAAAGTTCAATAGAAATACATTAGGAATTATGAAAGGGCTAAAGAAGTCATTTTTTAATGAGTTGGAAGTATTATATAAAATATTACGGAGGGTTTAATAATGGATAAATTAATAATAGGTGGTACAGAGTTAAATAGTAGATTATTTGTGGGGACAGGAAAGTATTCAACTAATGAATTAATACCAAAGGTTTTGGAGAGTTCCAGATCACAGGTTATTACCGTGGCGTTAAGAAGAGTTGATTTAAATTCTAAGGATGATAACATATTAAATTTTATAGATAAGAATGTTACTTTACTTCCAAACACTTCAGGTGCTAGAAATGCAGAGGAAGCTATAAGAATTGCAAGATTGGGAAGAGCAGCTGGCTGTGGTAATTGGGTAAAAATCGAGGTAATATCTGATAACAAATATCTTCTGCCAGATAACTTAGAGACTATAAAGGCAACAGAAGTTTTAGCTAAGGAAGGATTTGTAGTTCTTCCATACATGAACCCAGATTTAATGGATGCAAGAAGGTTAGTAGATGCTGGTGCAGCAGCGGTTATGCCTTTAGGCTCTCCAATTGGCACAAATAGAGGAATAAGAACTAAGGAAATGACAAGAATTCTAATTGATGAGATAAAGTTACCAATAGTAGTAGATGCAGGTATAGGTAAGCCATCTGAGGCAGCAGAGGCTATGGAAATGGGAGCTGATGCAGTGCTTGTTAATACAGCAATAGCTACAGCAGGAGATCCAATACTTATGGCAGAGGCATTTTCTTTGGCTGTACAAGCTGGTAGAAAGGCTTATTTCTCAAAATTAGGAGTGCAAAGACAATATGCTGAAGCATCATCACCTCTTACTGGATTTTTAAGATAGGAAGTGGAATAAATGAGTTTTTATAATAAGATAAAAGAATATGATACTTTTAATTTTGATAATTACTTTGAAAATATAACAGAAAATCAAATTGAAATGGCTTTAGCAAAGGATAGAATAAATGAGGAGGACTTCTTGGCATTATTATCTCCAAAAGCTGAAAAATATTTAGAAGCTATGGCACAAAAAGCTAGGGATATTACTGTTAGAAATTTTGGGAAAAGTATAGTTCTTTATACTCCAATATACCTTGCAAACTATTGTGAGAATGAATGTACTTACTGCGGATACAATGTTAAAAATAAAATTGATAGAAAAAAACTTACCTTCGAGGAAGTAGAAAAAGAAGCACAGGCTATAGCTGCAACAGGTCTTAAGCATATAATAGTCTTAACTGGAGAGTCTGGGTACCATTCTCCTATATCGTATATAAAGGAATGTATAAAAATACTAAAGAAGTATTTTACATCAATATGCATTGAGATATATCCTTTAGAAGAAAATGAATATGCAGAGCTTATAGAGGCTGGAGTGGATAGCCTTACAATTTATCAAGAAACATACAATGAAGAAGTATATGACAAAGTTCATCTCAGCGGACCTAAAAAAAATTATCGATATAGATTAGAGACACCAGAAAGAGCTTGCAGAGCAAAAGTCCATTCACTAGGTATAAGTGCATTACTTGGACTTTACAAATGGAGAAGTGAAGCATTTTTTTCAGGTATACATGCAGCATATATAGAGAATGAGTATCCTTCGGTGGAGATTTCTATGGGCATTCCGAGAATAAGGCCTCATGCGGGAAGTTTTGTAGATATTTACGAGGTAAGCGATAAAAATATAGTACAAGTCGCATTAGCCTATAAAATATTTCTACAAAGAGTTGGAATTAATATCACTACTAGAGAAGGAGCGGAATTTAGAGATAATTTTATTCCAATATGCGCTACAAAAATGTCTGCGGGAGTTTCAACTGAAATAGGCGGGCATTCTGCTGAAGATAAAGGGCAAGAACAATTTGATATTGCTGATGATAGAAGTGTTGAAGAAATTAGACAAGCAATAATGAAAAAAGGATATAACCCAGTTTTAAAAGATTGGGGTCCACTAAAGCCAGAGATATAAGGAAGAAAATTTATCCGACGACTACCCGCTCTAATACTCCACCTTCTCAAAGGTGGAGTATTAGAGCGGCTACGTCTCTGGATAACGATTTCTAAGCACCAGGTGGAGTTAAAACTCCATCTGATGCCAAGAACTCTGTTTATTGAGCATGCTTGAATTAAAAGCAATAAGAAGGACTGTTATGTTTATAATAGAAGGGGAAATATATAGGATATGTTTGAATTTGAAGGTAAAGATAAAACCTATATTGTTACAAATAGACAACTGATAACAAAGGGCACAATTTATGATGTAATAGAAAAATGTGCTATAAAAGGTGCTAGCGGGATATTTTTAAGAGAAAAGGATTTATCTTATGATGAACTTAAAGAAATGGCATATAGAATAAAGAAGATAACAGATAAGTTTAATATTCCACTAATTATTAATGGTAATATGCTTGTAGCAAGAGAAATAGGCGCTTATGGCTTTCATACAGGATTTGAGAATTTTAAAAATATGGTACTGAAGGAAAGGCTAAAATTTCAACAAAGTAAGGAGAGCTTTGAGAGCTCATTAGATTACAGTAAAACAGCTGATTTTATAATTGGGGTTTCAGTTCATGGTATTGAAGAGGCAATTGAAGCAGAAAAGCTAGGAGCTAATTATTTAATAGCTGGGAACGTGTTTGAAACGGATTGTAAACCAGGATTAAAAGGAAGAGGAATAGAATTTGTTCAAGGGATTTGTAAAAGTGTTAAAATACCTACCATAGCGATTGGAGGAATAAATTCTGAGAACTCTAAAGGGGTTTTAACAGTAGGAGCATTTGGTATAGCGATTATGTCATTAGCTATGAAAATAGAATGATAAATGGATTTTATATTAAATGTATTATTTTACAATAGTTTAAAGAATGTAGATTTAAATTTAAGCAAGAGAGCTAAGCTCTCTTGCTTAAATAATTACCAACAGAATAAGTCGTTTTATAGAAAATAATGACTTACGATAAATTTGAAAAAAATAAACATTGATGTTATAATATGAAAAAAGTAAAATAATTACTTAATAGTAAGTAATTATATGTATATATTTAACGTAAATGTCTCATGAAATACATATCTTTCAAATATTATTTATATCTAAGTCTTTAAACAAATAATCTTAAAATCAAATTTGTTTAATTAATAATACTTGATATTTTTTCCCACAATAACTTTACTATTGGGACTAGGATATAAGCATAAATTAAGCTTTATCGGTATTTTATAAAGAGGGGCGGGGTTGATTATGATGGACACTAAAACAATGGGGAGAGGTAAGAGATTAATTAATCCAGAAGTTATTATGAAGGCAATCTTAGCAATTATTCTAGTGATGATTGTAACATATTTAGGATTTAAAAATTATTTATTATTTCATACGCTTATTGAACTAGCTAGTGTGATATCTTCCTTTATCATATCAATAGTTGCTATAAATACGTATAGGATATCAAATAGTGGCTATTTCACTTTTTTAGGTATTTCATTTGTATTTTCTGGTTTCTTTAATTTACTTCATACCTTGGCATATAAGGGACTGGGAATATTTTATGGAGATACAGCAAACCTAGCTACTCAACTTTGGATAGTTACAAGATTTATAGAAAGTGCATCTTTGTTCATATCATTCACTTTCATTCAAAAAAGGTTGAAAGAAAAAATTACAATTCTAATTTATTTGATAGTATCCATATTTTTGTTATTGTCAATATTTTTATGGAGGATATTTCCTATATGTTATGTAGAGGGAATTGGGTTAACTTTATTTAAAAAGCTAAGCGAATACATTATTGCTATTATTTCAATGGCTTCAATCGTTGTTTTAGTAAAAAACAATAAAATGTTTCATAAGAATGTATACATTTGTATGACATTTTCCTTAGGCATAATGACTATTTCAGAAATACTTTTTACACTATATTCAGATGTATTTGGTATATCTAACATGATTAGTCATATCCTGTATGCGGTATCTTTTTATCTAATGTATAAAGCAGTCAGTGCCACAAGCCTTAGACATCCCTATAACCTTTTGTTTTATCAATTAAGTCAAGCAAATCATGAATTGAAGCTAAAAGCTCAGCAATTGGAAGAATCCAACGAAAAGCTAAAAATAGAAATAAGAGAACGTAAAATCGCTGAGAATGAGTTGGAAATAAGTGAAAAAAGATATAGGACTCTTGTAGACACTCTGCCTGATGCTGTACTAGTTCATATAGATGGAAAAATAACATTTGCAAATGATGAGGCGAAAAAACTTTTAGAAGTAGCAAATTCTAGTGACATTGAAGGCAAAATGCTATCTGATTTTATACATAAGGATTATCATAATTTACTCTATGAAAGATTAGATAAATTAAAGGAGGAGTCCAGCACTGTTCCGATTGTTGAAGAAAAATTTGTCAAGTCTAATGGACAAACTGTAGATGTTGAAATTACAAGTGCTTGTTCAATAAAAGAAGGAAGAAATGTTGTTATTAGTGTTGCTAGAGATATAACTGAACGTAGACTATTAAATGAAGCGGTGGAATATGATAAGTTAAAAAGAGAGTTTTTTGCAAATATGTCCCATGAATTTAGAACCCCTATAAATGTTATACATGCAACTGTACAACTTATAGAACAATATGGTATTAAAGATACATCAAAAAACACCAGAGAAAAACTAGAGAGGCATATAAAGATAGTAAAACAAAATTGTTATAGACTAATTAGATTAGTTGGTAACTTACTAGATAGTATGAAGATGGACTCAGGATTCTTAAAACCAAGACTTAATAACTGCAATATTGTAAATGTTATTGAAGAAATAACTACGTCTGTTGCTCAATATGTAGAAGCTAAGGAGGTAAAATTAATATTCGATACAGATGTAGAGGAAAAGATAATGGCTTGTGATGCAGAAAAGATGGAAAGAATTATACTTAACCTTCTTTCAAATGCAGTTAAGTCTACGAATCCAGGGGATGAAATACTAGTGTTAATAGAAGATAGAGGAGGAAGTATCAATATATCTGTTAGAGACACGGGAATCGGGATACCTAAGCATAAACTCGACGTTATATTTGACAGATTCAGGCAAGTAGATAAATCATTAACAAGAAATCATGAAGGAAGTGGAATTGGCCTTTCCATTGTAAAAGCTCTTGTTGATATGCATGGAGGAAAAATTACCGTAAATAGTAAATACGGAGAGGGCAGTGAGTTTAAGATGGAGTTTCCGGTTAAAGTATTAGATATTGATGATGCATTTCTTGAAATTGCTGCAGATCAAAGTAGGATAGATCAGACGGACATAGAATTTTCAGATATATATTTTTAATTTACTAATTAGAATACCATGTGATACTATTGAGGTTAAGTAATTAAATAAGTTATGTTTAATCAATATCAATTTTTAGACAGGGCGCATCCTAGATGGTGTTTCCTACGCTTAAATTTATTCGATGACTACTCGAACTAATACTCTTACGCACTCTGTTACTAAAGAATATTGATTATTACTTCATTTATTCCTGAAAATTCAATTGATGTGAGGTTTAAGAATGATTTATAAACGTAATAGACTATTATATGCGGCTTTGATACTAATTGTAATAATTTTAGGATTATATTCAAGAAAGATGGGGAATGTTATACCAGATTTTTTAGATATATATTTAGGAGATTCTCTATGGGGGTTAATGATTTTCATTGGTTCTGGTTTTATTTTCAGGGCAATGAAAACAAAGATAGTAGTTTTGATAGGAGCATCATTTTGTTATCTTATCGAGTTAAGTCAATTATATCATGATAACTGGATAGATAACATTAGAAAGACAACTCTTGGTGGATTGGTATTAGGATATGGATTTTTGTGGAGTGATTTATTAGCCTACTCTATAGGAATTGGGATAGGAGCAACTCTTGAATTTTTATATGAATTAATTTTAAAAGGTAGGGGATCAAAATAAGAAAATTTTCATAAAAAAACCGTGCTTTTAATAAAAGCACGTTTAATAAAAGTACGGGCAGATTGTTCTAATTATTTGATTTAATTAACTTTGAAATAAAACGGAAGGTTGTTGACGAAAGCATTATTCCAAATGCAATTGCTCCTGCTACAGCTATTGTCTGTACACCTTTTGAATATGCAGCAGAATAGTCTTGTTCTACTATGTAGTTTATGGTATTATATGCTGTCATACCAGGTACAAGAGGAAATATTCCTGGTATTGAAAACTGTACTGCAGGGGTTTTAAGTTTTCTTGCCATCAATTCACTATATACACCTACAATAAATGATCCAGCGAAAGATGCAGAAACTGGATTAATCGTGTATTTATATACTACGAGATATGTTGCCCAACCAATAGCTCCACAAAACCCAGTCCATATTATCTTTTTCCTATCGATGTTAAAAAGGATAACGGGAAATATGCTTCCGAAAAATGCTAATATTGTTTGTTTCATCATAATTTCACACCTACTCCGATAGCTAATGCTGCACCAATCCCTACTCCTACCGCAATTATAATGAGCATTGCTTCCCCAAATTTAGCCATACCTGACTCAAAATCACCGTATATAATGTCTTTAACACCGTTAGTAAGAGCCACTCCTGGTAATAATATCATTATTGCACCAGTTATTACATTTCCTTTACTTACAAAGGGAAAAATCTTTTGAGCAACTATACTCACACCACCTATAATAAAACCTGAAAGAAAGAACTCAAAAAATTGGAAGAATCCAACACGAGATATTTTCTCAAGCATAAAATATATACCCATACTTACAATTGCTGAGACAATTGAATCATAGGTTGTCCCATTAAAGAATAATGAATAAATAAATGAAGTCATGCTTGCAGCAAAAAGTCTTACTGGAAAGCTAAAATATGGTGCTTTTTCTATATCGTTTAATACCTGTTTAGCCTCCTCATAGGAAATAGATTTATGCTGAAGGCTCCTAGAAAAGGAATTAATAAGTTCTATTCTATATAAATCCACTCGTCTTGTTCTAATTTTTTTTAGCGAAGTTATCTTTTCATCATTTCCATCTAGAAGAGATATGAAGACACCTTTAGCGGTTACCATACATTCGCATTCTAAATTATAGGAATTGCATATTCTTTCGATTGTTTCTTCAACCCTATAAGCTTCAGCGCCATTACTTAAAAGCATTTGCCCTGCAGAAAGAGTGATATCTAAAACTTGTTTTGCTTCCATAGCATACTCCTTTATTTTTTGTTAGATTATTCATAACCAGTACTATTATATCATTTTCTATGAGAATTTCTATTAGCTTATTATAATATTTATATTTTATTGAGTGAATTATAATAGACGTATTTAAGTTTTGTCAAAAAACAAAAATTAAACCCAAATATATAAGGAGCTGAATAAGATAATTATTCAGCTCCTGTTTTATAGGATCCTACCGTTACGCCCAAAATGGTTACGCCGGAGTGGATTCAATCTTTAATTTAGCTATAAGCTTATTAATAAAATATGCTACACCGTTAGAATTATTAGGTACAGTGACATGTTTACATATTTTTTTAATGGCATCATCAGCATTTCCCATGGCAACACTTATACCAGCCTTTTTAAACATAGATATATCGTTATAGTTATCACCAAATGCTGCGACATCGTTCAAGGAAATTCCTAGATAAGTACTTAGATGTTCTAGAGAATTACCTTTGGAAGCTTCCTTATTAACTAACTCAAAATTATATTCATTTGAAATCACCATAGATAACTCTTTGAATTTCCCATAATGATCTCTACCAAAGTTAAGCTTATCTTTATCAAATGAAACCGCGGTTATGCTGCAAAAATCCAAATTTGATTTTAGAATATCGTCTTTACACTTTACAAGTTTAATACCTTCTTGAGAATATATTAAACTTATCAAATTATTGATAATGTCATCCCTTAAAGATGGATTATTAACTTTTGCTATATTGAAGTCTCTTTTTAATAGTTCTTGACCGGTATAGGGTAAAAATAGATTTGTACCTGTAGATATCTCATAGAAATATTGATTTTCATTAAGCCAATTAAACACATACTCAATGTTATCTTTATCTATAGTCCATGATTTTAATTTTTCGCCTTCCTTAGAGAATACTAAGGAACCATTGTTTGAAATTATATGAGCGTTAATATTAGCTTTTTTACATATATGAACAGCATCAGAGTAGGTTCTTCCTGTTGCAATTGATATCTCTATTCCTTTTTGCTTAGCTAATCTCAAAGCCTCTGCATTTTCTTTGCTCACTTCATGACTTGAGTTTAAAAGGGTTCCATCTAAATCTGTGGCAATTAGCTTCATCATATACACCTCGCATTATTCAGTTACTATTAAATTTACATTGTTTTTATTTAAAATTTCCATGAATTCTTTATCTGGATACCTATCAGTAATTATTAAATCTATCTGTGAAAGATTGCATACTTTAAAGGTTGCAGTTCTATTAAATTTTGTATGATCTGCTAAAACTATAGATTCCTTTGACTGCTCTATCATCTTTCGCATAACTGCAGCATCTTCATCATCGGCAACGGTAACCCCATAGGAAGATATGGCTAATGCACCTAAGATTGCTTTATCGGCAAAATAATATGATAGCATACTAACGGTTGTGGTTCCGCATAAATATCTATGTTCATTATTTAATCTTCCACCAAGCAAAAAGGTCTTGACCTTAGATTTTTTAGAAAGTATATCTGCTACATTTATTGAGTTTGTGACTATATTACACTCCATGTCTTCTAATAGCTCTGCACATGCTTGAACTGTTGTTGAAGTATCCAAAATCACAGTATCTCTTTCTTTTATAAGAGAAGCACTCAACCTAGCAATTTTATGCTTTTCTTCCACGTCGAATAACAGTCTTTCAGAGTAGCTTTTTACCTCTTCATTTGGTAATGGAAGTATTGCACCACCATGAGTTCTAATAATAGCACCCTGTTTTTCTAAGCTAACCAGATCTCTACGAGCAGTATCCCTTGAAACGTCATATAACTTACATATTTCGTCTACGCTTATTCTTTTGTTTTTGTTTAAATAATCTAATATTAGCTGCATTCTCTCTTCCTGATACATGTCAATCACCTCTAAAACAATAGTGCCTTATAAGTCAATTCTAATGAAGTTTAAGTGGTTTGTCAATAGTTTATAAGTATTTGTAAGTAAGTATAAGTCATTCACAATGTTATTATGAAAAATATATAAAGGTATAACTTCAAAATCTAACTTAAATCACTTAATAAAATACTAAGATTTATAACATTAAAAGTATAGTATTTGTATTTGGTTAAGTATTGTAATATGATTAAATCAAATAAGGTAAAATTATGTAGGGGGAAAAATATGAGAGTAAATGTACTTATAGAGAATACAAAGGGTCAAGTGGAGGGCTTGATTGATGAACACGGCTTATCTATACATATAGAAAAAGGTGATAAACGCATACTATTTGATACTGGAAAAACTGATAATTTTATTATTAATGCACAGAAACTAGGGATAAATTTAGAAGAAGTAGATGCTGTAGTACTTTCACATGGGCATTCTGACCATGGAGGCGGACTTTTACCTTTTTTAAAAATAAACGATAAGGCAAAAGTGTTCATGAAAAAGAAAGTTTATGGAGAATATTATTCAGGGAATATACTTTTTAAGAAGAGTATTGGAATTCAAGAGGAGGTGTTTAGAAAGTATTCAAGCAGAATAGAATACATTGAAAGCTTTACTGAAATAATGGAGGATATCTTTATCATCACGAAAATACAGAGAAATCATAAAACTCCTGAGGGTAATAAATATTTATTTTCAAAAGAAGAGAACAAAATAGTTAAGGATGACTTTAGACATGAATTAATTATGGTTATTAAAGAGAACAATGATATATCTATTTTTACAGGGTGTTCTCATAACGGAACTTCTAATATGATAGAAGCAGTTAGAGACTCTTTCACATATGAAAAAATAAAATCTCTTATAGGTGGATTTCATTTAACTAAGATACCAGCACTAGACATATTTACTGCATCGCAAGACGAGATTGATTTAGTTGCTAGTAAAATTATTAAGGAAAAGATAGAGAATGTATACACAGGGCATTGCACTGGAGAGAAAGCTTATCATAAATTAAAAGGTCTCCTGGGAGATAGAATTCAATATATAAGAACGGGAACTGAAATCTATATCTAAGCCTGAAACTCTTGAATTACGTTATTTTTCAATAAATAATTTACCAACTGATATTTTAAAGATGAATCCTCAATGGTTGGAAGATGCACTTAGTTAGCAAGTAGTTCCTTTTATTCGTTAATAAGAGTTTTTAAAAGGTCGTGCTGTTTTAATAAGCACGACCTTTTCGGTTAACAATATATTTTAAGAATTTTTAATTTCAAAAGAAAATTGAAACCGATAATTAATAGAGATTAATTAAATCTTCATTTCTAGACTTATATTATCTTATATAAGAAATCATTTAGGCATTTACTAATAGATTCTTCGTTGCTTGAGAAATATATATCATAATTTGCAAGCTTACTATTACATATTCTTAAATCTCTACTACGTTTCGAGTATCTTTCTTCATCTCTTACTAGGAGTTCTTCAATTCTGTGGCCTAACCCCATTTTTTCAAGAACTACTCGTCCTGTCTCATATGTACTTAAGTTATTTTCACTACCTACATTATATATTCCGCTGGGTAAAAGTAAAATTTTATTGAAGTTTTCTACCAAGTCGTACACATAGGTTATTCCTCTGTATTCATTCGTAGGAAGTGTTAAGCATTGAGCCTTTAATGCGGATTTAACTACATTCCAAACTATATTAGGATTTATTTTTTTATGTCTTTCAGGTAGGCTAAAAAGCCAAGTAAGTCTAAGAATAACAGCATCCTCTACTATTTTACAAATAGAATTTTCTGCTTCAATTTTATGGTTGCCATACACAGTATTGGGCATAGCCATAATATCTTCTCCGTAAGGACCAGCCTCAATATTGCCGTTATAAACTTGATCAGAACTTAAATATAGAAGTTTTGTTTTTGATTCAGCACATCCTTTTGCTATATTAACTGAGCCCTTAACATTTACATTATATGATAGTTCAGGGTCTCTCTCACAGGTACCAGTATCAGATATTGCAGCTGCATGAATTAGGTATGTAGGTTTAATTTCCATTATTTTTATTATAGTTTTTTCTTCATCTGATATATCTAGTGCGCTACGATTAAGTGCAATTATATTATATTTATCCTTGTAATATTGAATAAATCTAGAAGCAAAAAAACCATCTGCTCCAGTAATTAATATCGTGTCCATATCTATATCCTTCCTTTGTTGCTAGTATACTATTTTTTCTACTATACTAGCAGTTTTTCTAAAAAGTGTCTACAGTTATTATATTTATTTATACTGTAAAGTGTTTTTGAAAAAGTTATGTTCGAAAATGAAACAATGCTCAAAAATTGAACAGGAATTTTAGAAGTATTTGTGTAAAAAATGAACAAAAAATTGGGGTGAAAAAAGGAATGCACTTAATTCCATATTTTAACTATTGGTATATTTATTGCTATTTAAATAATATATATAATTAAAATTAAATTGGCACAGGACGTAGTTATCAAGTAAGGGAAGTCTAATGACCCACTGCTGATAAAAACCTGATAGAATTACCGGAGATTATTTACCAGGTATATTTATCCGATGACTACCCGCTCTAATACTCCCTCGCACTCTGTGAAAGCGACTATCACCAAATCAGAGATTTGGGATATCTGCTTTTCTCCAAGGTGGGAGTAAAGAGCGGCTACGTCCCTGAATAACGATTTCTAAGCATCAGGTGGAGTTAAAACTCCATCCGATGCCAAGAACTCTGTTTATTTAGAAAATTTAAGATACATGAGAGGATGATAAAAAATGGAACTATTACGTGTAGAAGATGCAGTTGGAATGGTATTGGCACACGATATGACCGAAATCATTCCAGGGAAGTCTAAAGGTGTTGCTTTTAAGAAAGGACATATTATACAAAGTGAAGATATATCTAGGCTTTTAAGTATGGGAAAAGAACATATTTATATTATGGAGTTTAACAAAGGATATTTACATGAAAATGAAGCTGCTATAAGGATGGCTAAAGCTGCAGCAGGGAAGGGGATAGTTTTCTCCGAACCATCGGAAGGGAAAGTCAACCTAACTTCAGAGTATACTGGATTACTAAAAGTGAATTTTAAAGCATTAGAGAAAATAAATAGTATTGATGAAATTATGTTTGCTACTCTCCATACGAATCAGTTTATAAGTGAAAACACTAAAATTGCTGGAACTAGGATAATACCGTTAGTTATAAATGAAGAAAGAATACAGGTAGTAGAAGATATATGTAGAGAGAACTCACCTATTATAGAAGTAGTGCCTTTAAGAAAGTTAAAAGTAGGTATTGTAACCACAGGAAATGAAATTTTCTATAAAAGAATTAAAGATAAATTCGGTCCAGTTATTGATAAAAAGTTTAAAGAGTTAGGATGTAGCGTAGTAAAACAAATGTTTTCAAGAGATGATGCTGATATGATTGCAGAATCTATAAAAATGCTTATAGATGAGGGAGTAGATATAGTTACAGTTACAGGGGGAATGTCTGTTGATCCAGATGATGTGACTCCAACAGGAATAAGAAAGTCTGGAGCAGATATTATTTCATATGGTGCTCCGACACTACCGGGAGCTATGTTTTTACTTTCATATATAGGTGATATACCAGTTTTAGGTTTGCCAGGGTGCGTTATGTATAGCAAAAGAACTATTTTTGATTTAGTAGTTCCAAGACTTGTAGCTGGAGAAGTAGTAAGTAAGGCAGATATAGTGAAGCTTGGGCACGGGGGATTGTGTACAAGTTGTGAAAACTGTAGATATCCAAACTGCAGTTTTGGTAAAGGTGGGTTATATTAAATTTTAAATATAACAATTTGGCTTTAAGGGGGATATTTAATGTTAAAGAAGACTTTAATTGTAAACGGTATTAGCAGGACTATTGTTATAGATCCTGAAGTAACATTAGCTGATGTTTTAAGAAAGCAGATGCTTCTTACAGGTACAAAAGTAGGTTGTGGCAAAGGAGAATGTGGAGCTTGTTCAGTTATTATGAACGGAAAAGTTGTAAAGGCGTGCATTTTCAAAATGAAGAGAGTTCCAGATGAAGCAGAGATAATCACTATTGAAGGTATAGGTGATAAGAATAACCTTCATCCAATACAGCTTACATGGATGATTCATGGTGCTGCACAATGTGGATTTTGTTCTCCAGGATTTATAGTTTCTGCTAAAGCTTTGCTTGACTCAAATGTAAATCCAACTAGAGAAGAAGTAAGAGATTGGTTCCAAAAAAATAGAAATGTATGTAGATGTACAGGTTATAAGCCATTAGTAGATGCAGTTATGGATGCGGCAAGACTTATGAGAGGAGAGATAAAGAAAGAAGATATATGGTATAAGTTACCTGAAGGAGCAAGTATTTTAGGTTCAAAAGTTATTCGTCCATCAGCAGTTGCGAAGGTAACTGGAACTTGGGATTTCGGAGCAGATTTAGGATTAAAACTTCCTGAAGATACTTTACACATTAAATTAGTACAGGCAAAGGTTTCACATGCTAATATATTATCAATAGACACATCAGAAGCAGAGAAGATGCCTGGAGTTTATAAAGTTATAACATATAAGGATGTTCCTGGAACTAATAGAATAAATGGATTGGCATTCCCTACAAATAAAGGTGATGGATTAGAGAGACCTATATTAAATGATAAAAAGGTTTTCCAATTCGGCGATGCTATAGCTATGGTACTAGCAGATAATCCATCACAAGCAGAAGCTGCAGCGGCAAAGGTTAAAGTTGAATTAGAAGAACTTCCAGCATACATGAGTGCACCAGCAGCAATGGCTGAAGACGCTATAGAAATCCATCCAGGAACTCCAAATATTTATTTTGAAACAAATCTAGTTAAAGGTGAGGATACTAAACCTTTAATGGATAAGTTAGATTATGTAGTTGAAGATGATTTTTATGTAGGAAGACAACCACATTTACCACTAGAACCAGATGTAGGATTTGCATATTTTAATGAAAATGGAAAATTAATTATTCATTCAAAGAGTGTAGCATTACATTTCCATGCACTCATGATAGCGGATGGTATAGGAATGCCTGCAAAAGATGTTCTTATAGTTCAAAATCCTGCAGGAGGTACTTTTGGATACAAATTCAGCCCTACCATAGAAGCTTTACTTGGAGTAGCTGCATTAGTTACAAAGAAACCTGTGTATCTCGAATTTAATATGTATCAACAAATAACTTATACTGGAAAGAGATCGCCTTTCTTCATGAACGTTAAGTTTGGTGCAGATAAGGATGGAAAGCTTGTTGCAATGGAAAGTGATTGGTCAGTAGACCATGGGCCATATTCAGAGTTTGGTGACCTTCTTACTATGAGAGGTACACAATTTATAGGCGCAGGATATCACATACCAAATATAAGAGGAGAAGGAAGAACAGTATGTACAAACCATGCTTGGGGTTCTGCCTTCAGAGGATATGGTTCACCACAAAGCTTATTTGCATCAGAAGTTCTAATGGATGAATTAGCAGAAAAGATAGCAATAGATCCACTTGAACTTAGATATATAAATGTATATAGAGAAGGATCTACAATGCCAACTGGTTATGCTCCAGATGTAATTTGTTTACCTGAAATGATAGATAAGCTACGTCCATTATATAAAGAAGCAAAGAAAAATGTTCAAGATAAGAACAAAGATGGCGGAGATAAGAAATATGGTGTTGGAGTTTCATTGCTACTTTATGGTTCAGGTCTTGATGGGGCAGATTCTTCAGAAGCATGGGCAGAATTAACTCCAACTGGAGTTACAATAGGTAACTCTTGGGAAGATCATGGACAAGGAGCTGATATGGGTACTTTAAGTATTGCTTATGAAACTTTAAGACCATTAGGAGTTAAGCTTGAAGATATAAAACTAGTTATGAACGACATGGAAAAGACACCAAACAGTGGTCCTGCTGGTGGAAGCCGTTCTAATGTATTAACAGGAAATGCTACAAGAGTTGCTTGTGAAAATTTATTAGCTGCTATGAGAAAAGCTGATGGATCTTACAGAACTTATGATGAAATGGTAGCTGAAAATATACCAGTAAAGGTTGATGGAAAATGGACAGCACCTTGTACAGCTTGTGATGTAACTAATGGTCAAGGTAATCCATTCCCATGTTATATGTATGGAGTATTAATGGTAGAGGTAGAAGTTGATACTGCAAGTGGGAAGACTAAAGTAGAGAAACTTACTATAATTGCAGATGTGGGAACTATTGTAAATAAATTAGTAGTAGACGGTCAAATATATGGAGGATTAGTTCAAGGTATAGGATTAGCATTGAGTGAAGACTTTGAAGATTTAAAGAAACACACTACACTTACAGGTTGTGGTATACCTCAAATTAAGGATGCGCCTGATAATATAGAAATAATTTATGTAGAGACTCCAAGACCATATGGCCCATATGGTGCTTCTGGTGCAGGAGAAATGCCTCTTTCAGCACCTCATGCAGCTATAGTTAATGCAATTTATAACGCTTGTGGAGTACGTATAACTAAACTACCAGCACTTCCAGAAAAGATTTTAGCTGGGCTTAAAGAAATACAGAACTAATTAAATTGCCCCTTTGAAGGAATCAGATCAAAATAATACAAAACATCCAATTGATATGAAGTGACACTTGAATCAGATGGGGTTTCAACCCCACCTGATTCTTAGTTGAACGAATCCAGGGACATAGCCGCTCTTTACCCCCACTTAAAGAAGTGGGAGTATTAGAGCGGGTAGTCATCGGATAAATGTATATTAGCCGTTTAAACTTTCTGATTCCTTCTTTTTTATTTAAACAGGGAGGAGTTTTATGGATTTAAATAAGTTATTAAATAAACAGAATTTATGTATTACAGATGAACCTTCAGCTTGTATAGCAGCTTGCCCTGTACACATGGACGTAAAGACCTTCATGGAGGAAATAGAAAAGGGAGATTTTAAAAAAGCTTATAAAGTGATGGCTAAAAAAGTTCCTTTCACAAGGATAATAAGTAGTATATGTGACCATCCTTGTGAGAATGTATGTATAAGAAGGAGAGCTGGTGGAGCAGTAAACATACATGAACTTGAGAGAGCTGTTCTGAAATTAGGTTTTTCTTCTAATAAAAAAAACATTCCTATACCTAGAAATGGTAAAAGAGTTGCAGTGATAGGTGCAGGCATAAGTGGTATTACAACAGCTTTTGAATTAGATAAAAAGGGATATAGTGTTACTATATATGAAAAAAGTAAAAAAATAGGTGGAAGGCTATGGAGTTTTCAAGGAGAGCAACTTTCTAAAGAAGTTATAGAAGAAGAATTACAGATACTTAATAAAGGGAAAGTACAAATAAACTTAAACAAAAAGGTAGATGTAAAGGATTTAGAAAAGATATTAAGCAGTTATGATGCAGTTTATCTAGGAACAGGTACTTGGGAAGAAATTTTAAAAATAAATACTGAAACCTTTCAAGTAGAAGACACTTCTTTATTTGCAGGTGGAAAAATTATAAATAAAGATGAATCAGTTATACTATCTGTAAGCTCAGGAAAAAGAGCTGCCATATCTATTGATAGATATGTTCAAAAGATTTCAATTACTGCAGCAAGGGAAAATGAAGGGGTTTATGAAACTACCTTAAAACTTGAACTAGAAGATGTAGAAATACTAGATCAAGTGAAGAAGACATCTTTAGTATATAGTGACAAAGAAGCAATAGAAGAAGCTAGTAGGTGTTTAAAGTGTCAATGTTTAAAATGTGTAAAGTCTTGTGCTCATTTGAGAAAATATAATGTTACTCCAAAACAATATATAAGACAAATAAATCATAATGAAACAATAGTGCTTGGAGATCGTTATGCAAATAAAATGATTAATTCTTGTACTCTTTGTGGGCTTTGTGAAGAAGTTTGTCCTTCAAACTTAAATATGAAAGATATAATAGAAGAAACTCGTAAAAGCATGGTAGAGAGAGAGAAAATGCCTGTATCCGCTCATGATTTTGCACTGAAAGATATGGAATTTAGTAATAGTGATCACTTTTCTATGGTTAGGACTCAGCCAGGGTACGAAAAGGTAGAATATATGTTTTATCCAGGATGTCAATTGGCTGCTTCCTATCCAGAATATGTTGAAGAAGCATACAAATATCTAATTTCAAAAATAAATACTGGTGTAGGGCTAATGTTAGGATGTTGTGGTGCTCCTGCTGACTGGTCAGGAAGACAGGATTTGATGCATAAGAACAAGGAATATATTGAAAATATGTGGGCTAGTATGGGTAAACCAACTTTTATTTTAGCTTGTTCGAGCTGTTGCAGTATCTTTGAAAAATATTTACCAAATATAAGCTTTGTCTCATTATGGGAAATGATAAGAAAATATGGTGTTCCTGAAAATAATGAAAAAAATAAAAATCCTATTTTAAATGTGCACGATGCTTGTGCCACAAGATATAATGAAAAAATTCACGACAGTGTGAGAGAAATAGCAAGTGAACTAGGATATGAAATAAAAGAACTTGAATTTTCAAGGGAAAAAACAAAGTGCTGTGGCTATGGAGGATTAGTATATTTTGCTAATAAAGATCAGGCTAAGGAATTTGTAAAGGATAGGATAAGTGAAAGTAATGAGGATTTCTTAGTTTACTGTTCAATGTGCAGAGATTTATTTGTAGGAGAAGGAAAGAGAACTTTTCATATTTTAGATTTGATATTTGGAAATGATTTAGAAAAAGCTGCTTTAAGAGAAGGACCTACTTTATCGGAAAGGCATAAAAATAGAAGTCAATTGAAACTTAAATTATTAAAAGAACTTTGGCATGAGGAACAAGTAAAGAATTTAAAAGAAGATTCGGATTTGAATTTATTAATATCAGAAGAAGTGCAAAAACAAATGGAAGATAGATTAATTCTTATGGAAGATATTGAAAAGGTAATTAACAATGCTCAAAAGAATAAAGAAAGATTTTTTAATCCCTTAGACTCAAGTTATTTGGCAAGACTTAGAATTAACAATGTAACTTATTGGGTAAAGTATATTGAAAAAAAGGAAGGAATATTGGTTGCTAGTGTTTATAGTCACAGAATGGAAGTTATGGAGGAATAACTATGAATATTAATAAGGAACAGAATACTCCATGGATATGTGATAAGTGCAAAAAAGAATTAGAACTTCGTCAGGTTAAGGTTCGTTATTTAGGTGGAAATTTTGAGGTAGAGCTCATGCAGTGCCCGAACTGTAATATCGTGATTATAGAGGAAGAGCTAGCTCTAGGGAAAATGCTTGAGGTAGAAAAGGGGCTGGAGGATAAATAGTGTGAAGTGCTGTAATGCATATGAAAATGAAAATATGAAAAAAGTAATGGGACAAACCTTAAGGCCAGGAGGTTTTAGCTTAACGGACAAAGGAGTGCAGTTCTGCAATTTTTCTGCAGAAGATTCCATACTAGACTTAGGCTGTGGAATGGGTGCTACTGTTAATCACTTATATGAAAAATATGGCATTAAAGCCGTTGGAATAGATCCTTCCCAAAAATTAATTGACATTGCAAGAGAAAAATATAGTTATGCTAATTTTATTTTGGGAATAGGAGAGAAAATAACACTTGAAGATGAAAGTTTCCATGGGATATTTGCAGAATGTACTTTATCCCTCATGAGTGACTTAGACAGTACTATAAGTGAAGTATTTAGATTATTAAAAAACAATGGATGGTTTGTTATTACGGATGTGTATGCTAAAAATCCGAGTTATATAAATGAACTTAACCAATTTTCATTTAATAGCTGTGTGAGAGGATTACATGACTTAAATTTGCTAACAGAAAGATTAGAAAAACAAGGTTTCAAAATAATTCTTCAAGAGGATTGTACCAATTTGCTTAAGGAACTCTTAGTTAAAACCATATTTTCCTATGGAACAATGGGGAGGTTTTGGAATGAGGCTACAGAATGTAGTGTAGATGGATATAAGTTTGAGAGTATGCTAAGAAATTGTAAACCTGGATATTTTATTATGATAGCTAGGAAAGGGGATAAATACTGTGAATGATACGGCTTTTCGCATATATAAATTAGCGGCAGTAGGTTTTTGCTGTACTCAGATAATGCTGAAATTGGCTTTAGAAGATGAGGAAAAGGAAAATATAGATTTAATTAGAGCTGTAAATGGATTATGTGCTGGTATAGGTTATACTAAAAAAACCTGTGGAGTACTTACAGGAGGAATAGCAATTATAGGACTTTATGCTGGTAAAGGAGAAGCAAGAGAGCTTTATAAAGAAAACTATAATGCAATGATGAAAGAATACATGACTTGGTTCGAGGAGGAATTTGAAAGCACAGAGTGTGGAGATATAATAGGAATTCAAAGTATAAGCGATGATACAGGAAACATAACCTATCCAGTAAAATGTGGGGACATATTACAAAAGAGTTATGAAAAGATACAAGAAATATTATATCAATATGGATATGAATTTGGAGATAGAGATTAATTATGAGGAAGGTAATTTCAAAAACTGAAAGTCTATGTCCCCATTGCTTAAAGAAAATTAACGCAGAAAAAATTTTAGAAGATAACAAAGTATATATGGAAAAGCATTGCCCGGAGCACGGATGCTTTAAGACTATTTTATGGAGTGGAAGTACTCCTATAGAAGGTTGGATTAGAAATAAGGAAAGAGCCTATATAGAAAGCCCTAATACATTAGTTCAAGATGGATGTCCTTTTGATTGTGGCCTTTGTAGTGAGCATAGACAGAATACCTGTACGGCGCTAATAGAAGTTACTCAAAGATGCAATTTAAGATGTAGCTTTTGTTTTGCTGATTCCTATAGTAATAAAGAAGAAGACCCTTCTGTGGAGAAAATAAAGTTTCTATATGAAACAGTTTTAAAATATTCTGGTAGATGCAATATTCAACTCTCTGGAGGCGAACCTACAGTGAGGAATGACTTACCGCAAATAATACAGCTCGGAAAAAAGCTAGGATTTAAATTTATACAAGTAAATACTAATGGAATACGTATAGCACAGGACCAAGAATATGTTAGAAAACTTAAAGAAGCAGGTTTAGATTCAATCTTTTTACAGTTTGATGGTATGGAGGACTCCATATATAAAAAATTGAGAGGGAGAGAGCTACTAGAATTAAAAATAAAAGCAGTAGAAAATTGCAGTAAATATGGTATAGGTGTGGTGCTAGTTCCAACTGTAGTACCTGGAGTGAATTCAGATAATATAGGAAAAATAATAGATTTTGCATTAGATAATATAGATACGGTAAGAGGAGTACATTTTCAACCTGTAAGTTATTTCGGAAGGATACCTAGCATTCCAAAGGATGAACATAGAATTACACTTCCAGAAATAATGGATAACATACAAGAGCAAACAAATGGTAAATTTAAAACAAGCAGTATGAAGCCTCCTGGATGTGAAAATGCTTTATGTTCTTTTCATGGTAATTATATATATAAAAGCAAAGATGAGATTATAAATATTACAAACAAATCAAGTAGCTGCTGTGGACAATCTGAGAAAGCAGAAGAAGGAGCTAAAAAATCAAAAGAATTTGTTTCAAGAAACTGGTCAGCTAGAAAATTAGATAGCTTTAATGGTAAATTAAACTCTAAAAAAGCAATGAGTTGGGATGAAATATTATATAGTATAAAAAACTATTCTTTTAGCATATCTGCGATGGCTTTTCAGGATGTATGGAATATAGATTTAGAAAGAGTTAGGGATTGTTGTATTCATGTGGTGAGTCCTGAGGGAAAACTTATACCCTTTTGCCTATATAATATTACAGATGTACAGGGTAACTATATTTATAGAAACTATTAAAACAAAGTTATAGTTTAATATCAAATTGCTAGTAATTGAACTAATACCATTTATGGAAGCGATTAGTCTTATAGTTAACTTTCTTGTATCAACGTTTTAAGCTTTAGCACTAGCAACTAGTATAATTCTGCTTAAGCAAATTTATTCTACATGGGATGGAAATTAAAATGAAATTAACACCTATTGAAAAATGGATAATAGATAAAACTTTTATAGAGCAAGGAGATAGAAAAGAGTTAGAACAATATCAACTGAATAAAATAAAAGAAGTAATAGCTTATGCTAAAAAACATAGTAAGTTTTATAAGGAACACTTAAAGAATATTCACGAAAGTACTATAAATTCTTTTGAAGAGTTTGGAAATATTCCTTTTACTTTGCCTCATGATATAAGAGATAATCCACCTAGTTTTTTATGTGTTCCTCAAAGCGAGATTGCTAGGATAGTAACCTTAAGAAGTTCAGGTACAAGCGGTGAGGAAAAAAGAATATTTTTTACAGAGAAGGATTTGCGGCTTACAATTGACTTTTTTAAGCATGGTATGAGTTGTTTAGTAGATAAAGGTGATAAAGTTTTGGTGCTTTTACCGGGAGAATCATATGGAACTATCGGAGATCTGCTTAAAAAGGCTTTAAAAGAAGTAGATATAGAATGTTATGTAGAAGGAGTACTTGTAAATACAAGGAATACTGCAAATTTAATAAAGGAAAAAGGCGTAAATTGTATTGTTGGAATCCCTATACAATTGCTTCACTTGAGTAGAGCTGAAAGTGGAGTATTTAAAGATAATATAGAAAAAATTCTTTTAAGTACAGATTATGTGCCAGAAACTTTAATAAGAGAAATTACGAATAAATTTCAGTGTAAAGTTTTTACCCATTATGGCATGACAGAAATGGGGTATGGAGGAGGAGTAGAGTGTGAAGCATTAAATGGTTACCATATGAGAGAAGCAGATTTGTATTTTGAGATAATAGATTCAATTACAGGTAAAAGGGTAAAAACCGGGGAATACGGAGAAGTGGTGTTTACAACTCTCACGAGAGAAGGGATGCCTTTAATAAGGTATAAAACTGGAGATATAGCTTGCTTTAGTTCGGAGTCTTGTACTTGTGGCACTTTTTTGAAAACAATGAAAAGGGTTCTTGGAAGAATAGAGAATGCAATTATAGTTGATAAAAATATAGCTATTTATATGAGAGATTTAGATGAAGCCATCTTGTGCTTTACAGAAGTTGTAAATTATAAAGTTTATGTAAAAGATAAAAACAAAATCTTCATAGAATTAATTACATTAGATGAAGATAAGTTTTATAGTTCATCACAGAAAATAATGGACAGCATTAGGAATATATCGTCTGTGAAGGAAGGATTAAATAAGGATGCTATACAAATTACGCTAGATTATTCAAGAGAAACTATAGAGATAAAAAATAGTATGATAAAGAGAAAAATATATTAATATTGAAAGAAGGTTTAATTATGAATGATATGTATGAAATGATTTGTGAACTTTTGAATAAAAAGGAAAACTTTATATTGGCTACAATTCTAGACAAATCAGGTTCTGCTCCTAGGGAGCAAGGGACAAAGATGATAATTAAAAAGGATTTTTCAATTATAGGAACTATAGGTGGAGGGATATTTGAAGCCATGGCTATTAAGTTATCTTCAAAGGTCTTTGAAAATGGCAATGCTATAACTAGAAAGTTTTCTTTGACTAACGAAGGAGCCTCGGCATTAGGAGCAGCATGCGGAGGAGATGTTAAATTACTTTTAGAATATATGGATCATAGTGACAATGAAATGATAGAGATATATGAAAAGGCATTAGCGCTTAAGAGAAAAGGCATCAATTTTACGCTTATAACAAGGATACCTGAGGAAGGAAAGGCTGTAAGAGGAATCGATAAATGGATATGTACAGAAACAGATTTTTTTGGGCAAGAGAATGATAGAGTTCAGTATATACTTAGAAAAATAAGAGAAGATTTTAAAACTATTATTTTCCAGAAGATGACTAAAGAGACAGAGGAATATTTGATAGAACCTATCTTTAGCTATGAAACAGTATATATATTAGGTGCTGGACATGTATCACAAAAAATTGCAGATTTAACTAAAATGTTGGACTTTAAGACAGTAGTTTTAGATGATAGAGAAGAGTTTGCAAATAGAGAAAGATTTAAGACTGCTGACGAGGTAAAAGTAATTCCTTCTTTTGATACATTATTTGATTATATAGATGTAGATTATAGGAGTTTTATTATAATAGTTACAAGAGGTCATTCTTTTGACAAAGAAGTATTAGCTCAAATGCTTAAAACTGATGCAAAGTATATAGGCATGATAGGAAGTAAGACAAAAAGAGACTTTGTTTATAACTGCCTTTTAAATGAAGGATATAGTATAAAAGATACTGAAAGAGTATGTTGTCCAATAGGGCTTCCAATATCTGCTCAAACTCCTGAAGAAATAGCAGTAAGTATTGCGGCAGAGCTTATTAAAGTTAGGAGATCACTCCAATAATGAAGAAAGATAACTTTGCTGCTATAATATTGTCAGCAGGATATTCTTCAAGAATGGGAGATTTTAAACCACTTTTAAAATTTGGAGAATATACTGCAATTGAAACTGCAGTTAACACTTTTAAGTTTTCAGGAATCAATAATATCATAGCTGTAGTTGGACATAGGGGAGAGGAAATAATAGAAGTGCTAAAAGGCTCAGGAGTTAGATGTATTGAAAATAAGAATTTTTCTCAGGGTATGTATTCCTCAGTAATAAAAGCCTTGGAGGTTATAGAAGATGATGTTAATGCATTCTTTATGCTTCCAGTAGATATTCCACTTGTTAAAAAACATACCATAGGAATTTTAAAAGATAAATATTTACAAGGGACTAAAGGTATTATATATCCAAGCTTTAATAATAAGAATGGGCATCCACCTCTTATAGATTGTAAATATAAAGATATTATAATGAACTGTCATGAAGAGGGTGGGCTAAAAAATGTACTTAATAGGTTTACAGAAGACTCTATAAATGTTCCTGTATTTGATAAGGGTACAGTAATGGATATGGATTCTAAGGAAGATTATGTAAGGTTACTTGAATATTTTAATCATAAGGCACCAAATCGGGAAGAATGTTATTGTATTTTAAATGGATATGATGTGCCTGATAATGTAGTAAAGCATTGCGCTAAAGTCTCACACATGGCTTTGGAGATTTTAAAACAATTAAATAAAAATGGATATGATTTTGATGAAAATGTAACAGAGGCTGCGGCATTACTCCATGATATAGCTAGAAGGTCAAAAAACCATGCAAGAATAGGAGAAGAAATATTGATAAATCTTGGGTATGAGTATATAGGCAACATAATATCTACCCACATGGATATAAAAGTAGATGAAAATGGAAATATTACTGAAAATGAAATATTATTCTTAGCAGATAAACTTGTAAAAGAGGATAAGTTTGTATCTCTTGAAAGTAGATTTTCTAGTCGTTTATTAAATGAAGATTTTGAAGCTTCAAGCAAAATTAAACAGAGATTTAGTGAAGCAAAAAAGATAATGGAGAAAATAGAAAATATAATAGGAAAGAAATTTTATTATGAATAGAAAGATTTATTTGGTAAGACATGGTAAAATAGATATAGGTGAAGAAAAGCGTTATGTGGGGGTTACAGATTTAGTGTTGAGTGAAGAGGGAATTGTACAAGCCCAAAAACTTAAAAGTCTTTTTTCGAAGATAGATATTGAAAAAGTATATGTAAGTCCTTTAAGAAGATGTATTCAAACTTCAGATATAATTTTGGAAAATAGAAATGTAGAGATAATTTTAATGAAAGAACTTATAGAGATAAATTTAGGTCAGTGGGAAGGAAAAACCTTTAGCTATATAAAAAGTTTTTTTCCAGAACAATTCAAGGATAGAGGAGAAAATATAGACACTTTTGTAACACCTGGTGGAGAAAGTTTTCAGCAGCTAAAGAAGAGAGTTATTCCTGCTTTTAAGGCGATTTTGAAAAATAGTATAGGAAATGTACTTATAGTTACTCATGCAGGGGTAAATAGGGCTATATTAAGTAATATTTTATCAATTCCAATTAGTGATGCATTTAAAATTATTCAAGATTATGGTTGTATCAATGAAATTTTCTGGGATGATGAATATGAAAGATGGAATTGGAAAGTTATAATGTAAGGGGACTGATATTATGACAAAAGTTACTTGTGAATCTGATATAGAACTATCTCATGAAAGGTGTAAAAATATTGGTATAAAACCAAATCAAATTTTTAGTAATAAATTTATACAAGATACGGAGCTACAAAAAAGATTTACACTTAACAGAAATTTAATATTAACAGCAGCACCATATATGGAAAAACTAATTAATTTTGTAAGAGGATCAAACTTTTTTGCACTGCTTACAGATGAAGAAGGGTGTATACTAAATGCTATAGGAGATGAAGAAATACTCTCAAATGCATTTTCTATGAGAATGGTTCCAGGAGCTTTCATGAATGAAGAAAGTATAGGGACTAATGCAATGAGTATGGTTATAAAAGCGAACTCACCAATACAAGTTTCAGGAAATGAGCATTATATTAATGCATATCATAAATGGACTTGTTCTGCGGCACCAATACAAGATAGTAAAGGAAAACTCATGGGAGTACTGAATCTCACTGGATATATTGAATGTGTGCATCCTCACACATTAGGTATGGTTATTGCAGCTTCAAATACGATAGAGGAAATGCTGAAAGTAAAAGAGTATCATGCAATGAAAGATATGAATAGAAAACATAAAAAAACAGTATTTGATTCAATCCCAATTGCTATAATAACATCTGATATAAACGGAAAGATAGAAATTTGTAATGAAAAAGCAATAAATATGTTTAGTAGAACTAGTGAGGAACTCAAAAAAAATGGAATGAAAGAGCTTATAGAAGATTGGAATAAGATAAAAAGTGATATATATCTAGGAAGAAGCATTTCTCAAGGGGTTAATGTTTTAGCACTGAGAAATAAGTTTCGGTGTCACTTAACTGCAAGTCCTGTATATAATTTTGGAAAAGATGATGTTGATATAGTATATGTATTTGAAGAGATAAAAAATGCAAAGAAAAAGAATAACGGTCAGGCGTACTATACTTTTGATAAAATAATTGGACAAGATGAAAATTTTATGAAAGTAATCGAGTATGCAAAAAGAATTTCAGATAGTAAGTCAACTATCCTTATTATGGGAGAAAGCGGTACAGGAAAAGAACTGTTCGCACAGTCAATTCATAATTACAGCAATAGATCAGATGGCCCTTTTATAGCGTTAAACTGTGGTGCTATTCCAAAAGAACTTATGGAATCAGAACTTTTCGGATATGAAGAAGGAGCCTTTACAGGAGCAAAAAAAGGGGGGAATATTGGAAAGTTCGAATTAGCTAATGGAGGAACTATAATGCTAGACGAAATTGGGGAAATGCCTCTTGATATGCAAACAAAACTTTTAAGAGTTGTACAAGAAGGAATAATAACAAAAGTAGGTGGTTCAAAATGTATATCAGTAGATGTAAGAATTATGGCAGCCACCAATAAAGATTTAAAGAAAGAAGTAGAACTTGGTAGGTTTAGGAAAGATTTGTATTACAGACTTAATGTATTGCCTATTTATCTGCCACCATTGAGAGAAAGAAAAGGGGATATACCTCTTTTAACAAAGCATTTTCTATGCGTGATAGCTAAGAGACTCAATAAAAAAGATTTAGTCATACCAGAAGAGTACCTAAAAAAAATGATGAACTACAATTGGCCTGGCAATATAAGAGAGCTTGAAAATATTGTTGAGCTTATTATAAATACAGAATCTGTGCCAGAAGGTTACTTTGGCGAAGAAAAATGTGAGGATAAAATTCCTGTAAACATTAACAAGGAATATTTAAGATTAGAGTATGCTGAAAGGGAGCATTTAATTAAAGTGCTAAGAAGATTTAAAGGAAATATATCCCACTCAGCGGAAGCTTTAGGAATAAGGAGAAATACGTTGTATAGCAAGATTAAGAAATATGAAATACATACTTAAAAACTCAACCCAAAGACTTGAATCACACTTGAAAAAGCCAAGTTTTTGGGTTAAACTTCTGTTACAATTCAGCTACTATTTTCCCAGTTTCATTAAGATCATATCCACCTATTCCTAATAGTTCCATTTTAAACTCCTCAGAACGTAAGATATTAATGATTGCTTTAAAGAGAGGTTTGTTAATATCCTCCTTTTTTACAACTAATTCATATCTCTCTTTTTGTAGTGGAATAAAATCAACTCCTTGAACCTGTTGACCATTTTTCTCATTCCCGAGCCCAAGGTCTGCTTCACCACGGGCAACGGTGCTTGCTACGGTTAGATGAGAAAGACATTCTCGATTGTAACCATTTATTGTATAACCTTGAACTCCAATACGGCGCAATTGCTCATCAAGAAGAACTCTTGTACCACTTCCTTTTTCCCTATTAACTATAGTGATATCAGATCTTTTCAAATCTTCCCAGCCTTTAATGTCCTTTGGATTGCCTTTTAGTACATAAAAACCTTGCATACGACAAGCTAAATGAATTATTACAGACGGAATTCCAGGTAGCAATCTTCGCACGTAAGGTATATTATATTGATCTGAATCACCATCCCATAGATGAGAAGTGGCTATTTGCACTTTTCCGTGATAAAGGCCAAGCAAGGCATTAAAGCTCCCACCATATGAACGCAAGACGTGTATTCCTTGAGAACTAACCTCTAAATAACGAGATAAAATATCAAGAAGTACATCTTGACCACAAATTACAAAATCATGATTTGAACTTACTTGCGAATCTTCAAAGGGAAAAGCGTATGAATTTGAAGAGGGGAAAATGCTTTTTTCTTTGATGTTAGCTTCATTTGTTTTTCTGTTTTTAGTTTTATTCTTGTATTCTTCAACATCATTAAAATCAACTCTTATTTTTTTTCCAACTTTATATCCATTTAAATCTCCACGTTTTATTAATTCGTATACAGTATTTTTTGTAATTTTTAGTATATCTGCTACTTCCTGTGGTGTAAAAGATTTGTCTTCTAACATTATTGTTCTCCTTCTTTTGGTTGATATAGTAAGGTAAAAGGTTTTATAAAATATGAATATGTGCCATGCATTTAAAGAAATATTTAATGCTACTGAGAAATAAGTAACCGTAAATTGAAAAAGCAGTAATTATATTATAATTATATTACAAATTTTTTAAAAGACAACTTGATTTATTAATAATGAAAATAACATAACATTATTCGTAAAAATTTATTTATAAGAACTAAAAATATACTTTTAGATATCCTGATATAATCAAGTAGAAAAAATAATATAGCATTGTTCAGTTAGATAAATACATGATACGTATATAATAAATTTCTAAGATCTACTTGATTTGGTAAGACTTTATAAGTATAATAAAGGATAACATAACATTACAAAACGTGAATAAGATTGATATTGAGTTATGTTTTGTAATGTTATATTGCGAGAGGTGTAGAAAGATTTCAATGTTTTTAAAATTTATTTGGAGGTATTCTTATGAGAAAAATTACAAAAATATTATTTTCTACTTTGATCTTTTGTACTATGCTTATATCAGTAAGTTGTGGAAACACAAAACAAAGTTCAAATGGACAAACATCTGATAAGAGTAAAAGTGAAAAAACTATAACTCTAACTATATCTGCTGCTGCAAGTTTAAAAGATGCAATAGAGGAAATAAAAGGCTTATATGCCAAAGAGAGACCTAATGTTAGTATTGCATATAATTTTGGAGCATCAGGAACACTTCAACATCAGATTGAACAAGGGGCTCCAACAGATATATTTATGCCTGCAGCCACAAAACAAATGGACGAGTTAAAAGAGAAAGGTCTTATGCTAGATAATACAGTGAAAAATCTTTTGAACAATGATGTGGTATTAATAGCACCTAAAGATTCAATAGATATTAAGAATTTTAATGACTTAGCAAGCGAGAATGTTAAAAAGATAGCACTAGGTGAGTCAAAAAGCGTGCCAGTAGGACAGTATTCAGAAGAGGTTTTAACATATTTTAAAATAGCAGATAAGGTGCAACCAAAAGCTATTTTAGGTAAAGATGTAAAAGAAGTTTTAACATGGGTGCAAACAGGAAATGTAGATGCGGGAATTGTTTATGCAACTGATGCAAAAACTTCTGATAAGGTCAGAGTCGTAGCCACTGCACCGCAAGAGTCGCATAAGCCTGTGGTATATCCCGTTGGAGTAGTTAAGGAAAGTAAGAATATTGGAGCGGCAACAGAATTTGCTGAGTTTATGTCAGGAGATAAAGCTAAGGTAGTATTTGAAAAATACGGATTTAAAGTTGCTGAATAAGGTTGAATTTTTGGCGATAAATGGATTGTAGGTTTATGTAATTTGAATGGGGGAGAAGCGTAGGATTTTATATTTCACTAGTAAATGATGGTGCTAATGATGTTCATGTATGATTCGAGGGAGAAAATTAAAGAGATCAGTATGGCGTAGTAAATTCGCGGTACTGATCCTTTTCCTGTTTTTTATTATGATATAAAAAATTAAAATTTAGAAAATTAAGAATTAAACCTATATCCTGTACCCCATATAGTTTCAATATATTCGGGGTTTCCAGAGTCTTTTTCTATCTTTTTCCTAAGCTTTTGTACGTGTACTGCTACGGTAGCAGTATCTCCGTAATAGTCTTCTCCCCAAATAGTATTAAATATCTGGTCTTTAGTAAAAACCATATTAGGATTTGATGCTAGAAAAAGTAATAACTCATACTCTTTTGTTGTAAGTATAACTTCTTTACCATTGACGAATACCTTATGGGAATCCGTTCTAATTTCCATAGCCTTATGGCTAATAACATCTATAATAGCTTTTTTACCTGAAAGACGTTCATACCTAATGATGTGTGATTTTATCCTTGCAACTAATTCTGCGGGACTAAATGGTTTAGTTAAATAGTCGTCTGCACCAAAACCTAAACCTCTTATTTTGTCTATATCTTCATTTTTAGCTGATACAATTATAATAGGAATTTCAAACTTATCTCTAACTTCTCTTACTATTTCATATCCGTCTTTACTTGGGAGCATTAGGTCTACTACAACTACATCATAAATACCAAGCAAAGCTTTTTTAAAACCTGATAATCCATCTTGCTCTATATCAACTTTATATCCGTTTAATTGAAGATAATCTCTCTCGAGCTCTGCAATATTGCTATCATCTTCAATTATCAAAACCTGTTTCATAAAAACAACTCCTTCTCTATAACATGATGTCGAACATTATAAGTTATCTTAAATCATATAGAGTTCTACACTCAAAAATTAATATATAAATTATTTTATATGTTGGAATTTCAGCGCTCTTGTGATGTATATGATAAAGTCTCTTTTGGGAAACCTAATATATGGGATAAATCATTGATTTACTATTGGAAGCTCTATGCTGAAAGTGCTTCCTTTTGTTAAAACACTCGAAACATAGATTTTTCCACCATGGGCTTCTACTAGTTCTTTAGCGATTGCGAGGCCAAGTCCTGTACTCATTAAGTCCTTTGTTCTCTCAGTATCTATACGATAAAATCTATCAAATACATAGGGAAGTTTATCTGCTGATATGCCCGGACCATTGTCACTGATGTCAATTTTTATATAATCTTTCTCATAACTCAATTCAACAGAAATAGATAGATTTTCTTGATTACAATATTTAACTGCGTTTCCTATGATGTTTCGTATAGTTTGATATATTCGTTTTCCATCTATATTTACATTTAATTCATTTTCGATTTTATTAATAAAATAAAAACTAATATTTTTTTCCCCTAAAATAAACTTAAATTCTTCCATCATGTCGCCCATAAAAGGGTTTATCTTTGTTTTTTCAAACTTAAAATCTAGTTTTTCCATATCTAGTTTTGAAAATAAAAATAAATCATCAATGAGTCTATTAATATAGTCTGTGTTATTATGAATTGTTTTAAGGTAGTTGTTTATTATAGCAGGTGAAGTAGCGACTCCATCCAGTATGGCTTCTATATATCCATTTATTGAGGTAATGGGAGTTTTTAAATCATGAGATATATTTGCTATAAGGGTCTTTCGATTCTCTTCATATTCATTTTTTAACTTTTCACCTTGTTGTAATTTCTCTGCCATTTCATTGAATTCATCTATTAAAATTCCAATTTCATTGTAAACCTTCTTTTCAATTCTAACTTCATAATTTCCTTTAGCAATTTGCTCAACTCCGATTTTCAAACTGTCAATAGGCTTCATAACTCTTTTTTCTAATCGCCAATATATATATAAATGTATAATTTCTTTAGCAGTAAATATTGCTGCAAAAAATAAAGTTATAGCCTTAATTCCCACTACCCTAAAAATAAGGTAGATTATAAATATATTGATAAAAAAGGCCGCAGGGCGAAGCCACACCAAATATTTGTGGCATAAGTAAAATTCATTTCTATGCTTTTGGTGTATTTTGTGCATTTTATGTAAATGCTCATGATTCTTATCATGCATTTCATGAAACCTATGATGTTGCTCACGCCACTGTCTATAGGATTTAATCTTGTTCTTTTTCCAAATCTTCATATATATCACCTTTAAAGTTTAATTACACTAATATTACCACAATATCTTTGGACTTAAAATATGGGGATAGATGTTTTAATTTACACATATAGATAAACTAATTAGAAGTTTGACTTACGCAGAGGGATATATTAGTAATTTTGAAGCACATTTAAATACTTTTTCTATGAGTCTTAGCTCAGCTAGAAGAAAAAGCTTAGAACTTCGACACTGTCTGAGCGACAAGCGAGTTTGTCGAAGTTCTTAGATTTTTCTTTTAGCCGAGCTTTAGACTCATTAAAAAGTATTTATAGTGCAGAAAAATTACTAATATATCCCGAAGTGTAGGTCTAGCTTTGGATTTGGTTATCTACAATCTTACCAAGTGAAGTTTACTAAGGCATTCAGACTATTTTCTCCCTTGGCAGTAACTTCTAATTTTTCTACTTCATTATTTTTATTAATATATATATTCAGCACAGCATCACTATTTTCAGAGCAGAGCAATTCTTTTATAAAAATGCAATGTTTGTGATGTTCAGCTATATTTTGATTAAATGAGTTAGCGTGATGTTCAGATAAATTTTTATGCTGCTCCTTGATTTCTTTTATTATGTCTTTTAAATCAAGAGATAAAACTGATACTCCATCCGTTTCTTCAACTTTTAGGTTATTTAGGACATTGAGGACAAAGGTGATTTTTGAAAGCTTAGCTTTTATACCTCCGTGCTCACAACATATACCAGATTTGTGATTGCCCATACCATGTGCATGGTGATGGAATTTATGATGCTTGCAGTCTTTTATATTAAACTCGGTGTTGCTCTCATGTTTTATCTTCTTTCCATCGCAATCAACCTCACTGCTTATTTTAGCCTTTGTTTCACCGGTAACTGTATTAGTAATAAATTCATTAGAGAATGAGAGTACCTTTAACTCACCTTTTACTGCTTCTACTTTAGCGATTACATTAAAAGATTCTTTTTCCTTCATAGTTTTAAATACATCATATAAAAGTTTAATAGTGTTCATTAATATGACCTCCTAATATTTTTACAAGGATACAATGATTTTGCGTCCTTGTTTGATATGAGTTCATTATAAATACTGAAGTTAAAAATCTTTTAAAGTAATTTTAAAAATTTTATAAAGAATTATAAAATAAGTTTAAAAACCTTTAGAAAGATAAGTATGTACCTCTTTTTTTCTGTGTTTACAGTTGTTTTAATTGAAATTATACGTGATAATTTACTATAACTTACTGAAGACTTTTTTTAAGTTATTGAATAGAAAGAATTGTAGCTTTTTAATTATAGATGTAATCAAAGCAAAAGTTAAGATTAATAGGTCTGCTGTATAAGGAACATAAGCGAAAAATACAATTTTGCCATGGATGAATATATGGAAAAGTAGAGGAATTCTGTTGTTAATGTAGAATAACTAATAAACGTAATAGTAATTGTTTTTCATAGATTTTAGTATGAATTAAATAAGTAAGATGAGAATTTTGGGATCAATCTATGAGAAATAAGGTTGAAGAATATCTTAAGAGTTTAAGATATTCTTTATATTTATTTTATAAATTATAAAAATAAATTAAAAATATAAGGGAGGATTAATACAAATGTATAGTTTCAAAAATGACTATAGCGAAGGAGCACACCAAAGGATTTTAAACGCTTTGGTTGAATCAAACCTAGAACAAACAGAAGGATACGGAGAGGACAGCTATACAAAAAAAGCTATTGAACTTTTAAAACAAAAAATAAAGCGTAATGATGTTGATATACACCTTTTTGTAGGGGGAACACAAGTAAATCTAACTGCCATTTCCGCTTTTTTAAGACCTCATGAAGCAGCTATTGCAGCTAACACAGGACATATATTAGTACATGAAACTGGAGCTATTGAAGCTACTGGACATAAAGTTATATCTATAGAAGTAAGTGATGGAAAACTACGTCCAGAAGATATAAAACCTGCTTTAGAAGCACATACTGATGAGCATATGGTTAAGCCTAAAATGGTATATATCTCTAATCCTACAGAAATTGGATCTATCTATACCAAGAGTGAATTACAACAGTTGAGTAAGTTTTGTAAGGAAAATAAATTATATTTATACGTTGATGGTGCAAGGCTAGGATCTGCACTTTGCTCAGAAGAAAATGATATGGAACTTTCTGACTTAGGAAATTTGGTAGATGCTTTCTATATAGGTGGAACTAAAAATGGTGCTTTAATGGGAGAGGCCCTTGTAATATGTACAGCATCACTTAAGGAGGACTTTAGGTTCCATATTAAACAAAAAGGAGGACTTCTTGCAAAAGGTAGACTCCTTGGAATACAGTTTTTTGAGCTTTTTAAAGATGATTTGTACTTTGATTTGGCAAGACACGCTAATACTATGGCTACTTTATTGAAAAATGGAATAAATGAAGCTGGTTATAAGTTTTTAACACACTCACCTTCTAATCAGATTTTTCCAATATTACCAAATAAAATAATTGAAAAACTTCAAGAGAATTATTTATTTATTGTCTGGGAAAAAATTGATGAGAATAATTCTGCTATTCGACTTGTAACTTCCTGGACTACAAAAGAAGAAGAGGTTCTATGTTTTATTGAAAAACTAAAAAGCACTGAGCTTTAGTGTTATATTTGCTAGTCTTAAAAAGGGTAGATGAGAGTTGCTCATCTACCCTTTTAATTATTGGTTAGGTTATTATTTGACTTTTGTTATAGATGTACAAGTGTGAAAAATCTAGTTTTATATATTTTAGAATTGAGTTTCATAGAAAGGAAAACAGCAATTTTTATGTTCACAACAATAATAAAAGATAAGTAAATTCAATAATATGAAGGACTATAAAGGACTATATAAGTAGAGATTTATTATAATTATTCTTTCTATTTAAATTTAATCTATATCATAGTAGAATTAGGTTAACAAGATGAATTTGATGACAGATAGATGGAGGTGAAATTATGTTAAATAGACAACACTTTAATGCTGTAATGGCTGCTCTTTAGAGGGGGAACTTTTACATTACTAAAGTGTAATAATCCTCTTTAAGGAGTCTTAGTGATTCTTTAATTTTGGAGGATAAAGTAGTGCGATATGTAAATGGAGCTGAGGTTTTACCAGAAGAATTGTTGAAAGAGATACAAAAATATGTAGAGGGAGAAATCATATACATTCCAAAGGTAAAGAAAAGAATATCCTGGGGGTGTAAAAGTGGAACTAGGAGTTTGATAGATAATAGGAATAAGGAAATTATTTCACTGTATAATAAAGGAAATAATATAAAGGTTCTATCTGGAAAATTCTTTCTCTCAGAATATACAATTAAAAAGATAATTACTAAAAATAATAAATAAAAGTTGATTACTCAGAAAACAGTATACATTTAAGAAGGGTGAAAAGGTTATGATTAGAGAACTAGAAACAAATGATATAAATAGAGTTATGGAGATATGGAAATATGCTACTTTAGAGGCGCACAGTTTTATAGGCAAGGAATATTGGCTTGGAAAATATGATGAGGTCAAAGATGTGTATATTCCAATGTCTAATACATTTGTTTATGAAGAGAATAATAATATAAAAGGGTTTATAAGTATTTTAAATGATGATTTTATAGGAGCGTTATTCGTAGACGTTTCTAGTCAGGGGAAAGGAATTGGTAGCAAATTAATTGATTTTGTAAAAAGAAGATATACCAAATTGAGTTTAGCCGTATATAAAAATAATAAAAATGCAGTAGAGTTCTATAAAAGTACAGGCTTTGTTTTATATGAAGAAAAAATAGATGAAGATACAAATGAAAAAGAGTTAATTATGGGATGTGAATTGTAGTAGTATTGTAAAAAACGTTAATATACAATAAATAACTATATATTATTAGGTGTTAGGCTATCAATTTGCATTTCAAACAATATCTAAGATACATTTTTTAGCATTAAAATCTCGCAATATAAATTTTTAAAAATGAATAAAAAAGCTATTGCAATTTCGAGAAATTGCAATTATAATTAAAACATAAATTCCGATTAAATTAATATGAATTGTAGGATTAAATGCTGGGATCAGGAAAAGTAGGTTGTACAAATCAGACAGAGAAAGGCTCCATTGGTTGAGAGAGCTTTATGTAAGAGTATAGTCGAAGTGCCCCTGTGAGCTTAAAACCGAAGTTTAGTAGGCTTTTACGGGTTCTCCCGTTATAGAGATATGGTATGTTAGTGCCAAATGAGATGGACATATTTTTGATGTCTAATTAGAGTGGAACCGCGGAAGTATACCTTCTGCCTCTGAAGAAATTCAGGGGTAGAAGGTTTTTTGTTTTATTTGCAGCTTGGCCAAGTTAGGTAAATATTAAACTGAAAGTTGAAATTTATAATCACCTTGATGATGTGCTTATTAGAATAAGATTACAATTTAGTAGTTTATTCATAACACTCAGTGATTTATCATGCAATCATTATTAATTTTTCAAATTTAATAACTTATTTAGGAGGATTAATATGAACTTAACTTATATTAGTTTATTAGTATCAATAGTATTATTTGCACTGTTATTTGGACTTAAAAAGAAGAAGGTGAATTTCGGCATAAGAGTGTTGACTGCTATGCTTCTTGGTATAGTAGCTGGAATAATATTTAAGAAGGATATACTCATAATTGAACCAGTTGGTCAGGCTTTTATTTCTTTAATTAAAATGATTGTAATACCTCTTGTAATGACTACTTTAATTTCAAGTATCATATCACTGAAAAATATGGAACAGCTTAAGAAAATAGGTGTTAAAACCTTCAGTTTACTTTTGGGAACTACCGGAATTGCAACTATAGTAGGTATTTTAGTTGGTGATATGATGAAGCTTGGAGTTGGTGTTCATTTTGCAAAGTCTGCAAGCTTTAAGGCTACACAGGTTCCTGCTTTTAGTAAAATTTTGTTAGATATGATTCCTTCTAATCCAGTGGCTTCAATGGCAGAAGGAAAGGTTATTCCTGTAATTATATTTGCTTTATTTATTGCGGTGGCTATAATCATTGAAAATGAAATAAATCCGAAGATTGTTAAGCCTGTAAAGGACTTACTTAGCTCTTTTGCAAAGCTGATGTTTGTAATAACAAAGATGATAATTGAATTAGCTCCTTATGGAGTGTTCAGTCTTATGTCAGCAGTAGCTGCGAAAAATGGAGCGGCAACATTAATTCCGCTTGCTAAGGTTATTGTTGCAATGTACATTGCTTGTGCTATACATATAATAGTAATTTATGGAAGCTTACTTACATTTGTTGCTAAGGTTAATCCGATTAGATTCTTTAAAAAGATTTTTCCTGCACAAGTTGTTGCGTTTACAACTCAAAGTAGTTATGGTACTTTACCTGTGACTTTGAGAGTTTTGACAGAGAAGGCAAAGATATCTGATAAGATTGCAAGCTTTGTGGCTCCTATAGGTACCAATGTTGGAATGAATGCTGGTGGTGGTATTTATCCTGCGCTTGTAGCGATATTTGTCGCTAGAATATTTAATATAGAGCTTACGTTTACTCAATATTTATTATTAATTATAACAAATGTCATAGGATCAATTGGAATAGCTGGAGTTCCAGGTGCAGCTACTATAGCGGCAACTGTAGTTCTAACAAATTTAGGACTTCCAGTTGAGGGCTTAGCAATGGTACTTGGTATTGATGTGGTAATAGATATGGTTAGAACAATGACAAATGTAACTGGTTGTGCAGTAACAACATTCTTAGTAGGAAGTATGGAAAAGGAATTTGATAGAGATGCTTTCAATAATGACATAGATGATACAGGTGCAAAAGAATCAAGTCTAAGGATAGTATAAGAACAAAAAAACTTTAGTGATATACAACTTTAACAAGATGCTATATTAATAGTATTTATTTTGGTAAGATATATATTGTAAGATTAAAATAACTTATAATTAATTTTTTTAAAACTAAGGAGGAATAGAACAAATGAAAAAGATTTACATCATTCATGAAAATAGTGAATGGACAGCACCATTAATAAAAGAACTAGAAGCACTAGGTCTTCCATATGAAGATTGGTTTATTGACAAGGGAGTTCTTGATTTATCTCAAGCACCTCCAGAAGGGGTATTCTATAACCGTATGAGTGCATCTTCTCACACAAGAGGACATCGCTATGCGCCAGAATACACATCAGCAGTACTTGCATGGCTAGAAGGTCATGGGCGTAGAGTAATAAATACAAGTAGAGCCCTACAACTAGAGGTAAACAAGGTAGCTCAGTATGCTTCACTTAATGCACATGGTGTGCGTACTCCTCGTACAATAGCCGTTGTAGGCAAGGAAGAGATTATTGAAGCAGCTGAAAAGTTTGATGGACCATTCATCACAAAGCACAATCGTGCTGGCAAGGGACTAGGAGTTCAACTATTTCAAAGTATAGATGCATTGAAGTCATATGTGTATAGTGATAGATTTGAAGAACCTATCGATGGAATAACATTAATTCAAGAATATATTAAAGCGCCAACTACACATATCACTCGCTGTGAGTTTATTGGTGGAAAATTTATATATGCAGTGCAAGTTGATACTTCAGAAGGTTTCCAGTTATGTCCTGCAGATGCTTGCCAAATTGGAGATGCGTTCTGTCCAGTTGGAGAAGAAAAAAAGTCTAAGTTCACTATTGTTAAAGGATTTGAAGACCCAATATTAGAAAAGTATGCCAGCTTCCTTGAAGATAACAGAATTCATATTTCTGGTATTGAGTTTATAAAGGACGAGGAAGGAACAATATTCACATATGATGTAAATACTAACACTAACTATAATTCAGATGCAGAAGAAGTGGCTGGAATATCCGGAATGGCCACTATTGCAAAATATCTTGGAGAAGAGCTTACAAAATTGAATAAGTAAAGTTGGGGTTAAATCTCAATTTTATTGTTACATATAGTTTATAGAGAAACATCACCGAAAGTTGATTTATTCTACGAGACATAATACCAATTTTCAGTACGTTAAATATTTTTAAGTAGTCTAAAGCTCAGGATTAATGAAAAAATATTTAAATGTACCTTCAAATTGGTATTATGTCTCTCAGGATAAGTCAACTTTCTATTTTTGATATCTACATAGATAAGCGAATACATAACTTGATTTACACAGAAGAATTACTGATATATCCCGGGGGGGGAAGTCTAGCTTTGTATTGGTTTATCTATATATAGATAACTAGTTGGAGTATTTGACTTAAAAAGGTATCTATAGTAAATTAATTATGAATAGGGGGGAAATTAATGGATATTAAAGAAAAAATTGAAGAAGAAATTAGTTTCTACAAGAAAAAAATAAATGACTATAAGAATGGCGATGTTGATCCTGATATAAAGGGAATAAGAGCTATTAAGGGTGTTTATTTAGAGCGTAGAGTAGAGAAGTACATGACTAGAATAAAAATTCCTGCTGGTTTAATTACATTAGACCAGTTTGAAGCTGTAAGCAAAATTGCGGACAAGTATTCAAATGGAGAAATACATTTTACAACAAGGCAAGATATTCAATTTCAAGGAGTAGAACTTGAAAGCACGGCTAAAATTATGGATGAAGTTTTAGAACTGGGCATAAATACTATAGGTGCAGGGGGGAATTCAGCAAGAAATGTAGCTTGTTCTCCTCTTTCTGGTGTAGATAAAAATGAAGTTTTTGATGTTACTGTTTATGCAATTAAGACATCAGAGCATTTACTAAATGATCCTTCTACACGTAAACTTCCAAGAAAATATAAAATAGCCTTTTCCAATAACAATTTAGATACTGCCTATGCAACAATAGCAGATTTAGGATTTGTGGCAAAGATAGAAGATGGTAAAAAAGGCTTTGAGGTTTACGGTGCCGGTGGATTGGGTGGATCTCCTAGTACTGCTTTAAAGCTTGAAGGCTTTATAGAGGAAAAGGATGTACTTTATTATGTTCAAGCTATGAAAGAGCTTTTTGAGGCTGAAGGAGATAGACAAAATAGAAATAAAGCAAGAATAAGATATATAGTATATAGACTTGGCGAAGATAAGTTCAAAGAGGTATTTAAGTACCACTTAGAAAAGGTTAAAACGGAAGTAAATTTAGATTTATTTGTGGATGAAGAAGATAAGAAATATGAAATTGAAGTTGGTGAACCTAGTTTTTCTAGCTTATTAGTTACGGAACAAAAGCAAAAGGGATATTATTCAACATTTATTCACACTCAAAATGGATATATTTCGACCGAGGATTTAAATGAAATTTTAAATTACATAAGAAACTTAAGATATGAAGCTTCCATAAGACTTACAAACACACAAGGTTTTTATATAAGAGACATTAAAGGCCGAGATATAGATGCTCTATTAGATATTATATCTGGTTTTACATCACCGCTACCAATAGAAAACACTGTTACTTGTGTAGGAGCAACAGTTTGTGGATGTGGGCTATGTAATTCAAAGGGACTTTCTAGTGCAATAAGTAATAGATTTTCGGAGGTTTCAGGGGACGTAAAGAGGATACTGCCAAGAGTATTCATTTCAGGGTGTCATAATTCCTGTGGGCAGCATCAGATTGGTAAAATAGGTTTTTCAGGAAAAGCTGTTAGAACTGATGAAGGTATGGTTCCTGCGTTTAGAGTTTCTTTCGGTGGAGTAATAGAGGCTAATAAAACAAAATTTGGCGAAGTTAAGGGAGACATTCCTACTAAAAAAGTTCCTGATTTTCTATATAATTTAGCTATTTTAGCCTATGAAACTAAGCATGAGAGTTTTGATAAATTTATAGAAGTGGAATGGGCAAAAATAGAAGTCTTAATTAAAAGATTTGAGACTATAGATAGTGATGCACAATTATATTATGATTTTGAGTCAGATATCAAATTTTTATCTAACAAATAAATAATTTTAAGTTTATAAAGACAAAAAACATGAGACTTATGTGAAAATAACTCATGTTTTTTTGCATAGGTTTATGTATGATTTAAGGTGTAGACAACTATGAAGATAATAAGATTAACTAGATTGAGAATTGCGTGTATCAAAATGGGAATATAAAGATTGGTGTGCCACTATGATACATAGTTATCTGTATCATAGTGGCACATTTTTTAAAAAAAGGCTTAAATTTAGAGGAGTTAAAATGTTGGTATAATAGTTGCTATATATAATGTTAATTACTTAACAATTATGTTAAAAATTAAACTTAGGAGGATTATTATGAAAGCAGCATTATGGTATGGTAGAAAAGATGTAAGAGTTGAAGAAATCAAGGAACCAAAGGTAGTAGGGGGTTCAGTAAAAATTAAAGTTAAATGGTGTGGAATATGTGGTTCAGATTTACATGAATATTTAGGAGGTCCTATTTTTATTCCGGTTGGACAACCTCATCCATTAAGCGGCACAGAAGCACCAGTAGTTTTAGGGCATGAGTTTTCAGGGGAAATAACAGAAGTAGGTGAGGGTGTAACAAAGTTTAGTGTTGGAGATAGAGTAATTGTTGAACCTATAGTAGCTTGTGGAAAATGTCCAGCTTGTATGGAAGGAAAGTATAATCTTTGCTCATCCTTAGGCTTCCATGGACTTTGCGGAAGTGGTGGTGGACTCGCAGAGTATACTGTTTTTCCAGAAGAATTTGTTCATAAAATTCCAGATGAAATGTCCTATGAACAAGCAGCATTAGTAGAACCAATGGCAGTAGCGCTTCATTCATTAAGAATAGCAAACTTTAATGCAGGAGATACAGCTTTAGTATTAGGGTCCGGACCAATAGGGCTGGCAACAATAGAATGTTTAAAAGCGGCTGGAGCGAGATTAATAGTGGTTTTACAAAGGAAATCCATAAGACAAGAATATGCAAAGAGAGCAGGGGCAGATGTGGTTCTTGACCCTAATGAGGTTAATATAGTTGAAGAAGTTAAGAAACTTACAGGGGGAATTGGAGTAGATGTATCTTTTGAAACTACTGGAGCCAAAATAGGTTTTGATATAGGTCTTGATAGCTTAAAGTTTGAAGGAACAATTGTTATAACTAGCATATGGGAAAATAACATAAGCTTTAATCCAAATACTTTAGTATTTACTGAAAAGAAAATTGTAGGAACTTTGGCATACAGACATGAGTTTCCAGCAACTATAGCATTAATGAATAATGGAAGAATAAAGGCAGAAGGGTATATTACAAAAAAAGTAGTTTTGGAGGATATAGTAGAAGAAGGTTTTGGTGCTTTAACTGGAGAAGAAAAGAAACAGCATGTAAAAATACTTGTGACTCCTGATAAATCACTTTTATAACAAATGGTTTAAAATGAGCTATTAATGCATTAATTTTGTATTAATAGCTTATTTAAATTATGAAAATTTTATATAATGTAGTTAGTCTTATTATATACGTTAAGTTAATACAGACTAGAAGGAATATAAAATGTCAATTGACAAACTACTTTAATGAGGTGCTATTATGGAAGATTACTTAAGATTTATACATAATGCGTGGGAAAAATTTATTAATGCTGGATATGTAAGTGACGCTGTAAGGACTGAAATAGCGGAATCTTGGAGAAGGTGTAGAGCTTATGGAGTAGACCATATGAATGGCAGGGGAAGTAATAATCAGAAAATCTCGGTAGAAACTAGAATTGAGGAGAATGCAGAGTTAATTTCGGTGGCAATGCCTGTAATGAAAGGCATATATAATATTGTAGAAGGCTCTGATTTTGCTATAATTTTGGCAGATAGAAATGGATATATTATTCAAGTAATTGGGGATCAAAATGTAATGAGAAAAGCTGAAGAACTAAATTTTGTGAAGGGAAAATTATGGACTGAAGAAGCAGTAGGAACTAATGCTATAGGGACGGCTCTATATTTGAATAAACCTATACAAACCATAGGAGCAGAGCATTTTGGAATAAATCAACACTCATGGACATGTTCCGCAGCGCCTATACATGATGAAGATGGAAATATAATAGGGTGTATAAATATGTCTGGAAACGACTATAATGCACATTCACACACATTGGCTATTGTGACCTCTGCAGCACAATCTATAGAAAAACATCTAGCGTTAACTGTGTCATACAATCTTATGAGCACAACATTTAACTCCATTTTTGAAGGTATGATTGCTTTAGATAAAAATTTAAAGATAAAAAGAATAAATCACAGGGCAGAGGAAATTCTCTCCATAAGCAGTAAAGACATATCAAGTCTCAATATTGAAAAAATATTAAAAAATGTCAACTTTAAAGACATAATGAACGGAAGATGTAAGGGTTATAATAACTTAGAATGTGATTTTAATATAAATAATAATAGGGTTAAATGCAGCATAAATGCAGTACCAATGAAAGTTAATGAAAAGGTAGTGGGAGTAGTCATAACTTTTATGGAAGATTCCAATGTTCGTAAATTAGTAAATAAAGTAATAGGTTACAAAGCTACTTATAGATTTGATGATATGATAACTGTAAATGAGAAGATGAGTGAAATGATTAGAATGGCCAAAAAGGCGGCTAAAACTGAGTGCAATATATTAATAGAAGGTGAAAGTGGTACTGGAAAAGAGTTACTTGCACAATCAATACATAATTATAGTAATAGAGCGTCAGAACCTTTTGTAGCTGTAAACTGTGCATCTATACCTAGAGAATTAGTTGAAAGTGAACTTTTTGGATATGAAAGAGGTGCTTTTACGGGGGCATCAAAAGAAGGACAAACAGGGAAATTTGAATTGGCAGATGGGGGGACCATATTTCTAGATGAGTTTGGAGAATTGCCTTTAGATTTACAATCAAAGTTATTAAGAGTACTAGATAACGGTAAAATCACAAGAGTAGGGGGAACTTATGAAAAACAGCTAAATGTAAGGGTAATAGGGGCAACTAACAGAAGTTTAAAAGAAGAAATAAAAAAGAAAAATTTTAGAGAAGATCTTTATTACAGACTAAGTGTCATAAGTATAAAGACTGTACCATTAAGACAAAGAAAAGAAGATATAGACATTTTAGTAGACTATTTTGTAAATAATCTTAATTATAAAAGTTTGCAGTGTAATAAAAGAGTAAAAAAGTTTTATATAGATAAATTAAAGCAGTATGATTGGCCGGGAAATGTAAGAGAACTCAGAAATGTAGTAGAGAGAGATTATTATTTAAGTGATGGTGACATGATTTCTGTATACTGTGTAGAGGAAAATGTAGTGGAAGAAACTAAGTTACAAGGAAATAAAAGTGAAGACGTAAGTATTATACCTATGCAAATATTAGAGAAACAAACCATAGAAGAAGCTATATTGAAATGTGATGGAAACATGGTTAGAGCCTCGCAGCTTTTAAATATTGGAAGATCTACTTTGTATAGAAAAATTAAGAAATACAATATTAAAAGGTTTGAAAACAATGGTAATCCTATTGATAAATTAGTAAACGAAATGAATCTATGATAGAATATCTATAAAAAAAATAAATTATAAAGAAGGTGTATTATGAAAGATATAATAAAAATAATTTTAGGCAATATATTAATAACATTTTCTTATGCTTTTTTTACTGTGCCAAAAGAAATTATAAATGGAGGTGTGACAAGCTCTGCATTAATAGTTCATTCTTTAATTGGAACAAGTGTAACATCAGTAGCTAACATACTTACAATTGTATTACTAATCAGTTGCCTTGTATTCCTAGGAAAAGAGTATTTTGTTAAGTCTATACTGAGCAGTATATGTTACATATCGTTTTTTAACTTATTTTATTCATTGAAATTTACAATTAATATAAATATAGTGTTAACAATAATTATTTCGGGTGTTTTAGTGGCATTAGGATATTACCTATGTGTATCTTCAAATGCATCTACTGTAGGATTTGACGTTATAGCTTTAATAATTAATAAGAAAAATCCTAAGATAAACATAGCTTCAGCATTAAGAATTATAAATATAATAGTATTGCTTTTTGGGTTTTTAGCATTTGGATATGAATCAATAGCTAAAGGAATAGCTTTTACTATCTTATACTCAAGTATATTAAAGATATTATTTAAAAATGGACTTAAGTTTACACTAAATTCACTTTTGCTGAAAAAGATAGTGCATTAGTTAAATAGAATTTATTGTTTGCTTTCCTCAAGATAATAATGGGTGCAGTGAATTCAGCAATCAAAACTATATCCTATTGGTAAATAAGGTGCGTAGAAATAGTACCTTATTTTTTATATACATAATATTATAAAAATCGTGGAAAGTATAAATAATACTATTGAAAAGAAAGGAGTAGGGTTTGAGAAAACTCTGAAGAAAAGATATGTTTATTCCTAAAAGAATAATATTTGAAAAGGGCTCTTTAGACTATGAAATAGGTAAAAATATATACGATAAATTTAAAGATAACTCTGATATAGAGATAATAAAGGTAACATCTAGGAAGATTAAAGAAAATATTCCTGGTGGAGATCTATATAACTTTTATCGAGAAGGTAAGAAGACATTGGTTGTTGGAGTGAAGAAAGTTGGGAAGTTTCAGTCCTGCAAACCATCAGCCCACTATCAATTGCCGATAGTATCAGGATGCATAGGACAATGCCAGTATTGTTATCTAAATACAAACTTAGGGGATAAACCTTATATAAAAATTAACGCTAATTTAGAGGATGTTTTAGAGCAAGCACAAAAATATATAGAGGAAAGATTACCTGAGGGAACAATATTTGAGGGTTCTGCTACATCAGATCCTGTACCAATTGAGCCTTATACTAATGCTTTAAAAAGGACAATTGAATACTTTGGAGAAAGTGAAAAAGGAAGATTTAGATTTGTCACTAAGTATAGCGACGTAGATACATTACTCGACGCAAAGCACAATGGGCATACGGAAATAAGATTTACACTGAACACAGATAAAGTAATTAAGGAGTACGAAAATAGAACTGCAGCTGCGTCTAAAAGAATAGAGGCTTCTGTGAAAGTTGCCAAAGCGGGATATCCAGTTGGATTCATAATAGCACCAGTTTTTCTATATGACAACTGGAAGGATAATTATAGAGAGTTACTATTAGAGCTGCGTAAGCAGTTACCAAGTGATTTAGGGTATCCTATAATGTTTGAGATAATATCCCATAGGTATACAACTAGAGCAAAGAATATAATACTAGAGGTATTTCCAGATACTACATTACCGATGAATGATGAAGAAAGAAAGTATAAATATGGACAATTTGGATATGGCAAGTTCGTATATACAAAAGAGCAACTACAGGAGATGAAAGAGTTTTTTAAAAATGAGATAGAATCAATATTCGAAAATAATGAAATAAAATATATAATATAATCTTAGTGTGATTATATATAATAACTCTAAAAATATGAACCAATGCTTACAAATAAGCATTGGTTCACTAAGTGTTTTCAAGGTAAAATAGAAACCAAACCTATTGTATTATGGATTGAACTCTACCGATATTACCATCCTCTAGTCTCACCTTAATTCCTCTAGGGTGAAATTTAGAATTTGTTAGTATATCTTTTACGATTCCTCTTGTTAGCTTCCCAGTAGGTTGATCCTTCTTAAGAACTATGTCAACAACCCTTCCAGCATAAATATCTTCTCTTTTTTGTCCATTCATATTTTTATCTCCTTCTTGTGTTTATAAAACATCTTATCTTAGATTGAAGTTATCAACTTTGTATTTATGTTTTGTTATGGGTAGATTATAACACTATTTTTAATTTAAGTGAAATTTATTAAATTTGAAGGGACTATAGAAATACTTTGAAAAGTATAGAATGTTTTTATGTGCAAGAAATAAATATGGTATGTTACTGAAAAATAATGAAACACTTGGCTGAGTGTTTTTCGAATGTGAAATTATTTTCATAAAGGTGAAAATAATATAGACTTTCTTGAAAGAATATATTATAATAAAACTAAGATACTTACTAGATTGCAAACATATTATGTAAGCGATGGTAAAAAACATAGAAATATGTCATGTGAATTATACATATTATATATGTATAGAACTACAATACTATTACTAAAATACTTAATAATAAAAATTATTTCACAGTAGTGAAATTGTTATATAAAGTAATTCCTCTTTTAGTTTTGATAGTTATGATATAATAAATTCATAACATTAAAGTAGGAAAGAAGGAATAGCTATGACAGAAGATGTAGGAAGAAAAATAAAAGAATTAAGGTCTAATAAAGATTTAACATTAAAGGATTTGAGTGCTAAAACAAATTTGTCTATTGGATTTCTATCCCAATTAGAAAGAGGATTAACAACTGTAGCCATTGATTCTCTTAGTAATATTGCTGAAGCTTTAGAAGTTAACTTATCTTATTTTCTTGATGGTCCTAAATGTAATAAAAAAGTTATACTTCGTAGCTATGAAAAAGAGGTATTTCAAGTATACAGCAATCAATTCATACATTACCATTTAACTAATGACGTTGGAGATAAAAGTCTTTTACCAAGGTTAATTGAAATACTTCCAACTAACAGTAAGGAAGATGTTGCGCCATATCCTCATGAGGGTGAAGAATTCGTCTATGTTTTAGAGGGAATACTTACATTGTTTATAAATAATGAGCAACAGGAATTATATCCAGGGGATAGTGCGCATTATAACTCTAATATTGTCCATAATTGGGCGAATTATACAAATAAAACCGTTAAGATATTAACAGTACATACTCCTTGTATTTTTAAGGAAAAGGGTGAAACAAAAACAGAATAGAAGCTTTGTAAATTTTTCAGTATTGGTTTTATTATTTTAGGAAATAGGAGATTTAATCATATATAAGGTATTATACTTGTACCTTATATATTTTAGGGAAGTTAGTTATTTTTTTAACAAAAAAGATTTCTAATTAATAAATTTTAATAGGGGGATAATTAAATGACTTTAGGAACTGTTATAAATATTCAAAAGTATTCTGTACATGATGGACCTGGTATTCGTACAACAGTTTTCTTTAAAGGATGCCCACTAAGATGCTGGTGGTGCCATAATCCAGAAAGTCAAGGTTTAAAGCATGAGGTTATGTTCTTTGAAGAAAGATGTACAAACTGTGGAGTTTGTGCTAAAAGATGTCCGCAAAATGCTATAAAGTTCGAAGGGGAGTATCCAATTGTAGACGAAAGCAAGTGTGTGCTTTGTGGTAAATGTACTGATTTTTGTCCAAATAATGCTAGAGAATACGTAGGAAAAGACATGACGGTACAGGAACTTATGAAAGAAATAATAAAAGATGAAGTGTTTTATGATGAGTCTAATGGAGGAGTTACATTTTCAGGAGGAGAACCTCTAATTCATGCAGACTTTTTAGATGAAGTTTTAAGGAAATGTAAAGATAGGGGAATTCATACGGCTGTGGATACAAGTGGATATGCTTCTTGGGATAAATTTGAAAAGATAGCTGACAAAGTAGACTTATTCTTATTTGATATCAAGCTGATGGATAATGAAAAGCATATAAAATATATAAATACTGAAAACGATTTGATAATAGAAAACTTAAAGAAGCTTTCAAATAAAGGATGCAATATATTTATTAGAATGCCAATTATTGCAGGTATAAATGATGATGATGAGCATATTGATAAAGCTATAGAACTTTTTTCAAAGTTAAATATATTACAGGTTAACCTATTACCTTATCATAAAATGGGTATGGATAAATACAGAAGGCTTAACATGGAATATAAACTATCAGGTAAAGAAAAGCCGCTTGATGAAAAGATGGAAAAAATGTCAAGTAAATTGAAAGAGTTTGGAATAAAAGTTAAAATAGGGGGGTAATCAATCATGATGACTGAAAGAGTAAGAAAGTTAAGAGAACAGAGTCTAAATGCCATTCCTCGTATTTCTATGGAAAGGGCACAAATTGAGGATGAGGTTTATAAAAAGTATGAAGGAAAGGTTTCAATCCCAGTACTTAGAGCACTAGTTTTAAAGGAATTAATGGCAAACAAAAAACTCTGTATTAATGATGGAGAGTTAATAGTAGGAGAAAGAGGAGAAGAACCAGCGGCAACTCCAACATATCCAGAACTATGCTGCCACACTATTGAAGATTTTGACATAATGGATAGACGTGAAAATATATCTTTTAAAGTAAATGAAGAAGCTAAAAAGATACAAGAGGAAGTTATAATTCCGTTTTGGGAAAAAAGATCAATGAGACATAGAATTTTGAAAAGTATGACTGAAGAGTGGAGAGAATGCTATTCTGCAGGGATATTCACAGAGTTTATGGAGCAAAGGGGCCCTGGACATACTACTGGTGATGACAAGATATATAGAAAAGGTTTTTTAGATTTTAAGAAAGATATCGAAAATGCCATTGCAAAACTTAATTTCTATGAAGATGATGAAGCATTGGACAAGAAAAATCAGCTAGAGTCTATGAGTATTGCTTGTGATGCAGTAATGATTTTAGGAGAACGTTACTCAGAATATGCAACGGAATTAGCTGAAAAAGAGGAAGATCTAGTAAGAAAGTCGGAACTTTTAGAAATTGCGAAAGTGTGTGCTCATGTTCCGGCTAATGCTCCAAGAACATTTAGAGAAGCTCTTCAAATGTATTGGTTTGTTCATTTATGCGTAATATCCGAACTAAATCCATGGGATGCTTATAATCCAGGAAGACTAGATCAGCACCTATACCCATTTTATAAAAATGAAGAAGAAGAAGGAACATTAACAAGAGAACAAGCTGAAGAACTATTACAGTGCTTCTGGGTTAAGTTTAATAATCAGCCAGCACCACCAAAGGTTGGAATAACATTAAAGGAAAGCGGAACCTATACGGATTTTGCAAATATTAATGTTGGTGGAGTAAAAGTAGATGGTTTAGATGGAGTTAATGAAGTAAGTTATCTTCTACTTGACGTAATAGACGAAATGAGATTACTACAACCAAGTTCAAACGTTCAAATAAGTAAGAAGAGCCCACAAAAATTTGTAAAAAGAGCTTGTGAAGTATCAAGAGAAGGCTGGGGTCAACCATCTATGTTTAATGCTGACGCTGTCATTCAAGAACTAGTTAGAGCCGGTAAATCAATAGAGGATGCAAGATGTGGTGGAACTAGTGGCTGTGTTGAAGCAGGGGCTTTTGGTAAAGAAGCATATATTCTTACAGGATATTTTAATTTACCAAAGATATTGGAGATAACATTAAATAATGGGATAGACATAATGACTGGTAAAAAATTGGGTATTGAAACAGGGGATGTTACTAAGTTTGAAAGTTATGAAGAAATATTAGAAGCTTTCAAGAAGCAACTGAAGCACTTTGTTGATATAAAAGTACAAGGAAACAGAGTAATTGAAAGATTATATGCAACCCTGATGCCTGTACCATTTCTTTCAGTAGTAACCAGTGACTGTATTTCTAAAGGAAAAGACTACAATGCAGGTGGTGCTAGATATAATACTAGTTATATCCAAGGAGTTGGTATTGGAACAATTACTGATTGCTTGACTGCTATTAAATATCAAGTATTTGATAAAAAAAATATAGCTATGGATGAATTGATGGAAGCGTTAAAATGTAATTTTGAAGGCCATGAAGATGTTTTGAATTTAGTGAAAAATAAAACTCCTAAATATGGTAATGACGATGATTATGCTGATGAAATAATGAGACAGGTATTTGATGCATATTACAATGAAGTGAATGGCAGAAAAAATGGAAGAGGTGGAGTTCATAGAATAGATATGCTTCCAACTACATGCCATGTATACTTTGGAGCAGTTATGGGAGCAAGTGCAAACGGAAGAAAGGCACATGTACCAGTTTCAGAAGGTATTTCACCAGAAAAGGGTGCAGATGTAAAAGGACCTACAGCTGTAGTTAAATCAGCAGCTAAAATGGATCATCTAAGAACTGGCGGAACGCTATTAAATCAAAAATTCGATCCTTCTGTTGTACAAGGAGAAGAGGGATTGAATAATATGGCAAGTTTAGTAAGAGCATATTTTACGATGGATGGTCACCATATTCAGTTTAATGTTATAAGCAGGGAAACTCTTATAGAAGCTCAAAAGAATCCTGACGAGTACAGAGACTTAATTGTACGTGTTGCCGGATACAGTGACTACTTCAATAATCTTGATAAAGTATTACAACAGGAAATAATAGATAGAACAGAGCAGTCTTTTGATTGTGGATGCTGTTAAGTAAAGGAGAAGGATTATGAATAAGATAATAGGATTTATAGGATGCGGCAATATGGGGCAGGCGATGATTGGAGGAATAGTTAAAGCAAATCTAGTTTCTTCAAGTAGTATTATGGTGTCGGACTTAAATGAAAAGAGTTTAAGTGAAGCTGCAGAAAAATATGGTGTAAAAACAACTACAAACAGTATTGAGGTGGCTGGAGACAGTGATATTTTAGTTCTATCAATAAAACCTAATTTATATCCAATAGTTATTAAAGAAATAAGGGATAAAGTTAAAGAGAATGTGGTTATAGTAACAATCGCAGCGGGAAAATCTATCGATAACACTGAAGAGATGTTTGGAAGAAAGCTAAAGGTAGTTAGAGTAATGCCTAATACACCGGCTCTTGTAGGAGAAGGGATGTCGGCATTATGCCCAAATGAAGTAGTAACTAAAGAAGAAATGGAAGAAATAACAAGTATTTTTAATAGTTTTGGGAAATCAGAAATAGTAAGTGAAAAATTAATGGATGTTGTGACTGCGGTTAGTGGTTCATCTCCAGCTTATGTGTACATGTTTATCGAAGCTATGGCAGATGCAGCTGTACTAGATGGTATGCCAAGAAATCAGGCATATAAGTTTGCAGCTCAAGCTGTACTTGGCTCTGCTAAAATGGTACTAGAAACTGAAATGCACCCAGGAGCACTTAAAGATATGGTTTGCTCTCCAGGAGGAACAACAATAGAGGCGGTTGCAATTCTTGAGGAAAAAGGATTAAGAAACGCAGTCATTTCAGCTATGAGAAGCTGTACTAAAAAGTCTAAGGAAATGTCTAAATAGTGATAAAATAACTGAAAAGTCTATCAGGAGGAAAACGGTATGTTTAAAACAAATGAATATTTTGAAGGAAAAGTAAAATCAATTAGCTTTACAACAGCAGATGGCCCTGCAACAATAGGGGTAATGGCAGTTGGGGATTATGAGTTTGGAACATCAAGTAAAGAAATTATGACTGTAACAAGTGGAATGATGTTAATAAAGCTTCCGGAAAGCGACGAATGGAAAGAGTTTAAACAAAATGAAACATTTATTGTGGAGGCAAATAATAAGTTTGGAGTAAGGGTTAAAGAAGAAACAGCATATCTTTGCTTATATAAATAAGATTAGAAATTTCATAGATTATACAAGGGCGAGCATTCCTGAAAAATTAATGGGGTAGGACGTATTGAAGTCGCTTTACTCTTTGCATATGCTAAAGGAATGTTACAAGGATTCATAGTAAAACCTGATTGTCAAGATTGAAAGGAAACTCATCAATCTTAACAATCAGGTTTTGTCTATTTTTTCATCATAACTATGATTTAATCATAGTTTTCTATTTAAATTTAGATTAGATGATAGTAGAATAAGATTAATAAGATGAATTTTACGACAGATATCTATAGGTAAAAGGATTTTAATTTAGAAGGATAACAGCTTAGCATAGCAGAATTGTAAGTATAGAAAGGACGTAAATTAAATGAAATTATTAAATATTCAACAAATGATTATGATTGGCTCAACAGGGCGTAATAGCGGCAAAACCACACTTGCTATAGAACTAATTAAAAAATATAAAAATAAGTTTCCAGTTATTGCATTAAAAATTACAACAATTAAAGAGAAGGATGGAAAATGTCAAAGAGGTGGACAAGGTTGCGGGGCCTGTACTAATATAAAAGAAAACTTTGAGTTGTTAGAAGAAAATAATAAAAATAGAAATAAAGATACTTCATTATTACTTACAGCAGGGGCTGAAAAAGTGTACTGGCTTAAATGCTTAAAGACTCATCTTTATGATGCAATAAAGCTTTTTATGGAACAAGTTCCGGAAGGTACACTAGTTATTTGCGAATCCAATAGTCTTAGAACTGTCGTTGTTCCAGGCAGTTTTATGATGCTTAAGAATATAGAAAATAAGATTATTAAAGAATCAGCTAGTGAAGTAATAGATATGGCTGATGTTGTTATTGAAAATGACTTTGGAAATAGTATTGAGGAATTAGTTAAAAAAGTAGAAGTTGAATATAATGGATTAGATTTTATAATAAAAAATAAACAGTTAAACGAATTCTAAGCTTCAGATGGAGTTAAAACTCCACCTAAAGCTTAGAATTCTGTTTATTAAAGAATAATGAGCTCAACTTAGTAAAGGAATTAAAGTATGGATTTAAAGGAATGTCTGATAACATCTCCACGACTAATGATTCCAACTAATATACCATTATTTTCAACTGGTAGCTTTTTTATATGTCTCTTAGCTAAAAGAGCAGCGATATCCTCAATATCCTCATCCTTTGAAACCTTAAGAACCTTTTTTTGAGCAATGGCAAGAATATTCAAGTCTAGAATTCTTTGTACTCTATCCTCAAAGTCTCCATCATCACCTTGTATAGCAACAACGTAATAAAAAAAATCAGCTACTAAGTTCTCATGTTTGCCGATATATCGCATAATATCTCCGTCACTTATATAAGCAACTATTTTGTTTTTGTCATTTACCACAGGAAGTCCACTAATACGATGCTCAATAAATTTTTTAATAACAGCACGTACCGTATCGCTTTCCTTTACTGTATACACCTCAGTAATCATTATTTCATGAGCTTTCATAATTATTCTCCTTTCATATATGAATTTAAAAACAAATTAATTTTATGGAAAGTTATCAGTTTATTTTTATTTATTCTTTAACAAGTTGTATAATACAATTATATAATTTTATTATACAACTTACCATAATAATGTCACAAATTATAACGCTAGATAAATTAATAGAAGAGGTAATTCTCTAACTTAATAGGCTTAGAATTTATTAAAAAATAATGTTCAGCAATTATCGAGTATAAAAAAGAGTGTAATATAACGAAGTAAATTCGCTGTATTTAACTCTTTTTTCGGTTATTAAAAGAAATAGGAGAAGGAAGCGGTCATATTCCATAAGTAAACAAATATGGTCGTGAAATAATATTTCAAAAAGTAAAATAGATATTGAAATATTATTACGAGTCATATATAATATAAATATATCAAAGAATTAATCTTAATTAAGAAACGATTCAAGTGTCATAACAAATGATAAGGTTTAAAATTATTAAATAGGAGTGATAATATTGAAAATTATTAATCTAGACAATCTTGTCACAGAAGGAGTAAACGCTAACACAACTAATATAGATCAGGTTTCCACTCTGGAAATGGTAAAGATGATAAATGAAGAGGATAAAAATGTTGCATTAGCTGTTGAAAAAGAGCTTAGCAATATAGCAAAAGCTGTAGATGTAATAGCTGCAGCTTTTGAAAAGGGTGGAAGACTTGTATATATCGGTGCAGGGACTAGCGGAAGACTGGGAATACTAGACGCATCTGAATGCCCTCCAACCTACGGAGTGGATGAAAATATGGTTAAAGGTATTATTGCAGGAGGAAAAGAGGCAATATTCAGAGCTGTAGAGGGTGCTGAAGATAGTACTACACTAAGTGTATACGATTTAGAAGGTATTAATTTTAATAAGAATGATGTGCTTGTAGGAATAGCAGCTAGTGGGAGAACGCCGTATGTTATAGGTGGACTAAATTATGCTAAAGAGTTAGGTGCAGTTACTGTAGCAGTTACATGTAATCCAGAATCAGAGATATCTAAAATAGCTCACATTTCTATTGCGCCTGTTGTTGGTCCCGAAGTTGTTACTGGTTCCACAAGAATGAAAGCTGGAACAGCACAGAAGATGGTACTAAATATGTTAACTACTGGATCTATGATTAAAATTGGTAAGGTATATAGAAATCTAATGGTGGACGTACAATCAACCAATGAAAAGTTAGTTGAAAGAGCTAAAAGAATAGTAATTCAGGCTACAGGGGCTTCAAGAGAAGAAGTAGAACCAATATTAGAAAGCACAGATTATAATGTTAAACTTTCAATATTTATAATTAAGTCAAATCTATCAATAGATGAAGCAAAAAGAATATTAGCTGAGAATAAAGGATACATTTCAAAAGCGTTAGAAATTATTAAAGAGAAGGAGGAGATTTAAATGGCAGAAAAAATAACTCCAAAGGATATAGCTAAACAAATATATGATATAGTTGGAGGCAGAGAGAATTTATCTGGAGTTGCACACTGTATGACTCGTTTAAGACTAAACATAGTTGATAAAAGTAAATTTGATTTAAATGACATTAAGAAAGTAGAAGGCGTAATGGGCGTGGTAGAACAAGGAGGACAAGTTCAGGTAATACTAGGCCCAGGAAGAGTAAATAAAGTAGCATATGAGTTTGGCGAATTAGCAGGTATAAAAATAGGAGAAATAGATGAAGCTCAAACTAGAAAAGAAGAAATAAAAGAAAAAAACGCTACTCCATTTAAATTATTTTTAAAGAAGTTATCAAATATATTTATTCCTTTAATTCCTGCTTTTATTGCATGTGGACTTGTAACTGCTATATTAAATATCGTTTTAAAATATAACCCTCAATTTGGCAGTACTACTATGGGTGGAATATTAAAGATAGCTGGTAATGCAGTGTATTATGGATTAAACTTATTTGTTGGTGTTAATGCAGCTAAAGAATTCGGTGGAGCACCAATGCTTGGTGGTGTAATGGCTGCAATTATTTCTCATCCAGATCTAGCAAAGGTTATGTTAGATGGTAAAGCTCTTATGCCAGGTAGAGGTGGAATTATCGCAGTACTATTAGTAGTAGCTTTCTCAAGCTGGCTTGAGAAAAAAGTTAGAAAGATTATTCCAGAAGCATTGGATTTATTCTTAACTCCATTAATAGTAATACTAGTTTCAACTATGATAGCTATATTTGCACTTCAACCAGCTGGTGGGTTAATTTCAGATTCTATAGGAGGGGCTACAAAAGCTGCAATTGCAGGTGGAGGAGCATTCACAGGTTTCATATTAGGAGGAGCCTTCTTACCACTAGTTATGACAGGACTGCACCAAGGTTTAACTCCTATACATGTAGACTTACTTAAGACTACAGGTATAAATCCGTTACTACCTATACTAGCAATGGCAGGAGCAGGTCAGGTTGGTGCAGCAGTAGCAATTTATATAAAAACAAAGAATAAAAGATTAAAGAGAACAATAATATCAGCACTACCAATAGGTATAATGGGAGTTGGAGAGCCGCTTATATATGGTGTAACATTACCATTAGGTAAACCTTTTATAGCAGCATGTATAGGAGGAGCTTTTGGAGGAGCAACTCAGGCTATGCTTAAGGTAGCTTCTACAAGCATGGGTCTATCAGGTCTTCCTCTAGCAGCAATTACTAATAAACCATTGTTATTTATAATTGGGGTATTGGTTTCCTATGCGGCAGGCTTTGTGGCAACATTAGTATTAGGTTTTGAAGATGTAACAGAATAAATAGACAGAGATTAAAAGTCTTCCTAGGTATTAAAGGGAAGACTTTTAATACTTTATAATTATAGTGTGAAGACTTTGTACTGAGTAAAGGTTTAGGACACATAATTCTGGTTCATCTGATTATTGAGTATTTAGGTGGAGGCAAAACCCTATCTTATGATAAGAACTTTGTTTATATATAGTAGAAATATGAATTTAATATTAAATAGGTAAAGAGGTGGTAACAATGGGAAAGGGTATTTCAGTATTTTTAGGTCTTAATTATTCATTAGAAGAAAATATACAATATATAAAATCTGCCCATAAAAATGGTTTTGATAGAATATTTACATCTCTGCATATACCAGAAGCGGATTATAATAAGGTAATACAAGAATTTAAAACGATAATAGACACTGCAAAGAAACTAAAGATGATTGTAGTCGCAGATATCTCACCAAAAGGTTTTGAGTTTTTAAATTTATCATTAAGTGACTTAAAATCCATAAAAGAACTTGGGATTGATGTACTTAGAATAGATTTTGGTTTTACTCCAGAAGAAATTGCTGAATTTACTAATAATATCTTCGGACTAACAATTGAGATAAATGGAAGTACTGTTACAGAGAAGTTTTTTAAGGAATTTGAAAAGTTTAACCCGGATTTTAATAACTTACAAGCTTGCCATAATTACTATCCAAGACTAAATACAGGGTTATCAATAAAAAGCTTTTTAAAGAAGAATGAGATAATGAGTAGATATAACATAAAAGTATCAGCATTTATTTCTTCACTAGTAAATAAAAGAGGACCAATACATGAAGGACTTCCTACACTAGAATCTCATAGATTTATGAATCCTGAGATTAGTACTAAGCACTTATATGCGCTAGGCATTGATAATGTATTCTTTGGAGATAGTATACCAACAGTAGAAGAATTAGAAACTGTTGGCTCAATAAATGAACATATCATAGAACTTAAAATAAGGAGCTTTTGTAACAGGGAGTTTGAAAAGAAACTTTTACAAAGGGAATACTACACAAACAGAAGTGACGGAGCCGAAGATGTAATAAGAGCTACAGAAAGCAGACTTTACATTGAAAGAGAAGTAGTAAAACCTTTTAATAATATTGAGAGAAAAAAAGGATATGTGACCTTAGATAACGAAGATTACTTAAGATATATGGGTGAATTACAGATTTGCAAAAAAGACTTGCCACAGGACAACAGGGTGAATATTATTGCAAGGATAGTTGAAGAAGAACTATTTATATTAGATTATATAGATGATGACACTAGATTTAGTTTTAAATTTATATAAAGATATCTGAGGGTATCTTTAGTTAACTGTACAGAAGAGTATGTATGTTATATACTTGCATTGAAGACTAGTTTCAGAGTTATTTGAAAAGGGGAATAGAAATGAGTTGTTTTCTTAAAATAAAGCAAAATTTTGAACAATATACTTCCTCAGAGAAAAAGATTGCGGAGTATATACTTAGTAATCCGATAGAAATATATAAGCTATCAGCTTCAGAGCTTGGAAGTCTAACAGATACTAGTGGAGCAAGCGTAGTAAGATTTTCTAAAAAACTTGGATTTGATGGATTCCAAGAATTAAAAATAGAGTTAGCTAAAGAACATACAGAAGATAAAAATTTTGATGAGGAGTATGAATATATAGATACTCATGACTCAGTAAAGGACGTAATTTTAAAAATAGGTAAGAAAAATATAAAAACTATTGATGAAACACTAGAGCTACTAGATGAAAATCAGGTAGAAGATGCCATTGAATCTATTATAAAAGCCAAAACCATATACCTGTTTGGGGTAGGGGTTTCTGCTTTAGTTGCTATGGATTTGCAATACAAGCTTATGAGAATAAATAAAAATGTTCAAATGTATCTAGATAGTCACTTGCAGTTATCTTCTGCAGCTCATATAGATCCTAAAGATTTAGCGATAGCTATATCCTATAGAGGAAAAACAAAAGAAGTATATAATTCTCTTTCAAAAGCTAAGGAAAGAGGAGCAAAATGTATTTCTATAACTAAGTATGGTAGTAATCCAATTTCAGAGATTGCAGACATTAAACTACATGTTCCAAATATAGAGAAGGATTTAAGAGTAGGAGCTATTTCCTCAAGAATTGCTCAGTTAACACTTATTGATATTTTATTTATAGGTGTGGCAAGGAAAAATTTTAATAAGGTTGAAGAATATTTGAAGGCTACAAATAAGATGGTAGAGGAACAAAAATTGAAGTAAAACATATATACGTATGGACGTAAAGTAAATATATAATCTCCTGACTTTCCAATAAAAGTTAGGAGATTATATAGTACCTTACGTTTATTTTTTAGTGAAAGTTTACTGTAATGTTAGTTGTCCTTTCATCATCATGTAACTAAAGATATCGTTAAAAAGATCCTTAGCTATTGGCGCAGATACTTGTCCACCGTAGTAATTGGATGGATCAGGTTCATCTATTGAAACTAGCAGTGTAATCTTAGGGTCATTCGCAGGAGCCATACCTACAAAGGATGAGAAATATTTATCAACTTCATATCCACCACCCTTTGGATTTGCCTTTTGAGCTGTTCCAGTTTTTCCTGCGATGTGGTATCCATCAATAAAAGCTTTATTTCCAACTCCCTTACTTACCACTTGCTCTAAATAACCCCTTAAAGTACTAGCAGTGGCGCTGTCTACTATTTCTTTTTTACCCAAGTTATCAAATTCCTTATCAATAATGACTTTATTATTATCATCAGCATGACCTATCTGTTTCATTACGTGAGGCCTTATCCAAGTGCCACCATTTGCTATAGCGTTAAATGCAGCTAAATATTGAACTGATGTAACTGAAAGTCCTTGACCAAAAGAAAGAGTAGCTAAATCAACATTATTAATCTTGTTAGGAGTCTTTACTATTCCGGAGGCCTCGCCAGGCAAATCAATACCTGTTTTCTGACCAAATCCAAGGAGGGTTATGTATTCGCTGAGTTTTTGTTTGCCTAGCTTAGCACCAACCTCCATAAAACCTACGTTACATGAATTTTTAATTATATCAACAAAGCTTTCTGTACCGTGACCATTCTTTTCCCAACAGTAAATTGTATGTCCATCTACTTTTAGGCTGCCGTTATCTATAAATGTATCATTTTCATTTACAGTCTTTTCTTTCATTGCAGCATAGGCAGTAATTATTTTAAAAATAGAACCAGGTTCAAAGGTATTTTGTACTGCAGTGTTTTGCCACTGACTTTCTATAGATTTAGTATTTCCACTTGCATTTTTATTTGGGTTGTTTGGATCAAAATCAGGCTTACTTACCATAGCTAATACTTCTCCAGTCTTAGGATCCATTACTGTTATAGTGACTGACTTGGCCTTATTATTAACTAAAGCTTTTTTTGCTGCTTTTTCAGCTATCAATTGGATATTTTCATCAATGGTTAAAATTAAGTCCTTTCCGTTAACTGGCGGAGTATACTCAGAAGCATTAAAAGGAAGTTGTGAATTTTTATTATCTGCTTCATAGATGGCGCTTCCGGGTGTTCCAGACAGTTCCTTATTATAACTCAGTTCTACCCCAGAAACTCCATTGCCATCCGAATTTATATGCCCAAGAACAGCAGATAAGAAGGCATTATTGGGATAATATCGTTTTGAATCAGAGGACACAATAATTCCTCTAAGATTTAGTTCCTTGACTTTATCTACCTGTGGTTTATCTATACCTCTAATCAGAGTGGCATATTTTATTGGCATTCCGTCAGGTGAAATTCTATTTAAAACACTAGATATTTTTTCAGTTGACAAATTTAATATAGGTGATAATTTCTCGGAAAGTTGAGCTAGTGTCATTTTTTTATCTATTAAGGTTTGTCTAAGCGTAATCATGTCAAGATCAATCCTATAAGAATCTATGCTTACTGCAAGTTCCATCCCATTACGATCTAGAATTCTACCTCTCTTTGCTGGAATCTCAATATCATTTGTCCATTGGTTTAAAGCTTGAGCTTTATAATTAGGGGATTTAACAATCATAATATAGGAAATTCTGGTTACTACTGCAACAAATGTAATTGCAAATATTATGAGTATTGTTCTGAGTCTTTTGGGGAAATTTGACCTATTGATAGTTTTCTTTTGTTTCACAGTGATTATCTCCTTTTGCAACTATTATGTAATTCTATAAATCTATTATAAAACATAATTATTAAAAGAATAAATAAAATTTTAAGTGAATGAATTATTAACATTATGTTTGTTTAATTAGAAAAAGCACTAATCCTTTAAGGAAGAGTGCTTTTTTCTAATTAACTAATCTCTCCAAATATGCCATAATGCATTGTTTGTGCCTTTTACGAATACATCAGTTCTGTTAGAACCCCAGGATACTGCAGAAGGGTCTGAGGTAAGTGTTCCTCCAAGATTTCTCCAGTCGCTCCAGCGTGAGCCGTTCCATGACTTAGTAATTAACTGATTGTTTTGACCTCTCGCAAATACCTCGAGCCTGTTAGCAGCTCTAGATGATACTGCAGGTGCTGAGGTTATATTACCGCCAAGATCTTCCCAATTACTCCAACGAGCTCCGTCCCACCATTTGTGATATAATCGATTACCTTGGCCGCGAGCAAATACATCGATTCTATTATTGCCCCAAGAGACAGCAGCAGGGGAAGAGGTGAGATTACCGCCAAGGTTTTCCCAATCACTCCAGCGAGAGCCATTCCAGTATTTATGATAGAGGGCATTATCAGTTCCTCGAACAAAGGTATCAATTCTATTTGGTGCCCAGGATGAAGCAGCAGGAGCAGATGTTAAGCTGCCACCAAGATCTTCCCAATCACTCCATCGGGAGCCGTTCCAGTATTTATGATACATAGCATTATTAGTACCTCTACCAAAAACATCAATTCTGTTTGGTCCCCAGGAAACAGCGGCAGGGGCAGATGTTAAAGTTCCACCAAGGTTTTCCCAATCACTCCAACGAGAACCGTTCCAGTACTTATGATACAGAGCATTATCACTGCCTGCTGCAAAGGTGTCAAGTCTGTTTGGTGCCCAAGAAGAAACCCCAGGAGCAGAAGTTAAAACTCCGCCAAGATCTTCCCATTGACTCCATCTGCCATCTGGCACAGGTGCTGGAGTTGGTGGAGCAGCCATATTTCTAAGAGTAAACTCAATTACATCTTTAAAGACGCGGCTAACTACATTGTTAGGTACACCTGAAGATTGAAGGGAGGAGAAAATTCTGCCATTAGCTCTTCTAAAGTCATCATAAATAGAATTTGTTTTTTGATTTATATTTCCTGTATATTTTGAGGAATTGTCTAAAGTATAGGAAATAGCTGCTCTAAAATAATTATTTGTTTGACCCCTGTTTACTCCGTATCTCTGAAATTCCCTAAAAAGTTGAGGTTGCTGGTCATTAAGTAATCTTAGTATTCTATTTGTTTCCTGCTCAGGTGCTCTGTCATCATCTAAGTAATATCCATCGTAAGGAAGGTCTAAGTCTTCAAATTTATTGTAATCATAGTAGTCATCAAATCTTCTCATTTGTTCATCAAAGAAAGGGCAAATAGTTCTAGACATACAAAAGGGACAGTAAAAAAGTTGATTATTATACATTAGAAACCTCCTTGAATTTTTGATTTAGTTCCAAAACCCGTCAATTTCATTTTATGATTAAAGCTAAAAAATGTTACAACAATTAAAATAATAATAGAGATGGCTAAGAATCTTTAACCGTTTTTAATTCTAAAACTTGTATCAAGGTGTTTGCTCAAATCATAAGATATTAAATAAAAGTATTATGGGAAAAGGAGCGGTTATGCGTAATTGTTATTTTAGAGCTGATATGGTATATCCAAATATTATTTCTTTTGTACATGGAGATGTAAATGGTGATAGAATCCCTGATAATGTGTATTTAACCGGAATAAAAACACAAGATAGTCCATTTACTCAGAATATTACCCTTGTAATACAGGATGGAAGAACGGGTAGGGTTACCGTTGTGCCACTGAGTGAAAATGCTGGCTATAACCCTAGACTGTTTTTGGGAGACTTTACTGGAGATGGTGTAGCTGATATCTTAATAAGCATTGACTCAGGAGGAAGTGGTGGAATAATGTACCACTACATCTATAACTTTATAAATAATGTGGCAAAATTACTATTTGATTTTAATGTGTACAATGAGCAATACAAATACCAGGTCGCTTATAAGGACAACTATAAGGTTGAAGTTGTCAGTCTTAAAAATAATAGTAGATATATTATAGATATATCAAATAAGGACGCTGAGTATTTGAATGAAATATATGACGAGAATGGTAAATTGAAAAGTCCAATTGATGGATTTGTTAATCCTTTAAGCGGCTTGTATCCTGTGGATTTTGATTCAAATAATGTCTATGAGTTATTAGCCTATCAAAAAATAGCTGGAAGATATAACGCAGACTCTTTAGGATATGTTTTAAACACTTTAAAATGGAAGAATAATATGTTTGTTCTGGATAATCAGTATGTAGCGATTTTTGGATCATAAAGATAAAAAGTAAACTAAGAAATTAGATATCTAATGAATGTTAATGACAAGAATAATTTCTCATAGAAAAGTATACAATAAGATAATAATGAATATTCAAATTATTAAGAATGTGATATAATATGTGATAAAAAGGGGGTATGTCTTATGGAACAATATAGAGGTTATGAAATAACGGTTATTGAGAACAATGAAAAGGATTACCCATTTAAAGCAATTGCAAAAAAAAGTGATAGGGAAGTTAAACATAAGGGACAGAGTGTTATGCAAGCAATCGATTTTGTAAAACAAAGCATTAATGTCATTGTAGATAAAATAGAAATTAAATAGGGAAAATATTATAAGAAGGTGTCGTCAGTGTAGAAAATGGCGATACCTTTTTTGTGCATAAGCAAATTTGAATATTGGTATTCGATATGTGTTTTTATCACTAGTACGTTGTTGATAATAAATGCTTTTGGGTTTACAAAACAATATATAAGAAAGTAAAGTTAACTTCTAAGGTTTATAGATAAATGAATATAAACCTCAGAAGTAATCAGTAACAAAGAAATAAAAAGGGTTAAAAAATTATAATTGCTATGATTAATGTTTTGATTATCAGTTTTTATTAGATATTATTATTTTAAGAATATACTTTTATATTAGAGTTATTTAAGATTATGAACGTATTACCTTTATATGGGTTATATAATTTATACAAATGTTGTAATTTATATGATAAAATATAAATAAAAATTGATCTACCAATCATTATTTACTAGATATAAATTAAATGCAAAGATAAAAATAATTTCTTTGCATGTGGATTTCAAGAAAATTATATTTTAAAGATAGGATTATAAAGATATAGATATAAATTCTTAGTACAATTTTAGTAAAAAGCTTATAAAACAGTTAGTACACTTTTAAAAAGTGAAGGATCTTAACACAAAGAGGATATTATCAGGTATGTACTATAAGAGAGTAGGAAAAAAGCAAGAATTAGTAAATATATCGGTATTGGAGAGAAAAGAGAGTGTTAAAATGAATATTAATGAAATTAAAAAAGTACTTAAAGAAAAATCGATAGATCCACTACTAATAGTGGTAGCAACTAATGGGTATGAATGGATTAAAAATAATAATACTAATGAACAAGATGCTTCAGGTTTTGAGCAGTATATATTAAATAGCACTTCCGATTGGGAGCTTGAAGAGATTAGAAATAAAAGAAAGTCTTTAAAGGACTTTCTTATGTGGAAATACATAAATCACTTAGAGATTTTAAGAAAAAAGTAAAAATACCCAAAGAGGAGAGTATAGCTATAATAGCGCTAAATATTTTGCAAATAAGTATAGTATAACAATACTTTTAATGAAAAGGTAAATATATATATTAAAGATATAGAATAATTTATGCGTTGCGTGAGAGGAGTAAAATACTATTGAAGGATTTTTTCTCAGAAGTCTACAAAATAGTTTCCCAGATACCAGAGGGGAAGGTTGCTACTTATGGGCAAATAGCTATTTTATTAGGTAAGCCAAGAAGTGCTAGAGTAGTAGGATGGGCTATGAGATCAGTACCAAAATATCTCAGCATACCCTGTCACAGGGTAGTTAACAGATTTGGTGAGATGGCACCTGATTATGTTTTTGGTTCACCGGAGCTTCAAAGAGCCATGTTAATTTCAGAAGGAATTACTTTTAATAAAAATGGATGTATAGATATGGAAAAACATTTGTGGAGTGGAACATTAAGTAATAAAGATAATTAAGGGAGGAATTAAATTATGAAATTTTGTTGGAGTACATTAATGGTTAAGAACTTAGAGGAATCTCTAAAGTTTTACGAGGAGACAGTTGGGCTTAACATAAATAGAAGATTCAACGCAGGCCCAGGAGTAGAAATTGCATTTTTGGGCGATGGAGAAACAAAAGTTGAACTGATATGCAATGAAGCGCTAGAAGAAGTAAGCTTCGGTCATGATATTTCACTTGGATTCGAAGTGAATTCAGTAGACGAAATGATGGATTTTGTTAAAGAAAAAGGCATAGATATCCATAGTGGACCATTTCAGCCTAATCCCCATACTAAGTTTTTCTATGTGCTAGATCCAAATGGATTAAAAATTCAGTTTGTAGAGAATATTTAACGGCAAGCTCACTTTATTAACTAGACCTATGTGGTGCTAGCAAGTAAAGTGAGCTTGTTAAATATTAGTGTAAGCTACCTACAATATGCACATATAAATGAGTTTGTAGGAATTGTACTAGGGTCTTTGTTTAGTATTATAATGGGTGACCATATTTTCAAAAGCTTGATTTAATACTTCCCATGCAGTTTCAATATCCTCTTCTTCTGTTCTCCAGTTACTAATAGCTGCTCTTATTCCAGGTATTCCTTTGTACATAGTTTGGGTAAAGAATGCTCTGCCATCTTCATTGACAATCTTCAAGAACTTCTGAACTTGTTCTAATGTAGTGTCATTTTCACCTAAGTTTACAGTAAAACAAACTACGTTTAGTCTTGTATCAGATAATAATTTGAAGTTTTTAGATTCTTCAATTTTTGAACTTAATAATCTTGCTAAACTACAATTTCTTTCAACTATTTCTTGGTATCCATTTTTTCCGTAAGCTTTTAAGGTGAACCATGCTGGAAGAGCTCTTAGTCTTCTGGAGTTTTCTGGAGTTAAATGAACAAAATCAGGGTTTTCTGAAAGCTCCCCTAAATAAATCGCATTATTTTGAAAAACTTGAAGCTGAAGCTTAGAATGTCTAGTAAACTGCATTGCACTATCATAAGGGACATTAAGCCATTTGTGTGCGTCTATCGTAATAGAATCTGCAGTATCTATTCCTTCCATAAATTTTTTATATATTGGAGAGCAGGCAGCAAAACCTCCAAAAGCCGCATCTATATGAAGAAAGAAGTTATATTCTTTCTTTAATTCTCCAATTTGTTTTAAGTTGTCAAAATCAACAGTGTTTACAGTGCCTGCATTTGCTACCACAATGCATGGCATACCATGCATTTGTTTCAAGTAAGCCTCTAATGCAGCAACATCTATAGATTCTCTTCCATCAATAGATGATATATAGTGCATGTTATCTCTTCCCATACCTAGCATAGATAAAGCTTTTAAAATACTTGAATGAGGAGTAGAACTTATAACTTTTATTGGTGGTAGACCATAAATACCATTTTTAGCTATATCAAAACCTAGTTCATTAGCTACCCACTGTCTTCCAATTGCTAAGCCTACAAAATTAGCCATAGTAGCACCAGTTACGAAAGCTCCTGAATAAATTTGCGGTAAATTAAAGAGTTGTTTTAATAAATTAATAGCTTCTTCCTCAATCTTTGCAGCGCTAGAGTTATCTCTTACAGTAGCATTTTGATCAAATGCACTAACCAACCAATCTCCTATCAAGGCTGCAGGAGTTGACCCACCTGTTACAAAACCAAAGTATTTAGATCCTGCACTGGAAACTATTCCATTATAAAACCTCTGCATAAATTCTTCTAAAGCTTTTTCTCCTCCTAATCCATCTTTATTCAATTGAGAAGTGCTATGATCATTTGAATTCAATGGAAAGGTTGGGATGTTCTCAATATGTTTCAGAAAATCACAAGCATTAATTTTTACTTTTTCTAATAGAGTATCAATGTTGTTTAAATCACTTTTTAAATATTTGTCCATAATAATATTCTCCTCTCACACTATGTTAAAGTTAACGGGTGCTATTTGTATATGATTTATTTTATTAGTTCAGTTCGTATTTTATAAGCTCTTTCTATTAAGCCATCGTTATTTTTAAGGGATAATATTAACAACTACTATATACTAATTACGATACCTCCGCAATAGCAACTATTAGATGTTTGGGTTTACTTTATTCACAAAAATTGTTATGGTATGTTATAGTATTTATAACATATTATATATTTATATGGTGCATAACAGTCAATATTATAAATTTTGCTATTTATATAGTAAAATATAAACAAAAGTAGTTTATTAAGCGTAATCTGGTAGTTATGACTTAGAAGTTATTACATTCGTTCTTATAACTGCTGCAGTTGCAGCTTTAATTTTAGCTGTACTATATTTAATTTGTGATATTCACAAGAAAGAAAGCTTACTTAAACCTTTCATGTTTTTGGGGAGTAATCCAATTTATGTTTACTTAGTTTCTGAACTTATAATAAGAACTCTTTGGAGAATTCCTATTTATGATGATCAATTTAAGGAACCTTTACTCTTTTGTAAATTGGTAACACTTAAATTTGTGACTCCTTGGGCAGGTGAGAGGTTAGATTCCCTGTATTTTTCTATTTTGTATGTTATACTTTGGATGTGGATTTCAAGTAAATTATATGCTAAGGATAAAATTATAAAGATATAAACATAGTTTTTAAAATAATTTTAATAAAGTCTTTGGATTAATTAAGTATAAACTGTAAAAAGTATGGGAGAGGAGATTATGTATACTATTATTGATTTAATTGATAAGCTAATTGCAATCGAAAAGGAAGGTTATCAATTATATATGAAAATGGCGCAAAATCCTGGATGGGAAGAAAAAATAAAAATTGTATGTAAAGTTTTCTCAAATCAAGAGATTAGACATATAAGAGCATATGAAGATTTGAAGAAGAGAGTGTCTGTGTATAGAGATATTGATGTTAACTTTGCAGTTTATGATAAAGCGGCTAAACTAGTGTATGAATTTTCAAGGATTCAGACAAGAAAGAATATAAGTAATATTAAAGAGCTGTTGGAATTTTCATTAATGTTTGAAAAAGAAAATCTAGCATTAGTTCTCAGGATTAGGGGGCTATTTGTTACTTCACAACAAGATATAGACACAAGAAATTACGAAATACTATCAGAAATTATAAAAGAAGATCAAAAACATATTAGTGACATAGAACTACTGTTAAAATCTAACTAATTGGAGGGTTACTACAAAAATATTAAACTCCAAAGAAAAATCTCTTTAGAGTCTAATATTTTTGTAATAGATATCATCAAGATAACTTAAACTTATTAACCTGTTCAAGCATTTTCTTAGTCATACTAGCTAAGCTCAGAGAAGTGGATGCTACTTCCTCAGTGGAAGCATACATTTCCTGTGAGGATGCTACAATTTCTTCTGACGAAGCTGATATTTCTTCTGATACAGCAGAAGTTTCCTCAACCTTTTGTAAGATAGATGATTTTTGTTCAGTTATATTTATTACGGATAAGTTAACGGCTTCAATTTTAGGATTAATATCATTTAATTCAGCAAGCATATCCTTAAAGGAGCTTATTGTTTTAGCAACTACACTAACTTGCTTAGTTAACTCATTTTCCATATTATGAGCAGTATCTATCATTACATTTTTGTTATATTGGGTATTGCTAATCAATGTGTAAATGTTTTCGGAAGACGTCTTGCATTCCTCAGCTAACTTTCTAATTTCCTCTGCTACTACAGCAAATCCACGACCATGTTCTCCAGCTCTAGCAGCCTCTATAGATGCATTTAAAGCTAAAAGGTTAGTTTGATTAGCGATACCATTAATTAGATTAGTTATTTCATTTATTTTGTTCATATTTTCACCTAGATTATTTACTTTATCAAACAAGTCCTTAAAAGAATTGCTAGCTTCATTAAAAGATAGCATTAAGGTTTCCATATCATTATTGCTATCCTCAGTCATAGTATTAATTTTTTTAGAACCTAACTCAATATTTTGTATTGAAGCAGCTATATCATTAATTCGATTCCCAAATTCATTTAATATGATAGTAATGTTCATTAAATCTTCACTTTGAGAAGTATTACCTTGAGCTACCTCCTGTATAGCATTAGTTATATTCTCGGATGAAGCAGACATTTCATCAGCTACTGAGGATAAATTTTCAGCATTTACATTGATAATACCTGAGTTTTCTTTGACAGATCTAATAATCGTAGATACTTGCTTAATCATTTGTGCCAGTGTGTTTTTCATTACTCCAAATTCATTTTTGTTTTTTGTTTCTAAGTTTATTGTGAAATCTCCAGTTGATAAGGTTTTCAAACTATTATTCATATCTTTTACTGAGTCTTTAGTTATTTTGATTACAGTACAAGAAATTATTATAAAAACAATAATGGCTAGAGAAAGAAGTATTATAAATAATTTTATTGTTTTTAAATGGATAGCATCACTTTGAGAATCTAATTCTTTTGATTTTTCTATATTATAGGTCTTTAGATTGAAAAGTGCATTTTCACACTTAGAGGCTGCATCGGACATTTTTTCATAATCAGCACCAGACATTTTACCTCCGCTGCTTAATATTATATTTATCTTATTCCAAGATTGAAGATAAGTCTCGTAATTAGTGGTAAATTCATTTAAGAATTTCGACTCGGCAGTATCTAACTTTAACTTAGTATATTGATCTAAATATTTTTGAATATTTTCATTATGCTTAGTAATTGCATCATTATGTGTTGGATTATACTTGAGAATTTCTTTATGGGATTCAATCCGCATAGTAGCAAATTCTCCTCTTATACCAGAACTAATACCAAGAGGTTGCACCCTTTGGTGATACATAATTCCGATGTAATCATTTACCTTATCAATGCCTGAATATCCCAATATGCCTATCATTGAAGTAAAGGTTATTGCAACAATTGACATTATAATTACAGAAGTAACTATTTTAATATTATTGAGTTTTTTCAGCATAAATAATCCCCCCATGTTAGATTTAAAATAACGATTGTTAGATTTTACATTAAATAATGTGATAATAAAATCACCCTTTTTATATTATTCAATATATACAGTATTGTTGAGTATAAAGTTACTAGCTTATTTTAAAATTTTAATCAAGAAATTGAACTTAAATATTAAAGGAGAGATTTGAGTTATGCTAAAAAGTTGAGACAGTCCCTTTTCTATTCTGCAATATTAGTTGTAAGTTTATTAAATTATGAATAAAATATTAACAAAATATGAACATTTTACTATATTATAAATGAGCGCATCGACTTACAATTTCCAGTTATTAAAGTGTTCAGAAACTAAGAGAAGAGAATTGAAAATGAATAATGAACTTAAGAATTTTGTGTATTTGCAACGTGTAAGCAAAGTTTAGATCATTTTATTATTTCTATGAAAGACATACATATAGTTTTAAATTATGAATCTTTCGTTAATTTCAAAAGAGAAGAAATGAAAGCATTTACATCTTAATTTTGGCAATTTTGACTACAAATAATTATTAAATCAATAACCTGAATTCAGAAAAATTAATTTTTTGATTCACATTAGACGAAAAATGTGATATACTTCTAATACGGGATGCTGTTAGGGACAAACAGTCCAATAATAGCATACCTAAAGTGGCTCTACGTTGTATTATTTTTATATTATTAATTAAGGAGGAAAAAATCATGAAAAATCTAATGAATAAATGGAATCAAATGAGCCTAGTAAAAAGAATAATTATAGGTTTAATCATTGGTATTATATTGGCAGTAACGGTTCCACAACAAGCAAAACCAGTTATCATTTTAGGTTCTTTATTTGTGGGAGCTTTGAAAGCGATTGCACCTATATTAGTTTTCTTTTTGGTAATGGGGGCAATATCACAACACAAGAGTGGTCATCAAACCAATATGAAATCAATTATAGTCCTTTATCTTTTAGGAACATTTCTAGCTGGATTTATAGCCGTTGTTGCAAGTTTTATATTCCCAGTAAGCTTAACACTTGCATCCGGAGCTAAGGACGTGACGCCTCCTGGAGGAGTTGCAGAGGTTCTTAAAGCATTATTGATGAACGTTGTGGACAATCCAATAAAAGCACTTTATAGTGCCAATTATATTGGTATACTATCTTGGGCAGTAGTTCTTGGATTTGCTTTAAAAAATGCAGCTGATTCCACAAAAACTATGATTTCTAATTTTTCAGATGCAGTATCCCAAATGGTTAGATGGGTTATAAACTTTGCACCATTAGGAATCATGGGTCTTGTATTTGATGCTATTGCTACAAACGGACTAGGATCATTACTTAGCTATGGAAAATTACTTGCAGTTTTACTTGGTTGTATGTTATTTGTAGCTGTTGTTCTTAATCCAATTATTGTGTATTTAAATATTCGTCAAAACCCATACCCACTTGTGTTTAAGTGCTTAAAGGAAAGTGGAATTACAGCATTCTTTACACGTAGCTCAGCTGCAAACATTCCTGTAAATATGAGCTTATGTGAAAAACTAGGTTTAGATAAGGATACTTATTCTGTATCTATTCCACTAGGCGCTACGATTAATATGGCTGGTGCAGCTGTTACTATTTCTGTTCTGACTTTAGCAGCAGTTAACACTCTTGGTATTCAAGTAGATATACCAACGGCAATAATCCTAAGCGTTCTGTCTGCTGTAGCTGCTTGCGGTGCTTCAGGGGTTGCTGGTGGTTCATTACTACTTATTCCGCTAGCATGTAGCTTGTTCGGTATCCCAAATGACGTTGCTATGCAGGTAGTTGGTGTAGGATTTATCGTAGGTGTTTTACAAGACTCTTGTGAAACAGCACTTAACTCATCTACAGACGCACTTTTTACAGCAACAGCTGAATTTGCTAAGTGGCGTAAAGAAGGAAAAGAAATCAATATCGATTCGGTAGCATAAAAAGAAAAATCATTATTAATAAGTATAGAGCTAAATGATGATGTTGTTATTACATCTATTAAAGTCCTCTATTCGCGGTTTATGGTCTGCGATAGAGGGCTTTCTCTTTTGAATTATATAAATAGAGTTCTTGGCATCATATAGGATGTGAACAAATACATCTAAATTTAAACTATAAAGATTGATGATAAAAGCTTATTTTAGTGTAATTTACACTATCTTCCTATTGTAAATTTATAGTATATTATCCATAGACAATGATTAAAGGGGGCAAATATATGGATAAATTGATAGAAGATAAAATGAAAGAGATTTTATCAGCAAAAGGAATAGATATAAATAAATATTCAAATGGATATGTAAAGCAAAACAATTTAGAGAAAGAACCAACTCCTAGGGCTAATGCATTAAGAGATGTTTTTTATAATACTCTAGCTACTGCAGATATGGAGTTCCCATATTGGTATAACAGGAAGTGGAAGGAACTGGATGGAGAAGTCACAGTAGTAAGAAGAGCCAAAGCTTTAAGAGAAGCCTTTTCTCGTGTTACTCCCAATATTATACCTGGTGAAAAGTTAGTTATGCAGAAAACCCGTCATTACAGAGGATCATTCCCAATGCCATGGCTTAGTGAAAGTTTCTTCGTTGCACAAGGAGATGAGATTTCAAAAGAAGCTTCTAAATCAGTTGGGAGTGCAGCAGACGAATTAAGTCATGTTGGACAAGGCGGTGGAAACGTAACCAAGAGCTTTGGAGAAGTAGTTTCTATTGCTGGTAAGTTTGGCATGAGAAAAGAAGAAATTCCTGCTCTTTTAAAGGTTGCAAATGAATGGGTTGGTAAATCTGTAGAAGATGTAAGCCTTAGATATGAAAAAATGGTACCTGAGTACGATACTAAAGAAAGAATAATGAGAAGTTTAGTATGTATGTTTGACTCAGGCTATACAATACCACAGGGTAGAGAAGTAATTAATTATTACTATCCATTACAGTACGGTTTTGATAAGCTTAAGGAAATAGCAAAAGAATGTAGAGATAAGGTTGCTGGAAATGCAGATGGTGATGGTTTAATAGGTATGGACAGACTTTATTTTTACGAAGCTGTTATTATTACTATAGAAGGGCTTCAGCAGTGGATTCTCAACTATGCTAAACATGCAAGATTTTTAGAGAAGACAGCATTTAATGAACAAGAAAAAAAGGAGTATAACGATATAGCTGAATGTCTAGAGTCTATAGCTCATAATCAACCACGCAGTTTTAGAGAGGCACTCCAGTTGTCATATGCCTTACATATTGCTGTATTAAATGAAGATGTTATATCTGGACTATCTATAGGAAAACTTGGACAAGTATTATATCCTTGGTATGAACAGGATATAGCAAGTGGTAGGTTAACAAAGGAAGAAACGCTTGAGCTTATGGAACTTTATAGAATAAAAATAACTTGTATAGATGTTTTTGCTTCGGCAGGAGTTAATGGTGGAGTATTATCAGGCAACACCTTTAATAACTTATCTCTAGGCGGATTAACAAGGCAAAATCAATCTGCAGCAAATGAATTAGAACTTATAATATTAGAAGCAGGAATGACCTGTCGAACTCCCCAACCGACCTTAACAGTAATGTATGATGAAAAACTTCCGGAAGAGTTCTTAATAAAAGCTACTGAGTGTTGCAAAACTGGAACTGGTTACCCTGCATGGGTTAATAATAGAAATGCAATGGACTTCATGATAAACCAATATGGTTCTGAAGGAATGACTATAGAAGAAGCTAGGGCAGTTTCAATAGGAGGCTGCTTAGAAATATCTCCTTGCTGCTTCAAAACATTAACACTAAACGGTAAGAATTATGAAATTCCAGGAGGTGCTGGTCAACCTACTAGTGTTGGTGTTCACTTTTTAGCCAATCCGAAAATTCTTGAACTAGTTTTAACTAACGGAAAAGACCATAGAACTGGAATGCAAGTTTATCCGCCTCATAATAAGAAACTTGAGAATTTTGATGAATTGGTTGAAACCTTTAAACATTATTATGAAGATACAATACAAATTCTCGCTAAAACCAACAACATCGAACATGATATTTGGAGAAAGCAAAATATGGCTGTAATAAACTCATTTCTTAAACCAGACTCTTTAGATAAGGGGCAGCATATAGGAAATATGGGTTATAGATACAATGGGACTTTTAACGTAGAGACTTGCGGCACTATCACAATGATAAACTCTCTAGCGGCCCTAAAGAGTTTAGTATATGATAGCAATAAGTATACTCTTGAAGAAATGGTAGATGGTATTTTAAATAACTTTGGTTATAAACAGGCATCTGAGATTGGCAATTATTCATTAGCAGAACAGGTAAAGATTGATGGAACTTATAAGTATGACGAGATATACGGGGATTGTCTAAAATCACCTAAATACGGAAATAACGATATTTATGTTGATAGTATTTTAAAAGAGTATGAGGAGTGGCTCGCAGTGGCATGCAGCAAAGCTGAATCCTTATATGGAAAAAAGATGTATCCTTGTCAAATATCTGTTTCAACTCATGGACCACAAGGAGCAGCTACTTTAGCAACACTAGATGGAAGATTAGGTGGAACTACTTATTCTGATGGTTCAGTATCTGCATACCCAGGAACAGATAAGAATGGTTTGTATGCATTATTTGAATCAGCTAATATTTGGGATCATACTACATCACAAAACTCTCAGATGAATCTTAAAATTCATCCAGTTGCGTTAAAAGGTATACAAGGTACAAGAAAGCTATTGGATTTAACTAGGACGTACATGAGAAGAGGTGGTACTCATGTACAGTACAATATTATAGATTCCAATATATTAAAAACTGCACAAAAATCACCAGATGAGTATAGAGATTTATTAGTTCGTGTAGCTGGATTTACACAGTATTGGTGTGAGCTTGGAAAACCTATCCAAGACGAAGTAATATCTAGAACTGAACATGAAGGAGTGTAATAATATGGCATTAAAGCATAATGATTGTTTAAATTTTTCCAGTATAGATGCAACTAAAGGAATATGTAGGTTAACTAAAAAACTAATTAATATAGATACTGAGGTGTGCGGCAAGTTGGAATTAGCTCCTAAATGTAATAATTGTGAGCACTTCCATAATGCTGACGAAAAAGGCATAGGAGTATGCAAAGGTTTATCTAAAGAAGATTGGGTTTATGGTAGCCTTAATGCAATAACTTGTGATGCTCATGGATTTAAAATTGAGGGGTAACGTTGTGGATACTAAAGGAATGATATTTGACATACAGAGTTTTTCAGTTCATGACGGTCCAGGTTGTAGAACTACTGTATTTATGAGCGGATGTCCTCTTAGCTGTAAATGGTGTGCAAATCCTGAAAGTTGGAGCAAGAAACCACATATCATGTTTAGTGAGCTATCTTGTAAATATACAAAAGGCTGCACAACATGCAAGGATTCCTGTGGTAAAGGTGGTCTAAGCTTTGATAAAGAGAATAAACCAATACTAAACTTTAATGTATGTAAGTCCTGTACTACTTTTGAGTGTTCTAAAGCTTGTTATAAAAGTGCCTTAAAGGTTTGTGCTAAAGAATATAATGTTGATGAATTAATGAATATATTAATAAGAGACTCAAATAATTGGAGAAGTAATGGTGGAGTCACCTTTAGCGGTGGAGAGCCATTTGGTCAAAGTGATTTTTTACTTACAATACTTAAAATGTGTAAGGAGAAGGACATCCATACAGCTATAGAAACAACTGCATACACTAATGAGGAGATATTTCTTAATGTAATGAAATATATAGATTTTGCATTTATCGATGTTAAGCACATGGATAGGGAAAAACATAGAGAAAAGACAGGAGTTCATAATGATATAATTAACAAGAATATATCTTTACTTTCAAAATCTAATTGGGCTGGCCGCCTTGTCTTAAGAATGCCAGTAATATGTGGGTTCAATGATGATGATGGAAATATATTGCAGTTAATAAATTTCATGCATTCTAATGAGCTAGTTGAAATAAACATTCTTCCTTTTCATAGACTTGGAGAATCAAAATGGACACAGCTTGGTCAAGAGTATGAGTATGCAGCTGATGGAGATATTAGTGATTATAGGTTAGAGGAACTTCAAAATTTGTTTCTAGAGAATAATATAGTTTGTTATATCGGACATGATACTTTATTCTAGACGATTGTAATCTACTTAGTATAAATTTTATAAAACTAGTAATTCTACTATTGGAATTACTAGTTTTTCCTTTATAATATTAAGTGTATATTTTTTTACAAAGGATGATTGGTTATGGAGCTAGAGAATACCTTTATGTATGACTATGTAAAAGATTATTTAAATGAAATATCTATTGTAAACTATAAAAAGGGACAATACATAACTCGTTCCAATGAAAATCTTGAAGAGATTTTTTTTATATTGGACGGAAAAGTTAAAGTGGAATTTATAACTAAATACGGTAGAAGTTTTTTAGTAGATGAGCTTTCTGAAAATGAATTTGTTGGTAAAATTAGCTATATGTATGATCAAAATTTATTTTGTGATATAACTGCTACAAGTAATGCTTCCCTATTAAAGATAGACAAGAATACTTTTAAAAAGCTACAAAAGAATTCAGAGTTTCTAAAAATATTCCTATTTAAGACTAGCAAGAGAATATATTATATGTATAAAAAGCTTATGATGAAGGATCTATTCAAATTGGAAGAAATATTTGCTTTTTACATTTTAGAGAATTGTGAAAAAGATATATTTAAATTTAAAAGTATGTATAGTCTTTGCAAGACTTTATCTGTTAGTAGAAAAAGTTTATATAACATTGTAAATAAGTTCGTTCATATGAGTTACATAAGGAAGGATGGAAATACAATTATTATTTTAGATAGAGAACGCCTTTTAGATGTTTCTAATTATGTCAGAGAATTCAACGAGAAAGATAGTGATGACTTTAAGTTTAATAAATTATTAAATAAATAGAAACTTTAGGAGATAACAAAACAACTTATCTGATGACAGCCGCTCTAATAGTTCCATAAGGAGAAGTATTAGGGCGGCTACGTAAGCGTCAGGTGCAGTTAAAATTCCATATGATGTTTAGAACTTTATTAATGTTAATAAATTGTTAACGTCTTTAGATAGTACTAATAAGATATAAGGTTACTATAGACAAGTATTGTCACAATAACTTATAATATAACAGGATAATACGAGCATTATGAGGAAAGAGGATTGAAATGGAGAATATTAAAAGTACATTAGTTAATGGTGAATTAGGTATAATAGCATTAGAAAGCTGTAGAGAGCTTGGAGAGAAAGTAAATTATCATATTAGGGCTAAAAGAGACGAAGAAAAGTCATACATAATTAAGACTGAAGACATAAGGTTCTCTAATGGTGAAGGAAAAGTTAAATTAGATGAATCCATTAGAGGAAAAGATGTTTACATTCTTTGTGATGTTGGTAATTATAGTATCCAATATAAGATGTTTGGTTTTATGAATCATATGGGGCCAGATGAGCATTTTCAAGATATTAAGAGAACGATTTCTGCGATTAGAGGAAAAGCAGAGAGAATCACTGTAATTATGCCTTTATTATATGCATCAAGACAACATAGAAGAAAAGGTAGAGAATCTCTTGATTGTGCGATGGCATTACAGGAATTAGAAAGATTAGGAGTACATGAGATAATAACCTTTGATGCCCATGACCCTAATGTTCAAAATGCTATTACGTTGACTTCTTTTGAGAATTTATATCCTACTTATGATATCGTAAAATCATTTATTACAAATGAGAAAGATTTAAAAATAAATAAAAATAATATGATAGTTATAAGCCCTGACACTGGTGCAATGGATAGAGCAATTTACTATTCAAGTGTATTGGGTGTTGATGTGGGATTATTTTATAAAAGAAGAGATCACTCAAGAGTTGTAAATGGTAAAAATCCTATTGTAGAGCATGAATATATGGGAAGAGATGTAGAAGGCTGCAATGTTTTAATTGTCGATGATATGATAGCTTCAGGAGAATCTGTATTTGATATTGCCTTAGAACTCAAGAAACGCAATGTGAAAAATGTTTATGTAGCAGCTACTTTTGCATTCTTTACTGAAGGAATAGAGAAATTTGAGAAGTTCTATAAAGAAGGTATTATAAAAAGAGTTTATTCAACAAATCTTACTTATATTTCTCAGCAGGTAAAAGAAGCTGAATGGTTTAGAGAAGTTGATATGTCATTCTTTATTGCAATGGTTCTAAATAAATTAAATTATAATAAATCCATTTCATCATATTTAGATGCTACTGGAGTTATTGAGGAATTATTAAATAAAAAGTAGAAAAATAAAGGCAAATTAGTATAATAAGCGAATAACAAAATAGTAAATATAAATTTTTGATTCTTAGGTTAGTCCCTTCAGTGTAAATATAAGCTGGAGGGACTTTTAGTTTTTATATTATTGATTAAAAAAGCTAATTAGATTCATTAAATTAATCATTGATATATTAAAATTATAAATATATTTAAAACGAAAGAAATAAGTTAATAAAGAAATAAAAAAAACTTATGCATTTTATAGGTTTATATATTTTAAATTGAAATAAATTCATTCAGATTTTTTAATATTAAAATGAGATAAGTAATTACAGTAATTAAAACATATTTATACATGACTTTCTTACAAAGAGGTAGTGTATTCAAAGGTGAACCGTATTTAAAGTTATTACTTTTTAAATACTACTAGTAAAAAAATCACTTCTATATTGAGATATAAGATTCAAACTTAATAAGTAGATGCATAAAATTCTTTCCTAAAATTTTAGGAAAGAATTTATTTTTTGTTCCCTGAAAAACAAAAGTCGAATTTTGAATAATTGTCGCATTGACACTCTAGAAATTAGTTGTTATAATTTACAAAATAATGAAATTGAGTATTAAATTGAAAAAATAATACATTAACTAATGATATATTAATAATTTTTAATAAAATAATTTTAGAATTCGTAAAATAGCCTTGTATATAAATTTTTGCAATTAGAAAATGTTTACATTATTGTAGCAAGTGCTGTTATCTCAATAAGGGGATTTTTATAATTTTTGTATTATAATATTTAATTTGTTTTAATTCGCTGTCTATAAAAAATAGCAGTATAGACAACGCTTTAAATAAAAATACACTTTAAAAGTTTTTAGTTTTAAAGGGGGGAGTATCTATGACTTTAAGTGTTATCGCAGCATTTACGATTATATTAATCGTTTTAGCGGCAGGAGAATTTGTTTCTACGAAAACTAAGGCTTTTGTTCCATCTGTTTTCGTGTCAGCAGTTTTATTTCTAATAGGGTTTTGGACTTTCATGCCTAAGGACTTAATTGCTAAGGGGTCCTTTGCAGCACCATTAGTTCCTATTTCCATGTATTTACTATTAGTTCATATGGGAACGTTAATGAATCTTAAAGAATTATTAGGGCAGTGGAGATCCGTTATAATTTCATTTGGAGGAATTATAGGCATATGTATTATGACAATGACTACTGGTAAGGTATTGTTTGGATGGCAGACTGTTGTTGTTGCGACTCCACCACTTACAGGAGGAGTTGTAGCATCCATATTGATGGCAAAGGGTGCTGCAGACAAAGGATTACCTACTCTTGCTGTTCTTGCTACATGTATGTATGTAATGCAGGGATTCGTTGGATATCCAATTTCAGCATTTTGTCTTAAGAAAGAGGCAAGGCGTGTACTTGGATTATATAAGAATGGTGGTAAGGATACAAAATTAGCAAAAACTGAAACTGCTTCAGCAGCTGAAGCACCAAGAAAAAAACTTATACCACCGCTTCCAGAGCAATATCAAACTCCATATATAATACTTTTGAAATTAGGATTTGTAGGATGGATTGCTTCAAAACTGGGTTCAATTACACATATTAATGAGTTTGTTATTTGTTTAATTTTAGGTGTTATTTTCTGTGAAATTGGATTTTTAGAGGAAAAAGCTTTAAACAAGGCTAATGCCTTTGGATTCCTTATGACAGTTCTTATGGGATATATTTTTGCTAATCTTTCACAAGCTACTCCAGCAATGTTAAAGCAAATAGTGGTGCCTTTATTTGGAATCATAATTTTAGGCGTAATAGGTATGTATATTATGGCTCTAATTTTAGGAAAGCTATTAGGCTTCTCAAAAGAAATGGCATTTGCCTCAACTTTAACGGCATTATATGGTTTTCCTGCTGATTATATTTTGACTCACGAAGCAATTAAATCGGTATGCGAGACTGACGATGAAAAGGAACATGTAATTGGGGATATGCTTCCTAAAATGCTTGTATCTGGATTTACTACAGTTACGATAGCATCAGTTATTATAGCTGGATTCTTCGTGAAATTACTATAATCTTTCTTAGGAATATATGTAAAGATAAATTCAATACATCTATTTGGACTGTATTATAGTAATGCTTAATATTTGTATCACTATAATATAGTCTTAAATTACTTATTAGGAGGAAGAAAAATATGAAAACTAAGCTTCTAAGAATTAAAAATGATATTGAACAATTATCAAAATTCAATTCATCACCTGATAAAGGACTTACTAGGTTTTCATTCACTAAAGAAGATAGGGATGCTAGGAATTACATAAAGAATGAGATGAAAGAGGCAGGACTTAAGGTCTATGAAGATGCAGCGGGAACAATCTTTGGAAGACTGCAGGGTGAAATTGAGGAGGGGCCAGTTGTCATGCTTGGATCCCATTATGACTCAGTAAAAAATGGTGGTAACTTTGATGGACCTGCAGGAATTGCTATGGCCCTTGAGATTGCTAGAGCTTTTAAAGAGAATAATGTTAAACCTAAATACTCTGTTGAATTTATCGCAATGATCGAAGAAGAAGGCGGAAGATTCGGTGGTGGATTATTTGGCAGCAGGGCTATGACAGGAAGGGTAACTCGTGAATCTTTAGGTGAATTTAAAGATAAAGAGGGTATATCTATTGCAGAAGCAATGAAGAGCTTCGGATTTGATCCAGATGAAATACACAAAGCTGAAAGAAAAAGAGAAAATATAAGAGCATTTATAGAACTTCATATTGAACAGGGACCAGTTTTAGAAAAAAGCAATATTGATATTGGAATAGTGGATCATATCGTTGGGATAGAAGAAATAGAAGTAATAATAAAAGGAAGACCAGACCATGCTGGCACAACGCCTATGAATATGAGAGCTAATGCGCTTGATGCCGCTGCACCTGTCATTGGAAAAGTAAGTGAATTTGCAATTGAAGCAGGCGAAGGCACAGTAGCCACTATTGGTATTTTAAATTTAAAACCAGGAGCCGCAAATATTGTGCCTAGTGAGGTTACATTTACTGTTGATATAAGATCTAAAAAAGAAGAGTGTAAAAAACAGGTACACAATAAAATTGTTGCTTTATTAAAACAAACCACTGCTAAGGCAAATTGCAGTTTAGAAATTATACAAAAACTTGATGTGCCACCAGTTAAATTGGATGAACGAATAGTTGAAGATTTCACAAGAATTTGTGATGAACTAGGGTTTAAGAAGAAAACTATGATTAGTGGAGCAGGTCATGATGCCATGATTATTGCATCCATTGCAAAGGTTGGATTAATTTTTGTACCTAGTAGAGATGGAAGAAGTCATTGTCCTGAAGAATGGACAGATTATGAGGATCTTCAAAAAGGTATTGAATTAGCATATCACGAGATTTTAAATCTTTGTAAGTAAACATGTAAAAAATATTATTAGGGGGACATAAAAAATGGGGATAAAAGAATTAGCTAAAAAATATAAAGAATATGTTATTGACTTAAGAAGAGAGTTTCACAGATATCCTGAAGCTAGCTTAAACGAATTTAAGACAAGTGAAAAGATCAAAGAAGAGTTAGATAAGATTGGTGTACCTTGTGAAATTGTTGGAGAAACGGGAGTTGTTGCAGATATTAGGGGTAAGAAATCAGGGAAGACAGTTCTGTTAAGAGCTGATATAGATGGATTATCCGTTACAGAATTGAATGAGTGTGAGTTTAAATCTCAAAATGAAGGTTTTATGCATGCTTGTGGGCATGATTGTCATATATCAATGCTTTTAGGTGCTGCCATGATATTAAATGATATTAAGGACGAACTTAATGGTACAGTAAGATTAGTATTTCAACCTGCTGAAGAAGTTGCCGAAGGAGCTAAAAAAATGATAGAGGCTGGAGTACTTGATGGTGTAGGGGGAGTATTCGGAATGCATATATGGAGTAATATCCAATATGGTTCTGTATGCGTACAAGAGGGTCCGTTAATGGCCTCGGCAGACTTTTTCACAATTAAAGTTAAAGGAAAAGGTGGGCATGGTTCAGCTCCTCATCAAGGTGTTGATGCTGCTGTGGCTTCTTCTGCAATTGTTATGAATTTACAGTCTGTGGTAAGCAGAGAATTAAACCCACTTGACTCCGCAGTTGTAAGCATAGGGTCTATTAATGCTGGTACGAGATTTAATGTTATTGCTAGTGAAGGTGTTTTGGAAGGAACAACTAGATGTTTTAATCCTGAAATAAGAGATAATTTCCCTGCGATTCTTAAAAGAATTGCACAGGATACCGCAGCAACTTTTAGGGCGGAAGCTGAATTAGAATATGGTTTAGGAACAGCTGTTGTAATTAATGATGGAAAAAGTTCAAAGAGAGCAGAAAAATCTGTAGAGAAAATTGGTGCAAAGACTATAGTAATTGAAAAAATTACAGGTGGAGAAGATTTTTCAGAATATATAAACAGGGTGCCAGGTATATTAGCATTATTAGGTACTAGGAATGAAGCTAAAGGTGCATGCTATCCTCAACATCATCCTAAATATACTGTTGATGAGGACTCTCTTGAAATTGGTTCTGCACTGTATGCGCAATATGCACAAGATTTTTTAAATGAATAATAAATAAAGAACTATAAGCGAGTCTTAATTAGGAAGATTTGCTTATAGTTCTTTATTTTTACGAAATTTTACTTTAATAGCTATCATTTACTTCTATAAAAATATAATACATAATATTAGATAGGAGAATTAATTATTGAGAGGAATTAAATATGAATTTAAACAAAAAATTTATAACTATTGGATTAGTACTTTTGATATTTTCGTGGGCGGGAAATGTTTTTTTCTATGAGAAGCATGCCCTTAAAGAGCCAATATTTGTTAGGCACTATTATGAGGTTGAAAGTAGAATGAGTGTTATTCGCCTTTATTATATTCAAAATATTAATTCACAGGAACAGGTTGAAAGTATTATATTTCCAGAAATGGGACAAGAATATGCAATCTTAACTGATAACAATATAAATAGTGACAACCGCTATTATAAACTTAAATGTATATCTATAGACCTTCATGACGGAAATGAAAATAAAGTTCCTGATAATCTTAAAAATAAAATTATTACAAAGGCTACAGTTACTTTTACCAATGGAAAAGTTATTAGTGAAGATATAGGTAAGATATATCTTTATGCTAATAATTCAAATGAATCTAATTTGATTGGTGAGGGTGGTACTTTGAGCATAGATACTGGCTTTTATATGCTTAAAGCTATTAAGGATACAAAAGTTACAGGTTTAAATATAAAACTTTTCAATATTGTTGAAGATGCTATATCAATAAGAATTAACGAAAAACCATTAAAGGATATTAAATTTCCATTAGAATTGAAAAATGGTGACAATTTAAAAGTTAGTTATGCATTCAAATTTAAAAAAGATGATATTAGAAGGAATAACGCATATAACTTTCCTATAGAAATTCTTACAGAAGATGCAGAGGGAACGAAGGGCAACAATCTATGCATTATGAATTATTGGATTCAATCTCCAGGTGAATATGATGTTCAATCACTTAGAATAGATAGGAGGTAGGAGAATGTATGCTTCAAGCTATAATAAATTATTTTTGGCTATGATATTTATAACTTTTGATATAAATCTTGGACTAATCAACATTTTGCCTAATTTTATAGGATATATGTTAATTTACTCAGCTTTAGATCAACTTAAGCTACAGCACGAGATCTACGAGAAAGGCAAGATACCTTCAATAATATTAACTATTCTTACTGTAAAAGATATGGTTCATTTCAATAATAATAATTTGTTACCAGGACAGTTTATGACACCAAATCTTTGGTTGATGGCATTAGACTCAGTAGTTTATATCATAAATATTTATTTAATATATGTGTTATGTAAAGGGATATATCTATTGGGTTTACAGAGGGGACTGTCGGAATTAAAAGATAGTGCTAAAAATCGCTGGATAGCTTTTCTAGCAGCATCTACTGTTTATGTATTTTATATACCCTTTTCTCTAAACCTGACTCTACAACTTAAAAGTATTGTGATAATTCTTGCATTTATTAATGCAATGGCTGAAATATCGATTATATTTTTATTTAAAAAGTCAAAAGTTCAGTTGGAATCATAAGCATTTTCCCAAATTAAAGGTGAGCAAGTACTAAAGTAACTTGTTCATCTTTAGTTTCGTAGAATAAATAATTTTAATTGTTTTATATAAATGATGGAATTTGATATGAATTTCATTTTGTCATTTTACTGGAACTTTGTCGCAATTTTAATAAATTTCCATATCATAATATTAAGGAGGAATTTCTTAAATTAAGTAAGTTTATCGTAATAATTTTTATTTGACTGATTTTAATATGCTATGTGAATAAATTACCATAAAAGGAGCAACTAAATGGTTGTATAGAACATATGAAAATATGTTCTATTTAATAAATAAAGCTCCCTACATTCGTAAAGAGTGTAGAGTGGTGAATACAAAGTCATCCAAAACTCCTTTAATTGCTGGGAGTCCCTAAAGCTAGCTAAACCACAACGTAGATATGAAATAAAATCAGGCGTGAAGGTGACGAAAGTAGAAAAAATTAGTTAGATCGCATAAGGTTAAATCCTAAGTGCCAAAAATAATGGGTAATCAGCAGGTAAGACCCGAAAAGGGTAAACTTCAACGACTAGAGAGTAATCTCGTACCTTATAAGCTATTGATAAGGGAAATGGGGAGCATCCTTTTTGGATGATGATATAGTCTGTGCTTATATGAAAGTATAAGAAGTTCATAAGAGAACTGCTTAGTAGTAGCGAACTAAGTGAACAATCTAAAATTTATACGTTTGTATATATTTTTAGTATCAGGAAATAAATATATGGCAAGAAAGTCGCATCACTCTAAAAGTAGCCGTGCATTTGTTGAGAAACCAGAAAGTGGAGATATTGAGACACGTGAATTGGAATTTGATGAGACAGTTAAACAGGCAGTAGAAGGATTAAATATTGACGAGCATTGCATGGAAATTGCAAAATGCCGCGATGAATCAAAATGTCATGATGAATCAAAAGATGAGTGCTGTCCTAAGTGTGTAACAATTTGCGGTAAACCTGGACCTAGAGGACCGCAAGGACCACAAGGACCACAGGGAGAACCAGGAGCAATAGGACCAACGGGTCCGACAGGGCCACAAGGAGAGCCAGGAGCAATAGGACCAACAGGACCGCAAGGACCACAAGGGGAACCAGGAGCAGTAGGAGCAACAGGGCCTCAAGGAGAACGAGGACCACGAGGACCACAGGGAGAACGGGGACCACGAGGACCGCAAGGAGAACCAGGAGCAATAGGGCCAACAGGACCAGCAGGGCCACAAGGACCACAAGGAAATGCTGGAGATAGAGGGCCAAAAGGAGATAGAGGGCCAAAGGGAGATACTGGCGAAAGAGGACCAAAAGGAGAACAAGGAGAGCAAGGATGCCCAGGACCAAGGGGACCAAAAGGTGAGCAAGGAGAGCAAGGCTGTCCAGGACCAAGAGGACCTAAGGGAGAGCAAGGTTGTCCTGGACCAAGAGGACCAAAGGGAGAACAAGGATGCCCAGGACCAAGGGGACCACAAGGATGCCCAGGACCAAGAGGACCAAAAGGTGAGGCAGGCTGCCCAGGACCTAGAGGACCACAAGGTTGTCCTGGACCGAGAGGACCACAAGGAGAGCGAGGCTGTCCGGGACCTAGAGGGCCACAAGGGGAGCAAGGCTGTCCAGGACCAAGAGGACCTAAAGGCGAGCAAGGACCACAGGGACAACCAGGGAGTGCGGTTCAATGCGCATGCACTGATCAGATGAGATATGTACTAAGGCAGATAATTGATAAATTACCAGGGACAACTATATTACTTAACTATGGGGATAAAGGTTCTGTAACAGGAATACCAACTAAACTTTCAAGTACCGGTATATTATTGCTAAAAGATTGTTCAGGAGTTGAAACGCATATAATTAACATTTGCAAAATAGTATCAATAACTCTTACTGATAAATCCTTCTTTAACTCTAATGGATCACTTAAAATATGCTTCCTTCCATCTCCATCACCATTGCCAGAAGGTTGTGAGGCTGAATGTGAATCTGAAATGAGGAGAATATTAAAATCTATGATTCAATGCAAAGAAAGAGTAAGTATAGTAGCAGGCGGGAATCTTTTAGGCCCAGATAGGGTGACAGATGTTGCCTACGGAATAGCTGTACTAGGAAAATGCACAGTAGTCTCTACTTGCAGCATACAAGAAATTATAGTAGAAAGAAATTAGACGAAATAAGACTTGAATAAGATGGAGTTTCAACTCCATCTTATTCTTATGTATACTGCCAAAAGTTTTAAGTCTTCCTGCATGCAGGATAAAGTTTCAGACAGCTATTACAATGGTATTGAGTTATGAATGAATTAGCTTGGTAATAAGGAATGAAATCTTTAGCTATTTTTTGCGTTCATGCGTTCATCAGTATAAAATCTAATAGACTTATATAGAAAGTTTAAAAATTAAAGATGAGCAAATACTGAAGTATCTCGCTTATCTAGTGAAAAATTATTTAAAACATTTAATATACTCTATCGCCGTTAAATATTGAGTTTTTAACGACCACGTAATTTACATTACGAATCGCATCTAACTTAGTTCCTCCTGCATATGAAATGGAGGATTGAAGATCTTGCTCCATTTCAATCAAGGTATCTTGTAAAGAACCTTTGTGCTCCACAAACATTTTTTTGCCTTCCACATTTTTCTTTTCACCTTTTTGAAATTCAGAAGCCGAGCCAAAGTATTCTTTATAGAGTTTTCCGTCCTTCTCAATTGTTTCTCCAGGAGACTCTTCGTGTCCAGCAAATAATGAACCTATCATAACCATAGATGCACCAAATCTAATTGATTTAGCTATATCTCCATGTGTACGAATGCCTCCGTCTGCAATTATTGGCTTACTTGCAGCCTTTGCACACCAACGTAGTGCGGCTAATTGCCAACCGCCAGTTCCAAATCCAGTTTTAATTTTAGTGATACAAACCTTTCCTGGACCAATGCCTACTTTTGTCGCATCTGCACCAGCATATTCTAGTTCTCTCACTGCTTCCGGGGTTCCAACATTCCCTGCAATAACAAAGCTATGAGGTAAATGTTTCTTAATATACTGAATCATCTCTATCACTGCATTAGAATGACCATGTGCGATATCAATGGTGATATATTCAGGGGAGAGATGTTCATCAGATAATTGATCAATGAATCTGTATTCTTCATCTTTGACTCCAACACTAATAGATGCGAATAATCCACGTGATTTCATATCTTTAATAAAAGATAGTCGCTTCTCTGGTTCAAAACGATGCATAATATAGAAGTATCCGTTTTTTGCTAAGTAAATTGAAATCTTTTCGTCAATAATAGTCTGCATATTTGCTGGTACCACAGGCAACTTGAATGTATGCCCACCTAAGGTTACAGATGTATCACATTCAGATCGACTGCGTACCACACATTTTGCTGGGACCAATTGAATATCTTCATAATCAAACACATTTTCCATAGGTTACACCTCTAAACATAAATATTAAAATTTAATTAAATAAAGACTTTCGTATATTTGACAATGTATATAGTCTTTATTAGTATGTCAAAGTTTTTTAGTATTTATTAAATATGGGAATGATATTTTTTATAGCTCTAGAGTGTTTGTGAAGGAAGAAGAGTTGAGATTGACATAATTATCAGCATCATTTGATAAAAATGCTATAATTAGTTTGACGTTGTTCAAATACCAATTATAACTTAACAAATTTCTTGTATATGCATCTAGAAAATTATATAATGTTTTACAAGAAGAAATATTTTCTAGCAATAAGGAGAGATAAATTATGGCTAAAAATAAACCAGCTTTTCAGTCAAATAACAGTAAATTTGCTAATAGTCAGGAATCCTCTAAGGGCAACAACAAGACTGCTGCACCAGCACCTAAAAAAGCAATAAGAGGTAATAGTAGAGGAAAATAAGAATAAAAAATAATTAAAGCCAATCTCTAATTTTAAGAGAGATTGGCTTTAATTTAAGTACTGATAATTAACAGATTAATTTTATTACTGCAACTACTTGAAAATGAGCTTACACCTGATAAATCCTATATGTCTAATTCTCTTCTAGGTATCTTAAGCTTTATAGATCTCTCTATTTCTTGTAAGCCACCTTTATCTTTTGGATCTATAAATAGACAAGTATAGCCAGTTTCTCCAGCTCTTCCTGTTCTGCCAATGCGATGTATATATGACTCCACACTTTCAGGAATATCATAATTGTATATATGGCTGACTCCACTTATATCTAACCCTCTAGCGGCCACATCTGTAGCTATTAAATATTGAATATCTGCATTTCTAAAGGATTTCATTATTCTTTCACGTTTTGACTGGATTATATCACTATGCAGTTTTTCGCAATTATATCCACGCTTATGTAGTGCCATCTCAAGATCATCTACTCTTCTTTTTGTTCTGCAAAATATCATAGCCATAAATGGTCTATCCTGATCCAAAACGCTACATAAGGCATGTTGTTTTCTTCTGTCCGTAGTTTCAACAACATGCTGTTTAATACTGCTAAGTGTAACTTCCTCTTTTTTTACAGTAACTATTAAAGGATCATTCATATATCTATATGCTAATTTTTTAACTTCAGAATTCATAGTTGCAGAAAAACATAATGTCTGACGTTTTTTACTGGTTTCTTTTATAATAGCTTCAACATCATTTTTAAATCCCATTAATAACATTTGATCAGCTTCATCTAGTACTAAGGTTTTTAATTTGCTAAGATCTACTGTTTTTCTATCAAGATGATCTAAAAGTCTGCCTGGAGTTGCAATAATTAGATGAATATTTCCTTTTAGCTTTTTTAGCTGAGAACCTATATCTTTGCCGCCATATGCTGCTAATATATTTATCTCTTTAGCCTCATTAAGTTTCATAGCCTGTTCAGTTATTTGAATAGCTAGTTCTCTTGTAGGAGTTATAATCAATGCTTGAATTGCATTGATTTTAGGTGATATATTCTCAAAAATAGGAATTAAAAAAGCAAGCGTTTTTCCCGTACCGGTTTGAGCCTCCGCTATAACATCTCTTCCTTCTTTAATATGTCTGATACTATCTTGTTGAATTGCTGTTGGTTTAGTAATACCTGTGTGCTTTAATATCTTTATTATATCTTCGTTTATTCCTAATTCATAAAAATCCATTTTTTCAAACCTTTCGTTGTTAATTTATATTTTTGTTTAACTAAGTAAATCGATGACATCATTTTATTATAATGAGTACTAATAATATTACAATACAGCGATTTGCAGAAGCTATTAACAGTAGTATTATATATCAGAGAAGTAAATATTAATATAGTTTATTGATTAATATAGAGTTGAATTTTTGAATTATGAGTTTTAAAAGTTGAAAGAGCAAATGGAAATCTCAAATTTTTGTTATGAACTCAGAGGTTTTTTGTTACTAAAAATATGAGGATACAACTCTAGAAATGTTTTATTATTTGATTTGTTTTGATATAATGTAAAATGTTGGTTGAGTAATACAAAATAAGTGTTATAATTTTTTTTATTAGTTAAGATAAAGTGGTAAAAAATGTAAGTTTAAATGCTATATAGGAGGATGTTGTTATGGCAATTTTTGAAGATTTTATGAAACTAGATATTAGGGTTGGAGAAATTACTGAAGTTGAGTTTTTTGAAAAAGCGAAAAAACCTGCTTACAAATTGTGGGTTGATTTTGGTGATGAAATAGGCATAAAAAAATCGAGTGCACAAATTACTGATTGTTACAAAAAAGAAGAACTTATTGGCAAGCAAGTTTTAGGCGTGGTAAACTTTCCACCAAGACAAATTGCGGATTTTAAGTCCGAGGTATTAGTACTAGGAATTTATGCTTCACAGGGGGTAGTATTAATTCAACCTGAACAGACTGTTAAAAAAGGTGATAAATTAGGTTAATGCATAAATTCTGTATTAGTGTCACAATTTATCAAAAGGTACAGAAAGTAATCGTCTGTACCTTTTTAAGTATTAATTAAAAGGCTTTAATTGTTTATTAGTGTATTAAACAATAGTCACAACAGTACCTACTGGAACTAAATTAAATACTTCAATTACATCTTTGTTAAACATTCTAATACATCCATGTGAAACAGGTCCCCCTATAGAGTGAGGATTATTAGTACCGTGTATTCCAACGCCTGGTGAGCTTAACCCCATCCACCTTGCTCCATAGGGTCCGCCAGGATTAATCTGTTTATTTATTATTCTAAATACCCCTTTAGGAGTAGGTGTAGAGCCTTTACCGACTGCCACCGGATAAGTCTTATATAATTTTCCATTCTTATATAAAGTAAGTCTAAGAGAAGATCTGTTGATTTTAATGCTATACGCAGCACGAGGTGAACGAGAAAATAATTCATTTACATAAGGACAATAACACATGGAAACCTCCAAAAATAATTAATATACATTATAATATTAATTGTTTTAGAATTAGGTGAATGTAATCATAATCATTTAAATATTTAGGTTTATTTCATTAAAGATGAAGGAACTTAAGCTGTCTATCAGTTACAATTTAAAGCATTTAAGTGTATTCGGCAATTTCAAAATGTAGGATTGAACAGTACTTACAGGATCATAATTATAAAAATAACAGTATAATTATATTTTTTAAAAGCTATGCCTTATTTACTCTTTTCCATTCTCGCCACTACTCTATGCCATAAATGCTTCTCCAAGAAACTTCCATCTACATTTTCCTCCATGTCCAGAAACATCTTGTAAGGAACAGAAAATGACAGCATATCAGGTTCTACCATAGGACGCACTGTAACATCAATCAACCCTACTACTGCTCTTGGGTTTTCCTTCTTAGCTTCATCGTAGGGAAGAAGGAAAACAGACTGACATCCTGAGGCAAACGGTATTATTACATTTTCATAGCCTGGTCTATAATAGTTTGCAAGTACTGTAAGTGCTGATAATTGATCTGTATTAACATAAAACATAATTATTTCAGGTTTTTCTTTAGTAATATCAACTTGTGACAAAGGCTTAAATATGACATATTCATATGGAATATCAGTTATTGGTAAACACTTAACAAAGTCATCACCTAGTTCTGGATTTTTCATATATCCTTCCCCTTCAAATTTACCTTCTTTACCAACTGTCAAAAAATATTCAATTCCATTTGGATAATTAGGAAATTGTCCAAACCCAAATCCAGCTTTGCCACCACTACATGTTACAGTTTTGCGTTCAAAAACTGATGTTTTTCCTTTTGCTGCAGCAATAAATAATGGAATAGTGCAGCTCCGCTGACCTTCTTTCCCTTGAAGTGCTCTTTCAGGCTTTTCATTGCTAAGCAAAGCAGCTACTGGTTCATAATTCAAACCTAAACTTTTAACTAAAGAACTTTCCATACTATTTCCCTCACTTTCTTTAACTATAATGTTATAAATAACTTATATAGATTTATCATTTTAGTTGTCCTGGCAACCAAAATGATAAAAAACTATTTAAGATTATCATACATTTGATTTAACAGTTTTTTCATTTCTACGACTTTATGCTTTTCTATTCCTTTTGTTACCTCATCTAGTAATTGCTCAACTTTAGGAATTAATTCATCTCTTAATGCCCAGCCACGATTAGTCAAAAAGATTTGAAAAGCTCTTTTATCTACGGGATGAGGCTTTCGAACAATCAGTTCTTTAATTTGTAACTTTTCAAGAATACGATTAGTATTTGGTTTATCTTTGTAGATGATATCTGCCAACTCTTTAGGAGTAACACCTTCTTTCACCCATAAGCAGTTAAGTACAGACCATTGCTCTGGCGTAACGTCATATTCCTTGAATCGTTGAAACAATTCATTTTTGAATTTTGTATTCGTCCTATTTAGAATAAATCCCAATGAATCATCTAAATTAAATTCCATCTATATCACCACCTTGGTTGTCACGACAACTATATTGTACACCTATAAGAACTATCAATCAATATGTGTGTTGGATTTAACTTTCATCGAAACTCGTCAAATAAGTTAGTTATACTTTAATGCATCATTCAATCAAAGACCATCTATTTTAAAAAAATCAAATTGTATAATATTATTTTTAAAATAAGTATTGACTTAAAGTTAACTTCAAGTTGTATTATTGTTTTGGAAAATGTAAATGATAAAAATGATTTTGTTAAATGATAGTATAATTTTTTCTGAAAAATTTTGTGTAAGATTTTAATTGTTTGAAGTAAGAGAGGAGATACTTATATGAATAAATTTATTTATGACATTCCTGTTAAAGTATATTTTGGTGAAAACCAGCTTGGAAACCTTGGAGGGGAACTAAAGAAATACGGTAAGCGCGTATTGCTCACCTATGGTGGAGGTTCCATTAAGAAAATTGGATTATATGACAAAGTTGTAGCTGAAATAAAAAATGCAGGACTTGAGCTGTTCGAACTTTCCGGTATTGAACCAAATCCTCGTATTACATCTGTTAATAAAGGTGCAGAAATCTGTAAGAAAGAGAAAATCGATGTACTGCTGGCTGTAGGTGGGGGTTCGACAATAGATGCTACAAAGTTCATTGGGGCAGGAGCCTTCTATGATGGAGATGTATGGGATATTCTTACAGGAAAAACTTCTGTTACCAATTGTCTGCCTATCATTACAGTTTTGACACTGTCTGCTACTGGGTCAGAAATGGATGCAGGTGGTGTTATCAGTAATCTAGACACAAAAGATAAAATTGGTTATATGCATCCTATGCTGCTTCCAAAAGTATCTTTCCTTGACCCAACAAATACTTATACAGTAAGTAGTTATCAGACTGCATGTGGTGCAGCAGATATAATGTCACATATCATAGAAGTATATTTTAACATGAGTCAGGATTTGTATATGTTAGATTCTGCGGCGGAAGCTTTTATGAAAACTGTCATCAAATATACTCCTATTGCAATGAAAGAACCAGATAACTATGAAGCTCGTGCAAATCTCATGTGGACGTCTTCCTGGGCAATTAATGGATTTATTAATGGAGGTAAGAGGCAGGCGTGGAGCTGCCATCCAATGGAACATGAGTTATCAGCATATTATGATATTACCCACGGGCTAGGACTTGCAATTTTGACACCGCGTTGGATGGAATATACACTGGATGAAACAACAGTATCAAAATTCTATCAGTTTGGATGTAATGTATTTGGTATTGATAAGGATATGGAACCAATAGCTGCTTCTAAGAAAAGCATTGAGATGCTGTCTGACTTCTTCTTCAACACACTTGGTTTAAAGAGTACTTTCAGAGAAATAGGTATTGATGATACTAACTTCAGCATAATGGCTAAGAAAGCTTGCGGCGGTAGAGTTCTACCTGGATTCAAGCCTTTAAATCAACAGGATATTGAAAATATCTTTAAGATGTGTCTATAAAAGCTTAGTATATTATTTGTAACGTACTTGCATTAAAAGTAGGTGCGTTATTTTAAAGTAAAAGAATTATGCAAATATTTGGCTCGGAGTTAACTCGAACATCAATTTTCATCTGGACCAACTTGTCTTTATCTTAAATCAATATTAATTTCAAACATGCCAACAATTTTAGACAACATGATAAATTAGACAAAAGTTACTACGGAAATATTTTCTTATAGTAACTTTCTTAATTTTGATGTAGGGTATCAGGTTAGTTGGTTTACCGGCTGCTAATGAGTGAGGTTTATACAATTTTTGCTAATGCAATAAGTAAAACTACTCAACTAAAATATTAGCAACAAGTTTTAAAATCTGCTTTTTTCAAGTTTAGCATAATAAGTTAAATCATTAGCAGCTAATTTTCCACTGTACAGAGCACCTTGCATCCAGGCATGAGTTGAAGAAGTATGTTCCCCAGCAAAAAATATCCTATTGTTATACTCTGGGCTTAAAATTTCATATGAAAAAATTCTTTTTTGTTCTGGTGTGAAATATGATACAGCTCCTCTAAACCATGGCTCACTATCCCAATTAATAGATTTTGATGCAGTTACTATGGAGTCTAAATATTTCTCAGGAAGTCCATGTACTTTTTCAATTTGTCTTTTAACCAATTCTATTCGGTCTTCTGATTTCATATTTCCTAAATAGGTAGCATATTTATTTAAATTATAGGACCCAACTAAAACACCAGGATTATAAGAATTTGCTCTAGTTAATCTATGGTCTGAAGGATATATTATATTCGTTATTGCTAAATCAGTATTTGATACACCGCCATTAATCCTTCCATAATCCGTGTCGCTTTCCCAGAATCGTCTATTACATAATAGTAGGGTTTTTTGACCATTTACATAATTTAATTCCCTTATTGCTTGCATCTTTCTGTTACTAAACACGGGATTAATGTCCATAGTTGATAATGTTGAAAAAGGAATAGTGCAAATTACATAATCAAATGTTTCTAAATCACCTTGAGGATTATTTTTACTTTTATATTTTAGAGTAATCTTTTTCTTATTATCATCTTTATAAATACCTGTTACCCAATTCCCACTGTTCCATGCAATTCTTCCCAAATCACTTTCAGTTATATAGATATACTCCTTAGGGAATTTAGATGTTAAAGATTTATAGAATGAAAGTGGAAGATTTACATTACCGCCAGCTATACTATAGAGGTACGAAAAAGTTTCAGGATAACTATCACGTAACAATTCATCGTAAGAAACATCTAAAACTGATCCTATAAGCCCATCGACACTTGCTAGCATATTTATGGCATCAGCACTAAGACCTAACATTTCAAAGTTTTGTCTGATGCTTATACTCATTAGTTTATTATAGTTCATATTATATCTTGGGAGTATTCTTAAAAACTCACTTCTTATTTGAGGATGTATCATATTCATATTAAAATTTACTGCATAATCATAAAGCTGATCCCAAGTTGTATTTCTTTCCCTTGATGTTAAACTATATTTCGGGTAAATTCCTTCTTGAATACTCTTAGGGTTATTCCTTACTCTTGTATCATTGACGTATATAAATGTATTAGGATTATTTTGAATAAATGGTATCGTTCCAAGATGAAAGGTATTGATATAATGCCAGGTAGTTTCGTGTGATATTGGAACTCGCATAGGACCAAGCTCTGCATAATATTTTTTGTTCTCATCAAAATAATAGGTATAGACTCTTCCGCCTATTCTATTTTCCAATGCATCAAATATTGTTATGTCACAACCAAGCTTTCTAAGTTCGAAGGCTGCCGACATACCTGCCAGACCTCCACCAATAATGCCTACTTTGATTTCCTTAAATTCACCAGGAACTGCGAAATTTAAAATATCAGGGGGAGGACTTAAAAATTTTAATATATTATAAAAGTCCTGTAATCTACCAGATTTTCTTAAAGCATTTTTTAATAGTGTATATCGTTCCTTATTAGATGGATTAGAAGGTTGTACACTGACAGTATTCATTTCCATAAGACTAATACTCCTATAAAATATATATTCTATAGGATGTATATTCGAAAGATTCCATTATATGACTTACAGTGTATTTACCCGCCATATTCAACAACTCATCATGCTTCAACATCAGAATTCAACCTCAGCTAGTTTATAGGAAGAATATCTTTTGGTTATGATAAAAAATAAGTTATAATGCTAGTATACAACTAAGTATAAGAGTATTTATATTAGAAAATATGGAGGTTTATTATGAAAAGAGCAATATATGTAATTACAGGTGTTATGGCGGCGGGAAAATCTACTGTTGCTGAACTCTTGGCAACTAACCTTGAAAAAAGTGTTCATATTCGAGGTGACATTTTTAGAAAAATGATTATAACTGGTAGGGAAGAGATGTGTGAAAAGCCAAGTGAGGAAGCTTTAAAACAGCTTGATATGAGATATAATATTACTGCAAATGCAGTAAAAGAATATTTTGAGAACGGATTCAATGTTGTTGTCCAGGATAACTATTTAGGAGAAAAACTTTCTTACTTTACTGAACTCTTAAAGGATTACCCGGTATATGTTATTGTGCTTTGTCCAGACATAAAAACTATTGAGCAGCGAGAAGCAACGAGAGGTAAAAAGGGATACGTTGGTTTTACAGTAGAAAATTTATATAATGCTTTTATGGAAACAACACCAAAGCTAGGATTGTGGCTAGATACATCTAAAATGTCATCAGAAGAAACTGTTAATGAAATCTTAAGAAGAGCTGATAGTGAAGCTAAAATTTGGTAAACGACGAATCTAGGAGATAAAAGAAATAGGTTGTCGTTTTCTGAAAATTGGAAATGAAGTTAGCAGTTTTATCGATAGTTGATGTAAAAATTTCACTAAATAAATTTACATTTTGGTAAAAAGTGATATAATAGGGTTTGTACATAAGAAAACGATTTATTTAGGAGGTGCACACAATGGTAAATAGACAAAGATTAATAGATGAGTTTATAGAATTGATACAAATAGATAGTCCAAGCTCTAAAGAAGGCGCTGTAGCTAAAGTTTTAGTAAACAAGCTAGAAGAGTTAGGATTTGATGTATGTGTAGACGATGCAGGAATTAAATCTGGCGGTGAAACTGGTAATGTTATAGCAACATTAAAAGGAAATAGACCAGGTAAAACTATATTATTTAGTTCTCACATGGATACAGTTAGTCCAGGAGAAGGTATAAAGCCTATCATAGATGAAGCAAATGGCATAATAAAAAGTGATGGAACTACAGTATTAGGTTCCGATGATAAAGGTGGAATATCTGCTATACTAGAGGCTGTAAGAATAATAAAAGAAAATAACATAAAACATGGAGATATACAAATAGTGTTCTCAATTTGGGAAGAGGGAGGACTATTTGGTGCGAAATACCTAGACTACTCTAAGATAAATGCAGATTTCGCATTTGTATTAGATAGTGGTGGAGCTCCAGGACAGATAATAGTTAAGGCTCCAGCTCAAGATAAAATAACTGTTAAAATAATTGGGAAACCAGCTCATGCTGGATTAGTTCCAGAAGATGGTATAAGTGCAATAATGGTTGCATCTAGAGCTATAGAAAACATGAAATTATTAAGAATAGACGAAGAAACTACAGCAAATATAGGTACTGTAAAGGGCGGCGTTGCTACTAACATAGTTATGCCAGAGCTAGAAATATTAGCAGAAGCTAGAAGTTTAGATAACTCAAAGCTTGACGCTCAAACTAAGCATATGGTTGATACATTCAAACAAGCTGCTGTTGAATTTGGTGCAGAAATAGAAATAGAAACTGAAAGAATGTATGGTGCTTTCAATGTAGATGAAAATGATGAAATAGTTAATATGGCAAAGAGAGTATTTGCTAATATGGGTGTAGAAGCAGAAGTTACTTCTACAGGTGGTGGAAGCGATACTAACGTTTTAAATGCTAATGGCATAAAAGCTGTTAATTTGGGAATAGGTATGAAAAAAGCTCATACTTTAGAAGAATACATAGCTATAGAAGATTTAATAAATTCAGCTAGAATGGTAGTTGAAATAGTAAAAGAAGCTTAGCATGAAAATAACCACTTAGTCTATTATTTAGGCTAAGTGGTTATTTGTATTTATTTAACATTAAAAAAGTATCTATCGGAGCAGGCCTTCCAAGGGCATAGCCTTGGGCATATTGTACCCCTGTTTCTTTTACTATTTCAAGGCATTCAATTTGCTCAATTCCTTCAACAATAATTTCTGCTTGTGTATCAATCATTTTTACAATGTTTTTTAATGATTTCTGTTTCGTTGAATTTTTAACTAAATCAAACATATAACAGCGATCTAATTTAATATAATCAGGTTTTAATTCTAACCAGCGTTCTAAAAATGGATACCCCTCTCCCATATCATCAATTGCAATCTTTACTCCATTTTCTTTTAGTACATTTATTACAGACTTTAATGCTTTCCAATCGTGTATAGGTTCCTCTTCAGATAGCTCCAAAACAACAGATGGGACAATCCCTGAAAATTCATGCCACCACGAGATGAATCTTTTATCTAATAAAGTTGACGGGAAAATATTTATAAATAAGGAGGAGGTATTTTCATACTTAAATAACTGTTGTGCTTTCAATATCAATTGATAATCAAGTACTGTAAGATGTCTTTGCATTTGTGCCTGGTGAAAGAGTTCTAAGGCATTAAAGTTGCGGTGAAACTTACTACGTACCAATGCTTCGAATCCAAATATTTGCATAGTGCTCAACTGGTATATAGGTTGGTACCAACATGTAAGATTAGATATGTTAATTCCCTGCTCTAAAAAGAATGACACAACAATCACTTCTCCCTCTATGCTACGTAAGCTTGTTATTTAGCTAATAAATAAAAGTTTAGCTTATAGTAAATTTTGACATGATGATTATAACATATATTGGTTTAATATGTCAAATAATGTAACGGAGTTTAATCTAATTCATTTTTTTATTTAATTTTGCACTTCAATAGAAAAGTTATGTTTTATTATTTTCATTATATAAAAAAATATAAAAAATAGTATCTGTAAGTAATTGGAATATAAGATTTGTGAAGAATTATGTCGTAAAAAATGTTATAATTGTAGCTTGGATAAGAATTTAACATTTTAATTATAGTAGATGCAAAAGAAGGTGGAAATATGAACGATAACAAATATTTGCCAATTTGTAAGCAAGATATGATGGATAGAGGTTGGGAACAGTTAGATTTTATTCTGGTTACAGGAGATGCATATGTAGATCATCATAGTTTTGGAACTGCGATTATATCTAGAGTCCTTGAAAATGCAGGATATAAAGTAGGGATAATAGCGCAGCCTAATTGGAAAGATACAGAAGATTTTAAAAAACTAGGTGTACCTAGATTAGGATTCTTAGTAAATGCAGGTAATATGGATTCTATGGTTAACCATTATACAGTAAGTAAAAAGCTTAGAGATAAAGATTTCTATTCTCCAGGAGCACAGATGGGATTAAGACCTGATAGGGCGACAATTGTTTATTGCAATAGAATAAGAGAAGCATATAAAAATGTTGCTATTGTGATTGGAGGAATAGAAGCAAGTTTAAGAAGGTTTGCACATTATGATTATTGGAGTGACAAGGTAAGAAAATCTATGTTAATCGATAGTGGAGCGGATTTATTAATTTATGGAATGAGTGAAAAACAAATTGTTGAGGTTGCGGACAACATGAAAAGCGGAGTAGATGTACAGAGTATTAGACATATACCTGGGACATGTTATGTTGTGGACAACATAGAAGAAGTAAGTGATTATATTGAAATTCCATCTTACAAAGAAGTATGCAGAGATAAAAATAAATATTCTGAGGCTTTTAGAATACAGTATGAGGAGCAAGATCCTATTAGAGGAAATACTATAGTACAAAAGCATACAAATAAGTACCTTGTACAAAATAGACCAGAATTGCCTCTAACTAGAGAGGAATTAGATAAGGTGTATTCCTTACCTTATCAAAAGAATTACCATCCTATTTATGAAAAGTTAGGCGGAATACCTGCTATAGAAGAGGTTAAGTTTAGTATAGTAAGTTCAAGAGGATGTTTTGGAAGCTGTTCCTTTTGTGCAATAACATTCCATCAAGGAAGAATTGTACAAAGTAGAAGTGAAGATTCAATATTAGAAGAAGCAAAAGAAATCACGAAATTTAAAGATTATAAAGGATATATCCATGATGTAGGGGGACCTACGGCTAATTTTAGATATCCTGCATGTAAAAAACAACTTAAAGTTGGTGCTTGTAAAAATAGACAGTGCTTACATCCAAGTCCCTGCAAAAACTTAGATGTAGATCATATGGAATATTTAAGACTACTGGAAAAGGTAAGAGAATTACCGGATGTTAAAAAGGTTTTTGTACGTTCAGGACTAAGATATGATTATATTATGGCGGACAAGAATGATACATTTTTAAAAGAACTTATTAAACATCATGTTAGCGGGCAACTAAAAGTAGCACCAGAACATGTTGCACATAAAGTTTTGAAGTTTATGGGAAAACCAGCTGGAAAAACCTATGATAATTTCATGGAGAAATTTTATAGAATAACTGAGAGGGTAGGGAAAAAACAATATATAATACCTTATTTAATGTCCAGCCACCCAGGAAGTACATTAAAAGAGGCTATAGAGCTAGCAGAATACCTAAGGGATATTCATTATCAGCCAGAACAGGTACAAGATTTTTATCCGACCCCTGGGACACTATCAACCACAATGTTTTATACTGGTTTTGATCCTTTCACTATGCAAGAAGTATATATTCCAAAAACTAAAAATGAAAAAGCTATGCAAAGGGCATTACTTCAATATAGGGATCCAATGAAATACGATTTAGTATATTCCGCTTTGGTACAAGCTGGTAGAGAAGATCTTATTGGATTTGGACCAAAGTGTCTGATAAAGCCAAGGGAAAAAAGAAACAAGACAGAGCATAACAGTGGAAAAGGTAAGTTAAGAGGAAAAGATAACTCTGCAGTTAAGCAAGGTAAAGGTAAAGACAAACCTACAGTTAAACAAGGCAAGATGAAGGAAAAAAACATAATTAGTGGTAAGACTGTAAGTAGAAAAGATAATAGGAATAAAGGAAAAAGAAAATAATTTAAACATGATGTTTAATATTAAAGGATTGTCTTATTAAATTGTAGGATAGTCCTTTTTATTTGTAAGTTAAGTGACATGGAGTTGGAAATAAGAGTGAAGTATATTTAGCATACAAAAGAACAGATATGCTTTTGTATGCTAAATTAATTTCAATTTATTTATTAAATTTGTTCTTAATAGTTGTCCAATAATCAGAATTCTCAAGACCAAGTCTCCAAATACCTATGCCAGAGAGGTTATAATTATTTACTAAATCTAATTTATAACCAACGCTTGTACTATTTTCAAACCATACTGTATGGTATATACCTGAGGAATCTGTATAAGTAAAATATGGACTTTGGGATACTGAATCCCACATTATTGTACTGCCGTGTGTTGATGCTAGGTTGTATATACTTGAAATACCATAGGCCTTTGTCCCTAAAGATGACCAGTCATATCCATATGCAGCAGTTCCAAGAAGTAACTTTTCCTTTGGAATAACAGTAATAGCATATTTTATAACATTTTCTACCCAGCCTATGGAAGCAATAGGTCCAGCTGTACCGCCAGGGTAGTGTTCATCATACGCCATTAATATTATCTGATCAGAATAATTTGCAAGCTTAGCATAATCATAAGCACCACTCCAACCATCTGTAGGCGAATCACTTGTTTTTGCTGGGGCAGATATGGTTACTGTAAAGCCTTGAGGATGAAGAGTATTATAGAGCTCAGTGATAAAGGTTGTAAAATAGCTTCTATCGTAATAAAAAATTCCCTCAAGGTCTATATTCACACCCTTATAGCCATTTAACTTTAAAGCAGATAAAGTATTGTTTATTAAAGACTGTCTATTTGTTGAGCTTTCTAACAATGTTTTTGCAATATTCCCATCGAAATTATTTGTAATCATGGCAAGGGTTTTTATACCATTACTATTGGCGTAATTCAGCTGATTAGTAGGAACTAACCCAGTGATATTGCCTAGACTATCTGTAGTATAGGTATCTGTTGCAATTTCATTAATCAATGAAGAATTAGTCGTCATCGAATTATAGGAGGAGCTATCTCCTGAGTAATAATAGGTTGCATATCCAAGTACAATCTTAGATGATGAAACAATCTGAGGTGTTGTAATTTTTATGTGGGTTGAGTCTTGCGAAGTACCGTAAGAATTATAAGCTCTAACAAAATACCAATAGCTCGTATTAGAAGTTAAACCTGTATTCTTATAAGACGTAGTTGATATTGTAGCAATTAGAGTATAATTTGAGTCAAAAGTATTAGCTCTGTATACTTTATAACCTGAAGCTCCTGAGACAGAGGACCAGTTTAGTGTCACGTCTGTGGAAGTTATATTAGTAGCCGCCAACCCTGTAGGTGCAGTTGGGCTAGTCCTTGTAGTTCTTGGTTTAGCTAAAACTATATTAGTGCTCAAAACAAAAACAAATAAAGATAACAATAGTGATAAAAAAACTTTATACTTTTTCATTCTATCCCTCCCTTGAAATATCTTACTTATATATCGGTAGGGAAGAAAAATAATTGATTAGTAATGTATGGTATGTAAAGGTAGCAAAACTGAATAAAGTTATTTCTATATTAATTCGCGCCATTTTTTGCTTGAATCAAGTCTTATTTGCTAAGAACGAAGAGTACTGCATTAATGAGAAAAAGACTGTGACAATAATTGAGGGCTTTAGTATCAAACCAAAGAAAGGGCTACAAGGAGAGAAGTGATAAGATAGTTACATTAGTTTCTCTAGACAAGGATAAAACAAAGGAAGCGGTAAATATGCTTCAAGAACTTGTTTCGAAGACGGAAAATACTAATACTAAAGGATAATAGAGCTCTAAGAGATTTAGCAAGCTCACATCATTACTATTGATGTGAGCTTGCTGCTTATCTTATTAATTAGTATTACTTTCTCAAAACCGGTATCCATATTTCGCTTTTAAAAGTTGGCGAGGTTATATCTTTATTCTGGTTCCACAGTATCTCTGGACCTTCTGCTAGTTCATAGTTTGAGGATGGAAACCACTCGGAATAGATGCGTCCCCAGACATCCTGTAGCGTATCAGGAAATGGTCCGATTGCTTCAAATACAGCCCATGTTAAGGTAGGAACCTCAAGCTGTACCATGTTGTTTGGACACTCCTCAGTTGTTGCCACACCTATATAAAAATCAAGCTCTCCTTTTTCCTTCATTCGGCCTTCAGAAAAATTGGTGGATACTTGAAGCAGTCCTGTAGGCTCCACATTAGAAAGTTTTTTAAGTTCATTTATTGTCTCCATATTTAAGTTCTCATACATAGAAGCAATTTCTGGATTAACCCCATGAAAAATTATGGGAACCCTTTTCATAATACCAATAATTCGAAAAGCATCTTTTTCTTCAATTCTATAGTTCATTTCAGTTCCTCCTTTAATTGATAACTGAAAGGTCATTCGTGGATAGGCTTTTAGTGATTGACCATTAGTTCTAGCTTCTGACGGTGTTATGCCGTGTAAACTTTGGAAAGCTCTTGTAAAAGAGTCCGCTGAGCTGTATCCATATTTAACTGCAATATCGATTATCCTCATGTTATTGTTATTAAGTTCAAATGCTGCAACAGTAAGACGTCTACGTCGGATATACTCTGAAAGAGTAACACCTGCAAGAAAAGAAAACATTCTTTTAAAATGATATTCTGAGCAAAAAGCCAGTCTTGCTACTTCCTTCAAGTCAATATCATTAGTAAGATTTTCTTCAATATAGTTTAATGCTTCATTCATCCTTTTAAGCAAATCCATTTATATGACCTCCCTTTCATCAATAGAATAACAGAAATTGAATGTACCTATCCGACATTCCGTGCACAATTGTGTAGGGTTAACTTATTCTAGTTGATGTTCTATATTGTGAACTTTTTAAACTAAAGCGGTTTAAGATGCTTGTAATAAGCCTTTTGGGGACACTTGTTACTTCTTCTATGGTATTGGATTCTCCTTATTTTAATTGAAAACTATAATAAAAACAAACTACCAAAGATAAATAGTATTTCAGAAATATCCTATAAAACCACACTAATGATAGGAGTATTTTAATAGGTGTGTCCCGAACTGCAGCGGCAGAGTTTACATTTCTTCTTGCCATTCCTGTAATGTTTGAATCAAGTGCCTTAAAGCTTTTGAAGTTTGGATTTAGTTTTACAGGCACCGAATTCATTAACCTATTGATAGGTATGATTGTTGCCTTTGTGGTATCTTTTCACTATAGATAATGATTTATTAAGCTATAGGCTTGATTTCTTATATTGTCGACTATGTCTTGTGGTTCAATAACTTTTGCACAGGTGCCTAGCTGAACAAAATAGTTTGAAATATATTCTATTTGATCTTTATCAATTATAGTATCGATATACCCATTTTCATTATCAGTAGTAACAATGTAAGGCTCTAACCACGGTTTGCTTTGACACTGCCGTATTCCTTCTCTTGTTAACTTAACGTACAATCTTACAGGTGTTTTAACTGTGTAGCTATCAAACCAATCTGTTAGCTTCATTGGTAACTCTAGAGTTCTTTCGGAAATTTCTAAGGATAATATTCTATCCACTCTAAATAATAAAACCTTATTCTTTTCAAGATCTAAAGCAGGCATATACCAAAGTCCATCATGTGCATAAACCCCTATTGGCTTAACTTCTCTTTTTTTATTTTGTGATTTTGACAGATATTTAATTATTAATATATTATTTTTCATGGATGCTTCAACTATATCTTTTAAAAATGGAGAGCTAATAGTTTGTTTTGGATTCCAAAAACATATAAGTGACTCTAAACGACTTATTTTCTTTTTAGCATCGTCAGGAAGACTAGTATACAATTTTCTAGAGGCTGAATCAATATCTGTATCAAATGGCAGTGATTCATAGTACTTTAGTGATTGGAAAGCGAAGAAAATTGCCAGTGCTTCGTTCTCATCAAATATAATTGGAGGAAGAACTCTGTTTTCTAGTGTACGGTACCCACCATTTCTGCCTTGCTCGGTATATATAGGAACTCCTAATTCACTTAGTTCCATTAAATATCTATGTGCGGTTCTAACAGAGATGTCAAATTCATATGCAACATCCTGTGCAGTGAAGTTCCTTTTTGCATTTACATACATAATTAAATCAAATATTCTTTTAGCTTTTGACATATAAATTCTCCTTTACAACAGGAACTGTTTTTATAATGTAGAACAAATAAAAAAATAATTTCAATAAAACAGACAAAAACTGTCATGTTTTTAGTATACAGTATTTATGATAGATACTCAAAGTATATATACTTATTACATTAAAATGTTAACTAAAATAAGAGTATTATAAATGTTAACGAAGGCACTTGTGGTTTATAGAATAATAAAGTCTAGAGCTTCATTTAATAGTGTTAATAGGCACAAGACCACATCTAGTAAAAGGAGATTACTATGAGAGAAGAAAAATATGAGAATAGCATACATGTTATTGGAGCCAGAGAAAAGAACTTAAAGAGTATTGATGTAAAGATTCCAAAGAAGCAAATTACTGTGTTTACAGGTGTTTCAGGCTCTGGAAAGTCATCTCTTGTATTTGATACAATTGCAGCTGAGTCTCAACGGCAATTGAACGAAACTTATTCAAGTTTTATCCGACATCGTCTTCCACATTACGGACATCCTGACGTAGATTCTATTGAGAATCTTTCAGTAGCAATTATTATTAGTCAAAAGAGAATTGGTGGGAATGCAAGATCAACTGTGGGAACTATTACTGACATTTATTCATTGCTGCGTTTATTGTTTTCACGTATCGGTAAGCCTTTTGTAGGATACTCTGATGTCTTTTCGTTCAATAACCCTTCGGGAATGTGTTCTAAATGTGAAGGGCTAGGAAAGGTTGATATAATCAATACTGAGCGACTGCTTGATAAAAATAAATCTTTAAATGAAGGTGCGATTCAGTTTCCAACTTTTAGACCAGGGGAGGTACGATGGAAGCGCTATGTTTGTACAGGGATGTTTGACAATGACAAAAAACTGAGAGATTATACGGGAGATGAATTGGATACACTTCTTTACAAAACAGGTTTTAAGCCTTCCAATCCTACTGATGGTTGGCCACCTACTTCAAAGTATGAGGGTATTGTACCAAGAATTGAACGTACTTTTTTGGGTAAAGAATCGAGGGATGCGAAATTATATAAAGAGGCGATTGACTATGTGGTTACAAGAGATAGTTGCCAATTATGCAAAGGTGGCAGACTTAATCAAAAAGTACTGGGATGTAAAATAAATGGTAAAAATATTGCAGATTGCACAAAGATGCAAGTTAGTGATCTTATTAATTTTATTAGGAATATCAAAGATCCTTCCTCTTATACAATGGTAGAGGCTATTATCCATCGGTTAGAGCATCTAAATTCCATTGGATTAGGATATTTAAGCCTTGATAGAGAAACAGCAACTCTTTCTGGCGGTGAATCCCAAAGAATTAAAATGGTTCGCCAACTAGGAAGTAGTTTAACCGATATTACCTATATTTTTGATGAACCAAGCATTGGACTTCACCCTCATGATGTAAATAGAATTAATAAACTTTTGAAGTTATTAAGAGATAAAGGGAATACTGTTCTAATTGTGGAACATGATGCAGATGTAATTAAAATTGCAGACCATGTGATTGATATTGGCCCAAGAGCAGGAACAAAGGGAGGCAATGTTGTATATGAAGGAGAGGTAAATGGGTTACTGAAAGCAGATACATTAACAGGAAAGTTTTTAAGTCATAATGCTAAGTTGAAGGAAAATACGAGGGAGCCTAAAGGATGGCTATCTGTAAAGCATGCTTCCCTACATAATTTGAAGGATGTTTCTGTTGATATTCCAATGGGTGTTATGACAGTAGTAACAGGGGTAGCTGGTTCAGGAAAAAGCACACTTATAAATCAAGTGTTTTCTAAGTGTTATCCTGAAACAATTTTTATAGATCAAGGAGCAATTCAAGGTTCTAAACGTTCTAATATTGCTACTTTTACTGGGATTTTTGATTTTATTAGAAAGCTATTCGCAAAAGAGAATCATGTGGAAGCATCTCTTTTTAGTTTTAACTCAAAAGGAGCTTGTCCGGAATGTAAGGGATTAGGAATAACATACACTGATCTAGCTTTTATGGATACAATTTCAAGTGTTTGTGAAGCATGTCAGGGACACAGGTTTACTAAAGAAGTACTGCAGTTTAAATTACGAAAAAAGAATATTAGTGAAGTTCTTCAAATGACAGTCGATGAGGCTATAGAATTTTTCACTGAAAATGAGATATTACCTACATTAAGAAGGTTAAAGGAGGTAGGGATAGATTACATCACCCTTGGTCAGCCATTAGATACACTATCTGGTGGAGAACTTCAAAGGATTAAGCTTGCAGCAGAATTAGAAAAGCAAGGAAATATATATGTATTAGACGAACCTACTACAGGATTGCATATGTCTGATATATCACAGCTTATAAAAATCATGGATTACATTGTTAACCAAGGGAGCACATTAATTATAATAGAACACAATCTTGACATAATGAGCCAAGCCGATTGGATTATAGATCTAGGCCCAGGAGCAGGGCAAGAGGGAGGCAAGGTTATATTTGAAGGGCAGCCTAAGGATTTGGTTAACCATAATTCTTCTATTACCGGAAAGTACTTAAAAGAGTATATATTATAAAAATGTAAAGAAACAATTATAGCAAATTTAAAAGGAAATACTATTGTTTTTAGATAACATCATTATTAGACTCAACACACACTTTTAAATTTTCTTTAAAGCTGGGATTTAAAAGGTATTTAATGCTATATTGAAGGGGAATTTGTCAATATAAGAAGATTATGATAGTATATAATTGTATAAATAACTACATATGAGTTTTTTAAAATTTTTAATTTCGTAATTATTACTATTACGAAATTGTAACGAGAAATTGAAAATAATTCTTATATTTTAGAATTAACAATAACAAATGGAGGAAATGAAATTATGCTTAATTTGCCAAATTGCCCAAAATGTAATTCAGAATACACTTACGAAGATAGAGGTCTTTTTGTTTGCCCAGAATGTGCTCATGAGTGGACTTTAGAATCAGAAACTGAAAATAATGAAGATAAAAAGGTTATAAAAGATGCAAATGGAAATATCTTAAATGATGGTGACTCCGTAACAGTAATCAAAGACCTTAAAGTAAAAGGAAGTTCATCAGTCGTAAAAATGGGTACAAAAGTAAAAAATATACGTTTGGTTGATGGAGATCATGATATTGATTGTAAAATTGATGGTTTTGGAGCTATGAGCTTAAAATCTGAATTTGTTAAGAAGATATAAATACATATAAAACTAGGCTCTGGGCCTAGTTTTTTATTTAGTATGGAATTTTAAAAATATATAGATATGTTTGCTGATGAACTAAGAAGGTATTCCTAGAGGGCTAAGCAAATATTATTGACATTAAAATAAAAAGTGATTACAGTATTTTTCTATTTTTTAAGAATGAAAAACAAGATTCATTTACTAAATGAAGTCAAGCTATAAAACAGCAGTAGGTTGCTAGCATAGAGAAAAAAGTTTATATCAAGGGATTACAGGGAATCCTTAAATGTAGATGAAGTTGTAGAGTGAACTTTTACTTTAACCTATAGTTAGGACTATAATGAAATATTTTGGAGGAGGAAATTAATATGTTTAATAATGAATCAAGAAGAATAATTTTAGATTTGGCGGTGAGTTTGGACGGATATATTGAGGGGGCAAATGGAGAAGTTGATTGGTGTATCATGGACCCAGATATGGGCTTTAGTGATTTCTTAAATGATATTGATACTATTTTGTATGGACGAAAAAGCTATGATCTATGGGGACAATATATTCCACAAGACGAGGTTTCTGATACTGAAAAAGAAATATGGAAACTAGTACATAGCAAGAGGAAATATGTTTTTTCAAAAACTATAACTGAGGTTGATGGAAATGCCATACTAATAAATAAGAATTTAGAGGAAGAAGTAAGAAAAATAAAAAAAGAGCAGGGTAAGAATATATGGCTATATGGCGGAGCAAGTATTATAAAAGATTTTATAAGTTTAGGGCTTGTTGATGAATATAGGTTATCTATTCACCCTGTTGTTTTGGGAGCGGGTAAGCCTTTGTTCGTTGATATAAAGGAGAGAATAGGACTTAAACTTGTTAATATTAAAAGATTTTCTTCAGGTGTTGTTCAATTATGTTATCAGCAACAAAAGGTGAACATAGTAAAATAGTAAGAAGTATCGATATTTAAAGGGGAATTTTGGATCATAATATATGTATTCTAGAACAATTTCAAGAGTGAATAAAGTAAATAAGACTAAATGGTCTCGGAGCAAGCTGCAAACAAGCAGCCTGTTCCGGGACTTTGTATTATTTAGGAGAGGTTTAAATTCTGGCTTTTTCTTCATCAGAATTATGAAAGTTTTCTATCCCTAAATTAGTAATTCTACTGAGAAGTGTTACATTATATTCCGATATATAGATAAATATACAAATTTTTCACTTTATGTGGTACAATATAGGGAATAGTTGGTTTAATAATCATAATTTAGCAATTAATGTTTTTAAAGACATTATAACAAATTCAAGAGGTGATACCATGGCAGTTATGATTCCAGAAGACATAAACTCTTTAGATAGTGCTACTTCAGGAGAAAAAAGGTTATTTAGAATATTAAAATATAACCTACCAAATGATTATAGAGAAGTAAAGCTATCTAATGATAACTTATATAATAGAAAATATACCCTTAAAGTTGTAAGAATAAAAGCAGCGGGTAGAACAGCAATAATGGGTGAAAACTACAGAAATACAAAACAGATACTAGACTTTGCGCACATTTTCTTATCTAATGGTTCATTAAAAGAAGGTACAAATGAAGAAAACAATAACTTTATAATTACACCAGATAATAGTTTAAGAGAAGGTGTACAACCTGATTTAATATACTGTGAGAATTTTAATGAAGAGATAAGTAAAATTGTAATGGATGTTATACAGTTAAAACAATTGGGTGTGGATTATGGTGATATTTGTGTAGCTTATGTTCACAGTAATTATAAGGATATAAATTATTTAAATACTATACAAGAAGTTTTTAATAGTAAAGATATACCTTATTTTGTTATTAGTAAGAGAGCTAACACTACAACTAAGTTTAAGTTAGATACTGGCACTGTGGGCATTTCTACAATTCATAGTATAAAGGGGTTAGACTTTAAGCATGTGTTTATTTGTGGTATTAATGATAGATTGCTAGACAATATAGAGGAGTCTAAGAAGCTTCTTTATGCTGGAATGACTAGAGCTAGAGATGTGTTAAAGGTCACTTATAGTGTGGATAATGCTATTGTAGATGATTTGATAAAAGCAAAGATAAATATGAATGTGGCAACTAGTGAGGAGATAAGAGAGCTAGTAGCTGTAACAAGAGAGGAACGCAGAGGTGGATTGTTTTCTAGGATAAGAGGATTATTTGTGAGGTAAATGCGAGGAGTAGTTTGGGTATGTAATGAAGAGTAGATTATGTCTATAATGGGAAGTTTAAAGGTAGTGTTTACTTAAGCTGTTTAATAGGTAAAGTTATGAAATCAATTGCTAGAAGCCTTCTTCTGTGGGGGTTTTACTGAATGATATTGCGACTTAGTTTGCTACTAGAAGAAGTTCTGTTGAAGACTATTTGAAAAGCAACAGTGTGGTAGGATTTAAATATAGCTGTGAAATGAGCTGGAATTTTTAAGGGAGGTATAAACACTACAAACTCTGTAAAGAATGATAGCCCATTTTTTCTATTTATGATAAACTCTGGACTAAAGATATTATAACTTACAAATATCTTTACAAAAATATCTTAAGAGGTAACCCTCAAGTAGGTTTAAGTGAGGTGGAATTGATGAGTGCAGAATTAGTGAATTCATATATTAACGATATTGCTAAAAGATTACATGATCCAAATCAGTACGGATCTGCTTCAGTTATGGTTGGAGCGGGTTTCTCCAAAAATGCCGTTAGCTTATCAGAAAACTCATTCTCACCAAGTTGGGAAGAGTTGGCTAGAAAAATGTATGAGGCATTATATCTCTTCCCAGAAAAAGGAGATGACATTGCTAAATGGGATAAAAACATGATTAAAAAAACAACTGGGAAAAATGTTTTAAAATTAGCAGAAGAGTTTAAAGTCGTTTTTGGAAGAAATAAATTAGATCGATTTATTGAAGAGAACATCGATGATGGGAAATTCATCCCTGGAGATTTACATTTTAAGTTATTAGAATTAAATTGGAATGATGTTTTCACTACGAACTATGATACTCTGCTTGAAAGAGCGATTAATAATATTTCTGTACGTAAGAATTATAAGATTTTATTAAGCCAGAATGATTTACCTGGCAGTACGCATCCAAGAATCACCAAATTGCATGGGAGCATACCAAATGCAAAACCGTACATAATTTGTGAAGAAGATTATAGAACTTATCCGATAAAATATGCTCCATTTGTTAATACTGTTCAGCAATCCATGCTTGAAACGCAGCTTTGCCTTATTGGTTTTTCAGGTGATGATCCAAACTTTCTTAACTGGCTTGGATGGTTAAGAGATAATATGGGAGAAAGCTGTCCACAGATTTATTTATGTGGAGTATTTAGTGATATGAGTGAATCTGAAAAGAAGCTGCTTGAAAGTCAGAACATTTCAGTGGTGAATCTAGAATATTTAATTGATGAAAAGTCTTCTAATCGCCACTATGACGCACTTGAAAAGTTTTTCAATAAATTAAATTCTTACGGGAAGAATGAGAAGAGCATATTTCAAAGAATGCCATATAGATATAGATCTTTGTCTGATAAAATTGATGAAAAATATTATGATACTTTAATTAGGTATACAAACGAGGCAAAATTAGAAGCTTCAAAATATTTGATTTTGCCTTTTACAGAATTAAAAGGTTTTAGTAAAGAGTTGAGCAATCAATTTAGGGATTTATCTCAGGAAAAAAATGATATCAATAAATTTATATTAATGGGCAACTTTGTGTTTTTACTTAGGAAATTGTATATGCCACTATATGATTATCAAGCAAGAAAGATTCAAGAACTTGTTGAGGAGTTTTCGTACGAAACATTAATTCAGAATAGTAAGTATAGTAATTACCGATCTTTATGGTTTGAAATGATGATGTATCTTGCAGAGATGTATCGTATAGATGGGGAGAACCAAGAACATATCAAAATAATAAAGGATATTGAATCAAAGCTGCCATTTATGGATGCTCAACAGAAGGCTGACTATTATATTGAAAAATGTAAGTTTAGTATTTCACAGTTTGACTATTCTGAGGCATTAAATTATGTTAAAAAAATCGATGAGAGCATTTCTTATGAGGTTCAAATTAAGAAAGCTTGTATCATGAGTCAAATTGGAGAGAATGACAATGCACTTGATTTGCTTAAAAGGGGTTCAGCTTCGCTAGCACAGAAGTCATACTCTGAAGATAAAACTGCTTTGTTAATTAGCTACATGAATATTTGCTCTAGATCCCTAAATATATATAATAATTTAGATGATTTTTCAGATCAGAATTTTATCGATAATAAATATAATATAAGAAAGATATTCAATGATGTAAAATCATCACTAAGCAATAATTTGCTTTTGGCAGAAAATAAAAGAGAAAAAGAGCAGAGTTCCTTTAACCCAAATTCATATACATATAGTTATGGAACTACACCAAAGGAAATAATGAATGTAACAGAAGATTCCTTTAGATACCTATTATTACAGGACAATTTGTGTTTACCACCACAATATAGCGATCATAGAGAGGTTATAGCTAAAGCGGCTAAAGAAATAATTCCTACCAGCAAGAACCCGTTATGGAAATGGGCATACATTATAAGAACAAATGATGACGAAATTATAAATAGATTTTTTTCTAGGGAAATGATTGTAACTTCAAGCATGGAGTGGGCTGAGAAGTTATTTGACCAGCTAATAGTATTACTTGAGTCTTTTCAACAACATGAGAATTATAGTCGGGTTAAAAAGATCGTAACGCAGAAAATTATTTATGAAGTTTTATCAAGAGTTTGTATTGCTTTAGATGATGAAAGAATATTAATGCTATTAGAAAGGAATTTTCAGAAAGTACCGAAAATTGACAATGTATACAATAGTGATATGCGCGGTATCTTGGCTCGCTTGTCATATTGCTTTAATTCAGAAATATTAAAGAAATCATTAGTGAAAATTTTTGAATTGCCGAGTTTTAATATTCCTATTACTAACTATTTTCATGACATAAGTGCGGATATCATAGAAACCGAAGTTCCAGAAGAACTGGTGCTCAAAGCCATACAAGAAATATCTAATCCCAATATAGATACTCGAGACAATGGTATATCAAAAATTGTTTTGTTGAATGAGTACAAAGGACTTTCAGGATACCATGAGTCTGTTTCAAAAGCGCTTTGGGGGCAAGTTGATGAGTATGGTTTTCCAAAGTCAAAAATTTATTCGATAGTTTTATGGGAGACTTTGCCTCATGAAGCTACCATATGTTTTGAAGAGTTATACGTCAACTTTTTAAAGAAACCTAACTTCCCAAGATGTGTTGAGGGAGGTACAATACATGGGTTTGCAAATGTAGATGGGCTTATACGCTCTTATATGAATTGTGTATACATCGTTTCTGATTTCGCGAAAAGGGATCACTCTAAAATTACTTGGAATGAAGAGTTAGTTAATTCAATTTTAGCTTACATTTATGATTACTTAGATAATGAAAAGAAGCTTTTTGAGTTCGGATTTGACATATTTGGAACTGGGGAAGAAGCTAAAAAAAGATTTTTACGGTTAAGTGATTTAGTAGCTATGCTAATAACACAGGCTACCATCTCAAATTGCTATAATGAGATTGAACAAGAATGGGTAGGTAAAATTAAAATGCTATTTGCAGAGACGCAGACTACCATTTTAAGTATTGAGATAATTGAAAGTTTAAGGCTTAAAAGAAAAAATAGTATTTATGAATTGATTATAAGACAAATCTTATCTGGATCAGCGGAGGAGGTCCTGCAAGCTTTTACCGCATTGGATATTGTTTTGGTATACAGAGAATTAATTGATAATGATATAAGAATTGTAGATGAATTAAAAGGACTTTTCACTGCCTTGAAATATATGGATATAAGGAACAGTAGCTCTATCTTACTACATCTACCGCAAATAATAGATAGAAAAATATTCTTAACGGATGAGTTTGGAAGTGTGATTACTCAATCCTTAAAAGAATGTTTAGATATTTATGAAATTGTTATAAAAGAAATAAACAAAAATTACCTTGATGCGATGTTTAATCTATCAAACCTGACTAAAAAATACTATAAAGCCTTAATCAATAATAAAATACTTGTTCCTGATGAAATAGCTTCCTTAGTAAATAGGTTTAAAAGTTCGCCACTCAATGAAGTTAGGAATGCTTGGAAAGGGGTAGGTAAGTAGGTACTTGATTATTTAAAGATAAAAATGGACAAGATATAGTTGCTTTGAAATTATGAATATATTTATTTTGAGCTCAGCAAAAGCAAATAATAATGGGGGTTTTAGAAAGGAGATGATTTTCAATCATCTCCTAAGACCTCTAGGGGAGGGAAGTAGTTTCCGGTTTGTGGAATATTTATTATATCGATTTTTTAGTTATCCAACTACCCATTAGGCTAATAATGGGTAGTCGGTATAGACAACATAAGCATAATATTTCCATAATTAATATAGCAGTAGTCTGTGTTGACTTATGACACAGGCTTTATATTTATTAATATTTATGCTTAAATAAATATACTAAGTTAATACGGAATTGTAATTTATTGTACATAAATAGGAAGTAATAAAAGTAGGGACACTAAAGTTGCGACAAGTCAAAAGATTTAAATAAAAATAATTAAAGGAGTAATTACTTATGAATAAAGAATTGGTTGTAAAGAAAGAAATTGAAATTAATGCTGATGCATCTAAAGTTTGGAACGCCTTGATAAATCCTGAATTGATAAAACAATATTTATTTGGTACTGAAGCAATTTCTGAATGGAAAATCGGAAGTCCTATAATTTTTAGAGGAGAGTGGGAAGGGAATATCTATGAGGACAAGGGATTAATTTCAAAACTAATAACAAATAAAGTTTTCCAATATGCTTTTTGGTCTCCTTTCTCTGGTTTGGAAGATAAACCAGAAAATTATGCAAACATAACTTATGAATTAACGAAAAAAGGTGAAGATACTTTACTTTTAGTTACTCAAGACAATATTAAAACAGAAGAAATATTTAATCGAACTTGTGAAAACTGGGACATTATTCTCAAAGGATTAAAACAAACAGTTGAAGATAATATTTATAACTAATTATTGCACATTCTTATTATGTTGATTCGCAACGTTAGGATTTAACGACTTAACTGTAAAAGCTGAATAATTTACTGGAACACCGCATCGTTTAAGTGTGAATTTAGGGTTAGAAAGGACTAGTACAACTGCCCAGTAGGCTAATAATGGGCAGTTGATTATAAGTTTTAGCCTGCTGATGTCGCTCAGCAGATTAAACAATAAACCACCCGCTGTTCGGTTGAGAGAGAGGTAGAAGCAAACTCCAGTAGTAATGCTTACTACTGGAGTTTGCAAGTTTAGAAAACTTTAACAAGTATATATCGTTAATTTTTGTCACCTACGTAACTACTGAGCCAAACATAGTATATCTACAATTCTATCCTTGTCTAACGGTAAATAGTGACCTACAGTGCATGTATTGTCCTGAGTAGCTCTAAGAGCCATTTCTTCAAAATGTTCATTTGTAATGTTTAACCCTGTAAGACTTGTCTTTAAATTAAGAGATTGGAAAAATTCCTTCAATTTATCAGATAGTATTAAGGCCATTTTCTCTTCTGTATAGTCGTGATAATCTATATTAAACAAGCGGTTAGCAAGTTGAGCCAGTTTTTTTGGCTTATGATCTGCTGAAGCCATATAGCGAGTCCAGGCAACTAGAACAACAGCCATACCTTCACCATGAGTGATTCCATATTGCCCACTTAGTTCATGTTCTATCCTATGAGAGCCCCAATCGCTAACTCTTCCTGTATCAAGGAGATTGTTATGAGCAATCGATGCTAACCACTGAACTTCAGCACGTGTGTCATAGTTATTTGGATCTTCCATAAGACGGTGAGCATTTAAAATTAAAGCTTTCATAGCGCCTTCTAGTAAGAAGTCAGTTGTATCTACATTTTCTGTATTTGTAAAATATCGCTCCAGTAAATGTGAGAGAATATCTGCCAGTCCACATGATGTTCGATATTGAGGTAGCCCCAAGGTGAATCTTGGATTCATAATAGCAAATTTAGGAATGATTAAATCACTTTCCACTCCAACTTTTAAAACACCATTAGAAATAATTGAACAGTTTGAGGTTTCAGACCCACTGGCAGGAAGGGTAGTAATAACACCTACTGGCAATGCTTTTTCTATAGCACTTGTTCCATCAAAAAAATCCCATACATCTCCTTCATAAGGAATTCCAATTGATACAGCTTTGGCAGTATCGATTGAGCTTCCACCACCTACAGCTAATATAAAGTCTATTCCCTTGGATCTTCCTAGGGATATCAAATCCCGAACAAGCTCTATTTTAGGATTAGGAACTACATTTCCGCCTTCATAAAAAGCAATATTTAATTTTTGACAGGTTGAATATACAGTATCCCGTATTCCTAGCTTTTTTATAGAACCACTACCATAAACTAAAAGTAATGAGTTGACTTTATACTCTTTCAAAAGATTCTCGATTTCATTTTCCGCACCATCGCCAAATATAACTTTTGCGGGATTGTAATATTTAAAATTTATCATAATAAACCTCCTATAATTAGGATTGTAAAACTATGGTGACAAATACCCAATGTTAAATGTAATCTACTCTAATATTCAAATCTAAGCATTTTCTTTCCCATTCAGGTGTAAGGTTTTTATCAGTAACTATAACATCTACACTGCTTAAATTAGCAAATATAACATTTGTAGATTCTGAAAACTTTGTATGGTCAACAATTAAAAAATGCTCACGAGACTGCTTTAACATACAAGATCTGACCATTCCCTCATCGTCATTGTTATCTACAAGACCATGATTAATGTCAATAGAAGGACAGCTAATAAAGCTTTTATCCGCAATAAAAGATCGTAATGTATCGAGAGTTTTGTAGCCCACGAAGGAACTGTTTCTTGCGTTTAGCGTTCCACCAGGACATATCAATTTAATATTTGAAGGTGTGTCATTACATAGATTACAAATCCTTAATGAATTTGTTATAATTGTAAGACTCATATTAGTTGACAATAATTCTTTAGCAAGTGTTAAACAGGTACTACTGGAATCTAACATTATAAAGTCTTTTTCTTTTATATAAAATTTAATAACGTGACTTGCCATAAGTTCTTTTTCCTTCACAAAATAAATTTCACGAAGTTGTATAGGAATTCCTTTAGTATAAGTCTCAGGTAAGTATGCGCCTCCATGGATTCGGCAGAGTTTGTTTGCTTGCTCCATTTCCTTTAAATCACGACGTATAGTTTCTTCACTAACACATAATTTTTCACCCAGTTGAGATATTAAGACACTGCCTTTAGATCTAAGCTCCTCTTCAATTTTATTATGTCTATCAATTTTGAGCATAGGTATCTTCTCCTTTATAGTAATGTTGTAAATTGGCACATTTTAGAACACTGTAATTCATAGATTAATCGTAGTATAATGTTTTACTATTGAAAATAAATAACTTAAAGTTTATGAGTAAGTATTCGAAATGCGTTTGCGCTAACCATAAGATTTTAAGGCCTAAAATGAAATTAAAAATAATTCTAAAACATTTGTATTGAAATTAATGAAGTGGAAATTTGAATAGGATTTTTAAATGTAAAACTAAACTGTTTTTTATAAGACCTCAAAATTAACTCAAATCTTGTGTGTTAATAAATTACATAATTGTAAAAGAATACAACAATATTATATAACATAAATAAAAACAAATCAACATATTCGTTAAAAAACAAAAAAAATCCCTCACAAATCTGTTGACTTTTGAACGGATGTGGAATATATTGTGGTGTTTGTAATATATATGTATAAAGGGGGGGTTGGTTATGAGAGAAACGGAAATTGTATTGAATGCTGCCAAAAGGTTATATGAGGAAAAGTTGGTAGCTGGAACAAGTGGCAATATAAGTATGAGGAAGTTTAATGGGAATAATGAAGATTTCTTAATTACACCAAGCGGACTTTCTTATAGTTTAATGACAGAGGATGATATTGTGGAAATTGATATAAACGGTATACCTAAAAAGATAGGTCAAAAGCCATCATCAGAATGGAGAATGCATTTAGAGGTTTATAAAAAATACCCTAATATTAATGCAATTGTTCATACACATTCGCCTTTTGCCACATGTTTCGCAGTGAACAGGCAAGATATTCCTCTAATTCTAATTGAAATGAAACCTTTCTTAGGTGGAGAAATTAAGGTAGCGCCATTTAAACCTGCAGGTTCTCTCGAATTAGGAGAATCTATAATTCCTTACTTAGAAAAATCTAATTCATGTCTTTTAGCAAATCATGGTACTATTAGTTGTGGCAAAAATATGGAAGAAGCCTATACCGCAAGTACCTATGTAGAGGATGCAGCAAAAATATACTACTATGCAAAAACTTCAGGTAATCCAATAATACTTGAGTAATGCTTAATATTTAATAAAGAGAAGTTTTAAAACATAACCTTTGGTAACCCGATGTTATTTATAAATCTTTAATAATTGTTAAAGGAATACAATAATTTTATAAAAAGGAGATTTAGATTATGAATAATGATTCAAAGGGAAAAGGTAACTTTTTAGGACTAATACCGCTTATTGCTTTCTTAGTTATTTACATGAGCACAGGAGTTTTCACAAGGAACTTTGATAACATGCCTCTTATGGTAGCAATTTTAATTGCTTCAGGTATTGGATTAGCTTTAAGAAAACCTGGAGAAAAAAAACCAACAACTTTTGATGAAAGAGTTAATATGTATTGTGATGGTGGTGGTGAACAAACACTTATTTTAATGGTGCTTATCTTTATATTAGCGGGAGCCTTTTATGGTGTGGCAAATTCTATGCATGCGGTAGAATCTGTAACAAATATTGGACTTACAATATTACCTACCAATATGATTTTACCAGGATTATTTATAATAGGTTGTATATTAAGTTTTGCTATGGGAACATCTATGGGAACTGTAGCAGCATTAACTCCTATAGCTGTTGATATTGCACATAAAACTGGATTTGGGTTACCTTTAGTATGCGGTATAGTTATAGGTGGAGCAATGTTTGGCGATAATCTTTCATTTATTTCTGATACTACTATAGCTGCAACACGTACACAGGATGTACCTATGAGAGCTAAGTTCAAAGCTAATATACTTATGGTTTTGCCTGCCGTTGTGATTAATTTAATTATTTTGTCTATGCAGCATGCACCAGCTCTTAATTTAGCAGCTGCACATAACTATAATATTGTAAACGTTATTCCATATGTTTTAGTTATTATACTTTCATTAGCTGGCATGAACGTTATGTTTGTTATGACTTTAGGTGTTGTTTCAGGTATGCTTATAGGAATTATTCACGGAGACTTTAGTTTAGTACAATCTTTTGGCATTATCCATACAGGTATGACATGGATGGAGGATATGTCTATCATTGCAATCCTTGTAGGAGGTATGGTAGGTTTAATGAATTACCTAGGTGGAATTGATTGGTTGCTTGAAAAGTTAACGAAAAAAACCAAAACAGCACGTGGGGGAGAGCTAAGTATTGCAGCTTTGGTAAGCTTAATGGATATTGCTACTACAAACAATACAATTTCTATAATTGCCACTGGTCCTATTGCAAGAGACATAGCTGATAAATTTGGAATAGCAAGAGAAAGGGTAGCAAGTATTCTTGACTTATTCTCATCTGCCTTTAACGGACTACTTCCTTACGCAGGTCAAATGTTAGTTGCAGCTGGACTTGCAAAGATATCCCCAATGTCTATTATGCCTTATGTATGGTATTGTATGCTTATGTTTGTATTTGGAACTTTCTTCATATTAATTGGATGGCCTAAATTTCAACCAAGAAAAATGGCAGAGGTAGAAGAAGGTGAAGGAAAGTAATATGAGTAGATATTCTGAACATTTTTTAATGAATGCAGAGGAAGCAAAAATTTATTCTAAAGAGGTAACACGTTATTTCAAACCTGAAGAAGAGCTAGAAGCTATAGAAATCGGAGATGGGAATATCAACTATGTATTTAAGATTTGGAATCCTAAAACTGGTAGGTCATTAATCATAAAACAAGCTGATAAGCTTTTAAGATCTTCTGGAAGGCCCTTAGATATTAATCGTAATAGAATTGAAGCTGAGATTTTAAAAATAGAAGGAACTTTAGCTCATTCTTTTGTACCTGAAATTTATTACTATGACGAAACTATGTGCGCTCTTTCCATGGAGGATATATCAGACTATAAAAATTTAAGAACGGAACTCTTAATCGGGAAAACCTTTCATCATTTGGCTGATAATATATCTACTTTTTTAGCAGACACATTACTTCCAACTACGGATTTAGTAATTGATAGAGCAGACAAAAAGGAAAGAGTAATTAGATTTACAAATAAGGAGCTTTGTGATATTACTGAAGATTTAGTATTCACAGAACCTTATTATAACTATAAAAATAGGAATATAATTCTAAAGGAAAACGAGAGCTTCGCTGAAAGCAACTTATATAATAATGAAAAGCTAAAGGCTGAGGTTGGTATTTTAAGAGATGGGTTTATGAACCATGCCCAAGCACTCATTCATGGAGATCTTCATTCAGGTTCTATTTTTGCCAATGAAAAAGGAATTAAAATAATTGACCCAGAGTTTGCCTTTTATGGACCAATGGGATATGATGTGGGAAATGTAATAGGTAACTTATTCTTTGCATGGGCTAATAAATACTACACTGAACGTAGCAATTCAGAATTTTTATGCTGGATTGAAGAGGCAATAAAGGATACAGTTGATCTCTTCACGAAAAGGGTTTCGGAAAGGTATGATGCTCTAGTTAGTTTTAATTTATATAACTCCTATTTTAAAGGTCACTATTTAAGTGAAGTATTAGCTGATTCTTTTGGCTATGCTGGTACAGAAATAATTAGACGAGTTGTAGGAGATTCTAAAGTCCTTGAGGTAACTAGTGTAAAAAATTTAGAGCAAAGAATTCCTTTAGAGAGAGCTTTAATTAAAATGGGTATTAATTTAATAATGAATAGATACAGGTTTACTAAAGGAAGCGATATAACCGAGGAATTTAAATTGATACTGTCTTAAGAATATAAATAAAAAATTTCAAGGCAGCCTTATAGTTGTCTTGAAAGATAAAAAGGTGATATAAAATGGAAAGAATGGATCAAGACTTAGCTTTTATGCTGCATTACGAAAATGTAGCTTGGTATGAAAATGGTAGGGTAAGTATTTTAGATAGAAGAATTTACCCAAGAGAAATTAAATTTGTTGTTTGTAATACCTATAAAGAGGTAGCAAAGGCAATTAAGGATATGGTGACTCAGAGTGCCGGTCCCTATACCGCTGCTGGTATGGGTATGGCACTTGCAGCCTTTGAAGCAAGAGGAAAAAGTGAAGCAGTACAGTTAGAGTTTCTTGAGAGAGCAGCATATGATATTTCTCATGCCAGACCTACCACAGCAAATCGCATGAGCATTATAACAAAAAGCTGTTTAGAAACTGCTAAGAGGGCTTTATCAGAAGGCAAAGATGCCTCAGAGGGTATTTTTAATGCAACCATAAAGTCTTTAAATAGACGTTATTCTATCATGGAGAAGGTAGGGGAATATCTTGCTGATATGTTCCCTATGAATGGAAGTATCATGACTCAGTGTTTTGGAGAAACAATCATAGGAATGATGCTGAGGGCGGCAAGAAAACGTAATAATCAAATAAAAATCTATTGTGCAGAGACGAGACCTTATTTACAGGGAGCTAGATTAACTGCCAGTTGTTGTAGCGAAATGGGGTTTGATACAACAGTTATAACCGATAATATGGTCGCATATACCATGCAGAATAAAAATATAGACCTATTTACCTCTGCTGCAGATACCATAGTTAAGGATGGCCATATTGCAAATAAAATTGGAACCCTCCAAATTGCTATTTTAGCAAAACACTTCGGAATACCTTATTTCGTAACAGGAATACCAGATGAAGATAAAGAAAAAGGCTCTGATATTGTTATAGAAGAAAGAGATCCTAAAGAAGTACTATTCTATGGTGGTACGAAAAACACATTAGATGGAGTTAAGGGGATTTATCCATCGTTTGACATTACACCACCTAACTTAATCAGTGGTATTGTAACAGATAAAGGAATCTTTTCAAGTTATGATTTAAAAAGATACTTTGAAACTAAGACTCAAAAGTTTTATTAGGATATATAAGAATGAAGTTTTGGTAAATATATTTTGTATTTCAGGCTGCTGACAAACATATTTTGTCAGCAGTTTTTTCAAGAAACCTCGGTTGTAAGTTACTTGGGAAATTTTCAGGGGGACGTAGAATGTTTGCTAAAGTTGGCTTTGTTAGGGAGTTTAGAATATGATAATCAAAACTGGGGTTTTATCAAATAAAGTTGTTGTATTTGAATGTTGTTTTATTCAAAATCCGGTAACAGTGACTATGATCAGAAATAACTCTCCAAAAGAGATTACTATGAGTTATATCAATAGTTTAGCTGAAAAAATCATGCCATTAGAGCCTATTTTAATATATGTAGACCAAGGGTCTATTAAAGAAACCTTTAGCAGGGCTGTGTGCGAAAGAACTTTTAAGTTAAAAGAAATAAATGCTAAAAACAGTATAAATATTATATATAAGAAATATAAAGGAGGCATAGAGGCACTTTTCATTAAGAAGTGCTTCTATGCCTCTTTTTCTATATGGCAAAGTATGAGTTTATCTTATATAATAGATAAGTACTAAAAATTTTAGGGAGATGGTTAAGAGCAACATGAAAAAGATAAATGAAATTTTTAGTGATTATGAAGCAAGAGGGAATATAACTACCGCAGTCGTCGAAGCGGTAGTCTTAAGTAAAAAAACTAAAACCCTAGAAATGAAAATCAGCTCGGATAAATATATTGAAATAGGAGAATTTGAAGGTCTCAATAAGTTTATAAGAGAAAGATTTGCATTAAGAGATTCTAAGATTACTGTAAAGTATGCTGAAGGGACGAATAAAAAACCAATAGAAGAAGAACTAAAAAATATTATATTTACGCTTGCAGTTAAGTATCCAGCCTTAAAAGCAGTACTAAACAATAGTAAATATGAAGTTTCTGAAAACAACATAGATTTTAATTTTGATATTCCAGTATCAGGTTTTTTAAAGTCTATGGATTATGATAGAAAAGTCTATGAAGCTATAAAAAACTTTTATGGCACAGCATATAAAATAAATTTTATCGATAATGTAAGCAGTGAAGATCTAATGAAGATGCAGGATAAACTTGAAGAGGAAATGGTGCTTGCACAGAGAGAAATTAAGACTGTACCAAGCAATAATACTCCTAAACCGTTCAAGGAAACTGTAGAAAATAAACAAGAAATAAAAGCAGAGCTTGATGGAAAAAAAGTAGATCCATTCCTGATATTAGGTAGAAACTCTAAAATTAAGGAGTCTGTAATTAAAATTACTGATATTACACCAGATGAGGGAAGGATAGCTTTAGAGGGTGAAATATCCAATATAGAAGCAAAGGAATTAAGAAGCGGAAAAACATTAGTTTCCTTTGATTTATATGACGGTTCAAGTTCCTTGACCTGTAAGTCCTTCTTAAAGCCTGGTGAAGACGGTGAGGTATTGTCTAAACTTAAAAAGGCTAAGGGTGTAAGACTTGTGGGAAATGCAGGCTATAGCAATTTCTCCGGAGAAGTTGAGATGATTGCTAATACCATAGTAGAAACAGAGGGTATGAGGAAGATTAAGAGGCAGGATAAGGCAGAGGTGAAGAGGGTAGAGCTTCACATGCATACGCAAATGAGTCAGATGGATGCTATGACTAGCGCCACTGATTTAATTAAGAGAGCTATGAGCTGGGGCATGAAATCTATTGCCATAACGGACCATGGCGTGGTGCAGGCATTTCCTGAGGCCCATAAACTCCTAGGAAGAGATAACTCTGATATGAAGGTTATATATGGAGTGGAGGCTTACTTAGCACCAGATAAAAAGCCTTCTGTAACAAATCCTAAGGGACAGAGTATTGATACTACTTACTGTGTGCTGGATTTGGAAACCACAGGGTTCTCACCAGTAACTGAAAAAATTACTGAAATAGGAATCATGAAGGTTAAAGATGGAAAGGTATTAGATAAGTTTAGTTGTTTTGTTAATCCTGAAAAGCCTATTCCAGCAAAAGTTATTGAGGTTACCAATATAACGGACGATATGGTAAGAGATGCAGAAACTATTGATAAGGTATTTCCTAAAATGCTAGAGTTTATTGAGGGAAGTGTTTTGGTTGCCCATAATGCTGCATTTGATATAAACTTCTTAAAGCATAATGCCAAAGTTTTAGGTTATGATTTTGATTTTACATATGTGGATACCTTGACCTTGGCACAAGAAGTATTCCCAGATTTTAAAACCTATAAACTAGGAAGAATTGCTAAAAACCTTGGAATAAAGGTGGAAGTTGCACACAGAGCCTTAGATGACGTTGATACTACCGTTAAGGTGTTTAAGATAATGCTTGAAAAGCTTGTAGAAAGAGGCGCAAAAACCCTTGAAGATATAGATATATACGGTTCTGACGAGGTGGCTAAGAAGGAAGCGTATAAAAAGCTTAGAACCTTCCATGCAACAATATTGGCAAAGGATTATGTAGGGTTAAAGAATTTATATAGATTAGTATCTTTCTCAAGTTTAGATTATTTTTATAAAAAGCCTCGTATATTGAAGAGCATGTTTAAAAAATACTCAGAGGGTTTGATTATTGGTAGTGCTTGTAGTGAAGGTGAGCTGTATCAGTCAATTCTCTTAGGTAAATCCGAAGAGGAAATTGAAGCAATAGCAGAGGAATACGATTATTTAGAAATTCAGCCTTTAGGAAACAATGAATATTTGGTAAGGCAAGAGCAGGTACCAAATAGAGAATATCTAAAGGAAATTAACAAAAAAATTGTGCACCTTGGAGCGAAGCTTGGTAAGCCAGTAGTAGCTGCAGGAGATGTTCATTTTATGGACCCTGAGGATGAGATATATAGACGTATACTAGAAGCAGGGCAGGGCTTTAAGGATGCAGATCAGCAAGCTCCATTATATTTAAGAACTACCGAGGAAATGCTTAAGGAATTTTCTTATTTAGGAGAGGAAAAGGCTTATGAGGTGGTAGTAACAAACACCAATATGATAGCGGATATGTGTGAACGAATTAGTCCTATTTCACCGGAAAAAGCCACACCACATATAGATGGCTGTGAGCAGACTATTAAGGATATTACATTTGAGAAGGCACATGAGTTATATGGAGATCCGCTTCCTGAAATCATTCAGTCTAGACTTGACAGAGAGCTTGATTCTATTATAAAAAATGGTTTCTCCGTGATGTACATTATAGCTCAAAAGCTAGTATGGAAATCAAATGAGGATGGATATTTGGTAGGTTCAAGAGGATCTGTTGGTTCTTCTGTTGTTGCATATATGACTGGTATAACGGAAGTAAATGCTTTGCCGCCTCATTATAGGTGTCCTAGTTGCAAGTATTCGGACTTTGCGGATTACGGTATAAAACTAGGTTTTGACTTACCTGATAAGGTTTGCCCTGTTTGTGGAGAAAACTTAGCTAAGGACGGTATAGATATTCCTTTCGAAACCTTCTTGGGATTCAATGGTGATAAGGAGCCAGATATAGACTTAAACTTCTCAGGAGAGTATCAGGCAAAGGCCCACAAATATACAGAAGTCATCTTTGGAAAGGGCACAACCTTTAAGGCTGGAACTATAGGTACCATAGCAGAAAAAACAGCCTTTGGATACGTTAAAAAATATTTCGAGGAAAAAAACATTACAGTAAATAAGGCAGAAATCATCAGAATATCAAAGGGATGTACAGGTATAAAAAGAACATCTGGTCAGCACCCTGGTGGAATCATAGTAGTTCCTAAGGGAAGAGAAATTTTTGAATTTTGCCCTGTACAGCATCCAGCTGATGATCCAAATTCAGATATTATAACAACACATTTTGATTATCACTCTATTGATCAGAATCTTTTGAAGCTAGATATACTGGGCCACGACGATCCGACAGTTATAAGAATGTTGCAGGATTTGACAGGAGTGGATCCTCAAACTATACCTATGGATGATAAGGCTACTATGTCTATATTTTCATCCACAGAAGCCCTTTGTGTAACACCAGATCAGATAAATTCCAAGGTAGGAACCTTTGGTATTCCTGAGTTTGGTACTAAGTTTGTAAGAGGAATGCTTTTAGATACAATGCCCAAAACCTTTATGGATTTAATATGTATATCAGGACTTTCCCACGGTACCGACGTGTGGCTTGGAAATGCCAAGGATTTAATCGATCAAAAAATAGTTACCAGCATAAGTGAAGCAGTATGTACCAGAGATGATATTATGGTGTATCTTATCAAACAGGGTTTGCCTCCAAATTCAGCATTTAAGATAATGGAGCTTGTGCGTAAGGGAAAGGCATTAAAAGACCCAAAGTTTCCGGAATATGAAGCTTTAATGAGGGAGCACGAAGTGCCAGAGTGGTATATAGGCTCCTGTAAAAAGATAAAATACATGTTCCCTAAGGCCCATGCTGCTGCCTACGTAATGATGGCCTTTAGAATAGCCTGGTTTAAGGTTCACATACCTAAAGCCTATTACACAGCATACTTTACTATCAGAGCAAAGGCCTTTGATGCAGAATTTATGATATTCGGCAAGGAAAAGGTTAAAGAAAAGATGAAGGAAATTGAAATGATGGGAAATCAAGCTGGACCTAAGGATAAGGATATGTATGATGACTTAGAATTAGTTTTAGAAATGTACGAGAGAGACATTAAATTCCTACCAATTGATTTATACAAGTCTCATGCTACTAAGTTCCAGATAGAGGAGGATGGTATAAGGCCGCCTATAAACAGTATATCTGGTATGGGAAATGTGGCAGCAGAAGGTATATATAATGCAGTCCAAGAAGAAAAGCCTATTAGCTCCATAGAAGATTTAAAGAAACGTGCTAAGATTGGTAATTCTTCTATAGATTCACTTAAAAAGTTTGGATGTTTAAAAGGTCTTCCTGAAAGTGATCAAATGTGCTTTTTTGATGTAATCTGAAGAAGCACATATTTAACTAAAGCAAACTACTTTTATGTAGCGGTAATATGCAAGTAGCCCCAGGAGTCTCCTGGGGCTCTATTTTCGATGTAAATGCTGCTATAGATTATTTTAGTTTGTGTATATTTAAGAAAGCTTTATATTTAAAATAGCTAAAAAGAAAGGATATATTAAAAATATATATGGTTAGAGTATCTAGACTAAGTATAAATAAAACTGTTATTGAATTGATGAAAAGTGTGTAATTTAAAAAATCAAATAAAAAAGAATAAGTTGATTATCGATAATAAAAAATAAACTGAACCTTCGTTTGAACCGACTATTTTTGTGATATAATAAAGAAAATTACATAAGCGAGGATATATCATGACCAAACATAATATTTATACAATGAGCGTAGTAAGTGTCTATCCCCTTTATGTTATGAAGGCGGAGAAAAAAGGACGTACGAAAACAGAAGTCGATGAAATCATTCGATGGTTGACAGGATATAGCCAGGAAGGGCTAGAAGCGCAACTGGAAAACCAGATAGATTTTGAGACTTTCTTTGTGGAAGCTCCTAAGCTTAATCCTTTACGGACTTTGATTAAAGGGGTTGTCTGTGGTGTCCGAGTGGAAGACATTGAAGAAGCAACTATGCAGGAAATTCGCTATTTGGATAAGCTAATCGATGAGTTAGCAAAGGGAAAAGCGATGGATAAGATTTTGAGGAAATAATGATTAAAAACGAAGAAACACTGATTCCATATGTAAGATATAAAAGAATCGGTGTTTTTTTGTTGAGCCATACCATAAATAAAGGTTTTTTTGGAAAGTATTGATATTATTAAGTGTAAGGTGATTTTTTCTAGATTAGGCACCTTATCATAGGTATAGTAACGAATATAAATAAGGCATAGTGGTGTCATATTTAAACTGATATAATAAAAGTGGTAAGGAGGTGTATTATGGAAATTGTTAATATAACTGAAGATAACATTGATAAAGAGCACATATGTTGTGTGATTTCTGATAAGAAAGGTGAAAATTGTGTAAAGTCTAAGAAAGAGTGGATGAAAGAACAATTAAGAGATGGACTATCTTTTAAAAAGTTAAATGTTAGAGGTAAAGTTTTTATTGAATATATACCAGCGGAAAATGCTTGGTATCCATTTGATGCAGATGGTTATATGGTTATTAATTGTTTTTGGGTATCGGGACAATATAAAGGAAAAGGTATTTCAAATGTTCTGCTAGATGAATGCATTAGAGATAGTAAGGAACAAGGTAAAAGAGGACTAGTTATTCTATCATCTGAAAATAAAATGCCATATTTAAGTGATGGTAAATATCTAAAATATAAAGGATTTAAGATAGCAGATACAGCAAATCCATATTATGAACTCTTATATCTTCCATTTAAGGAAGATGAGATAATACCTACAATTAAACCATGTGCTAAAGAAGGCAGAATAATAGAAAAGGGATTAAATTTATACTATAGTAATCAATGTCCATATACTGAAAAATACGTTTATATAGTAAAAGGAATAGCAGAGAGTAGAGGGATAGATTTAAAAATAGAAAAGTATACAAGTAAAGAACAAGCCCAGAATGCCTCATCACCATTTACAACATATAGTTTTTTTTTCAATGGTAACTTTATAACGAATGATATTTTTACTGAAAAGAAATTTATTAAATTTCTTGATGAAAATAATTTATAACTTAAAACAGATTTGAATTTTATAAAAGTTCAGTCTCATATAAATAAGAAAAGCTTAGTGAGCTAACACTAAGCAATCCTAAGAATATTTACTTTGTTTTAGGGCTATTAGATTAAATTAATTTTCACAAAAGATGCTAATCTTGCAAGGATGGGGCATCTTTTTATTTGCTTTCAAAATAATTAATGTTAATATCCAACAAGTTCTAATTATTTCTTATTCATTAAGATCAAACCAACTATGCTTAAGCATATTCCTAATCCATTAATAAAGGATATTTTAGTTTTATAAATAAAAATACCTACCACAATTAACACGATTGTTGAAATTATACTTACAAAAAGAGGAGCAATGGCTATATTCCATCCGCTTCTATAGATATATAGATATCCTATTTCTAGCCCTAATGCAGATAGTCCTAATAGATAGCTTGCCCAATTTAATTGTTTTAAAGAATTTATAATATTGCGATCTATTGGTAATATAATTAATGCCAATACCGAGAATATTATTGCGGTAATATATGTGATTAACATGGATATAAACGGATTTATTGATTGATTAATAGATTTTTGGCTGATATTATATACTACAGTTGCTAAAATTGTGATTATCATGGATATATAGTACATATAATACATCCTTTCTTATATACTTTGATATAGTAAACATTAGAATAAAAGCCTCTGACCCTTTTATTCTAATGTTTATAGATGTTGTAGTTATTTTACAATAGTGTTTTTTACTTGTAGAATAACTAATTTTTTATCTCCATTGTTTGTAAATCCGTGGCTTTCTTCATTTGGAGATAGGATTACATCATTCTCTTTAATTGAAATATCTTTGCCATCTACAGTTATTATTCCTTCGCCACTAATTACATAGAATATTTCATCTAAATTTGAATGTTTATGAGGAGTCATTGTTTCACCAGGTTCATAGAATAAAATACCTGCGTCCATTGTACCTTCTGTAAATAATGCTTTTCTTTTAGTTTTTTCTGTAAAATCATTAACATTTAATATTTTCATAATTATTCATCTCCTAAATTTAAAATGCATATCCAAATTGATTATTAAAGTTATTATTGTTTATAGCAAAATATATTTTATTTTTTCATAAAAAATTTCCTCCTATGTTTTCCTGATTTACAGTATTATAATATAATCCATATTAACTTTTTACAAGAAGGCACTATTTCGTATTACACTAACTAAACAGTAAGTTTTAAATTTATATATGATGGGAGAGAATGCAAATGACATGTGGTAAGTTATGTCCAATTGAAGAGACTGTTAAACTTATTGGTCACAAGTGGAAAGTTCTTATTTTAAGAAATTTACATGACGATGGAACACAAAGATTTAATGAACTTGAGAATGGAATTAATGGAATAAGTCAAAAAATGTTAACGCAACAGCTTCGACAAATGGAAGCTGATGGATTGATTATTAGAAAGGTATACCCTGAAGTTCCACCAAAGGTTGAATATTCTCTTTCAGAACTAGGAAAGAGTTTAAAGCCAGTTTTAGATTCTATGAATATTTGGGGGGGAGATTATATAAAAGCTAATAAACACCTTTATAAAGATTAAATTGGAGTATTTATATTTTTATAATATAAAATGAGAAGACAATATAGAAAAAATAAAATATGCTAAAAACAAGTGTTATTTGACAATTTGCTATTAATGGATTATTATTATCAATAAATATTAATTTCGAATAAAATAAGCTCATAAGAAAATGGGCTTATTTTATACTTTATAAGTTAATAATGAAGGATGGATTTATATGAATACAGTTTCTACTAAAATAGCTGTCAGCGATGCACATAGTAAATTGATTTTAGTTGGCGAACATGCTGTTGTTCATGGGAAGCCTGCTATTGCGATTCCTTTCCCGCTGAAGGTAAGGGCTATGATTGAGGAGTCATTTGGAGTCATTATATTTGAATCTGCTATTTATACCGGACCTATTGACAGTATGCCAGTGAAAATGAGAGGAATCTCGGCATGCATCAAAGGAACATTACACTATTTAAAGCAATCTTTTGACGGTATACGTATTAGAGTTGATTCATTAATACCATTAGGTCGTGGATTAGGCTCTAGTGCTGCAATTGCAATTGCCATTGTAAGAAGTTTATTTTCCTTCTATGGACAGAAGCTTTCACAAAAGGAATTATTTTACCTTGTTCAAATTGCTGAAACCTATGCTCATGGAAAACCAAGCGGAATTGATATGGCTGCGGTATCAAATGAATGTCCAATCTGGTTTCAAAAGGGAAAAGAGGCAGTGCCTCTTAAGGCAGTTAAACCGCTATACATCGTTGTTGCGGATACTGGACGAATCGGTGATACACACACAGCAGTGGAAAATGTGAGAAAGAGATATCTTTTGAAGCCGGTAAAAATGAAAAAATCCTTGGATCAAATAGAAAAAATTGTAGGTGAGGCCAAAGGCGCTCTTCTAGATGGAAATATGAATTTGCTTGGAAAATTACTTGACTGTAATCAGGAGGAACTTATGACTCTTGGTGTCAGTGATGATGGTCTCAATAGATTGATTGAAACTGCAAGAAATATAGGTGCATTAGGAGCAAAACTGACAGGCGGAGGCTTAGGAGGGTGCATGATGGCGCTTGCTAGCAGTTTGGAGCACGCCAAAATAATCTCAAATGAATTAATGAAATCAGGTGCCTTTAAAAGCTGGTATTTTTCAAGCGAAAGAGATACTCTCTATGTTTCAAAGGAGTAAAAGGAGGATAAACAAATGAAAGCTACAGCAAAAGCAAATACTAATATTGCATTGATTAAATATTGGGGGAAACGTGACGAGACTTTATTTTTGCCTATGAATAGTAGTTTATCTATTACGCTTGATCGGTTTTACACAATAACAACCGTTGAATTTAGCAAGAACCTCGTTAATGATATTTTTTTGTTGAATGACAACTCAGCTAGTGATGCTGAGTTTAATAAGGTTTCACAGTTTCTTGATCGCATAAGGAAATTGGCTGGCAGCAACTTATATGCAGTAGTTACCTCTGAAAATAAAGTACCTACAGCAGCTGGATTTGCTTCTTCTGCTTCAGGCTTCGCGGCATTAGCAGCAGCAGCATCAAGGGCGCTCTGTTTGGAGTTAAATCAAAAGGAATTGTCCATATTAGCCCGTCAAGGTTCAGGCTCTGCATGCCGTTCCGTTTATGGTGGGTACGTGGAATGGCAAAAAGGTGAACAGTCAGATGGAAAAGATTCTGTTGCAAATCAGATTTTATCTGAACAGGAGTGGAATATTAGCATTCTATCAGTTTTAGTAGCATCTAAGCAAAAGAAGGTATCCAGTAGGGAAGGTATGAAGCGTACGGTTGAGACTTCGCCTTTTTATCCTGGATGGATTCATACTGTCCAAAAGGATTTTGAAACGGCGAAGGAGGCCATAAAGTCCCGAGACTTTGAAATGTTAGGGAGAGTAGTGGAAGCAAATTCACTGAAGATGCATGCCACCATGCTTGGGGCTGAGCCTCCGATTATGTATTGGCAAAGTGGAACGATGGATGTAATGCATCACATTCAAAACCTCAGGTTATCTGGTATCCCAGTTTTTTTTACCATAGATGCTGGCCCAAATGTGAAGGTGCTTTGTCTACCCAAAGACGAAAAAAAAGTGTATGAATCTCTGTTAACGCTGCCTGCTGTGCAAAATATTTTAACTTGTCATCCAGGTTCAGGGATCAACTATCTTTAAAGCTCATAAACAAAGGTTTAATGATTGTAAGACAAGAAGTATTGTTTGATATAGATGAAGACAATTTAAATAATAGGAGTTGAGGTAATGAATAACATACACACAGAAATCAAAGAATTACCTGAAAGTGAGGCCTCAAAACAGAATATTGAGGTATGGGAGGATCTCGTTAGTATTAAAGATTTAGTTATAGCACTTATTATCTGCAGCATAGCTACACTTGGCGGATATTTTCTTGCACCTAAAGAGCCTCCTAAGCCATTATTTTTTGGTTTATCTGGCGCAATTATTGGTTTTGTGATTTGTACTATTTTTATCAAACCTAAAAGAATATTTATAGAAACGGATCAGGAGGATTAACATGAATATTGCTTTGATTTTACAAATGGTTTTTGCTGCTGTTATTGCAGCTGTTATGTACACCATTATTGGTGCCGCTCCAGGTGCAGATGAAACTGCAACCATTGCGCCCATCACATTGGTACTTGTATTATCAGGAGCACACCCGGCTGTGATCCTTTCTTTCTTTATTTCAGCTATTGTGGCATGTAAATTAATTGATGCGGTTCCTGTTTCTATAGCAGGAATCCCTGCTGGTGTCATGTCAACTCCAATGGTAGAACATGCCATGGTACTCAAAAAATTTGGCTTAACAGATACTAGTATCCGTAAAATTGCTTCAGGGGCTATTATTGGTACTTTTGTATCCATACCTGTGAGTCTATTTTTAGCCCGCGCTATAATTCCTTTCGCCACTATTATTAAACAGTATGGAGATCCGATATTTTTTATTGGAGCCATATTATTAGCGCTCATGAGTAAAAAAAGATGGGTGGCCCTTGCCTCAATACTGCCATTAGCCTTATTGATTCAAGGTCTTCGCTACCTTTATTGGGGCATTGGAACGGTACCAAAGGGAACTAATGTGTTTATTTCTTTTTTCTTGGGAATTACTATAGGGCCTGTGATTTTGACTTTGTTTGAGTTGCTCAATAAAGATAAAAGAGATAGTCTAGAACGATTTGATAAAAAGACTATTTACTTAAAAAAGGAGCAGGAAATTAAAAAGTTCCCCAATCCCTTTAAGATTTTAACGAAAAAAGAAATTGGCTATAGTGCTATAGCTTCTCTCATTGGTTCAGTTACTTTTCTTTTGAGCCCTGTGGGGCTTACTACCTTTTTTGGAGAACTGTTTGCTAGCCGGATAAAAGACAGGGTGGAAAAAGCCTCTCTTGCAGTTTCCTGTATGGAAGCATTAGCTCAGGCAACCTATATTTCCGGAATATTGATTCCTCTTATCGCCTTAGGTATTCCGTTATCTCCTGTAGCTCTTGGACCAGGAAATCCGTTATTTAATGCTCCACCAGTCTATACATTAAAGCATAATATGCATCACTTATTATCTAGTTCGGATTTTGTTTGGGCAACTCTTATTGGAGCAGTGGTAGCGTCAGCTATTACTTATTTTGTTACTGTAAAGTATTCACAGCAAATTTGTGCTTTTGTATTTAAAAGAATACCGCATGAGGCAATGTTAGGTGTGTTTTTTAGTTTGGTCCTATTGCTTGCCTTTATGGATGGCGGTTTTATTAATATTGCTGGTGTTATTTTAATAGGGATTGTAGCGGGAATGTTATATCGCTTGGGAGTTAATTACGGTGTTCAATTTATGGTTCTATACTCGGCACCATGGATTATTAAAACATTAGCAGGTTCATAGCGAAAGTACCCTATAAGTTTAGGATAAAGGAGGAATAACCATGACTTATTCAGGCTATTGTATAAAAGTACCAGGGAAGCTTATGATTGCTGGAGAGTATGCTGTACTCGAACCGAATCAGAAAGCCGTGGTAACGGCCGTAAACCGTTATGTAACAGCTTATATCAAACCATCTGGGAAAAATCAGCTATCCATTCCCCAGTTAGGATTAGAAGATATTACATGGAAAATAAGTGATGAAAGAGTGGAATTCAGTGTATCGGATTCACGATTAAACTTTATTCAAAATTCGATCTCTGCAGTGAACCAATTTTTACAAGAAAAATCGGTGATACTTCGCCCATTTCAATTACGGATTGAAAGTGAACTTGACGATCCTTCAACAGGTAAAAAATATGGACTCGGCTCTAGTGCAGCTATTGTAGTTGCAGTTATTTCTACTATATTACGCTTGTATAGCGAAGAAAAAGAAGCTCTTGAACTTGATCAAATTTTTAAACTTTCAGCCATTGCTCATGTAAAAACACAGAAAAGTGGTTCAGGTGCTGATATTGCCGCTGCTGTTTATGGAGGATGGCTTGAGTACTCTGCTTTTAGCGCAAAATGGGTATTGAATGAATTAGAGCAAGAGAAAAAACTAATAGAAATGGTAGAGGAATCGTGGACAAATTTATCTATTAGGCCGTTAACGCCGCCAATCTTGCTTCAATTGGCTGTGGGTTGGACAAAAGAAGCAGCAGCAACAGCACCTATGATTAATAGTATCCATAATTTTCGTGACCGCAATTTAGAAGCCTATAATGAGTTTCTAAGTAAAAGCTCCGTTTCAGTAGCTCGATTAATTCATAGCTTTGAGATAAAGGATTGTACAGAAGCCATTAATAGTCTTGCACAAAATCGTAGAGTGCTCCAGAAGCTAGGTGAAGATGCAGGTATTGATATTGAAACAGAAGAACTAAAAACTTTATGTTCTATTGCTGAAAAGTTTGGAAGCGGTAAATCATCAGGAGCAGGTGGCGGGGATTGTGGTATAGCTTTTGTAGAGAGTGGCGCTCAAATGCAAGAGTTGTGTAAAGCATGGAAGGTGGCCGGTATTAGTCCTTTAAATTTAAGTGTGTCGAAAACAGGTGTTTCTATTCAGAATACAACATGGATAACATCATATTGTAATAGATAAACAGAGTTCTTGGCATCAGATGGAGTTAAAACTCCACCTGATGCTTAGAAATCATTATTCAGGGACGTAGCCGCTCTTTACTCCCTCTTGTAGAAAAGCAGATATCCCAAATCTCCGATTTGGTGATAGTCGCTTTCACACCGTGCGAGGGAGTATTAGAGCGGGTAGTCATCGGATAAATGCGCTGAAAAAACATTTAAATTAGTACTTTTATTTATAGTGTTATATTATTAAAATTATAAGGATAGCTATTGCGATCATGAACTAAAATTTATGTCTTATTTAGTAAGAGGGGCATAAAATGATTTTTTAGGAAAGAGAAGTAGTAAAATATGAGATTAGACAAATTTTTAGCACAATCAGACATTGGAAAGAGGAAAGATGTTAGAACTTATATCAAAGAAGGTATGGTGAAGGTAAATGGAGACGTAATAACAAAACCTGCAATAGAAATTAACGAAAGCTCTGATGTTATTGAATACCTTGGCAAAGTAATCACTTATACTGAAAAAGTATATTATATGCTTAATAAACCTGCTGGCTTTATTACTGCAAGAAAGGATATAGTTAATAAAACAGTATTTGACTTTTTTACTGATGTTAACATGGATGGAGTATTTCATGTTGGAAGATTAGATAAAGATACAGAAGGATTATTGTTGCTTACCAATGATGGTGAATTTGAACATCAATTAATGTGCCCACAAAAACACGTTGAAAAAACTTATTTCTTTTGGGCTTTGGGTTCTTTAGAGGAGAAAGATAGGAAGCAATTAGAGGAAGGTGTTTACATCGGAAAAGGTGAAATATTAACGAAGCCTGCAAAAATAGAAGTGCAAAAATGTGGAATATATAAAGAGCTTAAACATGAAATGGATATTGAAAATTTATATAATATAGATTCAAACCGTTATGATCAGCCCGTTGTTTCTGGATATCTTACTATTTCAGAGGGACGCAAGCACCAAGTGAAGCGTATGTTAAAGGCAGTAGGCTGTTATGTGGTGTATTTAAAGAGAGTTTCCATTGGAGGATTAACACTAGATGAATCATTGGAAAAAGGTCAGTATCGATTCTTAACAGAAGTGGAAATTGAAAAGTTATTAGGAGAGTATCAACAATTAAATAAGTCTTAATTTATGAAATAAAGAGGATATTAAAAGGATATCCTCTTTTTCATTTCCAGAGCTAAAATCTGTCTTTACGAAAGGTATTTATTTGGGGAACTCTATTAGGAACTTCTAATATCATAGTCTGAAAAAGTGCCCCAGTTTTCTATTTTATTAAATTGAGGATTAGTTGACATGAAGAAAACTATTATTGAAGAATTATTTAACTTAGGATGTACAGTAAAAAATTCTCTATCACCATATCTGATTGCCTCCAAGGCAAGTGGTAATTCACGTCTAAACACGTAGTTTCGTATGGAGGTTGCTACTGGTCCAAATTGACCATCTACATATAAATACACGTAATAAAGATAGCGTTCTCCTTTTTTTATCCATTCACCAAGTACTTCATCTCTCATGGCATTAACTTTGTCATAGGCATATCTTAATCCAATAGTTAAAAAAAGCTCTGCTGTTATATCAGAATGAGTAAGTGTATAGCGTCTGGGAATAATAGGCTCTGTAGTAGTGACTCCTTCTCTAAATTCCACTGAAAGCTTTTCAGGGTTTAATCTACTCATTTAATTCGCTCCTGCATATTATTTCTAACATAATCATTATATGTTGGAAATAGCTACTATGTTATCTATTAACAGTTAGTTTTGTGGGGAAAAAATTATAATTTCCAATAACTTACGCATTGCAGACTTAGCGTCTTTAAAAGGTTAAATTTCACTTGAATTGATCGTGCATCCTCAAACCATACCTTATGCTGTTTTTCAGTCATATATGTATAATTGAAATAAGGTGCTTGTGATTATATAGTTATATCTGGTTGGTACATTGCTTACCTATATCATTATATGATCAAGAAAGAGAAGCTTGCTAATATATTATTTTTATTATATAGCTAAAGGTAGAATAAAATTAAGAAAAACTTAAGCTATTTCTAATTTATTCTTAAACTTTATATTGCATAATGAATATATCAACTAAAAGGTTTCAGAAATATATAAAAAAATGTGGTAAGGATAAATTTGCCTGAAATTCGTTTAAAGACAACATATTGAATGTAATGATATAATAAATAAAGACCTAGAGGGGAAGTGATTTTATATGATAAATTATTTACAAAATATAGATGTGAAGATGCTGAATCTAATAAATAAAAAGTTTCGATATGCAATACTTGATAAAATAATGCCGCTGATTACTGCCATGGGCAATGGAGGTATAGTTTGGGTGATTATTTCAATATGTTTGATGAATAGTAAGAATTATAGAGTTGAAGGCTATATGATAATTACTTCCCTAATTGTAACTACAATTATTGGCGAAGGGTTAATAAAACACCTAATAAAGAGGACAAGACCCTTTGATAATATGAAAGAAAATAAACTGCTAATATCTAAGCCTATAACATATTCTTTTCCATCAGGCCATACTGCATCTTCATTTGCCGCAGCAGGTATACTTATTATGATGGATAATCAACTAAGTATTTTGGTGGTAATTTTAGCTTCATTAATTGCTTTTTCTAGAATTTATTTAAATGTACATTATCCAACGGATGTAGTTATAGGAATTATTTTAGGACTTTTGTGTTCCAGATTGGTGATAAATATATTTCACAGTGAAATCATAGGTCATTTGAATTTTGCTTATAAGCATTTAATTTATGTTTAGCATTTTTGCTACATTTATAGATATGATATAAGAATTTAATTTATATATCTTAACAATAAATTATATAGATTAAAATTCCATATTTCATGTTTATATTTAGGCTATATAATTATGAGGCTGTAAGTGGACCTATGTTCATTTTCAGCTTTTTTTATTTCTATAAGTATTGGTATAGCATGGACTTTCATTATTGATAGCACCAGTACTAGCTCTATATAGTATTTCTTTTGATAATGGATAAAAATAATCTTAATAAAGTCAAAAGGGGGGATAATATATATGGAAACAATTAGTATATGGCCTGTGATTTACAAATGAATATAATAGAGCAAACAATTTTACAAGTATATTTACCAAATAAATAATAGTAGGAGTGTATATGACAAATATGAATAGAAATTGGAAAAGAGATACAATATTATTTTTGACCAGCCAAACAATATCTCTCTTTGGATCATCGTTGGTCCAGTATGCAATTACCTGGTATATTACGTTAAAAACGCAATCTGGTATAATGATGACTATATCAATCATTTGCGGTTTTCTACCTGCATTTTTTATTTCTCCTTTTGCAGGAGTTTGGGCTGACCGCTATAATCGAAAGATACTGATTATGTTATCAGATTCTATGATTGCAGCAGCGACTCTTGTTTTAGCGATACTATTTCTTACTGGGCATAAATACACATGGCTTCTATTTGCGATTTCAGCTATACGTGCACTGGGTTCAGGAATTCAAATTCCGGCTGTAGGAGCTTTTATCCCGCAAATTGTACCAGAAGATAAACTTACAAAGGTTAATGCAACAAATGGTAGCATACAATCACTTGTTATGCTTGTATCGCCTATGCTTAGTGGTGCACTTTTAACTATGGCTCCAATAGAAACAATATTTTTTATAGATGTTGTTACAGCGGCTATAGGAGTATTGACATTACTTTTGTTTTTACATGTTCCAGTTCATGCAAAGGCCTTGGAAAAGCAGTCAACTAGTTACTTTGGTGATATGGTTGAGGGGGTTAATTATATTAAAAATCATGAATATGTTAAAAAGTTCTTTATCTTTTGCGCATTTTTCTTTGTCCTTGTGTCACCTGCTGCATTTTTAACGCCACTGCAAGTTTCACGTACATTTGGAAACGATGTTTGGCGTCTTACAGCAATCGAGATTACTTTTTCTGCCGGAATGATGGTAGGTGGTATAATCATGGCTTACTGGGGTGGTTTTAAAAATAAGATTCATACAATGACAATGTCAAGCCTTATTATTGGCATAAGTACCTTTGCACTTGGAGTTATCCCCATATTTTGGGTATATCTAATTTTCATGATTTTAATTGGAGTTGCTATGCCAATCTTTAATACACCATCTACAGTATTATTGCAGGAGAAGGTAGAGGGGGATTTTCTTGGGAGAGTATTTGGCGTTCTTGCTATGATATCAAGTGTTATGATGCCAATGGGAATGCTTATATTTGGACCACTGTCCGACATAATAAAAATAGAATGGCTGCTTATTATAACCGGAATTATGATGTTCGTTCAAGGCTTTTTCTTAATAGGTGATAAAGCGTTAGTTGAGGCTGGTAAATCAGATTTAAAGTCTGAAAAATAGTTCTTAAAGGCAGTAAATAAGAAAATTATATCGTTCATTTGATAGAAATCTCTCCAATTAAATTTTTATTAAAGGTTCGCTAAAGGTATAAGGGTTATTATATTAATTGTAAGACAGCTGCTTATAAAAATTTTTTCGGAGGTATTATGAATATGAAAAGTAAAATCTTATCAATAATGAACGCAACAAAAAAGAGAGGGGGTGTAGCTATTCTTTGTGGGACGGTTGTAGCAACAATAAGTGCTGGAACGGTTTTTGCAGCAAACTCTACAAACCCTTTTAAGCTTAAAATGGAAAACGGTGTTACAAGCTCATCCACGGATGGGGGGAGGGCCTGGAGCAAAGTTGCTCCTAATGAGGCAATACTAGGTGAAAAAATAAAAGGTGGAAAAATAGTTATACAAAACGAAGCTGGTGGCATGAAAGACATACAGTTTAAAGATGAAAATGGCGTTAGAAGCTACTCCACAGACGGTGGTAAAACTTGGAGTGAAAAGGTTCCTGATGGTGTAAAAATAGATAATAATGGAAAAGGAATTATAATAAACGATATTGAAGCTAAAGATGGTGACAAGAAAGGTTTATTGGTCAAAGAGATAAACGGAGTTAGAAGTTATTCCACAGACGGTGGAAAGACCTGGAGCGAAAAGGTTCCTGATGGTGTAACAATAGGCCAAGATGGCAAAATCAGCATGATAAACGGTATTCCGTCTAAAGATGGTGAAGGAAAAGGTATGCTTAGCAAAATGGAAAACGGAGTTAGAAGCTACTCTACAGACGGTGGCAAGACTTGGAGCGAAAAGGCCCCTGCTGGTGCAGAGGACAGCGTAACAATAGGGAATTAGTTGGCATAAAACTACAAATCTGCTCAGAGTCAATAAGAAAAACATCCATGGCATAGGAGCTGAAATTAGCTCCTATGTGGTGGAGATATCTTGTTTTGTTAGCTTGAATTTGCAGACAAGGAGGTAAGAAATGAGAATTTTAATGGTAGAAGATGAGAAGTATATGGCTGAAGCTGTTGCTCAAGTACTTAAAAAGAATCACTATAGCGTTGATTTAGAGCATAATGGTGAAGATGGGTTGGACTGTGGGCTTTCTGGCATTTACGATATAATAATTCTTGATATCATGCTTCCCAAAATGGACGGTATAAGTATACTCAAAGAATTGCGTAGAAAAGGAATTGAAGCTCCCGTTATTTTGTTAACGGCAAGAGGTGAAACAGGGGATAAGGTACGTGGTCTTGACAGTGGTGCTGATGATTATTTAGCAAAACCATTCCACACCGACGAGCTTTTAGCTCGTTTGCGTGCATTGGGACGTAGAAAAACGGAGCTGATAAAGGATGGCGTACTTAAATATGGAGATATTGAGCTTAATCCCCTTATACTGCATCTTGCCTGTGGAAATAAAGAGGTAACATTAACTCTAAAAGAATCTCAAGTATTAGAATTGCTGATAAAAAGAAATAAAATGATTATTTCAAAAGAAATTATTATTGAAAAACTATGGGGTTATGATACCGATGCCGAAGATAATCGTGTAGAAATACATGTATCTCTTTTGCGAAAAAAATTAACTCAACTGGAATCTGACGTTTCCATTCGAACAATACGGGGTGTGGGATATGTATTAAGAACGGCAAGGGATGGAGAATAAAATGTTTACAAAGCTGCGGAATAGATTTCTCATTCTTAATATGTCAATTACTTCGATGGTGATGATTGCTGCATTTGCTATCATTTATTTCATTACTTATAGCAACACACATACGGAGATTCAAAATAAATTGAACATACGATCTGAAATGCAAATAAAAATAGAGGGAGATTCGCCTGACGATAAGGAAAAAGGAAAAACTATGTACAACACCCAAAGGTTTTCCTCGGATGGTCCTCCTTCATTTAATATTGAGGTAGACGCAAATGGCAAGATTTTAAAAATTGACTCTTTTGTCGATATGCCTGACGAAACTTATCGTACAGCGGCAGAGACTGCTTGGAGGAATGAAAAAAACAATTCCATAATCACCTTGGATGGCAAACAGTGGAGATATAATATTAATAAAATCAGCATGCATGTTGTTCAAGAAAACGGAGAGCAATTCACTTCTGATGAAAATAGGTTTAATATTGTATTTTTAGATGTCACAGAATTCAATAAAACACTTTTTGAGCTGTTTATTACATTACTCTTTGTGGGATTAATTACGCTTATGGTTATTTTTATTGTCAGCCTTTACTTTGCCAACCGGGCAATTAAACCATTAGCAGAAGCATGGGAAAAGCAAAAACAATTTGTGGCTGATGCATCCCATGAATTAAAAACACCACTTTCAATTATTAATGCTAATTATGACGCGCTTTTGGCAAATCAGGAGGAAACCATCAAAAGTCAATTAAAATGGCTTGACTATATAAGAATCGGAACTGATAGAATGACAAAACTTATAAATGATCTTTTGACTTTGGCGAAGATAGAGGGTGTAAATTTAGATACACAGAAAACGTCATTTAATATTAGTGACGTTATCAATGAGGTTATATTGTCGATGGAAACCGTAATGCTTGAAAAAGGTATTAAACTCTCTCGTTCAATAGATCCTGATATAATCGTTAAAAGCGATCCGGAGAGAGTTAAGCAGGTTATTGCGATTTTACTCGATAACGCCATTAAATATACAAATGAAAATGGACAGATTAATATATCACTAGTAAAATCAAAACGTCAAGTTATATATTCTATAAAAAATAGTGGAAAAGGAATAGCGAAACAAGATCTGCACAAAGTTTTTGATAGATTTTTTAGAGCAGATCCATCAAGAACGAATGAAGAAGGCAGCTATGGTTTAGGGTTATCAATTGCAAAAACTATTATTGATGGGTTGGGAGGCGAGATACATGTCAAAAGTGTGGAAGATAAGTTCACGACATTTACTTTTACACTAGGACTATAATGAATGTATCAACTAAAACGTCGGTTGCGAAAACGTAAGTGTAGGTGTGTTTTATGAATAATACATCTAATGATACTAAATTTATTAATTAGAGCTACTGAGAGTAGATAGGTATGAACCATACAAAAGCAAGGTTTCTTTACTTCAGGGCTGTTGATAACTAATAAAATTTATGATATAATTAGTCGAAATAAAAATAGGTGAGGTGTTAAGGGTGTTAAGAGTAGGAATATTCTTTATAAGATTCCGTAATTTAGTTTAATTTAAATAACTAAATATAAGATAAGGTAAAAAAACCTAGTAGCTTAGGTTTATTAGTTATACCTTATTTGAGGATTCTTGCAATGAACATTCATATACTTTTAATGCGTATCTTATTATAGACATTAAGCGTAGACTGCCTTAATGCAGTTTTTGGTAGCCTATATTTTATAAGAGTATACAGGGTTGCAGGTGAATTATGTTCATTTGCAGCCTTTTTTTGTTAATTGAGAATGATCATTTTCAAGAGTTCACATCAGATTATTAGATGAGGTGAATTTAAGAATATGTATATAAAAAGTATTAAGAAAAAAGATATGGCTAGAGAATTGATAAAGAAAAATCAGAGGCTTTTCAAGTGTCCTGTATGTAGTGGGACAATGTATATAAATGACTTTAATAGTCTAACTTGTAATTCTAGGCACTGCTTTGATTTGGCTAAGAAAGGTTACATAAATTTATTAACATCAAGCAATGCTCCTGTATATTCTAAAGAATTATTTGAAGCAAGACATAAGATTTGTACAGCTGGTTTCTATGATCCATTAATTGAAGCGTTGACGAAAATAATTGATGAATATGAAAATTCGAGTCCAAAAAAAAAGAGGACCATTTTAGATGCAGGATGTGGTGAAGGATCACATATTTGCGATATTTTTAAAAAGATTAAAGAAAATTCGATGGATACTTTTATTGGAGTAGATATTTCAAAAGATAGCATTAACATAGCTTCAAGTAACAATACTGATATTATTTGGTGTGTAGCAGATTTGGCAAGACTGCCTTTTCGAAATAGGAGTTTTGACGTTATTTTAAATATACTTTCTCCAGCTAATTATGGAGAATTTGATAGAATATTAAATGACAAAGGAATTGTTATAAAAGTGGTTCCAGGAACACAGTATCTTAAGGAATTACGTGAGACAATCTATGATGATATGGATACGTGTAACTATTCTAATAGCAGGGTAATTAATTATTTTGGACAAAGGCTAGATGTTGTTGATATTCAAAATATCAACTATAAGTTTACTGTTAATGAGGAACTTTTACCGCATTTTATTAAGATGACACCATTAACATGGGGAAGAAGTATCGAAAAGCTAAATTATATATTAGAAAAAAATATTTCGTATATATCTTTGGATTTAACCATACTTGTGGGAAAGAAAAGATAGCAGCACTATTTAATGAAATATAAAAGGAGTATTAGTAAGAATGCTTTTTAAATTTAATATTTCATAATTGAGTGTTACTAAATATTAAAAAATATTAATTTATAGCAAGCTTGAGCAGGGAGCTAGCTATGGAATTTGACATTATAGCAGGAACTTTAAGTTCCTGTTTATTTAGTATTGAAGAATAATTAAGACTTTTAGGCTAATCTTTAGAAAATCTTTAGAATTATCACAAGGTTATCTTTAAAAATTAAAAGTATCATAAATGTATAGAAAGGAAAGGAGACAATGTAAAATAAAAATAACTATGATATTATATAATTTAGAAAATGTAAAAGAAAGAGGTATGTACGGATGAATATATATAATATTTTAGTGGTAGAAGATGAGCCAGATATAGCAATTGCAATAGAAGCCTTCCTAGTAAACCAGGGGTATAAGGTTTTTATTGGCTATAATGGACTGGAAGGTTTAGAAATAGTAGAAAAGGAGGAAATACATCTAGCAATTGTAGATGTTATGATGCCTAAGATGGATGGTATAAACTTTACAATGAAGCTTAGGGAAAGTTATGATTTTCCAGTAATAATATTATCTGCAAAATCTGAAGAGGTTGATAAGATAATGGGGCTAAATATTGGAGCGGATGATTATGTAACAAAACCTTTTAGACCTCTTGAACTTTTGGCAAGAGTAAATTCTCAGTTAAGGCGATATAACAAGTTTTTAAATATGCTTAAAGGAAGTGGTAAAGAAGATAATAGTTTTGTAATAGGTGGCTTAGAGCTTAATCTAGAGACAAAGGAAGTAACTATAGATGGCAATTTAGTAAAGACAACCCCTTGTGAGTTTAAGATTCTTACACTACTTATGAAAAGTCCAGGAAGAGTTTTTTCAGCAGAAGAAATATATGAGAGAGTATGGAATGAACAAGCAGTAAGCACAGACACAATTATGGTACATGTAAGAAATATAAGAGAGAAGATAGAGATAAATCCTAAAAATCCAAAATATCTAAAGGTGGTGTGGGGAGTTGGATACAAAATTGAAAAGCAATAGTACTAAATATATTATAAATGCAATTATTTTAACAATAATTATACTTGCTTCATTAGGAATGTATTCTACATATCCTTCTATAAAGGAGCAAGCAAAAAAATATCAAACTAATATCTTTGAAGAAGGGGATTTTTTATTCGATATAAAAAATAGTAATTATGGTATATATTTTGATATTATAAAAAACAAAGAAAACAAGGAAATTTTACCCTCAGATGTTATTTTAGATACAGAAAAGAAATATGATGACAGTGTTGAGGATAATTTTGGGCATTATAGGAAGAACTTTAATAATAATATATATAACTATTACAGAGATTTAGATAATGACTTAAAAAACTTAGAATATTATGCTATAAAAAAGGATACTAATTTAGTAGAAAAAAGAAGTCAGGAAGATATAAACCTTCTGCTAAATGATAATGTTGATAGCAATATGATTGAAACTTTCAATAAAAAATATAGTTTCTATATAGTAATTGATTATGATGAATCTGGAAAAATCGCAATTAAAAAACTTTATGGTGCAGATATGTCTGTTGTAACACAGGAACTCAAAAATGTTGATACAAGAACTATAAATGATTTGCAAATGAGGCCTATCAAGAACATGACCTATGTATATGCTGTCCAAAAGAATTTAAACTATAGCGATAAGATAGTATCTTATAAAAATAGTAAAGAAATTAATTCCTATAGAAAAGCGTCTAGGCCCTATTTAATTATAGCCCTTGCTCTTATATTTGTCGTTGCTCTTATAATTCCATATAAAATTTCAAAAGAGCTAATATGTTTGAAAAAAATTACAAGAATACCTATAGAATTAATTGGTGTTGTAATTTTTATGATACTAATATCAATACTGGGGACGTATGCTTCTATAATAACCCATTCAATAATGTACAATCTAGTTAGGGTTTCTCAAATAGGTTTAAGTCCGTTAGTTGATAATGTATTGACAGATATAATAAATGTGCTTTATTGGTTTGTATGTTTTGGGGTAATATTTATTGGAATCGTTATATTAAAGCATGCTTTTAAAATTGGAATTAAACAATATATCAAGGACAATTCATTGATATATAAAGTTTTAAGGGGTACATGGAGAGGTTATAAAAAGTTATATAAATACTCTCTAGATATAGATTTAAAGGAGAATAATACAAAGAAACTTATAATATTATTGGGAATAAATTTAATAATACTATCTGTAATTAGCTGTATATGGTTTTTGGGAATAATAGCAGCAATTATCTACACTGTAATATTATTTGTGATAATAAGAAAGCATTATACTGATATAAGAAATAAGTATAATAAGCTTCTTGAAGCCACAAGTAAAATAGCAGAAGGTAATTTGGATATATCCATTGAAGGAGATTTAGGTATGTTTAGTGCTTTTAAGAAAGAACTTGAAAGCATACAAAAGGGCTTTAAAAAGGCTGTTCACGAAGAAGTGAAAAGTCAAAGAATGAAAACAGAGCTTATTTCTAATGTATCTCATGATTTAAAAACTCCGTTAACATCTATAATAACTTATGTAGACTTATTAAAGAATGAAAACCTTTCAGAGGAAAAACGTAAGGAATATTTAAATACCTTGGATAGAAAATCACAAAGGTTACAGGAGTTAATTGAAGATTTATTTGAGGTTAGCAAGGCTACAAGTGGAAATATAAATTTAAATGTTGTTAACGTGGATGTAGTGTCTTTGATGAAACAAACCTTATTAGAATTAGATGACAAAATATTAAAGTCTTCATTAGTTGTAAAAACAAGTTATCCAGAAGAAAAGGTAATTCTGCCTTTAGATAGTCAGCGAATGTTTAGAGTGTTTGAAAATCTCATAATCAATATAACGAAATATGCAATGACCGGTTCTAGAGTGTATATAGATATTGCTTCTAAAAAAGAAACGGTTGAAATAACATTAAAAAACATGGCTGCTGCTGAAATAGATTTTAATGTTAATGAAATCATGGAAAGATTCGTAAGAGGAGATAAGGCACGTAATACAGATGGTTCAGGATTGGGGCTAGCTATTGCTAAAAGTTTTGTGGAATTACAAGGTGGACAACTAAATATAAGTGTTGATGGAGATTTATTTAAAGTTATTATTACTTTTGTAAAAACTAATATGTAATTAGGACAACATAAGACATATTCAAAAAATAACTAGTAAGTATGGTAGTTCATCTTGAGTTACACCATGTCAGTAGAGCCCTTTGATAGAACAATTATCAACGGAACTTACTTCTGTGGTTTATACAAAATGGACTGACATCCTTGACTAGTTATTTTCTTTTTTGTATTCAAGGGTTTATATCTATATTGACTATAAAATATAAATGTTTTCGTTATACCTGAGAAACTTCTATCTTCAGAAGAAGTTTTTATCCATAATTAATACTAGATTTAAGTAAGTTTTTAGAGTGTATGCAGTTTTAAGCGGTATAAACATCAGACTGTTTTTTGTTATTAGCTTTTGATGATTTAAACATAATAAAGGATGTATATACTATTACGCACACAACTACCCATTTTAAAATATTTAAAGGTAATGATTTTACAACATATGCAGCTATTAACACTCCTATAGAACCTAAAATAGCTATAGCCACTGAAGCTTTTGTTGAATACGCTCCACTTTTTATGAATTGATAAGATGAAAAAGGCATTAGTAATGCACAAGATCCCATCATTATAGGGAAGGCCACCTGAGGACCCATTCCTAGTGCAAAGATTAAAGCCATACAAGGGGCATAAAGCCCTATACCTATTGTCATAAGTGCACCAAATAGGAAGTTACCAGCAAGTCCAATTATTAACTTTATTCCTGTAAGACCAGCTTCATTTCCCCCTACAGGGAAAAGTTTTAATTGGCCTGCAGTCATAAGGGCAGCCACTGCTAAGAGAGCTAAGCCCATAGAAACTTGAATAGTTTTTTCATCAAATTTAGAAACAATTTTAGCACCTATAACGGCACCCAGAACTGCGGATGTTAACATACTAAAAAGTGTTACGGGATCTACCTTTATAACTGTCATAAATATAAGTGCTTCTACAATAGTAGGTATAGTATTAGCCACATTCAGAGTTCCTGGAAGCTTTTTATCTTCTATTATTTTAAAATTTTTAAATAAAGAAGTTTCTATGGCAAAGCTTCCTATTCCTAAAGTATCAAAAAAATTAGCTAACATACCAATAAGTCCAAGTTTTATAAAGCTTCCTTCTTCTAAAGTACCAGCTTTTTTCTTTTTAATATAATCTTTTGTGAGCAAAAGAGAATACCAGATGGCGCTTAAAACCATAAATGATAGTATTATTTTTAACATATTTCCCTCCTTTTAATTTTCTACTTTTTTCGTGTGTTTTCTATTTGTGATGATTTTATTTTACAATAAATTTTCTTTTTTTTCAATATAATTTGAATTTACAAAATTGCAATTATTACTCTACGGTAAATTTTTTAAAAAATTTTGTAATACGGTTCAGTACATATGATTTTACTAACTTAATATTTTAATTAGTGCTATATCATATATGTGAAATTTTCTTAATGAAGTAAAAGTGAGATTTATTTGAAGGTATATGTACAGGGAGAAAGTTAACTTTCACTATGGTAACTCTATACAGAAGATTAAGTTAGAAAATTGACATTATAGAAAAATAATATAAAATAATAACTAAGATAGTTTAATACATGATAATATTTTTATGTGATGCTCTAGGTAGAGATTTAATTAACGTAACTTAGAAACATATAAAATTTTTATAGAAGTAAGGAGGGATGACTTTTGCTAGGACCTAAAATTAGAGAGATAAGACAAGAGAAAGGGTTAACATTAAATGAACTAGCTGATAAAACGGAGTTAACAGCTAGTTATCTTTCGCAAATTGAGCGAAATATTATTGATCCGTCTATTTCATCATTAAGAAAAATTTCTGTTGAGTTAGAAGTACCCATTTATACGTTTTTAACTGATGAGAGGAAGCAGAATGTGCTTATTCAAGCAGATAAGAGAAAAAAACTTGAACTTCCTAATTCAAGTATTGTATACGAATTTGTTACTCCTATGGCTTCAGATAAAGAAGTGAATTCTAAAATGGAGATTATATACTTTCAATTGGATCCTTGCAGCTGGAGCAATGAGGAGTTAATGATACATCCAGCAGATGAGTGTATATTTGTCATTGAAGGTACTATTGAGCTATATCTAGCAGAAGAGAAGTATATTTTAAATAAAGGAGATAGCATTTATATACAAGAAAATATACCTCATAGGTTTTATAATCCAACTTCTGAAAAGGTCATTGGTATAAGCAGTATATGTCCACCAATATATTAAATTAACTCGATGTGCCAATTAAAGTTGGCTTGCGGAGTTATTTGTAGCAGGTCTAAACCGTATTCTTTACAAAAGAATACGGTTTTTCTATTTAATAGGAACATAAAACTTTTTTTGCACAAAGAAAATGCTATTTGGTATTGGAAATAAAGGGTTTTCAGGTTAATGTAAAGTATAATAAGAGTTAATTTGTAAGCAGGTGTAATGCAAAAAAAGGTATCCCAAAAGATGATTTGTTCCATGTTTAATAAGTATAACTTAATTTTTTAATAAATAATTAAAAAACGATTGAAATTGTTTTAGATCTGTAATAGAATAGTTAATAAGAAATAAATTAATAAATACTTAAGAAATTAATAAATAATTATCTGGGGAGGGGAGTGTATTGGCTGTAAATGTAAAATGTTGTGAAGCCATTGTTGAGCAAGATGCTGAATTTGTTGGAACTGCTTGCAGAGTACCTTATTATCCACTGGTTGTAAAATGTGGAAGAGGGGCAATAATTGAGGATGCTGATGGAAATGAATATATAGATATGCTATCTAGCGCAGCAGTAGCTAATGTGGGACATTCACACCCTAAGGTTGTAGATGCAATTATAGAGCAGGCAAAAGAAGTTATTCACTACACACCAGTTTACACATATCATGAACCTTTAGTTAAATTGGCAAAGGAGCTAACAGAAATCACACCAGGAGATTTTAAAAAGAAAGTAATATTTGGTCTTACAGGATCTGATTCCAATGACGGAATGATTAAATTGGCCAGAGCTTATACAGGAAGAAGTAAAATAATTTCATTTGTAGGTGCTTACCACGGTTCCACTTATGGTTCCATTTCGCTTTCCGCTATAAGTCTAAATATGCGCAGGAAAATTGGACCTTTAGTTCCAGATATATATCATATAGACTATCCTCATTGTTATCGCTGTAAATTTATGAAAAAGGAAGAGAATTGCAACTTAGAATGTCTTAAGGATTTAGAAGATAAATTTAAAAGTTATTTACCCCCAGATGAAGTAGCTGCAGTAATAATGGAGCCTATACAAGGTGATGGGGGACTTATTGTACCTCCACAAAAGTATATTAAAAAGTTATATGATTTGTGTAAGAAAAATGGAATTTTATTTGCTGTTGACGAGGTTCAGCAGGGGTTTGGAAGAACAGGCAAATGGTTTGGCATAGAAAACTTCGGAGTTGAACCAGATATAATAGTTATGGGAAAATCAATAGCATCCGGTATGCCGATGAGCGCAATTGTCGCAAAAGCGGAGATTATGGAATCACTAGGACCTCCTGCACATGCATTTACAACTATGGCAAACCCTATATGCTGCAAAGCTGCTCTTGCCACAATTAAGATAATAAAAGAAGAAAAGCTTTTAGATCATTCTAAAAGTTTAGGTGAGTATACAAAAGAACGTTTTAATAATATGAAGGATAAGTATGAATTAATTGGAGATGTTAGAGGTATTGGATTGAACATAGGTGTTGACCTAGTTCATAATAAGGATACAAAAGAGAGAGCACAAGAAGCTGCGGCAAAAATCTGTTATAGATGTTGGGAAAAGGGTGTACTACTTACCTTTTTTGCAAATAATGTATTACGTGTCCAACCGCCACTGGTAATAACTAAAGAGCAAATTGATAAAGCACTTGATATTATTGAGACTTCAATAGTGGAATACCTAAGAGGGGAGATTCCAGACGAAGTGCTTAAGGTAGCCAAGGGTTGGTAGGCAAAGATGCTAGGGGTTACACCTAGCATCTTTATTTTACTACACAATTAGTTAAATTTTATCAACGGGTACCTGAATTTCAGTAATATATTCATCAGGATTTTTAGTTGACCATTCTCCTTCAAAATATACAACTTTATAGCTACTTTCTTGATACATAGCTTAGAAAAAGTCTACGATACAACCGATACAACGAACAGTATTACAATAATAGAAACTTTATAGCAAATATATAGACTTAAATATATAAATTCATTATGTTATAATAAGTCTATATATTTATTACTCAATTAACATAAAAAGTAATAATATAAAAAAATATGAAGATTATAAGTTGTAAATAGTGTTGTAAAAACTATATAAAATTAGGCCCAATTTATAAACAAAATAAATAATAAGGTGAGTATAAGATATGGATAATTTAAAAAAAGCAGTTAATGAAATAGTAGAAGAAGAAATTATAAAAATAGTTATTAGTAGTAAAATGAATAAAGATGTTAAATACAATAAGATACTATTTATTTTAAAAGAGAATAAGGGTAAACAATATTATCAAATAGAAAAATACACCGACAAACAAGTCTTTCATGAAAATATTGATGTAGACATATTAGAAGAGAAGTTAATAGAGTACTTATATGAGAACTATAAGCAGCTTTCTGCTTGGTCTAGTGTACATACATTTGATTTGAAAATATCTAAAAAGGGGAAAGTTTTTTTAGGTAAAAAGAAAAGTGACAATACAAAAGTCGTAAATAAAAGTCATAATAAAGAAAAGAATTATATTTTAAAAGAGGGGATGATTATAGAACCTCTTATAGATTTAGGGGTTTTTACAAAAGAGGGTAAAGTAGTTAACTCAAAATATGATAAATATAAGCAAATAAATAGGTTTATAGAAATTATAGATGATGAAGTTAAGAAAAATGATTTTAAGGAGCTTACAATTTTAGACTTTGGATGTGGGAAATCCTATTTAACTTTTATAGTATACTATTACTTTGTTGAAATCAAAAAAATCAATGTAAAAATGATAGGATTAGATCTTAAAGAGGATGTTATTAAGAATTGTAATGAGATAGCTAAAAAATATAACTATGAAAATTTACACTTCGAAATTGGTGATATAAATGGATTTAAGTATAACAATAAGGTTGATATGGTAATTACACTACATGCCTGTGATACAGCAACTGATTATGCTTTATATAACGCAATAAAATGGAATAGTAAAATGATTTTCTCTGTTCCTTGCTGTCAGCATGAGTTTAATGACCAAATGAAAGCCGAATCACTATCTATACTAACAAAGTATGGAATAGTACAAGAAAGAGTTGCCGCACTTATGACAGATGCTGTTAGAGCTAATTTATTAGAATGCGTAGGTTATAAAACTCAACTTTTAGAATTTATAGATATAGCCCATTCGCCTAAAAATATATTAATTAGAGCATCCAAAGGTAATGTATCTAAGGATAAGAGAGAAAAAGCTTTAGGTGAAGTTAATGATTTAATTAAACAATTCAATTTTAATCCAACACTATTTAACTTATTAAAGGAAGATAACTTGATTTGAAAAATTGTAAATGACTATTATTAATTGATTATTTGATTTAAAAGAGTTTTAAAATAATATCAGAGGGGAAGGTATAGATTGAAATATAGGGTTATAAAAAAGCAGCACAATAGCAAAAATTGTATAGTTTGCGGACTGGATAATAAACTAGGTTTGAAAGCATCTTTTTATGAATTAGAAAGTGGAGAGCTTGTAGCAATATTTAAATCACTTGAAGAACATCAGAGTTATCCTGGTAGACTTCATGGAGGAATAGCATCATCTATACTAGATGAAACAATTGGTAGAGCCATTATGATTGAAGATGAAAATATGTGGGGGGTAACTATTGGATTAGATTTAAAATATAGAAAGCCTGTACCATTAAATGAAGAATTAAAGGTTGTTGGAAGAATTACAAAAAATACAAGCAGAATTTTTGAAGGTACTGGGGAAATTATATTAAGCAATGGGGACATTGCAGTAAGTGCATATGGAAAATACATGAAAGTGCCGGTAGATAAAATTACTGGTCATGATTTTATAAATGAGGAGTGGAAAGTAGTATTGTCTGATAATGAACCGGAGGTCATAGATATATAATTTAAGCATATCATTGAGGAAATTAATCAAGTTTTTGAGAAATTATCTGAAGATGGAGGTATCTTAATGCCATTAGCATCTTATCCATTTAGTGAAAAGTATGCTTGGGTTACAGATAAATATGGTGTTTCATGGCAATTGAGTCTTGAGAAAGATTAATAGGAAGGAATGTACTAATGGATAGACTTCAAATGTTTGATAAAACAGTGAAAAAGTCAGAAAGACATGATTATATTATAGAAAAAGGAACAACAAACGATATAGATGAGTTAGAAAATTTATATGATGATTTAAATGATTATTTAGAACTAAGTGTAAACTATCCAGGTTGGATAAAAGGGATATATCCAATTAGGGAAACCGCAGTTACTGGGATTCGAAATAATAATCTATTTTTATTAAAAATAAATGATGAAATAGCAGGTTCTATAATACTAAATCATGAACCAGAAAATGCATATAACCTAGTAACTTGGGGAATAGAAGCAGACTATAAAGATATAATCGTAATACATACACTTGTTGTCCATCCAAAGTATATGAAGAATGGTGTTGGGAAAAAATTAATGGATTTTGCAAAGAAATATAGTATTACACAAGGAATAAAAACGATTCGTTTGGATGTTTCAATTCATAATACGCCTGCTATCTCATTGTATGAGAAGTGTGGATATAAATATATTGAAACTGTTGATTTAGGTTTAAATGTTCCAGGACTGGTTTGGTTTAAGCTGTATGAGATAGTTTTGTAAAAAGGTATGTTTTAACTCTATAAAATCAGGTTTTATGTCAAGGTCAATACTAGGGAGAATTTTTACTGTATCAGAATATATGCAGATGATTACTAAATTAAAAGAGAAGTAGTTACAAACTAGTTGCAAGTATTATAAAAATAAGTTAAAATAATGGTAAAAAATAAACAACACTTAAAGCGAAAAGTTTTCGTTTTATAAAGAAAGGGCAAGGTATTTAAACGTGAAGATGTAATCCACTTTTAAAAGGTTTATAAAATGTAATAGTATTAGTTAAAAATCTTCTCTAAGAAGGTTTATTGCTTATACATTTTTTAAAAAACTTGTGAGTGGATGGTATTTTAGTTTAAACTGAAGGCTTTTTCTTGTTTTAAATAGTGGCTTTATGCTAAACATTGATTACTTTTTTTATATTTGGCTAGGACTATATTCTAAGCTATGGGTTTAGAAATCTGCCTATATATAAAAAACTAAACATTTAATAAAGAACAAGACAGTTTATTACTTTTATATAAGAAAAACTACTATCCTCTCCGAGTTAATAAGGAGGGGTTTTTTTATGCTATTAATTGAATGTGCAAATATTAAAAAATACTATTGTGATAGATTAATACTAGATATAGAGAATCTAAAAATTTATTCTGAAGACCGTATAGGAGTAGTAGGTCTCAACGGTATGGGTAAGACTACTTTGATGAATATGCTGTGTGGAAAGTTAGACCCTGAGGAAGGCTTCGTTAAAAGCTATGGATCCATTAGTTATATATCTCAGCTTGAGCCTTCAGAACGAGAAGAGATTAATAAGGAGCTTGCTAGTAAACTTGGAATATTAGACAGCTGGAAGGATTATATGAGCGGAGGAGAAAAAACTAAATTCAAACTTGCTCAAAGCTTAGAGGTCGAAAGTCAAATTATATTTGCAGATGAGCCTACCTCGAATCTTGACATAGATGCTGTAAAGCTTCTTGAAGAGAAGTTTAAAGCTTATGATGGTGCGTTGGTGATAGTATCTCATGATAGGGAGTTTCTTGATATGCTTTGTAATAAAATTCTAGAGATTGATAAAGGAAAAATAAAGTTTTATACAGGCAATTACACCGCTTATAAGAATCAGAAGGAAATTGAGCGTGAAAGGGCTCAGTTTGAATATGAGAAATATGAAAAGGAAAAGAAAAGGCTGGAAACTGCCATGGTGGAAACAAAGGAAAAGGTAAAGTCTATGAAAAAGGCTCCGTCAAGAATGGGAAATTCTGAAGCAAGGCTTCATAAGATGGGAAACCAGAAGGCTAAGGCAAACTTGGATAGAGCTGCGAAGAACATGCAGTCTAGATTAGATCATTTAGAGATTAAGGAAAGGCCAAAAGACGTTGATAAGATAAAATTAGATGCTTTAAGTACAGATAGGCTTCACAGCAAAATCCTCATAAGCGGAAGAAATATAAACAAAACCTTTGGGGAAAAAGTCATTTTTAAGGATGCAGAGTTTGACATATACAATGGATCTAAAACTGCACTGATTGGATCTAATGGCAGCGGAAAGAGTACATTGGTAAATATGGTGATGAAAGGCGACCTCTCCCTTAAAATATCTCAAGGGGCTAAAATAGGATACTTTAGCCAGTCTCTTAATATATTACATGAGGATCTCAGCATAATTGAAAATATTATGAAGGAATCCATTTATGATGAAACCTTTGCAAGGATACTCTTGGCGAGACTTCTATTTAAAAGAGAGGATATCTATAAAAAGGTAGAAGTGCTTAGCGGAGGGGAACGAGTAAAAGCTTCCTTTGCAAAAATATTCTTACAGGATATAAACCTACTTATATTAGATGAGCCCACAAACTACTTAGATATACATTCTATGGAAGCTTTAGAAGAAGCCTTGAAGGATTACTCAAGAACTGTATTATTTGTTTCTCATGATAGGAGATTTGTAAGTTCCATAGCAGATCACATAATTTCAATAGAGAACAAGAAACTTGTTTCCTTTCATGGGACCTATGAGGAATTTATTGAAAAGAAAACTAAGAGATTTGATGTTTCTAAGGAAGAAAAGGAAAAGAGAATCTTAATACTTGAAAATAGGATTTCTGAGCTTATAGGAAGGTTATCTATGCCAAGTAAAAAAGATGATAGAGAGAAACTAGATAAGGAGTATAAAGAGGCGCTTGGAGAGTTAAAAGAGCTAAGAAAATAGTTTAAGTTGATGATTATATTGAAATATAATCATCAACTAGATGAGTCAGTTACTGAGACATGGAGTATATATACTACACCTTAGATAGTAGGTAGCTTTTTCAAGAGTTTTATTGCATTTATATACTAATTGTATTAAATAAAACAGAATTTAAGCTAAAACAATGTAAATAAAATAGGTGTAAAGCTATAGTTTGAAGAGGAAGAGGCATAATATACAGTAACGACAACATTAATTTTGAACATTCGGCTTTTTAAAATTAATGCTTAGTCCAGTCCAGTAAGGAGTGAATGTAATGCTACATATCTTTTTTAAAGGAATCATTATTGGATTAATAACGGGCATGCCATTGGGCCCGATTGGTGCTTTATGTTTGAACATCACAATTACAAATGGAGCCCTATTTGGATTTATGTCAGGATTAGGCTCCTGTACAGCAGATTCTATCTATGCAGGGATTGCTGCCTTCGGGTTAACCTTTATTACCAGTTTTCTTGCTAGATATCAGCATTACCTTCGCTTGTTTGGCGGTATAATATTATTAGGATTTGGTATTCATATTATTTTATCTAAAAAAGAAAATAATATGGAGACTTCCAGTGGGAAAAATCTTATTAAATCTTTTCTAACCACATTTATAATTGCATTAGCAAATCCAGCAACGATATTTTCATTTCTTTTTGTGTTTGCTAGCTATGGTTCTAAAAATATTGGTCATGGATTAGTTGCAAGAACCGTTTTGATAATCGGTGTATTTTGTGGGAGTTTATCTTGGTGGATTGTACTTGTTTTATGTGCAAAGAGATTTAATAATTATTTAAATCCTAAAAAGGTTTCTGGTATAAATAAAGTTATGGGTTCTATAATAGTTTTCTCAGGTATAGTTTTTATAATAAGTATAGGTAACTATAAAAAATACATTAGACCTTCTTATTTACATTCAAAGCTTTTTGAAATAATACTTCACTTTAAGCCTCATAATTTACATAAATTTTAAAGGAAATTTAATAATAGGGTTTGAAGTAAGAAAGAAAAGGCAGGAATGTCAAATGACATTCCTCTTAACTTTTATTAAAGAGTATTGGCTGATATTGCTTAAAGGAGATATTGATAAAATAATCTTTTATGACTATAATAAATCATACAAGTTTAAGAAAATACTCATTATTTATAGAGACAAAACAATTATATTGAGAAAGAAATTGATAAGTTATAACAAAAAGAAAAAATAATAGAAGGTGAAAAAGGATGAATTGGCTAAGAGAATTTATGCTTGGGAGATATGGCACAGACCAGTTGTCTTTGGCGTTACTAATAGCTTATGTTGTAATATCTTTGTTAGCTTCAATCACAGGGGCTTGGGGACTACGCATTATCGCTTATATTGTAATTGGATTAGGTTTATTTCGAGTATTATCTCGCAATATTACAAAGCGACAGAAAGAAAATATGATATTTTTAAAATGGTGGATGCCGATTATAAGTAAATTAAGGCAAGAGGTTAATCAAGTAAAGTCTATAAAAACGCATCGTTTTTACAGGTGTCCAAACTGTAAATTAAAACTTCGTGTGCCAAGAGGAAAGGGGAGGATTAGGATTACTTGCCCGAGGTGCAAAGAAGAATTTGTCAAGAAAAGCTAGACAAAAAACAGAGTATATTGTAAAGGTGAGGTTAAAAATGAAAAAAGTCTTTGTATTAATTAGTGTAATTTTACCACTTGTTTTAATTTCTGCTTGTGCAAGCTCAAATAAAAATAATAATACAAGTAGTGGAAGCAATAGCAATAATATTGATAGCGAAAGTAAGACGCCTACATCTCAAGTATTAAAAGTTAAGGATTATTTTCCGATTAAGGATAATGCAAGATATACTTATGAGGGCAAGGGAAACGAATATGCGTCATATAATGTGTATGTAGACTATACATCAGAAAATAAAGTCCAACAAAGAGTGGACAACGGCGGTACAGTACTAGCTAAGGTTATTGAATTGAAGGATGGTAAAGCAACAAGATTGTTATCAAGGGAGGAAGCATATTATAGAGAAAACCTTTTAGGGGTAAAGGGAGATGAAGAAGAAATTCTTTTAATGGAACCACTAGTAAAAGGTACAACTTGGACTCTTAATGATTCAAGAGTAAGAACAATAACTGCTACTTCAGTTGATATAGCAACTCCAACAGGGAGCTATAAAGCTATCGAAGTCGAAACTAAAGGTCCGAAAGATAAAACAATTGATTACTATGCAAGAAATGTTGGTTTAGTAAAATCAGTATTTATCTCTGGAAAATTTGAAGTAACGTCTTCGCTAAGTAAGATTGAGGAAAATGCTTCACTAGTACAAAGAATCAGTTTTTTCTATCCTAATATTAATAATGGTAAAACTTATTATAAAAATAAAGATATAAGTTTTAAAACTAATGATATAACAAAACAAGTTTTAGAGGCATCCTACAAAGATTTAGTAAATAATAATTTAGGAAAAGTATTTTCTAAAAATACAAAAATTAACAGCTTATATTTAAATAAAGATAACACGGTTTATATAGATTTAAATAGTTCATTTTTAAATGATATGAATAGTGGATCTGGATATGAACAAATGATTCTTAAAAGTATTGCAAATACTTTTGGTAAATACTATAATTCACAAAAGGTCATTTTGACAGTAGATAATAAGCCTTATCAATCTGGTCATATAATCATGAAAAAAGGTGAATCTATTAAAGTAAAGTATGAGGATGCAATTGAGATTAAATAGATTAAACTTAAAATTTAATAAAAATAATTATCCCTCTGAAACTCTCATGGGGGTTTTCATGTTCAAATATTTCTAAGAGATGGAGACAAAGTTATATTTGAAGGATAGTCTAAGAATTTGATTAATTAAAAATCTTCTATTGCAGGAAGATTATAAATTCGTATAATAAATAGCGTACCTTACATTAATGGTTTACTATAAAGGTCATTAAGATATCAATTGACATTTTTTGAATTATTGTATAATATTAAAATGTATTCTTTATTAATTAGACTAAATGGTCACATAACTGGCGGAAGTGGAGTATACCACAGGGAGTGTGACTTATATAAAATGCCGACCGCCTGGGCAAATGTCCAGGCGGTATTGTATTTTTTGTACCTCCTGGATAACAGGTTCTAAGAATCAGATAGGGTTAAAACTCTATTTTATGACAAGAACTAAGTTTACTAAATCTTAAGGAGGCATTTTTTATGAAAAAACAATGGCAAGGATTTCAAACAGGAAAGTGGACAGAAACAATTGATGTAAGAGACTTTATTCAGAAGAACTACATAATATATGAAGGAGATAAAAGTTTTTTAGCAGCTTCTACAGAAAAAACTAAGAAGATATGGGACAAAGCAGAAGCTCTTATAATAGAAGAAATTAAAAAAGGAATAATTGATGTTGAAACTAACAAATTTTCTGGGATAAACAATTTTGGACCAGGATATTTAGATAGCGAAAATGAAGTTATTGTTGGTTTCCAAACAGACGCCCCATTAAAAAGAATAATGAATCCATATGGTGGAATGAGAATGGTAGAGCAATCTCTTGAAGCTTATGGATATGAAATGAATGAAGATATAAACAAGAACTTTAAGATATATAGAAAAACTCACAACGAGGGAGTTTTCGATGCCTACACAGAAGAAACAAGAAAAGCAAGAACAGTAGGATTACTTACAGGACTTCCTGATGCTTATGGAAGAGGAAGAATAATAGGTGACTACAGAAGGATAGCTCTTTATGGAATGGACTTTTTAATTGCCCAAAAGAAAAAAGACTTAAAAGAACTAAAAGGATCTTCAGAGGAGACTATAAGACTTAGAGAAGAAGTGAGCATGCAAATCTGCGCCATGGGAGAATTAAAACAAATGGCTGCTTCCTATGGCATTGATATATCACAACCAGCAGAAAATGCCAAAGAAGCGGTACAATTCCTATACTTTGGATATTTAGCAGCAGTTAAAGAAAATAACGGAGCTGCAATGTCGCTTGGAAGAAATACTACTTTCTTAGATATATTTATAGAAAGGGACTTACAAAGTGGACTTGTAAAAGAAGGGCAGGCTCAGGAAATAATCGACCAATTTGTTATAAAGTTAAGAATGGTAAGACACTTAAGAACTCCTGAATATAATGACTTATTTGCAGGGGATCCAAACTGGATAACAGAATCAATTGGAGGAGTAGGGGTAAACGGAAAACCGCTTGTTACTAAAACAGCTTTCAGATTCCTACACACATTAAGTAACTTAACACCAGCTCCAGAACCAAACATGACAGTACTTTGGTCAGAAAAATTACCTGAGAACTTTAAAAAATACTGTGCTGAAATGTCTATAAAGACAGATGCTATACAGTATGAAAATGATGATATAATGAGACCAATATACGGGGATGACTATGCTATAGCTTGCTGTGTATCTGCTATGGAAGTTGGTAAGAGAATGCAGTTCTTCGGAGCAAGAGCAAATATTGCTAAGTCGTTACTTTACGCTATAAATGGCGGAATTGACGAAAAGAAGAAGGCTAAAGATGGAAGTTTAATTGAGGTTGTACCTGGAATAGAGAGAATCACTGACGAAGTTTTAGATTTTGATAAGGTAAGGAAAAACTACAATAAGGTTATGGAGTATGTGGCAGAGTTATATGTTGATACAATGAATACAATTCACTACATGCATGACAAATATGCTTATGAAGCAGGACAAATGGCTCTTCACGATACAAGCATTAAAAGATTTATGGCTTTTGGTATAGCAGGATTATCAGTTGCTGCAGACTCACTAAGCGCTATAAAATTTGCTAAGGTTACACCTATAAGAAATGAACAGGGAATAGCTGTTGATTTTAAAATAGAAGGAGAATTCCCTAAGTTTGGTAATGACGATGATAGAGTTGACGATATAGCTGTAGAAATAACAAAGAAATTCTCAACTGAGCTTAAAAAGCACAAAACTTATAGAGATGCAGAACATTCACTTTCAGTTCTTACTATAACATCTAACGTAGTATATGGTAAGAAAACAGGTTCAACTCCAGATGGAAGAAAAGCAGGAGAAGCTTTTGCGCCAGGAGCAAACCCAATGCATGGAAGAGATGAAAATGGAGCACTTGCATCATTAAACTCAGTAGCTAAAATACCATACAGAGAATATTGTCAAGATGGAGTTTCTAACACATTCTCTATAATACCAGATGCCCTTGGAAAAGATGAAGAAAGCAGAGTAAATAATCTTGTAAATATGATGGATGGATATTTTGGACAAGCAGCTTTCCACCTAAATGTAAATGTACTTAGAAGAGAAACATTAGAAGATGCTATGGAGCATCCAGAGAAATATCCAACTTTAACAATAAGAGTTTCTGGATACGCTGTTCACTTCAACAGATTAACTAAGGAACAACAAAGAGAAGTTATAAATAGAACATTCCATGGAGCAATGTAAGTAATAACAATAAAGTTAAATAAGGTTCAATAGTAATCTTAATTAGCTAGCTTGAAAGACATGTTATAATTATCAATGGGTAACTTAGTATTGTAAGATTATGCGTCAAATAAAAATTATAGGTATAATCATATTTTAGAAGGATTAATGTGGATATAATAATGGCAATAGGGGAACGGAAAAGTATAAGGAAGTTTTAAAATAAAATGGTACTTGAAGAAACTACGGATTGAATATATTATAATATTTAGATTCAGTGTATATGTATAATATGCAGAGTTTTTATTCAAAGTCACAATTGAAAAATGAATAGTTTGCTATAGCACTATACTATACAAATCTGAATTTTACGTTGTGTTTCAAAAAAAGAAGAATATTATTAATAATGTCAAAAAGATAAAGGTGGTTATACATGGAAAGAGAGATTAAAAGTTTTCAAATTGAGGATCTTTTAGGTTTTGTTATAAATCGTGCATCTCTTGTTTTGAGAAAAAAGTTAGCGTATCTTTTTAAAAAGGAAGGTTATGACATAACACCTGAAGAATTTGCAATATTGAACCGATTGTGGGAAGAAGATGGCCTTTTCCAATCGGTCATTAATGACAAAACATTAAAGGACAAAACTACAGTTACCCGTTTATTGGAAAGGCTTATAAAGAAAGATTTGATTGAAAAGAGAACCGATGAGGTAGATCGTAGAAATTACAGGGTTTTTCTTACAGAGAAAGGAATGGAGCTAAAGTATAAAATAATTCCTACCGTATTAAAGCTTATGGATATATCTGCACAGAACATTGATGCTGAAGATTTAGAAATAACTATCAAGACATTAAAAGAAATATTTAAAAATTTAAATACGGAAGATGATTAGTAATTTAGAGAAACAATAATTTTATAATTCAAGAGTACTATAATTATAGGTATTACTTAAAATTGAAACTATACTATAAAGATTCGACTATTTGGAAAAATAATCGAATCTTTAATTTATTATTAAGACTATTTTTAGTGGTAGTTTATAAAGGATACTTCCGTTATAGGTTTATATGCGAATAATGTTGCACAAAAAAAGGTTGCTAATAGCAACTAATTAATATATAATTAAATAAATACTAGCTCAATAAATAAATGTGATTAGGCTGGTATACAAAATAATTTTTAATTTTTAAAACAAACGAGAGAGGGGTTAATATTATGGATTCAAAATTAATGGTAGATTCAAAAATTATTGAGGCTTTTCACCTTATGTGGAGTAAGTTCCCTGAACCAGCTATGCTAATTCATAAGACAAGAGAGATATTAGCAGTGAATGAAGCTTGCAAAAATGCAGAAGAGATTAAGGGGATAATTACTGAAGAACTAGTTGGAAAAAAGTGCGTGTCAATGATGTCACCTGAGATTCATAGAGGTTGTTTAGCAAATAAGGCTTTACAGACCCAACAAGCTATGAGTATGAAGAAAGAGTTTGGCGGATTAGAGGTCAGCACTTATTGGATTCCGGTATCGGGATGCCCTGATGTTTATGTTCATTTTCGCAAAATCAATGAGTAAGCTTCAGTCAACTCAAAGGCTTGTAGTTGGCTGTAAATAGTATGTTTAATAAAAGAGTAAACCTTAAATAAAAGCTAAGGTTTGCTCTTTTGTTAAATATAGAAGTAATTAGAATAGCTTCATCATTCAAGTGGCAAATCAGTTTAATTAATATTAAAGTTTTCTCTCACTAATTGCATAAACAACGACATCGCAGGGCTAATCCATTTGTTCTTATGATAAGCGTATATTGCTGTGATTTTAGTCTCAGAGCAGCCTACACTAAGTTCTTTTAACTTACCATTTTCAAGTTCCTCTTTTACTGTAAAACGAGGCAGAAAAGAAATTCCTAAGTTGCTTGCAACACATTTTTTTATGGCCTCAATACTCCAAAGTTCAATTGTGTTATTCAATGTTATATTGTTATCATGAAAGTAATTTTCCAGTATCTTTCTATAAATAGATTCAACTTCATTAATGATAAGACTTGTATTTATTTGTTGGTTTGGCTTGTGAAGGTCCAATTTATCATGTTGAAATGAAGGTGAACATACTAAAGCTAAATTAAAATCTGCTAATTGAACAGTAGTCAAATTGTCATTTTGAATTCCAACATCGTACATTAAACCAATGTCTACTTCACCCATCAGTAAGATGTTTCTTATAGCAAAACAGTTGAGTGAAATGATAGAAAGCTTTACATTAGGAGCTTTTTCCTTAAATAAGCTTAACACATCTTGTAATTTATAAGACATCAATGATTCTGCAACTGCAATTTTCAATTCTCCTGTAATCTTATCACCATATTTACCAATACTCTCTATTTTTTTTATCGTTTCAAGTAATTCATTTGCATGAGGTATCAATTCTTTTCCTAAAGTCGTTAACACCATATTACGACCTATTTTTTCAAATAGTTTGATTGAGAGCTCTTGCTCTAATTGCTGAATTTGAGATGTAACAGTAGACTGAGTGTACCCCAATTTTATTGCTGCGTTTGAAAAGTTACCTTCTTCTATAATAGTTTTAAATGTTTTAAAGTGTCTAATATCCATTTATTTCACTCCAATCTCTATATTAGATAATATATTTGTAAAATCGAATTGTCAATTCGAATATATCAATTTTACAAATGTATAGTTGTTTGATAGTATAAATTCATGGAAGGGGTGCATAAGAATGAATTTATTAGCAGACCAAATAAAGAGTGCAGCACTTGATATGGGTTATGAAAAGTGCGGTATTATTAAAATATCTGATATGAATGATTATGAAGAGAGGCTTAATGAACGAATTGAAAGAATCCCAGAAGCCAAGGGCTTTTACCAAAGCCTTTATCGTTTTACACATATACAAGACACACACCCATGGGCGAAATCCATTGTTATATGCGTAAGAAAATATGGAAAATATCATATTCCAGAACATTTAAAAGGTGTAATAGCTAAATATTATTTAGTAGATAGCAGAGTAGATGAACAATCAAAAGATTTTCAAGATAGTTTAAAGTTTGAAAGATACATGAAAGACATGGGACTTAGAGCAGAAACTGAACGAAAGTTTGGATTTACAGCAATGCGATGGGCGGCATTGAAAGCTGGACTCGGAATAATTCGTAAAAATAATTTTTTTTACACGGAAGATGGCTCATGGATATATTTAGAGGCATGGCTGATTGATAAGGAATTAGAAGCTATAGAAATACCTAAAGTTAGGGCTTGCTCTGAAAAGTGCAATCTATGTATAAAAGCCTGTCCATCAACTTCCTTATCACAGCCGTATACTATGAGTCCTATGGCTTGTGTATCCTGCATGACCACATTTACAGGCAGAGATATGCCTAATGAAAAATTTAGAGAACAAATTGGAGATTGGGTTTATGGATGTGACGTTTGTCAAGATGTTTGTCCTATGAACAAAGGAGCTTGGAATGCTATAGAAGAATTTCCTGGTTTATCTGAATTAAGTCAATATATTTCGCTAGAAAAAATCATAAAAATGGACTATACATTTTTAGAGAATATAATACAACCTAAGTTTTGGTACATAGGAAAAAATGATGTTTGGAAATGGAAGACTAATGCCATTAACGCAATGGTAAATAACTATAAGGAGGAGTATAAAGAATATATTTTGTATGCTTGTAACGATAGTAATGTCAAAGTAAGAGAAATGGCTCAATGGGCAATTCAAAAACTGAATCTACGATAAATAGGTTCTTTACAATCAATTAAAACTGCAATGAAAAAGACATGGTGCATGATATTTTTGAACTAAATAATTTTGTCAATGAAAAATAAAGAAAAATTTAAATCAAAGAAGAGAATGATGAAGTTACTCTAAGGTTAATTCGCAATACGAACAATATATGTATAATCAAGAATTAAAATTTTAAATAATTTCTTCAAATATAGATATAACTTACCTATATTTTATGCTCAAAGGTCATGATTCGGTTTAATGAATCATGACCTCAAGACTATAACTTTTTATTGAAAATTTTTAACAACCTGAGGTAGTGATTTGCTTCTCTTAAGGTATGGTCTCCTAATAAAGGGACAATAATTGACCTTATATCACAATTTAGTAGGCCAGCTGTAGCCTCTGCTTTAAAGTTCCTTATATCTTTTGTTGCTTCAAGGTCTTCCTCAGTAATATCAGAAATGGAATCATTTAATTCTATGGCAACAGCTGTTAATATATCAAACTCTTTTCCAAACATATGCGCGGTTTTAATTAAATCTTCTTCAGTTGGATCTAAGAGTCCTCTTATAAATTTTGCGTGCTCCGCCATAATTCTATTCCAGAATTGTTGCTGCTCTACTGCTTCACGAACGATATCTACCTCAATTCTCTTTTGTAGTCTGGACAATAATTTGTGGTAAAATATGGCCTCTCTCCTTACATGATCTATCAAAAGTGGATAATTGAAGGTGAAAATATTACATTTTAGTACATCCCTTAAAATGCTAGATTTATAGTCAATAATTTTTTCAATTGCTTTCAAGGTCATCTCATTTAAATCTCTTACAGATAATTCAAGTCCTTTTGAAAAATTATTGTCACAGCCAGGAACAATATCTGCTTCAGCCTTTGTAACATCAGTATCAATTGGTATTCCGGTGTAGAAGACTGTAGCCTTTTCAGCAGGTAAGGTAAACTTAGTTACAAGCTCTCCAGATTGCTTTACCATAGGGCTAATTACTCCATCTGAAAGAGAAATTGTTTCTTCTAAGAGTTTAGTGAAAAGTTCTTTAAAGTTGTCCCCTTTTTGTGCTAAGTCGGAATTCTTTGGTGTAAATCCTGCTTCTAGGAAAAAAGCATGCTCTTTCATTATCCTCATGAAAAATAGATTTAATTCAAGGGATTGTCTAATGAATTCTTTTGTAGATAACATATACTTCATCTCTCCTTATAGCATAAAGCTTTTTTGTATATCTTTATCAATAGTTGTTGTGTGTTAATATTATATGTACATTATTTTCACTTGTGATAAGCTTTTAATAATACTAATTACTTAATGAAGATATTGACATTTATACTTAGGATAATTAGAGTACTTTTACTCATTTTTTATTAGAACTTGTTACTATAATGACTTTTCTATTAATTTAAAAGTATTGTACCTAACAGCCACATTGTTATGGAGAACAGTGTAAGTATTACTTTGCCATTAATGATGCTTGCTCTTATTTTCTAGAGATTTAGCTGAAGCAAGTAAGTTAAATAACAATAAAAGCCTCTGTAAAATACAAAGGCTTTAACATCCATAGACTTGTGTGGATTTTATATTAACTTACATTGTTTTTACTAACATTTACCTTTCTTTTTGCTTTTTCCTAGTAACTCTTTATGGTCACTTAAAAGTTTAAGGAAATGTTCTGCTTCCCTCATGACGTGATCTGCTAATAATTCTGGTATTTCGCTCAACATTTTACATTCACCAGCTAACTCTCTACCAGTTCGCTTAAAGTCTCTCAATTTTTCCGTTGCTTCTGTTACTTCTTCAGTGAATCTTTCAATAGTAGGAATAATCATATAGGAAGGTGAAATCATGCCTTCAAGGTCAATTGCCTGCTGTTTTAAATCATCAAATAAATCACTAAATTCTCTAGCTTGCTTTTCTAATCTTCTTTCGGATGGATCAAGTAAGTTAACTATAAACTTAGAATGATCAGCCATTATTCTTGTCCAGAACATCTGCTCACTCATAATTCTATAACCTGGTACTTGGACTGTACCGAATTGTACTCTTTGCAATTCTTGTGTAAATAAAATTGCCTCTCTTCTTATATGGTCAATTAATAATGCATATAAATTTTGAAGTGGCATTTTACATAGAAGATTATATTCTAAAATTTTAGTTTTATATTTAATATACTTTAGTGTTAGAGCGTAAGCTTGATTATTTAACAACATAACTTCCTGTTCTGCTGGATTCGTCATTTGTTTAGCTAGAGTAAGTAGACTATCATATTGCTTTTGGAAGAATGCCGCTTCTTGAATTAAATCAGGTCTTCCACAAGGCAACCCTGCTTGAATAAAAATAGCATGTTCTTTCATAATTCTTAACCAATATCTGTTTAAATCTAAAGACTCTGGAATAAAGTTATTCATCTATACACCCCATAAAAAATAATACACACCATTTATTATATGAGGGTATTCACATATTTGTTACAACATCTTAGATTAAAATACAACATTTAAATTCAACTCTAAGAATAAATAATTAAATCAATATTAAAATCAATGGATTTAATCTATCTTTATAAGTGTCTTCTGTTTTTTATTCTAATGAATGTAACATCTAAATAATAACCGTCATATTATAGAAATGTAATATTTGTTTAAGGAGTATGTAAATGTGCCATAGTCATTATTACTTAGGAAATACATCTATAAACGATAACCATAGTCACAACTATAGAGGACAAACTTCGTTATCCCCAACTGGAGTACCTCATGTGCATTATATTGTAGGATATACAACTTATCGAGATGGACATATGCACTATTATGCTATTCAGACAAGCCGTGACTATCACGTTCCTGGAGGACACATTCACTATATTTATGGAATAACGCATATCGCTCAAGAACATTATCATTTTATGAATAGTGCTACAAGTGTAAGCCATTAATACGGAATATAAGAAAACCCCCAGCTCTTGGGGGTTTTTCAGTCAAACTGAAATCCGTTAGATTCTCTAAAAAACTTTATCCTGCTACTGATTTAACTTTTTATTAATTGTTGGCTTTATATAATCTACTATAGATCTTGTGGTAAGCGTTTTAAAATCTTAACTTTCATCGATTTTACATAAGACCTTGTTACTAAAATATATTTGGATCTTTTTTATTTGGTCCTTCACCTTGACAATTTAGCTTATTAAATGCAGGCCCTTCAACATTGTCACCATCATAATTAAATCTTGAACCATGACAAGGACAGTCCCAAGTTTTCTCTGCTTCATTCCATACTAATTCACAACCTAAGTGAGTACAAGTAATATCGACTATATGCAGCTTTCCACATTCGTCACGATAAGCACCTACTCTCTCTCCATCAACGCTAATTACCTTAGCTTCTCCATTTTCAATTTTCACATCGTCAGGTACTGGCGTGATTTTTCCTCCCACAAGTTTTACTGCAACATCTACATTAGTTGATACTAATTTAGGTATTGAACTTAAATCAAATCTAGAAGGGTCATATACTGCTGCCCATGGACTTTCTCCCTTAGTTATTAAATCTGTTAGAATCATTGCTGATGCTGTACTATTGGTCATTCCCCATTTACCAAAGCCTGTTGCTACAAACACATTAGAGGTTTTTGATGTAAGATGGCCAACATAAGGAATACTATCTATAGTCATACAATCTTGTGTTGACCACCTGAATAATGGCTTTTCTACATTAAAGGTTTCTTTTGCAAAATTGCCTAAGTTTTCGTAATGAATGTTAGTATGTTTCTCATCTCCAGTCTTATGGTGTTCTCCACCTACTAGTATAATTTCACCATCATTATACTTTTGAGAACGAAGTGAGCGACCTGGGTCTTCAGCGGTTATATACATCCCTCCTGGATATGTTTCACTAGCCTTAATCCCTAACACATATGATTTCTCAGCATACATCCTTGCAAAATACATTCCTAATCCATCATAGCAAGGGAAATGGGAAGCAACAATAACTTTAGATGCTGTAACCTTTTTTCCATCATTGCTCACTACTACACAATTCTCATTATCCTGAACATCAACAATCTTTGTATGTTCAAAAATATGGCTTCCATCACCTGGTATTTCTTTAGCAAGTTCAAGTATGTACTTCAAAGGATGAAATTGTGCTTGATTTTCAAAACGTACAGCAGCCTTTATTTTGAAAGGAAGAGGTATATTATCTAAATAGGATGCTTTTATCCCCAAACTAGAAGCAGCTTTTACCTCATTTTCAATTTGTTCGATATATTCATCAGACTGAGTATAAACATAAGCAGATTGCCAGGAAAAATCACAGTCTATATTTTTCTCCTTTATCAAATTTGCAATTGTTTGAATTGCAGTCTCATTTGCGTCTGCATATTGTCTTGCTTTTTCTTCTCCCATCTTGTTTTTTATTTTATTATAAATTAAATTATGCTGTGAAGTTATTTTTGCTGTAGTATGGCCAGTTGTACCATGTGCAATCTTATTAGATTCAAGTATAGCTACTTTTAAACCTTTTCTTTTTAAAAATAATGCAGAAGTAAGTCCAACTAAACCTCCTCCTATTATAGCTACATCCACATTAATATCCTCAGTTAGAGTTGGATAATCTGTTTTATTCACAGAAGCAATCCAGTATGGTTCATGATTACTAGCGAAAACATCCAAACTATTGTTTTTCATACTCAAACTCACCTTTCTTAGAACAATTTTTAAAATATACTAATTTTAGTTACTTCTATATTTATGATTTGTAAATATAAAAAAAATATGTGAATACAAACTATTAATTCATTTGTTTTGCAATAATGGTAATATAAATTAATTACTATAGAGGCAAATAATTTTTTATGTGCTTATGTTTACATTAAGAAATATCAAAATTATACAATGAGGTATGGAAGATTCTGTATTATCTCGAAAAGAACTTTACGGTATTTTTACGTCATATTTTATTTGAAGTGGAGAAGGTATAATAAACTATTAGCAGCAGAAACTAAAAGGGGTTGCATTGTGTTGATATATAAAGTAAATAGCGGCTACGTCTCTGGATAACGATTTCTAAGTGTCAAAGACACTAAGAAATCTGTTTATGTAAAAGAAAAAGCTATGATACAAAAATATAGAAGAAGAAAAGGAGATACGATGACAGAGAGAAAAGGAATAATAGAAACAGGATGGAATTTAGATAACAGTTATGCTCGTCTACCGAAATTATTTTTCACTACTCAGAATCCAACCCCTGTACGGTTACCGAAGTTAATCATTCTCAATTATCCGCTCGCAACAGCATTAGGGTTGGACGTCCAGGTGCTGCAAGGTAATGATGGCGCAGTGATCCTTTCTGGCAACGAGATTCCAGAAGGCGCTTCGCCTCTTGCTCAAGCTTATGCAGGACACCAATTTGGGCATTTTACCATGTTAGGTGACGGCAGGGCTGTGCTACTTGGGGAGCAAATCACGCCCTCAGGTGAGAGGGTTGATATTCAACTTAAGGGTTCAGGTAGAACTCCATACTCCCGTGGAGGTGATGGTCGAGCGGCACTTGGACCGATGCTGCGTGAATATATCATCAGCGAAGCAATGCATGGTCTTGGTATTCCTACCACCCGCAGTTTAGCAGTAGTGGAAACTGGAGAGTCAATAATTCGAGAAACAGAACAACCTGGTGCAATTCTTACCCGTGTGGCTGCTAGTCATCTACGCGTTGGTACCTTTCAATATGCTTCAAAATGGGGAACTGTGGAGGAACTTCAGGCTCTTGCGGATTATACATTGCAAAGACATTTTCCAGAGGTTAAAGCTGATGAGAATCGATACCTTTTATTGCTTAAGGAAGTGATCAAGCGTCAGGCTGAACTGATTGCCAAATGGCAGCTGATTGGCTTTATTCATGGGGTGATGAACACTGACAACATGACCTTGAGTGGAGAAACTATTGATTATGGCCCTTGCGCTTTCATGGATGCCTATGATCCAGCAACGGTGTTTAGTTCTATTGACACTCGTGGCCGCTATGCTTATGGCAATCAACCTCATATTGCCGCGTGGAATCTAGCGAGATTTGCTGAGACTCTACTACCGCTACTACATGACAACCAGGAACAGGCTGTTATACTTGCTCAGGATGCGATTTCGGATTTTACTGAGTTATATCATAGAAGTTGGATGGCGGGAATGAGAGCAAAACTGGGAATCTTTAACGAAGAGCCACATGATGAATCTCTTTTTGAAGATCTCCTCAGCATGATGCATAAGTATGATGCAGACTATACCAATACCTTCCGTGCATTAACTTTTGAAAATGCAGAAGATATGTTGCTATTTGATACTGTGGAATTTACTCAGTGGCATGAGCAGTGGCAGGCGAGGCTAGACAGGCAGCAGGAATCAAAAGATGCCTCTCATAGATTGATGCAAAGCAGTAATCCAGCAGTAATTCCTCGCAACCACCGTGTAGAAGAGGCACTAGATGCCGCGGTGAAACATAGAGACTACAGCGTGATGGAGAAACTTCTTAATGTCCTTACATGTCCTTACGCACACTCTCCTGAACAGGCTGACTATTCCACACTACCTGCAAAATCAGAGCGTCCTTACCGAACCTTTTGCGGTACCTAGAGCAGAAGCAATATGTTGGTAACGAACGAGTGATGTTCGTTACTAACAAGAAAAAAGTAGGGATGCTATAAATAAAAAAGATAGTAAAACTTTATCCGATGACTACCCGCTCTAATACTCCCTCGCACGGTGTGAAAGCGACTATCACCAAATCGGAGATTTGGGATATCTGCTTTTCTACAAGATGGAGTAAAGAGCGGCTACGTCCCTGGATAACGATTTCTAAGCATCAGGTGGAGTTAAAACTCCATCTGATGCCAAGAACTCTGTTTATAATAAGGCTTTGTTATCTTTTTTATTTGGCCGATATTAATAGGGAGGGCTTCTATCGCATAAAGATAAGACGGATTATAGTCAAAATACGAACTGACTATTGAACTTGAAGATATAAACAATGCTCTTTAAGAATTGAATAATATAGTGTTAAATAGCTATGCTTAATGAAGTTGTATGGTAATGACGCAACTTGAATTTCATGATATAATTAGACTGCATGTATGTTAAATTTACATATGGACTTTATTTTTTGGAGGAATAGAAATGCAAATAGGTTTTTTTGACTCTGGCATCGGAGGCATTACTGTATTACATGATGCATTAAAAATGTTACCTAATGAGGATTATATATATTACGCAGATACATTAAATGTTCCATATGGACCCAAACCGAAAGATGAAGTTAAAAAGTATATTTTTAATGCTGTAGAGTTTATTATTCAACAGGGAGTCAAGGCGATAGTTATTGCGTGTAATACTGCTACAAGCGTAGCAATCGAAGAGTTAAGGGCTAAATACAGTATTCCAATCATTGGTATGGAGCCTGCCGTAAAACCTGCTATTGAGAAAAACAAGGATATAAATAAACGGGTTCTGGTAACTGCTACAGCTTTGACTGTGAAGGAAGAAAAACTGCAGAATCTTATTGCTAAATTAGATAACGAACATGTTGTTGACTTATTACCCCTTCCAGGATTAGTCCAATTTTCGGAAAGACTTGAGTTTAATGAAGAAATAGTATTGCCTTATCTTAAAGAACAATTATTTAAATATGATTTAGATAATTATGAAACTATTGTTTTAGGGTGTACTCATTTTTCTTACTATAAAGATATGTTTAGAAAATTACTTCCATCACATGTTAATATAATCGACGGAAACATTGGTACTGTAAAAAATCTAAAAAGAACTTTGGAAGAAATGAAATCATTAAATGAAGGTAATGGTAATATTATTTTCTACAATTCAGGATTCAGGGTTGAGGATAAAGTAAAATTAGATAACTACAGTAAGTTATTTGAAAGATTAGATGAAATTAATGTATAAAACATTCTTATTAAGCGGCTCAACAATAAAAACTAAACAGTTATTTCAAGCACCGTATTATTCAGCATAGAATTTTACGGTGCTTTTACGTCTTATTTCAAATCAACGTCACAATATTCTTACAAGGTTAAATAATCGTAGATTAGCAATACTTTAATAAGCGTATGGTATTATGATACAATTATAGTAATTATTATTTAAAGGAGTATTTAAAATGAATAACAATAAAATGTTGCTTTTTTATCTTCTCCCTATAGTAGCTATATTAATTATATTAGTATTTATATATTTTAAAACGCAACCTGTTGTTGGATAATTTTTCCGTTTTATATAACAATTATATAAAGTATTACAATTCATGATTTTCTTATCACTTAAAATGCTTGAAGAAGGTGTGCAAAGGATGGTACAATTCCCATATAGTTAAATTTAAAGTATATTTTATTATGAATTGGTTTATATCATGAAGGGAGAATAGGCATTGAATAAAAATAATGTTTCTATACAAAAGGCTCAAAAAGAAGAATATGATGAGTTGCGTAAGATTTTTTTAAATACAAGGCAAGAAACTTTTAATTGGGTAGAGCAAGACAGTATAAAATCAGATGATTTTGATAGTAGTACAGAAGGGGAATTAATATTAACAGCAAAAATAAATGATGACATTGCTGGGTTTGTTTCAATTTGGGAAGAAGGTAAATTTATTCACAATTTATTTGTTTCATCAAATTTTAAAAGGTGTGGAGTAGGCAAAGCATTGATAAATCAATCTGCAAAAGAAGTGGGGTTACCGCTAACTTTGAAGTGTGTAAAGATGAATGTAAATGCTTTACATTTTTATTTATCTCAAGGGTGGACAATCGAGGAAGAAGTTAGAGAAAGTGTACCATATTATTTAATGAAATATGAAAATATACTAGAAAAGTAATTATAATGCATGGTTATAGTTAGGCCACAGCTTTCTTATTCAACGTTACAATAATAAAAAACGAATGATTACTTAGAATGCCGTATTATTCAGAAATGGATTTTACGGTATTTTTACGTCTCAATTTAAAAACAATAAGACTCTACCCTAAAAATATGATAAATTCTATTCTTAATTAAAATAAATATGTATTTAGAGGACGTTTATCTTTCTGAGATTTAGAAATTTTTTAAATTATATAATAATAAAATAAAAAACATATAAATTTTAAAGATAATCCAACGAAAATTAAATAAAATGAAAAGGAGGAAATTTGTAGAAGCAAATCATGGTAGGCTATTTCTAAATTTTACTAGGGGGGAATCGAAGTGAAAATATCAAAATTTTTGAAGTTATCTGCGGCAATTTTTTTAGTATTATCAGTTTTAGTAGGAAGCAGTGTTTACTATTTAAATATTTATTTTAAAAGGGAACGTGAGGCTGTATCAAGGCAGGAAGAATTTAAACAGTTAGGAATTGATTTAGCAAATGCATCAGATTATTTAACAAATGAGGCAAGAAGATATGTTCAGTTTGGTGAAAAGGAACACTATGATAATTACTGGAAAGAGGTTAATGAAACTAAAACTCGTGATAAAGTTATTCAAAGATTAAAAGAATTAAATGCGCCAAAGGAGGAATTGGACTTAATAGAAAAAGCAAAGCACAACTCAGACGCCTTAATTGCAACAGAAGATGCTGCTATGAAGGCAGTAACTGCTGGGGACTTACAAAAGGCGAGGGTATTAATGTTTGATAATAATTATGATTCTAACAAAAAAATCATCGCAGACCCTATAAATGAATTCCAAAACAAAATGAATACTAGGGCACAAAATGAAACTGAGCAAGCTAAAAAAACTCTAAATATTGCTATGATTTTTACTAATGCTTTAATTATAATTCTTACTACCTTTATACTGTGTGTGTTTGTTGTAATGTCCAAAAAGATTTTTGGATTATCAAAGGTTTCTGACAAGCTCGAAGAACTTGCTAGTAATGAAGGTGACTTAACGTTAAGGTTAAATATAGATAGCAAAGATGAAATAGGACAAATAGCAGGTGCTTATAATAAAATGGTAGAGAATTTACAAACTCTAATCAAAGAAGTAACAAATACAACAGATAAAGTTGTAAATTCATCACAACACTTAATGTATACTAGCGAAGAAATCTCTGTTAAAATGAAAAACATATATGAGTCTGCAGAGCAAGTAGCAAAAGCTTCAGAAGATTTAAGTGCTACTATAGAAGAGATTAATGCATCTTCTCAAGAAATTGAATTAAATACGAACAATCTTACTAATAGAGCAAATGATGGTACCGAATCTGCAGTAGAGATTCAAGAGAGAGCAATTGCCGTAAAAAACAAAGGGGAAAGTGCTATTATTGTTGCGAATAATGTAAATGATGATAATTTATTAGATATTAAACAAGCTATTGAGGCCGGCAAAGTTGTTACTGAAATTAGAGATATGTCACAAGCTATAGCAAATATTGCATCCCAAACAAATTTATTATCACTAAATGCTGCAATAGAAGCTGCAAGAGCTGGCGAACAGGGAAAAGGATTTGCTGTTGTTGCAGATGAAGTAAGAAAGCTTGCGGAACAATCTTCTACTACGGCATCGAAAATACAAGAAGTCGTAACCGGAGTTGAGGATGCTTTCTCAAATCTCTCAAATAGTGCTGAAAAAGTATTGGAATTTATAAATAATCAGGTGAAATTAGATTATGAACTCTTAGTGGAAACAGGCATACAGTATGAAAAGGATTCTGCCTTTATAAATAATATAACAAAACAAATATCAGGCTCTTCAAAATTTGTACTTGAAACTATAGAAGAAGTAAATAATGCCATACAAAATGTTTCTGCAACAGCTGAAGAAACAGCAGCAAGTTCTGATGAAATATTAAATAACATAAATGAAACTGCATTAAGCATGGATAAAGTAGCTGAAGCTTCTAGAGAACAGGCAGAGCTAGTAAAAAATTTAAGCAATATGGTTAGAAAGTTTAAAGTATAGAATTTAGAGTGCTTATCTAAAAGATAAGCACTCTTTAGAATTTTATATGTATACTAAAATATCTATTTCATGGGTATAATATAAAGATTATTATAAAAGTAGCAAAATTACTTGAAATAAAAAAGAATAATCAATCTATTGAAATATTAATACATATATGATAGTATTATTTAAAACTTGAAATTTCTAAATGCTTTGAAGAGAAAGAGTAAGATATCTTTATCTTTTACAGAGAACTCCTGTTAGCTGAGAGGGAGTAAAGAAGAGTGTTCCGAATACATCTCTGAGCACCACACCAAATCTTTCGCAATTTGAAAGTAGTAGGCTGTAGGCGGGTCCTTTCGACCGTTAAAATGATAGAGTATCATGTCTAGTTAAGGCATTGTACTTGAAAAGGTTAGCATTGTGAGATGCTGATAAATTAAGGTGGTACCACGAATATTACTCTCGTCCTTATATGTTTATAAGGATGAGAGTTTTTTTATTTTACAAAAAAATAAATAACTATATAGTATAGGAGGAATTAAAATGATAAGTGTAGAAAATCAAATAAAAATAATAAAAAAAGGCTCTGCTGAAATAATTAATTTAAAAGAATTAGAGGGAAAATTAGTAAAATGCCAAAAGGAAAATAAGCCTTTAATAGTTAAGCTGGGGCTTGACCCAAGTGCGCCAGACATACACATTGGTCATGCGGTAGTATTAAGAAAAATTAAACAACTACAAGATTTAGGGCACAAGGTTGTAATAATAATAGGAGATTTTACTGGAATGATAGGCGACCCTACAGGGAAATCAAAAGCACGGAAACAGTTAACAAGAGAAGAGGTTCTTGAGAATGCTAAAACCTATGAAAAACAGATATTTAAAATACTGGATAGAGATAAAACAGATTTAAGGTTCAATAGCGAATGGCTAGCAAAGTTGAATTTTAAAGATGTAATTGAATTAGCTTCAAAGTATACAGTAGCAAGAATGCTAGAAAGAGAAGACTTTAAGAATAGATTTAAAAATCAGTTGAGCATTGGAATACATGAGTTTTTCTACCCTTTAATGCAAGCTTACGATTCAATTTCTATTAAAGCAGATATTGAATTTGGTGGAACAGACCAAAGATTTAATCTTTTAATGGGAAGAACTCTTCAAGAAGAGTACGGACAAGAAAGACAAATAGCTATATTTATGCCTTTACTGGAAGGAATAGATGGTAAGGAAAAGATGAGCAAAAGCTTAGGAAATTATGTTGGTATTGAAGAAAGTCCTAATAATATGTACACAAAGATTATGCAGATACCAGATAACCTAATAATAAAGTATTTTGAGCTAGCAACAGATATACATCCTGATAAAATTGATGAAATAAAAGAGAAGATTGAAAAGGATCAAGTTAATCCGAGAGATATAAAAATGAGACTTGCCAAGGAGGTTGTTACCTTATACCACAGTGAAAAAGAAGCATTGGCAGCAGAAACACACTTTAAAAGTTTATTTCAAAACAATGAAATCCCAGAAGATATACCAAATATAAAAATAATGCCAGAGGAAAATATAGTTAATGTTATTACTAAGTTTAGTCCAGAAACTTCAAAAAGTGAGGTCAAGAGACTTGTAGCACAAGGCGGCGTAAAAATAAATGGAGATAAAGTTGTAGACTTTAATAATCTGATTTTAAGTGATAAGGATATAGTTCAAGTAGGAAAAAGAAGGTTTTTTAGAGTATCAATTGAATGTTAGTATAGATATCTTAGCATAGAATTAGATTAGTGTGTTATAGACACTGTTTTGATCATAACTCATAATAACATCAAGTACTTCAGTGTGGAAAGATAAAAAATATCATGTTTTGCTTATTAAATCAAACAAATAAGTAATGACAAAAAATAAAAGAGATTTAAGATATGTTGACTAAATAAGCATTTTTTCGTAAAATATAAAATAATATAAAAAATTGCAATGACGAGAAGAGTAAATAAATAGATTCTTTTAAAGAGAGCTCCGGCAGCTGAAAAGGAGTAAAGAATAATTTGTTGAAACAAGCCTCGGAGCTTCATATGGATCTTTATTTGAAAGTGATATTATGACGTATGTTCACGTTACAGAACTAGAGTATAAGTATATATGATAATACCGTACTCGAAAAGATTAATATGGCAACATATTGATGAATTAAGGTGGCACCACGAAGGTTAACTCTCGTCCTTAAGACTATTAAGTCTTAGGGGCGGGAGTTTTTTATTATATGAACAAAATATAATGAAATTTCCTATAAGAATTTAAAGGATGTGATTAGATGGGGCAAGTAAGCTTTTTCGCTTAAAAGAGTTTATACCTCTTCAGATTTATCAGCGCACTATACAATCAACTAATAAAAAATTAACTTTAGGAGGTAGAAATATGTGTAATGATAAAGAAAATTTAAATTTTATAGATAGACTAGTTAAGACAGATTTAGAAGAGGGTATTTAGGAAAAAAATTATGAAAAAGTATAATTTTCAATGCAATAAAGTACAATAGCTTTTTGATTTTATTGAATAAGCGAAATATATTATTATTTTTGGCATAGTAGTTGTGCAGTAAAATAAAAAGTAGTGTTTCAACTGGCGAGTTCGGAATACGTGCATAAATTTTTGATCTAGGCGGAGGTTAAATAACGCAAATGCGCTGGTGAGTATTATCTGGCCTTTCACACTTTAAAAGTCCCTTCAGTACAATAGAAACTGAAGGGACTTTTAGTATAAGCTATTTTGTTATTGCCTAAGCTTTAATAGTTTGTTTTTTAATTGTTCTTCAATGTTTTGTAATTCTATTTCGGCTTCTTTACGTTTTTGACGTCCTTCTGTTTGTATACGAAGCACTTCATCAAGAGTTGAAATTAACGATTCGTTTGTTTGGCGAAGAGTATCAATATCAACGATTCCTCGTTCGGACTCTTTAGCTGTTTCTATAGTTGACATTTTAAGGGTTTCTGCATTCTTACGTAGAAGCTCATTTGTCATATTTGTTACCTCATTTTGAACCTTAGCTGCATTGTTAGAATGAGCAACTCCAAGAGCTAGCACAATTTGACTTTTCCAAAGTGGAATAGTGTTTACAATGGTTGACTGTATTTTCTCAGACATTAAAGAATCATTATTTTGAACTAAGCGAATTTGAGGAGCCATTTGAAGAGAAATCATTCTAGTTAGCTCCAAATCATGAATCTTTTTCTCAAAGCGGTTACAAAGGGATACAAAATCATTAGTTGCCTGGGCATCCTCGGGTAACCCACTAGCTTTTGCTCTTTCTACTAAGGCAGGAAGTTCCTCTTTCTCTAACTTTGAAAGCTTCTTTCTTCCAGCTAAAATATACATGGATAGCTCTTTAAAATATACCTTATTTATTTCATACATTTTATCAAGCATAGCAGTATCTTTTAAAAGTTGTATCTGGTGCTTTTCTAGGGCAGCACAAATTTTACTTATGTTTCCTTCAACCTTATCGTATTTTGCTTTCATATGAGTAATTTTTTGAGTGCTTTTCTTAAAAAGACCTAGAAAACCTTTTTTCTCATCTGCGGCATCAAAATTCTTTAGTTCACCTACTACATTAGTAAGCATTTCGCCTATTTCCCCTAAGTCCTTAGTCTTTACATTATTTAAAGCATTTTCAGAGAAATCTGCAATTTTCTTCTGAGCACCTACTCCATATTGTAGAATTGAATTGGAGTTAGTAATATCAATTTTGTTTACAAATTCGTCTACAATTTTCTTTTCATCTTCTGTTAAATAACTATCATCAAGAACTTCTGCTTGTTTCTTTTCCTCAACTACAGGAGCCATAGGAGTCTCATCCTGAAAAGGCTCAAAGGATAGACTTGGTGTCACATTAATATCATCTTTAAATTCATTATTCATTCTCAATTCCCCCTTTGTTGGTCTCTATACTACTTTTTAAAATCATTTTTAGTCAACCCTTCTTGCTTAAACAGTGTTTCAAGCACAGAGATATCTGTAGAAATATCCAAAGCAACTTCTCCAAATAAATCATCTATTAACTTCTCAAAAGCAAAATTAATTATATCTATAGTTTTTTCGATTTCATTTTTTGCATTTTTTATGTTAACACCCTGAACTGGCTGATCATTGAGGTCTTTATATGCATTTACCAATTTTAAAGTTATAGGAAGATAATGGTTAGTAAATTTATTAACCTCAGGCAACTTTTGAGGGTTATTTTCTAGATATTTAAATATTTGGTCTACAATGTTTTGGAGTCTATATAATTTCGTTGAAATTTCCTCTCTGTTAATAGAATCACTTGCACTTTTTATCTGTTCAATATAGCTTTTCCCCAATTCAATTACATATCTTAATTCTTTTTTTTCTGGATTATCTAGGTCTTCATTTATTTCCACTTGTATTTTTAATTCAGCCTCATTGCGATACTTAAAGGCCTTTTGTGAATCTAAATAATTCTGATAAACTTCATTATTTAACATAAAGTAGGTTTTTTTATCATCAAAACGTGCTTGGGGAAACATTCCTAAATCAATCATTTTATTTAAATCTTTAACAATGAACTTTTTCTTCTTTCTAATAGAAGAAGTTAATTCTTCTATGGAACAATAGTACTTGCTATCAAGAATCTTTACGTACTGATTAAAACGCTTTACCCTTTTTCTTAAATTCACACCTTTTAAAGCAAAAGCTATGCTTGATATAAAGAAAGAAAACAAAAGTCCCAAAGTAATGTAATTAGCCGTTGAAAATACACTTAAAAAAGAAGTGAATATTGAGTATGCAATTAACAGAGCACCGAATACTCCTCCACTTATAAACCCTAATGTCATATAAAGTATTCCTGATATTCGCCCAACTGGTTTTTGAGAAATATACATTTGTACTTTATTTTCATCTTTTGGAGCTATACTAGTAACAGTTCTAATTCGCTTGTATGTTTTATTTGTTAAATTTTCATTAAAATGCTGTGATTTATTCTTTAAATTTGTTTTTATTTCATTTAAGGTGTCATTAGCCTTATCATTAATATCACCTTTTAATTTAGCAAAATCTATAACGTTGAACGTATTTTTTAATGTATCTCTAATTTGGTCTTCTAAATCTGAAAAATCCATTTTTCCCATACCCATGCCTCCAAATTATTTTCTTATAAATCAGTATAATTGTAATAACATTTTGGCTCTATTATATATCATTCCTGTGCAAATTACAATTTGCAACAAATTCCTAATTACACTTGATAGCACACCTTCTAGGCACATTTTTTCTAATGGAACTAGAATCATTAGCTCTATAAATATGCTAATTATCGATTGTTTTTAATATTTTCAAGGATAAGGATTCTAAATAATATATACAACGAATTTACTATTTCCTATGTTAAGAGGTTGATTGAATAACATCATATATTTTTAGATAAAATATATTTAACTGAGAAAATTTCCTGAAAAGAATTTTAAGTAAGAGGATACAAAGACATGTATTTTAAATTGAGAGTAGAGTAGTAGTTAAAAGTTAACCAATAATATATTGACAGGAGTGGGAAAATGGATGGCTCTAAACAAACACATAATTTTACGGTAAGTATTGCTCCGATGGTGGACAGAACTGATAGACATTTTAGATACTTTTGTAGAATCATAACTAAGGAATCTCTACTTTATACAGAGATGATAACAACTTATGGTTTAATCAATGGAGATAGAAAAAGACTTTTAGATTTTAGTCCTTATGAAAAGCCAGTAGCACTTCAAATTGCCGGCTGCAACCCAAATGAAATTTATGAGGCGGTTAAAATAGCAGAAGATTGGGATTACGATGAGATAAATTTAAATGTTGGATGTCCTTCTGACAGGGTAGCCGGAAATGAGATGGGAGCAGTACTGATGGCATATCCAGAACTAGTTGCCGAAATGGTTTTGGCAATGAAGAAAGCTACGAAGAAGCCTGTTACTGTGAAAAATAGAATAGGGATTGAAGGGAACAATGTGCTTCCAAGTTCCTTTAGTCGAACTCTCCTTGATAAATACGAGGATATGGAAAACTTTATAAAAATAGTTTCACAAGCAGGAGTAGAAAACTTCGTAGTACACGCGAGAATCGCTATCCTAGAAGGATTAAGTCCAAAAGAAAACAGAGAGGTACCACCATTAAGATATGAAGAAGTTTATAAGCTAAAAAAAGGATTTCCTAACCTGAATATTATAATCAATGGAGGAATTAAAACAGAGGAAGATATAGAAAAGCATTTACAGTATGTAAATGGAGTTATGATTGGACGGGCATCATATGAAAATCCATTTTTTCTAACAAAGGTTGATAAATACTTTCCAAATAAAACAGAAAATAAAATTACAAGAAGAGAAATTATAGAAAACTTTATTCCATATGTTGAGGATGAAGAAAGAAAGGGTACTCCTACAAATGTGCTGCTCAGACATATATTAGGTCTATTTTATGAGAAAAGAGGCAGCAGGATTTGGAAGCAGCTTATTACGCCGCCATATGTAAAAGAGAAAAGCGGTATTCAAATATTAAGTGAAGCATTAAAGATGTTGCCACAGGAGATTCTAGATGAAAAGCTATAGCTGAAGGTTGAAATTTTGAATAATATAATGCTATTTAAATGTTGAATTAAGAACTAATATTTGTTATGCTTTTGTCGTGAACTTATGAAAGTTTGAGGTAAAAGTTTAGGATGATTGAACGGGAAAGATACTTGAATCGTGATTTTATGATACAAGGTAATAAAATTCTAGGGGAGTAAAGGGAGTAGAATGAAGAAATATAAATGTATAATCTTTGATTTAGATGGAACTATTTTAGATACAGAAAAAATGAATGTGATACCACTACAAAAGCTAATTAAAGAGGAATTAGGACAAGATATTTCATACAATGATTTATTAAAGTATAGAGCTTATACAGGTAAAAAAACATTAGAGATACTAGGATTTAAAGATATTGAAGCATCTTATGCTAAGTGGGTAAAATATGTTAATGAATATGAAGAGGGAGCAAAGTTATACGAAGGTTTCAATGAAGTTATTGAAACTTTAGATAAAAATGGAATACTTTGTGGTATATCTAGTTCGAAAATGAAAAAACAGTATGAAATAGATTTCTTTAAAACAGGTCTACAAAATTATATGAAAAGTGTTGTTTTAGCAGAGGATACAGAAAATCATAAGCCACATCCAGAACCATTACTAAAAGCTATTAAGATATTAAATATGGAGCCAAAGCATTCATTGTATATTGGTGACACTATAGCAGATTATAAAGCAACCAGAGGCGCAGGAATGGATTTTGCTTTAGCGGTATGGGGAGCAGCAGATACTACAGGAATTGAAGCGGATTATAACTTAAATGAACCAAAAGATCTTTTAAAGGTGTTAGGATTATAAAGTGAAACTTGAATCAATCCAGGGACGTAGCCGCTCGAAACGTACTGTTTAAAGAACAGGAGTATTAGAGCGGGTAGTCATCGGATAAATAAACGTCCGAAAAATTCAGTTCCGGAAGGTGCTCATTGTTAATATTTTTTATGGTTTATAATTTGATTGTAACGTTGTATGAAAGTATGTAGTCCATTGCTAACATTAAAAGAGCTAATCCAATATGGGATGCTCTTTTATTTTTTAGAAAAGATGGGTTATTTCATATAAATGATAATATCTGTAACATATGTTACAGAGTTAATTTGGATAATGTGGTATATTATATATGAAAACAGTAATAAGAGAAGGAACAACTAAACAATATTGTGAGATTGTAACAATACTAAAAGTAAATAAAATCATAATTAAATAAGTAAAAATTAATTAAGGGGGACAAATATATGTCAAATAATGATGTTAAAGAAGTAAAGAAAGTTGAGCCGAATCCAATGTTTTGTTACCAATGTGAGCAAACTCCAGTTACAGGTTGTACTAAATTTGGAGTATGTGGTAAAAATCCTGATATAGCAAGCTTACAAGATATAATGATACTTGGTCTTAAAGGTGTAGCTGCTTATGCAACTCATGCAAGAGAGCTTGGAGTTTACGATGAAGAAGTAAACCAAATTACACATGAAGCATTATATACAACACTTACAAACTCAAACTTTAGTTTAGAAGAAAACGTAGGAATGGCTTTAAAAGTTGGTAGTGCTGCAGTTAAAATAATGGACGTGCTTGATAGAGCACATACAGCAAAACTAGGTGTTCCAACTCCAGTTACAATATCCCAAGATAAAATAGAAGGTCACTGCATATTAGTAACAGGACACAATCTTTATGCTTTAGAAGAACTATTAAAGCAAACAGAAGGCAAAGGAATTAACATATATACTCACTCAGAAATGATTCCAGCTCACGGATACCCAGAACTTAAGAAATACTCTCATTTAAAAGGTAACGTAGGTAAAGCATGGTATGACCAAAGAAAGTTATTTGAAGAGTTCCCAGGAGCAATACTTGGAACAACAAACTGCTTAATGCCAATAACTACAGGAACTTATGGAGACAGATTCTGGACTTATGGAACGGCAGGACTTCAAGGAGTTGCAAAGATAGTTAATGATGACTTTAGTCCAATCATTGAAAAAGCATTATCACTAGAAGTTGTTAATAAAGATTCAGATAAGACTGTTACAACAGGTTTCCACCATAATACAGTATTAAGCATAGCACCAGAAATAATAGAAGCAGTTAAGGCTGGCAAGATAAAGAGATTCTTTGTTATAGCTGGTTGTGATGCTCCAACAAAAGGAAGAGATTATTACAGAGATTTAGCTTTAGCACTTCCTAAGGAAGCAGTACTATTAACAACATCTTGCGGAAAGTTCAGATTTAATGATGTTGATTATGGAACAGTACCTGGAACAGACATTCCAAGATATATTGACCTTGGACAATGTAATAACTCAGGTTCAGCAGTTAAAATTGCTTTAGCTTTAGCAGAAGCTTTTGGATGTACAGTAAATGACTTACCATTAAGCATAATATTATCATGGTTTGAGCAAAAAGCTGTTGCTATCCTTCTTGGATTATTTAGCCTTGGAGTTAAAAATATCCATGTAGGACCAAGTGCACCTAAGTTTATAACTCCTGGGGTACTAAAAGTGTTACAAGATAACTTTAACCTTCAGTTAATAAGCGGAGATGCTAAGGCTGACCTTGCTAAATTTATGGGTTAATAGTTTACTATATTTACAAATGATAAAGAGCCAAGAATAATTTTTTATTCTTGGCTTAGATTGATTTAAGATGTTTGCCATTTAATTAGTTAGATAGCTATATTATTAAAAAACAAAGTAACCAAGCATAGTGTTTTTACGGCGTAATCCGACTATTATGTTTAAATATTATAGACTTATGATAGATGGACTTTCTTCCTATTAAACTATCCTTGATTGTTATATAAAGTGAAACTTGAATCAGATGGGGTTTTAACCCCACCTGATTCTTAGTTGAACCAATCCAGGGACGTAGCCGCACTTTACTCCCTCTTTGATAAGAGGGAGTATTAGAGCGGGTAGTCATCGGATAAATTTTCATATGGCGTGAAGAGCACTTGGTTAATTCCAGGTGCTTGTTTATTTGCAAATCATTCAACGATTTAATTATTTTTACATATATGGTATAATATGTAAAAATGGTTAAATCGGGGGAGCGATAACTATGGGGATAGGTAAAATAGCAAAAATAACACAAGTACAAATAAATAAAAATCTAAATCAACAGCATAAAAAGAAACATAAAAAAGAAGAAAAAGATTTATCCTTTTCTGATGTATTAAAATCGGTGCATGAAATAATTAGTGCGAAATAGGGCTCATTTGAGCTATTTTTCACCGGAAATAAGTGATATATATATTTTCTTTAGTAAAAATAATATAGCATAAATGATTGTATATTGCCCTTAAAGTAAGTTATAATATTTTTAGCGAATGAATGGAATAATTTCTCTAAATGCTCTTAAAGTCGGTTCTGACAGGTCTTGAAATCTTTTAATTGCGTGAATGGTATGGAATTGTCATACTAAAAGAAAAAATATTCTATGAATTGAGAAGGTAAATAAAATTACCTTCTTCTTATTGTGCAACTAATACTTGTTATACGAGTGGTCTTAGCTTATACTCTGGGGAATGGACTATATTAAGTCGGAATTATATTTCCTTATAGTTTTATTTAGTACATTTCCAGAAATTATACTTGTCAATTTATTAAAAAATACTTTATTATAATTATTGGTAAAATATAAAGAACCTCCTTTTGTAGATCTCTCATCAAAATTTATTTAACCAAAAGATACTTTTTCAGTATTTAATTCTTTCTGGTGTCAACAAGTATTTGTTTTTTGATGCAGCATTAGTAGGTAAAGTATGAATATATTAATTTTTGTTATATGCTTAATTATAAAAGTAATATTGAATGATGTAATTGAGAATATTTCGTATATTATAAATCTAGTGATTTTTATCTAAAATTTTTTTGAGTTTAAGTTTTATTTTTGATTAAGATGGAGGCATGATTAGCAATATGGACTTGGCTGTTAATGAAATCAATAAAATAATTAAGAATGTAATAGAAAAGATAAGTTCAAGCAGAGGACAAATACTTGATATTGTGGATAATATAAGAAGGAACCAGGAAAACTTGATGCTTGAATTAGGTGAAGTTATAAATGATGTTACTAGGATTATTTATGAGGTTGATGAACTAGAAAAGCAAGATAAGGCTTGCAGAAGAAGACTGGTTGAGGTCTCTGCAAATTTTTTGAAATTTACTGAAAGTGATATTAAGGAGGCCTATGAAAAAGCGTCAAATATAAGAGTTAAGTTTCTTACAAAGCAAAATGAAGAAAAATCATTAAGAGAACGAAGAGATAGTTTGGAAAGAGCTCTTAAAGATATAATGACGAATATTAAGAGCGGTGAAAACATAATTAATCAAATAAGTATCGCTCTTGGTTGTTTGGAGGGAGATATTTTTTCTGTATTAGAGGGAGCAGATAAAAATTCAGAAATGTTTATTGGGATAAAGGTTTTAGAGGCTCAAGAAAATGAAAGAAAGAGAATTGCAAGGGATGTTCATGATGGACCTGCCCAGCATATGGCCAATGTAATTATGAAGGTTGATATTTGTAATATGGTCATTCAAAGGAATTTGCAAGAAGGACTTAAGGAATTGGCAGATTTAAAGGAAAGTGCGAAGGTAGCTTTAAGGGAAGTAAGAAGTATTATATTTGATTTAAGACCAATGTCTTTAGATGATTTGGGGTTAAGTGAAACTATTTACCAAATTGTAAATGCTATTTCTCAAGAATTAGGTATTGATATAAAATTAGAATTAAAGCCTATCACTACAGAAATAGAACACATTATTCAGATTGCAGTATATAGAATTATTCAGGAAATATTCAACAACATTAGAAAGCACTCTAAAGCAAAGCATGTAAAAGTAAAGCTAGATTACGGTACAAAATATCTAATATTAATAATAACTGATGATGGTATTGGATTTAATGTAGAGGAAACTTTAAAGACAGTAAAAACACAGGGATCTTCCTATGGACTTATTAGCATTTTAGATAGAGTGAATCAGCTTCAGGGTGAAGTTCAAATTAGATCTGCAGAGGGGACAGGCACCACCTATACCATTAAGCTTCCAATCAATCGAGAGGTGATAAAGAATGAAAAAAATGGTAATTAAAATATTAATTGCTGATGATCATGATATAATAAGGCAGGGTTTAAAGAGAATTATAGGCTTTGAAGATGATATGGTTATTGCTTTTGATGCGAAAAATGGGGAAGAGGCTCTGAAGCTTTTAACGGAGCATCAGATAGATATTGTTCTTTTAGATTGCAATATGCCCATAATGAATGGTATTCAGGCTCTTAAAAATATAAGGGATCAGGGAGTTAATACTAAAGTCATAATGCTAACTGTTGAAAATGATAGAAAGACTATTAATACAGCAATAGAAATTGGAGCAGATGGGTATATGCTTAAGGATTCTGCAGGAACAGAGATTGTAAATGCAATCCGATTAGTGTATAATGGTGAAAAATATATTGATAAATCATTAGTTTCCATTCTTTTTTCACATATAAAAATTAAAGAAGAGAAGACGCTAAGTGTTTTAGATAATCTCTCAAAAAGAGAAGTTGAAGTGCTTATTAAAATCTCCAAAGGACTTAGTAATAAAGAAATTGGACAACAACTATATCTTTCTGAAAAAACAGTTAAAAACTATGCTACGAATCTTTTTAAAAAGATAAATGTAAGTGATCGAGTTCAGGCGACAATTCTTGCAATACAAAATAATATTGAAGAATATTACATAAATGAATATAGATAATCAATCTTAAGGGACTTTAGTCCCTATTTTTTTGTGACTTTTTTACTTATGAAATGTGACCTTTGCAATCTGCAAAACTAACAGTAGACAAGGATATAATAAAATCAACAGATAATATGATAAAATTGTCGAACGGAAAAAATATTATGAGTAATGCGTTTTAAGGAGGAGCAACTTATGAAGAGCACAAAAAAATTATTAGTAGCAGCATCTATAGTAACTGGAGTAGCTTTAGGAGGCAAAACTGTACATGCACAGCAAGTAATAGATAGTAAGATATCTAAACCAGATACATACAACTATAATGATTATTCTAAAGTAACCATTAAGTTAAATGGAAAAGGAGTCATTGTTAAAAACATACAGGGAGCTTTAAATTTATACTTTGGAGCTGGACTTTCCGAAGACGGGATATATGGAAAGCATACAGAAGATGCCGTTAAGAGTGTACAAAAAAAGTTAGGTATAAGTGCTGATGGGGTTTTTGGACCAAAGACAGCTAAAGCTTTACTAGATTATGTTAATAATGCTTCATTAAAAGATAATAGTAAATTTAGTCTAGTATCTGTGGGTATTCAAAAAAATATAGAATCTAAAATAACTTTAGGGAAAAAAACTGTGGATGCACAGCAAGAAAAAACTACTAAAGTAACTAAACCAACTACATATAATTATAATGATTTTTCTAAAGTAAATATTAAGTTAAATGAAAAAGGGGCTATTGTTAAAAATATTCAAGAGACCTTAAATCTATATTTTGGAGCTGAAATTGCTGAAGATGGTATATATGGAAAGAGTACAGAAAATGCTATTAAAAGTGTACAAAAAAAGGTAGGGGTAGGTGCTGACGGAGTTTTTGGGCCTAGAACTGCTGAAGCTTTGCTGAATTATGTTAATAACAATTATTCTGCTTCTGTAGATGATAATAATGGATTTAGTCCAATACCTTTAGATATTCAAAAAAAACTTATCTCTTTAGGTTATAACCTAAAAGTAGATGGAAATTTAAATAGCTATGATACTATATCAGCGATAAAACAATTTCAAAAAGAAAATAATTTATCTATAAGTGGTAAGGCCGATATAAATTTAGCAAATAGACTATGTAAAGATGACAAAGTAAAGATTGATGAAACAGCAGAATTTAAATCTGATACTGATTATTACGTATTAATAAGTTCTTCAGATCACATAGGTAGAGTTTATCAAGAAATAAATGACGAATGGAAAGAGATTAAGTGTTTTGATATTCTTTCGGGAAAAGTTACTAAAGGAGAATACAAATCTGGACTTCAAGGTAAAAAAGCAAAGTTTAATGAGGTGGAAATGAGAAACTTTACTCAAATCGATGGTTTAAATGTTTTCTATTCTGCTGAAAAAGAATCAGGATATGGCTTAAGAGTTTTAGATGAAAGTGCTAAATTTTTAAGTGGAATACCGCATAAAACAGCTATAAAAGTATTTTAAAAATCAACGTCAAAAAGGTTAATTTTACCATATCATGAAAAATAAATTGACTATATCATGGTTTAGGTCATTTTTAAATTTATTTAAAATGCAACAAAAGACTTGTCTCAGTATAACTGCTAAGTCAGGTCTTTTGTTGCAATTTGGTTAGGGTTTTTGAGATAGATTTTTGCTCATAAGTTTTACAAATGCAATATTCTAGATAGGAATTATCCTTAAATAAAAACGCTAGATTGCTATTGTTAGCACGCTCTAACAAGAAATTGCCATATGGAAATATATATGATAATATGAAATTTGAGGAAGAGGATTTACATAGGAGGAATTAATAGTGTATACATATAAAAGTTATAGTGATGATTCAAAACAACAAATCAAAATCTTATTAATCAAGTATATATCAGTTCTAGTTCTATCTGTTATTTTCGCTCAAGTTTTTCATAATAGTTGGATTAAATATCTAGAAGTTTACCATACGGTTTTAGAGCTAATATGTGTATTTACAGCGTTATCGATATTTATAGCTGTTTGGCTTACTTATAACCGTAACGTGCCAAGCAACTGTATATTAGGCCTTGGATATCTGACAGTTGGAATATTTGATATACTTCACACCTTTTATTTTCTGAAATTAGATATATCTTATGGTACACATTTTGACTTATCAACAATATATTGGATATTAGGAAGATTATTTGAGGCTGTAGTATTGTATATTTCGATACGAACAACAAAACTAAAATTAGGCAAGGTGATAAGTCTGCTTATTATTCTAACAGTTACTTTTGGCATATCATATCTTAGTAAGACCTATCATGATTATTTGCCAGTATTGTTGAATGAGCAAGGAGTTACTCCGACAAAAGTAGCTCTAGAGTATTTAATTATTTTTATTTACCTTATAGGCTTATGCAAGTTAAAGAATAAGGTAAATGACAAAGGAATAATAAATTATAAATATATTTTTATTTCTATACTGCTTAGCATATCTTCAGAGCTGTGCTTCACTTTGTATAGTTCAGTTTATTCAATGTCATGGACAATAGGACATGTATTAAAGATTATTTCATACGTTTTTCTTCTAAAGGGTATCTACATAAGTACCGTAATCTATCCTTATGAGAGATTGGAAATTGAACATAAAAGGCTAGATTCTCTAAGTGAAACTCTAAATGATGTATTAGATACTCTGCCGATGGCAGTATTTAAGTATGATTTAAATACTAGAGTAGAATACGTAAACAAAAAATTTGAGGAGCTTTTTAGTTGTAGCAGAGATGAGCTGATAGGGCTAACAACTTTGGATATGTTAGAGAAATTTCCTCGGGTTGAGAAAGAAGAGCGTGTTCTTTCTGATTTAGCTCTAGAGAGCGAAGGAAAGGTTATCAGTAATATCAGAACTTATAAAATGACAAATGGAGAGTATAAAAAATTATTCATAAATACATGGAAAATAAGAGATAGCGTTTTTTCAATAATGAGAGAGGCAAAAGAGGAACAAGAGCTCCAAAATCTCCATATTCAAACGGAGACTATATTTAATGCTGTAAGCAATTGCGTACTTATGATAGATACGAATAGGAAGGTAGTTTTATGCAATAATGCACTTGCTGAAGTTTTTGAAATGGACAAGGAAACTGTTATAGGAATGAATGTAGACGAACTGAATAACTTAATTGATTTTGAGGCCAAAGAGCTTCCAGATTTGGCTCTAAGCGGCAACAAGGATAACCAATTTTTTGAGGCATCATTAACTACTCCTAAAGGAAATAAAAAAGAGCTTATGATTTATATATCTTCTATTAAAAATGTTTATGGGGAGATAATTGGTGGAATAAGCGTAAGTAATGATGCAACAGAACTTAAGAAACAGCAGGAAAAACTGATGCAGCAGGAAAAACTAGCACTCTTAGGTCAGATGGGAGCAGCTATAGTCCACGAAACAAGAAATTATCTCACCACTATAAAAGGTCGCTGTCAGTTAATAAACTTACTTGACTGTAATGAAGATGTACAAAGGCATGCAGTAAAAATCAACGATGAGGTTGATGAAATTAATAAGATAATAAGTGAATTTTTATTTCTCTCAAAGCCGCGGAAAACAGAACTAATTGAAGTTTCTATGATTGATATATTCCAATCTGTTAAGAGTATGGTGGAAACAACCTCTCTTGTAAAAGGCGTAAATGTAAATGTAAGGTTATCAAAAGAAGAGCGATATTTATTGTGTGATGAAGGACAATTAAAACAGGTTATATTGAACATCTGTAAAAATGCAGTAGATGCTATGTGTCAAAAGGTAGATGGGAAGCTTGATATAGAAACAGGTTACAATGAGGCCTATAATGAAATGTTTATCAAGATAAGCGACAATGGAAAAGGTATATCTAATGAAGATTTAAAGAAAATTGGGACACCATTTTTTACAACTAAAAGTAACGGCACTGGCCTAGGACTTAGCGTATGCTACAATATAATTAAAGAACATAATGGTAGAATAGAAGTGACAAGTGAGGTAGGTGTAGGTACAACCTTTGCATTGATTTTACCTTGCCTCGAAGATGATGGATTAGAGGAAGTAGTATAGTAGAGGATGAAATAAAAATCGCCCCGCTAAGTGAGAACGTTCATAGGTTTGTGTAAAATTATATAGATGAGGTCTAACTTAATTGGAAATTACTATAGGAAAAAATTCCTGTAGTAATTTTTACTTTTTGTGGTAATACTAGATAATGTCGTAGTATAGCTTTTATCTGTTAGTATTGTTTGTAATTTTTTCATTATTATTCTCTTTTATTCAAAAAAGTACAAGCGTAGCTTTTTAGATATATTGTTCAAGCCTATCTTCAAACATTATACTAAGTTGAGCTAATGTTAAGAACCAGTTCTGACTCGGCGAAGTCCATTTTCTCATAATCTGCTCTGTAGCTAAATATAGAGCTTTCATCAATGAATCATCCGTAGGGAATGATGTTCTAATCTTAGTAAATTTTCTTAGCTGCCTGTTGAATCCCTCTAAAGCATTTGTAGTATATATTATTCTTCTAATCTCTGGTGGAAAAGCAAAATATGTAGATAAGTTCTCCCAGTTATTCTTCCAAGACTGTATAACTATTGAATACTTTTCTCCCCAAGTGTCTTCCAAAGTTTGAAGGGAATTTAGAGCTATTTGCTCACTTGTTGCTTGATATACAGATTTTAAATCCTTCATAAAAGCCTTACTGTCCTTTGAAGCTACATATCTTATAGAATTTCTAATCTGGTGTATTATGCAGTTTTGTATACTTACATTAGGGAACACAGCTTTTATAGCATCAGGCAAACCTTTAAGACCATCCATACAGGCAATTAGTATATCCCTTACCCCTCTATTTTTAAGGTCGTTACAAACTGATAACCAGAACTTAGCTCCTTCCTGTTCTCCAATCCAAATACCAAGTATATCCTTATAACCCTTAGTATCTAAAGCCATACAAATGTATGCAGCCTTACTTACAATCCTATGTTCTTCTTTAACCTTAAAATGAATAGCATCCATATAAACTATAGGGTATACAAGGTCTAACGACCTATTTTGCCAGGCGATAGCCGTTTCGATAACCTTATCTGTTATTTTTGAAATCATCGTAGGAGATATATCAACTCCATAAAGTTCATCAATTTCTGATTTAATATCGTCCACAGACATGCCTCTTGCATATAGACCTATAACCTTTTTATCAAGCTCATTACAAACTGTTTCATATTTCTTCACAATCCTAGGCTCAAATTCTGATTTTCGGTCTCTTGGCACACTTACATCAACTTCTCCGAAGCTGGTTCTAATATTCTTCTTACTATAGCCATTTCTGTAGTTCTTATTATCATTGTTCTCTCTCTCATACTTCTCTCTACCGAGATGTTCTTCCATCTCAGCCTCTAAGAATTGCTGAATTATGTTGCCAAATAACCGTTGCATTAGCCCATTCTTTCCAACTAAATCCTCCATACTCTTACATTTATTTAGTTCTTTATTTAAATCTATATCTGGTATTTGTAATTGTTTCATTTCTTTTTCTCCCTTCATAAACCATTGTGGTTATTATTCCCATAAATACCAGCTATACATACATAAAAAAAGCATACATAGATTTGATTTACACAAATCTATGTATGCTCCCCGCTAAGTAGATTTTATAACAGTATTCTACACTGTTTCTACTTAACGGGGCTCTCTTCATGCTAGAAAATATCCTTTTTCAAAATTTAATTAATCAAGGGATTTAATTTTATTTTTTAAACCAAACGCAAAGTATGCTATAGTTAGTAAAGCTAGCCATACTACTCCAACTATCAAGCATATCAAATTATCAATAGATGAGCACATTACTATAACAACGAATAGTATAAATGCTAGACATATATAGTTTCCATATGGATAAAATGGCATAGGGAATTTTAGTTTCTTTACTCTTTCAACACCAATGATTTTTCTATATTTCATCTGAACAAATATTATAACAGCCCATGCGAATATTCCTATAGCTGTTGAAACGCTAGTAACAATACCAAATGCTTTTGCTGGAAGCAAGAAGTTAAGAGCAACTCCCACTAACATGCAAGCTGATGAGGTCCAGAGGGCATTAAAAGGAACCCCTGATTTACTAATCTTAGAGAAAGATTTTGGTGCTACCCCTTGTAAAGATAGATTGTAGAGCATACGGCTTGAAGTATATATTCCAGAGTTACATGAAGATGCTGCTGCTGTTAGCACAACGAAATTTATAATACCAGCTGCTGCCACTATACCTAATCTGCTGAATGTCATAACAAACGGACTTCCTATTGTTCCTAATTGATTCCATGGATAAAGTGACATAACTACAAATAATGCTCCTAAATAGAATATTAAGATTCTATAGAAAACCTTATTTATAGCTGATGGAATAACTTTATCAGGATTCTTTGCTTCACCTGCTGTTATACCAATAAGTTCAACACCTAAGAATGCAAATGTAACCATTACTAGAGCCTTAGCAGCTCCTCCTAAGCCAAATGGAAGGAATCCACCATTAGTCCAAAGATTTGAAATACCTATTGGTTTGCCTCCATTACCAATTCCGAAAACGATTAAAAGTATACCTACTATAATCATAACTATTATAGTAACAACCTTAATAATTGCAAACCAGAATTCAAATTCACCATATAGTTTAACAGCAATCATGTTTACTATAGTCATTGCACCAATTGCTATCAAGGCAGACAACCATGCAGGGAATGTTGGCACCCAGAAGTGAACGTAAACACCAATAGCTGTTATTTCTGCCATACAAATAGTAACCCACATAAGCCAGTAGGACCATCCAGTCAAATACCCAAAGAAAGGACTGATGTACTTATTGGCATAAGCACTAAATGAACCTGCAACAGGTTCTTCAACGGCAACCTCGCCTAAAGCACGCATAATAAAAAATATTACAATACCACCAAGTGCATAAGATAAAAGTAAACCTGGACCAGCCATTTTAATAGCTGTTGCTGATCCTAAGAATAAGCCTACGCCGATTGTTCCTCCAATAGCAATTAACTGAATATGTCTTTCCTCAAGACCACGCTCGAGCTCTTCATGTTTCGGAGTACCATTATTATCGCTCATTTTAACCCCCCTTAATAAATTTGATTTTACTTTACGTCTTTTAATAGAATAGTCTTATGCTGCTCAATTTCAAGATGTTTTTAAGGTTTTGCAACACCTCCTGAAATCATAATTCAAATTCAAGAAAATTCTAACTTATATAAAGATTATACTATCATTTCCATAAAAATACAACTAATTAAATATCTGTTAATTATTTAATAATTCAAATATTATTTTTAATGATATTTTATTAAAATGTTAATAGTCACTTAATAATAAATAGAAATTCACATGAATTATGTGAGGTTGGAGAATAGTATAATGACTGTTACGCAAATAAAGTAGAATAAAGTTAGATTGCAAGAAACATAATTATAATATATATGGTACATTGTAATTGTGTTTTTAAATTTGTAACAGTTTATGAGGTTTTAAATTATGAAGAATAAAGGGAAAGTAAAAATCATTATAATAATATTTGCCTATCTAACTATAGTGTTTAATACTATGGTTAGAGGGCATCCAGAGATTATTGAAAAGTATTATTCTAATTCTCTCAATAAGGTAACAAGACAATCACTAAGTTTTATTACAAGTATTTTTCCATTTTCTGTAGCTGAATTTTTAGTGTTTTTTCTCCTAATTGTTTTGCTGATGCTCTTAATAACACTTATTATTAAAATTAAAAAAGGTGGTTTTTTTGAGCAATCGATAAACGTTACATTGTATTTAGCATCCTTATATGTTCTATTTATGCTATTATGGGGTTTTAACTATAATAGATTACCCTTTGATAAAATAGCAGGACTTAAGATACAGAAGTCCTCAGAAAAAGAACTTTATAATTTATGTGATAGTCTTATAAAAAGAACTAATATTTTAAGAGAAAAAGTAAAAGAAAATTCTCAAGGAGTAATGACAATTCCTGGTGGATATAGAGATACTCTACAGCGTGCCATCAAAGGATATGAAAAAGCTTCTGCGATTTATCCAGAGCTAAGTGGTAAATACGGGCCGCCAAAACCAATATTACTATCTAAAAAAATGAGTTATACAGGAATTACAGGCATTTATATGCCTTATACAGGGGAGCCTAATGTTAATACTAACATACCAGATTTTGATATTGCGTTTACCGCAGCCCATGAAATGGCGCATCAAAGAGGTTTTGCCAGGGAAGATGAAGCTAATTATATTGCTTATTTAGCCTGTACAATGCATCCAGATGTGGACTTTCAATATTCAGGATTAATACTTGCACTTATTAATTCTATGAATGCCTTGGCTGAAAAGAATATAGAAGAATATAAGCAATTGACCGAAAAATATTCCAAGGGAGTAAAACGAGATCTTGTATATAATGATAATTTTTGGTCCCGGTATGAAGGTAAGGTTCAAGAGTCTGCTAATAATGTTAACAATAGTTATTTGAAATCTAATGGTGAAGAAGAGGGAGTAGAGAGTTATGGAAAAATGGTTGATTTACTGCTAGCTGAATATAGAAAGTAAAAAGGTCTATTAGCAAATTCAATGCTAGTGGACCTTTTTATTTACAATTAAAAATCTTTAATAGAAAGATCTTTATGAAAATATTTACAAGAACAAAAACAAATCGTTAACAATTTGTTTTCGGGATGCTGACAAAATCTGCTTTGCAGTATCTTGAGTCAATACTTAATGTTATAGGATCATTCTTAGTTTGATATTATAAAGTAGTCAGTTTATCCGGATCATCATAGTTAGTATCTAGAGGAGTTTCTAAATATTCAGTTCCGTCAGGAAGACCAAGTACATAGTGAAAAGTATTTTCGCTTGGATAAGAAAAATGGTCATAATTATTAGCATATGTACCTATAAGTAGCCAGCCTTGTTCTAAACGCCTATTTACATCGCTCATAATAGTTAAATCTTCAACTTTTTTAATAGTACTTAAATCCATAAAAATCACCTCCCAAGTTTAATTTTTATAATTGTGCATCAAATTCTTCTATGAACAATTCTTAGTTCCTATAATTATTGTTAGTATAATCAAGCATTTTATTTAATGAAATATAAAAATATATAGTAATATTTCTCTTGACCGCCGATTTTAGTATAAAATCACTTGAAAAATTTATTTTATGTTAATACGGACTAGATTTAGAAAAAATATGTTGTTTTTTCACTTAATTCGTGATAAAATACAGAATTGTAGTCCCTGCTGTGAAAAATCACAGCCGTCAGTCCAAGGGGAGGAGGTGAAATCTAATGAGAAAGTATGAAACTATATTCATATTACACCCTTCATTAGACGAAGAAGCTTTTAAAGCTAGCGTTGAAAAATTTAAGGGCGTAATAGAAAATGGTGGAGGAGTAATCGAAAACGTTGATTTTTGGGGTAAGAGAAAACTTGCTTATGAAATAAACAAAGTTAACGAAGGATATTACACTCTAGTAAACTTTACTGCTAACCCTGAATTACCAAAAGAGTTAGACAGAGTTTTCAGAATATCAGATGCTGTTGTAAGACACATAATAGTTAAGAATGAAAATTAGGTGGTGTTTTAATTGAATAAAGTTGTTCTAATTGGAAGATTAACCAAGGATCCAGAGTTAAAATTTACTCCAGGGTCTGGTACAGCTGTTGCCACCTTTACAATTGCCGTTGATAGAAAATTTTCTAAAGACGGACAAAAAGAAGCCGACTTTATTCCTATAGTAGTATGGGGAAAACAGGCTGAATCTACAGCAAACTATATGAGTAAAGGAAAACTTATAGGTATTAGCGGTAGAATTCAAACAAGAAGTTATGATGCCAAAGACGGTAGCAAAAGATATGTCACTGAGGTTATTGCAGAAGAAGTTCAGTTCCTTGAATGGGGAAGTGAGAATAAGTCTGCAGCACCATCATTCAATGACAATCATTCTGGAAGATTTGGTAATGAAGAAACATCATATGGACAGGATATAACTCCAGTAGATGATGGAGATATCCCATTCTAGAGAGGTAAGGAGGGATAAGCATGGCAGATAGAGAAGGCGGAAGAAGAAATTCAGCTAAAATGAGAAGAGCAAGAAAAAAAGTTTGTGCTTTTTGCATGGATAAAGTTGAATTTATAGATTACAAAGATATAAATAAACTAAGAAAATATGTTACTGAAAGAGGAAAGATTCTTCCAAGAAGAATTTCCGGTACTTGCGCTAAGCATCAAAGATCAGTTACTGATGCTATAAAGAGAGCAAGAAACATAGCATTATTACCATTTACAACTGAGTAAAGCAAAAGCTGAAGAATATACGTTGGATATTCTTCGGCTTTTTTTATTTAGCATGAATTTAAAACTTTTTTCCATGAGAAATATGATGGTAGATATTTAAAATAAAGGGTTTCAGTAAGAGCTATGATAGAAGCAGAACTAATGATATTACATAATGTGATAGTATGCTTGAAAATCACAAAAATTGTTGAAAATTAAAGCCTTATATGGTAATATGTTTATGGTTTATATTACTTAAAATTAAATTATATGGAAACGATGAAGAGCTTTCTGTAAATGGGTACCTTGAAAGCTTTGAGTTAATGGTGCAACCGGCCTGTATTTATTGCACAGACGTCATAATAATGTCTGTTAAAATTCAGGCCTTTTTTAATACTATATATTCGAAGGGGGGAATATTGATGTAGTTACCTGCATCATATAAGGTTTATGGGAAAGTTAGGCTTTAAAATACTAAAAAGAGTAGGGTTAATATTTGTTATTTCAATGATTATACTGTTTACAACTAATTTATTTATCTTTAGGCATGTATTTTTAAAGATACAAGAAAATGTGGCAAGCTGTGCTAGTAAAGCAGTGAGTTCTATTGATGGTGATAAGGTAGACAAGGTTATAAAAAGTAAGTCTATGGACAGTAAGGAATATAAAGAAATAAAGGATTCTCTCATGACGTATAAAAATGATACAGATGTAAAATTTTTGTATATTTTAGGAAAGGGAGAAGATGACAGTGCTTACACTTTAGTGGATGCAAATATAAAGGAAAGTGACGATATTGGAGAAAAGTACGATTTAGAAAAAGAAATGTCTGAGGCATTTGGAGGAAAAATAACTTATTCAAAAAACCCTGTAGAAGATAGAGATGGTGTACTTATATCTGGATATGCACCTATAAAAAACTCTTCAGATGAGATTATAGCTATTGTAGGAGCAGATATAGATGTACATCTACATACATATACCAAAAAGATTATGTATGTAAGTCTTATAGCTACAGCTTTTATTATATCCATCTTAACTGCCTTAATGAGTTTTCACTTATCAAAGAAAATATCATTAAATGTAGGTAAAATTAAACATGGACTTGATAGAATGTCTAAAGGGGACTTAACAGCTCCAATAAGTGTTAAATGTGGAGACGAAATTGAGGATATCGCTCTATATATTGATAAAGTTAGGATGGATATTAAAAAAATTATTGAAGATATAGGGGTAACCTCAAATAGAGTAAGTCGGCAGACAGAAAATCTATCAGCAATATCAGAAGAACTAGCAGTTGGTTCCGAATCGGTTGCTGAATCCATTGAAGATGGTGCAAGAAACTTAAGTGTACAGTCGGAACAAATGTCAGTTATAAGTAATATATTAGATAACTTCGGAGGGAAAGTTAATCAAATTTCATCATTGGCTGAGAGGTTAAATTCTGAGGTTGAGATTATAAATAATAAAGCACAGGAAAGTGATAAGGACTTAGTCAATTTTGAAGAATCAATTAAAGATGTAAATATATCTTTTGATGATGTAAGAGATAAAATAAAAGGCTTTAGTATACACTTAAACGAAATCAGTAAAATAACCAATATCATAAATGGTATTGCAGATCAAACGGAGTTACTTGCTCTAAACGCGGCTATTGAGGCTGCAAGTGCTGGAGAAAAAGGAAAGGGATTCTCAGTGGTTGCAGAAGAAATAAGGAAACTAGCAGAACAATCAAAGAACTCAGCACAGAACATAACTTCTTTGATAGAAGTTGTCTTACGTGAGGGGGATTTGATTACTGAGACATCAGATGATATGAACGATAAGCTTAATAATCAGATGATAAAGCTTGGTAGGTCTACAGATAGTCTTAAGACAGTTATAAGCTATATAGAAGGAATTTTTCCTAAAATTAGTGATATACACAATAACATAATTGTCATTAATGAAGAAAAGCAAAAGATAATTGAAGATACTAAAGACATATCTTCTGCATCAGGGAATATTTTATATTCTGTAGAAGAAATATCAGCCTCTTCTCAAGAGATAAGTGCTTCTTCGCAACAAATAGCAAGTTCAGCTGAGCAGTTAACTGATATAACAGAGCGAATGGTAAAATATATAGATAGATTTCAAATTTATGAAGATAAGTAGAGTGTAATGTAGCGCTACCAAAGGTTTTATCAGATATAGAAGCTAAAGCATAAACATAGCTGATTGTATGGATGGGAAACTATAAATTTAATGAAAAATAATAGACAATATATTATATGAGCCTGTATCCTAAGCTGGATTCAGGCTTTTGGCTTTGCACTTAGTTAACTCCTTTATTCAAGAAAGAAAAGTAAAATATTATTAAAAATTGTCAAATATGGTATAATTACATAGAGGTGATAACTGTGGAAAATATAAAAATTTTAGTAGTTGAAGATGATGAAGAAATTAATAGTTTAATATCTAAAGCTTTGATAAGAGATGGGTATGAAGTTACCTCAGTTTTTGATGGTAAAAAGGCATTAGAGGAATTCGAAAGTAATAAGTTCAATATTGTATTATTGGATATAATGCTTCCTTATGTTGATGGTATAGAGGTTATGAGAAGGATAAGAGAAAAGAGTACCGTACCTATACTCATACTATCAGCAAAAGGAGAGGAAACAGACAAAATCATAGGTTTAGGGCTTGGTGCAGATGATTATATGACTAAACCTTTTTCAGTGGCTGAATTGATAGCTAGAGTAAAAGCTCAGCTAAGAAGATGTATGTATTTTGATACTGAAAAGAAGAAGGAAAACATTATAGTACAAGGAAATATAAGCTTTAATTTAGAAAAATATGTAGTTACAAAGGGCGAGCAAGAGATTAATCTTACAGCTAAGGAAATGGAGATATTGAAGCTGTTTTTTGAAAATCCAAATAAAGTTTTTACGAAGGTTCAGATTTTTAATAGCGTATGGGGAGAAGAGTATATAGGAGATGATAACACCGTAATGGTTCATATAAGAAGACTTAGGAGCAAAATAGAAGATAACCCTAATGAACCTAAGTATATATTAACAGTTTGGGGTATTGGATATAAGTTAGGTGATGGAAAATGATATATATTCCTTTAATTGTAATAATAGTATTTCTTATTGGGATTATAATTAATCAAAACAGAAAGCTTTTTAATATATCAGAAATTATAAGTGAAATTGTGTTAGGAAATTTTAATCAAAGAGTTAGATTACAGAACCATAATAAGGCTGTTAGTAAATTGGTTATTAATTTAAATATGCTTATTGATGAATTTCAAAAGGTATTAAATTTAAATAAAAATTATGAAGAAGATAGAAAAAAGATGATTTCTAATATTTCACATGATTTAAGAACTCCTTTAACTTCGTTACTGGGATATGTAGAATTCATTAAAGATCGCAATATAAATGAAGGGGAGAAAAAAGAATATATAGAAATCATAGAGAAAAAAGGTAATAATTTAAAAGATTTAATGGAAGAGTTTTTTCAGTTATCTAAGATTGAATCCAATGATTCAAAGCTAGAAATTAAAAGAGTTAACCTGTCAGAGATAATAAGACAAAATGTAATCTTATTTTACAGTGATTTCATTCAGCATGGTATAGAGCCTGTATTTAATATTCCAGATAAAGATATCTACGCTTTAGGAGATGAAAAAGCAATAAATAGGATTTTAAATAATTTGGTTTCTAATAGCTTAAAGTATGGTTTAGATGGCAAGATTATAGGGATTGATGTGAAGCAATATAAGGATAAGGTGTATATTAATGTTTGGGATAAAGGTAAGGGAATACCTAAAGAGGATATTAACTATGTTTTTGAAAGATTATATACTGCTGAAAAATCAAGAAATAGAAAATTACAAGGCAGTGGAATAGGACTTACTATAGTTAAGAAACTAGTAGAAAAACAAAATGGTGAAATTGAAGTAACTAGTATACCGTACCAAAAGACGACCTTTTCTTTTTCGCTGCCTATAGATAAAACCAATAAAGTAGTGACTTAAGATCAGTATTAATATGGGCATATCTTCCCATCTATTAATAATCTTTAGTTATCTGTAAGGCTCGGCATCTAAGAAAGTTAATAATATATTCCGGGGGGATAAGTCTAGGTTTGGATTTGAGGCGGATTTGCTTAGTTGTATTTAAGAAATTTGTAAGAAATCAGTAAATGGATTGTAAGGATTATGCTTTATATTAAGAGTATAGTCCTTTTGCTTATTAAAATTTAATTTGGAGGTAACGAAGACGTGGAGCATATATTAAAAACTTATAATTTAACTAAAACCTATAAAAATATTAATGTTGTAGATAACTTAAATATGACGATAAATAAAGGTGAAATATACGGATTTTTGGGTGAAAATGGAGCAGGAAAAACTACTACTTTAAAAATGGTAATGAGACTTATAAATTCTTCAAAGGGAGAGTTTGAGTTGTTCGGTGAAAGCCATTTTCCAAGAGATATTTATGGGAAGATTGGAGCTATAATAGAAACACCTGGGTTTTATCCTAATCTTACAGCAGAAGAAAATTTAGAGATACACAGAAGAATGATGGGTATAGAAAATAAGGAATATATAAAAGAGGCTTTAGATATTGTTGGATTAGATCTAAAGGAAATAAAAAAGAAAACCATAAAGAAGTTTTCACTAGGAATGAAGCAGCGATTAGGACTCGCTAGAGCTATACTTCACAAACCAGAGTTTATTATATTAGATGAACCAACAAATGGACTAGATCCTCTGGGGATAAAATCCATTAGAGAAACATTAATTGATCTATGTAAAAAGAGAGAGATAACTATTCTTATATCTAGTCATATATTAGGAGAAATTCAACAGCTAGCAACAAAGATTGGAATAATCCATAGAGGTGAACTGCTGGAAGAAATAGAGTATTCAGAAATGCAAAAGAGAAATAGGCATTATGTAAATATAAGAGTAAAGGATGATAAAAAGGCAGCTGTTATTTTAGAAAAAGAGTTGGGTATATTTGATTATAAAATATCGGAAGGAAATATTATAAGGGTCTATGAAAAATTAGATAAGACGTCTGAAATATCAAAGGTTTTAATAAATAATAATGTTGATGTAGAAGAATTAAATGTTAAGGTGGATACTCTTGAAGATTATTTTGTAAAACTTACTGGAGGGGTTAAAAATGCTTAATATGATATATTGTGAATTTTTAAAGATTAAAAGACTAAGGTTTTTTCCAACATTGCTTGGAGTATGTGCTATCTTTCCGTTACTGTTTTTGGTTCAAGAAAATAATGGAATTATTCTAAACTGGAATAAATATATGTTTAGAGAGCAGATAAGCTCATCTTTTACTTTTATTCTTGTATTTGTAGTTGTAGCAGCATCTTTAGTTTCAAGAGAATTTACAGATAATACGGCCAGAGAGTTGTACTCATATCCTACAACTAGAACTAAAATATTTATGAGTAAAATTATTGTAACTATAATTATTATAGCTGCAGTTTATATATTTAAGTTTTGTTTAACTATAGTTTTAGGGTTAACTGTACCTCATGAAAACTTAACTAATAATATAATTTTCACTTACTTAAAAGTAAATTTCTATATAATAATGTTTCAATCAGCTCTAGTACCTATTACTGTACTTATCGCATCTTTAAGTAGAAATTTAATAGTCCCAATTATATATGGTGTTTCTCTTTGGATATTAGACGTAGTTGCATTTAATTTAGACAACGAATATTTCTTTGTTATACCATCAACTTTAACTATGATTCCAGTGGTACCCCTTGATAAATACAATAGTACAGAACCAATAACTGCTAGTATGGTTATTATTCCACAAGTAAGTATTTTAGCAGGGGTAATTACTTTTGCAGTAGGAATAGCTTTATGTGTATTATATTATAAAAAGGCAGATATAGCTTAACTAAAAAAAGAAAAAGAGCTTGGTGTTAGTTATCAATACCAAGCTCTTTAAAAATATTACATTTAGTTTTTAAAATTTAGTCTTAATATCAGTCTTTTTTATGTGTTTTTTTATTATGTTTAACTCCAGAATTATTAGCCTTCTTTTCCTTCTCTTGCTGGCTTGAAACAGAAGGATCTTTTTTTTCACTCATAGTAATTGTTACCTCCTAAAATAAGAATTTATTCTTAATATCACCTTATTATTTTGTTTAATATTCAAATTATAATTCTATGAAATTAATAGCAAAAGACCATATTTAGATTTTACGATACTCTCACCATATTTTTATATGGTCTACTAATCATAAATCTATGATATTTGGATGTTAGTAATATATTGTTCACTAACGAAGCTTATAACAATGGCTATCTTTTGATGGGGACACTGAATAGATATGTTCCAACAGAGAAAAAATATAATACAGATTATATTAAACTTAAAAAAATTTACACATACTCATTGACTTTAAGTCAATGAGTGCTATACTATATTTATAGATTGACTTGTAGTCAATGGAGTTTTATAAATGAGGTGATAAAATTGGCAAGAAAGGTTGATGATTCCGAGTTTGTCAAAGAGTATGATATTAAGGAACACAAGCTTATGGCAATGGAAGAAGAAAAACGCCAGCGTATTATAGATGCGGCACTGAAGGAATTTTCAAAAGGTTATATGGCAGCGAATACGGATGTCATTGTGAAAGAAGCGGGAATATCAAAAGGACTGATATTTCATTACTTTGGGTCTAAAAGGGGACTTTTCCTGTTTCTCATAAAATATGCCTTGGACATTTGTATTAGTGAGTTTGAAAATGTTATTTCAGAAAAATATGACTTTCTTGAAAATCTCAGGATTGTAGCAAAACTGAAGGCGGATCTTTACTTTCAATACCCGCTTGTATTTGGGTTTATAGTGAAAGCATATTCTTCAATTAAAGAAGTTTTTCCAGAAGGGATGCCGGGAGATTTGCTGAATTCGTCCCATATGGGTATGCAGCAAATCTACCAAAGATCAAATAATGACAAAACGCTATTCAAGGAAGGCATTGACAGTGAAAAGGCGAAAAACATCATTTTATGGACGGCAAATGGCCTCACGGACAGCCTGTTTCGATATGGCGATGACATCGAGGCATACAAGGCACATTATGATGAAATGGCAAAAGAAATTGAAGAGTATATGCAAACTCTTCGTAAAATCCTGTATCAATGAAGGGAGGAAAATGAATATGTTTATTGATGTTATAAACTTAAAGAAAAGCTACTCATCAGGCGTAGTTAAAACTGAAGTTTTGAAGGGAATCGAAATGAAACTTAATAAGGGAGAAATTGGTGTCATCCTCGGGCCATCAGGCTCGGGGAAATCTACACTGATGAATATCCTCGGCGGTATTGACCGCGGCGATAGTGGCAAAGTCTCCGTTGACGGGGTTGAGATAAACAATTTGAGTGACGATAAACTGACGGATTACAGACGTGGTGACATCGGTTTTGTGTTCCAATTCTATAACCTGGTTCCAAACCTTACAGTTGGGGAAAACATTGAAGTTGTTTCCAACATAAGCAAATCACCTCTGAATACTGATGAAGTTTTATCGGCGGTAGGAATGAGGGATAAAAAACACCGCTTTCCAAGGGAGCTTTCCGGTGGTGAGCAGCAACGGGTGTCTATCGCCAGAGCTATCGTTAAAAATCCGAAGCTGTTACTTTGCGACGAGCCGACTGGTGCACTCGATTTTCATACGTCACGCAGCATCCTGGAGCTTCTGCAGCAGGTAAACAGAAAATATGGGACAACCATTTTGATGATAACCCACAATGCCGCCATTGCCGCTATGGCGAACAGGGTGTTCAAGGTACGCAGCGGTGAAATCGTAGAAGAATTGGTGAATGAGAGAACTATTTCGGCGGAAAGGATTGAATGGTAATGGTGATTAACAATAGAATCAAACGTGTTTTGCTCGAAAACAAAGCACAGTATATCGGCTCCATTCTACTGATTATTTTCAGCTGCTTTCTATTTGTAAACTTGCTTATGGTAAGTAACAATTTAAAACGTCTTATGAATGAATATGAAAGAGGATATGTGCAGGAAGATGCCTCTTTTACAACAGACAAAAGCATTGACAATTTACAGGAGCTTGAGCTTGCTGCAGACGCAGTAATAGAAGAAGGTAGTACTTTCGATCATGTGCTTTCAGAAGGGGTAACGCTGCGCATCTTCACCAAGAATGATAAGATCAATATTCCCGCCCTCTTTGAGGGTAAAGAGTTAAGCGGCAGCGGAGATATACTGCTGAACCCGACTTTTGCCACTGCACAAAAAGTTAAAATTGGTGATGTACTGACGATACTTAATAAGAAGTTTAGGGTTACCGGCTTTATGGCGATACCGAATTATATTTATCCACTGAAATCGGAAACAGACCTCATGTATTCGCCGAAGAACTTCGGCATTGCAGTCATAAGCCGTGGGGATTTCACTGCGCTCGGTAAAGGAAGTAATTTCTATGCGGTAAAATTTAACCATCCTGAAGATAGCCCTCGCGCTCAGTCTACAAAATTCATAGAATTGCTTAAGAAACACGGTATTGGTATCCTGCAATGGACAGATATAGGTGTTAATATTAGGGTTAGTGGTGCCGCTGCGAAGTTTGACTCTGCCAGTCTTATGGGAAGGGTAATGCCTACTGCGGTTTTATTGTTAACCGCTATTTTACTCAGCAACGTCATTGGGCGGATAATTAAGCGCGAATCAGTGATTGTCGGCGCATTGTATGCGTTAGGGTATAGAAGAAGGGAAATCTATCGCCATTATTTGAAATTCCCGCTTGTGATTGCCCTAATCGGAGGTGTCATTGGAACGATCTTAGGACTATTTACTGTACGTCCAATGCTGTTAGTTTATTTTCAGCTATTCGAAATACCGATGACTGGAATCGACTATAGCTTGACCGTAATAATCATAAGCCTTTTCCTTCCGGTTTTATTCCTTGGATTAAGTAGCTTGTTTGTCATAGGTCAAGAGCTTAAACATTCGCCAGTTGATCTGATGAAAGGGAATAAAGAGAAGAGTAAGGTCAATTTTCTAGAACGTATGTTCAAACTTGAAAAACTCAAATTCTCTACAAAGTTCAAAATAAGGGAACAACTCCGAAGTCTGTCCCGGCTTACTTTGCTGCTGGCTGGCTGCGCCACAGCGACATTGCTTCTGCTCTTCGGTTTTTTTCTTAAAAGTGGTATGAATTATTTTCTTACAACTGAACTAAAAAACGCACAAAATTACCAGTACGAATATGTGTTTGAAAGTCTACGCACAGAGCCAGCTCCAGCGGGCTCCGAACCTTTCGCGGTATCGAAGTTTCTGCTGGAGGGCGATGATAATAAAGTTTTTCACGTCGCTGGGGTTCTGCCGGATTCTAAAATATCAACAGTTGTAGATGAATCCGGAACCAGATTGAGTATGGATCAGGTCATTATAACGAAGCCAATTGCCGATAAACTGAAGGTAAAGCAGGGAGACAGGATAAACATCGTCAGAAAATCGGACTATCAGGAATTTTCGCTGAAGGTTGGCAGCATCGCAGATTCATATAACATGTCTATCTTTATGCCGCTCGCGGAGTATAACGAGAAGTTTGGGATGCCACAAGGAAGCTATAACGAGCTTTTCAGTAATGAACCGCTGGATATTCCGGAAAACGAGCAGCATTACGCATTGTCGATAGAAGATAAGATCGCTGCGATAAAGAGTAGTATGGCGCCTTTGGCGGCACTGGTTGGTTTCATTTCGGTGTTAGCGTTTATAATCGGATTGATTATAATCTATATTGTAACCTCTATGATCATTGAAGAAAACAAGAGCACTATTTCGCTGATGAAGATTTTCGGATATAGGAAGAAGGAAGTGAATTCCTTGATTCTTAACAGCTCAATGATTGTCGTCGCGATTGGGTATATCATTGGAATACTGCTCAGTTTTGCAGCAGTGGGAGGATTGTTGAAAGCACTTGAAAACAGCGCTACTTTTTCAATGCCTGTTATGATCGATCCGATTTACATTGGAGTTGGATTTGTTGTTGTAATGCTCTCCTTTGAGTTTTCGAAGTTGCTTTGCAAGAAAAAGCTCAATGCAGTTTCCCTGAGCGAAGCATTAAAAGCAGGAACGGAATAGAAAAATATTTATATCTTCACTCTTTGAGGCTGCAGCCATAATATTGCGGCCTCAAACATTGAACTATAACTTTTATATACAATGTGTAATGCTAGAGATTATGATATAAAAGGCGATTGTAGTTAATTCATATTTCTCTCATTTAACGGCACAACTGAAAAATTCATAAAAATACTGTATTATTCAAATATGAATTTTGCAGTGTTTTTGTCTTACATGTGGAAACTGTAATTTAATGTTTACTAATTTAAAAAAGATTATTAAAAGACGAATAGCAATAACAGATTGCTATTGCTATTACATTTCAGTTTACTTTTTCCTGTGTAAGTTTAAGGGTGGTTGTTCAAGCCATTTATTTTTGATTAGTAAATCGGCTCCATCGTCGGTATAAAGGCCTACTTCTACTATAATTTTTGCATACATAGTGGATAAATCATGTCTCTGACTTTGCGCTAAGGACAAACCGTAATTAGCTATACCAAAAGCATTTAGAAACACAGTATGGTTAAGCATGAGTCGTTCAGATAGTGGTGGTTCCGAACCTGAAAAAGGTAATATCTCTGACTCAAGTGAACAAGGAGGATTAATACCGTCATTAAGTAACTTTTCAGAAAATAATTTTATATATCCATCTGAAATTTTTTTTCCTCTTAAAAAATATTCTTGAATTTCCTTTGATTTTGAGACCTGACTAAATCCCATCATAAGTGCTTTTCCAAGAGTATTGCTTATTGTATTATTGAAAAGCTGTTTAACCTCAAGTGAAGATAAATTTCTTATCTCTCCAAATACGCCTGCAAAGAAATGTTTATCTTCAATAAATTCCACATGATTTGGAACATTAATATACGGTGGCTTTGAATAAATACCTTTAGAAATCAGAATATCAATTACTTGTTGATGGACTTTCACAAGTTCATTAAGACGTTTATTAAATAAATTTCTAATATCATCACGACTAGATTCAGTATACGCTAAAGCAAAATTACTTAAAGCAAACTTTGCCATTTCCTCACCATATAAAATATAAAACTTATCAGAAAACAATCTTGGGGTATTAGTGTTTACATCTTCTGCTATTGTACCTCTTGGAACTGGCAGCTCTTCATTTTTAAAAATCGTACTATACTCGTCTAGGTGTTGCTTAATTGAGCAATGGCTGTAGTCTAGATATTCCTTAATCTCTTTATCTTCTATGTTGCTTAAAAAGTATGAAATCAGATGATATATTAGCGAGTCGAAAACATAGCTGTTCCATAGATGACTAATTTCAGCAGAAGTTAGTTTGTTATTTTCAGAATACAATTATATTCCTCCTTTATATCTACAGTAAATAGACTGTTATACTTCATTCATAGTATTTACTACTTTGATAGATACTATGATTATTAATAGGTATTGAAAGGATTTTGATCGAAAGTTAAAGTGTATTTTAATTCCTCCAAATTAATGTTTGGGGGATTTTTTATTAAGGTAGGGGGAGGATATTAGCGTTGGCCTAAATTTTATAAAGCCTTACTCGTGCAATATATTTAAACTAAAAAACAAAAATTATTTTTCAAAACGATATTGACCGAATCGGTTTATAGTAATATAATTATATCAACATAAACCGATTCGGTTTATAAACTTAAAGAGGTGAGTTCTATGGAGAAATTTTTAAATTTACCTGAAGATAAACAAAAGACAATTATAGACGCTGCACTTAAATCTTTTGGTACAAATGGATATAAAAAAACCTCAGTAAATGACATCGCTGTTGCTGCTGGAATTTCGAAAGCAATGGTCTTTCATTACTTTGGTACAAAAAAAGCCTTGTATTTTTATTTAATTGAGTTATGCGGCAATATTATTATGAAGGAAGTTGAGGAAAAGTTTGATTATACAGTCACTGATTTCTTTGAAAGAATTAAGCTTTCATCTAATATTGAGCTCGCGATTATGAAAAAACACCCTGCAATCCCATCCTTTTTGACAAGTGCATATTTTGAAACGGATGAAGAGGTAAAAAAAGACAAAGAATCCATTTTAGCCAAGGGTGAAGGTTTTAGAAATAAAATTGCCTTTGATGGTACGGACTATTCAAGATTTAAGGAAGGCGTTGACCCAAAGCTCGTTATGAAAATGCTTGTTTGGCTCACTGATGGGTATATAAATCAAGTATCTGATAAGACAGAAATTGATTATGAAGTTTTTCTTAAAGAATTTGAGGAATGCATAAATTTACTTAGAAACAATTTTTATAAGGAGGAATATGTATGAGTTTATATGTACTAGGCTTTCAAGAGATTGATAAATCAAAACTTCCAATAGTAGGCGGTAAAGGTGCTAACCTTGGGGAACTGTCTAAAATTGAGGGGATACGTGTTCCAGATGGCTTTTGCATAACTACTGAAGCATATAAAAAGATTGTCGAGAATAATCCAGCATTCAATTCATTGATTGATCAATTATCTTTTTTAAAGGTAGATGATAGAGAAAAAGTTGGAGAACTCAGCAAAAGGATTCGAGATGTTATCGAAGGAATATCAATTTCAAAGGATATTGTAGAAGAAGTAACAAAATATGTTTCAAAGCTTGGTGAAAAAAATGCCTATGCCGTACGTTCAAGTGCTACAGCAGAGGATTTGCCGCTGGCTTCCTTTGCAGGACAACAGGATACCTATTTGAACATTATGGGAAAGGATGAGATTCTGAAGCATATCAGAAGGTGCTGGGCATCACTCTATACAGACAGAGCAGTAATTTACCGTATACAGAATAACTTTGACCATCGTAAGGTCTATTTATCCGTGGTAATACAAAAGATGGTTTTCCCACAAGCTTCAGGAATAATGTTTACTGCAGATCCTATTACCTCTAATAGAAAGGTTGCATCCATCGATGCAAGCTTTGGTCTTGGTGAAGCACTTGTATCTGGTTTAGTGAATCCAGATATTTATAAGGTTAGAGAAGGCAGGATACTAGACAAAAAGATATCAACTAAAAAACTAGCCATCTATGCACTAGAGAAGGGTGGTACAGAGGAAAAGGAGATTGAGGCTACAAAACAGAATACGCAGACCCTTTTGGATGAGAAAATTATACAGCTAACGAACATGGGAAGAAAGATCGAGGCCTACTTTGGCTGTCCACAAGACATAGAATGGTGCCTTTATGAAGATAACTTCTATATTGTTCAGAGCAGACCTATTACTACATTATATCCTATACCACCAGAAACTAAGGATGGGAAGAATCATGTGTATATCTCCTTTGGACACAGACAGATGATGACTGAAGCTATGAAACCACTAGGAATGTCATTCTTTCAGACTTTATTCAAACAGATGGTTAGCTCTACAATGAGTGAGATGGGTGGAAGGCTGTATATAGATGCATCTCGTGAACTTTCTTCACCGCTTGGCAGGAAGACTTTTATCAAAGGTCTCGATACGGTGGATGTTCTAATGAAGAATGCGCTTATTAATCTGGCGAAACGAAAGGATTTTATCAAAACTCTGCATAGAGGAAAGAAAGACATGGTGCCAAAATCATTGTTGTTGAAATGGTTAAAGCTTACCATAAAGGACTATAGGGCAAATGACCCAGCCATAGTTGAAAGTCTGATGAATGACAATAAGGCTCTACTACTTGAATTGGAGCAAAGTAGTACTAAAGTTTCGGGAGATGAGTTGTTTGATTTTATTCTAAAGAGTATGACGCAAATCAAGAATTCTATTTTTGATAGCTATGGAGTGGTTTTTGCGGGAGCCTATGCCTCTTACTGGATAAATAAAAATATTGAGAAATGGCTAGGTGAAAAGAATGTAGCAGATACCCTTGCTCAATCTGTATCTAATAATGTCACATCAGAAATGGGACTTGAACTTCTAGATGTTGCAGATGTGGTAAGGCAGTATCCGAAAATAGTTGAATATTTTCAGAATCCAAAGGAAGAAACTTTTTTTGATGATTTGGCTAAGATAGAAGGAGGATTAGCTGTTATTGATTCAATTAAAGCATTTCTTAAGAAGTATGGTATGCGTTGTTCAGCAGAAATTGATATAACTAGGACAAGATGGAATGAAAATCCAACCATACTTGTTCCAGCAATTCTAAGCAATATAAAAGCTTTTGGGCCAAATGCACACAGTGTAAAATTTAAGCAGGGACTTAAGGATGCAAGAGAGAAGGAGCAAGAAATCCTCAGTCGTCTTGAGAAATTGTCAGGTGGAAAAAGAAAAGCCAAGAAGGCAAAGAAAGCGATTAGTGTTTTACGTAACTATGCTGGTTATCGTGAATTTAATAAGTATATTTTAATATGGTTTGACTGGATCATAAAACAGGCATTTATGAGAGAAGCTGATGTCTTGGTTCAGAAAGGCACAATACGTGATAGAGAGGATATTTACTATCTAACTTTTGATGAACTTAGAAATGTAGTTAAGACAAATCGATTAGATTACAATATCATAACTAAGAGAAAAGAAGACTATGAAGTCTTCGAAAAGCTTACACCACCTCGAGTGATAACATCTGAGGGAGAGATTATAACTGGTGAGTACAATACTGATAAGATACCTGAGGGCGCATTAGCAGGAGTACCGGTTTCATCAGGTGTTGTTGAAGGACGTGCAAGGATTGTTTTGAAAATGGAGGATGCGAATATAGAAGAAGGAGATATCTTAGTTACAACATTTACTGATCCTAGTTGGACTCCGCTCTTTGTATCAATTAAAGGTTTGGTTACTGAAGTAGGAGGGATGATGACCCATGGAGCCGTTGTTGCAAGAGAATATGGTCTGCCTGCAGTAGTAAGTGTTGAGAATGCTACAAAATTGATTAAAGATGGACAGAGAATAAGGATCAATGGAAAAGAAGGATACGTTGAAATCCTGTAATGGACAAGTTTGAAATATACAATTATAAAAGAGCGACTCAACCGAGTCGCTCTATAATGTTAAAAAGACTGGAGGCAATAGGCTATGAAAAGGGATAAGAAAGCTTTGAATATGAATTTTATATTGCTTATGTTTGGAAGGATGATATCTGATACGGGAACTGGAATTCAAATGGTGATTATGCCCTTATACATTATCGATTCGGGAGGGTCCTCAGCTACTATCGGGTTGTTCTCTTTCCTATGTTTAGTGCCAGCTCTCCTAATCTACCCCTTTGCTGGAGTATTTGCAGACAGGCTTAATCGAAAGATGATCACAGTTGCAACTGACTTAGCAAGTGCAGCGGCAATAATGAGTTTGGCCTTTAGTGCATATTCGGGCAGGATGAGCCTGACTTTGCTGCTATCGATGCAGGTAGTAGTATCTTTGCTGTATGGCTTATTTGATCCAGCTACTAAAGGAATGCTGCCTCAATTGGTAGCTGAGGATGAACTAACCAAGGCTAACTCTAATCTTGCAACGCTTAGAATCCTAGGTGGCCTATTAGGTCCAGTAATCGGTGCAACATTATATGCAAAAGTGGGAATTACAGCGGTATTCTTTATCAATGGAATCTCATTTTTGATGTCGGCGGGCAGCTCGCTACTAATCAGGTACAAGCACGCAAAACGAAAGTCAGACACTAGTATGCCAGGATTTAGAGCAGATTTCTCTGATGGCATTAAATTCATTCTCGCTAACCGAGTAATCCTTAAACTATGTGTCTTTTTTCTGGTAATATACGCCGTTATCCAGCCAATATTTTCAGTTATATTACCTTTGTTTTTTAGAACCCAGTTAGAATATTCCGACACACAATACGGTTATCTACAGATGATAATTATATTAGGAGCGCTGCTAGGAAGCATTTTGGTAAATCTGCTATTTAGTAAAGAGAAGGAGATGACAAAATCACTTGTAAGTGGCAGCAGTTTGCTAATGTTTACAATGCTGGTGTTTTCACTCCTATTGTTTCCACGTAGTTTGTTTGTATTAGGAAGAGGAAGTATTTTGTACTTTGGATTACTGGCTGGAGTTCTTGGACTGTTAAGTGTCGCTATTATGTTCATAAACGTTCCTGTGCAGACCTTTATACAAAAAGCAACCCCAAACGAATACATGTCTCGAATGTTTTCTATTGTTGGAATGATTACAAAGGGTGGCATGCCCTTAGGTGCTTTGGTCTATGGAATCATTCTTAATAGGGCTACTGTGCAATGGACGGTAATGACAGCTGCTTTGTTAATGGTGTTAGCTTTAGTGGTGTTTCTAGTCCCAATATTGAAGAATCATGAACTTTAATAAAAGATGTATTTTTCTTAAAAGAACACTTAAACATGTGGTGATATTTTTACATCTTAAAACTATTGAATTATTAAAAAGAAAAGTGTATAATAAATTGCATTAAGAGGTATTTGATATCGCATTATAAGTTAGGGGAGGAAAATATGTCTATTTTATGGTATTTCTTATTTCCAATATTATTCTTGAATTATAATTTTAAGAAGTGCTCTAAGGGTGAGCAAATAGCAAGATATTTAATAGGTTTTGTTTATGCATTTGTAGTATTTTATATTAGAAATATGGACAGGAGTATATCATTTACGATAGCAAACTTAAAGTGGATTGCAATATTTCAATTAATATTTAATTCTGCAGGCGTAATGAATAAGAGAAGTTTGCGAGAAGGCAAAGGTCTCGTAATAAATAAATTCAATGGTGTATTTCTAATTATTTTAGTAGTTAGTATGGTATATTCTACAATTCCTTATATAAGTGGAGGAACAAAAAATTTATATACAATGACTAATGTAAAGGAAAGCGATAAACAATCGCCTAAAATTGACACAGAAAACATTATAATTATACCGCCAGAAACAGCCTATTATCAAATGCAAACACTAATAGGTTCTTTGCCAAATCCAAGCCTTTATAAGATAGGACAGGTTACGATTACAAAAACAGAAAAGGGTGCATACTATGTAGCCCCTATAGATATAGAGGGAGGTTTAAAAGCTTTCTTAAATAAAGAATTACCTGGTGTTGTTTACGTTTCAGCTGAAAGATTAGAAGATGCTAAGATACTGAATGCTCCCTATAAATATGGAGAATCCTTAGTATTAAATCATAATATTTATAGAAAGCTTAGAGAATATGCACCGGATAAAATACTATTAAATGCTAATGTAGAATTAGATGATAATTTAAATGCATATTATGTAGGCACCTATGGTCACTATAAGTATGGAAGAAATGGAATCACAGTGGATGGAGTTCTTCTTTATGATGCTAAGAATGGAAAAGTAGAAGCTTTTTCAAAGGATAAAGTTCCAGCTTGGGTTGATCAGGTTTATACCTCACAGGTAGCAGAAACTTATAATAATTACTTTGGAAGATACCAAAATGGTTTAATTAATTCAAAAATTGGGCAAAAGGGTGTCCATATACCAACTGAGTGGGCTTCCAGTGTTAACTTGAAGGGATTAGAACTAGAATCGAATCAAGTTGTTGGTGTTGTAGGTGATAATGGGAATTTTTATTTCTTCACAGACCATACTAATACTTCAAGCACATCTACTACTATGACTGGATATACCTTAATGAACACAAGAACTGGTGAAATGACTTATTATAAAACACCAGGATTTCTAAACGGAGAAGGTGCAATGAATTCTGTTGAGAAACTTTTAGGAGCTAATAAATCAAACTGGGCAACATCACAACCAATATTATATAATCTTTATGGAATAGATACGTGGATTGTACCTATAGTTAATAAAACTGACGGTTCCTTTGTAAAACTTGGCCTTGTCACAGCACAAAGTAAATATTCAGTTCTTGCAGATAATAAGGCAGATTTGCTTGAAGCATTTAAAAAGGCCATTGTAGATGGGTCAATAAATCAAAATTCTGATGCAAAGGTAAAAAATGATGCTCAACTAAAAAAGGTTATAAAGGATGGTAAGATAATAAGAATTAATCAAATTGTAGAAAGTGGTAAAACAGTATTCTACTTAAAGATAGATAGTGAACCAAATAATATATTCATGGTTGATAAAAATATAAATACAGACATAGTACTTGCAAGAGATGGAGATAGTATAAATCTCGAATATGTAAGCATTGAGAATCAAAGAATTATTCCGGTAACAGGATTTACATTAAAACTTCAGTAGTGATTTACAGAAATACAATTTAGATTATTGAGTATTAGACAAATATAAAACTTGAAAATTTATCATCCATATTTTTTCGTTCATCACTGGAAAATGGAGACTTGACTGAAGAAAGAATGAATACTCGAATGAATAGTTTATGGTGTGATCTCTAGAAATTGAGTTATAAGAAACTGTAGTAAATCTTAAGATTTGCTGCAGTTTCTTACTATCTTGCAATTTAATTGTTCTTAGTCTATCTTAACGAGAATACAATGCAGCTTTACATTGGAGTCTAATCAACTAACCATTGAAAGACATAGTAGAAAGCTCAAAATAAGGATAGATAACTAATTGTTTTAACTACAATTTATTTCGTAAAACAGTTATAAAACCTTCCAATATTTTATGACTAAAAAGAAACCCTTTTCGCTTGTAAAACTCCAAAGCGTCATTATTGCCATTTGAAACAAAGATAAAATAATCCTCAACATCATCAAATTGATTTAACCAGTTCATTGACATATCAAAAAGTACGGAACCAATCCCTTTTTTTCTATACTCTTCTTTAATATAAAACTGAGATAAACAGCCAACATTATTGCCACTGACGGAAGAAAGATCAAAAAAAGTGGCAAAGTCATTTGCGTATGTTTCTTTGAGGGAGATGTTAGAATATACATAACCAACTATTTTATCATCGTCTTTAACAACTACAATGTAATTGTATATTGCACTATTCATAGAGGGAATCATTCGTGTATCAAAATTCATGTTGTCAAATAATTCCGGTTTAATTTCTGCTTTTGACTTTTGAAATGCCATTAGCTCATTGCATAGATTTCTACAGTATTCAAGTTTTTCATTAGGTATAATCTCGTATCTTATATTCATGTATTTCACTCCTTTTTATTTACCATTTTATAAATAAATCCCGGAATTTCTATCTATAAAGAGTAATTATAATCCCACTAATATTAAACCAATTGATTAATTATGTTATAATTATAATACATAACAAATTAAGTACAAGTATGCAGTATTTAATGACTAAGTAAGTAAAAACTGATTAAAGGAGTTATTCAATGAATGGTAAAGATACTGAAAATAAGGATATAAGAACTTGTCCATTAACCTATGCCCTAGATTTAATTGGAGGGAAATGGCGACTTCCTATTATATGGGCTTTGAGACAAAACAATACTTTGCGTTATAACGAATTAAAAAGAAAAGTCGATGGAATAACAAATATGATGCTATCCCAATCCTTAAAAGAAATGGAAGCCTATGGACTTGTTAATCGTAAGCAGTTTATGGAGATTCCACCAAGAGTAGAATATTCATTGAGTGAGGCAGGTAAAGACTTGATACCAGCACTGGAATCATTAGCAAAATGGGGTAAGCAGATGAAAAATAAATAACCACTAGCGTTAGCTGGTGGCTATTTATTCTTATTGAAAGTTAATTAAATCCACCTTCGTTAGGGTTGCACGATTTCTAGTTCCAGGACTATTAAGCATATGCCATGCTGTGTATTGTTCAGCATAAGGATTATCAGCAGACATGCAATCAACGGGAACAATAACATTGTAACCGCGAAAAGCTGAGGCAGTAGCTGTGTGAAGGACTGCACCATTGGCAGCGTAACCAGTAACTACAACGGTTTTAATACCTTTTCTTTGTAATATTTCATCTAAATTGGTTTTATAGAACTTATCTACGCTTGATTTCACAATAGGATCACCTGGTAAAGGAGCTACCTGTCTAGCGATATCAGAAGGATTTCCTAAAGGTATAAGACTATAGACGACCAGCATGTTATTTTTACGGGCTTTAGTCAATAGATTGCTAATATTGGGGATAGAAGCTATACAGCGAGGACTTTTACATATTAAAGTCTCTATATCTAATATTAAAAGCGCGCTGGTTTTAGAATCAATTGCTACTGATTTCAATTTAGGTGAGGGAGGAGCGGAGATGGTATTCCATTCATCGATGATTGTTTGATCTGTTTCCCCTGCTCGTATGTTCCCAAAAGGGCAGTATGCATTATAATTAAGAGCATCATCACTAAAGCATTCAAAGGATTTACCATGTATAGGACAAAAATATATCACATTAATCCTCCTAAGATGTTTATATACCTTTATATATTATGCAACTGATAGAAGAAGGGTACTTCAAATCTGAAATCAAATGGGTGTTATCATTGTATGATTCAAGAACTTTATACAAGTTCTAACAAGGTTACGCATTACGAAAAAACATGTATAAAATGTGGAAGGTGTGCCCAGATATGTCCACATGGAGTAAATATAAATTTGAATACTAAGCGACAACAAGAAGTGTGCAAAGGCTGTGGGATTTGTGTAGAGGCATGCCCGACAAAGAGCAGGAAAAGTTTAATTTATAATTATAGTAGCGAAGAAATATTAAAAATGATCGAAAAGCAAAAAATATTTTATAGGTACTCAGGCGGCGGTGTTACCTTTTCTGGAGGGGAGGCAACCCTGCAAGTAGATGTCCTGAGAGAACTTGTATATAAACTTTACGATCAAGCCATAGATCTAGCTATTGAAACATCTGGTTACTTTGACTTTGAGGATGTAAAAGACATATTAAAAAAAATGAACTTAATATTTATAGACATAAAACATATAGATGATAGCAAACACAGATTTTACACCGGAATTAGCAATGAAAAGATATTAAAAAATATATCAAGACTTAATGAGTTGAAGGTACCTGTGGTAGTTCGTATACCAGTAATTGAGGAGGTAAATTCTGATATAGATAATATAAGAAAAACAGCTAAATTTGTTAAAGATAATATAGATATACCTAAATTAGAACTGCTACCATATCATTCATTTGGGGATAGTAAATATGAAGCCTTGGGCATAGAAAAGCCATCAAGACAGTTTAGAACTCAATCAAAGGAATACATAAGAGAATTATGCAAAATAGTTGAAAGTGAAGGCGTTCGGGTAGTCAGCTATAAGTGAATTTTAGATGTATTTTAACTATGAGAATAAAAAAATTACATCTTAACGTTAAGGCAAATAGGAAAGTGTATTGAAAGAATAGGTCAATACACTTTTACTTTTTGTGATAAATGTTTAAAGGTTCTAAATTGATAATTAATGAGAGGGAAGATTATAAAATTGATTGCCCAAGTATTGTAAAATAGTACCAAAAGGTTTATTATTATTCATATATCATAATGAATTTTTGGTAAAAGGAGGAGAGGTATGAGCTCAAATTTAGAGGTACAAGCCCTAAAACAGAAAAAATCCTCACTAAGGTCAATATATATAGCTGTTGTGGTAATAGGGTCAATGATATGTGTTCAAGGTATTACAATGTACTCAACTGTATCAAAATATAATTCAAGACTATATCCAGGGTTATGGATAGAAGATGTAAATGTAGGAGGAAAAACTAAAGAAGAAGCTCAGAAAGCTATTATTGAAGAACATAATAATATAATTAAAGAAAAAGAATTTATTATAGAAGTTAATGATAGAAAATATATCATAGATACATCTAAACTTAGTATGCAATATGATTATAGTGAAGCTATTGATAAAGCATTTGATAGCGGTAGACAAGGAAATATATTAACAAAGTATATTTCTATAAAATTTCCCAACAGGAAGGTTTTTCAATTAAACCATACATATAACTATGATTCTTTGGATTCTATTATAAAGAATATAGAAAAAGAAAATAACATAACGGCTGTTAATGCCTCCTTGTCAAAGGGAATATCCAATGAATTTATAATAAATAAAGAAAAATTTGGATATATGGTTGATGTTGAAAAGTTAAGACAAGATATAAGAAAGAAGATAACTAATATAGAAGAAGAAAAGGACTTGGTTATTAAGGTTGAATTAAATGAAGTTGCACCAAAGATTAAAGCAGAGGATTTAAAAGGTATAAATTCTATGATATCTAGCTTCACTACTAATTTTCAAGCCTCTAATGATAATCGTTCAACTAATATAGACATAGCTGCTAATGCAATAAATGGTAAAATAATTATGCCAGGCGATGAATTTAGTTTTAATGACGTGGTGGGGGAAAGGTCTGTTGAAAGAGGATATAAAACTGCTAAAGTAATTATTGATAATAAATTTACTGATGATATTGGAGGGGGAATATGTCAGGTATCTACTACGCTTTATAATGCTGTCCTGAGAGCAAATATACCGTCTACTGAAAGAATACATCATTCAATTCCATCTACATATGTAGGGCTTGGGCTGGATGCAACGGTTGCATATGGGCTTCTTGATTATAAGTTCAAAAATACACTGACTTTTCCTATATATATTGAGTCTGTAATTGAAAATAAAAATATTACTTTTAATATTTATTCCAATTCAAGTCTTACTAATAGACAATATGACGTTGTAAATGAAATAGATGGAGATAAGGTGAATGTATTTAAGGTTACATATGAAGAGGGACTGCTAGTTTCTAAAGATTTGCTTTATACAGATAAAATTGAACAAAATGAGGGATAAGTTCTATATAAAAAGGGGTAAACTGTACCCTTTGTCAAGTACACAATAAAACAGGCTGTTCACCTAGAAATTAATTTCTAGGTGAAATTTTTAATATGGTATAATACCTGTAGTCAAATAACTATAGTATTCATTGGGAGTCATTTTCATAAGATCCCACTGGTAACGTTCATTATTGTAATACTCTATGTATTCATCAATCTCTGATTTAAGTTGTTCAAAGGTTTCACATTGACTAAGATTGAGCTCATCTTTCATATGACCATAAAATGATTCTTGAGGAGCATTGTCCCAACAATTTCCTTTTCTTGACATAGATTGTATAAATCCTTTTGACTTTATCAAGTTTTGAAACTTTCTGCTTGTATAATGGATACCTTGATCTGAATGCAAGTAAGCATCTTTTGATATAACGTATGCTTTATTATCCATCAGAAAATTAATCGTATCTGTTGCAATAGGAAGTTCAAGCGATTCACTTAATACATAAGATGGTATTTGACGTGTGCATCCATCTTTGACAGTTGATAGATATGCGCATTTTCCAGAACCATAGTATATGTAAGTTATATCTGTCAGTAGAACTTTACCAGGCTTACCCACACAAAACTCTCTATTTACTTTATTCCCTACAGCGTGGCTTTTTATAGCTTTACCAATCTTTTTATATGGATTAGGTTTCCTTATAGGGCAACGTACCCCATACTTAGCCATTAGCCTACGAATTTTTTTAAGATTCATATTGATACCAAGTTTCCTGAATAAGAACATTTTTATGCTTCTTGCACCTTTATTTCTGTTTTTGAACTGAAACGCATTTAAAATAAGCTCAAAGTCATTCCTGTCTTGCTCTTCCTTTTTGATTCGGTGATCTTCTCTTTGCAACCATGAATAATAGCCCGACCGTGAGACACCAGCCATTTCGCACATATATTTTATGTCAAGACAACATTTACTTTTTTCTGACAATCTTCTAATTATTTTGTACTTTTCATCTGGTTTAATTTTGAATTGGGCATCACCTGCCTTTCCAATCTTCGTAGTTCCCGCAGAAATGAATTTTCTTGCTTTAGATATTGATTTTGTTGTTTTAAACGCGTTAACTCCTCTTCAATACTTATTTCGCCTTCTAAACCTCTGGTTGTTCCAGAGTTACCTTTTCGTATGTCTCTAACCCCTTCGGGGCGATTTGCTTTTGAACGCCATCTTACACTACAACGATCGATTCGATTTTGTCCTATCATCTCAGGATCAAATCCATTCTCTATAAAAATATCTCTAGGAAGCATCCCCTCATTATGTTCAGCGATAAATAATTCTTTAAAGGCATCTGTATACGTAATTTGTTTTGGAGTAACATTTTTAACATGCATATTTTTGGACAAAATATCTATTTCAGCTTGTATGAAGTCTCTGTTTCTTGACTTGCCCATAGAACTCTCCCCTTTTTTCTTCATTATACTAAATTGTTAAATACAAAAATACCCTGTAAGATAGCACAGCCTCTTTTCTGTGTCTATCTTACAGGGTACAGTTTATCCTTCTGTACGATAGCGAAAGTAAACATATTATATCTAAAAGGTGTTTAATTCTTTACCTCCTTCTAGTATTAACCATGTTTTAAAATCAGTTGGAGCTGATTCATTAATAAGAAATACTCTTGCGCCTCGCTTGAGGTTATCACCTCCATAGCCGCCATATCCTGTGCAACCACCATAACCAACTCCAATTCCATTAAGAACAGCATAGTAGTTATTTAAATGATCATGCCCAGTGAACACTCCTTTTACATCACCAGTTTTAACAATAATATTGAAAAGGCCCGTATTTATTTTAGGGCAACATTCTATTTCATTCCTTTGTCCATTTATTAAACTACTACTCCAGGCCTTCCTAAACTCTGGAAGTGGTATGTGAAAAAACATAAGTGAAGGTATAATTTTATTATATCTTCGTTTTAAATCTAATGCAGTTTTCTTATACCAGTAAATTTGAGTACATTTTATCCAATTAAATGTACTAATTAAAGGAAGAAAGTATTTTCCAGAATCTAGCATATAAATATTAAATGCTGGTACACCATCTTTTGAACTGTTCACGAGGAGAGTATAGTTACCTATTCTATCAAAGGTTTTATAACCAATCTCACTAATGTTGTATTTAAAAGTCATATAGAACTTCATCATTTCTTCTTTAGTCATGATTCCATGTTCATCGTCATGATTACCAAATAATATAGCCCAGGGAATGCACCTTGATTCCATAGGTCCAGCTACATAAGCTATAGTCTTTTTTATATCATCCACTGTTTTACACTTACCATCAATGATATCACCAGTAAGTACCACTAAATTAGGTTTCTCATATTCTAAGATTCTGTTCATAAGGTCTATAGTTTTATCAATATTTGGACCTTCGTGCAAATCTGTAAATTGAACAATTTTAAAGTTTCCATTTATATCGAAATTAAGTGGAAGCACCGTTAATTAACCTCCTCTATTAAGATAGTACATTATATGAGAAGCATGATTGAGTGGATACGGGATTATAAAATTTTACGTTAATTGATTCTCTTGTTTTTTGGATTAATTTAAAGAGATTAATAACATGTATTACCACTATTTGATGATTGCTTGTACCAGTTTTTCCTATTATAATTACACTACAGTAACGTTTGCAAAAATAAATCATTCAAAGAGAGGTGGATAATATTGAAAAGGAATTGTATAAGAGGTATTGTTTCTCTACTCGCAGTTGTAGCTATATTGGCAGCACCAACTCAAAAAGCAAAAGCTGGTACTGTTACTACTATAACAAGAAGTCAAGTTGAACAGCGGGCTCAAAGTATGATAGATTTAATGTGGACTTATAACTCAGACAAGAATGGTATTGTAGATTCAAAAAATAGTACTTATGTTACACAACCCAAACAGTTTCAAGGAGTAACGACCGCACAAGTGACTGGAATACCTTATGACTGGGGTGGATTTGATGGAATAGATTCTCATTCCTACAACGCACCGTGGACAAGCTTCTTAGAGGCTGTAAATAAAGGTGCTTTCACAGGGAATGTCAATTCTTCAGCTGGATTTGGTTATGTACAAGGAACAGCAGGATTAGATTGTTCAGGTTTTGTACAAGCTGCGTATAATATTCAGGATTATAAACAGTCAACTAGCTCTTTACTAAATAAATATTTTGTACCTATAAATTTAAGCGATATTAAACATATGGACATTCTTGACAGACCTGGTGATCATGTGGCCATTTTTGATAAATGGGGAACACTAAACGGAGTTCAAGGTGCATTTACCTATGAAGCAACTACAGATCAGACTTATGGTGGAATTCAAGGGACTAAGAGATATTTCATAAGTATGAATACTATAAATAGAGGATATATACCTGCTAGGTATATAAATGTTGTGGATGATTCTATAACTCCTTCAGTACCACCTACAATAACTCCACAATTTAAGATAGGAGGCTATGCACAGCTATCAAATGTAACAAGCTATGGAAACTTAAGAGCTAATCCTACAACAAATTCTGCTATTCTAACTACTGTTCCTAAAGGAACTATCCTTAACTTAGTGGACTTTTCAAATGGATGGTATAAAGTAAGTTATAATGGTCAAACTGGTTGGATGTCTGGAATATTGTTTGGGGCAGTTCCATCAGGACAATTTGTTACTGTGAGCAATGTATATCAGTTAAACATAAGAATTAGCCCATCTAGTACAGCACAAATAGTTGGAGTATTAGCACAAGGACAATATGCACAAAAATTAGACCAAACAGCAGATGGAAGTTGGTATAAAGTTAGCATTAATGGAGTTCAAGGATGGTCTAGTGCGAAATATTTAAGCTTTATTCAATAAAATGACCTATAAAGAAAGACTGGCGAGGACTTTAAGAAATCACATGGGATTAAACCTTATGTGATTTTTTTATTTCTCTGAAAAATTATTTAGATTAAGTATCCCTTTAATCTTTTGATCGTTGATTTATTTAAGAATTGAATAAAATATTCATTTTGTCTTAAAGTCACATGAACATAAAAAAGGAGTTACTATCATATAAGATATAGAGATATTTTAATTTTAAATTAGAGGAAGTTGTTATAATAATGAGAGTGGAAAATTATTTAAATAGAGTAAATGATATTAACAAAAGTACACTGCATTATATAGTTAATCTTAAGGTACAAAAATATAATGATATTTTTGATAAATTGGATAACTCTCCTTTAAATGAAAGAAGCATTAATAAGAACATACAATTGTATTTACAAGACTGCTTTACTAATACTCCACGTAAATGCGATATAGATATAAGTTTTCATATTACAGGAGAAGAGAAGGATAAATTAAAGGAAGAATTAGTAATTTCTGCTTTGCGAAGGTACTGCTTAAAGAAACTCAATTATAAGAAATCTGATTTAAAGTCTTCTCATATAGATACAGTTATATATGTACTAATATCAATCCTGCTGCTTACCATAGGCTTTGATTTAGAAACTAAATTTAATAGAAGTATATTATTTAATACAATCTTAGAAGGAGTAAATATAGGGGGATGGATTTTCTTATGGGAAGCCATAAGTATGCTCTTTTTTAAATCTAAGGATATTAACAATGAAATCCAAGAAATACACCGTATTTTGAAATCCAATGTCAACTTCACATATGAATTTATAAGTAAAAAGCAAAAAAACAAAAATGAATTTTGATTTTATTTGAAATAATAGTATAATTTAAATATGTAAAATATTCTAGAGAAAAGAGGTGACTAGTTAGTACGCAAAGTTTACTAACTAAAGATTATGTTAAAAGAATTGATAAAAAAAGATGAAATAGCAGCAATGAAGGCAAGGGATAAGGCAAGGGTAAGTGTTTTAAGATTAATAAATGCTGATATTAAGGGATTTGAAGTTAATGAAAGAGAAGATATTTCTGATGAAGGGGTTATAAAGATAATAGAAAAGAACATAAAGCAAATAAAAGAGACATTGGAATATGCTAGACAATCAAACAACGAAGAAAAAATAGCAGAAGGAAATTTTGCTCTTGAAGTCTTAACTCCATATCTTCCAAAACAATTAGATGAAGCTGAAGTAGAGGCTATGTTAAAGGAAATTATAGCTAATGGAAGTTATACAGCAGCAGATATGGGCAAAATAATGAAAGAAATTATGCCTAAGGTTAGTGGTAAATTTGACAGATCAAAAATTAATCCTATGGTAAAAAATTTACTAGGCTAGTATAATTGTCAGTTAGACGATAAGTGAAGTGGTTCCTAGTATAAAAATGCGTTGGTAGATAAGAATGAGCTTCTTAAACCAACGCATTTTCCCTTTATTCGATGACTACCTGCTCTAAAGCTCCATCTGATGCCAAGAACTCTGTTTATAATTGTGATTGATAACTTACACGTTTAGCGTTAATACTAAACATAGTGTTTTCTTACTTTAGTGTATTTAGATAACGATATATACTTGCTTCGGAGCAATGTAATTGTTCTGCTACTTGACTTACAGCCCCTTTCATGAGAAACACACCTTTTTTATTAAGTATATCAACAATATGTAATTTTTCCTCTCTATTTAAACGGTCAAGAGCTATATTTTTACTTAAAAATGAATTTTCAAGAATGGCGTCAATCAACTCAGGGATGGAGCCTGTAAGGTTTTCAGATATATCAAGTAAGTGGTTTGTTGGACTAAAATTATAGTTTTCATCTACTAAATGGTTTGGATGACAAAGATATAAAATTTGTTTGCTTAAATCTAGATATCTACTGCTGTCAAAATTAATACATAGTATACCTATCAATTCCTTGTTATCTTTAATGAAAAAGGTAGATGATCTCATAATTTTGTTATCCTTAGAAAGTCCGTTGTAATTGACACTATAATCAGTGTATTCGTACTCCTTATTTGCAATTTGTTTTAAACTCAAGTCTGTAAGCGGACCGCCGACACTTCTACCACTTATGTGGCCATTTACTATTGCTATAATAGCGTGTTCTTTTTGTTTTGGATCTTGAAGAACAATTTCATAGTCAGGTCCTAACACTTTACCTAGAAATTCGATTAAATTTATATAAGGAGCAAGACGTTTATCACTCATAGTAACCTCCAGAAGAATTTTCCTATTTCATTATATAAATATACAATAAAATTCTTTATAATGCAATTATATCATCCTGATGATAACATTTTATCAGGGTTGACTGATAAAATATTCTCAAAAATAGGTTAAATGGAGTTAAATTAATGCAAAATGAGAAAAATTTATTAAAATCGTTGACAAATAATTTGAAAAATGATAATATTTTCTTAAAGAGTCAGAAAATAAAAAATAGTGAGAATATAGGAGGGTTTATTATGGCTATTAAGTACATTCCAGAACCTTTTAGAATTAAGATGGTTGAAACTATTAAGATGTTAACTCCTGAGGAAAGAGAACAAAAAATAGCAGAAGCAAAATACAATCTATTTAACCTTAGAGGTGAAGATTGTTACATAGATCTTTTAACAGATAGTGGGACAAACGCTATGAGCCAAGAACAATGGGCTGGTGTTATGAGGGGAGACGAAGCTTACGCAGGTGCAAATAGCTACTTTAAACTTGTAGAGGCAGCACAAGACATTTTTGGTTACCAGTATATACAACCGGTTCATCAAGGCCGTGCAGCAGAGAAGGTTCTTTTTGGTTTACTTATGGGAGAAGGAAAGTATTCTATATCCAACATGCATTTTGACACTACAAGAGCACATGTTGAATTGGCAGGTGCAAGAGCTATTGACTGTGTAGTTGCAGAAGCTGGAGATCCTTCATTAAGAGCTCCATTTAAGGGTAATATGGACATTGAAAAGCTTGAAAAGACTATTAATGAGTATGGAGCAGAAAAAATTGGTCTTGTTATTATGACAGTTACTAATAACTCAGCAGGTGGACAACCTGTATCTGTTGAAAATGTTAGAGAAACAGCTAATATTTGTAAGAAGTATGGTATTAAATTATGTATCGATGCAGCTCGTTATGCAGAGAATGCTTACTTTGTAAAACAACGTGAAGCTGGTTATGAAAATAAATCTATTAAGGAAATCATTAAAGAGATGTTTAGTTATGCTGACATGTTTACAATGAGTGCTAAGAAAGACACTATTGTAAATATGGGAGGATTACTAGGTATTAAAGACGATGGTAATTTATATCAAGAAGTTAAAGGTCGTACAATCTGTTTTGAGGGATTTGTTACTTATGGTGGTCTTTCAGGACGTGACCTTGAGGCGCTTGCAATTGGTCTTTACGAAGGGTTAGATGAAAATTATTTAAGATATCGTATTGGTCAAATGGAATATCTAGCAGGACGTTTGGATGAGGCAGGAATTGCTTACCAATCACCAGTTGGCGGTCACGGTGTATTTGTTGATGCTAAGGCTATGTTCCCACATATCCCTTACAATGAATTCCCAGCACAAGCACTTGCTATTGAACTCTATAAAGAAGCTGGAATTCGTACTTGTGATATAGGATCTTATATGCTAGGAAATGATCCAGATACAGGAGAGCAATTACAAGCGGAGTTTGAATTTACAAGACTTGCAATTCCAAGACGTGTATACACACAAGCTCACATTGATGTAATGGCTGATGCTTTGATAGCTATTAAAGAAAGAGCAAGCAGTGTTAAAGGCTACAAGATCACTTGGGAACCACCAGTACTACGTCATTTCCAAGCAAGCCTTGCACCAATTGATAAATAAAAAGAATAGTTACAAGCTTTCCGTTGAAGGAAGTTATGATAGTAGGGTAACAACGATTACCTTAAGGATATAAAAATAAAAAGCCCCTTCAAATTTCTAACAGGTTTACTTTAAGGGTGCAAAACAAACAATTGTAGTTATTTTTACAAGAAAATTTATAACAAAAAACCTATGCTTTAACTTTAGTTTTAGCATAGGTTTTTTTATTTAATTCGTCATTGCTGAACAATATAAGAATATTGTTCATTAAGTTTGCTGTAGATTATACTTGATTTTTACGTTCCTTTTGTGTAGGGTATCTTATTGAATATACAATAAAGATATTTAGAATCTCATTCTCACCATGAATAAATAATATAATATACCAGGTAATCCGATAGCAGATAGTATTGTGATTGAAGTATGTACTTTTTTCTCATCTCGTAATATAAACAATAAAAACTTATACCCTAAAATACCAATCAATCCACCCAAACAATTTAGAATTATATCATCAATGTCTGATGCCCCAATGCCCAAAAGCCCCTGAACGATTTCAACAAACAAACTCACTATGAATATAGATAGCAGATTGGCTATTACTCTTTTATCATTTTTGAATAATGACACATATGCACCAAGGGGAATAAAGATAACTATATTGCCAACCACATTACCAAAAGCGAATTTTTTTATAGTGGCAGAGTTGCTAAATATATATCCCTTTATACTATAAAAAGGAATGAGATTAATTGACCTATGCTCCAAATGCGAAACTCTTGATAAGAACAATATTTTAATTAACAAAAGTATGTAACAAATGAAAACACCATATAAAAAGACTGTTTTAATTCTATCTCGTTTATACATAATACCTCCATTTTTCATTTCATCCTACTTATTCTCTGACGTTTAGTTTATAAATAATCTTCAGTTCGCACTTATATACTATTGTCTATCTATATTATAAACTAACTTTTTAGTATCTACAAATGTAATGAAACGAATAAGTATTAAGAAAAATAGATTATATCGTTATAATTAAATAGAAAAGAATACGATACAATACGAAATAGGTAAATATATATTTACTATATTAGATAAAGAGGTATTGATAATGAACGAAGAAATTAGTGCCGGTTTAGATATAGCAAAACAACAGCTAACAAACATCATTCATGATTTAGAACTTGATGGTTATTTGATTAAAGTACCTGATGTCAAGGATAAACGTGCGGACTTCTAAAGATAACTATGAAAAAATTCAATTGAAAATAAAGCAAGGTAAGAATAATTAGTATTTCCCTATTAATAGAATAATATTGTATTAATAAATGAAAGGGGTATGGGTATGTTCTTTAGAGTACCACAAGGGTTGGAACAAAATATAAATAAAGCCTATGTTATTGATAAAAAGTTTGCAGACGTAAATGGGGATGGGTTAGCTGAGACTTTAATAATTACAGGGAAAAAGCCCTACGGAGAAAGTGGGTTTATTGAAGATATAACTCTCACTATAAAAAATGAAAAGACAGGACTAAATATAAAAGTTAAACCAAAAAAAGATGAAGGGTTTGACCCTAAACTATTTATTGGAAGATTCAATGAAGAAAGTGAAATACCGGATGTTTTATTATCTATAGCTTTACAGGGTAATAAAGAAATTTACTTTAATTACATCTATTCATTTAAAAATAATGTGGCAAAGCTTATTTTTGACTATGATAAATTTAATGACGAAAATGTATATGATGCTGTTTATGAGGATCATTATAAGGTAAGCATAAAATCAGAAAATAGTAACTTAAAAGGAGTAATAGACCTTACTAGAATAAGGGATAAAGAATATCTTAATGAAGTTTATAATCCTAACGGAACACTTAAGGAACCTACAGTAGCGGGGGTGCTATCTCTTTCTAATCTTTCTCCTTTAAGTTTGGAGGGGTCTGATGTTTTTAAACTCTTAGCATCTCAAAGGATTATAGGAATTTATAATTCAGATACATTAGGTTATGTGGAATCCATTTTGGAGTGGGACAAGGATGAATTTGTTCCTATAGTAACTCGTCTTGTAGTATTAATGTAATTGTGTAGTTATCGAGATACTACTAAGCATTATATGGTTATTCATACGAAGCAGGAAATTCTGGTGTAGTTCTTATTTCAAAAAATGAAGAGGATATAGTATCAATAAAACCTCAAGTTAAAGCAGGGCTTATTATGTTAGCAAACTTGTGTGTGTAAGAGATGATGAAGATAATATACAAGCAGTATCATATGGTCATCCCTTAGAAGTAAAGGAGAGAGTGATTAAATTAGTACTTTCTATATATTCTTTAAAAGCGGAGCTTGTATATTGACAGCCTAAATCACTGTGAAGTACAAGACTATTTGTTGGCTGTGATAAATTCAAATACTGATGTTACTTCCTTGCGAATATGCCCATAGCTTTTTTCAGTATTTCATTTTCTTCCTCAAGTCTTACCATTGTAACACTTCCTTATCTTTTCTTTATTACAAAGTGTTTGGCTTTTTGTGTCTACAATATTGTACTAACACAAAGTTTTTGAAGGAACAACTAATGATTTTAAGAGGTAAACTATATGATACTATATAGTTTACCTATGTAGCTAAAAATGGATACTAGTATCCAGTATAGAACTAAAGAAGTTCGCTTTATAAGAATATTGTACAGTATAAAAATAATAGGAAATGTAAAATGCTGTACGTTATACGCTTATAATCTCCTCAACAAGCTGGAATTATATTAGTCCCAAAGCACAAAACAGAAAGGATGACCCGCCGGATCAATCAAAGTAATCCATTCGCCATCACCATATTGCTCATCTGTAACTTTGGCCCCTAATTGTATTGCTTTTTTAGTCGCTGCTTCCAATTCATTTTTATCTGCTACTCCAAAATCCAAATGGCTCATCATTTGTTGTTTTCCAACTTGCGAAGGCCATACCGGTGGAATATAATCCTCGTCATATTGAAAGGCTATACACATACCTGTATCTTTTGACTGAATTCGTACAAAGGTATCTTCCCTGTATACAACTGGCCATTTTAACAGCTGGCTATAAAAATCCAGTAATTGAAAGATATCTTTGCATTCTAAAACAACTGTTTTTAATCCTAACATTCCATTATCCTCTCTTTCATGTTTTATAAATGATACCAAGGTTCTTTATTTCTTCGGGAAGACTATTATCATCACCATCTAGTTTACGACTAAGTTGAATTAGCCTTACTATACAATATTACCACTTGATTCCATACTTTGGAACAAAAATTTTCTATTAAAAGCTTCTTATTGTTTATATATCAACAACGTTGGAGTTATAAATTTAGGCTATATTTATGCATTAAAGTATGGATAACAAAAATAGTAAGACTGTACTATGAAAATATGATAGAGTCTACTTTTGAGAAAAGTGCGACAGAAGCATTAAAAATGAAAATACGAATGATGATCTTTGAAAATTGAATAATACAGTGTTAAGAAGGTAAGAGATTTTACTTTTGTTACAAAGATAACCATATAAGACTGTTTAGATATGATATAATTAACATTAGTTAAGTTAAAATAGTAATTAGTTATGACGGAACTATAAAATATTTTCATTGTATTAGGAGGGAATTATGGAAAATGGAATGGCTATATTTAGTATATTCAGTTTAGTCAATCTAATAATTATTATAGGTATATTAGGTAGCTACATTTATGGGTTTGTCCTATTTGTTAAATTTGCTAAAAAAGGTATTAAGGCATTTGATATTTACATAAATGAAAAGACAAATAATAAACTGTAGTCATGTAAATTTCTTAAACAGTGTTACAGTGGTAATCTATTGTTGAACAATTGTGAGATATTACGAGTCAGATAAATAGTAATTTGTCATTGAGTTAAACATATATTTCTTACAGTGCAATGTATCATCACAAATAATTTGTAAGAAATCCCAAAAACGCAACTCGATCAGTGTCATTGATGTGCAAACTGGGTGTTGGGCTAGATGTGCTAATTTTATATATGATATAGTATGATTTATAAAAAATATAACTGAAAAAGAGGTATAAATTATGATAAAACCAATTATAAAAGATATACTGTTTTTAGGACAAAAATCAGAAGATGCAACTAAAAATGATATAGTAGTAATTGATGATTTAATAGATACATTAAGAGCAAACTTTGGGAATTGTGTTGGATTGGCTGGTAATATGATTGGAGTAAAAAAGCGTATATTAGTATTTACTGTAGGCAACCTTATTGTGCCTATGATAAATCCAGTTGTATTAAATAAAGAAAAGATTTATGAAACTGAAGAGAGTTGTTTATCTTTAAGTGGCTTTAGAAAAACAAAGAGATATGAAAAGATAGAAGTGGAGTATCTTGATAGAAATTTTAAGAAGCAAAAGCAAGTATTTACTGGATTTATTGCACAAATAATTCAACATGAAATGGATCACTTTGAAGGTATAATAATCTAATTGAATAATTAAAATATGAAGTAATTATTAGCCTAGAGGTCATTGAGAACCATGTGAGTTTGATAAGTGAGATTTTCCTCTGATTATTAATTAATAATGATTAGGGATACTGTTATTTAGAAACATAGTATATACTTTATTTGAAGAGAAATAGGTATTAAAAAAAAGAAAGAGAGTGAAAAAATGGAAAAGTTTTTTAAAGCAATAGAGGAAAAGATAAGAAAGTCAGGATATCCTGGAGAAGTCAGTGGCAAAGAAATCTACGCTGAAATAAGTGATGAGGCCGAGGATCAAGAAGAAGGAAGTTACTTATTCATGAAGAAGCAAAATGATGATATCATGTTCGAATACAGAGTGGATATTTTAGATGACAATATTAATTTAGCAACCCTCACGATACATACATCAGAGAGAAATTACTTTATTGATTTTGATGCTGAATAGATAGACGTATTGGGGATGAAGTATGTTACTGGTAAAATAAGATTGGATTTTAAGAATTTTTGTGATTTTTTTAAATTAAGAAATAGTTTTGTTGATAATAACTACGGTGTGATTACACTGGAAGGAAACTTATTTCCAGTTAGAAAGTCTAGCGACACGTATAGAAATAATAATATTGAAGCAATAACAAAAAGAAATTCTGAAATTTTTGCATAAATTTAAAGACAAATTCCAATTTATCGAGCAGATTAAATTAACAATGTTCTTATTTAACGTAACAACTGAAAAGACGAATGATTTATTAAAACACTGTATTATTCAAGTTAGAATTTTACAGTGTTTTTACGTCGCATTACAAATATAGTAAAACTCTACTATGAAGATATGGTAGAGTCTACTCTTGAAAATTATATGCGTTAATCTATGAATCTAAATATACAGATGTTCTTAGAAAATAGAATAATGTGATGTTTGAAAAAAGAATAACTTATTCCTTTATTGCAAATTGATGTGTAATAATATTACAAATGTCATATTATTTATATATATTTAGGTTGAAATTGTGATATATTGTAAATTTAATAAGGGGGCTAATATTATGAAATCAATAATTTATAAAAACCGAGTAATATCTGCAATATTACTTTATTTGATTACTCTATTATTAATTATATATTTATATACCTATAATGCTACCTATTTTATTTTAATAATTATACCACTTATTTCTTTTATAAATAGAAAAATACTAGGTAATGGAACTGATTTGAGCGATAAGCAAAAAATACTTATAACGGTTAGTTTAGTGGTAATGGGTAGTGTTTTTTTGTTTTATATTTATAATATGACAATTAACAAAATTATTAAGTAAATAGTTCGCAACTTTCTTATTTTACGACGTAACTATTGAAATAAAAAATACGAACAAGTATCTTTGAAAATTAAATAATACAGTGTTTAAAAATATTGTATTTTTTATACATTTATAAAGAGTTATGGTAAATGTGGTTGTATTTAGTTAAGATTTGAATTAGTATTGTAATATATTCCGAAATATCTCTGTAAATCTATTTAAAATCGAAATGGAGTGATAAAATTGAAGGAGTTTGAAGAAAAACTGAAAAAGTATATGATGGAGAGCAAAATAGATGCAGAACAATATGTTTATAAGAATGCCTGCCACACTGTAGAAGAGGCCGCATCTGCCGCTAATGTATCTCCAGAAGATATTGTAAAAAGCATATGTCTAATGGATAACGATGGTAATCTTATTGTTGCTGTTGTTAGAGGGAAAGATAGGGTAAGTACATCAAGGGTAGCAAAAGCATTAAATATAGAAATTCCCCAAATTGCAACTCCTGAAGAAGTACTCGATAAAACTGGATACATATGTGGCGGAGTACCCTCATTTGGCTATGAAGCGATATTTTTAATTGATCCAAAAGTTATGGAAAATGAACTTGTTTATACTGGTGGCGGCTCACCTTATTCGTTAACAAAAATTTCAACAAAAGTATTACAGCAGCTAAACAAAGGCAAAATAGTTAGAATAAGAAAATAATTAATATCATGAGATAATTTTCATAATAATCAAATTACAATTGTAAATAACTTCGAGCAAAGATTATTTATATAACCTGTAGACAAATGACAAGTTATCACTGAATAAGTAGACAAAATTGAAATATGCAAAAACCGTACAATCTGTTAGTTGTACGGCTTTTAATGCATAATTTAATATTATACCACACCGTATATCTTCACATCAGGGGCATCATCCCACAATGGTTTAAGTCCTACAAAAACATCGTTTTTGAATAACTCACTATCTAAATATGATTTTGCATGATCTACATTGTCGAATCCGTGAAGTACTTGAACATCATCATCGCGGATTAAAAGATTTTTAGTAAGTGCACCGGATACGCTACTCAAAAATGGAGTGCGGTAATCCGAATAAACCTTTGCTGCAGCGGCTCTGTTTGCGTCGCTGATTTTCATTGTGATTTCAAGATAAGCTTTTACTTCCACAGTAAAATTCCTCCTTAAATATTGTTATAGTTGCTTATTGCATAATCAAAGTATATTGAAAAAACTACGTGAGTTAAAGATATAAGCAAATTTATGAGTAACTAATAAATTCCATAGCAACTTGTAAATTAATAGCAATAGGTTATAATTTGTATATCAAAAGTATTGGGGGAATGGCAGATGTATAAACCGAAATTAGAAAAAGAAATTAGGTGCCCTTTAGAATACGGATTGGATATATTCGGTGGCAAGTGGAATTCACGCATTATATGTGTGCTGGCTGAAAAGCATATCTTGCGTTATAGTGAAATTCGTAAGGAAATGACTGATATAACAGATGCGGTATTAGCGACAACTTTGAAAAATTTAATTTCAGATAGCATAGTAAGGCGGGAACAATATAATGAAATTCCGCCTAAAGTAGAGTATTCATTAACGGATAAAGGTAAATCCGTTGTGCCTATTTTGCAAAGTATTTGTAAGTGGTCTGGAGCTTATCATAAAAATGAAAGTGAACATATAATGGCTCAATGCCAGAAATGTGATTATAACAATGAATAAAACAAATAGATGTACTAGCTATTTAAAAAATATAATAACCGATTAACATGATTATAATGTGACGCAACTATTAAAATCGAAAATACGAACAATGTTCTTTGAGAATTGAATAATATGGTGTTAAGAAGTAGAGTTTTTTCAATTTATTGGCAGTGTGTTTACCCTTTATTTTGGCAATTATGATATAATTACCATTAGTTGGGTAGAGTAGTAGATAGCTATAATAGACAAAAAAGGGAGAGTGTATAATTGTCTGTGTAAACTCCAATTTGATTTCGAAATGCTATACATAACTGCAAACAATGAACTGCTTTAAATATCTAAAGATACTTAATATTCGAATTATGAAACATTTTCAAATGATATTAACTGAATTTTAGGAGGATTTATTATGAGCAACAATTTAACAGTAACAGCAGATTTGATAAATGACAAGGTAAAATTTTCAGGGGGATCACGTGATAATCATGAGATAATTATAGATTATGTGCATCCTATAGGTGATGGAGAGGGGTATACTCCACTTGAGCTGTTTCTTGTAAGTCTGGCAACTTGCAGTGGAATGACCTTGGCTTTATTGCTTAGGAAGATGAACAAGGATGTATCTGAATTAAAAGTAATTGCTTCAGGTGAAAGAAGAGAAACTTATCCGACATACTTTAAAAGTATACAATTAAGCTTTGAACTCGCATCAAAGGATGTACAGTCTAAGGATATTGAAAGGGCTTTAAAACTGTCGGAGGAATCTCTATGTCCTATTTGGAACATGGTAAAAAATAATGTTGATATTAGCAGTGAATACAAGATAACATATCGATAAGAATAGAAAGAATACTATCTTAATAAAGAGTAATTCTTTTTTTCTTATATTGTTTAGCATCAAGAGCAGAAATAAAGTGCCCCAAAAATGCTAGACACATCTAATATTGAGAGTGAACTTCATATTAAAAGCTCTTTATATAATATTAATTATTCTGGACAGGATGCCCACTTATGGCGGTAGCTCAAATATATGAGTTAAAAAGATAGTTAACTATTAAGTAAAGACTATTACCATAAACTTATATGCATTAAGATGTTAAGTTTAGTTGACAAATTTCCATCCTTACTTGGTAGAAAGCAGTTTTTATTTCAAGTATACTGTTTTTGCTAGGTAATTTTAAAGAAGAAAAGGTTGGTGATTAATATGACATTAGGTGAAAAATTATTTGATTTACGTAAAAAAGCAGGTTTATCACAAGAAGAGGTTGCTGATAAATTAGGCGTATCTAGACAGGCAGTTAGTAAGTGGGAAACTGGTCAAACAATTCCAGAACTAGCTAAAGTAAAACCATTGAGTGAATTGTATAATGTAAGTTATGATTATCTTATTAGTGAAAGCCCTCATCTTAGTGGTGATGTTACAAGTATCGAAATGATAGTTGATGAAATTGATTGGACTAGTGCATGGAGTAAAAAGTACCCGATTTTAGCATCCTACAACGGTATACAAGGAATAAATTCTTATTGTGAGCAGATATTTAAGTTGTATGATGATTGTAAAAAGGAATTTAATTTTAATGATGAAGATGCTGTTTTGGTTTTGAAAGATATTCTTTATCAAAAGTTTAAAATGTCAAAAAAGAAAACCAAGTAAACTAGACAGAACCCTTAGCTATTCGTAATGTTACAATTCAGTATAATAAGTGAAAAACAAAACATTTTCTGAACACCACATTATTCAAATTTGAATTTTGGGGTGTTTTTGTTCGCAATTCCAATATAATATTTATATAATTTCTTCCTAATACTAAGCATTGAAAATAGTTATGGCTTTTATATTGAGTTATATTTTACGAGGCAATATTTCTATAACAAACAGTTGGATTAGAACACATAAAAGGAGGCAGAACCTAGAAAATGGATTATGTGAAATACATACGTGATAGAGTCGGTCATGATGAAATAAACCTAACAGGCGTAAATGTATTAATAATAAATAAAAATAATCAAGTTTTACTTCAGAGGAGGGGAACATTTCCGTATAAATGGGGATTAGTTGGGGGAATTACGGAATTAGGGGAATCTCTTGAGGAAGCTGCTATTAGAGAAGCGAGGGAAGAGACTGGATTAAATATTAGCAAATTAAACTTACTAGGAACTACATCAGGAAAAAAGTGTTATATAGAGTTCCCAAATGGTGATAAAGCATACTTTATAACTGTTGGATATTTTACTAAAAGTTACAGTGGTGTATTGCAGATAGATAACTTAGAAACTAAGGAATTGAAATTTTTTGATTATGAAGAATTACCTGAAGATATACCCGATAGTCATAGAATAATGCTTGATAAATATTATAATAGTTGATAACTATAGAGAGAAGGTCAAAATGGAAGCCTATGATGTGATATTATATCTAACGCCGGTAAGATATAATATCACATATAATAGTATGTCTTTGAATATAAAATAATTATGAAAGTTCTGTGAGATGAGTCCAATATCTCTTAGGCATATGACGATTACGCAATCTATGGTTCTTACGTTCTTTTATATTAACAGAGGTATAAAAAGTTTTCCAAAGGACTTCGAATTCATTATCTCCGACGGAGTTGGTAAGAACTTTGGAATCTTCTTTTTTAAATTCAGTTATAATAGCGGATTCTTTGTTATATACAATTGCAAGCTCCCTTTTTAAATCATGAATTACAAAGTTTTGATCAGAAAATCTTACAGTAAAATGATCGAGTATTAAAGGTAAAATATTATGATCAGGTTCTATAGATGCATAAAAAGTTAATGGTGCCACTTCTTTAAACCTTACAAAACCAGTTAATCTGTGAGCTTCATTAGTAACTTTTCTAGCATATTTATCAACTAAAATTATAATATCATTATTCTTAGCTAAATTAATATTTGCACCATATTTATAGCAAAGTTTAAGATATTTCAAAGCAAGAGAATCAGAATCTGGGATGTCACTAAGATATAAATAGTAGACATTTGTTAAAACTTCTTCATTAAGCTTTTCTACAATGCTTTTATAAACTCTATCAAATTTATCGTACTCTGTTGAAATGTTTGAAACTTCATTAATAAATGAGGCAACATAATCTCTAGACTTCGTTATAATACAATCTCCTTTGCAGCTATAAGTATAAAAAATAGCAGTAAGTAAGCCTTCAAAAGTATTATCGTATATGTATTCTTTCAAAATAAAATCCTCCTTAGAGTTCACCTGTAATTGAAGTAGATTTATCATTTAATAAAAGCAATTTGTCGTTTAAGGACTCTTTAGCAATGCCTAGATTACTTGTTTTATTATCAAAAAAGCTTAATTGCTCAGCATTTTGATCTATTGAATTTAAGTTAAATTTGGGAGTAAGAGCGTTTCTAATACGCATATCATCGAAGGCTACTGCTCCATAATATTTACCTTTACAAGTAATAAAATATTGAGCTCTTTTCATAACAACACCAAGCTTTTTTAGATCAAAAAAGTTCAACAAATTAATTCTACGTGAACTTACTATTTTTTGTGCACTACGTATTCCAATGCCAGGGATTCTTATAAGAGTGTTATAGGGAGCTCTATTTATTTCAACAGGAAATAGATGAATATTATTTAAAGCATATGTTGTTTTAGGATCAAAGTTAATATCAAAATTAGGATTCTTTTCATTTAGTAATTCATCTGCTTTAAAGCCATAAACTCTTAATAACCAATCGCCTTGATATAATCTATGCTCTCTAAGAGTAGGCGGATTTTTAACTTCAGGAAGATTCGTACCACTATTAACAGGAACATATGCTGAGTAATAAACTCTTCTTAACTCAAATTTGTTATATAAGCTTTCTGTTAGGTTTAGGATGTTTAAATCACTTTCTTTTGTAGCTCCAACAATAAGCTGAGTACTTTGGCCACCGGGTACAAATATAGGTGAATTTTTATATTTCTTACGTTCATATTTGTTTATAATAATATTATTTTTAATATCACCCATAGGCTTTAAAACATCATGTTTATTTTTTTCAGGTGCTAATAATTTAAGAGATTTTGATGAAGGTAGTTCTATATTTACACTCATTCTATCTACAAGGGAACCAGCTTTTTTTATAAGTCCTTCATCAGCTCCCGGGATTGCTTTTAGATGAATATAACCCCTAAAATTATGTTCATTTCTTAATTTGTGAACAACTGTTGTAAGGAGTTCCATGGTGAAATTAGCACTTTTAATAATTGAAGAGCTTAAGAATAAACCTTCTATGTAATTACGTCGATAAAAATTCATAGTTATATTAACAACTTCATCAGCAGTAAAAGAAGCCCTCTCGATATCATTAGATCTCCTATTAATACAGTATGAACAATCATATATGCAATAATTTGTTAAAAGTATTTTAAGTAGGGATATACATCTTCCGTCTGGAGTAAAGCTGTGACATATACCACTTGGAGCAACTGAACCAATGTTTCCTTGTTTTGAACTTCTGTTTGAGCCGGAAGATGAACAAGATACATCATATTTAGCTGCACCAGCTAAAATTCTTAGTTTTTCTTTTATTTCCATTTTTATCACCAATCTTTGTATTTTTATAAATTAAGTATAACTCATTACCTTCAAAAGAACAAGTGTTCTGTGGTAAAAATTAGATTTACAATGATGATATATAAATGAAGAAGACAATAACTTACATTTCGACGAACGAATTATATATTAAATTAATACGGATTTGCAGTATATAATATAACTCAGAAAAGAAAATACACATTATACTATGATAATTTTACGATGCAACAATTAAAAATATGGTATAAAAAAACTGAAAAGCAATGCACGTATTTATGTGTAGGTGAATACTCTATTAATGGTGAAATTTTATTAATGGAGGTATTCGTGTGGGATATTATATTGGAGTAGAGCCCAATGTAAAAATTTATGTAGAGGATCTTAATCCAGAAGGCAAGAAAACAATCTTGTTCTTACACGGTTGGCCAGGAGATCACAATTTGTTTGAATATCAATTTGACAAGCTTCCAAAGATGGGATACAGATGCATTGGAATAGATACCAGAGGATTCGGGAATTCAGATAAACCTTGGAGTGGTTATGATTACAATCGATTATCGGACGATGTGAGATGCGTAATTGAAGCACTTAAATTAAAAAATATTACCTTAGCGGGGCACTCCACAGGAGGAGCGATTGCTATTAGATACATGGTGAGACATAATGGATATGGGGTATCTAAACTTGCTCTTTTTGCTGCTGCTGCGCCAAGCCTTGTCCAGCTTCCATATTTTCCTTATGGACAAAAAAGAGAAGCTATAAATGAAATCATTGAAGGAACATACAATGACCGGCCAAATATGTTGAGGAACTTTGGAGAAATGTTTTTCTTCCAGCATATAACTGAGCCATTCTCAGATTGGTTTTTTCAATTGGGACTTAAGGCAGCAGGTTGGGCTACTGCAGAAATTGCAAAAACTTGGTTAAATGAAGTACTATTTTATGATCTTGGAAAAATAAACGTTCCAACTTTAATTCTTCATGGAATCCATGACAAAGTCTGTCTTTTCCCATTAGCTGAAGCACAAAGACAAGGCATTAAAAATTCCACGCTTGTACCATTTGAATTTAGTGGCCATGGAGTGTTCTATGATCAAAAAGATAAATTCAACGAAGAATTGACTAAATTTATAGAGGAATAAAGTTTTTTGTAGCTTCTTATTTATCTATGGTAGTAGAACTTAAAAATATTTATAACTTGTAAAGAGATGCCAATTAATAAATCAATTGAACTATATAAGCAAAATACCGTATTATTCGGATGTGTGAATTTTACGGTATTTTGCGTCGCACTTAAAAAGCAATAAGGCTCTGCTATAAAAATATAATAGAGTCTAATATTGAGCATATTGCGAACTAACTAAGAAAAATTGATCTTTGAAAATTGAATAGTACGGTATTTACAATATATATGTAAATTATAGTACTTTTAGTTTATATTTATATTAATGTATAATTATCTATTTATTAAATTAGTAGATAATTAGGAGTTGTTTATAAAAACCATAATATAGTTGTAATAAAATACGGAGGAGAAATTATGAAAATTACAGATAGTATCTATGGTGAGTTTGAGGTTGAAACAATTTTAGAAGAACTTATAAAAATAAAAGAGGTACAACGATTAAAAGGGATTCATCAGGGTGGAGCAAGTTATTTGATTAATTCTGAATGGAATGTTACTAGATATGAACATTCTATTGGTACAATGTTGTTTATAAGAATAATGGGGGGGAGTATTGAGGAACAGATAGCAGGTTTATTACATGATATTTCTCACACTGCATTTTCACACGTTATTGACTTTGTTTTTAAAAATAGTAATGAAGATTATCATGAAAAAATATATGATGAAATTATTCAATCTTCTAATATCCCTAAAATACTATCAACTAATGGATATGATTATAAGGATATACTTTTAAATGAGTCTAAGTGGACAATACTTGAAAAGAGAGCACCTAAATTATGTGCAGATAGAATAGATTATACATTAAGAGATATGTATCATTATGGGTTTATATCAAAAGATGAAATTAAGACATTTTTAAGTAATTTATCTGTAGTTGAAGGAGAGATAGTAGTTAATTCTGTGGAAATTTCTGAATGGTTTGTAGATGTATATTATAAAGAGGTTATAGGATTTTTTATGAACCCATTGAATGTATATGCTTATGATAGATTATCTAAAGCATTAGAAATAGCAATTAAATTACATGAAATTACTTTAGAAGATTTATTAAAAGAAGATGGGTACGTATATAGTTTACTAAGGAATTCTAGTTCAGAAGAAGTAATAAACTTAATTGAATCAATAAATAGTCAAGTAAGATTAATAGAAAATAAAGATAAATATGACATATTTCAAAAAAATAAGATAAGGCTAATTGACCCAACTATAAATATTGGTGGGAAACGCTATAAAACTTCAGAAAAGTCAAGTGTTGTGAAAATATTAAATGAGAAGGCATTAAAAAAGTCTGAGGAAGGTGTATTTATTAAAATAGGATAAAATTATTATTAAGCAGTATATATTTAAAATACCGTATTATTCAAAAGAATATACGGTATTTTTTAGTTCGCAATTCAAAAATAGTAAGACTCTACTATTAAAATATGACAGAGCCTATTCTTAATTATTATATGTATCAATCTTTAAATCCAAATATATAGATGTTTTTTGAAAATGAAATAGTGTGGTGATTAAAAAAGCACTTGTTCCTTTATCGTAGACGGTATTAAAATAAAGACACTTATATTTTTGTAAACAGCATATAAGTAATAATATGCAATATGTGTTATAATTTAAGCCGAAACTATAAATTTTTACGTTAAAAGGAATCCTAGAGTTTCCTTCAGCAATTTTATAATATCAACACTATTCTTAAATAGAACCTATTATTATAAGGTTATGTTTAAATGAATGTTGAAAATTGACATATTATTAAAGATATACTATAATTAATCAATGTATACGATTTCAAGTTGGCATTGTCATAAATGTCAACTCCTTGTTTTGAGATATTTGAAAACTATCAGTATCTCAATGAGAGAAGTTGTTTTCCTATTTAGAAGAACTGTTTATATTAAGTTCACAAATTTGTTAAGTAAACAAGGAGTGGATAAATTTCCACTTGTCAAGTGAAAGGTATGAACATATTGTTGTACTGAAATTGTAGAAATTAATATTGTATTAAGTTTCTTTTAGATACGTAAAATAATCTTCAGAACTCAAATTGTTTCGTAATCATATGACAATAGAAATTAATAGTTAGAGGAGAGTAAAAAATGGACAAAGATTTATTTCATTCATTGGAAGGTAAAAATATCTATTTTAAAGCACTAAGTACAAGTGATGCTCAAGCTATACATGATTATGCGTCAGATAAGGACGTTAAACGTTTTATTGGATGGAACTTAATGAAGACCTTAAATGAAACTACTGAGTTCGTTGAATTAATGATAAACCGTGAGTTAGCAGGTACTCATTTATACGCTTCTGTTGCTTTAAAATCAACTCAAGAAGTTATAGGGACAGTTATGATTTTCAATTTTGACAAACAAGCCAATCAAGCTGAAGTTGGCTATGTTTTTCATAAAGACCACTGGGGCAAGGGGTATGGATCAGAGAGTCTTGCTTTGGTAAGTGATTTCGCATTTGAATCACTTAACCTTCACAAACTCCATGCTAGTGTAACGGATGCCAATATTGGCTCTGCTCGTATATTAGAAAAGAACGGGTATAAGTTAGAGGGAAGATTAAAAGACCACTATTTTATAGAAGATAAATATTATGATTCATTACTTTTTGGCAAAATTCAAGCTAAATAAGAAATGTAAGTTTGTTTATATGTTGAGGCTTTGCAATACTAAAATGAAACACAACTTGATTTTATTAAAAAATTAAAGAGTATTGTGTAGTTTTCAAGTTATAGGTATTATTAAGAATAATTATTGTAGTTACTTGGGAATATTCTAATTTAACGTAAAAAGTGAAAAAACAAACAATTTATAAAAGCACTGTATTATTCAAATTAGAATTTTACAGTGTTTTTACGACGCAATTCAAATATTATGTTTACATAAAATAGAGGAAATGATTGATGCAAATAATCATAGAATGTAGATATTTAATGTAGATAAAATGTATTTATTGTACCATAATCTAAATAGGTTATAAAAGTATTTGATTTAGATCCTTGTAAACATGTCAGAAAATTAATTTTAACTAGTTGCTATATCTTTTGAATAGGACCAAACTAGGTTTACTTAAGTTTAGTCCTGCTTTAGAATCAGGAAGCACTAATTCTAGAGAATTAATTACTCCTGAATTAATTGACAAAAAAGAAATGAAGTGAATTTATGGATATCGAATTTATAATAAATACATATGGAAACTATATTTTCAACTATGCTTTAAAATTAGCGTGTGATCCATCTCTTGCAGAGGATTTAACACAAGAAACATTTATTAATGCATGGAGAAAGAACGAAACCTTAGAGAACCCCCAGGCAATTAAGGCTTGGTTGAGAAAAATATGCTTTAATAATTTTCTAATGAAACAAAGGAAGAATAATGGTTATAGTGAACTACTTGTTGAGGATATTAATCTTCTCGAAAGAGAAGCCAGCTTATATGTTGACAATCCTCCAAAACCCGAAGATGAGGTTATTGTAGAGGAGTGTATTCGCGATCTACAAAATGGCTGTTTTCTAGCAATGGTAAGGCGACTCACATTACATCAACGGATGGCATTTTCATTAATAGACATGTTTGGATTGTCCTTGGACGAAGTTTCAGAAATAATTGGTATATCCAAAAGTGCAACTAAGGGACTTCTTTATCGAGCTCACCTAAATTTAGATTCATTCTTTAGTAACCACTGTAGTCTTTTAGATTTAAATAATCCTTGCTGCTGTAAAGCTTGGATTGAGTTCTCTAAAACAAGAGATAATTTACAAAAGAACTCTCATAAACATAAATTGATCACAAAGCTAGATTATACAGAATCAAATTATACTTTTAACAGTGAAGTGCGGAGGAAAATAAACTTCTTATATAAAAATATGCCGGATAGAAAACCTTCTGAGGAATGGTATGAAGAAGTTACTAATATAATAAATGAAATGTATATTGATAAAAAATAATTTGAGTTTTTTGTTGAAAACGTGACTCTCCTCTTTTTGTTGCATCTATATAAGTGAAAGAAAATATTTTTGTTTTATTAGAGGAGGAAGTGTAATGAATAACTACCAACAAGCTGTAAAGGAGTTAGCTCCTTGTGGAAATGACTGCTCAAGGTGTGCAAGTTATAAGAATAGCAAAATAGTACTGTTAAGCAAAGAGCTTAATGAGAACTTAGAAAACTTTGAATATATGGCTAAAAAAATAAAAGACTTTAAGCCTATATTTAATTACTACGAGCAATTTTTATCTATTTTAAATCATTTTTCAAAGGGCAGCTGTTCAGGATGTCGTTCTAGTCATAAGACTAAATGCCAATGCAGTATAAATACATGCCATAAAGAAGAAAAGGTAAACTTTTGTTTTGAATGTACAAAATACCCTTGTAACCCCACAACATACAATGAAGCTATTTCTAAGCTGTGGCAGAAGAATAATGATGCCATGAAAAATAGCGGTGTTGATAACTTCTATATTGATCAGAAAGGGGAGCCAAGGTATTAGATTTGCATAAAATTGTCAATTGGTGTAGGTTTCTTATAACAATAACCAGCTATTGTCAAAAAAGCTGGAAGGTCCAAATGCCATTTAAGGAGAAAATGGGCAGTTAACAACTATAAATTGCTTAATTGATTTTTATCTTGTAAATGAGATGCTTATATCTAGTTTTGGATATTGGAACATTGGGTTGGAGTGCATAATGGAGATATTATAAAAGATGAAAAAGGAAAATCATATATTATTGGACTTGCACAAAGTTTAGCATGGGCGATGAGAAAAAGGAGGAGTAAATAATATGAAAAAAGGTGATAAGGTATTTGTAAGAATTGATTATAAAAATAATGAATTAGAGCCTACACCAAAAGATTTTCAAGACCACGTGGAGTATCTAAAAGGAGTTGCTGCTGAAAGATATTTTGTTGGAGGTGGATTCGCTAATACTAAAGGCGGGATGATTATATTTAAGGCTAAAGATTTAGAGGAGGCAAAAATAATTGCTCAAAAAGATCCGATAATTGAAAGAGGTCTTTATAGAGTTGAGTTATATGAATGGGATTTACTTATATTATCAGATAACAATTAGATGTATTACTTATTTCGTTTATGTTGCAAAAATAAGTTTTAGTATGGAAATTCATTGTGTGATTTTGAAAAATAAGGAGTTTGTACTAGAGTCAAAAAAAGTAACTTTCTTAACTCTCTCGCCATTGACTTTTTAGACTCATAATAGTACAATGAAAATAATTTGAGATTTGAGGTGAAAAGATGATTAAATTTTCTTGCTAATTTTTAAAGTACAATATGATAAAAAGATAAGCAGATGTGTTCTGTTTGTTTTGTTGTACTTATGCAAGAAAGTTGTTCTTTTTTCTCTTAATGTATACACTTGTGTTACGCTATGATGATTAGCTTAACTGCGTATATTTACGAGCTGTAAGAATAATAATTTCTTGCAGCTCTTATTTTTTTATAAATAATTAGAATTAGGAGGATGAATAATATTATGGATACTAAAGACACTATGCTAACACATGATGATCTTCATATAGGGCCGGACACTGTAGGCGAGATTTATATGAAGTAATACCAGGTCGCCTAATGTTCCGACTTTGTTATTTGTACTATTAATTTAATTACAAAGGAGGACAAAAATATGTCTTTGATAAATGTTACAAATCTGACCTTCGCTTATGAAGGCAGTTATGATACTATTTTTGAAAATGTAAGCTTTCAAATTGATACTGATTGGAAATTGGGTTTTACCGGAAGAAATGGAAGGGGAAAAACTACCTTTTTGAATCTTCTATTAGGCAAATACGAATATACTGGAAGTATATCAGCCAATGTAACTTTTGAATATTTTCCTTATGAAGTGCAGGAACAAGAAAATTTCACAATAGATATCATAAGGGAAATCAGTCCGAATTCAATGGATTGGGAAATAATGAAAGAATTATCCTTGTTGGATATAGACGATGATGTTTTATACAGACAGTTTCAGTCACTATCAAAAGGAGAGCAGACCAAAGCATTGCTCGCTGCTATGTTTTTGAAGGAGAACTCATTCTTACTTATTGATGAGCCTACAAATCATTTGGATGCTGAAGCTAGAAAAAAACTTAGTAATTACTTGGCGAAAAAGAAAGGATTTATTCTGATTTCACATGATAGGTATTTTTTGGACAATTGTGTCGATCATATATTGGCTATTAATAAAACTAATATTGAAATACAGAAAGGAAATTTTTCTTCATGGTGGAGAAACAAAGAATTACAAGATGGTTTTGAACTAGCAGAAAATGAAAAATTGAAAAAGGATATCAACCGACTTTCAAGTTCAGCAAAACGTACATCTGCATGGTCAGATAGTGTGGAAAGCAGCAAGTATGGAACTACTAATTCTGGAAGTAAATTAGATAAAGGCTATGTTGGACACAAAGCGGCAAAAATGATGAAGCGAGCTAAAAATATAGAATCCAGACAACAAAATATGATTGAAGAAAAATCAAAACTTCTTAAAAATATTGAATCTAATGAAAGATTAAAAATAGCGCCACTTTCTTTTCATGATAATAAGCTTGTGGAACTAACAGATGTTTCAATTTGTTATGATGATAGAATTGCTTGTGAAGGAGTAAGCTTTACCGTAAAGCAGGGTGAAAGAATTGCTATCCAAGGAAAGAATGGTAGTGGAAAATCAAGTATATTAAAATTGATTTGCGGAGAAGATATTACTCATAGCGGAATAGTGATAAAAAATAATCAGTTAAGAATTTCGTACGTTTCGCAGGATACATCAGATTTATATGGCAGTTTATCTGAATATGCATATAAATACTGTATTGATGAAAGTTTATTTAAATCTATTCTTAGAAAGCTTGATTTTTCAAGAGAGCAGTTTGAAAAGAATATGGAGGATTTTAGCGGAGGACAGAAGAAAAAGGTATTGATTGCAAGAAGTTTGTGTGAAAAGGCACATTTGTATATTTGGGATGAACCATTGAATTTTATTGATGTTATTTCTCGTATGCAGATTGAGAAACTGTTACTTGAATATCAACCGACAATTTTATTTGTTGAGCATGATTCTGCATTTTGTGAGAATGTCGCAACAAAAACGATAAAATTGTAATGAAAATTATAATTAAAAACACATATGATTTATATAAAGAAATGCTGGCAAAGTCGGATAAAGAATGATTAAGTTTTTATATACGCGTTCTCCAAAATATAATAGCAAGAAAGATATTATAAAGAGCAAAAGCTTATTGGTACAATATTATACTTCTCATATTAATACAAAATTAAAGGGTTTTAAAGTTAGACAAGTAATCTATGTATAACCCTTAGGAGTATTAAAATTCAATATAGACTAGGGAGCCGTAATTATATGGCCCTCTAGTTTATTTAATTTGCATTACCTTTCTAATAGTATAATCTTATAATTTAAAGTTTTCGAACCTTCATTACTTACAGTAGCAAATGAAGCAATAGCAATTTTTATATTTTAAAAGATTTAGAATATTATTCACTGACTATCTTGACTTTTTTGAAAAACCACTGATTATATTTTTGTGCTAGATAGAATGTAATAAAGAAAGTAATCCAAGTTATAAACCAACTCCAATGTATATATGTAAGAATATCAGTGTATCTTTCTTCAATTACCTCAATAATTGTTAGAATAGTACAGTAATAAAAGTAGTACATAAATTTAGCAGGAACACTTTTCTTTTCAGGATAATTAATTACAAATATGGAACAAATAGCAGGATATAAAAAGAACTCAAATAAAAAACTTGCTTTAGTTGCATATGGGAAAAATCTAACAGGGTATTCAATGAGTCTATATTCTACAACTGCTAAACCTACTGAACATGTTATTATTAGTTTAAATAAATAAGCCACATGTGCTTCACGAATTTCATCTCTAGGAATGAATCGAAATAATAATATAGTTATTAAAATCCCCTCAATAATATAGATTGCATACTCCTTGTTCAAAACAGCCTCCTTTTGATTATTCATATTTCATAATAAATTCATAGCCAAATTAAGAATTATCTACATCTAATTTTCTAACACCAAGAGCCTTGTGAGACCAGAGGATATCCTTGACCATCTCCAACTGACTCTCTATACACTGTATTATGATAACTACCTCTGTTCCCCTTCTATCATTTTGTCTATCACTATACCTTTTAGTTATGATTAACTTAATAATTAGACCCAAAGCAAAACCTATAGATATAGCAATTAGCCCCCATAGTAAAGGCCCCCATTTTAAGACGAAACCATATATTCCTCCAAATATTCCGCCTATAACAGCAAGAATAGCAGGTAAATCAAACAAACTTAGTCCGTCAGAGCTATGAATAGAATCAAATAGCACTCTTTGTTCACCTTTTTTATCCATAGAAACAGCCATAATATTCTCTTTCTTAACTCCTTTCATCTGAATTGCTGTAATGGCTAACTCTAAATATATTGAATGCTCAAAGGTAGAAATAATGTACATATTATCACCTCGTATGTTCTTTTTTAATGGTATTACAAAGTTTGGATTTTGGTAGTCTCTTTCTAAAAACTTTGACTGCTCCCAATCAAATAGTTTGTTATTTTCAACTGTATTTGCATAAGCATCATACATAGCGAAAAAGTACACTGACGGGACATTTAAAAGCCACTGCATATTTAAGGTAGATTTTGATTGTTGAAAATCTCCTAAAAAAGTATAATGCATTGCTGGAAGGAAATTAGCATTTAAACATAGAATTATCCACCAAGTAACAAGAAAGAATGCTGTAATAAGCCTATGAATATATAGTTGACCTGCACCCGGAATCAACAATGACCAAATTGTTGAAATCCATGGATTTCTTTTATCTAAATAATTTATTTCTATTGCATTTATTTTAAAAGGCTTAATTTCTGCATCTTCTCTAGCAGCCAACATATATGCATGGTTTAAATCAATTGTTGTCCTATAACTATCCCAAATGGAGAATAAGTATGCAGGTATATAGAAAGACATCCACTTAATATCTACAACTTGCTTAGCCCTTTCAAAATCTCCTATAAAAGAGTAAAGAATCAACAAATTAATATGTGCATTATAATTTACAATTACTTCCCATATAAACAAAAGGAATCCTCGTAAATACTTTGATAATAACAAATGTCCCATGCCCGGAAATGCCACTGACCAAGCAGCAACCACAAGTGGATTCCGTAAATGTAGTTGGGTTGTTCCCAATAAACTAAGATAGGCTACGCCCCTTCTTGCAAAAGATTCACCATATTTTAAACTGCTCATTTTAGCTCCTCTAATTATATATTCTCTTAGATTATTGACATGTTTTCAATTATTAAACCAAAGCCTTCGGAGGAAGATTTTAGTTAAGAAATATCTTACTGTTTTGTTTTAACTAATGTTAACTATACATTGATTCTATAGTTTCAAACTATTGAATTTTATAATAAGTGTAAAAGACCTTTAATTTTTAATACCACATTATTAAATCATCAAAGAATATCGTCCATATCTTCTACATAAACAGTTACAGGGTAAATGTTTATAGATAATTAAATTTATGATGCTAAATAGCAAAATTAAATAATACTACACTCATAAACATTATAATATTGCAAAAAAGTATGTTATATCTAAAAAGTTTTACTTACATCAACCAGTTTTTATGTGCTAAAATACTAAAAGTACTCCTATATTTTTGTTTGCTAGAAAGGGGGGAATATGTCGATACATAGACTATCGGATTTGTCTAGGTTTCCTGATTGCATTGCACTATCTGAAACTGGAAGGTGCACAAGACTAACTGTTTATAAGTGTCAGGGGAAAGAGTGTACTTTTAAACGAACATACAAAGAAGAATTTAATTCACTTCAGTGCGCATATCAGCGTTTAGCCAGTCTTGGAAGATCAATACAAAGTCATATTGCCCAAAAGTATTATGGTGGTTATATGCCGTGGAGGGAATAACAGCTTCTTAAGAAATTTAAAAATAAAATATAAGATTAATATTCTTTTAAGGGATGTTATATATAAATTTATGAAAGAACATATGTAAACGTTTACTAAATAATTGCGTTATATATTAGGATCATATCCGAAATAATATAAATTTAGTCAATTACGTTGAAAATTCATAGTGAAGGAGCAAGTGAAATGTTTAATGTTGGAGATTTAATAATATATTCAGCACAGGGGATTCGTCGTATAGATGATATATGCGAAAAGACATATTTGGGTATTACAAAACAGTATTATAGTTTACATCCAGTGGGGGATTGCAGATTAAGTATAAGTACTCCTGTGGATAATGATAAGGTGATAATGTTAGAACTTGTAAGTAGGGAGGATGCAGAAGAAATTCTAGAATCTTTTAATCTGCCAGGTATTGCTTGGATAGAAATGGAGAGTCAACGAACTCAAATATATTCTAATACTGTAAAAAAAGGAAATCGTAAAGAAATTGCTATGATAGTTAATACTTTGATGAAGGAAAAGATTAAAGTGGAAAAGGATGGACGAAAATTTCATGAAAGAGTTAACAAAAAATAAGGTTGCGCCGCCTTTTAAACAAGCAGAATTCGATATAATGTACAATGAAGGTATTTCAGTGGAAGGTAACTTAATAGATATAGCAGTTAATGAAGAATTAGTTGAAAAAAGTGGAGCATGGTTTTCATATAGAGATGTAAGACTAGGCCAGGATAGAGAAAATTCTAAGTTGTATTTGAAAAATAATCCTGACCTGGCTCATGAAATAGAAAATCTAATTAGGGAAAAATATAATCTACCATTAATAAAGCATTCAGTTATGGATGAAAGTATGTAAACGTACCAAAATATTTTATTATATTTTTAGATTCCTAAAACTTTATAGTGCTTTATGTAATAGAAGCATCATATATTTCTTATGGGATTTATTAATCCTAAATATACGATATATGAACAATAGTAATTTATTAATTAGACACAGATCATCTTTTCGAATAAGAGAGCAGTTAAAGTTAAAAGCACTATAAAAAAATAATTGACTTGGAGTTGAGTCGAAGGAGTATAATTGCTTCAGAGACAGTAAATTTCAGAAATTGGAGGATTAAATATGAGCTTTAATATGTATATACCAACAAGGACTTTATTTGGAGCAGGTCAGTTAAGCAATCTAAAAGATCAGGCTATGCCAGGTAAAAAGGCAATGATTGTGATTTCTAATGGAAGATCTACTAGGGAAAACGGTTATCTTGCTAGAGTGGAAGAACAGCTAAAACTTGCAGGTGTTGAAACAGTTGTATTCGATAAAGTAGAGCCTAACCCATTGAAATCAACAGTTATGCTAGGTGGTGAATTTGCCCGTGAAAATGGTTGTGATTTTATCGTGGCACTAGGTGGTGGAAGCCCTATGGATGCATCAAAAGCAATTGCAATGATGGCAACAAATTCGGGAGATTTATGGGACTATGTTCAGTCAGGAACCGGAAAAAGAAAAACAATTGAGAACAAACCGCTTCCTATAGTAGCAATTACAACAACGGCAGGGACAGGTTCTGAAACAGACATGGGTGCAGTTATAACAAATGAAGAGACACACGAAAAAATCGGCATTAAAGACCCTGCGTTTTTCCCCGTTTTAGCTATTGTAGATCCGGAACTTATGAAGTCAGTACCTCCTAAGTTCACAGCTTTCCAAGGATGGGACGCTTTATCACACAGTATGGAAGGGTATATCAATAACAAAGTGAATTTAATGAGTGATATGTATGCCATCACTGCAATTGAAAATATCAGTCGATATCTTGCAGGAGCAGTAAAAGACGGAAACGATATGGAGGCAAGAGAAAGAGTTGCTTTTGGTAATAATTTGTCCGGTGTAGTAATGTGTGTTGGTACATTATCTAGTCAGCATTCATTGGAACATGCCATGTCTGCATATCATCAGAATTTACCTCACGGAGCAGGTTTGATTATGCTTAGTAAGGCATATTTTACTCATTTCATTAATAAACATGTTTGTGATGAACGTTTTATACGTGTGGCGAAAGCAATGGGTATGGAGGACGCGAAGGAACCTATGGATTTCATTGCAATGCTTTCAAAATTACAGGAAGAATGCAACGTTGCAGATTTAAAGATGTCCGATTATGGAATTAAGCCTGAGGAATTTGAAACGTTTGCATATAATGCAAAGGATGCAATGGTTGGGTTGTTCTTAGCTGACAGATGTGAACTGAGCATAGAAGATTGTGTAGCAATTTACAAAGCATCCTATAAGTAAAAATTAATTTATTAAACTATAAAATCTGGCGGTGTATTCGAAAAAATGCGTCGCCAGAAATTTTTAAAAAAACTCTTGACGTGGAGTAAAATCAAAATGATAATGTGTGATTCCACTATCTTATCTTTTGAAAAGATTGACAAAAGTAATTGTTATCCGTATAATTATAGACAAATAGAGTCTGTAATACCTTTTAAGGAGGAGATACTTTGAAATATACTAAAGCGACAAATTATGCATTACATACCGTTGCGTATATGATTTCACATGGTAAGACTGATAATTTAAGTTTACAAACACTAGCAAGGCACTTTAATATATCTGCTACCTATCTTTCAAAGATTTTAACGCAGTTAGTAAAGGCTGACTTAATTCAGTCAACTCCTGGTGCGAATGGTGGTTATGTTTTGCGTAAAAAGAAAGAGGATATTTCATTTATGGATGTTATTAAGGCAACTGAAGGAACTGGATCATTATTTAATTGTGAATTACATGAGGAGGAAGGCGAGTGTCGTATTCTCAAAGTAATGGAAGAAGCAGAAAGTGTAATGGAGACGTATCTGCAGAATAAAAAGATCTATGAACTAGTGCAAAATAGAATGACTAATGAAATAGGTAAAGAATAATTTTTTTACCTACTCAGTCACATTATGCGATTTTTTATATTTTAATTACAGATATTAAATGCCTGCAATATATATGTTAGAAGGGTATAAAAACAGATATCTACAGATAAAGTAACTATAGGTGTTATCAGCACAATATCATATTAAAATAAAACACAAAGGAGAGAGGTATATGACAGAATTTTGGGAAGAAAGTTTTATAGAAAAACAAATGATGTGGGGGCATGAACCTACAGACTCAGCAATCTTGGCAAAGGACTTTTTCCTTGAGAAGAAAGTTAAGGACATATTAATCCCGGGTATCGGATACGGTAGAAATGCGAAGATTTTTTTAGACAATGGAATTAATGTAACAGGTATTGAGATATCAAAAACAGCCATCGATTTGGCAAGACAAAACGGACTTGATATTAGAATCCATCATGGTTCAGTAACTGAGATGCCTTTTGATAACAAACTTTATGACGGTATATTTTGCTTTGCGCTTATTCATTTATTGGATGAACATGAAAGAGAAAAATTAATTAGAGATTGCTATAGTCAGCTAAAGCCAAATGGATATATGATTTTTACAGCTGTTTCAAAAAAGACCCCAATGTTTGGAAAGGGGAAACAACTGGGTAAAGATCGATTCGAGAGAATAGAAGGCGTAAAAATGTTTTTTTATGATTCTGATTCAGTAAAACAAGAATTTGGAAAATATGGACTAATAGAAATTTCAGAAATTGATGAGCCGAGTAAAAATGTAGAAAATAAACCTCCGTTGAACTTTATAATTGTAAAATGTAAAAAAGAATGATAAGTTAGGAAATAAATAAAGATGAACTAATTAGATTTACAAAGTAATTAGTTCATCTTTAAAAGGAGGAAGTAAAATGGCAAGGAATTTTCCAGAAGGTTTTTTATGGGGAGGTGCAGTAGCAGCTAACCAATGTGAAGGAGCATACAATGAAGATGGTAAAGGGTTATCAACACAGGATATAGCACCAAGAGGTATCATGGGGCCAGTTACAGAGGAACCAACAGAAGATAATATGAAATTGATTGGTATTGATTTTTATCACAAGTATAAAGAAGATATTAAATTATTTGCTGAGATGGGTTTTAAAACATTTAGAACCTCTATTGCATGGTCTAGAATATTCCCAAATGGCGATGATGTAGAGCCAAATGAGAAGGGATTACAATTTTATGATGACTTATTTGATGAATGTTCAAAATACGGAATTGAGCCACTTATTACAATTTCACACTATGAGACTCCACTAGCACTTGCTAAAAATTATAATGGATGGGTAAATAGAAAGCTCATAGGATTTTTTGAAAACTATGTAAGAACAATATTTACAAGATATAAAGGTAAAGTGAAATATTGGTTAACTTTTAACGAAATAAACTCAGCAACACATTTTCCTTATACAAGCGCTGGAGTATGGACACCAAAGGAAGACTTAAGTAAACAAGACTTATATCAAGCTATGCATCATGAGTTAGTGGCAAGTTCACTCGCAGTAAAAGTTGGTCATGAAATAAATTCAGATTTTAAAATTGGATGTATGATTCTTGGCGTACCAAATTATCCATTAACATCGAAGCCGAGTGATGTACTTAAAGCTATGGAACAAGATAGGCAAAATCTCTTTTTTGCAGATATTCATGCAAGGGGAGAATATCCAAAATATATGAATAGATTTTTTAAAGAAAATGACATAGAAATTAAAATGGAGCCTGGTGATAAAGAAATATTGAAAAATACAGTAGATTTTATTTCCTTTAGTTACTATATGAGTGCTTGTGCAACTGCAGATCCAGAAAAGAACATAAAGGGATCAGGGAATCTTATTGGTGGAGTTCCAAATCCACATCTAAGAGCGTCTGATTGGGGATGGCAAATAGATCCAGAAGGACTACGATACATCTTAAACTTATTATATGATAGATATCAAAAACCTTTATTCATTGTGGAAAATGGTTTAGGTGCTGTTGATGAATTAGTAACAGATGAAAATGGAAATAAAACAGTAATTGATGATTATAGAATTAAATATCTAAATGACCATTTAGTTCAGGTAGCTGAAGCAATAGAAGATGGTGTAGAGGTAATGGGATATACTACATGGGGATGTATTGATCTTGTTAGTATGTCAACTTCAGAACTTAAAAAGCGTTATGGTTTCATATATGTAGACCGCAATGATGATGGGAGCGGGACTTTAGAAAGATATAAGAAGAAGAGCTTTTACTGGTATAAAGAAGTAATTTCAACAAATGGAAAAAGCCTAGTGGAAGGTTAGTGTATTTTCCCAAAGCCACATTAGTTTCTTCCGAAGAGTTACAATGTAGGGATGTTGTGACTTAATCTAAGTTTGGGAACTGTTTGAAGATTAGGCTTACAGTGTTTCATCAGCCTTCGCTTCAAGAACAGAATCTAATACTAATTCACATTTAAAAACCCCAATTATTTTCAATGTTTTCTTACAGAAAACTGTGAAAATAATTGAGGGTTTTTAAGTTCATTAGTATAAGATTCTGTAATCTTTTGCTCAAAGCCGATTCCACACTGTAAACCTAACCTTCAAACATATAAAAATTTAGACTATTACTCTAACCTCTTTAATAATGTAATTGTTATTTTAGCCATCTTAAAGGCATGGCAATGCCTGATGTCGTAGATTTTGAGAAGTATTCTTTTATAATTTAGAACAGTTCAATAAATTTAAAAAATATTGTCCGTTAGGACTAAAATATTAACTATAATTATTTTATAGAATGAGCACTTATTAGGTGGATTTTACTTGAAAATCTAAAATATTAAATCAGTCTCTATAATTAAAAAATTACTATTCGTAAGTTTTAACTAAATCTGTAAACAAGATTGTATTAGAGTCCTTCGGATAATTATTTTGTTATATTTTATCATATTAGTCTAATCTCTAAAAATATGTTTACTAAGCCTGTCGGTATGAGGCATTAGCATACCTTTAAGATGAGTTTTTATGATTATGCAACAAAAAAGGTTAGGTTTAAAACTATAATTTACAACTGTTATAAGGTTAGGTTTATGGTGTGGAATCAGCTTCGAACGAGAGTTTACAGAATCTTATACTAAAGCACTTAAAAGCTCTCAATTATTTTTACAGTTTTCTAAAAGAAAACATTAAAAATAATTGGAGCTTTTAAATGTGATTTAGTATTAGATTCTGTCCTCGAAGTGAGGGCTGATGAAACACTATAAATCTAACCTTATAACAGCCTCCAAAACTTGGGTTAAGCCGAACCATAAGAAATTTATATATTACAATGTAGCAAGTTGAGTCTTTAAAAACTCATTTTACTCATAGCAATTGTATATTCCTTCTTCTCTTTTCCTCTTTGCAGTATTACTTATATAAGATCCCTCAATCATATTTTTATAACCTTTCTTTGTGACTATGCTCTTTATATAATCTACATGAGGACATCTATCATAATGGTGATTATCTGTTACCATACAAGATGATAAATGAACTGCCACCTCATCTTTGGTAATGTTATTATTTTTACGCGCTTTCTTGAAAAAGTGTTCTAGTTTGGAAGCAACTCCTTTTCCGCAGCATCCACCACAAGTAAAAGAAATATATCTTGTAGTATCATCATAATCTTTAAAAACCTCATCCTTATTATAAAAAGCATTTGTACATGCAAATCCACTGCACCTTCTATGTGCAATATCGCATTGAATGATAATAACGTATTTAGTATCCATAAATTCCCCCTCCTTATATTTAAATTATAATTCTGATATGGTATCATCAAAAGTATCAGTTTTAATATATTTTATGGTATCAGTTATTGGAGGATATAAAGAATGATTGAAATTATGCCTATTTGGGATTACTCAAAAAACACTCCGCTTTATATGCAATTATACGAATATATCAAACATGAAATACAAATTGGGACAATTAAACCACAAACGAAATTGCCATCAAAAAGAAAATTAGCAAGTTATCTAGGAATTAGCCAGAATACTATTCAAACTGCTTATGAACAATTATGTGCAGAAGGATATGTAGAAAGTAAACCTCGTGTAGGGATATTTGTAACAAGACTAGAAGATAGCATATTATGTAGTCTACCATCTACTAATGAGCCAGGTGAAAATGTAAAATTAAAGGATGACTTTAAATACTTAATTAACTTTAGTTCTGGGAATGTTGATTTGGACTATTTTCCATACCGTATATGGAGGAAATTGACAACCCAATGCTTATATTCAGAACAAGGTGATCTCTTATTAGTAGGTGAATCTCAAGGAGAGGAATGTCTACGTAAAGAGATATCTAAATATCTTTTTGAATCAAGAAGCGTGAGATGTGTTCCGGAACAAGTTATTATCGGAGCAGGTATGCAATATCTAATGATATTATTATGTATGCTACTAGGTAAAGACTACACGTACGCAATTGAAAATCCCGGATATAATAAAGCAAGAAATGTTTTTACAGACCAAGGAGTGGATGTCCGACATATTTCTATAGATGAAGATGGTATTTGTGTAGAAGATTTAAGAAAAAGTTCTGCTAGGGTTGTCTATGTTACACCTTCTCACCAGTTTCCCTGTGGAATGATTATGCCCGTTTCTCGAAGATTGGAGTTATTAAAATGGAGTGAAGAAAGAGATGGTTATATAATTGAAGATGACTATGATAGTGAATTTAGATATGAGGGAAAGCCAATTCCTTCTTTACAAGGGTTAGATAGAAATGGCAAGGTTATTTATATGGGGACATTTTCAAAATCTTTAATCCCTTCGATTAGAATGAGTTATCTAGTTTTACCGCCAAAATTAGCTAAGGAATATGAAAAATATTTTGAAACATATAAGCAGACAGTATCCCGACTTCATCAAGATACACTCTATAGATTTATGAAAGAAGGATATCTGTCAAGCCACATAAATAAGATGAGGACATTATATCGTAAAAAGCGTGAAATATTACTTGCCGCAATTGATAAACATATGAAAGAAAAAATTGAAGTAATAGGGGCGAATTCTGGACTGCATATTTTGTTGAAAGTTAAAAATGGAATGACAGAGGAAGAATTGATTCAATCTGCCCACGATATGAAAATAAAAATCTATCCAACCTCAATTTGTTATAATGAATCTGTAACCAGTGAATTTCCCATGATTCTACTGGGCTTTGGTGGTTTAACGCCATTGCAGATTGAAGAAGGTATTCAGGTATTGGAAAAGGCATGGTTTATTTAATAAATGGTAAAAATGAACGGATTGAAAAACTTTCTGAATTAACGGAGCATAGTGTTATAGATCAAATTAACAAATAACAAATTTAGAGAAAATAAATAATTAATTTAGAACACCACATTATTCAAAGTGAGTTTTGTGGTGTTTACTTACGTTTGATTTAACATCTTAGATTTATAAAGCTTTAAAGCTATTGAATAAATTGCACTTAATATTAATTTTAAACAGTTAGTTGATATATCAATAGTATAAAGGGAAATAGTTGACGTATCAATTAATTAGATGTAGACTATTAATATACCATATACGAAAGGATGTTTTACGATGGATAATTTTGAAAAGCCGCTAAACGTATTAATACATCAGTCAAATATAATTCTTAGAAATATTTTACAAAAGGAATTACATGATTATGATATTACTGCTGAGCAGTGGTCTATTTTAATTGAACTTTATAATAATGAAAGGATTAATCAAAAGGAGTTAGCTAAGAAATGTTTTAAAGATAGAGCAGCTTTAACAAGAAGCTTGGATATTCTTGAAAAAAGAGAATTTGTAAAAAGAGAAAAATCACCAAATGATAGAAGAGAATTTTTAATAACGCTTACAAGTAATGGGCGTGAACTAGTAGAAAAATTGTTACCAATTGTCCTTGAGGTAAGAACGAAAATAACCTCTGTACTTAGTGAGGAAGAAAATTCTATGTTAAGTGGGTTGCTACAAAAATTAATGAAAGGTTTACTATAAGGAATTAAAAGATGGATAATATTAAAAGTGAACAAAAAGTTTCATTCAAATTAATGATGGCAACAGTTTTTCTTGGGGCATTTATAGTGATGCTAAGTAGCAGTACTATAAATTTAGCAATTCCATTTTTTATGAAGAATTTTAATACAAGTTTAGATATGGCGAAGTGGACACTTACAGGATATTTATTATCTATGGGAACAGTAACTCCATTGTCTGCATGTTTGGGGGAAAGGTTTAGTTATAAACGTGTATACTTAGTTTCAATTGTTGGATTTACTTTGTCATCAATTCTATGTGCATTATCGTGGAATATAATTTCATTGATAACCTTTCGTATTTTACAGGGGGTATTTTGTGGATTTGTTATGCCTGCTACTATGGCTATAATTTATCAAGTTATTCCAAAAGAAGATCAGGTAACTGCAATAAGTATTTGGAGTACTGCAACAATGCTTGCTCCTGCTGTTGGACCGACCTTAAGTGGATTTTTAATTCAGTACTTTAATTGGCAATCTATATTTTTAATAAATATTCCAATTGGACTTATTATTTTTATATTAGGTGCTAAATCTATGCCATATTTCAAATTTGATAGTCCGAAATATTTTGATTTTTCGGGGTTTTTATTTGTTTTAATAGGTAGTTTGTTTTTGTTAATCGCTTTTAGTGAGGGTGCGAACTTGGGTTGGAGCTCATGGAAAATAATAAGTTTGATTATTGTGGGATTTGTGGCTTTAGGGTTATTTATTTGGAGAGAACTAAGCATAGACTTACCGATTCTTAATATTCGTGTGTTTAAATATCAAAAGTATTCTTTAAGCATTATAGTATATTGTAGTATTATGATTATCACATATGCAGGTATTCTTTTGACTCCGCTTTTCCTACAAAATATTCAACATATTTCGGTATTAAATACAGGAATTATTTTATTACCAGCGACTCTTGTTATGGCATTATTAATGCCTGTTGTAGGTAAGTTATATAAACATATAGACCCAAGTATATTAATAATGATTGGTATTTTATTTATGGCAGTTGGTTCATGGAAAATGGCGCATTTAACCATTTATACACCTCATAGTTATATTATAATTTGGATGATAGTTCGTAATATTGGAATGTCTTTTAGTACACTGCCTGTTACTTATTGTGGAATGGCAGTTCTCCCTAAAATAATGTCTGGACATGGCTCTTCAATAAATAATTGGACAAGTAGGGCGATATCTTCTTTATCCATGGGTGTATTTACGTCTATACTAACATCTCGCGCTATAAATCATGCTAATGAACTAGTTGCAGCTTCAAATAATAAATTACCTACTGTGTTAACTGAAAGCAAAGGATTTGTAATGGCTGTAAATGATGTGTATTTTATAAGTTTTATTATTATTTTAATTACACTACCAATTAGTTTTTTTCTTAAAAGAGAAACTAAAGAGCATAAACATAATTCAATGCTTATAAAAAATGAGGTGTAGACAAATATTTTTACCTTGTCTTATAAATATTTGCATATTCTTACTACGAGTCAAAGGGAACTTCCTAATTATTAAAGGTTAGGAGTTCCCTTTAATACAACATAATAAGTTGTAAACTATAAAATTTATAGTTTAGTGGGAGAACGTTCATAGGTTTGTGTAAAATTATATAGATGAGGTCTAACTTAATTGGAAATTACTATAGGAAAAAATTCCTGTAGTAATTTTTACTTTTTGTGGTAATACTAGATAATGTCGTAGTATAGCTTTTATCTGTTAGTATTGTTTGTAATTTTTTCATTATTATTCTCTTTTATTCAAAAAAGTACAAGCGTAGCTTTTTAGATATATTGTTCAAGCCTATCTTCAAACATTATACTAAGTTGAGCTAATGTTAAGAACCAGTTCTGACTCGGCGAAGTCCATTTTCTCATAATCTGCTCTGTAGCTAAATATAGAGCTTTCATCAATGAATCATCCGTAGGGAATGATGTTCTAATCTTAGTAAATTTTCTTAGCTGCCTGTTGAATCCCTCTAAAGCATTTGTAGTATATATTATTCTTCTAATCTCTGGTGGAAAAGCAAAATATGTAGATAAGTTCTCCCAGTTATTCTTCCAAGACTGTATAACTATTGAATACTTTTCTCCCCAAGTGTCTTCCAAAGTTTGAAGGGAATTTAGAGCTATTTGCTCACTTGTTGCTTGATATACAGATTTTAAATCCTTCATAAAAGCCTTACTGTCCTTTGAAGCTACATATCTTATAGAATTTCTAATCTGGTGTATTATGCAGTTTTGTATACTTACATTAGGGAACACAGCTTTTATAGCATCAGGCAAACCTTTAAGACCATCCATACAGGCAATTAGTATATCCCTTACCCCTCTATTTTTAAGGTCGTTACAAACTGATAACCAGAACTTAGCTCCTTCCTGTTCTCCAATCCAAATACCAAGTATATCCTTATAACCCTTAGTATCTAAAGCCATACAAATGTATGCAGCCTTACTTACAATCCTATGTTCTTCTTTAACCTTAAAATGAATAGCATCCATATAAACTATAGGGTATACAAGGTCTAACGACCTATTTTGCCAGGCGATAGCCGTTTCGATAACCTTATCTGTTATTTTTGAAATCATCGTAGGAGATATATCAACTCCATAAAGTTCATCAATTTCTGATTTAATATCGTCCACAGACATGCCTCTTGCATATAGACCTATAACCTTTTTATCAAGCTCATTACAAACTGTTTCATATTTCTTCACAATCCTAGGCTCAAATTCTGATTTTCGGTCTCTTGGCACACTTACATCAACTTCTCCGAAGCTGGTTCTAATATTCTTCTTACTATAGCCATTTCTGTAGTTCTTATTATCATTGTTCTCTCTCTCATACTTCTCTCTACCGAGATGTTCTTCCATCTCAGCCTCTAAGAATTGCTGAATTATGTTGCCAAATAACCGTTGCATTAGCCCATTCTTTCCAACTAAATCCTCCATACTCTTACATTTATTTAGTTCTTTATTTAAATCTATATCTGGTATTTGTAATTGTTTCATTTCTTTTTCTCCCTTCATAAATCATTGTGGTTATTATTCCCATAAATACCAGCTATACATACATAAAAAAAGCATACATAGATTTGATTTACACAAATCTATGTATGCTCCCTTTAGTGGATAGGATTTTTGTTTAGAATTTCTCTATTTCGAATTTATCTAGAAGTTTCCCTTTAGAACTAATAACAGAAACTTTAATACCATCTGAATCCACATCAACCATGACGAAATGAAATTTGGCTATAGGGGATATTATTACTCCTTTTTTATCTTTAAACTTATCTTTAAGTTTTTCTCCACTGCCGCCTGTAATAACTTGATAGATATCTTTTTCATACTCTATCTTTCGTCTCGAATAATTATGTTCGTGACCCGAGAAGACTATATCTATATTGCATTTCTGAACAATTTTCCAGAAAGCATCTCTATCATCGGGATATAAGTCTAGGCAATGCCCCAAATGGGCTCCTGTTGGAAAAGCAGGAGAGTGAACAAAAACAATTTTATTTTTTATTTTTGCAGAAGCTATTTTTTCAAACCATGAAAGCTGTTTATTTACAATTTTGTTTTTTTCCCCAAAATGAAAGGCGTTAAGTACTATAAATCTGGTATCTTTGTAGTCTGTATAAAATACGGTCCTGTTATAACCATTAAGACACGTATCAGGAAGCATATCATCATATATCCTGCTGAAGATTCTTTCATATCTATCATCTTCGGGAGTGTTATTAACTTCATGATTACCTACTACAGGAATTAAAGGCTTTCCGTAATGATATTTCTCTATTAAGCTTCTTAGATTGTCAAGTTGGTAAGCTAATACCACTTCCTCGCTGCTGCCTGCGACGTTATCTCCGCATAATACAATAAGATCAGGCTTAGGCTGAAGTTTACAAGTTTTCTCCAAAAGCTTTATTAGTACTTTTTCATTAATACCATTTTCTTTTCCCTTAGAGTCGCTTAAGATTACAAATCTCATGTTTATACCACCACCAAGACAACTATAAATAGTTGATGTAATTATATAAAATACTGCGATTGACACTTGCTCCTAAGATTAATGCTCTAGAATTTTTAAGAAATCTTTGTAGTTCAGTTGAGTTAAGGCATGGTTCTCCAATAAGTGAATGTTTATTCTCTCCAACTTTATTTGTATGGAAGTCTGAGCCTGCTGTATAAAAAGAAAATCCTTTGGTTGCTATGTTGGTAAAATATTTTGTATTATAATTATTACTGCGACAGTATTTTGCTTCTATACCATCAAAAGGCATATTTAAAAGACTGGGAAGATTTTTCTTAGATATACGAACAGGATGGGCTAGCACCACTGCAGCTTCAAATGATTTTAGGAGGTAAATTCCTTCAGAACTAGATAAATAATTATTAGAGTTTCGACGTTTCCTGTATTGCCAAAACATTTCTCTAAATTTTTGAGCTCTATGGTTTTTTACTAATTTTAGGATTTGTCTAAAATCAACACTATCAAATTGTCTATTTCTAAAGTATCCTAAAATATGAATACTTTCGCCGTTAAAACTCGTGGATAGCTCAACTGCAGGAATTACCGAAACACCATGCTGTTTGCCTGCTTCAGAGGCTTCAGCTATCCCATCAATTGAATTGTGATCAGAAATAGCAATAGTATCTATGCCGCGACTTTTTGCGAGTTCTATAATCTGTCGTGGACTAAGATAGCCATCAGATGCTGTTGAATGAATATGAAGATCACCTCTCATAAGCATATTACCAACTCCTTTACTCTTTGCAAGTTTAAAACAAATTAGGAGTTCACTATTTCTTTTTATATTTTTTCCTGGAGTAATTTATCCATTGATTGTATAATTCTGGCCTATCATTTTTTACAAAGTAAAAAAAATCATCTTTGTATCCAAGCTCCTCTAGACCGCTAATAATCAAATTTGGAATTTTAGATTTTTTTATCATTGCTTTTGAAGTATCTATAAGCTTAAGTTCACCGGTTGGCATTACAAAGATATGAAATATTGCTGAATCTAGCCTCAAATAACCAAGCTTATTCATGGTATCATACAGTTCTATAAGTTTTTTTGAGATTTGAGGCGTAAGTTTTTGCTTTGATAGGTATTTATTTAATTCAATACCATCAACATATTCTCTTATGATATAGTCTGCACCAAATTGGTAAAGCATAGGGAAATGCTTATCTGCTTTAGCCATTAATAAAGTAATTAGTTCATCTTTACACACTTTCTTACTTTTAAAAATTTTTATGCACTTTTTGGAGTCTATTCTGTATACCTTGCCTTGGGTACCTTTGCCTACAAACTCTAAATTTTTTACATTTATATCCTTACTAAGCTTAATATTACTCACCTGTTTAAAAATAATCACAATTTTAGTATATTCGGGAGAGTATATTTTTGTTCTAGTCATTTAAAAAAGAAAAGCTCAGGACAAACTTACGGCTTAATTGTTTATTTTGCTTTTAGGGAAGTAGGAATTTTCAGATTCTAATATAGATGTCTAAAGAAAATATAAATCCTGGTCACTTGATTGAAATGTAAGATAAAAAGTTTAAGACAGAAGTGGTTAAAAAATAAAGCTCTTTGTGAGATAAATCTATACCAACAGGAAAAAAGTATAGGTATGATAATTAATTTAAGGGAGGATATCAAAAAAAGACATTTGTCCAACGATAAATGTCTTTAGTATTGACATAACGAAATAAAAGAGATAAAATAGGTTCGATGTCATTTTTAACATTGAACAATTTATAACTCCCTAATTATATTATACACCTTTAAAAAAGCAATGTCAACTGGTTTTAGAAATAATCTTACTAAATTATTTTAATAAGGAGGAGATATCATGAACAATAATAATCTTGAATGGAAATTTGAAAATGAATGGCTTGTAGAGGTGCTTAAAGAGGCTCAAAAGCAGTTTGATGAAAAGCATAATTTCAAGGAAAAGTTTAGAAAGGATGCTCTTGAAACACAAAAGCAGCTTTGGGAGGACGTAGGCTCCGTGTCCGTAACAAACGGGTTGGATCAGATTGCAGAGTTCATGGAATTTATGAATACTATGAAAATACAAAAGAGAGGACATGAATTTACAAGAAAGCTTGAGGAAAAATATGAAAGAATGCTTTTATCTCCCTATTTTGCAAGGATGGATTTTATTGAAAAGGGAGAGGAGAAAGCTCAGAAGTGTTATATAGGAATCTCCAATCTTATTAATGATAATTTTGATTTTCTCGTATATGACTGGAGGGCGCCTATTTCTAGCATGTTTTACGATTACGAAATTGGAGAAGCCAATTATAAATGTCCTGAAGGAATGGTAAATGGAAAACTTAAACTTAAAAGACAGTACAAGATTAATAATGGTAAAATTGAGTACATGTTTGACAGTAATCTTAAGATAGATGATGAAGTGCTGCAGGATATGTTGAGTAAAAGTACCGATAGCAAGATGAAGACGATAATAACAACTATTCAAAGAGAGCAGAATAAAGCGATTCGTAATGAGGAGTATAAAAATTTAATTGTTCAAGGTCCTGCTGGAAGTGGAAAAACTTCTGTTGCCCTTCACAGAATCGCTTATCTCTTGTATAAGCACAGAGATAAAATAACTCCTGAAAATATAGTAGTGTTCTCTCCGAATGATGTTTTTAATGATTATATTTCTAATGTATTACCTGAGCTCGGAGAAGATAATATGTACCAGACTACGTTTAAGGAATATATGCATAAGGCCTTAGGAGATGAGTTTAAGAAGGAAAACTACAACGAAATGATGGAATATATACTTGGCTCAAGAAAGGAGGCTACTTATCAAACAAGAATCAGAAACATAAAATTTAAATCTTCCATGGAATTTATAGATATATTAAAGCTATATGTGGCTTTCCTAGAGAAAACGAATAGAAGTTTTATGGATATCATTTTTAGAGGGAGTTTAATAATCTCCTCAAAGGATTTAGAAGAACTGTTTTTTAAAGATTATGCACACCTTCCGCTCAAAAGGAGACTTCAAAAGATAAGAGAGAGAATTTTATTCCTTTTAGAGCCTTATGAAAAAAATCACATAAAAGAAGTGTCAGATAAACTCAAGAGTTTAGACTCTTATATGGATAAATCAGAAATTATGGAACGAAGTACAATTATGGTAAAGGATGAACTGAAAGATGTTTATTATGAAATCAATAGAATGACAGATTTTGACTTGGTGAATATTTATAAAAAGCTCTTTGAAAACTTGGAGTCTTTCTTGGGTAGTTCAAATGATCAATACAATGAGAAGAAAATTGATGAAATTAAAAGATATACTTTAGAAAATTTAAAGGCTAAAATACTTAATTATGAGGATCAGCCGATACTTTTATATCTAAAAGGCGCGCTGGGAGACCTTCCAAAAACCTCAGAAATTAAATATGTTATTATTGATGAAGCACAGGACTATTCACCGCTGCAGTATGAAATTTTTTATCAGCTTTTTAACCAGGCTGATATGACCATACTAGGTGATTTGAATCAATCTATCAATCTATTTATGAATGTAGGGGATTATAATAATATCTCTCGTATATTCCCGAAAGATAATACCTGCATAATAAATTTAACTAAAAGCTACAGATCAACAATAGAAATTGCTAAGTTTTCAGGAAGGTTGCTTAATAAGGAGATTGACTTTGAATGTGTAGAAAGAAGTGGAGATGAGCCTTTAATCCTTGGCTTTTCAGATGAAGAAGCTATAAAACGGAAACTTCTTGAGGATATAAAAGTATATAAGGAGAAAGGCTACAAATCCATTGGTATCATAACAAGGACTGTAAAAGAAGCAAAAGAGGTATATAGTTTCTTAGAAGATAAGGTGACCGTTAAAGCCATAATGAAGGATAATGATGAATATGTAAGTGATACCTTGGTGATCCCAGCCTATCTTGCTAAAGGATTAGAATTTGATGTGGTGCTTATTTATAATGCAGGAGATGAAAATTACAGTTGTGAGGAGGAAAGACTTCTGTTTTATACTGCCTGTACTAGAGCGCTTCATGTTTTATGTGTATACTATTCTGGCAATAGCACACCATTGCTGGAGGGAACTGTTAAATTTAGTTATGCAAAATAAACAGAGTTCTTGGCATCAGATGGAGTTTTAACTCCACCTGATGCTTAGAAATCGTTATCCAGGGACGTAGCCGCTCTTTACTCCCTCTTGTAGAAAAGCAGATATCCCAAATCTCCGATTTGGTGATAGTCGCTTTCACACCGTGCGAGGGAGTATTAGAGCGGGTAGTCATCGGATAAAAAGTAATTGGCAATACTGCTAAAAATAAATAGGGTACACTAAGCTATTTTAAGTTAAATATAAGGTGCTTCACAGGCATCAGTGTGTCAAGTAGCTTGCCTATAATTAAGGAGGATATTATATGATTCCAGAAACAAAATTAAATGCGGTTAAAAATGCCTTACAGGAAACTTTTGGAGTGAGCGAATTAGAGGATATCAGGGAAATGACTGATGGACTCTCATCTGCCATTGTTTTGTGTATAGTTGTGAAGGGAAAGCCATACTTGCTTCGTATCATAACTCGTACCGATGCAATGGGTGATCCAACGAACCAGTTTGCAAACATGAAGACCGCTGCTGATGCGGGACTTGCTCCTAGTGTATGGTACATGAGCATAGAAGATAGAATTTCCATTACAGATTTTGTGGCAGCTCGACAGTTTCCGGTGAGTGAGGCAAGAACTAAGCTGGCTGAGCTACTTCGCCATTTGCATTCACTTCCGCCTTTTCCTAAGTCTTCGAATTACCAAGATACTATGGATGGTTTTGTTAGGAAATTTCAGGATGCTAAAATCCTTCCGGAGAGTATGATGGAAGAACTATTTAAGCAGTACAGACGTGTTGCTGCTATTTATCCTCATAATGATGAGGATTGGGTTTCGTGTCACAACGATCTTAAGCCTGAAAATATTCTTTTTGACGGGGAGCGAGCTTGGTTTGTGGATTGGGAGGCATCTTTTTTAAATGACCGATATGTGGATCTAGCTGTTGTCGCAAATTTTGTGGTAATGAGTGACGAAGAAGAAGAAGGTTTTCTTCAAAGTTATTTCGGAGAACCAGCTGATGAATACAGGCATGCCCGATTTTTTCTAATGCGTCAAATGCTTCACATGTTCTATATAGCAATTTTCATGTTGTTGGCCTCTAAAGGCAAACCTATTGATCCAAATATAAAAAAAGCAGATTTCAGAGAACTTCATGACCGTATGTGGGCAGGTGAAATCAGCTTGGCAGCCGATGAAGCAAAGCTACAGTACGCTTGGGCTCATATGGAACAACTTTTGCAAAATGTAAGGACAAAACGATTTGAAGATTCATTGAGTATTATTTCTGATTATCACATGAGCTGAAGTTAGAAATAAATCAATTGAATATTTTGAGGAATTCAAGCGTCGTTATTGGTATAACTTATTTCCATCAATAAAACCCTCGATAGCAATATCGAGGGTTTTTGTTCAACTTTTTATGAATGTGAGAAATATCATTGACTTAAAACAAAGAAAATGATAAAATTATACATCTAAATATAATGCATTACATTTAATTATATCATATATAACTCAAAAAGTCAATTGTTTTTTAAAAATAGGGGGGAGTTTATGAAAAAAATTATTGTGTCTATTCCAGATTCTATAATACTTAAACAAGTTATTACAGAAATTCAGCAGATTAATGAACTAACTTTAGAATATGGCTTAAAACTTTCTGAGAAAGATATAAAAACAATTATGGAAACAAGGACTGAAGCTTTAAGCAATAATGGTAGAGTTGAATTTGGTGGAGGGATAATAACACACATTATCTCAAACTTTTGTGATTCGCCTTATATTTCACAATATAACTATGCTGAAACTATAAATGATCTTATAGAAACTTTTTATTATTACAAAAATGAAACAATGGAAGAGATAAGTGATGATGAATTAATTGATTTTATGAAAGAGTATTTTAATAATAAATGTCAAGGGGATTTGGATCTCCTTAGATATAAATACTTAGATAAAGTATCGCATAATGTAAAATATGGAGTGATTGATTTGTTAAATATGGATGAATGCATAGATAGTGACGAAGAGAGTGATGAGAATGGAGATGAAGAATAATGGATAATTTTATTATTAATAAAGAAGGTACCTTTAAGAATTTATTGAGTAAGGAGTTCTACTTTCAATCTCTATTGCAGGTGCTTCATTCTAATAACTTATTAAATGTGAGGGATATTGAGAGTATTCAGCTACAAATGGTAAATATACTAACAGAAACAGTGGGTTACTATACGAAGAATAAAAGTTTTTCGGTTAGGGTAGAAATTGCAGAACAAATTATGTTATCTATTTATTATACAATAGGACTATTTTTAAAGAACCAGTCAACCATAAAGGAAAATATAAATTTAATTAAAGAGAAAGAGCTAAAGTATTTATTTGCAGAAGGTGAAAAAATATTAAGATCGAAAATAGGTGAATGTCAGAGATTACTTGAGATTGTAAAAGAAACCAGATTAGCAACAGAAAACTATGCTTATATAGATACAATTGATTATGCAATTACATCATTTTTAAAAGATTATGATGTCAGGTTTGCAAGCCATGAAACTCCAGCGCCTATAGATTATCCACTTGCTATTGATGAACTGAATCAGGTAGGAATTGAATATATAGAGAATTATTTAAATAAATTAGTCCTTGAAAATAAATTTTGTTCATACTTTGACAATGCAGAAATCGAAGCTTTATTAAAAAGCTTTAATAAGAACTGCAATCAGATGCTAATAAATATATTTCAGTTTATTCTCACTAACTACTTAGGGAATCTTTTAATAGGAAAGAGGGGAATATCATTAGATATAACTAATGGAGATAGGGCATATCTTAAAAGCATTATGGAAAACTTATCTCAAATGGAGCTTGAGGCGTTATTTTTGAAATCTGTAGAAAAGCTCTGTCAGGAGCTTTTTATTGAGGATAAAAACTTTATTGAATATATAAATAAAACAGTCCTAAAGATTGCGCCAGAAATAAGAAGAAACATTGAAACTAATACCTTGGAAAATACATTTATTACTTTAGCCAAGTCAGAGAATAATATCATTAAATATGTTGATGGCGAGAGTGTTGATAATAGCATGTTTAGGAGTATAACTGAGGAAATTAGGGATTGTAGTAATGCTAAAGAGAAAATAGAAATTATTAGAGAAGAATTTCATAGCTTGAAGGATTTAGTTGATGTATTAAGTGCTGATTGTATATTTGGTAACGAGTTTTTTGATGTTTTCAAGGCTCTGGATGATTTTGAACTAGCATTATTGATTAAGAGTATTTCAAATGATGAGGTTTGGGAAAGTGATTATGGTACTGAGAGTGAGAAAGAATGGCATGAAAAACTTAAGATATATCTAGAGGGGTTGGATGACATAAAAAAAGAAGAGATAATTAGTATATCTCGAGGTATTGAGTTATAAATAAGGTATGCACAAATAATTAGGTGCATTAACTAATATACTTTATATATAGTAAACTGTTTATGAAATTGACAATCCAAGCAATTTGTGGATGGGGGTATTAGTTAGTGTATCTATATTATGAGGTGGTTTTAGAGTTTTCTTTGTTACCAGTAGCTCGTCACTTTAAACTAGATGATTACGTTAACGAAATAGGAGATTGTGCCCATATATTTAATTTAGAAAAGGGTGAGAACAGTGTATTTCCATATGATATTGACAATAATAAACTGAGCTGCTTTATAAGGGTAAATAAGAATACTGATAATACAATAATTATAAACAGGTTTAAGGAACTATTATGTGATAATAGATTTGAATGGTTTGAAATAAATGAGAATGTAGAACTAGAGAAAATGGTAAAGACCTTTATGATTACTAGAATAGAAAGAGAAGTTTGCTTAGATATGTTAAAGGAGATAAGTGACATAAAAAGCCCTTTATTAAACATTGAGGATTACAATAAGTTTCTGGATTCCGAAAGAAGCTCCTATAATGGAGATAAAAATAGTACCTTTAATCTTAATGAAGCTTTTTCAATTTTTAATAACATTGTAGGCTTAGATGAGTTTAAAAATGAAATGAAAACTATTGCTAGGTTTGCTGATTACAGCAAGAGAATAAAAAAGGAGATCAATACAAAAGTTATGTTTCCTTATCATTATGTTTTTACTATTGATCAAGGAATGGGCATAACCTCCATATTAAAGCTTATGGCAGAATATCTTAATAAACTAGGTATTATAAATTCCTCTAGTGTTATAGAATACAAGGGATTCGGAACAAATGAAGAAATTAAAAATGCAAATCTTAAAGGAGTGAAAGACTGTGGAATAGTAGCAATTCATGTAAACTTAGATTTTAATGATGTAGAAGCTTATTTCAATAAATTTAGAGATATATTATGGGAGTACAGAGGCAAGGTATTATTTGTATTTATAAACAGTTGTAGAGACGAATTAAAGTTAAGGCTTCTTTTAGAAAAAATAAAAAGCAAAGTAAACTGTCATCATATAAATTTTAAACCATATACAAATAAAGAATTATTTGAAATTGCAGACAGGCTTCTAGATATACAAGGTTTTCAGCTATCTATACAGGCGAAGGAGTATTTTCAAAGAAGGATTGATATTGAAAAGGAAAGAGGGAGTTTTTCAAATATAAGAACTATCCAGAAGATAATTGATGAGGTCTGGGTAGAAAAATTATTCAGGCTGGATGAGATGAATATGAACGAGACTTATGATATTTTAACTGCAGAAGATTTTAAGGTAGTGGAAGATGCTAATGATGTAATAAAAAAAGATATGTGGGTTGAATTAAATGAAATAGTGGGACTTCACGAGGTTAAGAAAAGAATAAAAGAAATAGTAGCAGATACACGGGTAAAAAGGAAATTAAGAGAAATAGGAGTAATAGAGGAAAATAGCTGCTACCATATGTTCTTTTTAGGAAATCCGGGCACAGGAAAGACAACGGTAGCAAGAATTCTTGGGAGAATATTTAAGGAAATAGGCATACTTGAGAAAGGTGAAGTACATGAGGTAAGTCGTGAGGGACTGATAGGAAAATTTGTAGGACAGACTGCACCTAAAGTTAGAGAAAAGGTAAAAGAGGCTTTAGGTTCAATTCTTTTTATAGATGAAGCTTATAGCATTTATGGTGGAGAGGATAAAGTGGATTTTGGTCATGAGGTGGTGTCAACCTTAGTAAAGGAAATGGAAGATAATCGAGATAAGTTTATAGTTATAATGGCTGGTTATCCTAAGGAGATGGAAACTTTCATGAACATGAACCCAGGACTAATGGAAAGAGTCCCTTATAAAATTGAATTTGAAGATTACGATGGAAAAGAATTGACTGAAATATTCTTCAAGCTTCTTGGAAAGGACTATGTGGTAGAGACCGGCGTATATGATAAGATATATGAACTATTCTTAAAGATTCGCAGTAATGCCGGGAAAAATTTTTCTAATGGAAGAGTTGCTAGGAATGTTGCTGAGAGACTAAAGGTAAAACATTCTATGCGAATATGTGAAGAGAATAACTTCTCAAAGGAAAATCTACTTACCATAAAATTAAAAGATATAGATGCTTTGCATGAGGATATAGATATACTTAATAAAATTAATAATTCTAAGGAAAAAAATAAATTGATAGGATTTAAAAGTAAGTGATTCTATAATTGTATTAATTTCTACTCCTGAGTTACAAATAACCATGGCGAATTTTTTAATAACTAGCAAAAACTTTCAATATATCTGTCATGTCCATAAATCCCAAGAATAAATTATATAATAAAGCAAAAATTTGGAGGTTTTTTATGCTTATTCATGTAGTTAAAGCAGGAGAATCACTATGGCAAATTTCAAATTATTATCGTGTGCCAATAAATAAGATAGTAGTTGCAAATGAATTGCTAGATCAAAATGAACTAATTATTGGCCAATCATTAGTTATTCCAACAGAAGTTGCTATTCATAAAGTAAGAGCTGGAGAATACTTATGGGAAATTGCACAAGATTATGGAACTACCATTCAAGCTATCATTAACGATAATTCTATTGTAAATCCTAATAATATTTATCCTGGACTTACATTATATATTAGAGCTCCAAGGCACACAGTTAAATTAGGAGAATCTCTTTACCAAATTGCACAAAAATATAATGTTTCACTTCAATCCTTAATAAAGGTAAATGATATTGTCAATCCAAGTTTGGTTATTCCTGGTACTATATTAGTTATTCCTCGAAAGCGCAGACCTAACATGGAGGTAAATGGATATATCTATCCTACAGGTGAATCGCCGACTTCAATTTTAGCGAGAGAGGGTAAATATTTAACTTATATAAGCCCCTTTGCATATAGAATTAGGGAGGATGGTAGTCTTCAGTCTATAGAGGATATCTCAGCTATTACTGCTTCAAAGCCTTACAATGTAGTTCCAGTGATGGCTATTGCTAATTTTACATCAACGGAACTTGGACATAATCTTGCACATGTAGTTTTATCAAATACCGAAATTCAGCAGCGCCTACTTACAAATATTATCAGTATAATGAAGGAGAAAGGCTATAAAGGTATAAATATTGACTTTGAGAATGTACTTCCAGACGATCGTGAACTTTATAATCAATTCCTTCAACGGGCTGTGGATCGTCTGCATGAGCAAGGCTTCTTTGTTTCAAGTGCCTTAGCGCCCAAAATAGGTGAAAGTCAACAAGGTTTACTATATACAGCACATGATTATAAAGCTCATGGAAGAATTCTTGATTTTGTTGTTTTAATGACCTATGAATGGGGATATCGAATGGGACCACCACAGCCAATTTCCCCATTAAATGAAATCAAACGTGTCCTTGACTATGCTGTTTCCGTTATTCCAAGAGAAAAGATCTTTTTCGGTTTTCAATTATATGCTAGAGATTGGCTACTACCTCATGTTCAAGGTCAAGAAGCTCAAACCTTTAGTATGCAAGAAGCCATAAAGCGAGCATTAAGATATGGTGCTGTTATACAATATGATATAGTAAGTCAGACTCCGTTTTATCGCTATAAAGATGAGCAAGAAAGAATGCATGAGGTTTGGTTTGAAGATGCTCGAAGCGCTCAAGCAAAATTTGATACTGTTAAAGATTATAATTTAAGAGGTATTAGTTATTGGGCTTTAGGTTTTCCATTTCCTCAAAATTGGGCATTACTTGAAGATAACTTCACAATTAGAGAGCTAGTGTAAAAGTAAATCAAGGTTAAAGCTTGCTAGTTAATTTCCAATGCAAATAAAAAAGAGAGGATGTCCTCTCTTTTTTTCTTTGCAGTTGTGCTGTCTGGTTTTCATTACTATTTAAAGGATCCTTTTTAACAATAATTATGTAATAATTATACCTGTAAAATAGAACAATATATATATAAAGAATAAAGGAGGCATGACTTATGGATAAAAAGTTATCTAAAGATGCATATGGTGGTGTAGCTGGAAAAGACTATGTTCCGTACATTTCCAGTGGCTCTAGATCTGGTGGAAACGGTGCTGTATTAATAATTGGTATTATTTTAGCTGTTTTGTTTGCAGCATCTACTGCCTATTCAGGTATGAAGTCAGGGCTTACAGTTGCCGCTGGTATACCAGGTTCTATAATAGGTTCTGGCTTCATAGCTGCATTTGCTAAACAAAAAGGTATCCTTGGCAAAAACTTAGTTCAAGGAATGGCAAGTGGTGGAGAATCTGTTGCAAGTGGTATAATATTCGTTTTACCAGCAGTTCTTTTAATAGGTTCTCAAGTTTCATTCTTAGAAGGTTTTGCAGTTGGTATAGGTGGAGTACTATTCGGTATAGGAATAGCTTCTATTGTTTACAATTACTTAATAGTTGAAGAACATGGTAAGTTAATGTACCCTGAGTCAATGGCCATATCTGAAACACTTGTTGCTTCAGAAGGTGCTGGGGAATCAATGAAGTACATGGTAATTGGGTTCGGAATAGGAGGTATTATAACTGTTATAACTAGTTCGTTTTTAAATGTAGCTAACAACGTTATAAGCTACGTGAACGAAACCTTCTACAAGTGGAAGTTTGAAGTTGAAGTTAATCCTTTATTATTAGGTATAGGATTCATAGTTGGTTTAGACGTTTCTTTAACTATGTTTGCTGGTTCTATATTATCAAACTTTGCTATTTTGCCTCTAATAGGTTACTTCTCTGCTCTTGGAAAAGAAGGTTCAGTTGTATGGAACAATCCTAGTGTTGCCATAAATGCTATGCAAGTTAAACATATAGCTGGTAGTTATGTAAAATATATAGGCGCTGGTATGATGCTTTCTGGTGGTTTAATAGGTGCTATAAAGCTTATACCTACTATAATATCTTCTATAAAAGAAACTCTTAGTGCTAAGTCTTCAAATAGTGAGAATAGTTCATCTGGTGGAAGCTTAATATTATTAGGTGGTATAATAATAGGTTTTATAGCAGGTTTCTTGATATCTGGTGGTAATATATTAATGGCAATAGCTGCTTCTATTTTATCATTATTCTTATCATTACTATTCGTTATAGTTTCTGGTAGATTAACTGGTACTATAGGAACTTCAAACCTTCCTGTATCTGGTATGACTATAGCTTCTTTAGTTCTTGTAACATTATTATTTGTTGTAATGGGATGGATAAATCAAGAAAACAATAAATCATTACTTTTATTTGGTACATTTATAGTTACTGCTATATCTATTGCTGGTGGTTATTGTCAATCACAAAAAGTTACTTTTATAATAGGTGGTAATAAGAATGAAATGCAAAAATATTTTGCTATAGCCAGTGTAGTTGGTGTTATAATAGTTGTTGGTACTATATTAGTACTTTCTAACCAGCTTGCAATGACTGGTGACAATGTTCCATTTGCGCTACCTCAAGCTAACTTAATGTCAACATTAACTGCTGGTATAATGTCAGGTAGTTTACCTTGGGGGATGATAATTGTTGGTGTTGTTATGGGATTTGTTTTGTTCTTATTAAATCTTCCTATAATGACGATTGCTATAGGCTTCTACTTACCAATAGCTACAACTTCTATAATATTAATAGGTGCACTAGTTCGTTTGTTTATAGAAAAAACTTCTCAATCTGAACAAGAAAAAGAAGTTAAAGTATCTAATGGTATAAGTTTATCTTCAGGTCTTGTTGCGGGTGGTTCTATAATAGGACTTATTGGGATAATACTTCAAGTATCTGGTGTTATAAAAGGTATTGAGCCAAGTGGATTTACTGCTTCTAATGGAATGGCATTTGTAATATTAGTAGCTTTATTTGTAGCTACTGCAATACCTATAATGAACGGTAAAGTGAAAAATGCCGAATAATAACGAAGAGGTTTTAAATATAATATTCAAAATCTCCGATAATTTAGAGTATGAAGTAGATAAGAGTAACACTGTAACTATACTTGAAAAACAAGATCATAAGATCCAAAAGTTCTTTAGAAAGCTTAAATTCAAGATTCCAGAATATAAAAAAACTTCTCTAGATGAATATGGAAGTTATGTGTTTTTACAAATTGATGGCAAGAAAACTGTAAAAGATATTGGAGAAAATCTAGAAGCAAAGTATGGTGATAAGGCTCGCCCACTTTATGAAAGATTATTGTTATTCTTAAACCATATCAACGTTAATTGTCATTACATAGAAAAATAAATTTCTAATACAAAAGATGGCACTGCATCATAGGTGCCATCTTGTTTATCTATATAGATAAGCAACACCGAAAGTAGACTTATCCTCCGAGACATAATACCAATTTTCGGTACGTTAAATATTTTTAAGAAGTCTAAAGCTCAGGATTTACGAAAAACTAAGAATCTTCGATAACTCGCTAACGCTCAGACAATCTAAGATTCTAAGTTTTTCATAAATCCTTCGCTAAGACTACTAAAAAATATTTAAATCTATCCTCAAATTGGTATTATTTCTCTCCGAATAAGTCTACTTTCTAATTTTGATATCTATATGAAAAAAATTTTGGATTTTTCCTAAAATACTATTGTACTGAAGATATAGAATACGCAAGCCCTTAAGCTTGAACTTGTAAGTAATCTTTATTATAATGGGTAAATAACACTACTTGAATAAAGGAGCTTTTAAATATATGAATTTTTATTTCGCACCTATGGAAGGGTTGACTGGTTACATTTATAGAAATGCCCATAATGCCTTTTTCAAAAAAATAGACAAATACTTTTCACCTTTTATTGTAGCAAATCAAAGCAATAGTTTTAAGACACGAGAATTAAATGATATTTTACCTGAAAACAACCAAGGTCTAGTCTTGATTCCACAATTGCTAACCAATAATGCAAAAGATTTTATACATACTTCAAAGAAAATAAAGCAATTTGGATATAATCATATTAATCTAAACTTGGGATGTCCTTCTGGAACTGTAGTTTCAAAAAATAGGGGATCTGGATTTCTTTCAAAAACAGAAGAACTTGATATGTTTTTAGAGGAAATCTTTTCTCAAGCAACAACAAAAATTTCAGTAAAAACTAGAATAGGAAAAGAACAACCAGAAGAATTTTATAATTTGATTGAAATATTTAACAAATATCCTATGGAAGAACTTATCATTCATCCTAGGATTCAAAAAGACTTTTATAAAAATAAGCCTAATCTCAAGGTTTTTAAGGACGCCTTGACATTAAGTAAGAATCCTGTTTGCTATAATGGTGATATTTTTACAGTCAAAGATTACAAGGAGTTTACGAATGATTTCAGTAGTGTAGAAACTTTGATGATTGGCAGGGGGTTATTAGCCAATCCTGGAATGATTAGTGATATTGAAAATAATAGTAAACTCGAAAAAAAATTACTAAAAGACTTTCATGATAAAATTTATGAAGATTATAAAAAAATACTTTTTGGAGATAGGAATGTCTTATTTAAAATGAAGGAATTATGGTTTTATATGCTTCCGATGTTTTCTAATAATGAAAAATATGCAAAAAAAATTAGAAAATCAGAAAGATTATACGATTACGATGCTGCAGTTTCAAGTTTATTCAGGGAACAGGACATTTTAGGAACTGAGGAAAATCCAAAGACTATATGACAAATAAAGCATTCAATTTTTAATCGGCGTGCATCTTTTGACAGAATTCTTTACAATTTAGCGATATTAAAACATTAACTCAATTGAGAAAGTCGCTAAATTGTACCAAAATTATAATTACTAGATAATGCAACCCAGGAACACATATGGCTGTATTGAAGAAATACGGTTTTTTTATTTTATTATCCTTTAAACTATGATAAGAGATTAACTAAATAAAATAATAAGGATCAAAGAATAAAAGTGCGATAGGGAAATGTTCAACTCTATCGCACTACTCTATTTATGATGTTTTTTGAATTTCAAGCATCTTTGTCATCTTATGAATCATAGGTGGAGCATCCATTTTAGGAGCAAATATTTCAATTAAGCACAATCTTTCATTACACTGAGTTTCTGCCTGCTTAATTGCTTCGTCAAGTTCTCCATTTGTATAAACCTTTGCTGTATATGAGTCTCCTCCAAAGGCTTCTATTAGCTTTGAGTAGTCCCAGGAAGGTAAATCATTATAATGAGTGTTTTTTTCAGCTACATTAAGATATTTTTCGATGGTGTATTCTTTGTTGTTAACCAAAAATATAATAGGTTTACAATTATTATTCAGCATAGAGCTAAACTCTTGAACAGTCATTTGATTAGAGCCATCTCCCACAAACAGGATTACACGTCTGTTTTTTGCTGCTAAACAGGCACCAAAGGCTGCAGGGGTTCCGTAACCTATACTGCCCCAACCACCCTGAGTTATATATGTTGCGCCTTTTGGTAGTTTCAATTGTGATATTCCAAACTCAAGAGTACCAGTATCTGCAATGAGTATGTCATTTTCTTTAAGCATTTTTTGAAAGCGTGGATAATAATATTTTGAGGAAACATCCTCATCTAATGATATATTGTCATCATTATAAGGTGAAGCTGCAGCTCTAACATAGTCTGTTTTTTTATTAATCCTTGTCAAAAGTTCATTTAGCATATCTTGTATTAATATATTTTCATATACTGCCATACCTACCTTCACATGATCAGAATGAATCTCTATAATATTTAAAGGATTTAACTTTGCAGTAAAGGAACCAGTATTGTAGTCCGACCACATAGTACCAACAGCTAAAATACAGTCAGAAGCTTCAACTATGTTCTGAACTTCTTTGCTTCCAAGATCTCCAGCATATAGTCCAATAAAGTTCTTATGACTCTCATCAAATGAACCTTTGCCCATCAGCATAGTGGCCACAGGCAGGTTCAGTTTATCTACTAACTGCTGAACTTGAGTCTGAAGGTTATATCTTGATACGTTAATGCCAGAAATAAGAACCGGTCTTTGTGCTTGGTTTATTACCGTACCTATATGTTGTATTGCGGCCTGTAAGGAATTTTGATTTGTCTGCTTAGTCATAGGGTTAACATCTCTATTGATTATAGGTTGATTGGCAACATCAGTTGCTATAAGCAGGTATACAGGTTTTTTTGTTTCCTTTGCTTTTTGAATAGCTGCCTTAATCTCAAAAGCTGCATTTTCAGGAGTTATTGTTGCTGTGTATTCAGTCAAGTGTTCATAAACTTTTCTAAAAACATCAAAGTCACCATCTAATAAGGTGTGGTGCATTTGTTTATGTTCTTGCTGATCCCTTGTTTTGGGGCCTCCAACTATATGAATAACAGGCACATTTTCTGCGTAGGAGCCTGCAATAGCATTACAAGCACTTAATTCACCTACTCCAAAAGTAGTTATTAAGGCACTTATTCCCTTAACTCTTGCGTAGGCATCAGCTGCGTATCCAGCATTTAATTCATTATGACAATTAATGAAATTTGTACCTTCATACTTTTCAAGAATATCTAGAAGTGAAAAGTTATAATCGCCTGGAACTCCAAAAATTTCTGTAATGCCTTCCTTGTTTAGATAATCAAATAAATAATAACCAATAGTCTGCTTTAAATTAGATGAATTTTTACTATTCTCAGCCATTTTTTATCCTCCGTAGTTTTAAAATAGTTTCTTTAGCCTTTTGCACAATAATTCTGTCAATATAAATTTGAACCTTAATTTATTATTACCAGAATCATTGAGTTATACGATAAAGTGCTTGAATAAGTCTTAATTCTGTGGAAAGTAGTTCAACTGATTCTCTTCATGTTGTGATGAACATGGGAAATCAATTCTTTAGTTTCAATGAAATAACTATAGTAGGTATTCCCTAACTAATAGGTAGGGAATACCATGTTTATCAGATATTATCCTTCAATTTCAGTTGCAGTTAATACTATTGGTCCTACAACTGTTGCAGCTCCTGTAATAACTTGTGCAGTTAAAACATAGTGATGCTTTCCTGAACCTGGTTTATCTACCCAAGAAAAACTTGTGGTTCTGAAAGTTTGTATTTGAGGGTCCTCTTGTTCAGCACTGTCTCTTGTGCTAACTATTTCAGTTCCATCTCTGCGAATTCTAAATATAACAGTTACATCTTCAGCATTTGGTTTCCAGCCTACAGTTGCAGTTAATAATACAAAGTCATCAGCATCAACGCGTATTTTAAGATCTGCCAAATTTGTTTCTCTTACTTTACTGAGAGTTATATTTGCTACTCTAACTTCATCAAATACAAATTCTTCGAAAACTTCTTGATTACGTGTGATATTATTAGTAGTATGGGTTGTATTATTAGTGGTGTTATCAGTTGTATGAGTTGTTTGCTTATTATGGTGAGTATGCTTATTTCTAGGCATAACAACATCTCCTTAAACTTTTGTTATTAATTTAATAGGTGTACAGACCTACTAAACTAATAGCATTATATGATTAAGTTATTGAAATGTTACTGATAATTATGGATAGTATAAAATAAGCATTATATCCAGTCTACGCACAAATATAGCTATTTAAAGATAGATTAAGTTCCTTATATACAACATGAACATATAAAATTAACAACAAGAGGATGATTATATGAGTTTTTACTGCCAAGAATAATGTATAGTTAGTTAAACCGTAATATTCTTATTTTACTAATCAATCGTAAACCTACGGTAACTGAATATTAATATTTTACAAAGCCATAACAGTAAGATAGGTACAAATTCAAATTAAGAGTTAAAATTACTATGTAGAGTAAAACTAAAAAACAATTAGAAAGTCTTATATGACGAATTATCAACAAAGTTATTAATATGTTATACACATAAAGTAGTATAAAAAGAAAGGAAGTGAGTTTTAATGAGAGTTTGGTACTTGCTATACACTCTCTCGCTAAAGATAAGATATGAAACCATACAGTATATTAAATAACGTAATATTTTTAGATATAGAAACCAATGGTGCTAATGATAAAAGCCATAAAATTATAAAGATATGTGCTGTCAAGATAAAAGATAAGGTTGTTACAAAGTTTAGTACTTTAGTTAATCCAAATAAATTAGTAGCATTAAGTGTTTCTGAACTATTAAGAGGAATTACTCAAAAAGAACTAGATAGAGCACCACAGTTAAAAGATGCTATAAAAAAATTATTACTTTTTGTAGAGGACCTTCCGTTAGTTTATCATAATGAAGTCTTTGAAGAGAATTTTCTTAAGGTAGACAATGAATTTTTGGATTCAATAGAGCTTCTGGCCATACTTTTTCCAGAGCTTACGGACTTCAATCTCCAATATTTATTAAAGAAGTTTATTCATAATTATAAGGAAGAAAACAGTAGAGTCCTTAGTTATGCAGAAGATATAATCATGATGCTTAATTATGCAATCAGCAGCTTTTTTTATGAAAATGGGTATTCACTACCAATGAGCCTTACAGAACTTGAAGTATGGTGTTGGTATAAGTATCTTACAAAGGTAAATATGGAGCATGTAAAAGGCTTCATAGAAAATAAACCTTCTGAACTCGAAAAGAAAGTCACTGAACCATATCCTGTTTTTGCACTGAAAGATTATGAAAAACTTTTTGAAAAGGGAGAGATTTGGAGAAGAAATGGAAAAGGATACAGCTTAAGACCACAGCAGAAAGATGCGTCAAAATTTATACGAGAAGGGCTAGAAGAAGGAAAAATTACAATAATGGAAGCACCAACTGGCCTCGGAAAAAGCATGGCTTATTTGCTTCCAGCTTCAATATATACATATCTTAAAGAAGAAAAAGTTATTATATCTACTAACACAAAAGGGCTGCAAAATCAGTTGGTAGAGAAGGATATTCCTAATCTTTTAGAAGCTTTAAATTTAAAGAGGGATGTAAGCTATACCTTGATAAAAGGGAAAAGTAATTATCTCTGTTTGGATAGATTTGGAGATATAGAATATCCAAAGGATATGAAAACTCTTATTGGCTATGTTTATTTGAAAAGACTAATAAGTGAAAAGGGAATTGGAGAGGTAGAAGAAATAAACCCTATCATAATAGAAAGATTAAACTTAAACTCCTTAATAAATGAGTGTAATTGCGACTCAGAGCTTTGCGATGTGGGTGTTTGTAAGTATAAGGACCGGTGTTATTATGCAGCAAGGGTGGAGTCCTTAAAGGAGTCTCAGCTTATTGTTGTAAATCATTCCTTATTATTAAAGTGGCCCTACAAAGGTATCCTTCCTCTTGAAAATATTGTGGTAGACGAAGCACATAATCTCACTCAGGAGGCCTATGATGCTTTTGAAAGTTCTCTAGTTTCTTATGAATTTGAAAGATATCTAAAAGAGATATATAATAGCACAGAAAAAAGCGGATACTTATATTATTTATCAAAAAGAACTAAAAAGGACGCTTTGCCTTTAAGCGAGATAGAATCATGGATAGAGCAGTGTGTACGTCAGGTTTACAATATTAAAGCCGCCTTTGAAAACTATATTTCTACTAGTGGTATAAGCAAAGATTACAATATCAAGGAGCATTTAAATAAAGACAATCCTAAGATAGCAAGTATAATAAGATATTTGGAATATCTTAAGGAGAATCTAAGTAGTTTAAATGTAAATTTAGAGAAAGCCGTATCTGTTTTAAAGGCGATATCTACTCTTGAAAAGGATAAACGTCTTAAAATATTAATAGAAAAAGTGGAAGGTATAAATAGCTATAATAGACTCATAGAGGATGTAGTGCTTCAAAGTGAGGAAGGCTATTGTTTTTACTTTGAAGTAGACAAATTCTTTAAGTGGTGGAAGATATCAAGTATCCCTTTAGATGTATCAGGTGCTTTTTACGAAAAAGTTCTAAATGGTGCTAAGAGCTGCCTTTTTGTATCTGCGACTTTAAGTTCGGATAATGGATACAATAGTTTAAAAAACACCTTAGGAATAAATATTGTAAAGTCACAGAATAAAGAGATAGTAGAAGTTCCCCCTATAAAACCTGTGTTTGACTATAAAGGTAAGAGTGCAGTCTATGCTATAGAGAATATTGATCCTAATGATGTCGGCACATTTTCAGAAGAAATGAAGAAGTTTGTTATAGAACTTTTATCTGAGGTTGATGGTAATGTTATTATTCTTTTCACCAGTAGAAAAAGACTTGAGGCTTTTAAAGAAGAGGCCTCAGAAAATTTGAAAACTTTAGGCGTAACTGTGGTAGATGGGAAAAAGGATATAGAAAAATTGAAATCTAGAGATGAAAGATATATTCTACTAGGGTCAAAGGGATATTTTGAAGGGATAGATATTCCGGGGGATATCATGACCACAGTGATTTTAGATAAAGTACCAAATGTGAATAGTAAGGAGCCCTTTTATAAGTCTTTAATAGAAAATCAAATTGAAAGAGGAAAAAACTATTGGCAGGCCTATGCAAAAGTGAATTTCCCAATAGTATCTATAGATTTAAAGCAAATTTACGGAAGAATTATAAGAACTGAGTATGACTATGGTTCTCTATTTATTATGAGCAAATTTGATAGTAACAACGCCACAGTAAAAAAACTTGAAAATCAGCTTCATGGAGTTCCTATTATTAGAAAAGAAGGGAATGAAATCTTTAGAGATTTAAAGCTGAGGGTAACAAGATGGAAACAAATAAATCTTTATAAAATAATGAAAGAAGTTAAACATTCCTTAAAGAAAGCCATTTCAGAGGAAAAGAGGTGCAAGAAGAATATAAACCTTGAAAGAGTTCAAGAGTTTATAAACGAATTTATGTCTCTAGAGTATAGTAAAAGAAATCTGAAGTATGATGTAAATATCTATTTAGTTAACGGAGTAAATATTTATATTAATGGTGAATCAGTAAAATTAGGTGCAGTAAATAGAACAAAAATAACCCAGTATTTTAAGGATATTATTTAGAGACGACGATTATTTTTGATGATACTAAGGAAGTTTCCACGTAGTTTATTTGTACTAAGAAGAGGCAGCTTTGGGTTCTTTGCTTTACTGGTAGGAGTTCTTGGACTGCTAAGTGTCGCCATTATATTTATCAATGTTTCTGTGCAGACCTTTATACAAAAATCAACACCCAACTAATACATGTTTCAAATGTTTTCAATAATAAAGTTGCAAATTGTATTATCCGTTTTTTAGTACGCATATTTATATTTAATTTGAAGAGGATTCTGGAAAGATAAAGACTCCTCTTACTTCGTTTCGCGTATTATTTATTCTTTTGTGGCAAAAAAGCCAGTTGAATATGTAAGTCACAGAAAAACAATAGTAAATTTCTTTATTTTGGCTGTTATGTAATTGTTTTATGTTTTGGTGTAGTATTGATGTGCTATTTAGGCTATCTTGGTTAATTAAATGTGCAAAAGTGAGTTAATGCTAATAAATAAAGTATGCCTTTTCATATAAATTATGAATTTTAAAGTGCATTATTTGATGAAGTAATAGAGATACTAAATAATGAGTGAGACAAAGATGAGCAGAAAAACAAAAAAATTACTTGTTTTTGATAATAGCGCTCTACTTGATAATCTCAAACAAAAATATAGGTGATATAAATCTCATATATCAAAAAAATAGTGTTTTTCTAAGGAGGATAATTATGAAAACAGGTACAGTAAAATTTTTCAACACAGAAAAGGGATTCGGCTTTATTGAAACTGAGGGAGAAAAAGACGTTTTTGTTCATTCTTCAGCACTTCGTGGATTTAGCCTTCAAGAAGGAGATAAGGTTCAATTTGATGTTGAAACAGGTGCAAAAGGCCCTCAGGCAACCAATGTTGAAAAACTTTAAACATATCTTTGAGATATAGTTTTATAGTATATAATAACCAAAATATATAATCACTAATTTTACCACCTTTATCAAGGTGGTTTTTTGTTAAATTAATTTATTAAATTTTTAAAATTACAAATACTAAAAAGAAAAACAGAAAGAAGGGTTACTATGGAAAGTAAAGGATTTAGCGAATTAGGTCTTGACGAGAATATTCTTAAAGCTTTAGATGTAATGGGATTTGAGGAACCCTCAAAGATTCAAGCTGAGGTAATACCGATTCTCTTAGAAGGGCACGATGTAATCGGGCAGGCGCAAACTGGAACTGGAAAGACATTGGCATTTGCAGCGCCAATCTTGAGCATGTTTGACAGGTCAGAGGGGAAGATAAATAGTATCATACTAACTCCTACAAGAGAACTTGCTATTCAGGTAAATGACGAACTCAATCGTATAGCTAAATTTACAAAAGTTAAACTAATTCCTGTATATGGCGGGCAACCTATTGAAAGGCAGATTTCTGCTTTGCGTAGAGGCATAGATATAGTGGTAGGTACTCCAGGAAGAGTGCTTGACTTAATTAGAAGAAAGGTCTTAGATTTAAGCGCTATTCGATTCCTTGTATTGGATGAAGCGGACGAAATGCTTAACATGGGTTTTATTGATGATATAGAAGAAATAATAAAAAATTCTAACAAAGACAGGCAGACAATGTTGTTTTCAGCCACAATGCCTGAAGAGATCAAAAAGCTTGCTAAAAGATATATGAAACCCGAAGCGAAACATATAGCTATTTCAAAAGGTACAATGACGGTATCCTCAGTGGACCAGTACTATTATGAAGTTAAAAGCAGGGAGAGATTTGAATCACTTTGCAGGATACTCGATGTAGAGGAACCTTCCTCCGCTATTATCTTTTGCAAGACTAAGAGAGGCGTGGATGAGCTGGTGGAAGGCTTACAGAGTAGAGGCTATGGTGCTGAAGGAATGCATGGTGACATGAACCAAAACCAGAGAATAAATGCCTTGAGAAGGTTTAAAGAGGGAGCTACGGAGTTTCTGATAGCTACTGATGTAGCTGCAAGAGGCATAGATGTTGAAAATGTAACTCATGTAATAAATTACGATTTACCTCAGGATGTAGAATCTTATGTTCATAGAATTGGTAGAACTGGTAGAGCAAATAAGGAAGGTGTTGCCTACACACTGGTTACTGCAAGGGAATATACATCTCTTAAACATATTGAAAAGGCCACGAAGAGTAAAATAAGAAGAAGAGAGATTCCAACAGTAGATGAAATATTTGTTTCCAAGTATAAAAATATGTTATCGAGGATAAAAGAAACCTTGGAGGAGGATAGCTATAAGAGATTTATTCCACTGGCTACAGAGCTTGATGAGGAGTTTAGCCTTGTGGAAGTAGCAGCCGCTTTAATGCATATGCTATACAGTAAAGAGGTGAGCTATGACTACACTGAAAATGCAATAGGTTCAGCGTCAGAAAATAAGAGATTATTTTTAACTGTAGGACGCATGGATAAAATTAATCCAAAGATGTTAGTGGAATTCTTTAATGAAACTGCTAGTGTAAACAAAGAAGATGTTGGAGATATTGATATTCTTGAAAAATTTTCTTTTGTAAATGTAACAGAGGCAGCAGCAGAATCTATAATAAAGCATTGCAGTGGAAAGAGGTTCGCTGGAAGAAGGTTAAATATTGAAATTTCAACAAAATCAAAGGGATAACCTAAGCAAGAGTTTTATTATCTATATACCTTCACTGAAATGGACTGAAGATTGGTTAAGTAGAGAATAAATTTCACATAAAACATACTTGATGCTATAGCCAAAAGTGTCAATAATGTAAGATAAACCGACATAAAGGATTGCTTATGTGCAGTCCTTTTCAAATTTCGTAACATATAAAGTATAAATCACATAACTTAATAATATTATGTGATTTTCTAATGAAAGTATGCGTTATTCTTCTCACCATTTCCTCTAAACAATATTTTCATTTTTGAATAGAGGAGAATAAAACATGACGTAGTGTGGTCAGGTTATACCTGTTACTATTAAAAATATTCCACGTACACAATATGGGAGAAATAAAATAAAAAAGTTATATAAAGGAGAAAAACTATGATTGAAAAGATTAGACAACCTATTGAAACATATTTTACCTCAACTAGTGATTCAGATAAAAGGGCTTTTCTTTCAATTAAAATGTAGGATAGAAGGTCATCAATTGATATGAAAAATCCCAATAAAAAACTGGATTCCGTACTTGCGAAATTCAATTTTTTATTGGGATTTTCAGACAGATGTAGTAAGGTCAATTACACCTTATGCTTTGATTGCCCAACGCAATTTAGCACAACTTGCACGACTATTGGCACGACATTCTCCAGCTGATGGACGAATTGGCTCACGTGCTATATCTGAGTAAACGCCTTCACGGAAAAAGTGTTGAAAAGATTTTTTAACGCGGCGGTCTTCTCCTGAGTGAAATGTAAGTATGGCAACGCGCCCACCGGTCGCTAAAACATTCGGAAGTTTTTCTAAAAATTCATCTAACACTTCGAACTCCTTATTGACATTAATTCGCAGCGCTTGAAAGGTTCGCTGACAGGATTTTTTAATGTCATCCTCTTTGACTTTTGGCACATATTTCAGAGCATCTTTGATGATATTTCGGAGCTGCTTTGTTGTGGATATATCAATACCTTTTTTTATGCTGGAAAGAATGGCGCGAGCGATTGGTGCAGAATGAGGCTCGTCAGCATTCTCAATGAGCATATCTTCTATTTCGAATAATGTCATTTCTTTTAAAAGATCTGCTGCAGAGGTACCCGTTTTTGGATTAAGCCTTAAATCCAATGGCCCTTCAGCCTTAAATGTAAACCCTCTTTCAGGATTGTCTATTTGCATGGAAGAAACCCCCAAATCCGCCAATACAAAATTAAATGACTCTGATTCAGAAGTGATTTGATCTATTTGGGAAAAATTCAATTGCTTAATCTCTAAAACTTCGGAGCCATAACCCAAACGTTCTAAACGTTCTTTAGTGCGTGGTAATTCAATGGGATCTACATCAATTGCATACAAGTGCCCCTTTGAATCTAAACATTTAAGCATCTCTAAAGTATGGCCGCCATAACCTAGTGTTGCATCTAAACCGGTTTGGCCCGGTGTGATTTGTAGAAATTCCAATATTTCTTTAACGCAAATTGAAATATGCATACCGGCAGGAGTGCAGCCCTTCTGAATAATCTTTGCTACATCATCAGAATATTTCTCAGGCTGCAGTTCCTTGTATTTTTCTTTGAAATTCTTAGGGTGAGTGCCTTTATATCGAGTACGTCTCTGATGTTTAGGCTCTTTCTCATCCAATGTGTTATCTGCGCTCATTTTCTTACCTCGTTTTTATAATATATTTTGTACTTTTGTTACAAATTATATAATAGCAGATGCAGTTTATTGAAGCAATACCAACAATTTAGAGTCTAATTTTCTGGTTAAATGTCTATTTAATATTCAAAAGTATCTTCTTTGTTTAAGACTTCTATAAAGTAATCTATATCTTCTTCTTTTACAATTAGAGATGATTCAAATTTCAGCACTGCAGAATTGTTGGCTGTAAACCCACATAAGATTTTATATTTCCTTAGCATTTTTAAGTTTGCCATAGGTCTTATCACAAATTTCTTGTTTCACTGAAACGGAACCTACTGGTATTAATACTGACATTTAAATAATTATGAGACTGTATAGACTGCGTAAATAGACACCTTATGGCTCTTTCCAAGGTTAGCTGAGGAAAATACTTTTCTGAATGATAAAGGATTAATATATTCAGAAAATACATAAGTTATTTATATATTTTCGTAAACAGTTCAAATACATCTACACAAAGTTCACACATCATTAACTAATTATTAATCAATTGTTCATAATATAAAACGTTTTCAGTTTTGTGTTTTTAGGAGAAGAAGAGTATTATAAAACTATAAGACAATTGATAAAAGTAATCAGTTGATAATTAAAATCAATGAATAAAATGCATTAAGTACAAAAGAATAATTATATAATAAAATTTATCTAATGCCAAGAATTCTGTTTATGAAACAATTATAATGATACTGGTAATATTAAATGTGATTTTGCAAATTTGAAGGTCTGTTTATTTTAACCTGCCTAAAACCATTGTAATTGTATGGTGTAATATTGAACTTTTTAAGAAAACGGCACAGTAGATTGAGTTTATGCAATGTTATTATTTATATGAATGTTTAGATAAGGCGTGAATATATCTAAACTGGAAGGAGCGGAATATGTCAATACAAATTATATCAACAGGTAGTTATTTGCCAGAATTAATAGTATCTAATGATGATATGACTGAATTTTTGGATACTAGTGACGAATGGATAGCATCTCGTTCTGGAATTAAGAATAGGCATATAGCTACATATGAAACAACTACTTATATGGGAGCAAAAGCCGCAAAGCTTGCATTGAAAAATAGTGGATTAGAACCTAACGATATTGATTTAATAGTGTGTGCAACTGTTACTCCAGATACTTCTGTACCTATGGTAGCTGCAAATATTCAAAAAGAATTAGAAATTGAAAGTGCTGTTGCATTTGATATGAATGGTAATTGTTCAGGTTTCGTATATGCAGTAACTATTGCTGAGAGTATGATGAAAAATTGTGGATATAAAAATGCAATAGTTGTTGGTTCTGATGTTAACAGCCAGATATTAGATTGGAGTGATAGGTCTACCTGTGTAGTTTTTGGAGATGGTGCAGGTGCTGTAGTTCTATCAAACACTGAAAAAAGAGGAATAATTTCATCTTATCTCAATAATATAATAGATAAGGATGAGGCTTTATCCTGCAAGAATGTATTGGATAAAACACCTTTTTATAATAATGAACAAAAAGAGAATACAAAAGTTAAAATGAAAGGTCAAAATGTAATGCGTTTTGCTGTAAGAGCATTGACTGATGCAGTTGAAATTGTGACCCAAAAGGCTAACATTTCATTGGACGATATAAAGTTTATTGTGCCACATCAGGCAAATAAAAGAATTATAGATTCGGCTGCTAAAACTATGGAAATAGATATAAATAAATTCTTTCTTAATATAGAAAAAATCGGTAATACCACATCAGCAAGTATCCCAATTGCACTTGATGAAATGGTTAGAAACAATCTTATTAACCGAGGCGATTTGATTTTGTTTGTGGCTTTTGGTGGTGGACTTTCTTCAGGTGCTATTCTGCTTGAGTGGTAATGTTAAAGATTCGTAAGTTTTCTTTTAAATGTTTCACTAATCGTAAATCCACGATATTTGAACAATCATAAAAGAGACGGCATATTTTAAGGCACAGTTCCTTAAAATACGCCGTCTTCTTCTAATGTGAAAAGAAATTTCATATTCTAACAGGGGAAAAACAAACCGCCGGATAACCGGCGGTCATGATTGAAATTGGAACTATATGTTCTGTTTCCTATCTTTGCTCTTCAAACTGTCTTAAAAGTTTAACAAATAACTCAGGAACCTTTGCTAGTTTTTCAGGAGTTTCTACAAAGGAAATACGGAATTGTGTGCTTCCTGGATTTTGCTCACCTTGTTTAACATTATAGAATCCCTTCATAGGTGCTACAAGAAGTGTAGTTTCAACTCCATCTATGTTAACGGATCCTTTACCTGCACAGTATAGAACAAAGTCAATTGCATCAAAGCCAGGCTTTACTACATTTCTAACATCAATTACTGAGTAAATTGATGCAGCAGGACTGGAAACGATTAACTTAGGCTCCTGCTCTTTAAGACCGTTATATACTGTCATTATTTGTTTTTTGTAGTATTCTCTAATATTCTGGCACCAGTCAGCAATTTGTTCCTTGCTTTCATGTGCTAATGCACCGAATATATATTGACCGATTACGTTTGCACAAAGGTTTGCAGTATATTCTGCTATAGAACGATTGTTGAATTCAGCATTATCTGTGATTAATGCACCGATTCTTAAACCACAAGCATTCCATACCTTTGATGCAGTTTCGATACTGATTCTTCTGCCTTCGATTCCAGGTACATCTGCATCAGTGATTCCCCAGATGCTCACAAGTTCGCCGCCTTCTTCATAGTAGAGCTCTCTATAAGCCTCATCACTTACCATCCACATATTGTACTTCACGCACAATCCAGCTAGTTGCTTAAGTGTTTCATAATCATAGTACTGTCCTGTAGGATTGTCATAAGGTATTACAAGAAGTGCTCCAGGATTATGTGCTTTAATTGACTCTTCAATTTTATCAAGTTCTGGAAGACTGAATGTGCCGGTCTCGCCTAAATTACGTTGTACTGTAACTATTTTACGTGCGATTCTTTCTGCAAAAGAAATATAATTAGTGTAGGCTGGGTCGATTACCATAAGTGGCTTGTCGCCAGTTGCTGCAGCACCACAAACACCAATTAATAGCAATTCCATAGCAGTAGATCCTCCGTCAGTTACCTGAACGAACAATTTGCTTGTATCAAAGCCTTCACACTTAAGGATGTTCTTAAATGCATCTTGGCACTCTTCAAAACCAGCAGTAGTTGAATATCTTACAACACCCTTTGCAAATGGGCTTTCAGGTGCGCCAAGTTCAAACATTCTTTTCTGCATAGCAGGGTTTGTAGGAAGAGAAACATTACCGATACCTACATTGATTACTGCTTCAGGCTTAACTTCACGCTCCTCATATTTCATTTGTGCCAATCGAACATCGGATGGTATCCTTGATTCGAAGTGAGCTGATAATATTGGTTTATTCATTATTAAAACCCCTTTTCATAAAGTATTTTTGATTTTCTCAGCACATTAACTTATGTGCTACACTATAACTTTCGTTCCCCAATATCATTTTAACATCAATTGGTGTTAATTTCACTTTTTTTTATTAACTTTAACAAAAAAGTTATTTTCTGATGATATATTATCTAATAGGAGTAAGTTAATTTTCGGAAAACAGTAAATATCTCTTTCCACAAAACTGTATTAAGGGGGACTATAGAAATAGAGTATTACAAATATTTATATGATAAAAATTAAAAAAGTATCCATTGGTTTAGTTATTACTTTAGCATATATGTAATAGTGAATTTTTTAATATAATTAACTTTATAGTAGGTGATAATAACTATAAAGGCATTTAAGTGGATTATTAAAAAGATTTAAGGAGGAATTACATATATGGAAAAGGCTCTATTAGACACATTAATGAGAGGTATTTTAGTCTATATTTTAGCATTGTTTTTGACTAGAGTTATGGGCAGGAAACTTATTTCTCAAATGACGTTTTTTGATTTTATTATGGGAGTATCAATGGGTTCAATAGTTGCAAATGCAGTTGTGGGGCAACAGTTTACATCAATATCTGCTACAACAGCATTTGTAACCTTATCTATCCTAACAGTAACATCAGGATATTTACACGTTAAAAGCTTTAGACTAAGAAAGTTAATAAACTCTGAACCAGTTACTTTAGTTGAAAATGGAATTATTGTAGAGGAAAATATGAAGAATATAAAATTAACAATTAATGAATTAATGATGAAGTTAAGAGAAAAGAATACTTTTAACTTGGCTGATGTGGAGTTTGCAATAATGGAAACAGATGGAGAAGTATCTGTGTTGCCAAAAGCAGATAAACAACCGCTTACACCTAAGGATATGAATATTCAAACAACAAGTTCAGGTCTCACAAGAGATATAATAATAGATGGAATTGTAATGGAGGAAAACCTAACTAGTGTAGGATTAGATATGAATTGGCTTACTACACAGCTTAATAGCCAAAATATCAAAGATGCTTCTGAGGTATTTTATGCAGGTTTAGATAACACGAAAAAGTTACATATCTCAAAAAAATCTAAAAATAACAGTGAACCTCATGGTAAATATGGTATTGAGTAGGAATGAAACAGATTAATATACTAGTCTTACTTGGGTTTCTATCAAACCTTTCCTGACTCTAGTTGAGGTATTTCCCATCGTTGCAATAATAACACATAGTATTTATACGGAATCCGCTTATCTACAATACTGTTCTCTTTTGGCAAAACTACAAAAGCACCTATAAGTCCCTGTGCTGCTTGCTGTTCTATCGTAGCATGGTAGAAGAAAGTTCTCTCCTGCCATGCTAAAAATTTGTAAGTGAAACTTTCACCTGACGTAATCTTAGGAGTACTTGGATATATATCGGGTGCTTCGCCTTGTGAATTCGGCTTTGAAAGACCATGTACGTGTAAGGTAGTAGGCTTATCTAATTTATTTTCTACTCTTATGTTTACCCATCCACCTTGTCTGTATTGTATAAATTTACATATTTTACTTGATATACATAGAACATCGATGTATAATGCTTACATAGAAGTTCTATGTAAGGAGGTATTATTTTGATTTCTAAAGATTTAATAGCTGCATCCTCAAGACCACTTATACTTTCATTATTATCTAAAAAAGAAAGTTACGGCTATGAAATTATAAAGAATATCCAGGAACTTTCAGATAGTAATATCATATGGAAAGATGGTACGCTTTACCCTGTATTAAAAAAGTTATGTGAGGGTGGATTGGTTGAGAGTGAATGGAAGGTTGTCGATGGAAGAAAAAGAAAATATTACAGAATAACAGCGCTAGGTTTAGAAGCTTTGGAAATTGAAAAATCACAATGGAAAATAGTTAATTCTACTTTAAATAGTATTTGGGGGTATTCTTTATGTTCCAACTAAAAGGTTCAATAGAAATTTGGAAACAAAAACTATCTAATAGTAATTCCTTTACAAATTCTGATATTGAGGAATTGGAAAGTCATTTGTTGGAGGAAATAGATATTTTAAAGGAGAAAGATTTAACTGAAGAAGAAGCTTTTTATATTGCCACTAGCAGACTTGGCTCGGTAGAACTGCTTAGTAGTGAGTTCACCAAAATAAATACAAAATCAATATATCTCAAAAGAGTAGCGTGGCTTCTTGCTGGATATATATTGATTTATTTTATTCAACAATTAATACTTACTTGTTCTTTATTTTTTACAAACTATATATATAGTATAAATGCATCTTATATTAACAGAGTTCCATATTTAAGATTGATAATAAGTGTAATTATTTCAATAATACTTTTATATTTTTTATTTACACCAAAGTATGAGTTGCTATTAAAAATTCAATCTACTTTTAACTATTTATTTATTTCTAAAAGAATATTATTGGTGTTCATCATCTTAATATTAAGTATTATGAATTCTTTAGGATTTAATGTAATAGATTCTTTTTCATTAAATAATATTATACAACAAGAAGCTGGTATGTATAAAATACAGATTGACAGAAATATATTCATTACTATTTGGTCAATAACATTATGCTTAATCTTTATGTTACTATCGTTTAAAAGATCAAGAAATTAAATAGGATGCAGACTCATCTGTTTGATATAAGAAACAAATAGATAAGTCTGCATCGTGACATTATTATAGGTTGATAATAAAATTATAATAATTTAAATATGAAACTAATGAATATATAAGGTGGTAAGAAAAATGACAGTTCAGATATACTTGGTTTTTATTTTAACTTTTATTATTTATATAATAGGAACACTGGCCTATTGTGCAAGAGTTGTAGGGGTAAGAACTGGCAGAATTGCGGTGTCTTTTGCTGTATTTAACGTTTTTATATTGATACAAAGAACAGCTAATACCATTCAATCGCCACTACTAGCAAAAACTATTGAAAATGGTATAAATACAGGACAATCTAATAATTTACTCTATATTTTTAGATGGATACTTTTTTCTATTACACTAGCTACGATAACAGGCGCAATTTTAATGCCAACTTTTATAAAAGTATTCACTAGATTAGTTATATCATTCAGTGTTTATCGATCTTTGCCTAAACTAATAGTGCATGCATTCTCAAAATCAGGGATTGAGCAATTTAAGAATAGTATTTCAATTCCTAAAAAAGAAAACTTGTCTGAACTAAGAAATTTTCGCAAAACCCCTAGGAAAGTAATTTTACTTAATATGATTGCATTTTCTATATCAAGTGTAAGCATCTTATCTGCGTTGTATGCCGGATGCCTAAGTCCAAATTTAAGAACTACATGCAGCACTTTATCAGCAGTAATTAATAGCATTTCAACGATATTTATGGTTATATTTATTGATCCTTATTTATCTATGATAACAGATGATGTAATAAGAGGAGAGTGCACAGAATTAGAATTTAATCGCTGTATAATTTTTATCGTCGGTGGATTGATTATAGGGAGCATATTAGCACAGTTAATATTAATTCCTGCTTCAAACCTAATAGTAATTATTGCAAAGCTACTTTAAAGGAGCATATGAATTTGTGTAGTTAAATCTAAATTATAGCATGGAAAATATTTTCAATCTTACACAGAGTTTATGACTTGATTTGAAAATAAGGCGACAGAACCATTGAAAATTAAAATACGAACGATGTTCTTTGAAAATTGAATAATACAGTGTTAAAAATGTAAGATATTTTACTTTTGTTACAGAAATAACCATACAATACTAGATAAATATGATATAGTTACCGTTGGTTGAGTTAAAATAGTAAGTTGTTGCGAAGTTAATAAATGATAAAAATAGAAAAGGATGTGGGTAGTGTGACAGAAATATTTGCTAGACCAGCGGCTGGTGCAATAATAGAGAAAGTAAATGAAGGTGTTAATTATATTTTAATTCAAGAAAGATGTAAAGCAAATGATGCTGAAGAAGATGGGCTTATTGAAATTCCTGCGGGGAAAATAAGAGAATATGAAAATATTTTTGATGGTTTACGTAGAGAGGTGTGGGAAGAAACAGGATTAGAGTTAACTGAAATACAAGGAGAAAAAGAAACTGTGACATGTAAATGTAATGGGTATACGGTTGTAAGTTTTAATCCATTTTATTCTTCACAAAATTTAAGTGGTGTTTATTCTATTATGTTGCAGACGTTTATTTGCAAGGCAAAAGGTGAATTGTTAAAGCAGTCTGATGAATCAGTGAATATTAGATGGATTTCAGTGCAAGATTTAAAAATGTTATTAGAAAAGGATGAAAGTATATTTTACCCTATGCATATTAATGCTTTAAAGAAATATGTTAGAGAAAAGACAAAGTAAGTAGAAATTTATTAAGAGACGTAGTGGTTATTAGTTGCGAATTTAATTGAGTATAGTTTTATGGGGAGTGGTTACTATGAATGCTAATAAATTGAGTTATACATATTTAAGTCTATATTTAATTTCTAGTTTTATTAATATTTTAGTTTTGATTAATATATTGCCCATTGATGCATTGAGAGGTGGCCTTTTCGTGATACTACTTGTTAATATCATTAATCGCAATAAAGAAAAAAATATTAAAGGAAAAGACAAAAAAATGACTATTATAGAGTGGTGTGTTTTACTAATATGGTTACTTACTTCTCTTACTGGATATTTTATTAATAAGTAAATAGTATTCGTATAAGGTTTATCAAACATAAATCTACGATATCTAAATAATAGTAAATTAAAACGACTTAATTTATATTAAGGAAATACAGTTAGCAAGGATGAAACTTATAATAAATATCATAGATTTTTTATATATAAGCATTTAAAAAGGATTTACTTCATTACAGTAAATTCTTTTACATGTTTTGGAATGTTTCCTTTAATAGTTATGATGATTAGTAAAGCTCTACTGAAGCCGGTTTGAGAGGGGTGGATCTACCTTGACCGGTTTTTTAAAACTTATACATGAATGGCAAACGGGCGGCAAAATTAACTTTGCCACCTGCTAAATTTCAATTGGCTATATACAAATATCTTCATTATCTCCTTTAATATCAATAATCCACTCTTTTCTAAGTTCCCATAGACCTGCTTGCAAATCTGATTTCTGCATAGCTCCTGATTTTATTAACTCATCATATTTAAATAAGTTATCCCAGCTTTTTTTCACTTTTGATTTCAAATATGGATAAAAAGGCTTGGTAAATATATCAGACTCGATAGAAATATTCTGTTTAGCTAACATATCATTATGATTTTTTTCATCTTCTTTATCCACATCCAAATATTTCAGATTTAAAACTTTGTTCCAATCTTCAACTTTGAAAAAAATCACTTCCTCAATAGGTACCTCAATAGTAAGCAGGTAGCTGCCCGGATACAACCCAGCATAATCTGCTTTAGTAAATGTCCAAAATGGATACTCAGCATGTTCAGGTATTTTTACAATATTCCGTGCTCTACTTATATACCAATTGTATGCCTCCAAAAATATACCGGAAACCCCTTGATACTTTTTTACAATGTATTCTCTTCTTACATAGCATACATTTTGTTTCTTCAAAAGGTTAACTACCTCAGTGCTTTGTGATGTGTAAAGCCTTACCTTACCACCTTCTGTACCCATTCCTTTTTCACCTCCCAAATAGTTCCTTGGTATAAACTTGATAAAGAATATGAATTATCAAAAAGCCTGTCCCAACTTTTAATTACTTCTTTTTTTAGATGAGGATAAAAGTTACTTAAGTATACATTAGAGCTGTTGGTTATTCCATAGTTCTTAAGTTTTTTATCATAATCTTCTTCATCCTTTTTAGTTAAAGGTACATACCAGTAATTAACTATTCTATCCCACTTTTCAGAATCTACTATTATTACCGAATCCTTGTCAACCAAAAGTTCAAGTATAACAGTACCTGGAACCTGCTGGAGCATATAATCACTGCTTAATGAAACCCAAATTGGATACTGTACGTCTGGGGGTTTGACTACTATATCTTTAGCTTTTCCCGTATACCATGAGTATATGTCAAGATAAAATCTAGAACAATCCTCCATTTTTTGTTCAATATATTCTTTTTTTACTATATATCTTCCGTCCTTTTCTAATACATGAAGAATATTTTCATCTTGTCTAGTCCATACTCTTATTTTATTATTCATTGATCCTCCTTCTTACTCTAACATTTGGTCGGTAGTTTTTGAGGCCTTTTTCCTGCGACCATTGCTGAGTTAACCGCAACATTTCCACTACCAAAAGATCTAAAGTTTGTTTTTTTATTAACGGTTGGGATTGCTTATTTATGGATTGGCTTATCACAAAAAACGATGTCCTTGAATTGACATGAAATTTCCTAATTTAAAATTTCAGTATTGTATATCATATTTCAAGTGATAAGCAAGTTGTTTGAATAATGGTATTTACCTAAATATTAGCATAATTCATTTAAATTATCAATCGCGCTTTAAAAGTAACCATGATTGGTAAATGTTAAATTAATAGACTGTTTTATTATTGTAAGTGATAAAACCAACAAAATAGAATAAAAAGATGGGGGGTATGTAAAGGTAATTTAGAGCTAGATAAGCTAATTACGATAAATTATGCTTACTATTATATTAGTAATTTCTGAAGTATTGTTAGAAAGCATAAACTCATGAGTATGGCTTGAATCCACACAGTTAATTAAAACTAAATCATTTTTTACGGTTTCAAAAACTCTATCATTAATAGTAGAGTTAAACCCACCATTTACAGTGTAAAAACAAATTGCCGCTAAATCTTTATATAATGGAGTTTTATATTCGAATTTAAGCTGTTTGCTAGGACTGATATTAAGATGAAGTAATTCACCATTATAATTTTCCCTTGTCATTAAATTAAAAACAGAAGCTTTACCATAAGTTTTAGTTTTCCAATCGCCCATAAATTCGTCTTGCTCAAAGGCGTTAAGTTGTTTCTTGTATTTACTTTCATGGTCAAGTGTTATTTTTCCTTCTATAACCATAAATTTACGGGAAACTTTTGGTAGACTGCTAAAAGTAGATTCTGGTATATCGATTTTAGCAACTCCGAGCCTCCATAAAAAGTTTTTACTGGCATAATCAGAGTTTAACGGATATGTTGTCAATTCTGTAGCCATGCCTCCAGACCAAAATGTTGGCTTATAATTTTCTTGCCTTAGTAATTCTACATTATATTTCATATATTAATTGCACCTCTTCTTATATATCTTTTATGTTCATTATATTAAAAGATATATATATAATCAATTAAGTTAACGAGCGTTCGAGATATTAGATTCATAAAATTTACCTGATCTTGTGTCTAGTTCTTTTGGCGTCTCTAAGAGAACTCTAATTTAATTGTCTATCTTTTTGGAGCTTTTTATGATTTGTAAACTAAAGTGGTGAACATGCCACCAGCTTCATCGGTAAAGTTGTTGGAAACATGATGTGCAATATGACAGTGAAAAGGTCATATACTTGGATTATTGGCTTTAAATAACACATTCCCTAGATTTGCGCCAAAATACAATATACCAAATATCTCATAATTTATTGACAAAAACCTGACTTAATATTATAGTGAGACTGAACCTATGGTAAATTTAGGCTAAGTGGGGTTTGTGAACTTAAGATTATAAAAAGGACAAACAGATAAAATATTTTTAATGTGGAAGAGTAGAGGAAAAAATGAGTAACATAATATTATACATAATAGGTAGTTTTTTTGTGATTAGTGGAATTGATTATGTTTTTGGAAATAAGTTTAAGCTTGGAGAAAAATTTGAAGAAGGGGTAAAGTCAATGGGAGTGTTAGCCCTTAGTATGATAGGAATTTATTCTCTAGCTCCAATGATTTCAAAAGTGTTAGGTGCAGCCGTTATTCCTATATTTAATATGCTTCACTTTGACCCTTCTATATTTGCAGGGTCTTTATTGACTACAGAAATGGGCGGATATCAGGTAGCAAGAGATTTAGCTTTAAATAGTAATATTGGATTATTCTCAGGGATTATTTTAGCATCAAGTTTAGGTACTACTGTAAGCTTTACGATACCGCTTGGTATGGGGATGATTCCTAAAAAAGATGAAAAATATTTTTCTATGGGAATTATGGCCGGTATGGTAACTATCCCTATAGCCTGTATAGTTGGGGGAGTATGCCAGGGATTAAATTATAAAGAATTACTATGGAGCAATTTTCCAGTAATGTTATTTTCACTTCTTATTGGTACCGCACTTTTAAGAGTTCCAGATACTTTAATGAAAGTATTTAATGCTTTTGGGAAGTCAATAATATCTATTAGTGTTATAGGATTAATTCTTCAAGGAATAGAGGTTATATTTCATATAAAAACTCTTTCTGGATTACTTCCTTTTTCGGAAGGACTTAATCTTATCGGTAAAATGGCATTAGTTTTAGGTGGGTCATATCCTATGCTTGCCGCTATAAACTATGTTTTTAAAAATTATTTTGATAAGCTTGGTAAAAAAATAGGCATTAACGGAGTATCTGTAACAGGATTGTTCGGCAATTTGGCAAGTAATTTATTAGTGTTTTGTACATTCAAAGATATGGATCCAAAAGGTAAAGTTATCTGTACTGCTTATGGAGTAAGTGGTGCATTTATGTTTGGAGGGCAGTTTGGCTTCGTATCAGGTGTGGCTCCACAAATGGTAAAAGGATTTATTTTGTCTAAACTTATAGGGGGCATATGTAGTATACCTGTGGCTCTATGGATATATAACCGTGAAGTAAATAATAATGTTGAAACTTCAAAAGCTGTAGCTTAAAATTTGTAGGAACCTGAGAACTTTGTATGAGAAAAAGTTCTCAGGTTCCTTTTATTATTTCTTATCTTATACAAAACATAATGTCATTACTATTAGAATTATCTAGAGGGTATATCTTTATTAGTGTATACTCTATAAGCTTCAGCAAATAATAATTGTAAAAACATATAATTGCCATGCCATGGGCTATTGGAGAAATCAATATGGAAGGCATTAAATTAAGGCAGAGATATAAGAAAGTAGGTAATTATTATGAATATACAGTATGTACAAGGAGATTGTATTTTTACGAGAATTAATAAATTAACTAAACAGTATGAGTATTTAGCAGAGGATATAGATACAGATGTGATAATAGTAGGAGGGGGAGTAACTGGAGCAATTTTAGGGTATTATTTTACTAAAAATAATATTAATAATGTTATTTTAGAGAAGTCAAGAATAGCTCATGGGAGTACTAGCATAACAACTTCACTTCTTCAATATGAGCTTGATAGCAATGCCATGGAGTTAAAGTCATATACATCCATGGGCAATATTTTAAGGTCATATGAACTCGGAATAAAGGCATTAGATGAAATTGAAGAGTTTATAAATGAATATGGAAATACCTGTGATTTTAAAAGAGTAGATAGTTTTCTATATACAGCTAAAGATATAGAAAAAAAGGAAATTGAAGAAGAGTATAAGTTTAGAAAGGAAAATGGATTAACCGTAGAATTTATTAATAAAGACAATAATCCATTTTCTTTTGATGTAAAGGCTGGTGTATTAAGCAAAGGTGGAGGAGCTCAATTTGATCCTTATAGATTTACTCATGCTTTGCTTAAGGTAAGCTGTGAAAAAGGATCGAGAGTATACGAAAATACAGAAGTTGTAGACGTTAAGTATAGTGAAAATGGGGTTACTGTAGAAACTACATATGGACATAAAGTTAAAGGTAAAATTATTATTGTGGCTACTGGATATAACACAGGTCTTTTTACTAAAAGAGCCTTCGGAACCAAAACTACTACCTTTAATGTTTCAACTAGGCCAATAAATAATATAGAAGATATATACAAAGGGGTAATTGTTAGAGACAATGAAGACCCTTACAATTACTTAAGAACAACTAGTGATAATAGAATAATAATTGGTGGAGAGGATATAAATTTTCTACCAGATATATTTAACGAAGAATTATGTAATAAAAATTATGGTAAGTTAGAGCAAAGACTGAAAAATTTATTTCCAAATCTAAATATGGAGATAGAGTATAGATATTGTGGGGCTTTTGCATCTACTCAAGATAACTTAGGTTTCCTAGGGAAAGATCCGAATAATTCTAAGTTATGGTACTGCTTAGGATATGGGGCAAATGGTATTTTATTTGCTGTACTAGGTGGGATGATGCTCAGTAAATTATATTTAGGAGAAGTCCATGAAGATCTACATCTTTTTAAAGTAGGTAGATTTGACTCATGAGATCACAATTTACTATTCTAACAGGTTAACTTAATAAAAGTAAGTAAATTATTATATTAACATAAAGATTTATTATAGTTTTTTATAAGATATAAAAACAGAATTAAAGTATTTGATGACGCTCCATATATTGTAACTGTAATGATTTATGTCAAGGAAGATTTGAAAGTAAAATTCATGCAAAATACTTTTACTCAAGTGTATGTATTTTGTGTGGATTTTCATTTCATTATAAATATCAAATGTAATAAAATACTTGACAATATTACTAATTAGTAATATATTTTATATATGAGTAATGAGAAAATACATTATGGTGAGTTGAGTGATTTAAATTTAAAGTTGTTAATAGCATTGAGCAGAAGCACCCAGAGTGTTCATAAAAGGGAACATAGGACGATTAAAGAAGGAGGTTTAACAGTTTCTCAGTTTGCTGTACTTGAAATCTTATACCATAAAGGTGATTTAAGAATCTGTGAAATACTTGAGAAGATTTTGGCCACAGGAGGTAATATGACCGTAGTTATAGATAACCTCGCTAAGGAAGGTCTTGTAAGAAGATGTACAGACCCAAAAGATAGACGAGTTAACCTAATTAGCATTACAGAAAAGGGAAGAGAACTTGTGAGCAATATTTTTCCCAAGCACTTGGAAAATATAAATGAAATCTTTAGTGTTTTAACTACTGAGGAAAAGAACGAGTTAATAAGTTTATTAAAGAAGTTATCAGGTGTATAAAGTATGGTACACCTTATTTTTTAAACAAATACTACTAATTAGTTATAAACTAATTAGTAGTATTTAGAGGGAAAGGAGATTAAAATGGATTATTTAGATAATCTTAAAAATAATATTAATGAAATCTGTGAAGACTGCCATTGCAACGGATTAGACCAATGTAATTATAGAAAGTGCAATATTGGATTTGCTAAATATGTTGTTGACAATATCAAAGATAATTTTACATATTCAATCGCTGATGGGGAAAGTTTAATTCCAAAGACTGATTTAAAATATTATGATAAGAAAATAATTGCTAGTGGAATAGCAAGCATATGTAAGTTATGCAAAGAGTGTAATGAAAACCATAGTGAAGATTGCGTCATATCCTTGATTAGGAGGGCGTTGGAGTATACTCAGCTAAGAGGTAGGATTTTTTACCCAGGAAATGTACTTCTATATTTAATGAGTGTATCAAAACAAGCACCTGAATTAGCAGAACTAATAAAACAGGAATATATGAGCATAGGTTAGTTTTCAGTTAACTTAATATATATAAATTAATTAGATAAGGAGATAAATGTATGATAATTGAAAAAGAAACACTGATAAAGGATATTGTAAAGATAGGACCAGAAGCAATACAGATACTTATGGGTTTTGGCATGGGATGTATTGGATGCCCTGCATCTCAAAATGAAAGCATAGAACAAGCAGCTGCGGTTCATGGAATAGATATAGAGAATTTACTTCAAAGTCTAAATAATATCTAAAAAGTTAAGGTCTAATAAAGATTATAAGTCTTTAAAAATATCACATATAGCAAATATAAAAACATAAAAACTAATGGAGGAATAAAAAATGCTAAAATCAATAATTTCAATGTTTACAAAAAATAGAAGTGAGGAAAGTAAGGTAGTTTGTGGATGCTATAATGTTACTGAACAAGATTTAAAAAATGCTGTCAACAGTGGTGCTAAGTCATTTAAAGAAGTACAAGCTGTTACAAAGGTAGGTACTGGTTGTGGTAAATGCGTAGGAAGTAACAAAATATTAGTTGATGAGTTACTATTGAATAAGAAAATCGATGAAAACCAAGTAGTATGTGGATGTTTTAAAGTTACTGTGCAAGATATAGTGAATGCTATTAAAAATGGAGCAAAGTCATTTGAAGAGGTTCAGGCAGTTACTAAGGTTGGTACTGGTTGTGGTAATTGTGTAGAAAGTAATAAGGCATTAGTTGCTCAGTTATTAGCAGAATAATGCTTTAAAGGGTATATAGATTAAATTGAAAATAAGCATATGAATAGATACCGTTGAGCTATTTTTAATAGATTAATTTCTATCATATAATAAGACCACTTATGTAGAGAAAAATATATCTTTATGTATGTGGTTTTTTATTTTAAGAGGGTAATATTAAGGAAATAAAAGTGCTAAAAACTTTACTTTTTCCAATATTTAGTGTATCATATACTTACGAACGTTCGTAAGGGAGATGATTTTATGACTATCACTCAAATTAGAGATGTCGCTTTGCTAAATTTTGCTGAGAAAGGGTATGAAGGAACATCCCTTTCCGATATTGCTCAGGCAGTTGGCATAAAAAAGCAATCCATTTATTCTCATTTTAAAAATAAGGATGAACTGTTTCTTGCAGTTATGAATCAAGTTATTAGCGAAGAAACGGAATTCTTACACACCTTTTTTGCCGAGAAAAATTCTAACTTAGAAGACTACTTAAAAAGTTTTATTTTTAAATTAAAAAACCGATACATGCAAAATGAAGAAAATAATATTAAGTTTATGCTACGTATGGCTTATATGCCACCCCTCCATCTTAAAGAGGAAGTTATTAAAAACTTATACTTATATTTCTTAGAACTTGAAGAATTATTAAATAAGTTATTTTTAAATGAAACGGGTCTCTCAGTAAAAGCCAACAATGCAACACTTGCCTTTACGACCATGTTAGATGGGTTATTAGTTGCACTGATTTACGGGGGAATAGAGAGATTTAATCTAAAATTTGAAGCATCCTGGGAAATATACTGGACTGGATTTTTAAAAATCTAAGTCTTAAAAATTTGATTTGTTAATAGCTATGGGGGGATATATGTGAAAGAAAGTAAAATTTCCGAAAAATATGCTTATATTATTTTAATACCTACACTTATCTTAATTATTAGTTGTGTCATATTAAAAATATTTTTATTTTACGGTTTTCTTGTAAGTATAGTTATCGCTTCATGTTTACTTATGAAAAGTGGATTTTCTAGAATTGAACTTTTAAATATGGTAAAAAAGGGTCTTTATGAATGCAAATCTCTGTTTATCTTAATGATATTAATTGGGGCTATGATTTCTATATGGATGTCTTCAGGAGTCGTGCCAACTATACTATACTATGGTCTAAAATATATGCAGAACACGAATTTTTTATTTGCTGCTTTTGTTCTTACTTCCATAGTTTCAATATTTATGGGTACAGCATTTGGAACTATAAGTAGCGTTGGAATTGCATTATTAGGATTAGCAAAGATATTTGGATTACCTAATTATATCCTTTTAGGAGCCATAGTTTCAGGAGCTTTTATAGCAGATAAAAGTTCACCAATATCTAGTCTTTTTAATCTTACACTTGAAACTGTAAAAATAAGTTATAAAGAAGCCCTAATGTCCATGTTAAAAACGCTATTTCCAGCTTATTTTGTATCAGGGTTAACATATTATTTTATTGGGAAAAAATATAGTGTAATTCTCTCAAATTCTAATATAGATAACTTTGTTTCAGCTATTAATAGAAACTTTGTTATTTCACCATTATTATTATTTTTACCTTTAAGCATCATAATCATGTCATTTTTAGGAGTGAGAATGTTAAAAGCAGTATCTTTAGCATTAATTGGAGGAATTATTGTTTCTATTGGTTTTCAGAAGTCAAGCTTTAATTATATCATTGTTGCAATATTTAATGGTTATAAAATAAATACAAACTCTGTTGAATTAAATACAGTATTGGTTAGTGGCGGCATTGTATCTATGATATCAATATTACTTATTATAGCAGGTGCAATCAGTCTAAGTAGTATATTTCAGGAAACAGGTCTTATAGTACCCATAGTTAAAAGGATAACACTAGGAGTTAAATCAAAGGAAGAGCTTATCTTCAAAACAGGATTGATAAGTGGTATATTGACAACTATAAGTGACCAAAGTGTTGGTATAATAATACCTGGAAAACTTTTAAGTGCTAAATATAAAGAATTAGGAATTAAAAATACTACTTTAGCAAGAACTATATCAGATACTGGAACAATTGTTGCACCACTTATTCCATGGAACGTGAATTCCTTATTTATTTTTTCAACAACGGGAATTCCAACTGTAGCATATGCACCATATACTGTGTTATGCTACCTGTCGCCTATAATTACATTTATCTTTGCCTATCTCTATAAGTTCCAAAGTAGAAAACAGCCAAAGAAAATACAAGTCAAAATATAAATGGGTTATCTTACGTTATATAAAAATAAAGAATCAGCAAGAACAATTGCAATAAAATATGTAATAGTAAACATAATTACTTAACAGAATAAATCAGAATTTATGGAGGAAGAAGATGAGTAATTTAGGAAAGTTTTGCACATGTAGAAATATAGATTGTCCATTACATCCTACGAAGCATGATAAGGGATGTGCGCCTTGCATCAACAAAAATCTAAGACTAAAAGAAATGCCGAATTGTTTTTTTAATTTAGTAGATGGTGCAGAATCAAGAGAAGGGGATTCATTTGAAGATTTTGCAAAACTAATATTAAGAGGCCAGGAAAAAATGAAATGATTTGGGACAAAGTAAAATTTCAGTTTATAAGATTGAAATAATTAATCCTGCATAAAAATTAATTCATAATTTTCTTATTTAACATAACAACTGAAAAAACAAACAATTTGTAGAGATACCGCATTATTCAGAGTTGAATTATGTGGTGTTTTTGCGTCGCATTTCAAATATATGTATTAATTATAAAAAATATAATAATCGCTTAACATGACTATAAAGCTAAGCGTGATTAATGGAAATGAGAACATCAAGTATGATCTTTAGAAAGCGAATAATATAGTGTTAAAATAAATGCATTTATATCTTTGTAAAAATTACGTAAGTAACAATATGTAATATATGTTATAATTTTGTATAAGCTAAACGGAAGCTGTAAAAAATCACATATTAATCATAAGCGTAAATTTGTAGAATAGACTATGATGAAATTTTAGGGGGAGGATTACTAGATATGTATATAATAATATCAGCATTAATAATAGGAATTTTTATAGTATGTGCAAGTATTATACTTGGAAGATATATAATAAGTGCTAGTGAAAATAATGAAAATGGAACATACCAAATGATTAAAATTGATGAAAAAAATATAGTTGTATTGGATACAAGGACTGGGCAATACTTGAGAAAGCCAATTGTTGAAAATTCTTCTGTTAAAACAATCGTTAAAGAAACAGATAAGTATGCATAGGTAAAATATTGCCACAGAAGTTTAGATTGTAATCAAATGTGTAATAGATTAGTTTAATGTGAGGGTTGGATATTGAAAATATTGGATAAGGTATTTAATGAAAATTACTATGAAATCAAACACTTTGAACAAAGTGGAAGAATATATGAATATTTAGGTGTAAAGAGTTTTAGAAAAGCATTATTGCACATAGCCAAATATAGAAAAAGTGAAACGCCCTTTAAAAACTATTTCCTAAAAGAATACTCAATAGATTCATTAAAAAAATATGAGCAAATGTCCAGAAAAAGCGAGAAATCCCATGTAATTATAGCCGTAGTTATGTTGGTCTATATGGTCAGAATAGGTGTTCTAATAAATAGTGTTTTTGATGTTGTATTTTTATTGTTTTTTACAATAGTAAATATAATAACAAATATTTATCCTATTTTTTTGCAAAGATATAATCGAATTAGAATAAAGAAAATCTTGAACAAAGTTAAGGTATAAATTGAAGATTTCAGCATTTATATTCGGTTTTAATGAAATATGAGTTTAGTTCATGACATTATTAAGTTGTGATGGAACTGTAATTTACTTCGAATTAAAACTTATATAACAAGATCCTAAAGGAGTTGTTAATAATGAAGCACTATAAAACATATGCACTATTAGTGTTATTAGCCTTAATCTTAATGTTGGCAACTATTTGGTTTTTAACCTTAAACAAAAGTGAAGGTTATGTTTCTTCAGTGAACAATGGCTCATATGTTTTGGTAATACCTTTAGAAGACTCTGAAGCAGAAGGCAAGACGAAAGATGAAATAATATCAATATTAAGCGAGAAGTCTAAGCAATATCAAGGTACAGTTTACAGTGTACCCAAGATAAACGAACTTCTAAAAATGCAGTTTGAGCAAGGGTCAAATGTCAAGGTTTACTGGAGAGGTCCAGTAATGGAATCAGCACCAAGCCAGGTAAAAGGGACTGTATTTATAGTTGAAAAGAAATAATTACTCACTTTACTTAATTTCGTAATTTCAATAGATTTATATTACGTAACTAAGGCTGTACTAAAAAGTACAGTCTCTTTGTTATATCAGGATTCAATACTGTTTTTAAATACAGCATAATTATAAAAATCGTAACTTTATAGTAAAATACTTATTGTAACCTGCAATCGCTGATGTGTTAACAGTCCACATACTAGGAAATGCCTAGGAAGGAAGGAATTAAAAAATGAATTATTTAGCTCATATATACCTTGCAGACAATAATGATGAAAGTATACTCGGTAACTTTCTAGGTGATTTTGTAAATAAATCCTTGGAAAATAACTATAAGGATTCTATAAGAAATGGTATTTTCATGCATAGAAAACTTGATAGCTTTACTGACTCAAATTCGGTTTTTCTAGAAAGCAAAAAAAGAATTTCAAGCTTGAACAGGCGCTTTTCAGGCGTATTAATTGATATGTTTTATGATCACTTTTTAGCTAAGAATTGGTCTGAGTATTCCAGCATATCCTTAGAAGAGTATGCTGATAACTTTTATAATTTACTAAATAGATTTTCCTATTGCTTACCAGATAAATTAGTAAGAAGGATGCCTTATATGATAGAAGAAAACTGGCTTCTTTCTTATAAAGATATAGATGGTATTAAAAAACCATTAGATAGGATTTCTTTGAGATTTTCTAAATCAAAGCATCCTTTATTGAATCCAATTGATGAGTTGATCCACAATTATAAAAGCTTGGAAAGTGATTTTAAAAACTTTTTTCCAATTGCAATTGAGTGTGCAAATAAGCTTAAAAGTATTCACTAAAGGGAAGGCTAGCCATTTTTCTGATAAACTTGATGAAAACCTCCTGACATAAATTAAATATATAGCAATAACTAAATAAGCCTGTTTGCTAAATTAAGTATGTTTATGTTAAAATTTTGGAGTGTTTTAATAGTGATTAGTAGACGAGGATACACATGTAAAATTACACAACAAATAAAATTAGAGAAGGTTTTTATTGTGTAGACTATGGATAAATTTAAAATAGGAAGTAGGTTTTTTACAATGAAGAATATAATATTTGATGTTGACGGTACCTTATGGGATACTACTGAAGTAGTAGCTAAATCTTGGAACAAAGCAATTTTGGAAGTTGGTGGAACAGAAGCAATCATAACATCCTCTGTACTTAAAAAAGAGTTTGGAAAGCCTATGGATGTAATAGCAGATAATTTATTCTTTGATGCCAATGAGAGCAAAAGAGAACTGTTAATGCAGCTATGCTGTAAGTATGAACATGATGACTTGAGCGAAAATACTGACAATCTACTGTACCCAGATGTAAAAGAAACTCTTATAAAACTTTCTGAGAAATGTCGTTTGTTTATTATTAGCAATTGTCAGTCTGGTTATATTGAATTATTTATGAAAAAGACAGGGGTAGAAAATTATATTACAGACTATGAATGCTTTGGAGATACCAGTAAGAGTAAGGGAGAAAATATTAAGCTTGTTATAGAAAGAAACAATTTAGAGGATGCAATATATGTTGGGGATACTCAGGGGGATTATGAAGCAACGGTATTTGCCGGAGTTCCTTTTGTGTATGCTAAGTATGGTTTTGGCAGTGTTGAAAACTATTATTTAGCTATAGATGGGATAAAAGAACTGCTAAAATTGTGTAAGGAAGATAACTAGCATTACAAGGCAAGTTTTTTCATTTGGTTTATTTTTAACCCATTTAACGATGTTATTTGCATGAACTCTAGACAGTATTTCTATTTGATATTTCTTCCTTAAGATATACAAAGTATAATTAATAAAAGTCCTTTGTTTAGTAGGTATTAAAACTTAAATAAATGTAAAATCTAATAAAAGTAAATACTTAGTCATTGAAAATAGGTTTTGTTTTTCAAATCTGGTAATTAAACGTAGAGTCGGCATGGAAACTCGCTATCGAACTAACACAGCCCTATTTAGAAAGTACTTCCACCGGCAATGTTTCCTAGCACCAAGTCTTTACTTAATCATGAGCTTGTTAAATTTTGAAAATATTCTACATAAGGAGAACAGATATGAAACATGATTATATCGAAATAGTAGGTGCACGTGCGAATAACTTAAAGAACATCAGTTTGAAGATTCCAAAAAAGAAAATAACAATTTTTACTGGAGTATCAGGGTCAGGTAAGTCATCGATTGTATTTGATACGATCGCCCAGGAAGCTGGCAGGCAATTGAATGAAACCTTTAGCAAATTTATTCAAATTTATTTACCTAAGTATGGCCATCCGGATGTTGATGCAATTGAAAACCTATCATTAGCGATTATTGTTGATCAAAAGAGGATAGGCGGCAACTCACGTTCAACTCTCGGTACAATAACGGATATTAATCCATTACTCAGACTGCTGTTTTCAAGAATCGGGCATCCACATATAGGTCCCTCCTCTTATTTTTCGTTTAATGATCCAAATGGAATGTGCAAGACTTGTGAAGGTATCGGCAGAATTGTTACGCTTGATCTTGACAAGGCCCTGGATAAAGAAAAGTCGTTAAACGATGGAGCGATTTTGTTGCCGGGCTTTAAACCTGGCACATGGATGTGGAAAATGTATGCCGAAACAGGTTTTTTTGATTGTGATAAGAAGATTAAGGATTATTCAAAAGAGGAATACGACAAGCTTGTTTATCATAAACCGGAAAAAATCAAATCGGCCGTCATGGAAGGAATTAACACCACCTATTTAGGTCTTGTTGAGCGATTTATAAGACAGAACATTAAAACCGAGTATGAAAAATCGGAGGCGTCACAGAAGAAAATCGCGACCTTTACAACCGAAAAGCAGTGCGATGATTGTGGAGGCAGACGTTATAACGAAAGTATTTTATCGTCGAAAATCATGGGATATTCCATTGCGGATTTTACGGCTATGCAGGTGGATGAGCTTCTGGAATTAATACGAAGAATTGATGATCAGAACGTAAAACCGATTATCAAGAATCTAACTGAGCGATTAAATGATTTAATTCATATAGGACTAGATTATGTCAGCCTGGACAGGGAAACGTCTACATTATCCGGCGGCGAATCGCAACGTGTTAAAATGGTCAAACACCTTACAAGCAGCTTGACGGATGCTATGTATATCTTTGATGAGCCAAGTATCGGATTACATCCAAGAGATGTGCACAGACTTAACGAACTGCTGATAAAGTTACGTGATAAAGGCAATACGGTGATTGTAGTTGAGCATGACCCGGATGTCATAAAGGTTGCCGATTACGTTGTTGATGTTGGGCCTAAGGCAGGCACAAACGGAGGTAGGATCACGTTTGAGGGCAGCTATAGCGACCTTCTGAAAGCCAAGACACTTACAGGAGAATACATTGGGAGGAGCCTGCCGATTAAGAGTAAGGCAAGGATTAGCAGTGACTTCTATGAAACGAAAAAGAGTAGTTTACACAATTTGAAAAATGTCAGTTTAAGAATACCCAAAGGTATATTCACTGTTGTTACAGGAGTTGCAGGATCAGGCAAGTCTACCCTTGTTAATGGTGTTTTTGCGAAGGAATATAAAGATGCCATCATTATCGACCAGTCCGCAGTCAGCGCAAATTTACGTTCAAATCCAGCGACCTTCACTGGAATAATGGATAAAATACGTAAATTATTTGCTGATGAAAACAAGGTAAGCGCTGGATTGTTTAGTTATAATTCGGAGGGTGCGTGTGAGGCCTGTAAAGGGCGAGGTTATATAGAAACAGATCTTTCCTTTATGGATTCAGTTGAAACCATCTGTGAGGAATGCGGAGGCAAACGGTTTAAGCATGAGGTTTTGGAGTATAAGTATAATGGCAGGTCCATTGTTGAAGTGCTTGAAATGACAATCGCAGAAGCTGTTGATTTTTTTATACAAAAAGAAATCAAAAACAAGCTAAAGCACTTAGTCGATGTCGGTCTGCATTATATGACGCTGGGACAGCCGTTAGACACCCTTTCCGGTGGAGAATGTCAACGCTTAAAGCTTGCCAAGGAATTAAGTAAAAAGGGAAATATCTATATAATGGATGAACCTACAACTGGTTTGCATATGTCCGATATTACCAGCATTTTGACCATTATTGATCGTCTTGTTGACAAGGGCAACACAGTTATTGTCATAGAACACAACCTTGATGTAATTCGTAATGCTGATTGGATTATCGATGTAGGAGTTGAAGGCGGCAGCAGAGGCGGACAGATTATTTTTGAAGGAACACCTGGTAACCTCCGAAACTGCAAGGAGTCTATTACTGCAAAATACTTATAAACAATTGGAGGGATACTTTTATGATTATTAATGAAACCCTAAATATTATTAAACAGCGCAGGAGCACAAGAAGTTTTAAGAATGAGCAAATCAAGGAGGAAGAGTTGCAAACTGTACTGGAAGCTGGTATGTACGCACCTAACGCCGGGGATCAGGCTTGGCATTTTACGGTAGTTCAAAACAAGGAACTTCTAGATAGACTTAACCTTGCAGCTAAGGAAGCAGTGAAGCAAATGAATATTCCAGGAATAAAAGAACTAGGGAATGATGAAAAATTCAATTGTTTTTATAATGCACCAACACTTATTATAGTCTCTGGGAATGAGCATGCTCCTATGCCTCTTGAAGCGGATTGTGCATCTGCTACACAGAACATGCTGCTTGCTGCAGAATCTATAGGACTTGGGTCATGTTGGATTCACTTCGTCTTATTTGGATTTTATTCAGCGCAAGGCGATGAATTACGAAAAGAACTAAAAATACCTGAGGGTTATAAGCCTTATTATTCGGCTGTAATTGGATATAAAAAGAATGCATCTATTTATTTGCCTGACAGAAAGCCAAACCTCGTTACATATATTAGATAACTTTGTTACAGAGAACTTATATCGCTTCAAAGTTCTTTCTTTTCTGTCTATAATAAACGGAGTATTGTGGTATAATACTGCAAGATATTGTATATAAAGGAGCAAAAGAATACCGCAAATTCATTACTGAATAATGCGGTATTTTAAAATGAGAAAACCGATTTTCATTTAGTCCTTCTAAAATAATATAGATATTCTTTATACTGGGATAAAGATATAAATTTAACATATAGAAACTTATGGTATTAAAATGTATCAGGAAGTTACTCGAACCATGCTTTTTTGAGCAACTTAATACCATCAACAATATCACACTCAGCCATTCCTCCATAGCCGAACATAATCATATTATTAGAGCATTTATCTATTTTTATCCGAAATGGGGATACTGGGTAAACGAAAACACTGTATCCTTCAGCCATTTTTATTAAATCCTGTTCACTTAGTCCATTTTTAACCTCTAATAAAATATGCAATCCGGCATTTTTACCATGAATTATAACTTTATCCCCCAGTACTTCCTGTATAGTATGAATCAATAAATCATGCTTTTTTTTGTGAGCAATGCATAATTTTCTTAAATGAGTCTCCCAATGTCCTAAATACATAAACTGTTGAATTATTTTTTGTTCAATTATTGAAACTGAAACTGGAGTTCCATTGAAAAGTTTATTGAATTTTTCAAGAAAGGCTTCAGGGAGCACCATATAATTTACTCTAAGTACAGGTGATAATGATTTTGAAAAGGTACCTATATAAACCACTAAGCCGTCCTTATCAATACTTTGGATAGAAGGAATGGGCTTTGAATTATATCGCAGTTCGCTATCATAATCATCTTCAACTATTATTCCATTTCTTCTTTTAGCCCAATCCAGAAGTTTTAATCTTTTACCTATTGGAAGTACAGAGCCTGTTGGAAACTGATGTGAGGGAGTTACATAAGCCATTTTTGCGGAACTATTCTCCAATTCTTCAATATTTATACCGTCTTCCTCTACAGTAATTGGAACAACTTTATACCCATTATTTATAAAATTATTTCTCGCTATAATATATCCAGGATCTTCTATTGCTATTTTATTAAAATCCTCTCTAAATAATTGGCATAACATATTTAGGCAATATTCCAGACCTGAAGAAATAATAATTTGTTCGGGTTTACAAATAACTCCTCTTGCCTTATTCAAATATTTCATTATTTCAATCTGTAAGTCTAATTCGCTCTTTCGACCTTGAAATGAGGTCAAGCCTTCGGAACCAAGGGCAGTTAAACATTTGTTAGAGAGTTTCTTCCAAAGTTTTATCGGAAAATCACCTGAACTTAAACCTCCATATTTAAAATCGTATTTATAATTAAAATTTTCATTTGTTACGATGCTAAGATCTTTTTCAATTCTTCCAGAATCAGTTTTTTTTATTTCTGGAAATAAGAAAACATCAAATTTTTGTACAATGAAACCACTTCCCATCTTACTAGTAACATACCCTTCCGAATACAGCTGTAGATATGCTTTTTCAACAGTATTTCTACTTACATTCAATGTGCTTGAAAGCGCTCGTGTTGAGAGGAGTTTATTACCTTCTTGGAGCTGTCCTGAAATTATTTGTTCTTTTAACTGCTGGTAAATTTGTAAATATATCGGTGTGCTTAAATCATCATTTATTGTTATCATATTTAAAACCTCACTTTAAAAGTGTATCCTATATTTTTTAAAAAATTGGCTCTTTTAAGCATTACACTTTAATTGTATAATTGCATTGTTTGTTAGTCAAGGAGGGCATTTAAAAGCTTTTTAAAGAATCAAAAAGATATTATTTCAAAAAGAGGCTTTAGTAATGTAACTGAAGGATCATATGTAAGTAGGCTGTCAGAAAAAAGAAGGGAAATCGGTGAATATAAGTTCTATTAATAGGAACTATATAAATAACTTAATGGAAATTGAGAGGAGAAGTAGATATGTTAAATGAAAAATTACTTGAGGTTATTTCTAAGTATGGAGTAGCTGCCATAGCAACTTGCAGCTCTAATGAAGCACATGTAGTTAATACATGGAATTCATATATTAATGTAACAGAAGATGGTAGGTTATTAATACCAGCAGCTGGTATGCGTAAAACACAAAACAATATAGAAGAAAATAATAAAATTAAGATGACTGTTGGAAGTAATGAAGTTATGGGATTTAGAGGATTAGGCGCAGGTTTCTTAATAGAAGGAACTGCTAGATTTCTTGAATCAGGTTCAGAATACGATATGATGAAAGGAAAATTTTCTTTTTTAAGCAGAGTATTAGAAATAACAATTATTTCCGCTAAGCAAACACTATAAAATTTAGTTGAATTTATAGAATAAGTAAAATCAATCGTTGTATAGGAATTTACACTAGATATGGGAAGGAGTGTGATACCGATGAAAAAGTTAAATACTTATATTTTAGTTATTGGATTTATTCTTACGTTTACTGGATGCAGTGCAAAAAATGACACTTCTAATAATACTCCATCTAATACTGCAAATAATACCCCTAATAGTAATACAGGAAAGCAAGGAAGCTATAAGGATGGGGAATACGATGTGAAGCATAAAAGTACAAAAGGTGGCTATGAAGAAGCCGTAGTAACGATTAAGGATAGTAAAATTCAAAATATCGAACTAAAAAGATTGGAAAATAAGCAAAAGGAAGTTAATTATAATGAATGGGATGGGACCAAGTGGGGACATCCAAATCTAAAACAATATAGGTTGGATCTAGCAAAAGCAATGGTTGACAAACAATCTGCAGATGTAGATGTTATAAGTGGTGCTACCGAAAGCTCAAAAGGATGGAAGGCAGCAGTTGCTGATGCTCTGGCTAAAGCTAAATAATTGATTTACTTGAATCATCGACCGCCATCTAATGTAAGAGAGGATGATACTTAGCTAATTACATTAAAACCGCTTAAAATAAAAAATCACATGAGGTTTAGACCTTGTGTGATTTTTTTTATTATGTTATAAAATTAAATGTGGAATTTATAAGGAAACTAGAAATGTTTCGTATGTGTCTTCAAATGTGTCATATGGGTAGGGATTTCCGCCGTTTGTGCTTTTGCATTGATTATCGCTAAATTCTTGTCCAACTGCTAAAAGTTCACCAACAGTTATAGGATGTCCCGAATCGCAAGCTATTTTACAAAAGGCATCCAAAGGATCAACTGCACAACGGGTTTCGAGCAATTTTTTTCTTAGCAAAGGGTCTTTTTTAGTATCAGAATATAATAGTTCCAATTCAATAATTGTTTTATTCATGATTATATCTCCTCACTTTACGTTAGCTATAATGTTATTATAGCACTATAGCAGAATGTAAGCTAACAGATGTTAACAATTTGTTACGATTCATAAAACAAAGGGTCTCAGACCAGAAGATAGAAAAAACGATGATATTATTAGTAGTATTCCTTATTATATACTGTGTAAGCATCAATTGGTTTCATCTAAAAATGATTATACCATGATATTCCATATTGTAATATTCGAGTAGTATGCTTTATTGTAGTTTTATAGGAAAGGTGAGAAATGTATGCAGCTACAACTGTAACAGGTAGTCTAGATGGAATTAAGCATAGTAAAAATACTGGAATCAAAAAGCTTATAAGGGATAAATCCAATTATATTAACTCAAATTATGAAGTGATTGAGTAATTTAGAAAAAGAAGGGATAAATTAATGGACAGTAAAAAGATTATGAATGGGGTTAATCATTTTAAAACAATTACAAACCATAAAATGTTAGTTATGAAATATTGTTTTAAAGTTGGACTGTACAAGCAAGGATTACTCCATGATTTATCAAAATATTCATGGACAGAGTTTTCTGCAGGGATAAAATACTATAAAGGGAATATTAGCCCTAATGCAGTACAAAAGATAGAACAAGGATATTCTGAAGCATGGCTTCACCATAAAGGAAGAAACAAACATCACTTTGAATATTGGATTGATTTTAGCCTAAAGCCTACTGAAGGATTAATTGGAATGAAAATGCCAACTAAATATGTGGTGGAAATGTTTGTAGATAGAATGAGTGCTTCAAAGAATTATAGAAAAGAAAAGTATACGGATAGGGATGCTCTCGATTATTACAATAGGGGAAGGGATTATTGTATTATGCACAGAGAATCGGAAGAACTGCTGAAGCTGCTTTTGAATAAACTGGCAGACGAAGGGGAAGAGGCCACTTTACATTTTATTAAAAACGAAGTTCTAAAGTAGTAATATATAGATTTAAATAAGTACGTTGATGAATATTATCATAAGGACAGTGAGCGTAAGGGGATTATGGAGTGTATTGTAGCAAAGAATAGGACTGGTGAGGTTAGAACTACGAGACTTAAGTGGAAGCCGGAGATTCAGAGTATAGTTCAGTATTGAATATTTGTTTACTGCATAGTTTGATTAACTTCGACATTATAATTGTGATATAATTACATAAAGATATTTTTTGCGAAATTTACAATACAGAACCTATTATTGCTGTCGAAAGTATTGGTTTGTGTAACTATATATTTATGCTTCAGCAGCTTTAAAGGAAAATAAAGAGGTAATTGAATTGCTAAATAGGGGTCTTAAAGACATAAAAATGAATGGTGAATATGACAAAATATATAGTAAGTGGTATGGAGAAACCATACAAGAAAGTAAATTTACCTTAAATAGATACATACGAATTATTAGCTGTGCTCTGTGCTTCGTAATTATAGCAGTTTTTACAATATTTTATTGGAATAGAAGTTTAAAAAAGCTTGTACGTATAAAGACAAAAGAACTTGAAGCTATCAATAAAGAATTAAAAATATTTGATAGATTTAGACAAGTGGACAAATCTATTTCAAGAAACCATGAGGGGAGTGGTATCGGATTATCACTTGTAAAATCCTTAGTGGAATTGCATGGTGGTACAGTTAAAGTAGAAAGCACCTTTGGACATGGAAGTGAGTTTATAATACAGTTGCCTGTTAGAGAGCTAGCGGATAGCTCAGTTGACTATTGTATTAAACATAAAGATAAAAGCAAAGTTGAAATGGAGTTTTCAGATATATATAACTAAAAATAAAGCCTCAATAGTGCATAACCGTACTAATTGAGACTTTGTTCTTAGTTTTATTTCTAATCTTTCTGTTTAATCACAGATCTATTCCAATATTATATTATTGCTATAGATATTTCTTTTTTTGTATATTATAAAGGACAAGACAAATCTCAATGCTACTTCTATACTCATTACTGACCAAATTGCTGTAATAGATAATTTAAATACATAAGCAACCAAAAAAGCAAGAGGTATTCTAACTCCCCAAAGTCCACTTCCTGCAATAATCATTGGGATTTTTGTATAGCCTGCCCCCTTCATTGATCCAGTTATCACTCCTGTTATGTTCTGTGGAATTTCAATTAATCCCATTAAAATAAGATAGATAGCTCCAAGTTTAATTACGTCCATATTATTCGTAAGAAGCGACATTAGATTCCTTGGCAAGAATAAAAGTATAAATACTGCAGGCAGTGTAATCAGGATGGAGCCTTTCAATATCTGCTTATGGTATATCTTTGCAAGTTCCGCGTTTCCTGACCCTAAAGCTTGCCCAACAAATGCTGTTGCTGCAATCCCAAAGCCTGCAGCTGGTGTATATGATATGGCTTCTGCCTGAACACCTAGCTGATATGCAGCAAAGGCAGTGTTTCCATAGGTCAGCATGAATCTTGTCAGAATTACGGTAGCAAGCTGCCAAAAAACAAATTCCATAGAAGATGGCAGACCTACTCGGTAAAGCTCTTTTACCTGAGATATATTGATTTTAAAGAAGTTTATATTTAAATAATCCACAAGTATTCCATCTTTTTTTAAAAGAAGTACAAATCCTAAAAGTGATGCAAGTACCTGCGATAAAACTGTTGCATAAGCAGCTCCCTTTAGCCCCATAGGTGTAAATCCAAACTTCCCAAAAATCAACACATATCCTGCTATAATATTTACCAGATTCATAAATAGTGTCATATTCATGGAGACTGTAGGTTTACGAATACCTTGGAATGCTCCGCCTATTACCTGCATCACAGACATAAAAGGAATACCCACAGCAACAATCCTTATATAATCTGAAGCTTTTATCAGAAGTGTACTATCTGGATGAAAAGCTGACAAAATAGTCTCAGCATTGAAGTACATTATTATTGCTATAAATATTGAAAGTAGTATTGAAGAAATCACGGACTGATGTATTACCTTCTTAAGCTTTACCATGTTATCAGCTCCCAGACTTTGTGATACAAAGACAGTTGTCCCAGTCCCAAGGCCTCTGAATAAAGCCCAAACCATCTGGGTAACTCTTGTACTGATACCTATAGTGCTGATTGAAATTACATCAATCCTGCCTATCATCGCCATTGTAATTAGTGAAGCAGACAATTGTAAGACACTATCTATAGTGATAGGAAATATAAATGATAAAACATGTTTATTAATTATTTTTTTGTCTGGTATTATATTTACGGTTTCCATTACGTATCCTCTTTCTATATATTTTTTACGTATCCACCTTACGAACATTAATTGCCGTAGGAATTAAGTTATGTGGAATTGTCTTCTTTACATAGTAATTATATGCTTGAAATTATATTTAGTCAAAGATTGGCTGTATATGGGGGCCGGAGTTCAGAGTATAGTGTAGATGGTTTACTAAAAACATAACATATTATATAATATATAAAATGTTATGTGAGGTGATGTTATGAAAAAGCTTATAGTAATCATGGTATCTTTATTTATAGCTACATTAACAGCATGCAATAAATCGTCGAATCAAGCAACAGAATCAAAAGCTGTAGATACCCAAAATAAAACAGTAAGTGAATCAAAACAATATACAATAAATGATTTTTTTCCAATGAAGGAAAACATCAGAATGAAATATGCTGGATCGGGAAACGAATATGCATCAAAGGATGTATATGTTGATTATATAAGGGATAACAAAATTCAGTTGCGAATTATAACTGGAGGAACCACAGTAGGGCAGGTAATTGAAAATAAAAATGGAGAGCTAAAAACTCTATACTCAAGGGGAGAATTTTACTATAGAGACGACTTGACAAAGGAAAAGTCAAATATAAATGATATTTTAATTAAAGAGCCAATTGTAAAAGGGAACACATGGACTTTAGCTGATGGAAGCAAAAGAACTATAACAGATGTTGGAGTTCTTATAACTACTCCAGCAGGAAAGTTTAAATCCATAGAAGTCACTACAAAAGGAAAAGACTCCACTACAAGAGATTATTATGGATTAGGAGTTGGACTAATACAAACTGTTTTTCAATCGAGCGGATTAGTTGTTACAACTACTTTAGAGAAATTGGATAAAGATTTAACTGTTACACAGACTGTTAAGTTCTATTATCCTATTGCTCAAAATGGAAAAATCGGAGAAAAGAAAATAGCTCTAAACTTTAAAACTAATAATGAAACGAAAGCGTTTTTTGAAGAAAACTTTAAGAAAGCTCCAAATTCATCTACATCACCTTTAATGACTGCAAATAGCAAGATAAATGAGCTCTATTTAAATGAGGCTGAAAGTAAGGTTTATGTTGATTTCTCAAAAGAATTTGCTTCTGAAACGAATGGAGGCACTTATAAAGAACTGGCAATTCTAACTTCTGTTACGGACACCTTAGGAAACTATTATAACGTAGATAAAGTGTGTATTACAATTGATGGGAAGCCTTATGCTTCAGGTCATATAATAAAGAAGGATGGAGAAGCATTTAAGGTGAATTATGAAAATGTAGTACCGTTGAATTAATTTAGATAGCTTTAAATTCAGGATGAAACATTATTTAATGAAGTAAGTCCTTCCAATGATAGTGATGTTATTTTTAAGGTTATGAATCTAAACTAGGAAGAGCATGCTTAAGGATTAAAATAAGGCAATTATTTTTGCAAAAAAATAATTGCCTTATTTTTTAGTATTCTACTAGAGAATCTAAAGGCACCTCTTGTAGTTTATAAGGTTGGTTAAGAGGATATACATAAGCCATTTTTTTGTCTTCGTTTACGCTTTGGAGGTAAATTGGTGCTCCATCATAAGTTACATTAGCCATATCTGGTGATGAAACGATTTCATTTGCGCGTTCTATATTCATATTAACAATCTCCTTTAATGTTTTTTATCAAGTATATCTTTTACATTAAATTAATGAAATATTCTTTATTACATAAAACTTAAAGACGTGGAGCCTTATATGAAGATAATTGATTATATTAATCTGGTATATTGCTTCTTAAAAATAATACCTGAAAGTTAATCCGTATAGAAATAATTTTGTTACCTTATACTAAATTAAGAAAACTTAATTATTACTTTATAGGGAAGAAGGGATTAAATTGCATAAAAAACCGAAAATAGTACGGTCTATTTTGTTAACACTGATACTAACCGTTATCTCATCTTTACTAGGATTAAATAACGGTGTTCTAGCTGAAGATTCTAGTGGTAGCACTGTAAATCTTGTATTAGATGCGATAAATTACAACGACATACTACCCAAAAACTTCCGAAAGACTACAAATTTAAAAGTCCTAGAAGATAAAAAGGACCTAAATTTAAATTGTGTCACCTTCCGGAAATGGATATATGTATCCAAGTAAATTTAACGGTAATAAATTAAACACATATATTAATACATTAAATGATTATATGGAAAAAGCGCAGGAAAAGTATGCAGCAATTATAGACGATTCAGCTTTTAATAATATTGACCTTTGGGATAAGTTTACTGAAAAATCAAATATCCAAGGATTATTTTATCTTGACTACCACAGGCACGATAACTATCATGGGAAAATTTTATGGTCTAATAATAAACCTTTAGTTTCCTGTAGAGATTTGCTTTGGAGCGGCATTCAAAATGAAGATGAATTAGTAAAGAGAATTAATGATAGAGTGAGCTCAGGACAAACAGATGTTACTAATCCCGAGGCTTATACCTTTGTTTATGTTCATGTTTGGAGTAAAAGTGTTAGTAATGTAGAAGAAGTTGTAAGAAAGTTAGAACAAAACCCTAAAGTAAGAGTAGTTACTCCTGAAATCTTTATGAAATTGATAAAGGATAATGTTAAGCACTAGGATTTTAACATCAATAAACGTAAAGAAGGGACAGCTTAATGGCTATCCCTTAAATTCCCTATCCACTCCCGCGAGTTAAATAAATTTGTTGTCTGTTTTTATTGAGTGTCTTCGTCGCTTTTGTACTCCAAAATATCACCTGGCTGACAATCCAAAGTATTACATATCGCTTCTAATGTTGAAAAACGAACCGCTTTTGCTTTCCTATTTTTCAGAATGAAAAGATTCGCCATAGTAATTCCAACCCTCTCCGAAAGCTCCGTTACGCTCATTTTTCGTTTTGCTAACATCACATCAATATTAATAATAATTGACATATCAGGATTCCTATAAAAATAACAGCTAGCTTTAAAAAGTGTGTCGTAACTTGTTTCATAAAAAGAACCTCACTAATTGAATTTTATCAAAACGTTAATTATTTTCTGGTTTTGTATCTAGAAGATTTTTTAATAGTTTTTCAAGCACGTCCACAATAACTGTGATGATACTTGTTGCTAAAATACCTATTAGACTTAATGCTATAGGACCCGCTGGATCATCCCCTGTGACTTTAGCAATTACCTTTAAGGTTACTATCCCTAACACGAAGAAGATGATGATTGTTAAACCACATTTCTTTATAACATTCAAAGATTTAAGTGATAACTCTGAGGGAGCATTATTTCTTTCGATATAGGTTAATAGTTTAAATACTTGATACAATGCAACAGAAAACGCAATACAGCATCCATACGCATATCCTAAAAAGGGATATAGCGAGTAGTCACCTGGATGTGTTTTTGCATCATTAATGGCTATCACAGGTAACCAAAAGATACACAAAGCAAGTACCGCAATTCCAATCAGAAAAATAATTACCTTTAAGAAAGTGGTTGAACCTTGTTTAACATTCATTTAAAGCACCTCACTAATTTGATGATAAAATGATTTTAACATATTATTTATCGTATTACAATAAATTTATATCGTTTCTCCTTATATTATTATTGTTATTATTATATGCTTTTAATTTTAGAACTCAATAGTAACACAAGATGCCACTTTGTAAATTGAAAAGCAATCTTTGTAACTGACAGGTAAATATTTGTAAACGAAACGCCACTTTTGTATTCGAAATGCATGTTTTGTAAACGAGATGCAACTTTTGTAATCAAAATGCAGTTTGGTTTTTCACATTTATTGAAGTATTATATTAAAAATAAGCATGCTAAATGGAGATCGACTCCCTCTCGATTTTTTTGTAATCGGAAAATCCACCCCTTAATTTCTTGATAGATTAGTGGTTGGCGGCACGTATTTTTATTATTTTTTTAGAAGAGTAGACTTTAACATGATGTCACTGGCGGCAACCGGTGCGCATCCAAGTTTATGCAAAACCTCTTCTCCGTGATAAAAGCTGAATGTTTCGTATGGACTGCGATTATTCAGCTTTTTTCTTTTGTATGAATTAATATGATTCATCATTAGGTTGATATCTTCCTGGGTAAGGTTATTAAAACTTGTTCCTTTCGGAAGTACTCTTCGTATTAGTTCATGATTTACTTCAATAGCTCCTTTTTGATAAGGGCTACCTGCATCACAGTAAAATATATTAGTACGACAAAATGGTGCAGATTCCCGATATTCTATTGCTTTAGGATTTGAGAACTCACTCCCATTATCCGTGAGGATAACAGGAAAAAGTCTACTGAAAGTGTCTTTTGTCAGTCCTTTATCAAGCTGATCAAAAATGTCAGTTACAGACTTTGAGGTGTTTGCATCTCTTAAGAATGCCAACATTAAACTACAATCCACGAAGTGAATGGTCAAGAGGCATTTACCACCTTTGCTACCAATCACAGAATCCATTTGTACCACTGCAGTATCAGGGGTCTTTTCAATAAACGCACAAAAAGCTTCATAATTTCGACCAATGCGACAGCCTTTATCTACTTTGAATTCAGGCTTCTTATAACGCTCACGGAACTTGACTTTTCTTGGAAGATCAATGTTCCTAACATCAAAAAGACACGCATCGATGTAATTATAAATCGTCTTTTCACTACACATAAGTTCGTCCTGATGATTAATGTAAATCTGATTTACAGACTGGCCATTTTGAACAAGTGGCGAAATAATCTTATTCAATCTGGCGATTTCATCTTCAGATATACACAAGCCACTTCGTGATTGTGATATAGATTCATGTGCCTTGATGTGGGCATGCTCTGCATCATACAGATTTTTTAAAAGTGTACATTTACAAATGCTTCCACAACCGTTACAAACATAAGGAACTCTGAAACTGGCAGTGCAAACTTCTTCAATAAATTCTAGACAGTTTGAATTACAAGAAGTACAAAGCTTACAGTAGATAGCCGATTTTCTGGTGCATTCTTTACCACAGACGTTTTTATTTCTACAGTTAATGCGATTCTTACAAGCATTGAATGGAAATCCAGAGTAACCTGTAGCAATTTGGGAACTATACTTTCGGACTTCTCTGGAAATGGTGGTTGGATTTTTTCCCAGCCTGCGGCTAATTTCTTTAAAGGAAAGACTCTCTTTTAAGTATTTTTGCAATTCAAGTCTTTCTTCATAAGTAAAAAATTTAGACATATATATCCTCTGTTCTGCCGTCAACAATCATAGGATATATAAACCAAAACTAATTAGCAAACAAAAAGACTGGTAATTAACCAATCTTTTGTAAGCTAAGATGCAACCACCTAGCGGATAAATATTTATTATTATTAATACAACCTAATTGGTATCGGAAGAGTCGCATTTCGATTTACAATTAAGGAAAAAATAATAGAAGTAAAAGCTACCCAAAGGATTTAATTCACTAAGAAAATAAGGGGGCGATTAACAATTTTTAACTCTTTAGACAGTGAAAGAAAATGGTTAATCAACCCCAGTAACAGTATTATTATCTTACAGGTGACCAATCAAGGCTGTAGAAGCCAAATCCACTTAACACATTGATAGGAACCCGCTTTGTTATATCTATGCTCCAAACTTCAACAGGAGAGTATTCTTCTCTGCAAACTGACAAGTAGACAACTTTTCTACTGTCAGGAGACCAGGTTAATGGTGTAGAATAACAGCTGGAAATGGCAATGGTAGAATCATCTTCACCTTTTGCTCCAGAAAATCTGATTAATGAATAGTATTTTCCATTTGTAAATTGAGTTGAACTATAAGCTATTTTAGTAGAGTCTGGAGACCAGGTTGGATTGTAGTTTTTTGCTTCAGGGCCTCCAGGTATTTTGTATACATTCCCTGTGGCAAGTTCTATTGTATAAATTTCCGATATGCTAGCACCAGGTGTGGTATATAAAACAAACTTGCCATCTGGAGATAGTCTTACATGGTTGTAATTTCCTTCTGTATTATTTGTGATTTTTCTCTCATTGGTTCCATTTATATTGTTTTTGTAAAGCTGACTTATATTTGATTCATCCTTTGCTTCATATAAAAATTCAGTACCATTTGGCAACCATTGAACATAGGAGGTTCCTTGACGATTTATAGTTTGTTCAGTATTATCTAAAACACTATATATTTTGATATCACTGTCTTTAGAATAAACAACTCTTTTACTATCTGGTGACCAATCAATAAATCCTGGTACAGGAATCTGATCAATTTTTGAAACTCTCATTGTTATAACGTCTATGATAGAAATAATGCCTGTATCTCCTACATAAGCAATCTTATTTTGGTCAGGAGACCAAAATATGCGGGACATTTGGCCTGCTTCACTTACTGGCAAAGTACTGAGCTTTCCAGTATTAGGTTCATAAAGTCCCAAATAGGATTGAAGCTCGTCGTTTAATATTACAGCTAAACTTCCTGTGCCTCCAGGAGGTGGATAGGGAATAGCAATTGTCATTCCTGGCATTAAGAAAGTTGTAAGTCCCGGGTTTGCATTTAAAATAAGGTCATACCTTGGTTGCCCCTTTAGAGTAACATTATATCTTGCAGCAATATTATATAGGGTATCCCCAGGTCGCACAATGTAATAAGGTACTCCTTGAGGAATAATTAAAACTTGACCTGGTATCAGGATATATGGTGGGTCAATGCCATTTGCCTGTGATATTATACTCATAGGCAAACCATATATTTGGGATATAAGGAATAGGGAGTCGCCAGGTTTTACAACATAAGTAGTTACACCCGGAGGCATTGATAACTGCTGGCCTATATAAATAGTATATGGGACTGTAAGGTTATTTGCGTTTATAAGAGAAATCAAGGGGATATTCCAGCGCCTAGCTATATTATAAAGCGTGTCGCCTAAGCGAACTGTATAAAATATTTGCATATATTTCTCTCCAAATAATTAATATTCATATATTATGATATGGGCTTTTACAAAAATTGGTGAATTTAAAAAAATTCTATTAATACAATTTTGGTATATCTGATTTTTGTTAGCAATATTATAGAAGTTCTTACTAATTCTATACTTCCTATAAAAATCCCTTAAATAATGGGAACGAAGCGAACACTTGCCTTAGATTTTAACCGAAGTATATGGTATAATACTGTTGGACTGTACAAAGAAAGCTTTTAGTATTCAATAATTTTTAAAATATAACAGAAGAGGAAGATAAAAATATGACAATGGAATTGGAGAAATACTATAATAAGTTTTGTGAGGATAAAAGATTAACAAGAAAATATGGACAAGTTGAATATCTCACTTCTATGAAGTATATTCATAAGTATTTAGAAAATAATAAGAACGCAAAAATCTTAGATGTTGGTGCAGGGACAGGCAGATATTCTGTAGAATTAGCAAATGAAGGATATGATGTTACGGCAGTTGAACTTGTGAAGCACAATCTAGGTATTTTAAAGTCAAAAGGAAGCACAGTAAAAGCATATCAGGGAACGGCATTAGATTTATCAAGATTTTCAGAAAACACTTTTGACATGACCTTGGTGTTTGGACCAATGTATCATTTATATACATTTGAGGATAAAGTAAAAGTGCTTCAAGAGGCAAAAAGGGTAACCAAGCCTGGCGGTGTTATCTTAATAGCATATTGTATGAATGAATATAGTATATTAACCTATGGCTTTAAGGAAAATAATATTCGTGAGTGTATTGATAATGGGAAACTTACTGATGATTTTCATGTTATATCGGAACCAAAGGATTTATATGATTATGTAAGAATTGAAGATATTAATAAATTAAATGAGGAGGCAGAACTGCAGAGGATAAAAATAATTGCAGCGGATGGACCAGCTAATTATATGAGACAAGTTATAAATGATATGGATGAAGATACATTTGAAATTTTTCTTAAGTATCATTTTTCCACCTGTGAAAGACCGGATTTGCTCGGAGCAAGTGGACATACATTAGACATTTTAAGAAAGGAATCAAGTAAAGACGATGGGGCAGAGACAGCAATTGAGCCTAAAGAAGCGGAATTACTTGATTAAAAACTATAAAAATAACAAAGTAATAATAAATCACATGGGCGTAGAAACTTATGTGATTTTTTTATTCATAACTTTTCAAAACTTACAGGCATCAACTACAATAGCAGTATAACTCATCTATCCTAATATTATATTATTATAGATAATTGTAAAATACTGTCTAGTAATAAATTGTGTAATATTCTATAATAAAAGATTATTATGTAATTTAAACTTTTCATTTGAATTACATTAAGGAAAAATGTTTTGGAGAGGATATTAATGAAAAAACGTTCAATAAAATCTGGATTGCCTCCAGGAAGTCTAGTACATATTGGAGAAAAAAAGAGTGAAACAGTTCACATAAGATTGGTTAATTATACTGAAGATTGCTTTGAGGAAAAAGCAATTGATTTAAATGATATAAGTAAGCTGCGCTTAGAAAAGTCTGCTATATATTGGATTAACGTAGAAGGTATTCATGATATCAACACAATTGAAAAGATTGGAAGACATTTTGATATTCACTCCTTGGTAATGGAAGATATTCTAAATACTGAACAGCGTCCAAAGCTAGAGAATTATGATAGATATACTTATATCGTTGCAAAAATGTTATTCTTTGATAATAAATTAGGCAAGTTTATCATTGAACAAGAAAGTTTAATACTGGGTGAAAACTATGTACTCACCTTTAGTGAAAGAAAATCAAAAATATATGATACAATACGTGAAAGAATTAGAAAAGGAGTAGGACGCTTCAGAAAAATGGGTTCAGACTACTTGATTTATACTTTACTTGATGCAATTGTGGATAATTACTTTGTTGTACTAGAAGAATTAAGTGAAAAGATCGAGGATACAGAAGATGAGTTAGTATCAAATCCTTCCAAGGATACATTGAAAACCATTCATAAATTGAAAAGACAAATGTTATATCTGCATAAATCTGTATGGCCCTTGCGGGAGGTAGTCAATCAATTAACACGAAGTGAAACACCATTGATTAAAGAATCTATCAATATATACATAAGGGATTTATATGACCATGTAATTCAAGTAATGGATACAACTGAAACTTTAAGAGATATACTGTCTAGTATGCTCGACACGTATCTTTCTAGTGTAAGTAACAAAATGAATGAAGTAATGAAGGTTTTAACAATTATATCTACTGTTTTTATTCCGTTATCATTTATTGTTGGTTTATACGGAATGAATCTCAAAAGCATGCCAGAATATAATTGGCCATGGATGTATCCAGTATTATGGGTAATCATGATTTCCATCGCAGCCTTAATGCTTACTTACTTTAAAAAGAAAAAGTGGTGGTGATTTTTATTAGCTCCAAAGCTAATATTTTCAAGACTCCAGGGGGTAAATTTCACATATAATTTGTAAAAAGAGTTAAGGCAGTCCTTAACTCTTTAACTTTGCGTATATCGCAATTCATTCAACTATAGATAAATCAACACAAAGCTAGACTTACACCCCGGGATATATTAGCAATTCTTCAGCACCATAAATACTTTTAATTCGTCTAAAGCTCGAATTCGAGAAAAGCTAAGAAGATTTGATAACTCGCTTACGCTCAGACAATCAAATCTTCTAAACTTTTCTCAAATCCTTCGCTAAGACTCATGAAAAAGTATTTAAATGTGCTTCAGAATCACTAATATATCCCTATGTATAAGTCAAGTATGCAGTTGATTTATCTATAATGAATAGGTACAAACTTCTTACCCCGTAAAAATGATTCCACCGCTGCAATAATTGACAATACCATTGAAATATAAAAAGATTCATTTTGACTCCGGAGATAGGCGACTGTAAATTACTACATAATTTTAAAATATTACTTTAAATATATTCTTATTTAAAAGGGTAGATTAACTATATAATACGAAAGTTAATTTTTAGGTCTAAAGAGGTGTGCTATGATTTCAGAAAAGAAGTTAGCAGAAAAGAGATTAACGGAAGCTTACAATAATGCCAAAATTGAATACTTTGATAATAACTCTAAATTTATATTTTTCAGTGACTGTCATAGAGGAGATAGTACACCATCTGATGAATTTGCAAAAAATCAAAATATCTTTTTATTTGCATTAGAATTCTATTTTAATAATGGATATACTTATGTGGAGGTTGGAGATGGAGATGAACTTTGGGAACACTCTAATTTTAAAGAGTTAAGACTAGCACATGATGAGGTGTATGATCAATTAAAAAAGTTCTTTGATTCCGATAGATTGATTATGTTATATGGCAATCACAATATATGCTTAAAAAATAGAGATTTTGTAGAAAAGAATTATTATAGATTCTACGATGATTATAACCAAGAAGAAATAGAATTATTCCCTGGGATTACGATACATGAGGCAGTAGTGTTTAAACATAAAAATACAGGACAGGAAATACTAACTGTTCATGGTCATCAAGGAGATAGAATGAATGACAAATTATGGCGCTTCAATATGCTTACAGTAAGGTATTTCTGGAGGTATCTTCATTCAATAGGGTTTATAAATCCTGCAAGCCCTGTAAAAAGTGCTGAAAAGATTCATAAAATTGAACGTATTTATAGTGGTTGGATTAAAACAAACAAAATTATGATTATCTGTGGACATACGCATAGACCGCATTTTCCTAAAGTCAATGAATTGCCTTACTTCAATGACGGATCATGCGTTCGAGCAAGTGGAATACAAGGTATTGAAATAGTAGATGGAAAAATAATGTTGGTTGAATGGAGGATCAGATATAATCCACCTGGTGATCTTCATATAAAAAGAAAAATATTAAGAGGGCCAGAACCAATCGAAACATTTGATTTAAGAAACCTAGTGAATCGTCATACTCCTTAACAGAGTTTCAGAATACACAGATGACTTTTATAAATTTTATGATAACTATAAAAGAATAGCATTGTTTTTGTAAAAGTATGTAATTTGACATAGAAAGGCGTAATATATAAATACTGGTAGTACTTAATAAAACATAAATGTTAGGGGAGTAAAATGAATAAAAAATCAGGAGCATCAATCTTTTTAATATTCCTTATTTTTGTGATTATAAGCTTTTCCACTGGCTGCAATAAGACTGTTACAGAAACACATTGGATTAGTGTGTGGAATGGAAGTGCGACAGATTTCACACTATTTAAGTTGAACTATAAAGATCAAACTATACGTACAATTGTAACATCAACCTTCGGAGGCTCAAAGGAGCGAATAAAAGTTTCTAATGAACTTGGAACTGAAGCCTTGAACATTGGTGCTGCCAGTTTTGCTGTAGTCAATTCAGAGGGGATTATAAATAACAGTTCAAAAAGGTTACTTACTTTTAATGGTAAATCGAATATAGCAATTGAAACAGGGGCTGTTGTATGGAGTGATCCTTTTGAGTTTGATATAAAAGAGTTAGATAAGATAGCTGTAAGCATCTATCTACCAAATGAAACTAAAAACATAACTGGTGCTTGTGGAGGTGTAGAATCTTATTTTTCACAGAAGGGAAATTTCGTAGAATCTGTTGATACGAAAAAAGATTTTAAACCTATAGGTACAAATGGAGTTCCAAAAGTATCTCCCTTTTTCACATCAATAGAAGTAACCACTTCTGAAAAAAACGGATCAATTATTGCTTTTGGAGATTCAATAACTACTTTTTCATGGCCAGACCATCTTGCTAAAAGATTGAATGAGGCTAACATAAAAAATCTATCTGTAATCAGAGAAGCAATTGGTGGCAACAGAATTTTACATGACAGTGAAAGTAAACTTAAGGGATTGTTTGGACCATCAGGAATTTCAAGATTTGAGAAAGCAATCACAGATCATCAGGGAGTTAAGTACGTAATTGTTCTAGAAGGAGTTAACGACATTATGCATACAGGACCAGGAGGACCAGCTCCAGCTTCTGAGACTGTAAGTAAGGATCAAATAATTGAGGGGCTTGAAAAATACATACAGTTAGCACATAAACATAATGTAAAAATATACGGAGGAACTATTATGCCTTTTGAGGGGTATATGGTATACAGTGATGAGCTTGATGCTAAGCGGAGAGAGGTTAACAATTGGATTAGAACTAGCGGAAAGTTTGATGGAGTAATTGATTTTGATAAAGCTACCTTTGATCCTAGTAATCCTTCAAGGTTGTTACCGCAGTATGATAGTGGAGATCATCTTCATCCAAGTGATGCTGGAGGTAAGGCAATGGCAGAGGCGGTTGACTTGAAGTTTTTTAAATGATACGAAGGTACTAATAAAATATACATAATAGGAGTTACAGTAAGCTTTTATATTTGCTATAATGAAAATTAATAGGATTCAATAATAGAAGCAAGGAGTGTTGTCTTATGGCTTTACCTATTAATACACATGTTTTGTTTGAAGAATATATAAAAATTAAAGAGAAAAGTGATGATAGGATGGAATATATTGATGGGATGATTTATATGGCACCATCACCATCTACAAAACATCAAAGGATTTCTGGTAGACTTAACACTAAGCTGATGATTTTCTTAGAAGGCAAAACCTGCGAAGTGTTTCAGGCACCTTACGATATAGAACTAAGAAAAGAAGGAGTTGAAGGTAGAAATTTAGTAATTCCAGATTTAAGTGTTATCTGTAATTCAGATGGATTTACAGATACTAAATACATAGGTGTGCCTTCATTAATAATAGAGATATTAAGTCCTTCTAATCAAGCTCATGATTTAATTACTAAGTTAAACTTATATATGAAATATGGAGTTGAGGAATATTGGATAGTTAATCCAATGAAAGATGCAGTTACAGTATATTTGCTAAATAATGAAGGTTTATATGAGCAGGCAGATATAAAAGTAGGCAAGGGAATTATAAAATCTGCTTTTTTAGAAGAATTTACTGTAGACTTGGAATATTTATTTAGCTAATGTTTTTGACATTCGTTAAGTATGAATAATTTGGCTAATTCTGCTAAGAATTCTTAAAAATAGTAAAGGGATAAAAAATCACATGAGGATTGAAACTTATGTGATTTTTCATTCATAACTTTTCAAATTACAATTAGAAGAAACATTGGATAGTAAACTTAGAAATTCAAATTTAGCATATGATAGAGCTAGGAATAATAAGAGATTAGGTATGGTAAAAGTAATACTTTTATCAACAAATACCTTTAATTAAATAAAGGAATCTTTATTTAATAGAGGAATATCCAAAAATCAAATTAAGATTCCAAGGGTTATTACTAATAATAGGAATATATTAAACATTATAAATAAAAATAAGATGTGAAAGTAAATTTGATTATAATATAACAACTAAAAAACGAGAAGAAATACTATAACCAGTAAGAAAAAATGTTATAATAGCATAATAAAATAAACTAGAGGAGAAATATATATGCATAAAAATAATAAATGGAACAATTGGTTGATAAAAATGTTCACCATCTTATTTATATTTGTCTTAACAGGATGTCAAGCTGCTAAAACACCAGCTCCAGCAGAGACATCTAGTACAAATATATCTACTTCAAAAGATGGAACATCTGTAAGTCAAATCCCAAAGAACCAATCAACTAATAAAGAGGTTACTAGTAAAGTTCAAGTAAAGAAGGGACAAAGTTATTCAACTAAGGACGAAGTGGCAGCATACATTCATGAATTTAAAACCTTGCCACCTAATTATATTACAAAGGCAGAAGCCCAAAAGTTAGGTTGGGATAATTCAAAAGGAAACCTTTGGCAAGTAACCAAACAAAAGTCTATTGGCGGAGATAGTTTTGGTAATATGGAAGGATTATTACCGAAGGAAAATGGACGTAAATATTATGAATGTGATATAAATTATAAAGGCGGCTATCGTGGGGCAGAGAGAATAATTTATTCTAATGATGGTCTCATTTTTTATACTAATGACCATTATAAAACCTTCAAGAAGCTATACTAAGGAGGCAAGTATATGAAAGAAATTAGATTAAATGGAGATAAAATGCTAGACAAAGCTTTAACTCATGCCTATTTAAAACAAAAGTTATCTTTACCTGATTACTATGGTGAAAATTTAGATGCTTTGTGGGATTGTCTCTCAACAGATTCATCCTTTAAAAAAATCATCATATATAATTCAGCAGCTATAATAAAAAATTTAGGCATTTATGGAGAATCCATTATAAACCTTCTTCAAGAATCTGCTAAAGAGAATGAATATATTAAAGTGGATATTGAAAGTTAAAAGACAAAATTAGAAGAACAAAAGGGGCTGTTGCACTAAGAAATTAGTGCAACAGCTTTTTCCTTGCAAAATACGATTCCCACGCTAAAAAACCGGGAATCTGTAGAAGTTTTAAAGAAACTATGCTCCTTTAAAGAGATAAAACAAATAATTAAACAATCAAGTTCTGGACTAATAGAAATAAAGGCAAGAGGCTGGAATGATCTTTATAAAAGGATAGGTAAACTACAAGAGGTTTTAAGCTCATTAGGTATAAATGAAAAATCAAGTGATGCTGGAGGTAATGCTATGGCAGAGGCGATTGAGTTGGAGTTTTTTAGAATAAAAGGGTTATTTGCGAGATAGAACAGATAACCCTAGTTTAACCTAGTATACCTGCTATTTGTAGGAAATAGGTAAATGTTGTATAATATTTACATTATAATAGTTATATAAATAAAAAGGGGGGTGTGCAGGATGTTTGACATTTTGGAAGAAATACTATCAAGAAGTGGACTAACTGATTTATTTTCATTAAAAACTAAAGATGATAATACAGGCTTAGAAAATCCTCATATAGCTTACAGAGTGAAACCTAATATATACAGAATAAGAGCTTTCGAATTGTGGGGAAACAAGGATGATTTCTATTTTAGAATTTATCATTCAAAGAAGATAAATTATAGCCTAAAAGAGAAATTAGTTGCAGTTACTGGTGTGATAAGGAATATAAGAAATGTAGTTGATTATAAATCAAGCGACTACGTACAACTGGCAATTGCAATAAAAAATATTCTCTTAAACAATGAGATAATAAACGAGTGTAAAAATAGCAGTACTTTAGCAAGAACCTCTAAGTTTGAGGGGTTAGACTTACCAGATGTTGATACAAGTCAAGATGAAGTTATGGGACAAACTTTTACTTGGAGAGAGATAATAAGCATTTGGGAAGACGATTCAGAAGATAACGAATTAAAGAAGAAATTAAGTAAAAATGGAATATATATTCAGAGATCAAAAGATGGTAAGAGCAGATATATTGGAAGTGCTTATGGTGTAGACGGAATAATTGGTAGATGGATGAAGCACCTAAGCTCTAATGGAGATGCTCAACACTTAAACCTGTTTGTACTTGAGAATGGTTATAATGAGATTGTTTTCTCTGTAATTGAGTTTTGTGATCGCGAAGACATTATTCAAAGGGAGAATATGTGGAAGCAAATTTTAGGCACAATAAATTATGGACCTTATAATGGGATTCAATTAAATAATAATTAGATTAATATAGTCCTAAGACTTGTTTTTTAGCAAGTCTATTTTTATCCGATGACTACCCGCTCTAATACTCCACCGCACGGTATGAATCACTTTTCTCCAAGGGGGAGTAAAGAGCGGCTACGTCCCTGGATAACGATTTCTAAGTGGCAAAGCCACTAAGAACTCTGTTTATATGGAAACCGGTAAAATATGATAACAAATAATAGCTATAATATCTTATTATTTAGTAATTCCAAAAAAATAAAAAATTAGTACTGGGACATACTCAGTACTAATTTCTAGATAAATTTAATCATATCTAATTAATTTCACGCAAAACTATTGGCGTTTCCAAACTTCCAGTTTGTATTGCAACCTTTGAGGTCATGATAACCACTGGAAGTTGATTCTTTTATAGTCCTCCTAAGGAGAGTCTTTAATATGATAAGCTATAGAAGCGTTTTAGGTAGCTTAAAATGATAATCTACACTATAGGTTAACACAGGCATCTAAAAATGCCACTGAATTTTTACTAGCCTTTGCTTTGTATAAGGCTTTATCAGCAAAATCTATAAAAGAATTTATATCCATTTTATTTTTAATTGATGTGATTCCTATGCTAGCAGTAACCTTAAAAAGGATATTATCATAGAAAAAATCATGTGTATGTATGGCACTTCTAATTCTATTTGCAATATTTAATGCGTCTTTCCTATTAACTTTAGGAAGAATTATAATAAATTCATCGCCACCCCATCTAGTGGCTATATCAGTAGATCTAATATTATTTTTTAAAATATGTGAAATTTGTTTTAGAATTTCGTCCCCTACAATATGACCATATGTATCATTAATATTTTTAAAGTTATCTAAATCTATTATTAATAGAGAAAGATTTGAATGTTTTTTTTGCAGTTTTTCCATTGTGTCAGATACGCTGTCATAAAAAAAGTTTCTGTTTTTCAATTGGGTTAAGGTATCTATATACATAGACTTATAAAAAGATTGTGTTATTTTTCCGAGTTTGAGTATAAAGATAATATCAATACATCCTGTTAATACCCATATTAGCAACATTGAATGATCTGGTAAGTATAAAGTAGAAATATATCCCAATACATGGAAGATTAGTATAAATACTGATGATATGATTGGTAAAAACTTAATAAAAAGTTTATTCATTTGTAACACCTCCAGTAATATATACGTAGGCTGTGTTAAATATAGGAGGATAAAAATGAAGTTTTTTGAAAAAATAAATCGAAATTTGGTGGATATTATAGGTAAAAGGTGAATTTTAGAAAGCTCAAGACAAGTCTTTCACAATGGGGTCAGACCCCATTACAGGAACTACCAGTTACTGCTTGCTATTTTTATTGGTTAACAAATTATATACAGAACTTGCAACAAGAGATAACTTAATTCAAGCTGGAAACAGATTAGTAGATAGTTAGAGGTATTAGGGTTAGACTAACAATAGGTTAAGATAAGTGAGAAGCTAAATGAAGATAGTGGACTAATGAACCCACGATAGGAGTGTCGTGGGTTTTTACGATTTTATTCCATTGTCATTTAGTCAAGTATTCTTTTATTTCAATTTTTCATTTTTTTCTTTAGCTAAAGTAATTTCGTTTAGAATTTTAGGAATTTCCTCTGGGTATAAAGTATTAATGAATTCCAAAGCATCTAAGGTATTGTCACTTGAGTGGATAATATTTCTTTCTATTTCTGGAGGCTGATTCTTATTCAGTTCATTTCGCAGCTTTATTTTCAAAAGGAAATTTCCGTTCGATACATATGGATAATACTTTTGATACCTCTTTTTTAAAGGAATTGGATAGAAATCATAAGCTATAATTAAAACAGCTGGCTTTCCGCTTCCTCCATATTCTTTCCAGTCTGTATATCCCCAGTCGCCGCCTCGTAAATTACGTGTTGCCTTTTTCCTACGATCTTTATCAAGTTCATAAATATTTAGTATGTGTAGGCCGTGATTCTCTAACCACTTGATTATCCAATCAGTCAAGTTGTTTTCATAAGCCCATTCTCTAACGATAAATGCCATAATTTCACCTGTGTTTTGCTGGTCATGGAGCTTTAAATAATATAAATTTTTCACCCAATTGCTCTTTTCAGAAAGCCTTTCTAGTACTGACAATTCTGGAGTCCAGTTGTTCTTATCCAAAAACTTTTGTAAATCAGCCCAGGTCAATTTTACATCTATGCCGTACCGCTTAATTAGAGTGCGAAGCGCTTTTGTATATTTATTATTGTGGACTAATTCACTATCCTCGTCTCTGATACCTCGAGGCAAACCTGAATTTTCTGCTTTATGATAAACAACATGATAGGCCATACTTAGCAGATAATGTTTAGGAGTTGGCACAAAATATTTATTATTGAAAAGAATTCTTTCATCAAGCATTTCTTGTGCACAGTGACTAGGATAATAAGGGAGTCCATTGTAATCAGTTCCAGTCATGCCACTAATACTATAAATATTACATTCAATAGAATTATTTTCACAATGGGGAGAAACATACTTAATAATGTTAACTAAATCATCATCATGGACAAGTAAATCAATAGCTTCTCCTTTTTTAATTTTTGGAAATTTATCAAACCATCTTAATATAATATATTTAATCTGTTCTTGATTTAGCAGTTTAAAAAAATCATCAACACTTATAGAGCTAGGTATATATTGGCGTGCTTCCATTTTCATCATATGCTCCCTCCAATGAACTACATTGTTTCTAATCATAATATGCTGAATAAGAATGATTTGCTAAAAAGGTACCACTGAATATAGTTGCAGAAAGCTATTTTTAGGAGATAGTTTGACTGATATAGGTAATTGGAGTGAATTATTAAACAATAATTACATAATATTAAACCTGAATATACTGTTGGTGGGATGCATGTAATGGTAAAGGGTATCTTGTATGGAAAAAAGTTATTGAACAGTATTGTAACTAATTTAATCAAAGGTATAGAGGCTAGCAAGTATGAGACAAGTCGCTCCCAATAATAAAGCAAAGGAAGGGATTTTTTATTAATTAATCTGCTTATGGATTTTTTTATATTAAAAAACGGTGATGGAATTGATTCATCGATATTATTAAAAAGTAATACTGCTAAAAATATAAAGGGAATTGAAATAGCAAATGGATACAAAAAATCACAAGAAATATTTGAAGCAAATAATAGAGTAAAAAAGATAAAAGTTGAATTTTCAGATGGAAGCAGTATTGTTCAAGAACTGAAAGATGGGTATGAAAATAATAATATTATTTCGCTAGACAAAGCGATAACAACAACATTTATAAAAATTACTATTTTAGAGGTTTACAAGGGAAGTAAATATTCAGATACAGCTATAACAGGAATACATGCATTTTAAAATTGTTAAGTAGCAGAAATGGAGCAAGCGAGCATAAGTCTTGCTTTCTTCATTATCTTTAGAGTTAGTAATATAACTTAAGAGTACAATTAAGTACAAAATCTAGGGAGAACATAATTATGAATTCAATACTTGAGGAATCAAATGTTGTAAATGAAAAGCAAATTGAATTATTAGACATACAACCCAAAGAAGCAGAAATCAAAGAGTTCTTAATAAATAACAAACTAATAGTTAACTCAGAAGAAGGAAATCTTCTAAATGAATTAAAAAGATGCCTAAGCGAATGTGAAAAATTCTATTTTAGTGTTGCATTTATTAATTTCAGTGGACTTCAACTTTTACTAGATAGTTTTAAGGAACTAGAGGAAAAAGGAGTTAAGGGGAAAATAGTAACTTCTACATACCTTAACTTTACTGAACCTAAGGCATTAGAACGAATTGCTAAATTCAGAAATATTGATTTAAAGATATTTATAGCTACTAAAGAAATAGGCTTTCACACCAAAGCTTATATCTTTGAAAATAAAGATGAATACAAGATAATTATTGGATCTTCAAATATAACTCAAAGGGCTTTAAAGAGTAATGTTGAATGGAATGTTAGAGTTATTTCTAAGAAAGATCATACTTTTGTAAAAGAGGTATTAGAGGAATATTTAAATTTATGGGAATGTACCACCATTGTTAACGAAGAATTTTTAGACAGTTATAGCAGTTTTATAAGCGAAATAAGAAAAGTAGAAAAGAATAAAAAATTAGATTTTAGTGATTATGAATTAATAAAACCCAATCATATGCAAAAGAGAGCAATAGATAATTTAAATAGATTAAGACACTCAGGAGAAGATAAAGCATTAGTTATAGCAGCTACAGGTACAGGTAAAACATATATGTCAGCCTTTGATGTTATGAACTACAAGCCTAAAAAAATACTTTTCTTAGTACATAGAGAAGAAATATTAAGAAGTGCAGAAAAAACTTTTAGAAAGCTAGTAAAGAATAAGCAAAGGACTACAGGGCTTTTAACTGGAAATAGCAAAGATATAGATGCTGATTATTTATTTGCGACTATACAATCGCTGAATATACATCTTGAAGAATTTAATAGAGATGAGTTTAAGTATATTATTATAGACGAAGCTCATCATGCAGCTAGTCCATCTTATAAAAAAGTTATGGAGTATTTTAGACCTAAATTTCTTTTAGGAATGACTGCAACTCCTGAAAGATGTGATAGTGAAAGCATATTTGATATTTTTAATAACAATATAGCTCTAGAGGTAAGATTACGGGAAGCCCTGGAATTAAACCTTGTAATACCTTTTCACTACTTTGGAATAACAGATATTGAAAGCATAGATTTAAATGGTATAAATGTTGATGACATAGCAGAAATATCTAAAAGGCTAAAGGTTAATGAAAGAGTAGATTTTGTAATTGAAAGGATGAATTTTTATGGTCATGATGGAGAAAAAAGAAAATGTATTGGCTTTTGTGTAGGAGTAGATCATGCTGCATATATGACAGAAGAATTTAATAAAAGAGGAATAAGCAGTGTATATTTAACAGGATAAAATTCCCCAGAAGAAAGGGAATACTATATTAAAAGATTAGAGTCTGAGGAAGATGATTTAGAGGTTATATTTACAGTAGATATTTTTAATGAAGGTGTAGATATACCATCTATTAATTTAGTTTTAATGCTTAGACCAACGAACTCTCCAATAGTATTTATACAACAATTAGGTAGGGGCTTAAGAAAACACGAGAATAAATCATTTTTAACCGTATTAGATTTTATAGGAAATCACAATAAAGCCTTTTTAATTGCTATAGCTTTAAATGGTGCAAGGTATTACGATAAGGATAGTTTAAAAGTAGCAGTTGCAACCCAATTTGCCAATATTCCTGGATGTACTAATATTCAAATGGACAAAATTTCTCAGGAAAGAATACTGGAGCAGTTAAATGAAGAAAACTTTAACTCAATGAAATACTTAAGAGAAGAATATTTTGAGTTTAAAAAGATGAATGGTGGAAAAACGCCTTATTTAATGATGGATTATGCAAAATATGACGGTGCACCAGATCCGCTAAAGTTTTTAAACAAGGAAAAAACTTATATTGGCTTTGTTGCCAATATGGAAAAGGATGAAGAACTGAAAGAGTTATTACAAGATGAAACATTTTTAAAAATACTGAAGGAGCTTTCAGGAAAACTACCAATAAAAAGAATATATGAATTTAGTATATTAAAATATTTACTAGTTAATGATGAAATAAATATAGAAAAAGCTAAAAATGAAATATTAAAATACATTGATTATGTAGACGATGAAAGTGTTATCCATGCATTAAATTGTTTGAATGGAAGCTATTATGATTCAGGGCAGATTAAAAACAATGTACGATGTTTTGAATTGAAGGATAGAGTTTTAAGTACAACATGGGATTTTAAAAAGATAACGCAAAATAAAAAATACAGAATATATGTTGAAGATATCATAAAGTATGCTCTTATAAGATATGAAAAGGAATTTGGAGGCAAGTATTATGGAGCTCCATTCTTTAAACTATATGAGCAATATCAGATGATAGATGCAGCGCTCCTATCAAATTATACTAAAACACATAGCTCCTTTAGAGGCAGCGGATTAATGGCTAATGGAAATGATTATTTCTTATTTGTGGATTTGCATAAAGAAGATAATATAAAAGAAAGTATAAATTACAAAGATAAATTTTTAGATAAACAATATTTTCAGTGGCAAAGTCCTAATAGTACATCTCAAAGCTCTGAAAGAGGAAAAAATATCATATTTAATAAAGATAGAGGAATTAATCTGCATATTTTTGTAAGAAAGTACAAGCAAATAGATGGAGTTGTAGAACCTTATATCTACATAGGAAAGGGAGATGTAGTAGAATATTCGGGAGAAAAGCCTATAACAGTAAAAATGAAGTTGCAAAATGTAATGCCTGTAAGTTTATATACGGAGTTTATAAAGTGAAACTTGAATCAGGCGACCTGATTCTTAGTTGAACGAATCCAGGGACGTAGCCGCTCTTTACTTCCACTTTGAAGAAAAGCAGAGAGCCCAAATCTCTGATTTGGTGCGAATCGCTTTCACAGAGTGCGATGGAAGTATTAGAGCGGGTAATCATCGGATAAAAAAGGTATAGCGGTTTTTGCTATACCTTTTCTGATACTAATTGTTCAACTGCAGGAATATCTGCAGGAGCCCATTTTAAAGAAAATAAATTTTCTCTTTTTAACCATATCAGTTTAGAGTGCTCGTTAGCTGTAGGAGTACTAGATATTAATTTACACTTTACAGTAATTAAATTTACTATAAAAGTATCATATTCATGAGTATTATCATTAAAAACACCAGAAAACTCAATGTTACAGTCTAACTCTTCTTGTATTTCTCTTTCTATAGCTTCTTTTAAATTTTCATCTTTTTCTACTTTACCGCCTGGGAATTCCCACATGTTTGGAAGGGACATGACTGGAGAACGAAGAGCACATAGTATTTCATTATTTTCATTTTCTATAACAGCTCCAACAACTTTTATTAATTTTTTCATATGTAACACCTCTCTTCTAGACAAGTTTACCATACTTGGACAGCATAATGCAATTTTTCGAGGTTACTGTAAAGGGAAACTCTATAGTAATTAAATAGATTATGATATAATAACATTACAAAATGATCGGAATTTTAAATTAAGAGGTGATTCAAAGTGAAATGGGAAGAAGTCAGAGAACTTTATCCAGAACAATTTGTAAAATTTGAAATCGTAGAATCACATATACAAGATGACAAAGAATTTATTGATGAAGTTGCAATTGTTAAGGCAATTGTTGATGGAAAAGAAGCTATGAAAGAATTCATTAATTGTAAGCCAGGGCAACTAGTGTACAGCACAAAGCACGAAGAACTAATCGTACAATTAAAAACATTATAAGTTCTCATCCATTGTAAATAAATAGTGCTGTATAGCATATCTCTTCCAATCCCAAGTATTAGTACTTAAACTTGAAATTATTCCTGTGCATCCGGGACAATTAGTGTGGTGTTTATTACTATATTGGCTCCAATAACTGGAATTAATTACACTGGGTTTAATATGGTTAATAAATTCATTATAATTAGGAAGGCGTCCCCTAAAACCGATGTAACTATTTGTATGCCAAGAATAGTATAAAAATCCTGCGCTAGGTATACTGCTTCCACCACCTGAAATTGTTGGATCTTTTCTGATACCTACATAGTCACCAAATGCATCAAATCCCAGCTTATAGTAATCTTTCAATATAGAGTTATCTGCCTTGGTTACAATGCTACCATGATTCATTTTGTTATATATAATATCTGGATTAATTGCCGATCTAATAATAATGGAAGTAAATCCAATATAGGATTTTAATTTATTTATTAAATGAATTATAGGTTTTAGTTTCATATCACTTTGTGAAGTTTTTTGTAAATCTAGAATTAAAAAGTCACCAGGTCTAATAATTTTTTCTATTTCCAAAAGCATAGTTTGAAAAGACTTTGTATTAAATATACGGAATCCAATTGTGTTAAAACTCTTTCTAAGTTCTAAACAATCATTTACGAAAGTGCCAGTGGTGTAAGACACTTTGGGATCATAAGAAAGAATAGGAATAATGTTCTTGTTGAACTCTAACAGACTATAATTGTTAACGTCCCCCGAGGATACTAATGAGCATTGCGAATTTGCTATTTAAAGATAGAGCTTTCGAATAGTTCTAATAGATATGGATATAATCACTAATAAATATAAAGGAGTGGTGGCATGTATACAAAAAGGAAAAGGTTGTTATATACAAAAGTTTTATTAATTATGTTGTTATGCATTTGTACGATTTGTGGATGTACTAACAAAGATAAGAAGTCTATTGACGAAAGTAACAATTCGAAAACCAGCTCAAATACAAATCAAAAGGTCGCAATTTCAAAGAATAGTGGAGAATTGTCTAACGAAGATAAGAATCAGAAAATTAATTCTAATACAAACCCAAACCTTTCGAGTTCACAGAATAGTGAAGAATTGAAGAAATATATTGTTAGAAAAGGAGATACATTATACAGTATATGTAAAAAGTATGAATCATCTTGTCCAACCAATGTGGCAGTAAAAACAATATTAAAGGCAAATAATCTTTCAGAAGCAGACGGCTTAAAGGAAGGAATGACATTATTAATACCTGATAAGTATTTTTTAAATGGTGTTATATATACAATAAAAAAGGGAGATACACTTTTTAGTATAGCAAAAAAATTTATTCCGAACTCAATCCCTAAAGAAGGTATCAAAAAAATTTTAAATGACAATTTTCTAGCTAATGATGAGCTTAATGCTGGTGAACAATTATTTATTGCGGTATCTAAATAACTCGTATAACTACTAGTGGTAAAAATATTTATTTAGTAATATCTCATAGTTATCAGTGAATATTTTTGAAGAGAAAATTACCAGTATAGCGTGCTCTATTATGAAGAACTGTAAGTGGAGTTTTAATCATTAATCTGCTTATAGTTCTTTTTATATTGCATTTTTATCCTATATGAGATTGATAGCAAAACAATCTGTGTTCACAAATTGTTAACGTCCTCCGAGGGTACTAATGAGCAATATTCATAGGAGTAAACAGTCCAGAAAGTATAGTGAAATAAGAGCCCTATGGAAAGGAGGCTTCTGATTATACTAAGGACAAGTTACTCGGTAAAAATTTGAGGGGAACCAGGTACCTTAGTGGGAGCAAAGCGTATACTTGCTCATAAAAATTTAAGTATGTCCGCACTTTTAGTTATTATTGAAAAAAATCCTCAATGGTGGTTGCTTCAATATCAGCAATACCTATATATCTAAGAGTCATATCAGGGGTAGAGTGACTAAATAAGTTCTGCAACAAGGCGACATCGTTATGCTTTTTATAATGGTGATACCCAAAGGTTTTTCTCAGTGTATGGGTGCAGATATCATCTAGGCCAAGTTTGCGGCTTGCTGCACTTAGACACTTATGGGCTTGCTTGTTTGTTATAGTACTTCTTCCACCTTTTTTACTTGGAAAAAGCAGCTCTCCTGCAGACATTCCAAGTATAAACTCCTGAATTTCTTTGTGAATTTCAGGAGACAGGTCATATTTCAATGGCTTGCCAGTTCTACTTTCCTTTACTTCAATTTGAGACTTGTTTTTCACATCCCAAACTGTAAGATTTATTATATCTATAATCTTTAAGCCTGTAGTTATTGCTATATCAAATAGCAAATAATTTTTATATCCGACCTTAAGTAATTCTGATTTTAGCGTATTAATTAAGTTAGTATCCTTTATTGGCTGAATAAGTTTCATATTGTTTCTCCCTCTCAATGGAAGCTCAATTAGAACCTTCTAGCTGCCATATCCTTTAATCATATACTATTCATAAGGATTATACAAATAATTAATATAAATGAGCTAATTAAAAAAGATAACTTGCTTTATTTAGTAAACTATGTTATTCTTAGTAAGAACTTAAATTGATAGTTAACAATTCAACAAAATATATTTCAGTTAGTACTTTCTACGTATAGTATGATGATATCGAAATTTTATTAGTGAATTAGTGCAATGAGTTTAAGAATAATAAAATTTCGGAGGTACAGTTAAATGACTGGTACAGTAAAATGGTTTAATTCAGAAAAAGGCTTTGGATTTATTACAGGAGAAGATGGAAAAGATGTTTTTGCACATTTTTCTCAAATAAAATCAGAAGGCTATAAGTCACTTGAAGAAGGTCAAAAGGTTTCTTTTGATGTTGCTAAAGGACCAAAAGGACCTCAAGCAGAAAATATTACAGCTATCTAAGTTAATGCAATTTAATTAGTGTATATTTCACCCCTCGAATAGATATTCTATTTGAGGGGTTTTTGCGTGCCTCCAGCATAGGCCCAATCTAATAGCAAAGCAATTTGTGTTCACAAATTGTTAGTATCCCCCTGGGATACTAATGAGCGTAGCGAATTTGCTAGTAGCTATGGAAGCGAGAATACCCAAAATATGCGTTCAGTTCATGGCAGGGCTGCTTATTACGGAGATAAGAGTATCGGCGTTATAGATGGAGGCTCAGTTGTAGGAAAATTGATATTTAAATTGATTTCATTCTTCATGTAGTCTTAAAATGTTTCAATTGGTGCATTACTAGCACATCTTTCTCTTGCTGACATCGAAGTTGTAGCCTAATCTTCACCAAGCAAATTCAGGACGACAAATTACCGTATTGAAGAAATTCAATACGGTTTGTTAACTTTACTATGGCTTATGATTATAAAAGGTGAACCGTACCATAAACGACGTAGACTTTATTGAAAAAGTAAACACAAAGTAAAATATATGGATTGGTGATATATGCTATAATTATGAATCTTATAGTAAGTAATACTTCGGTTAGTTGTCGCGTTTTTGAATCATTGCATATTTATCCAATTCTCAAGTTGTGCAAATTACTGAGCGTAGTAAAGTAGTGGAAGTTGATTTAAATCATTAGGAAAATATGATATAACCGTTTTTTAGACTAATATAGACTAGGTTGGGGGGATAAAGAGTGGAAAACATAAAATTTCCTATTACTAGTAGGTGCTCCGTGCAAAGTCGCATGAAGATATAGAACATAAATTTGTTCGGAGCCTAATTTACTAACTTTTGAGGCTAAAATATTTTTGTGCAGACTTTGCTTCGTTATTTACAAAAATGTAGATAGGAGCAATTATTACGAAATATGAAAAAGCACAAAATATATTACCTGAATATATTGTTGAAATGATTCAACAATATATAGATGGAGGTTATTTATACATACCCAGAAAATATGAAAATAGGAAGGCTTGGGGAGAAAATAACGGAGCAAAAGATGATTTGATGAATAGAAATAGGGAGATTTATAACAGCTTCCAAAAAGGAACTTCTATTAAATCACTTTCTGAGAAATATTATCTTACTGAGCATACTATTAGAAGAATAATTAGAGAAGTGAAAAAGACCAAATAGATTAAGGCAGTACTTGAAATCAGGAATTGTGATGTTCAAGTACTGCTTTTGTTTTTTTATAACAGCGAAATGGGTAACCTTATGACAGAACTGTTTAATTCCTTGATACAAAAACATACATCAAGATATAATATTTAGTGAAGTTTAAGATAATAAGGTTTTCTTCAAAGAAAAGATTTACTAAATGACTTAGATGGTTATATTATCGTCAATGGTTGTAGCGATAAATATAAGTTTTCAAGATTTATGTAGTATCAATGTTAATTAAGAGAATTTAGGGAGTAAATGATAAATTTGAGCAGTTAAAGATGAGGAGGCAATCAGTATGATTACAAAAGACAGAAATATAGAATGTGGCTATATAACAACCGAGGGTGATAACCTATACTACGAAGTACGTGGTAAGGGTAAGCCTCTACTGTTGATTCCTGCTGGTGAGGGAAAATACTATTCAGGTCTTGCAGATTTGCTTAGTAATGAGTATAAAGTTATAACTTATGATCGTCGTGCCAATGGACGCAGTACGATAAATAACCCACAAAATTTTGAGATTGGGCAGCAAAGCCGCGATGCTGTAGCTATTTTGCATGCAGCAGGTGAGGAATCTAGTTTCGTATTTGGCAATAGTGCTGGTGCAGTAATTGCACTGGATATGGCCAAGACATATCCAAGTGCTGTTCGTGCTGTAGTGGCTCACGAAGCACCAATGGCAAGGATGCATCCAAAGGCCCTAAAATGGCAACAATTTTTTGCTAGTGTATATTTAACAGCATTTCGTTTCGGTTCAACAGTCGCATCACTTAGGTTCATGTTTGGTGCTCAAGTTCCTGTAATGAAGATGATTAAGGCATCAAAAAAGGCAGATGAATATATAAAAAGCTACTACAACCTAAGCAATGAACATCACAAAAGTACAAAGGATGAAGCTGATGTCCCTATGAAACTTGAATTGCTTCCAGTCACTAACTATATGCCGGATGTTGAGAAACTTAAGAAGAATTGCGTTAAAGTATTTATGGCAGTTGGGGAATGGTCACTAAATAAGAAGACATGGTATGCAATAAGTAATAAAATCTTGGCGGAGAAGCTAGGTTGTGAGCTGGTAACCTTTCCAGGACATCATGGGTCCTTAGCAGATATGCCTGATGAATGGGCTTTTACGCTGCGTAATATATTACACAAAGCAGAAAGAGCAGAATCCTAATGTGGCGCTGTACTATTAAATGATATATTTTTAATGAAGTAGACTTTCTTTGAAAATCCTGACATGACTGGTTTTAAGGTGATTTATAGCTTATAAGATTGTATTCTAGATTAAATAATTAGGAAAACTTTGGTATAATATCTGAAAGGCGTAGATAGAGTTTCATTTTGATAAAAAGTTATAAGTTATATGGCTGCCATTTAGCTTGTAGAATACAGATACAGATCATGAGTTAGATAGTGAAGCTATTACTCTATCTAAATGTTTGCCTTTGAATAACACGTGGCATTTTGGCCTCATTCTTATTTTATAAATAAGAATGAGGTTTTTAGTTGCAAATAGAGCTGATAAAATATATATAGAAAAAAGATTAGATGTGAAGTCTTAAGTGAGCTTTAAAGGAAAATTTATGAGAGTATATTACTCAATGTTCTTACAAAAGGAGGATTTTATATGACAATGGAAATTTTTAATGCATAGCAGAGGCTATTGCATTATTAGTAAAAAATATAGTGAAATAGCCTTTGTAAATCCTAAAAATTGAATGACTAGGAGGAACAAAATGAGCTATTTAAATAAATATCAATGGGAACTAGTTCCCGAGAATTTGCCAATAGTAAAAAGAAGTTGCCCTAAATGCAATCAAAAATCACATTATATAAATATTGAAAAATTTAGGGTAAACGCAAATAAAAACAACATTGATATTTGGCTAATTTATCAATGTGAAAAATGTAAGTCTACTTGGAATATGGCAATATACGAAAGAGTAAAGCCTAATGATATTAACAAATATGAATATGAAAAATTTCTTTCTAATGACAAAGAATTGGCTAGAGAATATGCCTTTGATTTAAGTGTATATAATAAAAACAAAGCTGAAGTTATTTTAGAGGATGTAAATTATAAATTAATCCAAAGAAAATTAGAGGCATACTATATAAATGCAAATGAACTAGTTATTGAAATTATTTGTAAGTATCCAATAGAAATGAGAGTTGATAAGCTCTTAAGTGATAAACTTGGACTTTCAAGAAGTAAAATAAAAGATATGCATAGGAAAGGAGTAATCCTCATTGATGATGATAAAAATTCATTAAATACAAAAGTAAGAGATAGAATGGGGATACATGTTTTGAAGGAAGCAGAGGATATAGAAGTTTTACAAGCTATAATATAAGCCGCTTTAACAACATGTATGAATGCTATTAATATCCAGTGGGTTTAGCATAGCACAATAAATAACTTGAACTTATTAGACGTATATAGGATGTATATAGGATGTATATGGTATAATTTATATACAAGAAACAAGTAATAGTAGCTATTGTTATTATTGGGTAAGCTCCAGTGCAATTATACAGTTGCAGTTAGGAAAGGGGTATTATTTTTTATGAGAAAATATATTATTTATGCATAGCAGAGGCTGTTGCATAATGTTTAAAGATTAAAATTATAAAATAGCCTTTGCTAATCCTAAAATAAAATTATATTTAGGAGGAGCATAAAATGAGCTATTCAAATGCGAGAGATATTTTCCCTAATGAGGTGTTAGAAATAATTCAAAGATACGTGGACGGTGAATTCGTTTATATACCCAAGAAAGAAGAAAATAAGATTGCATGGGGTGAACTAACCAAGAGTAAAAATGAACTTTTGAAGAGAAACACAAATATATATGAAGATTATCTAAAAGGAATGTCTACACAATTACTTTCAGAGAAGTATTATTTGTCGCCTAAGACTATTCAAAGAATTGTTTCAGAAAAGAGAAAATGCATTAACATAGAATGTACTACCTAATTTGTTTTTAGGTGGCTCATTTTTGTTTATGAATTTAATAAATGCAAGTTATTTTGATTATGATTTTGGCATTTTTAAATATGATGCAGCAGTATCTTTTCAAAATCTACATCATTTTTCACACGAAGACAAGCTTAAATTGTGTATAAAGATTTATAATGCATTAAAAGTTTATGGACAATACATTGAATATGATTATATGGTAGAAGGCCAACAAGAGGAAGATTTTTATTATAGCGAAAATAAACGGATACAAAAAGAACAGAATATTCCTGACGGAGAATTTTATCATTATGATACGCCATGTACAATTGATAATCAGATTAAGTTGTTGTCTAAAGCTGTGAAAATGAATTGGAGGATGGAAAATACTACAATAATTATTGCTAAGAAGTAAGGTGGCTTTCTGGTAAAAAGGCTACGTTACAGTGAACCGTATCATAAATAAGAGTGGCTTATAAATATTTATCTAATATGCTGGCTCACCATTTAATACTATTGTTCAATAGTTTATTTTTTTATTATACATTAGCAAAACAATCTGTGTTCACAAATTGTTAACGTCCCCCGACAGACTGTGCAAAAATTAGGTTTTAATCATGCTTATTAAATGTATTAGATATATTCAAAACCATCTTTCAGTATTCTTCTTAATTAAAGGCTAAAATAACTCCTAATTTAAGCTGCTTTTATAATGTTGTTATTAACTAAATATCCTAGGAGATTTTCAACTCCTAGGATATTTATTTTTCTAGTTATTGTTCTGCCTTTGCTGGATGTAGTACATTTGTCTTTACTTAGGCAATTTGTGCAAGCCTCAAAATTACAATATTTTCTTTGTGGAATATCCAACTTTTTAGTTATGCACAGCAAGATCTGTCCTTCCGGACAAATATATGTGTTTTCTTGTGGATTATATTTGAATTTATCAGAAAAATACCTAGAATCACCTATACTATTAGAATATCTAGGCTTAGAAACATAACAAATAATCTGATTTTCTTCGCAGTTTTTCAAATCAGACGTTTCGAAGTAGCCTTTATCTGCTAAAACCTCAATGTTTTCTACATTGAATTTTTCTTTGGATTTTAAACTCGTATTATACAATTGTCCTTGGTCAGCTGAGTTGTTAGTTACTTCAAAAGTAGCTATTAACTTACTTTTAGAATCCACAGCTGTTTGAATACTATAACCAACGTCAGTTCCTTGATGAGAGCCAAATTTAACTGTTTTAGCATCTAAATCTGTTAGATTAATCTCATTAATTTCCTCATCCTCTAAACATTTTTCAAGATCAGTATATTCGGTTATCTTGTTTTTAAGTATTTTTATTGCATGTTCAATTTTTTCTTTTTCAAGCTTGGTTTCCTCTTCATTCTCTGTTAAATCATTCTTCTCAAGGTCATGCATATACTCATTTATTTTATTTTGAGCCAATTCTTTCATTTTCGAAATTTTATTTTTAGTATTTCCTAGAAAGGCTTATTTATTATATTTTCGCACAGTCTGCCGGGGACACTAATGAGCGTAGCGAATTTGCTAATAAATAAAATTATACTTTTAAAATTCATCTTACATCTTCAAATCCTTGTGAAATATGTTTATTTAGTTCTGAAATCAAACATAAACATGACATCTTCTATTAATGTAGTAATTATACTTAGTCCATTTTTTAGATAATAGAAGCCAGTTAACATCTTTATTTTCTCTACTCATAACAGGTTTCCCCTTTTGCTTTGATACCTGTTATTTTATCCTATCGGATTTCTATGTTATAGACGTCAATTTTTTCAAAATTTTGTGAAGAAAAATTATTAATTGATATTGACTATGTTTTAAAATTGTTGTAATATTAAGACAATAACATCAAAACAATCCAAATATGATTCGTGCATTAGACAAGAGCTTATCGAAAAGGCTATGAAGAGATAGTAAAAGAAGTGTAAAAAATATTAGGGGGTAATAAAAATGACTGAATTAAAACAGGTTTATAAATGTGAAGTGTGTGGCAATATGGTAGAAGTAGTGCATAACGCTGGTGGTACGCTGAAATGTTGTGGACAAGATATGAAGCTTATAGTAGAAAATACAGTTGATGCTGCAAAGGAAAAACATGTACCTGTTATAGAAAAGGTTGATGATGGCGTACTGGTGAAGGTTGGAAGTATAGAACACCCAATGCTTGATAATCATTACATTGAATGGATTGAAGTTCATACAGAAAAAAATGTTTACAAGAAATTCCTAAAACCAGGAGATAAGCCTGAAGCTTTCTTCAAGCTAGAGGAAGAGGTCCTTTTTGCAAGAGAATATTGCAATTTACATGGTTTATGGGTTAAAAAGTAAACAAGAAGGAGGAAATCTATATGTTTAGTAATAACTTAGGAAAAGCTTTGAATGAACAGATTAATTTTGAATTCTACTCATCTCATCTATACCTGGCAGTTGCGGCTTACTTTTCTTCCATTGATTTAGATGGTTTTGCAAATTTTTTTACAGTTCAGGCTGAAGAAGAAAAATTTCATGCAATGAAGTTTTACAACTATATGAATGATATGGATGGTCGAGTTTTACTAAAAGGATTTGAAAATCCGCCTAATGATTTTGAATCACCACTCGCAGCGTTCGAAACTGCTTTGGAGCATGAGAAAATTGTAACCAAGAGAATTTACAATCTTTCTGATATTGCTATAGAAGAGAGAGAGCATGCTACTTTAAGTTTTCTAAAATGGTTTATCGATGAACAGGTCGAAGAAGAGAAAAGTCTTAATTCAATTATAAAAAAATTAAGAAGAATAGAAAATGATATGGCAGCTATATATATGCTGGATACTGAATTGGCAGCAAGGGTGTTTGTACCACCAGCTAATGTATAGTAAAGTTTTAAAATTACTAAAACTAACTAGTGGAGGACAAAAATATGAAAATTGAATTTTATGGTGCAGCAGGATGCGTTACTGGTTCTTGCCACATACTGAATGTAAACGGTAAAAAGATACTTTTAGATTGTGGAATGTATCAAGGGAAAGATGAAAAGGAAAGAAGCAATGATATTTTTAAGTTTAATGCAAAAGAAATAGATTATGTTATATTATCCCATGCTCATATTGATCATAGTGGTAGGATTCCACTTTTGTACAAGTTAGGTTTTGAAGGGAAAGTTATATGTACAGAGGCAACCTTGGACTTATGCAGTATAATGCTTCCTGATAGTGGTCATATACAAGAGAGGGAAGTTGAATGGAAAAATAGAAAAAAATTAAGACAAGGATTACAAACAATAGAACCATTATATACATCTGAGACGGCAGAAAGTGCGATGTATCTTTTTAAAGGTGAGCCTTATGACAAGATAATTGAACTTTTTAAAGGCTTCAAAGTTAGATTTAGAGATGCTGGTCATTTACTAGGAGCAGCTATTGTTGAAATGTTTATAAAGGAAAATGATAAAGAGGAAATAAAACTAGTATATAGTGGAGATCTTGGCAATAAGAATTTGCCCTTAATAAAAGATCCAACTTTAGTTGATTATGCAGATTATGTAATTATGGAAACTACATATGGTGATAGACTTCATGGCAATGTAAGTTCAGATTTTGAACAACTGGCAAAAATAATAGAAGACACTGTTAAAAGAGGCGGAAATGTAGTTATTCCATCTTTTGCAGTTGGCAGGGCTCAAGAAGTATTGTATGAATTAGATAAATATATTGAAAATAAAAGATTAAAGAATTTGACTGTTTATGTTGATAGTCCATTAGCTACAGAATCTACAAAAGTGTTTGCAAATTATAGAGAAAATTATAACAATGAAGCCAGAAAAAAAATTGAAAACGGTATAGACCCTCTTAATTTTGAAGGTCTGATTTTCACAAATTCTGTAGAGGAATCTGCGGCTATTAATAAAATCCAGAGTGGAGCAATTATTATTTCAGCTAGCGGCATGTGTGAAGCTGGAAGAATAAGGCATCATTTAAAACATAATTTATGGAGAAAAGAATGCTCTATAGTATTTGTTGGATATCAAGCTGAGGGAACTTTAGGAAGACAAATATTAGAGGGAGCTAGAAAAGTAAAATTATTTGGAGAAGAGGTTGCAGTTAACGCAAATATTTATGCACTTCATGCGCTATCTGGACATGCCGACAGAAATGGATTATTTGAATGGGTTGAAGGCTTTAAGAAGAAACCAAGGGAAATTTTGCTTGTGCATGGTGATAAAGAAGCTCAATCTGAGTTTGAAAAACTTGTTAAATCAAAAGGATATAATGCAAGAATAATGAACCTTGGCGAAAGTTTCTTAATAAATGATAGCGAAATAGTAAATGAAGAAATTCAGGATAAAAACTTAAATGCTAAGGGTAAAATTTTAAAGTTAATTGATTCAATTGAAGATATGGATTCAATTAGCAACGTAGTATTACTTGAGAAAATTAAAGAAGCATTAAATGAATAAAGTAGAGGATTAATAATATTAATGATACTGTTTTTTAAAATAAAAATGAAGAATGATATTTATATATTGAGAAAAAATAAACCAGTGATAGAGCTTCTTACTGGTTTATTAATATAAGGCATCTTCAAAAAATAACTAGTCAATCTGCTAGTCTATTTTGCGTCATGCTGCGTCGGCAGAACCCTTAGATAGGGTCGGCTATCTGCGGAACCTGTCTCCTTGCCTGACGGAAAATATCCATCGCATTTTGACTTGTTATTTTCTTTCAGATACCTAAATCTAATTTAAAAGGGATTTAAGTTGTAATTAATTCCTGGAAAGTAATATTATTGTAATAATCACCTTATTTTGATTAAAGAAAGGAAAATTCATAATGAATTACAGAGAGACCTATAATAAATGGCTTAAAAATACATATTTTGATGAAGCTATAAGGACTGAGCTCACTTCTATAGGAAATGATGAAAAAGAAATAGAGGATAGATTCTATAGAGAGCTTGAATTTGGTACTGCAGGTCTTAGAGGAAAGCTTGGAGCAGGAACTAATAGAATGAATATATACATAATTTCAAGAGCTACACAGGGACTTGCTGATTACATAAAAAGTAATGGCAAGGATTACATGGATAGAGGGATAACAAACAGCTTAAATAAATCTGCTTAAATCTTATTCTTAAAGAGATTTTTAGGTAGTTTTGTTAAGATAACCCCCTGTATAGCGTAAGCTGTACAGCAAATAACTTTAATTGCTGGAAACCCCTAAAGCTAACATCACTACAACGTAAAGATGAGATATGCTTAAGCGTGAATGTGACGAAAGTAGAAAAAAGTATGTTAGATGACATAGGGTTAAATCCTAAGTGTCAAAGCAATGGGCAATCAGCAGCAAAGCGCCGAACAGGTGAATGTTCAACGACTAGAGAGTAATTCTCGTACTTTGTAAGCTTTTGGCAGGGGAAATGGGTGACTGCTTGCGTCAGCAAGTAGGTGATATAGTCTACGCTCATACGAAAGTATGAGAAGTTCATGGACTTAGGTCCTGAGAACTGCATGAGGAGTAGCGTCCTTGTGTGAATAAAAGATAAAATCTATTCAAAGTTTCATAATTAATTAAAGGGTAGCGAATAATTGTTCTCTTAATTGCACATACTAAACCTGTAAACTTATTAGTATATGCAAAGGAGGTGAACAATATGATAAGAAGTTTTAAAGTTAAATTACATCCAACAGATGAACAAAAGATTCTGATGCTAAAATCCTTTGGAACAGCTAGATGGGCTTATAACTGGGCACATAACAGACAAATGGAGAATCATAAAGCCGGAGGTAAATTCATAAGTGCTGTGGAACTGAAAAAGGGAATAACCAAACTTAAAAAACAGGAAAACTTTAAGTGGCTCAGTGAGGTTTCAGCAAAGGTTGCTGCACAGGCAGTTATTGATTTATGCGAAGCATATCAGAAGTTTTTCAAGAAAAAGTCTGGTTTCCCTAAGTTCAAGTCGAAGAAACATAATAAGGACAGTTTTTTTCAAAGGGAAGATGACTTCAGAATTAAAGGTAAAAAGGTTCATTTAGAGAAAATAGGGTATGTAGCCATGGCTGAAAATATCATACCTGTAGGAGAAGGGATTAAATATTATAACCCTAGAGTAAAGTATGACGGCATAAATATATGGCTTACAGTTGGAGTAGAAGTTGGTGAAAATCAAGCTGACAAAGAAAAAACTGAACCTATTGGAATTGACCTTGGATTAAAGAAGTTGGCTGTATATTCTAATGGACAGGATAAAAAGAGACCTTCCATCAAGAAGCACTTAAAACGTCTTAAAAGATTTCAGCGTAGTGCTAACAGAATCTATCTAAATATGAAGAAGAATAATGTAAGTTTTAAGGTAAGGTCAAAAAGGCTTATTAAACTGGAAAAGCAAATACTTAAAACCCACCAAAGGATAACAAATATACTCAATGATAATATCCACAAAATGACTGCAGAGTTGGTGAAGGTGAACCCTTCAGCTATTGTTATAGAGGACTTAAATGTAAAGGGCATGTTTAAGAATAAACATCTATCTGAAACATTAAAATACGCTAAGTTTGCAGAGATTATAAGGCAATTAAAGTATAAGTGTACCTGGAATGATATAAAGCTTATAACTGCTGATAAGTGGTACCCAAGCAGCAAACTTTGCAGTAAATGTGGAGAAAAGAAAGAGAAGTTATCTTTGTCCGAAAGAGTATTTGTTTGTGATAAATGTGGTCTTCATATAGATAGAGATTTTAATGCAGCACTGAATCTTAAAAAGTTAGCAATGTAACTTGACTACATTGCTAATAGTACCGGTACGCTCGTCGGGAATTACGCTCACAGAGAGTCATACCAAACAACTGTAGCTGCGGCGAAATTGGACTCGTTGAAGTGAGAAGAGAAATTCTACCTTTTGATTAGTTATGATTAATTCTGAGTAGATTTTATCGAGCGGTTGCTATAGCTTATGACTGCAGACACTTTTCAAATGAGTTTGCAAAACAGGCAGCTTTAGTATTTGCAGCAAATAATATTAAAGCTTATTTATTTGAAAGCCTTAGACCAACGCCATTGCTCTCTTTTACTGTAAGGCATCTGAATACAGCTTCCGGAATAGTTGTTACTGCCAGCCATAACCCAAAAGAATATAACGGTTACAAGGTATATTGGGAGGATGGTGCTCAGATAGGCCAGGAGCTTGCGGATGCCATAACCGAGAATATACTGAAAATAGAGAACTTCGAGGATATCAAGCCTATAGATGAAGCAACAGCTATAAGTAAGGGACTTCTTGTTATCCTTGGAAAAGAAATAGATGATATTTATGTGTCAAAGGTTAAGGAGCTTGCATTAAGAGAAGATATTGATAAGGATATAAAGGTTGTTTATACACCGCTAAATGGCGCAGGAAACATATTAGTTAGAAGAGTGTTAAAAGAAAGAGGCTTTACTAACATTAGTGTTGTTCCTGAGCAGGAGAATCCAGACCCAAACTTTACAACAGTTCCATTTCCAAATCCAGAGGATACGAGAGCCTTTGAATATGCGGAGAATCTAGGGAAAAAATTAGAAGCAGACCTTCTTATAGCAACAGATCCGGACTGCGACAGACTTGCTATAATGGTTAAGGACAAATCTGGAAAATATGTTTCCTTCAATGGCAATCAGACCGGTGCTGTTCTTGTAAATTATATACTTCAGGCCAGAAAAGAGCTTGGAAAGCTGCCTGACAGCGGATTTATTGTTAAATCCATAGTTACAGGAAATCTTGGAAAAGCAATATGTGAGAAGTATGGTGTTAAAACCTTCGAATCCTTAACCGGATTTAAGAATATATGTGGAAAGGCTAATGAGCTTGAAAAAGATGGTCAGCACAAATTTGTATTTGGTTATGAAGAAAGTATTGGATATGTTACCGGTGACTTCGTAAAGGATAAGGATGCGGTTATATCTTCAATGATTCTATGCGAGGCTGCAGCTTATTATAAATCACAAAACAAGAGCTTAATTGATGTTCTTGAGGATATATATAAGGAATTTGGTTACTACAGTGAAAAACAGATTTCTTTAGTCCTTGAAGGTGTCGAAGGCAGCAGAAGAATAAACAGGATGATGGAAACCTATAGGAAGAAATATCCTACTGAAATAAATGGACTGAAGGTTGCTGAATATGTTGACTACAGCTTTGGAAAGGAAGTAAATTTAATAACTGGCCAGGAGGGAAAGAGTGATATACCAGCTTCAAACGTATTAAAATTCACTCTGGAGGATGGTTCCTGGTATGCTGTTAGACCTTCAGGGACAGAACCTAAGATTAAGATTTACCTATATTCTAAGGGCAATACTCCAGAGGCTTCTCTTGAAAAAATTGAGGCAATGAAAAAGGTAGTTTTGGAAAAGTTAGAATCGATTCAATAAAATCTTATCTCCTTAACTATATATAGGTACATTAATCAAAACACTAAAACTCTTACGAAAATTAATAATTATTATAAAGTGATATTGATTATTTAATAATAAGTAGTTATAATATAATTATCATAAATATTTCCATAATCAATAGTTCAATTCATCTTCGAGGGCGGGTAGCTTTGAAGGAAGATCTTAATTCAGGTTAAAAAAACTGCTCTAACCTACATTTTAAAGTTATCTTTCCCTTTCGAAGTTTATTAAATGCTATTTTGCTGATTAATAATAACCAATTAAAAATATATATTTAATTAGGAGGAGAAATAAATATGGAGAATTTAATGTTTTGCTATCAATGTGAACAAACTGCTGGTGGAAAAGGCTGCACTAAGATAGGGGTTTGCGGAAAAACACCAGAAATCGCAAAGTTACAGGATTTGTTACTCTATCAGTTGAAGGGAATTTCTTGCTATGTAAAACCTTTAATTGATGGAGGTGAAAAATTAGACAAAGATTTAGTAAAATTTGTTGAGAATTCTCTTTTTACTACACTTACAAATGTAAACTTTGATCCAGAAGTGCATATAAAGCTTTTAAAGGAATCACAAAAAATAAAAGAAAGCTTAAGAAAAGAGGCACCAGCTAGAGTATATCCTTCTGCTGCTACATATGACTTAAGTGATACTAAAGATGAGATGTTAAAAGATTCGCTGCAAGCAGGAATTATGTTTGACCAAACACTTAATGAAGATATACGTTCTCTAAGATCTACAATTTTATTTGGATTAAAGGGTATAAGTGCTTATGGTCATCAGGCAAGATTTATAGGTTATAGCAGTGATGAAGTAGATAACTTTTACTTTATAGCTCTTGAGGCATTAACTGATGATAGCCTAACTCTTCAGGATTTAATTAATGTTTCTATGAAAGTTGGAGAAATGAGTGTACAAGCTATGAAAACACTTGGTGAGGCAAATACTTCAACTTACAAAAACCCATCACCACAAAAAGTAAACGTTAATATTAAAAAAGGTCCATTTATTATAATATCTGGCCATGATTTAAGAGATTTAGAAATGCTGCTTCAGCAAACAGAAGGCAAAGGCATAAATATTTATACTCATGGAGAAATGCTGCCATCCCATGGATATCCTGAACTTAAAAAGTACAAGCACTTAGTAGGTAACTTTGGTTCAGCATGGCAAAATCAACAAAAAGAATTTGACGGTATTCCAGGATGTATCCTTATGACTACTAACTGCATGATGAAGCCAAGGGATACATATAAAGATAGAATTTTCTCTACAAATGTTGTTGGCTGGGATGGAGTAAAAAACATAGGACTTTTAGAAGATGGAACTAAAGACTTCTCAGAAATAATAAATAAGGCTCTTGAACTTGGCGGTTTTGATAAAGATGAAGAAGAAAAAGAAATACTTGTAGGCTTTGGACATAATGCAACTTTGTCACACGCCGGAGCTATAATTGATGCTGTTAAGGAAGGTAAGATAAAGCATTTCTTCTTAATAGGAGGTTGCGATGGTGCAAAACCAGGAAGGAATTATTACACAGAGTTTGCAGAAAAGGTACCAGAAGATTGTGTAATTCTTACTTTAGCCTGTGGTAAGTATAGATTCAATAAATTAGATTTTGGAACAGTAGCTGGTCTACCAAGATTATTAGATGTTGGACAATGTAATGATGCTTATTCAGCAGTGAGAATAGCAACAGCACTTGCTGATGCTTTTAACACAGATGTTAATTCATTACCGCTAACAATCGTTCTGTCCTGGTATGAGCAAAAAGCTGTGGCAGATTTATTAGCATTATTATCACTTGGAATTAAAGGAATGTATTTAGGACCATCATTACCTGCTTTCATAACTCCAAATGTTTTAAAATTCCTTGTTGATACCTTTGATATAAAGCCAATAAGCACACCAGATGAGGACTTAAAAGCTTCGCTTAAGCTTGCTTAGTAAATAACAGATTAAAATGAGGCCACTGAAAAAGATTCGCTTTTTCGCTAAACATGAAATAGATGCTTAAAATAGCACGAAGTGTTTCATCATTTTCTGAAACACTTCGTGCTATTTTCTTTTTTATATGGTGTTTTAAGATTATTGCTCTGTCAGAAGCTTTATGATCCGCTTCATATTAATGGTTAATATTGTAGGTATACCCTGCATTTAGCAAAACAATTTGTGTTCACAAATTGTTAACGTCCCCCGAGGGTACTAATGAGCGTAGTGAATTTGCTAATAGTTTGCTGGTTTGGGATGTTTGTAACAGGTGTGGGAATGAGTCAGATTGCTCCGGTATTGCCCCTTTACATAAAGCATCTTGGAGTTAACAATACGGCTTTAATTGAACAATTTTCGGGAATTGCTTTTGGTGTCACCTTTATAATTTCAGCTATTTTCTCACCTATTTGGGGGATGGCTGCTGATAAATTTGGACGCAAACCAATGCTGCTTCGTGCAAGTCTTGGAATGGCCATAGTCATAGGTAGTATGGGATTTGCCCCAAATGTATATGTACTGATAGGATTAAGACTATTACAAGGAGTTATAACTGGATACGGTACAGCATGCACTACATTAATTGCAACTCAGACGGATAAAGAACATGCTGGAGAGGCTTTAGGGACACTTTCAACAGCTAATATTGCAGGGTCTCTACTTGGACCTATGATTGGTGCTTATTTAGAAGAGAATTTTGGATTTCAAAGTGTATTTTTTATAACAGGTGCACTACTCCTAGTTGCATTTATTACAATCGCTTTATTTGTAAAGGAATCTTTTACTCGTAAAGAAAAAGAGGTTCATAGTACTAAGGAAATATGGAGTGTTATTCCTAATAAAGGTCTAACTGTTACAATGTTTGTAACTTTTTTTATGCTTGCTGTAGCAGTATATTCTGTAGAACCAATCATTACTATATATATTACTGAATTATCCAGTAATTCTAGTCATGTTGCACTTTTGGCAGGACTGGCATTTTCAGCATCGGGGCTCGCAAATATAATAGCAGCTCCTAGATTGGGGAAACTTTCAGATAAAATAGGAGCACAGAAGGTTTTATCGGTTGCCTTGATAGCTGCAGGAATTATTCTTATTCCCCAAGCCTTTGTAAGAAATCCTTGGCAGCTCATGGGACTTCGCTTCCTACTGGGATTAGCAGTGGCAGGATTGAATCCTTCTGTTAATGTAATTATTAAGAAAATCACACCGGATTCGCTAACGGGGAGAGTTTTTGGTTTTAGTATGTCCGCTGGGTATTTAGGTGTATTTGGAGGTGCAATTTTAGGGGGACAAGTAGCAGCCTATTTAGGTATCAGATATGTATTTTTCGTAACAAGTTCATTGTTGCTGATAAATGCAGTATGGGTTTATTTTAAAGTGTATAAGAAGCTAAGTTTAAATTAGATACAGGGATTTCAAATAGAAAGTTAACTTTCAAGTTAGGAATCCTTATATATAGTCTATTATAGAAGCCATGGAAGGGGCTAATAGTACCTTGCACAATAGGTATATAAAGGAGAGAATAAAAAATGGAAGATTTAAAATTAAAAGAAACTGAACTTGTTAAAGGAGAAAAAACAGCAATTGTAGTTATTGACTTACAAAATGGAATTGTAAACAGAGAACTTTCACCTCATACTTGTGGAGAAGTTATTCAGAATACTACAAAATTGGCAAAGGCATTAAAAGAAAAGGGTGGCTTTGTAGTTCTTGTAAGGGTTTCAACTTTAGATGGAAAGGACATGCCAAAGCCAGCGACAGACTTAAAAATGAATCAAGGGCAATTCCCACCAGGATGGGATACCATTATCCCTGAATTAGCGGAGATTAAAGATGCTCATGTTGTTACAAAGAGACAATGGGGAGCATTCTATGGTACTGACCTTGATCTACAGTTAAGACGCCGTGGAATTGACACTATTGTATTATGCGGTATTTCTACTGGAATTGGTGTAGATACTACAGCAAGAGAGGCTTATCAGCATGGTTATAATCAAATTTTTATAGAGGATGCAATGGTAGCTGCGTCAAAGGAAGAGCATGATTATGTTTGTAAGCACATCTTCCCTAGGATAGGCAAAATTAGAAGCTGTGAAGAAGTACTTTTATCATTAAGATAAAAGGTGTCGAGACATTTCATGATAAAGTCTCAGGGGCTAAGAGAGGAAAAAACACTATATATAACTTTAAAATTGATGGGATAAATGTTTGTCATTGTGGCGATCTTGGGCATATTCTAAATTCCAAGCAAATAGAAGAAATAGGAAATGTAGATATATTACTTCTTCCTGTTGGTGGATTGGTTACAATTAATGGAGTTGATGCTGACAAAGTAATGAAGCAGCTAAAACCAACAGTTGTTATACCTATGCACTATAGGACAAAGGCTTTAGGGTTAATGGGCTATGTGTTTGGCAAAGTGGATAAATTCATTTCTATATTAATTATCCATATTTATAAATAAAAGAACTGTAGGTAGATTAATCAATTAATCTGCTGCAGTTTTTTTATTTTAGGTAAAAATATGATGAAATTTCTAGTGAAAAAACAAACTTGACACAAAGTTGTAACAATAGGGGTTTATAATAGTTAAGTCCCTGAGATACTAACTTACTACATAGAAAAAACTGTACAAGTAGATAGATAAAATTGCATGGAATTTTAAATGAAAGAAGAGGATAAGATGAATTTATACAGTAAATATTTTAGAAAATATAAGTCTCCATTTCTGGTAGCTGTCTTTTGTGTTGCTCTTGAGGCCTTTTGTGATTTACTTGGTCCTACACTTATGTCAAATATCATTAACACAGGAATTGATCAGAGATTACTTTCTAAAATTTATTATTGGGGAGCCCTTATGCTTATGGTTACCGCTATTGGTGCATGTTTTGCTGTAACAAGAAATATTTTGGCCAGTAAGGTATCACAGCGTATGGGAGCAGATTTAAGATATGATTTATTTGAAAAAATAGTATATTTTTCAGAAGAAAGCACTGATAAAATTGAAAGCGGTTCTCTTATAACCCGTATGACTAATGACACCTCGCAAGTTGTACAGTTTGTAAACGGAATTATGAGAATTTTTATGAAAGCACCAATTACATGCGTAGGGAGTATCGTCCTTGCAAGCATGCTTAATTTTAAACTAAGTCTTATTATTTATATAATTGTTGCTATAGTGGCTGTGCTTATTATAGTTAGTATGAGGCTCAGCTATCCTCGTTATTATAAATTACAAAAAGCTATGGATAAGGTAAACTCCGTTGTGCAGGAGTACCTTATAGGAGTGCGCTTGGTTAAAGCCTTTGGAACTTATGACAAAGAAAATGATAAGTTTGAAAATGCCAATGTTAATTTAATGCAAAATGGAGTATCCTCTCAGATGATTATTACGTTGGTTGCACCACTAATGACACTTACCGTTGGAATTGGTACAGTAATTGTAATTTTTATTGGAAGCAGAATGTTTTCTTTAAATCTTGCAAAGCCAGGCGACATTACAGCATTTGTAATTTATATGGCGCAAATTCTAACATCTTTGATAATGATAACAAATATATTTAATACTTTTGTACGAACAAAGGCTTCTACTGCCCGTATTAAAGAAGTACTTGATTGTGAGGGAGATTTTGCAAGCAGAGGTGAAATAAAAGGATTAAATGGTGACATTGAATTTAAAGACGTCACATTTGCATATCCTAGTGGAAGTGGTGTCCCTGCTATAAAGGATCTATCTTTTTCTATTAAAAGTGGACAAAGTTTGGCTATAATAGGACCAACTGGTAGTGGTAAATCTACCATTGCATGGCTGCTTTTGCGATTTTATGATGTAAACAGTGGGAAAATTTTAGTTAACGGCTGTGATATTAAAGAACTAAATGTTGATTCGGTGCGAAATAATATTGCTATTGTACCGCAAAAACCAATGCTATTTTCAGGATCTATTGCTGAAAATATTAGATGGGGGAACAGGTCCGCTACGGATGAAATACTTCACCAGGCTGGAGAAAAGGCACAAGCAGGTTTTATTGAGAAGATGGAAAAGGGCTATGAAAGCCTTTTAGGAAGTGCTGCAGTTAATGTTTCCGGTGGGCAAAAGCAGCGTATCTCTATAGCTCGTGGAATTCTTAAAAACTCCTCAGTACTTATACTAGATGATGCAACCAGTGCACTAGACGCAGTAACTGAAGCTAAAGTGCGAGAGAATCTAAGTTCTAAAACAAGAAATCAGACTGTAATTACCGTTACCCAACGTTGTGGAACAGCTATGTTTGCAGATCGAATTTTAGTTATGGACAATGGTGTAAAAGTTGGATATGGTACACATGATCAGCTTATGGAAGATTGTGAAGTATATAGAGATATTTACAAAACACAAATAGAAAGCAGTAAGGAGGCATAAGCTATGGCACAACAATTTTCTAGGACGGATGTAAAAGGACCCTCTATTGGCATGAGACCGGTAGGCGGTGGTGCAAACCGCTTTGCGCCAACAGCAAGAGCCAAAAACGCAAAGGGTACACTAATGCGTATTATACAAATATATATGCGCTTTGCTAAGACCATCTTCTTGGCCATGGCACTTACAGTTTTTTCATCAGTAATTTCCGTTGCAATTCCTTACTTTGTAGGAAAAACTTTTAATAGCTTTAAAATTGCAACTAGAACAGTGGATACAAAAATGCTTATGGGGTTTCTATTTATAATTGCAGCCTTATATGCGGCCAATTGGCTGCTCTCATCTCTCAATGGGGTTATAATGCTTAAGGTTTCGCAAAAGCTTGTATTTGTACTGCGTACAGAATTTTTTGAGAAGATGCAAAAGCTTCCTCTGGAATTCTATGATACAAGGTCTCATGGTGATACGATGAGCAGAATCACAAATGATGTAGATAATATCAGTTCTACTATCGCGCAAACAACTACACAATTAATCTCCAGTGTTTTAACACTAGTAGGTTCTTTTGTGGTGATGATAATGCTAAATGTACCTCTCACTTTTGTTGTTTTATTATGCATTCCTCTTGTAACACTTTTAACAAGAACCATTGCATCACGAAGCCGTGCTTACTTCTTAGCACAGCAGAGAAGCCTTGGTGTCCTAAATGGAGTTATTGAGGAAAATATACTAGGGCTAAAAATGGTAAAAGCCTTTGGAAAACAGCAAGATGTGCTAAAACAGTTTAAAGAGATTAATGAAAAGCTTAATGAAAGCAGTACTAAGGCACAGATATGGTCTGGATATATGATGCCTCTTATGAATGTTATTAACAATTTTATCTTTACAATTGTTGCTTTCGTTGGTGGAATACTTTCAGTAGGATATGGTCTAAGTATTGGTACTGTAGTTAGCTTTCTAAGTTATTCAAAGCAGTTTGCACAGCCGCTTAACTCTGTTGCAGGAATGTTTAATACTATTCAATCAGCACTTGCCGGAGCAGAACGTGTTTTTGAAATTTTGGATAGGGAAGAAGAGTCAGCGGATATACAAAATGCTATTGATATGGAGAATCCAAAGGGGGATGTTACCTTTGAAAATGTAAGCTTTTCCTACAAAAAATCTACTCCTATATTAAATAATATAAGCTTTAATGTAAAGGCAGGAGAAACAGTTGCCTTAGTAGGTGAAACTGGTGCAGGAAAAACCACTATTGTGAATCTTATCACTCGTTTTTATGATGCAGATAGCGGTAGAATTTTAATTGATAACGAACCAATTACAAATTTAAAACGAGATAGCCTTAGAAAATGCTTTTCCGTAGTACTTCAGGATACCTGTCTCTTTACTGGTACAATTATGGATAATATTCGATATTCGCAAAAAGATGCAACTGATGAACAGGTAATAAAGGCTGCCAAAGTAGCCCATGCCCACGATTTTATTGATAAGTTACCAAAAGGGTATCATACAATGGTTTCTGGAGCTACAGATAATTTAAGTCAAGGACAACGCCAACTAATATCCATTGCTCGAGCAGTGCTATGTGATAGTCCAATTTTGATTTTAGATGAAGCAACCAGTAGTGTTGATACAAAAACCGAAAAAGATATTCAACGTGCACTCCTAAGTTTAATGAAAAATCGTACAAGTTTTTTAATAGCTCATCGTCTATCTACTATTAGAGATGCGGACCACATTATGGTAATTGGTGATGGAAAAATATTAGAAAGTGGAAATCATAAAAGTCTTATGGATAAAAAAGGACAATATTATAAAATGGTGATTAGTCAAATGGGAAAACTACCTGAAGGTCAAGTGTCTTAGGAGCAAAGACCTTTAGTTCCTATGGTATAATTTTGTAAAACTTGCATAATAGTGCTTATATAAATGAAATAATTTAAAAGAAACTTAAAGGTTATTGGGGGATATCATTATGAGCAATATTTTTGGAAATATTGAAAATTTGGTGACTAATCTTCAAGCCAAAATAACTGAAACTCAAATACTTGTGACCAGAAGCATTAAGACTGCTACAGTAGTTATAGTAGCTTGTTTTGTCATTTATCTTATTCGAGGGTATTTGAGCTGGCGTATGCAAGTGAAACTACAAAAGCAGAATGAAGAGTTGCTGAAAAAGATGATGCGAATCACCACCTTGCTGGAAGAAAGTTTAAAAATTAAGAATGAAAAATAAAATGGTGGGAACATCATAGTGAGTAGTCGTCGGATAGAAGAACTGTAAGTAAATTTTTAATTAATCTGCTTATGGTTCTTTTTATATTGAAGAATATTATGAGAGAAAAGCTTAGAAAGGTCAGGCTGCGCATGAAATAGGCATTAAGCAGTTGTGTGATTACTTAGATGTTATGAGTTTAAGTGAAGGATTTCTTGTGATTTTTGATTTTACAAAGCAAGGAAACAAGGATTGGAAAAAAGAAAGATTACATTAGAGTGTTCATTAGACGTAGGGGTACCTGAGATCAATTTTAGAAATTTTAAAAAATAAGTTGAAATACATTTTAAGGCATTATATGCTAAATGCAGGCATCGATGTACTCTATTAAAAAAGAAGGTAAGTTATGAATATTAATATTGAAATGATATCATCATATAAAATTGCTTATATACGAAAAACAGGTCCTTATGGTTCAGGGAATGCGCAAATAATGGAACAATTAAAAGGTTGGGCTAGAGAAAAAAATTTACCTAATGAAGGTTCAATTATATTAGGAATAGTCCAAGATAATCCTCAATTCACAGAACCTAAAGATTGTCGTTATGATACATGTTTGGTTGTTTCGGATGAATTTAAGGTTGTATAATGTATGAAGAACTTCCGACTCCAAAAGTAAAAAAGAAAAAGTGATTTTAAAGGGGGTAATTATGAAAGTATTGGTTAGTTCTTGTGTTATAGGATGTAACTGCAAATATAATGGTGGTAACAACTTAAATTCAAGAGTAGTAGATTTTTTAAAAGATAAAGAAGTAATTGAAATTTGTCCAGAAATGTTAGCTGGTATGAGTATTCCAAGAGCTTCTGCTGAAATAGTAGATGGATGTGTTACTGAATTTAATGGTAAAAATGTTGACAAGGAATATCGAAAAGGGGTTGAGTTGGCATTAGAAAAAATAAAAGACGAAGATATTGATTTAGTAATTCTTCAGCCACGTAGTCCGACTTGTGGAGTTAATAGAATTTATGATGGGAGCTTTACAGGAAAATTGATTGAAGGTCAAGGACTATTTGCTAAGGCTCTTATTTATGCTGGCTATAAAGTAATTGACTCTGATTGTGATTTTTGATTTTACAAAGCAAGGAAATAAGGAGTGGAAAAAAGAAAGATTAAATATAGACGGTAAGGATATATTTATAGTGGTGCAACTTAGATTATTATGTGCTTTATTAAGAAAGAACTATAAGTGGATTTTTTATTAATTAATCTGCTTATGGTTCTTTTTGTATTTTACAAATTCTGGTTTAGCTTTGATAGTACTATAAATTAGGAAAAAACAAAGGAATATAATTTTAAAAATAAGAAGAATAATATATACTAGCTTTTACGATATACGAATGAAACAAAAGGAGATTATAGTTATGATGAATTTTGCATTTATATCAGACTTCGATGGAACAATTACAGAAAAAGATTTTTACAGGATAATAATGGATGAATATTTAAAAGATGAATGTTATGAAATGTATAACGATTGGAGAGATAAGAAAATAAAGGATATAGAGTATTTAGGGTATGTTTTTAAAAACATAAGAAGAAGTGAAGAAAAAATATACGAAGATATTATGAAAATTTCGATTGATTCAAGCGTAAAGCAATTTATAAATAATGTTAAACAGGTAGGAGGAGACTTTATTGTCTTAAGTGCAGGAACTAGTTATTATATAGAAAAAGTTTTTGAGAAAAATAGCATAGAAGGAGTGGAAATCTTTTCGAATAGAGGTGAATTTAAAGAAAATGGAATACATTTTGTTTTAGATGAAAATAGCGAATTTTACTCTGATGTTTATGGTATTAATAAATATAAGGTTGTTAAAAAGCTAAAAGAAAAGTACGATAAGGTTTTCTATGCAGGGGACAGTGAGCCAGATCTTAAACCAGCGCTTATTGCAGATGTTATATTTGCCAAGGGAGGCCTTGTAGAGCTTTTAGAAAAAGAAGGTAAGGATTTTATAAAGTTTGAGAGCTTTTCTGAGATTTGGGATGATGTACAAAATTATTTAAGGAAGTGGAAAGAATGAAAGGTGTAGCTCATAAAATAGCGATTCCATCCATACTGGAAGTTGGAAAAGGAAATATAAATAATGTAGGAAACATAATGAAAAAATGTGCATTTACAAAGGTTGCAATTTATTTTGGGGAAGGAATTTATGAGTTATTAGGGGGCAGTATTACAAATTCCATAAAGTCAGCAGGTATTGAAGTTGAAAATGTAGGGACTATTACCGATATAGATTTCGAGCATATTGCAGTAAAGGCTTTTGAAATTCCTAATGGAGTAGAGATATTAATTGGGGTTGGTGGAGGGAAGGCAATAGATGCTGTGAAATACATGAGCTTTTTAAGAAAAGTGCCATTTATAAGCATACCAACTTCAACATCAAATGACGGCTTTTCTAGTTCAGTAGCATCTCTAATGTTAAAGGGAAAGAGAATGTCATTTCCAGCTAAAACTCCTTATGGAATAATAGTAGATATAGATGTGATCAAAGGTTCACCTGAAAAATTTATATACTCAGGAATAGGAGATCTTTTATCTAATATAACTGCATTATATGACTGGAAGTTTGAAGAAGAAAATAAAAAAGCTTTTGTTGATGATTTTGCAGTAATGATATCTAAAAAAGCAGTAAATAGTTTTGTAAGAACTGAATTTGAAACTATAAAAGATGATTTGTTTTTAAAGGAACTAATTGATTCTTTAATTATGAATGGTATATCTATGGAGATAGCAGGCAACAGTTCTCCTGCCAGTGGCTCTGAGCATCTTATATCTCATGCCCTAGATAAATTTATTGAAGTACCTGAGCTTCATGGTATTCAAGTTGGAATAGCAACATATATAATGGCAAAGGTACAAAATCATAGAGTAACAAGAATTACAAAAATACTAAAAGAAACAGGTTTTTTTAATTATGTAGAAACATTAAAAATGAAGAAAGAAGATTTTAAAAAAGCAGTGGAAATTGCGCCATCAATAAAACCAAATAGATTTACCTATATTCATGTAAAAGAAAATATAGAGATTGCCAAAAAAATTATTCAAAATGATGAAATATTAGATAAAATATTATATTAAGCAATTTACTTAAAGTCAGAGCCCTCTATGGATGGTTCTGACTTTAAGTAAATTGCTTCTAATATAGATGTTTTCCAATACATAGTAAGGAAACAATGAAAGTGATATAATTAATCTGTATGAGAATGGAAATCCAATTTAAGTTTAAACAATGAATGTAAAGGAAGCGAATATTTTTATGACATCACGAAAATATGAAATTGACATGTGTAACGGGCCACTGTTTAGTAAAATATTTATCTTTTCCATGCCAATCATGGCAATGTATATGCTGCAGCTGATGTTCAATACTGCTGATATGGTAGTTGTTGGGCGTTTTTCAGGTAGCAAGGCTCTGGCTGCAGTAGGTGCGACAGGGTCCCTCATTAACCTCATCATTACCTTATTTATGGGATTATCGGTAGGTACGACCGTCGTCGTGGCGCAGGATCTTGGCGCTGATAAACCAGCTGCTGTAAGTCGGTCTGTTCACACTTCTATTGCTATCAGCATTATCGGCGGGCTGATTGTCATGGTCTTAGGTATCGCTCTTTGTGAGCCTTTGCTTAAAATGATGGGCACCCCGGAGGACATTATCGCCTTGTCGGTAGTGTATATGAAAATCTACTTTATTAGTACACCTGCTACCATGGTGTATAACTTTGCTGCGGCTATACTGCGGGCTGCAGGTGATAGCCGCAGCCCAATGTACTACCTTGTTATATCTGGAATTTTGCATATAATATTCAACCTGTTCTTTGTAATCGTGTTGCACATGAGCTTAGCAGGCGTAGCATATGCTACAGTCATTTCCGAGTATCTCTCAGTGCTGCTTATTATGATATGTTTGTATATGAGTAATGGACCAATACGCTTTATACCACGGAAGATGCGTATTTACAGGCAAGATCTTAAGGCTATTATGAGGATTGGCTTGCCTGCGGGTATACAGGGATTGCTGTTTTCCATTTCCAATGTGCTGATACAGTCAGCCGTTAATTCTTTCGGCTCCACAATGGTAGCTGCCAGTGCCGCTGCAGGTAATGTAGAAAACTATATCGGCACCATAATGAATGCCTATTATAACTCAGCTATCTCTTTTACCGGGCAGAACATGGGCGCGAAGAAATATGATCGAATAGACTCAATTGCGAAGGTGTGCACAATATTGGTCTTTGCAACTTGGATTCTCTTGGGCAGTGCAATATTGCTTTTCGGAAAGCCGCTGCTTGGCATATATACATCTGACCAGGAAGTAATTAAACTAGGCATGTTGAGAATGAATATAATGATGGTTGCATTCTTTACCTGTGGAATTATGAACGTATTCCCAGGTCTTACCCGAGCAATGGGATATTCAATAATGCCCATGCTTTCTACGTTGGTAGGTGCCTGTCTTATGAGAATCGTTTGGCTGGCTACGATATTTAACAGGTATCCAACTGAGATTGTTCTCTTTGCTTGCTATCCAGTTACATGGGCACTGGCAGGACTTGGCCAGGTAGGCATCTTCTTCTATGCACGGCGACAGATTCGTAAGCTTGCAGATCTAAAGGCTGAGGCTTTGCACATGTAGAGCAATAAGGAACGATATATAAGGGTAAACGGGACTGAAGGATATGTTCAAATACAGAAAAAACATTGGAAACCAAACCACTAGAAGAAAAAAGCAAAAAAGGATGATCTATTTGAAACTATAATAAATAACGTAAAAGCAAAAAACGTGGAGCGGCTTTTAACAAGTATGTTTAGTAATAATTTAAATATTTAGAGAACGTATATAGATTTGAATTTACACAAATCTATATACGTTCTCTTTTAACCTGACCAACCTGGTGTAGACCATCCGTCTATTTTGTAAACACCAGATTCGATAATACTTCCATCTAATGCGGAAACTTTTATATAGTAAGTACCAGCAGCTAACTTTATTGAAAGTCCAGCGGTTCCATCTGAGTCAGTTTGTGTACTATAAATAACTTTTCCGCTCTTGTCTACTATTGAAATTACCGCATTACTCAGGATATCGGAGGAATTAAATAGTAAATGAAAATTTGATTCGTCACTAAGGTCTATTTTATAAAAATCAGAATCTTTGCTTTGCAGTGATCCATAGACTGCAGGGGAGGTATCCTCAGGAGAATTCCATCCTCCACCAAATGGAAAAGCTATTGCGGATTCTATAGAATTATTTGGTTCCTTTTCAAATACATCTGGTATTGCAAAACGTCCAGCTACTCTTCCATCAATCTGTGCAATTTTTCCAATGAAAGGTGATACCGTGGTTGAATATACAATATAATCACCAAGGGCAGATATTTTGTAACAGCCTTCATCCGCAAATTTTACTCTGTCAGTACCATCAGTACGGACTCTATAAAGTTTTTGATTATCAGAATCGTTGCTGTAATAAATCCAACCATTATAAACAGTTAAATAGCTTGTTGAATCCTCTGAAAGCTTTGTATTTTCAGTGCCATCTGTTCTAATTTTGTAGAGTTTTTTTCCATCATTATAGTTAGAATAATAAATCCAGCCATCTATTATATTCATTGATGAGACTTTATCATTAATTACCTTAACCTTGTTATTTGTAGTTAGGTCCATTTTATAAACAGAGTCACCATCCTTATTATTTTGATAGTAAAGATAATTATCATCTACAAGCATGTTATAAGCGAACTCATTACCTAAAACCATCTTATTACTTCCGTCAGTCTTCATCTTATAGAATTCATTTTTTCTATTACTAGCATAAATCCACTGGTCTACCACAAGGAATGGAGAGGCCCCCTCAGTTGTAAGCTTGGTATATTCACTTCCGTCTAATTTGCACTTAAAAAGATTGTTATCATCAGCTCCATTTGTAACATAAATCCAATCATTTACTATGCTAATATAGCCAATAAGACCATTAACAACCTTTTTTGGTTCATCACTACTTGAGCCAATTTTAGACAACCCTGTACTACTTTCTAGACCTGTATAGTAAACATTATCTTTGTAATTAACTAAAAATGTACTCATTGTAGGGTTTCCACGTACATTTCCATTTTCTAAAGTTACTTTTACTGTTAATTTTACTTTGTTATTATAACCAGCTAATGTTCCTTCAAAATTATAAGTGCCTGTTTTAGAAGTATCTATAACATTAGAATTCCACGTTACAGGAACAAGTCTTGTGGTTCCATCTTCGTAAGCTGCAAGCACTCTGGTAGGAAAGCTGTAGTTATGGGATATAAAGACATAGTCTGATATATCGTCAACACGGGTTATAGCTGAATATTTTACAGAACTTTGCAAGGAGCTCTCTGTATCCTTATTTATAGCACCGGTACCACCAAGAAGATTTATTCTTTCACTGTTCTGCTCTTTTAAGAAGTCGGAGGTATCTTGAGGTAATGTGCTATCAGTAAGAATTATAGGAGAATTTAAGTTAGAAGCAAGTACACTACCTGAAAGTGCGTCAGGGAAGTTACTGCCAGATGCTACATATATAGAATTAAAGTTCAGAGCATTTTCAAATTCCTTTACTATATTTAAATTTGTTTTATATCTATTAATACCAGAGAGACGCTTTGGGTTTGTTAATGACATTTTTATATTATCACTAATTGAAGCTAATCCGCCTACCACATATGAAACAGGTGTATCTTTGCTATTGATATAAGTGCTTACCGTATTAGGTAGAGTATCTTTAGTAGAAAGTAAAATAGGCATACCCATATTAGCTGCGATTGGTGCAATACTTAAGGCATCGGGAAAGTTTTCACCAGAAGCAACTACTATTCCATTTTCTGTACCAAGGGTTTCTGCAACCTTCACAGAAGTCTCGTATCTATTATTCCCGGCTAGTCTTGTCCATGTAATACCAAGATTGTTTAATTGAGTTTCTACTTCAGTAGAAATAACTCCTGTCCCGCCTACAATATAAGCATTTTTCACTTTAAGTTTAGTTAGCTTATCTATAGCTGAGTTGTTCAAACCATCTTTTCCAGTAAGAAGTATAGGTGCATTATTTGCTTTAGCTAGAGGAGCTGCACATAGTGCATCTGGGAAAGCTTCACCACTAGCAATTATTACAGTTGAGGCTTCAGTCCAAGCATTATCAATTATTGATAAATTTGTTTCATATCGGTTTAAACCGTCAATTCTATGAATTGTAGGGGAAGCTGCATATGCCTTGTTTGAAATTAGAATGGAGACAGCAAGGGACGACAAGATACTTAACCGAGAAATATTGAACTTTCTACTTTTTTTCATATATACTCCTATCCTTTCATAGTTGATTTCATGTCCTATTGTAACACCTATAATTTGATATTAGCTACAAGTAATTATTATATTAGAAGGATGGTTTTACTATGGATGTATTAGACAAAAGGGCTTAACGTACTGCAAAGTTGTCCTAAATGTGGTAAAATAATAGGGGTTATTGGAATATATAGGTATAAAATGTAAAATTATATGGTTTTGGCTGAAGATTGTATGTTCTTTTAGGACTAGATTTAGGACTTATATATTTAGGAATAAAGGACTTGTCATTAAGTTCTACGGATACTATTTCACATGCGAAAATAATTTTTAAAAGGAGAATATCGATGTTTATTTTAGTATTAAAGTACATAAAGCCACTTGAGGAAGTTGATAAAGAATTAAAACCACACATAAATTATTTAGAAAAATATTATTCATTAAAAAAATTTATCTGTTCAGGCAGAAGAAATCCGAGGCTAGGTGGAGTAATTCTTTGCAATGCAAAGAATATGGAAGAGGTTGAAATAATAATTAAAGAAGACCCATTTTATATTAACAAAATTGCAGAATACGAAATTATCGAGTTTTCACCTACAAAATATGCTGATGGGTTTGAACGCTTCATAAGTGAATAATCTTCATTAAGTGGGAACATAGGGAGGAGCTTTTATGGGACTTTTTAAAGGAAGACCAGGTTTTTACTGTGGCTAATTATTTAAAAGAAAATCATAAACCTATTACTTTTGATTATAATGCAAAGCACAAGTTGGACGAAAAAGAAATAGTTGTAAGTTATGATGAGGATAAAATAGAACAAGATAAGAAGCAAGAAACTGATGAAATAGCTAAGAATAATGAGCTATTAATAAAAAGTAAAGAAATTGAATTCGAAGATATGGATACTTTAAGAGAACAGTTGAAAAAATTCAGATTAGAAACTTCTAAAAAAGAAAATATTAGAGCATATTTTGTTTTTAATAATGAAGAAATGGAAGCATTGATAGAAAAAAGACCTCAGGGCAGGGACGAGCTATTGAAAATAAGGGGGTTTGGAGAAAAGAAAGTAGATAAGTATGGGTAAGATATTTTGGAGATCTTAAAATGAAATTGCGTTAGATTACGAAGATTATTATTATTATATAAGTAAGTAGGGTGTTGAACACCCTACTAAAGTATCAGATTCTTGGCGAATTTCAAAAGGACAACTTACAGTATTTTGACAAAACTTGAGGGGAAACAGGTACCTTAGTGGGAGCGAATGGAGCACTTTCTACAGATGAATGTTATGGTGATAATTGGTCGGCTTTTATCTATGATAATGGGGTTAAATACTATTCAAACATAAGATTAATATAACTCGGGACTTAGAATAGTAATTTGAAAGGAGAATTTTAAAAAGTAGATTGTTTTTCATTTTAAAGCATTGTATGATTATTTCAGGCATCGATGTACTAAAAAATAGGAGAATAATCAATGGTGATAGATAAAGAATACTATAAAATGATTTTTAAAAGAAAATCATTCAGGAAATTTAACGACACACTTAAGCTCTCTAATGATGATTTAGCTGATATTGATGAAAAAATTAAGGATTTAATATCACTTGTAGACAATATAGATGTTAAATACCGTATTGTGCGGAGAGAAGAAACTACTTGTAAACGAGGGGAGTATTGCTTACTTATTTACAGTGAAGAAAAAGAGAAATTTTTATTAAATATTGGATATATGTTTGAACAATTGGATTTATATTTGACTTCTAAAGATATTGGAGTATGCTGGTATGGAATGGGTAAAACACAGAAGTCAGAATATGAAAACTTGAAATTTGTTATTATGATGGCTTTGGGTAAAGGGCAGCCTAGCGAATTTAGAAGAGATTATACAAAATCTAAGAGAAAAGAAACGCAAGAAACTTGGAATGGTGTCTCAGGTTTAGAAAAAATAGCTGAAGTTGTAAAATATGCTCCAAGTGCATGCAATACACAGCCGTGGAGAGTTGTTTGTGAAAAGAATAAATTAAAAATATATAGGACAAAAAATATTAAATCTATTATGCCTAAAGACAAAGTACCATTTTATAACTCAATTGATATAGGGATTTTTTTGTATTTTTTAGAATTAACTCTGTTGCATAACTGTATTTCTTTTCAGAGATTTCTTTGCGAGGAAAAGGATAAAGCTGAGTTAATACCTATTGCTATATACAAGTTACTTTAATTCTATAACCAGCTACGCTTAGGCTTGTAGGTAAGGGTCAACGAGAAAAAAATTTTAGACAGATAAATCTAATAAAAAAATATTGACAGTAAAAATTATTTTCAATATAATTAGAATGAACATTCGGTCTGGAAATTTTATATAAGATTCTAATACGGAGGAAGATTATGTTTGAGAATTATAATAAGGTAGAAGCAGCTGTATTGGAGACTACACTTAGGTTATTAAGTGAAAAAGAGCTGCAGGCTACATCTATGTCTCTAATTTCTAAAGAGTCTGGAATATCAACTGGAAGTATATATCATTATTTTGTTAGCAAAGAAGCTATTATAAACGAACTTTATAGGGGAATTGTTAGATTTCATTCTGATCAAGTGTTAAGAGGCTTTTCTTCAAAAGTACCAATTAAAGATAGCTTTCAGACAATTTGGAAGAACTTTGTACAATTTGGAATAAAATATTCAAAAGCTTTTCAGTTTATCGAGCAGTATTCATTTTCACCATATATTAGTGAAGATGTAAAGAAAGATACAAGCGAATTATCTTGGTGTCTAGAGGTTGGAAAGCTTTATAATGAAGCTATGGAACAAAGATTATTTTTTCGATTTAATCCTAAATTGATGGTCCAAATGCACTACGGATCCATGGTTTACTTACTGAAATCATATTTTCAAGGAAACGTAGAGCTTACAGACAAGATTATTCAAGCAGCTATTAATGCATGCTGGAATTCTGCACTTAAACAAAATAATAATTTATAAACATAAAAACAAACCTATATAGGAGATTTAGAAAAATTAAATTGTTAAAACGAAAACGTCTAATCTCCCTTGTATTTTAATTTAATAAATTCATTAGAATGAACGTTCAGTTTAAGTGGTATTATAATTTATTTTATGTATGAAAAGTATAGGAGGAATAATAATGAACACAAATGAAACAAAAAACTGGCATAAGGAAATGGTTGGTAAAAAAGTAGTAGAGGCTTTAGTAAAAAATGATTTTGATGCTTTATATGTATCAACTATGGGGGAAGCTTCTGATTATATCATGAAGCATATAACTTCAGAATCTAAAGTAGGCTTTCCAGGATCAATGACAATATATAATATGGGAATTCAAGATAAAGCCAAGGCTATTGGAGCAGAAGTATTAGATCACGGTACTCCAGATTTAACCATAGAGGAAAGAGTTGCTATAGCGAGAAAAGAAATGTTAAGTGATTTATATCTTTGCAGCAGCAATGCAATTACCCTAGATGGAATACTTGTAAATGTAGATTCTTGGGGAAATAGAATTGCAGCTATGAATTTTGGTCCTAAGAAGGTAATAATTGTAGTCAGTGTTGATAAAGTATGTAAAGATGAAGCTGCAGCTTTTGAAAGATTAAAAACTACAGCAGCACCTATGAATAATGTGAGAATTGGAACTCAAAATGCATGTACAAAAGCAGGTTCCTGCGTAAACTGTCAAGTAAAAAATAGAATTTGTAGGACTTATTCAGTAATGAGAAAAAAACCAGGTATTACTGATATTACTGTAATTGTTGTAGGAGAAAATGGTGGATTTTAATTTAGTATAAGCTTTAGAAAATTTTTAAATCATTTATTAGAAGTTCTCATTGGTGGCACAAAGTTAATATGATGTATTAAATATATAATTTATAGAATGAACGTTCAGTTTGTGAAAATGTTGAAGTAATAGCTCTTGGATTATTAGTGATTTCAAGAGCTATTACTTTAATATTTTTAGACAAATCCTATTCTCCTTTGAGTGCAAGAAGTACTTGATTTAAAAACTTTAAGATTTATTGAAAATACTGAAGGAGCTTTCAGGGAAACTACCAATAAAAAGAATATATGAATTTAGCATATTAAAATATTTACTAGTTAATGATGAAATAAGTATAGAAAAAGCCAAAAATGAAATGTTAAAATACATTGATTATGTAGACGATGAAAGTGTTATCCATACTTTAAATTGTTTAAATGGAAGCTATTATGATTCAGGACAAATTAAAAACAATGTACGATGCTTTGAATTGAAGGATAGAGTTTTAAGCACAACATGGGATTTTAAAAAGATAACACAAAATAAAAAATACAGAATATATGTTGAAGATGTTATAAAGTATGCTCTTATAAGATATGAAAAGGAATTTGGAGGCAAGTATTATGGAATTCCATTCTTTAAACTATATGAGCAATATCAAATGATAGATGCAGCGCTCTTATCAAACTATACAAAAACACATAGCTCCTTTAGAGGCAGCGGATTAATGGCTAATGGAAATGATTATTTCTTATTTGTGGATTTGCATAAAGAAGATAATATAAAAGAAAGCATAAACTACAAAGATAAGTTTTTAGATAGACAATATTTTCAGTGGCAAAGTCCTAATAGTACATCTCAAAGCTCTGAAAGAGGAAAAAATATCATATTTAATAAAGAGAGAGGAATTAATCTGCATATTTTTGTAAGAAAGTACAAACAAATAGACGGAGTTGTAGAATCTTATATCTATATAGGAAAGGGCGATGTAGTAGAATATTCTGGAGAAAAGCCTATAACAGTAAAGATGAAGTTACAAAATGTAATGCCTATAAGTTTATATACAGAGTTTATAAAAAAGGTATAGCGGTTTTGCTATACCTTTTCTGATACTAACTGTTCAACTGCAGGGATATCTGCAGGAGCTCATTTCAAAGAAAGTATATCAGCCTAAAATGTTCATTATCCGTAGGAGTGTCTGATATTAATTTACACTTTACAATAATTATTTTATTGAACTATTTAATTGTATCAATTAAAATGAAGATACACTATAGATTAGTAAGGTGAACCAATGAAGCCTGTACATTATGAAGATTTAATAATGAAAAGAGCTATGGATCTTTTTGCTGATGAAGGACTAAAATTCTTTGGTATAAATAAAAAGGTTAAAGAACTTGGGCCTACTGAATTAGTAGTTTTAGAAACTAAAAATATGTTTATGGATTATACATTTTTAATGGAAGATGATAACTTTATACATTTTGAATTTCAGACTACTGATCGTGGTAATATAGATCTTAGAAGATTCAGAGCTTATGAATCATTGTTAAGTCATCAAACAGGAAAAGATGTAATTACTTATGTAGTTTACTCAGGTAATATTAAAAATCCAAACAACACTTTAGTAACGGGAATAAATGAATATAGGGTAAATACAATATCTATGTCTGAAAAGGATGGAGATAAGGTATATAGCGACATTTTAGAAAAGATAAAATATGGAATGGATGTTACAAAGGAAGATATAATATCGTTAACTTTTACTCCAATAATGGGTGGTAGAATAAGTACAGTAGACAAAATAATTAATGCTATAAGAATAGTAAAAGATTTAAATAAGGAGTACATATATGATGTACAATCAATACTATATGCTTTTGCAAGTAAATTCTTAAGTGGGAGAGATTTAGAAAAAGTAAAGGAGGAAATAAGAATGACTGAACTTGGTAAAAGCTTAATACAAGAGGGTATAGAAAAAGGCAGAGAAAAAGGTAGAGATGAAGGAAAAGCGGAAATTTTGATAATGCAGCTGATAAAAAGATTTAAGAAGATACCTAATGAATATAAAGAAAAAATAAAATTACTTCCAGTAGAAACATTAGATATAATTGCAGTTGATATTTTTGATATAAATTCAATTGAGGAATTAAGACAGTATTTTGATTAATATAAAAGAGGTTATTAGTGAAGTTAAAATTATTGATGGAAAAGAGCGTATAAAGAAAAGATTGTATATTGAAGAAGGTATAGCGGTTTTCTGCTATACCTTTTCTGATATCAGTTGTTTAACAGCAGGGACATCAGCAGGAGCCCATTTTAAAGAAAGCAAGTTCTCTCTCTTTAACCATATAAGCTTAGAATGTTCATTAGCAGTAGGAGTACCAGATATTAATCTACATTTAACAGTAATTAAATTTACTATAAAAGTATCATATTCATGAGTGTTGTCATTGAAAACACTAGAAAATTCAATATTACAGCCTAGCTCTTCTTGTATTTCTCTTTCTATAGCTTCTTTTAGATTCTCATCTTTTTCTACTTTACCACCAGGGAATTCCCACATGTTTGGAAGGGACATGATTGGAGAACGAAGAGCACATAGTATTTCATTATCTTTGTTTTCTATAACAGCTCCAACAACTTTTATTAATTTTTTCATATGTAACACCTCTCTTCTAGACAAGTTTACCATATTTGGACAGCATAATGCAATTTTCCGAGGTTATTGTAAAGGGAAACTCTATAGTAGTTAAATAGATTATAATATAACAACATTAATTGATCGAAATTTTAAATTAAGAGGTGATTCAAAGTGAAATGGCAAGAAGTCAGAGAACTTTATCCAGAACAATTTGTAAAGTTTGAAATCGTAGAATCACATATACAAGATGGCAAAGAATTTATTGATGAAGTTGCAATTGTTAAGGCAATTGTTGATGGAAAAGAAGCTATGAAAGAATTCATTAATTGTAAGCCAGGCCAACTAGTGTACAGCACAAAGCACGAAGAACTAATCGTACAATTAAAAACATTATAAGTTCTCATCCATTGTAAATAAATAGTGCTGTATAGCATATCTCTTCCAATCCCAAGTATTAGTACTTAAACTTGAAATTATTCCTGTGCATCCGGGACAATTAGTGTGGTGTTTATTACTATATTGACTCCAATAATTAGAATTAATTACACTGGGTTTAATATAGTTAATAAATTCATTATAGTTAGGAAGGCATCCCCTAAAACCGATGTAACTATTTGTATGCCAAGAATAGTATAAAAATCCTGCGCTAGGTATATTGCTTCTACCACCTGAAATTGTTGGATCTTTTCTGATACCTGCGTAGTCACCAAATGCATCAAATCCCAGCTTATAGTAATCTTTCAATATAGAGTTATCTGCCTTGGTTACAATGCTACCATGATTCATTTTGTTATATATAATATCTGGATTAATTGCCGATCTAATAATAATGGAAGTAAATCCAATATAGGATTTTAATTTATTTATTAAATGAATTATGGGTTTTGGTTTCATATCACTTTGTGAAGTTTTTTGTAAATCTAGAATTAAAAAGTCACCAGGTCTAATAATTTTTTCTATTTCCAAAAGCATAGTTTGAAAAGACTTTGTATTAAATATACGGAATCCAATTGTGTTAAAACTCTTTCTAAGTTCTAAACAATCATTTACGAAAGTGCCAGTGGTGTAAGACATTTTGGGATCATAAGAAAGAATAGGAATAATGTTCTTGTTGAATTCTAACAGCCTATAATAATCAATTTTCAACGAAGGATTCTGTTTAAACTTGCTTAAAAAAAGTTTGACATTATCTCGTGTTCCTTTATTTAAATTCATGTAGATAGGTATGTCTATTAGTATTGGATAATTAAAGTTAGAAAGGTCATTTAAATAGGTATCACGAAAGCTTCCTGTTCTTTTCTGTGCAGCTCTCTCATTCACCAGTTCTAGCAAAGGAAGTATTTTCCTTGATATTTTTACACTTATTAGAGCTTTTCTTTCTTCTCTTATGTATCGTAGTACGGGTACATATTTAACTTTCATATATCTTCCCAATAATATTGCTATATTATGATTAATATGTTGATACAATATGTATATATGCAAGATATATGCTAAATTTAGCACTTAAAAATATTTTAATTGTATTTAAGCGAATACTATAATGAGAAAATTTAGTGAAGAAAGTCAATCTTTTGAAATACTATTATAGTAGCAAAAAGAAAGTAGCATTAGAGTTTTATTCTAAGCCACTTTGTTGAAAATATTTTATTTTTAAAATTTTACCATTATTTTAAATTGTATCGATTTAAAGAAGCTCAAAATTAATTGTATTTTAAAGTTGTGTTCACAAATTGTTAACGTCCCCCGAGGATACTAATGAGCATTGCGAATTTGCTAAGGGCATGAACACATTTTACAGATATCACACATAGGATATAGACTATTCATATTATTCGTTCCTTTCACAGGCTATATATCATAATATGATTAGTGTTTAAGCAATGTGCTTTTACTCAAAGAAATAAGAGGATAAATTGGTATTCCATATTAATCAGCAAAAAGACTAAATGATAATAATATTAAAGAATACCTTTGTAGCTAAGTTTATAGGAATATTATAGACAATCATAGAATATGTAGGAAAAATGAGAAGTAGTTTCGATAAAAGCTACTTCTCATTTTTTATAAAAAGCTAAACTAAAAAATAATCCATAAAATAGTATTAGTAAGCTTGATATGAGCATCTCGTTATAGGTCGAGTAGAATTGTGGAATTACTTCCCCAAAACCTCCACAGAACTGTACGGGCAGATTTCCCGCATATGGCTCTTTATATTATCCTCTTATTGTTTTTTCTTTTTTGTAAATAAGATTGCGTGACTCCAAATAGTATCAAATATAGCTGGGGCAACATTTGTTTTTGGATTTGCATAAACCCTAAAGCCTACATAAGCGTCCTTATTGTTATCAACGCCATATGCTGATCCAGCGGAGTTACCGGTACTATAAGGTATTATAACTTCGTTACCTTCGTTAGCTTTTCTTGCCATTTTTACAGCATAATAGTATTTTGAGTTCATATAACCTTTAGGGAAATACTCGGTGGCAGGGTACCTTAACTCATTTGTAATATTGGCTCCCACAACACCGTTCCAGAGTTCTTCGCCGTAAAAACTAATGTTGAAGAATGTTGCGAATCCAGTTTGTGCGTGGTCAACGCCATATATTATTACAAAATCCTCATCAGTTTCTAATTGGAAATTATCTGTCCTTATATAGAGGCCATCTCTGTTATCATAATACACATTAACATCCTGTAATATTCCCTCATAACCATCAAGTATCCAGAGTTTTGAATCCAAATCTATAGGTTTATATTCTTCATTTCCATATTTCTTAATAATCTCATTTCGCAGGTAGTTTAGTTCATTCCTTGCATAAGGAACAACTTGAAATTCAGTAGTGCCAGTTTCATGCATTTTAAGGGTTGGTATCGGCCACGGATTTAGATAAGGATAAGGCATTTTTGGAGTAATACGCAATACCTTCACATAGTTTTCTAGGTTATTGATATAATCCCAGCCAACATCATGATCTTGCCAAATTGCAGCCCTCATAATAAACGAGAAAGTATCTTTTCCTTTTTCAAGCCCCATGTTAACCATTCCCATAGGGATGTTGTCATCGTTCATAATACCTGGGCTAAATCCTGAAGCAACTAGAGCATCACGCATATGTCTATTAATGCCTCTGTCTGCAGTTGTAATGATGATGGTGGAACTGCTAAACGGACTTCCAGGGGACCCATAAGGTGTATTATCAGTCCAGATACGACGATTATTGATTTGATCACCTAAGCTGGCAGTGATAGCGTGGTAAAAACCAGTATAGTCATTGCCTACCGTAATAGCATCACTGTAATCTTTTAACGGTTTGTTTTCTACAAATCCAAGGTAACTTCTGTAACTAAAGTTATAAGCAGGCGGAGGGGTCTTTCCGATTAATACAATAGCTTCGTCAGCACGCAGCTTATAGTCCATTCCAGGTGCTGCGTATTCTATATTAGCTGGATAATTATTAGGAACCTGAGGATTATATCCTTTTGGAGGTTTCTGACCGGGAGATGGATTTTGATTTGGCGCCGGTGGAAGGAAATAAGTTGCATAAGGAGCACCTGCATTGTTCGCAAAGGCATTGTCAATTTTACCCTCACTAACTAGCTTCAGTATGTCTAAATACTCCAGTTTTCCTTCCTGAACAATAAAACCTCTTTCTTCTAATGTAGAGATAAAATCTGTTATCTTTCTATCCTTATTATTTATATAATTAGTGAATTGTCTCGATAAGTACGAGTTATACATTGGTTTATAAACACAGTTAGGGCATGAGTACATTTTACAGGTATCACACATAGGATATAAATTGTTCATATTATTCATTCCTTTCACAGAATATATAACATAATATTCTTAGTGTTTAAGCAATATGTTTTAATTCACAGAAATAACAGGATAAATTTGTTTTGCTACCTGCCTACTACTACCCTAAGTGTGTATATATTACTTGAAGGGTTAACAATTAGTATAAATAACCTAGCTAACTCTATTAGAATTTCTTAAAATTAGAAAAGTCACATGAGGATTGAACCTTATGTGACTTTTTTATTCTTTTTTGTTAAATTTAATAATTTATATACTTCCTATAAAAATCCCTTCAGCGTAGATATAAGCTGAAGGGACTTTTTTCATCTTGTTAACAAAAAGAGTTCCTTCTTAATAATGATAACATTTTATGGAGGGGATTTTTATGAGAGTTGAAAAAGCTGTTGTATATGCTCATATTGATGGTGATACAGTAGTAGTTAAATTGGACAATGGTAAGAAAGAGAGAGTTAGACTTATAGGGGTGAACTGTCCGGAAAGTACAGTGAAGCAAGAGCCTTATGGAAAGGAGGCTTCTGATTATACTAAGGACAAGTTACTCGGTAAGGTAGTTTACTTAGAGAAAGATATAAGCGACAGAGATATTTACGGAAGATTACTACGGTATCTTTGGGTTGAAATACCTAAGGAGATTAGCGAAGATGAGGTAAGGTGTAAGATGTTCAATGCTATTTTATTGGTTGAGGGCTATGCGAGACAAGCTACTTTTTATCCCGATGTGAAGTATAAGGGTTGTTTTAGAAAGTTTGAAAAGGGTGGTAAGTATATGAATTCAGAGTTGTTAACATTGAAGATTATAAGATAGCAAGTAAAAAACGATAAGAAATGCTATAACCAGTAAGAAAAGATGTTATAATATTAATGATTTGCGTCGGAGTGGTAAAGAATTGCGTAAGAAACGATTTTAGAAAGGAAGAGATATTGCTTGAGGATTAAAAATAATGTGGTTCTAAATTTCTATTTAAATAGTGAAAAACAAGCAGAGTTCCTAAAATGCTTTTCATCTGATAACGAGCAAATATTATTTCCCTTTAATGAAAGTTGGCTTCTCTCTGACGAAGAGAATCTATGTATTAGTAATGAAGAAAAAGAGTTTGTTATAAACAGAACTATTGCAATAAGCAGGGAGCATATCATTTATTGGATTCCAGATGATGGTGAGAATATATATTGGTATTCACCAAAAGACACTAATGAATTAGTAAATTTAATTAAAAATAATTACTATGATTACGTTTGTATTATTTTAGAAAAGGGTAAGGATATAAAGGATTATACATACCTCTTATCAATCGAGGAAAACTATCCGATTGCAGAAAATGATACTTGTCGTGCTTTATTAATTAATGAGAGAGTTAAGGATAGTTTCCAAATTAAAGTTGTTCCCAGGATAAATGAGAAATTTAAATTAGATTAATAACGAATAGTTTATGACGTAATCTTCTTAAATTGTTTGTTTATTAAGGCAAAATATATAAGCAATCGTAGAATATTGCGAATTTAATGAAGGGATTGATATTATGAAATCAATAATTTATAAAAACCGAATAATAACTTCTATATTACTTTATTTATTTACTCTACTTTTAAGTGCATATTTATATACCCAAAAGGCTATCTATATGATTTGGTTCTTTTTAATTATTAGTTCTATTTTTAATAAAAAATTGATTGGTAATAGAACTGATTTGAGCAATAAGGAAAAAATGCTTTTAACGGTTAGTGGTGTGGTAATGACTGGTGTTTTCTTGTTTTTTACTTATAATATAACAATTAACAAATTTATTAATAAATAGTTCGTAATGTTCTTAAAGTACGAATAAGGTGAACCATTAATAGTACCCTTAAAAATTTCACAAAATCAACAATGGTTTTAAACAGAGTCATTTTATAAAACAAATGTAGTCATATTGCTATTTTAAGGTGAATATACATTTCAGAAGAATTTTAAAACTATTGTAAGCAAGACATTTTTGAAGATGACTATTTTCAAGCTTATCAATATTACTTTGCATTTCATGGAGGGTATACTGATGCTAAACAATTTATATTAAAACTTGGAGGTGTTAATGAATGAAAAGTGAGACAAATACTAATAACTCACGGCTTTTATCCGTGGACTGCTTACGTGGAATTATAATGGTGGTTATGGCGCTGGATCATGTACGTGAATTTTGGCATGATACCCCGTTATCTATTACCGATCCTGCCCACACAAGCTTTGCACTATTTATGACTCGTTGGATTACAGGCTTTTGCGCGCCAACTTTTGTTTTTCTTGCAGGAGTAGGAGCATATTTATCAGTTCTCCGTGGAAAAACAAAGAAACAACTATGTAAATATCTTCTTACCCGTGGTTTTGTTCTAATTTTGCTAGAAGTATTCTATTTGTCGAAAATATTATCTATACCTGCAATGCTTAACTTACAAGCTATGAAAGTACCGCTTCCACCAAATATGATTCTATTAGAAGTAATATGGGCATTGGGTTGTTCTATGATTGTCCTTGCAGTGTTGATTTGGCTACCAGATTATTTAATATTCACCTTTGGTGTTGTAATGGTTGTTGGTCACAACACACTAGATGCCATTAAAATCAACAGTCCGATAAGTCTTAAATATTTATGGACAATTCTTCATGCCCCAACTTTACTTCCTTTTTCAAATACAACAGTTGTTTTAGTCGTCTATCCATTGATACCTTGGATTGGCGTGATGGCGCTTGGGTATGTTTGCGGAAAATTATTTTCAAGAGAACAGGCCGAACGTAGTCGTATGCTCATCCGTATTGGTGCTATATTAACTGTCCTTTTCATTGTTCTAAGAGCAAGCAACATATATGGTGATCCACAGCCTTGGACCGTTCAGAAAAGTGGACTCTTCACAGCATTGTCATTTATTAATTGTCAGAAATATCCACCATCACTACTGTACTTACTTATGACATTAGGACCAATTATAATACTCCTTGGACTTCTGGAAAGAAAGACACCACGCATATTAAAACCTGTTATCACTTTTGGTAAGGTACCTCTTTTCTACTTCCTTGTTCATCTGCCTTATATTTGTCTTCTATTAATTTTAAGTGGACTAGCTAGATTCGGTTTATCAGCAACTAACCTATTTGTAACTGCTAAAGTTACCCAATTATCTATAATTTATCTACTTTGGATTTTCGTAGTGATTTCATTGTGGCCTTTGTGTCGCTTGTATGGACGTCTTAAGAAAGAAAAGACTTGGCCATGGCTTAAGTATATTTAATTTACTAGAGGAAACAGTTGTTACTAGAACAATTTATGACATACATCATATATAACAATAAGAAGTGTTCTAAAGTATAATGAAGCTACTTTAGAACAAAAAAATAACTATATTTTAGCGCTAAAACTAATTAGCGCTTTTTTTTATTTCTTGAAATACTAGAATTAAGAATAAAAGAGGTATAGAGATAGGAGATATAAATCAGCTGGAGTAAACTCGTGCTATAATGGATTAAGTATAAAAGATGCTGTTCTATAGGAGATATTTATAAGAGCATGAAATCAAATTGCAAAGATCAGGAATAGCAGCAGACTACAACTTGTAAAGAAGTACTTGAAAAATACAGAGTAACTGAATTAATTAGGCTGACAAAGAGCGAGGGGATATTAAGCAAGATGACATACGGGCTAATGCTTAAAGCTTTAAGTTATATTAAGATGATTCCGATAGTGAGGCAGAGATTATATTCCTAGCTGGACTTAAAGTAAATATAAAGTTAAATTATTGATACTGGGATACCCATAAGATTATCGGAGATTGCTTTTCTTACGAGTGTTTTTATTTTTGCTTTATTTTATAATAATGAACTTTAAAATATTAAAGGATTTTTAGTTAATTTGTAGAATAATGAAATCAATAGAAACAATTTATGAGACATTATGTCTATAATAGGACATGCTGTTATCATCCTCATAAGGCTAATAATGGGTAGTTGATATAATAAACATAAGCATATATATCACTATAATTAATAAACTAGTAGCCTGTGCCACTTCTGATATAGGCTTTGTTTTTATTGAAGTTTATGTCTGTTTAATGTACTAAGTTAAAACGGAATTGTAATTTAAAACGACGTAATTCTTAGATTTAAATGCCTAATTTACGTTGTCTTTCCATTATATAGTACAGATACATGCCTTATTTTAAGACTAATTATGCACATTATACAACATAACTACTGAACCAAAATGCATGAATAATGGTGTTTGAAAATTTCCACATTTTCTATATATTTTCATAATTATATAGAAAATATGGTACAATTTTAATATTAATTAATGAATAACATTACTTGTTATTATTACTATAAATAAAATAATTTCCTAATGCAGAATATGGAGAGTAGTATGGAAAATAATCATGAAATTTTCAAATATCCAAAATCTGAGTCTATAGAATTAAGTCTTATATATTTTATCCTATAGTGGATTATAGTATATTTAACCGCTGCTATAAGTTATGGTATGTGTAGTATCATAGCTCCAACAACTTTAAAAAGTTATGTCCCCACAATGATTGGTAGCATTTTAGCTATTATTGTAACTTTAATAATTTTTCTCAGAGTTGTTCCACCATATTTAGGAGTAAATGAAAGCAACTATAAGGAGTTCCTAAAGGAAATTGGTGTCGTTGGTAATAAGAAAGCTTATGTATTGACTTTAATATTGATTATTATACAAATAATCAATATTATTATTGTACCACCGAGGGGAATCAATGTAGCTTTATGGATTAACAATATACGACCTTCCATAGTAGAAGAATTGATATTTAGGGGATTTATGATAGCGATTCTTTCTAAAAGCCATTCTAAAAATTTTGCTATATTTTTCTCATCATTTCTTTTTATGATAATACATGCACCTTTAGGATTTCAAGGAATGTTACAAGCAAGTGGTGGGTTTATTTTTGCATGTATAGCTGCAAATACAGGAAGTATATTGCCAAGTGCGATTATTCATTTTATATTAAATACATTTCATTATCCAGCGACCGATGTTTCAATAAAATCTATGTGGGCTATTAATTTTCTCTACATAAGTTATGGAATAATTTGTATAATAAGTTATGGAATAGACTTAGTTAAATATATAGCACTAAAATATAAAAAAGAAAAAATATGATAGCAGATATAATAATGGTAAAATAAGCAACCATACAAGCTAATAAGCTATAGTATAAATTAGATGAAAATATTCTTGATAACGAAAATGCTATGATTTATACTAGTGTGGGCTGTAATCTATATGACAAAGAAACAGGCAATGTAATAAGCAATTATAAAGTTAAAAAAATAGAATTTTTACATTTCACTGGTGGGTACGGAGAGTCGTAATCTTCTTATTTCACGAATCAAAAGTTATAAACAAAATAATGAATTATAAACTACATAGATTATATAGCCTATGTATAAAATAAGTTAAATGAATCGGTGTGTAGAAATATATACTATATAAGGAGTAGTAAAATATGATAAAAATAATGTTTGTATGTCATGGTAATATTTGTCGCAGCCCAATGGCTGAGTTTGTATTCCGTCATATATTAAAAGAAAAAAATCTTTTGGACAAGTTTTACATAGCGTCCTCTGCTACAAGTAGAGAAGAAATAGGAAATTCTGTACACCCAGGTACAAAAAGAAAGTTGCGTGAAGTAGGAATTTTTTGTGAGGGAAAGACTGCAGTTCAACTTACCAAAAAAGACTACGAAACATATGATTATATAATTTGTATGGAAAGCTACAACATCAAAAATGTTTTACGGATTGTTGGAGATGATAAAGAGGGTAAGATTCATAGATTGCTTGATTTTTGCACACATTCTCGAGACATTGCTGACCCTTGGTATACAGGAAATTTTGATGAAACCTATGACGACATTGTAGAGGGGTGCGCAGCATTGCTGGATTATATTTTGAAAAAACAAATGAATAAATAAAGCTGAAGTTTTAATTATACATAAATAAGTAAGGAGAAAGTATATGCATAAAAATAATAAATGGAATAATTGGTTAATAAAAATGTTCACCGTTTTATTTATATTTATATTAACAGGATGTCAAGCAGCTAAAACACCAGCTCCAGCAGAGACACCTAATACAAATATATCTACTACAAAAGATGGAACATCTGTAAAACAAATTCCAAAGGACCAGTCAACTAATAAAGAGGTTACTAGTAAAGTTCAAGTAACGAAAGGGCAAAATTATTCAACTAAGGACGAAGTGGCAGCATACATTCATGAATTCAAAACCTTGCCACCTAACTATATTAAAAAGGCAGAAGCCCAAAAGTTAGGTTGGGATAACTCAAAGGGAAACCTTTGGCAAGTAACCAAACAAAAGTCTATTGGTGGAGATAGTTTTGGTAATATGGAAGGATTATTACCAAAGGCAAGTGGACGTAAGTATTATGAATGTGATATAAATTATAAAGGCGGCTATCGTGGGGAAGAGAGAATAATTTATTCTAGTGATGGTCTCATTTTTTATACTAATGACCATTATAAAACCTTTAAGAAGCTATATTAAGGAGGTAAGTACGTGAAAGAAATTAGATTAAACGGAGATGAAATGCTAGATAAAGCTTCAACTCATGCCTATTTAAAACAAAAGTTAGCTTTACCTGATTACTATGGTGAAAATTTAGACGCTTTGTGGGATTGTCTCTCAACAGACTCATCCTTTAAAAAAATTATCATATATAATTCATCAGCTATAACAAAAAATCTAGGCACTTATGGAGAGTCCATTATAAACCTTCTTCAAGAATCTGCTAAAGAGAATGAATATATTGATGTGGATATTGAAAGTTAAAGGACAAAATTAGAAAAGAAAAGGGCTGTCGCACTAATTTTTTAGTGTAATAGCCCCTTTTAATTTAATTATGACAGCGGAAATCATCTTCATCCAAATGATACTGGAGGTGAGGCTATAGTAAAAGCTGTTAACCTAGAATTTTTTAAATAAATTCTTCGCATAACATTTACTAGGATATTCCATAGATTAATAGGAGGACAAAAAATAATGTTTGGCGATACCACAGACTCTGATGAGATTAACCAATGGTTAGTGAATACTAAGAAAGGTGAACGGTCAGAAATGTTTAGTAAGATTCTTCCAGTATTAAATGAAGCTGTTCCTAAGTATTAAAACTTAGGGACAGCTTTTAAAGTAGTAAACAAAAAATATATCCTAAATTAAGATGAAGGTATCTGTCCTTCCTGCATCAGCTCGAGATTAATCTCATCTGCAATATTGCAGAGATCTGGAAACAAGGCAAATCTTGTTATTCCATAGCGTGTTAATTGTTTCTTGATGAAATTAATGCTTTCTGAAGCAATGCAAATCTTTACCAAATAATTAGAAGCGTCAGAGAATAGGTTCAGAGCTGTAACATCTGCGACACGTGGAAATACTGTAAAGGTTCCTCTCTGGGCTACTATCCTAGGGTTGTTCATAGGGCCAATTACGGCAGCTGGTTTTGTAGCTTCAAGTATTTGCGCATTAGGGCCAAAGTACAAGTCCACCACTGGTTCATCCACATTTGGTATATACCCCGGATTTACGAAGCTGTGAAATGAAAAAGCTTTATTTAATATTACTGGGTTCAGTACCCATACTGCCGCATCATTTCCTACATCGGCAGGTGCTTGAGTAACGGCAAAAAACAAGCCTACAAATGCATCACGGGACCAGTCCATCAGCCTAGTTGGTACGCCATAGTGTTGCATTTGGAACAGCCAGTGCCAGTAAGCTGCAGAACCGTTGGGAATAGGGAATGATGGGAGACACTGGACATCAGGTATTGCGAGAGATTTAAATTTTGATAGAAATAATATTTCGTCATTAGGGTTTAAGGGTGACCTTGCGATTTTCGGTGTTAGATTGAATTGTGACTGTGGTTGGCCACGATACCACAATTCGCAGTTTCTATTAATTGGGCAAATGTTTTTGAATGTTGTATCTATTATATCCAAGTAATCTTGTACAGAGTTAGCGCGGCCTATACATTGAACAACAGGGGTACTCGCATTTGTTTCTGCGGAACATTTCTTGGATTTAATTTCCATAGAGTTTTTCATGGTATTCACTTTTGTATCACCTCTAGTATTAGAATATGTATTACGCTTGCAGGATGCGACTGATTTACAGTTTGTTAAATAGTAAAACAAGTGTATTAGTTAAGCTGAAAGCTTCTGAAGAATTACAAGCTAAGAGCATAAATCACAAGACGGGAACTTTTGATTCCCGCCTGATATATAAGTGTTTTATTTTTTGGGCAGGGTAAGTGTTCAGGTTGAGCCCTTTTGGTTTGAAATTTATAAGTTGGACGAAAATATGCCAAGTGTAGAGCAAAAAAAGAATAAATTCAAAAGCCCCTTCAGCGTAAATAAAACCAGAAGGGGCTTTTTAAAAATATCTTTGTAACAAATTTCATAGTCTATGCATACTCTGCTAGTAGCCAGCAAGTTAGTAGGAGAGTATTATATGGGAAAGTCTAAGTCTAAAACAAAGCGTCTTACTGTAACCTTAGATGACTATGTTATAGAAGCAGCACAAAAAAAGGCAGATATTATGTTTAAAGGAAACTTGGACTATTATATTAATTGGCTTATATGCAGCAATAATCGACAGGAAATTAGGAAAAAGATAAAGGAAATACAGAAGGTGGAGAAAAAGAAAAAGCCTGTAGCTATTCCAGATACGGAAAAGACAGCTATGTATAATAATACCTGTGACTTTTGTAATCAGCCAATTTATCAAGGAGACGAGATTTGTAAGGCTGAAGGATATGAAAACTATATTCATAAGAAATGCTGTAAAACTGAAGAAACATTAATAAATTAGAAAGCATGTGCAACATAATGAAACAAGTGTTTATATAGGGTCTGACTCCTTCATGGGGTACAAATTACCCCGCTTGCTAGGGAGTCTGAAAAGGCTTCCTTTCAACTTCACAAAAATAAGTAATATTATGTCGGCATATCTAATAAAAGTATAAAGTAATGATTGATTAGGGGGCCTATTAATGAACAGCTTTATACAGGGGGATAACTTTGATGGTCCAGGAGGAGAAGCAGAAAAGCTGGTATGGCAGAAAGTAAAAGATGCTTTTAGGAATAGAGAGTGTGTTGCTTACTCAAAGTATCCGCTATTTTCTAATGTAGGAGAAAGTAGAAAAGAACCTGATATATTAATAGTTGATAAACAATTTGGGATAATCATTATTGAGGTAAAAGGTATAGGAATAGAACAAATAGAGAAAATCGAAGGCAATAAGTGGACAGTAAAAGACTTCTATCAAAAAACATTAAATCCTATTGGGCAAGCACAAAATCAATTATTTGCTCTAATGAGTAGGCTTTATCATCAAGATATATATGGAAAGGTTAACACAAAGGTCTTAGCGGCGTTACCTTTTATATCAAAAGAACAATGGGAAAGTAAGAAATTTGGCCTAGCAGGTGAGACTCCTATAATATTTAGTGATAATCTGTCACCAGCTGCATTGAAGAAAACTATAGAAGAATCAGGAAATGTGTTTGCTGCAAATCCTTTAAGTGATAATCAATGGAAAGTACTTCTGTCTTGTATAGGTGGAGAAAATATTTTTGTGAAAGAGACAGAAGTAGACTTTGGTGATAATACAAAGGCTAGCATATGCAAAGCAGTAGATGAAGAAATGTATGACTTAGATATTCAGCAGGAAAAAATAGGCAAGGTAATACCTCCAGGACCACAGAGAATAAGAGGAATTGCAGGATCAGGAAAAACGTTATTACTATGCCAAAAGGCAGCTTATATGCATTTAAAGTATCCAGATTATAAAATTGCACTAGTTTTCTTCACAAGAAGTCTTTATGATAACATAACAAGCAATGTAGATAGATATATAAAAATGTTCAGTGTAGGAACTTCGAAATATGATCCAAGAGGAAATCTAAAAATACTACATGCATGGGGTGGTTATGATTTAACAGGACTATATAGAGAAATTGCTATGAATAATGGAGTTGCGCCTCTAAATGTAAAGGATGTTAAAAGGTTGAATGGAGGAAAATCACTAGGACCTAGTGAGGGATTATTATTTGCATGTAAAAAGCTATTGGAAGATAAAGGGCAAAATATCAATGAAATGTACGATGCTATACTAATAGATGAAGGCCAAGATTTAGTAGGTGAAGATTGGCTTAAGTATAACGGAACGCAACCATTTTATTATATGGCATATAAGGCTTTAAAACCAATCAATCCTAGTAAACCTAAACTTAAGAGACTAATATGGGCTTATGATGAATTGCAAAATTTAAGTTCTATGAAGGTCCCAAGTAATAAAGAAATTTTCGGTGATGATGAAGAGATAAGAGAGATATTAAATGGTCCTTTCTACGAAGGAGGTATAAAAAAATCTGAAGTAATGAAAGTTTGCTATAGAACACCACACTTAATACTAACATCAGCTCACGCAATCGGGATGGGCTTATTTAGACCAGAAGGTATGATCTGTGGCTATACAAGACAAGAGGATTGGGAAGATATAGGCTATAAGGTTGTTTTAGGAGATTTTAAGGCCAGTGGTAAAGTTGTAAGATTAGAAAGACCGGTAGAAAATTCACCTAATCCGATAAATAAGCATTTCAGTGGTGATTTAATTAAATTTGAAACTTTTAATACTGAATATGACTTGTATGATGAGTTAACTAAAAATATTAGAGAAGATATAGAGAAGCACGAGTTAAACCCTAGGAAGCAGATACTTATTGTGTATATTGGTAATAAAAGTACTCGAGGAAAAATAGGTAAAGCAGTAAATAAGGCAGATTTAAATTATTATGTGCCACAGGCGCCAAGCAATAATGTTACAGAATATGATTGGAGAGATAAAGAAGGGGATAAGTTCTGGAATGATGATGCAGTTACCATTGCTAATATATATGAGGCAAAGGGTAATGAAGCGAATATGGTTTATGTTTTAGGAATAGAAAATGTTGCAAAACATGAAGGAGATATGAATACCCGAAATGAGTTGTTTGTGGCTTTGACTAGGGCCAGGTGTTGGGTTAAAGTTATGGGAGTAGGTAGTTATGGATTTTATGGTGAGTTTAGGAAGGCTATAGAGGCTAAGGGGAATTTTGAGTTTGTGTATAAGAAACCTAGTCAGGTTGTCGATGATTTAGAGAATAAGTAGTTATTGTATAAATAACGAATGTATCCCCAATTCTATATTTACTCTTTTAGTAAAGGTATTAATATAATTATATGGAAGCCAATTTAAAAATGGTCCTTCATCAACTTTGGTGAAGGACCATTTTTAAATTTTATGTTACTAAATATTGTAGCCTATTACGTAAAATTGATAAATATACAAATTTTTCACATTATATGGTACAATATAGTGAATGGTTAGTTTTATAACCATAATTTGACGATTAATATTTGCGAAGATATTGTTAAATGTTTAAGAGGTGTTAACATGGCAGTAATGATTCCAGAAAGCATAAGCGCCTTAGAAAGCGCTACGGCAGGAGAAAAAAGGTTATTTAAAATATTAAAGTATAACTTACCAAATGATTATATAGTTTGGTACGATTTAAGGGTCAATGGGAGATATCCAGATTTTATAGTCCTTGGCCCAGATCTAGGAATCGTAGTTTTAGAAGTAAAGGACTGGGCATTAAGCTCTATAGAAAGTGCAAACCTTAATACATATACGTTAAGTACATTAGGTACAAAGTCTAATCCACTAAGACAAGCAAGGGAATACATGTTTAATATGATTGATGAACTAAAAAAGGACAAGGGATTGCTCCAAAATAAAGGCGACTACAGAAGTAATCTGCGCTTTACTTTTGGATGTGGAGTAGTGTTTAGTAAAATAAATAGAAAAACCTTTCTATCCAGTCCTTTTTCAAGAAGCATAGATGAACAATGTGTAATATTTGCAGATGATCTCAAGGAGCTTGAAGATAACTTTATTAAAGAAAAACTTCAGGCAATGTTAAAAAACATGATTCCAGTTAAATTCGAATTTGGAAGAATATCAAAGGATGTAATAAACAGGGTTAGAGGTAATTTGTTTACGGAAGTAAAGTTATCTACTGATAATGATGCTGTTTTAAAGGTAATGAACTTGAATCAGGAGAAGCATGCAAAGGGATTAGGGTATGGGCATAGAGTTATAAGAGGGGTAGCTGGAAGTGGAAAAACAGTTGTACTAATATGCAGAGCAAGATATTTAGCAGAAGCTCATAGAGATTGGAACATACTAGTGCTATGTTATAACAAAACCCTTGCAAACTTTTTAAGAAATTCTATAGTTGATGATAACTTGCAAAATGTTGAGGTTATACATTTTCATGGATGGATAAATAAGATATTCAGCTCACTAAAATTAAATAGTGGATTGTTTAGGGATAAAGATATTAGCCAGAATATAGGAAAAGTATCGGAGGATATGCTAAATATCATAGAAAAATATGACGCTATATTAATAGATGAGGGACAAGACCTTGAAAAAGAATGGCTTCAGTTTATAGTGAAAATGCTAAGAAATCCAGAACATAGCCACCTTATGCTGGCATCTGATGGTGCGCAAAATTTATATAACAGAAAGTATACCCTTAAATCAGTAGGAATAAAAGCGGCGGGTAGAACAACTATAATGCGTGAAAACTATAGAAATACAAAACAGATACTTAGCTTTGCTCATACTTTCTTATTGAGTAGTTTATCAAGAGAGGATATAAATGAAGAAGATAATAACTTTATAATTACACCGGATAACAGCTTAAGAGAAGGTGTACAACCTGATCTAATACATTGCAAGGATTTTGATGAAGAGATAAGTAAAATAGCAGCGGATGTTATGAAACTAAAACAATCGGGAGTAGACTATGGAGACATGTGTGTAGCCTATATTCACAGTAGTTATAAGGATATAAATTATTTAAGTATTCTAGAGGAAGTTTTTACAAGTAAGGGAATACCTTATTTTGTTATTAGTAAGAGTGGTAACAGTAAGTCGAAGTTTAAGTTAGATAACGGAACTGTGAATATATCCACAATTCATAGTATAAAGGGATTAGATTTTAAGTATGTGTTTATTTGTGGTATTAATGATAGATTAATAGATAGTATGGAGGAATCTAAGAAACTTCTTTATGTGGGAATGACAAGAGCAAGGGACGTGTTGAAGGTTACTTATAGTGTGAGTAATGCTATTGTGGAGGATTTAATAAAGGCTAAGATAAATATAAATTTAGCAACTAGTGAGGAGATAAAGGAGCTGGTGGCTGTAACGAGTGAGGAAAGCAGTGAGGAGAAAAGCAAGGGCGGATTGTTTTCTAGGTTAAGAGGATTGTTTGGTAGATAGATGCAGTGATGTATATAATGTCTATAATGTGAAGTTTGAGAAAATGAATTAGTAGAGTTTTTTGATAAAGTCTATTAGACATGTATTAAAGTAATGCGATCCATAAGTTGTCAGATTGACTTCGCTAAGTGTAATAAGTAAAATCTGACTACATTTACAACCTAAGGTAGTTTTTGATAGCTAAAATAAAGTATATAATAATGAAAAATAAATAATTTAAGAAAATTAAAATTGGGAGGATGTATATGAATTCTAATAAATTTGAAGAAGTCTACGAAGCAATTGATTATGAAATAAAATATTTACATTTAAAGTGGAAAAATTTTAAAGAGGTATACTCAGCAGGAAAAGAAAATATTGATTTCCTGAATAAGGTAGCACCTACTTTTTTTGCATTGGTACAAAGTGCTTGTTGGAACGATATCTTATTGCATATAAGTAAAATAACAGATCCTAAAAGTACGAAAGTAAGAGGAGAAGAAAAAGAAAATCTTACATTAGATAAATTGGTTGATTTAATAAAAGATCATAGTGATTTACATACAAATTGTTCAAAAAAGCTAGATGAAATTAAGAACTTATGTAAAGAAATAAAATTACACAGAAATAAGAGAATAGCTCATTTTGATTTGGAGGTAAATGTTCCTATACTAAGCAAAAAATTACCTGACATTGAAATCAAAAAGATTGAAGATATCCTTAAGAAAACTGGAGAATTAATGAATGAGATAAATGAAAAAATTTTAGAAGAGCATGTTTTATATGAACTTTTATCATATGAGGGAGGTGGGGGTACATTGGTTAAAAAAATGCAATTTTCAAATATATTAGATTATCCTAATAATATAAAGAGACAACTAAAAGATGCAGTTATACCAAAAGATAGTTTGAAATAATTAAAGATAGAGATGTTCATTATTAAAAGGAGTTTATTAGGCTAATAACAGGAATTAGATAATTATCTAAAAAGATAAAAAGTTTATAAGTTATATTTATTTTAACTATCTCACAATTAACAATTTGCAATTTAAAGGAAACAATAAAACGAATTTTTAGTTAAAAAATAGAATGAAAAGAAATGAGGCGTAGGCGATGGAACTTAATAATTTGTATAATTTTAAAAATCCAGTTAAAAATTTCTTAGATATAGACAAAATTAAATTGCCAGATAATATATCTTCTTTTGACCTTGAAAAACTGTGCTGGGTTGCACCTTTTAATTTTAGAGTAAGAAAGCAAGATGATCAGTATCGTATCATTAAAATGCCTAATATCTTGAATTTTGCACGTGCATATGAAGAATTTAAGGACATGCCACATTTCAGCAAAATTCAAAGTATGGATTATTCACATAAACGTTTATCGACAAATATTAAAACAGGAGATTTTACATCAGGAGAATATGATAGACAGTTGGAAGAAGATTTTGAAGGCTTATGTACATACGATAATTTGATTAAAATGGATATAAAAGAATATTACGGAAGAATATATACACATAACATTGTTCCTTCAGAACATAGCGATCGATTTTTATCTAACATGAATTTAGGGGCAACTAACGGTTTGATAATGGGAAATTACTTATCATTATATTTTGCAGAAGTTAATTTAACGAACATCAGTAAGGATATAGAAAAAGAAATTGAAGACTTAGGGATACAATGTAAGTTTTCTTATTTTTCTGATGATTTTTACTTCTTCTGCAATAAAAATGATAATGAGAAGATAGTTAAAATTTTTGATAAAGTATTAGAAAAATATGAACTTGAAAGAAATGATGCAAAAAAAGAAATATGGACTTATGAAACCTTTAACAACTATAATTTAGTAGCAAGATATTGGAAAAAAGTAATTGCTCATTGTAATGTAAGATTTGATGAAGGAAGAAATAATAATAAGTTGTATTTTATTAATCAAATAGTTTATAGAATGTCAAACTTAGAGGATAATAAATTAAAGAAAACCTTCATTAATAATTTCTTTAAAACAAAATATTTTAGAGAATTAAATCTTGATAAATATCAGGTTAAGAATTATGATTACCACCAGTTATGCTTTATCTTTAAGTTTTCTCCAGAAGCTATGCTATATGCTATTGATAAGTTTAATATAATGAATGATTTTGATAAGAACAGATTACTTGAATTTTTCAAGGTAAGATATAAAGAGATACTTCAAGAATCGTTTAATGATGAACAATTATACTTCTATTATGCAATAAAAATATTGAATTTTACAGATTTACTAATAGAACAGAAAGATATTGTGCTTAAGTCAAATAATCAAATATTAATTTCATATTATTTAAAAGATGGATTATTTGGAAGTGAAGATATTGATATTCTAAAAGCAAATAATGATGAGAAATATTGGTTCCAAAATTACCACTTAATATTATATTCACCTGATTTGTTAGCTGACTTAGAAAATAGCATTTATAAGTATTTAATACCTATAAATTCAAAAGAGCAAGCGAGTGATAAACCTGCCAGAAAGGCAAAGAAGGAACTTCAAAAGAAATCATATATGGATTTTTATAAAGAAAATTTAGAATTGAAAAATCCTATAATTAGAGATATATCAGATGTTCTTGCTGAAATTAAAGATTACTTAAGACTAAAAATTGAAGAAAACGAGGCTACTTTTGAAGCAGTAGAAGAAGATTAGAATATTTAAATTTAATACATAAAGATACTTAAATAAAATGAAAGTAGAAAGACTTGTCGGCATATGGCAAGTCTTTCTTTGTAAATGTATCAATAGTAAGTTAAAATTAGAATAAATAGACGATTTATGGATAATTAAATTTTAAAGAAAGGATGTATTAGATATTTATTGTTGTAATTGCTAAATTTCTAATTACTCATCTAATTAGACAAGTTGTGTCTATAATGAGAATAAGAAGAATTGAATATTAAGGTATAAGGAGATCAATTATGCGTGATAAAAACAGTAAGATGTTATCAAAAAATGAAAGTGAAGAAGAGTATTATGAAATGCTAGTTAGAGAACATGAGGAATGTGCAAAAAAATTTCAAGATGTATTATCTGAATGTTATTCTAGATTACTTGAAAACAAAATTGTTGTTGTGGACAACAACGAGGTTTTTAATAAGGATTTTACAAGGATAAGTTTTATTGGAGAAGTTGAAGATTTAAGTAAAAAAGAGGATTTTGTTAATTTTCGTATACATATTAATATTAAAGAAGATGAAGACAATAGAATTATGGTTATATACCCAACTAATACTAACAACAATGTTGGTACAGTTAAGGTAGAAGTTATTACATGCTTGTCTGAATTTATTCAAAAGGTAATATATTCCCCAAAAACAGATGAATACAAAACTTTTTATAGAGGGCATGGAAACTGGAAATATGAATTAGTCCCAGGGATTTATAGAGAGCAAAATAAACATATTTTGAAAAATGAGAGCGAATATATTCGAGATATTATTGCTTCGTATCCCAGATTTTTTATTCACTGTAAATCAGCGTTGGATTTTTTATCTGTTTTACAGCATCATGCTTTTCCAACAAGATTACTTGATTTTAGTGAAAATCCTTTGATAGCACTATATATGGCTTGTAGTAGTGAAGAGTTAGAACATTCGGATACTATTAGAATTGATGTACCAAATAGTAGTTTTAAATATTATGATAGCGACACTGTTAGTGTTTTGGCTAATTTGGCATTTGCTGAAAATTCTTTTTCTATTAATGATTTTAAGCGTAATACTGAGAATCAAGATGAAGTAATAAAATTATTTAATAAACGTACAGATATTAAAAAACTTGTTCATTTAATCAGAACTGAAAAGCCTTTTTTTAAACCAGAAATTAACCCTGAACATTTGGAAAATACAATTATTTTTGTCAAGCCAAAACAAGAATTTGATAGAATCGTTCATCAGAATGGATTGTTTGCTCTTTTTGGCATAAATAAAAATAAAGAAGTTATGCCAGAAATTGAGTTTATGGAGCCTAATTGCAATATTACACATTTTATTATTCCTTCTAATTGTAAAAAAAGAATTATTGAAGAACTATCAGGTATTAACATTAATGAGGCTACAGTATATTGCGATATGGATCATATAGCAAAGTATTACAAAAATATTTCACAAAAAAATGAAATTCAAAATATAATTAATAAAAAAGAAAATGATTTTATATCACAGATATGGGATGTTTCAAAATAGTAATAATCTTCCCATTATCCATATAATTAGCAGTTCCATAATAACAGCAAGAATTATGAAATACGATAAATGACTATCATTACAGCTATAATGATAGTCATTTATTTTTAATAAGAAAACAAGAATAAGACATAATAGAAATCTCGGATTAAAACTCAGGCCATGATAAGAACTTTAAGTTTTTGATTGCTATAAGAAAAAGTGGATGTTTTAGGTAGGTGAGGGAAGTAAGTGCATGCTTCATCGATATATACTGTAATCGTTGTCAAATCATCAATACTTGAACTTTAATATAATTTTAGTAAGTATTTATAGAAGTTATGAATATACTTGTAACATAGTAATTATTTAGGATGGTAGATTTGTTTTTAAAATTGGATAACTTAAATGACATCCAGGATTATTTTGTGCAATCAGGCTACAAAGATAATCCTATATACAATTTTGATAAATCCTTAAATGGTTTAAATTACGATTATATTAGAAAAATGCACTTATTAACAGATACAAATGGTTTTAAAGTTTGGGCTATTGAAATTGAAGAGTTAAGAACTGAGTGGATGAATAGAATAGCATATAAACTCTATAACAGAAGCCCACTAGAACGTAACCTATTAGTTTTTATTTGTGAAAAAGATGTAGCTTTTTTGCACTATCATATGGAAGCTGCTAGTGAAACTCTAAAGATTAGAAGACTATTTATTAACTCTAATAGTATCACAACTACAGAAGAACAAATATTAAAAGAAATACAGATCAATTTAGAGGACATAGAGGAAATTGAAAGTATTCATGAAAAACATATTAAAGCCTTTGATACTGAAAAGGTAACTTCTAAGTTTTTTGAGCAATTTAAAATAGAGGTAGAAAACATACAAAATAATTTAAAAGGCTTAAATACTAAGGAAGATAGAAAAAATTATGCTGTATTGTTATTAGGTAGGATGATTTTTTTATACTTTATACAAAAGAAAGGATGGCTCAATGGGAATAAAAATTATTTGTTTAATATGTTTGAATACTGTGAAAGCAAGGATGATCCTATAAATTACTATGAGAATATATTAAAACCATTGTTTTTTCAATGTCTTAATACTCCTGAAAAACAGAGAGATAAAAAAGCAAAGAAATTATACGAGAATTCAGAGTTATATATTGATACAAGTTTGACATCTAATTTTAAAGGCATTCCTTACCTTAACGGAGGACTATTTCAGCCTCATAAAAAATATGAAAAAGAAACAAATATAAAATTAGATAACGAAGTGTTTGAGCAATTATTTGGTAACTTACTAAACAAGTATAATTTCACCGTGAAAGAAGATTTGGGATATGATGCAGATATAGCTGTTGATCCAGAACTCTTGGGACAGATATATGAAAATATGATTAATTCAGAAGAAAGAAAAAGCACAGGAAGTTTTTATACGCCAAGGCCAATTATTAGTTATATGTGTAAAGAATCTTTAAAAGAGTATCTTACTGAAAACTGCTTAATAACATCTAAAGCGAAGATAAATGACTTTATAGATAACTTAGAAAAAAATATATATAGTGAACAGAGCCCTAGCCTAATTGAATCGCATGAAATATTGGACGCATTAAAACAATTAAAGGTTTGTGATCCTGCAGTAGGCTCGGGTGCTTTTATACTAGGTATGTTACAATTGCTAGTTACTATATATAGAAAGTTATCTAAAAACATAGATTTTTATAAAATTAAGAGACAAATAATAAAAGAGAATCTTTATGGAATTGATATACAAGAAGGTGCGGTTGAAATAGCCCATTTAAGATTATGGTTATCTTTAGCAGTTGAATATAATGCCAAATCTTTAACGGATATAGAACCACTTCCTAATTTGAATTTTAAAATAATGCAAGGGAACAGTTTAGTATCAAGATTTCATAACGTGGACTTTGATTCAAATATTAATAAGTTTAACGAAGAGCAGCAAACTAGTCTATTTGATTATAGTATTTATAAAAAAGAAATAGAAGAAGTTGTGAATTATAAAAAGTGTTACTTTTCTACTATGGAAGAAAAAGAAAAGCTAGAAAAAAAGATTATAGACTCCGAGGAAAACTTATTAATTAAAATATTAAAATCTGTTAATAATAAAAAAACTAATATAGGTATAGAGGAAATGTTAGAAAATTATAAAAAGGAATTTTTCTCTTGGGTAATTAATTTTCCAGAAGTTTTTATTGAATCATCAAATAAAGGTTTTGATATTGTAATAGGCAATCCACCGTATGTTAATACCAAAGAAGTTCAAAAACTCTCTTATAAAGATGAATTAAAATTAACGTACAAATTTAGTGACGATTTATATAATCATTTTGTATTCAAATCAATGTCTCTAACTAAAAACAAAGGGGTATTAGCTTTTATTACTTCCAATACTTTTTTAACAATACAAACTAAACTAAATATGAGAGCGTTATTACAGAATAGACATTTAAAGATACTTGCAGATATGCCAAAATCTTTTAAAGCCTTGGTTGATACAGCTATTTTTATAGTCAAAAACGAAATTGAAAAATCAAATTATAAATTTAAATATATTGATGCTACTGAATTAAACCTTGAAAATATATATAATATAGATGATTGTGTAGGGGATAAATCTTATGACATAGGCATTAATGTATTTAGAAATAATTTACTAAAGGCTTTCTTCAAACCAAACAATATAAATATGCAGATATATGAAAAATATATAATGAAGATAAATGAACTCTATAGAGTATGGTGGGACAAAATAAAAACATCAAAGGATATTAAGAAAAATAATATTCTAATTGAGAAATATAGAAAAACACTAAAACCAGGAGACATAACACTTTTAGGGCTTATTACAGAAGGCGGTCAAGGATTAGCTACAGGAGATAATGGGAAATATGTAGGAGTCATTGAAGGTTCTAAATTAGCAGAAAAAGCTTTAATTAATAGAGCTAACAAGTTTTATGAAATGCTAATCAAAAATCAATTAAATAAGTCAAGGCTAGTAAAGCTTAGACCTGAATTTAAAGATATTACTACAAAAGAACAAGTTAGAGAAATGCTAAGTAAAAAAAGTGAATATCAAATAAGGAAATTGTTTGATGAAATTAAAGAAAAAATAGAAAAGGATATTTTTGGACAAGGTTTTATTTATAGAATAATAGGTAAAAACGAAATGGCGGATGTAGACAAATTGAATGAAGAAGAAAAAACAGGCGGTATTAGTAGTAATGATAGAGTTTATGTACCTTATGATAAGGGAGATAAGGAAGGAAATAGGTGGTATTTAGATACTCCTTATTGTATTAATTGGAGTAAGAAAATAGTTAAGTTTTTATTGGTTAACTCAGGAAAAAGTGGTAAAGGTATGCCGGTGGTAAGAAATAGGGATACCTATTTCAAAGAAGGATTTTGTTGGACCGATGTAAATAGCATATATCTTAAGTCCAGGATTAAAGGAAAAAGTGTTCATGACGTATTAAGTATGAGTCTATTTAATATGATCAATGATAACTTAATAAGTGAAAAGTACATTATTGCGTTAATAAATTCAAAATTTATGAGTGAATTTGTACAGGAATTTTTAAATAATACTTCACATTTCCAAATTAATGATGCTAGGAAAATTCCTATAATTATACCGAATAAAGAACAATTAAAATATGTAAATGATCTAGTAGACAAAGCTATAGAACTAAGAAAACTACAGTTTACCAAAGGAATAAGTGGGGTAGAGGCAGATTATAAACTAGATCATATACAGAAACAAGTAGATAGTTTTGTATATGAATTATATGGAATCAATTTAGAATAAATGAGGTGTTTATGAATAAGATACCGGAAATAATAGATAACAGAATTAACATGTTAAAGGATACAATTAATAAGCTTTTAAAGTATTCCACTAAGGTAGAAATAGCTACAGGCTATTTCTACCTTAGTGGCTTTGAGCTTGTAAAAGAGAACATAAAACCTAATTGTGAAATTAAGATTTTAATAGGAAACGAGACTGATGGAATTACAGCTAATGAAATAAATAAAGGATATGAAACCATAAAGGCAAGTATCATGAATTCTATATCACAGGAGTCTTCTAATTTAACAGAGGAGAAAAAACAAAATATATACGAATTAGCTGAATTTATTAGACTAGGTATTATAGATTTTAGAATATATGTTAAGGATAAATTCCATTCAAAGGCTTATATATTTGACGTTGAATATAATAACGGAGACATTGAAGAAAGTCATGCTATCGTTGGTTCAAGTAATTTTACTAGAAGGGGATTAGGTTCAAGTGAATCAAAAGGTGTTAATACAGAGCTAAATGTAGTTTTAAGCCAACCTTCTGCCGTACAGGGAATTAAGGAATGGTTTGGATTAATTTGGAATGAGTCAGAAGATTTTAACATGGAGCTTTTAAATATTATAGATAGAAACATAAAAGTAGAAACAATGGAATATTCTCCTTTTGATATTATTTTGAAAACTCTATATACATTTTTAAAGAACAATGAAATTTTTAAAGAAATAAAAAGATTAAATTTGGATGATTTAACACAATTTCAATTATTTGCAGTAAAAAAAGCAATACAAATTCTTAATAATTATAATGGTGTTATTATTGCCGATAGTGTTGGACTTGGAAAAACTTATATTGCTAAAGGTCTATTGAAATTTTTAAGTTCTGAGCATAAGAATGTAATTGTAATATGTCCAGCATCTCTTAGAGAAATGTGGAAGCATGAGATAGAAGGGTTATGTATATATGCTGAAATAGTAACGCAGGAAAGCATAGGTCGAAACGGTTTAGATTTAGAAAAATATTCTAACATACAAGCTATAATTATCGATGAAGTGCACAATTTTAGAAATGAAAATGCAAACAGATTTAAAGAACTAGTAAAAATCACATCAGATAAAAAAATGATTATGTTAACAGCAACTCCAATAAATAATACAATAATGGATCTATATAATATACTTACTTTATTTATAAAAGAAGATGAATTTAAGGATAAGTACGGAATAACTAATCTAAGAGAAATCTTTCTTAATCATGATTTACATAAGGATGAAATTAATAATATTTTAAATGAGGTTATGATTAAAAGAAGTAAGGCCTTTATTAGAAAAAAATATGGAAATAAAGATCAAAAACTTTTAATAAGTGGAAAGGAAGTCAAATTTCCTAAAAGATATCTAAAGACAATTATGTATGATATAGCAAGGGTATATGGTAATAACATATTTCAGGAAATAGCAATCACCCTAGAAAATTTAAGCTTACCAATTATTACAAAAGATAAACTAACAGAAAAACAGTTAACATACACAAAAATATTGATAAAGATAATGTTTTTAAAAAGATTTGAAAGTTCAGTAGAAGCATTCCGAAAATCAATAAGGAAACAAAAATATTATTGTGAATTATTACTTAAGTGTATTGATAAAGGCTATTTAATCTGCAAAAAGGACATATATAAGGTCTTCAAATTTGAGGATAACGAAGAGGCTAATCAATACGAAAAAATTAGTATATCTAATTTTGATGGTGATATAAATGAATTAATTGAAAATGTTAACGCTGATAAAGACATATTTGAAAGCATACTTAATAAAATAAGTGATATTACTGCTGATAAGGATATAAAACTGAAAACTTTAATTAAGTACATTAGTAAAAATCTTCAAGATAAGAAAATATTAATATTTACACAGTTTAAAGATACGGCAAAGTATATTTATAATCAGTTACAAGTTAATAAGTTTAAAAATATAGCTGAATTAGATAGTAAAAGTTGTAATGCAAAAGAAAAGCAGAATATAATCAAAAGATTTTCGCCTAAGTCTAACAACGTAGATGCAAAAATTGAAGATGAACTAAATATATTAGTTTCAACAGATGTTCTATCAGAAGGCCAAAATTTGCAAGACTGTAACATAATTATTAATTACGATTTAACCTGGAATCCTGTAATAATAATCCAAAGAGAAGGAAGGATAGATAGAATTACTACTGAATTTGATGATATTTATATATACAATTTTATGCCTGATGATAAGCTAGAGGAATTACTAAATTTAGTTAAGAAACTAAATGATAAGATTAAATACATTAACGAGACTATAGGTAATGAAAATAAAATTATTTCTGATAATGAGATGATTATCGAAAAAGTGTTTAATGATGACGATAAAGAAACTATTTTTAGAATATATAGTGAAGATAGCATGGTAATAGGTGATTTGGAGAAAGACGATTTACTGAAATCAGAAGAGGATATATACAGTGATTTTGAAGAGCTAATTTTTAAGAATGATAGCAATAGAAAAAAAGCAATAAAATTAAGCGATGGTATATACTCTTTAGTTAAATCAGAAAATTATAGAGGTGTTTATATATACTACAAAATAAGAGAAAAGGATTTTTGGCTATTTTATGATATTAATAAAAAGAACTTTATTACAAACAGAGCATATATATATCAAATAATTTCAGCGGTTAAAGTTCCAAAAATTAAGCCTGTAAAACAAGATGTTTTCTTTAATGTAGATGAAATATTAGATAAAGGATTTAATTTTGTAAAGCAGGAAATAGAAAAAACTATACAATATAAGGTTGCAACACCGAAAATTAATTATATACAGAAAAATATAGCAAAACGACTTGATTTAATTTTCAGAAATAAAAAATATAAAGGTATTTTAACGAATGAAAAAATACTAATTCTAAAGAAAATAAATCAACCGTTGCATAGAGGAATAGTTAAAAGATTAAAAGACTTAGAATCTGAAGAACTTGATGATGGACGATTACTAGATCAATTAATTAAAGTATTACAAGATGTGGAGGTCAATGGCGGTGGAAAGGAAACAAAAGTAGATGATAAAGAAATTAAATTAATATGCTACGAAGTATTTATATAGGATTAGTAGTCTATAGGTGCGGGTTAACAGTTAGAATAAAAGTAATTGCAATTAAATAGTGTAATTTAATTGCAGAATAAGAGCCAACTATATGATAAAAACAGGAGAATAATATAAGCCTAACTTAAAGTAATATTTAGTACATTTATTCATAAGTTTAACAAAATAAAAATATTTATAAAGTATGTCTATCAATAGTTGTAGGAGGCTTTTAATGAAAGTAATATCAGTAATAAACTATAAGGGAGGAGTTGGGAAAACTACAGTAACAGCTAATATAGCGTCAGGTTTAGCTAAGCAAGGTAAAAAAGTTTTAGCTATAGATCTAGATCCGCAGTCTAATCTAACTTTTTCATTTATTCAAGTTGACACATGGAAGGATAAATATCAAGATAGCAAAACAATAAAAACATGGTATGACAGTTTTATTGAAAGAGGAAACGTAAAGGATTTAAATAAACTTGTTATCATACCAGAAGAAGTAAATAAAATAGTTAATGGGAACTTACAATTAATCTGTTCTCATCTAGCTCTAATAAATGTAGATCTGGAGCTAGCAGTTATGTTAGGAGGAGCTACACCAAGACAGCAAAAAAATAACTTTCTAGAAGTGTATTCTCTTTTAACCAAAGGAATAGATTCTATGGAAAGTTCATATGATTACATTTTAATAGATTGTCCCCCTAACTTTAATATAGTTACCAAAACAGCTATAGTGGCAAGTGACTATTATATGATTCCTGCCAAACTTGATTACTTATCAACTTTAGGGATAGAGCAATTGCAACGACACATAACAGAGCTAATTGGAGATTATAACAATTACTTAGAAAAAGATGAAAACCCAGATTTGAAAAAAGTAATGCCTAAATTACTAGGTGTTGTTCCAACTATGGTAGGCATAAGAGAAGGGAAAGTATATTCTGTTCAAGAGCAGTATTTGGATAATATACAAAAAATGAAAATACCTATTTTTGAAAGTAAGATTAGAGAAAATAAAACCATATATGCTGATGCGCCTCAATATGGGGTACCTGTTATATTAGATTCGCACAAATCTCATATAACTGTAGTTGATGAGTTGAAAAAGCTTACTTTAGAGTTTACAAGGAAGGTAATATAGATGAGTGAAGTAAAAAAGCAATTTATTTTATTCTTAAAGGTAACTTCTAAGATTTTAGAATCCTTAACAGAAGAACAGTGTAAAAGTATATTAAGTGGTAAGGGAAAGATTAGATATGAAGAGCTAACAGTAGATGAAAATATAGAAAAAATTGAAGAGGTAAATACAAAATCTTATGTAAATGAAATTGAGCAATTTGATAATAGAGAAGAAGCTCATAATTATATTCAAAGCCTGAACCTTAAAAAAGCTGATATGCTGGAATTAGCTAATCAGTTAAAAGTACATTTAAATAAGAGTGATAAAAAAGATACCATAGTAAGAAAGATTATAGAGACTACCATAGGTGCTAAGTTGAGAAATGAGGCTTTTAAAAACATCAGTTTAAAGGAAAATAAATAAAGTAAATGAACACAACTTGGTTTATCAAATAAACGATTTAAGATAAGATCCCTGAGTTTTTGAATATTGTTGTTTTAAGTCTCTAATGAAAAGCAATAAAATATTTATATTTAAGTAATAAAACGAATCTATCTGGATTCGTTTATTTTTATATATGAATATCTACCATGTTCGGGGTGAGCCTCTCGCTATGGGGTATGAACCGATAGTACGTATTGGACGTTACTGCTTGCTAATTATACTAAATTAATAGAAATGTTCCTTTATTTTAGAAAAATTTTCTATATGTGTGGTAAAATTAAACTAAATAAGTTTTAAAATAAGCTTGCACAAATAATTTAAAGTTTAATTGCAATTGAACTATTGTTTAGAAAGGAAGTTGCGTTATAATGACTACTTGGGATAAACCAAATATAGAAAATATAATAGCTAGAAAAAAAGTAGATTTATCATTATTTAAGTATGGTATTCATATTCCAATTGAATATAGAAAAGCTTTCCTAAGCGTTATTCCTGAAGGCAAGATCCCACAAGGTCGGGCAAAAAAAATAACATTAGAATTTGAAGACTTTTCAGAGGAAGTAGAACTAAGGAACATAAATGCTCAAAATAGAAAAGATGATATCTTACAGATAAGATACAACGGCAACTCTAAGATGGCAAACTATTTAAAAGATAAACTTAAAAAAAGTTACAAGATTGTTCAAGAGAATAGTCCTGAGGCACAAGATAGCATAGATGAATATATAGAATTTTACAAGACTGATAGGCCAAATGTAGTAAAAGTGAAATTAATAATATCTAGTGAAGATATTGGTGTCAATAATGATAACTCAATAAGCGATGATATAAAAAGTAGATTTTTTAACTATATAGGAGATAAATATTCACTAGGGTCCAATTATCAAAAATCCTATAAGATAGTCTTGTTATCATCATTAATAAATAACGTAAATAATGAAGGTAAATCAGATTATTATAAGGTTTGTAATGATATAGCAAACTTCTACATAGAAAGAAACAAATCTAACCTATTAGTTGAAAACATTGATAGTAAAATTGTTCAAAATATAGATAAGCTAGATGTACCAACAGTAAGAGCTGTAATGAATGAAAATGCATATAAAGTTATTAATAATCAAGGTTATATTTATAAAGAAACAATAGATGGCAAAGAATACATATGCTTTAACGATGAATTATGGAAAACCTTAAGCGATGAAGACTTGTTAAAGCTTAAAGACATACTAAGTTCAAAATTAAATCTATATTATAAGGAGAGAGTAACCACAGTGGAAGAGACTAAATTAAAAGAGTTCTTTCAATATGTTATAGATACCTATGTAAATGCTAGAAGGAGTGAAGAATTCAAAGGCCATAAATTAGGTGAAATAATCAGAAATCAAATTCCTAATTATATAAAGGAGCTAGATTTTATAGATAAAGATAAGTATGAAATAAAAGGCTCAATAGGTCAGGGAAATTGGGCAAAGGTTCCTTGGATTGCCATAATGGATAAATCAATTGCAACCTCAACGCAGAAAGGTGTATATGTTGTTTATTTATTTTCTGAGAACATGGATAAATTATATTTGACATTAAATCAAGGTGTAACTGAATACGTTAATAACTATAAAAAAGCAGCAAATGAGAAATTAAAAGGAAATGCAGATAATATTAGAAAGAACCTAAATTTAGATGATACGTACCTAAAAGCACCAATATACTTGGGGGACGGAGAACTAGGGAAATCTTATGAAGCAGGATCTATTGCAACTATAGAATATGATCCTAAAAGTTTGCCAGATGATAATATTTTAAAAAAGGATTTGTTAAGAATTATGGGATATTATAAAGCATATGTAAGTGGGTTTAACCCAGGAACTAAAGTTGAGGTTATTCTTAATCCAAGGGAAATTATAAATCAAATACATAACTACATAACATCAAAAGGATACATCTACAGCCCCGATTCAATCAAAAACTTCTATCTCTCCCTAAAAACAAAACCCTTCGTCATCCTAGCGGGCATCAGTGGAACAGGTAAGTCAAAAATTGTAAGATTATTTGCAGAAGCCATAGGAGCAAACACTGATAACGGAAGATTTAAAATGATTTCGGTAAAACCTGACTGGAATGACAGCACTGAATTATTTGGTTACAAAAACATAAATGATGAATTTATTCCAGGCCAGCTTACGGAAATAATAAAAGAAGCTTTAGAAAATAGTTCAATGCCTTATTTTGTATGTATAGATGAAATGAATTTGGCTAGAGTAGAATACTATTTAAGTGAATACCTAAGTCTTATTGAAAGTAGAAGAGTACAGGGAGATAAGATTACTACAGACAATATATTTAACAGCAACTTTATTGATAATGACTATAGCAAACTATACATACCTGAAAACTTATATATAATTGGCACTGTAAACATGGATGATACCACTTTCCAATTCAGCAGAAAAGTATTAGATAGAGCTAATACTATAGAATTTTCTGAAGTAGATTTAAATCAGTTATTTCTTCATAGCGAAGAAATAGATGAAGTAACAAGTGAGGAAGTAGATAACGGCTTCATCAAAACTAATTACTTAAATATAAATGACATAGAGGAAGATTATAGAGAATATGCAGTTTCTATTAATGATAAGATAGTTAAAATAAATATCATACTTAAGAAGGCTAGAAAGCACTTTGCCTATAGAGTTAGGGATGAAATTATATTTTATATGGTAGAAAACAAGAAGCTAGAACTTTTAAGTGAAAGTGTGGCTTTTGACTATCAGATAATGCAGAAGATACTGCCAGCTATAAGTGGAAGTGAAGCTATAATAAAGGAAGTTTTAGTAGATTTATTTAACTTCTGTTTAGGAAAGGAAGCGGTATTTTCAGATACTTCTTATTTGGAAGATGCAGAGAGTTTCTTAAAAGATGCTATTTACGATAAGAGCGCATCGAAAATATTAGACATGTTAAGAGGGTATAAGTATGATGGCTTTGCAACGTACTGGTTCTAACAAAACTCTTTTATATATTGAAACCTCTGATTTTAAGCTATATATAACAGGAAATTTATATAACAAAAAGTTTCAGTATATAAATTCAAACTTGAATTTAGAAGCTCATTTGTTTGTAGATAGTAATATGTATGATCCACAAATTAAAACTTCTAACGATGAAGGAGAGTTATTTGAAAACAGCGGCTCTATGAGACCTTCCTTTTTCGAAGATGGCATATATCAAATCTTTATTGAGAACTATACGGAGGAACCTTTGGAGCTGTATCATATAGATAAGGAAATTAGAGATTGCATAATTTCTATAGGCAATAACTTAATTGGAAGTTTTGGTTTCAATGGAGATATAGGTCATTCCACATTTAAAATTAAAAAGAACAATAAAGAGATTTTAACCTTTACCATAGAAGTCTTTCCATCCAAGATGGATTACATGAAAGATTACAAAGAAATATTAAATGAAGTTAATGAAGAGATAGCTTCTTTGGTATTTGATTTTCTAGGAAAAACTTTTCAAACTGTGCATTTAAAAGAGGTTTCTAGTCAAACAGGAGTAGAATTTACAGGCATTTTGATGAACATATACGAGCAGCTAGAAAAGGCTATAAAGAGAGTTGAAAATCACCCTAAGCATGGTGTGATAAATATAGAAGAAATTAAAAGTGTAGATAAAGCTAAGAAGGTCTCTAGAAATAGTATAGATTATATAAGAAAGCACAGTAACAATCTTATTAAATCTAATAGAGGTGTAATTGATATCAGAGGGGAGAAATATCTTCCATCTAAAGTGGTAGAGATAAAGAAAACCACAACCTTTGATATATATGAAAATCAATACGTAAAGTTTATGCTCAAGAGTATTGTTACGAGAATTAAGCTAATAAAGAATAACATAGTAAATATGTACGGTGAGGAAAATGAGTACTTTAAAGCTCTTTCTTTATTTGAAAATAGATTGTTAAGACACTTAAATGTATTCTTTAAAAATATATCAGACATTCAAGGTAGGAAGAGTATGTCTTTAGTATTTAAAATGTCCAGTGGATATAAAGAAGTGTACTATTATTATATGATGCTGAAAAAAGGTTTAGATATAAGTGAAGGACTTTATAATATAACACCCAAAAAGCTTTGGAAGCTTTATGAAATATGGTGCTACATGAAATTACATAGAACATTGAATGACATGGGATTTGTAACAGTTAAGAATGGCATAATAGAGACTAAAGACAACGGTATTACATTATCTCTTACTCAAAATAAGCAATCTAAAAGTATCTATACTAATAAACATGGAAAGAGTGTTGAACTCTGGTATAACAAGGCTTATACTGATTTACCAACTACTAATCAAAGGCCAGATACTATTCTTTGTCTTAGAAACAAAGAAAAAAATAGTAGAGTATATATTTTTGATGCTAAATATAGGTTAAGCATAGATGATAATGGTATCATAGGTCCTATGGAAGATGACATAAATGTAATGCATAGATATAGAGATGCTATAGTCAGCGAACTTGATGAAGGTATGCAGTTTAAGTATGATGCTTTTGGTGCCTATGTTATGTTTCCTTATTCTAATGAAGAAGAGTTTAAAAACCATGATTTTTACAAAAGTATAGAGAAAGTAAATATAGGGGCTTTTCCTATGCTGCCCGGCAGTACAAATTTAATTAAACAGCATCTATATAAAATATTAAGTGAATCTTACATTGAGTCTAAGAGTAAGCTACCAACTCATGAAGTGGAAGATGATTACTACAAATTTAAGAATACTAATGTAATGGTAGCTAATGTAAGTGATAAGCATCATTTAGAGGCTTATGTAAACAATAAGTTTTATCATATACCTGCTAAGGCGCTATCAAATATTAAACTTGGAGTAGAATACATTGCATTTTATCAATCAAAAAATTATTTTGAAGAAAGTTCAGGAGTATATTATTATGGCAGAATAAGGGGAATAAAAAGATGTAAAAGAAAAGATTGTGCAGAATTGCCAGTTAAAAGAGGCAGCGGAGAAGATGAATATTTAAGATTTGAATTAGAGGAACTACTGTCTGTAGGCCCAATATCCACAGTAGAATACGGGGTAGAACTAATAACTTATACTACTATGTATCTCTTGAAAAATGCAGAAACTATGCACGAGTTAAGTTTTAGAAGTAGAAATGAAATAGAGTTGTACAAGATTCTAAAGGAATTGAGTAAAGATAAAGAGTTAAAGATACTAAGGCGTAAAGATCATTTTATGCTGGGGAACATAAAAATAGAGATATTGAATTCTAAGAAATTGAGAGTGAATGAAGAGATAGTTGATTTTAATTATTTAGATGAGTTTATTAATAAAAGTTAAATACAATAATGAAGGGTGATGCTGGTAGCTTTATGATAATAATGTAGAGATAATTATGGAAAAATAATACTAGATGTAAATCACATATATAACGATGCCGTGGCTGTTTTATTGGCAGCTAGGCATTCTAATATAAAGATTAAGGATATTATAGTGGTAGTCGGTATTTGATGTTTATGGAGTTGAAAATATGTATTAATGGAAGATGTGAATCCTAATGATGTTAAGCAAAAGGTTAACACTTTCTATATATTAAATATATCTACGTTGCTTATCTCAGTTATAAATTATGAATTAAATACAAGTGGAACTATTAGATTGGGTGATATAAATAATAAGGCTACACATCTCACTTTCATGCCTTCTATGATGATTACAAGGTGGTTTTGGATATAAATTCTTGTGAAATAATAGATGGAGAATTGCCCAAAAACAGTTAAGATTGGTTTTAGCATGGGTTGAACTTCATCAGGATGAATTAAGATCTAATTGGAAATTAGCTATGGATAGTGAATTACCATCTAAAATAGAACCTTTGAAGTAAGGAGTGATAGTATGTATTTGTCTGTTAAAGAAGTTAAAACATTAGATGAATATAAATTAGTAGTAACTTTCGGAAATGGTGAGATAAGATTATTCGATATGAAACCATATTTAGATAAAGGAATATTTAGGGAGTTAAGAGATATATCTTTATTTAAATCCGCAAGAGTAAGTTTTGATACGGTAGAATGGGAGAACGAGGCGGATATAGATCCCGAAACGTTATATGAGTATGGTGTTACTTATTCTATTAGTTAGTATGTAAGCAGTAATAGAAATATTTATCAGAATAAACTCAAAAGGTGTAGTACTTTCACAAGAGGGTTTTGCAATGTCTAAGATTGCTGTTACTAAACAATACAATGTCAATTTAATAAGTATTTTAAGTTTTAATTATATGTTTATTTGGTGTAATTAAAATGAGATAACTATACAGAAAGGATTAACTTTATGATACCTTTTAGAGAAGAAATTGAAAAGATAAAAAATCAGATAGTTCAATTATATAATCCTCACGAAATAATACTTTTTGGTTCTTGTGCGAGAGGAAGAGCTAGAGAAGATAGTGATATTGATATATGTATAGTGCTGGATTTTGAAAGTAAGAAGGATCTACTTATGGATTTAACCATGAAAATAGAGAGTGCTAGAGAAATTGATTTTATAGTATACACAAAAAGTTCGTGGGAAAGAAATGTAATAGATACAGCATCCTTTGCTAGTCTAATAAAGAGGACAGGAGTGAAAATATATGGTTGATACATTAAAATACAATGAATGGTTCGTAATGGGAGACAAAGATTTAAAAGGAGCAAAGATTCTTTATGAATACGATGGGGATTTTGGACTTGTATGTTTTCATCTCCAGCAAGCAGTAGAGAAATATATAAAAGGTTTTTTAATATATAAGGCTGGAGTGTTACAAAATGGACATAATCTATTTAAGTTATGTAAGTTAGCCTCAAATCACGATAAAGAGTTTAACAAATTTTTAAAAGAGTGCGCTTTCTTAAATGCTTTTTATATAGAAACAAGGTATCCTGCAGAGGAAGCATTGGTGGCAGAAAAAGAAGATGTTGAAGAGGCTTTCAAGATAGCAGAGAATATAATAGAGTATATAAAGAAAAAATTATAATAATAACCTAAAAGCCAATGCTTAACAAAACTAAGCATCGGCTTCTGCATTTTTCAATTCTCAGCTACATCTCTTGCATACATATCACAAAGAGAATTTTCAAAGTGGTTGAAGTGTTCCTTTACCCATTTAAATTCAATATATTTTCCATTACAGACATTATCAAAATGAAGCCAGTTCTCAATATTTTTAACAGCTTCTCCATTAATGGTTTTAAAATCATATAATTTCCAGCAAGGAATCCATTCTGTTAGGCCTTTTCTTACATATTGGCTGTCAGTTATTATTCTTATTTTTTCGATATCTTTTAGTGATTCAATGGCTTTTATGACTGCTGTAAGTTCAGCCTGGCTGCTACTTATTTCCTGAATTTTTTCTGTGTATAACTTATAATTCCCTTCTAAATCCTCTATTATAAAAGCAAAACCACCACACTTTTTATTTTCTAAATAGCAACATTTTCAGGGGATTACTCCTTTAGGATGGATTAATAAAAATTATATCACATTTTTGATTTGAGCGGATTGAAATGTTTATCTAAATTTAGTTAACTATTATAAAATTATGTTAACTAAATTTAAAAGTAAAGTGTAAAAAATTATTAAAAATTTTTTACACTTTAGACACAATTTTGTTACATTAATGTGACATTGGTAATATATGATTAAGCTATCAATTAAATGAAAATATACGAAATAGATGAAGATATGGCTTAGACATATTATTCTAGGGTAGGAAAAGGAGTAACATATGAACAATGATAGCTTTAAAGATTATTATAAAATATTGCAGGTAGATAGGAATGCTGCACAAGAAGTAATTACAGTAGCGTATAAGTCATTAGCAAAGAAATATCATCCGGACTTAAATTTAAATAATTTAAATGAGGCAAATGAAAAAATGAAGGCTATAAATGAAGCTTATAGAATATTAAATAATCCAGAAAGTAGAAAAGAATATAATCTAACTTATGATTTGTACAGGAAAGATGATATTAATAGCGGTGGTGTTGATGATAGTAGTATTAATAACGATAGTGTTAGCACTACCTATAATTCTCACATGACAAGAAGAAGTAGAAAAGAATATACAAAAAAATATAATGTTAAAAGACTTAATTCTTTAAGGTTTAATAAAAGAAACCTAGTTATAGCAAGTACTATAGCGATTTTTTTCATATATATAATTGTAGAAAAAACTATAATTAGCAGCGCTTTCGCCCCAATGGGCAGGATTCATAAGGGTATCAAAACAAACATAAACCAAACAGATAGGATGAGATCTGATTTTGACAATAACCGTATAAATAATTCACATAACTATTCTGGTAAGCCTGTTAGGAGAGGAAGTTCTGATTAGGAATCCTTCAAAGTATTAACGATGAAAGATAGACAGGAGCCAATTATTCACACTCTTAAATTTTGCTTTATGGTTCATTAAAATGGTAAATACTACAGATACCAGTGGAATTTAAAAAAGATGCCCTCTGCCTAACACAGAGAACATCTCCTCAAAAATGCCTAGACTTTTTAAAAATGTCCTCTACAAAGGGGACATTTTAATTTTAGATGCGTTTATTTTTTAATATTTAAATATACAATAAAGTTATGGCAGTTTGTTAACAATTAGCGTCCATACATCTTCAAAAGTTTCCTTATAAAACTCATTATCCCAACGGTCTGCAAAATATGGATTATGGAAATATACAAATGCTGTAATAATAGCAGAGCCTGATTTTTTTAATCCACTAATGGATTCCGATTTTTGCGCTAATTGTTTTAAGTGATCTTTAACGAGGATTTGAGTACGCTCTAAATAATCCGTATACAACCGAAACATACGTTTATCATCATGATAAAGTTTTTTCTTTGTAGTAGCCAGAAGCCAGAGCCAATCGTGAAGTGCAACAGCAGAGCTTACATCTTTTGGGGCTTCCCATTCTAATAATTCCTTGGAAGTAGTTTCTAACCATCTGAGTGCGAGTTGCTGCAATAGGTCCTCTTTATTTTTGTAATGTTTATAAAATGCAGCATGAGTAACTCCAAGTTCTTTTGCAATATCAGAAAGAGTGGTTTTTTGTACTCCCTTTCTCATTATGATTTCTTCTGTAACAGAAAAAATTTTCTCTTTTGTAAGTATTGCCATTGTGGATCCTCCTAGTTTTTTTCTAAATTTTATTATACAGGATGCACCACTTAGTTACAATGGGTCTTACCCGCGTTTGTAGACACGAGGAACTGGTGCTATGCTAAAAGTTGTATTGTCTAAGCTATTATATGTAAAATACAAAAGTGAAGGGAAGGGTATGAATGAACAATACAGTCCAGAAGAATACTATAACAACGCACTTAAAAAAGATAAAGCTGCATAAAAAATGATTTACAATGAAAGTCTACGAAAGAGTAAGAAATAACGAATTTATAGTATCCAGTCTATTGAGAAAAGGTTACAAAATGTTGAGTTTGTAACTAAGTGGGGTATAATGACATTATCGAAAAGTTACAAAACATAAAAAATGTAACTTAATTATTTAATAATAAAGGAGAAATATTATGACCAAAATATCGACTGAAACACATGAATTGCGAGTTGCACTTGTTACAGGAGGATCTGGCGGTATTGGACGTGCCGTAGTTAAAAAATTAGCGGATAATGGATTTGCTGTTGCTGTGCATTATTCTGGCAATAAGCTTAGAGCAGATACTATAGTGGATGAGATTGTAAAGCAAGGCGGAAAAGCAATTAGTATAGGTGGAGATGTTGCAGATGAAAAAGCTATGCAAGAAGCTTTCGATGTAGTTGAAGAAAAATTTGGTGGGATTGATGTCGTAATCAATACAGCAGGTATCATGTTACTCGGTTCTATCGCAGAGATGAACTTAGATGATTTAGATAAAATGCACCGCACAAATATTCGTGGAACTTTTGTAATATCCAAGCAAGCGGCTCGACGTGTTCGCAAAGGTGGAGCAATTATCAATTTTTCTACTTCTGTTACTCGCACGCAATTCCCAACATATGGTGCATACGCTGCAAGTAAAGCGGCAGTTGAATCAATGACAATGATATTGGCTCGCGAATTACGTGGTAAAGATATCACAGTTAATGCTGTGGCTCCAGGTCCAACTGCAACACCATTATTTTTAGATGGAAAAGATGAACAAACAATCGACAAACTTTCTAAAGCAGCACCACTTGAACGTCTGGGTACACCAGAAGACATTGCCGACACAGTAGCATATTTAGCAACCTCAGGACGTTGGATTAATGGGCAAGTTATATTTTCAAATGAAGGCCTTGCATAATTAGAATTTGATAATGGTGCATGTTAGTTTATGCACTGATGAAATGGGATGGGTTAACGCTCAACGCATTGAAGCATCTGGCGGTATGTTCCTATAGGTATAAGCTTTAAGAGCTAAAGCAATATTTCTAAATACAATGAAAAAATTACCATTTAGGATATACAAGAGAAAAACCTCAATGGGCAAAAGTTCAATTCTCAGCTACATCTCTTGCATACATATCACAAAGAGAGTTTTCAAAGTGGTTGGAGTGTCCTTTTACCCATTGAAATTCAATATATTTTCCATTACAGACATTATCAAAATGAAGCCAGTTCTCAATATTCTTAACAGCTTCTCCGTTGATGGTTTTAAAATCATTTAATTTCCAGCAAGGAATCCATTCTGTTAGGCCTTTTCTTACATATTGGCTGTCAGTTATTATTCTTATTTTTTCGATATCTTTTAGTAATTCAATGGCTTTTATGACTGCTGTAAGTTCAGCTTGACTACTACCTATTTCCTGAACTTTTTCTGTATATAGCTTATAATTACCTTCTAAATCCTCTATTATAAAAGCAAAACCACCACACTTCTTATTTTCTAAATAGCAAGCATCTGAGAATATTTTATAAACCTTTTCTTCACATTTATCTTCATCTATAACATAACTATGATTATCATTGTTTCGCTTGTCTAAAACTACTATTTTACTTCTATCTTTAAAGACTGCAACAGCTTTATTACATCTTAAAACAAGTTTGACATTGAAACCTACATAATAAGTATCTATACGTTTATTATGAAGCATTTTTTTTAGCTGATATTCGTTATCCTTAAGACAATTAGTTAAATTACTGTTATCAGTAAAATTCAGTTCTTTTTTATAAGGGTTAAATTCTATCAAAGTATCTTCTATATCATTACTTATCTTGATTTTATAATTGTTATTTAGAACGTCTATTATTTCCATTTCAAATAGTAGCATTTTCATAGGGATTACTCCTTTAGGGTGGATTAATAAAAATTATATCACATTTTTGATTTGAGGGGATTAAAATGTTTATCTAAATTTAGTTAACTATTATGATATTATGTCAACTAAATTTAAAGTAAACATAAAAACACAAATGAAACTATATAAAATAAAAAATTATATAATTTTTTATAAAATCACTGCCTACTCTTACTCCAAATGTGTATATATTACTTGAAAGGAGTTGATAAGTATGGCTGCAATAGCAACAAAACTAAATAGTTCATTAGTACTTAAGTATTCTGACGGGGTGGATGCAAAAGGGAAGGAGATTATAAAAAGTCAAAGGTTTTCAAAAGTAAAAACTACTGCAACAGAACAGGATCTATTTGACGTAGCTAGCGAAATTGAGACTATTATAGGAAAGCCTTTAAACGAACTAATAAGAGAAGACGAAAGTGGAATAACAAACGCCTAATTAATGGATGATTAAAGAAATGGAGGGATGTAAATGAGTAAAACTTTAGTAATGAGTTTTCTAAATGAAGCAGGTAAAAAAGCTTCTATAAGAGTTAACAATGTAAGAGAGGATATCACTGAAGCAGAGGTAAAGGCTTCAATGGATGTTATACTTACTAAAAATATCTTCACATCTACCGGTGGAGATTTTAAGGTAAAGGATTCAGCAGAGTTAGTGGATACAAGCACTACTGAGTTTGTAGTCAAGTAAAAAAGAACTTTGATGAGATGGGGAATTAACTCCATCTCATTATTAATATGAAGGAATCTAAGAACATACCATTCCGTAGGTACTCTTTTGACTCTATGCCATATGAAAGAGTATTAGAGAAGGTAGTCATTCTAGAAGAAGAGGTGAGATAATGAATTCTGATCTTTTTAATATGATAGGTAACATTGGGTTTCCCATTGCAGTATCTGTGTATCTTCTGGTAAGGCTCGAAAGTAAACTAGAGGTTTTAACACAGAGCATAAACAATCTATCTAACGCTATCATAAAAAAGTAGAGAAAAAGGCTAGTATTGCGAAATTATTTCGTTGAGCTAGCCTTTTTTCTTATTTCAGACAACGGATTTATTAAAAATATAAGACAAAATTCTATTTTTGGTGACAGAATTATTTGATGAAAAAGGTTAAAAATGGTTAAATAAAGTTTTGTTATGTAATAAAATCGGCTGTTAAAAGAAATGCTTGAAAAATCTGGAGTTATATGCTGAAAAGTTTTTCTTAAAAACTGTCCGGATTTTTAGGCGTCTGGGGTCTTTATATTATAGAGGGAAAACAAAAGAGGAGTAGTTTGCATTAAGGGGGATTAACTAGTGTCATTTGAAAAATTATGTCATGAGAAAATGAAAAAATTAATAAAGGATGCAAAGAAAGGTGATAAGGAAAGTATCCAGATAATAATTGATAACTTTCAAGGCTTGATAGTAAACGGTTACAGAAAGTGGAATCTTGAAGAATTAAATATTTTTCAAGGTGACTATACACAAGAGTGCAATGTAAACATCATTGAATGTATTGAGAAGGTCTCTGAAAATAATTACTGGAAGCTAACAAGTTTAATTACAAAGAGCTTAGAAAACAAAACTAAGAAAGTTATGAAGAAAAATAAAAAATTTAATAATCATAATATACTTGTTGGAGATATGGCCTCTCTTTTTGAAGAAGATAACTCAAATTCAGAACAGAAATTTGATGACCTTTTAGTAAGTAATATGATAGTCAGTGAGAGTTACAAAAGTTTCATTAAAGATAAATTAAGTAAAGAGGAAGATAGGGTTTTATCATCACATATTTCGGGACAATGTCTTATTGAATATGCTAGCAAAAAAGGTGTTAAGGTAGACAGTGTAAAAAGAACCCTTAGAAGAGCAATAAGTAAGATTGAAAATAAGGAGCAGATAAAAAGGTTTCACTGTCTGGTAACGATTATTTTTGCCTTCTTAAGGCATATATGGGAGTACATAAATTCTGTAAATATAGCAGAGCTAACTGATCTCATAGAGATAGTTAAGCTTACAGAAATGATAATAGTATAAGGGGGTTTTAGTATTAGTGAGAAAGCTTTGATTGAAAAAGTTGTTTTAGCTAAATCAGGGGATAAGGAGTCCATGGAAGAAATAATAAAAAGGTTCACTCCTTTTGTTATTAAAACTGCTAGAACTATATATCTAAAAGGCTATGAGGTAGATGATTTAATTCAGCATGGTCGGGTCTTAATTATTAAGGCTGTGAATATGTTTGATGTAAATAAAAGCAATGGCTTTATCAGCTATGTAACTAATACAATTAGAAGAAACTTTTACAATTTGATAAGGGACAATGTAAAAAAGACAAGTTACTGCAGCCTTAATAGTTTAAATGAAGAAGGCCATGAGCTAATAGATATTTTATCTTCAGAAGAAGATTTAGAAGAAAGTTTTATTAGTGAGGAAGAAAAGAGGATGCTAAGAAAAGCTATAGACAGGCTTTCGGAAAATGAAAAAGAAATAATTTATTGGTTTTACTTTGAGAACAAGACCCTGCAAGATTATGCTAAATTTAAAGGCAAAAGCTATAGAAGAGCTGCAGATATGAAGAAAGAGGCACTTATAAAATTAAGAAGATATTTAGAGGAGATTGATTACAATGGCGATTTATAGACAGGTTCAAACTTTATTTTGGCAAGATGGATTTATTATGGAACTTACACCAGAGGATAAATACTTTTTCCTTTATCTTATGACAAGCCCAAGGACAACTCAATGCGGTATATATGAGCTTCCTAAGAGAATGGCAGAGGCTGAACTTGGCTATAGCAGAGAAACTATAGATAGACTTATTAAAAGATTTGAGGACTATGGGAAGATATTATACTGTGCAGAAACAAGAGAAATTATGATATTAAACTGGATGAAGTACAATTTTATAAACAGTAGAAATACTATAACCTGTATAAACAAAGAATTAAAAGAAGTTAAAAATAAGAAGTTTATAAGCATACTCTATAAAATATGCTCAAAGAAAGGCTATGCTGTAGATGAGATTTTTCAAGGTATTCCTCTAGATTCAAAGGATATAGTAAGGGCTAGGAAAGAAAAAGTGGAGGTAACTATAGAAGAGCTGGGGGATTTTAAGGAGAGAACTGAAGTAATAGAAGGTGCAGAAGAAGCGGCGGAAATAGTTAATGAAAAGGTACAAATAATAGAGGATAACAAAACGTACAACAATGATTTCTACAAGGAATCTATAGATGAAAATAATACTGCTGAAGCTATAGGTAGTAATCTAGCTAAGGATGGGGTGGAAAATGGAGATAGACAGATTAGTCTAGAGACCAATAAGGAAAATGTCTTTTTAGATAACGATAGGGAAAATCAGTCTCTTTCTAGGGGCTTAGAAGGGGCTTCTAAGCCCCTAGGGGAAAAAGAAGAAGAAGAAAAAACATATAATAAAAAAGAATCTTCTTATAAACAAAAAGTAATAGATAATAACAGTAAAAGCAAACTACAGCATAAATCTCAGGAAAATAAACGAAGCAAAATTCTGCAGTCCTTTAATAAAAATATACGTCAGGCCACTATAAGAGATGTTGAAAAAATCATAATTTGGCTTAAGGAATTTGAAGAAGAAGTAATAATCGAAGCCATTATGCAAGCAGTTAAATATAATGCTGCTCATACTGGATACTTAGAGTCTGTTTTTAAAAATTGGAGAACTCTAGGTCTATTCACCATGGAAAAACTTAAAGCTTACAGAAGTAAAGGAATCAAGGAAAAGCAGGAGCATAGATGTAATGCAGATGCTTATAGATATTTAGATTAAAGGAGTTAAGAAAAATAATCAGTATGAGAAAAGGTGGGGAATTAGATTGAATATGGATAAAATATATAACTTTAACGCAGAGGTTAGTGTAATTGGAGCTATACTGATGGAACCTGAGAGTATTTGTGAGGTTATAGACTTTTTAGACTCAGGGGATTTTTATAACTTAAAGCACAAAATCATATATAAAAAGCTAAAGAAAATGCACGAAGATAACTTAGCTGTAGATATTGTTACCCTTTCAGAAAAACTAGGAGAGAATCTGAAGGAAGCAGGAGGGATAAGCTATCTAACGGATATTTTAGGCTCAGTTGTAACCACAGCTAACATAAGAAAATACGGAGAAATAGTAAAAGAAAAGTTTAATAACAGGGAACTTTTAAAGATTTTTAATACATCCATTGGAAAACTTCAAAAAGGAGAGGATTCCTCTGAGGATTTAATAAGCTATGCTCAGAATTCTCTATTAGCCATAAAAAGTTCAGAGCTTAAGGAAGATGGAGATATAGAAAAAATACTATATAATTTCATGGATACCCTTCAGGAAAGATACGAAAAAGGTGGGGATATACAGGGAATAAAGAGCGGCTATAGAACACTAGACAGAATGCTTGGAGGATTTTCAAAGGAAGATTTAATAATCCTTGCAGCTAGACCATCCATGGGAAAGACTGCTATGGCATTAAATTTACTTTTAAACACAGTTTTTAAAGGACAAGCTAAAACTGCTTTCTTTAACCTTGAAATGGGAGTAAGTCAGGTGATGGATAGAATTATAGCTTTTCGCACAAAAATACCTTTGGAAAATATAAAAAATGCAGCATTAACGGAAGAACAGTGGAGTGAGGTTTCTAAAGAAGCATCGAACCTGGCTGCTTCCTCAATAAAAATTTATGACAAAATATTTACCTTAAATGGCATCGGAGCAGAGTGTAGAAAATTAAAGATTAAGGAAGGGTTAGATCTTATAATAATTGACTACCTTCAGCTTATAGAAAATGGAGAAAGGACGGAAAATAGAAACCAAGAGATATCAAGGATTACAAGAAAGCTTAAACTTATGGCAAAGGAGCTTGATATTAACATTGTTGTACTTTCACAGCTATCCCGAGCACCAGAGGCAAGAAGTGATCATAGGCCTATGCTTTCTGATCTTAGAGAATCAGGAAGTATAGAACAAGATGCCGATGTGGTTATGTTTTTGTATAGAGATGAGTACTACAATAAGGATAGCGATAGTAAGGGAGTTATGGAGTGTATTGTGGCAAAAAACAGGAACGGGGAAGTTGGAACTACGAGGCTAAGGTGGAGGCCAGATATTCAGAGTGTTGGATAAAGAGTGTAGCTATTTGCAAAAGTAGTATGCCAATACCCCTGTGTAAGTTTGGTAGAACACATTTCCTTAAGTCTTTTAAGCCGAAGCACTATTATCATTTTTTTATAGATGAATTCTTTTAACAATGATTTTAAGTAAGAATACTATGGAGAAGGCTGAAATTATTATTAATACATTGTTAATCACTAATATGCTGAAAGGTAGTATACCTTTTATTGAGATTAATAAGAAATATGTAAGTCCAACAATTAAGGTATCTATGATAAGACTGAAAAAGTTAAAGGATAAATATACTGTCTTTTTAATCTCCCACAAATTAAGGTTTAGAGATATTATAGAAGTTATAATATTTGTTACTCCATATCCGTAAATATTTATTGATGGAATCCCAGTAAGAATGTATAAAAGAAGTATCTTCAGCAAGGATATTATTAGTGAGTTTCTTAAAATTATTTTTTGCCTGCCTAGACCGTTAAGAATTCCAATGGTTGTAGTAGTTGTATAAAAAAACGGTGCAGCTACAGCGGCAAGCTTTATATAGTCTCCTAGATCATTTCTCTTATAAAGTATAAATCCTAAGCTATCTCCTATACATAGAGTTATTGTAAAAACTGTGGCTCCTAAAAGATAGGATAACCCTATTGCTTTGGATATACGGTCATCTAAGGATCTATAATTTTTTCTACTCAAATTCTTAGATAAATCCGGCACCAATAGAATTGATATGGATTCTATTACTACCAGTGGAAAAAACACAATATTCCTAGCCATTCCATTGAATTTTCCAATCATACCTAAAGCCACCTTATATTCAATGCCTGAACTTACTAGTCGTCTAGGAATAATTAATGTAGCGCAAGTAGAAAGTAAGGATGATGCTAAACTTGTTATAAGAAGAGGAAAGGAAATTGATATTGTATTAAACAAAAGTTGAGCTCTACTTTCGCCTTTAGTTGCTGAAATTGGAGCTTTTTTTGTATTTAATCTATAGTACACATAAAGAAATGTAAAAGAAATAAATTCTCCAATACATAGTGCAAAATAGGCACCTGTAACAGTTTCAGTAACATTAACTACTTGGAGACTACCAATGATAGCTACTAAAACAGCTATCCTAATAGCTTTTTCAAAAATATCTATAACTACTGGAACACTAACTTGCATAGTGCTAAAGAAATATCCCTTTAAACAGCTGGAAAGCGCTATAAAAACCATAGCTGGACATAGTAATTTTAGAGCATTAACTGTTCTTACATCTTTAATAATATATGTACTTAAAACAGGTGAAAATAAGAATACTAAAACTGCTATAAATACTGACCATAAAATTGTAAATGTCATTAAAGTTTTTATAGTTCTCTTTAAGTTCTTATAATCTCCTCTTCCATAATATTCAGCACATACTTTTGAAACAGCAGTAACTAAACCTCCAGATACAAGACATAAAAGAACTCTGTATAGCGGTCTAATAAGTCCATACAGCCCCATACCTTCAGGCCCTAATTCTTCTGATAAGGTTATAGAAAATATGAACCCTAATATACTTGTAGCTAAGTTTGATAAAATCAAAATAATAGATTTTTTAGCAAAATTACTTTTACCCATATGTACTCCTAAATTATATAACTTAGTATTTATATCTATTCTATCTGTGGTTCACATATTACAACATTTGGCCCTTCTAGATAATATGAAAAATGTTCCAGTATATGATAAACACAAAAAGGTTATTATAATAACATAGGGTATGTAACAGTTGAGCCAAGATTTATATATGCTTTTAAAAGAGGTATATATGAGTCGGCCAACGATTATATATAGGTTATTTAAGTGAAACTTCACTTTGTCAAAAGTGTTAGTTAAACTTATCCAGTGTGTAGCAGCCGTTAATTTATACTTGTAAAAGTATAAATTTTACGGATGATAGCAATGGGCAGAGTAGTTTATATATAGTCAGAGGGAAGATTCTATATTGTGGGGAAAAGCTTTAATATAGTCGATTAAATTGATTATATTAGGGTTCCAACTTATGGTATAGGGTCGAGCTAAGATTATATGGAGTGTTGAGATGGTTATATATAGTCGAAAGATTATATATAGTTGTGTAGATATTTTATATAGTCGAAGGAACCATTATTATAGGTAATGAACTGCTTTATTATGGTGGAAACATCATAGTGAGGTAATATAAGTTATCTATAGTGGTGCAACGTAGATTATTGCATGCTCTATTATAGAAGAACTGTAAGTAGATTTTTTATTAATTAATCTACTTATGGTTCTTTTTATATTGTGGTTTGCGACTATATGATTATGAAAACAAAATTTTTGAAATAGGTATATATTAGATAAGGGACGAGAGAAATAAAGAATAAAAAATTGTTTATGTTAATAGTTGGTTAGGCTATAATATAATAAAAGTATTATTCATTGGAGGAAGTTCTATGGAAAAGCTAAAAGAACAAAACAGTTTATATGATCAATTCTTGAACTATTCATATAAGGATTTAAAAGAATTATTTAAAAAAGCAAAAACAAAAGAGGAACAAAATTTTTATATTACTTTATCTGATATAGTGCTGCAGAAGGAACAAGAAAAGGTAATCGGTAAAGAGTAATGGCGACATATACTGTATTTGCAGGCGTAAATGGTGTTGGTAAGACATCAATCTATAAGTCTATCTATTACGAAGAAAACAAGAATGAGGAAAGAATAAATACGGATGAAATGGTAGCAAGAATAGGCACATGGAAAGACAACAATCTTCAAATTAAATGTGCGAGAGAAGCCGTAAAACTTATAAATTACTATATCAAAAATGAGATATCTTTTAATCAAGAAACGACTCTCTCAGGTAAAAGTATTATAAGAAATATAGAAAAAGCAAGACAACGAGGTTTTAACGTTGTAATGAATTATATTGGGGTTGAGACTCCAGATATTGCTAAAGAAAGAGTTAGGATTAGAGTTTTAAAAGGTGGGCATGGAATTCCAGAGGAAGCTATAGAAAGAAGATATTATGAATCACTAGATAATTTAAAAAATGTACTAAAGGTATGTAATGAAATAAATATATATGATAATACTAATAAATTTAAACATGTAGCTTATATGTGTAATGGAATAATTATATGGAAAAGAGATGTAATTCCTAAATGGAGTAGCTATATTCTAAAATAAACTAGCTTAAAGTAAATATACTAAGCTAGTTTCACTTTGTTAAAAGTGCTAATTGAACTTATCCAGGGCGTAGCAGCCGTTAATTTATACTTGTAAAAGTATAAATTTCACGGATAATATTAAATGGTAAAAATAGCTTATTATAGTCAGAGGGAAGATTCTATATTGTGGGGAAAAGCTTTAATATAGTCGATTAAATTGATTATATTAGGGTTCCAACTTATGGTATAGGGTCGAGCTAAGATTATATGGAGTGTTGAGATGGTTATATATAGTCGAAAGATTATATATAGTTGTGTAGATATTTTATATAGTTGAAGGAACCATTATTATAGGCAATGAACTGCTTTATTATGGTGGAAACATCATAGTAAGGTAATATAAGTTATCTATAGTGGTGCAACGTAGATTATTGCGTGCTCTATTATAGAAGAACTGTAAGTAGGTTTTTTATTAATTAATCTGCTTACAGTTCTTTTTATTTTGGAACTAAACAGTAACATATCCAAAATCAATCTATTACTTTATGTTTTCTATTGATAAATTCAATTTATAATTTCCGTATTGTAAAATTTCATCTAATAAATCTACAAGCTCCTTTTGAGTGGGGGCTGTCACTTTTAGCAAATAGCAGCCTTCTCCGCTTATTCTTTGGGCTTCAGTTATTAGAGAATTATTATGCACATATGTTTGAAATGCTAAATGGTCAGTAGTTTTCATAAAAACAGTTACAAAAGCAATTAATTCCCTTCCAAGTATCGTAGAATCAATCTTTATTGTATATCCTTGTATAACTCTTAACTTTTCCATTCTATTTACTCTATTTCTAACCGCTTGGCCAGTTAAATGAACTTCATCACCAATTTCCTGCCACTGCATCCGTGAATTTTTAGTAAGTAGATTTAAGATCTGTATATCTGTTTGATCAAGCATAATAATGAAAATCCTTTCACGACGAAATTATTTTGACTATTTTAGTTTCTCTGCTCAAGGAGTAGTCAGTATATAATAAATATATCATAAATAACTGGAGGGATAAACATTGAAGATTCAATTGATTCGTCATGCTACTTTAATAATAAATATAAATGGTAAAAGGTTACTTGTAGATCCTTTGTTAAGCCAGGCAGGAGCTGTGGCACCTATTGAAAATGTACCAAACCAAAGCCGCAATCCATTAGTAGAATTACCTGTAAGCATTTATTCTATTATCAATTGTGATGCTATAGTTATTACTCATACCCATAGAGATCATTTTGATGACACAGCAGCAAAAATGCTTCCTAAAAATATTCCTATAGTATGTCAAGTTCAGGATGAAACAAAATTACGATCCTATGGCTTTACAGATGTACATCCTGTTAACACTAGTTATACCTGGGGCGATATAAACTTTAATCGTACAAATGGAAGGCATGGCCATGATGAAATAGCTGAAGCAATGGCACCAGTGTCAGGTTTTGTTATATCAGCTCCTAAAGAACCATCAGTTTACGTTGCGGGAGATACTGTTTGGTGTGAAGATGTTGCAGAAGCAATAGAAAAATTTAAACCTGCGATAGTAGTGTGTAATTGTGGCGGTGCACAATTTGAACATGGAAAGCCAATTACAATGGCAACTGAAGATATCCATGAATTATGCAGTAAATATGCAGATATCCAAGTTGTCGCTGTACACATGGAAGCATGGAATCACTGTAGAATATCAAGAAAGGACTTAAAAGATTATATTAGCATCAATAAAATTGATACCACTGTTTTTATACCTGAAGATGGAGAAGTATTAAATTTTTAATAAATAATAAGACTTTTCCAGTATATAACAAATTGCGAAAGGTCAATATAATAGCATAGGGGATGTAACAGTTGAGTCAAAAGTTATATGTGCTTCTAGCTAGAGGTAAATATGATTGGGACAACGATTATGAATAGGTAATGACCCGCCAATGAAACCCTCCACTAATTAATTAGTCGAGGGTTTTCCTATTGTTTAATGAATACCACCAGTTATAGGTGGTCATAATTTGGAAATTCTCTGGATCTCCAAGGTATTTCTAAATAGTCTTTGTCAAAATGACTAGCATAAATCATCTTTCTAAATTTTCGTATGCTCATTTTTCTAATTATCTTATCTTCAATAATTAAAACGAAATCCATACAGTTTACTATAGAATAGAAATCATTAAAATTGCACCGTTATAATTTTCTATGGCTTTTTCTAGTGCCATTTGTTCCTATAAAGGCACAATGCTCTCCATCCTCTAATGTAAATGAAATGTTATTAAATAGGTCCTTTTGGGGAAATGAGTAAGACAAGTTATCAACTTTTATCATATTATTACCTCTCTTTATCACTAAAAAAGAGCCTACAAAAATAAGCTCTTCAATAATAGTTTCCTTGATTTTTATTTACTAAAGACATTCTAATGAGTTTAACATTGACAGCATAACACTTTTTCGGTAAAGTTTAGTCATTTCATATAAGCAGCAGGTATTAACTAAAGCTTAATTTATGTATAAAATGGTTATATAATAAAGAAAGGAGTTATGTAGAAGGTGAATGCAACAAACTGTAGTATATAATCACTAATATTGCTAATATCCCCTATGCTTAGAGGTGCACTTTTAACTATGGCTTCTATAGAAACAATATTTTTTATAGATGTTATTACAGCAGTTATAGGGATTTCTACATTATTTTTATTTTTGCATGTTCCTGCTCATGCAAAAGCTAATGAAGAAGAGACTGATAGGCCTGTGCTTGGATATATAAATGGAGACCGATATTCATTAGCTGTAGATGCAGGAAATTCAAGAAAACATGTAGAAAAATTTTATAGAGAATTTTAACAATTTAAATTAAAGGAGAGTAAACTATGAAACAAACAATACCAATTTGTGTTCCCGATTTGTCATTACGACCATTTAGTCTTTCTGTAGAGAGGACAATGCCATTTTTACCTACCATTTTGTATCGAGCTTGGACTGAACAGTTTGACCTCTGGTTTGCGGAACCGGGTTCAGTCTTGATGAAAGGAGAAGTCAACACTGTTTTTTTCTTTGAAACAGCTTTTGAAGGGAATCGCCATCCACACTATGGGCGTTTTCTTAGACTTGTGCCTGACCAACTGGTTGAACTTACATGGATAACGGGTGCTGGTGGAACTAAAGGTGCTGAAACAATTGTGACTGTAGAATTGAAACAAGGAGAGGATGGAACTGTATTACGATTAACTCACGCAGGGTTTCCAGATGAAGAGTCAAAGAATGGACATGAACAAGCATGGCCACTGGTTCTTGCACAATTGGAGGATAGATTGATGAAGTTCTGTCACAGTTAACTCGTATTATTTTTTTATGACGAATTATCAGCAAAGTTATTAACATGTTATACATAGAAAAAGCATAAAAAGAAAAGAGATGAGTTTTAGTGAGAGAGTTAAATAGAAACATATTATACATATATAATGTGTTCTATGATAAGTTTTATTAGGTGCTAATATAAAAATGATATAGTAGTAATTGATGATTTAATAGATACATTAAGAGCAAACTTAGAGCATTGTGTTGGATTGGCTGGTAATATGATTGGAGCCAAAAAGCGTATATTGGTATTTGCTGTAGGCAACATTATTGTGCCTATGATAAATCCAGTTATATTAAATAAAGAAAAGCTTTATGAAGCAGAAGAGAGCTGTTTATCTTTAATTGGATTTAGAAAAACAAAGAGATATGAAATGATAGAGGTGGAGTATCTTGATAGAAATTTTAAGAAACAAAAGCAAGTGTTTACTGGATTTACAGTACAAATAATTCAACATGAAATGGATCATTTTGAAGGTATAATAATCTAATCGAACTAAAAAAGTTGAGTTGTTAGAATAGGGGATAACCTTGAGTTGAAACCACCCCAATATACTTGTAGCTAAGTTTGATAAAATCAAAATAACAGATTTCTTAGCAAAATTACTTTTACCCATATGTATTCTTAAATTATATAGCTTTAGATTTATATCTATTCTCTCTTTAGTTCACATATTACACATTTGGCCTTCTAGATAATATGAAAAATGTTCCAGTATATGATAAACACAAAAAGGTTATTATAATAGCATAGGGTATGTAACAGTTGAGCCAAGATTTATATATGCTTTTAAAAGAGGTATATATGAGTCGGCCAACGATTATATATAGGTTATTTAGTTAGTTTATATATAGTCAGAGGGAAGATTCTATATTGTGGGGAAAAGCTTTAATATAGTCGATTAAATTGATTATATTAGGGTTCCAACTTATGATATAGGGTCGAGCTAAGATTATATGGAGTGTTGAGATGGTTATATATAGTCGAAAGATTATATATAGTTATGTAGATATTTTATATAGTCGAAGGAACCATTATTATAGGTAATGAACTGCTTTATTATGGTGGAAACATCATAGTAAGGTAATATATGTTATCTATAATAGTGCAACGTAGATTATTGCGTGCTCTATTATGAAAGAACTATAAGTGGATTTTTTATTAATTAATCTACTTATGGTTCTTTTTATACTGTGGTTTGCGACTATATGATTATGAAAACAAAATTTTTGAAATAGGTATATATTAGATAAGGGACGAGAGAAATAAAGAATAAAAAATTGTTTATGTTAATAGTTGCTTGGACTATAATATAATAAAAGAATTATTCATTGGAGGAAATTCCGACAGTTATTAATTAGGGAGGATTTTATCATGGCTAAAATGGGGAGTAAGTATAAACTCCAAGATATTATACCATTACAAACTATTATAGATACTGTTAATTCTAGTACAAGTGATGTTCTTTTGGAAATCGGTAGAGCTGTTGCTTCAGGAGAATATGCAGTTAGGTTTTATAATGATGCGGAACAACCGCGATTTTATAAGAATGAAGAACGGCTTCGATATACAGTGCAAAAGGCAATTTCTATAAGTTCATTCAACCATTGGGAACATGTAGTTGATATTCTTTATAAAAATAATGCACTAGAGTTAGATGAGGAACAATGCAGTTGTCTTAATGAAAAATTGTACGGTAATATTCCTGATGGAATATATTGAATAAAATATAAGATAAGGGGGACATAAAATGGATGATACACAAATGACAATAGATGAGATAAGGAAGAAAATTGTTTCATTTTCAAAAGATTGTGGCTAGTACAAGTGAGAAATTGCAGATGTATTTTGGTATTTGGTAAGAATTTGTGAGCATTTTCAAATTGATTTAACTAAGGCTGTTGAAGATAAAGCTGTGAAAAATGCAATAAAATATCCGATTGATTAAAAAGGTGTGAAAAGATATGAAAGACAAGAGGCCATGCTATTATTTAATGGTGGAGGAGGACGGATTCGAACCATCGAAATCAATGATAACAGATTTACAGTCTGCCCCCTTTGGCCACTCGGGAACTCCTCCAAATATGGTGGAGATAAAGAGATTCGAACTCTTGACCCCCTGCGTGCAAGGCAGGTGCTCTCCCAACTGAGCTATACCCCCATAATTTTGTGGCGGAAAGATAGGGATTCGAACCCTAGGTACGGTCACCCGTACGCCGGTTTTCAAGACCGGTGCCTTAAACCAACTCGACCATCTTTCCATGAATAAATTAAATATACTATTGATTGAAAACTATTAGTATTTTAATCGGCGAGGAATATAATATCATAAATAGAAAAGTTATTATATAAATAATATGCTATAATTTAAAATTAGGTTGAGCTTTCTGCGTTATTTGAAATTATAGTAATGATTCCTTGTGTTGACACACCTGGTTGCGTTGTAGTGTGAAAATTAATAGCAAAATAATTTGTGTTCACAAATTATTAACGTTCCCCGAGGATACTAATGAGCATAGCGAATTTGCTAATATGAAACTCCTCTTCCTAGCGTCAGAGGAGTACTCACAGAGTAAGCGACCATCATCAAATCATAGATTTGAGATGTCTGCTTGACCGATTCACACAAAATCATAGATTTTGGTCCTCTGCTTAACTGGGAGTTCAACGCCAAGTAAGCCATGCATTCGCAGCTCTAAAATTCAGATGGGGTAAAAGAATCCCCATCTGAATTAAGATCTTGCTTCAATGGAAAAGACTGTTGTGATACTTAATCTGCTTTTTATATTAAAAACTAGCCCAACCTGATGTAGACCATCCGTCTATTCTGTAAACACCGGATTCAATAATACTTCCATCTAATGCGGAAACTTTTATATAGTAAGTACCAGCAGCTAAATTTATTGAAAGTCCAGCGGTTCCATCTGAGTCAGTTTGTGTACTATAAATAACTTTTCTGCTCTTGTCTACTACTGAAATTACTGCATTACTCAGGATATCGGAGGAATTAATATTTACTTGTTATGGAACTTGATTGAAGATATACTTTCAAATATGAATATATGGGTATACCATGAACATATTTGAAAATTAGTTGGTTAATAATATTTATAGAGGTGAGGATTTATGATTGATTACCAGGGGAAACAATACGTATGCCTATTAGATTTAGGATTTGAAATAATCAGGGGGAAGTGGAAGGCTGTAATATTATGCCATCTTGATGATGGACCAAAGAGATTTCTGGAATTACAAAGAATAACCTGTGGAGTGAGTCAAAAGGTGCTAAATGAACAACTTAGAGAACTGGAGGAAGATGGAATTATCTATAAGAAAATTTACCCTGAGGTTCCTCCAAAGGTTGAGTACTACCTTTCGGAAAAAGGTAAAGAGTTATATCTGGCCTTAAAAATGATTGAGGATTGGTCAATAAAATATTATAGAGAATATGAAAAGGAATGATAAAAGTCATTCTTTTTATTTTTTTAAAACAAACGCTTGAAACTGCATTATTACAACAAATGTGTAGTTGACAAAGATAAAGAAAAAATGCTATTATATCTATGAAATTGATAGACAAGATGAAGATATGGATGAGTTTACTCGTAATGCAACTATAGAAGATTTATATAATACGGGTAATGGATATTCTTATGAAGGCGAGGAAATAGAATAATGAAAATTGCTGTAATTAATGGTAGTTCAAAAGGCAAGTCAGGTAATACAAATATAATGGTTAGTGCATTTCTAAAGGGGGCAGAAGAAGCAGGGGCAGAAACTGTAAATATATTTTTAGCAGAAAAAGATATTAAACACTGCAGAGGTTGCCATTCATGCTGGTTCAAAAGTCCAGGACAATGTGTAATTAAAGATGACATGATGGAGGTTTTAAGTGCTGTTGGTGGAGCCAATATTATCGTATTAGCTACGCCAGTATATTTTGAAAACATTTCAGGTATGCTGAAGGTCTTCATGGACAGAATGACAATGACAGGTAATCCTCATTCAAGAAAAGATGTAAAAGAGGAAAATGGACATATAAAGCCAATAGAGCCGCAATCCCCTAAGATAGTTATGATATCCAGCTGTGGTTTTTCAGATAGGTCAGAATTCCAAGTAGTATCACTTTGGATTAACAGGGTTGTATCTAAGATGAATACAGAGTTAGTTGGAGAGATTTATGCGACACAAGGAAAGCTTTTGAGTAGTGAAACAGAAGAATTACAACCAATTATTACTCAGTATATACATAATTTAGAAGAGGCAGGAAAGGAAATTGCGATTAACATGAAATTATCAGAGGAAACTAATAAATTATTAGAGCAATTCTGCATTTAATAAAAACAGATAAGAGGCTTTATTTATTACTAAATCTTATAACAATAAAAAGTCTACGTTATACCTGTTACGGTGAATCATATAATAAGCAAAGAATAATAAGCAATAATAAGTAAGAAATAAAAGCAAGGGAGAAGCTGCCTCAATAAGATGCTGTCAGAATTTCCTACAAGTGAACAGCAAAAGAGGCTACTGCATATGCTAATTTCTAAAATCACGATAAATAAAACTAGAGATATAGAATCAATAGATCTTAATATAAATGATAATTTAATAATGTATCTAAGTAACGGAGGAGAACCAAGTCCAGATGATGGAGGAGGCTCTCCTCTTTATTTTGTTTCCAGAAGAAAGTTGATGATAAATCCTGTAAATATAAAAATTTGCGTTAGATAGATGGATGTTTATGTTTATAAACTTCATCTCCCCATTCACCAAGAAACTGTAAAACAGCTATAAGTTTTTGACTAAGTTCTGATAATTCATATTCTACTCTTGGTGGAATTTCATTGTATTGATGGCGGATAATAAGACAATCTTCTTCAAGTTCCTTTAAATTTTTTGAGAGCATTAGGCTTGATATGCCTGTAACCTTTCTTTGTAGTTCATTAAAACGAACAACTCCGTTTTGAGACATAATCCAAATTATTAATAGTTTCCATTTTCCATTTATAATTTTTAAAGCATATTCTATAGAACAGTTTTCCATAAAAGCAACCTCCATTACTTATATAAATATTAGTAACTAAACATTTTTTGCGTACTTGTTGATTTATATGTTACTTAATATAATAAAGTTAGTCAATAGATAATTGACTGATTCAAGAAAATTTTATATTTAAAAGGAGAAATAAGAGATGTCAAAGGTAGTTATTTTCAACGGTAGTCCAAGAAAGAATGGATATACTGCAAAATTATTAGAACAAGTGGCAAAAGGAGTTAAATCTAAAGGTGCTGAGGTTATTGAATTTGATTTAAATGATTCTGGAATTCGTGGATGTCAAGGATGCTTTTATTGTCGTACTCATGATGGTTGTGCAGTTAATGATTATCTTCAACCGATGTATGAAGCTATTAAGGGAGCAGATGCTATCGTATTTGGGTCTCCAATATATTATTATACAATTACAGGACAATCAAAAGTTTGGTTTGATCGTACATTCCCAATGCTTGGGAACGATTATAAGCCAAAGTATCCAGATAAAAAGTTAATAACAATATTTACTCAAGGGAATCCTGATCCTAAGATAGGTACGGAAGGCGTTAAGTTTGCCAATAATATGTTAGAAGAATTAGGCTGGAAGTTACAGGATAGCATTCATTACTGCGGAACTAGTCATAATCCTGATTCAGCAATGTTTGATGAGTTATCTTTAAGAGCATTTAAAGACGGGGAAAATTTAGTTGAATAAATTTTTAACACACCAGGTATCCAATAAGCACAATGGTAGATGAAATTAAATTGTAATAAATATCTACATGGTTAGAATACAATCTTCTTAAACTATGAATCAATAATAAGTAAGTGAGATTTATAGCCTTAGCCATTGATTTTAATTGGCTAAGGCTATATTTATAAGTAAAAATAGCGCATCACAAGTAATATAAAATTGGTTATAATATATAATGATTACATAAAACATTATAACGAATATTGGGCGTATTATTTAATTTTATAAGTGAAGTATAAATTATAATTTATTTGTTGGTTAATTATCGTTTTAATTATAATAGAATAAGGAGGAAAAATAATGATTCAATCAGTTGTACATATTGCTTTAGTAGTAAAAGATTATGATGAAGCAATCGAGTTTTATACAAAAAAACTTCATTTTACATTAGTAGAAGATACATATCAACCTGAGCAAGAAAAAAGATGGGTAGTAGTATCTCCACCAGGTTCAAATGGAACAACAATATTACTTGCAAGAGCATCTAAGCCAGAACAAGAGCCTTTTATAGGAAACCAAGCAGGGGGAAGAGTTTTTCTTTTCTTAGGAACTGATGATTTTTTGCGTGATTATAATGAAATGAGAAAAATAGGAATAGACTTTGTTAGAGAACCTAAAAAACAGGATTATGGAACGGTTGCAGTATTTAAAGATTTATATGGCAACTTGTGGGATTTAGTTGAGTTCAATGAAAATCATCCAATGTTCAAAAGAGTTAAATAAATTCCAACTTAAGGTTGAGTATAATAAGTAGTAAATTTATAAAACTCTCAAAACACTATTGACTATTACCTTAGGGGTTAAGTTAAAGTTAAACTAGAGGTGATAAGAATGCTAATAAGAGAAGTTTCCAAAGAAACTGATTTAACAAAAAAAGCTATAGAATATTACTATGAACATGGATTAATAAATCCTCAAATATTAGACAATGGGTATCGAGATTTTTCAAGTGAAGATATAGAGAAGTTGAAAAAAATTTCTTTATATCGAAAATTAGGATTAAACATATCTGACATAAAAGCTATTCTGAAAAATCCAAATTTATTAACAGATATTGTTTATAAAAAATCTTTAGAATTAGATCGACAGAAAGAAAAACAAGTGGTACTAAAAAAGTTATGCGATGGAAATAAATTAGAAAATGTAGAAAGAGAAATAAATTATATTACAGCGAAATCAACCATTTTAGAAAGGTTACTAGATATGTTTCCAAGCTATTATGGAAGAGTTTTTAGCATGAATTTTTCCTATTATCTTAATGGAATAATAGAAACAGAAGAACAAAAACAAGCCTTTGAGGAAGTTGTAGAATTTTTAGATAATAGTCCTAATTTAGAAATTCCAAAGGATTTACAAGATTATTTAGATGGATATACAAGTAAGTTTAGCATAAATGATATAACTAAAATCATAAAATCAAAAGAAGAAAATGTAAAAAACTATGAAGAATTTATGAAAAATAATAAAGATGCATTAAAGGAATATATTGAGTACAAAAAAACTGATGAATACAAAAACTCTCCAGCAAATAAATTAATGGAGCTTGCTAAACAATTTTGCCAATCAAGTGGTTATTATCATAAATTTATTCCTGCAATGAGGAGATTAAGTGTAGAATATAATCAATATTATGAAAGATTATTAGAAGTAAATGAAAAATTTATTAAAGACTATCCAGAAACAAAAAAATGGTAGTCAGACAAATTCCAATTTGTCTGATTGAACAAAACTAACATTATGTGTGGTTTAATTAATATATATTTCCTAAGTTTGTTATATTATTTGTATTACGGATGTAGATGCACTTCGTCTACATCATTAAAGCCCACGATTGATGTCGCGGGCTTTTCAATAGTTACTTATATTTCCAATGATTTGAATGTCCCTTAGCTTTGCCTTTGTTTTCTTCTACATATATATAACATTTAGCAGAGTATTTTCCATCATCTGTAGTTACAGTTATTATGGCAATTCCACTATTTAATCCTACAACTCTTCCATCAGAAGAGACTATGGCAACTTCAGGATTATCTGATTCCCACTTTACGGATTTATGTGCTGCGTTATCCGGGAAAACTATAGCTGTCAATTTTTTGTTTTGTCCTTGTTTCATTGTAACAACCGGTCTGTTTACTCTTATACTTGTAACAGGAAGGGTATTATCTATTTTGCTTGATACTGTAACTTGGCAATTAGCTGTATATCCACCATCCACAGTTTTTGCTGTTATTACAGCTACTCCCTGTGATTTTGCTGTTATCACTCCACTTGAGCTTACAGATGCAATACTGGTATCACTTGATGTCCATGTTATAGCTTTATTACTTGCGGTAATAGGGGATATGGTTGCATATATTGTTGCGGTTTGGTTAACTTCCATATTTATTAACGACTTATTAAGCTTTAATCCTGTAACGCCTATTCCAGTGTATGGAATTTGATCAGCTGCTACAGCTCCAGGTGTTGGATTTTGATCCTTGCCTAGCAAACGCATATCAAATCCTGTTTGAGGATATCGATATGTCACACTTTTTTTAACTTCAAAGTTTTCTTTATCGTAATTAGCTCTTATAGTCACAGCACCGTCATCTTTAGCTAGTAAAATGCTTTCAGATGTACTATTGCTTAGAACTGCATTTGCAAGTGGGAGTGTCATATACCTATCTTCGGTAAGATTTGTTCCATAAAATGTATTAAAGTTTACGAGTGAGGTATTACTTCTTGTACAAATCACCAATGCAGACTTTGATGGCATAATCTTTGAATTTGTTATGTCAACATTTTGATAAGGTAATTTATACTCCTTTAAATCTATCGCATTATCTGAATTATTGTATAACTCAATATACTCATAAGCATCATCACCAGTTTGAGACATAGGCATAACCTCGGTTATCAGAAGCTCTGGTCCGCTTGATGCTGCATATGCCTTGGAGTATGATGTTACTACTGATAAAGACAGAGCAAGTAACGTAGACAATGAAAAATTAATTATTTTTGAATTACTTTTTATTTTCATATCTATCCCTCCATGATATTTTTTCCAAACAAATAGTTACATAGTACAAAATGTCCCTAAATCTATCTCTTGTAAATAACTAAATATAATCTTTAGTGTTTAAACACCAGGTTATCCGAATGGTATAGTAAATTTTAAAGTTGGTTAAGAGTTTTTAATTTAATGTATATCACCACCAATAAATAGTTTAAATTAGTAAGGTTTATCCCATGATTATCATAATATAGAATAATACCCCTATATATTAATTCGAACTAATTCCAAAATTTAGGGGGGTACTTTATTAATTATTTTGAAAAAATTTATTTTTCGAATAATATTGGGAAAATAATATTTGCTATACGTAACAGTTCCTTAATAGAGAACATAATATAGCATAGAAAGACATGTGAAAGTGGTGAAAATTTTATGCTGTATCATCTCAACAGGCAGTGTCCACAAAACCAGTATTCCTATATTATTAAACCAGGAGATACGTTATATAAAATTGCTCTAGCACATTATGTGAGCCTTGCAAGTATCCTGGAAGCAAATCCGGGAATCAATCCCAATTATCTTTCGGTTGGGCAACATATATGCATACCTCTTGGATGTCCCTCAGGGCATTCTACTTATACGATAAAAAGTGGAGATACCTTGTTTTCAATAGCCGGTAAATATTCTGTAACCATTCAAGAATTATTGTCTGCGAATCCTCAGATAGCAAATCCCAATGCAATATTTATTGGACAAAAGCTTTGCGTGCCGGTATACGATCCTATAGCAAAGTTGATCAGTGAAATGACACTGGAAGAAAAAATTGGTCAAATGATTGTAGTAGGATTCGATGGCTATGAAGTTAATGACCAGGTCAGGTCTTTGATTAGAAATTATCATGTTGGCGGCTTTATTTTATATGGATATAATGTGAAGAACGCGAGCCAGCTTTTAGCTTTAATAAACTATATAAAGATTACTAATCGTATAAATAAAATACCTTTATTTATATCGGTTGATGAGGAAGGCGGAAGGGTAAGCAGGATGCCTTCAGGGTTTAGAAAGTTTCCTTCTAATGAAGTAATAGGGAAAGTGAACAATGGTGAGCTTTCCTATAAGATTGGATATACCATAGCGGAAGAAACAAAAGCATTTGGCTTTAACATGGATTTTGCACCTGTCTTGGATATAAACAGTAATCCCAACAATCCTGTAATAGGAGACAGATCATTTGGCTCCAATGCTCAAATTGTAAGCAAATTGGGTGTACAGACCATGAAAGGTATCCAGGCTGGTGGTGTAATCCCAGTTGTCAAGCATTTTCCAGGACATGGTGATACATCTGTTGACTCTCATGTAGGACTGCCAGCTGTCAGCAATGATCTGAACAGGCTTAAAAGCTTTGAATTGATACCTTTTGAAGCTGCAATCAATAATGGAGCAGATGCAGTAATGGTTGCCCACATATTATTATATAAAATTGATTCGGCATATCCTGCTTCGTTATCGAAGACAATAATTACAGATATTTTAAGAGGGCAATTAGGCTTCATGGGTGTAGTTATTACTGATGATATAACAATGGGTGCAATTGTCAAATACTACGATATAAGCAATGCTGCCGTTATATCAGTTAATGCAGGAAGCGATATAGTTTTAGTGGCCCATAGTTATGATTATGAAGAAAAAGTAATTAATGCTTTAATAAATGCAGCAAGAAATGGCACAATTTCTATGGAAAGGATAAATGAGAGCGTATACAGGATACTGAAGTTAAAACAAAAATATAACTTAAATGATGCTACAATAAACTCAATCGATGTTAATAAAATCAATAATGATATTGAGGCTATTCAGCAGCAAATATAGGGATTTAGAGTAGAAAAAGGAGGGATAGACAATTGACTTCATCAGGATTAACATGAGTCAGCTTCATTTGAAAAGTTATTGACTGATACGGTTTGCATTTGGCTTCTCTTCAAATACGCTATTAGTTTAACGATATCACATGCATAGTTAAGTTCCCTAAATAATAATATAGATATGGTGAGTAATTTACTTAATGGGGGAGCCAATGGCTAAAATCGTTAGCATAATTAATTTAAAGGGTGGAGTTGGTAAAACTACTACAACCGTGGCCTTAGCAGCCAAGTTTATTAGTAGAGCAATTTAAAAGAGAGGTTTGTATGAGTAAAAAAAATGAAATAATTAAATTATTCGAACTTGGAATGGAAGACAAGGAGATTGCAAGTAAAATTGGAGCTAGTTTAAAATATGTTAGACAGGTAAAAAAGGCTATAGAAACATCAACTCTAGACAATGGAGCGAAGGCCATAGATGAAAGCCAAACAGGCGCTGATTATATTAATGAAGAGATAAATAAATTAAAGTTTAAAATAGAAGAACAGGAAAAAATGATTCAGTATATACTTAATAGTAAACAAGAAGAGGATATTAGTAACTCGGAAAGTATTATAATGAAAATAGAAGAAGTTGAAAATTTTATTAAAGATATTGAAAAGGAATATAAACATATAAAAGATTTTAAGGTAAAGTTTACTATAGAATGGGATAGCTCTTTTGTTAAAAAAATTGAAAATATCACAGAAGATAAACCCTTATTTGACCCAATTGTGTTTTATAGAAAAGAGGGAGAAAGAAAATTAAAGGACAAACTTAATTATCTCTCCAATGGAGAATTAATACAGATTATAAAAGAATATGTACCAGATCTTAAGGGGTACGCTTATAAGTGGAAAAACAAAGACAAGTTAGTGCAGTATATTTTAGATAAAGTTAAAGATTTTGCGGAAAGTGGTAGGGTATTTTATACTTAGCCTTAAAAAATAGATTGTGGTATTGTAAAATCACATTATCATATTGAATTTTAGAAATGTTAAAGCTAAAAGCCAATGCTTAATAAGCATTGGCTTAATTGCATGAATTCTATCAAAGTTTAAAGTTATAACTACACTATAATTAAACAAAGTTTGGTATAATTAAAAAAGAATAAATTAGGGAGATATAAATAAACATGGAAAATGAACAATTTCAACTATTCGATAGATCTATTTCAGATATTATAAAAATCAGAACATCTGTTAGAACTTATAAGAACGAACCCATCTCAAAAGAAATAGAAGAAAAATTAATAAACTTTTGTACTGATTTAAAAGGTCCTTTTAGTTCTAAAGTTAGATTTAAAATAATCGGCAGTAATAAGACGCCTTCAGGCTCAAGCGTAAAATTGGGTACTTATGGTGTTATCAAAGGAGCCACATCTTTTATAGCTTCTGCGGTAGAAAAAGAAGATAGAAACATGGAAGAACTGGGATACGAAATGGAAAAGCTTATATTATACTGTACTTCCTTAGGTGTTGGAACTTGCTGGCTTGGAGGCACATTTAAAAAGGGTGAATTTGCTAAAGCAATAGATTTAAAAGATAGCGAATTGCTTCCAATAGTAACTCCTATCGGTAATCCCAGCGAAAATAGAAGTATAGTTGATTCCTTATTTAGGCTAGCTTCAGGATCAAAAAACAGAAAAGCTTGGAATGAACTTTTCTACGATGGTAACTTTGAAAAGACTTTATCAAAGGAAGAGGCTAATGAGTATTCAATAGCTTTAGAGATGGTACGCCTTGCTCCATCAGCCTCTAATAAGCAGCCCTGGAGAATAGTAAAGGATGAGGATAGTTTTCATTTTTATTTACAACGTACAAAAGGATACGGTGCTGCTTTAGAGTATGATATACAAAAAATAGATATGGGTATTGCAATGTGCCATTTCGAGTTAACTGCTAGGGAGTATGGATTAAAGGGTGAGTGGCAGTTTAATAAATCCTTATCTACAAATGAAAATAACGCAGAATATATAATAAGTTGGAAGAGGTAGTATGTTGTAAATGTAAATGATAAAATGCAATACGAGTATGATTTTGTACCTACTACGTACTTTCAAAGCCAATGCTTAAAAATAAAATGTACCTTATAGAGTAGACACTAAAAAAAGTCTACTCTATAAGGTACATTTTATATCTAACTGTTAATTAGAGGTTTTTATATTATATTTCCCAAGAACAACTATTATTGAAAGTCATAATAAGCTGCTTTGGATATAACCTATTATTCTGCTGCATTTATAAATTTGAAATCTATAACATCAAATAATCCCTTATCAGTTATCTTTAGAGCAGGAATTACCGGAAGAGACAAAAAGGATAAAGTTAAAAACGGATTAAAACTAATACCCGGTGAAATCTCATTTACTGCATTATTTAGTAAATAAAGATCAGATATTACTTCCTGTGACTTACGGATTGTTATAAGTCCTCCAATTTCGAGCTTAATACTAGCCAATACCTTTTGATCGTTAACAACGATTATACCTCCGCCTATTTCTTTAAGTTTTTTCACTGCAAAAATCATATCTTCATCACTACAACCGGCAACAATCATATTATGAGAATCATGAGCTATTGTTGTTGCTATTGCGCCTGATTTTATATTCAAACCTTTAATAATTCCAAGTCCAATGTTCCCAGTTCCTTTATGTCTTTCAATGACAGCTATTTTAATCAAGTCTTTTTTTATATCTGAGTTAAATTCTTCCTTATTATTTAATTCACTTATATTAAGCCTTAAATGATTGCTTTCTAACTTATTTGGTATTATTTCAATAACATTTAGTATGCTTTTATCCTTTAAGCCAATTTTAAAGCTTTCTTTCGTGAGTTCAGGTAGGTTTATGCTATTTTTATTTTCATATATAAAATTACTTTCAGGAACTACATTTAGAATTTTACCATTTTTAACTACTAGGTTACCGTTTTTATAAACGGAATCTATTTTAAAGTTTTCAAGTTCCTCTAATATTATAAAATCTGCTGTGAATCCTGGCGCAATTGCCCCTTTGTACTTCAGCTTGTAGCACTCTGCGGTGTTTAAGGTGGCCATCTGTATTGCATTCTCAGGTTTTATACCAAGATTGATAGACATCCTAATGGAGTTATCTATACTGCCGTTTTCAAGCAGGTCATCTATATGCTTATCATCGGTACAAAAGCAAACTCTTCTTGAATTACTTATATTAGTTGCTTTAATTAATTCCTTAAGATTCTTTGCTACAGTGCCCTCTCTTATAAGTGCATACATACCTCTTCTTAATCTATCGACAACTTCCTGTGAACTTTGGCACTCATGGTCTGTTGTAATATTTGCGGTAGTATAAACATTAAGCATTGTTTCTTCAAATCCCGCACCATGGCCATCTATAACTAGGCCTCTTTCCCTTGCATCCCACAGTTTGTTAATCATATCTTCTTCACACTCTAAAACCGCTGGTGAATTCATTACCTCCGCTAGGCCTAACACCTTTTCATTATTATATAATGTGGATAAATCCTCACTGTTTAAAACAGCACCTGAGTTTTCAAGGCTTGTTGCTGGCACGCAGGAAGAAAGCATGAAATAAAAATCCAAGGGAAGATTTTCACTTAGTTTTATCATTAGCTTTATTCCTTCAATCCCCATGACATTCGCTATTTCATGAGGGTCTGTAATTATCGAGGTTATTCCATGAATAAGTGCTGCCTTATAATACTCATTCGGAGTTGTTAGAGAAGATTCTATATGAGCATGAGCATCAATAAGGCCTGGACAAATATACTTACTGGTTCCATCTATAACTGTTTGCGCGTCATAAGTTCCTAGACCTACAATGTATCCATCTTTTACGGCTACATCTGCTGTAAATATTTCGTTTTGAAATACATCTACTATATTAACGTTTTTTATTACTAAGTCGCATAGTTCCTTTTTTGCGGCTGCTTTAATTTGAGTCTTAAAAGTATTTTTATCCATGCTCTAGTCCACCTTTGAAAATATTTAACCTTCGTGGATTTAAATCTTTATAGTTATACTATTTATGGTAGTATAGTAGAAACACCCAAACCATATTATTGGGTTTATACAAAGGTTATTTTTACTATTATATGAAAATTACTTATTTATGTCAAAGAATTTTAAGAAAAGCCAATGCTTACAGATAAAGTTTTTGTTTGTCCTACAAAACACTTACCTTACATAGACTTTTCAAGAGAGGTCGGAATAGATGCTATTTCAGGATACTTAGCTCGGGTATCAGTTGTGGTATACATATCGTCCTCTTGCATCACAAATTATATCTCCTTAAATTTATTAATTAGCTTGTTCAATTATAAGGAATTAATGTTAATTGATTAAAAGAACGAATATGTGCTACAATTAATTTGAAATACTACAAGATATGTAAATTGTATGACTTTGTTAACTTATAAGAATAAATAAAAATGTACGAGAAGAATTATAGATACTTTGATTAGGGGGGAGTTTCATGGGTGGCGATATACAAAATAATAAGTTGTTATCATCTACCAGTTTGCCACGATGCGATGAGAATATAATCTCTTTAACCTTATTTGGTAGTTACAATACCAAGTTTTGGCATAAGGAAAGAAGTGATATTGATATATTAATACTAGTTAAGAATTCAAGTTTCGATTTGGAATTTAAATTAGAGGAATACTATTCCCCATTACTAAGAGATTATTTCCAATATGATAATATTCATTTTACTTTTATAGCTTTAAATGATTTTGATACAGTGTTTGCAGATATTTACATAGATTTTACAGATAAAATAATTTTTGATGTGAATTTACATTATGATTTTCTATTATATATTAGCAAATTTAACAGAATTAACGAAAATCTAATTAATCTAGTTAGAAAGGATTGGGAATCAAAGTGTGGTATATTATAGAGATAAAAAAGAGAGGATAAATGATAAATTTAATAGTGCATATGACTTTTTAATTAGGATTAGAAAGGCTGTGGAATTATATTGTGAATCACCAAATGATATAATAGCAAGAGGGATGACCGGATATTTTTCGGATTTTACAGAATATATCATAGATATTTGTGAAACTTACTTAGTGATTAATGATAGGTATAACCCAAGATTAAGTGGAGTGGACTTAGTTAAGTCAGCGGCAAGTTTTGGACTAATGGACGACTTTCTTCGTGATTTTATGATTAAATGTATTACTCTTAGAAATAGATTTACACATGATTATTATAAAAGAGATATTGCTGAAAAAGATATAATAAAGTTTTGTCATTCAGAAATAATATACTTAGATATATTCTTAGAAACATCTAATGATTTTATAAGACTAAATTATAAATTTAATGAATTTATAAAATAGAAATAAGTATGTTTTTAAGTTAAGTAAAAAGCGGATAGTCATCGGATAAAATTTGTGATAACATAATCTATACTAAAATTATGTTAAATCTAAAAAGCCAATGCTTAAAGAACTAAGCATTGGATTGATTTTTAATGTTTATATCCAAAATACCGGTACTCTGATTTTGATACCTATCTCTCGATAGGTGGGTGTCAGCATAGATGTTTCAATCGCCCATAATGCCGCAGGCGGACTCACAAACAGGTACATTTCTTCATCTAACTTATCGGACTCCCAAAGCATAAATGTAGGTTCAAAATAAGAGCTTAACGAGTATTTCAGAAACAGAGTTTATTAACTTTTGTACGTCATCCGCGAGGAGTTAATCATTTTAAACAAAACTTAGCTGGATGACTTATAATTTATGTACATCGTGCACCCACTGTTGACAATAACTCCACCCACGCTTCAGATCCAGTTAGCTCAAACCAGGTTTTTCCACGGCACTCAGAAGTTATCACTTACCGCTGCTTCCTTCCGGACCTGACGGATTTCATGAGCTTCTGCTGCATGGGACCCAATTCTCAATACCACTTTGATCAGGCAGACTAAGCAGTTAAAGCCTATAGTGGGAGTTCAATCCTGCTATAGCGGATTGCAGGTTACAGGGCACCGCTGGCTCCCCATCTAGCACGAATTTTATCTTTAAATAAGTTGTTTACTTGTTGTGAGATTATAATAACATAATTAATGTACCTATTCAAGGGGTATATTCATAGTAAATTTAGGTTATAAATCCTAAATAAGTCTCCAGCATTTCAAATATTGAATACAAATCTCATAAAACTAATAGAAAAATAGATGCCGAGCTTGCTCCTTGTTCATATATACTGAGTAGCAACTCTCAGAATGTCTCATATACTATTAATGGTGAGGTTTTAACCGTATCAATATAAAGGAGTATTATATGCTTAATAGACAATTTCCCTATTGTCCTTACTACATGAATCAGGCTACCTACCCATCCTTCGATGCAGAGTGGAGAAACATGGCACAAAGATTTGCAGCCATAAGTGGTACCGTTACAAGAATTGAAGATTTTTCTCCTAGTCCAAGTGATGTATCAGGAGGCTGCTATAAGTTAATGTCACTCGAAAGCAAAACCAGTGGACCAGTAAATTTTGTGATATCCCCGACAACTTACTTTGTAGATCATGAAGTAGTAGAGGTAGGAGATGTTGTAACTGGATTTTACGATGCAAACGCACCTGTACCTTTAATTTATCCTCCGCAATATCCTGCAATTGTTATGGCAAAAGACACAGGGTATGAAAATGTTACCGTAGACTATTTTGATAATCAACTTATAAGCAGCGATGGAAATCTAAAACTAAATATCGCCCCATCTACTGAGGTAATTCTGACAAACGATCAGCTTTTTAATAAATACCCTGGAAATAGAAATCTAATTGTTGTCTACGGAGCTACAACCATGAGTATACCTGCCCAAACTACTCCATATAAAATCATTGTTCTTTGCTAAAACAAGTTATTTACATTTACCAATTGACATAATTTACATTGTCGTTTAAAATATAAAATATAGTCAAAGAATTCACAATTAAATGCATGTTTAAAAAATAACTTTTATTTTTTAAACTGAAGAGTCACATAACTGGCGGAAGTGGAGTTTACCACAGGGAGTGTGATTGCAAAGTAAAAATGTCGACCGCCTGGGCAAAAGTCCAGGGGGTTTTATATTTTTTTGTAACTCCTGGACATCTTTAATTGAAGCAAGATCTTAATTCATATGGTGATTCTTTTGCCATATCTGGATTTTAGAGCTGCGAATGCATGGCTTACTTGGCGTAAGCCAGGTTAAAATAGAAATGAAAAAATAAAAGAAAAATAGAGATGGGGGTATTTTAAAAATGGTTTTTAAATCAGATATCGAAATAGCACAGGAGTGTAAACCACAAGATATTAGGGAAATTGCATCAAAAATAGGTGTTTCAGAGAACGACATAGAACTTTATGGAAAATATAAGGCCAAAGTAGATTACAACTTATTAAACAAAACGCCAGGAAAAAATGGAAAACTGATATTATGTACAGCAATCAATCCAACACCAGCAGGTGAAGGAAAAACTACTACATCAATAGGTGTAGCGGATGCTTTATCAAAAATAGGTAAAAATACAATAGTTGCATTAAGAGAACCGTCACTCGGACCAGTATTTGGTGTAAAAGGTGGAGCAGCAGGCGGCGGATATGCACAGGTTGTTCCAATGGAAGATATTAATCTACACTTTACTGGCGACTTCCATGCAATTGGAGCAGCTAACAATTTATTGGCAGCAATGATAGACAACCATATATATCACGGAAATACTTTAGACATTGACCCAAGAAGAATAGTTTGGAGAAGATGCGTTGACATGAACGACAGACAATTAAGATTTGTTGTTGATGGTATGGGCGGAAAAGTTAATGGAATGCCAAGGGAAGATGGCTTTGACATAACAGTTGCTTCAGAAATCATGGCTATATTCTGTTTAGCAAGCGATATCGATGACTTAAAAGAGAGATTAGCTAGAATAGTTGTAGGATATACAAGAAGTGGAGCTCCAGTAACAGCTGGACAAATAAACGCTCAAGGTGCTATGGCTGCATTACTTAAAGATGCATTAAAGCCAAATCTAGTTCAAACACTTGAAGGAACACCAGCATTTGTACATGGTGGACCATTTGCAAACATAGCTCATGGATGTAACTCAATAATGGCTACAAAAATGGCAACTCACTTTGCTGATTATGTAGTTACAGAAGCGGGATTCGGCGCTGACCTTGGTGCTGAAAAGTTCTTAGATATAAAATGTAGAATGGCTGGATTAAAACCAGATGCAGTAGTTATAGTTGCTACAGTTAGAGCATTAAAATATAACGGTGGAGTTCCAAAGGCTGAATTAAACAATGAGAACTTAGAAGCTCTTGAAAAAGGACTTCCAAACTTATTAAAACATGTTGAAAACATAACTAAGGTATTTGGCTTACCTGCAGTAGTAGCAATAAATGAATTCCCAACTGATAGTCAAGCAGAATTAGACTTAGTTGAAGCTAGATGTAAAGAGCTAGGTGTTAATGTTAAAGTTTCAAGAGTTTGGGCAAAAGGCGGAGAAGGCGGAGTTGAAGTAGCTAAGGAAGTAATAAGATTAATTGAAGCTGGAGAAAATAAATTCCAATTTGCTTATGACTCAGAACTACCAATAAGAGAGAAAATAAGAGCAATAGCTCAAAAGATATATGGTGCAGATGATGTTACATTTGCAGATCAAGCTAATAAAGAAATTGATGAACTAGAGAAAAATGGATTTGGAAAAACTCCAGTTTGTATGGCAAAAACTCAGTATTCTTTAACTGATGATCAAACTAAGCTTGGAAGACCAACAGGATTTAATATAACTGTAAGACAAGTAACAGTTTCAGCAGGAGCTGGTTTTGTTGTTGCAGTAACTGGAGCAATAATGAAGATGCCAGGACTTCCAAAAGTTCCAGCAGCTGAAAAAATTAATGTTGACAATAGTGGAGTAATAAGCGGATTATTCTAAAAATAATATAATAGATGTAGAAATATCTTAAGATAAAACTGGCTTAGTATTATAATATTAAGTCAGTTTTATTCCAATTTCTATGCAAGTGTCTTCAGTATATATACAAATTGAAGGCACTTTTATTATTTGTACAGTTAAATATTCAAAGTAAGAGATAAACAGAGTTCTTGGAATCAGATGGAGTTTTAACTCCACCTGATGCTTAGAAATCGTTATCCAGGGACGTAGCCGCTCGCAACGTACTCTTGTAGAAAAGCAGATATCCCAAATCTCCGATTTGGTGATAGTCGCTTTCACAGAGTGCGAGGGAGTATTAGAGCGGGTAGTCATCGGATAAAGGGCATTTGAGGCGTTTAGTAAGGAACTAGTGATACGATAACTAAAAGGTATTTAGGAATAATTATTATCGAAATATCCGATCTAAGTTTAGTTTCAGTTATGTTTATCCATAACTGTTTAAGATAAATGGAGGATTATGTACAAATATGTAGAATATTATGCAGTAAAGGAAATAAGTGAAATAAATATACTCTATACAGGAGACAAGTATGAAAAGGACAATAAGGGAAAAAACGAAAAAAAAGAAAAAAAGGATAAAAAGAATAAATAGGATAACAACCTTAATATTAATTACCGCGCTTATATTATTCAATCAATCAATTTGCGTAGATTTAGAAAAATCGGATAAGGTTGATAATGTAACTTCAAAAGCACTAGCAGAAAATGAAACTGTTAAATCTCAATTAAATAATATAAATTTAAGTAAAGATATCTATAGTGAGTATTACATAAATAAAGTAACAAGCTTTATGGCTTCAGATAGCGGCAAGGGAAAAATAGTGTTTTTAGGAGATAGTTTGACTGATATATGTGATTGGAGTGAATTATTCAATAGTAATGAAATAATAAATAGAGGAATTAGTCTTGATACTACAGATGGTGTTTTGAATAGACTAAGTGAAGTTACAAGGCTTAATCCAAAGAAGGTTTTTATTATGATAGGAATAAATGATATCGGAAAGGGAAGAAGTACAAGGAGTATAATATATAATTATAAAAAAATATTAGATTTTATAAAGGAGAATTCTGGATCAACTACAATATACGTTCAAAGTCTACTTCCCATAAATAAGGATATATTTAAAACTGCCACAAAGAATGAGGAGATAATAAATCTAAATAAGGAGCTAGCTAAACTTTGCGATAGCAGTGGAGTCAACTATGTAGATTTATATTCTCTATTTGCGGTAGAAAATAATAAACTTAATCCTGAATATACTATTGGTGGGCTGCATGTAAATGGTAAGGGGTATCTTGTATGGAAAAAGGCTATTGAGCTGTATTGTAACTAATATCTAAAGTTTATATCCAAAATATCGGTACTCTAATTTTGACACCTATCTCTCAATAGGTGGGTGTCAGCATAGATGTTTCAATCGCCCATAATGCCGCAGGCGGACTCACAAACGGGTACATTTCTTCATCTAACTTATCGGACTCCCAAAGCATAAATGTAGGTTCAAAATAAGAGCTTAACGAGTATTCCAGAAAATATAATTTATGTACATCGTGCACCCACCGTCGACAGTAATCTACTAACGCTTCAGACCCAGTTAGCTCAAATCAGGTTTTTCCACGGCACTCAGAAGTTATCACTTACCGCTGCTTCCTTCCGGACCTGACGGATTTCATGAGTTTCTGCTGCATGGGACCCAATTCTCAGTACCACTTTGATCAGGCAGACTCAGCAAATTAAAGCCTAAGTGGGAGTTCAATCCTGCTGTAGCGGGTTGCAGGTTACAGGGCACCGCTGGCTCCCCATCTAGCACGAATTCTATTTTTAAATAAGTTGTTTGCTCGTTGTGAGATTATAATAACATGATTAATGTCCTTATTCAAGGAATATATGATGGTAAGTTTGGGTTGAAATTCTAATTAATAAAAGATATTTATATTGAAGTTCAGACTTCACGCCATTTATCATCTTGGTTGTTCCCACCATCCAAATGCAACTATAGCTTTATTAAGTTTTGAACTTGATGATTTTAAAAAGACTACATAGTTCCCACAAGGGGGTATTATAAACTTCCCATCTTCCTCAGAAACCAAAGTTGTATTTGGAGGCACTATTCTTTTATATATATTGACTCCTCCTTGAGGAAGTTCATCGGTAGATTCTACATATCTAATTTGAACCTTATTCTTTGGGGGTGGTATTAAAGCTGTATTTGCTGGACTAATTTTATTTGATATTTTTCCTTTTCCAGGTGGATTAGTATTAAGCCATATTTCAGCAGTTAAATATTCATTGGAAAAATTAGAGATAGTGAAAACATTTACGTATAAATTTAAGTGCGAATTACATGGATTGAATAAACCAGCCCATGCATTTGAACCATTGCCTACAAATAAAGATTTTGTTTGTCCTACAAAATACTGACCTTGCAAAGACTTTTCTAGGGAGATAGGAATAGATACTACTTCAGGATACTTAGACTGTGTGTTAGTTGTGGTATAAATATCGTTTTCTTGCGTCATAGATTACACCTTCTTAAATTTATTAAATAGCTTGTCTAATAATAAAATAATAATTTAGTATCGTTCTAATTAGGATTTGGATTATTCTTTTATCTACAAATATATCTTTTTCAGTATATATTATGTATATCAGAATAAACTGTGCAAAAAGTTTGTATGATACATAAAGTATATAATTATTAGTGTGCTTATAAACTGCACAAGAAGTAAGGCAATTAATAGATGTACTCATAGAAATCCTTCCAATAAATGCAACATGACATTGTTAGTAATTATCAGTCTAACTTTATTGAATTATTTATGGAAAAAGCAGGAGTTAAAAAGTATATTAATACTATTTAAATTAGCAGCTTATTAAGATATAATATAAAAAGTGCTGTTTTTCAGAGATAGTATCATAGAAAAGATAAGTAGGAAAATTATTCAACAGTACATGCATTTTTGAAAGTGAAAGATGGATGAAGAAGAGGGGGAAGATAAATGCATAATGAAAAGACTGCTGGTGTAGTATATACAGCTGCTGCATATATATTATGGGGTATTCTGCCTATATACTGGAAATTAATAAATAGTGTATTTTCAATGGAGATTTTAGCTAACAGAATTGTGTGGGCCTTTGTATTTACGGTTGTAGTTATCGCAGTAACCAAACAATGGGAAGAGTTAAAGCGTATTGCAAAGGATAAAAAACAAATGTTATATATATTTATTGCATCAATTCTTATTGCCTTTAACTGGGGATTATATATTTGGTCTGTTAATTCAGGTAAGATTGTAGACGCTAGCCTAGGGTATTATATTAATCCATTATTCTCAGTTGCACTAGGAGTTATGTTCTTCAAGGAAAAGCTTACTTATTGGCAAAAGGCTGCGCTTTTTATTGCTGCTACTGGTGTTATAATCAAAGCTCTACAATATGGCAGTATTCCGTGGATTTCCTTGGGACTAGCTATTTCCTTTGGATTATATGGAGCAATGAAGAAGTCAGTTAGGGCTAATTCTATAGTTGGACTAACTCTCGAAACAACTATGCTCACTCCGATTGCTGCAGCATATATAGCATCAAGGCATTTTAGTGGAGTAAGTGCTTTTGACAGAGAAGGTACGGTAGTAATTCTTCTACTTATAGGTGCTGGCGTAGTTACAGCTATTCCACTGCTGCTTTTCGCAAGTGGAGCAAGGAGACTTCCTATGTCAGTTCTAGGTTTCATTCAATATATTTCACCAACAATAAGCTTGATTATTGGAATTTTTATGTATCATGAAGCTTTTACAATGGTGGATATGATAAGCTTTGGGTTTATATGGGCGGCACTAGCTGTATATTCTCTTTCACAAGTGGATTTTGCTAAAAAACTTAAGGATGCAGAACAGTTTAGCTAAAGATTATGGAACTCAACAATAAACTTATTACACACTTAAAAACAAAGGATAATTCAAAAGCCAATGCTTAACAATACTAAGCATTGGCTTAAATTTTAATAAATTAGTAACATTCCTTTGATAAATCAATGAGCCTTTCCATAAGTTTAGCTTTTGTATCTTCTGGGAACACTTCTAATCCTAAAAGGTTAGAAAATGCTATACCGTCACAAGCAAAACTTATCACTAGTGCCATAATGGGATCTTTACACTCATTAATCTTTTCAAACCATTCTTTACGTTTTTCAAGTACTGGATGAAGAAGGTCTTGATTTGAAGCAACTGCTGCAAGAATACCGTACATAGTGTTTGTGTCAAGTTTGCATTGATTAAATTGTTCACAAATAAAAGACATCATCCAATTATAAGGAGAAGCTTCTGATAGAGCTCTCTCTCTATCAGAAACCCTAGACTGGAACAAATCAATATAATTCTCTACAAGTCCTTTGATTAATTTATCCTTGCTTGGATAGTGATGCAGCAGTCCTCCCTTGCTTATTCCAGCCTCTTTTGCAACCTCATCTAAGGTGAAACAATTTAGACCTTTTTCTGCAATAACTTTATTTGCAACATCAAGGATTCTTTTTTTTATTGAACTGTTCATAATATTAACTTCTCCTTTTTAAAAAATTAACAATTTTCCCTCTTTAATAAAATTACTATTTATGTTATATTATAATAACTAATTAATACCGTCTGGACGGTATGTTAATCTTATCAAACCCAAAAATACTTGTCAAGGAAATGACTAGGATAATATGTATGAATAGGATAAGAATAACAAATAAGTTTCAAGGAGGAAAATATATTGCAAAACAAAAAGAGTTTAGCGAGTTATATTGTAGTTACTTTGATTATTACGTTGATGATAAATGTGATGATAACCTGGTTTTCGCGATCAGCTTCTCAAGAAATCGACTATGGTACGTTTCTTACAATGATTCAAAATAAGCAGATAGAATCAGTAAAGATTAAGGATGATAGGATTTTAATAACTCCAAAGATTACTGAGAAATCTTCAGCTAGTGATAAGAAAATTTACTACACAGGAGCTTTAAATGATCCTGAACTAGTAGAGAGGCTTCATGCTTCTGGAGTAAAATTCTCAACACCAGTTAAAGATATGCAGTCACCTATCTTAACCTTTATACTTTCATGGATATTGCCTTTTGCTATGTTCTATTTCCTAGGAACACTCATAACAAAATCTTTAGGCAAAAAAATGGGTGGCGGAGGCGCTATGTCTTTTGGAAAAAGTAATGCAAAGGTATATATTGAGAAAAAGACCGGTGTTACTTTCAATGATGTAGCTGGACAGGAAGAGGCAAAGGAATCTCTTACTGAAATAGTTGATTTTCTTCATAAACCATCAAAATACACCGAGATTGGAGCAAAGCTTCCTAAAGGAGCGTTACTCGTGGGACCACCTGGTACAGGTAAGACATTGCTTGCTAAAGCAGTAGCAGGAGAAGCAAATGTACCATTCTTTTCTTTATCAGGTTCAGGTTTTGTAGAGATGTTTGTAGGGGTTGGTGCTTCCAGAGTCAGAGATCTATTTCAACAAGCGGAGAAAAATGCCCCTTGTATCGTGTTCATCGATGAAATCGACGCAATAGGGAAAAGCCGTGATAACCAGATTGGTGGAAATGATGAGCGTGAACAAACATTAAATCAGCTTTTAGCTGAAATGGATGGATTTGATTCTTCAAAAGGTGTTGTAATACTTGCTGCAACTAATAGACCAGAGGTACTGGATAAAGCTCTTTTAAGACCAGGAAGGTTTGATCGAAGAGTTATTGTGGATAAGCCTGACCTTAAAGGCAGGGAAGAGATACTTAAGGTCCACGGAAAGAATGTTAAGCTTGATAGTAGAGTTAATCTTGGGGAAATAGCATTAGCTACTGCAGGTGCTGTAGGAGCGGATCTTGCTAATATGGTAAACGAAGCAGCTTTAAGAGCGGTAAGAATGGGCAGAGATGAGGTTAGACAAGATGACTTATTCGAAGCTGTGGAGACTGTTATTGCTGGTAAGGAAAAGAAAGACAGGATTATGACAGAGGAAGAAAAAAGCTTAGTTGCTTTTCATGAGGTAGGCCATGCACTTGCAGCTGCATTACAAAAGCAAACACAGCCAGTGCATAAGATTACTATCATTCCTAGAACAATGGGAGCACTAGGTTATACAATGCAGATGCCAGATAAAGAAAAGTTTCTTCTTTCTAAAGATGAAATAATGGAGCAAATAGTAGTCCTTTTAGCTGGTAGAGCAGCTGAGGAGGTTACCTTTAACAAGATAACTACAGGAGCTTCAAATGATATTGAAAGAGCTACGGAGCTTGCAAGGAAGATGGTAACTATGTATGGTATGTCAGATAGATTTGGAATGATGGGGCTGGAATCCATACAAAATAGATATCTAGATGGAAGGCCAGTTCAGACTTGTTCTACTGAGACATCCACGGAAGTTGATAAAGAAGTTCTTCAAATTATTAACGGTTGCTATGAAAAGGCTATAAGTCTTTTAAAAGCTAATATGGAAGCACTTTGCAAGATTTCAGCTCATCTTATTCGTAAAGAAACTATAATGGGTGACGAGTTTATGGAGATATTAACATCTATACCTAGATAAATGTTAAAAGACTTACAACTACAACGGACCATTCATTCAAGAAAAATCGATACAAATAATGATAGAGTATGTGTCAGATCTTTTTATGTAAAAAGCCAATGCTTAAAAATAAGCATTGGCTTTAATTCTAACGTTGAAATGTAAGTGAAAATTCACTTTGTCAAAAGTGTAAATTTTACGGATGATAACAAATGGGAAAAATAGTTTATATATAGTGGAAGAAACCATTATTAAAGATAGTTAGTTCTTAACTTTATCATTAGGCGAAATAACCTTTTATTATTTTTAATGGCATTAATTGTCGCAAGATACTATAAAATAGTATATATTGATAAACAGAGTTCTTAGTGGCTTTGCCACTCAGAAGTCGTTATCAAGGGACGTACCCGCTCGAAACGTACACCTTGAAGAAAAGCAGAGAACCAAAATCTCTGCTTTTCTTCAAGGTGGGAGTATTAGAGCGGGTAGTCATCGGATAAAATATGGTTGAAAAATACATTGTTATATAATATAATTTTTACATTGAGTCTACCAATCGGTAGGTAGTTAAAAAGACAATAGTTTTAATTCAAAAGTTTGGATTAAAAGTTGCTACCATGAATTAAATCGAAAGAGCAGATGAAAATTTTGAAGGCATTGAGGTGGAATATGAGTACAAGAGAACTAATTAAAGAGAATGCAATTATACTTTTCGGTGAGCATGGATATCAAGGCACTGCTATAAATGATATAGCCAAAGCGGTTGGGATAAAAAAGGGGTCTTTTTACGGACATTATGAAAGTAAAGAGGTATTATTTTTAGAACTTATTAGACATGAAATTATTGAGTTTGTAAAATGTATTGAAAATGTTAAAGTACTAATGCAGGATGACAATACCATTATGGAGAAGCTTTATCGTCTGTTTAAAATGGAAATAGAGTACCTTAGCAAAAATAAATCAGCAAGTAAGTTTCTCATGAGGTTTACTTTTTTTCCTAGCCTAGATATTAAGGAATTAATAAGTAACGATCTGGAAATAGGGGAAATGCGTAAGAATATAAATGATTATAATAAAAAAATCTTTGAAAGTGCCGTTGAAGCTGGAGAGTTTAAATGTAATGATGTAAGCCAATTAATGGAGTCCTTCTATTGGCTTGTTAACACAACCATATTGAAATCAATAATTTATGATAAAGTTTATAAAGAAGAAGATATAAAAGCTGCCTGGGATTGGTATATTTATGGAGTAAAAGGTAAATAAAATTTTTTAAACTCAAACTACCAAACGGTAGGAAGAATTTATGATTAATTAAGGAAGTGAAAATAATTGCAAAAATTTATGAAAAATCTTAAAATCAAAACAATAATCATTTTTCTGGGACTTTTTTCGGTGGCTGCTGTTGCAGTAACAAATTTTATGGGCTTATCTGGGATGTATAATATAAACAGCAATATGACGGATATGTACCAAAACAGACTCATTCCAATAGCAAGACTTGGAACAGCTAGAAGTGAATTTTTAGCAGTAAGATTAAATGCTGAAAAGGCAGTCTTAAAATATGATGGTATATATGAACAAGAAATTGAAGAACATCATAAAAGAATAGATGATAACTTGAAAAAATTTGAGGCCACAAAGCTGGATGAATTTGAGAAAAATCAAGCTAATGAGATCCAAAAGAGTATAGAACAATATATGGCTAGTTGGGGAAAAATCAAACAACTTTCTTCAAATTCAAATACTGTTACAGAAGAAGAACGTAAAGAGTTTATAAGCTTAGGAGATAAGATTGAGAGCGATATGGTTGTACTAAATGATTACAATGAAAAGAAGGCTGCAGATCAAGATGCTGAAAGCGATAAGGTTTATCAAAAAAGCATCAGGATAGTGTTTTATTTAGCAGTAATACTTCTAGTAGTATTATTTTTACTGGCATACATAATAATTCGCACTATAATGAAGTCAATTCGTGCAACTATTAAAAATTTAAACACAGTAGCTTCTGGTGATTTAACTATTTCTATAAATAGTGATGAAAAAAATGAATTTGGTGCAATGAAAAAGGCCTTAAATCAAACCGTAGAAAACATTAGAGAAATGATAAATTCAATAAAAAATCAGGCTTCAGGACTCGAAAATAAAGCTGAGAGTTTAAGTGCAATATCTGAAGAGATGGCATCTGGTTCGCAGAATGTAGCGGCAACCATTCAAGATGTAGCTCATGGGACAAGCAATCAGGCAGACGAAATAATTTATACAAATACAATACTAAATAAATTCAATGAGCAGCTGGAAGAGGTTATAGAATCCATGTCTAATATAGCTTCAAGTTCAAGCAGTGCGGTCCATATGGCTGAAGATAGTAATAGTAAAATGAATGATCTAATAAAGTCTATTAAAAGAGTACATAGCTTGTTTGATGATTTTGCTAAGAAGATAGGTAATTTAGGAGTAAGTATTAACAAAATCAATGAAATATCAAATCTAATTAACGGGCTTGCCGATCAAACCAATCTATTGGCATTAAACGCCTCTATTGAAGCAGCTAGAGCAGGAGAAGCAGGGAGAGGCTTTGCAGTAGTTGCAGATGAAATAAGAAAACTTGCAGAGCAAAGCAAGGTTTCCTCAGAAAATATAAATTCTGTGATAAATATGATTTCAGGTGAGACAAGTATAATGATTAATACTTCTGATGAAGTGGGTCAAGAGATGTCAGAACAGCTGAAATCTATAGGTGCAGCTGTAGTGGCATTTGAGAGTATTATAAAGTCTATAAGGGAAATAAATCCTCAAATCACTGAAGCAAATCAAGCTATGAGTTCTATACATAATGATAAGGAAATTATTGCAGAAAAGCTTGAAGGTGCTTCGGCTGTTTCAGAAGAAATATCTGCTTCCACAGAGGAGATAGCTTCCAGCACAGAAGAAATGAATGCCTCTTCAGAGGAAGTAGCAGGAACGGCTTTAGAACTAACTAATATGACTAAAGAAATAGTTAAAGCTTTAGAAAAGTTTAAATTATAAAGATGATAGAGGAATTAAGATATTTATAATGACTATAGGTCTATTTATAGGATAGATATTTAGAACTCAAGTATAAAGTAATTATTAATAAAGGCAAAAATATAAGCTGTGAATTTGTTAGATTCACAGCTTGTTTTTTAGGTTCAAAATATAGATAAATCATTGAAAAGTTACAATAATCTTATGTATTTGTTGTAATATAAAGTACATAAATAGGTTTAGAGTATAACTTTGGCAGACAAATAGGGTAATAACTACTACTTAGAAAAATTAAAGGGAATAAGTCATTTAAAGTAGAATAAGATTTAAGTGGGCATTCTAATTTTCAAAATATAGAGAGGATGAGTAGTTTGAATGATACTAACAATATAGTTAATGAAAAAATCTATTCAATTGGTGAAAATCTTATTGAAAATTCTTTAGATATCATTCTAATAGTTGGTAAAAACGGAAAGATTTTACATGGAAATAAAAAAGCAGTTGAAACTTACGGCTATACATACAAAGAATTGTTAAATCTAAGTGTTTTTGATCTTAGAAATCAAGATACAAAGGAATTTACTAAAAAGCAATTGAATCAAGCATTAAAAAAAGGTATACAATTTAAGACATATCATTATAAAAAAGATGGGTATAAATTTCCCGTTGAAGTAAGATCAATCTACAGTAGTAAAAAATCTAAAGATACAGTTGTTAGTATAGTAAGAGATATCACGGATATGGAAGAAATATTTAAAGAGGCCACAATATTTTCAATATCGTTAGATATATTTGATGATCCCTTTATAGTACTTGATAAAGAGAATACTATATCTCATTGGAGCAGGGGAGCAGAAAGCAAGTTTGGTTTTAAGAAAGAGGATATGATCGGAAAAAATGTTTGTGAAATAACCCCTAAACATAAATTAGATGAAGCACAAATACTATATGATTTAGTTAGGGATGGGAAAGTAATTAAAAATTTTGAAACCGTTAGGTTAAATAGCCATAGCAAATCAATAGATGTGTTAATTTCATTATCTCCAATTTATGATGTTGATGGAGAGTTTTGTGGAGAAGTAGCAATTTATAAAGATATCTCTGACAAGAAGGAATTAATAAAAAGGTTGCAGGAATATGAAGAAAGATGGAGATATGCTCTTGAAGGGGGCCAATTTGGAGTATGGGATTGGGATCTAAGTAATGATAAAGTGTTCTATTCAAATCTTTTTAAAGTAATCCTTGGATATGGAGAAGAGGAGCTAAATGACAATTTTGAAGAGTGGACAAAAAATATACACCCTGATGATTTAGGATATGCAATGGACAAACTTCACAAGCATTTCAAGGGTGAAGAGTATGCACTAGAATACCGTATGAAATGTAAAGATAATAATTATAAATGGATAAGCTCAAGAGGACAGGTAATCAAATGGGCGGATAGCGGCAAACCTCTAAGGATGATTGGGACAGTTGAAGATATATCAGATAGAAAAATAATAGAAGAGGAACTAAAAGAAAAATACAAGCAATTAGAACTATTAAAACAAGAAGCAGATAACGCAAATAAAGCAAAGTCGCTTTTTTTAGCTAACATGAGCCATGAATTACGAACACCGCTAAATGGTATTGCAACAACAGTACAACTTCTTCAATCAACAACTTTAGATATAGAACAGAGTAAATATACTAAAATGCTGAAAGAGTCTAGTGACATACTTCTTGCAACTATCAATGATCTATTAGATGTTTCTAAAATAGAGGCTGGTGCCTTTAGATTAAATGAGGCTCCATTTAATTTGAAAGATGTTATTGATAGCATTTATAATAATCTTTTGATTTCAGGAAACGCAAAGGGCTTAGAGGTGAGCTATTATTTAGATCCAGCCATGGATTTTCAAGTTGTTGGTGATAAATTAAGGCTGCAACAGATATTAACGAATTTAACAAGTAATGCAGTTAAATTCACAGATGAAGGATATATATCTTTTAGAGTAAAAATGGTTTCATCTGATATAAACGTTGAAAAAGTGGAATTTAGGATAAAAGATTCTGGTATAGGAATAGAGGATAGCTTTAAAGAAAAAATATTTCATAACTTTAATCAAGGTGATTTATCAGCAAGTAAAAAATATATGGGTACGGGGCTAGGTCTTGCAATTTCAAAACAGCTTGCAACTTTAATGAATGGGGGTTTAAGCTTTGAAAGCACTATAGACAAAGGGTCTACATTCATTTTTACTTGTGAATTTAAAAAATCAATCAATGAAAGATTTAATATTCAAATTGATAACTTTATCGAAGAAAAAATTGATACTATTGATTTAAACGCTAATAAAATAATTCTTTGTGTTGAAGATAATTTGATCAATCAACAGATTTTGGAAAGTATAATTAAAAGAAAAGGATATAAGTACATTGCAGCTTATAATGGCAATGAGGCTCTGGATGCATTAAAAAATAATAAAGTTGATTTGATATTAATGGATATTCAACTACCAGAGTTAAATGGTTTTGAAGCAACTAAGACTATTAGAGAAAATGAATCGAATGGCAAGCATATACCTATTATTGCAATGACAGCATATGCTATGCTTGAGGATAAAGAAAAATGTGTATTAGCAGGTATGGATGAATACATAACAAAACCATTTGATATGGAAAAACTTTATGAAATAATTGAACTTTATTTAGGAGTATAAAAAAACAGCATTCTTTTAGAGTGCTGTTTTTTTATACTCTAATAAACATAATTAGTATTAATGTCTAATAGTCGAAAAAAGCTTGATCACTAGTGAATTTATATTTTAATATGTCAAAACTTGACGTACGAAGTAAGTTGAGCGGAAGAAAATACGATGATATAATCTATGTAACAAACGTTAGATATACAAAGTATAGCACAATGTGTAAATATGTGGAATTAGGCGATTTTCAAATTTATTAGGTTATTGATAATTAAAGTTTAATTGAGGTGGTGTGTATTTTGGAAAATAAGACAAAGGATAAGATATTATATGTTTCTTTCAAGCTTTTCCTCGAAAATGGATATGAAGCAACTAATATAAGAGATATCTGCAAGGAGGTTGGCATTAAGGCATCAACATTGTACTTTTACTATAAATCAAAACAGGATTTGTTTTTCTACATTTATGATGAAATTAATACTGAATATCTGAATTATATCCGAAGTATAGAAGTACTGAAGCAGAATATCTCATTAAAAGAAAAGTTATCTATTTTATTAAAGCAAAAAATAGAATACTATATTTTAGACATATCGAAGCAAAAATTCATTCTTAGATATCATCTATTCCCACCTGAAGAAATCTCAAATGTTTTACGAGAAAAGTATATTTTTTATACAAATGAAGAAAATCAAATTATCTTAGATATTATAGCAAAAGATTATAATAAGAAAACACTTAAAAATGATAATATAAATGACTATTTGCTTAGATATAAAAGACTAGAAAACTTTTTAGTTTACGATATGGTACTATCTAGCATTAAATCTAACGATGAAATAATTAATAAATTAGTAGAGGTATTTTAGAATAATGTAACTGTACATAAAATACAAAACTTATCTAGAAATTTATAATATCAAGACCAATAATGTATTGTTAAAAATATAAAAGAAAGAAGGGGTATGTATGAATTTAGTTGAGAAAGTTGAGGAAAGGATATCTATTTTCAAAAACTTGTATGATAACATTCGAATTGTGGATCCTATTAAAAAGAAAACTATTCTTATTAAATCTAATAAAGATAGAAAAACAAATATAGATTGTTACTCATTATGGAAAAAACATGCCTTTTGTTATGATGGTATTAATATTAATGTAACATTAAATTATGGTGTATACAGTGTTACAGATTATGATATTGATTTCTCAGAATTATTATCAAAGGCAGGTAACAATCTATGTAAATCAAAAATCTATGGTGAGGATAAGATACTTAGGGATCAAGAAAAAGTAGTTGATGATGTTTTTATAAAGGCTGACAGAGATAATATTAAGTTGGAAAGATTAAATAAACAAATAACTGAACTGAGAGAAGTTTTAAATGAAATATGTTGTACAATTGATGAAGATGAAACTAAGTCTAAGAGATTGAATATAAGTCAATGCTTAGACGAATTGATAGTAGAGTACATGAAGGAATTAAATAACTGAAGTTAAAATTATCAGAATATTGAAAACAAACTAGATGTTATACTGTGAATTATTAATGGAGATGTTTTATATATGTATAAGGTTTTAATTACGTTTTTTATTGCAAGTATTATCTTGTATGTAATATGTATTAAGAAGAAAGATAAATACAATGAAGCTCTATCCCATGAAAATAATAATAAAGCTTTAAACCCAGAATACGAAGCATTGTTAACAGAAGAATTAAAAACACTATATGAAGAATTAAAAGAAAAAGATAAAAAAATACACTTCTTAACATATAACGATAGACTGACAAAATTGCCTAACAAGGCCTGTTTTATAGAGCAATCTAAAGAATTAGTTTCTGGAGAAGCTTTCAACAAAAAATTTGCTTTGTACTTTATTAATATAGATAATTTTGCAAATATAAATACTGTACATGGACATGATTATGGTGATAAAGTTTTACTTTTAATTAGTGAAGTTTTAAAAATAATGCTTCCAAAAGATAGTGTTTTATATAGATGGTATGGAGATGAATTTCTTGTTATGATTAGAAATCTAGAAGAAGACAATAAGGCTGCAAATATTGCAGAAAATATTATTAACTCTTTTAGAAAACCATTTGAGATTGGTGAAAAGCAAATATATATAACTATTAGCATAGGGATAAGTATATATCCTAATGGAACCTATAGTATACATGAGGTTGCTAAGAGCGCAGAGTTAGCCATGCATAAATCCAAAAAGAAAGGAAAAAACAACTATTCATTCTATAATGAAGAATTTCATAAGGATATATATAGAAAAAATAATATCCGCAAACACCTAGGCAATGCAATATACAATAATGAATTATATCTAAACTATCAACCCCAATATGATATTACAACTGAAAAGATAATTGGTTACGAAGCATTATTACGATGGAAAAATGAAGAACTTGGTCAAGTAGCACCTATGGAATTTATCCCAATTGCTGAGGAGAATGGATTAATCTCTGCATTGGGAAACTGGGTCTTAAGAAACGCCTGTAAACAAAATAGCCAGTGGATAAAAAAGGGGTTTTATAATGTTATTGCAGTAAATATTTCAGCCGTGCAATTTGAACAAGATAATTTTGTCAAAGCAGTTGAAGATATTTTAACTGAGACAAATCTTTTACCTCAGTTTTTGGAGTTAGAGATTACTGAAAGTGTATTGATTAAGTCCTTAGAAAAAAGTATAAAGACCATTAAAAAATTGAATGAACTTGGAGTGAAAGTTTCACTGGATGATTTTGGAACGGGATATTCTTCCTTGAATTATTTAAAAGAATTGCCTATAAACAATCTGAAAATAGATAAGTCTTTTATTAATGATATTACAGTTTCTAAGGACAGTAATTTAATCTTTCAGGCAATAGTGCAACTTGCACATACTATTCATCTAAAAGTTATTGCTGAAGGAATAGAAACAGAAGAACAAAATGAAATGCTAAAAAAAATAAGGTGTGATGTTGGACAAGGATATTATTACAGTAAACCAGTATCTAGTGAAGATATAGAATTCATCCTCTGTAGTAATTCTAAGGACAAAACAGGTGGTATCTAGGGAGGGAGCATATGGATATTAAATATACTTTTAAGTTTGATGAAATAACTTGTGAAAAGTTATTTGATAATGCTAGAGATATATTACTAATCATATCCGAAGAAACTGGTGAAATAATAAAAGCCAACGAGGCAGCTATTCATGCATATGGGTACAGTTATAATGAACTAGTTGGGATGAGTATATATAAGCTTAGAAGGAATGAAAATTCAAAAGTTGTAGAACAACAAATGAACTGTGCTATAGAGGAAGGAATTTTATTTGAGACGATGCATCATAAAAAGGATGGCAGCTGTTTTCCTGTTGAAGTTAGTTCTGTGAATATTGGAGATGGAGATTACAAAATTCTATTAAGTATTATAAGGGATATGACTGAGAGAAAACAAAAGGAGGAGAAAATATCCTTCAATGAAAAGAGACTAAGATTGCTCTATGAATCAATGAGTGAAGGTGTAGCGCTGCATGAAATAATTACAGATAGCAAAGATAACCCTATTGACTATAAATATATCAGTGTTAACACCAGTTTTGAAAAAATCACTGGGTTTAAGAAAGAAAAAATTATAGGAAAAACCGCACTCGAGGTTATGCCAAATATAAAACCATATTGGATTGAAGAAGTGGGACAAGTCGCACTCACTGGTATTTCTAAAAAATTTAACTATTATGAAGAGAAACAGGGCAGGTATCTGCAAGTTAATATATATTCTCCCATGGAAAGGTTTTTTGCAATACTTTTCACAGATATAACAGAATTAAAGTTAAAGGAAAAAGAGCTAACGGAAAAATACGAAGAACTAGCTACGATATATGAGGAACTTACAGCATCGGAAGAAGAGCTAAAAGAAAATTATGTGCAAATGGAGAAGCTCAAAGAAGAAGCAGATAGAGCAAATAAAACCAAAAGTTTATTCTTGGCAAATATGAGCCACGAGATAAGAACTCCGCTAACTGGTATCATAGGTATGAGCAACTTATTGAGTTTGACAGACTTAAATGAATACCAGAGAGAATATGTGAAAGTTGTAATTGAATCAGGAACACATCTTTTAGATATCATAAATAACATTCTTGACATTTCAAAGATAGAGTCTGGTAAATTTCAGTTAAATAGTTCTGAATTTAATTTAAAAGAGAACATTGAAAATATTATAAAACCCTATTATATAAATGGATCGCAAAAGGGCATCGATGTAATGTTTTATTATCAACCACTAATTGATGAAATGGTTATAGGTGATGCATTAAGGCTAAATCAGATAATTGTTAATTTGATGGAAAATGCATTTAAATATACAGAGAAAGGTTACATTTTACTTAGAGTTAAACAAATTGAGGATGATGATTTAAAAGTAAAATTACAGTTCTCTGTACAGGATACAGGGATAGGTATTAAAGCTGAAGTGAGGGACAAGCTGTTTAAGGTTTTTAGCCAAGGGGATTCTTCATATACAAAAAGATACGGTGGTACAGGGCTTGGGTTAGCAATTTGCAAAGAACTTGTTACTATGATGAATGGAGAGATTTGGTATGAAAGTGATGAAGGAACTGGCAGCACATTTTATTTTACTGCTGAATTTAAAAGAAAGTTAGACCTTACAAAAATGGAGCAAAGTATTACTCGACTTTATGAGCAAAATATTCCTAGAAGTAAGGAAAAATGTATTCTTATTGTAGAGGATAACGAGATAAATTTAAAACTTGTTAGTGCCTATTTAAGCAACAAAGGATACAAGTATAGGAGTGCAATAAATGGTAAGAAAGCAATTGATGAATATATGAAAGGCGAAATAGAGTTAATACTTATGGATATCCAGATGCCTGAAATGAACGGAATAAAAGCGACGAAGTTAATCAGGGAATTAGAAAAAGCAAATGGTAAACATATAAAAATAGTAGCGATGACTTCATATGCAATGGAGGGAGATAAGCAGATATGTATTGATGCAGGTATGGATGACTATATATCAAAACCAATAGATGTGGAATTGCTATATGAAATAATTGAAAAATATATAAATTTCTAAATAATAATTGCTACGGAGAATACTTATATTTTAAAATTGCGACAAAATTCAAAGTGTTTAAAGGAAATATTGGTAGATTAAAGGTTTGAGGAGAGATAATATGGAGAATATAATAGATTTTATAGAAAGTAATACCGTACTGAAGAGTTTGTATGATGTTATTAGAATTATCGATCCCAATATGAGAAAAGAAATTATAATAAGTGAACAAAAAGAAACTATATTGAAAGAAAGCTGTTATCAATTTTGGGGAACTTCAAAACAATGTAAAAATTGTGTAACCATGAGGGCCTTTATTAATAATAAGTCATTTACAAAAATCGAATACAATAGGGAACGAATATTTTTAGTAGTTGCTTGCCCTATTAATTTTGAACAAAAAAAGTATGTGCTTGAATTATTAAAAGATATAACAGAAACGGGAGTTATTGAAAATATAGAAAAAAGAACAGGAGACGGTATAACCACCGCTATGAAAGAAATGAATGATTTAATAATAAAAGATGAACTAACTGGAGTTTATAACAGAAGATTTATAAATGAACAGCTACCATTTGCATTACTTAATTCTAAATTAAAGGTTACTTCTTTAACAGTAATGATGATTGACATCGATAATTTCAAGGATGTTAATGACAATCATGGTCATTTGGGTGGAGATACTATATTAAGTCAAGTATCACATTTAATACAGGAAAAGATAACCGAAGATATTGGGTGGATTGCCCGTTATGGAGGAGATGAATTTTTTATTTTACTAGATAATATTGATATAAGTAGAGCCTTTGAGATTGCTGAGAATTTAAGGACACAAGTATACGAAACTATATTTGTTTATAATAAAGAAAGTATAAAAGTTAGTGTTAGCATAGGCATTTATTCATGTGACAATATGTTTTTAACTGCAGAAGAAGTAATTTATAATGTAGATAAAAAGCTATATTTAGCAAAAGAGAAAGGAAGAAATAAAACGGAGGTATGAAGCATTGACAAGTCATCAAACAGGAAGAGATGAGCTATTAATTAATCAATTAGTAGAAAAATTTGTAAAATAGTAAAAATATTAATAAAGAAACACAATTAAGATGAAGCGCTAAAAAGCCAATGCTCAACAAAACTAAGTATTGGCTTTAGAATTTTTAAAACATACCATTAAGCCACTGCTTTAGTACTATCCTTCAACTTTATAGATGAAACCCACTTGATTTTCATAATCAGTATTGTAGTAATTAATGCAGCTACATAGTTGGAAAATAGATTTCCCCAAAAAACCGAATAAAAGCTTAGATACTTCTCCGTAGATAAAATAAAAACATATCTTAAAAGCCATACTCTCAAGATACCTATTACTAAAGGTATCTTGGTACGTCCTAAGCCAATAAAAGCACCCTGTTCCACCATGCATATGCCGAATCCCACCACAGAATAGGTGTAAATATGCAGAGATTTATTTGCAATATCAAGCACATTTTTTTCATGTGTAAATAAAATAGTTAGATGAGATGACAGAGGCACAACTATAGCTATTAAAATAACTGCAGTAACTGCACTGACGATACAACCTACAGTACAGGATTTTTTAGCCTTATCACTTTGTCCAGCTCCAACATTCATACTCACCATCGTAGTAACCGCTGCTGCAAAGGATGATGGTACAATAAAACAAACTTGTGTAATGTTGCTTGCGATACCCTGACCATTTAATATTATTGGTCCATACTTTTCAATTTCATTATTGATTAGGAAAAAGCCTAAATTAAGCATAATACTTGAAAGTATAGATGGTATGCCTACATGTACTAATTTACGTAAAACCTTAGTATCAAATCGGAAATTATCCAGTGAAAGTTTATCCTCGCTTTTACTAACAAATAATTCATAGTACATCCATATAGAAATTAACACATTTGCCATAAGAGAAGCCATTACAGCACCAACAATTCCCCAGTGGAAAATTGCAATAAATAGTTCATTGAACAATATTTTTAAAATCAGCATTAAAGCCATTCTGATAAAAGTAGCTTCTGGTTTACCTGCCGCATTTTTTATTGAGTTATATATAGATTCAAGAAAAGTAAAGGGCAAAACTATTGAATTTAATGCAAGATATACAAACACATTATGAGAAATCTGTGAATCTACATACCAGGATATAGGAAACGCCAACACAATTAACAGAGGTGCTATAATACATCCCAGCGCAAACGCAAAAACTATCATCTGGGTTGAAGCATGCTTTGCCTCTTTAAAGTTTCCTCTCCCATTCATTTGACCAATCATAGCAGAGCCAGCCACACTTAGGCCTTGTGCCAGTGCCACCAACATATTTACAATAGGACCGCAGTAGGTCACTGAACTTGCTGCCATTGTACCTATAATATTGTTAATAAAGAGACCATCCACAACAGGTACTGCTGATTGTACCAAACCCATCATCAGAGTGGGCATAGCTAATAATAATAGAGTTTTAGAAATGGGGCCATTTAAAATTAATTCACGTCTTTTTTCCATGTTTTGATGAAATAAATTGAAACTCATGACAAAAAACCAGCTTTCTTAAAATAATTATAAGATTATCGTAATACAATAAAAATCTTAAACACAATGAATAATTATACTCCTATTAAAAATCTGGTTCAAATTTTAAATTGGGCAGATATTTCATTTGGTGAAAAATATCTCTTGCTAATGCCAAAAAACAAGCTGTAAACGAAATAATTGTTCACAGCTTGTTTTTTAGGTTCAAATTATGTTTTGCATTCCTTCGATATGGTATAATAAAATACAATTAACAGCTTAGATAATATCAGAATGTTGCTTTAGAGAGCATTTGAATCATTCTTTAAGAGTTTATCTATAAGTATAAATTCTGATATTTTAACTTTGTCATAATGTAAAGGAATGATAGTATGTATAAAAATAACCTAGATGCAATAGGTCTTGACAGATGGAACAAGAAAGTATTAGATATTTATTGGTTTATAATTATGATAATATCTAGTACTGAAATAATAGCCTTTTTTATAAAGTCATCTGAAGAAGGGTATTTGGATTTTCAATATTTTAAGTTCTATGTAATAGTACCAACATTTATGAATATTCTTATTTTATCTTTAGCGAATGTTATATTCGTGGTAATTAAAAATAAGGATGAGAGTTGGGTAAAATATTTAATAATAATATGCAGTACAGCGCTAGTATGTAGTATAGTTTATGTTCATTATGGAGTTTCTGTAATTTATGTACTGTTTATTTTACCAATTTTTCTTTCAGAACTTTATATAGATAAGAAATTGATATGTTTTGCAGTGGGGTTGAATTTAGTATGTTATCTTATAATATACTTTTTATATTTGCCAATAAAGCCAAAAGAAAGCTATCATCATACTAGCTTTGATTTTTTAGCAGTTATAACTCTTATCATAGCCGCTTTTATAATTGTATTATCATATATAGAAAGATCAAAAGAGGTAATGGAATTTTTGACTAAGTCATATCAGAATGAGCAAGAACTTACTATTAAAAATTTTATTATGGAATTTAACTCAAAGATTGAACCAGCAACCGGACTTTATAATCACAAAACATTCTATGAATATCTAGAACGTTTAATCGAACAGAGTGAGAATTATAGCTTTCCATTATGTTTAGCAGTTCTAGATATCGATAATTTCAAAAGAATTAATGATACCTATGGGCACAGTTCAGGAGATAAGGTCATTATTAATTTAGCAGGAATAATAAAAGAAAATATTGATACAGATGATTATGCAGCTCGATATGGTGGAGAAGAGTTTGCAATAATATTTACTGATAAAAATAAAAGGGAGACTTTTGAAATAGCAGAAAAAATTAGAACGAAGTTTTACGATAGTGTCATAAATGAAATTAAAAATGAAAAATTAAGTATTAGTATAGGATTAAGTGAGTATTCTAAAGGAATGTCTAGGCAAGCATTCTTTGAAAATGCTGATGAGGCTCTTTATAAGGCGAAAAAAAGCGGGAAGAATAGAACTATAATATATTAATGGGCAACCATAGTATGGAGAAGCGTTTAAAGGTACAAATGGTAGCCTTTGCTAGTGCATTCAAAAAGCCAATGCTTATCAAAAATAAGCATTGGCTTTAATTCTAAAGTTTATATCCAAAATACCGGTACTCTAATTTTGACACCTATCTCTCGATAGGTGGGCGTCCTCACAGATGTCTCAATCGCCTTCAATGCCGTAAAAGGACTCACAAGAAAGTACATATCTTCATCTAAATATTGGACTCCCGAAGCTTAAATGTAGGTTCAAAATAAGAGCTTAACGAGTATTCCAGAAATTATAATCTATGTACATCGTGCACCCACCGTTGACAGTAATCTACTGGCGCTTCAGATCTAGTTAGCTCAAACCAGGTTTTTCCACGGCACTCAGAAGTTATCACTTACCGCTGCTTCCTTCCGGACCTGACGGATTTCATGAGCTTCTGCTGCATGGGACCCAATTCTCGACACCACTTTTATCAGGCAGACCCGGCAGATTAAAGCCTAAGTGGGAGTTCAATCCTGCTGTAGCGGATTGCAGGTTACAGGGCACCGCTGGCTCCCCATCTAGCACGAATTCTATCTTTAAATAAGTTGTTTACTTGTTGTGAGATTATAATAACATAATTAAGATTTTGAATCAAGGGATATATCTTTGGTAAATTTAACCTATGATCATAATTTATTAAATAAAAAATAGTCAAGAGCGGTCAATATCATTCCAAATCAACAAACTAAATATTATGTAAATTTTAAATAAAGTAAATCATTAATAGATAAAAGATTCTATAAAGTGAAAATTAAATATGTATTGCATAGAATTAAGTTTTGTAAAACATGATGAGATATTTTATGAAAATGGTGAAAAGGTTAAAGTTTATTAAATTATTAATTGTGTAGTATAATGGATACTAAAGGAAGTGATAATATATGAAAATTTTAGTTGTGATTCCACTAAATGAAAAAGAAAAAGAAAAACTTCAGTCGAAGATGCCAGAGGCAGAATATATTTTTACATCCGCTAGGGAAATTAATGATGAACTTGTAAAAAGTGCTGACATAATTATTGGGAATGTTCCACCACAATATATAAAGGGAAGTAAAAAGCTTAAATGGCTGCAATTAAATAGCGCAGGAACAGATGGATACTGTGAAGCTGGTGTAATTCCTGAAGGAGCATATCTTACAAATGCAACCGGTGCCTACGGTCTTGCAATATCTGAACATATGTTAGGTCTAGTATTTGAAATTAAAAAAAAGCTAAATCTATATTATAGAAATCAGATGGAACATATGTGGAAGGATGAAGGGAATGTTACTCCAATAGAAGGTAGTACTACGCTGGTTGTAGGACTTGGTGACATTGGAGGAGATTTTGCTAGAAAGATGAAGGCACTTGGAAGCTATACAATAGGCATAAAGAGGACTAAAGGACAAAAACCAGAATATCTTGATGAATTATATACAATGGAAGCCCTGGATGATCTTTTACCTAAAGCGGATATAGTGGCTTTATCCCTTCCAGGAACAAAAGATACTTTCCATTTGTTTAATAGAGATAAATTTAACTTAATGAAGAAGGATGCAATTATTATTAATGTAGGAAGAGGAAATTGCATATGTACTGAGGATCTGTGTGATGCCCTTGAAAATGGAATTATTAGCGGAGCAGGTCTCGATGTAACAGAACCAGAACCATTACCAGCCGAACATAGATTATGGGATGCGCCAGGAGTCGTTATCACTCCTCATGTATCAGGATTTTTTCACCTCCCAGAAACCTTGAGGAGAATTGTTAACATAAGTATTGAAAATCTTGAGCATTTTAAGAAACAGGAGCCATTAAAAAATATAGTTGATTTTAATACCGGCTACAGGATAAGTAACAAATAAATTGAAACTTGAATCAGATAGGGTTTTAACCCTACATGAACTGTATATGACAGGGGACTGTTCTGCGTTTTGAGGCATAGAACTATCTCCTGTTTTTGTAGTTATAACTTGAAGCAGTTGAATTTGTGGCATTAATTGAAGGTGCAGTCATTTTAGGTATATAATATTTGATAAGGCATTCAAATAAGTACATATTATTGCAAGTCATGTTAAGTTTTTAGTTAAAGAATCTAGTACAATATTCTTACAGGGAGGGGATTGTGGTTGTCGATTAAAACAGTAGAAAATATGGTTAACTGGATAGAAGTTAATATTACAAGGAATCCAACGCTGGCTGAAATGTCAAATTATGTTGGATACTCTCAGTTCTATTGTTCAAATAAATTTCATAAATATATGGGGATTACTTTTAAACAATATTTATCAAAGCGTAGATTAACTCTTGCTGCAATAGAAGTTAAAAATACACAGGATAGACTTCTGGATATAGCATTAAAGTATGGATTTTCCTGTCAAGAAAGTTTTACAAGGGCCTTTGTAGATGCTTATGGATACACTCCCAATCAATATAGAAAGACTTTGGCTACCATTGAGTTATATGTGAGGCCTAATATCCTTCCAGTGGCAAATAATGAATTTGTGGAAATTTAAATAAAGAAGTTAGTAAAAGGAGAGTAGGATGAAATTAGGGAGAAATGATTTATGTTGGTGTGGCAGTCAACACAAATACAAAAAATGTCATGACGAGTTTGATAGTAGGATTGAGTTTTATAAAACACATGGACATATAGTCCCACCTATGAATATTATAAAAACAACTGAACAGATAGCAGGAATACGTGAAAGTGGAAAAATTAATATTGCAGTTTTAGATTATGTTGCTGAGCATATTAAGGCGGGTATAACTACAGAAGAAATTAATCAACTTGTCTATGAAAAAACAATAGAGTTTGGTGCTGTACCAGCACAACTTGGGTACGAAGGATTTCCCAAAAGTGTATGTACTTCTATTAACGAACAGGTATGTCATGGGATACCATCAAAAGATGTAATACTAAAAAGCGGGGATATTATCAATGTTGATGTCTCAACCATCTATCAAGGATATTTTTCGGATTCATCTAGAATGTTCTGCATTGGAGCCGTATGTGAGAAGAAGAGAAATCTGATTCGCGTTGTGCAAGAATGTATTGATTTAGGGTTAAGACAAGTAAAACCTTGGGGATTTCTTGGGGATATGGGTCAAGCAATACATGAGCATGCGATGAAAAATGGATACTCTGTAGTAAAAGAAATCGGAGGACATGGAATTGGATTAGAATTTCATGAAGAACCATGGGTAAGTTATATTTCTAAGAAAAAAACAGAGATGCTGATGGTGCCAGGCATGGTATTTACCATAGAACCAATGCTTAATGCAGGAACGGACGAAATATTTTTAGATAAAAAGAATGGTTGGACTTATTATACCGCAGATGGACAGCCTTCAGCTCAAGAGGAAATCATGGTATTGGTTACAAGCGACGGATATGAGGTATTGGCACATTAACTTTTAATAGAAACCGCAGTTAAATAGATAGGGTGAATCGTACCATAAGAGAGTGTATAATTGTCTGTGCAAAAACTCCACTTTATCTATGTTCAAAATGTAAACAATATAGTATAAAACGACATAAAGGACTGCATATGAGCAGTCCTTTTCAAATTTCGTAACATACGGATGTTTGAGTGTCTAGAACATTCCCTATAAACTTTGCAACTTCTAGGTGTGCAGAATGGGCAAGATATGCATTCAAGTACCCGTTTACCCTCAAATTCTGTGCTTATATCAAATAACGATGAATTATTTCCCATAATAGAAATACATCCTTGTTTTTAAGCTATTTTACTTGCCTAGTATAACTAATATAACTTGACCACAGTGTGTCAGGTTTTAAAACGATATTTATTTACCATATTATCCAAACGAATTGAAATCTCCTTACGCACACTTTCAGGTTCTATCACCTCCAGCATTGTACCGAAAGAAAAAAGATAATTGTAAATCCATTCACCACCGGGCATGGAAACAATCACAGTATATGAGTCATCCTTGTTTCTTATTATATTTTCTTCTTCAAAATCATCATATACACGGTAAGCTCCTTCAGGGGATATTTTGAGGGTTAGCTTAACCTGATTGTTATCTGATTTGTCGGGAGATTTAGTCATAAGCTCCTGTGAGCTTTGATGCATACAAGACTCCTTAGTAATATGAATATCAGACATACGACTTATCTTAAATGTTCTTAATGCCATTTTCTGCAGGCAATATCCTTGTAGATACCAGGATTTGTCTCTAAAAAGCAGTTTAAAAGGTTCAACTTTACGGTGACTTTTTTCCCCACTTACATTGAAATAAGAAAAAGTAATTACCAGATGTTCAAGTATGGCATCTTTAAGAAGGCTGAAAACTTCTTTTTGCTTTTTATGGTTTCCCCAATTAGAAAAATCCACTTCAATCCAGCTTATATTGCTTTTTTTGAAAAGACTATTCAATTTTGATAGCACATCATCAAGTTCAGGATATTGAACTGCTGACAGGCTTTGAAGAGCCAGCAGAATTTTATCCTGTTCTTTTTCTGAAAGCAGTGACTTATCAAGTACGAAATTATCAAGCAGAGAGATTCCTCCACCTTTACCTTGACTTGCATATACAGGGATACCAGCTTGGCTCAGTGCATCAATATCCCTATATATAGTTCTCACAGATACTTCAAAATGTTCAGCTAGTTCGCCTGCTGTTACAGACTTCTTCTCAAGCAAAATATATATGATTTGAAATAATCTACTTATCTGCATAACATCACCTCATTTAAAGTATAAATCACATAACTTGACAACACTATGTCATATTATGTGATTTTTTAATGAAAGAATGCGTTATTATTTTCAACATTTTCTCTAAACAGTATTTTCATTTTTAAATAGAGGAGAGTAAAACATGACGTGGTGTGGTCAGGTTATACCTGTTACTATTAAAAATATTCCCCGTACACAATGCAGGAGAAATAAAATAAAAAGATTATATAAAGGAGAAAAACTATGATTAAAAAGATTGGACAACCTATTGAAACATACTTTACCTCAACAAGTGATTCAGATAAAAGGGCTTTTTTTTCAATTTTTGCTGAAAATGCTGTTGTAATTGATGAAGGTCAAGAGTATAAAGGGTTAGCAAAAATTACGGAGTGGAGTGAACAGTATCATTTTGCTTTTAAGCTTAAACTAGAAGTTATAAACATTATGGAGGAAAGTCCTCAAACTATCGTTACAGCTAAAGTAGATGGTGATTTCGATAAAACTGGATTGCCGGATCCACTGCTTTTGGACTTCCATTTTACAGTAGTAAATAGAAAGATAGCAAGACTAGAAATTTTACTCCATTACAGAAGCAAATAGCAATAAAAAAAGAGTACATGATGGATTCTGATACTGCTGCAGGCTTTTTGAGCAACTTCAGTAGCTAGCATCATTTGAGTATAAATCTTATGATGCTAGTTTTTATAAGCTCAAAATCCGAATACAAATCTATCCAGATGATGACAATTTTGGTGAAGCAAAATAATTATTTTACTTCACCAATTACTGATTTTAATCCTGAAATCATAAAAGGAAGAACCTCTTTGATCAATGCAGAAGTGTCTTTCAAAGTACCTTTACTATGCCAGCGTTTAGTGGCACAATATATGCCGCTGCTAATCATAACAGTAATCAGCTCTAATTTATCTTGTTCAGTTCTTGAAAAAGTTTTTCTATTGATGAGCATATTTAACACGATATCTTGTAATTTAAGTTGAACTTTGATATCAATTAGTACAGCTGCGGATTTATACAATTTTGTATAGCTATTGCCTATGGATTGATGATAATCACACATAATAAGTATTAAATTTCGTAAAGTTTCCTCAGTTAATTTTGTATCAGAATGAATTCTACTAGATACAATTGTCATAAACTTATCAGATATAAAAGAATCTAATAGATTATATTTATCTTCAAAATGAGCATAAAAGGTTGAGCGATTTACTGGTGCTCTTTCTGAGATATCCTTTACAGTTATATCTTCAAAGGATTTTTCATTAGCTAATGAAAGAAATGCATTTTGAATTAAACTACGAGTTCCAATTACTTGCCTATCATTTTTTTGAGATTTTGATATCATATTTTTTCCTTTCTAACTTAAATAGTATGTACCTTTAGCAAATTCATATCATAATTATGTTTTGTTAAGTAACCAACATTATAGTACTTTTGTTGGTTGAAGTATTAATTTTAGTGCATTATAATCATAGCATGCACAAATCGCTTTAACAACACGTGTTTAATAACCAAACGATTATACTGTTATTTATAATTAGTGTGAAAAGGAGGAAGTAAAATGAGTGGATTAAAACATAGAATTATTGAAACAAATGGTATTAAAATGCATATAGCTGAACAAGGAAAAGGACCACTTGTATTATTGCTTCATGGTTTTCCTGAAATATGGTATTCATGGAGGTATCAGATTCCTGTTTTAGCTGAAGCGGGTTTCCATGTAGTAGCACCTGACTTAAGAGGTTTTGGAGATACAGAGCGGCCAGACGATATTGATCAATATACGCTACTTCATTTAGTTGGTGATATAGTGGGATTACTAGATGCATTACATGAAGAGAACGCTGTAATAGTAGGGAATGATTGGGGCGCAACACTTGCATGGAATGTAGCATTATTAAGACCAGATCGATTCCGTGGGATTATTGCGTTAACAGTACCCATGATGCCTCAACCGCCAATTCCTCCAACTACAGTTTTTCCACAGAATGATAAGGAGTTGTTTTATACCCTCTATTTCCAAACCCCAGGTGTGGCAGAAAAAGAATTCGAGCAAGATGTACGTTTTACAATACATAATTTATTATATTCAGCATCAGGAGAGGCAGGTACATGTAAAGGTAACGATGAAACTCCGAATCCATTTAACATGGTATCAAGAGAGCACGGCTTACTTTCAGCATTACCAATGCCTAGAATAACCTCTTGGCTTAAAGAAAAGGACTTAGATGTTTATGCAGAAGCATTTGCTAAAACAGGATTTCGTGGTGGATTAAATTATTATCGTAATTTAGATAGAAATAGAGAATTATTAAGCTGCTTCAATGGAGTGAAAGTAATAATTCCTGCTTTATTTATAGTAGGAGATCGTGATGTTGGTCTTAGTATTCCAGGAATGGATCAAATAATTTCTGAAATGCATAATCTGGTTCCAAACCTTCGTCAAACTATCTTCCTTAAAGATTGTGGACATTGGGCTCAGCAAGAGAGACCAGAAGAGGTGAGTACAATGATAATTTCATTTCTGAAAAGTCTCTAGTGCCCTATATGAAGTAAAATAAAAAAATGATTGATTTCAAAGGTAGAGCTTTGTATTCCTAAAAGATGGAATTTCACTATATTTTATTGTGTTTTTTTATATCCTGAAATGCTTATAAACTGCTTGAAATCAACGTTTTAGGGTTTGGTAAATTTTTCATGATTTCTATAGCGGTGGCAAACTGGTGGCAAGATTTGATTTTGCCACCGGTTATATTTTCAATTATTTATCTAGTAAGTATAGAAATTTATTTTAACAAATACTATTTTGATCTGATAATTAACTTTTCTCGCTAATTTATAAGAAGTTATTATTTTCATTTCTTTAATTGATATTTCCAAGCCATGAGACCTTTGCTAAGATGATAAACCTGAGTAAAATTATCATTTATAAGAGCTTTTACAGCAGAAGGGCTTCTTCCTCCAGATGCACAATGTACAAGAATAGGAATATCCTTATATTTTTCTAACTCTTTTATTCTCTTAGATAGTTGCTGTAATGGTATATTCTTAGCTTTAGGGATATGACCTGATTCAAATTCACCTTTTGTTCGTACATCAAGGATGATCATGTTTTTGTTTTCATTGATTAATTTATATGCTTCTTCAGCATTCACATTTTTTACATTTTTATTGCTAAACATAAAAAGTCTTTTTCTAACGGTCATGAAAATAATGAAAGCAAATAGTAACCACCATATTATATCTTTCAAAGATATCACCTCTATATATTACTAAATTTGAATATTATGATATAATAATATCACATAGGGAACATCCAGTAAACCCCTGTGAGGTATAATTCTGAATGCAATTATATCATAAGATGGTTATATTAAGCCATAAAATCAAGTAATGTATCCTATATAGAAAATGATGTTTCCAGAGACAAGAAAACAGCTAAGGATATGGCTTATAAATTAGATCAAAGAGGAGTGTCTATGGCGGATACTAGCAGAAATATAGTTATTAGCTTTCATCAGGAAAGTATTCATATAATACTAGGACTATAAATAGCACACAAAGGAAGGCAGAAATATGCCTTCCTTTATATTTTCAAAAGGAATATAACGAGTATGAAATTGATTTGGTAGGTTTGAGTAATACATATGGATGTTAGCGCAGTAAGGACATTGATATTGTTCATAGGAAGTATACATATTATTCATTCCTTTGATAGACTCATAACATTATCATATGTTTTATTTTAAGGAATGTACTTAGAACTCATCCTTAATTAGATTCAAGTTTGTATAAAACCCCTTAAAGTGTCAATAATTTTCAAAGAATGGTTTATTTTGTAAAAATAATTAGAGCTCAAAATAAGCATAATGATGAGGAGAATTAACAATGAAGAATAAAAAAGCAATAGGGATAATTGCAATAGTACTTGGAGTGCTAGTTGCCTTAATTCCCAAAGTAATATTTCCTGTATGTACCGATATGATAGAATTGATAAACGGCAAAGCTTTATACATGAAGTGCCACTGGACAGCAATGGCAGAGTTATTGGTTGGAGGACTTATCGCATTTAATGGTGTATTGCTTATTGTATTCAAAAAATATGAAACACGTCTTGCACTTAGCATAATGTTATTTCTCCTTGGCTTAACTACACTGCTCATTCCTACATTAGTTATTGGAATGTGTGAAACGGCTGCTATGGACTGCCGAGTGGGTACAGAACCAGCATTAATAGTAGTAAGTGTAACAATTATGGCAGTTTCAATAGGAAATATTATTTCTCAAATAAGTTTTATAAGATCACAGCAGCTACATAAAGGAAGAAGTGTGATCGAGTAATGGAAAAAATGAGGTTGACAACATTGGTAATAGCTATCAAAAACCTTAGAAAACGTTCATTTAGAACGAAAGGTCTCATCGGTATTGTTGCTGTTTTAGCATTTACAATTTTTTGTGGAGCATTGTTATCGGAAAGCCTAAGCTTAGGTAAAAATTATATGTCAGGGAGAATGGGGGCAGACATTATGGTCGTACCCCGTGGATATGCCTTAGAGCTTCAGAATACACTTTTAAGAAGTAAGTCTAACACATTTTATATGAAGGAAAATATAGCAGATAAAATTTTAGAAGTGCCTGGCGTAGAAACGGTATCTCCTCAGTTATTAATTGGATCACTCAATGCCTCCTGCTGCACAGTTCAGGTGCAATTAATAGGTTTTAATCCAAAAACAGATTTTACAATAAGATCCTGGATGACAAAGATTGATAGCAGTAAGCTGGGATTTGGAGAGGTTGTAATAGGAAGTCGTGTAAACGCAGCAGTTGGGTCTGACATATGGTTATTTGGTCAGCCTCTTAAGGTAGCAGCAACCTTGAATGATACAGGGATGGGATTTGATTCTTCAGTATTTATGACCATAGAAACAGCTAAGCATATGATAGAAACATCAGCAGAAGCAGCAGTTCATCCTGCAGGAAGTGGAAAAGAGCAGGTATCTGCGTTATTTATCAAATTGACCAATGGTTCAGACGTAGCTAAAGCATCTAAAACTATATTGAGCGAATATCCTCAAACAGACGTTATTATTTTGAATGAGATGATCAAGCATATTGAAGATCAAGTAAATAATATAAAAGGCTTAGCTTATGGAATTCAAGGGCTCTTGTGGTTAGTATCTATTTTAATTCTTGCAGTTATATATACTTTTACTGCAAATGAACGGAAGCGTGAATTTGGACTGCTTTTGTTACTAGGAGCTACTCGTAAAAAACTTGAAAGCTTACTTATGACAGAAACAATAATTATAAGCCTTTTAGGAGCGCTTATAGGAGTATTTGCAGCAAGTTTTATTATGTTTGAATTTCGTATGTTAATAGCAATATCACTAGGAATCCCATATATGCAGCCAACAATAGGCTTAACAATTAAATTAGCTGCTATGAGTATGCTAATCTCAATATTGACAGGTGTAATTGCTTGTATCTATTCTATAAAACGCATAGAACATCTGGATACTAATATTATGATTAAGGAGTATGAATAAACAATGCTGGAATTGAGACAGTTAAAGAGAATATATGAAAGAGATAATATGGCTTCAATTATTGCAGTAGATAATGTGAATATTAAAGTTATGCCTGGAGATTTTGTCAGCATCATTGGAAGATCAGGAAGTGGAAAATCAACTATATTGAACATGATTGTGGGGCTGCTTCGTCCTACTTCTGGTAAGGTTCTAATAAATGGTTCTGATTTATGGTCTATGAATGATAAAGCTATGGCAAAAATCCGTAATTCTAAGGTCGGGTATATCCCACAGGGTCCCAGTCTTCTTTCAAATTTGACAATATTAGATAATGTACGTCTGCCCTTTTGTTTGTCTCATACAAAAGGCAGTGGTGTTGAGATTGCAATGAATCTTCTGGAAGACATAGGATTAAAAGACTTGTCTGAAAGATACCCTGCAGAACTTTCAGGTGGCGAAATGAGAAGAGTAGCTATTGCGCGGGCGCTGATAAATAATCCTGATATTTTGATTGCAGATGAGCCTACCGGTGATTTAGATGAGAAAACTACTAAAGAAGTGATGAAATTGTTTTATGATATAAATTCTAAGGGTACTACAATTCTTGTGGTTACTCATGAATATGATATCACCAACTATGGTAACAGATTATGTATAATGTCTTCAGGAAAATTAATTGAGAAAAAAGCAATATAGCTTATATATCCTAATTAAAGCAGCTATTGATGGTAGAAAATTTGTTAGGCAATATAAGCTATTTCTAATGTGAAGTTAAATGGCACATAAACTTGTTATGAGATTTACCACTGAAGAGGATGGTAAGTATTTTTCAATGAATTTAGATAATATTAAGGCAGATAAAGCGACAGGACAACCTTCTGTTACTCAAGCAGAAGTGAACACGCCTATGGATCTTATAGTCCAAAAGAAAATCTTTGCAACTAGCTATGGTGCAATAGTTGGTAAAAAAGATGCCAAAGTTGTAAACACAGCATCACAAGAATTTACTATTGCCTAGACTTGATAGCCCTGCAGATTATGCAGGGCTATCATTATTTTATAAGAAAAAATGGAACAATATATATAGGAAGAGATGGAAAAGCTATAGGAAATCACTGTTTAAATTATAGGCTATGTTTTAAATCAGCGTTGAAAATTGATATTTATTAAAAAAATAAGTTATACTCATAGATAGAATAAGTATTTAGGAGGTTGCATTATGCCAAATGTGAAGTCTATATTAAATGATATTGAAAAGTTGCCATTACATCAGAAAGAAGGAAATAATTTCAACTTTAGAAGAAATTCTTGTCTTAGGTTCGCAAGTAAGCCAAGTAGAACAAGAAGTTAAAGAATTTAGATTTTCTAAGGGGAAAGTATGCCCAATTTGTGACTCTGCAACTAGTTGGATCATCTGTAATAGTTAAAGATATAAATCAAACTATAATGCTTAGTGACAAAGTATGGAGAGTAGAATTTAATAGTGAAATTGTTAGTAAAGAGTTAATAAATTATTATGTTAAATCAATAAGCGGAAGAGAAGAGATAGAAAGAAGGGCTACAGGTAATCAGTTATCTATGAGAAATATTTCTCAAGATTCATTTAAAGATATTGATATTATGCTTCCTGATATTAAAGAACAAAAAGAAATCGTAATAATACTAGATAAGCTTTTAGAAGAAGAATCTAAAAAGGTAATATGAAAAGTCTTAGTTATTAGGTTAGCTAAGGCTTTTTATTTTCTAAAAAGGTGTTAAAGCTAGTTTTTAAGATATATCAATCATGACTATATTTATAAAAGAGAGATATTAGATTGGATAAGCTATAGAATAGGTGAACTATAAGATTATAATACATGTGTATATTTCAATAATTTTGGGGGAAAATTATCAATGAAGGTGCCATCAAATAGTGGCACCTTTTAAACTGCCGTGATATACTTATACTAACGACACAAATTACAAAAGGCGGTGGTACTATCAATACGTCTTGCGAGCACGCCGTTAGAGCTGCATTTTTGAAGAGAGTTAAAAAGATGATTATTGAAGATAAAAAGCTTGATATAGAAAACAAAAGAGTAAGATTTGCTAACTATAGAAGAGAGAATAGGGAATTTCTTGAAGATACAGGATTACTTACTGAAGATATTTTTGAATACATACTTGGGTTAACGCCCGATGAGTGTTATGCGGGATCAGAAATTGACAGAGACGGATATGAAGGGTTAATATGCAAATATAAAATTGAAGATGAGTTTGATAAATGTGTTTATGTAAAGATAAGGAGTAATCCTCCAAAGGAAGTAATGTGCATATTGTTTCATTATGATACTCCTACATAAATAATAAAAAATGTAGATTTTCAATAAAGATAGTAAGATAAAGGTCAATAAGGAGGTAAATGGTATGATAAAGGCATATTGTCAGCATTGTGATACAGTAACTATGTGTAACATGGATAAAAGAATATATGAAACCTATAAAGGTATACGTGTTGATGTTGAAGAAGTTGTGCCTGTATGTACTAAGTGTAATAATGAGGTATTTGTACCTGAAATTGAGGACGAGAATCTCAAGAAGATTTATGCAAAATACAGGGAAAAAACTAGTTGTATTTCTCCAGAGGAAATAATTCGTTTTAGGGATAGATATAGTATATCCCAAAGAGAGTTAGTTGCAATACTTGGATGGGGGAAGATGACTGTTAATCGCTATGAAAGAGGTTCGTTACCAAGCAAAAGTCACAGCGATTTGCTAAAAACTTTAATAAATGATGATAAGATGTTTATGAACATTGTTAAGGAAGCCTATGAGCAAGAAAGAATATCTAAGAAAGTCTATGCTAAATTAGCTAAAGAATCAAAGGAATATTCAGGTGATCAAATTTATGCGGTAGATTCAAAAGCTCAGTTGATTTTAAAGCTAAACAAAGAACCGAGTATCTATAATGGTTTTAAGAGATTTGATGTGGTTAAAGTTGAGAATTTAATAAGCTACCTTGCTGATAAGGTAAATTTATATAAAACAAACCTAAATAGACTATTATGGTATATTGATTTTATCAATTATAGAGACAATGCTCAATCCATTACCGGATTAAGTTATATAAGGTTTACTCATGGACCAATCATTGAAGGTTTTGCGTACAATGATCTAATTACCGGTTTAAAAGAAAAGTTTACATTTGATGAGTATGAAGATGGAGAGTACTTAAAAACAATCATCAAGAGTAATAAGAATTATGATTTGAGTGAATTTAAACCTTATGAGATTGAGATTATAAATAATGTTATTGACGAGTTTGGTAAGTTAACCTGCAGGGAAATAAGTGAAAGATCACATAAAGAAATTGCTTGGATCGAAGTTAAAAACAAGGAACTAATATCCTATGAATATGCAGATTTAATTAAGAATTAGTTTAATGTATAGTTTATAAATAACTAAAAGTTAAAGTGGGGCGCAATAATCCCCACTTTTTACTAAATATTTATTTTATACTTGTAGTTTATACTTGTAGTTTATATCATGAAAGACATGTAACTAAACATCTATAAATTGAAATGTTTTTATCCTTCATATTTCTAGTGTTTGAGATTATATAAAAATTTTAAGAGATTTTAGAAAAAGTTAAGAAGGTGAATATATAGTGATTAAAGCTGATGGGGAAATTTCAAAAAGTATATTGAAAAAGGTGAATCAAAACATATACTTACTACTGTAATTATTTATTGAGACATGCAAAGGATTAGATTATGAAAATATTTTAGAAGAAATCTTTCCAATACACTATGTAAGAAAGAATAAGAATAGATGTATGGAGGTAATTGATGAGTTTAAAGAGTATACAATGGATACATACTTACATAAGTTAAATTCTGTTCAAGAACGTGAGATTAAAACGAATTTAGAGTTAAAAGAGATAGTTATCGGAGGGATAGGAGAGGCCGCATGTTCTCCACATTTAAAAAAGACACTGGAATTGCTGAAAGACTATAAGATTACAGTAACTACTAATGGTACCTTAATGGGTGAGGAGCTATCAAAGTATTTCGTTAAATTTGTAGATGTTGTAACGGTATCTATAGATGGATCAGTTGACAAGTATAAGGAAATAAGAGGGACAGATTTAGATGTGGTTGTGAGAAACATAAAACTACTTAAAGAGTTGAAAAATAAATATTCTTCTAAAACACCACTTATTGAAATACAGTTTGTATTATCCAATGATAACTTAAATGAAATTTTTAAGGTTATGGATTTAGCGAGTGATTTAGGAGCAAACAAATTTATAATATCAAATATTATACCGCAAAGTGAAGAAAATAAAGAGAAGATATTATATAGTAGATATGAAAATAAGAAAATAAAGAGCTTATTTAATAAAGTAATGTTTTATGCTCTGCGTAAAGGAATGAAAGTGGTTATGCCAAATTATGAGTTAAAAACAATACGACGATGTAATTTTATTGAGAATAATACTACTTTCATATGTGCATCTGGAGATGTAGCTCCATGTTATAGATTTTCTCACAATTATAAAGAATATGTTTTCGGCAGAGAAAAGTATATCGATAGATTTGTATTTGGCAACATAGAAGAAGATACGTTGAATAATATATGGAATAATATAAGATATAGTAGTTTTAGACAAAGAATTTCAAACAGTCTATATCCTTCATGCATAGACTGTGCCCTAGTTGATGGATGTGATTATGCCAAAAGTGCAGAGTCAGATTGCTATACTATATCACCTTCCTGTGGAGATTGTTTATGGAGTAGGGGATTTGTTCAGTGTCCTTAAGTAAAAGGATAGTACTTTAGTAAAAGTGTGAAAGAGTGTAGGATTTTTTTCTTATATTCTTTTATATTTTTGTATGATTAAAATTGTATTGACCATACAATATGTGTATGGTACAATTAATTTAAAAGGAGGTAATTACAATGAATAAGGATAAGATTATAAAGGATATTAAGAATAATGTAGATAACGGCAACGACTTATCTAAAGAATGTTGTGTCAGCGAAGTTGGTGAGATGGTACAAAAGCTGGTTAGAGTATTTCAATTATTTGAAAGAGATCAAATAAAAGTACACGGATTTACTAGTTCTCAGTGCTATACTTTACTGGAGGTATATAAGTCAGAAGGTCTAACTATGAATGAACTAAGTGATAAAATGAATCTGAATTCAAGCACAATGACAAGAATACTTGATAAACTTGTAAGAGATAATTTAATAGATAGAGAGAGAGACGAGAAGGACAGAAGAGTAGTAATTGTGAAACTAACTGAAAAGGGGATGGAAGCAGCTATTAAGCTGAATAATACTGTTAACCAATATTATAAAAAGACAATAGAGAATATTCCTTCAGGGCAAATCGATGATATTTTGAACTCTGTTTCAGTATTATTAAGTGCTTTTGAAAAGGCTAATCCAAACTGCTGTTAATTTTTTTTATGATAAATTTGCATGATACAAATAATGCATGATACATTGTATTATATAAAAAGGAGTGAATAAACTATGTATAATTTTTTAAAAGACATATTACTAGCTATCTTAGGTTATTTGGAGGCTGACTGGCTGGTATTGTTAATAGGTATATTACTTGCAGTATCTATAAATGTATATGTAGATTCAAATAAGTTAGAGAAATTTTTTAGAAGAAAGTCAGGTATATCTATACCGGGAGCAGTAGTTTTAGGAGCATTGACACCTCTTTGCGCTTGTGGAACAATGGCGGTACTATTATCTATGTTTATATCTGCAATGCCATGGGGAACAGTAATGGCATTTTTGATATCGTCACCGCTCACAAGTCCGTCGGAGTATATGTTTGAAACTGCTTTCTTTGGGAGTAGATTTGCCAATGGATTATTAATTTCTTCTATAATCTTAGGATTACTATCAGGTTTTATTGCCCATATACTTGAACAAAAGACTACCTTTTTTAAGAATCAGTTTAGACTGGTTAAACAACAGGATGCATGCGGGTGTGCTATAGAGGAAGCTTGCTGTACTAAGCCAGAAACTAAAAAAGTAATTGCGAGAGAAGGAAAAGTTATTAAAGCCAAGAAAATGTCCTTTGTAAGTACATCTAATTGTTGTAATGAAACTAGTGTAGCTAAAAAAAGTTCAAATACTATAAAGAAGTATAAAATTGATAAGTTTTTACAAGAGTTTATAAATATAGGCATTAAGAAGATACTGTTATATTTTGTGATTTTCATAGCAATTGGTAGAGTAGTTGAGATGGTAATTCCAAAATCATGGATAATGTTACTATTTAGTGGTGATAAATCATATTCTATACCCCTTGCTGCAACAATAGGTTTACCACTATATCTAACAGATTCATCTGCTATACCTCTTCTAAAGTCTTTTATTAATTCTGGTGCTGGAGAAGGAGCTGTATTAGCATTTTTGATAGCTGGAAAAGCAACAGGGGTTCCCGTAATTGCTGGAATGTCAACATTCTTAAAGAAAAGAGCATTGATATTTTATGTTGGGTTTATATATGTTGGAGCTATATTTGCAGGGTACATTTATCAAGCATTGATAATATTAAAAGTTATTTAATATATACTGTCTTAAAAAAATAATTTTATAGATTAGAAGAGGATACCCGCCGTAAATTCTATAAAGGGTATCCTTTTGGTATGTGCTAAAGTTTTCTATATGCTATTTTAAAAAATTTGACACCTTAAAGGATAAATTCAAAACGAGTGTAAGTGAATTAGAACCAGGGTTTTCGAATGAAGCTACAGACTAGCTTTAACTCTTCGTTACCTCAGAATAAAAGCTAGTCTATAGGCAGTAAATATAATGGGCTGCTCCGCCCCAAGCCCAGGAAGCATAGCTTCGAAGTCTTTATAATAGTCTCCTTTTGGTCGAAAGGAAGCTTTGTACAAGCTATTATTTTTCTATACACTCGCTGCAGCTCCGCATGCTTTAGGAATTCCTATAGGGTCAGAAGCTACACTCCTTCCTTTCAAAACAATAGCTTGTACAAAGCTAATAATCCGCACAACGTAATAGGTCAAAAGGCCCTGTTAAGTTATAGGAATTAAATAGGACATATTGGAGATTTAGCTTCCTAAAAAGTTTTTAAGATGAGCCATTTGACCTATAGTACCAAATAGGAAACTTTAAACAAGCTTATATTTGCTTTTATCTTAGGTATTCCTATGGAAATCAAAAATAAGCTTGTTTAAAGTAGAAAGAAAACAGAGATGCTAGATTTTTCGTATTAACAGCGGTAATGTAATGTATATATAGTTTAATTTATTTCATATTTTAGCTACTGAAAAGCTAGCTGCCATCCTGAGCAGTGTCAAAAAACAAAAACACCCACTGAAAAGCCAGTGGATATCATATGCGACTAAGTCTATAAGCCGAGTTTTGTATTCAAAAAAGTGGAGATTTTCATATATTTTATTGTAATATTCTATATTTTGAAGTACCTATAAACCGCTTGGAATCAACGTTTTTACAGTTTGGTGTATTTTAGTGTATTTTTTTATAATTTCTATAGCGGTGGCAAACCGGTGGCAAGTTTTATTTTGCCACCGGTTATTTTTTAGCTATTTCATCACTTAACCAGTAGATTAAGCTATAAACATATATAAGTTGTTAAGGCATTTATACTAAAGAAAGTCCAGGATAAGCATCAAGTCAGCACACTAGCAATAAACTATAATTGGATATGTGATTAATCCAGAGATCACAGTAAGATAACACATCATAAATGAAAATCAAACTAAGATTAAAGTGAATCTATAGGATTGATATAGGTACTAAGAAATATAAGTACAACTTAATAGATAATAAATACTAAAATTTGCCTTGAAATTTAGATTTCTTTGATAGTGGTCTTTTTTGTTAATGAAAAAAATACAATACTTATATGCTGGAAAATAGAATTAGCCTATGTCAATAGTATCAGTCAAATAATTGAAAATATTAAAATAACATATAAAATACATATGTTATATAGATTTGCTACTTACGATTTAATCGTAATAAATTATGTGGCCTGGAGAGTATTGAAAGAGAGAGTACGGGATAATAGAGAACTTATACAATCAATAAAAAGAAAGTCAATAAATATCCATTTTATTTAAAAATATTATCCATAAAAAATAGTGCTCAATTAAGTTGATTATGGGGTGGAAAGGATGAATTTTGGTTGGACAACTAATTTAATTTCAAAAAAAAATATTAAAGGGAAAAGTATGCAATCTATGTTTTTTAAAAATGTATGCTTATTGTTGAAAAAAGGTGATATTAAATATGAACAATTGATAATAGAAAATATAAGGGCAAAAAGAGTTATTGTGATAAATGGTATTGCATATTATATTTTGGTTCATAAGAAGGGGATATCAACGTGGCAACCTTATAAAAATATTATTAATCACTTAATTGGAGTTTATAGTAAAAAATGGGTAATTATAACTGCAAACAAAGAAGAGCAAGAATTAAAAGGTTATATTTACTGTTTTGATGGACAAGTTATAGAAAAAGCTATTAAAGATAAAGAGATTGTTATATATTCAACAAATCGACAATATTATGAACTAAAACCAGATGATTTTAATGTGAAACCTCAAAAATATGATAATAAAGAAGATCTGTTTAATATTTGGGAGGAGATAATAAAAAATGGAGCAAGCAAATAGTGAATGGAATTTTTTATCCAAACATAAAGATAAAAATATATGTAATTCCACAATGTATAGAGAGGTTATCCCACAAGAGGAAGTATTACGCTATATTCCAGAGTATTATTTATGTACTTCATACGGAATAGATATTGAATTTCTGATAGAGCATATGATAAATATTGGATGCTTTAATCTTATTAAAAATGGAAATTTAGATGTATTTTATGATGTTCACAATGCATCTGGATTTGATAGCGAAAATCAGGCAATACATGCATCGTGTATACATCCATATAATCCTTATAAAGAATTAAATATAGCTCATGGAAACTCAGCATTCCATCCTAAAATACAGCTTATTAGATATGGAAATGGAAGCAAAAAAAAGAAATATATATTTATTGTGTCAAGTAAAAACTTAACAGGTGGAAATTTACTCGATTGTTATGCTGTTTTCTTAGGAAACACGCAAGATGAAGAAAATAGTAATCAACGTAACGGAAATGGGATTAAGAAATTTTTAGAAAATAATAATATAAAACTAGAAAATAAACTAGGACAATCTATTTTAGAGGAGGTTGAATTTATTGACTTTAAACTTCTAGGTGACAACGATTGCGAAGTGGAAAATGTTGCATTTTGCGAGGCGGATGAAAATGGGATAACTAAATATATTAATGAGTTATCAGAAATCATTTTGGTTTCTCCATTTCTATCGAAAGAAATAATTGAAAATAAAAATATTAGTAAAGTAGTTTCAAGTGCAAGTGCCTATAGTAAATTAGAAGATTTAGATAACGACACCAAAGAAAAGTTATTGGAACTTGATGATGAGAATATACCAGAGTTACATGGTAAGGTATACTGTGGGAAAAAGCGTGGTGACTCAGTTCTTATATTGGGTTCATCAAATGCTACTAATAATGGCTTGGGGGTTAATGGAAAACAAAATGTAGAGTTTAATGTTATTATTACGTTTAAAACAGAGAGATTCTATAATGAATTTAGAAAATCAATTACAGAATGCGAATTAATTAGTAATGAGATAATATTAGGAGGCAATATACCAGGAAAAAAAGGTGATGCAGCTATTGAGTGTTTCATGAAATTCGTTAGTAAAATCAAGGATATAAGAGTAGCGCGAAATAAAGAAGAACAGGATGATTGGGAGTTAGATATTAATTTTTGTAGCCTCATAAATAACAATGGTGAATACTCAATTAGTATTGAAGGAAAGCAAATATCAGAAAATACCAATAAAATAAGTATTGCATTAACAAAACCTAAAATGGCACTACATATTAAGGTCTCTGATAAGGACGGTGGTGAATATAGCCAACAGCTAAATATTGTGCCATATCTACAATGCGGAGAGGTTAATGAGTATAAGAATTGTTTAGAGAAGAATGTAAAAAATGCAAAAAAAAAGTTGGTAGAGATATTAACAGAGAGTATCTTTAGAGGAAAAACTCAAGAAAAGCTTTTTTTAACTCAGAGTATTGATAAGAGTTTAAGTAATAAAAATGCAAAAAGTAATAATGTAATAGATTATCAGATTTATGAAAAACTTAAAAAAATGGCAATACAAATTGCAAAGAATGAAGATGATATTAAGGAAGTTGAAAAAAAATATAAAAAATCAATTAGTGATTTAATAGAAATTAATAGAGATGTTAATGATGATTTTGTTAACAATGTGCTGAAGCAAATAAAGTGAGGTGACTTGTATGAGTGAAGTGGAATTTCAGAATAAAACTGCTGACTATATTTGCAAAAAGTTGTATCCAGAGTTGTATTTAGATGCACTTAATAGTGAAGGTTTATCATATAATAAATTTCTTTTAGCTGATGAGGTAGGTTTGGGAAAAACAAAAACTGCAGCAAAAGTGATAGAAAACATTCTAAAGAAAAAAAACAAACTAAGAATTGGTTATGTTTGCGCTAATATTGCATTGGCACAAAAAAATATTAAAAAACTTATTCCAAATGTTGATGGGAAAGAAGTACAAAATTATAAGCCTAAAAGGCTAGCATTATCCTTTATTGATATTATTGAAAAGTCCCAAGATAGTAAACTAATAATTGACCTGCTAACGCCTGCAACAAGCCTAAAGATGTCATCTATTGGCTCCTTAAGAGAACGTGCATACACATATTGGCTGTTAAAATTATGCAATAACAATTTTAGTGAGAAATTATGGAGAGAGATAGCAAAAACAGATAGAGTTATAGTAGAGGATCGCTTTAGTAATGCTATTAAAGAAGCAGAAGATTGGTATGATAAATATAAAGCCCAAAGCATTATATATGATTTTTTTTGTAGTTTTAAAAAAAATTGGAAAAAGGAATATATTAGTCTATATGAAGCAAGGGAAAATACATGGATTAAAGATATTCTAAAATGTATTGCAACTTTACAACCAAATGATATAGATATTTGTACAAAAGCATTCAGGATTATTGAAAAATATTGTAATGTAATTGGCATAGAAGATAAAACTTTGAAAAATTATAAAAAGAAACGAAAAAGTATTATAATTGGTAATATTAATGACTGTATAGATATTGACGAGGAAACAATTAAGAAGATTATTAAGGATTTAAATCGAGAATTCAAAAATGGTAATCATAAGTATAAAAAGAACCAAAAAATAAGTTTCTTTTTTGACGAATTGATTAGATACTTACAATTAGATATATATCTATATTATGGAAAGGCCTACATTGATTACATTAATAAGGAATACAATGATAAGATTCTTCAACAGTTATCTGAAAGTATTAAGGCTAGAATACCTGATTATAACAATAAAAATTCTTACTCAAGCATAGTTACCAATAACATTTTAAATAAAACAGATAAATATATTAAAGAATTGCAGGATATTAGAATTCAATTAAATAAAATTTGTCTAGAATTTATCAAGGTTGGAAGAAAGTGCATGGCTTTGTCAAGTATAGATATTTTACCATCAGATTTAATAATAGCAGATGAGATACAAAATTACTCAGAATTATTGTCAAAGAATAAAAAGAGTCAAACTGAACTTGAAGTGGTAATAAAAGAGGTTATTCATAAAAAGGATAGGAAAGTTTTAATGCTCAGTGCGACACCATTTAGATATTCAACGAAAATAGGGAAATGTGATGAATGCATTGATGCAGATGAACCAGCTGACATAAATGAAAATGAAAATATATTATTGGAAAATGGTAAGGATAAGATAATTACCGATATTAATGAAAGTGAAGAGATATTTTATAAAATTAATTCAAATGTATATGATGAATTTACACTAATATTAAATTATATGACAGATGAAAAATTTGATTTAAAAAAGTGGGAAGAGCTCATGCAAGAAAAATCAATACGTTTACAAAATGCTAATATCAAAGAATATGTGAAAGTTGTGCAAAAACAGGAGAAGATGCTTAAAAATGCAAATATAGCAAGAACAGAGAGATACATGGCTGAAGATAAAGCTAAAATTGTCTTATCAAAAGATAATCAAAAAGATAACACTGTTTTAAAATGGAATAAAATATCAATACAAGAATTATTGACAATACCTATAATAAAGCCAGACTTTAAAATCATTCATGATAGTAAGAAAATTAAAAAGAATAGAATATGTTGTTTAATAGACACAGATAACAAGATAACTATGTTCTTACACGATGGAAAAAGTTTTTATGTTCTAGACAAAAAAATTGAAGATGAACTTTGGAATGCTATTGATTTTGATATTGATTATTTAATTGATGATGAAGCAACATATTGTGAACTTTTATATGATGAAAAAAGTGGCATGGGATGGAGATGTGATCATAACCCCAAATATAAAAATGAATTGTTTAAAATATTCAATAGGAAAGAAATAGCATTAAGTATAATCAAATCTACGCCTGCGTTTTTTTCCTTTGCGTTCAATGAATATAAACGTTTGAGAAACATTACGGATGAAAAAAACAAATTTAAAATTCATTATAGTGCAGTCCAGGAACTTGAACCATTGTTTGGTATAGATAATAAGAATAAACTTATAAACCAAAGGATGGAAGAATTATATTCTACAGTATTTGATGAAGAGCAAGGGGAAATGCTATTGTTTATACCACCAACAAAACCGCATTATAAACTTAGAGGTGTATACAAGAAAAAACAAGGGTACTCTAAACGACTCTTTTTTACAGATTTAAATATGACTCCCCGTAGTTTATCTGCTTTACTATCTTATGAAGCAAGAAGAAGAATAATTGAAAAAATAAAAAAAAATATAGAAAATGGAATTATAGGTGTTAATGGATTTAAGCTAATAGAATTTAAAGAAGAATCAAAAAAAGGTTATGAAGTAGTGGCTAAATTAGTAAAACAAGATATAGAATTATACAGTAAAATAGAGAATGTTAGTTATAGGGATGTTATATCAAAATTAGATAACAGTGAACATTTGTGTGACACCGATATATATATCGCAGCATCACCATATTTATACTTTATGGAGTTATTTAAATGTAACAAGGATTTATCGAAAAAATTAAGTGAATATTATTATAATTTCATGGTAAGAAATGACTCTTTAAGAGTTTTAGAGGCATGTCATCCAGGTAAGAAATTGTTTTGGCAAATAATGAATTATGGACTAGAGGGAAATATAAGAAGTGTATTAGACGAATTTATTTTTATGATTGACTCTGATAAGGAAGATGGCCAAACATTAGAGGAGGCAGTAAGTAAAAAATTTAAAGACTTAGCTGATATAAAAGTGAGAGATATTAATGTTTTATGTGATAACAATAAGAAAGTGAATATTTCACTGGATTATGCAATTGGACACTATTCAGGTGATACCCTTACTGATAATAAAAAAGCAAATACGTTAAGTAGAAAAATTGATATATTTAATTCTCCATTTAGACCATTTAATTTTATATCTACATCTATTGGACAAGAAGGGTTCGATTTTCATTGGTATTGTAGAAAAATAGTTCATTGGTCTTTAGTTTATGATCCTGTAAAGTTTGAACAAAGAGAAGGAAGGGTTAACCGTTATCACTGTCATAGTCTTAGACTTAACATTAGTAAAAAGATAGAGTGGAATGAGTATACGTATGAGGAATGGAATAAGATATTTAATAATTTAAGACAAAGCGACAAATCAAAAATTACTGGTGGTCTCTATCCAGATTGGGTATATTTTAATAACGATGAAAATAATGATTTTAATATCGTAAGAGAAACTTATTATTACCCAGACAGCTGTGAGGTAAAAAGACTCCCTGATGTTGTAAAATGTCTTGGCTATTACCGTGCTTTGTTGGGGCAAAAGGATGTAGAGCAGTTTGAAGAGAAGTTGAAAAAAATGTTAAAAATAATGTTAGAAAAAAATCCTAAAATGTCTGTAAATGATTTATTTATTAATTTATCTCCATGCTTTGAAAAAAATATAAAGCCTTAAACAAACTTATATTAGATATTTATAGAGCACCAATAAACTTATTTAAGATAAAATGGTGAGTATTAGTTTTTCGTCTTATCAACGGTAATGTGAAGAATATATGTTTTTGAAAAATGTAGGAATTTTCTATATTTTCCCATATTAAATTTTATCTTTTATACCTAATAGGTGGCTTAAAACAAAAAAGTGAGAAATTAATGTATTTTAGTTGTTTTATATAATTTATTAGTGTCAATCCGAGGACAAAATTTGATTTTGCTACCGGATATTTTTTTAAAAGGCAGTGATTAAGAGAAAATATTTCAATGTCAGCTAAAACTCAAATAATTAGTGAACTAGTGCAATGCAGAAAGATGTCAAGGAATGAGGGTAGTATCAAGGTTTTAGTAATAGACTGATGAATAAAGAGAATCCTCTAAAATGAAAAGAGGAATATGAGGATTATTACAAAAATATTAGGAAATTGTAAGAAGAAATATTTTGTCAATTAATATAATCACAGAGGATATAAAATGACTATAAGGCATATCTACAATCTAAATAACAGGCAAGGTGAAGATATTCATTATAAGTTTAACTTGAATTTTCTGTAGTTAATGGATGCTAAGATATATAAGGTTTCATTATATGATAAAATTTCCACATTCCTAAGTGATTTTTGAGCTAATAAAAATATAGAAGAAGGGAAAAGGCCTTTACTAAAAACTTGGTAGTTTGAGAAAGATGCTTTCATTTAATATCCTTTTACAGCATATATTTTACAGATATATTAAGTCATTTCATAATGAGTAGAAAGGGGTGTTATTTGGTGGCCAAGCTTATCTTCTATGATGGAGCTAATTGTATTGGTGGTAACAAAATACTGATTGAGGCCGATGAAACTTCAGTTTTTTTAGATTTCGGTACAAACTATGGCTATGAAGGCATATATTTTGATGAATTTCTTAAACCAAGAGCAGTAACAGGTCTATGTGATTTACTTGAATTAGGATTATTACCGCCACTTGAAGGAATATATAGAAATGATTTAGATATTCCAGGACGAGCAATATGGAATAGAATAAAGCAAAATCAACTTCAACTTCATCGTAAATTAAATGTTCAAGGAGTTTTGTTATCTCACGCTCATTTAGATCATAGTGGTTATATCTCATATTTAAGTGAAGATATTCCAATATATACAAGCCTTATTACAGCAGCTTTAGCCAAAGCAATACAGGATTCATCATCTAGCACTTTACAACATGAAGTATGTTACACAACACCCAGAGAGATTAGTAACAATCTACTAGAAGCAACAAATAGAAAAGTACCACAAAAGCAAAGGAAGTTTATTTGTATCGATAATATTAATATATCTTCAGAAATGTCAGGTTTCTGGAGCAAAAATGTTTCCAGTAGAGACATAACATCCTCTCCATTAAAAATAACAAATAGTTCCGAAGTAAAATGTGGTAATCTAATTATTAAAAGATGGTCTGTTGACCACTCAATACCTGGAGCCAGTGCTTTTGGAATAAAAACTTCATCAGGGTGGATAATTTACACAGGTGATTTACGATTCCATGGTGGAAATTCTGAGGATAGCATTAGATTTATGCAAGAGGCTGCCAGTTTAAATCCATTAGCATTGATATGTGAAGGAACACATACTGATATGGAAGAACCTGTTACTGAAGATACAGTTTATTTAAATGTACGTGAAGCTGTTAAGGATGCAGACGGACTAGTCATTGCTGATTTTGGCCCAAGGAATATTGAAAGATTGATATCATTCTTAAAAGTTGCAAAAGAGTTTAACAGGCAATTAGCTATTACGGCAAAGGATGCATATATTCTAGAGAGTCTGTACAATGCAGGGTGTTCAGATGTTCCGAATCCTATTGAGTGTGAGAACATAGCTTTATATTTAAAAGATAAAGGTAAGGAAAACAAGTGGGAAAAGGAATTAGTACAAAGATATTTAACAAGCTGTAAGGAACGTGTGATTGACGCAAGAAAAGTAAGCAAAAATCAGAAGGATTATATACTATGCTTTTCATACTACGATATTAATCAACTATTTGATATTCAACCTAGCTCTGGAATATATATATATTCATCCTGTGAAGCATTTAATGAGGAAATGCATATAGATTTGGGTAAGTTATCAAATTGGATTAAGCATTTTAACTTGAAATTTATAGGTTATCCCGGTGATAGAGATGGAGCTGGAAGACAGCCTGGTTTCCATTCGAGTGGTCACATTAATGGATCAGGCTTAATAAAGCTTATCAATACAATTAATCCTAAATTATTATTTCCAGTTCATACTGAGAATTCTGATTTCTTCAAAAATAGTTTCAATAAAAGTATTAAAGTAACTTTACCTTCAAAGGGATCTAAGATTACAATATAGCTATAAATAATAAAGTTAAAGGTAGCAACTTGGCTACCTTTAACTTTGTACAATAAACTATTACATATAAAAAATACAGTAAATAATATAATAAAAGTGTCAACAATTTTATTATTGTTGATATAATGGTATGTACATAATCTGAGCTAAATTTAGTTCAAAATCTTCTTAATAAAATCTATCAATTGTGAAACGATAATATATAACTATTGATAGAAAATAAATAGTTATTTTCCATTATGTCAACAATAATAAAAACACCGCCTTATTAAATGTATAGTAATGGTAACAACTAATAAGGTGGTGTTTATCATAGAAGAACTTGTTAAAAGAGCTAAAGATGGTGACATATCAGCAATCAAAGAAATCCTTGAAAAATTTAAGTATTTCATAATTAAACAAGCATCCAAATATCAAGTACCTTCCTATGACTTTGACGATTTAGTTCAGCATGGCTATCTTTCAGTAATAAAGTCAGTAAAACTCTATAACCTTGAAAAGAAGTCCTTTACTACATACTGTACAAATGCAGTCACAAACAACTTTAATGCACTTTTAAAAGGTCAGATAAAGCACTATAGAGAAGTTCAAGATGATACCATAATTTATTTACAGGAATATGATTTTACTTTAGAAGATGAAGTTATTGCATATGACGAAACACAAAAACTTAGGAAGGCTATAGACAAGCTCCAAGATGTAGAAAAAAATATGATTATAGCTGTATATATTCATGGAAAAACATTAAAAGAAGCGGCTGCTTACTATAATGTTAACTATAGAAAATCTATAGAAATTAAAAAAGAAGCATTAAGTAAGCTGAGAGAATACTTAGAATAGCATATATATTTTTATAACGGTAGGGGAGGGTGATATTATGTATGACCAACTAGTTAGTTTAATTAGTTCCGTTGGATTCCCTATAGCAGTTAGCATATATCTACTCACAAAGTTTAGTAGTAAGATTGATGAATTAGTCAAGTCTATACTAGAGCTTAGAGAGGATATAGCAGACTTTATAAAGCGAAACTAGGATAAGATGGGGTTTTTAAACTCCATCTTATTCTTAGTTGATTAACTCCAAGAGACTATCACCAATTATACATGGCAGAAAAGTTTTTAGTTAATAGCATTTAAGAAAATAGAAAACCTAATTTATAAAAGTTAAACATTTAGTACAGGTTGGCTAATCGGATAAAAACCAAAAAAGGGGATAGGATTATATCTTATCTTCTTTTTTGCACTAATTTTTGAAAAAGCATATATATAGTTAAAAGGTAGAGAAAGGAGAGGATATTATGGCAGCAGTTTTAACTAAGCTTTCTTCTGATCTTGTTATTGTAGCACAGACAGGGGTAGATGGAAGTGGTAAGGAAATACTTAAAAAATCAACATTAGGTAAACTATCATCTACAGCAGTAAATCAAGATATATTCGATGTAGTAGAAGGAATAGGAAATATAATGAATTATCCATTAAGTGAAATTCAAAAGCTTGACCACAGCGTAATTACTAGCGTTTAGTTACTGTAGATAAAAAATAAAGAGAGGAGGAATTTTAAATGGCACATAGACTTACAATGAGATTTACAACTAAGGTAGATGGCAAATATTTTACGTTAGCTGTAGATAATGTAAAGGAAGATATAGATGGACAACCTGATGTTTCTGATGCTGAGGTTAATACTCTTATGGATCTTATAATTCAAAAGAAAGTATTTGAAACAAACAATGGAATGTTAGTTGCTAAAAAAGATGCTAAAGTTGTTAGTACAATATCGCAAGAGTTTGATATTAACTAGTCTTAATAGCCCTGCAAATTATGCAGGGCTATTATAATTTGGAGGTTTTATTTTGAATATAATAAATTCTAATTTAAGCTTTAGAGATGGACTATCTTATGGTAATAATCCAAAGATGATAATATTGCATCACGCGGATGCTATAGTATGCAGTATAGAAGATGTACATAAGTGGCATTTAGATAGAGGATGGTCCGGGTGCGGTTATCATTATTTCGTAAGAAAGGACGGAAGAATATATATAGGAAGGACAGAGAAGGCTTTAGGAGCACATTGTTTAAATTATAATGCAGTATCTGTAGGTATATGCGCAGAGGGAAACTTTAATACAGAAACCATGTCAGAAATTCAGTATAACTCACTATTAGAGTTAACTCGTTTTATTTACAGTAAATATAATATTAGTAGAATATGTGGTCATGGAGAGCTGAATAGCACAGACTGTCCTGGAATGGAGTTTACACTGGAGAGAATAAAAAAGGAGATAGAACAAGGTATAGTAATTATAGGCTATCCTGGGTATTTAATTAAGATGGATCCAAATTTGAGAGATGAAAACGTAAGGCTTATTCAAAGCAAGCTTATGAATAAAGGGTATAGTGTAGGCAGCTGCGGAGCAGATGGATATTTTGGAGTAGATACTTTAGAAGCGGTAAAGAAATTTCAGAGTGATAATGGCCTTAGTCCTGATGGAGTTGTTGGGAAAAAGACATGGAATGAATTGATGCGGTAGTAAAACTCCTTATAAACTATTTTTATTGTAGTTTATAAGGAGTTTTATTTTATATATGTTTAAAAAATTATTCAATCAAGTATAATACATAAAGAATAAAAGTATTTAGGATAATAGAGAAATTTTAAAATTACAGATGCAACTATTTTATATTACTATTATACTGAAAACTCGAATATATATAGTTGAAAAAGATTTGCTTATAGTATCATTTGACAAATCAATCCGGTCCTTTATAGATTATTCTGATTTTGTTGATCTTTATAATTTAAAAGCTCAATTGGATGGAATAATTGGACCAGTAATATTAACTGAAATTAAGGTGTATTGGGGATAGGTTAAAGACCACGTATAAATATTTATAATAAGAAAATAAAAATAAGATATAAGGGGGCAAAATGAAAAATAATAGCTTTATTCATATATCAGATTTACATTTCTCTAAATATGAAGGTTCAAAGAGTACAAAGGAAGAAATCAGCCATTTCAATATAAAAAAGAAGATCTTTGATTATATTGGTACTGTTATTGAAAAAAGGGATATTGGTGCAGTTATTATATCTGGTGATTTGGAACTAGATTCGGCTGATGATATTATTCCATACTTTAAGGAATGGTTAAGTAAGGGAAGTAAAATTTTCATTGCTTTTGGTGAACATGATACAAGAGAAAAAAGGAAGGAACTAATGCTAGGTACTTCAATGTTAGATAATATATATTTTTTTCAAGAACCTAATATTATAAAAGATGAAGAACTGGATTTTGTCGTTTACGGTATGAGTTGTGAATCAAAGCAGACTGGATTTAAGAGCAAATTTAACTCACTAAATAATTTGGAACTAGAAGCGCCTTCAATTTTTTTGACTCACCCATGTGATTTATCAAAAGAAAAAATGATTGACTTGGGATGTCAATATTTTGCAGTGGGCCATATCCATCATCATAAAATAGAAAAAATATCAGAGAATGTTTATATGGGCAGGGCAGGTCATATTTACTCAATTTGGGATGGTAATGGAAAAGCATATCCTGTTGGAGCTATACTCGGAGAATTTAGGGGTAATAAGATATACCTTGACTGGATAGAGTTTCCTATGCCTCAAACTATTAGGCTTTATATAGACCCATTTAAGGCAGAAGGAGATAAATTATTATTATGTATCGAAAACTGTTCTGAAGCAAACAGTAAAAAAGTATCAGAACTATGTGAAAGTATATGGGTTGATGAAGGTAGTAGAGGAGTGTTTAAAGGATATATCTCTATTAAGGAGCTATCAATAGAAAAAGTTGTAAGACACATATTAGGTGTTTTTATAGACGATATATTTGTTACACCTAGTGATTCTATCAATATGAAAAGAAAGTATGGTTATAATAGGATGAGTTTTACTTCTAGAACTTTGCTAAGTAATAGCAATATATTTAATGAGTATCTTGAGAGAATTGTTAAGGCAACTGATAAAACTTCGTAATGATCTAAGATATAAATGTATTATAACATGAACATGAAAATGTAGCTATAGACCAGCTTTAACTCTTCGTTACCTCAGAATAAAAGCTATTCTATAGGCAGTAAATATAATGGGATGCTCCGCCCCAAACCCAGGAAGTATTCCTTTGTGGTCTTTATAATAGTCTCCCTTTGGTCGAAAGGAAGCTTTGTATAAGCTATTATTTTTCTCTTCACTCGCTGCAGCTCTGCAAGCTTTAGGTATTCCTTTAGGGTCGAGAGCTGCACTCTTTCTGTTCAAAACAATAGCTTGCACAAAGCTAATAATCCGCATAGCGTAATAGGCCGAGCAGTTAGTAGGATACTAGCTGTTTTTTCTTGTGGCATAAACAAAAATTCCCTTAATACCTAGTAGATTCAAGCACTAATAGGCCATCATTATTGATTATTTTATAATAAAGTTCTATAATTTTATACAGTATAGTAAATTAGTGGCATAATCACACTAGGTTAACAATTAAGTATCATTAAAATATGTAAGCAAAAAATTAAGGGGATATTGAAATGATTGATAAAGAAAAAGGATTCTCAGGTATAGTGGAGATTTCAAAAAGTAACAGCAGTAGAGAGCCATATAAACATCAAAATGAAGCTATAAAAGCTTTGAATAAAGTAAATAAAGTGCCTATCTATAAAGGATTATTAGTAATTCCTACTGGTGGAGGAAAGACTTTTACATCTATTTATTGGATTATTAATCAAATGATTAATAAAGGAAAAAAAGTATTGTGGCTTGCCCATAGACATGAACTCTTAAACCAAACTATTGATACTGCAATATATAAGGCAAGCTTTAAAGATATTGTTCCAGATAGAAGATCATTTAGATATAGAATTATTTCTGGAATGCATGACAGGCCTGTTAACATAAGTGTTGACGATGATTTTATTGTTGCATCAAAGGATAGTTTAAACAGGGGAATCGAGTATTTAGAAAAATGGATTCAAGCTAACAGAAATAATATTTGCGTAGTAATTGATGAAGCGCATCATGGTATAGCTAAAACATACAGAAACATTATAAATATGGTGGAGAAGCATTGTGATGAATATCTTAGAATAATTGGACTTACTGCTACACCAACAAGGACATCTGAAAGTGAAAAAGGACTTTTAAAGAAAATATTTAAGGATGATATTTGCTATAGTGTTGACTTAAATACACTTATTGCGGAAGGAATACTCTCAAAACCAGTATTTACTACAATAGAAACTCATGTTGGGGTTAAAAAAGAGCTCACATCAAAGGAGTTAGAATATATAAAAAGAGCGGGGCAGCTTCCAGAAAAAATAGCTAAAGAAATTGTATCAAGCAGAGAAAGAAACAATTTAATTGTTGAAGAATATTTAAAGAATAAGGAAAAGTACGGTAAAACATTGGTATTTGCAATTAACGTAGATCATGCTATAGCATTAAACGCGTTATTCAGAGAAAGAGAAATTAATAGCCAATTTGTGGTCTCTTCATTAAAGGATAAAGTTACTATGGTAACTATATCAAACGAAGAAAATGCACGCAGGATAAAAGAATTTAGAGAAGGTAAAATAGATGTATTAATTAATGTAAATATACTTACAGAAGGAACAGATATTCCAAATGTTCAAACGGTGTTTTTAACTAGACAGACAACCTCTTCCATTCTATTGAATCAAATGATTGGCAGAGGTCTTAGGGGTATAAATGCAGGTGGAACAGAAAAGGCCTATATAGTTAGTTTTATTGATGAATGGAAGTATAGAATTAATTGGGTTAGTCCGAAGAGTTTGCCGGAGTACGGTGAATTTATCGATAACACTGTTAACAGAAAAAAGAGAGAACAAGAGCTTATAGATATAAGATTAATTGAAGATTTTGCAAAATATATGGACAAAACTGTTACTTCAAAGAATAAGGAAAATACAAAATATGAAAAGTTCGAAGTTTTAGGTGCATACGTATTTACAATAGATGATGAAACATATGATGTTGAAAGAACCTGTGAAGTAATTATTTTTGAGCACTTAAAAATGGCGTATAAAGACTTCATAGATGAATTAGACTATATATTTAAAAAGTTTAATATTCCATATGACTTGGAAGAGGAAAAGCTATATGAATTATTGCTGCCATACGTAAAGGAAGAATTCTTTTCAGGATATGACCTGAGTTTTGGATATAATGAAGATGATATTAAAGATATTTTGCTTTATTTTCAAATAACAGACACAAAACCTGATTTTACACATATAGAAGTGACAAAGCCTCTTTACGTAGATAAAGGAGAAATTCAAAAGCCTATAATAAAAAGAGATGAATTTGACTTTGAAAAAATGTCTATGAGCCAAATTAGGGAAATTGATAAATCACATTGGAGAAAGCTTAGGGATGAGGTTTTTAACAAATATAAGGATTCAGATGGCTACTATTTAAGTGCAACTGGAGAGTATAGAAGTAAAAGCAAAAGGTATTTTCAAATAGATCATGTTATCCCAATATCAAAAGGTGGAAAAACTAACATTGAAAACCTGCAGCTATTAGCTAGATGGGAAAACCTAATAAAGTCAGATAGGCTTCCAGATGATTTCATTGATTTGCTAGAGGAAAGATTAAGGTATGCATTCCTTGAAGTTAACGACAGGGAAAAGAGTAAGAAGCTTATTGAGGATATATTAAAGCAAGATCAGAATAATATCACTGCCTTAAATGTAATTGGTTCAATAAAAAATCTGGAAGGCAAGTATACAGCTGCTTTAATCTATGCAAATAAGGTATTAAAAATTGATGAACTAAATGCTTATGCCTTAGGAACTAAGGGAATTGCATATATGCAAAAGGAAAATTACAAAGAGGCCGTAAGATGCCTGGAGAATTCCATTAAAAATTATGAGGATGGATTCTTAGTTAAACTGCTAGGAGACTGCTATAAAAAAATAAATAAAAAAGACATAGCTTTATATTACTATAACAAAGCATTAGAAGGACAGGAAGAACTTTATCACCTTAATGAAGAGGACTTGGCCGATATTTGCTGGAACGTTGCATCCATATATTATTCTAAAAGAAAATATGAGCTTTCAAAGAATTTCTATGAAAAATACTTGGAGCTATATCCCAATGATGATAATGCAATAAATTGGATTGGCGTATGCTGTGACAGACTAGGAAATTTAGAGCTTGCTATTACATATTTTAAAGAGGCAAACAAAATAAATCCTAAAGAAGATCTTTATAAAAGCAATATTAAATATGTAGAGGATAAATTAGAGAAGGTAAATTGAGAGCTGTGAAAGTACAAACACTATACAAAATTCTATTATTTTAATAGCTTTCAATAATTGTGTTGTGATCCCTGACAATACTGAAGTTGAAGAATGGGCCGAAAATTTAATTTTAAATAATTAGGAGTATGATTATGTTTACTGAAGAACAAATAAAAAAGTATATAGATTACTTTAGCAACGAAGAAATAAAGTTCTGTAGATGGATATACCCAGAAAAACAAGAAGATGGGATAACCGTAATGGGATACCCTGATTACGACGAAGGATTAATAAGGTTCTTAGATGATTTCTATAAATCAAACTTAACTGATAGTCAATATTTAGATAACGTTCAAAAGTATAGTGCAGAAGTTTCATCACTAGCAGAACTTATTGAAACAGCAGATATTGATTTGTTAAAATCTATTTTAACTTATTATGTAAGACAGGAAAGATTCTGCGAGGGAACCTGGGAGGAAGCAATCGAGAAAAAGATATTCTTAAAAATACTATTAAAGATAAAAACGTTGTTATAGTGGAGAATAATGGAGGAAAGTCATGGATGATAAAAACTTTATTCAAAAGGTTTTAGATTACTTAAGGAGTTTAGAGGGTAGCGTTGAATACAAAACCCCTGGTTACACAGGATTTAAGATCAATTCAAAATTGTATGCTGAGGTTCATATAGCTAAGGATTATATAAGGATTCATGTAAATGAGAAATTTATTAATGACCATGATATTAGAAATCTAAATGTAAAGGTAGTGCCTGACAGCTTTGGGTGGAGTTTAAATACACAGGTAAAGATAGATGAAAACAGCAATTTAGAGGATTATTTTAATATTATCAGACGATGCTATGAGGGAACGAAAAGAGAACATGAAGAAAAACTTAGAGATGCAATAAACAAGGCCATAGAAAATAACAGTGAATATGTTAAGGCTTACATTGAAATGGAGGAATATGCTTTTGAGAAGTTAATTGACAAGTGGAAGGAATTTATCAAGTTCGATATAAGCAATAACAGCCTAGATGAGTTAAAGTCTGATGTAGAATCTCTAGATAGATTTAGTTCAGGAGATATTTTAAACAAGTATAAAAATGAGGAGGAAAAGTATAACTTTCTGACTCTTTTATATGAAGTTGTAGCTTATGTAGATAAAAATGCGTACAACAAGAATGTTTATAACCAATACGAGGACAAGAGAACGCTAGCTTTAACATTTGTAAGGCAAAATGATTGGGTTAAGAACCTGATAAATTATAAGAAGTATAATGACTTAGGCAAGGTTACTGAGGTTGCAAGAAATGTTATCATTTATATTCTGAGTCCAGCCGACAAATTAACTGGCTATAAAAATTTTAAATTGATTCAATTTATACATCTGTTAAATCCAAATATCAAAGTAGAAAACTATTATGAAAAGCTGTGCGAAACCATTTATAAGGAATTAAAAAAATTTGATATCAAGGTAAAAAATGAAGAAAATAGAGGAGTGGTATATGCACACATAATGTTTTCCAGAGAATTAGCAAAGCTGTGGAATATAGAAAATAATTACTTTAAGATTCAACCTTATGCTGTCAGTGGCTTATCAAGGGAAGAAGTTGATAGTTATTTACAAAATAATATTTTAGTGCTAAAGGATAAAAGCATCAGTTCCGATGAAGTCAGCAAGAATATTTTCTATGTAGCCGATGGAAGTAAAATATTGTTTCTAGGGGCACTAACAGGTGAGGTCACTGAGGAGAATGGATTATATCACAGAAAATTTATCAAGCTAAGAGAGACTGATAAATCTACGAATGAATTGCCTAATGATCAAAATTGGGGCAATAGAAACAGCAGCAAGCAGGTTATACGTGTAAAGGAAGAGAATAAGGAAAGTTTTGAAAGCAGTGTACTAAATAATATATTCGGAATTGATATAGACGAACTCCTTAATGAAATGATAAATATTAAGCTTCCAGTAATTGAACCTGGCGATGGTGATGAAGAAGTAGAGGCAGAGGTTATAGATGGAGATAAGTTTGAAAAAGTAATAGAAACTTCCTTAAATATGATTCTTTATGGCCCTCCTGGAACGGGGAAAACATATAATACAGTAAATTATGCTGTAAGCATTGTGGAAAAGAAGGAAGTTGAGGAAATAATAAATGAATCCAAGTTAGGTAGGCAGGCCGTATTCAACAGATATAAAACCTATCTTTCAGATAAAAGAATTGTATTTACAACCTTTCATCAAAATTACAGCTATGAAGATTTTATACAGGGAATCAGGACAAATACAAATAACAGAGATCAATTATCCTTTGTAAAGCAGGATGGTATTTTTAAAGATTTAGTAGAGAGGGCAAAGAACGATCTTGGAAACTATTATGTCATGGTAATAGATGAAATAAACAGGGGTAATATTTCTCGTATTTTTGGGGAACTCATCACCTTGATTGAGGACGATAAAAGACTGGGCGAACTTAATGAGACAGCAGTTACTCTGCCATCAAAAGAAACCTTTGTTGTACCACCTAATCTCTTTATTTTAGGGACAATGAATACGGCAGATAGATCCATAGCTAATATAGACATAGCTTTGAGAAGAAGGTTTGACTTCATTCCTATGTATACAGATTACAGCTTAATTCCGGAGTTTGAGCATATTTTAAAACCAATAAACAGGACTATTTATGAGAAGAAAAGAAGCGGAGACTATCTTATCGGCCATGCGTTTTTCATAAATAAAACTATGGACGATTTAAAGAATATTATAAATAAAAAAATTATTCCTTTATTAAATGAATATTTCTATTTGAATAGCGGCGATGTGATAGATATTCTAAGCAGGGGTGGAATTAAGGTAAGGGAGAACCCGGATACTTTTCAGCTTGAGTATGATGGAATTGAGGAATAGCTATGAAACTGAGGGAGTTTGGCAAATTTAAAAAGCTTGAACTGGAAGATGCAAGTGATTTTAGAGCTTACTTGAATGAAAGCTGGAAGAAAAGATATAATCTTTATGATGATAGAGCCTTATATAATGAAAAAATCCCTTATGGTGAGCAGCAATTTTTAACCTTTGATGGGAATCTGGTAAAGGCAAGAAACTATGTAGGATTTATTAGCTACGAAAACGAAACCATAACAATTTATCCAAAGATATTTGATGAGAAGGTTAAGGATGAGGATATAGATGGTTTTCTAATGGCAAATCTTTTATACTGGCTTAAAAGAAGCTCTAGAATAAGGTTTCCCATTGCTAATACCAATTTGGATTTTAATAATAGGGACAGTTTTATTGAAATACTTATTTATATCTTCAGTAAGTTAACTTTGGATGGTGTTTATAATAATCCTTTCAATAATTATGAAGAAGTAGAAGAGGAATTAACCTATTTAAAGGGAAGGCTTAACATCCCTGAATATATGAAAAATAATATTTCAACTGGAAGATGGAATTACTTCAGCACCATTCATGAACCGTTTATTTATAACAATAAGGTTAATAAAATAATCAAATATGTATCAAAGATGCTTTTAAGTATAACAAAAAATAATGAAAGCAGCGAAAATCTTAAGAGGATATTATTTATACTGGATGAGGTTGATGATGTTCACTGCGGAGAAAATGAGTGCGATGGAATAAGCATAAATAGGTTTAATAAGGAATATGAAACAATTTTAGCTTTATGCGATATGTTCCTGAAGAATACATCGATATCAGAAAGTAGAAATGATAATAAGTTAGATTTTTGTTTCTTGATACCAATGGAGCTGTTGTATGAGGACTTTATATTTAACTTTATTAAGGAAACATATAATAAAGACTTTAAAGAAATAACAAAACAAAAGAGTAACCTTTTCTTGGCAGATACTTATGTGAACAATATAGCGGAGGGCAGGGCCTTTAATTTGAGGCAGGATATATACTTGAAACATAATAATGGCAATGTTTTGATTTTGGACACTAAATATAAGTTGTTAAATGATAATAGGTATGATAAATACGGAATAAGCCAGGGTGATATGTATCAGATGTGCAGCTATGCTTTAAAGGGGGGCTATAAGAATTTAGTCCTAGTCTATCCTAAAACCTTCGAGCTTAATGATGATATAAGTTTTATTGTTAATAGTGGCTTCGGAGATACCAGTATAAAAATTGATATTTTACAGGCTAATTTACTTCTAGATTATGAGTGTTTTGGGAATGGGAAAAACTTTAAACTTCAGTGTTCAATGAATGATGAGAATTTAATGAAGGAATTAGATGTACTGACTAATATTCTGAGAGAACAAGGTTTAAAGTGAAGCTATAGAACAGCTTTAACTCTTCGTTACCTCAGAATAAAAGCTATTCTATAGGCACTAAATATAATGGGCTGCTCCGCCCCAAACCCAGGAAGCATAGCTTCGAAGTCTTTATAATAGTCTCCCTTTGGTCGAAAGGAAGCTTTGAACAAGCTGTTATTTTTCTCTCCACTCGCTGCAGCTCTGCAAGCTTTAGGGATTCCTTTAGGGTCCAGAAGCTGTACTCCTTACGTTCAAAACAATAGCTTGTTCAAAGCTAATAATCCGCACAGCGTAATAGGTCAAAAGGCTCTATTAAGTTATAGAAATTAAACGTAACTTATTGGGCATTCAATTTCCTAGAAGGCTTTTAAGGGGAGCCATTTGACCTATAGTACCAAATAGGAAACTTTAAACAAGCTTATATTTGCTTTTATCTTAGGTATTCCTATAGAGAGCAAAAATAAGCTTGTTCAAAGTAGAAAGAAAACTGGGATATTGAGTTTTTCGTTTTAATAGTGATAGTGTAATGGATATATAGTTTAATTAGTACATATTTTAACTGGGCTTTTGTAATTAAGTAATACAGTGTAAGTTATATATATACCTCCACTAATATATTTATAAAGTTAAAGATACTTTTGTTAGTTATAGTATTTGGTCGTAAGGTGAGCGTAGTATCGTATATGGTATTACCATATATAGTGAAGATTCAATTAATACAGATTTTATATACTTAGGAACTTTAACTGCCACCCAAAAAAGAACAAGCTCCTGTCTAGTAGTTCTAAGCTTGCATAAGTCTCTCCCTTAATTCCGAGCCTTCTACAAACTAAGAACTTCACGACCTTAGCTAGTACTTTATTTGGGCGCCCGGCAGAGTGCGTGAGGGTGGACTTGCTTCCTGTAAAACCTTATATGGACAGGCATTAAAAAGACGTGTCCATATAAGGTTTTACAGCAAGACAGGTCCACCCTTTTGTTGTAGTCCTCTGGGGTCCTTTTAGGGTATTCCCTTAGGGTCTTTCGCTTGTCTACTTCGCTAAACAAGGAGGATTTAACGAAAGAACAAGCTACAGCAGGCCTATGGGGAAATTCTTTAGGGTCAGCAGCTTGTACCTTCGTCAAATCGGTTGTTTAGCAAAATAGACAAGCGTTCAGGGGAGGGCTCTAGGGTCTTTACTTGGGCATTCCTTTGGGGTCTAATAACGCAGTAGGTTTTTATGGAATTGGTAGTTTCAGTTCACGCATACCGCAGGGGTGGACGTGCTTCTAACACCTAACTTCAAGTACAAGCAATAAAAAGACTTGTCCTTATAGTCGGCGTTACAAGGCAAGTCCACCCCTGCTGGGTTAATCTAATGAGGAAAATTTAAAAATAGATATCAAAATAATATTCTAATAAGTAAAAATAGAAAAACTGTTGGAAAAGCAGGTTCTGGAAAACGTGATAAGTTATTCAATATTTTGTATAAAGTTTTAAAATATAATAAACTTCTTAATAATTAAGATGGCTGTAAGTTTCTTTTATAAAGTTAATGATTATAGAGGGATTTTGTAAGTAAGTGAAGAATATGTTTGACTAAGAGGTGATTTAGTGAATTTTAAGGAAATAGAAGAGATTGTATATTCTATTCTTAGTGATACAAAGATCCGATATGGTGAAAAGTCTCCATTAGATGATATAAATAGGTGGATGTTTGGAGCGATGTATGTATATTATGGTAAGTATTACATATTAGTTTGTTTCACACAGTTTAGAAATAGTAAAGCTATAAGAGATTTAACTATAAATGTATATGAAAATGACAATTGTTTAGCTGAGACAGTTTTTGGAGTTGAATCTGAATATCCTCCAGGATATGAACATTTGATAACAGTAAAATGTAATAGGAGAAATTTAAAGAAGGCTTTACAATGGGTTAAAGAAAATTCAGCAAGTTAATATTTTGGCTTTCAATAGGGAACCTCCTTTCAATATGAAATTCATCATGTCGGAAATGGTGATAACGCATATGGAGTAAAATGTTTCATTAATTGTAAGTCTAGGGTATTTGAGTAATAGTAAAATTATATTCATTAATCATAGATCTATGATATTTAAACAATATTCATATTTGATAACTTAACTGTAAAAACTGAATAATATACTGGAATACTGTATTATTTAAGTGTTAATTCATGATTAGAAGGGAATAGTACAACTACCCATTAGTCCAATAATGGGTAGTTGATATAGCAAATATAAGCATAAATATTTCTACAATCAATATACTAGCAGTCTGTGTTGACTTCTGACACAGGCTTTCTATTTATGTTCTAATAAATGTATGATAAATTTATTAAGTTAGTACGGAGTTGTATATTTATGCGTCATAATCATAATAATTAGCCAATTAATAAATTAGCTAATTATTATATTGATTTAAAATATTTTATGTTTACAAATGCGTAAATTTATTTTATACTCAACATAGTAACTACCGTAGTAGTTACTATGTTGAGTATAAATCTTTAAAGGAGATAATATTTAATGGATGAATTACTAAAAGAAATGCAGAAAATAGGTTTTACAATTTATGAAGCAAAAATATATATAGCTTTGCTGCAACAAAATCCAGCTACAGGTTACGAGATTAGTAAACTTTCAGGAGTACCACAAGCTAAAGTTTATGAGAATATTTTACGGTTAAATAACTCTGGAGCAATACTTACTATTGCTGGTGAGCCAGCTAAATATGTTCCATTACCTCCAGAGGAATTATTAAAAAATGCAGAGAATAAATTTGAAAAATCCATAAATACATTACGAGAAAGTTTGCCGTCCTTAAGCACACAACAAAATATAGATTATGCTTGGAATATTAAAGGATATGATTTAATTATACAAAAGGCTAGTCAAATAATTAATGAGGCTAAAGAAAATATAATGGTTTCACTTTGGGATGAGGAAGCATTAGTACTTTATAATAACCTTATTAAGGCTATTAATAGAGGTGTTTCCACGAGTGTAATGATTTATGGAAAGAACAAAATAGAGGGAATAGATGACATACATTATCATGGAGGAGAGGAAACTCTTATGAAGCAAGTAGGAGAAAGATGGCTAACTCTAGTTGCAGATAGAAAAGAAGTTCTTACAGGACAAGTTACACCCAAAAACGATGGAGTTTCTGTGTGGACATTAAACCCAAGCATTGTATTTACAAGTTCACGTTATATAGAACATGAAATATATATTTCTAAGAGTTTAGGTGAACGTAAGTAGTTATTTATTTACAAAAATAAAGGAGGAGATTAAAATGAGACAATATGTAGTTGATGCTTTTACAGACAAGGTATTTGGAGGGAATCCTGCGGCAGTATGTGTTATGGATAAGTGGCTTTCTGATGAGATTATGATGAAGATAACAAGAGAAAATAATCTTTCAGAAACAGCTTTTGCGGTGAAAGAAGGAGCAGATTATAAATTAAGATGGTTTACTCCTGGTGGTGAGATTGACTTATGTGGGCATGCCACACTTGCAACTGCGTATGTTATAACTAAGTTTGTTGAACCTGAAATAACAGAGGTTCGCTTCCAAACACTCAGTGGCTTATTAGTAGTTGTAAAAAAAGGAGAACTTATTGAAATGGATTTTCCGTCTTATAAGTTGAAAAAAGTAGATGTGACAGAGGCAATGGTAGAAGCCATTGGAATAAGACCATTAGAAGCATATATGGGGAGGGATTTACTCTGCGTTCTTGAATCCGAAGAAGAAGTTAGAATGTTAAATCCAAATCTAGAGAAAATAAATGCACTTGATGGGTTACTTCTACATGTTACAGCTAGAGGAAAAGAATTTGATTGCGCATCCAGGTCCTTTGCACCAAAATGTAACGTACCAGAAGACCCAGTATGTGGTTCAGGACACTGTCATATTATTCCCTTTTGGGCTAACAGGTTAGAAAAGAATAATTTAGTTGCTTATCAGGCCTCTCCAAGAGGCGGCACATTATATTGTGAGTACCAAGGAGAAAGAGTAAAACTAAGTGGTAAAGCAGCATTATATTCTGTTGCAGATATTAACTTTTAGTTTATTTAGTATAATTCTTATATAGTCTACTAATCATAAATCTATAATATTGAATATTAGTAAATTAACATATATAAGGTACAAATAACTTGTCTATAATTTGAATATCCCACATAAAAATAACTTTCACATATACAAAACCCCGGAGAAATCCGGGGTTAACTAAAATTACTTTTTAGATTTTCTATATCCAGCAGCTTGTGCCTCTTCCTCAGTATTAAACCACTGTTCAGGAACTGTCTTGTCATAAAACTGTCCTCCGGGAACATGATAGATTTTTTCACCACTAGAACTGATATTACCTTTTATCAATCTGTGTCCTGTTGAAGAGGAAGAAGAGCCGCTTGAAGTAGAACTACTTGAACCTGATGTTGTACTACTGGATGATGAATTTCCCGATTGACTACTACTCGCAGAGGTATCTCCTTTTGTAGTTCCATTATGATTTATAGCCCATAGTCCTTTATTTGCATTTCTAGCTTCTGAGTTATATTTAGTAAAGTATTCTTGATATTTAACATCTGGTGGATATGTGGATACTTCAGCATAACCATTTTGAACTAATATAGCATTATACATCTTTGACCTTATTTCAGAGTCGTTTATTTCATTAGGTATGCTTAGCCATACATATCTAAGTAGCCTTCCATATTTATCAGTTTCAGAAACATCTTTTTCAAGATATACTGTTTTACCTGTTAGCTGACTTTTAGTATAGTTACTTGCCTCTTTTCCATAAGGTTCTGTTCTTGTAGTTGATTCTGGTGTATTTACCCCTATCAATCTTACTTTGCTTCCGTCTGAAAGCTCTACAGTATCTCCATCTACTACTCTAGATACTGTAACTTCCTTTAAATTAAGTTTTGCTAAAGCATTTGATTTTCCTTCCTGGGATGATTTGTTTTTAGCATCTTCATTACTATTAATTGTATTCTTTGGTGTTTCAGATGAAGTGGTGTTTTGTTTGATTACACCGTTATTAGCATTTTCACTTGAACATCCAACACCAAATAATAGAAGCGCTACTATAGTTGAAGCTGCTATATTCTTGGTAGTTTTTTTCTTGAAACTCATTATATTACCTCCGTTACTTTGAATTATATGAAAGTAATAGGATTGCTTTATATCTTGATATTTTTATTATAATACTATAGAAAAATCAATCCTACACTTTTCAGAGATTACATTATATTTTTAATTAGATACCTATAAGAATACTAAGAGTGAGCTAGAAGCAAGTAGTTTCTTACTAATCGGTAATTCAGTCTTATGCATAACTATAGATGAAAATGTTAAGTAGACTTTGGAGAAGAGTATTTTCTAACTAATATATATGCATTAATATTTACTTGTGTAGTGGGGAGTTGTATGTGACTCTAAAGTAAGCCGGCCTTGTGCTTGCCTTGACAAAGGTGGGGGGCGTTTACTAAAAGTTTTGAACTTGGTATATGGTTTATGCGTGGAAGGACCCTAGAGGAATGCCCGGAGCAACCCTCAAACAGGCACTTTTTATAAGTTTACTGCGGAAGCACTTTATCCGCAGTAGGCTTGCTGCTTTTTATAATTTGATGCGCAATTACCACAAGCCTACGAGGACTAAAAAAGTGCTGGACTTGGAGCTTGAGAGAAAGGTGCCTTATAAGCAGAGGTCAATAAGAATAGTAACTAATTATAGGATTTATATAGTTATAGATTATAATATTTTAAAATATATGATAGAAATATATTAGACAATGTTGAGAGGATTACTGATAGTGACTGTATGGTATGGTAATAAGAGTTCCAACATAAATAGAAGAGGTTTCCGCTGTGGTAGTGCTACGGAGTAAAAACCTCTTCTATCTATGTCGGCTTTTCTATATCAAAGGCTTATATGACTAATTTTATGTGAGGATGTTTTATTAGGTTCGCTTTGAACTAGCTATTGTTTTGAAAGTAAGGAGTGCAGCTCCTGACCCTAAAGGAATCCTTAGAGCTTGCAGAGCTGCAGCGAGTGGAGAGAAAAAGAATGGCTTGTCCAAGGCTTCCTTTCGACCAACGGGAGACTATTATAAAGACCACAGAGATGGGCTTCCTGGGTTTGGGGCGGAGCATCCCATTATATTTAATGCCTATGGATTAGCTTTTATTCTGAGGTAACGAAGAGTTAAAGCTAGTCTATAGCTTCTTTTTTCATATACATAACTTTTAACACTTGAGTATAAAATTATAAATTTCGTACCAAATTAAGCAATAGGAGTCAAACTATTGATGTTAATGAATATAAATACTTATATGTTTCAGTATGGAATATTATAACATAGCTGGGAATAATGTAAAATATATGGTAAACAAGTGTTATATGTAACGTAAATTTAGAGAGAGTTTATTTACTAAAATATATGGGGATGGTTTAATTATGGAATTCAAGATGTTAGATAACAAAAAGCACGGTAAAGTCGGAGATGAGTTGAGAGAAAATATAAAAAAAGGTTCAAGGCTATCTGTTATTTCAGCTTATTTTACTATTTATGCCTATAAAGAGCTACGCAAGGAGCTTAGCAAGATAGATGAAATGAGATTTATTTTTACTGAGCCTACATTTATAAAAAAACAAAAAGAGTTAACTAGAGAGTATTATATAGAGAAAAATACTGAAAAGAAACTTGCAGGAAATGAATTTGAAATTAAGCTTAGAAATGAACTAAATCAAGCCAGCATAGCAAAAGAATGTGCAGAGTGGTTAAAAGGTAAAGTTAAAATAAAGTCTTTAAAAATACCTAACCCAGCTCAGCAAAGACTTGTTTATATTGAGAGCAAGGAACAAGATGTTTCTATAAATGGTACAGTAGATTTTACTACAGATGGTCTTGGATTTTCTACTTCGAGCAGGATGGATATGAATACCTGTATATATGGAAGAGAAGCTACCCAGCAATTTCTTCAAATGTTTAATGATATATGGGACAACCGCTCTATAGTAGAAGATGTAAAAGATGAAGTGCTAAAGCAAATGCAAGTTATTTATAAAGAAAATACTCCAGAGTTTATATATTTCGTCACACTTTATAATATATTTAAAGATTATCTCGATGAGCTTATTGAAGATAATATGGTTAAAACCAAAACCGGCATTAAGGAATCTAACATTTGGAAGAAGCTATACAAATTCCAAAAGGATGGGGTTATGGGTGCCATACATAAATTAGACAAATATAAAGGATGTATTATTGCTGATTCTGTAGGTCTTGGAAAGACATTTTCTGCCTTAGCCATCATAAAATATTATGAATTAAGAAATGATAGAGTGTTGGTATTGGCACCAAAAAAGCTTCGTGAAAATTGGACTATCTATACTAAAAATGATAAAAGAAATATTTTTCTAGAGGATAGATTAAACTATGATGTCTTAAATCACACGGATCTTAGTAGATATTCTGGAAAATCTGAGGATATTAATCTAGCTACAATAAACTGGAGTAATTACGATTTAATTGTAATCGACGAATCTCACAATTTTAGAAACAACAACCCCCGAAAAGATAAGGTAACAAGATATTCTAGATTGCTTAATGAAGTAATAAAGCCAGGAGTAGAAACAAAAGTACTTATGCTTTCTGCTACTCCAGTAAACAACAGAATGAATGATTTGAAAAATCAAATAGCTTTCATTACAGAAGGTAATGATAAAGCTTTTGAGACAGAGGGAATTATAAGTATAGAGCATACCTTAAGAAAAGCACAGCTTGTATTTAATAAGTGGTGTGACCTACCTGATGATGAAAGAACTGTAGATACCTTTATAGAAATGATGAATTTAGATTATTTCAAACTTTTGGATACAGTTACTATTGCTAGGTCTAGGAAACATATTGAAAAATACTACAATGTTGAGGAGATAGGTAAGTTTCCGGAGAGAAAAAAGCCTATAAATATTTATGAAGATATTGATATAAATAGAGAATTTCCTCCTTTAGAGAAGGTCAATAAGATGATTAAAAATCTTAACCTATCAGCATATTCTCCTTTGAAATATGTCTTATCAGAGAAAAGAGAAGAATATAGCAAGAAATATGATATACAAGTTGAAAATGGTAATGTATTTAAGCAAGTAGACCGTGAACAAAGTTTAGTTAACTTAATGAGAGTTAATATCTTAAAGAGGATGGAAAGTTCTATATATTCTTTTGGTATGACTGTTTCAAAGCTTTTAAAAGAAATAGATAAGCTTCTAGATAAGATAGAAAAGAAAGGATTGAATTATGATCCAGAGTTATCTATTGCAGATATGGATTTTGAAGATGAACAAATAGAAGATTTATTAATCGGCAATAAGGTAAAGGTACTTCTTCAAGATATGGATTTAATTAAATGGCAGCAGCACTTGGAAGAAGATAAAGAAAAGCTTGAACTATTACTTATTGAGTCAGCTAAAGTAACTAATAATCGTGATGCAAAGTTAAATAAATTAAAATACTTAATTGTAGATAAAATTTCTCACCCAATAAATAATGGAAATAAAAAAATTATTGTATTTACAGCCTTTGCAGATACAGCAAACTATTTATATGAAAATATTGCAACCTGGGTAAAGAATAAATTTAATATACATGCTGCAATTGTTACTGGTTCAGGTTCAAATAAGACTACAATGAAAAATATTGCAGCGAAAGATCTTAATGAAGTACTTACAAACTTTTCACCAAAATCAAAAGAAAGGGATAATGCTTATCCTAATATAAAAGAGGAAATAGATATTTTGATAGCTACTGATTGTATATCTGAAGGCCAGAATCTACAGGATTGTGATTATTTAATTAATTACGATATACACTGGAATCCAGTTCGTATAATACAGAGGTTTGGACGTATAGACCGTTTGGGTTCACAGAACAATGTTATTCAACTTGTGAATTTTTGGCCCAATATGGAACTTGATGAATATATAAATCTTCAAGCTAGAGTTACTGGTAGGATGGTACTTTTAGATGTATCCGCTACAGGAGAAGAAAATGTAATACTGGTAGATGAGAAGAAAACCATGAATGACTTGGAGTATAGAAAAAAACAGCTAAAACAGCTTCAAGAGGAAGTTATTGATATAGAAGAACTATCCGGTGGAATTTCAATTACAGATTTAACTATGAATGATTTTAAGATGGATCTTATGGAATACATGAAAAATAATAGAGAAAGACTAGATACTGCTCCTATGGGAATGTATGCCGTATCAAAAATAGATGAAAATTCTTTAAAGGAATATATAAAACCAGGAGTTATATTTACCTTAAAGCAAATAAATAAATTTGCAAAATCAGAAGAGAATAATCCATTATATCCATACTATATCGTTTATGTATATGAGGATGGTTCTGTTAAATTCAGTTACATTCATACTAAGAAAGTATTGGACTTTCATAAAAAACTTTGCTTAGGTAAAGACCGACCAATGAATGAGTTGATTAAGGTTTTCGATGAAGAAACTAACGACGGCAAAAACATGAGTAAATATACAGAGCTTTTAGAGGCTGCTGTCAATAATATTATTGGTAAAAAGGAAGAAAAAGGAGTTGCTTCTTTGTTTAGTAAAGGGGGAACTACTTTTCAGAAGAGTTTATTTAGTGGTATAGAAGATTTTGAATTAATCTCCTTCCTCATAATAAAGTAGGTGGTTATAGTGATAGATAAATTTTTAGAAAAACTAAATATACCTGATAGTTGTGAGGTAAATAAAACTATATTTAAAAAGTTATTTTATGAAAATAGTTCTATGAATAAACAGGATAAGGATATGTTTGCCAGCCACATAAATAAAATAACTTGGCTCTATTCTTTAAAAGAGGACACTATTAATATCCAAAGCTATAAAGATAATGAAAATGAATATGAAGAAATAGCTTTTGTACAAGTAGAACTTAATAGTGAACTTAAATTTAAAAGGATAGCTGAAATAATTCAAAGAACTATACCTTATCCAGTAATATTAGTATTTACCTATAAAAATAAAATCCTTTTAAATACAGCACTTAAAAAGATAAATAAAGCAGATGAAAGTAAAAATACAGTGGGAGAATTTATTTTTACTAACTGGGTAGATTTTTTGAATTTATCTGAAAGAGAAACACAATTCTTAAATATTTTAGATATCAAAGGATTTTCTTTTGATAATTTTTATAAATTCTATCTAGACTTTGTAGATAGAATAAACATATTTAACGCATCAAAATATCAAGATGATTATGAAAGCCTTATGCATAAAGATGCAGATGAAGTAAATAAAATATCCAATAAAATTGAGGAATTAGAAAAGCAGATATTGGATTTAAAAAATAAGATTAAAAGAGAAGTTCATTTCAATAGAAAAGTTGAAATGAATATAAATATAAGGAAATTAGAGATAAAAAAACAAAATTTAATTAATGAACTTAGGGGATAAATGGGGGAAGTCATAATGGATAAGTTAGTAGAAAAAATGGATGGAAAAAGTATGGATATCTTATCAGAGAATATTTCGAAGGTAAAAGAATTATTTCCAGAAGTTTTCTGTGAAGATAAAATAGATTTTGAAAAACTGAAAGAAGTTTTAGGGGATTATGTAGATGATAAAGAGGAAAAATACAGTTTTACTTGGCATGGAAAATCTAAAGCTATAAGATTATCACAAACGCCATCAACAGGAACTTTAAGGTCTTGCAAGGATGAAAGTAAAAATTGGAATACCACTGAAAATTTATATATAGAAGGGGACAATCTAGAAGTATTAAAGCTACTTCAAAAAAACTATCATGGAAAGATAAAAATGATATACATTGACCCACCCTATAATACTGGTAATGACTTTGTCTATCCAGATGATTACAAGGATAATTTACAAAATTATTTAGAGATAACAGGGCAAGTTGATGAAGAAGGAAAGAAGTTAGGAACTAATTCAGAAGCAGGGGGAAGATATCATACTAATTGGCTTAATATGATGTACCCAAGGTTGAGGCTGGCTAGGAACTTACTAACGGATGACGGGGTAATATTTATAAGTATTGATGATAATGAAGTTCATAATTTAAGGGTGATTTGTGATGAGGTTTTTGTTGAAGACAATTTTGGTGCAAATATAATTTGGGAGAAGGTTCATACAAGAAAAAATTCAGCTAAATATTTTTCGGAATCACATGAATATATTTTATGCTACTGTAAATCCAAACAATTATGGAGCAGGAATCTGATTCCGCGTGATAATGTAGATGCATATAGTAATCCAGATAACGATCCTAAAGGACTTTGGAAAAGTGATCCTATATATGCCAATAATCCTTATGATGCTAATTATGAGATTAAAAAGCCTAATGGAGTAATATTAAAAAGGCCTCAAGGTAAGTATTGGAGATACAGTGAAGAAACTATTAATAAAGCAATAGATGAGAATAGAATATTATGGGGAGCAGGTAATTCATATCCAACTTTAAAAAGATACTTGTGTGAAGTGCAGGATGGTCTTGTTCCAGTTACTTTGTTTAAAAGAGATTTTGCAGGAGATAACGGATTAGGAAATAATGAATTAAAAGCTACTATGGGTGCAGATAAAGTTTTTCCCTACCCTAAACCTACATTATTGATTACTAGATTAATGCAAATAGCAACACAGAAAGATGATATTATTCTAGATTTTTTTTCTGGATCATCAACTACAGCTCATTCAGTAATGCATCTCAATGAAAAAGATGGATCAAATAGAAAATTTATTATGGTACAGTTTCCAGAACCAACAGATGAAAAATCAGAAGCCTATAGAGCAGGTTATAAAAATATATGTGAAATAGGAAAAGAACGTATTAGAAGAGCAGGGGATAAAATACTTGAAGAAAATAAAAATAGAGAAGGTATAGAAAAACTAGATGTAGGCTTTAAAGTATTTAAACTAGATTCTTCAAATATTAAGAAGTGGAATCCACACTATAATGATATTGAGATAACCCTTGATGATATGGTAGACAACTTTGTACCTAATAGAAAAGAAGAAGATATATTATATGAAGTAATGCTTAAATTTGGTATAGATTTAACTTATCCTATAGAAGAACATCATATAAGTGGAAAGAATGTATATAGCATTGGTTTTGGGGCACTATTTGCATGCTTTGATAATGATATTACGCTAGAAGTAGCGGAAGGGATAATTAAACTTAAAGAAGAACTAAATCCTGAAATAACAAGAGTTGTGTTTAAAGATAATGGATTTAAGGATAGCTGCACAAAGAAAAATATCGAGCTAACATTAAAAAGAAATAATATTAAAGACGTAATGAGTATATAGCTGGGGGCTGGGATTATGAAGTTAAAATTTAATTCAGAACTTGATTATCAAAAGGAAGCAGTAGAGTCAATTGTTAAAATTTTTGAAGGGCAACCACTTGTTAAATCGAATTTTACAGTAGCTAATTTATCAGGTCAAGTTGGTATGGCTCATATGAATTTAGGGATATGTAATGATTTAAAATTAGATGAAGATGATATATTAAAAAATGTGAAGAAAATGCAATTAAAAAATGGATTACCCCAATCAGAGAAAATAAAAAAGAATGACTATCATTTTACTGTTGAAATGGAAACAGGAACAGGAAAGACTTACGTTTATTTAAGAACTATATTTGAAATTAATAAAAAGTATGGTTTTACAAAGTTTATAATTGTAGTGCCTTCTGTAGCAATAAAGGAAGGGGTTCTTAAGTCTATAAATATTATGACGGATCATTTTAAGGAATTATATAACAATGTAGTATTTAGAGGTTATGAATATAAATCTAAGAGTCCAGAGTTTTTAAGGAATTTTGCTACAAGTGATAACATAGAAATTATGGTTATGACAATACAATCCTTTAATAAAGATAATAATATTATAAATAATGAACATGAAAAAACTAATGGATTAAAGCCTTTAGAATTTATTAAAGACACTAATCCCATAGTTATTATTGATGAACCACAAAGTGCTGTAAGTACTAAAAAAGCGAATGATGCCGTAATGTCTTTAAATCCAGTATGCACGCTAAGATATTCAGCCACTCATAAGGATAAATTTAATCTTGTGTTTAGGCTTGATGCAGTAGATGCCTATGAAAGAAAGCTAGTAAAACAAATAGAAGTAGCAAGTATATTATCTAAAGATCATCATAATGATGCTTATTTAAAACTAGAAAGTGTTAGTGATAAAAATGGAAAAATAACCGCTAAAATTAAGCTGGATATTTTAAATAATGGTAGTACTGAGAGAGTGTCTAAAACAGTGAAGAAAAATGATGATTTATTTGATATATCTGGTGGAAGAGAAATTTATAGCGGATATATAGTAAGTGATATATATACTGGAGAAGGTAATGAATATATGGAGTTCTCCTCTAAAGGATGTTTAAAGTTAGGGGAAGTAATAGGAGAAATTGATGAGGACATTATTAAGCGTGCACAAATAGAAAAAACTATAGAACAGCATCTAAATAAAGAACTAAGGCTTAGAAAAGAAGGAATAAAGGTATTAAGCTTGTTCTTTATAGATAAGGTTGCAAATTACCGCTATTATGATAAAGATGGAAATCAGCAAAAAGGAAAATATGCACTATGGTTTGAAGAGGAATATAAAAAAGCTATTAGTAAACCTAAATATAAAAATTTGTTTGGGGATGTAGATATTGAAAGTGAAGCGGAAGCTGTACATAATGGATACTTTGCCCAAGATAAAAAGGGTAAGGAACTAGATACAAAAGGTAACACACTGGCTGATGAAGATGTATATAGTTTAATTATGAAAGATAAGGAAAGACTTTTAAGCTTTGATTCAAAACTTAAATTTATTTTTTCACATTCTGCATTAAAAGAAGGATGGGACAATCCTAATGTGTTTCAGATTTGTGCTCTAAATGAAACGAAATCAGAAACGAAAAAAAGACAGGAAATTGGTAGAGGTCTTAGATTGGCAGTTAACCAGGAAGGTGAAAGAATTTATGGTTTTGAGGTGAATACGCTAACGGTAATGGCCAATGAATCCTACGAAGATTTTGCTAAAGCTCTACAAAAGGAAATAGAAGAAGAGGAAGGTATTAAATTTGGTATTGTTGAAAAGCATACCTTTGCTAATATTACTATTAATAAAGATGGCGAAACTAAGTATCTGGAGCAGAAAGCATCGGAAGAAATTTGGAGTTACCTTGAGGAAAAAGGATATATTGATGAGAATGGGAGAGTTACAAATGCACTAAAACGTGTTTTAAAGGAAAATAAAATTGAAATTCCAGAAGAATATAAGGAAGCTCAATTAGAAGTAGCTGCAACCTTAAAGAAAATTGCTGGTAGCCTTAATATAAAAAATGCAGATGATAGGGAAAAAGTAGAGCTTAATAAAATACGTTTTTTAAGTCCTGAATTTAAAGAATTATGGAATAAAATTAAATATAAAACAAAGTATTCTGTGGAATTTAGCACTGATGAGCTTATAGAAAAATGTTCAGAAGAAATAATGAAAAATTTAAGAGTAGATAAAGCTAAACTTATATATACAAAAGCTGAGATTGATATTAATGTAGGTGGAACAGATGCAGTAGAAGTTGATAGATATGGTATGGTTGTAGAAAATCCAGGGTTTATTTTGCCAGATGTTATAACCTATTTACAAAATGAAACAAGCCTTACTAGAAGGGATATTGTTACTATCTTAAAAAAATCTAAAAGGCTAAATGATTTTAAAAATAACCCTCAAAAGTTTATGGAAGAGGTAACTTCTATTATTAAAAGACAGATGAAGTATTTAATTGTTGATGGAATTAAATACAAAAAAATAGGTGAAGATGAATTTTATGCACAAGAACTATTTGAAGAAAATGAACTTTATGGATATCTATCAGAAAATATGATTAAAAGCGATAGGTCCATATATGACTATGTTGTTTATGATTCAGGTGTAGAAGCTGAGTTTGCTCAAAAGTTTGAGAAAAATAATAGTATAAAGGTATATGCAAAGCTGCCGGACTGGTTTAAAATTGATACTCCTCTTGGAGCATATAATCCCGATTGGGCTGTTTTAATTGAAAAGAATGGAGAGCAAAAGCTTTACTTTGTGGTAGAAACAAAGGGTAATATACTAGCAGAGGAATTAAGATTAAGAGAAATTAGTAAAATTGCTTGTGGACATAAGCATTTTGAGGCTTTGGGTGATGGGGTTCAGTTTAAAGAAAGTGATAGCTTTGTTGAATTTATGGAATCGGTTTAAAAAAATAGAAGTATATTTAAAATAGAAGCTGAAATTTATGGGGTTAATGTTTAAATCTTAATAAGACAACATTTAATGATTTGAGACAATTAAGTTGACATGGTAAGGTGTGTTTTTAATATGAGTGTTTTGGAGAAGTTAACATGGATAAAAACGTTAGTGATTTTATGAATGGTATAGAAAATGATTTAGATATAATTGAGGAGAAAATAATAAAATATATTGAAATTCTAGAAAATAAGCGAAGTGAGATTAAAAATAGTATAATCCATAGCAATAATAGGCTCGGAGAACTCAAGGAAAAAGAACAAAAATTACAGGGACGTTTGGAATCGATTAGAAGTGATTATGAACGTAATTTAATGATTTACGGTTATGAAAATAGAACTAACAGCAAGATAAAGCAAGTAGAAAGTGGTGCAATGCTATATAGTATTGATTTTATAGAAAACAATATTTATAAATGTAAAAAGTGTAATGAAAATTTTATATTTGACACTATTCAATTAGCGTATTTTATATCTGAAGCTTCTAAAGAGAGAAGGGGATTTATAAAGTATGAAACCTACTATTGTACAAGATGTAAGCACCATTTTTTAGATGAAACTATGAGAAAGGAAATTGCAAAGAAACTTGGCAGATATACAATTAAGGAAAACACTATAGGCAACAATACCGCTATAAATAATAGGGCTAAAGCACCTTTGAATATAGAAAGAAAACTATATAAAGAAGATATAAAAGTAAACAATAACGAAGCAGACAGCGAGTTTTTTAATGGTTTAAATAGAGAAAGCCCATTGCACGCACTAGGATATAATGTATCAAAGTTATCAAGGGAACAGAGATGGCATATACTTAGAGTTAGCGCTATACCAAAACTTGGAGTAGAAGAAACTATTAGAGAGATACGATACAATATAAGTTTAAGAGAGGGATATCAGAAATACAGCGGCGCAGTAGCAGCTTGGAAATATGATATTAAAAGATTAATTGAGTATAAGAAAAGTGGAGGGAAACATGAAGAATAATTTTATAAATAAAAAGGTTATAAAAATGGACATCGGTTCCCTCAAAAAAGAAATAATAGATTATCTAAGTGATTTGGTTAATGATATGAATTGTGATAAAAAGATGCTAGCTGAAATTGAGGGTAAAATAAAATCTACTGAAATTAGAATTAATCAATTGGATAAACAAATTAATGAGGTTACTTTTAAAAATAATAAAATAAAATTACAAATTAAATAGTTTTAAGCTATACTTTAATAGAAGAACAGTAGATATTAGTTATTTTGAAGAGTAATCTTACTTAATTCACATTAAATGGAGGTAGCAATATGGCAGACATAAAATATGAAATAAAAGAAACTATAGGAGCTCTTTCAGAATCATCAAAGGGCTGGAAGAAAGAATTAAATATTATAAGCTGGAATGATAAAGAACCTAAATTTGATGTTAGAGATTGGGATTCTGAGCATAAGAAAATGGGTAAAGGGATAACCTTGACAAATGAGGAATTAAAAAAGTTAAGGGATATTTTAAATGAAATGGATTTATAGAGAGTAAGTATCATTTATTTTTGTCATGGTTGAAAGGATACTTGTAATAAAATAAATAATGTTAGTCAAAGAAGAATAATAGTATAACTATTTTAGTTAACTAAATTAATTTGGAGATAAATATGCAGAAGAATAAGTTATCAGTTATCAATCAAATAACACATATGAGAGATACAAAGGGGATAAAATTTAATATTATTGATGAAGAAGCAGTGAAAGAATTTTTGGAAAGCAATAATTATTATTTTAAGATAAAGTCCTATGCAAAAAATTATGATAAATATAAATCAGGCCCAAATGCAGGAAAGTATGTAAATCTTGAATTTGCATATCTTAAGGAGTTATCAACACTAGATATGCATTTTAGAAAATATATAATTAGGATGACCCTTGATATAGAACATTTTCTAAAGGTTCAGTTGATTAAAGATTACTCAGAAAATAATGAAGAAGATGGATACGGTATAGTAAATGACTTTTTCATAAGGTATCCTTATGTGAAAGAAAATATTAACAACAAAAGTAAAAATTCAGTTTGCGGTGATTTAATATCAAAATATAAAGATGAATTCGCCATTTGGAACGTTGTTGAAGTATTACCGTTTGGAGATTTTATAAAACTTTATGATATGTACTATGGTAAATATCAATACGAGTCAACTGATAGTATGAGTAATTATTTATGGTCAGTTAAGTTTATGCGCAATGCAGCTGCACACAATAATTGTCTTATAAATAGTCTAAGAAATCCATATGACGTAAAGATAAAACCCAATAAGGAAATTAATACATTTGTTTCGAAAATTGAAGGAATTCCTAAGGAAGCTAGAAAAAAGAAGATGGCTAATCCAATTGTCCATGATTTCGTGGTAACTTTGTACGCCTTTAATAAAATAGTTAGAAGCCAGGAAGCAAGAAAACATTCGATGAGGGAATTGAAAGATTTAATAGATATTAGGTTTTTACGTAACAAAGATTATTTTCAAAAAAATCAACTTATTATTTCCTATTATAAGTTTATAAAAATAATTGTTGACTATTTTTACGGTCAATGCATATAATATTAACATGGAACAAAAACATTTAGTGTTTTTATCGGGAAGGTGCCAGCACCATCCCGATTTTTTGCTTTTGGATAAAAAGTAACAATTAATTAATAATAAAAATGTTAAATTATAAATGGCGGAAGAACTAAGAGCCTTCTGCCAATCCATAAAATTTGATACGATTAAATATGTTATAAGAAAATAAAAGTTTTTATAGTGCTATAAGCTAGTATTTTCAAGGGATGCGAGGATATAGCATGTTATAAAAAAATTCAGTAGGTTTATTTCATGAAATAAACGCCCCATATCGAAACTGCGTACAAGCATAGAATCAAACCAAAAGGAAGAGCCAACATTGCAGCTCTTCCGATATTTTACTCCTTTATAATCTCAAACCTAGACTTCCCACTCTTTATCCACTCAATCATCTGACACTTAGGCACCCGTATCTTCTTAGCAGCTATCCTAATTACCGGAAAGTTTTTCTTATAGATAATCCTATAAGCAGTATTTAATTCTATCTCTAAAACCCATGCCATTTCCTTTACTGTTAATAGTACTGGTAATTCATTCATTATCTTTTCTGTTAACATAATATTTCCCCCGATTTTTCTTCATATAAATATCCTTATTAATTGCTGCAAAATAATTCTTCTATGCTGGTTTTAAAGAATTCAGATAACTTTACTGCTTCATCAATGGTAAACCATCTTTGTCCATTCTCCTTACGACTGTATGCTGATACCGTCATGTTTAAAAACTTGGCTATAGTTTTTTGACCTATGTTATGTTTAATTCTTAATTCTTTCAGTACATAATTTACCCCATAATGTTATCTCCCATCAACTCCTTTATAAATCTGTCAGTCTTTTCTTTCCCTTGAATTTTTCTTATGTCCTTACCTGTATTCTTTATGAAGCTACACATACTGGCTAATCTACTGTAGGTTCTAGCATCATATCTTTCCTTTAATTCTGTTATAGTTATGTTAGTTGTTATAATAACAGGAAGGTTCATAGTATTCCTCTTATCTATTATTTGGTATATCATAGCCCTTGTCCACTTATTATTTTCTTCTGTTCCTAGATCATCTATAACAAGCAAATCTGCGTTTTCCAAGGAGTTAAGCACCGTAAAAATGCCTTCATCTCCCCAGGTTCTTTTACTTTGACTTATTCTCTCAGTAAGAGCTATAGCTCCAACACATATTACAGGAACTAATTTACCTAATAGAGAATTAGTTATACAAGCGGAAAAATAAGTTTTACCGTTACCTGGCTCCCCATATATAAGGATTCCCTTGTTCTCAGATTTCATCTGGGGAAACTTTGATATGTACTGAATTGCAATATTATACAGATTCTCGTTTCCAACTTCATGATTCCAGTTTTTTAAAGTACATTTTTTAAAGCTTGTATTCATCATGCTGTTTGATATTACCTGTTTAAGCCTAATCTGTTTCTGTGTATTTATATCATCTTTCTGCTGTTTTTCATAAGTTTCTCTTCTGCATTTGCAGGCTCTAGGATACACCTTAGTACCAAAAGACATTTTTACAGCTATACCAACAGCTTCCCCGCAAACTTCACACCTTGGTATATCTTTACACACTGAAGCCAATTCCATCTGACTGGGCTTCTCTAGTACCCTTTTCAATGCCTCCATCTTTTGTTCCCCCTCTATTTCTTTGATTCAAATACCCCTCGAATTTTGGACCAAATAAGGTTTCTGGTCTTAAATACTTTTCCATATCTGTATTTATCCACTCGGAAACCTTATTATCTACTACTTTAAAAAAATCCTCTATAGAAAATCCCTCATCTATTCTAATTTTTATAAGCTGTTGAGTTTTCTTACTTGCTGATTTATATTTTGTATTCGCTGATTTATTTAAATAATCTATAACTTGACTATATATATCATTATCTTTAGTAGAGTTATCCTTTAATAGAGTTATCTTTTGTTCCGGATTTAAATCCGTATGGGGTACGGATTCTAATCCGGAAGGGTACGGATTTAAATCCGACCCCTTCGGAATAGAATCCGACAGTAGTTTTAGGTAATTAGTTCCTATATTATAATAAGAGTATATCCCTTTACTCTTTATTGTCCTGTGATTTAGTACCTTATTATTTGACATATTCTTGAGCCTTCTGTAAACACTGTCTTTCTTCAAATCTAATATGGGGAGCTCCTTCAATACCCCCTCATACTTAAACCAGTAATACAATTCACCTTCGATTGTTTCCTTTACCATAGTCCCGCTGTCTTTAAAATCTACAAAATATCTAAGTAATGCTGCATCTATCACATCTAATCCTAATTCCACTAATTTAGCTTGATTATAACCTAGTATGGTAAACTTCATGGAATCACTCCCCTTGAATCAAATAAATATCATTTTAAAATGTTAGGTCTTTTACATTTTCTAAATCTGACAGATCCTTTCCGTTATAGTCGCTTAAAAAGCTTATCAGCGTTGGCTTTGTTACCTTAAGCCTTCCAAGCTTGAGTCCTGTTAGAAAACCTTTTCTAATTAGATCATACACAGCATTTTTATTTATCTTCAGAATTACCGCTACTTCTTCTACCGTATATAAGTATACTTCCATGAATGTCCCCCCAAACCCTTATATATTAAACTGGAAATATATCGTTAACCTTTACATCAAAAGCATCTGCAATTAATGTCTGACTCCTTTTTCTAGGATAGTTTTTTCCTTTTTCCCAGCTCCAGTACATTTTCTGATTGGTATTACATTTTCCGGCTGCTTCTTCTTGTGTCCAGTTATTAACTGTTCTTAATACCTCCATTTTCTTATTCCACGTTAAATTATTTAATAATTTACTCATGATCATAGTTAACCTCCAATTATTCTGTAAACGTTATTTACGTTAACAATACTATAACATCCTTTAAGATAATTAGACAAATATACAATTAGCATAAATCATGCAAATTCCTCTAGTTCTCTGTTATTTCCTCCATTAGGTGATTGATTACGTTCATTTACGTTTGCTTATTGACATTATAACGTAAAACACGTTATAATGTACAAAACTATACAATTTGTAGGGAGGTTGTGTGATTTGGTACTAAGTAAAAAAGAATTAGGAGTTTTAGTTAAAGGTGCCCGAAAAGTAAAGTCTGAGAAGATTGGTAGACTCTACACTCAGAAAATGCTGGCAAGTGACTTAAATAAATCCCAAAGCTATATCGGTGACATAGAATCTGGAAGAACATACCCAAGTTTTATACTTTTAACCCAAATTGCAGAGACTTGTGGAGTTCCTATAAGTTTCTTTCAGGATTATCAGCATTTAGATAACAATATAGAAAAACTTATAAAATCCCAATTAAATGAGAAAAGAGATGAGGATGTCTCGCATTTAATTGAACACATAAAAAATGATCCTGAGTTAGATCTGAATTATGTCCATGACTATTTAAGTAATGACTCAGATGTAACTTTAGAAAATAAAAATGCTTATCATGATTATGACTTTAAAACTCCAGAAGAAGCTGTTCAGTTTGTTTTAAATCAACCTGCAATAGCAAACTTTTTAGGAGTAGACATAACTAAGCTAACTGAGAATGAAATATCTGAGTTTATAAAGGATTCTCTAAATCAGATAAAACTTATTAGTTATAAATATAAAAAATAGTTATTTTACCATAGGGAAAAAATCAGTTGTTTTTAACTGTTTTTATAAAATCACAAAGGAGAGGTTTCTCATGACAGGAGGAGTAAGAAAAAGGGGCGATGTCTGGTACTATTACTTTGAAGTTGGCGCAATTGGCGGTAAAAGAAAGAAAATAGAAAGGAGGGGAGGTAGAACAAAAAAAGAAGCTCAAACAGCTCTAGCTGAAGCTATGGTTAAATTCAATAATGGATATGTAGAACCTAAGAAAGAAACCATAGGAGACTACATGAATAATTGGCTGGAAAATCACATTAAAGAAAACAGAAAAATCAATACCTATAACCGCTACAGAGAATTTATAAGAAACAACATTAATCCAAACATCGGAAACATACTGTTAAAAGATATAAAACCTATTCATATTGAAAATATGCTTTTAACTGCAAAAAGGAAAAAACTTAGTGGTACTACGCTGCAGGCTATATATGGGGTAATCAATTCTGCTTTTAATAAAGCAGTAAAAATGAGAATAATGCCTGATAACCCTTGTAAGTACATAGATAGACCTAAAAGAGATAAGTTTGTGGCAAACATATTAACTGTTGAGGAATTTGACACTATAAGAGATTCTTTAGACACAACTATTTATTATGACTATGTATTTAAATTAGGATTAAATATTGTAATAGAACTTGGATTAAGACGTGGAGAACTTGGAGGTCTAGAGTGGGCAAATGTGGATTTTAACAATCACTGCATCAACATAAAGAATAATTTAATCTATACTAATGGAAAAGCATTGATAGGAACCACTAAAACAGATGAAAGTGAAAGAACTCTTTATATTTCAGATAACTTAATTAAAATGTTAAAAGAACATAAAAAGATTCAGATACAAAACAAAGTTAAATATGGTCCCAATTACATTGATAATGTGTTTGATGGTAAAAAGTTTGATTTTATTATGACATGGGAAAACGGTCACTACGTTCACCCTAATTATTATACTTCAAAATTTAAGAAGACACTAAATAATATGAACTTTGAAAAGAATATAAGATTTCATGATTTGAGACATACAAATGCAAGTCTTTTATTAGAACAGGGAGTAGATTTTAAAGTTATACAAACACGACTTGGGCACTCTGATATAAATACAACTCTTAATATTTATTCCCATATAAATTTGAAAATGCAGCAAAATGCTACTGAAAAGCTGGCTGCGGTCTTGAGCGGTGGCAAACCGGTGGCAAAAAATAAAAACACCCACTGAAAAGCCAGTGGATATCATATGCGACCAAGTCTATAAGCCGAGTTTTGTATTTGACAATCATCTATCTAGGCCTACTGTTACCAGTGGGCTCAAGCGACACTAACGGGAAGTGGAACGGGCCGCCCCTAAATACTTCCCAATCTTGCTCCAGGTGGGGTTTACATAGCCGCAAAGTCGCCAATGCGCTGGTGAGCTCTTACCTCGCCTTTCCACCCTTACCGAAACTAGTTTCGGCGGTATATCTCTGTTGCACTTTCCTTCAGGTTACCCTGACTGGGTATTACCCAGCACCTTGCCCTATGGAGCTCGGACTTTCCTCTCCTGTGTTTCCACAGCAGCGATTGTCTGGCTTACTCGCAGATATTATAATATCATACCATATATCAAATTACAAACGATGATTAATACCAGATTTACATAATTCTAGCTTTGTCTCTATTTAAAATGATGAACAATGGAGTATACTGGCCATATCTTCTTTCTTTTAGCATACCTTATAAATGTTTTTTAGAGCTGGAGGAGCAAGTGGAAGAAAGCTTTTTGACCAAGAAAACATGGTTACAAATCGCATAAAGAATCTAGTTAACGATGTGAGAGTTTATTTTCACAAACAACAAATAAGTGTATAATAGAATTTGTTAAAGAAAAGATTAGAGTAGGATTAAAAATGTATAGTTCAATCATAGAAAAAATACTGAATATAATTTTGAGATAAACATTTTAAGGAGTAGACTATGGATAAGATAGTATGTTTAGTAGGTCAAAGTGGCAGTGGCAAAAGTTCTATAGCTGAGTTGCTAGAACAGGAAGGATATAATTATATTCAATCGTTCACTACAAGACCTAGACGATACGAGGGAGAAAAAGGGCATATTTTTGTTAGTGACTTACCAGATGAAGATTTTTATATTCATGATCATATGGATAAAAGAGCAAAGCCCAAAAATAATATAATAGCCTATACATTTTATCATGGGCAACATTATTGGTCTACTAAAGAGCAATATAAAGGCAAGGGGATAAGCATCTACATTGTAGATCCAGTAGGAGCTAAAGAACTGAAGGAAAAGGCAAAAGATGAGGAAGTTGTAGCTATATATTTGCAATGTGACCACCTGAAAAGGGAGGAAAGAATGTGTAAAAGGGAAGGGTATAACTCATTAGATGAAGTACCAAAAGCGATTTACAATAAAATCATAGATAGAATAAACCATGATAAAGAGGCGTTTAGCATAATAGAATGTGACTATGTAGTAGATGCAAATAGGGACATAGAAGAAGTTTTAAAAGATATAAAAAATTCAATATAGATAAAAATTCAGGTTTCAATCTGGATTATAAATTGAATGGAGAGAGGTTACTTGGAAGAGAAAATTTCTATCTTAATCCATGGATATAATAAGAATAAAAACGATATGAGTATTCTATCAAAAAACTTGGAAAAGCTAAATCACAAATGTATTTTAGTAGATTTACCTTTAACCTATAAGGAAATTGATTATGCTACTTCTATATTTGAAGGAATTGTAGAGGAAATTTTAAAGGACATAGACCAAGATGTAAAAGTTAATTTGATTGGGCATAGTACAGGAGGGCTAATAATAAGAAAGTACTTATTAGATGCTAAAAACAGGGATAGAATAAATAATTGTGTTTTGATTGCCACACCAAATAGTGGGAGTGAATTAGCAGATATAGCATCAAGTTATTTTAAAGCTCTTACTAACATTTTTAAGACATTAGAGTCCTTGAAAACAGAAAATGTAAGAGGGATTAACTTTATTAGTGATGAAAGAATAAGAGTGGGTGCCATTGCAGGAAGAAATGATAAACTTTTATTAGGAAAATTGTTAGCTGGAGAAAATGACGGAAGGGTAACAGTGAATTCTGTATATTATGAGGGATTAGAAGATTTTGTTGTTTTACCCTTTCAGCATAAGGAAATACATTATAAGTGGGAGACAGCAAAATTAATTGATGATTTTCTTGAAAAAGGAAGGTTTATATCAGAGTTGTAGATTTAGTGATTACAGAAAAAAGCCTAGTTTACAGCACAATATAAGCATTTGAATAAGTATTTCACTTGTTTGAATAAGCCTACAAATGTAATTATTAGAATTTGGCTAAGAAAATTTATGTAAATATCCATTTTAAAAAAGAGAACAGTTTATTTATGTAAAACTTACATAAATAAACTGTTTTAAGTATTTTTATAAGTCTATAATAAAAAACTATTGATTACTTTATTTAGGCCGGAAACAATTTCTCGTAGTTCAATTGCTATTTTTGATATTTGAATAACTTCATTTGTTTCTTCGTGTACAGACGCAGAAATTTCTTCTGTGGCTGCTGATGACTGCTCTGTTATAGCGGATATTTCTTGTATATCATTTAGTACCTTATCTTTATTTTCGGATACCTCTTCGATGCTATTTAACAATGCCTCAAGCAACTCTATTGTTTTACCAACGGCAGAACTGATAGATTCAAATCTTTGATTAGTTAAATAAGATATATCCTTCATGTTTTTTATATTATCTTTTTCAAGCATTATCTTTTCTTTTGTATTGTTTGTTTCTTGTTTAATATCCCTGATGGTTAGTTCTATTTCTTTAGTATTAACTGATACTTGATCAGCTAATTTCCTAATGTGTTCAGCCACAACAGCAAAACCTCTTCCTGCTTCACCCGCTCTTGCAGACTCAATCATAGCATTAAATGCCAGCAGCTTCGTCTCACTTGCAATGGATTTAATGGTCTCAGTAATACTATCAATTGACTTAGACTTAGTTTCTAGAACAGTAACTTGTTCTTCTAGTATATTAGAAATGTTTATATTTTCATTAACTACCTCATTAAGCTCAGAAACAGCATTTTGGCCTTCACTACTTACGGACACAACTTCGCTTATGCATTTAGAAATTTCTTTTGAGTTGTTTATTACAACATCTATCATATTTGATAAGTTATCTAACTTCTCGACGCCACCTTGGGCATTTTGTGCCTGCATAGATATACCTTTAGCTAGTTCAGTAGTTGTTTTTTCTATAGTTTCCATGGAGGATGAAAGTTCATTAATAGAATTAGATACAATAACTGAACGTTTATCAATTTTTGTAGAAGCTTCCTTAATTTCTTTAACAATATCATCTAAGGACTTTACCATGTTGTTAACTGATAAGGATATTTCACCTATTTCATCCCCAGTGGCTTTTTTATAAACATTACATTTTTCACATAGATGGAGTTTACTTAGCATATCTCCTTGAATTTCATCGTGACAGTGTGTTCCACTTATCTGCCAGCACATCAGGTTAGAGTTGTTATAAGCGGGGCACTGCTCTTTATTACATTTCATTACTTCAAAGCATTTATGCAACTGATGAGTTTGTAAAACATGTGATAAGTCACCTTTACCAACCCTCTTAGATAACTCTACAACCTTATTTATATTCTTGTGTATTCCATTAATTATAAGAAGTATAACAAGTGAACTAATCACAGCTATAATTAACATAAATACAACTATCTTGTAAATTAAAGGCGATATTATACTATAAACATAGCTTTTATCAATTCCTACAAAAAACATACCTATAATTTTCCCGCTGTTATCTTTTAAAGGGGTATATTTTGTAAAGTAGTCCTTTCCAAGTATGCTTAATACTCCTTCAAAGGTACTCCCTTGTTTCAGTACACTATTGACTACTTCTTGTGGAGCTGCAGTACCAATTGCTCTTGTACCATCTTCTTTTAGTACATTTGTAGTTATTCTGGTTTCATTTAAAAATATTGTTGCAAGAGAGCCAGTTTCATTTTTAATTTCATCAACAATGCCATAGTTGCCATTAACTAAGGTTGTACCTTTATACAATTTATCATCTATAACAATCCAATCTCCGGAATACTTACTGTCAATTACATAGTATCCTAAATTTGAACTTGTACTCAGTTTATCCTTTATGACCGTATTTTTAATTTGAAAGTATACAATGAATACTATACATATTGAGCTAATAAGTAGCATTGGTATAATGGTTAACATTAACTTTTCTCTTAACTTAAGCAAAGTATCACCACCATTTTATTTACTAGTATAAAATATTCAATAAGCTATAATAGGTGATTAAGTTAAGTAAAGAAATTTATAATATAAGTAAATTAAAAAGGCAATTCCAAATAAAACATGGTATTGAATTTAACGTTCCTAATGATATTCAAAATATTAATATTCTGATTTGGATAGCCATCTTTCTATAGGTAGGTGTACTTACTGATGATCCAATCGTTTTTAATATATATGCATAATGAAAGAAAATATGATTGAATATTTGAATTTTTATTCATTTGCGAAAAACATCTTGCAAAATGGTGAAAATAATAATATTATAAATAAGGTAATTATATGTCGATTTTAGAAAAAATAAAATATTTTTAGGGGGTATACTAATGAATAATCAAAGACTTAGTAAGGTCTTAAGTGAAATGGAGAATAGCAACGTTCCACAGATGTTAGTCTCTGATCCTGCAGCTATATTTTATCTAACAGGAAAGTGGATTCATCCTGGTGAAAGAATGTTGGCACTATATATAAATGTTAATGGATGCAATAAGTTTTTCATTAATGAGTTGTTTCCTGTAACTGAAGATTTAGGCGTTGAAAAAATTTGGTTCAATGACACACAGGATGCAGTAGAAATTGTATCAAAATATGTGGACAAGGAAAAGCCAATGGGCGTTGATAAGAATTGGGCAGCTCGTTTCCTATTAAGACTTATGGAGTTAAAAGGTGGCAGTACTTTTGTAAACGGTTCCGCGATACTAGATAGAGTGAGAATGTGCAAGGATGCCAAAGAAAGAGATTTAATGAGAGAAGCTTCAAGAATTAACGATTTAGCAGTAGATAGAATGATAAAACTTGTTCCAGAAGGACATTCTGAAAAGAAAATGGGTCAAATTTTAGCAGGAATTTACGAAGAACTAGGTGCTGAAGGCGTTTCTTTTGATCCAATAATAGCTTATGGTGCAAATGCTGCAAATCCACATCATGGATCTGGCAACTCTGTAGTAAAAGAAGGAGATAGCGTAATAATAGATATTGGTTGTGTAAAGGATTCCTACTGTTCAGATATGACTAGAACAGTATTTTATAAATATGCTTCAGATAAGTCAAAGGATGTATACAATATAGTTCTAGAAGCTAATAAGAGAGCTATCGATGTAGTTAAACCAGGGGTAAGATTTTGTGACATAGATGCAGCGGCTAGAGACCATATCTCAGCTCATGGCTATGGAAAATTCTTCACTCACAGAACAGGACACTCCATTGGTATAGAAGTACACGACTTCGGTGATGTTTCTTCAATAAATACAGATGTAGTTGAGCCAGGAATGATATTCTCAATTGAACCAGGTATTTACCTTCCAGGAGATGTTGGGGTTAGAATAGAAGATTTGGTTTTGGTTACTGAAGATGGATGTGAGGTACTTAACAAATATGACAAGGACCTAATTATAGTAGAATAGGCAGCAAGTTTTAGGAAAGCTATGTACGAGAATCGATTTATTGAATTCAATTTAGTATTTAGCCATGTAGTTGTTACTATAGACAAGCTATACTTGTTATTTAAAGAAAATTAATAATTAAATTTGGAGGATAAATTATGAGTGAAATGACAGTGAAAAACAAACGTCCTTTTGGTTTTTACGTTTGCTGTGTTGCGTTCATGCTTGAAAGAATGGCGTATTATTCTGCTAAGTATTTAATCTTTGTTTTTGTTACTGCTACGGTAATAACAGGAGGCCTTGGTCTTACAAAGGTTGAAGCGGCTCTTATTCAATCAAATCTTGTTGCATTTACGTATCTTGCGCCAATAGTTGGAGGATATCTTTCCGACAGGTTTATAGGTGCTAGATACTGTATTCCAGTTGGACTAGCATTGATGGCCGGCGGATATTTAATAGGTGGATCTGCAACCAATGTGGCAACTATGAATATAATGGTTGCTCTTGTAGCAATCGGTACAGGTCTTTTTAAAGGAAATGTTTCTGCAATCAACGGTTCTTTGTTTGAAGACAAAAACGATTTGGATTCAGCATTTTCAGTTCAATACTCTTTTGTTAATATGGGGTCCCTTATCGGAACAACAGCGGTGGGAATACTTGTAGCTACAACTTTTGCTCATGGCGGCGTTCAGGGCTTCAGACCAGCGTTTCAGCTTTGCGGTATCATTTGTGCCATCGATGCATTATGGTTCCTATTCGGTATGAAATCCCTTGGTGAAGTAGGTAAAAAACCATTTAAAGCGGGCAAGAACACAGAAAAGAAAGCTGAAACTGAAGTTAAGCCTTTGACAAGAGTGGAAAAAAGAAAGGTTTTTGCTATTGTTTTAGTATCAATGTTCTCAATTATGTTCTGGGTATTCTGGTACCTAACTTACCTGGCTGTTTATGATTACGGCGGACAGTTCGTTAACATGAACCTAGGCGGATTCGAAGTTCCTCTTTCATGGTTTGACTCATTGAATGCCTTTGTATGTATTGCTCTTGGACCTGTGCTTGCTGCACTATGGTACAAGATGTCAAAGAGCCCTAAAGGTGATTTGAGCTTATTTAAAAAGCTAGGTTTAGGTCTTGGATTTTTAGGAATGTCTTTCTTGATGCTTGTATTTGCAGAAATTTCAAGAGGAGTAGGTGCGTCTGCTACTTCTAAGGCAAGCATAATTTGGATTATAGCATTTGGTGTGCTTCTTAGTATAGGTGAAATGTTGTTTTCACCACTTGGAAACTCCTTTGTTACTAAGTATGCACCAAACAAGATTTACTCGGTATTAATGGGTGTTTGGATTTTTGCTTCATTCGTAGCAGGTAAATCCTATGGCTACCTTTATGCCTTTGCTTCAAAATTCCCGATCATGCAGTCCTATGTTGTTATTCCAGTAATTCTACTTGTATGCGCAGTACTACTGTTCATGTTTGATAAAAAGCTTGTAAAGCTATTAGAAGATGATGAACCAGCGGAAAAGGCTAACGGAGTAGCGTAACAATATAAGTGACAAACAGCTGATGCTGTAAATAACAGACTATTTTATGAAACAAAAAGATGGCTTCTATCATTGTATAGGAGCCATCTTTTTTGTAGAGATATACATAAGCAACACCGAAAGTCGACTTTCTAATTTGGGTATCTATATATTATTTCAGTTAGATTTCAAAATATAAATTTACTGGTATATAGTGAGATTGCACATGTAATCTATGCTATAATTTTTTTATGTTAGGTTTTGTTGAAGTCAAAAAAGTGATGAATGAAAATCAATAAGCTTTTAATTAAAGTAGTTTTCTATTAACTAAAAATATGTTTCATGAAAGGGATATAGGTATGTATGATATAACTATAGTTGGTGCAGGAGTGAGTGGGATTTTTCTTGCGTATACTCTGCTGCAGACAGAAACAAAATTGAAAATACTAATGATTGAAAAGGGGAGAAAATTCTTAGATAGAACATGTCCGATTGAAAATGGAGTAACTGAAAAATGTGTTGATTGTAAAATTTGCAGTAAGCTTCAAGGTTTCGGAGGTATGGGTAGATCTGAAGGCAAGTTTAATTATACCAATGATTTTGGAGGTCACTTAGCAGAAAAGATAGGTAGTGAAAAAGTAATTAATTTAATGGAATATGTGGATAAAACTTTGTGTTTATTTGGTGGAGATAAGGCTAAACTTTATAATACAGAAAATGGAGAACTTAGCCAAAGAGCAAAAGAAACCAATTGTAGTATATTAACTGCAAAAGTAAGACATTTAGGCACTACCTTGTCTTATGAACTTCTAAATAGAATGTACTTATATCTTGAGAATAAAGTTGATATAAAATTTGAGATAGACTTAACTTCCATAGAAAAAGTAAATAATGTATTTCACTTAAATAGTAACAACAATGTTTTTAAATCTAAGACAGTTGTATTAGCTACAGGTATCAGCGGAGGAGAAGACTTTTTAAGATACTGCGGGTCTTTTGATATCGAGCCTTACAGAAGCAGGGTTGATTTAGGAATAAGAGTTGAGATGCAAGGAGATCAGTTAAACTCTATTCTTAAAGATTCTTTTGAAACTAAGGTACGCTGCGAAGAAAATGAATATACAGCTACAACCTATTGTATGAATCCTAATGGAAAAATAGTTAAAAAGTATCAAGAAGGACTTGTTATGGCAGATGGACAAAATTATCTTGAAACAGATAGTCCTAGTAGTAATTTGAATTTCACCATTTTCGTGCCTAAATATTTTTCATCCCCTAATCTAGCAAAGAAATATGCTAGAAGTATAATAAAATTTATAAATAAAGAGAGAGGAAGAATAGTAGTTCAAAGACTTGAAGATTTAATAAAAAATAGAGCAACCACAAAAGAACAACTTACTAATAATAGTATTCAAGGGAGTCTTGAAGGTGATGGCGGAAACTTATATGATGAAATTCCAGTAATTTATATCAATGCTTTACTTAGAATCTTTGAATCAATAGAAAATCTAATTGGGAAAGAAATTCACAAAGATACTTTATTATATGGAATTGATGCAAAGTTCTATGAACCAGAGATTAATACTAATACATATCTTGAAACTAAAGAAAAAGGACTTTATGTTTTAGGTGATTGCTCAGGAGTAACCTATTCTTTATCTCAAGCTGCTGCTTGCGGAGTATATCTTGGCCAATACTTTTCTAATAAATAAGGGGTATTATATTGTGGAAAGAGAAAATATATTAGAAAACATAAAAGTAGAAATAAAAAAAGGTAACCACATTATTGGTGTAGCAACAGGTACAGGAATGACAGCAAAGTATGCTCAAAAAGGAGGAGCGGATTTTATCCTTGCACTTAGTTCAGGGAGATTTCGAATAATGGGAAGAAGCTCCCTGGCTGGTTATCTACCATTTTGTAATAGCAATGATATAGTAATGGATTTTGCTTCAAAGGAAATAATACCACTGGTGAAGGAGATGCCTGTTATTTTTGGTTTAAATGGTACGGACCCTACTATAGATATGGAAGACTATATAGACAAAATAAAAGCTATGGGCTTTTCAGGTATAAATAATTATCCAACAGTGGGATTAATTGACGGCGAATTTGTTGAAGGTCTTGAAGAAGCAGGATGTTGTTATTCAAAGGAAGTGGAAGCAATAAGAATAGCCCATGAGAAAAATATGTTTACAGTTGCTTTTGTATTTAATGAAGTGCAGGCAGAACAGATGATTGAAGCTGGTGCTGATGTTATATGTGTGCATCTAGGTTTAACAGAAGGGGGACTTTTAGGTGCAAAAAAGGTATTCTCACTGGAATCAGCAAAGGTTAAGGCAGCAAAAATATTCAATAGATGCAATGAGCTGAATTCTGATGTAATAAAGCTTATTTACGGCGGTCCTGTTAAAACACCAATTGATGTTCAATACATGTACAGCAATAATGAAGACTTAATGGGATATATAGGCGGCTCTGCTTTTGAAAGAATCCCATCGGAAAAGAGTATCACAAACACAACAAAAGCTTTTAAAGTATCAGGGCATCTTGATGAAGATGACTTAATGGTGAAAATGCTGGATGGAATTAAAAAACACTACGATTATGTTGAGTTCGTGAAAGAGTATGTTGCTCAAAATTATATGCATGATATATCATTTATAGATTTGGCGAAGGTTGCACATGTGTCCAGAAGTTATTTGAGTACCCTTTTTAAGAAGGAAGTAGGCTGTAGTTTTTCAGAGTACTTGGTTAAATTTCGAATAGAAAAGGCTGCGGAAGTATTACACAGAAAAAATATTCAGTTATCAGAGGTAGCGTCCCTGGTTGGCTATAAGGACTATGCGCAATTCAGCAAAATGTTCAAAAAATACAAGGGCTTTTCTCCAAAGGAAATTAAGTTAAAAAACAAAAATATAACATAAACACAAAAACACAGAACATAACAACGTTTACATTAAAAGGTAAAAGCAGTATGATTAATTTACAGTTAATCATACTGCTTTTGTTTAGTTTTAAAAAGGCTAGACTGGTAGTTAGAAAAGCTAAAATCTGATTTGAAAAAATCTTGTATTTCTAAATTACGATGTGGAAAAGTTTTAATGTACTTACTTGTATTTGCATAATATATAAAAATAGAGGTTTGGAGGAGGGTTATTAATTGAAGACAGTTGCAATTGCTGGAACATTTGACACAAAAGGGACGGAGTATTTATACGTAAAAGAATTAATCGAAAGTCAGGGACTAGGTACCTTTACTATTCATACAGGAGTATTTGATCCGGTATTTAAACCAGATGTAACAAACAGAGAAGTAGCAGAGGCTGCAGGTACAGACATAGGAAAGCTTGCTGCTAAAAAGGACAGAGCTTTGGCAACAGAAATGTTATCAAAGGGCATGGAAAAGCTAGTGCCTGAATTATACAAGCAGGGTAAATTTGATGCAATAATCTCCTTTGGAGGAACTGGCGGGACTTCACTAGTAACACCAGCGATGAGAGCACTACCTATTGGTGTGCCGAAGGTTATGGTTTCAACAGTTGCTTCTGGAAATACTGAACCTTATGTTGGTACTAGCGATATAATTATGATGCCTTCTGTGGTGGATGTCGCAGGTCTTAACTCAATTTCAACTAAGATTTTTACAAATGCGGTGTTTGCAATTGTAGGTATGCTTAAATTTAAAAATACAAAGGTTGTAGATAAAAAACCATTAGTTGCTGCAACAATGTTCGGTGTAACAACACCATGCATAACAGCTGCAAGGGAATACCTTGAAAAAAGGGGATATGAAGTTCTTGTATTTCATGCAACAGGTATAGGTGGGCGTTCAATGGAAGCACTTGTTGATGGAGGATTCATTGAAGGTGTATTGGATCTAACTACCACAGAATGGGCAGATGAAATTATCGGTGGAGTTTTAAATGGAGGGCCTAATCGGTTAGAGGCAGCAGGTAAAAATAATATACCACAGGTCGTGTCAGTAGGCGCACTTGATATGTGCAATTTCGGACCATACGATACAGTACCTGAGAGGTTTAAGGGACGTAATTTATATAAACATAATCCTACAGTAACCCTTATGAGAACAAATAAAGAGGAAAATGAAGCAATAGGCAAAAAGCTAGTGGAAAAATTAAATCTAGCTAAGGAAAAAACAGCTTTATTCATACCACTAAAAGGCGTATCTGGAATTGATGTAGAGGGACAGCCTTTCTATGGACCAGAAGAAGACAAAACATTATTTGATACTTTAAGAAATGGTGTGAATAAAAGTGTTGTAGAAATAGTAGAAATGGATTGTGCTATTAATGATGTGAAGTTTGCAGAAGCTGCAGCACAGAAATTAATAGATATGATGAAAAATAGGAATTAATTTAAATATTAGGAGGGTTTATTTATGAATACATTGACAAGAAGCGAAATTATGGCAAAATTTAGGGAACAAGTTAAAAATGGACAAACATTATTAGGTGTAGGAGCTGGTACAGGCATTACAGCTAAATTCAGTGAAGCTGGCGGGGCAGACATGCTTATAATTTATAATTCAGGTAGATATAGAATGGCAGGAAGAGGTTCTCTTGCAGGATTATTATCTTATGGAGATGCTAATCAGATTGTAGTTGAAATGGGATCAGAAGTACTTCCAGTAGTAAAAGATACTCCAGTTCTTGCTGGTGTTTGTGGAACAGACCCATTTAGAGTAATGGATATTTTCCTTAAACAATTAAAAGATCAAGGCTTTTCAGGGGTTCAGAATTTCCCTACAGTAGGTTTAATTGATGGTGTATTCAGACAGAACTTAGAAGAGACTGGAATGGGATATGGGCTAGAAGTTGAAATGATAAGAAAAGCTCATGAACTTGATATGCTTACAACTCCTTATGTATTTGACCCAGATCAAGCAAGAGCAATGGCAGAAGCAGGTGCAGATATATTAGTTGCACACATGGGCCTAACTACAAAAGGTACAATTGGAGCACAAACAGCACTTACTTTAGATGACTGTGTAGAAAGAATTGAAGCTATTATTAAGGCAGGAAGAGAAGTTAATCCTGACATTATGGTAATCTGCCACGGAGGACCTATTGCAGAACCAGAAGATGCAGCATATGTAATAGAAAAAACAGAAGGAATTGACGGTTTCTTCGGTGCTTCAAGTATTGAAAGATTTGCAGCTGAAAAGGGTATAAAATCACAAACAGAAGCTTTTAAAGCAATAAGAAAATAATAACTATAAATAGGGATTCACTACATTTTTCGGGTTTATTAAGATCATACTTAATATTTTTGATATTTGTAGAGAATCCCGTTTTTGTTTATAAAACTTACAGTAGTATTCTAGTTATTTAAAATAGTAAAAAACGTACTGAATAAAATGAGTACGTTTTTACTGATTTTAAATCAAAGATTTACTGTGAGTTAACAAAGCTTTGAAGCGCCATAAAAGCTTTTATATCAGTCTTCACGTTCTTTTTTAATAATTCTTTTGCCTCACTATGGGAAATCAAAAAAGCTTCGATGTATTCATCTTCTTCTAGGTATTTATCTGTTATTTCACCTGTACAAGTACAATATACTAGAGCCACAGATTCATCTGTCATTCCCGGCGAAATATAAACTCCTTTTTTCGTTTTTTCATTATTAATTTCTAAAAGAGAGAGACCAGTTTCTTCTTTTAACTCTCTAGCAACAGCAGTCTCAATACTTTCATTACTGTCAATGAGACCTGCTGGAAGTTCATAAATATAGTCATTTAAAGGAACTCTGAATTGTTTTATTAATACTAGCTTTTCACTTTCCTTATGAATAGCGGCTACAACAACTGCATCCATACTATCCTCCTTGTTCTGGAAGTATTGCTCATTTAAAGTTTTATAGGATTTTCTTGAAGCAATTATCCAGTGTTTTGTTGCTCCCTTTTTATTTTTGTATTCAGCATCAAACAAACTTAAAAATTTAGTTTCTTTTAAGGTTGTGAGTTTAGTGATTTTGCTATTTTTCATTAATATCACCTTCTATAACTAATTTTGCAGCAATTCATAGTTAAAATTTGCTTATTTAATAATTATACATACTACTATTAGTAAGTGGCAAATCTATTTTTATTATTCAAAAATATTTTGAAAGGGTGTAAACTATATAATACTAGAAGCAATTGTCTAATAAAATAACAAAATGAAAAGTGGTGATTAGTATGTGTGGACGTTTTTGTATCGAAAATGACATAGAAGATATAATGGCAAGTTATGGTATAGCAAATGAAAAAAATATGAAATATTCAAAGGGTGAAATATTTCCTGGCACTAAGATTCCTATAATTTTTAATACTGAAGGTAGGAAATTAGACTTTTTTAGATGGGGCTATAAGATTAGAGGATTAGATAAAGAAATAATAAATGCAAGAATCGAAACAGTAGCTGAAAAACAAAGCTTAAAAAATGCTTTTGCAAGTAACAGATGTATCATACCTGCCAATGGATTTTTTGAGTGGGATAACGTAGATAAGAGCAAGGTTAAGTATAAAGTTACTCTGAAGGATACAAATCTTTTTTCCATGGCAGGAATATATGATACTTTTGTTGATAAAAATAATAATCCTTATTTTGGAGTTGTTATCTTAACTCGCCCAGCCAATGAACATATGATTAAAATTCACAACAGAATGCCTGTATTTATTAAAAAAGATGAGGAAGAGGAATGGCTGTTTGAGTCTCCAAATAACGCATTAAGACTTAAAGATAAACTAGAAAATAGTAGTTGGTTTAGTTTAAATATAAATCCTGTGGAAGGAAGTAAGCAACTTTCAATGTATGATTTTATGTAACTTTAGGGAAGATTGGATATAAATTATTAGATGATACAAATTCAAAAATTAAGGATAGATGGGACGATATTAAATATCAATGAATTGGTACGGTATTATGATTTCTATGCCTTATTTGTGCGGAATTAGTGAAATAGTATTGGAAAATGTTGAATTTAAGAAAGTTATATGGTATAATTTTCTGCAAAGGGGAGCTTGTGTTGCAGGCTGAGAGGAAGTTTATACTTCGACCCATAACTTGATTCGGATAATGCCGACGTAAGGAAATATGTAATTTATGCTTTTGATGTTATATTTTTTGAGTATAAATGGAATATGCCTTATTAGGCATATTCCATTTTTTATGCTTCAGAGATTTTATCTTTGGCAAGCGGCGGGGGAGCGCCCGTCCCTTTATAGCAAAAATACAACTAAATAGCGAGGGAACTTGTGTTTCAAGGTGAGAGGAAGCTTTTGAGCTTCGACCGACTAATATGACTATGTCATGTAGGGAATTGCTATTTGGTTACGCTAAAATTACGCCTCGATGATGGTATTTATTTCCTATGTGACGCATTCACAAAATAAATATTATTATGGAGGTATTTTATTATGGAAAGAAACCCAAAACTATTAAGAAACATTATGCTGGCAATGATGGTGGCAATGGGAGTTGTAATTTCACCAATTCTACGTATTGAAGGAATGTGCCCTATGTCCTCTGTTATCAACATAGTATGTGCAGTCGTTCTTGGACCTTGGTATGCATTACTTAATGCTACATTAATTGGGGTGATAAGAATGATTCTAATGGGAATTCCCCCTTTAGCTTTAACTGGTGCGGTTTTTGGAGCTGCTTTGTCTGGAATTTTATATAGAGCATCTAAGGGGAATTTGATTTTTGCAGTTTTAGGTGAGGTTATAGGGACTGGTATAATAGGAGCTATAGCTTCATACCCTGTTATGACATTTATTTGGGGAAGAGCAGGGTTAACATGGTTATTTTATGTTCCTTTATTCTTTATGGCAACAATAATTGGAGGAACAATTGCATTTGTTTTTCTAGGAGCATTAAGCAAGAATGGTATGCTTGCAAAAATTCAAAGAAGTTTGGGGGCAAAAGTTTATGATAAACCAAGCGTTAACAATAGACAACCTGTTGCAAATAAGACAGAGTGCTAAAAGAAAAAAACCTCTTATACACTGCATTACAAATCCAATTTCAATAAATGATTGTGCTAATATGGTGCTTGCTGTTGGTGCAAAGCCTATTATGGCTGAACACCCTTTAGAGGCTTCAGAAATTACTGCTGTCTCTAAATCACTTGGGGTTAATCTTGGGAATATAACAGATATAAGAATGGAGTCTATGTTGATTTCAGGTAAAACTGCCTTTGAAAAGAAGATTCCACAAGTAATTGATCTTGTAGGTGTAGGCTGTAGTAAACTTCGTCTAAATTATGCAAAAAACTTTATTTCGAAGTGTCATCCAAGTGTTATTAAGGGTAATATGTCTGAAATAAAGTCATTATATGGTGTTCAAAGCAACGCAACAGGAATTGATGTTGGAACTGGTGATATTATAACAGAGCAAAATTTAAATGAAAGCATAGAAATGCTACAGGAGTTATCTCTTCAAACCGGTTCTGTTATTGCAGCAACAGGAGTGATAGATATAATAACAAATGGTACTCAAACATATTTAATAAAAAATGGTTGTGAAATGCTTTCAATGGTAACAGGGACAGGTTGTATGCTTACTTCACTTATAGCAAGTTATATTTCTTCCGGAAATATACTAGGCGGTACTGTTCTTGCAATAGCACTTATGGGAATATGTGGTGAACTTTCTCATCAGGCTAAGGGGAATGGAAGTTTCAGAACTGAACTTATAGATAATATGTTTAGTATTTCTGATGAAGTAATAAGAGAAAAAATAAGATATGAACTAAAATAAAAAAATTTTGTAACCTTTTCTTATAATTTGAATACTATGATACTGTGTGAAAAATTTATATGGAGGCATGCAATGAATTATAGAAACGATAGCCAAGATTTTAACCCAAATCCTGCTGAGTCCTTAAATGAAGCTCGCCACGACCATCATCACGAACATCACGGAGAGCATCACAAGTATCATCATTTTGGGATGTACTGTCCTATGATGTATAATTGTCCTATGATGCATTATCCATCATATCCATCACAGCTATCTCCTGCTCAAATGATGCCTACTGAAACAATGCCAATGAGTACTGAGCATAAAGAAAAATATAAATCCAACTGTGAAGAGGATTACACAGATCATAGTGATGATGGGTTTAGACAATACCATCATCATCCATATTACCATCATTACTATTATAATCCATATTACTACCCATACTATTATCCATATCATCATCACCATCATGGTTATCCATATTATCATAATTATGGATATGGCTATCCATTTTTAGCAGGATTGGCACTTGGGTCATTGTTTTAAAACTATAGACTATTCATTTTAACTATCTTTTTAGTTCTAAAATTACATTCTAGTATAACAAATAAAAGGCACTCTATTAATAGGGTGCCTTTTTACGGTACCACTGGTTTGTGGTCCATATTGGTACATCTAAGCTTTACAGTGCTAATAATACTGCAAAGCAAATTGCTTATAGGCAAGCAATAAATCGTCAAGTAAGTAAATTGCTTAACGATTTTTCTTTTTTTATTAAAGATTATGAATAACATCGATAAAAATAGGAATTACTTATAAATAGGATGGGATTATATCTGTCTATATTACTGTAATGGATGCAAAAAAATTACTTGAAAGGATTGATTTTGATGGGGTATATGTCGATTACTCTCACCATAGTAGGCTTATGTTTATTTGAAGTAGTCTCAAGCATTGATAATGCCGTAATTAACGCAGAAGTTTTAGCCACAATGTCTGAAAAGGCAAGAAAGTGGTTCTTGCTTTATGGAATACTATTTGCAGTTTTTATAGTAAGAGGCTTGCTGCCTTGGATTATTGTATGGGTAATGAATCCAACTCTTGGTCCTATGGGGTCTTTAACTGCTACTTTTTCAAATGATCCCCATATAATAGAATCTATAGAGAAATCAACTCCTATACTTATGCTTGGTGGAGGAGTATTTCTTGTATTTTTATTTTTTCATTGGTTATTTATTGAAGATAAGCACTTAGGCCTTCCGGCTGAAGAGTTCTTTTTAAGGAATGGGGCTTGGTTTTATGCGGTTGTTTCACTTATCTTAGTTGGTATTGTAGCAGTGTCACTAAAATACAATCCGATGCTTGCTTTATCTGCTGTAATAGGATCATCTGCTTTTTTTATAACCGATGGCTTTAAAAAGAATGCAGAAGAAAATGAGGAAAAATTACTTAATAATACTAGTGGAATGTCTGATGTAAGTAAAATATTGTACTTGGAGATAATAGATACTACCTTTTCGATTGATGGAGTTCTAGGAGCCTTTGCATTCACAATGTCAATACCTTTGATTATACTGGGAAATGGTCTAGGAGCTCTTGTTGTTAGGCAGCTTACAATGGGAAGCATAGATAAAATAAAAAAGTATGTTTATCTTAAAAATGGAGCCATGTATTCAGTATTATGTCTTGGAGTTGTTATGGTTCTTGAGGGATTTCATGTTGAAGTACCTGAATACATTTCACCTGTGTTTACAATTTTAATAATAGTATTCTTTTTCCTAAAATCCAAAAACTACGCAGAAAAAAAACGTCCTAAAGGTTATGCTTAAGACGGGAATTAAATAGCTGCCTTCTCTTTAAATGAATTATGTATAAATAAGTAGAGCCGTAGGAAGCCAATTCTTACGGCTTCAATATTATAAAGGTAAATTTAAGAATAGGGAGGTCTTATGTAACTCTAGGAAATTATATGAGTATAAAATTAAAGCCTAAATGAATCAGATTACACTTAATAAATTATGTAAACTGTAATCAAAGTAAACTTAAAAAGCTAAAAATATATAAATTGACAAAGAAAATTTCAACAGTATAATAGTAACTATAGGGGGATACTATACAAAGTTACCAAGGGGGTATGTATAATAACCCTTTAAGATACTAAACTCGTATAATTAGGCAAAATTGCTGTAGACCTCTTATAGCATCTGCAAGTTAAAGACTTATTAAAGAGGAGAAATTGTATTGATTTATATATTCTTTTCTTTAGTTAGAGATATTTAAAAACAAATAATTTAATTTGATTCTAGATTATATTATTAAAGAGTTAAGATTTATAATGAAAAGGGGAAATAGTTATGTTATTGTTATCAAGAGATGATATTAAAAAGGTATTTTCAATGAAAGATGCAATTAAGGCCGACAAAGATGCATTCCGTATCTTTACAGAAGGGAAAAGTAATGTACCACTTCGTACTAATATTCCTGCACCAAAGCATGAAGGTACATTCTTATTCATGCCAGCATATGTAGAAGACTTAGACTGCGCTTCATTAAAAATCATCAATATTTTTCCTAAGAATATTGATAAAGGAATTTCATCAGCACCGGCTCAGGTATTATTAGTAGATGGAACAAATGGGTTTGTAAATGCGGTTTTAGATGGAACATATGTTACACAGCTTCGAACAGGAGCAGCATCAGGAGCGGCATTTGATTTACTGGCAAGAAAAGATGCGAAAAAAGGAGCATTAATTGGGACAGGTGGACAGGCAGCTACGCAGTTAGAAGCTATGGTCGTTGCCCGTGATCTTGAAGAAGTGAAAGTATATGATCTGAATTATGAAAGAACAAAGACATTTGCGGAAAGGATGCAGGAAGAACTGAAGGCATATGGCACAAAGATTATAGCAACAGAAAGTTCTGACGAAGCAATTGAAGATGCAGACTTAATTGTTACAGTGACTCCTTCTTCAAAGCCTGTATTTGATGGAAGCAAAGTGAAAAAAGGTGCAACAATCAGCTGCGTTGGTTCTTATCAACCTCACATGCAGGAAATGGATCCTGTAATTTTAACAAGAGCAAGTAAGATTTATTTTGATTCCGAAGAAGCTGTACTATCTGAAGCAGGTGACATCTTGATTCCACTTGAAGACGGAACAATCACAAAAGATGACTTTACAGGTGATTTGGGAGAGGTTATACTAGGAACTGTAGTAGGTAGAGAAAATGATGATGAAATTATTGTATTTAAGACTGTAGGAATAGGGGCGCAGGATCTTATAACTGCAAAATATATTTATGATAAAGCAGTAGAACAAGGTATAGGAACTAAATGGAGTTAAAAATAAAAAGGAGGAAAATATTATGCCACATATCTCAATAAAGATGTATCCAGGAAGAAGCTTAGAAGTAAAAGAAGACTTTGCTAAAAAATTACAAAAGTTGACTGTTGAGGTACTTGGGTGCCAAGAAGGGCATGTATCTGTATCTGTTGAAGATATTGCACAAGAAGACTGGAACAAAGAAGTATCGGAAAAAATAAAACCAGAAGATATGATTATTGAACCGAATTTTTAAGGATGTATGGATAAAAAGGAGCTGATATAGGGCTTAAGTAGTCTTATAACAGTTCCTTTTTGTGATAGCTAAAAGAGTGTTTCTATGTCTGGAGTTTTGTGGTAGTATAGGAAGAGAATATAGTCAAGAAAGGGTATTGATATGGTAGATAACGAAATTATTTTGTTAAATAGAATTGGTTTAACTGATGCAGAAGCAAAAGTATATCTAGCATTACTTCAGCATGGAAGTACTTCAGGCTATGAAGCAAGTAAGTTATCATCAGTTGCACGATCCAAAATTTACAATATATTAGAATCACTGGTTTCCAAGGGATTTATTCTTTATACGGAGCAAGAAAATAATAATAAATATGCAGCAGTTCCAATAGATGAGATTGCACGAAGAGTAAAACATGAAACGGCAGATGTATTAGACGATCTTACAGAACGATTGAAAGAATACCCTTCGAAAACGGATTTAGATTACATATGGCATATTCGCCAAAATTCTAATGTGTTTGCAAAATGCAGAGAGATTATTAAAAAGACAAAGAGTGAGTTGTTGGTGCAAATATGGGAAGAAGATTTACCAAATGTGCTAAAGGATCTACAGGAGTTAGAAAAGCAAGATATTCGGATGGGCATTATCTATTTTAGTAATAATGAGGATTCATTAGTTCCATTAAAGAAATATTGTAGGCATGGTTTAGTGGAAGAAAAGCGCAAAGAAATGGGGGGAAGATGGATTACTCTTGTTTCAGATATGAAAGAGGTTGTTTTTGGGCAAATTCTAAGTAATACTATGGCAGAAGTTATTTGGACAGAAAGTAAACCTATGATAGCACTTGCTGCTGAATGTGTAAGACATGATATGTATTTTTATAAAAGTGCTGGTATTTTCCAAGAAGTAATGCAGAGTGAATTAGGTAAGGACTACGAAAAAATCCGTGATATTTTTTAACTAAAGTAGAGACCTAAAGTAAAGTTATTATAGATAAACATTAGGAGAAATATCAGATTTTTAATATTATATTAAAGAGGTGTTTGAGTTTTAAATGATAACCAAACACCTCTTTTTTCCTGAACAGATTTCCTAAACTTGACATAACTAAAAAAAGAGGTATAATTACCTTGGGTAACAGTTAACAAAGGTAACTGTTTTGAATTTGGAGGTGATTAAATGCAGGGTTTTTTTCAACGTTTTCTATCAGTATACCGACCACTTATAAGTAAACTAAATGAATTATTAAGTGAATATGATCTTTCTTACTCTTTATGGCAAGTTATTATTTATTTGAAAAATAACGGCTCATCTTCCCTTGTGGATATTTCTAACTACTATAATATAGAAAAGCCTAGTGTTACTAGGCGAGTTCATAGTTTGGAAGAAAAACTAATTGTGGAAGCAGTATTAAGTAAGAATAGACGTGAAAAAATCATTCAGTTAACGGAATTAGGAGAAGAGATTTATCAAGCATGTCGTGAAAAAATAACTGAATTAGAATACAGTGTGATGAAAGGTATTTCTAAAGACGAACAAGTCATTATATTCGAACTACTTCCTAGATTGCTAGAAAACATAAAAAATGATAAGGAGAACTAAAAATGAATCAACCTAAATTGTGGACAAAGAACTTCTTAATTGTTTCCACAGCTAACTTTTTTCTTTACTTTACTTTTTATTTATTGATGGTGACCATTACGATATTTGCAACGGAAAAGTTTCATGCTTCACCAAGTGAAGCTGGTTTAGCGTCCGGCATATTTGTCATAGGGATACTTGTAGCACGTATCTTTTCTGGACGATATATTGACCAGGTTGGATGGAAAAGAATGCTTTATATTGGATTTATTTTATTTTTAATTACTACAAGCTTGTATCTATTAGTAAATAGTATGGGATTCCTTTTACTTAATCGTTTCTTAAATGGTGCCGCAATGGGAATAGCTTCAACAGCAACAGGGACAATTGTGGCAAAAGTTATTCCACATGAACGTCGAGGGGAAGGTACTGGCTATTATGCATTAAGCGTTACTATTGCTGCGGCAATCGGACCTTTTTTAGGAATGTTTATAACTGGACATGCAACCTTCTATATGAATTTCATCGTGTGCATTATTTTTTTAGTATTTAGCTTTATTGCTGTATTCTTTGTAAAGATTCCAAAATTAGAATTTACCAAAGAACAATTAGAAAATAGAAAAGGCTTTTCCTTTGAAAATTTCTTTGAAGTTAAGGCTATTCCTATTTCAATCATTGCAGCATTAATTGCACTTGGCTATTCTAGTATTCTTACTTTCCTCACTTCCTATACTAAGGGAATTGATTTAATTAATGTAGGTAGCTTTTTCTTTATTGTTTATGCAGTCTCGGTTTTCGCTTCAAGACCTTTTACTGGTCGATGGTTTGATAAAAAAGGTGAAAATTTTGTAATGTACCCAGCTATATTATTGTTTGCCATAGCTTTAGTTATTCTTAGTCAAGCTCATAAAGGTTTCTCACTTTTATTAGCTGGAGCCTTAGTAGGGCTTGGGTATGGAACAACGTCCTCTAGTGTTCAAGCAATTTCAGTGAAAGTTTCACCAAAACATCGCGTGGGATTAGCAACTTCTACAAACTTTATCTTTCAAGATTTAGGAGTAGGAATTGGACCATTTATACTAGGTGCGTTTGTTCCATTAACTGGTTATCGCGGATTGTATATGATGATGGCACTAGTGGTATTTGCTTGTATTTTCTTATATTATTTCTTACATGGTAGAAAAACAATGCATGAGAATAAATCTATTGAATCAATGTCAGCTTAAAGAGATTTCTTAGAAACTTAAAAGCCATTGCTTAATAATACTAAGCAATGGCTTTTAAACTTCTAATTATTGAACTATTTAACCCCATCCTTTAAAATAAAGATACACTATTTGATTATGAAGGTGAATTGATGAAGCTTTTAAACTACAAAAATTTGAGATCGTTAGCATGTACTCCTGTAATGGGGGGAAGATAGTAATTCAAAAACTGTCTATTTTTATTTGTAGTAGAGAAGGAATATGAATTATAATAAAAATGCAAATGATTTTTGAAGGAGAAAGAACTATGAAAGTAATATTTGAATTTAAGGATGCAAGTGGAAAAGTACTTACTGATAATACTACAGAGAAGGAGTTAACTAATGATGAAATACTTGTAATACTAAACAGTAAGGAAGTAGATTATCCAGTTAATAATGGATTTCTGTTTACTGTTAAACATTGTGTAATTGACAATTCTACATACGATATGTTTACAGAACCATATAAGCTAAAAATAAGCCTTAAGGAAAAGGTTATTGGTGAAAAGTAAAATAATTTGTTTAAGGAAAGAAACATAGTAGACTAGTATTTTGAGTGTTTAATATAAAAAACAGAGTCTAAAGTTTTAGGTTAAAATATAAAAATGTTATGTAGAATTAAAAGGTACTAGATTAAAACTAGAGAGCAAGGAAGAGGAAAAAATGAAAATTTCAGTGGATAATATATCAATAAACTATGAAGTAATCGGTGAAGGAAAGCCAATTATTATGTTACATGGCTATGCTGCAGATCATAGATTAATGAGTGGGTGCATGGAACCGATATTTAATATTAACGATAACTATAAGAGAATATATATTGATTTACCTGGTATGGGGAAATCCCAAGGTGTAGAGTGGATTAATAGCTCTGATGCAATACTTGATATCGTAATTAGTTTTATTGAAAAAGTAATACCTAATGAGAATTTTTTGCTTGTAGGTGAGTCCTATGGTGGCTACTTAGCAAGAGGAATAGTTTATAAATTGGCTTATAGAGTTGATGGTGTTCTACTCATATGTCCTGTCATAATACCAGACATAAAAAAGCGTAACATTCCCTCACCGGTTGTTTTGTTAGAAGATATGAAATTATTATCTAAACTCTCTCCAAGTGATGTTGAATATGTTACATCAGGCTTAGTTGTTCAAACACAAAAAAATTACGAGAGGTATAGAGATGAAGTGTTATCAGGAATAAGGGTATCAAATATTGAATTTTTAAGATCTGTTAAGAAAAATGGATATGGATTTTCTTTTGACGTAGATAACATAGAAAAGAAGTTTGAAAAGCCAACCCTTATGATTTTAGGTAGACAGGATTCGAGTACTGGTTATAAGGATGCATGGAACATTTTGGAAAGTTTTCCGAGAGCAACTTTTGCTGTATTAGATAAAGCTGGACATAATTTGCAGATAGAGCAGGAAGAGGTATTTAATTCTTTAGTTAATGAATGGCTATCAAGGATTGAGATAAGATAGATTTAAAATTGTAAATTTTTGATGAGCAGGTGTTCTAGGTAGGTCTCTCGATTATTAAAAAATAGTATAGTTACCTTGTATTAATAAATTTGCAAAACCTCGAATATTATATTAACAGTTAGTAGTTTTGTTTGGAAGGTGTTTCGATGGAAGCGAAGATATTTATGACACTAGCTCAGTTGTCTAAGGCTCTTTTTGGCGCTTTTTTACTTGGAATAGTACTTGGAGCTGCAATAGGATGGTTGTTATTTTTAAAATTTAAAAGGCATTTTAGATAAAATAATAGCATTTAATAGGCTGAAGTATTTAGATGTTTGCCATCTATATCCTCATCAGCTGTCTTTGTCTAGAACAATAATCTATATAATTTATTCTATATAATCATTTTCTTAGCAGTTATTTTTCATGAAGTTTTCCATAAGTTGCATAAAAAGAGATAGTCATGCTAAAATAAGTTAGGAGTGAGGTATTGCTAAGGAGGAGTTTAAGTGAAAAGAAGCAGTTTAGGATATATATACGTGGCTTTAGCAGCTTTTTTCTTTGCTTTAATAGCTATAATAGGAAAAAGTGCTTTTAATACAGGTGTGAAAGTATATGATCTTTTAGTCATGCAAAATGCAGTAAGTGCAATAATAATGTTTGTATATCTTTTCATTAAGGATAAAAAGTCAATGAGACTAACTAATGGACAACTTAAAAGGGTAATTTTTCAAGGTGTTTTTGGCAGTACAGCCACTACAGTATTTTTTTATTTAGCTCTTGAAAAGATAAATGCAGGAATTGCATCAATGCTTATTTTTACACATCCAGTTTTTGTCACATTGTTTTTTGTTATAACTGGTATACGCAAAATCAGTTTGGTAAATAATTTGGCGCTGCTGCTTGCAGTAATAGGAAGCGGTATGGTAATAAATATTTTCAATTTAAATGTTTCCGAGACACCAGTTATGGGGCTTGTTTATGGAGTGATATGCAGCATAGCGTACGCTTTTTTTAATGTATTTGCAGATTTAAAGCTTAATGACGTAAAATCAGAGGTTTTAGCAATGTATACATCTATTGTTATGTTTGTGATTTCAGCAATTCTTAATCCAGGCTTTTTTAGGTTTGATATAACCTTGAGTCCGCAGATAATATTTTATGTCTTCGAACTTGCGGTTGTTTCAGGAATTTTACCTGTTATTTTCTTGTACAAGGGTATTGCATTGGTTGGATCCGAAAAAAGTACAATAATAGCAACGGCAGAACTTCCTATAACATTAATTTTGGCTTTTTTAGTGCTTAAGGAGACAATGGTATTTTCGCAAGTTATAGGAGTAGTTTTCATTATTGGAGCAGTGCTTGTGCTGCAAAATGAATCAATTATACTAGATAAATTAAAAAAATTTGCTTAGAAATTACCAAAGGCATCTAACTAAGTTCTTTTTAGTTAGATGCCTTTTTATAGGTTTATTTTTCAAAACTAAAGTAAACTTAAAAACTTTTTTTCAATAAAAAAGTAGACAAACCATTTTTTGCAACGTATCTAATGTAGAATTTTTACACATATTAAAATACAAGAAATTTAAAGAAGAAAAATTGAAACAGGTAGGAAAATATTAGAAAATCCATAGAGAGGTATGAGCATGAGAGAAAGATTATTAAGCATTGTTTTTGCTGCAGCTTGTGTAATAATTTTTGTAGGTTTTTCAACAAAAAACAACATATCAAAGAATGCAAAACCATCATTAAAAACAAAGCAAGAGGAATCACCCTATAAAAAGTATGGACATAATATAGATAAAGGTTTACCAAGATATAAAAATGCATTAAAAAATACAGATGCTCAAAAAGTTAAAATCTATTGTATAGGTGAGTCTAACACAAGAGGAGAATATTCCAGTGATGAGGTAAACAACTCTTGGGTTGGTGTAATGAAATCTTCCTTACAAAATCAATATGGAGATGCTGGAGAAGGTTTTATAAGTATCTACGAAGGCGCTTTACCATCCGGTACTAAAGGAAGATGGTCATTAGGAAGTGGTTGGAGTGTTTCTGGTGCTTCAAGAGAAGCAACTTCTTATGTTGGTGGCTTTGGTGGTTGTTTTGGAAATTCTAATAAAAATACTTCATCTGCTACCTTAACTTTTACTGGAACAGATTTAGAGTTATTATACTCTAAGGCAGCAGATGGTGGTACAGCTGCAGTAACTATAGACGGAAAAGAAGTGGGCACTATAAATTGTTCGGACGAGGCTTTAAGCTTTTCAAATAAAGTTTCTTATTCAGGCTTGAGTAACACAACTCATACACTAGTGGTAACACCTAATACAACATCAAATGTTTTTATTGAAGGTGCAATTGCTACATCAAATAAAGCAGGAATTGAAGTGGATAAGATAGCAATTTCTAGCAAAGTGGCAAGTTATTTTAATACACCTTTAGCAAAAAAAGTTTGGGATAGTTCACCGGAGCCAGATTTAGTGCTTTTGTCTTTTGGACTTAATGAAGCTGGACGGGGAGTTTCTGTTGAAGACTATAAAGCAAATATGACAGATTTAGTAACCTATTGGCAAGGAAGAGGTAGCAATGTGTGCTTGGTGCCAAATCAAAAGCCTGCTGATTCATGGACAACGAATTGGCCTGCTTATGTATCAGCTCTATATGAAATAGCAGATACTTATAATACAGGGCTTATAGATATTTACAAAGCCTTTTATCAAGATTATGCTGTAGCACAAAAAGAAGGGTTATTTGGAATGGCTAGTAACGATTATTCAGGAGGTAGTGGAACAAATACAGCTCATCCTAGTAATAAAGGTTATAAATATATTGGAGAAGTTATTTATGGAAACTTACGTTAAATTATAATGTTGAAGCAGGATTAAACCCTACTTCTTTTTTCATTTGCAGTATAATTAATCAATTGTTTAATAATCAAGAAATGAGAGTAACATAATATGACTTAGCTGAGTATAATTATCTTATAGCGCAACAAGGAGGCTCTATTATGTACAAAATTAATGATAATTATTTGAAGCTACCAGGAAGATATTTGTTCTCAAGCATAGGAAAAAAAGTAGCTGCCTTTAGGGAGATGAATCCAGATAAGAAAGTTATTCTTATGGGAATTGGTGATGTAACTCAACCATTAGTGCCAACTATTATTGATACGTTACATTCTGCAGTCGATGAAATGGGACGAGTAGATACTTTCAAAGGTTATGCACCAGAGTTAGGTTATGAATTTTTACGAAATGCAATTGTAGAAGGCGATTATAAATCACGTGGTGTTGATGTTTCAATAGATGAAATATTCGTAAGTGATGGAGCAAAGTGTGATGCGGCTAATATTCAAGAGATCTTTAGTGATGATAATAAAATTGCTGTTTGTGACCCTGTATACCCTGTATATGTAGACTCAAATGCAATGGCTGGAAGAACAGGAACCTATGATGTTATTACCCAAAGATGGAGTAAGGTTATCTATATGCCATGTACTGCTGAAAATAATTTTGCACCAGAGTTTCCAAAGGAAACACCAGATATTATATATTTATGTTTTCCAAACAATCCAACAGGAGCAACAATTACAAAAGATCAGCTTCAAGTATGGGTTGATTATGCAAATAAGGTAGGAGCCGTTATTATATATGATGCAGCATATGAGGCATATATTTCAGAGGATAATGTACCTCATACAATTTACGAATGTGAAGGTGCAAAAACCTGTGCCATTGAGCTCAAGAGTTTTTCAAAAAATGCTGGTTTTACAGGGGTAAGGCTTGGATATACAGTCGTTCCAAAGGATCTAAAATGTTTTAATGTTTCATTGAATGCACTTTGGTCTAGACGTCATGGAACTAAATATAATGGCGCGCCATATATAATTCAAAGAGCAGGAGAAGAGGTCTATTCTATAGCTGGAAAAGAGCTGTTAAAACAAACAGTTAACTATTATATGAACAATGCAAAAGTAATACTAGAAGGATTAAAATCAGCAGGTTATTCAGTGTATGGTGGTGTAAATGCACCTTATATTTGGTGGAAAACACCCAATAATATGGCATCATGGGAGTTTTTTGATTATTTACTGGAAAATGCAAATGTTGTAGGTACGCCAGGAGTCGGGTTCGGGCCAGAAGGAGAAGGATATTTTCGTCTTACTGCATTTGGTACTTACGAAAATACCTTAGAGGCTATTGAGAGAATTAAGAAAATGTAGAAGGCAATATTTTAAAGGATGATATCTAAAATAATAGTAAGTCGATAAAAGGGAGTAGTGTTTGTACAATATAAGTTATATTTTAGATGGCAAGGATATTAAATAAAAGATATCCTTGCCATTACGTTTGTGAAAAAAAATTTCATCGATATACATATTGATAAAATTAATTTCATATGATATTATATGGGTAAGAACTAAAAATCGTTTTCAAAAACTAAAGTTGAGTGAAAATCATTTTAAAATATAAAATAGAGGGGGATGAAAAATGTTTAAGAATTTACAAAAAATCGGAAAATCCTTTATGCTGCCAATAGCGATATTACCTGCAGCAGGTTTGTTGTTAGGTATAGGTGGAGCTTTATCTAATCCAAACACTATTAGGGCCTATCCACTTTTAAACGTTGCTTGGCTGCAGGGAATATTTGCAATTATGGCGGAAGCTGGAAGCGTGGTTTTTGGTAATTTAGCACTTATTATGTGTATTGGTCTAGCTGTCGGCTTAGCTAAAAAAGATAAAGGTACCGCTGGTCTAGCTGCAGTTGTTGCTTTCTTAGTAATGAATGCGTCTATAAAAGCGATGATTGGGGTTTTTCATTTACAAGTTAAATCAATCGATACTGGGGTTGTTGGGGCAATTGCCATTGGATGCATTGTTTCATATTTGCACAATAAGTATCACAACATTCAATTACCTGCTGTTTTGGGGTTCTTTGGAGGTTCAAGATTTGTCCCAATAGTATCCTCTTTCGCTGCAATTGGCATTGGAGCAATCTTCTTTTTAACATGGCCTACATTCCAGGGGTGGCTAACATCTGCAGGGAAAGCAATTGCTGATCTAGGTGTTTTTGGTACTTTTTTATATGGATTCCTATTAAGATTGACTGGTGCAGTTGGGTTACATCACATGATTTATCCGCTATTCTGGTTGACCGAGTTAGGTGGAGTCGCAACCGTAGCTGGAAAAACTGTAGTTGGAGCCCAGAATATTTTCTTCGCGCAACTAGCTGATCCTAATCATGTTGGATTATTCCATGAAGGAACTCGTTTCTTTGCAGGCCGTTTTGATACAATGATGTTTGGATTACCAGCAGCTTGTTTAGCGATGTATCACTGTACACCAAAGGAGAAGAGACATTTAGTTAGTGGATTGTTTCTAAGCGCTGCGCTAACTTCATTTATTACTGGTATAACTGAGCCAATTGAATTTATGTTTTTATTTGTTGCACCATGGCTATATGTAGTACATGCATTCTTTGATGGACTATCATTTTTAATAGCTGATTTATTAAATATCTCTATAGGAAATACATTCTCAGGTGGAGTTATAGACTTTACTCTCTTTGGTATTTTACAAGGAAATGCAAAAACAAATTGGATATACGTAATACCAGTTGGTCTTGCTTGGGCTTGTTTGTATTATTTTTCATTTAGATTTTTAATAACTAAGTTTAATGTTATGACACCAGGACGTGAAAATGAAGGTGAAGAAATTAAGGTTATTACTAAGGAGTCCTTAAAAGAAACTGCTGTACAGGTATTGGCAGCGCTAGGAGGGCAAGAAAATATCAATGATGTAGATGCTTGTATCACTAGATTAAGAGTTTCTGTTAAGGATGTAAGTAAAGTTAATAAGGATGCCATAAAGGCATTAGGTGCTACAGCAGTATTAGAGGTTCAAGGTGGAGTTCAAGCAATATTTGGAGCTATGGCTGACCCAATTAAGCAAAAAATCAATGATATGATTGGTGCTGAATAAAAGATGTGCTTGAACAACGCTCGGGTGACAAAATTTAGATGTGCAATAAGGAGGAGCTTATGGAAAGAGGATTAGTGGTATCATGCCAAGCATTAGAGGATGAACCATTGCATAGTTCATTTATAATGAGTAAGATGGCTTTAGCAGCAAAACAAGGTGGAGCTGTTGCTATTCGTGCTAATACTATTGAAGATATAAAAGCTATTAAGGAAGAAGTTGATTTGCCTATTATAGGGATTATAAAAAAGAATTATACAGATATGATTCCCTATATCACACCAACTGTGAAGGAAGTGGAAGGTTTAGTTAATGTAGGAGTTGAGATTTTAGCGGTAGATGGTACATTTGATCAAGATATAGAATTTTTAAGATCTTTAAAAAAGTTATATCCAAACCAAAAGTTTATGGCCGATGTTTCTACGGTAGAAGAAGGGATTAGAGCTGAGGAATTAGGATTCGACTATATCGGGACTACTTTAGTAGGATATACTTCTCAATCAAAGGACAAAAATAACTTTGAAGTCCTTGGAGGTTTAATTAAAGTTTGTCAAAAGCTAATAATAGCAGAAGGAAATTTTGATTTACCAGAGAAAGCTAGAAAGGCAATGGAAATGGGTGCCTACGCAGTAGTGGTAGGTGGAGCTATAACAAGACCACAATTAATTACTAAAAGGTTTGCAGAAGAAGTTAAAAAAGCGTTATAATCAAGAAGATACTCTAAGATTTAAAATTTTAGAGTATCTTTTTTCTATAGTATTATAGATATAGGATAATATTTAGTATAAGGTGGGATAGAAGTGGATGTTTTATTGGAGATTCAAAAGAAATATAATTCCTTTTCTGATAAAGAGAAAAATATAGCCGATTATGTATTGCAGCAAAGTAATACAATTAATAATATAAATATTGCTGATTTAGCCAGGCTTACAAATACATCAGGTGCGACTATTACTAGATTTTGCAAAAAAATAGAATGTGATAGCTTTGTGGATATGAAAATAAAACTTAATTCTATTAAAAGAGATGAGCAGGAAGATAAAGAAGAGGGGATACTTTCCGAAGTATACTCCTATTATAATAAGGTTATTGAAGGAACTAAACAATCGATTAGTAAGGAACAAATATTAAAGGTAGTAGATGGGATAAAGAGAGCAAATAAAATATACATATATGGAGTAGGAAGTTCTGGTTTGACTGCCATAGAAAGTATGCAAAGATTGCTGCGTATGGGATTCAATGTACATAGTATTTCAGATCCTCATATGATGATAATAAATAGTTCTATAGTATCAGAGGAGGATTTAGTTATAGGAATATCTATTTCAGGAGAAACTGAAGAGGTTGTAAATTCATTAAGAATATCGAAAAATAATGGGGCTAAAATAGTGGCTATAACTAGTTTTCAAGATAGTTCAATGACTAAATTGGCAGATATAAATTTTATAATTTATAACACTTTGTTTGTAGATAAAAAGAGGTTTATAAACAGTCAATTTTCTGCAATGTATCTCATGGATGTAATATCAATGGTATTATTAGAGGATGAGAAGTTAAGCAAAAAAATGCAGAGAACTATAGATGCTATAACAAGTGAATAACAAGTCAATTTTTATATCCTAGATTTAAAAAAGTAAAATCCTACTGGTTAAAAGTACAGGTTTGCTAATTTATAATAATTAAATTTAACATCTTATAAATAATAAATACTCAAAAATGCCTAGTTTACACTTAGAAACTAAAGAGAATAGGAGATTTAAAATGGAAAGAAAACTTCAAATAGAACAATACTATAGGCACTTCAAAAACCATTGGTACAAAGTTATGTATATAGCAGAACATACTGAAACAGGAGAAAAACTAGTAATATACACACCTTTATATGGAAATAAAGGAACCTTTGCTAGACCCTTAAATATGTTTTTAGAAGAAGTACCGGAAGAAAAAGAAAACCCAACAGGGCAAAAATATAGATTTATGAGCTTACAGGAACTAAACTTGAAAACTGAAGACATTCATTGTAATTAGAAAAGGAGAATAACAAATGAACGATTGCATCTTCTGTAACTACAATAAATCAGAAATAATAGCAGAAAATAAACTAGCTTTTGCTATAACAGATAAGTTTCCGGTAAACGAAGGTCATACACTTATAATACCTAAAAGACACTTTCAAGACTTCTTTGAAGCGTCAGAAGAAGAGATAAAGGCTATTTATTCTCTCATGCATGAAGTAAAGGAAATGATGGGTATTCAGTATGAACCATCAGGATATAACATAGGAGTAAACGTTGGATATTACGCAGGACAGACTGTAATGCATCTTCACGTCCACCTTATACCAAGGTATAAAGGAGATGTAGGCAATCCTAGAGGTGGAATAAGAAATTTTAAGATGCCTTTAGTTGAATATGATGGCTAAAAAAGTTAATATTAAGAAAAATTATCCCCAAACAGAGAATAGCTTCTGTTTGGGGATAATTTTGTATTTTTATGCCGGTACTCTAATTTTTAGTGGAGTAAAATTTACTTTAATTTAGACACATATTAACCTATATAACCCAGGCATTAATGTTAAGTAACCTCACAGCTTAATTATTAATATAATATACTATAATGTAGTTTAACGAATGACAAACAAATAATTACAAAGTGAGGTAATTATTATGACTAGCCAATATAAATCTAGTTATCCTAACTATTCTAGAGATGTTGACATTAGTGCTTTAAAATTTATCGGAGAGGGTAAACAAGGAAAAGTATATTTTTTACCGCCTGATAAAGTAATAAAAATTTTTCACAGCAGGCATTCCTGTCAAGATCAGCTATTTATTTTGAATAGTGCAAGCAAAAGTAGGTTTTTTACAAAAGTATATGGGTATGATCATTATTCTATTATTATGGATTTTATACCTGGAATGACCCTTAAAAAATATTTGGCAAACAATCCACTTAGTGAAAAACTAGCATTTGAATTAGTAGAATTAATATGTGATTTTGAAAAACTTGGATTTACACGATTAGATATACGCACTCACCATATTTTTGTACTAGCTGATGAGTCTGTTAAAATAATTGACCCTAGAAGAAGCTATCGCATTATTGAAAGATATCCATTAGAAATGCTAAGTGGACTAAAAAAATTAGGTGTTATAGATGAATTCTTTAGACTAATAAAAAACAAATATATTGACAAATACTCAGAATGGATAAATTTATACTAGCCTAATTAAGCTAGTTACTAATAAATACTATGACTTAAATTACTACTCACAATTAAAAACATCTTATAATAAAAAGCCAATGCTTAATAAAACATAAGCATTGGCTTAATTTCAAAGATTTCTATCTAGAAGCAACTTCGAAAGCATCTATAAGCTGCTTCTTAGAGGTAGCTCCCTCATGGATTTTAACTCCATCAACAAAATATGTAGGCACGTAATAATAATCATATTGCTTAGCTATCGACGGCTCAAGCTCTTCATCTATTATTTTGACCTCAATGTTTGCGTACTTTGGGTTTTCGTTTTTTATTTCTTCTATCCAAGAAGCCGCAGTTTTGCAGTAAGGTCACCAACTAGTAATAAGCATTATTATGGGTTTCATTTGTAATCACCACCTAACATTTTATTAGTACATCTCAAAACTTATATTATAGATTTATTGTTTGTTTTTTATAATAAAATATTCTAATTAAGCTTTATAGTGCGTTTTAAGCTTTGTGAAATACTGTAAGACACAAGAACCATTTCAAAACTTAAAATGGCGTGTGCTTCATTCACAGCCCCCTATACAAACATGTTAAAGTTAATTTTTATTACTAATTATACCAATTTGTCATGCTATTTTTCAAGTATATCTTTCAGCTCCATCAAATTAGAAATCTCATAAGTAGGTTTTGTTTCTGCTTTATTTACAGTTTTATTAGGATTAAACCAGCAGGTATCTATACCAGAATTTACTCCACCTTGTATATCAGAGGTTAGGCTATCTCCGACTATCAAAATCTTGCTATTGTCTGTATGTTTAATATTGTTTAAAGTGAATTCAAATATTTTTGAATCAGGTTTTGACACCTGAACCTCTTCAGATACTACTATATCCTGAAAATATTTTGCGATAATTGATTTTCTTATTCTGTTATCCTGATCAAATTCAAGCATATCATTTTTAAAAGCATCTTTCTCAGATTTTTAAAATCAAACAAAGTCTCATCTGCATCAAATGTTATAATCTCGTATTTCATAATAATCCTCCAAAGACAGTTAGTTTTTATAATTATAACATACAAATTTTTTGTAAAAAGTCTCAGGTTGTTGAATAGTTGAACTCACTTAATTTGATTTTTCAAGTAATGATTAGGTTACACAATATGATTTCAAATTTTGTGGTATACTTTATTAGGACTAAAATTAGGAGGAAGAGATGGCAAATATATTGAAATACTCAAAAAAACAATTAGATAAAACACTAAAGGACTTTATAAAGAAGGAAAAGATAGAGTCTCATGACATATCTGAGTGGATAAGAATTATAAATGACTTTATATATGAATTTGGGCTAAAGTCTGAAGTAAATGAAGATGGTAAACTGTCTATAACAACTAACAAGGAAGAGCAAGTTATAATTGAAAAAATGATGTTTGTACTAGAAGGTTCAAAAACTTCTTTGAATTACATCTTTGACGGTAATATTTCTTATGTAGAAGAAAATATATAAACTTTGCTTTAGATTTAAAAATAAAAGTATTCATGAAAGGATAAAATTTGAAAATGAGAATAAATAAGCTTCTTAGTAATCTTGGTTTTTGTTCAAGAAGAGAAACTAATAGACTTATTGAGCAAAATAGAATAACAGTAAATGGACAAATTCCTCAACTTGGTCAGTGGGTAGAAGAGAGCGATATTATTCTTTTTGATAATAAGCCCATTCCAGTAAAAGATAGAATATATATAGCCTTAAATAAACCTGTAGGCATTACCTGTACTGCTTCAAAAGAAGTCAAAGAGAATATAATAGATTTTGTAAACTATCCAGAATATATTTTTCCCATTGGAAGGCTTGATAAAGACTCTCAAGGATTAATATTGTTAACAAATGATGGGGAGTTCCACAATAAGATTTTAGAATCTAAAATTGGATATGAAAAAGAGTATATAGTAACTGTTAACAAGCCCTTTGATGATTTTTTCATGGAAGGGATGTCTAGAGGAGTTGAAATTTGTGGTACTATAACAAAACCTTGCAAGGTAACCAGAGTTAACGAAGATACTTTCTGTATTGTTCTTACACAAGGGTTAAATAGACAAATTCGCAGAATGAGCAAAACTTTTGGATATAGAGTTATACGTTTAGAACGTATTCGAATTGCTAATATAAAAATTGATGGAATAGATAATGGTAAGTGGCGCAAACTTACAGCTGAAGAAGTAATGGAAATAAAGTGAAATTGTAAGTATTTCAGAATATAGGGTATAATGAAAGCTATGAAATTTAAGCATAAGAGGTGAATCAAATGAAAGATGTAAATTACACAAATTTAATAGAAGATCTAAAAACTTCTGATGATAAGCAGAGAGCTGAAATAATAGATAAACTTTCAAAGGATTATAATAATGCAATGCCACTATTATGGTCGGAAGCTTTAAATCAGGAGAATCCTAGAGCAATACTTTCTGTTATAAGGGATATTATAAAAAAAGAAAAACCCAGAGGTATATTTAAAAGAGCTATGGGAAATTCTAAGCAAAAACTTGCTGATTTTCTTAAGCATTCAGATCCGAAAGTTAGAAAAAATGTTTGTGGTATTATTAGTGAATTAGGTGATGCTGAATATCTAGAGGCTTTATATAGTGCTTATAGTTCTGAGGAGCAATTATTCGTAAAAGCTTCATACATACTTGCAATAGGAAACTGTGGTGGAGTTTTAGATGCAGAAAGGCTTAGGTCAATATATGAAGAATTAATAATAAAAGAAAAAGCTAAGGCTTTTAAAAGCGAGTCTAAAAAGGATGAGAAGCATATAAACGAAGAAAAGCGTGCACTTACAAGTGCTATATCTAAGTTATCTCCTCCTATACCGCATGAATTTATAGGTTTTAAAAATCCTGTGCCTATGATACTAACAACTATGAATGACCAGTCTCAGATTACTTTAATAGACCTTAAAGAAAAATCAATTGAAGGTACACTCGTAACTGAAGGTATACATATTAACGAAAAAGATTTTAAAAAAGTATATAGCTGTAGAACTTTTTATGAACTTCTTTTTCCTTTAGAGTCCTGCAATAATTTGGAGCTTAATCCTAAGAAAATAGCTACTTCAATTATAAATGCAGATGTTGTGGGCTTTTTAAATCAGTGTCATGCAGAAGATGATAACTCTGCCTTTTGGTATAGAGTTGAATTTAAAACCATGAACTATAGCAAGGAAAGATCAGAGTTTGTAAAAAACTTATCTAGAGAATTAGATGAAATTTCAGTTGGAAATTTGAAAAATAGCCCATCCTCCTATGAAATTGAAATTAGAATAGTTGAGAAAGATAATTTATGTAGTGTATTTATTAAGCTATACACATTAAAGGATAATAGATTTGATTACAGAGAGAAGGATCTACCTGCATCCATAAATCCTGTAACAGCTGCAATTGTAATGAAATCTATAGAAAAATGGCTAAAACCTAATGCTAAAGTTATAGACCCATTTTGCGGTGTGGGTACTATGTTAATAGAAAGAGCAAAATTAAAAGATTTTCAAACCTTAACAGGAGTTGATATATTTAACACAGGTATTACATATGCAGCAATAAATTCTGATTTAGCTAATATGGATATAGTATTAATATCTGAAGATATATTAGAATTTCACTCAAAAAATCTATTTGATGAAATGATATCAAATATGCCTTTTGAAAGCAAAGCAGGAGCTAGTGGCTTTAGTGCGAAATTATATAGTGAATTTGTAGATAAGATTCCTAGTCTTATAAAACCAGGAGGGATGGCATTTCTTTATACTGTAGAAAAAAATCTACTTAAGCAAAGTTTAATAGGTAATGAGTATCTTGAGGTTATTGATACTATAAAGATTGAAAGCGGTGGCTTGACCCCTAATGTATTTGTAATAAAAGTGATATAATTAGCTTTCATTTAAATGAGTAGCTTGTAAAACTAATTATATTTTGAGTTAATAAAATAAACCTTTGAGATATACGTTCATCAGTATATCTCGAAGGCTTGTTTTGTTAGATAGGTTAGTGCTTGTACAGATAATATAACATCTAAAGTGTTTGCTTTGCAGATGTAACTGTTATCTCTAATACTCTGCTTAGGAAAGGAAATTTTTCCTTCATCATATCAAATTCTGAACCAGATTCAACGTATCTTGCAGTCCCTTCAATTAAGAAACCTGTTCCTGGGTAGTTATAACCCATAACTTCTTTACTACCCAAAGTTAATTTTACTTTATTATTTTCATTTACATTTTTTTGTGTTCTACGCATCCCTGCGGCAGGAATTAAAATTCTTTCATCGGATGTTACATTTAAATATGAGTTCCAAGTGTTGACAACATGGGGTTCATCTATACCCCAGGATACTATTGAAACTACACCTTCTTTATTTATTACTTCAAAAAACTTCTCTGTAAGCATTGTATAATTCCTCCTCTAATTTTGTTAGACAATACATATATCGTGTATACCGTATATCGTCGATACATGTTATCTACGATTATTATATAATGATTTTTTTTAAAAGTCAACAATAATTAATGATGCTTTTCAGAGGAAATAATACTTGGAGATTACATCAAGTGTATTGACTACAAAAGAATAATGAAGTATTATGTTGAAAGATTATCTTGTTGTTTAGGAGGGTGGTTGTATTGCAATTTTCCATAGGAGTAGAGTATGCATTACATTGTTTATTATATATGGTAGATATCCCATCAGGAAAAGCTGTTGGAATTAAAGATTTAGCAACATTTCAGGGAGTATCAGAAACCTATCTATCAAAAGTATATACAAAATTAAGAAAAGCAGGTATTGTGAGGTCAATCCCAGGTGTTAATGGGGGATATGAGTTAGCACGTGATCCTGAAAGCATAACCTTTTGGCACATAGTTGAAGCAGTAGAAGGTGCTTCGCCATTATTTCAGTGTGCAGAGATTAGGCAGAATAATATCTTATTAGATAAAAATAATTTACCTGATACATATACAAAATGTCCTTGTCTAATAAAAGTTGTAATGTTAGAAGCAGAAGAACAGATGAGACAGTATTTGAATAATAAGACTATAGGATGGTTGCATGAACAAGTGTATAATAAGATTCCCAAAGAGCAAGGAAAAGCAACGATTGAATGGTTCAATAATATCAAATCTCGATAAATTTAAGATATTAAGGCAGTTTAATAATCAGCTGTTGTAGGTATAATTTATCACAGTTAAGTGATTTTTCAATTGATGCGTTGAAACTTAAAATATATTTAACCGCTCACCTGAATTCAATTTATGAGCGGTTATTTGATTTCTACTTAAAAATTTAAAACATATCTTAATTTCTAGCTATCGATATTACGTAGTCTCTAAATTTCTTTGCTATAGGAGACATATATGAATCTTTATGCCAACCCATATAAATAGTTTTATATCCTATATCTTCTTTTATTTTTAAAATAGATAGTGTGTTTGTATTGATAAGAGGAGTATTTGGAACTATAGTAATTCCAGCACCAGCAGCTACTAATCCTCCTAGCATGCTAGCTTCACTCGGTTGTATAGAAATCTTAGGGGTATAGCCTATAAATTCAGAATAAGAAAGCATTGTATCTTTATTTTCTTCTGAAAATACAATAAAGGATTCTTCTTTTAAGTCATTTAAAGAAACTTCTGTTTTAGTTGAGAGAGGGTGATTTTTAGGAACAATTAACACATAATCCTCTTTTCTTACTGGTATTGATTTAATTTCCGCATGTTTATGAATATCATCAATACTATCATAAAACCCCAGATCTATTTTACCATTCTTTAAATCATTTAATATTTCAGGTGTAGATTCATGATTAAATTGAAATTTAGTACAGGGACAGCTGCTTAAAAAATCACTTATTATAAAAGGCATAAAATATGTACCAATACAATAAGTGGATGCAATAGATATAATCCCTTTATCAGGGTTTACCATATCCTGTAACTCTCGAATTCCTTTTTCGATTTCTAGTAAAGCTATATCGGCATGCTTTAAAAATGCTTCTCCAAAAGAAGTAAGTTTCACATTGCGACCATTTCTTTCAAATAGAGGCACATTTAATTCGGTTTCTAGCTTAGAAATTGCTTTACTTAAAGCTGGTTGAGTCACTGAGACTAAAGCTGCAGCAGTGGTGAAATTTTCAGTTTCTGCTATTTTTTTAAAATACTCTAATTGCTGTAAATTCATGTACAAACTCCTTATTATTTATTTTAAGAAAATAAAATGCTATCGATATATAACTTTAAGTTATAGTTGTGTGAATAATATTAATTGGACACAATCGATTATATGATGATATAATCCTAATATGTTGAAAAGGGGACATATAATTATATAAGTTTATTATAAATTTTATTTATATATAAGTCAAAAGTATATAAACTATAGAAATATTAGGGAGTGGATTATTTTATGATGAATGTAAATACTGAAAAGTGTATTGGCTGTGGACTATGTGTTAAGGATTGCTTTCCAAGAGATATTGAAATAGTTGATGGAAAAGCTAAGATTAATAACATAACCTGTATTAAATGTGGACACTGTATTGCTGTATGTCCTAAAGATGCGGTATCAACAGATGAATATAACATGGAAGATGTAAAGAATTATAATAAAGAGGAGTTTCTAGTTGAATCTGATAACTTATTAAATTTTATTAAATTCAGAAGAACTGTAAGACAATTTAAGGATAAAGCAGTAGAAGCAGAGAAGATTTCTAAAATTATAGAAGCTGGTAGATATACCCAAACTGGTAGTAACATGCAAGATGTATCTTTTACAGTAGTGAGAGAGGGGCTATCAGAACTAAGAGCTTTAACCTTAGAAAGCTTAAAGGAAAAAGGAGAGGTTATGCTAGCAAACCTGACTCCACAAACTATGAGATTTAAAAAATACGCAGAGATGTGGATAAAAATGTATGAAGATTTTAAAGCGAATCCTAATAAAAATTTTAATGAAAATGACAAACTATTTTTTAATGCCCCAGCATTAATAGTAGTTACGGCTAATTCAGATGTAAATGGTGCATTGGCCTCTTCAAATATGGAACTTATGACGAATGCTTTAGGACTAGGAACATTTTTTAGCGGATTTTTTGTACTAGCTGCACAAGATAACAAAAAGATTTTAGATTTTATTGGAGTTAAAGAAGGTAAAAAAATAGTAACATGCATGATAGTAGGATATCCTGATGTGAAGTATTTTAGAACTGTACCAAGAAAAGAAGCGGATATAACTTGGAAATAAAGTGAGTTTTGAGTAAGATCTTATTTTACATTATTAAACTAAAAAGGGGCTGTCGCACTAAGGAATTTATATACAATATATTGTAGTATTTATTCTTAATGCGACAGCCCCTTTTTAAATTAATAGAGGCAGGACATATTACATGTTTGAACACCGTGTAAAAGAGGATTCATTGGACATAAGTGCATAATTATATTGTGATTTTATGATTAAAAGGTTCCATTATGCTTTATGTTTTAGCTGAATACTAATTCAGACTAAAAATTACACTCAATGTATTTATTTGCGCTCGTTATTTTTTACTATTGGTATCCACACTTCACATTTGTAATCCTGTGCTGACGGATCTCCAGGAAGATAAACTTCAAGCTCAGGTGCATTAGCATGCTTAAAATCCGTTGTAGGAAACCATTCCTGGTAGATTCTTGTCCATACATTTTGTATTGTATGAGGCATTGGGCCTACTGACGTAAATACAGCCCAAGTAGCAGTTGGGATTTCTCTGGTTTCAAAATCGGTAGCTATTGAATTATTCATATTTTCTATTGCAACCATGTAAGTAAGTTGTTCTTTATCATGCTCATAATTTATACATATGCCTAGTAAATTTTGACTAACATCTATCGAAAAAAAATTTTCTAGTGTTCCGTCGATAGTGCATTCATTCCAAAGTTCAGCAATTCTCCTTTCATGCTCATTATCCTTTGTAGATATAGTAAATACCTTGCCTATAACTTTAAATGCTTCTTTTTGAATTACTCTATAATCCATATTTTTATCTCCTTTCAATGGTAAATGGAATGGTAACCTTAGAATAATAATATCATGCTTAGTAACTTTTTCAATCTTAGGTTATTTCTTGAAACAAGTAGAGTGTTACATAGCATACTAGGATATTAAATTTTTGTTGAGACTCAAATGAATAATTTAATTTTTTTCATATAATGCTTTATTAGTACTTAAGATAAAATAACAAAAATAATAGGAGGAAATTGAAATTATTTGAAGAATATGGAAATATATAAACTAAATAATATAGGCTTTATTGTTTATATCTATGAATTGGGGGAGTTTTGATATGTTAGGAGACGAAGAAATTAAATTTGTTAGCGTAACAGATGACTATTTATTATCCTTTATTAAAGAAGCAAAAGAAAGGGTAATTATTGCTAAACCGGCGTATAATTTATGGGAAGTTGAAACTATACTTGATGTAGTAGAAAACAAGAAGGTGAAATGTAAGGTTTATCTAGATTTGGGTGAACAATCTATCAGAAACGGGCTAGGGGATATAGAAGCCTTAAATTTGATACGAAAAAACTTTGATATTCTTAAGGTTAAATTAATAGACAAAATTAAAATTTCGATTGTGATTGTAGATAACCAATCCTTGATATATACTCCCGATATTTCATTGATAGAAGAAAACTTCATAAGAAAGAAAACTCCTAATGGAGTTCTAGGAAACTCCACTGTGACTGAACAAATTTATGTACAGTTATATAGCAATGAAAAACAACCATTAATAAATGGTGAAAATTTATTTATTTCTTTTAATTTAGAATCAGATAAAGAAAGTTACATTAATATTGAAGAAAATATATGTAAAACAATAAATAATCTAAGAATTAATCCTCCAATCGGCCTCTCTAGACTTCGAAAAGTGAATTTTTATAGAAATAATTATAAGTTAGCAAAGATACAGTCTATTGGTATTAGAATTAAGAATAAGAAAATTAGTCTAAGACCATTTACATTAATGCTAGAAAACCGTGATGAGAGAGAAGTAAGAAGCTGGAATATATTTACTACAGAGGATTTAAAAAAGCTTGAAGACACTAAATTATTTTATTCCGAGCTTAGAAAAATTATAGAAAGTTATCTTTTAGATGCAGGAAGATTTGGTTATATATTAAATGTATATAAAAAACAAGAATTTGATAAAGAAATTAATAAGTTAAAAGCTGAATTTCTTGAATTCATCAAAGGAGAAAATAAAGAAAATAAGAATAATAGATTTTACAAATTAATTGAGTTTAAAAGCAGCAAAACTGAAGATAACCTAGAGTCAATACTTGATAACAGCAGGGAGCTTTTAATGCAGTATTTATTTAAGGTTTCAGAAAACGATAAAAAGCTTCAAAATGAAATCTATAAAAAGGATAGATTACTTTTACTAGAACGTAATGAAAAAGGATTATCAGAGGAAGAAATTAGGAAGATATTTATAAAAAGATATGTAACAACAACTTTAAAATTCCCTACTCCTAAAGATATCATTGATAGAATAGATGTAAAAGTAGATTATTTTGATATATCTGACGAACTTATTAATGACAACGAAGACTTTAAGAAAGTTATAAATAAACATAATACTCATTATATCAGACAGTTAGAAATAATAGAGAATCCTAATAGACGTAAAGCGGAGTAGGGAAAAAGCAACTTCAGTAAGTAAGAAACTGTAAGCAAAAGCCAATGTTTAGTGTTATTAAGTCAATGTTAATAACGCTAAACATTGGCCTGAAAGTTCACTTTTATATAGTCCTCTTTAATAAAATACAATAATTTAGGCTACCTAACCAGTGAACCGGAAATAACCATTTTTTGTACCTGATTAGTACCTTCATATATTTGAGTTATCTTAGCATCTCTCATCATTCTTTCAAGAGGGAAATCTTTCATATATCCATACCCACCAAAAAGTTGAACACCTTCTGTAGTTACATACATAGCAGTGTCACTAGCAGTGAGTTTTGCTCTAGCTGCTGATACTGAGTAAGGTTGATTGTTATCCTTATCCCAAGCAGCTTTATAAGTTAAGTATCTTGCCTGTTCAATTTTAACATCCATGTCAGCCATCATCCAAGAAGGACCTTGGAATTTATATATTTCTTTTCCAAATTGTTTCCTTTGAGAAACATATTTAATAGTTTCTTCAAGAGCTCCCTCAGCAATTCCCAGTGCCTGAGCAGCTACTCCTATTCTTCCACCATCTAAAGTTTTCATAGCTATTTTAAAGCCATCCCCTTCTTTTCCTAGAAGATTTTCTTTAGGAATTTTACAATCAGTAAAGAAGGTTTCAGAAACCTGAGCTGCTCTTAAGCCCATTTTATCCTCAATTTTTCCAACGGAAATTCCAGGAAAGTCTTTTTCAACTATAAAGGCGGACAATCCCTTTGCTCCTTTACTCTTATCTGTTATTGCAAATACTAGAAAAGTATCAGCAATAGGACCATTAGTAGTAAATTTCTTCTGACCATTTAGTATATAATAATCGCCATCTAGGACAGCAGTAGCTTGACCAGCTGCCGCATCAGTGCCAGCATTAGGCTCAGTTAGACCAAAAGCACCAATTTTTTTACCAGAAAGGAGATCAGGCAAATATTTATGTTTTTGTTCTTCTGTTCCGAACATATATATTGGAGATGAGCATAGGGAAACGTGTACTGAATAGGATATTCCTGTAGAGGCACATGCTTTTGATATTTCCTCAAGAGCTAAAATATAAGACATGTAATCTCCACCTGATCCACCATATTCTTTTGGGAAAGGCAATCCGAAAAGGCCCATTTCCCCCATTTTTTTAAAGTTTTCCGTTGGAAATATACCTGTTTTATCACTTTCTGCCGAAATTGGCTTGATTTCCTTTTCAGTAAATGCTTTAGCCATCTGTTTTACAGCTTCTTGTTCTAAAGTGAGTTTAAAATCCATAAAAAAATTCCCCCTAATCGTTTGATAGTTTTGTAATTAATTATGTCTAATTAAAGTTATGATAAAAATATAAAAAAAATTACTGTTGTGAATGTTAATTAAAATAGATTTTTGGATGAAGCAATTAAGATTTCTTGTTCAAAAAAAATTCATATATGACAAAAAACAATCATATGTATTATTGGGTATGTAAACAATTACAAAATTGTGATTAAAATGATATCCGAATAATTAACAGTTTTGAGGGGAGTTGGAAAATATATGGCGATTATATCAAAAGAACAGTACTTAGAATCTTTAAGGAGGATGAAATCAAATATCTACAAGTTTGATGAATTAATTAAAGATGTAACTTCACATCCTGCTACACGAGCAGTTGTAAATACACATAGTCACGCATTTGAACTTGCAGAAAATGCAGAAACAAAGGAATTGGTAGTTGCTACTTCACATTTTACTGGTGAAGAAGTAATGCGTTGGACTAATCCAATGTGGTCACAAGAAGAATTAATAATGAATATGAAATTCAAGAGGCATATGTTTTTAGAAACTGGAAATTGCCATGCTGGATTATGTGTTGGATGGCAAGCATCAAACATAATGTGGTCTGTAACACATGATATAGATAAGAAATATGGAACAAACTATCAAGAAAGATTAAAAGCATATTTTTTAAAGGCACAGGAAAATGGTTGGGTTATAGCAGGTGCTTTAACTGATGCTAAAGGAGACAGAAGCTTTGGTCCAGATAACCAACCTGAGAATCCAGATGCTTATGTTCATATAGTTGAGAAAAGACCAGATGGAATAGTTGTTCGTGGATGTAAAGCTCAAATCGCAGGAGTAGCAGCTGCTCATGAAATTTTTGTAGTTCCTACAACTGGATTAAAAGAAGGTGCTAAAGATTATGCAGTATGTTTTTCTGTTCCTAGAGATATGGATGGAATAACTATCATTGAATCCCGTGGACCAAGCGACAAGAGAAGATTTGAAGATGGATGGGATATGCCTCAAACTGGTATAACACAATCATGGATATTCTTTAATGATGTATTTGTTCCTAATGAAAGAGTGTTTATGGCTGGTGAATTTGAAGGTGCAGGAAAATTCATAGGTGGGTTTACTGCTAACTATCGTTCATGTATAGGTGCATGTGTTGCGGGACAAGGGGACTGCATGATTGGTACTGCAGTTTTAAACGTAAGAGCTAATGGGTTATCAGTTAAAAAGTTCCACGATAAAATAACTGAAATGGCGCTTAACAATGAGACTACTTATTCCTCGGGAGTAGGTGCTATCGTACTTGGAAAACAGCATCCATCAGGAACTTTTATTGCGGATTCAAAAGCGGCACATGCAAACAAAGTAAATGTGGCTAAGTTACCAACTGAAACTAGAAGACTTTGCCAAGAAATTGGGAGTGGTATTGTAGAAACTGGATGTATGCCGTCCTATGCAGACTTTAACAGTGAAGAAAACGGAGAATTAATTAAAAAGTATTTTAAAGCAGGCAAATTAGTATCTGCAGAGGCTAGAGCTCGTGCTGCACGTTTAGCTGAATACCTAACAGTAGGTGGAGGAATTCCAGGTTGTATGCATGGCGGTGGATCACCAGATGGAGCTAGAATGGTTGTAAGAGCATTAACTCCAATGGATAAATTTGCTGAATGCGCTAAGAAAATTGCTGGAATAACCGAAGATGTACCAGAAGTAGGCAAATAGAATTTTATAGTGCTTCTATATAATTATCAATAGTAAAAACCATTTTTGTGGTATTGCATTTGACTAAAAATAATAGTGACAGATTAAATTACCTACGGCTAGTATCAAAAACATGCCGTAGGTTTCTTAGCTGGATTTTCAAATTTAACCCTACATTCATTATGTCCGTAACTAGATAATTTATCGTCTAAAAGTACCTGGGAGATCGATTATAAAATGAATGGAGAGTGGTAGATAATGAGATCAAAAATCATGTCAAAAACAGAAGCAGTTGCTCTAATTAAAGATGGCGATACTATTGCTATAGGAGGATTTTTAGGCTGTGCTCACCCCGAAGATATCACCTCTGAAATTGAAAGAATATATTTAGAACAACAAAGGCCTAAGAACCTAACTTTAGTTTACGCAGCAGGTCAAGGAAACAGTAAAGATACGGGATTAAATCATATGGGACACGAAGGATTGGTAACCAAGGTAATAGGAGGTCACTGGGGATTGGTACCGAAGCTTCAAAAGTTAGCTTTCGAAAATAAGATTAAAGCATATAATTTACCTATGGGAGTTATATGCCATTTATACAGAGATATCGCTGCAAAAAGACCTGGTGTAATTACTCGCGTAGGATTAAAAACCTATGCTGATCCAAGGATAGAGGGAGGTAAATTGAATAAATTTACTAAGGAGGACATAGTAGAAGTTATTACGTTACATGGGGAGGAGTATTTATTCTATAAAACTTTTCCGATAAACGTAACAATTTTAAGGGCCACATATGCGGATGAGGATGGAAATGCAACCCTAGAGAGAGAAGCAACAGTTTTAGATGCAACTTCAATGGCACAGGCAGCTAAAAATTCGGGAGGAATAGTAATACTTCAGGTTGAAAAAGTAGTATCAAGTGGTTCTCTAGATCCAAGGAAAGTAAAGATTCCAGGGTTATATGTTGATGCTATAGTAGTTGGAGACCCAAAAAACAATATGCAAACTTACGGAGAGGTTTATAATCCAGCATTTTGCGGAGAGGTTAGGGTACCAGTAAATTCAATAGAACCATTACCACTTGACGAGAGAAAAATTATTGCAAGGAGAGCAGCTATGGAGCTTGTTCCTAATGCAGCTACAAATCTCGGAATGGGAATGCCAGAAGGTATAGCAAATGTAGCTAATGAGGAAGGAATTGCACATGAAATGACTTTAACAGTAGAAGCTGGGGGAGTGGGAGGAGTTCCAGCATCAGGGCTGAATTTTGGAGCTACAATTAATCCAGAAGCTATACTAGACCAAGACAAGCAGTTTGATTTTTATGATGGTGGTGGACTTGATGTGGCATTTTTAGGGTTAGCACAGTGTGATAAGTATGGTAATATTAATGTTAGTAAGTTTGGACCAAAGATTCCTGGATGCGGAGGATTTATAGATATAACTCAGAATGCTAAGAAATTAATATATTGTGGTACCTTTACTGCTGGAGGTTTAAAATTAAAAGCTGATAATGGAAAGCTGATAATAGAAAATGAAGGTAGATCTAATAAATTTATAGATAAAGTAGAACAGATAACATTTAGCGGCGAGTATGCAAACGACGTTGGTCAACTAGTGCTCTATGTTACAGAGAGGGCGGTATTTAGATTGACCAAAGAGGGGTTAGTATTGGAAGAAATAGCTCCAGGAATAGATTTAGAAAAGGATGTATTAGCCCATATGGAATTTAAGCCGATACTATCTAGAAATTTGAAGCTAATGGATGAAAGAATATTTAAGGCTTCTCTAATGGGGATAAAAATTTAACATTAAAATAATTTGTGATACCTGAAGATAGACGTGGTGCGAATTGCGAAGAAAATAAGAAAAGAAATTAGTGTTAGATTACTTGTTTTTAATTAATGATGTGAAGTATGTTTAACAAGACTATAGTAATGTATAGAATGCTTGCTGCATTACTATAGTTTAATTACTCATAAGGCATCGTCAACATTTCTGACAATACCCACGCTAAGGTGAAAAGTGGGTAAAAAGTGATTAATTTACCCACTCTAAGCTATCTTATGGATTATTAGTATTTAACGGTCTCAATTCATCGTATTCAGGAATATTTTTAACATCAAAATTATACTCTTCAAGTAAATTAATTAGTACCCATAGCCATAAGAGCTGCCTTTAAAATTGTTTTTTCTTCTCCTTTACTAGCATGTCCAGTTGAAGTATGAATAAAAGTTCTATCAAAATCTGCTCATTTTGATACTTCTAAAAGTAAATCAGGATGTTTAATTCTAGGCATCATTTCATAAAGCTTTTGGCTTAACTGCACTGCTTCAGAAGAGGTATCTTTCTCCGATCTATCTATGTGTATTTTAAAATTATCAATAGTTGCACCATCTAGTTTATGAAGGTTTTTTGAGAACCATTTTAATCTACTGTCTAAGGATTCTATTCTTTCTTGAAAATATTCTCTTACATGAAGATTTACATCAAGTCTTGCACCTGTACCTTTAGCGATGCTCCACTCATCACGAGGTATTAGATATTCTTCAAAGTCCATAAAATTTTTACTGCCTTCAACGAATACATCTCCTGAATGTATTCTGTTTTTAAGTTCTGTAAGTGTAGCAATTTCGTAATAATGACCGTTTATGGAACTCTAATAGTATTCAATGTACTAGTTATCTACGTTGCATTTTTTTCTGTGAATCAAAGATATTTAATATAAGATAAACAGGCAATTGAGTTGATTAATTATCCATTATAGTGTAAAATTACACTATAATGGATTTATTACATTGTGAAAAAACTATATACTTAAAAATATAATTACGAAGAGACTATTGTGGTAATGGAACATTTTGTGAAAGTGGTAGATTCAGAAGTTAGACTTATAAGAAATGAAAAAAATTATACTAAAGATAAAATGGCATATGTTCTTGGGATATCTAAAAAAACCTTGATACAAATGGAAAAAGGAAGAGGAGGTGTCGCCAGGGGAAAAGTGAATGAAATATTTATCCTAAAAAAATAGTAGAATTTAGAATTAAATACTTAATTGAAAATCAAATTGAATTATTTCAATAGTATAAATACACTTAAGATTAAGAGAACTGTATCCATTACTTTTTGTAAAGAAAATTAAGTAAGTAGTTTTAGAAGGAGTGATATATTTGAGAAGTAAAGTTGCTATTTCAATTTTAATTATTCTAAATATTATGGGCATAATGATAAATCTTCCTATTGAAATAGGCGCCCCATCATCATATTTAAATTTTATTTTTTCAGTTTTTTATTTATTTGTATGGGTTGGCTTTGGAATATACTTTTATAATAAAAAAGGATTAACCATATATATATATGGTGTGTTACTGGATAATGGTGATGTTTTTAGCTACTATAGCCCTAATTATTACATTACAAAATGCTCAAGTTGCATTGGATACTTCTTCTAAGTTTCATAAGTTGTATGTGTTAAGTATTGTTTTTGATATTGTATTTTTAACCCCATTATATGGGTCAAATGTAGTTTTTAAATTACCATTTAAAGAATGGTTCTTATCTGTAATTTTACTTTCTGCAATATTTATAATCTTTGCAATATTTGTAATTAGTATCATGAGAAAGCATAAAAAATTACAATTATATTAAATAAATACTAAAGTACAAGAAACCTATGAAAAGTCAAATGTAATTAATTTGATTTTTCATAGGTTTCTTTAAGTTTTCGATATAAAAGAGAGTTGACCTTTTAAACTACTCTTAGATATCTTTACATTTCATTCCTTTTATTTAAGCATGTATATCAAAAATGTATAATCCCAATATGCAATATTCGATATTTTTGTATATTGGGATTATACTGACAAGTTTATACCAATAGTGTTATTTTGGTATAGTATTAAGAAATATGGGGGGGGAATTGTAAATGAACAAAAAAACATAAGCGGACTTATTGCTGTAGTTGTAATTTGTTCTATTGTAAGCATTTCAAGTAATAAAATACATGTTTATGCTACAACAAATGACCAAACATCAGTGACAACATCTGTAGAACAAAGTAAGAGCTTAGTCCCAACAACAGAACAAATCAAAGAAAAAAAGCATTTTAAAAAATTAAAGGATATTTCTGCAGTTAATCGGTCAAAATTATTAGATTCAACAGAAAGTGGTAAGAAAACAACTAAAAAAGTGAACGAGTATTTAAATACATTAGATACTAATACATTAGTGCTTACTATAGCAGAAACAGCAGATGAATTAGCTCAATATATATGGCATCAGAGCTTGCTATATTTTCAGATGCTGCCAAAAATAAATTAGTACCTGATTTATCATCAGATGATTATATTAAACTTTTAGATTCTAATAATGTACAAGGGGTTACTATAACTTAACGGGAGTAACTCATAAAATAATCATTCATTTTATTCCTTAACGTGGGATTTATCCGACTATGTTAGCGAGTCCCTTATGTCACATTTCCCATCCTAAAATTATATATCTTTTTATAAGAATTTATCTTAATGTCTTAAAAGGATTTTATCTATTATTCCATAATCCTTGGCTTCTTCTGCAGACATGAAATAATCTCTTTCCATATCTCTTTCTATTTTTTCAATAGGGATACCTGTTCTTTCACTATATATTTTATTTATCTTGCTCTTAGTTCTGAGAAGCCATTCTGTATGAATTTTTATATCTGTGGCTTGGCCTTGAAAACCTCCATATACAGATGGTTGATGAATGAGAATTTCACTATTGGGAAGAGCGTATCTTTTTCCAGAGGCGCCTGCTGCTAGAAGAAATGAGCCCATGCTTGCTGCCATGCCAACGCATATTGTAGATACGTCCGGCTTTATATATTGCATTGTATCATATATTGCCATTCCAGCAGTAGTAGAACCTCCAGGACTATTTATATAAAAGTGAATATCAGCATCAGGATTGTCGGCTTCTAGGAACAACATCTGTGCTACAATTATGCTTGCAGATGCATCAGTAACTTGATCGTTTAACATAATTATTCTGTCTTTAAGTAATCTCGAGAAGATGTCATAAGAACGTTCTCCTAAATTTGTTTGTTCGATAACTACTGGTACATAACTCATTAAAATCACCTCTTAAAATATAATTTTATTAAATATTAAGCTGCCATAGAAGGCTGGCTTGTCGTTGGAGTATTTATCATGGATACATTGATCCTATTTCTCCTAAATTCTCTTGGAGGTATGCCATAAAGTTTTTTAAAAGCTTTAGTGAAGGATTCTTGAGAGCTAAACTGATATCTCAATGCTATATCTACAATTTTATCGTCAGTATTCAACAGTTCATTGGCTGCTTCTAAAAGCCTTCTTTTTCTTATGTATTCAGCTACAGGTTCGCCAACAATAGCATGAAAAACCCTGTGAAAATGGTACTTGGATAGAAAGACTTTCTCTGCAAGTTCTTTAAGTTCTATTTTGTTGTTTAGATTATCTTCGATATACTCAATAGATTTCTTGATACAAATATCATAATTCATGTTATCATACCTACCTATCTCATTTAATCTCTTTTCTATATTATATATTAGCTTTTCATGTAAATCCTGTCTTTTTTTGCTCAATTATGTGATAGTAATTATAAAAGAAATCTTAAAAAAATACTCTCTTGTATTAATTAATACAAGAGAGTATAGTTGATCTAATATATTATGTTTGTTAACGTTAATTGCAGAAAAAAATTAGTACTTTTTCTTTTGCCAATTTTTTTCTTTATAGGCTAGTAAACCATTTACTACTAAGGACTTAAATCCTAAAATATTACGAACTTTAATAGTAATATTTTCAGTATCTTCATTCTCCATTTTTTTAGGTAAGTAAATTGTAACGTCGTCTTTTACAAAGCAGTCATAAATATCACTATCATGTGGTTTTCCTATCCTAACTGTAGGAACATAAACTGGTCCTGAGCAGCATCCACCTCTATTTTCCATTTTTATATAAATATCTTTAGTATTCTTTTGATATAAATAACCTTTAACCTCTTTTTTAATTTCTATATTAATAATAACACATCCTTTCAATTAAGTTGTTTACTACGAAGATAATAAACATGCTATAGTATTCGACAACATTTGTGATTTTCCTGCTAGTAAATAATATAAATTTTAAATTGATCTAAAATATAATTATGTTGATAAAACAGGAAATAACACAATTAATTGCTTGGTTTTATAAGCATTGGCTTTTCTAATGTTTGATATTTTGGATTATGCCAATAAAATTTTTTAAAATATTTTGGAGCGAAAGTTAATCGCTACTCGTCTAAATTTATGAAGTCAACAAAGTTAAATTAAGGAGGTTTAAACATGAACCGGAAAAATGTATTAATACTGACATTGATTTTTCCAATAAATGTATATTAATTAGTACTGGCGACTAGTAGTGTTTGTGTTAAGTCTCAATGATTTCAACTAATAAAAAAGGGAGTGGTAAATTTGAAGGAAATTAGTTTATTAAAATCAAAACTGTCATTTGCATTTATGACTGCGACTATGTTTATTTTTCTAATGGGGATAGTTTCAATTGCAAATAGCAAGGTATTCGCAGCAGAAGTTAAGACTAGTGAAGCTGCAGCAAGAACAATAAATGTTACTGGAGAAGGTGAAGTAAGTGTAGCACCTGACACTGCATATGTGTCTTTTGGCGTAGTAACAGAAAAGAGCAGCGTTGAGGAAGCACAAAAAGCTAACTCATCAACAATGAATAACGTTATTGCAGCTGTTAAAAAAGCAGGGGTGGCAAGTGAGGATATTAAGACATCTGGTTATAGTATTAATCTTAAATACAATTATGATGAGAAGACAGGTAATAGCACAATTGTTGGTTTCATAGTTACAAGTAATTTAAGTGTTACAGTTAAAAATATAAGCTCAGTTGGAAGTATAATTGATACAGCAATATCAAATGGAGCAAATAACTCAAATGGAATAACTTTTGGTGTTAGTGATTATGAAAAGCATTATAATCTAGCTTTGAAAAATGCAATATCAAATGCAAAGGCTAAAGCACAAACGGTAGCTGATTCCATAGATGTAAAACTATCTATTCCAACAAAAATAACAGAAAATTCTACTGGTGTTCCTACTGAATATCCAATTCTATATAATACACCAGCAAAGAGCATTTCAGATAGCCAAAGTATGACTGTGCAAACAGGGACTTATAAAGTAAAAGCAAACGTTAGCTTAGTTTATGAATATTAGAACTAATTTCTATATTGCATAATAAATAGACAAGCTTAATTTCAGGTATAAAAGGGGTTTTAACATAAAAATACCAATATCCTTCAACTAAGGATATTGGTATTTTTTGTTTATTTCATACTTAAACTGGGAAATAATATTAGCTATAGAAGTAAAATAAAATCTCAGAAAGTACTACAATAATAGGTTGTCCTTTGATTTGTTGAGTAAAGCACTATATAATATGAATAAGAGAAAAGTAAGAGGAAGTGAAACTTATGGATAATGAAAAACAACAATTAAGTGTGGAAGTGGCAAGACTTTATTATCAATCAGATTACAGCCAACAACAGATTGCATCACAACTGGGGATATCAAGACCAACAATTTCAAGACTTCTTCAGTATGCAAAAGAAAAAGGTTACGTTAAGATTGATATTGTTGACCCATTTGCCGATTTAGATAAGTTAGCTCATCAATTAAAAGAAAAATACGGGTTAAAAGATGTTCGTGTTGTTTTTTCGCCAAAGGATGACCATGTTTCTATTAGGGGATACATCAGTAAAGAAGCAACAGAATATTTACAAGAAGTCATAAAAAATGGAGATATTCTTGGAATAAGTTGGGGAACAACAATGTATGAGGTGGCAAAACGACTTACTCCTCAAAGTGTTAAAAATGTAGAAGTGGTTCAGCTAAATGGTGGGATTAGCCATTCGGAAGTAAACACATACGCTTCAGAAACAACCGTTCTTTTTGCTGAGGCTTTCCAGACTGTTCCAAGATATTTACCATTGCCAGTAATTTTTGACAATGCTGTTGTAAAGCAAATGGTTGAAGAGGATCGTCACATTAAAAATACTATGGAAATGGGAACTAAGGCTAACGTGGCGATTTTTACAGTTGGTGCAATTCAAGATGAAGCATTACTCTTTCGTTTAAGTTACTTAAGTGAAAAAGAGAAAAAAACCCTAAAACAAAAAAGTGTAGGCGATATTTGTGCTCGATTTTTTAATGAGAATGGTGATATTTGTGATGAACAAATTGATAATCGTACGGTAGGAATATCCCTAGATGCTCTTAAACAAAAAGAAAAATCTATATTAGTTGCAGGTGGTAAATACAAAGTAAAAGCAATTAGAGGTGCATTAAGTGGAAAAAATGCAAATATCTTAATTACTGATCAATATACTGCGAAGAAGCTTTTAGAATAATATTTGAACAAAATTTCATTTATAACTTTACAAATGTTCAAAAAGGTTTTATTATAAAACTACAATAAAATGAAAAGGAGTTATAAATTAATATGGATTATAAAATGTTAGTTTCTAAAGCTTTCCAAGGAAGAATGAACGCTTATGTTCCTTATTCTAACTTTAAAGTCGGAGCAGCTGTACTTATGGAAGATGGAACAATATATACAGGGTGTAATATAGAAAATGCATCTTATGGGGCAACTAATTGTGCGGAAAGAACAGCTATATTTAAGGCAATATCTGAAGGGCACACAACCATTAAGGCAATAGCCATAGTAGGAGTAGAAAACGACTACACATATCCTTGTGGTATTTGTAGACAAGTAATAGCAGAATTTGCTTCAGATGATATTGCAATTGTTTTAGGAAAAAATGAAAATGAATATATAGTTAAAACTATGGAAGAAATTTTACCTGGAGCCTTTACAAAAAAAGACTTAGAAAAGTAAAAGAGTACTATATGATTTTAACTATAATAGTTACTAATATTGAAAATGGACTAGTACCTACTTCAAAATAGTTCAAAGAAAATAGTAATCAAATTTATAAGTATGCTTCTGTAATCGTTTGAGCTAAAAGGATTACAGAAGCATATTTTTTGTAAAGTTTACAGACTTAAACGAAAGTAAAAAAATTTATCACTTTCTGAACAAAATTTCATTGAGTGCTTTACAAATGTTCAAAAAAGTTTTATTATAGGACTATAATAAAAGAGTAAAAGGAGATTTAAAATGAATATTGCAAAAATGATTGATCACACAGCATTGAAACCGGACACAACAAAGGAACAAATCCTAAAATTAGTAGAGGAAGCAAAGAAGTATGAGTTTGCATCTGTTTGCGTGAATCCAACTTGGATTAAAGTAGCAAGTGAGGAATTAAAGGGCAGCGGAGTTGATGTATGTACTGTTATAGGGTTCCCTCTTGGTGCTAATACTACTGAAACAAAAGCATTCGAAACAAAGGATGCTATAAAAAACGGAGCAACAGAAGTGGATATGGTTATTAACATTGGTGAGCTTAAGGATAAAAACGATGTTTATGTAGAGCAAGATATTAAGGCTGTTGTTGAAGCTGCAAAAGGAAAAGCATTGGTGAAGGTAATTATAGAAACTTGTCTTTTAACAGAAGAAGAAAAAGTACGAGCTTGTAAACTCGCTAAAAAAGCTGGTGCAGATTTTGTAAAAACATCAACAGGATTCTCAAGTGGTGGAGCTACTGCAGAAGACATTGCACTCATGCGTAAAACAGTAGGTACAGAGATGGGAGTTAAGGCTTCTGGCGGTATTCGTAGTAGAGAAGATGCGATAAAGATGATTGAAGCTGGGGCAAGTCGTGTAGGTGCAAGTGCAAGTATTTCCATCGTTACTGGAGAAACAAATAGCGGTGATAGCAAATATTAAGAACTTATTTGAAGTTGCTATTTTAAAATAACATCCAGCTTTGTATATAAGTTGTTAATCTTAGATACAAAGCTAGATGTTAAAGTCGATTTAAGTGTCATTGTTATAAATAAAAAAATCTATAGCATAATTTTTTTTGTTGTAATCGTTATATAACATCGTAATAATAAACTTATAACATACAAGGAGGAACTTCAAAATGAAGTATATTATAGGAATCGTAGGATTAGTTGTTGTATTGGGACTTGCATGGATTGCTAGTTATGATAAGAAGAAGGTGAAGTATAAGCCTATAATAACTATGGTTATTTTACAATTCATACTAGGTTTTATATTATTAAATACTGAAGTAGGTAGTTTTTTAGTAGGTGGAATAGCAAATGGGTTTGAACTATTGCTTAAGTGTGCTGCAGAAGGAGTAAATTTTGTATTTGGTGGACTAGTTAATGAAAACCAATTTACATTCTTTATTGGGGTTCTTTTACCAATCGTATTTATTTCAGCTTTAATTGGTATTTTGCAATATTGGAAAGTACTTCCGGTTGTAGTAAAATATATTGGTTTAGTTTTAAGCAAAGTTAATGGAATGGGTAAGCTAGAATCTTATAATGCAGTTGCATCAGCCATTCTTGGTCAATCAGAAGTATTTATTTCAGTAAAAAAACAACTTGGTTTACTACCAAAACATCGTCTATACACTCTTTGTGCATCAGCTATGTCAACGGTATCGATGTCTATTGTTGGTTCTTATATGGTTCTTTTAAAACCAAAATATGTTGTAACAGCACTTGTTTTAAATTTATTTGGAGGATTTATTATATCGTCAATTATAAATCCATACACTGTAACAGAAGAAGAAGATATTTTAGTAGTCCAAGAAGAAAAGAAACAAACTTTCTTTGAAGTTCTTGGAGAATATATTATGGATGGATTCAAAGTAGCTATTATAGTTGGTGCTATGCTAGTTGGATTTGTAGCAATAATTGCTATGATTAATGCAATTTTCAGAGGTGTTTTCGGTATTTCATTCCAGGACTTTCTTGGATATGTATTCTCTCCATTTGCATTTTTGATGGGTGTACCTTTTAATGAATCGATAAAAGCTGCAAGTATAATGGCAACCAAATTAGTATCAAATGAATTTGTTGCGATGAACTTGTTGTCAAGTGGAATTATACATTTATCTGCAAGAACAACAGCAATTGTTTCTGTATTTTTAGTTTCCTTTGCAAACTTCTCATCTATCGGAATTATTTCAGGAGCAGTAAAAGGACTTCATGAGGAACAAGGAAATGTAGTTGCTCGTTTCGGGCTAAAATTACTATATGGTGCAACACTAGTAAGTGTGTTAACAGCAACTATCGTTGGATTAATTGTATAAAATAAATAAAAAACTGTATAAAATAAATGAAAGAAGGAATGAAAATGAAGGCATTTAAAAGAATACATATTATCGTTATGGATTCTGTCGGCATTGGAGAAACACCAGATTCAAATGAGTTTGATGATTTTGGTGTTAATACTTTAGCACATATTGCTGAGAAGAAAAATGGTTTAAATATACCAAACCTAGCAACACTTGGAGTGTCAAATATTCATGAAATTAAGGGTGTAGAAAAGGCTGTTCAACCAAAAGCTTACTTTGGAAAAATGCAAGAGGCCTCATGTGGAAAAGATACTATGACAGGCCATTGGGAGATGATGGGTTTACATATTGATAAACCATTTCGTGTTTTCGCAGATGGCTTTCCAGATGAATTAATTAGAAAAATAGAAACTTTCTCTGGAAGAAAAGTTATTGGAAATAAGCCTGCTAGTGGAACTGAAATTATAAAAGAATTCGGTGAAAGACAGCTTGAAACAGGGGAGCTAATAGTATATACTTCTGCAGATTCTGTGCTTCAAATTGCTGCAAATGAAGAAATTATACCTTTAGATGAACTGTATAAAATTTGTGAATACTGCCGTAAGCTAACACTAGAGGAACCATATACACTGGGAAGAATTATTGCTAGACCATTTGTAGGAAAAACTGTAGATACATTTAAGAGAACTTCAAATCGTCACGACTATGCATTAAAACCTTTTGGAGAAACAGTAATGAACTATTTACAGCAAGCAGGCTTAGATTCTATTGCAATTGGAAAAATTTCAGATATCTTTGACGGAGAAGGTGTTACAAGGGCAATTAGAACTATATCAAACATGGATGGTATGGATAAATTAATAGCATTATTAGATGAAGAATTCCATGGTATTAGTTTTATTAACTTAGTGGATTTTGATGCAGCTTATGGACATCGTCGTGATCCAATTGGATATGGAGATGCTTTAGAAGAATTTGACGCAAGATTATCAGAAGTATTTGAAAAACTACAAGAAGATGATTTATTATTAATTACAGCAGACCATGGAAATGATCCAACTTATCGTGGTTCAGATCATACAAGAGAATTTGTCCCATTACTTGCTTACTCAAAACAATTCAAGGAAGGGAAAGATTTAGGAATACGAAAAACTTTTGCTGACATAGGTGCAACAATCGCTGATAACTTCAATATACAAATGCCAAAGTATGGCGAAAGCTTTTTACAAAAATTAATATAAAAAGGGTGGTAATAAAAAATGAGAATGGTAGATATAATTGCAAAAAAACGTGATGGAAAAGAATTAACAACAGAAGAAATTAATTTTTTCATAGACGGCTATACTAAAGGAACAATTCCTGATTATCAAGCAAGTTCCTTTGCAATGGCTGTATATTTTCAAGATATGAATGACCGTGAGCGTGCAGATTTGACAATGGCAATGGTTAACTCTGGAGAAACTATTGATTTATCAGCAATTGATGGTATAAAAGTAGATAAGCACTCCACTGGCGGTGTAGGTGATACAACAACACTTGTATTAGCGCCTCTTGTTGCTGCTCTAGATGTGCCTGTTGCTAAAATGTCTGGTCGTGGCTTAGGCCATACTGGAGGAACTATTGATAAGCTAGAATCTGTTGATGGTTTCCATGTAGAGATTACTAAAGATGAATTTATTGAATTAGTTAATCGTGATAAAGTTGCTGTTATTGGTCAAAGTGGTAACTTAACTCCAGCAGATAAGAAATTATATGCACTTCGTGATGTAACTGGAACTGTTAATTCAATTCCATTAATCGCTAGTTCTATCATGAGTAAAAAGATTGCTGCAGGAGCTGATGCAATAGTTCTAGATGTTAAAACTGGTGCAGGTGCTTTTATGAAAACAGATGAAGATGCAGAAATGTTAGCACATGCAATGGTTAAGATTGGTAACAATGTAGGCAGAAATACAATGGCAATAATTTCTGATATGTCTCAACCGCTAGGATTTGCTATCGGTAATGCACTTGAAGTAAAAGAAGCTATTGATACATTAAAGGGAGAAGGCCCAGAAGATTTAACAGAACTTGTTTTAACACTTGGAAGTCAAATGGTTGTATTAGCCAAAAAGGCAAGCACATTAGAAGAAGCAAGAGAAAAACTTGTTGAAGTAATAAAGAATGGTAAGGCTTTAGAGAAATTTAAAGTATTCCTTAAAAACCAAGGTGGAGATGCATCAGTTGTAGATAACCCAGAAAAGTTACCACAAGCAAAATATCAAATTGAGGTTCCAGCACTAGAAAGTGGTGTTATTTCTAATATGGTAGCTGATGAAATTGGTATTGCAGCAATGCTTCTAGGCGCAGGCAGAGCTACAAAAGAGGATACAATTGATTTGGCTGTAGGATTGATGCTTCGTAAAAAAGTAGGAGACAAGGTAGAAAAAGGTGAAAGCCTTGTAACTATCTATGCAAATCGTGAAGATGTAGAGAGTGTAAAAACTAAAATTTATGAAAATATTTCTATCAGCAGCGATGCTAAAAAACCAGTATTAATTCATAAGATAATTACAGAATAGACTATTTACGGCTACAGATTCTTTTCTTAAAGTGTATGTAAAGCGCCATGTATCTTGATAACTAGTTCTAAGTATCAGGTAGAATTTACTTCATCCGATACTTAGAACTATTTTTATTGAAAAAATGCCTATAAATTTTGTTACCTATAAAGCAAGCACGAAAAGGTCTCTTAGTAAGAGTCATAAACAGAGTTCTTGGCATCAGCTGGAGTTTTAACTCCACCTGATGCTTAGAAATCGTTATCCAGGGGCGTAGCCGCTCTTTACTCCAACCTTGAAGAAAATCAGAGAATCAAAATCTCTGATTTTGTGTGAATCGCTTTCACAGAGTGTAATTGGAGTATTAGAGCGGGTAGTCATCGGATAAACTCATAGCTATAAAAAATACCAATACCCTTAATTAAAGGATATTGGTATTTTTAATTTGCTTTAAACAAAACATTTTATTGTATTCACTAGTGTTTAGAATTATTTTCTTTTGTCTCTTTTACTTCTTGACTCTTATTTTCTTTTACTGTAGTATCCTTGTTAGTTTTTATTTCTTGACCTTTGTTTTCTTTAATAGTAGCTTCTTTAGACTCTTTTACCTCTTGGCCATTGTTCTCTTTTACTTTTACATCAGTTTTAGTGCTGTTTGTAGTAGTAGTAGTAGTAGTAGTAGCGCTGCTAGGAGTTTCTTGAGTAGAAGTGCTAGCAGTACCAGTAGTATTTGTAGCATCAGTAGTATTTGTAGTATCAGTAGTATTTGTATCTGTGCTAGTATTTGTAGTAGTTTCGTTACTTTGTGATGGAGTAGTTCCTGTTGTGCTTTGATTTTCTGAACTAGTATTATTTGTGGAGCTTGCTTCATCAGTAGTTTGTTCTTTTTGGTCCTTTTTAGCTTCTTTCTTTAACTGACCTACTCCACCTTTCATGGCTTCTTTCTTTGCTGTAACTACTTGAGTAAATTTTTCATTTTGAGTAGTTAGGGCTTGCTTTGCTTGATTTAATGCATCTTCAGCAGTTTTTATTGCTTGCTCGTCACCAGCTTTTTTAGCCTCTTCTAGGTTCTTTTCAGCTGTTTCTACTGATTTTTTAACTTCAAGTAATGCTTGTCTTTCTTTAGCAACAGCTATAATTGCTTCTTTCTTTTTTGTTTGCATTTCTATAACAAGTGATAAAGATTCTTTTGCATTTCCAGAAAGTTTGCTTTCTATATTTTTTAGAACTTCAATTGATTTTGTTTGTCTATCAGCTATTGTTGTTTCTAATTTTTCTAGCTCATCTAATTTTATAGAGCTGTCTGTAGTACTACCTGTAGTATTACTAGAAGTAGTATCTATAGCTTCACCTATTTTATCCTGAGCTTCAGTCATCTTATCGGTATATTCTGTTAATGTTTGAGTTGAAAGTTCAGTATTTCCCTTATCAGCCATTACTTCACTTTCTCCAAGTCTCTCTTCCGCTACATCTACCAAGGCTTCAGCTTTACTGTCATCTCCAGAAGCTAGGCTGATCTTTAAATCATCTACAGCTTTATCAATAGGGTACAATATAGTATTATCAGGTGTTATACCCGCCGCATCTGCAAGTGTTGCAGTATTAGTATCTGCGAATACCCTTCCTCCTAAACTTAAAGATACAGTAAGAGCTGTAACAAATAATGCTATTTTTTTCATGTTAATTCCTCCTAAAATTTTTTATCCTGTTTTTCTATATATATTTACGACATGAACTGAATTTTTAGGGGGGTGTATAAAAAGTTTAGACAAAATATTTATAATAAATTAGTTTTTATATTCTGTAATAAAATCACTCATTAAATAATTATAAATGTTTAAGGATTATATTGTATAAGATAAGGGGAGGAAGATTAATTGCATAATTAGAGGGCAATGAAGTATATTAGAGAACTGATTAGCCTAGTCGATAAATTAAACATTATATAAGTTAAAAATGATAACAAGCTAAAACATGATAAAAAATGCAAGATAAAGTAATATAAAACTGGATTTTAGAATATAGATTCTATATTCATTAATTTTACATTGTAGATTTATAAGTATAATGATACAATGTATTTAAAAGCAAAGAGTTTAAAAAAGACAAAAATCTGTGTTTAATTTAATAAAAATTATCAAATACTAATGAATAATCTAAAATATAATGAATGGTGGTGAAGGCTATGTTAACTTATAAGGATAAAGTTTGTACATTTGAAACACATTCTAAAATGTTCGAATCCGTTAAGAGTGAACGTAGTGTTACTACTACTATAAATTGCGTAGTTTTTCAAAAAATGAATATAGAGTTAAATATAGCATTAGTTAACAACACCTAGGAAGTAGGATATACTTTCTAGGTGTTTTATTTTTGGAACTTTAGAATGAAGTTAAAAAATTATAGATAATTAAAAGGAGGATTCGATTTATGAATCAAGGCGAGATTACTATTAAAGGAATATCTACAAAGGCAAGTAAATTAGAAAATGGAGATGTTAGCTTAGTATTTAAAGTAGGCACTTATGATAACAAGGAATCATTTTGTAAGGTTATTGTAAAAAAGGAATATTGGAAAAATGCATCAATAGGTATGAAGGATGTAAATTATTTTGTAATTAAAGGTAAACTAAAAGCCTGCGTAAATAGTAAGGGCATCCCTTTTATAGCAGTGGAGGCAACATCGATAAAAATATTTAATTTACCAAAGGATAAGAATGGGGAGATAGATCTAAATTACGAAGTACCATCTGGAACAGATGAAATAATAGATATATCGACTATAATAAATGAAAATGAAGATTTGTCTATAAAACGTGCAAGGAACAAGGCGATAAGCTATATGAAAAGTAACAATAAATTCAATAAACCAATTGTTGTGAAGAAAGAAAGTATGGTAATGGTTTCGGGACATGATCAGTATGCAGCAGCGCAAGAACTTGGAATAATTAGTGTGCCAGTGAGTTATGTGGATTAAAATAAAAAATATTAAAATAAAAAAATATTAAAATAACTTGCTTTATGTGATAAAAAGTGGTATAGTTAAAAACAGCTTAAATAAATCGTAATTAATTTTAACACAAATATATTTCAACAAATACTTACAATAAATAGTATTGCAGTATCGAGATTTTATTCGTGAATTATTACAAAGAGTTTAAGAAAAATAAAATTTCGGAGGTACACATCAATGAATGGTACAGTTAAATGGTTTAACTCAGAAAAAGGATTTGGATTTATTACAGGAGAAGATGGAAAAGATGTTTTTGCACATTTTTCTCAAATAAATTCAGATGGTTACAAATCACTTGAAGAAGGTCAAAAGGTTTCTTTTAACGTAGTTAACGGACCAAAAGGACCACAAGCAGAAAATATTACAATTATAAAATAGGTTGATATTTTACCCCTTAAATAAGAGTTTATTTAAGGGGTTTTTAGTTGTCTAAAATTATTTCTGCTTGTATATAAAACAAGCTTGTGAAATATCGTAGATATTCTTTTTATAGCATCTATAAGAATAGTAATGCAACACCTATTAGGGCTATAACAGATCCAAAGATTTCTCTAGGAACAATTTTTTCTTTAAATATAAATATAGAAGCTGGTATGATCAATATAGGTGTTATTGAGGTTATTGTTGAAACAATAGCTGTAGGTGCATGCTGAACAGCAAGTAGTGATAAAGATACACCAATGAATGGACCAAAAAATGATCCAATAGTTATATTTCTCATTGCAGTTTTATCCTTTATCGCAGTAAACACATTTCCCCAATATTTTCTGGCAGTAATAACAATACAAAATCCGACAATTGCTGCTATGATTCTAATTTGAGTAGCGGCAAAAGGGTTGTAGGAACCCATACCAAATTTACTGAAAACAAGTCCAAATGCTTGTCCTAGTGCACCTAATAGGGCATATATCAATCCCTTTATAGGATGGGAAAAGGTAATTTTCTTATCATCAGAGCCTTTAGTTAGTATAACAAGAGCAATGCCCACAATTGTTGTAATCATTCCTATAAAACCTAATAGTGTTATTTTTTCTCCCATTAATAAATAACCTGTTATTGCAGTTATCGGTGGTACTATAGACATTATTAACTGAGATATACGAGAACCAATTTCTACATAGGCTTGAAACAAAAATAAATCCCCTAAAACAAAGCCTATTAATCCTGATAAGAGAAGCCATAACCATGCAAAGCCTGATGCATCCACCGGTAAAAGCATTCCTCTAGTGAAGAAATTAAAGCCTGAAAGTAATACAAAGGCTATAAGTAGTCTTATTAAATTTACACTCAGTGAACCAACTTTTTTCCCTGCAGATTCAAAGGCAACTGCAGTAACTGTCCAACATACTGCAGTTGCAAGTGCAGCAAATACTCCTAAATGTGACTGTAACATAATATTTTCCTCCGTCTTTTTTCTTGTAGTAATTCCATATTATATTTTAAGGTGTTTAACAGAATATGTCTATCGAAATATTTGGATTCAAAAAAACTTAAGAATTCTTAAGAAATTCTTATAATTGTTGTAAAGTCTATCTTCTACAATGAGATTAGATTGTTAGAAGAGGAGTAGAGAGTATGAAAAAAGGGTTAAAAAGGGTTTTAGCATTTGTTATAGTAATGTGTGGGCTATGGTATATAATTGGGTATATAGCTTTAGAATTAAAAGGTACAAACTTTAACGGAAGTGAACATAATTTAAATGAAAAAAATAAGTTGTTAGTAAATTCAAGCAGCATTAATGCCAAGGCAGAACTAATATTAGTAAATAGCAAGCATGCTTTAAGTAAAGACTTTAAACCAGAAGATTTAACTATACCAAATATACCATTTACCGCTGGAGTAGGCCAGGAAGAAAAGCATGTAGCAGGAATTATTGCAGATCCTTTGGAGAAATTAGTAAGTGTGGCGAAAGATGAAGGGGTCATATTACTTGGTAATTCAGGTTACAGATCATATAAATCACAGGTGAGCACCTATACCAATAGAGTAAAATCAGAAGGAAAGAAGCTTGCAGATGCATATGTAGCTAAACCTGGATTTAGCGAACATCAAACAGGGCTATGTATTGATGTTACTAATAAAAATGGATATCTTGTAAAAGGAACAAAAGAAGCAGATTGGCTTGAAGAAAATTGCTATAGATTTGGTTTTATTATAAGATATCCTTATGGAAAGAAAAATATAACGGGTATCGAATATGAACCTTGGCATATTAGATATGTTGGGAAAGAAGCTGCTAGGTACATTTATGATAATAGAATTACGTTAGAGGAGTACTTAGGAAAATAATCATACAATTGGAGGAGTAAATGAACAGCAATATTCTTGTAGTAGACGATGAAAAAGAAATAAGAGATTTGTTAGAAATAAATCTTAGAAATGAAGGATACAGTGTTTTTAAGGCAGGCTGTGGAGAAGAGGCTTTAGAAATATTAGATGGGGAAGAAATTCATATAATAGTTTTAGATATAATGATGCCAGGCATTGACGGACTCGAAGTTTGCAGAAGAGTAAGAGAAAAGTATAACATACCAATTCTTATGTTAAGTGCAAAAGCGGAGGATATGGATAAAATTCAAGGTATTATGACTGGTGCGGATGACTATGTATGTAAGCCTTTTAATCAATTGGAACTTACGGTTAGGGTAAGAGCATTACTTAGAAGGGCATATTTCTTAAATACTAAGATGCAGGTTTCAGACGACTTAATAAGAATTGAATCAATGATTATAGATAAGAGCAAACACAAGGTAATAGTAGATAATAAAGAAGTAGATTTAACAGCAAGAGAGTTCGAAATACTTTATTTATTGGCTACAAATAGAGGAAGAGTTTTTAGTGCAGAGGAAATTTTTGAAAAGGTGTGGAAGGAAAGATATTATCAATCTAATAATACTGTTATGGTGCATATGAGCAGACTTAGAGATAAGATAGAACATCATATGGAAGGTAATAAGGTAATTCACACTGTATGGGGAGTTGGTTATAAAATTGAAAAATAAAAGATTCTATAAATTTTGGCTAACGTCATTAGTTGAGGCAGTAACTGCTGCATTGTTAACTTTCATAATTTTAGTTGTAAGTAGTAAAATATTATCTTATTTATACATAAACACTAAAATTCAACTTGTTAATTATATTTTTAAGTTTTGGAGAATTATTAAGTTTCGGATGCTTGGAGATTATATATATATAATTATTGAATTAGTATTATTTGCGTTACTATACTTGTTTATAACATATAGAAAATCTAAAAGTCTAGCAGCTATTATAGATGAAACTGAAATAATGACTAACGGTGACTTGGATAGATTAATAGAAGTTAAGTCAAAAGGTGATATTAAAGATTTGGTGAAAAATATAAATAATATTTCAAAGCAGCTTAAAGAGATAACAGTAGAGGAAAGAAAAGCACAACAAACTAAAAGTGATTTAATAACTAATGTTTCTCACGATTTAAGAACTCCATTAACTTCTATAATAGGTTATTTAGAAATTATTGATACCGATAAATATAAAGATGAAGTGAAACTGAGATATTATGCAAATATAGCATTTGAAAAAGCGAAAGCTTTAAATTTGCTTATTAATGATTTGTTTGAACTTACTAAAATGCAAAATAACACTATAAATCTAGATAAAGCTGATATTAATTTAGTAGAATTATTAGGTCAAGTGGTTGCATATTTTGAATATCAATTTAAGATTGCAAATATGAAATCAAGAATTAATTTTTCAGAAGATAAGCTAATAGTAAATGCAGATGCAGGGAAATTAGTTAGAGCTTTCGAAAATTTACTATCTAATGCAATTAAGTATGGAAGAGATGGCCTTTACGTTGATGTAACAACAAAAATTGAAGAGAATATGGCAGTAGTTCAAGTTGTAAATTACGGACAATCAATACCATCAATAGACTTGCCACATATATTTGATAGATTCTATAGAGTAGAAAAATCAAGAAACAGCGATATAGGTGGTTCTGGATTAGGGCTATCCATTACAAAAAATATTATAGAGCTTCATCAGGGAATGATATCAGCCTATAGTAATAATGATAGAACTGTATTTGAGGTTAGGTTGCCAGTAAAATAAGCATATGAAATGAAATATTGAGGAATATAAAAACTAAAATAATAGAACCCTAGTTGATGGAAATATATGTGCTATTATGTGCTATAATGGGAATGATTAATATAAAATAAGAGGAGAATAGTATGATATTTTATTTTTCTGGAACAGGAAATTCCTTGCAAGTAGCCAAAAATATTGCAGAACATAATGATGGAAAATTGATTTCCATAGCATCAGAATTAAATAGTAAGTGTGACAATTTCGAGTATGATCTCAAGGATAATGAAGTTATCGGTTTTGTCTATCCGGTATATGCTTGGGGGCCACCAAAGATGGTTCTTGAATTTATTAAAAAACTAAAACTTAATAATTATAGAGACAACTATATTTTTTCTGTAGCAACCTGTGGTGAAAATATAGGAAATACAATGAAAGTTGTAAGTACTTCTTTAAAGAAAAAGAATCTAAATTTAAATAGTGGTTTTTCTATATCGATGCCTAATAATTACATTATTATAGGTAATGTTGATTCAAAAGAAGTAGAAGAAAAAAAACTTCTAGCAACAGAAGAAACTTTAAAAAATATAAACGAGGTTATAGAAGGAAGAAAAAAGGATATATTCCAAATTGTAAAAGGGGCTATGCCTAGTATTTTAACCGGTGTAATAAATCCTTTATTTAACAAAGGTGCTGCAAATACGAAAAAATTTTATGCAGATGATAGCTGTACAGGTTGTGGTATTTGTGAGAGCGTATGCAATTGTAAGACCATAAAGGTAGAGGGAAAGCCTAAGTGGGGAAAAGAGTGCACTCAATGCTTAGCTTGCATTCATCTTTGTCCAGTTAGAGCAATTCAATACGGTAAAGGCACTAAAAGCAAGGGAAGATATAAAAATCCTAATATTGGTGTGGATGAGATGAGAGTAAATAGATAATAAGAAGCCATTAAATGAAAATATAATAAGGGTTTATAGCAGGAAATAAATATATTATATAATAAATAAACTATTATTGCAGAGTAATGTAATAATAGTTTATTTTTATTTGATATGAATTAATTTTAGTAGCAGGGTGAAAATATGTTTATGATATCAATATTCTAGTAAGAAAGGGAGATACTTTATGGAACATATTATAAGAAACAAACTTAAAGTTTTATTTATATTGATTTTTATCATTATAATTTATCTTCTGAAATTCATTGGAAATAAGGTGTTTACAAAGGATAATAATATTGATTTTTCCAATTTTAAAGGATTAGCTATGGATAAGGTAAATATAAATCTAAAGTATGAGGGTACGAATTTAGCTTTAAAATTACCTATATATGTAGAAAACAACAGATATTATGTTCCAGTTACTGAGATTATCAAGGAATTAGGTGGACAAATAAGGAAAGAGGATGACAGGTTAAATTTGAATTTAGGTGAGTCTAATGCAATAGTAAGTGTTAGCAATAATAGCTTAAATAAGGATGGAAAACAAATTAAGTTAAAGAAAAGAGTTATCTTTAATGATAATGTAGTTTATATTTCTATGTTTGATTTTGTTAAGCTATTTAATTTGAAAACTCACTGGGATTATACAAATAATACTATATGTGTCTATAATAATAGGGAGCATTCACAGTCTAAAACGATGAAAACCAATGGGTTACCAGCATTAATTAGACTAGAAGATATTACAGCAGGTGGCATATATGGATCGTCTGAAGCATTAGAGAAATTAAGAGTAGTAGCAGAGTTTTTATATATGGAAGGAGTACCTTTTCATATGGCCTGGGTTCCTAGGTACATAAATCAAGCATTAAAGATTGATAATGATCCTTCACAAAAGTATAGTATATATAATTCAGAGTTTATTTTTACTATGGATTATCTTATAGATAAAGTTGGGATAGTAGGATTACATGGCTATACTCATCAATATGGCAACTCAGAAAGTATAGATGGGATAGAATTTCACATGGGTAAAAATGATAATATACCAGAGAATAAAGAATATGCACAAAACAGAATAAATAAAGCCTTAGAAACTGCAAAAAAACTAGATATTCAGTGTGGATTTTTTGAAGCACCTCATTATGCTATACTTCCAGCTCAATTAGAGGTTGTTGAAAAGAATTTTAATATAATATACGAGCCTTACTCAATTGATGGAGGAATAACTGAGTATAAAGGAATAGTTAGAAAAGATAACTACGGGAGAAAAATAACATATATTCCAACTCCACTTAACTACATAGATGGTAAACTGGACTGTAATAACATGTTAAATAGGATAGATAGCATTAATAAAAATACTCTTGCAAGCTTTTTTTATCATCCCTATATTGAGTTTGATGATATAAAACTATATAGAGACAAGGATGGTTACCCTTATTATCAGTATTCGGATAAGTCTGTGCTTCATCAAGTTATTAATAAGTTCATAGATAGAAAATATAAATTTATTAAAATAAATGAAATTTGCTAAATGAATAATACTATTTGTAGTTTTTAATTTGACATATATAAACATAGTGTATAAAATTATAGTATAATGGAAAATTTTAAAAAGTCATGTACTCTGGAATTGTTCTGGAGAATGCGACGATTACTGGAGCAACGCCCAACAGAAAGGAATTATCTAATCTGAAGGGAAGGCTAGGATTAATCATAACTTTTTTGCTATGATAAATTTAAACTTTCCTTGAGAGGTTTCAGGAAAGTTTTTTTATTTTTCGAAATCAAATAGATTAAGCTTGAAATAAAGTTTTATTATGAAAAATAATCATCTATCCTGAGGTTTAGAACAACTTGAAGATATTAAATCAACATATTTTGAATAAGGGTGATTATATGCGGAGAATAAAAGGTTTAATAATACCCCTGATTATTATTGTCATATGGAGTACGGGATCATTTTTGAGGTTATTTAATGATTATATAATACCTAGTCCTTGGGAAATTTGGGGTACTGCCTATGAATTAATCAGAAGTGGCGAACTAGTAAGACACTTGGCCGTTAGTTTTTTAAGAGTGTTCGTAGGCTTCTTTATAACTTTTGTAGTGGCGTTTCCTTTAGCTATAATTATAGGTTCTAAAGAAAAATCCATACACTATTTTGAACCATTTTTAGAATTTATGAGGCACATACCGCCTCTAGCAGTTATTCCTATTTTAATATTATGGTTTGGAATTGGAGAAACCTCAAAGTTAGCTGTTATATTTTTAGCGACTTTTTTTCCAATATTTTTAAACACTTTAAATGGAGTAACTAATTACGATAAAAAGCTTTTAGAAGTTGGACAGGTACTAGGTTTTAGCAACAAGGAGAATTTTTTTAGGATTATACTTCCTCAAGCAGTTCCTTCAATAATAACTGGTATGCAATTGGGCCTAGGTTACAGCTGGAGATCTTTAATGGGAGCAGAGCTTATTGCAGCTTCTTCAGGGATAGGATACATGATAATGGATGCAGAGCAGCTTTCAAGACCTGATATCATAATAGTAGGAATTTTTTCAATAGGTATTATTGGGTATATAGTGGACTATTGTTTTATTGAGATAACTAGAAAGTTTATGACTTCTTATGGAAAAGAGGTGGAGCATGGCAGGGCTAAGGATACAGAGTTTGTGCAAGAGCTTTGATATAAATGATAAGAAAATAGATGTATTGAGAGATATAAATATTTGTATACAAGACAAAAGTTTTGTAACTATTGTTGGTAAAAGTGGTTGTGGTAAAACCACACTTTTGAGAGTACTTTGTGGACTAGAAAAACAGTCTGAAGGGAGTATAGAATTTATAGGTAGCTCACTAAAAAATAAAATAGGTATAGTTTTTCAAGAACCAAGGCTTATGCCATGGCTTACTGTTGAACAAAATATGGCTTTTCCTTTTATAAAAGAGAAGGATAAAAACTTAGTATATGATACAGTTCATAAGTATTTAAAAATGTTAGGCTTAGAAAATTTTAAAGATGCTTATCCACATCAAATTTCAGGAGGAATGGCACAAAGGGTGGCATTAGGCAGGGCCTTATGTTACGATTCAGAAATAATACTTATGGATGAACCTTTGGGGGCACTAGATGCCTTTAATAGAAGGAAACTTCAGAAAGAGTTTATAGACATTTTCTTGGAAAACAAAAAAACTATAGTATTTGTAACTCATGATGTAGATGAAGCAGTGTACCTTGGACAAAAGGTAGTAGTTATGGATAAGGGAAGGATTGTTAAAGAAGTACCAGTAAACTTGGACTACTATAGAGATTTTAACAGTAGAGAGTTCTTACAGATCAGAGAAGATATCTTAAATCTATTTTTTACATAAACAAATTTCTTGACATTAGATTGAGTTTTACAACATCTGATGCTTATTAACAGGTTTCTAAGTGTATTTGACCATTATCTTTTAGGGAAAATCGTTATTCAGGGACGTAGCAGCTCTTCACTTCCAATTTAGGAAAAGTAGGAAAGTGTGAATCGCTTTCATAGAGTTTGGGAGATTATTAGGGCGATTATTCAATGAATAACCAATTAAATATTTAGGGGGATTTATAATGAAAATATCTAAAAAATTATGTGCACTAATAAGTGCTGCTCTTATTACAAGTACAGCTCTAGTTGGATGCGGAGCAAAATCAACATCAGGAACAGAAACCTCAAGCAATAAGGCTCAAGAAAGTAAGGTTTCAAACATAAATATATCCTATGTTAAAGCACCTTTAAATGTTCCTTCAATTGTAGAAAAGAAGAAAAATCTATTTGAAGATGAGTTTTCAAAAGACAATATAAAAGTTACTTTTCCTGAAATAACAGAAGGGTCAAAAATGACTGAAGCAGTTGCGGCAGGCTCTTTAGATTTTTGCAATGCAATAGGGGCAACATCTGTTATATTAGCTGCAGCTAATGGGGTAAATATAAAAATAATAGGCATGTATAGCAGGGCACCAAAGGCTTTTACAATTATAAGTAAAGATCCAAACATAAAAACTGTAGCTGACTTAAAAGGAAAAAAAATAGTGGGACCGAAAGGCACCATACTACATCAGCTTTTATTAGGAGCATTAAAAAATGGTAATATGAAGGTAAATGATGTTCAATTCATTAATATGGGAATACCAGAAGGTGTTTCAGCTTTAATGGCTGGTAGTGCTGATGCTGCTCTAGTAGCTGGTGCTGCTGTTCAACAGGCAGTTTCAAAGGGGGCTCATATAATAACGACTGGAGAAGGAATTTTAGATGCTACTATAGTAATTGCAGCAGGAGGAGACTTTATAGAAAAACACCCAGATATAGTTAAAAGATATATGTCTGTTCACGATAAAAGTCTTAAATTTATGAAAGAAAATCCAGAAGAAACATATAAGTTAGCAGCGGAGGAAACAAAGCTTACTGTAGATCAAGTTAAAGAGATGTACAACTGGTATAATTTCGATTCTAAGATTACAGATAATGATATTAAGGAATTAGAGAAAACACAAGATTTCTTAAAAGAAAATGGAATGCTTAAGAAAACAGTTGATATTAAATCATTAATAAAGTAACGTTTTAACTAGAAGGATGGTTCTTGAAAGAATAAGAATCATCCTTTCTAATTATGATATTGAAAATACTGATATTATAAAATAAGGAATTTACAATGATTAAGTTTCGATGATGGGTATAATAAATAATATACTTGAGATAGGAGGTGACGAATGGATAGAATATGATATATTTATATGATTTTGCAAAGATAATAATTGCTTGTTTTTTAGGTGGATTAATAGGCTATCAGAGACAGAAAAAAGGTATGTCAATGGGACTTAGAACCCATATTGTTGTTTGCGTAAGTGCTGCCTTAGTACAAATAATCTCTATAGATTACAATATATTAAACGAAACTAATGTTGATGTAATGAGATTAGGTGCTCAGGTTATATCAGGAATTGGTTTTCTAGGAGTTGCAAGTATTATTAAGGAAGGTAGAACTGTAGTTGGGCTCACCACTGCAGCAACTATATGGTTTATAGCCTGCGTAGGTTTAGCTGTGGGAAGTGGCCTCTATATTCAAGCTTCAATAGCTACTCTTATTATTTACTTTTTTTTGAAAGATGTACTTAATCTAGACAAGAAAATAAAGAAACAGAGAAGTAATGATAATGTTTATGAATTAGAAATTACATTAGATACTATTTTAGAAGATAAGAGTAAGGTTAATGATATATTTGAAACTATTGCTCAGAAGGGATTTGAAGTTTCTGACATTCACATAAACGTAGAGGATAATAGTAGCGTTATAATTGCTATGACAATAATATCGACCTCGGGAAAAGTATCAAATGAAATATTTGCAGATTTGCTTCAATATAATTATGTGAAAAAAATTGACTTTGTTTAGATACAAAGTCAATTTTTTATATTTACATTTTATAATATTTAGAAGAGTAATATGATATCCATAACTGGTGTATTTGTTGAGACTTTAATTCTCCTATTAAGTAAATATACTAACCGCCTAATAAAAATCACTTGTTTATTAGGTTGGGTAATAGATTATAAATTACTTAATTATCTTTATCTGTAGGCTTCCAATATTTTTCTGCCTCTTCTTCCATCTTTGTAAGTCTTTTATAATAATCAGGGAATTCATTTAAATGAGCAAGTGTTATTTTGCCTGTTAAAATCGGATCATCATTAGTAATATTGGTAAATGGGTTGACAGTACCGTGCTCTAATTCAACATTCAATCCAATTCTAAATTGTTCAACATCAAACTTATCAAATTTTATATTAAGATACCAGGCAATCCATAAAGCTTCTTCTTTAGTAAAACTTTTTCTGTTAGGAGTCCTAGCAAAGTAAGGGTATCGATACATAAATATCCTCCTAGAACAAAATTATAATTCTATTCTATGTATATATTTCAAATTTGTTACCTTTTAATAGTAAAGAAGACATAATAAAAATAGATGAATCTAATTACATGAAAATACTCTGTAGCGAGACTTGTAGGTGTTTTTAGAAAATTACTATAAGAATATTCGCGGAATTATATTTACAATTATAATATTATGTAAAGTAATTTAAAAGTAAACAAAAATAAAATTAAAAAACATTAGATATTCGATAGAAAGAGTAATTTGATCATTTTTGTAATAGTATATAGCTCAATAGAAAGCTGTTAAATTATTTAAAGGTAGAGGCTAGATATAGAAAATTTAATAAGTAATAATCATTTGTGTTTTTAGTCAAGATAAAAACAAATTGAATAATTTATAGAATTAAGTAATGAATTTAAAACTTGAGGGATTTATGATTAATTGCATTACCTTGTAATAAATGGACATATTTAACTAAAACATTTATAATATATATGGAACTTAGGGAATAGGGGGATAAAAAAATTGAAAAATAAAATTTTAATTACAGTTATTTGTAGTGTACTTGTACTTTCTTTTAATAAGGTACAAGCTGCAGATTTTACGGATAATCAAACAGTAGATTCAAAGAAAACTTGGACAATTAAATTTAGTAAAGAACTAGGTTATGATGATTTAACTAAGCAGGCTATTACAGTAACCGACAGTAAAGGTAGCAAAGTCAATGCAGAAATTCAATTAGGTCAGGATAATAAAACAGTTATGGTAACAGCTCCTGAAAGTGGATATACCTTAGGTGAAGATTACATATTAAATATAGGAAATGAAGTTCATTCTAATAATGGCAAGCAATTAAAAAACGAACATAAATTACATTTTAATATTAGAAATAATAGTAAATCTTTAAATGAAAAATTTCAAACTAAGATTAAATCTGGTAACTTGTCTTACGGTTATAGTATTGATCAGGTATTAAGTGACATAGATAAGCTCCAGCTTAATACCTTAAATATTCCTGTATTTATAAATATCAGCAGTGATACAAGTGAAATGACTATTGATAAGTTAAGCGAAGATAAAGCCATAAGTTTAATTAATCAGTTGAAGGATAAAAATATAAATGTAATACTAGAGCCCTACCCATGGATAGATGGAGGAAATAAAAATGAAACAGAATGGACTCCAAAGGACATGAAAAAGTTCTTTTCTAACTGGAAAACAAGTGTTTTAAAAACACTAATAGATGATGTTGCAAATCCCTATAATGTACAAGCATTAAATATAGGATCAAACTTTGTCATGATAGAGCCTGAAGAAAATAGTTGGTGTGATACCATAGATTTTGTTAGAAGCAATTATAGAGGATTAGTAACGTATAGAACTAATTTTTGGTATACTGCTGATTGGGATCCACAGTTAACTAGTAAGTATCAAAGCAAACTAAATAACAGACTATTCTCAAAGTTAGATTTTATCTCTATTGCAGCTTATTTTGAACTTACAGACAATAATACAACTGTAGGAACAGATACAGTAGATAATCTAATAAGTGCTATAGAAAGTACACAAATAAATAATAGAAAGCAAAATGTAAAACAGGAAATAAAAAATTTCTATGATAAATGGAAAAAACCAATTTTCTTTGGAGAACTTGGTTTTCCGAGGGTTAATAATGCATCATTTCACCCTTGGGATCCAACATCAAATACTGTTTTAAACAACGTTGAGCAAGCTAATTGCTTTGAAGCCTATAGAAAAACCTTTGAAAATGAGCCTTGGCTTTTAGGAATCTCTATTTTTGCTATAGGAGATAACAGTACTGATAAGCTTTATTATCCAAGTGATGAAAGTGTAGTAATTATTAAAAAATGGTATAGTGGGGAAAAATAGAATTCTGAGATTCAAAAATACTTATAAATTAATGGTATAGGATTGAGTGTCCTCTTTGGTTAAAATAACAAAGGTAATTAGATTACGAAATTAAAAACACCTAGAAAGTATGGTATGCTTTTTAGGTGTTTTTAAGTCTATGAGACTTATAACTACCGGTAAACGTATAAACTCTTCATTTCTCACAAAACTAAAAAAGGAAGAGCACGTACTATAGTTTAAGATTACAATTATAATATTATGTAAAGTTAATCTAAAGTAAACTAAAAATCACAAAAACATAAAAATTAAAATAGAAATAGATAATAAAAATTGAACTTTGACTTTCTTTGACTTTTGTATTATTATCTAATTAAGAAGTAAAATAACTACATAAGAAGGGAAGATGAATTATGAATATAGAAAAAATGACTATAAGAGTACAGCAAAGTTTAAATGACGCTCAATTAACAGCGGTAAAATACAATCACCAACAATTAGATGTAATTCATCTATTTTCGGCATTAGTAAATCAAGAAGATGGATTAGTACCTAATATATTTGAAAAAATGGGTGTAAATTTAAAAGAATTGAAGCAAGATATACATCTTCAATTAAATAAAATACCTAAGATTTTAGGTGAAGGGGCGCAAAGCTCTGGAGTATATGCAACTAGAAGAATAGAAGAAGTTTTAGTTAATGCAAACTTAATAGCTGAAAAATTTAAAGACTCCTATATAAGTGTAGAGCATGTTATGTTAGCCATTATGGATATAGATAAAAAAGGTGTAGTAGGAAGTATATTAGCTAAATTTAGCATAAAAGATTCCGAGTTTATGAAAATATTATCTCAAGTGAGGGGAAGTCAAAGAGTTGACACTCAAGATCCTGAAGGAACTTATGATGCATTATCTAAGTACGGAACAAACTTAGTTGAGTTAGCTAAGAAACATAAATTAGATCCTGTTATAGGAAGAGACGAAGAAATAAGAAGGACTGTCAGAATCCTTTCGAGAAGAACTAAAAACAATCCAGTATTAATTGGAGATCCGGGAGTAGGTAAAACTGCTATAGTAGAAGGACTCGCTGAAAGAATTGTAAGAGGAGATGTACCAGAGGGATTAAAAGATAAGATAATATTCTCATTAGATATGGGAGCATTAATTGCCGGTGCTAAGTACAGAGGAGAGTTTGAAGAAAGATTAAAAGCTGTACTTAAAGAGGTACAAAGCTCTAACGGGAGAATAATATTATTTATAGATGAAATTCATACAATAGTTGGAGCGGGAAAAACTGAAGGAGCCATGGATGCAGGTAATCTTATTAAACCATTACTTGCAAGAGGAGAACTTCACTGTATAGGTGCAACTACCTTTGATGAATATAGGCAATATATTGAAAAAGATAAGGCATTAGAGAGGAGATTTCAAAAAGTATCAGTAGATGAACCTACTGTAGAAGATACTATCTCTATACTAAGAGGTTTAAAGGAAAGATTTGAAATACACCATGGTATTAGAATACATGATTCTGCTATTGTAGCAGCAGCAAAACTTTCTGATAGATATATTCAAGGGAGATTTCTGCCAGATAAGGCTATTGATTTAATAGATGAGGCTGGTGCAATGATAAGAAGTGAAATAGATTCCCTTCCAACTGAATTAGATATGGTTAGAAGAAAGCTATTCCAATTAGAAACGGAAAAAGAAGCCTTGTCAAGGGAAATTGATGATGCATCGAAAGCACGACTTGAAATGTTAAATAAGGAACTTGCAGAGCTTAAAGAAAAAAATGATGAAATGACTGCTAAGTATGATAAAGAAAAAGGCCATATTCTTGAGATAAGGAATCTAAAAGCACAATTGGATGAGGCAAGAGGAAATATTGAAAAATATGAAAGAGAATATGATTTAAATAAAGTAGCAGAATTAAGATATGGACTTATACCAAAACTTGAGGCAGAAATAAGTCAAAAAGAAACAGAAATGAAGGAAAATTATGAAGTAGCTCTACTAAAAGAAGAAGTAACGGAGAATGAAGTGTCTGAAATAGTAGCTAAATGGACTGGAATTCCAGTATCTAAGCTTGTAGAAGGAGAACGGGAAAAACTATTAAAACTAGAAGAAGATTTGCAAAAGAGGGTCATAGGTCAGGATGAAGCAACAAGAAGTGTATCGAATGCAGTTATTAGAGCAAGAGCTGGAATGAAGGACGAAAAAAGACCAATAGGTTCCTTTATATTCCTTGGACCAACTGGAGTTGGAAAAACTGAACTTGCAAAGACCTTAGCTAGAAACCTTTTTGATAGTGAAGAAAATATTATAAGAATAGATATGTCTGAATACATGGAAAAGTATTCAGTATCAAGACTTATAGGAGCGCCTCCAGGATATGTAGGATATGAAGAAGGCGGACAGTTAACAGAAGCGGTTAGAAGAAAACCTTATTCAGTAATCCTATTTGATGAAATAGAAAAAGCTCATGAAGACGTGTTTAATGTATTTCTTCAAATATTGGACGATGGAAGACTGACCGATAACAAAGGAAAAACCGTAGATTTTAAGAACACAATAATAATCATGACTTCTAATATAGGGAGTAACTATCTCCTTGAAAACAAGAGCGAGAATTCTATAGACGAAAATATTAGAACTGATGTAATGAATGAAATGAAGAGAAGATTTAAGCCTGAATTTTTAAATAGATTAGATGATATAATACTATTTAGACCGTTAAATAGTGAGGGAATTAAGAAAATAATAGATATATTCCTTCAAGATGTGAGAAAGAGACTCCACGATAGAAATATCACTATGAAGATTACTGAAGCTGCAAAGGAACTTTTAGCTGAAGAGGGCTATGACCCGGTTTATGGAGCTAGACCACTAAGAAGATATATTGAAAATACTTTGGAAACAAGCATTGCTAGAAAGATAATCGCTGGGGAAGTCTATGATGGGTGCACTGTAATTGTTGATAGTAATGAAGAGAATATTTTAATTACGATTGAATAAAAATCATTATGTGAAGGCTGTGCTGAATTAATTAGCACGGCCTTCAACTTTAATAAAATCTGAAAAAGATAAGCCATAGAAAGAAGATTTTTTATCCATATAGATATATTGTGGATTAAGTGGTATAATTTAGAAAAGAATCCAAGCAATATATAAAAAATCTTGGTTATATTTTTGATTTTGTACCATAGAAATCAAAATTTTTGTATCTGGGGGGATGCTGTAATATGGGTAAAAAAGGTACAAGAGCACTTGCTAGTGCTACTCTAACATCTTTAGTGTTAGCTTCAACTTCAGTAGCTAGTCCTGTTTATGCGTCAGCAGGGCGAGTTACAAGGACAAGTGGTGAAAATAGATATGCAACTGCGGCTCAAGTTGCAAAAGCAAACTGGCCTGATGGTGCGAAGGACGTAATACTAGTTTCAGGTGAAGGTTATGCAGATGCAATAAGTGCATCACCACTAGCAAAACAATTAGATGCACCAATAATCTTAACAAATTCTAAGGTGTTAAATGATGATGCTAAGTCTGCATTGGATTCATTAAGACCAGCAAATATATATATCATAGGTGGAGATGCCTCTATAAGTCAGTGGGTAAGAAATAGTTTACGAAACTATGGCTATAATTTAATAGAGCTTCAAGGATCAAATAGATATGAAACTAACGTAGCAGTAGCCAAAAAATTAGTTGATTTAGGAGTAGATGCGAGCAATGTTCTTTTAGTTGGGGGCGGAGGATTTTCCGATGCTTTATCAGTAGCTCCAGTTGCAGCAGCTAAAGGTCAAATATTATTATTAGGAAACAATGACATCAATTCGATGAGACCAGTAATAGACTTTGTAAAGACTAATAATTCAAGAGTTACAGTAGTTGGAACTGACAATGTCATAAATGACTATATGTATAATGCTCTAGATGCCACTAATAGGGTTAATGGTGGATCTAATAGATTTGAAACTAATATGAATGTATTGCATGAATTTGATTCAGATTTAAAATCTGATAAGTTGTTTGTTACTAACGCAAGTGGTGATGGATACGCAGATGCACTGGTAGCATCAGCTTTAGCAGGTAAATCGGTTGCCCCATTAGTATTAGTTGATAAAGATGGGACTTCCTCTACAAATAATGCTATAGATTATATTAGGACAAAGGCAACTAAAGAAACCGATCTAAATGTTCTAGGAGGAACTGGTGTTGTTTCGGAATCAATAGTGTATGATATAAATGATGCGGTTGGTAACAAAGGTCCAATAAATTCTGGAGACAATGATCCGACAGTCGAGTCAATAGAAGCAATAAGCTTGAATCAAATAAAGATTCACTTTAATGAAGATGTTGATGAGGATTCAGCTGAAGATGTAACAAATTACAAAATAGATGGAACACAGCTAACTAAACTTGATGATGGTGTGGCTGAAGATGAAAATGGAGCCTGTGCTACTAAAGTTGATGATAATACTGTTTTAATAACACTTGCAAATCCAAGAAAGCAATATGATGATGTCACAGTTACAGTTAAAAGAGGTATTATGACTGAAGATAAAGAGGATTCTATTGATGGATTTGAAGAAGATGTTACATTTTCAGACACTACAGTTCCTACCTTAAAAAAAGTATCTGTAGAAGGTAATAGTCAACTAACAGTAGAATTTTCAGAAGCTGTTAATATGAAAACTATAGGTGAATTAAAAAGCAAATTTAAGATTGATGGACATAGTATTGGAAACTACGGAGTAAATTCACAGTATAGCGAAATTAAAGATGGCGTAAAAGTAAAAAACAGTTCCTATGGACCAACTGGAACATGGTCAAATAAGGTTGTGTTCTACTTTGATTCATCTATTGAAAGTGGAAGTCATACGCTCACAATATCAGAAGGAGACAATGATAATGGAGTGTTATCAGATGCAGCTGGATTTACATTAAGGGAAACAACAGAAGATTTTGATGTAGATGATATGGATAGTAATCCAAGAGTCAAATCTGTAAAGGAAGTATCCAGTGGAAAAGTTTATGTTACGTTTGATAGACCTATGGATATTCAAACCGCAAAGGAACTTTCAAATTATAAAATAAATAATAAGAAATTAAGCGAAATTGATGGAGCATATATTGAAACAGATGAGGATGATACTGTAATAAAATTAAAGCATATAAGTGATGGAACCATTGAGACTGGGTCAAATATACTATATATAAGTGATGATGTTAAAGATGCTTTTGGAAATAAAGTTGAGGAAGATACTAGAATAAGCTTTGAAGATGTCAGAGATGAAACTAAACCTGAAGTTGATAGTATTTCAATCGTGGACAGTGAGACTATCCGTGTAAGATTCAGCAAAGATGTTGATTACGGCTATGCTACTAATATATCAAATTACAAATTAAAAGATAGCAAAGGCATAGATATAACTAATCACATTAAAGATATATACAGCGCTTCCGGTGAAGATGATAGCGGAAATACAGACACCTATAATATAAAATTATATAAATATGACCCTGATGACTCAAATGATGATTGGAGATTAACTGGCTCTAAGTATACCTTAACAATAAAGAATATAATAGATACAGCATCTTCTCCAAATACAATGGATGATTACACATATACAATAAATGGAAATGACGATGTTTCTCCAAAGGGAGTAGGTATATATGCAAAACTTAGAGATGATTCAACAAATCGAGATAAAGTGATTATTTATTTTAGCGAACCAATGGACACAGCAACAATTACAGATAAAGATAACTACAAATTTATAAATGGAGAAGGGGATACTAAACCGTTACCAAGTGGCACAAATATTTCAGCTGGAGGAGACGATAAGAGTGCTATAATCGAATTCCCATCAAACTATCACGTAAAAACCAATGGCAAGACTACTTCCGGATCTTCTAATGATGTAACTGCTGTAACAGTCTTTAATGTTGAAGATGAAGAAGGAAATGAATTAGAAGGTGTTGCATATAATAATGATAATAAAATTGATAATGCAATAGGTGGAGCTAAAGTTAAAAGTAAAACGCTTAGACTTTACTATGATGGAGACGACCTTAAGGCCGATGTTCAATTCGATAAAGCAATAGAAGAAATTACTTCATCAGATTTTACCATAGGTGGAATTAAACCAAGTACTGCAAGTATTAATGGAGATAAGGTAACACTAATATTCAAAGAAGGAGCAAAAGCTACAGCAGAGGAGAAAGAAGAGCATCCATTAATTTATGCTAATGGAAAGGTGAACGAAAATCCAACTAAGATAGAACTTGTAAAAGCTCAAGGACAAGGAGCTAGACTAGATATAGTTTCTACTGGAACCATAGATGAGATTGGCGCTAGAGTATCTAGAGATGAGAATGACAACGCAATAGATCTTTCATATGATCAGAGTAAAATATATGATTACGAAGCTGCTCCACGAACTACTTGCTCAGAAGATTCTGATGCAGATTATTGGACTGCGACAAAAGATGCAGATGGCGGAAAAGTATATATAACCTTTGATACGATACTTGATTCAAATAGCGGCATTAAGACAGACGATTTCACTTTTGTAGGTAACAACGGAACAACTATTGTGGCTGATTCAGTTAGGGTAGATGGAACAACTCTTATATTTGGCTTTGATACTGATAACAAAGATTACAAAGCATTTAATAGTAGTACACTTGATATAAGAGCCAGAAGTTCTGTATCACTTAGAACTGAAAAGGATGCTGATGGAAATAATGCTGATTATGAACCATCAAGTGATGATTTAAGGAAGAGAACTATAAATATAACTAATAACACTGTTGTAACGCCTGTAGGTTCAGTTGATTTATCAACTTTAGCAGTTGATATGGCTTCAGTACCATATGTAACTATAGCAACATTCAAATTAAATGTTGCAGATCCAGAAAACTACACAGTAAAAGTAAAAGGAATAGATTCAACCTTTAATCCAGCAACGAATACTTTTGGAGCAGCGATTGATGGAACTTTCACAAAAGCTCAATTTGCAGCAACAGACTTTGTAGTTACTAAGATTACCAATACAAATGTAAGTATTTTAGAAGGAGCGTATTTAGTTGATGCTGTAGGTTTTACAAATAATGGAAAAACACTGTTTAATTTAAATGGAGTCCAAAAGGTAAACGCGTCGGATATATTTAAATATATTGTATCAACAACAGGTAATCCAGTTCCAACTCCGAAAGTAGGAGATAATTTATCAGCATGGATAACTGTTATAGATGGCACTACAATTCCAGTTGCTAATGGTACGCATATTGGAATCGCTGAAGTGGATACTAGTGGGAAGGCAATTAAATTTATTGATGCAGCAGCAGTTGTAAAAGATTATGTGGAAGCTACATCTGGTAAAGTAACATCGACAAATGTAGCAGATTTAACCACTTCAATGACTGCAAAAACTGGTTCAATAGTTATAAAAGTTGATGGCACAGACGCAGCTCATACATTTAAATTACCACTAAATAATCATCCAGAGTTTTTAGATATTAACTCTTTAGTAGCTGCTATCGGAACAGCAATTAATGATTCGTCTAAAGCTTTAAATAGTATAGCCAATATAGAGTCAGTAGGTGGAAAAATTGTTATAACAAGCAAGTCTACCGGAATATCATCGACAGTTACAGTAACAGCAGAGGGAGTAGATTTAGGCTATGTATTGAAATTAACAGGATTTGCAGGTAGTGAAACAGGAGTAGGTATAGCAGAAGCTAATTAATTCTATATACGAAAAAGGTTCTTAGAGTTAATAATAAACTAAACATTTAGACAACACAAGCTAAACAAAACTTCTAGTTAATGATGAAAGCTTAGAGGACTCATCATCAGCTAGAAGTTTTTTATCAATTCATTTATAGAGAAACTTGATATTGACATTGCTAATTTTTAAATACTAAATTATTAAAATAACAAGATATAATGTACTCAGATTAAATTTTAATTATATATTCTCAATCTGCCAGTCAATGATTTTATCACCTATAGATTGTAGAAATTTGTTAGTCTTTGAAAAAGGTTTGCTGCCAAAAAAACCACGGTATGCAGAAAGTGGGCTAGGATGAACAGATTTTATTATGTAGTGCACTTTGCTGGTTATAAGCTTTTCCTTAGAAATGGCATTGCTTCCCCATAGTATAAAGACAATAGGTTTCTCCCTTTTATTAAGTAAAGATATAATTTTATCAGTAAGTATCTCCCAACCTTTATCCCTGTGAGAATTTGCCTGGCCACCCCTTACTGTTAACGAGGTATTAAGCAAAAGCACTCCTTGGTCAGCCCATTTCTTTAAATATCCATTGTTAGGTATAAAACAGCCCAGGTCATCATGGAGTTCCTTATATATGTTAACTAAGGAAGGCGGAGCAGGTACTCCAGGCTTAACAGAAAAGCTGAGACCATGAGCCTGTTTAGGTCCATGATAAGGGTCCTGACCTAGTATAACAACTTTCACGTCCTTATAGGATGTAAAGTTTAAAGCATTAAATATATCATACTTATCTGGATAGATTGTGTTATGAGCATATTCGTTTATTAGAAACATTCGTAATTGTTTATAATAATCTTTTTCAAACTCATCCTTCAATAATTCCATCCAATCATTTGTAATGTTAACAGCCATAATTATTACCACCCTGTCTAAATTTATTAAGATACTTTAATAATATCAGATTAGCTAAAAAAATAGAAGTATAGAATGGTATTGGGGTGTTTTGATTGATTCTAGTACATTAATGTTAAATATTATAAGAATATTGACGAATTCAAGTATGATGATTATAGAAAAGTTCATAATTTGTAACATTGAAAAGCTGTTTACTAACAGTTTTTTTAAATTTTATTAAAAAAAATAAAATAATTTTGAAACATTTAGTATTCCTTTTACGTCATTATAATTATAAGAGAATTAGCTAATGACAAATTATAGCTATCATAAACAAAGGAACTGTTCTTAAATAAATTATAAGTTAAAGTTTCTGATAATTTAATGACAGAAGAATAGAAGTAAAAGCTTGTTGTCGTAGGACATTTACCATAAAAGGAGTTAAATGAGGAGGAACACAAATGAAGAAAAAGATAATTGTTGCAACTATATTAGCGGTAATAACATTAGGTACGATTTCAGTAGGCCATGTATATGCTACAGGAATCAATTGGAAAGATGTTATTTACCCGAGAGTTTATATAGAAGGAATAGATGTAGGGGGAAAGCAGCCTGCTGAGGTAGAGGAATTAATAAAGAAGAAATATAGTGAGCCTATACTTTCAAAAAAAATTGAAATTCAGGCAAATGATAAAATTTATACATTAGATTACAGTGAAATTGATGCAACATATAACACAGAGGAGATTATAAAAGAAGCTCTTAACTATGGAAAACAAAGCAATATAATTGATAAGTACAAGCTTATCAAAGGTGAAGAAAAAAAGGAATTTAAGCTAAAGTTTATTTATAACCCCAAACCTATTGACGAACTAGTTGATAAGATAGAACAGGAAGTTAATAAAGATTCTCAGAATGCAAAGATATTTATTACAAATGGAAATATAAAAATTACTCCTGAAGTTGATGGTGTAAAACTTCAAAAAGAAAAATTGAAACAAGCTATTATAGCACAGATTGATGATGAACTTTCAAAAGAAAATGTTAAGATTGATGCTCCAACAGAAACTATCAAGCCAGAGGTTACTAATGAAAAGCTAGCTACAATTAATAGTCGTATATCTTCTTTTAGTACAAGCTTTTCAACATCTACAGCAAATAGAATTAATAATATTGAGCTAGCTACTAAAGCTATTAATGGAACTCTTCTTATGCCAGGAGAGACTTTTAGCTTCAATGAAACAGTAGGTGAGCGTACGAAGGCAAGGGGATACAAGGAAGCAGGAGTTATAATTGGAGATAAAATAGAATCAGGCTTAGGTGGAGGTATCTGTCAGGTATCTAGCACCTTATATAATGCTATGTTACGTGCAAATATTAAAGCTAGTGAAAGAAGAAATCATTCACTCCCTTTGTCTTATGTTAACAAGGGACTAGACGCTACAGTTGATTGGGGAAATATAGATTTTAAGTTTAAGAATACTTTAAATACTCCTATCTATCTTGAAGGATATGTAAAAGATAAAAGTGTATATTTTAATATGTATGCTAATGAAGAACTGGCAAAAAAATCTTATGAATTGTTTACAGAAGTATCTACAATACAGCCAACTATTAAATATATTGATGATGCTAATAAATTACAAGGTGAAACTACAGTGATTAAGAGTGCCTCTAACGGGTATAAAGTAAATGTATATAGAAAAACTTTTGAGAATGGTAAGATGGTTAACACAGAATTTATTTCAAGTGATTATTACGCACCAATAAATGGAGAAACAATAAGAGGTACAAAGTAGTTTTTCTTAAAATATTAGGCTAATACATTATATAATAGAAACCGTAAATTGATATAAAAAAGATGTTGAACTAGTAAAAAGAAGCAGAATCATTTTAGTGATTTTACTATAATGGTTCTGCTTTCTTTTTTGCTATTATATATAAGCATTTACCAAACTGCCATATTCATCATCATACAAAAATGTGCGATTTTCTAAATAAATACATGATATAAATCTGTAATATCGGGAAGAACTTAAATCTTGCCAATGGCTATGTGGTAACAAACAATTTATATAGTTAGTCATAATACCCCTTTGTAGAAATATGAGAAATTTTTCGAATTATATGGATAAATTATGCGTTTTGTGAAGAGCAAGGAAACGACACGCATGTTGACAAAATTTACAGAATTATGTAGAATTATTATAACAATTATAATTTAAATTATAATATAGTTTGAATTTATTTATTTTAGAGTGGAGGAAATAGTTATGGATCTTAAAAGTAGGTATGATGATAAGTTTTTTATAAAAACTGATGAGAAACTAATAGAAATACTATCTCTTTTAAGTGCAATTATAACTCCTTGCTTTGTTTTCATTTGGGCGAAGCTGAATCCAGAAATATCAGTCTATATTAAAGGAGCTGCTTGGCTGATTGCGATTTTATTTGTTTTTTTGTATTTTCTCATTTATATAAATGATTTTACAAGACAGCACCTGAGCTATTTTTTTCATAGCTTATGTTATTTAGTAAGCATTTTTTCAGTTTACGTCGCACATCTAAATGATTTTTCAGAGGGGCACACACTTGTTCTTATGTTGGTAGTCTTTTATATTGCATTAACCTTCGAGAAAATACGTTCTTTACTATATTATCTAATTACGATTTTGATTTTGGTTAGCTTGTCGATACATACAGAAGAAATTTACAAGAATTCAAGTAATAACAATGCCCTAATTATTCTTATTTGTCTAGTAGTTTTCTCTATAATAGCTTTATTAAATCTATTCTTAAAAAACAAGAATAAAAGTGCGCTTAAAGAAAGCAAAAAAGATTATCAGAGATTGCTTGATATTTCTCCAGATGGAATTATTGTATATGAACGAGAAAATATCGTCTATGCAAATGAAGTAATTGCTAGATTAACTAAAGTTGAAAATAGAGATTGTCTTGTTGGTAAATCGGTATTTGAATTCCTTCAACTAAAAGATTATGAAATTGCAATTACAGAAATAGAAGATATTCTGAAAGGGAACGATAGGAGATATAGCGAGGAAAAGATGAATCTTGCCAACAATATATCTTTAGATGCGGAAGTTGCAAGCATTTCAACTACTTATAATGGTAAAAATGCTATTATGACTATTGTAAGGGATATAAGTGAGAGAAAGAGAATGGAAGAGAGAATTAATCAAATGGCGCTCTACGATTCTGTAACTGGGCTTCCAAATCGATACTCTTTAAATCTTCATCTTGATAATAGCCTAAAACTATCTAAAAGCACTGGTAGTCCTGTAGCACTTATGTTTATAGATTTAGATAAGTTCAAAATAGTAAATGATACGATGGGACATAGTATTGGTGATGCAGTACTACATCAGGTTTCACTTGAAATAAAAAAATGTTTGTTTGAAAAGGATTTTATTTCGCGGTATGGAGGAGACGAGTTTATCGTTGTTCTTGATAATACTTGTCCTGATAGAGCTGAACAAACAGCACAAAAGATTATGAAGAGATTTTTAAATCAGCTAAGTATTGGAAGGCATAGAATTCATATTACTCTCAGCATTGGAGTCAGTTTTTATCCAATAGATTGCAGTGATGCGGAGACATTAGTAAAATATGCAGATATTGCAATGTATCAAGCGAAGTCTTTAGGGAGAAATAATTACATGTTCTATAAACATGAAATGAGTGAGGGAGTCTCTAGAAGGATGGAGTTAGAAAAAGGCCTTAGGAAGGCGCTGCAAAACGGTGAGTTTATAATTCTTTATCAGCCACAAATAGATTTTGTAACTGGTAATGTCTTTGGAGTTGAAGCTTTAATACGCTGGAAACATCCAGAACTTGGATTAGTTCCCCCTAATGAGTTTATTCCTTTAGCAGAAGAAAGTGGTCTTATTATACCGATTGGTGAATGGGTATTAAAAACTGCTTGTTTGCAGAGCATGACTTGGCAAAGATCTGGGCTGCAGCCAATCAATATGGCTGTAAATGTATCATATCATCAACTAAAATATAAAGGTTTTATCAATTCGATACAGGAAGCTCTGAAAGAAAGTGGATTAGACCCCAAATATCTTGAATTAGAAATAACAGAGAGTGTTTTAAGAGATGCTGAGGAATTAAAATTTGTATTTGATGAGTTAAGTCCGATTGGCATTAAGTTATCTATTGATGATTTTGGAGTAGGATATTCTTCTTTAAGTATGTTACAACATGTGGCAATAGATAATATAAAAATAGATATGTCTTTCATAAGAAGTATACCAGAAAGTCCAAAGGCAGCAGCTTTAGTAAAAACCATTTTGGACATGGGAAAAAATCTAAATTGTACTATTACTGCTGAGGGAATAGAAATAGAGGAGCAAGTCAATTTTTTAAAAGAAAATAATTGTAATTTAGGACAAGGATATTTCTTTAGCCGACCTTTAGAAGAGCTAGATTTGGAGAAATTTCTTAGGAACTGGGAAAGTATCTAATGAATATATACGGATGTTAACGAAATTCAATCTAAATAATGAAATGATTCTCAAATAGCTAAAAATTATTTAAGATTTCTGGAGCGAAAAATAATGTTTATTCGTCTAAATTTATGAAGTCGCTAAGGTTAAATTTAGGAGGTATAAACATGAATAGGAAAAATATATTAATATTCACATTGATTTTTACAAGTATGTCTATAGCACCAGCAAGTCTGGTAAAAGCTGAAGAAGTTAGAACTGGAGCAGCATCAAAGGCTACCTATAGTCCTATTATGATGCCTGTCCAAGGAATCACTACAAATCAACTAAAACCCTATGTATTAAATGAAAAAGAAGTCCAAACTATATTTGGTAAATTTTCAAGTGAAATCGAAAAGTTTAAATATTATGCTGGATATTATGTTTTTGATAATGCAAAATACGGCATAGAAGGTTCTGACGTTTATGTGATGATTTCTCTAGGACAAAGAAATACCACTGGTTATGGGGTTAATGTAGCTTCTGTAGAGGATATTGAAGGAATCTCTAAAATCACTATTAAAGAAACAAAACCATCACCTGACATGATGGTTGGAGAGGCGATTACGTATCCATATGTAATTGTAAAGTTTGCGCAGGGGTCACCAAATGTCAAGGTTGTAACAGATAGTGGAGCAGAATTATTCTCAATAGTAAATTCATCAGAACTAGAAGAAAAGAACTGGAAAAACTTAAAGCCTTACTGGGATGCTTCACAAGATAAAGAATGGCTTATTACCTTTAAAAGTGATATTTCCAAAACATCTGTTAACAATGATACAATCTACGTGAGGGATAGTAATGGAAGTAAGATTCCAGTAGAGCTTGTTGTTGGAGAAGATAACAAAATAGTAAGGGTTGTTCCAGTACAAAAATATGCTGAGGGACAAACTTATTACCTTTTTATCTCTGATAAGATTAACACGCAAAAGGACTTAAATAATAAAAAAGGATATCGTATGACCTTCAGTATTAAAAGTGATTTAACAGTCGGAGAAAATACAAATCACGAAGCAAATTCTTGTGTAGTGTCCAGTAGAACAGAAAATGCACCTATTTTTGATGCTGTTACAAATAAACAAGTAGGAATCCTTTCAAAAGGTTTTTCAATTAATTTAAATGATACTAGGGATGGCAAGGTATACTTTTCCGTTCCAGTAAGTGAGGGCTCATCCGAAAGTAATGCTACTCAAAAGCAGTACTATGTACCAATAAAATACTTGGATAAAGCTTACAAGGAACCTGTTATCGTTCCTATGATTATTTCAACTGATATGATCAAAATTAAAGAAAATGCATCCATTTATACTATTGAAAATGGTGCTAAGCAAGTAATAATGAAAACTTCACAAAGCATTGGTCCTATGCATTATATTATGAAGACTGAAAATGGATATGAATTTGTACTAGCTAATAATGTTGTTTATGTTCAACCAGAAGATGTTGAACTAATAAAGAAGTAAAGTATTACCCCTATATCTGATTTGTTTAGATATAGGGGTGTTCTTTTAGGTCGAAATTCTATTTTAAAAAGCAAATTTGAGTAACAAAGCATTGTCACTTATTGTATAATATTACTTATAGGAGGGGTTGTAAATGATAAAAGGTAACGGATGTACTCTTGATTGCTTTGGATGCTGCAAGCTAAATGTACATATTGAAAATAATGAAGTGGTAAAAATAGAGGCAGATAAAAATCATCCTTATACAAAAGGTTTAATGTGTGAAAAAGGAAGAAATCATTTAAAGAGATTGAATGATAAAGACAGGCTATATTCTCCAATGAAAAAAGAAAATGGAAAGTGGATAGATATTAGCTTTGAAGAAGCTTTGGGTATAATTGCAGATAAATTAAAATATTATAAGGAAAACTATTCCTCAAACTCTGTGATGCATTATTATGAGTCAGGTTCAGGATCAATATTAAAAGGAATAGAAGATGTATTTTTCAACTTTTATGGTGGCATAACAAAAGCTGATGGTGGAACTTGCTGGAGTGCAGGTGTAAAAGCTCAGAAGTATGATTTTGGATACAATAAATCTCATTTTATAGATGATGTTCTGAATTCAAAAAACATAATACTATGGAGTAAGAATCCAGCAAATTCTCATATACAGTTGTTTCAAAGAATAAAAAAGGCAAAAGAAAATGGAGCTAAAGTAATAGTAATAGACCCTATCTACACTGATACTGCTAAAATTGCAGATATTCATATAAAGACAAATCCATCTACAGATGCCGCCCTTGCTATGGCTATGACAAAAATAATTATAGATGAAAATTTACATGATATAGAATTTATAAAAGAAAATGTTATAGGCTTTAGTGAATATAAGAATTATTTAGAAACCTTAGATATAAACTATTTATCCGAAGAATGCGGAGTGGATTTAAACAGAATAAAAGAACTTACCTATCTTTATGCAAAGGAAAAATATAGTACTATATACATAGGTTATGGAGTACAAAGATATAAAAATGGAGGGAATGCAATAAGAGCGATTGATGCTCTGGCAGCTATAACAGGAAGTATAGGAAAAGAGGGTGGGGGCGTTAACTACAACAATAGAATTTACCCTGATAAATTAAATTTAGATCCTTATAATAGCTGTAAATATGCATTGGATGAAAGATACTTCGACTTGCATGAATTTGATACTTATGCAAGAGACAATATAAAAGCTATATTTATAAGTAAAGCAAATCCACTTAATCAATGGCCTAACCTAAATGAGTTTATAAAGACTTTTAAAAGTATAGAATTTAAAGTATGTATAGATATGTTTTTAACTGATACAGCAAAACATTGTGATTTGGTTATTCCATGTACAAATACTTTAGAGAGCGAAGATTTATTATATACCTCAATGAGCAATCCATATATAGTTTATAATGAAAAATGTGTAGAACCAAAGCATAAGTTAATGGATGAATATTATTTCTTTAGAGAACTTGCAAGAAAAATGGAAATGAAAGAGTATCCTTATGTATCTAAGAAAGAATATTTAGGTGAAATTATAAAGCCTTTAGCTGAAAAGAGAATAACTCTTGAAAAAATAAAGAATGAGTATGTAACTATACAAGGAAATAATGTTGCATGGATGGATTTAGTATTTGAAACGCCATCAAAGAAAATAGAGATATATTCTGAAAGTGCGAAAAATGATAATTTAAGTCCAATACCGATTTATGTTAATGAGAAAAACCATAGTCTTAGACTTTTAACAACTCATCCTAAAAAATCATTGATGTCTCAAAGTTTTAAAGATGTAGATACAATGGCTATAGCCAATATAAGTGATAATACTGCTAAGGCTTATGATTTAGTGAATGGAGAGGTTGTCACATTAAAGTCTACCAATGGGGAAATAGATGTTCAGATAAATATAGTGAATAAGCTTATTGATAGCATAATCCATATGGAAGTAGGTTGGTGGGAAAAAAGCTCAAATCCAAATTTCCTAACTGAAAGTAAAGCTTCTGATATGGGCAAACAAATAGCTTACTATGACACTTTTGTAGAGATTAAAAAGAAATCTTAATCTTTGCAATTGGCTATCTATAGAAAACATGCTAAATAGGCTATAAAGTAAGTATAGTATAAATTATATACATTCCACTTTAAATATGTTATCATATTTTGGAATTAAAAAATTCAAATGAAAGGAATGATGTTAGATGCTAAATAAAAGCTTTGTAATGGATAGTGTAATAAACGGGGAGGTGTGTGCAGAGTAATACTCTTTGCCTCCCCACTATATGAAATTTTACAATTTAGTATGGGAGGAAGAAAAAATTGAATAAAATAGATTTATATGACTTAGGTTTAAATGAAAGATATACTCAAGAGGCTTCTATGTATGATGAAAACTTATATATAGGAAGAATTTCTGTCCAACATAGAGATATTTACAAGGTAGTTACTGCTGAAGGAGAAATCTTAGCGGAGGTTTCTGGTAAATTGAATTACTCATTAAAATCTGCTACTTGTTATCCTGCAGTAGGAGATTGGGTTTTGGTCGATAGAAATACTAATAATAATGGTAATGCAATTATTCACCATGTACTTGCAAGAAAAAGCTCCTTTGAAAGAAAAGTAGCAGGCACAAAAATGGATGGTCAAATAGTTGCTACTAATATAGATACAGTTTTTATATGTATGTCACTTAATAATGATTTCAATATCCGTAGGCTAGAAAGATATATTTCTGTTGCATGGGATAGTGCAGCAACACCTGTTGTTGTGCTAACTAAATCAGATTTATGTACTGATATTGAAGCAATTCTTTTAGAAGTTAAAAATATAGCCTTTGGAATTGACATTCTAGTTACTAGTAGTTTGTTAGATCAAGGATATGAAAGTATTAAAGTATATATAGAAAAAGGAAAAACTGTAGCTTTTATTGGATCATCAGGGGTTGGTAAATCTACTTTGATAAATAAGCTTATTGGTGATGAAGTTTTAAAGACAAATGATATAGGAAATTATGATAAGGGAAAACATACTACTACTCATAGACAGTTATTCGTAGTGCCTCAAGGTGGAGTTGTAATAGATACTCCAGGAATGAGAGAACTAGGAATAGTAAGCGCTGATTTAGATAAGTCCTTCAGTGACATAGAAGAACTTGCTAGTCAATGTAAATTTTCAGATTGTTGTCATGAAAATGAACCAAAGTGTGCTGTTAGAGAAGCTATAAAAAATGGATTGCTTGATATAGAGCGTTTAGAAAATTATAAAAAGCTCCAAAGAGAGTTAAAATATAGTGGTCTTAATTCCAGACAACTTGAACGAGAGAAAATAAATGAAATGTTTGGCAGCATGGGAGCTTTGAAAGAAGTAACTAGGTTCGTAAAAAACAAAAACAAAAGAAGATAGGGGCGACAATTATGAGTAATATAATAAGGCAAGAAACAAATTATGACTATAATACTGTTGAGAACTTAATTGAAAAAGCGTTTAAGGATGTTGAATTTACAGACCATAAAGAGCATTTTTTAGTTTCAAGGCTAAGAAAAAGTAGTGCATTTATTCCAGAACTTTCTTTGATTGCAGAAGTTGATGGAAAAGTGGTGGGCCATATTTTGCTTACTAAACTAAAGATAGATAACGGAGAAAATCAATTTGAATCATTGGCTTTAGCCCCCTTATCAGTTTTACCAGACTACCAAAGCAAAGGTATAGGTGGTAAATTAATTAATGAAAGCCTAGAAGTAGCAAGGGAGCTTGGATATAAGTCAGTTATTGTACTGGGACATGAAAAATATTATCCGCGTTTTGGATTTAGAACAGCAAATCGATGGGGGATAAAAGCACCATTTGAAGTCCCAGATGAAGCATTTATGGCAATGGAATTAGAAAAATTTAGCCTTAATGGTGTTCAAGGTACAGTTATTTATCCTAAAGAGTTTTTTGAAGAGTAGTATGTTACCTTAACTGATTACAATTAAAAAGGCTTAGCACTAGTGGGAAGCTTCAGGTAGTTTTTATATTACAACAAAAGCCAATGCTTAGTAAACATAAGCATTGGCTTTCAGATTCTGTTTATGAGGTGAGTATTCATTGAAGATAAATTATGTACATCAATTTAATCAAAAAACAGAAGAAGAATTTTTAAAGATACAAAATAGTTTAAAAGGGAAGATTAAGCTTTCTAATAGGTTAGATTTGAAAGATATGGAAGTATGTGCAGGAGTGGACATTGCATATTTTGAAAAGAATGATACAACATTTGGAGTTTGCAGTATAGTTATTATTCATATTAAGAGTAGAACAATATTAGAAAAAGTAGATAGTTTCGGTAAGATAGAAGTACCCTATGTACCAGGTTTCTTAGCCTTTAGAGAATTACCTCTAGTACTAAAGGCAGCAAAGAAAATTACTGTTGAACCAGATATTTTTATGTTTGATGGAAATGGGTTTTTACATTATAACAATATGGGAATAGCTACTCATGCTTCTTTCTTTTTAAATAGACCAACAATAGGAGTGGCAAAAACTTACTTAAAAATAAATAATGTAGACTTTATTATGCCAAAAAATAATGTAGGAGCATATTCGGATATAGTTATTAATAAAAAGGTTTACGGGAGAGTGTTTAGAAGCAGTAAGGATGTGAAGCCTATTTTTGTTTCTTGTGGTAATTATATTGATTTAGAAAGCTGTTGTAAGCTAACGATGAAGCTGATTTCAGCAGACAGTAGAGTACCTATACCAACAAGGCTTGCCGATTTGGAAACGCATGTGCTTAGAAATAAGTATCTCCAAATTTGCCAATAATCCATAAAGTCGATAGAGTTTTTTACTCCAATTGATGTCCACAAATTGTTATCCAAGGGCTTAACTACTATTTACTTCTGGTTTCACAATGCATTAGTAGAGTGATTAGTTATCGGTTAAATTTAAATGGACTATATTAAAATCTGCAGATTTTAATATAGTCCATCTAAGACAAATCATATTTATTTAAAACTGTTTTTAGTGATTAGCTTTATTTCCATTTGATGAATTATTTTCTCTATGGGCTTTCATCTCTTGACCTTTATTTTCCTTGTTAGCTTTAATTTCCTGACCTCTGTTTTTATATGAGTGATCTTCCTTACTAGACTTAATTTCTTGATTCGAATCTTCTTTTACTGTAGTGTCACTTGTAGTAGATGAAGTTGTGCTAGTAGTGCTTTGAGATGTTGTATTTGCATCTACATTTGCACTAGTTTCATTATTTTGTTTAGGAGCAGTTACTGTACTCTTATCTTCAGAAGTTGTAGCATCTTTAGTTTGTTCTTTTTTAGCTTGTTTCTTAAGCTGACCTACTCCACCTTTCATGGCTTCTTTCTTAGCTGCAAGTACTTGAGCAAATTTTTCAGTTTGAGTAGTTAGGGTTTGCTTTGCTTGCTTTAAAGCATCTTCAGCAGTTTTTACTGCTTGCTCATCACCAGCTTTTTTAGCTTGCTCTAGGTTTTTTTCAGCTTCTTTTACTGATTCTTTTACCTGAAGTAATGCTTGTCTTTCCTTAGCTACTTCTATAATTGCTTCCTTCTTTCTTGTTTGCATTTCTATAACAAGTGCTAGAGTTTCTTTGGCATTTCCAGAAAGCTTACTTTCAACATTCTTGAGAACCTCAATAGACTTCATTTGTTTATCAGCTAATGTTCCTTCTAACTTATTTAGTTCATCTAGCTTTATGGAGCTATCAGTAGTACTATCGGTAGTTTTGACATCTTTATCTGCTTTATTTATGGCATCTTCTACCTTATCCTGCGCTTCAGTCATTTTATTATTATATTCATTTAGTGTTTGAGTTGAAAGATCTCCTTTTTCTTTATTAGCCATAACTTCAGCTTCTCCAAGTCTTTCTTCTGCTACCTCTATTAAAATCGTAGCTTTTTTGTCATCTCCGAAAGCTATGTTAATTTTTAAGTTATCTATAGCCTTATCTATAGGGTAAAGTATTGTATTATCAGGTGTGATGCCAGCTTTATCTTCAAGCGTTGCTGTATTAGTATCAGCAAATGCTCTTCCTCCTAAACTTAATGATACAGCTACTGCTGCAACAAATAATGCTATCTTTTTCATGTTTGTTCCTCCTCAAATTTGTTTATCATTTTCTTTTCACATATATTTACGGATTGAGGATTACTATTTAGGGGGGTACGTATAAAAAAATATTAAAAAGTTCTAAAAATAAATAAATTTAGCATTTATTTTAGTGGCAATTTTAGTTAATAGAATCTTATTTAAATTGTACTGTTAACATCAAGATAGCTTAAAACCAAAAATTAATATATTTCATTGTTATACAATGATTTTAGCTTGTTATAAAAAATAAAATTTAATGAAAATAAGGGTATAAAAGCTGTATAGTATTCAACCACATTATTGTAATTACCATAAATAAAGGAAACACAGGAAATAAATATGAGTTGAAAAGCAGGCAAATTAAAGTATATACTGTTAAAAAAGTGATTTAGAGGAGACTTTATGAAAAATACAAGTCTGCTTTTCTGTGCATTATCCTCAATATTATCTTAAAAAGATATATTGAAAATTTGAAAGGAGAAATTCTGATGAGATTTTTTATAACGTCTAAGGATATAGGAATAGACCTAGGAACATCAAATACGCTATTATACGTTAAAGGAAAAGGAATTTTATTAAAAGAACCTTCCGTGGTTGCTATAAACACTAAAAATAGACAAGTTTTAGCTGTTGGTGAAGAGGCTAAAAATATGATAGGAAGAACACCAGAGGATATTATCACTATTAGACCATTGAAAGATGGAGTAATTGCTAACTTTGATGTAACCGAACAAATGCTAAAGAAGTTTATTGAAAAGGCTGAAGGGAAAGGTTCTTTTAAGAATTCAAGAGTTGCAATTTGCCACCCTTCAGAAATTACTGAGGTGGAAAAAAGAGCAATTAATGAATCAATAAATCAGGTAAAAGCACGTAAGGTTATGCTAATTGAAGAACCTGTAGCCGCTGCAATTGGGGCAGGCCTCCCTGTAAATGAACCAGTTGGCAGCATGATTCTTGATATAGGTGGCGGTACTACTGAAGTAGCAGTCATTTCACTTGGAGGAATTGTAACAAGTAAAACTATAAAAGTCGCTGGAGACGTATTAGATGAGACAATCATAGGCTTCGTAAAAAGAGAATTTAATCTTATGATAGGTGAGAGGACCGCAGAGAATGTTAAAATTGAACTAGGCTCTGTTTTTGCAGATAAAGATGCAAATGAGGAAGAAAGAAGCATGGAAATTAGAGGAAGAGACTTGATTACTGGTCTTCCAAGAGTTGTTGCCGTAACAGAGGGTCAAATACGAGAAAATTTAATGGAACCAGTGTCTTTAATTATTGAGGCAATTAAAACCACTATTGAACAAGCCCCGCCAGAACTTGCAGCAGATATAATGGACAAGGGTATAATGCTCTCAGGGGGAGGCGCACTTCTAAAAGGTTTAGATAAACTAATAAGTAGTGAATTGCACATACCTGCACATATTGCAGAAGAGCCCCTTGAGTGTGTTGTTATAGGTGCAGGAAAATGTTTAGATGTAATAGATAAGATTTAAGTAAGATGAATAAAACTAAAGCCAATGCTTACTGATACTAGGCATTGGCTTTAATTTGTATTATGGGTATAACGAATAAAATTTTACAAAAATACATCTTAAAGCAGACGTTATTGTCTTTATAGCTTATGGCATATATCTTCGCGGTGAGGACGTATAAAAAGCGAGCTAACTTTTACGCAAAACTTCTTAGTTCTGCGTAAAAGTTAGCTCACCTAAAGTAAGGTTCTCCCAACCCTACTAGTTTGAGAGAACATAAAACAAACTTCAATATCTCATTAAAATCCTTCAAAGCCTTTGATATTAAACTATTTTCTCTCTATCTTAACAACCGTCTCAATATGTGTTTTGATAGAAAGATGATACTAATACGCAGAAATTATGGCGTTACCCCCCTAAGACCCCTTTGAATTATAGTGGGTTAGACCTCATTAATCAAACTTATCTTATTAACCACTTTATATCTAAATCTATCAATTTCTATTTAATCTTCCTCTATAATATACTCTCCTAATTGTAACTATAACTCCAATTAAGAAAACTACAATTAAAAAAAACATAGCCGCTGGCCAAATGCCAAAAGCATCTTTGATTGTAGCACTATTATTTTGTAGGTTTGGAACAATAAAAAACAACCATCCTATAAACAATACTGAAATTACTTGGGGCACTAAACGAAGATAATATCTCCAAGTAGGATGTTGTTTACGTCTATTCGACCACTCCTTACTCCGCAAAATACCCTTGATACCTAATATCAAGTATATTAGTGTAATGAATCCAAGTGATAAATCTATTATCTTAGGTGTAGGAGCTTTAGCAGCGGGCATTTGCCCTTCAGTCAATTGGATAATTCCTGAACTAATTTCATATGAGTGTTCTAAAGTAGTTGTAAAGCTATTAAGCATCACAGCTACAGCATACCCGCTAGAAGGTACAATATCTTGCTGTGCTTGGATAGTAGATAAGATCCCACTATGAGAAATACGTGCTGGTTTAACATTTGGAGAACTTAAAGACCACCCAAGACCATATTTAGGGCTTCCAGCTTGAGGAGAATAGGATTCATCTAGCAATGATTTTGATAGTAACCTTTCTCCATTCACATTTTTTCCCTCATTTGTGTGCATGGAAAGCCATTTCCCCATGTCAGCTGCCGTGGTAACTATTCCACCTGCCCCACTAAACATTTGTTCAAGCTCCGACCAGGGAAGTGCAGTACCATATGCTGTAATATATCCTCGAGATAGTCCTTGTACAGGATCAGCAGAGTTTACAGCAGATAGTGTATCATTCATTCCTAATGGAGAAAATATCTTTTCATCAAGATATTTTGGAAATTCCATACCACTTACTACTTCTACCAGTCGTGCAAGTATCCAATAATTAGCATTACTATACAAATATTTATCTCCAGGTTGCCACTTAAGTTTCCAATCATGTAGACGGTCAACACCTGCTTTTAAGGTATTCGCTGGTGGCACAATCGTTGGGCTTGGAATCCCTGATGTATGACTTAACAAATGCCTTATTGTAACTTTTTGCAATCTAGTATCGTTCATTTTAAGTTCTGGCAAATACTTTACAATTGGATCATCCAGCTTAATTTTGCCTTCATCAACCAATTGCAAAACTGAAAATGCAGTGAATGATTTGGATACAGAACCTATTCTCATTAATGACTTTTCTGTTAAGGGTTTGCCTTCTGAATCATGACCATATCCTTTTTCGTATACTAATTTTCCATCTTTTACGATTACAATGGATGCACCAGGTAGTCCGTTACGTTCCATATAGTTTGTAACAAACTCATCAATAGCTTCTTTTTTTATAATAGTATCAGCATTAACTGATAAAGGATAAAAAGCTAATGGAATTAAGAATGTTATTAGCATAAAAATAATATATAACCTTTTTCTCATTTTAAAATCTCCCATCTGTTATAATTATAAATCTGTAAGTAATCAGCTACACTTCCTAAAGGTTGAAAGTTATATTAATGATGAGAAATGAATCCTCAACATACGCTTTAATTTCGCCCTTCATCTTAGTAACTAAGTTCTTTACAATTGAGAGTCCCAAGCCTGTAGTTTTCTTAGTTCTGGATTTATCAGCGGTGTAAAAGCGTTTAAACAAGCTTTCAGCCTCTTCGCTATCTATATTAGGTGCATAATTTTTAAAACTAATACATACGTATTTTTCTTCTTCTTTTATTGAAATAGATATATTCCCAGTTCCATGATTTAAATAGTTCTTTATCAGGTTTTGAAAAATCCTTGTTAAGGCATCTTTATCTGCATAGATATAGATTGGCGTTGAAGGTATTTGGATGCTTGGCTCTTCGCCTTTTGATATGAAATCATAATAAAATAGAGAAATTACATCCGCAAGCACATTGCTCACATTAACTTTTTGAAGCTTCAATAGGTATTCATCCGATTCAATTCTAGTAAATTCAAAGAACTCATCCAGCATTTTAACCAATGTATCAATACGCCCTCTAATTATACTGTAATATTCTGACCTCTTATCTGCCGTGACGTTTCCCGACTCCAGCATCTGAACATATCCAGAAATAGATGTAAGAGGAGTTCTTAAATCGTGAGATATGTTGGTTATCTCCTCTTTAAACTCCTGTTGCGCTTTTGAAATAGCAATTTTTTCAACTTTATAATAGTTTATTAAATGATTTAATTGAATTGCTAGCTCATTAATTTCATTCGCTCTAACTTGGAGATTAATTTTCTTATTTGTATCATTATCTCTAATAAACTGAATTTTTTTAACTATATCTTTAATCTCTCTTTTATAAACCAAAATGTAGGCGGATAGTACGCCTATGACTAATATAAGCATTATAATAATTAACCAAAGCATAAAGTCTACCTCCAACTCTATTTAATATCCTGCTTTTTAAAGGTAAATCCTCCTATGCCCACGCACAAAATAAGGTAGGATAAAGCCGCTGCAATTGCTATCCTTATATCCACTGCTTGTGGATGCGGCATCGCAGTAGGTGAAAAATTCATAAGAAGCAAAATTCTTCCCAAATAGCTTTCCCCAACCATAGAACCCAAAGAGCCTAATATCAAGCTGAAGAATACATTAAAGGCCATTGTGCCCCCTACATTTTTAATCAAAAATGCTGTCATTAGAAATATGGAGCCATAAGCTGTATATAACAAGCTCTGGATTAAAAAAATTCGAACAAACAGCAGAAAATCATACATAGAAAAAGAACCATATATACCAAAAACGAAAACCGCTGTAATTCCTGTAAAAAATATAGCAACAAGCATCATTATAATTGAACCCACTGATACTGTGATCAGTTTAGACATATAAATTTTAGTTCGGCTGAAGCCTAAGGAAACAGAATCTTTAATTGTTCCTGTACTGTACTCGCTTGTTATAAGCATTGTAATAAATATAGCCTGAAGCATTGGAATAAAGTATGGTAAAAAAGCTCTTTCCTTAAAGAGCATATAAATCCAGTGAAAAGTGCTTGGGCTAAGCTGTTCCTTTATATGTGCTGAGGAACTGAAGTCTATTATTACATAGGTTACAAAGAGAGCAATAATACCTAAACAAATAAAAAAGGACTTGCTTCGTCTTAATTTATAAAAATCGACTCTCAATAAGTTAAGCATAATTATTCCCTCCCATCAATTTCATAAAATACTCCTCCAAGTCATCACCCTTGGATTCAATAGAATATATTTTTACATTATTTTTTGCAAGCTCCAAGCAGATTTCACCTGACATATCCAATAAATCATAAACCTTAATTATATTGTCTGGCAGCACCTCATAATTTGTTGTTTTAAAGATATCTTCCAAAACAAAAGAAGCTACAGAACTGTCACTCACCTTTATATTCAAGTACTTTCTGCATTTTAGTTCTAATTCCTTAGCTGTAAATTCCTCCAATAATGTACCATTGTTGATTACTCCGTAACGTGTTGCCAGTTTAGACAGTTCCCCTAATATATGGCTTGAAATTAAAATTGTTATAGCCTGCTCTTCATTAAGTCTTTTTAATAGTCTTCTCATATCCACAATACCTTCAGGATCAAGTCCGTTTATTGGTTCGTCAAGTATGAGAAAATCCGGATTTCCAAGTAGCGCAAGCGCCAAACCCAGACGTTGTCTCATTCCTAAAGAAAAATTCTTAACCTTTTTCTTTCCCACATCTGATAATTCCACTATTTCCAATATGCTGTTAATAACTTTTTTATCGGGTATTCCTAATAGTTTGCCTCGAAGTTCCATATTTTCAAGTGCAGTAAAATCAGGATATAAAGCAGGATGCTCGATTATGCTGCCTATTCTAGGCAGTCCAGCATTAATATTGTTTTCACCCTTTCGTGAAAACAATTCTATTTCACCGCTTGTTGGTGTAACAAGACCTGTAATCATTCTAATCATTGTTGTTTTACCAGCGCCGTTTCTGCCAATAAAACCATATATATCTCCCTTTTTAATCTTCATATTCACATTATTAACTGCAGTATTTTTTCCGTACTGTTTAGTAAGCTCAAAGGTTTGTAAAATATATTCAGCCAACTTAAGCACTTCCTTTCTTTAGTTTATGACCTTATTATGAAGTATAGGGTTTAAGAATCAATAAAATAAGTCTTAAGAAAGTCTAAAGTTTACTCGCTCATCTTAAAGCCTATTCCCCAAACAGTTTGTATGTACTCCTCTGATGGGTTTGCTTTTGCAAGCTTTGAGCGAATATTGCTAATGTGCACATTTATAGTATTCTCATCTCCAAAAAATTCATCATTCCATACATGCTCGTAAAGATTTGATTTGGTAAACACCTTTTTAGGATATTTCATCAATAATTCCAGTATTAAAAATTCCCGCTTAGTAAGGCTTACAGGGATATCGCCAACCTGTACCGAATAGGTTTCTGTATCTATCGATATATCTTTGTAGGATAAATTATTATTTTCACTAGGAAGACTTGAAGCCTGGTTATACCTTCTCAGCTGTGCTTCAATTCTTGCAAGCAGCTCATCATTATTAAAGGGCTTTACAATATAATCGTCAGCACCGGACTTTAGCAGATTGATTGTTGAGGCCTTATCACTCTTTGCTGAAAGCCCGATAACTGGAATATTACTGTGTTTTCTGATCTCCTGCAATACCATCTCCCCATTAAGCCCCGGAAGCATGAGGTCAAGCAATACCAAATCTATTTTGTTATTAAAAACCATCAATGCTTCAGTACCTGAGTAAGCTGGCTTTGCATTATATCCGTTCTGTTCTAGTAAATCACAAATCATATTACTTATATCACTATCATCTTCTATAATCAATATTGAAATTCTATTATTCATTTGCCCTTAACACCTACCTAAATTAATTTATATATTAAGTTGCTTTAACAGAAGCAACCAACTTCTTTTCTATTTTGTCGCTATTTTTAGATATACAAATAATAACTAAAGCTAATACTCCTAAGCCCCACAACAGTATTTCTATCTTAGAGGAGCCTAATGCTGATGCAGCAAGTATTTCCCAAGGCCTTGTAAGCAGCATTATTATAACATATCTTCTCAAACTTATCTTACTAAGTACTGCTACAAAACCAATAGAATCATCGGGGAAAAATGGAAGGAATAATAGCAATATAAGTAGTAGTTCCCCTTTCCTGGATGAAAAATGCTGTTCGTACTTATTTAAAAGATTAGGGTTTATAAAACATTCAACAAAAGTTCTTCCAAATCTTCTCCCAAGAATAAACACTACAGTAGAACCGCTTAGGATTGCTAACATGCTAATGAAAAGTGAACCCCACATGCCAGATACTGTCCCACCTACCACAGCACTTACATTGCTAGGTATTGGTGCAATAATAACAGATATGAACTGAATAATAAAAACACTACATAAGCCTTCTCACCATATACCTCAATATATTTCTTAAATTCTTCAGCTGAGAACATATAATTTAAAATACCACTTGATTTCATATAAACAAATATCCATATGAGTCCATCAATAACCGCTAGTAAGTAAAAACAAAATTTTATTCTATCCTTAGGTTTATTCATATATTGCACTCAGCCTCCTTGTTCTTATTTCATTTGCATATAAATTGTTCTTTGGTAATTTTATTTCTTTAAGATTGCCTTTATAAATAATTCTGCCTTCTATATTTAGTAGACTTTGTGGCCTAACCAGATTTCTTGATATTTTAAGGTCTACTATACCGCTTTCCTTTAGGATGTGATACACAAATTCTGAGCATAAGAAGCTGTAATCGCTGCATACTGGCTTGTTTAACAAGCTATGAACAAGCCCCTTATAGTTATATTTATAAAGGTGGCTATTAGAAATGAAATGGTCTAATATTACCTTAGCCTTTTCATACTGCTGCTTGAACACCTCAACCTCAATTATTGCACCAGGTAAGGTATTACAGAACTTGTATACGCCTTCGGTGATATCCTCTTTTCTAAACCTTCCAATAAAAGGATTATACGTATCCCTTCTTCCAAAGCTGTACATATAATTGAGTTCTTTATCTAAAGATATAGCCGCATGAGTATACTCATCATTTTTAAAAATTCGGATGAGATTAGACATCACAGTATTTGTTCTTGTAAGAACTATATATAAATAATGTTTTTCCATAATGAAGTACCTCCAAGAATTTAATTGATGTATTCATTATGATATATAAAATTTAAGAACTAATAAAAAAAGTCTTAAGAAAAGCTTAATTTATTCTTTAAGTATTTCTTTTTAACAGAACATAAAATAAAAAAGCTAATCAAGGTGAAATCACTTCATCCCAACTGATATGAATATTTTCTATCACGACATTAAAGATATTTACAAATGCCTGGTATAAAATTATCACCACCTAAGTGCCCTTACTGTCTCCAACATAACAGCTATGTTTCATGAAAATCTTGATATGGATTTAGTAATAATTAAATCTATTTTCCCTTACTTTTAAAGCTATATTAGGTGTCTGCCTCATAAGATATGAACAATTACGCAAAACCTAAACCTTATCGCAAAATAGCCTAAAATCTCCTTAAGAGGGCCGTCCCCCTAAGCAAAAGTTCCCTCAAACCGTAGTATGAGGGAACATAGAACACGCTTCAATATTTAATTAAAAACCTTCAAAGCCTTTCATATCAGCCTATTTCTTCTCTATCAGCACCACACACTCTACATGTGCTTTAATAGAATGATGATACTAATACGCATTAATATTTATTTTGCGTAAAGATGTACCCCCTATAAAGAAGAGAGGTTATAGAACACTCATGATATATATTTTTACACAAATTTAAATTGGACTTATTTAACTCTTAAGCCTCATGAAGCATAAAAGTGTTACCAAATGGATCAACAAAAAAAGCTTCCATTCCACTCCATGGTATTTTTGTTGGTTCTTTAGTAAAAGTAACTCCTTGTTTGTTTAACAACATGTCCAACCTGCGCAAGGTAAGCATGAACAAGTTGAAAACCGTGCTGCAATTTTGTATTAAGAAGGTATTAGTCAGGATTAAGATTGATGTTTAGACTGAAGTAGGTGGCTAATCTCCTTCAAGAGCAAAACGAGGTGTTTTTGCATTTAAGACTTGAGGTTCTGCTTATAAATCCCAAGTAACGCCTCAGCTTTTTGAATGAGTTTTTCCCTTACGGTTTGCGGCTCAAGGCACTCGCAGGACTCCCCAAGTGAAAGCAAGAACCGTATTCCAATGTCTCCGTCTAATATTGGAATTGTCGCAATGTATTTTCCATTTTCATGCTCCATGTCAATATCGCTGAAATAACTTAAAAGTTGTCCTTTAAGCGTATCATCAAACCTGATTTTCACCATAACTTGTGGTATATCGTAATCAATTTCTTTTCTTAATGTCGAGAAATCAACATCCCTTGGCGTAAAGGCTCGCTCTGAAGTTATTAGCTTACGTATTCGAGAAAACCGAAAAGTTCGCATTTCCTGACGTAAGAGGCAAAATCCTTGCAGATACCAGCTATTACTCTTGTGCATCAGACGGTACGGCTCGACTTCCCGAAAAGAAACATCACCCTTCATGTTGAAATAATCAAAACTGAGAATTTTTCGCTCAACAATGGCTGAATTGATGATTTGCAGATAGCCCTCACGCATGATGTCCTTTTGCCACGGGCTAAGGTCAATGTCGATTCGGCTTGTAAGTTCGTCAATTTCATTCTGCTTTTCTTTGGGGATAAGCGCTTTTAGCTTACTCATAGCCTGCTTTGTTTCTTCGCTGTCAAGTGCGGAATGCACACCGGAAAGCCCGATTAAAAGCGTCGTCAAGTCCGATTCAGAAAACAGGCGCTTATCTACCTTAAACTCCTCCATAATGCCAATACCGCCGTTAATACCAGGAAATGTAATAATGGGTATTCCTGCCTCGTTTATGATTTCGATGTCGCGGTAAATCGTGCGCTTGGACACCTCAAATGTTCGGGCAAGCTCGGCGGCGCTTATAGTTTTACGTTCTAAGAGCAACATGATGATGGAGATAAGCCTGTTCATTTTCATGTTACATCAGCCCCTTAATAAAGAATTTTAACTTTATTATAAAATGATGACATACTGTTGTCAACGTTTATGTGATATGCTTATTCTATCACAAATTAAAGGAGTGTTTTCAATGTCATTGAACGCGTATATCAGATTCAACGGCAACTGTCATCAAGCTGTAGAATACTATGCAGAAGTTTTCGGTTGTCAAAAACAAAACATCATGACCTTCGGACAATTCCATAATGAATCAGACTTTCATATGTCCGAGGAAGAAAAAAATTACGTTATGCATACCTATTTAAGCATTAACGGATACGATGTCATGTTCTCCGATTGCCCGCCGGGAATGCCTGTTACTCAAGGTGACAATTTTAGCCTGGCTTATAGCACAAAGGACAAGGACAAAATAACTCGTATTTTTAACCGCCTAAAGGACGACGGCGGACAAGTAGCCATGGATCTTCAAGAGACATTTTGGAGCGGCTGGTACGGTTCTATAACCGATAAGTTCGGTATCAGCTGGCAATTTACCCACGACAGCGGGAATGCTTTCTAAAAGAAAAACGATGAGCCGTTCGAAAGAGCGGCTATTACCATTTCATAAAGGAGTAACTGTCCTTGAACAATAAGGTGAACTATTGATAAGTCTTCTAATATATTCCTTAACGGGGGGGAAATCGAAAATGTTGGCTGCACCCCTAATATTGTAGATGGATTTATTTCATCAAAACAGCTACAATATAGAGTGAAGTTCACAAGAAGGAGACAAGTAAAGTGATGACTAAGAAAAGATTTGCTATAATTTTCATGCTATTTATAATTATGGTTATGTTTTATGAATTTAAAACAAATCCAAAAGCCAGAGGATTTATTAATAAAAATATAAACAAAATCCAAGGAAAAACCTTAAATGAAAAGTTTGAAACAAAAATTAAATCTGGTGATCTGTCTACAGATTATAACATAGATCAAGTGCTAAGTGATGTAGATAAATTTAGATTAAATACTTTAAATATTCCTATCGTTATAAATATAGACAACCTTTCATCTAGTAGTATGACAGTGGATAAAGGTAGTGAAGAAAGGGCTAAAAGTTTAATTAAAAAGTTGAGGGGCAAAAAGATAAATATAATACTAGAGCCTTATCCGTGGATTGATAATGGTAGTAAGTATGAAACAGCATGGAGACCCGATAATATTAATACTTTTTTCTGGAACTGGAAAACGAATGTATTAAAAGTATTAATTGATGATATAGCAGTTCCTTATCATGTAGATGCATTAAATATAGGCTCTAGCTTTGTAAATATGGAATATGCAGAAGGATATTGGTGCGACACTATAGATTATGTTAGGAAATACTATAAAGGACTAGTTACATACAGAACTGGCTGGTGGTATACTGCTGAATGGAAACCAGAAACTATTACAGCATATGAAAATAAACTTAACAACAAGATGTTTTCGAAGTTAGATTTTATTTCTATAGCAGCCTATTTTGAACTTACAGATAAAGATACAAATAAAGTGGAAGACTTAGTTAGTTCAATAGAGAGTACGGAAATATACAATAGAAAACAAAATGTAAAGGAAGAAATAAAGAATTTTTATGATAAATGGAACAAGCCTATTTTCTTTGGAGAACTAGGTTTTCCAAAAACTGTTAAAGCATCAGTTCACCCATGGAATCCATATCAAAATGATATTTTTAACGATCTTGAACAGGCTAATTGCTTTGAAGCTTACAGAAGAAGCTTTGAAAATCAATCGTGGTTTTTAGGATTTTCAATATTTGCCATAGGGGAACAGAGTGCAGATAAACGTTATTATCCCAGCGAGGAAAGTACTATTGTTATTAAGAACTGGTATAAAGAGAATAATTAAAATCAAGAAATATAAACAGGATAACCTGTTAAAAATTATGAAATATCTGCAAAAGCGATTATTACTATATTATTTTAAAGGTATTAAAAATATATTAAAAATAAGTTTTTATTATAAAAGGAAGAGTTTAATAGACTCTTCCTTTTATAATCTCGTTTAGCTTATCAATAGGGTTCTAATAAGGCATTTTCCTAGTGAATGATTAGCTTTTGTAATTGTTTACGGTGTAAGTATTAAATTTATTTATAATTGTAAATGTAGAAACTTGTCCGTGTTATAATTATAACAAAATGTATAAATTGGAGGAATATTTATGGAAAAAGAGCTATTATTCAAGGAAATTTCGAACTCAGTAATAGAAATGGAAGAAGAGAAAGTAGTCGAACTATGTAAAGAGTCACTAGCACAAAATTTCGATGCTTATGAAACTATTACAAATGCATTAGTACCTGGAATGGATGAGGTTAGTAGGCTTTATGAGGAAGAAGAATATTTCTTACCAGAAGTTTTAATGTGTTCAGATACCTTTAATTCAGGATTAGAAGTAGTTAAACCTCATATTGAAAAGAGCGCTACAACAAAATCAATAAAAATAGTTATAGGAGTTATTGAAGGGGATACCCACGATATAGGTAAGAATCTTGTAAGAATATTAATGGCAGCGTCAAGTTTTGAAGTTTATGATTTGGGAAGAGACGTTAAGCTTGAAAGCTTTATTGAAAAAGCAGAAGAAGTTGATGCTGATATTATATGTATGTCTACATTGATGACTACTACCATGGATGGTATGAAAACTGTTATTGACAGATTAAAGGAAAAAGACATAAGAAATAAATATAAGATTATGATTGGTGGAGGTCCAATATCGCAACGTTTTGCAGATATGATAGGAGCTGATATTTATTCAAAAGATGCCAGTGAAGCTGTAAGAAAAGCTAAGGAAATAATGGGGGTAAACTAAAATGGTTTTAAGAGAAGATATCCTAACACCAAAGCAAAGACTAGGAGCATTCTTAACCGGACAACCTCTAGACAGAATCTTAAATATGCCAATAGTTACTACCAATGTGGCTCATCTTATCGGAAAAACTGTTAAAGAATTTCAGGAAGATGCAGAAGTGATGGCAAAGTCTCATATAGAAGCTTTTAATAGATTCAAATATGACTTAGTTTATCTATTTACTAATTGTTCTTATATAGCAGAAGCTATGGGTGCGCCACTTCAATACTTAGAAGATGAACCAGCAAATTGTGAAACGCACATTATAAAAAGTGAAGAAGACTTAGGAAAAATACATGTAGCAGGAGCACAAGATGGAAAGTTTCCTGTTTATTATGAAGCATTAAATATACTAAATAAGGAAATCGGAGATCAAGTATTTTTATCTGTTTGTTTCTCTGGCCCTGTATCTACTGCCGCAACATTAAGAGGAACAGAAGATTTTGCTAGAGATACATATGCTAATCCAGAGCTTTGCCATAAACTTTTAAGGATGTCTACCGACAGCTGCAAAAACTTTATTAAAGAAATAGTAGCTCATGGCGCTATTCCAATAATACTAGAACCAATTGCTTCTGGAAGTTTATTCAGTCCAAAAATGTTCAAGCAATTTGCTTTCCCATATATAAAGGAATTAGTAGATTATTCTCATGAGCTCGGTAGTGCTGTTCCACTACATATATGTGGTAAAACTCATAAAATTATCGATCAAATGACTGACACTGGATCAGATATCATAAGTATAGATAGATGTGATTTAAGTATAGCAATGGAAAAAGTTGCTGGAAGAGCTGTAATTCTTGGTAATATAAATCCAGCTGATGAATTATTATTTGGGCCAGTTGAAAGGATTCATGAAGTTTGCAAAGATGCCATAGAAATTATGAAAGATTACAAACCAGGTTTTGTCCTTTCTACAGGCTGTGAAACTTCTAATAAAGTGCCTTTTGAACATATACAAGCTATGATGGATGCATCTAGAATTTATGGATTATATGAATATAATGTAGGTGATTAATTTGAATGAAAAAGAGAGATTATTAAGGACATTAAATGGCGAAGCTGTTGATCGTCCTCCTGTAATTTGTCCTGGAGGTATGATGAGTGCGTGCGTGACTGAATTACTAAATGACATAGAAGAAAATCATAATCTTAATTATAAAACTATGGCCGAGGTTGCTAAAAAAATATATAAAGAAGCAGGCTTTGAAAATTATGGAGTTCCTTTTGCTATGATAGTTGAGGCTGAACCATTAGGAGCTAAAGTTCAAGTTGGTGACAAGCTGGTTGAAGAAAGAGTTATTGAATATAATAATGAGTCTCTTGAACAGATTATGAAAAATTATAAAGTAGTTCCTAAAAATGAAAGCAGAATGAATACTGTACTAAATGCAATTAAAGAGCTAAAAAATGATGAAGTGCCAGTCATAGGAAATATAACCGGACATATAAGTACAGCTACATCTGCTGTAGATCCTTTAATATTTTTAAAAATGCTTAGGAAAGAACCTGAAAGAGCTTATAGCTTTTTAAAATATATAAATGATTATTTAATTGAATATGCAAAGGAATCTATTAATGCGGGTGCAGATATAATTGCTATTTCAGACCCTACTGCTACCGGTGAGATACTAGGAGGCAAAAATTTCGAGAAATTTTGTGTACCCCTTTATAAGGAATTAATTGAAACTATACACAAGTTTAATGTACCTGTAATTGTTCATATTTGTGGAAATGCAAAAACTATTATCAATGGATTAAATGAAATAAATGCTAATGCTTTAAGCTTTGATTCTATGGTAAACATGAGATATGCAAAGTCACAGGTAAAAACTAAATTAATGGGTAATGTAAACACTCAACTTCTTCATACGGGAGAAAGGGAGAAAATAATTTCTATAACAAAAAATTGTATTGATTCTGGTGTCGACATTGTTTCACCAGCCTGCGGTTTAAGTATGGCTACTCCTTTAGATAATTTAAAAACTCTTACAGACTACGTTAAAGGAGGAGCATATTAGTAATGCCAATAATAACTTTTAAAAATGAAAATATAACTTTAGAAGTGGATCATGATACTAAGATTTCCGAATGCATAAGAATGGCTAAGCTTTCCCTAGAAACCCCATGTAATTGCATGGGGCTTTGCGGAAAGTGTAAGGTAAAGGTAACTGGTGAGTTAGATGAACCTACCTTGGAAGAAAAGAACTTCTTAAAAGGGGAAAAGGGAATTAGACTTGCTTGCTTGGCAAAAGTTAAAGGTGATGTAGAAGTCGAACTTATTGAATCAAATAGAGGTTTAAAAACGATTAATAGAGGATACAGCATAGAAGTAGAGATTGATAGTGAAATAAAAAAAGAGATACTTCCTAAAATTGACAAAGGTACTGCTATGCCTTATGAGGAAGTTTTAAATAGAAAGGTAAAGTCATTAAGTTTATTTGAAAAAATAGCAAGACTAGAAAAAAGTGAACCAGGAACAATATATGGAGTAACTTATAATAGAACCTTAATGGATATAGGTGAAGATATAAACAAAGTTTTTGGTATATCAATTGACATTGGAACGACAGGAATTTCTGCTTATCTAGTGGATTTGGAAAGTGGAGAAATTTTAAATAAGATATCTTGTCTAAATCCACAAACGGAATTTGGTGGAGATGTGCTGTCAAGAATAGCTTATGCTAAAAACAATGAAAATGGTACTAAGGAATTAAGAAACTCCATAGTCAATAAAGTTAATGAAATAGTAAAAGATTTAGCAAGGGATATTTGCGATATTAGCTGCATATACAGGACTATTATTGCAGCTAATACTACTATGCTTCACCTATTTGCAGGTATTAATCCTCATTCTATAGCAAAAGCCCCTTATAGATCAGTTTTCTTAAACAAAGTGGACATAGATGCTAAAGACATTGGAATAGAGATAAATGAGAATGGTATAGTTACACTACTACCATCTGTTTCATCATATGTAGGAGCGGATATATTAGCTGGTGTTGCAGCAACAGATTTTCATAGGAAAGAACATTCTTCTATATTCATAGATATTGGTACCAATGGGGAAATAGTAGTTATATCAGGTGGTAATCTTGCAGCAACATCTACTGCAGCTGGTCCAGCGCTTGAGGGAATGAATATTTCCTGTGGCTGTAGAGCAGAGGAAGGAGCAATTGATACTTTCAGTATAGATGAAAGCTATATCATTAGTTTTACCACCATAGGGGGTGCTCCTGCTAAAGGAATATGTGGTAGTGGACTTATAGACGTAGTAGCTTCTATGGTAAAAAGAGAAATTGTACTTCCAAATGGAAGGTTTAATAGTAACCTATCGCCGGAAATAGAAAATAGGTTAAAAGATAAAAAGTTTTACATAACTAAAGATATTTTTATATCTCAAAGGGATATAAGACAGATTCAACTAGCTAAGGGAGCAATAGCCGCAGGTGTCTCCATGCTGCTTAGTGAACTTAATATTTCGATTGAAGAAGTACAAGAAGTAGTTATTGCAGGTGCCTTTGGCTATCACATAAACCCTGACAATATTAAAGTTATTGGATTGATACCAAAGGGTTTTAATGGAGATATCACTTTTGTTGGAAACTCCTCTATAGAGGGTGCAAGATTAGCATTAATAAATAAAGAAGTGATTAAGACTATTGAGAATTTTAAGCAATATATAAAGGTATTGGAGTTGTCTACTAAAGATAGCTTTCAAGACTATTTTGTAAAGGCATTAAGTTTCTAAAATAGAGGTGAACAAATGATAAAAGTAGATGTAGTATCTGGATTCTTAGGAGCTGGTAAAACTACTTTAATTAAAAAGCTTTTAAAGGCTTATGAAGATGAAAAGGTAGTGCTCATAGAAAATGAATTTGGTGAAATAGGGATTGATGGGGATATTGTTGAAAGAGATGGCTTTGAAGTATTTGAAATCAGCAGTGGCTGCATTTGTTGCATTATGAAAAAGGATTTTCAAGAAGTCTTGTGTAGAGTGATTGAAGAGTTTAATCCTGAAAGAATAATTATTGAGCCTACAGGACTAAGTATTTTAAGTGAAATTATAGATATACTTAGCATGAAGGAAGTAGCAGAAAAATGTAGTATAAATTCACTTATAACTGTGATTGATAGCGTAAATTATTTGGTACAGTGTGATGCTTTTGGAGAATTCTTTGAAGACCAAATAATAAATGCTGAAACTTTAATTTTAAGCAAAAGTCAGTTCGTAGATGAGGATAAGCTTGAAGAAATTCTAAAATCACTCAGAGAGTTCAATGATCATGGGGAGATAATCACTTCAAGATGGGATAAATTTAATGATTCAGAGATAAGCGGGCTTTTAAGCGGAAATATAAATATAGAGTTTAAAGAATTGTTCCGTACGGAATATAAACCTTGCAGCGAGAATGAATTTAAAACTTTAGGAATAAAGACTTCAAAGAAATTTACTAAGGATGAATTAGAAGCAGTGCTAGAAGAACTTAAAGATGAAAAATATGGAGAAGTACTAAGAGGTAAAGGATTCTTAAAAGGGTATAATTCGTTTTTAGAATTTAGCTATACAAATGGTCAATTTATTATTGAAGAAAATAAGTTTAAAAGCAGTGGTAAGCTATGCTTAATTGGAAGAAGCTTAGAAGAAGAAGAAATTAAGAAACTATTTAAAACAAAAGATGGAGGTATTTTTAGTTGGTTGAAATCTTAATAGACAGCTTTAATGATACCATTAAAGTAGTACCACTATTATTTGTAATTTTCTTTCTTGTTGATTTATTTATGAGAAAGGTAAATAAGGATAATAAATTTATAGACAAGCTTTCAAAGTATGACTATTTAGGTGGAAGCCTTCTTGGAATAATACCTCAATGTGGAATACCTGTGGCTATGGCCAACCTATATAGCAGTGGATATATAACACTAGGTATGCTTGTAGCAGTCTTTATATCTAGTTCCGACGAAGCACTTATAATTATAGGTGCTCATCCGGAAAAATTTTTATTTATGATAAAACTAATGGTTGTAAAGATTATAATAGCTGTTGGATCAGGTTTTTTAATTAATTTTTTCATTAAAGAGAAAAGAAACAGAATTAAAGCCTGCAGTGCAGATTGTACTTGTCCAAAATGTAAGAAATACAAGAACATATGGATAAGCAATCTAGTTCATATTATAAAGTTAACTATATTTTTAATAATAACAGTTTTTATTATTAATTATGGCTTAGATAAGTTAGGAGAAGATACTTTTAATTTGATACTAGGGAAAAATAACTTTCTTCAACCTATATTTGCTTCATTAATAGGAATGATACCGAGCTGTGCTTCTTCTGTTATATTAGCAGAAGCTTATATAAAAGGCGCCATTAGCTTAGGTGCTTTAATATCAGGTCTATGTGCAAATACAGGCTATGGTATCCTTATTATTTTAAAAGAGCTAAACTTCAAAAAAAGTCTTAAAATAATTTTTATACTTCAGTTTATAAGCATAGTTGTAGGTGAGATAATATTCTTTCTAGGGAGATGATTGTTTGGAAAAAAATATTCAATTTAAATGTCAGGGAGATAACTTAGAAGAAATACCAGAAAGTATTGTTATGGAAACAGGATTAACATTTCCAAAGGCTCATATAAATAAAGATGATATGGCTTTGCTAGCAGTGGAAATGAGAAAATACAAGAAAGACAGTATAAGTAGAGTACCTTTCTGCGTTACGGTAGAAGCTGAAGCCTTAGGAGCAAAGATAAAACTTGGAAATATGAAAATTGGTCCAAGAGTAGAATCCTATATCTTTAACACTATCGAAGAATTAGAGAATATAAGAGAAATGGATTTAAATAGTGGGAGAATAAGAGAAGTACTTAACTCTGTAGAGCTGCTTAGCAATCAAGGGGAAACAGTTGCTCTTAGTGTAGAAGGACCATTTACAATAATATCTTCTCTTATAGATCCTATGATATTTTACAAAGGCATAAGGAAGAATAAAGAAGCTGTAGAGAAACTTCTGAAATTTATAGAAGATAGCCTTGTAAATTATATAATAGAAGGCATAAAAAGGGGAGCGAAAATAATATCCTATGGAGACCCCGTTGGTGCAATTGATATTGTAGGACCCAAAGTATATAAAGACTATAGTGGTAAAACTACTTATAATATATTAAAAAGGGTAGAGCCATATTTAGGGGATGCTTTAATTCACATTTGTGGTAAAACATCCACAGCCTTTGAAACTATGGGATTAAGTGAGTCTAAAGCTTTAACTATTGAGGAAGATATAACTTATGGTGAGGCAATAAATAAAATATTAAAAGAAAAAAACACTGTAAATTTTATAGGTAATGCTTGTATAAAAAGAAGTCCATTTAAAACAAAAAATTCTGTAGTATGGGAGATAATTTTGCATTAAATATAAAGTGAAACTTGAATCAGATGGGGTTTTAACCCCACCTGATTCTTAGTTGAACCAATCCAGGGACGTAGCCGCTCTTTGCTCCCACTTTGAGAAAATCAGAAATCCCAAATCTCTGATTTGGTGCGAATCGCTTTCACAGAGTGCGAGGGAGCATTAAAGCGGGTAGTCATCGGATAAATGATTTGAGGAAAAAACAACTCCTATAGATGAGAATTATATTTATTAAAAAAGAGTCGCAATCTATATAGTAACTCTACTATTAATGATTGCAACTCTTTTTCTTTAGAATATATAATATTTAATACTTAGCGTAAATATACATTAATGTTTTGACTTATTTTCATTTGATGAATTATTTTCTTTATTATTTTTCATCTCTTGACCATTATTTCCATTTGAGTGATTCTCTTTATTAGATTTCATTTCTTGACCTTTATTCTCTTTTACTGTTGTCTCAGGCTTAGCACTATTTGTAACAGCTGTATTGCTACTTGTAGTACTTTCAGTAGTTATATTGGCATTAGTAGTATCTGTGTTTGTAGTAGTCTCATTATTTTGTGCAGGTACAGTTACTGTACTCTTATCTTCAGGAGTAGCATCATTAGTGGAAGCTGATGTATCCTTAGTTTGCTCTTTTTGATCCTTTTTAGCTTGTTTCTTAAGTTGACCTACTCCACCCTTCATGGCTTCTTTTTTAGCTGCAAGTACTTGAGTGAATTTTTCATTTTGAGTAGTTAGTGCTTGCTTTGCTTGCTTTAATGCATCTTCAGCAGTTTTTATTGCTTGATCATCGCCAGCTTTTTTAGCGTCTTCTAGGTTCTTTTCAGCTGTTTCTACTGATTTTTTAACTTCAAGTAATGCTTGTCTTTCTTTAGCAACAGCTATAGTTGCTTCCTTCTTTCTTGTTTGCATTTCTATAACAAGTGCTAAAGTTTCCTTGGCATTTCCAGAAACCTTTCCTTCAACATTCTTAAGAACCTCAATAGATTTCATTTGTCTATCAGCTAATGTTCCTTCTAACTTATTTAGCTCATCCAATTTTACAGCACTATCAGTAGTACTATTAGATGCTTTATCTATGGCATCTTCTACCTTATCTTGCGCTTCTGTCATCTTATCATTATATTCGTTCAATGTTTGACTTGAAAGTTCAGTATTCTTTTTATCAGCCATAACTTCAGCCTCTCCAAGTCTTTCTTCTGCTACATCTATTAAAGCCTCAGCTTTTTTATCATCTCCAGAAGCAATGTTAACTTTTAAACTGTCTATAGCCTTATCTATAGGATAAAGTATTGTATTATCAGGTGTTATACCAGCCTTATCTTCAAGCGTTGCTGTATTAGTATCAGCAAATGCTCTTCCTCCTAAACTTAGTGATACAGCTATAGCTGCAACAAATAATGCTATCTTTTTCATGTCTTTTCCTCCTCAAATTTGTTTATCATTTTCTTTTCACATATATTTACGATAGACAACTTATTTTTTAGGGGGGTACCTAATGAAATGGATATAAATGTATATATTGTTGTAGATTAGAAGATACATCTGTTGCAATTATAGTTAATTTTATTTATAATGATACAAAATGTATTCTTACACAGTTGGGGGATGATATTATTATGGGATTTTGCAATAAATGTGGCTCTAAACAAATGGAGGGAGCCAATTTCTGTCATAAATGTGGTGCAAAACTAATTAAAAATAAACTAATTAGTAACATTGAAAAAATAAGTTTCATTGAGCCTAAGCATGCAGATGCACAAACTGATGAAAATAGTAATAAAAAACGTAATAAAGAAAAAAGACGTTATAATTCTACCCAGATTGGAATTCTAGCAGGCTTAATAGTCCTATTAGTAGGTTTTGGATCATATTATGTATGCTCCTCAATACTGTCTGCTGATGCTACGAAAAAAACTAATGCATACCCTAAGATAATACCAAAATCAAATAATGATTCAAAAAATGATACAACTACTTCTAAAGATAAAGATCAATCTAATGTTAGTAAGTCAGACACTGATACTAATAACATTGAAAGTAGGATAAAGTCTAGTGATAATTATATATTTCCTAAAAGCAAGAGTGAAAAACTTTTAGATTCAGATTTATCTTCAATAAGTAAGGAAAATCTAGCTTTAGCTAGAAACGAAATCTTTGCAAGACATGGGCTTATTTTTCAAACAGAACCATACAAAAGTTATTTTCAAGGTAAGTCATGGTATAAACCTAATTCAAATTTTAAGGATAGAGAGCTAAATGATATTGAAAAATACAACATTGAGCTAATCTTAAAACATGAAAAAAAGTAAGGATATAGAGGATTATTGACAAATTACAGATACATTGCTTTGATTATCAATAATTCTCAAAGAATTTAAGAGTTTTTTAAGCTTCATAATATCAGATGGATGCTATTTATTAACTGACACTAATAGCTTTTGAAAGGAGTCAACTATGCCTATTTACAGATTATCAGATGATTTAATATTTCCTCATCCCTCTCTTGCAGAGGATGATGGACTTTTAGCAGTAGGGGGTGACTTATCCCCTGAAAGATTATTACTTGCTTATAGTAATGGAATATTTCCATGGTACTCAGAAGACGAACCAATAATGTGGTGGTCTCCAGACCCTAGGTTTGTTCTTTATCCAAAGGAGGTAAAAATTTCTCACTCCATGAAAAAGCTCCTTAGAAAGAATACATATAGAGTTTCATTTGATACTTGCTTTAGAGATGTAATATCTAGTTGTGGTAATGTAAGAAAAGAAAGTGGTACATGGATAACAAATAATATGATAGAAGCCTATTGTAAACTTCACGAACTAGGATTTGCACATTCTGTAGAGGCTTGGTATGAAGATAAGCTGGTTGGTGGACTATACGGAATAAGTATTGGAAAGTGTTTTTTTGGAGAATCCATGTTCTCAATTATGAGTAATGCCTCGAAGGCAGCTTTCATTACTCTTTGTAAGAATTTAGAAGAGAAGGATTTTAAAATAATAGATTGTCAAGTTTATACGGAACATCTTGAAAGTTTAGGTGCAGTGAATATTTCTAGAGAAGAATTTTTGGAAATTGTGGAAAAGGAAGCACAATCATTATGGTAAACCCCCTAAAATGATTATGCTTTTTTTCTATTAAACCAAGCCAATTATAAATTTTAATTCCGAAGCATAAAGATTAGCGTTAAGTAATATTATAATATTTTTAATAAAAAATGAGGTGAATTTTATGAGTATAGACAAATTAAGAAAAATAATAAAAGACTCTGACAACATAGTGTTCTTTGGAGGAGCAGGTGTGTCCACCGAGTCAAACATTCCGGATTTTAGAAGTGCTAATGGACTTTATAGTGAAACTAACAATAGAAGCTATTCGCCGGAAGAAATATTATCACATAGCTTTTTTGTAAGACATACTGAGGAGTTTTATGACTTTTATAGGAGCAAAATGATCTATAAAGATGCTAAACCTAATAATGCACACATTGCTTTAGCTGAGCTAGAAAGGCTTGGAAAATTGAAAGCTGTGATTACTCAAAATATTGATGGACTACACCAAGCGGCAGGTTCAAAAAATGTTTTAGAACTGCATGGGTCTATACACAGAAACTATTGTACATATTGCAAAAAATTTTTCAACCTAAAATATATTATTAATACAGAAGCAATACCAAAGTGTGATTGTGGAGGTGTTGTTAAGCCAGATGTTGTACTTTATGAGGAAAGTCTTGATATGGAGGTATTAAATTCAGCGGTTTCACATATAGAAAGTGCTGATGTATTAATCGTTGGTGGGACTTCCTTATCAGTTTACCCAGCAGCAAATTTAGTAAATTATTACCATGGAAATAATTTGATTTTAATTAATAAATCTAAAACTCAACATGACAATAAAGCAGATTTAATCTTTAACGACAGTATTGGGGAAATATTGAAAAGTGTTTTTTAATGCAAGGAAGGCTTAAGGCCTTCTTAATCTCTTTTCTCTAAAGAGGGAGTAAAGAACGGCTATGTCCCGGGATAAAAATTTCTAGTTGTAGATTATAAAAATAAAATATGCACAAAGCAAATATAAGAGTTATAATATTTACTGATAATTACTTTAGGATAGGAGATTTATGTATATGAAAATAATGGTTATAACTAGTAGTCCAAATGTGGACGGGCTAACTGCTGCATGTGGTAAAGCAGCTGAAGAAGGTGCTAGGGAGGCTGGAGCAGAAGTTGCGGTTGTGAATTTAAATAGCCTAAGTGTTGGAACTTGTCATGCCTGTGGGAACGGTTGGGGCCCTTGTCTCCAAAATCATGAGTGTCAGGTAAAGGATAACTTTCAAGAACTCCACCAGTCAATAAAGGAATTTGATGGTTTCGTAATAGTTACACCGGTTTACTGGGGTGACTTGAGTGAATCTGCTAAGGCCTTCTTTGATAGGCTACGCAGATGTGAAGCCTGGAAAAATGAAGAAAGTTATTTAAATGGAAAGCCAGTAATTTCAGTGGCAGCTGCAGGTGGCAGTGGAAATGGAATAGTTCCATGCTTAACAACTATGGAAAGACTACTAACCCATGTTAACGCAGAAAAATTTGATTTTATAGGTATTACAAGAAAAAACCGTAATTATAAGCTCGATACTATAAAATACGCTGCAAAAGCAATGGCAGATAGAATAAAAAATTTAAAAGTCTAAAATGGAAAAGCCAATGCTTAGTGTTTTAAAGCATTGGCTAAAATTTATAAATAAATTGTACTAGTACCAATCTAATTTAAGCTTAATTCCAGGAGCAGTTTCTTCATGCGTTATAGTTACAGAAGAAACAACCGCTTCAACCTGATTTGTACAAATTACTTTTATATCTTTATAGTAAAATTCTAAATCCTTATCTTTCTGTACATCCAGTACAGGTTCATAAATTAATGAATCTCAAGTATATTCTGCTAGATTTATTCTAAGACAATCTTTATTTTCCACTTTCATCATGTCTTTAATTATCTGTAGTGTGAAATCGTCAATTTTTATCTTCATTGAATCTATCTCCTTTATTGTAATTTTATTATACTAATTATCGACAATATCTTAATATTATTTATAAGTGATCTAAATTATAGTCAAGTTCTAATTTAACATGTAAAATTAGCAAATCGGTGATATACTAAAAATATCTTAGTAGTCAGAGTCTTCATGATGATAGAGGAGGGAACAAGTGTGCTAAAAGCTGATAAGGTTTTTAAAGAAGCAGTTAGAGAGATTTTAACTAACGGTATGAGTACTGCTGGTCATGATGTAAGGCCAGTTTACATAGATGGCAACCCAGCTCATACAAAATTTATTACACATGTATCTGAGACATATGATATTAGTAAGGGAGAAATTCCTATCACAACATTAAGGCATATTCCTTGGAAGAGCGGAGTTAAAGAAATATTATGGATTTATCAGGATCAGACATCTGATCTTAAAGTGTTAAAAAATAAGTATGGTATTACATGGTGGGATGAATGGAATATAGGCGATGATACCATTGGACAACGTTATGGTGCCACAGTAAAAAAATATGATATGATGAATAAACTATTAAAAGGCTTAAAAGAACAACCTTATGGAAGAAGGCATATAATAGATTTATACCAGTTCGCTGATTTTGAGGAAACAAAGGGGTTGTATCCATGTGCCTATCAAACTCTATGGAGTGTTAGAGGAGAATACCTAGATATGACACTAATACAACGTTCATCTGATTATCTTGTTGCAAATCATATAAACAAGATACAATACGTAGCACTTCAGATGATGGTCGCACGTCATGTTGAATTGCTACCTGGAAAGTTTACTCATTATGTCGAAAATCTTCACATATACGATAGACACCTAGAACAGGCAAACATTCTGCTTGAGAGGGTGCCAAGTAGCAAACTTCCAAAATTTATATTAAGCTCAGAAAAAAAGAATTTTTATGATTTTACAATAGATGATTTTGCTATGATTGATTATGAACCAGTAAAGCCAAATATTAAATTTGAATTAGGTATTTAAGAAGAATAGGTCATTCAAAAATCTTATTTTCAAGAAATAAAAATATCCAATTTATAGTCTTAGAACAGTTCAAGACTCCTATGTGATTTAGGAGTCTTGAACTATATATGCTTGTTTATCTGAACTACTTCTATCCAAGGGGTCTCCTTAAACCAATCAACTTCAGGTTCATATTCACCACAATAAACAACTCTAGAAATTCCACAAGTTATAATTAATTTCTGACAGTCAGGACATGGTCTGTGAGTAACATAAAGTGTAGCTCCTTCTCTTTCTTCAGGAGCTGCTTCTAGTAGGCAATTTACCTCACTATGAATAGTTCTTATGCAATGATTATTGTTCATGTAACAACCTTCATCATCACAATGGGTTAAACCTCTAGGGCTGCCATTATATCCAGTGGCCTTAATTCTTTTATTCTTAACTAGTACTGATCCAACATGTAGTCTAGCGCAGGTGCTTCTTCCAGCAACCTCAAAAGCGATATCAATAAAATATTCGTCCCAAGATTTTCTCATATAGTTAGCTCCTTTATATGTCTAGTTTACAGTAACACATAACAGTAGGTTTTAGTTATTTTACATGAAGATTTCATATATTCTATGAAGTCTATTATTTATTATAAGATATAAAATTGTTAACAAATTCAAGTATTTACCTTATTGGAGGATCCAAGATAAACAATCTTGAAGACCATGTTATTTTTTACATAAAACCTTCTAGTAGCACTTTGAAAAATAAAATGCTCCGTTAGGTCTTCAACCTTATCAACTTTATTTAATTCCATACTTAGTTCCTTCAGAGGAATTTTAAGCGAAGCTTTTGTTATTCTATTATCATTAACAGCTTTCAAAAATAATCTTAGAATCACTTCTTCATAGTCTTTAGGTACTCTATTTCCCTTCATAATATTGCAGAACTTACAGCAGGTAACAAGATTGAAAACATCCATTGTACCTTTCTTACTTTTAGGAAGATAGTGATCTAAGGTAATCTTATTATATTTAAGCGCTTTATTGCAGAAGAAGCACCTCCTATCATCTCTTTGATATATGTATTGTTTGTCTGTATCCTTTATATTCATAAAATTTAAAAACTCCTATTAAGCATAGTAAATAGTGTATTCAGTAATTTAAAATTTCATGTAAATCACATATAACTCCTAAAGGATTTTAAGTATATAGATAAATTTAGTAACACCTCCACTACTTATAGTGTACAGATTCAATAGAAATATTATGTAGAAATGAAACTAAATTAATAGTAATATAATCATGTAGTATAAAGTGAAAGGTGGAATTAAATATGGTAAAATATACAGAAGAATTTTTAGCTAAGGCAAAAAAACAAGGAATAGAACATATATTAGAAATGGAAATACCAAACTGTCTAAGCGTAATGGAGCCTACTTTTATAGATTATATACCTGAAGAAAGGTTTGAAATCAAATTCCCTGTTTTGGATTTATATCTAAATCCTTTTAACGGAATGCAGGGAGGATTTATTTCTGCTGCCCTTGATAATGCTTTTGGACTATTAAATATGATGGTTACTAAAAGAAAGGCGGTTACCTTAGATTTAAATACAAATTATCATAGACCTATCCTTAAAGGAAATGATCTTACAATTAAGGTTTACATAAAATATAAAGGAAATACTATTGTTAATATGTTTGCTGAAGCTTTCAGTAATGAAGGTGAATTGATTGCTACATCAGATAGTAAGATGATGTTAATAAAAGAAAAATAATGAAACTTTTCATAAGTACCCCTTCAAAACCATTAACTTCTTACGTACATATTACACGTACGACCAAAATTCGATTTTATACTAAAAAAAGACTATGTATCATTGTCACAATAAGTCGTTTGGTAAAAGTATATTAGTATTAATGTTTTAAGGAGTGTAAGCTTGTGAAAAATTCAAAACACTTATTAGTAGTAGCATCTATTGCAGCTGGAATAACTTTAAGCGGGAAATCTGTACACGCTATGCAGGTAAAAACTACAGAAATATCTAAGCCAACAATCAATGATTATAATGATTATTCTAAAGCATCAATTAAATTGAATGGAAAAGGGGACATTGTTAAGCATATACAGTGTACCTTAAATTTATATTTTGGAGCTGGATTAGCTGAAGATGGAGTATATGGAAAACTTACAGAAGAAGCTGTAAAAAGTGCACAAAAAAAGTTAGTAGTAGGTGTCGACGGAGTATTTGGGCCTAAGACAGCTAAAGCTATACTAAAGTATGTTAATAATACTTCTATAGGAGACAAGGATGGTTTTAGCCCAGTATCTATTAAAATTCAACAACAGCTTATAGATTGCGGCTATAACTTAAAGGTGAACGGAAATTTATCTAGCTATGACAGCATAGTAGCTATAAAAGATTTTCAAAAAGTAAATGGTTTACCTGTAACCGGAAAAGTGGATACTAAGATGATAGATAAATTTTGTAAAAATCATAATATAAAAATAAATGAAACAAAAGAATTTAAATCAGATACTAACTATTATATATCAGTGAACTCTTCTGATCATCTTGCTAGAGTATATGAGAAGATAAATGGTCAGTGGAAGGAAGTTAGATGTTTTGATATTCTTTCAGGAAAAGTTAATAGCGGAAACTACATATCTGGAATTCGAGGAAAAGAAGCAAACTTTAATGAAGTAGTAATGAGAAATTTTACTCAAATTGATGGTCTTCATGTCTTTTATTCTGCTGAAAAGGAGTCAGGATATGGTTTAAGAATTTCTGATGAAAGCGCACAATTTCTAAGTGGAATACCAAGTAAAACAACCATAAAAGTATTTTAATAAATAAAACCTCTGACTTTAACTAAAAGACAGAGGTTTTATCTTTTAAAAGTAGATAACTTGCTAAATCATCTCTCATAATTAAATCTTAGCCTTTTCCATATATAATTATGATCTATGGGAGCTAACAGTTGATCTAATATAAAATAAATCTAAGTATTACTAATTTATAATATTGTAGAAAACTGAATATGTGTAAAAATTTATCATATAATTAGTTTTGTGCTGGTTTTATATATTTGTCCATAAAAAATATTGATACAAATTACAATTATTTAAATTTAATCGTAAACTTCAGGAAAGAGTTTTTAGGTTTATCTTTATAACAAACCGTAAAATTATATCGTTTTTTTACTTAAATAAAATATTAGCGAGACTTAGGGCCATACTATATATAACATAAATATAACTTAGAGAGGAGAACTTTTATAATGAAAAATATTCAGGAATTATCAGTAAACACAATTAGACTTCTTTGTGCTGAAGGGGTTGAAAAAGCAAAGTCAGGGCATCCCGGATTGCCACTAGGTGCAGCTCCTATGGCCTATACTTTATGGGCAAATCAAATGAGTCATAGTCCGCAAAATCCAGAATGGTTAAATAGAGATAGATTTGTGTTATCCGCTGGGCATGGTTCAATACTTCTATACTCTTTACTACATCTTTTTGGATATGGACTGAGTATGGATGATATTAGAAATTTTAGACAGCTTGGAAGCAAAACTCCAGGACATCCGGAATATGGTCATACTATTGGAGTAGAAACTACTACAGGACCCTTAGGTCAGGGTGTCGCTAATGCTGTTGGTATGGCTATAGCAGAAGCTTACTTAGCTAATAAGTTTAACAAACCAGATTATGATATAGTAAATCACTACACATATGCTATTACTGGAGACGGATGTATGATGGAAGGTGTATCAGCAGAAGCAGCATCTTTAGCCGGTACTTTAGAATTAGGAAAACTTATATTTCTATACGATTCTAACAACATATCCATAGAAGGAAATACAGACATTGCCTTTAGAGAGGATGTAGCTAAGCGATACGAAGCTTATGGATGGCAAGTTATAACTGTTGAAAATGGTAACGATATTGAAGCTATAAACAAAGCAGTAAGCTCTGCAAAAGAAGATAAGAAAAGACCGAGTTTAATAATAGTAAAAACACAAATAGGATACGGATCTCCAAAGCAAGGTACCCCTTCTGTTCATGGCGAGCCATTAGGAATAGAAAATATTCACAAGACAAAAGAATTTTTAAAATGGACTTACGAAGAAGATTTCCATGTACCACAAGAAGTTAGAGAACATATAGAAACTCTTAAAGCTAAAGGTAGAGAAGCTGAAGATGAATGGAATAAGTTGTTTGAAGACTACAAAAATAAGTATCCTGAACTTGCAAAAGAGTGGAACACCTGGAATAACAAGGATCTACCAGTCGATTTATTAAATAGTGAAGATCTTTGGAAATTTGAAAAGAAGATGGCTACAAGAGCCTCTTCAGGAATTGTCATAAATAAATTAGCTAGTATAATTCCTAATCTAATTGGAGGTTCTGCAGATTTAGCACCTTCAAATAAAACTTATATGAAAGATAAGGGAGATTTCTCTGCTGAAGATAGGGGTGGTGCAAATCTTCATTATGGAGTACGAGAACATGCTATGGCAGCTATAGGCAATGGTATAGCAGTCCATGGAGGACTTCGAAATTTTGTGGCTACTTTCTTTGTATTTAGCGATTATATGAAAGGCGCTATGAGGCTGTCCGCACTTATGAAGCTGCCAGTAGTGTATGTTCTAACTCATGACAGCATTGGAGTTGGGGAAGATGGACCTACTCATGAACCAATAGAACATTTAGCTTCTCTTAGAAGTATTCCAAACTTTACCGTATTTAGGCCAGCTGACTCAAAAGAAACCATTGCAGCTTGGATTGCAGCTTTAGAGAGGAAAGATGGGCCAACAGCTTTAGTACTTTCAAGGCAGGACTTACCTTTATATAAGGAAACTTCTAAAGAAGCTTTAAAAGGTGCTTATATTCTGAAGGACAGTGAAAAAGGAGAGCCAGACATTATACTTATGGCTAGTGGATCGGAAGTTGAATTAATATATGAAGCATCTAAAACTTTGAAAGAGAAGGGAGTAGATTCAAGAGTAGTAAGTATGCCTTCTTGGGAGACTTTTGAAAGACAAGGTAATGATTATAAGGAAAGAATATTACCATCTAATATAACAAAAAGACTTGCTGTAGAAGCGGCTAGTTCTTTCGGATGGCACAAATATGTGGGATTTGAAGGAGATACAATTTCTATAGATACTTTTGGAGCTTCTGCTCCGGGAGATGTGTTATTTAAAGAATTTGGATTTACTATAGAGAACGTAGTAGAGAAAGCATTGAATATGTTAAAGTAGTTATTAGCTGCAAATTCAAGTTATGAATTTGCAGCTATTTTATTTTTTGCTTTTAGAACATTCTTAAGTAGCAGTCATAAAACTCAGGAATATGATATAAATAAAATAGATTTATTTTATTTATAATAAACTTATTCATGATATAGCCATAAATTATTATATGGAAAAGCAAAAAGAAGATAACTTATAAGCTACCTTCCTTTTAATTACAAAAAATATTTAAACTACTAAAGAATAACCCTTCTTACACTGATTTTTTATACTCCGAATGTTCAAAATCACATTCCATAAGAGGAACCATTTTTGTTTTATGTTTTATTTTATATACAAGATAAATTGACACAAATATAGGAATAAGGGCATAGTTAGTTATAAAATCAAACCAGCTAAAGGTTTCGGCTTGAAATACCCATATGTTTGCACCAAATATAACAATTGTACATAATATAGTTGCAAATATAGGACCAAATGGATACCATAATGCTCTATACTTTAAATCTTCAACTTTATTACCTTGAGCAACGTAAGCTTTTCTAAATCTATAATGACAAATAGCTATACCAAGCCACGCAAAAAAGCAAGTAAGTCCAGATGCATTATAAAGAATGTAGTATATTTTTCCATCTCCAAACATTGAAGCGAGGAATGCTGTAGATGCAACTAGTGTTGTTAGATAAATTGCATTCATTGGAACACCACGTTTATTTACTTTTCCGAAGACTTTTGGAGCTTTACCTTCTTTTGACATAGCATATAGCATACGAGATGCTGCATAAAGTCCAGAGTTACCACAGGAAAGAACAGAAGTTAGTATAACTGCGTTCATTACAGAGGCTGCAATTGCAATACCAGACCTTTCAAATACTATTGTAAAGGGGCTAAAAGCTACATCGGCTACACCGCTCTTTAATAGGTTTGGCTCTGTAAATGGAATAAGGAATCCTATAACAGTAATTGTACCTATATAAAACAATAAAATTCTCCAGAATACTGTATTAATAGCCTTTGGTACGTCTTTTTCAGGATTTTCAGATTCACCAGCTGCAAGACCAACAAGTTCAGTACCCTGAAAAGAGAATCCAGCAGTAAAAAACGAAGTTAGTATAGCTGATATTCCACCAACAAAAGGCGCAGAGTGACCTTGTCCATCACTAAGAACCCAGTTGCTAAACCCTGGTGATTTTCCACCCATGATACCGAGAATCATAAGTATACCAGATATAATAAATATAATAATTGTTATAACTTTGATACCTGCAAACCAGAATTCACCTTCTCCATATGCTTTGGCAGATAATATGTTTAATCCAACTAAAATCGCTAGAAAAAGTATACTCCAACCGGTAGTTCCTGTGTTTGGAAACCAAAATTTTATAATAAGTCCAGCGGCAACTAATTCAGCTGCAACAGTTATAGCCCATGCAAACCAAAAATTCCAACCTAATGCAAAGCCTAAAGCAGGATCAACAAACTTTGTTGCATAAGTTTCAAAAGAACCTGATATTGGCATTTTTGTTGCCATTTCTCCTAGTGAAGTCATTAAGAAGTAAACCAGTATACCCATAACTGCAAATGCAGTTATAGCACCACCTGGACCTGCAGAACTAATTGCATTACCACTTGCAAGGAACAGACCCGTCCCAATTGCACCGCCGATTGCAATCATGTTCATGTGTCTTGGTTTTAGGCTTCTATGCAATTCACCCTCATGTTTTGTTTCTATGTTTGTACTCATTTAAAAACTCCTTTCATTCTTATTCACCTGTATTCTTACAAGCTATAACTTAGAATAACTATTTTTTCACTACATTACTAATCTACTGTGATATCAATTTGTTAAATTAGTATGTTAAAGCTGTATTGTAAAATATCATTAGGTTCTTGAATTACTCTAAATACATGCACATATTACATAATTATAGGTCTCATTTCGTAAAAGACTATATAAGTATAAAAAATTAATAATAATTATACAAGAACTCTGACAGTCAATTTGAAGTACTTTTTCGGCATATCTTTATAAATTTCTTTAAATTTCTCTTTATATTACCGAATTCTTATTTAAAGTTAAAAATAATCATTTTATTTTCTAATAGCTAATATTTGCTCGAGTTTCCTCTTGAATAAAATATAATTATTACACTAAAGTTTGTTACTGAAGAAATAGATATACATGAAAATTAGTTTTTTAATTCATAGTTAGTATTATATAGGAAATAACTGTATAAACATAATAATATTACAAATATAAAGTTTCGATATATATATTGAAATTTCATTTATAAGTTAAATAATTTATGATATTATTTACATTACATTAAAATTTATAAGTAAAGGAGATACATAATGAATTTAAAGAAAATAAAATTAGGACATAAGTTATTTTTAGGTTTTGCTACGATGCTATTATCAATCGTTATTATTTCAGTTGTTTCAATTGTTCACTTAAACCAAATTAGTAGTTCTTTTAATGAAATTGCTGATTCCTATAATAAAAAAGTAGAATTGGCAAATAACATGCGAAATAACATAGGAGTAATAAAAACAAGTGTTAGAAATATATTGGTTAGTGACAATGCCCAATATATAAGTGAGCAGAAAGAGATAGTAGATAAAAATTTGAAAGAATACAATACATCTAAAGGCCAATTGAACAATCTAGTTCGCTCTGAAGAAGGAAGACGATTATTCAATAATGCGGAAAAAATTGAACAGGCTACTGTTCCAGTTATTAATGATATTATTAAACAAGGAATGAATGAAAATATTAGCCAGAGTGAGCTTAATACAATGGTTTTAAAGTTAGATAAGCCTGAGCAAAATTGGACAGCAAGTCTTCAAGCCATAGTAGATCATCAAGATAAATCCACAAAGGAAGCCGCAAGTAAAGCTAAACTGGAGGCCAATTCTACTATCAGGTTAATGTACACGGTTACAATTATTAGTGTTTTGTTAGCTCTTTTATTCTCATTTGGTATTAGAAAAAGTATTTCTCTTCAAATGAAGGAACTATTAGAAGCTACTCGTAAGCTTGCAAGGGGAGAACTAAATTTTCAAATTCAAATACATGCAAAGGATGAGATTGGACAAACCTTTGAGGCTTTAAACTCTGCAGTAAGTGTCTTAAAAGATACAATTTCATCAGTAAAAAATGAAAGCAATAGTGCAATAGCTTCTGCTCGTAAAACTGAGGCTAAGTTTAATAGTATAAATCAAGAAATACAACAAATGTCAGCAGCTACAGAAGAAATATCTGCAGGCATGGAGGAATCCGCAGCGGCGGTTGAAGAAGTTACATCTATGGCTTCCACAGTGAAGGAAGAGGCTAGTATCACAAAGGAAAGAACAAAAGATGGTGTAAAGTTAGCTTTAGATATACAAGACAGAGCAGAGTATGTAAATAAAGATGCCATTAAATCAAAAGAAAATGTAAAAAATATATATGACCAGTCAAAAGAAAAACTAAAAAAAGCTATAGAAGATGTGAATGTTGTTGAAAAGATTTCTGAAATGGTTGATGCAATTTTAAGAATTTCAGAGCAGACAAATTTATTAGCGTTAAATGCTGCAATAGAAGCTGCTCGTGCTGGCGAACAAGGAAAGGGGTTTGCAGTTGTAGCAGAAGAAGTGCGCAAATTAGCTGAGCAATCTTCTAATACTGTTACTGAGATTCAAGTTAATGTAAAGAAAGTAATAGGAGCCGTAGATACACTTTCCAATTCTTCAGAATATGTGCTACAGGTTATTGAGAATGATGTTATAAAAGATTATGAAGAATTAATTGAAATTAGCACTCAGTACAAAAATGATGGACAAACTATCAGGAACATCATTGAAAAATTTGCAGAGTCGTCAGAAAATGTTTCTAATTCTATAGAGCAAATTGTTATCAGTATGAATGAAGTTGCCTTTTCAGTGGCAGAAGTAGCTAAATCTTCAGGAGAAATAGCTTCAAGCGTAGGTGACGTAAGTGAAGAAACAAATCTAATTTTAATAGAAACAGTAAATAATGCAACAAGTTCTGAAAAATTAGCTAAGCATATGGAGAAGTTCACTGTGTAAATATAAGAGAACAAGTAGTTAAGTATAAATATTGTAAGATATTAATTTAATTATGAGCTAAAATTGAGCAGCTTTTTCGATGTATACGGTATATGTAGAAATATATACTGTATACATTGATAGAGCTGTTCATTTTATGTTTTTTATTCAATAATATGAAGCAAATTGCATAATTTAATAATTATGCAATTTAGGATGTGTTAATGATTCCATAGCAAAAGTACTAGTTATGCATTACTCTGCATATACTTTCATTATATAATTAATAAAACCAAGCTAATGGTAATCTAATGAAAGAAGCCTTTGATAGAATAAATGATTTGCTTTCTGAAGAAAAAATATTGTTAAAAGAACTCTAGCAAAAGCTGCTAGAGTCCCTTATTTAATATTAAATTAAAATTCAATCTATATAGTAGTTGAATTATTTTACACCTAATTTAGGTCTTAATTTATCAAGCATATCTTTTGTCATTAAAGCTAAATCATATTTTGCATCAAAGCCCCATTCTTGTCTAGCTGCTGCATCATCTATAGAATCTGGCCATGAATTAGCGATTGCCTGTCTTATTGGGTCAACATTATAACTCATTTCAAAGTTTGGTATATGTTTTTTAATTTCTGCAGCTATCATTTCTGGTTCAAAACTCATAGCTGTAATATTGAAGGCGTTTCTGTGAACAAGTTTGTTAGGGTCTGCTTCCATTAGACTAACAATAGCATTTAAAGCATCAGGCATATACATCATATCCATATAAGTTCCTTTATCAATAAAAGATGTATACTTACCATGTTTTAAAGCTTCGTAATAAATATCTACTGCATAGTCAGTTGTTCCTCCACCAGGTAATGTTTCATAAGAAATAAGTCCTGGGAAACGTACTCCTCTAGTATCAACACCAAACCTTTTGAAGTAATAATCGCAAAGAAGTTCACCAGATACTTTAGTTACCCCATACATTGTTTGAGGACGTTGAATTGTATCTTGTGGAGTTTTAACTTTCGGCGTATTAGGTCCGAATGCACCAATTGAACTTGGAGTGAAGAAGGAACAATTTAGCTCTCTAGCCACTTCAAGTGCATTAAATAATCCGCCCATATTAATTTCCCAAGCTAGCACTGGTTTTGCTTCTGCAACAGCTGATAATAAAGCAGCAAGGTGGATTATCGTATCAGCATTATATTTCTTTGCTACTTCTGCCATAGCCTTTGCATCTAAAACATCAAGTATTTCAAAAGGACCGGATTCAACTGCTGGATTTCCCTCAAGTCTTCTTATATCTGTTGCGATAACGTTATCATTTCCATAAACATTTCTCATATGCATAACTAGTTCTGATCCAATTTGTCCTAGGGAACCTGTTACTAATATTTTTTTCATATTTTTTCCTCCTTAAATAAATACCTTAACTTATTATTTTATTATACCCATTTTTCTTCCTACTCTAGCATATGCTGCAATACTGTCATCTAGCATTTGTTTTGTATGTGCAGCCGTAGGCATATTTCTTACTCTTGCTGTTCCAAGTGGTACAGTTGGGAATACTATTGATTTCGCGTAAACTCCTTCATTTAATAATTCCTTACTAAATTGTTGAGCTTTATCAGCATCTCCAATAATACAAGGAGTAATTGGAGTTTCGCTGTGACCAATATCAAAACCTAATTCTTGAAGACCTTTCTTTAAATATCTTCCATTTTCCCATAGTTTATCAACAAGCTCAGTACTTTCACTTAATATATTTATAGCTTCTATACATGCACCTGCTGCGCCTGGAGTCATAGAAGTTGAGAATAAGAATGGTCTTGCGCGAACCTTTAACCAGTCAATTAAATCTCTAGTTCCTGCAACATATCCACCAACAACTCCTATAGCTTTTGATAGTGTTCCTATTTGGAAATCTATTTTACCTACTAAATTGTGATGAGTTGCAGAACCAGATCCATTTTGACCAAGCACCCCTGAAGCGTGAGCATCATCAACGTAAGTAATTAAGTCAAATTCTTCTGCTACTTTTATCATTTCAGGAAGAGGGGCTATGTCACCATCCATGGAGAATACTCCATCAGTTATAACCATTATTTTTTCGTATTGTCCTGAATCTCTAGCTTCCTTAGCTTTCTTTCTTAAATCATCCATATCTGCGTGTTCAAATCTAATTGTTTTTGAACCTGAAAGTCTGCATCCATCAATAATTGAAGCGTGATTTAATGAATCTGACAATATAGCATCTTGCTTGTTCATTACAGCTGAAATAGCCCCCATATTACAGTTAAATCCTGACTGGAAGGTTATAACTGCTTCTGTGTGCTTGAACTTTGCAAGTTTTTCCTCTAACTCATCATGAATATCTAATGTTCCATTTATTGTTCTTACAGCTCCCGCACCAGCTCCATATTTTTGAGTAGCTCTTATGCTAGCTTCAATCATTCTTTCATTATTAGCTAAACCTAGGTAGTTATTTGAAGAAAGGTTAATTGCTCTCTTACCGTTAACATCGATTATTGGACCATTAGCACCAATAACCGTATTTATTTCATTGTAGAGACCTTTGCTTCTTAAATCTTGCAAGTTTTCAGTTAAAAACTTTTCTAACGACTTACTTCCCATGAGTTTACCTCCTTAAATTTATAATAGATTAATACATTTTGTGATTAATTGTGCTTAATCTAATAATATTCAGTATTTGTCATAAAATAACTATGACTTTTAACAACAAGAAATTATGTATATAAATGCTATAACAAGTAATTGTTGCTATACATTTATATTACATCGTTATCATAACAAAGTCAATACTAAATAATAATTAATATCAATTAATTATTATTAACTTAAAGTAATTAACTTTGCTATTAATATAGTTCCTTTTTTTATAACTAATCATACTAAATTTATAATTATTTTTTATACAATAGTTATCATGTTACATAAATCTTTAAAATTTTTAAAACAAAATTATTAATATTTCTGACTTTTACAATAGTCTATATTGATAAAATAATAGATAAGTCAAATTTTGTATGTATAGGAAGTCAAAAAAAAGATTAATAAATGAGATAATTAAATGTAATGTTAAATTTAACTATAAATTCTAATAAACTTATAAAGAATTCTAAATTTATACCGAAAATTACTTATAAATCTATTTGATTTATAAATAATTATTTCTAAGGAGTGAGTTTAATTGAAGAAAAAAAACATAAAGTTAATGGTTTTAACCGCTTTAGTAGCAACCACTTTTTCAACAGGAACAGTATTTGCTTCTAAACCAGATATCAGTAGTAAAAACTCAAGTGCGACTAGCCAAAAATCAAAAGCGAATACTAATAGTAAAGATTCAAGCAAAGCAGAGCAGAAAAAAAATAATGTTGATATGAAAAAAAATATCAATAATAAAAAAATTTCAAAAGAAGCCCAGATAATTGATCGAAGATTGGATCATATTGAAGATACATTGAGTAAAATTAATGTGAAGATGGATAAGTATTTTGAAGATACGAATAGTGAATCACAAACCACTACTGGCAGTTCAATTGATGGAAGTTCAGCTACACAGAATACTACAGAACAGACAACAAATCCAACTGAATCAAGTAGTGCAGAACAATTATCTGATAGTAGTAACCAATCAATAGAGGACACAAATCTGTCAACAGATAATCAAAATGTACAAACTGAGTCAGAGGTGGTTACTGAAAATACTGGTGATGTAAATACAGTAGATGATGGAGATGAACAAGATTTAAGCGATGACTTTGAGAAGGAATACGAGAATGAAGATAACAAAACTGACAATAGCTTTATCGGTAAGCTAAATGCGGTTTTAAACAGACTTAATACAGTAAAAAGACAACTTGATAGAACTGGTTACGCCGATGACCCACAAATAGCGGAGTTAAACACTAGAACAGATGCTTTAATAAATGAAGTAAAGGAAGCAATTAATAAATTATCTAGTGTTCAACAGCAAGATGTTAATAGCTTAAAAAGCAAAACAAATAAGAAAGTAATGGAAGAACAAAAAATAGATGAGCAAAAGAGAGATTGGAAAATAAGTTTTACTATACCAGTGAAATCAGACACAATCAACTCAAAAAATATATTGGTTATTGATTCTGAAAACAATATATTAGATACTGATATATCATACGATTCAAATACTAATGAGGCTATTATTAAGACAAGTGACGGATTTAAGAAGGGTGAGAGTTATACTATCTTAATTGGAGAAAATGTACAATCTAAAGATGGTAAAAAACTTACAAAGCCCGTTGAGAAAAAATTCACTGTAAATTAATTATTTGAAAATCATAAGTTTATTATTTATATTCGCTAACCTCTAAATAGAGGAATTAGGGATTTTAAAAATTAATTATATGACAAAGTAGAACCTCTTGACTAGTAATTAGATTATTGCTATCAAGAGGTTTTAATTTTAAAATATAATAATTAGTATTTTGATCCGAACCATTTAACAATATGAAAATTTTTTGAAGCTTCAGTTCCTGCAAATTTACCACCTACGATTTCAATAATTTCTTAATTACTACGATTCAAAGAAATAAGAAGAACATGAGGTATGAAAAAATCATCTTACTCATTCTTCTTATGTTATTTTCTATAAAAATAAATTAGCTTAATTTATTATAGGAATATATGTAATATAGCAACATCCTAAATTTTGCTCATCATATCAAGACATTTCCCTGCACCAAGAGCAACACATTGGATAGGGTTCTCTGCGATATAAACAGGTATATGCAGTTTACTATATATAAGTTTATCTAAGCCTTTAAGAAGTGCACCTCCACCTGAGAGCATTATACCATTGTCCATTATGTCTGCAGCAAGCTCTGGTGCAGTTTGCTCAATAGTGGTCTTAATTGCATCAATTACAAGAGAAACTGGCTCTTGTAATATTTCTCGAATTTCACTGCTAGTAATTGTGATTACCTTTGGAAGTCCAGAGATTAAATCTCTACCGCGTATTTGCATTTTCAGTTCTTCATCATCACCATCTGGACACACTGAACCAAGCTCAATTTTAATATTTTCAGCTGTTAGTTGGCCTATGAATAAATTAAACTCTTTCTTTACATAGTTTATAATTGTCTCATCTAATTCATCTCCTGCAACTCTCAAACTTTTACTTGTGACAATTCCTCCGAGAGAAATAACTGAAACTTCTGTGGTACCGCCACCTATATCCACTATTATATTCCCAACAGGCTCATCTACAGGTAGGCCGGCACCAATGGCAGCAGCTACAGGTTGCTCAATCAGTTTAACTTTACGAGTTCCAGCATAACTAGTTGCATCGTTAAGTGCTCTTTTTTCAAGTTCAGTAATTCCTGAAGGATGACAGATTACAACACTAGAATTTCTAAAGCTACCCTTAGCGGAGACTTTATTAATAAACATTTTCAGCATTTGTTGAGTAACACCTAAGTTAGCAATTACCCCATCTTTTAGCGGCCTTATAGTAATAATATCTTCTGGTGTTCTACCTATCATTTTTTTAGCATCTGAACCTACTGCTAAAATTTCCTTATTTGTGGCATTTAAAGCTATAACTGAAGGTTCAACTAGTACAACTCCATTGCCCCTTACATATAATAAAGTATTTGATGTTCCTAAATCTATTCCTATGTCTTTAGACGTTATAAAAAACTTCATAAAGATTTCTCCTTTCAAATTTACGTTGTCTATTAAAGCTTTATTAAGTACCCATATTTGACCTGTTTTGAGATATGATACAATGAATGTAATATCCTACATATAGCTTGTACGTAATTAAATTTAAATTTAGGGGGGTATATCCAAAATAATATAACGAACCATAAGCTTTAATGTATCAGATAAGTATTCTTATGTTTATTTAGTGAATGATATGGTTAGACATTAAAAATAGGTAATATGATTTATTAATATTAGCTTAAGAGGAATTTTTAAAAAAAGTTATGTATATATATTGACATCATAGTAAACTAGTGGTATCCTTTAAACATAAAATAAGTCTTCAGGGCGGGGTTAGATTCCCCACCGGCGGTATAGCCCGCGAGCCGTAAGGTATGATTCGGTGAAACTCCGAGGCCGACAGTAAAGTCTGGATGAAAGAAGATAAATATGGTATAGCTTTATTTATATTGACATGCATAAGTATGTATGTTTGATGTAGGCATATGAAGCTACCCTATATTTGTGTAAGTCAACGCTCTGAATTTTTTATTCAGGGCGTTTTTTATTTTGCATTCTTTTTTAAAAATTGGGGATTACTTAATGTATACGATGACTGGAGGGGTTGCATGGAAACTAAGTATATGGAAAGAGCATTAAAGTTAGCCGCTATGGGAAGTGGATATACAAATCCTAATCCTTTAGTTGGGGCTGTAATTGTTAAAGATGGAAGAATCATAGGAGAAGGTTATCATGAAGTTTATGGAAGTAGCCACGCAGAAGTAAATGCTTTTAAAAATGCAACTGAGAATGTAAAAGGTGCTACTATGTATGTGACTCTAGAACCTTGCTCACATTACGGTAAAACACCGCCATGTGCGAATGCAATAGTAGAAAAGGGAATCAAAAAGGTTATTATTGGGTTAAAAGATCCTAACCCCCTAGTAGCCGGAAAAGGCATTCAGATACTAAGAGATAATAATATTGAAGTTGTTACAGGAGTTATGGAGGAAGAGGGCAAAAAGCTTAATGAGATTTTTTTAAAGTACATAACTACTAAAATTCCTTTTTGTATATTAAAAACAGCCATGACATTAGATGGAAAAATTGCAGCATATACTGGTGATTCAAAATGGATCACGAATGAATTTTCCAGAAAATATGTTCATAAATTAAGACATAGAGTTTCAGGTATTATGGCGGGCATAGGTACAATACTTACTGATAATCCACTCCTAACAACAAGGCTTTCTACAGGAAATAGTAGTGATCCAACAAGAATTATAGTTGATAGTAGTGCAAGAATTCCATTAGAGTCAAAAGTGCTTCATGTTGAATCAAAAGCAAAAACAATTATAGCTACTACAGAGTTAGCCGATAAGAATAAGATAAAGACCTTGGAGGATATTGGCATAGAAATAATTACTACACCATTAAAAAATAATAAAGTAGATTTAAAATTCCTCATGGGAGTATTAGGTGAAAAATCAATAGATAGTGTGCTTTTAGAAGGCGGAAGTGAGTTAAATTATTCAGCAGTTGAAGAAGGAATTGTTGATAAAATTAATGCTTTTATCGCTCCAAAGATCATAGGTGGCAGAAACTCAAAGACACCAATTGGAGGACTTGGAAAAGCAGCCATGAGAGAAGCGATTTCAATTGAAGATATTGAAATATATAGATTTGAAAACGATTTCATGTTAGAAGGATATATAAGAAAACATTAAAATTTTCACCCAAGGCAGGGTGCTTAAAACTTAATTGTAGTTAGTATCACTTTACAAAAGGGGAGGAGAATTCCTTTATGTTTACAGGATTAGTAGAAGAAGTAGGACATATTCAGACTATTACGAAATCTACAAAGTCAGCTAAAATTACTATTAAAGCTAGTAAAGTACTAGAAGATACAAAATTAGGGGATAGTATAAGTACCAATGGAGTTTGCTTAACAGTAACAGACTTTGGTAAAGGTCATTTCACAGTAGATGTAATGGCAGAAACTATGAGAAGAAGTAACTTAAAGAATCTATCTTCAGGAGATGAGATTAACTTGGAAAGAGCATTAAGACTAGGCGATAGACTAGGAGGCCATATGGTAAGTGGTCATATTGATGGAGTGGGAACAATATCTCAATATGAAAATGAAGATAATGCTGTTTGGATTAGCATTAGAACATCTCCAGAAATACTAAAGTACATAGTGGAAAAAGGATCTATTGCAATTGATGGAGTAAGTTTAACTGTGGCCTATGTAGATGATTCTCTATTCAAAGTATCTATAATACCACACACTAAAGACGTTACTACATTACTCAGAAAGAAAATAGGTGCTGAAGTTAACCTAGAATGTGATATGGTGGGTAAATACATTGAAAAACTGATAGCTACTAAAGAACAGGCAGTAAGGAAAAAAGGTATTGATCTAGACTTCTTAAGCCAAAATGGTTTTGTATAAACATGATTATGATAATGAAATTATAAAAATAGGGGGAAGAATAATGTATAAGTTTAATACTATTGAAGAAGCTATTGAAGATATAAAAGAAGGTAAAATGATAGTTGTAGTCGATGATGAGGATAGAGAAAATGAAGGCGATTTATTAATGGCAGCGGAGAAAGTAACTCCCGAAGCTATAAATTTTATGACAAAGTATGGAAGAGGACTAATCTGTACACCTATTCAGGGAGAAAGACTAAAGGAATTAGAAATGCCTCAGATGGTAAGTAGGAATACAGATAACCACCAAACTGCTTTTACCGTATCTATAGATGCTTTAGAAACTACAACAGGAATATCTGCATATGAGAGAGCAGCTACCATACAAAAAATGCTGGACCCAAATGTTTCTGGTAAAGATTTTAGAAGACCAGGACACATTTTTCCTCTAGAAGCTAAAAAAGGTGGAGTTTTAGAAAGGGCAGGACATACAGAAGCAGCCGTAGATTTGCCAAGACTTGCAGGACTTTATCCAGCAGGAGTAATTTGTGAAATTATGAGTGAAGATGGAACTATGGCAAGAACTCCTGAACTTATAGAATATGTAAAAAAACACAATTTGAAGATAGTTACCATTGCAGATTTAATCGCTTACCGTAAAAGACATGAAGTTTTTATAGAAAGAGCAACTGAGGCTAAGATGCCTACAAAATACGGAGATTTTAAAGTAATAGGCTATATAAATACACTAAATGGTGAGCATCATGTAGCTTTAGTTAAAGGAGATGTTTCTGGTGAAGAACCTGTTTTAGTAAGAGTTCATTCTGAGTGTCTTACAGGGGATGCTTTTGGTTCTCTACGATGCGATTGCGGAGAACAATTTGCTGCTGCTATGGAGAGAGTTAACGAAGCAGGAAGAGGAATTATTCTATATATGCGTCAAGAAGGACGAGGAATTGGACTAATTAATAAATTGAAAGCCTATGCTCTTCAAGACCAAGGGATGGATACAGTTGAAGCAAATTTGGCTTTAGGATTTAAAGCGGATATGAGAGATTATGGTGCAGCAGCACAAATGTTAGTCGATATTGGAGTAAAAAAGGTAAATTTAATGACGAATAATCCTAGAAAAATTGCCGGTCTTTCTGGTTATGGAATAGAGATTTTAAATAGAGTACCAATTCAAATGAATCATAATGAGAGAAATGAGGATTATTTAAAAACAAAAAAAGAAAAATTAGGTCATATATTAAATTTTGGGGAGGAACAATAAGATGAAAATTTATGAAGGAAGTTTAGTAGCACAAGGATTAAAATTTGGTATAGTGGTAGGAAGATTTAATGAGTTTATAGGCGGAAAACTTTTAACTGGCGCTATTGATGCATTTAAACGTCATGGTGTAGAAGAAGAGAATATTGAAATTGCATGGGTACCAGGCGCTTTCGAAATGCCACTAGTAGCAAAGAAAATGGTAAATACAAAAAAATATGATGGAGTAATATGTTTAGGAGCTGTAATAAGAGGAGCAACGCCTCACTTTGATTATGTATCCTCCGAAGTATCAAAAGGAGTTGCAAGTGTGTCTCTAGAAACAGGAGTTCCAGTTATTTTTGGTGTATTAACTACTGATACTATTGAACAGGCTATTGAAAGAGCAGGTACAAAAGCTGGAAATAAGGGATACGATGCTGCAGTTACAGCAATTGAAATGGCTAACTTATTAAAACAAGTATAGGATTTTTATAGATAACCAAATATAGAGCTCGACTTATATGCCGGGATATATTAGCAATTCTTTTGCACTATAAATACTTTTAATTCGTCTAAGGCTCGAATTTGAGAAAAGCTAAGAAGCTTTGATAACTCGCTCACGCTCAGACAATCAAATCTTCTAATCTTTTCTCAAATTCTGCGCCAAGACTCATAAAAAAGTATTTAAATGTGCTTCAGAATTACTAATATATCCCTATGTATAAGTCTAAAATGAAATTGATTTATCTATATGCTTTAAAGTTAAAATATTAAAACTTATACTTAAATGAAAAAAGTAGTTGACTATATTACTTTAATCTGATACACTTCTAAATATAGTAAGTATGAATAAAAAAACGAATATATGTATAAACAGTGTGGTATAGAGGTCGCGGTTGTCATGAGTACTGTATAATTTTTGGATAAATATACACAAAAGGGTCACCCGCCGAAATATATAAATTAAATTTTATGTATTGGGATTATACTGAATAAGTATAGTACTGTCTTCAGAAAATTGCCCAATTTTCTAAAGGCGTGCTTATCACATTGGGGCAAAAGGTTCTGTTATTAAATATAACAGTTATGAGTACCTTTTGCTCATAACTGTTTTTTATTTACTTAAAAATGAAAAAAATTTAATATAAACGATATGATACAGAGGCCGCGGTTACCATTAGTACTACATATTTATATGTAGGAAAGGGTTAACTGCCGAAATACATAAAAGAGTTCTGTTTATGTATTGGGACTATGCTTAACAAGTATAGTACTGTCTTCAGGAGATTGCCCAATCTTCTGAAGGAGTGCTTATCATATTGGGGCAAAAGGCGATGTTATATGAAACAATCATGAGTACCTTTTGCTCGTGATTGTTTTTTTGCTTTTTTAAAAATATAGAAGATTTGATTTATATAAGTATTCGGAAATTTAATTTTAAATAGAAAGAGGAGAAAAAGATGAAGTTATTTGGAACTATGAATATAAACAATGAAGGACATTTAGAAATAGGTAATGTTGATACAACTAATTTAGTAAGGGAATATGGAACTCCTTTATATGTAGTAGATGAAGATCTAGTGAGAAATACTTGTAGAACCTTTAAAGGAAATTTTCAAATGGAAGGTATCGATACTGAAGTTATATATGCATCTAAAGCATTCTTAAATATAGCCATTTGTAAGCTTATCAAGGAGGAAGGATTGTCCTTGGATGTTGTATCAGGAGGAGAACTTTACACAGCTTTAAAGGCAGAATTTCCGACAAACAAAATCTATATGCATGGAAATAACAAAACAAAACATGAATTAGCCTTAGCAATTGAATCACAAATAGGAAGGATAGTAGTGGATAACAGACAAGAATTAGAACTAATTGAGTATCTATGTGAGGGTCTTGAGAGAAAAGTAGATGTATTGCTAAGAGTAAATCCGGGTATTGATGCTCATACTCATGAGTATATTCAAACTTCAAAGAACGATTCCAAGTTTGGAGAATCAATATTTAGTGAGGATATTGGTGAAGTAATAAATAGATTTCAAAATAGTGAGACAGTTAACTTAAAAGGCTTCCACTGTCATATTGGCTCACAAATTTTTGAGGAAGCATCATTTTACTCAGGTGTATCAGCAATGCTTAATTTTTTAGATGAAATGAAAAGCAAATATGGATTTATTACCGAAGAATTAAATTTAGGTGGAGGCTTTGGAGTATATTATTCTGAAGGTGATGAACCAGTCCAGCTAAAAAGGTGCCTTAAAAATATGCTTTTAATACTTAAGGAAGAATCAGAAAAGTTAAATTTAAATATATCAAAAGTTATGATAGAACCAGGTAGATCAATAATTGCTAATGCGGGGACTACCCTTTATGAAATAGGAGGAACCAAAAAGACTTATGGTGGTAAAGAATATATTTTTGTAGACGGAGGTATGACAGACAACCCAAGAACAGCTCTTTATGATGCTAAATATGAGGCGTTGGTTGCGAATAACTTTTATTCTGAAAATAAAGCAATGTATACTATAGCAGGAAAGTGTTGCGAATCTGGTGATGTAATAATAAAAGATATTGAACTTCCAACAGTTCAAAGGGGAGATATACTAGCAGTTCTAACTACAGGAGCTTATAACTATAGCATGGCTAGTAACTATAACAGAATACCTAAACCAGCAGTCGTGTTTGTTAAAGATGGACAGACAAAGTTAGCCGTTAAAAGAGAAACTTATGAAGATATTATAAAAAATGATATATTTTAGATTGATTTAATGAAGGAGGTAGTTTAGATGGCTACAATAGTACAAAAATATGGGGGAACATCTGTAGGAACTATAGATAAAATAAAAGCTGTTGCAAAAAAGGTAATAGAGAGAAGGAAGAAAGGGGATAACGTTGTAGTGGTAGTTTCAGCTATGGGCAAAACTACGGACCAACTTATTGGGTTAGCTAAGGAGATATCAGACAATCCAAACAAAAGAGAAATGGACATGCTAGTATCTACTGGTGAGCAGGTATCAATTGCTTTATTATCTATGGTATTTCATGAATATGGATTTGATTCAGTATCATTAACAGGATTTCAGGCTGGAATTAAAACAGAAGGAATTCATACAAGAAATCGTATTTCAGATATAGATATTGAAAATGTTAAGAACTATCTAGATGAAGGCAAAATAGTTGTTGTTGCTGGTTTCCAAGGTATAAACGAAAATGGAGATATAACCACCTTAGGTAGAGGAGGATCAGATACAACAGCCGTTGCTTTGGCTGCAAAGCTTAATTGTACTTGTGAAATATATACAGATGTAGAAGGAATCTATAGTGTTGACCCAAGGATTTGGCCAAATGCAAAGAAATTAGATGTTATAAGCTATGAGGAAATGATGGAGATGGCAAGCTTAGGAGCTGGTGTTATGGAAACAAGGGCAGTTGAAATAGGATGTAAATATAATATTCCTATTTATGTAGCATCAAGCCATGAAAATAAAAAAGGAACTTATATAAAGGAGTATGATGAAACAATGGAAGGAAAAACAATAACAGGTCTTTCAATTAGCGATGATGTTTTAATGGTTACAGTAAATAATGTTTTGCACAATTCTAAGAATATAGCAATTGTATTTGATAGATTGGCAAAACATAACGTGAATGTAGATATGATAAGCCAAACAGCCCCATTTCATGGATACGTAAATGTTTCTTTTACTACATCTAAAGAAGATGTACATGCTATTGATGAAATAGCTAGGGAACTTAAAGAAGTAATTGAGGGTATTGAAGTATCTAAAGATTCAAACATAACAAAAATATCTGTTGTAGGAATAGGTATGATGAAACAATCAGGAGTTGCATCTGAGATATTTAACATCTTCTCAGATAATGATATTGAGTTCAAACAAGTAACTACTTCTGAAATAAGTATATCCTATACTATAGATGCAAAGGATAAACAAAAAGCAGTAACTGTTTTAGCAAAGGAATTAAATCTGTAAATTAAAATAAAATCAGATGGGACCTGTCTTTAACTGGTGATTGGTTAAACTAATCTAAAAATATAGTGCCACTTTAATCTTTCATTTCTAGAGTTTGGAGGACCAATAGCAGTTAACTAGTAAATAAAATATATTATACGAGGTGTTAAAAATGAGAAAAGCAAATATAGGCATAGTTGGTGCAACTGGTATGGTAGGAAGAACATTTTTAAAGGTATTAGAGGAAAGAAACTTTCCCATTAATAATTTATACCTTTTCTCATCAAAAAAGTCTGCAGGAAACAAAGTAGAATTCATGGGTAAGGAGTATGTTGTTGAGGAACTAACTGAAGACTCATTCAAAAGAGATATGGATATAGCTTTATTTTCTGCTGGTGGAGATATTAGTAAAAAATTTGCTCCTATTGCAAAAGAAGACGGAGTAATTGTAGTGGATAATAGCAGCGCTTGGAGAATGGATAAGGATATTCCACTAGTTGTACCTGAAGTAAATCCTGAAGATGTAAATTGGAACAACGGAATAATAGCAAACCCTAATTGTTCTACAATTCAATCTGTTGTTCCTCTTAAAGTATTGCATGATGCATTCAAAATAAAAAGAATAATCTACTCAACTTATCAGGCTGTATCTGGCTCAGGAGTGGGCGGCGTAATGGATTTAGAAAATGGTATACAGGGGATTGAAGCTAAAAAATATCCTCACCAAATTGCCTATAATTGTCTTCCACATATTGATGTATTTATGGAAAATGGATATACAAAAGAAGAAATAAAAATGATAGAAGAGACTAAAAAGATACTAGGTGATTATGATCTTAAAATTACTGCAACTACAGTTAGAGTTCCTGTTAGACATGGCCATAGCATCTCTATCAATTTAGAGTTTGAAAAGCCATTTGAATTAGAGGAAGTTTACAGACTCCTAGGAAATGCGGATGGAATCATCGTACAAGATGATGTAAAAAACAATGTTTATCCTATGGCTATAAATGCTGAAGGAACTGATGAAGTTTACGTTGGAAGAATAAGAAGAGACTTTAGTGTTGACAATGGGCTTAATTTGTGGGTAGTTGCTGACAATATAAGAAAAGGTGCAGCAACAAATACTGTTCAAATCGCAGAATTATTGCTTAAAAATCTTTAAAATTTCCAAAATAGTTTATGGATTTTAACTCCATACATAAAAATGAAAAAACATTAAGGAAGAGAAGAAACCATCAACTTCTATTCCTTAATGTTTTTTTATTTGATTAAATTATTATTAAGACATTTTAAACTGATTCACTGTATTTTGAAGTTCCTGTGCTAAATCTGATAGATTTTGAGAAGAAGATGTTATTTCTTCCATAGATGCATATAATTCTTCAGTCTCCGCAGAAACTGTTTGCATTTGGGTAGAGGTTTCTTTAGAAATAGTATCAATAACATCAACGGATACAACAATCTGTTGACTACCACTTGCAAACTGTTGTAAAGTTTCAGAAGTATTTTCGATTTGTAAAGAAACCTCATCCACAAGCTTTAATATTTGACCAAACGCTTTGCCAGCGTCGTTTACTACTTGTGTTCCAATATTTACATCTTTTACGCCATTATTCATAGCAATAACCGCTGATTTAGTGTCATTATTGACTTGTCTAATGAGTTTTGTAATTTTTTGAGTAGCATCACTAGATTGCTCAGCGAGTTCACGAACTTCTTGAGCAACAATTGCAAAACCTTTTCCCTGATCACCTGCATGAGCAGCCTCAATGGCAGCATTTAAGGCAAGTAAATTTGTTTGTCTTGCAATAGATGAAATGGCATCTACAATTTGTCCAATCTCATTTGAGTTTTCATTTAGCTTTTTAATAGCATCGTCTACAAGTTTTGTAGAATTTTTAATGGCTGTCATTTGATTTATAGCCTCTAAAATAGCGTTGCTACCATCTTTAGCTGCAGCTGATGCTTGACTAGCAACAGTAACTGCGTTAATCGAATTAAGTGATACCTGTTGTACTCCAGCAGAAATTTGTTCAACTGCATATGAAGCTTCACCTGATGCCTTAGATTGACTTTCTGCCCCACTAGATACTTCAGTAATTGTGTTAGTCACATGGCTTACAGCTTTAGTTGACTGCTCCGAATTGCTATATAATTCCTCAGAGGATGCGGCCACTTGCTCTGATGCATTTAGTACTGATCGTACTATACTTTTTAAGTTATCTATCATTACATTAATGGAGTCACCTAATTGTCCAATTTCATCCTTTTCTGGTATTTCTAAAGGTTCAATCACCAGGTTACCTGTGGCAATTTCTTGTAGAGTGGCCACACATTTATAAAGTCTATGTACTATACCTTGTGAAATTACTATTGCAACAATAATACTGGCCACTATACTTATCAAGAATATGATACTCATTATCAACTTTGCCTGTGAACTTGCTTCTTTATTTTCAAGCCAAGTGTCATTAGTTATAGTATCTATTTCTAAATCCATTTTCTTAAGCACGTGCTTATAAGTATTCATGTATACTCTACCATCTTCCAGTCTGTCACGTGCTGTTTCAATTTTACCTGACTTTACAAGATCTATTTGAATCTGAAAGTAATTATTTATTACTTGAATATTAGGGATAGCTTCATTTTCAACAATACTTGCTAAATCTTCACTAATGAAATAATATTTCTTTACATCCTTTAGATTATTTGTTATGCTTTCTTGACTTGCCTTGTATGATTCTAAATATCGTTCATCTCCGTTACTTGCAATATAACCACGTACTCCGGTTTCCTCATTAACTAACTCACTACTAATTTTAGAAACAATATGATCTATGGGAATCACATTATTGGAAACCTTCTTAGTTGATGTTTCAATGCGATTAAAGTTATAGAAAGCACCAATTGTAGTGACAAACATCATAATTAAAATAATACCAAATCCAATAAAAATTTTAGTCTGAACTTTAGTGTTTTTTATCACAATACTTCCTCCATTACTCCTATAGTTATTTATAATTAAATTAAATGACAGAATACTTAACAATTACACATAATATTTTTTATTCTGCGTCGTTTATATTTTCTTTAGTAATTTTTTTATAGTCAATCCATACATACTTGCCGTTTGTAATTGTATAACTAAAATTATCCTTATTTGGAGTTAGCCCTTTAGCGAGGACATTAGAGAGGTTGAAAGCAGCGTCACCTTGTTTCTTAGCATCATTCAGCACTGTCCCGAGAAGAGTGCCATCTTTAATAGATTTAAGTGCTGTTGCTGTGCCATCTACGCCAACAACTGGCATATACTTTCCATTTTTAAAATAACCGTTAGCCTTTAAGGAATCAATTGCACCGAGAGCCATATCGTCATTATTAGCTATTACACAGTCAAAGTTTTCACCATAGGACGCAAGAAATGTGTCCATTTTTTCCTGTGCCTTTGCACGATTCCACATTGCTGTATCTTCAGATATTTTTATAACCTTAAATCCTAAATCTTCAATTGCTTTAATTGAGTATTGAGTTCTTAATTCAGCATCTTGGTTCCCTGATTCACCTTTTAACATAACATAACGGATAATCCCATCCTTAGTTGGGTGATTTCTAAAGTAGTTTGCTAGCATTTGTCCCTGTATCATTCCTGATTGCTCGGCTTTAGTTCCAACATAGTACACTTTGTCCCATTTTTGCATGTCCGTCGCCTTAGGTTCGCGATTAATGAATACAACAGGGATGTTAGCTTCCTTTGCTTTTTCGGCAATTATTCCAGCGGCAGATGGGTCAACTAGGTTTATAGCTAAAGAACTAACCTTTTTATTAATAAAAAGATTAACTTTATCATTTTCTGTTTGTTGAGATTTATTTCCATTCCAAATATCAACTTCAACTTTACCATCAGCTGACTTGTAGATTTCACTACGTAAGGACGCAATCCATGCATCATCAAATGTGTAGAAAACAGCACCTATTACTACAGATTTTCTTTTATTATCTGTAGATACTGATGTTAAGTTATTACAACCTACGGCTGTAATAAAAATTGCAAATGATAAACATATGCTAATAAACATTTTTAAGTATCTTTTCATATCAAAAACTCCTTCATATAGAAAAATTATTTTGTGAATATCATATTGAAATTTAGCAAAGTATTAGTTCATATTCAGTATCTGTTAACATTTTACATCATTAAATTGCTTATAATTAATGGATATGCTAATATTAGCATATTTTATTAATTAACCCATAGTATGGTTTTGACTTAAATAGCCAGTTTAAACTCCTCTAATAGCATTGTTAAACATTTTCACTTTCTGTTTTCTCATATAGGAGAATATCTAGATTTGTATCAATATATAAAAAAATAGGAGATAACCTTACAAAAGAAGATTGTCTCCTAAAAGATTTAATGAATTATAAATATATTTCACATAATTCAATACTATAGATATGCTTTTTTGAACTCTAAGTACCCATTTTTTCTTAAACTACAAGCTGGACATTCTCCACAACCATTTCCAATTATGCCATTGTAGCAAGTTAGAGTTTCTTCCTTTACTATATCAAGTACTCCTAAGTCATGTGCTAATTTCCATGTTTCAGCTTTGTTTATCCACATTAATGGTGTATGAATTTCAAATTGATAATCCATTGCCAAGTTCAATGTTACATTTAAAGATTTTATGAATACGTCTCTGCAATCCGGGTATCCGCTGAAGTCACTTTGAGACACACCAGTAATTATATTATTTATTCCTTTTTGCTTTGCAAATACAGCTACAAAGGTTAAAAACAACATATTTCTTCCATCTACAAAGGAGTTAGGCACACCTTCTGTAGGTGCGTCTTTATCAACAGTTATGTCCTGTCTAGTTAATGAGTTTGGTGCTAACTGATTTAATAGATTTAAATCTAAAATATGATGTTCCACATTATACTTTTTACATATATCTTTTGCGCACTCTAATTCTAATTTGTGTTTTTGATTATAATCAAAAGATACTGCTATAACCTCTTTATATCTTTTTTTTGCCCAGAATAAGCATGTGGTACTATCTTGTCCACCACTAAAAACAACTATTGCTTTTTCTTTATTCATTTAATACACCATCCTTTTATTTACTATATAGCATCATTAATCTATTATTTAACATTACATCAGTGTTAAATTTTCCTCTTAAAGTTGTAGATATAGTTTTAGTTCCTGGTTTTTTGATGCCTCTAGTAGTCATACAGCCATGTTCACCTTCAATAATAACAGCAACATCTTCAGAACCAGTTATTTTTTGCATAATTTCTGCTATATCTGTTCCAATTCTTTCTTGTAGTTGTAGCCTTCGGCCTACCATATCAGCTATTCTTGCTATTTTACTTAGTCCGATAACCTTTTTATTAGGTATGTAGGCTACGGCAACCTTCATATTATACATCAATGCTAGGTGATGTTCACAATGGCTAAATATTTCTATGTCTTTCATTATTACCATATCATTAGTATCTTTCTCTACGCATAAATCATCTTCAAAAGTCTTATTAAACATTTCAGCAATTTCATCGTTACTATAGCTCATTCCACTAAAAATTTCTTCATACATTTTTGCTACGCGTTCAGGAGTACCTTTAAGACCTTCTCTATCAGGATTATCACCTAAGGCTATTAGAATTCCTCTTATATGCTCTTCAATTGCTTTTGTATTAATTTCCATTAAACTATACACCTCGCTTGTTTGGATCCCAAATAATTTTATGAAGTTGAACTTGTAAGTTTACTCCATTTAATTTATTAATAATCATAAATTCTACAATATCTTCCATGTCGATTTTCCCAAACACTGGACTTATATATACACTTGTTATGTCCGTAAGATTATATCTATCTATCATCTCTTTGGCTCTTTCTAAATCCTCAATGCTACCTGATACAAATTTAACTGTATCTTTTTTTGTTAAGTATTTAAAGTTCTCTAAGGACATTTTATCCTCCATATTGCTTGAGGGAAGCTTGTAATCCATAGTAAAGCTTGGAGGATTTTCTATATTTAAAAACTTATTTAACATAACACTCCCATTAGTCTCTATTTCTACGTGAAGTTCCTTATCCTTGGATAATAGTTGTAATAATTCAAGAATTCCTTCTTGAAGAAGAGGCTCACCTCCAGTTAACGTTATGTTCTTAATTTTTGTGGCTTTTATATATTCATATATACTCTCACTAGACATTAGTTCATAGGGTACATCTTTTTCATTGGCCCAGGTTGTGTCACAATAACTGCAATTTAAGTTACAGCCTGCGAATCTTATGAATATGGCTAATTGTCCGCATAAACGCCCCTCGCCATTAATACTCACAAACTTTTCAACTACTTTGAAATTCATATTAGTTAACCCCACTTTCTTCATATATGGCGCTGTTAGTTGGGGTTTCATATACTGTAGACCTCTTTACGTTGTACCCCTTATCCTTCATTTGTTTAAAGAAAAATGCAGCAAAATTTTCTGCCGTTGATCTAAAGTTAACCTTAATTACTTTGAATCCATCCTGCATTAAACACTTTAATGTTTCTTCTCTCATTGTTCCTTCTTCTATAATTAAGGCATGATCATAATAATCTACCATATCCTTAATATCTTTTTTTAAATCACCAAAGTCTATTACCATACCATCAAGCTGTCCACCTTTAACTAACCTTTCCGATTGTACTTCAATCTCAATCTTCCATCTATGTCCATGAATATTGCCACATTTACCTTCATATCCTGCAAGAAAATGCGCACTATCGAAGCTGTGTTCTGCTTTTAAAATATACATTTGTATCCTCCTAAAATACTTGCTTAAAATCTTATATACTAAGCGTTCAGTTATAATATTTAACTGAGTCTTTTACATCTACATTCTTTAAGAATAACTTTTTAATTCAATATCATCATAATATTTTTATAAATAAAAAAAGGGCAGAATCTGCCCTTAAACAAAAAACTACCCAAAGGTAGCTAATCCCTAGTTTTGTTTATAGACAGGATGGTAACAACGAACTGTCTTCAATATTTTATTTAACCAGGGTATAGTTTACTATATATTAAAAGGTAAGTCAAATGAAAATCTAAAATAATGTTATAGCATTTTAACTCATTTATATTCTTTTACCGTAACCAGCTAATAGATTTGCATAGAATAATAAAATAATTTTCTATTAGGTTAGTTGTTATAATATAACCAATTTTTTGTGTTAACTACCAAAAAGAACTATATAGTTAAATAATATATCGTTTATTTGAAAATAAAAAATATATTGACATTCCTACAAAAGAATAATATAGTATTTATAAGTTATTTCAAGGACAAGCATTAATTACCAAACGTAAATTAGTCTGTTTATTCTTAGCTGAAGACAAAAATCCTAATATTCTATCCGATGAAACAACTTTGTTTATTTAAAATTAGCGGAATAATAAGTATAACTACTATATATAATTGTAAAGAATTAGTACGGCAGAATTTTAGTCTTTCGCTTTTATAAGTATGGAAAGCCATGATTATAAAAGCGAAAGATTTTTTATTAATTTAATAACTAATAAATAAAGATTAATCATAAAAAGGAGGAAGACTATTTTATAGTTAATTATTATGGATGTAAATAGAAGAGAATTCTTAGAAAATGTAAAAAGAATAGTTGTAAAGGTAGGTAGTTCAACATTAACTCATGCTACTGGTTATCTCAATATAAATCGTATTGAGCGTCTTGTTAGACAATTGGTAGATATAAATAATAGGGAATTAGAGATAGTGCTAGTATCATCAGGAGCGATTGCAGCAGGAAGGGGAAGACTAGGACTTAAGCATCGCCCTAAAACTATACCAGAAAAACAAGCAGCGGCTGCTGTAGGACAGGGCATATTATTACATATGTATGAGAAGATTTTTGCGGAATATGGAAAAATTGTTGCTCAAATTCTTCTAACACGAGAGGATTTTTCTCACCGAATGAGATTTTTAAATGCACGGAACACTTTTTTTACTTTATTTGAGCAAGGTGTCATTCCTATTGTTAATGAGAATGATGCCATAGTAGTAGATGAAATAAAGTTTGGTGATAATGATAATTTATCTTCTATGGTTGCAAGTCTTGTAGAAGCAGATTTATTAATAATATTAAGTGATATAGATGGCTTATATGACTCAAATCCTAAAAATAACCCTGATGCTAAACTTATATATAATGTAGAAAAAGTCACACAAGAAATTGAGGGGTCAGCAGGTGGAGAGGGAAGCGATCTAGGAACTGGTGGAATGATAACTAAAATTAATGCAGCAAAAATTGCTTCTGCGTCAGGAATACCAATGCTTATACTAAATGGGAGTGTAAATAATATTATAAATGATGCGCTAGAAGGAAAAGAATTAGGTACTTTGTTTGCATCAAACGATAATAGGCTTCAGGCAAAGAAACACTGGATAGCCTTTGGAGTGAAACCTCAGGCTAGAATTGTAGTTGACGAAGGTGCAGAAGAGGCTTTAATTAGAAATAACAGCAGTCTGCTACCTATAGGAGTTATAGCTACTGAGGGTAATTTTAATGAAGGAGAAGTTGTGGCGATTGTAAATAGGGATGGAAACGAAATAGCACATGGAATTTCAAACTATAACTCCTTAGAATTAAATGTTATAAAAGGCGTAGATTCATCTCTAATTGAGAGTAAGTTAGGTTACAAGGACTATGATGAAATAATTCATAAAAACAACTTGGCTATATTAAGATAAAACAATTAAATTTTATAAAAGATTAGTTCAAAAGATTGAAACTAATCATTAAATATACTTGATTTCAATTTAGGGGGAGTATAAATGGATATAGAACAATATGTGATTGGAAAAGCTAAATTTGCCAAAGAAGCCTCAAGAAAGATGATTACAATTAGTACAAAAGATAAAAATAAAGCTTTAATTGCTATGGCAGATGCATTAATATATAAAATGTCAGATATTATTGAAGCTAATTTAAAAGATGTTAAAAATGGGGTAGATAAAGGACTATCTAAATCCTTGATAGATAGACTTATGTTAAATGAAGCAAGAATAAATGATATGGCTTTAGGACTAAGAAACGTAGCTTCCCTTGAGGATCCAAACGGAGAAGTGATAAGAATGTGGAAACAGCCTAATAATCTTACTATTGGACAAGTAAGAGTTCCTTTTGGAGTAGTGGGTATTATATATGAAGCACGTCCTAATGTTACAGTTGATGCTGCTGGCTTATGCTTAAAATCAGGAAACGTTGTAATTTTAAAAGGTGGATCAGAAGCTATTAATTCTAATATTGCAATAACTAATGCAATATATGAAGCAGCTATAAATAATGGTATGCCAGAGGGATGCATACAGTTTATTGAAACCTCGGATAGAAAAGCGGTAAATGTTATTATGAAGTTAAATGAATATATAGACGTACTAATACCAAGAGGCGGAGCAGGATTAATAAAGTCAGTTGTAAATAATTCTACTGTTCCAGTTATTGAGACTGGTGTTGGAAACTGCCATGTGTATGTAGATGAGGATGGAGACTTAAAGTCAGCGGAAGATATAATAGTCAACGCCAAAACTCAAAGACCAGGTGTATGCAATGCTATGGAAACACTACTTGTACACAGAAAAATTGCAAGTGAGTTTTTGCCTAACCTTGCTGAAAGGCTAAGAACTCTAGGAGTGGAATTAAGAGGTTGTTCGGCGACTAAACAGATACTCGAAGGTGTTAAGCCAGCTTCAGAGGAAGATTGGGCTACAGAATATTTAGACTTAATATTAGCAATTAAAATAGTAAATTCCTTAGACGAAGCCTTAGAGCACATATACCTTTATGGTACTAAACATTCAGAAGCTATAATTACAAATAACTATTCAAATTCTCAAAGATTTTTAAAAGAGGTGGACGCAGCAGCCGTTTACGTTAACGCATCCACAAGATTTACTGATGGAAGCCAATTTGGATTTGGAGCAGAAATAGGAATAAGCACTCAAAAACTCCATGCAAGGGGACCAATGGGTTTAAAAGAACTTACAAGTACAAAATATATTATTTATGGGGATGGACAAATAAGGGAGTAATGATAATAGAAAGATGCGGTGATTTTGCCGCATCTTTTATTTGTTGTTTCACTAAAAAATTAAGCATAGAGTTAGGAGAAGTTAACTAAAGAATTTTATCAGCAATATTATAAAATTTTATTATTTTGTATTTGGTAATAAATGGTATAATGTTATTAGATAATTAAATTTAATGCATTGCAGAGATAGTTTTATCTGATGACACTGAGGGGGAGAAAATAAAATGCTGAAAAAGGGACGTTTGTTTATCGCAGGTTATTTAATATCTAGCTTACTAATCATATCCACTAAGGTTTCTGCGGCTCCAATTCAAAAAAGATTTGGGGGTAGTGACAGATATGCTACATCCATTAATATATGTAAGAATAATTGGGACAAGTCAGAATATGCAGTTTTAGTATCAGGAGAGGGTTTTGCGGATGCCTTGTGTGCTGCTCCCTTAGCTAAGAAGTTCAATGCGCCTATACTATTGACTAGAGGAAATGCTTTAGAAGACGGTATAAAAGATGAGTTAACCAGATTAAATGTTAAAAAAGTATTTTTAATAGGAGCTTCAGGTGTTATAGCAGAGGAAATGGAAAGAGAAATATATGAACTAAATATAGACTATCAAAGAATTTCAGGGAATAATAGATACGACACTAGTTTAAAAGTCGCAGAATTTATAGGCAGCAGCAATGGTGTAGTGATAGCCTCAGGAGAAAATTTTCCAGACGCCTTGTCTATAGCTCCTATAGCTGCAGTGAAAGGGATGCCTATAATACTAGCTAATAATCTTGGTTTAACGGAAGATTTCAAGAACTATATACAAAATAACAGTGTGGAAAAGTGTTATATAATTGGTGCTGAAGGTGCAATTAGTGGTGATATTGACAAAATTATTACAGGTTCAAAGAGGATAAGCGGCACGGACAGATATGAGACAAATATAAAAGTAATTAACGAGTTTTCTGACGCGCTAGATTTTAGTAATATTTATGCAGCAACCGGTGAGAGTTTTGCAGATACATTATCAGGTGCAGCTGCTGCAGCTAAAACAAATTCTCCAATTATATTCACTGATGGCAATGTAATGCTTTTAAAAACAGCAATAGCTTCAAAAATACCCCTAATAAATGAGCTAAGAATATTAGGTGGAGAGGGAATTATGCCAGATGAAGCTGCACAAACTCTACTAAGTGATAGGAAAATAGTTAAAGATAATTATGCTTATGATGCTGAAAAGGTTAATAAAATATTAGAAAACAATGCGGAAAATGATGGAAAGAAAATAGTATTCTTAACCTTTGATGATGGCCCATCTACGACAGTAACTCCACAGGTATTAGATGCATTAAAAGCAAATAATGTAAAGGCAACTTTTTTCTTGATAGGAACTAACATTGAGGCCAATGAAAATAGCAAAAATCTTGTCAAAAGGATCTTGGAAGACGGACATGCTATAGGAAACCACACCTATACTCATAATCTTAAAATTTTATATCCTGGAAATAAGGTTGATGCATCAAAATACATGCAGGAAGTAAGAGCAACCAATAATGCTATAAGCAATGTTATTGGGGAAGAATTTAGTACAAGAGTTACGAGAATGCCTGGAGGATACATGTCTAGGGTTTATTACCATGATCCCAATTTAAGTAATTTTAATGAAGTTCTAAGAGAAAATAATATGTATAGTATTGATTGGAATGCTTATGATGCAGATGCAGAAGGTAAAAAGAAAAATTCAGAAGAGCTACTACAAGAGGTGAAAAATACAGTAGGAAATAAACAAAAGGTAGTATTATTAATGCACGATACCTATGGCAAAGAAGAAACAGCAAAAGCTGTACCTGGAGTTATAAAGTATTTAAAAGATCAGGGATATGAATTTAAAATAATAAAGTAAATAAATCAATTAGAAATTAGACTTATTCAGAAGGATATATTGTCAGTTCTGAAATCACATTTAAATACTTTTTTAATGATTCTTAGCTTGAACTTTATAAAAATCTTAGAACTTTAGACTGTCTGAGCGAAGCGAGTTTCTAAAGTTCTTAGGTTTTTATGAAGTTCAAGCTTTAGAATCATAAAAAAGTATTTATAGTGTCGAGGAACTGACAATATATCCTGGCGGATAAGTCTAACTTTGCACTGGTTTATCTACATATAAGTTCAATAAAATATATGCTTAAATTTCACTATAATAAAAGTATATTTTGTTTCTCACACTCTTTAAGCATTTCCTGAGGCCATAGTGCAGCTTGAACTTCTCCTATATGAGCTTTTCTTAAAAAGAACATACAAATTCTTGATTGACCAATTCCCCCACCAATAGTGTATGGTAGCATACCATTTATAAGCATTGAATGATACTCAAGTTCTCTTCTGTCTTGACATCCTCTTATTTCTAATTGTTTAATAAGTGCAGCTTCATCAACTCTTATTCCCATTGAAGATAACTCAACTGCTCTATCAAGAATAGGATACCAGAAAAGTATGTCTCCGTTTAATTCCCAATCGTCATAGTCTGGTGATCTTCCGTCGTGTTTTTCTCCTGATTTCAAAGCTTTACCTATTTGAGATATAAATACTGCTCCATATTCTTTTGCTATAGCATCTTCTCTTTCTTTTGGTGTAAGCTCAGGATATTTATCCTCAAGTTCTTGTGAAGTTATAAAAGTAATTTTCTCGGGAAGTATCTTATCAATAGCTGGATATAATCCGCATACAAAGTCTTCTGTATCCTTAAACACTCTATATATGGATTCTACAGTAGTTCTTAAAGTTTCTGGTGTTCTATCTTCTTTAGTTATAACTTTCTCCCAATCCCATTGGTCAACATATATTGAATGAAGGTTATCCAAATCCTCATCTCTTCTTATTGCGTTCATATCAGTATATAGACCTTCGTTAACAGCAAAGCCATATCTCTTAAGTGCCATTCTTTTCCACTTTGCAAGTGACTGAACAATTTCAATATCAGAATCATCTATTCCTTTTGCATCAAAGGCAACAGGTCTTTCAATACCGTTCAAGTTATCATTTACACCTGTACTACGTTTTACAAATATTGGTGCAGAGACTCTTGTAAGGTTAAGTTCCTCTGCAATTCTTTTCTCAAAGAAGTCCTTTAGCTTTTTTATTCCTCTTTCAGTTTCTATCACACTATGAAGTGGCTTATATCCCTCTGGTTTAATTAATGAACTACATAACATTTCCATAATTTATTCCTCCTACAATTTAATATATTAACTACTATATTTTTTACAATAAAAAAAGCCTTTCAATCCCATAAAAGGGACGAAAGGCAAACTTCCGCGGTACCACCCAAATTAGCTAATTAGCTCACTTAAATCAGTACAGAATAATAATTCGATACTGTCCAATACTTAACGGCATGGCTCCGTCTAAGCCTACTTTCAAAAGATTTCGGTTAGAAACTCCGAGACGTTCTTCATATATAAGAATCTTATCAGGCTTCCACCATCCCTGACTCTCTAAAAATATTCTTATAACTACTCTTCTCTTCATAGTTTTTAGGTTGTTTATGTTTTTTATTGCTTACTTGTTGAATTAATTATAATTCCATTTTTAAAGTATGTCAATATGAATTTAATACTTTTTTTATTATATTTTTAAAATATAGTAAGTTATGACTTCAAATTATTGATTAATTATCACTTGTTCTATATTATTTTTAATAAGATGTTATTTTATGCTATATATTTATCAACTAATTAATCTATAGTAAATTAAAAAATCTATTAGAATTCAAAGAGATTTTTTCTACAATATGCTATAATATTTAAAAATGTAGAAATAAAGGTGGTACAATATGAGGAACTTAAAAATATCAATACAATATGACGGAACTAGATATAAGGGATGGCAAAAACAAAAAGAAGGTATATCTACAATTCAGGAGAAAATAGAAAATGTATTATCGAAGATGACAGGAGAAGATATTCAAGTAATAGGGTGTGGAAGAACTGATTCAGGTGTTCATGCAGATAATTACATAGCAAACTTCCGTACTAATTGTACTTTTACTATAGAGTTTATGTTAGATTATTTATATGAATTTTTGCCTGAAGATATAGTTGTAAAATCCATGAAAGACACAACTGAAAGATTTCATGCAAGATATAATGTAAAATCAAAAACTTATGTATATACTATTGATAATAATAAATTTAGAAATGTATTTAATAGAAAATATGCTTATCATACTGATGAGGAACTTGAGTTAAATGAAATGCGAAATGCATCAGAAATTCTAATCGGAACCCACGATTTTCAAAGCTTTACTAGCTTAAGACCTAATACTAAACCAACTATTAGAACTATCAATTATATAGATATAAGAGAAAATGATGGTATAATAGAGATTGAGGTAAATGGAAACTCATTTCTATTAAATATGGTAAGAATTATTGCAGGAACTCTTTTAGAAGTAGGCAGAGGTAATCTTAAAGCGAATGATGTAGAAAAAATATTGAGTCAAAAGAAGCGATCAGAAGCAGGACCGATTGCACAAGCAAAGGGTTTGTGCTTAAAAAACATTCAATATTAGAAAAGAAATTGTAGAAAATTTCTGAAGGCATAAATGTCATAAATCTGATTTATAAATAAGGCTCATGAGGGCCTTATTTTTTATTAGAGCTTATGGAAAAAGAAAGAAGATGATTTTAATATGAAAAAACTTCAAATAAGCCTTAAAAACAATAACTATAATATCTATATACAAAGAAATATTTTAGGTAAGATAGAACAGCACTTGGCTGAAAATTACGTAGATAAAAAGATTGCTATAATTACTGATAGTAATTTAGAAAAGTTATATGTAGAAAACCTAAGTAAAGCACTTGTAAATAGGGGATTTATCACAGAAACTATAGTAGTAAAGCCTGGCGAAGAAAGTAAGTCTATAGATACTCTTAAGAAAGTATACGATAAACTTTCAGGTTTTAAGCTAGGTAGGGGAGACTTGATAATAACCTTTGGTGGCGGTGTTATAGGAGATTTAGGAGGATTTGCAGCTTCAACTTATTTAAGAGGAGTCTCTTATATTCAAGTACCAACCTCTCTTTTAGCCCAAGTAGATAGCAGTGTGGGTGGAAAGGTTGCAATAGATTTGCCTAGTGGCAAAAACTTGGTGGGAAGGTTCTATCACCCAAAGGCAGTTTTTATAGATCCAGAGTTTTTAAAGACATTAGATAAGAGGTTTTTACATGATGGATTAGCAGAAGTCATAAAATATGGATGTATAAAAGATAAAAGTATTATCAATGAATTGATGAATTATACTAACAATGAAGAACTTTTAGATAACATAGATTCTCTAATATACAAGTGCTGCAGTATAAAAAAATTAGTTGTTGAATTAGATGAAAAAGACTTCGGAGAAAGAATGCTTTTAAATTTTGGTCACACACTAGGTCATGTAGTAGAAAAATACTTTAATTATAAAAAATTTACCCATGGTGAGGGGGTGGCCATTGGAATGTTAGAAATAACTAAAAATACCGAAAAGCTTCATATTACAGAAGAAGGTGCTTCAAAATATATTGAAGAGGTGTTGAAAAAATACGAACTTCCATACAAGATACCAACAATGGATAGGGCTGAAGTACTTAATACTATAGTTTTAGATAAAAAGATTAGTGGAGAGAATATTAATTTAATTGTTCTAAAAAAAATTGGTGAAGGCGCTATTAAAAAAATTAGATTAAATGAATTAGATTATTATATTTAGTTATTACTTATTTAATTTTTGCAGAACTAGGAGGAAACTTATGAAGTATGTAAAGCTTATCCAAAGTAAGCTAGAGGGAGAGATAGTAATTCCAACATCAAAAAGCCTTTGTCATAGAGCGGTAATTTGTGCTGGACTTTCTGAAGGTGTTAGCAATATTAGTAATGTAGTTTTTTCAAAAGATGTTGAGGCTACCTGTAAAGCTATGAGTAATCTAGGAGTAGAGGTAACACTAGATAAAGAAGCTTCAAAAATAAAGGTAAAGAGTATCGGTAAGCTAGGGCCTAGAGATACCAAAATTGACTGTTTTGAATCAGGATCTACCTTGAGATTTTTAATACCTATAGCCGCTACTATAGGAAACGAAGTTACCTTTACTGGAAGAGGTAAGCTTGTAGAAAGACCTCTTGAAGATTATTATAAAATATTTGATGAACAACAAATTCATTATAAGAATGTAGACGGTAGGCTTCCATTAACTGTAGAAGGAAAATTAAAAGCTGGTGAATATAGAGTTAAAGGAGACGTAAGTTCTCAGTTTATCAGCGGTTTATTGTTTGCGCTCCCACTTTTGGAAGGAGACTCCAGCATAATAGTTACAACAGAGCTAGAATCTAAATCCTATGTAGATTTAACTATAGATGCTCTCAAAACCTTTTCCGTAGATATTCAAAATGATAACTACAAAGAATTTTTTATAAAAGGTAATCAAATATATAAGTCCTCAGACTATAGAGTAGAAGGAGACTTTTCACAAGCAGCTTTTTGGTTAGTTGCAGGTACCCTGGGAGCGGATGTAGCTTGTGATGGGGTAAATATGAATTCTCTTCAAGGAGATAAGGCTGTACTAGAAATAATTGAAACCATGGGTGGAGAAATTTCTGTAGAAGGAAATAAAATTAAAGCTTTACCGTCCAAAACTAAAGGCATTGTTATAGATGCTTCTCAGTTTCCAGATCTAGTACCTGCTTTGGCAGTATTGGCGGCACTAAGTGATGGAACAACAGAAATAACAAATGCATCAAGACTTAGATTTAAGGAATCTGATAGATTAACTGCCATAACTACTGAACTCAACAAAATTGGGGCAGATATAGAGGAAAAAGTAGATGGACTGATAATAAGAGGAAGGGAAACTCTTATAGGCGGAACTGTGAAAAGTTGGAATGATCATCGTATAGCTATGGCATTAGCAGTAGCATCACTAAAATGCAAAGAACCTATTGTAATAGAAGACTCTCATTGTATTGAAAAGTCTTATCCCGATTTTTGGAATCATTTCAGGAAACTAGGAGGTATGGTGAATGAGTGGAGTTTGGGGGAATAAAATTAAACTCTCTATTTTTGGAGAGTCACATGGAAAAGCTATAGGAATAAATATAGATGGACTTGAACCAGGTATAGACCTAAATTTAGACTATATTAATAAAGAACTGGAAAGAAGAGCTCCAGGAAAAAATAAACTCTCTACTGCAAGAAAGGAAGAAGATACCTTTCAGATATTGAGTGGATATTTTAATGGAAAAACCACTGGGACACCTCTTTGTGCAATAATTTATAATACAAATCATCATTCAAAAGACTACGAAAAAACCAAGAATTTAATGAGACCTTCTCATGGTGACTTTACAGGATATGTGAAGTATGATGGATTTAATGATTATAGAGGAGGAGGCCATTTTTCAGGAAGAATAACAGCCCCATTAGTATTTGCAGGTGCGGTATGTAAACAGATTTTAGAGGAAAAAGGCATAGTTATTGGAAGTCATATAAAAAGTATTGAAAAAACTGAGGATGAAAGTTTTGATTCGGTAAATGTAAATAGCGAAATATTAAAAATTTTAAAGGAAAATTCATTTCCAGCAATAGATGAAAAAATAGGCTTAGAAATGCAAGCAGCTATTATAAAAGCAAAAGAAGAAAAGGATTCAGTGGGAGGAGTAATTGAAACTGCGGTAATTAATCTACCAGTGGGAATTGGAAATCCTTTCTTTGATTCAGTAGAAAGCACTTTAGCACAATTATTATTCTCTATTCCAGCAGTAAAGGGGGTAGAATTTGGTGCAGGATTTGATATTACAAAAATGAAGGGATCAGAGGCTAATGATGAATATTATGCTAGCGGAGGAACAATAAAAACCTTTAGTAATGCTAATGGTGGAATCTTAGGTGGGATTACTAATGGAATGCCCTTAGTTTTTAGGGTCGCAATAAAACCTACTCCTTCAATCAGTAAAGCTCAAAGGACTGTAAATATTGAAACTAAAGAAAATACTGAAATAGAGATAATAGGACGACATGATCCTTGCATTGTACCTAGAGCGGTGTCAGTAGTGGAAGCAGTTACAGCTATAGCAATACTTGATTTATATTAACTTAAATTACATTTGGAGTTTGTGGTATAATAAGCCTATGTATTAAGACTAGAAAATACTTTTATTTATAGCATGGAGGGAATTGAAGTGAAACTAATATCATGGAATGTAAACGGACTAAGAGCCTGTGTTACAAAAGGCTTTTTAGATTTTTTCAAAAAAGTTGATGCAGATATATTTTGCATACAGGAAAGCAAATTGCAAGAAGGCCAGATAGATTTAGAGCTTGAAGGATATCATCAATACTGGAACTATGCTGAAAAGAAGGGGTATTCAGGAACTGCTATATTTACAAAAATAGAGCCACTAGGCGTTACATATGGGATTGGAATCGAAGAACATGATAAGGAGGGGAGAGTAATAACGCTAGAATTTGATGATTTTTACATGATAACAGTATATACACCAAATTCACAGCAGGAATTGGCTAGGCTTGAATATAGAATGAAGTGGGAAGATGATTTTAGAAGTTATTTAAAGTCTTTGGAAGAAAGTAAACCTATAGTTGTATGTGGTGATTTGAACGTGGCTCATAAGGAAATAGATCTTAAGAATCCTAAGACAAACAGAAAAAATGCTGGATTTACAGATGAAGAAAGAGAAAAGTTTACTGAATTGCTGGATGCTGGGTTTATAGATACATACAGATATTTCAATCCGGATAAGGAAGAAGTATATTCTTGGTGGTCTTATAGATTTAGTGCCAGAAAGAACAACGCAGGGTGGCGTATAGATTACTTCTGCGTTTCAGACTCACTTAAAGATAGATTAATAGGTGCAGATATTCACACAGAAGTTATGGGATCTGATCACTGTCCTGTAGAACTGGTTATAAAATAATGGTTTAAAAACAACTATTGTCTCGAATAACATCAAATTTGAAACCTATTTAAGAACAAGCTCATTTTACAACTAGCATATATTAAAATGTTGGTTGTAAAGTGAGTTTGTTTTTAATTTAATTAACCATTTATTAAGTAGTTACTTTGATAATTAGCTTTTATATAATAAATAATTAATTAAACAATGTAAAATCAATAAATAACATTGTTTTGTGCATGTACATCATGTATGCAATATGCTAAAATTTAAATACTAATTTAGGAACTCGCAAGATTTGACAAGTACCTATTAAATAATTTACGGTATAACACTTGTGTAAAATTAGTAGTAAGTTTAAAAATAAATTGTAAAACTGCGATGCTTTCATTTTAATTTTGTATAAGAGAAAAAGTTTTTCTCAAGGAGGTAATATATGGACGCTACAGATTTTAAAATAATTGAAGTGCTTTTGGAAGATGGCAGAATACCTATGAAGGAGCTTGCACAAAAGGTAGCACTCAGTCCACCAGCAGTTGCAGAAAGAGTAAAGAGGCTTGAGGAAGACAATGTAATATCTGGATATAAAGCTGTAATAAACTATGACAAACTTGGAAAGAAAATAAATGTGTTTATAAACGTAGGGTTAAGGGCTCAGAGAAATGAAAAGTTTATGGAATTTATTAAAACTGAAAGTTCCATAATTGAATGTCATCAGGTTACAGGACCATATAATAAGATTCTAAAAGCTAGAGTCGAAGATATTGCTAGTTTAGAAAAACTAATAGGGAGACTACAGATGTTTGGGACAACTGAAACATTTATAATTCTTTCTTCAATTGAAAAAGACACTTAAATATGAATTTAACTTTGATGTATAAAAACAGAATGCAACTATATAAAATTAATACAACTAGGAGGATTTAAACATGGATAACTTTAGTATTCATCGTGAAGAAATTGAGAGGGTTTATGGTAAGATTAGCCCTTTTGAACTTAAAGATAAACTAATTAATTTAGCTGAAGAATCAAAGAAAATTGGTACTCATTCACTGCTTGATGCAGGAAGAGGAAATCCTAACTGGATTGCTGCAACACCGAGGGAAGCTTTCTTTACTTTTGGCCATTTTGCTGTAGAAGAAAGCCGTAGAGTATGGAATGAAGATGATTTAGCTGGCATGCCAAGAAAAGAAGGGATTTCAGAGCGTTTTTTAGAGTTTGTAAAAACTAATAGCAATGCCCCTGGTATTGAACTACTAAGAAAAATGATTAATTATGGTGTTACAGTAAAAGGATTTAATCCTGATAACTGGATATATGAGTTGACAGATGGAATTATTGGTGACAATTATCCTCAACCAGATAGAATATTAAAGCACGTAGAAGGCATAGTCCATGACTATCTTATTCAAGAGTTATGCTATAATGAACCTCTTGAGAGAAAGTTTAAAATTTTTGCTGTTGAAGGTGCAACAGCAGGAATGTGTTATATTTTTGACTCACTACTAGCTAACAACATCTTATCAAAGGGCGATAAGATTGCTCTAATGGCACCAATCTTTACACCTTACTTAGAAATACCTCATTTACCAAGATACAATTTCGAAGTTGTAAAAGTTTTAGCAGATGAGGTAACTGAAGATGGCGTGCGTACATGGCAATATCCTTCTGAAGAAATGGATAAGCTGAGAGACCCATCAATAAAGGCATTATTTATAGTTAATCCTAGTAATCCACCATCTATGGCAATGAAACCAGAAACAATAAAACATTTGAAAGATATCGTTAGAAAGGATAACCCTAATCTGATGATCATTTCAGATGATGTATATGGTACTTTCGTAAATAATTTTTCTTCTTTAATGGCAGATTTACCTTATAATACAATCGGAGTGTACTCATTCTCAAAGTATTTTGGAGTAACTGGTTGGCGTCTTGGAACTATTGCGCTTTATGAAGACAATGTATTTGATAAGTTGTTAAGGCAACAAGATAATGATAAAAAAGAAAGAGCAAGAAAGCGTTATTCGGGTATTTCTACTAATCCTGATAAAATTCCTTTTATTGATAGAATTGTAGCAGATAGTAGACAGGTAGCACTTAATCACACTGCAGGTTTGTCAACTCCTCAACAAGTTCAAATGGCATTCTTTTCATTATTTGCCATATTAGATAGAGAGAATAAATACAAGCAGTTAACGATGGATATTTGTCGTCGTCGCCAAAAGCTTTTATTTGATGGATTAGGATTAAATCTAAGAGAGGATCCTTTTGATGCAGCTTACTACACTCAATTTGATTTACTAGAGTGGGCAAGCCATAATTATAATGATGAATTTGCAAAATACTTACAGGATAACTACAAGCCGGTAGATATTCTTATACGTTTAGCAGAGCAATCTTCCATAGTGCTGTTAAGTGGAAGTGGCTTCAATGGACCAGAGTGGTCTATTAGAATATCACTCGCAAACCTTAATGATGAATCTTATTCAAGAATTGGCCAAGTTCTTCATAAGATATTAGAAGACTATGCTGGAGAATGGAAGGAATCACAAGCACTATAATAAAAAACACCTCTATCAAAAACTTTCTTTTGATAGAGGTGTTTTTTATTATACTCAAGTTCATACAAAAATTTCGAAACTAATAAAATGATTTTTATGGTGTTAGAAATGAAAAGATGGATAAAATATTATATATGCTAAAATATCTATGCTTATGAAAGAGGAGTGATAACTTATGAAAAGATTAACTGAAAGAACTTATCAAGGTGAAAAACAATTTAATAAAGCATCTAAAAAGTTAGCAAAGAAAGGCTTTAAGGTTTTAAGTACGACTGAAGAAGATGGAAGGTATGTCGTGCAATATCAAACTAAACCATAGTAATAAAGATAATCTATAATTAACATCATCAACATAAGAGATAGTGTAGCAATAAATTGCCTCAAATCTTATTTTATCCGATATTTAAAATTAATAGTACAAAAACCCTATGCATTAAGCATAGGGTTTTTAGATAATACGAGCAAACTATTTTAGTAGTTTCCTTGTGCGTGCATAGCTTCAGCAACTTTTACGAAACCAGCAATGTTAGCACCAGCAACTAAGTTATATCCAAAGCCAAAGTTTTCAGAAGCTGACTTACAGTTATTGTAGATATTAACCATGATTTGATGTAATTTAGCATCTACTTCTTCTGCAGTCCAAGCTATTCTTCCACTGTTTTGTGCCATTTCTAGAGCAGATGTAGCAACTCCACCAGCATTAGCAGCTTTTGAAGGTCCTACTATTACACCTTTCTCTAAGAAGTATTCAACAGCTTCATTTGTACATGGCATATTAGCAGCTTCACAAACGAATTTAACTCCGTTTTCAACTATTTTCTTAGCTTCTTCTATTTTAATATCATTTTGAATTGCACATGGTATTATGATATCAGCCTTAACACCAAATGGCTTTTCTCCTGGGAAGAATTGTACGCCATATTTATCAGCATAATCTTTAATTCTTGCACCTTTGTTTATGTTTAACATTTCAACCATGTAATCAATCTTTTCTCCAGTTACTCCTTCTGGATCATAGATGTATCCATCTGGGCCTGAAAGTGTTACAACTTTTCCACCTAAATCGCTAACTTTCTTACATACTCCCCAAGCAACGTTACCGAATCCTGAAACTACAACTGTTTTACCAGTGAAATCTGTTCCTTCATGTTTTAACATTTCGTTACAGTAGTAACTTACTCCAAATCCAGTTGCTTCTGGTCTTATTAAGCTTCCGCCATAAGTTAATCCTTTTCCAGTAAGAACTCCATTTTCGAAAGCTCCTCTGATTCTTCTATATTGTCCATAAAGGTATCCTATTTCTCTTCCACCAACTCCGATATCTCCAGCTGGAACGTCTACATCTGGTCCGATGTGTCTGTAAAGCTCAGTCATGAAGCTTTGGCAGAATCTCATGATTTCATTGTCTGACTTTCCTCTTGGGTCGAAGTCTGAACCACCTTTACCTCCACCTATTGGAAGACCAGTTAATGAGTTCTTTAATATTTGCTCAAATCCTAAGAATTTGATAATTCCTATGTATACTGTTGGATGGAATCTAAGTCCTCCCTTGTAAGGTCCTATAGCTCCGTTAAATTGTACTCTGAATCCACGGTTAACTTGTAATTTTCCTGCATCATCAACCCATGGAACTCTAAACATGATTTGTCTTTCTGGCTCACAGAATCTCTCTAAAAGGTTTTCTTCAATGTACTCAGGGTGTTTTTCAAGTACTGGACCTAATGAACCTAAAACTTCTTCAACTGTTTGTAAAAATTCTGGCTCGTTACCATTTCTCTTCTTAACGTTTTCAATTACACCATTAATGTAGCTAGTTACTCTTTCATTAGTCATTTAAAATTACCCCCCAAAATATAATATATAATTTGTTGAAAATTATCATTGGTTTATTGCTCGTCTTTATCATACTACAATTTAAAATGATTTTAAACGTATACATAAAACTTCAATAATAATTAATGTTTTATGGTGATTTATCCTAAATTTATTATCTGTGATAAGGTTTACAGCCTTATTCAAATTATAATTTTAAGGTTAAATAGCATTATCGCTTAATATTTTAAATTAAAAAAAATTAAAACTTGTGTTTATTACGTCATAAATGTATAAAATTCGATAAACTTTGAAGTTACACATTGTTATATATTAAACAAACTTAATTAATTTAATAAGTTTCAATAATTTTAATAAAAATTTGTTTATTTTTATCGATTATATGTTAATATTTAAGAGTATATAATAGTTTAAGCATAAATAGTTAAATATTTAACCAAGGGAGTATTGAAATGGATAGTTTAGATATAAAAATATTAAAGTTATTACAGAATAATGCTAGAGTTACAGCTTCAGAAATTAGTAGTAAAGTTAACTTATCTGTGCCAGCAGTGAGTGATAGGCTAAGAAAGCTGGATGCTTCAGGTGTGATAGAGAAATACACTATAATTATTAACGGAAAAAAAATAGATAGAAATTTAACAGTAATTATGTTTATTAGCTTAGAGTCACCTAAGTTTACAACTAAATTTTTAGACGCAATTCAAAAGGAAGATGAAATAATAGAGTGTCATTATCTGGCGGGAGACTATGATTATGCATTGAAAATCATTACTGAAAATACAGAAACACTTGAGATAATTCTAAACAAGATAAAGGGAATGAATGGAATCATGAAGACAAAGACTACAGTTGCTTTATCTACTATTAAAAATAGTTATTCAGTAATGCCAAATGAAGAAGATTATTAATTATTATAAGTTTTTCTACGCAACTATTACCATGGGGAATAGCATATTTTATTGAGATAAACGAATATAAATTATAATAGTAACTAAGAAAATTAAGTTAAATTAGATATCAGAAAACTATTTTTAATTGGAGTGATAAGATATGAGTAATTTAATATTCCCTAGCTTTTATGAAATGCATCCTGAGTTAAATTATAGCAAAGATAATACAAAGGCTTTTGTTAATGATGATGAAGTATTGAAAATAGCGGCAGAAAAAGCTATAAAATTTAGAGATGCATCAGGACTTAATGGACTGGTTGGCGATTTGCAAAATATAATTGTTAATGTAGAAAATGATAACCTTGAAGAAGCAGCCACTGAAATATTGAATTACACAGGATATGAGATTGATCAGTGCTTTAGTAATTCAGAAAATAGAACTATCATACTAAAATATAAAGGTTCTGCAGATATAATAATAAAAAGTAGATTACAAAAAAACAATGGGTTTTTAGATTATAATATCAACCCTAAATCAAAACATTTACCAAATACGAGACTAGAGACTTTCGTTTTTGAGTGTTTTGATATTTATAAATATGTAGAAATACAAAAAAGAAGAGGGGTTGTATTTGAAACTAGTAGAATAATGGATAATGGAAATTACTTATTTATTCAAACCATACCATCAAGTTTTACTGGCAACTCAATAGGACTTATACAATGGAAAAATAGTAAAAAAGAATATATGAGCCCACAGGATAGAGTTATAAAGATTGTAGATAAAAAAATTAACAAAGTGTATTTGGGTAATATAGGAAAGCTTGATCATGCTGCCACAAGAGTAAAGGCATTCGATAGGGATTCTGCATTAGTAGAATTTATGGAGCTTACAAATTATAACTTTGACTTTGCTATATATGTAGACTCATTAAATTCAATTACTAATGTGGCAAGGCTAGATAAGGCTAAATTCGCTATGGTCTTTACATCTGGAATACAGCCTTATATTGATGAAGAAACTTCTGGACCTACGGAAAAGTTTATATATAATTATGGAATAAGAGTTCATCACCTTGCTTTTGAAACAGATGACATAGATTACACATATAGATCTTTGCAAAGAGATGGTTATAAGTTTATGTCCGAACTAGTGGGATCAGAAGCTAAAGGTATAAAGCAAGCCTTTTCGAGCCCATCTGTTAATACACTATTAGTAAATGAATATGTGGCTAGATATGGCGGATTTACAGGTTTCTTCATAGAGGAAAATGTTACAAAATTAACTAAAGCCACAGAAAACCAATAGTTATATAAGAAAAAAAGAAGGGATGAGTTCAATGGTAAGATCCAGCAATATAGAATGGATAGACAACCCCTTTGCAAGACATAATAATTCAGAAAGATTTTCAACAGATTTTTTATCAAGACAAATTATAGAAATTACAAAGAGTTTTCATAAGAGTTTTCCTGGGTATTGCATTACTCCAATCCACAGTTTAGATAGACTAGCAGAAATGTTGGATTTAGATAAACTTTGGGTAAAAGATGAGTCCTATCGATTTGATTTAAATGCATTTAAGGTACTTGGAGGTTCTTACGCTATAGGAAAATATCTAAGCGAAAAATTAGGAGTAAGTATAGAAGAGTTATCTTTTGAAAAATTAGTATCTACAGAAATAAAAGAAAAACTAGGAGAAATTACCTTTGTTACTGCAACGGATGGAAACCATGGAAGAGGAGTTGCTTGGGCGGCAAGACAACTAGGACATAAGGCAATAGTTTTCATGCCGAAGGATTCATCAGAAACAAGACTAAGTAACATAAAGGCAGAAGGCGCAGAAGCGTATATAACAGATTTAAATTATGATGATGCAGTTAGATTTGCTAGTGAATATGCTAGAAAACATAATGGAGTAATTCTACAGGATACTGCTTGGGAGGGATATGAAAATATTCCTACATGGATTATGCAAGGCTATACAACTTTAATTGATGAGACCTTAGAGCAACTTAGTAACAGAGGCGAAGGAAAACCTACTCATGTATTTCTTCAAGCTGGTGTAGGAGCTTTTGCAGGTGCAATACAAGGATACTTAGCAGAAAGATATGGTAATGAAAGACCAGTAACTATAGTTGTTGAACCCGATGAAGCAGCCTGTATTTATAAGTCAGCTAAAGCCGGTGACGGAAAACCACATCCAGTAACAGGAAATATGCCAACTATAATGGCTGGACTTGCTTGCGGAGAACCTAATATAATAGGTTGGAATATATTAAGAGATTACTCAGATATTTATTTATCTTGTAAAGATTATGTAACAGAACTAGGCATGAGGATACTTGGAAATCCCATTAAAGGCGACCCTCAGGTAATATCCGGAGAATCTGGAGCCATTGGGCTTGGAGCAATTAGCTTAATAGTTAAGGATAGTAGTTTAAAAGATTTAGCCAAAAAATTGAGTTTGGGTAGAGATTCGAGAGTATTAATAATAAGCACAGAAGGGGACACAGATCCTAAAAATTATAGAAAAATAGTTTGGGGTATGGAGCTTTAAATTTATCGGATGTCTATCTGTTCCGATACTCGCCTCGCACCTTTGAAAGCGATTTACATCAAATCAGGCTAATTATGAATCAGGCAAGATTAGAACCTTTCCTGATTCAATTTCCACCTTATTTTAGAAATTCTTTCTCCCATTCCTTGTAAATAACGAAGAACTTATTAAACATGCCCTCTAGTGTAATTAGGTACTCTAAATAACTATCGTCATCTATACGATTCTTAGAAACCTTTAGTAATTCTACTTCTAATTGTATAGTACCAACTAAGTACTTGAACTCCAAAAAATTTAAGCTAATAATGATAGGATCTCCGTAGGCACCATTTGTTAAAAAATAAATAACATCATGAAGCTTATCATTAAAATCTTTTAAGTAAGTTAACTTTTCAAAGTCATTTTCTAATTCAGCTTCCTTTATAAGTCCTTCATTAATTATTGTTTGCTTATGAACACAACTAATGACAGCATCCATTTCACTTAATCTAATTTGTACTTCTCTTCTAGTATATACTAATTCATCTTCTGGAAATATACCTAAATCATAATCTGTTATATTTAACTTATCTTTATTTATTCTTTTACTAAACTTTTTAAATTCGATTACTTTTCCCATAAGTTTCTCCTTTTAGTTATTAACTATTTATATTATGCTTAAAAATTCAATTGATATTTCACTTCAATTAAAACTTAAAGTAGGTGAAATTGGATCTTTAATCATAAAATTATAACATAGTCTATGTTAATTAGAAAAGTTCATTTACATGAGTGTGATAGTTATAGAAAGTAATTATAGATGATTAGAGATGTATCAGACATTTCAATAGGTGCATATATTTACTTTTTTAGACAATGAAGCTAAAATTAATAGTTGATATTATAAATTTTTGAATATAAAAGACTAAGGAGGAGAGCTAACTTGAAAAAAATTAGTAAGCTATTGGGGGTATTTTTAGCTTTATCGATTTCTGCAGCGACTTTGTCGGCATGTAGTAGCAAGGAAGTTGTAAAAAATACAGATGGAACCAAAAATATTTCAACAAAAGACTTAAAAAATAAGATAGGTAAGAGTGATTGGGTAGTAGTAGATACAAGAGAGAATGATGCCTATATCGGGTGGAAGCTTGATGGTATAAACCGAGGTGGACATGTTAAGGGGGCTACAGATTTTTCAGCATCATGGTTAAAGGTTGATGCTAAAAATAAGGACAAGACTTTGGAAGAGACTTTAAAAACGAAGGGAATATCTTCAGAAAAAAATGTAGTTCTGTATGATGCAAATGGTAAAGATGGAAGGGAAGTCGCAGACTTTTTATCTAAAAAAGGATATAAAAATATATACACATATGATATCAAAGAATGGTCAAAAGATGAGAATCTCCCAATGGAAGCTTATGCTAACTACCAAATGTTAGTTCCAGCTTCTTGGGTAAAAGATATAATTGATGGTAAAAAACCAGAGACTTATAATGGTAAAGAATATAAGGTTTTTGAAGTTTCTTGGGGAAAAGAAAAAGATTCACCTGACTATTTGAAAGAAGGTCATATAAAAGGAGCAGTGCACATAAATACTGATGAAATAGAAGAAGGCCCTCTTTGGAATCGTCTTTCAGATGACAAGCTACAGAAATTTGCAGAAAATAACGGAATAACTGTAGATACTACTACTGTATTATATGGAGCTGATTCTATGGCAGCTTACAGAGTGGCAGCAATATTAAAGTACATGGGCGTTAAGGATGTTAGAGTACTAAACGGTGGAACAGCAAAATGGAAAAATTCAGGATATGAATTAGAAAAGACATCAAATCCAAATGTTCCTGTTGCATCATTCGGAGCAAAGGTTCCTGTAAATAAAGGATATATTGTTGACTTACCACAAGCTAAAGAAATAATTGCAGATAAAAAAGGAAGCAAATTAGTTGATATAAGAAGTTGGGATGAACACATAGGTAAAACTTCAGGATATGATTATATAAAACCAATGGGTCGTCCAGCAGGTTCAGTTTGGGGACATGCAGGTTCAGATAACTCAAACTTAGAGCATTATAGAAATATAGATAACACAATGCGTAACAAAGATGAAATTATTGCAATGTGGAAGGAATGGGGAATTACTCCAGAACAAAGATTATCCTTCTTCTGCGGAACTGGATGGAGAGCAGCTGAAGTACTAACATATGCAGATGTAATGGGATTAAAGAACATATCACTATATGATGGTGGCTGGAATGAATGGAGTGGAAACACTGGAAATCCAGCAAATCCAATTGAAACAGGCGAGCCTAAGAAACAATGATAAATTTATTTCCTAGAAGGTTAAACTTGTTCAATATTTTACTTATAACTATATGAATAATAATTTTTTTAAAAGGTGCTAATTATGAAAATTAGAAATATTTTTCGATGGATAATAACTTTCATTCAAATAGCGCTAGTAGTTGCTACAATTATTATATATCACTTATCAGAATCGAAGATGGGCGTTATGCGTTCTCTAATATATAAAAATGAAACTTTTGATAGGTCATTTTTGAAAATTAAAGTAATTTATTCTTTGATTTTTATACTTATCTCACTTTTACTTTTGGCAGTAAGATACTATAAAAAATCCAGTAAATTTAAAAATTGCTTATCGATCATTGTATTTAACATAATAGTATCCATTTTTGCAATTTTACTAAATAGCGATATATTTCTATCATATTATGTTTTGTTACTATCAGCTTTATCTGTACTATGTATGCAGATAGTAAAATTAATTTTTACCTAAATAGAAAGAGCAGACGAAATAAATACGTCTGCTTTTTCTGTTATATAGATGATTTCCAAAACATAAGTTATAATATATATTAGGATATATTACTTAAATATTAGGGGGAATAAAATACTATGAATAGGAAAATAGAGAATATTTGTATATACGGAGTAGGAGGAGTAGGGGGCTACTTCGGAGCAAAGATGTTGAATTCCAGTATTAACGAAAACTATAAAATTAGCTTTGTTGCAAGAGGGGGGCATTTAAAAGAGATAAAAAATAATGGAATAGTTTTGAAAGCAAATAGTAAAGAAATAAAGGCATATCCAAACTTTGCAACAGATAATATAGATGAGGTAGATAATATAGATTTACTTGTAATCACCGTAAAAGGCTATGATTTGGAGGAAACTATAGAGAAAATAAAAGGAAAAATTAAAGAGGATACAATTATATTACCTCTTTTGAATGGTGCTGATATATATGAAAGAATTAAGTCCAAAATAACAAAAGGTATAATTTTACCAGCTTGCGTATATATTAGTGCAAATATCGAAAAACCAGGAATAATTTCACTTAATGGGACAGATGGGAAAATAATATTTGGAAAAGATCCTGAGCATTCAGATTATTACCCAGATAATATAATAAAATGCTTTAATGATTTAGATATACAGTTTAAATACGAGGAAAATCCATTTAAGGAAATATGGACAAAGTATATATTTATCGCTCCTTATGCACTGGTTACTGCTCACTCTAGGAAATCAATGTGCCAAGTTCTTGAAGACAAAGCTTTAGTTAAAGACCTAGCATTTATTATGGAAGAAGTAAAACAACTTGCATTTAAAAAGAATATTTTTTTAGATGAAGATATTATAGAAAAATCAGTTAATAAGGCTAAAAACTTCCCTTATGACGCCAAAACATCATATCAAAGGGATATAGAAAGAGGAAATAAGTATAATGAGGGAGATCTTTTTGGGGGAACAATTATAAGAATGGGGAAAGAATACGGTGTAAAGACAGAAGTAACAGAGAAATACTATATATAAGTAAAAACAGATACTTAATTTAAGTTTAGAAATAGATAATTTAATATAATTACCTTCAAAGAACTTATATATTATCTATTCTATGTTATGTTCACTAGGATTAGATTATATTTTACTTGTTATCAGACATTAAATTTGTATGTCAGGGTATTTAGTTATACTATCATATGAAAAATTAGAAACTTAGCTAACTTTACCTGTGGTGGAGCTAGCTAAGTTTCAATTGTTTTTACAATGAAAGAATGGAAAACTTCCTTTATTACTAATTTTTATTAAGACTAAATTCTTAATATTAACCCGAAGCTAGTGTCACCTTAAAAGAATGATTTATATCGCAACATCCTTTAAAATCAAGAAAGTTAAATTTAATATATATGAATACTAGTGAAATACTTAAATAAAATAAATAAATGTACGAGCATTATAAAGGGTATACCTAAGACAAAACTTAAGTGTTTAGTTTTATGTCTAAATAGCTGCATGCCTAAAAATATTCCAATGCTCCCAAAAGCAATAGCAACAATGAATAGCCTTTTTTCAGGGATTCGCCATTGCCTCTTTTTAGATTTGTTTTTATCGCAATACATCAGAAAGACCCCATAAAGATTTATAATCAAAGCATAGTACAAAAATATTTTCATAATTAAAACCTCATAATCTTTTTTCTTTATATCTTTAAAATACCTATAATGAAATTATAGCATATTTAGTCTTTTATTACCCTTAGAAATAATAGTATAAGTACTATAAGTTTTAAAAAGAGCTTTAATTAGTTAAAGTTTAACAGCTAAGGTTTCAATATTTAAAACATAAAGTTGAGTATATGACTTTATTTTAGTACAATAATATATGTAAATTTAGAATGATTATAGGTTGGTATAAGTTATCTACTTTTCAATAGCTAACATTTGCCTTGAATATTAATCATAACAATGGAGGAAACAATGACAAGCAATTCTAATGACTTTGAAGTGAAATTATTATTTAATAGATTAAAGACAAATGATTATAAATCTATAATTTTACTCTGTAAAGCCTTACCTAATTTTAAACAAGCTATAGGAAGGCGAGAGCATAATGAAGTAGTATTAAATAAAACTGAATTTAATGAGTACTACCATAAATTTTTCTTTGTCTGCAATCAGGTTAACAAATATAAATCAACTAAATTATTGCATAATGGTGAACGGATTAATATTAAAGATATTCAATTAATATACTCTAATTTACGTAAATCACTTGCAAATAATGAAGAAACTACTAAAAACAAGATGAAAATTACAAGTAAAAGAATTAAGAAAACTGGGGTACTAAATAAATCTGAGAACAAAAGTAAAATAGTCAGCAAAACAAGGCCGTTAATTGAAAAAGAAGAAGAAGATATACTTTTAGACAATAGCAAAACAACTCAAGGTACAGTTGATGAATTATTAAAAGAAATTGAAAATGATGATCAATCAAAGATTGCTGTAGAAGAGCGAAAAAGATTAATCCCAACTGTTACCTTCGATGACATTGGAGGTATAGATGATATTCTTCAAGAGATAAGAGAAACTGTAGAATTACCGCTAAAAGCACCACAAATATTTAAACACTTAAACATAAAACCTCATAGAGGAGTGTTACTTTATGGCCCATCTGGTTGTGGGAAAACTATGATGGCAAAGGCTATTGCAAATGAAATAAAAGCTCATTTTATACCAGTGAAAGCTTCAGAGCTTATGAGCATGTGGCATGGTTTATCCGAAGAGAATCTGAGAAATATATTTAAAGAAGCTAAGGAAAGGCAGCCATCTATTATATATTTTGATGAAATCGATTCAATTGCAAGAGTAAGAGGTAATGATGAAATTGGAAGATATGATGATAGATTTCTAACTCAACTGTTGAGTCTAATGGATGGAATAGAGGATTATGGTGATATTTGTGTTATTGGATCTACAAATATGATAGATATTATAGACAAAGCTCTGTTAAGACCAGGAAGATTTGATTTAAAGATATTAGTTAAGATGCCAGACAAAAAAGGATGCACTGAAATATTTTCAAAAGTTACTAAAGGTATGCCTATAGACATTAAGTTTGATAAAGAGAAGTTTAGCAACTTACTCATAGGATTGTCCGGAGCGGAAATATCCTTTATAGGGAGAGAAGCAGCTTACAATTGTATGAGAAGGAATTTAAATATAAAGCAATGCTTAAATGATGTTAGCGAAATCAAGAACCTATCTAAATTTATCATAAATGAAGACGATTTTTATAACGCTTTAAGTAAAGTTAAAAATCAATATAGATAAGTTTAAAAAAATTTCGAATTATATAATTCCATAATGGTTAATATAATATTAGTTTCACCTAAATAATCATTTTGGAGGTTGTAAGTATGGAAATAAGAAGTCATATTTGTAAGGAAAAACTTGCGAAAATAAATATTGGGCAAACTTTTGAATACAGCGCAGTTGCTAAAGATGATTTCCCAGTTAGCGATCATACTGAAGATAGTATACAATTTAAAAATGAGGTTGAAAATGGATTGTTTGATAACGTAGTGGTTAGTGACTCGAATGCACCACACGTAAAATACAAGAAAATATCCAATGAAACTTAAGAAAAAAATAATTAGTAAGATAATAGATAAGTGTGCTATAACCATAGACATTTATCTATTTTTTATATAAACATGATTACAGTTTGTAAAAAAGGAAATATACTCATTAAAGAAATATGAAATCAAAAATATAGTAAGTAATAGATAATTGAGAGGAGAAACTATATAATATGGAATTTAATAATTACAAGATAGAAACCTTCATACCTGAGAAGTTCTTGAAAGAATTAAGAAAAGGTCTTAATGATATAGGAGCTTTAACAATAGGTGGGAACTATGATAATTGCATGACAGTGTACAAGGTTACAGGTTTTTGGAGGCCATTGGAAGGTGCTAATCCTTTTGAGGGAGAAGTAGGTGAGATATGCGAAGCAGAAGAATTTAAAGTTGAATTTTGTTGTAGGAAAGAAGTTTTAAAAGAAGCCATAAAAACAATAAAAGAGATTCATCCTTATGAGGTACCTGTAATTAACGCAATTCCCATACTAAGTCCTAATGCTGTAATGGAGTTAAAGTATTAAAAATTTTTAAACTGGTTAAGATAATATGAGACAAATAATCAGCTTGGAGGTAAGTACAATGGAAGGAAAGAGTAATATAGATTTTGAAAAACTGGAAAGGATTGAAAATGGTCAAACTTTTGAGTATAGAGATGTGGTTAGCGAAAGTTTTCCAAAGGAACACCATCCAGAAGGTGGGGCGGAATTTAAAAGAGAAGTTGAAGATGGAGTTTACGAAAATGTAATAGTAAGTGATCCTGGTGCTCCACATATCGAATATAAAAAACTATAAACAGAGTTCTTGGCATCAGATGGAGTTTTAACTCCACCTGATGCTTATTAACAGAGTTCTTAGTGTCTTTGACACTTAGAACTCGTTATCCTTTAGGGGAAATCGTTATCCATGGACGTAGCCGCTCTTTACTCCCTCTTGTAGAAAAGTAGAGAGCCAAAATTTTTGATTTTGTGTGAATCACTTTCACAGAGTGCGTTGGGGTATTAGAGCGGGTAGTCATCGGATAAAGTGTATTTTATAGAAGTGGAATTTGTATAAATCTATATAAATTCCACTTTATTATTTATTCTTCAATGCTTTCCTTTACGAAAGAAATCCCCCTTACTATAAAAACTATTCCAGCAACAATAATAGAAGCAATTGCAAAAATTGCCCAAGGATATAGGGAAGAATTTATACCATAAATATTAATTAGCTTACCTCCCGCAAAATTACCTAGAGCGGTACCAATTCCCGAGATTAACCCAGCTACACTAAAGTAAGCTCCAATTAATTCTGCATGTGCAAACTTACTAGTTAGGGCATCTGTTGTTGGAAGCATTAGCATCTCCCCGATTAAAAATATGATCGCACTTAATGTGAGAAAAGCAAAGCTATTTGACAACCCAATAAGAAATATACCTCCACCGAAAAATAGTAATGAGAAAAATAATGATGTAAAAGGATTGAGTCTTCGTAGAACATATTTTGAAATAATACCTTGAGATAGTATGACAATAACACTAGTTATGGTCCAAATAGTTCCAACTATTTTACTGTTACTCAATACTGCTTCCGCTCTCAAGGGAAGTAGTAATCCTAACTGTGCATATATAGATGATATTAAGATTGATACTATAGTAAATATCATAAAAGATCTATTTTTAAATATTAATAAATAACTGTTTAATGGTATAGAAGGACATTCCGTACCGCCACAGTCTGCTGGGAGTAATAGCCAGGTTAAAAGTGCTAAAATTAAAAATATAAAAGCACCAGTAAAGAAAGTAAAGATCGCTGGTTTATTTGATAAAAATAGGATAATGACCCCTGCAAAGCATACGCCAATATTTGCCGCTATTCCTCTTAATGAAAATGCAGTAGTTTGTGTTTCTGACGATTCAGAAGCTAGTGATGCTATAGCAGCTCTAATAGCAGGCGCATATATACCACCACCAACTCCATTTACCGCAGAAAATGTAAGTAACAAGGGAAGGTTGTAACTGATTCCATATCCAAATAAAGCTATAGATTGAGTTGCAGCACCTACTACCATAGCTGTTCTATTTCCAACTCTATCAGATAAAAGGCCACCAATAGCACTGCCTGCTTGTGCAGACAGAGACCCAACTGCAATTATTAAACCAATCTGGGTAGCATTCATATTTCGCTCCGAACTTAACATGATAGGGAGTATTGGGGTAATAATATATATTCCTATATGCAGAATGAATATGGAACCAAGCAAGAGCATGATATCACGATTTAAATATATTTTTGATATTCCAAATTTCATCTTTTCTCTCCTTTTATATTTTTAGCAATATCATGTGAAATATTGTTATCTTATTTTTTATCAATAAAGTAGTATTTATGTAATTAACGCTAAGATATTTAGGAAATGCTATTCTGGCTATGAAAAAATTACAAATAAGATAGGGTAGTCGGTATCATATATAAAATTCTTAAAAATAAAAATCTGATGAAGCTTATAACTTCACCAGATTAAAATCTAAATTAATAAATTACTGAATATAATTATCTTCTCTTACGCTTTGAAAAGTAAATCGCTGCTAGAATTATTGCTAGAATGAAAAATGGTGCTCCAAAAACTAATTTTAGTGCAACAGACATAATTGCTACAACAATAATGATAGGTAGTACAACTGCTAATAAAGGAAGAGCTAGAACACTAACTGCTAATCCAACAACTGTAAAAATTAAAAGTGACATTAGAATTATAAAAGTTACCATAAAACATACCTCCAAATTTAAAGCATAATTCAATGTTATTATTGCCCACCTAACGAAGAGAAGGTGGAATCTTAAAATGTATTACACAACATTTCACTAAATAACATTGTATTTTTTAACACCTTATGAGTTATATTATACTACATATGGATAGGTAATTAAATCTTCAATATGCATCATAAAAGCTCAATTAACCTTAAAAGGGCTTGTTTAAAAAGAACTTATTCAAGTTTCGCTAAGAATCTAAAAGTTTCACAGGATTATTAGTACATGTTGTAATATATACATATTAGATTTAATAATAAGCTTTTAATTCAGCTAAAGATAAAGTTGCAGCTAAATCCTATAGAATATATAAAATTAAGCTATTGGATTTAAGTATGTATTTATAGTTAGTAACAAAGGTGATCAGCCTGGAGGAAGACAATATAAGGATATGCAGATAAAATGATATTAATGACGATATGATTATTTTAGATTCTTCTTTAGTATATCTCTAATTTCAGTAAGAAGTGCTTCTTCACTGCTTATCTCAGTTTCATCTTCTTTTTTATCCTCTTTTTTCTTAAAGGAGTTTATTGCTTTTACAAATAAAAATATTGAAAAGGAAATGATTAAAAAGTCAACAACAGATTGTATAAATTGGCCGTATCTAAGTGCAGCCTCAGCAGCACCATTTTTACCGGGACGAATTACAATCTTTAAATTAGAAAAATTTACACCTCCAAGTAAGATACCTACTGCAGGCATAAGTATATCATTTACCAAAGAGGTAACGATTTTGCCAAAGGCACCCCCAATAATAACACCGACCGCTAAGTCAACAACGTTTCCTTGTACTGCAAATTTCTTAAATTCTTGAAACATGAAGCAAACCGTCCTTTACATAGATTTATCTCTTACATACTATGATTTTTATATAAAATTATATCAGACATATGAATTGTATTATTAAATTCATTACGAATCTAATAATCACCTAACTAGCAACACTCCTTTCAGCCTACAAAATTAGGATTTGAAAATTTTCAAAAAATATACGAAATAATAAACAAACTATTGAGGATAAAGCAACTTATCTATATTATAGGGAAACTTATGAATAGTTAATAGTTTTTGAGAATTGTAAAAATAATATAAAGTTAATAATCTAAACTGGAAACCAATTCAAATCATTAACCTTATATTATTCACCTAAGATTATTTTTTATTTTGGTTAGTTGTTCCATTATACGAGACTTTTGCTCTATTGTTAATCTGTCAATATAAATAATACAGCGAAAACTCTTTCTTTTACAATTGTTCTTATATTTATACTCAAGAATAATTTTAATGCATATGGAAAAAATAACATATAATATTTATACTTTTACAAAGGGGTGTGTTGTCGTTGAAAAACCTTTTAGCAAAACTTATGAAAAGATTTATAGGGTTAGTTTTTGTAGTTATAGCACTGAATCTGATAAAAACAGGGTATAGTACAGGAATTAATGGATTAACCAGTAATCATAATAAGAAAAGCAAAACAGTTAATGCATCTAACGTAAAAAAAATTAATTGTAATGAAAAAACTTCGTTAAGTGAAGCTTATGCAGAGTTAGCAAAAGGAAAAGTACTTATTAAAATTCTATCACTGGATGCTAAAGATAATACACTTACTATTAAAATTGAAATAGAAAATAATTCTAAATATTTAGTAGGCAAGTCTTTGTATAATTTCCATTTAATAGATTCAAGCAAAAATAAAATCGAATTAAAATCTACTGATAATAATTTAGGTGACGACATTGTGCCAGGCAGTACACAAGCGTTTGTACTTGTATTTACTAATGTAGATTTATCAGCTAAGCCAATGAAACTAAAAGGTGAGTTATTTATACCAGATCCTAGAGTTAAGGATGATAAGTTTAGTTTAGATATAAATTACTAGTCTTTTCTTAAAGTATTTGATTATAATGTAATCTCAGGATTGTATGGAAATATATAAATGTGTCCGTGTTTATCAAAGCTATCATATGTTCTGTTTGATGACTGAAAATTATAATATAGATTTGATAAATGCTTAAAATTAGGTCGAGCTGCTACGTCTAATAAATATGCAGATATTTTTGCACCTGATTTTCGATTTGAATTTAATTCTTTAATAATTTTGTCACCAGTAGTTATTCCAACACCGTGTCCGTAATAGTTTCCATTACCTAAGTATATAACATTTTCTCCTTGCCATTCAGGAGTTTTGGGATTTACTTCAGGGTTTTTGAAGTACCTTCTATCACCAGGAAAGTAATCCGCTTGCTTTTTTGTATACCCAATATCACTGATATTGGAGTCTATATTATGCCAATTCATCAAATATATTCTTGGAAACACTTGATTAAATAGGCTTTCAGGATATATGTTAAGTAAAGCCTTATAATAAACAATAACCATTGCTGTAGCACATTCAGTTGCATATTTTGAGCTATTTACGAAAATATCCTTAATGGCCTCAGAGGGTTTTACACCTTTTTTTGATAAAAATCCTCCTATTTTTGTTCTTTCCCAAAATCTAGAATTACACTTAGATTTGCGAAAAATTTCAAACGAGAAGTTACTTTTATTAAGTTCTTTGGATGAATCAACTATATTTTTTCTTAAGCTTAATTCAAATTTTAATTCATTAATTGAGTTATAAGTATATATTGTTTTACTTTCATATAGTTTAATAATAACTTTACTTTCAATGCTGTTATTTGCATATTCTTTTATTGTTCTAGGATCAAATTGATTACCTGATATTTTAATCATCTCATGCCTCCTATTTCACAACTTTTTATTATTGTTAGTGATTCAATCTAAAGTCTTTAAGTCATCTCCAAATTAACTCTGGCAATATTAATTTGATCTAATACGGGGTACTTAATCCACATGCTCCAATGGTATAAGCTTTGCTTAAATAGCTTATAAGAAAATTCTGATAGCAGCATCTTTGTTTGATCATCTAAAGCATTAAATGTTAACAAAAGTTCCTGCTCTTCTTCTTGCATTAAATTTGATCTCATATTACCACTCATCATTGAAAATCTGCATAAATATTTAGAGTCCAAGCGTACAAAGCAAGGTGTAGGAGTAGAACACTGCTGAAAACTTTCACCTGTAAAGAATAAAAAAGGCTCATTTTCTCTAAGCCAGTTCATCAAAGATATATACTGTTTTTGACTATCGCTGTGTTCGCCCATATCTATTCCTGGTACGAACCCTAAAAGTTTACGGGCTAATTCTATATCTTTTGTATGTGACGAAAGTAGGCGCTCTCCGATTAAGGATATAATTTGAGGAGAATCTGATTGGAAAAAAGCCCAAACTAAATCATGAATAAGACTTTCTTTCCTATTTCTAGCAAAAATCATATTGCTTACAATTGGCAGAATCGTTATATCCATATAATTACTTATCAGAAGCCCTGAGACTATATCTAAAACTTCGTCAAACTCGTCACTTAGTCCGTCGTCATGAGAGCCTGTTTCTAGCATCCATCTTAAGGTAAGATGAATTTTTTCTTTAGAATCAGATGAAGATTTCTCATCTAATGAAGTTCTCTTTAATACTTCATCCACCATTTGTAGAGAAATTTGATTCCTTGAGCTTAAATAAGATAATAAGGTATATTCACTCAGTGTAGTTTTAAGTATAAATAGGGAAGTGAAGCACAGATTTTCATCATTAACCAAATTTAGAGCCTCTTGTCTGTCATTCTTAAGTAGTGTTAAAAAGAAGTTGTGTAATTCATTAACACCTTTTTGCAGTCTTACTTTATCTAATAAGTTTATAGAAACCAAGTTAGTTCCATACATATATATTCTCCTTTCACTTTGATAGAGATATAGAAACATTTAATTATATTTGACTAGCTATATTGGTGATTATATTAATTTTGACAGAATTATTTATAATAACATAGTATGTTAATTTATATAAAATGTTTATGATTAATGTTAATTAACTGATATATAAATAAAAATTCATGTGATATTACTGTAACAACCTGTAATTTTCTACATATAATAGAATAAAATTTAATCCTTATTGTCAATCACCCTAAATTAAAACTTAACTTAAATGAACTCAATTATCTTACTTAAGAAAATAAGGGGGTAAGGCTATGGATTTAATTTATTTGTTTTTCATTGCAGTAATTAATAGTATAGATAATATCGGTATAGGAGTTGCCTATAGTATTGCTGGAATACGAGTGAGTTTGTTAAAAAATATACTAATTTCATTTTTAGCTTTTTTAGTGTCATTTATTGCTTCATATTCTGGAGGTGTAATATCTCATTATGTAAGTGAAGATACTTCTTCAATCCTTAGCATGATACTTTTAGTATCTATGGGATTATGGATGATATATAGAGCTTATCTTGAGAAAGAAGGTAGTAATATAGAACACGTAAGAGTTCTTAAATATAAGGAAGCAATATACATCGGTATAATATTAGCACTTGATGACATAGGTAGTTCAGTTAGCTCAGGTTTAATAGGATATGAAGCGTTTTGGGTATCGGTACCTTATTTCATTGTAAGTTTTTTTATATTTTCTTTAGCGAATTATGGAACAAAGTTTTCCTCGAAGTTTGTAACCGGTAAAAAAGCCACTATTGTAGCTGGATTATTAATGATTTTAATAGGTATATTAGGTGTTTTTGAATAGAAGAATATTAAACTAATATAAGTACCCTATAAAGTTTTAGTTTTATAGGGTACTGCTTATACTAATTATTTATAAATTTAAAATTATTCTTTTCCGGAAGGGTAAGAGTCTTTTAAATCAGTATTAAAAGGTGCTAGATTTTGTACTCTACTTAAATATAACTTTATTAAATAATGTGAATAAAATTGTATTTAATCTTTTGAAAAATATTTTTTATAAATATTATTTGTGCATCCATAATCAATTAAAAGTATTTGATTATCTAATATTCCCCAAGAACTTAAACTTTTTACATCTCCATATAGTAAATCATAAGTGTCAACTATTTCTATTACGTTTTTATAAAGAGAGTCATTTTTGCTAATTCCGAGGAGCTTAAAAACATTTTTGTGCTTTTCCTCTCTTTTTTTAGCTAAAGGAATAGCTCTTCTCATAATGAGCATATCTTCTTTATACCAAACTACAGGACATAAATATCTCTTTAAATTTTCATCTATACTACTATAAATAAAACTTTCAGTCTCACATTGTCTATATCCACCATGAAATTTTGATAACTTAATAACATAATTCTTATCTATAGCATAGATGATTCTACCAGCTCCTTCTCCTAGATATTGAAAATTTTTGTTAATTTCTTTACCACTCATTAAAAAAATCTTTTCAAACATTTCAGTTTCTGAAAAATTCACTTTGGAGAAACCCCCCTTTGATAACTCTATATCTTATATAGTATTAAAGGACAGACATATTTGTCCGTCCTTCTATTTAATAATCTTACAGTTATGCCAAAGTGAGAATAATTTTCTAAAGTAACTAATGCTTGTCTGTTTTAATCTCTTCTACAATTACCTTTGCGATTGTTTTTATTTCTTCTATTCTTGCAAGATCTATCTGATCTATCACATCTATCGGATCTATCTGATCTTCTATTCTTACAAGATCTGTCTGATCTATCACATCTATCGGATCTATCTGATCTTCTATTCTTACAAGATCTATCAGATCTATCAGATCTATCAGATCTATCGGATCTATCGGATCTATCGGATTTATCAGATCTTCTATTCTTGCAACATCTATCAGATCTCTCTGACATACAATGCCTACTATTTACATCTGTGATATCTGATTGTGGTGTATATCCAAATCTACTACATCTTTTTGAATTATGATGTCTAGATCTTTTACTTGATCTATGGCATTTATCGGATCTGTCACTTTTTTCGCATCTATCAGACCTGTGTGATTTATTTCTTCTACCTGATTTATTAGTTTCTTTACATTTATCACTTCTACTTGATCTTGAATTTGATTTTTTATTAGACAATTCTTCATTACCTCCTATTACTTTAGATCAATATATTTAGCTTTTGTCAATATATAATATGCCAAATTTACTAATTTGGTGACGGTTTCCATTGCTTAAGGTGAAATCTGAACGTATAGCTAATCAATGTACAAAGATGGTATAAATATCATGTGGATATACTTTAAAATAATTGATACAATTTAAATGTAGCTTGCAATGGAAAGATAAATGAAACATTTACTTGTAAACAGGATGCAAAAGTATTTAGGTACATAGTAATTTAAAATTTCTATAATTAATCTATAATTAATAATAGGGGGTTAACAATGATTAGATACACTTGTCCATGTTGTGGATATAAAACTTTAAGTGAGAAACCATACGGTACTCATGAAATTTGTACAACTTGTTTTTGGGAAGATGATAAGGCTCAGTTTGAGAATCCTGATTATGCTGAAGGAATAAATGGAGTTTCACTTAGACAAGCCCAGAAAAATTTTACGGAATTTGGTGCATCTCAAAGAAAGCTAGTAAAGCTTGTAAGAAAACCAAATAATATCTTTTTAAGGGATGAAAATTGGAAACCTTTAGTTGAAAATTAATTTGATAAGTTAAAGTTAGCAAATTAGGTAAAACCTGACTAGAATATAGTTTCACAGCAACTCCATTAGTGTATGGAATATTTGACTATCGATATAACTGATTTGTAGTAAATCTTATTATATTGAATAAAATGTCTTGTAGATACTTGTTTATCTACAAGACATTTTTAATAGCTTCATTTTTAAAGGAATTATAAGAGACCAATGTAGGATATTCATATACATTTTTACGTCTGATCCTTAATACTAAGTATTAAGGATATTCATGTCAAATTTATGGATTCACTAGTATATAGCCTAATACTTTAGAATTAATAGCAATTTTAAAATCAAGTTAAAATACAAAGAAAACTAAAGAAAATAGACATAAATATGAGATAATGGCAAAATATAGGCTAAATCAGTCTGAAAAAAGATGTAGAATAGTTGACAAGCTCTTTAAAATAGTATAGAATTCATAAATGTACTCACGAAATAAACTAAGTGAGCATAAGAAATGCGTTTTTAAATCAACTAAATAGAGCAATAATGTTCTAAGTTGTATACTAGGATTTAGAATTCTTGAAAATGCATTATATATCGGGGTGTGGCGCAGATGGGAGCGCGCGTGGTTTGGGACCATGAGGTCGCAGGTTCAATCCCTGTCACCCCGACCACTAAAAACATTGGGATATCGCCAAGCGGTAAGGCACCAGACTTTGACTCTGGTATTCGTAGGTTCAAATCCTGCTATCCCAGCCATTTGGTTCACTAGCTCAGTCGGTAGAGCACATGACTTTTAATCATGGTGTCCGGGGTTCGATTCCCCGGTGAGCCACCAATTAATTTGCAGGTGTGGCGGAATTGGCAGACGCACTAGACTTAGGATCTAGCGCCTTAGGCATGGGGGTTCGACTCCCTTCACCTGCACCAATTAATTCTTTTTAAAACATGTTCTTAGTTTTAAGCTACTTATTAAATAAGCGGGAGTGGCTCAGTGGTAGAGCGTCACCTTGCCAAGGTGAACGTCGTGGGTTCGAATCCCATCTTCCGCTCCAATTAAATGTATTACGGAATAGCGTAACAATTTCAGTATGGTTAATGTGGTACAAAAAATATTAAATATGCGGGTGTAACTCAATGGTAGAGTGCTAGCCTTCCAAGCTAGTTACGAGGGTTCGATTCCCTTCACCCGCTCCAAATAAAAAAACTTATAGCTAAAATTAGCTATAAGTTTTTTTATTTGTCAAATGTATATAACTACTGTTTAACTACTATATTTGGAGAAGGAATAGGTAAAGAATAATATACTTTCCTGAAATGTATGTTAATCTTATCTAAAAGAATTCCATAAAGCTTTATTTCTACGTTATACGCTTTATCCTAAGGATAAAGCGTATATTTCGTTTAAATATGGGGAATAAATTCCTATATGGGGTGATATATATGCCAAATGAAAATAGTACTATTCAATGTATGATTAAACATATTGAAGATTTAATAGGGATAAAAAGTAAACTAGCAATAAAACACTTCATAATAGGAAAGAACTTTCAAATAAATGCTGCTATTGTTTATACTGGAGGATTAGTTAATACAGATATGATAGATAGAGACATTCTTTCTTCTTTAATGTTACATGTAGAGGAAGACTTATGTGGAATAGAAGATGTTGGAGACTACTTATGCAAGAAATATATTACCATTAGTAGTACTAATGTTGAACCAGATATAAACAAGGCTGTAGAAAATATAAAACGAGGGAAAACTGCAATACTAGTTGAAGGTTATTACAATTTCATAATAGTAGATACAGCCAAGGGGGCTTATCGATCTGTTACGGATCCAGAAAACGAATCATCAACAAGAGGTCCTAGAGACGGCTTTATAGAAAGCTTGGAAACAAATATAAGTTTATTAAGAAAACGTATAAAGGATAAAAGTCTCGTAATAGAAAATTTCACAGTAGGCAGGAGATCACAAACTGATTTAGTGATTATGTACATAGATGATATAGTAGATAAAAATATATTAAATAGTATACGAGAAAGAATAGAATCTTTAGATATAGATAGTGTAGAATCAAATTCTATTATTGAACAATGTTTAGAAAAGCACACTTATAGTATTTTTCCGCAGATTTTTTATACAGAACGTCCAGATAGAGTACAGGCCAATTTAATGGAAGGAAAAATTGCCATATTAACTGAAGGAAGTCCATTCGCTTTAACTTTACCTACTGTATTTGTAGAGTTCTTTCATACAGTAGAGGACTATTATAATAGAACTTTGATTTCGAGTTTTACTAGAATTGTAAGATATATAGCTGCGGCTATAATATTAACTTTTCCAGGTGTTTATATTACCATAATTAAATTTAACTCAGAGTTAATCCCAGCAACATTTATTCAATCTATAATTGAGTCAAGAAAGGGAATAGTTTTAACTCCGTTTATGTCTATGTTATCTATGAATTTAGTTATAGAATTTTTAAGAGAAGGAGGACTTAGAATTCCAGGCAAAATAGGGCAGACGATAAGCGTCGTTGGTGGTATCATTATAGGTGATGCAGCACTCAAAGCCAAAATGGTGAGTTCTACTACATTACTTGTAGTTGGACTTGTGACCGCGGCATCTTTTCTAATTCCTAACTATGAAATGGCACTTTCAATAAGGTTGTTAAACTATCCTGCTATAATACTTGCCAATTGGTTAGGAATGCTAGGAGTTGCTATATCGTCATTCTTTATAATAGCCTACCTTTGTTCTTTAGATAGTTTTGGAGTTCCTTATTTTTCATTTAGTAAAAGTGATATGAAAGATACTTTAATAAGAGCACCTATATGGAAAATGGATAAAAGGCCTATTTCTATGTCGACCAATAATCCAATAAGACAGGGAAGTTTTAAACATAAATCTAGGTGGAAGAAAAATGGCTAAGAAAAGTTATTTAACTTCTAACCAATTAACTTTGCTCTTAATCGGAAGTATGATGGGGGTAGGAATATTATCACTACCTCTTGATGTAATAAAATACGCAAAACAAAGCGGATGGATATCCTGCATATTGGGTTTAATGTATCCTTTATATTTGGTATTCATAGCTCAATACTTACATAAAAAATCTTCTAATGAAAATATTTTGATACTAAGTAATAAGTGTTTTGGAAAATTTATCGGATCAATATTAAATATTATATTTATATTTTATTTTTTATTAACATTAACAGCAGTAGCTTCAGGCATGACTAACGTACTTTTAATATATATGACTTATTTTTTAACCAGGTATAAAATAATAATAACATTATTATTAGCGCCAGCCTTTGTTGCTTATAAAGGAATAAAAACTATTGGAAGAATGAATGAAGTAATATTCTATTTAACTGTTGTAACCTTTTTTATGCCTATTCCAGCCCTGAAAGAGGGAAGCTTAATTAATATAACGCCTGTTCTTGATCCAGGTATTATAAATATAATAAAATCTGCGAAAGATACAGCAATTGCATACAGTGGTATGGAGATAATATTTTTAATGCATCCTTTTGTTCAAGATGCCAAAAAAGTCAAAAAATGTGGTATAACAAGTATAGTTGTTATTGGTGTGATTTATACATGGTTCACCTTTGTTACTATATTCTATTTAGGAATTGATATTATTCCTAAATTTTTGTGGCCAGTAGTTGTAGTAACAGAAGCTATTACCATTCCTATCATAAATAACTTTAGGTATATATTTATGAGTCTATGGACCCTAATAATGCTAAAAGTTTTATCAAGCTACTATTATGCACTTACCTTTGGCTTAAGTCAAGTAACTAAAATTGCAAATAGAAAATCTCTTGTTATACTAATCTATCCATTAGCTTTTTATTTGTCCGTCAGGTATGGAGATCCCGTTATGAGGAGAGCTTTCTTAAGTAAAGTTATACCAATATATATACTATATAACTTAATATATGTAACTTTAGTAGCCTTATTAATATCTAGAAAAAAACAGTCAATGTAATGAAGGGCCTAATCAGTAGTTTACTTCGTAGTATAAGACAATTTAAAGTGTAGATGCAGGAGGAAAAAATGGATAAAGATAAGGATAACTATTTAACTCCTAGCCAACTAACCTTTACTTTGGTTGGAATCATGATTGGTATTGGAGCATTAACTCTACCAACTGATGTTGTAAAAAGTGCCAATCAGGATGGATGGGTATCCTGTATATTGGGTTCGTTATATCCTATATATTTGATTTTATTAGCAGAATATATGTATAAGAAATTTCCTAAACAAAATATATTGATGTTAAGTAAAACTTATTACGGGAGATTTTTAGGAACTATTTTAAACTTAATATTTATAATGTTCTTTTTATTAATTCTAACAGAAGAATCATCTGGAATAACTAACGTACTTTTAATATATACAACTACATTTTTAACAAAATATAAAATAGCATTAACATTGCTAGTGCTGCCAGCCTTTGTTGCTTACAAAGGAATTAAAACTCTCGGTAGAGTATGCGAAGTAGTATTTTATTTAACAATTGGAGTATTTTTTGTTCCCATTTCAGCACTTAAACAAGGAAGTATTTTAAATATAATGCCTGTATTTGGTTCTGGCATTATAAACATAATAAAGAGCACAAAAGATACAATACTTGTTTATAGCGGTGTAGAAATTTTATTTTTATTGTACCCATTTTTAAATGATAATAAAAAATTAAAGAAGTGCGGAATAACAAGTGTGGCTATTACCGGAGGCATTTATACATGGTTTACCTTTATTTGTATATTCTATTTAGGAATTGACATCATTCCTAAATTTTTATGGCCCGTAATTACAGTAACAGAAGCTATTACTATACCTATTATTAACAGTTTCAGATATATATTCATTAGCTTATATACTATTTTAATGATTAGATGTATATCGGTCTGTTATTATGTAGTTGCCTCTGGTTTAAGTGAGATCACTAAAATTGCAAGTAGAAAATCATTTGTTATTTTAATGTATCCATTAATTTTTTATCTATCTACCATATATGGAAATCCAACTACGAGGAGAGCTTTTCTAGGGAAGATTATGCCAATTTACTTTCTGTACAATATAACATACGTTTCCATAGTAGCTTTATTAATAACCATGAAAAAAGGTGATAAATGTGAAGAAAAACTTTAACCGTAGATTTGTTTTCATAATAGTTTTTATTATAATTTTTACCTATAGTTTTATTGGTTCAAAGGGGGAGGTTGTAGAAAATCTGCAAATCCCTGTAGGCATAGGATACGATTTAGAGAAAAATACTAAGAGCGAGATAAGATATAGTATACCTATTTCTATGTATGTATTTACCCCATCTGGTGATATAAAAAGTAAAGTACTTACTGGTAAAGCTGGAAGTATAGGAGAAACTAGGGATGACCGTCAAAAAAAATCTAATAAAAGGTTTTCATTAGGATTAGAAAAATTATATGTAATAAGTGAGGCACACGCTATATTTGGTATAAATAGTATTATAGACATATTGCTTAATAATCCCCAAGCAAATGATATGAGCCCTGTAGTAGTATTCAAGGGAAAAGCTGAGGACCTATTGAACTATAAAATTGAAGGTTATGCAAATTCAGCGGAATACATTGAGGGAATGGTAAAAAACTCGAAGTATAATAACTTTTTTTCTTCAGAATTTAGTATGTTAGATTTAATTGTAAGAGTAGATTCAGAAGGAAGGAACTCAGTACTTCCTTATGTTGAACTAAGGGGTAAATCACCCCAAATCACTGGTCTTGCTATATTTAAGGGAGATAGAATGATAGGAAAGACAGATATGGAAGAAGCGAGAATTATAAACCTTTTAAAATTTAATGGTGGAAAAGGCGTAATAACCATTGGACGAGATCCCAAACACTATACTAACTATTACGCACAATCTAAAAGAAAAGTCAAATGCACTAAAGCAGATGAAAAATATAAATTTGTAATAAATCTTGAGTTGAGTGGAAGTGTAATATCTAACGAATTATATGAAAACCTTAACAAAGACCCTAAAGTGCTAAAAGAATTTACAAAAGATGTAGAAGATTCAGTGAAGAAAATGTGTACTGAATATATTAACAAAGCTAAATGTGAATATAAAACAGACATTTTAGATTTAGGGCGGACTGCCGCTGGTACGTATGGGAAACAAACCGGTACAGATTGGAACAAAGTTATATGTGATTCAATTATAGAAGTAAATGTAAAGGCCTTTGTACGGGACGAGGGAAGAGGAGAATATTAAAGTAATATTAGGCCATTTTAAAAGATTCTTTAACCTATATGGAAAAGGTGGTAAAAGTGGAAAAATACCTTAGAAAAAGAGCTGTTTTTATATTAATTTTAATTATAATTTTTATTTATAGCTTTATAGGTTCAAAGGGGGAGGTTGTAGAAAATTATGATATCCCCATTGGAATTGGCTTTGATCTAATAGGTAAGGAGACTTACAATATTAGTATGTCTTCATATGAATTTGGCTCCTCTGAAAATACCACAAGTAAAGTAGTGAGTGGTGAAGCCAATACCATAGGAGCTACCAGAGAAAATCGACAGACAAAATCTAATAAAAAACTTTTATTCGGGGTTGAAAGAATATATATAATAAGTGAAACATTTGCTCGAAATGGTATTCGTAATATTATAGATATACTGCTTAATAATCCTCAAATTAATGATAGAAGCCCTTCGATAGTATTTAATGGAAAAGCAGAAGACTTATTAAATTATAAAATTGAAGGTTATGCAAATTCTGCAGAATACATTGAAGGAATGATAAAAAATTCAACATATTACAATTTTTTTTCTATGCAGTTTAGTATAATGGATTTAATCGTTAGGGTTGATGCGGAAGGAAGAAACTCTGTTCTTCCTTACATTGAACTAAAGGAAGAGGGACCTGAAATCACCGGTCTAGCAATATTTAAAGGGGATAATATGATAGCAAAGACCAATATACAAGAAGCGAGAATAATTAATCTTTTAAAGTTTAATGGAGGAAAAGGAGTAGTAACTATACAAAAAGATCCAAGGCATTATATCAATTACTATGCACAATCTAAAAGAAAAATTAAATGCTATAGATCTGGTGATAGATACAGATTTGTGATTAATTTAGAATTAAACGGAAGTATAGCATCTAATGAATTATATGAAAATCTCGATAAAGATCCTAAAGTGCTAAAAAAGTTTATACAAGATATGGAAGAAGATATGAAAAAGTCTTGTACTAAATGTATAAATAAGTATAAATATGAATATAAAACAGATATCTTAGGCTTAGGAAGAATAGCAGCAGCCAAGTATGGAAGAAAGACTGGTGTAGATTGGAATAAAATTATAAGTGAATCTGATATAGATGTAAATGTAAAAGTCAACGTAAATGATGAAGGAAGAGGATCCTATTAAAGCAGGTTAGTTTTTAATCTCTAAAATAATATTTGTAGACATAACTATTTAAAGGGAATTGATAAACTTAATCTGCTTTAATTTTCATTTTAAGTTAAAATCAAATAGATTTAGACTTAAAGAACATAAATATGTGTAAAAATATTAAAATGCGGCGAAAAAACTAGAAAATAATACGTAATATGATTCTATTTGCATATTATGCTATAAAACGAGCTGAAAATTATATAATAATAGTTGACAAGCTATCAAAAATAGTATAAAATTCATAATTGTGTTCACAAGATAACTGAAGTGAGTACAGAAAATGCGTCTTTAGCTCAGTTGGATAGAGCAACGCCCTTCTAAGGCGTGTGCCAGGGGTTCGAATCCCTTAAGACGCACCAAGTATCGGGGTGTGGCGCAGATGGGAGCGCGCGTGGTTTGGGACCATGAGGTCGCAGGTTCAATCCCTGTCACCCCGACCACTAAAAACATTGGGATATCGCCAAGCGGTAAGGCACCAGACTTTGACTCTGGTATTCGTAGGTTCAAATCCTGCTATCCCAGCCATTTGGTTCACTAGCTCAGTCGGTAGAGCACATGACTTTTAATCATGGTGTCCGGGGTTCGATTCCCCGGTGAGCCACCAAAATTAAAGATTGATATTCTTAATCTTTAGATATTCTATAGTTGGTAATTAAATGTTTGCTATAGAAAATTATATTCATAATAATATTTCAGCTTGTTATTTTACTTGAAATATTATATAATATTAATATGAGCAGGTGTGGCGGAATTGGCAGACGCACTAGACTTAGGATCTAGCGCCTTAGGCATGGGGGTTCGACTCCCTTCACCTGCACCAATTAGTTCTTTTTAAAATATATCCTTAGTTTTAAATTACTTATTAAATAAGCGGGAGTGGCTCAGTGGTAGAGCGTCACCTTGCCAAGGTGAACGTCGTGGGTTCGAATCCCATCTTCCGCTCCAATTAAATGTAATATAGAATAGCTTAACATTTGTAGTATTGTTAATATAGCACAAGAAATATTAAATATGCGGGTGTAACTCAATGGTAGAGTGCTAGCCTTCCAAGCTAGTTACGAGGGTTCGATTCCCTTCACCCGCTCCAAAGAAAAAATGATAGTAAATAAACTATCATTTTTTTATTTATATAAAAATATTGCTCTAAAAGAAAATAAGTTTAAGTTACTTTGATTTTAAGTGTTTAGTTTATATTTTAAACTTTTTATCCTAACTTATAAATTGTTTTCTAATTATATATGCTATTAGTTTTTAAAAATATAGCTTATAATTTTAACCACTTCATAAGCTATACCCGATGCTATCAAGGGTCCTACAGGTGCCCCTCCTAGAAGAGCAATTCCTACTATAGAACCTATAATAACGCCAGACATTACATCAACACTACCTTTTAAAAAACCTATGCCCTTGGCAGCAAGTACAGCAACAAATATTCCCGATAGAAGAGAAACTATTCCATTAACATTTAATAGATTCTTCATATCCCTAATAATTGAGTCCCCAGATTTAACTATTGGAACAAGCATCCACATCATCAGAAATATCATACCAATATCTAAAAAGTATTTTTCGATAAAAACTAAAGGTTTCTCGTCACTACTAAAAGATAATAGTAGAACGATAATAGCAGCTATAGACATGTTTTTGTTTTTAGCAAAAAAGGACAGCACCGCTAAAAGAATTAAAATTATTTTTAATAACATAAACTCACCTTAAATAATTATTTATACTAATTATACTATTTAAGAGAATGTATTTTGTTTACAAGATATAAATTCAACATCTTGAAACTTAATATAAATTAAGAGAAAATATATTATAGAGAATAATGAAGGGATAGGTAATAAAATGGGGAATAAAAAGTATATAGAAGACTTTATAGTGTTATTACAGAAAAATAATAAAAATGAATTTGAATCTGAGGAAGAATATTTTTTTGCACTGGGACAGGTATTGATGAATACATTTGACAAATTAGGTGGAGCTGATAAGTATAGAAAAGAATTCAATCATCTTACTAATCCATATTTGCCAACTGATATATGTAATTTAAAGAAAAGAATTTTAAACTTTTTAAAGAAGGCTCCTAAACTAATAAATTTTGAAGAAGGCAGTTATTTTGAAAAGGTATATGTTCTGCTATTTCTGTTTTCTAATGATTACACTGAAAAATATATAAATAAGATTCTTTGTGAAGAGGCATTTTATGATGGTCTTTATAGTATTAATTTCATAGAAAGTCAAGAACTCAAGTTACAAAATTTAAATAAAATATGATTATAATCACAGAAAATATGTATAGAAAATACTATAATTAAAAAAGATAAAATAAAATATTAAATTATCAGGAGGATATACATATGAGTTCATTTGCAGCACAAGTAGATGTAAGAAAATACCAACCAAAAGATAAACATAACATGGTTTTCTCGACAATCGACAGTCTAAAAACTGGAGAGAAGATGGAATTAATTAATGATCATGATCCAAAACCTTTATATTACCAACTTATGGTTGAGTATAAAGATCAATTTGATTGGGAATATTTAGAGGAAGGCCCTGATGTTTGGCGTGTAGCGATAACTAAAAAATAATTTAAAAGAAGGATGAGTACAGTGTAATGTGCTTATCCTTCTTTTTGTGCTAGTAGAAATATTGCTGCAGTGATTGTAAAATACACTCAGCCTATGCTAGCAAAATAGTACAATACGCCTATCATCTTTATGAGTTCATATCAACAAGTTCTACATACCCTATATTGGTTTTCTGTCTACAAAGCTTTACATTAAAATTAAAATTTATTTATATTTTTTGATTTCAATCACAGTTTTAATAAATATATTTTAATATAATACTGATGTAGCCCTGGGTTATAAAAGTGCAAACTGCAAAGCTTATTAGGAAAATTTTCCAAAAGCGTGATTACGCTCACGTCTTTTTTATGATAACTTTGATAATATAAAAGAGTAATCACTAATAGTTATGCACTGAATATTGAAATATACATATTTACAAAATAGGAGGCACATAAAATGAGTATGTTCTGTTATCAATGTCAAGAAACTGCTAAAGGAGCAGGCTGCACACTAAGAGGTGTTTGTGGTAAAACAAGTGACCTTGCAAATATGCAGGATTTATTAGTATATGTACTAAAGGGAATTTCAATAGTTAATGTAAAGGCAAGAGAGCTTGGAGTTAACAAGAAAGAAACAGATAGCTTTATAGTTGACGGGTTATTCATGACAATTACTAATGCTAACTGGGACAAGGCTAAGTTTTTCGGAAAAGTTAGAGCAGGTTTAAAGCTTCGTGAAGAGATTAAGGAATCAATAACTAAAGCCGGTGGAAATTTTGGAGAAAACATTCATGAGTCAGCTACTTGGTATGCTGAAACGGATGCTGAATTTGAAGCTAAAGCTGAATCCGATACAGTAGGAGTACTTGCTACTGCTAATGAAGATGTAAGATCATTAAGGGAATTATTAACTTACGGATTAAAAGGTATGGCAGCATATGTAGAACATGCATACAACCTAAAGTTCGAAGATAACAACCTATATGCATTTATGCAAAGAGCACTTGCAGAAATTACGAATGATAGCTTAACTGCAGATGAATTAGTTGCGCTTGTATTAGAATGCGGTAAGTATGGCGTAGATGCTATGGCATTACTTGATAACGCTAATACTTCAAGCTATGGAAACCCAGAAATTACAAAAGTAAATATAGGAGTTAGAAATAACCCAGCTATTTTAATTAGTGGCCATGACTTAAAAGACATAGAAGAACTTCTAAAGCAAACAGAAGGAACTGGAGTAGATGTTTATACTCATAGTGAAATGCTTCCAGCTCACTATTATCCAGCATTTAAGAAATATAGTCACTTTGTAGGTAACTATGGAAACGCTTGGTGGCTTCAAGATAAAGAGTTTGAAAGTTTCAATGGTCCAATACTAATGACAACAAACTGTATTGTTCTACCTAAGGATTCATACAAAGATAGACTATATACAACTGGATCTACAGCTGTAGAAGGATGTAAACATATATCAAGTAGAGAAGATGGAAAAGAAAAAGATTTTTCTGTAATTATAGAACATGCTAAAAAATGTGCTCCTCCAACTGAAATAGAAACTGGAGAGATCATCGGAGGATTCGCTCATAACCAAGTAATAGCACTAGCTGATAAAGTAGTGGAAGCTGTAAAGAGCGGAGCTATTAAGAGATTCTTCGTTATGGCAGGTTGTGATGGAAGAATGAAGAGCAGAAATTACTATACAGAATTCGCTGAAAAACTTCCAAAAGATACAGTTATACTTACAGCTGGCTGTGCGAAATATAAATATAACAAACTTGATTTAGGAGATATTGGAGGAATTCCAAGAGTATTAGATGCAGGACAATGTAATGACTCTTATTCATTAGTAGTAATTGCTCTTAAACTTAAAGAAGCATTTGGACTAGATAATGTTAATGAACTTCCAATATCATATAATATTGCATGGTATGAGCAAAAAGCTGTAATAGTATTACTAGCATTATTACATTTAGGAGTTAAAAACATTCACTTAGGACCAACACTTCCAGCATTCCTTTCACCAAATGTTGCTGACGTACTAGTTAAGAATTTTGGTATTGGTGGAATAACTAATGTGGATGATGATATAAAAATGTTTATGGGTGAATAATTCTCACCTAGTTTCTCCCCTTAACCGTATTGGACAAGTCCAATACGGTTCTTTTATATTAATTAAGTTAAAAGCATTGGCTTTAATTCATTCTTAAAAGTAGAATAAGGTATCCTAATAATAGGTATTTCTGATATAGAAGGCGCTATTTCATTGAATCCAAAAAACAGTACAAGATTTTTATCTTCTAGGTAGAATGGTTGGTCTCTTGAGATGCCTTTAAAACTTTCTGCGGACCCCGGTGGATAAAGACTTGTGTTTGTAGATAATTGATTTTTAATTTCTCTATTTATAATATCAATATATTTAACACCTGGTTTAAATATATCTTCTAAAGCAATCGGCTTTCCAGTATTTAAGTCGAAATTATAAGTAGATCGAATGTAAGTGTGTCTTCCTCCAATATATTCATAATAAAGCACAGAAATGCTTAAAATATTGTTTTTGTTATACGTAATATTATAGTTAGAAGATATACTGTAGGGCTTAAAATCTTTTCCTTCTTTCTCAGCTTTTGAACCGTATTCATTAGCAGCCTCTTCTAATTGTCTCTTAAACTCCATTATGTCACCTTCGATTGAACTATTTATTTGTCTTTGTATCTTATCACTATTCATCCCGTTTAGAATAGGTATTCTTATATCTTCACTGATAAATTTTTTAGAAACTTTTAATTCCTTAGGCTTTACTGTGACGACATTATTTAATCTTAACATTTGTAGAGATTGATCGTTTGCACTTTCTGGAAAATTAAAAATAATATACAATTTTTAAAATACCCCCCTAAAAATTATACTCTTACTAGCAAACTTTTGAAAAAGCAGTCTTATTTATACTATGTTATAATTACATAAAATGTTAACAAGTCAATGTTTCTTTAATTGGAAACTATTTGATTTTATTCAAAAGTAGCTCATAATCTTTGAGTTTACCTAATGAAGATACTTTTCGATCAAACATAGTAATTTTAAGATAAGTTATACTTATATACTTAAAGGTTTAGAATATAAAATTCAGAAGTTGTCAATAATTACTAAATATGAACATATTTATTAATATTAGACAAGATTAATTTTTAAGAGGGTGAAATGATGTCCCATCATAATATAAAATCAAGCTATAAAAAATTAGAGGAGAGATTGAATAGATTTCCACAAGGGGCTCCTCCATCAAAAACTTTATATAAAATTCTCAATATTTTATTTAGTGAGAAAGAAGCAGAACTCGTTGCTCAGCTTCCGATAAAGCCTTTTACAGTTAAAACTGCCAGTAGAATATGGAATATGGAAGAAGCGAAAGCACATGTAGTTCTAGATCAGTTGGCAAGCAAAGCAGTATTACTAGATACAGACCATAATGGAGTACAAGAATATATGCTTCCCCCTCCTATGGCAGGTTTTTTTGAGTTTTCTCTAATGAGAACTAGAGGTGATGTTGACCAAAAGTTACTCAGTGAACTATTTTATCAATACTTAAATGTTGAAGAAGATTTTGTAAAAGAGCTATTTCTAAGCACAGAAACAAGACTTGGTAGAGTGTTTGTACAAGAAAGAGTGCTTTCAAATGAAAATGCAGTACATGTTCTTGATTATGAGAGAGCTAGTGAAGTAATTAAATCAGCTTCTCACATTGGTATAAGTATGTGTTATTGTCGTCATAAAATGCATCATGTAGGTCGTGCTTGTAATGCCCCGTTAGATATTTGTATGACCTTTAACAACGTAGCAGCCTCTTTAATCAAACATCAATACGCCCGTAAAGTAGATGTATCAGAAGGAATAGAATTATTACATAAAGCTTATGAAAATAATCTTGTTCAGTGCGGTGAAAATGTAAGAGAAAATGTAAGTTTTATATGTAATTGCTGTGGTTGCTGTTGTGAAGCAATGGTCGCATCTAAAAAATTTGGAATGCTACACCCCGTTCATACTACTAATTTTATTCCACGGGTAGATGAAAGTACATGTGTTGGCTGCGGTAAATGTGAAAAGATGTGCCCTATAGAAGCAATAACTATGGTTACAATGGAAGGAGAAGGTACAAAAGGAAGGAGAGCCAAAGTGAATGAAGATATATGTCTAGGGTGCGGGGTATGCGTTAGATCCTGTTCCAAAAAAAGCATTCGTTTGGAGAGTAGGGGGCTGAGAATAATTACTCCAGTAAACTCAGTTCACAGAGCTGTGCTAATGGCAATAGAGAAAGGCCAACTTCAGAATCTAATATTCGATAACCAAGCCTTTGGAAGTCATAGAGCAATGGCTGCAATATTATCTGTTATACTAAAACTACCTCCTATGAAACAGGCTATGGCAAGCAAGCAAATGAAATCAATTTATCTAGAAAAATTAATTAGCAAGTTAGATGTTTAAAATTAAACTAGTTATAAATACATTTTAGGAAAATATATATTTAAGGTTTGAACTAAATAATAAGTTTAAAGTGGAAAATACCGCACTAACGCGTCTAGTGCGGTATTTTTCCATATTATTGTACTATTAGTAACTTGATAACAAATGAAAAAAGTAATATAATCAATAACGTTGTCTTATTAGAATTACAAAGTTTATTAGTGATAAGCTATAAGATGACAGCACTATATATGAGAGAAAGAAGAGTGAAAAACGTGTTAGTCCCTAAATTAATTACTTGTTTCAAAGAATACACAACAGAACAATTTCTAAAAGACTTTATTGCAGGAATCATAGTTGCTGTAATAGCATTACCCTTATCAATTGCTCTTGCAATAGCTTCAGGTGTTTCTCCTGAAAAAGGATTGTATACTGCAATAATTGGAGGATTCATAGTATCTTTTCTGGGCGGAAGTAGAGTTCAAATCGGTGGGCCTACTGGAGCCTTTATAATAATAGTTTATGGTATCGTGCAAAAATATGGTATAACTGGTTTAACTGTTGCAACAATAATAGCAGGTACTTTTTTAATCCTTATGGGATTGTTTAGATTTGGTAAAATTCTAAAGTATATTCCTTATCCAATAATTACTGGATTTACTAGTGGAATAGCGGTATCAATATTTTCAACACAAATTACTGACTTTTTTGGATTAAAGATAAAAAGCATACCGTCAGAATTTATTCCTAAGTGGATTTCGTACATAAGCCATATGAATACAATCAACTATCAAAGTTTGTTTATAGGAGTTTTTGCTCTTGCGGTAATAGTTGTATGGCCAAAAATAAATAAGAAAATACCTGGCACTCTCATAGCCTTAATATTGACAACAGCAATAACTATGTATTTCAAGTTAAATATTGAGACTATTGGTAGTAGATTTGGAACTATTCCAAGTACTTTGCCTAAAATAGTTGTACATGATATTAATATGAATATGATAAAAGAATTAATGGTTCCTTCTATAACAATTGCAATACTTGCTGCAATTGAATCACTTCTTTCAGCTGTTGTAGCAGATGGTATGATTGGCGGAAATCATCGTTCTAATATGGAACTTATTGCTCAGGGCTTTGCTAATATATTCTCAGGACTTTTTGGTGGAATTCCCGTTACCGGCGCTATAGCAAGGACTGCTGCAAATGTAAAGAATGGAGGAAGAACTCCAATAACAGGAATTGTACATGCTATTACACTTCTACTTATAATGATGCTGCTTATGCCTTATGTCAAATTAGTTCCAATGTCTTCTCTAGCGGCTATACTTATAGTAGTTTCTTATAATATGGGGGATTGGAAGGCATTTAAGACCCTAAAAAACACACAAAAAAGTGATGCTTCAGTATTTTTATTAACCTTTTTACTTACTATTTTACTAGATCTTGTTATAGCTATTGGAATAGGAGTAGTAGTTGCATCTCTTTTATTTATAAAAAGAATGGCAGATTATTCAGAGGTTGTATGCTATGAAAATGAAAATGAAGATCAAGACTATATCGATTTTTCAGGGAAAGTCAATAATCATGAAGAAGTATCTTTTTATGAAATTAAGGGCCCATTTTTCTTTGCAGCAGCAAACAAATTCGTTGATGTTACTAAAAAGTTAGAAGGAAATTGTAAAGTTTTAATTATAAAAATGAGCAATGTTCCAACAATAGATGCCACCGGATATCATGAGTTTGAAAATCTTTATGAGGCATGCAAGAAACAAAATACTGAACTAATTATACTAGAAAGTAAGAAGATGGTTTTTAATGCTTTAAAAAGATATGGCTTTGTTGAAACATTAGGTAGGGAAAATTTTTGCAGCAATATAAATGAAGCAATTAATAGAACAAGAGATTTACTAAAGTGTAATTTTAGTGATGATGCTGCTTAAGACATTTGACTTATCTATATAATAAAACACATGAAATTAGAATACTTATAGCGTAATTATAGAATTTCACTATTTATAATCACAATTCCTAAGATTTAAAAAGGAAGAAACCTCAGAGCATTGATTACTCTGAGGTTTTTTTTCTTTTTCCATCCTTACTTCCATGGGTGTATCCTACAACTTCAAAATCCTTTGATAATTCATCAACAAATTCCCGATACCAAGGGCACTTAGATCTGATACATGAAGATAGGTGAATTGTTGTTACCCCAATATCTTTCATCCTATGAGCCTTAGTTACAACCTGATCAATAGAATCTTCACTACAACCATTACAATGAACAAAACTAATTAGCTCAGAGTCTGAATTATATTCTTCAAAGGACGCAGTTTTGTTATTAAAAGCCTTAAAACAACCAGATCCTGAACATCTTTTTGACACTTCAAAACAGTTAATTATACCTACTTTTTTCATTTTAAAACATACCTTTCCTGCAGCTTTATAAATTATAATTTACGATTATATCATAAAAACAAAAAAAATTCTGTGATGAAAATCATGAATTTAAATTCATAGTATTAAAATAATTTTTTAATAAACTAGATATGCATTTAATATTATACAATCTGGAAACAAATTGAATATTAAACTATTCAATGAAATAAATAAAAAAGATGAACATAAAATTATATACTTAACAAATATAATAGTACTAATAATACTATAAAGGAGTAATATATGACTAATATTTTTAAGGTAGATGGGAAAAAACAAATAGGCTTACTTATTATAATTATAATTTTAACTGAAGCGGCAGGCTTTTTATCTGGATTTTTAAGTATGACCAATATGAATACATACAATAATCTTATAAAACCATCATTCTCTCCACCGGGATGGGTTTTTCCTATCGTATGGGGTGTACTGTATTTGCTAATGACAATAGCATTCTATCGCATAATACTAAAAGGAAGAGAAGGCAAAGATGTAAGTAACGCAAAAAGATATTATATAATTCAGTTAGTATTAAATCTGATTTGGACAATAATATTTTTTAAATTTAGACTTTATGGACTTGCATTCTTAGACATACTTCTTATGGTGATTTATATTATGTTAACTATATTTAAATTTTTCAAAGTCGATAAAATTTCAGCCTATCTATTCATACCATATATTTTTTGGGTATCTTTTGCAGGTGTATTGAATTTTTGTATATGGAAATTTAACGAAATGTAACGTATTAAACCATAGTTGTTTGGAGCAAGGTTTGATTTGTTTAGATTATACAAATTGAATCTTGTTTTTATTAACTAGTAAATAGTTTCCGCAAAATAGTTACAAATTTGAAAATACATATCGAAATAATTAAATCTTTATACAAACTATAATAGTTAAAATACTCATATTCAGTAAATAGTAGGTTAAAATATTATTAATAAAAAATACAAATTATTCAAGGAGTAATAAAAATGCAATTATTGAAGTTTATAGGAAGAGGGAGTGCCTTTAATACTAAGGAAGGAAATACAAGTGCCTATATAAAAGATGAGGAAGACTTGCTGCTAATTGATTGTGGTGAAAATGTATTTACAAGAATTATGGAAAAGGACTTACTTAAGACTACAAAGAATATTAATGTTATTATAACCCATTTACATCCTGATCACGTGGGAAGTCTAGGAACTCTAATTTTTTACTGCTACTATATAAAAAAGCTTAAAGTTAACTTAATTTTTGAAAATACTTATGAGATATCAAATTTTTTAGAAGTGCAAGGTGTATCAAGTTCTATATATACAATAACTAAACCAGATAAAACACATAATCTAGAAAAGTTAAATATATTAGAACTTAAAGCTCATAAAGTACAACACTCTCCTGAATTAAGTTGTTTCGGATATAGCATAAAGTTTGTAGGCGGAGTAGAATTATTTTATGCTGGGGATACTAACAATTTAGAAAAAGATGTTCTAAATAATCTAAGAAACAACATCTACACTGAGCTTTATACAGACACTTGCTTAGCGGATTACCCTGGTAATACTCATTTACCACTAAGAAAGTTATGTGAACTTATACCAAAAGAATTTAGATATAAAATTTTCTGTATGCATTTAGATTGCACAAAGCTAATAGAAAAAGCTCAAATAGAAGGCTTTAACGTTGTAAATATGTTTTAAATCACTACTATAAATTACATATAAAACGAATAATTGTCTTAGATTTGTAAACAATAATATCAGGGAGTTATAAGGAGAGTATAATTGCATCTCTACGAAGTGTAGTTGAGGTTATATTTCTTGTTATAACTTTGCTATATGATAGGGAGATAACTTTAGTTATAAGTTATCTCCCTTGTATTTTAAATTGTTGTTAAAGCAAACTAGAGGTTCATGTATAACAGGTACTCGTAATGTGGATTTATATGAAATAGCTAATAAAATAAATTTTATAGTATAATCTAAATTTAGATATACTTTTAATGAGAGGAGTATTAACAAAGTTATGGAAGCACACATTTATCTAAAGGGAGAAAATAAGCCACTAATTTATAAAGGTGACAGGGTTGATATTTTAGATTTTGAAATGAACGGTATAAAGTACAAACAAATAAGATATTTTAAGAATGGTTTTAGCAAAAGTGAACTTATAGAAGGAGAAATAATAAATAAAATCCTAAAAAAAGAATAGAAATATTGAATAGTTTAAGTGAAAAACTAAAATACTAAATTATTGAGTAGAGATAAAATGCTAGATAATATATTAGTTGAAATATACAGAAAATTATGCATAAGCTAAACATATATGCATAATTTTAAATGAATCATAAATGTTGACGGGTATACGATACTAACTAAGATACTTTGTAAACGTAATAATAGAAAAAACACATAATAATACATAAAGTTGCATAAAAAGTATTGAATAATTATATGAATGAATATATAATTATTCATATAAAGATTAATGTAATCAGGCAGGGGGAACAATAAAATGTTAAAGAAAAGTTTAAAGAAAATCATCGCAATGTCACTAGTAGTAGGCTCAATGCTTACATTTGCAGCTTGTGGAAATCAGAATGCCGCTCAAAATAACGGTAGTGGAGAAAATTCTCAATCAGCAGTTATGCAAAGAGTAAAGAAAAGCGGAAAGCTTGTTCTTGGTACAAGTGCAGACTATCCACCATATGAATTCCACAAATCAATAAATGGAAAAGACGAAATTGTAGGATTTGACGTTGAGGTTGCTAAACAAATTGCCAAAGATCTTGGTGTAGAACTTCAAGTTAAAGACATGAAATTCGATGGATTGCTTGCAGCTCTAGATCAAGGAAATGTAGATATAGTTGTTGCTGGAATGACTCCAACTGAAGAGAGAAAGAAAAATGTTGATTTTTCAAACGTATACTACAAAGCGGTTCAAACAATAGTTGTAAGAGAATCAGATAAGGGTAAAATCAAAACAACTGACGACTTAAAAGGAAAAAGAGTAGGAGTTCAAAAGGGTGCTATACAAGAAGAAATAGCTAAGAAACAAGTAAGTGGTGCCGAAGCAGTTGCTCTTGGAAAAATATCTGATTTAATGCTAGCTTTAAAAACAAATAGAGTTGATGCTGTAATTGTTGAATTACCAGTAGCTACTTCAAATGTAAATGCTAATAAAGATTTAGTTATATCTGATATAAAGCTACAAACTGAAGAAGCTGGTTCTGCTGCTGCTTTCAAAAAGGGAAGCGGAGACTTAGTAAAAGAAGTTAACAAAACTTTAGATAGATTATCAAGCGAAAAGAGTATTGACAAATTTGTTACAGATGCAAATAATTTAGTAGAAAATCAATAGAATGCTTTTTATACTTAAGCAAAAATGTTAGGCAATAGTTACTGCCTAACATTTTCTTTCTTGTAGAACTTATGGTAATTTCCTGTAAAGATAACCTATACTTACAATATTAATAGAAAATGGGAGGACAGAATATTGGATTTTAGTTTTTTATCAGAGTATTATTTATTTTTTCTAAATGGAGCAAAATTTACAGTATTTTTAGCGTTTTTTACAGTACTATTTGGATTTATGCTCGGTTTAATCTTATCACTGATGAGATTATCAAATAAGAAGATTTTAAATGTAATAGCTGCATCTTATGTAGAGTTTATAAGAGGAACTCCTTTGCTTGTTCAATTATATATAGTCTTCTATGGACTTCCTCACCTAGGAATTGCTTTACCAGATTTTGTAGCAGGTATTATTGCTTTATCAGTAAATAGTGCTGCATATATAGCAGAAATAATTCGTGCTGGAATACAAGCAGTTGATAAAGGTCAAATGGAAGCTGCAAGATCAATAGGTATGAAACCTGGAATGGCTATGAGATACATTATTATACCTCAGGCAGTTAAAAATATCTTACCAGCATTAGGTAATGAATTTATAGTAGTAATTAAAGAATCATCTATAGCATCTATTATAGGTATACATGAGCTTATGTATAATGCTGATACAGTTAGAGGGAATACATTTAAACCATTTGAACCTTTAATTGTTGCAGCAATTATGTATTTTGTATTGACATTTAGCCTATCAAAAGTTGTAGGTGCCTTTGAAAGGAGAATGAAGACAAGTGATTAAAGTTAATAGTTTGCATAAAAAATTCGACAAATTACATGTTCTAAAAGGAGTTAACGTAGAAATAGAGAAAGGTGAAGTTGTCGTTGTTATTGGTCCAAGTGGTTCTGGAAAAAGTACATTTTTAAGATGTCTAAATCTATTAGAAGAACCAACCGATGGAGAAATTGTTTTTGAAGGAATTTCTATTACTGATAAAAAAACTGATATAAATAAGCTGCGTCAAAAAATGGGAATGGTATTTCAACAATTTAATTTATTCCCTCATTTATCAGTACTTGATAATATAACTATTGGACCAAGAAAACTTAAAGGTATGTCTGTTGATGAAGCTAATAAAGTAGCTTTTGATTTGTTAAAGAGAATAGGACTTTATGATAAAGCAAACAACTACCCTGGACAGCTTTCTGGAGGACAAAAGCAAAGAATTGCAATCGCTAGAGCACTTGCAATGGCTCCAGATGTAATGTTATTTGATGAACCAACATCCGCGCTTGATCCTGAAATGGTTGGAGAAGTTCTAGATGTTATGAAAGAGCTTGCTTCAGAAGGAATGACAATGGTAGTAGTTACTCATGAAATGGGATTTGCAAGGGAAGTTGGAGATAGAGTTCTGTTTATGGATGGAGGCGTAGTTTTAGAAGAGGATACTCCAGAGAATATATTCTCTAATCCTCAGCATCCAAGAACTCAAGACTTCTTAGCTAAAGTATTATAAAGAAGTAATTTTATTCACTAATTTATATAAAAATTAAAGATAATTTTAAATAATTCACAAAGCACAGCTTTTATTAAGGCTGTGCTTTGTACTATAAAGTCATGAATTTAAGAAGGGAAGTGACTATTTAGTGAGGATATGTATTGAGATACTTTCACTTACTAAAGCAAGGTTATGAAAGATTTAATAATAAAAGAGCTTGAAAAGTTTAAAGAACAGCTATGTCAAACAAATGATTATATGTATTATAATCCTGAACTTGGGAACAAGGAATTTAAAGCAGTTGAAAAGTTGACAGCATTTCTAAGGGAACACAAGTTCAAAGTAGAAATTGGAATCGTAGGCAAGGCTACTGCATTTAAAGCTGTATATAAGGCTGAAAAAAAAGGGCCTAACATTGCATACCTATGTGAATATGATGCACTTCCGCAAATAGGCCATGGTTGTGGACATAATATGATTGGAACTATGGGTGTAGGGGCTGCTGTGGCGTTAAGTAAAGTGTTAGACAGTATAGGCGGACAAATCATTGTTCTAGGCACTCCTGCAGAAGAATGTGATGGTGCAAAAGTTGATATGGCTGAAAAAGGTGTATTTAATGACGTTGATGTGGCAATGATATTACATCCAGGTGAAGCCAGTTATGAAAGTGGTAAATCTCTAGCAATAGACGCACTACAATTTGACTTTAAAGGAAAGTCAAGTCATGCTGCTGCAGAACCTGAATCAGGGATTAATGCGCTAGATGCAGTTATACAAACCTTTAATGGAATAAATGCCTTAAGACAACATGTTACTTCTGATGTTAGAATCCATGGTATTATAAAGGAAGGCGGTGTAGCTGCAAACATTGTTCCTGATAGAGCTATAGCACAATTTTATATTAGGGCAAATGAAAGAGAGTATTTGAATGTAGTAGTTGATAAGGTTAAAAATGTAGCAAGAGGCGCAGCTCTAATGACTGGAGCAACTCTTGAGATTAGCAATTATGAAATTTCTTATGATAATATGAAAACTAATAAAATATTATCTAAAACCTTTAGTAATAACTTGAGATATGCTGGAGAAGAAAACATATTTCCACCAAGAGCTACCTATGGTTCTATAGATATGGGTAATGTAAGTTATGTTGTGCCTTCTATCCATCCCTATATAGGTTTTGGATGCGAAAACTCAGTGTCTCATAGTAAGGAGTTTGCAGATGCTACTGTAACTGAAGTGGCCCACAAAGCACTTATTAAAGGTGCAGCAGCACTTGCTCTTACAGGATATGATGTAATTACAGATACTGATTTATTAAAAAGAATAAAAGAAGAATTTAACACTTAAAACATTTATTAGTGAAAAAGTGACATTTGATAAGATTATTACTCTTATCAAATGTCACTTTTTTATTTAATCACGATTTAATAAAACACGATGAAACTATTTCTTGTAATTTTATACTATAATTTTTAAATATACCATACATGGATATAACTATTCATTGAAATGTGTCATAATTTCATAGATAATCAATATGTACAAGTCATATATAACAAATCAATATTAATTCAAGGATACGCACTAACTGTAGTATAAATGCTATTAAACTAATATTACTTTATTTATAGGGGGGAAATATATAGTGGTAAAATTTAAAAAATATCTAATTGCCGCCTTTTTCTTTACATTTGTTATCTCCGCGGCATCGCCACAGGTATCTGCTTCCCCGTCTAATATAAGATTGGGTGGAGCTGACAGATACGAAACTGCTGTAAAAGTATCACAAGATGGGTGGGCACAATCGGATTATGTAATTCTAGTTTCAGGAGAGAATTTTCCCGATGCTATTTCAGCCGCACCGCTTGCAAAAAAGTATAATGCACCTATATTGATAACTGAGGGTAAACAGTTAAATGCAAAAGTTTACGAGGAAATAAAAAGACTAGGTGTTAAAAATGCATATATCATAGGTGGTTCTGGAGTAATATCAGAAGGTATTGTTCAAGATTTAAAAAATATAAATATAGAAGTAAATCGTTTTAGTGGTCAAGATAGATATGAAACCAGTGTAAAAATTGCAGAAGAAATAGGGACAAGTAATGGGGCAGTATTGGCTTCAGGTGAAAACTTTCCAGATGCCTTGTCTATAGCTTCAATTGCCGCTGTAAAACAACTTCCAATTCTACTTACACCTTCAAAAGAATTACCAAATAGTACGCAAGATTTTATACAAAACCATAGTATAGATAATTACTACGTTGTAGGTGGAACTGCTGTTATAAGTGATGATATAACGAGAAACTTAACTAATATTAAAAGACTAAGCGGAAATAATAGATATGAAACTAATTTAGCTATACTCAACGAATTTTCTGGAGATTTAAATTTTAACAATGTATATCTAGCATATGGAGAAAACTTCCCTGATGCTCTTTGTGGATCTGCAGCCGCAGCTAAAGACACAGCTCCAATTGTATTAACAAGCAAGACTAGAAGTAGCTCTCTTTCGATAGTTAGTTCAAAAGAAGATTCTATATCTTTGTTAAAAATATTAGGAGGAACTGCCGGTATCTCAGATTCCTTTGTAAAATCAATTTTCTCGCCTGAGAGGTCAATATTAGGATATACAACTTACTATTATCCTGGAGATAGCTCTTCATATAATACAATGACTAAATATCCAGGATTATTTGATGAAATAGCTACTGATACTTATTCAACAGATGGACAAGGCAATATTAAAGGGTATATTCCGCCGAAACAATTAGAATATGCCAATAATAATAAAATTAAAGCTTATGCAATGGTATCAAACTATTTCGATCCTAAAATTACAAAAAGCCTACTTGAAAGTCCTGAAAATAGACAAAGGCTAATAAATAATATATTATTAGCTTTAAAAGAAAATAATTATAAGGGTGTAAATATTGATTTAGAGGGTATTTATGCATCAAACAGAAATGACTTTACAGACTTTATGAAGGAGTTATATAATACCTTGAATCCTCAGGGATTTGACGTAACGATTGCAGTTCCAGCTAAAACTTGGGACAACCCTAAAGACAACTGGAATGGAGCATATGATTATGAGCAAATCGGAAAGTATTCTGACAAAGTTATAATTATGACTTATGATGAACATTGGACTGGTGGTGAAGCAGGACCAATAGCATCTATTGACTGGGTTCAGAAGGTAATAAACTATACTGTTAAAACTATCCCTAAAGAAAAGATAGTATTAGGACTAGCTGCTTATGCCTATGATTGGTCCTCTGATGGGTCAAAGGGTAAATCATATAGTCTAAGCGAAGCAAATAGTATTGCAGATAAATATGGCTCAGAAATTAAATGGGATGAAACATCTAAAAGTCCTTACTTTAATTATACTGACAGTTCCGGTATGAAACATGAAGTTTGGTTTGAGAATGGTCAAAGTATAGGCTATAAGCTAGATATTGTAAATAACTTAGATTTATCCGGAGTTTCTATTTGGAGATTAGGATTAGAAAATTCAGATTATGTGCAAAGTATTAGAGCTAAACTTAATAGGTAAAATAAAGAAAGATGCTTAGCCTTTAAGGCAAGCATCTTTCTTTATATGTTAATTATATGATAAAAGTAGGCAAAAATAAGGATGTACTGATATATTAATACCAGTACATTTTTAATAGTACAGATCTGTATTATATATTTTGTATAAGGGGGACTTACACATTATATTTTTAATACAATATAATTATAATAGACCAATATGTAGTTTTTATGAAGAAAGTAATTAGAAATGCTGTCAGAAAAAATATTTTCTAGTGATTATTGCTACTCATTTGTTTTAGTGTAGATACACCGTATACTTTAAAGCCTTACTAACTTACCATATATTTAAAGTAATTGCTCTAAGCTTATTACTTTAAATAATTATTATAGAAGCATACGATGATTGCTAAAATGATACTAAGTACATAAATCTAAATAATTAGAGCAAAATAGAATTTGTAAAATAAAATATCACAAATTTTAAGGAGGATTCAAATTATGAATGCAACTTTATTAGCGCCAAACGCCCAATATCAAGCTTGTGTTGATGCTTGTAATAAATGTATGCAATTATGTCAGGAGTGTTTTAGACTTTGCTTAGCAGAACCAGATGTAAAGGCAAGAGAACATTGCATACTTGATTTAATCGATTGTGCAGAGATTTGTGCAACAGCAGCAGCTTCAATGTCTAGAAGAAGTCATCACGTAACTCATATCTGCAATTTATGTGCAACAATTTGCGATGAATGTGCGGCTGAGTGTAGTAAATTTACAGATAATCACTGTAAAATGTGTGCTGATGCATGTCGTCAATGTGCTGATGAGTGTAGAAAAATGGATAATATGTAATAAAGAAAGAAGCTGATTTATTTATTGTAAATCAGCTTCTTTCTTTATTTAAAATACTTTCAACAATTCAAAACTTTACAAAACCTATATATGCTTTACTCCATAATGAATAGAAGCAATTCCACCAGTTAAAGATATATATCCTGTATTTATAAAACCAGCATCATCAAATGAAAGTTTTAATTCTTTCTTTGGCATAAAATTCTTTACAGAATCCCTGAGATAGGTATATGCACCTTTATCTCTTGTGCCAAGATATCCAATAGTAGGTAGAACATAAGTCAAATATGCTGAATGAAGTTCTTTAAGAATAGGAAGTTCTGGAGTAGATAGCTCAAGACAAACTAATTTTCCGCCTGGTTTTAGAACTCTGTGCATTTCTGAAAATGCTTTATTCTTATCCTTTATATTTCTAATTCCAAAGGCAATTGTTACACAATCAAAATTGTTACTTTCAAAAGGTAACTCTAAAATATCTCCTTGTATCAATTTAAAGTTATAATCTCTTATGTTTTCACTAAGCCTTTTATGTCCAACATTAATCATTTCTTGATTAAAATCAAGTCCTATAACTTCAGTGTTTTTTCCTACCTTTTTACAAGCATAATTAACCATTTGTCCTGTACCACAGCATAAATCTAAGACCCTATTATTTGGTTTTAAATTACATACTCTTATAGTTTTATTCCTCCACATTTTGTCTATATTAAAAGTTAAAATCGAGTTTAATTTATCATAATTCTCTGCAATAGAAGAGAAAATATTTTGTAAATCTATACTATTCTTCATCATATTTAGTGTCCCTCATTTCATAACCAAATTTATAATATGCTTATAGATTATTATGATGTTATTAGTACTATGTAATTCATGGTATTACATCAATGGGAATAAAACAAATATTGTTAAATCCCAAATTGCATGAGATATAATTACGAGAATAAGGCTTTTTTTCTTCATATAAAGCTATCCTCAGAATAATTCACATTTTTATAAAAAGTCTGAGGTGCGATAAAAGCATTCCAGATTTTTTTCTTTTAGTTAACTTTATCAAAAATCTTCATAAAATCTACATATTATTTTGATATAATATAAAAACCATGTAATATGATTAAATGGCAAAAAATGTAGTATTTCATATTATTAAGTGTTTTGGTAAAATATCTAAAGAAGATATTTTAATGGAATTGTAAAAACGTATATATTCAATTCCAAAAGTATTTAGATTAAGGAGAGATAGCATTGAATAAAAGATTGAAACAGCTTTTAATGATACTAGCACTTACTGCAACAGTTAATAGTGTAGCTTATGCTCAACCAGCGTCGAATAGCAATAATTCATATTCAAAGGTCCAAGAGCTTGAAAGAAATATAGAGAATTTGGACAACCAAATAGAAGGGGTAATGGATAAAATCGATGAAAATAAAAAGCAGATACTAACGAAAGAAAAGGATATCAAATCTTCAGAAAATGAATTAAAAACAGCTGAAAGTGAACTAAAAACAGAGAAAGAATTATTTAATAAGAGAATGAGAGCAATTTACATAAATGGATCTAGTGGATATTTGGATATGCTTTTAGATTCCGATGGACTTGGAGATTTTATTTCGAAAGTTGATATAGCCAAAAGAATTATAAGCTTTGATAATAAAATTATTTCAAGTTATAGTACAAAACAGACTAATATTGCCAACAGAGTAGACAAGCTTAAATCAGAAAATAAAAAGTTACTATCACTGAAATCAGATAATGAAAAGAAATTAGATGAACTTAATAAAAGTAAAAATGACCAAAAAAAGCTAATAGAACAAGCTAAAACACAACAAAGAGAGTATGCAGTAGCTGAGCAGGCTGCAGTAAGTACAGCGGCAAGAGAAGTAGCTAGCATAAGGGCTACTGCACCTAAGGTAACTTTATCTAGAGGTGGTTCTGCTGTAAGTTCACCTATAAGTAATAATAACGTTGTAGCGTATGCTTCAAATTTCATGGGAACACCTTATTTGTGGGGAGGAACTTCGCCAAGTACTGGATTTGATTGCTCTGGTTTTACTCAGTATGTATATAAACACTTTGGAGTTTCTTTAGGAAGAACTACCTATGATCAAATAAAAGACGGAGCAGGTGTGTCCAGGGATCAGTTGCAGCCAGGAGATTTAGTTTTCTTTGGTAAAGGCGGCAATCCTACGCACATGGGTATGTATGTAGGTAATGGTGCATATATACATTCACCACGTACTGGAGATGTAATTAAGATTTCACCAGTTGATAGAGGAGACTATATAACTGCTCGTAGAGTTAAATAATTTTATTAACTATAACTATACATATAAAAAAACTTCTTGTAAATATAGTTTATTTATGTTTACAAGAAGTTTTTTACATAAACAGAATTCTAAGCTTTAGGGTGAGTATTAAAGTTTGTAGCTACCAAATGAATTATTTGTTTTAAAACCAGTATCCTTCTATAAATAAAACCCACATAACTAGCAGTCCTTATTTAATAAAATTAATTTTTGTCAATTTATTGAGAAAATATAGGATTAGATAAATTTAAGGCTATACGCGAACTATTTGAAATTTTTGCTCATCATTGATTGATGCATGTTTATCATATCCTGTCTGCTTGTGGACTGCATAATGTTAGCCATAGGACCATATCCGTTATTTTTCATTATATCTATCATTTTGTTGTAGTCAGTGTAATTTAAACTACCCATAAACCTATTCATAGCAGCAAAATCTCTATTTTCCATAGCTTTTGCTGCATCAGTAAATCCATTTTCCTCCATGATTTTTATCATATCATTATAACTAGTATTATTTGTACTATATTTTGCAGGTATTTGAGATTCAGTTATTGAATTAGAGTTTGATGTTATTATATCTTCAGTAGAGCTTACTACAGATAATTTGCTAGGAACTATGCTCTCTTTTCCTTGAGCATAAGCAGCAGAGATCCCTCCAATAACAAGTATCGCTGTAGTCATTAAAACCATTAGTTTCTTTTTCATAAAAAACATCTCCTTTATTCATAATTAAATTTTCGTTATGTGTTTATTATAAAACCAAAATATGGAGGAATTATGGAGTGTTTATTTACTACAATATCCACAGCGCTTTTTAGGTATTATATTTCCTTCTCATTATTTGAATAAAATGTTGTACTAAATTGATATGAAGACAGGTAAAATACATAAATTAGTATTATACCTGTCTATTAAATTTTAAGGCTTATATATACTTTTCGTAAAAAATTAGTAATAATATAATAAGCACTAATATTAGGAATAGGGGAGAGTCTTATGGATAAACAAACTGAAAAAATTCGAAGAAGATATAATAGAGCAGCTAAAATATATGATATTCTTGAAAATCCAATGGAAATGATGGCGCTAAAACAATGGAGAATAGAAGTTATGAAAGAGCTAAAGGGAAATGTCTTGGAAGTAGGTGTTGGAACTGGAAAGAATATAGAGTACTATCCCGAACATATTAATATAACAGGTATTGATTTTAGTGAAAATATGTTAGAAAAAGCTAAGGAAAAAATAAAAAAATTTAATAAGAAAGTGACTTTACTTAATATGGATGCCCAAAACATGGAATTTGAGGATAATGTATTTGATACAGTATATACTACCTGTGTATTTTGCTCTATACCCGATCCAATAAAAGGCTTGAGAGAGATAAGAAGAGTGTGTAAACCAAATGGAAAAATAATAATGATAGAGCATGTTAGAAGTGAGAAAAAAATCTTAGGAATAATTATGGATATATTAAATCCTATTGTAGTAAATACCTATGGAGCTAATATAAACAGAAGAACAATAGAAAATATTCAAAAGTCAGGATTTGATAATGTAGAGGTAACGAATCTATTTAGTGATATTGTTAAAAAGATAGTAGTATATAATGAAAAGTGATGATAATTTTTAAAAATAATATTCTTGACTGCAAAATAATAAGTTATAATATGAACTATATTAATACACCTAATTATAGATTAGATATTATTATTTCAAAAAAAGAACTAAGGGATTAAGTCCTTTAGTTCTTTTTAATGGGAGAAACATTAAAACAATAACTAACTAATTGTAGCATTATAAAGAGGATACTCTGAGGGATTATACCATAGTTTTAATTGCACCTTGGTCTTAAATTAGTAGTTGTTAGTTATTTACCTTCTCTGTAACTTATACCGTTAGGAGTTTTATCAACAGATACTGTTGTAACTACCTTATTTTGAATGTTATCAATTACACTTATAGTATTATCAAACATATTAGTGACATAGGTAAATTTGTTATCAGGACTAGTTACTACTCCATGAGCACCTTTACCAGTTTCTATTGTAGCTACAACTTTCTTTGTAGTTAAATCAATTTTTGTAACGGTATTTGAAGGAGTAGCTTCAGTGCCTTGATTAGCTACGAATGCAAATTTATCATCGGATTGAATGTAAACCTGTGCTGGGCCTATTCCTACAGGTACTTTTTCTACCTTCTCTGTAGCAAGGTCTATTATAGCTAAAGTATTTTCACCATTTATAGTTGCTACAAGAGTTTTTCCATCATTTGTTATACCAGTAGTTATAGGTGTTTTTCCAACTTTAATTTTCTTCACTTCCTTAAAGTTTGCAATGTCTAAAATACTCACAGTATCTTCATACATATTAGCTACATAAGCAAACTTCCCATCTTTTGATATACGAAAACCATGAGGGCCATTACCTGTAGAGATTTTACCAACTACATTATAATCGTTTGTGTTAATAACTGATACATTATTGTCTTCATTATTTGTAACTAATACATATTTACCATCAGATGTATATACTACGTGAGCAGGATGTTTACCTACTTCTACTTTTTTTATAAGTTTATTTGTTTCTACATCATAGAACAATGCAGAACCATTCATACTCATAGTACCATGTTCAGTTTTACCTTTTTCCATCATAACAGCGGAAGTTGCAGCTACTACTTTACCATCTGGTGAAACTTGAACATTATGTGCAGCACCATCCACTTTAATAGTTTCTAAAACTTTATTTGTCGCTGCATCTATTTTGGAAATACTTCCTCCTTCATTTGCTGAATAGTAGAAGGCAACTTTTTGCTCTGTTTTAGTTTCTGTTTGGGTAGTGGACTGCTTATTGGTTTCATTTTTAATTGTATTACCACAACCAGCTAAGGCTACAGTTATCATTGTTGCAATACCTAAAGTTTTCAAATATTTTGATTTAAGCACTAAAACCATCCTTTCTTGAAAATAATAATCATTTGCGTAAAGTTATTGTAATTGATTGATATGAAGAAATTATGAAGAAATTATATTTGTTAAAATAGTTTTGTACAAAATTTTACTTTCTATTCTGGTTAGCAATTTAAAAATGTGGCTATATAAGAATAGTTAAAATGAAAGACATTCTTATTAGTAAGACATAATACATATATGATAAAAGAGCAATTTATTAAAATGTTAAAGAAAAGTATCTTACTTTGCATGAAAAAGTATAGGATCTATTATATACTATAAATGCTGCAGTAAAAGTAATGAATACTGCTATTGATAACTTAGAAGAATGGTTTTATAAAATATAACATACAAATATAATTATATAACATATGTATATAACCTAAAGTAATAGTTTATATTAAAAATAAAACCTTGTAATATCTTATATATTTGAAATTTTAGAAGAAAATTTTAACTAGTTTTAATTTGAAATAAAGCATAAGCATAAAATGATTAAAGGTGAGTTATACCTAATCTTAATAATATTAATATAGATATAATAAGCAAAATTGGATCTAGGAGGTAACCAATGAAAAGAGGAGCGGTAGAAAGAAACTTTAGAAAGATAAAAAACCAAATTTCACAGATAGAAGAAATAGTTAAACATACAAAAACGAATGCTTTATGGGAGCATGAATCAGCCGTCAGAAAAAAAATAAGGCATTTACAAGAGTTTGAAGATGCAGATATTAGAGATTACAACAATGTTTATGAAAGATATTTGGATTTATTAGAATATATATCTGAAAGGCTTGTTGAAGACTATAATAGAAAAAATGGCACTAATTTTAATTTTAAAGAAATAATTAATGATGATTTTGATAATTATTTAAGATCAGGTATTATGGGTGTACTTATAACTACTCACATTCCAACACTCGTATCTAAACAGTTCGATACTGTATTTCCTGCAAACCCTAAAGATGAATATGAAGCAGCAAGAAAGTTTAAAAGAAAGTTTTATCTTCATTTAGGAGAAACAAATACAGGAAAAACGTATAACGCAATGCAAAGGCTAAAAGAAGCATCAAATGGAATATATCTCTCTCCATTAAGAATATTAGCATTAGAGAATTATGAAAAATTGAATAATGAAGGTGTTAAATGTAACCTATTAACTGGTGAAGAAGAAATATTGATTGAGGAAGCAAGACATGTATCCTGTACCATAGAAAAACTTAATATTGATAATGAATATGATGTTGCTGTTATAGACGAGATTCAAATGATAAATGATGATCAAAGGGGTGCAGCATGGACTAGAGCTTTACTAGGATTAAAGAGTAGAGAAATACATATATGTGGAGCTTTAAATTCAAAAAAATTACTTATCGACATTATAGAGGATTGTCAGGATGAATATAATTATATGGAGTATAAGAGGGATATACCACTGGAAATACAGTTCGATGCTTTCACTAATAAAAAGATTCAAAATGGAGATGCATTGGTTGTGTTTTCTAAGAAGAGGGTGCTGGAACTAGCATATTATTATGCTGACCAAGGTATCAAAGCTAGTTTAATTTACGGAGATTTGCCTCCTGAAGTAAGAAGAAAACAATACGAACAATTTATCAATAAAGAAACTACCATACTAATAACTACCGATGCTATAGGAATGGGAGTTAATCTTCCAATCAGAAGAATAGTATTTATGGATGTGAAGAAATTTGATGGAACTGAAGTAAGATATTTAAATTCACAAGAAGTTAAGCAAATTGCAGGAAGGGCAGGAAGAAAGGGAATATACGAGGTTGGATACGTAGCTTCCTACGGTGACACTCAATCTTTTATAAAAGAAATGATTGATTCAGAAGATAGACGAATAAAAGAAGGTGTTCTTGGACCTAGCGAAGCAATATTAAAAATAAAAAATTTACCTTTAAGAGAAAAGCTTGCTTTGTGGAGTACAAGAGAAGAAAAATACGAATTATATAGAAAAATGGATATAGGAGATTATTTAATAATTTTAGACACTATAAAATCCTATAAGCTAGATGAAGAAATAGAATGGCGATTATTAAAAATTCCTTTCGATGTATCAAACCCAACAATGATGGATTGCTTTTTAAGTTATCTAGACGAAACCTTTATTGCTAAGAGAGATATAATATCTAAACCAGTGGTAAACTTTAAGGAACTTTATGATCTTGAAATATACTATCAGAAGATAAATCTTTATTATTCTTTCTCTAAGGCATTTAATTTAGAATTTGATGAAGAGTGGGTTTATGAGGAACGTTTAGCAGTAAGTGAAGATATAAATAAGATATTGGTAAGTATATAAACAATTAAATATAAACAATAAACTCCTTCGCTTATTTGTTCAAAGGAGTTTATTCTTTATTTAGATTAATTATACAAACATCTATTAAAACGCCCAGTTTCCATTCTCAAATATTTGAACTACTTCACCTTCCATGGTTACACCAGTAATATTAAGATCAGCAGAACCCATCATAAAATCTACGTGAGTCAAAGAAATATTGGCACCAGCTTTTTCAAGTTCGTCACTATTCATTTCACTACCACCCTCAAGGCAAATTGGGTAAGCTTCGCCTATAGCTAAGTGACAAGAAGCATTCTCATCAAACAGTGTATTGTAAAATATAATGTTTGAATTAGAAATAGGTGAATGGTAAGGTACTAAAGCAACTTCTCCAAGGTAATGGGATCCCTCATCTGTTTCTATTAACTTTTTTAATGTTTCATAGCCTTTTTTCGCTGTAAAATCTATAATTTTTCCATCTTTAAAGGTTAAAGTAAAATCATCAATTAGATTTCCACTGTAATTTAGCGGTTTTGTGCTTTGTACAATACCATTTACTCCTGCTTTTAGAGGTAAAGTAAAAACTTCTTCTGTTGGCATATTTGCAACAAAGTAAGTTTTTTTAGCATTATACTCTCCACCACCAGCCCATATATGTTTTACAGGTAGTTCTATAGTTAAATCTGTTCCTTTTGAAACATAATGTAGCTTTTTAAACTTTTTCTCATTTAAAAAATCAACCTTATTCTTTAAAGTATTTAAATGATCTGTCCATGCTTCTATAGGATTATCTTTATCCACCCTAACAGTCATAAATATACTTTCCCATAGTTTTTCTATAGCTTTATTCTCTGATAAGTCTGGAAAGACCTTTTTAGCCCAACTTTTTGTTGGTATAGAAATTATTGACCAAGAAACAGTGCTATTCATAATATATTCTCTATACTTCTTTAATGCAATTGATCTTGATTTATTAGCTTCTGATACGCGTCTTGAATCTACATCTTTTAAGAGTTCGGGGTTTGATGCAGAAATAGAAAGAAATGCTGCACCATTTTTAGCCAGCTCTTCATATCCATCTGCTTTCCATTTTGGAAACTCCTTAAAGGCTTCTTCTGGTGCATTCATGAATTTTATAAGTGTTAGCTCTTCATCACTCCATTCTACATGAACATCTTTAGCACCTGCATCATAGGCTTCTTTTGCTATTATTCTTACAAAGTCTGAGCACTCTATTGGTGAATTTATAACAAGTGTTTGACCTTTTTGAAGATTAACTCCAACTTTAATTGAGAGCTCTGCGTATTTTTTTAGATAAACATTAAGGTCCTTCATAGTATCTCTCCTTTATTTAATTAATTCCAAGCTTTAACACAAGTTAAATCAACAGAATTAACTACTTTTTATTTTACAATACTGTTATTAGTATTAAAATTATACCACATTAAGGTAATTTAAATACGTGAAGTTAAAATTTTCTTGTGTCAAATTTTAACTTCACTGCATATTATATTAATGTAGTTCTCATTAAGGAGTGTTATAATGTATTTTCGTAATGATGATTTTCTAGATGACTATAATGAAAATCAAGGATTAATGTGTTGTCCTATGGGATGTCCATTCTACCAAATGTATTCAGGACAATATAACACAGAAGAATTCATGAGACAGGGACCTGGTTTTAATCCACCACCTTTTAATCCACCTCCAGGAGGACATCAAGGGCCTGGAATGCAACCTGGTTTTGGAGGACCTCAAGGACCTGGCGGACCAAATTTACCACCACCTCCATCCCATACACCACAAAGACCAAGACCACATGGTGGTGCACAACCATTTGCAGTATCACCAGGTTCAATTCGAGCTTGCACTAATAGATTTGTTTATATATGGTTAAATAACGGAAATTCCTTCTGGGCTTATCTTACTCGGGTAGATAGAAGAACTGCTTCAGGATGGAGATGGAACGGCAGAAGATGGGTATACTTTGGCATTGATTTAAGAAGAATCGACGAATTTATTTGTCGTTAATTAATGTGTAAATATTACCAAAAGTTGATTTGGTTTTAGTTTTGATATCCTCAACATAGCGGGTTAATGTTGAGGATATTATTACGCCAAAATATTTTATTAATTGATATTGATTATTAATTAATAATTTTGTATAATACTATTAAACTTAGGTATTAAGAGGTGATATTCATGGATAACATAAATTCAACATTAACAGCTTTAAACTATTTTCTTTCTTTAGTAGGTCCCTTTGCGATATTATTTGTTACTAAGTCAATAAGAAACATAACGGAAAAAAAGTTAGTTAAAATAACTGTTAATCACAATAAATCCAAATAAATATTTATAGTAAAGATATTATGATAGATATACATTTAATAAAAGGTTAAATCGAAAGGTTTTAAGATTTAAAATAAGCACTATCAAAACTTAACAAATTTTGATAGTGCTTATTTTCATATGTAATTTAATCATAAACATTTAAACTAAAGTATGTGTTTTTTTATATTTTTAATAAATTTTTTGTAGTTTATAAAAACACTTATTTTAAGTACTGTTCTTTAACATTTAATAAACCATCTAAATACTTATTAAGATTAGTTTTTGCACTTTCTGCATTCTTAATTATTCCACTAGATACATTAGCACTCTTTACTAGAGTATCAGAAGTAAGTACAATACTTTTTAGATAATTATAATATTTGTCATGGAAAACATCTAATTCAACTCCATGTTGTAATTTGCTTACTTTATCTAAGTAGTCATGAAGATTTTTGTTTTCTGATATTATTTCCGGTACGGATTTACTCTCTATACCAACTACTGTGTTTTCTACAGACTTTTTCACTTTTTTTGTATAGTTATAAATTTCCTTAGAATAACTTAAATCATTTTTTGATGCATTAAAAACTTCAGTTGGACTTTTTCCTGCTTCTATTGCCTTGATGAAGGAAAAAGCAAATACTACAATTAAAGTGAAAATAATTACTTTAGTAACTTTTTTAATTATACATATCAAAATAGAAATTGCAATTATGACAGTTAAAGCTAATATTAATTTATCATAATTCATTTAGTCTGTCCTCCTTTATAGTGGGATGCTATACCTTAGTATTTTACCATATATCTTATACACAAAACATATACACTCATAGTTTTTTTAATAAGATGATTAAATACATAGTAAAATTAAATCAGCATAAGTTTAATTGACTAATTTTATTTATATTTACAAACTATTTCTCAATATTTTCTTAAAATTAAGTTATTATCTTTAAATTTACTTAATTATTTGCTTTATATTTTGTTAACTTAAATCTTGTTAAAATCATATGAACTGCAGCTGTTAAAGCACCAAAAATATTAAATATAATATCTAAATTTGTGTCAAGTACTCCACCTTGAGAAGGAATTTGGGGCTTAATTATAATATCTATCAAGAATTCGATTATTTCATAAAATGTTCCTAAGCTAATCCCGAGCAAACTTATAAAAATAAATTCATTTACCTTAGAGCTGATTGTTTTCTTAGTTATTGCATTAAATAAGGAATATATAAAGAGCGAAAATGAATATGTTCCAAAAAAATGTAGAACCTTGTCAAAGATAAATGATTTAGTATAAACATTTAAATATTCTCCAACCAATAAATGAAGTGTTATTGTTGCATAAACTACTCCTCTTGTGTAGTTATGTATATATAAGTTAAACTTGATTTCAATAATAATACATATCAGTATAAGAACATTTATAACAATTATTTCAGCGATAAAATCTCGCTTTTTATTAATGATGAAACCTATAAAAATAAAAACTTGAATTGCAACAAAAATTAAAGTGAGAAGCATCATGGTTTTTCTCGATTTTTTCAAATTTTTCAAAATAAACTCTCCTTTTTAATAACTCTTTAGTAAAAAGATTCTATTAATCCTATATTTAAGTACTTCCCATAATTTAAAATTAAATACGTATAAATATTTTTTAATATATTATAATTGTTATAAAAATACCAAATCCAACAAATATTTGGTATAATCAAAGTAAAGTAAAAGAACTAGTTCAGGTGTAAATAAATTACAATTAAATTCACTTGTATTAATAAGGATTAATACTTAGAATTTTTACACTGAGATAAAATGATAGAATAAGGAGATAGGCATTATGGTTAAGGTAAACATATCAACTGAAATAAAAAAATTATTAAATGACAAAATCGCAATTGGTTGCGTTGAAGCAGAAATAAAAGTAAAGGAGTCTAATGAAAGTCTATGGAAAGAAATAGATAACGTATGTAATAACATTGCTGAGGATAACTCTCTACAAGATGTATTGAAAATAAACAATATAAAAGCGGCAAGAGATGCATACAAAAAAATCGGAAAAGATCCTAGTAGATATAGAGTTTCTTCAGAATCCTTAGCTCGAAGGGTTGTAAAAGGAAAGGGGCTTTACAAGGTAAATAATGTAGTAGATATAAATAATCTCGTTTCTACAGTATCCTTTCATCCAGTATGTGCATATGATTTGGATAAAATCGACTCAGAAATATTTCTGAACATTGGAAGAGAAGGTGACTATTACGAAGGAATAGGAAGAGGACAAATAAATTTGTCTAACTTGCCTGTCTTTGAAGATAGTAATGGAAAATTTGGTAGCACAACCTCTGATTCAGTAAGAGCAATGATAACTGAGGATACCAAAAGGATTATTATGGGTATAGTTTCTTTTAATGGTGAAGAGAAGCTGGATGAGTACGTAAATTATTGTAAAAAACTTATAATAAACTATGCAGAAGGAGAAAATGTTAATACTTTTATAGTTAAATAGATAACAAAAAGGTGAGAAGATGAGCAGAAATTTATCCTATAAATCTTCAAGTTATAGCCATTATAAAAAAAATTGGAAGCATAATAAAAAAAGAAATCTTTCAAGCTCAATGAATACTAAGAATGATGGATTTGGTGAAATAAAAACTGTTATCAGTAATGATAATAATACTCCTACAAGCATTGCAGTTATAGAGCTAAGCACTAAGGCTGTAAAAATGCTAATTGGAGAATTAGATAAGATGAAATCAAAGGATTTTAATTTTAAAAGCTTCAAAAGAGAAGGTTGGCTTACTAATACTGGCAAAGGATTAGACGCTAAGAATAATATGAATTTAGATTTTTTTAAGTCTAATATTATTCCTATTTTGAATCATTTTGTTGATGTGCTCAGCGAAAACAATGTAGATATTGTATATACTGTAGCTACAGCTGCCATAAGAAGCGCTGAAAATAACGAATACCTCCTAAAAATAATAAAGGATGAATGTGGCCTAAACGTTAAAATACTTACGAAAGAGGAAGAAGCTAAGGCAACATTAGATGCATTTATGTTAAGTGCAAGTAGTTACATAAATAACACTGATCAAAGATTTATCTTGGTTGATCAAGGGGGAGGTTCAACTGAGGTAACTCTTTTTGAAAAAGGTAAAATACTTCAAACCTACAGTTTGGATTTAGGGACTGTCGTTCTGGAAAATATATTATTTCTCCGAAACCATACAAATACTAATATAAGAAAAGCATTTTGCAAAGTGGATAGATTTATAGATTATACGCTAGTACATTACTTTAAAAATCATGCACCTACACCTGATAATTGTATATGTGTAGGTGTAGGAACAGCAATAACTAGGGCCACAGGTAAAGTTACTAATAGATATCAACACGGAACAAAACTTACCATGGAATTTATTGAAAATAAAATAATAACTATAGAGGATAAAATAGCAGAGGCGTATAAAAGTGTAGGGAGTGTCTATGAAAATATTTATAGCGTAGATGTAAAAAAATCAAATTATATAGAAGAATTAATTGCTATAAGAGTAGGCCTATATATGTATAAAGAAATAATGAGAGGTTTTAATATAAATGAAATACTAGTTAGCGGAACCGGATTATGGTATGGTATATATTATCAAAAGTACAAAGAAATAGGATTAAGATGATAAAAATGGGGTGTTTATGATTGGATATAGTTTGTTCTATTGGTTCATGGGTTAACTCGATAGAAGATATAGATAAAATGGTTGAAGCAGGTATGACTATACCGAGGTTTAATTTTTCACATATTGACTATGAAAAAGCTGAGGAGCTAATAAGGGAAATTAAAAAAAAGTATCCTGAGATGTCTATTTTTCAGGATTTACAAGGAAACAAACTTAGAGTTTCAAATTTATTTAAAAATCAAATTAAGGTTAACGACGGTGAAATAATTTACTTCTGTACTGAGAACATATATAAAAAATATGAGAAAACAAACAAATATACTCTTATTCCAATATCATATGAAGGAGATTTTAAAGATTTATATAGCGCAAAAATTATTTATATGAAAGATGCTACTATGGAATTTACTGTGCTTGGAAAAAATGAAAATGTAATAAAAGTAGAAGTCAAAAAAGGTGGTATGGTTAGGGGTGAAAAAGGAATAAATGCTCCAGGTATGGATAGAAGTAAGCTCTGTTTAACAGAAAAAGATAAATATGATATAAAATGGGGATTAGATCATGGTGTTGATATAATATGTCTATCCTATGTCACTACAGATGATAATATAAAGGAACTTAAGAAGTTTATAAAAGATTATAATAAAAAAAATAGCAATATAAAAATGCCTATAATATGGTCTAAAATTGAGTGTAGAGACGGCTATGAAAACTTTGATAAAATATTGAAGGTAAGTGATGGAATAATGATTGGTAGAGGTGACTTAACTGCAGAAGTCCTTAATCATGAGATACCATTAATTCAAGACAGAATCGTTACAAAAATGAAAAGAAGTGTAAAAGATCTAATTATAGCTACCTATGTATTAGATTCCTTAAAGAAAGGAAATAAACCTACTATAAGCGAATTAAACGATATTTACAATTTTACGAGAAATAAGGTTAGTGGATTTATGTTATCGGGAGAAGTAACTATTTCTAAAACACCTATTGAAAATATTAAATTTTTGAAGGATCTAACTACTAAATTTGAAGATGTTTTAGAAAGCACTCTAAAAAGGACTGTAGGATAAATTAATAATTGGCTATACAACTTTTTTTATTTTAAGTAAAAAGCAGGGGTGAACTTATGCCCCTGCTTAAATTTATATCCAAATAGTAGTCTTAAGTTAATCATATATTTTTTAACTATATAACACTTGGAAGTTTTTTTGCAAATTTATAAAAATCTTCATATTTTCCTTGATAGTCAGTAACTATTGCTTCTTCAGTTCTATGTAACATATTATCAGTTATTAAATAGGTCTTCATTCCAAGATTTTTTGCTATTAGGTCTTCTTGTACATCATTTCCAACCATTAAGCATTCATCGGCGGTTTTACATATATCTTTTAATACTTCCTCGTAGTATTTTAATTGAGGTTTGCAATAGTGATTAGTTTCAAAAGTACTTATATATGAAAATTCTTCTGGTTCAAAACCTGCCCAACGCACTCTATGATAAATTGCTTTAGCAGGGAACATAGGATTTGTAGCCACAACTATCTTATACCCTTTTTCCTTTAATATTCTAACACTATCTTTAATACATTCAATGCTATGTACAGCTTCTCTCACTTTTAAAAACCTTGAATCATAGAATTCATCGAAACGTTTTTTCAATGCCGAAAGATCAGCGTTTATTCTTCCACCAAAATCCTCCATAAACACTTCTTCATTAGTTTTATACTCAGTGTTTTTCACCATGGCCTTTGTGGATGCCCATATATTTTTAGCAAATTGTTGTGGTTCCATTATATCTGAAAAAGTATCTGTTATTTCATCAAAATATAATTTTTCAAATAACGCCATATCCATTGGAAGTAAAGTTCCATCGAGATCAAATAAAATTGTATTCATAAATTTCCTCCTTAGTGTGTTCAAGTTATAATTCAAAGAGTTAAGTAATGCGCATATATTCCAATTACATATAATTTTAACACAATATTATGTCTATTGCTATATCTTGATCAATCTAGACAATCCTTCAAAACTTGATATTTGTGGTTAAAATTGTATTAAAATGCACGAACAGTTTATTTAATCAAATGAGTTAATCTACAGTAATTATAAAAATATAAGTATGTTTATAGGCAAAATACTTCAAATAATTACGAAGTATTTTGAATGAATTGTGAAATTATCCGATTGTTTTTGAAAGAATGTGATTGAAATTGAATTATTTCTATATTATAATGTTTTCATAAAGAGATGCCTATTATATAAAAAGTATGGTTAAATAATAATTAAGTGATAAATAAAATATTTACGAAAAGAAGGTGGTTTTTCTTGATAACAGAACAAAGACATAATTTAATACTTGACCTGCTTAAGGATAAAAGTGTAGTTAAAATAAATGAGCTAGTAGACGCAACTAATACTTCGGAATCCACCATAAGACGTGATCTTACATTCTTAGAAAGCATAAATGCACTAAAAAGAGTACATGGCGGTGCTACGCTCACTAAGGGTAGACTCATTGAAGCAAGTTATAGTGAAAAAGAAATTCAAAATATAGAAGAGAAACGGCTAATAGCTAAACATGCTGCATCACTTATAAAAGAAGGAGATTGTATTTATCTTGATGCTGGAACTTCAACTTTTGAAATGATTCAGTTTATAGATAAAAAAAATATAATAATAGTTACAAATGGACTTAAGCATATAAATTCTCTTGTCGAACAAAACTTGAATTCTTATATTTTAGGCGGAAGAGTTAAAACAACGACTAAAGCAATAATAGGTATTGATGCATTAAAAAATATTGAAAAATTTAGGTTTGATAAATGTTTTTTAGGTATCAATGGAGTACACCTAGAGTATGGCTTTACCACACCAGATGTAGAAGAAGCTGCACTTAAAGAAAATGCAATCAAACATTCAAGACAGGCATTCGTTTTAGCTGATGAAAGTAAGTTTGGAGAGGTAAGTTTTGTAAAAGTTGGAGATTTGGGAAAGGCAGAAATTATTACGAATTCTGATATAGAAGATTATGAGGGATATAGTAAAAAAACTAAAGTAAAGGTTGTGATAGAATAATGATATATACAGTAACTTTTAATCCATCTATCGATTATGTAATAGATGTAGAAAACTTTAAGCCGGGAGAAGTAAACCGAGTAACAAGTGAGTATAAATACGCTGGTGGTAAGGGAATTAATGTATCGAGAGTTTTAAATAATTTAGGCATTAAAAATAAAGCTCTCGGATTCATTGGTGGGTTTACTGGAAAATATATAGTAGATTTTCTACAAAAACAAGGAGTAGATACTGACTTCATAGAGGTTAGTGGTGATACAAGAATAAATGTAAAACTCAAATCAAATGAGGAAACAGAAATAAATGGTTCAGGACCTGATGTAAATGAAGAAAGTTTAAAAGAATTGTTTAAAAAAATTAATACATTAAATACAAAAGATTTTCTAGTTTTAGCTGGTAATGTACAGAAATCGATGCCAAGAAACATTTACTCAATTATTCAAGAAAAATGCTTCCACAAGGGCCTGAAAGTAGTTGTTGATACTACCGGTGAAGCCTTAATAACAACATTAAAATATAATCCATTTTTGATAAAACCAAATAACCACGAGCTTGAAGAATTATTTAATGTAAGCATTAATGGTAGAGAAGAACTAATTAAATATGGTCAAAGACTTAGAGAAATGGGTGCAGAAAACGTTGTTATTTCAATGGCAGGTGAAGGTGCTTTGCTATTATGTAAAGAAGGTGTGTATCATGCATCAGCACCAAAGGGAGTTGTAAAAAACTCTGTAGGAGCAGGCGATTCCTTAATTGCTGGTTTTATAGCAAGTTATTCACAAAATTCAAGCCTAATTGAATCACTTAAATGGGGAGCTGCAACTGGTAGTGCTACAGCATTTTCAATGGATTTATGTAAAAAGGAAGATGTTGAAAGATTCCTTACTGAAATACTTATAACTAAATTAGTTTAAATAAAAAGTGTCATGTAGATTAAACAAATGAATGTCTTCTATAATTATAAAAATATTAAATGCTATTAGGAGGAAAAAAATGAGAATTACGGAGCTTCTAAAAAAGGATACAATTATTTTAGATTTAAATTCTAAATCAAAAACAGAAGTTATCGATGAATTAATAGATAAATTAGACAATGCAGGAAGATTAAATAATAAAAAAGAATATAAAGATGCAATATTGAAAAGAGAAAATGAATTTTCAACAGGAATAGGGGATGGGATAGCCATTCCACATGCTAAAACAGCAGCTGTCAGGACACCATCATTAGCATTTGGTCGTTCAAAGGAAGGGTTAGACTTTGAGTCTTTAGATGGTAATAATGCACATATATTCTTTATGATAGCAGCTAGTGAAGGAGCACATAATGAGCATCTAGAAACCCTATCAAGATTATCTAGCTTACTTATAAATGAAAATTTTAAAAATGGGCTTTTAAACGCCAAATCAGAAGATGAAATTTTAAATTTAATTGATGCTCAAGAAAAAGATTATTTACAAACTCAAAATTCTGAGGCAACTGTAGAAAAAAGCTCTAATGATAATAGATTAATACTAGCAGTTACAGCTTGCCCAACTGGTATTGCACATACTTATATGGCTGCAGATTCTCTTAAAAATAAAGCAAAAGAACTAGGAGTAGAGATCAAAGTTGAAACTAATGGTTCTACTGGAGTAAAAAATAAGCTAACAGATGATGAGATTAGTAGAGCAACAGCAATAATAGTTGCAGCGGATAAACAAGTAGAAATGTCTAGATTTGAAGGTAAGAAAGTACTTCAAGTTCCTGTGGCTCAAGCTATAAAGAAACCTGAAGAGCTTATAAATAAGGGACTACAAGGAGATGCATCTATATATCATCATATAGGAAGTAAAGAGTCTTCAAATGGAAATAAGAACCAAAGAACAGGATTTTATAAGCATGTAATGAGTGGTGTATCAAATATGCTTCCTTTCGTTGTAGGTGGGGGGATATTAATAGCGATATGCTTCATGTTCGGAATTAAGGCCTTTGATCCAAAAGATCCATCTTTTAACCCTATAGCAAAACTTCTTATGGATATCGGTAGTGGAAATGCATTTGCTTTGATGGTGCCTGTTCTAGCAGGTTTTATTGGAAGCAGTATAGCTGATAGACCGGGGTTCGCACCAGCAATGGTTGGTGGACTTATAGCTGCAAATAATGGTGCTGGATTTTTAGGCGGATTAATTGCAGGTTTCCTTGGAGGTTATTCCGTATTACTAGTTAAGAAATTATTTGCTGGGCTTCCAGAATCACTTGAAGGAATAAAGCCAGTTCTTATATATCCTTTACTCGGAATATTTATTACTGGTGCTGTAATGTTGCTATTTATAGTTAATCCTGTTAAGGCACTTAATACTTCTATGCAAGCTTGGTTGGGATCAATGGGTACAGCAAATAGAGTACTTCTTGGTTTAATTCTTGGTGGAATGATGGCTGTTGACATGGGTGGTCCAATAAATAAAGCAGCATTTACATTCGGTATTGCTATGATTGACGCTGGAAACTATTATCCACATGCAGCTATAATGGCAGGGGGTATGGTTCCACCACTAGGTATTGCTATTGCAACTACATTATTTAAAAATAAATTTACTAAACAAGAAAGAGATGCCGGAAAAACAAACTATATAATGGGAGCAAGTTTTATAACAGAAGGTGCTATTCCATTTGCAGCAGCAGATCCAGGAAGAGTTATTCCTTCAATAATTGTTGGATCAGCAATTGCTGGAGCGTTGACAATGATGTTTAATATAGGTTTACCTGCTCCCCACGGTGGAGTATTTGTAATTCCTATAGTTAAAGGAAATCCTTTACTTTATGTTTTATCAATATTAATCGGATCATTTATAACAGCATTTATGTTAGGATTCCTTAAAAAGCCTATAGAAGATAAATAAATTATATTAAAATAGGAGTTAGATACCATACGGATATCTAACTCCTATTTTAATTAATTTTTTTATTCAGTAGTCTCTGTAGCAGCACTTGAACATAATTCTGTTTTATCTTTTTTACTTTTCACTATAGAAGCTATGATGCTAATTGATAGTATTGTAAATATAGTAATTAAAGAAGCCACTATTGATATTTCAAGATGGAAGAATAAAACAGATAACTTTATACCAGTAAATACAAGGATGCTTGCTACTCCATACTTTACATAAACAAAATTATTGTGAAGCTTTTCTAATATAAAGTATAGATTTCTAAGACCTAATATAGCAAATATATTAGAAGTATATACTATAAATGGATCCGTAGTTATAGAGAATATAGCTGGTATTGAATCTATTGCAAAAATAATATCAGATCCTTCTACAAGCAGCACTATTGCGAGAAGTGGGGTAGCGTATAATATACCATTTTTCCTAGTAAAAAATTTTTCCCCATCTAATGTATCAGAAACTGGTATAAATTTATTAAGAAGCTTTATTAATTTGCTATCTTTAAAATTACTTTCATTTTCATCATTTCTAAACATCTTGATTCCGCTGAATATTAGAAGTAAACCAAATATATAAAGCATCCAATGGAACTTGTTAACAATGGTTACACCTAAAAGTATAAATACTAACCTTAATATAATAGCCCCAACTATTCCATAAGTAAGAACTCTCTTTTGATATTCTGATTTTATCCCAAAACTTTGAAATATGAGTATGAATAAAAACAGGTTGTCTAAACTTAAGCTTTGTTCAATTACATACCCTCCAAGGAAAGCTAAAGCCTTTTCTGTTCCCATGAAAAAATAGATACCGATATTAAATAGTATCGCCATACCAACCCAGAAACTTAAATGTAATAGTGATTTTTTTGTTGTCATATAATTACCTCCTTATTTATGTAAATTATAATTTTGCTATATAAAGGGCAAAAATAAAAGGCTTTTAACATAATTCATCGCTATATATGAATTATGTTAAAAGTCTTATAACCTTAAATAGGCTTATAAAGCCAGATTTAGAATACTAAATCGAATTGTTGACTTTATAATTTAAATTACTCCCTTTTAACAAGTATTATTAACTTTTACAAATTAATAATACCATAATTTATAAATCATTGTCAAGTAAATAATAATGCTTATAATAATTACCCATAACCCTGTAAGACGTAATTAATAACCCATTGTAAAAGTTAAACTTTTTATATCTTTTATTGTTTCTTCAGCCGTTCTCCAACAGTAATCTTCTTCTCGTCTTATATTATAATGAACAGATTTTCTCTTTATGGTATTAATATTTTAACTATACATAAACTAACCTATGTTTACTATGTATGAAAAGAAGGTGCTATAATGAAAATTCGTTTAGGTTATGTGGCTATAGCTCTAAAGCTTCCCAAGGTTACATCCTCAAGTACAGTAACTTACACTAATTATGGAAAACAGGGTAATGATGTTAACAAACTAAATAAACTTAAACAAGTAACATTATCAAATTTAGATGATTTGTATAAAATTCTTGAGTATAATGTGAAAAATAATATTCATTTTTATAGGATAACTTCAGCGCTAGTTCCATTGGCAACTCATCCAGAAGTTACTAATTGGGATTACAGAAAGATTTTTAACATAGAATTCAAAAGAATAGGAGACCTAGTAAAGAAATATAATATGAGAGTAGATACTCATCCTGATGAATTTAATGTTTTAAATAGTATTAGAGAGGAAGTTGTGGAAAGTTCTAAAAGAAACCTTATGTTTCACGTAAATTTATTTAAGGATCTAGATTATCCAAATGGAAAAATGGTTCTACATGTAGGTAGTAGCCAAGGTGGAAAAGAAAAAGCAATTGAAAGATTTATAAGCAATTTTAAAAATTTTCCCTCTGATATAACAAGCAAATTGATATTAGAAAATGATGATAAAACCTTTACTACAAGAGAAGTTTTAGGAATATGTAAGACAGTAGATGCTCCTATGGTACTAGATGTCCATCATCATACATGTAATACCGGAGGAGATTCCTTGGAACCTTTACTTAGAGAAATTTTAAATACATGGTCTAACCAATCGATTCCCCCAAAAGTTCACTTTTCAAGCCCTAAGGAAGGTAAAACAGATAGAAAACATTCAGATTTCATTAACCCTCAAGATTTTATAAAATTTCTAGAGGTATGCAAACCTTTAGGAATTGATTTTGACGTAATGTTAGAATCTAAAATGAAAGATTTATCCTTATATAAACTTGTAGAAGATATAAAAGAACTTAGAAGCAACTGGAACTGGATAGATGAATCAACGCTAGAAATATGATAATATGTATTATGAAACTTTAATCCTCATCAACATAATCGATGAGGATTAAAGTTTTAGTGAAAATAAGCTATACTTAATATTAATTAAATACATATATTTAAACTTACTTTGATATTATTATGTTAAAATTCAGCTATTAAATGTATAATTTATACTGTATGCAAGATGTAAATAATATAAAATTTATTAGATACTCTTAATTTAGTTACGGAGGCAAATATTCAATGAAAAATAAAAATATATCTGTAGTAGACCTTTATAAAAGGCATATTTCTATAATTATAGTTCTTATATCTGCTGTAGTTATATCGATTTTTATATTACTATTAATTAACCTACATACTAGTTCACAAAATAGTACTTTAGTTAATATCTTAGGCCGACAAAGAATGCTTACGCAAATGATGACCAAGGACGTAAATCGTATATATGAACTTTATACTTATGATGGAGCATATAATAATGAAGAAAAGGAAAAATTTCACTCACAAGCAAGTATAAGCGAAACATTAGAAGAACTCCAAAAGTCTAAAAATGAATATGAATCACAGTATCAAACTATAAAAAATGGTTTTATAATCTCAAAAGGTAATAGATTAAATTTTACAGAAGCCCTTGGAGAACTTTCTCCTATTTTACAAAAGCATGAACAAATTTGGATAGTGTTTAACAAATCTATTAATACAGTTTTAAACGAAAAAAATAACTCTATAGAATTGTACAACGCAGTTAAATACATTAATGAAAATAACGAATTTCTTTTGGAATGTAGTAATGACATAACAAATTTAGTTTCTAATTATAATAACAAAAGAAGTCAAATTATGATTTATACAGTAATGTTTCTTTCAATAACAATACTTATGTCACTAATTATATTTTTTGTAAATGCATATAAAAATCTTTTTCTACCAATAGGGCAGCTATATAAAGGGTTAGAGGGAGTTGGTATAACAGATTTAGAAGCTATTGTTCCTAAGTTTGAAGATGCTAATATTGTTCCAGTTTTTAAAGAAGTACAAGTAGTATTTAATAAATTAAACAGCATAATCTTGCTTATCGAGAATCTAAGCAAAAATATACCATTTAAGGATGTTTTGAATTACATATTTAACTCTTTTATTGAATTTATTCCGTATACACATATAGGAATAGCATTGATAGATGCTGAAAGAAATATAATAAAAGCATCTTATGGAGTTTCAGGTAAATATCATAAGAATCTGCCAAAGAGGCTGTTGGGGTTTAGGACAGGCATTAAGGAAACTACTCTTGGTAAAATTATTGAAACAGGTGAGGAAAGAATAATTAACGATCTTGAGGAATATATTAAAGGAAAACCAGTTAAAGAATACAATCGTATTTTGCTAGAAGAGGGCATAAAATCATCAATAACATTTCCACTTAAAAATGATAAAGGTGCAGTGGGAATAATATTTTTCTCAAGTAACACTAAAAATGTTTATCAAAAGAAACATATAAATTTTTTAAAAACCCTGGCAAATAGTATAATGCTTAGTCTTGAAGAGGACATTCTAATTGATGATATGATTATAAGCTCAACATTAGCGCTGGCAACCCTAACTGAGGAAAGAGACCCGGAGACTGGTGATCATTTAAATCGAATGAAAACATATTCCCGAGTGATTGCAGAGTTATTATCTAATACAAAAAAATATAGAAATATTATAGACTTAGATTATGTAAATAATATTGAAAGATTTAGTCCTCTTCATGATATCGGAAAGGTAGCTATACGGGATGAAATTTTACTCAAACCTGCAAAGCTTTCTGAGTATGAGTTTAATATTATGAAAACTCATACTTCATATGGAGCTAAAGTTTTAAAAACTGCAGATGATAACCTAATAAAGAGAGGAAGAAGTATATTTAAAATAGCAATTGAAATAGCAGAAGGTCATCACGAAAAATGGGATGGTTCTGGTTATCCTAATGGTAAGCTGGAAGAGAATATACCTTTAAGTGCTAGAATCGTTGCTATAGCAGATGTATTTGATGCTCTAACAAGTAAAAGACCTTATAAAAGGGCCTTTAGCTTTGAAGAAGCCACTCAAATAATAAAAGATGGATCTGGAAAACACTTTGATCCATATATAGTTAGTGTGTTTTTTCAAAACATTGAAGTGATTTGGAAGATATATAATAGATTTAATTTAAAACAAAAGAAAGATTTAACCTCTTAAGCCAACTTTCTTATTATGTAACACTTGAATGAAGTATTATGATCTAATTCTATTTAAAAAATATTAATAATAATCTAGACAGAAATATGATATACTGTAATTGCGATAATACAACTTGACTTTATTGGAAAATGGAGATGATTTAAATGCAACTATGTTCTATTTGTAATAAAAATATAGCAACAATATATACAGCTAAAGTTGACAGTGGAAAACCAGAAATGGTTGGTGTATGTATGGATTGTGCTAAAAAAATGGGAATACCTATTATGGATCAATTAATGAAGCAAGCTGGCATGACTCCAGATGACATAGAAAACTTATCAGAACAAATGAGTACTATGTTTCAGGATATTAATCTTGATGAATCAAAAAACACTTCTTTCTTGAATTTATTTAATAATACATTTAAATCTTCAGATGATATAGACAACAAAGAGCCTAAAGCTTTTAATAAGGAACACTCTTCTAATAAAGAGGAGCCTAAAGTAAAAACAAAAGGTGGATTTTTTAAGAAAAAAAGAAAAAATCTAGATATGTATGGAATAAATTTAACGGATAAAGCAAAAAACGAGGAAGTTGATAAAGTTATAGGGAGACAGACAGAAATAGATAGAGTTATACAGATTCTTAACAGAAGAACTAAAAATAACCCTATTTTAATTGGAGAGCCAGGTGTTGGTAAGACAGCTATCGCAGAAGGCTTAGCTGTTAGGATAGCAGAGAAACAGGTTCCTGCTAAATTATATGATTCAGAAGTATATTTACTAGATCTGACTGCAATTGTGGCAGGTACTCAATTTAGAGGGCAGTTCGAAGGTCGTATGAAATCCATTATAGAAGAAGCCAAAGATAATGGTAACATTATTTTAGTTATTGATGAAGTTCATAATATAATTGGAGCGGGAGAAGCTCAAGGCGGGGCTATGAATGCAGCTAATATCTTAAAACCAGCTCTTGCCAGAGGGGAAATTCAAGTTATTGGAGCAACCACTCTAGAAGAATATAGAAAGCATATAGAAAAAGATTCAGCTTTAGAGAGAAGATTTCAACCTGTTATAGTTGATGAGCCAACAGTAGAAGAGACCATTGAAATTTTAAAAGGAATAAAAAATTACTATGAATCTTATCATAATGTAATAATATCTGATGAAGTAATAGATTCCGCTGCGAGATTGTCAGAAAGATATATAACTGATAGATTCCTACCAGATAAAGCAATTGATGTTATAGACGAGGCAAGTTCTAGAGCTAACCTAAAAAACCAAGGACTTGTAGAGTTAAAATCAATAGAAGAAGAATTACAGCAACTACAAAACAAGATAATAGATGCTGGTAATAATAATGATTATGAAAAAGCGGCTCAATACAAGGTACATGAATGCAGACTTCAAGATAAAATTAGGGAACTTAAAAGTAGTTGTGCTGACGTTAAACTAACTGTTGAAGATATTGCTCATGTTATCGAAGCATGGACAAAAATTCCTGTACAAAAGATTACAGAAGAAGAAGCTCAAAAGTTATTGAATTTAGAAGAAAGATTACACCAAAGGGTTATAGGTCAGCATGAAGCCATCGTATCTTTATCTAGAGCTATACGCAGAAATAGATTAGGATTTAGAAAAAAGAGAAAACCGTCTTCCTTCATTTTTGTTGGTCCAACAGGTGTTGGTAAAACGGAGCTAGCTAAGGCCCTTGCAACTGAACTTTTTGGTAGTGAAGAAGCAATAATAAGGCTTGATATGTCTGAGTATATGGAAAAGCATACGGTTTCAAAGTTAATTGGTGCTCCTCCTGGATATGTAGGTTACGACCAAGGCGGTCAGCTTACTGAAAAAATAAGAAGAAAACCATATTCAGTTATTTTACTTGATGAAATTGAAAAGGCTCATCCAGATATATTTAATATGTTACTTCAAATTCTTGAAGACGGAAGACTTACAGATAGTCAAGGAAGAACTGTTTACTTTGAAAACGCAGTGATTATTATGACTTCTAATGCAGGAACTAATTTCAAATCTTCTGGAATTGGCTTTGCGCAGGATGGATATAATATTTTAGAAAATCGTGTAAAAGAGGCACTTAAAGAAATCTTTAGACCTGAATTTTTAAATAGAGTGGATGAAACCATTGTATTTACTCCATTGTCAAAGGATGAACTTCATAAAATCATCAACCTAATGTTAAAAGAAGTTATTGATGAAGTTAAGGAAAAAGAAATTAATTTAGAAATATCTGAAGAAGTGAAGGATCAGATTTTGAAAATAGGTTATGATGAAAAATATGGTGCAAGACCACTAAGAAGAACAATACAAAAGTATATCGAAGATGAAATCGCGGAACAATATCTACAAAAGAAATTTAGAGAAGGTTCTAATGTAAAAGTAGAATTAATAGGTGATAAAATTGTTTTGCACTAGACAGTAAATTATTATTTTAAAAGAATATTAAAAAACAATCTAAAGAGACTAAACATATACAGAGTTAGGTATATGTTTAGTCTTTAGTTAAATATTTATTGAAATAGGTGATATATAAATGGATAAAGAAAAGGTTCCAACCATAGATCCATATATTCTCTTAAGCTGGACAAATATGAAGCTAAGAGATGAATTTGATAGCCTTAGAGTTTTATGCGAAGAAAATGAATTGAATTTAGAGGATATCATAAACAGGCTAGAAGCCATTGAATATAAATATAATGAAAAAACTAATCAGTTTATATCTGTAGAAGCATAATAATTTTTCAAACTATTGGGGGGGGATAAAAAATGAATAATATAATAACAACTAAGATCGAAGAGTTTAATTTAAGATTTGCAGAGGAAAAAGATATACCTTTAATTTTAAAGTTTATTAAGGAATTAGCTAACTATGAAAATTTACTTGATGAAGTTATTGCAACAGAGGATACTTTAAGAGAATCATTATTTAAGCGTAATGCTGCTGAAGTTATTATTGGTGAGTATAAAGGTGCACCTGTAAGCTTTGCATTATTCTTTCATAATTTCTCTACATTTTTAGGGAAACCAGGCATCTATTTAGAGGATCTATACGTAAGACCAGCGGTTCGTGGCAAGGGATTAGGTAAATTAATGCTTTCATTTTTAGCTAGATTAGCCTTAGAAAGAAATTGTGGCAGACTAGAATGGTGGTGCTTAGACTGGAACAAATCATCTATAGAGTTCTATAAACAAATGGATGCTGTACCAATGGATGAATGGACTGTGTATAGAGTATGTGATGAGGAACTATATAATTTAGCTAGCAAATGTGGTATGTAGGAGATGAAAATGGATGAGTAAATGTAAAATAGGAGTTATATCAGATACACACGGGCTTTTACGACCGAATGCACTAGATCTTTTTAAAGAATCTGATTTAATAATTCATGCTGGTGATATAGGTAATCCTGATATAATTAAATCTCTAGAAAAAATAGCACCGGTTGTGGCTGTAAGAGGAAACTGTGATAAAGGTGACTGGGCTTATAAATATCATAAAACTGAAGTAGTAGAAATAAGCGAAAAATTAATATATGTTATTCATGATGTAAGGGACATAGATTTAGATGTTAAAACTTCAGGATTTCATATCGTTATTAGTGGTCACTCTCACAATCCGGAAAATATAGTTCTAAATGATGTTTTATATTTAAATCCTGGTAGTGCAGGTCCACGCAGATTCAACCTGCCTATTAGCGTAGCCGTAATTAATATAGACAATTCACGTTCAGACATAGAATTAGTAACTATACCTAATAATTAAATCGCAAGTAATGCAAATTGGCATTAAACTATGAAATTTAGTATGTATATTTATCTTAGTAGAAGTGGAGAGTATTCAATATGATTTTTGTTATAAAAAAGTTTGAGGAATTAGATGTAAATGAGCTCTATAGCATTATTAGAGAAAGAGTTAACGTTTTTATTGTAGAACAAAATTGCCCTTATGAGGAATGTGATGATAAAGACTTAAACTCTTTTCATATGTTTTTGAAAGAAGATAATACTATTATAGCTTATCTTAGAATACTGCCAAAAGGACTTTCTTACAGGGAGATTTCTATTGGTAGGGTTTTGGTACATAAAAATTATCGGAATAGAGGATTAGCAAAACATTTATTAACAAAAGCTATTAATTTTATTAAACAAGAGCTTAAGGAAACGGAAATAAGAATTTCTGCTCAACAATATATTATAAAGTTATATGAAAGCTTAGGTTTTGTAAAAGTATCAGATGCGTATCTTGAAGATAATATTCCCCATGTGGATATGCTATATATAAAATGATAAACAGAGTATTATAAAAGCCCTTAACTAAAGTTCTTTATTAACTTTAGTTAAGGGCTTTTAATAATTACTATCCAAAAAACTCCGGCTCTTCTTTATAATCAGATCTTATAGCTTTTTGTAAAATAGTCACGCTAATCTTTTCTTTATCTGTAAAGAAAGGGCAGGGAAAGATCTCTCCACATTCAGCACATTCTAGAAACTCTTTTGAGTCGGTTTGTTCTCTATTATCGAACAAGAATGGCAGAGCATCACTTTCCTCACTCCATTGTTCAGTAATTGGTGTATTAATATTATAAGTATAAACATACGTAGCTTGACGCTTCATCCTAAAGTGATTTCCATTACATACAGGACATAATAAGGATTCAGATAAATTCAATTTAAAACATCCTTTCTATATATTTTCTATTTGGTAGTGTTTGTATTTATTTCAATTTCTATTCTAAAAATTAATATAAGTAATCATAAGTAGGTTATATTTTAAATATAATATAACCTACTTTAAATACTTTGTATATGTTGATTAGTGAGGTATAACTATGAATTATGATTATAATTATTGGCTAAAAATACAATCTAAAGGATTCTTAAGATATACACTTAGTTTACGAAACCTTTTCCTTTCACTTATTTTAATTATAATATTCATTATGACCGAATTTATTAATAAAAAGAACATACATATGCTTAAAGAGCTTATTTTTCATCTTGTATTTTTGCTTTTAGTTTTTATTTGTATGCAAATATTATCCCAAATTTACAAGTGGAACTTAATGAAATACTTATATAAAGATGGAAAAACTAAAAAACTTATAATAATTAAGTATTATGAGCTAATTATTGGAATCCTAAATTTATGGTTACCTTTTGGGATATTAAGTTCAACATTTACAATAAGTTCAGGCCTGGACTCCTTGTATACTAGTGCTCTCACAGTAGAATATATTGTAAGCTTCGCAGCAAGAGTATTTACTCATTCTATTCCATCGCTATTAATAGGTATACTATTAGAGTTAATTCTAAATATTAAAAAGGGAAATAATAAAATTGAACAAAGGTATTTTATTATAATAAACAAGCATATTTAAATTAAATGAAATTATATATCAATTGATATATATTATCATTTACAAAGTGTTTACTTTATGTTATTATAACTATAGGCTGTCTGGCGCTAAATTATTATCGCAGTATAATATTTTAGGAGGAATAAAATGGCAAGACCAATGGGACCTAGATTCAAAGTAGCAAGACATCTAGGCGTAAATGTATTTAATCATCCAAAAGCTTTAAAGAGAGGGGTTAAACCTCAAAGAAAACTTTCTGAGTATGGAGAACAGTTAATAGAAAAACAAAAGTTAAAAGCATATTATGGTGTTTTAGAAAAGCAATTCAGAAGATATGTTTTTGAATCTCTAAAATCTAAAGAAAGTTCAGATCAAATGTTAATTCAAACATTAGAGAGAAGACTCGATAATCTAGTATATAGACTAGGTTTTGCTTCTACCTTGAGACAAGCAAGACAAATGGTAGTTCATAATCACATTTTAGTAAATGGTGAAAAAGTAAACATACCTTCATATATAGTAGATATAGGTGATAAGTTAAGCCTAAGAGAAAAATCTAGAAAAAATGAATTATTTGTAGAGAACTTTAATACTATAGAAATTACTTTGAGGTACATAGAGAAAGATAAAGAAAGCTTCTCTGGTAAACTTATAAGAATGCCACAAAAGGATGAAATTCCTGTTGAAGTTAAATTCTCTAAAATACTCGAATTCTATTCTAAGTAAGTAAATTACAAGATGGTCTAAAGGCCATCTTTTTTTCGTTATAATCTTAAAGTTATTCATAGGTAATGTGTTTTATGTAAATAATATATAAATAAAGGTATTGAAATACAAATTAAGAAAGGAGATAGCTACTAAAATTTCAACTATAAACATTGGTATATATTAAAAAGTAGCAAAATACATTATGGAACGAGAAAAAAAGGAATTCAACGAAAATAAGTCTGTAGATAACAAAAAAGATGAGAGAGCAGCGGTTGATTTAGACGGGGAAGACTTTTATATGTCAACCCCTATAGTTAGCAACTACTACTTTCAGTATAAGCATGATAAATAGTCTTAATACATTTATTGCTATTAATAAAGCTTATGTCTATTATAAAGGTAAACAGATTTTCACTAGACATATAATAATATCTCTAGTGAAAATCTATAAAACTAAGAAAATAAATATTTATTTAAGTCCAAATACAAATTTTATTAATATCATTACTATATCCAGTAAAAACAACTAATCTTCTAAATACTAATTTTCAGAAAGTGTATCTTTTTCGACTCCCAAGTTCTTTGATATGGTATGTTTAACGCTTCAAAAGAGTGATGGGATATTAATGGATAACCAAATGAAAATGCAGTAACTATTGCTGAATGAAATATCTTTCCTTTATTATCTTCAAAAAACATTAGATCGCCTAATTCAAGCTCTCGTATATTAGGGACCTCCAATCCCTTAGGTCCTAGTGAATTTGATTCTTTATTAATTTTTAATGTCCAATATAGTGAATGTGCTACAGCCCATGATATAGACCAAGTATCATCATTTACATTATTATTATTATTAGTTCTATACCACCAAGGAGTTTTAGAATCAAAGCTCATAGGTGCTCCTCCAGCTCTAAGACACTGTGATATGAAATTAGCACAGTCTCCGCTAGTATCATTGACTAAAGGAAAGTACCTATACGCTGGGTTAGGTTTAAGGGCATACTTAGTCGCATAGTTAACCGCATCTATCCTCGAATAATTACCTTGCCTTAATAAATACATACTTTTCTCCATAAAAATTATTCTTCATAATATTTTATGTAACATCTACATATAAGGTGTAAAATAAATTTAATTTCAAGCATATTGTTTGTCTAATACGTTTTAAATCAAATGCTAGGGATTTATATTTATTAACCATATAAATCTCTAGCATTACATGAACTATCTAATGCCAATACCATATGGTGAGTTTTTTCATTCTAAAAAAATGTAACTTAAAAGGCACATAGGTATACTATGCACCTTTTAAATTACATTTTTTTAGTTTTAGTTTTCACTTTTACTTCACTTTTTGAGTAATTAGTATCATTATAATGAGGAAATAAAGGCTTATCACCTGTAAGCCCTTCAGTTAAGCCAGCAGAAGTAGTACTACCTAATGATTCAGTAAGTGCTGGAGTGGATAAAATCATATCATCTCTTGATGTTTTTCGTCCTTGTGGCATATTCAAAACCTGATTTATTAAACTATAATAAATTTTAGTTTGCATAGTTTAAATTCTATATTGATATTAGAACAATAAATCAGTATTACACCTCCTTCCTTGTATTTATTTTGTTCATCTACACTGCGTTAAATTACATGTATAAATTGACATTTAAAGTTTAAAACCTAACATATAGCAATTTTACTAAAATTGTGGTATAAATAGGTAAATGAAACAATGCTAAGTTCTATTTTGGGGAAGGGGATATAAATGAAAAATTTAGTAGAAAACCTAATTGAATCTTATGTGGGAACTTATTCAACAAACAATAACATGCAAACTAAGTGGAGTCATCCATTAATAAAGTTTGCTGATGCAGAAGACACTATGTTTTTAAAATTGAAAGAAATTATTGGAGAAAACCACAAATTACCAAAAGACTTTTTGCAGGATGCTAAAACAGTAATTACCTATTTTATACCATTTGAAAAGTCCATTGCGCAGAGTAACATAGATGGTAAAGAGAGTTCTGAGTTTTGGGCTAGAGCTTATGTTGATACAAATAAGTTAATATTAGATTTAAACGAATACATAGAAAACGAATTAGAACTACAAGGATTTAATACTGTTGGAGTACCCTTGTCAATAAACTTTGATTATAATAAATTAATAAATGATTGGTCTCATAGACACGCTGCTTATATTTCTGGATTGGGAACCTTTGGATTAAATAATATGCTTATAACTGAAAAAGGGTGCACAGGAAGAGTGGGAACTATAATAACAAATTTAAAAATTGAAAAATCTGATGCTATAAAAAGAGAATTTTGTTTATATAAATACAATGGAAGTTGCAAAAAATGCGTTGAAAGATGTGTTAATGATGCTTTAAAAGTTGATGGATTTAACAGGAAGAAATGTCATGAAATGTGTTTGAATAACGACAAGATTTATAATCACTTAGGTCCATCAGATGTATGTGGTAAATGTATGGTAAGGGTACCTTGTTCTTTTACAAACCCAACGGCAAGCCTATAATTTTGTAGAGTTGAATAAGTCTATTCGGTAACCACTTACTCTAATACCAGTATATTATATAAGAAAAGTATCATTAGCTAAATCTAATTGAAATAGATAATGATACTTTTTATATGGTATAGTAGTAATTACAGTTTAACTATACAGCAACAGATCCGCTCCATTTCCCACATCTATCTCCGAAGAATCCCATTACAGTTTCACTACCAAGTATTTTTACAACTTCACATTTGTTTGGGCAGCCTTCACATTCAAAGCTCTTAGAATTAAAACTCATATCAGCCAAATCAAATCCTTTAAAATTAGTAATTTCACCAGTTTTTTCTAAGCGTTCTTTTGCCAAAATAGCGGAACCGATAGCACCCATAACTTTGTAATTTTTAGGCACAGTTACTTCACACCCCAACGCTTCCTCGAAGGAGGCTTTCATACCAATATTGGCAGCTACTCCACCTTGAAAAAAGATTTGGGATTTAATTTCTTTGCCTTTTCCTACATTACTTAAATAGTTTCTTACTAAAGCTTCACAAAGTCCTCGTATAATATCATTCTCACTATAACCTAATTGCTGTTTGTGAATCATATCAGATTCAGCAAAAACAGCACATCTTCCTGCAATTCTAACTGGATTTGTAGACTTTAATGCATATTCTCCAAAATTTTCAATAGGTATCTCCAATCTTTCTGCTTGCCTATCAAGAAACGAACCTGTTCCAGCTGCACATACAGTATTCATCGCAAAGTCAGTAACTATGCCGTTTTCTAATAATATTATTTTAGAATCTTGACCTCCAATTTCAATAATTGTTCTAACGTCTTTATTAGAATTTAAGGATGCAACCGCGTGTGCCGTTATCTCATTTTTTACGACATCAGCGCCAATTAGAGAAGAAGCTATTTGGCGACCACTTCCTGTGGTTCCTACAGCTATTATTTCTTTATTATTATATTTATCCTTTAAAATTCTAAAACCTTCTTGAATAGCATTTATTGGTCTACCTTTAGTTCTTAAATATAAAGATTCTACTACGTTTAAATGTTTATCTAAAAGTACTAAATCTGTGCTGACAGAGCCAACATCAACTCCCATATAATACATTTTCTTTTCTCCTTTCGAGTAAATCTAAAAAGGCTTCAATTCTAGTAACATAACCAGCTTCTCCGGTCATTTCATCTACAACTAAAGTTAGTATAGGAAAGTCTTTATCTTTTGAAATTGAAGGAAGTATAGACTTACAAACAATTTCAGGCATACATCCCATCGGAAATATTTGAATTGCTCCATCAAATCCTTTCTCATGTGCAATTACTGCTTCTCCAATGCACTCTCTTGCGTGGCCGCCAATATATAAAGGTAAATACTCTCTCGAAGCTCTTCTTATATTAAGTGAATTCATATTTATAGGGGACAAAGCCATGTTTTTAAACCACCAACTTGGGGAAAGATATCTTTTGGTGGAAACTCCATATTCCATTAGTTTATCTTCAATATATAAGTTTGAAAACGGTTCAATTATAGTATATATTTCTCCAATAATAGCTATCTTAAGCGGATTCTTTCTTTTATCAATTTTTATGCTATTTACTATTTTCTCATATTTTTTCAAATGATTTATCATTTCTTCTGAAGTTGAACATTTGAAAGCTTCACTTTTACACTGTCGTAAAAGTTTTTTACACTCTCCTTTATTTACTTCGTAGCCAGAAAGTAATCTGGCTTTTTCTTCAATCTTATCTATTAAATTAATTACTTTATACGCATCATGAATAATTTTAACTTTTTCTATTCGTGTTTTATTACTGTGTAATGTTATTTTTTCTATCCTATTTAAAAATTCCCTAACGCCTATATCTTTTGGATTATCTAATACCACAAAATCTAAATTATAGCCTAATTTTTTCAGTAATTTCATTTGAATCTCACAATATTCACCGAATCTGCAAGGGCCACAACTTCCCACAATTAAAACAGTGTCAGCTCCTTGCTCAATACTCTTAATATAATTCCCAATCATTATTTTGAAGGGGAGACACATCTCTTCGGGGGAATGTAATGATCCTATTTCTAACGCTTCTTTATTACTAGGTGGAGGAATTATATAATCTACACCTAGACCATCAAAAATAGCTTTTGCAGCAAAACAAGTGTTCCCAAGATGAGGAAAAGTTATTTTCATATTAGCTACACCTTCTTTCTAGCATATCAGCAAAAGCTTCTAATCTCGTATCAAACCCAGCTTCACCAGTATGTTCATCTATTTTTAAGATTAGAATAGGGAAGTTTCCTAATCTATCCTTGATAAGTTCTATAACAACAGAATCTATACCACATGCAAAAGATGATACATAAACTAAACCATCAATATTATTATTTTCTGCGAGATAGGTAGAAAAACCATAAGAATTTTTTGCAAAAGTCCAGAAAGGTCTTTTGAATAAATCTTTTACTTGATTACTTATATGATTTTCTTCAACATTCTCTTCTGTTATTACACCTATACCTAACTTATTTAACTTTTTAACAACATTCATGTTTGTAAAATTATCATAAATATTATAAGGATGACCTACTAATGCAACATTTAAGTTAAATCCTTCATCCCTTATGCTAGTTTTATGCTTTTGCTGTGCTTTAATAGCAGCTTCATATGCTCTTTCTATATTAAGGTTACTTTTGTTAAATACTTTGCCTGTGCTTCTAGCCCATTTTTTTAATTGTTTTTCTGAAGATGCGTAAATAGGGGATATAATAGCTTTAGGCATATCAGGTATATTGTTAATTACCATCTCTGGTAATCCACAAAACTTCGGGCAGATAAATTCCTTATTATCAATTTGCATTATCCTAGGAATGAACATAATGTCACATTTATCTTTAATTTGAGCAACGTGACCATGAAAAACCTTTATAGGCAAGCAAGCTTCATCAACAGAGTATTTCGCCCCTATATCTAATATATCTTTGTTAGTGTCTGGAGATGTAACTATTTCTGCTCCTAGCTCTGTAAAAAAGGTTTCATAAAATGGATAATACTTACAATATAATAATCCTTTAGGTATACCAACTCTCATTAATAACTCTCCTTTAGTAAGTATAGGTACAATTATGCTACATTAGTATATTTTGTCTAGTTTTTATAATATTATTCACATTTCTAAATATAATCTATATGTATCTAGAATTAATATTTAAGCTAAAAATAATTCTATAATGGAACATTTGTAAACGGTACTAATTTGTAAATTAATTTAATCCAAGACTCTGAATAAGAACTAATTGTCATTTTATACATCTTGCTTATATTTTAAAAATAAGTTTTAGAAAAAATCAATTGTGGAATTATTAGATAATTAAATTTTTAATTTTAAATTTTATGAATAAAACTATATTCATTATTTTTACATTTTATTATTATATTAACATATATTGCTTTTGGGTTGCACCCTGTTAGAAAGGGAAGAATAGGGGATGAAAGCAGAAAAATAGGTCTACAAGCACTTTGTTAAAATGTGGATTTATATTGAATTAATAAATATCCATCAATTATTCATAATATGTTAATATACAATAATGAATATTAAGAACTAAAAATGCTTTTTTGAATCGTTTTAATCTAAATGAGAATATTATCAATTAAGACTTGTATGTGGAATTATAAAGAGCTACTTTTACAATTATATACAACAATTTCACATTAACTTTTATACTAAATATATACACTCAAGCAATTTAATATAATCATACAGCATTTTAGCTAATTCTAAGGTTATAAACTAATCTAATATATAATAAATAGTATTCACCTATAAATTTACGTAAATGTATATTCGCTAAATATACATTTAGCGAATTTCGCGTGTTGAAATAAAAAGGGGATTGTAGTATAATAAAATCAAGGCTTTAAGCACATTTAAGGAGGTTTTTATGACTTTAGACAGAATTATAACACTTAAATATAAAAATTTTAAATATGATGAAAAAACTAAAGAGCTATTGAATATTCCATTAAACGCAAAGGATGAAGTTTTATTACTGAAGATATACGATAACTACAAATCTTCAAAAACACATAGGGGTTACGAGTACATAATAAAAGATTTATATATCCTAGTTAAAAAGAGAAAAGTTAGCACTTCTGATATTGCTGATATCTACAACGTTGGAGTTCGCACTATTCAAATATGGTTAAAAGAATTAGGCCTAAGCAGAACTCTTAAAGAAGCTCAAAAAATAGCTGTAAAAAAAAGACGCTCTAAATATACCAATAATGAATAAACCAAGAAAATATTAAGAATTTCTAGTTCAAACGTAAGTCAATCAATATACAACACACTCAAAGAAATACCTAAAAAGGTTGAAAGGAATTTAGCAATATGAAATATGATATTAAAGCAATACGCAATAACGATTTGCCTGAGCAAGTAATAAACTTTTTAAATTACTTAGAAACTATAAAAGGTAAATCCCCCAATACTATAAATGCCTACAGAATTGATCTAATTATGTTTTTTAGATTTTTAAAATTATATAAAAACCTACCCTATGACAATAATCTTGATTTTGAAGAAATTCCTATATATGATATAGACGATAATATCATAAGAAAATTGAAATTACCTGATCTCTTTGCCTTCTTATCTTTCACAGAGAAATATAGAGAAAATAGCGCTCATGCTAGAGCCAGGAAAGTTGCTACTCTAAGATCATTCTTTAAGTTTCTTAGTGGTATAGCAAAAATTGTGGATGAAAATCCCGCTTTAAATCTAGAATCTCCTAAAATAAGCAGAAGAAATCCTACATATCTCACTTTAGATGAAAGTAAGTCTCTTTTAAGAGCTGTAGACGGAAAAAATAAAGAACGGGATTATTGTATACTAACATTGTTTTTAAATTGTGGCCTTAGACTTTCCGAGTTATGCGGAATTAATATCCCAAATATTAAGGGCGATACATTAACAGTAATCGGTAAAGGAAATAAAGAAAGAACCGTATATCTAAACAACGCATGTATAAAAGCTATCGAAAATTACTTATCAGTCCGCAGCGAAAATCTACATAAAATCATTGATAAAAACGCTCTCTTCATAAGTAAAAATTGGACAAGACTTAACAAAAGAACCGTAGAGATGATGCTGAAAAAATACTTAAAAGCCGCTGATTTAGATACCGATAAATATACCCCTCATAAGCTACGACACACAGCTGCAACTTTAATGTACAAATACGGTAATGTTGACATAAGAAGCCTTCAGAAAATATTAGGCCACGAAAATCTATCAACTACTCAAATATATACACATGTTGATGATGAAAAATTAAGAGAAGCAATAAACTCTAATCCATTGAGTGATGAAAACACCTATTAAATCTAAATCACTATATTTAAATTAACATAAAAATACAGTTTCAACTATAAAGTAAATTTAATCACTTCATAGTTGAAACTGTATTTTAATTTTGCGTTTTACTTAGTTAATTTATATCATTCTCTTTCCCATTATATCTCAAAACACCCGGGTACATCTCACTAACCTTATCTTCTTCAAGTAAATCACTTAACCCTTCGATATCATCGATATAAACTAAGTTATCATCCATTTCTTCATTGAATACAATATCATCATTATCAACTTCACTATATTCCTCATCATAGCCATCGCATGAATCCATTAAACCCTCATCATCAAATGTATCATCATCTGATTCATTCCCCATTACTCCACTTGATAATTGAGAATAATTTTCGTTTTCAATTTCACCTATTCTGGACTTCTCTAGCTGTTGCTCAATCTCCTGGCTGTCTTTTACATCATCTATTATTTCATCAATTTTTATTGCTTTCATGTCATAACCTTCTAACTCTAAGCATTTACCACAATTATTACACTTCTTGTTTGAGTTCAAATCACATCTCTCACACTCTCCACAATTATTACATTCTTTTTTAGAGTTAAAAATACAGTATTCCCTATTCATAGCTACTTCCTTTCTAATTTAAAAATCTTCGAACATATTTCCCGGATAAGTTTCCGGAAACAAATTCTATTAATCCAATACTCGTTACCAATCTAAATAATGAGCAATTCCTAATTTATATTTAATCTCTTAAATTTAGGCCTAAATACTATTATACATAATATAACCGTAATTCCCAAGAGTTTTTTTAACTTTATATCTAAACAAAGAGTTTAACAGAACATTAGTTTGATATTTCTAACAATATGTGGTATAATTCTAATAACTAAATAAGAGAGGTGTTTAATATGTCAGAACACAAAAGTACAAAAAACACAGAAATCTATGAATTTATTAAAAATCAAATAAAAGAAAAAGGGTATGCACCCTCAGTTAGAGAAATATGTGCTGCTGTTGGATTGAAATCTACATCTACAGTTCACGGTCACCTTGAAAGATTAGAGAAAAAAGGATTAATATCAAAAGATCCTTCAAAACCTAGAACAATAATAATAACTGAAGATAAGTTAAATAAAAAGGAAATGGTGAACATCCCTATCGTCGGTACAATAACTGCTGGTCTTCCAATACTTGCAGTAGAAAATATAGAAGGTACATTTCCAATAGCAGTAGATTTTATAAAAGGTAATGAAGAACTTTTTATTTTAAAGGTTAAGGGAGAAAGTATGATTGAAGCTGGTATATTAGATGGTGATTTTTCTATAATACAAAAAGCTGTTTCTGCTCAAAATGGTGAGATTGTTGTTGCTTTAATCGATAATGAAGCTACACTTAAAACATTTTATAAAGAAGAAGATCATATAAGACTTCAACCCGAAAATAGTACTATGTCTCCTATAATTGTTAATGACTGTACAATTTTAGGTAAACTTGTTGGAGTTTATAGACAGTATTAAAATATCTAAGTAAAAGAGTGAGCATTAAATTGAAATTTAATTTCTATACTAATGCCCACTCTTTTCTTTATATAAAACACAAAATGAATTCTTATCTTAATTAAATTTTAAAATACATAACAACCTATCTATCAATATAATATAACTACTTGATATTATTATACTAACTTAATAAATTTTAGCGAAATATGATTTTAAAATTTCACATTGTAAACTACTTATATTACTTTTGACAAAGCTATCAATACTCCTATTTTTGCATGGTCAAAAGTTAATCCACCTTGTAAATATGCAATGTAAGGTTCTCTTATAGGTGCATCAGCAGATAATTCAATGGAAGCGCCTTGGACAAATGCACCAGCAGCCATTATTACTTGATCTGTATACCCTGGCATATCCCAAGGCTCACATTGTACAAAAGAATCTATCGGGGAACCTAGTTGTATTCCCTTACAAAAATTTATCAATTTATCTTTATCATTAAATTTGATAGCCTGGATTATATCACTTCTTTTATCTGTATATTTAGGAAGCACTTCAAATCCAGCTAACTCCATTATTCTTGCACAAAATAAAGCTCCTTTAACCGCTTCAATAGCTACATGTGGTGCAAAAAATAATCCTTGGTATAAGAGTCTCATAACTCCAAAGGTAGATCCACACTCCCCCCCTATTCCAGGAACAGTCAATCTATATGAAGCCTGAGTTACGTATTCCTCTTTACCTGCTATATATCCTCCTGTTGGAGCTATCCCTCCTCCAATATTTTTAATTAAGGAACCTGCAACTAAGTCCGCTCCAACATCTGTAGGTTCCTGTATATCTAAAAACTCTCCATAACAGTTATCTACAAAACATATTACCTCTGGTTTAATATTCTTAACGAAATCTATAATTTCTTTAATTTGAGAGATTAATAATGACTTTCTCCATCCATAACCTGTAGACCTTTGAATGTGTACTAACTTTATACTTTTATCATTCTCTAATTCACTCTTAATATTATCAAAATTTATATCTCCGCAAGCCGTGAAATCTACTTGCTTATAGTTTACTCCATACTCTTTTAACGAACCAATGTTTTTCTTGCCACTTATCCCTATTACATTATGTAAAGTGTCATACGGAGTTCCACATACAGACATCATAGTGTCCCCAGGTCTTAAATTACCAAATAAAGCTGTACCTAATGCATGTGTTCCATTTACAAAATGTGGTCTAACTAATGCACTTTCGCAATTAAAAATTCTAGCATAAACTTTATCAAGCGAATCTCTCCCTATATCTCCATAACCGTATCCTGATGAATTAGTAAAATGAGATTCACTAATTCTTTCTTCTTGAAATGCATTTAAAACCTTAAATTGATTAAATTCTCTTATTTCATCATATTTAGAGAACTCTTCTTTTATATCATCTATAGCTTGTTCATAAAAACTAAGTACTTCATCATTTATACCATAAGTATTTTTAAGGTATTCTTTTGTTATATCTATCATTTTACAAACCTCCTGAAATTCATAATTTAGCTTTTGTATATTTTTGTATAATTTTGTTTAATTATATACTAATTCCATTGATTATAATACCATATAAAAAAAGAATAGGCAATTATTAGCCTATTCTTAAGCATCTCCTTCTGGGATATTATTAAATAGAATTGGTTTCAAAGGAGTTATTGTAGAGATTGCATGTTTATATATCATCATCTGCTTACCGTCACAATCTAGAACTACCGTAAAACTATCGAAACCTTTTACATTCCCTTTTATCTGAAAACCATTAGTTAAGTGTATAGTAACTGATGTTTTACCTTTTCTAGCTCCATTTAAAAATATGTCTTGTAGATTATTAGCCGTTTTACTCATATTCCTCATCCTGCTATTAAAAATCACCAAAATTGATTTTACACCTTATTTATGGATAGATAAGGTGGTAGTATTACAGGTTTCTATACTACGATTCCTGTTTAATACCTACTATAGCAGTTTTTCACCTGCCTTTCCTTATAATTTATTTAATATATCTATTTGCTACTAAATTAAAGTAACAATACCACACAATTTTTATTTTATATAATTCTATAAGTTATGATAAAATCCCTTTAATTTTATTATAAAATTTACAGAATTATTTATCTATAGTTTCATCCTTAATTGAATGAAACTTATTTGCTATATATTCCACTATATCATCCTCACTATTAAACTCATCCTTATCTATCCAAATTACCCTTTTATCTTTTCTAAACCAAGTTAATTGTCTCTTGGCGTAATTTCTACTACCTTTTTTAATTAAATATATAGCTTCGTCTAATGTTATCTTACCATCTAAATAGAATAGCATCTCCTTATATCCTATTCCCTTCATAGACTGCATCTCAGCTGTATATCCCATAGATTTTAACTTCCTAACTTCATCTATAAGCCCATTTTCAATCATAATATCTACTCTTTTATCTATTCTTTCATAAAGTGTAGCTCTATTCATATTAAGAACAAAGTAATATACATTATACGGAATATCATAAATGTTGTTTTCTTCGTTGCATTTCGTTATTGTCTTTCCTGTAAGCTTATATACTTCTAAGGCTCTTATAACTCTTTTTAAATCATTTGGATACAATCTCTCATAGGATTCGACATCAATTTCCTTAAGTAGGCTATGGACATACTCCTTGCCATTTGTTTCTGCCAACCCGTATAGATACTCTCTGTATTCCTCATCAGTAGCAGCTTCGGTAAAATCATAATTGTAAATTAAAGAATTTATATAAAGTCCAGTGCCACCAACCAACATAGGAAGCCTTCTTTTCTCATTAACACTATTTATTATCTTAGTAGATATTTTCTTAAACTCAGATACGTTAAAATTCTCATGTGGTTCTACTACATCTATAAGATAGTGAGGAATTCCCTTCATCTCATCTTCTTTTATTTTAGCTGAACCGATATCCATATATTTATATATCTGCATTGAGTCCGCTGATATTATTTCACCATTAAGCCTTCTAGCTAATTTAATGGATATATCAGTCTTTCCTACTGCTGTTGGTCCAGCGAGTATAAATAAATCTATCATATAATCCCCCTCTTACTATTCGTTTAAAATCACTATTGTATTCTCTTAAATTTCTTTTCTAGTTCATTTATACTGAATTTAATAATTGTCGGTCTACCATGAGGGCAAGTAAAAGGGTCATCTATAAACCTTAAGTCTTCAACTAATGCTTTCATCTCAATAATTGACAGTGTGTCATTTGCTTTAACTGCAGATTTACATGCACGCTTTGCTATAGTATTATACTTTACCTCCCACGTCTCACCAGACCCTAGATTTTTTAAGTTATCTAATATATCCATGAATAAGGTTTTAATATCAGGTTTACCTAATATTAAAGGTACCTCCCTTATGCTTAAAGTATTATCACCAAAAATCTCAATGTCAAATCCAACCTTTTTAAAAGTTTCGCTATTTTCCTTAAATATATCAAAGTCCTCAGAAGACAACTCAACTATTGCAGAAGTTATTAAAACTTGGGATACCACTGTGTTTACTTGTATGCTTTTCTTATATTTTTCAAATAAGATTTTCTCATGTGCTGCATGTTGATCTATAAGATATAAATTATCCATGAGCTCTGCTAGTATATAAGTATTATGAAACTGACCTATAACGTTTAACGATGGAAATTTAGCTACTCTATCATCTATGGAATGATTGCATTTATCCTTGTAATCATAGTTTTTTTTATCATCTACATCCGAAACACCTTCAGGTCTTTCTTCATGGTTATTAGTACTATCATACGCGGTAAAATTACTTTGATCCTCTTTATTCACATTCTCTTTTATATATGATAATTTATTATTAAAATGGTCAAAATAACCTTGGTTATCATTTTTATTATTGCCAGAATTTTCATTAATATAATTACTTTCATTAAAAGAACTTAAATCAATTGGAAATTTAATAGTTTGAACACTCTCTTTTACAATCTCATCCTTAAAGGAATCCTCTTTATTCTCATCATCAACAGAAATGCTAAAGGACTCCCTTAAAGAATCACGTAAAGCTTCATGAACAGCATCAAATGTAATTTTAAATATCTCTCTATCGTCTCTAAATTTAATTTCCGATTTTGTAGGATGTACATTGACATCTATATATTCTGGAAATATATCTAAAAACACAATGAAAAACGGAAATTTATTAATAGTTAAAAAAGACTTAAATGCATTTTCTACTGCAGCAGTTATAAGTTTGTTCTTTACATATCTTCTATTCACAAATATACTTTGATTATTTCTGCTTCCTCTACTTATTTCAGAATTACCTATAAATCCATGAATAGATACCACGTCATTATGCTTTTCGAAACTTGTTATATTTTCTGATATTGTCTTTCCATATATACTTCTTATAACATCTATTATCTTACCAGTTCCATAAGTATTTAATGATTTTTTATTGTTATTTAAAAACTTAAAAGAGATTTGAGGATTAGCGAGAGCAAGTCTATTAAGAATATCTGATATATACGCTCCTTCTCTACTTGTAGATTTTAAAAATTTTAGTCTTGCAGGAACATTATAAAATATATCATTAACCTCTATTGTAGTTCCTATATTAGTACCTATGTCCTTAATGTAGTTAATATTTCCCCCACTGATAGATATTTCTTTGCCATAATCAAATTCTTCAATTCTACTTTTCAATGTAATATTAGATACCGCTGCGATACTAGCTAGGGCTTCTCCACGAAATCCCATAGTGTTTATATTATAAACATCTTCTATACTGCTTATTTTACTTGTAGCGTGAGGCATAAACGCCTTTTCAATATCGTCTGGGTGTATTCCGTAACCGTCATCTATAATCTTTATACTTTTTTGTCCGCCATCGACAATCTCAACAGTTATATTCCTTGCATTAGAATCTATGCTGTTTTCAACCAATTCTTTAACAACCGAATAAGGACGTTCTACAACCTCCCCCGCTGCTATTTTATTTGAAGTCTCAATACCAAGCACATTTATTCTTTTCAAAGTACCACCTCTATTAAGCATAAGTTAACTATTATAATTTTTTGCCTTTCTTATTATGTCATATAATTTATTAAATCCATCCATAGGAGTCATATTCAATATATCTATAGAAGCAAGTTCTTTTATTAAATTTTGCTTTTCGATATCAGCAAAATTAATTTGCAGTGGTAAACTTTCATATTCTTGATCACAATTATTTTTCAAAATCAAATTCTCTGAATTATTTATGCTATCCTCATTCTTTTCTCTATCTTTAATTACTTGTTTGTCATCTAACTTATCTACTGCTATTTCTTCCCTATTTTCAGGTGTATTACTCACTGAAATTGATTTTTCAACAAAGTTTTTGTGGTTAGATTCTGTAATAGTGAAGTTATCCATATTTATATCGTTTGCATTTTCTTTTTCTATTTTATCTAGTATTTCTTTGGCCCTTTTAATCACTTCATCTGGCAATCCAGCAAGCTTTGCAACTTCGATACCATAGGACTGATCCGCGCCACCTCTTACAATCTTACGAAGAAAGACAATATCACTCCCTATTTCTTTTACAGATACAGAGTAATTTTTTACACCTTCTAAAACTCCTTCAAGTTTAGTAAGCTCGTGATAATGTGTAGCAAATAGGGTTTTACACTTTAATTTTTTATTGTTACAGATATACTCTATAACTGACCAAGCGATACTCAGACCGTCATAGGTACTAGTTCCTCTACCAACCTCATCAAGTAAAATTAAACTTTTATTTGTGGCATTCTTTAATATATTCGACACTTCCCACATCTCTACCATAAAGGTACTTTTACCAGCTGCTAAATCATCAGAGGCTCCTATTCTAGTAAATATTTTATCACATACAGCTATAGTAGCCTTCTTAGCAGGTACAAAACTTCCTATCTGTGCCATAATAACAATCAAAGCTACTTGCCTCATATAAGTAGACTTACCTGCCATATTAGGTCCTGTAATAAGAAGGAGTTGCTCATCTACTGTATTTATAATTGTATCATTTGATACAAAACTTCCTGATGGAATGATTCTTTCCACAACAGGATGTCTTCCCTCTTCGATATAAAGCTCCTCACTATTTGTTATCTTTGGTTTACTATAGTTATTTTCTAAAGCTATGATAGCAAGCGAACATAAGCAATCTAATTCCGCTATGGTTCTCGCTGTGTCCTGCATCCTATGAATTTGTTTTTCCGCTTCCTCCCTTACCTTCACAAAAGCTTCATACTCTAAATTTATTAGCTTATCTTCTGCACCTAATATCTTATCTTCCATTTCCTTTAACTCAGGTGTAATAAATCTTTCTGCATTAGCTAAAGTTTGTTTTCTTATATATCTTCCTTCTGGTATGGAATTTAGGTTACTCTTAGTAATTTCTATATAATACCCAAATACTTTATTATAACCAATTTTTAAGGACTTGATGGAAGTTATTTCCCTTTCACTATTTTCAAGTGAAGCTATCCATTCCTTACCATGTGCTTTTGCAACCTTAAGTTCATCAATTTCCTTGCAATATCCTTCTTTTATTATATTTCCTTCTTTTACAGAAATTGATGGACTTTCAGATATTGACTCATCAAGTATTTTATAAACGTCTCTAAGTTCATCCAAATTATCATACATTTCTACAAATAAATTACTTTCAAAGGCTGCCAGAATATTTTTTACTGTAGGTATCTTTTCTATAGATCCTTTTAACGCTAATAATTCCTTAGCATTTACACTCTTAGAAGATATTTTCCCAACTAATCTTTCTATATCATATATTTCCTTTAAAGCTTCTCTTAAATCTTCCTGCAAAGATAAATTGTTTAGAAGCTCTTCCACTGAATTAAGTCTTTTCTCTATTGATACCTTATCAACTAATGGTTGCTCAATCCACTTTCTAAGTTGTCTCCCCCCCATAGCAGTATTGGTTTTATCCATTACCCATAGTAAAGAGCCTTTTTTACTTTTCTCTCTTAAATTTTCAGTAAGCTCTAGATTTCTTCTAGAGTTACTATCTATACTTAAATAATCAACTATACTATAGTAGTTAAATTCATTTATATGATTTAAAGAAGTTTTTTGAGTCTCCATAACATACTTTATTAGCCCATTGCAAGATTTCAATAATATGCAATTATATTCATCAAGGTTTATATTAGCGAATTGTGTTTCTAACGTTTTATTTATATCAGTGGCGAAAAAGTCTTCAGATACTTTTGAAAAGGTAACCTCTACTCTCTCCTTTATTCTCGATATTATTTCTTCATCTACGTTCTCCTGGATTACAATTTCTTTTGGTGCGTATTTAGATATTTCATCTAAAATAACAGATATCTCGAAACTGCTATCCGTGCAATTGAAGTCTCCTGTAGAAACATCCGCAAAACATAAACCAGCAAGATTCTTTTCATTTTCTATATAAAGGCTCATTATATAGTTATTTTTATTCTCTTCTAGAAATGACGAATCGGTATATGTCCCCGGAGTTACAACTTTTATAATTCCTCTTTTAACTATTCCTTTTGAAGCGGAAGGATCTTCTAGTTGTTCACATATAGCAATTTTATAACCTTTATTAACTAATCTACTAATGTAAGAATTTGCTGCATGAAAAGGTATTCCACACATTGGGGCTCTTTTTTCTAGTCCGCACTCTCTTCCTGTTAAAACAAGTTCTAATTCCTTAGATGCAACCTCTGCATCTTCGAAAAACATTTCGTAAAAATCACCTAATCTAAAAAACAAAATACAATCTTTACAGCCTTCCTTTACATCAAGATATTGCTGCATCATTGGTGTTAAACCCACTTTTTTACCTCCTTTGAAAATAAATTGAGAATTGAAAGTTTAAAATTGAGAATGAAGATCATAAACTCATTTAATCTTCATTCTCAATTCTAGATTCTCAATTCTCAATCAACTTAAACTTGTTCTCCAACTAATGAAAATGAATTAGCCTTAGTTATTTTAACATTTACTAATTTTCCAATATTGCTTTCATCACTAGTAAAATTCACAAGCTTTCCAGTTCTAGTTCTACCCATTAACTTATTTTCATCATTTTTACTTAAGCCTTCTACTAGCACATCTTCTATTCTGCCTTCGTATTCTTTATTTTTTCTCGCAGCGGAAGCATTAATTACTTCAACTAATCTATTAAATCTATCATGCTTTACATTATCTTCTATTTGGTCTTCCATTTCATCCGCTGGAGTTCCTTTTCTTCTAGAATAAATAAATGTAAATGCTGAGTCATATTGAACTTCTCTAGCAAGACTAAGAGTTTCTTCAAAATCCTCTTCTGTTTCACCAGGGAACCCAACTATAATATCAGTACTTATAGCTACATTAGGAATTGCTTCTCTTATTCTACGTACTAAATCTAAATACTGTTCTTTTGTGTAGCTTCTATTCATCTTTTTCAACAATCTTGATGATCCAGATTGAACAGGAAGATGTATATACTCACATAAAGTTTTACACTCAGCTATTGCTTCTATAACATCTTGAGTTAAGTCCTTAGGGTGAGAAGTCATAAACTTAACTCTTTCTAATCCTTCAATTTTGTCAATTCTTCTTAAAAGCTCTGCAAATGTAAGCTTTGACTCTAAATCTTTACCATAAGAGTTAACATTTTGACCAAGCAAAGTAATTTCTTTATATCCATTAGCAACTAATTCTTTTATTTCCTTTTCAACATCTTCAGGTTTTCTACTTCTCTCTCTACCTCGTACATATGGAACAATACAATACGTACAGAAATTATTACAACCATACATAATAGTTACAAATGCTTTCACACTACTTTCTCTGTCTATTGGAACGCCTTCTACAATTCCATCCTCTTTATCCTGAACTTCTACAACAGACTTACCTTCTTGCTTAACTCTATTTAAGTATTCAGGGAATTTATATGCATTGTGAGTTCCAAATACAATATCAACAAAAGGAAACTTCTTTACAATAGCTTCAGCCATATCCTTTTGTTGCATCATACATCCACATACTGCAATTACAAGCTCCGGATTTTTCTCTTTAAGCTTTTTTAATGCTCCTAAGTTTCCGTATACTTTTAGTTCTGCATTTTCTCTTACACAACAAGTGTTAAATATAATTAAATCCGCAAACTCTTTTACGGTTGTTCTTTTATATCCAGATTTTTTTAACATCCCTGACAGCTTTTCAGAGTCTTCTTCATTCATCTGACAACCCCAGGTTTCTATGAAGAATTTCTTATCCGTTTTTTTAAATTCCAACTCTTTAAACAATTATTTCACCTCATACTAATACTACTTATTTTTAATACTGCTAATTAAATCTTAAAAAAGCAATCAATGATACTAAGACTACTTATAATAAAATTTATAATAGCGTTACTTATTTGTATATTGCCTATCAACTTCTATTTAGCTATTCGACATTCTACATTATACTATATTTTTTTACTAATATCTATTTTTTGTTGTTTTTTATTATTTAAATTATACTTGAAAGTTAACTTTTAAAATCTTTCTAATTTTAAAATATTAAATTCATATTACTGTACATATTAAAATTTTCAAATATATATAATATATATGATAAATAAAGGGTTGTTTAAAAAATAACATACATTTTTTATAAAAATATCATAAAAAACATAATTAAACATTGAAAAGTTGACTAAAAAATTGTATTATTATCTATAGATAGACTGTTCTACAAAATTCATTATTATTTGAAAAGGTTTGCACAAATTACAGAAAATTGAAATGTTTATTTCATATAAAACTTCAAATTTTAATATTTTGTAAAGTTAAAAGGAAATTCTGAATTATTGTAGAATATGTATATAGACCTAAAAATAATTTATTGTAATTTCGGAGGGATTTTTTATGGAAGTACGTTTTTCAGAAAGAGCTAAAGGATTAAAAGCATCAGAAATTAGAGAATTATTAAAACTAGCAGAAATGCCAGAAATCATTTCTTTTGCAGGAGGACTACCTGCACCAGAATTGTTTCCAGTTAAAGAAATGGAAGGGATTATACAAAAGGTATTAGAAAAAGATGGTAGACTAGCTCTACAATATAGTTCAACTGAAGGTTTTAAACCTTTAAGAGAAATAATCGCAAAACAAAGAATGGCTCCAGCAGGAGTAAATGTAACAGCTGATGATATCGCAGTAACATCAGGTTCACAACAAGGTCTTGAATTTTCAGCAAAATTATTCATAAATAAAGGTGACAAGATAATCTGTGAGAGCCCAAGTTATTTAGGTGCAATTAATGCATTTAAAGCTTATGAGCCTAACTTTATAGAAATTCCTATGGACGACAATGGTATGATTGTTGATGAATTAGAAAAACAATTAAAAGAAAATCCAGATGTTAGAATGATATACACTATTCCAGATTTCCAAAACCCAACTGGAAGAACTATGTCAGATGACAGAAGAAAACGTATAGCTGAGCTTGCAGCTGAATATCAAATACCAGTAATTGAAGATAATCCATATGGAGACTTAATATTTGATGGCGAGAGACATCCTTCAATTAAGAGTTTTGATAAAGAAGGATGGGTAATATATCTTGGAACATACTCAAAAACATTCTGCCCAGGTTTAAGAATTGGCTGGGTATGCGCATCTCCACAAATATTAGAAAAGTACATAGTTATAAAACAAGGTGCAGATTTACAATGTAGTACACTTGATCAAAGAGCTACAGCACTATTTATGGAAACATACGACTTAAATGAACACATAGAAAAAATCAAAGTAGTATATGGTAAGCGTAGAGGTCTTATGCTTGATTCTATAAGAAAATACTTCCCTGCAGATGTTAAATTTACAGTTCCAACTGGTGGATTATTCACTTGGATAGAATTAAAAGAAGGTCTTGATGCTGCAGAAGTATTAAAAGAAGCATTAAAAGATAATGTTGCTTACGTTCCTGGTGGTTCATTCTTCCCTAACGGTGGACATCCTAATTTCTTCAGAATGAACTATTCTTGCATGAGTGATGAGAACATTGTTGAGGGCGTAAAAAGATTAGGAAATGTTCTTGCAAAATTTTATTAATAAAATGAAAAAATAAAGTAATAAACCCCTCCTTTTAGGGAACACTATTCCTAAAAGGAGGGGTATTTATGTATGATGTTAAAAACGAAAGTAACATAACTGAGGAAAAAGATTGTTTAAGATGTGATTGTATAGGTGATAGAGCCTATTTTCAACAGATTCAGTTTGATACTATGTTTGAATTTAAAACAGTTCACATCCCATTAGAAAACATAATAAAATAGATAAGATAACAATATATAAAATCATCCTAATATTTTATATATTCAAATAAGCCATATAACCCTATGATGCACGCCATAGGGTTATATTTTTAATTCCCAGTTATATCTTTCTCCTGTGACTTTAAAATTAAATTTCTTATATAAATTTAGTGCTATTTCATTTACACTTTTAACTTTTATCTTTACATGATTAAATCCATTATACTTTATTATATTGATAAGATATGATAAAAGCGAATTGCTATAACCCCTACCTCTATATTCCTTTAGTATGCCAAAGTTAACTATAGTTGGGGTATCATCTTCTATAATCACTTGACCATATCCAATATACTCTCCATCCTTCTTAACAAATATTGCACCTTGGTCAAAATAATAGCTTTGAGCTTGATCAAAATATATGTCTTGTATATTAAGCGGTATCCTAGTGTCGTTTTTAAAAATTTCATTTTGAATATTGCATCTTTTCTGCTCATCTACTCCTAGTTTTAATGTTTCAAACTCTAATTCCTTGTCAAAATCGGAGTGTTGACTATTATATAAATTTAAATAAAGTATCAATGTCCCTTCTCTTTTAGAAAATCCCAAACTTTTCAAAACCTCAAAATTATAATCATTACCTTCACATAAGTATTTTATAACGGACCCTCTTTTTAAAGTATTAATTAAAAATTTATATGGAGCATGGTTGTCTACAACACCCAAGCGATTTTCTATAACATTAATAGCATTTATAGAATAAATATTTTTATCATCAAGTTCAGTCCATATATATCCAATATATTTCGAGTCTTTTTTTAACAGCTTTACTCTGCGCCTTAGAAACATTCTCTGAGCAAAATTACTATTATAGTATATTTCAAAAAAATCCTCATTCAAGACATTAAAACTACTTCTAAATTTATTTAATTCTTTAAAACTATTCATATTAAATTTATTTAATGACACGCATTCAAACATAAACTTATTCCCCATTGCTTCATATTATTATTTAACCATAACCAAATATAAGTATAAATATTTAAGATATATAAGTCAAATTTTTATTTAAGATTTTACTTTATATTCACTTATAAAAACTAGAAAGCCTTCTAAGAACTTATTTTGCAGTTCACTGTAGTTGGTTAATTCATTTAGTTTACGAAGGTACTTAGATTCATCCCATTGCTTTTGTTTCAAATATCGTTTTTTTCCAAGCTTCCAAAACTTATAAGGAAAAATCATAAAAGCCAACATTATTTCTAGTTCGCTTTGGCTTAACTTATTTATCGAATTATAAGCTTGTATTAATACTTTAGCCTTATCAAAATCCCACTTATAGTTCTTTTTATACATTAATCTCCTTATCAGTTTCCCTAGGTCATTTACATGGTGGTCAATCTTTATACTATCCAAGTCTACTAGATAGAGTCTATCCTCTTTTTTAATAATACTCTCATCATAAAATTTATCATGGCATAACCCTCTACTTTTAGTATTATAACTGGACAATTTATAGTAATCAGAAGTATTTAGAAAATTTAATGATATCATGCCTTTATAATAAAAGCTTTCTAAATAATTATAATAGGCTATATCAAACTCAGTTTTTATCCTTTTCTTATCAATTATTTTTTGAAACTTTTCCAAGTCTCTTAAATTACTATTAAACTTTTTAGACCAGTTTTTGAGGTTGTTTTTAACCTTAATCTTAGTTATATCTATGTTACTTGTCTTCAAATGAAATTCAGCCAATAATTTTACACAACTAGTAGCTTCTTCTATGTCATTTAAATTGCACTCTTGTCCATCAATCCATTCAGTCACACAAAATAACATTTTTTTATATTTCGCATAACCTTTGCCGCTTTTTGCATTATAGTACTTTGCTATATTATGAAAATCGCTATTTAAAATCTCTTGTTCAATAACACTTCCATTATTTGGTTTATGTCTACTATGCTTAATTCTTTTTAAACAAACAACTCCATTTGAAGTTTCAATTCTATATACATTTTTTACTTTTGTACAACTATTTACTTTAAAATCATATTGTTCCAAAACTTTATATATAAAGTTTATTTCCCTTCTGGAAAGTTGCTCTGGGTACTTACAACTAATATTTTCCACATTTCTACCCTCCATTCTTTCTCTAGTAAAGTATATTAAACTAGGTAGAAATTATTACATTTTAATGCAAAGAAACTAATAAGCTGTATAAATCATATATACTAACCTACTAGTTTCTTGGATTGAATAGTTATGTAAGCCTTAAAATATAAAAGATCATCGTAAACGATGATCTACTATATATTTGACGCTTTAACCGATACTGGTTGTTCAAAGATACCTCTTTTTACCTCAGTAGCAGTCATGTTCTTAGCGTTAAATTGCTCTGTCATATAGTTGCATGCATCCCATGGGTTTACTTTATCACCACAAGTAAATACGTCTACAGCAGCGTATCCAAGTTCAGGCCAAGTGTGAATCGTTAAGTGTGACTCTGATATAATAACAACTCCACTTACACCCTGAGGACTAAATTTATGAAAAGCAACTTCCCTTACTTCTGCACCAGCTTTCAATGCAGAGTCAACCATTATCTTTTCTATAAGTTCCTTGTTGTTTAATATTTCAGAACTACATCCGTAAATTTCTGCTAATATGTGACGTCCTAATTCGTTCATTCTCCGTATTTACCCCCTTGCTTAAAATCATAACAATTAAATTTTATCAAAAATAATCAAAAAGTCAATATATATAGCTATTTTTTAGAAGATATACGCACAAAACTCAAAATATTTCCGTATATCTTTAAATCTCTATATATGTTAATAGATTTCAATATAAAAATGCGTGCAATTCAATTGTTTGATGATTACACGCACTTTAAAAGTAATATACGTACTTTAATTAGAGTGAGCGGTTCTGATATTATATCTCATCTATTTCTCTTATACTTAATCCTATTTTTCTATTTTCTTTGTTAACTTCTAAAATTTTAGCTTTTATTTCATCTCCAATGTTAAGTACATCTTCTGGTTTATTTATTCTATTTCTACTTATTTGTGATATATGAACTAATGCATCTACTCCTGGCTCTAACTCAACAAAAGCACCAAAACTTGCAAATCTAACAACTTTTCCAAGAACAATACTTCCAACTGGATATTTAATTTCTACATTATCCCATGGATTTTCTAATGCTTTTTTAATTGATAAAGATAATTTTTTCTTTTCTTTATCTACATCCAGTATATATACTTTTATTTTATCTCCAATATTTAATATATCGCTAGGTTTTTGAACTCTACCCCAAGACATTTCTGATACATGAAGTAACCCATCAACACCTTGTACATCAATAAAAGCACCAAATGCTGCTAGTCTTTTTACTTCGCCTTCTACAATAGAGTCCTTTCTTAACAAATCCCATGTTTCTTCATCTTTTTTTTCTTTTTCTACTTTTAATAATGCTCTTCTTGACGCAACAATTCTTGTAGTATTTTTAATCTCTTTAAATTCAATTATTTTTACTTCTAATTCACTATTTATATATTGAGACAAATCCTCTACATGAAAAAGTTCAATGTGGGATGCTGGTATGAATACTCTTACTCCTTTATAGCTAGAAACTAGACCGCCGTTTACTACATCTTTTATGACAACCTTTATAGTTTCGCCATTTTCATATTTATCCTTTAATTCTTTGTATGCATTTTCTCTTTCAATTTCAATTCTTGAAAGAACCACATATCCATCTTCATTTTTTCTTTTAATGATTTTTGCTTCTATTTCTTCTCCTTGTTTTACTAACTCTGTTAAACTAACATTTTCATCTTTTGTTAATTCACCTCTAGGAATTATGGCATCAGCCTTATATCCTATATTTAGAAATACTTCTTTTTCATTGACAGAAATAACATTACCTTTTACTAACTGTCCTACGATGATTTGCTTATCATTCTCTTCCATATAAGCTAGCTGTTCATTTAATTCTTGGTCTTTGTTATCGCTCATTTTTAAAATAGCCTCCCTTATTATCCAATCTGGTGTAGACGCACCCGCAGTAATACCTATAGTTTTAAATTTACTTGAATTTATTATATCATCAGGTATTTCACCTGAGTTTTCAACATGAATAGTATTTGAACAATTCGTTTTACAAATTTCATATAACTTGGTAGTATTAGAACTATTTCTTCCACCCAATACTATCATCATATCAACCTTCTCAGAAAGCTCACCTGCAGATTTTTGCCTAAATTCTGTTGCACTACATATGGTGTTGAAAGCAATAAACTCCTTGCAATCTTTTACAACTCTATTTAAGACTTTCTCCCAATTTGATTGTTTTTCAGTAGTTTGTGATACAACGCATAACTTATTAGGTAAATCTTCTAAATCTGAACCATCTTTAGATATAATTGCTTTATCATCACACCATCCATTAATTCCTATAACTTCTGGGTGGTTCTTATCACCTACAATCAATACAGAGTAACCTTGTTCAAAATATGTTCTAACTTTCTTCTGTATATTTGACACATAAGGACAAGTGGCATTGATTACATTTATTCCTTTTTCAGATAATAAATTAAATATTCTTTCAGGTACACCATGGGAGCGTATAATTACTACATCCTCGACCTGTAAATTTTTTATATCTTCTAATTCTATTGGATAAATATCGTTGTCCTTTAAATAATTAACAACATCATTATTATGTATTAAAGGTCCTAATGTATATATTTTTTTATTGAATTTCCTTTGAGTTTCTATTGCCTCTTCAACAGCTCTCTTAACACCAAAACAAAAGCCTGCTTTCTCTGCTAATACAACATTCATAATATATTCACCTTCAGTTAATATTAATATCTTAATAAAATGCAACTAATTAACTTTTTATATAATTAAGGTATAGCTGCTCCAATTTTTCTAGTTTCCTCGCTTAAACCTTATTAGATTAATGATTTATCTTATCTTTCTTTATATATTCTTTTATGTAATTTGTTATAACTTCAACTACTTCATTTATACATAATTTAGAAGAATCTATTTTTATAGCATCGTCTGCTTTTTTCAATGGATTTATTTCTCTACTTGAATCTATATAATCCCTCTTTATTATATCGTTTAGTATATTATTATATTCTACTTCAATTCCCTTTTCATTTAGCTCACTGCACCTTCTTTTAGCTCTTTCTTCTGGACTTGCCGTTAAGTAAAACTTTAAAGGAGCATTTTTTAGCACAACAGTCCCAATATCTCTACCATCCATAATTACATTATATTTATCCGCCATTGATTGCTGTAGTTTGACTAATATTTCTCGTAGTTCCGGAATTGCAGCATAGTTAGATACATTATTACTAATTTCAGGATGCCTAATTTCTTCACTTACATCTTCTCTATTTACAATTAATCTATCTCCATTAAAGTACATATCAAGAGAATTAGTTAAATTACACACTGCCTGAGAATCTGTATGTAAAATATTTTTTCTTATACACATTAGTGTAACCGCTCTATACATTGCCCCTGTATTTATGTACATAAGATTAAATCTATCAGCTATAATACTTGCTATAGTACTTTTTCCTGCACCAGCAGGACCGTCGATTGCCACAGATATATTCAAATAATTCACTCCGCCTTTCTTTAATGTAACAATTTTTTTATCATATAATTTTTATATATTCTATAAATAACGATAAAATCCTTTATTTTATGATGCTATTTGTTACTTAAATCTTTTCGTAAATCTTTAGCTCTCTTTAAGTATACAAACTCTTTATACTCAATGTTTACATCTACCATAATTAGAATTCGTATACAAAATGGAATTGCCGCTTCATTATCATCTTCTACATACATTTCATTATAATGCATTATAGCAACATCTTTTATATTAAAAGCTTCCCTTATAAACTTTCCTGGATAGGCCTTTGTAATGTCTCTTGTACACGAAAATTGTATACATAGAATTTTATCTAAATCTATATTGTTCCTTTTAATTATCTCTTCAAACAATTCTATTGATGAATTTTTTATTTCTCCTACGGAGTTTTCTGATACTGTTGTAGCTCCTCTTAATGCTATCATTAATTTTCACCAACCTTAGTCCCTGCTAAATAACCTGTAGATAAAGCAATCTGTATATTATATCCCCCAGTATATGCATCTACATCAATAAGCTCTCCGGCAAAGTATAAGTTTTTTACTATTTTTGAAGCCATTGTGGATGGATCTATCTCTTTTACAGAAACACCACCAGCGGTTACAATCGCTTCAGCAATAGGTCTTAGTCCTTTTATTTCAAATGTGAGATTTTGTAATAAATTCACTAAACTTTTTCTCTCTTCTTTAGTTATTGAGTTAACTTTTTTATTCTCGTCTATTCCTGATAATCTTATAATTACTTGAATTAATTTTTGAGGTAACAATTCATCTAAAGAATTCTTAAAATCTTTATTAATATATTTTGCAAAATCCTTTTGAATTCTCCTATCCAATTCCTCTGCAGTTAAAGCAGGTTTTAAATTTATAGAAGCTTTTAAGTCTCCCCTGCCATTCACAACTCTGCTGCCACTCAATACAATTGGGCCAGATATACCAAAATGAGTAAATAACATTTCACCAAATTCTTCATACAATACTTTCTTATTACTATCTAATATTTTCAATTCAACATTTTTTAGTGAAAGGCCTTGGAGTTCCTTAACCCAATTTTCTTTTACTTCGATTGGTACAAGAGATGGTGTTATTTTTGTAACTTTATGTCCTAAATTCTCAGCAAATTTATGCCCTTCTCCATTAGATCCGGTTTGAGGATAAGACATTCCACCTGTACACAATATAAAATAATCGCCTTTTACTATAGAATTATCTTCAAGTTTCACTGATTTTATAACACTATTTTCATAAATGATGCTTTTTACTTTTGAATTTAACAGTATCCCTACATTTTTTTTCCTAAGTTCCTTGTCTAAGTTACTTATGATATCAGATGACTTATCAGACACAGGGAATACTCTATCTCCTCGTTCAACTTTCAACTCTACACCTAATCTATTAAAGAAACTCATAGTATCCTCATTAGTAAATGTATAAAGTGAACTATACAAAAAATGAGGATTTCCTGGTATATAATCAAAAAATTCATTTATATCCTTAGCATTTGTTATATTACATCTTCCTTTTCCAGTGATAAACATTTTTCTTCCTAATTTATCATTTTTCTCTACTAATATAACCTTGTGTTTATCAGCAGCGGCTATTGCTGCCATCATCCCTGCAGGGCCACCGCCTATTACTACTACTGTTGCCATGAATTCACCGCCTTATATTAATAATTATTGTTTGTTATCTATATTATAGTAATATAATAGATTCATTAATTCAATATTTATTTTCAAAGTAAAAGAGACGAACCAAAGTCTATAAGGCTCGTCTCTTTATATAAATTTTACTCTGATTCTTTAAATGAATAAACTTGGTATTCTTCCCAGATACTTTCTAGATTTGTAAATGTGGTAGAAATTTTTTCTTTTTCTCTCAATCCAACTGCAATTATTAATGCATTGATTACACTCAATGGGGCAACTAATGAATCTACGAATGAGGCCATATTGCTCTGGGCAATTAATGTATAATCTGCTCTTGCTGCAAGTGGTGATAGAAGGCTATCAGTTATAGCAACAACCTTAGCTCTTCTACTTTGAGCAAATGCCAGTGCTTCTATAGTTCTAGCTGCATAACGCGGAAAACCAATTCCTATAACTAAATCGTCTTCATCAACATTAATCATTTGTTCAAAAATGTCACTAATTCCATATCCAACAACTTTTACATTGTCCAAAATTAGATTTAAGTAAAACCCTAAAAATTCAGAAAGAGCAGTTGAGCTTCTAAGACCTATTATATATATTTTTTTTGCTTCAAATATGCTATTTACAACATCTTCAAAAGTTTTATGATTAATCTTCTCCAACGTAGCTCTTATATTTTCCATATCAGACTTTAAAACACCTTTTAAAGCACTCTCTTCACTAACGAAATCATTGGATAGTTCAATTCTTTGCACGGTTGTAAGTTTATTTTTTATTAATTCTTGAAGAGCTTTTTGAAGCTTAGGATACCCGCTAAATCCTAGTTCATTAGCAAATCTTACTACTGTTGATTCACTTACTCCTACACTTATTCCTAATTTAGCTGCTGTCATAAAGGCTGCTTTATCATAATGCTTTAAAATGTATTCAGCAATTAATTTTTGTCCTTTACTTAGACGTGGAAATTTAACCTGTATAGTTCTCATCAAGTCTTGTTTGTTGTTACCATCTTCCATAGTTCTTCAATCCTTTCTCTCATCCCCGTAATTTTGCAATATTTACTTCATTTTAACATCTATTGAACACATTTTCAATACATCTTTCAATTGTTAATCACTTTTCTTTATAAATATTTATTACGTGTGTATCTTCCTTTTCCGTTATTCCAAATACAAGGTCATGATTTCCTAAATTTTTATTTAAAAAATCAACTACCTTATACATCTCTTCATAATATTTAAATTCCTTAGTTGCTATTAATTCTAATTTATCTTTCATAATTATTGTTTATCAAGTTATTGTAAATTTGATAAACGTTCACCTCCTAATTATTTCTTTTCAATAACAATTAAATACGGGGGAGTATTACTTCTATTAACAAATGAATGAAGCATAACACCATACTTTTCCTTTGGAAGAGCTTCAACAAAACTCAAGACAGCAGTTTCTTCTTTCTTTCCTTCTTCATGCCCTCTGTATACTGCAATCGTTATTAGCGCCCCACTATTTATTAACTTTAGCGCATTTTCTATACTTTTTATTGTAGATTCACTCTTAGTTGTAATATTTTTATCACCACCTGGAAGAAAGCCAAGATTATACATAATACAATCTACGTTTTCATTAACATACTTTTGAAATTCATCATGAGAAGCATTAATCAAAACTACGTTATCTTTATTCCTCTTTCTATATTCATCAATAACAGACTTTTGAATATCAAAAGAATATACTTTTGAAAATAGTTCACTTAAGAAATCAGTATCGTATCCATTCCCTAAAGTTGCATCTATTGCAACCATGAAATTACTAGAAAAGTTTTTAATTATATGATGAGAAATACTGTTAACATCACTAACGTACTTATACATTTTACACTCCTTAATTTTATATTTCATCTTACTTATTCTTCGTTATTTTTAGATAAAAATAAATAGTATTTTACTTAGTAAATTTTTATTTTATCACATTTTTAAATTTTATGTTTACATTTAATTTAGTTAACATAATAATTCATATGGTAAGCTATAATAATTTTTAATAATTAATGAATTACAATCAGATGATATGCTTACTCTATACTTTTAATTTCTTCTTTGTTTAGATATCTCCACTCTCCTTTTGATAGATTCCCTAATTTTATACTACCTATTTGTATTCTTTTCAACTCAATTACAGGGTGATTTATCTTTTCGCACATTCTTCTAATTTGTCTGTTTTTTCCTTCATGTATTATTATTTCAACCTCAGCTGATTCCTTATACTTTTTTAATATTTTAAATTCTGCTGGCGAAGTAATATAACCACCTATATCAATTCCTGTTTTAAATCGTTCTATTTCTTTTTCATTTGGTATTCCTTTTATTTCAGCTATATATACTTTATTTTTTTCTACTCTTGGATGAATTATCTTATTGTAGATTTCTCCATCATTTGTAAGTAATATTAGTCCTGATGTGTCATAATCCAATCTTCCTATAGGATAGATCCTTTCTTCTACCTGAACTAAATCTATGATAGTTTTCCTTCCTTTCTCATCTTTCACTGTTGATACATAGCCTTCTGGCTTATTAAGAGCTATGTAAACTTTTCTTTCCTCTTTTTTTATTTGTTTATTGTCTACTAATACTTCATCCTTTCCGCTAACTACTTTAAATCCTAATTCATATATTACAGCACCATTTACTTTTACTCTTCCTTGTTGTATTATTTCTTCACATTTTCTCCTGGATGCGACTCCGCAAGCAGCCATGTATTTTTGTAATCTTTCTTCCACACTTTCCACCTACTTTTTATAATAATATCTACAATACTTTAAGATAATTTAAGTTCATACTATATTAATTTATAATTAATTCTCTGCATACGCAAGAAAGATTTTTCCAAATTATAATTTTAAAAGCATTGCTTAGTCATATTTTTCTCTTATTGTTCAATAAAATGCTAAAAAGCAGCAATATACTATTCTAAATTACTACTGTCCTTTAGTATTTTACTTTTTAAGTTTAATAATTTAAAAAGCATTGTTTTTGTATTTTGTTTACTTTGTGTTCTGTTTACATAATAATTAATATGTATCTTTATAACGATAAAAATAGATGCAAACTTATGACATAAATCATATTGCATCTATTTTCCAATAAACTATAATATCCTATTAGAGTTAAATAACTCAATGGGATTATCGATTTAATTTAAGTTCTATTTTGTAGCTACCTTTTCAAGTTGATTCTTTATTTCTTCCGCTGTTTGACCATCAGCAATTATCTGTGGAACTCTTGTAGTAGTGTCAGAATATCCCATAACATTTAAACTCTGTCCAGTTACAACAACTGCATCAAATTTATCATAGAATGATGAGTTCTCAGTGCTATTTAATTCAAATTCTTCAACACTATAACCATTTTTAGATAAATAATTTCCTACAGCACTTAATCCTTTTTCAATAGCGACTTTTTTCATCTTTATCACCTCCAAGTTTATTATTCACAAAAATAATTAAATAATTCATGAAAGTTGTAAAGTAAAGCTTGTAATAGATATTATATTTCTTGCTTCTTATAAGCGATTCAATAAGTAAAATGCGTATATTAGAGTATCTATCCCTCCGACAAATCCCTATTTAATTCTTTGAACCCATTCTTAAACCAATATTGTAATGCTCTATATACAGCTTTTTCTTCCGAATAAATCTCAGAATACATTTTTAAATTTTTAAATCTTGCAATATTCATTGAAAGATGGTTAATAGAATATTGAGCTATATTATTGATAGAAATATTGGGTTTAACCACGTCTGTCCCGCTTTCACAGTTAACTCTATCCGAAAATGTAATAAACTTTCTACAATTTAACGGTCTTACTTTATATATAGAGCATGAATTTTCTTCATTTAAAAAAATGCAAGGTATATGTTTTTTACTATAAATTTCTACTGAATTAGTATTACTTAGCTGAGATATATCTATATATGTAGGTACTTCTTCTATAGTTTCTGATACTACAGCATTTAAGTTCTCAATTTCTTCTTTGTCAAAATTATTTAAAACATAATCTCTAATCAATTCTGCCTCTACAGCGGTGCAGTCCATATAAATATGGCAGCAATGGCTACAGCCCTTTTTACAAGGAATATACCTTGTAAACTGTTCAGCTCCTTTATCTGCTGCTTCGTATATGTACCTCAAGTATTCTTTGCCTTTACTAACACTTAGTTCCTTGTCTATTATTTCTTTAAGTAAAAAATCAGCGACTTTATTATATTCCTCACTAGTCTCCGTTGAATTGAAGATTATCTCTTCATCGATATAGTTTTTTCCTAAAGTTTTATATTCATTATTTCTCTTCATACAGCATTCTTTAAAAAGCATGCCACTATTACAGATACAACTCTCATTTGGCGATATTTTTATCTTTTTTTCTTTCGTATATAATCTACTCTCCATATTTCACCTCTTAAATTACTTTAATCAACAGTATGTCCTTCTTAACTTCACATTATAAAACAGCTTTATAATATATTTACATATGCTTATTTTATAATAAACTGTGGGCTTTTTACAATATAACTATTAAATTTACAAAAAAATATATTAAAATATATTTTTTATTAATTTAGTACATAAGTAAAAAACTCCATGATTATATCATGAAGTTTTTTATAAAAATCACCTATCCTTATCCAGCTCTTCTCTATATTTTGCTATTTCTTCTGCAGTCATTTCTGATTTATTCATTATTTCACCCATACACATTCCCTTCGTAAAAAGCTCCATGCCAAATTCTTTAGTCTTTTCATAACTTTGTATTTTCTCTTTATTGTCGCCCATAAATTTACACCTCTATTCTAATTCATACTTTCCATGCTTTTCACTAGCTTTATTGTCCTTAGATACATATCAAATTTAAATCAGATGAATTGGTTGCTCATAATTAATATGTACAGTTGTACAAATTTAATGTATAGAACAAAAGACCCATAGACAACTTATCGTTATTTACGAGTCTTTTTTCATAATTAATTTAGTTTGGCAGTATTAAATGATCTATATTTTTATTTACCTAACTTATTCAACTTCTTGAATACTTATTTGTCTTACATGCTTTGTGTGGCTCCACTCTTTATTATTTTTATCCATTATTCCCTGTATAGTTATTGGAATCCAAGTTAAAGTATAAATTCCATATAATAAATACCAAACAAATATTTTAACAGGATTTTTACCGCTTATTAAGCGAATAGATATTATAAAGAGAGCTATGTAAGCAATATTTCCTATAAGTACCGGAATAAAAGTTGGAGGTTGATTTCCATATATTAATCCAAATATGTATGAAAGTACTACAACATTTAATGAATATAATGCAAAAGTAATAAACATCTTCTTTGAAAGTTTATTTTCAAGAATCATTATTAAAGGTGTAAACATAAATTGAGCAATACTAAATATTTTCCATACAATATCACCAAACAAATAATTCAAAGCATATATATCTAAGCCTTTAGTATTCATTTGTATTATTGTTAGTAATGCAGATAGACCTATTAGGAGTGTCACAAATGGTTGTATTGTATATAGTGCACAATCCAGAGTAGTAAAGCTTTTATCCTTTATTGCTTTAGTTATCAGTCTTAGGAAAAATCTTGATGCTACATCAGTAAATCCCTGCATCCATCTCTTTCTTTGATTCCATGATTGCTTTAGTGTTAAAGGCTTTTCATCGTAAACTATTGCGTTATGTGCCCAACCTACTTTATATCCGTTCAATACAAGCTTACATGTAAATTCTAAATCCTCTGTAAGGCATGTTGCCCCCCATCCTAACTCCTTAAGAATTTCTGTGTCCATACAAAATCCTGTTCCACCTAACTGATTTGATAGTCCTAAATTTGCCCTAGCTAGCTGAAATAATCTATTTGCAGACCAGAATGATATAGAGTATGACTGGGTTATCCATGAATCATCTGGATTTTTACTATCTATATATCCTTGAACAACTTTATATCCCTGGAGCATCTTATAATTCATCTCTTTCAGGAAATTTTTCGATACAATGTTATCTGCGTCAAAAATGGCTATTGCATCATATTTTTTCTCCATCTTAAATATTCTGTCAAACATCCACTCAAGAGCATATCCTTTTCCCCTCTTATCACGAACACTTCTCTCATGAACACCTACGCCATAACTTCTTGCAATACTCGCAGTTTTATCATTACAGTTGTCAGCAATAACAAAAATATCATACATTTCTTCAGGATAATCAAGTTCCTTAAGACTTTCTACAATTTTACCAACAACCATTTCCTCGTTATGAGCTGCCACAAGTAGTGCAAATGTCTTTTGCGGCAAGCATTTTTCAGCACCTTTGTCTTCTTTTTTATAAAGCCCAAATAGCGAAAGAAGTAAATAATACATAGTAATTGCAAAAACTGACATTTGAAAAACAAATGTGAAATTAAATATAAAATTTTCCATTACCAAAACCCTTTCCTTGTATATAGTATCTGTTAATTTACTAAATTACATAATACATCGTATACCATAATACCACAAATTTTTCATTTAATCACGTATGTAGAAATTTTCTGATTATTATTTCTTAAAATCTCTCAACTCATTTCATTATAATATTTTTTTATAGAAAAATGTTGTTCTATTTTAAAAAATTATAATTGACAATATATAGTTATGTTATAATTTATTAGGATAATAATTTATCATTGTTATTTTCTAAATATTAATTTAACCAAAATATTAATATTATATGATGTTTTAATAAATAAAACTTGAAGGGTGGTAAAATAAATGGAAAAAGTTGTTGACTGCAAAGGTTTAAAATGTCCTCAACCTGTAATAAATACTAAAAAGTATTTTGATTCTATCGATGAGGGTACTGCTACTATCATAGTAGATAATGAGGTTGCTAAAAATAATATCTCAAAATTTGCGCAAAGTAATGGTTATAAAAATGAAATTGAAGAGACTAATGGATTTTATCATATACGAATAACTAAAGAAGCTTGTCAGTGTATCCCAATGAATTTTGACGAAAAGAAACTTACTATTCTTATCGGAAGTGACAAATTAGGACTTGGCGATGATCTATTGGGTACAACTCTTATGAAAAGTTACATGTATGCTTTATCAGAAAGTGACAATATTCCTTCAGATCTACTATTTTTAAATGCTGGGGTCAAACTTGCCGTTGAAGGCTCCGATTGCGTCGAAAGCATTATAAAGCTTAAAGAAAGAGGAGTTAACGTTTTAAGTTGTGGGACTTGCTTAGACTTCTATGGGTTAAAAGAAAAACTTGCAGTTGGTGAAATAACAAATATGTATACTATAGTTGAAAAAATGAATTCCTCAGATAATACTATAAAATTATAACATATTGTTCTTATGAATTATTGTATCATACCATTTTAATATAATTAAAGATTGATAAGCTTATTTAATTTAATGTCAAATTCAAATTAAGTAAGCTTTTTTGTTTTGAACAAAACTATATGCATAAATAATTATTATAGAGGAAAATTAGTTTTTGTAGTAATATAAATTAATAATCTGGGAGGTAATATTATGCAATTGGCTGCTCATGAAGTATACGACTTACATGAATTAATAGTGAGCTGTGTAAACTCTATATCAAATATGGCTATGTTCAAAAATATAGCAAAGGATCCAGAATTAAAGGCTATGATAGAAAGGCATTTTCCAGCTCATGTTCAGGACTATAACATGAAAGTAGAATTTGTTAGCAAAGCAAATGGCTCCACTCAAAAACTTAATGTTCCAAACTTAAACGCAGTTTTACAAGATTATACTAAATCACCAAACAATAATTTCCCTCCAATTACACCAAGAACTAACATACAACAGATGGACGATAGAGAAATAGCTACTGCATATCTTTTGACCTTAAAAAGAGCGGGAAGAGAATATGCATGGTCTGCCATGGAAACAGGTAATCCTACAGTTAGAGAATTCTTAAAAGATGCCTTTACAATGAGTTGTAACCATGCCTATGATGTTTGGCAGTGGATGGTTCAAAAAGGATATTATCCTCTAGAACCAGCATCTCAGAATACATTAAATACATTTTCTTCTATCTATAATGAAGTCCGTGAACCTTCATTAGTTTAGGAAAAAAGAGTGTCTTAAAACATCAATTTAAGACACTCTTCTTCATTACTAAAATTCATCTATTATTTTCTATCTACATCTAAGACTGTTTGTAATAATACATTAGCACCTTTCCAACAAGCTTCTACAGGTGTATGTTCTATTTCGCAATGACTATGTCCATCAACACTTGGAACAAATATCATAGTTGTAGGCATAATATCAGCTACAAACTGAGCATCGTGACCAGCACCACTGTAAATATCCATGTTTGAATATCCATATGCTTCTGCATTCTTTCTAACAAAACCAACTAATTCTTCATTGAATTGAATTGTGTTACGTGCCCACTGCAATTCAGACTCAACTCTGCACTTGTCAAGTTCTGCAGGAATATTTTCAATAACTTTAACAACTTGTTTGATTACTTCAGGGTCTTTGTGTCTTGCATCTAATGAGAAGTCAACATAATCAGGGATAACAGTATGCACGCATGGATGGCAAACTATTTCACCTGTAGTGTAAACAAGATTCTCATCAAGTTTGTCTAATTCATCATGTAGGTATCTGATAGCACTAGTCGCTGCTAAAAGAGCATCTCTTCTATATTTCATTGGAGTAGTTCCTGCGTGATCAGATTGTCCATAAGTTCTTATTCTATAGTTAACCATTCCAAGAACGCCTTCTACAACTCCAATGTCCTTCTTTTCAGCTTCAAGTACAGGCCCTTGTTCAATGTGTAATTCAAGCATAGCAACATAATCCTTAGGATTCAATCTGTTTGCTACATCTCCTTCGTGTCCACTTTCGTTTAAAGCTTCTCCAAAAGTTTTTCCTTCTTTACTTTTTGAAGCTAGCATAGTAGTTTTATCAAATTTACCACAAACAACTCCTGATGACATCATAGCTGGTGGATAAAGAGAACCTTCCTCATTTGTCCAAATCATAGCTGTAACAGGATGACGATGTGGAATCTTTTGAGTAGCTATAGTTTCAACTACTTCCATTCCTGTAAGTACGCCTAAAACTCCATCATAGTTTCCGCCATTTCTAACTGAATCCACGTGTGATGCCATTACGATTGCAGGAAGGTCTTCTGAACCCTTAAGTGTTGCATACATGTTTGCCATATCATCCGTTGTAATCACTGCACCTACAGCTTCCATTCTTCTAACGAATTCTGCTCTTGCTTGAAGAGCTTCTTTAGATAAAGAAAATCTTGTTATTCCACCATGACCAGCATCACCGAATTTACTAAATGTAACGATTTTATCTTCTAGCCTTTCTTTGTCACAAGTTAACATAATATTTTTCATTTTAATACACGCTCCTTTTATTTTTATATTTATTTATTAAAAGTATATTTCTCATCTAATGTTTTAATTTAATATACTTTATTTTCTTTATGCAGTTATTATAAAACTACTTTCTATACAAGTCTTAATTGCTTTCTTTTTATAAATTATCCTCTCCTCTCTTTACCAACACATTTTCATCTTTAGCTACAACTTGTCCTCTTAATGATATGACTCCTAGATATCTCTTAAATAATTATGCCATGACTTTAATAAGTATGCTATGAGTTAGCGTTATTTCCTCATTTGAAACAAGAGTAACTAAGTTAGCTTCACTTGCAACTGCAATGGTTTCCTTTTGCATAAACTTTAGCAGCTTCTGTTGAAGTTTGTTCATTCATAAATATCGAAGAGTAATTAAGCATCTTCGTCTCTTACATAAAAATAATATAGCAAGACTTATGCCAACTAAATTAACTTGAATTTTTTAATCTAGTATATCCCCTTGAATTTACTGATGTTCTTATTACTTTTCTTAATTTAATTTAGTTAATTTTTAATTTTTTTAAACAAAATAATTTAAAATTTTTTGTAAAAAAAATAGGTTTTGATGAAATTTTTCATCAAAACCTATGATTAATATAATCAACTACTCAGTTTTCTGTTTCTAAATTAATAAATACTCATTTTATCATCCAAATTTTTTCCTACATAAACATCTTTATAAAACTTGTACATTCTTCATTACTACTTACCATCAATGTAATTCTTTAAAGAGCCCTCCTTAATTTTTTTTAACTTTTTAACCACTGTTGACTGATCAATTTTGAGCACATCAGCCACTTTTCGTGTTGTTTTATATTTTTCTATTGCCTTCAATAGAATTTGTTTCTCAAATTCTTCAGTAGCTATTTTTAAAGGTATAAACTCATTAACTTCACTAACATATTTAGGAATATGCGTGAATATATCAAAAATATCATTCTCTTCAATTATGTTCTTATTAGATGTAACAACTAGTCTTTCAACAATGTTTTCCAACTCTCTTATATTACCAGGCCATCTATATGAAAATAATACCTTGTATGCACTAGATAATATTTGTTTCGATAAACTATATTTTTCATTGCATTTTGATAAAAAATAATTTATGAACAGAGGAATATCCTCACTACGCTCTCTTAAAGCTGGAATATGTATTGGCACAATATTTAGTCTGTAATAAAGGTCTTCTCTAAATTTACCTTCCTTTACTAGTTTTTTCAAATCTTTGTTTGTTGCTGATATAATTCTAGCTTTTATATCAAAGGGCTCTGTACCTCCTATTTTATATGCTTGTTTCTCCTGTAGAACATGAAGCAATTTTACTTGTAGCTGCATTGGCAACTCTCCAATTTCATCTAGAAAAATAGACCCATCACCAGCAACCTCTAACAAACCTTTTTTCCCTTTTTTTACTGCCCCTGTAAAAGCCCCTTCTTCATACCCAAAAAGTTCTGACTCAATGAGATTTTCAGGAATCGCTCCACAATTAATCTGCACAAAAGGTTGTTCTCTTCTTTTACTTATTTGATGTATCGTTTTTGCTATAAAACTTTTTCCAACCCCAGTTTCGCCAAGAAGTATTATTGTAGTTTCAATATTTGCAATATGCTCAATTAATTCGATGATTTTTTTCATCGCACTAGAATTTCCAACTATATATTCTTGATTTCTTATTTGATTTCTTCTTATTTCATCTCTGTACCAGTCCAAAAGATGCTCAGTTTCCTCTAATTGGTTTTTTAACATCTCTGATTCAGTAATATCCTTTGAAATATTTACAACTCTTATAAGTTTACCCTTTTCATTGATCATTGGTATGCCGGTTACCATCAATCTTTTTCCAGATGCCGTTTCTTGAATTAATGATAATTCTTTCTTTTTTTTCAAAACTTCTACTGTAATAGATGGACTGAACACTCCTTTTTTAGAAAGTTCATAAACATCTTTTCCTATCATTTCACTCTCAGATATACCAAATGTTTCCTCACAAGATTTGCTAACCTTTACTAATACCCCTTTTTCATCGGTAACAGTTATCTGATCAAAGGTTGTATCCATTATTAACTTAAGTTCCTCATAGGTCTGTTTATAATAACTTAACTCCTGTAGTAACTTTTTGTACGGCATCTCTTCAGGTTTTTCCTTCAATAGTTCTCCCACCTTTATTGATTTGTATAATGCTTTCATTTTTTCTTATTTTTATTATTTTGTAAGCTCTTATTACTATTTTATTACTATATCGTTAAGTTTTCAATAAATTAGCATTTATATTTTTGCTAAATAGGCTTAACATAAAATAGGCATACATAAACCTTACTTATGTATGCCTATCAAATATCATAAATCTAAAACTTACTCTTTTAAACTTAAGCGATTTCCAAATCTTTAATAAAAGATACTGTTCTAATTAAAGGCTTTACCAAGTTGCTAAATTAGACTTTGAAATAGCTTAACTAAAATAGGTGCAATAACAACAGTTATAATCCCAGCGATTCCTATTGATAAACTACTCATTGCGCCTTCAACTTCTCCGAGCTCAATAGCCTTTGTGGTACCTAGCGCATGAGATGCTGTTCCGATTGCAACTCCTATCGCTACTTTGTCATTTATTTTAAATATCTTGCATACATACGGACCTGCAACTGCTCCAATTATTCCTGTTATTATAATAGTTGCCACAGTTATTGAAGGTATTCCACCTAGTTGTTTCGAAACTTCAACTCCTATAGGCACTGTAATTGATTTTGGTATCATTGAAACATCTAAAGGTTTCGATAACCCAAAGGTGTGACATAGGAGAATTATAGTTGTAATTGATACTAAGGAACCAATTGATATTCCTGCTAATATTGGTAACGCATTAGCCTTTAAAAGCTTGAATTTCTTATATAAAGGAACTGCAAGTATTACCGTTGCAGGAGACAAGAAAAATGAAATAAATTGTCCGCCTTTATCATAATCAGAAATACTTATGTCAAAAACACTTAAAAAAGATATAACTAAAATTATGCTTATAAATAATGGATTGAAAATAGAAACTTTAGTCCTCTTATAAAGTATACATCCTATTTCAAAAGCTATCAGAGAAATTAGTATACCAAATATAGGGGTCGATATTAACTCTTTCATTATAACTTTCTCCTTTTAAATAATTGTACTGTTATACCTGTGACCACCATAACTACAATTGTAGAAATAAAGGCTATTAACATAACATATTGCCAATAATTTTTAAGAATCCCCATTGAGGATATTAGCCCTACCCCCGCTGGTAAAAAGAAAAATGCTAAATGATCTAATAAAAACTTACTAATTTCTTCGATCATTTCTATTTTTACTACACCAGTACATAAACATGATAATAAAGCTATCATTCCAATTACGTTACCTGGAATAGGCAAATTAAAAGCCATTCTTAGCAATTCACCTAAAAAACAAATAATCAATATAATTGCAAACTGCCGCACCATTTTCATTTTAAAACCTCTTTTCTTGTTAAACACCATCTGCGAACAGGTTTAACGTTGCATATTTATTAACATCTATAATTACTATACACCTTTTGCCTTAATTAATCGTTGTTTTAAGAACAGGGGAACTATATAAAATTTTCTGTAAATTAAAATACCTAGGTGCCATTCATTTGGCGCCTAGGACTTCAATAGGTTAGACTCTTTAGTTGGTAATGTCTCTCAAGTCTAAGCTGTACATATCTTCTCTTCTATGCCTTAATAAGGGGAGGGATTCTCTTACTTCATCTATATAATCTATATCTATATCTTCAACTAATACTCCTTCTTTTTCATCTAATTTATTAATTACATTTCCCCATGGACTTGTAATTAAGGAATTTCCATATGCTACATATGAATAGTTTACATCTCTTGCCGGCGATACTCCAGCTACATATATTTGGTTATCTAGTGCTCTAACTCTAAATGAAACTTCCCAATGCGCAGGACCAGTAGACATATTGAAAGCTCCTGGTACAAAAACAACTTTAGCACCTTTTAGTGCCATAATTCTCATTAATTCTGGGAATCTTATATCATAGCAAATAGCCACTCCTATTTTTCCCCAAGGAGTTTCAAACAGAGTTACATCCTTGCCTCTAGATAGTACTTCTGATTCCTTAAATTTAACACCATTTTTTATATCTATATCAAACAGGTGTACTTTTCTATGTTTTCCTATCAAATTCCCTTTATTATCAAATATGAAAGAGGTATTATAAACTTTGTTATCCTCTATCTCTGGGATTGACCCCCCTATTAAATATATGCTTTTCTCTTTTGAAACTTCACTTAACATCTTAAGTGTTTCACCGCCTGGATAAGACTCTGCATATTCTCTAAAATGTTTATTATTGTATGGACAATTAAACATTTCAGGAAGAGATACAATTTGCGATCCCTTATTTGCTGCTTCACAAATCATACTTCTTGCCTTATCAATATTTTCTTTCTTATTGTCAGTAACCATCATCTGACATAATCCAACTCTTAGCTTATTCATGCTAGCTATTCCCCCTTCATCCTTCATCATAAAAATAACCACCTAAATATTATAAATACATTAAACGTAGTCTATAGAAACATTATACTATTAACTTTACAGGTTATAACTATAAACTATTCATCTTCATCATTTTTTATATTGACATTTACATTTATTATTATATACTATTGACGTGAAGAAATTTTATAGTTATAATACTTGTTTAGCATTGGAATTATTACTCAAATAAGTATAAATAGTATTATCTATTTATTTAATACAATAAATTCTACATAAAAGGAGATAACACATGAGACAACATTCACTTTCAAGAACCGAGTTATTAATAGGCAAAGATTCTTTAGAAAAATTAAAAAATAGTACAGTAGTCATCTTTGGTTTAGGCGGTGTAGGAAGCTTTACCTTCGAAGCACTAGTTAGAGCTGGAGTTGGACATCTTATTTTAATAGATGATGATACGGTGTGTTTAACTAATCTAAATAGGCAAATACATGCTACTTTCGATTCAATCGGTAAACCAAAGGTTGAACTATTGAGAGAAAGAGCCTCTAAAATAAATCCTAATTGTAAGATTGAGATTCATCAAACCTTTGTAAAAGAAGACAATATTGCTGAAATAATACCAATAAATGCTGACTATGTTGTTGATGCCATAGATACAGTTTCATCTAAAATTTCCCTTGTACTTTGGTGCAGAAGCCATAATATAGAAATAATTAGTTGTATGGGTACAGGTAACAAATTAGATCCTACTCAATTTAGGATAGCAGATATATATGACACAAAAATTTGTCCATTAGCTAAAGTTATGAGATACGAATTAAGAAAAAGAGGCATTAAGAATTTAAAAGTCCTTTACTCTGAAGAAATGCCTATGAAACCAAAGTCAGAAGAAGTTGTAACTTGTAAAGAAGGCTGCGTATGCACTAGCGGAAGTAAGAAATGTACTGCAAAAAGACAAATTCCTGGTAGTATATCATTTGTTCCCCCTGTTGCTGGTATGATAATAGGTGGAGAAGTAGTTAAAGATATTATTGCCAAATAAATAAAATCTATTTTATTTTGTTTATTGGTTACTTAAGATTATGTTCGACATGCTTTAAGCAATGTTTGTTAATAGTATAAAAGTTTAATAAAAGACATAAATGATCTATATTCCTAGTGCATTTATGTCTTTTATATTAATCTTTATTATTCGCCAACATGTTCTTTTAGTAGGTCACTAATCTTTTCTTTTTCAGATGGTGAAACCTGCCAATCTTTAATTTGAATTCCATCTTTCTTTCTTGTTTTAATTATTAATAAATTTTCTTTTTTCTGATCCCATGCCCACTCTACTATATCTTCCCAGCTGCTGAAGTTATAATAAGTGTTATTATATAAGCTTTTTTGCCCCATTCCTTTTGCAGTTACTATTCTTAATTTACTAAAATCGTAAATGCTAAATAGAAAATAAATAATAATCATTACACCTAAAGTTGAAAAATAACCTGTTATAATAACATATATAAAATAAGCAATTATTCCTATAAAAAGTATTGCTAAAAACTTTTGTTTTATATCTGCTATTGATAACCTTAATATTACTTCTCCATAATCCTTTTTACTCTCTTTTCCATTTACAAATGATAAAAAGAACTGTGCGATAGCGGCTAAAATTAAAGCTATTGTTAACATCTTTTCAAAACTCAAATAATTCACCTAATTTCCTTCTAATAAATTTTTAATTATAACTTTTGTATACAAATTTTCTTTTCACTTCTCCCCTCTATTTTTAAGCTATATGCCCTATCAATTAGAGCTTAACGTTTCTAAACACTTCATACAAAACCCAATTAAAAGAAATATATAGCTACTATCTGCGATTAAACACATCTTAATTATAATATATATTAATAAAATTTTCACTTTAAACCAATTATTTATTTAACAAAATGATAATTTAATTGTTATGGATATCCAATTCGTCATTTACCGATTTAAACTCAATTTTATTTTTTGTCGTTTTTTGCGTTAAGTAACAAATTCGACTATTCTTGAAAATTTAGTCGAATTTGTTGTTTAACCAGTCTACTGATTGATTTTAGGCTTAACTTGGATAATTATTTTACAGATTTATGTTATATTTCAAATAATTTTTTAATAAAATTTTTTAACTTTTTTAAACACTCAAAATTTTTATTACTTTTCTAAATATTTTTTTAACAAAACCACTATATTTTTCGTAAAAATTTGATATAATTAAATTGTTAGAAAAAACACAACTTTTTAGGGGGGGTCATGATAGTGTGTTGTAATGAATTAAACGAAAAATGCTTTAAACAACTAGATGAATTTATCGAAAATATGGAAGATAAAAATGGAGCTTTGATAACAGTACTTCATAAGGCTCAACACATCTTTGGTTATTTACCTCAAGATGTACAAAAACATGTTGCTAAAAAACTTAACATCCCTGTATCCAAGGTAAATGGTGTAGTTACATTCTACTCTTACTTTACAGAGGTCCCTACAGGTAAATATGTTATAAATGTATGTATGGGAACAGCTTGCTTTGTTAAAGGCGCTGGTGATGTACTTTCAGATTTCGAGAAAAAATTAAACATAAAAGTTGGACAAACAACTGAAGACGGAAAATACACTCTTCAAGTCTTAAGATGTGTTGGTGCGTGTGGACTTGCTCCTGTAGTGACTGTAAATGATAAGGTTTATGGCCATTTTACAAAACAACACGTTGATAAAGTTTTAGATGAATATTGTGAATAGGGGGAAACGACATTGAATAGAATTAATTCTTTTGAAGAACTCCAAAAATCATGTGAACTATACTCTCAAAAGTTAAAAATTAGACAAGCAACTCATGAAGAGGAGCTAGCAGTTGAAAATAAGAGGTGTAAACGTTATATTACTGTATGTGGTGGAACAGGTTGTAAATCCTCAGATAGTGATAAAATTGTTGAAAACTTAAATATAGAGATAGAAAAAGCAGGTCTTGCAGATGAAGTTAAGGTAGCTATAACTGGTTGTTTTGGTTTCTGTGAAAAAGGTCCCATAATTAAAATAGATCCAGATAATGCTTTCTATGTTCATGTATCACCAGATGACGCACAAGAAATAGTTAGCGAACACTTATTAAATGGAAAAATAATAGATAGACTTTTATATGAAGAGCCTACTCTTAAAGAAAAAGTAAAAAGACAAGATGAAATGTCATTCTATAAAAAACAACAGAGAATTGCCCTAAGAAACTGTGGTTTGATAAATCCTGAGGAGATAACAGAAAGTATTGCTGCTAAGGGATATATAGCATTAGGTAAAGTTCTTACAGAAATGTCTCCAGATGAAGTAATAAAACTTATTATAGATTCAGGTTTAAGAGGTCGTGGAGGCGGTGGTTTCCCTACCGGCAAAAAATGGTCTTTCGCTAAGGCTTATAATGCAGATCAAAAATATATAATCTGTAATGCTGATGAAGGTGACCCAGGTGCTTTCATGGATCGTTCAATACTTGAAGGCGACCCAAATAGTGTATTAGAAGCTATGGCAATAGCTGGTTATGCTATCGGTGCCTCAAAAGGTGTTATTTACATAAGAGCTGAGTATCCACTTGCAGTAAACAGACTTATGATAGCTATAGAGCAAGCAAAGAAACTTGGTCTTCTTGGTAAAAATATTTTAGGAACAGATTTTAGTTTTGATATAGATATAAAATATGGAGCTGGTGCCTTCGTATGCGGTGAGGAAACAGCCCTAATTCAATCAGTTGAGGGTAGCCGTGGTGAACCTACGAATAAACCACCTTTCCCTGCAGAGAGTGGACTTTGGAATAAACCAACTTGTGTTAACAACGTTGAAACATTAGCTAATATCCCAGCTATTATAATTAATGGTGCTGAATGGTATAGTTCTATTGGTACTGCAACTTCTAAAGGCACAAAAGTTTTCGCACTTGCAGGAAAAATTAACAATGTAGGACTTGTGGAAGTTCCTATGGGAACAACTTTAAGAGAAATTATTTTCGATATTGGTGGCGGTATTAAAAATGGTCGTAAGTTTAAAGCTGTACAAACAGGTGGACCTTCTGGCGGATGCATACCAGCATCTAACTTAGATATTGCTATTGATTATGAATCTTTAACTTCCATAGGCTCAATGATGGGTTCAGGCGGAATGATTGTTATGGATGAAGATAACTGCATGGTTGATATAGCTAAGTTCTACCTAGAATTCACAGTAGACGAATCCTGTGGTAAATGTACTCCATGTAGAGTTGGAAATAAACGTTTACTTGAAATATTAACTAAAATAAGTGATGGAAAAGGTACTGAAAAGGACTTAGAAAACTTAAAAGAATTAGCTGAAACAATAAAAGATACCTCACTTTGCGGTCTTGGACAAACTGCCCCTAACCCAATACTAAGTACAATGAATTATTTCTGGGATGAATATTTAGCACACGTAAAAGAAAAGAAATGTCCTGCAGGAGTTTGTAAGAACCTACTTAGTTTTGATGTTACAGATAAGTGTATAGGATGTACTAAGTGCTTAAGAAACTGTCCAGTTAACTGCATTAGTGGAAAGGTTAAAGAAAAGCATATTATAGATCAAGAGAAATGTATTAAATGTGGTGCATGCTTCAGCGGCTGTCCAGTAGATGCAATAGTTAAACTATAATATTTTATGAAAGAGGTGGACATTTTGAGTTTAGTTACTCTTACTATAAACGATAAACAAATACAAGTTGAAAGTGGAACTACAGTTTTGCAAGCTGCAAAATTACTTGATATAAATATTCCAACGTTATGCCACTTAAAATTACATGAAGGTGTTGAAAACAAGCCTGGTTCTTGTAGAGTATGTATGGTAGAAGTTGACGGAAGAAGAAACCTTGCCCCTTCTTGTACTACACCAGTAGCTGAAGGTATGGTTGTAAAAACTAATTCTATAAGATCTATAAAAGCTCGTAGAAATGTTGTTGAACTTCTCCTTTCCGACCATCCGCAGGATTGTTTACTTTGTGAAAAAAATACTGACTGCGAACTTCAAAAGCTAGCTGCCGATATGGGAATTAGAGAAATTAAGTTTAAAGGTGAAATATCTACTTACCCAAAGGATACTTCTAGCTACTCAATAGTTCGTGATTTAGATAAGTGTATATTATGTAGAAGATGTGAAACTGTATGCAGCGAGGTTCAAACTGTTTCTGTTCTTTCCGCTGTTAACAGAGGATTTGATACTGTTATCTCCCCTGCTTTTGGAAATCCTATGACTGAAACAAATTGTACTTTCTGTGGACAATGCGTATCAGTATGTCCAACAGGAGCATTAACAGAAGTAAACAATACATCTAAGGTTTGGGATGCTTTAGATAGCAAAGATAAGTTTGTTATAGTTCAAACTGCACCTGCAGTAAGAGCAGCATTAGGTGAAGAATTTGGTATGGAACTCGGAAAAGCAGTTACTGGCAAATTAGTTGCAGCTCTTCGTTCACTAGGTTTTAACAAAGTTTTTGATACAGACTTTGCTGCAGACTTAACTATAATGGAAGAAGCTTCTGAACTTATGCATAGAATTAATCATGGAGGCAGACTTCCAATGCTTACAAGCTGCTGTCCAGGTTGGATAAACTTCTTTGAGCATGAATTTAGCGATCTTTTAGACATTCCTTCTAGCTGTAAATCTCCTCAACAAATGTTTGGAGCAGTTGCTAAATCTTACTATGCTGAGAAAATGAATATAGATCCAAAAAATATTGTAGTAGTTTCAGTTATGCCTTGCTTGGCTAAAAAATACGAAGCTGCAAGACCTGAAATGAATAATGATGTAGATATAGTAATTAGTACTAGAGAACTTGCTAAAATGATAAAAGAAGCTGGAATTAACTTTACACACTTAAAAGATGAGGAATACGACAACCTACTTGGGGAATCTACTGGAGCTGGTGTTATATTTGGTGTTACTGGTGGTGTTATGGAGGCAGCTCTTCGTACAGCTTATGAGTGGATTACTGGTGAAGAGTTAGACGATGTAGAATTCCAAGTTGTTCGTGGTTTTGATGGTATCAGAGAAGCCACAATAAAGATTAAAGACTTAGAAGTAAAAGCTGCAATTGCGAGTGGCCTTGGAAATGCTCGTAAGCTTTTAAATAAAATAAGATCCGGAGAAGCTGACTATCAAATGATAGAAATAATGGCTTGTCCTGGTGGATGCATTGATGGTGGTGGCCAACCATATATTCATGGAGACTACGATATTCTAGGCAAGAGAGCTCACGCACTATACGAGGAGGATAGAAGTAAGCCTCTAAGAAAATCTCACAATAATCCAGCTATAATTCAGCTTTATGAGGAATATTTAGGCAAGCCTTATAGCGAAAAATCTCATGAATTACTTCACACTAAATACTTTAAGCGTGAGTATTAATTAGTTAGCCCTAAACCCTAAAACCATTTAAATACTAACAGGCAAATTAAACCGACCCTCTTATGGTTTAATTTGCCTGTTACTCTTTTTTCAACATACTCTTAAATAATTATCATATTCTTTAAGATACATTTTAAATTAAGATATTCTACCTATTAGATATAATTAATATTTACATTCTTTCCTAGTGACTTCATTAAAATACATAATTCTTCTACCAGCTTAAGTTTTATACTTAAATCTATAGGAAAATCTGGATTTTGATGTGCTGGATTTACTGCCTTACCTACCCATATATTCAAATGGGTACAATCTTCGATTAATACTTTAACAAGCTTAGAAACTCCATCTTCTCCACTAAAATCCATGTTAATATTATTTTTAGAAAATGGATCTGAAAATATCTTTATTTTCTCTATAGCTTTACTCAAGGTCAAAACCCCTTCTGTAATTAAGTGTATACCATCCATCCTAGCTATTGGAGGTATGTCCTTATTAAGACAATCAATATCTACCTTAAGCTTCCTATTTAGCTCTCTCTCTGCAATATTAGCAGCAGTTCCTCCACATATAATTTTTTTTCCTTTGCTATTTATAAACTCTTTAATCAACTTACTATCATCTTTTTTATCTTTAGGCGGCCCAGTAAATAGGTTAACATAAGAAGGATTTCTAACTTTTATTGAAACTACTGTAGTGTCATCTCCTGGTTTTCCGTAATACAAATCATAACAAGCCTCTAATAAATCCTTTGTTAAGCTTTTAGCGTTTCTGCTTTCGTAGGACCTTTTCTTAAGATATCTATCCACATCTACCCATTGCCATCCTAAATTTAATATGTCACCAAGCCCTGCATGAATTACTCCATCACTTACTACAGTTATTATATCTCCATCTCTTAGCATAAGTTTGCTTTCTTTAATTATCCTTCCATTTATGATTAATTCCTTTTTGTTGACACTCAAGCTTTCACCATTTCTTATTATAAATACAGGTGGATTATCATACTCAGCAATATAAGCATTACCATTCTCATAAATCTTAATTAAAGTAAAAGTTGAGTACGCAATGTTTCGTACCTTACATACAGGTAAAGTGTTAGCTATTGTATCTACAGTTTCGTATATGTCTGCTCCTTCCCTAAGCATAGTACCGGCAATTTTAGATGTCAGAGTAGCTAAAATGTTAGCTTTTACCCCACTTCCAAGTCCATCAGCCATAACTATTATAGTGCAGTCTTCCATTCTTATTACATTAATCATATCTCCAGCTAACTCTTCTCCATGTTTAACTAAAGTGTCGTATGCAACATCTATAAAAAAACTCATTTAAGTATCACCTCACAGTATACTCTCATTTTCTCCTTCAACAATCTTTTTTAATTTAGTTAATGTCATCTTTGTCTCCGCTGTAGTTTCTCCAAGTAAGCTAGCAATCTCTTGTGCAACTCTCATTTGCTTTTCTATAACCTGTTGTGCAGCATTTATAGTATTTTCTTTTAATTCCAATAGTCTTTTTTTGTTCTGCTCCACTTCTGTAATATCTACAAGCGCAACCATTACCAAATCTTGCTCCGAGAGATAAACTACTGTTTCTAAGAAGTTTAAATTATACTTATGATAAAAAACTTTTTTACTGTTAATATTATTTTTTGTTTCTCTTACATATTTAAAATCTTCATTATCTATAATAACTGATATCGGTTTATTTTTTATACTTTCTGCTTTAACCATAAAGGCCTTTTCTGCTGCCGGATTCATTTCCTTAACTCTCATATCTCCATCTAAGAGAATAATGCAACTTAGAGAATTTTCGAACATTACGTTTCCTAGGCTCTCTGCTCTACTTCTCATAAAATGCAAACACATATTAGGTTCTGACATTCCTTCAATTATGGCCTGTGCTTTTTCCTTGCAAGTATTGTAGCCACACACACCGCAGTTTAGTTCGTCTTCAACGTCATATTTACCCATTTCCCTCATTACTTTTTCTATTTCACTAGGATTTATGTACTCTTTTAAAATACTTTTATCAATAAAAGATCTAGTAAAATCTATATTATTTAGAAATACTTCACCAGCATTATCCATTGAAGTACTATTTTTAATATAGTTTTTAACCTTGTTTTTCCTCTTGTAGTATCCCTTTTCATTTTCTATCATTTTAGGGCCACCTATACAGCTTCCTTTGCATGCACTAACCTCAATAAATGTATCTTTTATTTCACCCTTTTGTATACTTCTAAAAATCTCCATACATTCATCTATTCCGCTAACTGATATTGCCTCTAAATTCTTTTGTTTCAATTCAGATTCTATAGTTTGTACAATTCCGCCAAAAAGTGGATAGATTCTCCCATTACTGTAGGATATTCTATCAAAATCTTTTTGTTCTATTTTGCTTAAGTCTATCTTTAGCTCTTCTACCCAATCTAAAATTTCATCAAAAGTGAGAACTGCATCCATTACTTCTTTATTTATAAAGCCCTCAGATTCAATTTTCTTTCCCATACAAGGCCCTATAAATACAATGAAGCTATCCTCGCCATATGTCTCACCTAATATTTTTCCATGCGCAATCATAGGTGAAACTACAGGTATCATGTACTGGATTAAATCAGGATAATATTTTTCTACTAAATAATTAGCTGATGGACATGCAGTTGTAATATAGTTACTATTACTACTTTTTTCTATGTGTTCCTTATAAAGTTCTGATACCAAACTAGCTCCAACAGCTGTTTCCTCTACGTATATAAAGCCCAAATTCTTAAGTAATCCGGAAAACTCACTTGCCTCCATATCAAAATAACCTGCAAAAGAGGGAGCCACACTTGCAATTACTCTCTTGCCAGTATTTATTGCTTCTTTAACTCTATTTATATCACTTACAATATGTCTTGCATTTTGGGGACATACAGAAAGACAATGACTACAAGCAATGCACCTCTCTTCAACAATTTCAGCTTGTTCATTTCTAAATTTTATTGCTTTTACCGGACATGAACGTAAACACTTATAACAGTTCTTGCAGTTTGCTCTTGAAAAATCCATATACTTCATTATTGAATCCTCCCCAGAACCTGTAATTTGAAAAATTCTTCAACATTTGTCTTTCTAACTGAGTATATAGTATCTTCATCATTAATTTTTACAGAAACTCCGTCTTTGCAATTACCCAAACAAAATGCTCCTTTAAGTTCTACCTTACTTTCTAGTTTATAATCTTTAACTAATTCTTGAAGGCATTTAATCACATCATATGACCCTTTAAGATGACAGGCACTTCCCACACATATCCTAACAATTAACATAAAACCACCCCAGCAAATTATTAATTTAATCACTAGTCCATTGCTGCTACAATTAACTACGCAATTCTTTGCTTCTATTAAATATCAAGCGAATCACTTATTTCATCTGTTTTATATTTCAACCCATTACACATCTCCTCTAAAATCCCTAGATCCTTAGTGTAATTTAAATTAGAAAACATCCTCATTTCTCTGTCATACTCTTTTGTGACCTCATCAGGAATATAGTGTATCTGAGAATTCTTTATAATATTATAGAGAACTAAGTTGTTTTTCTCTATCCCATTTTCAAACTCCCCAATAAGGTCCTTCGAATATAAAGCATAAAGCGGTTCAACCCAATCTTTATTCTTAGGTATTACCCCATCACAATCCATTTTTCCAGCGGTTTCAATCAAAAACTTTATATACTTGATGTTTATTATCGGCATATCACAAGCTATAAAGAACACAAATTTTGATGACGCAAATTTTAAGCCAGTATATATTCCTCCTGCAGGACCATAGTTTTTCTTCAAATCTTCCAGAACAGTGTATTTCAAATTTTGAAATTTACCGCAATCCTCTGCCACTAGTACGATTTCTTCAAATGCATCTTCTAATTGTTCTGCTATTAACTCTACTAACAGTTTTTCACCAATTCTTATCTTACTCTTATCAAATCCCATTCTACTACTCTTACCACCACATAAAATTACTGCAGTTCCAAATTTCCTCATAAAATCACTCCATTCAGTTACAAAACAATTAGTCACCTAAAATAACATTTCAAAGGTATGACACCCCAGATAGATATCTTTAATAGTTTTTATATGAACATATTCTGACGGCATAGTATAGCATAAGATATACAGTAGCCTACTTATTAGTCATTTTTTGAAGATACCTTAGTATGAAAGTAACATAAGGCTCTTTAAAGCTTAATAGAGCCTATGTTACCTTATAATTATGTTAAAATTTTATCACAATTCAATTAATCATTCAATATAATGTGTTTACCAAAGAACTAGGTATAAATCAATTCGCTTCTTAGCTAAAGAAATCCAGAAACATAGTCATGAAAATCTCCTCTTTCATAGAGTTCAAAGGAATACCAAAATATATAATCCTTTGGTAAAAGCATAAATACAGGACCTATAGATCCATCACTATACTAATTTACTTACATAAGAATATATAAAATCTATAAAATTAATTAGATCGTTCTTGTTTTCAAAAGTGCCTTGTGCTCTTTTAGCATTACCTCCACCTTTGCCATTAAACTCTCTTATATTTTCTTTAAATAATTTACCACAGTTAACTTCTGAGCTAGTATTGTTTTCAAATAGGATTTTACCTTCTAAAATAGACCCTAAAATGACCATATAACTATTCGCTACTAGTAATGTTCCAATAAGTTGCACTTCCTCAAAGGTTTTATTTTCATATTTCTTAACTACAAGATTATTTTTCTCATTCCCAATTATACCTTTCACTTCGGTTTCTGCTGATGCTTTTCGTAGGTTGTTTAATTCCTTTCTCATTCTTTCAATTTCTAAGGACTGACTTTCCACCCTTTGAACTAAATTATTGTCATCAGAAGATAAATACCTATTTAGCTTAGTTATTATGTTTTGCTTATTTTGAAAATCTTTTAATGCCCTATTTCCACATTTCAAATATATTCTAGTCATACCTTTATATCGTTCAGTCTTAATAACCTTTACAATTCCTATTTCACCAGTTTTAAGCACATGAGTTCCACAACATGGACAGCAATCCATATCTTTGGCTTCTACTATTCTTAAATCCTCACTCACATCTATTTTCTTTCTTAATGGAAGTTCTTCACTTTCTTCTTTTGACACTATATATGTACAAATATCTATATTTCTAAAAATATAATTGTTCACTTCATCCTCTGCCATTTTAACCATTTCTTCAGTCATGGCCTCTAAATCGATATCTATAGTAACGTAATCTTCACCTAAATGAAACCCCTTGTTGGCACCTTGAAATAGCTTATAAATCGCTCCAGACAGTAAGTGCTCTCCACTATGCTGTTGCATATGATCAAACCGTCTTTCAAAATCTATTCTACAATTAACCGTTTTATCTTCAGGTACCTTATTAACTTGATGATATATTACACCATCTTTTTCATAAACATAAGTAACTTTAGCATCGCCAATTTCACCAGTATCCGATGGTTGCCCTCCCCCTTCAGGATAAAAAGGAGTCTTATCTAAAATTACTAAGATTTTATTATCCTTTTCGATTATATCTTTTACCTCTGCTTCACTCTCTTTTAAATATGGGTTAGTATAAAATAATTTTTCCGTCAATTATAGCATCTCCTCTCTGTATTCCTCTTACTAATATTGTAACCCTTATTTACAAATTTTTAAATAATTAGTTTTTTTTACTCCAAAATAGACAAGATGCAAACATACCAATAATAACCACTCCAAAAATTGTTTCAAACATAACAAGCACACGAACTAATGTTGAATTAGGCAGAATATCTCCATATCCTAGAGTTGTTATAGTTACGGCACTAAAATACAAAAAGTTCCATAGAGGATATTTAAAACTTCCGTTTGCTACACCTTTTAAAACAATTGGGCTTTCATCTATAAAGGAAATAGAATTTTCTATAAGGTTTGTAAAGTAAAAGCTTAATGGAAAATAGCAATACTCTTTTTCAAAAAGTTCAGTACTAATAATATTATAGTCCTTTACCCATATAGTTGTTGTCTCTTTTTTTTCGAACCTATTTTTATCTTGCTTTTTATAAAGAATAAAGTTATCGTCCTTGTTATTTGTATTTATTCTATATAAGGATATTTTTAATTTATGTGTATGAAACTTATTATTTATCACTTGCTCTTCTGCACTATCTATTCTCATATGGGTTATTCCTTTTCCTTGAAATAGGAGATAATAGTAATTAGCCCATACCTCGCCTAATGGTTTGTCCAAAGTAAAAATAAAAAAGTTCTTATCCTCATTTTTTTCTTCATTTACATTTAGCTTAACTATTGACCTTCTGTATTCCTCAGAGCTAATTAATTCACTTATAGTATTATTGAAATCCCTATTATATATATTTAACTTAAGATTTTTTTTAAAGACATTTATTTTTGTATTAATGTTAATATCATTTTGAAACACAAAAAATTCTCCAGAAGAAATATTTGCGATTCTCCAATACGCTATACCAAATACCGTCAGTGTACTTAAGTACATTAGGCCAAGAATAATTAACAAATCTCTCTTTTTTATCGTACTAATAATGTTTAATAATTTCATTGCTACACTCCTTATATTACTTATCCAACTGCTGCCACTTCAATTCTCACTTATTCAAAGTTAGCTGTACCCTTGGATTCATTCACAAAGAATCAGGTTATCCTCTAGCTTCTTATGATTCGAGTTTAACTTTATGAACTCCATATAAGATTTTATTAATTATTAAGTACTGATATTCATTAATTCTTGGCCATTTATAAAATAAAATTTATTATCTGATTTTAAGACTTAAATTACATACATGATCTAGTAATAACTAAACTTCTAGAATTATTCTTGTTGGCCGAGATATACCTTGTGCCCATGAAATCCTAGCTTAAAATCCACCCAGAACTCATCTTTTAAAATTTCAGGATAAATATCAATTTTCATGTTCTTTACATCATCCTCAGATAAAAAATCTGTTTTAATTATTAATTGTTTTTCCATAGAAAATTCCGGATCTATTCCTGTTTTGATATTAAAATCTACTGCATCTGCAGTAAAGAATAAAGCTATATGGTGTGTTTCCTTTTGCCACTCTACATATTCACGAACATATACAATATCCTTTGGAATACAATCAATACCACATTCTTCCTTAACCTCTCTTATCACTGCATCCTCGGCGCTTTCACCGGCGTCAATTCCACCTCCAGGTAACATCCACCAAGTCTCCCCCGTTTCTGGATCTCTATGCTTTACTAAAAGAAGCTTATTTTCGTTATTGAAAATAATAGCACCCGCTCTAGTTCTAATTTTCATACCTACTCCCCCTTAGTTATTGTATACAATATAATTTTACCACATAAACAGAGTTCTTGACATCTGATGAGGGTAACCACATCTAATGTTTAGTCATCGAATAAATATAAAAATATCAGGAAAACATTCTCTAATTTTAATCTAGTAAGCAAAATGTTAATGTTCAAAAATAGATACAACCAATTCTAACAACACTTTTATTTTTTTAAGTATTCTAAAAAACCCCGCATAAATGAATTTATACGGGGTTTACAAACAATTTCAGTGAAAGAATACCTCTTTCATTATCAAAAGTTCTCTTTTATTTTTAGGGTTTACGGGTTTATAAGTGATTATGCAATTTAAATTTTATTTTAATACTGAGACATCTTTTCCAAAATATACTCTCGTACAGGTTGGCTATTTTCGATGCCCGATAGGTTAAAACACTAAATTAAAGTCGGAGCGCCTCTCTTTACAAATTTACCTGCTCCTTCTTTTCCTACAAATTGACCATCTTTAGCAACTATATTTCCCCTGCTTACTGTAACTACTGGAGCACCTTTTAATTTGAAACCTTCATAAGGTGTGTAGTCGACATTTTCATGAAGCATTGATTGTGTTGCTGTAAGTTCAACATTTGGATCAAATACTACTAAGTCAGCATCACTACCAACCGCAATAGTACCTTTTTGCGGATACATTCCATATACCTTAGCCGCATTTGTAGATGTAACTTGTACAAATCTGTTAAGGTCAATTTTTCCTTCTGCTACTCCATAGGTGTACATTAATGACATTCTAAGCTCTACTCCTGGAGCTCCATTTGGAATCTGAGCAAAGAAATCTTTTCCCATTTCCTTTTGTTTCATAAAGAATGGACAATGGTCTGTAGCAACGAATTGTACAGTATTGTCTTTTAAAGCCTTCCACATTGCTGGCCAGTTCTTTTTATCTCTTAATGGAGGTGACATAACGTACTTAGCTCCGTTGAAATCTGGCTCTCTGTAGTTGTCTTCTGATAATAATAAGTATTGAGGACAAGTTTCTCCGATTATTGGGTAACCTTCTGCTCTAGCACGTGCTATCTCGGACACTGAAGCATCACAACTATTGTGAACTATACAAAGAGGTGCATTAGCAATTTTAGCAAGCTTTATAGCTCTTCCTGCTGCCTCTCCCTCAGCTAAATCAGGACGGGATAATGCATGGTATATTGGCTCTCCCTTTCCTTCTTCACGGAACTTTTTAGTAAGGTAATCAATAACATAATAGTTTTCTGCATGTACACAAGCAAGTCCACCATTTTCGTTTACTTTCGTTAAAGTTCTTATTATTGTACCGTCATCTACTCTTAATCCATCATATGTCATGAACATCTTAAAGCTCGAATATCCTTGTTTTATTATTTCAGGCATTTCATTTAAAACGTTGTCATTCAGATCTGTAACACTTATATGAATACCATAATCTATTACAGCTTTTCCATCTGCTTTTTCACGCCAAGTATCTGTTGCATCCTTTAGGGACTTTCCATTTTGCTGAATCGCAAAATCCACTATTGTTGTAGTTCCTCCGCAAGCTGCTGCAATAGTACCAGTTTTAAAGTCATCGCTTGAATATGTTCCGCCAAACGGCATGTCCATATGTGTATGTGGGTCTATTCCACCTGGAAATACATACTTACCAGTTGCATCAACAGTTTCCGCTCCTTCAGTATTTAGTTCTATTCCAATTTCAATAATTTTTTCATCTTTAATACCTAAGTCAGCTTTAAAAATATCAGAAGCTGTTACTACAGTTCCGCCTTTTACTACTAAATCAAATTTACTCATTTAACATTCCCCCCCCTAATAAAGGATAAATATATTAGAAATTTTAATTTTAGAATTGTTTAAGAATCGTTATTATAGGACTTCTATAATTTATGAAGTTCAATAAAAAGTTAGAATAAGAAAATTCAAAAATTTCCAACTTTTATTCAAGCATATCCATGAGCTAATCGCCGCTTTACTCCGTTTATTAGCATGAAAAGCTTAGTAATGGTTAGCTATTATTGAACAAATTCATCCATAAGAGATAGACATCTATCTCTTATGGATGAACAAGTAGTCAATAGCTATGCTTCTTTTTTTAGTTCTTCTTCTACATTTGACTTTTTCTTATTAGTTAATCTAACTAATAATTCTCCGCCAGCATCTGAAAGCAATCCTACAACAGATCCCATCAAAAGTACTGATGCTGTAGTGAAATAAGAGTTATTTAAAGCAAGCATACCAAAAGTTGTTGAACATCCAATATATACACCTGGTACAAATGATAAATGTTTCCATTTAGCCTGTGCAACTATACCAAAGGAAATAACCCCTGTCATAATAGCAACTATGTTAGGAAGATTGAGTGATTTTGATACTTCTACACAAATTATAGCCCAAAGTACGCCAACCATATTTGCTACTACACATTTAATCCACCCTTTAATAAATCTTTCGCCTGATGCATAATAAGTTGTAGTGCCCATAAATCCTGCCCATGTTGAAGCTCCGATAGCCGCACTTAAGTTAGCCCATATCCAAGCTAGGATTCCCATGCTTATAGCACCTGAAATTATTCCATCCATAACTTTTCTCCTTTTTATTCCCCCAAAATTAAACAGCCATTTTCCCTAATGAATATTATACTAAAGAGCTATTTCTCTTTCAACTCCGAAATCCTTAAATTTGATATCCCCTTTAGTTATACAGTTTTCGATAGGACATACTAACGAACATAAGTGACATCCTACACAGTTATCTTTATTAAGTGATGGCTTTCTAGTTTCAGAATCCCAAACTATAGCTTGGTGGCCTCCATCATAACATGAAACATAACATCTTCCGCATCCTATACAATCGTTATGATCAAATCTTGGATATACAATATAATCTCTATCTAGGTTATCACATGGTACCATATTATCTAGTGCACAGCCAACTAATTCTTGAAGATTTTCTACACCTTTTTCTTCCATGAAGTATTGTAATCCGCTTATCATATCTTCAACAACTCTGTATCCATATTGCATGATTGCTGTTGTAACTTGAACTGTTCCTGATCCAAGCATTATGAATTCAAGAGCATCTTCCCAAGTTTCAATTCCACCAATACCACTTACAGGTACATCTTTAAGTACCGAATCTTGTTTCATCTGAGTTATAAATCTTAATGCAATTGGCTTAACAGCTTTTCCTGAGTATCCTGATATTGATGATTTTCCATTTACTATTGGAAGACCAACTCTCTTATCAAAGTCTACTCCAGTTATACACTTTATTGTATTAATAGCAGCTATACCTGTAGCTCCACCTTCAATTGCAGCTCTTGCTGGTATTTCCATGTTTCCTATGTTTGGAGTCATTTTAGCAAGTACTGGAAGATGAGTTCCTCTTCTTACTGCTGCTGAGTATTGCTTAACCAATTCTGGGTTTTGTCCAACGTCTGAACCCATTGTGCTAGTTGTCATTTGAGGACATGAGAAATTACACTCTATGATGTCAGCTCCAATTTCTGTTACTTGTTGTGCTAATCTTGTCCATTCTTCATCACTTGATCCCATTATCGAAGCTATAAGAACCTTATTTGGATAATTTTCTTTAAGTTTCTTCATGTCTCTTAAGTTTTCTTCTAATGAATGCTCTGCAACTTGCTCCATGTTTTTGAATCCTACGAAAGGAGTTCCTTCTTTTCTAGTTGCATCAAAACGTGGTGATACTTCTATCATTTTTTCTGAGTTAACAGTTTTAAATACTATTCCACCCCAACCAGTTTCTAATGCTTTAGCACACATTTCATAGTTGTTTCCAACTGGTGATGATGCTAATAAAAATGGGTTCTCAAATTTTACTCCACAAAACTCTATTGAAAGATCTTTCTTTTTCATTATCTTACACCCTCCTTAGCTGATGCTGCTTCATCTACTCCTGATTTTTCTATTAAGTAAGCTTCGATTTTTTCTGCAGCTATTTTACCTGATGCTACTGCTTGTACAACAGTTTTGTCGCTTTCAACTATATCTCCAGATGCAAATACATCTTCTACGTCTAGAGTTGTTATAGCATTTACATCTTCTGCTTCTTGTCCAACAGCAAATATAACCATATCAGCTGCTAATTGCATTGTTGAAGCATCAAACATTCCTTCAGCTTTTAATCCTATAACTTTACCGTCTTGTCCAACTATTTCAGCTGGCTTGAAGCCTGTAAATATAGGAATATTTAAGTGTTGTTGGATGTATTCTCTTTCTTCTGTGCTTGCAGGCATTTTTTCTATTGTTCTTCTATAAACAATTTTAACATCTTCTGCACCAAGAAGTTTTGCTGTTGAAGCACAGTCCATAGCAACGTCTCCGCCACCAATAACGATTACACTCTTACCTACTGCAACTTCACCATTCTTAATTTTAGCTTCTGCTAAGAAATCTACTCCGTTAATAACGCCTTCTAATTCTGCGCCTTTAACATCTATACTCTTACCTTTTTGTATTCCACAAGCTACTAAGAATGCTTTGTAACCTTCTCCTCTTAAAGCATCTACGCTGATCTCTTTTCCAACTTTAACGTTAGTTTTGAATTCAACACCTAGTGCTTTTATATAATTTATTTCATTTTCAACAACTTCTTGAGGTAATCTTTGAGGAGGAATTCCATAACTTAAAAATCCGCCTAAAATATCTTTTTCCTCAAATACAGTTACTTTATATCCTTTTTGTGCTAAACTTGCTGCAGCAGTTAGACCGCTTGGACCTGAACCGATTACAGCTACCTTTTCTTTATTTAATTCAACTTTTTGAAGAATTTCCATACCTATAGCTTGCTCGTGGTCACTTATATATCTCTGTAACTCTCCGATTCTAATAGGCTTGTCTATTCCACATCTGCTACAAGCACCTTCACAGTAGTTGTCATAAGGACATACCCTTGAACATACTCCTCCAAGTGGATTGTTAGTTCTTATTGTTTCAGCCGCACCCTTTAAGTTTCTGAAACGTAATGAACGTATGAATTTTGCTGGATCTGTGCCTGCTGGACATGCTTTGCTGCATGGCGCATCATGGCACAAAAGACATCTTGCTGCCTCTTCTATTGCTAAAAGAGGTGTTAGTGCTTTTTTTGTTTCTGCTAAGTATTTTCCCTTTTCCATTTGTGTATTTTCCCCTTTCGAATTGTATATATATTTTTATTTGTGGAATGAATGAAGGATATGTATTATCTTCTTGCCTTCGTGAATATTTTATCATGAAAACAATTATTTTGCTATACGTTTTTTTCTTTAATTTTCCTACAATTTTCGCCACTCATTGTTCGTGTTATCGTTTAAAACGTCTATTTTACTTATTATTATAATTTTTATATTTATTTTTTAAATATAATTAAATTATTAACAATCAATTGTTCCTGTTTTGAAAATATTAAAATTAATAGAATCTTTTTTTTATTGAATTTTAGTTGAATCCCTAAATAATAAACCCTACATTTCAGAAGATTTAATGTTTTAATTCAACTTATTTTTACAAAAATTTGATTTATACGAAAATTAGATGTATTTATATATATAATTAATATAATAATATTAGTAAACTTTTATATTTGTTTTGTTTTTTATCACTTCATTAAGGAATACATTTTTAACTTTTTATAAAAAGTTTTAAATACATATCTATAGTTTAAAATTTTTTAGTATTAAAGTTTCGAAATTAAAATTGTAACAACAAAAAAAATTTTAAATATAATAAATTAAACATATTTAATTTTGTTATACTTGAAAATTTTATTATTTTATATTATTATAATTAAATAGAAGTCTTAGTTTAAAATTATAATTAAACACTATTAGTTATCTTTTATTTATAACATAAGACTTGACTTAAATACGATAATAACTATCGACATTAAGCCTGCGATGATAATAGGTTTCGAGGTCATCGATGCAGAAAGCTCTATTGCCTTATGAGTAGAGCAAGTTCACAAATAACTATAAAATAAAACGAGAAGTGAGGTAATATACATGGCAGCTGTGAATATGAGCGATGTAGCTTATAAAGAGTTTCAAGAACTTTTAAAATCAAATGATATTACAACTGATGTAATTAGAATTTATTTAGCAGGTATGGGCTGAAGCGGTCCATCATTTAATCTTGTTCTGGATGAACAAAAGGCTAATGATATAGTTGTACAAATTCAAGACACTAAGTTCTTAGTTGAAAAAGACCTAATAAACCAATATGGTGCTTTTACTATAAAGAGTGGTAGCGAGAATGGCCGCGGTGGTTTAAGTATAGAAACAGAAATACAAGCTGATGGCGGTTGTGGAAGCAGCTGCTCAGGTTGTGGTGAATAGTACTTGCCAAGTAAAATAATAAATATGTAAGGGGTGGTTTAAATTATTAAACCACCCCTTACATATTTATTATTTTACTTTTCCGCTCCATTCCATTCTATGTAAAATTGCTTTAAAAATTCCTCCATGAATTCATGTCTCTTCAGTGCTATTTTTTTCGCTGTTTCTGTGCTCATCATATCCTTTAGGAGCAAAAGCTTTTCATAGAAATGGTTAATAGTTGTTCCTTGACTATTTTTATATTGTTCAAAGCTTTGATGAAATTCTGGATTGATATAGGGATTGTGCATTTCCCTTCCTTTATGACCACCGTATGCAAAAGTTCTAGCTATACCTATAGCACCAATAGCATCTAATCTATCTGCATCCTGAACTATCTTGCCTTCAATAGTTTTGATTTCATTTTTAACACCAGCACCTTTGAAAGATAAGTTTTTTATAATGTCACTTATGTGTTTAATCCTTTCTTCATCAACATTCTGACTTTTTAACCATTCAGCAGCAACTTTCGGCCCTACAGTATCATCTCCATTGCAAAACTTCCAATCTGCTATATCATGCAAAAGCGCTGACAACTCAACTGTATACAAATCAGCATTTTCGCCTGTTGCAATACTTATTGCATTTTTCCAAACCCTATAAACATGCCACCAGTCATGTCCTGACCCTTCACCTTCTAGCTCATTTCTAACATATTCTTTAGTTGCTTCTATTACCTCATCTTTTAGTTCAGTTACATTATTCAACTTTCCACTTTTATTAACCTTATTATTTATCATAATGACTCCTTATCTGTTCGGCTTTAAGACTATTATTTAATTTATTATTCAATAATTTTACTTTACAAATTAGTATTCTCGTTAAGTATATTGTATGACAAGGCTTTAAAATATCCTGTTATATCATTCTTTAGCTTGTTTATAGAATTGTTATCGTCTGTATTTTTGTATATATTTTTGAAAGTCCCAATTATTCAAAAATTTTTCTGCGCTGTTATAACCTGACTTGAAAATTCTTAACTTCATTTCTTTTGTTATATCAAAATCTACGGTTGAAACTCCTAGGTTTGGGATAAATATGGTTCTAACTGCATCTTTGTCTTTTATAAATATCTCTTCATTTCTATTTATCATTGTATCAACAACATCTAGCAAAAATGATATTAAATCAGTTTTACCTACAGATGTATAGCTAATTCTATCACCCACAAGTTTAAATCCAAAGGTCGGCCATCTTGGAGTATTGTCCACATCAAATATCCATATAGGAAAATTACTTAGAATACCTCCATCAACAATATAGCTATATATATCATTATAGTTAAACTTAATCGGCCTGAAATAAAACGGAATACTAATACTCATTCTAACCGCCTCTGCAATTTCAAATTCCATAGGATCTATTCCATATCTAGAAATATCATCTGGTAGTATTAACATATTTTTTTGAGTAATATCCGAGGCAATTATTTTTAATCTAGACCTACCATTAATACTTATATCTTTAAACTTAATTTTACCCTTTTTTTCAAGAAGTTCTGCCATAATTCTCTTTATAGGGTCACCAGAATGTATCCCTTTATCTTTAAAGAGTGACGATGATTTTGATACAAATGACACTAATTTTAGCTTTCTTTTATCCAAAAAGTCCTTATAATTTAAATTAATCATTATTTCTTTCAATTCTTTTCCTGAGTATCCTACAGCTAAAAGCGCTGCAATCATTGCTCCTGCAGATGATCCCGCTAAACGATACCATTCAAATCCTTTCTCTTCAAGACAACAAATAGCTCCAACTAATCCTATTCCCTTCACTCCTCCTCCTTCAAAAACCGCATCTGCTTTCATGCTTCTTGTCACCTCTTTATAATTGTTAATGATTCCTCTTACTTTTTATATATACAAACAACTCCTGCTATACTTAGAACAATCCCTATTATATTTATTAAAGAAATATGTTCTTTATACAGTAGTATCCCTATAGGAATAAGCAAAACCGATACACAGACATTTGTAAAGAGAGCAGCTAAACTTATATTCCATCCCGCTCTATAGGCCAATAAGAATCCTAATTCTAGTCCAAGAATTGAGGCTCCTAATGCATAACTTGACCAGTTAAGCTTTTTAAATGATTCTACAAATCCTGTATTTGAAGGATATATAAAAAAAGCAATAATTGTTAATACTAAAGCTACTGCATATGTAGCCACTAGCGAAGTGAACGGGTTTGCTGCATCCGGAATTGATTTTTGAAATACATGATAAATAGTATTGGATACTATAACTAATAATACCGATAAATAGTATACTTTCATTATTAATAACTCCTTTCATCAAATTCAAGTATCTAAACTACAAAAAATTTTAGAGATATTTTGTGGTTTTGTCTTTAAATATGTTAAAGTAAAAATTATTCTTAAAATCTAGATTTATTCTAACATTTTACCATATAAATCTATTATTACTATATAGAATAATATTCTTTATTGCGAGAGAAAATAACTTAAAGTTATGATATATATAGGAGGTAACTATGAAACTAGAAGCGTATTTTAAAGGAATTAAAAATGCCAATGAAGCAGTAGAAAGACTAAAAAGTGAGGGTTTTAAAAATGCAGTAGCAGATATAAATGACCATTATGTTGAGTTTAATACTGGAAATAACACCGTTCTTCCTGGAAATGAAGATTCTCCAAGTCTTTCTTCATTAGTTTTAAGCTCAGGTCCTCTTATAGGAGATCCTTCAAAAAGACCTTTAGATGCTGCTAGCCCGATGGTAAGTGGTATGGGTGGCTTTGAAGAAATTACTGATATAAACTATAGAGTAGTTGTAAACGTTGAAGGAAATGATGAAGAAAAAGCAAAACAGATTATGAAAGGTTTAGGCGGAGATTTAAAAGATCCTAATTTAGATTTACCTCACAGACTAGTAGATCTTACTCATATTGATCTTACTCACGTAGATGATATGGGATTAAACTTACCTGATAATGACTCGTAATTTTGACCAGTACAGCATAATTTAAATTTTTAAATAAAACTATTTTTCTTAAGCAAGTTTTATTTAGAAATTAAAATAATATATTGAGAAGTTGAAATAAAGGTATCTCTAAGCTTACTTGAACTTCTCAATATATTGATTTTCTTAAGAGATTACTTATCTATACAACATCCTTATTTAAGGAGTTACAAACAGAAACTAATTCTTTAATGTTTTCAATAACAAAATCAGGCTTATACTCCATAAGCTCATTAAATGGAAGTGCTGTATATTTTACAAGACATGTACTACATCCTGCATTTCTGCCACATAGGATATCGTTATGACTATCTCCAATCATAATTGTTTCCCCTGGAGAAACATCTAAAAGCTCACAAGCCTTTAAGGCTGGATCTCCAAGTGGTTTGTGTTTTTCCGTATCTTCTGGAGTAACTATAACATCCATATACTCATATATGTTTATTAATTTCAGTCCTCGTTCAGCCAATTCTCTTCTTTTTGAAGTTACTATTGCAAGCTTAATTCCCCTACTTTTTAGTGCTTTTAAACCTTCCTCTACTCCTTCAAAGGTGCTAGCTATTTCATCATGTTTAGCTTCATTATAGTTTCTATATATACTTACCATTAAATCAGCATTTTCTTCGTCATATTTGGCCATAGTTTCTCTTAGAGGTTCTCCAAAGGTTCTTACAATCTCCTCCCTTGATGCTTCTCTTTTTAAATACTTACTAAAAGTATATTTAAAACTTTCAATTATAAGCTCATTTGTATTTATTAAAGTTCCATCTAAATCAAATAAAATTGCTTTAATCATTTCGTCCTCCTATATTTCAGTTATCCTATAATTCTATGTATACTCCTTAGTTCACAACTCAATATATAATAGCACACTATGACACGTTGAACAACAAGTTCAAAATAAGAAAGCTTATTTTGATGTAGATTATGATACGCTCTATATAAAAGAGAGCCTTTTACAGCTCTCTATAATTAGTTGTTCAAGAATATCTCCCAAGTCTTAGGTCCAATAACTCCATCTATATCTCGTCCCCAATTTCTTTGCAATTCGGTAACAGCTTGGAAAGTAGTCTCATCATATACTCCAGATATGGTTTTCACTTTATATCCCCACAACTGTAATTTTTGCTGTACCCACTTTATTATATTATTATTTTCGCCTCTATTTATAACATAAGCATTTACAGCCTTAATTGTATTTATGCCAGCTAAACCGTCTACAGTTAGGCTCGTACCCTTTACTTTATTAAAGTTGTACTGTAAAGACTTTATTTGCTCTAATAATATAGGATTTTTGACTGTGTGTGCTGTAGTTGAAGTTAACATAGTAACTGAAACAGCACTTCCAGACATTATAGAGTTAGATAATTCTCTTAACGGAAAATTAGTACCTGGGCAATCAGTTGAATATAATTCTCTGTGACCATACACATTACTTATAGAATATTTTCCTTTAAGGTACTGTCCTAATTCTATGATAGCTTTATTTTGCGCTTCTGGCATTGTTTCAGTCATATACTCACCTTCTGCACATATTCCTATACTGTTACTATTAGCACTAGGACAATGAGCTCCTATTGCATTTTCTGGTCTTCCTCTATAAATACTTCCATCCTTTCTAACTAAAAAGTGATATCCACATCCAGCCCATCCATTAGCTAAATGCCACTGATGAATGTCTTGTATAGTACACTTAGAAGCTTCTGAGTGGTGTAAAACTATTTTATTTGGTTTATTACCATAAGCTAATCCTCTAAAATTTAGATTTGTTTCTATAACTTTCATAAAATCTACCTCCTACATAGACTATGTTCTTTAATTAAAAATGTTAATATATATTTAAGTATTTTATCTACTGAAATAGGCTATAACCTCAGTTCTTATGACTGCATCAAATAATTGAATCCATTATTCCTCTGGTAGGTCTAACGATCTTAAATCAAACTATTTACAATCCTTTATCAATCATCAAAAATCTTAATTTTATTTATTTCAAATTTATAACTTTTTATACGCAAAATAAAAGAGAGATGATTTTTAACCATTTCTCTTAATAACTTCAATTAATTTATATTTATTTAAATACATAAGTCGCTAACAAGGACTGCAATTCGTATATGTCTAGACTCTTATTAAATTGTTTTTGAATTGGTAACGCTGTTCCAGAAATCCATATTTTTAGTTCAGCATCTAAATCAAAATGTCCTGATGTTTCTATACTAAAATGTGTTATGCTCTTGTATGGGATAGAATGATATTCTATCTTCTTTCCTGTCATTCCTTGAATGTCTACAAGTATAAGCCTTTTATTAGTAAATATAAACATATCTCTTAATAGTTTATAAGCTTTTTCTACTTGCTCATTTTCCGCTAATATATTAGCATATTTTTTCTGAATCTCTTCTGTATTCGATTCTGAAGCATTTCCCATTAATCCATCTAATATTCCCATAATATACCTCCTATATTTTATCATTAGTATTATTATTCTATAAGGATATTTATTATCCCTTTTTTATTGAATTATTTTAATTGTCTCAATGCCCTACTCACCTTCTTATAACTTCCTTCATGTATTCTTTAAGACTATTGCAATCGTTTCCCATTTCTGACCTCTTACTAAAACAATAAAGGTATTCTAAATTCCTATCCTTTAGCACTCTTTCCACATTCTCAGAAAACAATATAAATTCTAATCTTATATGTTTTACATTTATAAATTGTGTAGTTAGCTAGCCCATTCTCACTTCTATACTCAATATATAGTATTAATTATGCACATTATCCACAATATATTGTTGATAAGTATTTTCAATTGAAATAAGCACTAGTATTTCTACCAATGCTTATTTGCTATATAACAAGGGGGACTCATTATATGTTTTTTTATTCTATTTTGTATCTATGTTCAATTTACTTAAACTCTCTGACATTCTGCCAGCTTTACTATTAGCTTTACACAATGATAATGTTATTACTATAGTTATGAAATTTAATAATCTACCTAAAAAATTATCTTTTTATTGTTGTTTAAAGTAAGAGTTTTAATTTATGAAATCAAAATACTGATATTAATTATGAACCATTATAAACAAGCTGCATAATATAGTATCAAATATAATCCCTCACACTACATAGGGAATCAAGTTTGACTATAAATTACAAACTAACTTAGTCTTGATTTTCTATAAAATAAACGTGGGGGGAATAAATATGGGTAATTGTCATTCAGTTTATAGTGAATCTGATATGAATACTACTCGTTCAACTTGTAGTGAATCTGATATGAGTAATAGTCGTTCAGTTTGTAGTGAATTTGCAAGAATACTTGGGGCAGAAATTCTAACTTCAACAAATAACCTATGTGTTGTGACATTTAACAGAAATATAAATGCACAAATACTTGGTAGACGAACTCGTTCCCCATTAGCTTTAGCTGCTCTATTTTCTTTCGAGTCCATGGATAAAAGAGGAAGAACCCTTAATTTAGGTGAAACAGTTATCCTCCAAGATGAAATTAATGATTTTATTACTATACTCAGAAGCCACGGGATTTTGGTTACTGGACTTCATAATCACTGGTTATTTGAATGTCCAAGGCTTATGTATATTCACTTTGAGTCAATTGATAAACCTCTGAATTTTGCAAGAAAAGTAGCTGACGCACTTCGTGTTCTAAGAAGATAATTAATGCGGATAACTGAGCAATATTCCACGGTTATCCTTTAAAAACTCGCGCTGTTCTTCTTAGCGGGAGAATTACTTTCCTTAAAAAAAGTTGGCCCTATATTGCCAGCTTTTTTATAAATCTCATAATAAGAGAAAATAAAGAATAAATTTGTTAATATTAGGTACTAATCAATTTAGTGCCTAATATTTATGTTATTTAAGGTCAAAAACTTAATTGAAAGTATTCTTTTAAATTTCAAAAAAAGCCTTGATTTTTCAAGGCTTTGATAACACTATAAATCTTACTTTAACGTATTCTTAATCTCCTCTTTAAAAGTCTTTAATAAATTATGATTTAGTAAATCATCTGAGTACTTAAGTTCTTTTGTAGCATCTTCCTTTTTCTTTTTTAAGTCTTCAGTTTCTTCGATCATCTTACCGGTTTTTATGTCATAATAGGTGTCTGTCCAAGAAATATAAAACGTGTTTCCATCAGTAAATGATCCATTTCTAAAGATTACTTTATTACTATTTGAATTAAGCATATCTTTACCAAACATATAATCTTTTGATAAATTAAACAAGTTCGCTAGCGTTGGATATAAATCCATTTGTCCAGAATAAGTATGATTTACACCTTTATATTGATCATTTGGAAAATGCATTATTAGAGGTACTTTCTGATATTCAAACCAAGTTAAATCATTAGCATTACTTACATTTTCAAATTTGTAAAGCTGATCTATTTCTTCTCTTGGAATTGCAAAATGATCTCCATAAACAGCAACTACAGAGTTACTTAGAATTCCTTCTTTATCTAGTTTATCTAAAAACATTCCTAATTGTTCATCTGTATAATGAATACTTTTTAGATAATTTCCTAAAAGAGAATTGTCATATTCTCCAACATTAAAATCTCCATAAGCTTTTACATCGTCATACGGATGATGACTACTTAAGGTTACTAAAAACGAATAGTAAGGTTCTTTAAAACTCTTAATTTTATCTAAGGATTGATTTAAAAATGATTTATCACTTAAACCTAGACCTACTTCTTCATCAATATTAAAACTATGTTGTCCATAAAAATCCTGAAAATCTTCGGCTTTATACATTACATTTCTGTTCCAAAAGCCTTCATTATTACCATGCAATGCTGCTGTGTAATAATTATTTTCCTTTAACTGTCTTGCTAAAGAATCATAATAGTTGCTACTATAAGTATTATAAGCAGCGCCTGATTCTGCAGGGTACAATGAATTATTAGACATAAACTCTGCATCCGAAGTATTACCACCTGCTACTTGATAAAAATAGTTATCGAAATACAAGCTCTTATTTATCCATTTATTTAAGTTAGGGGTTATCTCTTGTCCACCTATCTTTTGGTTAATAACAAAGCTTTGTAAGGCTTCAACTTGAATAACTATTAAGTTTTTGCCTTCTGCTATTCCTTTTAAATTAGTGCTATTATTATTGTTTTCTACTAAAAAGTTTTTAATTTCTTCTTCTCTCTCCGAAGGTAACTTTTTTGAGTTTTTAACATTCGTACTCACATAATTGAAGGCATCTACTGCGTGAAAGTTTAGATTACCTATCATTTTTGTTAAATATATTCTATTACTCATTGAAGTTAAAAGTGTTGGTTGATCCTTAGAAACTGCGTACACAGATTTCACATTCATAAAAAGTCCTATTATAAGCATGAGAATAAAAACAGAAAATCTTTTAATAAAAGGTTTTTTCTGAGTTTGAGGAGTCTTCTTATATATTTTTAGTACTGGTAATAGTAGGACTATATCCGCTAAATACAAAAAATCCTTTAAATTGATTAAACTACTTACACTAGAAGATACCCCGCCCAAAAGTTTTATATTTTTTAAAGCTGCAACTGTTGTAACGTCCTTAAAATACTTAAAATATACTATATCAGACAATAAAACTAAGCTTATAATTAAATCCATGGAAAACAATAAATTTAATCTCTTCTGTTTGCTAAGAAGCACCGTAAAGCTTGTCAATATTAAAATAGAAGCAAAAATTGGATATGCTACTTTTGTATATAAATACTCTGGCGATATCTGCTTCGCATAGATCATTAATTTTAAAAATATTATATACGAGAATATTATTAAGTCTGCATTATATAATATAAAGTCTCCTAATTTACTCTGCTTTATATTCTTAAAATTCATTTTCTTCGTCCTTCCCTTTATAGTTTCAAGTTTATCTTATACCTAAAACATTACAGTTCAGTGACAAATTATTTAACAAATTGTAAACTACTTTACTTTAATAAGCTAATAACTTTCTTTTAAACAATTAATAAGTTTAATAATAAGATTTTCTAAATCTATTTAATTTATTTTTTTACTAAATCTTTTCATGTTTTTGTAAGTTTTAACTTATTTATTGACAAATGTATAAACATTGCTTAATGGCAAATAACTAATATAAAATATATTATATGTAAGATTTGTTTATAAGGTCTTGTCTTCACAGTATACAAAAGCTGTAGCTATTACTAGCGACAGCTTTTGTATGATTTGCTTTTTACAGTTAACAAGACAATATTTTACTAAAAGCTAGATGTATATTTTATTCAACTTCTTATTATTTAGTATCGTTCTAATTTCTATTTGAATTATAATTGTTAAATGCTATTAGAAGTTAAGTTATAATTTAATTCTTGGTTAAACAGACCTATTATTGCATGGATTTATTAACAATAAAGTAAAATTTGACTCCATATTCTGTATTTTCTACCCCATATTCATATCCATGTAACATAAGTATATTTTTAACAATAGCAAGGCCTATACCAGTACCACCAAGCTTTCTATTCCTAGACTTATCTATCTTATAAAAGTTATCCCATATCTTATTCTTTTCCTCTTCAGGTATAAGGCTTCCACTATTCTCAATATAAACCTGATACTTGTCATTCCCTATTTCTTCAATACCAATGTTAATCTGTCCATTTTCTTCAGTATGCCTTATAGCATTTGTAATAAAATTAGTAACAACCTGTTCCATTCTTGACCAATCCGCATATATACATATTTCATCTAATTTAATTACTTTTAGCTTTATATTTTTTTCATCTATTAGGGACCCAAACTTCTTTATTGTGTATTTCAATAGTTCATTAATATAAAACCTTTCTTTTACTAATCTAAAGTTTCCTGATTCTAGCTGAGATAAGTCTAGCAGATCAGATACTAAATTAGACATCTTCTTACTTTCATCCATAATAACATCAATATAGTATTCCTTTTCTTCTGCTTCAAAAACTCCATCTTTTAAACCTTCGGCGTAACCACCTATAAGGCTTATTGGTGTTTTTAGCTCATGAGAAACCGCTGCTACAAACTCTTTTCTCATTCTTTCTATTCTTCTTTCCTTTTCGATATCCTCTTCCAGTTTTGCATTAGCTTCCTTAAGGGACGTTAACGCTTTATCTAGGTTATCCGACAAAAAACTTAAAGTAGTAGCTAGGCTTCCTATTTCATCTTCTCTTTGAATAACAAGCTTATCAGAAAAATCTAATTCTGCCATTTTTGAGGCTGCTTTGTTTAGCTGAAGTAATGGCTTTGAAATCATATTCGAGTAAAGTAGAGATAATATTATAATTAAAAATATTGCTCCAAAATAAAAATAGAAATAAAACTCTTTTATAACATAAGTAGCCTCATTTACAGGCTGAAGTGATGTAATAGCAAAAATTATTTCATCTTTGTTATTACTTGGAATTGCACTTATGATACTTCTAATTTCATTATTATTTTTTTCAGTTAATATAGTAATAGACTTGTTATTTTCTCTCATTTCTGAAAGCATATCAGATCTTAAAGTCCAGTTTTTTATCGTTTCATTAATGATCCTTATTCTAGCAGCATCACTTCGCTCACTATTAGACTTTGTAATAAACTTTATTCTGCCCTTATTATCTAATATAACTATCTTAGCATTATGACTTTCTTCAAAATCTCTGATTAAATCTGTTATTTTTTTACCATCTTCTGATTTATCATAGGCAATTTTGAATTTTTCGATTCCTTTTTGTAGGTTATCTTCCTTTTTACTTATATAAAATTGACTAAAAAACACGGATTGAATTACTAAAGTACTACTTATAAAAATAATAAAAACTATAACAGTTACAACAAATAATTTCCAAGTTATACTTTCGTTAATACTTTTTATTAATCTTATATCTTTTAAATTCATTTTTTAACCTCAAACTTGTAACCAGTTCCCCTTATTGTAGATATTAAGTACGCCTTTTCCCCTAGTTTTTCTCTTAGTCTTTTTATATGAGTATCCACTGTCCTCAAATCCCCATCATAATCCAATCCCCATATTGAGTCTAAAATTTTTTCCCTACTTAAAACTATATCTTTATTACGTACGAAATAGCATAATAGTTCAAACTCCTTAGGAGATAAATATATTTCTTTTTCATCCAATTTTATTTCATGATTTTGTTCATTTATATAAAGCCCATCAAGTGAATTAGTATCTTCTAGTTCATCAGGATAGGATCTTTTTAGTAAAGCTTTTATTTTAGCTACTAAAACTTTTGGACTAAAGGGTTTTGTAACATAACTGTCTATACCTAACTGAAAACCAAGTAACTGATCTTCATCTTCTGCCTTTGCCGTAAGCATAAGTATTGGAACATCAGATGTTTTTCTAATCTCCCTACAGGTAGTCCAACCATCCATTACAGGCATCATAATATCAAGAACTACAAAATCAACTTTATCTTCTTCCAATATTTTAAGTGCTACTTCACCATTTTCCGCTTGAAGAACGCGGAATCCTTCTTTTTTTAAATAGGCATCTATTAAAAATCTAATTCTCTCTTCATCATCTACAATCAATATTACCTTGCTCACATTTACACTTCCAATCAAATTTAAAGTTTGTTAAATTACAATTTACTTATTAATATCCTCTCTAGTTATAATTTTACTTTATTATCTAAATTATATCATAAATTTTGAATTTCATACTCTTAGTGATATTTAAACCTAAAAAACCGTACAAGCTTAAAGTTTGTACGGTTTTAACACTAATTCGTTTATTATAATATTTTTTTAGTGTAATTATTTAATTCCTTTACGCTTTCTTCAAGCTTTTTGTCTACTCCAGTTGCCTCTTCTATATGATGGAGTATTTGATTATTTGTTTCTTTTAAAATCTCATCAATACTGCTTATTTTTTGTAACACCTGTCCAACATTTCCTTTTTGAGTCCCTAAAATATTAATTACTTTCTTTACTCCACCTTCTACCTCAGCAAAAGAAGTTAGCGTTTCATCAATTTTTTCTATCGCACCTTTTGATGCTCCTATTCCTTCTGAAATTACTTTTGTGCTTTTTTCTGCATTATTCAATACATTTTTTGTTTCTAAATTAATACTGTGTACTAAGTCAGTAATATTTTTTGTACTTTGTCCAGTTACTTCCGCAAGTTTTCTAACTTCATCTGCAACCACAGCAAAACCTTTACCACTTTCACCTGCCCTCGCTGCTTCAATTGCTGCATTTAATGCAAGTAAATTAGTTTGATTTGCTATACCGCTGATTAGCTGAGCTATTTCGTTGATTTTATTAAACTTCTCTGCAAGTAGATTTATGCTACTATAAGTACCCTTAATTTCATTTTCTAGAGAAGAAATAATATTCATCATGGACTCCACAGATTCTTTTCCTTCTACAGATTTTTCTACAGTAGTTTCGGTAATACGCAAAAGTTTATTACCTTCATTATATAGAATATTAGTAGATTCATCTGTATTTGTTGTCAACTCTGAAACAATCTTCATTTGATTTTTTATATCTCCAGCTAAATCTGCTAAAACATCATGCTCACTATTAACCATATTATGCTGATTTATAATTGTCTCTATCTTTTTATGCATACTCTTTAAAAAGTCAACAGTCTCATCTTGTATATTACCACAAGAAATATTCTTTTCCTTTATCTCATCAACAATTGAATTCTCAACAATTGAGTTATTCTTTTTGGCTTTAAAAAAATTTATCACGTTACCCCTTCCCTTTCGTGTACGCTAAATTATTGCATAGAACTCCTAAGTATACTTTATTATAAGTTATCCCTATCTGTCAATAATTACTAAGCATTTTAATCTATTCAAGATTAAGAATTTTAACTCTATAAAAGCCTTATCAAGTTCAGTGTTGATAAGGCCCTTAACTATTCTTACAACTGACTACCTCAGATTTTAATTCATAAGTGCATAATACAGATGCATTATCAAATTCTACCAGCTATAGATTAACGTAATTAATCTCCTAGGTTGTTTTAATACTATAAAATTTATTTTAGTTCTTAAAAATTAGCACATAATCCTATTTACACTTAAGGCAAATTAGCAACTTATTTTATTTGACTCGAGTTCTTTAACTTACCTCGGAGCATTCCAATCAAGAGAAAAAGAATCGGTAATCCTATACTTAAAACTGCACATACTTGCCCCCATCCATTTGATAAAAAATGCACATAAAAATTGTGATCCCGACCAATATAATAAGTTCCAATTATTGTTATTAAAATTAAAGGGAAAAAAATTTTCCAATCTTTTTTTACATTGGTAACCTGCTTGAAACTGTACGTACTGCAAAATAACATCACAGTTGATTGAACAAACATTGCCCAAACAAAGAAAATAACCATAATTAATTCGTATCTTGGAAGATAAATAGATAGTTGAGCACTTCTTACCTGCTGCATACATACTACAGTAAACTGCTTCATTACATCTGCTCCCATAACACCAACCTCGCTAATAGGCCAAATAATTATCATGATAGCCCCTACTAACATCCCCCAAAATGATATAGATATAGATTTCTTCTTCTCATTAATCATTGGATATATTATTCCTATGGCAAAAATAACCATAGCTATATCAGTAAACATATACATACTATTGTAGACATTAGCACTCAATCCTCTATCCATTAAAGGCATAAGATTCATATAACGAAAATCTCTTATAGTACCTAAAACCATAGTTATATTTATCATATTGGCCATAATAAATCCGAAGAATGAAAATCTTAGAGTAACCTCGATTCCTGATATTACCCCATATGCACATAGTAAAATATAAATTGTACATAATAAGAAAAAAGGGGTTTGAGGTAAAAAATATTCACTAAGATGTAAGGTTATTACATTTGCAGATACCATAAATGCAACAGTAAAAAATATTGCTATTATCCCCCCTAAGGTTTTGCCGATTAATCTTCCAAAGATATCCTCAGCGTATTGAATAATTGTTTTTTCTGGAAACTTCGATGAGACATATGTCATCATTAATACCATTAAAGTACCTGCTATAAACCCAATTAGCATAGCCGACCATGTATCTGCCCCTATTCTTCTCACTATAACTCCTGCAGTAATTCCTATTGCTTTACCGAACAATATATTAGGAATAACAAAAAAATATTGTAGCCTATCAATCTTTGCCTTCATCCCTTCTCAAACCTCCACTTTCTTTTTCCTGCATAATAGGTCTTTGGTAAAGAACGCTAGTACGAATATCTATTTTCACATTAATATTAATTAAAGTATTTGGGTATAGTTCTTCCCATTTATTCTTTATACTCTTATCCCATTCACTCTTATGCTGAATATGGATTATACGACCAAGACCTAAGACATCACTCTTATATTCTTTTTGAATCTTTTCTGTCCCCTTAGAAATAGCTTTTTCCACCTGCGTTTTTAACTCTTTTTCCACCTTATTTTTCAATTCATCAATAGACATATTAGATACGAAATCTTCTTCTGAAATATGCCCTTCTGCTTGGAAATTGATATTTATTACAGGATTATTATCATCAATTTCTGAATTTATTTTAACATTTATATTTCTAAGTTCTACTGCAACCTTTTTTTTATTTTCACCTATATTGGATACTGAAAGGATTGAGCTTTTTGTTTCACCTCTTACCCAACTTAGTCCTCTTGTTTCCTCTGGAGAAAGCCATCCTTGCATTTTTGTACCCTTAAAAACTGCTCCGCCAGCAAGTTCAACCTGACTATTTCCTTCGCCAGGCAATTTTTCTCTCTTTCTGAATGTAGACACAAGTGGTTGAACGGAATCACTTAAAAAGTCTGAATAAAGTCTAAGCATATCAGTCTGTACACTTAAACTCGGAAGATCCTGGTATCTAAACAACTCTGCTACTGATATTCCAGGTATATCTTCCATACCTGTTTTGGATGACACATATTCGCTTGCTTTTCCTTTTGCAATTCCTACCCATGTTTTCATTCTTAACTCAGGGTTATGTGTAAAAAAATCTATTACAGGTGTTATATCTTCTCTTGCAAGTTCTTCTCCAATAATTACAACATTATTATGAGCCCACATTATTCTTCTTGATGAAAACCTAGCAAGATTCCTAACAGCTTCGAAAATAGTACTTCCATCAGCACTTGCTACCCAGGTTGGCTCTCCACTAGCGGTACTACCTTGACCTCCTCCTTGGCCTTTTCCTTTTGCTATTTGAACTGTAACCACAAACCCTTCTTTGTCAGTGGATTTATCTATTCCAACTATCATTACCATTCCTAGTTCATTTAACTCTCTCATATCCCAACATCCTGATAAAAAAATTGTGTTAAATATAAAGAATAAGGCTATTAATTTTTTCATAATTTTATCATCCCTCAAAGTAGTATTAAGAGTCTTTCAAGTTATCCTTTGGTGGCTCTGGTTTTAAATCTCCCGATTGTCTCACTACATTAGAAGAATGTGAAAACTTTGGTCTCCTAGCCATTTTCCACCAAGGAACTCTTACTGCAATATCTTTATTTTCATCAATACGGAAAGGCATAACTGGAGCCATAAAAGGTGCACCAAAAGATCTAAGCGAAAGCAAATGAATTGTAATAGCAATTGTTACTCCTAGAAACCCCAAAATTCCAAATAATCCAGTAATTACTATAAGCGGGAACCTAAGCATTCTAAAAGTAATAGCTAAACTATAGGCTGGCATAACAAAGGAGCTTATACCTGTGATTGCAACTACAATTACTGCTGTAGGAGAAACTAAGCCTGCATTTACCGATGCATCTCCAATAACTAAAGCTCCAACAATGCTTACAGCCTGACCAATGGGTTTTGGTATTCTAATACCTGCTTCACGCAAGACTTCAAACATTAATTCCATTATTAAAACTTCAAGCACTGCCGGAAATGGTATTCCTTCCCTTCCAGCAGCCATTTTCAACGCCAAAGGTGTAGGGAGCATTTCTTGATGATAAGAAGCAAGTAAAACATATATAGAAGAACTTGTTAAGGCTAAAAACATAGATAAAATACGAATAAACCGGATTGCTGTGCCTATGAAAAATCTCTCATAATAATCTCCACTGCCTTGAATAAATTGCCAAAATATAGTTGGCACAATTAATACAAATGGTGTATTGTCAACTAAAATTACAATCCTACCAGATAGTATAGCTGCTGAAGCTTTATCTGGTCTTTCTGTGTGTTCTATTTGGGGAAATGGGGAGTATGGAGAATCTTCAATAAACTCCTCTATATATCCACTCTCTAGTATACTATCTACTTTTATTCTATTTAAACGGCTAACCAATTCTCCTAATGTCTTTTTATCTACCAATGAATCAATGTAGGCAATTGCAATATCTGTTTTTGTTCTTTCACCAATTCTCATCATATCGAATCTCAGCCCATAATCACGAATCCTTCTTCGTATAAGAGTAGTGTTAATACGGATACTTTCAACAAATCCATCTCTTGGACCTCGAACCTCGGTTTCAGTGGCTGGTTCCGATACAGCACGAGTCTGAAAGCCCCTAGTTGCAAAAATAAAAGCATTATTCATTCCATCGACAAACAAAACACTATCACCTGAAACTAAACTGTCACAGGCATCCTCCCACTTATCAGTGGCCTTAACGGAAGGTGCGAATACCCCGGCATCAATTAATCCATTTAATAAACCTTCATTGACTATCAAATCTTTTTGATCTGGAAGCTGGGAATAGGATATTAATGGCGCTAGTATTGTGTCATCAATTTCACTTGTGTTAACTAAACCATCAATAAATACTAAAAGAGCTCTCACATCGTTAAAGCTTGGTATTACAATGCGACGATATACAATATCAGCTCCTTCACCTAGTGTCTGTTTTAAATGATTTTCATTACAGACTAACTCTCTATCTATAGGATTGTTTTCCATACGAAAATCCTCCTCATTTTTATTATAAAGAGGTAAACTACCATCCTTGGGATTATTTGTTAAAAAACACATCTAAACTTAATTATTCCCTTAACAAAAAAAACTATACTCTAAAAATTTAGTGTCAATCCCTCTGTTACTTCATACTATATTAATGTAGTTATCTTATGGAGGATTTTTATGGAATTTAATAAAAATGAAAGAGTAGACACTTTAGATGAACGACAAGACGATGCCATGAATGACATTCCAATGAGTGGTATGATGCCTTATGGTACTCAGCAAATGCCTATGGATGGCACAATGCCTTATGGAATGCAACAAATGCCTATGGGTGGCGCAATGCCTTATGAAATGCAACAAATGCCTATGAGTGGCTCAATGCCTTATGAAATGCAACAAATGCCTATGAGTGGCTCAATGCCTTATGAAATGCAGCAAATGCCTATGAGTGGCTCAATGCCTTATGAAATGCAGCAAATGCCTATGAGTGGCTCAATGCCTTATGAAATGCAGCAAATGCCTATGAGTGGCTCAATGCCTTATGAAATGCAACAAATGCCTATGAGTGGCTCAATGCCTTATGAAATGCAACAAATGCCTTATTCGATGCAAGGTTATCCTATGATGTACGGTCCAGGTATGATGAATCAATATGGGCAAGATATGTCTAGACAAGGGGATTTATTACCATTAGCTTTATTAGGATTAGGTTCCTATGCATTTGGTGATTATCCACATAATTACTATCCACCATATTATAATCCGTATTTCAATCCATATTTCAGTCCATACTATGCACCTTATTATAATCCATACTATGGATCTTATTATCATCACAGAACAGATTAATAATAATATTAAATTTAAAATGACCGATCCTTAAGATTAATCTTAAAGATCGGTCATTTTTGCACTGTAAATTATTACTCTACCTCTCTACCTGTTGAACTCTGCCATATTTCAAACCACTGCTGTCTTGTCAACTTTACATTCTCAGCCTCTACTGCAGCTTTAATTCTATCTATCTTTCCTGACCCAACTATAGGAATTATCTTTGCAGGATGGTTTAATAACCAAGCGTACATTAAAGTATCTATTGAACTTATATTCAATTCCGCAGCAATTTTTTCTAGAGTTCCTCGCAATCTAATAGCTCTATCATCATTAGAACTGAAAATTTTTCCACCGGCAAGAGGAGACCAAGCCATAGGTGGAATTCCTCTTTCTAGCAAATGATCTATACTCCCATTAGCAAAGCTGTCTAAGTTCATAACTGAAATTTCTATTTGATTTGTTACAAGTGGAAATTCTAAATAAGACGAAAGCATATTAAACTGAGATGGTTTAAAATTAGATACTCCAAAATTCAATACTTTTCCTTCATCCTTTAACTTAGTAAATGCCTCTGCAACTTCCTCAGGATTCATGAATGGATCTGGCCTATGTATCAGTAGCAAGTCTATATAATCGGTATTAAGGTTTTTTAAAGAGTTTTCAACTGATTTAATTATATGTTCCTTGCTAGTATCGTAATATTTTATTTTATTCTCTGGTCGATTTTTAGATATTAACTTTATACCACATTTTGTGACTATCTCAATTTTTTCTCTAAGATTAGGTTTTAATGCTAATGCATTCCCAAATAGGCCCTCACAGGTATAGCCTCCATAAATATCCGCATGATCTATAGTTGTGATACCCATTTCTATGCATTTTTCTAATAAATCTAAAACCCCTTGAGAAGTCATTCCCCACTCTGCAATTCTCCAATAACCATGTACTATCTTTGAAAACTCTAAGCCTTCTGTAAGCTTTACTCTTTCCATTCTCGTCACTCCTATAAGCTATTTAAAATACCTATAATAACTATAAATTTTATAATGGGTTTTAATCTCTTATTACATTATAACATAGTATGTCCACATTTTTCAGTAAAATCAGCACAGATAATAATCACAGTGCTGATATCATTTTAAAATTAAAGAGTCTCATCCCCTACATGCCAGTCGATAGGGCATAATCCTCCGGTTTGAAGCGCGCTAAGTACACGGATTGTTTCATCAACACTTCTTCCTATTCCTAAATCATGAACTACAGAATATCTTATAGCGCCTTCTGGGTCTATAACAAATAAACCTCTAAGGGATATTCCTTCCTCCTCCATTAGAACACCATAATTTCTTGATGCTTCCATTGTTTTATCAGAAGCTATTGGAAAGTTTATCTCTCCTAAACCACCCTCATTAGGATTTTGTTTTACCCAAGCTTGATGTGCATATTGGCTATCACAACTTACTGCTAATAATTCTGCATTTGCTTTCTTGAATTCTTCATACCTATTACTGAAACCAGTAATCTCAGTAGGTCATATGAATGTAAAATCTAATGGGTAGAAGAACATTACTAACCACTTTCCTCTATAATCATCAGATTTTACATCTATAAAATCACTTCCATCTCCTTTTACAGCACTCATCTTAAAGTAAGGCGCTGACTTTCCAACTAGCCTTTCCATAAAATATTCTCCTCCTTAAATTCTTTAATATTTAAATCAATTATTATGGTGTAAATTACACTTTAATCTATATGATTACCTTAAATTTATTTTCTATCCAAGCTAAAATCCAATATGAAAAAGCCTCAGTCTCATTAGTCTCTGACTGAAGCTTTTTCTCAGAAGAATCATTTAAATTTAATGTTAGCTAAGATACATATTGTTACTCACTTAATGCACTTAAACAACAGTAATTTTAATTCTTATTAAATAATGGTTACCTTTATAACCTCATCTATTAGTGCTAAATCCTTAATGATTTCTCCTGTTTGTATATATCTCGGTACCAATATGGAATATAAACTTCGTGCGTAGCTTGCTGCATATTCCTCTATTTCATCTTCAATAATAAATTCTATATTCTTAACCTTTATATTTTTACCTTGAAAATAATTTTCTACTTTCTGAACCATTCCCTTTTTATCTAAATATACAATTTCAAGCTTAGTCAAACTTGATCTGTCCATGAATCTAGATTCGAATTTCTTTAAACTTACAAGAACTAAAACTACAGCTACAGTAGATAGAACACTTAAGGAATAGTAGCCTAATCCTACTGCAAGACCAATGCAAGCAACTACCCATAAGCTAGCTGCTGTTGTAAGCCCTTTAACTGATCCTTTTTGGTGTATTATTGTACCTGCTCCTAAAAATCCGATTCCACTTACGACCTGTGCCCCCATTCTTCCTATATCTGCTTTCAGTGCACTGGCAAGTTCCGGATGCTTTAATATTATATTTACAGTTTGATCAACATCATATAATTGAATCATCGATATTACAGAGGAACCAACACATACGAGTATGTGTGTTCTAAAACCTGCTGGTCTATTTTTATATTCTCTCTCGTATCCAATTAATCCGCCAACAATAGTAGCTAAAAACAGCCTTATAATAACTTCATAAACGTTCATATAATCGTCTCCTTTTCAAAGATAAACATCTCATTTATTGCTACATATTATGAATAACGTTTTTCACCCACTTATTTGAAACTATTCTTATAATTCCGATTATACATTTAACTACATCTTCCATAGCAATCATGGCAACTACTAGGTATACAGGCAGCTTTAAAAGAAGAGCACCTACAAAAGCCATTGGAACTCCAATACCCCACATAGTTGAAGCCTCAGCTATAAACGAAAACTTTGTGTCTCCTCCACCTCTTAGAATTCCAACCACTAGGATTATATTAAACATTCTTAGAACTAAAACTGCGGAAGTTATATACAGAATTAATAATGAATCATGTAAAACACTTTCGGATACTTTAAAAAATGATAAAATACTTGGAGATGTAAAAAATAATATTGTTCCTGAAAATAATCCAATTATAAATCCCAAAGCTGAAAATCTTCTAGCATATATTTTTCCAGTTTCTTCATCACCAGCACCAATTTTCTTTCCAATCATTACTGTTGCTGAACTTGCAATGCCAAAGGTCAAAACCATAAATAAATTTTGTATTGTATTACTAATTTGAACTGAAGCCATTGCCTGAGTTCCTATTCTGCCATAAGCTACTGAATATACTACAATTCCAAGCCCCCAGCAAGCTTCATTTAAAACAACAGGTATGATTGTCTTAAATAATCTAAAAACAAATTCCTTGCTTACTTCTTTAAAATCACTAAATCTAGCTGCAAGTATATTATTAGTTTTATAAATATATGTGATCATTATCGTCATTTCGATCATCCTTGCAATTACTGTTGCTAAAGCTGAACCACTAACTCCTAGTTCAGGTGCCCCAAACTTACCAAACACAAAAACATAATTTAAAAATGTATTTGAAAGCAGGGCAATAGCACTAACCGCCATTGGAATAAAAGCCTGTTCTACATATCTTGAAGCCATAGCAAACGTAAAAGTCACTGCTGAAAATAAATAACTTATACACGCAATTCTCAAGAACTTTGAACCTAAGATTATAACTTTAGGATCCGTATTAAATATCCCTATAATTTTATGTGGAATACTTAAGGCTACTACAGTAAATATTACGGATAATACCAATCCAGCAACTAATGAAACTCCCAATACCTTTCTTATGTTCTTGATGTCTCTCTTTCCCCAAAATTGAGATATAAATATTCCTGACCCGCTAAACATACCGAAGGCTATTATATTAAATAGTACCATAAATTGATTGGCTATTCCGACAGAGGCTATCTCCGTCTCTCCAAGTCTACCAACGATTACTGTATCAATCATATTCAAAGAACTTGCAATAAAATTTTGTATAATGATAGGCAAAGCTATTCTAAGCAAATTCCTATAAAACTTTGAATCACAAAATAATTCTTTCAAAGCACTAACTCATCCTTTCTTGCATAACTACTACGACTAACACCCATATTTTTAGTAATTTAATGCTAAATATAAGCGTTAGTGAAAAACTTGTACATTAATTAAACAAAAATAATACCACTCTGAAGTTTTCAAAGTGGTTTTCTTCATCACTTTTGTTTAATTTTAATATAATTTACTAATTTATTTTTACATGACCAAAAATTCCATTTGCTTTTCGGATAATATATATTATATATATAATTTAGAGTTTTTGCTATACTATTATCTAAATCGATATATTTATTTACCTATAGTTTTACATATTAGGATTTATTACTATTTCCTGACTTAGTTTTACTTTCAGAATTGCTATCTTTATTTTGCTTATTATCATTCTTTTTATTTACACTATCAGATTCTTGAGAATTGTTTTCTGTATTCTTATTATTTTGTGTGCTTTCCTGATTATTCTTTTGTTGATTACTATTTTGTTGATCATTGCTATCATTGCACTTATTTTTATTACTTTCACCGTTCTCATTATCATCTTTTTGATTTTTACTATTATTTCCGCCACCACTATTTTTATTGTCACAGTTCCCACCATTCCCCTGAGAACCTTCATTTTTATTATTGCTATTTGAACCATTATCATTATTGCTATTCTCAGAGTCTTTACTTTCGCTCTCCTCACTATTGCCTTGTTCAGATTTTAAACTTCTTGAATAAATTTCTGAAACTGCCTGCAAATATTGTTTTCTCACGTCTTCTTTTGCCTTAGGCACATCTCCAAAAAATGCATGCTGTTCAACTTTCATTCCACAAAAACTAAATATTCCGTTGTCAGAAATTTGTTTCATGGCTGCAATAATGCCGTTTTTATTATAATTTTCATTTGATGTACCCATTGGGCTAAAAATAAATACTTTTTTATCTTTTAGCAATCCTTCTTGCCCCTGTTCGCCCTGTTTATAAGCCATTCCGAAGGAAAACACTCTATCTATATACCCTTTTAGAATAGCAGGCATTCCAGTCCACCAGATAGGATATACAAAAGTAATTATATTAGCCCACTTTATGTAACTTTGCTCTCTTTTAATATCTTCTGGAACTTTACCTTCATGAATATCCGATAAATCTGTACTCTTTAGTATAGGGTCAAATCCTATAGAGTACAGATCTCTAATCTCTGTTTTATATTTTCTTTTCATAGAAAAGTCCTTTGCGGCTTCTACTATAGCATTTGAAAAACTATTTGTATTTGGATGAGCATAAATAATTAAATGATTCATAAAAAGCCTCCAATTATAGTATTATTTAAACTAAGAGTTAGAATTAGTTTTTTCATATTAAGCTTTTTTATGAATATTTTTATAAAATTTTTAAAATTAATATTCTATAGTTTATGTAAACCATAAATATACTAAAACATAAAAGGCTTACAGTAATTAACTATAAGCCTAATCCCGAGTATCAAGATTTTTAATTTAAAGTACTTATCTCTTTCCTCTAATTACTTTAAGCGGAATATCTTCAAAATCTCTGCTAATTCTTTTAGTACTCACCCTTCTCTTCTTTCTTATAGTTGAAGATTTTACTTTAATATGCGTTTCATCTCCTATGTTTTGTAAGGAATTCGAATAACGGTGAAGCAAATACTTATCATCTAAAAAATATTCTGTAGGTACTCTATACGCAGCTTTATCTGAACTAGAGTAACAGCTTGTATCGTCTGTAAATATAATTATACAAACAGCTATAAAAAAGAAGATAATGAATATTATATTTGACACTTTAAACCACCTACCCTGTAAAACTTTTACACTAGTATAATGCCATAATATTACTTATCAGCTTATTTGTGATACTCTAAGTAATCCGTTTATGCTTATACTATGCACCATCAATTTAAAGCCTTAACTATCATATTTTTATATTTATACTATAATATTTTTAAATATTCCTAATTATGATACATCAGCTTAAAAATATTGCATTTATTTTAATTACTCTATTAAAACAAATTACTTCTGGAATTCTAGAAACATCTTAAAATCACTAAAAAAGGGGGTCAAACTGACTCCCTTCCTTTTCATAATTTGCTTTTAGTTGTATAACTATATAAAATTATGACTTCCACCATTTTATTTTACTAAAAATCTCACGAATAAAACTCCTTATTTTCACATAAATATCATTTATGGCCATTATAAAAATATTTGTACCATTTTTATTGTTATAATTAAAATATCTTTCATCATGTATTTTTTTTCGGTTAGAATATTGTTTGTCTTTATTACTTATTCTTGCGTTTTTTGTTTTTTTATTGCCAATTATAACTTGAAAATTTCTCTGTGTGATGTTACTACTTTTATCTTTAGCATCAGCTTTAATAATTATGCTTTCTTTTTTGCCATGTTCAATTGAACCACAATTACCATTATTATTTCCACTTTGAATCATAGCATACCCTTTTTGCAAGTTATGAATAGTACTCTCTCTTTCTTCTCCCTCAAGATCACAGCTCCGCTCAAGTATTATCAAAATATCATCATTGCATCTATTAATATTTATATTGCCCTCACAGGACACCTTTAAACCCTTACTAAATAGTTCATCTAACACCACTCATCACTCTCCCCCAACTAATAATAGGTCTTTTCCAAACACTTTCAGTTTATTTATTATAACAACACTAATCAATTGTCTGAAATTTATAACTATTTATAGTTATTTATATGATGTACCAATTTAATTTAACCCATTTATTTAATTAGTGAGAAAAATATACTTAATCACCCTAAAACTGAATGGAATATTTATTTGATACATCTTGTGCTATTTTGATATTTTTTGTAGAATAACAATATGAAATATTGCAAAATAACTATTGTCAAAATATATTTGAAAGTTTATGAGGAAAGAAGATGAGAGATTTCACAATTATTACTGATAGTTGCTCGGATTTACCAATACAGTTTGTAGACGAACTTAAGATTCCTTACGTAAGTTTGACTTATCGTTATAACGAAAACGAAAGGCTAGATGACTTCGGTACAAGCTATCCCTTAAAAGGGTTTTATGATGATATGAGAAAAGGAGAAATGCCTAAAACTTCTCAACCAAGCAGTCACTCCTTTTTTGATCTCTTTAAGTCAATTTTAAATGAAGGAAAAGACATCTTATATATTGGAGCTTCTAGTGGATTAAGTGGTACTGTGAGTGGAGCACATGTGGCGAGAAATATGGCCCTTGAAGAACATCCTAGTGCAAAGATTTATGTAATAGATATTCTAACAGCTTGCCTTGGACAAGGTTTAATGGTTCTAAAAGCCTACGAAATGCAAAAGCAAGGTTCGTCAATTGAGGATATAGTCAGCTTTTTAGAAAATATTAAGCAAAATTTAAATACTTATATGGTAGTAAATGATATAAATCATCTTAAAAGAGGAGGTAGAATATCTGCCACAGCAGCCTTTGTAGGCACTCTTTTAAGCATAAAACCATTCCTAACTATAAGTAATCTAGGTAAAGTTTTGCCTTTAGATAAAATAAGAGGACGCAAAAAAGCTATTAATACCTTAGTTGAAAAGGTTATAGAAAAGATAGAGAATCCTGAGGACCAAGTTATAGGTGTTTCTCACGGGGACTGCTTAGAAGATGCCTTAGTATTAAAAGATCTTATATTAAGTAAGGTAAAAGTTAAAGATGTAATTATCAGTTACATTGGTCCTGTTGTAGGAGCATATGGAGGACCTGAGGCACTAGCTGTTTTCTTTTTAGGAAAAGAAAGAGATATTCAAGCAGAATCCTAATATTGTAAGAGCAGAATAATGATGTACCTTTAAAACATTATAATCTACCTATAGGTATGTAAATAAAAAAGGTTTAGTCAATAAAAACTAAACCTTTTTTATGAGTTATAAAATCATTTCATGGCTGTAAATATGAAATGATTTTTTCTTCAGATGTGGATTACCATTTACCTGAAAACTACTTAAATCTTATCCGATGATTACCTGACTTAATATTACCACTTGGCTCAAGTTCCACTTTATGACAAGTGCAAATTTTTGACCTACTTTATTTATTCTACATTGATCATAAAATCTCCTGTTCTTAAGGCCAATTTAAATCATAAATATAATATAATTTTTTATATATGAATGCACCAAACATTTAAACTCATACTTAAACTTAACTTAAAAATTATATAATATAGATTATATTTGACCATAACATATATTCTTATCTTTATGACTTAAAAAATCCGTAAATTAAAAGCTAATAAGCTTTTGAGGTATGAGTTTACTTGGCTCATACTTCAAAACTTATCTGACATTATAGTCTAGTTTTATTTCACTTTACTCACACTACAAGCATTAAGCAGTTTTTTTATTATCTTCATTATTCTTAACATTTATCGGTCTCAATTTAGGTAATCCAGTTAGAATTGCTATTAAAGCGCAAGCTCCCATTAAATAAGGATAGAACAAATACTTCATCACTAAAATAGGAGATATTTTAGCTACACCAGCAGCTACAAGTATCTGAGCTCCGTAAGGTATAATTCCCTGAATAAAACAGGAGAAAGTATCTAATAGACTAGCCGACTTTCTTGGATCTACTCCAAATTTATCTGCAATATCCTTTGCTAATGGACCAACCATAACTATTGCTACAGTGTTATTGGCTGTACATGCATCTACTACACTTATAAGCGCAGCAATTCCAAATTCAGCACCTTTTTTGCTCTTAATTCGTTTTGTTATAAAATTAATAATAAAATCAATTCCGCCGTTATATTTAACTAACTCTACCATTCCGCTTATCAAAAGTGACATGATAACTAAATCAGACATACCTGTAATTCCTTTTCCAGCCGATTGAGCAAAGCCTATTAAATTAAAGGCACCTGTTGCCATTCCCACTACCCCTGAAAACAAAGTACCAAATATCAGTACCAGAATTACATTCCCTCCAATTAAAGCACCTATTAAGACAAATACATAAGGAAGTACTTTAATTAACGAATAGCTATAATTACCAACTAAAGCAATTTCCTTTCCACTTGTAATGACAGCAAGGATAATTGCGGTTATTACAGCTGCTGGAAGAACAATTTTGAAATTAACTTTAAACTTATCTTTCAATTCACAACCTTGAGTTTTAGTAGCAGCTATTGTTGTATCTGAAATCATCGAAAGATTATCTCCAAACATCGCTCCACCTACTACCGCTGCTAACGCAAGTTCTACTGGAACACCGGTTTTAGTAGCTAGTCCTACCGCCATAGGCGCTATAGCCGCAATTGTTCCCATTGAAGTCCCTATTGAAGTTGAAATGAAACATCCGATAATAAACACACCTGCAATCAAAATATTACTCGGCAAAATGCTTAACCCAAGGTTAACAGTAGAATCAACAGCCCCCATATCCTTTGCTACCTGAGCAAAGGAACCAGCTAATATAAATATTATGCACATTAAAATAATATTTGTGTCCGCAGCTCCCAAGCAAAATCTTTCTAATTTATTATTAAAACTTTCCTTCCTATTCATGGCTAATGCTACTAAAGCTGCTATTAAGAATGGTACCGTAACTGGCAAAGCATAAAAATCATTAGTTACAATTCCAGTAATTATGTACACAGCCACAAAAATTAAAAATGGCAATAATGCCCATGGGTTTCCTGTTTTGTTTTGACTCATTATAAACTCCTCCTCTTTTTCAATTGATGTTAAGTTCTAACTTATTTAAATTGCTATTGATTTATACTGTTTTAAGACAACCTTCAATTTAAATTTTGATGTTAAAACTCATAAATGGTGTAATCTTTAGTTCTTTGTATCATAATTTTAGACAATAAAAAAACTTCTTGCAGATAAATCAAGAAGTTAATACACCTTTCCTCATCTGCCAGGTAAAACCTGCTGGATTTAGCACCTTTAAAAGCACATCGTACTTTTGGGTTGCCGGGTATCATAGGGCCAGTCCCTCCACCACTCTTGATAAGAAGTTACTATTTAATTTTACTGTTGTATTATATCAATTTAACAGAATAAAGTCAACCACTATTTGAAAGATATCAATTCAAATATTTCATATTTCACAATTGTCCTTTTTGAATAATAACTAACCAATACAAATAAAAAGAATATAGTAATAATCGGCATACTAACGTAACCCAGTACTATATTCTCAGTAATATCCTATTACTTTGAAGACTCCTCAACAATTTTTATTCCTGCACTTGCCCCAATTCTATTAGCACCAGCTTCTATCATGGCTCTTGTAGCCTCAAAATCTCTAATTCCCCCAGAAGCTTTTACTCCAACATCAGCTCCTACAGTTTTTCTCATTAAGACCACGTCCTCTACTTTTGCTCCACCAGAGCTAAATCCTGTGGAAGTCTTTACAAAATCTGCACCAGCCTTAACTGACAGTTCACAAGCTTTTACCTTTTCTTCTTCAGTTAATAAACAAGTCTCAATAATAACCTTGACTAATGCCTTTCCTTTCGCTTGTTCCACAACATATCTTATATCCTCTTCGACAACATCATACATTTTATCCTTCAAGGCACCAACATTTATTACCATATCAACCTCTTGAGCTCCATTTTGAATGGCATTTTCTGTCTCAAAGGCCTTAACCTCTTTAGTATTAGCTCCTAAAGGAAACCCAATTACGACACAAGTTTTTACATCTGTTCCTTCAAGTTCTTTTCTTACTAAAGATGTATAATAAGGATTCACACAAACAGATGCAAAATTATATTTTCTAGCCTCTTCACATAGCCTTATCACCTGCTGTTCTGTTGCTTCTGGTTTAAGTATTGTATGATCTATATATCTTTGTATTTCCATTTTGTTTATCTCCCTTCAAATTCATAACCAATTCTTAAGGCCACAGTTTAATTGTAACTGTGACCTTAAATTTTATTCTTTTGTCTTAAATTTTATTCTTTTGTCTTAACTGTTTCAACATTTTCCTTTGTTACCAATGTTGAGCTTAATATTACTTTCTTTTCAACTTTTTCACCTTTAACAGCTTTTAAAGCTGTTTCTACAGCTGTTTTACCAAGGAAGAAAGGTGGTTCTGCTATTGTAGCTTCTTGTTTACCAGCTTTTACAGCTGCCACTGCAGGGTCTATTGCATCACAACCAATCAATGTAATTTTATCAAGTCTTCCGGCAGCTTCTATTGCTTCTAGTGCTCCAAGAGCCATTTCATCATTGGCAGCGTATACACCATCTATTTCTTTATTGGCTTGAAGTATGTTTTCCATAACCTTCATCGCTTCTGCTCTATCGAAGTTCACAGTTTGTTTAGCTACGACTTTCATATCTGGATGCTTTGCAATTGCTTCATTGAATCCCTTACTTCTATCTTGAGCAACATTCGTCCCCATAATACCCATTATTTCAACTATTTTTCCTTTTCCATTTAAAGCTTTTGCTAGGTAGTCACCAGCTATCTATATATGCCCCAAATAATGCTTTTAATAAGGTTATATTGATTGCCACCCTAAGTCCAGCTATCCATGAAATTTCACCTTTATACAGCTCCAAATTAACATCCTTGACATTCTTTTTACCTGTTTATATTTTTACCCCAAAGAAAAAAATTTCTCTGGGGTAAAAATATTATGTATATATATCTGAAAATTCAATTTTTATTCTATCAATTTTACTCTGTTCCGAGGAGTACATCATATTCGACTGGAAACTTTCACATTCTTCTACTGTTCTAAAAGGAAGTTCAATTATGAACTCGCTTCCCTCCCCAATCTTGCTTTTAACGGATATTTTACCATCATGAGCTTGTATCAATGCTTTTACAAGTGAGAGACCTATCCCACTCCCCTCTGCTCTTTTAGTAAGAACTTCATTAACTTGTCCAAATCTCTCAAATATAGTGTTAAACTTTTCTTCGGGAATACCTTTTCCTGTATCTTTTACTGAGATTGTTAGATATTCTTTTTTATCTGAAACATTTACCTCAATTTTTCCACAGGAATCAGTAAACTTTATGGCATTGGATAGAAGATTTAATAGTATTCTTTCTATTTTATCATAGTCACAAGCCATAACTTTTTCTTCAACATCAGTATCAAAAACTATTTCAATTCCCTTACTCTCTACGTATGGAATAACAGATAGTGTGATATCTTCAATAATGTTAATTATATCATGATTTTTAATATCCAATTTATAAAACCCAGCATCAATTTTCGTTATATCTATAAGATTACTTATAAGTTTTAATAGACGATAGCTATTTTTTTGCATAACATTTATGTATTTTCTGAAGGCTGAGCAACATTTACTTGAATTATTCTCACATTCACTCTGAACGCAATTCAGAAGCTGTATGGAACTTAATATTATATTTAGCGGCGTTCTAAGTTCATGTGATATATTGCTAAAGAACTCTGTTTTGAGCCTATCATACTCAATTGTTTGCTCTAGAAGCTCTTTTAAAGTTTCCTGAGTTTTTAACCTTTCGCCTATATCTCTAATAACAGCTAGCTCAACAATTTCTCCATTTAAATTAAACAAATGACCACTTATTTCTGCTGGAATTACATGTCCATCCCTATTTAAGATCTTTATTTCTAAACAAAAACTTCCTTTTTCTAAAGCTTCCTTTAGATTTATTGAGGTTTGTTCATAACTTTCCTTTGGTGTAATGTCATAAACGCTCATTTTCAAAAGATCTTCTTTCGAATGTCCAGTTAATTTAACAGCAACGTTATTGACTTCCATAAACTTACCATAAGATACATTCTTGTTTATAGGAGATAAAAAAATTGCGTCATTAACATTGTTAAACAGTTTGCAGTACTTCTTTTCACTTTCTTCAACAGTTTTATGTCTATTAATATCAATATGAAATCCAGCTATATATATAGGTTTCCCATTCTCATCCCTTGAAGCCTTAGCTCTACATAAAACCCATTTGTACCCATTAATTTTAGTTTTAATTCTGTACTCAACTTCATATAATGGTGTTACCTTTTCTAAATGATCAGAAAAGGATCTTATCACCTTCTCCAGGTCTTTAGGATGAATAATTGTATACCAAAATTCCGGATTATATTTAAACTCATCGTTTTCAAGTTCTAGAAACTCCTTCCAAGAATCTGACACATAAATCTTATTTTTCACTAAATCCATTTCCCAAGTCATATCTGAAATACTTTCAGTAATCAAACGATCTCTAACTGCTCTATCAAACGGTTCCAATTATGAATCCTCCTTAAATGCACGCTCAAAATTATATGAATTCATTGATATAACGCTACCCATTTTGTCAATTTTATCACTTAACCAAAAATACCAAAGCAGATCCTTTGTTGAACATGCCTTGGTATCCATTATATTTACCTTGGTTTATAACAAATAGTTACAATCCAAATTCTACATATGACTATGCTCTTTATCCTTTATTAAAATATGTTCATCAATCCAACGATAAATGAACTCTAATAATTCCATTATGTATTCATTTTGTCCATTATCTATACGATTATAGTCAATATCATTAAACTTTTTAATAAACTCGTCATGCTCTACCTTATGAGAAAAGAATTTCTTATATCCTATGCTAAGCATGTATTCCTCTTCGGCTGTAAAGTGAAATACTGTATAATCCTTTAGTTCTTCAATTATATGTACAATTTTATCATACTTATCAATACACAAATCATTTGTTAGGAGCTCATAAGCTCCATTTGCTATTTCAAAAAGCTTCTTATGCTGCTCGTCTACTTTCTGTACTCCTGTTTCATATTCACTTTTCCATTTAAACATTGATTTTCCTCCTAATAATTGTTATCCTAATGCTTTCTAATTTACAATTATAACAGATTTTAGTTTGGATTTCATTATATACTAATATTTTTAGTGATGAAACAATCCGATTATTCTACAGATTTATTTTCTGATAAGCCTATAAAAACCTTTAAGAAATTGGATACATCTCCAACCACTATATTAACTATAAAGTCTGTGCGTACTTTGTCATACGGAGTATGGGCATATTGTTCTTGCATTGGCGAATACTCTACTGTAGTTCATTCGTTGTAAATTTAACTCTTCCAACTACATACTCCATATAACATTCAAAGAACTTGTAACATTCTAGTCTTTCCAGTTCTGCCGGTAATAAATCAACAACCTCTTTTCTTCTCCACCTATACACCTGGAGCTTGTATTAATTTTACAACTTCTGATTGTAACTCTTGTTCTAAAGCTTGTATTTTCCCGAAACACCTGTCATTTTAAACGCATTCTTCACTTTTATATATTCTATTGTGGATGCGTTTACACCTCAATGTTATCATATTGCGACTATTTTTACATTTTGTTATAATGCGATTTATCCAAATATTTAGTATGTTATCTAATAATTTCTAAAATTTTCTTAATTTATCTATTTAATTGTTAAAAAGCGTATAAAAAGATGTGTTTTTTCCACTATTTTTCTTTAGAGTATAAATTTAATTTGTAAAATCTAGTACAATATAATATAATAATACTCGGATTTGAATTTTTATAGAATAAAAAGTTGTAAGAGTTCTACTTAAGCTTATAGAGTTAAATATATAAAGCTTTTATAACAGTAAAAATTATTATTTGACAAAAGAGGGGTGCTCTATTATGAAAACATTTCAAGCTCTTATTAATGAAACCCTGCAAGCTGAGGACCTAGAGGAATTAGAAGCTGCAGCGGATTTATTTCAATTTGGCATTGAAAAAGGCTACTATAATAAAAGACAAGTTGACGAATTTAATAATGCATATTGGAAAGTTAAAAACATATGTCTGGCATATGAAATAGGTAAAGAAGTAAAAGGAAATAAATTAGATATTATAACTATAGTAACTAACGCTCCTGCAGATATTAAGAACGATATGGGTCAACTTTTAAGTTATGTAAACGGTCGTTTAAAAGCTCTTAGAGGTAACATGAAGGGACTTAAATAGTCTTATAACTATTAGACTTAATATTCTTAGTGAATTTAATAATTAAAAAGCATGGATTTGTATAATCCATGCTTTTTAATTATTATCCTATTTTAAATGAACTCTTTAGAGATACTACTCTGTTAAATACCAACTTATCATTCTTTGTATTTTTAGGATCTACGTTAAAATAGCCTTGTCTAATAAATTGGAACTTATCTTGCGGTTTTGCATTCTTTAGCTCTGGCTCTACAAATCCGTTAAGAATCTGTAATGAGTTAGGATTAACTTGTTCAAGGAAGGACTTTTCGCTATCCCCTTCTTCATCAAGTATTAAAGGTTCATATAATCTTATTTCAGCTGGTGTAGCATGTTTTGCACTTACCCAGTGAATTGTTCCTTTAACCTTTCTTCCAGTAAATCCAGTTCCGCTCTTTGTTTCAGGATCATAAGTACATTGTAGCTCAACTATATTCCCTTTTTCATCTTTTATAACTTCATTACATTTTACAAAGTAAGCTTCCTTTAATCTCACTTCATTACCTGGGAACATTCTAAAATATTTCTTAGGTGGATTTTCCATGAAGTCTTCTCCATCTATATATATTTCTCTACAGAATGGAATTTGACGACTTCCAAGTTCAGGAATGTCTACATTGTATGGAACCTCTAGCATTTCAACCTGATCTTCAGGGTAGTTTGTAATTACAACCTTTATAGGATTTAATACTCCCATTACTTTAGGAGTCTTTTTCTCTAGATCTTCACGAACAAAATGGTCAAGCATTTGAGAATCTACTATACTGTTAGACTTTGCTACTCCAATTTCCCCACAGAAATTTCTTAAAGCTTCTGGTGTATATCCTCTTCTTCTTAAACCAGCTATAGTTGGCATACGAGGGTCATCCCAGCCATCTACTAAATTTTCTTCTACTAATTGTTTTAACTTTCTTTTGCTCATAACTGTATTAGTTAAATTCAATCTTGCAAATTCAATCTGTTTAGGTTTGCTTTCCATCTCACACTCTTTAATTGTCCAATCATATAGTGGGCGAAGATCTTCGAACTCCAATGTACAAATTGAATGGGTAACCCCTTCAATTGCATCTTCTAATGGATGTGCAAAAGCATACATTGGGTAAATACACCACTTATCTCCTGTGTTATGATGTGTAGCATGAGCTATACGATATATAATAGGGTCTCTCATACTTATATTAGGTGATGCCATATCTATTTTAGCTCTTAGAACCTTTTCTCCGTCTTTAAATTCACCTTTTCTCATACGATCAAATAAATCTAAATTCTCTTCTACTGTTCTATTTCTAAATGGACTCTCTTTTCCCGGCTCCGTTAAAGTACCTCTGTATTCTCTTATTTGGTCTCCAGATAAGTCATCTACATAAGCTATTCCTTTTTTTATTAATAACACAGCACGCTCATACATTGCTTCAAAATAATTTGAAGCAAAATGAAGCTCTTCCCAGTTATATCCTAACCATTTAACGTCTTCTTTTATCGATTCTACATACTCTGTATCCTCTTTAGTTGGGTTTGTATCGTCAAAACGTAGGTTTGTTCTACCTTTAAACTCATCTGCTAATTCAAAGTTTAAGATAATTGATTTTGCATGACCAATATGTAAATAACCATTTGGTTCCGGTGGGAAACGAGTGATTATCTGATTATAATCTCCTGATTTTAAATCTTCAATAACAATATTTTTTATAAAATTTGATGAGGTAGTCTTATTTTCCATGTTATCTCCCTTCTTTTTTGATGTCATAGTTGTATTTTTAATTTTAATGAATTTAATATATCATAAAAATACATTATTTTCTATGAATTATAGATAAATTTATGAAATTTACCTCCTATTTTAATGAAAAAGTATTTTTTACATATAATATTTATAATATTGATTGCCACTGTTCCTCTTTAAACCCTACTAAAACTTTATCCCCAAGTACCAAAATTGGTCGCTTTACAAGCATTCCATTCGATCCTAAAATTTCTAGAAGTTCTTCTTCTGACAAAGTACTAACCTTATCCTTCAACTCCATCTCTTTATATAGTTTCCCACTGCTATTAAAAAACTTATTTATTGGAATACCGCTCTTACCTATAATCACTCTTAATTCTTCTTTTGTTAGCTTCTCTTCAATTATATGTCTGTCTTCAAATTTTATATTATTTTTTTCTAGCCAGTTCCTAGCCTTTCTACTGGTAGTTCATTTAGGATACTGTAAAAATAAACATTTCATGATAACACCACCCTTTATTAATCCTCCAATTCTCTCTTTATATTTTCGTATAATTCCTCCGGTGTCTCTCCTGTAATCATTTCAGCATCGACTACAGCATATAGAATTTCTGCACATTCTCCACAGCGACCTAGACATGGCTCAATAAATACAGTATCATCTGGAAACTTCTTTTCAAGTCTTTCTACTATTTCTTCTAACCCTTTGCTTACATTATTTTCACAAAAAAATATTTCTCTAAACATTACTGCTACCTCCTAATTCATGCATTATATCTATCAATATGTACAAATTTAATTTATTTATTCTTGAAGCATAAATTAGTAGGTATTTATCCATTCCACCTGTGAAATTTTAGAATGGATAAGTACCTACTGCTTTTCTTAGTAAGTTTAATGTATTGGCTTCTTCTTATACCTTTTTCCTGTGACCTCAACACTTCCAATAGTAACTAAAGCATCTTCATCAAAGCCATGAACAATAGATTTCAACTTAGCAATTTCAAGTCTTGTAACTACAACATATATAACACTAGTTTTAGTATTTTTATAAGCTCCCTTTCCATCAAGTAAAGTTACTCCCCTCCCTAGTCTTGCCATTAACGCCTCTGTAATATCCTTGTTTCTTTCCGATACAATAAATACAGCCTTCGATTCGTTTAATCCTTCAACAGTAATATCAATTATTTTGAAGGCTATGAAATATGCAATTAAAGAATACATTGCTTTATCCCATCCGAAAACTAGCCCAGCACTACTAAGTATGAAAAGATTAAAAAACATTATAATTTCACCAATTGAAAAAGCTGTACTTTCATCTAATATTATAGCTACTATTTCAGTTCCATCTAATGAGCCTCCATGTCTAATTATAAGTCCAACTCCAACCCCTAATATTATTCCTCCAAAAACCGAAGCTAAAAGCACATCGTGAGTTATGCTTGGAATTGGATGAAGTAATGTAACTCCAATAGACAGCATTATTACGGAGAATAATGTTGTAAAAGCAAAGGTTTTTCCTATTTGTTTATATCCAACAATAAGAAATGGTATGTTTAACGCAAGTATAAAAACCCCAAGTGGCATTTTTGTTAAGTAGCTTAAAATAATTGATATACCTGTAATTCCTCCGTCAACTATGTTATTTGGTATTAGAAATATCTCAAGTCCCACTGACACAAGTACAGAACCTAATATTAAAAAAAACATTTTACTTAAAAAACTTATAGATCTATGATATTTTTTCAGCATGTGCTACTCCCTTGTAAAGTGCTCTAGTATTAGTATATGTTAGTCCATTCACATGTTTCACTTAATTTTTAGTTAATTGACTTTTTGGGTTGACAATGGACATTTGGTTGCTAATGAAAATTTTTCTCATTACTTCGTAAAAAGAATTGGTTTGTTCACTCTCAATTCAACAAACGTCAACTATCCGCTTATGATATTTCTTGAGAAAATAAAGTAATGCCTCCATAAATATGCTATAATAATATGTATTGTCATAATTCACGTGGGAGGGTTCAAATTGGATAGTAGAAATAAAATAAAAAGTATATTTTTGTACCTACTAAGTATAAAAAATATGGATAAAAAGATAATCCGCGACGTAACCAAATACAATAAAGTTATTTGGGAAGCCGATTTATATAATAAAAAAGGCTGTATTTTGAATAAAAAAGAAGATGAAAATTGGCTTCAAGTCGGAAAAGAGCATAAAGACCTTTATAATTCACTTTTTAAGATATACTCAGAATTAGAAAAGAATAGTGAAGATCTAGAAATAGTTTGGGGGCATGGTCTCTTAAGCTGGAAAGTTAACGATGAAAAAATAATCCATCCTATTTTTACAACAAGGATGTCATTAAACTTTGATGCAGAGCATGGCATATTTATTCTTACTCCTTATAACAATATTACTAATTTGGAACTAGGAATACTTGAAGGACTTGATCTTCCTAATCTTCATGAAATAATAGATATTAACCTTCAAATCAAAGATTCTGGAATTGATGCAAGAAAGATGGAGGATGTCCAAGGCACTTTAGAAAGAATTCTGAATAGCCTTAGTTCAGAAGCTTCAATGGAAGGAATTAAAAATGATATAAGTTCTCTAAGTGATATAAAAACTGGTGATATACCAGCTATTTATAATGCACCTAGTATAGCTCTAAGAAATATTGACACAAGGCTGTGGGATTTAGAGCTTAAGGATATATTAAATTACATAGATAATAACAATACTATACCAAAAACTGTTGAGGCTTTGGTAAAAGAGAATAATTCTATACAAGTTAATGAAAATTACAGAGAATGGGACTCCATTGGGAAAGACATTTTATTTCCTCTGCCATCTAATGAAGAGCAGGAGGAAATTACTAAGAGACTCGCTAAAAACTTTGGTGTTGTAGTACAAGGTCCTCCAGGCACTGGTAAAAGCCACACTATAGTTAACTTGATATGTCATTTAATGGCACATGGTAAAAGAGTTCTTGTTACAAGTCAGACAGATAAAGCTTTAAAGGTGCTTGCCAGCAAAATACCAGAGGAAATTGAAGCCTTATGTATAAGCCTTTTAGGTAATGACGGAAAGGCTCTAAAAGAATTAGACGAGTCTGTAAGAAAAATAACTGAAAATCTGTCAATTGATCCTAAAGCACTTCTAAAAGAGCTATCTCCTCTAGAAGATGATTTGAAGAAATGCAGAATGGATATAGAACACCTTAAGCATGACTTAAAGGAAGCTGAATCCTTCGAAAATAAAACTATAAATTATAAAAACGAAACTTTAACTTTAACTGCTCTTGCAAAATGGGTGAAAGAGAACAAGGATAACTACTGCTTTATAGATGATAATATTCATCTTAAAACAAGATGCCCTTTAACAGAAGAAGAATTCAATATGTTATTGAAGTTGTTAAAAGAAAATAAAAAGGATGAAGTAGATAAACTAACTAAAATAAGAGATTTGCTCTATAAGGTACCAACCTATGATGAGCTTGTTGCAAATCTTGATAGAATGAAGACATTAGAAGGAAATATTCATAAATATAGAGCAAACGTAGAACATTGGAAAATGAAATCTAGTGAAGATAAACTTGAAGAACTTCTAAAAATTTCACTAAAAGCAAAAGAAAAAATCGAACAAATAGAAAGCAGTTGGCTTAAATCTGTTATGAAGTCTTACTATAATAGCGAGTCTTCTAAAGAATATTGGAAAGACATAATTTTAAATTTAAACAATTATGTGAGACAGATAAGTGTTTTAAAGCAAATTGTAAATTCTCATAACATAAAGTTTCCAAGTAATCTGGATATCAGTAAACTTCAAAAAGATTTTGAGGTGATTAATAAACATATTCAATCTAAAGGAAAGCTTAGTTCTATGTTTAAGGTTTTCCACAGCAGCTTAGGCTATATTTTGGAAGATTGTGAAGTAGACTATAGACCTATAAATACAAGAGAACAGTGTGATATATTTAGCAAAGCTATAGAGAGAGAATCCTTAGAAAGACATTTAAGAACTTTATGGAATAATACAGTAAAAGAATTTGGTGGCAAAGTTGTTACTAGTTCCGATAGTAATTTACTTAATACAATCGCTGAAAATGTTATAGAACTTCAATCTATTATAAATTGGGAAGAAGATTATGCTAATAATATTGTGAATTTATTAGGAGACACTACCCCTCCCGTTGATTTGAATTTGTACAATAAACAAGGCTATGAATATCTTTTAAATGCCCTTCAATCTATAAAATATATAAAAGAATATGAGGATTTAAATAAATACCTAGAAAAAACGAGAAGGTTATTTTTAAGTAACGATTACCTAATGGAAGCCTCTGATTGGATAGCAGAGTATGATAAGACTAAAATTAGAAAGCTTTATGATAGCTTGTGGAAGCTTAAAGAAATAAAAGACAAGGGTGAACAGATAAATAGATTCCTTAGTAAATTAAGAGAAATCTGTCCTCAATTTACTAAAAAGCTCTTAGCTGAATGGGGCGAAAACTTCATAGATGAAAACTACAAAAACTGGGAAAACGCTTGGAAATGGCGAGCAGCTGCATCTCTTTTAAATGAAGTTTGTAAGTTAAGGCCCGAACAAATAGAAAAGGACATTGAGGCTGAAACTCTTAGAGAAAAAGCACTTATAAAAGAGATAGTTGCTAAAAAAACTTGGTATAACCAGATTATTCGTACTACAGAGTCGCAAAAGAGAAGTCTTTTTACATGGATGGAATCTATAAAGAGGATTGGGAAAGGTACTGGAAAACAAGCAGCTAAATATAGAAAGTTTGCACAAAAGGAAATGGAAAACTGTAAAGGTGTTATTCCTGTTTGGATTATGCCTCTAAATAAGGTTGTTGAGAACATTAATCTTGAAAATGATCTGTTTGATGTAGTCATTGTTGACGAGAGCAGCCAGAGTGATATTTCAGCGGTAACCGCCCTTCTAAGAGGTAAACGAGCTGTAATTGTTGGCGATGAATGCCAGATTAGTCCAGAAGCCATTGGTAAAGATAATGAGATGGTCGAAAACTTGATAAATAGATACTTAAAGGATATTCCACATGCAGAATGGTTTGATTTGAAAACAAGTCTTTATCATACTGCTTTAAGGGTATTCCCTAGTAGATTAGTGCTGAAGGAGCATTTTAGATGCGCACCTGAGATTATAGGTTTTAGTAATGAATTGTGTTACTCAAATGAAATTATACCTCTAAGATGTCCTGATAAAACAGAAAGCTTTAACCCTGCTATATCTGCAGTACTAATTCAAGATGGAGTAAAAGACAGTTCTAAAAACGTAAACATAAAAGAAGCAGAGGCTCTTGTAGATAAAATCGTTGAGTGCTGCAAAGATGAAAGATATAGATATATGACTATGGGGGTTATTTCTCTTCTTGGAGAGGCTCAAAGTGAACTTATTGAGAATATGCTTAAGGAAAAGCTAGGAATAGAAGAAATGATAGAACGAAAGATTATATGCGGTGATGCATACTCCTTCCAAGGTGATGAGAGAGATGTCATGTTCTTATCCCTAGTTATTGCAAAAAATGCTAAGTTTATGTCCTTAACTAAAGAATCAGATATTAGAAGATTTAACGTTGCTGCAAGCCGCGCTAGAAATCAAATGTTTTTATTTCACTCAGTAGATTTGGAGGATTTAAACCCTAAATGCGTAAGGGCATCTCTGTTAGAGTACTGCATAAATAATGAAAATAAATCTGTAATCTATGTAGAAGGCAACAGCATATTATCTTCAGGATTTAAAAAGGATGTCTACAGTGAACTAAAGGCTAATGGTTATAGATTTAAAACTGATGTTAAGGTTGGTAAGTACAAAATCGACTTTGTAATAGAAGGAAATCATAGTAGATTAGCTGTGGATTGCTGTGGTGAAAATACAGCCTTCTCATTAAATTGGGAAGAAAATCATAGTAGACGTATGACACTTCAAAGGGTTGGTTGGAATTTTTTTATAATAAGAGAAAGTCAATTCTACTATCAACCTGATATGACTATGAAAAAGCTTTATGAAGAACTTGAAATTCAAGGAATTAAACCTTTATCCTGTAGAGATTCAGATTTAGCTGAACAAGAAGTAGCTGTGATGACTGAGTAAAAAGCTAAAATCCACGACAAAAACGTCGTGGATTTTAGCTTTTGGACTAGATTAAGATTTATCCATGTTCAAGCGGAATCTTTGAAATTCATTAGTTAAATTTCATATACTTGACTCTGCAATATATCTTACTCTATAGGTGCCATAAGTATTCTTCCTGTTCCACGATACACATTAACTAACCCTTCACCTGAAACCGCAGAACCAATCAAACTTTTGCTAGACTTTTCAACTCTAAAATCTAGTGAATCAGACCATGCAATAGCATAATTTCCGTCAATTCTAACTTCATCATTTTCAAGTACAAATTCTATAAGTTCATCCCTTGGCACAGGACTCTCTAATACAGCAATTCCTGCACCTTTAAGGCATAAGTTGAATAATCCTTCTTTTCCTAGCATTGCTGAAGAAAGATTAGTTCTAGCTACTATCTTTTGTTGAACCTTTGATTCACAAGCAAGAAAAAGTCCATCATCTAGTACTATTCCACTCCACTCTGAAACATCTTCAAGTAAAATGTGTTTATATGTAGGTTCTAACATTAATAGGCCAGTTCCTTGATATTTGGGTTTAATTGCGGATTCTTTTGTTACCTTAGAGGATAAAGCTTTACCAAACAAATCACCAAATCCTTTAACATCAGCAACCATATTAACATCTCCAGAAGTCCACTGCATCGCTCCTGCACTAATTGTATAGGCACTACCTTTTAATTCAATCAATACTTGTCTCTTTCTAACATTCATTTCAGAAGCAAAATATGATGCCATAGCATTTGCAGCATTTACACTTAAATCTTTCTTATATTCAAGGACTTTTACATCTCCCCTAGCTTCTACAACTTCTATGTTTTTATTTTCATAGAGATTTTTACATATTACCATTTTGATTTTTCCCTCCTCTTATAAGTTAATATTATTTAACACTTTAATACGATTTTATACATCTCCGGTAAAATAATTCTATAATATATATTAGTAAAATTCAACCTAGCTTAATCTTTACTTTTATTAGGTATAGTCTTTTTCATTCCACCAAAAGATAAGACAATTACCATTTTTTCGTTCGATGAATATCTAACTTGACAATAGAGCAGACTAATCAAAATAGGTCAAGGTATGAAAAACTATGCGTATTGTAAACAGATTGATGAATTAAAAATCCTCAGATCTTTTGTAAATGCAAAAGATAAACTAGGCCATTGAATACTCTTTGCATAGGGATGGTTTCCTGTTGCTATTGGTGATATCACTGGTATCTACAGTAGCCTATAAGTATTAATATGTTTAGATTGAAAGGGGTAATAGTTTGATTTATATTATTACATTAATTTTCTTTTTGTTATGGTCTATTTGGGCTATTAGAAAGGCTCATTTGACATGGCATTCTATTATCAGCATATATGTAATTACTGTTTTCATAACTGATTTTGGCGATGTACCTTTTGATTTCTGGTTTAATTTTTATGATCTACCTGTTCACTTGTTAAATACCATAGATATTGGCAATTACCTAGGAATTGTTTTTTCAGATGGAATGATATTCCCCTTAATAGCCATTATCTTTTGTTGTTATTCGGTACGATACCATCGTCCTTGGTTATTAAGCAGTATTTTCGCTTCAATGCTGGGAATTCTAGAATTTTTATTCGTAAAATATGGTTACATGGTTTACTATCATTGGAATCATTGGATAACTCCTTCAATTATTTTAGTCGTGTCGCGGATTTTAGCCTATTTTGCAGATCGATTAGTCAATTATTCTCCACCAGTTTCTTATCAGTTTCGCCTTCTTTGTTCTATTTATGTCATTACTGAGTGGCCAGGAGCAATAATGGGAGGCGTAATGAAACTGTATGAGTATAGACCTAACATTTTCGATAACGATACAGCAAATGATCGATTTGTTGCAATGACCCTTGCAACAATAGTCGGATGCCTTGCTGCTATTGCTATACCTAAAATTCAAGATAATCACAAAGTTTATTTATTTGCATCATTGGGTATACTTTCTGCTTTTTTTGCTTTATGGATGCACTCAAAAGGGTTGTTAATATATAACCATTGGAATCATTTCCTTACTATTACCCGATATATAGCACCTTATATAATTGTTTACCTATACGAGCAATGGGAGCATCCATATAACAATTTACAAAGTAAAAGCTAATTTTTCATCTTATAATTGTTAACTTTTACTTTGTAAAAATAGTAGTTTTAATTAACTTTTCAAGCTTTTTACATGGAGTTCCTCAATTTGTAGACTTTTTAGTTCATAGCTATTTAAGATATATTATTAATAGGTTTATACTGTGAAGTCAGCTTCGACTAAAAAATTACACTATCTTATTGCTAACGAATTTAAAGACTCTCAATTCTTTTCATGGTTTTTGCAAGAAAACACCAAAAAAATTGGAGTCTTTAAAAATAGATTAGTATTAGATTCTATTTTCATCTTCAAAATTCAAACTTTTAGTAAGCCTATCTTGACCTAAAACAGTATTGGGAAAAATATTTACTGCATTTTGTAAATATTCTTCTGGATTTGACATAGAAGGACTAAAATGAGTAAGCCATAATTCCTTAACTCCGCCCTCTCTTGCTAGCGTAGCTGCTTCTGAAAAAAGCATGTGTTTATTTTCCAAAGCTTTTGGAAGACTCTCATCATCTCCATACATCCCTTCGCAAATAAACAAATCTGATCCCTTTGCAAATTCTATTAACTCTTCTATAGGTCTTGTATCTGTACTATAGGACACCCTAAGTCCTCTTCTTTCTTCGCCTAAAACCATATCTCCTGTAAGCCATCTATCCTCATAGTACACTTCTTCACCTTTTTGCAGTCTATTCCAGAAGGTTACAGGTATATTGTTTTTTATAGCCATATCTTTATCAAACTTCCTACTCCTTGGAACATCTATGGAATATGCAAAACAAGGCATTGTGTGATTTACTGACATAATATTTATATTAAAATTCCCTACCTTTTGAGATGTTCTTCCTTGTCCTTTAAATTCAAGAATATCTATTTTATAAGGTAATACCGGAGCAATAACTCTGAGTCCATTAACCACTTCCCATAACCCCTCTGGCCCTATAATAGTTAGTGGATCTGTTCTATCTGAATTTGCTATGGTCAAAAGCAGTCCTGGTAGTCCTGCCACATGGTCCGCATGAAAATGAGTAAAGAGAATCGCATCAATAGTTTTCATACCCCATCCTAACATTTTTAGACTTACTTGTGTGCCTTCACCACAATCTATAAGTATTTTTCTTCCTCTAAAAGATGCTACCATGGAAGTAAGATATCTATGTGCTACAGGCATACTTCCTCCACAGCCTAGTAAACAAATATCTAGCATTTTCATCCCTCTTTCAAATTTCAGTAAACCCGTAGATACCTTAAACTAAACCTCGTAATCATCCTTTATCATACTACATGCATTAGCTTCTATTTTATGCCCCATAACAGTGCAGTTTCCATCTTCATCTTCTACAATATCAGAAGATTTTATAATAGCTCGTGGAACTTCTTTCCCTGTCTCAATTAGATATTCTTTTGAAATGTCTACAAATTTTACTTGTTCACTTTTTTGATCCTTTTCTTTCATAACAATCACCTCTTTCTATTATTATTTTCTATAGAAAAAGGTTTTATTCTTGACTTAAAATTCGAACCATTGATATATATGTTTATCTATAAACTCTTAAGTAAATTCATTTTAACTTTATCTTAGGCACTTAATATAAGGTCGTCCACTTTACATCTTAAAATTTTAGCAAGAACGACCACCTTTACAAAGCTGGGATTTTTCTTATCCCCTCTCTCTAATTCCTCTAAATAGGATTTTGAAATTGAAGTTTCAAATTTTGGGCTCTTCGTGAGTTTTTGAATATCCAGGGTAGTATAACCTAGACTCAACCTAATCTCTCGAATTTTTTTGCCATTTAACATAAGATAACCCCCTATTCGATTATTAAGTTCCTTGATTTCATTATAACGCTTTTCTATTAAAAATTATATATATTTTTTATAATTTAGACTATTTGAAATTGTTAAATAAAAGTTAATTGCCTTGAATGATTTATTTCTTCAAATATCTTCATATAAAAAGTATTTTATACATTAGTAAGAAACTTTGCTTTGAATACATTTATCGTAGGCAGTGCAAATTATTAATGCAGATTTAATTAAATTTCTCCGCAATACCAATTGCAAAAAACTGTAATCGATATTGCGAATATATGTAATATATATAAAAGGATGTGTTTATAAATGGATAATAATAAAAATCATTTAAGAACTGATCATAAATCTAATGCTGAACTAAGAAAAATGTATCCTCAGCACGGTGGAGACATCGGAATTGAAAATGGCGAAAAAATAGGTGCTCATGCAAATGGCAAAAAGTATACCAAACGTTCAAAGCTTTCTCATAATGATTAAAATCAAATAATAATTTACCTTAAATGTATAATACTTATAAATACAGTTTCGTAAAGAGTAGATGTTAATGACATACGTTAACATCTGCTTTCTTTATTATAGCTAATTTAGCAAAATATCAGTTGAAACTCCACTACTATTGCACATAGCATAAGTTCAAAGTATAATTAGTAAGATAACGTTATGAGGTGATCTTATGAAAAATAAAATTCTTCATTTATTGAAGGAAAACGAAAAAAGCTTTATTTCTGGCCAAAATATAAGTGGAGAACTTGGAGTTACGCGTACTGCCATATGGAAATATATAAATGGACTCAAAGAAGAAGGCTACGAGATAGAATCTGTATCAAAACGAGGTTACAGGTTAATTTCCTCCCCTGACTTGCTTTCTTTTGAAGAATTAAGTGAAAACTTAAATACAAAATACATTGGCAAAGATATAATGTATTTCCAAACAATAGATTCAACAAATAATAAAGCTAAGGAACTTGCTTTAAGCAATGCACCAAATGGTACTGTTGTTATAAGCGAAGAACAAACTGTCGGCCGAGGTAGACTCGGACGTAACTGGGTTTCACCTAGATTTAAAGGAATATGGTTATCTATTATTTTAAGACCAGACACTGACCCGATGAATGTTCCTAAAGTTACTCAAGTTGGTGCTGCCGCAGTTATTAAATCACTACATAAACTAGGTATAGAGGGTTATGTGAAATGGCCTAATGATATAGTACTTAACGGAAAAAAAGTATGTGGTATTCTTACAGAAATGAGTGGAGAACTAAACAAAGTTAATTATGTGGTTATGGGCATAGGCATAAATGTAAACTTAGAAAAGTCAGAGTTCCCTGAGGAACTCAGAGAAATAGCCACCTCTCTGAGTGCAGAAACAGGAAATTATATAAAAAGAAAAGAACTTGTTAGTAATTTATTAAACACCTTTGAAATCCTATACGATGAATTCCAAAAGGAAAATTCCGTAAAAGCTTCTGTTGACATCTGCAAAAAAAGTTCTATCTTAATAGGCAAAGAAATTACTATACTCAACAGAGGGAAAGAGACTATCGCCAAAGCTATAGATTTGAACGAAGACGGTGAGTTGATTATTCAGCATACCGATGGAAAGGTAGAAAAAGTAATTTCAGGAGAAGTATCTGTTAGAGGCTTAGGTGGAAGTTACACACCTATATAGACATATTAGATTTGTTAACTGCAATATAAAAAATTAGGCTACATAGTTTTCTAACTTATGTAGCCTAATTTTAGATCGTTTATGAAAGTGCCGCCTTTTTAATAACTGGTACTACCTTAGCTCCCAACAATCCAGTCACTATGCATTTTACTATGTCTCCAGGTATAAATACTAAAAATCCTGTCTTTAAGGCTCCTATAAAAGTTATATTTGCTCCCATTACATATTTTAATATTACATATAAATAAGGAACTCCTATAGTATAAATTACTACTGTGCCAATTAGAGAAACTAAAAATAACCTTAAATAGCTTGGTTTATCGTATCCTTCAGATATTTTCCCAATAACAAAGGCTGCTAATATATAGCCTATAAGATATCCAAAGGAAGGTTTAAAAACATAGGAAAGTCCTCCCCCAGCAGTAAATATTGGAATGCCTATAAGTCCAAGAACTACATACACTAGCTGTGAAAGTCCTCCTAACCTTGCTCCAAGCAACACACCTGCTAGTGCAGTAAATAAGCTTTGAAGAGTTATAGGTGCAGGTCCTATAGGTATTTTAATAAAAGCTCCTATTGCTGTTAATGCAGTAAACATAGCTACCAAAATCATATCTCTTACTTTAAGTTTCATAATTCTTCTCCTATTATCCGGTAAATTGTAAACTCATATAAGCATACAAGTTTACAATTATAATACTATATAATCTTTTTATTGTCAACCGAAATTGATTTTTAAGATAACAATTCAATTTTAACTCTTTTTATAAATGTTTAAAATTAAAATGAGCACTATCAATATTGCTGAATTTCAATAAATTTTGATAGTGCTTTCACTATAAACTATTATTTTAGTATCCTCTTTCTGTGTCTACAATATTTATCATATCCATACTTCTATTAGCAAATGCTTGCAAATTATGTTCGACTATTTCCATAGCCTTGTCCATATATCTTATTGATTCCCCGCAAATATGAGGAGTTATTATAACGTTCTCTAATTCCCATAATGGGTTATTCTCTGGCATGGGTTCTTTAAAAAACACATCCAAGACAGCAGCACGAATTTTCTTGTTTTTAAGCGCCTGAATTAAATCCTTTTCATTAACTGTTTTCCCCCTTCCAATATTTATAAAGGCTGCAGTTTCTTTCATTTTATCAAAATAACTTTTTTCAATTCACTTAATTTTGTTAATGATTAAGTATCATTCAATATCATATGAAAAATCTATTTCATTTCTTAAATTTCTTTGATAATTATAACACGTATTGGCAAATATCAAAATATTATAACTTTATATATAATTTCTATTTTAAATCAGTATGTCAATTATAGTAAAAAAGTATATAATATATTATAAGTAGGTAAATATAACAAAAGCTAAATAATCGCTGATAAGTAAACCCTAAGAGTAAATAAATTATTTAGTGTATGTAACCTTAAGGAGGTTAGATTATGAATTTAATCGATTTTCATTGCGATACTATATATGAGCTTTCAAAAAATAAAAATGATTCAGGTCTATTGAAAAATAACTTAAGCGTAGATATAGAAAAACTGAAAAAAGGAAATTCCTTAGCACAATTTTTCGCCCTGTATATAGATCAAAAACAAACTGATAACCCTTTGGATACTTGTCTAAGGATGTTGGACAGATTTTACTTAGAAATTGATAAAAATAAAGACAGCATAGCAATAGCTAAGAACTACAGAGATATAAATAAGAATAAGAGTAAAGGCAAAATATCTGCTCTCCTAACTATTGAAGGAGGAGACGCTCTTAACGGAAGTTTGTACAACCTTAGAAATTTTTATAGATTAGGTGTGCGCCTTATAACTCTCACTTGGAATTTTCCAAACGAAATAGGATACCCTAACTGTAAGCCAGAGTTCGTATATAGGGGTTTAACATCCTTTGGACAAGAAGTAGTTCGCGAAATGAATAATCTATCTATGATAATAGATGTATCTCATTTATCAGACAAAGGTTTTTATGACGTTTCAAGACTTTCCAAGAATCCTTTTGTAGCTTCTCACTCTAATGCTCGTTCAATAACTAACCACCCTAGAAACCTTACTGATGAAATGATTAAAATTCTATCCGAAAAAGGTGGAGTTATGGGTATTAATTTTGAGAAGTCATTTTTAGGTGAAAATATTCCAGCCAAAGTATCAGATATGATATGTCATATTAAACACATTAGAAATGTAGGTGGAATTGACGTTATAGGTATCGGTTCTGACTTTGATGGAGTAGACATGCCTAGTGAGATTGCTAATATTTCTGAAATGGACAAATTAGCTTTTCAACTGAATAAAAATGGATTTTCAGATGATGAAATAGAGAATATATTTTATAAAAATGTTCTAAGAGTAATTAGAGAGGTTTTGTAGGCTTAAAAGAAAATGCGACTTAACCTTAAGATAGTAAACCGTTTGAATAGTAGACTTACACTGCTGCGTCAGACCTCTCTTCAGTAGCAGAATCTAATACTAATAAACTTAAAAGATTGGAGATTTTAAAGGTTAGTTAGTATTAAATTCTGTTTTCTAAGTAAGGACTAACGTAACAGTGTGAATCTAAACTTAGATTAAGTGGCCATTTCTTGCTAAGTTGTACTATTTATAAATTGAATAATAGGAATAATGGCCGTTTTATCTGTCCAGTCGACTGGATTGTCATAGCAATCTAGTAGTTCTTTACTTTCATCATCTAATTCCTCTTCTTTTTTAGCTTTAAGTTTAGCTTTTAAGATGTTCATTAGAACCTTATCACTAAAAGATAATTTATCATAGTTGAAGGCCCCTCTTAGATAAAAGAAGTTCACTCTTTCCCTAATCTTTTCGTTAAAGTTGTGTTCTATTATATGATTAACTGCATCTTCATAAACTGGTGATGCACCAGTTCCAAATACTATAATTTCTTTATCCCTAAGCTGCTCAATATTATCTGTAATTAGCTTTACTCCTCTAATGCCTACCGCATGTAAGGAGCCTCCAAATATAATAATATCGTACTTTTGTAAATCAGAAATTTTTACTTTAGAACTTTCTAATAAGTCTCCATTTACCTCTTCCGCTATCCATTCTGCATAACGTTTTGTACTTCCATATTTTGATTTATAAATAACAATGACCCTTTTTAGCATATATTAACCTCCTGCTATATTAGTCTACGTAACATAAGCTTCAAACAGATACAAGCTAAATAGTATTATATTTTATAAATATTCCAAATATGAATCTATTATGAAATTTATTATTAAAATTTAATGGCCTAAAAGAGTTAATATACCTACTTTAACAAACACGGATATCATCCCCTATAAGCTATTAGGAGAAATTTAATTTCCACATAAACTTATGTTAATGTATTACAATTTTTAAGGTTAAAAGTTCTATACTGTTATATTGACATTTTCACTTATATTTTTATTAAAGTATTTAGAACATATAAGATAGATAATAGGAAGTATGTATAAATAAAATGCGTAAGGCACATATCCTGCGGTGCTTACGTTCATTGTTGTTGTAGGCACTAATGCAGCAATATTCCAAGGTATTAACGCAGAAATTAATATTCCAGAATTTTCGAGATCTAAGGCAAATTGATGCTTGTCAATGTTATCATAGCAGTCTTTCATAATTTCACTTGTCATGACAGTTGCAATTGATTGATTGCAACCGAATGCAGCAGTAACTATACTCACTATTGAGGTTACCCCAAATAGTCTATATCCAGTAAGTTTCATACATAAAAGTGAATTTTTTAACTTGTCAAAGACTTTTATCCCTTCAAATATTCCTGCTAAGGCACAGGATACAAATACAACTACAGCGGCCTTTAACATTGATAGTATTCCTCCGCCCTTTATAATATTTTGCAGTGGGCTATTACTGCTTATTTTGAATCCGAAAATAATATAATAGACTAACTCTTTTAATTGATGGTGCTGAAAGAATAAAGCTAATATACCTGCAGATATAATACTAATCAAAATAGAAGTCTTCATATTAATCTTACAAAGCGAAAGTACTATGATTATTAAAGCAGGAATGAACATAATAAATTCGATTCTAAATGCGCTGAAAAGTTCATTTGATAGATTACTATTTATTACTCTTAAAGGTTGATTTAGTGATAGCCTATAATAAAAAATCAAAGATATCAAAAACGGAACTATTGATGAATAAATCATTTTTTTAATATTTATAAATACGTTTGTTTCAGTTAAATTTGCAACTAAAGCTGCACTTGAAGACATAGGAGAACATCTATCGCCAAAGTAAGCACCTGCAATAATCGCCCCTGCTGTTATATTCAGGTTTACATTTCCGCTTCTTGCAATTATCATCAAAGGTATTCCAACAGTACTTACCGTTCCCAGCGAAGTACCTATTAAAGAAGACATTACACAGCAAACTACAAACGTGGAGAGTATAAATGTAGACGGGGTTATGTATTTTAAACAATAATAAACTATTGTCGGTATTGTGCCTGATGCCATCCATGCACTGATAACTGCTCCTATTAATATAAACATTTTTAAAACCACAAAGGAGCGTTTTCCACCTTTATAAGACATTTTTACTATATCCTTAAATTTAAAACCCTTTTTGAAGGAAATTAACGCAAATAAAAAATAGCAAACAATTATCATATATCCTATGAATATATTTTTTAGTACACCATATATAATAAGTATAAAAGAAATTAACAATCCTATATTTATATCCATCTGCATCACCTCTAAGCATTTTCTCTTTATAACTTTTATTGAGATTACAAACCCCATATTATTATAACAAAAATCAAACATAAGAAAAACACTTAGACGTTATTATATACTAAATCCTTTTGTTTCTAAAAAACCATCGATAATATTGTCGTGAGATATAAAAAGTCATACATAATGTGAGCCATGTCACATACCAGCTCCAGTGAATATAATTAAGAATATTGGTATACATTTCTGCAATAACCTCAAAGATTGTCATAGCTGAACAATAATAAACGTAGTGCATAAGCTGATGAAAAAAACCTTTTTCTTCAGGAAAGTGTAGATTAAATAATATACATATTGAAGGATACATAAAATACTCAAACAAAAAACTACTTCTAGTAGCATATGGAAATAATCTGACTGGGTATTCAATTAATCTGTATTCCACAACAACTAACCCAAGTAACCAAGTTAATACTTCTTTAAACATAAAAATTATATGCGCCTCACGTATTTTACTTTTGGGAACAAATATTATTAGCAAAGCTACTATTATTATAGTTGCTATAGACATAACCACAACATCTATATTCATGATATATCACTCCATTGACTTAAAACTTTAATACTATTATTAACTAATATACTTGCTATATTCAAAAATCCAGACGATAATGTTCCATCTGGATTTCTGTGACTAGATATAAATTTTCCCTTCGATTCTTCTATCATACTCTGACCAAGTATTAGGCTGTGCTCCTTTTTTGATTTGTGAGATTTTATTTAAAAATGCATCTGCTTGGTCTGCCAAATTTAAGATATGTGCTTCCTCTGTATTAGGTTTTCTGGGTGAGCCGTACTCAAGTTTTCCGTGGTGTTGTACTATACACCCCTTTATTCTTGCTTTAAAATCCTCACCATATAGCTCTGGATTTGATTTAAAGGCTTCTTCTATCATTCTAACACCTATTACTATGTGTCCTTCCATCTCTCCTGTTAAAGTAAAGGAAAATGGGCCGTCAACAAAATACTCTTCTGTCTTTCCGATATCATGAAGCTTAGCTCCAAGGATTGCAACTTCTTTATTTCTAGCATCATACCTATATGCAAGCATCTTTGCTATATACATAACGTTTAGAGTATGTTCGGCCAAGCCACCAATGTAGTTGTGATGTTGACTTACTCCGCCTATTCCCTTTCTAAACTTTTTTACAAATTCACTATTATTAAAGAAGTAATTATTCAATGCAATGACTTCTTTACTCTTAAACTCTTCATTTGATATCTCTTCTATATCATTCATTATGTCATCAATCGGTCTTTCAACATAAGGTAGATAATCTTCCATCGAAAAATGCTCTACGATCTCAAAGCTTTTCACTTCAAGTATATTGGACAAAACCCCTTTGATTTTCAAAACATTACCGACTTGTAATATATCTTTATCTTCAATTACAGCTTTTGTGTCACCGCTTTTATCTCCTAAGATTATAGTAGACTTATTACCATCTCGATAAAGTTTTTTTAGCACCATTAAAGTTGTAGCTACATTCTCCCCTGGCTTAATTTCCTTTATATATACTTCTTTCAAAATCCTCTCTCCTTTCTTTTAAAGCAATGATTTATATTATTAAATTCCTAATGTCTACTTATGTTATTATGTATTTATTTTGATAAACTTATTAAAAGAGATTAGATTTAACTTAAAAGAATTTGTAAATAGGTTTCACTATATACACATTACTTTAATTATTTACATCTAATATTTTTATTGACATAGGAGAAATTAAATAATATAATAAAGCTAAGGATACAGATACCCCGTATGGGTAAGAGGAGGTTAACTTATGAATATTTTATTTGATGATAATACAAAAAACGCTTTACTTGAAAATTTAGAAAAACAAAATAAACCTGCAGTAAGACTTATGGTGAAAGGCTTTGGCTGAGGCGGCCCTATTCTAGGTGCTGCTCTGGATGAGCAACAAGCTGATGACGAAGTGTTTACTGTTAATGATGTTAAATTTGTACTTGAACCAGATACCTCTTATTTATTTGATGGTTCAAAAATAGTGTATACAAAAGGACTTTTCGGAAAATCCTTTAACGTTATACCAGCTGGTGGAAATATGGGCTGTTAATACAGCCCTATATCTTATTTAAGATTATAATATAAAACAAAAACAACTTAAACATTAAATGTTTAAGTTGCTTTATCTTGGTGACCCCTAGGGGAATCGAACCCCTGTTACCACCGTGAAAGGGTGGTGTCTTGACCGCTTGACCAAGGGGCCATAATATTTTATAATGCTGATACCAAAATCGAGCCTACACTATACCAATTTCCTATCCGTTAAGCTATATCAACATATATTTTTGGCGACCCAGAAGGGACTCGAACCCTCGACCTCCGGCGTGACAGGCCGGCACTCTAACCAACTGAGCCACTGGGCCATATTTATTTTTGGTGGGCACAACAGGGATCGAACCTGTGACCCCCTGCTTGTAAGGCAGGTGCTCTCCCAGCTGAGCTATGCGCCCAAAATATTTGGTGACCCCTAGGGGAATCGAACCCCTGTTACCACCGTGAAAGGGTGGTGTCTTAACCGCTTGACCAAGGGGCCAGCTAAGACTGTAGTGTTACTTTTATCGAACACAAGTATTATAATATCCCATTTTGTCCAAAATGTCAACATTCTTTTTAAAATTTCTTCAAAAATATGTTTTTCTAACTACATTCTTGCTAATATTGCTTTTTTCCGCAATGTGGACAATATGCAAAATGAGGCTCTATTTCCCTTCTACAATTTTCACACCTGTTTGTATTATATCTGTAATTACCATAACTTGATGTTTCAATTCTATTTAAATCCCAATAAGTAATAGCATTATCCTCACCTTGTTCAGTTCTAATTCCTTTTTCCTTTGATAACTCATACACTGCATTACATTTATTACACATTAAATAATACCTTATATCCCACTTAAATATAGGTATAAAAAACAAATGAAAAAATGTATATTGCTTTAATAAAACAAGATTAGAACTACCTTCACAATTTTTACAGGATAAGTTTTCTATAGTCCTAATTTCTTTTTGCTTTTCCTCTACTCCAAAAATTCCTATAAAAAACATTCTATATCACCCTTCCTATGTTATTATCTAACAGTTAGTTGCTACTAATATAATGATAATTATATTAGTTTTCGAATATAAAAAAAAGACTTTGGTAAAAATATTCATATAGTCACAGCTATCTACAGTAGCAAAGGAGATGAAATCGTGATCTTAATAAAAAATGTAGAAGTTTTTGCACCTGAATCTTTAGGTAAAAAAAATATACTAATTAGCTTTGATAAAATAGTTTATTTATCGTCTGAAATAAGTTTACCAACTAAAAACTTTCCTGAAATTCAGATAATAGATGGAGATGGTTTGACTGCTATACCAGGTTTAATTGATTTACACGTTCATATTACTGGTGGAGGAGGTGAAGGTGGCTTCACTACAAGAACCCCAGAATTAAAGTTAACAGACTTTACTTTAAATGGTATCACCACTTGTATCGGCTTACTCGGCACTGATGGCACCACAAGAAGTATGGGAAATCTTCTTGCCAAAGCTAGAGGTCTTGAAGAGGAAGGCCTAAGCACTTTTTGTTGGACCGGATGCTATGAAATGCCAACAAGAACAATAACAGACAGTGCAAGAACGGATATTATTTTTGTTGATAAAATAATCGGTGTAGGTGAAATAGCTATATCAGACCACAGAGGAAGCCACCCGTCTGATTATGATTTAATCCATTTGGCCAGCGAGGCCAGAGTTGGTGGAATGATTGCTGGAAAATGTGGTGTTTTACATATGCATGTTGGAGATGGAAAAAAAGGCCTTATCCCTGTTTTGGATATTGCTAATGAATCAGAAATTCCTTTTGAGAATTTACTACCTACTCACATAAATAGAAATTCTCTTGTTTACAAGCAATCAATAGAGTATGCAAAAAGTGGTGGCTTTGTAGATATAACAACAGGAATAAAACCAGAAGGCGACGATGCCGTTAGTGCAGCTGAAGTGTATAAAACTATGCTAAGCGAAGGTATCTCACCTTATAATATAACCATGAGTTCAGATGCTGGAGGAAGTATGCCTATATTTGACCAGAACGGAAAGCTTCTAAGAATTACAACAGAACTGCCTTCCGTAAATTTAGATATTATTAAGGAGTGCATATTAAATAAAGGCATTTCCGTTGAGGAAACCTTGATTCCTTTAACATCCTCCCCAGCTAAATTATTAAAACTTAAAAACAAAGGTAAAATTGTTGAGGGGTATGATGCCGATATAGTCTTAATGGATGAAAAACTAAACATTCATACAGTTATATCTAAAGGTAGGGTTATGGTTCAGGAATATAAACCTATAATTTACGGTACATTTGAGTCTGCTAAATAAGATAAGGCTGAGACAAAAGAATTTTAATCCTTTTATCTCAGCCTCTTATTCGTTCCTATAGATATTTCTCTCCATTACCAACTGATGCTATAAAATTCTTAAAGAGGCCGAGTTATTTACTGGCCTTTATAAATCCACTCTAATTATTCCCCTTCTACGTTTTTCCTGTAGTTAAAGTACTTTCTACCCCATCTTAACGCCACATTAACAAGTGCTATCATTACGGGTACTTCAATAAGTGGACCTATAACAGCAGTAAATGCCTCCTTTGACTCGATTCCAAATACTGCAACAGCAACGGCAATGGCAAGTTCAAAATTATTACTGGCTGCTGTGAAGGCAAGAGTTACCGTTCTGTGATAATCTATTCCTGACTTATAGCTTATAAGGAAAGAAACAGAGAACATTATTATAAAGTATATAACTAGAGGTACTGCTATTCTCACAACATCCATAGGAAGTTCAATTATATACTTACCTTTAAACATGAACATAATAACAATAGTGAATAGCAAAGCAATTAATGCCAATGGACTAATCTTAGGTATAAACTTTTTAGTATACCACTCAGTTCCCATCTTAGGCTCTAATATCAATCTTGTAAGCATACCACCAATAAATGGTATTCCAAGATAAACAGCCACTGATGATGCTACTTCTGTCATAGAAATATGCACAGCCATGCCTTCTAGTCCTATGAGCTTTGGAAATACTGTGATAAATAAATATGCAAATAATGAAAAGAATACAACTTGGAATATGGAGTTAAAAGCAACAAGTGCTGCTGCATACTCACTATCTCCATCGGCAAGGCTATTCCAAACAATTACCATAGCAATACATCTTGCTAATCCAATAAGTATAAGTCCTACCATAAAATGAGGATAGTTTCTCAAGAATAAAACTGCAAGAGCAAACATGAGCACCGGTCCAATAACCCAGTTTTGTACTAAGGATAAAGTTAAAACTTTAGGATTTCTAAATACCTTTCCTATCTGTTTATAATTCACCTTAGCTAGTGGTGGATACATCATTACAATAAGACCTATAGCAATAGGAATAGATGTAGTACCAATAGATAACTTTGATAATGCTTCAGATAAACTAGGTACTGCCCACCCTAAAAATATTCCCAAGCCCATGGCAATAAAAATCCATAATGTCAAGTAACGGTCAAGCCATGATAACCTTGACGATTGTCTACTCATAGTAATCCCCCTAACTTTTTATAAAATATAAATACATAAAAAGCCCACCACAAAAGATTTTTCAATTCAATTTTGTAGTGAACTTATTCTTTAGTTAATTAGTTCTATCAATCTTTCGCCTTTTAGTTCTTCAGACTTCCATTCAATAACAACAAAATTACCCTTAGATATTTCGTCCACCCTATTTATCCACTGGATTTCATTACTAGCCTTAGCTTTTAATATCTCATTAGTTGTATTAGTAATATACATACTAGAATTAATTATCCACCATTTACTGTGGATGCCTGCTCTATTTAAATCTTCCTGCAGCCTCAATGCTTCATAAACTGGCGTTGTTTCTGCAAGAGTTACAATAACAACGTCTGTATGCTTTTCATTTCTTAGTTTAGGTAGCAAATTCTTAACTGATTCTGGTATATCTCCTTGAGTACGTTGTATTTCTTTATTGTAGCTTTGAGTTGAATCTAAAAGTAATAAAGTATGTCCCGTAGGCGCAGTATCAATAACAACAACTTCATTCTCTGATCTCTCAACTATCTCGGCAAAAGCTCTAAATACAGCAATCTCTTGGGTACATGGTGATCTTAAATCTTCTTCTATATAAGCTAAATCTTCCTCACCCATTGTTTCTCGCGCCTTGCTTAATACTTCTTCTTGATATTTTGCTAATTCTTCTTTTTCATCAATATGACTTAAAGTTATACTGGAATCTTCATCCAAAACAAACTTTAGATGCGCCGCTGGATCAGTAGTTGTTAGATGAACTTTCTTGCCTTTTTTTGCTAGACCTAGTGCAATAGTGGCAGCTATAGTAGTTTTTCCTACTCCGCCTTTACCCATTGTGAAAATCACTTTCTTATCGCTATTGTATAAATCCTCAATTACTGTTTTTAACTTAGGTATTTCGCTAATATTTAACTTTTCTTGGCTATACTTTACATTTTCTTCCTTCAAAAATGCTCTTACATTTTCAAGACCAGTTACATTATATGGTCTTAATGGTATTTCAAAGTTCTCCAAGTTTTTTAAATACTGTGGCATTTCTTCGAGTGCCTTCTGTTGTTTTTTATATAAAGCAGTAGATAACTCATCGTTATGATTTTGTAACACACCATTAATAACAAGAATTTGGTTATTCAGTCCAATATGCTGCAGCTCCTTAGAGGCTCTCTCAGCTTCCTTAAGTGGTGAACTTTCAGGTCTAGAAACTAAAATAAGAGTTGTCATATTCTTATCTGCTAAGGTTCTTACAGCATTCTTATAGACTTCCTTTTTACTTTCAAGTCCAGCTAGCTGGCCAAGACAAGACGCTCCATGAGTGCTCTCACTTATAAAATCGCTCCATGCGGAAGGTAACTGCAGCATTCTTAGTGTATGTCCTGTTGGAGCTGTATCAAATATCACATAGTCGAAATCCTCTTGAACTTTATCATCAGTAATGAAATTTGAAAACTCATTGAAAGCAGCTATTTCAACAGTACATGATCCTGAAAGCTGTTCTTCCATATTTTTAATGACTACATCCGGGAGTTTCCCTCTAAAAGGACCAACTACACTTTCCTTATACTCATTAGCTGCCATTTCTGGATCAAAGTTTGCAACTACAAGATTTGGCACATCCTTTATTTGAACCCCTTTGTTATTTAATTCGGTATTAAAAACATCCTGTAGATTTGAAGCTGGATCTGTACTCACTAACATTATTCTTTTCCCTTGGTCTGCTAAAGTCATTGCAGTAGCACAGGCTGTTGAGGTTTTGCCAACACCACCTTTTCCGGTAAAAAACAAATATTTAGTTAACTGTATTTCGTTTGGATTAAATTTCTTAGTCATAAGTATTTCTCCTCTCCTTATTAGCAGCAACCACCTTCACAACCACAATCCTTTGATTTTTCTTTCCTTATATCACTCATCTTCTTTATCTTAATTGTAGCTTTAAGATAACTTTCAGGAACATCTAACATAGTACAAAATTCTTCATTAGTTGGATATGCTTTAGTTTTAGCAATCTCACCATCTACAATAACTACTGGTAGGATATCTACGCCTTCAGTATTAAGTAGTTCATTAATTACCTTATTGTCTATAAAAGCTTGAGGATTACTTGTTAGGTTAAATCTTTCAACGATAACGCCTTTGTTCTTTAGACTATTTAGCACAGTAGACACTCTTAATAATTCCGGGTTAACAACTGGACCACACACTCCTGTTGAACAACACATTGCTGGATCAAAAATAATCATTTTTTTCATAGTACCCATCTCCTTATTTTTATTTACACTCACATTTAGATTTATTTTTACAGATGCAATCATCTGTATCAGTCACAAGATTCATAAAAAATAACATTAATTTATTACAATTAGAAGTATTTAAGGAGTAGTAGCTCCATAATCCCTCTTTTCTACAGTCAACTAGTCCACACTCCATCAGCACCTTCATATGATGTGAAAGTGTAGGTTGAGTGAACTCAAAATGTTCTAGAATATCACACGCACATTTCTCACCACAAGATAAAATATCAATTATTTTTAATCTATTAGTATCTGCAAGTGCTTTTATAACTTTTACATTATCATCATAGTTTAAGCTCACTTAATCACTCCTTATATAGATATTCATCTATATACAATATATACCTTTATCTATATACTGTCAATGTATATTAGACTTATTAATATAAAATTAACATTAATATATATTACTCTCTATGTAAATCATTTTATGTGCTTAAATATAAAATGTTCCTATCGTCCTTTATTAAACGAAAAAAAGGCCAGAACAAACTGACCTTTTTCTAAATTAAAGCTAATCCTATAAATTAATTTCATTTTTTTCACAGCTTTTCGCCAAAAAATCGGAGCTTTTTAAATTAAACCGATCTATTCTGATATTACTATTCCATCATACTTCCATCAGTTGTTATAGTTATTTCCCTATAAGGAACAATTACTTGTGCACTAAGCATTGCATTCTTTACAGCATTTACAATGCCTGCACAGCAAGGTACTTCCATTCTCACAACAGTTACACTTTTTAAATTGTTTATTCTAATAATCTCTGCAAGTTTTTCTTCATAGAATTTCACATCATCAAGTTTAGGACATCCTATAACTGTAATACGATCCTTTATGAATTCTCTATGGAAATCCGCAAAGGCGTAGGCCGTGCAGTCAGCAGCAACTAATAAATTTGCTCCTTTAAGATAAGGTGCTTGAGTATTTATTAGTTTTAATTGAACAGGCCATTGATTTAACTCAGATTGTAAAACCCCTGTATCTGATACCGCTTTCTTTCTTGGCTGCATTGCAGACATTACTTTTAAAGGCTTTTTCTCTATCTTTTTAGCAGCTGTTCCAGGACAGCCACAAGCTAGTGTAGGCTCTTCAACTACTTGTTTTCTTTCGATTTTCTTAGCTACTGTTCCAGGGCATCCACAAGGTAAAGTATTGTCTTCTGTAGCCTGCTTCTTCTCTGCCATTCTCTTCATAACTAATTCTTCATTATAAGCTACACTTTCTCTTTCAACAATTTCTATAGCACCAGTAGGACATTCTGGCAAACAATCACCTAAGCCATCGCAATATTCATCACTTATAAGAATTGCTTTACCGTCTATCAGTTCAATTGCACCTTCATGGCAAGCGTGTACGCACAATCCACATCCATTACATTTCTCTTTATCTATATCCACAATTTTTCTTATCATAATTATTTCCTCCCCTTGTCTTGTTGTCTACATTATAATAGAATAAATTTATAAGTGCAGTAACATATGTTACAACAAGACAAAATTTCCACTTAACTAAGTACCTTGAATAAGTAAAAAATTTGGAGGTAATTTTATGACCGAGATTATCAATACACTTAAACAATGCATATTAATGAGAGGATTTGCAGAAAAAAATATAGAAGATACATTAAAAAATATAAATTATACAATAAATACTTTCAGTAAAAATGAAGTTATAGCATTGGAAGGGTCTCACTGCTCAAGTATAGGGATAGTTATTAAAGGCAGTGTGGAAGTGCAAAGAATCTACGCTTCAGGTAAAACAATTACCATGTCTAAGCTACAAGCAGGAAATATTTTTGGTGAGGTTATAATATTTTCCAATAAAAGCACCTATCCTGCTACAATTATTGCTTCTGAAAATTGTAAACTTATGTTTATATCTAAGGAAAATATATTAAAATTAAGTAGCGTAAGCCCTGAATTTTTAAGTAACTTTATGACTCTCTTATCTAATAAAATCCTTATGCTAAACAAGAAGTTAAGAAATATATCATATCAAACAATTAGACAAAAAGTTGCTTCTTATATTTTAGATGAATATAAGGTTCAAGGCAGCCAAACTATTTCATTAAAAATAACAAAAAAAGAGATGGCAGAGCAGCTAGGTATTCCAAGACCATCTTTATCTAGAGAGTTAATTAGTATGAAGGATGAGGGAATTATTGATTTTGAGAAAAATCAAATTACTATTTTAGATGTAGACTTAATAGAGGATATCCTTTCTAGCTAAAAATCAATAAAAAAGCGACGCATTATATATACTAATGTCAAGATGTGTCGCTTTTAATAAAATTAAATTACAGATATAAATCCCAACGTTCCTCTTTAATCAAACAATCGGTCCAACTATTATTATCTACTGACTCGGTTAAATTAAATCCATATATTCCATAAAGATGTCGAGCTGCTTCCACTATATCAACAGTCCATAATAGAATATGTTTATAGTTTTTATCTTTACAAAAATCTATTGCTATTTTTATAAGTTTATGCCCCAACCCTTTTCCTCTCATTTCTGGTTCAATAAGAAACCATCGAAGTTGAGCAGTAGAGTTGTCAACTTTTACAATTGCTATAACTCCTATTGGTGAACCGTTTAACTCTGCAATCCATATATTTTCTTTAGCTTCATCATGATTCTCATTGAATTTATTTACATACTTTTCGACATAATCTGCAAACTCTGAGGTAAATTTATACTCAACTTTATACAACTCTCTATGTCTACTTATGATGTATTTAATATCTTTTACATCATATTTTCGAATTTTAATTGCATTTAGATCTGGCGACAACGCAAATTTAATATATCTCAAAGAATCTACCAATTTTTCACTTTCACTTTCTGTTAAGTTCTCTATTAAGTTTTTAATCTGTTTATTAGATCTTTCCTCGAGAACTGATAAAATTTGCTTACCCTTTACTGTCAAACATAAGAAAAAAACACGACCATCATTTGAAGAATTCTCCTTTATAATCAACTCACTAGATTCAAAACGATTTAAAATTCTGCTCATATAACCTCTATCAATTCCTAACCTATCAATTAAAACATTTGCTGTACAATCTTTAGTCTTGTCTATTTCAAGAAGAATTCGAACCTCTGTAAGAGAATATGGGCTATCCAGTATACTTTGATTTAATAAACCTATTATGTTCGTATAGAAACGACTAAAACTTCTTACTTCTGAGACAATAATATCCTTCTGTTTATCCATAAAATCACCCCAATCCATTTTTTGGAACTAAATCTTATGTTAATAATATACAATTTTAATTGACTTTGTCAACTAGATTTATGTATTATTGATATAATCAGCTTTGTCCATAGCTTTTAAGAAGTAACTTTTCCATAAAACTCTTTCTATTCCTCATAGATATCAGAAAACTCAATATTTACCCTTCCCAAATAATTCTTCTTGTTATCTCCTTCATATGTTACAGCACACTCATCTTCTGCAGTTCTACATACTGGAAGTTCTACGATAAATTCACTTCCCCTTCCATATTCACTTTTAACCATAACTTTCCCACCATGCATTTCCACAAAAGCTTTTACAAGAGATAAACCTATGCCACTACCCTCTCTGTTTCTAGAAAGGGACTTATCTACCTGTTTAAATCTATCGAAGATTATTTCGAGCTTATCTTTAGGAATTCCTACCCCTGTATCCTTTACAACAATTAAAACCTTATCTTTCTTATCATAGATGTTTACGAAAATACTATCTCCAGCATTTGTGAATTTAACAGCATTAGAAAGGAGATTTAGTATAATTCTCTCTATTTTATCTAAATCACAAGCTATAATCTTTTCTTCAGAATCAGTATCGAACACTAAATTTATATATTTATTTTCTATATAATCAGCAACGGATAAAGTTATATTCTCAACTAAACTTACAATATTGTAGTTTTGAAAATGGGGACTCATATAATTTGAATCCACCTTCGTAACATCAATTAGATTTCCAATTAGCCTAAGTAGTCTATAACAGTTCTGTTTCATTGTATTTATATATTTGTAACCTTTTTTGTCAATTTGACCATTTTCATCGTTCTTCTCATATAACTCCCATAGTTGTATAGCGCTCAAAATTACATTTAAAGGTGTCCTAAGTTCATGCGATATATTAGAAAAAAACTCTGTTTTTATTTTGTCATATTCTAAGGTTTCCAAAAGTCTTTTACTGTCAGTAATGTCTCTTTCCACTGTAAGAACCATATCTTCCCCTTTATAATGAAAAGATGTTGTTGATATTTCGACGTCAGCAACGGTTCCATCTTTACGAAGTATCCTTCCTTCTTTTAGCAAATATCCCTTATTATATTTTTCTAGAATGTGAAGCTTGCTTTTAGTATCCATATCGTGCTGCATAAAATCACTTAAAGATTTTCCAACTAATTGACCATAGTCTTCGACACCGAATAGCTTTAACGAAGATTTATTAGCTAGTTGTATAATTCCTTTATTATTAACTAGAATAGAATTAGGTGATAGTTCAAAAAGTTTTCTATATTGCTCTTCACTTTCCTTAAGTAATTCTTCGGATTTTTTACGTTCAGTTATGTTAAAAGCTAGTAAGTAATTAAATATAACCGAAATTATCATCAAAACCAAAAGCGCATACAAAATATATATTTTGGGAATATCATATTTTGATGTTGGTTCATTTACAACGATACTACCTCTAGGTAAGTCTGATGGTTCTATATTAAATTTTTTCATTGCACTATAGTCAAACATATATTTATTACCGCTATCCATAATTACAGGCAAATTTTTAACATTTTGTCCCTTTAGAATCAGTTCTGATAATTTTCCTGCTTTTTCACCTTGATAGTACCCAGTATTAATCACCCCACCAAGTACACCTGAATTCAAATGAAAGTCCCACATAGTGTACACTGGAACTGGAGAATTTTGCACAACAACATCAGCAAACTCTTTTGCAGGCATGTACTTTCCGTAATTCTCCTCTATAGTTCCCATGAGTATTACCATACTTTCCTTATCAAGCGATGCAAGTACATCTTTTATATGTTTAATGTCTCCACAGTCGTAAGATTGAAACTGCAAATCATTATATTTAGATGATAATTTATTTAATTCTTCGTTTTTTAATATTCCACTTGTAGTTCTATCTGTAAGTGCAACTACCTTCTTAATTTTGGGATTCAACTCTATAGCTATATCAATAGTCTTCTTAAAATCTACATTTTCTACTACTCCTGTGTATTGTTTATGTCCTTTTATCACATCCTGATTAAAATAGTTTATTCCGCAAAATACCACAGGCGTATTTGGAAAAAGCTCATCTCCATATTTAGTCATAAAATTTAAAGCATCATTGTCACTACAAATAATAACATCAAATTTTCTATCACTGTACTTATACTTATAAAACTCATATAGTTTCTCAAAGTACTCTTTATTCCATTTTCTCTTGGTATCCATGTATTCTACATCCATAAAGAGCTTCTCTTTGTCGTATTTTATAGATTCTCCTATCCCCTTCATTATAGAGTCTGTCCACTCATATCCCTGGTTATAGGAGTTTAAAATAAGCACATGCTTTTTCTCATTTCTAACTGCACTAGCTTTGTTAGGGAATAAGTAAATAGCTAACAATGCAAATACTAAAAACACCAAAACTTTATTGTTTTTTATCATCTATGAAAACTCCCCCGATTTAATTAAGTTAAAAAGCTTATTCACTATAATTTTACACTATTTTGCATTTTTTATCACCTTGAATTTAATTTAATTTTTATAATAATAAGAATAGTGTCTTAATACAATGCTTAAACAAACATCCAATCATGGCATAGAAAAAGGAAGCGAATCATCGCTTCCTCATTACTTATTATTCTAGTATAGTTATCAGTCATATTAAATGATGTAAATTTATATCATTTAATATAGTTTCATTTTTGATTCCTCATCGCCAAATACTATCTTCTATTATTACAGCAACATAACAAAATTATTAATATTATTATCCAGCTACAGTTTCCTCCGCCAAAACCTCCGATAAATCCATCATGTCTGCAGCAATGTTTATGTGACATATAGACCCCTCCTTATAATCTTATAGTAACCCATTATCTTCAATCATTAAATCTTTTGTTTATACTAGTATTATATTAGGAAATCTAAAAACTGTTACTACATTATAAGATGTTTTTATTTAAATTTTACAACTTACCTTTCTAATTTTAAAACTAAATTCACTTTATGTGGTTTTGAAAAACACCTTTAAACCCTTAACTAGAAATACTAGTATCATTAATGTATAAAGGGAAACGAAAAATTCGTTTCCCTACATTTAACTATCTTCTATTAAAGCCAAGAAGAATTATTATTAGTATAATAATCCACCAATCTTCTCTTCCTCTTCTTCTACATGACATAAAGATCCCTCCTCATATTCTTAAGCACCTCAATTTTTAATCCTAATGCAAATCTAAACTTAAGTTATAACTTTAAGCTTTCTCTTCTGTTTTATATAAGTAGTATATTCAAAAACAACAAATTGGTTACAATGCATAGTAAATATGCAAAGTACTTCCTATTTACAGTCAGTTATTGCTATATAATTTTAGCTTTGATTCGACAAGAGACTCTTTAATTTTAATAGAAAAATTGCTACCAAGCATTAATTATTAACTATCGACTCTTAACTTTATAATATATTGTGGTATTATATAATCATAAACAATTTTTGGGTCGTTATTTAGCTTTCTAAGGGGAGGAATAATCATGAAGGAATTTAATATCGAAAATAAGTTACAGAATGCTTTTAATGAAATGATACCTTATATGCAGAGTTTTTTTGAAGACGAGGTAGCATTTACTATATCGACAACAGAACATTTTATTAAAGTAATTAATAGCAAAAATATAAATTTGAATGCCCAAGCCGGTGATTCGTTAAGACCTGGCGGTGCTGCTTATGAATGTATTAAAGCTAAAAAAACTTTATCTCTAATAGTTCCAAAAGAGGTTTTTGGAGTAGAAATTAAGGCTACAGGAATTCCAGTAAAGGATGATATGGGAGCAATAATTGGCAGTATTGTTCTTGTTAAAAGTATGAAACGACATCATGAAATACTAAACTTATCAAGTATTTTGTCTGAATCCTTAAATGACATCTCTAAGGCCTCAAGCTTGGTTTCATCTGGAATAGAATCCGCTGTATACTCTAACGATGCCATATTATCCGAAGTGGAAGAAGCAGCGGTAAACGCAAAAAATACGGATGAAGTACTAAATTTCATAAAGAATATTGCTTCCCAAACTAATCTTTTAGGATTAAATGCAGCAATAGAAGCTTCTAGAGCTGGAGACCATGGAAAAGGTTTTTCTGTAGTAGCAAAAGAAATCAGAAAACTATCCAACTCAAGTAGTCATTCAATTAGTGAAATAAATAATACATTGACAAAAATTGAAAAATCAGTTAACAATATCTCTGAAAGCATAATTTCAACTACAGATACTTTTAAAAATCAGCTATCTCAAATTCAACAAATGGATGCAGCCATTAACAATCTTAGCTCTATGGCTATAAAATTAAAAGAGCTGACAGAGTAATATAGACTAGTTATGATTTTAAATTCAATACTTATATCTTTAAAGGTATCTTTAATTTCTACAGTTTTTACACTTATAGTTGGAGTAGCTTTAGCAAGAATATTCACTAAATATGACTTTAAAGGAAAGGATATCCTGGAAACTCTTATCACAATACCTATGGTGCTTCCACCTTCTGTAACAGGATATGGACTTCTCATTTTGCTTGGAAAAAGAGGTATTATAGGAAAATTTTTATACGAAACTTTACATATAAACTTAATATTTACACTATGGGCAGCTTGCATTGCTTCTTTTATAGTATCTCTACCGCTAATGTATCAAAGTTGTAAAAGTGCTTTTTTAAGTGTTGATAAATCTTATGAGAATGCTGCAAGAACACTTGGTGCAAGTGAAACAAAAGTGTTCTTTAGGATAACTTTGCCGCTAGCATTAACAGGAATCATAAGTGGTTTAGTACTCTCCTTTGCTAGAGCACTTGGAGAGTTTGGTGCAACTTTAATGGTTGCTGGAAATATACCGGGAAAGACTCAAACAATTCCACTTGCTATATATTTTGCCGTAGAAGGAGGCGACACTAGAACTGCAAACATACTTTTTGGTACTGTTTTATGCTTTAGTTTTACCATAATATATGGGCTAAACATATGGCTAAAAAAGAGAAACTAATAAATATTTATTATGTTAATTCAATTAAAAATCAGATGAAGGTAATATCACACCTGATTTTTAACTGAATTAACTCATACACATAACCACCTTAGTACTCATACTTCTCTAGTATTCACAAGTTGCACTGTTAATACTAGAGAAGTTAAATGAACTTAAAAGCCTACTATTCAAACAGGTCACTATCCTAAGGTTAAGTTGCACTTTCCTTTTACTATATTCTAACTTACTAGATTGTTTCACTAGTGAAGCACAAGTTGTTTTTTTCTTCTTTCCATTATTCTTAAAACAGTAAGCGTCATCCCTATAACGCATATTGAAGCTGCGGATAAATATACAAATTTCATAGCATGAATAAATACATCTGGTCTTCCCGGTACGAAGTTTACAACCTTATGACCTATCTCATAACTCATCCTATTGTATAGCAGCGCTACAGAAAAAGCTATCCCAAATACCATACCAGTATTTCTTACCAAAGCATTAATGCTTCCTGTTATTCCAAGTTTACTACGGGGAACAAGGGACATAACGATAGCATTATTAGGTGATTGGAATAGACCATTTCCAAAACCTAATACAGCAATTCTAATTGCAATATCAAAATATGTAGAATTGGCATTTAAGAATCCTATTAAGACAAGTCCTATAGTCGTAGCTAAAAGTCCGAAGAAAGTAAGAAGTTCGCTTCCAAGCCTGTCAGAAATATATCCACTTATAGGTGCAGTAGTTCCTGCAACTATAGGAAATACCATCATTACTATACCTGCTCTTGCAGGAGATATTCTAAGTACATATTGAAGATAAAAAGGCTGTATTATGTTGTTGCAAAATAATACTACGAAGGAAACAAAGGCACAAAATATACTTACATTAAAGAGCTTATTTTCAAACATAGAAAAATCAAGCATAGGATTATCTTCTTTTACCTCGACAAAATAGAAGGTAACAAAACATACTGCTGCTATTAAAAAGCTTATTACTATATACTTATTTTGCCATCCTAACTTTTCACCACTTAACATAGCCCAAAACAAGGTAACCACAAAAATCATAAATAACATGGAACCTTTAACATCAAAACCTTCAACATTCTCCTTCTTATTTTCTTTTGGAAGCATTTTCATTCCTAAAAAAAATGCTATTATTCCTATAGGTACATTAATTAAAAATATGGATTCCCAATTAAATACCTCAACCATAATTCCTCCGAGTGGTGGACCAAGCATAGTACCAATTGCTACAGTTGTACCTGAAAGCCCAAGTGCTCTTCCTCTTTCATTTGCAGGAAAGGTTGATGCTATAATTCCTTGGTTTGAGGACATAAGCATAGCCGCGCCTATCGCCTGAATAATTCTAGAAAATATCAGAAAATTAACATTTTTTGATATTCCGCATAAAAGAGATCCTGCAGAAAATACTATAAATCCGTATTGAAAAACCTTTGTTTTACCAACTATATCCGCAATTTTACCAAAAATCAAAACCAAAGCAGATATAACAATTAAGTAACTAGTTACAACCCACTGAATTGTATTTATCCCTACATTTAATCTTTGTGCCATATCTGGAAGTGCCACATTCACTATACTGCTATCCAAAGTTGCCACGAAAGGCCCAAGTAAGACCACTGTAAGAATTCGCCATCTATTTTTATATACTTCATGACTCATGTTTAATTAGTTCCTCCTTCACTTAAAAATATTACTACACTCCCGTTTGAAACTTAGTAAATACTAAATCATTTCATTTAGTTACGAGATAACTACTAAAAAACTCCAAAAATATAATTTTCACTTCATTATAGCAAATTAGTAAATAATCAGCACACTACTTGTTTTATAAAATAGTCGAAAAATGAGATGAAATATATCGTTTTTAATTTCTTGCTTTAGTTTTAACTATAATTCTCTAGGATATCCATTAAACTCTACAAAAACCTAGTTTAACCTAAATTTCACTTCATTCATTACTAATTTGCTGATATAATAACAATGAGAAATATTATCAACTTAATGTAATATATTTGTGTACAAGGAGAAGATCATGACTGTTTGCGCTTTAATTGGTAACCCTAATGTAGGTCAAGAAACTTTTTTCAATAAAATTGCGGAGATACAAAAAAACTTTGATGATGAAGGTGCTTCAAAGCTTGATAAACAAGAAGGTTTCATAGATAATGAAATTAAAATAGTAGCTTTCCCAGGAATATATTCTATAAATACTGCTTCAAAAACAGAAGAGCTATTTAATAGCTATATAAAAGAAAATAAGGTTGATTTGGTAATCAATATTGTTAATGCTTCTAATTTGGAAAGGAATTTATATTTAACATTACAACTAACAAAATTAAATATACCTCTTCTTATGATTCTTAACATGACTCATAAAGCAGAGAAGAATGGAATATATGTTGACACTGATAAACTTTCTAAAGAAATTGGAATTAAAATTATAAAAGTAGACAATCTTAATAATGCCGAAATTAGTGTTATACATAGCTACATTAGAGCTAACAACTATGATTTCCCTGAACTATTAGAACAAAATCTTTCTAAAGAGAAAGATATATATTCATTTATTGACAAAATAATGGACACTTGCGTTTCTGTAGAAGAAGACATCTTCAATAATGTAACAGAAAAAATTGATAGAATTATCTTAAATAAATATTTAGCTTATCCTATTTTTCTAACAATTATATATTTTGTCTTTAAGATAGTATTTTCATGGGTAGGTACTCCTTTGTCAGATGTTTTAAGAAGTGCATTATTTGATTATACAATACCATTTTTAGATAAACTTCTTTACACTCAAAGTACTTGGTTTAGATCCCTCTTAATAGATGGAATATTATCAGGAATCAGCTCAGTGCTTGTATTTCTTCCTGTTATACTAACGCTTTTTGCTTTGCTATCATTTTTAGAAGATAGTGGATATATGAATAGAGCAGCCTTCCTAATGGACAGAATTATGAATATGGGAGGAGTATCTGGAAAGTCCTTTATACCTATGATAATAGGCTTTGGATGTTCAGTCCCAGCACTTATGGCAGCTAAAAACATTGAAGACGAAAGAGAGCGAAATATTACTGCTCTTTTGATACCACTAATGTCTTGTAATGCAAAGCTTCCAGTGTACATGCTTTTTGCAACAATATTTTTTAGAGGTAAAGAGATTATTATTCTAGCTCTAATGTACCTAACTGGTGTACTTCTCGCCTTTTTCTTCAGCTTAATTTTCAAGCTAGTAGTTAAAGAAAAAGATTACGAGCCTTACATTGATGAGCTACCAGAGTATATATTGCCAGATTTAAAATTGCTTTTACTTCATACATGGGAAAAAGGTAAGGGTTTCTTAAAGAAAATTGGTACTATAATTTTTTCTATGTCAATTTTAACTTGGATATTATCTAACTTTAATTTAAGTGGCATGGTAAATATTAATAATAGCTTCCTAGCTTTTGTTGGTAAACTAATATCATCTATTTTTATTCCACTTGGTTTTGGAAATTGGCAAAACTCAGTTTCTCTTTTGACAGGTTTAATGGGAAAAGAAGTTATTGCAGGAACTTTAGGTGTTTTATATGGCGGTAATCTTTCAGTAACTATCTTGAATCATTTTAGTCCAATATCAGCACTGAGTTTTTTAATATTTATTCTTTTGTATACTCCTTGTGCTTCAACTGTTATAACCATGAAAAAAGAATTTGGTACAAAAATGACTCTAATCTCTATTTTTTATCAGTTTACTACGGCTTGGATAGTTTCATTTTTGTTTTATAATATTGGAATAAAGTATTTTTATTAACTCTAATTAGGCAATCAAGTTTAAAAATCATATGGACAACCTAACACCAAAAACCCTCTCTAGCATATTATAAATTGACAAAAGAAAATAAGGAGGGTTCTTTATGGGTTCAAATCATAATTCAAGAAGACAATCACCAAGTCAAGTTTTGGGGACACAAGCACAAAATCAAGTTTTAGGGGCACAAACAACAAATCCAAGCACAAATGATCAATTAGCAGATTTAATTAATCATATAATTCAAGACCTAGAGGGTATTAGAGATATACTTGAAAATGAAACAACAACAGATAGAACTACAACAACTAGAACAACTAGAACAACTACAACAGGCAATATACCTTGTAGAAGAGACCCAATGGTAGACAGAATATTAAACCAAATATTAAGAAATAATCCAGAAGTTCTAAACGCATTATTAAACGCTGGATTAACTCGTAGAGAAGCTATTAGAATTATAAGAACTATAATATGCTTGACTATAAGATACGAAGACTAAAAAATATTACTAGGGGCTTGAATACTTTATTCAAGCCCCTTTCATTTTTACCTTTCTTCTATTATATTCATTATTTTATCCACGGCTTTTTCAATGTATTCTGGATCAGAAAATAGTTTCTTGTTTCTATTTGTATTCTTATTAGCTTGTTTATTATCAAGTTTCCTGTGTTTATCTTTCATTTCCCCACTCTCCTTTCTAAGGTTAAATTGACCCTAAAAAGATTTTTTATTCACTGTATTAGTAGCAGTTAATTTTTGTCCTTATCTTCATTATCATCCTTTACCTCTTTTTTGGTAATATACAATATTCGACTTTTTCTTAACCTAACCTTTTGTAAATTGTCACCATTCTGATTCTTAGTCACATCTTCATTAGTAGTATCTTTTAATATCCCTTTATTTCTATTTTCTTTCACACCATTTTCCTTCTTGTTCTTTATAAATCCAAAGTAGATTAACGCTATTATACAAGCTAAAGCTATTGCATCTGTAGCAAGAGTAACATTCTTATATTTTGACCATAAAATTTTACTTTCAGAACTCTTTTGCTGACAATCGGATATAAGTTTTTTAATTTCTGAATGATTTGAGTTAAGTCTTTGTACAGCTTCAAATTTAACTAAAGCATCTTTATAATATTCTCCCCAGTACAACTGTAATCCTTCCTTATATAACTTGTTAACGGCCCCTTCCTCATTTTTTGCCCCTGCTTGATTTACAAATTCTGATACTGTATTAACTGGTACTACAAAATTAAATCCTTGGGTTTCTTTTGGGTTATTTTCGCTTCTAAAGGTTAAAAGTCCTACAACTTTACCATCTTCATTAATAACAGGTCCTCCACTATTGCCATGAGTAGCCGCTGCACTAATTTGAAGCACTGGTGCTCCTTGGGAAGATTTTTTATCTACTGCAGAAACTTTCCCATCTGTTATTGAAACTACAAGAATAGATTCTTTAGATAAGAGCTGTGAGTCTGCTGCTGCCGGATATCCAAATAACCACACATTATTTTGAAGTTGAACCTTCTCCGAATCTCCAAGCATAATAGAAGGGAGATTATTTTTTTCTATTTTTATTACTGCAACATCTTTACCTTCTCCTACAGGTGCACCATAGCTTTTTACTTCACCATCTAAAAATTCTCCACCGCCTGGAAGAATTACTTTTATGACTTTTTCTACTTTTATTGCTTTTAGGTGCGTCTCTAAATACGCAGCTAACGCATCTGGTTTAAAGTTAACTCCATAACTTGAATTAAACGCCTGCGATATTGCAACACTCATCTGTGCTATTTCATTCTTTATAATTTGAGCATTATCAAGCTTCGCGATTTCCACCACATGAGCATTAGTAACAATATATCCATTAGGACTTATAATCGCTCCAGACCCAGCACCAATATCCATAGTTTGATATGATGTAGACTTTAGGTATTCCATTATTGCTGAATCTAGGTAATAGAAATAGTAATCATAGTCCGGAGTATACTTCCATTGAATCATTGCACCGCTAACAATACGAACTACTGCAGGTTTGCTATACTCAGCTATCTGTTGAGCTTTCGATATCTTTGAAATGTCAGGTTTCTTATTCACAATCATTAGAGAGGCAGCAATGTAAGCTATAAAGACTATAATAATAGAAAGGGAAAATATCTTTTTCTTTGTCATAGATTCACTCCTTTTTTAATTGATATGTAACTTGAAACCAATATAAAAACTGAAGTGTGTTTATTGGTAATTGTGAATCATAAAACTATCCCTTCACTTTATTATATTTAGTTTTTAAACTTTTGTTACAGTTACTTAACACTTATTTAACAACTACCAAAACAATTCATAATATTTCGAGTTATAACTGAAAATTTAATCATTACAATTAAATTTAAATTCTTTATTGCAATATACTAATGTTTGATTGTATTATATATCTGTATGTAAAAAAATTCTTAAATTCCTGGAGGAAAATATGTTAAAAAAACAAAGTTGCTTACCTTATTTATCAGCTACAACAACATCTTTGATATTTGGTTTAAGTTTCCTATTTTCAAAGAAAGCCTTAAATGTAGCTTCACCCTTTAGTTTATTATCTTTTAGATTTTCAACGGCTTTTTTGATAATGACCTTTCTTGTGTTTTTAAAGATCATTAAAGTTGATTACAAAAATAAACCTATAAAAAACTTATTTTTTCTTGCCTTAACGCAGCCTGTTATTTACTTTATATTCGAAACCTATGGAATTAAACATTCATCATCCTCACTTGCAGGAATTATGATCGCACTTATTCCAGTAGTAGTTACACTACTTGCTTCATATTTTCTTAATGAAAAGGCGTCTAAAACTCAATCTGTTTTCATAGTAATCTCAGTTTTAGGAGTTGCTTTTATAGCATTTATGGACAGTACAGACTCAGGTAGCACAAGTATACTTGGGATTCTTCTTCTTATAATTACTGTATTGTCTGCTGCAGCTTTTAACATAATGTCCAGAAAGCTTTCATCAAACTTTAAACCTATGGAGATAACTTATTTTATGATGGGATTAGCTGCTGTTACCTTTAACGTGATTTCACTTATACAGCATGCTGCTATGAGTACTATAAATCTTTATTTTGAACCACTGAAAAATAGAGATTTTATCATTTCTATTATATATTTAGGAATTTTATCTTCAGTAATTGCATTCTTTTTAGTAAACTTTACATTATCTAAAATTGAAGCATCAAAATCAGCAGTTTTTGCAAATATTTCTACAATAGTGTCCATAGTAGCTGGAGTCATAATATTGCATGAAAAATTTAGATATTATCATCTTATTGGTTCTATTATGATACTAGTGGGCGTTTGGGGAACTACCTATTTTGGATTAAAGAGTAAAGCCCTAATAGAAAAAACTGTGAAAATCAAAGAAATAGAGGAAGTTGAAGTATAGGAATGTTGTCCTATACTTCTTTCATATCCTAAACTAATTTTTTAAGTTCAAATACTGCTCTAATCTCTCCCACTTCTTCCTTTACATTATTAAGATTTTTCCCCACTCTAAATCTTTCTAGTAATTTAACTTCATCCTTATCCAATACATTTAAATCTTGTAAACATTTTAGAACAGCTGGCCATACGGCTCTATATGCTCCATCTTCAATCTTTAGAGCTATGCCAAGATCCTTGTCCTTAACTCCAATACAGTAAACTCCCTCTGCTCCAAGTTTTCCTATAAGTTTTCCATGAGAGTTTTTTATAAGTTCAGTACAAAAACCATTGGTACCTGCTACCATCTCTGGAGCATTAACCATTCCTTTGAAAACCCTCTCACAAGAACCTCTATATTCCTCACTTAGTTCTTTTGGATTAGCTATTTTAGCAAAACCTAACGCCATATTATATAAAGGAATTCCGAAAACAGGAACAGTACAACCATCTATGCCTATATAGATCTTTTCTTCAGCTATCTCGCATAGTTCTGCTACTATCTTCTTAATTTCTTTTTGTAATGGATGAGATTCTAAATTGTAATCATTCACGCTATATCCTTTGTGTATACAAACTGATAGCATTCCAGCATGCTTTCCAGAACAATCTGTATTAGTAGGATCAAGAGTGACATGATTCCAAATTAGCTTTTTGGCATACTCGTCGCTTAGAGACAGGGTAGCGCCACAGCGCAAATTGGATATAGTGAGTCCCATCTTTTTCATAATTCTCTCTACAACTTTTCTGTGAAATTCCTCACCATAGTGAGATGCGCACATAATAGAAATTTCCTCATCATTAAAGTTAAATTTATCTGCTGCACCGCTTAAAATCACGTTTAAGGTTTGAATTGGCTTTGAAGCCGATCTCATATAAGTAATCTTATAGGGATCTCCAAAGGAATACAAAAGCTTCCCTTTGCTATTAACTACTGCTATATCACCTCTATGAATACTTTCAACCAAAGGTCCTCTGGTAACGTTTACAAGAATTTCTGACATAACAATCTCACTCCCCAAAATTTAATTCTATATTTTAAAATTTCTCCTACTATTAGTCTATTTAACATGTATGACTTTTGCTTGTATTTCCTTCAATTTTCATAAAATTTCATAGATTAACAGTATTAGTCTATCTTTCATATAATATAATATAGTAATTTATATAATTTTATAAGAGATTGTTAAATGAAGAGGGAGGTGTTTATTATTTATATTATCAACGTAAATAAAAGAGAATTTAAATTTTCAAACACCAACAATGCTTTTCATAATTATTGGCCTTACTCTAATAACTTAGATGATAAAAATCTTGAGTTTAACAAATTTGCTATGGAGGCTTACAAGAGTTCCAACAAAATCAGGATATTAGAGACGGATTATGGTTTTACAGAAGAAGTGTTGGTTTATAAGGATTTTATTTTTTCATTTATCTGTAGCAACAGCCATAAATTATTATTTAATTATCTTCCTGTGAAAGACTTATTTATTTATAATAGCTTTCCGAACTTAACAAAATACCAAATTGAGATGATTAATACTGTTTCAGATAACCAAAAAATTGGAGACATAAAGATAAGCCTATATAACGGTATATTTTTAAATTACAAAGTAATATGCACTTATGATGTCTTTTTAAACTACTGCAAAATTAATCAAATAGAATCTTCTTGGGAGGATGTAAAGGAAGTAATTTTTAATGATTTCCTTCAAAGCTTAACTAAAACAAAGATAAATAGTTCTTCCATAAATACCGACTTTGGTTTCACAACAAATAACATTGATAGTAATGGAATTTTTAACTATGTATATTTTGATAAACTTATGATAATTACAAACTATAAATAAGTGATACCATAATAAATAGGGCTAACAATTAGTACTTCCAACATCTGCAATGGGGTCTGACCCCATTACAGATATTGGAAGTACTTCATGCTACTTTTTTTAAGTTCCCTTGTACTATACAAAACTTCATAGTCGTAAATACTAATTATGTTTGCAATCCTTCTGATTATGCCTTCACATTGCTTATTTGTTTCACCGTGAACCATAGTAAAAAAGTTATAAGGCCAATTAGGGAAAGTAGGCCTTTGATAACAATGAGTAACTTCGCTAAATTCACACACTATTTTGCCTATCTCTTCTATTCTATCTTCTGGTATTATCCACACAACCATTGCATTAGCACTATATCCAGCTTGCCTGTGATAGAGAACTCCACTTATTCTTCGCAAAATCCCCCTCTCCTTTAAGTCATTAAGATTAGTTATTAATTCATGTTCTGAAATCCCTAATTCTTTAGCTATTTCTTTATAGGGCTCTCGTAAAATAGGTAAATCTGATGATAGTCTTTTAATAATCCTTTTTTGTAAATCACTTATCATAGCTATTCCTCCGAAAGCTTAAAAGCAGCTTTTACCTTAAATAATCTAACTGAAGGTAAATTGATTATATCCTGAATGTTAGTTTTCTCTTTAATGCCCTCCAAAATTACGTTTATTCTTTCTTCCGAAGGTGCAATTACAGTAAACCACATATTATAATGATGCTCTCTTATATAGTTGTGAGTGACTTCATCATACTTACTTATTATTGTCGCCACTTCATCAACTTTATCTTCTGTTACACTAATTGCACACAGAGTACTGCTATACCCAAGTTTTTTTGAATTAAAAATTCCACCAAATCTTCTAATATACCCTGCCTTTTTTAGTTTTTGTATTCTAAAAATAACTTCTTCTTCTGATATGCCTAATTGTTTTCCTAAATCTGAAAAAGGTCTATTATTTATAGGTAAATCCTCTTGAATGCTATTTAGTACCTTTTTATCTAACGCCTCCATTAACTCACCTTTCCTATATCGTTTATTTATAATGCAGAATAATTGCTAATATACTCCAATTTGTAACGCCAGTTTTTAGTTTATAACTTTATATTCTTTTGGTGAACAACTGCATAAGTCATCTCCTGCCATGTAGTCTCCTTCATTATAATATGCTGCTCTTGCCCTACAACCTCCACAAATTTTCTTATGCTTACAACTACCACAGCTTCCCTTATAATCTAATGTTCTAAGTTCATTAAAAATTTTACTTTCTCTCCAAATTTGACTGAATGGAATTTCCCGAATGTTACCTGCCGTTTCCTTTAAATAAGCACAGGCTTGCACATCGCCTTTTGGACTTACTATGCAGTAACTTATCCCTGCTAAGCACCCCCTGCTAAATCTTAGATTCATCCCCATACTTTCTGCAATTCTCATGAACTGAGGGGCACAAGTTGGTTTTAATTCAATGCTAACTTCTTTTTGCTTCTCCATAATTGATCTTAGCAAACCTTCATAATCTTCTAAATCTAAAGCCTCTTTTTCAATATTTGCTCCTCTTCCAGTTGGGACTAAAAAGAAGGGATGGTGAGCTTGTGCTCCCATTGCGTATGCAAAATCTGTAATATGAAGTAGTTCATCTTTGTTCCAATCCATAACTGTAGTATGAATTTGAAATGACAAGCCTACATCTCTACAGTTTCTCATACCGTATACAGTATCCTTCCAAGCTTCCTTATACTTTCTAAACTCACTATGTTTATCTGCATTTAAACTATCTAAGCTTATGCCCACAGCTCTAAGCCCCACTTTTTTAAGCTTCATTGCAACTTCTTTCGTAATAAGCGATCCATTTGTACCTAAAACCGGTCTTAATCCTAAACTAGTTGCATAACTAATTAGCTCGAAAATATCCTCTCTCATCAAAGGCTCCCCACCTGAAAATATCATTATTTTAAACCCTGCTTTATCTATTTCCCTTAAAAGATCCTTTGCCTCATCTGTTGTTAGCTCCCCCTTATCTTCTTGGCCAGATTCTCTATAACAATGTTCGCAATACATATTACACTTATTAGTCGTATTCCAGGATATAATCATACATTACCTCCTTCTCATTTAATTAATTTCTTCATCGGATAAATAGCATGCCGGATCAGATTCCCAGAAATCTCCTGTAACCGCCTCTGCACGTGCTCTAAAGTTCCCGTTACAAACAGATAACCACTTACAATTACCGCAGCGCCCCTTTAATAGTGGCTTTCTCTCTCTAAGCCCTGTAAGAATTGGATTAGAACTATCTTTCCATATATCACTAAACTTTCTTTCTCTTATGTTTCCAAATGTATAGTGCGAAGTAAACTGGTCTGGGTGTACATTTCCTTGAAAGTCTACATTTCCAAATGCCATACCTGACCTATTACCCCCATTTGCACTCAGGAGATTCCATATTTTTTCTGATAAGTGAGGATACTCTTCTCTTGCTTTCATATATAAGTAAACTGCATCTGCATGATTATCTACAGTTAAAATTTCTACTTTAGGCCCAAACTCTAAAGCTTTCCTCATTATTAAATCCATTGCCAATCGTGACTCTTCATGCGTAATATCTTCTTTTATCATTTCACTTCCTCTGCCTGAGTAGACTAAATGATAAAAACATACTCTTGGAATATTTTCTTCCTTAATTAATCTGAAAATATCTTCTAATTGATTAAAATTGTGACGATTAATTGTAAACCTTAGTCCAACTTTTTGACCACTCTGTAAACAATTTTGTATTCCAATTAGAGCCTTATCAAAACATCCCTTTGTCCTTCTAAATTCATCATGTTTTGAGCCTATTCCATCTAAGCTAACTCCTACATAACCAACTCTAAACTTCTTTAATGAAGTACATACCTCCTTTGTTAAAAGTGTTCCATTGGTTGAAATAGTACCTCTAATATTATATTTACCGGCATGTTCTAGTAAACTAAAGATATCCCTTCTCATAAGAGGCTCTCCACCGGAAAAAAGTATTACAGGCACCTTGAAATTTGCTAAATCATCTATGAAATTTTTTCCTTCTTCTAAAGTTAACTCACCTTCGTACTTCTTATTTTCCGAGTCTGCATAACAATGAACACATTTTAAATTGCAGGTTCTAGTGCAGTTCCAAACAACCACAGGCCCTCTTCCTGCACTAACTCCATGTTTTTCCTTTGCAGCTCCTTCAACATAGCGTAGACTATCTCCATAATTATTAGATTCACATAGTAATTTAGTTACACTAATCATTCTTGATCTCCTCAAATTTATATTAATTGATATAAGTATTTCAACTTATATTTGCTATAGAATTTAGAATCTATAACAAATATTTTTCTTTAATATTATCTTATTATAGCTATTCTTCTTAAATTCCTCTGAAACAAAAGTTTAACAAATCACTTGAAAATCAAAAATATAAAGGAGCATTATAACAATGTTTATAATGCTTTAGTTTCTTTATTTACTTTTTCCCATAAAACCCAGCACTTGACAATATTAAATCTATAAAATAAACTTATATGTAAAAAATAATTATTGAAAGAAGGAATAGAATGAGTATAGAGAGTGTAAGAAACTTCTTCTTAGAAAGGACACAAGAAGACCCTGTTTTCGAGTTAAGTGAACTATCAGCAACAGTAGAGCAAGCGGCAAGTTCTATTGGAGTAGAACCTAAATTAATAGCAAAAACCTTAGCTTTTAGATTAAAGGATAGGGATATTTTGGTTGTGGTTCGTGGTGATGCCAAAATTAGCAATAAAAAATATAAACAATTTTTTAGTACAAAAGCAAAAATGATAGATTTGAGTGAAGTCGAAGAAGTTACAGGACATCCAGTTGGAGGAGTATGTCCTTTTGGTTTAAAAAACTCTTTAAACATTTATCTAGATGTATCACTACAAGAATTTGAGCACGTTTACCCAGCTGCTGGTGCTGTAAATGCTGCACTTAAAATAACACCTCAAAAAATGCAGAATATAACTAATGGTGAGTGGATAGATGTATGTGAGGCATAAGCCTATTTAGTCAACTGCTATCCACTGACAACTAAAGAACTCTATCATATTGTATATATTATATATAATAAGTTATAATATACCTGATTCTATTAATCTATAAATGTAGACATGAGGTGTAAAAATGTTAATACAAAATCTATTAAAAGGCAATAATGTAAGATTAACTTCATTAAAAGAAGAGGATTTACCTATTTTTGAGTCATGGTATAATGATGTGAATTTTTTAAGGCTTTATGATATGATTGCAGCAGTACCAAAATGTAAAATTGAACTTAGTGAAATGCTAAAAGAAATAAGAGGTGCGCAAGATAGATACATATTTGCCATTAGAACTATAGAAGATAACAAATTCATTGGCGTAACTGGATTTGAAAATATCCTTTGGAACAATGGCGCTGCTGTGATATACATAGGCATAGGAGATAATTCTTGTAGAGGTAAGGGTATTGGTAAAGAGGCACTAGCACTTACTATGGAATTCGGCTTTCAAGAATTAAATTTACATAGAATTGGACTTAATGTATTATCCTATAACAAACCAGCAATAAAATTATATGAGAGTCTTCATTTTAAAAGAGAAGGAACTTACAGAGAATTTATATTCAGAGATGGAAATAGGTATGATATGTACCTTTATGGTATTTTGAGACCAGAATGGGAAGAAACAAGGTAGTAAAACCTTTACTTCTATGAAACGCTTAATTTAACGTTATTTTTCTACTATAATCAATGTTTGCAAAAAAAACTCTAAGTATTATTATTATATATAGTAGTATATTTTTTATACCATAAAACCTAAAAGTGCATACTTCACTATTATATATATAAAGTTATATAATAAACTTGTATAATAAGCAAATTTTGTAATTAATTCTTTGGTTTTTTATTAAAATCATATAAACATCATTTAGCAGTAAATCCTTACTGTGTATTAGCTAAATTTTAAATAATTGCATAGTTTCAAGTCTATGCAATTTTTCACGTTTACATAACTGTAAACATTTATGAGAATTGATTTAAATATGAAATTTGTTTAAATTTACAGATGAGATAAGGAGAGTATTTTATATGCTAACATTACATCCAACTAATCTTTGTGACATAATCGTTTATAATGATATACGACAAATAAAAACTTTAAACTCAAATAACCTTATATTTTACCCTTTAACTTTTGAAGATAAACATGTTTTTGATAAATACTTAAATGAACATACATTTACTACTAGTGAGTATACTTTTGCTAATCTTCTTATTTGGAGAAAAGGTTGTGATATTCAATATACAGTATATGATGGTGTGTTAATTATAAAGAAAAGAGATTTCAAAGGAAAATATCACTTTATGCAACCTATAGGCTATACAAGAGATAACCTTAAACAATTAGTTGAAAAATTAAAAGAATACAAAATAGAAAATAAAATGGATTATCTATTTAAAGATATAGAGAAACCCTTCTTAGAGGATATAAAGGAGATTTATGGTGACCAGGCTGTAATTGAAGAAGACACAGATAATTTTGATTATATATATGACAGAGAAAAACTAGCTACATTATCTGGTAAAAAGCTTCATGGTAAAAAAAATCATTTTAATTACTTTACTAAAACCTATAATTATATAGTAAAAGATTTCTCTGATCCTTTTGTAAAAGATGATTGTATAAAGGCTGCTGAAGCTTGGCATGCCGAGAAATACAGTGACGATGAATATCTTTCTTATGAACTAGAAGGTATTAAGGAATTGATAAATCATATGGATGAACTTAACCAAAAAGGAATTGCTGTTTATGTAGATGGCATTGTATCTGCTTTTACAATTGGCGAATGTGTAAATGAAGATACAGCAATTGTTTATATAGAAAAAGGAATACAAGATATAAGAGGAATTTATTCCTTCATAAATAAAGTTTTCGCACAAGAATATTTAAGTTCTGTAAAATATATTAATAGAGAGCAAGATTTAGGTATAGAAGGATTAAGAAAAGCTAAAAAGTCCTATTATCCACTAAAACTTGAAGAAAAGTATTCTGTAAATTTACTATAATCACAAGTACTTAGCTTGAGCTTATCACAATATAGGCTCAAGTTTTAATTTTATCATGTTAAATTTTACACTTTCATGATAAAATTAGAATACAAATTTATAGAGGGGTTGTGAATACTTTGAAAAGAGTTTTAAGTTTAGCTATAGTAACTACTCTTGTTGTAGGTATTTCTGGCACTGTTCATGCAAAGAGTGGATGTAATATAAGTAGAATATATGGTACTGATAGATACAAAACTTCAGTTAACATTTCAAATAAATTCAATAATGGTGAAATTGAAAATGTAATAGTAACTAGTGGTAAGGATTTTCCGGATGCTTTGTCTGGTAGTGTTCTATCTAAAAAGTATAAAGCTCCTATATTGCTCTTAAATACGTCTATAGAAGAAAGCTCCGATTCTATTCAATATATTAAAAATCACTTAAGCAAGAATGGTAAAATATTCGTTCTAGGTGGACCAGCTTCAGTAAGTGAAGACTTCATAAGTTATATTAAAGGACTAGGATACAGCAATGTCTTAAGACTTGGAGGAATTAATAGATCAGATACAAATAAATCCATTGTGAGTACCATGAATGTGGAAGAAGGAACTCCAGTAGTCATAACTAACGGTTATGATGGCTTTGCTGATGCACTTAGCATATCTAGTGTAGCAGCTTCAAAAGGATACCCTATATTGATTACAGGTAAGACAAGTTTACCTGAGGAAGTTAAAAATAGCATTTCAACCATTAAACCAAACCATATATATATAATAGGTGGAAGTGGCGCTGTTGGTAGCGAAGTAATTATTGAATTAAAAAACTTAATTCCAGCTTTAGATGACAGCAAAATAGAAAGAATATATGGTGAAAATAGATATGAGACTTCATTAAATATTGCAAAACATTTTAATTTAGATTCTAATACTGCAATAATAGCTAATGGAACAAACTTTCCTGATGCTCTCTCTGGAAGTGCTTTAGCAGCTAAGCTAAATGCTCCGATACTACTTACTGATGGTCAGGATATAGAAAACCAAAGTAATTATATCCACAGTAAAAATTATAAAGATTTAATTGTAATTGGAGGCCCAAGTTCTGTAGATGTTGTAGTTGAATATTCATTAAAAGGATCCGAAAATACAACTCAAGCTGAAAAGGATTTTATTAATCATCTATCAGATTACTGTAAATCATACATAGATAAAAACACCAAGACTTCAAATGATGTTGAAGCCCTTTTTAATAATGAAGAATTCATGAAGAATTTAGAAAATCCTACTACTCCCTTTGAGCTATCATACGGTATTAGCAGATTTATTCAGATGCTTGAAGATAGTAACTCTTATTTAGAAAACTATAGAGAAACATTAGTGAATCTTAGAAATAATGTCTCCTTACTACAAGCTTCAGATAATCTCCAAGCTCTAAAGTTAGAGTACGTAAATGCCATCAATACCGAACTAGACAGCCTGGATAAGATTTGTGTATTCATAAATAAATATGTAAAGGCATTTACCTCTCTAAAAGCTGCAGTTGATTCTCTTGATATTGACAGAGTTGACAGTGAAATTAAGCAATTTGATGAGTTTAATATAAAGGATTTAAATAGTGTTCAGAATTTAGGCGGCGAAGAAGATAAAATTAAAAAATTAGATCAGAAACTCTTGAAAATTAAAAATAGCATAGAGTAGGACATTTACTTGATAATAAATTAAGTTGTAATTTTAAAGTTATACGTCAAAAGCACTATCAATATTTACTGAAACGCAATAAATATTGATAGTGCTTTTTAAACAACAAAATCAAGTATTAATTTTTTAACCATTTTGACAACTAGAAATAAACTTTGTTATTGTTTAAGTTTAAATTTGCCATTTTACGAAGATATAACTCTTGAGAACACAGGAGGTATATCTTCATAAAGTCCTTATCTACTTAAATATTCTAAATATCCTCATAGATTTTCTTTCTGATTCTTCTGTATTAAACATTGTCATTATATCATCTTTACTTATTACATAAAAACTATTGCTCTTATTTTTAGATTTAGTTGTAGCATTGCCTAAAGAATTGCTGTAATCTTTTCCCACATCACAACGCTCCTTTCTAATTTTATATTATCCCACTAGAAAGGTTTTATGATAGTATATAATGCTCTTATTGTTAACACATTGTTAAGTATAAAAAAAGTTCCAATTAGCTATTTATTTTCACATTATAAAAATTTTTCATACTAATACTAATGTACCTTTAAAATACTTAATCTTAGATACAGTCCTACTTTAGCATGTAATCTGACCTTTTTTGTTCCCTATAAAAATTCAATCAAATCTTTAATTATCTAAGATTATATCCTCTAAAGCTCTCTTTGGCACATAATGAACACCATCTTCATCCCTATAATATTTAATATCTCCTGACTCTCCAAGTGGCACAAGTTTAACTATTTCTTTAGGTTTTCCGAGTGCTATAACCATTATTATCCCATAATCTTCTCCTAGCCCAAGTTCTTCAGCTAAAGCTTTTCTGTCTATATTGCCAAACATGCAACCTCCAAAGCCTTTTTCTACAGCGCCTAAAAGAATACTTTGTGCAGCTAGCCCAGAATCCCAAAAACTGTTTTTACTTAAACTTAAATCTTGAAGCATTACTATGTATGCTGCTGGCTTTTCCCCATCAGTTGGTCCATCCCAATCTTTTAAGTATCCAGCCCACTTAATATTTTTAAATACCTTTTCATTTTTTTCTTCAGTATTTGATAATACATACTTTAAAGACTGCATGTTTGTCCCTGAAGAAGATAATCTTGCTAAGTCTATAAATTCTTTCAATGTTTCCAGCGTTATTTTTTCTTCTTGATAAAATCTTCTGTATGTCCTATTCCTTAAAACTAAATCTTTAATCATATTTAACACTCCTTTGCTTATAATTATACTATATACAGATATTAACAAGTAATCAATACATAACTTTTTAGTATTTTAGTATATTTTAAGTAACTATGTTGAATTACCAAGGTTACCAAAAATAATGAACTAATAACAAGTTTATGTTTGGAGGATAGTTTAATGAAAATTAAAATTAAAATTAAACAGGTGGATGCTTTCACAAATGTACCCTTTGGTGGGAATCCTGCTGGTGTTGTACTAGACTCAGCTTCCTTAGATGATACTCTAAAATTAAAGATTGCAAAGGAAATGAATCTTTCAGAAACTGCTTTTGTTTCTCCTTCTAAGGTTGCAGATTTTAAAGTGCAATTCTTTACTCCCAAAATAGAGGTAGATTTATGTGGACATGCTACTATAAGCGTATTTCATTCTCTTTATGAAGAAGGAAAGCTAGATTTAGGAAAAAGTAAATTTTATCAAGAGACTAAAGCAGGTGTCTTACCTGTGGAATTGTTAGAAATTAATAATGAAAAAGTATTTATGATGACGCAGAAGCCACCAATCTTTGAGGAACTTAAGCTTCATAGAAGAAAAGTTGCTAGTCTTCTCGGGTTAATAGAGGAGGATTTACTGGATACCCCAATAATGAAGATTAGCACAGGAATTTGGACGTTAGTTTTTGGAATAAAAACTTTAGATAAACTTATGAATGCAAAACCTGATTTAAAAGCCATAGAGGATTTAAGCAGAGAGTATGACTTAGTAAGCATTGATCCTTTTTGCATGGAAACTATAGATGCCAGGTATAGCTATCATCTAAGAGATATAGCCCCAATTGTCGGAATACCTGAAGATCCAGTTTGTGGAACCGGAAATGGTTGCGTCGCATCCTATATTGCATATAATAATTTGGTGAGTTTTGATAGAGAAATCAGCCTTATAGGTGAAGAAGGAAATGAAGTAGAAAGGCCTGGGTTAGTTTATGTAAATATCACCAAAAATGACAATCAGATTACTGAGATTAAAGTTGGAGGACATGCCGTTACTACATTAGAGGGAGAAATTAGGTTGAATTAACGTGCCTCCTCCCTTGCAAGTGGATTGTCACCATAAAAAGAGAGACCCGTTAAGGTCTCTCATACTCTATTTTTCCGTCAATTATAGTCATATCAACTTTGATATCAAGTATTTTATCTTGTGGGTAAGATGTAATATCGTCAGAAAGAATAACCATGTCAGCTAATTTACCAACCTCAATACTACCTTTAATATTTTCTTCATAACTGGAATAAGCTCCATTATAGGTGTAAAGTCTAATTGCTTCTAATATAGTAATCTTTTGAGTCTGGTCCACTGGTTCATTTGTTACTCTATCAGTTCTATTTACACAAGCATCTAATATATACATTGATTCTACAGGTCCTGATGGTGCATCACTTCCAATTGAAACCATGACTCCTGCATCAATCATACTTCTTAGCGCCACAAAATACTTCATTCTGTCTCCGTAAAACTTAAAATAATTTCTTCCATTCCATGATATAAATCCAGGATTTGCGCTTGGGCAAACATTTAGCTTAGCCATTCTATCAATAAGATCCTGGTCTACAATAGCACAGTGCTCAATTCTATGTCTTGCTTCGGGTCTTGGGTTTGTTTTAAAGGCCTTTTCATAACCTTCCACCATGAACTCTACAGCTAGGTCACCTACAGCGTGAGCTGATGCCTGGCAATCAGCATCATTTATCATTTTAATATAATCGGCCACTTCTTCTCTCTCCCAACCAAGAATGCCAGGCATGTTAGGATCATGGCAATAAGGTTCTCTTGTTGCACAAGAAGGTCCACTTGTTCCCCCATCTATCATAAACTTACAAGTACCAATTTTAAAATGTTCATCTCCAAGCCCACTCTGTAGTCCAAGGGAAAGGAAATGTTCGTTATCCTCAAGAGAAACAGGCTTTCCAAAGATACTATGAAGCATCATGTATTCTCTAACCTTAAATTCTCCTGATTTACAAATACTCTGCATAATGTGGTAAGAAGGCTTATCACACTCCCCTGCATCATGTACGGAAGTAATTCCGTTTCGAAGTAGCAGATTATTTGACTTCATAGCAGCATCCTTCTGCTGTTTATCAGTATAAACCACTTTACTCCAAATATGAAAATGTGTGTGGTCTTTAACCATACCAGTTAACTTTCCGTTTTCAACTACGACTTCATCATGTGAAAATTTTTTAGCATCTTCTGGAGTATATATTCCAACTGTATTTAGAGCAAGTGTATTATACATACAAATATGTCCACATGTTCTCATGCACTGTACGGGATTATTAGGAGCAGCTTCGTCCATCTCTTCTATTGTTATATGTCTCTTCTCTTCAACCCTGTTCTGATCATAGCCCATCATTGAAATCCATTCACCAGGTTTTCTCTTTGCAGCAGCTTTTTTAATTAACTCAATGATATCCTTAATTGATTTACAATTAGCATATCCTGTATTTATAATTGCAGCATCTTCTGTATTCCCAAAGAATCCATTTAATATAGGATGATAATGGCTGTCAATAAATCCAGGTGTTAAGGCACGCCCCTTAAGGTCAATAATCTTGGTAGTAGGACCAATAATCTTCTCTAACCCTTCATTATTGCCTACGTAAACTATTTTATTCCTCTTTATAGCCACCGCCTCAGCAATTTCATCCCTCTTGTTTACTGTAATTACTTTTCCGTTTTTAAAAGCGTAATCTGCATAAGAAAAATCAAAAATCATTTTTCCTCCTCCCTAATCCTATAAATCATTTTGGTAAGCAAAAGCAACTATTATTTCATTGTTTCCATCTCTACTTCCTTATTTCCATCTTTAAATGCTTTAGATGGGAAAGCATACATCATTATAGCCATTATAATAAGTGATACAATCATTCCAGTACTTTGAGCATTTAAAACTCCAAATAATTTCACTTTAAAACCAAATGTCAATACAAGTGTAACTGCAACACCTAGAATTGCTGAAACTGAAGCTGCTGCTGCTGTAGGACGAGTTGAGAATATACCAAAAAGTAGTGGTGCTGTCAATGATACAGACATTAATGTATAAAAAATTGAAAGTGCAGTTATTATATTAGGAAGCATTAATGACATTCCAACTCCAAGAACTCCGCAAACAAAAGTAACATATCTGCTCATTTTAAGTAATTCAGTTCCGGTAATTTCAGGCTTTATGAATGTCTTAAATATATCGTTAGTAAAAGATGTTGTTAACATATATAAAACAGTATCTGCCGTACTTATTTCAGCTGCAAAGACTGCCGCTAAAGCTATTGCTGATACCCATACAGGTAATAATTCTTTCATTGCTGTAGGTAATGCCAAGTCTTGCTGAGCTAAATGTGGAAACATTGCGAAGGTACACATTCCAAGTATTGCTGGAATAAAGGCAAAAACAAATTGTACTATTGCATTATAGGTAGTGCCTTTTCTTATAGTGTCCTTGTCCTTAGATCCGAAAACTATTCCAATTAGGCCTGGAGATACGAAGAATGAAGGCGTAAGCATGAAAAAATATCCTATTATTATAGTAGCTCCTAATCCAAAGAAACTAAAATAACTGTTTGTCTTAGCCACACTTCCTAAGTTTGCTGCCACCATTGTGTGTAATCCACTTAATCCACCAACATGACCTAATGCAAAAGGTACCGCAATTATAAATCCTGATAAAACTACCACTAATTTTAATATTCCAACATATGCAGCAGATACTATGCCACCAAATGCGAAGTATACTGTAACAACGATTGCACCAATAATTACACCTATACCCTTAGGTACATCAGCAATTACATTTAATATCCATGCAACACCCATAAGCTGTCCTGCAAATAAAGCTAATGTTCCAATTGCCATCATTGTAGAAAAAACACCCTTAAATTTTTTTGAATATCTTTTATCTAAAAAATCGCCAGCTGTAAGCAAATTATATCTAGTAGATAACTCCCAAACCTTTGGTCCTACCCAAAATGCAAGTACTAAACTTCCAAGACCTGACATAATCATCCACCAAACTGCTGATATACCAGACGTATATGCAAGCCCTGTAATACCAACAGTAGATCCTGCTCCAATATTACCTCCTATTAATGTAGCAAATAGTAACCCGGAGTTAAATTTTCTTCCGGCTACCATAAAGTCACTTCCGCTCTTTACATATTTAGATACAACTATACTTATTATTATTAGTGCTATACAATATAAAGCAATTGCCGTTATATAAATATTCATACTTTGTACCCCCCTAATAATATTTTAATATAGCTTTTTTAACACTTCTTCTTTCATTTCTTCAGCATGAGATACACCTTCTTCATACCCAGGAACCTTTGCATTAAAACTAAATTCAGGTGATGGGAAACTTCCATCGAGAGCTTCTTTATGAAACTCATTAAGTGCTTCAACCATAGATTTTCTAATCTGTGCATATTGCTTAACAAACTTTGGTTTAAAATCACCATACATTCCGAGTAAATCTTGTGTAACTAATACTTGACAATCAACGTCTGGACCAGCACCAATACCAAGAACAGGAACTTTTACTGATTTAGCCATAACTTTTGCTACACAACTAGGAACACATTCAAGAACAATAGCAAAAACACCTGCTTTTTCAATTATCTTAGCGTCTTCAATTAATTTTGCAGCACTTTCAGGTGTTGAACCCTGAACCCTGAAACCACCAAGTTGACTGGTTGTCTGTGGTGTAAGGCCTAAATGTCCCATTACTGGTATACCAGCTTTTACAATTGCTTCAATTTTGTCTGCCATTTCTATGCCGCCTTCTAATTTTATACAATCGCAGCCAGTTTCTTTCATCAAACGGTTTGCATTCATAACAGCTTGCTCCGAACTAACATTATAAGAACCAAAAGGCATATCACCAACAATAAATGTATTAGGGGCACCCTTAACTACTGGGCGAATATGATGAACCATATCTTCCATGGTAACGCCTGTTGTGCTCGTATAACCTAACATAACCATACCAAGGGAATCGCCTACTAGAATAACTTCGCACTCACTATCATTTACAATAGATGCTGTTGTATAGTCATAAGCTGTCACATAAGCAAATTTCTTACCCTCGTTTTTATATTTTTGAAAATCTAAAACAGTCATTTTCTTTTTCATTTTTTTCCTCCTTTATATATTCTACATTATAGAATATCATTCCATTATTTATCTACAATTAATATATATTCAACTTAATATAAAAAATTCCATATGGCTCGTTATTTTTTTAATCTTTCTGTCAATTTCTTTGTATCTTTATTCATACCTTGCCTTTAACTTTGAACTATATTTTTATAAATAATATAAAATTAAAATTATTTTAAAAACATCTGATTCGAAAAGTTGTCTCAGAATAGCTTCATTCATTATTTTCTAATCATTTGTAAAACAAAAGATTTAGCAATAAAAATGAATTTAATTTTAGTGCTAAACCTTATTACTTATAACATATCAACTTTTGTAAATCTTAATGTGAGTCTTTCACATTATTTAACTTCTGAAAAGGGTTTATATTAATATTTAACATGAGATGCTATTCTTAGAGTAGTTTCCTTTAATAGCTCAATATATATCTTCTTCTTTTCTTCATCAATCCTTATTGCTGGCGCAGCAATACTTATTGCAGCAATAGAATTGTTTAATCCATCCTTTATTGGTACTGCTATACATACAAGCCCCTCTATATACTCTTCATCATCTAAAGAATATCCAGTTTTTCTTATTTCCTCAAGATTCTTTATAAGTTTTTCTTCAGAATCTATTGTGGTATTAGTTATTTTGTTGAAAACTATTTGTGAAATGTCTAAATCCTTTTTAAAAGCCATAACTGCTTTTCCAAGAGCACTACAGTAGGCAGGTACCCTTTTCCCTACCTCCAATTCTATTCTCAAAGGCTCTGCAGTAATAATTTTATCTAGGAATACAACTTCGTTTTTATCTACAATTGCAAAGTTAACAGTTTCATGACATTTTTCGAAAAGTTCTTCTATATATGGTCTCACAATCTTTCTTAATGGAATCCTATTTGCAACTTTATTCCCCATCTCAAATATTTTAAGTGTTGCATAATATTTGTTATTTTCCTTGTTCTGCTCAACATATCCCGTTGTTTTAAATGTACCTAGTATTCTGTGTACTGTACTTTTACCCATACCAGATAAATTTGCTAACTCTAATATACTCATTTCACCGTTTTCCAAAAGATGTTCTAGTATATTTAGAGATTTAATAAGTGAATTTATATTGTAGTCATTTTTTTGTTCCATTACTTATCCCCTTTTCATGTATAGGAAAATCGATTCAATTAATCACCCTATATTTTACTTATTGTTAAATACCTTTTTCTATTGACTTGATTATATTAGTAAGCACAAGATTTATAGGTGTATCAACTGAATACTTTGCCCCTTCTTTTACAATAGCACCATTAATTGTATCTATTTCCGTTATTCTTTTGTTTAGGATATCCTGAAGCATAGAAGATTTGTTTTCGCTAGTTTTATAGGCAACTTCCATAACCTTTTTAACCATATTTCCTACATCGAAACTAATGCCTGAAGCCTTAGCTACTGTAACGGCTTCCTCAATTGCCATTCTCATTAAATCTCTTGTCTCTTCAAGTTTAAGAAGTCTTCCATTCTCAACTCTAAATATAGCAGTAAGAGCATTAATTCCGACGTTAACTATTAGCTTCGACCATATAAGTTCCATAACATTATCTGAAATAACAGTATCAAAGCCTGCCCCTGTTAGAATCCCCAGTACATTATCGATTCTTTTATCTTCTTTGCCTGCAACCCATCCAATATGAGTTTCTCCTATACCCCCATGCTTAATATGTGCTGGTCCCAGCATTGTTGCTCCATGAGCCGTAGTTCCTGCAATAACATTATGAACTTTTACATGTTTACATATCTGATCTATATTCCCGTAACCATTTTGCAAACTAAGTACTATAGTATCAGGACCTAAAAGGGCTGAGTTTTTCTCTAATGCCTTGCCAGTCATAATGGATTTAACAAAAACTATAGCTAAATCAACATATCCTACACCTTCAGCACTACTTAAGGCCTTTGGATGAACTACTATTTCTTTACCTATTTCTTGTATACTAAGACCACTCTCATTTATGGCATCAACATGATCCTGCCAGACATCAATTAAATATACCTCTTTACAAACCTTTGAAAGATAACCACCATATAAACTCCCCATAGCCCCTGCACCTATTATAGCAATCTTCACAGTTAATTCACTCCTATCTAAGATGATTTTGTATCTTCATTCTATATGCTAGAATTCGGTTTCACTTTTATTATATATATATTCAACATTTGTTAATAATTTCCTATTAGTATTATTAATTTTTTTACTTTTTCTGATACTTTAATATACAGCAATTATAAGTATACAAAAAGAGACCTATTAAGGTCTCTCATACTTTCTAATGGGACTGTATCTTGATTTACTTTTTTCACTTGGATCTATATATTCAAAATTTCCTTCTGGAGTTTTCCATATTCCTAGTCTAACAAGTTGTTTATGTTTTACTTTACGTTTATTAACCATTTATCTATGCACCCCTTCCTCAGTATTAGCTTGTTCCAAGAAAGGTCTTTTATTCATGCAATTTATATATCTATTATATTACCTATCGTAATGACCAAACAGCTATCTAATCTAGTCCAATTATAGTATATATACTTAGAAATTAATTATTACGATGACTATATAAAAATGCCTAATATAATGTTTAGTGTTATACAATATAATATAATTATACTCTTCAATATATGGTGCTAAATTTATAGAATTCTCATAGTTCCCGTTACTACAAAAATCGCTTTATTTAAAGAGATGAGGCTAGCATTCAATTGATAGTCTCTCTTTTGTTATACTTTGATAATACTCATAAATAAGCCTGTCCAATTCTTGGCTAAGTTTCAATACTTGATCCGAATATAAACATGCATTATCTTCAGTTAACCGATTCAATTCTTCCCTCAGTATTTCTATTTGTTCTTCCATTTCCACATCTCCATGTTACAATTTTAAACAACATTGTCAATTATATTACAATCAATTCAATAATTCAACAATTTAACATAAATTTAACATAAGACCCATTGTAAACAGTTAAGTAACAGATTTTGTTAAATAAAAATAAGTATTGTAATTAAGCTTATAAATTATCTTACATTTTCTTTTTGTTATATATCATTTAAACTTATTCAAATTTATGATTGTCCAATAATTGTTTTCACAATAAAATTTCTTCTATCTTATCCTCAACCTTATTTATTTTACAGTTACTAGAATTAATAATTTCAAACTTATCTGTTAGTTCTGTTATGTTTCATAGAATTAAAAGCACTTGAAGTTAACCAAGTGCTCTTTATTGTGCCATCAGCTTGTAGTCCCTATTGGTACACCCACTATAATAATATCTTATCACTGTTTTCTATTAAAGTCGTTCAGTATTTCCTTTTTAAGTATTAATCCATCTAATTATTTTCTATATATCATATATAACTACAACCTACATATCGATAACGTGTACATGCCAAAATTTATCAACCCATAGCCCAATTACCCTAACTGGCAGTCCCCATGATTTTACTATGCGTGTTGATGCTATTATGTCTTGAAAATGCTCACAATCACTAACAGGGTTGGCAGCACAATCATAATGTCCTACTACAGCAATTACATTGGAATTATGAGCCGTTATTGAAATAACAACTTTCTCTCTTATTCTTTCAGTTTGTACCCACTTACCTTGAGATAACACCTTATCCATCCCGGGTTCTGTAATCAAATCCACATAATCTACGCCAAAGTTTTCTTTTATCCATCTTATTACAGGAATTTGAATTCTACCATCAATGCAATTTAAAGCAGTTCCAAATCTCTTTTTCATTATACCCTCCAACTATTTTACTAACAAAATATGAAGGTTTCATAAAATTCGTGATTAACAAATCCTATTGGTTAATATATTTTATTAGGCCGTCGTGACTGGCGACCTTATTCCTAGTATGAGAAAATAAAAAAACAGCTAGCTTCAAATCCTTGAAACTAGCTGTTTTCAACACTTGGCGGAAAGATAGGGATTCGAACCCTAGGTACGGTCACCCGTACGCCGGTTTTCAAGACCGGTGCCTTAAACCAACTCGACCATCTTTCCATGTCCTGCTGACATTTGTTATTATATCAACTATTATAAATTACGTCAACACTTTTTAAAAACTTTTTTAAACTTATTATCTAATGGCTAATCACTCTAAAAATCAGATGAAGTCCTCACTCCATCTGATTCAAGTTTTACTTGATATACTTCTTAACATTTTTCAAATGCTCTTCATAAGTCTTACTAAAAACATGGCCCTTCTCTCCAGCTACGTAATACAAATAATCGTGGTTTTCTGGATAAAGTGCTGCACGTATGGATGCCTTACCTGGCGAAGCAATTGGCCCTGGTGGAAGACCTTTATATAAATAAGTATTATATTTTGACTCTACTTTTAAATCATTATATAATACTTTCCCAAGTGTTTTTTCACCTTTTGTTTTTGCATATATAACTGCAGCATCTACCTGTAGTGGCATTCCTTTTTTTAATCTATTATATATAACTCCAGCAATTCTACTTCTCTCTTCATCATCTGCTGCCTCCTTTTCTATTAAAGAAGCAACTGTTATGACTTCGTTTACGCTTAAATTAAGTTCCTTCGCTCTTAGAACATATTCCTTTGTAAAAACCTTTTTAAAGTCCTTAAACATCAATTTAGCAATGTCTAATCCATCTGAACCCTCAGGAATATAATAAGTTTCCGGGAATAAATATCCCTCTAATTCATAGAGAACATTAGGATTTTTTGATATAAACTCTGATGATTCAAGTTCACTTGCCTTAATACTCATAAACTCACTACTCTTAACCAAGCTGCTTTTCTCTAATTTATTTGCAATTTGATAAAGAGTGTAACCTTCTGGTACTGTCACAATAGAAAAATCTGATTTACCTTCATTTATTTTATTTATAATTCCTCTAAAGCTTGTTCTAGGCTTAATAACCAGGTTTTCACTATGAATTGTATTCTTTAATCCAAATATTTTAGCATTAATCATGAAATATGACTTCGATCTAATAATAGACTGTTGATTTAACTTATCCGCTATTTGCTCAGCAGTAAAGTTTTTAGGAACAATAAAATTTAATTCTTGTGTATTGGTTGTTTTACCATACTGATGTAATATATAACCTATACAAAGGATAAATATTACAACTACACTTATAGACATTTTTCTTTTAAATTTCTTCATAATTCTACTCCAATTTTTAAATCTCACTTTTATTATACATTATTTATAAACTTTTTGTATATAACAACCTAAAGCTTATTCTCAACTAAATTTATTGAACAGCGTAATAACTGTCTATATTTATTCTTGCCCAACACACATACTTTATAAAGGTTAATATTTATCATATATAGTAATTTAGAGAATCTTCACTTTCTCGATTCAAAGGCGGGATTATTTACAAATAAAAAAATCAGGATACAAATCTTTAGCAATCTGTATCCTAATCCTTATTTTGAATTATCTATTTTGATAAACTTCCAAGCGCTGAATATACAGCTTTAACTACCTCTGACATTGTAACATTATCCTTTGGTCTGATCTTACCAGTATTATTTTCCTCAAGAAGATTAAGTCCGCCAGCTAGTGCAAGATAGCCAGCTTTATCGGCACTTACTGCACTACTATCAGAGTATCTAAAGTTAAGTAATCCCTTTATTTCCGCTACTTTACTGTAACCTAATAATTTTACTAGGCTTTGTGCAAGCTCTTCTCTTGTAACTAATTCGTCTCCTTTAAATTCATCCTTTGAATCTTGAATAATCCCGTAACTTACTCCAAATTGTAAGTACTTATAATCTATTGAATCCTTTGCTCCCACTCCACTTGCAAAGCTGAGCTCTTTCATTCCATTCATATATGGATTGTAACCTTTCGCATTAACAAGTATTTTAATTAGTTGCAATCTTGTAATTCCACCATCCAATTTAAAATCCTTAGTGTCTATAATTCCTTGAGAAGCTAGTATTAAGGCTTCTTTTTCCACGGTACTTCCCTTGATTACAGCCTTAAATGTTTCCATATTGTTATCTGAACTTTCGCCATAAATGTTCAAGGTTTTTCCTGTGGATGCATCAACACTATTTAAAGGAGAAAATCTATTACTTATGGAATATACAAGTCCAATTTTAGGAGTAGCTTTATTTACATCTTTGCCTCCATTAAAAAGCAAGTATGTAAGTATTGGTTTGTTATCCCCTAAAAATACTTTCTTTGCTTCATCATTGCTTATAGTCTTCTCAACTGTTGGCAGGCTTAGCTTATCTTGCCACATACAATTAAAGGAATTTACTTCTCCTGTTTTAGTATCAATACTAACATTTATTCCATCATTATTATAGGACATACCATTATTATTAAAGGCCACTCCATCTACCATTCTACTAAAGTTAAAGTTTATATATCTATTAGCATAAATTCCACCATACATATAATTTTGATTATTAAGATTTTTTTGTTCTGTATTTATTTCCTTAATCTTCTGTGGGGAATTTTTAGCTATAAACTGAATCGCCTTGTCGTAGGCTTGCTCCCAGGTTACATTAGGTGTGAAATTTTCTTCTGGTTTACCCTCAAAACTAAACTTATCTACTCTTACTACTTCTTCTGTTAGTGCATTTATAGTTATTTGTCCTTCTGGTGGCCCATAGTTTTTATTTGTACCACTTTTCATATAATTAGCTGACCAGATCTTCATTCCCTTTCCCATATACCCATAGTTCTGTTCATCATAGTTTATAGAATCCAACTCATATCCGTCCCCGTATAATTCTTTTATTTTATTTTTTATTACCTCTTCAGCTCTTTCACTGCTTATCGGACTTTGAAGGCTTAGAATAGGTTTTGCATTTTTAAAGATATCCTCTTTTTGCTTATCGGTAATATTTCTTGATTTTACATTTTCTAAAGTTTCCCCTGTCCAAGTTAATGATTTTCCACTTACTGCATCTATTATAAGCGGTGAAGAAGAATCTTGAGTATATACTAACTTAGTTTTACTTTCTTGGGTGCCATTAGGCTTACTCATATAAGTGTTGTAGCTTAAATTCATCTTCGTATTCTTATCAAATATATCATCTGCTCCTTTTTGATCCATAACTTTATCTGCGGCAGGAACACTTAATCCCTCATCCCATTCAACTCCATAAGAAATTACTTTTCCAGTTACACCATCTACACCTACTCTTATTTGATTACCTTCAAAAGGAATGTTATTTATAGTTCTGCTATATAAGAAACTATAATTTGACATACCATAATATTGTATAGAATTCTTATCTTTAAAAGGTGTAGTTTCTTTAAACTGTTCTGGATTTATCTTTTTCAAAAAGTTCTCTCCAATTATCTTTGCCTGTTCTTCAGTAATACTTGCTATAGGATTAGAATTTTGTCTTGGATTATATTCATTTTTATCCACATTCAGTACTTTTCCTGTAATTCCATCTACTGATACATTAATATTAATTTGTTTTTCGTCACTAGAACTAAACCAATGTATGTTCCAATTACTTATCTTTACACCATTACGATCGTATGAATTAAAATTTACGTTAGTTTGAAACTTTGTATCATCAATAGTAAATTCAAAGTAATCTGCCAAAGCTTTTTTTGCTATCTCCTTTGCCTGCTCCTGTGATATCTTAGATTTATCCTTTTCAGGTAATGCAGTAAGCTTGTCTTCAATGACTATTTGTGAAGAAACTACTGCTTTAGCATTATCAGTTGAAATATTATTTGACTCTTTGGCAAAAACAGGCTTTGCTGACATCATAAGGGCTGCAGTCAAAACGAGTACGAGGGTTCTTTTACTTTTCATGTGAAAATCCTCCTAAAATTTACTTTTTCATTTATATTATATATTAATAAATGGAAAATAAATGGATAATAAAGTAGTCAAAGCATAAATATTTATAGACAAAAATCATTACTTTTCTTACATTCCATGAGTAAAATCATGCAACTTTTTTACTATAATAATCATTTAATTATATTTAAATGATTTGTTGCGTTACCTAGTTATGAATTGTTACATAAGCTCCTAACTATCTGTAAACTCACGACTTATTCGGTATTATTACTGTCTATTTTTATTCCAATTAAATTAAGCCATAACTTTCAGTCCGTAAGAACCAAAATTATGGCTTAATATATTTATTACTGCTATCTAATTATTTTCTCTACTAGCGATAGGTAGTCGGTTCCTCAGATCTAACTTAAACATTCCCCTCCTTTGTAATGACTATATTATTATTGTTAGTGCAGTTATGTTATAGTATAGATATCTTTGGTAGTAAATAGCAATCAAAGTTGATATATTGACAACTGATTAATTGTTTAATATAATATGAACATAGTTCATTATATGAATGTATTCATATTGTTCTATATTTTTTTCTAATGAAATGAACATTGTTCATTAAATGCATATATAAATTACTTAAACGGTTTGGCATTAGAAACATCAATATTTAAGTAAAAAACATAGACATAGGGGGATAATAGAATGAATATAATTAATTCGCTTGTAAATTTATCTTTCACACAAATTTCTAAGAAGTATTATAATAACTTTCAAAGAGATCTAAAAAATGCTGGTGAAATAAATAGAGATATTTTAAGAGAAATATTAAATATAAATAAGGAAAGCGAATATGGTCGTAAATATAATTTTGAGAATATAAATGGAATAGAAGAGTATAAAAAATCAGTTCCAATAACCGATTATAAGGACTATGAAAAGTATATTAAGAAAATTGCTAATGCTGAGAAGAATATATTAACTATGGGTTCAGTGGAGTTTTTTGCCTTAAGTTCAGGTACTACAGGCAGTCAAAAGCTTATTCCTGTTACTTCACTCTCTAGAGCTAAAACTAATGGGTATATGAATTTTCTTAATCAAGGCTTGCTTTTTAATGCTATTCCTGAAGCTAAAAGAGGAGGCAGAGGGTTATTTTTAATGAGTATGACAAAACCTACAATGATGACACCTGGGGGAATACCTGCAGGTGCTGGCACTTCTGAAGGAATTAAAGCCGCAAAACATATACTACCCTATATGTGGGTTTCGCCTATTGAAGTCCTAGAGATTCCTGAACAACAAACAGCAAACTATCTTCATGCACTATTTGCTCTTAAAGATAATGATCTATCTTATATTGCTTCACCGTTTCCTGCAAATATCGTCCAAATCTTTGGAGTGATAGAAGAAAATTGGGAACAACTTGTAAATGATATTGCTACAGGAACTATCAATAAAGACTTAAAGCTGAAATCAAAAACTAGAACTATATTAGAAAAAAAGCTAAAGCCTAATACCAAAAGAGCAGCAGTTCTTGAAAGAGAATTATCAAAGGGTATAAAAGGAATAGCTAGTAGAATTTGGCCTAATATGAATTATGTTAGCTGTGTATCTGGTGGAGCCTTTAGCATCTATATTAAAAAGCTTAGACACTTTGTAGGTAATCTTCCTGTTTTCTCCTCAGTGTATGCTGCATCAGAAGCTCTTATTGGTATGGCTGTAAAGCCTGATGACGTAACATATGTTGTTACACCGAGAACAGCTTACTTTGAATTTATCCCTTTAAATAGACTAGATTCACAAGACCTTGATACCTTGTGTTTGGACGAGCTTGAAATTGGTGAAAGTTATGAAATTGTAATAACTAATTTCTCGGGATTTTACCGCTATCGAATGGGGGATGTAGTTAAAGTGGTGGATTACCATGATAATAGTCCTGTAATTGAATTTTTATATAGAAAAGGACAGCTACTTAATTTAGTGGCAGAAAAGACAACAGAATCAGCAGTACATCATTCAATTATGACCTCAGTTGAAAGATGGGATGTGGACCTTGTTGACTATACCGTAATGCAGGACTTAAGTGAAGCTGTAGGTTGTTATAAATTTTATGTAGAAGTAGAAAATCCTGAAAAGCTTGTGTATAATAAAGAAAAGAACAGGATGATTTTAGAAGAAGCTATAAGAAAAGCAAACCCCTCATACATGGTGGCGCAAAAGGCTGGGCGTATTGCACCTTTAAAGCTAGAGGCAGTAGTACCTGGAACCTTCCAAAAGTTAAAGGATGAGTTGATTAATAAAGGTGCCTCAGTGAATCAGGTGAAAATTCCTAGAATGATAAATGATGAAAGACTGATTTCAGTAATGGATGAAGGTAGTAAAGAATTAGGAAAGCTTTGTAAAAATCAGTTTTTTATTGCATAATAGGAATTACAAACAACATTTATATTAATTTTATGGGGTGGTATAATTGGCTAGAATAATTGAAAATCCAAAACAGCTTATATTAGACAAGGCTAAAGAAATTCTATACAATGAAGGTTATTCAAAGCTAAGCATGAGAGCTTTATCAAAAGCGTGTGACATAGCTTTAGGAACAATATATAATTATTATCCTACAAAAAAAGAGTTAGTTATTGAAATGATGACCGATTATTGGCAGAACTATCTTAATACAGCTCAAAATATAGCAAGTTCAAATAATAATATTTACATCAAGTTAAATAAAACTTTTAATGAGTTAAGTGTCTTTATTAAAAGTTTTAAGCAGATTTGGCTTACTCCTGAACTTTATGATAGCCCTGAGTATGTTAAAGGTGATTTAAAAAAAGAATACATTTTCATAGAAAAGCTTATAGTTTTAATTGAAGACATTCTAATTAAAGAACAGTCTAATAATAATATTCAAATCAAGCTAGGCACATATGAAACAGCAAAATTTATAGTAATGAATTTCATAACAATGATACAAATGCCGCTTTTTAAGTATTCATCCTTTGAATTATTTCTTAATGAGCTGCTTAAATAAACAGAGTTTTTGGCATCAGATAGGTTAAGGCTCCATCTGATGCCAAGAACTCTGTTTATGCTTTTTCATGAAACCTCCCCTATATTAGTGTTACTATATTCGTATAAGGTTATTTTAGAAATACCGTTACTTCTATTAGATATTTTTGTTTACTTTTATTGTAGTATACATAATATATAACTTGTTAACTTACATGTGGAAAATAAAATAAGCCAAGTCTGTACGACTTGACTTATTCCTAGTAACTCACGTGGCAGTCACCACTATCCTTTTAACTGCTCATATCTACGTTCTGCTTCATCATCTCGTTTTGTTAATAAACTTACAACAATAGTTACTATAAAATTAATTACAAGTGCCACAAATCCTTTATTTATTCCATAAGGAACCGTAGTTATCATGAATACTGATATTATACTTATAAACAATCCACTCATAATTCCCCATTTTGTTGCTCTTTTCCAAGCAAATGCAAAGAATACTGAAACAAAAACCTGTGATAAACCAGAGTATGCAACAGTTATAACTCCTAACATAAGGGCTGGGAAATAAAGTGAGAATATAGCACTAGCAACTAAAAATAATGCAGTTACAACACGTGTTAAAGTAGTCATTGTAGCTTGGCTAGTATCTGGTTTAAATACTCCAAGAATATTTTTTGAGAACAAACCGCCTACGCAGAGTGCAGTAAAGGACATAACTAATATGGCAGTTAATGCAGCCCCACCTGCAATTAAACCTACTATCCAGCTTGGTAAATTATTTACAGCTACTGCAAGTAGAGCATGGTCAGGAATAGCTAAATTTTTATAGTTATGAGTTGCGAAATAAGCAGATATTACAAGAAACGGTACCATAATCATGTATAAAGGCATTAGAATTGAATTTTTTCTTAGTATTTTAGGACTATTTGATGCAAGAGTCGCTTGAGCAGTAATAGGAAGCATATAAAATCCTAGCATCTGAAGTAAAATTGTTGTAATAGTATACGGCATCGCACTTGATTGTATAGTCAGTGTTTCAGGTGCTACTTTTATTGTCTCACTAAATATACCTTGTACTCCACCTGGTGTTTTAGCCATACATACAGCACCAAGTATAACAACTGCTAAGATTAAAAGAATATCTTTTAAAATACTGACCCATGCAGGTGCTCTTATTCCTGCAATGGCAATATATGCAAAAGCTAAAGCTATAGATATTACAATACCCGTAGTAGCACTAAACCCGAGATTAAGATATTTAAAAAGAATAGACATGCCAGCAAACTGATTTTGTACCCATGGCACTAAAAATATGATAGCTACTAATGCAATACCGGATTGTACAAATTTACTATTATACCTCCAACCTATAGCATCACAGAAAGTACTTGCTTTAGACAATCTACCCATTTTCCATATATATGGATTAAGGAAATATCCAATTGGATAAGCTAGTAATATATAGCAAATAAACCATATTGCATAGCTGGCACCCTTTGAATAGATAGCTCCTGGAGTACCAATTAATGTACCAATACTATAAATCTCTCCAACTGAAAGGAAAAACATTAGGAAAGCCCCAAAAGAACCACTAGCAGTCATGAGTTCATTCATATCTGATTTTAGCATGCCTCGTACGGATAATAATGCTAAAACTATTGATGCTGCTAAGACTAAAGTAAAAACAAAAATCGCCATATATATTGCCTCCCTTCCATTTTATATATCTATTTTTTCATCATTATCACTTTTGTTTGCAGGATCAATTCTATAGGCAATATACAAACAAAGTGAGGTTAAGAATAACCATAGGAAAACCCAGAAGTATATAAATGGAAACCCCATTACCATCGGTTCAATTCTATTATACCAAGGCATTAATACTACTAAGGCTATAAATGGAATAATAAATCCAACTAGAAATGCTGGCTTTCTACTTTTCATAGGACACCTTCCTTTCATTATCTTTCATAAACAATTTTCCTACTTCCAAACTACCTTTAATATCTTCCTCAAAGCTTGCATGGGCACCATTGTAAGTAAACATTCTTAAGGTTTCAACAATTGTACCCTTCTCCTTTCCCTAAACTATTCTGTTTTAAACATTTCCCTGAATTACTTAAGTTTAGTATTGATTATATATTTCACAAATGTCAATTTCTCCTCCATATAGGTCAAAGCCTAGCTTCTCAATTTATATTATATATAGGTCAGCTACGCCTTTTTCTTCTCCAGGTAAAGCTGGAACTTATAATAGTCTTTCTGTAAAATCCACTATTTATGGTTTTAGGTCTTTAGCGAGCTCCTATAGCTCTTCTAATAGATTCATTTTAGTATTTCTCCCAAAAACAACTTAAAGTTCTCATAAAATTTTCAATTCATATCTCACAAACCTATAAATATGCAATACTTAACCATTCTTATCCTCCTTATAAACTATCCTCTTTGCTTATCTAGCCTATCCTAAAATGTTATATCACATATATACTCATATTAATTGCATAAAATTCCAAATAATAAATTTAATTTCAGAATATTTTGAAATACTCAAACAAAAATTAATTCTTATAAAAATTTTTAACTCTAAACTTCTATATTTTTACATTTTATTTGACCTATTTATAAATTGAAGATTTTAATATAATATTGTTAAATTCAAAGTTTTTTTATTTCTATTTGGTTTACTTTAATTTTAATTTACATAATATTAAATTTGTTAACAAATACTGTGCCTTAATGCGAAATAAGCTAAGTCTATACCACTTAACTTATTTAAAAATCCAAAAAAAAAGAGCATATTACGCTCTTATAAACAGTTTACGAAAATTATTAATTAAAAACACCATAAAATTCAGGTGTGAATAATACAGTGTTTTAAAATCTTTCGTTTTTTAATTGTACTATTAGAAAAAAAGCCTGCTTATTACTTCAGATAATGATTATACTCGTTTATTCAATAGGCATATTATGTTGCTTTAAGAAGGATAGTCATTAGCTGCTAAAATTTAACCATTCTATTATCTTATTTACATCATTAACATTGGAATGACCAACTTCCGGCAAAATATTTATCTTTTCATGTGGAAGTAACCCTCGTAAACGTTTTACAGTCTTATCAGAATGGAGTATTATATCTTTTCCTCCTTAGTCTGATAACTTTGAAATCCAAATCTCCGCATCTGTAATATTCTTAAATGTTCTGAAGTGATTTCCTTTATTAGCTTCAAGAATCATTTCTTTGAATCTATCATTAAACTTTTCTTCATTTTCTAAAATAACACCGACTCTTATATGATAGTTTATAAATTTCTGCAATATCATTCCTGCTAGACCTGTTTTAAGATTGAAGAAGTCTTCAGAAAATGCATCAGCATGAAATATTAGTGTATCTACGCCATTTCCAAAACATATACCTATAAAATCTAACACATCTTGTTCCGAAGAAATTTGTCTCTCAACTGAAGTGTATTCAATATACTTTACACCGTTTTTTTCTACTATTCTATAATTCATTATCTCCACCCCTTATAAATCATTTTGTTCTACAAGCACTGAAATTGAACTCAGCATATCTTCAATAAATCTTATTTTTCCCCACAACATTATCCTTAATCTTTTTATCTTTTCATCGTATTTCATATTAATTGTTGATTTCCCCATTTCAGGATCTTTACAATTCATGAGAGCTATAAGAGTATTTGAGATTCTCATATACTCATCCTTACCTATATCTGCTATGTCCACAACAGTGGACACATTTACCTTCTGTTCTACAGTGTTTTCTACTTCTTCATTGATGCAAAAATCTATATTTGACTTTTCACTAATTTTATTATCATTAATACTAACATTATTTTTTTCCATAAAAGCATTTAAATCACACTCTGAAATCCTCCACTGCTTTCCAACCTTAGTTGCTCCAAGCTCTCCTTCTGATATAAATTTCCTTATGGTTTTGTGATGCATACCTAATAGTTCTGCAATTTTATCTATTGTATAAAATTTATTCTCCATAAAAATCTACCCTTTCAAAATCAGCTTATGGTCAAATTATAATAATTATTTTTACATCCGTCAAGTAATTTATTGTATTTTATTTAACTTTGTTATTCTTTGTTGAACTTTATTTAACTTTCATTCTATTTGCATACTGTAATATTCATATATATATGGTTTTTAACCAACTGATAATTACTACTTACACTCCACTTACAACTACTTGTAATCCATCTTAACCCTTAAAAATCAACTCCTTCCTTCAATTCAATATAACTATTACAAAAAATAAATATATATCTATAATAAAAATAAATACTTAAGAAAGAGTTGAAATTCTTCCCTTGCCTATTCCTAAAGAGCTGTAATACCGTAATATTTACAACTTATTAACATTTTTCCTTTTCCTACTCTGTTCTAATTTGTGTATATATTACTTGTAAACCAAAACAAAAGCTAGCGGAGAGTGATATTACCATGGTAAACAACGAGAAAAAAATATCCAAATATTATTACAGAGATGTGGATGGCATCCTGCTATACAAAGTTGAAAATAGTGAGTGGCTTCAAGATGGAGCCATAAAGAAAGCTTTTCAATGTTATATCAAGAACAAGGCAGGAAAATGGACTTACAACTTTAAAGACATAAAGCCTGTACTGTATCTGCTCCCATCTGTAGTAAAGGGGATAAAAAATAATGAAACTATTATATATGTGGAGGATGAGAAATCTGTGGATGCACTACAGAATTTAGGTTTTACCGCTACTACATCCTTTGGCGGTTTATCAAGCTTTAATAAATTTAGCAAACTATATAGTGAGCAAATAAAGAAAGCTGATGTTGTTATTTTCCAATGTAATAGTAAGTACAGTAAGGAATATTCTAAAGCTGTATATAAAAACTTTAAAAGTTCCTGCAAAAGTGTAGGAATTATAGATCTGCCTGATCTCCATGAAAACATGAGTATTTCAGATTGGATTAGTAGAGGAGTTTCAAGAAAACAACTTGAATGCCTACTTACAGAATCAGATGTTGGCTCCAAAAATACATATTACAAATCCCCAATTTACATAGAAGATGGATGCTATTGCAAAAATTATAAAGGGCAACAAATCTCTATTACAAATTTTATAATAAAACCTAAACATATAGTTACTTCTCCTTCTATGGAGCATATAAGATGTGAACTAAAAACAAATTTTAATGATTCTATAATCGAAAGAACTTTTAATCCACAGGACTTTAATGATATTCTGTCCTTTAAAAAAGCCTTAAACAGCTTTTCATTAGTTTTCAATGGTTCGAACTCAGACTTACAGCACATAAAAGCTAAAATTTCCTCTGAAACAACTGAAATTATAGCTGGACTATCCTATCAAGGTTTCCACAAAATAAAAAACCAATGGTTTTTTGCAGATGAAGATAAGGCTATAAGTGACGACCTGTACCTTAATTCTTCTGCTATTGTACTTGAAAGTTGTAGAGAAGCCCATAGTGATTTACTAGAATTCCCTTGTATTACAAAAGAAGAACTAGAAACTATAGCTCCTTCTCTATTTAACTTTAATAATTTATCTGTAACTGCTACCCTAATTCCATATATCTGCGGCTTATTTTTAAAAGGAAAGCTTGAGCATATTGGAATAAAGTATAATCATCTTTTAGTTGAGGGACAAAGTGGTAGTGGAAAAAGCCAAACCCTAGAAAATGTGCTATCTCCTATCCTTGGTTACAGGGGAAATATTTTAGATGCCAGTTCCTGTACTGACTTTGCACTTACTAAGCTGTCAAGCAGCAGTAATCTTCTTCCATTGATAATTGATGAATATAAGCCTAAAAAAATTGGAAACGAAAAGGTTGGAACAATATCAAATATAATGAGAAATTCTTATGATAGACATAAATCTATTAAAGGTTCTCAAAATCTTGGTAAAAACTTTGAATTTGTTCCCCGTTCCTCTGTAATTCTATGCGGTGAAATGGGAGTAACAGAAACTGCTAACATAGAGAGAAGTCTTAAAATATTTTTATCTACTTCTAGCCTTAATAAAAATACTAAGAAAAACTTTATAAATCTTAAAGAGAATAGTACATTACTATCAAAATTAGGAAAAAGCCTATTAATGGGAGGATTGAAAATGAGTGAAAAAAACTTAAAGAATACGTATGATATGTTATACAAGAAATTTTCTGGAGATAACATATATAATGAAAGAATAAAGGGATCAATAGCAAACGGATTACTTGGACTAGCCCTTCTGCTAGATGTATTTATAAACCTAGATTTAGATTTTAAAGAAGCTACAGGCTATTCTGCCACTGATATAGAAAAAGCCTTGAAAAATTCTGTTGTAAAAGAACTTTTAGAGGATAACACCAAAAGCAAAAGTGTGGTGGATATTACTCTTGAAACCTTAAGCAGAATGGCTGCAAACAGTGAACTTAATCGAGGTTATGACTACGATTGTATAAAAAGTTCTGATGGAGTTAATGTTCTTAGATTAAATTATACTGTGTTCTATGACAGGTTCTTGAAGTACTGTAAGGATCACAATTTAGACATTGAGGTTTTAGGCTTAGGAAGCTTTAAGAAACAATTAAGTAAGATGAATTACTGTGAGTCCTATAATAAGCCTACCTGTTTTTTTGTAGCTAATACTTATAACGGTACTAAGAAGACTTTTAGGGCAGCAATTTTAAGTGTAGACAAGCTTAAAGAAAACAATGTGGATGTGGATTTTATGGTGGAGTAGATAGTAAAATCCTCTGATTATTGTAACTTATAATCAGAGGATTTATTAAATTTATAAATCCATTTGATTTAAAATATCCCTAAGCTTTTTTAACTCATCTACCGTCAATGTAACTCCCTTGCCCATTTTCTTATGCTCCTGATCCCAATCTCTAATATCATACTTAGGTTCTTTATCGTTCCAGCTTATTAGATTTAACTCCTTCTTCCAACCTTTAGAGGATTCTGAAAGAACTCCTTCTGTTTTTCTTATTTCAAATTTTATATCTGCCATAAATTTACCTCCTTTAGATTTCATCTTCTCCATCTTCATATAATTATATATCCTTTTATATTTACAGCTAAATCTTCAAATCTGCTTGACTTATTTCCTTTTCTAAGAACTTATACTCAGCAGCTAATTCGTATTTACCATTCTCCAGATTACGAGCAAACCTTTACCCATTTATATCTCCTCCAAACCTTACAACTTCCTAATTTATTACTACTATTATATACTAATAAATAAAATTCTTAAACAAAAAACAGAAGTATAATCTACTTCTGCTTTGTTTGTTATTTGGGGTAATAACAGCATCCATGTTACCAAGAGCAAAGTAAATGCTAAATTATAGGATAAAAACATACTGGTATAGAATCTATATTATAGGGGTAGTGAAAGGGTAGCTATCATGTACTGCAAACAAAACTTATATCATAATAAACAGAGTTCTTGGCATCAGATGGAGTTTTAACTCCACCTGATGCTTATAAACAGAATTCTTAGTGGCTTTGACACTTAGAATTCGTTATCCTTTAGGAGAAATCGTTATCCAGGGGCGTAGCCGCTCTAATACTCCACCTTGGAAAAGGGGGAGTATTAGAGCGGGTAGTCATCGGATAAATTTCTTATGAAAACCTTAAGGTTTTATTAATTAATATTTTAGTGTAAGTACATGGATACGGTAATAGAGTAAAAATAGGATTAAAAGTGTACCAACAAAAATAATAATACTGTCTAATATTTTATTATTAATATACTTATTGCTCAAACTATATAATCCCAGTCCAAGAAAGCCTCCAACAGTATTTGTAATTACATCTATTATGTCTGTGGCTCCAATAGCGAAGATAAATTGAATTAATTCGCAAGTAAGGCTAAAAACCAGTACTAAAGCAAACTTAGGTAAAAACCCAACTTTTTTGAAATTAACATTAAAAAGCAAGCCAAAAGGAATAAAAATTATAACATTATCTATCATCTCTCCGAAATTAATTCTTCCATTTACTTTTAGAGGAGCATCAAATGGATTCAAGTTAAGACTTCTATGATGATAATTAAATACTGACAAAATATTGTATTGTAATTTGAATAACACTAACCAGATTAGTATCACTAAATATAAAGCTAGCAATCCTCTAGATAATATTTTTCCTATATAATCTATTCTAATTCTTTTTTGTAAATTTTCTTCAGCTAATTGATTGGATGTTGTCATTTTATCTAATCTCCTTTACTTTTTGTATTACATTTCAAATTGATGTAGAAGTAAAATCTATTTTCTTTTCGTATGAGAGAGGCTCCCTTTCTGAAATTACGAAGGCCTATCCGATTCGATAACTTCATTTTACCAGAATGGGATAGGCTTTCTTTAAATAAGTACTTATAAATTTCTTAAGTTTTCCTTAAGAATGCCTTGTTTTTTAGGTATTTTTCATAAACAGTAAATGAATCAATATTCTTCGAATTAATCTTAATAAATTCTTATAAAGAACTTATTATTTTTCTATACTGTTGTATACAGCTAATGCATCGGTAATATTATACTGTTCCGAATGGTGGTCTCCTTTTGCACCAGCTGTAATCAGAATATATTCTTGTTTACCCACTTTGGCGAGACTGGCAAGGCATAGACCTGCCTCATCGGTATATCCAGTTTTCCCTCCTAAAATTTCCCCACCAGTAATGTTTTGATTCTTGAGTTCTTGAAACATAGTACTGTAAAAAGTTATGCCGCCAGGGTGTATGTTCGTAGGTTTAGTGGAATGACGGGACGAAGTAAAAACCTCCCTGAAAGTATCATTTTGCAAAGCATAGCTTAGAAGAATAGACAGATCTTTCACTGTTGTGTAATGGTTTTTATTATGAAGCCCTGTCACATTTTCAAAATGAGTGTTTTTCATACCAAGATCAGCCGCCTTTTGATTCATCATCTTTACGAATCCCTGCTCCGAACCCGCAACTTGAACTGCAAGCCCAATACAAGACTCTGCACCGCTTGGAAGCAGTGCTCCATATAAAAGGTCAATAGCGCTTACCTTCTCACCTGGCTGAAAACCTGCCATTGATGCATCTGCTCCGTACAGCCCCTGAAACGTAGAATTGGTCAGTTTGATTTCTTTCTTCAGATTATGTAAATTTTCTATTGCAACAATGGCTGTCATCATTTTAGTCAAGGAAGCAGGATAGATTTTTTCCTCGCTATTTTTCTGCATTAAAGTGATTTGATCTTTTAAACGGATCAGAATAGCATTAGGGCTCTTAATCTTACCTAAAGATTTAGAAACAGAGGAATCCAGTTCTGTCTTTAACGAGGGACCCGGTGTTGTTTTATGTTCAGAAGAATTGGAAGTTATCTTTAAAGAAGAATATAACGAGGTTATATCATCATATTGTTTCGGTAATATATGTTGGTTTCTTTGAGTAATGATGTATTTGTACCCAAAGGTAACAATGCTCGACATCAACAAAAGTATTACAAATATAGGCATTTTTGATTTTTTATTTTTTACTTTTCGTACCATAATAAAACAGCTCCTTATTCTGTGATGATATTATTTAACCACAGAACAAGGAGCTATATTGGAATTTCATCTTATGAACTTCTTAAGATTTTCTTATGAGGTCAGCTTTACTTTCAATTATTCGTTTATATAAGTATTTACTCTGTCCTGGATAGTCTTTGCTGCAGCATCAGCAGTCTTTTGACCATCAAAAAAGGCTTTACTCTCTTCTTGTACAATATTTAATACTTTTTGGTCTACAGGTGCATATTTTTTTGCTCTGCTAATTAGTTCAGGAACTACATTAACATCTTCCTCAGTAAGAGGTTTGGTAATTTTTACAACATGACCATTATTAGCGAACCTTAGTTTAGGATTCTCTATAGCTTTCTTTGACATATCTATTGTGTCCTGTGCAGCTTTGGAAGATGCAGTCTTGTTAATTGGAAAGCTAGTCCAAGAACCCTCAGACATCATCTCATCAGAAACTAAAAATTTAAGGAAATCCCAGGCAAGGGCTTTATTTGAAGATTTATTATTAATTCCGAAAGTTGTAGTGGCAGTGAAAGACAAATTGTCTCCTTGGCCTGGATACTTTAGAAAATCCACGCCGCCCTCATAAACTTGTTTTTTGAGCATAAGATCAAAATACATGCTTAGCTTGGTTGGGCTAAATACTACTCCTCCTCTCTTAGTCAGGTCATCCATTTTTCCATTAGTAGTATCTGTATTTACATAATTTTTATCTATCATTGATTTAGCTAAATTCATAATCTCAATAAATTCTTTTGAATCAAAGCTTGTAGTTTTTTTGTTTTTATCTACAAATTTATTATAGTTTTCAGAAGCAAGGTAAGATACTAGCATACTTCCATCTACACCTGACAGGGCATATATTCCCTGCATGCCATCTTTTTTGCTGCCTTCTACAATCTTAGCTGCGGTATTCTCAAAGTCGTTCCAGTTCCATTTATTATCATCTACTTTAATGTTGTATTTATCCAGTAATGCCTTGTTAGTCTCCAAAACATTAAGGCTTATGCTTAAAGGTAAACTATACAGATTTCCATTATACTTCATGGCATCAAAAATATTTGAGTAATAATTATTTAAGTCGAAGCTCTTATCTCCTTTAATCATATCGCTTAAATTTACAAGCAGATTTTTATCAATATATTTTTCATAAGGGAGAGTGTTTAAGGATATAATATCGGTACCTTTTCCAGACATAAGCCCTGTGTTCATTGCAGTAACATATTTTTCAACATCCTCAGGTTTTTCATCTACTCTGGGACCTGCCCCTTCCTCTCCTGCTTTTATTGGATTAGACGTATATTCTTTAACGTTAATAGTTGTACCTGGATGCTTTTCCTGATATTTCTTTATAGCCTTATCAAGATATGGGTCTTTTGTTATTACAGAAATAGTTAAGGTATTATTTCCTGAAGCATTTGTCGCACTGCTGTTACTTGTTGTACTTTTGCAGGCAGCCGTCCCAATTGCCATTAACACGACTATGCTTAGGCAGGTAAGTCTTTTTAAAATATTGACTCTAAATGATTTGTTTTTATACATTTTAAATACACTCCTTTAATTGTTATATATATAAATTTTATTTTTCTACAGCAAAATGCCGTAGTAGGGTAAGAAATATAAAAGTAAAAACTAATATCACCCCCTTAATGTTAATTGTGATAGGCATTTTCAATATGAGTAAGATAATTAAAGCCAGTATTATTGATAAAATTAATAAAATACAGCAGGATAATAAAGATTTAAATACATTTTCCTCCTTGAGCTTTAAAAATTTAAGTGCGAGGAAATATAATGGAAAACCTGTCAGCAGTGCAATGGAAAGATTTATGTTTTGCATTATGCTTAACAAATTTAACTTCATCTCGGGGTAGGTAGGAATGTAGCCTACATTTCTGACTTTATCTTGTATTAAGCTCTTAAAAAGATCAGAGTAAAAGGTTGTATCAATTAATTCAGATGGAACAAAGTTTGGTGGAATATATAAATTGAATTTTACTGTGACCCAAATAAGATATATAGAGGTTATAAGCGAAGCTATCTCTAGTACTGAAAGGATAAGCAGAGCAGATCTAAGTCTTAAAGCATCTTTCAAATAATTCTCTTTAAGAGCTGATTTTATTATTGAATATATATAAACCGACTTATCTTTTACAGCAAGCAGTAATATGAGAATTGAAACTATGCCTAAGATAAAAATCATCAACAAATCTTTCTGTGCTAAAATTAGTTTTTCAACATTGTAATCAATGATCTTATAATTATCTGCACTTTTGCCAATGGAAGTAAGAGCTTCAGTTACTTTGCTAATATTCTGACCAGTTGTGCCGCTGCTTGAGAGCTTTACCTCAAAGGAAGTAATCTTTGAATCTTTATCATATAAGAGCATTTCATCCACTGGTATATAAACACTTCCTAGTCCATTGTCAGTGAGAGTTTGCAGAATAGATTTATCTGAGTTTATAACGCCAATTACTTTAAACTTTTGGTTAAAGAGTTCTATTTGCATCCCTACCACGTTATCATTATTAAAAAGCGCTTCAGCACAGGTTTCATCTACCACTGCCACAAGTTCGTTTTTATTCCCGGGAGTTATAAGACTTCCTGATTTCAGCTTAATTTGATGAAACATAGTATATTTATCACTGATACCATAAATTTCAGCATCAGTCCCACTATTTTTATAGGAAACATCAGATTTCTTCTCAGCAGCATATGCTGTGGTGGTATTTTTAAAAGCGAAATTTTGAAGATGCAGCATATCATCTTCACTAAAAGAACTGTTTTCTAGTGAATTTGAATTATTTAGTACATTGACTGCGACTTTGTTTGCTTTATAGTTTCCGTTTATTTCGCTATATTTTGAGGTTAAGGAAGCTCCAAGTATGGTATTAAAAATTAAAATAAATACACCTACTGCCAGAATAAAATAGGGTAGCTTAAATGACTTCAATTTTTCACCTCATTCCTTTAGGCTATATGCCTATTTCTCTACTACTGCTCTGTCGCCATTGGATAAGGATTTCGTACTTTTAGTCACTATCTTATCTCTAGGTTCTAGGCCTTTTATCACTGCTGACTTAGTACTGTCAGAGTCTTCCACAATAACATCTAGTCTTTTAACAAAACTTTCTTTTCCGAGTGGACCTTCCTTTTCTATTACTGAGTATACATAGGTGCCATTACTGTCTGTATAAACAGCACTATTTGGTATCAATGTAGAATACTGTTTAGTTTTTTTACTTATGTTAACCTCAGCATTCTCTCCGCCCTGAAGATCTGCATCATTTAAATCTACGATAAGTTCCTTATTATCTCCATTATGAGAATCTGCTTTTATTTGAGATATTTTTCCGGCTATTATTTTATCTTCAAGAGAGGTAATGTCCACATCTACTGAGTCTCCTGGTTTAACGCAACCTGCAAGGTCGCTGTCTACTGAAATAGAAACCTGAAAGCCTCCTGATGTTTCAGCTAATTTGAATAAAGCTTTGGAGTTGTTTGCCAAGGAGCCATCATTGAAATTTAGCTCTGTGATTACTCCATCAGAGGGTGCTGTATATACTCCATCATTAGCAATTTGCTTATTTAAAGTATCTATTTTTCTTGCTTCAATTTCTAAGTTAAGCTCGGCACTTTCAATATCCTTTTGATTTGTTTTTATATATGCTTCTTTAGCCTGTACTGCCAGATTATAGCTTCTTTCAGCATCATCCATAGCAGCTTTAGCATTTTGCAGGTTATTTGCAGATTCGTAACCAGAATCAAAGAGGGTTTTTATATCCTGGTAGTTGTTGGATTTTTGGTTTTTATTTTGTAGAGTAGTTTCAATATTATTATTTAGGTTCAACAGATTAGAGCTGTCCTCAAGTTTATCAAGGGCTATTTGCATCTGACGATATTTTGCATTCTCGTCCTGTAAGCTTGATTTGAGGTCTCCTATGTCAAGGGTTATTATTGGCTGTCCTTTTTTTACTGTATCGTTAAGTTTGACATTAACATCTTTTACTAAAAGATTGTTACCAACGTCTATAAACTGTTCAAAAATTGAATTGGCAGTTATAGTACCTTTACCGCTTATTTCTTTAATAAGTGTTCCACTAACGGCTGTATCAACAGTGATTCTTGAGAAAGTAAAATTATTAATAGTATTTGAGAAAAAAGTTAACAATGTCATCATTACTATGAATATAATCAACAATTTACCTGTGAGTTTTTTTCTTCTAGCATAATCAATGAGTTCTGCAGGTCTCAATTCTTCATACCTCCATTTTTAGATTGTTTTATCCAATGACTACCCGCTCTAATACTCCCATCGCACTCTGTGAAAGCGACTATCACCAAATCAAAGATTTGGGATATCTGCTTTTCTTCAAAGTGTACGTTCCGAGCAGCTACGTCCCTGGCAGATGGAGTTGAAACTCCATCTGATTCAAGTTTCACTTTATTCTTTGATTCCGGAACGTTCAACTCCTTCAATTAGGTAGTTTTCTCCAAACAGGAAGATTAGGAGCATAGGCAGCATATATATTGCAGACGCTGAAAAGGCAAGTCCTCTTTCGCCGCTGATTATTCTGGATAGATATACTGAAAGGGGCTGCTTTGTGGCATCTCTAAGAAAAATCAGAGGCTGCTCTACCATATTCCAGTTGTCTATAAAAACTAAAATAAACATTGCTGCTATTCCGTTTTTGCACATAGGTAAAATGATTTTAAAAAATGTTGTAAATTGACTTGCTCCATCTACTTTTGCAGCTTCTATATAGGAATCTGGTATCTGTTCCATATATTGTTTCATAAGAAATACTCCAAAGGGATTGAAAATTCCAGGTAATATAATGGATAGATAATTGTTAACGAGACCTAATTTATCTGCAACTAGATAATTAGGCACTAAGGTTACCTGAAAGGGCAGGAGCATTACGATTATGTATATAAAAAACAACTGATCCCGACCTTTGAATTTAAGCTTGGCAAAAGCGAAAGCTGCCAAACAGGAAACAACTATTTGCCCAAGAACAATGGGAACAGTAATAATTACTGAATTCCAAAACATAAAAAGAAACTGAGACTTCTTAACGAGCACATTATAATATTGTTCTATTACAACGACCTCTGGGATGAGCCTCAAGCTGGCATATTTGCTTGCTGAATCAGCTATAGTTGAACTTGTACTGCTTGCCTCTGAAATCATGCTGTAATTATATGTTATTTCAGCCTCGCTCATGAAGGAGTTTGAAAATGTAAGTACTAAAGGAAACAGAAAGCCTATCGCCATTAATGACAGTAATAATGTAATCAGTATCCTCTTAAATCTGTATTTCATTGAGTTTCTCCTTTCTTCGAAGTATAATGCTAACTTGTACTAGGTTAGTGATTTATTAATTTTTCTTTCAATAAAAAAGAATATTAAAACAATGAATACTATGAAGAAGGCCATAATAAAGGCTGCAGAAGTTAATTTTTCATAATCTAACTGCACAAACATATTATTCATGTAATGCTGCAGCATATAAATGCTGCTGTGAGGGTGGTCTCCTGAGATGAGATAGGTCTCTCTGAAAACCTTAAAGGAATTTATTATAGACATAATAAAAACAAAAAATGTCGTTGGTGTAAGGTAAATTAAGGTGATATTTGTAAATTGCTGAAAGGGAGTTGCGCCATCAATTTTAGCGGCTTCATAGTATTCAGCAGGTATATTTTGCAGTCCCGCCAGAAAAAGTACCATACTGTACCCAATGTTTTTCCACAGGTAAACAATGACTACCACAATCCTTGCTAAGTCACTTTTCATCCAGTCTACAGGAGTATGTCCGAGTAGAGCTATTACACCATTTAAAGCTCCATTAATATCAAACACAGACTGCCAAACAAGAACTACAGAAGCAACAGGGACGACCAGTGGAGTTATAAACAAAGTTCGGAAAATCCCTCTGCCTCGTATTGCTTTATTTGATAGAATAAGTGCAAGCAGCAAGGATAACATAATATTGAGAGGTACACTCAAACAAGCGAAAAGAGCAGTGTTGGTTACAGCTTTAATAAAACTTGGATTTTTTATCAAATCTATATAATTTTTAAGACCCACGAATGTCCCGTTAATGGAACTGCTTACAATAGAGTAATAAAAGCCTCCAATAAAAGGGATTGCATAAAAAATAGAGAAACCTATTATACTGGGTGCAAGAAAAAGTATGGCCAATTTAGCATCATTTGATTTAAAGTTTTTCTTTTTTACTTTTCGTACCATAAAAAACAGCTCCTTATTCTGTACTGATATTATTTAACCACAGAACAAAGAGCTATGTTGGAATTCCAACTTATGAAATTCTTAAGATTTTCTTATGATGTAAGTTTTATTGTAAATGAAGTATTTTCTGGGTTTCTTTCCACAGAGATTGTTCCATTGTGAGCCGTGACAATTTCTTGTGCGATTGCCAAACCTAGCCCTGCTCCACCGGTATTTGTGGAACGTGCAGAATCTAAACAGAAGAAGGATCTATGTTGGAATTCTATCTTATGAACTTCTTAAGATTTTCTTATAGCGGTCGTCTATAGTTAAAGACAAATTGGATTCGCAAAGAAAATCCCTCCAAACGGGTGAGCTTGGAGGGATACGATATTGCTTTTTCAGGCATGGAAACAGATACACTAAACTCACGTTTTTTTTTGTTGGCGGATATCACCTTTCTTTTTGAATCATATGTGAAAATCAGTTCCAGGGAAGCGGGAAGCTAAAGCATGGCGCGGACGATCTCGTCCGTATGCATGCGGCGACGATTTTGCATACTGTCATTTCCATTGTAACAAACACCTCTTCTTATATAGATTATGTTTCCTAAATATTAGCTAATATAAATACTTTCAAGCTTTTGTCAATTTCTTTGGCCGGCTCAATTATGTGATGGGAAAATCAAAATAAGTGTTTGGATAAGGTTCGTGTTTCAGTGTGTAATGCCACCACTCGCAATCGTATGAAACAAAACCGCAGGCCTCCATGATAGAATAAAGGTATTGACGGTTTCTCGCTTCGACTTGCGTGATTCCTTTTGCTCCATGATGTGAGACTGAATCCATCAAGTCAAAATCGCCACCCATTGGAACAAGTTTACCGGTAGCTAAATGATAAAGCGTTAAGTCAATTGCGCTGCCCCGACTGTGGCCCGACTTAGCAGCCACATATCCTTTTTCAACTATCTCGGATTTCCCAATATTCGGATAGTGTTTTAGTTTCGTCTGGTCATCTTCCGGCTGTTTTGACCAGCGCAGAAAACAATCTACGGCGCATTGAGGGCGATAGCCATCCCAAAGAAGCAAGCCAAAGCCAAAGGATGCGGCTTTTTCTCGTGCTTTTTTAAGGGCTGCGCACAAAGCTCTCGTACCGACAATTCGATTGACAACATATCCGTCCACCGGTTTGCCGGTAAAATTATCCCATGTGGCGTATTTAGCATCCCAACGGATTCCGGGTACAAACTTGTCTACAAAGACAAAATCATTTTTCATCATCTTTCTCCTTTCAATGTCAACGACACAGTCCGGTCGATCACTTCGGTAAGCGGCAACCCTGCGGCTGCCATCATTCTCGGATAACGGCTGTATGAGGTCATACCGGGCAAAGTATTAACCTCGTTAAGTATTACTTTTCCATCTTCCGTAAGGAACATATCCACCCGCGAAAGTCCCCTGCATCCCAAGGCGCGATATACGGCTTTTGCTGTCTCCTGAACGCCCAAGCGCGCCTCTGCCGAAATGTCAGCAGGAACGATTACTGTTGAGTTTTCAGAACCGCTTTCAGGCTTATTCTCCTGATGGATTCTGAAAAAACCATTAGATAGACAAATTCTATCTACCTCGCCTACAATCAGATCCATATCGTTCCCTAATATCGCGCATCCTACCTCGCTGCCGACGATAGCCTCTTCAATCAACACCTTCGAGTCATACTGTCTTGCGGTTTCCACTGCACTCAGCAATTCTTCCTTTCGACATACCTTACTAACGCCGAAAGATGAACCCGAACGGGCCGGCTTTACAAAGACGGGATAAGTAAGCTGGTCGACATCAATATTCTCGTTCGCCGTGACAGTCCAGAAATTTGGCGTAGCAATTCCCGCGTTTCTGGCAACGATATTAGCAAGGGATTTGTCCATACACAGAGCAGAACTTTGGATGTCGCAGCCTACATAGGGGATGCCAGAAAGTTCCAACAAACCTTGCATCGCACCATCCTCGCCAAGTTTGCCATGCAGAACTGGAAACACCATATCCAAACGGATCGTTTTGTATTGTCCCTGCTCCAGAACAAGCAATCCGTGTACGCTTCTGTCCGGTGACAGCATAGCCGGACGGCAACTGCCGCTTTCCCAATTTGCGTCAGGGTATTGACAAAGCTTCCAAACACCATTTTTCGTAATCCCGATATAGAACGGTTCATACTTTTCGATATCAAGATTTTTTGCGACCTCTTGCGCAGATTTAACGGAGATGGGATGTTCTTCTGAACAGCCTCCGAATATAATTGCGATTTTCAACTTATCCATGTTAATTTCTCCTTTCAAATTTCAGGCAATTTATAATAGTATTTTCAACAGTATCGCTCAAGGCGTGTTCTGTGTAATAGGCGGTGTGCGGAGTAATAAGCACATTCGGTAGTTTTTGTAACCTCAACAACAGTTTGCTTTCAATGGTTTTTTTTCTGTAGTCAAAATAGAATACTCCTTCCTCTCCTTCAAGGACATCCAACGCCGCACCACCTAGTTTACCGCTTTTAAGCGCTGGAATAAGAGCTTCGGTATCAAGAAGTGAACCGCGTGCAGTATTGATAATAAACGCGCCTTGCTTCATCTGCTCGATACGTTGACGATTAAAAAGATGGTTTGTATCCGCATTAAGTGGTGTATGGAGCGTTACAATATCGCTCTGCTGTAACAATTCATCAAGAGGAACGTAATTGGCAGAGGTTATGGGGCGGTGGTCATAGGCTAATATGTGGCAGCCAAAGCCCCGCAGCCTGTCCATAACTGCTGCGCCAATGCGTCCCGTTCCAATTACCCCAATGGTCATATCGCGTAATTCTTTCCCGCGTACATCATTCAATCTGAAATCATGAATATCTGCACGGCTGATAATGGATTTTGCATTTCGCACCGCCATCAGCATCAGCATTAATGTGTAATCAGCCACGCTATCGGGGGAATAAGCGACATTTTCAAAGGAAATGCCAACGCTCTCCGCGTATTTTACATTAATATGGTTATATCCAATACTTCTTGTGGAGATATACATTACACCGGCTTGGCTGAGCGCAAGAAGAATGGAATTTGTGATTTGCGTTTTATGACCGACGCTGATGCATCGATTTCCAAATGCCAATTCAATATTAACTTCAGATACCTCTGCATCTGTGATAGTTGGCATAACACCAAAGCGAGGAGCCATCTCTCGGAACAAAACGGCCTCGTCCTGTCCGCATCCATAAATTGTAATCCCTACTTTTTCCATGATTTAGATTTATCCTTTCATATTATATTCTTCTTTGCTTTTATCGCATACTATTTCAAATTAACGTAGAAGTAAAATCTTTTCTTCACTCTACAGTTTGCAAGTAAAAATAGAAACCTTTGCATGATCTATTCTCTTTTCATCTCCAAGGCCCCCTTTCTGAAATTATGAAAGCCTGTCCGATTCGACAATTTCATCTTATCGAATTAAGACAGACTAAATTGGAATTTTAGCTTATCAAAATCTTAATAAATTCTTATGAAGACCTTATTATTTTCCCATACTATTGTATACAGCTAATGCATCGGTAATATTATACTGTTCCGAATGGTGATCTCCTCTTGCATCAGCTGAAATCAGAATATATTCTTGTTTACCTACTTTGGCGAGACTCACGAGACATAGACCGGCCTCATCGGTATATCCAGTTTTTCCTCCTAAATAAAACAACTCCTTATTCTGTGATGATATTATTCAACCACAGAACAAGGAGCTATGTTGGAATTCCATTTTATGAAATTCTTAAGATTTTCTTATGACGGAAGTTTTACTGTAAATGTAGTATTATCAATGTTACTTTCCACAGAGATTGTTCCATTGTGGGCCGTGACAATTTCTTGTGCTATTGCCAAACCTAGCCCTGCTCCACCAGTGTTTGTGGAACGTGCAGAATCTAATCTATAAAACTTTTCAAAAATAGTTTCAAGCTTTGCTTGCGGGATTGGATTTCCCTGATTAGTAAAAGTTATAACAATATTTTTGTCCTGCTGTTTAGCAGAAATGTCAATGACGCTGTTTTCATAGCTATAGGCTATCGCGTTTTTCAGAATGTTATTGAACACACGAGCCAGTTTGTCTGCATCTCCCCACAGAGTTAGGCCGTCAGGCACATTGACTGACACCTGCTTTTCCTGCGGAGTCAGCATTGGATAGAATTCGTCGGCCATCTGTTGGAGCATGAACAGTAAATTAATTTTTTCTTTATTCAAATCAATAGTTTGAAGATTAAATCTTGTGATCTCAAAAAACTCATTTATAAGCTGCTCTAATCGATAAGCTTTTTCCAAGGTAATACCGACATATTTTGCCTTCTGTTCAGGAGGCATATCAGAAGCCTCATCCAGAAGACTTAAGTATCCTATAACGGAGGTCAGAGGTGTCTTTATATCATGAGCCAAGTAAACTACCAAATCATTTTTGCGCTGCTCGGCATCAAGTGCAGCTTTCTTTTGTTTTTCCAAGTTGTTTTTTATCTGATTAAGCTTATTTTCCATAAAATCCAATTCTGGTGATAATGTAATTTCATCATTGGATTCCTCAGCAAGTCTATCCATTCCGGCACTGACCTCATCAAAATACTTGGTAAACCAGGAAACTGTAAATTTAAGTAATATAACCAAGAATATTAGAATCACAAAAAATGTAATAACGCTCATATTATTAAGAAATGCATACCGATAAATTTTCACAGCATCGCTTTCACCCAATAAAAACGTATTCATAAAAAAACGGACAATGCTATCACTAACACTAAAGTTTCTTTGAATTACAAAGCGCAGGAAGATAACAGTTGCAGACGCGGCAAAAATAATAAGGAGCATTTGAAAAAATACTTTCCTTTTTATTTTTGTATAATCATTCCTTCTTTTATCTCTCTTACTTTTCAATTTTATAGCCAACCCCCCATACCGTTTTGATATATTTAGGATGTTCCGCACTGTCCTGCATTTTTTCTCTTAAATGCCTGATATGAACCATTACCGTATTATTACTGTTAGTAAAATATTTGTCTCCCCATACCTCATGGAATAATTCTTCCGAACTTACCACTCGTCCGCGATTGGAGCAAAGGACCCAAAGAATTGAAAACTCTGTAGGAGTGAGCGATAGCTTTTTTTCATTCAAGGTACATTCACGGGTATCCATGTTTAATACCAAGCCGGAAAAAGCAATCAAGTGTTCTTCATGGTTTGGCTTTGCAGAATTATATTTGGTAAATCTCCGGAGCTGCGCCTTGACACGGGCAACAAGCTCCAAAGGCCGAAACGGTTTTGTTATGTAATCATCCGCACCTAGTGTCAATCCGGTAATTTTATCAATTTCTTCTTCTTTAGCAGTCAGCATGATAACAGGGAAATTATGATTTTCCCTAATTTTCTGGCAGAGCGTAAAGCCATCAATATCCGGCAACATGACATCAAGTATCGCAAGCTCTAACTGTTCCGACTCAACACACCGGAACGCATCTTGACCGTTATAAAATTTGTATATTGTAAAACCTTCATTTTTTAAATAAACCTCAATTAGATCCGCTATGGACTGCTCATCATCTACAACCAAAATATTGATACTCATAAGTCCTATCCCTTCTTCCTGATTAAACACTCATTATTATTATAGTACTGCAAAACAAAAATTTATATCATAATAATTTTCTTAATAAAACCTTAAGGTTTTATTAATATAGGCTTTAATCTATTTCCAATACTAACATAAAGGACTACCATATAAGTTGTTATTTATGATATAGCTTTTTCCGTATCTTTATCAAAAAAGTGAAGTTTATTTGGATTTAAAGCTATCTTTAAGTTGTCTCCAACTTTAGCCTTAGATGTACTATTTACTCTAGCTGTTATGTTTGCTTTTCCTTTAGATAAGTATAAATAAGCTTCTGACCCCATAAGTTCAACTAATTCAACATTTGCATGAACTACAGCATCTTTATGTTCAACTATAATATTTTCATCATCGTTTATATGTTCATGCCTTATACCCATTACCAACTCTTTTCCAACATAACCTTTTTGCTTTAATACTTCTGCCATAGTATCAGGTAATACTATACTCTCTCCTTCAAATACAGCTATTACATTTCCTTCCTTCTGTTCTAATTTAATTTGAATAAAATTCATTTGAGGACTTCCTATGAAGCTTGCTACAAACATATTTATAGGATGGTTGTATATCTTTTGTGGCTCATCTACTTGTTGAATTATCCCATCTTTCATAACTACAATTCTAGTCCCAAGCGTCATTGCCTCTGTCTGATCATGTGTAACATATATAAAAGTTGTATTAAGTCTATTATGGAGTTTTGAAATTTCTGTTCTCATCTGAACTCTTAATTTAGCATCAAGGTTTGATAAAGGTTCGTCCATAAGAAATACCTTTGGTTCTCTAACCATAGCTCTTCCCATGGCAACTCTTTGCCTCTGGCCACCTGATAGAGCTTTTGGTTTTCTATCAAGTAAATGTACTATATCTAGTATTTTAGCCGCTTCTCTAACTTTTGTATCTATTTCATTTTTAGCAATCTTTCTTAGTTTAAGTGCAAATGCCATATTTTCATATACAGTCATATGAGGATATAACGCATAGTTCTGAAAAACCATAGCTATATCTCTGTCCTTAGGTGCTAAATCATTTACTAGCTTATCGTCTATATATAATTCACCTTTTGATATTTCTTCTAATCCAGCAATCATTCGAAGTGTGGTAGACTTACCACAACCAGATGGACCAACAAAAACTATAAATTCCTTATCTTCTATTTCAAGATTGAAATCTTTTACCGCAGTAACATCACCTGAATAAATCTTATGTACATGTCTCAATTCTAAACTTGACATCTTAATCTACCTCCAAAACTTTATTCTTCAAAATCTAATATCATCCAAAGACAGTTCCTTAAAAGAATCTATAACAAAATTTGCTCAGTTTAACATTTCAGCTGAACCTACCCCAACACTATACATTCCCACTTCAATGCCAGCTTGTGCATCTTCAAAAACCACGCAATTTTCAAGTAACACATTTAATTCTTCAGCACCCTTTAAGAAAACTTCAGGATGTGGTTTTGCATTGATTATTTTATTTCCATCAATGATAGCATCAAAATGAGAGACTAAACCTACACTCTTTAATATAGTCATAGTGTCCTTGCTTACAGAACCTATAGCAGTCTTTATACCTTTATCTTTAACCATTTCAATGAATTCTTTTACACCTGGTAATACCTCTTTATGAGCCATTTGCGAAATATATTCTACATACCAGGCCTAATACCAACAAACATGTCATGAAGTTCAAAGTAGCATTAGAAAACCAGTAAAATAGCCATTTTTAAATATTATTTATTATTATTTTTTCTCAATATTTTTAGAAATGCATATCTACATGAAATCGTTGATATTACTACGATTTAAATTTTACTTTGCACTTGGTGACAGCTATGCTGGTATTAGGCCAAGTAGAAATAGAAACATTTTCATGATCTATTTTCTTTTCATCTCTGAGGTCCCCTTTCAGGAATATAAAAGTCTGTCCGATTTGGCAATTTCATCTTACCGAAATCAGGCAGGAGATGTTGGAATTTTTGCTTATCAAAATCTTAATAAATTCTTATGAAGAACTTATTATTTTCCTATACTGTTGTATACAGCTAATGCATCGGTAATATTATACTGTTCCGAATGGTGATCCCCTTTCGTACCAGTTGAAATCAGAATATATTCTTGTTTACCCACTTTGGCGAGACTCACGAGACATAGACCGGCCTCATCGGTATATCCAGTTTTTCCTCCTAAATAAAACAACTCCTTATTCTGTGATGATATTATTCAACCACAGAACAAGGAGCTATGTTGGAATTCCATTTTATGAAATTCTTAAGATTTTCTTATGAGGTCAGCTTTACTGTAAATGTAGTATTTTCTGTGCTGCTTTCCACAGAGATTGTTCCATCGTGAGCCGTAACAATTTCTTGTGCGATTGCCAAACCTAACCCTGCTCCACCGGTGTTTGTGGAACGTGCAGAATCCAATCGGTAAAATTTTTCAAAAATAGTTTCAAGCTTTGCCTGCGGGATTGGATTTCCCTGATTAGTAAAAGTTATAACAATATTTTTCTCCTGATGTTTTGCAGAAATGTCAATGATGCTGTTTTCATAGCTATAGGCTATGGCATTTTTCAGAATGTTATTGAACACACGAGCTAGTTTGTCTGCATCTCCCCACAGAGTGAGGCCTTCGGGCACATTGACGGACATCTGTTTTTCCTGTGGAGTCAGCATTGGATAGAATTCATCGGCCATCTGCTGGAGCATGAACAGTAAATTAATTTTTTCTTTATTCAAAATAATAGTTTGAAGATTAAATCTTGTGATCTCGAAAAACTCATTTATAAGCTGCTCTAATCGATAAGCTTTTTCCAAGGTAATACCCACATATTTTGCCTTCTGTTCAGGAGGCATATCAGAAGCTTCATCCAGGAGACTTAAGTATCCTATAACGGATGTCAGAGGTGTCTTTATATCATGAGCCAAGTAAACTACCAAATCATTTTTGCGCTGTTCGGCATCAAGCGCGGCTTTCTTTTGTTTTTCCAAGTTGTTTTTTATCTGATTAAGCTTATTTTCCATAAAATCCAATTCTGGTGATAGTGTAATTTCATTATCGGATTCCTCAGCAAGTTTATCCATTCCAGCACTGACTTCATCGAAATATTTAACAAACCAAGAAATTGAAAGTCCAAAAAGGATAACTAAAAGTATTATCATTGCAACAAAAAGGATCATGTCCATATTGTTGCGAATCACTAACTGATAGATTGTCTGTGCGTCCGAATTTTCAAAATTAAAAGCGTTGACTAAAAATCGAACGATACGATCTCCGATCTGTCCACGTAGGATAGAGCGCACTAGATAAACAGTCACAGTATCAGCAACTGTAATCAGAAGTATTTGCGAGAAGACTTTTCTTTTTAGGTTTGTATAGTTACCCTTTTTGTTATTTTTCAATTTTATAGCCAACCCCCCATATGGTTTTGATATATTTAGGATGTTCTGTGCTGTCCTGCATTTTTTCTCTTAGATGCCTAATATGAACCATTACCGTATTATTACTGTTAGTAAAATATTTGTCTCCCCATACCTCATGGAATAATTCTTCCGAACTTACCACCCGTCCGCGATTGGAACAAAGGACCCAAAGAATTGAAAACTCTGTAGGAGTAAGTGATAGCTTTTTCTCATTCAGCGTACATTCATGGGTATCTATATCCAATACCAATCCAGAAAAGGCAATCGAGTGTTCTTCTTGTTTTGGATCTGCAGAATTATATTTGGTAAATCTCCGTAGCTGCGCCTTGACACGGGCAACAAGCTCCAAAGGTCGAAAGGGTTTTGTTATGTAATCATCCGCACCTAGTGTCAATCCGGTAATTTTATCAATTTCTTCCTCTTTAGCAGTCAACATAATAACAGGAAAATTATGATTTTCCCTAATTTTCTGACAGAGAGTAAAGCCATCAATATCCGGCAACATGACATCAAGTATCGCAAGCTCCAACTGTTCCGACTCAACACACCGGAGCGCATCTTCACCCTTATAAAATTTGTATATTGTAAAACCTTCATTTTTTAAATAAACTTCAATTAGGTCTGCTATGGACTGCTCATCGTCTACAACCAAAATATTGATACTCATAAGTTCTGTCCCTTCTTCCTGTTTAAACATTCATTATTATAGTACTGCAAAACAAAAATTTATATCATAATAATTTTCTTATGAAAACCTTAAGGTTTTATTAATTATTCCATAAAATAATTACTTTTTATAGATATTCTCAACACTGTTACCAGTGCTAATCTCTTCTACTACTTTATATAAAGTCGGCTTTGTTATGTCAAACATATCACAAATATCTTTTATTAGCGTATTCTTTTGTTGGTATAAATCATATATAGCCTTCTTTTTTACGTCATCTAGTTTAGGCTTTCTGCCACCTTTTTTCCCTCTTGCCCTTGCAGCTTCCAATCCCTCTTTGGTTCTTTGACTTATTAAGTCTCTTTCAAATTGACTTACACCTGCAAATATTGTAAACATTAACTTCCCCTGTGGAGTTGTTGTATCCATCCAGCTTTCCTTTAGACTTTTAATATTTGCACCTTTTTTTTCTATCAGCTCAACTAAACTAAATAAATCTTTTGTACTCCTGCTTAATCTTGTAAGATCGGCTATTAATATAACATCACTTTTTCTTAATTTATCCAATAGCCTATTTAATTCTGGTCTATCTGCTTTTGTACCAGTAATTTTCTCTTGGATAATTTCCTCTGCCCCTGCTGCTTTTAAGGCATCTAATTGTCTATTTAAATTTTGTTCAACCGTAGATATATGAGCATACCCAAATACCATATTAAACACCGCCCTAAATTTACTATTCTTATACCATAACAGTAAATTAAACGACATTCTTTGTCAATATTTTTACTTTGTTTTATTTACTTCTTATTTTACTTTATTAATTGAAGTTGTTTACGATATAGTTATTGTCAGATGATTCAGGAGTAACTTCATGACGAGGTAACGTATTTCTTAGAAAGTTTATTAGTAAGTTTTTAGTTTGGTGAAGTGTTTTTATCAAAATTTTATTAAATCTATGCTAACCCTGCCTAATTTTAGGACGGGGTTATACATTTTTAAGGTATAAAAATAAATGACACAGTTGTCATCCTACAATATAAATGTACATTTGTGAATAAGCTCATCTAAGCTAACGCGGTGCGTTAGTTGAAGAAGAAAGGACATAACATATTTTATATGACTAATATGTTATGTCCTTTAATTTACCTACCTTTTTTCAATTTAAGTCTTGATAAGTAATATTCACTGCGGTCTTTATAAACTATTAGTTTATAAACATAGTTATATAGAGAAAATAATACTTAAACGTAATTATATTTTAGAACTTTCTTCTCATAACCCACTTTGAAGCAAAAAACAATATAGCTAGCATACCAATCGTAACTATTCGCGACATAATAAGATATGTGCCTGTGGATATAGTAATCGCCATAATAACGTGAATTATTGCATCAAGTAGTAGTGCTGATCCAAATACCACAGTGATACTGGTAACTTTTCTATTGATTACAGGATTACTAAATCGCTCTGGATCACCAATCTTGAATTTCTTTAGTAATAGTATCATTAATGGCTTTCTTATGACCACAGAGATAAGAAAACTAAATCCCACAATAGCAGATATCATCGGGTGATAGAGTTTTAACGGTAGAGAACCTCCTCCCGATAACGCAGAGACAGCAATTGCGATAGAGAGACCAAGGATAGCTATTATACCAACCCAGTTAACTTGGCTTCTCCATAGCCATAGAATTATAGTCCATATTGCCGGGATAACTCCAGCAACTTCAAGGGCGATGGTGTCGTTAGAAAAATTATCACGTAAAAGCGCGTATAAGAGCAACGGGACAAGCCAATTTACAATAAGTTTTGGAATTAATCTTTTTACCATTCCATTAAAATGTTTATTCATTCGTTCCTTATGCGTCATTTTATCACATCCTTTGTTAAAGTTATCCTTCTATTTTTAATCTTTCATTTTCCAAAGTGATATGCAATTTACTAGAGAAGTCTTCACTGTGATTTACATAGCCTAAATGATTTCCGGGAAACTCCACGCTATTTACTTCCAATTGTTCTGCCAAAGCAATTGCACAAAGATATGGAAAGGAATTTCGTGAAGCACCACCGCCACCTATAAGAATTGGCATCGATGTAGTCTTCAATATAACCTTTAGTCTTTCGAGATCCAACAAGTGACGTCTAATTGCTGATGCTTCATGCATAACGAAAAATCTCATGTTGCCAACCATACGTTCTATTTGCTCGGCATTTGGTCGGTAGGATGTATTGCTAGTGTTGTCCATTCCCAGAATTGAAGCGAATTGCTTAATAGCCGGAATGACTCCCTCACGACGACCGATATTCTCTAGATTTTCTTGGATTTGTCTTGCTTGGACTTGATCATCTCCAGACAAAAGATGAGTTAATGGTGGTTCGTGTGCAATCAGTATACTTATCTGCTCAGGATGTCTCATAGCTAAATCCAGCCCGATGATAGCTCCAGAACTGCTTCCAAACACGTAAGCCGGTTCATTGGTCAGTGCAGTTAGCAGTCTGTAGGCATCTTCACTATGCGTTTCTATCTGATACTTTTCAGCTACATTTAAAAGTTTGCTGCGTGAATGACCACGTCGGTCATATGTTATGACTGTGTACTTGCCTGAAAGATGTTCTGCTACGCCGAAGTAAACATCGGCGTCACTATTTCCGCCGTGGATCATAAGAAGTACCGGGCCTGAGCCGCGCACTTCATAGTAAAGACTAGCTCCTGGTACAGATAATATTCCTGTTTTTTTAATGCCCATTTCAATACTCTCCTCTTTATCTTATTCTTTTTAAAATAGCTTAATATTGTTGTTTTTTAAATAAGTAATGATTGCACTCCTTAAAAATAACATAGTCGCTTCTTTCAAATGCTTGACATTCGATGGCCAGTTATCATCATTTATAATTACAGTGGACATGTTTTTAATCAATTCAGTATCTCCTTTCGTCAATGACATCATCATATTCCACCATCTACTTGCCAGCTTTTGTCCTTTCACATCTTGCGGCTTTTCATTTTGTTGATATAGTTCAATAAGTTCCGCAGATAATGCTTGTAAGTTTTTGTTGAATTCAATTGCAGCTTCTTCGCTTGCAAAACAATTTGAGAAATACTCCATCTGATTTTTGCTAATGTGCCTAATCAGGAAAGAATAAGGATTACCTAGCTGGGTCGACTTCATAATGACAAATAATCTGTCGATTCCAATTTCAGAGCCTAATTTAATCTCATCTATAATCTTATCCATCTGATTTACGGTTTCTTGGATATGAGATATCTGCTCAATTAGCATTTGTTTTTGTTGTTTAAGCATCTGTTCCAGCTCTGAAGTCGATTCAGTAGGAAGTATGCTATCACGTATTTCCTCTAGTGAGAAGCCCATCGATTTTAAAAAAACAATCTGCTGCAAGCGTATAATATCGCGCCTACTGTACATTCGTCTTCCACCCTCACTGTATTCACTTGGGACTAAGAGACCTTTTGTATCATAATATTGTAAAGTACGCACTGTTACACCGCCCCTTCGAGCAAGCTCACCTACTGTAAGTAATTTGTCTTTGTTATTACTCATACCCTCGCCTCCTCTAGTTTTATTATATTATGTTACGTGACGTCACAAACAAGAGATTTTATTAATTATTTTCTTTAACTTTTTAAAAAGTATTATAGTTTATTGAATTTACTTATTTTTACATGAAATTTCGACCCCTAAAGCAAAATTCCCTCAAACCTTCTAGCCTGAGGGAACATAAAATGTACTTAAATATTTACTTAAAATCCTTTTTCGCACACTACTTATTAAATACCAATAGCATCATGTCTACTATATGAATCAAAAAACTTATTGATTATATAGAGATTGGTATGTAACATGCTTACTTCTTCATTTGATAATTCTAACCTTCTTATTCTTCCCAACCTTTAGTAACAAAGTCATCTGATATATGTAACTAAGTTTGGCTTCCTGTCAGCCACAGCAACCTGTTCATCCTTTTTATATCCGATTATAGCCGAATAGTACGACATCTGTATGCCATAGTTATATCCTAAACTAAATAAAAACACCTAGAGAATAATTTCTCTAGGCACTTTATCTAACTGTTTGCATTAATAATTTTATAATAAGAGTTTACTGTTAGAAAATAATATATCATATATATAACTGTGTATGCACTGATAGTTATGATTATAGGCAATGTTAAATTTAATCTCATGATTCTAGATAAAAGTGTTGATGCCACTAAGCTGTGCATTATTCCAATTGCCAGCGGCAGAGCAAAGACTATAAATATTTGTTTGCTTATAGAAGTCTTGATTTCTTTGTTTGTTACCCCTATGTTTCTAAGAATCTCATACCTGCTTTTATCATCATTAGCTTCAGATAATTGCTTGAAAAATATTATACTTCCGGTGGCTACCAAAAATAATAGGCCTAAGAAAGCACCGATAAAGATTGTTATACCTGAAATGCTAAGTCCTCCCCTATATTCTGAATAATATGATGAAAAAGTTAAAGATTCTTCATTATTTTGTGGAAGTTGCTTCAATAATAGACTGGTAAGTTCATTGTTCAATCCTTCACTATCTTTTTTATTATCAGTAACATAACCTTTGATTCTTAAAGTATTATCTTTTGTGCAATACTTATTATAAATATCATCTGTTACAACAACAGCATTTCTCATCATGCCAGAGTTTGAAAGTGAATAATTCTTAACATCCACAACATTCATAGTGCTCTTCTCGTTATTTTCATTTATTGTAATAGTTTTTTCAGAATAATCATGCTGTGTAGTAAAATTTAAAATTTGACTAAATACAACAGCCTCATTATTCCCTTTTAGTTTCACCTTGTCCTTTAATCCTCTTATATTTGCAATTTCATTATAGTTACTTTCTGATATTATATAAAAATTAGCTGTGATAGGCTTTTTCACCGAAGATGCTTTAGAAAAATCAGGCCAAAGTCCATTTACTTTAATAAAATTCATATCCACAGATGCAATAATTTTATTTTTAGGATACTTTGCAATTATAGCTTCTACCTTTTTATCTAAAGCTTTGTCATTGCTTGCATAAGCATAAGTAAAACCATAATTCTCTTGTAAATTTACCGAAAGCTTATAATAAAAACTTGCAGATACCTCCATGGATGTAAGAGTAGCAGCACTTAATACTGCAATTGTAGCCAAAGTTCTGGCACTAGCTTTAATTCTGTATAACAATTGAGAAGTTCCTATCATATTAATACCTTTGTAATATCTTCTCTTATTTTTCTTTGAAAGCTTAATAATTAATAGTGTTGCCGAAGAAAAGAGCATAAAAGTTCCTATTACCGTAAGTACTAAGGTTATAAGTATTCCAAAGACCGTAAAGCTTGATATTGGTCTAGTATATAACCAATATCCTCCTCCGATTAATAAAACAGATAGTATTGAAAGAAATACTGAAGTCTTTGGTATTCTCTCCCCTTGACTTTCAGCTTTAAAAAGCTCTATAAGCTTAAATCTGTATATAAGACTGTAACCATGTATTGAGGTTATAAGGAATAATATAATAAATACAACAATAGTATTTATTACAGCCTTTGAAGGTATCATAAAATTAATACTAGCTGAAAACCCCATAAGCTTAATCAAAATCATTATAAATAGTTTTGAAAGCAAGCTTCCAATCAAAATACCTGCACCCAGTGCTGCTATACCCATGACAATATTTTCATAAAAAAGCATTGTTCCAATTTGCCTTTTTCTTATTCCAAGAAGAGAATAAAGTGCAATTTCCTTTTTTCTTTTCCTTATAAAGAAAGAGTTTGAATACCAAATAAAAATGGTAACAAATATTGCAATAACTATGGCTGATGCTTTAAATACAGTAGCAAAATTCATTGAAGAACCAACAACCTTTTGAACCTGTGTATTATATTCTATTGAAGTAAATGTAAAGTAAATCATTATGCTGAATACCATAGATGCAAAGTATAAAAAGTAGTTGTAAAAGTTTCTTTTTATATTTTTAAGGGCAATATCAAATAAGCCCATCATTTTTCCACTCCTTTCAAATAAACTTATTACATATCGGCTAAGCCGCCGCCTAAGGTTTTTAGCACATCAAGTATCTTCTGAAAGAACTCTTTTCGGGAACCTCCTCGGACAAGCTCTGTAAACAATAAACCATCCTTAATAAAGATTATTCTTTTGCAGTAGCTGGCTGCAAAGGCATCATGAGTTACCATCATGATAGTTGCTCTGTTGTTTTCATTTAAATCACTTAAAGCCTGAAGCAGTTCGGTAGATGACTTTGAATCTAAAGCACCAGTAGGTTCATCTGCAAGAACTAAAGTAGGCTTACTTATAATAGCTCTGGCTGCTGCAGTTCTCTGCTTTTGACCTCCTGAAATTTCATAAGGATATTTATTTAAAATATTCTCTATACCTAGGCTTACAGAAACCTCCTTAAGCCTTCTTTCTATCTCACTCAAGTTTACCTTAGAAAGTGCTAATGGGAGAACTATATTTTCTTTTACAGTCAATGTATCTAAAAGATTAAAATCTTGAAAAATAAAACCCAGCTTATTTCTCCTGAAAACGGATAACTTTTCTTCATTCATCTTCACTATGTCTTCTCCCCCTATAGTAACAGTACCGCTGCTTGGTTTGTCTATGGTAGAAATAATATTTAAAAGTGTTGTTTTACCTGCGCCAGATGGCCCCATTATGCCTACGAATTCCCCTTCTTTAATATTTAGGCCTATATCGTAAAGCGCGGTGTACACATTCCCTCTTGATCCATAAACTTTCTTTAAATTCTTAGCTATTAAAACATCATTCATATTTAATCCTCCGGTTTCTTTTTTGTTTCTAACTACACTATTATTCTATAAAATATAACTACTTCAATCCATTTTTCTACCTTACAAAACTATATTGATTCCTTACATTTTTGTCACAAAGCACAAAAAAGTGGCAGTGCCACTTTTAAATGCAGTATTTTTATTCTCTTGTGTTTACTCTTTTGAAACCTGAAAGTAATCTAGTAGCTTAGGAAAGATAATTATTACTTTTGTATATTCACCATATGTTGATTCAATTAATATATCATGCCCAAGCTTTCTAGCCAACTTTTTAGAAAGATAGAGACCTATACCTGTTGATTTATAGTTCTCCCTTCCGTTATAGCCTGTAAATCCTTTATTAAATACTCTGTTGATGTCTTCTGGTTTAACACCTATGCCGTTATCCTCTATAATAAGCTTTTGGACTTTATTTTCGGTTAATCCGCAAATTTTAATTCGACCACGTTCAGAAGTATATTTTAAAGCATTAGATAGTACTTGGTCAAAAATAAAGGAAAGCCATTTTTTATCCGTTGTAACCTCTAAATCAGTGTCTTCAATTTCTATGCTTATTTTCTTATTAATAAAAGTTTTAGCCTGCTTTTTTACAGATTCTTTAACTATTCTATCTAATTGAACTTGATTTATAAGATAGTCTTTCGAGAAATCATCTATTTTCGAATAATAAAGAGCTTGTTCAATATAGTTTTCAATTTTATCTAATTCTTCTTCAAGGCTATACAAGGTTTCCTTGTTTCGGGAACTTGAATTACTTTCAATTAATAGCCTACTAACTGCAATGGGTGTCTTCACCTGATGAACCCAGGAAGTTATAAACTCTTCATATTCCTTTTTTTGCCCATGAAGTTTTTGTATTTTTGAACTTTGCTCATTATATAAAGCGGCCAGTACCTCTTGGAAAAGAACTTGTTCATAATTTTTAGGCTTTGGAAGCCGACTTATTATTTCATCTCTTTCACTTTCTATAATATCAGATAGACTTTTATAATAACTTCTATAATAAAAATATCTTGTTATCAAATAAATTATAAAAAAGGCTGAAGAAACTAAATTTATGTATAATATGTTTCCTATACTTACTTTAACAGGGCCACCCAAATAAATGACCAGAGATACAAATATCATAAGCAAAACATAGTAAAGTATTGAAAACTTTCTATCTGCTAAAAATTTGGTAAATTTCATGAGATTACATACCCTTGACCTTTCTTTGTTTGAATATAATTATTAAGCCCTAAATCCTCCAGCTTTTTTCTGAGTCTATTAATATTTACAGTTAAGGTATTGTCGTCTACGAAACTCTCATCTTCCCAAAGAACTCTCATTATGTTATCTCTGCTTACTATGTTCCCCTTATCCTTCATAAGAGTGTAAAGAATTTTAAATTCATTCTTTGTAAGCTCCAATTTTTTATCGTTAAATAAAACTGAACTATCCTTAAGATTAAGAACTACACCGTTATGTTCTATTATATTGGAAGAAGCATTGGTGTAATTATAAGTTCTTCTTAAAAGTGCATTTATCTTTGCCATTAACACTTCTAGTGAAAAAGGCTTCTGAATAAAGTCATCTCCTCCCATATTTATGGCCATTATTATATCCATGTTAGTATTTCTAGAGGATATGAAGATTATTGGAACTTTTGAGACTTCTCTTATCCTGCTGCACCAGTAAAATCCATCATAAGCAGTAAGATTTATATCCATCAAGATAAGATGAGGCTCATATTTTGTAAACTCATCAAATACGTTATTAAAGTCCTGCACGTAAGATCCTTTAAATCCCCATCTCTGAATATTTTCTAAGATTATTTCTCGCATCTTTTGATCGTCTTCCACTATCATTATTTTAAACATAATAATCATCCTCTCAATTGAAACGCTAAGTAGTTTAGAACTGATGGTTTACACTTATTAAGTTACCCGATAAAGCTTCAAGGATATCATAAGGATTTATTAAATAAAACTGAATTCATATTCCCAGTCATTGCCTATAATTTTTACTTTATGCTAATAGAAATTAAACTTATTAAAAATGTTACAGCAGAAAGTATCAGAGCTACAATTAAGATTCCAGTTAATAAAATATTATATTTTATTAACTCAATAGCTAATATGTACTTTGATAAATTTAAAGCATTGAGTATAAATAATATTAAAAATATAACTGCAAGCCCTCTAGAAGCCCCCTTTATATCAGCAAAACTCAAAGATATATGTGATGATATGCATATCGCTATAAATAAAAATATATAAAAGTATGGATTTTTAAAGTTACTTAGCGAGAAAATAACCTTTACTAGCCCTAAATAAGAATTTATTATTCCTTTAATCGTACTTTCATTTAACACTGTAACGTTCAAACTTTTAATTAATATACTAATAAACCTGTTATATGCCTGTGGTATTATAAAATACATTAAAGTTATTATAGAAAAAATACCTCCAAATATAGGTGCTATGCCTATAAAAAAATTTCCTATCTGTTGATAAATACTACGTTGGTTATAACTATGCTGTACATATCCCATTATTCCGTCTTCATCTGGTTTTTGAAGCAATTTCATTTTTGTAACATTATGTCCAAATAATAAAGCAAAGATAGCATGGCTTAATTCATGTATTGGAACACCAATAACTCCTGTTACCATTAATGCTTTGCTACCAAAACTTCTCTGAAAATTTCGTATAGAATTATCTCTTAATACTCCAAGGAATAATCCAATCAAAATAATCATACCCGTAAGATACGCTGTCTCTATACAAGTTCTGATTAACAATTCAATTACAAATGCCATTATGCGTTTTCACCCTCCGTCAATAATTACAGATTCTCAAATTAAAATTTTCCCTCTATTTCGCCAGTTTTCAACCAACGTCTTACATTTTATCACTGTATTTAAAATAAATCCAGTCAGTCTCTTACTACTAATTCAAAGAAATTTTCAAACTTTGGACACATACGAAATTTCTTAATTGTTAACATAAAAAACTCCTTAATAACCCTTACTGCTTATTAGTATAATAACATAATTGGACAACACCTGAAGAAAAGCTTTTAGTACTAACAAGTCTAAGTCCTATCCTCTCCTTTATATCAATGAACAAAGGTTTCCCAGCTCCTAAAATGACAGGATGTATAGATAACCTATACTCATCAATAAGTCCCAAACTTATAAAATCTTTTATAATACTTGCTCCACCATATAGCCATATATTCTTACCATTCTCTTTCTTTACCTTTCTTACTTCTTCCTCTAAATTCTTATTTATCAACATGGCATTGCCATTAACCTCCGTTAAAGTTTTCGAAAAAACATATTTCTTCTTGCTATGTACTAGTTTCCATATTTCTTTTTCAGTATCAGAAATCTCATCTTGTGGAATATATTGTCCCCATAAATCATAGCTTTTTCGTCCATAAAAAATAGTATCAATCTCATTTAGGAAATCATTAAACCCCATTTCCGGGTCCATAACACACCAATCAACTTCACCTTTAGGACCTTCTATAAATCCGTCCAAACTTACTGCTAAATCTAAAATTATTCTTCTTGACTCATCTTTAAGCATACTAATGTACCTCCTATAAAATATTACTTTAAATCTTTGGTTCTAAAGTTATTGAAAATTTTGATCTTTAATTTCGGTTATATTTAAGGATACCCACAAATTCTTTACATAAACCGATTTCTCCTTGGCCTTTATTTATTAAAAAAACTAGGCATCAAGCCTAGTTTGACATGTACTCACTATATCTTTTTAACAAACTCGGACTTTAAACTCATAGACCCAAAACCATCAATTTTACAATCTATGTCATGGTCTCCGTCAACCAAACGTATATTTTTCACTTTTGTACCCATTTTTACTACCAGTGAGCTTCCTTTAACTTTAAGATCTTTTATTACTGTCACGGAATCACCATCATTTAAGATATTTCCATTTGCATCTTTTATAACCTTTTTCTCCTCACTGTTTTCAGCTTCTGATTCTAAAGTCCACTCATGAGCACATTCAGGGCAAACAAAAATTCCTCTATCTTCATAAGTGTATTCTGAATTACACTTTGGACAATTTGGTAAATTAGACATATTTTCAGTTCCTCCATTCACTATTGTTAGTTCTAAATATATAAGAATTACCTCTAACTTACCCATTACGACTTCGTGAGAATAGCGACGACGAGTTTAAAATCTACAAAAATGCATAGGTAGTTTCTTATACGCTTATATACTATCATAATCTTCTTATTTTTACAAATTCCTCTGCAAAACACTCTGTTTCTACCTTTATTGAACTAAGGTTGCATTAAATGTCTTTTACCCAAATTGATTTAAAGCTGAATAATTATTTTTCATAAGCCTTTTTCAATTCAGCAATATCAAATTTTTTCATTTTAAGAAATGCTTCAGTTACCTGTGATAATTTTGTAGCATCCTTTTCCTGCATCATATCATTCATAACAGCTGGCGTAATTTGCCATGAGAGTCCATATCTATCTTTTAGCCATCCACATTGTTCTGCTTCTGGAAACTCAGATAATCTATCCCAATAATAATCTATTTCTTCTTGTGTATCACAATTCACAAGAAATGAAATGGCTTCATTAAAAGTAAAATCGTGCTCATAAGCACTGTCCATAGCTGAAAACACTTGATTTTCCAGTGTAAATTCAGCATTTCTAATAGTGCCAGATTTGTTTGGTGTATCATCCTCACCGTATCTAAGTACATAATCCACTTTCGAGTGTTTGAATATATTGGTGTAGAATTGAATGGCTTCTTCTGCCTTTCCATATTGTTCTCCAACAAACATTAGTGTGGGTATTATTTTTTGCTTAATCTCAAAATCATCCATATACATTAGTTGCCAAGAAAGACCATACTTATCAACTACCCATCCATATTTTTCACTAAACATGTAGACGTCTAAAGGCATAAGTGCTGTACCAGTTTCGACTAATTTCTCCCATAGAATTTCAGTCTCCCTAATAGAATTACAGAGGATTAAAAATGATATCGCTGGTGTAAACTTAAAAAATGGACCGGCGGATAGTAGCATAAATTCTTGTCCTGCAAGCTCAACTGTGATCATTTCCACTGTACCCGAGGGTGTATTATTAAGGGTAGTTTTATTCTTTAATTTTGTATTCTCAAATATGGACATATAAAATTTAGATGCCTCCTCAGCCTCCTTATCAAACCATAAGTGTGGAATAATTTTTACCATGTTGACTTCTCCTTTCATTTGTTAGTTTTAACTTACCGTTAAAGTTAAGATTCTCGAAGAACATGATCTATTCTAACAATTATATTTTATTATTTTTTTAATATTTTATGTGGATTCTTAAATAGTTTGAAACGAAAGTCGAATTATCTCCCACCTCCTTCTTTCCTAAAACATCTAATATTATCTTACTATTTTTTAAAATAATGGTTAGGGTTTACAGAATAGTATTTAGTAGTATAATTATACTAGTATAGAAAATAAAGGATATATAAATTATCATTTAGATAATGAAATATATATTTTTCAGCTTATAATAATGAGCAAAAGAATGGGGGATTAAAAAAATGATTAAGAATAAAAAAATACTGACTGTACTATCAACAACAGCTATAACTAGTTTATTAATAGCTGCAGCAAATTCTACAGTACTTGCTAAGGCTTCATCTATAGCCATAGGTAGTAACGATGGCAAAATATATGAATATCAATATGACAAATTAAAATCGTCAGCTGTGTCATATACACTTAGAGGATCAAACGATCTTGGCGCTAAATTATATGATGATTTCTTACAAAGGAAGACAGGTATTAAGGCCTTTTATGATGATGTAAGAAAGTCCTATGTAGACTACGATATAATATCTAAAGAAGCTATTTCCGCGACACTAAAGGGCACAACTTTTAACTTTCAATCCTTTTTGGAATCTACTACTACTCCAACTACAACAATATCTACCAATTATGTCACTACTGATACTAGCGGAAACCTATTTGTTAACGACCAAATATCATCAACACTTGTAGATATGACAACAGTACAATGCAGTAATCCAATAGATACATTTTCAACACTTGTATCATTCAAGTTATCTGTATTAGATTCACAGAATTATAATGTAACAGTAAAAGGAAAAGCTGCATCATTGGATACTACAACTGGAAAGTTCACAGTATATGTTGAGGGTAAATTATTAGCAACAGATATAAAAGCTTCAGATTTTACAGTTCAGATTAAAGATTTATCAACTACTAAGCCTTTGGTGGAATCTGTTACTGTAATTGATAATGAAACTATCCGTGTAAAATTCAGCAAAGATGTTAGTTACATGTACGCTACAAATGTAGAAAATTACAAATTGTTAGATAGCCATAATACAGATATAACTAACCATATAGATGCAATATACAATGTATCTGGCGAATCAGATACTGAAGACACTGATACATACAAAATCAAAATGAAGAAATACAACCCAAGTAATACAAATGATAATTGGACATTAACTGATCTTAAGTACCTATTAACAATAAAGAATATAATTGATACAGAATCTATACCTAATACAATGGATGATTACACATGTACTTTAATTAGCAGTAATTATTCAGCTCCTAAGGTAACAGGAATATATACTTCAGCAAATAGAGATAAAGTTATTGTTTACTTTAGCGAAGCTATGAACGTAGATACAATTACAAATCAGGATAATTACAGGTTTATAGATGGAGAAGGTAATACAAAAGTACTTCCAGTAGACACAACTATATCAGCTGGTGGGGACAATAAAAGCGCTATAATATCTTTTCCATCAAATTATCTAATTGTAACAACAGGCAGAACGACTAACGGTAAGTATACTGATGTGACTGCTTTAATAGTTTCCAACGTCAAAGATGAATCAGGAGATGTATTAGATGGTGTGGCATATGCTGACACAATTAAGTCACCATCATCAACCGGAACCATTGTCAAGGATAACTCAATCAAAGTTTATTACGATGGAGATGATTTTAAAGTTGATCTTGCATTCAGCAGAGCACTAGATGAAATAAATGCAAGTGACTTTTCACTAGGTGGAGTACACCCAAATAGTGCAACTATTTTAGGAGACAAAGTAACTCTTACATTTAAAGACGGCGCAGAGCTTACTAGTAATGATACAGCTCCTGCAGTGACCTATCTTAATGGAAAGACTAATAGCAGTCCAACTAAGATAGATGCTATAAAAGCTCAAGGCCAAAGTGCAAAACTTGCTATTAGAGCCACTTTTACAAAGGATGAAACTGGTTCACTAGTTTCCACAAATGACGATGGAAGTCCAGCAACTCTTTCAACGGCTCAGTCTACAATATACGATTATCAAGCAGCTCCAAAAACTACTTCCGATTATTGGAGTGCAGTTAAAGATTCAAATGGTGTAAAAGTTTATATAACATTTGATACACCACTTGATGTAAATAGTGGTATAAAAACTGATGATTTGTTATTTATAGGCATTAATGGAACAAATGTAAAAGCCGATTCTGTAACGATATCGGGAAATACTCTTACATTTTACTTTAATACTACTAACAAATATTATGCGTCACTTATAGATGCAATTGATGTAATAGTTAAACCTACTGTATCAATTAGAAGTATTAAGGATGCAGATGATAACTACGTTAACTATACGCCATCATCTGATGACTTAAGAAGAAGAACTATAAAAATAACACAATAGTATAGTGTAATAAAGCCATGTAACTTTTGAAAGCAATTTAATTTTAATGAGTTGAACTTTTCATAGTCTGGTCTTGTTTAAAACACAGCCATAGTAATAATCCTACCAAAAAAGCTAGGATTTCTGATACTGTCAATGACCATATGAGACCAGACAACCCCCAAAAGGTATTTGCTAAGAGCATTATAGGAATTATAATTAATCCCTTTGCTACTGACATAATTCCCGCTTCTTTTTCTCTTCCAATTCCTTGAAAAATTCCTATGAACAGTCCTGAAAGACTTGTAAATAAAGAGGATAGCAGCATTGCTGTAAAAATTAAGCTTCCAATGCTTATAACTTCTATATCCCTACTAAATAACTGAAAAACCTGCGTACGGAAAACCAGTAAAGTTACAGAAATTATTATAATTAGAACTGTAATATAGAAGGCTGTAGATCGAATAATTTTAAACATCCGCTCTATGTTTTTGGCAGTGTAGGAATAAGCGATAAGTGGCACTACTCCCATAAATAATCCCATACCTATAAAATCAGACAACTGCACAATCCTTTGTGAAATACCGAAGCCTGCAACTACATAATCTCCATAATTCATTGAAAGGTTATTAAATAATAGACCGGAAGTAATTAAAAACACATCAAGTAATAGAGCTGTTACACCTATTTTAAAAATATCTTTAGTTATATCTAAAGTAGGTTTAAATGATTTCAATGAAACACTTAGTGTTGAGCCTTTTTTTTGAATATAGAAAATATAATAGACTACAGCACAAAGATTCCCTAATACTGTGCCTAATGCTGCTCCCATAATATTTAAGTGACATGTAAAAATCAAGATAGGATCTAAGATAATGTTTGCTACGACACTTACGCCCATTCCATACATTGAAACTGTAGAGGCACCTTCTGAACGGACCAACTGCTCTAAAACAAAGTTTGCGATTACAATAGGACTCCCAATAGTAAAAACAAGGATAACTCTCTCAGTAAATATTGTGTTATTCCCTTCCGCACCTAGCAATTGTAGTATTGGCTGAAGAAGTGGAACACAAAACATTATTAGTACTAAACCGGTAATCAAACTCATAAAATAGGTCACAGACGATACCTTTTTAGCTTCTTCAAGCTTTTTCTCTCCCAAAAGTCGTGAAATATAAGTACCTCCTCCAGTTCCAAATAAATTTCCAACAGCCATAAGAATGGTTGTGAAAGGTAATGCAAGAGTAATAGCTGACATCATTTCCGTGTTATTGAGTTTCCCAATAAAGAAAGCATCAATAATATTATAAAATAAATTTAGTGACATTCCCAGCATCATTGGCAATGCCATATGCAATATGGCCTTCCAAATAGACGATTTTTCAAAATAATATAAATCAACTTGTTCCATTTAATTTTCCTCCTAAAACTTGCTAAAGTAGCTGTTACTAAGGTTTTATCTCTATCTTGTTTCTAACGACTATGTTTATGACCTTCATTAAAAAAGTCAGTTCCACCGGGGAAATTACTTTCTTCTATCATTCCATGATACTCTTTACGTAAATCATCAACATTATCGCCAGAATTTTGTTCAATTGAATTTATTAGTTTACTCATCAAGGAAGAAAGCTGACTTATTTCCTCTTCTGATAAACCAGAAAATATATTATCAACTAATTCCATCCTTGCTTGCATAACGCTCTTAGCTGACCTGCGACCTTCATCTGTAAGATAAACATTTGATATTCTCTTATCCTTTTCGTTTACACGCCTTTCTACATAACCATTTTGTTGTAGTTTATTAACTAACTCACCAAGAGAAGCAGGTCTTATTTGCAATCGTGAACTTAACTCCTTCTGTGTTAGACCATCTTGTACTAACAACAAGCCTAACAAATGTGTTTGCGCCCGGCTAGCCAAGATTTCATTAGATTTAGTATTCGAATGATGTTGTGCTCTGCTAACAAGATTGGTAAAATAATTTATTTGTTGCAACAATTTTTCTGATGATATATTATACATACAAACTATCTCCTTTTATTTTATTAAGGTACCTTACTATTATTATATTATACTTTGCCACTTTAATTGTCAATACTTTTATTAAGGTACCTTAACTTTTCTATAGATATCTATAGCACCTCCAAATACCGTGTTTTCATCTTCTCTTTTACTTCAAATTGATTATCATATAACTAATTGATATTTTATGGCAGGTATTCATCGAATAAAATTATTTAAGAACAATGTTGTGTAGCATCACATGTACTCATTATAAAAGACATAATGAAAATCAATAAACTATTAGAATACATATGATTTTAAAACAAACTCTCTAATATAATAGTAAATTATGTTTTATAACTAATAAACTATTGGTTATAGTTTGATAAATATGCGTTGTAATGTTAAACTATCATTATAGAGCATAGTTGCAAGGAGTGATTTACAAATGCAAAAACGAAACTTAACCAAGGAAAAAATTATTCAAGTTGCTTTTTCAATAGCTGATGAAATTGGTCTTGATCAAGTTACTTTTGTCAAAATTGCTGAAAAGTTAAATATAAAATATCCATCTTTATATAATCATTTCTCTAATATGGATAACCTTAAGATAGAAATGACGATATATCTTTTAAATGGATTAAATTTAAAATTAATGCAGAGATTAATTGGTAAAAGTGGTGAGGAAGCTATCAGAGAATATGCCTATGTTTATCGAGATTTTGCTTTTGAAAACAGAACTGCCTATGGACTTTTCATGAATATTAAAAGCACAGAAGATGAAGAAGTAAATCGTTTGGCAAAAGAAACAAATGGTATTATTCGACAGGTTCTTGGTTTCTATATTAAGGATGAAACATATTTAATTCATAAAAGTCGAGCATTAAGAAGTCTGTTACACGGTTTTGTTTCTTTATGCTTTCTTGGGTATTTTCAAAATGCGGCAAATTACGAAGACAGCTTTCAATTGATGATAGATGACTTTATCTTATCCATTTCTAGAAAATAAAAAAAGTAATTTTATATGCAACAAGACATATAAATCATAACTATGGCTATGTAGATACTTTTAGTTTTAAAAGCGAATTGTCCTATTTTGATTATATAAACTATACACTCGGAGGTAAAAATAATGAGTTTCAATGAACTGAATATTTCAACAGAAAGATTAGTATTAAGGGGTATTAGAATTTCTGATGCAGAGTCTATATTTAAATACCGTTCCAATCCACAAATATATAAATTTCAAGGCTGGAAACCACAAACTCTTGAAGACGTAAAAGAATTCATTTATAAAAAGGTTGCCAATGTTCCAAATACGCCAGATACATGGTATCAGCTTGGAATTTTGGTTAAGGAAACCGATGAGTTAATAGGAGATATAGGAATTCATTTTATTGATCCAGATAATCAACAGGTAGAAATAGGGTTTACAGTATCTTTAGAAAATCAAGGTAAAGGATATGCAGCCGAAGCTGTCATTGGTGTAATGAACTACTTATTTAGTAATTTACAAAAACATAGAATAACTGCTTCAGCTGACCCAAGAAATACAAAATCTATAGCCTTACTTGAAAGAATCGGAATGAGAAAAGAGGCGCATTTTAGGGAAAGTTTTTGGCTTGATAATGAATGGACGGATGATATAGTCTATGCTATTTTAAAAAGGGAGTGGATTAATCAGTATAATGAATAATTAAAAATCCATTAGAATTCTTTCCTTAACTGTTTAAGTATTTCCTAAACCTTCAGAGGAAATTGTAAAATATATTCATCTTTTCACCTTGAAGTTCAATAATTATTGCAAATTTCTTAAGAAATAATAATAGTCCTCCGAAAAACAATTTTCGGAGGATTCATAATACGTACATGATTATATGCTACTATATTCTTTTCTGAATTTCACTACATATCAGGCTATTAATTTTTGTTCTGAAAGTATGTATAATCATGATCAGGGCTGATAAAATCTGCATTAAGGATTGCACCATTCACAGAGTTTACTGTAGCAACATATGATTTGGAATCTTTATTCTGAGCTTCTTCTGGAGAGTAGAAAATTACTGTCCAACTATCGGAGTTTGGAACAGCCCCCCTTGAAAAGCTTGCTTCAGCGCTGTACCCCTTAAAATCCACTCCATATGTCTTTTTAAGTATATCTACAGCATAAGCGGCAGCTTGCTGCGCTGAAATATCCTTTCTTCCAGGAGTCATATTTGCTATAACGGTTTTGTATTTCTCCTCAACCTGTTCAGGAGTTATGCCTGATGTCTTACTTAACTTCTTTATAATCAAATCCTTTTGGTCTGAAACATTCTTGGATAAGTCTTTAACTGTATATTCTACTGTAGTTTCATTTTTGTTTGATTTACTTTGAGTATTCTCTTTTACAGTAGTCGCGATTGAAACTGCGTCTTTAGGTGCACTTTCAGCAACATTGCGTCCAAGAGTTAGAGCCATTACAGAACTGCTTCCTACTATTAATACAGCTGCTGTAGCAAATATCCACGATTTACTAATTATTGTTTTAAACTTTGTCATTTTGATAACCTCCATTTAAATTAATGTTTTGTAGCACTACAAACATATCATACATCCTGGTGCGTTACAGAGTTTTCAGAAGGTTGTAAAGGAGTTGTAAATATTACCTGTACTGTTGTTCCTCTTTCAGGACGGGAATTGATTCTTAACTCTGCTCCATGCAAGTGTGCAATCTCACGACAAATAGACAATCCAAGTCCTATACCACCTGAGCTACGCGAACGGGCTTTGTCCACGCGATAAAAAGGCTCACACACCAAATTTGTATGTGCTTCTTCCATGCCACAGCCAAAATCCTTTACTTCAATTACTGGTACGGTATCAAAATAACATGACAGTTGTATTGATGAATTATTTAAAGATGCTTTCACAGCATTGCTCACCAGATTCACAAGCAAAGACTGTAAAAGAACAAAATCACCAGTTAATTCCTGCAATGAGGAAAAAATATCTAATCTGATACCCTTCTCCTTCAATTTTGATTCTAACACTACTTTAACTTCATTAAACAGCTCACAAGGAATAATTTGCTGATTATCCAATGTACTGTTTCTTACAAGTGCTAAATCCAGCAGTTTAAAAGCCAAGCTCTGCATTCTGTCAGTTTCACTTAGAATATAGCCAGCAGCTTTTATTCTATCCTCCTCACGGGCATTGGCATTTTGCAGGTATTCAGCATAACCACGTATAGCTGTAAGAGGTGTTCGCAACTCGTGTGCTAAATTATCTACGAGCCGTTGTTTATCTTGTGCATTTTTATCAAGCTCAGTTATCTTCTCCTGTATGCTGAAAGCCATCTGATTGAAGTTCTCTGCAAGATCATGAAATTCATCTTTTCCCGGTATAGTGATTCTCTCATCATATACACCACCTGCTATTTTACGGGTAGCTTTCTGCATAGCACTTATGGGACTGGTAAGCTTCCTTAGAAGCAACAATAGCACTAAGGTCAACACTGTTTCCACGGAAGCACTTACCATTATAAGATATCGTGTGAGCTTAGATTGAGTATTATAAAGCTCAGACAGGTCACGGACGTATGTTAAAGTATAATTTCCATACTGCTCAGCTATCGTACCGTCTATATATAAATAACTCATTCCGTTTTTTGACAGCACTTGTATTCTATAAGAATCCTTTGTAAGCCCCTCAGTATTAATGTTAGCCATAACAGAAGAAGGTATATTAGAAAAAAGGATCTTATCTGACTCCTTGAGTTCAAGGAATACATTCTCCTTTATATAGTAGTCAGCATAAGATTGCATTAAGCTTTCTATAGAAAAATGTGTTGGCATAGTTTGTTCACGATAGTAAATACTGTTCATCGTTTCATAAACATTATTCATTATAAGGTGATACTCACCTAATGCCCGATCCGTATCTCGTTTCATATTAAGTGAAAAGCTGTGTTTAGAAATCAGGTAAAGACATATATTTATAGACACAATAAAAACCACTAGAATCCCGATAAAAGTCTTTTGCCAAAACTTCACAGGTTCACCTCCAGACGATAACCCATTTTATACACAGTCTTTATTCTATTTTCCCAATTTAATTTCTTGCGCAGTTTTTGAATATGAACATCCACGGTTCTCGTTTCTCCAAAGTAATCATACTCCCAGGCTAATTTAAGTAGTTTTTCACGAGAAAGAGCAATATTCTTATTTTTAATGAGTATTTCTAGTAATTCATATTCACGAAGAGTTAGTTCGATTTCGCTACCATTTACGGTAACAACTCTGCTTTCTAAGTTTACAACAGTACCATCAAGAGAAAAAATATTCGATGCCCGCTGAGTACGACGGAGTACAGCTTCAATCCGTGCAAGGAGCTCTATAGTTTCAAAGGGTTTTACTATATAATCATCAGCCCCAAGCTTTAGTCCCTTGACCCTGTCAGATAAATTTCCCATGGCGGTAAGAAATATCACAGGCGTACTTTCAGAAACGTACTTCATAAGATTGAAACCATCCAGACCCGGAAGCATTATATCCATTATAATCAGTGAATAATTATTTTGCTTTATGTATTCAAGCGCCTCATTGCCATCATATACCTGCTCGCTGGTATGCCCTACTAATGAAAGATTCATGGCAATAAGATCGTTTATGGATTTTTCATCCTCAACTATGAGAATGTGCGCCATAAAACCACCTCCGACCCTATTATAACATATACAATAATCTAAGAATGTAATAGAGTTGTAAATTCAATTAATGCTTTAATTAGGAATGAAGATCTCTTTGTAAATTATAAATATACTTTCCTCCTCGTGCAACCAACTTAGTTTTGTTTCTTTTATTTAAATTATAAGTTTAGTCCCAAATTATCTTACTAAATTGTAAGATAGCTTAAACCTTTTGTAAGCCTATAGACATGGAGCAAAAAATAGTAATTGGATATAATTAACCCATAGTATTAAATAAAAGGAGCGGTATATATGAAAATATTAGAAGTTAAAAATTTAAATAAAACCTACGGCAATGGAGAAAGCAAGGTAGAAGCACTTAAAAATATAAATTTATCTGTTAATAAAGGAGAATTTGTTGCCATTGTAGGGGCATCAGGTTCAGGTAAAAGTACATTACTTCATTTATTAGGAGGGCTAGATAGGCCCACAGATGGCAGTGTTATTATCGATAATGAAAATATTTATGATTATAAGGAAGAGAAGCTTGCCATATTCAGAAGACGTAAGATAGGATTTATCTTTCAATTTTTCAATCTTATTCCCGTTTTAGATGTAGAAGAAAACATAGCGCTTCCAGTCCTTTTGGATAATGAAAAGATTGATAACAATTACCTAAAGGAGATTATAGATTTATTAGGACTTAAAGACAGGAAGAATCATCTGCCTTCGGAGCTTTCAGGCGGGCAACAGCAGAGAGTATCTATAGGAAGAGCCCTACTAAACAGACCCTCTATTGTACTTGCAGATGAGCCTACTGGAAACTTAGACAGTAAAAATTCAAAAGAGGTTATTGAATTATTAAAGCTCACTGCTAGGAAGTATAATCAAACACTTATCTTAATTACTCATGATATAAATATTGCTTCCATGGCTGATAGAGTAATTACAATACAAGATGGCGAAATAGTTTCGGACAAATATATTAAAAATAATTAGGGTTTGCCGAAAAATTACATAAAGGAGTAAATATAATGATAGATTCATATAAAAAGCTTACGGGAAAATATTTAAGAGCAACTAAAAAGAGAACCATACTTACTATTTTAGGAATAGTTTTATCAGTTGCACTAATATCAACTATAGGACTTTTCTTCCACAGCATGCAAGTATCAGAAGTAGAAAGAGCCAAAAGCAACTATGGGGCATTTCATTTAATTTTTAAAAATACAAATGAGAGCTTAGTTTCAAAAATTATTAATAATCCTAAGGTTTCAAGGTATGGATTTTGCAGTTTTGGAGAGGAAGTAAATGTAACAAATAAATTAAGGGTTAGTGAGGTAACTGCCACAGATAAAGCCTTAGAGCTTATTCCATACAAAATAAAAGAAGGAAAACTTCCTGAGAAGGATAATGAAGTAGCAATCGAAAATTGGGTATTAAGTTATATTGATAAAAGTGCCAAGATAGGAAACACTATTAAATTTAATAATAATGAATATAAACTTACAGGTATATTAGAAAACAACATAGACAATCAAATAAATAATAAAGGAATATTGTTATCTAAAAACAATAATATTGATAAGAATAACTCAATGTTAGTTGTAGAAATTAGCAGTAAGACAAATTTAAGTACTGCTGTTCGTGAGCTTAAGGCTTTGACTTCAAAGGATAATGTTACAGAAAACCAGAATCTTCTTATGATGCTTGGCGTTGGTGAAGGCTCTGGAATGAATGGGCTGTATTTGACCTTAAGTATAATAATTGGAATAGTAGTTATATGCACAATTGCAGTTATATATAACTCATTCCAAATAAGTGTAGTAGAAAGGATTAAGCAGTTTGGACTACTAAGAGCTGTGGGAGCAACACCAAAGCAAATTAGAAAGCTTGTGTTAAGGGAAGCTACTGTTTTAACAGTAATAGGTATTCCTTTAGGATTATTATTTGGAATTATAGCAATGGATTCTATAACTCTTGCTTTTAAAATAATAGGTGGAGATTCAGTCTTTGCTATAAAGACCGACATTTCACTTAGAGTACTTGCTATAAGTGGGATAGTTGGAATCTTATCAATATATATATCCGCATTAATACCAGCTTACTTTGCAAGCAAAATATCTCCTTTAGTTGCTATAAGCAGCAGAAACTCTATAACAAAGGAGAAAATAAAAAGAAGAAAAAATAGGCTTATGCAAAAATTATTTGGCTTTGAGGGATCACTTGCCAGCAAAAACATAAAAAGAAGCAGAAAAAGATATAGAATTACTGTGTTTTCTATAGTAATAAGTGTTGTATTGTTTATCACTTTTAAATCCTTCATGGATATGTCCCTAAACATTACAAACACACCAAATGAATCAAAGGACATACATTTTTCTGTAATAAGAGATTATCAAGCTACGGAAGAAAAAATGATAATAGATGAAAAAATTGTTGAGGCTTTAAAGAATTTAAGTACAGTTGACAAGATTTATAGAGTATATGATGCATTTTTCTTCGATGCAGCAATTAGTAAGGATAAGGAGATTAACGAAGTTAAATCTATCAACGGTATATATAATCAAGTTAATGAAAAAAGTGTTATATCAAGCTCCATAGTGGTGTATGATACTGAATCCCTAGAGGAGTCTAAAAAATATTTATCGGCAGGTAATATTAATATAGAAAAAATGAATAAAGAAAATGGAATAATCCTAATAAACAAAAGTAAAATATTTAATGGTAAAACAAGTAAATCCTATATGGGACCAATAGCTGATATAAAGGTTGGAGATGAAATAGAACTTCAATATTATGATGCTTATACTAATAAATTTGAAAAAAAGGAATTTGGAAAAGATGTAGTTAAAACAGCCAAGGTCATGGCTATACTTGATAATGATCCCTTTAACTATAGGGGAAATCAGTCAGGAATAAAGATGATATCTACAGCTCAGGTGGCAAAGGCTTTATCAGGTGCCAAGGATATTAAACCAGTAAACCTAAATGTTAAAATTAAAGACATAAAAAGTGAAGAAAAAGCCCTAAATGAGATTGGAAATGTATTAAAAGCATATCCATCTTTAAATATAATAAATAATATAGACAATAATAGAAAAGAGAAAACCTCAATGCTTATGATGCAAATTCTAGTATATGGCTTTGTTATAGTTGTATCTTTAATTGGAAGTGTTAATATTGTAAATACACTTACTACAAATGTTATATTAAGAAAAAGAGAGTTTGCAGCCTTAAAATCAATAGGCTTAACTCAAAGAGGCCTTAAGAAAATGATTACTCTTGAGGGGCTTCTATATGGTATTGTAGGTACTATATATGGTTCTCTTATAGGATGTCTAGTCTCTTACGGAATGTATATAGGATTGGGTAATGTTAGAGAGTTTCCATGGACTATTCCTTGGAATGCTGTGGCTATTGCAGCCGTTTCTGCAATGATTATTGGATATCTTTCAGTGTTAACACCTCTTAGAAGAATAAAAAACGAAAATTTAATTGAGGCTATTAGGGAAGATTAAAATTATTACAGGCTATCTTACTAAATTGTAAGATAGCCTTTTGTTTTGTAAGGCAGAAGACATGGATAGGATAGGTTCCGCCGTATATAATTAAAGTATAGTAAATTAAAAACTTACCTAAAGGAGAATAAAAGATGGTTAAATTTAAGAATATGTTAGAAACTATTTGTATATGTGTTGCATTAATGTTTTTTTCAAAAGAGTTGATTAACAAGGATAACACTAATAGGAATAAGATTTTTGAGGAATGTGGTATTCTGGTATAATATAGTTTGAGGTGAAATAGATGAGTAAGTTATTATTAGTTGAGGATGATGAATCTTTAGCATTAGGAATAGAATTTTCACTTAAAGATGAAGGATATATGTTGTCGAGAGCTGCAACACTTGAGGAAGGCAAAAGTCTATTTAATTCTGAGCACTTTGACCTTCTTATACTAGATATAAATTTACCAGATGGAAGTGGATATGAGCTTTGCAAATATGTTAGAGAAAAAAGCAACGTACCAATAATTTTTTTAACCGCCTTAGATGATGAAGTAAATATAGTGCTTGGACTTGAAATTGGCGGAGATGATTATATAACTAAACCTTTTAGGGTAAGAGAACTTTTATCACGAGTAAAAGCTTTATTGAGAAGAAGTTTTAATGGTATTATGCCCTCCTCAAATAAGCTTGTAAGTGGAGAGATAGAACTTGATTTAGGAACCGCAGTAGTTAGAAAAAATTGTTCTCAAATCACTTTAACTGCTCAGGAATATAAACTTTTACTCATATTTATGAATAACCCAAAGGTTTTAATGAAACGTGAGAAGATATTAAGGGAACTAACAGAAGACTCTGAGGTTTTCTTTGATGAGAATACACTTTCTGTTTATATTAAAAGAGTAAGGGAAAAAATAGAAGATAATCCCAAGCAACCTGAATATATAGTTACTCTAAGAGGTTTAGGCTACAAGTGGAACAAAGATGTTAACAATGACATGTATAACTTCTAAAGAAAACCTGCTAAGGTTGGCTAATGCTTACAGGCTGCTCAAGATTTCTAATATAAGGAGAAGCACAAATATGAAACGATATTTTACAAACCCTGAGCTTAAAATGAGCTCAGTTATTCTTTTTTCATTAATGATTTCATTTTTACTTATAGATATATATATTCAAAAGCTTTATTATAATGACTTAAAGAATGATTATATTAAAAGTGTTGGAGCTGTTGCTGCAAGGATAATTGAGTTTAATCCGAGCCTAGAGAAGGAAATTATGCCTATCGTCACAAAAGGAATATCAAAAGAAGATGAAGCAAAAGGAAAAACTTTGTTAAGTCAATATGGATTAACAGAAGATTTAGAGAATGAACTTTTTCCTTATATAAACAAAACCTCCATAAGAAGTAATTATTTCATCCTTTTGATTTTTATATTGATGTCCGCTTTGTTCTTAGTGCTTAACTATTTGCAGCATGTTTTTTTCTATAAAAAGATAAGAAGAATTACTATTGGTGCAAAGAAAGTTGTAGATGGAGATTATGACCTAACCATAAATGAAAACAAGGAAGGAGACCTATCTAAGCTTTCAGTTGCATTTAATTCTATGAGAGGAATAATTAAAAATAATATTAGTGAACTCAATGAGGAAAAGCAGTTTTTAGTTGATCTTTTGTCAGACATATCTCACCAGCTTAAAACTCCTCTATCTTCTATGATTGTATATAATGACATTATGTTAAGTAAAGAGCTTTCTAAGGAACAGAGCAAGACATTTTTACTAAACAATCAAAATCAGCTTGATAGAATGCATCATCTTATACAAAGTATTTTAAAACTAGCCAAGATAGATGCCAAAGCTATAGAACTTGTCAGAGAAAATCAAAGTATAAATGAGACCATACAAGAAACAATAGATACCTTAGAAAGTAAGGCTTTAGAGCATAATGTTAGAGTTAATTTTATAGAAAAAGAAGAAATTTGCTTTGAACATGACAGACTATGGCTTCAAGAGGCATTAATTAATATTATAAAAAACGGTATTGAGCACACATTAGAAGGAGGAGAACTTAACATAAATCTTTATGAAAATCCTGTTTATACAAGAATTATAATAGAGGATACTGGAGAAGGCATAAATGAAGATGATTTGCCCAATATTTTTAAAAGATTCTATAAAGCACAGAATTCAAAAAAAAGTGATTCTGTGGGTATAGGTTTAGCACTTGCTAAGTCTATAGTGGAAGCTCATAATGGAATTATCGAAGTTCAAAGTAAGGTAGGTATTGGAACTAGCTTCATTTTAACCTTTTTGAAGAATTAATTAATCAAGGCTACATAAAGTTAAAGTAAATAAAAGTTTCTAATCCTGCATAGCTTTTGTGGATATTTAGCATACTCTCACTCCTTTTCACAAAACAAATAAGCACTAGTATTTCTACTAGCGCTTATTTTCTATATAATCTATATAACAAGAGGGGACTTATTATATTCTATTTTTCTCTAAGCTTTTATTGCTTAGGACACTTATTATTATAGTTGCCAATTGTTACATATTTATGTCAACTTTATTACATATTTATGTAATTTGTTAACTCTATGTAAATAAATAAGCAACTAATAAATATCCATTAAGAAGTGAACCACTCACATCTTGTTAAGTACTTAGGAGCATTAAATATTTGTGGTGATATTATGGGGCAATCCGAATCCGAATCTGTACTATATAAGTTAAACCTTAATTGCTTAATACCTATGTCTTTTAAAATTTAAATCTCCATAGTTTTTGCTAATTTATCAAGCTTGTTTATTGTTTTCCAATTGCGCACAGTCGCAGGAACACTTAACTTATGAAGATTATTAGCAACCTTGGAATTTCGGATACTATTATGAACTAAAAGAAAAACCTCTCTTCCTTCTATTTGGAACTTATCACCCTCACTTTTGTAGGCATTCAAGCATTCAATCTTTTCTTGAGAAGGAGTATAAAGAAGTAAAGATACATATAGACTCTGTGCTTCAGATAGCGATTCCGCTTCTGATATTTCTTTCTCTGAGAAAGGACAATTCTGGATGATCCGTTCTAACTCCTCTGCTGTTCTCAAAATAACCTTAACCGAAAATCCAAAAACCCTCTCAATCTCACGCTCAATTTTATCGCGCAGCAGTTCTTCCTTTTCATTTGATTTGAATAGAACATTTCCACTTTGAATATATGTTTTAACCCCGCAAAGCCCAATCTCTTCAAATACTCGTTTCAACTCAACCATCTTAATAATATTCTTTCCACCTACGTTAATACCCCTTAATAGTGCTATATAAATAGTCATAATGCAGCTCTCCTCCATTTAAAATTAATTCTCTATACCTTAAATTAATGGTAATTATATCATTTTAGGCTTTCTTTTCTTATTTTTTTTAATGCTTTTTTAGAACCTCTCTCAATATCTTTTTCTAACTTTCTTTCCTTATAGCTCACAAATAACTGATTTAAATCATAACCCTCTGGATAAAGCTCACTTGCCTTTATTTCTAGTTTTATTCTCTTATAATTAACCTCAATAAACTCCTTGTTATATAGTATAGTCACATTATTTAATCTATCTCTTTCCTTGTATACAATAGCCGATTCATTATTATCCAAAAGAATAACTTTATCTCCTACAGAGTATTCATATAAATTTTCATCTACCTGAACCTCTTTACTTTTAAGAACCTTGCTATCGTTTATTAAATTATAATTATAGCTTTTGCTATCTATATATTTCTTTGCTTTATCTATGATTGAGTCATATAACCCCATCTTTTTGGAAATATATAAAGCATTACTATCTCCTACTTTTCCTATACTAAGCTTATATAGTGGTTCAAGGGTTTCCTTTTCAAACTCCATAGCTGCATTTTCAAAATCAGGGTGTTCTTTTGAAAAGTTCTTTATTTCTCCATAGTGAGTAGTTGCTATAGTTATACATCCCTTATGATATAACTCTTCCAGTATTGCAATAGCCAAAGCTGATCCTTCATTAGGTTCTGTTCCACTACCAATTTCATCAAACAGTAGTAATGTTGACTTTGTACTTTTTCTTATTATTTCAGCTAGATTCTTTACATGTGAGGAAAATGTGCTTAAAGCATTTTCAACGCTTTGGTTATCGCCTATATCAACAAACACATTGCTAAATACTGAAATCTCCGTACCTTCTCCAGCTTCAATATGAAATCCAGATTGTGTTGCTAATGTTAATAGTCCTATGGTCTTTAATACGACGGTTTTTCCACCTGCATTTGGTCCTGTTATTATTAGTCCCCTGTAATTTTTGCCAATTTCAAAATCTAAAGGTACACTGTTCTTAATTAAAGGATACTTAGCTTTAATTATCTTAATATATCCATAGTCGTTTAGCTTAGGCTTAATTCCGTCTATTTCTTTACTATATTTAGCTTTTGCTAAAATCATATCGTATTCGGATATAACATCAATATTCATCTTTAAATCTCTTATTCTCTCGAAAAGCATATCTGTTAAAGTAGCTAATATTTTGTATTCTTCAACTGCTTCTTCTGCTTTTAATATACTTAATTCACTTGTGTACTTTGAAATAACATTTGGCTCCATAAAAACAGTAGTTCCTTTTGAAGACGCTTCTACAATGGTCCCTTGAACTTGATTTTTATATGCTGCCTTAACAGGAATAGTATATTTTCCATTACGCTGACTAACAAAGAATTCTTGAATATACTCTTTATTTTCACTACTTTTAAGGAATTTGTCTAACTTATCTTTTATTTTGCCTTCACATATATCAATATGCCTTCTTATTTTTTTTAATTCCTTACTAGCATTTGAGTCCACCATGCTTCCTCTAATTGAAATGTTTATTTCATCTTCAATGTAGCTTAAATCAGAAATATTCTCCCCATAAGCACTTAATGTAGGCGCATATCCTTCTTTATCCTTTATGAATAACTTAACCTTCCTGCACCCGCTTAAAAAGTTTGACATCATTGTTAAATCAGCTGCCTCTAAAGATGACCCTTTTTCTATCTTATCAATAAGAGGTAATATATTGAAAACACCTTTTAATGGCATATGATAAGAGGCATCTATTAATGCTCTTCCCTCCGATGTTTCATTTAGTCTTTGATTTACAACTTTTATATTGTTACTTGGCTCTAATTTATCAATTAATCTCTTTCCGAGTCCGCTAACGCAATATCCTTTTATTATTTCTTTTAACTCATAGTAATGTAATTTTTCTAATGTTTCCTTATTCATATCAATAAACCTTCCTTACTTTTTTATTACACTACAAGTCAACGAAATCTTGATAGATTTCTATTTTTGTATAATAAAAAAGCTATGGATACCTCCACAGCTTAAAATTCAACAATTAATAAAGGTAATTCTATTACCTCTTTAAAGTAAATTCGTGGACTTGTATCTTCAATAGTATAAATTAATTCCATAACAAACAGAAGGTATAATATACCCTATTTTGGAATTAATATTAAGTTAACTATTTTAGATACTAAACACTCACAAAAATACCTCTCTTCTTCTGAAATCTATCTCTTATAATGTACATTAAATTTAATGTACTTGTCAATATTATTTTTCCTAAACTTCTTTACTATACAATCATAAAAACTTTATTTGACAACAGTTTTCTCATTTATTTATGGTACGGATCATTGTAACGGTTATTATGTAGACTTTTATTTTGGAAGCAAGGAAGCCTTGACTAGAGATGTAATGAGAAAATTTCACAACATTAAATACTTCTTATAACTCTGCATGGATTTCCTGCTGCAATTACATTATCAGGTATATCTTTAGTCACAACACTCCCTGCGCCTATAGTTACATTATCTCCAATTTTCACTCCTGGACATATTATTGCTCCACCACCAACCCAAACATTATTCCCAATAACAATAGGTTTAGCATATTCTTTACCAGTGAGTCTTTCTATAGGGTCAATAGGGTGAGTAGCAGTATATATTTGAACGTTCGGTGCTAAGAGTACATTTTCTCCAATTTTAACCTTATTCACATCAAGTATAGTACACCCATAATTAGCATAAAAATTTTCACCAACCTCAATGTTATAACCATAATCACAATTAAACGGTGCTTCAATATGAAATGCACCTTTAGCAATAATCAATTGATTTAAAATTTCTTGTCTTTTCTCTTTGTCAATTGGTCTTGTATTATTAAACTCAAAAGTTAAATTTCTTGCATAAGCTCTTTCTTTAATCAATTCTTCATCACCAGCATTATAAAAATCACCTGCTAACATTTTTTCCTTTTCGCTTTTCACAATCCTTTCTCCTCTCGTTAGTTCAATACTAAATTATTTAGCACTTTTTCATAGCAATAGAATGGTTTTTCTCTTCCTAAGAAACTCATTTCTCCTACAAATTCATAACCACATTTTTTAAACAACCTATTCATTTTAGTATTTATTGAATAAGTATCTGTTTTTAAATATCTTATATCATTCTTTATGGCAAATTCATCGGCAAATTTCATTAATTCAGTACCAATCCCGTTTCTTCTGTATTCGGGATTAACCGCCATTCTATGAACAACCATAACCTCTTCAGTTAGTGACCAACTTAATCCGTTATATTCAGCTGGCTCTACTTTATTAATGCATACGAAACCAACTGGCTTTCCTTCCCTTTCAACCACAAATAAATCCTCTTTTTCTATATCATTTAAGAAGTCTTTTTCTTGAGGATACTTCTCATCCCATTGAGTATTGTTGTAAGAACGCATTTCAATAATAGTTTGTTGTATAATCTTCATAATATCCTTTATATCTTCATTAACTGCTTTTCTAATCATCGTAATACCCCCTAAATTTTTTTTGTTTCTTTCCAATCATTCTCAACATTTTCTCTCATTTTTTTAACTAATCCATGTACTAGTTCCTTTTCTTCTTCGGTAAAATTATTAAAACAGACCTGAATATTTCTGTTTTCTTCTTCAATAATAAATGTGTATACTTCTAATGCTTTTTCCTTTGGATAAAGTCTCCACATTCTTTTATCAATATTATCCCTTTTTTTATCTATATAGCCTGCCTCAATAAGTTTCTGTATAGCCTTTGTTGTTGTGGTTTTATCTACTTTTAAAAGATATGATAAATCGATCTGATTTACTCCAGGATTTTCACATATCCTGGTTAAAAATGTAAACTGACCCTTCTGTAAATTTATTTCTTTAAATTTCAGATCACTTATAGTATGGATACAACGTGATAAAGTTCCTATTTCTCTTAAAATCTGACTATCTAAAGCTTTAATAAGTCCTCACCTCCAACAAATATAGTTGAATTTTCAACTATATATTTCATAGTAGCATATACTAGTTGAAAATTCAACCATTACACTATTATTTTTTCATTTAAAAGATACTTAAAAGTTCAATACGAAACCCACTAAGTACCATGACCTAGTGGGTTTCGTATTGAACTTTTATTTTTCAAGTATATCTTTAAGCTCCAACAAATTAGAAATTTCATAAGTAGGTTTTAGTTCAGTTTTATTTATAATTTTATTAGGGTTAAACCAGCATGTATCTATGCCGAAATTTATTCCCCCTTGTATATCAGAGGTTAAACTATCCCCTACTATCAATACTTTACTCTTGTCAGTATGTTTTATATTGTTTAAAGCGTGTTCGAATATTTTAGGATCTGGCTTTGATATTTCAACCTCCTCTGATACTACTATATCTGCAAAATATTTTGCTATAATAGATTTTCTTATTCTCTTATCCTGAACATCCTTAAGACCATTAGTAACTATTGTAAGTTTATAATCTTTATGCAGACTTTCTACTAGTTCTATACTATCATCATATAAAAATGATGCATTAGCTAAATGCTTCACATATGATTTTGCAAATTCAATCTCATCAAATCCTACATTTAAGCTATCTGATAATCTTTTGAATCTTTCTACCTTTAATTTTTTTTGAGTAATAAGCCCTTTCTCAAATTCTTTCCATATAGCTGTATTTATATCATGGTATATTTTTAAATGATGATTTTCATCATATTCTATATCAAATTCAAGCATAGTATTCTTAAAAGCATCTCTCTCAGATTTTTTAAAATCAAATAAAGTCTCATCTGCATCAAATATTATAATTTCGTATTTCATAATAATTCCTCCTAATATAGTTGATTTTTCTAATTATAACATACAAGCAAGGCCATGTTATACCCACTATCATTTTGTTTTAAAGAATATCCTATCAAGTATTATACAATTTATAAGAGGTAAATTTTTGTACATATATTAATTCCTCATATAATTTACAATACTTTATATATAAATTATAATATTTATATAAATTTTCATATGACATATGTCAGGTTAAGGAGGACTTATGAGAAGAATCTCGAACAATGACCTTTTAAACCATTATATTGCTAATCATAATATAGAAAACATTTTGGATAAAGATATATTAAGGCATGCACAACTTCACTTTTACGAGAATGGCGAATACATATTAGAAGCAGAGACTAATCTTGAATACTACTATTTGCTTGTAGATGGAAAAATCAAAATTTCTTATCTTTTTGAAAACGGTAAATCAATGCTTTTAAAGTTTTATAAGGATTTTAATACTATAGGTGATTTAGAGCTTTTAAAAAACATCCCTATACTTTGTAACATTGATGCAATAGAGGATACATATTTGATAGCAATACCTTCAGATATACTTAGAACAAAATATTTTGATAACCTAAAATTTTTACACCATTTAGTAGACTCTTTAAGTGAAAAACTTTATGCAACCATTAATAATAGCTCATACAACTTTGTATATCCACTCATAAATAGGCTGTCTAGCTATTTAGTTGAGCATATAACAGATAAAAACTATATAATTTTAAATTCATCATTTATAGAAATTTCCCAATTCTTAGGAACAACCTATCGGCACTTAAATAGAACCTTTAAGGAACTTGAATCAGAATCAATTATAAAATGTGAGAATAAGACAATATATATCTTAGATGAGAATAGGCTTCGAAAACTATCTAAAAACTTATATATAAAATCCCTCTAATACTAGAGCACTGTAGAAAACTTGAAATTAAATGGCTGGTATTTTTTACTGTTTAAGTATGCTAAAATATCTATTAACAGGAGGTAAACAATATGAAATTATTTAATAATATATTTTCTCCAAAACCTAAGTCAATTTATAAATTCATTGAAGAAGGCAACATAAATGAAATAAGGGATTATTTGCATGGAACTAAGAATTTAAACTCTGACTTTAAACCTGAAAGCATGCTCTATTATGCTATTGATAATTGCCAGAATAATTACTCTGAAATAATTGAGTTTCTAATAAGTAATGGTGCTAATGTTAACAGTCATCATGGTAAATTCTTAGAAACTCCTCTTCATAGACTTTGTGCAAGGGTAAAACCTCGGATAGATGTAATAACTATGATATTGGAAAAAGGAGCGGACGTTAACGCAATCAACATATCTGGTAAGACTCCTATATTCCACTGTAGCTTTAATTATTCTGTTGAGCTTCTTAATCTTCTTGTAAAATACGGAGCTGATATAAATATAAGGGATAAATACAAAAACACTCTGCTTCACGATGACTATATCAACTGTTTTGATGAAAATTTTGAAGAGTTTTTAAAAGTTCTTCTAAGTCTAGGCTTTAACATAAATTCAACAAACGCTTCTGGATTAACTCCTTTGGATTTTTGTGAAAATGAAAAAATTAAGGGTATTTTTAAAAAATACGGCGGAAATAAAGCACCCCTGTCACCAGGCAGCATTTAAAGACAGGAAAAATAAGTAGAAATCATTTAATATAGAGCTAGAGAGGAGTTGCTTTATGGATTGGCTTAATGCAATGAACAATGCAGTAGAATACATGGAGGCTAACATTACTGAAAAACTTGATATTGAGAAGGTGGCGAAAATTGCCTTATCATCCACGTTTCACTTTCAGCGTATGTATCATATGATAACTGGTGTTACAATTGCTGAATATATACGCAGAAGAAGGCTTACACTCGCTGCACAGGATATTATATCTGGTGAAAAGATCATTAATGTAGCCTATAAATATGGCTATGAAACGCCCGAAGCATTTACAAAAGCTTTTAGGAAAATGCATGGAATGAGCCCGACCGCTGCCCGCGAGCCAGGAGCAAATCTCAAGGCATACCCCAAGCTCTCCTTTCACATTTCAATAAAAGGAGATAAGGATATGAATTATAAGATTGTTGAAAAAAGAAGCTTTACAGTAATAGGTAAGCAAACTAGAATAACTATGGCAAACGAAGAAAACTTTCACCAGGTACCTAAGTTTTGGGACGACTGCATGAAGAATGGTTCATACGAGTGGCTTTCCTCAAAGGCTGGCAAACTAGGTGTCTTAGGCGTAAGTAAGGATTTTGACAAATTTACAAAAGATGAATTTAATTATATGATAGCAGTTGAGGGAATTAAAGACACCCTTCCAAAAGGATATATTTCGGCAACTATACCAGCAGCAACCTGGGCTGTATTTGAATCAGTCGGACCACTGCCTGAAACATTACATGGTCTTCTTCGAAGAATATTCACAGAGTGGTTCCCATCTACAGGATATCAGCATGATTGTGCACCAGAGCTTGAAGTTTTCCCTGTGGGGGATATGTCCTCGTCAGATTACAAATGTGAGATTTGGATCCCTATTAAGAAGTAAAATGAATGAAAAATTCCTACAATAACTAGAAACCCCATTCTACATTGGATTAATTCCATTGCAGAATGGGGTTTCTAGTTATTGTAAAGTAATGGCTAATAGTTTTTCACAATTTCCTACGTAAAGGTTCAATTAATAATAATTAATAATCTAAATTGGATAGTAAATAACCATACTTAGTGAGCAAATTGAATCGCCAATATTTTTATAAGCGTGAATACTGTCTGCCCTAAACCGTATAGAATTGCCCGTTGTTACAGTAAAATCTTCACCATTTATACTTACAACAAGCTTACCAGAAAATACAGTGATGAATTCCTGTGTGCCTTGCTGGTGAGCCTCTGTAGATAGATAACCTTCAGTCTCAATCTCGAGAGAATACATTTCAAACCGCCTTTCACTGTCAAATGGGAATACGGGAAATATTCTAATCCTGCCGTTATCCTCCACAAGTGGCTGCACCTCAGACTTATCTACGATTTCAAAGTCAGATTCCGGCATACTCATAAGTTCGGTACATGATATTTTAAGCCCATTTGCAATCTTCCATACCGTTGACACAGTGGGGTTTACTTCACACCGTTCAATCTGTCCGAGCATACTTTTGCTTACACTTGTAAGCTTTGAGACATTGTCAAGACTAAGCTTCTTTTCCTCACGAAATCTTTTTAAGTTTTCAGCAATAATAGCATTAAGTTTATCCAAAATTTACCTCCATTCTATTGACAGTATACTGTACAAATGGTATTATTATACTGCACAACACAATATATTGTTCTTTTTGTGTATTATACCATACAATAATTAGGAGGTAAATGTCTATGCCGAATTTTCCAGCATTTTTATCCTATGTCCTTGTTTCAAATCTTTCACCTGGACCAAATAGTATTATATCAATGTCAAATGCCGGCCGATACGGATTTAAGAAGAGCATTATGTTTAATGTAGGCATATTCTTTGGAGTCTTCATTATAACTGCTCTGTGTAGCGCTTTCAGCATGGCCCTTTACAACTTTATTCCATCATTCAAACCAATTATGTCCTGCATTGGAGCTGCTTATATGTTATGGCTTGCATGGAAAACCTACAACAGCAAATCTCTTAGCGAGGACAAACCTCAAAAACGTACAAATACATTTTTATTCGGTCTACTTTTACAGTTCATCAATCCAAATGTTATTCTTTATGGCATTACAACTGTTTCAACATTTATAGTACCATACTACAAATCTATGCTCATGCTTACAGTATTTTCTGTAATTCTTGCTTCTATTGGATTTGTAGCAACCTGCTGCTGGTCATTGTTTGGCTCTGTATTTCAAAAATTTCTTACAAAAAATGATAAAGCCGTTAATGTTGTTATGTCTCTATTGCTTGTCTATTGTGCAGTTTCATTATTCCTTTAATTAGCATCTATTTTTTAGTATATTCCTAAGTTCCATTAAATCGGAAATCTCATATCCTATTCTATTTACAATTACTATATTCTCAAGGTATTTCACTATAAAATGGTGCATTTTCCTTTCCCTTAAAATAAATATATACTATAAATTACTCAGTAGGTATTTACAATAATTAAAAGCCACTTCCAAGATTAACTTTACTTGAAAGTGGCTTTTAATTATTTCATTATTTTACAGATATTATTTGTAAATTCTACAGGATCATTTATTGTTAGCCCTTCGATAAGCAGTGCTTGATTATATAATATATCTGTGTAAAGCTTTAGCTTATCCTTATCATTTTCGTAAGCTTCCTTCAATGACTTAAACACATCATGATTTACATTTATCTCTAAAACCTTATCTGCTTTTATGTTTTGATTATTAGGCATAGAGCTTAATATTTTCTCCATTTCAATTGTAACTTCACCCTCGTTTGATAAACATACTGGATGATTCTTTAGCCTTTTTGAAGCTCTAACATCTTTAACTTTATCTGATAAGATGTTTTTCATATTTTCAAACAGTTCCTTACTCTCATTATTCTGTTCATTAGATGAATTTTCATTTTCATCATTTTCTATACCTAAATCACCGCTTGATACATTTTTGAATTCCTTACCTTTATAATTCATTATCATTCTTATAGCAAACTCATCAACATCATCAGTAAAGTATAAAATTTCATATCCTTTATCTAGTACTAGTTCTGTCTGTGGCAGTTTCTCGATTCTTTCTTTTGATTCCCCTGCTGCATAGTAGATGTATTTTTGTTCTTCAGGCATTCTTGAAACATATTCATCTATAGTAACCATCTTCTTCTCTTTTGATGAATAAAACATTAGTAAGTCTTGTAGAACTTCTTTATTGCTTCCGAAGTCGCTATACACACCAAACTTTAATTGTCTTCCAAAAGACTCATAGAACTCTTCATACTTTTCTCTTTCATTTTTTAATAAGTTTTCTAATTCACTTTTTATTTTGTTCTTTATGTTTTTAGCAATAAGCTTTAATTGCCTATCATGTTGTAATATTTCTCTAGATATATTAAGAGATAAATCTTCTGAATCTACTATACCCTTTACGAAGCTAAAATAATCAGGTAATAAATCTGCACACTTATTCATAATTAAAACACCGTTTGAATATAACTCTAAGCCTTTTTCGTACTCTTTTGTATAGAAATCAAATGGAGTTTTTTCTGGAATAAATAAAATTGCATTATAACTTACAGCTCCATCAACACTAAAGTGAATATGTTTTATTGGTTTATCAAACCCATAGTGTTTCTCAGAATAGAAGTTTTCATAATCTTCCTTTGTAAGCTCGTTTTTATTCTTTCTCCATATAGGAACCATGCTGTTTACAACTTGTTCCTCTGTGTAGTCTTCGTATTCACTTTCGCTGCCCTCTTTTAGTCTATTTCTAGTTATATCCATTTTTATTGGGTATCTGATAAAATCAGAGTATTTTTTAACAATAGATTTTAGTCTATACTCTTGTAAGTATTCATCAAAATTTTCTTCTTCTGTATTTTCTTTTATCTTTAATATAATATCTGTACCAAAGGAGTCTTTTTTACATGGTTCAATGGTATAGCCCTCTACCCCTTTAGATTCCCACTTGTAAGCTTCGTCACTTCCAAAGGCTCTACTTATAACAGTAACAGTATCAGCTACCATAAATGCAGAGTAGAAACCTACGCCAAACTGACCAATTATATCATATCCATCTTTTAATTCATTTTCTTTCTTGAATTTCAAAGATCCACTTTTCGCTATAACTCCAAGATGCTCATCAAGTTCCTCTCTCGTCATTCCTATACCAGTATCAGAAATTTTGAGCATTCTGCTTTCCTTATCAGGTATTACTCTAATATAGTAATTATCTTTATCAAAGCTCAAAGAATCGTCTGTTAATGCCTTGTAATAAATTTTATCAATTGCATCACTAGCATTAGAAATTATCTCTCTTAAAAAAATCTCCCTATGAGTGTAAATTGAATTAATCATTAAATCTAGCAGTCTTTTAGACTCTGCTTTAAACTGTTTTGTTTCCATGACAATTTCCCCTTTCGTAAAAAACTACGCATGCATATTATTTTATATTTTAATACTTATTAGCACTCTCGGCCGCCGAGTGCTAGCTCTTAACTTTTATATAACATAATTTTAATTTCATGTCAAGGTACCGTTCAGCTGGCAAGTGGCAAGTCAATATATTTTATTATGAGAATTTAGTCAATAAATTCACTCTTCTCACCCGTATAATATAAAACCAATTGATGCAACGCTCTTGTGCAAGCTATATAAATAAGCCTTTTATCAAAATCACTTGTATAGTTTTCTTTAGACACATTATACATAAGCACCACATCAAACTCCAAGCCCTTCGCCAGATAGGAAGGTATAACCAGCACCGAATTTTTATTTTCATAGCTATTATCATCTAAAATCTTTATATCAATAGTACTACTTAGTCTATCTTTTATACACTTTGCCTCTTTTTCACTCTTGCATATTATGGCTATAGACTTATAGCCCATCCCATAAAATTTAGCTATATCTTCGCATATTGATTTATTGAGTTCATCTAAATCATTATTGTATTTAACCTCAGGAGCTGCCTCATGTCTTTCAAAGGATACAAGTTCCTGTTTATTACTAAGCAGTCTTTGATTAAATGCATTAATTTCAAAGGAGGACCTGTAGCTTTTATTTAAGGTAAGCTTTACCGACTTTGTTTTATTTAGTATATCCTCTACATGGTCGTATAAACTCTTATCGCCCTGTTTTTCAAGAGTTTGGTTAAAATCACCTAGCACAGTATATCTTGCTGCTTTAAATAAAATTTTAAAAATATGATAATGCATAGGATAATAATCTTGTGCCTCATCTATTACTACTTGTTTGATTTCGCCAAATTTTTCATTGCCGCCTAACCTAAGCTTAGTATATAAAAGTGCAGCAGCATCCTCATGGGATATAACTCCCATACTAAGATTTTTATTTGTTTCAAATATAATTCTATCAATATTATGTGGCATATCTATACCTTTAGATAACCTTGAAAATAAATTCTTATCTTTAAATAGCATTTTATATAAGTCCAAATGATTTACTTCCGTAAAGCTGTGTATATACCCCATAAGCCTATTAGCTTCCTTGATAGCTATAAGTCTGCTGAAGGATTTTATCTCTAGTATATGGTTTTCAGTTGTTTGCTCCACAATCTTTTCAATCAATTGGAGCCTTTCCTTCCTTAATGGATGAACCTTGTTTAATATCATACCCTCTATTCTTTTTAGCCTTTTAGCTATAGGCATATTAATCTTGTTATTGAGAAATGTACTTTTTAACTCTTGTGCCTTTTCAATTATTTTCCCATTATAATATACATCTTTAAAAGGAACCAATTTTCTCTCATAGTATTTGAGTAGCCTATCAAGTATTTCTACAAATTCATTAGATCCCTTGAATTTTATACTCTCGAGGCTTAAATCAATTTCATCACTATCTTGAAGCCGAATGAGGCATTCCATTTGGTCTTGCCTTTTTTCTCCTTGAATAAAATCATCGAAGGTCAACTGCTTTACATTTTCCTCGCCAAGCTCAGGAAGTACATCAGAAATATACTTGCTAAATATGGAGTTTGGAGAAATTATTATGATATTATTTACACTTAGTTTTGAGTTCAAGCCTTCATAAAGCAAAAAGGCTATTCTATGAAGTGCAATAGATGTCTTCCCACTTCCAGCAACACCCTGAACGATTAATAGATCATTTTCAGTGTCTCTTATGATAATATCTTGCTCCTTTTGAATAGTTTCAACTATACTTTTCATCTTAGCGGAAGAGTTTCTACCTAAAACCTCCTGCAGTATTTCATCATTTATTCTTATGCTGCTGTCAAAAAAATATTTAAGTTTTGAGTCTTCAATTTTGTATTGTCTTTTTAGTAAAACATCACCATAAATCATCCCTACTGTAGATTTATAACTTCCTTTTCCCAGTTCATTTCTATAGAATATGCTGGATATAGGAGCTCTCCAATCATACACATATATATCATCAGTTCTTTCATCCATCAAATTATACAATCCAACATAAATCTTTTCTACGTCACCAATCCCCCCTTCTACAAAATCAAATCTTCCAAAATAAGGAGACTTAAACATCCTTTTATACCTATCAATTCGTTTTTCTGTACTTGTATAAGTTCTTGTTTCTATATTAGCTTCATTTAAATACTGATTCATTTCTGGTATTCCATCAAAATCCTCCGAAGAATGTGCACTTTCTTCCCACATTTCTCTTCTTGAAGCTATAACCTTACGAAGTTTAGAATTTAGAGACTCTTCCTCTTTTTTAAGTTCATTTTTAATAATAGATTGAGTTTTTTCAAGATTCATCAATTCTTCTTTCTGACTTTCTTTAAAATTAGACATTCTATCACTCTCCTATATTTTATAAAATCTCTTGACATCATCACCAACTTTATGCTATCATTACAATGTAAATTTGATTTATAATGATAGAATGGTTATTTTTGTGCGCAATTTTTAATTATACTCTTAATATTTAACTTTGTAAAGTCTAAAACAAAAGCTGTGGTTTAAAATCACAGCTTTTTTATACTACTCGCTTGGTAAATTGCCCTTATTTCTCAATAAATTTAGTGAGGCTATTTCAGAATGTATAGATATATATTCTGGAATAGCCTCTTTTCTATAATATAATTAAAACTCCAACTTTATTTTTCAAAAACACTACATTAAAACTTTTCGTACACTATATTCATTTTAGATATTCGCTTCCCATTCATAGCCCTTCTTATAAGCTTGGTGAAATATTTAATAGCTCAGACACTTTAACAAACGTATAGTCCGCCGACTTCAAATATTGTATTATTTCAGGAAGTGCTGTTATCGTGTTAGATAGATTTTCTCTTTTTCCACTAGCACAATGCTGGAGAACTATTCCTCCTGGTCTTGTTTCCTTCTTCACAATATAAGTTATCATCTTTGGAGGAGTACCCAACCAGTCAAGTGAATCGACAGACCAATCAATAACTTTATATCCCATATCGCCAATTTTTTGTAAAACTTTCTTATCAGCAGCCCCATAAGGAGGTCGTACTATAGACGGACGATACCCCAGTAAGCTAAATAGTGTATCTTCTGTTTTTTTAATCTCATATATAATTTGATCAGGTCCCAGTCTACCCAAATCAGCATGGTCCCAAGAATGATTTCCAATAGCGTGACCTTCTTTTGCTATCCTCTTTATAATTTCTTTATTAGCTTCTGCTCTATTACCTACTATAAAAAAGGTTGCTTTTATATTATTTTTCTTTAAAATATCTAAAATTTGAGGAGTAAAAACTGTATCAGGACCATCATCAAAAGTTAGCGCTACTTCTTTTTTAGTATTAGTGCCTTCATAATACACGATATTTCCAAGCTTCGGACTATGGTCTGGCCTTCTATTTTTATATTCTGGACCATTATTAAGTTGAGGTAATGGTTTATTTTTTAGTAATTGAACTGTATTTGAAAAGCTCGCTTGTTTTCTCATACTATAAATACCTGAAACTACAACAAAACACACTAAAACTGTTATTAGCGATCTTGTAAACCCATGTTTATGAATCATTTTCACAATCTCCTTTGCATAGCTAATTCTTAAAATTCTATTAATATTATGTGTTTGTTTCAATCTTATTATTTTCACAAAGGCATAGTTCTAGCTTTATTGAATAAGTTAGTGTCATTATGAAATTACTATTAAGAACATTTCACACAATTTCACACAATTATTTAATACTTACACCACAAAGATTATCTATAATTAAATTAACCTAAAGAACGAGGTGATAAAATTGAAGAAAAGATTTTTATTAGGGTTAATAAACATATTTGCTATATCGACACTATTATTTGCTGGATGTTCTAATAGTGGAAAGGATGCACGTAACTTGAATGCTGGAAATAACACACAGCAAGCCTTAAACACTTTAACTAATGGTAACAATCCCACTATAAAGAAGGATTCAAAAAACATTGCTGACAGTGATTTAATAAATTCTGCCAGTGAAGACTCTCCTACTCAACTAACTTCAGTGGACGCTCAGTCTGAGAATCTAAGTTCAGATGAGATAGATTCACTGCTAGATGATAACAGTAACTTAAATATTAATTAATTTTAAGGAGGAAAATAAAATGAAAAAATTCATGTCAATTTTACTTACTCTCTCTCTAATTGCAGGACCATCAACAATTGCCTTTGCAGCTGGAACTGATACCGCTGGCACTACTCAAACTACAACAAATTCTCAGAGTACAACTCTTACTCCTGAGCAGAAACAAGCAAGAGATGCATACTTAAAGGTACATTTTAATGATATGAATCAGCTTACATCTCTCAGACAACAGACAAAAGAAGCCGAAAATGCAAATAATGCTGCTACAAAACAAATAAAGGATAAGATTAAGACAAAAACTACACTAAGTAAAGATACTGTATCTAAATTTAAGGATTTAGCTGGTCAGAGAAAAACCTTAATAGACCAAGCAAAGCAGTTACATGCACAGATAGCTTCTTTAAAGAGCCAACACAAGGATGCTGTTAGCGCAAAAGATGTAGCTAAAGCGAATAATATTAAACAACAAATACAAGATTTAACTAACCAGGTAAAAGATTTAAAGATTAAAGATGATGCAATTAAGACACAGATTGCACCTTTAAAGGATCAGCTAAAGGCCATGAAGGATACTAATAAACAACTAAAAAGTAATGTTAATAGTCAGATTCAACAGTCTAAAACATTACATGAAACTATAAAAACTCAGGAGCAAGAGAAGGCACATCTATGGGATACTTATAAAGAAAATATAAAAAATAAGGATTATACAGCAGCTGAAACAACCTTTAAATCCATTATCGATAAAAAGGCTGCTATTCTAGCTAATATAAAAGAAAGAGGAACAATACTAAATCAAGTGATTGCTTCCTTGAATTAAAATAATTTATGTGCATGACTTTAGAATTAGTAATTTTAAGGTCATGCATTTATTTTGTTACGAATACTTTTGAAAATGTTAGTTTATTATTTATTCAGTTTCTTGATATAATTATATGAAGTAATAGAGTTTTACCTAATTCTTAGTTGAACGAATATATATTCGTTCAACTAAGATGTTCACTTTCACAAAGTGCAAGAGCGGAAATCCATCGAATAAAATAAGTGTTGATGAGGTGTTACTTTAATATGAACTATAAAATATACTTGGTAGAAGATGAAAAAAATCTAAATGATATATTAAAATCTTATCTTGAAAAAGAGAGATTTCAAGTTACTTCCTTCTTGAATGGAGAATCAGCGAGAAATAATATAGATACTAAACCTGACTTATGGGTATTAGATATTATGCTGCCTGACATAGACGGTTTTCAGCTTTTGAAAGAAATAAAGGCGAAAGATGCTGATATTCCTGTTATTTTTATATCCGCAAGAGATAAAGATATCGACAAGATTATTGGCCTTGAAATGGGTAGCGATGACTACATTTCAAAACCCTTTATGCCTAGGGAACTAGTTATAAGAGTTCAGAAACTGCTAAAGAGGGTCTATAACACTGATAAGAACAAGGATACAATTATAGTAGATGAGTATACTGTTGATATGGAAAAGAGAATAGTAAAACTTAATGTGGAGGAAATACCCATGACCTCCAAAGAATTCGATTTATTAGTGCTTCTCATAAATAAAAAAGGAGGCGCAGTTACGCGTGATCAGATATTAAATGAACTTTGGGGAGATGACTATTTTGGGAGTGACAGAGTTGTTGATGACTTAATTAGAAGACTAAGAAAAAAAATGCCTAATTTAAAGGTTGAAACTATATATGGTCACGGGTATAGGCTATCCAACTAGAAAGGATATATTATGAAGAAGTTAAAAAATTGGCCTCTAGCTCTTCAGATATGGATGATATTCACATCAGTAATCGTGATTGTATTCGTACTGTTATCCATATATTTTTCTATAACTATAAGAAGATTTTTTACTGATGAAATATATAAAACTATCGAAGTAGCCCAAGAAAATACAATCCAAAAATCTACTGGTGGGACTAATTCAAAAGAAGAAATAAACACAGGTACAATGAATAATGATATTAGAGAAGTTAAGCATATAAAATTAAACTATTATAATGATGATGCAAACTTAGTGAAGCTAGAAAAGCTCATACCAAACGAAACAGCAGCAAAACCCTTCCTAAAGAAGTTAAAAAATCAGGTAGAAAATCAGACTAGTACAACTGAAAGATATGTTCAAAAACTAAGTACTGGAAGAATACTATATGTAATCAAATTAAATGGAAATAATAAAAAGGGGAATTTCGCTATCTCATATATGTGGGATACCTATAGAAATTCGCTAGCCGCGAATTTGATGAAAAGAGTATTTTCTATAATGATAATTGCTTTAATTATAAGTCTTATAGCAGCAAAATACTTGGCTCAAAGACTTGTGGTTCCCTTAAGAGAACTAGAAAGCAGGGTGAAAAAGATAGGAAAGAAGCAGTGGGATGAAAGTATTAACATAGATAGGAATGATGAAATAGGAGAACTCTCAAACTCCATTGAGGAGATGAGAAAAGAACTGGTTAAGCAGGATGAATATGAACAGGCAATGCTCCAGCAGGCATCTCATGATTTAAAGACTCCTCTTATGGTAATTAGAAGTTATGTTAAGGCCGTAGAAGATGGAATTTATCCAAAGGGAGATTTGGAAAGTACTATGAAGGTAATAGATTCCGAAGCCCTAAGAATGCAGAAAAGAATTAAAAACTTGCTTTATTTGACCAAAATCAAATACATCTCCAAGCATCAAAGTGAATTTAAGGAAATTTATATAAAGAATTTAGTTGAAGAACTTGTTGACAATTTCATGTACAACGAGAAAAATATTAAATTCGATCTTGATATTGATGATATAGAAGTGCACGGAGACGAAGAACAATGGACTATAGTTTTCGAAAATATAATAGACAACGAATTAAGGTACGCGAAAAGTTTTATCAAGATAAAAATATATGAAGACATCTCGGAACAATATATTACTATATATAATGATGGTGAAAAAATTCCTGATGATAAGGTCAATAACATTTTTGGCGTTTTTAAAAAGGATGAAGGAGGTAACTTTGGGCTTGGGCTAGATATTGTAAGTAGAATAGTACGCATGTACAACGGAAGTATAAAAGCCAAAAATGAGGATGTAGGTGTGTCTTTTATAATTACTTTGAAAAAACATTAGTTATAAAGATTAGATTGTAATGCTTATGAAAAATAGTGCATTACAATCTATTTTTTATTATTTTACAGCTTTTGCTGCTGTAACAATTGCATTAAGATAACCATTAGTGTCTACCAACGTAGCACCACTTACTGCATCAACATTTGGATCTTTGCTATTTGCTTTAACTGCTTCTTCTAATTCTGACACTGTTTTTCCTGTTGCAAATGCTTGAATGGCATCTAAGGACTTATCAACAGGTGTTGTTGCCTTCGCTTCTTCTTTCATATGCTGACTGTAATAAACTGCATTTGCTCTCTTGGATGCTAATACCTTTCCTTCTGCAAAATTCTTGCCAAAATCTGCATTAGAATTTGGTACTCCTTTTGCTACATCTGTGCCCATAACTTGGTAATCATCCAAGAAAGCACTAATAATTTTATCGCCTGCCATTGCAACTGATGCCACTGTAAAGCACTTTGTTCCATGAGCCGCATATTCAACTTTTCCAACTTTTATAGAATCTACTGCTGCAGTATCTACTTCAACTGGACTACTTGTACTCGCAGCCTTTCCTGCCGCAGCAACTGCAGCAATATAGCCATTTGTGTCTACTAATGTAGCACCACTTACTGCATCAACATTTGGATCTTTGCTATTTGTCTTTGATATTTCCTCTAACTCTGCTATTGTTTTTCCTTTTACAAAGGCTTGAATAGCATCTAATGACTTATCAACAGGTGTTGTTGCCTTCGCTTCTTCTTTCATATGTTCACTGTAATAGACTGCATTTGCTCTCTTAGATGCTAGCACCTTTCCTTCTGGGAAATTTTTTCCGAAATCTGCATCAGAATTTGGTACTCCTTTTGCTACATCTTTACCCATAACTTGATAATCATCTAAATAGGCACTGATAACTTTATCACCTGCCATTGCTACTACTGCAACAGTAAAGCATTTTGTTCCATGTGCAGCAAATTCAGCTTTTCCAATTTTTATAGTAGTTTTTTCTGATTTTACAACATCAGGTGTCGTAGGTTTCGCTGGTGTAGCCGATGTGACAGCAACTGAATTTAACTTGGCAAGAGTATTTGGCCCAACCACTCCATCAACAACAAGGCCATTTTTGCTTTGATAACTCTTAACTGCTTCTAGAGTCAAATTACCGAAGATACCATCGACAGTTAGATTGCACCCGTTATTATTAAGCATTGTTTGTAATGATTTAACATCACTTCCGCTTGAACCTATTACAAGTATAGTTGCACTTGATGTAGTAGTTACTGGATTTAATTTTGCAAGAGTTTGTGGTCCAGCTATTCCATCAGCTGTAAGACCATTTTTACTTTGGTAATCCTTTACAGCATTTAGAGTCAACTCTCCAAAGATACCATCAGCATTAAGTTTGTATCCATTATTATTAAGTAGTGTTTGTAAAGACTTAACTTCACTACCACTTGAACCAAGTTTAAGTAATCCAGTTCCTGATGTTGATACTCTATATGAAGTATATGACTTGGATGTATTTGATGTCTTAGGCGTAGCTTGTACAGGTGCAGCTGGTGCTGGCGCTTCTGCTGTAGCTGCTGAAACAACATCTATGCCAACTGGTGTTACCCTTACGCTACTCTCCACTGCTAAAAGTGAACATGTTACTACTACTGTACAAACTATTGATTTTAGCCTTTTATTCAATGTAATCCCCCCTGTTTATATTTAGATTGAGTTAATAATATTTCTGTGAATTAAAAGTATTTTCTGTCTAGTTTAATAAATATCACTTTTAATTGTTAGTTACTAAACTATCAATAAATTATTACAATTCACAAAACATTCACAATTTTATTATATCAATATATTTTTGATATGTACAACCCTTATTTGGAACATTTGTCTGAATAGTAAAAATTTGTTTTTATTATATATTTATTCATATTCATTAATTCTATTACAATTATTAGATGGTTCTTTATATAAACTCCATTTAAATATGCCTTTTTAAATATACATAACTTACCGATAAGCAGAGAAAACATGATGCAATATTCAAAAAATAATGTATAACAAAGAAGAAGAGCCTTATCTAAGACTCTTCTCTAATTCATACTTGTGTTTAAACCATCCTACTATATTCTCAACCCCACCTGTATCCCACTGATTTTTGAGAATAAAGCTTCTTATGACATTATCAGTTACACTTATATCTACAGCAATTAACCCTTTATCTTCTCCAACTATAACCGTTCCATCCTCTTTAGGATCATTTTTCGACTTAAAGATCATAGCTTTAGTATTAAAGTTACTTTCAATTGATTTTATATCATCACATTCAACAAAATTGCTTATTTTGTGTTTTATACGATTTAATATTTTTTCAAAATCATCTGGACTAAAATTACTCATACAAGATAAACTCCTTCCATATAATCTTTTAAGAGTTTATGTATTATTAATAACTTTATTCCTTATTATTTATATGTGTATAATATAAATCCTCCTTCCAGGTATGGTACTTTTACGCTATCGCTATTCATTTACAACATTTTTATTTATTTCCATAGTTAATTCATTTATTTTGTTATAATCTGGATTATCCGGCAAAGAAGTATGTTCGCTTGCATATTTAAGATCTCTTTCATATTTATCTGCCATCTCAAAAATTTCATCATAGGTATACCTACCATTCCTTATGTCTAAAAGCAAATCTCTATCCTGATCTCTATAAGTATTTATTCCTTTACCTTGTAATATTTCTGTACCCATTTTTAACAACCTTATCAAATGCATAGAGTGCTTTAATAAGTGTAGAGTATCCCTTTTATTATTTCTATGATTTAATTTATCATAATCATTCAATATCTGAGCCATTTCCGAATACATATTTTTCAAATCTCTTAGTGGATAATGATTAAAATTGATATCTATGAATATTTCATTTTCAAATCCTTCTTTATCTGATCTATCAATATATAGTTTCAACATGTCTTTTGTAATATTTTTATATCTATCGATGAAAGTCATCATCTGTCTATCAATACTTCCTAAAATATGCTTTTCTTTTTCTGGCTGAGGATAATTATCATGTGCTAAAGCATTCTGAAGCCTGCGAAGCTGCTGGGTAGCATATCCCCCAAAAGAAGAATATGCCCGTTTTGATAAAAATAACTCTGTGTTATCTCTTAACATTTTCCCTTCTTTTGAACAAATAAATAGATGCTCTTCCTTTGTCCCCAACAACTCTATAGTATTCGGATTAGCATTAACAAGTAAATTAACTATCTGTTTTAGAGGGTATATAGTTACGTCTAATTCTCTATTTTCAATTGGTTTATCATAGCAATTCATAGTTAACAATTCTTCTTTACTATTTAAATAGACCCCTCTTAAATCGAAATCACTTATGTGTTCCTCTGTATCAACGTTCGTCCCATAAGCATAACTTCCACCAGTTGTTAGCAATATTAAACTTTTGTTTAACCTTTTATCTTCTCTTAGAAAATCGTATTCCTTACTATTTATTTTCTTTTTCATTTCTTCAGCATTCATTTGATCACATCCTTCACATAATAAAATAAACCTGGAAACTATTCAAGTTTTATTTTATGCATGTATTTATACCTTAATCCTCTTTTTCCTCAATTAGCATCGTCCACATATCAATTGAAACGAAGCCTAGCTTATGATAAACTCTCCCCGCTTTCTGATTATCGTAAAATAAGCATAAGCTTTTACCTTCTGCTAGAACATCCTTACATAACCTTGATAAGCATTGACTCATTAGTCCTTTGTCTCTGTGGTCTTTTTTAGTCGCTACCCCTACTACCATAGCTGATTTTGAGTTCTCTGCAGTAGTTTGTGCAACAGTGCACACATCCCCATCTTTATTTGCAATGAAATATATTCTACCTGCTTTAGTAGTAATAATTCTTCTTATTCTCTCAACAGAATTAGTATCTGTATCTTTAAATTCTTCAATCTTCTCCAGCAAATCGCAAATCCTTTCTGCATCACGCTCATTAGCCACTTGAATTAAATCAGTAAAATTCATCAAGCTACTTCCATTAGATAGCTCACAGAAATAAGTAGATCTTACCTTTGGATTTCTTAGTACATCTTTAAATTTCGATACAATACTTCCTTTACCTGATATCATTTTTCTTGTAGTGTCTGCCATAATGATACCCTTAAATCCTGAGATATCAAAGTCTTGATTTTTAAAATATGGGATATAATTCTCGTTGAATCTCAATAATACAGCTTCTAGTCCATTGCCTTCATTAAAGCTTCCCCATACTTCTTGAAATTCTTCATCGAAGCCAAAGCACTCAATGTCTCCGATAATAAATAGATTTATGGAAGGCTCCTCACTTAAAAAGTCTAAGACTATTTCTCTATCTTGCTCTTTTAATTTCCTAATCATTTTATCCCCCCATGATTACAATTTAAATTTTAAACTGTAATTTTTTATTAAATTATAATATAGTTTTAAGGTGTTAGCCTGCTTCTATCCCTTGGGAATAAAGTTGTTTCTCTTACATTGCTTATACCTAAAAGCAAAGCCAAAAGTCTCTCAAGCCCTATTTCCAGCCCTCCATGTGGTGGCACTCCATATTTAAATACATTTACATAGCTAGCAAAATTCTCATAATTTAAATTTTTATATTTAAAGCTATCAACTAGCATATCATATTCATGTATTCTTTGACCTCCTGAAGTTATTTCTGTCCCTCTGAATATAAGGTCAAAGGATTTTGTACCCATTTCACCTTTAGACATTGTATACATAGGTCTTTTATCCTTACTATAATTTGTAACAAAGATGAATTCAGAATTAAACTTTTCCTTTGCATATTTACTTATAAGTTTTTCTGCCTCAGGGTCTAAGTCATTATCATTTACTATTTTATTAAAATTCTCTTTTAATATTTTTACTACATCTTCAAATTGTACTCTTGGTATAGAAACTGATATTTTAGGAATTTCAGCATCTAGTAATCTAAAGTATTTTACAGCTTTCTCTTCTAACTTATTAAATATATGCTTCAACAACTCTTCTTCTATGTCCATAATATTATTCTCATCTTCAATAAACGCCATTTCAAGATCCATGCTGGTAAATTGGTTTAGGTGTCTTGCAGTATCGTGGTCTTCTGCTCTGAAAAAGTTTCCTATTTCAAATACCCTTTCATATCCCGCTACAACCATCATTTGTTTGTAAAACTGCGGACTTTGTGCAAGATACGCATCTCTTCCGAAGTAATCTAATTTAAAGAGAGATGTTCCTCCTTCGGCTCCCTCTGCAACAATCTTTGGGCTAAATATTTCTATAAAACCCTCATTCGATAAGAATTCTCTAAATCCTTCAACTATAAGATGTTGAATTTTGAATATAGCATTCTTTTTTTCATTTCTAAGGCTTAAAACTCTGTTGTTAAGCATTGTCTCAAGAGAGACATTTAACTCATCAGTATTTATCTCAATTGGTAAATCTTCATTTACTTTGCTTAATATCTTAATACTTTCTACTGCTAGTTCAAAGTTACTCAATGAGTTTTTTCCGTCTTTAACTAAACCTTTTATTTCTACTACGCTTTCGCATTTTAATCCTAATATATTATTATCTTTATTATCTACTACACATTGTACCAATCCGCTTCTATCTCTTAAAATTATAAAAGTAATGCTCTTAAGTTTTCTTACTCTATGAACCCATCCCTTTACTATAACATTACTATTTAATTTTCCTTCTAGCTCATTGATTAGTGTTCTTTTCATGTAAATCACTCCTTTTTAATAGTTGTTAAATTGTAATAACTTCATTAGAATTGAAGATAAACAAAAAAACCTTCGCTCCATTTAGGAGCGAAGGTAATACCCGCTGTGCCATCCTACTTTATCTTGTTTTATACTATTAAGCAGCTCACAAAGTGAAACTTAAACATCTGATAAATAAATATCGTTTAATTCTTAGTTGAGCGAATTTAAAAATATAGCACCACTTTCGCACAGCACAAGAATATTAATAAAACACCTTTAACAAAAGTAAAAAAGCCTCACTCCTGGTGTAGGAGTGAGGCTATACTCACGGTGCCATCCTGCTTAATCTTAGCAAAACAAAGATATCTCTAAACCTTTTAACGGTGGTAACCGATTTATTCTACTTAATTTCAAATAAACTTCTCCGAGATGTCATTCATCAATAAATTTCCAATGAGGCTCGCACCAATCCTCACTCGCTTTGTGTACTTAATTATTAACTACTCTTCTCTTCATAGAATTTTCTTTTTATTTACTAAATACTCTACTATATTATATGCAATATGTCAATAATTATATAGCTCTCTAATTCTACTTAATAATCTAAAATGCACAAACTTAGAGAAAATATTACATACTATCATTCAATAGGACTATATGTATATAATCTTCCCATTCTTCTAAAAATCCTCTATTTATAACATAATAGTCTAACACCAAACCTTCTTAGGTCTGGTCTAGCACTTTTAGATGAAGCCTGACCGTTTCATAAGTTCTTTGCATTTAGCTTTCACCTCAAACTTTTAAGTACTTATACAGTTAATTCTGACTTAAATATTACAACTGCTTCTCCAATTATTTTCACCTCTACAGGTTTACTATTTTCAACTTTAACTTCGACTTCTATTACTCCTGGTCTTTTTATCGCTTCCCCTTGCTTAGCTTTAAATTTGAAGGTATTACCATTGTATTTTGCTAAGTTATGATGAACTAAATACGCACCTAATGGTCCATTAGCATTACCCGTTACTGGGTCCTCATTAATACCTATAGCTGGTGCAAACATTCTCCCTTTTACTAGAATTTCTTCCTCATCAGAATCAAATGTAAAAATGTAATATCCATTACAGAGTATACCTTCACTTAATTTAGAAAGTGCATTATAATCTGGGTTTAGGTTATTTAAAAGTTCTCTACTATTGATACCTACCATAACCTTTGAATGGCCCGTTGACACTATTTGTATCGGACAATTAAGTAACAAATCTTCTTCTGATATATTGAGAGCATCTAATAGAATTCTTTTATTTTCACCGGAGATATAATCACCAAATTCAACTTTACCCTGTGTCATAATAATTTTAAAATCTTTTTTGTCTTTTATGATATCAACAGGAAGTATTCCTGCTCCTGTTTTTTGTATAACTCTTGAACTTCCTAGGTTTCCTTCAATAGCTCTAACATAATGGGCAGCTATTGTAGCATGTCCGCAAATTGGAACTTCCTTTCTTGGGGTAAAATAACGCAAGTAAACATCATAATCCTTATTGTCTGAAACAAAAATAAAAGCAGTCTCTGAATTGTTAAGCTCTCTTGCTATTTTCTGCATTTCCTCCTCATTTAACCCATCAGCATTGGTTATTACACTAGCAGGATTTCCTGAAAACCTTTCTTTTGTAAATGAATCAACTTGATATAAGTTATATGTTTTAGGCATAACATTTCCCCTCCTGTATTTAAAACTGTAACAATGTGGTCTTATTTGCACATGTTGTATATAACTTATTATAGATTAATTATATACATGTGCAAGTATGCACTTTTTACACCTTTACTAACCAAATTGATAGTAAAGGTGTAAAAATTTGAAGTTATCTATAGAAAGTTTTTTAAACTAATTCTTTTAATTTGCTTATATCTTCATTACATAGAACTGGTATGTTTTCTGTAATCTTTTCAATCTCCCAATTCCACCATTTGATTTTAAGTAATAATTCTATTATATCATTATTAAATCTTTTTTTAATAACTTTTGCTGGGTTTCCTCCTACTATTGAGTAGGGCGGAACATCCTTAGTAACTACTGACTTCGTTGCTATTATTGCCCCGTCACCTATTTTAACACCGGGCATAATTGTTGAATCCATTCCAATCCAGACATCATTACCAATCACAGTATCACCTTTAAAAGGTAAGTCTTTAAGCTCAGGCATTCCTGCTTCCCAACCTGAACCAAAAATACCAAATGGATAAGTTGTAAATGCCTTCATTTTATGATTAGCTCCATTCATAATAAACTTTACGCCACTTGCAATGGCACAAAATTTTCCTATGATTAATTTATCTCCTATGAAGTCATAATGATATAATACGTTTTTTTCAAAATCCTCTGGGTTATTAAAAGCGTCATAATAGGTGTAGTCCCCTACTATGATATTTTGACTTTTAACAACATTTTTAATAAAACAAAGACTTTTCGCTCTTTCTATTGGGTATAATTCATCTGGAGAAGGTCCATTTTTCTTATTTATATTCGTCATAATTATCATCCTTTCAATACTCTATAATTTTAGATAAAACAAAAAACCTTTCCTCAATACTAAGTTAAGGAAAGGTTATGATATCATCACATAAATATTCCGAGCACAGAAAGTATCAATTTATCGCATAATTTGCTTAAAATTAATCTAATAAGTGCATAAAAATATAAGGTAATCTACAAATCACATAATCCTATCCATAACTCTAAGTAGTTTATAGCAAACTTTAATAAGATATCCTTTTATCAAAAGATATTTTAAAGCTTTTGCAATTCTATTTAAAGAAAGTAATAATCGGATAAGATTAAATGCTCATTCTAAGTAATCACCCCATAAATTTGAATTTCTTTTTAATGTTATATTAAAAATTCATTTATGTCAATAATAAAAAGGAATATACTCAGGGCAAACGCATGAATATTTTTTTCTCCTAACCCCCCCGAAAGGGGATTAAAAATGCTACAATGGCTCATTATATGGCAGGAAAATATTTAATGATGGGAGCCCTGATATTTTTTATTTGAGTAAAAACAAAATTTTTCAGGGACCTTATTAGCTCCGCTAGGATTTTTTGTATAGAAAACAAAGTAGTCCTTTTTCAGGATATGCCCAGTAATTGGTATACAATACATCTTTTGTTTTACTATATAAAGTTTTTGATAAGTACCTGCTCAAGGTAATCATTATCTATAGAAGAAGCGAATCTTTTAGATTTCAAGCTATACTTTGGCTCTGTAGTGTCTTCTCTTAAAATATTTAGAGACATTCGTTTTAGTAGCGCTAAATTTTGAGGGCCATTATCTTTTCTTACTCTACGAGTATCTTCTTTAAATACAACATCAAGAAACCAATGTGTGCTTTCTATTCCCCAATGCTTTCTCACAGCATTTCCAAACTCCTCTATTGAGTCCTTTAAAGAGGAAATAAAGTATTTTTTTTAACTGTTTTTTTATCTTTTACTACACACTCACGTATAGCTATTCCAATACTTTTTAATCCTTTCCAGTCATCTTTCATGGAAAGCCAATCTACATTTTCAACTAAAAAATACTTTCTTGTTTCAATACGTCCGTGATCTTTATCTGTAGTCGTACAGGATTTCACTTTTAACCCTTCAAAGTTCGTCTTTTCAGCATCTTCAAAAAAATCTACCACATCGTTATACAAATTAGGTTGATTTCCTTTAAGTGCAAGGACATAATCAGCTTTTTTATCTCTGATCTTTTCAGCTATTTTAGTTTGTGTTCCCATAGCATCAATAGTCACAATACAATTCTTTACAAATATCAAATCTAATAATTCTGGAATTGCTGTTATCTCGTTACTTTTTTCATCTGTTTTCACCTGTCCAAGTACCATTCCATTTTCACTTGCCCAAGCACTTACAATATGGATTGGAGATTTTTTATCATCTGTATCAAAGGCTCCACACATAGTCTTACCATCTATTGCAACTATTGAACGGTCTGATAACGCAGCTATTTCTCTAACCCAGTGGATAAAACACTTTTCAAACTGTTTTGAATCTATCCATCTGAAAGCTCTTTCAAATGTATCATGTGAAGGAATTCCGTTGGGAAGCTCAAGAAATTTCCTAAACCATTCTTCTCTTTTTCTTGCAAATATCTCAATATCTTTCCAATCACTTGCATTAGCAATTGTTGCTACAACAGATATAAATAGAATGCCTATAAGTTTATGTCTAACTTTTGTTTGTTGCCTTATATCTTTAATAATTCCAAAATAATTAATAAATAATGAGTCCTTATTATCCATTAGCAAACCCTCTTTTCTTGAATTTGAATTTGTATATAAACTTGAGTATACACTGTTTAATACAAATTCAAAAAACAAAGAATGTATTTGCCTCCTATTTTGGGGACAATTATTCTGTTTTTTTCTATTCCTCTAAATGCGATAGCATAGCCGGTAGGCTGCAAAAGAGTATAGAATAAATTTATTAGAAATGTATATTTTTGATTTATACTGAGTCAAACAAAAGCCGATAGAATAGGATATGATTTTAACTCTATTTTTTGTGGAAAATTCTATATAAATTTAAAACAAATATCTTAAAACATTAATACACTTAACTTTAGAAGCCCAGCGGCTAAAAGATTTTAAGGCACATGTCTATAAATTAAATATGCTGCTAATCTTTCTTTATTGATTATACAGCATATTTTTAATAAAAAGTGGATATTCACATTTTGTTAACTCATGCGTTTGTCCTGATGTGATGTAGTCCTAGAATACATATGTTGATTTGCCATACAGATAAAAATTTATATATTAAATCAATATTTATATATAAATACACCACTTTACAAGTAATTTAAAAATACCAAAAAATACAACGTACCAAATACCTCTTTAATATCAATACTAATCTTGAACGAAACCAACATTGATAGGAAGTATCTGGTACTATGATTAGTATTGACAAAAAATCAATAATTAAAACAACTGAAAATTACTTAAGTAAATATCGCCCCTGCTTTTATAAGCGTAGCTTTCATATATTTGTTTTGCTTATTACAGCTATACTCTCTATTCAAGAGGTTCATTCAGTAAAATTTTTATATGCCAATTTTATCAGCAAGTATTGGAAGAAATCTCTTAACAGTTTCTACTATTTTTTATCCTACACCAAATTCTCGGTAGAGAGTTTAATGCTATCAACAGTAAAGGTAGCTTTAACATTTATTCCAGAAGAATTAAGATCGGCTATAACTATATTTCTAATTACAGACAATACTCTTCAAGCTAAATTTGGAAATAAGTTTGATTGCTATGGTAAACTTTTTGACCATACAAAACATAATGGTACCTCATTCTTAAACGGTCACTGTTTTGTATCTCTTGTCATAAGTATTCCTATACTTTTCTCTGGAAAAATTAAGTATCTTACTTTACCCGTAGGGTATAAGCTTTATGACAAGAATGAAACTAAGCTTAAAATTGCAAGCAAAATGATAAAAAATATAATGCCACCGCTTACTGATTACCAGGTTATAGTTTTATGCGATAGTTGATATACTAAAAAGCCTTTTCTTAATATGTTGAAAAACTATAGTAATCTACATATCATAGTGGCAGTCCGTTCTGATACAGTCCTATATGATTTATGTCCAGAACCTACAGGTAAAAGAGGTCGCCCAAGAAAAAGAGGTATAAAATTAAACTATAAAGATTTTGACTATCACAAAGAGGGAGATTATTTTATTGCAACAAGAAAAGTCTTACCAAACTTGCTTGATAATCCTATTTTAGTGGCAGTAACAACTACTGATACTAATAAATTTTTATCTGTCAGAATATATATTTGTTCAATAGAACCATCAGAAATCTATGCTTTTAAGAATTACACTGTAGATGATTGTGCAGCTGATAAAGAAAAACCAAATTTTATTACATTTTTCGCTTATAAGTTTAGATGGAACATTGAGGTGTTTTTCTATCAACATAAATTCTTTTGGTCATTTGGTAACTATATGGTAAGAAATAAAGAAGCACTAGAAAACTATACTAACTTACTGGCTATCGCCTACAGCTTTGTAGTCATGTTGCCTTTTATACATAAATCTTTCTCTAAATATAAATTTCAGAGTCCTCAAGAAATTAAAAATGCTATCTCTTACCAAATATTAAAAGAATTAATATTAAGCACTTTCGTGCAAAAGACACAAAATAGCGAAATTCATCAAGATACTTTAGAAGCAATTAATTCCTTCATTTCTTTAGATGAAGTTAGTCGATTTTCCTGTAAAATGGTGTATATAAATATTGATTTAATATATAATAATTTATATAAATATATATTTTAAAATAAAATTTTATGTGATCGGAGCAGATTCTATTGGTTCAATTAAATAAAGAATTAGAAAGATTTATACCAACTGCTAACTTAATAGCCGAGACCTTTGGCAAGAACTATGAGGTTATAATTCATGATCTATCAGCTCCTCAAAACTGAGTAGTTTATGTAGTTAATAACCATGTAATAGGAAGAGAGATTGGCCAATCATTTGACCATTTAGTTAAACATATTTTGTTATCAAAAGAGTTTCATGGAGATTATACTGCAAACTATAAGTTTATTACTGAAAAAGGTAAAGAGATAAAATCCTCTACTGCTCTTATTCGAAATTCTAAAGGAAAAGTTATCGGCGCTCTATGCGTAAATTATGATTTAGAAACCATGAAGAATATGAAGGATTTTTCAGATGATTTTATGAATATTAAGCAGGAAAAAATTCAAGAAGATGTAGAGCCCTTTGATAATGTAATGGAAATAGTGGATGATTTAATAGATAAAATTATTGGTACCAGTGATATTGATAATTTAAAAAGAAAAGATAAAATAGATTCAACAAAATTTATGGACAAAAAAGGAATATTTCTTATTAAAGGAGCAATTAAAAAAGTAGCCGAGAAACTAAATATATCTAAGGTAACTGTTTATAGTTATTTACATGAGATTAAAAAAATTGAGGGGGAATCTTAGTGAACTATATATCTACAAACAATGCCTTAAAACCTGCTGGTCATTATACTGAGGCAATCCTACATAATGATTTAGTGTTTATTTCAGTTTAGTTGTTCCTACAAGAGACTTACATTTTGAATTTAAAGTTGAAACAGAAGTTATTGCAGCAGTTTCTAAATACTAGTTAAGTAAAGTCCTAAGTAAAATTTTCAATTAATGGAGGATGAGTATATGTCGATTAATTACGTTTGTACTGAATGTGGAAAAAAACATGATCCTAAACACTTGTTTTTAGGTGTCATTGCGGTGGCATGTTAGGCCTTGAAAAATTTGATCTTAGATTTACGAAAGAAGATATTTTTAATACTGAATGAAGCCTGTTTAGATACCTAAAGGCACTTCCCTTCGATGAAAACTTTACCTTATGGAAAGACATTTCAATGGGTGAAGGGTTAACTTCTCTTTGATAATCCGAACTTGTTAGTAAAAATGGACTATATGGTGCCTACATTATCCTTTAAAGATTGAGGAGCTGCAGTACTTATCGCAAAGGCTAAAGAACTTGGAGTCAAAAAAGTTATACAAGATATCAGTGGAAATGCAGGTAACTCGATAGCAGCCTATGCAAATGGAGCAGGTATTGAATGTGACATATATGTTCATGAAGATACATCAACTAAAAAATTAAGATAATTTCTTCTCATGGAGCGAAAATTCCTGTTATTCAGGGTACTAGAGAGGATACTGCAAAGGCTGCTTTAGAGGCTGTTCAAAGAGGAGATGGTTTTTATGCTAGACATGTATACAACCCATTCTTCTACCAGGGCACAAAAACCCATGCCTATGAAATCTATGAGCAGTTAAATGGCGAAGTACCAGAAGCATTGGTAATTCCCGTAGGAAACGGCACTTTAGTTTTAGGTTGTTATTACGGATTTAAAGAGTTATTTGAACTCAAACTTATTGATAGAATGCCAAGAATCCTTGCTGTTCAAGCTCAAGGTTGTTCTCCTATATACACTACTTTCAAAGAAGAAAAGAATTCAGTTAAAGAAACGACTAATTTAGGAACTTTAGCTGAAGGAATTGCTATTGCAGCTCCAATGAGAGGCAAACAAATACTTGAGGCAATAAGAGATACAGACGGCGAAATCATTATCGCTCCAGAAGATAAGATAATTGAAACAAGAAAGTATCTATCTTAAAAAGGATTTTATGTAGAGCCAACTACGGATGCAACTTTTGCTGGTTTCTTCGATTACATTAAGGAAAATAATCTTAGTTTCGAGAGAAAAGTTATAATACCTCTATGTGGAGCTGGACTAAAAGCTGATTAGAACCTTATCCTTATTTTATAAATCCTAGTCAAATACTCGCTCTGCTACCACTATGACACTTTCGCTCCATAAATCAACTATTGTGATACTAGAGACTTAGAATTAGGCACGACTTATTCTATGGCATGACTTTTCATTTTATTGATCTTCTTCTTTGGCTTTGTGCAGGATACTACTCAGCCCCTATGGATATTTTTCGTGATGTTTTTGTACTCATAACTGAGAATATCCAAAGGAGCTGAATAATATTCTATTATTTTTAGTGTTCAAGCTAATCATAGAATCCTATTCTATAAGTCTCAAAGTGCTTACAATTACTTACTTCATTATATTGACATTCGGTAATGTTGTAGAAATTCTAGGATGGATTATATTTAATCTAATAATGAAATAATTGTTGTTACAATAATACAAGGATTGTCCACATAAACACCGTGACCTGAATAATCTGCCAAAATGTAGTGACTATTTAGTGATAAATTTAATTGATTTTTAATCAAATGCTACCAAACATCTTCTACCTTTGTTGCTTGCTGTTCGGGCATTCCTTGATTGATCATCTGAATAGAATGCTCTGGATCACGGCCAATAACAACCAATGAAATATTTGATAATTCACCATACTCTTTCATTCTTTCGGCGCACTTAGGCATCTCATCAAGTTCGTCTGCCAATGCTTGATACATGATAGGATTCATCCTAAATTTAAGAATCCGTTCATTTGATTCATCTGAGTACTTTAGTTGCTTATGAAAATGAAGATTTATACCCTGACAAATCTCTGTTTTCATATTGTTGTTATGTACAACTTATTAACTCGGAAAATTTATTCGACTTCGTGCTATATTTCAGATTTATTAAATAAACTGACAATCAGTTTACTACCATCATTAACCGTTATTCTCAACATTAAACTTTCACAATCATTTCTTTTATCAATTCGAAATCTCCCATGCCATTTACAAAAAGTTTTCCGTTTCTATCAACTCTTAGCTCCAACTTATTTTTTATTCTAGACAATTCCATTTCAATTTCCTTATATCTATCAGTTAAAAAATGATATCTTTGATTAGATAAACCTACCCAAGGACGGCTTAAATTAAACTGCTCCTTTATAAAAGGACCATCAATAAGTAAGTCAGTAACGTTAATCAAATTTCTTATTTTCTGATCTTCCTCTTCTAGATCTTCCGAGGCATAATACAATAACTCATATTGCTATTAGAAATAAGAATTAAGCACATAATATAATCAATATTTTAAATTATAAAAACTTTAAATATAACGGAATGAAGATTAACTATGGATGTTATAGAAGCAATTAAATTAAGAAGATCAATAGGCAAAGTAAAAGAACAAGATGTTCCTAAGGAGCTTATAGAAAAAATAATTTGAACAGGAACCTGGGCTCCAAATAGATATCTTACAGAACCTTGGAGATTTTTTGTAATAAGTGGTGATGGATGATTTCGGATTAAAGGAAAAGGATGAAGTACTTGCATTTATATATTTGGATTATGCTGATATTGAAAAAATCCAACCCCAAGAAAACCTGTTAATGAATTAATTAGATGGATTTCTAAATAGCTTTCTATTTATATAGTTAGCAAAAATAGAGTGTAATATTCTGTGTTCCTTAGGATATTAATTTTTTATTATATCTACATTGAAGTTTGCACAGATTATTTTACACTCTTAAACTTATAGAAATCAAAGAACTTTTCTCTTTTTTAGCTAAAAATTTTTTACTTAATCTTTAATCTTAAATTTATTAATCCCCTCCTGTAGTTTGCCTGAAAGCTCCTGCAATTGTTCCATATGTCTTGTTACATCTTCCATTGTAATATTTATCTGCTGTGCTGAAGCTGAAACTTCCTCAGTTGCTGAGGCTGTCTCTTCTGATATAGATGATATATTTTCTATCTGAGCAACAACTTTTTCCTTTTGAGTATCAATTTTAAAAGAATCATTTTTCACTTCTTTAGTCTTTTCTACTAAAAGATTCACTGACTCTATTATTTCGTCAAAAATCTCTTGAGTTTCTCTTACTACCTGATCTTGACCACTGACAGCTAGTTCTGTTTCTTGCATTGCTTTTACAGCCGTATATGATTTAGCTTGTATATTTTCTATAATCTTCTTAATATCCTCTGCTGAGTTTCTAGATTGTTCAGCAAGTTTCCTTATCTCATCTGCACCAATGGTTCCTACCTGAATAGCCGAAGTTCTCGTTTTATTAGATTTTTCACCTAATATCTCAATTAACTCTAATCCTTTTCCTCCAAGTTTCTGAGTATCCTTAGATATTAAATCCATTTCCCCTGCAGATACTGTTATCTTATGTATACCTTGAGATAAATCATTGGTTTCTTCTGCTCCCTGTTGAGCGCTTTGGGCGGTTTCTGAAGCTCCTTCAGCTATCTCATTTATAGCATGAGATACTTGTTCAATAGAAGCGGATGTTTCCTCTGATGCACTTGCTAAATTTACTGAAGCCTTCATAACAGTATTAGCCGAAGTTTCAACCTCCTGCATAAGCCTCGACATATTATCCATCATCTTACTAAAATTAACACCAAGAATTCCAAACTCATCCTTAGATTTAATGTTAACTCTTGTAGTCAAATCTCCTTCTGCTGCACTATTAAAGGCTGCATCAAGCTTTTTAACATTTTTAGCTATTCCTTTGCTTATAAGTATAGCAACAACAGTAACTATGTTCTGTATTATTTTAAGGAATCTTAGAAAAGAACTAGTATCATTTTTTATTTCACTTTCATCCATAGCTGCAATTAGTTTCCAACCTGTTTTTTCGTTTGTAATAAAGCTTGCATATTTATTAGATCCTTGATATATATACTTTTCTATACCACTATTATTTGATTTCACTGCATTCCAAAAACTTTGCTTAGTTGCCACGCCTGTTCCTATATTTTCATTTTTTGGGTGAGCCAGCATTACTCCATGTTTATCAGTAATATATACATATCCGCTATTACCGATTTTTATTTTGCTCATATTTTTTTTGATAGCACTTCTAAATTTACGTTTTCTGACACAACTCCTACTATTTTCCGTTATACTCTACAGTTTTAGAAATAGAAACCACAGTCTTTTGAGTTCTAGAATCTCTAAAAGGTTCTGAGACAGTAATTTTTCCTCTATTTTCTATAGCATTTTTATACCATGGTCTTTCTTTATGATTAAAGTCCTTTGGCATTTCACCTTGAGGATATATTATAAATTTTCCATCCTCGGTACCAAAATAGGTGCTAAATATATCCTCATTACTTTCTTTAACATCTTTTAAGAGAGACTCTGCAAAACCTATTCTCTCTGCTACAACTTGTGCTTCCACGAGATTTATATTGTTTGATAGCATTGTAATCTGAGAAGCAAAAGCTTGAAAATAATTATCTAATCCCCTGTTAACTTCCCTAAAGTTTGCTTACTTGTAACCTCAAACTTTTTAGTCATAATTGATTTAGCTTGAAAATATGCCACAGTTCCTAAAGTGTATAGGGGAAGTAACCATATTGCCATCAAGCTGATTATCAATTTACTACGTATGCTTCTCAAATTAATCTTCTTCCCCATTAGGATTCCTCCTTTTACAATTTTACGTTATACCATGATATTATTTATCGAAAACAACTGCAAATACTAAAAAAGAAAAAGAAGGAATACAATATAAAGTCTTACAATAAGTAACTGTAATTCCTAGGAACAAGCTATAACCTTCTCCTCTAATTATAATATTTCAACTAGTATCCTCAATTGTTTATAAAAAGTTTAGAAATAGTTTAGAAAAATGTGATATTAAACAACAATATATATAGTGTATAATTGTTTGTGTAACTCTAGACATCAATAAAATTATAAGGAGATAGGTATAAACATGAAATTTATAAAATCTATCAAGTTAAAGAAAAAAGTAATAGTTATATCTGTAATAGTTCTTGCAGTTGTTGGAATAGGAGCATCTTCCTATGCAAAAGCCCAAAAATCTAAAGTAAAACAAGTTAGCATAAGCAAGATTGTAAAAAAAGATATCACTCAAACTGTTTCTGCAACAGGAAACATAGAGGCAAGACTTAGAAATGATATAACCCTAAGCCCAACTCAAAAAGTAGTTAAAGTTTTAGTTTCAGAAGGACAGCAAGTAAAAAAAGGGGACATACTAATTCAATTAGATGCTTCAGAATTTGAAAATCAACTTGCAAAGCAAAAGTTAAGCTTAGCTAATGCTCAATCTACCTTAAATCAACTTACTGGTACAGGCATTGCAAATGATAGGACTAGTGCAAAGAATGCAGTAGCTCAAGCAGAAATAACTTTAAATAACGCTGAGCGTAATTATAATGATGCGACTAAGAAACTACAGCAAAGCAAATCACTTTTTGACTCCGGAGCAATATCACAAAGTGAATTTGATGCAGCACAGAAGACAGCAGAAGATGCTTCAAATGCAGTTAAAACTGCTGAAATCCAATTATCTAATTCACAAAACTCATTAAACAACATAAACTCAACAAGCGGTGATAAAGTTACTAACCAAAGAAATCAGGCATCATCTGTACAAGCTGATATTGACAATTTAAATAAAAAAATAGAGGATTGTAATGTTAGAGCGACTACTGATGGAAAAGTAATCAGAATGGATGCTAAAGAAGGTCAATTACCTAAAACAGGAGATATGGTAATTGTAGATGATGATTCACAATATAGAGTTACCGTTGATATGAATCAGTATGACGCAGTTAAGGTTGTAAAAGGTCAGAAGGCAACAATCAAGGTAAAGGGTTCAAGTAAAAACTATACTGGGACAGTTACGGAAATTGGACAAATGGCTCAGACAAAGATTAACGGTACAGATCAAGAATATAAGGTAAATGTTAAAGTAACTTTAGACAATGCAGATGAAAATATAAAAGCAGGATATGAAGCTGATGTTGAAATCATATTAAATGAAAAGTCAAAAGCACTTACTGTAGGTTTTGATGGAATTAAAGATGAAAAATCCTCTGGTAAGAAATATATCTATGTAGTAGATGATAAACAGAAAGTATCGAAGAAGTATGTTAAAACTGGGCTTGAAACAGATTATGATGTTGAATTAATGGATGGATTAAAAGAAGGAGACAAGTATATAATAAATCCTCCTGAAAGTCTTCGAGAAGGAGACATAGTTGCTGATAACACAGCGAGTAAAGTTGGAGGTAAGAAAAAGTGATAATTAAATTGGACAATTTAATTAAAGTGTATGATACAGGAGCTATACAATTAAAAGCCCTAAAGGGGATTAATTTAGAGATAGCAGAGAAAGAGTATGTAGCTATTATGGGAGCCTCTGGTTCAGGAAAATCTACATTAATGAATATACTCGGATGTCTTGATAGAATCACAGATGGTAAGTATTATTTAGATGGTGTAGATATAGCTACTTTAGATGATAACAGTTTAGCTTCTATAAGGAATAAAAAAATAGGCTTTGTATTCCAGGCATTTAATCTTCTACCAAAACTTACAGCTATGGCAAATGTAGAATTACCAATGATGTATGCTGGAATATCTAAAGCTGAGAGAGAGAAAAAAGCAAAATGGGCACTTGGAAGAGTTGGTCTTCTAGATAGGATTCATCATAAACCTAATGAATTATCAGGCGGACAAAAGCAAAGAGTTGCCATAGCAAGAGCCCTTGTAAATGATCCAGCTATTTTGCTAGCAGACGAGCCAACAGGAAACCTAGACAGTGCATCCAGTGAAGAAATAATGGGTATATTTCAAGAATTAAATGAGGAAGGTGTGACAATAGTTATGGTTACACATGAGCCAGATATAGCTAATCATACCAAAAGGGCAATTGTATTTAAAGATGGAAATATAATCTCAGACAATCCTGTTATAGAAAGAACTATAGTAAGGGGGTAAGTTTTATGAATGTTAGAGAAAGCTTTGAATCTGCCTTACAAAGTGTAAAATCAAATAAATTAAGGTCTTTTCTTACAATGCTTGGTATAATAATAGGTATATCCTCTGTAATCACCATAGTTTCTATAGGAGATGGTGCAAAAGCGTATATGACAGCACAATTTGCCGATATAGGAACTAACGTTATAAACCTTCAAATGAACTCTTCTACTGATGATATTGAAAAGAGAGATTATTACACACTTGATGATATACAATTAATAAGAGACAAGATACCTGAGGTTACAGAAATAGTTCCAAGCTTAGGTGGAATGGGTTCATTAAAAACAGAAAATAAATCTAAGCGTGTACGTGTATCTGCATCAAATGCTGATTCGGCTAAACTAGATAAGATAAAGATGATTAGCGGAAGATATATTAATGACCATGATCTAGATACTAGAAAAAATGTAGCGGTGATAGATGACGCCACTGCTAAACAGCTTTTTAATAGTACAGATGTGGTTGGTGAAAGAGCAAAACTAAATATAGGTGATAAAAATATAGAAGTAAATATAGTAGGAATCTGTGAAGATCCAAATGCAAGCTTAGGTTCAGCTTTTGGAGAGAATATGCCAGGAATGATGGTAATACCAATAACAATAGGAGATAAAATTTTAAAAAATACAGATATAAGCTTTGTATCTGTAAAGCTTTCTGATATGACAAATGCTGATTCAATAAGTTCTAAAATTGTAAGACTTGTTGAAAATAAACACCAAAATAGTAACAAGTATTCTGTTCAACAAGGATTTAAGGAACTAGATACAATAAATAAGGTGCTAAGCACTTTAACATTAGTACTTGGTGCAATTGCAGCAATATCTCTAGTAGTTGGAGGAATAGGGGTTATGAACATAATGCTTGTATCTGTAACTGAAAGAACTAGAGAAATAGGAATTAGAAAAGCTATAGGGGCTAAGACAAACGATATTAAGATTCAGTTCCTAATGGAATCTGTAATATTATGTTTAATTGGAGGAACTATAGGAACAATCCTAGGTATATCCTTAGGTAAAATTGCAAGCTCAATGATACATGTAGATATTGCGATTTCAATAAAAGTAATACTATTAGCGTTTGGTTTCTCATCAGCAGTTGGTATATTCTTTGGACTATATCCTGCAGATAAGGCAGCAAAACTGGATCCTATTGAGGCACTAAGGTATGAATAATTAATGACAATTAACAAGCAATAAGAACCCGGCACACTCAAATTCCTGAGTATATCGGGTTCTTTAGTATAATTAATTATTTTTTAAACTTCCCAGTAAATCACTCACTGAAATATTAGATAAATCTAAATCTTTAAGTTCCCTCTCTTTTTCAATTGCATTTTTTAATATAGGAGAATATTTAATATCTCCTATCACAATTGCTCCTACTATCCTATTATCTCGAATAAATATTCTCTTATAAGATGAACTGTCTGATGATTCTTCTAATAATGTTTGAGTACAATATTGCTCATCTACATTTCCCATAGAAAATAGTGAAATATTAAAAGCACTCAATGTTGTTACAGGTACTACTTTAGGATATATTTTATCTTTACCAGCAATATTATAGCCTGCTGTTTTCCCTTGCTCTATTGCCGTATTCCAGAGTCCATTTACTCTTTCATTGAATTCAGACACATCGCCAGCAGCATATATATTTTCTATATTTGTTTGCATCTTATCATTAACTATAACTCCACGATTAGTCTTTATAGGAGTATTCTTAAATAATTCTATATTAGGTTTAATACCAACTGCGTAAACAACCATATCACAATCAACTTTTTTATCTTCCTTTGTTATAATCCCTTCTACTAATTCATCTCCAATAATTTCTTTAACTTGAGTATTTAAAAGCAACTTAATTTTAAAACTCTCAATTGCCTTCTGAAGAATCTTTGAGGCCTTTTCATCTAACTGACGAGGCATCAACCTTTGTTGAACCTCTGCAATAATAACATCTTTACCGTGTTGGCTAAGAATCCATGCAGTTTCTAATCCCTGTATCCCCCCTCCGATGTTTAGTATAACTTTCTTATCATCAATTCTATGTTTTATATTTTGAATATCATTTAATTTTCTTATTGTATAAACATCACTTTTATTTATGCCATCTATAGGTGGGGTAAAATTACTTGACCCGTTTGTTAGCAATAACTTGTCATACTCAAATCTGCTTCCATCCTCTAAAATAATTTCTTGCTTATTCATGTCAATTTCAACAACATTCTTGTTCAAATGTAAATTTACATTATTTAATTTATACCATTCTTTTTTCTGAAGCAGTATCTTTTCTTCTTCAAGATTATCGAACAAACTCTTTGTCAATCTTATTCTGTTATATGGGTAAAACCTTTCGTTTTGAAATAGATATATTTCTGTTTCATTATCAACTTCCCTAATTGCCTTTATTGCATTTATAGATGCAATACCACCGCCAATTATAATCACTTTATTACTCAATTTAATTCACCACCATTTTTATTTTTGTAAAACAATCTAATATAGATATTTAAAGTTATCTATTTTCAGGTTAATTTAGGCTATTACAAAATTAATAATAACTTTACAAATAACCCTTTATGTTAATTTGTTTGTTCAATAAAAGAAACGATATGTTCTTTATTTCAAACATATCATTCCTTTCACTTAAGTATTATGGATGGATATTGGATATGTTTATATTATAGGCCATATGTATGTTAGGAATATGTGATTCAACTCACATATTTTTAATTATAATAATCATTACTAAATCTCTTGAAAATATTATGCAAAGTTAGCTTTTTACATAAAATGTTGAAATTTAAAGTTATAATTGTGAATTTTAAAATCACATTAATAAAGAAGTAATTAGTAAATGTGATTTGAATCATTTTAATTTTATAATGATAATTTTATAATTGAGCTTGCAAGGATTAATAGAATTGGAAGCCAAATTGGTCTCTCATCGATGCTTTAATTTAAATAAATATCTTAATTGGTTATTTTTACTGATATATATTTGAATGTTATCAAGTTTAATAAATAGGAGGAATTTACTATGGAAAAAATAAAGGTTAATTATAAAAAGCTATATTATGGCTATCCAATCGTTTTGGTAAGCTTCTACGATGAAAATGGTGTCCCAAACATTACTACAATATCATCATCATTTTCATTGAGAGATATGATATGTTTAGGATTTCAAAAAGAAATCTACGCTATAAATCAAATTAAGAAAATTAAAGATTTCGTTATTAATATACCAGACAAAACTTTTATGAAAGAAATAGATCTTTGTGGTCATAATTCTGGAACTGATTTTAGCAAATTTGATTCTACTGGCTTAACCCCGGTAAAATCGAATATAATAAATGCACCACACATTAAGGAAATGCCTATCTCAATAGAATGCACATTAAAGGATACAATTGAAAAGAACTACTTTGAAGCTTATACTCTTGTCCTAGCTGAGGTAAAGGGGAGATATATTTCATCTGATCTTTTAGGAAATGAAAATCAGTTAATGTATTCTAAGTTAGATCCTGTTCTATACGTTGGTAATGGAAATAGAGGCGTATATAGATATACTGAAGAGAACCGCATGCACAGTCTCAAGTCATTTTTAGGAGAATGATGCTACCCACGCACCAGTGGAAAAATATTCTTTTTCACTATCACTGTATATAGATGACATATCCCCATGATTTACGGAAAGTTTCTTAAATCATGGGGATATTATTATCTAAAATCCTTCTCAAACACTTCTTCATTCATGTCAGTCTGATAAGTTTTATTAAACATTAGTTATAATTAGCATTTGTATTATTGCAGAGTTTTATTTAAGATATTCCTTTATTTTTTCATAAAGCTCTTCTACTGTATCAGCTTTAACCAACTCGTCATTTACTAAGGCATATGGCCCAACTGCACAATCTCCACAGTATCCAAGGCATGGCTCAACAAATACTTCTGCATTTTTAAAATTTTCTTCTATCTCTTTTACTAACTTATCAGTTCCATAACTGAAATTATTTTCACAAAACTTTACTTCTATCATCTTATATTCCCTCCAAATTTATAATAATTTTTTTAAATTACTTAGTAAATAACTCATAAACATACTAAACAAATCTAATTCAGCAAGTATTGTTTCCTTTTCTATTGAGCTCTTTAATATAGAAGAATTAAGTATGTATTTAGTTTTTGAGTTAATTTTTACCTTTATGGACTTAATTATAAGAGTATTTTAATAAAATTACTGTGATTCAAATCAAAATTAATAAACAGAAAAAAACAATAAAGACTAAATACCTAGTTGATTTTCCGCTAATATGATTTCCTTATCAGTAATAATTCCATCAATCTTTACATCGGTCTTATCCATCGGAACTCGATCCAATACCTGAAAGTGATATGCAAGTGCTATTTTGTCAACTTTCCTGTTTATATCATTTAAAAATCTATCATAAAAACCTAAGCCATACCCCACTCTGCCACCTTGCCTATCGAAAGCTACTCCAGGCATAAGTATTAGATCTACATCTTTACTATTAACTGGAGGACAATTCTCTAAAGGTTCCAAAATACTATGATATCCTATTTTTAACTCTGATAAGCCATTTATTTTAAAAATTTCAATTCCTTTTTCCTTTGTTTTAATTCTTGGTACACACACAGTTTTTTTGTCCATGATAGCTCGATTAATAATTTGATGAGTGTCTACTTCACTTTTAAAACTTACGAAAGCAAATATGACCTTGGCATTTTTGTAAAACTCACTATTCACTAGCTTGGTAAATATGCTACTATCCCACTCTTTTCTTATATCAAAGCTAACTGTTTCTCTCCTTTCTATTATAAACCTCCTAATATCTTTTTTAGTTTGTAAATCCATGTTATTACCCCCAAATATATATTAATGTTAACTTATTATAGGAACTATATAATTTTTATTCATCTATAATAATTATTTTATGACTATATGGTAGTTTTATTAGACCTCTTCTATGCACTTTTGCTTCTAAGAAACCCAATTTGGTAAATAGAACTGTTGCTGCGACTCTTTCTATATATTGTCCTATAATTAATATGCTTATAACAGATGTCATTACAAGAGATTCCATTCCTATTATGCTGGCATTTTAACTATCATCTAATAATAACCTTACAATAAGAATTATTATTTGATTTAAATCACAGTAGCACTATTATTACAGTCTTATAATTAAAAATATGATAACTAAATTTTTAACTGAAAAGTAGCATATAGATATATATCTTGGAGGTGTTATAAATGCTGCATACGGAGTGATTAACAAGGAAGGGTGCTACCTATTATGCTGTTGCTTTAGCTATAAAGCGAATTGTAGAAGCAATTTTAAGAGATGAAAATTCTATTTTGACTGTTTCAACTCTAGTGAATGGAGAGTATGGGCTACAGGATATATATCTTAGAATTCCTTCAATCGTTGGGTTATCTGGTGTTAAGAAAGTTTTAGAAGTTCCATTAAGTTTAGATGAATTAAATTCATTAAAAACTTCTGCGGCCATTTTAAGAGAACTATTAAGTAGTGCAGACATATAAGGGTTTAGATTGTAATTCATCATATGAATTACAATCTAAGCTAATTTTATCTTATTCATTTACTACTTCAAACTCTTCTTTTCCCGCTCCACAGACTGGGCACACCCAATCATCAGGAGTATCCTCAAAAGCAGTTCCTGGAGCCACCCCATTATCAGGATCTCCTTCCGCTGGATCATAAATATACCCGCAAACCAAACATAAGTATTTTTTCATTTTTATTCCCTCCTAACTATATTAATTATTCTCGTTATGCCACTAAATTATTATTGTTCTGTTAATATCTTTTCTTGAAATTTTTTCCAGGCTTTCTTGCTATATTGAAACATATGTTAGTTTTAGTAATAGACTTGTTGGATTAGATTCTGAAAAGTATCTCGAATGCTATTTAAGAATGGTATAGATACTATAACATTATTAATAGAAACCATTATTGAGGTTGCTTTTGTTCGTAAAATAAGAAAGAGGCAACACATTTTTGGTGCTAATCCCTAAATGTATTACCTCTTATTACTATTGTTCATAGGATTTTACGATACTGTCAAATTCTTTTTTATTAACCTTCTATTTACCTCTTTCCTAAACAGTACATAGGCCACGGAAAATAACGGTATAAAGATAATCATCCCTGCTACTCCCATCATATTACCACCGATTGTAATTGCAACCAGCACCCAAATGGATGGCAGTCCAACAGAATTGCCTACAACTCTTGGATAAACCACATTGCCTTCAATCTGCTGAAGTACTAAAAAAACTAATAGAAATAAACCTGCTTTCATTGGATTAACCATCACAATCAAAAATACTCCTACCACGCATCCTATGAATGAACCCAAAATCGGAATAAGTGACGTACAAGCAATTAATATACTTACAACCAATGCATAGGGAAATCTAAAGATAATCATTGTCACAAAGAACATCATGCCTAGGATTGCTGCCTCCATGCATTGACCAGTAATAAAATTAGAAAAAATACGGCTAGTGAGTGCTGTTATCTCTAAAATAGAATCTGCTTTTTCTACTGATAGGAATGCGTATAATATTTTTTTACACTGAATTCCAAGTTTTTGCTTTTGAAGCAATATGTAGATAGCAAATATAAAACCTAATGTAAGGTTTACAATACCGTTCGCTAAAGAGCTTGCCAATCCCATAGTTGATAGCATCACTGAGCCAGCTCCGCTGAATGCCGCTGATTTCAATTTATTCAATACACTGTCCCAATCTATTTGCATACTATTGATCCAGCTAACCATACCTCTTGATAGCCATTCCCTATTTTCTACCCATTTCTGCATTACCACCGATGCATTCTTAGCTGCTTCCGGCAATAATTTAGCAGTAGCTACAAGTTGAGGTATAACAATAGACAAAACTAAAACTATAATTCCTGCTACCAAGAGGAAAGATAATATCAAACTAATAACTACGCTGTATTTTTGAATAAATATCTCGATTTTCTTATCTTTCACACTTGATAGCTTTTTCGCAAATAATATCATGGGAATATTCAGTATGAATGCAATACATCCTCCTAAAACGAAAGGAAATACCAGTTGATATCCATATACCAGTATCCCAGTAACAACATGCCAATTATTTAACCCCAGGTAAAGTACAATTGTAAAAGCTATCAAAATTGCAATTGTACGAGTTGTTTTCTTATCTAATTCCATAATACTTTGTCACCTTCTTTTTTTTACTAAAGCCGGTTGATATTCACTTCGGAAATTCCACCTATCTTATATCATCATAGCACACATTATGACCAGAATTATCAACTTAAGGATGAATACCGGTAATTATCTACAGGAAAACATATAGTAATTAAAAGCCCCCTGACCTTAAAGGCTTTAGGGGGCTGTTTTTTCTATATTTTCAACTTTTGTCTTCTAAATTGGAATATTATTCTCGCCCTATTTTAGTTGAACTAATCCCATAAAAAACATTTATGTTTATTTTTCACTTTCAGTATTACTATAGTTTTAGTTTAGCCAATGCCTCTGCAAGTGCAGAATTCATCGGAGCTTCACTTTCCTGTTTCATCTTCTTCATATAATTTGCTACATCTCTTTTACTGTTCTTGCCTTCCTTATTATCAAATCTCTTATTGAAAGAGGCTGCTTTTTCCCTGAAGGTACAAGTTGTACAAACGTAGATTTGTCCTTCCCCCTGTCCTCTAAGCTCAAGCTTCTTGTGGCAGTTCGGACATCTTGCATTTGTAAGCCTAGCAAGATTCTCTCTGTGACCACACTCTCTATCTTGGCAAACAAGCATTCTTCCGTTTTTACCATTAACCTCAAGCATATATTTACCACAATTAGGACACTTCTGTCCACTTAGATTGTCATGCTTAAACTTATCTTTGCTTTCCTTTACATCTTCTACAAGCTTTGTAGCATACCCTCTCATATTATCTACGAAAGTTTGACCTCTTAGTTTTCCCTTACTAATTAAGTCAAGCTCACTTTCCCATTTAGCAGTCAAAAGAGGAGATTTCAAATCTGATGGTACTAGTTCTATAAGTTGCTTTCCTTTTGAAGTTGGCACTATTTCCTTACCCTTCTTTTCTATATAAAAAGAGTTAAATAACTTTTCTATAATATCTGCTCTTGTTGCAACAGTACCAAGTCCACCTGTTTCTCCTAAAGTTTTAGAAGCTTCCCTATCCAGTTGAACATATTTTTGAGGGTTTTCCATTGCGGATAATAATGTTGCTTCATTAAATCTTGCAGGCGGTTTTGTTTGTGATTTGTTAACGCTAACTTTAGTAAATGATATATTATCGCCCTTTTTAACCATTGGTAGAAGTTGTTCTTTAACTTCATTCTCATTTGCATCGTCACTGCTGTCAAGATCGCTATCCCTATCATAAACAGCCTTCCAGCCCTTAGATTTAACTATCTTTCCACTAGCAATGAAAGTTTCTCCGTTTACTTCCGCCTTAACGTTAGTCTGCAAATACTCAAAAGGAGGAAGCATAACGCTTAAGAATCTCTTAACTACTAAATCATAAACATTTTTTTCTTCACTGCTTAAGTATGCTAAGATAACCTTTTGCTCAGTAGGTATAATTGCATGGTGATCTGAAACCTTGCTGTCATCTACAAAACCCTTATGAGCCTTAATCTTATTTTTTAGTATTTCACTTACAAATTTAGTGTAATTCCCTACTGATACTGCTTTTAGTCTATCCGTTAGAGTATCCACAATATCACTAGAAATATATCTTGAATCTGTTCTTGGATAAGTTAAAATCTTATAATTTTCATATAATCTCTGCATTATAGAAAGAGTTTGCTTTGCAGAGTAACCAAATATTCTGTTGGCATCTCTTTGAAGTTCTGTTAAGTCGTAAAGATTAGGAGCATGTTTCTTTTTATCGCTTTCAGTTACATCTACAATGACTCCACTTTTACCTGTAACTTTTGCAGAAACTTCCTTTGCTTTATTTTCATCAAAGGTTCTTATGTTTCCGTTTTTGTCCTGCCATTGAAGAGAAAACCCCTTAGCATTTCCCATAATACTATAATAATCTCTTGGCTTGAAATTTTTTATCTCTTCTTCTCTTGCAACAATCATAGCAACTGTTGGAGTCTGTACTCTTCCTGCCGAAAGTTGAGCATTATATTTACAAGTCAAAGCTCTTGTAACGTTAAGACCTACAATCCAATCTGCTTCTGATCTACACACAGCAGATTGATATAGATTTTCATAATCTCTACCTGGTTTTAAATTTCTAAACCCATCTTGTATAGCTTTATCTGTTTGAGAAGAAATCCATAGACGTTTTATTGGCTTTTTAAACCCTACTTTCTCTATAATCCATCTTGCAACAAGCTCTCCTTCTCTACCAGCATCTGTAGCTATAACAAGCTCATCTATATCGTTTCTATTCATAACCTTTTTAACATCACTAAAATGCTTTGCAGTCTTCCCTATAACAGTAAGCTTCATTCTGTTTGGAAGCATAGGTAGTGTTTCCATACTCCATTTTTTATACTTTTCATCATAAGCTTCTGGATCAGCTAGTGTAATTAAGTGACCTAGAGCCCATGTTACGATGTACTTACTTCCTTCTATATATCCATGTCCGTTTGTATTGCATTTCAAAACCTTTGCTAAATCTCTACCTACGCTTGGCTTTTCTGCGAGTACTAATATTTTTCCCATATTTCAAGTATCCTTCCTTTATTGTTTTGATTATGTGTCAAGTATTTCACCATTTTATAGTATGTTACCTTGTATTCTAAATTGTAGTAAACTCAAAACAGTTGTCAATTGTCAACTAAATAAATTCACTAACTTATAACAGCCTCTAATAATTCTAGCAGTTAATAGAAAAAAAGACCATACTAAATTTCTATTAATATAAAAAAACCGCACACTTTACCTTTGCGTACGGTTTTCTCCTTTAAGGCATAATAACCTTCTTACCCATCTATTTCTGGAACAATTGAAATCTTATTACGTTTCCTAATCACCTTCTCTTTTAAATCATCCATCAAAGTATAAACTACAGGAAGTACAATAGGTGTAAGTATAGTTGAAGCAATCATACCTCCTATTATTACCCAGGACATACTAGATTTAGTTTCACTTCCCTCTGATAGAGACAGTGCTGAAGGCAACATTCCCACAATCATGGTCATAGATGTCATAATAATAGGTCTTAATCTAGTTGTTCCAGCGCTTATCAGTGCTTCCTTTAAGCTCATTCCCTTCTTCATAAGTGTATTAGTATAGTCTATCAATAAAGTACCATTTTTAGATGCAAGTCCATCAAGCATTATTAACCCAATCATAGACATTAGGTTTAATGACTTCCCTGTTATAGCTAGTATTAAAAGTGCACCTATTATAGCACAAGGTAGCGATAGCATTCTTATAAATGGAGTTAGGAAAGACTCATACAAAACTACTAAAATCATATAAACGAGAATTATTGATGCAGCTAATGCCTTTATTAATGCTCCAAAAGCATCTCCCATCTGCTCCTGACTTCCACCATAATTTATACTATAGCCTATAGGGAGTGATATGGCACTTAACTTTGCTCTAATATCTTCATTAATGCTTCCTAGTGGTCTTCCATACATATTAGCTGAAATTGTAACTACATCCTGTCTATCCTCTCTAGATATTGATTGAGGACCATCTGCTTGTGAAATTGAAGCTACTTGGTTTAACTGAATCAAGTTTCCAGATGAGTTTTGAATTTTTACTGAGGCAATATCTTCCGCAGTTTTTATCTGGCCGTCCATAAACTTTACAGTGATATCATACTCGTTACTGTTATCCCTGTATACTCCCGCAGTTGATCCTTGTATTCCTGTTCTTAAAATAGATGCAATATCTGATGTTGATACTCCGTACTCAGATGCTGCAAGTCTATCTATTTTTAGTCTTATTTCACTGCTATTTGTCCTTGAAGAGTTGCTTACATCCGTAATGCCTGCTACCGATTTAACCATACTCTCAACTTCATTCGACAGTTCTTTTAAGGTTTGAGCATCATTACCTGATATGTTTATGGATATAGGCTTATTGCTTCCTCCTCCGCCTCCCATTTGAGATTCACTTACGGTGAAGTCAACTCCTGCCATTTTCTTACCCCAAGAACGGACTTCTGCTGCAAATTCACTTTGACTCTTCTTTCTCTCATCTTTTGGAACCATCTCAACATACATCATTGCTGAAGCTTTATCATTGTTATTTCCCACTACTGTAAAATACTGTTTTACCTCTTTCAATGACCGTAAATAATTTTCAACCACTGCTACCTTTGCATCTGTTTGTTTTAAAGTAGACCCTGGTGAAAGTGCCAAGTCAATTGAAATGAAACTCTCGTCAGTTTGAGGCATAAACTCAGTTGTTATAACTTTCATTGGAATCAAAGCTATACTTAAAATAACACATAAACTAACTGAAATTAGCACTTTTGCTCTATTTTCAAGTGACCAAAGAAGAAATCTTCTATAAACCTTAGTAGCTTTTTCAAATAATCCTGAGCCTCTGTTAAGTATCTTAGATATTATATTATTTCTAACTTTACCTATTTTTGTACCACTTTTATTAAGTAAACGTGATGCAAGCATTGGAGTTACTGTAAAAGAAACAAAAAGAGAAAATAATGTTGCAAAAACTATTGTTAAACCAAACTCCTTAAAGACTTGTCCTGTTATACCAGACATAAATGCAACAGGTGCAAATACAACAACATCACAGAGTGTTATTGCCACAGCTGCCATTCCAATTTCTTTACGTCCTTCTATAGCTGCCTGGATAGGATTTTTCCCCATACCCAAATGTCTTTGAATATTCTCAAGGACAACTATAGAGTCATCTACAAGTATACCTATACAAAGAGATAAACCCATTAAAGACATCATATTTAAGGTGAATTTAAATTCATACATCATAAAAAAAGTTGCAATTAGTGAAGTTGGTATCGCCACTAAAACTATCAAAGAAGAACGCCAACTTTTAAGAAAGAAGAATAGCACAATTGCTGTAGTTATTATTCCTTCTATTAGATTACGTTTAATCTCCGACAATGAAGAAGTTATAAAAGTAGTTGTATCATTGGCTACTACTAAATTCATATCCTTTGACATTGTCTTTTTAATTATTTCCAAATCTTTTTTCACGCTATTTACAGCCTCAACTACATTAGCATCGCTTTGCTTTTGAATCATGATACCTATGGTTTTTTTACCACTTAACTTTAAGATTTGACTCTCCTCTGGATATTCAAGCTTTACTTCAGCAACATCAGCTAGTCGAACAGTTCCACCGCTCATTGTTGGGATAAGTATATTTTTTACTTCATCAATGTTTTGAAACTCACCAACAACTCTAATGGATTCTTCTACCTTGTCTTGTTTAATTTGACCTGATGGCATATTTACGTTATCAGCTTTAAGTTTATTAAATACAGAATTAAGATTAATTCCATAGTATTCTAATGCAGTCTTATCAAGCTTTACCATCAGCTCTCTTTTGTCAGCCCCTAAAAGCGAAACTTGTCCTACTCCTGGTATCTTTTCAATAGACTGTTTTACTTTATCTGCCTGATTATATAGCTCATCGAAAGCGCCATTTCCTGATAAGGCAAGGATTAGCACTGGCATGTCATTCGTATCTACCTTATATAAAACAGGCTTACTTGCATCCTTAGGCAGCTTTCCTACAGCATTATCTACAGATTTTTGAACATCCATCATTGCAGAATTTAAATCTGCACTCATCTTAAATGTAATAATGACTGTTCCTATTCCTTCCCTAGAAGTTGAACGAATCTTGTCAACACCGCTTATTCCCGAAACAGCATCTTCTAATGGCTTTACTATGTCTTTTTTTATGTCATCTGCCCCAGCTCCACTATATACTGTCGATACTGTAATGACAGGAATATTCATCGAGGGTAATAAGTCTGCCCCCATACTTCTATAACCTATTATCCCAAGACCAATGAGAAGTGCAATAACCATCGCTATTGCCGCAGGCCTTTTAACGGATATTTCAGTTACACTCATTTCTAAAGCCCCCTTAAAATTAATAGTTTTGAGTTAACAGTGGGCTGCTCAAAAGTCCACTGTCAACTAAACAATGTTTACATATATTAATGTTAAATTAAGGAAACGAAAATTTCAATAATTTTTTGTAAAATTCACACAAATTTATTCTAAGCAAGTCCCGATAGTAAAACTCCGATTAAATAAGCAGCTCCAGCCGCTAGCCCTCCTACTATAAGCATCTCTAAACCAGACTTAAACCAATTTTTACCAGTTATTTTAACCTTTAGTGAACCAAGTGTAAATAAAGTTAAGGCCGTTAGCATACAAGAAACGGAGAACGTATTTTCTCCAACGTTCAAACCTGGAATAAATTTAGAAAAGACATATGCTACTAAAGGGATTAATCCAAATACCGCAAAAGAAAAAAATGTTACTAAGGCGTTCTTAACTGGGGATTCATTTTCTTCAATTATACCTAGCTCCTCAACCATCATAATATCTACCCAAGCTTCTTTGTTTTTAGCAATAATATTTGTTACGGTTTCAGCATCCTCTTCGCTCATTCCTTTAGTCATATATAATTCCTTTAATTCCTGTTTTTCACCTTCTGGATAATGTTCTACCTCCCAGGCTTCTCTCTTCCGTTCCTGTTCCTTATATTCCATTTCTGCTTTAGTACTTAAATAATCTCCAATAGCCATGGATAGACCATCTCCCACAAGATTAGCAAAACCTAGGATAAGTACTACACTTGGCTCTAGTGCTGCACCTGCTACTCCAGCAACTACTGCGAAGGTTGTAATAATACCATCTAAGCCTCCATAAATTAGACTTTTAATATATTGACCTTGCTCTTGATTATGGTTTTCCTGTGCACTAGTTTTATTTTGATTATGTGCTTCTATGGTATCTTCAACACTCTTCTTTTGATAAGCATCCCTTGCCTTATCTAGATTTCTTGACAGCATAATATACGCCTCCTTCTAGGTTACTTTTTAAACAACAAAAATAGCCTAACAGAATAAATATATGCTAGAAGAAATAGATTCATTATATAAAATTTTTAATATGACTATGAAAGGTTATTTCACCTTATTAATTGCCAGATGAGTGGAATTTTTATTTATAAACATCAAACCATCCTTTTCTCTTAAACCATAAAAACATAAATACAGCTAGCGTTCCCATAAATCCTAAAGCTGCAAAATATCCATACTTCCATCTAAGTTCTGGCATATAGTCAAAATTCATCCCGTAAACCCCTGCAATAAATGTAAGTGGTATAAATATCGTAGAAATAACTGTTAAAACCATCATATTTGTATTCATTCTATTTGAGTTTATTGACATATAACTGTCTCTCATATCAGCTGTTACATCCCTGTTTGCCTCTATCATTTCCGATAATTTAAGCAAGTGATCATGTATATCTGCAAAATAAAATTTATTTTCCTTAAACCAATTTAATCTTTCTGAATTTACTATACGATATAGTAAATCTCTCATTGAATTTACAATCCTTCTTAGTTGTAATAAATCTCCTCTAATATCAAATACTTGATCAACTAATTTATGCACAGGTAGCCGATTCATGTTATTATCAATTTTCTCCAAACTGTCTTCTACTTGATATATTGCTGGAAAAAACTGATCAACAACTTTATCTAATATTGCATAAGCAACATAGGTAGGCCCTTTTTCCCAGGCATGTTTATTACTTGAAATTCTTTCCCAGGCATAATCTAACTCATCTTGGTGAGTTTTATGTACTGATACTATGTAGTTCTCACCAACAAACAGCCCTACATCTTCGGGACATAGTGTTTCTTCATTCAATGCATTTATAACAAAAAAATCATAACCTCCATAGTAGTCAAGTTTTGGCCTATGAGATATCTGCATGCAGTCTTCTATTGCTAAAGGATGAAATCCAAAATGGTATCTAAGAAGCTTTTCCTCGCCTTCATTTGGATCTTCTATATCCACCCAATACCAATCTATATTTGGATTTGATAAGCTATCAATTGATGTGTAGTTATTTAATTCTAAGTTCTTATTTACAGTTATTATTCGAATCAATTATTTTCCACCTCAGTCATACTTAACTTCTTTCTATAATGATAAACAGAATTCTTGGCATCAGTTGAAATCTTAACTTCAACTAATGCTTAGAAATGTTTTTTCTAATGTACTGTTTTTCAACTCTATTTTTAATATATCCAATACTCCTAACTATATTAGACTTTCAATTTTACAAATCCATAGGATATTTTAAATATGAAAAAAACAGCCCTAAAATAGGCTGTTTCTTATATTGCTAGCTTAAATATAACTCCTACTGCAATTACTACAACACCAACTGTTGCTGCTAAAAGTATTTGTTTTCTTTCTTTGTTTCTTTTTCTCTTAGCACGCCTTTGTCTCTTATTTGTTATCTCCATTTGTACCACCCTTTTATACTATAGTATAGTATAATTATAAATGGATAATTTTGGAAATACAATCCTTTTTACTATATTATTAATAATGTATAAAATTCACATCTATTTGTTTATAATTTTTATTACTTTCTCAACAGCATCATAAAGAGTTCCATCATTAACTATCCTATAATCTGAACACTTCTTATAAAGTTCATATCTTTCATCATAGAGCTCATATAACTTATGCATTCCATCCTTTAAAAGAGGCCTTTTAGAAATACTTGAATTGTGAGCAATATTTTCAAGTGGTCTATCTATAAAGATTATTATTCCATTTTGCTTTAATACTTCAATATTTGAATAATTTTTAATTACTCCCCCACCTGTAGAAATAATAATACCTCTTTCCCTACTATATTTTTGAACAGCTTCTCTTTCAAGCTTTCTAAACTTTTCTTCTCCTTCTTCAAATATTTCGGCTATACTCTTTCCAGTCTCTCTCTCTATTGACTTATCTATATCAATTCGTCTAACATTAATATTTTTAGCCAAAATTTTAGCTATTGTGCTTTTTCCACATCCAGGCATACCAATTAATACTATATTTTTATTTAGCTTTACCATACATAATCACCCTAATATCTTCGTATATTTCCTCTACTAATTTATCTTCAATTTTTATTCCCTGCCAAACTTCCTGCGACGCTACTGCTTGTGCAACCAGCATATAAAGTCCATTAAAGGCTTTAAGTCCCATCTTTTTCGCCTGCCTTAAAAAAAGAGTCTCTTCTGGGTTATAGATTAAATCTATGGCAGTAGAAAACTCCATCAACATGCCTTTATCTTCTACTGGACTATATTCTACATTTGGATACATTCCACAAGGAGTACAATTTATGATTATGTCAAAATTCTTTATATTACAGATTTCTTCATAGGATATAATTTTAAACATATTTATACTATTTTCTTTATTTCTAGTATTATCTATAAAAAAGCTGCCATTAGCTAACTTTTCCTTCATCCCCTTAGGGTCTCTGCTTACAAAAACGACATCATTAATGCCATTATCAATTAAATAATGTGCCACGGCCTTAGCCGCTCCCCCAGTCCCTAATATCAAAGTTCTTCTTTTATTCACTTCAATGTTTTCTTTTCTCAATGAAGCACCAAAACCAAAATAATCTGTATTATATCCTGTAAGAACATTCTCATTAAAGAGAATGGTATTCACTGCGCCCATCTTCTCTGCTTCAGGAGATAAATTATTAAGATATTTCATTACCTCTATTTTATAAGGGACAGTTACATTTAATCCCTTGAAGCCATTACCCTTTAACTCATCTATATCCGCTTTAAGATTATCTCTTTGTATTTCAAATAAACTATATTCTCCTTTTAGATTTAACTTATTTAAGATAATATTATGTATTTTAGGAGAAAAACTATGTCCTAACTTTTCACCTATTAGACCATAAAATCCGTTCATTAAGTATCCAACCTTTCAAATCAGCACTTTTCTCAAACTATGCGTTACAAGCATCTACATCTCTGAATTCATTCAACTGAAAATCAAGTAGAGTTTAATCTCATCTGATTCAAGTTTCGCTTCATTGATAATACCATAAAAATAGTTAGATTGAACAGTACATCTCATATTGACCTATATTATCCCTTGTAAATCCTTTATTTTTCACATAGCTTTGCAAGGAAGAATTATTAGCAAATCCTATGCTTAATCTTTCAAGCTGCAATTCATTAATACATTTTATTATTAAATTTGTTGCTATACCTTTATTTCTAAACTCAGAATTCACCCACAAAAAGTTTATTTTCGCACTTTTATTTAAGCTAGCAGCACCAATTAGAATATCATCTTTATAGGCACCAAAGGTTACCTGCCCCTCAGATTTTTCAATATACTCCATATCATTCTGCCAACTTACATGTGTGTCTTTAAGATTTTCAAATACTTTCCTTAGTTCTTCAGAGTTGATTTTTTTGATAAGAGTATCTTTACTCTCTTTAAAGCATAGCTTGCTTAGGTCATTTAGTGAAAAATAACTTAAATCATAGGTCTTCTCATAACCATTTTTTTTATAAAATTTAATTGCTCTATCATTTCCTAATATAACCTCTAAAAATAATTGCTTACAGCCTGCTTTAATCCCTATTTCTCTATGTAAGTCATGAAGTTTTTTACTAATTCCTTTTCCTCTATACTTAGGATGTATTGCCAATGCTCCACATCTCATTGTTTTAATACTCTCATAGTTTTTAATTGCTCCTAATATAACTCCGATAGGTTTGTCTTCATCTAAAGCTAAAAAAGAGGTTTCTAACTGGTTTCCTTCTGGTCCGAAAAATCTTTTAAAAAATAAATCTTTAGATATTTCCATTTTTATTATGTAATCTGAAAATCCAATTCTAAATGCCTCATAAATAAGATCTTCATCTACCTCTGAACATTTTTTGTAAACTATCATCATACTTCCCCCATTTATAATATTTTAATAACTTTTGCTTATAATTTTATTTAGTATTGTGTCTATATACTCCTTTACTATGGCCTCATCAATTTGGATACCCATAACACTATTACAAAATACTATTCCATCCATGGTTGACAGGATTATATATACCATTGAATCTATGTCTAATCTTTCATCAAATTCTCCACTTTTTATTCCTTCTTTCAATATTGCTGAAAGATCGTTGTAAAATAATTTATATCTTTCCTTTGCTTTATCTGATGTATCCTTATTCCTTGATAATACAGACCAAAATTCAAAAGTAAATCTTGCATTAAGTTTCGCCTCTCCGTCGAATTGTCCATATAGTGTCCACTCAACATAACTAATTATTTTATCTTTGTTCGACATCTCCTTAGTGAAACCTTTAATAAGCTCATGTCTCTTATTAAAACGCTCTTCTGCAATAGCTAAAAATATTTCATCTTTACTCTTAAAGTAATTGTATATTCCTCCCTTGCTTATACCTGAAGCTTCCACAATATCATCTATAGAAGTTTCCATGAAGCCTTTTCTAGAAAACAGGCTCATAGCATGTTGTATTATTAAGCTTTTTCTTAAATTCCTAGCTTCTTCAGTTATTTTTGGTGACATAACATCCTCCACATTTTAAAAAACCGACTATACAGTTTTTTATTTTATATTATCATACAATTTATTAAGTTTCAAGCGTATAGTTAAACTCCTAAATAAGCTTTCAAAAAATTTACAATGACCTCTTAAAAAGCTATTTCTGAAACTTCAGTAATAGCTTTTTAAGAAGTCTAAGATGTGTCACTTTTTCCCTATAAAATCCCCCTAATACCCCTGTACTTAAACCAAAACTTTGCTAACAATATCAACAATATAAAATGAGAATTTGGTGCAAATCCCAACATATTACAGTAATCACAGCATCCAAAATACCTATACCTACAATACCTACAGCCTTTCCTACGGCTCATAAAATTCCTCCTTATCATCCTAAGTATTATAACCTCATAGTTCATTGTACTTAGCAAAATCGTATCTGTGACTAAATTAAATATAAAATTTGCATCCTTTTGGAAAAAAACTCTTGCGCCTTACCTAACGTCATGTGGTAAAATGTTTTATGTAGAGGTGATTCCATGTCTGAAAAAAAGGAAGTTTTGTATACTATTGGAGAATTTGCTGAAAAAGCAGGAGTTACACTCCGAACCCTAAGATATTATGATAAAATAGGTTTACTGACACCTTGTTCCTATAATGCGTTCGGGCACAGGTTATACAGTAAACAAGATTTTGGTAAACTTCAAAAGATTTTAACACTAAAATTTATAGGCCTTTCACTAGATGATATAGCTAGCATTATGAAATATGACTTAAGCGATAACGATTTTAAAAAACCTCTTGAGATACAAAAATCAATAATGGAAGAGAAAATTCACCATATTCAGATGGTAATAAAAGCTATTGATGAAGCAGTACATATGTTAGATAACGACCATGTTCTAAATTGGGATAAGTTTATAAATATAATTAATGTAATTAATATAGATAAGAAATGGTCAGAACAATACGAAAATGCTTCAAATTTAAGAGCTAGAATAAGAATTCACGAGCTTTTTAGTATCAATAAACAAGGATGGATGAATTGGTTCTTTGAACAAATGGATATTCTCGAGAAAGCCTCTATACTTGAATTAGGATGTGGCGACGGAACTCTATGGAAGAAAAACTTCAATAAGATACCAGAAGACTCAGCTATCACTTTAACTGACTTTTCTCAAGGAATGATTAGAGATGCTAAAAAAAACTTAGGCAGTAAAGCTAAAAGGTTTAAATTTGAGCAGGTAGACGTTCAAAACATTCCCTTTGAGGATTGTAGCTTTGATATAGTGGTTGCTAACCATATGCTCTATCATGTTTCGGATAAGGAAAAAGCCTTTTCAGAAATAAAAAGAGTTTTGAAACCTAACGGACATTTTTATGCTTCTACTATAGGCAAAAACCATATGAAAGAAATGAGAGAAATTATTACAAAGTTTAACTCTGAAAATATAACTTCAGAAAGCTGGAGTGAAACAGAAAGTTTTCAAATAGAAAATGGTTTTGAACAGGTTTCAAAATGGTTTAAAGAGGTCAAACTAAAAAGGTATAATGATAGCTTAAAAGTTACAAACCCAATGCCGCTTGTAGATTATATATTTTCTATGCCTGGTAATACCAAAGGAGTTCTTGATGAAGAAAAACTGCAAAATCTTATGAGTTTTTTAGAAGTTGAAATTGGTAAAACTGGAGAAATTTATATAACTAAAGATACAGGCTTTTTTCAAGGGAAAAAGTGATTTTATTTAATATAGGAAGGATTGATTTTAATGAATAAAAAAATTCCATTTTCACCACCAGATATTACTCAATCTGAAATAGATGCAGTCGTTGAGGTTTTGAAATCAGGCTGGATTACTTCTGGTCCCAAAACTGCTGAATTTGAAGTTAAACTTGCTGAATACTTAGAAACTAGTAAGGTAGTAGCATTAAATAGTGCTACTGCAGGATTAGAACTTGTTCTAAAGGTTTTTGATATAAAAGAGGGAGACGAAGTTATATCAACTCCTTATACTTACACAGCTACTTCTAGCGTATGTTTACATAGAGGTATTAAACCAATTTTTGTTGATGTCGAAAAGGATAGCTTCATTATAGATATAAATAAAATAGCTGATGCTATAACTCCTAAAACAAAAGCTATTTACACTGTAGATTTTGCTGGAATACCTGTGGATTATGATGGAATTCGTGAGGTACTAAGATCTAAAAACCGCGAAGATATAATTTTTGTATCTGATTCCTCTCACTCTTTTGGTGCAAAATACAAAGGAAAAAGAGTTGGAGGTCAAGCAGATTTCCATATTTTCTCCTTCCATGCAGTAAAGAACTTTACTACAGCTGAAGGTGGATGCCTAAGTTTCGGGAACAATAACTTTAAAGGCAGAGAAGATTTATATAAAGACTTTAAATTAGCATCTCTACATGGTCAATCAAAGGATGCTCTTTCAAAAATGAAAGCTGGAGCTTGGAAATATGATATAGTTACAGATGGTTATAAGTGTAATCTTACTGATATGGCTTCTGCTATAGGACTTGTACAGTTGACTAGATATGAAGAAATGCTTCAAAAACGTAAGGCTATATTTGATGTTTACTCTAGCCTTTTCGGTGAAAAAGATTGGGCTATACTACCTTTCGAAAGAGAAGGTGAGACTGTAACTTCATATCACCTATATCCTTTGCGTATTAAAGGCTTTAACGAAGAACAAAGAAATGAAGTCATTCAAACATTAGCGGATAAAGATATAGCTACAAATGTTCACTTTATTCCACTACCAATGTTTAGCCTTTACAAAAATCTTGGATATAAAATAGAAGATTATCCAAATGCTTTTGCACAATATGCAAATGAGATTTCAGTACCTCTATACTCTCTTCTTACACTAGAAGATGCTGAATATGTAGCTAAAGAACTTATAAAAGCAGTAGAAAAAACTATGAAATAAGTGAGGAAAACCAAATGAAAGTTAATTTTTATACTTCAACTAGAGAATATAATGAAAAGAAGGCTGAATTTGATAAAGCTGTCTTAGATGTTATGGCTAAGGGCAGCTTTATTTTAGGACCTGAGGTTAAAGAACTTGAAGAGAAAATTAAAGAGTTTACTGGTGCCAAACATGCAATAGCTGTTGCTTCTGGTACAGATGCTTTAGTTATGACTTCAGATATACTAGGATTTAAAAATGGCAAGGAAGTAATAACTTCTCCATTTACCTTTTTAGCATCTACTTCTTGTATAGCTAAACATAATGCAAAACCAGTATTTGTTGACATTGATGAAGAAACATTTAATATAGATGCAAATAGAATTGAAGAAAAGATTACTGCAAACACTGCCGGTATAATACCAATTCACCTATTCTCTCAAATGGCAGATATGGATAAGGTTATGGAAGTAGCGTCAAAGCACAATCTGAAAGTTTTAGAAGATGCTGCTGAATCCTTCGGTATGAAATGGAAAGGAAATAGTTCCTCATATAGACATTCAGGTTCTATTGGAGATATGGGTATCTTCTCATTCTTCCCAACTAAAACCTTAGGTGCTTACGGTGATGCTGGAATGATTATTACAAATGATGATACATTAGCTGAAAGAACAAGAATGTTTAGAGTTCATGGCGCAGCTAAAAAATATCATTATGAATATATAGGTTACAATTCTAGACTTGATACAATGCAAGCAGCTGTATTATTAGTTAAGTTAAAATATATGGATGAGTCAATAAAGAAAAGAGATATCGTAGCAAGCTGGTATAAAGAAAGATTATCAGATTGTGAGTTTGTAAAAATACCTGGCATAAAAGGAGATCAGAAACCTGTATACTATGTATTTAATATACTAGCAGAAAGAAGAGATGACCTTGCAGCCTTCTTAAAAGAAAATGAAGTTGGCACTAGTATATACTATCCGATTCCATTGCATTTACAAAATTGCTTTAGTTATTTAGGATACAAAAAAGGAGATTTCCCTGTATCTGAAAGAATTTCAGAGAAAATCCTTGCCCTTCCAATATATCCTGAAATAACAGAAGAAGAAGTAGATTTTGTGTGTGAGACTATAAAGAAATTCTATAGTAAATAATAAAAAGGAATGGGCTTAATCCCATTCCTTATTTTCCCTTTATATATTTGTCATATTTAATAGGCTTGTTATCTTCCCATGGTTTATAACTCTCTGCAAACTTAACTCTATCTTCAAAGGTTGGATGGTCGTAGTTCCAAAGCTTATATACAACTCCGGTAGTCGGTAAAATCAAACTGTTTTGATGTAATTTTATTGTTGATGATAAAGTTGCTTCATTATCTTTTGTAAGTTCAAGTTCAAATCTATCTGCTTCAGTTTCTGTGTACCTAGAATATGCATTGGAAAAAGGTGAACCTACAAAGGTAAATATGGTTAAAAGCAACATAATTAGCGGTAAAGAAGCTATATCATGGAGTTTTGTGAATCCGAAAACTCCTCCAGATTTACTTAATATCCAAAGGGCACTTTTATTAATGAGATAAAGAATAAATATACTTGATACTCCTGCAATTAGTATCGCTTTCCAAACATGTCCCATTAGGTAATGTCCCATTTCATGAGCTACGACTGCAAGTGTTTCTCTATCAGTTAAGTTCTTTATAGTAGTATCCCAAAGTACAACTCTTTTGGTATTTAAAACCCCGGTCATATATGCGTTCATCTCTTTAGTATCAACGCTCTTATTTACCTGATATACTTTGACATCTTGAATCCCTGTCCTATCAATTAGATCGTAAATCTTAGCTTCAAGCTTTGTATCTTGGACCTTTTCGTATTTGCTGAAAATAGGATCAATGTATACAGGTGAAATAAAGGTCATGAAAAATATTACTGGGATTAAAAGGACTCCCATATGAAGCCACCAATAATTGGGAGATTTCTTTATTAAAAAGTAAGGCACACAAATAAAGATAGAACCTGATACAATTGATATTGCAAAACCTTTTAGTATGTCTCCTAGCCATTTCCCAAGGCTTTGATTTGAAAGATTATAAGCATGTTTAAGTACAAAGCCGCTATAATAATCCAGTGGTAAACTAATTAGGGCGTTTATAAAATAATAAATAATAAAGTAAAGCACTATAACTACAATTGCAAATCTACTTTTTCCTTGTGCCCAATTTCTAATTCCTGCAGATAACCCACTAAATAAAAATAAAGCTGGTATGAAAAAGCTTAGGACTATTCCAGTTACCCATACAGCTACTTTCTTCTGTTGGTATTCTATAGCCCTTTCTGAAGGAGGTGCAATTGTTAGGTTTTTATCCCCTCTCATTCGTGTTTCTTCAATGTAATTTTGCTTTATATACATATTATTCTGATTCTCTGTAAGTTTTACACTAAATACAAAAGCAATTATTAGACATATGAATACAATAATTGAAATTAGTAGTTCTTTTTTCATTTTATCCCCCCAGGTTTAATAAATTACATATATTTTATAATATATGTGTGTCATCATTTATTTATCCACTACTGTTTACATTAAAACTTATCAATTCGATTATTAAATTTACTTGCTTGTATACTTACCATTAAAAAGAATATAATAAATCTAACCACAAAATATTTGTAGCAAATATAACTTATAAACAACATAGCTACAATAAAATTATATTATTTTAGCAATTAAATAAGATATTTTAAAATACGAAAGGTATGTGATAACAGGTGAGTAAGATAGAAACAGCCACATTTGCCTTAGGTTGATTTTGGGGTCCTGATGCCAAGTTTGGTCATCTAAATGGAGTAGTTTCCACACGAGTTGGGTACTGCGGCGGTGAAAAAACAAATCCAACTTATCGTGATTTAGGGAATCACTCAGAAACAATTCAGATTGATTATGATACTGAAAAAATTTCCTATAAACAACTTTTAGATATTTTCTGGGACAGCCATGAACCAAACTATAAACCTTATTCAAGACAATATATGTCTATAATTTTTTATAATGATGAAAAACAAAAACAAGTTGCTATAGAAAGTAAGATAGCTGTAGAGAATTCATTAAACACAAAAGTATATACCGAAATTTTGCCTTTGAACACCTTTTACTATGCAGAAATGTATCATCAAAAATATTATCTTCAGCAGGATCCTAAAATAATGATGGAAATTAGAAATAAATTTGATTCTGCAAAAGAATTTGTAAACTCTACCTTAGCTGCCCGCATAAATGGTTATGTGGCTGGATATGGAAATTTACATGATATAAAAACAACTATTGAAAGCTATGCTCTCTCTGAATACACTACAAAACGACTTTTATACAGATAGAAATTATTTATAAAAAATGGAATGGGGTTTTCCCCCCATTCCATTAAATTCTAAATTTATCTGTATGCTCTTTTAAGTTTAATGCTAGGTTATTTAAGTTAGTCGCAATACCAGCCAATTCATCAGTAGATTTACTTTGTCCTTCTGACGCTGCTGCAATCTCTTGAAATGAAGAGCTAATTTCACTAGTAACCTCTAGAGTCTTATTTACAGAATCTAAAACTTTATCCTTATTTTCATTTATAGACTGTATAAATTCTGCTGTTTTTTGTATTTGTGGAATCATAGCTTGAACATTTTGTATTATGTTATTAAAGCAATCTTCCGTATTTTTAGCAGTATGTATACCATCAGAAATAATCTTCTCTGATTCTTCTGCAACTTTAACAGTTTCCTGTGATTCATTTAATATATCCTTTATTAAATCTGATATCTTCATTGCCGCACCTTGTGACTGTTCTGCAAGCTTTCTTATTTCATCCGCTACTACCGCAAACCCTTTACCAGCATCTCCAACTCTTGCTGCTTCGATTGCTGCATTTAATGCTAAAAGATTTGTCTGTTCTGATATAGAGTTAATAACTTGAAGTATTGTTGATATCTCAGATGACTTTTTATTTAGCATTTGAATTTTAGTGCTTATATTTTTAGATGAGCTTCCAATATCATTTATACTATTGTTTAATGAAACAAGGTATTCCTTTCCTGAAGAACTTAAATCACTAGTTACATTAGAAGTATTTTGTAAAATATTTATCATTTCATTCATAGTTTGAAGCCTATCAGATAAAGTTCCCATATTGTTACTTACAACATCTACCTCTTGTACCTGAATTATAGAAGCTTTTTTAACATTATTTATAGTGCTACTTATTTCATCTGAAGTAGAACTAACCTCTTCTGAAAATGATGCTAATTCATGAGAGGAATTTATAATGTTATCTGAAAACTCTTGAATATCTGTAATTACAGATTTTAAATTAACAAGCATTTGTTCAAAACTTCTGGATAGTATACCAAGTTCATCATTTCCTTTTACCACTGTGAACCCTTGTGTTAAATCTCCGCTTGAAATACATTCTGAGGTTTCTGCTAAGTTTATTAGTGGTGATACTATTTTATTTATAATTCTATACGTAATAGTTATAGTAATTAATATTAAAATAATTGCAATTAATATTGAGTATAAAATTACATTTTGTTGTTTTTTAACTACATCCTTAGTAGATACAGCAACCTCGATTACTCCAAAAATGGAATTGTTTTCCTTGTAAGGCATAACAACTAAATAAGAATCTTTTTCCTCCTGAACTTTCACTTGTCCATCACTTAGAGAAGCCTTTGCCAAGCTGTCTTCAACTTTTTTACCGACTTTACTTTTATCTGTATGCGCAATAACATTTAAATCCTTATCTAAAAAATCAGCTCGGTTAAGTCTAGATTTGTCAATTTTGTCCAAAATGGTTTGTGCAGAGTTTTGATTTATAAGTTCCATAGCTTTACTAGCCTCAATACCTACCTGTACAAATCCATTATGATCTAAAGTTGTTGAACCATATTTGTAGTACTTTCCATCAGTGTCACTTTTCTTTATAGGTTCATCAATCCTTAAAGCATCAGTAGTCAATAATTTTCTAGAAGCTGAAGTATCCTTGTACCTGAAACCTATATCTTCTTTTAAGTTTGCATATTCAACTACTCCATCTTTATTTGAAGTAGCTACTTCTGTAATACCTACTCTTTTAGCAAATTCAGTTAAAGTATCATTATTTACCTCTTTCATGTTAAGCACAGCCTGACCAGCAGTAAATATTTGTTCTTCTAACTGTTTCTCAATTGCCTTGGAAAACTTGTTTCCACTTTCCAGGGATAGTGCTATGCTTTTAGCTACATCAAGACTATTAGCCTCTACTTCTTTTTTCATAGTATTTTTAAAATTAGTTACTATAAATGTTTCAGACAGGACTATTGTAATACAAAGTAATACTGAAAATATTAGTGTTAACTTAATTTTGATTGAACTCCTCTTGCTATCCATTTTTCTCCTCCACACTAGCTTAAATGTAAATAGTATTGTGCTTTAAAAATATACAATATTATTCTACCATATATGTTTCCATTTTCTTTATTTGTTATAAGATTCTGTAAATAATGTATCATCTTAAACTACTTGATATATTATGAACTCCTATCATCTAATTTTTAATTTTCATATAATTAAACTTAAGTTTTCGCACTAGATTATATTATATATTCCAACTTAATTATTTAAGTGTAACCAATACTTGACAGACAAATATGCAATACATATAATTGTTATAGCAAGTATATTAAGGAGGAAGCGTTCGAATGCAGCTTGATGACTATATTGGATTTATTTTTAACAATGCTTCTAGAAAACTGAATCAGTTTGCTGTGGACTTTTTTAAACCCTATGATCTTACACCAGAACAGGCTGGAATTATTAGAAGATTAGGAGAACAAGAAGGCATAAACCAAAAAGAATTATCTATACGAATGGCTAAGGATCAGACAAATATAACAAGGTTATTGGATCAATTGCAGAAAAAAGGATTGATAAAAAGAGGACCTAACAAAGAAGATAGAAGATCATTTCTTATATATTTAACTTATAAAGGAAAAGAAATAAATGAGAAACTAATACCTGTGGAGATTGAAATTATGAATATAGCGCTAAAGGGTGTATCTAAAGAAAAAAAGGCTTTATTGGAGAAAATAATAAATGAAATAGTAGGAAACATAAATGCATATAATAAAACTGATATAACTAATAAACAGAATCTATAAGTCATTTATGGGCTTAGATTATATATTTTTTATAAAAGGAGGAATAAGAATGAACTTGGAAAACATTAAGGAATCAATTGTAACTAATGTATATCACATTCCTGCAGATAAGAAGGTGCCCTTACATAAACATCCAAAGCATGATGAAATTTTCTACTGTATTAAAGGTGAAGGCTTTGGCGTACTGGAAAATAAAGAAGTCGAATTAACAGTAGGAAAAGCTTTTATTGTTCCTGCAGGAGAAATGCATGCTCTACGATCAGACAGTAATTTATATGTTAGCTCTTTTTTAATTCCTGTTGTTGAAGAATAAAACTTTACATATTTATTATTTATAAAGAATCATAATGAATTTTAATCTTATATTCTAATTATAAAAGGAGGTACCCACATGTCAAATATTTATAAAGATTTATACCAATTTAGCTCTTATATTCCACCTATAGATCTTACATTTCATCAATACCTTCTGTTAACTAATGAACCTCTGTTGATTCATACAGGTAGCATGCAGCAGGCAGAAGCTTTATTACCCAAACTGAAAGATATTCTTGGTGACAATACACTAAAATATATTTTTATTTCACACTTTGAATCAGATGAATGTGGTGGACTGTCACTAATATTAAAGCATTTTCCTGAAGCGAAACCAATCTGTTCCGAGGTTACAGCGAGACAGCTAAGTGGCTTTGGAATTACAAATGACATAATAATAAAAAAACCAGGAGAAAAGCTGATTTCTAGTGGGTATGAACTTGAATTTATTAGTTATCCATCTGAGATGCATCTATGGGAAGGTCTATTACTCATGGAAAATACTCGTGGAATATTCTTTAGCAGTGATTTATTGTTCCGCTTTGGAAAAGAATTTGGTTCAGTAATAGAAGGCGATTGGCAGGCAGAAGTAGCTGGCATAAGTCCAGAGCAAGTATCAGATTTTGAGCGAAGAACCCAATTACAGCAGACCTTGGGCAAATTAAACCCTAAATTTGCTGCGACTGGTCATGGCCCATGCCTTAAGTTTTAATAAACAGAATTCTTGGCATCAGATGGAGTTTTAACTCCAACTGATGCTTAGAAGTCGTTATCCAGGGGCGTAGCCGCTCTAATACTCCCCCTTGGAGAAGGGGGAGTATTAGAGCGGGTAGTCATCGGATAAATATAGTAAAGGCACTATCAACTATTAAATCTTAACAATTGATAGTGCCTTTACTATATTAAATTAGATTCGTATTATTAAATTAAAATTCTATATCTCCCTTTTTAGTATAGCCCTATCAATTAAAACTGTAATTTTTGCAACTGTTCTAACTGCTTGTCTAAATTATCAATAGCAGCATTTAATACTTTAGTATCAAGTGGCTTCACTTTCACTGCAGCAGTTATAGTATGTAGAGGCTCTTCTATTTTTTCATACAAAACTGGAGATTTTACTTTAATGTTATCCTCGAACTGCTTCCAGTTTCCTTCTAAGCCTTCAGAAGTTTTTATAGCGTTGTCTTCATCCTTGCTAGAAAGTTGCTCTTTCATTTTTTTTGAAATATCCCTCATATTTTGAACACCAGTTGTAGTTAAGTCTGCTACCTGTACTTGTTCTAGCTGCTTGCTTAAGTTATCCATTGCTGCGTTCATCACATTTACGTCAAGTGGTTTCACCTTTACTGCTGCAGTTATAGTATGTAGTGGGTCCTCTACTTTTTCATATAAAGTAAAGTGCTTTTCCTTAACATTATCCTCAAATATCTTCCAGTTTCCTTCTAGACCCTCAGAAGTTTTTATAACTTTGTCCTCTTCTTTATTATTAAGCTCTGTTTTCATTTGCTTAATAACCTCTTTCATGTTATTACTTCCCTCTTGAATAGTAAGAGTTTTTTCCTTTTGTGCAGGTGCTTCTTGCTTAGTTTCATTTTGTACTGCACTAGCAGCCTGCTCAGCTTTTTGTGTGCTGCATCCTGAAAAAGTTAATACTATACCTAAAGAACTTATAATAAATATTTTTTTAAAATTCATCATTGTACATTCTCCTCCTAAATATTAAAAATCTATTTTTGTCTTAATTAACTCTTAAATCTTTTGAATTTATATGACTTAGTATGATCATTACAACCGCTGCTATAATTAGAATCAATTGTGGAATAAAGCCTTCCCAAGTTGGATACATTCCTATCCATGCTATACTTGGAAGTGAATCGTTAGAGGTTGCAGGTAATACTCCTGCTAGTTGTAGTCCATTTACTCCCATACCAGTGAACTTTAATCCCAGATAGAAAACTAGTAAACTTGATACCATGAAAAATGGTCTCATTGGAATACGCAAACCAACCTTTAAAATAAGTAAAGCTATTATTATTAATATGGTCATACCTATTGCAATACCAATAAGTAAGTCTGATAACTTAATTGATGAAGCCATACCTATGTAAAATAAAACTGTTTCAGTTCCCTCTCTAAATACTGCTAAAAAGGCTAGTAAGCCTAATGAGAATAAACTACCGGTAGCTATAGCTTGAGACCCTTTATTATTAACGTAACTTTGCCATGCTTTGACGCTAGATTTACTATGTAACCAGTAACTAACATACATAAGCATTATTGCCGCAAATACGCCTGTCCAGCCCCCAATTAGAAAATTGTTATTTCCAAAAGTGCCGGACGAGAATAGAACTTTTACAATCACCGCTAATGCTATACTTACAGCAAAGCCTATGCCAACGCCTCCATATATCCAACTTTTCTTGTCCTCATGTCCCGCTCTATTTAAGTAACCAAGCAGTGCTATTACTACGAGTAGTGCCTCTAATCCTTCACGAAGTATTATCGTGATAACATCTAATATCGAATAAGAGTTTCCACCTACAAGTGGTGATAAATATGTATGCATTTTATTAATTGTTTTTAAAGCATTATCAGTTTGAACTGGGCTGGTTGAAAGATATGCCTTAACACTAACCATGTCCTTTTCTGAATCATCGTATATTTTTTTAGATTTAGTAAGAACAACTCCTTCAACATCTAACCATGAAGAGCTAAAGTTATTCATGGTTTTTAAAGCTGCTGCTGTATCCCCACTATCTATTTGGGATTTTGCTTTTTCTAAAAGCACTACTAAATCACCAATTGTAGTATTGCTCTGCTTTCTATCTTTCAAATCTTTTTCATTATTTTCACTATTTTTAAATTTTCCTGAAACAAAATCCTTGTCTACAGCATCTAAGTCTTTAAGCGCTTGTACTAGTTTATCCTTTTGAACCGGATTTTGAGAAAATAGAAATGTAACCATTCCCATCTTATCTTCAATACTTCCATAAGCTTCTTTTGATTCAGCCTTTACTCCATCCTCAAAATCTCTCCACCCTTCCTGAAAGTTATTGTAAGACTCCTTAGCTTTTTCCATATTACCGGATTGTACAAGTTCAATCGTCTTTAAAACAGCTTGGTTTGCTTTGCTTAAATCTTCCCCAGCACTAGCTGCAAAAACTATATTGGGTAAGATAGTTACGGTAAGCACAGCAATTAATAAGAATGTAAATATCCTTTTCAACTTTAGCTACCCCCTCTATCATTTTTATCGGTAATAATTTTCGATTTAAAACGAATGAAATTGTATATCATTTGAAATTGAAAATTATTATCATTAGCTAATAAAGTCATTATACATTAATTTTCCCAAAACTTCAATAGGCTAAAGTTCTAAAATTAATAAATTATTTACGTAATTTTAATTTAGTAATAAAATTTTTTGAATTCTTCATTTCAAATAAAAAAATATAGAGGTAGTAAAATATAAACGAACGTTTAATTTACTACCTCTATATTTTCACGCTATTATATATAGTGTGATTAATTGAATATTTAAAATTCAAGTATAATCTATCAAAGTTTCAAAAACTTACAAATAATTCTTATACAAGCAAATATTTTATGCTCCTTATGCATTCAATAATGAAACTTGCTCAAATTGCATATTGTAAAGACGCATATATCCACCTTTACTATTCATAAGTTCATTGTGATTTCCTCTTTCCTTTATTCCTTCATTAGTAAGCAAAATTATTTCATCCGCATTTCTTATAGTGCTTAATCTATGAGCGATTACAATAGTTGTACGGTTTTTTGAAAGAAGCTCTAGTGATTTCTGTATTAATCTCTCACTCTCATTGTCAAGTGCAGACGTCGCCTCATCCAAAATTAGTATCTGAGGATTTTTTAAAAATACTCTAGCTATTGATATCCTCTGTTTTTGGCCACCTGAGAGTTTAACTCCTCTTTCACCTACATAAGTACTATAACCTTCTTCAAGTCCCAATATAAATTCATGTGCATTTGCCATTTTTGCTGCTTCCATTATCTCTTCATCTGAAGCGCCTGGCCTACCATAAGCTATGTTTTCCTTTATTGTCCCTGCGAACATATATACATCCTGCTGAACTATTCCTATAACATTTCTTAGAGACTTTAACTTTACATCTCTAATATCAACACCATCTACTTCTATTGATCCTTTATCTATTTCATAAAATCTCGGAATCAAGCTACAAAATGTTGTCTTTCCTCCACCTGAAGGGCCTACTAATGCAATATTCTTCCCTGCTTGGATTTTCAAATTTATATTATCTAATATTGTATTATTATCATCATAGCTAAAAGAAACATTTTTAAACTCAATTTCCCCTTTGGGATTTTTAATATCAATAGCATTAGGCTTATCTTCTATGTTAGGCTTAGTATTTAGCACCTCAAGAAATCTTTCAAAACCTGTTATTCCCTTTTGAAACTGTTCTGTAAAGTTAACAAGCTTGTCTATAGGATTTAAAAATATATTAATATACAAGATATACACTACGAGGTCTGAAATAGATGTTTGTCCAAGGCTTATAAAAATACCTCCCGATAGTATTACAGAAAGGTATAGTATTCCTTGGAAGAATCCATTTCCGCTAAAAAATTTACCCATAATAAAGTAACTTATTTCTTTAGTTTTTAAAAACTCCATGTTACCTTCATGAAATTTCCTGTTTTCTATTTCTTCATTTGAAAAAGACTTTACGACTCTTATTCCAGAAAGACTATCTTGAATTTGTGCATTTACATTAGCTATTTTTTCTCTATTCTTCTTATAAATAAACTTCATCTTTTTATTATAAAAGTAAGAGAAGTAAATCATTACTAGAGTTAAGAAAAATAGTATTCCTGTAATTTTAACATTTATATTCATTAATATAATAAAAGATCCAAGTATCTTTATTACAGAAATAAATAAATCTTCTGGTCCGTGATGAGCAAGCTCTGATATATCAAAAAGGTCTGTTACTATTCTTGACATAAGCTTTCCTGTATTTGTATTATCATAATATGAGAAAGACTGTTTTTGAAGATGACTAAATATATCACTTCTCATATCCGCTTCCATCTTTGCCCCCATAACATGTCCCCAAGATGTAATATAAAACTGACAAAAGTATCTCACTATATACATTAAGAGTAGTGCTATTCCTATATAAATAACATACCTAAGTATTAAATTACTATCATTAATTATATAAACATCATTTAAGAGATATTTCACTATTAAAGGAAAGGCTAGATCTATTCCCGATAGTGTCAAAGCACAAAACATGTCCATGAAAAACATATTTTTATAAGGTTTATAGTATCCTGCAAACTTTTTTAAAACATTCATATTTAACCTCCTATTATAAAGTTGTACTTTTCTTCTAAACACTAAATATATCATAGATAATGCCGATCTAGCAAGTAGTAAGTTGAAACCTAAGACTTTTGCGTTTTTAAGCTGCTATACAAAAAGGCAACTCATTTCAAGAGACTCCCCCTTAAAATATGTCACCATTCTCTATAAACAAACTGTTCTATAACTTTAAATATTTTTCAAATCACAAAGTATGATACATTTCATATTGCGATATTTCCTCCCGTTTAAACCCTAAGTGGGTAATAAATCCTTCAACAGAAGCGTTATTTGGAAAACCTACAGATACCTTGTTAATCTTTAACTCCAGTAATGAATTTATAATTAAACTTGTTCCTATTCCATTATGTCTTAAGCCATTCTCCACCCAAATAAAGTTTAGCTTACTATTTTCGTTCATACTTACAATTCCAGCTATTTTGTCTTTTATGTATGCCCCCAAAACTATCTGACCCTTTGATTTTTCGATATACTCAATATCATTTTGCCAATTTATATGGATGTCTTTTATTTTATCTCTAACCAACCTTAACTCATCAAAACCAGTTTTTTTTATATTCACTTCTATCTTATTATTTTCTTTTAATGTACTACTATCATTAAGGGAAAAGTAACTTAAATCATAGACTTTTCTATATCCAAGCTTTTTATAAAAGTTTATAGCCCTGTCATTATTAGCTATAACCTCTAAAAACAACTGCTTACATCCTTGTTGTTTTGCCTCAATTTTATGAAGTTCCATCAGTTTTTGACTTACTCCCACTCCTCTATACCCTGGCGCTACTGCCAATGTTCCACATCGTATAGTCCTTGTACCTTCGTAGTTCTTGACGCCACTAAGTACTACTCCAATTGGTTTATCTTCATCTAATGCAATAAAAGACTTTCTAATACTGTTTCCTTCCGGCCCAAAAAACCTACTAACAAAAGCTTCCTCAGGTATTTGTATTTTTATAATATAATCAGAAAACCCTATTTCAAAAGCATGAAAAACTGATTTCATACCTACTTCTGAACATCTCTTATAAGTTATCATTTTTCGGCTCACCTCAATGACTTGTTAAATTTTGTAGCAATACTTTTGTTATATGAATATCTAACTAATTCATAGTACTAAAAGAATTCAGTTTATATAATTTTATTCCCTTTAAGAAATGAAATATCATCATTAATTTTAGCATGAAAATAATATACTACCAATAAGTTTTGGTAGTATATAAGCTATTTAAACAATTTGCAATATTCACCATAGCCCTCTTCTTTTAACTTATCTTCCGGAATAAATTTAAGAGATGCACTGTTTATGCAATATCTAAGTCCCCCCATTTCTATAGGACCATCTGTAAATACATGACCTAAGTGGGAGTCTCCATTTTTACTTCTTACTTCAATTCTATGCATATTAAAACTAAAGTCCGCTTTTTCCTTTATATTTTTTCGTTCCAACGGCCTGGTAAAGCTAGGCCATCCACAATCTGAATCAAATTTATCAAGAGAGCTAAAGAGTGGTTCACCAGATACTATATCAACATAAATCCCAGGTTCTCCATGATTCCAAAACTCATTCTCAAAAGGTCCTTCAGTAGCATTTTCTTGAGTTACTTTATACTGTAGTGGGGTAAGTATTTTTAGTAATTTTTCTTTAGGTAATTTGTTATATTTTTCGTCTTCCATAATCTTTCTTTCACCTCACGTTTTTAACTAACAGTTCATTTGGTCTAATTTTCTACACTTACGACTATTTCTATACACTCTATAAATCTTCCTTACTGTTTCTAATAAAATTTGTGGAATAGGTATAGCTAATTTGTGAAAGTATTTTGCATATATTTTATAATAAACTTTTCTAAAGTGCTCCCACATAAAACAATATTCCTTTTTATTAAAATCTGATACATCTGCTACAATTCCTCTTCCATTCAACATCATAACATTTTTAGCATGAACATCGTGAGGATAAAGCCCCTGTTTTCTAGCATAATCTAGCGCCTCATCAATATCTATAATAACCTGCTTGTCAATTTTAATTCCTTTTCGTAAACAATCATAAAGATTTATTCCTTTTAACCGCTTTAGTATAAGAAAATTCTCTTCGTAATAATAACACTTTGAATAGGCAGCATGATTACCTAACTTCTCATATACCTTTACCTCTTCTTCGATTCCAGGTCTACCTTCAGCATATATTTTTACTGCAAAACTTTCAAAACCTGGATGGCACACAACAGCAGCATAGTTACCAGTGCCTAATAAAATCCATGGCTTTGGAATTGAATTAACTTTTACTGAATTATATGGGTTTATACTTTTAATTACGATTTTTTTTAACAGTTCTTCTTTGACTAAAACTATTAGTTTCTCTAAATTATCATTCTTGTCATCAAACATAACTTCAACCTTCTTTTAAAATAATAAGTACTTCTTTACTATTATATATATTCTATACCAAACAGTTTACAAAGTGAACCTCCTTATATTGTTTAAATAATAGAAGTCATGTAGTTATGTAACGTATATTCTTAAAAAGTATAAATAGAGTTCTTGGCATCAGATGGAGTTTTAACTCCACCTGATGCTTAGAAATCGTTATCCAGGGACGTAGCCGCCCTTTACTCCCACCTTGAGAGGATGGGAGTACTAGAGCAGGTAGTCATCGGATAAAATTAAAATCTTAATTTTATATAGATACCATCTTACATTATAATTTAGGCATGTTAAAGCAGTATTGCCATTAAATAAATAAAAGACCTTTAGTATAGTAATTTAATCAATATACCAAAGGTCTACAATTTCTACTATTTTAAAAAGTTGGAATGTTATCTAAATTATCACCCTCATTGTCATTTGGATTGCTTCTTAAATATTGCCTTCCATTTCTTGCTGTACCCACATTTACTCCTTGTATTAAATGGTCTTGTGCCATCATTATTGCCTCGTCAATAGAATAAACATTTCCGTTTTCTAACATAACATCTGTAATATCTCCACCAGGATTCTTCTTTACTTTTATAATTTTTGATTTATTCTCATCCATACATATCGCTCCTGTTCTTTAGTATTTTTATTATTATTCTTAGTATAAACCTATAGCATAATTATGATTCATATTACTAAAAAAAACCTTCGAAAAATCTAATATTTCAAATCATGACTTTCATTTATCTTCGCTTATCTCATTCGGTAAATAAACACTGCTTTTACACTAGCACTAATCTGAATTTGACCTCCGCTTATAGGTGTAGTAGCTGTTGGTGAAGCTAAAAAAGCTTTTTCAACTATTGGTAATTCTCCTTCACTTTCCTCAGTAATACAAATTGGTGTTTTATTCACTATCACATCTAATGATTCTTCAATACTTGTAGCTTTACCTATAGCATCATTTAATGCTAGTTTAAGCGCTTGATTATAATACAATTCCGGTTTTGACAAAGTAAAGTTTATATTATTTACTATATTTGCTCCACTGGCTACTGCTGCATCCACGATTGTGCCAGTTTGCTCTACATTTCTTATTGTTACTTTAAAAATATGCGAAACCCTATATCCTCTAAAAATTTGTTTTCCTTCAATGTAGTCATATTGAGGATTTATTGTGTAAGACTCAGTTTTTATATCCTTTTGTGGAATTCCCATTCTTATAAGTGTACCTATTACTTGAGTTGATTTTATAGCATTTTCATTCTGAGCAATCTTTAATTCTTTATTTTCTGTTTGAACCCCTAAAGTAACTACCGCAATATCAGGTTGTGCCATAATGCTGCCTCTCCCATTTATGTTCATCTTAGAAACTCCTGTATTATAATAGAAAAGACTGGGATATCCTAAATGTTCACCGTAATACATCTATTTTCCACCCTCCATTTAAATAGTTTTAAAATTAATTGACTTGTAATAAGAGCATTGCAAAGCATAATACACTCCAATCTTATAGTATGAATTTAACTAGCTGCTTGATACAACATTTGAATATAATCGTTAAAACAACAAAATTATAGTGACATTAAAATTCTTTATTAAAAAGCACTATCAATATTATTGAAACTTAACAATACTGATAGTGCTTAGATTTAATTGACAGTTTAATTTTAGACTGTTCTTCGTTATTGAGTTTTAAAAGTTCTCTTTTGTTATTCAACATAGCTTTTCCATAGGTCTCTCATATTTTTAAAATACACATCCTTTGTAATATTATAAACTGCGTCTAACTGCTCTATATGGACAGAATGATAATATCCTGCGCTATTTGGCTTGCACTTGCTTGTAATGTAATATAAATCATAAGTTGTAAATCCGCCAATATCATAATAAGGCAAAACACATTTAAGACTTTCAATTCCTTTATCAAAATAATCTTTTGCTATCTTTACATACTCTCTATTTCGTATTTGGGCTACTTGTGACCAATCATATAATCCAATTAGTGTAAAGATATATCCATTTAATGTATAAGAACTTATTGTGTTTATATACTCTTGAAAAAATATTTTATCTTTTAAATTTGGATCTAGAGTTTCTAATGTATCTAACACCCCACCTTTAGAAATAGGAGTATTTAAATACTTTAGAGCTCTATTTCCAGCCTCTATGTATTTTTTATCTCCAGTTATATGATAAGCTCTTGCAAATACACTTAACGCTTGCCCTTGGGCCATACTAGATGTCCAACCTGGATTAAAATCCTCATAATGGTTATAGGTGAAACCATACTTAAAAGATCCATTCTCATGCATATAATCAACTAAAAAATCGGTTGTTTTTAAGAATATTTTTTTAGTATCCTCTCCATTTAGGTATCTGCTATAATTGCATAAAGCATACTGTTCTATAGTTACAGGATTGTAATAAAACTTACCATTATATTTAGGTGTAGGTACATTCTTCTCAAAGCTTAAATCATCAGATTCCAAAAAAGTTTTCTTCTCATGATTAAAATAATTACCAAACGGATTATACTTTTTATTAACAGAAGCATTATATTTATTAATCTTATAATCTTTAACAGCATTTTCAGCTATTGCAGGAAAGTTAGTATTATAAGCATACTTTGATGATATGCACTGATTTTGTTGTGCCAACAACTTATATATAAGTGCTTCATTTTTAATATATGTAGGAAAAGAATTATTTAAAATTGAATCGTAGCCACTGATTGCTGATGTGAAGTTTCCTAAGCTATGACTCTCTTTGTTTACTTTTAAAATTTTAATCGCCATTTCTTCAAATGGTTCATCTACTAAAGCAGTTTTATTTAAATTCGAAGCTCCATAAACAATGTTTGTACTAAATAATATTAATATAATAATAAAACATAAGTTTTTTCTAATGTTTATCATTGTTTTTCTCCTTTAACTAATGTTCATAAACTTTTACTAATTCCATCACTATTATTATTTTATATTGTCTTCAATATAAAATAACATATTCTATAAAATCACTGGTATTTTACATACAAAAATACTCACTAGTTATTTATATCTAGATAAACTTAAGTTTAGATTAATTATTATTCCTTATTATTGTATATATATCAACATTTTGACATATGAAATCAATTTATTTTTTAAACTCACAAAATTCCCCTTATTTCGACTTATTATTTTGGTATAATATACATATATGCTATTGCTAGCATCTTATTTTGTTAAAGCTTAACTCAATATAATTAAAATTGGCAAACTTATCGAAAGATAAGGGCGCAAAGCTATGGGTCTAAGGAGATTTTACATTTCTATGATTGCCAGGTTGCTCGTTATTTAACGATATACCAGGCTTTGGCCTGGTTTTTTTTATTTGAATTTAATTATATTTAATATAAATACAAAAAAACAACAGGAGGTAACTATGATCGAACTAGTAAATGATAATATGTTATGTGCTAACATTGAAGAACCACAAACAGAATTATTAAATAAAGAACCATATTGTAAACACTTACTCCTGGAAGCTACCTTTAATTCATCTTCTTTAGCTTATTTTATTGTGGACAACAAAAATGATAAAATAATGTACTTTAACAATAAATTTTGTACAATGTGGAGAATTGAACATTTATCAGATAAAATGAAAAACGGAAAACTAAAGAATTGTGATATTATACCATATTGTTTAGAGTTAGTTGTAGATCAATCAAAATTTATAGAAACATATAAATCATTACACTACGAAAATGATAGAATAACTATAGAAGATGAAATACTATTTAAAGATGGTAGAGTAATTAAACGATTTTCAAGACAATTATACGATGAGTTTGATAATCACATCGGTAGAGTTTTTATATTTAATGATATTACTGAAAGAAAAAAAAGTGAAATTGACTTAAATCACTATCAAAAACGCATGGAGGCACAACTTGAATATATAACAAGACATGATTATCTAACCAACACTCCAAACCGTTTTTATCTCGAAGAATTTCTTGGTAACATATATACCAACATACAAAAGAGAGAAGATGCTCTTTTAATCATAGACCTAGATAACTTTAAAATTATAAATGATTCTTATGGGCATTCTACCGGTGATAAGGTGCTGATTTGTATAGCCGATTGCATTAATAAAAAGCTTAGAGATAACGATTTTATCGCAAGACTTGGAGGAGATGAGTTTGCTATATTCCTTTCAAATACTAACTTAAAAGGAGCTCAAGTAGTAGCACATAAGATATTGAATGCTTTAGAACATGAACCTTACTTTATTACTGAAGATAATATTCAAATTAATGTAACTGCAAGTATTGGTATCATAATGATAGATGACGTTATAGATTTAAAGAGATTATTTTCCTATGCAGATGCAGCTTTGTATGCAGCCAAAGAAAATGGTAAAAATCGAGCAGTTACTTTGAAAAATGGAAGAGATAAAAACTTGGTCGTTCATAACAATAGAATTCTTACACTAATTCAAGATGCTTTGAAGAAAGATAAGTTTCAAATATATCTCCAGCCTATTTATAAATCTGGTGATGACCCGCTGCATTACGAAGCACTAATTAGGATGTTTGGTAAAAATAATAATATATTACTACCATCCTCGTTTATACCGTTAGCAGAACGTTATGGACTAATGCCCTCAATAGATCAATGGGTTATTAAAAACATAATTAAACTACTTACAAAAGAGAAGAATTTAAATATATTTATTAATTTATCAGGTATCAGCCTTTGTGATGATACTTTACTAGAGTGGATTGAATTTACCTTAAAAAATAGCGATATAAATCCAAACCAAATTGGGTTTGAAATAACTGAAACAACAGCAATTAAAGATCTTGAGAAAGCTAGAATATGGATCTGTAAATTAAAAGCTTTAGGCTGTCAATTTGCATTGGATGATTTTGGCGTGGGTTTTTCATCTTTTTCATACTTAAACATTCTACCAGTAGACTATCTTAAGATTGACGGTACTTTTGTTCGTGATCTAGATTCTGATTCTACAAAACTCGCTCTTGTAAAAGCAATGAACATGGTTGCTCACGCCCTAGGAAAGAAAACAATTGCTGAGTTTGTTGAAAACGAGTCAATTTGGAGAATGCTTAAGGAGTTAGGTGTAGATTATGGACAAGGTTATTATTTAGGTAAGCCTGCTCCTTTTATAGACATAAGCAATGGTATTAACAATTGAAAGCAAACTATCATAGGTAATTGGTTCTCGAAGAACATTTATAAAATTGTATCTACATTATACAACAATTATCCGTAAAAAACTTAGAGTTACCTGAATGGACACCGTAAGCTTTCCATTCAAGCAACTCTAACTCTCAATTAGTGTAAATTTTTTATATACTTATAATACTTTGCTTAAAAAGTCCTTCGTTCTCTCATTCTTAGGATTACTAAAAATCTCCTCTGGTGCAGCTTCTTCAACTATGTAGCCATCTGCCATAAAGATTACTCTATTAGCAACTTCCTTTGCAAAACCCATTTCATGGGTTACTACCATCATGGTCATTCCTTCTCTTGCGAGATCCTTCATTACTTGAAGAACTTCCCCTACCATTTCAGGGTCTAATGCAGATGTTGGCTCGTCAAATAGCATTATTTCTGGCTCCATTGCCAATGCTCTTGCAATAGCCACCCTTTGTTTTTGTCCTCCTGATAAGTTATCTGGATAAGCCTGTGCTTTCTCGCTCAAACCAACTTTTTCTAAAAGCATATACGCTTTTTCTTCTGCTTCCTTCTTATTCATTTTACCAAGTTCAACTGGTGCTAGAGTAATATTTTGAAGCACTGTTAAATGTGGAAATAAATTAAAGGATTGAAAAACCATACCTAATTTTTCTCTAAGCTTATTTACATTTGCCCCTTTTTCATTAATATCTTGACCATCAATAAGAACATGGCCACCATCTATCTCTTCAAGCTTATTTAAGCACCTAAGCACTGTACTTTTTCCTGAACCAGAAGGACCTATAAGACAAACAACTTCACCTTCATTTACTGTAAAATCTATACTTTTTAAAACTGTAAGATCATTAAAAACTTTCTTAAGCCCTTTAACTTCTATCATATCTTTAATCTCCTCTCTATACCTCTAGATGCATATGTTAATATCATTATTATAACAAAATAAAACACTGCAACAAAGGCCCAAGTTTCAAAAGCACGATAATTAGAAGCAATAATTATTTCACCACTTTGTGTAAGCTCCCTGATTCCTATTACTGATAATAGCGACGTGTCCTTAAGTGAAATAATAAACTGGTTTATAAAGGCTGGTACCATCTTTCTTACTGCTTGAGGCAAAATCACTAGCTTCATAGTTTTACTATAAGGAAGACCTAGGCTCCTAGCTGCCTCCATTTGTCCCTTATCCACAGCCATTATACCTGCTCTGAATATTTCTACCATATAGGCACCTGCATTTAAACTAATAGCTATTACCCCTGCCGTGAATGCTGGTATTTTAATATTAAAGGCTCCTGGTATACCGAAATATATAAAGAAAGCCTGAACTATAAGTGGTGTTCCTCTTACTATATCCACATAAGCTCTAGCTACAACCTTCAAAAATTTATTATGCGCTATAGACATCATTCCAAATAATAGCCCCAGTAAACTTGCAAGTATCAAAGAGACTATAGTTATTTCTAAGGTAACACTAAGTCCAGTTAAAAGATCTGATAAACTTTGTTTAAATAATCCCACTAAATCCAAGTTATTTCAACTCCTTCCACTTTCAACAGCTTATATAGTATCATCACAAATTTAAAAATCTTTGACTTAAATTCATATATAATAACTGAGGTATCTCTGTTATGCGATTTTTCAACTTTAGAGTGTAACTAAATGTATCTCTATCACATAATTTAACTCGATACCATAGTTGATTTTTCATAATAATATCACTTGTTCTTTAAATATATAATGGCGGTATATAAATCATCTACATCCATTCTTCATATACCGCCACTATTACTACTATAAAATGAGTTTCTAACATTAAATAAAGTTTTAATTTCATCTGATGCTTAGAACTAGCTAACCATGAATGTAACCCATTCTTTAGCCAGTATTATTTTTTAATGTATTTTCCTATAATCTTATCATACTCTCCATTTTCCCTAATCTTCTTTAATCCACTATTAAAAGCATCTAGTAGTTCTTTATTACTTCCCTTCTTAACCGCAAAACCGTAGTCTTGCTTAGTTAGCTTATCCCCAACTATTTTTAAACCAGAATCAGAATCTACAGTAATTGCATATCCAATTACAGGATAGTCTTCAAAAGCTAAATCAGCATTTCCGTTTTTAATCTCCTGAATCATGGATGGTGAGTCATTAAAATACTTGATTGTAAAGCTAAACTTGTCTTTATTCTCTTCTGCGTACTTAGATCCACTAGTTCCCTTTTTAACAGCTATCGTTTTACCTTTAAAATCTACTTCTGATTTTATTTTGTCATTATCTTTTTTAGCCACAGCTGATACTCCTGATTCAAAATATCCTGCTGACATATCTAAAACTTGCTTTCTTTCACTTGTTATACTCATTCCTGCTATTGCACCATCTATTTGATTAGATTGAAGTGCAGGTATTATACCTTTGAAGTCCATAGGCTTCAATTCATATTGAAATCCTTCAATTTTTGCAATCGCTTCTAATAATTCAATATCAATTCCAGTGTATTTTCCGTCCTTTTGAAACTCAAAAGGAGCAAAAGTAACATCCGTTGCAATGGTGTATTTTTTACTTGTCTCTTTGCTGGAATCTGTACTTGTAGGGGTACTGCTATTACCACACCCAACCAATCCTACAGTAACTATTGCTGTAATTATTAATTTTGTTAAAGTTTTTTTCATATATGTTTCCCCCTTATTTAAAATGAATAAATATAAGATTATATAAGTTATACTACCAAATGTATTTGCAAGTGTCAAATGTAAATTATTCATTTTATCTTGTATTTGACTTAGTTATTGTTTGTTTATGAAAAGTCTTAAGCAACATTCATTCATATAATGAATGATTTTATATATTCCATCAATGAAACTATTCATAAATTCTTACATTTACATGAATAATTTTACCTCATGGAAATTCACGGATTAAATGTAAAATATATCGCAAAAATCCATAACTATATTACATAAAATGACTATAAACCATAATTTATCCTAATTATCCATAAATCTAGTGTAGAATTAACCTATCATGACTGTTACAATTACACTTACAAACACAAGCCGAATCTCCATATGGAGTACGGGGGATTTAACTATAGGGGTGAATCTTTTTTTAAAGTAGGGGACCTCAACCCGAACCCGTCAACTAACCTCGGAGGCAAAAGAGGAGGATAAAATTATGTTAAAATCTAAAAAACTCAAAGCTTTAGTAATGACTATGTCATTATCAATTCTATCAATGCAATCTGTACATGCTGCTAGCTACACAGTTTCATCCGGTGATTCACTTTACAAAATAGGGAAACTTTTTAATACTACAGCTAGTGTTTTAATGCAAAATAATAATCTTTCTAGCACTGTTATATATCCAGGACAAGTATTAAAGGTTCCTGATAAAACCTATACTGTTCAAAGTGGTGATAGCATTTATTTAATTGCACAGAAATTTGGTATTTCAATGTCCTCATTAAGGGAATCTAATAATAAATGGGACAACAATCTATATATAGGTCAAACACTGATTATACCAATATCAAGTACTTCTCAAGTAACTTCAAATGTTGGACAGGCATCAAGTTCAGTAATTTCTTATACAGATGCTGAAATAGACTTACTTGCAAGATTAATAAAAGCAGAGGCTGAAAGTCAGCCTTATAATGCAAAAGTTGCTGTTGGTGCTGTAGTCGTTAACAGAGTTCAAGACTCTCGTTTTCCTAAGTCAATTACTGACGTTATATACCAAATAGATGCAGGTTACTACCAATTCTCACCTGTGGCTAATGGAATGATAAATAAACCTGCAACTGCAGAAGACAGAAAAGCAGCATTAGAAGCTATTAATGGTGCAGACCCTACAAATGGTGCATTATACTACTTTGATGATAGTACAACTAACAAGTGGCTTTGGTCCAAGCCTGTTGCACTTAGGGTTGACAGGATGGTTTTCTCATTCTATTAAAATGTAGGCCTTAAATAACTTTCAAGGAAACAAAAAGCCAATATTCAAGTATACTTGGCCTTTTATTTTTTTCGGATTACTAAAAATAAAAATCTTATAATTCATTTTGCACATAAGCAAGAGGTTGTTGGTTTGCCAACAACCTCTTTATTTTACCTTATAACCTTTGCTATTTTAAATATGTCATCATATTTAATAACTGATACATATTTTCCTGCTCTAGCATAGTTTCTTGATTTCCTATTTAACTCATCTCTTGGAGCTACCATCATAAGTGGGCATCCCGTCTAGAGTAATTAATGTTACATAAAAAACTTTTAATATGAAGTGCACTTTCAATATTAGATGTGTCTATCATTCTCGGGGCACTTTATCTCTGCTCTTGATGCTGAACAATATAAGAAGGCTCCACACTAACTTTGCCTCAGATTGGGTACGTTCCACCATCTACTTTATACAATAAGTTAACCATCTAAAAAACCTTCCTATATTTTCAAAAGAAACTATATTGCATAATACCTCTGTCAACTTTCCAAACTTCCTATAAAATAAATTAAATGCTAGAAATGGAATCCACTGCTTTTTAGATTTTGGTAGTCTTTTCATTATATTTTTAAACGTGTATACTTCTTTATATATCCATAGATAGCCACTATATAATTCTTTTGCTGTCATATTCTTTGGCTTATATACGACATGTGCAGTATTATAATTTGACAAATTAAAATCTACAATTCTATTTTCCTCTATTAAGGATGAGTATAACTTTGTACCAGGATATGGTGTAAGGATATGTGAAGTTACCGTTTCTATCTTATTTTTAACTATCCATTCTAATGTATTCTTAAATACAGAGACATCATCTTCATCTAATCCGAAAACAAAACTTGCATTTATCATTATTCCCCTTTTATGAATTTCATCTACAAGCTTCTCATATCTCTTTACACTGTTTTGCACCTTGTGAACACTATCTATTGACTTACTATTTATACTTTCGAAACCTATGAATAGACTTTGACACCCAGACTCCTTCATTTTATCTAATAACTCAGGCATGCCCACTATATTAGAAGTAACCGCTGCGTTCCACTTCAGTTTAAGAGGTTTTATTTCCTTCAGTAATTCTTTTGTCCATTTAGGACTTCCAATAAAATTATCATCAATAAACATTATATGCCTTGTTTTTAATGCATTTATATCTTTGATTACATCGGCTATTGGTCTATTAATGTAAGTTTTAAGTACATTTTTGCAACTATTATAGCAGAAATCACATTCAAAAGGACATCCCCTGCTTGTACTAATTATATTAGTATATAAATATTTTTTATTATCAATAATATAATAGTTAGGTGATACTATTTCTTTCCCAGCAATATTTTCTATATCATAATATATCTTCTTAAGTGAATTACTTTCTTTATCCTTAAGGATTTTTGCCCAAACTCTCTCAGCCATTCCCACACATATTGCGTCAAAACTATTAACAGCACCTTCTGAATCTGCTGTAATATGTATACCCCCTGCAATTACTGTAACGTTACGATTTTGGAACTCCTTTGATATTTCCACCGCTCTATTCATAACATCTACAGTGACGGTTATTGCTACCAAATCTACAGGTTCATCAAAATCTATCTTTTCAACATTTTCATTCTCAATAATAACTTCATGTTCTTTCGGCGTAAGGTTTGCTATTGTGAGTAATGCTAATGAAGGAGACATTCTCGTTTTTAACTTTGTATCCATAGGTCTTTTCAGCATTGCAGGTTGAATTAATTTAATCTTCATATTATTGCCTCCTCAAATAAACTTCACTAAGCATTTAAATAATCTACTTGCAGTATTCAACTTCTCATTTATGTATCATTTCTGTATTCTAAAATATCACCTGGTTGGCAGTCCAAAGCTTTGCATATTGCCTCTAGAGTTGAAAATCTAATAGCTTTTGCCTTTCCATTTTTCAATATAGATAGATTGGCCATGGTTATTCCAACCTTCTCTGTGAGTTCTGTTACACTCATTTTTCTTTTAGCCAGCATCACATCAATATTAATTATAATAGCCATGTTAATCACCTCATACTGTTAAATCATTTTCTGATTTTATGTCAATAGCATCTTGTAAAAGTCTTTGAAGAACAGCAGCGAATACAGAGATTACCATCGAAGCAAAGATAGGTACCATTCCTATTATTATGAGTCCTGGAGCATCGTCTTTCTCTGCTACGAGATAAACGAATGGCATCAATATCACATACAGGGTACTGATTATATTTGCACAGTATTTTATATTTTTTAAAGCCTTTACAGAAACTTGAGAAAAAGCTTTGTTCTTGTCAATATAGCTTAAAAGTTTTAAAGCCTGATAAAGAGCAATGAAAAACGGTATAGCTGATACATATATGCCTACTACTATGGGATATAGTATATGGGTATAATTCGGATTTGCTGGATGATTAGCTAACCAAGGCAACCCTAATATACACAGAGCAAGAACTGGAATTCCAATAAGAATAACAGCCCCTTTTAAGAAAATTGTTGAATATTGTTTCATAAAAAACCCTCCTGTATTCCTTATACTGTACACAAAAATTATTAATCTTTATGTTTCACTTTTATTTTCTATATATAGGGTAATACATTTTTTATCGTTTATCAATATATTTTTATTTATTTATGCTACATTTTTATTGAATTGCTCTGTGTTGCAATTGAGAGAAACTCAATAGTAACACAAGATGCCACTTTGTAAATTGAAAAGCAATCTTTGTAACTGACAGGTAAATATTTGTAAACGAAACGCCACTTTTGTATTCGAAATGCATGTTTTGTAAACGAGATGCAACTTTTGTAATCAAAATGCAGTTTGATTTTTCACATTTATTGAAGTATTATATTAAAAATAAGCATGCTAAATGGAGATCGACTCCCTCTCGATTTTTTTGTAATCGGAAAATCCACCCCTTAATTTCTTGATAGATTAGTGGTTGGCGGCACGCATTTTTATTATTTTTTTAGAAGAGTAGACTTTAACATGATGTCACTGGCGACAACCGGTGCGCATCCAAGTTTATGCAAAACCTCTTCTCCGTGATAAAAGCTGAATGTTTCGTATGGACTGCGATTATTCAGCTTTTTTCTTTTGTATGAATTAATATGATCCATCATTAGGTTGATATCTTCCTGGGTAAGGTTATTAAAACTTGTTCCTTTCGGAAGCACTCTTCGTATTAGTTCATGATTTACTTCAATAGCTCCTTTTTGATAAGGGCTACCTGCATCACAGTAAAATACATTAGTACGACAAAATGGTACAGATTCCCGATATTCTATTGCTTTAGGATTTGAGAACTCACTCCCATTATCCGTGAGGATAACAGGAAAAAGTCTACTGAAAGTGTCTTTTGTCAGTCCTTTATCAAGCTGATCAAAAATGTCAGTTACAGACTTTGAGGTGTTTGCATCTCTTAAGAATGCCAGCATTAAACTACAATCCACGAAGTGAATGGTCAAGAGGCATTTACCACCTTTGCTACCAATCACAGAATCCATTTGTACCACTGCAGTATCAGGGGTCTTTTCAATAAACGCACAAAAAGCTTCATAATTGCGACCAATGCGACAGCCTTTATCTACTTTGAATTCAGGCTTCTTATAACGCTCACGGAACTTGACTTTTCTCGGAAGATCAATGTTCCTAACATCAAAAAGACACGCATCGATGTAATTATAAATCGTCTTTTCACTACACATAAGTTCGTCCTGATGATTAATGTAAATCTGATTTACAGACTGGCCATTTTGAACAAGTGGCGAAATAATCTTATTCAATCTGGCGATTTCATCTTCAGATATACACAAGCCACTTCGTGATTGTGATATAGATTCATGTGCCTTGATGTGGGCATGCTCTGCATCATACAGATTTTTTAAAAGTGTACATTTACAAATGCTTCCACAACCGTTACAAACATGAGGAACTCTGAAACTGGCAGTGCAAACTTCTTCAATAAATTCTAGACAGTTTGAATTACAAGAAGTACAAAGCTTACAGTAGATAGCCGATTTTCTGGTGCATTCTTTACCACAGACGTTCTTAGTTCTACAGTTAATGCGATTCTTACAAGCATTGAATGGAAATCCAGGGTAACCTGTAGCAATTTGGGAACTATACTTTCGGGCTTCTCTGGAAATGGTGGTTGGATTTTTTCCCAGCCTGCGGCTAATTTCTTTAAAGGAAAGACTCTCTTTTAAGTATTTTTGCAATTCAAGTCTTTCTTCATAAGTAAAAAATTTAGACATATATATCCTCCGTTCTGCCGTCAACAATCATAGGATATATAAACCAAAACTAATTAGCAAACAAAAAGACTGGTAATTAACCAATCTTTTGTAAGCTAAGATTCAACCACCTAGCGGATAAATATTTATTATTATTAATACAACCTAATTGGTATCGGAAGAGTCGCATTTCGATTTACAATTAAGGTTGCAATTGAGAGACAAGAACAATTCTCAAACATAGAGGATATAATGATAATGTTATAAGCCTATGAAAGGATTGAACAATATGTACAGAACATACCCATACTACTGTAACGCTCATCCCATGTGTAATATTTGTAAAATATACTCATGTCCATACCGCACTAATACATCAATGTATAACCCGGATTTTTCGAGACAGTTTACCGAATATACAAATGATGAAGACAGAAATATAGAGGATTTTGTTTCAACATTGGAAAGAAGAGGTTTTATTGTTCAGGAAGGAAAATTAAGCTATTTAGATGTACTAAAGCTAGTCAGTGAAGGTAAAATCGACACTGCCTTCGCTAACAATGCAGGCGCACCATATGCAAACTATCTACTTCCGCCAGCACCAAACCAGAATCCATCTCCTGGTCAAAGACCTCCAAAAGGATATAATCCTGATGACCCTAATAACTATCCCGCTAATATAGAGTATGCGGCGCCTGGATTTTTCTATAAGCTGCGTCCTGACGAAGCTATTGTATTAATTGGAAAGGCTCCTCCCCCAGCATATTACTTTAGCTTGAGAAGTTACCTGGGATTTGTGCAAAACAAACCAGAGAAGGACTACAGCAATGCCATTACAGAGGGCAATGACTATACTGGTCTTTACCACTTTATTGGTGCCAGTATGGGTGAGCAAATAAATAACTATCGTATCTGGACTGAAAATACACCTAATGGAGCAGCTGGTAATCCTTTTGACAGCCCCACAATTATCATTACCACTGCAGACAGGGGCATAAATATGCAAATGCGTGATGCACTGGTTGAAGCAGGGTTTAGCCCAGATATCATGAATGATGACAACATCCCTAGCGGTTTGGTGAATCTGGGCCTTGAAAAAGGTAAGGATACCTTTTCCTTTGTCATGAGGGCATCAAATTGGATAAATTATGATACTGGCTGGGATTATATTTATAATCTTGAAAACCTTGTGAAGGTTTTGCGCATTACCCCTAAAGCTCCTTACGCTGCTCAAAATCCTTGGCCGGTGCCAACCCTTAAAATCAGGGAAACAGGCACTACTGAATTCCAGATCGTTCAAAATGCAAGGAATGAGCTTGATTACCTGCGAAATCAGATAATTAAAAAATACGGAAGTAAAGGATATGATCATGTGGATCTGAATTCAAACCTGTGGATACTTGAGGGCTTTGAGGGTATATTCCAGGATGTTTCAGTTTTTATAGATAACAGAGATGCCGCCTATTTAAAGACGGATAATTTCCAATTAGCAACTGATGATGATTTTGTTATAATATATGGCGTCAATCATCTACAAACGGAAAAAGCAACTTTTTTCAACACCAGCTTTTACGGTGCTGAGTTTTGGAATGGCGTTGTCGGAGCCAACATTACAGATGAGTTGCAATATTCCGCAAAGGAGTATTTCCCTGAAGGTTATAAAAACGGGAAATACTATTATGCATTAAAAATGGCAAGAAAGACTGGCGAAGACGGTAATGAAGTAATTATTCCGTATAGTACCGGCAACTCTTCTGGAAGTGCATACGGAGTTGACAATAATGAGGACGCCTATATAGGCTTTAGGATTTATCTTGATAAAGAAACCAAGCTTGGTCCACCCCCATTTGATATTATCTGGGATCACGCAATCCTATTTGCAAAAAAGAAAAAATAGTGTGCGCATACTAAAAATAACTAATATTGAGAAGATTGAAGTTTTGCATGTGGAACAGCACTAAAATCTAGTGCTGTTTTCCCTTGTGCTCTATAAAGCTTTCACTGTCATTTATTATTTTAAACATATCATCATTTAAATATATCCTATGTTAAGGTACAGCTTATAATAAATCTCTATTTAACCTAGCAACAACAATTGTTTAAATAAAAAGCTGCATCATTTGTGGTAATCGAGTTTAGAGAGTTCTCGTGGATTTCCCACTGGCAAATTCCGCACATGTTCAATTAGCGTATATAGCTCTCTCAATAATGTAAAATACAAAATAATAAAAGATCTAAAACTTAGTATAGAATAATTACTAAAAAGTGGTACAATTCTCCTTTTAATTCATACAATAATATTGGATGAATTCCGTAAGTGAAAGGAGTTATTATGCAAATTCATGTTATTCAAGCAGGACAGTCTATATTTAACATAGCACAAATATATAATTCCACAGTTGGTGCAATTGTGGGAGCAAATGAAGTGCCAAATCCTGATAAGCTAGTAGTAGGCCAGACACTGGTAATTCCTATTGTTGGAAGCTTCTATTGGGTTCAACCAGGAGATAGCTTATACAGTATCGCAAGAAGTTTTGGAATAAACTATTTAACACTTGCAAGTATAAATGGAATATCACCTACCAGGCCGCTCGCCGTTGGATTTAGATTGTATATTCCTCCTCAACCGAAAAAAAGTGCAGAAACAAACGCATACGTGGAACCAATAGCTGGTAGGGTTTCACCTGAATTGGAGAGGTCCGCACGAAGTGCAGCACCACATTTGACCTACCTGGCACCTTTTAGTTTCCAGATTCAAAGGGATGGAACCTTAAAAGAGCCTCCGCTAAACAATTTCAGAAGCATTGCAAGTAATAGCGGTGCAATTCTACTCATGGCAGTTACAAATCTTGAAGGAGGACAATTCAGCACAGACCTTGGAAGACTTATTCTAACAAATGAGCAATTACAGAATACTCTACTCGATAATATTATCGCCACCGCAAAACGACTTAACTTTAGAGATATACACTTTGATATGGAACATTTGCCTCGCGAATTGAGAGAAAGCTATAACGCCTTTCTAAGAAAGGCTAAAGCAAGATTGAGTGCACAAGGTTTCTTAATGTCTACAGCTTTGGCACCAAAAATAAGTGCAACTCAAGCAGGTGAATGGTATGAAGCCCATGACTATAAAGCCCATGGACAGATTGCTGATTTTGTTGTTATAATGACCTATGAATGGGGCTATAGCGGCGGTCCGGCAATGCCTGTATCTCCATTACCTCAAGTTAGGCAGGTTATTGAATATGCTTTAACAGAAATGCCTGCTTCTAAAATTATGATGGGACAAAACTTATACGGATATGATTGGACTCTTCCTTTTGTACAGGGAAGTATTGCAAAAGCAGTAAGCCCTCAAGATGCCATTTTATTAGCAGCAGATAATAATGTGCCAATAAGCTATGATACTACTGCACAAGCTCCACATTTTGATTATACTGACGCAAATGGAAAACGTCATACAGTATGGTTCGAAGACGCCCGATCAATTCAAGCAAAATTTAACCTTATAAAGGAACTGGGCCTCAGGGGTATAAGTTATTGGAAGTTAGGAATTTCATTTCCACAAAACTGGCTGCTTATCGAGAATAATTTTGATGTAGTTAAACGATAAATATAGCAATTAATCAAATAGAAACAGCCCCTAGATTATATCTTGGCGGCTGTTTCAAAATCCTGTCAATCTTAGTATTTTCATTAAAACTTTTCTTTTAATACCCTATAATAAATTCAGGATATAATAAAACTAATTGTCTATAACGTAGAGTTTTTAATAATCTGATGTCATTATCTTACCAACAACCTCTCTGATCTTTTACTCTAAATCTTAGAATTCTCTCTTATCTAGTAACCTTCGTGATTTTAAACATATCATCAAGAACTTGCCAATTTTGTGGGAAAGGTTGTGCAAGCACCCAATAACTTACCCCTCTTAGTCCTAATTGACTAGCTAACTTATATTTTGCTTCAACACTTCTTGCATCTTCAAACCACACCACGTGCTGTCTTCCTTTCTCGTCATTGTAATTATAAAAAGGCGATTGTGATTTTTCATCATATTTAATTATAGCACCATACTTTCCTGCTCTAGTTATAGCCTCTTGATTTCCTATACTCTCCGCAAATTCTCCACCAGGAGTGTATGGTAATGTCCAGTCGTATCCATATAAAGGCATTCCCATCATAATCTTCTTAGGAGGTATTACGCTTACTGCGTAATCTAATACCTTTTTAACTTCATTTATTGGAGCTACTGCCATAGGTGGACCTCCTGTCCAATTTAAATGATGTCATAAATAAAACATCTTTGTTTGATGCTTCAAAGTGTTGATATTACTAGATTACTTAATTGGTAATGGCAATTTCACTACGCAGTCCATCCCCTTATTTATATGACGATTCTAAAAGTTAAAATCAAAAACTAAGTGTATAAAAAGCTCTAGGGTATTTAAGAGCTTTTTATCATTCCTTACCAAGTCTAGAATAATTAATAATCTTGCACTTAGTCATTTCATTTGCAACAGTTGTATAATTATCATTTTTATCGATTAACTAACCCTAGGTTTAAGTCTTTTATACAACACATATACTAACCCTGCTGCTACAGTTGCTGCCAGTATTTCTATAATCATTTTGTTAGTTTTATTTTCTATTTCATAAGTTGCTGTCATAACCGTTTCTGGTGTAATTTGATTTAAATAATAGTTCCAAACTACATAGTTGTCTTTTGTTTCCGATGCATTAGTAGAAACTATTTTCCCAGGTAACTTAACCGCATTTACGAATGACACTTCCTTTAAAAAAGTTTCTATGCTGTCTTGGTTTTGACTCATAGCCGCAACACTATCTGAACCAGTCAAATAAGCTCTGAAATTATCAGAGTTGATTGGCTTTTTAAAGTTCATTTCATATGTATAAGTAGTCTTAGTAAGTCCTTTATTTTCTTTTATTCTTACCGCAAAATCATCTTGTTCTGCTGCTGTTTTTCTATTTAATTCACCAATATTATTAAAGTGAACTTTATACTCTTCAATTTTGTCAGTTCCTTTTTTATACCTTTTTACAAGATCTTCTTTTGAAGTATTACTTTTATCTTTTAAAAATCCATTCTTACATTGTTCTGCTACAACATTGTCATATACAAATTGAAAACTAAAATCGCCTGAGCCACTGGGTGAAACTTCTGTATAAGATTGTAAATTTAACTTTCCACAACCAGATAGTAATAAAATTAGGCCAGTAATCATGAGTAGTGTATTTAGCTTTTTCACGTTTTATACCTCCAAAATCTTTTTTACAAATATTAGTATAATCAATGATCCAAATTTTTAAACATTAAAAAAGAGCCTTCTAGGCCCCTTTAAATTTTTATTTTTGATAAAATCTGACGTACTATAATACACAATGTTCCAACTATACATCCCCACTTAACAGAATTTTCATTACCCCTATTCTTTGTATTAAACAGCTTATTTGCCGTAAATCCCATCATAAAGGACATAATAATATACATAACCATATAAAACACCTTCTTAAAATAATGCATCAGGCAAATGTGTTATAAATTTCTGATATCCCTCCTTAGTTCTTATTAGATTTAAACTGTGATATTGTTTAAGATGTAGTAAATCATCTAATTCAAATGGCTTCATTTCATCTTCTAATTCATCAAATACTTTCTTATCACAACCTTGGAGTAACATATAACTCGCACCAGATCCTTTAACTTCCTTCTTTAATTCCGAAGTTAGCTGGTCCAGATGATGCGCGGATATTATAATCTTTGTACCAAACTTACGTAACTGTGACAGTATTTCTTTAATTACTCCCATAGCAGTTGGAGCTTGATATATCTCATCATAGATTACATTACATCTACTTGGCTTTTCATGTAACCCACCTCTTAGTTTAGTAGCAAGCATTACCTTACTTGTAAAGAATGTAGTAAGTACATTTTTAACCATAGTATTATTGAACTTACTTTCTGGCATTTTAATAAGAATTGTTTTTCCTCCCTCCATAGCTTTTACAAAATCAATATTATTTTCAGCAGTCATATTAAACATATAGTTACAGTAAATATTCTCTTTTAATAGATTAACTCTATCTAATATTCCATCTATCTCATTACGCTTAGTTCCAACTATTTCTCGTCTAATAACTTCCTTTGTCTTTTTATCCGTTTCAACTTCTACCTTATCTATATCCTGCAAAGCCTCTATCTTATCTTCAAAATACCTAATACCATCCTGACTTAAAGTATTACTAACATAATCTATTAATTCATGTCTATAGATATGCTTTTCAAGACACCTAATAACGTCACCTACTCCAGTACCATTATGAAGATACACTATGTTAGCAGCCGCATTTAAAACTCTTCTCATGTTTCCTGTTAGAGGTAACCCATCTTTATTCATAGCATTTATTAAAGCTAGTGTTTGTTCAGCTTTCATATTTGCTGTTTCAAATCTATTAAATTCATCTTCACCATCATATTGCACTTCATTAAATGCAAATGCTTGAAAATACTCTTTCTTTGTTAAATCTAGTTCAATAACATCTTTAGGATTTATTACTCTTTTTATTGCATTACTAAGCTCACAATTTTTAACATAGTCTATAACTACATTAGCTTCACACGCTTTATTTGCACATTTGCATAAATTAGCTATGAAGTTTGTTTTTCCTGCTCCTTGGGGTGCTAATAACATTAATGCAAGATTTGCAGGGTTATAATCAGTTGGTAGATAAGCATTGAAATGTTTATTGTTATAAGTTGAAGTTCCAAGCTCTATATTTCCTTGTTGTAATTCCTCTGGTATTTGATTTTCTAAAACATCAACTTTAGTTTTTATTTTATGTTTTTCTATTATATCTCTACCTGGTACCTGAATAAAGTTATTACATTCAGATGTGCTCATCTTATTGGTATATACCTTATTAAACCTATAATCCACTACATTCACTCGAGTGTTATCACTGAGTTTTCTATATTTAAGTGAATTATCCTGAGTTAAAGTTTGATAGCTTTCTACTACTGATAAAGCATTATTATGCTCTCTTATTCTATCTTCACTTTTACTACATACTATTATTTGAGTATCTATAACTGTAGCAGTTTCCTTTTTATGAGTAATCTTGCTTAAGTTATCCAGCTTATTAATTGATGTTGCTGCAACTTCCTGGTGAACTCTACGTGTTGTCTTATTTCCATCATCTAATAGATCATTAAAAATATCGAAAGCAAAATCAATCAATTTTATAGAACCTATAAGGATATACTTTCCTAAAAAAGACATGCTCAATTTTTCTTTATCTACTGGTATATCTGATTGTATCTTCTTAATGGTTTGATTATATATACCTTTCCATCTAGTTTGTGATGTTGGCATGAAGTTGTATAGAATATCTAACTTATCACCTTTTTCCATTATATCCTTTACACTTAAAATATTACTAAGAGGTTCATTAGTCTTTTTATTATACTTAAGGCTTAGAGCATCTTCTTTGGAATAGAATAGCTCGTATTTACTACCTTCTACTGTAGGTATAAAATCAATTTGTTTTACAGTAGCTCTCTTCCATACTTCACAGCACTTTTCAGTAAATAATCTCGCATATCTTTCAGGTACCACTAAATAAAACTTGCAATCATCTGGCTCTATACTTATAACAAATGAAGTTTTTTCGGGTAATTGATAAGTAATTTTAAGACCTGACTTTTTTATATCCTTCTGCAATCTTTGGTATGGTAGACGATACATATTAGCTATTGTCAAAGCAATAAGCTCTGTATCATAATTCCTATTAGAAACTGATGGTGATATTTGAAGAGTAACATATTCAGGTTTTACTAATTGAATAAACTCTGGAATTGACATAGTTTTAGGTTTTGAGAATTTTTCTAGAAGATTAATCATTATATAAACGCCTCCTTAAAATCTTTGTATATCGGAGGTTTATCACTTTACTTCTTTATGTTAGCTATTTTAATCCTGCATTTATGGCCTGTATAACTCCATATGTTAATAGACTTCCAGTTGCTATTTTCTTACCTTTATTCCACCCCATTAGCCACGCCATAGTAGCTAATAGACATAACAGCAAACATATCTCTAGGCTATTTGTAAGTATTCCTGACCATAGCATCCATGCTAATTCTTTTGGATTAAATAGATAGTGCATAATCTTGGTCATACCTTTAAAAAATTCACCTGTTGTGTCACAAAATTGTTTTATAGAATCAACAGAGTCTTTAACTTCACCTAATAATGAGGCCACTGGAAGATATACTGCATAATGCTTTGTATCTTCATTTAAAAACTCACTTAAGGTCATAATCTTTTCCATTTACTTTACCCCCTAAAATAGTGTAGTTATATACCTAAATGCCGCAGGAAGTGCATAGTCAGCAGCTGCTATCATCAAACCATATCCAACTTCCTTCCATGTCCCCTCACCTTTTGCTGCCATCTTTGCTAAACATTTATAACTATATAAAAGTGCTAATGCAGCTACTATCTTCTGTATCACTCCGATAAGTTTCCAAAATCCCGGTTCAATCCCAATTGCATCTCCTGTAGCTAATACTCTTTCTGAATAAAGTATTAATCCTAGTACAACTGCAAATACATCAGCACTCTTACATCTAGTTCCTAAATTGATACCATAGTCCTCTAGGTGTTTTTTCATTTCACAAATAAGCTTTCTCCTCTCTTTTGCTCTATCATGCTCTAAGTACTCAGGAATAGTAAACACTTTTTTTCTAATCAATAAATTTATCATAAAAAATCCTCCTCTAAATTAGAATAAAATTTATATTACTGGTAAAAATACCATTAAAGTAAAAACAAGGGAGACTAATAATATGTGGTTCTTATTTATTTGTTCATCTAGCTACGTTGCACTTGAGTTACTTCAGGTTGCTGCTAGAGTAAAATAAAATTGTAAACAATTTATTAATTTTCACACATTCGATTAAATCCTACAATAAAACAGGAATCTTTTTAAAATTAAAATCATACACTGCTAGTGTGTAGCATCTTGAGAAGACAGGTTACTGGCTCGAAAGGTGATACATCTCAAGCAGTGATTTGGAATAAGTCTGCCCTTCTCCGGCAGACTCTATTTTTTATATTTCTCATCAAAATCAACCAATCTTCTAAGCTCTGAACCCTCTTTAGTTATCATCCTCCATCTTTCATATTCACCACACTCCCCAACTTTCTCTATAAGTTTTGCAGTGGTCCATCCTATAAAGTCTCCATCATAAACATTAATAATCTCATCTTTATAATGTTTCATAATATACCCCCTAATTTAAAATTAACATTATGTCATTACCAAGCGTTGTAGATCTAGGAAGAGCTTTGATTAATATGAAGTGATTATATACTTTATAGAAGTGATTTTGAGGTAAGTATATAGTTTTAATTTTCTTCTTTGCCCTTCTCTACATACTTTAAGTAATGCTCTATAGCATCCTTAATGAAGTCGCTTTTTTCTTCCATATTATTAACCGTTGTATATAATTTAATATCTCTACTAGTTTGCTTAAAGCTTACAGTTATTCTTAGCAACTCTTTCATCTCCTTTTCGTCTTCTTTACTAATAATATATGCACGCTTTACATAAAAGTTTCCTATTAGGAATAAAATATTTCTTAAAATAATTAAATTTTATAATTAGGAATAATTTAGTATAAAAAAAGAAGCCTAACCTACTCATTAAGCTCCTCCAGAAAAAATACTTCCTTTATATCAATATTTAATTTTTCACTTATTTTAAATGCGCCCTCAAGTGTTGGCTGGTCCTTATTATTTTCAAATTTATTATATTGTGCCTGTTTTAATTCTAAAAACTCCGCAAAATCCTTCTGTTTCTTATATCCCATTTGTAACCTTATCTCTAATAGTCTATTCTTCACCCCATATACATCACCCCGTATCACTAATTTTTTATGCCTTATATGATGTTTTTATTTTAGTTTTAATAGGCTTTAAAACTTCAAGTTCTCCCTGTTCATGCAACTGTTTAATTATTGTATTATATAATTCTTCCCACTCTTCTGGAGATGTTATACCTATTCGTTCCTCTTCATCTCTATGCTCTTCATAATAATATATAGACTCCCTTCGTGCATCTCTTAATGCTTCTAATAACATCAATATTTCAATACCACCAAATTTTAAATTCATAACTTTTCTCCATTCTATAGTATTTTAATTTATGTGTATATATTCTATAGAGTATTTATAATCTCCTTTTTATGTAAATAAAAACTCTGGCAGTACACCAGAGCCCTTTATATTTATCTTGATGATTTTCTGTATCCTGCAGCTTGTGCCTCTGCTTCTGTATTAAACCACTCTTCTGCGTCTGTTCTATTATAGTAAGCACCACCAGGAACATGATATATTTTCTCACCTTTACTATTTATATTACCTTTGATTAAGCCATGTCCAGTTGATGTATTAGGTACACTTGGAGTTGATGGCGTTGTTGGTTGTGTAGGTGTAGTTATCGGAGTACCCTCTCCATTATAGCTGCCTGGGTTCGTGTTAAATGTTATTGTATTCCCATCAGTTGTAGCTACTACCGTTCCATTCTCATCAGTTCTATATACTGTTACATTAGCTTTTTTTAACTTATCCATAGTGGCTTGTGTTGGATGTCCGTAATCATTACCTTTTCCTACGCTTATTACAGCATATTGTGGAGCTACTGCTGATAAAAACTCGCTAGTAGTAGATGAATTACTTCCATGATGCCCTACTTTTAATACATCTGCTTTTAAGTTGTAGCCCTTTGCTAACATTTCCTTTTCTGAAACGTCTTCAGCATCACCTGTAAATAAGAATGATTTACTTCCATAGCTTAGCTTAAATACTATAGAATTATTATTTAAATCCTCATAATTACTGCTATTAGGTGCAAGTATTTCTACTTTCACTGAAGAATCTAAGTCTACAGTTGTGCCAGGTGTAGGAGTATTTATAGTCATTCCTTTGTTTTTTATTGCAGTAATAACATCTTCAAAAGTTTTTGTTGTAGTAGTGGCCTTAGGCATATATACTTTACCAATCTTGAACATATTGATTACTGCATCCATGCCGCCTATATGATCTTCATGTGGATGTGTACCTGCTATTATATCTAACTGTGTTATTCCTAAGTTGCTTAAATAGGATGTTAACTTACTAGTTGATTCGTTAGTCCCAGCATCTATTAACATATTCTTTCCGTTTGGTGTTTGTATTAATATGCTATCACCTTGGCCGACATCAATAAAGTGTACTTTTAATTGTCCTGTTGGAGTAGCTGGTATACTGCTATCTAATAAATTACTCAAATTCGAGTCTGTAATTCCAGCAGTACCGCCAAGGACATTAATCTTATTTAGTTTCTTTTCCAATATAAAACCCTTAGTATTTGCTGCTGTAGTATTACCTACTAATATTATTGGATTTCCTTTTAGTGCCGCAATAGCTGATCCACTAAGAGCATCTGCAAATCCTTCTGAATATGCTAAATATGCATTACTGAAATCAAATTTATCAGCAAAAGCATTTATTATATTTATGTTTCTTTCATACTTATCTTTTCCTGGTATTCTCTCTCTATTAGGGAGCTGTGAAGCAACAGCATCACTAATTAAGTCAGAATCTCCAAGTATATAAGTTCTAGAAATATTTTTCCCTGATATAAAACTACTCACTGAATCTGGTACAGAATCTTTAGGCATTAGTATAATAGGCATTTGCAGTTTAGCTGCTATTGGAGCTACTGAAAGTGCATCTGTGTAATCACTTCCTGTTGTAATGATTATTCCGTTTTCTGTTCCTATTTGATTTGCTACAGCTACGGAAGTTGAATATCTAGTATCACCATAAAATCTTTCTACGGCTATTCCCATCTTGTCTAAGCTGTTTTGAACTATAGGAGTAATAACTCCAGTCCCACCAACTATAAATACTTTCTTAACCCCTAGTCTAGTAAGTTGATCACTTGTATTCTCATCTAAACTAGAACTTCCTGTAAGTAGGATAGGTGCGTTATATTTTTTAGCTAAAACTGATGCGCTTAGGGCATCCGGGAAGTTTTCTCCATTAACTAATACTGCATATTCCGAGGTTGTCCAACCTTCGCTTACAACCGCAGAACAAGTTTGATATCTATTACTCCCCCACAATCTTTTAGTTTCTGCTGCATTAACCTGTGTTGTAAAAAGCAAAATAATACTTAATACAAACATCACTACAGCATTTGATAATTTTCTACTCATCTTTATCCCCCTTGTGTATGTATTTTTCTACAGTTACATTATAGTATTATTGCCCTTTTGTTACAAGTATAGGAAATTATTTGTGTGGCAAGAATTAAAATGAGGTGATATATTTGGAAGAAACTTTTGAAATACCAGTTACTTTAAAAATTACAAATGAAAATAAAACTGTGATAAAGAATTTAATTAAGGGTTTGGAAGCCGCTAATGCAATAGATGAAAATGCTGCTGGACTTATTACTACTGCTGCAGAATGTATGAACTTAATTTAAAAGAGGTGATTGTATTGGAATTAGATATAATAAAAGTAATGTGTTACGGGTTTGGAAGTGCAATTATAATGTTATTTGTATACATATCAGTCTTGGCTGGATTTTTTATAAAGCATATAGTAGAAGAGAATAAGGAAGAGAGTTTTTAATGATAGGCGCTAACTAATTTTAGTGCCTATTATTTTTTATTCATATACTTCAGATCTTTCAACTTATCTAGATTGCTTCTTAAACTAATCATTAATATAACAATTAAGAGTATACACTTCAGGATCAATAACTTGCGTGATTACTTGGAATATTAACAAAATGTATCCACTAATATAATTTAACAAACTGATTAAACTAGGATTATCAAGACTAAGACTATGGGAGGGTATAGTGTTATGAAAAAAAGATTATTACGAAGCTCCATTGTGTTCCTAGTTCTAATGTTATTATGTAATAGCACGGCTTTTGCTATCAAAAATGTTGAAACAAATAAAAAAATAATATGGATAGAAGGCTATGACAACTTTGGAAGATGGAAAACAACTTATGAAGATACTTATAAAATATACAAAAGCAATAGTGAAGAAAAGTTAGATAAAAGAATAAAATATCTAGAAAAAAAATTAGACGGGATATTTATAATCTATAAAGGAGAAAAGATGCATAAATATATGCCACGTTGTAAATATGTTAATGATGATTATTCACATGCTTTTGTTAGTAGATGGGAATTCCTAAATGGGATGGGAGGACTTGAATGGGAATATCGCCCTTGCGTTGAGGGAACTCTTACTACAAATTTAAGTGATCCAAGGTTTGATCAATCTAATAAAGTCCCTGTGGAACCAAGAAAAATGTTAAAAGCATATTATGTAGTTATAATAGAAAGAGTACTGTCATCAGAGAATATTAAATAGTATAGTGAAATCCTGCATCAATTAGATACAGGATTTTTGCTATAATAAAATTCAGTTAAAAGTAAGGGATATGTAGTTTATGCATTTTTAGAGTTATTATACTATCTATATATTAGTGTGATTATATTTTACTTATGTGGTTATAATCTATAGTATCCTATAAGATACTTTCTTTATATAATTTATACCCTTCCCATTCGTGGGGAATTATTTTCATCAAAAGCTAGCATTGTTGCTGGCTTTTTTGCATATTGTAGACGAGACTAAGTAAGGGAGTTTTTAGTGATAGGTACTAATTAATTTTGATGCCTATTATTTTTATGTATCTAAGTTAATGGTACAATCTATATAGTAATTATATTAGAATTAAGTAGGTGGAATGATGAAAAACTGTAAAGAATGTATCTATGAGAAATGTTTAATGCGTACTGATAAAGAGTTTGAAATTTGTCCGGTAGAAATTGCGAAAAGAAATTATGAGAAATTAAGAGAGATTGCTAAATGATACTTTAAAAATTTCTTATGAAGTGACGAAATTGTAAATTATTATGAACCATATAAGTAAAATAGGAGGGTAAAATGGCAGAAAAGACAAAAATAATCGAAATTGTTCCATACAATCCACAATGGAAAATAGAGTTTGAAAAAATAAAGGAAATGATAAATGAGTATATAGGCGATTTGATTCTTAAAATTGAACATGTTGGTAGTACATCAATTGAGGGCTTAGCTTCAAAGCCTATAATTGATTTAGATGTTGTTATTGAAAGCTATGATGTTCTTCCTAAAATAATAGAACGTTTAGGAAAAGAGGGATATGAATATCAAGGCAACTTGGGGATATTAGGGCGTGAAGCTTTTCAGAGAACCTTTGAAGATGGATTTATGAAGTACCATTTGTATGTTTGTCCAAAAGATGGGAAGGGGTACTTGGAGCATATAGCTTTTAGAGATTATTTGAGAGCAAATCCGTCTGAAATGGAAGAATATAAATCATTGAAAATTAAACTTGCACAGGAGTATCGCTTTGACATTGACACTTATTGTGACAAAAAAACAGAGTTTGTAAAAGGAATACTTTATAAAACAATTTATATTAACAGAAGCAATTAAGTATCTTGGATAGTATTAAGTTCGCATTCTTCTTAAATTTTGTAACATATCAAAAGCCTGCATCAATTAGATACAGGCTTTCTTACTATAATAAAATTCCGTTAAAAGTAATATTCTTATTTTATTAATAAATTTCTTTCAAAAAAAGAAACACCCTAGTCTTTTAAACTAGGGTGAAAGTTATTTTTGTTTTACTTAAACTTTAACTTATTACCCAAGCATCTTCAAAAGTTAAAGTAGTTCCACTATTTCTATATTGATACATCTCACTTCTAATAATATTGCTATTTAAATCATATGCAGTTATCTTAACGAAACAACTACCATTCGCCTTAGGAGTTTGAACATATACTATTCCCTCCTTTGTAAAATCATAACCGTAATTACGCGTCTGAGAAGCTGTATCACTAATTGGCACACTAACTGAAAGTTCATATTTTGTAGCGCCTGGTAGTTCATCCCAAGTTACATGGGTATTCTTTATAGTTCCATCTGAATAATATGAATTACTCAAATTTGCATTAAGTAATAATGTCGAATTAGTCGCAGTATAGGTTGTCTCACTTAATGTTGCTGCTTTAACTGGAACTCCCAAGGATAAAGAACTTGTGAAAAGAATCGTACTAACAGTTAGTATTGAAATTAATCTTTTTTTAATCATCCTACTCCCTCACTTTACATTTATTGTATTAACAATGTAAATTTTACCATTATGTTAAATAAATGTCAAATAGTATAAATACCAATAAAGCATTTTATCTTTCTAAACTAGGTCGAATATTACTTCATATCATTTGTTATATTGACAGGATCAATAACCTTTGGTACTTCTGGAGTAGTAGCTGCACTTTCCTTTACAGCCTGTCTTGCAGTAGATTGTCCAATTAAACACTAAATTTTAATTGTTACCTTTTATCCTCATAACCTAAATATTTTAATATTTTATTTTCTCTTTCCACGGAATAAAAGTCTTGTTTTATATACCATTCAAAGAAATCTTTATCACTTTTACTTGAATTACAATATATGCAACAAGGTATGATGTTATTTATCGTGTATTCTCCACCTTTGCTTAGTGGTATAAAATGATCTTGCGTAGCTTTTTTTATAATTTTACCACAATAAGCGCAGTGTAAATTAGATTCATTGTCTCTAAAATAATCTTTACATTTATTCCATTGGATTGTTGAAAGGTTATTCTCTAATTTCTTCAATTTTGCTAATCTTTTTTGTCTTGCAGAATAATATATCTCTTTATTATTTTTATAGTAGATGCGAAAGTTTTTTAATATATGTTCTTTGTTATTACAATATCTATTTTTACCCTCTTCAATTCTGCACTCTTTGCAGATATTAGTTACACCACATATAGCATTTTTCTTTTTATGAAATTCAGTTAGTGGCTTTTCTTTATTACATTTAACACAAATTTTTGTAGTTATATTATTTCTTCTATCCGCCTTACATTTATAACATAGGTAATAGTCACATTCTGAATATTCTATATAACTTCTATATTTAATTTCTTTTCCTTCACCACAGCAATCGCACTTAATTTTTACTTTGCAACTTGAAGTTGTTGGTAAATCTTTAACATCTATGAAAAATTCATTATCTTTACTTGTGAACTTATATCCTTTGCTTTCATACCATTTTCTATTTGTACCATTCCATCTTATTTTTACTTGCTGGTTTAAAAGCATAATGAATACCCCTCCCTAGGTTAACTTTCTCCCAATATTTAAATTATAAAAGGGAAAGGCACTTGGGAGAATGCCTTGCTAATAAGGCTCGCGACTTCCTTATCTATCCCTACTTATATTGTATCACAAATTATTAGTTATGATTTTTTTCAGCCATTACAGAACGGGCTGTAGATTGACCATAATAAAATGCTATTACTAAACTAAAAACCGTTAAATACTGCTCTGATGTCACTTTATTTACTATGGCCAGATAGCAAAATACTATAGTAAGTAATAGAGCTATAATCTTTTTTATTTGTAGGAATTCTTTCATACAACCAACTCCTTATTTTAATTTACCTATATTTTTCATTACTTCTATTACAGTATCATATCTGTCATTGCCCTTAATAATCTTTGAGTTATTCAGTGATGGAAAATTTCCTCCACCTACAAAATAAATATTCTCTACTTTACTAAAATCAATCGCATTTGCTGTGGCAGTTAAATCTACTGTTGGACAGTTTAAAAAATCCGATAAATACTCCGCAGCTCTTTTATCTACTTGATTATTGAAACCCACTATATTTTTCAATTCCTTTTCCTCCCTTTTAATTAGAATTCCTTCTGTAAATGTATTAAGATCTACATTTGTATATATTCCAGGTACTCTTCCAGTTTGACTGTATTGCAATCCTATATAGTTTTTAGCCATAGGAGTACCACCGTAATTAGCAACCCATAGAGGTAACTCCTTGACAGTACTATTCAGACTATCTCTATAGAAATAATCTCCTGTATATATGCCTACTTCTTTACTTTGACTTAATAGATAATCTGCAAATTGTCTTACTGTATTACTAGCCTCCGATACTTCCCAATTACTGCCCTCAACATCGCAAATGTAAATGCAATCTGCTTCCAATCCTGATGTAGCTTGTAGAAAATATTTAGCTTCGGATACAGGATTGTTCTTTCTTAAAAAGTGGTAAAAACCTACTTTAAGTCCTGCTGCCTTTGCTTTATTATAGTTAGTTTTCAAATAAGAATCAGTGAAAACTATTCCTTCCGTAGCTTTTATGTAAACTACCTCTACTCCACTGTCTTTCACTTTATTAAAGTCAATAGCTCCATTGTTATTAGATACATCTATACCTTTCATATACATTCCTCATCTTTCTTCTTTAATTGTTCTAAAGTATTGAGCAACTTTGCTGGAAGTGGCACACCACACTTACCGCAGTTTTCTAATATAGAAATACCTTCATTACCTATGTAGAAGTAACATACTACAGTACGAAATACCCAGGTTCCATTACTAATAAGCCTATCAAGCAAAACAGCCACTATAAGCACCAACAGGATAGTTGATTTTCTAAGTATCCCGTTGAAGCCTATATGGCTGTTTAATTTATTCTGAATCACTCCTGATATGAATCCTGTTAAGTAATCCAAAACCATAAGTATTAGTAGTATTCTTAAAGGCTCATCCCAATACCCAAATAAATAAGTTAAGATAGAACCTCCTAAGGCAATGATAGTATTGAATATGTCCTTATCATGCATACTGCACCCCCATTTTTATAAAATAGAAAGAGCTTGGACTTAATTATCCAAACCCTTATTTATAATTATATTCTATTTTTATAGTTAGGTTGTCTTAATTTTTAGATAGATGAACACCTATCGTTTTACTTTAGATTTAATATTATTAAATTCGCTTTAAGCTTGTCCCTTAATAAAATGTTGCTTTAAATCTTTATTCAAATTATTAGGGTCTAATCGGCCTTCTTTAATTGCTTTTTCAATTAATGTTTTTATTTCTTTCTTTGTGCGAACAACATAATTCTCATTAATATTTGCTAGATAAAAATGTTTCGCTAACTTACAAGTATCCTCAACTGTTTTTAAATTAATGATATTATGGTGTAAGTTATTTACATCTTGAATAGGAGTCTCTCCTAGGCTATCATCAAATTGAAAACCTAATGAGGTCAATTCTTCATAATCAACATAAAACATAGCTAAAGTATCTGGTTTCTGCAATGTACACGCTAATGCCAATGCTACTTCATCAATACTATCGATAGAATCTATTTTCCAAATAGATAAACAATCCTTGCTAATTCTTATATCATTTGTTATTGAGTTAGAAGGATATTTGATGTATTCAAGGTCTTCTATTCCACCATTAAAAGACCACTTATTTAGTGAAACCTTTCTAACAACCATTGACAATGCTTACTTCAACTCCCTTTCTAGTTCTTCTACAATCTTCTTAACATAAATGTCCATCCATTTTTCTCTACACTTTAGTTTCTTTAATATTTTCAGAGAGCTAACATTTCTCCAATTCTCAAAACAACGTATTCCATATTCTACAACTTCCTCATCTTCATGACTAAGCGCTGCTGTAGCCACAATTGGTAATTCTTCCTTAGCTAAATCATAATCAATAGTAGATATGCCATCTAATATGCCAATTAAAATATGTGAGTTATCATACATGTCATGAAATATTTTTTGTACACTTTTCTTTGTAAATTCTGGACTTTCATTAAAAAAAGATTGTATTTCAACTGATGTATCTGATATTACGCCTGCCTCAAAAATATCACGTCTTGAAGTAGTTAAAATTACATTAATAAAATTAGAGTAAAAAGTTTCAAAATTACTACTTCTAGAGATTGTAACATTTGAATCTGTTTCGTCTAAAAACGACTCATTCTCTGTATTTAATTCTGATGTCGCATTAGTTTTTTGGAACTCAATAACTTTTTTTCTTAAGTTTTCTATTATAATCGACTTAGTATAAGTAGAAAATTCATTATTACTATCATTATGAAAATTTAAAAAACCAAACTCCTTTGTATCAGTATTATTAGTTATCATATATAACACCCTCTATTTGTTTCAACATTTCCTCGTACAAACAAGAAGATTCTTTTATAAAAGGTTCTATACTATTATCCTTAAATCTGTTTGAAAATTTTTCTTGAATAGTATTAATATCAAAATTAATAGCTATAACCTTTTTTAATTGTTTTAAGTCACTGTCTAATGGAATCAAATTTTGCCTTAAATTTATTATCACATTCAATTCTTCTTCTTGAGAATTTAAAACCACAGCTTTTCGAGCTGAGATTCTTTGATTCCATTCTCTAAAGGATAAATCTTTATAAAAAGGTATTGTGTTAGATAATTTATTAAAGAAAATACTAAATTCATCTTCTGTCAAATCATCCACAAGTATCTCTACATTTAGTGCTAATCTATTACTATTTACTGAATATTTGCTGAATATTTTTTTAGCAAATTCCTGTACGCATTTACCTTGTGATGGTGTTTTAAATGTGAGACTGCTGTATTGTGTTTCATTATTCACAACAAAATCAAGCCTTTCTGAAGCCAAAACAACAGATTTCTTTTTATCGAATGAATTTAATACCGGTCTTGTAACAATTTGGCCAGGAAATTGTTGAACATTCATTACTTGTTGAACATTTTGTAAGTTAATTACCCCCCCAATCTCATCAAAGGTTGATGGTATGAGCTTATCATCTCTAAAAAGTTCCATTAATTCATATACGTTTTCTGGTGTACTTTCAATGTGACTAAAATTTCCAAATGCACTAAACTTAAATAACTTAACTGTACACTTCATATAAACACACTCCTAAATCTCAATTAAAATATTAAATTTACTATAATTTTATTCCAAATATCATTACTTGTCAAAATTACAAATTTTATCTTATTTGGTTTATCATATCAACTTATTATAAGTATATAAAAGCTTCCCTAATCTTCTTTTATCCACTTCTAACTATTTATTATTGCCTATTTTACACAAATTAGTACGCATAATATTTCTTCTATGCTATTATGCTTTTCGTCATAAGCTAGGTTGCACCTCCTAAGACAAAGTAAAAGAGCTTGGACTAACCAAACTCTTAAAAATATATTTTCTATCACTAATTGTTTTTATCTGTACACAAACAATATAAAAATTTTATTCCATCCTCTAATGTTATACCTGTTTCTACTGATGCACTTTCTATCTTCTTAATAAGCTCTAGATATTCACTTGACCTTAACTCTAATTCTTCTTTGTAGTGTCTATCCAATTTTCCCCCTCCTAACTCATGATTACCTATATAAATATATACGTAATGCTATACTAAATATTAAGGGGTAATATTTAATTTTTCTTTAAATTTAAGTTAATTAATCATTTAACTTCATCTCAATATATTTCAAATACGCCTAAAAAGTTATATCTTTTAAATATAACTTTTTACTACATCCTCTTATTATACTTATTATACTTAAATATTTAATTTCTTAATTTCATCAATTTCAACATTTACTTCTTTTAAAATTGAATCTGTCATTACCAAGTAATTTTCTTTTAACAATTCTCCCCATAATATTTTCTTATTTTCAGAGATAAACATTATTCTTGAACCTAACTTTATACTTTCTATCTTCAAATCCTCAATTTCAAATAATTCTTTTTCACTAGGATTCTTTCTTGTTCCTAAATACTTCAATTTATTATTTATCTTATTTAATTGAAGCTGATTTGATGAAATATCACTTGCAACTATTTCATCAAATCCTACATAAAAATTTGTAAGTTTAATAAGTTTTATTTGTAAGTCAATTGATATAATAGACTCTATAGCTAATATATATTCTTTATTTATAGACTGTAATTGTAATGGCATTTCTTCAATTTTCATACTAATATTATTAATTTCGTCTAAAACTATATTACCTTTTTTAGCCAATGCTGTAGCTGTAGTTAAATTTGATTTTATTTGTTCCAATAAAAATTTGACTTTAATCAGTGCAGGTAATTGATTATATCTCCTAATGTTTTTTTCTTTTGATTGTAGGTTATACTTCTCTTTTTTAGCAACTTTTTCTTGTTTTTCTATTTGATATTTAGCGACACCAAAAGCAACAAGTCCTCCAAGCAAACCTCCTGAGTAATTTCCGAAAAATCCTATCCAAGCACTAGCATCTCCTACTGCTAATTTCTTGGGAGATGGAATTATCATTAAAAAATTTACCATGATTGGTGCGATTACTACTAATATAATAATTGTTACGATTTTCCAATTAATTTCAATTTTCTTCATTTTATCTTACCCCCTATTAAAATTATAAGGTAATTTGAAGAAAATATAAACATTTTTAATTATTTATGTTAGTTTTCCTACGCGGCTTAACTTATAATTAAATCCTGTCTGTTTTCTGCTGTTAAATAAGCATCTATGCCTGCTTTTAAAGTAGGTTTTTTAGTAATAACCTCTATATAAGTAAATCGGCCATCTATTATTCTCTGTGCTAAATAATCAGCCATAAATTACACCCCCATTGCTAAATCATCTAAAGCTTTTTGCATTAATACAATTTTTTTACTTAATAATTCTTCTGTTGTTAGTTCCCTATCTTTATATTCATAATAAAGCTCTTGGGTATCTGATTTCACTTTTAAAATAGCCATTTTACCTACTTGTTCAATTTGCTCTGGTATACTGTCAACAAGCAACCCTTCCTGCTCTAGTTGCTCTTTTGTCTTATTTAACCCATTAACGCTATCAAATGGCTGATAATGTATAAAATTTACCTCGTTATTATTATTCACTCTTGTAAAAATCATCGTTAAACCATCCCTCCTGTATTTATAAATATAATATTAAACACTCCAACGTTTCCATTATTCATAGCCCCTATAGATAAAATATTATTCAATCCTACTGATGCATTTGTAACCATCGCAGAAACCGAAGTGGATTGTGTGTTGCCATTTGCTTTTATAACCCAACCAGTATTGCCATTAAACATAAATATATAATCTTGTATAGGTAATGCTGCGTTATAGCTTTGAACTAATTCAAATATTTTAGTGCAATCTTTTTTAAATCCATAGACACCGCTTGAAGCGAAAATTAAAAAGTTCTCTTTATTATTAAACAAAACTAAATCAAGTTTGTTTAATGTATTCGTATAGTTATTTGTGTATAATCCTGCACCTGTTATAAGATTATAGGCTGTTACTACTCCATTATCCGCACTTATATAAAGTACATTGTTCAAATTATCTATATCCATAACAGGAAAACCTGAACTACTAGAGTAATACTGTGTTATAAGACTTCCATCATTTATATTATAAACATATACATATGAAGCACCCGAGGAGGGCATTTGACAAGAATATATTTTATTATTATGGATTATTATTTTACGGTTATAACATGGGTTTACAGGGAATGATTTTTCAATAATTCCAGTTATCAAATTTATTTTCTTTATAAACGCATAAGAGGAATTAGGGTGGTTAGCACCTAAATACGCATAGTCGCCATCTATTACTCCTACAGGGTTATATAATCCTATACCCGAAATGGTTTTTAATATATTACAATTTTTATCATAAATTGTTAGGCTAGACCCATCTGTTTTTACGTAATTACTGCCATACTGTAATCCGATTTCTGAAATTGAAGTAGATGCTCTTGTTGCTATAAGTTTAGAAGGCAACCCGTTAAACCCACTTTTTATAAAATCAATATCTTTACGTCCACTTCCAAATAAACTAGAATTGCTTAGTAATTCATTGCTTAATAATCCCTGCATTAACTTGTCACCTCATTTACACCCCAAATATAATAGTCCATATCAGAAGCAACTGCACCAGTAAGTTTGATTGTTTTTCCAGTAGTAATAGCTATATTTAAATCACTTCTAATAAGAGTGTCTTTAGTAGGTATAGCTTTAGTAGGAATCAAACGTTTATCATCTATTTTCATTGTAACATTTTGGTCTGCAGCATTAGCATTACTTATCCAAAAACCTTTCATAACAAAAGTTGTACTAGCTGTTATTGTAGCTACAGTAGTTTCAGTAGTAGTTAGAGTTCCCGAATAAACTTGGTCTGAATATGTTTTAGCCATTATATCTACACCCCCTTACATTTAAAAATTGTTGTATCGCTTGTTCAGCCGAATGCGACGTAACTGTTGTATTCAAAGTGTTTATTGCTGTAGCATTTTCTTTCAATTTTGTGTCTATAATTGTGTTATCTGAATTAAAATCATCTCTTTTTACTAGATCAGTTCCTACCCATTGGTTTAAACCATAATTAGGTGTTTTATTTGTACTTGACACTTCCTCACAACCTTTCTAGTTTACTTTGGATTCTAAGCCATCCCAGGTTAAATTCTGTGTTTCTAAGTTATTCCAAGTTAAGTTCCAATTTTCAAGCATATTCCAATATAGATATAGAAATATATACTCTATTGGTAAATGTGCTGGTTTAACATCATCTACAGCACTTTTTAAGGCATCTATTCCCGTTGGAACCCCACCTATTCCAGTAAACTTTATAGTTATCTTACCACTTATAAAGCTAACTTCTATTACACCGTTTTTCCAACTGTTACATACTGCTTGTATTAATTTAATATCACTTTTACCATCTGACTTCCATTTTGCTTCAATAGCTGCTCTCCTATCCTCTATAGAATCAGTAGGGTTAGTTTTAATGTTTAATACTCTTTCATACAAAGGCAAAAATTCTAAATCTATGCTATCAAACCAATAATTTTTTTCCAATTCTATTAGTTCATTTTCTAAATCATCTAAACTAAACCCTGCTGATTTACATAATTCTTGAATCCATTCATCTTGTCTATAATCTTTATGTAAATTATTAATTAAATCCTCCTTATACAACTGTAACAACCCCCAGTACTGCAACCGAGTTAGTAGGTATTGTAATATTTGAAGTACCACCATTTATAGTTAAATTTGTAAAGTCCTTAACTCCTGTTGTACTTAAAATTACACTAGATATTTTTGCATAAGATACAAAATCCTGCTGAAATGCTATATCTTTTAAGTATTGAGTTACACTTTGTTGTATATTACTTGTAATCTCTGATATTGTGAAATTCGGTAGTTCCTGTGCATCTACAGATATATTTATATTTAGTACTGTAGCACTAACCACTGTACAATATGCACCAATTGGAGCAATTCCAGTGCCAGTTCCAGTTATTCCAGGATCTATATAGTTTTGTACATTTGCAACTAAATCTGTGCTTGCTGGTTGCTTATTACTATCTATAATTATTACCTTTACAGTATTTGCGCCATTCCATAAAGAAATCACTTTAGCATCTCCTACCCCAGTAACTTCTTTAGCCCATTGTAAGTAGTGATATTTATTCCCGCTTGTTGCTGGAATCTGTAATACTTCGTAATATCTCTGCCGTAAACTATCGTCACTCTCAGCATCAAATCCATCAGTCGTAGCACTAAGATTATTTACCGTTGTAATGCCTTGCAAAGTTACTGGAAACTGAGTTATACTATTTGCTCCTACCATACCAACCATTCCGACTTCTAAAGCTTCTATATTTACATTAGCACTATTAGATACCGCCACATTTTCTATAGCTTGAAACTGCACATTATTTGAAGTGCTAAACAAGTCTCCTATTTTCACATTACCGTTTCCTGTAACAGTAACTACACCTTTTGATTTTGTAGCTTCTTTTCTTATAATTCCTTTTCTCTGTTTTACATACCTAGTTAGATCATCATCAGTTAATAAATCCACATCTAGCTTGTTAAATAAATCTTGTAGTCCTCCCCACAAATTACTGGACTCTATAGCAAAAGACTTTATAATGTCTGCTGTAGGATAACCTGTACTTTTCTCATAAGTATCGTCAACATTATCAAGCATTTCTTTATTTATATTGTCTATCGTCTTATCCTCAAACACTCTATATCACCACACTTTCTCTAAGTAATTCTTTGTTTAGCAATTCAATATCCATATCCACTGTAAAAGTTCTTTTGTCCTGAGTTATTACTATATTCCTTACATCGTTTATGTTGGTATTTTTTATTAAAGCTTCTCTTATTTCTCTTTGCAACTCTGCATAGTTATAAGCATTAAGTCTACTTCCAAGTAAATCTTCTATCTTACACCCAAACTCTGTATCTTTATACACTTTATATTTTTTAGCAAAAGTATTAAGACATAATTTTATCCATTGCTCTAAAGCTTGCAATCCTGTTATTTCAACCATTTTTCCATCTTTAAATACAAATTCATTTTTATCAAAATCAAATAAAAAACTCCTACCTATCTCTAGTGTAGAAGTTTGGGTTTCTGTATTAAATTGTTCTTCTATATCTGGTAATAAAGGTATTGTATCCATACTACACCACCTTATCTATTAAAAAAAATCTTTGCCCTGATTCTGTAGCCATAAGCATTACTTTGTCACCTATTTTAACTCCTTCATGTTTAGCTATACCTATACCATTATTAGTTGTTACTTGCAAATCATAATCAGTAGAGTTTTTACAAACAAATAAATGACTAGAATCTAAAATAACAGTTCCATCTAAAAGAGAAACTTTGATAGGATTTTCGCTTATAACTTGACCAATTACAGCGCCTATTCTTTCTATATTATCTCTATCTTTAAAAGCTTGTGCAAAAGCAATGCTATAATCCATATTTTCACCTTCTAAAAGTTTATAGTAATATTAATTTTATGATTATTATTGCTAAGTGTATGATTGCAAGATTTTATTTTGTAAATTCCGTCAAATCCGTATTTCTTTATGCTTACTGGTATTTTTCTGTTGCATCTTATTAATTCTGCATCTTCTAACCCTAATAATGTAAGAGTTGCTTCTCTTTCGGTGCCTGAGTTTTTATTTAGCAGTATTTGGCCCATATTTCTTGCTTGACTCTCATCCTTGCCTTCTACCTCTAGAACATCTGTAAATGATCCGTAGGTCTTTACGCTATTTGCATTTTCTAAAGTTTCTAGTATCCTGTAATCATCTTCTTTATTTCTCATTACAAATACTCTATTTTTCATATTTTCCATACTTCTAGTAATAGAAAAATCCTTTGATAGTTTGTAGTTGCACTTTAAAACTGGTATATCTTTTAAAGCATTTACATATAAATATAATCCTCTCATTTCTCTTATAAATTCAACACCTAGTTCTAGTGCTGCAAAATCTAATAAATCATCTATTATTTCTATAAGTGTTTTATTCTTATATATCTTGCTTATCTTAGTCACAAAGGCTACTACATCATGTTTTAACCCCCAATATTCGCATAGTTGGTTTATTGCTAAATGAGTATTTATGCTATTAAACTGTATTACGCTCATTTTATTTTTAGTATAATACATTCCATAATCCAAGCAGTTGTAACTTGAAGTATTAGCATTATTAGTCTTTTTAACAATAAGTCCACGCCATACAGGACGATTATTTTTGTAAAGGGAAATATGTGTGTTTTCAGTTAAGTCATATGTGCTGTTAAAATTCAAATCAGATACAAAAGTGTCTTTATCATAACTCCAATGTATATCATTGCATTTAGGAATTATGTCTATCCATTTATCTTTATATAATGCATACAAACGCCACATATTAAGTCAGCTCCCTATACTCTTTAAAATCTACTTTGTACTTCACATCTCCAAATCTATCTTCGTACCAGCTCAAACTCTCTACACTAACTAATATATTAACTATTTCGACCGGTAATTTTAAATTCGGATTTCTATTTGCTATGTATCTAAGTATTTTCTTTTCATTCATAGCATTGTGCAACAAATTTATCAAATCGTAAGGATTAATTTTGCTTTTAGCAAAAGAGTAGTTTTTTTCCATGCTAGGCAACCAGGATTCTAAAGAAAAAGCAACTAAACCAACATTCCCTAAAACATTGTAAGTTCCATCTGCATAAGTTTCAAATTCTTCGTTTTTTGCTGTTTTAGAAAATTCGGGGAAATTTTCTGGCAGAATTGGTAATTGAAATACTTTAGTTCTCTCCTTATCCGATATAAATATATCAGCTATAATGATCACCTCCATAAAAAATGCAGAGGTTAAAGTTACCTCTGCATAGCTAAACTAATTTTGTTATAAATATGTGTTCCACATTGATCGAAAAATTCTTCCGTGCCTACATTACCATTAAAATAGTTATTTAAAATAATAGTAGTACCGCCATTTAACATTTCTTTTGTTTGGTTTGCTGTATAAACCTTAGACCCAGTTGGCAAATCGATTACTTCAGGACCATACTCGCCCACAAGCGTTCTTCCCCCTGGTGCAAATGTTGTTCCGGTTGCTTTTCTACCTCCTGGAATTTCACCAAAACCTTTGAATCTATCATTTAAAATTCTTTGCTCTCTCTCTGTGCTTGTTTCAAATTTATCTATAGTTGGTATCTTTAACCCTGTTAAACCGTTCATCTTAGTAATAACTCTATTTATTTCATCTATAATACTATTTACCGAAGTTTTAATATTGTCTACTATTCCAGTCCATGCTTGATAAAAAGCTGTTTTTAATTCAAATGCTTTATTACTTAACCAATCCCAATTATTCCATAACAAAGCTCCTATTGCAATTAACTCACCTATTGCTATAACTGCCCATCCGATAGGTGTTAGAGCTAAGGCCCCACTAAATAATCCTATCGCTACTGTTACCGCAAAAATAACCCCCTCTAAAATTGACATTATTTTTATAGCGACATAAAATCCACCAAATACAATTAATATATTTTCTATGGCTTTTTTGTGTTCTACAGTGAATTTAATTATTTTAGTAATTATGTCAATCACATCATTTGCAATTTTTATAATTTTCGGTATATTTATTATGATATTGTCCATTATAGAGTTTATTTTATTTTGAATTTCATTGCTATTTAGCCATTTAGAAAGATTTTGAAAAGTAGGTTGTAATTTTGTTTCTAGATTGTTTTTAATTTTGGTAACAGTTTCGTCAAATGTCAAAGGCATATCATTAAACTTTCGATTAATTTCGTCCGCTGAATGAAACATAGCACTCTTGATAATATCAGAAGTTATCAAACCTTGTGAACCCATATCTTTCAACTTACCTATAGGGACATTCATTTCTTTTGCTATCGCCTGTGCTAAAAGTGGAGCATTTTCCATAATACTTCTAAATTCATCACCTTGTAATTTTCCAGCACCCATTGCCTGTGTAAGTTGATACATAGCTGATTTTTGTTCCTCTGCACTAGCTCCACTTATTTTAAAGTTTTTGGTTAATAACTCCGTAAACTTTAAAATCTCATCGTTACCTTTAAAAGCACTGCCCGCAACTATTCCTAATTTACCTACTACGTCTGCCATATCATTATATTTAACTCTTGCTTTGTTAGCACTTTCAAATATTTTATTATTAAATTGTTCCACTGTTTGCTGACCATCGTTTATAAGTTTTAACCTTGCTTGTATCCCAGTATAAGCATCTGTTTGTTTAACTAAAGCAGCTGTACCAGCACTTATCCCGACTGCGCCAGCAGCTACACCCGCCTTTATAGCTTTATCACCAATACTTTCTAATTGTTTTTTAGCATTATTCGCAAATGTAGCTACTTGTCTTGAAGCTTTTTGCATTTCTTTACTCATATTTTGAACATTACCAGATACTTTAGCGATCGGCTTGGACATCTGATCTTTTAATGAGAGTATAGTTGCAATAACCTTTGAAGCCATATTATGAACACCTCTTTTCATTTCCTAATATAGCTTGAATTTTTATTTTGTCATATTTGATTTTTAATTCTTGCTCAAACATCATACTTTCTATGTAGAATTGTTTTTCTGTAGCTGACAGATTGAGGTAGTAATCAAGAGGAAGTGAAGTTCTATTGATATAATAACTAATCCAATAAAGCTCTCCACCTTCATCATTACTACCTCTTACTAGTTTTTTATATCATTTCTAATATCTCCATTTTGAAAAGTATTATAAATATCTGTGGCAAGTTCTATAACTTCCATTTGTTCAAATATTTTATCTACCACATCCCAAGGCTCTGACAATTTTAATTCTTCTTGAAGGTCTTTTTCTTTTAAATAGCTACAACAACTATATACTAAAGACTTACTGGCTTTGTACATTTTCTTCATATCCTGGCTTATTATTTCACCTGTTTTGCTTGTAGTAACACTATTAGTTATATCATTAGTGTAATCTAGTAATTCATCATCAGAGGGCCTTGTGAATGTTAGAGAACATCCTAAACTTTTAATCTCTAAATCTATTACTTTTATTTTGCTTTCTTGTTTCTGCTTTACTTTATTTAAGAAATCTTGAAACGTAATCTTACTCATATATAATCCTCCTAATCTGTTATTTTATCGCCAAGAACTGCTTCCACGAATGTAAACGGTAATTCTTGTTGGATTAATTTGCTGCTTTCCATATCGAATAAAGTTAACTCGTTAAAAATAACTCCTGTAACTTCCCACCTTTCAGCTTTTCCATCTACACGACCTTGTTTAGCTATAATTTTTATATCTGGAAAATTCCCTGTTTTAAATCCTTCAAAAACTAATTCTGAAGCTTTTGAATTGGTTTTATTTAGTGTAAGTGAACCTTCTCCCTCGTATCCTTGATATCGTTGGTATGTTTTTGGATCTCCTACAAAGTTTACTTTTTCAAAGTTAGCCTTAACCTTAGCTGTAGCCTTTGCTATATCGCTCCACAATTCATTATTAACCCATATGCTGCACTCATTTGCACTTAATACCTTATTACCTTTATTTGCATCTGCCATATATCAACACCTCCTACATCATATTTATATTGAATTTTAGATCTGTTAAACTGAATAAAATCTTAACTTGACCAGCTAATGACATTTGTCTTTTAAATGCCATATTTTTAACTTTTACATCTGTCCAAGTTGCAGCATCTGTTTGTCCTACACTAATCCAAGCCTGCCTTTGCGCTTCAATATCTACATCCGATTTGTTTTCATATTCATCATCTAAAATATCTAATTTAGATAGGTCTTTTAGATAAGAATTTACAGCACTAATAAAAATAACTTGATTATCATATTTGTTTTTATACTTGCTTATAAAGTTATTTTTAAAAGTTGACCTTATATCATCAAACATTAAATCTTGCGCTTCTACTATCTCAATATAAGCAAGATCTTCTGTCTTTTCAGTATCAAATGTAGTTAACGAATTTATACCTAAAGCAATCTTAACTACACCTTCATCATTTATAAGGACCATTTTCCCTTTAGCAATTTCAGCATCTACATTAGATGGTTCTACAACACTTTTTAAGTTAGGTACTTCCAAATATGTAGTACCTTTAGTTACATTAGCACCTGCTAAAAGTCCAAGCATAGTTGGTATTATTTTTTCGGAATCCTGCTCTCCCCTATCATCTTTAAATGTAACCTTAGTTTTATATAAGTCAACCACACCTTCACAGTTTGGTGCTGTTGTAGTATCGCATACAGTAGATTTAAAAGTTTTCTTATTCGTTCTTATCTGTTTAGTCCAAGTTGAAATTGTATCATAGTCTGTTTTTTGCCCTACTGTAGAAACCCACCCCGTTCCTAAAGTAGCTGCAATATTTAAAGCATCTGTTACAGTTTTTGTTGCATCTACCCTAACTACAGATACTTTACTGGCACCGCCTAACATTGTATCCTTTATGTATTGTAAATTATCTGCTGTATATTTAGTACTATCTGTTTCTACATCTGTAATTAATTTATACTCTTTAGTAGAAAAGGTTTTGTCTGTATCATCTTTAAGCATAATAATAACATTGCCTCTAGTACTTCTTTCCACAAAAGTATAAGCTTTTTGTTTAAAAACTATATCTATACTTGGTTGCTTAATTGACATAATCTTACCTCCTAATAATTAATTTTCAATTCTAATTCTTCTAACATTTCTCCACTCGAACCAGTGGTATCTTCTTCTAGTAACTCTAATGTGTATAATTCAATAGTAGCTATTAAATAGCCGTCTTTTTTTTCTACGTCAAACTCTATATTTGTTATTGGAATGTAAAAATCATTATTTACTTTCAGGTATTTTAAAAATATATTTTCTAATTGTTCCTGAATATCCATTAATTCCAACTTGTTATTTTCTCTAGTTTTAGCAAAATAAAAAAGCTTAAATTCTACAGTTCTTTCTTTATTAAAACCGTTCATTAAGCCTGTTTTATTATTTTCAAAGTTTATATAAAAAGATGGTCTTTTTATATTTTCAGTTATATCTGTTGAGCTAAACTCAATATCTTTAAAAACAGTGTTAGCCAATTCTTGTGTTGTTTGGGTTACTACAGCCTTATTAATATCTTTTAATCTAATTATTTTTATCACCGCCTATAGGCCTTTTTCTATAATCTCTTCTAAAAATTCTTCAGCATCACTATAATATCCACTTTCAAAAGCTTGTTTTGCTTCATTCATAAAATTAAATCCCGGAATGAATTTCTCATTCCCATTACTAGCTTTATGAATCCAGCCTTTATCTAGCAAATGTGCATGTGGAGACGAATTTAAGGCTCTTACACTCCACGCACCTTCAAACTTATAAATTTTACCTCTCTTGAATCCTTTTAAGAGATTTCCAGTAACTTCACCTATACCCTTAGATTTATAAGAGCTCTTATTTAACTTGTTAAGTTTATTACCCTCTTGAGCTAGAAACTTCTTAGCAAAAGTACCTTGTTTCATATTATTAGAGGTGTTTTCCAATGTCTTTGTATATTCCATTAATTCTGATAAGTCAAATCCATCAGCCATTACTCAATCACCTCTGCACAAAATATCTCTAAAGTTTCATTGCTAAAATAAGGGTTAAGAATGTACTTGATATCAAATCTACGTCCTCGATACATGAACCACATGTCTTCAGTTATATTTTTTCCGGCAGCATATCTTACCTGAATTTTATGTGTAACATCAGTTAGTATTGTATTGGCTTGCTGTGTCTGCAATTTTCCGGTCTGAGGTATTATTTGGGCCCAAATACTTCTTATTAATCCTGGTGCATTATCAATTTCTTCTAACTCATTTATAATTTGACTATTACCCCAAATATCAATTTTTTTATCTAATCTATTCCTCATATTCTTACCTCTAAGTGGTCGGTAGGCTTTTTATTGCTAACTGTGCTACAAAATTATTAAATAATGCAGAAAACTTTAAACCACCACTTGTTATATCCCATACATCATTTACGCCTATAGTAAGTGTTGCTATACCTAACTCAGTTTCTATTTGATCCTCTGATACTCCACTATTTATCATATATTGCTTTACTCCTATAGTCTTAATTAATAAATTATCGTCATTATCATTATTGTCATCCGCATTTAGTCCTACCTTAACTTTTTCTAATATCTCTGTATTTGTCAAATTATCACCTCTATACTAGTATGTAAATATCTACTACGATTCCATTTAATGCGCTTGCAAGATCTATAGTATTGTTTTCTAAAGCAGTCGCACTGGTAGTTACTGTTGCTGCTGTAGCTTCTTTTGCATTGTTTAAATAACAATCTCTTACAGTATTATGTGCTAATTTATATGGTATTCCTAGCTTTTCAGCAAACCCAACACTTACTGTATTTCCTGATGCTGTCTGGACTGGCAAGTCAATCTCGGTAACTGTAGTAAATGCCTTTGCTCCATCGACTGCAGTAGTTCCGTTTAAAGTTAAAGTTTCAGTTATGCTCTCGTTATTATAGTTAGTGCCTTTTATTGTAACACTACCAGTCATAGCAGCATTGCCAATTATTCTTATATTTCTTGGTGTTCCTGGGTTAGTTATTCCGCTGGTAATTACTTGCGTTGCAGTTGTTAAGGCCGTTGCAACTAATATAGAATTATTACTTGCTGCTACTGCATTTGCTCCGCTTATTTGCAAATGAGCTATAAATCCTAAATCTGCAACCATTCCTTTTACATCAGTTCTGATTTTCTGACCTATATTATAATTTAATGCGTTCATTTCTTTCTCCTTTCAAGGTAAAAGATACTCAATTAAGAGTACCTTTTAGTATTAATTTAGGTAGTTTATGCACCCTTTTTTATGATAACTACACCATTAGGGTCGATTATTTTACCATCCGCAATCAATATAGCCTTGTCAACATACTCATTTTTATCATTATCAAAATATCTGTACATTAACATTTGCATGTTTGAGTTAAATCCATAGTTGCTTAAATTACAATATACTGCAACTACATCGCCTGCCGCAGCATCATCATAAGGGGATATTATATCATCTTCAACCTGCACAACCGGTTTCCCCCCAAATGATTCTTGAGGACCACTAGTTATACCATAGTTAACTCTACCTATTGGCTGGCCATTTGCATCAGTCATTCCATCGATATAACCTTCAAAAGTTCCACTAGCCATGAAAAAGTTTGCGCCACCCTTGTATGATAAAGGCATTTTTGCAAATACTTTTTTCTTCCAAGATTCCCAGCTTGAAAAATCTGAATTTGAAAGGGTTACTATTTGACTTGATGGAACTCTTGTATCTTTAGTTATTCCTAAAGGCTGTCCTGTTCCAGTACCGTTTAATATTGCTAAGTCTAGAGCTTTTGTCATGGCTTCTACTATAAGGTCTGTTATTACTGTTTCAAACCCTGTTAGCATAACAGTATCAGATAGTAATGATGTAGAAACTTTGCATTCAAGACCATAGTAAGAGAATGAGATATTTGTATCAGCTTTAGATTTTTGTCTATCACTTGGAGTTGATCCTATCCATGTAGCTGTTGGTTTTAATGATAGAATTGGAATAGTTAAACCGCCTTTTACATTTAGCTTTCTTACTCTACTAAATATTTGACCATAAGAAGTAACTTTTTTAATAACCTCATTTAAGATAGTAGAAGGTATAACTGCAGCAATGTCCCCTGTTGTAGTTGTAGTATCTGCTCTAAGTTCTGGTGTAATAGCTCCTGTTGTACAGAATTTCATAAATGCATTTCTATATTCTAATGTTGCATATCTGTCTTCAGGTTCTTGTGTTCTTTGTTGTGGTGTTGGATTGTTAGAGTATGTACCTAATGGATTGAACTGTCCAGTAGGCATTACTCCTCTTTGTTGCTGTGGTGACTGAGGAGTTTGTTGTGGTGGCATTGCAGCTGGTCCCTGTTGTGGATTATTATTTCTTGCTTCCTCTGCTTCTATTTCTGCTATCATTCCTTGTAATTCAGTTATTTCGGCATTTAACCCTTCTAACTCAGCATTAATACCTCTCAATTCTGCAATATCTTCTGTAGTATTAGCTTTTGTTGCTAAAGTTGCCTTTCTTTCATTTTTTACCTTTAATATTTTTAATAATTTATCTTTCATTATTTTTCCTCCTAAAATTTTAATAATGTTTGAGTTCTTAATCTTTCTAAGTCTAATTTTCTTTTTTCTTCATCTTTTGAACTCTCCAGTCCTTGAGATCTTGCATTCTCCAATACAAGTTTCGCACTCTCCAGTGTCTCCTTATCTCTTGATAAAGCTATATCAGTACCGTCATAAGCTGGAAAGCTTACTACGGAAACTTCCACTACTTTTTTTACTTTTTCTATATACCTAGTTGGCATATCTGTGTCCAGACCTTCCCATCTTTCTTCAGCTACATAAAAAATAAAACTCATACCGTCCATATCTCCACGATTTATGGAACTGTATAAGCTTTTGGCATCAGTATTATTTTCAATATCTAAATCAGCTCTAACAGCTAAGCCTATAGCATCTACTGCTAATTGCAATGTTGAATTTGCATTATTGTTCCTACTTCTCGCAAGTGGTATTTTATCTAAATCATGATTTACGCTTAGGACTACGTCTCTAAAGTCAGTTTCACTAAACGCACCAGGTTCTATAACTTCATAAAACCAGTTGCCTATATTGGTCATTTGATTGAATACTGCTGCATGCCCACTTATTATAGTTTGATTGTTATCCTGTGTTTGATCTATTGTCCTTAAATCTGCCATGGCAAAATTACGCTTCACACGTTCAGTTTTACTTGGCAAATTTTTATTTTTAGCCATTGTCATTACCTCCATTCGTATTATTTTTATTGCTAGTCATAAGCTGATATTGTGTAGCAATATTTGTATCAACATAATTTAAGCTTATTGTCCTTCTGCTACCTGTACCATCACTAAGAGGTGGATATCCCAAAACTGCTAACTTTTGGTCATCTGTTAGCAATCCCTGAGCACCTGCTATGTTTAATAAATCTAATTTAGATTTAGTGCTTAAATACATCATATCTTTCTGGTAAAATACAATTTCATTACCAACATCTAATTCTCTCTGACTAAACATACACTTAGAGAATGCTTGGCCTAATCTTATTAAAATAGGCTCTAATGCTTGCTCATAGAAAGCTTGATATTCTTCATCGGTATATTTTCCACTTAATATAGCCATTGATACATGATACCAACGTAAAACCTTGTTATCTAAAAATTCCATTGTATCTTTATCTATTAATTTAGGATCTATATTTAATGGTATATAGTCTCCTTTTATATCCATAGGTAATATTCCTGTTTCTCCACTAGCCACTGCATCTTCAAACCTTTTTCTTTCTTTCTTCTGTCCATCATCATCTAGCATAGTATTTATTTTTAAAATTCCTCTAATGTTTAAACTTGTTTTAACTGCTTTCCCTATTCCTTGCAATGCTGTATCGTTTATTTCTAGGACTTTTAACAATGCTGCATTGTCCGGTTGTCCATTAGATCCACCACCCATTATGTCATTTACTGAAAACTTTTTTCTAATATGAATTACATCAGAATAAGGCAATGTATAATTATTTCCACTACTAAAATAAAATTTAACATAGATCTTTCCAGTAGGGTCTTGCAGAAAATCAACTTGTATAGGATTTAGAGGATAAAATCCAGTATAATAAATTTGCTCATTACTATTGGAATCTAAATAAGTATCATAAGTTGGATAAATAAAGACATTGTAATTCATAAATAGTAGCCATATGCACTTTTCGATAAACTCTGAGGTTGTCATTAGTTCATTGGGTGCAAATTTAAATAATCTATTTATACTGCTTTTAGGTATTTGCTGTAACCCTGCTGAATTAGTAAAAATATGTTTAGGTTGCAGTTTACTGCATTCAGTAGCTATAACATCTATGCAATTTTGAACTATATCAGATACGTAAATATTTTTCCCAAATTGGCTAAAGGCTGGATAACTTCCATCAAGCATCTTTGCATACTGTAGGTTTTTATTTGATTGATTATTGTTAAATAAGCTCTGTAATAACATCTGCTATCCTCCTTTCTTGGCAATAAAAAAAGCAAATGCAATAAAGCATATGCCTAATACAATATATCCTGCTGGGATAAATATTTTAAATACTCCTATAGCTAATAAAATAATTCCTATAGTAAAGAGAATATCCTCAGTACATTTTAATAATATCTTCCCAATAAACTTTAAATATTTTATCACTTTTCTCAACAATACATCACCGCCTTAAGCTGCTCTTTTAACTAAATCTAAGAATGTCGGTCTATTATCTATATAGATTCTATAAGCAATTAGCATTGTTACAGCTCCATCGATTTTCTTATCATCCTGCCCCTGAACTTTCACTGGCATTATATCTTGTTTACTGTTTATTACAAACGCTGTATTTTCTAAGCACCACTTATCTACAGGGTTATCATTATAAATTATAAGATTCTTTTTTAAATCAGCTTCAACTAATCTCATAGGCTCACTCATAGTTCCAAAGTCTTGATTTATTCTAGTACAATCAAAACCATAACTCTCCATTTCCTTAACCCAATATATGGCTGACCATTTATCATATCCGGTGTTAAACACTCTTATGTTGTAATCTTTATATAATTTATAAAACCATGCAGTAACTAATCTAAAATCATTTTCCCCTCCTGGGCATACTGTAATGTAACCTTTTCCTATCCATTCTTTAAACTTTGGTAAATCTTCTTTGGATAAACTTTCTAACTTAGTTTCTGGAATAAAATACTGCTGATAAAAATATTTATGATCGTCTCCAGGTTTCATAAGCATTATTCTTGCACTTGTTAAGTCACCAGTTTTGCTTAAGTCTGAAGCTCCTATGGCAAAACAGTTTCTAAACTCTTCTAAATTAAATGTTTCTTCATTTTTAATATCATCAGCCATCAACCAAGCTGCTGAATTGTTTTGTTTAATATTAAAATCCTTAGATAACACAAATACTTTTGTTGGTTTACTTGTCTTGGCTTCTTCTATCATTTGCCTTAGAAAACTACGTTTTTTAACAGCACCTAAAGACGGATTGGATTTATAATGGCTGTTTTCATCTTGCCATACTTCCTGCTCATTATCTTGAGTATATAACCATATCAGCCATCGAGGTCTTTCAAGTTCACCATCTAGTACTTGCCTAGCCTCTTTTAGCCTACCATCTAAGTAGCCGTCATTAACAACTCCTTCAGTCGTTAACTCAAAGTATAAAGGTTCTTCTTGTGTGCTTAATGCTTGTCTAATAGGCATTATAGAACTGTTGTCTTTTAATTCATGAACTTCATCTACTGCACCTACTCCAATGTTACGACCTTCTTTTGCTCCTGTTTTTGCAGATATCTTCTTTATAGTACCTTTATTTTGATATGAAAACTTTCCTTTCTTCTTAACCTTTTTTGGATTACCAAAGAACATACCTTTAATATTTTTTCTTGTTAATTTTTCAAGTGATGGACTATCCTCACGCATTGAATTTATTGCTTGGAACATCAAGTCTGCTGATTCATAATCATTAGATGAACAAAGTATTTTTAATCCCATAGGACCACAAAACCATTCAGCTAAACATATTGCTGATACAAGAGGAGTCTTGCCATTTTTTCTACCTACTAAAAACAATATATCTTGATATAGTCTTACTGTTCTGCCTATCTCTTCATCATAAATTTTGAATGAATATATTGCTTCAATAAATGCTTTCTGATACAACAACAATAGAAAAGGCTTACCAGCAAATGGCGCTTCTGAATGTTTGCATTTAGTTTCAATAAACTTAATTCTTTTATGTCCATCCTCAAAATCTATAGTTACATCTGGATTGTCAAAATGAGTTATCAAAATATCAAGTTGCTGCATTAACTCTTGGCCAATAATTATTTCTTTATTTTTACACTTATTTATATACTCTAATAGCCAGGAATATTGACCATTATATGTGCAATCTATTAGGTTAAACATGAAACATCATTCTTTGCTAGCTTTTTTACAATTTCTTTTGAAAGTTCTTCTAAAGAATATTCTTCCAATCCTTTATCTTTAATTACAAAATGAGTATCTATGTTTATACTGCATTCATCTGGAATAAACTTCATTATTACCTCTGGAATACAACCACCGGCTTTATTAATTGATATTTCTTTTAATCTATTTGAAACATCTTTTCCATCTATACTAACTTTGCAATCTCTCGGACCAAACCCTATTTCTACATCAATCTTCATAAAAGCAATAACCTCCTTTATTCAAATTCCTCCATGTCATCTCCATCATCATCAATTTTCTTTTGCAATATTCCACTAAGCGTCTTTATAACTACTGAATAACTATTTAAGTTTTGCCTATATTCTTTTGCAATTGGTAAAGGTTTTTGTAAGCTTGGGTTGCTAGGATGAATTTTAATCATTCCTGTTTCCTCTAAGATATTCTTTAACTCATAATTTTCTGCATATAAAAAAGCTGCATCTTGGATTAATCCCTCGACCAGCTTCCGGTTAGATTCATCTACATCTTTGAATATTTCATTTAACTTATTCAACTCTTTTTCATAGGCTTCTTTTTTAGTCATTCTTGCACCTTCTCTTTATACCTCATTTTGTTTCAGCTTTTTTCAAAAACTTTCAACTGATTTTCAAAATTTTTATCGTGTGTCGTTTTTGTGTACGGTATACGGTCTTGACGGCAAACGTATTTTTCCAAAGGTGGGGGGACTATGAGTACTTATCAAACCATTCATCAATATACTTCTGCCACTCAACTATTCTATACTTTCTTTCTTCATCTACATTAAGCCTAGTATAGCACTCTTCCTTAGTTGCTTCTATATAAACAAGTTCAGCTCCAAGTTCATCAGCTAGCCTCTCCCTCTTGAACTTATCTGCATAGCCACCTATTACCCAAGCATTGTACCACTTACCATACCTAGTCTTAATGTTATCAAGCAATAAGGTTCTTATGTTTATTACATTAGTAAGTAAGTTGTCTGGCTTGTCATAAGAAGGCAACATGCTTACTGCCTCATATAATCTATCCATATCAACTACTATATCGCCACGTTCCATGTTCTCTTTGATAAATGTTTTCTTCCCTGCCATTGGTGAACCATAAACCATATATACTTTCTTTGGTGGCTTATATCCAAACCTATAGTGTTTCTTATCATGGCAACTATGACATATAAGTTCTATTAGTTCTGGATTAAGACTTATATTATAATCAGTAACATTCTCAGGCGTTAGCTCTGTCTTATGATGTGCATGTACATCTGTTTGATTAATTATCAACTTCTTACACTTCTCACATATAACTCCGCCATGCTCTTTACTTCTTTCTAATATTAAGTTTAATCTAAAATTTCTCCACTTACTTGAAGCATAGAATGTTTGTAGTATTGCATACTTAGCCATTACTACTCACCTACCAATTCTTTGATGCATCCATATTCTTTTGATGTTCGAATCTTTCTCTTTCTAATTGCTGCTTCTCTTTATTAGCTTCTTTTCTGTGCTGCAACTCAGGATTATTTATCTGTACTTTTAATCTTTCAACTCTTAACTTTTGCTCTTCAGTAACTGTATCCCAATTAGCGTGAAGCATTTCATCATATTGTTTAATTAGTTTAGCTAAAGTATTAAGCCCTTTAGATTGAGTATTTATAAGATTGGCTTCTTTATCCCATGCAAACTGAATTTCATATTCTTCAGATTCCATCTTCTCTCCACTTGATGTCTTCTTTAGTTCTTTCGTAATATCCTGCTTGTTTTCAACATGCATAATATCTTGCATATAAATAATTCTAGCTTCTTGTAGACATATGCTTCTCCATAGCTTTTCTAATGGATCCTCTATATCTAGTTCTTCCATTATATTTTTAACTGCAAAAGGAATTCTGCTAGTATATTTACCATACTTAAAACTATTTACATTACCTTTAGGAGCACCACCTTTGTTCCCAACTGCATTTTGATTGCCATATGGAGCACCAATTTTATTTAACTTCTTTTTCCACTTATCTTTAACTCTCCAGTCATTTACTGTATGCCAGTTTTCATTAAGCAGCTCTGCTATTTCTCTGGATGTAATCTGACCATTATTTTCTTTATAGATCTCAAACGCTTTATCTCTATTAGGACTTCTCTCTTTGCTCATTTTGCCCTCCTAATATTCATGTTTATTTTAAAACATGAACAATAGTAATTCACTCTAGATATTTCAATTATTTTAGAATCTGCGTTGAGTTGTTTTTTGGGCAAACAACTCCAAATTCATGTAATGTAAGAGTTATTACTTACCACTTATAGAGTGTTGCTTACCTTACAGTCGTTGATATTCAAAGCTTTAAGTACTTTTTTTGCTCTTTTTTTGAATGTTTCATTTTCTTAGGGAATCACACATTCATTTTTTATATGACTTATATTAGTAAGAATTTTCTTTTTTGCCTTGAATGTTCATATACCCAATTTTTAAGCATTCAATATTAAAAAAATAAAAAAGACCTCATCAGATTCTTATCAAATCATTGAGTTCCTCACTAACTTCATCATACAATTCTCTGTCTAATCCTAAGTAACATTTAGTCTCCTCTATGCTACTATGTCCGAGCATTTCTTTTACTAAAAGAATGTCAAACTTCTTTTTAACGTAAATAGAATAAGCGTAGGTTTTTCTCATACTATGAGCAGTTATATTTTTAAGTCCAAATGCTTCACCAGCTGCTTTAAGTATTCTACTTACATGACTAACTGTAATGTGCTTATTCTTCCCTTTTCTAGATATAAATAAATACTCATAATCTTTTTTACCCTTAATGTATATTTTTAATATTTTTTCGAGGTTTGATGGTATCTTTACTAGTCTAGGCTTTCTATTTTCTTCTCTTACATTAGGACTATTTATTTTCTTACCTTCAAGAATCTCAAAATATCCATCATCAAGAGCTTTTTTTACATCTCTTACTCTTTGTATTACTAAATCACCAGCTCTGTATCCAGTAGTAATCCCTAAGATAAATAGTATATAGTTTCTCTCATTCTTTTCTTTTAGATAATCCTGAATATCTAAAACTCTTTCCCTATCCTTTATAGGATTTGCAGGCCTTTTCTTTCCCATATCATATCACCTGCCTAATAGCCTGTTTATACTATCGTGCCCTTTTTATTACTCCATGATGTCTTCGATATACTGGAGCATCTTCCATCATTTTCTTAAATTCTGTATGATCCATATAAGCATCATCTTTATATTCTTTCAGCTTACCTATATATTCTTTGTTCTCAGTTATTCTTATTAAATTGTCTACATAGTAAGGATTTTTCGGAAGTTCTTTCTTGATAGCTAAATCTACAAGTAATCTTCCTATTTCAATTGATTTGACATATGTATGACCTTTTTTGAAAGGTTTATCTATGTTTATTACTATGTATCCTTTACCTACTGGAATTGTTATAAAATTTTCTTTCTTATAAATTTGATTCACTATCTCACTTCCTTTGCAAATAAAATGAGCACCTAGATTTCTCTAAATGCTCTACTGTTGCCACACAGTTGTAATCCCTGCTGTGTATCAACCATTTTTTCTATGATTTAAGTATACTTCTAATAAATGCTACAATTCTATATTTTATAACGCTATTTTTCCAGTATTTTTTCGCTACTCAACTCAGATACAAATAATACTGGTATCATTTTTTCAATTGCTCTATCCTTTAACTTCCTACACCATGCCTCACACATATCAATTTTCCTACAGACGTTTGTCCAACTCTTCTTCTTTTCAGAAAAAAACTTTAAATCAATTATTTTAAATTCCTTATCATTAAGTACTTCTAAGGCATTATTCATTCTTTCCACTCTTATTTCTTTACTTCGTTTCAAATCCATTAAGTTATCTAATTTTTTTCTTCTACTTAATATTTCATTCTCAACGGAACTGTTAAATGCATTTGTTGGACCTGACCTTTCTTCATATGTTATAGATCCGCAACCTTTATAATCTTTGTCCAATTCTTCAATGTCTAATTCAATATTTTTTATTTCACTCTCTAAAGTTTTATATTCTTTTAACATCTCTTCAGTTTTTTTATAATAGTACTTACTATACGCCACTACCCTTCCTCCTTTGCCATAGCTTTTTACTTTTCTAAGCAGCTTAGTTACTTCAAGAGTTTTATTCTATCCGGATGTTCTAACTCTCTATCTGCCTTTCCAGCTGACCTACATAATGCTAAAGTAGTTACGATAACTATCGCTACAATTACAGCTAACATGATTAATTTCACTTTTATTCATCCCTCTCGTACTCTTTTGTTGGATTTGATATTGCTAATGCTACAACTGGAGCTACTATAACAAGTGCTATAAGTGCAACCGTAAATATTGTTTCTAGCATATGTTACACCTCCTGACTACTTGTCCGCGAATAAGTATCTCTCCATTTTCAAAGCATATTCTTGCTCTGTGTTTCTTACCATTGATTTTAAATAAGCATCTGTAATATATAGGTTTGTGTATACACTCGAATCTGCATTCAGTCCCAGCTAAGAAGTCCTTTAGTGAAATTTTCTTAGGCTGTTCCATGACTTTATCCTCCTACTTTATATTATTCTTTTTCCTTCCCTAAAGTCTCTTATCTCATGTTCAAACCTTTGTATAAGAGCCGCCTCGTGCACTATATCTTTTTGTAATCTTTCTATTTCTTCTGCATTATTCTTTATAATCGCAAGTTCTAATTGTAACCTTTTATCTGGCAGTGCCTTCTGTAATCCATGTTTTATTGCATACATTTCTACTAATGTTAATTTTACAGTTTGTCTACTCATTTCGAATCTCTCTTTCACTTAATTTTTATTTGAGAACAGAGTTTTACCCCTGCTCTCAAACTATAGTCTATTTAAACTAATTTGCTTTATTTAATCATTCTAAACACTCGTTTAACTTCTCTTGCCCATTCATCAACTTCTTGCTCATTTTGGAAGCTTATTATACTGCCCATATTTGTTAACTCAATCCCTTGAGAACATGCTCTATAAATGCCATTTTTTCCTTTTAAGTTTATAGATAACACTTCAAGATTATCCTTTTCTATAGTGGCTTTGATACTCTCATCTGCTTGAACCTCTCTAATTGTTTCTCCCATTATTTTTGCCTCTATGCACTGAGAATTATTTTCCTTTTCTTGTTTATCCTCTTTTTCTCCAAGTTTTTTAACCTCTTCTTTTTTCATAGTATCCTCTCCCCCTATAATCTCCATTATTTGTTCTGCTGCTTTATTTACCTCTTGATCTTCTTTTGCATATTCCTGTTTTTCCTCTACCTTTAAGCCTGCTTTAACCCTTGAATATGCATTAGTTGCCATGCTCTTAGTTAGCTTTGGAAACTCAAACAATATTGTCTCTATAACATCTTTTCTTGCTACCCCTGTATTTATAAGTTCTTTTACTCTACCTTCTACTTTTTCAGCCATCTTTGCCATTTTTTCATCACAATCCTTTCCCCATTCTTCTGCAATTTTCTTCAGACGTTTCCTATCTTCTTGAAACATCTGGATTGCTTCATTGTTGAATTTTTCTGTCTCTTCCCAACTAAATCCTAAATCACTTAATTTAGCTGAGTAAATCATATCCATAATATAAGAGCTGTCTGCAATAATGCTTGAAACTCTATTCTCTATAACATTTTCTATAAGCATAAAATCTTGATTATTTAATTTACTGAATAAACTTCTCGTATTATCTACCGTTGTAACCTTCTGAGTTTTCTTAACTTCCCTTTCTCTTCTTCTCCTATCTGCTCTATTTGGCATAATTTTCATCACCCTTTAAATAAATATCATGATACCCATACATCTTTTGTAACTCCTTCATATACAGCTTTCTTCATTTACTCCCATTTCTAGACAAGTAGCCAAGCTTGAACTACTTGTCCTATCTTTTATTAAGCTAATACCCTCAGTTTACTTTTCTATATAGTTCACTACATTTTTTATGATTATATTTATACTTCCATCTCCAACCCTTTGTATTTCAAATCTACCTCTGTCATTGTAGGCATCTTCATTTATAGTCAGTTCAATATCTTTATCAATTTTTAGCTTTATTCTATTAAATCTTTTCTCCACATACTCCTTGTCTACTGACACCTCAGAGACATTAGAATCTAAATGCTTTAGTATGTGTTGCTCAAAACTCTCTTTCATCTCAGCATCATATACAAATAGATCCTTACTAAGATTTTGAATATCTATGCTTTCTTCATTTTTCAATCTTCTCTTTAGATCAGTTCTTAATTTCTCTGCCGCACCTGCATCTTCATTAAAGTTACGTCTTATAAATTCCTCTGAAGCATTAATAAAGATTTTAGTCATATCCCTTTCATTTTTTAATATTTCACAGTTTAAGTATTTATCGATAAAGTATTCACTACCATATTCCTCGCTGTTTCTCTTTCCTCTTTTATCTATTACCATGAGATTAGAGCCTTGATTTTCCCTTATAAGCTTTATAAAAGCACATTTCTCTACTTTCCCTGTCTTTGGTAGTCCTTGAAGCTCTGGAACTATATTTACTCCTATTTTGTTATTAATAAAATCTATTCTGTGGACATAGTTCTTTATATAATCCATCTTTAAAATTCCAAGCATAGGACCATATTCTGTTGATATAGAAACTATTATTAGATCACATGATGATATGTTTTGACTTATTTTCATAAGGTTAAAAAAATTCTCTGAAAGTTCCTTAGATACTGCAATAATATCTTCCTTACCATTTAGGTACTTCTGCGAAATATCTTTAACTTTGTTCTCTCCTTCTCTAAAGGTTGCATACTGTAAATCCTCGCTCTTTAGAGACTTTTTTATATGCTTTAATAAAAAACCATAAGTTTCCTCATTTAAATCTAATTTATATTCATTTAAGATAGGTTCGTCAGCTCCACTATCTAACACATGCACTATTGCTTCATTGATGATGACGTCCTTTATATATTCCATTTCACTACCTCCAATATTTATTTTTAATTGTTGATATGTCCAATTTCTACTAGTTTTTCTCCTTTCAAAAATTAGCCTATCCATTTTTTCTCCTATACTATTGAATTAATACATTAATACACATTATTTATAACCGCTCGTATTCAAGTTTTAAGACTAGGTAATTTTAAGGCAATTCATTGCTGTTATGCTTATATTTTAAATTTGACCTACTCTCGCTTAAATTTAATAACCCTCTGTTTGACGTTTATGGTTGACTTTATTTTTATCTAAATAGGCTTGCTCCATTTCATCTAAGCTAATATTTAAACATCTTCCGAGTCCCATAATCCCTAGTAAGATGTTTTCTTCAGTTACAACGTATGCGTAAGCAGCTTCAAATACTTCTCCTACCTCCATGCTTAATCCTAGTTTATCAAGGGTATTTATTACCTCATCTATGTTATCTAATAACCACTCTGAAGTTTGTTTCAATTCATTTTCTAGGCTTAAAGCAAAGTGAAAACAATCTGACCATTCTTCAAGTAACTTTTCTCTTTTTATAGTCTTATTTTTCTTCCAGTGCTTAAAACCTTGCCACTCATTAGCCAATTCTCCAAGCTCCACTAACAAAGCAAGTTTAATATTTTGTAGTGGGTATTCCTTTATGCCTGCTCTTTCTAGTATTTCAGTATCTAGTTTCTTCTGCTTGTCCAATAATTTTCTAATCTTCATTTACTTATTCCCCTTTCTTTTTTCAAATTCTACTTTAGCCCACTCTCCAAGCTTCATAGACTGCTTTATTCTACCTATTCTTGCATACCTTACTTCTATATCAAGATAGTTAATTATCATATAATCACCGCCCTCCCAGTATAAAAATCTGTGTATTTAAAGCACTCTATATATTCATTAAGTCTTACTGTTATGAAGTTATTATTTTTTTGTATTATTTTTCCATTTATAATTTTGTCAGGTACATTTGGTGCACTTGTTTTAACTTTAATTTTTACATTAATACAATTCCCAATTGAACATTTAATTCTAAGCAGTTCTAATGTCTTTATTCTTCCCTGAATCTCAAGTTCAACCTCAAGATTTCCCTTATTAGTTCTGCAATAACCATCTTTCCTGAGTAAGTTCAATTTATGTGCTTTAGCATCAATAGAACTTTTTGTTCTTTTAGTTTTAAACTTTTCACTTAAAGCCTCAGCTATTTCACGCGCACTCATATTTGACCAATTTAGCCTAAGAAACTTTTCTTCTGCCTGAGTCCAACGATTCATATACATCACTCCCAAACCACTCAGTAATTTGTTTTTCATTTACTCCTAGTGCTTCACCAGTTCTAATTATTGCTTCTGGAACTGTTATGCGTCTATCCGAAAAATACCTTTTTACTACTTCATCCATAAATTCAGACCTTTTCATATTTACACCTCACCATAAAAAACTTTATTTAACTCTGCCATCATAGCTGATTCATACTGTGTTTGTAAGCCAGTTGGATGTCTACACTCATCAAACATAGCATTAAGCCTTTTCTCTGCTTCTAAAAAACTTATATCTGCATTTATAGCTAATGCCGCTATTGTTCTTACTCTTTGATTTTCAGACTCTTGAAGTATTTTTAAAGTTTCCTTTATCATTTTCCATATCCCCAATCTTTAATTCTCAAATTTACTTGTTCTTAAGATATTCTTCTATACTCGTGCCTTACATTTTCTTCACTCAGTTCGCTGTAAACTAAAGTAGTTTGAGGGCTTTCATGTCCCATTAAATGCTGTATGACATGTAATGGCATACCATTATTGATTCTACTAGTAGCAAAACTGTGACGGAACAAGTGTGGATATATAGATTTATCAAATTTAGCCTTTTCTGCAATCTTATTAATTTCACGTTCTATGGATCTTCCGCCCATACGATTATAAGGAAACTTACTAGCAGTAAATAATGCTGAGTTCTCGCCTTTTCGTGCCTTTAAATATTTTTGTAAGAGAATTTTCGCTTTAACATTAAAGTAAACTTTTCTCTCTTTATTGCCTTTTCCAATAACATTTAAACTCATTTCATGCCAATCAATGCTATCTATATTTATATTCACTACTTCACTAAGTCTACAGCCAGTACTGATTAAAAATTCAATTAAAGCCTTCTCTCTATCAGTTTTACAAGCTTGTCTTAATAATTCGAGTTCTTCATCATTTAAGGCATGTCTTAGCCTCTTTGGTTCCTTTGTTTGTTTTAATTTACTCGCTGGATTTTTGGGTATATACTCTTCATCAGAAAGCCAACTGAAAAAGCTTTTTAGAATAGATATTTGTCCATTTATGCTTGTCGCTTTCATATTCTTACATCTAGCAGCCAAGTACATCCTTAAATCCATTGTAGTTATCGCTGATAGTGGCTTCCTTAAATGATTTGCAAATATCAATAACTGATAGTTATAGTTTTTTAACGTCCTCTCACTTAATCCGTCAAGTCTTTTAGTTGCAAGGTATATCTGTAGTTTCTCTTCTATATCACTTGCTACTAAAGATGTCTCAGTTGGCGTTATTTCATATTTGTACAATACTTCTTCTATTACAGTTCTTGCTTTAATCTGATCTAGGTATGAAAACTCTAAAGATAACTTTCCTACTAACTTTATAACTACTTCATCTTTGCTACTTGTACTATACATAAATTTCCTCCTTTTGTTTTGTTTGCCACACCAAGACAACTATGCTATAATACAAGTGTCTCAATGAGATGTTTTAGAGAGCTTGTGGTTGTCCAGACTTGCAGCTCTCTATTTTATTTATCTTTAATACTTGACCATATTTTTGAATTACGAACTAAAAACACCGCAAAATTCAAATGAATAATACGGTGTTTTAGTAAACTGTTCGTTTTTTAGTTATAACATTAAATATCAAAGATGTATAACATTGAAAATATATTCTATAGAAGGTTAAAAAAGTTCTAAATTAGATTTAAATTTTAAATAGCACAATAGATTAAATTATAATATATAGTTTATTTATAAATGCCGCCCCATTCTACAACAGTAAATCTATTACGTTTAAACTCTTTTATTTCGGGTTTTTTAATTTCTAAATTCTCATTATCGTTAAGAGGTACAAAGTAAAAGAAAGCTCTTAAAAATGAATCCGGTTCTTTAGATATATTAAGCTTAATTGCTTCATTTATTTCTTTAGGATCTAGGTAATAGGCTACATATCTACTGGTTTTCCAGTTCAACTCTTTTGACCAGTATTCAATAAAATCCCCTTTCTCTTTTGAATTTAAACCTATGGAAGTCAATATGTTATTCATCTCTTCATTAAAGTTATCTTTATCTACAATCCAGCCCTTATCTAAAGTAAATTGATAATTAAGTGAAGCTTCATAAAATAAAAAATCATAAGTATTGTCAATCTTTCCGCTTGGGTCAACTGTTACTTTCCAGCCTTGATTATATTCAGGAATTGATTTTGTTATATTGCCTATAGGAGTAACCTTTACTGATAACTCTTCCGTTTTCTCCGGATACAAATATATGTTAGGTTTTTTAGCTATTATGTTATCACCACCAGGATTAACATCTGTTAAGGCTATGGTTGGAGTAGATGAATCCTCTAAAAAATTATTAAAATTAAAGCTTTGATTTGTCAGTGCTGCGTTGACTGCCGCTTTAGACACTACATCAAAGTCTACATAAGCATATCTTACATCATCATAAAAAGCTTTTATACCGTTTTTATCCGTTTTTCTTCTTAAGAAGTCAACATATAATTCACTTCCTGAGTCACTTTCTCCATTTAATAAGTAATTTACAGCTGATGCTTTTAAACTAGTATAATTATATTCGTATAATTTACCATCCTTTCCGTTTATTGCTATAGCACTAGCTTTAGCAAAAACATTAGTAGTAGCTAATAAACTTGTTCCTAAAACACATAACATAACCAATAATTTTATTCTCTTCACTTTTTTATCCCCTCCCACTATGATAATTATGCCCCTGTTAGCACCATAATTCCAATTTTTATATGAATTTCAACTCAAGACAAAACTATATCAATATTGTAATATTATAAGCATGATACTAATTTTATCATCAATATTCATAATAAATATTACAATTTGGTAAAGCATTTTTTAATAACTTTTTATCATCATCACTTATTGGATTATTATATAAAACTAGCTGTTGTAAATTAGTTAATCCTTTTAAGGTACTTATATCACTTATTTGATTAGAACTTAAATCAATCGTTTTTAAATTATTTAAATTCTGTAATGGACTTATATCACTTATTTGATTAGAACTTAACGCAACATCTCGTAAACCAACCAATCCTTTCAAAGCACTTATATCACTTATTTGATTACCATAAGAATAAAGCGTTTGTAGATTAGTTAAGTTCCTCAATGGACTTATATCACTTATTTTACTATTCTCTAAATAAAGTATCTGTAAATTAGTTAAATTTTTCAAGGCATTTATATCACTTATTTTAGTATTATGCAAATAAAGGCTTTGTAAATTAGTTAAGTTCCGCAATGGATTTATATCAGTTATCTGAGTTCCATCTAGAGAAAGAGATTGTAACTTAGTTAAGTTCTTCAATGCAGTTATATCAGTTATCTTATTATCACTCAAACAAATTTGTTGTAAATTAATCAGATTTTGTAATATACCTACATCAGTTACTTGAGTTCCTTTTAGCGAAAGAGATTGTAATTTAATTAAGTTTTGCAATGGACTTATATCACTTACTGAAGTCCATCTTAAATTAAGAGTTTGCAGATTAGCCAAGTTTTTTAATACAGTTATATCACTTACTGAAGTCTCTGCTAAATTAAGGATCTTCAAATTAGTTAGGTTTTCTATTCCACTAAGATCATGTACTTCATGATATAATCCATCATACATTGGATCAGGACAGAAATCCAAAGCAGTTATCTTTTCAACATCACTTTTATAAATATCTCCTGTTGGCTTATTTATTACATTTCTTACTGCTTGATCTAAAATGTTATCCTTGAATGTTACTACTACATCACTACTTTTAATATTAAAGTGAACCTTATATTCATTCTTTAATGCCTTGCCTTTATTTGAATGTGCTTTAGTATCAATATTCAATATGTAACTTTCTCCTGGTGCATATCCACCTGTTGGAGCCGTTACGGTAACTGTTTTACTATCTTGTGCTAATTTAACATCTACTGATATAGCAGCACCTTTGCTGTCGGTAACAGTTATACCTTGTATCTTCCCATCATCAAGTCCAACATCATCGGTAAACTTAATTGTCCATGTTTTATTAGTGTCTACTGTTTGATAGTCCGTAAAGTTTGCCGCTTTTACATTAGGTGCTATTAATAAAAAAATACTAAAAACAGCCGCCATTATAAATTTATTTCTCATTTCAATTCCCCCATTATTGATTTATATATCCATTATAACATTTTAGGAATAATATTACATATAACATGAATGGCTAATTATACCACTTGACACCGTATTATTCAATTTTCAAAGGTCATCGTTCGTATAACAAACATTATTAGTTAGTTCATAAATTATTCAAATTCCGTATATTCAAATTACAACTTCATCTCTTCTAACAGATATAGAATAAACTCATTAGCTTCGATATCATCTACCGGAATGTACTTTTTTATCCTTTCTGCAATTTTTTCTAGATAGATGTCACTCTCAAATGTTACTTGTTTTAATTCCGAAAAGTTCTCACACGCTTCTTTTACTCTAAGTTCAGCAGCTCTTGCCTGTTTCATAAAGAATATTACTTCTTTTTTAAGCCCTTCATTCTCTTGCTGCAGACTATTTATTTCAGCTATCGTTATTCCTTCTACCATGTTTATTCCCCCCTTAATAATTCACTCAGTAACCTGGTTTTTTCTTTAGCCTTATCAACTCTTATGCTTTTTCCGTCATTCCTTACTGGTGTACACATCTCAATCAACCTGTCATAAGTTCTTTCATGGTACTTTTCTTTAAGCTCCTCCAGTGGAAAATTAGTTGTAACTATGAGTGGTAATCCGTTTCTGTATCTACTATCTAGAATGTTATATATCTTTGTTTTAGTCCAATCAGTATCTTGTTCAGTTCCTAAGTCATCTATGATTAGTAAATCTGCATTAGAAAGGCTTCTGAGGATTGTTTCCTCTCCTTCCTTACCCCAAGTATTAAATGTCTGCTTAACTCTGTCTAAGAGCCCATTTATGCTCATACATATTACTGGAATTAAGTTATCTAGGAGCTCATTTGCTATACAGCTGCTTACATACGTTTTTCCATTCCCCGGATCTCCATATATTAAAAGTCCTATTCCTTCTTTTTTCATTTTTGGGAAATTAGCTGCATACTTAGTTCCAATGTTGAATATCTTTCCAGAACCTCTTTTATGGTCCCAGTTTTCAAATCTACATTGTTTGAATTTGTTATCCATAAGAGAATTTTTAATAATCTGCTTTAGCCTTAATTGTTTTTCTTTATTTTCTTCTTCTATCTCTTTTGCTTTAATGTCTTCTTTCTTGCATGAACACATTACATGACCCTTAATGTATCTATTAAATCCTGGAAGAAAAGTGACTCTCTCTATTGGATCACCACACTTTTCACAAATTCTACAATCCGATTCCCTGCTCTCTAAGTTCGTCTTCAGCACTTGGTTTATTGTTTCCACCCTTCGTAGCTCCTTTCTTTTTAGCATTTATGTTGGTCCATAAAGTCAATATTACTGGTTTGCAGTAGTTGAATGAACTTATTTTTTCACCCTTAAATCTCGGCTTATAGTTTTTAAAGGCTGAATCTATACCTGCCTTTATTACATCAACAGGTATACTTTTGCTTAACAATTCTCTTACACTCTCAAATTCATTAGATTTAAAGTTAACTGACATCATTCCGGCTTTAGAACAGTAGTAATCTATAACATCCTCTATATAAAGAAGATAATTATCTTCTTCTATTTCTTCTTCTTTATCTTCTTCTTCTTCTGTAGCGTGACTGTCACGTGACATACTGTGACTTTCTTGTGACGTCACGTGACTTGTATCTCTAGTTCCGCAAAATTCATCCTGCGCAGGTGCTTGCAATTCTTTAATTTTAGATCTCTGTTTTTGTTTTCTTAGTCTATTTTGCTCTTTTACCTTATCCATTCCTTCTAGGTTTTGATGATCTTCCCATCCAGATATTTTAATAGTTCCATTATGTGTCTCTAACATGTTAAACTTTTGAAATATTTCTAGTGCCATTTTCACTGTATTAAGTTCCATGTCAAATTCGGTTGCAAGCATCTCTGGCGTATATGGTAAACTTTCAGTGAGTATAATGTATCCTTGAGCATTACATTTACCTGTTAAGGTAAGTAACATTACCCAAAATAAAACTATATCATTTCCACCTGGAAGCTTTCGTACTTGCTTAATTTTCCTATTATCAAACATATCTATATTTAATTTAATCCATGTTAGTTGTGCCATAACTTCTGCTTCATCTCCCTTTGTATCTAGAACAGCTTAAATATCCTTAAACATATTCCTCGCTATCTTTTCAATTTTTTGTCTTACCTCAACTGGTGTGTTGTCAGGCATTACAATTCTAAAGTTAGGATTCACTTTACGCTTAATTTCGTACTCTCTCTCAGCTTCATTGATCTCGATAGAATCCATAGTTCTTACTAGGTGCTCTGCAGTCACATGCCTATTCATTGGTTTTAGCATCTCTTTCTTTAATTGATACCACATCTTCTTATAATCCATATCTTCTGTCTCCTCTTCTTTGTTAAAATTCTTACCTGTAAAAGCCACTTTCCTATGTCCTTGTTCATCTATCCAATTAACCATTTCCAAGTCAATTCTTCTCATTTCTTACCATCCCCCATGTATAAAAATTTAGCTTTGTCCATATACTAATATTGAAGCTTTGCTTTTATTCATGTTATACTAGAGGACAAGAGCTGTCGGGCTCTTATCCAAGATGTTTTTTTACGTGTGCATCCTCGGCAAAGGATGCATTTTACTTTTCTTCGAGAAGGTCAAACTTTATCATGTCATCTTCGCTGTCATACCTAATTCCAGATATAAAGAGCTCTAAGTTTTCTGCATCATGTATTTTGTATCCACTTCTGAGCAATACCATCAACTGAGTATTTACGCTTTCTACTAGTGTTTTAAAGGCTTTATCCATACTGCCACCTCCTAACATGGTTGTGTTACACTGCTCAATGTTTCTTCTTCCAATTGCCTTTGCTCATCAAGCCAATCTAAGTATTCATCTAAATCCTTTCTAGGAACTATCTCACCAAAGAACCCCATCATTAAGTCCTTTTCTTCTTGTAATAACTCTTCTTTCATGACTACACTTCTTCAAATGGTGTGTCTTGATATGTTACTCCACTAACCTCAGCCATTGCTTTTACTCTTTCCTTAGCTATTTCATCACAGATTTTCTCATAGTCTACTTTCTTTATTTCTTCACTCTTTTTATATCCATGCTTTTCAATAACCTGCTTGCACAAATCTGCATTTGCTCCACTTACTGCATATAATCTTTTAGCCTGAGCTCCGCTTATAGTTGCTGTACTATCAAATGCTACTTTAGGAGTTTGTGAAGGTTTTTCTCCGTTAAGGTCCATATCTTCAATGTCTTGAGTAAATACATCAGACAGGCTTGCTACTAGTAATGTTGCATCAACTAATGCTCTTTTCTTTGCCATTTTTAATATTGTGTTATCCATTGTGAAAGGATCTTGTTTAATGTACTTTTTTTCCTTAGTATTGCAAGCTCCTAAACCTTCTGTTATAAGAACTGTGTCTTTATAAAGCTTACATCTCACTTGATATTGGAAGAATCCTTTTTCAAAGTCTCTTGTGCTATCTACTACATCAAATTCACTTCTTAAACCCATAAGCATCAATATTTTTTCAGCACCTGGTTTTAATAGTGTAGGTTTATTGGTGCCAGGAACCACCCCAAAATCGTGATTTTGATGTAAAGTTTTTTGAATAACTCCTTGAAATTGGCTAATCTTTTGCATTGTACTTTGTACTTGCTGTAACTCCATCCCCTCTATTATTGTTAGTGAATTACTTATTTGATTTTCCATTGTTCTTCCTCCTAAAATAAAACTTTCATAACTGTCGCTTTCTTAAAAATGCAACCTGTTTTTTCTGCTTTTTCTATATCTTTATTAGCTTGTTCTCTAGTAGTTCTTATTGCTCCAAACTTAAAATCTTGAGTAAGGTAAGCTATCCCACCATGAGCCTTAACAGGCTCCTCATATCCTTCAAATAGCACCTGGAACATATCATTTACCCCCTAGAATTTGATTTCAAAAATCTCCCCTACTTCTTTAACTGTCAAACCTTCTAACTCTCCTAGCACTTCACCAGTTTTTTTATTGATAACCTTATCTCTATTTAGGTCCAGAACCTTTTTAAGTCCCGCCCAATCTACATCTTTTTTAGTCTTTATGTAGTCTTGAGCACTATTCTCTGCATATTTGATAAGTTTATCTCTATCGGCAACATCTATCTTTACAGTAGGTTTCTTTATAACTAACTCACCAGAAACTAACTTATACTTCTTCTGTGTCTTAGTTTCCTTAAATTCCACTCCTAAACTGTAAGCTCTTAGTTGGTCTATTAATATCTGTTCTTGGTTTCCTAAGGCATTGAGCTTAAGTTTTAGCTGCTGAGTGATATTCTCTATCCTTGCATTTGCTACCATCTCGAGTCTGTTGGCTTCTGCTCTTATATCTCTTATCTGTTCTAACGCTTCATCTGCCTGCACATCATCAACTATCTTCATGATTTCAAAGTGTACTGTATTTTCCATGTTTCATTCCTCCTAAAAATTTAACCAAACTATTAAAGGGTTCTTATTATCTATAGTGTAGCTTCCAGGTCTAAAAGCCTTTAACTGGATGTCTCTTTCTCTAATTGTTTCAAATCTCATTTTAGTTTTTTTGCTTGCCATTTTTATTTCCTCCAGTTCTACTTTTTTATATTCAGCATAGAATATACTAGTAAGTGTTTGTGTTTTTAGTCTGTTGAAAAATTTTTATAAGGCTTTGAAAGCCCTATTTTATCTTAAGTTATGCAACTACCAACTTCTTGCTTTTATGCCTTCTAAATTGTGAATATATATTCCTTCGTCTTCTATACAAAAGTAATAATCCCCTAGCACATGACTGTACTCTATTCTTCCTTTTAGCCATTCTCCATCATAAAAAATCTCTATTGGATCACCACTTGTAAAGTAATATCCGTCTTCAATAGCATATCTATCCTGATTGTTATGCCTTAATATGCCTTTATGTTTATACACTCTAACCCTCCATTTCTGCGTATTTTTAGTAAAAAATAGTTCCTAACCTTATATCTTTTGCAAATCAAAGTCTTAGGCTTGAATTTGCTCCGCGGTCTTATTCCTATCTTCTTGAGATACTTTCTTCATGTACTCATCATATAAGAACTTCATAAGCTTCTCTTTTGCTGCCGGAAGTCTCTCTGGATTCATAACTACTACTTTTATCTTTTCATCTTTTCTTTTTGCCATATTAATCACCTAAAATATTATTTTTATCATTATATGTTGATAATTTAAATTTGCTACATTGTTAATCCCTACGCAACTTTATACTTAATAGCCATTTCTTTAACTATAGCTATATATACTTCTGTTAATTTCTTATCATCTGCAACCACATCTAGCTTACTAACCTTATCAGCTTTGCTTTTACTTCCAGTTTCCTCTAAAACTTTTCTTCTTCTGTTTGTAAGTCTTAGTTCCAACTTTGTTCCAGCTCTTTCATTGAGTAGCTTGTAACTTTCATCTCTTACCTCTTTATAAGATTCCTGAGTTCCACCGCGTTGTATTGCCATTTTGTTTAGTAAGTTACTTACTTCACTTCTCCAACTATTAGGATTTAAACTTATAACATCTCTCATAGATTGAACCTCTTGTTTGGTTTCCTCTATTGCTACAGCTATTTGTTTATTAGCTAGTTCTTGTTCAGCTAAAGCATTAAATAATTTATTGAACATCTGAAGTTCTGGACTAAGTTGATTTATTAAGACGTTATTTTCTTTAACTCTGAAATAAGTTTCTTCTAAAGCCTCATATATTTCCCATGCTTCATCAGTATCTAAAATTTTTGCATGTCTTGCTGCCCCTTTTTCAGTCCAAAGATATAACATAGATACAAATTTTAGGCTTTCATCATTTTGATGAACACCTTTGAAAGCTTTTAAATCCTCACCTTCGAGCTTGAAATAGTGCTTACCTTCTGTAAATCTTTGAATATTTCTGTTAAAGTTATTGCTGATTATTTTCTTATCTGTTCCAAAACTATCTGCCAAAACATCTGTTGTCATTATTCTTTGTTTTTTAAACTCAACTGGTATTAAGCTACTCACTTTTCATCCTCCGTTATATCTTAATTTACTAATGAATTAACTTCTGCACTCTTGTCTTGTATTTCCGTCATCCTGGGCAGTAAATTTAAGTCTATTTCTAAAAAACCAGCTAATACTATAAGTGTTGAAACACTCGGCATGTATCTTCCGTTTTCGATATCTGATATATAATTTCTAGATATATTTGTTTTTTCAGATACTTTTGTTTGTGTTAGTTTCTTTTTGAGCCTTGCTTCTTTTATTATTGAACCTATTACTTTTTTTTGTTCCTTTGCTGTCATTTCCTCACCTCCACGATATTATTGTATTGTATTTCCGTCATATTGTAAAATTCATAACTAATTCAAATCTAGGCAACAGATTCAATTAGAGTATTTTAACTTGTTATTCCGTCATTTATCTTTCGTTTACTTGTATTACCGTCATAAATTGAATTGTATAACCGTCATTTAAAGGTTATAATAAATTTATAAAGTCGGTATCAACGACATAGGAGGTTTGTTATGAATATCGGTGAAAAGATAAAACTTTACAGAAAAGAAAAAGGATTCACCCAAAAAGAATTAGCTGAAAAATCAAACATATCTCGTTCTTATTTAGCAGATGTAGAAAATAACAGATATAATCCAAGTATTGATGTAATAAAAGGTATAGCAACCGCTCTTAATGTTCCAGTAGATGAATTCTTTAAAGAAGATAATACTGATGAAATTCCAAAAGAGAATCCTAGTAAGGATACTGGAATAGACACAATAGCAGCTCATTTGGAGGGAAAACCTTTAACACCTGAGAAAATAAAGGAGATTACAAGATATATTGATTTTTTATTCCATGATGAAGACTAATACTTAGGGGGATAAGACATGACTTACGACAGCTTACTAGTTGAGGTGGAAAAGATAGGGGTATCAGTTAAGGAAAAGCCCCTCGACTATGGATTTAAAGGTTTATATAGAAACAATAAAATAATTATAGATACAAAGATAACCTTAGATGCTGAAAAAAGATGTGTCCTAGCAGAAGAAATAGGACATCATTATAGAACTGTTGGAAATATATTAGACCAAACAGATGTAAGAAATGTAAAACAAGAAAAGGTTGCTCGTAACTGGGCGTATGAAGAATTAGTAGATATTGACTCTTTGATAGATGCTTTCAATTTAGGTATCAGGGGAAGACACGATCTTGCTGAGCATCTAAATATTACAGAGAGCTTTCTAGAATCAGCAATTAATCATTATAAAGAAAAGTATGGTTTGTGCCATAAGATAGATAATTACATAGTATACTTTGAGCCAAGCCTTACTGTGTTAAAAATGTTTTAAATCACAAAAACACTTTTGTCTATCTATATATTTTAGCAAATGATACTCATTGACATAAGAACATACATTTGTTATATTGTAAATAGAAACCCAAGAGACCCTTTGAGGTCCAGACGATAGAGGTTCCACGAAACCCTTACAAGCTACTTAGCTATGTACTGGGTTTTTATTTTTGCATAAACATCCTAATATATAAATATTAAATAATATGGGGAGAATGAATGGTGAGAGTAGCAATTTACAGCCGTAAATCTATTGAAACTGATACAGGAGAAAGCATTAAGAATCAGATAGAGATATGTAAAAGATACTTTAAAAGAGAAAATCAAGAGTGCACATTTGAAATATTTGAGGATGAAGGATTCTCCGGTGGCAACACTAATAGACCTGATTTTAAGCGTATGATGGAACTTGTAAAGGCTAAACAGTTTGATGCTGTGGCAGTTTATAAAATTGACCGTATTGCAAGGAATATAGTTGATTTTGTTAATACTTTTGATGAGCTTGAAAAATTAAATGTTAAGCTTGTATCTGTTACTGAAGGGTTTGATCCAAGCACACCTATAGGGAAAATGATGATGATGCTTTTAGCAAGTTTCGCTGAAATGGAACGTATGAACATAGCTCAAAGAGTTAAAGACAATATGAAAGAGCTTGCTAAACTAGGGCGCTGGTCTGGTGGGACTGCACCTACAGGTTATACTATAGAAAAAGTTAAAGAAGGTACTAAGACAGTAGCATATCTAAAATTAATAGATAGTGAAACAAATAATATTAGAGAGGTATTTCTAAAATACGCTCAAGGCTATACAGCTTTTGAGATATCCAAGTATTTTGCAGCAAAAGGTGTTCAATATAAGTTTAATGTTATATATAATATGCTAACAAATCCAACATACCTGATATCAACACCTGAAAGTTCAAAATACTTAGAGAACCATGGCTATACCGTATATGGTGAACCTAACGGATGTGGTTTTTTGCCTTATAATCGTAGACCGAGGAAAAATGGCATAAAATCATGGAAAGATAAAAGTATGTTTGTTGGAGTTTCAAATCATAAGGCTGTAATAGATTTAGATTTATGGATACTAGTACAAGAACAATTTGCTAAAAAATCAGTAGATCCTCGTCCACGTGAGAGTCAATTTTCTTTCTTAACTGGAGGAATAATGAAGTGTAAATGTGGCGGTGGATTAAGCGTCTCTGTAAGTGCTAAACGTGCAGATGGTGCTAGAAGATATTATTTCACTTGTAGAAATGATAGGTATAAGGAAAATGATTGCAAAAACCTTTCTATACGAGTTGAAAGGGCTGAAAATGAAGTAAAAGAATTTTTGCAAAGCATATGTGATAAAAAGATATTAAATGAATATATGAAAAAGAGTAAGGGATCAAAAAACATTAATAACGATATCAAAAATATAAATAAGAAAATTTCAGAAAATAAGCGTGCTATAGATAGTCTAATTGATAAGTTGATACTCTTTTCAGAAGAGGCTGCTAAAGAAGTAACTAAAAGAATAGAGGAATTAACTAGAGCTAATAATTTATTAAAAGAGGAGTTACTAAAACTAGAACGAGAAAAAATATTTAGCGAGATTGATAATACTAATGTAGATGCTATGTATATGAACATTAAACAATTTTTATCAACTGATATACTTGAAGAACAGAAAAGGCTGATAAAGCTTATTATTGAAAAGATTGTTTGGGATTCTGACGAAAATGAACTGCGAATTTTCTTAAGTTAATACGACATCATTTATTTTGGTCAGTACCTCCTGACCATCCCCACTCGTATGTCATAATTACAACGAAATCTACAATCTCTCCATGTGCCTTATAATCATGTGCACCATGCCAAGCTCCTTCTGTTACATCATAGGTTTTTGGAGCAAGCGCTGTGCCTACTACATATCCTAAAGGCTTAAGCTGAGCGACTACTTTCCTTAAAAAATTGTTATACTTCTCTCTATCTTGTGGTGGAATTCTTTCAAAATCGATCAATACTCCATAATATCCTTTACTTTTAAGCATACTTATAATATTATCGATTACTGTTTGTGAAAGTGTATCACTATTCAATATCTTACGAGCAACTTCTGTATCAAAATTACTTTCTGAAAGGTTTGTTACCGATAACAGTGGAGCAACCTTATTATCTCTCGCTATTTGGAGAACAGTATCATCTGTCATTGGGGTAAGACTTCCATCAGCCTTTACGTGATGGCTAAAAGGTGAAATGTAGGTTAAGTACTCAATCGCTTCATTAGTTACTCTCCTGTCTCTTTCTGGAGTTGTAGGTTGAATGAATGCATTAGTTTCAATAAATCCGTAATTTTTCGATTTCTCAGGGATCCTTAGAACTTGACCTGGTGAAAGTAAGTAAGGCGCAGTAAGGTTATTAAGCTCAGCTATGCTATCTACTGAAACACCAAAACGTCTAGCAATTGAGTAAATAGAATCACCTTCCTGAACCCTGTATGGCCTTTCCTTAGATGGAATAACTAGTGTCTGCCCTACCACTAAATTTGATGTGAATTGCGGCCCTCCATTAGCGCTGACAATACTATTAGGATCAACTCCAAATGCTCTTGATATAGACCATATTGAGTCTCCTGGTCTAACTACATATATCCTCAAAATACGCACCTCTTTTTGTATTCTACCAATATTTATTATATTCAAATTTATATTTTAAGTTCTTAATTTTAATTTGAAATATTTTATCCTTAGTTTAATCCTATTACATGATACAGTTTGTACGGTGTTACTAAAATTTACGTTTCTATTTTATAATATGTAACCCAATTCTAACTATTTTAAATATTTAATCAATTGAATATTATTCACAATTATTTTACACTTTGTTTCCAATAATTCTATTGTCAATCTCTTATAAACCTTATAAAATATAGAAAATAGACTAAAACCTGCACTTGCATTATGAATTATTACAACTAAATTTATTCATAATATTTTTAGTTTGCGAACCTTAAAATAACTTTTTCTGTTATATAACAGAGGTTTTTTCTTCTACTTTTCTATTTTTAGAAATAAAAATTTCATTTTTACAGATACTAAATGAATTCTAAGAATTATGATGGGAGGCGAAGTTTATGAATTCTGATTTAAAAGATGTAGAAAGTTTTTTGAAAAACTATAATATGAAGCTTGGATATAATAAAACTACTAGCCAAAAACTAATGAAACAATTAAATAGGCAAACCTTGGTTTCAAAATCTATGCGTTATGTATATAAGATAGATAATTTCATAATTAAAACTTCATCGGATGCCACAAGCTTACGTTTACCTATTGGAGCGGATCAATGCATTAATGAATTCAATATATATAATTCGTCTGATGTGAGACTTGATCAGTTCAAAGAAATACTTTGCCCTGTATACGCTATTTATGAAAGTAAATTTTTATATTTTACCGTTCATAAGCTTCTTACGCCCTTAGCTACTAACAACAATTCAAATGAAACGTTATATACATGCATAGAAAAAGGAAAAAAGTTTTCTAATGAATCAAAATTTCTTCATATTCTTGAAAAATTTAAAAATCATTGGATAACAAATACGCCACAATTACAAAATGAATACTCCAAAATAAGCACTTTTGGACATGACAATGATAATAATCTTTATATATTAGATTACGGTGTACTATAGAGTTAGTCCTAATTCCAATTATTACTAGGGGTCCTAACCCCATTTTTTATTTTTTGAAGCAGGAAATTCACTTGTTACGTCTAATTATATTAGAATGGGCAATTTAAACCTTAAGGAATACAAGGAGAAAATATCTACATGATGAATTTTGTGACAGATATAGAAAAAGAAATTGAACGCTTAATTGATACATACGGAAATGATGTATTAAGAATTGCTTATCTTTATCTCAAGGATAAGCAATTGGCAGAAGACGTTTTTCAAGAGGTATTTGTAAAAGTATATAAAAACCTCGATAAGTTTCAAGGAAAAAGTAGTGAAAAAACTTGGATTTTAACTATTACAATGAATACTTGTAAAGATATATTAAGAAGTTCTTGGGTAAAAAGATTTATAACTTTCGAAACTGACGAAGTAAATAATTTTCAATTAGAATCCAATAATCATTCATTAGATGACCAAATAATTAATAAAATTCAATATGAGGAATTATTAAAAGAAGTTATGAATTTGCCTCGAAAGTATAAAGAATTAATAATACTTTACTACTATGAAGATTTTTCTACTGCAGAAATAAGTAAAATCTTAAAGATACCAGAAGGTACTGTGAGAAGTCGATTATTTAGAGCTAGAGAAAAGTTAAAATATAGTATAGATGGGAAGATTGAATATGAAAGATGATATAAGTAATTTAAAAAATATTACTGATTTAGCTCTTAAGGATATCTATGTAACAGATGAACTAAGAGCCAAAACTTTAGAAATGTGTAAGAAAGAAAATAACAAAATAGTGAAACCTTTTCTTACAGCTGCAGTGTCTGCTGCTGCTATAGCATTATCATTAACAGGATACCAATATCTTTCTCATAAAAGTGATAGCAACCTTGCTAATACAAAACAACCTGTACAAACTGTAAATAATAGCCCAAGCATAGCAATGGATAATATTGGAGTCTCACCTGATTCCGTTCAAGGTCCTGTAGACACTCAAAAGCTAAAGGAAAGTGTAACTAATGATTATACCGATACCAAAAGTAAGGTGAACTTAGATAAAACTCCAAATACACATGAATCTAAAAACTCAGTACAGAAAGATATAACAAATAATAATATTGTACCTAAGGACACTAATACTAATGTCGCTTCCGCCAATGATGATAATAAAGCGTCTTCAGAAAACGTAATCCTAGATAAACAAACACCAGAGACTGCACGTAATAATATTACTAGCGATAATGTCGTGCTACAGGATGTCCCTAATGTAAAATTGAGCAAACCTGTTTCCGATTCCACTACTGCAAATTCTTTCATTGCAGCAGTTACTGGTACATTAACTACTGCAGAGGCGGAAAAATATTGGGGAGGTTCAATTACGCTTCCGTCATACATACCATCTGGTTTTGAGCTTACTGACATATCTATAGCTAAGGATGACAAAGAAAAGTACGTAAAACTGACATACAGTTTAAATAATACCTATTTTAAAATAACTCAAAACAAGAGTACTAAATACAACATTACTGGTAAAAAATTAAATATAAATAACACAACCGTAACCATTTCAGAAAATAAAAACGATAGCAATACTAATGAATCAGTTACGGAGATTGTCTTCGAGAAAGATAATATCCAATATTTAATAGTTGGAAATATATCCGAACCTGAATTAACAAACATAGTGAAATCATTGATACCATAGAATTATAATATATGAAAATTTAGCTGTTAAAAGCTTTTCTTATAACTGTAAAAAATCAATTCAAAAATAATACCATTCCATCTTTGGGCAAGTAAATAGAGCAGAGGCCTCACCTCTGCTCCTTTATTACAGTAAAAATTGTACTAGTACCTTCTTACTTTTATCCCTTGTTTACTTCTAATATATGCATCAAATCATAGATTGACACTACCTCTGTATATAAAAACTATAATTTATTTAAAATTTTTTTCCAATAAGGCACAACTTCTTCAATATCACCAAAGTATTCTTGTATGGACTTAGCTAATGAATCCGCTATCTTGTTTTGGTATTCATCATCAACTAATTTCTTTTCTTCTTGAGGATTAGTCAAAAATCCGCATTCTACAATAACAGACGGAATACTAAAATAACATCTTAAAACCTTATAGGAATTTCCAGCAGCCTTCTCTACACGTTTATTCTTCCTATCTAAATCTTTTCTTAAATTTTCCTGTATTATATGTGCTAGTTTTTCGCTTTTTTCACTTTTTGAATACCAAACTTGAGCTCCATGATAACAGCTTTCATCAAAGAAGTTTTGATGAATACTTACGAAAACATCACAGTTAGACTCCCTTTTAATTTTACATCTATTATTTAGGTCCTCAAATTTCTTCTTATTAATACTGCCTCCTTCTGTATATAAGCCATTGTCATTCTCCCTTGTCATAATAACTGTATACCCCATATCCTTCAATCTATCTCTTAACTTAAGACTAATACTCAAATTTATATGTTTTTCTATATTACCCTTCTTAGTTTCAGCACCTCCATCTATCCCTCCGTGCCCTGGATCAATTAATACAATTTTTTCATCATCTTCCACAACAGGTGTCATACAAGTAGCAGCTGTATAATTAAAATTTGAATACAATATGTATATAAAAAAAATCATTATAACTAATAGCTTTATTTTTCTTTTATTTCTTAAATTCATTCTAAAGTCCTCCATGGTAAAAATGCTAATTTTACTATGATATTATTCTCTTCAAAGATTACTTTTTAATGCAATTATGAAGATTGTAAAATTTACAAGCTATTAAATGTAATTATAATGATAAAACTAAAATAAACCGAATTTCAGGTTAAAACTTCCATAGATGATATTTGAATTTAGGAGATGATAAAATTGAAAAAAGTGGTTAATCCATTTTTATATTTTATTACAGCAATAACTCTTACTATTTTTATCTCACAAAATACATATGCCGCTGAAGGAAGTAATCTAATTGAAAGATTTTTTTCAAATCGTACTTCATCTGAAAATAAATCCAATAAAAATAAAATTATTTATTTAACCTTTGATGATGGCCCTAGTATTTTAACTAATAATATTTTAGATATTCTAGATCAAAATGACGTTAAAGGAACATTTTTTCTTATCGGAAATCAAATTGATGATTTTGAAGATGTATTAAAGAGAATGGATGCTAAAGGTCATGGCATAGGTCTTCACACCTACACTCATAAGTTTAAACATATATATCGTAATCAGGATAATTTTATTAAGGAGATGCTCGACTGTCGTGATAAAATCAAGAGTGTTACTGGTAATTCACCAAACGTAATTAGATTTCCTGGAGGAAGCCGAAAACATTTAAACGAGGAATTTTTAAGCAAATTACATACTCATAATTTTAAAATATACGATTGGAATGTACAGACATCTGATGGAATTAATCCTAAGACCTCTCCTAAAAAGCTGTTTAAAGAAGCAATTAAAGAAGTTGATAACTTTGATTCAATTATATTACTTATGCACTGCGACTACATGCATAAGAACACTTGTAAAGCTTTACCAGATATAATTAAATACTATAAAGATCATGGTTATGAATTCAGAGCAATTACAGATGGTACACAGGAAATTTATTTTCCTTTTTCAAAAAAAGTAGACCTTACATGGCTAGGGTTCTAATACCCCCTGCCATGAAAGGCTTTTTTAATCACTACTATTTCACTTTTCTAGCTGTTAGATAATCGCTTCTAGTAGAAAGTTGTGAAATTTTAACTACATCTCCAGTCTTTGGTGCATGCAAATACATTCCATTACCAATATACATTCCCACATGGTGCGGATCATCCCATGTTCCAAAAAACACTAAATCACCTGCCTGAAGTTTATCTTTTGGTACTTCAACTCCATTTTTTATTTGATCGTAAGTAACTCTACTAATTGAAATTCCAAAATGAGCATAAACATACTGCATGAGACCTGAACAATCAAACCCTGATGGAGTTGTACCTCCCCATAGATAGGGAACTCCTAAAAAATCATAAGCATAGTTCACAATAGCATCATTTGTATTTGGTGCCATTTTTTTAGATGTTATTGCTGTAAGTTGTCCATTTGTTAAAGTGTATGCAGCTATCTGAGCCTGAAGTTGTTCTATTAATTTCTTCTGATTTTCTTTATCTTCATTAAGCTTGGCTAATTCTTTTTCGTTATCAGCCTTTAGATTTATAAGCAATTTATTCTTTTCTATAAGCTTCTCTTTTTCTTTTACGATACTTTCTTTTTTGTCACTTAATTCCGATATCACACTTTCATCAAACTCTAGAATTCTTTTAACCGAATCAATTCTCACTATAAAATCATCAAAGCTTTTTGAATCCATAATTATATCTAGGTATCCATCTACTCCATTCATATAAAACGCCCTAGTTCTCTTCTTAAATAGATCCTTATGGTCACTTATATTATTTTCCGCATCACCAATCTGTTTCTCCAAAACCTTTATATCATTTTCTGTTTTAGCTATTTCTTTATTATTATCCTCTATTTTTCTCATAGCTTCTTCTATCTGACTATCTAATTTCTCTACGCTTACCTCAAGTTTCTGAATCTGACTATCTAAACTTTCATTAGAATCCTGCATTTGACTGCTTTGACTATTACTATTTTGAACTTGAGATGCTTGACCATCAACGCTTGGATTAGCTAGTACTGAACCGCTATAAATTATTACTGTAGCTACTGTTGCTACGATACATCTTACGTATTTATTCAATTACATCTCCCCTTTTATAAATATAATATTTTGCTCGTACCAAACTACCACCAGCCCCTTCTTGTATACGAGTTAACAGCAGTGATAAATTCATTAACAATTTCACAAATAAAATTTCAATATAATTATTATACCATGTATTATTGTATACTTTAACAAGAAAAAGTTTCTTGTTAATAAAAAGAATAAATTGAGAAAATTAATTAAATATGTATAGCGATTTATTAAACATAATAGATTGCTTAACGCATATACTAGATTGTAAATGTTAATTCAGGGAGGTTTTTCTCTTGTTCAAAAGAAAACTCAAAATACTAATTCCTGTTTGTATGTTCCTCATACCAATATGCACTACAGTCCATGCTGCTGAAATAAAGGATAACCCAACAGTAAACCCATTTAAAACATGGAAAATAAAATTTAACCAAAGGATAAATTTTAATAACATAACAAAAAAATCTATTTCCGTTGTAGATAGCAACAACAATTTAGTGCCTATATCGCTGTCTTTGGATAAGGACAGCAAATCTATCCTAGTAACCCCTTCAGCTCTTGGATATAAAAAGGGTGAAAAGTACACCTTAAAAATAGATAAAGACATACACTCGGAAAAAGGAGTTACATTAAATAGAACAGAGAGTTTAATGTTTAATATAAGGGAAGATTTAAATGAATTGCAAATAAAAAACATTCTAAAAGAAGCAGAAGCTAGTGTTCTAAAACTCTGTTATTCTAGGAGTAATAATTACTTATATGAAAACGAAAAATCCTATCTTCCTTTTACTGATGAATTTAACAGTGAAGAAAAAGTACTCAGCTTCCTGAAAAATTATTATACTGAAGATATGTCCCGAAGATTAATGACTTATCTAGGAACCAAATATATAGATGGAAAGTATGCCGAAGTGGCCGGTGATTGGGGAGAGCGTACTCCTTGGGACAGTATTTCCATAATCAATCTTCATTATATTGATAACAATACAGTTGAATTTGTTGCCGATCTTCTATCTACTGACGAATACACTAGTAGTTATGATGAAATTGGAAATTTAAATGTTAAAAAATCCGATCCTAAGCACTATCATAATACTTATAGATTTAAATTTGAGAATAGAAAGTGGCTAATTGATTATAGTGGCTACTTTTAAATAAAGGGAGAGTGCGACTTAATTGTAAGTTACAACACTGTGAACCTAATCTTAAAACAGATTACTAAATTTACGATTAAGTCGCATCTTACTGCTAGTTCTAACCCCCTCTACTCTTCAAGCATATCTAAGAGTTCATCAAATCTTCTTATAGTATCCTCAAGAGGTTTTGGAGTAGTCATATCCACACCAGCCTTCTTAAGTACATTAATAGGATAATCACTTGAACCACTCTTTAAGAAACCTTTGTAAGGCTCAACTGCTTTTTCACCCTTCTCAAGTATTTCTTTAGCAAAAGAATTAGCTGCTGCATATCCTGTTGCATACTGATATACATAAAAATCTCTGTAAAAATGCGGTATTCTAGCCCACTCAATTTCTATTTCGTCATCAATAATCATCTCTGGTCCAAAATACTTAACATTTAAATCCTTCCAAATACCATTTAAATCTTTAGAGGTAAGAGGCTCCCCTTTTTCTATACTTTCATGTGTTATTTTTTCAAATTCAGCAAACATAACCTGTCTAAATACAGTAGTTCTTATTTGTTCAAGTTGTTGATTTATAAGATATAGTTTCTTGTTTTTATCCTGCTCTTTTTCTATTAAGTAATTTATCAACAGATTTTCATTTGTAGTTGATGCAACCTCTGCTACAAAAAGTGAATAGTCAGCATAAATATAAGGTTGCATTTTTCTTGAATAATAAGAATGTATTGAATGCCCCATCTCGTGTGATAGAGTAGATGCATCTCTCAATTTATAGTCATAATTTAAAAGTACATAAGGCATGGTATCATAATCTCCTGAGGAATATGCACCGCCCCTTTTGCCTTTATTAGGATAAACATCTATCCAACCCTCTTTTACCCCTTCTTCAAAGATACTTAAGTATTCTTCTCCTAAAGGTTTCAATCCTTCCTTAACAATTTTCACTGCCTCGTCAAACTCTATGTGCTCAACTGGAGTATCTATTATAGGAACATATAAATCGTACATATGAATTTCATCAAGTCCTAATAACTTCTTTTTTACATTAACATATCTATGAAGTGACTTTAAATTATTATTAATAGTATTTATTGTGTTATCGTACACCTCAAGTGGAATATTATTAGGTTTTAGCGACGCCTCTAGTGCACTATTGTAATTTCTAGTCTTTGCTAGGAACACGAAATTTTTAATTGAAGATGTTAAAGATGCAGCAAAGGTATTTTTAAAATTACTATAGGTATTAAATAATCCCCTAAACGCTTCTAGTCTTACTCTTCTGTCTTTTGACTGTATATAACTTCCATAGTTAGATTCCGTAAGTTCAACATCATTATTATTCTCATCTTTAATTACAGGAAATGTCATATCTGCATCAGAAAGCATACTGAAAATCTTATCCGGAGCTTGGAGACAATCGGACACTGCTGCTATAAGCTCCTCTTTATCCTTCGTTAAAACATGAGGCTTCATCTTTAATATGTCTTCTATCATAAAACTATACATTTTAAGTTCTGGATTTTTTTCTATTTCGCTTTTTATAGTTTCTTCTGGTAAACTTAGCAATTCTGGGACAAAAAATGATTGCAGACTCTTAAGTTCAGCAAAATATGCATATACCTTATCCCTTAAAGCCTGATAAGTTGGATTTGCGGTGTCTTCATCACTTCTTAAGTGAGCGTAAACAGCTAACCTTCCTGCTAACCTTGAAATCTTTTCGTCTAATTTAAGATAGCTTAAGAGTTCTTTTCCATCTCCGAGTTTTCCTACATAGTTTGTAATTTTCGGCACCATGTCCTTTAGCACTTTGAAATCTCTTTCCCATGCATCTATGTTTTCGTATATATTCTCAACCTTCCACTTGTGTTCCTGTGATATTTCTTCTCTAGTTTTAAGTTTTTTAACTTCTGCCATAATAAATCGCTCCTTCTGAATTATTTACGTTTAACGATAAGTATCTGAGACAAAGTAACACTTAAAAAGATGACTTAAGTTCCTAAATTGCCTACAAAGAGTTTTCCCATAATTTAGTTTATTATAACATAAAATTTAAGATACATTAACATTAAAATAGTAAAGCTAAAAAAAGCATGAGATATATTCCCATGCCTTCATTTCTTAAATATACTTATACTCTTTTCAAGTTCAACAGCTATATTAATCAAATTTTCTGTTGCTTTCACTAAGTTTTTTCTAACTTTTCAAAAATTAAAATAGCTACTAGCGAAGCTAGTAGCTATGAAAATTCTAATTAGTATCTTCTGTTGTTGTTTCTTTCTTGCTTTCTTGCTCTTCTGCAATCAGCACATCTTTGTGGTTCATTTTCGAAACCTTTTTCTTTGTAGAAAGCTTGCTCGCCTTCTGTGAATACAAACTCTTTTCCACAATCTTTACATGTTAAAGTCTTATCTGCCATTTTAAACATACCTCCGTTTTTTATCCTGGGCATAAACTAATCATAAAAGAACCATTTTCCAAAATATAAATCCGGAGAATGTTTTCATGATATTAGAACCCTGATTTAATATTACTTATTGAGTATAACATAATAATATACTTTCGTCTAGTATTTTTTAACACTTTTCAATATTTTTGTTATTTTGGTAAAATAATTTAATTTCGTTAACTAAATATCTTTAACTCAATTAAATCAGTTCTTACTTCTAGTATTCTCCCGCTGTATGAACTAAAATATATAAATAAGGATATCCTAATCTACTTCTAATTGTAGAATCATGTTGCTCAATTAAGCTATCTACCAGACGAGGTCTATTATATGATATAATTTAAGAAACAATTAAGTTTATATAATTTATTATGTGATATTTTTTAAGTTTTATAATAGAAATTATTTCCTATTAATATTTCATTGTATTATAATACATGATAAATAGAAAGAAGGGTTATATTGCATAATTTCCTTACCGAGGAATCAATAAATAAATTGAAAGATGAAATTGAGCACCGAAAGGTAGTAGTTCGACGTAGAATAAATGATGACCTTAAAGAAGCACGCGCCCATGGTGACTTAAGTGAAAACTTTGAATATAAAGCTGCTAAAAGAGATAGAGCACAAAATGAAAGCAGAATACGATATCTCGAAAGAATGATAAGAACAGCAAAAGTTATAGTGGATACAACTTCAAATGATGAAGTTGGAATTAATAAAATAGTATCCATTAGGTTTCTAGACGATGACGAATTGGATGAATTTAACATCGTAACTACTATAGATGCAGATCCTATGAATAATATGATAAGTATAGAATCTCCTCTAGGACGTGCTATTTATAGGCATAAAGTAGGAGATGAAGTTACTGTTACATCTCCCGAAAAAACGTATTCTGTCAAAATAGAAAAAGTAACAGGCAAGTGACCTAGGTATACAGGTATTATTATCAAGATATAAATGGAAATTTCGAAAAATATAATATTAAAATGATAGTTTAATTTTTTAAAGCTAAAGTGAAACAAAAACTAAATTTATAGTGAAAAGGTGTATACAAATGAATAATAGTAAAAAATATTTTATTTTTAAAGATAATAAATTATTAGTGAAAATAAAGGACGAAACAATATCAATAGTAACAGAACTAGATCTATGTAGTTTGAATATCTGCTCAGCTAATATAGATTTCCTGGCATCAAAAAATAATCAAGAATATTTTTTTGGTGAAATAGATAGCTTTCAGAACGTATCTTCAGAATTCCAACTGATGAATATACGTTTACTTATTACATCAATGGAGTTATCTCTTTTTAATTTAGCTGCAAAAGCTTTTCATCTAATTCATTGGAATAATACATATAAGTACTGCAGCAAATGTGGTACTTTGGTAAAAAATAAGGAAGATGAAAGAGCAAAAATCTGTCCTTCATGTGGATTTGTTAACTATCCAAGAATATCTCCAGCTATAATAACAGCCGTTGTCAGAGATAAAAAATTATTGCTAGCCCACAATGTTAACTTTCCTGATAAACGCTATAGTGTAATCGCTGGATTTGTTGAACCAGGTGAAACTTTTGAAGATTGCGTGGCTAGAGAAGTTTTTGAAGAGACTGGAATAGTGGTTAAAAGTATAAAATACTTTGGAAGCCAGCCATGGCCCTTCCCAGACTCCTTAATGGTGGCTTTCACCTGTGAATATAGTAGTGGTGAGATAAAAGTAGACGGAATTGAAATTGATGATGCTGGCTTCTATAGTGCAGAACAGTTACCTAATATACCACCCACCGGCAGCATTGCAAGAAATCTTATAGACTGGTTTTCTAATAACCATAGCTAATAGACTGACTTTCAGTTTTATTTCCTATTTATCCAAATATTACGCTCAATATTTAAGGATACATGTAGTTTTTTAAGCTGAAGTTTAAAAAACTACATGTATCCCTAATAATACTTGTATTTACTTTTTCCTTTAATATTCTATGACTTGTACACCATCTAGAACTTTATAATAAAGTCTCTTATCATGTTTTACAGATTGAATTAAATATTTCCACTTTTCATCAACTTCACTATTTTTAGTCGTACTCTGTAAAACCAATTCTGGTTCTTCACACTCTACTCCAGTTATAAGATTTAAATAATTTATTTTCTTTACTTCCTTATCAACGCTTACCTTAATTTTAAATCTTGGATCCTTTGCTAATCTACAAATACTTATGTTCTTCATATCTACTACTCCCTCCATCACCAAATTGTTAAAATAAATATAAGGAATTACATTTTCAATATATAGCTTCATATAATTACAAAAACATTTCTCTTAGTTATTTATCGTCTAAAATTTCTAAAAATTTATAGCTAATTTCATTTTTTTATCTAAAATGAATGTTTTTATTTAATTTATCAACTATTAAACCTTACATTTCTATTATAACTCAAATACACCATACTTTTGAATATTCAATTTATTTAATTCACAAACTATTAACAAATAAAAAATAGGATAAACAGTATTATATAACTGTTTATCCATAAGTAATCACTAAAATTCTATAATTTTAAATCTTCTCAACTATTGCTTATATCATTAGCAATCAAGTAGACCCTCGAACTGGCTAATTTCGAGGGTCATTTACTTAAATATTTACTACCAATTAATAGTTTCTTTCACTTCTGCCATGGGTCCTAAATTCACATCTTTTAATGCCCATTTCTTAAATTCTTGATATCCAGATCTATCAACCATATAACCAATGTGTTCTTTTCCTTCTGGAGCATCTTTATCAATGTACTCTTCTATATAATCGTAAGTATTCAGTATAATTTTAATGATGCTTTCCTCATCCACCCACTTAATGAAGTCTTGAGCAAGTCTAGGATTTTTCTTTCCTGTTCTACCCATTATAACTAATTTATAATACTTTTCAGAACTTCTTGTCCATGCACCTGTAGGACATTTGTTAACACATTCTCCACACCCTATACATTTATCATGATCTCTTACTACTTTAAAGTTTTCAAAGCTCAATGCACCAGTAGATCTTTTCTTACAGTTGTTAACACAGGCCTGACAGCTTATACATCTATATTTATCATATTGAGGTTCCGTCATTCCAAGTATTCCAAAGTCCTGCATTCTTGCCTTAATACAGTCATTAGGGCATCCTGTTAAAGCTACCTTAACATGACGATCATTAGGGAATATGGCCCTTTCTATTTTCATCGCAAACTCAGAAGTATCATAATTCGCAAAAGGACATACTTTATTTCCAATACAAGCTGACACGTTTCTTGTACCAGCTGATGCATATCCTGTATTTGGGTCTACTTGATTTATCTCTAACCCTTCTATTACAGGCTGAATCATATCATTTACTGCTTGCATATCTTTCATATTTATTCCAGGTATTTCAAAACCTTGTCTTATAGTTATATGCACTGTTCCATTTCCATATTGTTCTGCTACCTTTTGTAATATTTCAAAATGCTTAGCTTCCATGTGTCCACCTGGCACTCTTATTCTTATAGCAGTTTTTCCTCTTTCCTTTGTTACCCTAAAAGCATTCTTTTTAAGTTTTTTAGTATTCATATCCATAGTCATAATTCATTCCCCCCTTTTTAATCTACTAAATTCTTAGCTTTAGTATAATTAAATACTGGTCCTTCTAAGCAGATGTAAGTATCATCCATCTTGCAATGTCCGCATTTACCAACACCGCAACACATTTTTCTCTCATAAGAAACCCAAATATTTTCTTCTTTTATCCCTTTATTAATAAACTCTGCCACAGTAAATTTAAGCATTATTGGTGGTCCGACTATAACAACTTGTGCACTTTCAACATCTTCAATATTTAATTCCTTAACATAGTTCGTAATTAACCCTGTATTTCCTGTATATCCTTCTTCTGCTTTATCTACAGTTAAAGTTACATTAACAGTTTCACTCCACTTTTTAATATCTTCTCTGAACAAGATATCATCTGGAGATTTAAATCCCATTAAAACATTAAAATTCTTGCAATCATCTCTATGAGCTGCAAAATAATCTACTATACCCTTAACTGGTGCAAGCCCTGTTCCACCTGCAGCTACAATAATTTCTTTACCCTTATATAAATTTATGTCGAAACCGTTTCCATAAGGCCCTCTCATGAAAAGTATATCTCCTGGGAAAAAACTATGAATTACATCTGTAACCACACCAACACGTCTAATAGTTAAGTCTACCCATCCTTCACCTATACCACAAACAGAAATTGGAGCTTCACCATATTTAGGCACTGAAACTTCGAAGAATTGTCCAGGTTTTACTTCTCCACTAAACTCCATTCTAAAAGTGTAATCTACATCCGTATGTGGAGTTATACTAAGTATTTTGCTTGCGAATGGTAAATATATATTTTCCATTTACTACACCTCTTTCACTGCTTCATTTAATTTGTTTACACAATTTGAGAATGATATATATTGAGGACACACATCATCACATCTTCCGCAACCTACACACATATGATATCCAAATCTCTTATTAAAATCATAAACCTTGTGCATAACTTTAAATCTCATTCTGTCACCCTTATCTTTTCTAAAGCTATGTCCACCAGCCATATCAGTATAGCCATCAATTTGGCAAGAAGCCCAAACTCTTCTTCTCTCTCCAACTTTTCCATTATCTTTATAGAATATATCCTGCATTGTAAAACAGCTACATGTTCCACAAACCGCATTACATTTTCCACAAGCAATACATCTTTGTGAATACTCTTTCCAACCATCCCATTTAAATACATTTTGATCTAGGCCTTCTGGTATATTTACTTCTACTTCGTTTGATTCTATAAAGTTTGGAGTTACCTCCTCTTTCTTATCTTCTGCAAAGTATGTCTTAAAGCTTTCATCCTTGCATTCAACAAGCACTTGTCCCTCCTGTGCTCTTACAAACAAATCATACTCTTCAGTTTTATTACTTCCCATACTTACGCAAAAACAGTTTTCAAAACTTTTTTCACATTCCATAAGTACAAATTTAACTTTCTCTCTCAATTTCTTGTAGTACGGATCTTCAAATCCATTTTTTAAGTATATTTGATCTAATCTTCTTACAGCATGAATATCGCAGCTTCTTAAGAATATTAGAATTTTTTTATCATCAACTTTAGGTTCCGTTACACTATCTTCAGTAAAATAGAACAAGGTTTGAGTTATTGGAAGTATAACTTCCTTTGGTGAAAAGTTTGATTTTTTATCAAAAACTATTTCTTCTACAGTTTTGATTTGCTGATATCTAACTGTATCTGTATCTGAAAAAGCACCTTTACCCTTTAAAAGTACTGGAGCATATATTTTATACTCTTGTCCTATTGAATTTAAAAAACTATTGAACTTCTCATTATTCATTATAAAGCCCATTTTAACCCTCCTTATGCAATCTTATTATTTGTATTATTTATTTCATCTGTTCCTTTTTTAGAAACATACCAATAAGCAATTCCCACGAATAACATTCCACCAACAATATTTCCAAGAGTTACCGCTGCTAAATTGTACCCAAATCCACCTAATGTGACAGGCAACTTATGTGGAATCATTAAACCTATTGAAAGCAGTGTCATATTTGCTATACTGTGCTCAAAACCTGATGTTATGAAGGCAAATAAACACCAGAATACCATTATAAGTTTTGCTGCTTCATCTTTTAACTTAAAGAAACACCATACTGCTAAACAAACTAAAATATTACATAAAATTCCCCTTACAAAAAGTTCCACGAATGGTGCAGACATCTTCGCTGCAGAAGTTTTCAAAATAAACTCAGCTGTAGCGCCTTTCCATAATCCAGACGCAACAAAAAGTGCAGCTAGTATTACAGAACCTAAAAGGTTTCCAATCCAACTAAAAATCCATATATTCCAAACTGAACTCCATTTAACTTTTTTCTCTAAGGCTCCTATTGGCATAATCATGTTATTACCAGTAAATAATTCTGAACCAGCTGCTAAAACTAAGCTTAAGGCTATTCCGAAAGATGCACCCATTACAATTTTTGTAGCTGGTGATCCTACAGCCCCTAAAAGACCTCCAATGGTAAAAATAAGTATAATTCCAAATCCTACAAACATACCTGCTAGTGCAGAAGCAACTAAATATTTACCCTTACTTCTCTTAAACAAAGCTGACTTATTTACTGCTGCCGAACTTAGCTTGCTAATTTCTTCACTGAACATTTTATCAACTCTCCTTTTAACTATTCATCGATCATCTTCGTTATACATTTAACATAACATATCTCAAAAAAAAATAATGTGATATTTATCACGTTTGATAAAAAACTTATAAAATCACAAGAAAAAACTGTCACTTTTTGTCGTGACAGTTTTTTCTTTCCTAACTTAATTTATTCGATAGCTATCTACTCTAATAATTCTCCGCACCCTATTTATCCTTTTCTATTTCTTCATATTTAACGTCCTTTAAATACTTATCCGCTTTATTTTCTGCCCTTTCTTCATCTTCATCATTACCAATATCATGGATATTGACTCCAAGAGTGCTGAACATGTTTTTTAAAGTATTATTAGCAAATGCACCTATTTCTTCAAACAATTCTCCAACATCTTTCGACTTGGAAACGTAAACATCGATTTCTCCATTACAAAGATTTTTCACAATCTTATCAATCACAAACTCATTATTCTCGTTATCTGGTGGAATAATTACATCTCCAGTTTGCAAACTTAAGTACAATGGGCTATTACCATTCATTCCTACAAGTAATTCTTCATAGCTATCCTCTTCATCCTCTGATTGCATATAAAAATTTACTACAATGTTCATCTAAAACTCCTCCATATTCACACTATGCTTATATTATATTAATTAAAGTGTTAATATGTGAGCATAAATAAAACACTTTGTAACTTGTTTAAAAGGCTTTTATTTGAATGCACTAATAATTGTTATTTCTTGTTCTTTGTATTATCTCTCCAAAAAAGCATTGCATATCCAAGTAATTTTTCTACTTAGGTATGCAATGCTTTTTTCAGTTTTTAGCTAAAATGCTTATAAATTAGATGAATCGCTAATTAACCTTCAATCCTCTATTTTCCCCTAAAGTAAATAGATAACTCCTTAGGGTCTCTAACTATTATTTTCTTCCCTATTATTTTAATCATGCCTTTTTTTTCGAAACCATTTACACATCTTGAAATAGTTTCCCTTGTACTTCCAAGCATATCTGCTAAATAAGTTATACTAATATTTATATTTATTAAAGTGCCGCCCTCAGTTTCTACCCCATAATCTTTAGATAGTTTCCATAGCTTTGCTGCAACCTTCTTATCTAATTTAAGTGGTACAGTGTTTTTTAACTGCCTGTATAGTCTTCTAATTTTCCTCGCCATTGAATCTATTATTCTCTTTGTAAGATTAAAATCTCCAGCCATAATTTCTAATAAGTCTTTTCTTTGAAAATACAATATATAGGTTTCCTCAAATGCTTCACAATTTATAGACGCAGCCAGCTCATCAAAGATAACCTCATTTATAAGCTCACCATCATTTAAAATATAAATAACTCTCTTTTGACCTTCTTCTGAGCTTCTAAACATAGTTACTTTTCCTTTTAGAATTAGATATATTTTATCTACCTCTTGCCTCTCGTGGAAAAGTACTTCTCCTTTACTAAGCTTTAGTTTTGATGATTTGGATAATAGCAGTTCTAAAGTTGACTTATCTAATTTATCAAATAAAGGTATCTTAATAAAATCCTGTTCTGTTACTTTATTCATTGTTCCAACTCCTCTAAAGCTTAAATCTTAAATTTGAAATAATTACTCATTGATAAGACTCCAACTTTTCTAAGTCAGAGTCTTCAATTTTTCAGCTTATGTCTATTGTGATCTTGCTATCCTTAATATCTACTATATAAATCCCATTACAGTCCTTATCACCAAACAAAACCTGGTCCACGAAATAAGGCTTAATTTCGTGCTGAACAATTCTTATTATTTCTCTTGCTCCATACTCTAATGACAATCCCTTTTTAGCTAGCCATTCATAACATCTATCAGTAACTTCAATTTTTATACCTTTTTCTAAAAGCTTTTTCTCAAATTCTGATATTGCCTTTTTAGCTACAAGCGTTGCCATGCTTTCATCCATTCTATTAAATACAACTATATCATCAAGTCTATTTCTAAACTCTGGAGAAAAGACCCTCTCTACCTCTTCAGCAATTACTCCTTCATTATTTATTCTTTCACCAAAGCCCATTAAAGCTTTACCTACGGACCTTGCCCCAGCATTAGATGTCATTATAAGTATAACATTTCTAAAATCTGTTTTCTTTCCTGTACTATCTGTAAGGGTAGCATAGTCCATTAATTGAAGTAGTATATTTAAAACATCTGGATGAACTTTTTCAATCTCGTCGAGTAACAAAACACAATAAGGATTCTTTTTAACAGCATCAGTTAATAGTCCACCTTCCTCATAACCAACATATCCAGGAGGCGCCCCAACAAGCCTTGCAACACTGTGCTTTTCTTGATATTCGCTCATATCAAATCTTATTAAAGGTATATTTAATTTCTTTGATAGCTGCTTAGAAATTTCTGTTTTTCCTACCCCGGTAGGTCCAACAAATAGCAAGTTTGCTACTGTTTTGTTTTCATCATTAAAACCAGCACGAGATTTTTTTATAGAACGAACCAAAATTTCAACAGCCTTATCCTGACCAAATATCTTTTCCTTTAAATTCTTTTCTAAATTCTTTAGAATATCTGTTTCACTCACAGATACACTTTGCTCCGGTATCCTTGCCATAGAGGAAATTATCTTTTCTATGTCCTTTGCTTCAATAATCACAGCCTTATTATTCTCTGATTGAAGCTTAGCATAAGCTCCAGCCTCATCCATTACATCAATAGCTTTATCTGGAAGGTATCTATCATTTATATACTTAGCGGAAAGCTCTACAGCAACCTTTAATGCCTCATCTGTGTATTTTACATTATGGAACTTTTCGTAGTTTTCTTTAAGTCCAATTAAAATATTATAAGCATCCTCTACACTTGGTTCTGGAACTTCTATTTTTTGGAATCTTCTAGATAAAGCCTTATCTTTTTCAAAAATCTTTTTGTATTCGTCATATGTTGTAGATCCTATAAATTTTATTTTTCCCTTTGTTAAAAAAGGCTTTAAAATATTTGATGCATCCATAGACCCACCGGAAACTGATCCAGCCCCAATTATAGTATGAATTTCGTCAATATATACAATAGGTTTTTCCTCTTTTTCTATCTTCTTGAGTAATTTTTTAATTCTCTCTTCAAAGTCTCCTCGATATTTAGTTCCTGCAAGCAATGCACCCATGTCAAGTGAATATATCTTACTTTTTTGAAGTGACTTTGGCACCTTATTTAACACAATTAATCTTGCTAAACCTTCAGTAATAGCTGTTTTTCCCACTCCTGGTTCACCTACATGAATAGGATTATTTTTAAGCCTTCTTGATAAAACTTGTATAGTTCTCTGCAGTATATCTTCTCTACTAATTAAAGGATCAACCTCTCCATTCCCTGCCTTTTCTGTAAGGTCCACAGCATAATCCATTAGGTTTGTTCTTTCTTTCTTTTTCATTTCAAATTCTTCTAAATGCTCTTCGTCTTCTTCCATAAACTTTTTAAACTCTTCGAATTCCTCATCCTCGTCATATGCTTCAAAATTATCATCTTCAAGGTAATATGACTCCTCTTCATATAATCCATGAGTAATATAATTCAAGATGTCTATTCTTTTAATCCCTTGCTTTTTTAGAAAATAACTAGCAAAACTTTGTTCCTGATCATAAATAGCTACAAATATGTCTCCTAGCTTTATTACGCTTTTTTCTGCTGCTAGAACGTGTTCCCCTGCTGATGTAATTATATTTTGAAGTCCTTTAGTCTCAAGGGGCTCAACACCTAATGCAGTATCTACATTTTCATGGAAATATCTAACTAGATCACTTTTTACTTCTTCTATATCTCCACCACAGTGCTCTATGATATCTCTCCCCTCACTAAAAAATAGTGAAGCGTATAAGATATGCTCTGGAGTAAAATACTCATGATTAGAATATTTCGCTTCATTATAAGCTGCAGTGATAACTTCATTTACTGTTCTATCTAACCTCATCTCTATTCCTCTTCCATACTAAATTTTAGTGGAAATCCACTTTTTTCAGCCATAGTCATTGCCTGTATAGTTTTTGTTGAAGCTATGTCGTAGGAATATACCCCCGCTACTCCTATACCCTTTTTATGTACGTCATACATGATTTGTGTAGCTTCAATTACTGACCTTTTAAATACTTTTACAAGTACTTCAACAACAAATTCCATCGTTGTATAATCATCATTATGAACTAGTACCTTAAACATTTTAGGTCTACTTACTTTAATTTTTATTTCTTCTTTTATAATAGTTTTTTGAGACATTCTAACAACTCCAAAGTTTAAAAATTAAGTTTTAATCTAATACATACTTAATATATTCATTTATAATAAAGTATAATCTAAAATCTTAGTACTTTTATATTTTTACCAACGGTTATTTATAAGTTTTAAATTAAATTTTTTTGTTTTACTACTCCAACTGCTACCCCTATAACACCAACCTCATTATCAGTAACTTCTATAGGACTGTATTTTTCATTTTCAGGCATAAGCACTATTCTACCCTTACCTATTTGCAGCCTCTTTAAGGTAGCGCTTCCATCTAAGTCTACAGCCACAATATCATTATTTTGAGCAGTAGATTGCTTACGAATTACTACGCAGTCTCCATCCTCAATGCTGGCCTCTATCATACTATCACCTTTAACCTTTAGTATGAAGCAATCCTTTATTCCCTTTAGCCAATAATTAGGTATAAAAAAGTCACCCTGAACATCTGGATTGATTAATATTGGCTCTCCAGCAGCTATATCACTAAAAATAGTTAACTCTCTTAGCTCATCACTGTTATATATATCTTCGCTATCTTCATTCTTAACTATAATTTCTGATATATTATTTAAATCCCTCGAAAACTGAAATTTTCTATTGTGCCTTAGATCACAGTACTCAAAGCTTTCTATAAATACTGAACTCTTCTTATCCATTTCGATCGTCCCTTTATCCATGTATTTCTCTTCAATGTCTTCACATAATAATAGTTTATTTGCCGATTCTTCACTAGCATTTAGGTACCCTGTGCCAATTTCACTATACTTTAATTGTTCCTCTAATTTTATATTTGAATCAGCAATAGCTCTTTTATAAATAGTCCTGTTCTTTTCATATTCGCTTTCCCTCAGTCTCTTATCAGAAACATAGCTTTTAGTTAATGAATATTTTTTAATATTCTCTTCTAAATTTAAGCTAGAAAATTTGCGTCCTTTTATAATCCAACCATTTTCATTTAAATATCCATCCCTATTTACAATCAGCATTATATTAGAATATGTCTTTTTACTACATAATGCGTCTAAAAAGTCTAATTGAACTTTAGTTAAGTTTTGGCTGTCATCTACTATTATGTGTGTGTATTTTTCTATATTATTTTTAGCATATTTAGTTGCAAGTAATATTATATCTCTAGCATCAATCAACTTTTTTTCACTTAGTATTTTATTATATAAAACCATAAGATTAAAGATAGCTTCTCTAGCCATAGAATTCTTTAAAAGCCTTTGAGGACCTTTCCCTTTGATTACTTTTCTTCCTACTCTATCTGAATTTTGATAACAATTCAGATCCAAATAACTACAATCCTTAATCCAATTTATTTCCTCTATAAAAAAATCAATATATTTTTTATCTAGTATTTTCACATGTTTATAGATTTTTTTTATTTCCTCTATGCACTCCAAGATAACCGCTTTCTTATCATTATCTGAAATAAGTTCACTATTAACCTTATCATTACTTTTATATTTCAAAAAATAACTATATACGATATTATCAATAGTTTCAAGGTGTACCTTGTCCACTTGATTCGAAAATAGAGTTATAAGCTCTGTCTGACTCTCTTCTTCTGTCATATGGAGAATTTCCTTTATATAGTGAAGATGCTTATCATTTTGTGCTATCATTAAAACTTTATCAGTTTCATACAAACAATAGTTATCCTTTAAATAAACACTTCTATTTACTGCTATAGTTGTCTTTCCGGAACCTTCTGCCCCTCTTACTAAGTTATAACCTAAAACCTTGCTATGAATTATTCTCTTTTGTGCTGCATCTAAATTCATTCTTTCACCTCCAAACAGAACTAACAATCTCATCTTTATATTATAACCTAAATTACTCAAATGTGGTTATAATTTTTCATAATTGAATTGTATTATTTATTAGGTAACTTACTACCATAAGATTTCGAAGTAGAGCTTTAACTTATACGCTAGAATATGCTACCAATTCCTACCCATTAATAAATACTTTTAATAAGTTCAAAGTATTTAAATGTACTTTCATAATTACTAGCATATCCTTCTGAACAAGTTAATTTTAAAACTAGAAACTCTATATATAGTTGAAAAAATGCTTATATAACAATATACTTAATAGTAGATTTTATATTTTAAATTTTACTAATGAATACGAGTCAGAAAGGATAAGTGAACCTAATGAATTTAATATCTTTAGAAAATATATATAAAAGTTATGGAGAAAGAATGTTACTAGACAACATATCTCTTTCCATAAGCGAAGGAGAAAAAATAGGTCTTATCGGAATAAATGGTACAGGTAAATCTACACTACTTAAAATTGTTGCAGGTGTAGAAACTTATGATAGTGGTAATATAATTACTGCCAATAAGCTAACAACAAATTTTCTATCTCAGTTAACTAATTTTGATGAAGATGCTACAGTGCTGGAACAAGTCTTTAAGGGAGATTCTCCAGTGATGAAGCTTTTAAGAGAGTATGAAAGCATAACAAATGCACTAGAAAAATATCCCGAGGATTCAGACCTGCAAAGAAAGCTTTTAGATTTGACTCCGAAAATGGACGGATTAAATGCATGGCAGATAGAAAGCGATGCTAAAACTATACTCACTAAACTTAGCATCTTAGATTTTGAAGCCAAAGTAGGAACCCTTTCTGGTGGTCAGAAAAAGAGAATAGCCTTAGCACAGGCACTAATAACTCCTGCTGATTTACTTATATTAGATGAACCAACTAACCACATTGATAATGATACTGTTGTATGGCTTGAACAATATTTAAACAGTAGAAAAGGTGCCCTACTTATGATTACCCACGATAGATACTTCCTAGATAGAGTAACAAACAGAATACTGGAACTTCATGCAGGAAAATTGTATAGCTATAGTGGGAACTACAGTATATTTTTAGAGAAAAAACTCGAACGTGAAGAATTAGAAAGAGCAATTGAAAGTAAACGTGAAAATCTTTACCGTAAAGAACTAGCATGGATTCAAAGAGGTGCAAAAGCTAGAACTACTAAACAAAAAGCAAGAATTGATAGATTTGAAGAACTAGCAAATAGTAAAGTAGAGCAAATCGAGGATAAGGTTCAGATGTCTTCAGCAAGCACAAGACTTGGAAAAAAGGTAATAGAGCTTAATAATATCTCTATGAGCTTTGGTGATAAAAAAATAGCAGAAAATTTCAGTTATATTTTTTCTAAAAATGACAGACTAGGAATAGTTGGTCCTAATGGTGTCGGAAAATCAACCCTTCTTAATATATTTACAGGAAAAACTAATCCTGATAGTGGAAATGTAGACATCGGTGAGACGGTAAAAATAGGTTATTTTTCACAAGAAAATGAAGAGATGGATGAAAACCTTAGGGTTATCCAATACATAAAAGAAGCTGGTGAATTCCTAAAAGCATCAGATGGTGAAACTATTAGTGCGGCTAAAATGCTTGAAAGATTCTTATTTAATCCTGAAATGCAGTGGACTCCTATTTCTAAGTTATCTGGCGGAGAAAAGAGAAGATTATATCTTCTTAGAGTTCTTATGGAAGCACCAAATGTATTAATCCTAGACGAACCGACTAACGATTTAGATATTCAGACTTTAACAATATTAGAGGATTACTTAGACAGTTTCGAAGGAACTGTGATCACAGTTTCTCATGATAGATACTTCTTAGATAAAATTGTAGAAAAACTTCTTATCCTTGATGGTTCAGGAGAAATAAAACACCATACAGGGAACTATTCTGAGTATGTCGAAAAGTATGGTCTTATAGTCAAAAAACAAGAAGATGAAAAGAAGAATAACTTAAAAAAAGAGGAAAAAGCTTTCGACAAAGAGGAAAAAAAGAAAAACAAAGCTTTAAAATTCTCTTATAAAGAGCAGAAGGAATTTGATGAAATAGATAATGTAATTGCAGAAACCGAAAGCAAAATTTCTGAATTAGATAATAAGATAAATTCAGCTGGAAGTGATTTTGAGTTACTACAAAAGCTTTTAGCAGAAAAGGAAGAATTAACAAATAAACTAGATAATTTATATGAAAGATGGACCTATCTGAATGAATTAGCTGAAAGGATTGAATCACAAAAATTATCCTAATAAAGTTAAAAGTTAAGCTCCTCTATTCTGCACAAAAGTATAGAATAGAGGAGCTTAATTCTTATATCAAATTCTTAATAACAATACATACGTGGCATTGGTTCAGGAACAGCAGTAAAAGCTTTTATAACTCCACAACCTAACCTTTTACCTGAATTACCAGCTGGCTGTGTACGGTAATCATCTGGATTTTCATGAATTACCACAGTCTTTCCTACTATATCTGAAACTCTAAACTTGTTTGTAAAAAACATCATTCTGGCGTAGCCATTATTAGAAAAAAGTACTGGAAAATCCCCAGCATGATTCCCATGCGGCTGATTTGTTGGGTTCCAGTGTCCACCAGCAGCTGCAAATGGGTTCTTAGGATCTCCTACCGCACAACTTCCCATATCATGTATATGAAATCCATGAGGACCAATAGGTGATGCATTTGCAATACCAGCCTTATATTTAGGAAGTCCCCTAACCTCCACAGACACATCTACCCCACCAGCAACATCTCTAAAATACACCACCCCAACAAGATTCGGTGCCAAACTACCTCCACGAATCTGAGCTACAGCAATCACATAGCATACCCCCATATTTTATTCCACTAATATAGTATGCTAAGTGCATTTATTTGGTGATAGTTTTACTTATACATCTCCTCAAGTTGCTTTTGAATATCAGCATTTTCAAGATATTCATCGTAGCTCATTTGTCTATCAATTATTCCCATTGGAGTAATTTCTATAATTCTATTTGCAACAGTTTGAACAAACTGATGATCATGTGATGTAAAGAGTATTGTTCCACTGAAGTTAATTAACCCATTATTTACAGCTGTTATAGATTCAAGATCAAGGTGGTTAGTTGGCTCATCAAGAAGTAAAACATTTGCACCACTTAGCATCATTCTTGAAAGCATACAACGAACTTTTTCTCCTCCAGAAAGTACATTTGCATTCTTAAGAGCTTCTTCTCCTGAGAAAAGCATTCTTCCAAGGAATCCTCTTATAAAGCTTTCAGATTTTTCATCTGAGAACTGACGAAGCCAGTCAACTAGGCTTAAATCCACACCCTCGAAGAACTTTGTATTATCCTTAGGGAAGTATGCTTGTGATGTAGTTACTCCCCATTTATAACTTCCACTATCGGCTTCTAGTTCACCCATTAATATTTGGAATAAAGTAGTTTTAGCTATTTCATTTGCTCCTGCAAAGGCAATTTTATCACCTTTATTTACTATAAAGCTTACGTTATCTAAAACTTTTACGCCATCAATTGTTTTAGTTAAACCATCAACTGTAAGTAGATCATTTCCTGCTTCTCTGTCTGGATTAAATCCAACAAATGGGTACTTACGTGAAGATGGCTTTATATCATCTAAAGTTATCTTCTCTAACTGCTTTTTACGTGATGTAGCCTGCTTTGATTTTGAAGCGTTAGCACTAAATCTAGCAACGAAAGCTTCTAGCTCTTTTATCTTCTCTTCTTTTTTCTTATTTTGATCCTTAGCCATTTGAAGCGCTAATTGGCTTGATTCATACCAGAAATCATAGTTACCCACATACATTTGTACTTTACTGAAATCAATATCCACCATATGAGTACAAATCTTATTTAGGAAGTGTCTATCGTGGGATACTACTATTACTGTATTTTCGAAATCTGCTAAAAAGTTTTCAAGCCACTGAATAGATTTTACATCCAAATGGTTTGTCGGCTCGTCTAGTAATAGTATATCAGGTTTTCCAAATAAAGCTTGAGCAAGTAATACCCTTACCTTTTCTGAACCGTCTAGATCCTTCATTAATTTATCTTGAAGATCTACACCTATTCCAAGTCCCATTAATAACGCAGCTGCTTCTGACTCAGCTTCCCAACCATTAAGGTCAGCAAACTCACCTTCAAGCTCAGATGCCTTTATTCCATCTTCATCTGTAAAGTCTGGCTTTGCATAAAGGGCATCCTTTTCTTTCATTATAGAATATAATCTTTGGTGACCCATTATTACTGTCTCAAGGACTGGATACTCATCAAATTCAAAGTGATCTTGCTTTAAAACAGCTAATCTCTCTCCTGGTGTAATTATAACTTCTCCAGTATTAGGTTCAACATCTCCAGAAAGTATCTTTAAAAAAGTAGATTTTCCTGCACCATTAGCCCCAATTACTCCATAACAATTTCCTGGTGTAAATTTTATGTTAACATCTTCAAATAATTTACGCCCACCGTATCTTAAACTTATATTACTTGTGCTTATCATATTGTATAACTCCTCCATCATTGTTTATATATTTTTTCACCAGCAGACAAAGTATAGGCTTAGCCTAAGTTTGTAGCTACTGTATAGTAATCTCTAAAACTTTTAATCTAGATACAATAATGCTTTTAACTAAAATAAAAATCTTTATTTTTACCGTCGAAATCACCCGAATATTATACCATACTAAGATAAGTTAAGCTATATTTTTATAGTAACACTTTTAACTTATTTCCATTTTGTTGGTTCTTTTTTCCTATGCACCCTTTTAAAATATATATAAAAGGTTTATAATTTTCTGTAAATATACATAAGGAGGTATCCATGAATAGTATATCATTCGTTGAAATATATAATAAGATAGTAAGAAAATTAACTAGTGTAAAATGGCTTCAAAAATGGGATTTGGATAGAGATTATGTACATTCTCATATTAGAACCAAGGCATTTACAGATATTCTAAGTAATCTGATAGATAATAAAGATTTCTCCGCCAAAGGAGCCTTTTATTTATGCAAGGATTTGCTAGATGGATTGGTAGGTAAGGAGTCCCCTTCTGATTGGATAAATTATATATACGAATATACTTTAAATAAAAACTTTCCAGAGGCTTCTTCTATAACCTTTACGGGGAAACTAACTGGTCCCTGCGAACTTTATCTTAGAATACTTAGAGTGTTATGTGACGCTGAAAAAAATTCCCTAGAGGTCAGCTTTCAGAGTCGCTATCCTATGAATTTTTTGACCTTAGAGGAAGAAAATGAACTAGAACATCCTGAAGAATATCGCAAATTTGTAAAAGCTTTTTATGATAATTATACCTATGAGATGATGAAAATAAACGGTGAACTAATGGGATATAACACTTTAGATCATGTGTGCGGCGTACATTATCTATCCCTTTATATCGCTCGTCAACTCAAAATTTTAGGTGTTACAGTTGATTTGGGAAGGGTTTCCGGTGCCGCTGCAGGTCATGATATAGGAAAGTATGGTTGTAAAGGCATAGAACTAAAAAGAGTTCCTCACTTGCACTACTACTATACTGATAAATGGTTCCAAAAATATAATATAAATTATATTAGAAACATTGCTATAAACCATTCCACCTGGGATTTAGAACTTGAGAATTTATCTCTTGAATCTTTACTTTTGATTTATTCTGATTTTAGAGTAAAAAATGAATTTATTAATGGAACACCTGAGATGAAACTATTTTCCCTCCAAGACTCCTTTTATGTAATTTTAAGTAAACTTGAAAATGTTGATGAAGAAAAGAGCAAAAGATACAAAAGAGTTTACTCAAAATTAAAAGATTTTGAAGAATTCATTCTAAATCTTGGTGCAGATATTGAGCCTAAAAAGAAATTTTCTCTTATGAAAAAGGCAAATAGGAACTACACCTTATTACAAGGAAATGACATAGTTGAAAACTTAAAATATCTTTCAATAAATCATAATATAAATCTAATGTATCAGCTTCGTGATGAATACTCACTTGATGCAATACTAGATCAGGCACGAAGTGAAACTGATTGGAAGAATTTACGTGAATATATTAGAATCTTTCAAGAGTACTCCACTTACCTTACTCAGCAGCAAAAACTGCAAACTATTAAATTCTTGTATGAAAACCTTATTCATCCTGAAGATGATATAAGAAGGCATTGTGCTGAACTTATAGGAAGTTTAATTGCTATTTTTGATGAGGATTATAGAAAAGAAATTCCTCAAAATGTAGAGCTACCACCTCCTTTAATTAGCAGCCTGGAGCTGCTAAAAGAATACTTTGATTTAATGCTGTGTCCAGGACATAAAATAATAGCTTCACATAGATTTAACATAGGATACAGCATAAATATAATGATAAACTCTCTTTTTCTTAATTGCAGAGAACCTCTAATAAAGTACTATAGAGATGGAATTTTGGATTATTACAGTAATAAAAGCTACAGAACTACAGAATGTGAATTGTTTTTACTAGAAACAGCCAAATATATACCCTTACTCCCTTATGAAGAGAACCTTGAGTCTGTTCTTTCTTATGTTTTTTCTAGACTTAAGAAAAGAAGTAGTATTATAAGATTACAAACCCTTGAAACTATTTTATCTATTATTTATAAACTTCCTGAAAATCATAAATTTATAGAAAGCTTAAAAAATCACTTTAGTTCTATTACAACTAAGAGTAAGATTCCTGCTGAAAATCTATTACTTCTTAAGATAAATATAGCTTTAAATCTAGCAACAAATATAACTATATTTAAACTTTATTGCGAATTAAATCAGAAAACTGTTACAGATATATTTTTAAGTAACCTAAAAACTGCTACTGACTGGATAAGAAAGAGAAATCAAATAGAACTTCTTTTAGATTACGCATTACAAAATCGTCAGTCTAATGGCCTTCATACTGCCATTCACTTCTGTAACCTACTAAAGGTTAGTGCTATAGAGAGTGTACGAAATAGAGCTGGAAGGGCAGTTCTAGAACTTATGCCAAGACTTACTTTGGCGGAAAGAAATGAAGTAGCAGTTGAGCTAATTAGAGCACTTGAAATTGAAGGCAATAAGTTTACTGAATATATACCAAGATATACCGGCCAGGCTATTTTATGGCTTCAACCTAAAGAACTAGATGAGATTATTGATGATTCTATAGTAAAAATTAAAACCTCGAATACTAATTTAAAATCTTTAATTCTTAAAACTATTGGCATAACAATATCAAATTATGAGTCTTACAGAACAAGATTTGAGGAGAGTGAGACTGAGTACTCTAATAGATTAAAAAAGATGCTTGGAATTCTTTTAAATGGTCTTGGAAACTATAAATCTCAGGTTAAACAATCTGCCTTCAGCGTTATTGGAAAAGAATTATTTGGAAGCTCAATCCATGATTTTCAAAGAAAGGAATCTATTTTCAAGTTAATAGCAAAGAAAGTTCTTACACTTATTACAGCCAACGATAATCAAGAACTTTTATTTTTAACTAGGTCTGCTAGCTTAAATCACATTTATAGATTTATTTCAGATTTCACCTTTTTTCATGGTGGTATTGATATACCTATACCATCAAAAATTGCATTTTTCCCTGGTACTTTTGATCCCTTTTCAATAAGTCATAAGGAGATTGCAAAATATGTGGAAAACCTAGGTTTTGAGGTCTACTTGGCAATAGATGAGTTTTCTTGGTCTAAGAAAACCCTTCCAAGTCTTTTGAGAAAGAATATAGTTAATATGTCCATTGCAGATGAATTAAAGATGTATATATACCCTGACATGTATCCAATTAATATTGCAAATGAGAAAGACTTAAAAGTCTTGAGAGACAATTTTCCATCCTCTGAAGTATATATTTCAGTTGGTAGTGATGTCATAGCTAATGCCTCTAGTTATAAAACGTCAAAAACAGAAAATTCAATTCACAGCTTTTCTCATATAGTATTTGAGAGAGGAAAAAACAAAAAATTTGAGACTACTGTGAAAAACATAGATGGGGATGTTCTGGTATTAACTTTGACATCTAAATACTCAGAAATAAGTTCTACACAAATTAGAAATAATATTGATGAGAATAGGGATATCTCAAGTCTCGTTGATCCAATGGCACAGCAATATATATATGAGAATGGATTTTATCAAAGGGAATCTCAGGATAAATCACTAATTAAGTCCCTGTTGCTTGATATAGAAGTTGTAGAAGACTTTGCAGAAGATACGATAGATAGGATATCTAAATCCTTTCCTGAACTTGATAATAGCTTTAAAGATACTTTAAGAGATATATCCTTAAAACCATCTCCTAGAATTGTATTCCTAAAAAATACTAATAATAATCAAATTTTAGGTTTCTCGGTTTTTCACTGGATTCGTTCATCCATGTTATATGATGAGTTTAAAAATTCATCAGTATCTCAATATATCCGTGAAAAAAGTATGGGTAGAATAATTTTAATTGATGGTATTTTCATGCGAAACTCGGAAAAGTCCAAAGAATTTGAGCAATTACTGTTAAATGAGACTTTATCTATGTGCGTTTCTAAAGACTATGAATATGGTATTTATAAAAATGTCTTTGGCATAAAACATTACTCCGAAAATATATATAATTTATTAAAACTTCATGGTTTTATAAAAGTACCTTTTTGTGATGACAACAATCCTGTTTACGCTGTTAATATGAATACACCTTGCATACTAAATTTAGATATACAAAATATAATCAAAGAGCCTTTTAGAAGCGATCCTAGAGTAAAATTGGTTTTGGCAAACTCTAGAAGAAAATTACTAGAGTCAATAACAAAACTTTATCCTGGTGAACTGATTTTATCTTTTGACATAAACTTTGTACACCAATCTATGATAAGAAAGATTTGCAGTGAAAATGATGTGTCAACCGAAACTTTAGTTCCAAAAAAATTGGGAGATGCTATGTGTATACCCTATGGGGATATATTGGATAGATATGTTATACCAAATACCGTAACTAAAGCCCTACACACTGAAAAATTATTCAATCCAGATATGAAAAAGTTTAGAATTGCTGAGTTCCCACATTATCTTGACCTAAAAACTCAAGTAAGGATGATGAAGTCTTTTAACAGACCAGTAATCTTAGTAGACAACTTGCTTCACAAAGGCTATAGAATAAAAGCCTTAGACCCTATTTTCAAGAATGAGGATATAAAGATACAAAAAATAATAGTTGGAGTTCTTTCTGGAAGAGGAAAAGATTTGATGGATATGCAGAACAGAGAAGTAGACGGTGTATATTTTATACCAAGGCTTAAAATATGGTTTAATGAAAATTCTCTATATCCATTTATAGGTGGAGATGCTGTTTGGCGTGGTGCTTACCCTGAAAGAAACTTATTGCCTTCTATAAATTTAATTTTACCTTATACTTATCCTGCATTTATTAGAGGTGCCTCTAAATCAGCCATCTATAATTTATCTAGAACCTGTATAGAGAATGCTATTGATATTTTAGAGGTTATTGAGGATGAATATCACATTATTCATGAAAAGAATTTAAATTTATATTCTCTTGGTCAGGTGTTTACTATACCTAGATGTCCTGACTTAGGTAAAAATGTAGATTATAATTTAAATTTGAGTGCGTCTAGTTATTTAAGGAATGAATTGGAGATGTTAACTAGGATGAATCATGCATTTGAATAACGAGAATATGGCTTGATAGTTACTTTAAATACCGATGTATATAGTCAATTCTTCGATACTGTTAACTGTCTTCAAGCATTCTAAAGCTTGTAAATTCGCAAAACCTAAGAAATCTTGCTAACTCGCTGACGCTCAGACAAGCAAGATTTCTAAGATTTCATGAATTTACAAGCTAATAATGCTAAAAAGTCAGTTAAATGTATCTTCATAATCGACTATATACATCTTTACAAAACAACCACAATCCATTTTTATATGAATGATAACAAAACATGCTTTTATAAATACACTTTGTAAAACAATACATGCAAGAAAGGGTGCTATATTATGGATAACAGGTTATATTACTATAAACTTAAAGATAAACTATTAATAGGGAATAAAGAGTATACCTTAGAAGAAGTATCTGAGGATTATGCTGCTAGTTATAAGGGAAGAATTTTTGCTCTTAATTATTTAAATCCACAAAAATCTCGTAGAAGTTTTTGTGTTACTTCAGTGAATAACTTATTTGTCGAAGAAGAAAACTTGAATTTACTTAAGAATATCGATAGTAAAAGTAATAATATACCTAATTGGATTATAGAGCATATTAATAATAGAAATGTTACTTCTGTAAATACTGCTTATCCTAGTTGGCAGAAGGTCTTAACTAGTAAATTTCCTATTGTTTCTAGTGAAAATGTTGACTTTAAAAAGTGGAGTGTGACTGTAGTTGGACTTGGAGATGTAGGTGGAACTTTAATTACTGGGCTTCGTCTTTTAGGTGGTGATTCCATTTCTCAAATTAATATTTTTGACAAAAATGAGAATAAGGCAAAAAGATGGGAGTATGAATGCAATCAAATTCTCTCCCCTTCTTCTAGTAATGACTATCCACCTATAGTTTCCGTATCAGAAGATGCTTTATTCAATTGTGATATGTTTGTTTTCTGCGTTTCTGTTGGAGTTCCTGAGGTTGGTAAGGAGGATTTTGATGTTCGACTTGCTCAGTTCCAAGGGAATTCAAAAATTGTAGGATATTATTCTAAGCTAGCTAGAAAATATAATTTTAAAGGTCTCTTTGCAGTTGTTTCAGATCCTGTTGACTTGCTTTGTAAAACTGTGTTTGAGGAAAGTAATAAAACTGAAACTGACAATTATGATTTTAAAGGTCTTGCTCCTGAGCAAATTAGAGGTTATGGCCTTGGAGTTATGAATGCAAGAGCAGCTTACTATGCTTCCCAGAATGAAAAATACAAACACTATTTAAGCGAAGGTAGAGCTTTTGGACCACACGGCGAAGGTCTTGTAATCGCTGATAGTATAGAAAACTATAACGAAGAAATCTCGTATTATCTTACGGATAGAACAAAAAAAGCTAATCTAGAGGTACGCTCAATAGGATTTAAACCTTATATAGCCCCTGCTTTATCTTCTGGGTCACTTTCATTAATAGCAACTATTAGAGGTGATTGGCATTACAGTGCCTCTTTCTTAGGCGGTGTTTTTATGGGGTGCAGAAACAGATTACTTACTTCTGGTATCGAGCTTGAAACCTATGAGAACCTTCCCGATACTCTTTTTGCTAGACTTCAACACACCTATAGCAAATTCTTATAGCTTATTAAAGCCATAAACTAAAAATCTAAAAGGAGTGAAAACATGGAAACATTACATGTAATAGTTCCAAATGAATCTACATCTGAACAACTACAAAAGATGATTGAAAGTTTTTCCAACAGCTTTGATTCGGTAGTATATGTGAAGACTAGTAAAGATTGCTCCGATTTTAGAAATAAAAAAATCCTTTTTGCATTAGAAGTGGGATTTTCAGGTTCTGATTTATCCATGCTTAATTTTTTTGAAGAATTAAAAAATGAGGATAGGAATTTCTTTTATGGCTCAACTGCTGCATTATTAGTTCACAGCAGCACAGAACTTGGAACTAAAGGTTCCGCTCAGGATACAATACTTTTATCAAACAACTTAGGATGCACTTTTATTGGTAAACCTTTAGTAGAAGCTACTGCTAGCTTGAGAAACTTTTTAACATGGCAAAAGGTTATTCCATTACCTTTAGAGGAAGTATGCTTTGATTTATGCAGCAAGTTGGGTAAAAGATTATTAGAATACAAAGATTCACCCTTAAAGGATAATAAGAAAATTACCGTCTTATATTCTTCACCGAATGAATTTTCTAACACTTTAGAGCTTTGGAATATGATAAGAGGACATTTAACAAACCTTAATATAAATGAAATACAAATTGATAATGGCAAAGTACAGGACTGCAAAGGATGTCCCTATAAGCTATGCGTCCACTATAGCAAACGAAACAGCTGCTTTTATGGTGGTATTATGGTAGAAGATGTACTTCCGTCTATTGAAGAATCAGATGCAATAATATGGTTGTGTCCAAACTATAATGATGCCATAGCAGCTAATTTAACTGCAACAATAAATAGACTTACAGTCCTATATCATAAGATTAAATTTTACGATAAATCTATATTTGGAGTAATCGTATCAGGAAACTCTGGTGGAGACTCTGTTGCTAAGCAGCTTATAGGTGCTCTCACCATAAATAAGGGCTTTAGACTTCCACCTTATGCAACAATTACCGAAACCGCAAATGACCCTAAAGCTATATTAGACGCGAAAGATATTAAAGCTAAGGCTGAAACTTTTGCAGAATATCTCCTCAAAGGTTTTTAAAATCTCACTCTAATAAATAGTCCTCTATTGAAAATAATTGCACGTTTATTGTAGTGATAATTTAATTCAAACTTTTAGAAATATCATTACTTATCAAAAAAATTTGATTATAATCACAGTAAACAATTATAAATAGTTCTATAATAAAGTCAAATAAAGAGGAAAAAACACGAGGAGGGCTTTATTATGGATAAAGTGGAAAAATTAGTAGAGTTATTAAGAAAATTAAATTCCGGAAATATATCTGAAGAATTAAGAGCTGAAGCACTAGAAATGGTTTCAAAGGTAGACCCTCTTGAACTATCACTTGCTGAACAAAAATTAATAGAGACTGGCACTAAACCGGAAGACTTGAGACATCTTTGTGATATTCATATGGAGGTTCTAAAAGACGAATTAGTTAAGCTTAAGGTTAAGTTAGATCCAGACCACGTTCTTACTACTCTAATTGAAGAACACGACGAAATATTAAAACTACTTAATTTACTAGAATCATTAAATAATACATTGCAAAATATGAGCAGTTACGATGAAAAAGCTTCTGAATTTGGTGATCTATTAAAAGTGATTGAGAGTATAATTGATGCAGAGAATCATCATAAAAGAGAAGAAGATGTATTATTCCCTGAACTAGAGAACAGGGGGGTTACTGGTCCAACTAGAATTATGAGAATGGAGCACGATTTATTAAGAACTAGAAAGAAAGAAATCAGAACTTTAGCCTTAGAAGTATCTAAAATGAATTTTGTAGAATTTAAGAACTCTTTAAATGAGGCTTCTAAATTTTTAATCTTTAATCTTAGGGATCATATTTATAAGGAAAATCACATTTTATATCCTTCTTCAATCGAAACACTTTCTGATTCTAACCTATGGAATGAAATGAAAGCTAAATGTGATGAGATAGGTTATTGTGGATTTACTCCTGGAAAGTAATTAACATAATCTAAGGCATCTTGGAAAATAATTATGAGAATAAGTAGTAATCATCATTTCATGATGCCCTAGATTAAATTGTTTCTATGGGTTATATTGATTTATCGCAATCAGAATCAAGTTTCATAAATTCTATAACTCTATTAAACAAGGATTTAAACCAAAAAGTATACAAATGTGGATTATTTATAATATCAGATTTAACTTCAGCAATGTCAATCCACTTAAAATCTTCTACTTCATTTTCATTAGGGATTACTTCACCATTAAAAGTCCCAATAAAAATATGATCATATTCATTTTCAATTAGATTATTCTCAAACCTTACTTCGTATGGAAAACTAAACACCTCACTAAGTTCACAGGTAAATCCCATCTCTTCCTTAAGTCTTCTATATATTGCATCTTCTAACTTTTCTCCATATCGAGGATGACTACAACAGGTATTAGTCCATAGCCCTCCTGAATGATACTTTGCGATATGCCTTTTGTGTAATAATAATTTATTATCAGAATTGAAGACAAATATTGAAAAAGCTCTATGCAATACTCCTTTACAATGAGCTTCCATTTTCTCTATAGGCCCAATTTCTTTATCATATTTATCAACTTCTATAATATATTCTTTCACTTATTGCCCTCCTTAAATGGTATTAAAATTTTAATAATGCATATATACAATTTTATATTGCAATTCATGTCTCATATTAACATAAATTCAAATGAAAAACCAATTACTTTAATATTTTAACTGTTTCCAAAGATAAGAATTTCCAAATATAATTATACCGAGAAGTCTTTAGTTAATTTTTTTAATTCTTTGTGCATTCTTTTATTTTTTCTATGTAAACTAAATATTATTAGTTATACAATGACATATTAATATTTGTGTGAAACTCTCTATTGCTACATAAAACTGTACTTAAATATATTAAAAAACTGTGGTAGAATATATAGAAATATAAAAACTTTTACAAGTAGGTGATTTTATTGTACAAAAAAGGTGATTTTCACTTACACACCAAAGCTTCCGATGGTAAGCTCTCACCCAAGGAACTAGTGAATCTTGCAAAAAGAGAAGGTGTAGATATCATGGCAGTGACAGACCATGATACCGTAAGTGGGATTGATGAGGCTATATTAGAAGGCGAAAATTTAGGTATTAAAGTGATCCCTGGAATTGAGCTTTCTACTTTGCATAGAAACAAAACTGTTCATATTTTAGGATATTTTAAATCTCTTGAACAGATAAGTGATGAGTTCAAATCTTATTTAAAAGAGATGAATGAATATAGAATTTATAGAGCAGCAAAGATTGTAAAAAACTTAAACAATATGTTTAATATTAAATTAGACTATGAAAAAATTTTAGAAGGAGCACATGGAATTGTAGCTAGACCTCATATTGCAAAAGCTATTGTAGATGCAGGCTACGATTATACTTGGGATTATATATTCGAAAAATTCATTGGTGAGGATAGTCCAGCTTACATCCCTAATAAGAAACTAAGCACGGAGGATGGAATAAAGCTCTTAAAATCCGTTAACTGTTTGGTTTCATTAGCTCACCCAGTTTTAATAAAAAATTTAGATATAGCCGAGTTAATGAAGCTTCCTTTTGATGGTGTTGAGGCTATTTACTCTTTAAACTCTCAGGAAGATACAGAGAAATTTAGAGAATATGCCAAAGAGTATAACAAAATAATTACAGCTGGCTCTGATTTTCATGGAATATCTAAGGATGACTTAAAACATGCTTCTACGGTTGGAGAGGTATTTCTTGATAAGAAAGGTATCCAGATTTTTTTAGATAAACTTAGTAAAATCTGACAGTTAACAATTGACAGTAAATGTTGATTTTCCGAGGCCTGGAGGAAAACTTTCTTTACTGTCAATTGCCCCACTGTCAGCTATCCATTACTTTGAACATCTCACTTCCTGATTTACTCCATACATTCCGTCATTACTCTAATCTTTTTTATCAGTCTTATCATCAAGGAATCCTTTATTCTCTGTCTGTGGATTATTTAAAATCCCTGCTAATACAAGTATTGCTAAAAATGAATTTACTATTTGATCGTAGTTGTCAGGAATAACATCCATGCCAAAGCCTTTTAGAAGCATTGGTATAAATGCAGCTACAGAAAACCATAAGCCATAATTTTTAAATCTATTCATAGTCATCCCTCCTTAGTATTATTTATTAAAGAAGGGCTCTCTTTGTTACTGTTTTATAATTTTTTTAATTTATTAATTCATGCACCTACATCTTTAGGAATAAAGTGAAACTTGAATCAGATGGGGTTTTAACCCCACCTGATTCTTAGTTGAACGAATCCAGGACGTAGCCGCTCTTTACCCTCTTGGAGAAAAGCAGATATCCCAAATCTTTGATTTTGTGTGAATCACTTTCACAGGGTTCGAGGAAGTATTAGAGCGGGTAGTCCTCGGATAAAAAGACTTGAGATTTATATAAATAACAAATCTCAAGTCTTTCTTATATAACTCTATGCTTCTCCTAAAAAGGCCTCATATCCCTTTAGAGCTTCAAATATGTCTGCTTTACTTGCTATTTCCCATGGGGCATGCATATTATGAAGAGCAATTCCGAAATCCACAACATTCATACCATATTCAGCCAAAATATAGGCTATAGTGCCGCCACCGCCTTGATCAACCTTTCCAAGTTCAGATGTTTGCCAAGATACATTATACTTATCCATGATCCCTCTCAGTTCTGCTATATACTCTGGATTAGCATCGTTTGAACTGTTCTTTCCCCTTGCTCCAGTGTATTTGTTAAACACTACACCTTTCCCAAAGTATGCAGTGTTTCTCTTTTCCATAACTGATGGAAAATTCGGATCATAAGCTGCAGTAACATCTGAAGATAGCATTTTAGAATTTCTTAGTGTCCTTCTCAACTTTAAGTCATTATAATCCCCACAAAGATTCATGATTTCAGCTAAGGTATCCTCAAAGAACTTAGAATGCATTCCAGTTGCTCCCACACTACCTATTTCTTCTTTATCTACTAACAAAGTTACGCAAGTTTTATCAGGGTTATTTATATTCATCATTGATTCAAAAGAAGTATAAGCACATATCCTATCATCATGACCATATGCCATAACCATACTTCTATCTATTCCATAATCTCTAGCTTTTCCTGCTGGAACTATCTCTAGTTCAGCAGATACAAAATCCTCTTCGATGATGTCATACTTTTCATTCAATAATTTTAGTATATTCTCTTTAACCCTAGTTTTGGTATCCTTATCCTTAACTGGGATGCTTCCAATGAGAATATTTAAATCTTCTCCTTCAATAACCTTATTTGCTTTTTTGTCCATTTGATCTGCAGCTAAGTGTATTAAAAGATCTGAAACTCCAACTACTGGATCGGTTTCATCTTCTCCTATTACAACATTTATTTTTGTTCTATCTTTTTTTATTATAACTCCATGAATTGCTAGCGGAAGCGTAACCCATTGATATTTTTTTATTCCACCATAATAGTGAGTTTCAAATAAAGCTAAATCTGTATCCTCGTATAATGGATTTTGCTTTAAATCAAGTCTAGGAGAATCCACATGAGCACCTAATATTCTTAATCCCTCTTCAAATCCCTTACTTCCTATAACAAACAAAGCCAGTGTCTTATCCATTTTATTTGCATAAACCTTATCACCAGGCTTTAGTGACCCATTTTGTAATAAAATATCCTCTAAGTTCTTATATCCTTCTTTTTCGGCTCTAGCTATAAACTCCAGCACGCACTCCCTTTCAGTCTTGCATTTAGATATAAACTCCTTATATCTATCAGCTAATCCAAAAGCATTTTTCATATCCTCCTCTGAATACTTATCCCAAGCATACTCATATTTTTTTATCAAATCTTTAGTCATTTCTTTTCTCCCTTCAAATTCACTCTCAAGCTTTCTTAAAGCCACCTTTTCTTTTTAAAAATATAAATTAGAGTAAAAGCTACGCAAAACATAAAGAAGATTATATAATAGCATCCATGTTCTATACCCATTAATGGAATTCCCTTCAAATTCATACCATACATACTAGTAATTAAATTCAAAGGTAAAAATATAGTAGCTATCACTGTAAATACCTTCATCAATTCATTTGTCTTATTGGCAATTTCTGATTCAAAAGCTTCTCTAACTAATGCTAAATCTTGAACAAGATTCTCCAAAGCTAGCATTAATTTATCAATTTTTTTATTCAAGCTTACAAAATGACCAATATTTTCTTTCTCAATTACTAAATTATCATTACTCACTAAACTGTCGCCTATATATCTTAGAGGATTTAAGTATTTTTTTATTTTATACACTTGCCTTCTAAGAGTTATCAAATTATCTATTTGTTCGTGTCTTGGATTTTTTAAAATATTTATCTCAATTTTATCTGCTTCCGCTTCCAGCGATGATATAACATTATAGTTATTAACAATTATTCTATCTAAAATATAATAAAGTAATATGCATACTTTAGGCTTATCTTTTAATAAGAAACAATTTTTAGAGTCACTTATATCTTTAATTAAGTTGTTAATAACATTAATATCATCCTTATAAACGGTAATTAAATAGTCTTTACCTAAAAATACATTTAATTCTCTCGAGGTAACAATCTCATTATAATAATTTAATATGTTAAAAATAATAAATATATACCCATCGAAAAAGCTAATTTTAGAAGATTGAGCAAAACTTTTGCACTCACCTATACTCTCTTCATCTAGTAAGATTAATTCTTTCACTTTTTCTAATTCATCCACATGAACTAATATCCAATAATGGCTTTTTTCAAACTTAAAGTTCTCAGTAACATCTTTGAAATTATTTGCTAAATCAAATATTTTCATTTAAAACACCACCAATATAAATACTGGATACAAAAATATTCTCATATTAAAAATTGAGAATTGAGCACTCTAAATTCTCAATTCTCAACTTCTTTTTGTATTATCCATATTGTGTGACGTTTAATCTGTAATTATTCCGTCTATAACTTCATCATTATCATCCATTGGCACTTTTTCTAATACTTGAAAACTATACCCAAGTGCAATTTTTTTTGAGTCTTTTCTAGTTTTTCTTAAAAATCTATCGTAAAAGCCTCCGCCATATCCAATTCTTCCTCCTTTTCTATCAAAAGCAAGACCAGGTAGGTAAGAAACATCAATTAATGACTCATCAACTTTTAACGTTATATCTTTAGGTTCTAGTATTCCATAAGCGCCTTCCTCTAAATCATAGAAGCTCTTAATTTGAACTAAAATCATTCCTTCTTGTAAAGATATTATTTTAGGAACACATAGTTTTTTTTCGTCTTTAATTGCTCGCTTTATAATATTATGAGTATCAACCTCAGTATCATAGCTTACGAAAATGAATATAAATTCTGCTTCTTTATATTCTTTGCTACTTACCACTTTTTCAAATATAAACTTATCTAAATTTTCCTTTTCCTCCTTAGTTATAAACGCCCTTCTTTCTTTTATCATTTTTCTAATATCTTTTTTACTTTCCACCTAACTCCCTCTTTTCAGATTCTTCCTTTATTCTTTGACCTATTATATCTACAGGTGTAATATTAGTTATAAAGCTATATCTATAGTTAGCTGCAGCTGCTTCGATTATAACAGCTACATTTCTGCCTGGTCTTATTGGAATTTTAATCTTTCTAATAGGGACATTTAATATATCTACAAATTCCTTATCTATTCCTAACCTATCGTAGTTTTGCTCATCCTTCCACTGTTCGATATAAGTAACGAGGTGTATCTCTTTGCTTTTTAGTATAGAGCTTAACCCATAGAGAGCTGGTATATCTATTATTCCCATTCCCCTTACTTCTATCATTCCAGCAGTTATGTAAGGCGATGTTCCATAAAGCTTGCCATCTATTTCCTTAATATCTACGGCATCATCAGCTACAAGCCTGTGGCCTCTTTTAATGAGCTCTAGTGCTGTTTCGCTTTTCCCTATACCACTTTCACCAGTGATAAGTATTCCTATTCCATAAACATCTACAAGAACTCCATGAAGCCTTGTTTCCGGCGCTAACTTATCATCTAAGTAATTCATTAGCTTATTTACAAATCTTGTAGAAGTATTTTTCGTTCTTAAAATCCATCTATTATTACTTATGGCAGTTTCCATAAATTCTGGGTGTGGATCCAATCCTCTTGTCATTATTGTACATGGATTATCAAATTTAAAGTATTTTTCTAATCTCTTTCTTCTTAAAGATGGCTGCATCGCATCCAAAAAACTCCACTCTGCTTTTCCAACAACCTGAACTCTTTCATTTGCATAATAGTTATAAAATCCTGAAAATTGAAGCCCTGGTCTATTTATATCTATAACCTTTATTTCACTAACCTTATCGCCTTCATTAACTATTTCGAGATTTAGGTCTGCTATAAGGTCTTTTACAGTTACTGCCATACATTTCCTCCTTTTAACCTATTTATCTTTAGCTGGGATTCTTTCTATTCCTTCTAATTGAGCTCTAAAGTTTCTTTTTACATTATCAATATATCTTTGTCTAAGTTTTTGCTGCTCGTCTTTTTCCTCTGGTGTAAGTCCTTCATTTTGACTTTTTTTATATAAAAAATTTATTCTTGCTGTTAACTCATCGATATTCATCACGATCACTCCTACTTAATATTTATAATTACATTTTTATATTACATTATACCTTAATTTATTGTCAAATATAGTATGGAAATCGCTTATTTCAAAATATTTCTTAAATAACAAAAACTCCTTCAACCAGAGTCAAAGGAGTTTTTATTATTATCTTACTACTAAACTACTTCTGTTTAAATCGTGATGAGCTTCAACAAATCTTATAGTTCCTGTCTTAGCTCTCATTACAACTGTGTGAGTAGCTGCCCAATCATTCTTTGAGAACACAACACCTTTTAATAAATCACAATCAGTAATACCAGTTGCTGCAAAATAAACATCATCACTTTTTACTAAATCATCTATAAAAAGCGTCTTATCTATATCGTTTATTCCCATAGCTTTGCATCTATCCTTTTCTTCTTCTGTATGTGGCTCTAATTTAGCTTGCATTTCTCCACCCATACACTTAATCGCAGCAGCCGTTATAACTCCTTCTGGAGCTCCACCTGTGCCCATAAACATATCTATTCCTGTATCTTCGAAAGCACAAGCAATTGCAGCTGCAACGTCTCCATCACCAAATAATTTTACCCTAGCTCCAACTTCTCTTGCTGCTTCTACTATATAATCATGTCTCTCTCTTTCTTGAACTATCACAGTAAGTTCTGTTATATCCTTATTTAAAGCCTTAGCTACATTTAACATATTTTCTTTTGGAGATTTATTTATATCAACAACCCCTTTAGCACCAGGTCCTACAACAAGCTTTTTCATATACATATCTGGAGCATGGAATAAACTTCCCTTTGGCCCCATAGCAACTATTGCAATTGCATTAGGCAATCCTTTTGCGATTAAACTAGTTCCATCTAATGGGTCTACTGCTATATCCATTTCAGGCATATTTTCTTCACCTATACCTACTTTTTGACCTATATATAGCATAGGAGCATTGTCCAATTCTCCTTCTCCAATTACAACAGTACCTCTAACAGGCATCATTGCAAAAGCTTTTTCCATACCATCTACTGCCGCTTGGTCAGCTGCAATTTTATCTCCTCTTCCCATAAACTTAGCAGAACAAAGAGCTGCTGCTTCTGTAACCCTAACAAGTCCCATAGCTATATCTGTATTCAACATAAAATTTACCTCCAATTGCTATTAAATTATTTGTTATTATTAATATTATGTATATATTCTTAATAAGCCTCATTATTATATATCATTCATGTGTATTTTACACCATTTTACCTGTCCTACACTTAAATATTATATCACATTTAGTCGATAACTCAAGTTATAATATATAACATTAAACATTTACATTTTAAAATATTACTAAATATGCACTAATATCTTAGTCTAATAACTAGGTTTTAAATATTGATTTATATTATAAATATGGCTATAAAAACGAAAAACTTTTAGACATTATTTTTTGATTCCATTTTTTTACACATTCTTTCATACCAGTATGTAAAGACATATTTTTCCGTTTTTCCACATTTACTCCACATTTACTCCACACACTAATCCACACTTTATCTACAGAAACCACGTAAAATTTTGTTGAAATAAGAATTTTGTTGACTAATAAAAGATGTGATTAATTTTATGTTTTCTGCTAGAATATAGAAGTGCCAAAAATAATTGAATTTTGTAATGAGGTAATTAATATGAGTATGGATATAAGAATTTTAAATAAAGAAATTGATAATTTAAAAGAAACTTTATATGATTTATTAGATGAGAAGAAATTGACTGACGATAACGTAGTCGAGTGTAGCCAAGAGTTAGACAAGCTTATTTTAGAGTATCAAAGATATAAAGATTTTGTTAAAGCTCAATAAGATTTATATACATTTATGCGTTATTATCGTTTTACATAACAAAAACCTACAAATCATAATAATTTGTAGGTTGTCAGCGTCTTAGTTAAGAAGTATTTACATTTTGAATATTTATCCTTCGATTTTATCTAATATTTTATCTAAATCAACATCTTTACCCGCTTCATAAAATACGGCTATAAACTCACTATATTCATGGTTTTCTTTGTCTAATTCATATGACATGTACTGTGATTCAATCTCAAGTTCTTCCATTAAGTCTTCTATTATTTCACCTACATTATCAACTGCCAATTCACTCAAATACTGTAGATAAAATTCATCATACCATGTATCACTTTCTTCCTCTTCCTCACACTCATCGTTAGCATAAGCTTTTGCTGCATTTAACTCATCATCATCAAAATCAAAGAAAAATCTTAACACAACTACATCTTCATAGCTTAAATCTTCTATTTCCTCTAAACCATTACTTTGTAAAATGTCTATTATTTTTTTCTTATCCATAGTAACATCTCCTTCTATTAAAGTTACTTTTGTTATAGTAACTAATTTAGTACAAAACTAAGTTTTTCCATATTTGAGTTTAACGTAGTAATTTTACCACAAGTGAGTCATTTTTACTAATACTTTTATATTATATACTAGACTCAAAAAAACTTTCATTGTATATTTAATACTATTTCCTTTTTTATTACTTTTATTGAATTATAAGTAAAACAATATTTTTTTTTGTATTTATGTAACTTTATTTATTCATTGGTGCTTAATAATTAATATATTCAACTATAAATTCTATTCAAAATGGGCAATTTAATATAAAGCAATTGTTATTATAATGCCAATAATACTTAATTAATATTAATTATATATTATCTGTGATAAATATATTTTGTATATATGTCTCATATATGAATACTTATAAAAAGTAAAAATTTTCCCAATTGACTGTCTTTTTAAAAACTACTTTTTATTTTTTTTGATTAGTATATAATCAAGTATCATATGATAAAAATCATCCAATCACTGCCAAATTCTACGTTATAAATTAGAATACAAGGTTAGATAATGGTACAGGCTGGATTTAATTTAAAGAACGCTTTAAGTGAGAGTTTAAAGCAACCAAATTATTTATATACGGAGGTAATTATAATGAACATTAGCTTAATTGGTGTACCAATTTTTTTCGGATCTGATAAAAAAGGCTCAGAGTTTGGACCAAGTAAACTTAGAGAAAAAAATATTGTAGAGGTTCTTAGAAGAAATAATCACACTGTATATGATTGCGGAGATCTTTATGTTGAAAATATACCAGATCATCTTAAATATGAATTTCACCCAACTATGAAGTATTTAAAACCTATTGTTAACGTTAATAGAAACCTTGCTCATCAAGTTTATAGTGCTCTTTGTGCTGATAGCTTTCCGCTCGTTATGGGTGGAGATCATTCAATCGGTCTAGGAAGCATATCGGGTGCAAGCAAATTTTACGATAACCTAGCAGTTATTTGGATAGATGCACATGGTGATATAAATACTCCTGAAACTACACCATCAGGGAATGTTCATGGAATGCCACTTGCAGCTGCTATGGGCATAGGATATGACGAACTAGTGGATTTATACCATATAGGCGGAAAAGTAAAACCTGAGAATGTATTTATTATTGGAGCAAGAGACCTTGATGATGGAGAAAAAGAATTAATCAAAAATCATAATATGACTGTATTCTCTACAGAAGACATTCGTAATATAGGACTAGAAAAGATAATGGAAATAATCCATAACAAAATGTTAGATAAAGGAATAAAAGCAGTTCATCTAAGTTTTGATGTGGATTGTATTGATCCAGATTTAGTTCCTGGTACTGGTACTCCAGTAGCAAAAGGAATGAGTGTAATTGAAGTTAAGTATATGCTAAAATACTTGATGGAAACTAAACTTGTAAAATCTATGGATATCGTGGAACTTAATCCAGAGCTTGATGAAAACGACAAAACTGCAGATTTGTATATTGACTTAGTTTCATGGACTTTTGGATATTTAAAGTAATAAAAATAAGGCTATCTCTAGAGAAAGCAATTTCTATAGAGATAGCCTTATTTCTTTCAAAAACTAAAAAATGGACTCCTAAGAATCCATCTTTTAGTTTTTGCATATATAAACACTTTTTAGTTCTACTCTACAATGATTAAATCCTTAGGATACTTATTTAATACTTCGCATCCCTCTTCTGTAACGATTACTAGGTCTTCTATACGTACGCCGACTTCACCAGGAATATAAATACCTGGCTCTATTGAGAAAATTTGACCTACCTCTACTTTATCTGTATTAACAGAAGAAACATCACCAAAATCATGGACCTCTATTCCTATTGAATGACCTAATCTGTGTGTGAAATATTTACCATAACCCTTTTCTGTAATATAATCCCTGGCAGCAGCATCAATATCACAAAACCTAACTCCTGCTTTTACCTTCGCAATGCCTCTTTTATTAGCTTCGCGTACTATGCTATAAACTTCTTTAGCTTTTTCAGAAGCATGTTTATAGAATACAGTTCTTGTCATATCTGAACAATATGAATTACTTCTGCAACCAATATCAATAACTACACTATCTCCTGGTTTAACTGTTGAGTTATCCATCGAATGATGAGGATCTGCAGCATTTGCACCATAGCCTATAATTGGATCAAAGGAATGTCCCTCAGCTCCTAGTTCTTCCCATATGTTTAAAAGCAACTGACCCATTTTCTTTTCTGAATGTTCTTGTGGGATAAGCTTTATCATCTTATCTATAGCAATATCATTTAGTCTTGAAGCTTCTCTCATGAGCTCCTTTTCTTTCTCATCTTTACACATTCTTACTTTATCTAAAATTTCAGAACCATTAGTAAATGTGCTGCCACATCCAAGGTCCATTAGTCTTAAAAGGAATCGAGCTGGCCAATTCTTGTCTACACCTATTGGTTTATCATGTTCAACGTACTTTGCAAGAATTTCAACAGGATCTTCGGTATCATTAAACCAAATCTTTTGCACGCCTAGATCCTCCGTTACTTGGAATAACTCATTTATAAAAATTTTGTTGTTCCCACTTAAATTAATATATAGTGCTAGCATTCTTTCACCTGGATGAATCCATTTTCCTGTAAGATAAAATATAGCAGATGGATCAGAAACTATCATCTGAGATACCTTTTTCTCTTCCATAAGCTTTAAAATTTTATTTATTCTTTCTTGTATCATCAAAATTCCTCCTCATAAATTATGATTGTCTGTAATTAACACAAAATAAGTAAATTTATACTAAAACAGGATTACTATTTAGTTCTCCTTAAATTCAGTAATCTCAAAAATTTACTTTAAGTAAAAATTCAAGAAAATTCTATAAGTAATGTTTCAAAAACTTATATTACAATTCTTTAAATCAATTATATAGGTCTAATCTATGCATATAAGATGTTTTGGTGATTTTGATAGTACTTCTGATCCATTTTCAGTGATAACAAGTAGATCTTCTATTCTTACACCACCAAAACCTGGTATGTATATTCCTGGTTCATCTGTAACAACCATACCTGATTGTAGTTGTTCAGTGCTTCCATATCCAACACTAGGCGCCTCATGAATTTGCCTACCTACACCGTGTCCAAGCCCATGTCTAAAGTAATCTCCATAACCTTTTTCCTTTATATACTCTCTTGCAATTTTATCTACATCTATAGCAGGTATATTAGCTTTAAAAGTTCTTAAAGCTATTTCTTGTGCTTCAAGTACAATGTTATAAATCTCTATCATCTGCTCTGATGGTTTCCCAATTACAATCGTTCTTGTCATATCAGAACAGTACCCTTCATAAACACACCCAAAGTCAAGCGTCAAAAATTCTCCTTTATTAACAACCTTATCCGTAGCTTCCCCGTGAGGTAGACTTGATCTAACACCTGACGCAATAATTGAAGGAAAAGATAATTCTTGTGCTCCTAATTTTTTCATATAAAATTCAAGTTCAAGCCCTATTTCTCTTTCTGTCATCCCTGGCTTTATAAACTTAATTATATATTCAAAAGCCTCATCTGCGATTTCTGCTGCCCTTTTTATTAACTTTATCTCAGATTCATCTTTTATAGTTCTTATAGTCTCAACTATTCTTTCCATAGGAACTAGTTCACATTGAACTTTACCTCTATAAAGATTGTAAATACTAAAAGGTAATACATCTTCTTCAAAACCAAGCCTCTTTATATTATTTTCTTTAACCATTTCTCCTAAAAAGTCTGCAAAAGGAAGATTTTTATTATATTCTAATATCTCATAGTTTTTAACTTGTTGTCTTGCCTGCTCAGTAAATCTTGAATCTGTAATAAAAAACGCCTTGTTTTTAGTTATAATCGAAAAACTCTCATTTCCCGTAAATCCACTTAAATAATTTCTGTTAAAATCCCCTACTAGAAGTGCAGCATCAATATTCTTATGATTCATCAAGCCTCTTAACTTAGCTATTCTTTCTTTATACATATTTTTTCCTCCTACTTAATTATAATTTTTTGTGATCTCACGTCATCTGAAATTTTTAGATTTCAAGAGGCGTTTTTCATTTTCCTATTATTTGAATTAAAATTTAAAAATAATATTATTTTACTTGTATTAACACGGTAGATACCCTGTGTTACTTATCACCAGATTTGATGATGTTGACATTGTGAATTTTTTTATTGCCTACAATCTTAAATTAAAAATATATTTACTTATATATATGCCTTTAGGTCAAGTGTTTTTTATTCAATTAATTGTGATAGTGTTTTGTTTAAAGAAAATAATATTGCGCCGATTACAACGAGAATTATTGGTATAGCTATAAATACCTGTAGAGTTCCTAATTTATCCATAACACCTTGTCCATATCCAGCTAACTTACCAGCAGCAAATATGCTTATAAACCAGGCACCCATTAATAGTGACGCATACTTAGGTGGTGCAATTTTACTTACCATAGAATTCCCTATAGGAGAAAAGCACATTTCGCCTATACTTTGGAATACATAAAATAATACTACCCAAATTACGCTAGCCTTTATTGAAGGGTCTATACCTGTTCCTCTTTGTAAAACAGCAAATATCATAAATACAAAGCCGCCCGCCAAAAATACAAATGCAAGAGCCATTTTATTTGAAACAGTAAAATCTCCGTTTTTACTTTTTGAAAGTTTATACCATATAGCCGACATTATTGGTCCTAATACGACACATAGAAATCCATTCCAAGAATCAAGCCACTGTACTGGAACAGTAAAGCTACCGATATTCATATTTATGAAATCATTAGTGTAAAGAGCTATAGAGGTGGATGCTTGATTGTACGCAGTCCAAAAGAACATTGAGAAAAATGCTAATACTACAATAACTAAGGTTCTCTTCTTTTCTTTTTCACTTAATGGTTCAGTATTCTTATGGGATTCAGAATCTGTAGCCAGATGTAGTCTAGCTGTTGGAAAATTTCCACTCTCTCCTATATATTTCTTTCTTCCAATTATAAATGTAATCGCTGTCATCATAGAAGCTATAGCCCCTGCTAAAAAAACATATTTATATCCATAAAACGTAATTTGACCATTGACTTTTGTTGAGAAAAATTCATTTGCTAAAAGTCCACAAATAAGTGGCCCAAACATAACCCCAACATTTACAAATGAGTACATGATTGAAAAAGCCCCGTCTTTTCTAGGATCCTCTTGTTCATATAAGCTACCGACTAGTGTGTTTAAGTTTCCTTTAAAAAAACCAGTTCCTGCAACTACAAGGTACATCATGATATAAATCGATGCTTGTCCTTGTGATACAAAAGCAACAACATAACCTGCAGCCATTAATAAACTGCCTATAATTACACAAAAGCTTGCCCCTATGTATCTGTCACAAATCCATCCACCTATGACTGGTGAAAGATACGTTAGAGCAGCATAGGTTCCAAAAAAAGATGCTGCCTCAGCTTTTGAAAACCCCAAACCACCAGTTGCAATTTGTGCTGTTAAGAATAAAACTAATGTTGATCTAACTCCATAATATGCAAATCTTTCCCACAGATTTGTCAGACCACAGAGATAGAGTCCCTTAGGATGCTTCGGCTTCTGTTGTTCAGTCAAAATTTCAACTTGTCCATTCATAATAAATCCCCCTTAAGATAGTATATAAGATTGAGTTAAAAACTCATCTTTTTTATTGATAAGGTTTACAAAATATAAATTAAATAATTTGTTTAATGATTAAATATTAAACACTAGAAAAAATTTTTTTATATAACTTACTACATTTTCATCATTAAAATGTAAATGAAGCTCATCTTGCTTTTTTCTAATATTCATAATATTATTATAAAACACCTTCATCGGAAAGTCTATAAATATTTTTATAATTGTGAAAATATTTTCACACAAGAATAATTTTTGTAATTTTTAGTGCGTATTTATGTGTATTTTTTTCACGTTTATGAATAAATTATTATTAAAAATAATATTTTTAACTTTCCATTTTTAAATAATTTTCTTGTATTTTCTACGATCAAATATATAATGAATATATTTAGCATAATAATAAGAGGCTATCTCAAAATAATTTTTAATCATTTTGAGATAGCCTCTTATTACTTTTTACATTAATTCTAAAAATTTATCTACGAATTCATCAGCTTTCTTTAATTCATCTTCATTAGGTACAAATTTAAATTTAAAGCCTTCTTCTACAACCTTAAATTTTAAAGATTTCAATCTATCAGTTATCATTTGAACACCTTCGCCGCTCCATCCAAAGGAACCAAATGCGCCTGCTGCTTTTCCTCTATTAGTAATAGCACATACTAAGGATAACATATCCCATACTGGCTTAACAGCATCTTGGTTTATAGTTGGAGAACCTACAAGTATTCCTGTTGATTTTTCTACAAGAGATATTATGTCATTCATATCCATTGATGTAATCTCATGTGCTTCTGCCTTAATGCCTTTTGAGTTGATTTTTTCAGCCATGTACTTACCAACTTTTTCAGTATTACCGTAAGCTGAAACATAGAAAACTTGAACATTTTTTTCTGAAGGAGCTTCTACTGTAGCCCATTCTCTGTATAACTCTAAATACTTTGATATGTCTTCAATATGAACAGGACCGTGACTTGTACATACCATATCAAATTTCAAGTCTTTAATTTTATCTAAACCAGCCAATACAAATTTCTTAAATGGCCCCATTATTACATCGAAGTAGTATTTCATTTCTTCATGATATTCCTCAGTATTTTTAGTTATATTTCCGCTCTTAGGACAATAGTGACATCCTAAGAAATCACAAGTAAATATTACTTCGTTTTCTACTGCATAGGTAAACATTGTATCCGGCCAATGAAGGTTTGGTGCTACAATAAATTTTAAGGTAGTATTTCCAAGACTTAACTCTTTCGGCGCTTCCATACTCTTAAACTCTTTATTTATAATGTCTTTTAAATAAATTAGAGCTGCTCTTGATCCGATAATAGTTGCTTCTGGGTAAGTTTCTATTAATCTTACTATCGATCCACTGTGATCTAGCTCTGTATGCTGAACAACTATATAATCAACCTTTCTATCTCCTATAACCTCTTTTATATTTGATAAATAGGTATCGAAAAATCCCTCTTTAACAATGTCGATGACAGCAACTTTTTCATCATCTACTATATATGAATTATAAGTTGTTCCCTTTTTTGTTTCCATTATGATATCGAATATTCTTAGATCTGGATCATCAACTCCAATCCAATGAATATTACTTTTTAACTTTACACTACTCATGCGTTACCCCTCCTGAACTATATACACTATATACATTGTATACATTTTCCTCATGTATTTATTTTAACATAAAACAATTATTTTTCAATACTAATAATGATTATTTGTTGAGTTTTTTTATTACTTTCTACTCAATAATTTCAGACTTCTCTCCATTATAAAATATATACTCTAAATGAAGTGCTCTTGTAAGCACTACATATAATATCTTCTTATCCAGCTCATTATTTGAATAGTTTTCCTTATTGCAATTATATATTACACTACAATCAAATTCTAAACCTTTAGTCATATAAGATGGTATTATTATTTTCTCTAACTTTAGGTTTTTATCCGTATCTTTTACGAGTTCCCATTTATAACTACTATTCTTTTTCAAGTATTCCTTAATTTTTTTACACTCATCATAAGTCCTTCCAATAATCGCTACACTCTTCTTATTTATATTTTCTACCTCTTCAACTATTTTGTCTATCCTTTGAGCAAACTCTTTGTTTGTTTTAAATTCTAAAACCTCAGGAACCTTTCCATGTCTTAAAACTGGTGTTGCAGGTTTCAATTTATTTTCTTGCAACGACAGCACTTTATTGGCAAAATTTATTATTTCTACTGTAGAACGATAGCTCTGAGTTAGTTGCACATACGTTCCCTTATCCTTAAATACTTCATCTATAAGCTTTTCCCAACTCTGAATGCCTCTATAATAGTATATTCCCTGTCCTATATCTCCCACTATTGTTAATGAATTACTTGACACCATTTCTCCTATAACTGCAATTTGAAAATAACTATAATCCTGTGCCTCGTCGATTACTATATGCTTGTATTTATACTTATCCGGCACCCCTTCAATTTTAAATTTTAAATACATCATAGATGCTAAATCATCACTATCTACTATTCCTTTTTCAAAGTTATCCGTAAACTCTTTCTTTATTTGGTTAATTAATTCTCTTATTTCTCCGGAATCTACAAATTCTCTTAAGATTTCATCATTTTTTAGAAATTCAACATATAGCTTTTGTGTATCTACTTGCTTCCACCTTTTAAAGTATTCTTCAAAACTGCTTCTTGCTTCTAATTTAAGCTCCTTCTTCTTAATATCCCGTTCGTTATATAATTCTGTAAGCTTTCCTCTTCTTTCAGGACTATCTTCCATAGTTTTTTTTGTTCGTGATATTTGATATTCAAAGGAGAAGTCTATCCTATCAAGAATACTTAATATCTTCTCATCTATTTTTAAATTAAAATATCTTTTTATTTCATCTTTTCTATTATTCAATGATAGATGAGCCATATCTTTTCCATAGAGTCTTTTTATTTCTTCAGTTTCGAAGAGTGTATAGTTTTGAACTTTAATATCTTCTATTTCTAAATCTTTTAACTCCATAAATTGAACATATTTATCTAATAAACTTTTATACTCTATGGTCCCCCTCAAATTGCTAGCTCTAGTAATAGGTTCTAGACCTTTACCATTTTTCTCCTCTAAAATATACGAGAGCTTTTTGTCCTTAGTAAGTACTTTCCCTTTGATTCCCAATACTTCAAGGGCTATATCCTCAAAAGTATTCTGCTTTACATTACCTACTCCAAGATCTGGTAAAACATCAGATATGTAATCTAAAAACAACTTGTTTGGAGCTATTACTAGTATGTCTTTCCCATCTAATCTTTCCTTATATTTATATAATAAATATGCAAGTCTATGTAGAGCTACAGTAGTCTTTCCGGAGCCTGCTGACCCTTGAACTATAAGCGCAGTATTTTTCTCTGCTCTTATAACATCATTTTGCTCCTTTTGAATTGTTGCTACTACATCCTTAAGCTTACTGCTTACACTTTCCTCAAGGTTAATCCTTAAAAATTCGTCAATTAATGAATTCCCCTCTTCATTTGCAGACTTTAATATAATTTCATTTATTCCTTCGTCAAAAGCGTCAGTAAGCTCACCGTTTCTAATCAAAAACTTTCTTTTCAAGCTTAAATCTCCACTAATCACTCCCATAGGTGCTCTATAAAAGGAATCTCCATAGGTTCCACTGTAATATAAGTCCGCAAGTGGTGACCTCCAGTCAATAACCTTTTCATCACCTGTTGTCATATCTCCGAGTCCAAGCTTTCCTATATAAAAACTTTCCTTATCTCTTCTATACTCCCTAAAATCTATTCTTCCGAAGTATGGCTGCCCCTTTGCTTCCAGATATTTTTCTAAATTTTTATGAGTTATCTTATAAAGCTTTTCCTTAGTTTCCAACTCTTCATTGTATTTGCCTTTTGTTTGCTTTCTAAGACTATCAATTTTATTCTTTAACTCTCTATCATCTTCTTCATTTTTAACGATTTCATCCTTAATCCAAGAGTTAGTCTCTTTCAAATTTTTTCTCTCTAACTCCATTTGTTCTAAACTCAACGCCAAGTGACTCACCTCCAGCCTAGTATTCAAATCCTAATTTTATAGATATTGTGAACTCCCCCACTTTAGAAATGGTGGCTTCATAAGACTTAAATTTTATGCAATCTTTATTCTTATGGGCGTATCCACCTCGCCACTACTGTATAGGACTTGTAAGTCCACAACGCTACTTTTCTTTAATATATTTAATGCTCCGTTGACATCAGCATTTAGACAGTATCCACCTTTAGTTTTATATAGTCCCCTATTAATTCTCTTACCTGCAAAAATTGTCTGTATTGGATTATCTGCATTATATTTAGGCATAATATCATTATCAAAAAAACTGGCCTTTGAAGTATAGCTTTCTTCTTGCTTTACAAAGTTAACTCCATATAGCTTACAAAGATATTCTAACTTTTCTTTTATATTTCCAACTGGTATGTTAACAAAGTTTTGATTGTTAACCTTGCCTAAATTACTATATCTTTGAAGTGTTTCATTGTATCCAATTACTAAATTACCTATATTATTTCCTAAACAATAATTAATAATATATCTGCAAGTCTTATTAATGTAATCATTTACTCTATTGTTTCTGTTGTTTCTTAATATAGACTGCTTTTTGGTAGTTCCACCAATTCCTTGTAGATCCTTTATGCTCTGTAATCTACTATTTTCTTTATTAAACCATTGGTTAATGGATTTTAATCTTCTTCCATCTATAATGAATGTTTTTCCCTTATTTGTTACACAAGTAGCAAGATTATTTATTCCTATATCTATCGCAAGTGCTTTTGTTTTATCTAATTCCCTTTGAGTTTCAATTACTTCATAAGTATATTGAATTTCAAAGAACCTTGCATTATCCTTAGGTATTATTCTAATCTCTTTTATTTTCTTATCTAAGAGTATAGGTGGTATTTTAACTTTAATATGCTTATGGTTTTTTTTGTAATTATTGGAATAAGGAATAACTAGTTCATTACCATTTATTCTTACAAAACCTATTACAAGAGTTGCGAAGCCATCTTTTTTAAGATATCTAGGTAGTTTAATTGCCCTAAAATCATATGTACCTTTCTTTGCAAGTTTAATTAATCCAAAAAATGATTTAAACACTCCATCTACTTCTTTTAGAATTTGTTGAGCCATATTACTATTTAGTAATTTATAATTTTCATTACTTTTACAAATGGCATAATTCTTTTCATAGTTAAGATATTCTTTTTGTTCAAAGTAATATTGCCTTACATTATACAATCCATAGTTATATAGATTTTTAGCAATATGTGATAACTCCCTAATATTTTTATAATCTTCTTTAGATATCTTTTTTAGCTGCTGTTTTACACATAAATACATCCTTACTCACCTCACCTTCTACCCATATTATACCATACTTTTACTAAACACTATAATATTCAGTAAAATACAGCAATATTATATGCGCTCAAGCTTGCATCCCTCACATATGTAGTATGGGAGTGTTACACATTATTAGATAAAAATATATCAATGATGGTAGATTGAGTTCAATTGAGTTTTTTATATAACTTTTAAAGGGTAGTTAATAAAATAAAGATATGCTAATTCAAATTTGAACTATCATATCTTTATATACATACCCATATTAAATTTACAACTTATTATATCATAAACACCTTGGCTGTAAATTAAATTGCTGCCTTCCTCAAATCTAATCTTAAACTCTTAGATAAAGACTTAATTAATGCGAAAGCAATAATACCATCTACCATGTGATGTAGTAATGTACCTACTCCAACAACTACAAGTACCTTGTACATTGTAAATCCGAAAGGAATTACAGCTATAGCTTCTAATATTGCATGAATTGGTGCAGTAATTAATACAACCTTATTAAAAGAAACACCTTTTTTTATAAGAAGCGCACCTACTAGTCCAACAAATGTATGCATAAAAGCTCTTGCTGCTATTACTGCTGGTGCTGATACTAAGAAACCTAACGCTGAACCAACTCCAACCATAGCTGCTGCGAAAGGCCCTAAAAACATAGCTATAAATAACGGCACATGAGATGCTAAAGTAGCACTAAAAGGGCCTGCTTGTACCTTTAAAAATCCGAAAGTTAATGGAATTACAATTGATAATGCTGTCAAAAGGCCTGTATAAGTAAGTTTTTTAATATTTTTCATTTATTATTCCTCCTAATATATACTGGTGTATATACATTAGTATATATTATTATTACTCTGATGTAAATATAAAATTATATACTTTTTATAATGAAAAATATAGAAACTCATAGCGCCACTTACGTGGCAAATAGCAAAATATAGGGCATGTATTGAGTAACTAGAAGTTCCTAAGCCGATTTCTAAATAAGTATAAGTAACTTTAGCCTTTTAAATATAGTTAATTTAAAGGTATATAACCTGTTTTCTGAATAAGACTTTGACCTTCGTCTGATAATATCCAACCAATAAACTTATTTACACTTTTTTTAGCATTTGATTTTAAAGTCACAGCATAAACAGGTACAATAAAAGGATATGTTTTATTACGAACTGTTTCAGCAGTTGGCTTAACATCATTAATAGCAATGTATTTTATTTGATTGCTTTTTACCATTGAAGATGAATAATACATGAAGGAGTAACCTATTGAATTTTTAGCATTTTTATAGCTTGAAACTTGACTTATTATTTCTCCCATTCCCCCTGAGTAGGTTTCCTTTGTCGGAGTTAACATTGCAATATCCTTCATAACTCTATTTTGCATTATTGTCTGACTGCCAGAATCCTGAGGACGCTGATATGGCAATATACTTTTACTTTGTCCACCAATATCTTTCCAGTTCGTTATTTTGCCTGAATAAATGTCTTGTATTTGATTTATTGTAATATTATTGACTGGATTCTTTACATTTGTGAAAAACACAAAAGCTTCATATCCGATAGGTGTTAATATAAAATCGTCGCCTTTTGCTTTTATAGCATCAACCTGAGCCTTCGACGGTTCTGCAACGAATATGATATCAGTCTGACCACTTATAAGACTTTCATATGCACTATTAGTCTTTGAACATTTAACTATATCAAAGGGGTAATTATTACTTGATACAAAAGCAGAGAAAATATCTTTATCTTGATTTCCTTTGTTAACGTCATAATAGTTACCAAGCCCTTTATATACGGATTGTACAAAAGCAGCATAAATTGGATAAGCTGCTGTTGCACCATCAAGTCGTGGCATTTCTTCAAAATCTATGAATTGTAGGGATGCTTCTTTATCGAGTGTAGCAAGCCCGTTATTTTTCTTAAATGGTGCTATTGTTTCTAAATTGAATTCAGTTAACTCCTGTCCTATTGTAGACTTACCATATAGTAGTTCAATAAACCCATTATTAATAATATCTTTTGTGATAACACCTACAAATACAACCACAGTAATGCTCACAACTGTTAAGATTACCTTTAAATCTCTTGAAAATTCACTCTTTATTTTAGTTTTATTTCTTTGTTCATATATAAAGATTCCAAATATAAACCCTAAGTACCCCATTATCTCTGCAATAGGAACAATAAAATGTAATCCTATAAAGAAAAGTGAAAAATCAAATATTAAGAATATAGGATTTTTAAGAGCATATATAGCCCACCAACCTGAATTATAATCTCCCTTCGACATCATTTCTACAATAATAGTAAATATAATAGTATATATAACAGGTATTATAGATATTGAGTATTTAGTTCTTTCAGAGGCTAGTTTGCTTTCTGATCTCTTTGAAAAAACAAATCCTATAAATCCACCAACTATTGATGTACTAAAAAAGGAAAATAAAACAAGTCCAAGCTTTTCAGAATTGTTACCAGCTCCTAATACTGATGGTGTACTTGGAACCCGTGCCAAAATACTGAATATAAGATAAAGACCTGCAGTAAGTACTATTGGCACAATACCCATCTGCACTGCAAGGGAATTACTTATATATTTTTTATTTATTTTCATACCAACCCAACCTTCCTTTATTAATATAACAATAATTATTTTTCTCCCAACTCTTGTAGTCTTTTATTTATATACGCTAACTCAAAGGAAGAACATATTCTCCTATCATTGTTATCTAAAACTCTATAATGATTCGATATTATATTTTGTTGAATCCTATAACCATTTTTAGTTTTAATATCTTTCCACCATACGTTTCCTCCAAGTGTTTTATCATATTCTCTTTCGTATCTTGTAAAGGCTAATGATAAAATAATATCCTCTGTATCACCACCAAGAGTTAATTGTAGCACTTCACTGTCTTTAAAGATAACACATGTTGCCACAGCAACTGACCATCCTAAGCTCCCCCTCTCTTTTTCCACTTGAACAAGTGTTTTTTTAGAAATTCCAAGTATCTCCGACATTTTATCTTGTGTATACCCCTTTTCATTTCTTATAAGCTTGATTTTTTTATCTATTTTATTAATAAACTCTTCTCTTGTCATACCATTCATCGCCTTTCAATTTATAATCATGAATAATGGTAAAAGTATCATTATAGTGTAATTTTACATTATAATGATACTTTTTACAAATATATTTTTATAATGATAGCATAACTTTTAACGATTCTAATAGGATTACTTTACAGCACCTCTATGCATCACTTACACTTATTCTTTATGTAAACAATTCTCTATACTTTCTTGAAATCAACTGTGATATCAGGTTGACAGAATATGTAATCACGCTTTAAAATATTTTTATACCACGTTACTCATGGAGGTATTTTTATGTTAAGTATAGAAGAAAAAGCTCTTAATTATGCAAAAGAAAAAGGTGGAAACTTTGTAGTTAAAACAGTTATGAAATCAGATGGGTGATGCACTATACAGAATAAGTACCTCTGGATTGAGGTTTTAAGACATTTTAAAGAAAATGACAATTATATTGGTCTTGAATATGACGGTGTAAGGGTTTATATAGATAAAAACCTAAAATTGTCCGAGAACATATTAATATATCAAAAATCATATATACCAATGAGTAGTGGAAGATTTGGCGTATCAGGTATTTATATTAATAAGGCACTTTCACCATCTGATGCCAAGAACTCTGTTTATATGATATAATAACCTTAATAGAATTATTTTTACGCTTAAAATAAGTTATAGGGGGAGATTTTATGTTAATTATAGAAGAAAAGGCTCTTAATTATGCAAAAGAAAAAGGCGGTAGTTTTATAGTTAAAACTATCTCAGCTTCAGGTGGTTGCTGTGACGTTTCCGTTAAAGACTTATGTGTTGAATTTTCAACAGACTTTAAAGAAAACAAAAACTTCATCTCTTATGAGTATAACGGAGTAAAGGTATTCATCGAGAGGTATCTGGAATTACAGGAAGATATATTAATTTATCAAAAAATAAAACTTCCCCTCATAGGAAATGTATTCGGGACTAAAGGTATTTCTGTTAAATACATTTGAATATAGTTAAATGAGTAAAGGACACAAATTACTGTACCAGCTCTTCTCACACCTATCCATAAGATTGATGTTATAAAGTTCTTATTCTTCTATGAAGATTATCTCTTTGTGCCCTATTAGTAATTTTATTTTATTTTTTCAATAAATTTTTTACTATAAGAAGCAAGTTGTTTTTCTGTTTTTTCTAAACGTTCATCAACTACACTTGCTTCTTGAATGTGATTTACTATAGCTTTAGTTGTAACCTTTAAAATATGGTCAACTTCTATTAATTGTTTATTCATACTTCCTATATGCTCTTTTTGAGTAGATAAAATATCTATTACTACACGAACTTCTTGTTCTACCTGAGCTATAGTAGATAAGCTTTTCTCTACTTTTTCTATAGCATTATTAGAGGTCTGAACTCCTTTAGAAATAACTGCATTGGATTTATCTGAATTATTTAGTACCTTTTTTGTTTCATCTTCAATTCCTTCTATTAAATCTGAAATATCCTTAGTACTTTGCTTAGTCATCTCGGCCAATTTTCTCACCTCGTCAGCAACTACTGCAAAGCCTTTGCCTTGCTCTCCTGCCCTAGCTGCTTCTATCGCTGCATTTAATGCTAAAAGATTAGTTTGACTTGCAATGCTTGTTATTAACTGAACTACTTCATTAATTTTATTAAACTTTCTTGCTAAATCATTAATACTACGTGTGTTATTTTTATTTTCACTTTCTAAAGATCTAATGATTTCATCCATTTCTTCAATAGCCATTTTTCCTTCACTTGATTTGCTCACTGTATCTTCAGTTATTTTTATGAGTTTGTTTCCTTCTGCATATAAGCTATCTGTAGATTTGTTCGTCATATTGTTTAAATTGGAAATTTCACTCATATGAGCTTTTACTTTGTCAGCAAGCTCTGCTAAAACATTATGTTGATTATTAACTATTTGGTGCTGCTCTACAGTTTCTTTTAATAATTTATTCATTAACTCTATGAACTTAATTGTTTCTTCACTTGATTGAATCTCATTCCTCTTTGTTTGTTCCGATTCACTTGATGAAATAACTTCTCCTTTATTTAAATCTCTTTTGATCTTCATATTTACCTCCATAGTTACTAATAGTATTGATTATATGAAAATATCATTAAACCATATATATTTATTAAATAGATACTACTTCTCTTTTTTCTAAGTATTAACTGTAATTAGTATTTGTATTATTTCTTGGTTTTATTTAAATCGTGCCAAAGAAAAAAATGATTCAGTATTTAAAAATGATTCAGTATCTTTAGTTTAACCTTCATAAATTTAGTTAAACATAGTAAAAACACTATAGATTATTATTAAAATTTAATAATATCCATAGTGTCTCTCTAGGTTACAAAAACAAAGAACACAAATTCGCATACGTTCTTTGTTTTTTATATTATTCATCTTCTAACTTGTACATCTTTTTAGCTCTATCAGTATATAAGATTCCATCTAAGTGATCTATTTCATGACAAAAGGCCTTTGCTAAAAGTCCAGTTGCAGTATATTCCATCTCTTGTCCATTTAATTCCTGTCCAGTTACTATAACTTTCCTTGGCCTTACAACTGATCCCTCGTATCCTGGATAACTTAAACACCCCTCTATATCCTCTTCTTTACCTATTCTCTTAACTACCTTAGGATTTATAAGTATAATAGGCTCTGAACCATCTCTTAAATCTATTAGTATTACCCTCTTTAATACACCTATCTGTGGTGCAGCTAATCCAATACCATATGAATTATATAAGGTATCCTTTAAATCTTGAACAAGACCTAATATTTCTTCATCAATCTTTGTAACCTTTTTACTTACTCTTGTGAGAGTTTTATCTCCAAATTCTAATATCGATTTAATCGCCATAACTTTCTATTTAAAGCCCTTATGCTTTAAACATCCTCCTTTGTTTATCTAATCGATATTTATTATACATACATTCTTTCAAAGAATCAATGTTTTATAGTTCCATTTAGAATTACTTAATTCTTTAAATTTAGTTTATATAACTTTCAGTTTATTTCATTATTTCCCATCCCCAATATTTTAAAAGACCTATTCTACATTTAAATTATATTTATTATTCAAAGGACTTGAAAAATAAAAGTGGTAAATACCAAAATGATATTTCCCACTTTCATTTAATAGCTAAAATAATTACAAATTAAGTTAAATCGTAAAAAGTTTCGCTCTTATCCTTCTCATCAAAAATTACAAATAATACTTTTTTCTCTAATTCTCCATTTTCAATAAACTTTGATACATCCACAAAGAATTTTTCAATGTGATAGTTATCTGATACTTTAATCTCCCCCTTATCTATCTCACTCTTAATTCTTCTCTCTTCCTCTTTAATTCTCTCTCTAATCAAAAACTCTGGAATCCACTTCTTTTTATTAAACTTTAAATAATCGAATTTAATTATCTCTTTTAGCTCTTCACTGCTTTTTTCTAGTTTTTCTTCATTAAATTCTATGAACACCTTATAATAGTCTGCTGAGGATATGTTTCTATTTAAATAACCCTTATTATAAAAGAACATACCTAGCTCATAATAAAAATCAAAAGGTGTCGCAAAATCTGGCACAAAATACTTCAATATGTTGTTAAACTTACCTGAGTTATGGTATTTATCTACAACTTCCTCTACCTTTTTCAATTCTAGTAACTCTTCATAACTTATATCATTAGTTTTTAAAACTTCATAAGGGGTATAAGGTGAATGGACTATACCCCATTCTTCTGCTTCCGCTTCCATTGGAGACCCCTTTAATACTTTTAAAAATCCAAGCTGTATTTCGTCTGGATGAATGCTGTAAAGATCATTAAATGATCTTTTAAAAGACTCAAAGTTTTCTCCTGGAAGTCCTGCAATTAGATCTAAATGCTGTTTTATATTCCTATGTTCATTTAATTTTACAACCTGCTTTTTAATATCTTCAAAGATTACAAATCTATTAATATTTTTTAGCACCTCGTCATTTGTAGTCTGAACTCCTACTTCAAACTGAAATCTTCCTTCAGGTGCCTTCGCTAAAAGTTCTAATTGATCGTCATCTAGAATGTCCGCAGATATTTCAAAGTGGAAAGTAGTTTCTGTATCTAGTTCCATTAAATACTTCCAAATTCCCATTGCAAATTTGCTGCTGCAATTAAAAGTCCTATCAACAAATTTTAATAATCTTACCTTTTTATCTACTAAAAATTTTAATTCTTTTTTTACTCTCTCAAGCTGTAAAAATCTAACTCCATGAATCGTAGATGAAATACAGTACTTACAGCTAAAAGGACACCCTCTTGAGGCTTCGTAATATACTATTTTATTCTCCAAAATATCTTCTTCAACATAAGGAAAAATCAAATTTTCCATATTCATTAGTTCTCTCGGCGAATTGACAAATACTTCTCCACCTTTTTTAAAGCATAAACCTCTGATATTTCTAAGCTTCTTTATAAAATTCTTTTCTAATTCTAAATTCTCGGCGTTAGATAACTCTCTACTCTCTTCCTTAAACTTTTCATATTCTAATTTGTATTCAATAAAGTTATAAAAAGTTTCTTCACCTTCACCAAATATTACATATTCACCTATATTATCCTCTAAAAAGCTTTTACTATCATAGGAAACTTCAGGACCTCCATATAATATTTCTATATCGGGATTTATAAGTTTAACTACTTTTGCAAGAGACTGTACATATTCTACATTCCATATATAAGTAGAAAAAGCCAGGACATCTGGCTTTTCATTCATAAGCTCTTCCACTACCTTTTCTCTTCTATCATTAATTGAGAATTCTTTTATAACGCAATCATAATTCAAATCCTTGCTAAAGGCCTTCATATATCTTACCGCTAAATTACTATGAACAAACTGCGAGTTAAGCGCTGCTAGTATTACTTTCATCTATTTTTCAATTCCTTTCTCCTATATTTTCCTATTAGTTATTCATCACTATGACTTCATCTATATATTTAGACAGTCTTTACAATTACTTTATAAAGATAGCAATATTTAGTAGATTACATAACTTAAGAAGCAGGAGGTGTTAGAATCTCCTCAGTCTCAAGTTTCATTGTATCCTTGACAATCTTTTGTTGTGGTAACTTTTTTTTAGCTTTTATATAATAGATTCCATCTGAAGACTTTAAATCTAATATATCAAAGCAACCTTCTAATAATTTAACTGCATTTCCTTTAGAGTTATCCTTAAGAATATTTAAATCTCTTAATTTTATTTCTTTTAATTTTCTTTCTGGTACTAAAATTTTAACTATAGAATTAAAAACTTTTCCATATCCTTTATCAATGTCCCAAATATATAATAGACCATCTTTCGCCAAATATCTATATATATCCTCTATAAATTTTTTCTTATTTTTCTTCATCCATATATTGCTAAACGAAAATAATAAAATACAACTATCATAAAACTCTTCTTTTATGCTTTGCTGCTCTTCCTTACCACTAATATATTCCACATTAACATTATCATTGTACTGCTTATATATATTATACACTATACCGTAATTTTCCAAACCTATATCAAGTACATTACCTCTAAATATCTCTTTTTCCATGTTAATAAATATAGTATTTCTCACTTTACCACCTCACACCGTAAATTGTTCCAATATATATAATTTCTTCAGATAAAAAAAAAATCCTCCATTTTATGGAAGAATTTTAGAATTTTTAATTTCATTATAATATTTAATCATAAGCCCAGCAGTTGTCCGTTGAGCTTCTTTTAGTATTACTGTCGCTACTTTTCCATATCTTTCTTCTCTAGATTCTATATCCAAATATTTAATATAGGTACTATTAGCCATTATGGCATTGTTCTTAATATAATCATCTAAATTATCGTAATATACAGTTCCACTATTAGCTTCAAAAGAATAATCCGTCATAAGCCTTCCTATTATCCATAGTTCAAATCTTCTGTGGTTTTTTAGCAACTTATTATTCACATGGTGAGGAACAGTTACATCATGCACCAAGTGACAAGCTGCACCGAAATAAAATAACCCCTTCTCTGTCTCACCTGAACTTAGACATTCTATGGACTTATTATAATACTTTTTGCATTCAGTTAAAGCGTCACTTCTGCCATAAAGACCTTTCCCCCTAGTTATATGATAAAAGTGATTTGAGCTTTTAAAATCCTGATCTGCCCAAGTTACTCCAGCATTCAAGGGTCTTACATGTTTTCTAAAAAAATTATATTCTTCTTCATACCCATCATTTCTTAGTATTTCAACTGCGTGCATCATAATAAACTTATGCACGGTGCAATGAGTTTTTAAAATTTTCTTTTTAACTGGATTTACTGCTGTAAATATCCCCTGTAGTGCATTACTATAGGTTTTTTCTAACCTGTCTCTCATCTTTAAACCTATCTCCTTTTATTAAATAGTATGCTACTCCTTCTGAAGTTTTAAAAGTGCAAATATACCAAATATAGTGGTAGCAAGTAAATAAAGATATAGATTCTTATCTATCTTTAAACCACTATTTATGCTTCCTTTTTCTATGCTAAATAAATTGCCTCCTTTGCTATCAAGAACTACTAATGACTTTTCTCCAAATTTAATACTAGAAATTGAACTGCTTTCTTCAAATTTCATTTCTTGTTTGACTGCACCAGTTCCGCTAAATCCATATATTACATTATCTAATTTATCATAAAAATATACACAATTCTTTTCCCCTATAATACCGTTGCTATCTACTGCTAGTGCAGTTATATTACCTACAGTCTTATGTTGGTATAGCGGTGCTAGTGGATTAGTAGTTGGATGATTCTCTAGCACAAACTGTAGTGACCCTGGTGTATTAGATTTAAATTTAGGTGAATTTACCTGGTCTCCTCCACTGTAGTCAGGCCAGCCATACCATTCTCCTTTTTTTATTTCATATATATAATCTGTATCACCTTTAATAGGACGAACGCCTCTATCTTCCATTCCTCCTACAGCTGATATTAACTTACTTTCACTATTAAAGTCCATTCCTGTAACATTTCTTATTCCCCACGCAAAAGTCTCACTATTTCCAGTTTTTAAATTAAATATTACAACCGAGCCGTTACCTGGAAAATGACCGGGGATTATTTGTCCTTTTATACTTTTAGTTCTGCTGCTTTGAAAAGCTCCTGTTTTATCAGTACCAAAATTAATACCTTTTAGAGTAATATCCTTCGGTGTTATATCATGTGCATAAAAGTTTTCCTTAGTCCACTTGTTATCCTCACCTACTACTCCAGAGTTAGTTGCTGCGCCTATAGTTATATATAAATAATCTCCCCTTATTTTAATTATACTATTCTTGTAGTCTCCGAAGTTTGGCATGTCCTTAAATATTACCGAGCTTTTTTTACTATTCAAGTCGTAGTAGTATATTTTAGTATCAGATGAGTAATATAATTTATTATTTGAGTATTCGATACTGCTTATATTTAGATTTTCATCTTTTAATATGTCATAGCTTTTTCCTTTACTTTCGATTACTTGGATTTTGTCTTTGTAAGCTATGTAATAATCACCTTTGCTATCAATTGTAAAATCCTTAGCTTCATATAAACCTTTATATTTTACATGATAATTTAATTTATCATTTTTTAGACTTACATCTTTAGCTGCAACTTCACTATCATAATATCTTTTAATAAAAAAAACTGATAAAAATATAAGAACTAAAATCAGTGGAATTTTAAAAAACTTCTTCATATCATATCTCCCTATTATATTTCTTTAAAATATATATATTTTAAAATTCCATCGTATATGTATATAGAGTCCCTGTATTTTCATAATTATTTCTAAATAATTCTAAATAAAAACACACCTCCCACTCCCAGAAACAAGAAGTAAGAAGTGTGTTTTTCACTATCCGCTCTAATACCCTCAAGTGTAAGGAGCGGATACGTCTCTGGATAACGAGTTCTAAGTGTCAAAGACACTAAGAAATCTGTTTATATAGTTTTTTCTCTATTAGTAAGTTCAATATGTTCTTGCTCCACAATAGATAACGCTTTAAATATATTCTTAATACTATCATCTTCAACATCTTTGCTATATTTTTTATAGTACTCTACTGCATGTTTTTCTCTTTTACAAGCCATTTCTAATAAGATTTCATCAGTATCATACTTTGAGTAATCCATTTCCCTAAGAATAGGCTCTTCCTTGATACCACCTATTTTCTTATGTATCCTAGCATGCATATACTCAATTTTAGATAAATCCTCAAACATTTTCTTTATTTTTTCATCCTTAGCTAGAACTGAAGCCTTCTTATAAAAATCTCCATTAAAAATTTCTAGCTTAACTGCATGGTCTATTATTTTTATAGTTGAATTGCTTAATTTGCTACTACCATAACAAAACTCTTTTCCATCTTCCACTAAGTATTCAATTGATGCACCGCAAAATGGGCAAAATTTTATATATTCTTCACTATTAGAACCTACAAATGCTTCATTATTAAGGTGATAATTTCTATCATTAACCTCCATGCCACATATTACACAAACTAGCTTACCCATAATAACATTCCTTTCTTATAACTAAATTTACGGTATTATTAATATCAACCGCTATTATATTTATTTATCCAATAATTACTCGTTTTTGGATTCATCAAACTAGAATTAGGTAGTATTGACATTCCGCCCATCTTCTAGTTTTATCTTATAAAATCATCATGTACACTGGTATAAATATTAAACTTAAAACAGTTGTTACTACAGTCATAACAGTCGCATATTCATAATCTGCATTGTAAGATTTTGCAACTATAGCTGTATTTGTCATAACTGGCATTGCAGCTTGTACTACAAATACACTTTTCATTAAATCTGGTATAGGATAAAAATGAACCATAATTAAAACAAGTAATGGAGAAACAAAAAAACGTCCAATAAGTACGACTATTATATCCATATTTATCTTTATTTTGCTTAAATCTACATTGTAAATTGTTATGCCTATAAATAACATCGATAATGGAGTTGTAAGGTTACCGAAATACTTGCATGTATCCAAAATAGTTTTAGGTAATTTAAGATCCAAGAAAATAAATATCAGAGCAATCATGAATCCCATTAAAGGAGGAGAAACTATTCTCTTTAATGTGTCCATTGAGAATATTGTAACCCTGTATTCACTGCAGTTAGATTGCCCATCCATAGATATACCATATACGCCTATTGTCCAAAAAAATGTTGTATTTGCTATATAATATAACAAAACATAAGGTATACTTTTATCTCCAAACAACGCCAAATTAACAGGGAGTCCAATAAATATAGAATTGGATACAAAAAACATTGAACGAAAGGTGCCAACTCTTCCTTCTTTTACTCCAATAATTTTAGAAACTAATATTCCAATTAAATAACAAATTGCCATAGACAAAAATGGAATAATCAATCCTTTTCCCATATGACTTAGTTTATCTCTATCAAAGCTACTCATTAAATTAGATAACATAAGACAAGGCAAGGCCAAATTGCATACCAATTTAGTCAAAACCTTTGATATCTTTTCATCAAACCATCCTTTTACAGTTAACATATAACCTGTGGATATCATAATAACTATGCTGAATACACTACCTAAAGCGTTTACAACGACCAATGCCCATCACCTCTTTCTACCTTTCCTTATTATTACATATTTTTATAAGAATTAAAAGATAATGCTATTTGTTTCCTCTAGCCTTACATTGTTATTTACTGAATAGAAGTCTATAGACTTCAGGGCTTTACTTAATTTAAGAATCATCATTTTGCAAGACTGAGTCCATTAAACACCTTATTGGCATGGGCATTGGACCTTGATATCATTCCAATTAATCAATAAACTTTGATATTCCATGGATTTTGGTAGTTGAATTGGTTGCCTTGATAATACTTCTTTATTTATTTTGAAATATATTCAACTTAATCTTGCAATTTAACTTCTATTTAGTTATAATATACTTATAAATAAAAAATAGAGGTGGAGCTTATGAATATACTATCTGATTTTCAATTTGAATTAAATAAGCATAGAGTTATCAGCTCAGTGCAGTCTTATTGCCAAACACCTCCCTATGAGGAATTGAGCAAAATGTACGATAGTCTACTTCCTGTATTAAGAGAATATTGCAAGCCAACAGGCATGTATAAAATAGATAAAAAACCTGAAAACTTAAAACTCCATACGTTAAGTGACTGCAAGTTTGTAGTATATTGCGCTGTAACTATAGGTCAAGATTCCGTTGATAAAGTAGATAGTTTATTTAACGAAGGAAAATTCTTTGAAGCAATACTTTTAGACACTATGGCTAGTATCTATTTATTTAATATTAGTTCTCAGTTATTTCGCAAAATATGTGAAGAATCTCACAGTATAAATTTAGGTCTTACTAGTAAAATCGCACCTGGTGATGGTTTGATAGGATTGGAATATCAAAAAGAAATATTGGAGAATTTAAGAGGTGAAAATTCAATAGATATTAGTCTCATTAATAATATGTTATATCCAGCTAAATCAATGTCTTATATTTATGGAGCTGATGAAAGTATGGTTCTTAACCAGCAAAAAGATCATTGTTGTGAAAGTTGCTATAATACCACCTGTAGTATGAGAGAGGTTTCTTCTACTTTAGAAGTTTCTTATATGAAGGAAATAGGCTGTGCATAAACTCACAGTCTATTTTTCCTTTAAATATTATAAAAGGGTATTCACTATAGAAAGTTGAATACCCTTTTATAATATTAATTGTCTTTTGATTTTAAAGCTTTATTTACTTCGTTAACCAAATCTTCTTCATCGAAAGGTTTTATTACAAATCCCTTGGCACCCATTTTTATAGCATCTTTTATTATCTCCTGTTGTCCCATGGCTGAACATACAATTATGTATGCTTTAGAATCAAATTCAATAATTTCTTTTACTGCTTCCAATCCCGTCATTTCCCGCATTGTCAAGTCCATTGTAACCACATCTGGATTAAGCTTTTTGTACATTAACACAGCTTCTTTTCCGTTAGAAGCTTCTCCAAGAACCGTAATATTATGTTTTTCGAATATTTTTATTATAATATTTCTCATAAATTTAGAATCATCTACAATTAATACTCCCATGATAAAGATACTTCTCCTTTGTTATAGTTTCACTTACATAACATAATTATTATACTATATATAATCACATGTTATTCAATCAATTTATTTTATAACTACTATAATTTTTCATAATAGCTGCAATGTAACTTTATATATTTATCTTACTTTTAGTTTCTCCTTATTTCCTAATACCATATCCTCCGTATACAGTTTTAGTATCTGTTATTGAAACAACAGTTTTTATATCCGATTGCTGTATTATATCTATGACTTCACTCTTTCTTTTTCTCTTTACATGTATGATAAGCATTTTTTTATCTTCTTTAAGCCCCTCAGCTTCTACCATTGTAACACCAATTTGTTTTTCCCTAAGTATCTTAGCTAGTTCTTGGCCATCCTTTTCCGAGGTTATTGCATTTATTGTTAGTATTCCTAGTGCAAGTTTTTCCTCTAAAATGCAACCAATATAATTTCCACAAGTAAAACCAAAAGCATACACTACCATTTTAATCGGATCCTTATCTATACCTATAAGAACTTTACTAACTACATACAACCATATAGAAACTTCTACAAATCCAATTATTGATCCGTATAATTTTTCACCTCTAGTTATTAATACAGTTCTTATTGTCATAAGAGATACTTCAATTATTTTAGCACAAAAAATAAAAATATAAGTTAACACTATTCTCACCCCTCCATAATCCTTATATATTATATTATATAGTTCTAGTATATGTACATATCTTTCTATCCTTAATTTTATTTTTGTCAATACAGAGTAGTAGTTATAGAACTATATGTAAGCTAATATAATTTAATATATGAAGTGCATCCTAAGGCTGACTTAGTTTTATAATACTTCATTGTAAAATTATCCACCCCCCTTTTATTTTGCATTAATTACTTTCTATGATAGAATATTATAAGTAAACTAAATTCTTAAAAATTAGAAAGGAGTAGATATATGGATAACTTAGTCACATTTTTACTGGGTGCAGTACAGATAACCCTTTTAGATATAGTGTTAAGTGGTGACAACATAGGTGTAATCGCATTAGCTACAAGGAATCTTCCTAAGAAATATGCAAAGAGAGCTTCAGCTATAGGAGTTTTTGCTGCAGTAGCACTTAGAATTATTTTTGCATCTCTTATTACATATATTCTTATGATAGAGTGGTTACCTATAAAACTTGTTGGGGGTATTTTACTGGTAAAGATTACTTGGGATTTTATTAAACCCGAAAAGGAAGAAGAAAATGCTCATATTAATGTTTCCAGTAAGTTTATGGGCGCTGTTTGGAGTATCGTTATTGCGGATGTAACTATGAGTTTAGATAACGTATTAGCTATTGCAGGTGCAGCACACGGAAATACAGTTCTTATTGTATTTGGCCTTGTCTTAAATATTCCAATTATATTCTTCGGAAGTCAGTATGTTGCCAAACTGATGAATAAACATCCAATTGTTACCTATATAGGTGGAGCAGTGCTTGCTCATACTTCTTTTAAAATGTTATTGGAAGACAGGCTATTGGTAAATTATGTTCCCCATATTATGACTATTGTTATTCCTTATGGCTTTGCGTTAGCAACGCTTCTTTACGGTTTATACATGATAAAAAGACCAAAGAAACTAAGCTTTAAGGAATTTAGAGAACAAAATCTTTAGTAACATATAAGGGTAAGGCAGATTAGAAGATAAAATTTTATCTTCTAATCTGCCTTATTAAAATTAATCAAGTTAGTTCTTATTTATACAAATCTCTATATACTATTTTAAACACTTCTAATGCTTCTTGTATCTTACCTTCTAAAAGTCCTTTTCTTTTTTTCAATTCTTCTAATCCAATTTCGGTTATAGTATATATTTTCTGTATTTTCTTTTTAGATTCATCCCATCTGCCAGTAATCATTTTTTCTTTTTCTAATTTTTTTAAAATAGGATATATTCCCCCCGTGCTTGGAATCCATCTCCCTTTTGTTCTTTCTCCAATTTTATTAGCTATATCATTTCCATTTGTGGGTCCTAGACTCAAAATAAATAAGACATAAAGTGGAAGCAGGCCTTTCGTAAAAACCTGACCTACAGCTTCTTTCTCTTTCTGTACCTTTTTCAAATCTGCTAGTTTTCTCTTATATTCTTCATATAAACGTTTCTCTTCTTCTCTAATCTCTTTTTCTATATCATTTCTACTCATATAATCTATTCTTCCTCTAAATAATACTAAAAAGCTTTTTATGTTAGAAACTCTTGTAAATGTGCCTGAAAACTTTCTCTAAAAGCTTATCATAAGTATAATACTTTCCCCCTTTAATATCAACTGAAACAATAGGGTTTATATCATTCGCAAAATATACAAATATTACAACAATTACGTCATATTTTTTAACTATTGACTTTAATTCTACATGATGATAACATAAACATTAATAAATTTTGAACAAGCCATCCATATATTTCTGATAATAAGGTTCAGAAGTTTCTACGAGAAGCCGTAAATTTCTCACTATGGGTGAATCCGCATAAGATAACTCTGTTATCGGATTTACTCATAAATTCGATGGCAGAATTTTTTTATTTTATGGAGGGAAAAATGGATACATCGCTTAAATCGACATCTAAAAAAGAAAAGAAATCAATATTCGAATTAATTTTTAATTTATCATCTAATAAAACTAATATCAAAACAGAGGTTTTGGCAGGCTTTACCACTTTCGTAACTATGGCTTATGCTCTACTCGTAATTCCCAACGTTCTAAAATTTTCAGGTATGAACGCAGCAGGATTAAAAGGAGATGCAGCTGCTAGCCTTTCAGCTATAAATGACCCAGTAGTTGCCTCAGCTTATGTTGGTATGTGTTTAACATCAGCTATTGGTACTATTATAATGGCTTTTTACGGTAATTTGCCTTTCGCAGTGGCACCAGGAATAGGACTTACAGCCTTCTTCTCTTATAGCGTATGTTTAACTCTTGGCTATACATGGCAACAAGCCTTGGCTGCAGTTTTTCTTTCAGGGATACTATTTATACTAATAACTGTTACATCAATTCGTGAAAAGATTGTGGACAGTTTACCTGAAAACCTAAAGATTGCAATTACTGGTGGTATAGGTCTTTTTATAGCTTTAATAGGTTTAAAAAGCGGAAGCATCATTGTTTCAAATCCTGCTACACTTGTAGGTTTTGGTAGCTTCTCAAACCCACATACTATCCTTACTTTAATCGGCATTGTTATTATGGGTATTCTAATGGCTAGAGGTGTAAGAGGCGCAATGCTTATATCTATAATCGTTACAACCCTAATCGGTATACCTATGGGAATAACAAATATTTCTGGCTTAAAACTACTAAGTGCTCCAGCATCAATAGCACCAACTTTTATGGCATTCGATTTTAAGGGTCTGTTAGTTCATAATGGTACAGGCTTTATAGGAGCTTTAACAAGTATTGTAATGGTAGTTTTAACTTTTAGTCTCGTTGATTTGTTTGATACTATTGGAACTTTAGTTGGAACAGCTCAAAAAGCAGATATGATTCTACCAGACGGTAAAATAAAGAATATGAAAAAAGCACTTTTAGCTGATGCTGTAGCTACCACTATAAGCTCAGTATTTGGTACTACAACAACAGCAACTTATATAGAGTCTACTGCCGGAATTGCAGAAGGTGGAAGAACAGGTCTTACTTCACTTGTTGTAGGTGTTCTATTTATCATAGCATTATTTTTAGGTGGAGTTGTTGGAATAGTGCCAGCGGAAGCAACTGCCCCTGCACTAGTTATTGTAGGTGTACTTATGCTAGGAGCTGTTAAGGATATAAACTTTGATGATTTTACAGAAGCAGTACCTGCATTCTTTACAATAGCTATTATGCCTTTTAGCTATAGTATAGCGAACGGTATAGCAGCAGGAATAATATTCTATCCTATAATGAAGGTTTTTACTGGCAGACATAAAGAAGTGCATCCAATTATATATATACTTGCAGTATTATTTGTAGTTAGATTTGTATTACTTCCTCAATAGCAGAAAGGGGCGACTTAATCTAACCTTAGTACTCTGTTTTAAGGTTAGGTTCACAGTGTTACGTCAGCCCTCCCTTCAAGAACATCATCTAATACTAACTCATTTTTAAAGACTCCAATTTTTTCAATGTTTTCTTACAGAAAACTGTGAAAAAATTGAGAGTCTTTAAATTAGTTAGTATTAGATGATGTAATCTTTTGCTCGAAGCTGACTCCACACTATAAACCTAACCTTAAAACAGTTCTAAACTTTAGTTTTACTCTAACTTTTTTATTATATACTGTAAAATGTTCATCCTAAAGGCATGGTAATGCCTCATGCCGAAGGCTTTAAAATACTGATATGATAAAATATAACAAAACAATTGTCCGAAGGACTATACTATAATTGTATATATGTTCTTAGTGAAAACTTATAAATAAAAATTTATCATACTATAACAATGGATTTAGAGTAATTATTGAAGGAGACAAAAGCAGGCTATGGTGTTATGAAATCACCTTAATCTGCTACCTATATTTCGAATTGGATAGAGTTTATATCTGCAATCTCTTCTTTAATATCACCGTTACCACCAGTAATACCTGTAATTGCAACGAACTTTTGAGCTTCAAGTTGTTTAGAAAACTCCTTGCCCCTTGCAGTTAAAAAGTAAAAACTGTTATCATTACACTCTTCCTCCTTCATGTATATTTTCTAAGATTAATATGCCCTATTTGCATAAAAACAGGGCATATATAATTAAATTAAAGGGAATATTCTGCAGGTGGATTGCCTGAGAAATCAGCTATAACAGCTTTCGCATCTGCAAGATAGAATACCTCAAATATTGGGTTATCGGCAGCGTTATACTGACCTTTTACAATAGGATTGCTCATGCAGTCCTCTTTTACAGCCATGTTATTTTCGAATACAGCCTTACCGCTTAGACGAATCCATGCGTATGCAGGGCTGGAAACAGAAACTTCAACATAAGGATTTTCTTTCATATCTTCATAAACATCTTTAGTGTTATTAGTGCAGAACCACAGCTTACCATTTTTCTCAAAGCAGAACATGAAAGGACGGCACTTTGCCTTTCTGTCGCGACCAACTGTTGCCAAATACTGCACTGGGTTTTCGGTTAAAAATTTTACTACTTCATTCATACTTAACATCTCCTAATTTAAATTGATTTTTAGTGGCCACAAATATATAATAAGTGTATTAGTATATTTCATCAAGTAAGCACCTCAAAGTACTATAAGTACCTTTGGGTAACTAATTAAAAAATGAAGGGCCTAAGTGCTCTTTAATAAATAATCTAATTATATTAATCTAAGGAATTAGATTACAAATTATAACTAGTGAGAGAGGAGCGTACTTTATGAGAAAAGAGTTGCCGTTATGTCCTGTTGAAACAACTCTCCAGCTTATAGGGGAAAAGTGGAAAATTTTAATATTGAGAGACCTTATTGAAGGTACCAAACGGTTTGGTGAATTAAAAAAGTCATTAGGTTCTATAAGTCAAAAAGTTCTTACTCAGCAACTACGGTCTATGGAGGAAGATGGACTTGTGGTTCGTAAGGCTTATGCTGAAATTCCACCAAGGGTTGAATATTCCCTTACTGAAACGGGTTTAAGTCTTAAACACATTCTTGATTCAATGTGGGATTGGGGAACGGAATATAAAATGAAAGTAAATAATGAGTAAATTTATTTAATAAAATCTAATATTAAACTTGATTAAGACGCAACTTTCATATTGTGCGAATCTATCTAATTATCTAGATTTTCAAATATTACAGCGCTAACGCACTGTGTAATTGTTTTAAATTAGACATCTTATCATCATATTAGTTATAAGGCTATTATCATATTATGCTGCCGCATAATAGATTAGGGACTGGAAACTTAAAAGCTCACAATATTTTTCACAGTTTTCTGTAAGAAAACATTAAAAATTATTGGAGCTTTTAAAGGTTTATTTGTATTAGATTTCGTTCCTGAAGTGAGGGCTGACGTAACACTATAAGCCTACTCTTCAAACAGTTGCTAAAACTTAGATCAAGTTACACTAAAAATCTAGCTTATTTTCTAAAATATAAGAAGTTGCCCAATACATAACTACGAAGAATACAACATTAAAAATTGCTGCAGCTATATTTACTGGTATTGACGATCCCGAAACTCCCATAGCTCCGTATATATTAAGTTGCCCTTGTGCTGTAAATGCATTTATTTTGAACACCTGTGGAAAAGTAACAGTTAACAATTGTGTAACCTTTCCTACTATTATAGACATTACTATAAAGATTATGAAACTACCCATTTTGCCCATCTTTTTCTTCTTAATTGCTACTTTACTTAAAGATATAGAAAAGTAAATAGATAACAAGAAGTAAACATACTCTAATAAACCACAAAATATCATAAATATGATAAATCCTATATTTATAGTATCTGATAGATGTTTAAATGCCTCAGTAAAATTGATTATATTTCTAGAGTGCATAAAGTTAAAAATCATAGCTACTAATCCTACTATTCCAACTTGAACTAATGCAGCTAGTAACTTTGCACCTAAAATAGAGTAACCACTTTGAGGTAACGTAAATAATAAATAACCAGTATCTTCATACATGTCTCTACTAAATATTCTTATATTCCATATAAAAACTACTACCATTGCAGCAAAAGTCATCATTCCTGAGAAAAATAAGGTTCCCTGTGGTGGCCAATCAACTCTAGTTAACAGAAATAAATTAGCAAAAATTATTATACCAAGTATAATGATAAAATCCCTATAGTATCCCTTTAATTCATATTTAACTAAATCAAACATTATTTAAATACCTCCCTATATATCTCATCAATAGACATTCCTCTTTCATTTCTTAACTCTTCAGCATTACCATTTAGAACTATTTTTCCTTCTGAAATGAATGCTACGTCATCAAATAACCTTTCAATATCAGTAACTAAGTGGGTTGTAATAATCATCGAACTATCTTCACTATAATTGTTTAATATGGCATCTAATATTTTCTCTCGAGTAGTTGGGTCTACTCCTCCTAAAGGCTCATCTAATATATAAAGCTTTGCATTTCTTGAGAGCACTAGAGTTAGATATAATTTCTCTGCCATTCCCTTTGAAAGCGTAGTAACCTTACTGTTTATATCTAAATTCATAAATTGTAGAAGCTCTTTTGCTTTATTTTCATCAAAATCTTTATAGAAATCCTTAAAAAACTGTATAGCATCCTTTATTTTCATCCACTTATATAAATAGTCTTTGTCCGGCAAATAAGAGACTACAGATTTTGTATACGCCCCTGGCTTATGACCATCTATTAATATCTCACCGCTACTTTGCGATAAAAGTCCAGCAGCAATTTTTAAAAAAGTTGTCTTTCCACTTCCATTAGGTCCTAATAGACCTACAATTCTTCCCTTTTTAACCTCTAAATCCAATCCATTTAAAGCCTTTTTATTAAAATAACTTTTTTCTAAGCTTGAAGTCTTTAATATTTCGTCCATCTATATTTCCTCCTTAATCTTATCTTTAATTACTTTTAAAATCTCCTCACCATTGAATCCAAGATTTTTCATACCATCTATAAAGTTATCTATGATTTCTTTTGCCATTTCTCTTTTTAACAAATCAATCATACTTTTATCCTCCTTTACAAAAGTTCCCATCCCACGTTGTGTGTAAGTTATTCCTTCTCTCTCTAGTTCTTGATATGCTCTCTGCAAAGTATTTGGATTTACCTTTAACTCCGCAGCCATTTCTCTGACAGAAGGAATTTTATCGCCTGGTTCCAATTTATTTGTAACAATATCTCTTTTTATCAAATTCATTATCTGAATATATATTGGTATTTTTGCATCAAAGTTCACACTCATCACCACACCCCCTCAGTACTATTATAACTTCAATATTGTTTTAGTGTTCTGTACTAATAGTACACCATTACAATATGTTATGTCAATATTATTTCAGCAAAAGTTTAAAGACACCTATTTAAAGTCTAAATAGATGTCTTTATTATTGACCATATTCAAAAATTTCTTAACTAAATTTTAAATCTTTCAACAAGGCTGTGTAATTCATTAGAGAATTCTTCAAGCTTTTCTGCGGCCATCACAACTTCTTGAAGACCTGCTGATTGCTCCTCTGTTGATGCACTAACCTCCTCTGTGCTAGATGCAATTTCTTCAGATAATAATGATACTTCTTCAATTTTTGATATAACAATTTCCTTATTATTATTTATTCTAGTTAAAGATGTACTAGTATCTTCAATACTTTCCTTTAACTTTACAATAGCTTCGGCTATGGAAAGGAATGCTTTCTCTGTAGTATCTACACTTCTTCCCGTGGTTTTATTTAATACCATTGTTGATTCAATCTTAGAAAATAGTTGAACAATATTTTCTTTTATTTCGTTGACCACTCCGTTAATTTGAAGAGCCGATATCGCAGATTGCTCTGCAAGCTTTTTAACTTCATTAGCTACTACTACAAATCCCTTTCCAGATTCCCCTGCTCTTGCAGCTTCAATGCTAGCATTTAAGGCTAAAAGATTAGTTTGCTCCGTTATTTCACCTATTGTTTCTGTTATCTTACCTATCTCATTTGATTTATCGGCAAGTTCTTTAACTTTATCTGAAACTTCCTTACTTGATTTTGACACTAGTATAAACTGTTCACTTAAATTCTTAACTACATTTATGCCATTGTCTGTTGACTTTTTAACCTGCTTAGAAAGTTCAACCATAGTATCTGCACCAATTAAAGAATCTTTAACTTCAATTCCAAGCCCAACAATCAACTCCTGCCCTTCTTCTGTAGACTCTGCTTGTTTTGATGCTCCTGATGCAATCTCTTGTACAGCATTTGTTATCTCATCCCCTGCTCTACTTGACTGCTGTGACACATCCTTTAATAATTTTGAAGAATTCTTTATATTATCTGATGCTTCATTTACTTTTCCTAAAATGATAATCATCTGACCTTGAAGTGCATTTACACTGTCAATAATTCTTTCTAACTCGCTAACAGTTTCTTTCTCTTTCTCTATTTTTTCAGTAAAATCTCCACTTTTCATCTTATACAATACTTGCTCTATTTTTCTTACAGATTTATCTATTAATCTGTAGAATATATTTCCCGATATTAAACAAATGATAAGAGCAATAATAGAAATTAATAAAATTGAATTTCTTCCTCTGTTCACTTTACTTGTTAACTCATCTTTCGGTATAAGTCCAGCTGCTATCCATCCAGTTGAGCTATCCTTTACTGTATAAATTAGGTAATCTATACCGTTTATTTTATCTTCATATATATTATTTTCCTTGGAAATTGACTTTTCTAACCACTTTAAATCTTTTGAGTTTTTATATAATATACTCTTATCCTTACTGCCAATAATAGTACCAGCATTATCTATAAGAATTACATATCCTTTTTCACCGATTTTCTTTTCTGCTACAATACTAGATAGTTCATCTAATTTAACGTCCAAACCGATTGCCCCAATGACTTGTCCACTTTCCGGATCCTTGACACTCTTAGCAAAGGTTACCATGTATCTTCCTTTTTCCAATGCATCTTCATATGGTTCAGTAATTATAACCTCTCCAACTTTATTTACAGCCTCCTTATACCACGATCTTTGTCTTGGGTCATACCCTTCTGGTAGTGCTTGTTTAGGAGCTAATATCATTTCTCCTTTCACAGAACCCATATAAGCATTCGTTATTTCTTTATGGGACTTAACAAAAACATCCATTGATTCCATGAGAAATTTAGCAGAGTCTTGATTTTTTAATACTGACTGAGCATTTGCGCTGCTGGAAATCATTTCCACGGACTCTACGTTATTCCTGTATGTATTTTTTACTACTGATGTTATTTCTCCTAAGTTATCTCTGATCAGAATACTAAAGTCATCCCTAAATACTTTGTTTTGAGATATGTAAGTAAACATGGCTGTTGTTAGAAGTGGTATTACTGCAGATACACATAATAGTGTTACAATAACTTTCCTTAAGCTCTTTTTCCCCATACTTTTCCCCCTTTACACTCATAACCTAACAGTTTTTACTAATGATTTAAAACTTTACCTTTACATTATTATAATATATCATACTAACTTTTAACAAATCTTTTATTTTAAATTTTTTATTTTAATAACTTATTAAATAAATACCAATAACGTAATTATTTAGATTAAAGCACTATTTTTATACACTCCTATCTTATTTTTAGCACACCTTGTATTAAATATTAATATAGTGGAAAACTTCAGTTAGGTAATTTTTTATCTTACAGGAGGATTTAATATGGGAAAAATAGTTGGACATTTTGTAATGCCTCATCCACCTATTGTAGTTTCTGAGGTTGGAAAAGGCGAGGAAAAGGAAGCTATATCGACGGTAGAAGCATGTAATAAAGTTGCTGATGAAATAAGTTCGCTTAAGCCTGATACAATAGTGATTATTACTCCCCACGGCCCAGTTTTTAGGGATGCAATTGCAGTTTCTGATGGTGATTATATAAGCGGCAATCTAGGAAATTTTAATGCTGAAGAGGTTGAATTTAACTTAAAGATAAATAAATCATTGACAGAAGCTATAGTGAGCTATGCTCACGGAATGGGAGTTTTTGCAGTTTCTATCAACGAAGATTCTGCTGGAAGATTTGAAATAGGTTATGAACTAGACCATGGTTCTATGGTACCACTCTATTTCGTAAATAAAAAACATGTTAACTATAAATTAGTTCATATCACCTATGGATTTTTATCTGAAGTAGAATTATACAAATTTGGAATAGCCATAAAACAAGCAGTTGAGCTTTCAAGTGATAATGTTGTAGTTATAGCTTCTGGTGATTTATCTCATAAGGTTACAGAAGCAGCACCCTATGGCTATAGTCCTCACGGTAAGGAGTTTGATAGTAAGATTCTAGAACTTCTAAAAAAAGGCGATGTATTAAATGTATTTCAGATGGACAAAAATGTTATTGAATGTGCTGGTGAATGCGGACTAAGATCTTTTTATATTATGCTTGGCACTATGGATGGATATGAATTTAAAGGTGATATTTTATCTTATGAAGCGCCTTTTGGCATTGGATATGGTGTCATGAGATTTGATGTAAATGAAACTACTGAGGAAGATATGTTACATAAAATATCTGAACAGAAAAAAGAAGCTATTAAAAAAATTAGAGATGATGAAGACCCCTATGTAAGACTTGCTCGTGAAACCTTGGAACATTATGTAGAAACTGGTGAATTGATAAAAGCACCTTCTTACGTTACAGATGAAATGTTAAAAGAAGGACGTGGTGTCTTCGTATCACTAAAAAAAGATGGTGAACTAAGGGGTTGTATTGGTACAATTTTTCCTGCCTATGACAATGTAGCTGAAGAAATAATTCATAATGCTATAGAAGCTGGTGAAAGAGATCCTAGGTTTAACCCAGTTGACGACGATGAATTAGATGACATAGTTTATTCTGTAGATGTTCTAATGCCTGCGGAAAAAGCTACGAGAGACGATTTAGATCCTAAAAACTATGGTGTTATTGTTCGCAGTGGTAATAGAAGTGGTTTACTTCTTCCAGATTTAAGCGGAGTCGATACCGTAGAAGAACAGCTTGAGATTGCTCTAAGAAAAGCTGGTATTGATAAGTATGAACCTTATACCATTGAAAGATTCGAAGTTATAAGACATAAATAAGGAGATAAAAGTATTTATGAAAAAAGAAGCTCTTTTTTATACCAAGGATGACAATGGAAAGATTTTGTGTTTACTTTGCCCTCAAAGATGTCATATTAAAGAAAGTGGCATAGGCTTTTGTGGTGCTAGAAAGGTTGAAGATGATGTTCTATGCACCTTAAACTATGGCGATATAAGTTCAGCTTCACTGGACCCTATAGAAAAGAAACCTTTTTATCACTATAGACCTGGTAGTTTTATTCTTTCAGTAGGCAGCTTCGGTTGCAATTTTAGGTGTGGTTTTTGTCAGAATCACTCAATATCTCAAACTAAACCAGAAACCCAATACACTGACCCTAAGGATCTCGTACAATTTGCCTTGAAACAAAGGGAAAATATAGGTATAGCTTTTACTTATAATGAGCCTTCGATTTGGTATGAATATATTTACGATGTTTGCACAGAGTCACCATCTGAAAACTTAGACCTTATATTAGTCAGTAATGGTTATATCAGCGAAGAACCATTACTGACATTGCTACCATATATTAAAGCAGCCAATATTGATCTTAAAGCTTTCAATAACAAATTTTACAAAAGTATTTGTGCAGGAGATATGAAACCAGTTTTAAATAACATAGAAAAAATACATGATAAGTGCCATCTGGAGGTCACTACTCTTTTAGTAGAAGGTTATAATGATTTTGAGGAGGAGATAAAAGACTTATGTAAATGGCTCTCGAAGTTAAGCCCGAATATCCCTCTTCATCTATCAAGATATTTTCCTTCATATAAATTTAATGCTCCTGCAACTTCTATAGAAAGAATTAAAATTTGCAGTGATATAGCTAAAGAATATTTGAGCTATGTATATATTGGCAATGTTTCTGGGGTAGACAACAATACTTACTGCCCTAAATGCGGTGAACTATTAGTTGATCGTAATAGTTTCACAATAAAACTGCATATAGAGGATACTAATTGTCAGAAATGTGGGCATAAAGCTAATATTATAACCTAATAAATTTATCCATAGCTATGTACTAGTAGCACTATGCGTTTAATATATCGAAGAAATAATAACTGTCATTTATAAATAGAACTAACTAATCTCTTCCCCAAGTTCAAGAAAATACAAATTATAAGTAGGAGTTGTGAATTAGCTATTACAATTCAACTCTACCTGATTTAAAACCCTAGTCTAATTCAGTAAAATCATTCATATTTATCCGATGACTAGCCGCTCTAATACTCCCCCTTCTTCAAGGGGGAGTATTAGAGCGGCTGCGTCCCTGGATAACGACTTCTAAACTTCAGATGGAGTTAAAACTCCACCTTAAGCCAAGAATTCTGTTTATTGAAACTTATCTACTAGGAATCATATTTAAGAAATTCTTAAGAATTCATCTAACTTTATTTTAAGATTTTGTATCTAAAATAAGCATATAGATTAAAAATGAAACGAGGAGGAATGTAAATTGAAACATTCTAAAAAAATTGCAATATTCTTTTCTTTAATTCCTGGAGCTGGTCATATGTACCTTGGACTTACAAGGCAGGGGATTCAGCTTATGCTGTTATTTTTCTTAACCTTTGGTATAAGCGTATCTATTAACCTAGGATTTATTGCAATATTTCTACCTATCATATGGTTTTATAGTGTTTTTGATGTAAGGTCAAAGGCTTCAAGTGAAGAACCCCTAACCGATTGTGATTTGAAGATTTTTTCAAGTATCGGTAATAAGGATGAGTTTATCCCAAAAACTGCTGCATATAAATACATCGGATATGGATTTATTTTTGTTGGAATAGCTGCACTGATTAATAATATAGTTTTCCCTATAATTGGTGAATATATAGACTACAGAGTTATTAGATTTGCTAGATCAAGTTTTACTTCACTAATTTTTCTATTTGTAGGATTTACTCTTTTAACAAATAAAAACAAGACAAGTCTTGTGAAAGGTGATGCAAACTTATGCAAGGAAGAAGAGTAGGAACTTTAACTTTAGGATTACTATTAATAATAACTGGTGTAACCTATCTTTTAGGTAATATTTATAGTTTAGAAATTATCATACAAATTCTTAAATGGTGGCCATTAACATTAATAATGCTTGGTATAGAAGTTCTAATCTATAGCCACACTGCATCAATACAAAACCGTCAAATAAGTTTTGATGCAAAAAGTCTTTTTCTTATTGTTTTAGTATTATTTTTCTCTTTTAGTGCTTGTGTTTTCAGTAAAGTAAGCAGTGAGCTTTTGAATCCTAAGTCTCCTATTTACTATCAAAAATATTTTTCAAATACAATTCACTATCCCACTACACATTATGTGCTGAGTAATGCAAACTATTAATTAGTAGAATAAAATTTGTATTTTAAAAATAGAGAAACCTTTGATTCACTTAGAAATTTGCATTTTTACATTAAGTATTGTGTTCATGAATTAAAACCACCTTTAAAGCAAATTATAATCAATAATAGATCAATTGCTTTATTAAGGAGTTTAGTCATGAATGAAAAAAACGCACAAAATTCATCTCCTAGACACCCAAGAGCCTATGTTAGCACTATAGGTGTCACTCAGCTGCATTTAAGGAACCCATTAGTAGTTGCATTTTGGTCACTAATGTTTCCAGGTTTCGGGCATATGTTATTAAACAAATATATAAGAGGGTTTATACTATTCACTTGGGAAGTCTTTATTAACTTACAATCTAATATAAATCTTGCCATTTTATACTCTTTCACTGGAAGATTCGAAATGTCTAAACAAGCTTTACGAAAAGAATGGATACTTATTTATCTTCCAACTTATATATTTGCTGTTTGGGATAGTTATAGAACAACTGTAACTACCAATATCCAGTTCAAACTTGCATCCAGAGAAGATGCTGAAATACACCCTTTTAAGATGGGGGCTATGGGTTATAATTATATAGACAAAAGATCTCCAGGGATTGCACTTGCTTGGTCTTTGTTAATGCCAGGAGTAAGCCAGTTATATGTTCACAGGATTGTAGCTTCATTTTTTATTCTTACTTGGTGGATTGCCATTGTCTATTTTTCTAAACTGCTTCCGTGTATTCACTATACCTTGCTAGGAGATTTTGTTCATGCTAAAGCAGTCATAAACCCTCATTGGTTTTTAAATATTCCTTCTATCTATATGTTTGCTGCATACGATGTATATATAAATACCGTTGAATTAAATAATTTGTTTGAATGGGAACAGTCTAAATTTTTGAAAAGACAATATCAGAACAAAAACTTTAAAATCCCATTAGTTACAAATATAGATATAATTGTTCCCTATTTTCAGATTAAAGAATCGAGGTGGCAGCGAATGTACGTTATTTCTACTTTTGATTATTCGAACTATCTTGAATTAGCAGTTACTGAAATTCAGATGAAAGGAGTAAAAAAGGAAAATATTCTAGCCGCTCCTATGGATAAAAGAAATGAAGATAGGATGGTTTTAGACTCTATACACCAATCTGACGGTGTAAGTTCAATAGATATTCCTATGATTTTAGGCACTATTCTTATGATTTTTGGAAGCGTTTATGGATTTATTTTTAAATGGGGGCCTCTTATTTGGGGGTTAATTGGAATGAGTATAGGAATTATATTAGGATTCATTATAAAATTTATTACATTCAAGAATAGTTCGAAAAATCAAAATTCCAAGAAATCTACTGAAGTGGTTCTTATTATAGAATGTAACGAAAATCAGATAGATACGGTAACAGAAGCATTGTGGTCCAATCACGCTCTTGGTGTCAGTAAATTAGACCTTAGTAGCGATAAATAATAAAAAAGCGTCTCTATTTGACGCTTTTTTAATTATTTCTCCTCTTCCGAACTCACATTTACAAATGTAAAATCATTTTTTAAAGTAAAGTCCAAATTCATAGATAACTTATTTAGTTTTGCAAGAATAGCCTCTTCTTTACTTCCTGTAAGAGGAGTAGGGCAGTAATCATTGATATAATTCACGCTTGAAATACTACAAGGAATTACTTTAACTCCATAGGATGTAAGTTTGCTATCTTTAAATATAAACTTCGTTTGAAGTATAAAGGTATCTTTATCTCTTGGATTCATATTCCCACCAAAAGCAAAGTTTCCAAGACTATATGCTATAAGCTTGTTTTTATATTTTTCTATTCCTTGAATAACATGAGGATGATGCCCTACAATAAGGTCTGCACCCTGATCTATTGCGTAATGTGCGATATGTTTTTGACCGTTGTTTGGATAATATGAATTTTCTTCACCCCAGTGAAAATTTATTACAACTGTGTATCCTTTGCTTTTAAGATCTTCAATATCCTTTTTTAATTTCCTTAAAAAAGCTTCATCGTCACTAAATCCTCTGTATCCTAAGAATCCTATTTTGTTTCCATTAGCTTCAGTTAACCACTTATTTCCTTCTCCAAAGTAGTTAATTCCCTGTGATTTTACTGCAGTAATAGTATCTTTAAATCCCTTATCAAGATAATCATATATATGATTATTAGAAAGATTTACTCCTTCTATGTAGCCAAGTGGTAGACTTTTAGCATATTCTGGTGGAGCTTTGAAGTTAAATTGTTTTTCTGCCTTCACTGTTGCATTTGTAAAAGTTGTCTCTAAGTTTACAGTAGTTATGTCATCATTTTTAAAAATATCTGCTACATTTTTAAAGAAATATGAATACTCATCACCATTTTTCTTTAAAACTGCAGGCAAACTATTAGAATATCCAAACTTATCATCATGTCCTATGGTAGCATCCCCTGCACTGCTTAAGAGTATCTCTGTTTGGACTTGTTCTTTTTTGTTATTAAGTTTATCTTCCTCTCTGTGACTACTCTGTTCCGTGTTTTTGTTGTCTGAAATTTTCCCGCTAGTTAACTTCTGATGAGTAATTTTATATAGACTATAATAGCAAGATCCAATAAACGTAAATAGCATTAGGGTAATTAGTATGCCTTTCTTAGATCTAGCCTTTCTTCTTGTTTTATTTTTTACCAAAAGTCTCCCTCCCATCTAATTATATTACATTTACTCGCGGTTTCTATTTTTTTGCATATCGCAAATTTCATTGATTCTTATATAACTACACTTAATCTTACATCTGTTCGATTATATTTTTTCTATAACTCTCAACTTCATCTATAAATTTATAATTATTTTTTTCTAATATATTAAGTAACCCTTTTATATTTGCTAATAATCTACTATTATTATTTGTTTTCACTGCATTAATATAACTATTTTTAGCTTCTGATACTAAAATCTTTGTATCATAACTAAAAAGCGGTGTGTTATTTGAACCATATAAAGCAAAAACTGTGTAACGTTTATAGAGCTGCTTTATATCATTTATCTTTATTGAATCTCCGTGCTTATTAATGAATTCTTCTTGATTTAATGCTCTTTTCAATAGTTCTTCCCAACTAATCATAAGACCTGCATCTTTTACAGGAGTTTTATTAGATTCAACAGCCATTATTTCTATATAGTCTTTTATATCTCCTGTTACATATGGACTGTATTGTTTATACAGCTCATAGTCCAAAACTGGAAAGTACATTCCCTCTGCAGTTTCAATTTTATATCCACTGTTTCTTACTTCTACCAATAAATCTTTCAATTCCTTATCTTGAATATAGTCTATTTTGTCTATATCAAAATCAGCTTTATACACTTTGTTCATCATATTTTGTATAACATCACCATTAGAGAATCTTTCCTCAAATTTAGGTAAATTCTTTTTCTGAAAATCTTCAAGTTTAGAAATCATAATTGATGCATTTTCCTTTGAGACTTTAGAAATATTGTCTCTTACAAATCGATTAACTTCAGCTACCTTTGCATTTTTATTTATTAAACTATCAAAATCATCAAGTATAGCTTTTTGCTTATCTAAAGCTAAAACCTCAGCACCTTTAGTCGTATCATTTTTTGATGTTCCATTTTCTTTACTTCCCTTTTGACTATTCAACCCTAGATACCCTCTTACCGATTCATTGGCATTTGTTAACCCTATACCACCTACAACTAAAGTTACTGCTATTGCAACGAAAGTCCATTTAATTGACTTTTTACTAAACTTTGAAATCATGACAATTCTCCTTTTTATTTCAGATTTATTCACTATTCCTGTCACCCCTGGGGTTAGATAGCTGCCAGAGAACGCTTTTGTTAAGTTTATTATCGTTTGGCCATAACTTATACGTTCTTTTGGATTTATATAATTTAATACCATTTCATCACATGCAAGTTCACAGTCTTGTTTCATTTTATGAAAAGCATACCATACTATTGGGTTAAACCAATGTATTATCTGCACTAATATAGTTACCCAATTTACCAGTATGTCCATCTTTTTTAAATGAGCCAATTCATGTAAAAATATATATCTTATTTCCTCTGTTGAAAATCCATTAACTATTTCTGAAGATATTATAATTTTAGGTCTTAAAAAACCTAAAAGATAAGGTGCTTTCTTATAGTTGTTAAGGATAATAGGTATATTAGTATTTATTTTCATCTCTATCTTACATTGTCCTAGAAGCTGACTTATATTATCATCTTTACACCTAGCCTGCTTGCCAATTGCCCTGTGAAGCTTCATATTTACGATTATTACATATAGAAGCATGTTAAATATACCTATAAGCCATATTATAACTAAGTAATTACTAATAAAACTTTTGTTATTACTTTGTTTAACTTCTGTAGTATTATTTTTGTAAATTTCCTTATTTAGCTCTTTTCCCGCAGTAAAGTCTCGTTCTTCATTTTTGTTAATATCTTCTTTCATAGAGTCAACGTTATTATTTGATGTTTTATTTACTGAATTACTATTATTCCGGTTTTGTATATTAGTAATTTTATATTCATTTATTATTTTATTTTGTAGCAGTTGAATATCTTTAGAAGCATTTACAAATAAATTAAATATACTAAGGTTGCTTTGTGGCGCATAAGGAATTGTGAGCCTAATAACAAGTAGCATCCAAATGTAATAATGCCATTTAGCACTTAGCTTATTTTTGAATAGTTGTTTAATCAAAATAATCAAGCCTGCAACTATACTTCCCATAAAGGATAAAGAAACTACAGTTCTAAACAATATTGATAAATCCATATGTCACCTACTTATTCCTTTTTTTCATTCAATATATGTTGCAATTCTTTAATTTCATCTTCTGTTAGTTTGTCTTCCTTTATAAAATTTGCAATTAAACGATTAATAGAGCCATCATAAACTTTCTGTAAAAAGGATTTTGTTTCTTCTCTTTTACATTCCTCTTCAGAAACAAGTGGATAGTATAAATAATGTGGAGAAGCCTTTTCAATTCCAAGTGCCTCTTTCTTGACTAATCTACTTATTAGCGTATGTATGGTCTTTGAACTCCACGTACTATCTTGCTTTAAGTCATCAATAATCTCACTTGATGTTATAGGTGATTTTCTCCATACAATTTTCATAACCTGCCATTCTGCATCAGATATCTTAGGTAATTCTTTCAATGTTAACACTCCTTCTTACAATTGTAGTCCATATAATTAGATTACAATTGTAGTCCTATTTTGTCAATACTGATTTATGAAATGCTTGCAAACTTTTTAATTCGTTTTCCGAGTCCTAAACATCTTATTAAATACTTTCTTTACATCTTCATATATACATCATCATAAGAATTCCTAGAGATACCTATATTATCGTAGTTTTTAATCTACCAGAACAAAAAAAGCCTGCATCCTATTCAAGGAATACAGGCTTATTTACTATAATAGAATTCTTTCATTTATATCTCATTAAGAATCAGCTTTTCTAGACATGCCTTGCCACCTGGGCAACTTTCAATATGCACTTTAATACTTTCTGCTAGCTCTACTGAGTCAACACCGATACTTTCAAATATAGTGCCTATTTTAATTAACCGCTCTATTCTTTCATCTTCAATCTTATAATCCATTCTTATTCCTCCCCCAAAAATCAAACCTTTTTCTATATTATAACATAATGTTACTTATCTTATTATTTAATTTATCTATATTTATAGGATCAACTTTTTCATCAGTTATATTATATTTATGTTTTAATTTCAGTATTCTGTAGACCTTTTCATCAATACTACTTTCGGAAATAATACGATTTTGCACAGCTTCTTTTATAGCGCTTATTACCGCTGTTTCTTTTTCATAGTCATGACAAACTAAAATAATATCACTTCCTGCATTTAAAGAGTTTACAGCAGCTTCTCCTATATTATAATTTTTTACTATAGCTCCCATTGTCATATCATCTGTAATTACTACTCCATTAAACTTCAAGGAATTTCTTAGAATATCAGTAATTATTGTTTTAGAAAAAGAAGCTGGATTTTTGGCATCTATCTTTGGTAGCAAGATATGTGCAACCATAACTACATCCGCACCATTATTAATTGCGTCCAAAAAAGGTATAAACTCAAAGTTTTGAAGTCTATTCAAATCGTTATAGACTACAGGCAAACCTATATGTGAATCTACCGAGGTATCTCCATGGCCCGGAAAATGTTTTACAACAGGAATTGTATTTTGTGATTGTATTCCTTTCATAGTCTCAATTCCTAATTTACTTACTATATTAGTAGTTGACCCAAAAGATCTATCACCTATTACTTGATTCTTAGGATTACTATTAATATCAAGCACTGGTGCAAAATCCATATTAAGTCCTAAGGATTTTAATTCCTCTCCAATTATACTGCCAATGTTAAAAGACATGCTTTCACTATTTTTCTGTCCTATAATTTTGCTTGAAGGAATTTTTTTAAATTCATGAGGAACTCTGCTCACCCTTCCTCCCTCCTCATCAACGCTAAGTAAAAGTGGAGATTTATTTTTTAAATTTGTATTCTTTAGAGAGTTGACTAAATCTAGTACTTGCGGGACATCCTTAATGTTTTGTTGAAATAATATGAATCCTCCTACATGATATTTTTCTATCATTTCTTTAGAATGATCATCATTTATATATCCATCAATCCCCACCATAATCAGCTGACCAACTTTTTCCTCTAATGTCATCTCTTTAACCTGCTTCTTTATATTATCGGATTGTTGTTGCTTAACTTCATTGATTTTATCTTCACTAGACGTAATTTCATTTGAGGTTCCATTTTTGTGATCTGAGTTTTTAGTTTGCTTTATATTATTACATCCAGTAAGTAAAAAAATAGTTATTAGTATTAATACTAACCTGTACTCTCTAGCAATCAACTCATCATACCCCCTTAAAAATTAATAGCAAATTGCATCTTTAATTTTTTTCTCTAATAGCTTTTATTATCATACTTGTGCATATTAATATCACACCAGTCAATAATGTTATACAAAAAATAATAGATGCAGCATTTCCCATACTTCTTGCTAATTGAAAGCATAAACTGTACTCAATTATCATAAATATTACTGCAAAAACCCATGCTTTTGTCATTCTATCACCCCTAACTAATGAAGCTTAAATTTTTAACATTTCTCGTAATATTTTGCTAAAATATTAAAGAATTCTTTGGTATCCTAAGCCATATCTATATATATTAAGCATATTTGTTGTTTATATTCACAAGTTTACTATACACCTTAAACTTTTAGATAAGCATCATTTATCTATTTAGGATTGAAAAACTCTTATAATTTTTAAAATCCCCCTTCATATTCTGTCACACTTATAAAAAACAATTAGTTATTTCATCGATAACTTAAAATAAAAAATATTTTCTGTGAAACAAAAGTGCTGGAACTTTCGTCTAATTAATTAATACTGTTATACTAATCATTATTTCTATTAGTAAAGTATAGACAATATATATTCTATGTAAAAAACAAACAAAATTAATTAGTGCATAGAGATATACACTAGATATTAAAAGGAGGACTATATTATGTTCTTGTGGAAAAAAAGCTTTTCTATAAAACGAATAATTATACCTATTGTATTTATAACCCTAATGACAGGATGCTCTAAATTTATCACGCAAACGGAAAAAATTACTGAAGATAGCTCAAATAAAAAAGTTGCGGACACTACTCAACCTTCTAAATCGGAGACTAATACTTTGCCTTCTAATTCTAATAATACTTCTAAAGAATCTTCTACTCAAGAAGACTATACAAAAAACCTCTTGTCAAGTATTATGCAATTAGCCAAGCAAGGAAAAGTTATTAACTGCGAATTCCCAGCTAAGACTACTGTTATTGACGATATAGAAAAAAAGTGGGGAAAACCTGAAAAAACAGATTGGGTTCCTACCGCTAAAGGAACTTATGCCACATATCCAAAACACAGTGTAGCTTTTGGATTTAACAAAGGCTCTCAAATATTTGAAGTTAGATCCTTTGATAACAAAATAAAGAAAGTATCTCTTTCTAAAGTAAAAGAAGTGTTTGGAAAACCATCCTATGATGTTAAAGTAAATGGTGAAGAAATAATTGGTTACGTAGCGAGCAATGAGTTTAAAATATTACTTGTGTTTCCTGAGCCCACAAGCAAAAATCCAGACCCTTTATTAGATCATTACTCTATTCTTTACCCACAAGGAACTGCTAACCTTATGGCAGATGATCCTGGGAGACAGTGGTGATTTAACTCTTTTATAAGAAAAGCAGCCTATTTTAAAGACTGCTTTTCATTAGTATATTAAAAGCTATTGTAGTTCTAATATTCTATTAGTTATATTGAACACTTTAAGATACTTATAATTTCTATAATTATTATCATATTTGCTATTTTAAAGAGAATGAATATCAAATTAATTCCTTCTCCTATTTTTACTCCGATAAATATATTAATTTTCCTATTTTGTCTACTTCTTCAGCAAACCATATTGCTCCATCTGGCCCTGATACAATACCATGTGGCTCAGAACTTTCTGTCGGAATACCATATTCTGTAATATCTCCGTCTGTAGTGATTCGTCCAATCTTATTACTTGCCCACTCTGTGAACCAAAGGGCCCCATCATTCCCTGACACAATTGCATGTGGACGAGCACTTATTGTAGGAATTGTATACTCGCAAATCTCACCTGAAGTAGTGATTCTTCCTATCTTATTTCCACCTATTTCTACAAACCAAAGAGCACTATCTACTCCCTTTGTAATTCCCACAGGAGCTGAATTAGGTGTTGGTATCGAGTACTCCGATATATTGCCAAACGTATTAACTCTTCCTATTTTGTTACTTTGATTCTCTGTAAACCATAATGCATCATCTGGCCCCATTACGATACCAGATGGAAAAGAACCTGGAGCTAATAGGTTATATTCTGTAATCTCACCATTTGTTGTTATCCTCCCTATCTTGTTTCCAGTAATCTCAGTAAACCAAAAGGCTCCGTCTGGACCTGGAGTTATTCCAAATGGACCTGAACCAGCAGTAGGTATAGAGTACTCAATAACCTCTCCTCTTACCGTAATTCTGCCTATTTTATTAGCTTTGTATTCTGTAAACCATAAGTCTTCATCGAATCCGGGTACTATAATAGAAAGTCCAGCATCTACTGTAGGAACAGAATACTCAGTAATATCGCCTGATAGAGTCATCCTTCCTATCTTATTACTTTTATTTCCAGTAAACCACAACGCACCATCTGGTCCAACAGTAATTCCATAAGGACCTGCATCATTAATCGTAAGTGAATATTCAATAACTTTAGTTCTCATTCGAGCCAATCCTCCCTTATATATTTAGTAATGCTTATAAAATAGCATAACAATACCATTTTAATATGTAATTCTAACACTTGTAGTATATGAATTCTGTTATTGCTTTAATTGAACAAAAAATCCCTGCAAATGAATAATCTCACTTACAGGGATAGCAAAACAGTATTGTTAGTTACAAAACTTAATTTTTCTTTAAGCATAAATAATAAAATTTTATTTTAGCATTTATCCTAGGTATTTATCCAAAATATCATATCCAGAAATTTATCTATTCGATATATTATTTTGTCATATAAATTTACCTAAACAAAAACTATATAAATATAAAAAGTTGTACCCTAAAGCACAACTTCCATTACAAAATCTATAATACCAAAATTCACAAAACACATGATACTAACATATATATCTCATGAAATGCGAATTATCAATACCTTTATACTGTAAAGAAACTTATCTGCTGAGATTATTCTTAAAAAGCACAAATAAACCTACACCAAAATGTTATAGAAATATCTTAATGCTTTCAAATTACTATTAATTTTTAATAGCTTATTTAAGAATAATAATGCTCATTAGACTAAATCTCCTTTTTTATTACAAATTACAATGAAAGCATACTATTCTTTGCTAAAACTGTCAATATAATTTAAACTTCTTTATTATAATTTACTACTGTGCCATTATCAAAACGTACTGTAGGATTATGAGGAACTTCAATATGAATAACATCAACGATGCGTTTTTTTATATCTTCTGCTCTTTCTTGCAATCTATTAGAGTCCAGTACTAATTCAGAAGAGTTCCATAATGGCTAATACGTGATAAACTTAGTTAAAATACTATACTCCTCTTCCTCCATTTTAATATATCCTTCCATTCAAATAAAACCCAAGTTTATAACTCTGGAATCTAAATAAGAGTGAATAGACACTGGAATTCTAGAATTTTTATTATAATATGCAACAACCTTTTCTAGTACTTCTATAAAGCCTATATCGGCATATAATTTTTCATTAAGAAATTTCTCTAGCTTCTCTTTGGAGGATACTACTTTTTTTATAACATAATTTATATCATTTAAATAATATGTATCTACTATGGTTTTAATCTTAAGTTATATATATTCTCCCCCCATAAAAGCTACTGTTATTTATATTGCATCTTATCTAAAATTATAAGTAGAATTATTGTTAACTGTTGATGAACATATTAAAAATACTGTAGTTATAACACTTAAATTAACGTAAAAAGGTATGTTAATTAGACTATTTCAACATACCTTCCCTGATATATCTTATACATGATTTAAACAACTATTGTTATCTCTGTTCCATCACTATTTTTTATATCTACTATTTTCAGCCCTCTATAGACTCTTAATACATCAAGACTTTCTCTAAGTTTCCTGAAATCAATACAATCAACATATTGTCTTTGCTCCACTGGAATATATCTTTTGGAAATTGATACTCCTAAACCACCAAAACTAAGAGCAGCTTTTACAAGTCCTATTGGTGCTGGTATATTAAAACGTCTGCCGTTGTTAAGTTTTACATAAACCCTCAACTATATAACTCCTTTCATTAATCATATAGGCACCTTAAGCATACCTACTTCCACTCTCAGCTACCCGTTTAATAAAACTTATTCTATGGAAACTTCTACTATATCTCCATTACCACTTTTTACATCCACTATTTTACCTTCTAATCCAGAATCAATAGCTTCCATAATCATCTTTATATCTATTCCTTCCTGTTCCGATATACCTGGTATTTTTATATTGTTAACTGCATTTCCTATAGCCTTTAAAAATTTAACAGGTACTTTTACATTTACAGTGTCATTTGTAGCTGATAACACTTTAACTATTAACATCCTATTTATATTTTCTGATACAGATAGTTGCTGCATATTTACAGGTTTATTAATGGCTTCAATAAGCTCAGCGGCCTTATCAGAATCAATTTTTCCCTCTTCAACCATTTTTAGGATTCTTTTAACTTCTTCCTTCATTTTATAATCCACCCCTTAAAATTTTAGTTATCTTTAATCATATTTACAGCTTGCTCAGCTGATATTTCGCCTTTTTCAAGCATGTCAATTATTTCCTTACTTCCTACTGTAGATTTTTTTACTACAGTATAACCGAGAGCAGAAACAACTTCATCTAATTTAGCTCTTACAGTAGGATATGAAATACCGAGTTCTCTTTCTACATCTTTGATATTACCTCTACACTTTAAGAAAACTTCCATGAAGTTAAGCTGTTCTTCTGATAAATATTCGAACTTAGAAAACTCAAAGTCATTTTCTATGATAGTTCCACATTTATTGCATTTAAGCTTAGTAACCTTTAGTTTTGCACTACATATAGGACAATTGCTTATCACTCTGTAACCCATAATTATTCTCTCCTTTGCTATACTTTAATTATAATACCATTTATTAATTTAATCAATATTAAAATTAACATTTTTAATTTTAAGTTTAATATTCTTAATAATAACTGATTATTATATTAAATATCCTAATTAGAGCTTTAATAAATTGAATATATCTATCTCTGTATCTATATTTACACCATTTAATTTATGTGCACATCTACATAAATTAGATATAATATTTCCTGTTAAATAAAAAGAGCTTAGATTTCTCTAAACTCTTAGAGCCCCATTACATTCTTAACTTTAAACAATAGCTATAGGATATCATATGACCTAAGTCATATATTCTCTATAAATGCACAATGCTATAATATAGAAAAGAATACCTATGACAAAGTGAGGTCAACCAGATGTTCGGATTTAGAAAGTATTTAGTACGTTTAAAATATATAGTGTTAGTATCAATATTTATAAATATCTATTCTCAATATAATAGTTTTATCTTATTAATGATGCTATTGCTTATCTTTAGTTCCACAATAATGATTAATGACTATATAAGAATTACAAGGTTAAAAAGAGATAATCTATATAAGTATTCATCATTATTTCTTAGTATTTTAGGAGCAGCACTACTAAAATATTTTGTAAAGGGAATAGGATCTAATATATATATATTTTTTTTCTTAACTGAAATTTTCCAGTTAAAAAGAAATATATTAATAATTCTTTTATCACTATATTCATTTATATTTTTTATAGTATCTATTTTAAACACCGGAATTCCAAATACTATGAGTAAGCTTTCAAGCTTAGGTGTTAACTTATTAGGTTATTTTGCTATAGCTAGCATAGCATACTCTATGAAAATGATTCAAATAGAAAAAGAAGAAATAAAACAGTTAAATGAAAAATTAAAGTTAGCAAATATAAAACTTCAAGAATATGCACTTCAAGTAGAAGAGTTGACTGTTTCTAAAGAAAGAACAAGGATAGCACAGGAGCTTCATGATTCATTAGGCCATTCCTTGATGGCTTTAGCTATGCATTTAGAATTTGCTAAGAAGATATGTGATACAAAACCAGAAAAAGCAAAAGAGGTTTTAATAAAATCTGGGAATATTGCAAAAACAAGTATTAATGACCTAAGAAGGGCAGTTAACCTTCTTAAGGAGGAACGTGAAATAAAAAATCTTAATGATTCGATTGAGGAACTTATTGATAACTTTCATTTATTTAGTAACATTAAAATAGCTTTTAATAGAGATAAAAGCATTGATAACTTAAATTTAACTGTTAAAACTTCTATATATAAAACTGTCCAGGAGTCTATAACTAATAGCATAAAGCATGGAAATGCAACAGAAATTAATATTAAAATTTCAACCAATAACGATGGTGTAAATCTTGCTATAACAGATAACGGTATAGGTTGCGCTAAAATTGTGAAATCTACTGGGTTAAGTGGAATTGAAAATAGAATAACTTTGCTAAAAGGCTCAATAGATTATTTTAGTCATAATAATTTAGGCTTTGGTATAAAGATATTCATTCCGATGTAAATGGAGGAAACCAAAATATGATAAATGTTATATTAGCTGATGATCAACAAATTGTGCGAGAAGGAATAAAAATGATTTTGAGTTTGGATGAAGAGATAAATGTTATAGAAGAAGTGGAGAATGGAAAACAATTACTAGAACTTCTTGAAAAAATACTTCCTGATGTAATTCTCATGGATGTTAGAATGCCCCTAATGGACGGTGTTGAGACAACTAAGATTGTTAAAGAAAAATATAAAAACATAAAGGTAATCATATTAACTACTTTTAATGAAGATGAATATATTTTTAAGGGAATTAAAAATGGAGCTGATGGATACATACTAAAAGATGCTGGGTCGGAGGATATAATTAAAGCCATAAAAACAGCCTATAATGGTAATATGCTGCTTGATCCAGAGGTTGCAGTAAAAATAGTTAAAGCTTATAATTCAATGGAAAGTGGAAATCAAAATTCCAACAAACTTAATGAACATAAGCATAAATTAGATATACTTACACCAAGAGAGCTTGATGTTGCAAAGCTCGTTGCTAAAGGTAAAAGTAACAAGGATATTTGCAAAATACTTTTTTTAACAGAAGGTACAGTAAAAAATTATGTAACTAGAATATTTGAGAAGTTAGAGTTAACTAGTAGAACTGAACTTGCGCTATTTATTAATCAGTTTGAATCATAAGCTCAAAACTTACATTTACAAATAATACATCCTCTTCAATTTACTGAAGAGGATGTTAAAATAACTTATTTCATTTTCCTAATGTCTTATTTTTGCAAAAAAATTATCGTTACTTTTTTGATAAACCCTACTTCTGCATCTGGTATTTTATAGATTAAAGGTTTTCTTTCATCAGAACTAGCATTATAATTTTCTCGCGATTTTTTCATTCCTTCATGTATATCAGAGTAGCCTTGAATACAATTATTGTTTATATCATATAATAAATTTCCTAATTCTTGAGCTCCTATACTTGCGGGGTCTGCTTCTTGCTTAACTAATTTTTTAAGTTTCGAACGAGAGATATTATATCCCTCATTGAAATTCTTTTCATTTTCTTCAGTCCATCCTCTCTGATAAGAATTATAACGGTTGACGCTATGTCAATATCAATCTATAAATAACATGACATTTTTCAAAAATATTAAATTATTCATCAAATTTATCAATTTTCTATTTATATCTTAAGAATGCGTTTAGTTCCTATTTATCTCGTTGAGCAATAAATCTTATTCCTATTAATATAACAATCATGACTATCGTGATAACTCGAGACATGACTAGGTAAGTTGCAGTGGTCGGTACTATAAGTGCCATTATTATGTGAGCCACAGCATCGCCGATGAGTACTAGCCCAATCACTGCAGTCATTATAGTAACTTTTTTCCGTTTTTCAAGGCTACTAAAACGCTCTGTTTCAATGTTCTTGATTTTACTAAGTAAAAATAATAGAAACGGTTTTCCTATAATTGCAGAGATTAGGAATGTCAATCCAATCACTCCAGTGCCTATTGGTCGATATAATTTAAGAGGCAATGCGTTTCGACCAAGGATTGCTGTAATTGCAAATGAGACAGCAAATCCAATTGCACCTATTAAGCCTATCCAATCAACTCGTCGACGCCATGCCCATAAAACTATAGTTCTCACTACCGGAATAGCTCCGGCAATAGCAAGAATAGTAGCATCACCTTCAAAATTGTCACGTAACAGCACTACTACTACCAAGGGAACAACTAAGCTTAAAACAATACTTGATAATAATTTCTTTTGCGTTTTTCTAATATGTTGACTTATTTCTTCATTCTGATACATTTAATCACGCTCCTTTTAATATCTAGTGCATATATCAATTTCTTATTTGTTACTCGTTAAGTATACTTCATAGCCTAGGCCTTTTATAGTTACTTTGGATACTAAAAGCTATATTACTAAAGTAATATATTTTGCTTATGATAAAGTTCGCTTTAGTCTTTAAACGTAAAAAACTTCATTGTTCATCATGCAGTTCTTTCATATTTAATTGAACTTTTTTTATAATTTTTGAACTTTATTTATAAAAAAAGATATGGTTATTCTTCATACCATATCTCATTAATATTTTTATTTAGTTTTCTAGCTATCTCAAATGCTTTTTCAAGAGTAGGATTATTGAGTTCATTTTCCCATTGAGAATATGTCGACTTTTTTACCTCTAGCATTTTAGATAACTCCACAGCGCTCATTATATATATTCTTTCATTCGTATGGTTCTTAAGTTATTTTTTACTGCCATACCCCACCTCAAATATTTATTTTAAATCCATTATTTCCTTGATTAATTGGCGTTGTTAATGCTTGCTTGATATCCCATCCATTATTAACTCTATAGTATACTGAATAGTAGTTCATACCATATTCATTACACCACTCAGCTAAAGTTTTGGTTTTATTTTCAATGGTAAAAAAACTATTATTTCTTCTATTATTTTGTTGCTTTTTAATTGTAACTCACCTGCAATTTTTAGGTTCATAGTTAGAATTTACATCAATTCTGTCTATAGTCAACTCTTCATTGTAACCATTATTATAGGACCATTGAACAAAGTTTTCAGGTATTATCCATTCACCACAAACTTTTATTCCTCTCTCGCCATAATTACTATAGTATGGATTTTTAGGATTATTGCACCTTTGCAGCATATCTGCCCATATTTTATATATTGTTGTCCCAAACAAATGGTGTTTAGTCATTCTATCTTTAACTATATCCTTATTTAAACATCCGCATGATTTTGTAGCACCTTTTTTCAGACTGGAACCGTATACAATAACTTCATTGCCGCATTCACAAGAACATTTCCACTTAATACTACTCTTTTCACTATAAGGACTATATCTCTCTATAACTGTTAGTCTCCCGAATATTTTACCTGTTAAATCAATTAATTGTCCCATCAAGCAATCCTCCAGAACATTATAAAGTAATGCGTATATTATACCTCTTCTTTAAGTCCATTTTTCACCCCATATACATCACCCCTTTTTTAGTTTATGTAGGTCAAATTAATTTTTTCATATTGTTTAATAAGAAAATCGATATCCCCTAAAAGTTTAAGCCTACAATATTCATCATCAAATTCTGGTTCATCTATATTATAAAATAGCGTCAATAGTACAAATAGCTCTAAAGCTCCTTGTTTTTTCATCTTATGAGGATTATTCATAAGTTCGAGAAATTCTTCTCCATCTTTGGCTATAATTAGTGCAATTATTATACCTATGAGAAGTTCTCTAGTCTCAACAGCTTCATATATATCCTTATCTAATTCCAATGGTTCCAGCTCTTCAATTTTATTATTAATTTTCTCCCTACTAAGCTTTGTCTTATTACCTATTAGTTCTCCATAACCAAGTTCTATTAACTGAAAAATTGTTGCTTTCTTAAGTTCTATATCCACAATTATGCCTCCCCTTTTGTTTATATCTATGTATTCTAGGTATCGTTATTATTCCCTTTTAAATTTAGTAAATAATGTATAACAACTGTCTGACTTGTCCAGAATACAGATGCTAGGCTATCCCCAAAATAATCACTCAGGAATGCTTCTTGAAAGAATCTCAATTAGGATTACTATTTTATAAGAAAGGTGATAAATATATGGAATTAGATATAATAAAAGTAATGTGCTATGGATTTGGAAGTGCAATTATAATGCTGTTTATATACATGACTGTATTAGCTGGATTCTTTATAAAGTATATCGTTAATGACAATAAGGAAGATAGTTGTTAAAAATATCAAAGTGTAGAAGGGATCTTTTAACATTTATAGAATATTAAAATAACTAATATAAACTTATGATACTGGAGACCACTAGTATGAATGATTACAATAAAGATATTGAAGAAAACTTAAAGGAACTATGTATTAACATAATTGATCTGCTAAATAAACTCAAAGAGAATAATTTAATAGACGAAGAGGAATATCAAAAAACAGATTTATAAGAAGAAAGAATTCCTAGATAGCATCTTGTAAACTTATATATTTATATAGATTTTAGTCAAGGTGTACTTTTCTGGTTTTAGAAAACAACTTAAGCCTGTATCCTATAAAACACAGGCTTAATTCTATAATAAAATTTTTATTATGCTCATTAAAGCAGATAGACAAACGTTAACCTACTCTATTCTCTTTTACTAAGTCTTGATAGCATTTATAAATAAGCCTGTCCAACTGTTGGCTGAGTTTTACTATTTCATCTGAACACAGACATACATCACCTTCTGTTAACAGATTTAGTTCTTCTCTAAGTATTTCTAATTGATCTTCCATTATCCCATCCCCATGTTACAAATTTAAACAACATTGTAAATTATAATACAAATATTTTAGCAATTCAACACCCTAAAGTATTGTTAATATTTTATATTGCTATAAGTTCTATCAGCTAGACTTATAATTAAAGCTAACGCCTTTTAAGTTGTCTCACTATTTTTTTATGTATATATCAGTACTTGCTGAATCCTTTATAAAGCATATATCAGAAGAAAATAAGAAAGAGAGTTTTTAATAGTGCAATTTATTTATAAGATATGTTGGAATGGTAGGATATTATATAATATAAAGATTTAAAAATGGAGGTTTTCCATGGGAGTTTCAAAAAGAAGAACTGCACTAATTGTTAGTATCTTTATAATTAGTATTTTAATAATTGGTTGTAGTAGAGTATCACCAAAAGAAAATAAAGTAGAACCTGTAGAATCTGTCAAACAAAAGGTAGTATCATATTTGAAAACGAAAGGCTATAAAGAAGACGAGTTTAAGGTAAATGTTGAATATCATACAGATAGCGTGGGTTCATTCGGAGGACCATACTCTATAAATGTAATTTTTAATGATGAACCAAAAGTTATTTACAATTATAGATATAATTATAATTCAGAACTTAAAGATATAACTCAAATAAGTATATCACCAATGAAGGATAAAAAAGATAAAAACTTTAAACATGTTGAGTAATAAAAGAATTGACTATAAATATAAAACAATATTCATATTTTGTAACATAGAAAAGCCTGCATCAATTAGATACAGGCTTTTTGCTATAGCAAAATTCTGCTAAAAGTAAGGGATGTATAGTTTATGCATTTTTAAGGTTAGTATACTATATGACTATATTTTTCTTATGTGGTTATAATCTATTATGTATCTTGTGAAATACTTCCTTTACAAACTCGCATAGCTCTCCTTAATTGGAGAATCTCTTTCCTTAAAAAGCTGGCGTAATTGCTAGCTTTTTTGCATAAAAATAATATCCAAGCATAAGCCTGAGTTAAAATTAACTTTAACTTGTTTTTCTTAATTCTTTAACTATAAGTGATATATGTATGTACTTAGTACTGTATATATTATTAATAGCCTTTTTTCTCGCCTCATATTCCAGTCCTGCCATAACTAGAGCCATGTCCATAGTTTGAAGTTCACTTATGGTTTTATTTATTTCTATATTTAAGTGCTCTCTGGTAGTCTTGTCCTTATTTTCTAGAAATTTATTTATATTTTTAGCCGAATTTCCTAGCAATGCTCTATTTATCATATCTGCTTCATTGGAATATATGTAATTAGGAGCTTCTTTACCTTTATGAGTTAGCTTATAATTTTCATCTAATACTTTGCTCAATTGGATGTACCCTATATTTTGCGTTTCTCTTATCATTGTCCATTGCTCATAGTCTCTGATAGCTTTTTCCATTTTAATAAAATAATTTCTTACTAGTTTTCCTTTTTCTCTTACCTTCTCACTGGAGTTGTTATCCATATCAGTAGACATAGCTAAATGTTTTGTCATCTCTAAAGTTAATTTTACTTCTAGTTTGCTCCTCTTTAGATTTATATCCTCAATGTCGACAATCTTGTCGTTACTGGTAAAGTCAGTATTTTCAACAAACTTACTAAATATCTTTCTATTAAGCCATTTGCCAAACTCTCCTTGTGGTTTGTCTAATTGCTGCCATAAGGTTTCTCCATCAATGACAAATCCCTCAACTCCATCTTGTAACAACTCCGGAAATGTCTTTTGATACTTCATAACTATCTTAGCTTCATCTTCTGTAAATCCTAGTTTTTCAACTAACTCCTTTTTTTCGAATACTTTTGCATTTACTTCATTGATTTTTACTACTCTCATATAAATCTCTACCCTAGATTTTATTTTCTAGGAGCTAGCGGAACTTATCCGGCAATTCTTCTCTCCATAAAAAGAAAAATACCTATTATAGTGTTTTAGCTTGTCTACATTTATTATTTCCTTTTAATACATAATTTGACCGCCTGAATCTTGATTTTTTCAAAATCTATAGAAAAAGGAGATGCATTACCCTCTCCTCAAAGGCCACATTAAGTCTTAAAATAATAAAAAGAACTACTTAAAAGCCCTTTAAATATAACGTACCTATAAGTCAAAATCACTTATCTGATATTCCTGGAGTACTAAAATCAATCACTATACCAAGCATAGTCAATAAGCCTAATAACATATTAACTAATTGGTCATAGCTATTTGGTACAGTAAATAAATTAAATGTCTTTTCCATAAGTGCTATAAATGCCGCTAAGGCTAACCAGAAAGCTTTATTTTGTAATCTTTTCTTTATATCCATACAAATCACTCCTAAAATTCATTTTAGAAAAGAGAGCCTTTCACAACTCCCTCAAATTAATTATTTAAGAATATATTCTATGTCTTAGGTTCTATAATTCCATCAGTAGCAAGTTCCCAGTTTTTCTGCAATTCAGTTACGGCTTGGAAAGTTTCGTTATCAAAAACTCCAGTTATAAAAGCTACTTTATAACCCCATAAATAATATCCACATCCTGCCCACCTATTAGCTAAATGCCACTGATGAATGTCTTGTATAGTACACTTAGAAGCTTCTGAATGGTGTAATACTATTTTATTAGGTTTATTAGTATAAGCTAATCCTCTAGAGTTTAAATTTGTTTCTGTAATACTCATAAAACCATCTCCTTATTTTTACTTAGAAGAATGAGCTACCACCGCAGTAACTATAGCTGCAGCAATAGCCCAAAATTCCTTTGTATTATAAAATTTAATCTTATTCTTAGTTTTGTTATCATCTGATATATTAGAGGTAAATGCGGTCAGTATTTTCTCGATAAAATCATTAAGTGTTTTTTGTTGTTCCTTTGAATTTTCATTAATTATTAATTTTATTTCTATCTGAGACTTTTCTATACTAGCCAGCTGCATCACTTTCTTCAAGTCTTCTTATTCTTTTCTCATGGTCCTGTAGTGTTTCTAGTTAATTCATGTTGCACCTCCTACTTTTTTATAAAATAAAAGAGCTTGAACTTACTTGTTCAAACTCTTAACTTTAATTTTTTTATTACTGGTAACATTTACAACTCTTATAGCTTTAGGTAATATGTAACTATATATTTTAAGTTATATTAACATCCATATCCATATCGCCTAATTTTATTGCAATTGTGTCACTTATAGTTGTTCTATAACTTTAACTGTTTTAACTTTTAAGTCATCAGATGTTGGAATAAATACAGAATGAGTTCCATCTCCATCTTCTTCACTCCTTAAATCGATATCACTATCATTTGGATTAGCAGTTATATCTATCTTATCCATTTTTGATACCTTTATAGCAGCATCTTTTATTGTAAATATTAACGTATTTCCATCTAGTTCTGCATTAGAAACAGTAAGCTTTGTTCCTTTAGTCGTATTTGTAAATATAAAATCATCTTTGTATGCTCCTAATATATCCCTGTCAACTGGTGTCTTAAGGGTAATGTATATATGTGCAGATGTTACAGTAGTACCACTTAAAGAAACTTTTGCGCTATAGTTATCTCTATCAGTTTCTGGTGCAATGCAATTGAAATAAACTTTTTGTGTAGCTGGTTCTATTGTACGTCCAGCTATATCTTCTGATGGATCTGTTGAAGATGCCTTTATTTGAAGTTCTGCTGCACTTCCAAGAGCTAGTACCTTATCAGCTGAATCTCCTTCAGCAAATGTAAGAGTTACTGTATCTCCATCAATATCTGCGTCATCTGCAGCTACTCCAGAAACTTTAAAGTCATCTACATTTACTGTATCTAAAGCAGTATCTAATTTGAACTCTGCCTTAACGTCATCTCCATCCATATACAACTTGAATGTATTATCTTCTAATTTGGGGCCAGTAGTTGAGGAAGATGCTATTGTTAATGCTCCTGGATATACTTCATTACCTGAAGCATCTTTAACAGTCTTAACTCCGATTTTTTTTACTATGGCTTCTCCTGAAGTTGCATTTGGATTTACTGTCTTATTAGTATCACTAAAATCTATAACTACAGCTTTGCTATCAGCACTTATTATTATATCAGTATTATCTGGAAGTTCTTCTGAATCTCCGTCTCCATTAACATAGTAGTAGTTATTCTTATTCGAAATTGAAGATAAATCCATCTTTGAACCAAAGTATATAGCTACCTCTGTATTTGAACCCGGTTTTACAACCGCTTCCATCTTATTTATATCTGGTGCAGTATTGTCATTTCCGTCAATTGTTATTATCTGATCATCCATTTTATTTGGGTCACTTGCTTGATCAATTATATCTTGAACAGCCAAAGTATACTTTGAACTGTCAAGTTCATATGATGTTTTATCCAATTTAATATCATACGTATCAGTATCAGCCTTATCATATTCATCAACTTCAGACGATGCTCTTATATATATTCCAGCTTTGCTCATCATATCTGTATCGTATGCATTTTTTAGTTTATAATTATCTACATTTGTAGCGTAAGCATACTTAACATCTTCACTAAATTGAACACGGAGGGTAGTACTATCTATTATTGTAGCACTCAATATAGTTGGTTTTATTTCATCTTTTTGTTTATCAAAACTTAGCCTTATATCATCATCCACTTTGTTTCCATAAGCATCCTTAACATCATCAGTAATTAATAATACATTTGTACCATAATCTAGTATCCCCTTAGGTAATCTTGATATTTTTACAACAGTATTACCTTCCTTAAGCTCAATTTTAGCTCCGTCGATGTCGTGATCATTAATTTTATAGTAGTTAAAATTAACTGCTGTTTCCGTATCCATTGGCCTATCAAACCTAATACTAATATCTCCATTGTCAGCACAAGTAATCTCTTTTATTTTTGGTTCAGTAGACATACGGTCTTTAACATTAAAGTGTAACAAATATTGATTTTTTAACGACTTTCCTTTATTAGAGTGTGCCTTAGCTCCAACATTTAATATGTAACTTTCTCCTGGTGTATATCCACCTTGCGGAGCCATTACTGAAACTGTTTTGTTATCTTGCCCTAGTTGAATACCTACATTTACTGCATTCCCTTTACTATCCATTACAGTTATACCTTGCTTAGTTGCATCATCTGAACTTTGAAGCTTCCAGACTTTGTATTTATTTTTGCACTTTAACATTATCCAACAGCCTAGGCCCTTGTGAATATGCTATATCTTTTGAGTACCCTGCTTTTATCGCTGCTTTAGTTGCATTAAAGTATTTTATATAGTAAATGCAAAAGAGCCTTTGCTTATCAGTCAATTCCGAATTCTCTGATCCGGTAACTGCTTCAAGCTCAGGCTCCTTTATATTATTAATATGCCTACTATTTTTTTGTGTGCATACTTTTTCTTTTATGTGCACACTTCTTCTACTCCACTTGTATCTTGTTTTCCATGACTTAACTGTATTTAAAGACACCTCATATTTAGCTGCTATATCTTTGTATTTCATTCTATCTATATAATCTTTTTCAGCTAAGTCTTTTACATCTGGAGCTCTTATATCGTCCATATCACCACCTCATTGCTAGTTACAAAATAAAAAGCATCTATACTTATGTATAAATGCTAATTTTATAATTTTTTATCTCTATATTATTTTATACTATTGTAAAATTTCACACCTTTTTCACTAATTTTATGTGTTGTTGTTGCTGGACTCACTCCCGCAAAAGTACTTACGATGATCTGATAAGTTACTAAACCAAATTGTGATAACTTGTAGGCGGAACCTGTTAAATCTTTTCTTTCGTGGGTATTAAAACATATAGTATTATTACATTCTTCTCTTAATATTGCTAGAGCTTCATAATCTTCTTTAACTAAATAGTTAACCAAACTAGAAAACTCTAAAAAATCTTTCCAGCTTATTTTTTTATCTATAAAAGAATTAAACAATTTGGATATCCTAATAGTATTATTAATATCATCTAAGCCATCTATTTTAACAATTATCGTTTCAATTACTTTATTTTTAAAACTCTCATCCTTCATATTAGCCTTAAATTCATTATATTCTTCATCATCTAATCTTTGTTTCCTAAAGTTATTAATAAAACTTACAAGCTTTTTTGCAAAATATCTATCTCTAATATTTAATCCTACTTTGCACGTTACTACAATTGTCTTTAAAAAAGGTATCTCTTTAATAACTTCTTCATTAAATATAGTGTCTAATCCTGTTTCTGCTATATCAATTATCGGGTCATTTAATTCTTTTACTAATTCTTTTGAAAAACTTTCTGTTAAATTTTCAATATTATTCTCTTCCATTTTCTCCCCTCCCACATAACAATTTCTGTGTTAAAAGACGGTTTCCTTCTTGACTTAAAATTATTTATAAAATAAAAATAACTAAGGTTCAGGTAACTTCTTTTTTACTCCTAATTTTACATTATTTTATCATACATTTTTTAGGACAATCATTTTATAATAACTATGCGAGTATTTAACATATCGATATAAATACAGGAGGAAAAACTAAATAAGATTACCTGCAAGAGTGTTTTTTATTCTTGCTATGGTTATCATTTTCCTATTGATATTTAGTACATCTGTTAGATAATGGACTATAGCCAGATTGTATCTGGGTTAAACCCCTTTTACAATCTGGCTTGTTAAATATTAAGTTAATAAAATTTATTGCATAACAATTCAATTTAAGTAACACTTTTTATTCTTATCTTGACTTGATTTCATTAATGCCTAAATAATAATCTCTGAAAATAAAATAGCACACAGGATAGTCTTAATTACCTTATATGCTTGCTTAAGTATTTTCATTATCTTTCTTTTACCTCTGCCTAATTGCACCCTTATCTCTTTTATATCTACGTTGTCTCATACATTCTTCTAAATCGCCATAAGGATCAAGTGTAATTTCTAATACTTCACAGGTTTTAAATCTATCACAACATGCATTTCTATATAGCCATACGCATCTTAATATATCTTTATTCCATCTAGTATTAAATTTATATCTCTTACTCACACGCTCACCTTCCTTTTATAAAATAATAATATTAACAAAATGAAACCACTTAAATTAAGCTAAATACACTCATTTTCCAACATATTTAATTAACAAAGCAAATTACAACGCTATTTCTTCGAATACGTATCCTATTGTTTCATTTTCTCACGCTTCTATGTTATGCTATTGTATGAAATTATTCAAAAAAAGGTGTATTAATGAATAATATTAATAAAAATTATAAAACAACTAGTAGATTTAGCTTTACTAGTTATTTTATTTATATCTAATAAACCCCCTATACACCTTGAAAATACAATCCCTCACATTTTCTCTTTTAGCATTGTAAATCAAAATTATTGTAATATTTAATACATCAATTTTTTATCTTATAAATTCTTTGTATGGTTTTAAATAATAATAAATTTAGTGAAACATCTTGATTTATCGTGTTTATTAATTTTCTTTTATAAAATAAAATTAATAAAGATTTATTTTATTTGCTTTATAACTCCATGTACTTTCTTATAACTTCTTTCCCTCATGTAGTCTTTTAAGCTATCTGCAACATTTTCTTTATCTACTCTCTTACTACAACAATAAGGACATACTAAATATCTATCCTTTAGTATTTTATCTGCATCTTCAGATAACAGTATAAAATCTAGTTTACATGTTTTACATTTATAGCTTGTATAGATGTTTAGCATATTCTCTCTCCTTTTCCAAAATAAATAAGCACCAGTATTTCTACCAGTGCTTATCTGCTATATATAATAAAGGGGACTTATTATATACTTTTTAATTCCTCTAAGGCCTAATTCCTTAGTACACTTATTATTATAAATAGTAATTGTTACATATTTATGTCAATTTTATTACATATTTATGTAATTTGTTAACTCTATGTAAATAAATAAGCACTTGGATTTAACTAAGTGCTCTTTACTGTGCCACCAGTTTGTAGCCCCTAGCGTATATCACAGTCTCTAATTCAAGTTTTCTATATTACTATTATAAACCATTTTTAATATACTTTTGCTCCGATTTTGTTCTACCTTTTTATATAATATTTGTATTTTACTTGCAAATGGATAAAACATGAAAACTCAACTATTAATATGTAGACAATCTATATATTTTATGATATACTAATATAATTGCATAAGGACGCACCCTATGGTGCAAAACAATTTTATCAATAAATTAAGATATTATTCGGCTCTTGTGATTTTTATTACAAGAGTTTTTGTTTTTTTATTGCAACAAAATCAGGAGGTAAAATGGAAATTTTAATAGTATTTTTACTTAAACTGCTCGACAACACTCTGGGTACAATGAAAAATATATATCTAACCCGTGAAAAATTCTTCTTTTCGAGCTTGCTAGCAGCGTTGTCTACAACTGTATACATGCTTGCTGTTGTGAGGATGGCAAAGTCAGATGGTATACTCAGCATCATGGCGATATGTACCGCAACATTTATAGGGACTCTGATTCCGGGGCTTGTCGTTAAAAAGTCTGAGAAGGAGAAGCTTTACATCTTTGATATCACAGCAGACAATATGGACAGCGGCAAAGAGTTTGCAGATATTTTAAGAAGCGCAAACATTGCCACAAAAACCAGCGTTGTCTATGACAAAATGATGATAAAGACGCTTTCCATAAAGGCATACTGCAACAACAGGGAGGAAAGCAAAATGGTGAATGAAGCCATGTACCCGGCTTTTAAATACAATGTTTATGCACCAATGAGCTTGGATTAAGCTTGGCATAAATGCCACGGAAAAAGGGACTCAGTCGAGCCCCTAAATTCATAATATTAAGAACCTATAGGCTTAGCATTTTCGAAACAGCCTGTACTACATCTTGAGAACGTTCATAGGTTTGTGTAAAATTATATAGATGAGGTCTAACTTAATTGGAAATTACTATAGGAAAAAATTCCTGTAGTAATTTTTACTTTTTGTGGTAATACTAGATAATGTCGTAGTATAGCTTTTATCTGTTAGTATTGTTTGTAATTTTTTCATTATTATTCTCTTTTATTCAAAAAAGTACAAGCGTAGCTTTTTAGATATATTGTTCAAGCCTATCTTCAAACATTATACTAAGTTGAGCTAATGTTAAGAACCAGTTCTGACTCGGCGAAGTCCATTTTCTCATAATCTGCTCTGTAGCTAAATATAGAGCTTTCATCAATGAATCATCCGTAGGGAATGATGTTCTAATCTTAGTAAATTTTCTTAGCTGCCTGTTGAATCCCTCTAAAGCATTTGTAGTATATATTATTCTTCTAATCTCTGGTGGAAAAGCAAAATATGTAGATAAGTTCTCCCAGTTATTCTTCCAAGACTGTATAACTATTGAATACTTTTCTCCCCAAGTGTCTTCCAAAGTTTGAAGGGAATTTAGAGCTATTTGCTCACTTGTTGCTTGATATACAGATTTTAAATCCTTCATAAAAGCCTTACTGTCCTTTGAAGCTACATATCTTATAGAATTTCTAATCTGGTGTATTATGCAGTTTTGTATACTTACATTAGGGAACACAGCTTTTATAGCATCAGGCAAACCTTTAAGACCATCCATACAGGCAATTAGTATATCCCTTACCCCTCTATTTTTAAGGTCGTTACAAACTGATAACCAGAACTTAGCTCCTTCCTGTTCTCCAATCCAAATACCAAGTATATCCTTATAACCCTTAGTATCTAAAGCCATACAAATGTATGCAGCCTTACTTACAATCCTATGTTCTTCTTTAACCTTAAAATGAATAGCATCCATATAAACTATAGGGTATACAAGGTCTAACGACCTATTTTGCCAGGCGATAGCCGTTTCGATAACCTTATCTGTTATTTTTGAAATCATCGTAGGAGATATATCAACTCCATAAAGTTCATCAATTTCTGATTTAATATCGTCCACAGACATGCCTCTTGCATATAGACCTATAACCTTTTTATCAAGCTCATTACAAACTGTTTCATATTTCTTCACAATCCTAGGCTCAAATTCTGATTTTCGGTCTCTTGGCACACTTACATCAACTTCTCCGAAGCTGGTTCTAATATTCTTCTTACTATAGCCATTTCTGTAGTTCTTATTATCATTGTTCTCTCTCTCATACTTCTCTCTACCGAGATGTTCTTCCATCTCAGCCTCTAAGAATTGCTGAATTATGTTGCCAAATAACCGTTGCATTAGCCCATTCTTTCCAACTAAATCCTCCATACTCTTACATTTATTTAGTTCTTTATTTAAATCTATATCTGGTATTTGTAATTGTTTCATTTCTTTTTCTCCCTTCATAAATCATTGTGGTTATTATTCCCATAAATACCAGCTATACATACATAAAAAAAGCATACATAGATTTGATTTACACAAATCTATGTATGCTCCCTACATCTTCTCTCTTTCTATTTACTGCTGCTTCTGCATATGAGGTTTCAGAGGAGGAATTTTGAATCCTCTACTGACTATAATCTATAGACTTGCTTTCTGGCTCAATTGATATGTTAGTTTCTCTTAAATCTTGCCTTATTCTTTCCTTTCGTTGTTCTAATACCTCACATCTATACTCTGACTTGTCTATCTCTTTTAACTGTCTATAGTATCTATATAATCTACCTTCTGTTTTTCTAAATGCCTCTTTATCTATCATACTTGTCCCTCTTTATACCTATTCTTTCTAGATACTCTAAAACTTCATCTTCCTCTTTTACCACCTTGCATAAAGCTAGTGTTATTGCTGGAGTTATTATAAGAGTTATAAGTGTTACCGTAAGTATTGTACCAAACATATCTCTTCCTCCATTCTCTCTCTATATAAATATCCCTCACACACCTCAATATAAGCTTTTCCTGTATATTTCTTAACCAATTGAAGCCTCTCCTTAAATGTCTTATATCTTATGACTTCAATGATAGTTAACATTACCTTACCTCCTACTTAATATTGTTTTCCTCCCTAAAGTCTCTTATCTCACGCTCAAACCTTTGTATAAGAGCCCTTTCTTGTACTATATCTTTCTGGAATTTTTTTATATCCTCTGTATCATTTTTTTATAACTGCAAGTTCTAGTTGTAGTCTTTTATCTGGTAATGCTTTTTGTAGTCCATGTTTTATTGCATACATTTCTACTAGTGTTAGTTTTATATATTGTTTACTCATTTTTACAGCCTACTTTCATTTGATTCTTATTTGTATTATGTACTAAATAAAATGTCAAAATCTAATTAATTCTTATAGATAATTCTTTAGGAATAAATAATTATAAAATTAACATCCTATAAATTATTGATCTAAAATACTACTATAGAGGTGTCTTTTATGATTTTAAATATTATATTAGGTTTTATTATCCCTTGGGTAATTGCCTTAATTATTGTCCGTGAACGTAAGATTATATATTACCTTGCTCCCTTTGCTAGTCTTATATCATTTGTAGTTGATGATTTTGGATTCTACTATTTTTGGAACCTATATCCGTTTAGACTTCTTAATCTTTCAGGAATACCATTCAACATAGGGTTGTTTTGCATTTACCCATGTATTAGTATTGAATTTATGAGAAAGTATGATGTTAGTGCCTATATTGGCTTGCCTATAACAAGTTTAATAATAACATTAATAGAAGGATATGCAGTATTGATTGGCAGAGTAGCTTACTACAATCATTGGAATATAGTCGCAACATACTTTTCATACTTTATTTCACTACTTATATCCTACAAATTCTATAAAGTTTTAAAGAAACAAAATCTTATTTAACTCGTTATGTCACTACTATTTATAATAATTACATTATTATTTACTATCTATAATATATCTTACCTCCCATTTTTTCTCTTACCTGGTCTTCTGTATATCCCATAGTGTAGTACTTATCTTGTAACTGCCTTTTAAGCTTTATGTCTAACTCGTGGCCATTCTTTCCATGAACTCCAGCATTCCCTTTATGATGATTCCAGCATAGGTCTATGCAATTATCTACAGTTTCAAATTGATTCCTTTTACCTTTTCCATGGACTATATGATGAATTTCGACTAATTGATTAGAACCACAAACCTCACATAACCCTCCAGACCGTTCTTTAACTCCTTCATATACAGCTTTTTTCATTTACTACCACCTTGTAATTTGACCTATTTTTCTTCTTGAAGTCTTTTCTATTGCTATTATTTTTATTGAGCTCAAGTCACATTGCAGAGCTCTTCTTTTATACTCTTTATCCTTTAGCCTTCTCTTTGCATATTCTATAAACTTCTCTTTATTTGTCATTCAATTTTCCTTTCTGGACTAGTAACCAGGATTTTAGTTACTTGGCCAATGTTTTATAATCTTAATACTCTAGTACACAGCTCTTGCAAAATTACTTTATAGCTGTTTTAAACTTATTTAATTTCAAAACATATCTTTTATTCCTACCATGCTTATTTTTAAAATTTGCTATATCTATGCTTAAAATTTAGCTATTTTCCATTTACATGTATCTTTATGATTGCCTTATACTCCCACTCTCTGTCTATTAGCTTTTTATTATGCCTATAGAATAGCTGCTCTATATTTAGTCCCTTCTTAAACAGCTTGTACATCGTTCCTATAGATACTTGAAATACATCTAAAACCTCTTCATCTATATGAATAGCATCTCCCTCTTCTATTGCTTCTTCAAGTTCATAAAACTCTTCCTTTAACTTTCCAAACACATCTTTCAGGGTCCATTTACTGCTGTCATAACCCATTTTCTTATTTCTTCTTAAACCCATTAGTTTCATTTAAAATAAGTTTCTAAATGTCTAATTTCCATTTTTATCCACACAATTCACAGTTTGTCCACAGCCTAGTACATTTCATTTCAGCATTCATCAATTATTCATGCTTTACAATTTTTTTGAATTGCGACGAAAAAACACCGCAAAATTCATGTTTGAATAACACGGTGTTCTAGTAAATTATTCGTTTTTTAGTTATGACTTTAAATAGGAATATTTCGTAGTCTCTTTAATTCATTGAGTACTTAGAGTTTCCATCTAATATGTTTCTCCTGTTGGCATATAAGGACTTGAATGAGACATGTTACCTATATAACTACCATCTTTTTGTTTTATTATATTAGCATGACAATAGGAGTCTGTATCATATGATTCTGATCCTGATTTCTTTATTCTAAAATCAACCTCCCAGGCGCAATTTTGTGCGATTTCTTTTACATTAAAAATGAGCACATCGTTATTTACTGAATATCCATTATAATGCTGTAGTCTAGCAAAGAAATAATCCGTATCAAAAATTGCTTGTCTTGTAGCTTTAATTATATTAGGATTAGTTCCTTTTACTTTGTCATCAAGAGTTATTTTGTAGTGCAAATCAACATTAACGTCAAATGAATCTGCATTTGTGTCTTGGCTTACTGTGGCATTACTACTAGCCATTACAATATTGTTGGAAATATTAGTGATTTTGTAATATCCAAATGACACCAATACTGCAGCAGTAGAAAATATTAATAACCCTCTTCTCAAGTTAATAAAATTAAATTTTTTTTCATAAAATATACATCCCCATTCACTCTTTTATTGAAAATTTTTAAAGAAAGTTTCAATAAAGATTATATATACTAATATATCCCATTATGTTATATAATACCACGAAACTATATAGAATATCATCTCTAGAATTTGTTAGATGTATCTTTGCTACAGATTTTATAACTAATCAGGAGACAAGTTCTTCTTTTTAACACCATATTATTCAATTTTCAAAGACCACTGTTCGTATCTCAAAATTCAATAGTTATGTCGCAAATTATTCAGTTTCTGGGTTAACTCTCTGGCATATAAAATACAAATTGTTTCTGTATTCTTCTGCTGCCATTCATATCATCATGCTCACATCCTAGGATTAATATTCGCTCTATCATTTCTAATACTTCCAAAGCTCTTTCTCGTGTTTCATATACACCTAACCTCCAGCTTTTACTGCTATCTGAGTACACCTCAACTTCATACGTATCTCCATCTTTAAGCTTATCTCCCCTCTGCTTTTCTTTGCCTTCCGCGGTCCAATCTTTAAGTATTTTTTTCATGTAGTTGTGTAATACTTTGCATTGGTTTTAATTCCTCGTAATACTTAAATAACTCTATTGCTTTTTCACTGAGAGAGTTCTCTTCTTTTCTTTCCTTTACTTTACTTTGTGTACTTTTAGACATAGTTTCTCCATCTGAAACCCCTGCCGAAATCTCTGCCGAAACTTCCTTATTGATATCTTTTTTGCTTTCATAACTAGGTTTATTGAGTACCCTTTTACTTTCAACAGGCTCTGTTCGTATTTTTATTGCCTCACTAGTCAATGTTTGATATTCTTCAAATAAGTTTTTATCAAATAAGCCTAAGTCAAGACATTTATTTGGAATTTCGGAAAATCTTTCCTCAGTTACTTTTACTTCTTCTGCTAATATCAGCTTAGTTTCAGCGTCTGAAATTTCTAATTCATAATTTTTAGTTTTATATATATTCTCTAACATTCCCCACGTATAAATTTTTCAGTTTGTCCATATACTAATTATTGAGTATACACTTGTATTTATGTTATACTGGAGGACAAGAGCTGCCAGGCTCTTATCCAGAATGTTTCTTTAAGTGTGCATCCTTTGCCGAGAATGCATTTTACTTTTCTTCGAGAAGGTCAAACTTTATCATGTCATCTTCACTGTCATACCTAACTCCAGAAATAAAGAGCTCTAAGTTTTCTGCATAATGTATTTTGTATTCACTTCTGAGCAATACAATCAACTGAGTATTTACGCTTTCTACTAGTGTTTTAAAGTCTTTATCCATACTGCCACCTCCTAACATGGTTGTGTTACACTTCTTAGTGTTTCTTCCTCTAATTGCCTTTGTTCCTCAACATAATCTATTTCAGCTTCCTCGTTATGCCCGTAAAATGAACATATGTAAAAAGGGTTTTCAGTGTAATCAAACTGAATCTCTTTGCCGCACTTATTACATTCAACTGTTTTTAAATCCAACTCTATACCTCCTCTGTTGCTGCAAATTCGTTTAATACTTCCTGCTCCTCTGGTGTAAGTTCTACCTGTTCTGCTTCTACAGTTGGGATTTCATCTGGTAAGTATTTATTAATCATATTCAGCAATTCATTAGCCTGTTCATAGGTTAAATTGTTTAGTGGAGTTCCAAGTTCTCTCATTGTATATTGTTTTAACCCATCTAGACTCATACCTTTGGCTTGAGCAATATCCCAAATAGCTGATTTTTGATCCTTTTCCATTATATGTGTTTGTGGTTTTTCTTTAAGTTGTTGTACTGATTCATTTTTAACCTCAATTACCTGAGATGCTTCATATTCATCATATGTAGTAGTTATTTCTTCTCTAGTTGTTAAACCACTAAATTTTTGAGGACAAAATAGCAACCCTTTAATTTTCAAGGGTTGCTTTATATTTACTAAATTCCATGATAAAATTTAGTTGTTATGCAGTTTTTGGAGGTGATAGTATGAACTTAAAAGAAAAGGCTAAAAACCTTCCTTCATCCCCTGGAGTATATCTTATGAAAGACTCCCTAAATAGTATAATTTATGTAGGAAAGTCGAAAAATCTAAAAAATAGAGTTGGATCATATTTTCAGAATCTGGAGTCACGCTCTCCAAAGGTCGTTAAATTAATTAAAAACCTGAAAGACTTTGAGTATATACTTACTGATACAGAATTTGAGGCCTTTATGCTAGAGTGTAAATTAATAAAAGAAATAAAACCTATATATAATAAGCTAATGAAAAGTCCTAAATCTTATTCTTATATAAAGATAAAGATTGATAAAAACTATCCTGACATTGAAGTCTCTAGTGAAGCTAATAAAGAGGATGGAAATCTTTATTTTGGACCATACACAAAGAGTAATACAGTAGAACGTGGAGTTCAAGGTATAAGAGAGAGTTGCAAAATTCTATGTAGCAATAATTCACGAAAATCTTCATCTTGTTTAAATTATTCTTTGGGCTTGTGTATTGGTATGTGTTTAGATAATCCTCCTAAGGACGAGTATATTGCTATATTTGACAAAATAATAAAGCTGCTAGATGGTACTGATAAAAGCATTATCCTAGATATGAAAAATAAAATGACAAGTGCATCAGAAAGATTCGATTTTGAAACCGCTGCTAAGTATAGGGACTATATAAGTGCAGTAAATTACCTAATAAATAAAGCCAAAATTATGGAATTTACGGAAGTAAATAAAAATATTGCTTTATTAGAATACTTAAATGATACTACCCTTAAACTTTTTCTTATTCGAGGAAATAAAGTACTTTTTAGTGAAAAATATGAACTAGCAAGCTGTAATCTAGAAGAATTAAAATCTGTTTTCAAAACTAAAATTCTATATTATTTTAATAATGAAACTACAAAAAGTTCAGTGGATATTGGAAAAGAAGAAATTGATGAGGCTGAAATAATTTATGCTTATTTAAAAAAGAAGTCTAATGACTGTAAATACATTACAGTTTCTGACGAATGGATAAATTATCCAAACAATAATCATTTAGATAAATCTATCAATAAATTATTACTCAGCATGAATGAAAATAATATAAATTAGTATTTATAGTGATATATAAATTAATTAAGGCCAGCACTCCTGCTGGCTTTAATTCTAAAATCTCCATATTTTTTTGTTAACTCTTGTGTTTCAATTATATACTGGCTAATAAGTTATTCCTTCTAAGGTCAATATAAACATGCATACTTAATTAAAAGATTTTAAAACTAATGATGCATTATGCCCTCCAAATCCAAAAGAATTAGACAAAGCATAAGCAACATTTTCTTCTTTACCTTCATTAGGTATATAGTATAAATCACATTCTGGATCTGGAGTTTTATAATTTATTGTTGGTGGTAAAAAACTCTCCTTGAGCGCCAGTGCTGTTATAATAGCTTCAATAGCACCTGATGCTCCTAGTAAGTGACCAGACATAGATTTTGTCGAGCTAATTGAAAGTTCATATGCATGCCTACCGAAAACACTTTTCACGGCAGCAGTTTCATTTTTATCATTTGGTTTCGTTGAGGTTCCATGTGCATTTATGTAACCTATATCACAAGGATTTATGCCAGCATCTTCAATTGCAAGTTTCATACATCTTGCAGCGCCTTCCCCACCTTCAGCAGGCGCAGTTATATGGAATGCATCATTTGTACATCCATAACCAACTATTTCAGCAATAATATTAGCTCCTCTTTTTAGAGCGTGTTCAAGCTCTTCAAGTATAAGTACACCAGAACCTTCCCCTAATACAAACCCATTCCTCTCCAAGTCAAACGGCCTACAAGCTGTAGCCGGATCATTGTTTACTGTCATAGCCTTACTAGCACAAAAGCCTGCCAAAGTTAATCCTATAATAGGTGCCTCTGATCCTCCAGCAATCATTATGTCTGCATCATTCCTTTGAATTACTTTAAAAGAATCACCTATGGAATTAGTAGAGGAAGCGCAGGCTGTTACAGAGCACTCATTAAATCCTTTAATCCCATACTTTATTGCTATAAGTCCTGAAGCAATGTTTGGTATCATCATCGGTACTAAAAATGGACTCACCTTCCGATAACCTTTTTCAATAAATTTACTATGCTCTGAAAGCGTAGTTTCGATTCCGCCTATACCTGTGCCTATTATTATTCCTATACGCTCTTTATCTGTTTTTTCTAAATCAATTTTTGAATCTTCTATTGCCATTTGTGCAGATGCTAGAGCAAATTGTGCAAATCTATCCATTCTTCTCAGTTCTTTTTTCTCAATAAAGTTACTTGGATCAAAGTCCTTTATTTCAGCTCCAACTTTAGTTGGTAAATTAGAAACATCTATTCTTTCAATCATGCTGATTCCAGATTTTCCGCTTTTTATTGACTGCCAAAGATTATATGCACCTATTCCAAGAGATGTAACTGATCCCATTCCTGTAATAACTACTCTTCTATTCATATAAAAGAAACCTCCTAATTTAAAAAAGTTATATAGTATAAACTTTTCTAATTTGTATAGTATTTACTTTATTCATTTTAATAGATATAATAAATTGAATTGATTAACTATCGCCTTTGAATATAATTGTAGTAGATTATACTAATTAAAATGAACATTTATTGCTTTTTAATTAAATAACTATCAATAAGAAAAGGTGTTTTAAATATGAAAGACTTAAAAGAAGCTATCATTGCGACTGTAGATTATATTGAGAATAATTTATATAATAAGATTTCCTTAGATGACGTATCTTCCTATACTGGAATATCAAAATATTATTTACATAGATCATTTAAATCCTTAACAGGAGAGTCTATTATTGAATATGTTCAATCACGAAAACTAACATCAAGCATTAATGAACTTATAAACACTAATATGAGAATTATAGATATTGCATTAAATTACGGTTTTGATTATGAACAATCTTATATAAGGGCTTTTAAAAAGAACTTTGGGTGCACTCCACTAAAGGTAAGATCAGATCAAAGTTCATTAAGTTTAGTAATTAAAGAAAAAATTAATACTAACGATATTTTATCTCTAGGAAATTCAATTACTTATAATCCACATTTTATTTTTAAACAAAAATTTAATTTAACGGGTATTAAGCATAAAATATTAAGCAAATCCGGTGATAAAACTGCAAATACATACGGAAGGGACTTTTTTTATAATCATAAACATGAAATTAATAATGTTATAAATCCTCATGTGTATTTTGGGTATACAGACTGGAGCAGCAATGGATTCATATATTACATGCCAAGTGTACAAGTATCTGATTTGACTAAAATACCGAAAGGAATGACTGGCATTTCTATACCAAGTCACAAATATGTTGTATTTCGTTTTATTGGTTTTTTTAGTCCAGATGATATTAATGGTAGACATGTAGGCCGACTATTAGTACAATTATACTCTAAATGGATTTTTAAATCAGGCTATAAATTTGCCGATACCTTTAGATTTGAATATATAGATACATCTATGTCAAAAGATAATTATTGTGAATTATATGTGTATCAGCCGATAGAAGATATCTAAAAACTTATTTGAGTATATAATAGCCCCCTAAAATTAGGGGGCTAAAGACCGTCTGATATGGCCTATTTTTAAATATCTTTAATCTTCAATGCTCGCTTTGCCATCTGAAGATGCTCATTTAATCCAGATATCATCGCAAATTCTGCAATTGCAACAGGATATGCAGCCTCTAATTCAATGATATGCATTGATTAGCAAATCAAGCCCTGATTCATTAAATACTATAGTATCCTAATTTTTCTATTTACTATCATAAACAGCTCATCTATTTTTGACAATAGTACATGATTGCGTGATAAAGGAAATCACTCAAATCCTTATCACTGAATTGGTTGAAGTACTTTTTAAATCTGTTATCAGATTTGTATGTATTTGCAATACATTCTAGTATGTCTTTATCACAAACCATATATTGCTCTAAGTGAGTTTTCCATTCTGTAATTAATTTTTGAACCTCATTAGATGAAGGAGGTTCATTAATATATGTTGCTAATGCTTTAAATATTTTTTTCGCATTTTTTTCAAATTCATAATATAACTCTACTTTCTCATCATTAGTCAGTTTTTCTAGGTTTCTCTCATACTCTTTGTATTTCTCTGTTTCACCATACAATATTTTGGCTTCACGATCATACTGCTCCTGTAACGGTAGAACTGTTGAATTGTTAAATATATTCAAGTTAAATAGCTCTTCACCCGATAGGTAATCTTCTAATGCATTAATAATTGTTCCTAATCTCTGTTGCTTTAATATTAAAGTTTGGTAATGCATTTCTAATATCTTATGTTGTTCTTGTTTTGTAAGCTGCATAATATTTGATATTTCTTTTAAAGTTAAATCCATCTCCTTAAAAAACAAAATCGTTTGAAGGTTTTCTAAATCATTTCTATCATAAACTCTATAACCATTTTCTGACTTACGACTTGGCTTTAATAGATTTATTTTATCGTAATAATGTAATGTTCTTGGAGTTATTCCTGTTATCTGAACAATATCCTTAACGGTTAAAAATAGTTTCTTCATTCTAAAATCCTTGTCTCCTGTCTATAATTCGTCTCTAATTGTCTCAAGCCATTTTGTAACCTCTCCAGATGCAACAATACCATTTACAGCGATACCAGGTAGAATGATAGATTTTGAGCACTCTCTAGCTATATCATTTTCAATTTGGCAAAATCCACCGCCTCCATGAGTACAGAATGGAATTATCGTTTTACCTGTAAAATCATGTTGCTTAATGAAGCTCATGACTGGAGGGGCAAATGTTTTAAGCCAGTTCGGTGTACCTATAAATATTGTCTGATAATCATCTATCGGCTCATTTCCAGATACTAGGTTAGGGCAAAATCCTCGAGCAATTTGATTCCTTACCTCTTTAACGGCAGTATTATAATCAAAGGAATAATTTTTATCAGGAATTAATTCTCTTATAGCTCCACCAGTCTGTTTTGCTATTTCTAACGCTAAATTCTTTGTATTTTCAAAAAGTGAATAATAAACAATCAGTGTATTCTTCATATATGTTATTTCCTTTCGTGAAATTCCTATTTATCGAGTTGTTCATAAATGATTCATTCCATATTTAAATATGCTCAATACAATTTAACCTGCTGTGAATACTAAACTATTAGTTTTACTATATTAACTTTCGAGTATAAATATATAATACGCTATGACCTTACGTCATAGTCAAGTATAAATTTCAGCAAAATCCAAACCTTAGCACAAAATCATCTCAATATTCACTAATGTGGCGGACCCCTATATGAAAATCCCCTCCAAACTATCTAAAATTTCCTTGATAAAGGGTATATTTTAATCAGTCTGAGAGGACATATCCAAGATACATTTATACTTTATCTTCCCGTACATGAGATTTCCGCTACTTCAAATTGTATAATACAATTATGGCTTGCTATTATGAACTTTTCAATCTGTCAAAAGCAAAAAACTACGGATCAAGAACTTATTATCCTTAATCGGCGGTCTATCTACTCATTTTGATTTATTTCAGTTTACTATATTCCTCATCCGTTACAGGTTCACACTATTCATTGCTTGAACCTTTCGTCGGAACTGATAAGGACAGATGTGTAAATGCTTCATCATTCACAGCGCCATGCCAGTGTTTAATCTCCGGTGCGATATACACTACATCACCGCTTTTCAAAAGCCGAGCATCTTTCCCGTATTCTTGATACCAGCCATGTCCACCCGCACAAATCAGTATCTGTCCGCAGCCATGATGAATATGCCAATTGTTACGGCATCCCGGTTCAAAGGTAACATTAAAGATTCCTACTTCCTTATCATTCAAGAGGCTTAAGTAGCTTTTTCCAATAAAATATGACGCAAATGCTACATTTTCCTCGCCCAATATAAAATCAGATACGTTTTCTATTTCTTTTCTTTCCATATGATAGCCACCTCTCCATTCATTATTCACTTCGCTGATTATTCAACGTATACTTCTTTGGCCAATGCAAACGCTGCCCATGCATAGGCCATCCTACATAGAACACAAATTGTGCCCAACGAGAGCACCATCGCCAATTGTAATGCCGACCTGGTCTTGAAAACGGCAGCCCGAATTGATAAATACATTCTTGCCCACAGAGATGTTCTTTCTGTAGTCCGTATAAAAAGGAGGTAACATAGCAAATGTTTTGTCTACCGTTTTACCAATTAGCATGAAAAACAGTTCCCGAATTTCTTCCAGAGTATGATAATGTCCGTTCAGATCAGCAGTTAATTTCAACGCCTCATGCGAGACATTGTGCATCATTCGGTGCATTTTCGAATCACCCTCAACCGCTTCACCTCGGTTCAAGTGCGCTAAGAAATCATGTATATCCATTGGTACCCTCCTTATCAATAAGACTTTTATTGAATTAAAATATTGCTTGTATTAAAGTTTAACCATTGAGTTCGATATAGTTCTCTACCTTAAGGTTAACTTTAATACAATGCGTTTTTTGACATCAGTGCAATATCCATTTACATATTTTCTGTAAAAAATGATTCTAACTTATCAAAGGGAATTAAATCTATTTTATCGTAGAGATCCACATCACCAGCATCAGGAACCACATACAATTCTTTAGGCTCAGCAGCCATTTCGTATGCATCTTCACTAAAATATCTAGGATGCGCATGTTCACCAATGATAAACAAAATTGGTCTTGGCGAGATTGATTTGATATAGTTCATCAAAGGGAAATTCATAAAGGACATAGCGCTTATTAATTCCTCCATTGAATTCATAATATTGTTTGTGTTAAACTCTAACTAATAAGTTAGATACAATTCTACAACTTAAAGTTAACTTTAAGTCAATGCTTTTTATAAAATTATTTTGGAGGAAATAGAATGATTTATACAGTCGGTGAAGCGGCAAAGCAACTTAACGTTGCTGCTTCAACATTAAGATATTATGATAAAGAGGGATTACTTCCATTTGTAGAACGCTCCAGTGGCGGTATACGCATGTTCAAAGATGAAGATATGTCATGGTTAAAAATTATTGAATGCTTGAAAAAAACAGGTATGCCCATCAAGGACATCAAACATTTTATTGACTGCTGCATGGAAGGCGATTCCAAGATAGATGAGCGCCTATCTATCATAGAATTACAGCGAGATTCTGTGATAAAGCAGATGAAAGAAATGCAAAATATGCTGGATATGTTAAATTACAAATGCTGGTATTATGAAACCGCAAAAAAAGCCGGAACATGCGCCGTTCACGATAATATGAAAACAGAGAATGTTCCTGCGGAATATCATAAATATTTAGATGAAAAATAGAACTATTGATAATAATTTTTACAACAAATGCACTCTGTGGATTCCCGAAATCGAGAATTCGCAGAGTGCATTTCATTTTAACACTATTACTGTACATCTATTTCAACAAGTCAACTACGTATCCAAATGGATTTAATTCCTCTTTTCTAAAATCTTATTCATCAGTCCACCAACTTCGGTGACTAGGCCTTTTATGGATACAAACAATGTAACAGATGATATTCAATATAACAATTGAGATAATTAGATTTCCAGCATTTGAATAAATAACGGATGCTTTTTCCACTACATTCAATTTAAAAACTTTTTTAAAAATATTTAAAACATAATAATATGATATGCACAAGAATTGCCGCAATAAAGTTTGACCTTGCAACTTAGCTAAACCCCATCAAAGACCAACAACTTATGTTTAAATCAGTTTCTCAGGAATAAATTTTGAGGAAATCCTTTTTATTAATATATAATCAATTATAAAGAGAACCATACCTGCTATAAACATAACAAGGTTACTGAGCATAAGCACACCGGTCATCTGACCTACCAATATGAGAATTACAGGAAGAACAAGAAGACCACTTACCTGTTGGGATTCTTGAAAGGTTTTTGACTTTGCGGATACCATCACCGTAAAGATTAAGGATAGTAAATTAACTGCAGGTGAAATCCAAAGTATGATTATGAGCCATTTTATATCAGGGAAAATAAGCCCTTTAAAATGGATGAAGCCGCCTATATTTACTATAATACCAAAGAGTACAAAGGAAATTAGAGTTATAATATAAGCGGGTATAAAAACCCCTAAAATTTTTGCCCTTAGCAGCTGTTCCATAGATATTGGTGTGTAAAGTAGTGTCTCAAGTGTTTTGTGTTCTTTTTCGCCTACAAAACTACTTGCTCCAATAATTCCTGAACACATTATGGGAATTATAAGGAAGTATGATGGAAACATATAGTTTATAACAATTTTTATTAAAAGTTGGGCAGGAGTATATATCATATACTCGGAGGGTAATTTTTTGATAAGAGGTCCAAACTCTCTTATCATACTTGAGTCATTTCCAATAAAATTGGCACCTATCAGTAGACCCAAAGGTATGATTACAATCAGAATAATCGGTACAATAGTCATTGGTAGAATTACCTGCTTTGCGCTTGTTATTTCATTTAAATCTTTATAGATTAATGCTTTTTCACTTCTATTCATATTAAACCCCTCCGTTCTTATAGCGTTGCATCATCAGATATGCCTTTTATATACTTAAAGTACAATTGTTCCAAGGACCATTTTTGTTGTACAACCTCATAAATTTCCCCGCCGTTTGTCAATATACTTTGAAGAAGAGGGGTCACTTCTTTGTCTCCTGAAATAAGCTTGCTGTATAAATTATTATCCTCATGAAGAAAACCAAGCTTCTCAGAAATATTTTTTCCTCTAATTTTTAATTGAAGGCTGGCGTTTTTCTTTGAAGCAAGTTCATCAAAAGTACCGAAGCCCAGTATATTACCTTTATTTATAAAACCATAAAGTGTACATATATCTTCCGCATATTTTAATTGATGGGTACAAAGAAAAATTGTAACTTCATTTTCTTCTGTAAGTTCTTTTATAAGTCTTGTGACATTAAGTGCATTTTCCGGATCCAAGCCGGAAGTAGGCTCATCAAGAAATAAAACCTGAGGACTGTGAACGAGAGCAATGGCTAAGGAAATTCTCTTTCTCATTCCTGTACTGAAAGCTTTTACCTTCCTATCCTTTACATCTAATAATTCTAGCTTTTTCAATATGGAATTGGTACGTTCTTTAACCAGATTTTCTTCCATACCATACATTTTTCCAAAAAATATTAAATTTTGCTCAGCAGTAAGGTTTTCATAGCAGGAAGCACTCTCGGTCATAACTCCACAGAGCCTATGAAGCTCAGGGGTATTTTCCTTAACAGGTTTTCCTAAGATTTCAGCCTGGCCTGAAGTTGCTGAAAGAATTCCATTGAGAATTCTAACAGTAGTAGTTTTTCCGGAGCCATTCGGACCAAGAAAGCCAAATATCTCACCCCTAGGTATACTTAGGCTTATATTATTCAATGCATTAGTCTGCCCATCAAAGGATTTTCTAAGATTCGCTATATTTATTGCATTCATTTCTTTCACCTCACAATCATTAAATGCACAATGGGATAAAAAATTCAAAAATTGATACTACTAAAAATAACATACTTATAAATTTATTTTTTTAATATTAATTTAGCTTACTATCTTTAATCAAAAATTCGTATGAATTTTAATTGGCTATAAATTACTATTCGTCACAAAACTAAGAAATAAAAATGCCATCTTTTAAGAAGATGACGACGTAAATATTACTTTAATTAATACTTATTAATACTGTTAATAAAATAGTAATGCTAAATAGAACACTATTATCACTCATACATCGCATACATAATGGAGCCTATTATAAAAAGAGCAACATCCACCAATAATACTATCAAAGAGGTTTTTAATAGCTTTTTGTTGTTCTTAACAATTCCAATTCGAATACCTATCGCTGAAAATATACCAATAATTGCAAATAACAACATGCTTTATTCCTCCTTTATTAGATAACTTGATTAATAATTACATTTTACCATATAATTACTATGACACTATACCCTTTCAGCCTTTTATAATTCTCTACTGTAGTAGCTGCACTATTTATATTTACAGGTCTGATTGCTCCATTTTTATATTTTATTACTATATTGCGTCAACTTCTTTCTTGTTATACCCTTCAGACTACAATGCTCCAGAATCCTTACGTCTTTATTGATAGATTGAATAATACGGTGTTAAAAGCTAGTTAAGCCATTTATGGGCGATCGTATATGTATGATGGAAAGGACCGACTCACGAGTTTGTTTCATGAGTCGGTCCAAAATTTATGTTTTTCTAAAATCACTTCATTGACTGGATAATGCTGTCAGCAAGATCCTCCATTGAATTCGCGTCATCATCCTTCATGCTAGAGTTCAATGACATCCCATTGTCTAAAATAGTCATTTCTTTCATCTCTTCCAAAAGTCCACGCATCAATTTGCCAGATTGAGGAGCCCACGAGCCATTTTCTATTAGAGCGAAAGTACGTTTTTGAAGGTTTAATGCCTTCATATCTATTATATAATTCAGCATCGGTGGATAAATCTTCAAGTTGTAAGTTACACAAGCAAGAACCACATTACTATACTTGAATGTCTCGGAAATCAAATAGGAAACATGAGTTTTTGAAACGTCATACATAACCACATTTGTCATTCCCTTTTTTACTAACCTTGTTGCCAAATCATTAGCGGCGGCCTCTGTATTGCCGTACATTGTTCCATAAACAATCATTACTCCCTTTTCCTCAGGCTCATAACGACTCCACTTATCATACTTATCTAGCAAGTACCCGAAATCATTATGCCATACCGGTCCGTGCAGTGGACAGATAACCTTGATGTCTAGACTGCTAGCCTTCTTTAGCAGAAGCTGAACATGAGGACCGTACTTGCCTACAATGTTTGTATAATACCTTCTAGCATCGTCAAGCCAGTCTCGGTCAAAGTTTATCTCGTCATTAAACAGCTTACCATCCAAGGCGCCGAAAGTTCCGAAGGCATCAGCGGAAAATAGTACTCCGCTTGTAGTATCATATGTTACCATAGCTTCTGGCCAATGCACCATTGGAGCAGCCACAAACATAACGTTATGCTTTCCAAAGGACATTGTATCGCCTTCTTTGACTTCGATTACTTTGTCATCAATATGGAAACCGAACTGACGCATAAACATGGAAGCTTTTTCTGTGCATACAATCTTTACATTCGGATGACGAAGAATAATCTCTTCAATAGATGCTGCATGATCTGGCTCCACATGGTTGATTACCATATAATCTAAAGGTCTGTCTCCTAGAAGCGCTTGAACATTCTCAAGGAACTGACGGCAAATTGACCAGTCCACCGTGTCAAAGAGTACGTTTTTCTCATCTAGAAGCAGATACGAGTTATAGGAAACACCTCTTGGAATGGGATGAATGTTTTCAAAAAGAGCAAGGCGACGATCGTTGCCACCAACCCAATAAAGATCTTCTGTTATTTTTCTAACACAATACATGGATTTAATCCTCCTTTATGCTAAATACACATTATTATGCTTACTTATTATATAGATTAGCCTTCTATAAACATATTTTTTTCTTCTCCACAAGCAGGGCAGCTCCACTCCTCAGGTAGATTTTCAAAGAGTGTTCCCGGAAGTACTCCACCTTCAGCATCACCTAAGCCAGGATCATATTCGTAACCGCATCCATTACAGACATAATGTTTCCAAGCTGGGACTTCCTTCTTTTGAAGGGCTCTCTTCATCTTCTTCATTGGCGGCGCCTCTTTCTTTGATTCTCCATTGTCTAAAGCGGCAGTGAGCAATGGCAATATTTTCATTAAATCTCCAATGATACCATAGTCTGCATTCTTGAAAATTTTCGCATTAGAATCAATGTTTATAGCAACAACTGTAGTGGCATCCTTTATACCCTTCAAATGTTGAGCTGCACCTGAAATACCGCAGGCAATATAAAGATTTCCGTTGAATTTTTGACCAGACATACCAACATAACGATTAAGTGGTAAATATTTAAGCGTTTCAGCTACTGGACGGGAAGAACCTATAGCTGCACCGGCTTGTACTGCCAAGGCTTCTATAAGCTTCATATTTTCTTTTTCCCCTATGCCTAAACCTGCACTGACTACTCTTTCAGCCTCACTGATAGGAGTATCCAGAGGTATTCCAACGGTGAAATCATAGCCCTCTGCCTTAAGAGCTTCCACAAGTGCATTAACTCTTTCTTCAGGAGTTCCTTTATTAAAAATCACTTTTTTGCGATAACCTGTCTCAGGTCCATGTTGAGAAGCTTTATCTGCACGCTCAATCTTCGGCATCCTACCAATAATTTGGGAAGAAATAACTATACGCTGAATCTCATTGGTTCCTTCATATATTGTACAAATCTTAGCATCTCTGTAAGCACGCTCAACTTCCATTCCTTTCAGATAGCCGCTTCCGCCAAATATTTGAAGAGCATCGTTGACAATTTCAATGCAAACGTCAGAAGCATATTGTTTCGCCATAGCTGCTTCCATACTATAACGCTCATGATTTTCTTTCAACTCTGCTGCACTGTAAACAAGCAATCTAGCCGCCCTAAGCTTTGTCGCCATATCGGCCAACTTAAATGCTATAATTTGTTGCTGGCAGATAGGTTTTCCAAATTGAACTCTTTCTTTTGAATATTCAAGTGCATGCTCATAAGCACCTTGTGCGATACCGAGAGCCTGAGCCGCAATACCAATACGACCACCATCCAAGGTGGACATAGCAATCTTGAAACCTTCGCCCTCCTTACCCAATAGATTTTCCTTAGGGACTTTCACGTCGTTGAAAATTAGCTGTGCAGTAGCAGAAGAGCGAATACCCATCTTGTCGTAATGTTTGCCAAAACTAAAGCCTTCCCAGCCCTTCTCCACAATAAATGCACTGATACCACGAGTACCTGTATTCGGTGTAGTAACTGCAAAAACAATGTAAATTTCAGCCTCACCTGCGTTAGTAATAAATATTTTTTCACCATTTAAAATATAATAATCACCTTCTAAGACAGCAGTAGTCTCCGTACCTCCGGCGTCACTACCAGCATTTTCCTCGGTGAGCCCGAATGCACCAAGCTTTTCTCCTTTTGCCAGTGGGACTAAGTATTTCTTTTTCTGATCTTCCGTTCCATATGCGGCAATTGGATATGCTCCCAAAGATGTATGAGCAGAAAGTATTACGCCTGTACCACCGTCCACTCTTGATAACTCTTCTACGGCTATTGCATAGCTGATTATATCCAGACCAGCTCCGCCGTACTCCTTCGAATATGGTATTCCCATCATGCCCATATTAGCCAACTTATGAATGGCTTCTGATGGGAATTTATTTTCCTGATCCAGCATAAATGCAATAGGTTTAACCTCCTCTTCTGCAAACTCTCTGATTTTCGCCCTCAAATTTTCATGTTGTACCGTAGTGTTAAAAAACATATATTTCCCTCCTTTTAATCAACGTACTTCACAGCATACTCATGAAATGTATATATTAACTGTTACGTTTATATATATATATTAAATTTTTTTATTAGAACCTTCTCTAAAAGTCATTTTCATCACAAACCCAAGTGTAGCTAATATATGTTTCCTTGTTAAAAATACCCGTGCAAAAAGCACCTGTTATTAACAGATGCTTCTTTAGTAATGATAACTTTATTTTATTCTAATAACTTTTTTACCATAAGAATCGTTTTGCCATATTCATCAAAATTACCCAGACATCTCAATAAGTTAAAAGCATCTAGTAGTGTTCAAAAGCGAACAGCATTAGCTATCTACTTTCTGTTGTTGCAAACTGACTACCATATTGCTCTTTAAAATCTTCATCGAATTTATTTATTTCTGAAGATACTGATAACCATTTCTCTTTATTTATAATCTCATACTTATCCAATGAGCCAGTGTTGCCAACATTCTCAAGATTTCCGTTGAGTATTTTTTGAATTCCCTGATAATATTTAAAAACTAAGTTAATCTTTTTATCTTCTTTATCCTTATATGTTTGCTTAAGATAATCAAAATAAGAGTACAAAATAATCCCGAAGAAAGATTGTTCTTGATATGTTTTTTCAAATTTTCCTATCTTCCACTTTTTTATACATTTTATCACTCCTTTAAAAGGCTTGCAAAATGTGAGAAGCGAATCTTCCTTGAGAAAGAAACTTCGCTTCTTATTTTTTCTATATAAGTGTTGATTTAATCAGTAGCAAGCTATCGCTTTTAGAGATTTAGTTCTTTTATCAAAATTGGAAGCACCTCATCACGTCCAATTGTTCAACTCTTCTTAAGTGTCTCACCTTACTTATGATACGGTTCAACGTATCAGTTAAAAGTGATGTTTTAATATAGTTCGCAAATCTGTCATTTAATCATGTTCTCTATAATTGGCCTTAGATCATAGTTTACCTAGTTAGGCTTTTTCTCATTTACAGTATGACATATGTGTTTTTCAGATATACTTAATATATGCTACCTACATAGTATTTTTCGTATTGCTTATAAACTCTTTTATGGCAGATGCAACTTCTTCAGGCTGTTCATCCGCTGAATAATGTCCGCAGTTTTCAATTATCTTCATTTGGATATTCTTCAGGCCGCTTTCTCTAAATCCTTTCATGTATGTTTCGATATTTACGTGTTCATCTTCTCCTCGCAAGTAAAGAATCGGCATCGATACAATGTCACTTTTGGATTCCATATTATCTTTTTCATCCATAGCGAAACATCTATAAAAATCAAATCCTGCTTTCAAAGCCTCTGGACGGGTATAGGCTTCGGCATATGACTTTCTGTGTGCATTGCTCATTTTCTTACCCTTTCCAGCCATTACATCATAAAAATATGAAAAATATGATATTTCATTACCTGTAATAAGTTTTTCAGGTAATTCAGGTATGGAATGAAAAGCAAAATGCCAAATGTAGGGATTTGTTTTTACCGCATCCCACGGTTCAATTCCAGGGATGGCTACATTCATAATAACTGCGCGTGAAATCCTATTAGGAAAACTCTTCAAAAAAGCATAGGTTACCTGCCCCCCAACATCACATCCGACTAAAGTTACATCGGACAAATTCATGGTGTCCATAATACCGTAAACATACTTCGCTATATTGCGTTTACTGTATGACTTCAGCGGAATTTCCGAGTCTCCGATGCCGGGTAGGTCGATGGCTACTACATGATAATCCTCGGAAAGTACCGCCATAACGACTTCAAATTCTAACCAACGTGTCGGCCACCCGTGAATAAAAAATACTACAGGCTTTGATATTGAACCTGCTTCTACTACATGGATAGGTACCTCTTTGACAATAACTTTCCTGTGTGTAAAGACTTGTTCTGTTTCTTTTTCTTTATTTATCATTTTAGATCACTCCTATAAAGTTTCTTAACCACCTCATTATTATAATACTTATAACATGACAGCATCACGTCATGTTATACTTTGGGTATGAAATCTTTTTATTTCTTCAATCTTCTGAAGAAGATTTTCCTTTATATTTAAAGGCTCTAGAATTTGAACAAAGGAAATGTAGATAGTCGTAAACTTAAATAACTTAATAAACTATTTTACTTGAATTGTTTTGATTTTGGCTCCTCGAGGTAGAGCCCCCATGACCACCTTTTCCCATGGAGTTCCCGTTACTGACTCCATGACGGCTATTGCTCCCCGATCATACTTGGTTCTAATTAATCTTCCGCAGCCTTGTTTTAACTTTAATCCCATTTCAGGATAGTCTACGGCTATAAGTGGGTTCATTCCCTCCTTCTCTGCTTCTTTACGCCTCATTTCAATCAAAGGATCTAGAGACGGAAAGGGAAGTTTCCAAATTACAACGAGAGATAGAGACTCTCCAGGCACATCAATTCCCTCCCAAAAGTTAGCACCGACTAATACAGATGATACTTCTTCGCGAAATCTTTGAACAAGATATCCACGTTCACCTTTATCCTCCCATAGAACTTCAAAAGGCAGCTGATAGCCCCTAATTTCTTTTCTTATTTTCCTGACTTCAGTCAAGGAGTTAGTGAGTATCAGGGCTCTTCCTCCATTTTCTTTCAGCAGAGATACTAGTTCTTTTATTTTACGTGAAAACTTGGTATCACCAGTGTCCTCTGCGGAGGGCTCAGTCAAGTAAACAACCGCCTGCTCCTCAATATCAAAGGGGCTTCCAACAGTGGATTTAGAAGGTTCTTTTAAGCCAAGAGTTCGAGTAAAGTAACCAAAATCTCCCTCATTACTTAAGGTTCCTGAAGTAAACACCACAGGCAATTTCTTCTGAAACAGATGTTTATCCAGCATATTGCTCAAATTGCGAGGAACTACCCAAAAGCTACCATCTGACCTATCTACCCAGGTAATAACCTCGGTACTTTTGTTCCTGACAAACCTAGTCAGGGCCGTAATTGATCTTTCTATTTGAGTTTCAAAAGTATTTATTGTACTTTCTAGCAAAGCTTCTATGTATAGTTCTTTCTCAATTTGCATCTCTAACAACAACTGATCTAGTGCTTTACGAAAAGCATCAGCTGCTTTGAGCAGTTCATTATCTATGCGAACAGCGATACGATCCGATTGCTCATCATCAATTATACAGTGATTGAGCCTTTCAAAAAAATTATGAGTGGACTCTTCCAAGGCAACTGCAGTTGAAACCAGTGACGTTCTAGCTCCCTGAATTTCTTCTATTGAAAGGATGATGTTATCAATATCATCCTTATCAATTTTTCTTCCAGCACGCATGGCTGCCGGCAGCATAACTTTATGCCCTTCATCAAAAATAACCATCGAGTAATTGGGAAGGAGGGGCATTTTGCCGTCGGCAATCCGTTCATCCCGTGTCCATAGATCCTCAAAAAATATTCCATGATCAGCGATAATTAAATCCCTGGCAGGCCTGTAATGTTCTCTTGCCCTGACAAGTCTGCAAAATCCTTTTCTATAACAGACATCACAGGACATAGTCTCATTCCATCCAATCTGTCTCCATACAGTATCAGATATATGCGGCATTTCTGAGCGCTCACCTTTTTTAGTATTTACTAACCATTGATTAATCTCATCAGAGTCTGTAGTATCGCCAAACACTCCTCCTGCTCCACTAACTTTCTCATCACAAATATACTGACGGGGATCCTTTGCCATTCGCACATCTATTTCTAATCCCAGTATGTGGGAAAGGACTTGAATATCTCCCTTTGGACCTGCCAGCTGCTCCTGAAGTGCTGTTGAGGCACATGCAATTACCGCAGGTTTTCCACTGAAACGGGCATAGGCAATTGCTGTGAGTAAGTAAGCAAAGGTCTTGCCAGTACCTACCTCAGCTTCAGCTAGATGAACTTTTTTATTACAAACTGCATCTGCAAGCTGAAAAGCAGTATATATTTGTTCCTCACGTACCTCATATCCCTGTTCCGGAAGAATATCGTAAAAAACATCGCCAATCCAATCCATCAATTTAGTTGGAAACTCTTCCTTCGTTTTATAATCAAAAGCTGTCTTTAGTCTCTTAGACATTATTTTTATCCTCCTGTCAACTTATAGAATACCATAGAAAGGTCAACTGCCAACCATAGAATATCTACGTTTCAGCAGCTTGAAGTTATCCTCTACTATAACTTGCTAATTTCAATGATCTGGTACTCCATTGTTCCTAGTCCAATCTTTTCTGCATGTTGAAGAGATTTCCTACCTTTTTCAAAAAGTTTTTCGCCGCTATTTTTCTTAACCAGATCCAGGCATGCTGTATCCAGGGCAACAGGATCTTTTCCAGCAAGAATACCGATATTGCTTACAATTGGTTTCATATGTATACCCGCGCAGTCGCATTCCTTGGTGATATTGTGAAGAAAGTTAACATATATGATATCCTTGTCTTTTGATGCTCCGTAGGCATATTCTGAGAGCTTCTCAAAAAAATGGGCCCCTCCCCAAGTGTTTTCGATTGCACCCTTAGGGCAAACTGCAATACAACCAGCACAACCAATACATTTACTCTCATCAATTACCGCAACATCTGACTTTTGGATGGCACCAAAGTTACATTTATTTATACAAATACCACAAGAGATACATTCTTTAGCATTTACTACAGGAGATATCCCTGAATGCTGCTCCAGCTTTCCGCCTCTAGCAGCAAAACCCATAGCAAGCTGCTTTAGAGCTCCACCAAATCCCGCTGCTATATGCCCTTTGAAATGGCTCATAACAATAAGTTGTTTGAATTTCCCATATCCCTTGCCTATTTTGCATTTCTTGATATACTCTTTATTTATTTCTATTTCATTGTACTCTGTTCCAATGTCTCCATCTGCTATTATAATGGGAATCTGTGTGAAGCCATGGGATTTTGCTGTTTCAATATGAATCTCTGTGGTAGTCCTTGATCCCCTATACAACACATTGGTTTCAATGTAAGATGGAAATACTCCCTTTTCTTTCAGATAACTTATGGTTTCCTCGTAACATTTTGCAGGTATAAAGGTTTCATTTCCTTTTTCACCAAAGTGAACCTTTATAGGTACTTCTCTCTCAAATTTATGTCCAGTTTCCGATACTATTTTTTTCAATAGCTCCAAAGCATCTTTTCCAATCTGATTATAATCAGATTCTGAATTCTTAATAAAATATACTTTACTCAATTTAATACCTTCCTTTTTCATACTTTTTGATATATTTTAATTTTTTATATAAATACTTTATTTAAAAGGTAAAAAGAAACAGCCGCAGTTATTATATTTACCCAATCTACAAGCCACACTCTCAGGTAGGATATTAGCCTCCTTGAATTTTAAAGCTATTGACTTTGTTTTTCTTCTTCTGCGATTTTTTCATTATACTCTTTAAAATAAAGTTCTTCCTTAGATCTATACTGCATCCATGTACCACAATATACTAATTGCATTATGATATTTGCATCCTGGCTATGAACCATATCCGTCAACTTTTCATATTCTGCAATAAATGAATCTTCATATACTTCAAAGTCTTTTTCCGTTATGTGGCCGTTTCTACAATGTCTATCACCAGCTACTACACGAACTAGTCTGTTCTTTAGCTTCATAGTTCCAATATTTGTTTTATCAAATAAAGTTTTCATAAAGATATTATCTCACTATATTTTCATATTTATCTGTGATTTTACTTACAAAATTGCCTTAATTCTAAAGTTTTTTTCAAGGCATTTTTTAGTATATCATATGGAGTTAACTCTAAGTCAATAGTACTGTCTGTCTAAGAAGCACCAAATCGCTTAATTGTGTAATTATGGCTAAGTTTATCTGCTAATGGAGCAGCTTACTTCTTTCTATTTCAATATGCTGAAAGATAAGGTAATTCCTATTTTTAGAAACTAATTATTTTCTATGATACAGAAGATTGTTGAAGCGCACGTTGATAAAAAAAGCATAAATAAGAAAGCGACCCTAATTGGATCACCTTCCTAGCTTTCATCTTTTATTTAGTTCCCCAGGATAAAGATAACATCTTCCTCCTTATAGGATTTCTACATACCCTTCAGTTCCATTCACCCGGATTCTCTGTCCGTCTTTGATCAGCTTGGTAGCATTCTCTACTCCGACAACTGCTGGTAAGCCATATTCACGTGCGATAACTGCTCCATGGGTCATCAGTCCACCAACTTCGGTGACTAGGCCTTTTATGGATACAAACAATGGTGTCCAGCTAGGGTCGGTAAAGGAGGTGACTAATATATCTCCATCTTCTAGATCAGCATCTTCCATGTTTAAGATGACACGCGCTCGCCCCTCTATAACTCCAGATGAGACAGATAGACCTACAATAGCGCCCACTGGGATATTTTCTCGTTTGTACTTACCGGAGAGTGTTTCACCATCAGAGGTGATAACACGTGGGGGTGTCAGTTTTTCATATAATTTGTATTCATCTTGACCTTTTCTGATGATCTGGTAATCCAGTTTATTTGTGCGCACAACTTCACGAAGTTCTTCAAAAGTGAGATAATATATATCTTCTTTTTCATGAATAACGCCTGTTTGTACGAGTTGTTCGGCTTCTTTCATTAAAGCCTGCTTATAAACAAAGTAACGACTAACCATGCCGTACTTTGGATATTCACGATAACCGATAAAATTCCGAATTAGGTCGATCTGACCTTTTGTTTCTTTGGCTTTTTGTTCACCATCCGGTAATTGCTTCAATCGATCTAATAACTCCTGTTCTTTTTTCAAAGCTTCCTGTCGTCCTTGCTCAAATTTTCGATTGCCGGCATTAGGCTCAAAATTTTTGATATTGCTAAGAATCATAGGGACAAGTGTGATTGGTTTTTCGCTCCAACGAGTTCTAGTAATATCGATTTCTCCGCTGCATCGCATTCCGTATTTGTTGAGATAAGACAAGATTGCATCTCGAGTTTTCTGTCCACCATCAAACTTAACCAGTTCCTCCAAAAAGTTACCATCTTTTACATGTTGTAAATAATCAATCACTTCTGGGTAAGGACGAATCACATCTGCTACATCCAATAGCGCTAGACCCATTTCCGAAGTAATATTGTTTGGTACAGATTGAGAAAGTATGTCTGCTGCATTTTTTTCACCTAGCCACTCCTTCATTTTTTCATTGGTCCATGATGAGGCATTTATAGCAGCCATAAATACAGCTGTACTTTGTGGGTCAAATAAAATCTTCTTTAATTCCTGAATATCTTCCAAAATAAAGTCAATTAAATCTGATCCTGATTTTGTTTGAATTTTTTGTTTTAACTCTTCTATGGATCTTTGACTCTTTTTAATCAAGTCAGAAACGATTGTCGGGTTGCTTTCGATTTGTGCCTCCGAATCCATAGATGACTTAACTTTATTGCTTTTACGGTTACTCTGGTTCTCTTTATCATTTGGTAAACATTTTATGAAATCTCGCTCTATTATGGTCATAAGTGCATCTTTCATGAGCGGATCGTGTTGTCCCATATTATTTAATAACATTTTTCTGCTGTCAGGTGACGCCAGCATTTGTGCCACATCAACAAACAACCTTCCACCAGCTTTAAACCTGTGTCCAAAAGATACTAACTCCATTAAAGACATTCCTAGTGGCTTTAAGGGGTCTGTCATCATTTGTTGATGACCTACAGATACATAGACGTGATTTTCTTCATCCTTCGCTTCAGGGATTGGATATAAAGTAGTGATTGGGCGACTCTGGACAATATAAAATGTATCATGAGCCAAACACCATTCGATGTCCTGTGGGTGGCCGAAATGCTCTTCAATCTTTCTGCCCATGTACTCAAGCTGTAAAATCTGCTCATCGGTGAGCGCTTGCATATTCTGCATCTCAGGTTCAATCTGTTGTTCTCTCGTACCGCCATCTTTTAAGGCATAAATAGCTAGCTTCTTGGTGGATATCTTCTTATCGACAACCTTGCTGTTACGTACTTTATAATTATCAGCATTCACTAGGCCGGAGACCAGGGCCTCACCAAGTCCGAAGCTGGCATCAATAGATAACACCTTCCTATTAGAAGTGACTGGGTCCACAGTAAACAAAATTCCTGCCGTCTGCGGGAAGACCATCTTCTGAACAACCACAGACAGGTGTACTTTACGATGATCGAAGCCGTTTTGAAGGCGGTAAATTACTGCCCTCTCGGTAAATAACGATGCCCAACACTTGCTGATATGCCTTAGGATTGCCTCTCTTCCGATAATGTTCAAATAGGTATCCTGTTGGCCTGCAAAGGAGGCTGTCGGTAAATCCTCTGCAGTTGCACTGGAACGCACAGCATAGGCATCTTTTTCACCAAACTTTGTGAGATAACCCGCGATTTCTTCAGTTATATCCTTAGAAATGGGTATTTTTTTGATGACCATGCGAATTTTCTTGCTAACTTCACCAACTTTTTCCCTATCTTCTACTCTAAGATTCGATAATTCATCTAATAAACCGTTAAGTTCCTGATTATTTTCAGTTATCTTTTTATATGCTTCTGTGGTAACACAAAAACCTTCTGGTACTGGAATCCCATAAATCTTGGATAGTTCCCCTAGGTTGGCGCCTTTCCCCCCCACCACGGAAATCTTTGTTTTATCAATTTCCTGAAAGCTAAGCACATATGAATTCATATATATTCTCCTTCCTCTTTTCTAGGTATGGGTGAAACAATTCTCTATGAAGTGATATCTGCTTCTATAATACCCGCAATAAGAGCAAATTATAAGCCTGTTATTTATAAATTTCATATGATATAATAAAAGTGGGAGAGTAGTTGATTTTTTATAAATAAATTACCATTTAATAATATTACGAGCTCTTTAAATTTCTAAACTAGATGTACTTATATAAATATAGGTCATAATTTTTTATAGATCCTCATTGCAAAGATATAAGCAACAATTATTATTGCTATACACCAAGCAAGGGCAACCCAGATATCATTTCCTACTGGTTGGTTTGCTAATAAATTACGAATAGCTTCTACGATAGGAGTTACAGGTTGATTTTCTGCAAAAGCACGTACTGCTGAAGGCATAGTATCTGTCGGTACAAAGGCAGAACTGATAAATGGCAAGAAGATGATTGGGTAAGAGAAGGCCCCTGCACCATCTGGTGTTTTAGCAGCAAGTCCCGCAATTACAGCAATCCAAGTCAAACCAAGTGTAAAGATCCCAAGAATTCCAAATACCGCTAACCATTCTAAGATTCCCGCTGAAGAACGGAAACCCATTAATAATGCAACAAGTATAATCACTACTACAGAAATTCCATTAGAAATTAATGAAGTTAATACATGTCCCCATAATACTGTAGAACGAGCTATAGGCATAGAGTGGAAACGTTCAAAAATACCACGTTCTTTATCTATATACAAACGGTAAGCTACATATGCAATCCCACTACCAATGGCCATTAGCATTATACCTGGTAATAGATAATTGACATAATTTTTTGTACCTGTTTGGATTGCACCACCAAATACATAAACGAATAATAACATCATGGCAATTGGTGTGATACAAACTGTAATAATTGTGTCCATACTTCTAAAAATATGATGCATAGAACGTCCAAACATAACACTCATATCTTTGAGAAAATATTTATTTGTAGATTCCATTTATTTCTCCTCCTTTTTACCAATGATTGTTAGGAATATTTCTTCCAATGTAGGTTGTTTCTCAACATATTCAACTTTTGCAGGTGGAAATAATTTTTTCAATCCTTCTAACGTATCTAGAGCAATGATTTTTCCCCCATGAAGAATAGCGATTTTATCTGCAAGTTGTTCTGCTTCCTCTAAATATTGAGTAGTTAAGAATACTGTAGTTCCTGCAGTTGATAACTCTTTTACAATCTTCCAAACTTCTAAACGTGCTTCTGGGTCAAGACCTGTCGATGGCTCATCTAGGAAAATAATCTTTGGATTTCCCACAAGACTCATTGCGATATCAATTCTTCTTTTCATACCTCCAGAGTAAGTACCTACTCTTCGGTCTGCAGCCTCTGACATACAAAAACGATTAATTAACTCATCTGCTACTTGATTTGGATTTTTAAGATGTCTAAGTTTTGCTATCATTTGAAGATTTTCACGTCCAGTCAAAATTTCATCAATAGCAGCAAACTGACCAGTAAGACTGATAGAACCTCTAATCTCCCCTGGATTTTTTTCAATGTCAAAACCATTTATCACAACACTTCCAGCATCTGCTTTAAGTAAAGTAGCCATGATTCTAATCATTGTTGTTTTTCCGGCTCCATTGGAACCTAGTAATGCAAAGATACCTCCCTGCTCTACTTCAAAATCTACTCCTCTGAGTACTTCTACATCTTTGTAAGATTTCTTTACCCCTTTAATTTGTATGATATTTTCTTTCATTTTCTTTTCCTCCTCTACAATATAGTAGCCTTACTCAAATCTGCGTATAATCCTTTCAATACAGCTTGAGTGTTATCCTAAAAAAGAGCCGATAACTGTGATTTAACTCACGGTTATCGGCTCTGCGTCTTAGCGTCTGGCTCTTTGATAACTGTTACATTCAGTTGTTTTACATTGATTATGGTTTCCTGTTTACACTTGGGACAAAATAGTGGGAAGTTTTCAAGCACTGTATCCTCACGTATCTTGAGCCTTGTTTTGTTGCTACACACTGGGCATAATATCCACTCGTTTTTACACACTTTACCATCCCCTTATTTCATATTTTTGTTCACTACTATGATTTTAGTGCATACAAACATTAAGCTGCTTTTCAGTATGCTCCCCTTTTGCGGGAGCACAGACCTTTCACATCAATTGCTTTTTCAATCCCCATATCTTCCTTTTACTTTGTTTTATCCGTAACCTTTTTTATAACCTTGTTAACTTCTTGGCCAACAGATTCTTGATAGATGTCAGCGTAAGTTTTTGAATCTTTGATTAGATCGTCGCAAAAAGCAGCTACGTCACTGCCCGTCACTTCCAGCACACCTTTCCCCAAGGCCGCACCCTCTTCAAAAAGATCCATAATCCCCGAGAGCAAACCTATCCCGTCGGTTAGCTCAACAGGGCCAACCTTAAAGAGATATTTTTGAATCTCTTTATAAACAATCTGAAAATCTTTTGGGAGTGCTTTCACACGCGCCACGTGGGCTCTCCACTCTTTTTTGCCTTCGATAATATCTTGTATTCTCATTTTGTCCTCCTATTTACCTAATTTTTTAGTGATATTATTGTTAAGTTGCTTGCGCCATTTGTCGCGAAAAGAGTTTGCCCCTTCTTCGCCAACCAGGGCTAAGCAGAAGCCTTCGATATCGTCACCCAAAGCCTCTTGTACACTCTGACCCTCCGCAGCGGTTTCTTCCAGCAGGCCAAGCACACCGTCAAGAATTGGCATGAGATTTCGACCGGTGAAATCTGAGTGGCCCCAAAGATTAGCCTTAATTTTTTCCCATGCAGTTTGATAATCAGATGGTAGCTTTTGCGCTCGGGATTCAAAAGTTTTCATTTCTTTAGTCATGTCACTTCCCGTAATTTTTTCCCAAAAATTCATTATTTATTCTCCTTTAACTCGTTAATTTTTGATGATACGAATTCCCATCTTTCCCAGAACTTCCGCAGTTATTTGCCCCCGGATCAAAGTGGGCGCAATTCAGAACATCTTTTTGTAGTTTTTTTCAATCCTTTTATGGTTATGGCTAAATCAATCATTTTGAATCGTTCACCTTTCCGAATTTATTCAATATGTCGCGGTTTAGTTTCTTACGCCAGTTTTCCGTATATGTTTTGGCGTTGCGCAGAAGTTCATCACAGAACGCTGCCGCGTCTTCGCCAGTGATTTCTAATACATGCTTGCCTTCAGCTGCGCCGGCCTCGAACAAATCTATCAATTCATATTGAATCTTCAACATGTCATAGCCGTTTCCTGCCGCAAAATTCCACATATATTCTTGGATTTTTTTATATACGAATTGATAGTCATGAGGCAGCATTTCTACCCGTGCCATCTGTTGCTTGTACTCTTTTTTATCCCCTACTATTCTTTTAAAAAGTTCCATCATAATTACTTTTCCTCCTTTAATTGGTTTATTTTTGTTGCAACAAATTCCCACCTTTTCCAGAACTTCCTCAACTCCTCGCGTCCCGCATCATTAAGGGTAAAAAACTTTCGCGGCGGTCCCATATCGGATTTCTTTTTCGTAATTTCCACCAATTTATTTTTCTCAAGTCGCACCAAAATAGTATATACTGTCCCGTCTACAACATCTGAAAATCCAAGCGCATTCAGCCTCTTAGTAATTTCATAACCATATATCTCCTCATGACTAATAATTTCAAGAACACATCCTTCAAGTACACCTTTTAACATTTCTGTTATGTTTTCCAAATAAATCACCTCTTCACTATCTAGCATTACTGATATTCTGTATTACTTACTACTACTATATAGTATCACGCAGTAGCATTAGTGTCAATATGATATATTTATTTTTCTCAGCGAGATTTAAAATAATACTAAAGATGATAACAATCACCTTATAATAGTGCAAGTAGAAGCTAGGCTCAAATATGAGTGCCTTTTTACTTGATAATCCCACTGCCATCACTAAATATGACAAACATCCTGAAACATTTTGAAACTTCCTTTAAAAATTTATTACTTATTGAGTTGTTTTACATAGTTTATAGATTGTATTGTTCTACTAATCCAACATAAACATTTACGCAATACCTAAACCTTAGCACAAATATCCTTAGTTCTGCGTATTTGTTACCCCCCCTAAACAAAAATACCACCTTTCTAGTAACAGATTTTTTATTTTTTAATCTGTCTACTTTAAAGGGAGCATATCAGCTTGTTTATGGGAACATAAACCACACATGAAAAAAAGGGCTAAATTTCTCTAACCCTTTGATTTTAAGCTATTTAAGTTATATTAACGTAACTGTCTCAATGTGTGTTTTGGCAGGGATATGATACTAATACGCATTAATATTCAGTTAATTCTAGGGGGGTCGGTTTTAGAGGGTCGGGGGGGCGTGAGCTTATACCTTTTCGCAAAATGCTGCAATTTCCTATTTTGGTGGATTTTAATTGATTCAAGCAAAAATGCATTTCTCCTTAAAATCCATTCGCATATACCCCATACAACATATCCTTACTCAATTGAAAATAAAATATATGTTTACCATACCATTTACTTTCTGCCCTAATCATGAATAACAAACTCAATGTGATGTTCATCAAAATCAGGTGCAGCAAACTTTAGCAGATCCTGCCCTTCTACTAGGAGTGCTCTATGATTTTCTTTCGAAACAGGCTTAAACAGTTCAATATTCAAAGTAGCAGTGTTAGATTGCTTATCAATTTTCCATATTCCCTGAACGAAACCATCTACTAGTACTGCTGATCTTATTATTCCATTTTTCGTGAATACCAGTTCTTCATACTTCTTTGCAATGATTCTGGTTCTATCTGCATGTGACAAAAGTATATTATCAAATTCAGATAAGTAACGTGGTGGAGCTGGTGTATCTTTATCCGGTCTTGGCGAATCTGGCAAATCAAACAGCTCGTTCCCACCTTCATCATAAAATGTGAATAGTCCTGGCCGTAATTTATCTATTACCTTCCGAATCCCGGTGAGTCCTGACCAAACTTGAATATCCTTAACACTGGCAGGTCCGAAGGCCCCAAGATATCTAATTATCATTTCATCCAATGATGTATTTTCAGATAAGGATTTTCCTAGCCATGTTTCCGCAGTAGTATGAACTGCCGGACCGCTTTTACCCCATAAGCCACGTGGAGGTACTTGCACAAGTGGAAGCAGGTTTCGTATTGCATTTGCTAAAGCAAATGGATCACAGTCTGGCCAATATTCCTGCAGCAATTTCCCAAGCTCATTTAATGTACGAGATTCTTCTTCTAATATTGCCCGTCCTGCTGTTATAAGTTCATTAGTATCAATGCCTTTCAGAAACTTTCCAAAGTTGCCCTTCAGACTGCGTTCTAAAACTGGCTGGAGTAAAGAACGATATTCTAAACAATAACAATCAGTAACCATATGGAGTGTTGAACGCATCATTGCAATGCGTACTACACTCCTATCATTAATCAGATTAATTAATTCTTCTTTTCGAAAATCCAGCAATCGGGTCCAAAGGGCAAAATACGCTGAGTTTGGAGCCTGTGATTGTATTCCTGCCAGATGTTCAATTGCATTATAAGCAGACATTTTTACTCGTTTTAATAGCAACTGTCGTTCTAAAAGTGCACGATTTAAGGACCTTTTATCTAACATAATTCACAACATCTGCTTTTCTAGGCATATTATTATCAGCTTCAGTTGCTTTATATCCTAATGCAATTGAATAAATTGGTTTAAATTCATTAGGAATACCTAACTGATTATTTAGATCTGTATCCTTTTTAGCATTAATAAAATTCGGTGCTGCACTAACCCAGCAGGAACCAATACCAATAGACTCAGCAGCTATCATCATATTTTCTGCTGCTAGGGCACAATCTATCTGAGCTGCCATAGCATTTTCAGCTCCTGATAAAATAATTGCTGCAGGCGCCTTATGAAATATATGAAAATTTTCATTATTAGCAAATTGGTGAATAAATTTATCATTTGATTTCTTGTATTCCTCCTGTACAGCTTTGGACATCCTATCTAAGAGTTCTTTGCTCTGTATCACAGTAAAGTGCCATGATTGCTGATTTCTTGCGTTAGGTGCATATATGCCTGCTTCTAAAATCATTTGCAATTCTTCTTCTTTAATTTGTTCAGCTTGATAAGCTCTGACACTTCTTCTGTTTTTAATATTTTTTAATGTTTCATTCATAATTATCTCTCCTAATCATAAAGTTAATTTTTAATACTGATTTATTATAACCAAAAGAACATGACAACTGCTTGTCATGTTCTTAATATAAATCATAAATTTCTTTTGCTTTTTCTTTTATAATACTTTTAAGATGTGCTGGATTTAAAATCTCTACATTTTTACCAAAGCTCAGTATTGTACTATAAATCCATTCTCCTTCCGAGCAGTGCACTTTAGCTGTCATGCTACCATCGTCGTTAAAGCTGACATCTCCTCCATAAAATAAATCTAAAGCATTAGCAGCTACATTTGAATTAAACCTTAATTCAAGATCAATAAAATTACCTTTTTCGTCAGATTCCCACTGAAACTTGGGTTCCTCAATTTCTTCTTTGTTTAAACAGCATATCCCTTCTGTTATCTCTAAATCTCTTATCCTGGAAACCTTAAATAGCCTGCAATCATTCTTAACTCTACAAAATCCATAAAGATACCAGGTATTATATTTAAATACAAGTGTTAACGGCTCCACATTCCTTGAAATATTTTCACCTGAAGCATTTGTATAATTGAATTTAACGATTTTACCTTTTTCAATTGCCGTTCGTATTAGGTTAAGAGTATTCTTAATAAAGCCATAATAATCCCAATTATCAAAATCCATAATAAGTGTTGTATTATTCTTGTTAGAAGAAAGATTTTGCACTTTATTCAGTGTATCATCATATTTTCTATTTTGAAAAATTGTAGATATACCTTTTAATATAGCCGTGAGAGAATCAATGTCCTGGGTACTAAGGAACCCTTTATCTATTTTGAAACCCTCCATGATACCAAAGCCTCCATTACCGCCTTGATATGATGTTACAGGAATTCCTGCAGCACCAAGTGTTTCTATATCACGGTATATGGTTCTTATAGACACTTCAAACTTATCTGCTAAGTCTTTTGCAGGAACAATATCATTATTAATTAGCATCATTGTTATTGATAATAGTCTGTCTAATTTCATGAATTCACCTTCATCTATTTATACTATAGTTGAGTTCTACTTTTCATTTAATTAAATTGTAACATAATTAAGGTAAATATGTAGTCATTTATTATTAACCATTCCTTAACACTTACACGCATAATATATAATTCCACAAACACTCAACATATTGCAAATTAAGTTACATTAATGGGTAAACAAAAGTGTACGCTATTTATGGTATGGTTCTCTAAAGATAATCCTGTATAAAATTATACCCTAGTTTATTCTATTTGTAACATTCTTTAGTCTAGCCATAGCTGTGATTTCTGAAATACTCTAAAAGGTAATTCCCCATAATTTTTGCATAAAGCTTGGCTTATATGGCAAAGAACCTATAGCCGTTGACGGAACAAAAATTGAAGCATCAGCATCTAAGAGGAAACATTATAGTAAAAATAAAATTTCGAAAATGAGAGAATTGGCTCAAAATAAAATAAATGAGTATATGCATGACCTTGAAAAGAATGATTTAACAGAGAATGAAGAGGAAACCAAGCTTGAAAAAGAAAAAATTGAACATGCAATAAAAATACTTAAAAACAAGATAACCGAATATACTGATATTGAAAAATATTTAGAGAATGAGGAAATTAATGAAATTAATCCAACAGATTTAGATGCTAAAACAGTTAAATTTGGCTCTCATCAAGGAACTGATGTTGGTTATAATATTCAAACAGCTGTGGATTCTAAAAACAAGTTAATAGCTACTTTTGAAGTAACTAACAACTCAGCTGACCAAGGACAATTATATAATACGAGTTTAAAATCCAAAGAAAAATTCAATGTAGAAAACATTGAGGTTTTAGCAGATAAAGGATACTTCGAAACATCTGATTTGAAAAACTGCGAAGAAAATCAGATTATTTGTTATGTTTCTAAGCCTAGATATTCTAACAGTATAGGTGATTTTAGGTATTTTTCTGATAAATTCAAATATAATCCACAAGAAAACACATATATTTGTCCGGAAGGACAGATCTTGCTGTATATAACTAAAAAGTTTGATATTCCACAAAGAAAATATTGTAATTTTGAGGCTTGCACAAATTGTCTAAGTAAAGACAAATGTACTACATCCAGCAAAGGCAGAACAATAACTAGAAAAGTAAATGAAGACATTACGGATATAGTAAATATGAGAGTTAAAGAAAATCCTAAAAAATATATCCAAAGACAAGAAATAATCGAGTATGTATTTGGTACACTAAAAAGAAACATGAATTTTTACTACTTACTTTTGAGAGGCTTCAAAAAAGTAAAGGGGAGAAATTAGTATTGACTTTTTTACCTACAACTTAAAAAGAATTATAAATATCCTAGGAGTTGAAAATCTCCTAGGATATTTAGTTAATAACAACATTATAAAAGCAGCTTAAATTAGGAGTTATTTTAGCCTTTAATTAAGACGAATACTGAAAGATGGTTTTGAATATATCTAATACATTTAATAAGCATGATTAAAACCTAATTTTTGCACAGTCTGCCGGGGGTCGCAGGATTGATTGTTATAACAATTTGGCAACACTGCACTTTTTTAGAATACAAATTTCACACCAGTAAACGTTTCGCTTATTTCCCAAAGCTTCTCAGCAGACTTTGGATCAATAGCCCATGGCCACACACCTGTCTCACTATTACTATCAGTCGATTCGGCAGTAGATGTATCGCAATCCTCGCAATAGACACCTCCCATTCCATTAAGTTGGCTGCTTGTAGCACACCAAACGCTGGTTGCCGCTCCTTGCTCTACATTCTTAAACTGTGAATTGTTCCCGTTGCTGCCAGCACGACTTTGTACTTTAAGTTCTGTCAAATCTCTTCCTAGATCAGTTAATGGCACTAACCCTGGATGAACAGAAAAAATCCGCACATTGTAATTTTTCCCTCGTTTGTCTAATTCCAGTGCAAATAGGACATTGGCTGTCTTTGATTGTGCATATGCTTTCCATTTATCGTAATCCTTATGTTCAAAGTTTGGATCTTCAAAATCAATGCCTCCCAAACGATGACCTCGGGAAGAAACCACCACAACCCGTGCTCCTTTTGCTTGTTTTAGCGCAGGCCACAACCTTGCTGTCAGCTGAAAATGTCCAAGATGATTCGTAGAAAACTGGGATTCATAGCCTCTTGCATCACGTCTTAGCGGCGGTGCCATTATACCTGCACTGTTAATAAGTATATGCAGTAATCTTTTGGAAGCGAGAAAACGCTGTGCAAAAGCATCTATTGAATCTGGATCCATTAGATTAAGCTCATCTAATTCAACATTTGGAATACCTACAACCGCAGCTCGGGCTTTTTCTGGTGTTCTTACAGGCACAATAACGGTTGCACCTGCTTCAGCCAATGCGCGTGTCGTCTCAAGGCCAATCCCTGAATAACCTCCCGTCACAATAGCAACCTTTCCTGTTAAGTCATAAATGCCCAATACTCCCTTTGCAGTTGTCTTAGAATTGAACCCTGAATTAATTGGGGCTTGAATTGTATTTTGTAAAATTTCATCATTATTCATCATTTATTCCTCCATTTTCTAATAGCAGTTTTCAATATTGAACTCTTTTATCTAAACAAACAAATTATCAATAGATTTACCCATTTGTTTAAGAATAATCGAAACATTGCCTGGTCTACCACCCAATTATTAGAATTGTGTTTGAACTAATCTGCCCTATATAATAAATTTTATGTCACACATTTTTTCGCTAAGTTCCCATAAACGAGTGGCCTGTTCCATATCAATTGCCCAAGGACGCACCCCATATGGAGAATCACTATGAGCAGCAACAACCGGAGCTATATTACAATCTTCACAATAAACACCACCAATATTTTCTAAATCACTGCTAACAGCACACCATACAGAAGTCGAGGCTCCTTGCTCAACTGTTTTAAAGGCATCTGAAACCTTAGGGTGCTTAATGCCAACAACGCTTTCAGCAAAAAGGTCTGATGAAGGAATTGGCCCTGGATGAGCAGCATAAGCTCTTATATTATACTTTTTCGCAACTTCGTCTAGTTTAATCATGAACAAAATATTAGCTGTTTTAGACTGTGCATAAGCTCTCATGCCATTGTACTCCGTTTTTTCAAAATTTATATCTTCAAATATAATTCCACCAAATTTGTGTCCACGGGATGCAACTTCAATGACACGGGCTCCATTCGCCATCTTTAGTGCTGGAAATAGTCTGGCAGTTAGTTGAAAATGTCCTAGATGATTTGTTGCAAATTGATACTCATATCCTCTTTTATCTCTAGTAAGAGGCGGAGCAATAATACCTGCATGATTTATTAAAAAATGGATCGGTCTATTGCTTTTTAGAAACCTGTTTGCAAAGGTATCAATAGAGCTAGGCACTAATAAATCAAGATACTCAATTTCTACATTAGATATCTTTCTTAAATTCTTCTTTGCCCTTTTTATATCTCTTGCTAAGACAACAACTGTTGCACCAGCACTAGTTAACGCCTTTGTGGTTTCGTAAAATGTCCAAACTTTGACTTGATTGGTTCTTGTTTTGTTTTATCCCCCATCACAATCTCTCCTTGACTTTTTAGTTTTCTTCCCTTATAACCCTGCGAATACGACTTAAGGATACGGGCGTTATACCCAGATAGGAAGCGATATGCGCCTGACTGACTCTTTTTTCGATTGCCGGGTATGCTCTTTTCAATTCCAGATACCTCTCCGTAGCTGATTTCGTTACAAGGCTTGTTTCACGGAGTATTTTTCGCTTCAAAGCTTCTTCAAGCATACGGATATATGCCATCGTCAACCCTTGATTATTTTTGAGTTCTTCCAATAAAACAGCTCTGTTGATTTCCACTGCAGTACATTCTTCTATGGCCTCAAAATTACACACATACGGTTTATCTGTCGTAAGAAAGTCAGAGCCATAGGTAGTACCTTCAAAAACAAATATGTGTGTAACATCATTTCCATCTAAATCAAGGTAATAACCTCGTATGATGCCAGTGAGCAGTAGAAAGCCTTTATGATTTGCTGGAATTAAATCACCTTTTTTATAATGAATCAGTTGATTGAAATTGATAAGCTTATTTAAGGTTTCCTCGTTAATATATCTTTTATATTGTTCCAGCATCTGAGCAATCTTTATTGTATATTTATCATTCATTTTACCGCTCCTTTCTGTTGTATAGCATAATCGTAACTTGTAGTATAAAATAGCGCATTAACATATGATAATTTTAAATGAATTTTATAGTGTTTTTTGAACTAAATAAAATAGCAACGAAAATAGTTCTCGATACCTTACTAATTTTCCAACTTATAATATAGCATTTCTAAAGAGCTTTCTGCTTAACCAGAAACGCATATAGAACCTTCAAAATAACACGAATGTCGGATATTTTAATAACATCACAGTCTTTCTCAGAAAGGGATTATGATGGGTTAAAAGAAAATAATCAAGTACAAAAAACTCAACACAAATATACCTAGTTCTGCATAAAAGTTAGCCCCCCTAATGTAAAATCACCCAAACTAATCAGTTTGAGGGAACATAAAACACACTTCAATATTTACTTGAAATCCTTCAAGGCCTCTGATATCAGCCTATTTCCTCTGTATCAATACCACGCACTCCACGTGTGTTTTGATAGGAAGATGATACTAATATGCATTAATATTGATTTTGCGTAAAGATGTACCCCCTAAGGCCCCCTTGAAATTTAGTAGGACTTTCATAGTGAAGTCTAAAGTAAGTTTCATTACACTGCTATTTCCTTTTAGTAACCGGTATCCATATTTCACTCTTGAATTTTAGTGAAGTTACATCTTTATTCTCATTCCACAAAATTTCTGGTCCTTCTGCTATTTCATAATTTGAAGATGGAAACCATTCAGAATAAATACGTCCCCAGACATTTTGAAGTGTCTCAGGAAATGGCCCTGCAGCTTCAAACACAGCCCATGTTGAAGCTGCAACTTTAAGTTCTACCAAATCACTTGGGCATTGATTATTTGTCGCTACACCAATATAATGATCCAGCTTTCCCTTTTCCTCCATTCTACCTTCCGAAAAATTTGTAGATACACTAAGCAATCCGATAGGCTCTACATTTGATAACTCCTTAAGTTTACTGATTTTTCCACCATCTAATTTTTCCCACATTTCAGAAATCTTTGGATTTTCTCCATTGAAAATAATAGGCACCCTTTCCTTAATACCAACTATGTTAAATGCTTCTTTTTCTTCGATTCGATAGTTCATTTCATTCCCTCCTTTTACTGATACCTGAAAGGTCATTCTTGGATATGCTTTTAAAGATTGACCATCGTTTCTGGCTTCAGAAGGAGTGATTCCATGCAAGCTTTGAAAAGCCCTTGTAAAAGAGTCAGCTGAGCTATATCCATATTTTATAGCAATATCAATAACTCTTATATTACTACTATTAAGCTCAAAAGCCGCAAGTGTAAGTCGTCTACGTCGAATGTATTCTGATAGCGTAATCCCTGCAAGGAAAGAGAACATTCTTTGAAAATGATATTTTGAGCACAAAGCTATTCTTTCAACTTCTTTTAAATCAATATCATTTGTAAGATTTTTTTCAATATAACTTAATGCTTCATTCATTTTTTTAAGTGAATCCATTAATTTGACCTCCCCTCGTTATTAGAATAACAGAAACTATCCATCAGGCATTTCTTGCCCAATTGTGTAGAATCTATTATTTTGAGTTCACATTGCATTTAGAGCATAACTGCCTACTAAAAGAATAAATTTTAGGTTATCTTTTGATATTTGTTCACATCGATCACTTCATATTCTTCTTCTTGTAATTATACTTTCTAATACACTATTCATAATGTTCTCCTCATTTAAGCTTAACTTACAATCCTTTTATCAAATTCACTACTCTTTCTCTGATAAAGTCATAACTAGGCTTTATCCCTTGCTTAGCGTAAAATCGCAGACCGTCTATTGCTTTAAACAGCATATGAGAACGCAGTCTTTCATTAAAGTTTACTATATCACTTCCATTCTCCAGCCATAAATTTCTTACCTTTTGAGGGAATTCCAAGTGGGGTGCCCACAGATGTAATATTGCTAAATCAAACATAAAATCACCGTACATTGAAAGTTCCCAATCAACAATACCAGTAACTCGTTTTCCATCTGACAACATGTTCCCTAGATGAAAATCACCGTGAACAAGGTGTGGTATATTTGGCGAATACTTTATAAGTTCCATCATTGCTAAATACCCTTCCTCAAACAGGGACTTTTCCAGGAAACTTTCTTTATAAAGTTTTGTCCAATCCTTATAAAATCCTTCCTGATCTTCTTTAAAAAATCCAGCTATAACTTCTCCCCAGGATCTAGAATAAGCAGTACCCTCTGGAGATATTAATCCAAATCCCTTTGAAGGATCAAGTATAATCTGGCTCATATTTGTAAAATGCTTTGCTAAATTATCCAAAATGATTTTCTGCTCCGAAACTGAATAGGAACTTACAGGTCTCCCTTCCGCCTTATTGCTTATATTAAAAAATACTTCGTTACTTTCCCCAGACATAACTACAGGTGGAATTGGCAATTTATCACCATAAAACTTATACATATACTCAGCCTTATCCAAACTTTCTCTGCTTTTTCTAAAGTGTACAACATAGGGCTTATCCTTTACCCTAAAACTAAACACTTTACTTAACTCACCCATTTCAATAGGTGAGAGGTCTGTAACAGGTTCTCCAAACTCTCCCTTTAAAATTTCTTCTGCTTGATCAGTATTTATATTGACCTTAAATGATTTCAAAAAATCAACTCCATTCTTTAACTTTAAATTAGTACTAAGACACCATACTGCTTTATTTTAAAATTTTACCTTCATGTATACTGTACCCTGCATTTTTCCACTATTACTCAGTATTAATAGGTTTAAGAATAGTTATTTGACGTTTTCCGATTACAAATCGCTCAACTTGCTTAAAATTCTTATGTTTTATTTTGCTTTTACTCTTTGAAATTATTGAAATTACCGAATCACTTGACATAACTTGAAGAACGTTATCGAGGAGCTTTTCCACAGCTCCTTTTTCATCCTCCATAGAATTCCAGTTTACAATTTCCCCATAGGGTAAATCTGTAATAATCATATTAACATCACGGGTAGCATTTATAAGGTTATTGTTTTGTGTAATGTCAGAAATGAAACATTTAACTTCTATAGATTTATCCCTCCTTTCAAGCATATTTCTTAAATTCAATGAACTTTCCAGAGCTTGGGAGTGAGACTCCTTACCATATTCCGCAATCATTTTTTGAATTTTTCTTATACGCTCAGCCATACCTTCTTTTGTTAATAGAACCAAATTTTTTTGAGCTAATGGGATTACGGTTTCATCAACATCGGACGCATAAATTTTTGATATCTCCTCTCCATGGAGAAAACTAATCGACGCTAGAAGATATGCTCCTCCGCAGCAGGGATCGTATAATACATAAGGCTTATCACATCCTTGTTTCATCAGAATAGATTTACATAGCTGATAAATTTCACTTGCTAATCTTACTGGAAATGAAGTTGTTCCTTTCTGATTGTAAAATACTCTGCCACTTGAGAAATCCTCATAATTCCTATTTTCTACAGCAAATCTATAATTCATAATACTTTCTCCTTTGATTACTGTCTCTATAACATTCGATATTCTAGAAACATTAGTTCTTTTCCCAAATAATGCAATATAAGAATACAGCATATATTCTATACTATATTTTTACGTTGTCTTGTAATTTCATACAGCATTATTGATCCAGCACATGCTACATTAAATGATGTAATATCCCCGCCCATGGGTATTTTTATAAGCATGTCACAAATCGCTTTATAGTTATCACTCAACCCATAAGTTTCATTACCAATAAGTAACGCCATGGGGTTTGTTAAGTTAGAGTCCATAACAAGTTTATCCGCTTTAGAGGTTGAACCAATAACTTTAAAGTTTTTAATGCTGCTTTTTATGCCGTTAAACCATGTTATAACGTCATTATGTGACTGTAACCTTACAGAAGGAACAGAAAAGAAGGTCCCCATACTTGCCCTTATGGTTTTAGTGTCATATAAGTCCACAGCATGACCTGTTACAATTAAACCGTCAACCTTCAATGCCTCACAGGAACGCATAAGGGTGCCTAAATTGCCATAACTTGAAGGTCTATCAAATACAACAACTAACATATCATCTTTTATCTTAATTCTTGACAAATTATTTTTCCTCATGCTAACAACTGCTAATATTTCTGAGTATTCCTCTTCTTTATCACTTAATTTTTCCATTAACTTAAGAGATAATTCCAAATGTAATTCTGCCTTCGAATTAGATAGTACATTTAACGCCCATTGTGAGAGCGGTTTCTCCTTTGAATATATATAAGTTTTAATATTCCAATTATATTGGATCGCATAGTTTATTGATTTAACACCTTCAATAAAAAACTCATTGTATTTGTTTCTCTTCTCTCTATTTCTCTTGAGAGCTTCTATATGTTGAAAGTCATTGTTTTCTGTAAATATCTTCTTTATCTTCGGCTTCATGATTGTCCTCCTTACTCACTAACAGCTGAAAAGTCATTCTTGTGTATGCTTTTAACCATCTCCCATATATTCTGGCCTCTGACGGCGTTACACCATGAAAAGCTTGAAAGGCTCTTGTAAAAGAATCTGGTGAATGGTATCCATATTTCAGGGCAATATCTGAAATGCTCATGTTGCGATTATCAAGCTCAAATGCTGCAAGGGTAAGTCGCCTGCGGCGGATGTACTCTGAAAGTGTGCTTCCCACAAGAATAGAAAATATTCTTCTAAAATAACTCTCAGAGCAAGAAGCCAGCATAGCTACTTCTTTAAAATCGATATTATTTGCAAGATTTTTTTCAATATAGTCCAAAGGGCCATTCAATTTTTCAAGTAAATCCATTTATTTGACCTCCATTTCACTAATAGGATAGCACAAATAAAATGATCGCTCCCGACAATTCTTGCAAGATTTTGCAGGATATCGTTTCTCTGTATGTTGGCTTAAACCTGAAGCCCTAATTCAGAAAGTTTTGGAGTTCTTCGATAAGGTTAATCTTCCTATTAACTCACAGATTTATTGCTTATTCATGTCAGCCGACAAAAAAATACAGTGGAACAATCTATCTTAACTTGATTGATTTAAGCCACTTAACCCAATACATATATATCATATTCTTAATTCGCCTAGTAAGCTCTCCTGGGGTATTTGGAGGCTCAAGGTAGTCACATTTATCCCCAAAGATAAGCAAAAGGTTATAACCAAGCTCACCATGAGGGTAGAGTTTTCCTCTACAAGCATTAACAAATACGCAAAACCTTAAACTTTAACGCAAATATCCTTAGTTCTGCGTAAAAGTTAGACCCCCTAAAATTAAGGGGGTCTTGGAATTCTGCTAGTTTATATATTCCTTCATTAATTGATCTAACCCAGCTTCCGATGTTAGATTTTCAAGATTATTAAATATCTTCTCTTCGTCCCAGTTCCACCATTGAAGCTTTAGCAAGAATTCAACCTTTTCATCACAAAATCTTTTCTTAATAAGCTTCGCAGGATTCCCACCCACAATAGCATATGGCTCAACATTTTTTATAACAGTTGAATTAGCAGCAATAATAGCGCCGTCACCAATTTTAACGCCCGGCATAATGGTTACATTTTGACCAATCCAAACATCGTTGCCAATTACTGTGTCACCCTTATAAGGAAGTTGTTCTATTGTAGGAGTCACCTTCTCCCATCCACAGCCAAAGATATTAAAGGGATAGGTTGTAATTCCATCCATTCTATGATTTGCACCATTCATAATAAACTTAACACCCTCTGCAATTGCACAGAACTTGCCTATTATCAGTTTATCTCCTAGAAATTCGTAGTGGTGCTCTATATTATCATAAAATTTCTCTGGAGACTTTTTATTATCGCTATAATAAGTGTATTCCCCAATCTCAACATTAGATCTTTTAGGCAAGTTACTTATATAGCAAACCGTCTTTATATTTTCATTTGGATATAGCTTTTTCTTATCTGGTCTCGTCATTGAATATTAGCTCCTTTCAGGTGTTCAACCTCGTTTACTAGTCTTTGAAGAATCTCTATTCCTTTTCTTGTACATTCTACATCAGTTGATATTAAGGAAATAACCTTATCGACCCTTCCCTTGTAATCGCTTGGCTTGATCTTAAAATCTTCAATCATCTTAACAGCCTTTTTCTCATTTATACAGTACTCTCTGTTTACTGCAAATAAGACTTGATTAATGGAAGATATGCTTCGAAAGCAATGCCCGCAAACATAGGATACATCGTCTTTATCTATATTTTTCTCAGCAAACATTAAAGAGAAACCTGCCTCAAACATAAAAAATTCGGCTAACCCTTTCTGCAAAGCGGTTGGATAACGTTCTGCTTGCTTTTTTAATTCATAAAAGTTTTCATCATTAGTGTATTGTACCCTGCTGATTGCCAATTCTCCACGATACATGGCGCTAATATATCCATGGGGATGCCCTGTCTGATAATTGGCAGTAACAATTCCTTGCTCCGTATCTTTAATTATTTTTTCCACCCGTTTTTTATCACGTAAAATTAAGTCAACATGATACCCATTTATGACTAACCATCCACCGCCATTAACCCAATCACCCCACGCTCCGGGAGGTACAACAAGGTTGCTTCTATGCCCATCATCCAACTCTGTAGCAAGTTGATTGATAGTAGTCAGGTCAAATGATTCTGAATTGTAATAGATTCCGATATCTATATCAGAATCCTCTGTATTGGTGCCTCTTGCCCGTGACCCCCCTAATACAATACCTTCTATACAATGCAAAGAGGATAACTTCTCTATTACTAATTGAATAATATTATCTGCCATACGAACACACTCCTTTTTTCAATATCAAAAGCTACATCTTATGTCGAGTTATACATTTTTGCAATATATTACTTATGTTTCACATTATCCCTATGGAAACGAGCCTTTAAAGTTTATCTTGAAGGACCTCATTTTTCACATTAGGAGTCTAACCTACTTAGTAAGTTAGACAAAACTCATAATCTCTTTCACAGTCCTACCTTTGGTTTATCAACACGAAGTATACAATAATTATTGGACTAAGTTCAATCCCTTATCTTTGATTTCATAAATTATATCAGCCACATTATCAAGAAGTCGTTTGTCGTGGGTGATAAACATAATGGTTCCTGCATACCCTTTCATCAGCATTTCCAAAGCCTCTAAGCTTGGCAGGTCAAGGAAGTTGCTCGGTTCGTCCATTAACAAGATATTATACCTGCCCATTAGCATTTTAGAGAGCAACAGCTTAATAATTTCCCCGCCGCTTAAAACAGATAACCTTTTGCGAATATCATTTTGCACAAAACCCATGGAGGCCAGCACTGAACGTATTTCTGATACATTATAATAGCAATTCTCCTGCATAAATTCCATAACCTCTTGATTACAGTTGTATTTGCAACCATTTTGGGCAAAGTAACCTATTTCAGCCTTAGGTGAAATAGAAACACCCTTTTCATGGTTTGATATCATTTGGATTAAAGTTGTTTTTCCTGAACCATTACCACCAGTCAGTGCCACCTTTGCTCCAAGTGGAATGTTAAAAGATGCCTTTTCAAATAACACCTTATCTCCGAAACTTTTATTAATTTCTGTTCCACAAATCGGAAATGGATTATGAAGCTCCAATGCTTTACTCTGGTGAAAACGAATAGTCCGAATGTTTTCAGGAGCTTCCATCTCCCCCAAAGCTGCGATCCTATGTTCCATGGACTTAGCAGCATTGTACAATGTTTTTTGCTTACTTCCCATTGTTTTCTGATGAGCCAGACGCCCACCACTTTCAGAATTGTTTTTCTTAGCAGCACCTTTAGCTTTCTGATCTATTTTTTGTGCTTGTTTTCGCTTTTCCTCAGCAGCCTTTTCTAATCACTCGCGTTCTGCAACGAACTGTTCGTATTTTACAGTCTGACTTTTATATTCTTCCTCTTTCTGACGAAGATAATCAGAATAGTTCCCCCAATACTCAGTGATTTTGCCATCTTTCAGTTCCCATATTTTATCTACCACCTCATCAAGGAAATAGCGGGCATGGCTTATAACTAACAATGCACCAGAAAAATACTTTAACTGTCCAATTAAAAAATCGATTCCTTCACGGTCCAAATGACTGGTAGGTTCATCCGCCAAAATACCATGCACCTGCGCTGAAAGGGCCTGTGCTATTTTAAGTCTTGTTTCTTCACCACCGCTCATGGTCTGTACCTGTAATTGCCCAACACCAAGTTTGCCCATAAGTGCAAAATTTTTGACCTCCTGCAAAGTTGCTTCATCTAACTGAGGGATATAGGCAAATCCTCCAAGACGATTGATTTTACATCCTGGTGGAGTTAACTCTCCCAACAGCACCTTGAGCAAGATGCTTTTCCCTGCACCATTTGCTCCTACCAAACCAATACGGTCATAATCATATAATTCTAATTCATCTATATCTAAAACCTCACGCCCTGTGTATTCCACACGAAGGTTTTTTGCTTTTATTATTAATTCCATTTTCCTTCCTCCTGTCTAAAATCGCACGTTTTCATTTACCTATTCGCAGGGAAAACCCTGCGATTTAAACAGAAAGGATTATATGAATATATAATACATAAATGTTCCTCCTTTTAGTCGGAAGCACTGAGCAATTTAAGACTCTCGCTCCCGCTCGAAAATTGCTCGTTGAAGTCCATTTAGCACTTCAATCTCCTTAAAAAATTTTCATTCAAGTTTTATACAAATCTTCTCTATCTTGTGATCAATTTATTTTTTCTTAGTACCAATTATAAATGTTAAATCTACAGTTATTGAAGATATATTCTTTTGGCATACATCATTTAATCTTTCAGTACTTTTTCCCCAAGTTAATGGTGCCATTCTAATGAAGTGTGGTAAAAGCTCTTTACTAACATCAAATTTATATTTGATATTTTGAATGTCCTCTACATCTATCTTTTCTTTAAAATAGTTAATCACTTTACTATTGGAATAATCAGAGACATTCTTATCAATATAAATAGTTTCACGTAATTCTTTAAGGTAATTTGAACCTGGAACTACTTTTATAACAATTCCTTCATCATTTAATATTCTATCAAATTCACTGTAATTAGCAGGAGATAGTATATTTAAAGCAACATCAAAGCTTTTATTTTGAAAAGGTAGTCTTGCTACGTCAGCTACACACCAAATAATATCAGCATTGTTTCTTGCTACGATGTTAATACTATCTTTTGAAATATCAACGCCTACATAAGTATTGTTCTGATTTTCTTTAAGCTTTTGAAAGATACTATAAATATGAGATCCTTCACCGCATCCTGCATCTAAAACATTCATTTTTTTATGATTCATAGATTTTTTGTATTCATCAATTATTTTCGCAAGTTCATCAATCAAAGGGTCATAGAAGCCAGCTTCACAAACTCTATGTCTTGCTTCAAATAATTCCTTTGAATATATAGTATCATTGCTTGATGTTAATAAATTCAGATAGCCTTTTTTAGATAAGCCAAAATTATACTTAGAATTACAAGTTAAACTTCCAAAAGTATTCATAGACATTGTCCCACTGCATACAGGACATTTGAAAAAACTTTTATTTTTTATATTAATTCTCTAATTCTATCTTTTTTCTTAATATCATTTATACACATATTCTCAAATTCACCTCATTTATTAATTTGATGTGAATTCTTGAGAATGACCATTCAACGTAAAAAAGGGCTGCAAATAAACATAATTCACCTGCAACCCTAATATCTCTATAAAAAATATAGAACATCAAAAACTACACTAAGGCAGTCACACTTAATGTCTATAATATGATACGATAAAAGTATATGAATGTTCATTATAAGAATCCGAAAATAAGGTACAACCAACAAACCTAAAGCTATAGGTTTTTACCTTATATTTTATTTAGTTATTTGTATTAAACTAAATAACGGAGTCTCATTTTAACAATAAACATTCTTGTACCCCTCTTCTAAATATTTGTTTCAGTATAACATTTATAATAATGATTTTCAACATACTCGTTTTTCTCATGTAGGTATTTTTAACTCTCAATTTTGTAAGATGGCTAGTAGCTTCATCAATTTCTTTTACAATGTCAGTCTGTTCGATAACGCTGCGGATATTACCGCTGATTTCACTGATCTTAGCTCTGTCGTCCGCCTTCACATGAGATAGCTGATCTATGAGTTCATATATATTCCCATCTCTGATTTAACCATCATTCTTGCAAATCAATTGATTGATACATACCGTAAATATCAATCATACGTATTCTGCTTTATAAAAGTTATTTCTGAGCAGATTCAAACAATCGTCCATTTCTTTAGCTAAGGTATCGTAATCGACCTCCGTTTGATACGACAATGGCGCGACATACCCTTCACCAATCCAGTAAAGAATTTTCATTACACGCTCTGGATCAATGCTATCCTTGAACTTTGACGTATCTATGCCGATAAAGGCAACTTTATTTCTTAAATTATCGCTTTTTGACAAAATTGCCTTGATGTCCTCTTTGACTTCCTCATCTTTTTGAAAGTAGATGCTGGATAAGAAGGACAAGATCGCGGGATGCTTTTCCATGAGCGAAATATCAATACTGCTTAGCATCTTAAACCTCTCAAAGAAGTCGGTCACAGTAGTGTCAAGCTTATCATTGATTTCTGTCTCAAACATAGTGTCGCAATACTCAATCAAATAGAGATACAACGCCTTTTTTGTTCCAAAATAATGAAAAACCATAGCCTTTGAAGTCCCAGCGGCATTTGCTATGTCGCTCACTGAAGCCTTCTTATAGCCGTTAGTGCTAAAGGCCCTGATGGCTGCATCAATAATTTTATTTTGTTTCTCTACAGGTAAACTGAAAAGTTTCTCCAAAATATCTCACCTCACTTAACTTTGACCGATTAGGTTTATAGTATGTTGAAAATTTATTTTGCTATGCATTCTCGAGAACAGATTTTTCATATATGAAGATTTTATTAGGGAATGGCAACCACTAGCAATTACTAAGTTCCCATATTGATTATCAAAAAAATACCAGAAATTACGCGTTTAGAGTTGATTTCTGGTACTTTGCTGGTGTGACGAGGCATTTTGTTAAAATAATAATCACACTAAATTTACTTCTCGCATTCTCCCTGCAACAGGCCTTGTCGAGAAGGCTGCCATACACTATACAATTCTCATTACTTAATAAAGGTCATCAGCATTTTAAATCGTTCTTTTGCTGCCAAGGCATGCGGCACATTTGCCGGCATAACCACAGAATTCCCTTTTTTGACGGTGAGGGTTTTATCACCGATAGTGATCTCTGCAGCCCCGTCCAGGATCTGTAACAGGGCATCCCCAGGAGCGCTGTGAGCGTTACCCGCTTCCCCCTGGGCCCCTTGGTCAATAGCAAACAATATAATGTTGATGTTGGGCAATGGTCAGGCTAACCAACTGCCCGCTTTGATACTCCACCAAACTTTCCAGGTTCACGCTCTCTGCATTGGAAATATTCATGATAAACTGGTTTTTCTCCAAATTAGCTCAATCCTTTCTTGCGTTTTAAAATATTGTGCATCGTATGCCAGTTGGTGTTCTTCAACTTTCTTGTAAACGTCATCCCAAGTTTTACAGGGAATAATGTTAAGATTGTTTTTAGGGTAATCCGTTTGACCATACAGAAGAATGGTCCCCTTATAACTGCTTGGTAAATAGTTGAAAATATCAAGGGTATCGTCAATCGAACCTATTACCTGAGGATAGAGATAAGCTAATGTATCTGCTTTCCATTTCATTCCTACTTCAAGCTTTAAATTGTCGGGCCTGGTTATCACGGGTACATCGGGGAATCCATGCTTCTTCAGCCATCTCCTTGTAGCATTTCTGATTGACGTCTGTCTTAAAGTAAGGTAACCTACTATAGGAATAATCTGATTTATTTTCTCAACTGCTTTGTCGGAACCTTTAATAATCGGATACTCTTCCGTCATTTCTTCCGATTCCAGGGCGAGCAATCCCCACTTTCGAATTTCTTCAACATTCCAAAAGGGAACATTACGAGCCATCATTCGTTCACATAGTTCTTCTACTGATAAACTTTGAGGATTTCCGTAGAGCTTCGCAAGTTCGCCGGCCACGTAATAGACTGTCCACGAAAGTGTCTCATCAAGGTCTATTACTAGTCCTTTCGTTCTGCTATCTTCCAGTTGTTTCTTAAAAGCAACTATTTCAGCGTTCATTTGTTCCATCATTGATTCCATCCTTTCTTTCGAGATTCTCATACCCAAAAATATCATCTCAGCGCCTTACAGGATTTCCACATATCCTTCCGCTCCGTTTACCCGTATCCGCTGTCCGTCTTTAATCAGCTTAGTGGCATTTTCCACACCTACTACTGCAGGCAAACCGTATTCTCTGGCAACTACAGCACCATGGGTCATCATCCCGCCCACTTCCGTCACTAAACCTTTTATGGATACAAACACCGGTGTCCAACTAGGGTCAGTATATGCAGTGACCAAAATATCGCCTTCCTCTATGTTGACATCCTCCATTCTTAAAATGACACGTGCCCGGCCTTCAACGATTCCGGATGAAACAGGTACTCCTGCCATTGCACCTTTCGGAATGTTACCAGTATCATATTCCCCGGATAAAACCTCGCCCTCGGACGTCATTATCCTCGACGGCGTCAACTTCTCATAGACCTCGTATTCCTCTTTTCGCTTTGTTATAATGCTGTAATCCAGCTGATTTCCACGAACAACCTCCAGGAGTTCCTCAAAAGATAGGTAGTAGATATCCTCCTTCTCCCGGATCACCCCCTTTTGCACGAGCCGTGCAGCCTCCCTCAACAGAGCCCTCTTGATAATCCAGTAGTATCTTATCATCAAGTACTTCGGGTATTCCTTGAAACCTATAAAATTACGCAAAACGCTGATCTTCTTCCTTGCCTTATTGACCTTTTGTTTTCCACCGGACAATTGTTCCAGACGATTCAGGAGATTCTGTTCCTTCTGCTTTGCTTCCAACAGACCACGCTCATACAATGCCTTATGAGCATTTGGTTCAAATTTCTTGGTGTTGTTGAGGATCATAGGGATTAGAGTGGTCGGCTTTTCGCTGAAGCGAGGTCTGGTGATATCGATCTCGCCGGAGCAGCGCATGCCATATTTTTTAAGATACACTCGGATAGCTTGACTGACACAATCTCCGCCTTCAAGCTCGGCCAGATCCGCAAAGAATGTCTCATCCTTGGCGTGTTGGAAATACTCCACCACCTTCGGATATTGCCGAACGATATCAGCCACATCTAGCAGATCCAGACCCATTTCAGAGGTAATATCATTATCAACGGATTTGATAAGCAAATCTGCAGTGCTCTTTTCGCCAAGCCACTTTTCTATATTGTTATTAACCCAATTCAGTGCTAATGTACCGGCATAAACCGCTCCCATACATTTGGGGTCATACATGGCTTTTTTTAATTGCTTTTGTGCTTTTATGATATAGGCAAACAATTCTTCTCCGGACAGATTTTCGGTCCTGTGTTCTAGATCTCTGATTGATGACTCATTTTGGGACATTAAAGTTTGAACGACGGATGTGTCGTTGTCACGGGATATTTTGATTGCCTGTATGACCAGTGCCCAGGAAAAATACCCTTTTCCCATGCTGAAGTATCCTTTCCCGCTATGTGCCAATGATTTTATGAATGCTTCCCGTTTCATCAGGCTTTTGAGCGCGTTTAGCACGAGAGGATCTATCTTGCCCATAGAAGCGAGTAAAATTTTACGTCCCATAGTGGAAGACAAATCATGGGCCAGATCAAAGTATAACCTCCCGCCGATCGGAATTAGAGGTGTCTCCTCAAACCCCAGCTGGAAAAAAGATAACCCCAATGGTTTCATGGCAGCGGTCATCATCTGTTGATGGCTAAAAGACATATACACATGGTTTTTCCCATCCTGCACCTCTGGCATAGGATATAAGGTGGTGATGGGGCGGCCCTGAACGATAAAGAATTTATTTTCATACAGGCACCATTCGATATCCTGCGGACGGCCATAATGCACTTCTATTATTCTCCCCATATGCTCAAGTTGTAAAATCTGTTCATCTGTCAGTGTTTGCATATTCTGACGTTCGTCTTCGATCTTCTTCTCCTCTGTTCCTCCTTCTTTTAAGGCATAGATAGCCAGCTTTTTAGTGGATATCTTTTTATCAACGATTCTGCTGTCACGTACTTTATAGTTGTCTGCGTTTACCAGACCGGATACCAGAGCCTCACCGAGCCCAAAGCTTGCATCGATGGATGTTACTTTTCTGTTGCCAGTAATGGGATCAGCAGTGAACATAATCCCCGCCGCCACCGGGAAAACCATCCTCTGAATTACTACTGATAGATTGACCTTGCGGTGATCGAAGCTGTTTTGAATACGGTAAATTACGGCACGGTCGGTAAACAGCGATGCCCAGCACTTGCTGATGTGTTTTAAGATATCTTCCTTTCCGATAATATTTAAATACGTATCCTGCTGGCCTGCAAAGGAGGCTGTGGGCAAATCCTCTGCCGTGGCGCTGGAACGTACGGCGTAGGCATTGTTTTCACCAAGCTGTGCAAGAAGACATGTAATCTCCTTATCAATGCCTTTAGGAATAGCGATTCCTTCGATGACCTTGCGGATTTTAGCGCTGATTTCACCAATACCTTCCCTATTATCCGCTTTGAGTATGGACAACTGATCCAGCAGTGAATTAAGCTCCTTATTATTTCCAATTATTTCTTTATACGCTTCGGTAGTTACACAAAAGCCCTCTGGCACTTGTATCCCATTGATCCTAGACAATTCACCAAGGTTGGCGCCTTTACCTCCAACTATCGCAAGTTTGGTTTTATCGATATCCTGAAAACCAAGTACATATGAATTCATACATATTCTCCTTTCTATTTATTCTGAATGTCAAACCAACCAGGTAATCATATCTATCAATCCTTAGTCGTTGCAACTCCTTCCTTGATAATTTTGATAGCATCATTCAGATTCTTTAATAACCTTTCCCTGTCTGATCCATTCCTGAAATACTCATTTATATTGAATGTAGAAATCATATTGATAACAAGCTCGGAATCAACTTCCGGTTTAATAAGACCGCGCTCTTTATCACGCTCAAGCATTTTTACATATCTGTTAGAGGATGAATTGCGGATTTTCTTAATAAATTCACTGTCATCTATCTCCATCAGCATCGCTGCCTCGACATATCCCGGTTTTACTTTTCCTCGATCAAGGAATTCTCTAGTTTCTTTCATAATCACTTCAAAAACGTCTGCATCCGAATCCATTCCATTTATATTGCTGAGTAGTTCTGTCATTTCTTTTGATATTACTCCTAAAAGATAGAGATAGAGGTCTTCTTTATTATCAAAATATTGATAGAAACTTCCTTTAGGTATATCTGCATTCTTGATGATCTGATTAAGGGATGCCTGGCTGAAAGTCCGGATTGAGAACTCCTTCAAGGCAGCATCGAATATTCGTTCTTTCTTTTCATCGCTTAAATTGTAAAAGGTACCTTTGGGCATAACTTTCGTCCTCCTTTAGCGAATGGATAGTTATATTATTTTAAAGGAATTTACTTTTCACTTACGACCACATGGTCATATGATGATTTTATTATACGACCACATGGTCATACTGTCAATATATAATTATATTGCAAGAACATAAATTATATCTGACACATTTTTGGGTAAATATCGTATGTTGTGGATTCATGTGAACCTACTTCATATTATGGTTTAACTTAACAGTATAAATGTGTATACTAACCCAATTTTTCTATAAAAATATTACCATTGAATCCAATAATAAATCATTGACTTATCATTCACCTATTAAGAAGGAAAAATAACATCAAAAACTTCCTTCCAAATATCACTTTTATATTTTCTCCGTAGGGAGGCTATATATTGACCTCCTTTTATGCCCATCTCATTTCTGATTGCTTCATTCTGTGTTGAGTTACAACTTTATTTCTACTTTATATGGCTCCGCTGCCTTTATAGTAACCATTTTCCTTGTGATATTTATAATTTATTCTTTGTCTATTATTTATAATATAAGTGCTTAAATTAACTATACCGTCAGGCAGTTTTGAAACGATATTTTCTTCTACGTATCTTATAGCTTTTTCAACTTCACAATTACAAACATAGTCAATTAATTTATTTACCCAACCCTTTCGGGCTACTTCATTCTCTGGATAAAGTGCTTTCGCATAATTATGAGCATTTTCATTGAAGTGATAAAAGTCTAGTATCTGCACAACATCAGGAAATAACTCATCACACATATTCCATATCCACTGAGCTCCATCCCCTATAACTACAACCTCTCAGAGTTTTCCATAACCAGCGGTGACAACTACTTCAAATACAAAACTTGGATTCATTTGTGTTTCCAAAATAAGTAATATATTCTTTCTTAGTGATTACCAAGTTATCGCTTTCTGTCTTTATTGTATTAATATCACTAAAAACAAGTCCTAACTTCATTTCTTTCTAGGTGGAGCCATTGTTATCCTTAACACTTGTATTGACCTGTGAACCATCTACCAAAATATAAAGTCTCCCTTTTTTGCGATGTAGTGGTAAGTCTTGTGGTGCTACTCCTTCAGGTTTTTCATATGCATTATTAGCTTCTTCTAAATCTTTTTCAAATACCCTCTTCCCTATTTCTTCTGAAATGATTTGTATTTGTGTCGCACTAATATCTATGCCAAGTGGTTTTTTATCGTTATAGATGCTTCCGTAAAAGACATAAGTTGAGCCATATAGGTTAAAATCTCTGTCATAGATTTTGTTATCCTATGTTCTCCATAGATTTCAATCTGTTTATCGATAACTCCATACCCCTTATGGCAAAGTCTGCAGAATAAAGAATCTCTAACAATAGGAATATATCCAAATTCCGGTAATACTTCTGTTTTAGCATCGTTTTTAGATATAGTAAGTTTCTTTTCACAATCACAGTAAGTCTTTGTTTTCTCAACAACAATATTGCTTATCTATTGTTGCTTTTTTCTGTAGTTAATATTTCTTGAGAGGTTCACCATGAACCATCGGGCAATAAAAAAAGAAGCCATGCTTCTCAAAAAACATAGCCTCTTATCAGATTTACCCTGAGCGGTTATTGTTTAAATAAACTTTAACTTATTTATTTTGGGAGTTCGCTTTAAGTTGTGCTTTTCTCTTTGGTGTTGAAACCTAATCTCTGAGTTACCGTGAATACTGCTGCCTCAGCTTCTATTTCTACAGAGTCAAGATTTAAATTCTGGCGGCTCGGCCACCAACGATCCTGATCTGAGCCCAAATGTCCAACTCCAAACTAAATTTTGTTAAAATACTATTTGAATCATAATAGTAGATTGCTTTTGATTGAATAGATATATAGAATATATGATTTTTTTATAAAATTATTATTAAACTTACTTCAAGATTTTACTAAACCTACTAACACAGCATTGGTTAGAGCGGTTGCTGGTATTTTTATCAAACACGTTATCATATCATTTCTTAAACTTATTCCATCAGAATACCAGTTGTTTTTCTTGTCTTTTATTTCCAAAAATAGAATTGATAAGAGTCTCAATATGAATGAATTAAGAAAACTTGCTGGTATTTAGGTAAGCAGATCGAAATAAAGAAAAGTAACTAAGTTTTAATGCTTTAATCTTAAACTACATGTAATTAAAATAAAAACAGCCCGTAAGAAAAGCAAACTCTGCTAATCCTACGGGTATCCATTTATAAGTCATTTAATTTTACTTTTAATATTAGTCCGGCTAGGAATATAACCTCTACCGCATCGTCAAGATCTATCTTAATATGATTCAAAGTTTTGAGCATTAGCTCATATGGCATCTTGCTAATTATCCCCACGCTCTTTATCAACCTAATTAATTCAGCTAATCTGTACTTTTCAAGTGGAACTTTATCACTTGTACTATGCTGCCATTCCTGATTTTCCACAAGTTCATTCCATGTCTTTATAAATATCTCCTCAGGAACAGCATCTCTTATTCTTATTCCATTACAGCATGAGTTTGCTACAACCGGCCCATACCTCCCTGCTCTATAGCTCTTGCAACACCAATAATATTCACCTTTGTCTTTGGTACGCATTGATACCCTTCTAACCAAGGTATGTCCGCATTGGCTGCAAATTAGCTTCCCTGAAAAAGGTAGCCCCTCACTGTGCTGATGATATTTGTTCATTCTGTGTTCCTTAATAAATCTAGCTTGTCTTTTAAATTCTAGCTGTACACATTCCCAAGTACCTTTATCAATAATCGTTAGATGCGTATCCTCATAATAAAACTTTGGTAAATCCCCATTGTTTTTTGCCCTCCGCTTTGTAAGATAGTCTACATTGTAGGTCTTCTGAAAAAGTGTATCGCCTTTGTATTTTTCATTAGTTAAATTCCGTTTTAGTACGCTACAGTTCCATACCAGATTCCTACATTCAGTAAGCACTCCATCTTCTGTAAGATGCTCTGCTATTGTATAGTATCCATACCCATCAAGAAACTCCTAGTATATTCTTCTAACAGTAATTGCCTGAGCTTCATTGATTATAAGGTTACCTGATTCATCCTTGTCATATCCGAAAAACTTACCACTAGGTATGCTTTGTACACAGCCCTTCTCATATTTCTGTCGTATTCCACACTTCACATTCTCTAATTGGGTTAAGCTCTCATTTTGAGCAACAGCTGAAATTAATGTTAAGAGGGATTCTCCCGCGCTTGTTTTTGTATTAATATTTTCCTTTTTAATATACATGTCCCCCCCTATTTTCACAGACCTCTTTCTCTATACTTTTGCGCAATTTCCAAATAATTACGCAAATATCCAAAGTTCTGCGTAAAAGTACGACCCCCTAAAGCAAAATCTCCCAAACCTAAATAGTCTGAGGGAACATAAAACACACTTCAATATTTACTTAAAAACCCTGAAAGCCTTTGATATCAGCCTATTTCTTCTCTATTCTCACAACTGTCTCAACGTGTGTTTTGATAGAATAATGATACTAACACACATTAATATTGATTTTGCGTGAAGATGTACCACCTTAAAGCATATGGGACTAAGGTTACTTAGATTATAATTTCACGCAAATTATATATATCTTACAGTTCAAACTTTCTCATGATATAGAAAATCTCCTTATCCAATAGGGAGTTTTCCAACACTGTCCTGATAATCCATCCATATTTTAGGAGTGTCGAGAGAGATAGGTCATATCAAATTAATCCAAACTTATGATCCCTATTGTTCTTTTTTTCCACGTTGGGTTGTCCTACGTTTTGCTCCTTTATCAACTTCATTTTGAATATATTCTGTTGCAACATCAGTTTGACAGGTTTTTTTGCCCATGAAAACATCTACCTTTCCTACTTCTTGAGCAACTTTCTTTGCTTCGTCATGAAGCCGCCAGTCAGAACAAAATATACTGACTGACGACTGCCTTAAATTTATCGTATCAAATTTATTTTCCTATCTTTAATTTCATAAGACACATCAGCCACATTATCAATCAGTCGTTTGTCGTGGGTGATAAAAACAATGGTTCCAGCATACCCTTTCATCAACATCTCCAAAGCCTCCAAACTTGGTATATCAAGAAAGTTGCTCGGTTCATCCATAAGTAAGATATTATACCTACCCATAAGCATTTTAGCCAGCAGCAATTTAATAATTTCGCCGCCGCTTAAAACGGATAACCTTTTGCAAATATCATTTTGTATAAAACCCATGGAGGCAATCACTGAACGTATTTCTGACACATTGTAATCGCAATCCTCCTGCATAAATTCCATAACCTCTTGATTACGGTTGTATTTATAACCACTTTGGGCAAAGTAACCTATTTCAGCCTTAGGTGAAATAGAAATACCCTCTTCATGGTTTAATATCATTTGGATTAAAGTTGTTTTTCCTGAGCCATTACCACCAGTCAGTGCCACTTTTGCTCCAAGTGGAATGTTAAAAGATGCCTTTTCAAATAACACCTTATCTCCGAAACTTTTATTAATTTCTGTTCCACAAATCGGAAATGGATTATGAAGCTCCAATGCTTTACTCTGGCGAAAACTAATAGTCCGAATGTTTTCAGGAGCTTCCATCTCCCCCAAAGCTGCAATCCTATGTTCCATAGACTTAGCAGCATTGTACAATGTTTTTTGCTTACTTCCCATTGTTTTCTGATGAGCCAGACGCCCACCACTTTCAGAATTGTTTTTCTTAGCAGCACCTTTAGCTTTCTGATCTATTTTTTGTGCTTGTTTTCGCTTTTCCTCAGCAGCCTTTTCTAATCGCTCACGTTCTGCAACGAACTGTTCGTATTTTACAGTCTGACTTTTATATTCTTCCTCTTTCTGACGAAGATAATCAGAATAGTTCCCCCAATACTCAGTGATTTTGCCATCTTTCAGTTCCCATATTTTATCTACCACCTTATCAAGGAAATAGCGGTCATGGCTGACAACTAGCAATGCACCAGAAAAATACTTTAACTGTCCGATTAAAAAATCAATTCCTTCACGGTCTAAATGGCTGGTAGGTTCATCCGACAAAATACCATGCACCTGCGCTGAAAGGGCCTGTCCTATTTTAAGTCTTGTTTCTTCACCACCGCTCATGGTCTGCACCTGTAATTGCCCAACACCAAGTTTGCCCATAAGTGCGAAATCTTTTTCCTCCTGCAAAGCTACTTCTTCCAACTGAGGGATATAGGCAAATTCTCCAAGACGATTGATTTTACATCCTGGCAGAGTTAATTCTCCCAATAGCGCCTTGAGTAAGGTACTTTTTCCTGCACCATTTGTACCAACTAAACCAATACGGTCATAACCATATAATTCTAATTCATCTATATCTAAAACATCACGCCCTGTGTATTCCACACGAAGGTTTTTTGCTTTTATTATTAATTCCATTTTCCTTCCTCCTATCTAAAATCGCACGTTTTCATTTACCTGTTCGCAGGGAAAACCCTGCGATTTAAACAGAAAGGATTATATGAATATATAATACATAAATGTTCCTCCTTTATATTTTGTTGCCTTACTTCTGATCCAGTTTTCTTACTGCCGGAATTATGGGACAAAGTGCCGCAATGCCAATTATTAAGATACCTGAGATCAGGAACCAACGATTCACACCAATTCTGTCAGCAAATGCTCCTGAAAGGATTAAACCAACAGGCATAGCCAGAGATATGATGCTTCCAGTTATAGAAAACACACGCCCCAAATATTCTGGTCTAATTTTTTCCTGAAAAAGAGCTGTTTGAACGCCACTGTAAAATGGAACTGAAAGCCCCATAATTGCACAGCACACAACAAAAAATATAAATCTATTTGTAGGAAGTAACCCCGAAATGGTCAAACTAATGCCCATCATAAAAATAGATGCTGTTATTAATGTAATTCGCTTTTTAAAGCCGCCAAACAATCCTAATAACAAACCACCTGCAAGCATTCCAGCGGCATAGGCAATCTCTGTAATAGATACATGCATTGGTGTTCCACCAAAGTATTCCATGCTAATTAGGGGGTAAAGAGCATTGATTGGCATATAAACTAGCATGTAGAGTGTTCCTACCAATAACAAGGCAAATAACCCTTTATTTTCTTTCAAGACATGAAATCCTTGTTTCATTTCTTGCATAAAATTTCGCTTTAAGCTCTCTTGCTCTACATTAAGCTTTGGAATGTTCACAAGGGCCACCGCGATACATGCAATGATAGCACCCACCACATCGATGGCTATAATTGCATTTAATTCCCAAATAGAATATAAAAACGCTGCTGCAGCTGGGCTAAGAATATAGCTTATGGACTGCAAAGATTGGCTGTAACCAGCACATTTGGTTAACTGTTCTTCTGGTACTAAAAGAGGAGTTACCGCACTTAGCGCCGGTGAATGAAATGCAGTTCCAATACTACGGATGAACAAGACCCCCATAACCATCCAGACTGGTAGTTCCATATACAGTGCAATAAGAGCCAATGCTGCACCAGCTAAAGCAATAACTAAATCAGCACAAATCATAATCATCTTTCTGTCATAGCGGTCAATCAACACACCAATGGCAGGTCCAAAGACTGCATATGGCAGAAAGCCAACTAATGAAGCTATTGATAACATCATGGCTGATTGAGTTTTTTCCGTGAGATAAAAAATAATCGCCATTTGCAGGATAGCGCTAGTGATAAGTGAAACTGCCTGCCCAGCCCATATAGCAAAAAATTTTTGCTTCCAATTTGAAATTTCTTTTGTCATATCTGTTCTCTCCTTGCATTTTTATTGTTGGTTTCATGCTGGATTTAGGCAATAAAAAATGCAGGCTAAAATCCGCAATGCGAGCTTTAGTCTGCATACCAACGTTAAAAAGACATGGTGAAAAAACTATAGCCTTAAATAGCTACAACTCACCCGTATCCATGTCATTATACGCAAAATAAGCACAACAAAAAAGCCCACCATCGTGGATGTTTTTACCACTTTTTTATTGCCTACTTATCTTAAACGTACTGAATACATAGATATAATGTCCTCCTTAAATTCACTAAATTTCACGTTATTTTATCATAAGTAATATAGTTATGTCCATACTAAATAATATTTTGCAGAGATTTCGCATAGAATGGTCACTTGGAAAGGAGGCATCTTTAACATGTGGAATAAGCAAGTTAACCTTATTATGAACAAAAGGTCTATCTATGTATAATACTATATCTTTAAAACATTAAAAGTTCATTAAAAAATAGTTAGATATTTATTAGAAATAGTATCTCTTGATAATATTCAACTGAAAGCACTGAAAAGTTCCTTATTATAAAGCAATTTAAAGCTTGCTTCATCAAAATTTGCCAAAGCCAATTGTCTTTTTATAATATCATCAGTAGGTATTTCACCATCCCTAACAGTTATTCGATTATAAGATAAAAACCATGCATATAAGGAGATTTGTTTTCCCAATTATGCATGGTTCTTTACCGTGTATAAGGCGTCTATACTTATGGGGCAGCCTCTTCGTTTAACTTTAATTAATGATGCTCTGCATCTGCTTTAGTTATATGAACTACTCCATGTGGATGTTGAGGTGGTGCATAGATAGAATATACTTTAAGTGGTTTATTTCCTGTATTTATAACATTGTGCCATGTACCAGCAGGTATCATGATTGCAAAATCATCAGTAACTTTTGCTTCAAAATCTAACCTGTCTTTATTTCTTCCCATCCTAACAATTCCTTGACCATCTTCAATACGTATGAATTGGTCAATGTTTGGATGAATTTCTAGACCTATATCATCACCAACTTTTATACTCATCAAGGTAACTTGAAGATGTTTTCCTGTCCATAAAGCAGTGCGAAAAGTATTGTTTTGTTTAGCAGCTTCATTGATATTAACTGTAAAAGGTTGTGGGCCATAATCCTTCAATTTAATTATACGACTATCCTCTTCCAATTCATCATCAGATGGAATATATTCTTCAGTAGACTGTCTGAAAAGATTAGGATCATACATTGGGGTGTTAGCTAAGTAAGGATATCGATAGTTGTTATAAGGATTACATATTGGTGCATTAGCACAATAAGGACATGGATATGTCCCATAATTATTATACATACTGTTCCTTCCCTTCAAATTCCTACAGAATTATAATATGTTATATGTTTTAGAAATGTGCTTATGCTCATTACAGATATGTTTCCATCTTTGGCTATTTTAATGATTTCTCTTATAATAAATATCACCTTACTAATAATTACTACCATTAAAGCTCCATAATTTGTTGCAAATATATTCTTCTTGATTATAAGCTACATAAGAGCATTAACCTCTGCATCAGTAACATCAGGCTATCAATCCATATCTTCCTTCGCGTTGTCTACAACTAATGAAAAGTATTTTTCATCCTCTTCAGTTCTATGAGGAAACATTTCAACTTTACGTTATAATCAAATACCTAGTTCTTGTATTAATCTCTTAAATGTATCGTAAGCTGGCTTCGGCGAATAATCATCACGCATAATCCCATATTGATGGAAAAGATCATCCTTTGAACTATCTGCATCTCGAAGCCCAAATAGCTCATAATGGGAAATATTAAGCTCTAGGCGCAAATCATAGATGGTTCGAATAACCGTTTCAAGAACTTCCGTTTGACGTTGGTAAGATCTTTCTATGTTAGCAATAGGATTCTTTCCCGTAGGCCATCCATTCTCTGTAACTCGTATAGGGACTGAAGCGGGTATGCTTGCAGTAATAAGATCTTTTTCTCGCAGATTGCGGAGTGTGCGTTCTACAGAATCAGGTATTTCTTTTAAATCCAGTGGTTGTTCATCGAATACATCTACATAAAAATTATATCCTACAAAATCCACAGAATCAATAAATTCATTACCTCCAGCCTTAGCAAGATCTTCCCAAAAATACGGAACCGCTGCAGGGCTTTCCGATACTGATCCGAATATAATTTTTATCGGTAGATTCAGTTTCAGTGATTCTTTTTTGCTGCAATCACTCCTTCCATTACAAACCCACATTTTTCTAGGACTTTACAGAAACCTTTGTTATAGGAGTAAACGGTCGCATAAACCATTGCAAGGTCGTATTGTTCAAATGCAATGCGACACATTTCCCTGACGGCATCGGTAACAATCCTCTGCCTCAATAATCTTGGGATAACCAATAACCGATTTCCGCACTCTTTGCGTAGACATCCTTGCCCAATGTTATGCTGATGCCACCAATAGCTTTATTGGCATAAAAAATTGCACGATTGACTTGCATATTCTCCGGAGTATTTATGCAAAATTCGACAGATTGCCGCGCGTCTTCTTCTGTATAGGATGCAGGAAAATATCGCGCAGATTGTCGGCGATTTTTTTGTTGTTGACGAATCTAGCTAAATCGTTAACATAATCGTAAGAGCACTTTTTTAGTTCCATTGTCATCCTGCTACATAAAATCGTAACAAAAAGATTTTAGCACTCTATTAACTAAATAGAATGGTAGTATCACAGGGTCTTACTACTAGGATATAGACTTTCATCTATAATTCTTGCATACCATTTAAAGCAAGCCTTTATCACCTAAGGATAATAAAGTTCTGCAAGATTGTGACTGTTATCCACTCCTTAAATATTTTCTCCCGCCAAAGCATTTCTCTGCGTGTACTTTGGATGTATATACTTAAAGCTATAGAACTTAGCTATTCTAAGTATCTCCTTCCTGTTTATTAACCTCAGTGCAAGCTTTTCACCTACCTTTCTTTTTATAGCTTTATCAATTTCACACATCTTGACCATTCATTTTTATTTTAAGATCTTGATAGATTAACAATGTATCATAATAATAGGTCATACAGATGTGTATATAAAGCTCATTTGACTCAAAAATACTTAAAAATGAACCAATCTCTAACTGCTTATCTGTTGATGGATAGTTATTTTATTATATATTGTCAACTCTTAATAATACTCAAGGGAGGTATGCCTGAGTATACAAATATCCCTCCAATGAATATGTTGCTTTTATTGTAATTAACCGATATAATCATAGCAAAAGTCAGTTGACCCAAAAGGAGTAAACAAAATGTATTTGATTGATATGATGCCCGATGAAGTTAAAAGAAAATTATGTCGAAAGACATTTAATGAAAATGAAACTATACTTTTTGCAGAAAACGAAAACAACTATGTCTATTTTTTGATTGAGGGAAAAGCCGAAGCATATGTACCAAATCTGCAAGGCTTCTTTACAAATATACATCTTTATGAACCCGGAAGTTTTTTTGGTGAGTTGGAACAATTCTATGTTGGTAGGAAGCCAGTTGAGATTTCTGCTATGACGCCCTGTGTTGTGTATACGCTTCACAGAGAGGACTTCTTTGACTGGATGAAAAAAGATTTTGAAGTTACAAAGTTCATAATAAAGGAAATTGCATATAAGCTAATCATAAATAGTGAATACATCGAGGAGATTTCGCTTTTAACAGTCAAGGAGCGATTGTTGCGCTGTGTGGCTACTCACTACCGCCGGGGAGATATAGATAAGCTCACCAAGGGGCAGATAACAAAAGAAATCAAAGCTCCAATAAGAAGCATCAATCGGGCGATAGCAGAGTGTGATAGGCAAGGTATTTTGTCTTATAAAAATCAAGAATTAAAAATCTTGGACACAACAAAATTGCAAACATATCTGCGTTAAATGCCAAACCTCTCAGCAAGCCCATTCCTCAGTGTATGGGCTTATTGGGAGGCTTGCTTTAGCATCTTATGTTAGTTGATTAAGCTGTACATACAGGCATCGAAAAACTGCCCATTCTTAAACACAGATTTTCTCAATACGCCTTCCATTGCAAAACCGCATTTTTCTAAGACTCTGCAGGAGCCTTTATTATAAGCGTAAACCGTCGCATAGACTCTCACAAGATTGAACTCTTCAAATGCGAAGCGGCACATTTCTTTGACGGCATCGGTGACAATCTCTTTGCCCCAATATTCTTCGGCCAACCAATAGCCGATTTCTGCGCTCTTTGCGTGAACATCTTCTCCTAATGTCAAGCCAATGCCGCCAATAGCTTGATTGTCATAAAAGATGGCACGGTTGATTTGCTTATTCTCCGGGGTATTCATGCAAAACTCTATAAATTGCCGCGCATTTTCTTCTGTATAGGGGTGTGGGAAAATATCACGCAGGTTGTCTGCGATTTTTTTGTTATTGGCGAATCTGACCAGATCGCTGACATAATTATAAGACCATTTTTTTAATTCCATCGTCCTCCTCCTCTCTCATTCACTAAACAAAAGAAAACGGTCTAAGCCGATTCCGCTTATCAAACATCGCTCTTTTTTACTTCCGAGCATTTGGTGAATCCAATCAACAAAGCCGCCATCACCAATTATCATTTTTTCATGCTCAGTTTCCATGTATATCTGAAAATTGATGCCTTGATAATACTTGTTGTCTACGTCGTCATAATCAAAGGAAAGCGGCATATCAGGAAATGCTGTTTGTACAACCTCAATCATTTTGTCAAAAAAACCATCGACGTCTGTGTACCCACCTCTTTTCCGCAAAACGATGGATAACTTTGCATTGAAGTGTTCTTGAAGAAGCTCTTTGTAAAAATGCAAGTGCTTTTTCAATAGCTCTTTCTCACAAGCATAAGACCCTATACCTTTCCCCGAAGATACCATACAAAAAAGGCCGAAATGGGCAAAAAAGCCTTTGCCTGAAAACGCTTGTGCCCGAACAGCTCTTACGGTTGTAGCATAATGCAAAAGGGGCGTATTACTTTCTGTCCTGCGCTTTAATCTGTCAGCAATAATGATAGCCATCATATTAGAGGGATCGGACAGTGTTTCCGTACCACGCAATGCGCTTACAACATTGTATTGGTCTACGCAACCAAAAACGCTACAACTGCCAAGGGGCGCAGAGGGTGAAAGCAGAACAGTCTGTATATCCATTTTCTGTGCTGCGGTCAACAACTGTGTTTCTAAAGCATGGAATTTGGCAGGGTCAATATCACTGGGGGTAGAGAAACGGTTGGCTTGATACGCCTTTAAGACGTCCACAGGGGTAAACTTATCCGTTTGCTTCTCAAAAAGTTCTAACAGTAGCGAATTTAAGTCTGCTTTTGATAAGGAAAGAAGTTTATCTATTATTTCTTGGTCGCCTATTTGCCTCAAAATCCTATCTAAAATTGCACTCATGGACACCACCTCATTACTGATTTTAATTTTATACATCCTAATTATAGCCCGTATGGGTACGTATATAAAGGTCAACTGACCAAAGTATCATCAGGATATATTATTTGCTCCTCCACTAAACGGCAAGCAGGGCAAGTGTACTGACACTTGCCCATTTTTTGGAGCTAGCCGCCCAAAACCCTGCGACTTCGGGCCAAGTTGGCAAGAAGTGACCGCCACACACAGAAATACCGCCCCTTTGTCCTCATGCGGTGTATGAGGAAACATTTCAGCTATACATTATAATCAAACGCCCAGTTCCTGTATTAACCTCTTAAATGTATCGTAGGCCGGTTTCGGCGAATAATCATCACGCATAATCCCATATTGATGGAAAAGATCATCCTTTGAACTATCTGCATCTCGGAGACCAAATAGCTCATAATGGGAAATATTAAGCTCTAGGCGCAAATCATAGATGGTTCGAATAACTGTTTCAAGAACTTCCGTTTGACGTTGGTAAGATCTTTCTATGTTAGCAATAGGATTTTTTCCCGTAGGCCATCCATTCTCTGTAACTCGTATAGGGACTGAAGCAGGTATGCCTGCAGTAATAAGATCTTTTTCTCGCAGATTGCGGAGTGTGCGTTCTACAGAATCAGGTATTTCTTTTAAATCCAGTGGTTGTTCATCGAATACATCTACATAAAAATTATGTCCGACAAAATCCACAGAATCAATAAACTCGCAGCCTCCAGCCTTAGCAAGATCTTCCCAAAAATGCGGAACCGCTGCAGGGCTTTTTGGTACTGATCCGAATCCAATTTTTATCGGTAGATTGAGTTTCAGTGATTCTTTTTTTGCTGCAATCACTCCTTCCACAAGAGCTTTCATTATATACGGCTTTGAACCTTCCATAAACGACAAATTTGGTTCGTTTGTAATTTGAAGAGAAGCCAAATGAGTGCCGTATTTTTGAACGACTTTTTGAATAAAACCGATCCAGTTGTTAAGCTCTATTTCCTGCTCCTGATGCTCAGTCCAATCTCCACATCCTATGGTCAAGTCCCCTAATAAACCGAACTCAAGATAGCGATCCGCATTTGATAACATTTTTGATTCCCATTCCTTTGTATAAATGAGATAGTTTCTTGGAAGTAGCTTTTTAGATTCACCTTGAAGATCCTGTAGCGCTAATTGAATTTTTTGGTAATTATCCTCAGGTCCGACAGCCAAACCAAAAGGTGTACCTGCTACGCTTAGCGGGTAAATTCCAAATGTTAATGCTGATGAAATCATATTATTTTCTCTCCTTTTTGTATTTTTACTTTATATTCTTTAGTTCTATCATGGGGTAATCTTCTTCAATCATGCTTAGTATTTATTCTTCTACCTAAATATTAGTTTTGTTCAACGAGTATATAATAAGTTAGTAAATCTATATGAATTTATTGTATACCTTCCAGCTAGAGGAATGTCAAACCATTATTATTATTAAATTTTAATACTATTTAAAAATAGTGTTACCATCTTTTGTGGAGTTATTAGTAGGTGATACTTAATTTATAGTATACTTATCCTCATTTGCAGCCTTACTACAAATAATATTAGCCTATATCTTAAATTCCCTTATAAAATAAGATATAGGCTTTGATAAATAAAGATAATAGTTATTTAATTAAAAAAACACAAAAGTTTTAAAGATAATCAGCATCGCTGAACACTTAAGATAACTCTGTTATAAATTGGAGTTTTTGGGAATTATTAATGCACAAGCTATGTACGCTAATATTCCACTTCCTCCTATCAGTGCAAATAGCACCCATCCTAAACGCACAAAAGTTGCGTCAATATCAAAAAATTCAGCTATCCCACCGCATACTCCTGAAATCATTTTATTAGAACTTGATTTATATAATTTTTTATTCATGTTATCCTCCTTATCTTTCACTATAGTCTTATATTATGCAAAATACTCAAACTTTGATTAATAAAATCCACTGAAAAACTAGAAAAATTAATTCTCACATATACTATTTATAAAAACCAACATAAAGCAACTCTTTATTCTTAAGTATGAAGAATAAATCCCAGCTACTAAAATTGTATAGAGTAAAATACTCATGAAATATATTGCATTGTGAGATATTAGGCTTTTAAAGATGCAAGCTATACCAGGAATAACAAAAAACATTGCGGATACTATTCTTCCAAGTTTATCAAAAATAAATGGGTGCTCTGACGAATTAGTATGGCTGTTTACAAGATTTGATGTTATTAAAAATTCTGCAAACTTTATACAAATGAATCCCAAAAACCATAGAGGTAAAATTCTTACAACTACCAATGCTATGTATGAAGAGACTATAAAAAATAAGTCAGCAAATACATCAAGCTTAGCTCCTATTGCTGATGTACAACCTATTTTTCTCGCTATTCTTCCATCCAATAAATCTGAAAGGCAAATGGCTAAAAACATTAATATTAGATTTATCAATTTCCCTTTCCCATATACAAATTGTCCCAAGATATTTAATACAAATAAAATAGATATAATTATTCTTGCTATTGTAATAATATTGGGTATAAATTTAATAATCTTTTTCATATTATTTTCCCTTTCTTTGGTTAGTCTAAGTTAATATACTTACCGAAATATCAACTTTGTGTTAGCTGCTTGTCCTAATATACCTTTAATAATTATTCTCTTTAAATGTTAACCTAGTTAATTTCTATATTAATACAAGGTTTTCTTTTAGAATGAATATCTTTTCAATTCATTCATATCATAATAAAAACTGATTGCCTTATTATTCTATTTCTGGCAATCAGTTAAGCCCTTCATTATAAACTCCACTAAGTATTGCATAACCTGCGGAAAGTGTTGAATTCCGACTTCTTCCTTATGAGTGTCAATATGTTCTAAAATGTTAAAAAAGGCAAGTAAAAGCTCATTATCTATATCGTTTCTTATCTTTCCCTCAGCTTTCCATGTTTTTAATATTTCTATACAAAAGTTATGAAATATATCACCGTTATTTCTGCCTTCTTCTCGGTAATATTCTTCTAGTTCACTTAATAGTTCACGATTATTCCATTCCTTCAATATTTTATTTGAGTTCTGTGCATCTATGTTATGAGCTACTAGCTTTTTCACCACCGTTACAGGATCCTCGTTCAAATTAATTGATTCCATAACATGAATTTTATGTTTCTCGCTTTCTTTAATGTATACATCTAAAAAAAGCTTCTCTTTTGAGCCATAGTAATTGTAAAAAGTACCTACCCCTACCCCAGCTATTTTAGTAATTTCTGAAACATTAGTGTCTTTGAAACCTTTTGCGTAGAACAATTCTCTTCCTGCGTTAAAAATATCTACTTTTTTATCTAACAATTATATATCCTCCAAAAATGAATGAATTTATTTTTTATTCATTCACACTATAGCATTGTTATCTTTCCCCGTCAATTTTGCAATCATTCAACTATTAAGTATTTAGTTATATAGTATATTCTTACAAATAATAACCTTTTCTTGCTGTACTAATTTCATAGTGTTTAATTAAAAGCGTTCTTGTGATGATGAAATTCTTGCCACTGCAGCTCTCTTATCGTACTTCGCTTGAAAAAAATATATTATTGTTTAAAAGTACAATAAAATAGCTACAGTGTATTGTTCTTATCCCAACTATTTATCTAATAATTCTCCTTCAAAAAATACACACATATCGTGTCTTCTGTTTGAGTATCATAATTAATTGATAAAAACATATCCTTATATTTAAAATGTGCCTCACCGTCTTTATCACTAATTGGATCTCCAAAAACTCTCTTAAAGCTACTAATCTTATCTCCAATTCTTACACCGTTAAAATTTATGTCTTTATTCTGTGTGAATACTTGATATACCATAGGACCTTTTCCATAATCCTTAAACCATACTCGTACCCCTGATTTCTTAAACTCTAGCCCCCCCTCATCAATAGAAACTGGATTTTCGCCTAGTTCGAGAATCAGCTTCTCCTTGCCTTGACCTATTAGATTTATATATTTTTCAACACTTCCCAAATCTTTTTTTAAGTTAGTATCATTACTGTTTTTTGTTTCATTATTAGCATTTGATGATGCGTTTACTATAATATTCTCCTTATTTACGGTTTCTCTAGTTGTTAGCTTAGCAGATTTACATCCTGTTAACCCTGCCAAACTTAAAGAAAATACTGCCATACAAGCTATTGTACATTTTAATGAACTTTTTTTGAAAATTGTTATCATTGTTATTCTCCTTACATCTTTACTTTTTATTTACGCTGGATATAGGCCTAAAAATTTCTCAACGCTCAATTTCTTCCATCTTTTATTTTCTCCAAGCACAAATCATTTTTTCTTTTCCAGCATCCATTTATACAATAATATAGACGTTAAAAGAGTATAAAACGTTACAAGATTTAATTTGACATTCCTCTAACTGGAAGGTATATAATCAAATTGTAAATATAAGTAATTAACCACATAATTAAGGAGGGAAAATTATGGGAGCCACAAAATACTACGACATAAAAATTACGGTTTTAAAAAAACTTGAAGTAGGTGATATTCATAAAGAATATGCTTCAGAGGGAGTCCATACCACTTGTTTAAAATATAAGGAAGGACAAGAGTATATGTCAAAAAACTGCATTAAACCTCAAGGATTTTGTAGTTGGGCTTGGGCCGGAATTCAAGACAAAGTTGTATTTTTAGCATTAGGTCATGATTATCCTTGGATTAAGAAGAAAGGAACTGAAATCTTCTGCTGTGCTGACGGACTTCATCCAGTTCTTTATAAAGTTGAAAGAATAGAAGAATAATTTTTTAAAAAGTTTATTATTTCTAAAATAAGCAAGTATGAAAAAATACTGCACATTATTAAAAAATTTACAAGAAAATAAGAAAGGAGCAGAGTGCTTTATTTATGCTTTCCTTGGCTTAATTAAGGCAAGGGATTTTCAAATAAAAAAGCCTTGGTAACCTTCGATAAGGTAAACCTCGGCTCAGCAAGAACTATAAAAATGCTCCTTTTATTCTAGCCTTTCCCATATCCCAGCTAAATAATCTTTTGTACACTTTTCTGCTTCAGAGCACCTTATGAGTTCGTTATCTGAAAGCTGATCACGTAAATTCCCATAAAGCCTTATTATCCCCTGCATTGCTCTAATACAGCTTTTAGCATCATATGTCGCAACAGTTTCCTTAAGCATGAACAAATCATTAGGTGCATCAGTTTCAATTTTTCTCACACCACGTGGAAGTTTCCCATTTTTCATTAATAGTAATGGACCAATAACTACCTGTCTCATAAATGAAACAAACTCTATTGCTCCGAAAATCTCGCCTCTTCCAATCTTCACTGTGCCATAGTGTATCCAAACCCAAAACCTATCTTCAATCCACTGTAAATCAGGAAATGGAAATTTAGCTTCTCCTTTGCTCAATCCGTTTTCTTACGGGGATATAAATTTCTGTTATATATTCATCTGGGTTGTCAGTATCTGCAATTCCCTTAATATATTTTTGATACGGGGGAGCCGCTATATCATAGCTTTCTTTTTCCTTCCATATATATAAGGCCTTAATAACATTAGTCAACTCCCTATAACTGCCCACGAACCTCGCATATATACAAAGTCCCCCTTCCAAGGTTCTTATATATATGCTGCTACCACTTGATACAGGTACTCCCATCTCCATATCAACAACATGACTCTCATCATATTCTTTATCATGATAAATAGTTATTGGACTTCCGTATACTTTAAGATTAAACTTCTCTATGATTGGAATCAGTTGATAAAACAGCTGCCCGGCTTCCGACTCTTTTATTGGCTTTCTCACACTTACAATTTGTATAGGTTCAGCATTAATTAACTTTATATCAATATCTTCATAAATACATATAAGTTTATTTCCCTTTTTAATAGTATTAATATCCTTCTCCATCCGCTTTAATATATTTTTCTGCTTCTCGATTTGTCTTCTTATATCTTCCTGTTTTCTATCTATACATTCTAAAAGATAATTATCATCATTTTTTCGCAGAATATTTAATATCTCAATCAAAGGAAATTGGTACTCTTTCAATTTGTTTATCAATAAAATCTGATTAATCTGGTCTATAGTATAATATCTATAGTCATTGTCTTTATTAATACATGCAGGCTTAAGTAAATCAATACTGTCATAGTATCTCAGCGTTTTTGGTGAAACCTTGCATATTCTGGAAAACTCGCCTATAGTTAACATACTCTGTAAATCACTCCTAATAAAACAATTAATTTTTAATGTTTTTTACTGTATTCAGTCAAATCCTTAAAAGCTTTTGGGTCTTCCAAGGCACATCTTTGTAGGTTATACTTTATTCTATTTAGTATTTAAAATTCTTAAATTAATTATAAACCCTACCGTGATGTGATTGTCAATTTATTTATGAAGATATCACCTCGAAACAATAAGTTGGCCTTAAATCAATAGTGAAAAGTGCTGCAGAGTTTAAGACTTCACAGCACCTTTCTCATTATCATGTTCTTATTAAATACTAGGATTTTTGATCATAACCTACTACAGTCCATATTCCTGTTTTGTCTTGCTTTACAAGTCTCTTTAAATATATTTTATTAATATTTGTTTTGCTTGAGCTTACTTCTACTATAGCCTCTGTTTCTGTAATTTTTGCCAGTTTAAGCTCCTCCTGCTTAACAGGATACTCACCTTGAATCCCGTCTGGAGAAACCTTCAAGCTTGCAAAAACCTGAGCCACAAACACAGAGTCAAGCTTCCACGGAGCGCTTCCTTTATCTACATTTTTCTGGTCACCCTTTTCTACTTCCAGGTTAACTGAAACTTCCACATGAGATTTCACTGAAGTCTCTTTATTTACTGATGATGATTCCGATCCTTGAGTTTTATCAGCCAGTACTACAGTATTAGTTTGTGCAACAGCACTATTATTTGTTTTTTCTACATTAGCTGTTTGTGTATTAGCATTTACAATATTATTTTTTCCAATATTCCCTATTGTATTTATTGCAAGGACTAAAGCAATAACCACTGCAGAAGCCATACCAAAAAGTATTTTTCTTTTCATTTATATCTCTCCTTATAATCTAAAATTTATAATTCGAATTCTTTTTCCTAGCTAGGTTGCTTACAATAATAAAGACGATAAATCAGAATTGGATGTTACACAATAAAATTACTTTTTTATAATTTTTTATGTAGAATCAAATCAAAGACTTGATTTTCTAATATTTCAAGTGCTTCTCTGCTGTTATGGGTTTGTTTACTCTCGTATCCCACTACATTTAAATTTAAATATATTAAATTTGATATTGCTTTATCATCTTCTACAATTAATATTCTTTCCATTGGTTTCCTCCCGTTTAGTATGCTAATTCTAGTTTAATAATAAAAAAGCTCCCTCAAACATTAGTCTGAGGGAACTTTTTTATTTTGCTGAATCATAACCAACTACAGTCCATATTCCAGTATTATCTTGTCTTATAAGTCGTTTTAGATATACTCTTCTTATAGGAGTTTTATCTCCACTTACCTCTATAATTACTTCTTTTCCGGTATTCTGAACTACTTTTAAATCTTCATATTTAATAGGATAGTCGCCTTGAATTCCTTCAGGAAAAATCTTTAAACTTACGAAAACTTGAGCCACATAAGCAGGGTCTAATCTCCATGGTGAATGTCCTGCATCAGCACTTTTCTGTTCTGTTTCTTCTATTTTTAAGTCAACAGAAACTTCAACTTGCGGTTTACCTAGTGACTGCTCTTTTAATGTTGATAAATCAACATCACCAGTAGTTAAAGCCTTTATAAATAATGTCAGTTCTTCTAAAGAAGCATTGCCAACTACAGCATATTCAAAGCCTTCTTGCTGCCATCTAACTGAACTTATACCTGTTACACCTGAGTAAACTCCTCCACCTTGAAGGATTCCAGCTTCATTTTGTACTGGAGATTGAATTTCTGCTACACTATTATTTATCTTACCCAGCATCGCCATAGAAGATAGTTTAAATTCACTATCAGATTTTTTCTGTAAAACTACAACCTTTGTTTTGTTGTCTTGTGAAACATAATTTAATTTAACTACTTTAGTATTATTAACTACTGATATATTGCTCTGGGTAAATAATTCTGGTACGCTTTGAATCACTTTAGGTGTAAATCCTACAATCCCTTTAGCTTCCTCCAAGCTATTTACAACTTGCTCTGGGTTTGTATTGATTTCTTTAAACCCTTTAGGAACACTATATGTTAAAAGCTCTTTAGATATATTTTCAGTAAAATCAATATTATCATAACGTACCTTATATTGAATCGAATTTTCCATAGCAGATTGTTTTTGTAGCGGCATTTTAGTTTCTTTATCAATCCATATTTTATAAGGATTTCCTCCCTGTGGAGTTACTTCTATTACAGCTGCAACTCTCCCTGCCACTGTGTCATCACCTACAACTTTAGTTTTAAGTGCATTCTTTACATTGTCTATTTCTTTTCCTATTTCAAATGTAAAACTATAAGGATCAGGAAAAGCAGCGAATACATCTACTTCCTTTTCACTAGGCTGAACTTGCCACTTCTTTTTCCCATCATTTGCAGTAATCACATCCTTTTGAGCACCTTCTATTCCTTTGACATAATAATGTCCTTCCTTATCAGCCCATACCTCTACTTTTGACTGCAAAGTAGATTTTCCGGCTGCATTTGTTTCCACAACCTCAAGGACCCCATGATATGCTTTTACTCCACTAAAAGCTTTCTCCATTGCGTAAACCATATTAGAGTTACCAAAAGGTGAAGCTATATTTAATGTAATAACTAATGCAACAACTGCAGCAGAAGCTACTCCCAAGAACCATCTTTTCCTTGATTTTTTTAAGTTTTTCTCCTTTAATAATTCTTTGTTTATATTTGATGATAATTTTTTTGCGTAGTTCTCCTCTGGCAAACTTGGTTCTTTTAAACTACGTACTAATCTTACAGTTTCAAAAAATTCTTTCATTTCTTCATCTTCAATTTCACTATCATGTTCTTTAGGTTTCTTCTCATTATTTAAACTATCAATGTAATCTGATAACTTTCTTTCCTTATCATTCATCACTCTACACCTCCATTACTTAATTTTCATCCTTGAGGATTTTTGTAAGCTTCTGTAATGCCCTATGTTGCAAAACTCGAACATTACCTTCTTGCTTATTCATTTTCTTAGCTGTATCAGCTATAGAATACCCCTTTAAAATTCTTAACTCAATAACAGTACGTTGTTCTTCATTTAAAAGCTTTAAGGCGTTTTGTATAACCTCTCGTTGTATTACATTTTCAGTAGAATCCTCTATTGATGTTGCTTCTGGACTTACATCATCAAAGTTAATAACCGCACCTTGACGTTTATTTTTACGCCATTTATCCCTTAATACATTTAATGAAATAGTTTTTAGAAAGCCTATAAGATTATCTATCTTAACATTACCTTTTTTCATGTACGAAATAGCTTTTATATAAGTTTCTTGAGTAATATCTTCTGCCTCTTCTCTATTTTGAGCCTTGAAGTATACGAAGCGATACAGTGGCTCCCACGTAATGGAACACATTTTTTCAATAGACTCTGGATCATCTATGTTTACTTCAATATTCTTTTCATCCTCCATCATAAGTTTAAGTCCTCCTTTCGTAGCTACGAATTTACAATAATAAAGACGTTAGTGATTGAGTAAATGTTACATGCTAATTTTTTAAAATAATATTCTTATCTTTTGCTATTTAAGTAAATTTAATAAAGGGATTACCATAATAGCAATCCCTTTTTATCAAAAATTATTAACTTTTTATAATATATTTTACTCAGGTAAAGGTACACGATACCCGAAAGTATGCCATACTCCAAAATTATCTTTAACAGTTATTCCTCTCTGCCCTCCCATAGCGGCATCAGTGTAGTAGGGATAGCTTTTTCCAACAGTATAGTGACCTTTATAATTTTCGGAAAAAATTACAGGTGCTGCATCAAACTGTAATTCGCCATCAGATACTTTCAACGCACGGGTTGTTCGCGTTGAACTTCCATAATTTGATTCCTCAGCTTTCTGAACACTACTATCACCCTTTAGCATATTAATGTCTGCCTGCATAGCCGCTATAGTTTCCTTATAATTTGAAGATTCTAAAGCACAAGCTGACGGTATACATATACGCTGACCTACTCTAAGATAATTAGGATCAATACCTGGATTTGCTTCTAAAATACTTTCAATGGTAACATTATATGTTTGTGAAATTTTATATAGTGTATCTCCTGACTGAATTATTTTTGAAATATGATTAGGTGGGCAAGCCGGTATGCATAGAATTTGCCCCACTCTTAGATTATATGGATCTATTCCAGGATTTGCAGAGACTATTCTTGAAACGCTAACTTCCAGTCTGTATGCAATAATATTTAAAGTATCACCCGGTTGTACGGTGTAAGGATAATGATTTGCAGGACATTGCCTATAATAATTATATAGCATGTGAATTTTTCCTTTCTTATTTCTCTATATACATGCTATGCTATAAAACCAGTTCTTGTTACAAGACTCTAATAATTATCTCATTCACGATTGTTTAATGATGTCTGAACAGAAGAGAGGTTAGTGCATTATACTCAGTCATGTATAATACACTTTTATAATATTAGTTTCAATAATCTTACTTTGTTAGGCTTGTTGCTAGAACTAATTGGTAATAAAACTTTTGTATTTTAAGCTACATAAATTCATCCTATAATCTTGTGCTTATTTATTTCCACTGCATGTTTTAAATACTGAGCCAACCCTATCCTTTAAATCAAAGTATCCTGAATCCATCATTATTGTTGGCTTGACTTTTAGAGCATTTGGCCTTTCATTTTCCAAGCAGCCTTCATTCGCATACACTGCAACAATCTCTCCCAAAAACATTGTAAAATCAAATATAGGAATAGTCTGTATTACCTTGCAAAGATAATTTACAGGACATTCTTTTATCATAGGTGCATTTCCTGATGCATCATAAAAGGAATCAAAAACATTTGATTTATCTGTTTTATTACCAGAGACACATCCACAAAAGTCAGTTTTCTCGACAAGCTCTGATGATGGAATGTTCACACTGAAAAATCCGTTTTCTACTACACCAGCTGTTGTGTAATGAGAATTCTTTAATGAAATATACAATACAGGTTTTTGACTTACAACTCCATATGCACCAAGTGTGGCATAGTTTGGCTTTCCATTTACCATTGCTCCTGCTAAAACTGTAATATACGGACCAAAAGGAATATTTGCTATCTTTTTCTTTATCATATTTTTTCTCCAATCTATTATTTATTTGTTGCAACAATAAAAATTATAAAGTATAAACAAATAAATTTATAGACTTTTTCTTTGTCATGGGTTATCATATAGATAGAGTACGCCCCTATCATAACTACATATCTTTGCTAAAAACAAAGCATATAGCATTTAAACATTTTAATTATAAGCTAATTGCTTTTCTTATATTTCTAAACCAGTTCTAATCATTTTTTCCAGTAACTCTAAATAATCACCTTTGTATTCAATACTCTTTTTAGAGATTAACAATGCTATTCCATGAACCATGCTCCACATGCCTAAGGTCTTTTCCACATATAAACTTTCATCTAAATTTATCACCTTAAAAAATTCTTCTGCACAGTTTTTAAAAACCTCAAAAGCACTATTTTCATATCCATAGAATTTATTATTCCTAATTTCTATAGCATGTGAATTATCCGATAAAAACATAAACTTTAAGTATTCTGGATTTTCCACCATAAACCTAACATACGCTTTTCCCATCTCAACAATTTGTAGTTTATAATCATTCGGATATAAGGAAGTAACCTCTAATAATGCTAAATGGAACTTTCTTGAAACTTCTTCAACTATTGAATTGATAAGCTCCTCTTTATCTTTAAAATGTTTGTACGGTGCTGTATGGCTTACTCCACACATCGCCGCAACTTTCCTTAATGAGAACCCTTCAAAGCCCTCTCTATTTAAAAGCAATAACCCATTATCTATAATTTCTTGTTTTAAATCACCATGATGATATGTTTCTCTACTCATTATTTTTTCCTCCTAATATAATGCCGCTTATCAACTTTATATAACACATCTAAATAAATTTCTATTATAAAAAATTATATCATCAAATGTTGACACTGTAAACTTTACATTATATAATAACTTTAAAGTTTACAGTGTCAACATCAATCTTAATGGAGGAGTTTGTTATGAAGATTTTATTAGTTAGTGACAATTATAATCATGCTAATACAAAAGATATTTTAAATAAAACCTTAATTGAAAATATTAAGGAAAACTACAGTGATTTTAAAGCTTACTTTGTAAGAGAAGATGATTTAAACCCTTGTGTTGGCTGCTTTAATTGCTTTGTAAAAACACCTGGTTTGTGTGTGATAAATGATTTAGGTCGGAACATAGACAAGGATATTTCAAATTGTGATTTGTTAATAATAGTTACAGAAGTCAAATTCGGATGCTATAGCCCTGCCATAAAAAGAATTTTAGATAGACATATCCCTTCAATACTTCCTTTTTTTAAAACTATCAATGGAGAAATGCACCATGCTCCACGTTACACTAAATATCCTGATATTATAGTTTTAGGATATGGTGAAGATATATCTATTGAAGAAGAGAAAACTTTAAGTAAATTAGCTACTGCAAATGCTATAAATCTTCAAAAGAATGATGCTAAAACTTATATTTGTTGTACCGACAATGAAGTAAATTCAATCGTTAACAATATTCTTATTCACATTTCAAATGTAGGTGGTGAAAATAATGAATAAAATTTGTATGGTTAACTGTAGTCCAAAAGGTAAAAGAACTAATAACTCTCAGTATTTTATTGATGAACTTTCCAATTTATTAGATAAAAATAATACACAAATTAAACAAATTTCTGTCCTTCGCTGCTCTAGAGAAGAGGTTTACCCTCAACTTTTGGATAGCGATATTATAATTTTCGTAGCTCCGCTATATGTAGATTCTCTGCCTTCCTCATTATTAAGTTTTATTGTAGGTCTAGAAAGTTATATTAAGCAAATTGGATTTTTAAATGATACTTTACCTAAAGTATACTCAATATTAAATTGCGGCTTTTTTGAAGGACATCAAAATAAGATAGCACTTGATATAGTAAAAAATTTTTGCAATAAAGTTGGATTTACATGGAGATTTGGAATAGGAATCGGTGCTGGAGAGTTTATGGGTGAAACCAAAGACAATATACCTTTAAAAAGTAAAGTAAAAAAAGATACTTTTAATGCTTTTATTGAAGTTAAAAATGATATAGAAAGTAACGCCACACTCCCAAGAGAAAATATATTTACTTCACCTAAAATGCCTAGACTTATGTTCCATTTAGCAGGAAATCTTAGCTGGATTAAACAAGCAAAGCTTAACAAGCTAAAAATAAGAGACCTTTATACAAGGCCTCACACTAAATAATATGTCAAATATATTTTTGGGGCTAAAAATGCCCCACTTGTCCTTATCTTTTTATACTACTGTTAGATTTTACTCAATCAAAAAATCTTAGAACTTATCAAAACCTGAGCTAATAATCTGATAAATCCCGTAATTAAATTATTATAGTCTACTCTTAAATTATTACGCAATTACATTTAGTTTATAAAAGAAAATCTATATATTGTGCTTCCCTGATTATTATCAGTAAAATATAAAAGCCTGTTTCCATCCTTACTCCATATCAAATGAGTTCCATATTTAGAGCTGCAGTAAACTGTAGTATCTAATTCTATTTTATCTTTATTAAAAATAGCTGCATGTAATTCAGAATTACCATTATCATCTGAATTATTATAGGCAATCTTTCTACTATCTTCAGTTAACTCTATATCAGATACATTCCCTTGCTTTATATTTTTGTAGCTTTTGCTCTTCGTGTTATATATAAAGATTCCATTGTTTCCATCAGCATTTCCACAAAATATAAAATTCCCATCAGTTAAAGGTTCAAAATCATAAATATATCCTTTAACTAATTCCTTTGATATCTCTTTATTTTTCAGATTAATCTCGAATACTATTGAATATATTCCAGCATTATTTTTAACTGCTTGATATATGAGATATACTGTATTTCCGTCTTTTGAAGGCATTAAATTATATGCCTTCTTTTTAGGTATATTATCACTCTTATCGATTTCTTTCACGCTCATCAAATTACTTGTCTCACCTGCGTTTAGATCCTTCATAAATAAGTATTCATTATTAACAGCTATAAATTTGCTATTTTTTATGATTAAATTAGCGTATGTGATATTGTTAATAATCTCAGTGCTTTTTTTTGTTTTGATATCATATAAATAAGTTTTCCCATCTCTTTTTCCTATGTCTGAATTAGAATATATTATCTTCTCTGCATCTTCTGACACAGCCAAATTATTAACATAACCAATATCTGACTTATATAATTCAACAAGATTATTGTTATTCAAGTCTAAAGTGCATAATCTTTCAGCGTTGTTTTTGTCAACTGTTCTAAAGACAATAGAATCGTTATTCAATATCCTAGGACTGAAAATTGAATAAGCTGTGTCCAGCTTTAATACATTACCTACACGAAGATTTTCTATTTTATCATCTGATGTACTACTAGTTTTAAATAAGCTGCTTTCAAGTACAATAGTTTTAGCTTTCCTGCTATTTAAAGAATAAACGTAATTTAGAAAATAGAATGATACCATAAATATTCCTAAAATTAAGATCAAAATAACGTAATTTCTATATTTTTTAAATCTATTCATCCTCTTCATAATCCTCATTTTCAAATTTAATACTAACCTGTGTACCTTCATTTACTTTACTTTTTATATTTATATGTCCATGATGATTTTGCACTATATCTTTCACAATTGCCAGACCTAGACCTGCACTACCTTTTTCTCTTGATTCTCTTTTAGAAATTCTGTAAAATGGTTCAAATAAGTTATTTATGTGCTTTTCATCAATCCCAATCCCTTTATCCTTTATTTTTAGGTAGATCCACTCATTTTCACAGTATACACCTACATCCACAGTTGAGTTAACACTTCCATACTTTATTGAGTTATCAATTAGATTTATCAATAATTCTTTTAACTTATTTCTATCACCATTCATAAAAATATTTTCTTGAATATGAGGTTGTATCATTATATTATACTTTCTACCTTTCATATTCATTTCTTCACAAGTACTTTTTACGAGGTTAGATAGGTTTATTTTTTCAAGGTTATATACCATGGCCTTAGAGGAGGCTGTAGAAAGTTCTAATATTTGCACTACCATGCTGTTTAATCTCTTACTCTCATTTATAATATAAGAAGTTCCCTTATCAAAAAATTCTTTATCAGTAAAACCATTTTCTTTTATTATTTGAGCATATCCCAATATGGTTGTTAGTGGAGTTTTAAGTTCGTGTGTTACATTATCAAAAAAGATTTTACTCTGTTTCTGCGCCTCTTTTAAACTATCCCTATCTCTTTTTATAATTGATATCTGCTCCTGGATTCTCTCCACCATAATTTTAAATCTGCTTGAAAGTTCACCTATCTCATCTCTAGAATTTATATTTATAGTAAAATCAAAATCTCCTTTAGATACCTTCTCTGAACCTTTAGTAAGCTCTATTATAGGCTTTGCTATTTGTTTTGAAATAACAATGGTCACAATAAATACAATAATAAATATCCCAATTGCAAAACTGTTAATAACATATCTAAATCTATTATTATAATTATAAAGTTCCGTATAATCCTTACTATAATTTATAATGCCGATTGAGTTGCCATTTACTTTTACAGGATAAGAAAGACTAACAATTGCTTTATTTCCATTGTAGTTTACAGTATAGGATATCTGATCATTACGTGCCTTTGTAAGATCGCTGATATTTACAGTATCTACGCTTAAAAAATTTGATATTTTTTCTCCAGCAAGATTATAAATCTCAACGTTGTTTCCAATTTCAGAACTCAATTCTCTTGATATGGTATCTGCATCAGCCAAAAGATTAGTTTCATTAAATTCTTTATTATTAATCAAGAAATATTGTTTTAAATATAAATCTAAATTTTTCTTTACTGATATCATGTCATTTTGTATTATACGAGTTGTGTTTTGTTCCGTTATTTTATATGAGGCAAAAAGCAGTGAGGATAATCCTATAAAAATTATTATAGAAAACCATATCAATATCTTATTTTGTATTGAATATCTCATATTTTCACCTTTTTTATATTAGCTTATAGCCAATTCCAAAAACCGTTTCAATAATAGACATACCTTTATTTTCATCAAGCTTCTTTCTTAATCTCTGAATATGTATATCTACAGTCCTAGTATCTCCCACAAATTCAAATCCCCATACTTTATCTAAAAGCTCTGACCTTGAGAAAACCCTGCCTTTGTTTTCTGCGAGAAATAATAGTAAATCATATTCTTTATTAGTTAGTTCAACTCTAGAACTATTCTTTAAAACCTCTCTTTTTTCTCTATATATTTCAATGCCATTACAAACTTTAATAGATTCAAATTCTTCTGTTTCTATTGACTCTGAAATTAATCCAATCCTTCTAAAAATGGCTTTTATTCTAACTATCACTTCTCTTATATCAAAGGGTTTTGTAATATAGTCATCTGCCCCCAACTCTATTCCAAGTATCTTATCAATAGTATCTGACTTTGCAGTAATCATGACAATAGGTATAATATATTCTTTTGAAACTTTCTTGCATATTTCAAAGCCGCTTATATCTGGCAACATCAAATCTAGTATCAATAAATTAGGTTTAAAATCCTGTAATAGCTCTAGACCTTTTGATCCATTTGAAGCAGCTTTAGTAATAAATCCTTCCTTTTTTAAAGAATAGGATAGTAAATCCGATATATATTCTTCATCTTCAATTATAAGAATCTTTTTCTGTTCCATATTTCTCCCTCCCCATTTATTATAATAACTTATTTTTTGCAATTAAATAATAATAATCCTTAGATTTTACAACTTAGATACAATTACCATAATCTATGAAACAATTAGGTTTTATAATAAATTCATAGGGTTATTCTTAATTCTAGCATGTTATGGATATTTTCAACTTGAATTTAATTCTAAGGTAACCTTAAATTACAAAATTAAATTATTTACTAAAAGGAGATTGATTTTTATGAAAAAAATATTAATGACAACTGCTGTAGCAGCGACGCTTTTAACTACTTCAATAGGAGTTTATGCAGCTTCAAGCACCGACACTAATACAACTGCAAAGCCTCAAATACAGACCAAAGTAGTTACATCTGATATAGCTCAGGATCCATCAAATAGTAAAGGACGTATTGAATATACAAAAACGGCTACTTTAAGAGCTGATGGCAGTGAAGGCATGATTTTCGAAACATGGAATAATCCTAAAACCTTTGATTCAAGAACAGATAACATAATAAAGAGGGATGGAAAAGTAGAATCTTACACAAGCACCTATTCTAAAGATGGTGGGAGAAACCTAGTTAGCCTTCAAAGAGATGAAAAAGGTACTGCAATAAACGGCTCAATTACGCCTGTTAACCAAGAAGGAGCAGACTATAATAATTCTTTATTTTCCAAATATAATTCTTTCGCAGCTGTAAAAGCTCAGTATGCTTCAAAAGAATGGAATTCAGAAGGAACCATTAAAACTCGGGACGGAAAAACATTAAAGAAGGTTTCAAAAAGCTATACAACGACTGCCGTGAAACCAAAGGCTAATATGTCTAAAGAAGATATTAAAAATCTTAAACAGATACCTATGAAAGAAGTTGCTTATCTTGATGAGACTACTGGACTTCCAACTAAAATAGAGTTATACCAAGAAAATGATGGTAACATGAATCTAGTAGATACAAGAGTGTATGAATTCAAATATTTAGATACTGCTGAAAACCTATTTGATACTAATGGAGTAAATCTAAAGCAACTTCCTCAATTTAATTATGACAAAAATGCAAAAGGTTAAGAACTCTCTCTAATTCAATAATTAAGTTGTTTAAAGTAATATAGTTATGCCTTAAAAATAAGAATCTAAAATAATTCGGCTATCTGACATTTATCAAAATTCGACGAATATCAGATAGCCCAGTATCTTCCTGAAGATACTAGATATACTTATTTTGTATTCTATTCATAACATAGTTCTGTGTTACTCTCGCCTATATGTCTATTCCAATATCTCCACAATTCCCTGTCCACCATCAACTATAACCCTGTCTCCTGTTTTTAATCTTAAGGTAGCATTTGCACATCCTACAACAGCAGGAATACCAAGTTCTCTAGCTACTATAGCGGCATGTGATAGTGGTGCTCCTATATCAGTGATTATTGCTGCAGCCCTTGGAAAAAGTGGTGTCCATCCTACATTAGTTGTAGATGCCACTAGAATTTCACCAGCTTCAAATTTTTCTCCTTCTTCTGGAGTTTGAAGAACATGAACAATACCTTCAATTCTACCTGCTGCCCCTGCAAAACCTTTTAAGGTTTCGGAGTTCTCTGCAATAACAGTCGGTATAGTTGAATCATAGTAATCAACTCTTCTGTTCGGATCTTTTGCCCATTTGAAAGCATCGAATCGTCCCCTAATAATTGATGGCAATGGTGGAAGCGATTTATACTTATTATAGTTTTCTTTTCTAACTGGTATATGCTCTACTGCTAGACCCTTGCCGGAAAGTAAATCTAAAACTTCATCTATATAAAGAAAAAATACATCCTCTCCTAAACCAGTAAGTTCTCCCGCCTTAAGAGCAAAAGCACGATTTACCCTAAATGCCCTTGTCCACTCTGAACGAACAGATTCTCTAAGACGGGCAGCTTCTGCTACCTTTACCACTTTACTTCCAATACGTTCAGCTTCTTTAGGGAAATTCTCCTGTAATCTTTTAAAGGCTTCTTCATATTGCTGCTGTTGATTCTTAAGAAGGCTTGATACATCAGTATTTGATCTCTTAAATTCCTCTATTTGTTTTTCAAGCCAGGCTTCATCCTCTCCAGGATGAGGTATAGATAACTCAAATTCATGCGGTCCTCGATGACCGTATAGCACTTTGTATTCTTCGCGGCTCATCTCTCCTTTAACAATCTTTGATATCCCTATAACTGGACCAAGACTTTCAAGCGCTGAATTCCCTCTAAAATTGGACATTAATGTATTTGTATCTTCTGTTCCCACTAGGTTTGTAAGCTCGTCTTTTAGCTTATTAGCAATAACCATTTTGCGGCCGCCTGCAAGAGCAACCCATAATGCCTTAAAATTAAGAGGTAGAAGCTTATTTTTCCATATAGACACCAATTCTTTCTTTGTCTTCACCTCTTCAATGCTTTTAGTCGTCTTTCTGCACCATTCTGGTGAACCCTTTAAGTGATGTGGTGTTTCTTTGGAAGCTTTAATAATATTTTTTAGACGATGTTTTAATTTCGGAGCCATTCCCATTATTAATTCTAACTTTGAAAATGGATATATAGGAATACTGGCTTCTTCTGGCATTTGCCCAAACACTTCACTCATTGTTTTTATAAGAGGCTTTACATCCTTACCAAATGCAGGATATAGAGATAATGCATAGCTTAAATTTGTATAGGCTCTCCCGCAAATGTTACCTGAAAATAAGTAGTATCCAGGAATCGTCATTTGTTCCTCATCTAAAGCTCTTATTATAGACCAACTTAGCGGAGTGAAAACATCAGACATTGCCTCTCCTACATTTGTATTAGTCCATAGGTAATCCCCGTCTAAAGTATCATTCCATTCGTAGGTATCTCTATTACCTGTTTTTAAAGTTGTTATTGGTCTTGCCTGAAGTATATATAATTTTCCTTTTCCTACAGCCCATTCAATATCTTGAGGACCTTCATATTTCTTTTCAAGCTTTGACGCGTATTTATATAATTCTGGAGCATATTTCTTAAATTCATCTGGTCCATCATATTTTCCTTTAGGCCTTATTAAAGAAAAAGGATATGCATTTGATTCGCCAGACACCAGCTGTTCTCCTAATCCATATACAAAATTACCAGCCATACTTGTGTGACTGCCTGTAATTGGATCAGCTGTAAACAATACTCCAGAAATTTCAGATTGAACCATAAGCTGAATTACAACAGCAATCTCATGAGATTGCTCCATACCTTGTACACTACTATACACTTTTACTCTATCTGAGTGTTTAGATTTAAAAACCTCGTACATAGCTTTAAAAATGTCCTCATCAGTTTTAACATTGAGAACTGTTTCAAACTCCCCTGCAAAGGAAGCCTGCGCGGAGTCTTCACTTAAAGCGGAAGACCTTACTGCAAAGAAGGCATCTTTGTACCCATTTCTAATTCTATTTAAATAAGCTTTTATCTCATTCCAAGCCTCGTCATTCAATTTTTCTTCCTGAAAAGCTGATGGTAAAACTACAAAGCCTTCTGGTACAGGATACCCTTCCTGAAACATTCTTGAAAGCATTGAACCTTTTCCACCTGCAAATGCTTGAAGATTAGGAGTTAATTCTTTAAAATGTTTCACCATATCCATCATAGTTAACAGCTCCTTTTTCTAATTTAATATTGATTACTCATTAGTTATTTTGTGTACATGCCTCGAACATAATAAACGTAAACACCAAGCAAATTTTGTATCCGACTGCTATCTATAAAAACAACTTTTAAGTATCTTTATATACTCATCTACTTCTAAAAAAGCTTTATCATAATCAACTTGATTCGAGGGTAATAGTTTTTCCTTTGCCATTATTTCATCCGCAAACCCCTGTAGAGTCCATATGACAATTTTTATAATTTTTTTTATATCAGTATCCTCCTTGAATTTAGATGTATCAATATCTTCAAACACCCTATTTGCCGCATCTTTCATGGTCTCTTTATTCCTTTTTTCTAATTCACTCTTTATATCACTTGAGTCCTCCAGATAAGCAACTTCAACAAACCTAAATATTTCAGGATATTTATTTAAAAGTTCCATTTTAATTAACTGTATTTTACGCAATCTTTCAAAAAAGTCTTTTTCGCTTAAATCAACTTTTTTATAAAATTCATTCATATTAAGTTCTATACAATAGTCATACAAAAATAAAAATAACTGCTTTTTATTCTTAAAATAGTGAAACAACAATCCTTTTGATATCTCTGCTTCTTTAACAATCTCATTTGTAGAAGCATTTTCATAACCTTTTTGAGCAAACTCCTTCATTGCTGCATTTAGTATACGATTTTGCTTTTCTATATCTATGCTTAAAAACTTTGAAAACATATTGCACCCCTTCTTTCATGCTCGGTATTCTTACAGGTGAATTGGAGAATATATATCTCTTAAGTCTATCCTATAAAACCAATGAATATCCTCAACACCTCAATTGACCACTGTAGTCAATAATATTGTAACACTGTTGACTACAGCGGTCAATAGTATTGTAAAAAAACAGACAAACCCTTTATAAATTAAGAGTTTGTCTATTTTTTACTTACCTTACTATGCCATCTTCTAATACAAATGACAGGCTACTGAGTGTCCATTTTCGACTTCCTTCATTTGTGGTGAAATTTCTTTACATATTGGCTTTGCATATGGACATCTAGTATGAAATCTGCAACCTGAAGGAATATCCATGGGATTTGGTATATCTCCTTCTATGACCTTTCTTACAGATTCATTAGCCTTTCTAGGGTCAGCTATAGGTATAGAAGAAAGAAGAGCTTGTGTATATGGATGAAGTGGATTTTTATACAAGTCATTACTATTAGATATTTCTACGATGTTACCTAAATACATTACTCCAATTCTATCAGAAATATGTCTTACCATTGATAAATCATGAGCTACAAAAAGGTATGTTAAGCCCATTTCTTCTTGCAAGTCTTCTAACATATTTACTACTTGAGCTTGTATTGATACATCTAAGGCTGAAATTGGCTCATCACATAATACAAAATCAGGTTCTGTTGATATTGCTCTTGCAATTCCAATTCTTTGACATTGTCCACCACTAAATTCATGTGGAAACTTCTCCATATCATCTTTCTTAAGTCCAACCATTTCAAGCAGATTCTTTATTTTCTCTAACCTTTCCTTCTTTGTAAGGACTGTATGTAATGCTAAAGGCTCATTAATTAGCTCTTCAACATTCATGTAAGGGTTTAATGATGAGTATGGATCTTGAAAGATAATTTGCATCTTTCTATGATACTCTTTCATTTCTCTTTTACCCAGTTTAGCAATATTATTTCCTTCAAAAAATATATCGCCCTCTGTTATATCATATAATCTTGTTATTGATCTTCCAAGGGTTGATTTACCACATCCAGATTCTCCAACTAACCCAAAGGTCTCCCCTCTTTTTATTTCAAAAGAAACTCCATCAACAGCCTTTATGAATTTCTTTTCACTTCTTATGAATTGATTTTTTACTGGAAAATATTTTTTCAAATTATTTACTTTTATCAATATATCATTTAAGTTATTCAATGTTTTCCTCCACTCTAACAACCTAAGGTTATATAATATTTTCTATTCTGTTAAAAAGCACATAGCTTTATGAGTTTTACTAAAACTTTTGTATTCTGGCATTCCATTAAAACATTGTGAAGTTGCAAACTTGCATCGTTCTGCAAATGGACATCCCTTAGGAGGATTTAAAAGAGATGGTGCTGAGCCCTTTATTGGTTCGAGTCTTATCTTTTCATCTCCTTGAACTTTTGGTATAGAGTTTAATAATGCCTTTGTATATGGGTGCTTAGGCTCATAAAATATCTCCTCTGTAAGTCCCTCTTCCATTATTAATCCACCATACATAACTTCTATTCTATTACATAAACTAGCTACCACTCCAAGATCATGAGTTATAAGAATGATAGACATGTTGTTATCTTCTTTAAGTGATTTTAAAAGTTCTAGTATTTGTGCTTGAATTGTAACATCAAGTGCTGTTGTAGGCTCGTCCGCAATTAGAAGTTTAGGACTACATGCAAGAGCCATCGCTATTAATACCCTCTGTCTCATTCCACCACTAAATTCATGTGGATATTGATCTATCCTTTTTTCTGGCATTGGTATACCTACATCGCGCAAAATATTTATCGCCAATTGTTTTGCGTCTTTTTTATTAACACCTTTATGTCTAACTAAAACTTCTACAATATGCTCTCCAACTTTTTTTAATGGATTCAATGCTGTCATAGGATCTTGAAATATCATAGCTATTTCTTTGCCTTTGATTTCTCTCATTTGTTTTGAAGATAAATTTAAAATATCTTTTCCCTCAAAGTGTATTTCCCCAGAATCTATTTTTGCATTTTCTGGCAGTATATTCATTACCGATTTCATAAGCACACTTTTTCCGCTGCCAGATTCTCCTACAATTCCAAGAATATCTCCAGTTTTTACCTCAATATTTACCCCTCTTACAGCTTCTATTTTTTTACTCTTACTGTAAAAAGTAGTTTTAAGACCGTTAACCTTAAGAAGTGATTCTTCTCTCATAATATTACCTTCCACCTCCTGCAATCTTAGGTTCAACAAATACTCTCAAAACATTACCTAATTTATTAAACGAATATATTGTAAGTATTATTAATAAGCCAGGTAAAACAGCCATATAGAGAGCACTTTGCAGATTTGTTTGAGCATTCTGAAGTAAATTCCCCCAAGAAGACATTGGTTGTTGAATTCCAAGACCTAAAAAACTTAATGAGGACTCTGTCATTATAGCATTTGCTATACTTGTGGTTGATGCTATTATTATAGTAGGAAATACACTCGGTATAATATGCTTAAATATTATACTTTGAGAAGATTCACCAATAGAAATTGCATAAAGTACATATTCTCTTTCCTTTATAGAGAGAGTTTCCGCACGAACCAGTCTCGCAATTTCCATCCAAGAAAATAATCCTATTACTATGATTATAGCTTGAAGTCCTGGTTTTAAAAATATACTGATTACTGTTACAAGTATCATCCAAGGGATGGATGATATTATATCAACAAATCTCATTAAAATATTATCTATCTTACCTCCAAAATATCCACTTATAGTCCCAACTCCCACTCCTATACTAGTGGATATAGCCATAGCAAGAAATCCAACTACAAGAGAGACTCTTCCTCCATATATGGTTCTCGCTAAGTAATCTCTTCCTAATTCATCTGTACCAAATAAATGAGCTAAACTAGGAGTTTGCAACATACTTGATGTATCTACTGCATCTGGATTTATAGGTATTAAAAATGCAAATATTGAAATAAGTATTATAAAAATTAGAAAGGCTCCTGAAAATAAAGCACTCTTATTACTTTTTAGCTCATCTTTAACATTCTTTATTCTTCTGCTTTTCATATACTTTACTCCATTTCCTTTATTCTTGGGTCTGTTAAACAATATAATATATCCGATAATAAATTACCAATTATAACCAAAGACGATGACAGTACCAAAATTGCCATTATAATAGGATAATCTAATGCACGAACTGCATTTACAAAATATGGTCCAACTCCTGGCCATCCGAATACAGTCTCTGTTATCATAGCTCCTGTAACTAACATAGGTAATGCCATACCAACCTTGGTAATTATCGGCAAAAGTACGTTTTTACACACATGCCTAAATAATATTTCTCTTTTACTTGCTCCAAAGGCACTTTGAACCATTACATATCCTTCTGAAACTTGACTTATTGTTGAAGATCGTACATACCTAATAAGCTCTGGTAAAAATGCGATAACTAGTACTGAACATGGCATTATAAAATGAAGTAAAAAATCTGAAAAGGAATTCTCCATCCCTATGGTATTTCTTCCTAATATAGGTAAGACAGCAAGCTTATATCCAAATATAAATATCATAATCATTGCAAACCAAAAACTAGGTGTAGCTATTCCTATGGAACAAAAGCCGTCTATTATCTTGTCAATCAACTTATTTTTATTTGCTCCTGCTATTAATCCAAGAATTATAGAAATTACAAGTGAAATTATATATGCTGGCAATACCAATGTAATAGTTGCTGGTATTCTTGCAGCTAAATCCTTAGAAATACTCTCATGTGTAACTATGGAATATCCAAACTGACCAGTTAATATACTTTTAAGCCATAAAAAATACTGTACATACGCAGGCTTATCAAATCCGTATTTAGCCTTTATAAGATTAACTGTTTCTACTGGCATTTTTGGTGTTGTCATTGCATCAACAGCATTATATGGAGCTAACTTAATGAGAGTAAAGCATACCATTGAAATTATTAATAGTAATGGAATAGCTTGAAGAATTCTTTTAAATATATACTTTGTCACTCTATTGTCACTTCCTTAATTAATAAATTAAACATCTTAAAAAAATAACTAATCAGTACTCTATAAAATAGACTAGCATACTGACTAGTTATTTCTTTAAAAGTGTCTTGTTAAATGGGGAATAAACAATTTCATTCCCCATTACTTAGAATAAGTTACCCTTATTTATAATAAAGCTTAGACATATCTTCAAAGGTATATACTGGTACTAATGCAGCATCCTCTACTCCTGCTAAGTTAGAACTCATAACTACAATTCTCTTGTTTTCAAGAATTGGATAGAAATACCCATTAGTTTGAAGTTTCTTTTGAATTTGGGTATAAATATCTTTTCTTTTAGCTTCGTCTGTCTGAACTCTTCCAGAATTAAATAAATCATCAATTTCTTTATCATTAAAATGACTATAATTATATTGACTATTAGATGTAAATAATGAACTAAAGGTATCTGGGTCTATTCCCATAATATAACCACCAAGGAACATATCATAATTGCTTTTTTCATCTTTCATTTGTTTACTAATTGCAGCATCTTCACCTGCAGCAAGTTCTACATCTATTCCCACAGCCTTAAGATTTTGTTGAATTATTGCTGCTTCCTTTTGATAAGGTACATTACTTCCAGGATATCCGAGTTTAAGTTTAAGTCCAGAAATTCCTGCTTTTGCTAAAAGTTCTTTAGCTTTTGCTTGATTAAAATCATATTTTTCAACATCATTTGTATGGAATTTACTTTCATTTGGAAGGAATGAATAAGCTGGTTTTGCATATTCTTGTGATCCAAAGGCAGCATTAATTAAGTCTGTTCTGTTTAATGCATAGAATATAGCTTGTCTTATATTTGCATCCTTAAGTTTAGGAGAATTAGAGTTAAGTACCATATATGCTACCCTACCCTCATCATATGTATAAGGTTTTAAGTTATCTCCCTTTATTAAATCTTTTAAGTCACTTGATTGAACAGCTAATGCATTTATTTCACCTTTTTGTAGAGAAAGTTTAGCAGTATTAGCGTCTGGTATTACTCTAAATACAACATTTTTAATCTTTGGAGCTCCTAAGAAATAATCATCATTTTTCACCATCTTTACATATTGACCAGCTTTATACTCTTCTAGTTTATATGGTCCAGTTCCTACTGGTTTTGCATTCTTTTCACTATTTTCAAAGTTAGTTTCGCCTTCATATACATGCTTAGGCATTATAAATATATTACCTAACAGTTCCATTCCAGGTGCGCTGACTTCTGGAAGTGTAAAGTTAACTGTATAATCATCAACTTTTTCAACCTTAACTGGTTTTCCATTGAATATTAATTGACTATATGCCCAACCAGCATTTTTTTCTTTTAACATCTCATTATATGTAAATACTACGTCATCTGCAGTGAATTTAGTTCCATCACTCCATTTAACATCTTTTCTAAGTTTTGCAGTATATGTTAGCTTATCAGCTGATTGTGTCATGCTCTCAGCAAGGAAATACTGAACTTTGTCCACGTTATACATATATAGTGGTGAATATAATGCTTTTATTTCCATTAATCCATAACGATCGCTTGTTGTTATTACGTTTACTGAGTTTCCTGGATCTCCATCAATACCATATGTAAAAGTATCTGATTTAGCTGATGTTCCATTAGAAGTGCTATTTTTAGTTGTTCCACAACCATTTAATAAAAAGGCTGCAGCCACTACTCCTATTAAGACTTTTGATAATTTTCCGAATTTCATTTCAAATCCTCCTTGAAAATAAATAATTAGTCATTCACAAAACTCTTGAGAGCTTTATTTCCAACATTTCTGCTGATATATTGTAAAAAATTTACCTTTGAATATTTTAAGGAATTTATATTTTCCTCTTGCTTCCCAAACTCCGGATTTTGAGAAACAAAAAAACTCCGCCTCTTATTCAGAGGCGAAGTTATATACTTCGCGGTTCCACTCTGGTTATCATACAAAATGCATGATATCTCATTAATATATCGGTACTTACATACCTCAACGCTTTAACGGGCGTTCCCGCTGAAGTCTACTTTCTTTTCGATTCAGAGCTCAGAGATGCACTTCCATTAAAATCCACTTAAAACCTCTTACACCCAAGGAGGTTTCTCTCTGCAAGCTTTGCTTAACTTACTCTTCTCATCATAGCTTTCAATTCCTAGTATTCATATTGTATTTGTTGACTTTCACAAGATTATTATATTAATATTTTATGAATTTGTCAAGTTTTTCAATGACAGTTCTATTATAGATAATCTAAAACTACACCCAGTATATATTTATAACTTTTCATTCCCATCGCTAAATACAATTTTCTTGCTAAATAGATAATTTAATATAATTACTACAATGTTAACAAATATCTTACTATAAAATTTTCCGCAATAAACTATTTCTATCAAAAATATCATTCCGAAAAAATCAATTAAGAAAGTAGTTACCCTTACCATTATAAACTTTAGAAATTCCTCTAATGTTTTAAGATTTGTGGTTGTCTTACTATAAAAAACCCATTTTTTATTAGTTATATATGCAAATATAATTGACACTACAAAGGCAATAACATTACTTAATATATAGTAAATGCCATTATCAATTAATATTTTATAAGTTATTATATTTATTAATGTAGTCAAGACACCAAAAATACCATATAAGGCTATATTTTCTAAGTTATCTTTACATTTAAATTTTCTCACTAATATCTTCAACGTCCTTTTCTCTTATATTATTTGAATTTTCAACAACTTCATTTACTCCTATGGTTTTATTTATAACAAAAAGTGGTCTATTTTTGACCTCTTCATATATTCTTGCTATGTATTCACCAATAGTACTTATCTGTATCATAATAACACCAGAACATAATAATATTATTGTGACTAATGAAGTCCAGCCTGCAACTGGATTTCCAGTTGTTATCTTGAATATAATCCAATAAACTATGCTGACGAAGCTAAACAAAGCCATAACTACTCCAATTATATTAAATACTTTTAGTGGTTTATATGAAAAAGATATTACAGCATCTATAGCCAACTTCATTAATTTTCCAAAATTATAATTTGTTTTTCCTGCATTTCTGGGTAACCTATCAAATTCAACATAAGTAATATTAAATCCAATCCAATGAGTCAACCCTCTAAAGAATCTATTATGTTCCCTAAACTTATTAAATTCATCTACAATCCTCCTGCTCATAAGCCTATAGTCCCCGGTATCAAGAGGAATTTCTATATCACTAAAATATCTTAAAAATCTGTAAAACAACCTTGAAGTAATCTTTTTTATAAAAGTTTCTTTTTGTCTACTTTTTCTCTTAGCATATACTAAGTCATATCCTTGTAAGTATTTGCAATACATATCTTTAATAAGTTCAGGAGGATCTTGCAAATCTGCATCCATAATCACTACAGCATTCCCACATGCATATTTTAACCCTGCTGTATTTGCCATTTCATGCCCAAAATTTCTTGAAAAATCAATGAGTTTTACTCGTGAATCTTTGTTGCATAGATTTTTTATTTTATTCATTGTGTTATCTTTACTGCCGTCATTAACAAATATAATTTCATATTTGTCGGTAATGGTTAACAGAATATCACTTAATCTACTATATAAATAGTCAATATTTTTTTCTTCATTATAGGAAGGGACTACAATACTTAAATCTATCATAAAGGTTCTCCTTCTTCACTTATACTATCCTGTTTCATATTTTACCTTTGTCACATTTTTAAATCATATATTTAAATATACCAATGTCCAGTGATTGGCTATAAAATGTTATTTACAAACTTAACTTAGGTATCTGGATAATATCACTGAAGTCTCCATATGGCTTCCCCCTTTATTTAAACTTTTTATTTTTAAAATAATATAATAAGATTGCAATTACACTAAATATAAAAAATAAGCCTATAAACCCAATAAAAGTTTTAGTGCTTGCTTCTATTGTAGCATATTTGTCTTTTAAAGATTTGTCTCCTTCTTTTTTAAACTTATAAGCCTTTACATTACCATTGTTATCTATTAAAGCAGAATCTCCTGATAGTTTTGAGGATTGTTTTGTTGATGATAAAAAAGTTAATGATTTTAAGAGCAAATCTTCCTTTGGAGATGTCAATACTAAAAGAGCTTTTCCTTTATCATAAGGTGATATATCAAACTGGAATGAGGATATATTAGAAGCATAAGGTTCCGTTAAATATAATTTTTCATTTCCTTCAAATGAATTGTAACCTTTATTATATTTAAACCACAGTTTAGAATTTAAATCCTTTATTACTCGATTTCTCTGAGGCGTACCATATACTATAAGATTCATATTATAATATTTGTTTGAAAAATTCTTTTCTTCAACTACTTTTAAATTTCCATTATTATAATCTATATCTCTACCCATATACGAAAAAATTTTACTTATTCCTTCAATCTCATCTTCAGATAAATTCTCCGGTACTACAACCGCTAAATTATTAAAGTGTTTATCTGAAATAAATGGTTGAGGATAGCTGTCAAATTTATAAAAATCAATTTTATTATTAGGCACACATACATAGGAATCTCCAGTAATAAGAGCCCACGGCATTTCTTCTTGTCTAAATTGGCAATTAGAGTTTGGTTGCTCAAGATCAAAGGCAATTTTGATATCCATATAATTTGTCATTTGAATATCCTTAGGTATGTTTAGTTCTAGTTCATCTCCATTGCATTTATCTTTATCTAGCTTTTTACTACCTATAGGTGTTCCATTTATATATACAGTTAATAAGGAGCGATTAAAATCTAAGTTTTGTGAATATCTCGCGAAAAGCTTTATTTTAGCTCCACTAGATAAAGCTCTGTTTCTTGGAAGGGTATACCCTAACGATCCACTTTGTCTAAAGGGGCCTTTTAGATGAATTTCCTGTAGTCCTAAGTCCTTAAAAGTAAGATTCACTTTTTCTTGTGACAGGTCATTTTCCACTTTAGTATTTTTGTCCACCTTAAAAGTATCTACATTTAATTGACTTACTAAATTTTCATTCATTAATAATTTTATAGTTTTTGTTAACATATCTCCATTTTCACTTATCACTGCCATTAATTTATTTTTTTCATTGAAAGGAGAGGTTCCTTTTTTTATTATAGCGTTATATTTATAATCCTCCAGAGGAATATTTGCATATAACGTCTTGAACTTTTCAGGTAAATTGCTAATCCCACCAATGTATATTATATCTTTATCATTTGTTATGGCAGAATATTTCACTATAGCTCCACTATATTCTCCATTCTTATCCATCTTTCCAAGATAAGCTTGTAACATAAGTGCTGCTGATAATTCCTCTTGTTTATAATTATCCGGAATGGCTATTACACAATTACATTTATCCTCTTCATTAAGTCTAATAAAAGGATAAGTGAATTCTGATATATTATTTGTACTTTCTTTATCCATAAACCCCATCGATATATTTGACTTTCCCTGCAGTGTTATCCAATTTCCATTGTTAACATCATCATTGCAAGAATCATCAGATATTCTGCAGTAGGTATCTATCTTGAATTCATTCATTCCCTCTTTAATTAGTGAAATAGGTATTGTTAATTTGATATTTTGTGTTTCCTCTGAAGGTTTATAAAACACTTTTGAAGAAGATATAGCTGTACCATTTATTAGGAAGGTAATCGTTGCATCATTTTTCTCCTCTATTAATTGACTTATATTGAAAAATATATCTGTATTTAGTGATTGACCTTGTACATATTTATCCACCTGAAAAAATAAAGAATGTGATGAAAATACTCCTTTAAAATTAATATCACTTCCAAATTTAAAGCTTTTATATCTTACATCCCCTGAAGCAGCCTGGACCTTCATTAAGCTAATAGATACTATATTTATAATAAATATGATTAAAACTACTAATACACGTTTTAAATATCTACACTTTATCATTTTGTACCTCCTAGAATCTCTCGGTTTTATACCACTTTACTTCTCTTTTAAAAACAATATCCTTGATAAAGTTATAAAACCCAAGACCTGCTACCAATCCCCAAAGTTTACAATAAGTAAAATACATCAGCAATACTATAAGAAAATTATTAAAATCTAATTCTCCTTTTTCTGTAGATATAGCTACAAAAATAGATAGACAAAATACGCTATAAGCCATAATCCATAATATAAGACTATATCCTGCTATATTAAGTTTTATAACTTGGGCAAGCCCAAGTATAAAAAGTATATCCGAAAATATTACTGCTGATAAAAAGAATAAGTATATTAAAACATAATATAGCATATCAAATTTGCTCGCTCCACCGTCTTTATAGAAAAAATATTTAAAATTTTTAATAATAACATATACATTTCCTTTTGCCCATCTACTTCTCTGTTTAAACCATACTTTTAGAGTCTGAGGCTCTTGCTCCCAAGTTACTGATAGAGGCATAAACTTTATCTTATATCCCATTCTATATAGCCTAAAGCTTATTTCCGTATCTTCCGTTATAGCCCTTGTATCCCAGCCTCCCATTTCCTCGATTAAATTTCTTCTTATAACAAAATTGGTTCCAGGTATGGTACAAAGATTAAATAATTGCCATCTGCCTGCTTGTGCCATCCATTGAAATGTAAGTGTTTCAATATTGATAAATTTTGTAAGAAAGTTTATTTTCTTATTTCTACATCTAAATTTACCTATTACAGCACCTAGTTTTTTATCCTCTAAAATGGTTTGAATTAAATACCTCAAAGCCGTTTTCTCCGGAGTATTATCAGCATCATAAATAACTAAAAATTCTCCTTTACTTTTATTAAATCCCATATTTAATGCATTAGACTTTCCTTTTCCACCTATAATATTATCTGTATTTATTATAATTAAATTTCTACAAGAATTTTTTTCTTGCAATTCACTTAATATTTCTGAAGAATTATCACTAGAGTTATCGTTTATAATTATAATTTCATATCTATCCTTAGGATAGTCTAGTGCTAATAAGGCTTTTACAGTTTTTTCTATTACCATACCTTCATTATGAGCTGGAACCATCACTGAAACAAAAGGATATTCTTTTAATTCTTTTTCCATTTTCATTTTTAAAGTTTTCAGATAATAAATATATCCACCAATAACTAACATTATATTGACAAATATTGTTATCCATATAATAATTAAGGAATATAAAAGTAAAAAATCAAATACATTCATTATAAAATCATCCTCTATAGTCAAAGAATTTTTTTCTATCTATTTTAATGCTAGCCCAAACAACTATTACGAAGATAGCACATACAATACTTGTTATCTTTATTACTTTTCCATTTGCACTGCTTATATCAATAGTTTCATTTTTACTTTCCACTTCTGGTTGAAAATTCAAATGATTATTTTGTTCATTAACGGGTTTATTGTTTAGGAATATATCGGAAGTATTACAGTCTAATTTCATACCTCCTAATGTCATCCAACTATATAGATAATTTACATCACTAAAAGAAATTCTTTTATTTATAATCCGATTTACATCACTCTTAAAATTTTCCAAATCTAAATCTGAATCAAAACTAAATGCTATATTGCTAGTAGAATTGGATATTTTATACCTATACTCATCTTTAATGTCTATTTTATCTATCGCCTTGTCAAAATGATCTATAGAATATTTTTTCAAGTCAACTATTCCTATTTGACTATCCTTTTCTATAAAAATATTATTACTTGAATGAATTAATTCCTTATAATCTTCCTTATATAAGAATCCTTCCGGTATGTCTAAAGCTAAAGGATAAACTCCGTATTTTACATAGATCTGCTGAGCTAAATCCATTTTATTTTTCACATCTTTTCCTGGTATATTTTCACCAAAGATGACAGAAGAATGTAGTATTATTTTTCCCCCTTTGCTTTGAGCATACCTTAATACTTCGCAAAAGCGTTTCATAGCATCAAAATCCTGACTTTCATAAACCGGCATTACACTACATATAAAGGGAATTCCCTGATTATATAAAAAATCTATCTTTTGTATGAAGCTATTAAGATTTATAAAAGGATAGATCTTATCAAGTAACAAATATATATTTTCTTGTTTTTTTTCATTACCACTTATAATTTTTTGTATATACTTACCAAGTTCACTATAGCTTTCATTCTTTGAAGAAAACATACTTATATGACTAATATTTGGGGAAGCCTCTAAGATTTTATTGAAATTTTTCCCTATCCATATTATTTTGCCATTAAACTTTAATAGATTTTGAAGAAAGTCTTTTGATATTTCTGAAGAATTATTATATAGAACAAATAAAACTTCATATTTATTAATTGGATTTTCAGAATAAGAATTTACATTTACTATATCCGCTCCACTACAAGTGTTTAAAATTAATTGAACTAATGAATTTAATTTATTTTCCTCTGAACCATATTCATTGTAAGTATCATATAACACCGCAACCTTATTTTGTTCTGCTTTTACTTTTACACATGGAACTAAAAACAGTCCTATTAAAGTTATCACTATAAATAATTTAACTTCACTTATCTTAAACATCATAATCTACTTCCATATCTGCTTTATCTACAAAATCCATTGCATCCTTAACACCTTCGTTATAAGTATAATATCCTACTTGTATTTCTAACTTTAAACCTTTGAATATCTTATTTTTATCAATATTTATCCTGTCCATATTTTCTTTAAACCTTCTTTTTACTGTTTCACATCCCTCTTCATCAGAAATAAGTATAAATGCAAAGGTGTTATCATCATTGAGAATATATTTTCTATCTTCCAGTCTTAAAGTATCCTCTAACACTTCCGAGCATTCTACAATTATGCTTTTAAAGAAATCTTTTCCTACAATGCTTATAAGTTTTCTAGTATACTTAAATTTAACCAACATAACGGATATTGGTATATGATATCTTTTGCTCATACTCATATATATAGGAATTTCATTAAAAAGAGCTGAAGAATTCCTTATTCCTGTCAACTGATCTATCATTACCAAATTTTTATTTTCAGTATTAATCTCGTCCGCTTTAATTTGTAATTTAAGTATATATTTGGATAAGACAGATACTGCTATTGCCGTTAGTGGTATTACAATAACCCAATAATATACTCTTATATCCGCAGGAATGCCTTGTACAATACCTCTATAAAGTCTATAACTAGAATATCCAAAATCCACAATTAGAGTTGATATTATAGAGAAAGTTATATTTGTATAATAACTAATAAGAGCTATTGTCATGGCCAGTGTTAACATTATGTAATTTTCAAAGCTACCTTGGACTTCAATATATTGAAAAGACATGCATATAATAAAAAAATATGTTATAAGTAGTGTCATAAATATATCTATCTTTTTTCTATAATCTTCAAGTTCCATTTTTATCTCCTTCTATAACTGTACCTGATTTTTTATATACATTTTTAATAATTATACAAACTGAATATAAAAGCATAAAATCAAAGCTTACATTGAACATAAATAGATGCTTCCCAAGGTCTGCATCTCCCGCCCCTATTATAGAAATAAATATCTGAGATACTCCCACTAAAAACACGTATAAAAAGGCTTCTTCAAATAGTTGTGAATCTAAATCTTCATTTTTCCTTGCAATAAGATATCTTTTCGCCGCAAAAACAAAGTATATTCCAAATGCTACCACAGTTAAAAATAGGTTATGAGGTATATATTTTTCTTTTATGCTGCTCCAAAAAGAAAAGAAATAAGACTGTTGCTCAAAAGCTTTCCCTTCTCTTTTTTCATAGTTTCCTAAAACTTTAGGTCTAATGGAATATCCATTGATCACGGCAAAATTTATCATCTTTCCAAATATCCTAGGATTTTTTAAATAGAAGCCTAATATACTAAAAAATGAATACTTGCTGTAGAATTCCTTTTTTAATTTATCACTACTAGGATCAATAACCGGTAATTTATTAAAATATATAGTTTCTTGCAGCATAGAATATTGAGTATTTATATTGAATTCTTTTAATATTTCGTCTGCATTCCATTCATAAAGAAGCACTCCACGGGTCATTGCATGATATCTATTTATATAATCAAAATCACCAGATATGGATTTGTAAAAATACAGCGAAGAGAAAGCTATAGTTATTGTTAAGGCTAATGCGGTATAACGAAATCTTTTTCTTTTATTCGTTACGAATAACCTAAATAGTATAAATGCAACCAAAAATCCTACAGGAGCAAGTTGTTGCTTAGATCCTACAAAAACTAGAGATAATAAAAAGAACATAAGTAAAAATAAAATACTATAATTCTTAAATTTATACATATATAGTAATATTCCTAAGCTAAACAGAAAAAAGCTCAAATTTACAGCTTCTCCATAGAAAGAATTGAAATAAGCTACATAACCAGTATCACAGAATATAAAAACAAACAAAAGCGTTAATAACATTTTATATTTATTTAATTCTATATCCTCTGTTAGAACCCTTACTATTAGATAGGCACTAAATGCATATATTATCATATATATAAAGGCTAAAAATCTTATATCAAATACATAATCTTTAGTTATAAGTTTATCTATTAATACTGCACTCTTAGTTAATATTGATTGTGTGGTTACTATCATCTTTGGATTTTCATTATTATATTGATTGATACCATAATCCTTATCAAAATACCCTAAAAAGCTGTGCTGTTCATTATCTTGTAAATAGTACATATCACTTTGACTAATTATTCGAAAAAAATCTCCGTTATCAGCCATTCCAACTATAGGCCTCACAAATAAAGTAAGAGAACATATAAATATAACTAAAATAGAGGCTATGATTCCATAATTTATTTTCTTAACAATAATTTTAAATTTCATAATTAATTACCTTTAATTATTATTTTTTGATAGACATTATTTGCTTTTATCTAAAAAAATTTCTAAATTTAAATGACAATCGCTTAATGTAAACTAGTTCTTTAATATGAAATATAATATGATATTTATAATAATTGTATTACAAAAAAATTTTATATAATTAACACTAAATTCTCTTCATAAATAAATGAAGTTCTAAATAATCTTTATTAACATGTAAAGTACACTAAGGAAGTGGTTATAATGAAGAAGGCGTATTTATCTCTTTGCATTCTAATTCTTGTTTTTCTTATTGGATGTACAAGATATGAAAATACGAAAAGTACTTATGAATACGAAAAGGAACTAAAAAACAAATTAACTTTTGTAGACTATAATCAAGGATATATTTTTGGCATTAGTAAAAGTGCTCAAGTAATCATTGTTGAATATTCAAGCTACGAATGTATAGATTGTAAAAATTTACATAAAAATATTGGTAGTCTTTTAAAAAAATATATTAACAATGGGAGTCTATTATACATATACAAACCCGTTGATCATCCTAAGTTTAAAAATGATGAAAAAATAAATAGATATTTTAAACCAAATAGCTTGGATGACATCGAAAATATATTCGATAAATTTGACTATTATTCAAGAAAGCCCTATGAAACTGTTAAAACTGTCCTTAATTTAAAAGAAGAAGAAGAAGTTCCAAACTATGAAGTTATGAGTAAAGCTATATCAAACGAAATCATTGCTGGGAATATAACTGGAACTCCAACCGTGTATATAAATGGAAAGAAGTATGAAAAAGTATTTACCGAGGACGAATTTCAAAAAATACTAGATTTATATATAAAGTAAAATATCAATTATAAAATATTTTATTGCTCACCTATTATCATCTGTTCTGCTTTTTCAAGTATTGAATTAAATTCAGTCGTATTATTTATTTCATTGATAGTTTTTGGCTTAATAGGCATTTCCGAATAGTCCTGAATTTTTAATTCAAACCATTTCACATCACGCCAACTGCCAAACTTATATCCTACATTATGATAAACACCTACTGGTTTGAATCCAAATGATTCATGAAAACTTTCACTTTTAATATTAGGCAAAGCAACTCCAGCATAGGCATTGTAATAACCTTGTAGTTTTAACAGTTCAAATAATACAAAATATAGCGTTTTACCAATCCTATTTCTATGATATTCTGGTTTTATATAAATTGAGAAATCTACAGACCAACCATATGCCGCACGATCACTAAATGAAGAGGCATAGGCATATCCTATTACACTACCCTTGTCTTCACATACAAGCCAAGGATACTTCTTTTGAATATTAGTTATTCTTTGAGTAAAGTCTGCTATAGTTGGCACCTCATATTCAAAAGTTATAGAGGTATCAGTTATAAAATGGGCGTAAATTTCTAAAATTGAAGCACTATCAGCATCAGTAGCAAGCCTAATTTTCTTATTTGTTGACATTTCCATCTCCCCTTAAAAAGCAATATTAACAATAAGCATTCTTCAAATTCATCATATTAAAATAATAATAGTATTTTCTAATTATATTTTATACCTATATGTTAAAAAACACCATTCATAAGCTTATAGATAAAGAAATTTAAAGCTTGATTTACATAAAGGATACTTTTATCCATTATTTTGATTCGAATCAGATACTGTTATCTATTAAATATGATAGGTTTGAACTACCAACCGAAACTGTAGAATATTACAAATCAAATCGGGTAACAATAAATTTGCCTATAAAAAAACAACTCCCTCGAAAGAAAGAAAGGAAGGATGGCGATGGGCACTAAATCTAAACGTAATTTATTATTAAACAAGCAATTGTTAAGTAAAGAACAGATGTCAACGCCACCAGACATAAAGCGTAATATTTTAATTGTCGGACTTCTGCTGGGTATTTTTTTCTCTTCATTAGATCAAACAATTGTAGGAACAGCAATGCCCAGAATAATAGGTGAACTAGGTGGTTTAGATATTATGGCTTGGGTAACCACCGCTTACTTACTAAGTTCAACAACAGTTGTACCTATTGCCGGAAAATTATCGGATGTTTTTGGTCGTCGTGCAATGTATGTAGGAGGTCTAGTAACATTTATGCTAGGTTCTATGTTATGTGGAACAAGTAACAACATGACAGAACTTATCTTATACCGCGGACTACAAGGAGTTGGTGGCGGAATGTTGATGCCGATGGCTATGACAATTGTAGGAGATATTTTTCCTCCAGAAAATCGTGGTAAGTGGCAGGGCGTTATAAGTGCTGTGTTTGGACTTTCCTCCATAGTGGGACCTAGTATTGGTGGATGGTTTGTAGACAACTCTAGCTGGCGATGGGTATTCTACGTAAATATACCAGTAGGACTACTTGCTGCAATCACCGTTTTTATAGGGTTAAGCGGAGAAAAACGCGTTGAGGATAAGGCGTCTATAGATTATTTCGGAGCAATAACTCTAATTATAGCAATAGTTTCCCTATTGCTAGGCTTAAGTCTAGGCGGTAAAGATTATCCTTGGAACTCATGGCAGATAATTGGACTATTTGCTATCTCTCTAGTATTTAGTATATTCTTTGTCTTTATTGAATTTAAAGCAAAAGATCCTATTTTAAGTCTGCATCTTTTTGAAAATAAGGTTTTTATAGGTGCCAATATAGTAGGATTTTTAATGGGACTTGGAATGTTTGGTGCTATGATGTTTTTGCCGCTTTTTATGCAGGGTATAATTGGGATTAGTGCAACTAAATCAGGAAATTCATTAATTCCGATGATGCTAGGAATGATAGTAACAAGTGTGCTCGGAGGACAGTTGGTAACAAAAGTACGATTCAGAACTCTCTTTATTTCTGGAATAGTTCTAATGGCATTAAGTTTGTATTTGTTAAGTACTATGGGTGTTACTACAACACGTTTTACTGTAAGTCTGTATATTATCATATTAGGGCTTGGAATGGGTCTTATTATGCCAACAATAACCTTAGCAGTACAAACAGCCTTTTCTATTGAACAGCGTGCAGTAGCTACTTCATCAACTCAGTTTTTCCGCAGCATAGGAAGTACTCTTGGCGTAACAATACTTGGAGCTGTACTTAATTATCGCTCTGCAAACTTATTAAATGAGAACTTCTTTCCAATTGTTGATAGAATTCCTACATTAAAAACTGGTGCTCTAGGTGCTATACTTCAAAATGCTCATAGTAATCCACAAAATTTATTCAATACTTTATTGAATCCAGATATATTAAATCAAATACCTGCACAAGTACAACAAATTATAATTCCTCCTATTAAAACTGCATTAGCAGATTCGCTTCACACTGTGTTTTTAGTTTGCACAGTTATTATATTACTTGGGATACCTTCAAGTTTCTTACTAGGTAAATCAAAAGTAATTAAAAAAGCTTGATTTAATCACATATTTACCCAAATATTAATTAACTTTAATAACAAAAAGAAACTGGCTCACCAGTTTCTTTTATTTTCCTGTTGTGATTCGGTTCCCTTATTTATAAGTATATAATATTAATTAATGCTTTGGGAATTATAAGTATATAGTTATTCAAATTAATAATAAATAGAGGAGGCGAGATTTTATGAAATTTAAAAGTTTATGCATAGCATTATTATTTATCCTTCTTTTAAACTTTAACAATATAGCATCAGGTTCTAAAATACAACCTAACATGTCAAGTAGCCTAAGAATCATCTCATCAGCTACTAATCTTAAATCTGGAGATTTAGGCTTCATAAGAATACAAGGAAAACCTGGAACAAGATACAATTTACATACTTTATATCAACGTGAAGGTAACACAGTTGCTGTAACACAAATACGCGTTACAGATGCTAATGGTCAAACTACCTTTAATTGGGTCGTAGAAAGTGGGAGTACACCTGGAACAAATACAGCAACAATTACTGGTGGTGGAGAATCAATAGCTACTACTCATACAGTTACACAATAAATAAGATAATTTCCAAACGAAACAATTTATGCTCATAAGTTATTCATTATATTGGATATCACTAAAGAATTAGAAGCTTCTAGCTGATGAAGTATGACATGTTTTTCTCATATATGTTGTTAAACTTGACACACTGCTGTCAAGTTTTTTGTTGTATAATGCTTCTAAGGTGATTATATGCAAATGTCTAGGTTACTTGAAATAGTATATATGTTGCTTTATAAAAAAATAATAGTAGTAAAAAATGATGATTGTTCCTTCACTGTTACTACTTATTTACCAGAAGGCGATTGGATTCATAATAATATCCTTTCCTTTAGAACAGATATTGAAGTTTTAGAGCCTAATTAATGATGAAGGAGGGGTAATATGGACTTTATTTCTGCAAAAACCATAATAACGAGAACTAAAAATGACTCTTGGTTCGGAAAAGACTATAATATGAATCTTTATAAAGGCTGTTGTCATGGTTGTATATACTGTGATAGTCGCAGTGACTGTTACGGAATAGATAACTTCGATACTGTAAGAATTAAAGAGAACGCCATAAGTATTGTTGGAAAGGAATTGAAAAGTAAAGTAAAAAAAGGTGTTATTGGCACTGGCGCCATGTCCGATCCTTATAACCCTTTTGAAAAAGATTATGAGCTTACAAGGCAATCTTTAGAGTTAATCAACGCATATAAATTTGGAATCGCTATTGACACAAAGAGCAGCTTAGTTATAAGAGATATTGATATACTAAAGAGAATAAATATACACTCTCCTGTTATTGTAAAAATAACTATTACTACTTATGATGATAAATTATGCAAGATTATTGAGCCCAATGTAGCTCTATCCTCAGAAAGATTTACAGCAATTAAACAGCTTGCTGATAACGGCATTTATACAGGAATAATATTAACTCCTGTACTACCTTTCTTAGAAGATAACTCAGATAATATTAAGAATATTGTTCGTCTTGCCTATGAAAACGGAGCAAAATTTGTTTATGCTGGTTTAGGTGTTACCTTAAGACAGAATCAAAGACAATGGTATTATAAAAAATTAGATGAGCACTTCTCAGGGCTTAAAGAAAAATATATAAAGCATTATGCGAATTCCTATCAATGTCAGTCACCTTATTATAACGAGTTATGGCAACTATTCAAGTTAGAATGTAAAAGATATGGTTTAGCCTATCAAATGGAAGAAATTATAAAGTCATACAAGTATAAAAATATTTACAATCAGTTATCTATGTTCTAATTTTTAAGGAAATAGCTTGCCGGTACATATACTTTCAAGAAAGTAATGGAATTTTAAGAATAGGTAGTTATTGCAATTTTTAAGGAATAAAGTTACTAGTTAAAAATCTCTATAGATACTTCGAAAGAATAAATAGAGATTTTTTAACTATTTAAATACTTAATATACTGCAAAGCAACTTACCCACTAGTAATCTATTTCATTTTATTGATTTAATCCTTCAGCTTTGTGCAATACTCTACGCAATATTATTGCCCATTCATCAGGCATATCTACATAACCACTCATCACAATTATCTGATAGTATTTGTAGTTCATTAAAAAACCTACTTGTATGATATCCATCACAAACTGCATGATGCACCTGTAAAGAAAGTGGTAATAATACTCTCCCATCTTGCTCAAAATATTTGCCATATGTGATGATTGGCAAGAGATAGGTTCCATCTGTATAAACGTTCAGGTTAAATCCTGTAAAGCTAACCCATGGAATGCAAGAAACAGGAAAGGTGTTCTTAGGTTCATTTTCTTTTGAAAAAAATTTTTTTACATCTCCATATTTTCTGATATCATCAAGATAATTGCTGTGGAATAGACTGAAATCATCCGAATAAATCGTCCAAATATTAGTGAATGTCTCACTATCCTTCTGGAAAAAAGTAAAACAAGGATTCATACTCTCCCAATATCCAAGTTTACCCTTTTCATCAAAACAAGTTCGGAATTCTTCATGTCTGTTTATTACTTTAGTAGTCATATAAATCAAGGCAGGATATAGCTTTATACTATGATTTTTTAATTTTTTAATCAAATCTGTAATGTCGATATTAGCTGTCATACTATATGTACATCTAACGTTGTTTAAATAGTGGTCAAAATATGGCCTTCTACTCCAATTTTTTTTATCTATTAATCTAAAATACATAGAAATCAACTCCTCGTGTAAAAATTATAAATATCCTTTGATTTATCTTGAATTACGATTACGAACCAATAATGTTAAATTCTAAGGAAAAACATCATAACTTCAGTCTTCATAAAACATTATAACTTGACTTGTTCTTTCCCTCTAGTTCATAAATACTTCTGTAATAATGTTGTCCATATAAAAAGCGGTACTTGAATAGTACAATTACTAATTTCAAATACCGCTTTAACTTATAATTTCTTTTTTATTTCTCTAATTATTCTTCTAATAGTATGCTCAGTAAGATAATATTTCCCAGTAAGTGATTTAATGGATGCCCCTTTTTTGAAGTCATTATAAATCTCTTTATTTCTATCCACTAATTCATCTTTTGCTCCACTATTTTCTCCCCAAGACTTCTTGTTTTCACATTTCCTAGGTATATATATATACACACCATCTATATATTGTTGAATTATTTCAACCACATCTTCTGGTAATATATTTTGTGCTTTTTCATATCTCATAATAATTGCTCCTATCTACATTATTTCGTAAATAATGAAGCAAAGTCTGCACAAAAATATTTAGCCAAAATTAATTTTTAGCTTCGGCTCCTAACAAACCTATGTCTATATCTTCATACAGCTTTGCACGGAGCCTTCACTAGTAACAGGTAATTTTTTATTTGCCATTCTTTGTTCCCCCTTTTTTAATCTATATTAATAGTTTAAGTTTTACTACCTTTAGAAAATGATTTTATCACATTTTCCAGAGGATTCAAATAATATTTTTACTATTCAATCACCTAAATTCAAAAATCACTTTAAACTATACTAAATAATAAGGCATCTTCAAAAGCAACTAGCATACTAACTAATTACTTTTTGAGAATACCTTATATTTATACATATTTTTATCTGCTATTTTTATTAACTCATTAAAATCATTGCTTTCCTGCGAAAACTCAGCAATTCCGTAGCTAAAACTACAAAAAATATTGTGTTCTTCAAATATAATTGGATTATTTTTAAATTCAATATTTAAATTATGAAACTTTTGAATCAAATTTTTAGAATCAATGTTGAAAAAAACTGCCGTGAATTCATCCCCACCAATTCTAGCTACTATATCTTCGGGACCCATAATTGTTTTTAATCTAAATGCGAAATTCCTTATTAGCTCATCTCCCGCTAAATGACCATAAGTATCATTTATGATCTTTAAGCCATTTAAATCAAATATAACTACTAAAAGCCTTCTATTGTTTTCCGCAGCTTCTCTAAAGAAATGATTATACAATTCTTCAAAATATCCTCTGTTATAGACATTTGTTAATTTATCAAACCTAGATAAATAGATTGTTTCTTCATAGAGTTTATTCCTACTAATACCAATTTCAATTTGACTTTTTAGGTAATCCATTACTTCTATATCAGTTTCATCAAATGCATCATTATGTGTACTTTCAACATTTATAAAACCATACAGCTTTCCATCTAGAAGAATAGGTGTGCTAATAGAGCATTCTAATTTAGATTTCTCCGTACTCTCTAGAATATAACTATGTTCACTTAAATCAAGGCTTTGAATATCATTAACTATAATTGTATTTCCAATTTCTCCATGGTTTTTCTTCATATAAAAGGCCTGACTCAATTTAATTTTAAATTCTTTAGCTTCGTTATAATCATAACCCTTACTTGCAACAATCTTTAAATTTTCTTCTTTATCCAAAACCATTACGCATCCAATATCTGCATTCCCCATTGCTGAAGTTACCTTTTCTAAAACCAAGTCTAATAGTACATTTATATTATTCTCTCTAATAATAATTTGATTTATCTCTAGCATAGCCTCTTGTAGTTTTAGCATTCTGCTAGTCTTTTTTTCTAATATTATTCGCCCTGTAATATCGGTCATATTTCCTATAATGCCATTTATCTCTCCATTCCTCTTCAAAGTAACAATTATTGTAATCAGAACCTCGCGTACATGTCCATCTTCATCATTGATTTTCACAACAAAAGTTTGTTTTTCCTTAGACCTTATCAGTTCTCTGCTCTTCTTATTATATACCTCTGCGATTTCCTTTGGAAAAACATCATTAATTGTATGACCAATAATTTCGTCTTTTCTTAAACCTAAACACTCCATTAGAGCTGAATTACAATATTTAAATACGCCATTTGTATCATTGTAGAAAATTGGATTGGGATTTGTTTCTATAAGTGTCTTCAGAAAACGTAATTTTTTATTTAATGGCAACTTTATATATATACGTCTACTGAAAATCGATATTTTTTTACGTAATATGCACAATAAGCTTTTAAAAATTGACATTAAAATTCCTCCTTAAGACAATTATATAATAAAATATTAGATTATTCTATTTTTTCCGATACATAATATACTATATTTTGCATTGTAATTGATAACTTCTTAATTTTACATTACTAACATTTTTATATTGTTTATACATAAATAAAATTTAATTCATTCATTAGATTAAGGTAGTAAGTACAATCTTTTTATTTTGCATAACTAAAATTAATAATTTTCTTTTAACAGTTTTTTGCTATTTGTAAACATTTTGTAACCCATCTTTATAATCTATAATGTATAGTATAAACATAGCAGCAAATAACAAATAGTACAAATTAAGGAGTAGATATAATGAAAAAAATATTTTGTTTAGGGTTAATTGGGATACTAAGTTTTGGAGTTACTTCTTTTGCAAAGGCAGCACCAATATCTCATCCTATCCCAGCTTCCAATGTACAAGGTAGACAAATTACTGTACAATCTAAAGTAAAAGTTTCAACAAAAGAGGTAAAAGACAGCCAGGAAGCTTATAAAATTAATTTACAAATTCCAGTGCTAGAAAAAGTTCAAGATACAGAAATTCAAACTGCCATTAATACCTTTATAGAAAAAGATGCACTTGCTTTTGCTCAGGATATAAAAAATCAAGCACTCAAATTTGCAGAGAATTCAAAAAAACAAGGCTGGAAAGTACGATCTTATGACGTCTCTACTAGCTACAAAGTTACCTACAATGAAAACAATATAATAAGCATAGCTTGCACTTACTATAGTTACACCCTTGGTGCTCATGGAAACTCTGAAATAAAAACTTTTAACTTTGATTTAACGACTGGAAAACAGCTTGCTTTAAAAAACCTACTTAACAAAAATGAAAACTATATCTCTGTTATTAATGAAGAGATTCAAAAACAAATAAAATTAGATCCAAGCAAATATTTTAGTGAAAAGAATCAAGGTTTTATTACTATTAGATCAGATCAACCTTTCGGAATCGAGAGTGACAATGTGATTCTTTATTTTAATCCTTATGAAATTGCACCATATTCAACAGGCACTTCACAGTTTAAGATTCCGTTCTCCTTATTTAAAGAAGGAGTAAAAACAGGCTTTGAAGTGAAGGCAGATTCCGTAAAAGTAGTGCCAGAATTAATTTCAGAAAAAAGTGAAGCTTTAACTTCTGATATAAAGATTCCAGTACTAAAGGATCTAAAAAATGAAAAAATACAGTCTGAAATAAATAAAACTTTTGAAAAAAGAGCCTTAGAACTTAAAGAACAAATGACAACTGAAGGAAAAGATGCTTTAAAAGATGCCAAAAATTATGGCTATGAAGCTAAGCCTTATAGTCTCCTTGTAGATTATGATATTTCCTACAATGAAAAGAATATTATAAGCATTACCGTTATCTATTATCAATATACCGGAGGTGCTCATGGAAATACTCTTACTGAAACCTCCAATATCAATCTAAAAACTGGAGAAAAAATAGTACTCAAGGATTTCTTTAAAGAAGGAGTAGACTATAAAAAAATAATTACAAATGAAGTAAAGAAACAGATGGCTACAGAGGCTAAATTCTATCCAAATGCATCTATAGCATTAGATTCAATTTCAGACAATCAATCGTTTTACATCGCAGAAGATGGCATCGTAATCTATTACCAGCCATATGAAATTGCTCCCTATGCTGCTGGTACTCCTGAATTTAAAATTCCATTTTCAGTGCTAAAAGATAGTTTAAAACCTCATGTAGCTCACTAACTACAATTTAACCTAATTAACCTAAAATTCTATCTATCTCCCATCACACTCTACGAAAGCGACTATTACAAAATCATAGATTTTGGATATCTGCTTGTCTGTTGGTGGGAAATAACTTAAAATATAATTTTAGTGTAAGAAATAGTGATAACTTCTACTTAGAAAATTTAAGCGAAGTACAAAAGAGCATTTATTGATTTACGCACATCAATAAATGCTCTCTAATAAAATCTGCAGGTAAACAATAAAAGCCTTCTTCAAAGCTTATGGCTCCTATCCCATGAGGAAGCTCTCCTCTCCCTAGAGAGTTCTTTCTAAACTTTCCATCCTTATCATCATCTATAATAGATTCTAGTAATAATCTCTTATCTATTTTTTCTAACTCTCAGCTTTAATTCACTTACCATTTTCTTATCATCATATATTTTATTCCCTGATGTTGTCAGGTAGTTTCCTGTAATTGTAGCATTAGCTCCTGCATTAAAGCAACTTTTGCCAAATCCATCAATGAGGTTTCTTCCTCCAGCAAGTCTTATAAAAGCCTTAGGATTCACAAATCTAAAGATAGCAATAGTTTTTAGTATCTCCTCCTGACTTAACCTTTCTGCATTTTCTAGAGGTGTTCCCCTAACCGGATTCAATACATTTACAGGAATAGACTTAACATCCAGATCCTTTACTTGAAAAGCTAGCTTAACCCTATCTTCTAAACTTTCTCCAAGCCCAATAATTCCTCCCGAACAAATAATCATTCCAGCCTTCTTAGCTGAATTTATAGTATCTATTCTTTCATCATAGCTGTGAGTTGTACATATCTTTTCATAGTACTCTCTACTAGTTTCTAAGTTATGGTGATACATAATTATTCCCTTCTCCCTTAGCTTAAGGAATTCCTCATACCCTAATATTCCTAATGAGGCACATAAATCCATTTTCACTTTCTTATTTAACTCATCATATATGTCTAAAACCTTATCAAAATCACTGTCCGTAATTCCTTTGCCACTAGTCACTAATGAAAACCTATTTACTCCTTCTCTTTCGTTTTCCTTAGCCAAGTTTAATGTTGCTTCCTTTGAAACTAACTCATATACCTCTATATTAGTCTTATAGTGGCCAGATTGAGCACAAAACTTGCAGTCCTCTGAACAGTGCCCTGACTTTGCATTCATGATAGTACAAAGATCTACTTCCCCACCACAAAAAAACTCTCGTATTTTGTTAGCACTATTACATAGTTCTAATAAGTCTTCTTCTTCTTCAATGCTTGCTAATTTCATAGCCTCCTCAAAACTTATGGTTTGTTCTTCTAAAATCTTTTTTTCTATACTCTTAATAAAATCTCTCATGTTGTGCTCCTCCCCTATTTTACCTATAACATAGGCCGTTGTAATAAATCTCTTAGTTTTAAACCTAAAATTGCGTCATCTAAAGCAGAAATAAATATTGAAGAGTAAAAAATATATAGGGTATAGCCTAAGCCCCAATTGACGTTAAAGCAATAAACATCGCTATTGAAATTAGGTTTCTTGTACTTCTCATAAAATGTACCCTTTCACAATATTTACTTTTATATTAATAATAATAAATACACACCTTATTGTCAACTTATATATTATTTTAAGTTAACAATATGTTTAAAAAGAGCAGCTTGTGAATCTTACTTCACAGCTACTCCAAAACCTAATTAAAAATATTCTTTTAACTCGTGAAAACTTAAATAACTAAATATTCATAAGGCTATTAAAGATTATATTTAGCATATGCTTGCACTTTCCAACTCTTTCTCCTGAAGGAGTTGACTTGTATATAATCTGTAATAATATCCTTTCCTTCTTATCAATTCTTTATGATTTCCAGTTTCAATAACTCTTCCTCTACTTATAACAATAATTTTATCTGCTGAAACTATAGTAGAAAGTCTGTGTGCAATAACGAAACTTGTTCTATCAGAAAGAGCTTTATCTATTGCATTTCCTATCATTTTTTCGGTTTCTGTATCAATAGAGGATGTCACCTCATCAAAGACAAATATAGATGGATTGGCTATAATAGCTCTTGCAAAGGATATAAGCTGTTTTTCATCAGTTGAAAGATTTCCTCCACTTTCCCCTATCAAATGTATATAATAGACTTAATTATAATGACACTATCTCTCATAAAGATTGATGTATTTTGAGTATGTCATTTTCTTTACTTGAAATTAATGCTATAATTGGTATATAAATGATTTATATTTTCTCTGTATTTAAAATTGCTACTATTCTTTTTTCGAAAACATAATTTTAGTGTAATGTTAAATTATGAAATACAGTATAATTTCATTGTTCACCTAAAAATTCTTACATAGAAGGAGGATTACTATGAAAAAAACAATAGTAAAACTATTAATGTCATTCATACTAGTGATATCATCATTATTTGCAGTAGGCTGCTCAAAAGATTCCAGTGCCACCGGACAAGCTTCGCCTGATACTAAGAATGATAAAATTAAGATAGCGGCTTTAAAAGGCCCTACTGGCATGGGTATGGTAAAACTGATGGAAGAAAATAAGGATAGTTATGATATATCTTTATTTGATTCACCTGACCAGATAGTTTCAAAAGTCGTAAACGGTGAAGTAGATGGTGCAGCAGTTCCATCAAACTTGGCTCCAGTTCTTTATAACAAGACACAAGGTGGAGTTCAATTAGTAGGAGTAAATACACTAGGAGTCCTATACATAGTTGAGAATGGTAACAGCATAAAGGATATAAAAGATTTAAAAGGTAAAACCATTTATGCCAGTGGAAAAGGTAGTACACCTGAATTTGTTTTAAATTATATACTTGAGAAAAACGGATTAGCTCCAGATAAAGATGTTAAAATTGAGTACAAAATGCAACATAGCGATATTGCTACAGCAGTAGCATCAAAAGAAGTTAAAATAGCTGTTTTACCTGAGCCCTTTGTTACAACAACCAAAATGAAAGATACTGATTTACAGATACCAATAGACTTGACTAAAGAGTGGGAAAAAGCGTCAGAAGGTAAAGGAAAGTTAGTAATGGGAACTTTAGTATTTAGAAAGGATTTTATAGATAAAAGAGGAACAGATTTAGATGAATTCTTAGGTAAATATAAAGATTCTGTAGATTTTGTAAATAAAAATAAAGAAGATGCGAGCAAATTAATTGAAAAGAATGGAATATTGCCAAAAGCTAAAGTGGCAGAAATGGCCATTCCAAAGTCTAATATTATATTTATTAGTGCAAAGGATGGAAAAGCATCCTTAGATAAATTCTACAATGTTTTAAAGGAAAGTGACCCAAAATCCATCGGAGGAAAAATGCCAGATGAAAATTTCTACTACAAAGGAACTGAGAAAAGTAACTAGAAAAATATTAATACTAATATTTTGGATGTTGGTTTGGGAGCTTTGCTCCCTTTTTATTAATAAACCACTTTTACTTCCTTCTCCTATAGAAGTTGCAAAAGTATTAATTTATCTAGTAGGCAAAGTATATTTCTGGAAAAGTGTTTTAAATAGCGTAACTAGGGTTATTTTAGGTCTTTTCTTATCTATTGGTGTGGGAATATTTCTAGGAATTACTGCAGGACTTACTAGGTTTATAGAAGAATTATTGGAACCTATAATGGTTGTTATAAAATCTACTCCCGTTATGTCCATAATAATACTAGCTTTAGTTTGGTTTAAATCCTCCAGTGTAGTGATTTTTACCACTATACTAATATGCTTTCCTATAATATACACAAATGTACTACAGGGAATAAAAGCTGTAGATAAACATTTAATTCAAATGGCTAATATATATAAAGTTAAAAATAGATATATAATAAAGGATATATATCTGCCTTGTATAAAACATTATATTGTTTCAGGGATATTGATGTGTTTGGGGCTTGGCTTTAAAGTTTCTGTGGCTTCTGAAATATTAAGTACCCCAAGATACTCTATAGGTTTAAATCTCTTAAATGCCAAATCAACCTTAGAAACTGCGGAGCTTTTTGCATGGACTATTGTGGTAGTTTTATTAAGCTTTATTTTTGAACTTATATTTAAATATTATATAAAAGGCAGAAATAATGGTTTGAATTAGTCAACAGTGTCTAATATAGTTGATAATTGCCCTTTTATATGATTCTATATTCAATAAGTAATCCTTAAAGATATTGATATGATTCCACTTTAATATAATTTTTTATAAATAAATTAATTACTATTCGTGTTCTGCAGATTTGTTTGCCAAATTAATGATGATATATAATAATGGAAAAATTGTTATACTTAAATTTTCTGCGGAGGTATTAATAAAATTGTCAATTAGTTATGAAGTTCAGCTAATAAACTTATGTAAATCTTTTGAAGGAACTAAAGTTTTAGAAAATATAAATATGAGTTTTATTGAAAATAAAATCTCTGTCATTTCAGGACCTTCTGGTTGTGGAAAAACCACACTATTAAACATTATAAGTGGTATTGAAAAGGAAGATAGTGGACAGGTTTTTTTAAAAAATAATAGTATATCCTACATATTTCAAGAAGATAGGCTTATTCCCCATCTTACAGTTTATGAAAATATATCCTTTGTATTAAAATCTACGATGAATAAAGAAGAGATGGATAGTATTATACGTAGGTATTTAGAAATTGTTAAACTAACTGACAACAAAGATAAACTTCCTTCTAAGTTAAGTGGAGGAATGAAGAGAAGAGTCTCCATTGCTAGAGCTTTTGCTCATAAAAGTAGATTACTTTTAATGGACGAGCCCTTTAAGGGCTTAGATGATAAGCTAAAAACTGAAATAATAGAAGATTTTTTAAAACTCTACGAAAAGGACAAAAGAACTGTTATACTTGTAACTCACGATATGAAGGAGGCAAAACTCTTAGGAAATGTGATTTACTCTTTATCTGATGGATAACCACTCTAATACTTTCCTATGATTCAAGCTTCACCTAGTGCTAAGATAACAAAAGATTATTTGCATATTTGAACGTCAATTTCAATATTAAAAATGCTTTAAATTTAAAGCAGCAAAAAGCGGTCTTAACCGCTTTTTCATATTTTTAGAATAATTCATGATTATAGTATAACCATAATAGCTGTTGCAGCAGCATAAATTCCAAAGACAATAATAGATGCTTTTTTGATTTTCATTTTGTAAACAACCGAAGTACCAATTGCCGATAAAGCTAAACTCCATATACTAAAAAAATCTATTTTTGATAAAAGTTTATAAATAATACTTGTTTCACTTACATTTGAATTTAAAAACATTGCTAAACTCATTGTTACATTTTTAAAGTTTTCAGGATCTGTAAACAAAATTACTATTGCAGCTACTATTCCACCTATTGCTATTGGAATATATGCTAACGTATTTATGCAAAATAATTGCTTGAAGTTTCCTGTTTCTTTTGATATCACAGTTATAAGTTTAATTAGTACAGTAGCTATAAGTATCATAATTACCGGCCCAAGCAGTGCTGCACCTATCGCTGAACCTATAATAAAGTTTTTAACAACTGGATTTGCCAGTTGAGCAGCATTTTGTGTTTGCTGAGCATTTAAAATTATAAAACTTAAAAGTTTTGGCAATTCTACTATTGTAGCAATTAATTGAACTAATGTTATAGGCAATAGATACTTAAATATTCTCGGATCCTCTATAACTCTCTCAAAAGTCTCTTTTGGTTCTATTATAACCCCTATAATATTTTTAATAGTTCCCGGTTTATTTTCTTCTGACATTTATATCCCCCCCCAATGCAAAATACAACTTTTAAATAACACTATCTCTGGATTGTTATTTTCCGCACTTTGTATTTACATTATATATATGCGACAGTTTTTAATTATAGTTATCACTTTAATAAGTAAAAAACCTGCATCTAAAGCAGGCTTTTGCTTCTATAATAAATCCATAGCTGATTTTTCTAGTGATTCTAGTTTGCTTTCGTAATCAATAAAGACAGAATCATAAGTCTCTTTAAGCATTTTGAAATAATTTATAAAGTCCTGCTGCTTTTGCTGACTTATTTTAAATTTAGCAGCAAGCTTTTTTAAAAATTCAATTTCTTCGTCTTCATATGCCCCATCTATTAATGCTAATCCCAAAAGTTCTAAATAAATTATATTCTTAACTCTATCTGTAGATGCTTCAAATTCACTAACAGTTAATTCAAAATCTACGTTATTTAATGTTTCATTAGTTAAAGATAATTCTTCAATATATTCCTTCAATAAATCTTTTTCTTTCTGAGCAAATGCTCCATCTATCTTAGCTAGAGTCTCAACTAAATTTACAAAAGCTATAGCTTCTTTTTGATTAAGTTCATTTAAAAACATTATAATCCCCCTCTAAAACGTAAAATAGTGCTAATAAACATAATATTACTATATAATCATTACGCTGTTAATGTTACATTATTAGCTTTGTTTATATTTTTGCAATTCAGCCTCTAGATCTACTTCCTTTAACTTTTCAAATTCCTTATCTAAAGAGTTATCTTCTCTTAAATCACTTAAGCCTTCAGCGAAAGCTTCCTTTTTCTGAATTTTTCTTTCTATATCATCTAAGTTTATCTTGTTACTTCCAGCATCTACATTAGCCAAAATTTCATTAACTTTTTTACTAGCCTCTGCATTATTGTATCTTGCAGCAGCTTCATCTCTGTAGGTCCTAGTCTTTTCAACCTCTGATTCTAAATCTCTTAACTTTTTCTTAATTGCTTCAGCCTTTTGTACTGCATCATCATAACTAGCTTTTAGTGAATCATAACTTTTATCAGCTTCAATTTTTTTTGCTAAAGCTTTTTTAGCCAATTCCTCGTTTCCCTTACTTATAGCAAGTTTAATCTTTTCGTCAAATTCTTGTGATGTTCTTTTAGCATTATTCATCTTCTTTTCAATTTCATGAACATTTCCTAAAATCTGTGCAGATGAGAGTTTTGCTCCATTTAAACTTTCCTCCATATCTCTTATCTTTTGGTTTAAAAGTTCTATTGGATTCTCCACCTCATCTAAAGCGTTATTAACCTTTGACCTAAAAATATTTGATATTCTTTTAAACATTCCCATAAAATTCTCCTCCTGAAATCCTTTAATAAGGACGTATTAATTAATATAAGTTTATTATATAGTATTCAATACAATATAACAACGTTAATTTAATCCTTATTTATTGATTTTTGAACCATATTTTCAAAATGTTTAGCTCAATCTCTTTATATCTAAATTTTCCTTGAATTTTCGAGTATATTTCCATCATTTTCAAAAAACTTTTTTTCGTCTCTTACTTTCCCTAAATCAATATTTATTACCCATTAGCAAAAAGACTGTAAACAAATTGCTTTGCCCACAGTCGAGTAACATTAACTTTCTATCCTTATATTTTCTTTTACCATAATCCACCTTAAGAATTCTACCTATAGTTAGATTAAGCTGCTTAATATCCAACATTTTACTTCTACCTTCCATACAACTTTGTAATTTTATTAATTTTCTGAGATAACTTACTAGTTAAGTCCTCTCTCTTTACTCTCCATCGCCAGTTTTCTCCTATGGTTGATGGAATATTCATTCTTGCTTCACTTTCAAGACCTAAATAATCCTGGAGCTGAGCAACAGCAAGGTTTCCTACTGAGCTTAATGCTCCCCTAATAAATCCCCAGTTGTACCCTTCCTTTTTATTTAATTTTAGATATCTTTTAGCAAAGTTTATATCACTGTTATTAGCATTTTCAAACCATCCCATAACAGTGTCGTTATCATGAGTTCCTGTGTAAACTACACAGTTCTTATCATAATTATGAGGCAGATAATCACTTTCTTCTCTAGTGTCAAAGGCAAATTCTAGCACCTTCATTCCTGGGTAACCAGTAGCACTTCTAAAATTTATCACCTCTTCAGTCAAATATCCTAAGTCCTCAGCTATGATTTCTACTTCCCCCAAAGCTTCTTTTATCGTATTAAACAGTTTTATTCCCGGTCCCTTTACCCATTCACCATTTACTGCTGTTTTTTCACCATAAGGTATTTGCCAGAATGATTCAAAACCCCTGAAATGATCTATTCTTGTTATATCATAAAGAGTAATATTGCCTTTAATTCTCTCTACCCACCATTCATAATTGGTACTTTCTAAGTAATCCCAATCGTATATAGGATTCCCCCATAACTGACCAGTAGCAGAAAATGCATCAGGAGGGCATCCAGAAACCTTAATAGGTTTTTTATCCTCATTAAGGAGAAATACTTTACTGTTTGCCCAAGTGTCTGCACTATCTTCCGCTACATAAATTGGAATATCTCCTATGATCTTGATTCCGTTAGAATTTGCATATCTTTTTAAATTGTTCCATTGCTTAAAGAAAAGATACTGTAAAAATGTCCAGTAGTATACCTCTTCCTTTAATTCTTCTTTATATTTTTCTAGTGCACTTTTGTTTCTTAGTTTAATATCCTCATCCCACTCTTGCCATGATTTTAAATTAAACCTCGATTTTACCGCCATGTATAGTGCATAGTCCTCTAGCCACTCTTTATTTTCCTTTATAAATTTATCTATTTCATCAGCATATTTTCCTTTGTTATTTTCAAATGCAAGCCTCAAAATAGGCATTTTATTGTTAGAGATCTTTTCATAATCTACCTTTTCAATATCATTTCCAAAATCCACCTTTTCATAGTCTTCCTTTTGAAGTAAGCCTTCCTCTGCAAGCAAGTCAAAATCAATAAAGTATGGGTTACCTGCAAAAGTTGAAAAGGATTGATATGGCGAATCGCCCGCTCCAGTAGGTCCTACAGGTAATATCTGCCAGTATTTTTGACCTGATTTTACTAAAAAATCTACAAATTCATAAGCTTCCTTTCCAAAGGTTCCAATGCCATATGGACTTGGTAAAGATGTTATATGCACCAAAATACCACTGCCTCTTGTAATCATTATAATGCTCCTTTACCCCTTTAAATTAACAGATTTTCTTTCTAGTAGCTCTGTTTCAAAGACAACATGCTCATGTTCTTTCTTATTTTTAATTAAGACAAACAATATATCTACACTCTTTTCTCCCATTTGCTTTACAGGCTGTTTAACCGTAGTTAATGATGGATGAAAATATTTCGTATAATCAAGTATTTCTTTTGAGATTCCTTGCACTATTGTTGGGTACGTAATTAAACTCTTCTATTACATTCAGTAATTTTTGTCTTGTCTCCCCCTTGGCATCAGGATGTTTGTTAAAACCCTTGATACTATACTTACCCCTACTCCTGCAATTCTTGATATACCCTTTATTGTAAAGTCACTCATTTAAAAACTTCTCCTTCAAAAACTGTATATCATAACGTTCTAACAAATGTTATGATATATAGCTTGCCATAGATCACTTTAGTAAGATATACGTTTAATTCTTAATTTAATATTTAATATTTATATTCACTATTTGGGATAAAATTACCAATTTATGTTTTCGTAATACCATACTTTCGAAAATATTCAAACACCTTTTTAAATATTTTTCATTAACTTGTAAGTTCTTACAAACAAAAATTGTCCAATCCATCTCCATTTTTCGAAAGATGACGAGCACCTTACCTAGATTGGAGATGAGCCGAACAATTTCTGTTTCTATCTAGTTAACTTTTAGAAATATTTTTATTTATTTCTTCACTAACAGAACCTTTATACTGTGCACCTATGAGTAGTCCTAAAATTGTACACATAGATAAAAATACAAACACAGGCCAATACTTGTTACCAAATGAAAGTTTATCTCCTTTTATCATAGCAATAAGTCCTGTTAATATTGGAATTCCAATGGCGCCACCAAGATTTCTACTCAGCTGAACCAGTCCCCCAACTGTTGCTTGCTCATTTTGTGAAACAGCATTTTGAGCTGGTAATAAGAAGGTTGGAAGAAGTGTTCCTAGTCCAAAACCAATAAATGAGGCACTAACATATGTGAAAAATCCGAATAAACTTAACATACTCATTATACTTAACATTAATAGACCTGCAAAGGATATAAGCCACCCAGTACGAGCTAATACTTTGTAGCTATATTTCTTTATCAAAGCTCCACCTATTATTACCCCAACACCCATTCCCACCATAAGTGGTATAAGTATAATCCCATTGTAAAAGGATTTACTTTTAGAGGCTTCAATAGAGTATAAAGGTAGAATTGCTATAGCTCCATACATTATAACCCCGATTAGAAATGCACAACCATTAGCTAGACGAATATTTGTAATTCTTATTAATCTTGGTGGCATAACTGGATCTTTATGTCTTTTCTCTTGAAAAAATAATAATACAAATATTATTATAGATGCTGCAAAAATTGTCCAAGTAGCTGCATTTATAAGATTTTTACCTAACCTTGTGAAACCCTGAATTAAAAGTGAAACCGAGGTGCCTAATAGAAGTGCTCCAAGTATATCAAGTTCATAAAAAGGCTTTTTAAATATTGTTTTATTTAATTCAAATGATGCTATATATATTAGCCCCATAGATATTAACCCAATAGGAATAACCATATAAAATGCCCATTGCCATCCAGAGGCTTGTGCTATGAGTCCTGCAATAACAGGACCCACTGCATTAGATAAAAGTTGAGTAGCTGCATATATGCTCATGGCCTTTCCCCTCTCTTCTAAGGAAAATAGATTACCTATAAGAGCGATAGTTACAGGACCTAAGGCTCCTGCTCCTATGCCCTGTAATATTCTTGCACCAATCAAAAATTCTATAGAAGGAGATACTCCACATAGTAGCGAACCTACTAAAAAAACTACCATACCTATCATGTAAAACTTTTTATATCCATATGAATCAGATAACTTAGCAAAGAGAGGAATAGTAATAGTTGAGAATAATAAGTACCCACTAAATATCCATCCATACAAATGGCTTCCTCCTAAGCTACCTGTTATCTGCGGCGATATGGTAGCAATCACCGTTTGCATTAGAGTACTTGTTGCAGTGCCAAATAATATTCCGATAAAAGGTAATATTATTCTCTTATTCATTTTTATGCTCCTTTAGTATCTGTACATATCCCTCTGTTCCATTTATCTTAATATAATCTCCATTTTTAATAATTTCTGTTGCTCTATCAATTCCTACCACAGCTGGAAGACCATATTCTCTAGCAACAACAGCACCATGAGTCATCATTCCACCAACTTCCATAACTAATCCCTTTGCTGCACTAAATAGTGGAGTCCATCCTGGGTCAGTAAAAGGAGCAATCAAAATTTCTCCTGATTTTAAGTCAGCCTCTTCAGCCTTTAAAACTACTCTTGCATAACCCTCAACAATTCCCGCAGAAACAGGTGTTCCAAGTAATGCGCCTTCTGGTGCATTCGCATTCTCTTTCTTTCCTGTTATTATCTCTCCTTCACTTGTTATAACTCGTGGAGGCGTAAGTTTTTTATAATGCTTTATTTGACTTTTTCTTGAATCGATTATATTTTGGACATCTCCGGAAAAATCTTCATTTAATAGATTAAAAAGTTCCGGCAAAGATAGATAAAATACTTCTGATTGATGTCTTATAACACCTTTATTTACAAGTAGCTGACCTTCCTCTAAAACAGCTTTTCTATATATTTGTAGATGTTGTACCATAATATATTTAGGCGTCTCACGAAGCCCCATTACATTACGATATACCTTTAACAATCGTGACATTAACTTCGCTTTATAAAAGCCTCCTGATGTTTTACGAAGCTTTAAGATTATATCTTCTGCTGTTTTTTCGGCCTCCTCTAACCCAATTTTATATTTCTCACGATGCTCGCCTTTTCTTAAACTATTTACCTGGCTTAAGATCGCTGGTACAAGTAAAGTAGGGGCATCCTTCCATCTTGTATTGCTAATATCAATTTCTCCCGGGCATCTCATTCCATATTTATCAATAAATTCTATAAACAATTTTGTAAATATACCATCGCTATCTACTTTATATAGCCCTTCATAGAAGCTTTTATCTTCTGCACGTTTTAAATAATCTATGATTTCTATATTTTCTCTAGCTATGTCTGCTAAGTCTCCAATTTTCAAACCTAGTTCAGTGGTTACGTTGCCTGGCAATGATTTATTTAAAAGATGTATATTGCTGTCATTTCCCAACCACTTTTTAGTGAAGTGCTGAATCAATTTCATTGATACAATTCCTGAAAGAGGATAAGTTACGAGCTTTATAAATAAATCCAATACAAAATTGCCACAACTCTCTTGTATTCTTCTTATACGTTCTGCTCCTGTTGCTTTATTAATATATTCATCACATTCCTTAACTGAAGCCTTCATTATTTCATTAGATATATTAATTGCTTTATAAGGATTTCTAACAAACAAATTCTTTTGGATATTCTTAGCTATAGGTAATATATTTGATATTACTTTTCTTTTTGTGTTTGGATTCTCTTTTTGTTTAAAGTATGGTCGCCTAATAATTTCCTTTAAAGCACTTCCCATACGCTCATCAATTCCACTTAATACTTTGGGAAGAATTCTTTGAGCTTGCTTTATTTGAAGTAGCTTAGTTATGTCTACAAAAAGTCTTCCTCCAGCTTCCAGCATAAAACAGTTTTCGTTACGAATAGGACCTGATTTTCCAAAAGGCATAAATGTGCGCCAAATTGATCTTGCTAGTGGACTTAACACATCTGTCATCATCTGTTGATGACCAAGAGAGACAAATAAATGCAATTCATCATCATTAACTTTAGGAACAGGATACAAGGATGTAATAGGCCTGCTCTGAACAACATAAAATTTATTATCTGATAAACACCATTCAATATCCTGTTCTGAACCATAATGCTTTTCAATAAACTTCCCTATTTTTGAAAGTTCCATAATTTTTTCATCTTCTAAGGCTTGAATTTCTTGCTTTTCTTTTGGTAAATCCTCCGTAACTGTGCCTCCAGTGGCAATTGAATAAATAGCTATTTTCTTTGTAGCAATCTTCTTTTGAATGATTTCTCCCCTATTTACCTGATATAAATCTGCAGATACAATTCCTGATACAAGAGCTTCTCCTAGTCCAAAGCTTGCATCTATAGACACTGTATTACGATTTCCTGTTATAGGATCGGCTGTAAACATAATTCCTGAAACTTGTGGAAACACCATCTCCTGTACTACTACTGATAATAATACTGATTTATGATCAAATCCATTTTTTGATCGATACACAATGGCCCTATCTGTAAACAATGAAGCCCAGCACTGTTTAATTGATTTCAAAAGCTGTTCTTTGCCTTTAACATTTAAATAAGTTTCCTGCTGACCTGCAAAAGAAGCACTTGGTAAGTCTTCTGCTGTAGCACTAGATCGTACAGCATATGCCTTTTCTGTGCCTAGTTGTTCCCATGCCGTCAAAATGGAGGCCTGTATACTTTCTGGAATAGATATAGCTTCAAGGTGTCCTCTAATTTTTTGTCCTAATATACGAACTTCCTCTAAGTTTTCATATTCAATTTTCTCTAGTAAACTAAAAAACTTATTCATTCCATTGCTTGTCAAAATAAAATCACTATAAGCTGAGGTAGTTATGCAAAAACCTTGTGGTACTGGAAAGCCAGCCTTAGTCATTTCTCCCAGATTAGCACCTTTACCCCCAACCTTTGGTAATGAACTCTTGTCAATTTCATTAAAGTGTAATACATAATTGTTCATCTTTCATCCTCCTATTTATTCGCTTTTGCTCCATTTAAAAATAAATCTATTATTTCCAGTTTTTTTTCCCTTATAGCCATTTCAGCATTAAAAGCTATACATGAAATAAGTAGACTCAATATTAAAAATTGAAGATTTCTAGCCAATATTTCAACAGGTATATCTTTTCTTAACTCATTTTCATTTTGTCCATCTGTTATAACTTTGCAAATAATATCCTCTATACCACTTCTTTTTGTCTTATCTAATTGATCAATCACAAATAAATTTTGTAGCCTATATCTAAAATAGATTGCAGTTAATTCTGAGTTTTCATCAAAAATTTCGCTAATAAAATCTATAAGATTTAAAAGTTTATTTTTGATATCTTTTATACCATCCATATTGTTCCTTAGTTCTTCCTTATAATTCTCAATAACAACCTGAAAGTATGAAGCCAAGATTGATTCCTTATCTGGAAAATAATTATACAATGTTCCCTTTGCTACATCAGATTTTTCTGCAATCTCTTCCATGGATGTATCGCCAAAACCTTTATCTTTGAAAAGCCCAATAGTACAATCTATAATTTTTATTCTTGTTTCTTCCTTTTTACGTTCTCTTCTATTCATAAACTAATCACTACCTTTAAATATTTTTATACTCATTTTATTTTTGTACACCGTATAATATTATATTAAGTTCAATAATATATTTTGTCAATATATTATTTTTCACTTTAATTACTATAAATATAACTAGAAATTTTTCACTTGCCATTTTAGCTTAAAATAGTGTAAAGTGGTCATATATAGAATATGATACTTTTAATATCACTAAAATTTTCCCTTTTATTTAATAAAATAATTAGTCAAGGCAGGTGGATTATATTATGAATAAAATTAAAAATATCTCGATTCGTACTCGTATTATGCTTTTAGTTTTCTTTGCAATGTTTATTTCGAATATGTCTATAATGTTTACTCTATCCTATAACCTTTATCATAATCCTTTTCAAATAATAACTGGACAAGTTGTTGTTAAAGCCATAATATTTTTTATAGTCTTTGAAATACTTGCAGCTTCGCTATCTGAATACGTTCTCATAAAGCCATTAAAAAAGGGGATTATGCTTGCAGATTCAATTGCAAACAATAATCTTTCCGTTAACATTGAAACTTTTCAACATGGAGAAGCAGGCCAAATGATAAGTTCCCTACTAAAAGCAAAAGAAAATTTAAAAAACCTAATTTCAACAATACAAAAATCTTCTGGAAAGGTTACTCTGTCCTCAGAGGATTTGAATAATATAATTATTCAAGCTAATACCCAGGTAAGTGAAATTAATGAGGGAGTTAAGAGGCTTATATCTAGTTCCTATCAAAATGCAGAAAATATAAAGCAGACTTCAATTGCACTATCTGGTATCACTGATAACTCGCAGAGAACTGCAGAACTTGCTTCGAAGATTGCAGAATATACGAAACTAGTAAAAGATGCCGCAGAAGGTGGCAAAAATTCTGTTGATTCTATAGTTGGTGCTATAAATGATCTTGCTGAAAATTCAAAAAATGTAAGTACTGAAGTACTTGGGCTTGAAGAACAAAGTAATAGAATCACTGAAATTGTTAATATTATTTCTCAAATTTCAAGTCAGACAAACCTTCTTGCTTTAAATGCAGCTATTGAAGCAGCTAGGGCTGGAGAGGCTGGTAAAGGTTTTTCTGTAGTAGCTGAAGAAATAAGGAAACTTGCTGAAGACACAAATGCTTCTTTACAGGATATTGGTCATCTTATTAAAGATATGAATATGAAAACTGGAAATGTAGTATCTGCTGTTTCAGCAACAGAAGAAAAAGTAGAATTTGGTGTTGCTCAATCAAATGAAGTAAAATTAAGCATAAATAAAATCATCGATAGTATGGAAAATACCTTTGCTATGCTTACGGATATAACTGATGGTGTTACAACTCAGGCGGCTTCTCTTGAGGAAATGACTGCAACCATAGATGACATAAATATGACTATCGAATCTGGACTTAATGTTTCAAACGATATTAAGGAAAAGCTAAGTATACAAGAAACACTCTTTAATAAAATTGATAAAACTTCTGATGAATTGGTTGTTCTATCTGAAGATATGAATGAGCTTACAAATATGTTTAAATTATAGAATAATTTAAATACACAACTGCAGATAAGAAACACCGAAAGTTGACTTATCCAGAAGGATACATTGGTAGTTCGGAGTGTACATTTAAATACTTTTTTAATGATTCTTAGCGAAGGATTTTGTAAAAATCTTAGAACTTTAGATTGTCTGAGCGTCAGCGAGTTTTCTAAAGTTCTTAGGTTTTTATAAAATCCGAGCTTTAGAATCATAAAAATTGGGAGCATACATAGATTTGTGTAAATCAAATCTATGTATGCTTTTTTTATGTATGTATAGCTGGTATTTATGGGAATAATAACCACAATGATTTATGAAGGGAGAAAAAGAAATGAAACAATTACAAATACCAGATATAGATTTAAATAAAGAACTAAATAAATGTAAGAGTATGGAGGATTTAGTTGGAAAGAATGGGCTAATGCAACGGTTATTTGGCAACATAATTCAGCAATTCTTAGAGGCTGAGATGGAAGAACATCTCGGTAGAGAGAAGTATGAGAGAGAGAACAATGATAATAAGAACTACAGAAATGGCTATAGTAAGAAGAATATTAGAACCAGCTTCGGAGAAGTTGATGTAAGTGTGCCAAGAGACCGAAAATCAGAATTTGAGCCTAGGATTGTGAAGAAATATGAAACAGTTTGTAATGAGCTTGATAAAAAGGTTATAGGTCTATATGCAAGAGGCATGTCTGTGGACGATATTAAATCAGAAATTGATGAACTTTATGGAGTTGATATATCTCCTACGATGATTTCAAAAATAACAGATAAGGTTATCGAAACGGCTATCGCCTGGCAAAATAGGTCGTTAGACCTTGTATACCCTATAGTTTATATGGATGCTATTCATTTTAAGGTTAAAGAAGAACATAGGATTGTAAGTAAGGCTGCATACATTTGTATGGCTTTAGATACTAAGGGTTATAAGGATATACTTGGTATTTGGATTGGAGAACAGGAAGGAGCTAAGTTCTGGTTATCAGTTTGTAACGACCTTAAAAATAGAGGGGTAAGGGATATACTAATTGCCTGTATGGATGGTCTTAAAGGTTTGCCTGATGCTATAAAAGCTGTGTTCCCTAATGTAAGTATACAAAACTGCATAATACACCAGATTAGAAATTCTATAAGATATGTAGCTTCAAAGGACAGTAAGGCTTTTATGAAGGATTTAAAATCTGTATATCAAGCAACAAGTGAGCAAATAGCTCTAAATTCCCTTCAAACTTTGGAAGACACTTGGGGAGAAAAGTATTCAATAGTTATACAGTCTTGGAAGAATAACTGGGAGAACTTATCTACATATTTTGCTTTTCCACCAGAGATTAGAAGAATAATATATACTACAAATGCTTTAGAGGGATTCAACAGGCAGCTAAGAAAATTTACTAAGATTAGAACATCATTCCCTACGGATGATTCATTGATGAAAGCTCTATATTTAGCTACAGAGCAGATTATGAGAAAATGGACTTCGCCGAGTCAGAACTGGTTCTTAACATTAGCTCAACTTAGTATAATGTTTGAAGATAGGCTTGAACAATATATCTAAAAAGCTACGCTTGTACTTTTTTGAATAAAAGAGAATAATAATGAAAAAATTACAAACAATACTAACAGATAAAAGCTATACTACGACATTATCTAGTATTACCACAAAAAGTAAAAATTACTACAGGAATTTTTTCCTATAGTAATTTCCAATTAAGTTAGACCTCATCTATATAATTTTACACAAACCTATGAACGTTCTCTAAAAATTATTTATAGTACCGAAGAACTGCTAATATATCCTGGCGGATAGGTCTAGCTTTTGAGTAACTTATCTATAAGCTATTTACCATCAGCATACATTTCTACTGCAATACAAAGATAATAACTAAATCCTATTTGTTGACTTTCAAGCATATTTCTATGAAAATCATCTTCTAAAAAGAATCTTGTCTGCGTTGCAAATGTTTTTGCATTTATCTCTGTACCATGGTCATTCAAAAATGTAATATGATTTTCTATCATTTTTTGCAATCTCTCATCGCTTGGTTTCCATCCATCCTTCAAAGCCTCTACTACACTTCCCATAAAGTTCTGAGCCTCTGCTGCCTTTTCGTTCATTTCATTTACTTCAAAATCATTTTCTTTTATCATATCATAACCATATTTATCTTTGAGATGTTCATTTTGCTCAGTAAGAGCATCCTCCCATTCTTCTTTGTTAAATCCTTGAAACATTTCTGATTTATTCATAATTTCTCCTTTCTTAGTGAGAACAATCGACTCATTAATATTCTTTAACAAACGTTCCAATCTCTGCTTGCGCGCAAAAAGCAGTTCCTGTTGTTTTGTTAAACAACTCAATCGACTCGGTTCATCCTCAAGTGCTATTTTGATATCTTTCAGTGAAAAATCAAGCTCACGATAAAACAATATCTGCTGTAATCTCTCCAATTCCTTTACTCCGTAAAGACGATAACCTCCCTCACTAATCTCACAAGGTTCAAGTAACTCTATCTTATGATAGTGGTGGAGTGTCTTTATTGTAACCCCTGTTAGTTTTGCAATTTCTTTAACTGTATATAGCATAATTTCTCACCTCGTTAATAATCATAATGCCTTACCTAAGGTAAGAGTCAATTATTATTTTTAATTTTTTCTATCATAAAATACCATATGATATAAGTCATTTATTCTCTATAAATATAATTACTGATAAAAACTAAAAATGCCATCGAATTAATCTGAATCGATGGCATTTTCTTATTAATGTTCCCAACTATGAAGTACATTTTTATTCTAAAGAGCCTACATTATTCTCCTTCAACAATCAATTTGTCTTCTTCATTAGAATTATCTATGTTAAATAGTTGTGCTGTTAGAATCATACCTAGAAGAAATAGTATACCGGATGCTACATACATTGTTACTAACGAAAATTGAATCTTTAACCACCCTGACAAACTCATCGTGATTACCATTGCCCCCATAAAAAGTGGGTTTAGGACTCCATTTACTCTTCCCACAAATTCTTCTTCTGTAAGTTGAAGAATCAAAGTGTTGATTCCAATGTGAATACAAGGCATAAATAATCCGTTTAAAAACTGGAATGCAAGAGTAATTATCCAATTAGTAGATATTCCAATGCCTACAATTGCTACTGCATTGACAAATAGTCCAAGCGCAAGAAGTTTTTGTGGACTAATCTTTTTCGAAAGGGCAAGTAGTACACCACCACCTATAAGCATCGCCGCACCATTTGTTGCAAGTAACCATTGTAAGCTTTCCTTTGGCAAGCCCAATCTTTCTACAACAATAAAAATTCCAAGCGGTTGAATAATCCCCACTGCTAGGCCAGCTACAGCAAAAACCCCTCCAAGTATAGTAAGTACTTTTCTTTCCCAAACATATCGGAAACCATCACTTAATTCCTTCCAAAAATTTGCCTCTATTTGTTTATTTTCCTCTTTCTCATCAGGTGGAAGAAACGTCAGTACAGCTGCAGACAATAGAAATGCTACCCCCATTACCCCAATTGCAATATTAATACCAAACCTTTGATACACAAATGTACCCATCATTGGTCCTATAATCATGAAAATTGCCATTAATGTTTGGAACATTGCCATCCCCATCTGAAGTTTTTCAATAGGTATGTGAATTTTAAATAGCTTCATAGCAGATGGTTGAGAAAATTGTGAGAGGATAGCTGAAATAAATGTTACGAAAAATACAGCTTGCCAAGTGCTAAAAATTATTGTAAGCAGTACTACTAGCACTGAAATAGCACTTAATAAATCACACCAAACCATTGTACGCTTTGGACGCCAACGATCTGCGTAGGTTCCACCTATAAAAGAAAAAATAAATATTGGTGCAAATTCTGCAACAGAAATCATTGAAACAGCAAATGGATCATTCTGTGTTTTCTCCATCACAAACAATAGAATAGCAAAATTACGAACCCATATTCCTATTTGTAATAAAATACCTGAAAGCATAATAACCTGAATAAAACGATTTCGAAAGAAACTTGCAGGTGCTGAACTTTGCATCTCATCACTCCTTAAAATTAATACGTGAATTAAAATCTTTCTTATTTTTTATAGTACTTATTGTTTAATATAGTTGAAAACTATAAATGAAAAATACATTTCATTATACTTTAGCATATCAAATATTGTCAACAATATATTCTAAATAAAAAACACCTATTGAAATAGATGTTTCCTTGCTTGTTGAAGTATTTTATATACTTGTAGTTCTTTGTTTTAATAATAAGATATTAAATTTTTCTGTCAATAAATCATTATTTCTTAGTGCATGGTATTTTTATTGTTTATTAGCTAGTTTTGCAATAAACAGTAACATATTATCTTTGTATACCCCACCATGATAACATGTTACTGTTTCTATTTAATAATTGGCTGCCTTATTATGGTTTTCAGCTTTTCAGGTCTAGTTTTTCTTGCGTCACTTAAATATATTTCATGGTGCTTTCCATTTAACTTGTATCCTTGACTTGAAATATAATTGTGCATTTCCGAAATAATAGCTTCTTCATCATCATAGCTACCAATGTGTAGTGTTTGGACAGCACATTCTTCTTCATATTCCTCAAAAAATACTTCAGATATTTTAGAATTGTCCTTCTTCTTTTTTACTGTTTCTACCGCTTCTCTAAATATGCCCTCTGTAACAAATGACGGCATCATTATAAGCATGGTCCAACTCCATTTTTCCTTTTCTCTATTTTGAAATACGTTATGATCATCGGCATACCATAACCCTTCTAAAGGCATAACTACAAAATCAAGTTCTCTTTTCTTACATATAAATTTGATCGCATAGGCTATTGAGTACAAGGCTTCTATAGAACTGCTATATGTTGGATCTGTATTTGGATTTCCACTGCCATGTATTTTAAGATAATTTAGTTTGGGTACTTCAATTATATTAAAGACATTCTTTTTCCCAGAATATAGTGACCTTAACTCTTTTTTATAGTCAATTTTATCCACTTATTTACCACCTCAATATTTAATGTTACTTTATATTTGCTTTTTTAAAAATATCAATATGACATAATTCTCATGTTAATTATACCAATATAAACTATTATTTCAAGTTCTTGCAACCTAATTTATTATAATTAACAATACTACATACTATTTTACGCAGCTTGTTTAATGTTATCTACCACTATTGGAATTGGTATAAGCTTTGCATTAAATCACATAATAGCTTATGGCATATTTGGAGCAGCTGCAGGTATAGGGTTAGGTCTCTTATCACATGGAATTTTAGCATTAAAAGAAAAATAGAATTTTGATAAATAAAGCGGTTGGTGTTATCCAATCGCTTTATTTATACAATTTTAAACCCTCCCCCTGACTATCAACCCACATCTGTAAAAGTTCTTTTAAATCCTCCATTTTTTCCTTTTCTGTAGCACCTTCAATTGGCTTAAGTTTATCTACTACTTCAAATGTAAATGCATCTTGTCCGTAAGTGTTCCAATCCTCTTGTAATTTTTTCACTTTAAATCTTCCAGCACTTAATTTAAATTTTGTTCCTTCAAAAGGCTTATATAAATTACTGCATATATCAACAAAAGAATATCCTGTAACTTTGTTATGTATTTTAACTATCCCCATTTCTACTTCTTTCTGCTTATATTCATTAATAAGTTCTTTTTTATTTATCTTATCCATTATATTCTCCTTACAATTCCTATAATATTTACTTCCATCCCTAGTTCTATTTAAATATCCATAATCCACTAAATAGCGACGTATAGTTGCATCATCTTCATAAATAGCTTTAATAAGATTTTTCACTTCCAGTTCTGTATATTCTTTATTTGGCTCAAACAAGGAAGCAAATCTCGGTAATAATTCTTTTCTTTTTCCTTCTCTAACAGGAAAGACTCTAAGCTTAGGCGGTGTTAATGTTGGTGTTTTTTCTTCTGCTAATTCCATAACTGCTAAGAAAGCTCTCGCTTGCCTAGCTCTTTCTCTTAAAGAAAATCTCATGTTTCTTACTGTGGATTCTGTACAACCAAGCTTAGCAGCAATTTCTTTATCAGTATACCTGTTTGATGTCATTGTCAAAAATTCTTTTTGAATTTCAGTTAATCCAGTATGCTTCTTGTTTAATAAAAGTAGTCTCTCAATAGAACTGCCATGTTTTACAATGTGAGTATTTACACTTTCATTATTATCACCAATTCTTTCACCACATGAAATACAAACAAACTGAGCTTCTTTACTATTCCATATATAGCCCCTTTTAAAATCTTCTATAGTTGCGTTACGAATTAATTCCTCCATATTCTCCTCCCGTCTATTAATTTCATAGATATAATAACATTATCGCTTATTGTTGTCAATTAAATAAAAGGACCACTCAAAAACAAGTTTTTGAATGATCCTTTTATTCAAATTTTTATTTACTATAAAACTCAACAGAATTGGCACTACTTACTTAGTTCATCTTTTAATTCATCGAGAAGTTGTATTAATATTTTAGAGCATTTGTCCATCTTAACAAGAAGATGTTCCACCTCACTCATATCTCCCTTCTCATAAGCAGAAACTGCTTGTTCCACTATTTCATGAAGTTCAATATGAGGTTCTTCTATGTCTTTAAAACTCTTATACATTTTTAACTTTTCACCACTAGTCCCATAATACCACTTTCCTAAACTACAGTTCTTATAATCCTCTTCTAGATCTAAGTTGATTTTTTCATATCCAAGTAACATATTGTAAGCACGCCACCTCCACAATAGATGATCTGCTCTATAAACATCAATTTTATCTATATCACTTAAACAAGATTCATCTCCTAAAGACTTCCTTCTTATTAAATCAATTTTCTTGCTTATTTCAAAAATAGAATTTCCTGTATCAATACAAATATTTGAAATGTTATCTGCTTCTGCAGTCAATTTATTTATTCCGTTTGTAAAGGTCTCTGTTACTGCTGTTTGCTCTTCGGTATTAGCAGCAACAATCATCACAGAATCTGTAACTGCATAAATTGAATTACTTATAGTGTTAATTGAATTTAATGCACTGTCCACAAGTTTTTTTCCAGAACTTAATTGTGCTGATGTTTCTCCTATTTTATGTACTGAGGAATCTATGTCTCTTTGCAGTTCTCCAACATTATTTTGAATATCTGAGACAGATCTTTTTGTATGCTCAGCTAGTTTTCTTACCTCATCAGCTACTACTGCAAAACCTTTTCCATGCTCTCCTGCCCTAGCAGCTTCAATAGCTGCATTAAGTGCTAATAAATTAGTTTGTTCAGCTATTCCTTTAACTATATCAGTTATCTGATTTATTATTTGTGTCTTTTCTTTGACTCTGTGCATTTGCTCATTTATTTGGTTAATATCATTAAATGATTTTATAACGAATTCCATTGAATTAGATATAACTTTTACACCCTCGTCAGATGTTTGTTGCGCTTGATTTGATTCTTCGGCCACCTTTTGTGCAATTCTAGCTACATCATTAATTGATCCTGCCAATTCTTCACTACTTGTAGCCATCGTGTGAAGGGCTTCAGTTTGCTTATTTGCACTATCTATCATTTCCTTTATAGAATCTAATCTTGTAACGCTTTCTAATAAATTATTGATATCTACTGTTGTTCTATTCTTATTTTCATGAAATTTTCCCACTATTTTGTTCCATAGCCTTACGAGTTCTGCATCGTCTAACTCATTTTCACTTATATTAGGAAAATTATTCTCTAGTGCGTTAGTCATTATTTTCATTAAATTTTCTTTTAATTCATAATTAACGTCCTTCTTTTCTTCTGATATTTTTTTTCGCTTAAATGTCCATTCCATTAATAATCAGCTCCCTTTTTATCTATATTTTACCTTTTATTGCGTTATGAGTATGTGCCCCAAATCACATATTAGCGTTTACCCGACTTTATAAATTCTTTTTGTCCAAATGGTAAAATATTCCTGAATTTCTATTACTATCAGTTCATTCCATATATTTCACAATAATTCTCATTATACAATTAAATCTTATTATTTTCTGTAACATAAGTTACCGACAAAGTAACCCAACATTGATAAAATTATCCTAAGATAGCAGGCAACTATGTAGATATATTTAAGATACTACCTGTTACAGTATTTCATTAAAATGTAAATCAATATTCATATTTAATAGTACTAAACTAAAATATCAAGGAGGAAATATTATGGAAAAGTATGTATGTATAGTTTGTGGATATGTTTATGATCCAGAACAAGGAGATCCAGATAACGGAGTGAATCCTGGAACCTCTTTTGAGGATATATCTGATAGTTGGGCATGTCCTTTATGCGGTGTAGGTAAAGACCAATTTGAACAAGCATAGATTTTCGTAAATAATATAAAGAGATATCTCTTATGACTGAGATATCTCTTTATATTGTTATGCTGATGTTTTTCTTACCAAATTTACAAATTCCTCCGCTGGTATAGGTTTACTAAACAAAAAACCCTGTGCTATATTACATTTTTGTTTTCTTAGAAAATTAAGCTGACTTGTAGTTTCTACTCCTTCAGCAATCACTGTTAAATCCAATCTTTTTGCTAAACTAATCATAGTTTTTGTAATAAACTCTTCATCAGAATCCTTTGTGAGATTATCTAAAAATATTTTATCTATTTTAAGAGAGTCTATTGGAAGCTGGTTTAAATAATTGTAAGACGAGTAGCCAGTTCCAAAATCATCTAAGGAAATATATACTCCTAGCTCCTTAAGTTGCTTAATTCTTTTTACTGCACAATCAAAACATTTTACTGCAAGACTTTCTGTTATTTCAAGTTCTAACCACTCCGGACTTAACCCTGTTTTAGATAATACTCTTTTTACAGTTTGAACTAAGCCTTGATGTTCAAATTGCACTATTGAAAGATTAACTGCTATTCTCATAGGTTTATAACCAAGGTCTTGCCAAGCTTTATTTTGTCTGCAAGCTTCCTTTAAAACCCACTCCCCCATTGGAATTATAAGCCCAGTTTCCTCAGCAAGTGGTATAAATTCTAATGGTGGTACAAGTCCTTTAGTAGGATGCTGCCACCTAACTAGTGCTTCCATTCCCACAACTTCATTAGTATTAATATCTATCTGAGGTTGATAATGTACCATGAATTCATTGTTTTTCACTGCATTTTTCAATTCATTAATCATTTTAAGCTTTTCTGTTGCTTCAACATTCATCTCATCATTATATAGCTTACAAGTGTTTTTACCTATACTTTTTGCACTATACATGGCAACATCCGCATTTTTTATTAAAGCTTCTGCAGTACTGCCATCTTCCGGATAAACTGCTACCCCTACACTTGCTGGTATGTAAAATTCTCTATCTTTAATATGTACTGGCTTATTAAGCATCTCTATAATATTTTTAATTTTTTTTAATACGACTTTTGTACTTTCTACATTAGGCATTACTATAATAAATTCATCTCCCCCAAAACGCCCTGCAAAATCGCTGTCTCCTGAGTTGCTCTGAATTATTTTACCTGCTTTTTTTAGTACTAAATCACCAGCATCATGACCCATTGTATCGTTAATTAACTTAAAGTTATCCAAGTCTATAAATGCAACCGCTAGTTTGTTACCTGAGTTTTTAGCTTCTACAAGCATCTCTTCTAAAGTCTCATTTATCATCACTCTATTTGCCAAACCTGTTAATAAATCATAGTGAGCCATCTTGTGTATCAATTGGTGAGCCTCATCACACTCCCTCATGCTAGGTATGATTATAATATTTTCAACAATACGCCCGTCCTTATCTTTAATTCTATTAATCTTAGTATCGAAGCATGAGTGAGTATCACCGCTAGTTGCTGAATTATTATGATTATGACAAACTCCTGTTTCGTTAACTCCCTCATGCTTACAGTAATGGGCATTACTTTGTATTTTGTTATTAATTACACTTAATACCTCTTCAGATGTCATATCGGATAACTGCTTCCCCTCATTTTCTAAAACCTTTTCTATCATTGGGTTAGCATAAGTAATGTTGCCTGAAGCATCTGTAATTATTAAGCCATCTTCTATATTTGAAAAAACAGCCTCCATCTTTTTTCTTTCATTACTTAGCTGTATATTAAGCTTTGAGATACTATTTATTTTTCTTTTATGTATAAAATGCATAATAAGGATAATTAGTATCCAGAATATAATTATTTTATTTATCTCCATGTTATCTCCCCTTACATAATAATATCTACAAGGTAACTAAAAACCGTAACTAATATGGTCATTTTATTACTTTATAAAGTTTTTTGTCGTTATACAATTATTATTTTATTCCTTAAATAGAATTTTGTATGTGATTTAAATCAAATTGATATTAATGCCTACTTTGTTAAATAGTACGCATATAGAAAAAGGAAGCCAGTGTATCTGACTTCCCTTTTATCAATTTCTACTTTGTATAATCCAACTAAGTAAGATTATAGCGTGATTATAGGTAATATCTCTCGCTCCATAAAGCAAAGTTATATCTTCTTCTTTGGACATCTTTTTTAATAAATTGACCTTATCCATATGCACAGGATCAGTAGAAAGTTCTTGTTCGTATAGATTTTTAAATTCTTCATGTTTCTCAGGTATATGACCATACCATTTACGCACCTCAGTACTTGGTGCTATATCTTTTAACCACATATCTACCTTTGCTTTTTCTTTTGATATTCCCCGTGGCCATAAGCGATCTACTAATATTCGCTTACCATCTTCTTTTGAAGGAGATTCGTATATTCGTTTAATCTTTATTGACATTACTCTTTCATACCTGTATAGATAAAAATCGCATCTCTTAAGAAGGCTGCTGTTCCTGGCTGCTCTTTATCATAATAAGCTGTAAATCTCTCATCATCAACATACATCTGAGCAAGCCCAGCGTGTGCTTCCTTAGTATAGTCACTCCAATAATAAGTGAGCCATTGCTTATGCAAATCTGCTGCTTTTTGAGCTATCTCACTTGATGGGTCACCATTTTTAAATGCTTCAGCTAGAGTGCTTATAACTTGTTCAGTCAGTTTTGTCACTTCCTTATATTGTTCCTCTGTCATGTTCATTAAATTTGCATTTGATTTTTCAACTACATCATTTCCATATTTATCTCGTATTTCTTCACCATACTTTTTCTCATTATCATCAATCATTTTTTGTTTAAATCCTTTAAACTTTTCTTTATTACTCATGTTAATTCTCCCTTCAGTTAACGCTATTGTTTTATCTACATTATTAATTAATAAATCTAATTGTTCTCTTTTCTCAATAAGCTTTTCTCGATGCTCTTTAAGTGCTTTTGATCTATCAAAGGAAGGTGAAGTAACTATATCCTTTATATTATCTAAACTCACACCTAATTCCCTGTAAAACAGTATTTGTTGTAATCTGTCAACTTCCGCTTCACCATAAATTCGATATCCCGATGAATTAATTCTTGCCGGCTTAAGAATTCCTATTTCATCATAATACCTAAGCGTTCTAGTGCTTACACCTGCTAAACTACTTAACTTTTGCACTGTGTATTCCATGTTTTCACCTCCTTACAAGATTAATTTACACCTTCACGCAACGTTAATGTCAATAACCTTTTTAAAATATTTTAAGGAAATCAAGTCTTTTAAGCCATCTACAAAAAAACAATAAACGTTAACTTCTTTAATAAAAATATATAGTTAAAGACTATTAGGAGAATATTAAAATGGTTAGAAAACACTTGATAAAAATTAATAATTCAAAAGATATATTGTTCAAAGAGTTACATTCTATGTATATAAAAAGATGTACTGTAAACAATATAAGTCCACACACAATTACAAATTATAATAGTGTCTATAAAGCCTTCAATCTGTTTATAGATTTAGAAAACTTAAAATGCAAACAAATTAATGGAAATCTTATTGACGATTTTAAATTATTTCTAAGAAACAAGGATATAACTGATACTACAATTCATTCTTATATAAAGTGGTTAAGAGTCATTATCAAATATGGTATATCTTTGGGATATATACAATCATTCACAATACCTGATTATAAAACTACAGAGAAAATAAAAGTTATATATACTGAGGAAGAACTTAAATTATTATTGAAAAAACCGCCTAGGAAAAGTTTTGGAGTATACCGCACTTGGGTAATGATCAATACTTTATTAGCTACGGGCTTAAGGTCTCTTGAACTATTGAGTCTTAGAGTGCAAGACGTGGACTTTGAGAATGATTTATTACTTGTATCTAGAACTAAAAATAAACATCAACGTTATGTACCAATAGCTTCTATGCTTCATAACATCCTTGGTGAATATCTTAATATTAGAGGTGGTCAAGGTAAAGATTATCTATTTCCAAATTCTTATGGTGAACAATTACCTTCTTCTACCCTAAGAATAAATATAATTAATTATCATAGATCCAGAGGAATAATGAAAACATCCATTCATTTATATCGTCATACCTTTGCTACGATGTATTTAAAGAATGGCGGAGATATACACACACTTGCAAAATTGCTTGGTCATACTTCACTTAAACAGGTGCAAACATACTTATCTTTAACTAATGATGACATAAAGGAAAACTTTAATAGTATAAATCCATTAGATAGGCTATCTAAGAAACATAATATTAAATTAAAATAGTATAAGGGAGCTTTTAGCAAACCTCCCTTTTCTAAAATATTGTACTACTTACTAATAACAGTATCAATAATATTTAAAATTCGTTTATATTATAGATATTAATTACATTTCCTCAGTACACCTCATTGATATCTTTAATCTATTCCCCTTAATTTTAGCGCATAAAAAAGAAGGCAACTTTACTTACCTTCTTTAAATATTTTAAATAATAAATATTATGACAAACGTCCTGAACGTCATCATCATCTTCAAGCTTATCTATAAGCTTTTGAACTTTCACTGCTGTTTCCATATCTACAGGAGCCATAGTATTTGGTATCATTGTTACTTCAGCTTATAAGAACTCAATTTTTATTAGATATACGTTTTCCCTATTTATATTGATATATACCATAACAAAATTCAAACATTTTCCATAATCTAATGATAGTATATCATTACAAATTTACTAAAATCAAGCTCTAGGTTACGATGTACGCCACAGTTTTTGCAATTAAAGGTACTAGTAGATATAAACTTTTATATCTTTATAAATTTACTGTTTTAATAATTCTAGCTCATATAAAAAAGTAAGATTTCCCCTGCTCAAAACATAATAAAACTTAAATTTTATCACTTTTGATACAATCAACAAAATTAAGTAAATTGAGGTGTCAAATATGCAAAAAGAGATTATATAAGCTCTTTTTAACTGTTGTATTTTATTATAGCAGTAATGAGATTTAAGATAGTAGTCGCAGTATTTAATCCTTTGGTTCCTAACCACTCCATAGTAGGTTTTAATTCAAACCATTTTTTGTTTTTAGTTTCGCATGACTCATGAATGTCTTCGATTTCTTTAATTTTTTCTAATACTTCTTTTATCTCTGTCTCGGAAAGATTTTCATCAGATTCTACTTTTGCTTTAGCTTCATCAAATACTAACCTTATTTCTGCCTCTATATTTGTTGTATTTGTATTAGTATTTGAGTTCTGATTATTATTATGAATATTGATAACTCCATTTCCATCTAGTGAATTTTTAATATCTTTAGTAGATTTACATCCTGCTGCAAGGAATATTTCTAGTTTACCCTTTAATTTTTCTATATCACCTAAAAAATCCACTTGTCTATCACTATACCAACCAGCTGCACTATAGTTATCTAATTCATTCTTTATACCTGCTATATAATCTCCAAAGGTACTAATAATAATATCCTGAAATTTTTTAGCTTCTTTAACATCCAGAGCTTCAAGAATTTCATTACATCTTTTTATATATCCCACTGTTAGCTCTTCTAATCCCATTAGTTTCACTCCTTTCAACATATTATCTTCTATATTAAAAAGAGGATTCCTGCATTGTCGAAAAACTTAGATATGAATATACAAGAAATATAAGCTTTCCATTTACTTTACTTATAAACTTATTATTATATATTCATTCTATCTAGGTTTATTTTTGTTAACAAGTTCCTTCATTTGTTCAACTGAAAAAATGCTATCCTTCCTTTCTATTTTATAAATTTGAATAAAGAATTGAAGAAATACTAAATAGTTTACCTGTTTACTCTAAAGACTAACGCCCTACTCCCCTTTGAGTATGTAAAAAGACTTACAGATGCTTTTGTATAGTTTCCTCTTTTAAAATGTAGTTTCGCTGAGATATCCCCCTGACCATTTAAATTTATATATGGACATTTAAATAAATAAACTATAAATCTCGTCCATTCATCTATCTCACTATCATCTACATCAAGCATTAAATCTAAGCTAATTTTATTGGTTGCTATGCTATTTAAACACTTCCTTAACTTATCACTTTCTATAAGTTTTTCAATATATTCAATAATCTTATTGTATAATTCTATTCTTTTATTGGACCCAAGGCTATTTAAGTTAACCTTATATATTTCATCAGTACCATATCCACTATTTCTCCCTATATTTTTAACCAAACTGTACATATCATTTGATTCATCGCCAAAAAAGTAGTTAAAGTTTCTTCCATTTACACTACTGATTGGTATATATCCAACCTCCTTTAATTCCAGATAGTTAACCAAATCCTCCACAAATGCCCTACTAATATCATCTAGAGCAGCATTACTAGATTGCTTCTTTAAAATTCCATGTATATCTTTCCACGAAATATGATGCAAATAATGAAAGCTATTTCTTAATTTTTCGATATAATCGTTTTTCGAATAAATTTTTGAATACCAATCAATAGTCTCTTCTTTAGTTACAGCTAGGTAATCTACTTTCTTTTTTCCAGCCTGTTTAATTCCTCCCTCCAACTCTCTTAATATTTGTGGTTCCCTTTCATTTGTCCCCTTATCAAAATCTGATAGATATTTAACTTCAACCACGATATACCTATCTTGCGTTTCAATTACCAAGTCAGGTTCGGTATTGTTCTCGTACCTCTCCCAAAATAGAAACCTCCCTTTACAATCCAATTTATCAATTTTTGATTTCAATAATATATCATTTAATACCCTTATATCGACATTTTTAAGTACTCCAAATATATTACTAGTTAACACATCTTCCATCCTTGTTATATCTCTAGTTCTTAATTCGTCATCTTCAAAATTAACAAAATCAAGTTTATGTCTTATTTCAGCGATAATCATCTTTAACACTCCAAACTTCAAAAATTAACAATTTGATACAAATACTACGTTATTGTAAATTACTCCAACTACTCCATATATATTAATAATATACCTTACATTTCGAATTCCTACACATAGGACAACTATCATGAATCATAGAATTATTAAAGAAACACTTATAGAGGGGATTAGGATGGATGGTTATCAAATAGATAGTTTTTCTTCACAGTTAACTAAGGATATTGAGCTTCAATATAAACCTTTTGCTATACCTATTCTTCAAACCTTATACACTAAAGCAGATAGTCTAAATATTGAAGGGATTTATAATTTGTTCAGTAATAAACATAAAGATGTTGTACGCTCCACTATTAATATTTTAGAAAACTATTCATTAATAAAATTATCAGATGGCACTAAACGTAATCAAAGTGAGAGAAAATATATGATTACTAAATTTGGTGAAACTGCCTTATTAGAATTTTATGATAGAAGCTTAAAATAGGATAGTAAATTTCCCTACGCATATTCCTATAATAAATTTAGTTAATCTTTCAAGTGTTCTTTAACTAACTATGCTAAATAACAAAAGCAGGATTTCTCCTGCTTTAATCTTTATAAAACTTAAATCTTAATAACAAAAAAATTCTATCTCTTTAATATTTAATTGAGCCAATATTGCAAATTTCACATATCGTACTTTCTATTATTTTATAATTTTCTTCAAAATCACCAAAATAAGAACTATCGACCCTACTCATGATATCTGTATTTGCGGGAACCCAAAATGGAAAATGACTAAAGTTTACAAAAACATATGGACGTTTTAAACTTCCATTATCTAATCTTACAAAATAATCTCTTAGCTTCCTTAATGCATCGGGGAAAAGGTTGATATCACCACTGAAGTATCCTTTTTCCCATTCATCAACCAATTTAATCAGGTAGTCTTTATATTTTGTTATGGCTAATTTATCTATATTTTTGGTTAAAACATAAAATAAAATTGGAAGCTTAGAATCTTCAATCCTACATTCATATGGAACAATGAGACTATTTAAGTAAGCTGAAATATGCCAGTCGTTCATTTTTTCTTTTATTGCCTTATAAATCCCCCTATTATTTTTTTTCCATAAATCATTATTGTTGCTATATGTATACCATATATCTCTTTTGATTTCATCTATACGCGAATAGCTCATTTCCTCATCAGTGCAATCATCAAGAACATTGCTATCACTTAAAAAATCACTGATAATTCCGTCCCTTCTCACTCCGTTAAATAATAGATTCTTATAATCCCATATTAAGTCTTCAGATAACTCTAAAAAACTATGTAAATCTGATCTGTATTTGCATTCAACAAAAATAGAAAGTAATTGCTCATTATTTATTTTACTTATCAATAAATCTGGGATATTTTGAATATATAATTTTATATTTGAATTGAACTCATCACTAGGTGAAAAATTAGCAATCTTACAATAGTCTATAGCAAAATTTTCTATTCCAACTTTTGATATTTTATAATCTGATAGTCGGAAATGCGCATCAGCTATAGATTCACAAAAGTCTCCTTTAATCTTGTATAGTAAAAACTTTCTTACTTTTTCATTCATAAAATATTCCCCCGTTATTTAAATCTCTTATAAATGTATCACAAAAAAATACTTATAACTGCTTTTTTGACTTAACAAAACTGATATTTTATCTATCCCTAAATAAATCAAGCGAGTTATTCATCCCCCGCTTCTTTAATTAATTACTTTTCCAACAGTTTCATTTAATTTACAATAATACCTTTACGCATGATTGGTAATATATTAATCTCTGATTAATCTTCTAAGGAAAGTACCTGTAAACAAGCTTATTAAGACTGCAGATAATGTAGATTGTATGATAACTATTATTCTACTCGCCACACCTAAAGGATAAAAATCTCCAAATCCGATTGTCGTAAAACTTATAACACTAAAGTAAAAACAAGTAAACCAATCCTTGAGATTTTCAATTTTATCTGGCTTATAGGTAGATATAAGTTTATATTTATAAAATATACTATCTACAGGACCAATATAATCAATTACTTCTTGTCCACCAATTCCACAAAACATATACGCAAAAGATGAAATTAATGATAAAATTACACACCATTTTAATGCTCTAAATGGTTTCTCTCCAAATCCACAAATTGAATTTGAAATTGTAGGTAAAATAATACTTCTAAATTTAATTTTTCCTCTTTTCCTCTCTAATTTCATTTTTATTAACTGTAGTTCTCTAAATTTATAATAATACTGATATGCATTCTGTTCTAAATTTTGACTCTTAAACCCTACACAAATCATATTATATAAATTTATTAGTGTACCTAGATAGTTAATGTTTGTCGAAATCTCTTTTCGTTTCTTAAACTCTATACTCTTAGATACTTTTTTACCAGCTTTTAATTTATATATTTTTATGTCACGAAGCAATTCCTTGACACTATAATTACTAACTTTTTTATCCAAGCAAACTAATGTTTTATAATAATCTAATCCAAATAATGTTGTATAATCATATTTATTATCTTCAAATATATTTTTTCCTAATAGTATGTTTGAAAAGTTTGTATTATACATTTCACATTGTCTATACTCATTATTTACGTATTGATTTCTATTTCGTTTCTTTTCTAAGTTACCAGTAAAATTTGCCGACCGAAAACTACATTGTATAAATTTATTCCAATTAAACTGTGTATCGATAAACTCACAATAACTAAATGTTATACCAATTTTAAACACATTATGTATAAAAGACGAGTTAACAAATTTGTACTGTTGGAAATCAGCCCAAGTAAATTCACAACAATTAAAAGAAGTAGCCATTATAGTTAAACATTCTTCACTTTCATTTCCTGTTATCATAGGTCTATTAAAATCTTTAAATTTACATCTATTAAAAGAATTATAATTAAATAGTTCATTAGTCCACGTGACATAGCTAAACGTAGACCCTTTAAAATACGTATTTCTAAAATTTAGGTCGTTATTGAATTTTACATATTTGAAAACACAATCTTTGAATTGACAGCTTTCAAATTCTACATCGTTAAATTCACAATTCTCAAATATAAACTTTTCAATGCTTTGATTTATAAATGATATCTTACTTATTGTTGAATTAATAATTTTAACACTATCAAGTTTTTCATAAAACTTGTCTATTTCTCTCAATTCACAGTCAACAAAAATTAGTTCTGATATATGCCAATTATTTTCATTTAATAATTCGAAAAATAATTTTGTAATTTTTTGTCCAACTATTTTAATACTATAAAACAATTCATTCTGTATTTTAACCTCGAGAAAGAACCCTACCTTATTTTCTTCTATACTTACTTTATAATTTTTACTATTAGTTCCTTTTTCTTGATAGTACTTCTTGATTTTTTTCTCTATATTGCTGCCCTTTTCGTGGTCTTGTTCAAATAAGCTTACAATTTTAAGAATTTCATTACATATTACACTATTGTTAAACCTGTATCTCACTGTATTTCACCTACCAACATTCTATATACTATAAAGCAATTATATTTTCCACGCGTATACATCATAAGTATAATTATACAACAACGTTGAAAAGTTATATATAACTTTTCAACTAAGTGCAACTTTGAATACATTAAATATACATTATATTCTTGAAGGGTAAAAAAGTGTCATATTCTATTATTTGATACTTCTCGTTCTTTATCATTTATATAACCTTTCAAATCCTTTAGACAAATACATCAATGAAATTAAAATATATATTTCTTTAATATGTACAATATAAAATTTCGATTTTATTATATTTAGAAATTTTTATCAGCTTATTCCTTATACTTCATTCATTGTAAATCATATGGAATCTAGTACAATACTACCTATTTAGTTGATTTATGTAATATAAATGTAATAAAATAATATTATATGTCTAGTATTTAAATTATAATAGGAGGAAATAAATCATGGAGAATAAGTATAGGTGTTTAGCCATGAATGATGAATATGCAAAAAGAGTATGCTATCACGAAGATAAACACCCAATAAGAAATGAATTTGAAAGAGATAGAGATAGAATACTTTATTCAAGGGCATTTAGAAGATTAAGTGGAAAAACTCAAGTATTCTTAGCTGGAAATGATGACCATGCAAGAACAAGGTTAACGCATACTTTAGAAGTAGCACAGATATCAAGAACTATTGCGAAATCTCTTGAATTAAACGAGGATTTAACAGAAGCGATAGCTCTAGGACATGATATTGGTCATACCCCATTTGGACACGTAGGGGAAAGAATGCTTAATAATATAATGAATGGATGTTATGTAATTAGAGATTTTAATTCTACTAACGAGACTTTAAATAATAGCAAAGGCTTTAAACATAACTGGCAATCTATCAGAGTAGCAACAGACTTGGAATATAGCATGAATCTGACTGATTATACTTTATGGGGAATATTGAATCACAGTAATATAAAATATAAAAAATGCAAAATGAAAGATAAAAATAACAGTTGCCTCTTTAGGCATGAAAGTAATAAAAAATGCACTATAAATCTAGAGAATGATAATTCACTAAGCTTTTATACAAATATGAAGGTAAAAGAATCTTGCGTATATGAAAAAATTAAAAACAAATGGAGTTTTGAGGGGTTAATAGTTGAATTAGCTGATGAAATAGCTCAAAGACATCACGATATTGAAGATGCATTAGAATATAATATAATTCTAAAAGATGAATTATACAAGGAATTAGACTTAATATTTAATTACGATGATTATACAAAAAGGCTTCAACAAGAAAATAAGACGCAGAACTTGGAAGAGTTCTTTGAATCCATTAAAGAACATAAGGGAAACTTTTCAGACATATTAAAATCTATAAATGAAGATGATATAGATTTATATAAATCTAAGTTTTCTAAGTTCATTGTAAACCTACTAACTACCGATGCCATTTTAAATATAAAAAACAACTTTGATAAATTAATTATAAAATATAATATTAAAACTCAAGAAGACCTTCATAATAATAAAGAAAAGAGTGAAGAATTTAAGAGCATAATTAGTTATAGTAGTTTTATAAAAGAAAAAGACAAGCAACTACAGAAATTTCTAAGTAATAGAATATTAAATTCTCATATGGCTCAAACAATGGATGGAGTGGGACAACATGTTATTAAGGAACTTTTTAAAGCTTATCTCTTAAATCCTCAACAGTTACCAGATAAGACTATAGTAAGATTATTTAAAAACTTATATAAAGAGCATAAAGATGGTTTAAACATCTATAAATATGAAAACTCTAGCAGATACAATGTAGGAGAATTAAGAAAAGTTTTATCAGAATACCACTACAATACCGAAAGTTCAGATGCTAATAATACAGAAATTATAAGGATTGATTATAATGTATATAAAGTTCAGTTACTAAGAACAATATGTGATTATATAGCTGGTATGACAGACAAATACACGATAGAGCAACATAGAAAATTATATAATATCGTAGAAAGGGAGCATACATAGATTTGTGTAAATCAAATCTATGTATGCTTTTTTTATGTATGTATAGCTGGTATTTATGGGAATAATAACCACAATGATTTATGAAGGGAGAAAAAGAAATGAAACAATTACAAATACCAGATATAGATTTAAATAAAGAACTAAATAAATGTAAGAGTATGGAGGATTTAGTTGGAAAGAATGGGCTAATGCAACGGTTATTTGGCAACATAATTCAGCAATTCTTAGAGGCTGAGATGGAAGAACATCTCGGTAGAGAGAAGTATGAGAGAGAGAACAATGATAATAAGAACTACAGAAATGGCTATAGTAAGAAGAATATTAGAACCAGCTTCGGAGAAGTTGATGTAAGTGTGCCAAGAGACCGAAAATCAGAATTTGAGCCTAGGATTGTGAAGAAATATGAAACAGTTTGTAATGAGCTTGATAAAAAGGTTATAGGTCTATATGCAAGAGGCATGTCTGTGGACGATATTAAATCAGAAATTGATGAACTTTATGGAGTTGATATATCTCCTACGATGATTTCAAAAATAACAGATAAGGTTATCGAAACGGCTATCGCCTGGCAAAATAGGTCGTTAGACCTTGTATACCCTATAGTTTATATGGATGCTATTCATTTTAAGGTTAAAGAAGAACATAGGATTGTAAGTAAGGCTGCATACATTTGTATGGCTTTAGATACTAAGGGTTATAAGGATATACTTGGTATTTGGATTGGAGAACAGGAAGGAGCTAAGTTCTGGTTATCAGTTTGTAACGACCTTAAAAATAGAGGGGTAAGGGATATACTAATTGCCTGTATGGATGGTCTTAAAGGTTTGCCTGATGCTATAAAAGCTGTGTTCCCTAATGTAAGTATACAAAACTGCATAATACACCAGATTAGAAATTCTATAAGATATGTAGCTTCAAAGGACAGTAAGGCTTTTATGAAGGATTTAAAATCTGTATATCAAGCAACAAGTGAGCAAATAGCTCTAAATTCCCTTCAAACTTTGGAAGACACTTGGGGAGAAAAGTATTCAATAGTTATACAGTCTTGGAAGAATAACTGGGAGAACTTATCTACATATTTTGCTTTTCCACCAGAGATTAGAAGAATAATATATACTACAAATGCTTTAGAGGGATTCAACAGGCAGCTAAGAAAATTTACTAAGATTAGAACATCATTCCCTACGGATGATTCATTGATGAAAGCTCTATATTTAGCTACAGAGCAGATTATGAGAAAATGGACTTCGCCGAGTCAGAACTGGTTCTTAACATTAGCTCAACTTAGTATAATGTTTGAAGATAGGCTTGAACAATATATCTAAAAAGCTACGCTTGTACTTTTTTGAATAAAAGAGAATAATAATGAAAAAATTACAAACAATACTAACAGATAAAAGCTATACTACGACATTATCTAGTATTACCACAAAAAGTAAAAATTACTACAGGAATTTTTTCCTATAGTAATTTCCAATTAAGTTAGACCTCATCTATATAATTTTACACAAACCTATGAACGTTCTCGATATTTATGAAGTTCGCCTGTTAAGTACCTACATTAATATATAAAATTAACACCCCATTCGCAAACTCGTTTGCGATGGGGTGGTATTGCTTTCGAGAAAGCAATACCTAATATGATCTTTAGTTATGAGCATTCAAATATTTATGATTTATGAACAATAAAAAAACGTTCCGTTCTTTATTCCTATGTAATTAAAATAATATATTATATGATTAGAAAACGGAACGTTTTTTATACGGCTATTTTTCTAGCCTCTTGATTTATAACGGTATCAACTATTTTACTGTTATTTGCTATGTATTTATCATGAAGCGTTATATTATCTTGACATGTATCTTGACTAAATGCCATTGTTGGCTGCTCTGTTTTTGCAGCAGTATGTCTCTTTGTTGCATTTTTGTTTAGATTGCTTACCAGAATATTATTTAATTCTGTTTGTGTTTTAACTCTTACATCACTATCAAGTAAAAATTTTTCAAGTTTCTCTTGCTCTTGAGTTACATATGTACTAAAAGAAATTTTATACGACTTATAATAGTAGCTTATATTTGCTTCCGCTTTAAGTACTTCATTTACTTGATATAGAAAATGCTTATATTTTTTGTGTGAAATTAATTGATATTTAGTGTTATAACCCATTTGTGTTATTATTAATTTCTCTGTTTCAACTATTAATTCTATTTGTGAATTTTCCGCATCTCTATGTATCCCATCTACGCATACTGTATATATAGTATTCCATTTAATTAAAAACTTATTTTCTAAAGACCTAAATGCACTTTCTAATGCACTCTTTAGATTTCCATTCGTATTATTATAAAAATCATATATAAAATTTTCATGCATCTCCAATGCTTTTGATAACTCTTTTCTATTTAAATTTCCGAACTGGTAGTTATCATTGGTCATGTTCAATTGCTTTAGTAGTGCATTCTTACCTAAGACTATTCTTTTAACTCCGTTATCTTGCAATTGTGTAACTAATAAATCTAATATCAACTTTTCTATGTATTTTTTGTAAATGCTATGATTTTTGCCCCTATTCTCAATTTTTTCAACTGGAATTTCATAAATTTCATCGACTATAAATTTATGCCCCTCATTATGCCAACTAAAATATCTCTCCCAATCCTTAAGTTGATAATTCCTTGAGTTACCTCGCTTTTTTTCCTTACAACCTAACAATTTGCACATCTCTTTATAGTTTTTTACAACCATTCCCACTTTTAAGTTTTTTACATTTATCATAATATTCCTTCCTCTCTTTTATTAATCTATTTTTAAAGTTTAATTTAATAGATTAATTAATCACGAGGTATCGAAATAGCTAATAATAGTGCGCCACTATATTTGTTGCTGGCAAAATTATCACTCCTTATATTTAAATTTTTCCCCTTAATCTCTAACTATGTATATGGTTATATTTTAATCGATTGATCCGCTCCATATTAAACCCCTTATGAAAATAGTGCTTATCACTTTTCCGCTTTATCCATTTAATATTTATATTAGTTTAAATTGCTTACTTTTCTAATGGATTTCATAGCAGCTAATGGATTATCTTTATCAAACTTATTGGAATCAATATAAAACTTTTCATAGGAATAGTACTTAAATTTACTGTTTTCGTGACTTTTCACTAATTCAGTTATACTTTCGGGAACTATACAACATCCAATAAGATATTTGTTTTTTTGGAAATTAGATTCTTTCATTTGTTTTTCTCCACTTACCACAGCCTTGACTACAATCTTACTCCAATTATATAATCCAGCTTCCCTAGGAGAAAACTCAAATTCATTAATTGTTGTATAACATTTTTTTCCTTCCACATATACTCTCTGTCTTTCATTTCTTACAACATCTTCGTAATTTAAGATCAGATTAGTTAAATACTTGTCCAAATTTTTAAATGTATGTGGTAGTTTTCTGATCTCTTCATAGATTTTACTTTTCAAAAAACCATTTTTGCATTTATAGCCAGACCTGTATCCAAAAAAACATAACCAACTAAGAAAAACAGGACTTGCGTCTCTATCAACGCCTTCAATTTCACAAAAATCCCCATAGTAATCTTTTACAAACGCATGGGACAACTCATGTTCAATTGTATTTATTAATAATCTTTTATAATATCCTTTAGATAAATCCCACTTACTTTTTCTTCTATAGTTAACATAGTTATCTATTAAACTACTATCTATTGTTATTTTATGAGTATAGAAGAACCTCTCGTCTTTTCCTTCTATCGATATAGATTCATATAAACCTAAAGTATATTCACCTAAATCACCTTCAAATATTTCAATTTCTCTTTTTAATAGTGGTCGCCTTTTATATTTAAAGCAAAACCTACGTAGTTTCTCCATTTCCTTGTTCAATAATTTTTCCAAAAGCTCTCTTCTTTTTTTCAATTTATTTACCCTCTCTCTTCAATCTATTTTCTGATTTAAATCTACTTAGGTTGAATCAAGAGGTATCTATATATTTACTAATAATAGTATGGCGCTATATTTATTAATAGCAAAATTATCACTCCTTATATACAAATTTTCACACTAATTACTGCGAATTCTTTTCTTGAATTTTATGTAAGATTGTGAACAAGAGACTGCAGCATCTCCTTTTCCAAAGATGTTTAATTTAAAATGGAAGTTCTCCAATAGCTTTCTGTTCCTCTGTCATAGAATAGTTAAATACCAAATCTCTATGTTTTACCCTTAATTCATTCATCTTTGTTAAGTCTATCTTACCTGCATTAACCAATTCTATTTCTGAATTTAAAGCTTCAAGTGCTGCATCTATTTCTGCTCTTTCTTCTGGAGTAGGTATTCTACCTCTTCTGATTTCTTTATTAACTTTCGTTTTTTCAACTAGTTCTATAATTATTCTATCTATATCTTCATATTCTTTACTGCCAGAGTACAATACTGGGCATAAAGCATAATCAACATTTTCTTTATATAGTTGTTCCGTAATAGGAAGTGTATTACATTCTTCCCCATAAAATACCCCATTATTAATCTTTGTAAAACCTGCTTTTAGAAATAATTTCTCCACATTCTTTGTAATTATCTCTTCATCTAGAGTATAAGCTGTAAATTTCTTTTTCATTATAAAATCCTCCTTAAAATCGATAGATAATATATTTATTGTCGTTACCTTTGCTGTATTTAAATAGCTTAATTTCATCTCCTTTCGTTGAATCTTATTTATTCAAGCTATTTTCCTCATTGATTTTAAGGTTACATAATGCTATACTGAACGTGCGAAGTTTCTTATAATACTATGTATAAAATAGCTTGAAATTGGTATTATTTTAGTAAAGTTATATTGTAAAGGGATTACTCCCTATTACACGTTTTAAGTGTTTTGTATAATTTAGGGTATAGCTATGCTAAGCCTGTTTAAAAACAGTCAAGTGTATAGTTTATTTGTGTTTTTTGCAAAATTTGAAACAAATAAAATTTAATATGGTAATAGCTCAAAGCTTATCCATTCAATATTAATAACAAAATTTTTTAATTTATAACAATTGCCCTTTTCATCAAGTTTTTATCAAAATTTACATTTGAAATTTAAGACTTATAAAGGACTCTTAATTAAGAGTATTTATGGTTTTTGCCATAAATTTACCCCTATAGTTGAAATCTAAATAATCAAATGTGTAATATTGATTAAGTTTAATTGTACAAGGCAATGTTTTGTTCATTAAAATTCCTGCAAGTTTTTCTTAATTTTTTATATATAGTCTCAGAGTATTTAATGACCCTTTTTACTTCTATTTATATTTAATTCCTCATTGTAATTCTTTCTAGGTTCATCAAATTCATCGATAAGTTTATCAAACTTTTTAAGAATTGTATCACGTTTTTCTATATATCTTGATGCTTCCGGAGATTTTTCCAAATTTTGAACTTCACTTTTTATAAAAGATGACTCACCTTCGTAATGTATTATTATATAACTCAACAAATCATTGGTAAATCCAGTTGGTATTTCTTTATTTTGTGCAATTCTTATTACTCTATCTATAATATCAGCTATGCTTTTTTTCTCTAAAGTAGTCATATCATTAATCTTAAATAGGTTATTTAACTTTTCAATTGTATCGGCTATTTCAATATTAAGTTCTAATCTTACTAGTTCCATACAAATATCATTTTGTCGCTGTATGTCGGCTGTAGAATATTCTTTATCAAGTTTGTTCCAAAGTATTCTAAGTCTATCTGATTCAGTTAATTCTTTTTGAAAATAGTTTTCAGGTACATTAAAGATATTTTCTAATGTCTGAAGATATTTTTCAGGTATCTTCCTTTCACCCGAAAACCATCTACTAACATTTGGAGTCTTAATCCCAAGTTTCTCAGCAAGTTCAATATTACTCATATTATGTATTTCTAATATGTATTCTAATCCAATCTTCACAATCACCATTACCTCCTTGGTTAATATTTAACCAACTGATTATATGATAGCACGTATTTTTCTTTAAGTCAATAACACACTGGTTATTTTTTAACCAAATAATTTTCTATTCTATCTGAGGTAAATAATATAATGATAAAGTTTATCTTAGATAAACTACTAAATAAAAACTAAAACTAGATGCTGGTTACCTAATCAAATTCACATAGATTATAATCCTCTAGGCACGAAACCCAGAGGATTATCTATATAGATATATATTTTCTCTGCATAGCATATCACTACAAGTTCATTGGCATGCTTGTTTTTATTGGCATCTCAACAGCATCCTTGTCATTCAAAAATTGAAGATATCGTTTTATAATCATTAAATTCTCATGTTCTAACACTCATACTCTCACATTGTACCTTCATAATACTGTTTATATATCTGCAATAAAATGTTTTATATGAAAAACAAAAAGGTATGTCACTAAAACATACCTCGCCTAAACCCTGTTTCATTCATCTCTTCGGCTGTAAAAAATAGTTATCTGGCATCCTCCTGCTTCACAGCACCAACCATTGTTATATATAAGATTAATTTCCGTACCTGATAACCATTTTCATTATTAATTTCTATATCAATATTTAATATTTGTTTTAATTCCACTAGCTTTCCTCAAAAATAATATATTTATTTAGATTATTACCAGTTTGTACATTTCATAATTAATACAATATAGTTACGTTTGCTATTTATGTCGTTCTTATAGTACATTTATTTTAATTCTAAGCATTATAATCACATTTGCATCATACGAGTAATATATTCGCAGCTTTCTATGTCTACGGCTCATATATTAGGCATGCTTTCTATTAATTTTCATTCGTATGTTCTTACCAAGCATTATGTTAAATAAGAAATAGTTTTAAGTATCTCTTGAATGTCTTTCCTAATTATGCTAAGTTCAAATTAAGAAGTTAACGTGTATTACAATATAGTACGTGAATGTTATCGTACTTTTTAGTTGTCATTTTAGATGAGCTACCCCCTTTATTTATCAGCATTTCAGCCCTCACTGTATATTCCATAAGCACACCTCCTTACAAGATTAATTTACACCTTCACGCAACGTTAATGTCAATAATCTTTTTTAAATTTTTTTATTAATTTTCTAATCAAATTCTAATGTTGAACTAATTTTACTTTAATAATTGCCCCTTATTATATAAGTATAGACAGATGACATACAAATTAGAAAATAATAAAAAGTTAATTGGAGGAATTTAAAATGACAATTACCATTGAACAAATCGATCTATTAAGGAAAAGAGCAAATGTAGGTTATAAAGAAGCTAAAGAAGCCCTTGAAAAATGCAATGGGGATATAGTGGATGCCCTATCTTACCTTGAAGAACAAAATAAAATTAAACCTGAAAGTGAGTCCTATAAGGATTCAACATTTATTAAGAAAACTAAAAGATTGGTTTCAAAGGCTAACAAAATAAAATTCGTAGTATCTAAAGATGAAAAAACAATCTTGAACTTACCTTCAACTGTAGCAGTATTCTTTACGGTAATTGCACCACATGTTGCAGCAGCATCAGTAGTTCTTGCTTTAGTTACGAAATGTAAGATGAGATTCCGTAAAGAAAATGGAGAAGACTGCAGCATAAACAGCAAAATAGATAAGGTTACTGATGTAGTTAACAATGTAACAGATAAGATAACAGAAGAATTCAAAAATGCTTAGAATATATATAAGTAATACAGAGCATGACTTATCCGGCAGGATATATTGTCAGTTCTTCGGCACTATAAATACTTTTTTATGCTTCTAAAGCTCGAACTTTATAAAAACCTAAGAACTTTAGATAACTCGCCTATCGCTCAGACAATCTAAAGTTCTAAGATTTTTATAAAGTTCGAGCTAAGAATCATTAAAAAAGTATTTAAATGTGCTTCATAACTAACAATATATCCTTCTGGATAAGTCAAGTTTCTAATTATCCATTATGAAGTTAAGACTTGAATCAGGTGGAGTTAAAACTCCATATGATACCAATAACCCTGTTTATATAGAAAAATTAATTTTGAGGTATCTCTTAATTTTTTATGTTTTAATAATAACTCCTAATTAGTATAATAAGTGTAAGGTAAGTATAATCTTACATAAAGTAAATTGGCGAAGGATGGATGCTAATGGCTGGTGAAAAAATTCTTATTATTGAAGATGAAATAAAAATAGCTAGGTTTGTTCAACTAGAGCTTCAGCATGAAGGATATATGGTTGAACAGGCTCATGATGGAAGAACAGGGCTTGAGAAAGCTTTAAAAGAAAACTATAACCTCATAATACTTGATGTTATGCTTCCATCCCTTAATGGAATGGAGGTTCTTAGGAGATTAAGACAAGTGTCAGAAGTTCCTGTAATTATGCTTACTGCAAAGGATGAAATTACAGATAAAGTTATGGGGCTGGATATAGGAGCACAGGATTATATGACAAAACCTTTCGCAATAGAAGAGTTGCTTGCTAGAATTCGGGTTGTCTTTAAGCATAAAAGTATCTCTAATGTTCAATTAAATATTATTATTATAGGTAAGCTAAAACTAGACATAGATAAATACATTGTAACCTATAATGATGATACTATAGATTTAACAAAAAAAGAATTTGATTTGCTTAAGTATCTAATGATAAATAAAAATATCGTTCTTTCTAGGGATAACATTCTAGAAAAGGTTTGGGAGTATGAATACTCTGGAGATACAAACATTGTAGATGTTTATATCCGTTATTTAAGAAGTAAAATTGATGATAAATATAATGAAAAGTTTATTCATACCATTCGTGGAGTGGGGTATCAATTAAAACATGAATAATATAAAATCTATCTTTAAAGCAATTATTAAAGTTATTAAGTTGTTTCTTTCAGTATTAAAGTTTGTTTTAAATTTTTTACCTAAACTATTGAACAAGGTCATTGGAAGAATTGTTGAAAAACTTAGATTCTCTATAACATTTAAAATTACCATAACTTATATTTTTACATTTATAATCATTTTTTCATTAATAAGTACAGGTATATTGGCTAGTTTCAAGTATTATATAGATAACAATATTACTGGTAATTATTTATCTGTTTTAGGTAGTATTCTAGTTGCATCTAATATAATAGGATCAATAATTATTACTGTAGTTGGCTTCAGAGCAAGTAAAAAATTTCTGTCCCCTGTAGAAACTATGACTAAAACCGTAAAGGAAATATCTATTAACGCTCTAGATAAAAGACTTGATGTAAGAGGTTCAAAGAATGAACTAAAGGATTTAGCAAAAACCTTCAATGAAATGCTAGATAGAATTGAAACTTCTGTAGAACAGCAAAATCAGTTTGTATCGGACGCATCACATGAACTACGAACACCTATTTCTGTGATTCAGGGATACGCAAACCTCTTAGATCGTTGGGGAAAAGATGATAAAGAAGTTCTTCAGGAGTCAATTGCTTCAATAAAAAGTGAATCACAAAACATGAAGGATTTGATTGAAAAACTGCTATTTCTTGCTCGTGGAGATAAAAACACTCAAAAAGTTGAAAGACAAGACTTTATGCTTAATGAATTGATTGATGAAATAATAAAGGAAACAAAATTAATCGATGTAACCCATCAAATAGAAAATAATTATAATCAGTGTTTAAATGTTTATGCAGATAGAAAACTAATAAAAGAAGCAGTAAGGGTATTTATTGACAATAGTATTAAATATACTCCTGAAGGTGGAACAATAAAATTAGATTCCTATTTGAATGGCAATAACGCTATTATAACTATCGGAGATACAGGTAATGGTATTTCAGAGGAAGATCTTCCTTACATCTTCAATAGGTTTTACAGAGCTGATAAGTCTAGAACAAAATCTAGTGGTGGAACCGGTCTCGGACTTTCTATTGCAAAATGGATAATTGATAACCATAATGGTGAAATAAATATTTGGAGTAAACCAGATATAGGAACAGTTATAAAAATTGTATTACCGTTAACTTAGTGAAAATTATTTATTAAGTTTATATATTGAAATTTATTAGCACCAAAGAAGTTAGGCCATCTTACACTGTGAAGGAATACTAGATTTTTTATTTTTCAAATCTAGTATTGTCAATCATTTAAAGAATATATTCTCTAAAATAAGACTCTATGAATAATCTTAAAAAGTCAAAACCCCTCAGGCTGTTGAAATTCTTATATTTGATAAGCTTTATTTTTAAAAGTTCAGTAATATCAACGATTTAAAAAGTTAACTTTTTCAAAAATATGAATTTGTAATCAATCTGAGGGGATTAACTCTCTTGAAACTTATAACTCACTTATATTATTAATTTACAAGTCTAATTAATAACTCATTAAAGAATCTAATGCTTTTACTTACACTAACGTTTCTCCAATCCAAACAAATCCTCTACTTTCTCATTCATAAAAACATAAGCATCCTTAATTCCTTCATTATAAATATGAGGTCCTATAGTGTTAACTATAAAGTCTAGCAAGATTTCAGCCCCTAAATCACTAAGTTCCTCATCTCTCTCATTAAAATAAAACCTTTTAATTTCTTCAACAAGGTTCTTTCTAACGCTTTTTTCCAATTTAATCTTCGTCTTCATTAAAACACCTCTAAAAACTTTCTTTTTGATTTAAATTAATACTTTTACTGACACCACTTTGAAATATAAATTAAATATTCCTAGAAGCTATACTAATTCTTAGTTTAACCTGACTAACTTGGCGTAAGCCTCCCACGCACTCTGTGAAAGCGATTCGTACCAAATCGGAGATTTGGACTCCCTGCTTTTCTTCAAGTGGGAGTTCAACGCCAAGTAAGCCATGCATTCGCAGCTCTAAAATTCAGATGGGGTAAAAGAATCCCCATCTGAATTAAGATCTTGCTTCAATCATTTCCTAGGCGTAGCGTTACTCAACTTACACTTTTGCAAAAGCAAACTCAATGGTGGTATTAGCACATTCAGCCCTCAACTTGTTTAGCACTCATTAATGCATCTATGTAAAAATATTGTACAACTTACCACATAGCTCCGAATACTATATATATTATATCAAGTTTTAGGAGGAAATAAAGTGAGTCACTCTATTTCAGGTATTCCTATCTATGCAAATAGAAGCTTAATTTTAGATTTATCCTCTTTATTAGTAGAAGGTTATCTAGAAAGCAAATCTATAAAGACAAAAAAAGAACAGGAAGATTCAATAAGAATATCTTTAGATTATAAAACTCAAGGAAGCTCAAAAGATAAAGCAACCACAGATACTACTGATAAATCAGGATATATTAATGCTGAATGGGAATGTGATGATGAAGTTACCATAAAAAAAGTTTATACTACTTTTTATTTCTTTAATAACGTAAGGGAATCACTTCTAAAAAAATACCTTTTAAGAGAAATAACAGAAGAAGATATTATTAATAATAATGTCTGCTGTGGAGAATATGTAGAGTTTACTTCCAAACTCTCAACCACATCCTTAGTGGGAACAATTGATATGTTAATAGATATTTTAGACTCATACGATACTAAGGCTTTAGATACTCTAATCAAAGATAAAATTGGAGGGTTCACTAATTGCTCCGTAATACTTAAACAACTAAAAAACATAAATGGATATTTGAGTAAAAATAACACAACAGATTTAATAATGAATTTGAATTTCGCCAAAGCGGTTTTAGATGTTAACACTAATAATTTTTGTGATAAAAATGCCTATATATATGATACTGCTAATTCAGAATGCAAAACTTTATGCAAGGTCATTAGAGCTGTTACTAAAAATAACAGTATAGATTTACTTAGAAAAACCGGAATGAGTGATTATTGCTGTAGCTTTCTTAATTCAATGGGGCCATACTTAAAAATATTAAATGATAATGGTATTTTAATTCCTAGTAACTTTACCACAAAGGTAACTGGTCCAGCACTTCAAGTTATACCTATTGCTATGTATGTATAATCTAGTTAATAGTAACATTCTATTATTAATAAATAAGCTTGGCAATCCTATTTATTAATGATAGAATGTTATTTGTTGTTTATTAATATGTAATTTTGATATAAAGGAAGTGATATCCAGTATGGATTTAAGAAAGAAAAATATTGTCACAGCGATAATGGTAGCAATGTTTCTTGGAGCTGTTGAGGGAACAGTTGTGACTACTGCTGTGCCAACAATTGTTAAAGAACTAAATGGATTTGAATTAATAAGTTGGGTTTTTTCTGTGTACTTACTAACCTCTGCTATTTCAACTCCTATATACGGTAAACTCTCTGATTTATATGGAAGAAAGAATATTCTTTCTATAGGAATTATAATATTCTTAATAGGCAGTTCACTTTGCGGTTTATCCAGAAGTATGCATCAGTTAATAGCGTTTCGTGCATTGCAAGGCCTGGGAGCAGGCGCAATCTTTACTGTAACTTATACTATTGTAGGCGACGTTTTTAATCTTTCCGAAAGAGCAAAAGTGCAAGGTTGGATAAGCTCTACTTGGGGTATCGCTAGTCTTATTGGTCCTTTTTTAGGAGGATTCCTAATAGATTATCTTTCATGGCACTGGATTTTCTTTATAAATATACCTTTTGGAATACTATCTATAATTCTTCTCCAAAGAAACCTAAGTGAGAATTTTGAAAGAAAAAAACATAAGATAGATTATGCAGGTACTATGGCTTTATCAGCTGCTATTTTAGTGCTTTTATACGGCACTTTATTAGGAGGAGAAAATTCTATTTTATTAGCAATATGTTTAATTGTAACAGCGATTCTTTTGGTTATATTTTATCTTATAGAGAAAATGGCCCAAGAACCTATTGTTCCATTTGAAATTTTTACGAGAACTAACACTATTGTTAACATAATCAGCTTTCTAGCTTCAGCTGTATTAATAGCTATAGACGTTTATATACCTCTATATATGCAAAATGTTTTAGGATTTGGAGCAACTGTCTCTGGACTGTCAATGGCTCCTATGTCTGTAGCTTGGCTTTTATCATCAGTTATACTAGGAAAGTCTATACCTAAGTATGGTGAAAGAGCAATAATTGTAGTATCTTCTCTTATAATTGTATTAAGCTGTCTGCTTTTACCTACATTAAATATTACCTCTCCATTAGTTTTAACTGTAATCTACATGTTTATAATGGGCTTTGGCTTTGGAGGAAGCTTTACTACTCTTACAATAGTGGTACAGTCTTCTGTAGATTATACTAAAAGAGGAGCTGCAACTGCTTCCAACTCACTAGTTCGTACCCTAGGACAAACAATTGGAGTGAGTATTTTTGGAAGTATGTTTAACTTGAGTATAGTTAAATACTTTAATAACTTAGGAATCACTGGAATAGACCCTAGTAATTTATACGCTGCTGCAAATACAAGTCACATTATATCCCTTGAGCAGATTAAAATTTCTCTTAATTCAGGACTTCATATTATATATATGTCATTAATTCTAATCACTGTAGTTAGCTTAATACTGTCTTTTACTCTACCCAACGGACTAAAGAAGAAAGAAACTGCTTATAATTAGACTAGTATTTATAAAACTACACATACCAAAATTTAATCGTTAAACCATAAAAATAAAGATGGCCATGGCCCACGGAAATAAGTCATGATCATCTATTTTTATATCTCTAATCTATTTTATAATTTAATCCAAATATCAGCATCCAACATAGGGAAAAGCTCATCTTCTTTTGCAAAACAACTCTCATCGCCCTTATCCGATTCATAAGTTATAGGAACATATACCATTATAGGTTTTGCGCCCTTACAATTAACTATCTCAGCTACTTTATGAGCTATTTCCTGTTGAAATTCTGTACCGAAGGTTATAGCCACCTTATCCCCTTCTTTTATAGGAAAACCCTCAATAAATTTATGAATATCCTTAATGGTTTTCATATTACATTTCATCTCCATCTCCCCTGACTTATCAAATTTATAAAAATTTTACTAGACAGATTAGAACTAAATTCATACTATTTACTATTACTATGTAAATGCGCTTGCAAATATTCTCAAACTTTAACCACATATTATGGTTTCGGACACATGCCAAATGATGCCTTAGTTCTAAGTAAAAGGAGAGTGCGACTTAATCATAAGTTAGAAAACTGTTTGAATAGCAGGCTTATAGTGTTACGTCAGCCCTCTCTTCAGGAACAGAATCTAATACTAATAAACCTTTAAAAGCTCCAATATTTTTCAATGTTTTCTTGCAGAAAACTGTGAAAAATATTGAGAGCTTTTAAGTTCATTAGCATAAGATTCTGTAATCCTTTGTTCGAAGCTGACTCCACACTATAAACCTACTATTCAAACAGACCAAAATTCAAATTATTATTCTAACGTTCTTTTAAGTTCCACTTACATGGCAAATCAAATATGACCTTCATACTACATATAGCCTGATACACTGGCTACATAAATTTCTCTATTAATTGAATCTTTTAATTTTCCTTCCCTAATCCATTATGCGAGAGCATAAAAATGGTATTGGCCTTGCAAATTAATATAAAAACAAGCTATCTAAATTGAAACAATAACTCAGTGCGTTAGCACTCTAATATATTTTCATTTAGTACTATATCATAAGAAATTTCTATTTATAAGTTCTCTCTGAGTATCTTACTTATATTATATTTGAATCCTTACGGATACTGTTTTTCTATACTGTGTTATATCATAATAGTATAAAAGATATATGCTTTTGAAGCCTGCGGCATGAGTCATTAGCATGACTCTAAGATTGGAAATATAATTCAAAACAGTTAGAGCAAAAACTAAAATTTAGAACTGTTTTAAGGTTAGGTTTATAGTGTGGAATCAGCTTTGAGCAAGAGTTACAGAAGAATCATAAATAAATAATTAAAGGTGGTATAGCTAAAATGTATAGGGAATTAACCCATATCCTTATGGTTATAAAGACACAACGCATACTAAGGACGTTTGTGATAACTTTGAGAATATAGAAGAAGAACAAGAATTCACATTGGCAGGAAGAATCATGCTGATAAGAAGGATGGGAAACGCTACATTTGCTAATATTATAGATAAAAAAGAAAGCATACAAATATTCTTAAGTAAGAACCTAATAGGCGCTGAAAGTTATAAGATCTTAAAATTAATTGATATTGGAGATATTATTGGAATTGAAGGAACTGTATTTAAGACTCAAACAGGTGAGATTACCGTTAAAGCAAGTAAATTTGAATTACTATCAAAGTCTATTAGAACGCTTATTCAGGACTCAATGACCCATTGAAGCAAAGAATTCTTTTGCATGAACAAGCGTCAAAACTAAGAGCGGGACTTGAAACAGCTAGTCCAATGGATGAAGAATTCGCTGTTGCTATCGATACTGCAATGCCACCGACTGGAGGATTAGGAGTAGGTATTGATAGAATGATAATATTCCCTACTGGTTCTTATAGCATAAAAGATGTTATAGCATTTCCTCTAATTAAAAGATAATAATAAAATAATATATACAATATAAAAAAAGGAGTCATATCTCTGATAAAAAGTGTTGATATGAGTCCTTCTTTTTCCTACACAATAGCATCGTTAGTTTCTTGCTTTAGGGTTTCAGTATAATTCTTTAATTCTTTATCAGCTCTTTTAACTTCACTATTTTTATAATTTTGTAGATCCGTTTTAAATTACTGCATAATTTCCATACCCAGTATCCAATGAGTTTTCAATAATTTCATTATTGTATTCTTTACATAGTAATGCTCTAATATATCCTGGTTCTTTTGTGGTTGATTCAATATAGAATCCTCTTCCGTAGTAAAACCTAACAAGAGAGAACATTCTAGACGCAGTATGCAAATATAATTTGGTAATTCCTAATTCTTTCATTGCATTATCGACTTCATTTATTAATGCTCCACCTACACCTTTATTTTGAAATAATTTGTCAACGCCATATCTATATAAGTAAGCAGTTTTATTTTGTTTTAGTTCAACTCTTACACTTCCTGCAATAGCTCCATCTAAAAGAGCTACAAAAACCAATTTATCTTCTATTTCTCTTTTTAAATCTTCATAGGTTTCCTGAAGAGGAGTAACAAATGCTGTTATCCCTGCTCTTTCAGAATATATTTTAAAAGCTTCCTTAGCTATCTCTTGAATTTCAATTATGTCCTCATAACTAGCTCTTCTAACCACTAAGACCATTTTTTTCATCGATCTACCCCCATTTATTCTTTAAATAAAAAGCAATCAGCACATTCAATTATGCTAAATGCTTTTTTTATTAGTAATTATACGATAACATGATTAGAGTTTATCCAAATGACTATATTACGGAGCCATAGCTATGAATTCTAAACCTGTTGTTTCTTTAATCCCAAACATAATATTCATATTTTGAACTGCTTGCCCCGCTGCCCCCTTTATCAAATTATCTATAGCAGAAATAACTATTACTCTTTTTGTACGTTCATCAACCTTTATAGCAATGTGACATAAATTTGACCCTCTTACCCATCTAGTTTCTGGAATATTATCTATAACCTTAACGAAAAATTCTTCATAGTAGAATTCTCTATATATTTTAATAAGTTCTTCCTCTTTTAAGTCAGACAATAGTTTCGCATAACAAGTGGATAAAATTCCTCTATTCATTGGAACTAAATGGGGAGTAAAAGAGATAGTAATGTTATTACCTAAAATTTCACTTAACTCCTGCTCAATCTCCGGCGTATGTCTGTGACTAGCAACACTATAAGCTTTAATTGATTCATTACACTCTGCGAAAAGTGTATTAATATTTGCTGACCTTCCAGCTCCTGACACTCCAGACTTTGCATCAATAATAATAGATTCTGAATCTATTAGTTTGTACTTTAAAAGTGGAGCTAGTGCTAATATACTCGCTGTTGGATAACATCCAGGATTGGCTACTAATTGTGTATTCTTTATCTTTTCTCTATTTAATTCCACTAGCCCATAAATTGAATCTTTCAGTACTTTTGAATACTGATGTTCAACTCCATACCATTCTTCATATAATTTCTCTGACTTTAACCTAAAATCAGCACCTAAATCTACTACTTTTGCTCCCTTACTCAAAGCTTTCTTAGCAATTTCAAATGCTTTTCCATGAGGCAGTGCAATAAAAAGCACATCAATATTACCAAACAACTCTTCTGCCTCTTCAAGACTTATGCATGTATCTTCTATAAAACCATTATAGTTTCTATAAATTTGATTATACTGAATATCAGTATAATTATGAGAAGATAAAAATTTTATTTTAACTTCAGGGTGATTGCGCAAAATCCAAACTAATTGCTCCCCTGCATATCCAGTCGCTCCAATGATTCCAACATTAACCATGATACCACCTCATCATTATAATTTATCTCTTAATAAAAATAATTATGGACCAAAACGAGAAAAAAATCAATAAATTATTGAATTTTTATAAAAATATTAGTATAATTATTCATAAGTTATACATCAGGGTGGAGGGATAAGATGAAGGTTCAAAGTGGTTTCTTAGATACAGAAACTTTTCTAGAAATTAAAAAGTATAGAGGAAAAACTTTTGTTATAAAGTATGGTGGTAGCATTATGAACGATAAAATAGCACGAAAAGCTTTCGCTCAGGATATTTTGTTGCTTACAAGTGTTGGTATTAAAATTGTAATAATTCATGGTGGCGGCCCTGAAATTTCTAAATGGCTCCTTAAAACAGGTATAGAGAGCACCTTTATAGAGGGCTTAAGAGTTACAGATGAAATTACAATGGAAGTAGTTGAAATGGTGTTATCAGGGCATGTGAATAAGGAACTAGCCTCCTCACTAAGTTTAAGAGGACTTAATGCTATTGGAATAAGTGGAAAAGACGGTAACCTTATAAAAGCTAAGAAAAAATATATCTATAATAATGGAGAAAAGTTAGACTTAGGATTTGTTGGAGAAGTAGTGAGTATCAATAAGAAATTACTTTTAAGCTTACTTGAAGAACATTGTCTTCCTGTTATTTCACCTATTGGATGGGATCCAGAAGGCAATAGCTACAATATTAATGCTGATTACGCAGCTGCTTTTATTAGTGGTGTGTTGAAGTCTGAAAAGCTGCTTATTATGACAGACATTAAAGGGGTGTATACGGATATAAAAGATCCTTCTACCTTCCTGCCCTCTATAACAACTGATGAAATCAAAAGATTTATTGATACAGGCATAGTTAATGGTGGAATGATTCCCAAACTTGAATGTTGCATAGAAAGTTTAGAAAAAGGGACAAGAAATGTTCATTTATTTGATGGGCGACAAGAACATAGTTTATTAAATACTATAACTACTAATTCTGGTACCAAAATTATAACAAAGAGAGGTGTAAGTCAATGTCAAAAAATAATATAATGAATACTTATGGAAGATTTGATATTACTTTCGAGAAAGGATTTGGCGCTAAGCTTTATGATACAAATGGAAATGAGTATATTGATTTTGTTTCAGGCGTTGCTGTAAATTGTCTAGGTCATAGTCATCCTGCTATTACTAAAGCTCTGACTGAACAAAGCAATAAACTGATTCACGTATCAAATTATTACTGGAATACTGAGAATATAAAGCTTTCTGAAAAATTGATAAGTCATTGTGACCATGATAAAGTATTTTTTTGTAACAGTGGTACTGAAGCCACAGAAGGAGCACTGAAATTAGCAAGAAAATATGGCAAATTACAAGGTTCTAGTGACAAAAACATAATTCTGTATATGGATAACTCTTTCCATGGAAGATCCATGGGGGCACTTTCTGTTACTGGACAAGAAAAATATCAAAAGGATTTTTTGCCTTTAGTTGGTGGAGTTAAAAAAATCAAGTTTAACCATATTGAAGATTTAAATAATAACTTTAATGAACAAGTTTGTGGCATAATCATAGAACCTATTCAAGGAGAAGGTGGAATTAACTCTGCTAACTTTGAATATCTTAATAAGGCTAGGGAATTGTGTGACAGATTTAATGCTTTATTAATCTTCGACGAAATACAGTGTGGCATGGGGAGACTCGGAAGCCTTTTTGCTTATAAAAAATTTGGAGTAATACCTGATGTAATATGTATAGCTAAGGCTCTTGGAGGAGGATTCCCAATTGGAGCGGTTGTTGCTAATGAAAGAGCTGCCAAAGCTTTTGCTCCCGGTGATCATGGTAGTACCTTTGGTGGAAATCCTCTTGGTTGCGCTGTTTCTAGTGCAGTCTTAAATGAACTAACTGATGGTGGAATTATTAATAGTATAGATGAGAAATCTATGTATCTTAAGGAAAAACTTAATGATTTAAAAAATAAATATGATATTATAAATGAAATTAAGGGAATAGGACTTCTTATAGGTATAAGTATCAATACCAACTTAAAAGAATTTATTAATTTATGCTTTAATAAGGGACTTTTAATAGTAAGTGCTGGAACTGATGTAGTTAGAATTCTCCCTCCACTTAATGTTACTATGGAAGAAATAGATTTAGCAGTTGGCATACTTGGGTCAGTTATGAAAGAAATAAGTGGTTAAAAGAATATTAGTATGAAGTTAAACTGAGAATCAGATGGAGTAAGGACTGCAACTGGTTCTTAATATTTTAATAGGCTTCAAGCTAAAGTTAAATATGATACTAGGACGGTGATATTATGAACCTTGAAGAAATAATAAAGAAAGATATAAAGAAGATAAGAGATTTGAGAAATAAACTACACGATAACGCTGAACTTGCTTTTCAAGAGTATAAAACGCAAAGTATTATTTTAAACTTTTTAAAATCATTAGAAATAAATGCTCAAATAATGGCTGAAACAGGAGTTGTTGCAACATTAAATCAAAGTGAGGATTGTATAGCTATAAGAGCTGATATGGATGGTCTGCCTGTAAATGGAGTATCTCATTCATGTGGTCACGATTATCATATGGCAATTGTACTTGGTGTGGCCAATACATTAAAAAAATTAGGAATATCTAAATGTATTAAATTTATTTTTCAACCTGCTGAAGAAGGAGAAGGTGGAGCTCTTCCGATGATTGAAGAAGGTGTCCTAGAGTATCCAAAAGTTAAAGCTATGATAGGTTTTCACGTTTGGCCTAATGTTAAAGTAGGTACAGTAGAAGTTTCTAGCGGGCCATCTATGGCATCTGTTGATGATTTTTGTATAAATTTTAAAGGCAAAGGGGGGCATGCCGCTATGCCCCATCTTTCCATAAATCCAATGTATCCGGCTATGAATTTTATACAAACAATGAATATAAAATCCAATATACAAAATAGTCCTTTAGAATCTCATGTGATTACTTTCTCTTCGATTCAGTGCGGAAATGCACCAAATATTATAGCTGACGAGTGCAAGGTCTTAGGCACTGTAAGAACCTTTAATAGCGAACTTAGAGAAAAAATATATAAAGAGTTTTTAAATAATTCTCGTTTATGTGCTGAAAAGTATGGATGTACAACAGATGTAATCTATTCTTTTCAATATCCTCCCCTTATAAGTGATGATACTATTACAAAAAATTTTATTCTATCTACAAACTCGTTAATTGGAAATAACAATGTTCTCCCCTTAGAAAAAACCTTCGCTGGTGAAGACTTTGCATACTTTGCAGAAAAGGTTCCATCAGTTCATTTCAGGCTTGGAATATCTGATAAAATAAAGGGCGTTCATCCTCTACATTCTCCTGAATTTGACGCTTCCGAAGATACAATTTTTTATGGAATTTATATAATAACTAACTTTGTACTTTCTATTTTAAATAAAGAATAATTCAAGGCATGTGATATCCAACTCCCATATGTTTATACTTTCCAATTTATGATAAACAGGTTTCTAAATATCATATAAGTTTTCAACTCTATCTAATATTTAATTATCAAATAAACAAAATTCTTGGCATCAGGTGGAGTCTTAACTCCACCTGATGCTTATTAACAAAGTTGAAATAAAAAACAACCTCGTTCATTTAGAACAAGGTTGTTTTTTTGTATTACATATACGTGGGATAACATATATATTTTTCTAAATTCACTACCTAATATTTAAGTAGTGATAGAAGATTTCTTATTATGCAGCAGTGGTAGTTGTATCAATCTCCTGTAGATACTCTTCACCCTTTTTAGCGTCATATCTACCTTCCCATTTTGATATAACCACAACAGCTAACGAGTTACCAACTACATTAACAGCAGTTCTTGCCATATCTAGGATACGGTCAATACCAGCTATAAACGCTAGTCCCTCTACTGGAATTCCTACTGAACCTAAGGTTGCTAGTAGAACAACGAAGGATACTCCAGGAACCCCTGCTATACCTTTTGAAGTTAACATTAGCACTAGTACCAATTTGATTTGCTCTGGAATCGGTAAGTGTATTCCATACATTTGTGCTATAAATATAGCAGCAATTGCTTGGTATAGTGTAGATCCATCTAGGTTAAATGAATATCCAGTTGGAACAACGAATGTCGCTATAGACTTTGGACAGCCGAACTTCTCCATTTTTTCCATGATCTTTGGTAAAACTGTTTCCGAACTTGATGTACTATAAGCAAGAATTAACTCTGCCTTTAGTATCTTTATTATTTTCATAATACTTGTACCAACTACTTTTGCTACTAATCCAAGTACTACAAGCACGAAGAATATCATAGCTCCATAAGTTGTAATTGCAAGCTTTCCTAGCGGAATAAGTGATTTTAGTCCAAATTTGGAAACGGTTACACCTATTAAGGCAAATACACCGATTGGAGCAGTTCTCATGATTAAGTTTGTTACGTAGAACATTGTCTCAGCAACTCCCTGGCAGAATTGAAGAACTGGCTTTCCTTTTTCTCCAACTGCAGCAACTCCAACACCAAACATAACTGAGAAAAATATTACAGAAAGCATATTTCCAGTTGTAAGAGCTTGAAATATATTTGTAGGAACGATATTTACGAATGTATCTGCAAATCCATGATGTCCTACTTGTTCAGCGGTATCAACATAACTTTTTATGTCAGTCTTTACTATTGAACTCATATCTACGCCAGTACCTGGGTGGAATACATTTGCTATTACTAGTCCAAGAATTATTGCAACTGTAGTTACGATTTCGAAGTAAAGTATAGTCTTTCCTCCGATTTTACCAACCTGCTTAATATCTCCTGCTCCTGCAATACCAACAACAAGCGATGAGAAAACTATTGGTACAACTATCATCTTAATTAAACGAAGAAATATATCTCCGAATGGTTTTAGATAGGCTTCAACTGCTGGATTACCGTAAAAAACAGCACCAACTACAATACCAAGAATTAAAGCAACAACAATTTGCGTCGCTAACCCAAATTTCAGCTTTTTCATATAATACCAACTCCCCCTAAAAAATTAATCACTGACTTTTTATTAATGTTAAAATAATATCATGATTAAATCATACAACCTAACCTATAAAAAACCACAAAAAACTACAAAACAATTTATGAAACTTTTTAAAAAAATGAATAATTTAATTATGTTTATACCATTTTATAGATTATTGATTTTAATCCTAATATTTATTCATGTTTTTTTATATTGAATTTAAAGATTTAACTGATATTTTCAGAACTAAATGAATGACATAATTATCTAATTAAGGACATATTGTCCACACCATAACTAGATTTATTTAATAATCAAATTAAATTTTACATAATACTGGTATATTATTAAATTTTCTGCTATCCTTGTTAATGGATATTTAAGTAGTATTGACATCTAAAGTTTAAAGGAGTGTATGCTTGTTGAAGGATGATTTACTTATTCTTGCTTTAATGATGATTACAGTACCATTGACTGGTGAATTGAAGTTTTTTCCTTTTCACGATACTTATCGTGTTAGTTTTGGCACAGCAACTTTTTTCTTCTTTCTATTATGGATACGAAAAAAAGTACCTTTGCTTTTATCTGGTTTTCTAGTTGGAATCTCTGTTATCGCTTTTAGAATAATTTTAGACTTTTGTATATATGGTAACTTTGGATTAGGATCAGATTTTGTACTTCACTTTTCTTCATTTTTTTACTATTTTACCTATTCTTCTCTTTTTTATTTTGCAAAGGTTAATAGTTTTCATCATCGTCCATTTACAATTGGGATTTTGTCAATTTTAATTGATATCACTTCTGGTATAGTTGAGTTGTCTTTCAGACACTATATACTAGGAAACATGATTACCTTGGTTGTGCTAATTAAGATTATTGCCATAGCTATAATTCGTAGTTTTTTTGCCCTAGGTTTCTTTAGTATAATTAATCTTCATAATGCTAGACTGGAAGCAAAAAAGCAGAGGGACCAAAACAGAACTATGCTTTTATTAGTTTCAAACTTATATGCAGAATCTATTCATATAAAAAAATCCTTACAAGATGCAGAAAATATTACAACCGAATGTTATAACTTATATAGAAATTTGCAAAATAGTAATATTAGCTTAAAAAAGGATGACTTGAGTTCAAAAATATTGGGTATTGCAGGACAAGTACATGAAATTAAGAAAGATAATCAAAGAATCCATGCTGGTCTTACAAAAATGATTTCTTCTGAAAGCTCAACTGATTATATGAATATTTCTGAAATAGGTAATATTATTATTGAATCAAATAAAAAGTATTCCGATTTGTTAAACAAAGAAATTCAATTTATATTAAACATTGAAGGATTATATCCTCACCTACATGTTTATACGATCTTATCACTAGTTAATAATCTAGTTTCTAATGCTGTAGAGTCAATTGATAGCTCTGGTTTAATAAAAGTTTTCATTTCAAGAGTAGGAGACTTTGTTAAATTTGAAGTTTCCGATACTGGAGTAGGTGTACCTCCAAATAAAAGAGAATTGATTTTCAAACCAGGCTATACTACAAAATATGACCTTCATGGCAAGCCATCAACTGGAATGGGGCTACCATATGTTAAAGAAGTTATTACAAATCTAAACGGAACAGTAACAATTGAAGATGAAATTGAGGCAAATAAAACAGTTTTTATTATACAGCTACCAATTAAAAATTTAGTAAAGAAAGGATGATAGCATGCGTTTTTTTATCACTGATGATGATGAGGCTATTCGTTCTATGTTAGTTGAGATTATTGAGGATTGTGACCTAGGGGAAGTAGTTGGGGAGGCAGATAACGGTTCCTATGTAGATAACAATTTACTAGACTTAAAAAAAGTAGATATTCTTATTATTGACTTATTAATGCCTGTTCGTGATGGTATCGAGACGGTTCGAAGTCTAGGGTCTTTATTCCGTGGAAGTATTATAATGTTATCTCAGGTAGAAGATAAGAAAATTATTGGTGAGGCTTACTCAATTGGGGTTAAATACTATATTACTAAACCAATTAACCGCCTAGAAGTAGTAGGGGTTATCAAGAAAGTGATTGAGCACATGCAACTACAAAAATCTATACAAGATATTCAAAAAGCATTAAATGTTTTGGACATAATAAATTTAAAAGATAACAATAAACCTACTTCTACAAACAAAAATATTATTACTTCTGGTCAATTCCTATTAACTGAATTAGGCATGATTGGCGAAAGCGGTAGCAAAGACTTATTGGATATGCTTGAATACTTACTTAAAAATGAAAAAGAAAATCCCCTTGAACACGAGTTTCCTTCATTAAAGGATATTTTCACTACAATAGCTTTTAAAAAACTAGGAGCGTCTGCCGATTCACTTGAGCTTAAAAAAGAAATTAAAGCATCTGAGCAACGAGTTCGCAGAGCAATATTCCAAGCTTTAAACCATTTAGCTTCCCTCGGTCTTACGGATTACTCAAATCCTAAATTTGAAGAATATGCTTCAAAGTATTTTGATTTTACAGAGATACGAAAAATGATGATGGAATTACAAAATGAAATAAAGCCTTCTATGTCAAATATTCGTATTAATACAAAAAAATTTGTTAAAGTATTATATTTAGAGGCAAAAAAAAGGTTGTAAAAAATCAGGCGCTACAAAATGAATTTATTAAACATTTTGTAGCGTTCAAACAACCTACTTAACATATCATTTCTCAATTTATAATTCGGCATCTTAACTCTAGGTAAAAACTAATCCTATAGGGAACAATCAGACAAATTAATTACTATCAGTCCTTTTAACTTTTTTTATTTTCAAAAGCATATAACTTTCCATTTCTCGCTTTTAAAAAATAGTCTCCTCTAAAGCCTCTCTTAATGAGCATTTTTTGTATTTCATAAAGAGTTCCAGCGTGACTTACAATAAGAATGTTCTTATTCTTTTCCTGAAGCATCTTATCTAAAATCTCACTTGTTCTTTTTAAAGTTACTCTTCTTCCCTCCGGCTGTGACATATGATTTCTAAACCAAGCTATTCTACTTAATACAGCCCATAAATCATATGGCAATTTAATGTTTGTATTTCTCCATGCTGCAGAAGGAATTTCTACAAGTTTATCAGTTATAATTATTTCTCCATGATATACAGTTTTCGCTGTTGTGATAGCTCTACTCATACTGCTGCAGTAACACTTATCCCATTCTTTATCAATGACAACCTCATTAGGTATCACATCTGAAATATCATACTTTTTCATATACTCGTTATATTCCGTTGAAGTCATAAATCTATTTTTTTTAATATTTACTCTAAAATGCCTTACTAAGCCTATTTTCATATTTACACTCCATTCTATAAAACATTATCCGCATCGTTGGATTTTCTATCTAATTTATCGATTTCTAATTGTCAAAGACATTAAGAAATCTGTTAATAGTCATCAGGTGGATTTAAAACTCCATCTGATACTAAGAACTCTGTTTATAGAATTTGTTTAGTAGAAAATATTATTCATCTATATAGGTTGTGATAAATATACTTCATTGAATTATTAATTACTATAAAGGTTAATAGCGACAATTGATGTAGATTTAATGTTATAACATACATATAATTTTCACAATACCTCTTACTAGCAAAATAGACAGATGTAAATCACCTGCCTACTAATAATTGTAAACTTATATTGTTACTAATTATACTAATTCTGCTCTTTTCAATACATCTTCTTTGAATTTTTCTATTCCTATTCTATCTATAAAGACTCCTATCTTTTCCCCAGCTTCAGCATTTTCCTTGTAGTAATCAAAAACACTATCAACTAATTTTAACGCTTGCTCCTCAGTCAAATCTATGGCTATAATATCTGCCAATCTGGGATTATAACCAGCAGATCCACCTACAGTTACAATTATACCTGTAATATCCGCTATTACTCCAACATCCTTACTATATACGCTGCCACAAGCGTTTCTACAGCCAGCAACTCCTATTTTTGTTCTACAAGGCATTTCCATCCACTTATACTTCTTTGCAAGTTTCATCCCTATCCCTATAGTATTATGCTTTGATCTTTTACAAAAACCTGCGGGACACATCTCGATATTCTTTACCGAGTTAGCCGTTTTTACTGCTGGTTCCATTCCTAGTTCTTCCCATATATTAGCTAGATCACTTTCTTCTAGATTCGTTATCATAATTCTCTGTCCAGAAGTTAATTTTAAAACCCCTTTATATTTCTTTGTTACTTTTGCTATCTTTTCAAGAGCCTCAGGGCTAATAAATCCCCCTGGTATATGTGGAGTTATTGAGAATTTTCTCTTTCCATCCCTTATTTTTTGTAAGTTTCCAAAATTATTACCCATAATATCTCTCCTATTCGAAACACTTATATTTGTATAATTAAAATTAAATATATTAATAAATATCTTTAAATAATTCTATAAACATCTATTTAATTTCTAACTAATCCTATGTTATCATATCATTTATTTTAAATGTTATAATTCGAATATAATTATAACATTTAAAATTTTTACTGTCTGTAATATTTGTTACAATAAATCAAACTGAGATTATAATTAAATTTAAAATATTCTTCTTCACTCAGGGAATACTAAATATAAACATTGTATGGATGAGGTATATTATTATGCACGAGAAAACACATAAAATCTATAAATTAGTTGTAGATGCAAACAATCAAATGTTTACGCTTTGGAAAACTGAAATGGTATTTAAGTGGCGCTGGTGGCTTCTTTTGTTTTTAACTGTCATACCCTGGGCCTTATGGATAAAGTTTAGAAAAAAAGAAAGTACTTATAGATTGTTACTGACAGGTTCTACAGTAATGATTATCACTTCTTATCTTGATTTTGTTGGAGTTGTCTCTGGAGCTTGGCATTACGACTGGAAAGTACTGCCTATGATTCCTGGTTATATACCTTGGGATTTTTCATTGTTTCCTGTGTTAATCATGTTTTTCATTCAATATAAACCTAAAATTAATCCTTTTATTAAAGCACTTATTTTTTCATCACTTTCTGCATTTATATTTGAACCTATTTTTATATTCTTACAACTGTATCAGCCAGAAAACTGGAGATCAGTCTACTCCTTCTTCATATATATATTAATATATCTATTTACTAGTTTTATTAGTAAGAGGACACAGTTTGATAAATTATAAAGACTAATAACATAGTCATCGGATAAATAGGGTTGCAAATATTTACAACCCTTAAAATTTGTTCTTAAATGCTAGTTTTCTAAATATTATGTCTACATTATACTATCTAATACTTTATTCTCCGACCAACCCACTTTCTTTAAACTTTTCAACAAACTTCGCAATTATGCCACTTAATAGTTCCTTCCAAGCTATCCCAATTATGATAAAAGTAAAGAAGTAAATTGACAACATGGCTGCATTGTAACTTAGCAAATCCCAAAGCACGCCTCCTACCGCTTCCCTCATTCCTGCTACAGCATAAGTAAAAGGTATGAATGGATTCAAGTGTTGAAAAAATGGTGGTGTAACCTCTATAGGAAAAGTTCCGCCAGAAGACGATATTTGAAGCACTAGTAATATCATTGCTAAAGCTTTACCTACGTTCCCAAATACAGATACCAAAGTATAGACTATCATACTAAAAACTACACTTATATAGATTGCATATGTTACAAAAACTACTGGATTCGAAACATATACTTTCAGCAAATATATATCTCCTAAAGTTACAACCGTTGCTTGAAATACAGCAATAGTTACAAAGGTTAAATACCTTCCTAAATACACTTCATGAGATTTTAGTTTTTTATCACCATCAAAATCAGGTACAGCTACTGAAAGTATAGAAACTAAGATAAGTGCTCCAACCCATAAAGATAATGAAGTAAAAAATGGTGCCATCGCTGAGCCATAATTAGGAATTGGAAACATTCTATTCTGTATTAAATTTATAGGGCTAGCAATAAACTCACTTTCCTTTCGAGCATCCAACTTTAATATCCTTATAATCTCATTTAACTTATCTTCATCATTTAAAGTTCTTAACCTTTCCGCAGTACTGTGTATGGCTTCTTCAATAGCTGGCAATCTTTTTTTTAGTTCCGCAATATCTTGTACTCCTATTTCTGTTCCAGTATTGACTTTCTTTAATAGTTCACTTATAACTGGCAGATCGTTCTTGGCATCTCCAAGTATCTTTGTAGTGTTGTCAGTTATTTGAATAGAGTTTCGCATAATATTGTCAATAGCAGGTGCGATTGTACTGTCAAACTTATCAACTTGACTATCTAAGAACCTACTTATTTCAGAAGAATCTTTTTTTAAGATATCTAAAATATCCTCTTTTATCTGCTCTTTTCTATCAATAGAAGCAATTATAAAATTTATATTATTTATATGTCTTTGTAATCTACCTTTTATATCATTCATACTACTTATAAAACCAGTTATAATTTGATTATTTGATATGTTACCTAGAGAATTAAAAAAATCCAGAACATTATTAATATTACTTATTGCTATATTATATCTATCTCTAGCCGCTATAAATAGCTCTCTAGACCTGCTTGGATTAGACGATGATAATGCTATAGCATCATTTATCTCTGTCTCAGCTATATGTGCAGTGTTATCTAAAGTTATTAAGTTTTGTTTAATAAGAGGAGCAGAACTCTTTAGTCCATCCCTAGCTTTGATTAAAAAATTCTCTCCTGTACTTACCACATCTGATGCTTTATTTATTGTATCCTCAACAACAGGCAAGTCTCCTTGAACTCTCTTTGTAAATCCCTGAAGGGTTATTGCTCCGCTGTATAAATCGTCTACTTCCTTATTTATTTGTGGTATCTTACTATCAATTTCAAATATTACATTTATAAAACTTTGTAACACAGGTTTACCTTGCTCAAGCTCAACACCTAACTTATTAAAAACATCAAATATTATCCTATTTACTGTTTGAACAAAAGTTGTGGTTAACTGCTCTTGAAGACTTGTTGCTCCTTTCTGAGTAATTTTGGGAGCTACAGCATTTCTCTTTTCATTTACCGTATAGATTAAATCTGCCTTCTGTGGCTGACTTTGAGTAATAGTTAATAATCTTTCCGAAAAATTTTCTGGTATTGTGATACTTGCATAATAGTCACCATACTTTACACCATGTTCAGCAGTTTTTTCGTCTGTAAACCTCCAGCCTATGCTAGTATTAGTTTTCAACTTTTCTATTAGCTGTTTTCCAACATTTATATTTTGTCCCCCATACTGCCCTCCTTTATCTTTATTAACAACAGCAACTAATATTCCAGCTGTATTCCCATAAGGGTCCCAAGCAGATTTTATATTAAACCATGCATAAAGCGCTGGCAATATCATAAGTGCTATTATAACAACTAATGCAACCCAATTAGTAACAATGTTTCTAAAATCTCTTTTATATACGCCTAATATATTTCTCATGTATTGTCATACCTTTCTCTTTATTTATATCTTATTGTATTAAAATTTTCATAAAACAATACATTATTTTGATACAATCATACGAGTTATCATTTGAATGTAAAACTAAGTTTTAGCGTAATTTTATATAAAAAAGTCCTCTATTTCTCGTAATCGGAAATAGAGGACTTTTTTATATATATAACAAATATTTAAACATTAGCCAATAGTGACAAAAGCTTCCTATCATAACAAAAATATGAAAAATCTCATGGAATCCAAAATGCTTAAAATTAATCCTAGGTCTTTTAGTAGCATAAATCACGCCGCCAACTGTATAATCAATTCCTCCTGCAAATAACCAAGCCATTCCACCACTTGGAAGTACTTTACCTAGTGGGTATATAGCAATAATCACAAGCCAGCCCATTCCTATATAAAAAGCAGTAGAAAGCCATCTAGGTGCATTAAACCAAAAGTTTTTTACTAATATTCCTACTATAGTAAGTCCCCATATAGTCCCAAATATGCTCCAACCCCAAGCGCCTTTTAGTGCAATTAAACAAATGGGAGTATAACTTCCTGCGATTAAAACATAAATCATGGAGTGGTCGATTCTTCTCAAAACCTTAATGGCATTCTCTGAAATAGAGGCCAAGTGATACACAGAACTAGCTGTGTAAAGTAGTATTAAGCTTATACCAAATACTGAAAAAGTAGCAATATGCCATGGACTATTTTGCATAATTGAGTAAATAAGTAATATTATTAAACCAACAACAGACGCAAATGCACCGAATAAATGAGTTAACCCGCTAACAGGTTCTCTAAGTTTTCTAAACATAAAATCAATCCTTTCAACATGTATGTATTAATATTTTTATATGTAGCTTTGAAAGCTACATCTCGTTATATATTATATTAATCTTATAACTGGTATATATCAAATTGTGTAATTAATAATTTTTACAAGTTATAAGCCATTTAAGCAAAATAACTAGATATATATTCGATTTTCGCACTCTTTCATAAATGAAGATGTTTATAAGCAAAGTTATACCATAAAAAAATCCATAGGGTAAATTCCCTATAGATATTTTTTATATTTTGATAAAAAGTATTCAAATTATTCCAAGTTTACACATAATGTATGAAACAAAATAAATACTAAAAATTAAATTTATGGCCTTGTATTTTAAAAAGAACTATTAAGAACTAAATTAACATATCTATTCTTTCTATATCTTCATAAATTTATCTACATCTATAACAAATATTGTTGCTCCTCCAACCTCAATCTCGGTTTCACTACTATATGACTCACGTGTTCTATTTAGTTCTGCAGAAGAATAATTTGATGCATCTCGTTTACCTGTTTTTTTACATTTATCTTTCATCTTTTGTATAACATTATCTACCTCTGATTCTTCCACTCCTATTAAAAGAGTAGTATTTCCAGCCCTTAGAAACCCTCCTGTTGAGGCAATCTTAGTGACTCTATATCCCTCCTCATTCAGCATATCTGTTAATTCACTAGCATCTTTACGCTGTATAATGGCTATAATTAATTTCATAAAAACCATCTCCTTTAATATTATATGCTTATATAAGGATCCCTATTTCTTATATCATATGAACTCATTTCATTAAATTTACATCAATTACAAAAATATCTATATAGTAATTTAATTTTATAATATTTTAAAACTAAATACAAGTTAAAACAATAGCCTATGCCAATAGTATAAAGTTTCAATCTAGCAAATTAAGAATTGGTATTAACTAATATGATTCGACTAAATTCACATAGATAAACTAATTAAAAATTAGACTTATCCAGAAGGATAAGTCTAACTTTTAAATGGTTTATCTATACAACATGAGCCTTGAATAAATACTTTTATTTAAATTGTAATCTTTTCTAAACTGCTGACCTTATTTTTAATCCATTCTTTACCTTCAACCAGTCTTGTAACTATCATAGCACACACAGTATTTCCAGTAGAGTTTAATAATGTAGCCGGTGCATCTATTATTGTGCTTATTACAGCTATTATTGGTAGCACCTCAGGTGGAAATCCATAAACACTTATTATAAGCATCTCTCCTATCATACCGCCACCTGGAATTGCTCCCATTACAGCTCCGACTAAGAAGGATACTGCAATAACTCCTAGTATAGCTTGAATATTACTTATATCCCTTCCAAATAAACCGAGCAAGAATATAATTTTCATAACACCACCAAATACAGAACCATCTTTATGAGTGTTCGCTCCTAATGGTACTACAGTTTCTGCTATGTCATCTGGCACTCCCATCTTTTTTGTGGCCTCTAAATTAACAGGTATACATGCAGCACTTGAACAAGTCGCTAGTGCCGTTACTGATGGTGCTATAGCATTTCTCCAAAAGACTTTAACTCCATCCTTTCCACCTGCTATGAAAGCATAAAGAGTAAAGAATACAAAATAATAAATTACTGACAGGACCAAATAAAGTGCAAATACTCTAAAATATCCCTCAAGTATCTGTGTGCCAAGTTGTCCAGTTACAGAAGCAAAATAACAACCAAGACCTATAGGTGCATAGTACATTATAATGCTTACCATTTTCATCATTACCTTTGAACCAGCATCCAAAAACCTAGAAACTGGTTTGGCCTTTTCTCCAACCATTGCAGTTGAAACACCAAAGATTATTGAGAATACAATAAGCTGTAGCATATTTTTTCTAGAAAATAATGATACAAAATCTGATACAGTAAGAGTATTTACAATTTGTTTTAAGAATCCTACCTGCTCAGTCTTTTGTGCTGTATCACTAGCCTTAGCCATAAGTTTTTGTATAGCATGAACATCTATTCCTTTAGTAGGATTTGCAATTAAAGCAGCAACTAGTCCAATAACAGCAGCTACAAGAGCAGTGGATACAAATACTATAAATATACTTCCCATAATTTTGCCAAGTCTTTTCATTCCACTCATATTTGCAATAGCTGATGTGACACTAAAAAACACTAAAGGCACTATTATCATAAACATCAAGTTTAAGAAAAGATCGCCTAAAGGTTCGAGCACAGCTGACTTAGGTCCTAGAAAGATTCCAATGATTCCACCTAAAATTATTGAACACAGCAGTATAATAGATGATTTATAACTGTTAAAAAACAACTTCAACTTCTTCACCTCTTTTAGCTTTTACTATTAATATATTAAAGATATGTTTGGTTCTATTCCCGCTAATTGTGCTTCATATTCACATTCCTCGTATAATGTTTCTGCATCACCATATCCATTTAAAATGTTTTCAAAATATAACATAATAACCTTTTTTATGTATTCGCCATAGTGATATTCTCTTGATTCTTCTCCTTTTTCTAAGCATTCAAAGTACAATTTTTTAAATCTCTTTGCCATTTTTCCCATATCTTCAGGTTTATCATTATTAAAGGCTTTTTCTACTTCTTCTCTAGCTTTACTTAATCTTTCTAGCATTCTTTCTTCCTCCAATTAATAAAATTTTAATACTAACATAACTATAGTAAAATTCTAGGTAAAAATCAAATATTTATTATAAATTTATGTTTCATCTTTGTGATTAGTATATAAACACTAAATTTTTGTATGTATTATTCTAATTTAATTTAGAACTTAATACCTTTAATTAGAATAATATAGACTATCAGTTCTATAGACATAAAAACCAGTATAATCCAGTATAGGAATGTTGATATAAGTTAAAAATATTGTTATCTCACTAAAAAGGGGTGCTATTTATGAAATCATTTCAAACTCTTATAAATGAGACTTTGGAAGCTCAGGATTTAGATGAACTTGAGGCAGCTGCTGATTTATTTCAATATGGTATTGAGAAAGGTTATTACAATAAAAGACAAGTAGATGAATTCAATACTACTTATTGGAAGGTAAAAAATATATGCTTAGCTTACGAAGTTGCAAAAGAAGTAAAGGGAAATAAATTAGATATTATAACTATAGTTTCTAATGCACCTGCTGATATAAAAGATAATAAAAATGAACTTATAAACTATGTAAATGGACGTATTAAAGCACTTAAAGGTAAAATAAAGGGGCTTAAATAAAGCTCCTTTATCTATTAACTAAACCTCTATAATGTTTATTGATAGGATTTATATTCCGCTTTTTGCAGAAATAAATTATATACTACTTTTCTTTCGTATCTAGTTCTTCTATTATAAGCTTGTCAAAATCTATCTCCTCAATGAAGTTATGCTCTGTAAAAGTGGTTTTGCCTCTTTTATTATACTCGTCTAAGTTGCTTGGCAGCCAATATGGCTTTGAAATATCAAGTTTATAACTTAGTTCTGTAATGCAAGCCTTTAGGTTATCTTGATAACTTCCTTCAATATTAGATTGAACTACTTCATCTCTTATTATTTTACCATTTTTAGTTATTTTACCCCATATTTTTAGCATAATATCCTCCAAACTTGCACTTAGTAATTAGTATGCATGATTTATTAAACTAATTATACATAAAAATACGAAATACTGCAAAACTTCCTTTACTATACTATCTAGATAACGATGAATTATTCCTTTTGCTACTGAAAAATTCCATACAAAATGGGAAGTATAAATGGAACGGCAAATGTTAAAATCGCTCCAGTTATTAATGTAACTAAGCCTAATTCCGGACCTACAAACTTTGTTATAGGCATTAACATAGTATCCATATTGCCTGCAGCTCCTCCAGCAATAGGGCTTCCTTTGCTTATTTTAATTAGTAAAGGAAGTAGTAAAACTGTAAGAAACTCTCGCATAACATTAATAATAAACCCATAGGTTCCTATTTCAATTCCGTATACTTTTGTCATATAGGCTCCAGTTAAACTATAATAGCTCATGCCACTTGCCGACATTACCGAAATCTTAGGCGATAAGCTTAGAATACTTCCCGCCATAAATCCTCCTACTAAACTTCCTAATAAAATAGCTAATGAAAGAAAAATAATCCTCACTCCTAAAACTCTAACATATTTAAATACTTTACGGTTATTCCCTAAGCTTATGCCAACTCCTATATAGAGAAAAATCAACGATACAGTCAAAACATATCCAAGTAGATAAGACTTATCCTTAGGTATTGCAAAATATCCTAATATTACACCTGTAACTATGCTGAGTGGTATAATTAAGACCAGAGGGGATGTTTTTTTCTTTTCCTCTTGAGTGATATTTACCTCATCATTCAAACTCATATTTTGTGAGTTCAAGTTTTCTTTAATTTTCTCTAGAGGTAATACCGTCTTTTCTACAATTAAAGTAAAAATAACACTAAATATAATTGCAGATAATGCGATTATGAAGCAATCTAATCCTAGATAACCTATTTTTAGCATTATGGAATTATTTACACCTATATTAATCCCGATTGTTAGCATAAGAACTATTAAAGTTACATTAATGATGTAATCTATTACTTTTAAAAACTTGTTTGTCATTCTTTGAAATCCTATGATTAACCCGATGCCTAGACAAACAAATGGCAAAATAGTCATACAAAGTTCACCCTTTCAAATAGAATATGTATTGTAAAGATCTTTACTTTAAATATATTCTACGCTTATGTGAACAATTACATGTCATCAAACATTTCACAGTCGCTTTCTGTTGAAATTAGAGATTTAGGTATGTTTCGGACTAGTGGCACATCTAATAGAGATGTTGATTTATCAAGCTAGTTCTTCGTCTTTAAATTGATGATAATTTAACAAGTATGAATCTTGTAAGTTTTGGTAATCCTAATAAAAGACTTACTCAAAGGAGGACCAAATACATGGTAGAAAAAAGAAATTTTCCTATTATCTCCGTATTTATTGAAGATGTTTATCTTGAATCTAATGAACAACATGACAAAGACTCCACGCTAAAGGTTTTAGCTTATTCTAAAATATCTGAAAGAACTAAGGAGGAGAGTCTCAAATTTTCTCATCAACTTATAGAGTACTTTACTACACATTTACTACTTCATCATTTTCAAGATGATGTTCCTATATTCTCAATATATTTAGAGATAGATGGTGCTAAAACTACTATAAACACTCATGGAGGTTATTATTCAAAATTTATAGAAGCAATACCTTCACTTCAAAATATGCTTAATGAATTGTTATCGCTGACAAGTAAAGATTTAGATATGCAAAGCCAAAATATCGATACCATTATAGCAGAGCTTGAAAGTATGTCTAGATTTGATATTAAATTTGATCCATCTACTAATACGTCAGGGTATAAAGATATATCTGAAACAGAAGAGTTAGATTGGATCATTACAAGAATGGTAAGAACTCCTTCTAGTGAAGCATATGCTCTTTATTTAAATGGAGAAAATGCTGGAGAAGTTCATCTACATATTGGAAAAACCATTGACTCAACTATTATTTGTACCGTTAACATAACAGAAAGAGAAAAAGCAGAACTTATGGGATATGTACATGAAGTTCTGCTAGAATCTTTGGAAGAAGAACTTGATACTAGATCAACTATGAGATTCTATAGTGAAGCTTTAGAAGATATTTAATCTTAGTTAACTAGAAATATCTAATAGCAGAACTTACTAAGCCTTAGTAAGTTCTGCTATTAATTTTATACTATATTTTTAACACATAGTAATAACCTCTATATCAATTTTTAAAGAATCTTTTCTAGATATATATTAGACTTCTGAGTTTACATCATTGCTTATCTTATTCAATGTACTATGCCTCATACCATACAAGAAGTAAATTGAAATACCTACAATAGTCCATATTCCGAATCTTATCCAAGTAACTCCTGGTAAACTATACATTAAATAGAAACAGAAAATTACAGTTAAAACAGGAGTAAAAGGTACTCCAGGACATTTAAATTTTCTTTCAATATTTGGCATTGTTTTTCTCAAAACAATAACTCCTATAGATACAATTATAAATGCAGATAGTGTTCCTATATTACATAAATCCATAAGCACTGTTAGCGGTAAAAACCCTCCTATAAGAGCAGTTAAGGCTCCAGTGATTATTGTACATGCTCCAGGTGTACCATGCTTTTTTGATATAGTGGCAAAAGATTTTGGTAACAATCCATCCCTTGACATAACCATAAATATTCTAACTTGCCCATATACAGTTACAAGTAAAGTTGAAATCATTCCAACAACTGCTCCAACACCAACTAATGCAGATCCCCAATTGATTCCTATACGAGATAACGCTGCTGGAAGGGCATTATTTACGTCTATTTCTTTAAATGGAACCATTCCTGTAAGTGTTAAGGAAACTGATACATATAGTATTATAATTACAGTTAAGCAAATAGTTAATCCTAGTGGTATATCTCTTTTAGGATTAATTGTTTCTTCTGCTGCAGTAGATACAGCATCAAATCCTATATATGCAAAGAATATAATTGCGGCAGCTGACATTATTCCCTTATTTCCATAAGGCGCAAATGGATGGTAGTTTGCAGGATTTATGTGAGTTGCCCCAAGGAATATAAATACAAGGATTACAGATACCTTAATAACAACTATAACATTGTTTACTTTTGCGCTTTCCGATACCCCGATATATAGTAACCAAGTTATGAAAGCAACAACTAAGACTGCAGGTAAATCAACCATTCCTCCAGATAAAGGTGTTTTGGTTATCATTTCAGGCAAGTGTATATTATAAGCGTCTAAAACACCCAGGAAAGCAGCAGACCAGCCAGAAGCAACGGCAGCTGCAACAACTAGATATTCAAGCACCAAGTTCCATCCTATAAGCCATGCTATAATCTCACCAAATGCAACATAAGCATAAGAATAGGTACTTCCAGCAACAGGAAACATAGTAGCGAGTTCTGCGTAAGTAAGAGCACAAAGTGCACTAGTTATTGCTGCTACAATATATGATATTGTAACAGCTGGTCCAGCCATTTGTGAACCTTGTCCTGTAGCAACAAATATACCAGTTCCAATTACTGATCCAATTCCAAGAGCTGCTATATCAAAAGCTGTTAGTTGTTTTCTAAGACCGCTTCCCTCTGATGCCTCTTTAAAATCTGCTACTCCCCTTTTCCTAAATAAGTTCATTAAAAGTCCCCCTTAATTTTTTATAAAGCTTATTTAATAACACCAACCACACTCATATAATTATATAAGTAAAGCTTGCGCCCCACACAAGCCTTACTATTATGAAAATGAATATTAAATAACCAAAATTATAAATTACAATTTAAATAAGGAATTAATCATATATTTATATAATTCTGGTACTACCTTTAATGAATAAGGTACATTTAGTCTTTCACTATATTTATGAAAATTCTTTCCTTCTCCTCCAAATACTATCCCGGGAATGTTAAGTTTACTTAAACTTTGTAGAGGTAAATCATAAGTTACTCCATATCCAACAATGTTAGAAGAAAGGTTATCTAAATCCATACCATTGTCAATTCCAGTATAACTTAAATCAGATATTCCCATATAAAAGTCTTCCATAACAATCTCTTCGTTGAACTTCTCATCAGCATATTGGATTGTGTCATTTATTACATTTATAAATTTTCTGCTTTTTTCATCTATATCATCTAAGTGTTTATGAGGGTAATATGGAGGTATAAACGAAATTATTATCATTGGTCTTTTGTCTTCGTACTTCTCATATGTTTCTTTTACTATATTTACTGCTATAGTTTGATTATCCTTTTTCTCTTTCTTCCAAGCCTTAACTTTTTCCATTATATAATTATCAAAATCACTATACTTTTCTTTAACTTTCGATAATAGCTCTTTATAAGTAATAACACAAGGTTCCGCTTGAAAATATTGAGGATTTTCATTAAACATTTCAATATATCTTTCTCTTTTTTCTTTAAAATCTCGTAAAACATTATTAAAGGCTTTAGTAGCTAATTCTTTTAAATCTCCTAAAAGCTTTTCCTCTGATATGCTAAGAGTTAGTATATTATAATATGCTGCCGCAAATATAGGGCTTTGCACTGAATATAACTCTTTTAAATCCATTTGTTTTAAAGACATAGGTGGTGGTGTAACACTGCTATTTAACTTTTCACAAAAATCCGGATTAAATTCTAAGAGCCTGCTTATTTCTGAAACTAATGCATTAGGATTAAGACCTTTTAAAGACTCCCCTACGTGCGTCTCTTTACCCACGCAGAAAAATAACGGCATTATCTTACCTACACTACCCATATACAATCTTTTAGATTTTTGATTTTCACTTTTCGGAATACAACACTCAGATACAATGGCACCAACAAAATTATATCCCATCTTATCCTGAAGATTTAGAAGAAAAGGAATTGAAGCTATCATTCCTTCTGAGTTGCTTTCCTCCCCTGGAACTCCTAAAAACAATATATTCCCTTTAAAATCTCTATTCTCGCTAAACTCTCTGATCAATTCAATATCTGTTGCTATTCCCGCTTTCATATCAGCAGTTCCTCTGCCAAAAATCCATTCACCAGACTTAAGATCTTTCACTGCCTCTTCATCCAAAGTTAACTCATTAATTCTTTTTGTACACTCTTCTATATCAAAAGCAACATTTTTTAAATGACCATACTCTTCCACTTCAACAACATCTATATGTCCTGTTAATATTATTGTGTCTTTTGATTCATGTTCTCCATTTACAAGAGCCCATACAAACTTTCTTTGTAAAGAATCTCCTTCTATTTGCCCTAGTCCAAAATTATCTTTATTCTCTCTAAAGTAAGGGATTTGCGACAGTGTATCATATATTCTTTCTGATGCAATATTTTCACCTTCTGTACCAGATATACTTGGAACAGTTACTAAATCTTTTAATGTATTGTAGATCCTATCTTGCAAATTCAATTTGCTCAACTCCTTTTCTTATTCAGCTTGATTCTCTGGATTAGCCATAACACTATGAGATTTACCATATCCAAAGTATACTACAAATCCTATGGATATCCAAATCACAAATACAACTTTAGTAATATGAGGCAATTCCCAAATCAAGTATAAACTAGATAATATAGCTATCGCAGGAACAATTGGAACTGCTGGACATTTAAACTCTCTGTGCACATCAGGTCTTCTCTTTCTAAGAACTATAACTGATAAGGAAACTACACAAAATGCTGACAGTGTTCCCATATTTGCCAGTTCTGCCAACCTGGTTATTGGTAAGAATCCAGCTAAAATTATTGATATTAAACCAACTAATATAGTACTCTTGACAGGTGTACCATATTTAGGGCTAACTTCTGCAATCCCCTCTGGAATCAGCCCATCCCTAGATAACGAGAATATTATACGAGTTGCTCCATACATAGTAACTAATAATACTGAAGTTATACCGCAAATTGCACCAACTGATACTAGAGCTGACCCCCAGTTAATTCCTATTTTTAATAATACATAAGCAACTGGTGCTGCTATCGTCTTATATTCTGAATATGGCACTACACCCGTTAATATAGCTGTAACTACAATATATAATACCGTGCAAATTAGAAGTGCGCCAACTAAACCTATTGGTAAATTCTTTTGTGGATTTTTAACCTCTTCAGCTGCTGTTGCTACAGCATCAAATCCAAGATATGCAAAAAACACTATTGCAGCACCCTTGAATACTCCGCTAATACCATAAGGGAAGAATGGATGCCAATTAGTTGGATTCACATGCCCTACTGCTAAAACTATAAACAGAATTACAACGGCTAATTTTATTATAACTAATAAATTGTTCAATTTAGTACTTTCGCTAACACCCTTTATCAATAATAATGTCATAATAAATAAGATAAAAATTGCAGGAAGATTAATGATTCCACCATTCTGTCCTGGAGGATTGCATAATGCTGGAGGGAGATGTATTCCAGCAGATTCAAGTAGTGTAGAAACATAGGCTGACCACCCAACTGCAACTGTAGAAAGAGCAACTATATATTCAGATATAACATCCCATCCTATAATCCACGCCCAAATCTCTCCTAATCCAACATATCCAAAAGTATAAGCACCACCGGCTATGGGTATCATGGATGAAAGCTCAGCATAACATAACGCCGCAAATGTGCATGTAATACCTGAGAAAATAAAAGAGAGGATAAGTGCTGGTCCTGCGTAATTTGCTGCTGCAACTCCTGTAAGGACAAATATACCTGTACCTATTATACAGCCAATTCCAAGTGCTATTAATTCAAATGGTCCTAGCACTTTTTTCAGTGCCCGTTTACCTGATGCCTGTTCAAGTAAATATTCTATAGACTTAGTTCGAAAGATTGAATTATTTGTTGACATTTACATTTCCCCTTTATTCATTGATTACAATTTTAAGAGTAATTACTCATCCTCCGAATATACAGGTAGACTTATGCACCATCAAATAAGTGCATAAGTCTGGTAGGAATCATCATTTGAATATATACAGTTATTCTATATTCTTTATTAAATCTCTAAAGTCTCCCATTATAGCTCTTGGAACAGGAAGATCTATCATTGTTGTAAGACCTGGAGCAGCATTTATTACATGTGGAATCATATTTACACACATAGCAATCGTTCCAATTCCACCATCAACTTCTGGATTATTTGCCATATGGATTGATGGCGTTCCCTTTATTGTTATATAATCTCCTGTTTGTGTTCCTTCCATTTCTGGTTCTATTTGTTGTGGGTGGATCATATCTATTTTAACTTCTCCTTCTACCCATCCTTGTCCAGTCATTGTAACACCTGCAATATCTCCTGCTTTAGCAAATCCAAATTCAGATTTTCTATCAACTGTTGTAACGATTGGTTTCATTTGTTGTTCAAATTTTTCAACCTTCCAACCAATACCGTCTGCAATCATTGCTACTGACTCAGCAAATCCAACATGACCCGAAAGTGTACCGTTTTTAACGCCATCTTCAAATTCTTTAACAGTAGTACCAACTCCCTGTTCTTTCATAACTACTGGTCCAAATGGTGATAAACTGTTTACTCTCTTTGCTTCTATATGTTCAACATCCATCATACATCCAGTTAAGCAAAGTACAAGTAAATCCATTATAAGACCTGGATTTATACCAGTTCCAAGTATGCTAACTCCATTTTCTTTAGCTATTCTATCAAGTTCTGAAGCAACTTCTGGATCTTTAGCTTGAGGATAAGCCATTTCTTCTGCTGTTGAGATAACGTTTACCTTGTGTTCAAGAACAAGCTTTAATCTTGGAAACGCTTCCTTTGTAAATGAATCTGTTGCACAAAGACATACATCAGGGGTTGTTTGAGTCAATATTTCTTCAATATTGGAGTTAATTATAACTTCTGGTCTATTTTCTCTTTCTATACCTAACAATTCATACATACTCTTTCCTACTCTTTGCTCTCCTCTAGCGCATACTCCTACAATATCTACACCTTTTTTCTTTAATAGCATTTTTGCCATACCACTTCCCATTGCACCAAATCCCCAAATTACAACTTTTACATTTCTTTTCATAATAATTCCTCCTCAATAATTTCAAATTATTCTTTATTTTCTTCTATTTTCATAGAACTTTATTATTTATAAGACAGTTTGTATAACTGTTCTCTAATAACTGTATATATTTATTTTCATTTTTATAAGATACTAGCTAAAGCCAGTTCTTCTTCATAATACTTTTTTACATACTGTGAAGTCATAGCAGCTAAGATACAGCCATAATCCATTTTGAAGTCTACTATATCTCCCACCTTAAGTAGTTTTTTACTATCTGTAACATCTAAAATTAGATGATCACTACTTGCACCAAAGATACTTATACTGTTATCTAAAGGAATAAGTCCGTCCAACCTAATATCTTGTCTTCCTATTGCTATAATAGCTCTCCTTCTTATTCCTCTATCTTCGAAATGAGGTTTTTGTCCAAAAGCATCCATACCTATCCTTCCAGTTGGAACTGTTGGTTTATCTTTTATTTCCACAATTTCACCCTTAAGTATAAAGGCATCATTATAACAATTAGGTATTGGTTCTCCAAAAGAAGTTTCTCTTCCAAGTACTATTCCTTCTCCAATTCTAAGTTGATTAATTTCTTCTGGCATAGTGTCTTCCATAATCATATAAAGGCTGCTGGAATTACCACCAGAAATTATAGGTAATTCAAGGTTTAAAACTTTTTTAATATCCTTTTTTAACTTAACAAGTTTTCCTAGATTATTTTTATCTGGAATTACTCCACCATAACAAGTGACATTAGTTCCAAGTCCTACTAGTTTTATATTGCCTAAACTAATAATTTCCTTAACGGTGGGAATAACATCCTCTACAAGTACACCTTCTCTTAAATCTCCAATATCCACCATTAAAATAACACTATGAATTCTATTTAATCTTTCAGCTGCTTTTGATAGAACTTTTATAGTATCTAATTCTGAATTTAGACTTATATCACTGTATCTTACAACGTCTACAGCTTCACTTTCCATGGATATTCTTAATAGCATTTTCTTGCAGTCTACATCTTGCATCTTCTTTAAGTTCTGAATTCTAGAATCTCCAATTTGTGTAATCCCCCCATTCAGCATTGCCTCTACAATAGGAGATTCGGCACAGAATACCTTTGTTACCCCTATAACATCTATTCCTCTTTTATTGCACAGGGATATAATTTCTTTTGCATTATGTGTTATCTTTGATAGATCAACTTCCACACATGGGTATTCTATTTTCATAATGCAGCTCTCCTTTTATTAAATATTAGGTTTAAAAATTAGCAGTTCATTTATTAGTTGAGTTCAATTCTTTATTTATCCGATGACTACCCGCTCTAATACTCCCTCGCACTCTGTGAAAGTGATTCACACAAAATCAAAGATTTGGTGCGAATCGCTTTTCTCCAAGATGGAGTAAAGAGCGGCTACGTCCCTGGATTCGTTCAACTAAGAATCAGGTGGGGTTACCCCCCATCTGATTCAAGTTTCACTTTATCCCTAAACTCTGACTTAATAGAGCTTCAGAAGTTTTCCTATCTTCTCTACTTAAAACACCAGCGCAGGCCATGATATAATCTTTATCCAACAAAGCTCTTGCACCTTTTGTAGGTAACATTGTTACATCATCCTTCAAAAATCTTATACTTAGTAGAGTTTTAACACCTCCTGGCAGTCTAGTCAGGGCACCACCAGTACCGATTATATATTTAACCTGTGATAAATCCTTTCCATAAGCTATAAAGCCACTTTCACCACCGTATTTTCTTCTTATACTTCCTACATGTCTATTAATTGCCACTTCCACTGCTTTCTTTGTAAGCATACAGCTTGCCATTATATCTTCTTTTTCCATCGGAATAGGTTTTATATGCTCCTCTATATACTCCTTTTTGAGCTCTCCTAAGTCTCTGATATCCAGAAGTTCTATGAGATTTTTACTATTTATAAAAACCCCAAGATCTCCTTCTACAGTTCTCTTAGCCTTTGGTTCTGGATTTACTAGCATATCTAAAACTACTGTGCTTCCATCAGTAACAGAATGTACATCAGTTGTAGCTCCACCAACATCTAAAACTACTAAATCCCCTATTATATCATAAAGAATTTTTGCACTTTCCATAACAGCACCGGGCGTTGGCATTATACTTCCATTCACTATATCCTTTATCTTATTCATGCCAGGAGCCTTCACGATATTCTTCTCAAAAGCATTCTGTATTACTTTTCTAGCTGGCTCCACATTTAACTCATCTACTCTAGGATAAACATTGTCGATAATGTAAAGCTCTTGACCTTCAAATATTTCCTTTATCTCTTCTCTATTTTCAATATTTCCACAGTACACTACAGGCTTGTTAAACTTCTCAGCACTTATTAACTCTGCATTGTAAAGAGCAGTCTCTCTTTCCCCATAATCTGTGCCGCCTGCAATCATTATCATATTAGGGTCAATCTCACGTATTCTTTTTAAATCGCTTTTTCTCATCTTACCAGCAGTAACCATTTTAATGATTCCACCGGCACCAAGTGCAGCCTCCTTAGCAGCCTTCACAGTCATCTGCTCCATAAGACCGTGCACTGTTATCTTAAGTCCACCAGCAGCACTGCTAGTAGCTAACATCTTGTTCCAAGTAATTGATTCTTTTATCTGACTTTCAATATCTATAATGGCATTTTTAAGTCCTATCGTTACATCTCCATCTAACACTGTAGTACAAGCTTTGCCTTGAAAAGGAGTATCTACAAAGACTTTTCCTTCTTCATCATGCTTTACATTAAAAGCTGTCACTAATGTAGTAGTACTACCTATCTCAGCAACTAGGTAATCAACTTTCACTTCAATCACCTCCTACCTATTGCATATTAATATACCTGATATTGAATCAAAGTTACTTTCGTTTAGGTGTATATAATTGATTCCGAAGATACATTTAACTGACTTTCTTAGTACTCTTAGCTTGTAAATTCATAAAATCTTAGAATTTATGCTTGTCTGAGCGATAGCGAGTTAGCTGAAGCTCTTAGATTTTATGAATTTACAGGCTTTAGAGTACTTAAAGGCAGTTAACAGTACTGAGGAGTTAATTATATACACCGGATGCCAAAGTCACTTTGATGCTACTCATCTGCGTCAATGCCCATCAGTTTCTTAATTATGAAAGATGCCACGTCTGTTCCATTTGAACCTCTTCCAAATCCAACATCCATTCCCTGAGCCTTAGCTATTTCATCAGTTACCTGAGTTCCACCAGAACAAAGTATAAGCTTATCTCTTACCCCTTTTTCTACGCAAAGCTCATGGAGCTTTTTCATATTCTTTGTATGAACATCATTATGAGTAATTATTGTACTACATAATATAGCTTGTGCTTTTGATTCTATAGCTGCATCTACAAGCTTTTCCACAGGACAGGAAGTTCCAAGATATATTGCCTCTATGCCAAATCTTTCAACTCCACCATGTTTAATATCAATAACTTCCCTTAAGCCAACAGAGTGTTCATCCTCACCAACGGTTGCAGCTACAACTTTTATAGGATTTTCTTTAACATAATCCTTCATTTCTTGTTGTCCAAGAACTTTTCTTCTTCTAGGAAGAATTAATTCATCACGTTTTACTGGAGTAAAATCGCATACTCCTTTAATTTCAACTAAAGTTCCCTCTGCTTTTTGAAGTACTTGTTTGTGGATTATTTCCACGTCTTTCAAATTCATTCTTTTTCCCATTTCAATGGCTGCTGCTTCAGCTATTTGCTCATTCTCCGGTATGCATAAAGTAACTCTTACATATCCATCCTTAGACCATTGAACTTCTGGAACTACTGTACAATCCTCTTTAACTTTCTCCATTCTCTTAAACACGTTGTCATTTTCATCTAGTTCACCTATATATTTAATTTTTGAATGATTACACAATGTACACTCATGTATAGCATCACAAGCTTTATTATATTCTTCTGGAACATTGTTATATCCGAAGTGAGCGCAAACTGGTGCAAAATAGTCGTCTTCTCTCTTTACTATTGTTCCTACTGCATCTCCACCCTCCATTTTTCTTGCGATACCGTCTCCATTTCTTTCTGGATACTCACCTGAGTCTACGAAGAATCCCGAATCTACAGCCTTAAAATATCCCCCAGCTTCAATCATTTCTTCTAAGAATAGGATAGATCTTTCCTTTAACTCCCTAACCTTTTCTGGTAGATAGCCAGTTTTCTTTATTTCTATCATTTCCTTTAATCCATCCATGCCGATAAACGCCTGTTTAGCTGTATTTATTGCATGAATGTTGTTATAATGCCAAGGAACGTTTCTTCCTTCATCAGGAGTTATTGTACTTTGAATATCCGCTGAGGTTAACTCTGATATTAATAAATTTAATGTATGTCCAACTGTTGCTTCTCTTTCACAGGATTCTATATACTTAGTATTCATCTGAGCTCTCATCTTATATTTATAGAATAGCTCTCTTAAAGCTACTGCATAAGGCAAGTCGTATCTCATACAAGGAGCTGGTGCTGAGGTTGGAGGTACTGTTGAAAGTGCCACATTTTCTGGTTTCATTCCAACCATCTCTGAGAACTTTGCATTTATAGCATGTTGAACCATAAGCTCAGGCATTACGTTGTACCCCTTCATAGCGGTTGCATTAGCATTGTGGGCACCATCTATTTGAAGCATATCTGCCCATGCCATAATTTTCTTTGCAACTGCCGCGTCTACAAAGGATCTAAACATATTAACATTTCTATAAAGTACATTATATTGAGGATCTTGGTGAGCTCCATTTACTCCTTCCTCCGCAAACATAACTGCTATATCGGGGCCTGCCACACCAGATACATATGAGTGAAAGTTAATTTTTCTTCCAACTTCCTCTTCTATTAAATCTATAGCTTTCCTTGTTGCTCTTACTTGCTTTCTAGTTATAGGAACTCCACCTATACCTTCTGGTGTTCCTTCTATCAATCCATCGAAATGACTTTGCCCTGCTGTTCTTATAACCATTAAGTGATCAGCACCATGCCAAGCAGCCATTCTCATTCTTCTTAGATCATCTTCAAATCTCCCTGATGCTATTTCTGTAGTAATGACCGCCTTCGGTTGAGGATCTATTTCGCTAAAACTTCTAGCCGCTGGAAGTGGTTGACTATTTTTTAAAGGCTGTGATATTTCATGATAGGTGAATTCTCCGGCTCTTCCTTCTGGATTTTGCTCTCTCCAATGCCATCCTCTCCACTTTGGTTCATATTTATCTAAGTCTTTCAATATTTCTTCTACATCTAACTTTTTATTTGCCTCTAGTCTTTCTATCATTACTTGTCACCACCTTTCATTTTTTCTACTATTAAGTCCCAACCTATTCCCTTTGCAAGTTCTTCTCCAGCTTTTAAGTAATCCATATTTTTAAGCTTTGCATAGGTTAAAACCACATTTCCCATTCCTTTTCCAAGTAAGTTCCACTTTGTTCCATAATCAACTATCGGCTGTGCTTGTAGGCTTGAAAAACCCATCCTTAAAAGAACTGAACGCTCAATCCCTGGTGAAGTGTGTGTATATGCTAAGTCTACTAATGGATTTACAATCTTCTCAGTAAGGCTCCAAAATCTTTCATACAATTCCTCATCTGTTAAATCTTTTAAATGCTCTCTCCTAGTTTGAAAATCATCTGCTCTTTTCATAAAATCCCTCCATTACTCACCATCTACTTCAATACTATTTGCTTTCAATATCCTCATAATTTCATCTTCACTCAATTTTGTTTCCTTAGATAAGAACTGAACATCAATTTGTTTAACTCTATTTTCTTTTAACTTCTTTAAAGCATTCTTTAAATAGGACTTTCTTAAGTCCATCATATCTGCATCTGTTACTGAAACCATTGATGGATGCGAAGGTAATATGATATTCTCTCCTGGTATTTGTTCTTTTGGATTACCTATTGAAATTCTGATTCCATTTTCCTTCGCAAAGTTAAGCTGCGCAATTGGGCTCTTTCCTGCTCCTGTATATTCAGTCTCTTGAACAACTATAATATCATCATCATCATATTCCTGTGCGATTGCAAAAGCAGCTGCAAGAGATGTATTTCCTGCTGGACCTCTCTCTAAACCTTCTAACTGAGCTAACAATTCAGTCATCCAAAATACTTCTCCCTGAGTTATTGTTACATATCTGTCCATGTATCTTAGTGGTCTTGCTGCGCTTCTTGGCACATCCGATCTATCTGGATTAGACATAAAGGGAATACCAAAGCCGGTATGACTCGTAGTAAAGGATTTCTTATTGAAGGCTATGTCTGAGGCCATGTGCAAACCTGATAGGTCTACAGATGCTCCTATTACCTTTGTTTCTACTGCTCCTGCCTTTATAAGACCTCTAGCAGTTCCTGTTACATTCCCACCACCAGCATGGGATACTATTACAGCTTTAGCATCCTTTCCAAACTTTTCCCTACACTGCTCAGCTATTTCGTATCCTAAAGTTTCTACTCCAGCCACCCCAAAGGATGAGTATAGTGAGGCATTATAATAGCCTGTATCTTCAAGAATCTTCAAGTAAGTATAGAATAATTCTGGTCCTACAGTAAGTCTAACAACTTCTGCGCCATAACCTTCACACTTTCTACCTTTTTCAATAATTTCTGGTTGTCCAACTTTTCTTGAATCATAACATTCATTTGCTATTATACACTTAAGTCCTCTTATATTAGCTTGAGATCCAACTGCCGCTCCATAATTACCTGATGTTGCTGCCGCTACCCCTTCATATCCTCTTTTCATTGCATCATATACAGATACTGATGCTCTTCTATCTTTAAAACTTCCAGATGGATTACAACTCTCATCTTTTACAAATATTCTAGCTGCTTTTCCTGTTTTCGAAGCTTTTCTAGCTAGCCTCGTTATGTTTTTAAGCTCTAATAATGGAGTGTTTCCTACTCCCACTTCGACTTGAATTTCTCTTACTTCTTGAAGTGAATATCCTACATCTCTCATTAAACCTTCATAATCAAAGGAAAGATTTCCCTTTTCATATTTATCGAAGTCAATACCTACAGATTTAAGCATGATTTCATTCTTTCTTCTCATGACTTCTTCATACTTATTCATATTTTTAAAGCCTCCTTTTAATTAAACTTCCCTTATAATTTCTTTAGCCTGTTTACCTATATACCCCAATTCCTGAATATACTTACCAAAAGAGTGATTGTATCCTGGTTCTACTTCAACAACTATTCCTTTAGCTACTCTTCCTACATTTGTTTCTACTTCAACTTCATCTCCAATTTCACAATCATTTAAGCAGTTTCCTCTTATCCAACACTTAAGAGGTGTTACTCTTGTTTCCTCTGGAATAACTTGTGATCTATCTTCTGGGGAAAGAACAATTTCCTCCACCTCAACCCATGTACCTTTTTTTATCATAATCTTTCACCTACCATTAATTTAATTTTTCGAATAAACTCCGCCTGCTATACCTAGACTACTTTCTAGGCTTTATTCCTTGTGTCTTTATATATAGCAAATCCTGTGCCAAATAAAAATACATGGATTTAGAAGGTTTAATCTAAATCCATGTATAATTTTCAGCAAAAAAGCTTGCAGGTATTTTGCTGTATTATTAATTTATTGTTAACGCAATTCAAACTTTTCCAACATCTTACAATGTGTGCAAATTCCTTTGCAGATACTGCAAGTATTTTTACACTAATCCTAATTAATTGTCTTTTCACAATAATCTAACAATATTAAACATTGACTCCTCCTTATGAATTTGATATTTTTAACAACTTCGCTTTTTTTTATGTAATATTTTTTCATCATCTTGCACAATGTTCGATTTTAATTTTTATTTTTTATAGATAAACAATACCAAAGGCTGGCTTATCTGTAACTTAAAACCTATATAAAACTTTTATTTAATGATATTATATTTTTTAATCTTATACTGTAAGTTTTGTCTAGACACATTTAGTTGCCTAGCCGTTTTGCTAATATTATAATTATTCTTCTCTAGTATATTTTTAATTATTTTCTTTTCAACACAAGCTATATATTTATCTAAATCAAACTCACTATCTATTTCTAAACTATTAATATCCAGACAGGTTTCATTTAAAGATTTATTCAAGGAATCATTAAATATTCTACTTTCAAAATGTCTACTACTTAGAATAGAATTATCATCTACCATATTTATAGCTGCTTCAATTACATTTTTCAATTCCCTTATATTCCCAGGCCAATCGTAGGCTAATAGCTTTTCCTTAACTTTTTCATCAATTCCTTGTATAGTTTTACCTAAGATGCTATTGTAATTCTCTATAAATGCTTTAATAAGCATTGGTATATCTTCCTTTCTTTCTCTAAGAGGCGGTATATTTAATCTTATTACACTTAATCTATAATATAAATCTTTTCTTAGCTTACCACTTTCTATAAGCTTTTCTGGATCTTCATTTAATGTGGCTATTATTCTTACATCTATATCTATGATTTTACTACTTCCAATCGGTCTTATGTATCCATCCTGCAGTACTCTCAAAAGCTTTGACTGAAGATAAGGCTCCATTGAATTAAGTTCATCAAGTAAAATTGTTCCATGATTAGCTTCCTCAAATAATCCCTTTTTATTTTCCGCACCTGTAAAACTTCCTTTTTCTGTTCCAAAAAGCATTCCTTCAAGCAAAGCAGCAGGGATTGCTGCACAGTTTATTGGTATGAAAGGTTTATCCTTTCTTATTCCACTATAATGAATACTCTGCGAAAAAACCTCCTTTCCACAGCCTGTCTCTGCATAAATTAAAACTGATGAACTTGACATGCTTGCCCTCTTAGCCTTTTCAATGGCATTTTTCATATCAGGATTACTGCCATATATATCGCCAAAAGTATAATTTCTCTTGATTTTTGTATCTGCCATTTGCAATTTGCATACACACTCTGTTAGCTCTTTTAACCTAGTCATATCTTTAGAGATTTCGATAGCTGCTACGGTCTTCCTATCTAGTATTACTGGTACAGTAGTATTTATAGTGGTAACTTTCTTTTTATGCTCATTACTGTAGTGCTGAACTAAATCTATAATCTTTTCGCCCTTTTTTAATGCATTCATAAGTGTTGATGAATCTTCCCTTACATCTTTCAAATATTCATCTACTTTCTTTCCTAATACCTCCTTTGGGTCTATCCCCTCTACTTTTCCCATTGCCCTGTTGTAGTATATGGTTCTCCCTTCCGAATCCACAACCTGAATTCCTGCATCCAAGTTTTCAATTAAACACTCTAGTATTTTTTCTACATTAGACAAGTTGCTCATTATTTCATTCCCCCTGGCTCCTTTGTCATTAACCATTTTGATACTGTAGGTATACTCCTTTGACACCGCAAATATTTTATTGTTGGATAATTATGTATATTATGATTATATGAGTTATCTTTTTTATTATCAATATATTTAATTTTTTAGAATTTTAAATTGTATCAAATAAAATAATGTTACTCAAATACGTTAATTAAAAATAGCTAAGACTTTCCTTATAGAAATCTTAGCTATTTTTATATATCAAGCTACTTTCTTCTTTAAACTTTTCTCTTCTTTTCTGAAAATACCCTTTACAAAACGCCACTTTGTCTCCTCTGTAATAATTCCTAAAAATACAACTGCTCCCCCAACAATCATCCTAGCTGTCATACTCTCGTCTAAAAATGCTACTGCAAACATTCCTCCAGCAGCAGATTCTAGTGTTAGTATCAAGGCAGTTCTTGTTGATGAAATATATTTTTGAGCGATATTTTGAATAACAAAAGGTATCACAGTTGTTACAATAACAAGGTATGCCACTGACTTTATCATTTTAGCATTTACACTAATATGATAGGACTCAAAAAGTCCTGTACTTATAATAAATAAGATAGATACAGCAGCAAGTTGGATTATTGTTGAAACTATTGGATCAAAATCCACATTGAAATATTCTATTGCAAGCATGTGGCAGGCAAAGGATAGTGAACATAATACTGATATTAAATCTCCTTTATTAATATAAAAAGAATTATTTAAGGTAAGCAGTCCAATTCCTAACGTGGCTATTACCGCTCCTGCGATTGCGTATTTATCTGGTCGTTTTTTGCTTATATACCATCCCATAAAAGGAACAACTACTACATAAGCCCCTACTATGAAGGACTGCTTGGATGCAGTTGTAAATAGAATTCCTATGGATAAGGTAAACATAGCAAGAAACAGAAAGAAACCTATTATTGAACCTCTGTATATGTCTTTTTTTCTTATAACTTTCAATCTTTTACCGAATATAAAAGCTAGTATCACAGTGGACAATCCGAATCTTAAAGTCATAAGCTGAAAGGGTTTTATATCATTTAAGGAATCCTTTACCACAGCGTAGCTTGTTCCCCAAAATACTGCTACTAAAGCTAATGCTATAGATGATATGAGAACCTTTTTATCTTGTTTGTTCATTCTATTTTCTCCTTAGTTATATTTTTTAAAAAGTAAAATGGAAATGCAAAGTTGCATTTCCTGAATTTACTTGTTCATAATATCACTTATCTTATCATTATTATATATTGTATTTGAATGTTCTTCAACTATAATAGACGCATATTTTTTTGCTTCTTTTATATTATTATTTTTAAAATCTATAATTGCTAAATCATAAAGGGCTTCTTGTATATACCCACCCTTAGGATACTTATTTACATATTCTCGGTAGTAGTCCGTTCCATTACTACCACTAGCCTTAGCAGCTTTGGCTATGTAAAATATAATATGCTCATCTAAATAGGTTCCCTTCATATTTTCATGAGCAACTGTAAGATATTCGAATGCCTTTTTATAGTTGCCACCTTTATATAGTTCTAATCCGTTCTTGTAAAAAAACATCTCTGCCTTTTCATTATAATTCTTTTTTAATCCATCATATATATTTTTACTTTTATCATCTAACTTTGATGGGTCTATGTTCTTATCATTCATCCAAAAATCATATAAATCTTCTCTCATAATATCATTGCTTAAAATAGCTAGCACCTTGTAGTTAGAGTCACTATTTTCAATTTTAGTGTTTAGTATCGACTTAGATTCAATAGATCTTTGTACATTATCAAATGATTTTTTATTGCCTCCCAATGGCGCTATAGTTGAAAATAAAATTATCATGGCTGTAATGCAAGCTGCATATATTTTTAATCTAGTGTAATTCTTATTCTCTATATAATTTTTCATTTTATAGTAAAAAACTTCTTCCCTATTTATAGCATATATCTCCTCTAAAACTTGTCTACACTTTTTATAGTCTTTCTTTACACAGTATACGTAACAAATAAGAATGTCGTCATTTAAGGTTCTAAATCCAGATGTCCTAATCGAAACTAAATTAACAAGCGCTTCTTCATATTTGTTTTCCTTTATTAAATCAACTACTAAGTTATGTTTCTCTATGCAACTGTTGATTTCATCAATACTAGATAAATATTTTTCACTTACTCCATCTTTATATTTTTTATTATTGCGTATAAATAATTTATATGCTTCTTCAAATTCCCCTCTGTATACGAGCATTAAAGCTATTGCAGTATTCAATTCTTCACTTTCCAGCCCACCAGCAACTGCTAAAGTTAGAGAATTAAATGCCCTATTTAAGTTTCCTTCAGCAAAATATTTCATTCCCTCTTTATAATATTGTAATAATTCTCCCATAATAAACCACCCATTTGTATATTCTGCTAGTTTGATACAGTTATTACTCTAGCAGTTCTTGTGAATCTTATATTTCTATCATTATAATAAAACCCCTTTTTTAACACCTGAGTTATGGTTCCATCTGCCAAGCTTAAGTTTTGTTCCGTACCAAAAACCTCATGTTTGCTACTATCAAATTTGTCTATATCAACATTAGGAGTATAGACTGTAAGTCCAAACTCTAAATATTCCTTTTCTAAAAATCTAAGTAACAAGTTGACTACAGTGATTAAGTTATGATCATTATTATAAGTTGACTCCTTTATAGCTTGCCTTATCTCATCCACATAGTCATAGAAGTTTATATACCCATTTATTGTATTTTTTATTCTTTCTATAAATCTCTTTTTCTCCTCATGATCTTTATCCAGAACATTCTTTAATAAATTTTTATTATTTATAACATCATTATTCATAATTTCGATTGACTGCAAAAGATTAAGTATACTATTAAAACCACTTTCAATCTCCTCAGAATCATTTTTATTAGTTGCAATGCTACCTACTAGAGTACTAAGATTTTCGCTATCCTTGTGACTCTCACAATCTTTTTTAAAATTTTCAATATCTTTAAATACATCAACTAACATTACTCTTAATCTCCCTCCTTCAGCTTTAGCATTTCCCCTTTAAATTTTTCTAATATGGCGATCAAGACTTCGTTTAACTCTTTATTTTCATGCTCTTGAGCTTCTTGTTGAATTTTCATGCAATGATTCATTATATTTTTTGATGTCTGCTTCATACTCTCCAGCTTCATCTTTAATAGTAGATTATCTTGCATAAGCTGTTTACTTACGCTGTTTATAATCGGAACCGTACTCCTTATATTTTCTTCGGAATTAGATAAAATACCTCTTATTTTATTCTCAATCTCTTCTCGTTTTTCTAATAATACTTTTTTCTTTCCCCTATCACTTATAGTATGGAGTTTTGAAAAACTTATTTCCAACTCTTCATTTAGTTTTTCCTTATTAACCGTTTTAAAACAAATTCCCTTTGTTTTAAGCTCTTCAATATTTAATTTACTCAACAGTTCCACCCCCCATTTACCATATTATAAAAACATCTTTACTTATGGTTTTATAACTTGAGCTATTATGTTTTTACCTTTTAACACATTTTTTATATATCTTATTAAGTGAAATATATTAGACAAAAACACATTTTTTGTTTAAATTCACTGATCTTTAATATAATTACACTTATTATATATTATAATACAAAACAGTATATTTTTCAAAATTTTGTAACTTAACCTACTTATCGCCAATCTTCTTAAATTACATTATTCTTTAATGCTTTTTTATTCGATGACTACCCGCTCTAACACTACTATAAACGCTCATTATATGTTTTGTATATTGAAATACTTTAACTTTCTTATCATTTTAACGAATAGAATTCATACAGGCATCATAATTATTAATATATTTTTATTTAAGGGGAGATTGTCTAATGGAGCATTTTAATCCGAGTTATACAATAGAAAAAAAGACTATTAGAATATTAGAACTTAAGAAAGAGCTAAATAGAACAAACCGTGTTCCTATACTTGCATATTTATCTGCTGCAGTATCGGTATTTTATATAGCTGCCTTTTACCAAAGATATTTTGATTACACCTTGACAACAGTTGCTAATTCTAAAGATTTAACTTCCAATCTTCTAATTGCTGATTTATTACCTATAGCTTTACTGATATTTTCTTGCTATACTATATATTTTTCATCTATTAAACGTAAAAAAGTGGAAGCTGCTTACGAGGCTCTGAGAAACGACTTAATAAAAGCTATTAATAATGAGTTTTGTAATTGTAGTAAATCCTGTAAGTGTAAAGACGATTATATTAAAGGTATGGAGGAACAAGGCGTAAACTTAATATTTTAATATAGAAACACCAGCTTTTAATAGTTGGTGTTTTTTATTTAATTTTATTAATTAATATTGACTTTTATTTAATAATTGATATAATATAATTACATTAATAAATTGCTAATAAAACTATATATGAATTATAGTTAATTTCTTTTTATTGATATATACATTCACTAATAACCATAACCATTAAAGAGTCCCCCAAACTCTTATCCCTAACTAAAAAGCCATGTAAGGCCCCCCTTACATGGCTTTGATAGTTATATACTATTAATTCTTCTACTCAATATTTCTTCAATTTTTAAATTAATCCTTTCTTTTCTCGTAATCAATTTTCTTACTCCATATTTTCTCAATAGCTTCTCATCTTTGCTCATTATTTTTAAAGCATTTCTTAGCACATTAAGTTCTACTAAGTCAGATATTCTACTATAAAATATGTTACCTTCAAAGTAATATATCAATTCCTTTGCATAATCTACGAATTCAAAAAACATTTCACATCTGTCTCCTAGTTTATTTTCATCATAGATTTCAATTTTATTTTTATCTATTTCAAAATGGAGTATAAGCTTTTCCGACTCATAACTATTACCAAAGTATAAGTCTAGGTTGTCCACAAATGCAGCATTAAAAACATTGCTTTCTGCTATGTAATTCAAGAAGTCTTTTGTATTATTTTTAAAAGTGGTATCATAATCTAATTCTTCTATTCTTTTTAATAAATTCTTTGGAACCCTTTCGCTACCATTAAACATACCACCATTCCCCCGTATATATATAGTTTTTATGCAAGCTAGTAACTTCTACAAGTATGTCATCAGTATTCTTTTGCCTAAGTAAATTGAAGTTCTCAGGTATATCTACAAGTATATCTGCAGGTGCTAGCTTCACTTTATACTATATGTATTCGGTTTCTCCATAATAATTCCACAAATTAAAAACTTAAAATTTAAATTCTAGAATTTATAAAATGAGCTTTAAGTAGCATTACTTTTTTCGAGGGAGTCATGCTGCTTAATCATCTGCCTTTTTGCTTTATCCAATGACTATTTTAGCTGGACAAAATATGTTGTAATCTTTTACCAGCTAACCTAATAATATATATTAAAGCAATTAAGAAAGTAAGGTGAAATCTGCTGTGTTAATTGGTAATTAATCAGCGGCAAATTATGAGATTTAAAGAAAAACCATGTACTAAACTTACTTCTGTGATAAACTCACTGGCCTGGCTTATAACCCTTATTTCTCTTATGCTAATAGACAGAGCAAAACCCCCATTTGAATCATTTTTTAATAGACTCAAGAATATGCCTCTTCGTAAAACTTGGAGTGGAGATATCATGGAAAATGTCTTTTATTTAGTGATATCAATAGTTATTCTATGTGCTTTATCAATTATGTTAAATATTTTAGGACATAAAAAGGAAAAACTAAGGATTAAATTTAACCCTTTTCTATTAATCATATATTCTTTCATAGTTATTGTATTTTATTTTACGTATTTCTAAACTTAACTTAAGTTCTATCTTCTCTTTGTGTAAATAAAACTTAAGCACTATATGTTTTAAAATTTCACCTGTCTATTCTTATGTTAAACCTCGATTTACCCTTGATGTAAAAGGAACCTGAATTAAATCAGGTTCTTTAATATTTTGTGTTTTGTTGAATATGAAATAAGTTTATGTTTAATATATAATTATAGAGTAATTACTATTAACAATTAACAATTAAGAATCTAATTAGTTTATTGGAGGTTACAACATGGAATTTAGAATGAAGATATTTTCCGATTACATATGACCATTCTGTTTTATTGGCAAAGGTATTGTCGAAGAGCTTAAGAAAGAATTTGATATACAAGATCAGTGGGTTGGCTTTGAAATTCACCCTGAAACTCCACAGAAAGGTGTCAAATTAGATGAGGTTTTTCCATCTAGCAATAGAAAAATGATGTATGATATGCTTAGAAAAAGAGGTTCAGAATTTGGTTTAAAATTTGGAGAGTTAGAGTTTCTCTCAAATTCTCATAAATCACTTTTATCTGCTGAATACGCACGTGATATGGGTAAAGTCGATAAGTTTTCAAAGTTTATGTTTGAAGCTTATTTTTCAGACTGTAAGGATATTGGCGATATAAAAGTAATTGAAGAAGTTGTTAAAAAATGTGAGCTTGACATTGAGGGTATGCATTTTGCTCTGGAGAGAGCTATATATGAAGATCGTTTATATGAGTATTCAAAAGAGGCAAGAGCATATACAATTAATAGTGTTCCTACATTTATAATAAATGATAAATATGAGATTGTAGGTGCTCAGGATGTGGAGAAATTCAAAAATATCCTAAGGAAAATACAAGAAGATATATCTTAGCTTAATTAGAATATATTATTTTAAAGCATATCGTTATCATAGAATATTGATATGCTTTGTTCTAGTTATTCTTCGCCCCCTATCCAATAACGTACCGTTTTGGAAAAGCAGAGAACCCAAATCTTTGATTTGGTTTGAACTATTTTCACAGAGTACTAGGTGAAAGTTCAGATTTCTCATAAAGTGCGAGAAAGTATTAGAACAGTTACTTATCGATAAAAAAATAAGAGGTAACTTAAAGTTACCTCTTATTATATGGTGGACCTTCAGGGACTCGAACCCCGGACCAACCGGTTATGAGCCGGTTGCTCTAACCAACTGAGCTAAAGATCCATGTTAACCTAGCAGCGACCTACTCTTCCACACAGTCTCCCGTGCAGTACCATCGGCACTGTGAAGCTTAACCATCGTGTTCGGAATGGGAACGGGTGTAGCCTTCACGTCATAACCACTAGATAACTAGGCATTCCAAATTTTTGATTTGGTATGTTCAGTTATGCATAGCCTTGAGATGTTCTCTCAAAATTGCACAGTGATGTTTTAGGTCAAGCCCTCGACCTATTAGTATCAGTCAGCTGAACATGTTACCATGCTTACACCTCTGACCTATCAACCTTGTGTTCTTCAAGGGGTCTTACTAGCTTACGCTATGGGAAATCTTATCTTGAGGTGGGCTTCACGCTTAGATGCTTTCAGCGTTTATCCCGTCCCGACATAGCTACCCAGCTGTGCTCCTGGCGGAACAACTGGTGCACCAGAGGTCAGTCCATCCCGGTCCTCTCGTACTAAGGACAGCTCCTCTCAAATTTCCTGCGCCCGCGACGGATAGGGACCGAACTGTCTCACGACGTTCTGAACCCAGCTCGCGTGCCGCTTTAATGGGCGAACAGCCCAACCCTTGGGACCTACTTCAGCCCCAGGATGCGACGAGCCGACATCGAGGTGCCAAACCTCCCCGTCGATGTGGACTCTTGGGGGAGATCAGCCTGTTATCCCCGAGGTAGCTTTTATCCGTTGAGCGATGGCCCTCCCACGAGGTACCACCGGATCACTAAGCCCGACTTTCGTCCCTGCTCCACTTGTTTGTGTCGCAGTCAGGCTCCCTTCTGCCTTTGCACTCTACGAACGATTTCCAACCGTTCTGAGGGAACCTTTGGGCGCCTCCGTTACTTTTTAGGAGGCGACCGCCCCAGTCAAACTGCCCACCTAACAATGTCCCGTGACCAGATTCATGGCCGCCGGTTAGAATCCCAGTACTGTCAGGGTGGTATCCCAAGGACGACTCCACAAAGGCTGACGCCTCTGCTTCGCAGTCTCCCACCTATCCTGTACAGACAATACCGAGACTCAATGCTAAGCTACAGTAAAGCTCTACGGGGTCTTTCCGTCCAATCGCGGGTAGCGAGCATCTTCACTCGCAATACAATTTCGCCGGATTTGTTGTCGAGACAGTGCCCAAGTCATTACGCCATTCGTGCGGGTCGGAACTTACCCGACAAGGAATTTCGCTACCTTAGGACCGTTATAGTTACGGCCGCCGTTTACTGGGGCTTAAGTTCACACCTTCGCTTACGCTAAGTGTTCCCCTTAACCTTCCAGCACCGGGCAGGCGTCAGCCCCTATACATCAGCTTTCGCTTTAGCAGAGACCTGTGTTTTTGCTAAACAGTTGCTTGGGCCTATTCTCTGCGACCACCTTGCGGTGGCACCCCTTCTCCCGAAGTTACGGGGTCAATTTGCCGAGTTCCTTGACAACAATTCTTCCGCTGGTCTTAGGATTCTCTCCTCACCTACCTGTGTCGGTTTGCGGTACGGGCACCAGTTTACTCCATAGAGACTTTTCTTGGCAGCGTGGAATCAGATACTTCGCCCAAAAGGGCTCCCCATCACGCCTCAGCTAATACAGGCGGATTTGCCTATCCTGTATACCTAAACGCTTAGACGCACATCCAATAGTGCGCACATCTTATCCTCCTGCGTCATCCCATTTGTAATAACGCAAACTGGTGGTATCGGAATATCAACCGATTGTCCATCACCTACGCCTTTCGGCCTCGGCTTAGGTCCCGACTAACCCTGAGCGGACGAGCCTTCCTCAGGAAACCTTAGGTTTTCGACCAATAAGATTCTCACTTATTTCTCGCTACTTATGCCAGCATACTCACTCCTGTACAGTCCACCGCTCCTTACGGTACGACTTCAACCCATACAGGAAGCTCCTCTACCACTCACCTTACGGTGAATCCATAGCTTCGGTGGTAAGTTTTAGCCCCGAACATCTTCGGCGCAGGATCTCTCGACTAGTGAGCTATTACGCACTCTTTAAATGAGTGGCTGCTTCTAAGCCAACATCCTAGTTGTCTTAGAAATCCCACATCCTTTTCCACTTAACTTACACTTTGGGACCTTAGCTGATGGTCTGGGCTGTTTCCCTTTTGACCACGGATCTTATCATTCGTAGTCTGACTGCTTTGATTCAAGTATATGGCATTCGGAGTTTGATAGGGTTCAGTAACTGTTGTCAGCCCCTAGCCCATTCAGTGCTCTACCTCCACTACTCATTCAAAACGCTAGCCCTAAAGCTATTTCGAGGAGAACCAGCTATCTCCGAGTTCGATTGGAATTTCTCCGCTATCCACAGCTCATCCCATGGTTTTTCAACACCAATGTGGTTCGGTCCTCCACGGAATTTTACTTCCGCTTCAACCTGTCCATGGATAGGTCACCCGGTTTCGGGTCTACGACATGCAACTTTTTGCCCTATTCAGACTCGGTTTCCCTTCGGCTACGTATCTTAAATACTTAACCTTGCTACACATCGTAACTCGCTGGCTCGTTCTACAAAAAGCACGTCGTCGCAGGTAAAACTGCTTCGACTGATTGTGGACACACGGTTTCAGGTTCTATTTCACTCCCCTTCCGGGGTTCTTTTCACCTTTCCCTCACGGTACTGCTTCACTATCGGTCACCAGTTAGTATTTAGCCTTGGGAGGTGGTCCTCCCTGCTTCCCACAAGGTTTCACGTGTCTCGTGGTACTCTGGATCAGATCTGACTGTTATTCTTTTTACCTACAGGGCTGTTACCTTCTATGGCGGAGCCTTCCAGCTCTCTTCAATTAAGAAATCACAGTATTTAATGATCTGTCCGCAACCCCAGGAACAAGTTCCTGGTTTGGGCTCTTCCCCTTTCGCTCGCCGCTACTTAGGAAATCGATTTTTCTTTCTCTTCCTCCGGGTACTTAGATGTTTCAGTTCCCCGGGTCTACCTCTATAAACCTATGAATTCAGTTTACAGTACATAGCGTTAGCTATGTGGGTTGCCCCATTCGGAAATCTCCGGATCGCAGGCTATTTGCGCCTACCCGAAGCTTATCGCAGCTTATCGCGTCCTTCATCGGCTACTGGTGCCAAGGCATTCACCATGCGCCCTTTGTAGCTTGACCTTAAATCATAATTCTACAAAGGTATATATACCTTTAGCTTTACTTTGTTTATGTTAAATAACTTTCATTATTTAACGCTTATCACTGTGCAATTTTCAAAGAACATTTTGCTACCACCTTAGTGTTAGCTTTATTTGAGGTTTTAATCCCTCAAAATTAAACAGAGTGTAAACCAAAATTCCAATGTAACTAAAAACCTAAGTTTCTAGTTATTATTCCTTAGAAAGGAGGTGATCCAGCCGCAGGTTCTCCTACGGCTACCTTGTTACGACTTCACCCCAATCACTGACCCCACCTTCGGCCGCTGGCTCCTTACGGTTACCTCACGGACTTCGGGTGTTGCCAGCTCTCATGGTGTGACGGGCGGTGTGTACAAGGCCCGGGAACGTATTCACCGCGACATTCTGATTCGCGATTACTAGCAACTCCAGCTTCATGTAGGCGAGTTTCAGCCTACAATCCGAACTGGGATGAGTTTTTTAGTTTGGCTCCCCCTCGCGGGTTTGCATCTAATTGTACTCACCATTGTAGCACGTGTGTAGCCCTGGACATAAGGGGCATGATGATTTGACGTCATCCCCACCTTCCTCCCGGTTAACCCGGGCAGTCTCACTAGAGTGCTCAACTTAATGGTAGCAACTAATGATAAGGGTTGCGCTCGTTGCAGGACTTAACCTAACATCTCACGACACGAGCTGACGACAACCATGCACCACCTGTCTCCCTGCCCCGAAGGGCTTCCTCCATTACGAGTAATTCAGGGGATGTCAAGTCCAGGTAAGGTTCTTCGCGTTGCTTCGAATTAAACCACATGCTCCGCTGCTTGTGCGGGCCCCCGTCAATTCCTTTGAGTTTTAATCTTGCGATCGTACTTCCCAGGCGGAGTACTTATTGTGTTAACTGCGGCACAGAAGGTTGGACCCTCCTACACCTAGTACTCATCGTTTACGGCGTGGACTACCAGGGTATCTAATCCTGTTTGCTACCCACGCTTTCATGCCTCAGCGTCAGTTATGGTCCAGAGAATCGCCTTCGCCACTGGTGTTCTTCCTAATCTCTACGCATTTCACCGCTACACTAGGAATTCCATTCTCCTCTCCCACACTCTAGATATCCAGTTTGAAATGCAGCTCCCAAGTTAAGCCCGGGAATTTCACATCTCACTTAAATATCCGCCTACGCATCCTTTACGCCCAGTAAATCCGGACAACGCTTGCCACCTACGTATTACCGCGGCTGCTGGCACGTAGTTAGCCGTGGCTTCCTCCTTGGGTACCGTCATTATCGTCCCCAAAGACAGAGCTTTACAACCCGAAGGCCTTCATCACTCACGCGGCGTTGCTGCATCAGGCTTTCGCCCATTGTGCAATATTCCCCACTGCTGCCTCCCGTAGGAGTCTGGACCGTATCTCAGTTCCAATGTGGCCGATCACCCTCTCAGGTCGGCTACGCATCGTCGCCTTGGTGAGCCTTTACCTCACCAACTAGCTAATGCGCCGCGGGTCCATCTCAAAGCGGATTACTCCTTTAATTAGTCCTTCATGCGAAAAACTAATGTTATGCGGTATTAATCTCCCTTTCGGGAGGCTATCCCCCTCTTTGAGGCAGGTTACCCACGTGTTACTCACCCGTCCGCCGCTAATCCACCCCGAAGGATTTCATCGCTCGACTTGCATGTGTTAGGCACGCCGCCAGCGTTCGTCCTGAGCCAGGATCAAACTCTCAATTTAAAAGTTTGTGACTCATTACTGTTTTGTTACTTTAAAGTAACTCAAAGAATTGCTGGTTTATTTAAAAACAAGTTTTAACTTATCTTTCACTCTGTTTAATTTTCAAGGATCATGTCGATTTAGCTCGACTACTTGTATATCTTATCATTTCTATTTTGCTTTGTCAAGAATTTTTTTAATGTTTTTTATTTTTAATCTTTCTTGACAGCTTTCACATAATATCACGGACAAATACTTAATGTCAATATCATTTTTATTATTAAAATTTATTTGTTCATTTGTCACTCATCAAGCGACGAATGTTATCTTATCATGTTTTTTTAAATACTCTAAATATAGTAATCATCATTTCATAAAATTAATGTGAAAATCCTTCGTTATTCTCATTTATACTCAATAGTTAATATATTGATACACCAGATTCAGTTTACTTCGAATTAGGTTCAGATCTCCCCCGTATAACTTTCATTAAGACTTTGTCAGGTAGCTAATTTTTATAATTCTCCTTCTTCATTCAATAGTATTTTCTTAAAAGTTATATTTTAAATAACGAAGCTATTTTATAATATAAACAGAGTTCTTGGATTCAGATGGAGTTTTAACTCCATCTGATGCTTATTAACAGAGTTCTAAATGAGACTTCTAAATCACTTAGAGAATGGCTTTACACACAGAGATATTAATAATTTTGAGGACCATTTAAATACTTTTTTAATGATTCTTGGCTAAGGACTTTATAAGATTCTTAGGCTTTTATAACGTTCGAGTTTTATAATCATAAAAAAACATTTATAATGTCGAAGAACTGATAATGTATCCTGACAGATAAATCTAGCTTTGAATTTGTGTATCTAAATCAAAACCTTTGTTACAGAAGGGCTTTCACTTAAGTAAAGTATGGCAGGGTAGTACATCATAAACTCCATAACACTGCCTAGTTTTATTCTCTCTTTACACTCCTCAATATCTATTATTAAATGATCACTGCTGCTTCCTACTATCTTAACCCCAGGTTTTACTGGAACTAATTTATCATGTAGTCCAAAATCCTGTTTTCCAACGCCTACCAATGCCCTTTTTCTTATTCCCTTATCTTCATATTCAGGAACTTTTCCAAAAGCATCAATAAATATTTCACCTATGGGGTATGTAGGTTTATCTTTAATTTCAATAACTTGTGCCTTCAAAATAAATGCATCCAAGTTCATAAAATCCATGTTATACCCCCAAAAGTCTTGTAGATCTCTTCCAGAAAGTATACCTTCACCTATTCTTAAGTTATTAACTCCTTTAGGCATTTTTCCATCAATAATTAATGGAATTGAACTTGTTGCCCCTCCAGATATAATATCTAGCTTTCTGTTTATTTTATTTTCGATTTCATGACCAATATCACAAAGCATACCTAAATTATATTCTGTAGGTTTTATAGATCCATAGCATCCTAAATTAGTTCCTATCCCATATAAATTAACTCTTTTTAAATTTTTCTCTACATATACAGCTAGATCGGTAAACTCATCCTTATTTATAACGCCCTCCCTTAAATCTCCAAGATCATACATCAATATTACATTATGAGTCCTATCCTGTAGTTCACACTCTTGTTCGATTCTTTTTAAGGTCTCCAATTCAGAGTTTAAACTTATATCTACGTATTTAACCAAAGATTTAATTTCGCTAAACATAGGAATTCTAATCAGCATAATAGGTACTTTTATACCATATTCCTTCAATTTGATAATTTGATCCATTCTTGAATCTGCTATATACTCACATCCCGCATTTACAAATTCCCCGGCCACCCTTGGCAATCCGTTAAAACCTTTAACTACTCCTGCTATGCTAATTCCCTGACGTCTGCATAACTGAACCATAACTTTTACATTTTCTCGTAACTTATTTAAATCTATTTCTAAAATAGGATATTTTGAATACAAATCGATATACTGACTCATAGTCCCCCCAATAATTTATAGTTTTTTGAAATTTTTAAATTGAGATAAAATCATTCCGCTAAACATTAAAACACAACCTATAAATCCTCTAAATCCCATAGGCTCATTTAAAATTAATATTCCACCAATACATGCAAAAACTGATTCTAGGCTAAGAATAATAGCGGAATGAGATGCTTTAGCATGTTTTTGACCAATTACTTGAAGAGTATAAGCTATTCCCACAGAACATATTCCTCCATAAAGTAGTGGTACTAATGCTTGAGTCAATCCATATATGCTGACTCTTTCGAAAATAAGTGCAACAATCATACTTAGTACAGAACAGGTAACAAATTGAATAAAAGACAATTTTATGGCATCAACCTTATTTGTAAAATGGTCTATAAGCAATATGTGAAATGCCCAAAAAACAGATCCCACTAACTCATATAAATCCCCTTTTGATATAGTAAAGTTTTCTGTGCCACTTAGGAGATATAGCCCTAGAATTGCTAAGACAGCTCCCCCCCAGACACTTATATCAATACGCTGTTTTAATATAATGCTAAACACGGGAACAAGAACAATATAAAAACCCGTTATAAAACCTGCTTTTCCTGCCGTAGTATAAGATAGCCCGATTTGCTGGATAGACGCAGCAAGGAAAAGAACACAGCCTATAATTACTCCACCTTTTATCGTTAAGATTTTAGAATCCGTTTCATTTTCATGATCCTTATCTTTTCTATTTTTCTTATTAAAATAGAATATCAACGGTATTAAAGATATACTTCCTAGTGCAAATCTAACTCCATTAAAGGTAAAGGCTCCTAAATACTCGGAACCAACCCTCTGAGCTACAAACGCAAGTCCCCAAATTGCTGCTGCAACAAAAAGAAGCAAATTACTTTTTATTTCTTCATTCTTTATTAGTTTTCCCTCCTTTCGTCGGATAAAAAATAGAATATTACTTGTGCTTCCTACATTTAAAAAGTTGTTACCATTAAGTTAACTGTTATTAGTAACCCTCTATAGTAACAACCTCTTATTAGTCTAACACTTATTATTCATGTGTAAAATCACATTGCTCTAAAGGTATAACCTTAGTCTTCTTAACTACTTTATAACAGATATATAATAGTAAGAAAGCTGGAATACATGCATAGTTTGTGATAAAGTCAAACCAGCTCCACTCCTGTTGGAATACCCATATATTTGCTCCAAGAATTACTATAGTGCAAAGTATTACTGCAAGTATAGGTCCAAATGGAAACCATTTAGCCTTGAATTTTAAATCTTCAATTTTTCCGCCATTAGCAGTATAAGCTTTTCTGAATCTTAAGTGACAAATTGCTATACCCAGCCAAGCAAAGAATCCGCATAATCCAGAAGCATTGTAAAGTATAGAATATATTTTTCCATCACCTACTAAGGATGCAAAAAAGGCAGTACTTGCAACAAGAGTAGTAACGTATAATGCATTCATTGGAACCCCTCTTTTGTTTACTTTTCCAAGGAATGCAGGAGCCTTGTGTTCTTTTGCCATAGAATAAAGCATACGAGATGCTGCATATAGCCCTGAGTTTCCACAGGAAAGTACTGAACTCAATATTACAGCATTCATAATACTAGCAGCAAAAGCAATACCTAATTTTTGAAATACCATTGTGAATGGACTAAAGGCTATATTGTCTGCACCACTCTTTAAGAGGTTTGGGTTAGTAAAAGGAATTAAGAAACTGATAACTATAATTGAACCTATATAAAATAAGAGAATACGCCAGAAAACTGTTTTTATAGCTCTTGGTACGTTTTTTTCCGGGTTTTCTGATTCTCCTGCTGCAAGTCCTACAAGTTCAGTGCCTTGGAAAGAGAACCCTGCTATTAGGAAAATATTAAGTATTGCCAGCATACCACCTACAAAAGGTGCTTTTTTACCAGCTCCATCAGATATAACCCAGTTGCTAAAGCCATCTGTATTGCCACCTAAGATTCCAAGGATCATTAAGAATCCAACGATTAGGAATATGATTATAGTTACAACCTTTATTCCTGCAAACCAGTATTCTCCTTCACCATAGGCCCTAGCAGATAAAATATTAATTCCAAATAATATTGCCAAAAATACCATACTCCATAGAGTAGTATTAGTATTAGGGAACCAGAATTTTATAACGAGAGCCGCAGCCACTAGCTCTGCTGCAACAGTAATAGCCCAGTTAAACCAATAGTTCCATCCAAGGGCAAACCCTAGTGCAGGATCAACAAATTTTGTTGCGTAGGTCTCAAAAGATCCAGATACAGGTAATAATGTTGCCATTTCGCCTAAAGAGGTCATTAGAAAGTAAACTAATATACCCATTATTGAATATGCAACAAGAGCTCCTCCAGGTCCAGCTGTGCTTATAGAACCTCCACTTGCGAAAAATAGACCAGTTCCAATAGCACCTCCAATAGCTATCATGTTAAGATGTCTAGCTTTTAAACTTCTTTTCAGTTCCTGCGAATTCCCTTTTTTGACTTCAGAGTTATCACTCATAATTATCCCCCACCTATTTTTTTATTCTCCTAACCATTTCAACTATAGAGAAAGTAGCCACATCATCTGCATACTTTCCAGGACCAAAACCTGCATCGTAACCAAGTTCCTTAGCAAGCTCATGTGTTATTCTTGGACCGCCACAAACTAAAATTACTTTATCTCTTAACCCCTCCGCTTCTAAAAGTTCTACTAATTCGGTTAGATTTTGTATGTGGATATTTTTTTGGGTAACTGTTTGGGACACTAAGAGCACGTCTGCCTTGAGTTCTACAGCCTTCTTAACAAATTCTTCGTTTGAAACCTGACTTCCTAGATTATGAGCTTCAATCATTTCATATCTTTCGAGACCATAATGCCCTGCAAAACCCTTCATATTCATAATTGCATCTATCCCAACTGTATGAGCATCTGTACCTGTACTTGCTCCTATAACTACAACCGTGCGTTTTATATTTTCTTTTATATATTCATTTATTTCAGCCATATCCATTGTATGAACATCAACTGTTTGTACATGAATTGAAGTATAATCTACAGAATGAATTAAGCTACCATAGACAACACAAAATGTATATTCCTTATCTAAAGCACTGTGATAGGCTACAGAAGGCTCTTCTATTCCCATCTTTTTCGCAAGTATTTTGGCTGCTTCAACTGCTTTTTCCCCATCTTCTACTGGAAGAGTAAAACTAACTTGAACTTTTCCATCATTCATTGTATCTCCGTAAGGCCTCACTTTAGTCAAGTCCAAATTCTTATCAAAATCTTTTTTACCTGTAGAGTATAATCCGCCACCCATTATTTAACTCCTCCTGTACATTTACAATTATTATCTGTTGAATTTTCTAACATTAGTTTTATAAATGGATTAAAGTATTCTTTGTCTTTTTGAATTACACCTTCTAATCCTTTTCCTCCATTTATAGGTCTCTTAACGCCACCAAATTTGCCTTGTTCTAATGTCCTAAATAGCCCCTCTTTTTCAATTTCTGTTATTAGATCATGTGCCTTATTAAGCACTTCATCTGCCCTCTGTTCTATTAAGCCTCCTTTCTTAAAGGTAATTTCATTTCCTAAGTCTTCCATTGTGTTAAATATATATTGAGCATTTTCTATTGATAATGCCCTGTCTGACATAAATGGTGTGTGAATTGCTTCTGTTAGCATACCAAGAAGATGCAGCTTTTGGTTAGTCATTATGGTTATCATATTGAATAATGCATCTTGTACATGCCCCTTGAATATATTTCCAGTCATAAACTTTGTTGGAGGCATATATTTTAATGGTGACTTAGGGAATATTTCCCTTGCCATTTGTGCTTGTGCAAGTTCATACAAAAATCCATTTTTAATATCAGGATTTATTTCAAACGCATGTCCAAGGCCCATTTGTTCTTCTGGAATACCTGCAAGTGCTGCAAATTGTTCATTTATAAACTGAGATGCAAGCACAGTATGGGCTTCTTCTATAGCATCTGCTGTGGTTAGGTAGTTATCTTCTCCAGTATTAATAATAACCCCCGCAAAACCATTAATAATTCTTGAAAAATATTGATCTACAATTGTTCTCTGCATATTTATATCTCTAAATAAAATTCCATATAGAGCATCGTTTAACATAACATCTAGTCTTTCAAAAGCTCCCATTGCTGCAATTTCTGGCATACACAAGCCTGAACAGTAGTTACAAAGTCTAATATATCTTCCAAGCTCTTCTCCTATTTCATCTAGTGCTGATCTCATAAGCTTAAAGTTTTCTTGTGTAGCAAAAGTTCCTCCAAAGCCCTCTGTAGTTGCTCCATAAGGCACATAATCAAGTAAGCTTTGACCAGTTGTTCTAATTACTGCTATGATGTCAGCTCCCTGTTTAGCAGCTGCCTTTGCTTGTATAATATCTTCATATATATTACCTGTTGCAACAATAACATAAAGATACGGACCTTTTTTATCACCGAATCTGTCTAAAAATTCAGTTCTTCTCCCTCTGTTTTTTCTTATCTTTTCTACATTACTCTTAGCAATTTCATTTATTGCCATCTTAATTTCGAAAATATCTGACATTGGTAGCTTGGTTAAGTCTAGTTCTCCCTCTGAAACCTTTTCAGCAATATCCTGTGGAGATAGTTTAGTGTTAACCATTGCGTTTCCAACAAACATTGCTGCCCCTACTGATAATCCATTTCCTTTTTTTATGTTTTCAACTATAACGTTAGGTAATGGAACTCCAAATTTATCTGTTCCATCTATTCCAAGTAACCTGCAAATCGTTCTTTCAACAGCAACCGTAGTGTGCTTATCTATAAATTCCTGTATGTCTAATGCTATTTTTTTTGCACTTTGTCTTGCACTCTCAACTAATTTGAAGTTTAAGTTTAACTTACTTTCCATAGTGCGCCTCCTATTATTTTGTAAATTGATTAGCTTCATAATATTGCTTTGCTATACTTATAAGCTCTGGCTCTAGTCCTAAAAGCATTGATATGTTTAATGCATCTTTCGGCACTTTACTTTCTTTTGAGACCTTTTCCAATTTATATTCCATGTGTTTTTGAATAATCTCTATAGATTGTTTTCTATTTAAGTCTATTTTCTGCTTTAGAGCACCAAAATCCACGTTCTTTAGCCCAATCACTTGATAATGAGTCATGTTTTTATTTACTACACCATCATAATGAGTAGATATTACTGTAATAGTGGAAAATTTATTTAGGTAATCACAAAGAGACTTTACTAAATTCATTCCTTCCTTTGGGTTTGTGCCTCTAGCAAATTCATCTAGTGCCACAAAGCCGTCGTAGTTCTTCACATAGCTCAATACTTCCTTCAGCTTAATGATTTCAGCCCCAAAAGTACTAAGTCCCTTAGATATATTTTGCATGTCATCAGAAATAAATTGAATAAAATCCAGAATAGGAATTTTGGCCTTCTTGCAAAACACAAAAAAGCCCATCTGTCCTAGTAACATATTTAAAACAATTGTCTTTAAAGTTACACTTTTGCCCCCCATATTTGCTCCTGTTATTACAGTAGTTCCGCTTTTTACGGCTATACTTATAGGAGTAAATTCCTTGCCCTTTTGAAATAGAATTTCTACCACCTCTGGATTAAAGGCATCTTCCATTAAAATTTCCATATTTTCTTGGATTTCTGGCCTTACACCCTTATATTTTATAGTCAATTCAGCCTTTGCTATTAGTAAATCTAGTTTTCCTATAGAATATATATTCTCGTTAATAATACTAATATACTCAAACAGCTGCTCTGTAAGCTCTTTCCTTATTCTCATCTCTTCTTGTTCTTCTTGAATTACTATTTCTAATCTTTGCTGCTTCAATTTTGCCTTTGTTTCTTCATTTATATCCTCAAAAATTTTATTTTCAATTTCTCTTTTTCTTTCTCTTAAACTCCTAAGATTCTTCGAATACTTATCATAGATATAGAATGTAGGTATTCCCATCCCTTCCGGATCTAAAAGTGTAATAACTTCTTCTAGTTTACAAAACTTTATTCCTATTATGCTTATATTCAGTTTTTCATAACACTGAATAACCTCGTTCATTATAATTGCAAAAAATTTTAGTTCATATAGTTCAACATCATCCAAAATATTTAGGTTTTTACATCTCCTTAAAGAGTTTCTTATATCTTTAAGCTTCCGTAGTCTTGTAACAATCTCTCTATAAACAGATTTGTCTTTCTCTATACTTTCAATAACTGTTTCCAAATTGTCTAGTTCTGCTGCTAATCTACTTCTTTCACTTTTTTTAAAGGGTTTTAGCAACTTCTTTTCATCTAAACCGTATACAGTATTCAAATTTAGATTATCTAAAATAAAACTGAAGCCTATCTGTTCTCTTTGCTCTTTATCTAAAAATCGAATGCTAATCCCCTCCCACTACATCAAATACTGGTAAATCTATATTTTGTCTAAGCATCTCAATGAATTTTACTTTATCAAATTCATAGCCAAAAGGTGATTTAGGATTCGCACTTACACAGGTAATGTTAATTGGATGAGTGACCTTAATCCGTCCCCCTTGCTTTTCGAATTTATACAGTGTATCCTGTTTTAGAAATACTTTAGTGCCATCCTCAGCTAAAAATGTTACACCTTTATATTTATCTGTAGATTTCATAATATCTGAAATCAATTTATCAGAAACAATTCCTTTTATAGTTACGTACTTTGGTCTTTGATTTAAGTATTCAATAATCTCCTTTTCAGCCTCTAATGATGTAGGAAGCTTTAAGCCTTTCACATTATTATAATCAAATATGATGCCAACTCTGAATTCCTTTAGTAGATCTTCACTTAACCTACATACTTCACCATCCTCTTCTTTTGGCAATGAAAGAACCTTTACAGTATGTGCAGTTTTTTCTACTACTTTGTCCATATTGGCAGATAAAGCTGCTCCTGTGGAAAGTATGGCAGCTTCTGTTATTAAAGGAGCTGCGGTGGTTTTTCTGCTTAAGGCACCATCTACAATGACGAGGTTACTTCCCGCTTCCCTTAAATACTTACATATATTAACCATATGTGCATTGATAGAAGGTCCTCCAAGTTCTACATGTCCATCGCTAAGAGCTCTAACAATAACTACTTCTCCTATTGCAGTATTTATACCAGTAGTTTTAATGATTTCTCTGGTTATATCACACTCAAGCAAACACTTTTTAGCTGTTGCAATTATAGTGCCTTTTTCAACATAAATCCGAGGTTTCTCCGTGCCCATTACAACATCTTCCTCTTCCCCATCTCTGCCTATAGAAGTTAGGCCAAGGGGAAGTTTTCCCCTTGACTCCTGCAAAATGTAGTTAAGTAGTGTGGTTTTTCCAACATTTTTGTCCATTCCTATAATTGATAAGGTACTATATCCTTTAACCATCTGAAGAATATATTTTTTATTCATGACTATGATGATTTCTCTTCTTTCTCTCTAACCCTTCTGGTTCCAAGCTCATTTGCTGTCCATTTAATAGTCCTGCAACGCCCACCTTCTTAACTTCTTTTTCTCCTCTACAAACTTCGCATTTACAGCCTGGAGTGTAGTTTGTTGGCTCTTCATAAGTTGTGATTACTCCCTCAAAATTCCTCAAAATTACCTTGCTGTGGTTTTGAGAAATTACATAATTCGGCATAACTGGAGTTTTTCCACCTCCACCTGGTGCATCAACCACAAAGGTAGGAACACAGAATCCAGAAGTATGTCCTCTTAATCCTTCAATAATTTCTATTCCCTTAGATACTGTTGTTCTGAAATGCTCAAGGCCCATTGAAAGATCGCATTGATAGATATAGTATGGTCTAACTCTTATTTTTACTAATTCATTGACTAATTTTTTCATTACATGTACGCAGTCATTTACACCCCGCAGGAGAACAGATTGATTTCCGAGTGGGATGCCTGCATTAGCTAACATTTCACAAGCCTTCTTTGATTCCTCTGTAATTTCATTTGGATGATTAAAATGTGTATTTAGCCATATTGGATGATATTTTGAAAGCATTTGAACTAATTCAGGTGTGATTCTTTGAGGTAAAACTACTGGGATTCTTGAACCTATTCTTACTATTTCAACATGAGGTATGGCTCTTAGTTTAGATATGATATATTCCAGCTTATCATCTGAAAGCAGTAACGCGTCTCCACCGGAAAGAAGAACATCTCTTATTACTGGTGTTTTTGATATATAATCGATTGCTTTATCTACTTGTGCCATTGGAAGCGCTGAATCATTTTGTCCTGCAAATCTTCTTCTAGTACAATGTCTGCAATACATGGAGCATTGATCTGTAACTAAGAGTAGTGCTCTGTCTGGATATCGATGAGTTAACCCTGGTACTGGTGAATCCTCATCTTCATGAAGTGGATCTAATTGATCTGCCGCTGCTTTGTGAAGCTCTTGTCCAGTTGGTATTGCTTCTTTTCTAATAGGATCATTTATATCATCTACATCTATTAATGATAAATAATAAGGTGTAATTGCCATTCTTAAGGATTGAAGGCATTTTCTAGCTCCTTCCTCTTCTTCTTCAGTTAGGGGAATATATTTTTTAAGTTCATCTACTGTTTCGATTCTATTTCTTAACTGCCATTTCCAATCATTCCACTGTTCATCTGTAATGTCTTTAAACAGTTCATTTCTTATATAATTTTTCATTTAAATCCTCCCAATAATTAAGTGCTATTTTTAACTTGAATTCAACAAGTAATGATTGCAGTCATTGATATGAATATATCCTATTAGTATGGTTTTTTATAAATAGGATAAATGTTATCAAGTACTTACTTGCCAAATTAATGGTTATGGTGACAGGCACATGAGTTATGAGTTTTGTAATTACTTCGCTAATCTCACATGCAGTCTGCCATACAATCACCAATAAAAATGTTCAGAAATGTCTTAGAATAAGTAGTTTCTAATTAAACATACATTTTTTCAAATATTTCTCTTAAAGTTTGACTTTCTCTTAATTCTGCTAGTGTTATTTCGGCGTGATCTTTTGTATATCCATTACCTATTATCATATTTACATCTTTTCCAATACCTTCTGCACCAAGAGCTGCTTTAGTAAAGCTTGTTGCCATAGAGAAGAAGTAAACAATTCCACCATCTTTTACTGGAAGTATGCAAGCCATTTCGCTGTTAGGTATATTTACACAGTTGATTGAAATGTCTACCTCGTTTCCTCCGTTTACCTCTAGTGTTTTATTTAATACATCTACAGGCTTTTGAGCATCACTTACTATAGCCTCATGGCATAGACCTAATTCTAAAAGCTTTTTAGCTTGTTCTTGTTTTCTAACCATTCCTATAACTTTTCCAGTTGGTCCTACTCTCTTCATAGCCTCATAGCAGCAAAGTAATCCTGATTTCCCGCTAGCACCTAAAATTAATACACTTTGTCCAGGTTTTACAAGCTTAGCAGTTTGTGCTGGAGCTCCTGCAACATCTAATGCAGCTAATGCAAGTGTTTCAGGCATGTCACTTGGAAGTTTAGCATATATTGCACTTTCAAATAATATTGCCTTTGCCTTAACCTCAACCCTATCTATTTCAGGTTTTACACCTATAATTTCTTCAATCTTTAATGGTGTCAATGAAAGAGATACCAATGAAGCAATTTTATCTCCTACTTTTAAATCTCTATCCTTTAGGTCTTCTCCTACCTGAGCTACAGTTCCTATAAGCATTCCACCTGATCCTGTCACAGGATTTTGCATTTTTCCTCTTTCATTTACTATTTCTATTATTCTAGCTTTGATTTTTTCTATGTCACCTTTTGCTTCCTCTTCAATTTGTGTAAAGCTCGCTGAGTCAATATTTAATGCTTGTACATCTATTAATAACTCATTACTGTAAACATCCATATTGTTATCTATCTTATAGGCAGCTTGTGTTAAAACTCCTTGTGGCTCTAATACCCTATGTGTTCCAAATTTACATCCTTTTTTCATAATTAAATTCCCCCTAAATATCTATTATTTTTATTTTTTCATCTATAACTAATCAGTTTAAGTAAATGACCTAACTTCTTCAATTTATTCGTTTTCTATTATGCCAAAAATACACCTTTACATGAATACGTTTTTATAGCATAGCAAATAGAGGCATTTATTTGCTAATACCCATAATTCTTCTAGCCTCGTCTGGGCTCGCAATATCTCTTCCAAACTCTTTAGCTATTCTAACTACTTTTTCTACTAATTCACCATTCGATTTAGCCAGTACTCCTTTAGAAATGTAAATGTTATCCTCAAATCCTACTCTAACATGTCCACCCATTATTATTGATAAAGCAGCCATTTCAAACTCACTTTTTCCGATTCCTGCTACAGTAAAAGTACTTCCTTGTGGAATACTTCCTGCCATAAACACCAAGTCTCTAGCTGTTGCAGAAATTCCACCATTTACACCTAATACAAAATTAAAATGCATCGGTGCTTTAATGAATTCTTTTTTATAAAGCCTAAGTGCCATATCAATCATCCCTTTGTCAAACACTTCTATTTCAGGCTTTACTCCTAGATCGATCATCTTCTTTCCAAATACCCTAATAGAATTTTCTGTGTTTACAAAAACGTCATCTCCTCCAAAATTACAAGTTCCGCAATCCAATGTTGCCATTTCTGGTCTTAAATCTACAGGCTGTAATCTTTCTTCATCACTCATTCCAACAGCACCTCCTGTAGAAGGTTGTACAATTACATCTGGACATCTTCTTTTGATTTCATCAATGCATTTTCTAAATCTTTCTCTATCTTGCGTAGGAGTACCATCATCCCATCTCACATGAAGATGAATTATGCTTGCTCCTGCCTTATAAGCAGCTTCAGCCTCTCTTCCTATCTCCTCCACTGTGTAAGGTACATTAGGATTATGATTCTTTGTAACTTCAGCACCACAAATAGCTGCTGTGATGATTAATTTTTCCATGACAATCCCCCCTGTTGCATGTAGCGACTTACTAAAAATATGCTTTAATCATAAATTAAAACATTTAATAAAAATAAAAAGCATTGAAAATCTTCAATGCTTCTAAAAACATAATTTTAGTTTGCCATTCATGCAATGAAAATTTCCTTTTCATTACATAAATAGCGCTCCATGAATACCATTCATGGCAAGGAGTAAGCTATTGTGCCATTCTCCCCAAGAACATACCAAACACCTAATATATTCTTTCGGCAAATGAATCCTTCATCTATAGTGTTGGAGGGTTATTCTCCTTATCACCTATAAACTACCCTTTCACCTGCGCCTCTATTTATGTATTAATTCTATTTAATTTTCAATTTAAATCAATGTATTAAGCATTATTATGCTAACTTTTAGTTTATATTTTCCTTATGTTAATTTATATTGTAATTAAAATTTAATTATTACTATTTTGTAAACTTTATTTTAACTAGTTATTTTTTTCTTTGCTTATCTTTAGGTACTACACAAGTACCAGAGGCTCTACATACGACTATTGGTTTCTCTAAAGAGTCAGCTGCAGAATCATTTACATCTGTTCTTGGCACTACTACCTTTCTTGCTTCAAAAATCATTTTTCTTGAGCTGTTTCCTATTTCAGTGATTTCCCCTTCAACTTCTATATAGTCACCTGCATATACTGGAGCCAAAAACTCAACATTATCGTATGCCCTAAATAGGCCTTCATCTCCGTCATTTTTAATTAAAAGTTCTGTTGCTACATCTCCAAATAGTTGCATCATTCTTGCTCCATCAACAAGATTTCCTCCATAATGAGCATCATGTGCACTCATTCTTAGTCTAATTTGCGTTTTCATCTTGCATCCCCCTTTATAGTTTTTTTAATTCCTTTTTATAGGTAGATGATATCGAAGCTTTTTCTTTGATATCATTTATCTATATTTAATATTTATGAACACTCCGAATTAAATATAACTATAGTTTTGAATTTTTTTTATTCAAACACAGGTTAACACTGTAGTATTTCATTCAGATAAAGCAATAAATTTTTGTTTATATAGAACTATCTCAAAGCGCTATACCTTATTCCATTTACTCCAACATATTTTTATCCGATGACTACCCGCTCTAATACTCCCATCACACTATATTAATAAACATCAGATGGAGTTGGAACTCCATCTGATGCCAATAATTCTGTTTATAAATGCTAATCATTAGATATACTTGGCTTCTGTAGGCTCTTACTTACTTTAAATATTATTTTTATAAGTTTGTATAGTTGATTCACTACAAATAAAAAAGACACTAAGTATTTAAACTTAGCGTCTTTTTATCATTAACCTAGCAGCGACCTACTCTTCCACACAGTCTCCCGTGCAGTACCATCGGCACTGTGAAGCTTAACCATCGTGTTCGGAATGGGAACGGGTGTAACCTTCACGTCATAACCACTAGATTCGCAAAAATTGCTATAAGCTTCGCATTTCTGCGTCAAATCCTTCGCTGTGGTGCTCATTTACTGAAGTAAACTCTGCTCCTCGCTCAAGCTTTTCCTTGAACTGCTCGCTTCTATCAATTTTTATTGTTACTTTTTGTTTGAAAGAATTGTTCTCTCAAAATTGCACAGTGATGTTTTAGGTCAAGCCCTCGACCTATTAGTATCAGTCAGCTGAACATGTTACCATGCTTACACCTCTGACCTATCAACCTTGTGTTCTTCAAGGGGTCTTACTAGCTTACGCTATGGGAAATCTCATCTTGAGGTGGGCTTCACGCTTAGATGCTTTCAGCGTTTATCCCGTCCCGACATAGCTACCCAGCTGTGCTCCTGGCGGAACAACTGGTGCACCAGAGGTCAGTCCATCCCGGTCCTCTCGTACTAAGGACAGCTCCTCTCAAATTTCCTACGCCCGCGACGGATAGGGACCGAACTGTCTCACGACGTTCTGAACCCAGCTCGCGTGCCGCTTTAATGGGCGAACAGCCCAACCCTTGGGACCTACTTCAGCCCCAGGATGCGACGAGCCGACATCGAGGTGCCAAACCTCCCCGTCGATGTGGACTCTTGGGGGAGATCAGCCTGTTATCCCCGAGGTAGCTTTTATCCGTTGAGCGATGGCCCTCCCACGAGGTACCACCGGATCACTAAGCCCGACTTTCGTCCCTGCTCCACTTGTTTGTGTCGCAGTCAGGCTCCCTTCTGCCTTTGCACTCTACGAACGATTTCCAACCGTTCTGAGGGAACCTTTGGGCGCCTCCGTTACTTTTTAGGAGGCGACCGCCCCAGTCAAACTGCCCACCTAACAATGTCCCGTGACCAGATTCATGGCCGCCGGTTAGAATCCCAGTACTATCAGGGTGGTATCCCAAGGACGACTCCACAAAGGCTGACGCCTCTGCTTCGCAGTCTCCCACCTATCCTGTACAGACAATACCGAGACTCAATGCTAAGCTACAGTAAAGCTCTACGGGGTCTTTCCGTCCAATCGCGGGTAGCGAGCATCTTCACTCGCAATACAATTTCGCCGGATTTGTTGTCGAGACAGTGCCCAAGTCATTACGCCATTCGTGCGGGTCGGAACTTACCCGACAAGGAATTTCGCTACCTTAGGACCGTTATAGTTACGGCCGCCGTTTACTGGGGCTTAAGTTCACACCTTCGCTTACGCTAAGTGTTCCCCTTAACCTTCCAGCACCGGGCAGGCGTCAGCCCCTATACATCAGCTTTCGCTTTAGCAGAGACCTGTGTTTTTGCTAAACAGTTGCTTGGGCCTATTCTCTGCGACCACCTTGCGGTGGCACCCCTTCTCCCGAAGTTACGGGGTCAATTTGCCGAGTTCCTTGACAACAATTCTTCCGCTGGTCTTAGGATTCTCTCCTCACCTACCTGTGTCGGTTTGCGGTACGGGCACCAATTTACTCCATAGAGACTTTTCTTGGCAGCGTGGAATCAGATACTTCGCCCATAAGGGCTCCCCATCACACCTCAACATTGACTAAACGGATTTGCCTATCTAGTCTGTCTAAGTGCTTAGACGCACATCCAATAGTGCGCACATCTTATCCTCCTGCGTCATCCCATTTGTAATAACGCAAATTGGTGGTATCGGAATATCAACCGATTGTCCATCACCTACGCCTTTCGGCCTCGGCTTAGGTCCCGACTAACCCTGAGCGGACGAGCCTTCCTCAGGAAACCTTAGGTTTTCGACCAATAAGATTCTCACTTATTTCTCGCTACTTATGCCAGCATACTCACTCCTGTACAGTCCACCGCTCCTTACGGTACGACTTCAACCCATACAGGAAGCTCCTCTACCACTGATACTTACGTATCAATCCATAGCTTCGGTGGTAAGTTTTAGCCCCGAACATCTTCGGCGCAGGATCTCTCGACTAGTGAGCTATTACGCACTCTTTAAATGAGTGGCTGCTTCTAAGCCAACATCCTAGTTGTCTTAGAAATCCCACATCCTTTTCCACTTAACTTACACTTTGGGACCTTAGCTGATGGTCTGGGCTGTTTCCCTTTTGACCACGGATCTTATCATTCGTAGTCTGACTGCTTTGATTCAAGTATATGGCATTCGGAGTTTGATAGGGTTCAGTAACTGTTGTCAGCCCCTAGCCCATTCAGTGCTCTACCTCCACTACTCATTCAAAACGCTAGCCCTAAAGCTATTTCGAGGAGAACCAGCTATCTCCGAGTTCGATTGGAATTTCTCCGCTATCCACAGCTCATCCCATGGTTTTTCAACACCAATGTGGTTCGGTCCTCCACGGAATTTTACTTCCGCTTCAACCTGTCCATGGATAGGTCACCCGGTTTCGGGTCTACGACATGCAACTTTTTGCCCTATTCAGACTCGGTTTCCCTTCGGCTACGTATCTTAAATACTTAACCTTGCTACACATCGTAACTCGCTGGCTCGTTCTACAAAAAGCACGTCGTCGCAGGTAAAACTGCTTCGACTGATTGTGGACACACGGTTTCAGGTTCTATTTCACTCCCCTTCCGGGGTTCTTTTCACCTTTCCCTCACGGTACTGCTTCACTATCGGTCACCAGTTAGTATTTAGCCTTGGGAGGTGGTCCTCCCTGCTTCCCACAAGGTTTCACGTGTCTCGTGGTACTCTGGATCAGATCTAGAAGTTTTCATTTTCATCTACAGGGCTGTTACCTTCTATGGCGGAGCCTTCCAGCTCTCTTCAATTAATTCCTACTTCCTTTTATGATCTGTCCGCAACCCCAGGAACAAGTTCCTGGTTTGGGCTCTTTCCCTTTCGCTCGCCGCTACTTAGGAAATCGATTTTTCTTTCTCTTCCTCCGGGTACTTAGATGTTTCAGTTCCCCGGGTCTACCTCTATAAACCTATGAATTCAGTTTACAGTACATAGCGTTAGCTATGTGGGTTGCCCCATTCGGAAATCTCCGGATCGCAGGCTATTTGCGCCTACCCGAAGCTTATCGCAGCTTATCGCGTCCTTCATCGGCTACTGGTGCCAAGGCATTCACCATGCGCCCTTTGTAGCTTGACCTAGTTGACCGAAAATTGCTATAAGCTTCGCATTTCTGCGTCAGGCCTCTCTTTCAGATGCTCATTTACCATAAGTAAACTCCGCTCTTCACTCGAGTCCTTCCTTGAACTGCTTGCTTCTATCAATTTTCTAGTTTTAGTTTATAAATCTACAAAGGTGTTATTGATACTTTAGTACAGATATAAATATCCATATTTAAGTAATCATACCTTTAGCTTTACTTAATTTATGTTAAATAACTTTCATTATTTAACGCTTATCACTGTGCAATTTTCAAAGAACAATGGTGGAGATAAAGGGATTCGAACCCTTGACCCCCTGCGTGCAAGGCAGGTGCTCTCCCAGCTGAGCTATACCCCCATATTTAAATTAACGGTTGATAATTCATATGAATAACTATCCATATCTAATTAACAACACTTAATTTTCGAAAGATCTATTTTATAATCTCTCAAAATTAAACAGAGTATAAACCAAAATTCCAATGTAACTAAAAACCTAAGCTTCTAGTTATTATTCCTTAGAAAGGAGGTGATCCAGCCGCAGGTTCTCCTACGGCTACCTTGTTACGACTTCACCCCAATCACTGACCCCACCTTCGGCCGCTGGCTCCTTACGGTTACCTCACGGACTTCGGGTGTTGCCAGCTCTCATGGTGTGACGGGCGGTGTGTACAAGGCCCGGGAACGTATTCACCGCGACATTCTGATTCGCGATTACTAGCAACTCCAGCTTCATGTAGGCGAGTTTCAGCCTACAATCCGAACTGGGATGAGTTTTTTAGTTTGGCTCCCCCTCGCGGGTTTGCATCTAATTGTACTCACCATTGTAGCACGTGTGTAGCCCTGGACATAAGGGGCATGATGATTTGACGTCATCCCCACCTTCCTCCCGGTTAACCCGGGCAGTCTCACTAGAGTGCTCAACTTAATGGTAGCAACTAATGATAAGGGTTGCGCTCGTTGCAGGACTTAACCTAACATCTCACGACACGAGCTGACGACAACCATGCACCACCTGTCTCCCTGCCCCGAAGGGCTTCCTCCATTACGAGTAATTCAGGGGATGTCAAGTCCAGGTAAGGTTCTTCGCGTTGCTTCGAATTAAACCACATGCTCCGCTGCTTGTGCGGGCCCCCGTCAATTCCTTTGAGTTTTAATCTTGCGATCGTACTTCCCAGGCGGAGTACTTATTGTGTTAACTGCGGCACAGAAGGTTGGACCCTCCTACACCTAGTACTCATCGTTTACGGCGTGGACTACCAGGGTATCTAATCCTGTTTGCTACCCACGCTTTCATGCCTCAGCGTCAGTTATGGTCCAGAGAATCGCCTTCGCCACTGGTGTTCTTCCTAATCTCTACGCATTTCACCGCTACACTAGGAATTCCATTCTCCTCTCCCACACTCTAGATATCCAGTTTGAAATGCAGCTCCCAAGTTAAGCCCGGGAATTTCACATCTCACTTAAATATCCGCCTACGCATCCTTTACGCCCAGTAAATCCGGACAACGCTTGCCACCTACGTATTACCGCGGCTGCTGGCACGTAGTTAGCCGTGGCTTCCTCCTTGGGTACCGTCATTATCGTCCCCAAAGACAGAGCTTTACAACCCGAAGGCCTTCATCACTCACGCGGCGTTGCTGCATCAGGCTTTCGCCCATTGTGCAATATTCCCCACTGCTGCCTCCCGTAGGAGTCTGGACCGTATCTCAGTTCCAATGTGGCCGATCACCCTCTCAGGTCGGCTACGCATCGTCGCCTTGGTGAGCCTTTACCTCACCAACTAGCTAATGCGCCGCGGGTCCATCTCAAAGCGGATTACTCCTTTAATTAGTCCTTCATGCGAAAAACTAATATTATGCGGTATTAATCTCCCTTTCGGGAGGCTATCCCCCTCTTTGAGGTAGGTTACCCACGTGTTACTCACCCGTCCGCCGCTAATCCATCCCGAAGGATTTCATCGCTCGACTTGCATGTGTTAGGCACGCCGCCAGCGTTCGTCCTGAGCCAGGATCAAACTCTCAATTTAAAAGTTTGTGACTCATTACTGTTTGTTACTCTAAAAGTAACTCAAAGAATTGCTGGTTTATTTAAAAATAAGTTTTACTTATCTTCACTCTGTTTAATTTTCAAAGATCAATTTGTTTTATTTCAACACCTCAATATTCTATCAAGTTGTTTTTGTTTTGTCAAGAATTTTTCGAGTGTTTTTCTAATTCTCAACTGTCTTCACATACTATCATAAATATTTACTAAGTGTCAATAACATCTTTACGACTTTTGTTTATCACTTATCCAAGCGACGAATGTAATCTTATCATTTTTATAACCTATAAACATTAGTATTATATCTATTTATTTTAAATTATATTCATTTTTTTAACTTTTTCTCTAAAAAACTTCATAATACTCATAGTGATACACCAGATGCAGTTTATTGCTAAATAATAGTCTCATTCCAAAATTTCGCCCTACCTAATAGAAGAATTTTATAGATTAATACGTAAAATAGCAAAAATTAAAGTTTTAAAAAAGCATCTTCAATCTATTAACTCTTTAACTCTGTATATGCACTGAAATTTAAATAAGATGGGGCAATAAGCCCCACCTTATTCTTAATCTGATGAATCATCAAATTGTTCTTTAACTCCACTTTGAAAAAAGAGTAAAACCTAGCTGATTTTTGTTTCAGCATCACCTAAACGCTTTATCTCTCTGAGAAGAAATCCGCCAGTAAGTATTGAGGAAATAGCATCAGCAGTAGGTCCCGCAGCCCAAACTCCATTTAACTTGAAAAAACCAGGTAAAATAAGAAGTAGTGGTAATAATACTATAACCTGTCTTGATAAAGCTAGAAAAGTAGAAATCTTAGCTTTTCCTACGGCCTGAAAATAATTTGAACTTACAATTTGAAATCCTATAATAGGAAGCATGACTAAAAATATTCGAATTCCCTTTGAGCCAATATCTATTAATTGAGTATTACTGCTACTAAAAACACTTATGATTGCCCTTGGAAACAATTCTACTATAATAAACCCCAAAGTAGAAATGCCTGTTGCAGCAAACACAGCTAACTTTAAAGCGTTCTTTACCCTTTCAAAATTTTTAGCTCCATAATTATATCCAATAATAGGCTGAGAACCTTGATTTATGCCAAAGATAGGCATTAATATTAGCATCACTACACTATTTATAATTCCCATAGCTGCAATAGCTATATCTCCTCCATATACTTCCAAACTTTTATTTAAAGTTATATTTATTACACTAGCAGCTAGCTGCATCAAGAACGGAGCCATACCAATAGCAAATATCTGTTTTACAATATACGAATTCAACTTTAAATTAGAAGTCTTTAGTTTCAACGTACTTTTTTTACCCATGAAATATGAAAGCACCCATACTGAACAAACTGATTGTGAAATTATAGTTGCAAGAGCTGACCCTCTTATTCCCAAATGGAATACAAATATAAAAAGTGGATTGAAAATAGTATTTAATATAGCCCCAATTAACATAGTAATCATTGCCATTCTAGGATTTCCTTCAGATCGAATTATATTATTAAGTCCAAACCCTATATTTTGAAGTACAGCACCTAGCAAAATTATAGTAATAAACTGTTTTGCTAATGGTAGAACCTCTTCACTGGCCCCAAACAGTCTTAAAAGAGGCTCCTCAAAGGCAATCCCTAAAACAGTTACCGAAATAGATACTATAATTATTAGAGTAAATGCATTTCCTAAGATATGTTCAGCTTCTTCTTTGTTCTTTTGACCGAGTTTTATTGAAACTGTGGCCGCAGAACCTATTCCCACAAGCATGCCGAAAGCCATAATAATAATCGCAATAGGAAAAGCTATAGTTGTTGCTGAAATCCCTAGCATTCCAACTCCTCTTCCTACAAATATTCTATCTACTATATTATATAGTGCATTTACAACCATTCCCACTATTGCAGGAATGGAAAATTTCCATAATAGTCGTCCTACACTTTCTTCACCTAATTGCTTTGAACGATCCACCCAAAACACCTCCTATAGAATTATATTTCCATTTAATATCATACTATTATTATACCTTTACGACTAGTTATTATTTTATTGTTTTTAAAAATTAATCTTAATAAAAATCTTAAGAGAAAGGATTGATATATTAATGATAATAACCTCGGAAAATGATTTGGAGGCTTTAAAGAAAATAGGCAGAATTGTTGCATCAGCAAGAGAAGAAATGGTTAAAAACATCAAGCCAGGTATTACAACTGCTGAGCTCGACTCAATAGGCGAAAAGGTCCTGCTAGAATACGGAGCAAAGTCCGCTCCTAGACAGGAATATAACTTTCCAGGAAGCACTTGCATAAGCATAAATGATGTAGCTGCCCATGGAATCCCAGGTGACAGAGTAGTAAACGCTGGTGATATAGTAAATGTTGATATTTCTGCTGAATTAAACGGGTATTTTGCAGACACAGGTATTACTATAGCAGTTGAACCTGTATCTAACTTAGCAAAAAAGTTGTGTGAGTGTTCTGAATCAGCTTTTTATAAGGCCATGGAAAAAGCTAGGCCCGGTGTTAAGATAAATCAACTTGGAAGAGCCATACATAATGAGGCGAGAAACAATGGTTTTACGGTAATAAAAGACTTAACTGGTCATGGTATTGGAAAAAGGCTTCATGAGGAGCCAGAGTATATACCTAACTTTTTCGATAAATCGCAGGATTATCTATTGAAATATGGACTAGTGCTCGCTGTGGAACCCTTCATTTCTATTACATCCGAGTTTACTGTGGAAGATAATGATGGCTGGACTTTAAGAACTGAAGATGGGTGTTTAGTTGCTCAATATGAACATACAATAGTTATAACAGATGGAGCTCCTATTATACTTACTAAATTATAATTTTTTTTAATAACTAAAACACGGAATATAAGACTATGAACAAGTGTATTTGAGTGCTAAAATACAGGTTAATAAACAATATATAAAAAGCATAATAAGTATTCACTACCTATTATGCTTTTTATATATTGTTTATTTTTAATATTTATCCCATGATTAATAATTCTAATACTCAATTTGATACTAAAAACTCTGTTTATCCGATTATTTAAAAAGAATCTACAAATCGTATCATCTCACAATTTTTACCGACACAGTATACCTGATTGCGTCCAAGTTTTTTTGCCTCATAAAGAGCTTGGTCCGCTTTACTTATCAGCATATCAGCACAAGTAACCGTATCTGGATACGTTGCAACTCCTATTGAAACAGTACAACTTACCTCTACTCCCTCTGGAAGCAAAAACTTATGTTTTCTTATGGATTTTCTAATTTTCTCAGCAATTACTGAAGCTTTCATATAGTTGTAATTAGGTAGCAGGATAGAAAATTCTTCTCCACCTATTCGAGAAATAATATCATTCGAACTGCATATGCTAGACATAACCACTGCAAGCTGCTTGAGTATAGCATCTCCTGAAGGATGACCATAGGTGTCATTAATCTTCTTAAAGTGATCTACATCTATGATGATAAGAGAAAACTTTTCGATTTTCCCATTCTTCTTAACTTTACTAACCATGTCATCAAACAATAAATTAAACTGTCTAGTATTATTTAATCCTGTTAAGAAGTCCTTTGTAGATTGCTCTCTAAATCTCTTAAAAAGCCTATTGGATTCAATAATATATTGTGTAACAAAATAAATAATGAAGCCAGCACTTATAGATGCAATCCAAAATTGAAAAATTAACAAATGAAAATCAATTCGATTTTTTAATAATATCGTTAGATTTATTGTGACTGCTGCTATACTATATGTAAACATCATAAACCACTTTTTCTCTTCTTCTAAATCTAACTTAGATATTATCCCGCATCCAATGGCAATAACCATTAAAGTTATTGAGCTAATTATTGAAGATATATTTAATCCAAAATATAATATTCTAAACACATCTATTATAGATGCAGAAATCACAGCTGGAAGAGTGCCTGTATAAATAGCTACTAAAATAACTGCAATAAACCTCAAATCAACCGAAATAATACCACTACTATGAATTCCAAAGATCATCAGTAAAATCCCTAGAACCCCGCTAGCAACCCCTGAGACGCATCTTGTTTTTATTCCACACTCATAATTTAAAGAATGATCCTTTAAGTATATGAATGCTATAAATATAAAAGAAATTAAGATATTTATATTTACGAATAACTCTCTCAGCATTACTACACCATCCCTTTGAATATTTGTTATATTTATTTTTCGTAGTATTTTTAAATTAGTTTATACATATGTAAAAATTATTGTTAGTTTGTATATTTTTCGATATTATATATGTAATATAATTACAATAACAGACAAATTTATAAATTTATCAAAACATTTCAATATGTTACAGAAATACCAAAAAGAACTCAAGTATATATATCTTAAGTTCTTTTAAATCATTTTCTATTTGTTTCTTCATCTATTTTAGGAGTTAAAAAATAAATTTATTCAAGGTTCAATAAAAGCACCTCTAAATTTCACTATCTATAATATTTTAATACAAAACATTTCCTTGTTTCTGTAGTATATAAATTTGTCTTAAGTTATCTAGGTCCTAGTAAAAATACCCAAGTCGCTAATCCTACCAATATTAAAGCTATACTCACAATAATAACACTACTGAACCTCTTTCCTTGTTTCCATACTATTCTTCCAAACCTAAGTGTATTCCAAGTTACAACTAAATAAAGCACAAAAAATAATCGTCCCATATTTAAAACCATCCTATATCATTATTTTGATTCATTTTCCTTAGGTGGATCTAGCTGTTTTCCAAAACTTTTTATAATTGCTTTATAATGAACAGTCACCTGCGCTTTAGGGAATGCCTTTAACCAATTATATTTTTTATAAGCATCTTGGGTTAAAAACTTTTTTCTTGCCGCAAGCTCCCATAAAAAAGGATCTCCATTTAGCTCATTTTGAGCTTTTTTTATTAACTTCATTGATTCTTTTTCAAAATGACTTCCTATTGCCTGTTTTAATATGTCTTGCTTCCCTATATCTTCCGGATAACTTTCGAAGCTTGGAATAGCTAATACGTCTATAAGAATTGGCACAGTAATATCTATAGTAAGAGGGCCATCACTAACATCTATATTAATCTTGCTACCCTTTTGTTTCGTAACTCGTACTCCCATTAGATACTCGTTCTTTAAGGGGTCTGGGATGCTAAATAACATGCTATTCACTTCAGCTTTCGGTCTTAAAAGCGAAACTAATCTAGTTTCATCTCCTGTTAAACTACCAATCATCTTACCTTTACAAAAGACCGCTGATCCTATTATTTCAGTAGGGTTACCTCCTACCTTTGGAACCTGACCTGGAAGAAAATCTGCTTCATTTTTTCCTTCTCTGTCAGGAAAAGTTTTAGCAGTACCATAGGTAGTTAAAAAAAGACTTCCTGCTTCTTCAGTACGCTGCATAAACCTATTTAAGGTTGACTTCGGAGGAACAAGTCCAGTATCCTTCCATCTCCTTGCCATAAACTGAAAAAACTTTTCTGGTCTGTCTTCTAGAATAGGTTTATTATTGCTAATAAACTCTTCTGCCTTTTCTCTCGATATCATTATATTCATAGAACGTCTAATTTCCTTTTCACGCAAAGATGACTCTAGAATTCGAAAAAACTGATCTGTTTTGGCTAACTCCTCACCTATAACTAAAATCTTCGCATGTGAGAGAGATATTTTCCTTGTTACTGAAATGCTAACAATCTCCCTAGCAATAAGCATTCCAGGAGATTCTATTGTGATAATATCCGATGCTTTGCTACTGCCTCCGCCACCTCCTGATCCTTGATTTGATGCACCGCCTCCCCCACCTGCTTTAGGATTTATAATTTGAAAGGTAATCCTTAGCATTTTTCCAGTTCCTTTATCTACTCCAATAGCTGCAACATATCCTTGCTCTTCTATTTCAATTTTATCCCAACATCCTGTAAACAAAACTGTTATTAATATTAGAATCATAAAAAAGCTAATTTTTCTAAGTTTCATTTTTATAATCTCCTTTCAATTGTGAAATAATCAAAAGGATAAAAGGTAGGGAATAGATAGATATCAATGTTATTTTCAATAAAAATTTTTTTGCTACTTCAATAGCTTGAAAAAAATTCTCCGGAATCAATCCAATAACCATTGCTAATGCGGCACAGGTGAGAATTAAAGGTTCAAATTGCCTTAGCTTTAGTGTGTGTCCTAAAAAAATAGCATCCAAATAAAGGTACACGGAGAAACGTATAATTGAGGCTATAACCCAAAAGGCTAAAAAGAAGGCTTCAAGGTTACCAAGAAATCTCCCTACATAAATAAGCCTTGCAAGTGTCTGATAAGGATAATTTATAATTACTGCTGGTGGGTAATCGAAAGCCATTATGTATATTGCACAAAACCCAGAAATCAAAATTGTTACAAACCCTAAGCCTAAAATACTTGCAGTTTTATAGGCATTAGAACTCCTTACATGAGGAAATAATATAGCAAAAAAAATTATTTCACCAAAAATTGTACTGTTAGTTATTCCATTTTTTATAATGTCTTTAATACCCGGCCCCAAAATTGGAAAAAGGTAATCTATATTAAGCTCTTTCCAAACTAGCAGGATAAAGACTATTATTGATATCATAACGTAGAAAAAGCTTATCCATGCAAGTCTCCCGATTGCTTCTATTCCAAAGTTTGCTATTGTGAAACTACCTAAAATTAGTATTATATATAAAACCATTAGAGGCGTACTCTGAAAAAATACATTTGAAAGTATGTCTATATAGCTTCTAGTATTAATTGCAGTAAATAATATTAACTGGATAGTTAACATCATGCCAATAATAAATCCAATAAATTTCCCTGTTAACTGATATACAACTTCCATCAACCCTTTATCTTTGTATCTTTTCAGTAATTTTATAAGTGCTAGAAGGCAAATAAAAGGAATGATTGAGGCCACCAATACCATCATCCAGGCGGCATTTTTCCCATCCTTAAAGAGTAGTGTTGGTGTTGTGTCTGACGCCTGTATACCTATTGTAAAAACAATAATTGCCAATAATTCCCTCGTTCCTGTTTTGTTGTTAGCTTGCTTAAACACTAAAATCACTCCTCTTCTGGTTTCTTGCTTCTTTTTTTATCCAGAGGATTCATAAACATTGGCCTAAGCCATTGTTTCCATACTGGTGGTCTAATAACCATATCCTTTGAGGATCTATAATGTGGTGACATAGGCGTATTGAAAGGAACTCCAAAGGAACTTACTGTTCCCAGGTAGGTTATAATCACAGCAAAACATACAGCTATCCCATAAAAACCCATCATAACCCCAGAAAATAAAAATATATATCTTCCTATTCTAATCATAAAGTTCAGACTATTTTCTGGAATAGCAAAGGATGAAAGCCCTGTTAAGGATACAACAATTACTAAAATTGGACTTACAATATTTGCTTGAACTGCTGCCTGCCCTAGGATAAGCGCGCCAACTATTCCAATTGTAGGTCCTATAGGCGTGGGAACTCTTATTCCTGCTTCTCTTATTAAATCAAAAGAAATCTCCATTATTAAAACCTCAATTATAGCTGGAAAAGGGAGTTTTTCTCTACTTGCAGATATAGCAAGAACTAAATCTGTGGGGATCATATCTGCATGATAACTGCTTACTGCGATATATAATCCTGGCATAAGTAGTGCAATGTAACAGGCAAACAGTCTTATCATTCTCATAAAGTTTCCATATGACCATCTTTGATACATATCCTCAGGAGTATGAAAAAATGACCAAAAAGTTACAGGAACTATTAAAGCATAGGGTGCTCCTTCCATGAGCATCGCTACATATCCTTCTTCGAGAAATGCTGACACCCTATCTGGTCTTTCAGTCATTAATACTGTCGGTATTAATGAGTAAGTCCTATCTTCTAGATGCTGTTCTAAAATCGAAAGATTTTTTATATTTTCTACGCTTATTTTTCCTATTCTTTCTTTAACCTCCTCTATTAATTTAGGATTAGCAATATCCTTTTCATACATAATAAAAATCTCATTAAAAACCTTGCTATTAAGAATAAAGCTTTCTGTGATAAGTCTTGAATTCCTTAAATGCTTCCTGATAAGAGAACGATTTACACCACAATCCTCGGTAAATGATTCTTTCGGACCCTTAAGTGTATTTTCAGCAGTAGGCTTTTCTACCGACCTATGTTCATATTGTGCGGTGGAAATAGAAATTGCTTCACTCTGACCTTCAATAAGCAGTATACTATTGCCATTAACAATTTCATCTGAAACTTGTTTAAAGTTATTAACCGTTTTAACATTTTTTCCTGTTAAAATGTTTTTCATCAAAAATGTGCATATGTCTTCGTTATTTTCATTTGTAACTGAGCTTCCTAACAAGGGTTCAATGATGTTATTCTGTATCATATTAGCGTCAACGATACCATGTAAACAAATTACAGCTCCATCTTTATTTAAAGCTTTTATATTAATACCTCTAATAATAAAATCTCTATTTTCTGGGTATACAAAAATAGTTTTTAGTTTATCTAAATTACAGGTTATATCGCTGCTTAAGGGTGTATAATCTGCTTTTTTATTTGTATTATCATTATTTAAATTAGTAGCTTCCACTAAAATCACCACTCTTTGTAAAACATTATTATATTCTAGTATTTACTACTAATCCTAATTAAATTACAAAATTCAATATTATGATTAAGATTGTGTGAATAATAAAATGCTACGTAAAAATTCAAATATATAAAACGTTCACAAACTATTAATCATTATCTATGAAATATTAACCAAGTTGTAACTAAACTGTGACATAGGAGCTGTATTATAAATATATAGAAACCAACAAGTTTTAAAAATAAAACATTTAAAGGAGAGTATAAAATGAAAAGCCAAAAATTAGTAAGCAAAATAATAACTGCAGTAGTAGCTGGAGGTGTTCTTCTATCAACAGGAAGTTACGTCTTTGCAAAAAGTAATACAAATACATTAGCAGGAGCAAGTACTAAAAGACAGGAAGCTAGAATGAATAAGCAAAACATATCAGACAATATGAAAACAGAGCTTGATAAGTTAGTAACGGACGGAACTATCACTGCTGACCAAGAAACTAAAGTCTTGGATTACTTTAAACAAAAATATACTGAAAGACAGACAGAGATGGATAAAGTAAAAAACATGACTGAAGCTGAACGTAAGACTTACTTTGAAAACAATAAGCCGGCAGAAAAAACTAACTTCTTAAGTGAACTTGTAACCAATGGAACTTTAACACAGGCTCAAGCTGATGCCATATCTAATGTAAGCCATAAAGGACCTAGCGGTAAAGAACGTGGAGAAAATCCAGAACAAGCTAAAACTGAGCTTGATAAATTAGTTGCTGCTGGAACTATTACTGCTGACCAAGAGACTGCCATATTAAACAGCATTACTCAAGAACATGCTGCAAGACAAGCAGAGATGGATAAAGTAAAAAACATGACTGAAGCTGAACGTAAGACTTACTTTGAAAACAATAAGCCGGCAGAAAAAACTAATTTACTAAGCAGCCTTGTAACAGCTGGAACTATAACTAAAGACCAAGCTGATGCTGTAGCTAAGGTAATTCACCAAGGACCTGGCGGAAAAGGGTTCGGAGGAAATCAAGAAATGCTTAAAGCTGAGCTTGATAAACTAGTAACGAACGGAACTATTACCCAAGATGAAGAAACTAAGATTGTAGACTATATGAAACAAAAAGAAACTGATAGAAAAGCAGAAATTGATAAGATTAAAAATATGACTGAGACTGAACGTAAGACTTATTTCGAAAATAATAAGAAAGAAAAGACTGATTTCACAGCTGAACTTGTAACTGCCGGAATTATATCACAGGATAAGGCTGATGCTATTAAAGCAGCTATGCCTGCTCAAAAGGTTATGTTTAGAACTATGAAATAAAAACTAAATAGAGATTTTAAAGGATAAGGCTCAGAATTTAAATTCAGAGTCTTATCCAAATTCCACTTAGTTATAACACTAACTGTCTGAATGAAAAAAGATTAGAGTAACCTAACTGTAATGTTTGCGTTTTTTGTTTCCCGTTATACACTAATATTATAACCTTTACTAGAACAGCCTTTAAAGTTATAATCCTTTAATAAACATATTGAAAGCGTCTTGTCCTTGTTTATCCCTTTTGAAAACACCAGCGTGCTCAAGCACCTTTAAGAATTTAGTTCCTACCTCATTTCGTAATATTTTACCCACATTATCATTATTTATATCTTTATATCTTTGAATAATTTCTTTACACCATTCTTTATGCTTCAATAATTCTTCTTTTTCATTTATCTGTTCTATATAGTCTTTATTTACTAAAAAATATTCTAAATTCTTTAATTCATTTTTCAACCTTGCTGGCAAAACTGCCAATCCCATAACTTCTATAAGTCCTATATTCTCCTTTTTGATATGGTGTAACTCACAGTGTGGATGGAATATACCATCTGGATATTGTTCCGTTGTTCTGTTGTTTCTAAGCACTAAATCTAGTTGAAACTTGCCACTTTTCATTCTTGTGATTGGAGTTATTGTATTGTGTGGAATCCCATTTGTATTAGATAGAATGTCTACTGTATCATCAGAATAGTTTGCCCATACTCTGTATAAATAATAAGCAGCTTCAGCTAAATCTTTCTTACTTTCCCCTTCTAGTCTTATAACAGACATTGGCCATTTAACTTTACCAACCTTTATATTCTTAAATTTTGGAACATTAAATTCTTTCTCAATCGGTGCCTTTGCCATAGCAAACTCATAGTTTCCGCCTTGGAAGTGGTCATGTGATAAGATAGAACCTCCGACTATAGGCAAATCTGCATTGGAACCAATAAAATAATGTGGGAATTTTTCTATAAAATCTAGTAATCTTACAAATGTATCTTTAGAAACTTTCATAGGCTCATGCTGACTTTTGAATATTATACAATGCTCATTGTAATAAACATATGGTGAATATTGAAAAAACCACCTTTCATTATTTAATATTAAAGGAAGTATTCTGTGATTTTGCCTTGCTGGATGACTCAGTCTTCCTGCGTAGCCCTCATTCTCCTTACACAATAAGCATTTAGGATATGAACTAGAAGGTAAATTTTTTGCTATTGCAATAGTCTTAGGGTCCTTTTCAGGCTTTGATAAATTAATTGTAATATCTATATCCCCATATTCAGTAGAAGTTTTCCACTTTAAATCCTTGTTTATTCTGCTAGTCCTAATATAATTAGAGCTTTTACTTAAATCATAATAATAATCAGTTGCTTTCTTTTTGTCTTCCAAGTAAAAAGTATTAAACTTACAAATAATTTCAGAGGGCTTTGGTATTAAACATCCCATAATTTTTGTATCTAATAAATCCTTATATACTACTCCATCGTTCTCAAGAACACCTTTTTTAAGACACCATCTCAGTATATTTTCAAGTATTACTTCAGGGGAATCTAAAACTTCCTCTTCAACACATACTTCTTCAATGTCATCTATTTGTAATAGCTCCATTATTCTATTTCTTGTATAAATTGCATCTAAATCATTAATAAGCCTTTTATGCAAACCGTATTGAAGTAATCTCTCTATCTCATAAGAAATATTTACAGCCATACTACCTATATCCTCCCCTTTTATCCGATGACTACCCGCTCTAATACTCCCTGCGAGCAAAGATTAGCTCAACTAGGAATCATTTGAGACTCTCCCTCTTCTGATTCAAGTTTCACTTCATATAATGATTCTATTCTTAAAATCCATTTTTATGAGTGAGAAATAGTTATAACAGCTATCTTATAATACACATTTATAAATATGAATCCCTTTTATCCGATAACTACCCGCTCTAATATTCCCTCGCACTCTGTGAAAGCGACTATCACCAAATCGGAGATTTGGGATATCTGCTTGCACTTTGTGAAAGCGACTATCACCAAATCGGAGATTTGGGATATCTGCTTTTCTCCAAGAGTACGTTGCGAGCGGCTACGTCCCTGGATAACGATTTCTAAGCATTATTTTCTTAAAAAAATACATCCACATGAACAGAATCATGCGGATGTCTTATATTCTAAACCCTAAATTTCTCAATACTCTCAAGTAATCCCTTAGACATATCTGTTAAGCGATTTGCTGTCTTATTTAACTCTTCTGCTGCAGCTGTCTCTTCTTCTACAGATGCAGTTACATTCTCAGTGGATGCAGCTATCTCCTGTGCATCACTTGCAAAATTTTGTATGTTTGATATAATCTCATATTTAGATTCTACTGTGTTATTAAGCATTGCGTTGACAGAGTTTATCTGCGGAACTATCTTTTCTGTCTCTTCTAATATTTGCTTTAAAGAATCTACTGTACCCTCAACAACCCCAACTTGTTTACCTACAAAACCAGAGGCGATTTCTGACGTTTTAGAAAGATCTTTCGTATTCTGAGTAACATTCCCTACTATTACATTAATACTTTCTGAAGATTCTAAGACCTGTTCTGCAAGCTTTCTTATTTCATCAGCAACAACTGAAAACCCTCTTCCAGCTTCTCCAGCTCTTGCAGCCTCTATTGATGCATTCAAAGCAAGTAAATTCGTCTGCCCAGCAACATTACTTATTACTTCTGTGATAGTATTAATTTTCCCAACATTCTCATCTAATATTTTAACTTTTCCAGCTACATATAAGAATGTTTTTTCTAACTGAGTCACTGCCTTATTAAGTTCTTCAATTTTCCCAAAGCCATTATCAGCTACAATTTTGATTTTATTACTACTATCAGATACAACTTGAAGCTCGTTACTTGCCTTTGTTAAGTTATCAGAGAATTTGTCCAAAAGCTCAACAGTTCCAAGTATGTTATCAGACTGTCTAGTTGCTCCCTGTGAAACCGCTGTTACTGAAGCAGCTATCTCCTCACTTGAAGATGCTACACTTCCGCTGGAGTTAGCTAAATCTTCTGAAACTCCTTCTAGCTCTGTTGCTGCTTTTCTAATATTCGTAATCATTTCTCTCAATACACTTAATGTATCATTCATACTATTTGAAAGTATAGACATCTCATCTTTTGATGAAGATTTAAACTGAAGGGATAAGTCTCCTTCACTTACTTTCCTTAAATTTTCTACTATATCTTTTATAGGCTTTGCTAACTTATGTGAAATTATAGCAGCTGCAACCATGGCAAATATTACCATAACCATGACAAATATTCCTACTTTTTTTAGTATAATAGCTGGTAATCCAGTAACTTCTGATAAAGAAATTTGTAATAAAAGTGCACCCTTATCACCAGATTTATCATGAAATGGAACTATTATTTCATGAACTGGTTCCTTTGTCTCTGCATTCTCTTCATCCTCATGAACTACTTCTCCACTATTTATAACTGATAAAGATTTTTCTGTTGAAGTTTTACCAATATCACTTTTATTTGAACTAACTATAATTTTGTTGTCTTTATCAATTATCGCCATATAAGATACATTCTTTGCATCTTCTTTACTATGATCTATGTACTTTTGTATATCATCTATGTTATCAGTCTCATAGTACTCTATTCCATTTTCGATCTCTAAAGCCAGGCTTAAAGCATCATTTTGTACCTGTGCACCAAATACCTTTCCAAATTGTATAGTCATCAAAACCATTGTATAAATAATACAAATAAGTGAAAGCACAATAAAACTAATACTGATTTTTCTTCTTAAAGAACCAAACATTTACTACCCCTCCTCAATTATCCCCTTATATTAAACAATAACAGCATATAAAAATCAAGCTATATTCAATAGTAATTTCAACTTCTAATACTACAAGTAAACCTTACCTTATATAGTTTTATTGCGTTTTCCTATTTAAAGTGCTAAACTTTATAAATAATTTATAAAATTCTAGTATACACCTTAGCATAACTATTATTCTTCCACAATCTTCAATATACTAATTACCCTCTCAATAGAACTAGCTAAACATTCTAGATTCTCTTCAGACAGTGCAGCTAACTTCTTTCTCATATTTTCCTTTAACATTTTAGAAATATCATCTGTATAGGCCCTGCCCTTTTCGGTAAGATTAATGTTAATTACCCTTCTATCCTCCTTATCATGTATCCTTTCCACGAAGTCTTCCTTAATAAGTCTATCTATTATACTTGTCATCTGCGGTTTTGATATGTATGCCTTCTTGCTTATTTCCGAAATAGACAAACTCTCTTCCTCATGAAGTACACCTAAAACCATCATCTGATTTATAGGCAGTATTACTCTGTCAGGACATCTATCAAATTTTAGAAGTCTTCTATGGACTAAAGGATTAAGCTCAAACAGATTTTCAGTCAATGTATTTAAAATATCTTTAGACATCCCAATTCCTCCTTTAAACAGCCTTGTACTCACATATTTTCTTTTGTTTTAATGTATTGTTAATAGTATATTAGGCTCATAACTCTAGCCTTGCACAGGTGTATATAGCTGATTATGAAAATACATTGAATAATTAGCTATATACATCTGGTGCTAAGTTAAGTTATAAGCCTTCCCCTACTTAACTACATTTACCTTTTCCCCATCGTTTAAGAGATTCTGTCCTTCTGTAATTATACTTGCTCCATCTTTAACGTTACCTATTACCTCTGTAACTTTGTCATTTGAAACACCAGTATCTACAGATAATTTTTTAACTTTTCCTCCATCAACTACATAAATATACTTAACACTATTTTCAATTTTAATAGCCTCATTAGGAACTGTTAAAATGTTATCCTTTTTCTCAGCTGGTATAGAAACCTTAGCAAACATACCTGATTTTATCTCACCCTTTGAGTTATCGATTTTAACCTTAACTATATAGGAGTGATTTTTATCGTCCGCATTAGGACTAATATTGTCTACTATTCCTGTTATCTCCTTATCCTCTAATGCATTTACCTTCACAGGAACTTGCTCCCCTACTGTAAGTCTACCTACCATTTTATCTGGTACGTTTATTTCTGCTATTAACATTGAAGAATCAATAACAGTAACTGAGCTTGAAGGTGCTGAAGCCATTTCACCAACTTCAACAGTCTTTGCTGATACAACTCCAGCAATAGGTGAAGTAATTGTTGCGTTATTTAACTGAACTTGAACAGAGTTAACTCCTGCTTGAGCTTGCTCCACCTGTGCCGCTGCCGCTTGTGAAGATTGTGGCCCTATCTTATCTCTTAAGAGATTTAAGTTAGTTTGTGATGCATTAAGATCTAAAGATGCACTATCAAATCTTGACTTAGCATTATCTAACTCTTGTTTTGATATTGCATTTGCATCGTAAAGCTTTTGCATTTTTTCATAGTTATCTTTAGAATCGTTATATACTATTTGATATTTACCTAATGCTTGCTCAGCTGTAGTAATTTGCTGCTCAAGTCCTGAATCGCTCGTTTTAGCGTAATTTGCATTTGCAGCAGTAAGTCCTGCTTGTTGTTGCTGAAGTGTTGCATTAATCTCTGCTGTATCTAATGCGAAAAGTACCTGTCCTGCTGTAACCTTGTCTCCAACATTAATATTTACAGAAGCAACCTTTCCCCCTGTCTTTGGAGTAACTGTTACCTCAGTAATTGGTTTTAATTTACTTGGGTATTCTACTTGAGTAGATATAGAACCCATTGCTACCTTTTGGACCTTAACATTCTTAACATCTTGTTTAGTAGCTTCTACCTTTTTACCTTTTATTTTGAAAGAAATACCTCCGACTACAACAGCGGCTATGACAACCACTGCTATAATCTTCTTTTTATTTAATCTACGCTTCAAATTGTTCTACCTCCCTAGTAAATGATTCTTTTCTTCTCTTTCTAGATACAAAGTTCTTTAAATCATCCATTAATGTATAAATTACTGGCAGTACAATAGGTGAAAGTATTGTTGATACAACCATACCTCCAATTACTACTACAGCCATACTAGATTTAGTTTCACTTCCTTCTCCCATTGATAAAGCAACAGGAATCATTGAAACTATCATAGTTGCAGAGGTCATGATTATAGGTCTTAATCTAGTAACACCAGCTTTTATAAGAGCATCTCTTATGCCTAATCCCCTTTTCATGAGGGTATTTGTGTAGTCTATAAGCAGTGTACCGTTTTTAGATGCAAGTCCCTCTAGCATTACTAAACCGATCATAGACATCATATTTAATGTCTTACCTGTTAATGCAAGTGCAAGAAAAGCACCTATTAACGCACAAGGCAGTGCTATCATTCTTATAGCTGGAGTTAAGAACGATTCGTAAAGCACTACAAGTATCATATAAACAAGAGCTAATGAAGCAGCTAACGCCATAATAAGAGAACTAAAGGATTCTGCCATATTCTTTTGACTTCCACCATAAGTTATACTATAACCCATTGGAAGTGAGAGAGCCTTAATCTTTTTAGAGATTTCTCCATTTACTTCTCCAAGTACTCTTCCTTGAATATTTGCCGATACTGTTACCACGTCTTGTCTATCTTCTCTTGATATTGTTTGTTGTCCTTCTGATTGTTCAATAGACGCAACTTGGCTTAATGGTATTTGCTGCCCAGTTGAACTGTTAAGCTTTATTGAACCAATATCTTCAGAATTCTTTATCTGTCCATCCATAAACTTAACTTTTATATCATATTCACTATCATTTGTTCTATATACACCTGATGTAGTACCTTCAATACCTATTCTCAGCATACTGGCAACATCTGATATTGCCACACCGTATTGAGTAGCTGCAAGCCTATCTATTTTTACCCTAAGTTCACTATTCTTTATCTTTGAAGAGTTGCTTACGTCGGTAATTCCAGGAACTGCAGTAACTATTTTTTCAACCTCATTTGATATATCTTTTAAGGTATCAGCATCATCACCTTTTATACCGATTGATACTGGCTTACTGCTTCCGCCTCCAGTTTGCTGCTCTGACACACTAAACTCTACTCCTGGCATTTTCTTTCCCCAGTCACGAACTTCTTTGGCAACTTCACTTTGACCTTTTTTACGATTCTTCTTAGGTACTAGATTAACAGTAATATCTGCATTAGCTTTGTTGTTACTTGTTCCTACAGTTGAGAAATAGTCTTTAACCTCTGGTAACTTATGCAAGTAATTTTCTATCTGCACTATTTTATCATCTGTTTGCTTTAATGTAGAACCTGGGCTAAGCGCTATATTAACAGTAAAAGTACTTTCATCCGCTTGTGGCATAAACTCTGTTTTTATAACCTTCATCGGAACAAGTGCTACACTTAATATCATTGCAGCTACAAACATCGCTAGGACTTTTTTCCTATTGTCTAAAGACCATATAAGAGCTTTTCTGTAGCTTTCTGTAAAGTTTTCAAAGCTATTTGAAAACCTATTACCTATCTTTGAAAATATGTTATTCTTATATTTAGTTACCTTATTTTTCTCTTTTTCCTCACCTTTTTTCTTGTATACTCTTGAGGCAAGCATTGGAGTAACTGTAAAGGACACTAAAAGTGAGAATAACGTAGCCACAACTATTGTTAGACCGAACTCTTTAAAGAACTGTCCAATCATACCGGATACAAAAGCAATAGGTGCAAATACAACTACGTCACAAAGGGTTATGGCAATTGCCGCCATTCCTACTTCTTTACGTCCTTCAATTGCTGCTGCTATTGGGTTTTTACCCATAGCTAGATGTCTTTGTATGTTCTCAAGTACAACTATAGAGTCATCCACCAGTGTACCTACAACTAGTGATAATCCCATTAAAGACATCATATTTAAGGTAAAGTTAAGTTTATACATCATAAAGAAAGTAGCAATAAGTGACGTTGGTATAGCCACTAAAACAACTAAGGAAGAACGCCAGCTGCGGAAGAAGAAATACAGTACAATAGCAGTGGTTATAATTCCTTCTATAAGATTACGCTTTATTTCTGATAATGATGAATTAATAAATGTAGTAGTATCATTTGCAAGAGTTATATTAATCTCTTTAGGAGCAGTTTTCTTTATATTTTCTAACTCCTTTTTCACTACATTTACTACCTCAACCACATTTGCATCACTCTGCTTTTGGATAACAAGTGACATAGTCTTTTTACCATTTAACTTTAATATAGAACTAGCTTCTGGCGCTTCAAGACTCACTTCTGCAATATCACCAAGACGAACTGTTCCACCTGTCACTGTAGATATTAATATGTTTTTAACCTCGTCAATATTCTGAAATTCTCCAACAACTCGAATTGCCTGATTAAGCTTGTCTTGCTTAATTTCACCTGCTGGCATATTGATGTTTTCTGATTTTAATTTGCCTGTTAAAGCATTTATGTTTACTCCATAGTATTCCATTGCAGTCTTGTCAATTTTTATCATTAATTGCTTTTTATCTGCACCCTGTAATTCTATTTTACCAACACCTTGTATTTTCTCTAAGGACTGCTTTAACTTATCTGCTTGATTATAAAGTTCATCATATGTGACGTTTCCTGTTAAGGCAAGTGTTAAAATTGGAATAGCACTTGTATCTGCCTTATATAAAATAGGTTTTCCTGCATCTTCAGGAAGCTTTGCTGATGCGTTTTCAACAGCCTTTTGAACATCTAAGAATGCTGAATTCATGTCGGCACTCATTTTGAAAGTTATAATGACAGTACCAAATCCCTCTCTAGCTTCTGACTTGATTGTGTCAAGTCCACTTATTCCTGATATAGCATCCTCTATGGGTTTTATAACGTCCTTTTTTACATCCTCAGCACTTGCTCCGCCGTAGGGAGTCATTACTGCAACTATAGGAACATTCATAGATGGCAAAAGATCTGCTCCCATGCTTCTATAGCCTATAACACCAAGACCAACCAGTAGAACTATTACCATCCACATTGCGGCAGGTCTTTTTACTGAAATTTCGGTTATACTCATTTTTGTCCTCCTGTCCTGATTATTTACAAATTTAACAATTAAAAGTCATAACTTTTAACATTGTTAATAGTTAACTATATTAACTATTTCAATTATAATCTCACCTAAATTAGAAAGCAATACTATAAAATCAAATAAAGAGGAAAATTTTTAGTACATGATACTAAAAATTTTCCTCCATCTTCTTAACTTCTAATAAGTTTCTACAAACATTTCAAAATATCCCTGTGGATGTGCACAAGCTGGACACATTTCTGGAGTAGCTTCCCCTTCGTGGATATATCCGCAGTTGTTACACTTCCATAAAACGGAATCATCTTTCTTGAATATTGTTTTATTTTCTAAATTGCTAAGTAATTTTCTATATCTTGCTTCGTGGTGTCTTTCAACCTCAGCTATTTTTCTAAAAGCAAACGCGATTACCGGGAAGCCTTCTTCATCTGCAATGTCAGCAAATTTTGGGTATAAATCTGTCCACTCTTCATTCTCACCATTTGCTGCCGCTGCTAGATTGAATTTAGTATCTCCAAGTCCTACTGGAAAATCTGCAGTTATTGTTATAGGTTCTCCTTTTAAATCCTCATTCAAAAACTTAAAAAATCTTTTTGCGTGTTCTTTTTCATTATCTGCTGTTTCAGTAAATAGATTAAATATTTGAACATATCCTTCTTTCTTTGCTACAGAAGCATAGTATGTATAACGGTTTCTAGCTTGTGATTCTCCTGCAAAAGCCTTCATTAAGTTTTCTGCTGTTTTAGTTCCTTTTAATGATTTCATGTGAATTCCCCCCGTTTCAATTTTTAATAAGTTAACCCATATGTATTCTATAAATATTCTATATATTAATGAAAAACCCTTCTTGTTTAATAGTATTTATATATAAACAAAGTATTAATAGTCATATTGAATTTCACATAATTGTACAAAGGTATATTTGAGTAATTCTTAAGATACATTTAACTGACTTCTTAGTTTTCGGACTTTAAAACGCTTGGAGTTAGTTAACAGTACTTAGGAATTGCTCTGATATACCTGACTATAAAGTATGATTTAAGTTTGCTAATGGATTGCCTTCTTTTTATACTTTTTTCCTGAAACATCAACAGTCCCTATGGTTATTAGAGCATCTTCATCAAAGCCATGCACAATATCTTTCACCTTAGCTATTTCTAGGCGAGAAACTACAACATATAATACATTAGTTGTTGCTCCTTTATACGCACCTTTTCCGTCAAGTAATGTAAGTCCTCTTCCAAGTCTAGCCATTATAGACTCGGATATCTCCTTATGCTTTTCTGAAATAATCATGACAGCCTTTGATTCATCTATTCCTTCAACTATAATATCAATAACCTTTACCGCTATGAAATATGCTATAAGAGAATACATTGCTCTGTCCCACCCAAAAATAAACCCAGCAAAAGTTAGTATAAAAAAGTTAAAGAACATTACAATCTGACCAACAGAAAAACTCATTCTTTTATCAAGAATTATTGCAACTACCTCAGTTCCATCTGTTGAACCACCGCTCCTGATTATTATTCCTATTCCAAGACCTATTATTATTCCACCGAAAACTGAAGCTAGAAGAATATCATTTGTTATACCCGGTATAGGATGAAGGATAGATACCCCTATAGAGTAACATACTACAGAAAATAAGGTTGATATGGTAAATGTTTTTCCTATTTGTTTATATCCAAATATAAAGAATGGAATATTAAGTACAAAGGTAAGTACTCCTAACGGTACTTTCGTAAAATGACTTACCATTATAGAAATTCCAACAACTCCACCATCAATTATGTGATTTGGTATTAAGAATATCTCAAGTCCAATTGAATATAACACTGCCCCTATTATCATGAAAATTACTTTGATGATATTTGAATAAAGTTTACTTTTTTTGCTCTTCATATAATTCCTCCCTTAAATTTAAATTTTATATTTATAAACAGAGTTCTGCTTAAGTAACATCTACTAAATCTTTTCTAAAACTTCTTTTAAGCACTGTAACGAAGTGCCTAACTTTTCTAAATCTATCTCACTGCAATTAGACATTCGAAGTTCTAGATTCTTAATGGCAAAATCTTTTTGCTCTTTCAAAAATTCTCTTCCATCTACCGTCAACTTAATATAAATGTATCTTCTGTCCTTTTCATCAGTAATTCTCTCAAGATATCCTCTATCAATTAGTTTTTGAATCAATGGTGTTAAATTTGGTTTTGAAATGCTCATTAATTTTCCTAGTTCGCTAATGGTAATCGTCCCCATTTGTTGAATGTTAATTAGAATACGAAAATGAGATGGTGTTATATCTATTTCTTTACTTAACTCATACTTCAGCAATTTATTTTTTAGTAAAGGCACTATTAAAAATATGTTTTCTGCTATTTCTTCAAATCTTTTATTATCCATATTTATCTCCTAATCAATTTTGTTATTTTAATAATGCAAATATAGTTATATTTTCATAATAGTTATGCTTATATAAATACTTTATCATATTCTTCACAATGAGTAAAGTTAAAAACTAGAATTTACTGAATATTAACAAAAACTGCAGAAATTATTATTCTCCTGCAGTTTTTTAACTTATCTTATTAAATTCTATTTACACTCTGATAGTATTACTCCGTCAACACCTATGTTATCCGCATCATTTTCATCAATAAGTACAGCAAATGCTTGCCTAGGTATGTTTGTTATTTCACTTAAAGTAACACATAAACCCTTAAGTGGCATCTAAAATTACACTAGACCTTCAATGGCATTTTTTGCCCAACTAGAATCCTTAAGTACAGCTCTCCCCACTCCAATGAGGTCTGCCTTCCTCTCAGCTAATAACCTCTCAGCAACCTTACCTTCAGTAATTCCACCAGTTAAAATCACAGGAATAGAAGTAACCTTTTTAATGCCTTCTGCAAGCTCCGCAAAATATCCCTGTTCGGTAGCCCCCGGCACAACATATCCACAGAAACCACCGGAAATATCAATAATATTTACTCCTGCCTTTTCAAATTCTCTGCAAGCAATTTGGCTGTCCTCCAAGGTAGTTCCACCTTCTTTATAATCAGAAGCACCTAGTCTTAATAAAATCGGAAAATCCTCACCCACAGCAGCTCTAACTGCTTCTATTATTTCAACATGAATACGAATGCGGTTATGTATATCTCCACCATATTCATCTGTTCTTTTATTTGTTAAAGGGGACAAAAATTGATTAAGAAGGTATCCATGGGCTGAATGTATTTCTATAGCATCAAAACCAGCTTCTTTAACCCTAGAGGCTGCATTCCTAAATGCATCAACTATATCTTTAATTTCTTTTTGAGTAAGTTCGTGAGGAGTAACATCTCCTTGGCGTAAATTAACAATTGCTGAAGGACCCACAGAAGCCATTCCTGTAACCGCCTCCTTAGCTGCGCTTCCAGCATGATTTAGTTGCATTGCTGTCTTTGCCCCATTTTTATGAATAATTTCTGTAAGCTGACGTAGTCCATTAACTACACTATCATCTGCAACAGAAAGTTGATTATTGCTAGCCTTTCCTTCTTGCATTATGAAACTATGTTCAATAATAATAAGGGATAGATATCCTCCTCTAGATTTTTCGTCATAGTAATCAAGCACTTCTTTGCTTACCTTTCCATCATCTTCTGACTTAGCAGTAGCCATTGGAGGCATAACTAAACGATTGTTAAGTTTTAAATTTCCAACTTGTAACGGTTTAAGTAAATGTACCATATGTAATCCTCCTCAAAATTTAAATTACGTACGTAAAGTTATCTACTCTACTCTTATATTTGTTGACCAAATCCTCTAAAGTAATTGAGTCAAAATAATCATTAATATTTTTATTTATTACATTCCATAAATTTTCGTTTATACAGTCTTCTAAATTATCAACAATATCTTTACCACTTACCTCCACTAAACCTAAGTCGCCTTCTAAGGCTCTTAATATTTCTCCAATAGTTATTTCTTCACTAGCCTTTGCTAATGAATAACCACCTTGTGCTCCCTTTCTTCCTATTACCAAATTGCTTTTTCTTAAGTTTGAAAAGATTTGTTCTAAATATCCTTCCGAAATATTTTGTCTCTCAGAAATACTTTTTAATGTAACTGTTTCAGAATTGGAATACATAGCAATATCAACTAATGCTTTTAATCCATATCTGCCTTTTGTTGAAATCTTCATAAAATCACCTTTCCTACTAATACTATATTCTCTTATACTTACTTCCACTGTGCTAATACCTTGATTGCTAAATTTGAAAAGTAGTTAGCTCCTATAATTAGAGCATCCTCGTTTAATGTGTAAGCTGGGTGATGCCATTCTTTTGTACCACTAACGCCTAACCAAATAAAAAATCCAGGAATCTTAGTTTGATAAATAGCAAAATCCTCTCCGCCTGGTTTTTGCTCAGCCTCTACAACTGTGTAACCAAGTTCCCCGGCAACTTCTGTTAATATTTGTGTAAACTTTGAATCATTATTTACAACAGGTAAATATGGAAACCACCTGAAATCTATCTTTGCACCAAAGGCTGATGCAATTCCTTCAGCTGTACGTTTCATTAAACCCGGAATAATCCCACGTGCTTCATCTTGAAATGTTCTTACAGTACCTTCAAGTTCAGCTTTCTCTGGGATTACGTTCCATGTGTTACCTGCTTGAAAACGAGTTACGCTAATAACCACATTGTCAAATGGATTCAAATTACGACTTACAATAGACTGTAGTCCAGATACAATTTGACTAGCTGCAACAATCGGGTCAATAGCATCATTTGGCATACCAGCGTGTCCGCCTATACCGATAACATCTATTTCAAATCTGTCTACACTTGCCATTAATGAGCCTGATTTTATACCTATTGTTCCAACTGGAAGATTTGGTCTATTATGCATTCCAAATATAGCCTCTACATTTTCTAACACACCTAATTTGCAAAGCTCTACTGCTCCTTGTGCATTTTCTTCTGCTGGTTGAAAAATAATACGGACTTTTCCTTTTAATTCTGATTTACGTTCATTCAAAAGAATAGCTGCCCCCAAAATAGAAGCAGTATGAAAATCATGTCCACATGCATGCATAACACCTTGATTTTGAGAAAAAAATTCTACTCCACTTTCTTCATCTATTGGTAATGCATCAATATCAGCACGAAGTGCAATTGTTGGACCTTCCTTATCACCGTGTATTTCAGCAACCACACCTACAATTAAGGGATATTCTAAAATATTAATACCTGCTTCCTTTAACCATTTACGAATACGTTTTGTGGTCTCAAATTCTTTCATTGATAGTTCTGGATTTCTATGTAATTCACGTCGGTAAGCAACTAATTTATTATATAAATTTTGTTGTCCCACTAATAATGACACTTTCATCGCCTTCTTTCTATATCTTATCTTAAGTGTTTCAAATCAAGGTTTATAATAAGTTTACACCATCTCTAAATACTTAATCAATTACCTTTTATTTTTGATGCTGTCTCAAAATGCATAGATATGCATTTTGAGACAACATCTTTTTCCATAATATCACTTAAATTATAACCTTACTTTGAAAATATTATATAAAACTATTGTTTTTATATAATATTGGAACTATACAAAAACTTTTTGTATGTCATATTCATTTTGAGACAGTACCTATCTTTTAAACCTTAAATTTATTAATTAATTCCTCCAGTTCTTTTGAAATTTCATATAACTTTTCTGCTGAACTTGAAATTTGTTCTATATTTGCTGACTGTTGCTGAATGGAAGCTGAAATTTCCTCTGTGGTTGAAGCTGACTGCTCTGAAACTGCAGAAATATCCTCTATTGCCTTAAGAACTTCTTGTTTATCATTGTTCATACCTGTAATACCTTTAGCCAAATAATCTATTTCTTTAATAATATTTACTACGGAATTATCTATACTATTGAAAGTCTCTCCAGTAATCTTACTCATCTTGCTTGAGTTTTCTATAACTTCTTTTGCTCCTATCATTTCCTTTTTAGTATCCTCAATTATCTTTTTAAATTCCAAAATAATACTATCAATCTCAATAGTTGAGGCCGCTGTATCTGAGGCGAGTCTTTTTATTTCATTTGCAACCACGGCAAAGCCCTTCCCAGCTTCCCCTGCCCTTGCTGCCTCTATTGCTGCATTAAGTGAAAGCAGATTTATTTGTGCGGTAATATTTTTTATAGTTTCTGTAATCACAGTAACTCTTTGAGATTTTTCATCTAAATCAAATACCTTTTCTCCTACTCTGCCAGCTACCGCTTCATTATCCACCACTGCCTTTTGTAGTTTATTAACTACATCTAAACCGTTATCCTTAGCTTTTTTACTTTCATCTATATAAATCTTCATTTCAAAAGCAGTTTTATTTATTGCTTCAATTTCTTTAGAAAGCATATTTAATTTTTCTGCACTTGTTTGCGTACTTCGAGCAAGTTCTGTTGAGCCATTAGCCATATCGTCAATTGCCTTAGAAACACTTTCAATTGAACCTGATGTTTCACCTAAGGTGGAGGATAGTTCTTTAGTACTGCCTTCTATAATAAGAGAAGTATTCTGAATCCTCCCTATGAGTTCTCTTATGGTTTTTCTTGTATTACCTAATGCCCTGGCCATAACTGCTGTCTCATCTTTCTTTTTGTATAGTTCTTCAAAGCCATTTTCATCTGCCAAATCTAGCTCTTCTGTTTTAACTAAAAGTTCCGTTATCTTCTTTATAGGTTTAACAAATGCACTTCCAATAAATATGCCTAATGTTGTAATAATAATTGTAGTCACAACTATTAGTATAGTAAGAACTTTAGTTGTTGCGTTAACTCCCTCCAGTACTTCTGATGTCTTTCCAGTTACAATTAACTGCCAATTTGCAACCTTTATTATTTGATAATAACCCATTCTTTCTGTTTTATCAAAAGCTATATACTGAAGATGTCCACCGTCATTTTTAAACACAGTTTCTTGAAATAACTTAGCGTTATCAGGGTTTACTTCTTCATACTTTTTACCTACATTATCCTTTGTAGGATGAATTAAAAATATTGTTGTATCCTTATTTATTAAATATCCATACCCTGTCTGTCCTATTTTTATATCATTTACAGTCTTAATCATTCTTTCTGCATTAACTGAAAGCATAAATAAGCCTTTAAATCCCCCATTATCATTTGTCACAGGTTTTATAAACGTTATTACCTTCTTTCCAGTGGTTTTACTTGTAACTATATCGCTTATTATAATAGAGTTTCCTTTTTGTGCTCTCATAAAATATTCTCTATCAGTAATACTAGCCTTCTGCCCTTGCTCTGTTACCGCATTTCCAACATTATCTACTAAAATAGCATTATCAATACCTGGATATTTACTCTTGATAGTTTCAAGAGTTGGTACTACATTTTCTAAATTAGCAGTTTGTATTTCTGGATGACTTTTATATATTGTATCTAATAAATCTATCTTTTCCTCAAGCCAGAGATTTATTGCTTCTGCTTTATCTCTTGCAATGTCTTGAAGATGTGCTGTTATTTCTGTTTGCTGATTTTTACTGTAACTAAAAAGTTGATACAGGTTTGTTATCAACATCGGAATTAATGACAATAGTAGTGTGAAAATCAATAATTTTCCTTTTATAGTTTTTATCATCTAATTTACCACCTTTATTTATATAATGCGTGTATAAATTACTAATATCATGATATGCTTTACTGGTAACCATAGGTACCACCCACCTGACAAGTGGCAAAATATATTTGTTAAACCCTATTATATTAAAGTTTATACTTTGTTTATAATTAGTTTATAGAAAGTAGAGAGGTACACTTTATAATGGAATTATGAAAGGCCTTCATGTATAAAATTCAAGTATAAAAGGAGTATTGAAAATGAAATTTAAGAAAAAAACAGCAATAATTTTAAGTTTTGCCCTTGGTACTACTATGTTTGCCACTACTGCCTTTGCTGAAGTAGTATCTAAAAGCGGATATGATCAATTAAAGGACTCTGTAAAGTATACAGCAGAAAGTTGTACTACTAAACTCTCAAGCTATACTATGGATATGTCATTCGTTTTAAAGGATAATGGTAATGTCATTGCTTCCGAAACTACACTTGGAAAATATGATGTCTCAAAACAAACTGTGGAAACTAAATCCTCATCTACAGAGGGTCCTAATAAAAGGGACAACTATTACTACACTGATAAAAATAGTCGTATAAATAAAAGCAATGAACAAAATATTTATTACGTAACAGAGTTTACAACTCCTCAAGAAAATCATTCTTTTAAAAATCCTTTTAAGGAAAAACAAGCAGGAGATGCTGAAAAAATAGCTGATGCTCTTGTAGGAAATTTAAAAGATTCTGTAATAGTTAATCAGAATCCTGATGGAAGCAAAGAATTATCAGGTTCCTTAACTGAAGCACAAATACCAGCATTAATTAATGCAATAGTATCTTTCCAATCTAAGAATGAATTTGGAAATAGACAAAATAGCGAAAGCTATATGCCTAAGATTGCAAAAGATATATTTGTAAAAGAAATTAAAGGAAAAATGATTGTAGACAAAAATGGATTAATTCAAAGTGTTCTTGGAACTGGAGTAGTTTCTGGTAAAGATGAAAGTGGCAAAGAGCACACTATAACCTTTGAACTATTAGGAAAGATAACAAATGTTAATTCAACTGTTGTTAAAAAGCCTGATCTTACTGGTCAAAAGGTAGAAAAAACTATAGAAAAAGATTATAATAAATTATCAAATCCTGAAAAATATAAAGGAAAATATAAAACTGACATTTTAATAGAGAAAGACGGAAAGTTCCAAAAAATAGGTGAAAAGTTTGTAGACGTTACTAACGTGACTGAAAGCAACATTAGTGGAAGATATTACGAAGAGTATTTAAAAGGTTTCGAGGATTACGGAACTGATAAAAAGGACTTCAAGTTTGATGCCAAGTTCAGTCAAAACCATTTTGATGCTCAATTTACAGCTGATAATAACGTTAAAGGTAATATATACATCGACCAACATTCAGGTAAAATAAACTTTAATATTGATGGAACAATGAATGGAAACATGTTATTTGATAGTCAGTTTAGTAGAGTATTCAATTAATAGTAGTTCAGTTTGCCGGTGCTACTCCGGCAAACCACATAAAATTTTGGAGGTATACAAATGGAGAAAGTCATCCAAATTGAAAATTTGTCCAAGGTATATAAAAATGGAAGAGGTATAACGGATATTAATTTAGATATACATAGGGGTGATATTTTTGGTTTTTTAGGTCCTAATGGAGCCGGTAAGACTACTGCTATGAAGATTATGACTGGGCTTGTGAAGGCAGATAGTGGTGATGTTAAGATTTTAGGTCATAGTGTTTCAGAGGACTTTGAGAATGCTATGAAAAAAGTGGGTTGTATTATAGAAACTGCTGAATCCTACCCTTATTTAACGGCTTTTGAAAATTTAAAACAGTTTGCAAGATATTATGAAAATGTTGATAATAAAAGAATAGATGAAGTTTTAGAACTTACTAGACTTTCAAAATATAAAAATGAAAAGCCCAGAAAATTTTCTCTTGGAATGAAACAAAGATTAGGAATTGCAGCTGCAATTTTATCAAGACCTGAGGTAGTAATTTTAGATGAACCTTTAAATGGACTTGATGTTGAGGGAATGCTGGATATGAGAAATATTATAAAAGACCTTGCAGAAAGAGAAAAAACCACCTTTTTTATTTCCAGTCACCTTATTCACGATGTGGAGCTTACTTGTACTAGTGTTGGTTTGTTGTATAACGGAAAAATGCTTAGTGTTGATAGTACTAAAAATATATTGAACAACTATGTTTCCCTAGAAAACTATTTTATCAGCGAGGTAGAAAGAAATGGTAGGATTTAAAGCAGCTTTAGTAAATGAAGTAGAAAAATTATACAAAAAGAAAAAAGTTTTGGTGGCAGCGTTAGTGTCACTTATTTTCATTATACTCGGACAAATATCTATTGTAGGCTTAAGAAGTGGTTTCGGGGTACGTGGTACTTCTAGTATGGAATTCCCACTGCTTGTGCTTTCAGTAGTTGTTAATACAATTCTTCCTCTATTTACTGCACTTGTTACCATAGATAGTTTTTCTGGTGAATTTTCTCAAAACACCATGAAGATTGCAATCACAAGACCGATTGCAAGGTTAAAGTTCTTTACTGCAAAAATTGCTGCAATAATGTTATTCGTGCTAGTAAATCTTTTATTTGTAATGATTTTTTCAACTATAACCAGTTTAATTTTTAATACCAATTCTTTTTCAGTTCAAGGCATTGCTAAGATATTTATTTCATACTTAGTAACGCTAATGCCTATGCTTGTACTATCACTTACTATTGTACTTTTAACAAATATCTTAAAAAGTGGAATAAGTGTATTCTTTGTAACTATTCTTCTTTTTCTTGCTTTTAAAGCAATTTCACTTGTTTTTTCAAGTTATTCTGGTTTATTCTTTACTAGCATGATGGATTGGTATAAGTTATGGATTATGAGCAATATTTCCTTTTTAAAAATTTTTCGCCAGTTTATGATGCTTCTAAGTTATGCTATACTACTATTTACAGGTAGTTATTATTTATTTGATAAAAAAGATTTTTAGCAGATTCTCTAGAGAGTTAAGCTATATTAATCTATTATTATGTTAAAATAGCTATTAAATAGACACTTACACAAATAATATAAGGTGGAAAAATGAATATAAAAAAACGTCTAATTATTTCTAATACAATTACAGTTACTATTCCCTTTGTTATTGCAGTTTTGACAATTTTTATTTTTATGATTGTATCTTCAAAGGTTTTTAATGCAGATATAAGTTATGATAATTTCAAAAAAATTGTAGCTACAAGATATGAATTAGTAAATGCGATAAAAGATATTTCAAAGTCAAATCCTGAAAATATTGAGAATGCTGAATTTCAAAGATATTTACACGATAAACTTTCCCCTTTAAACGGAGAGATAATAGTAATCAAAAATGATAATGTTATATTTGCCTCAAAAGCTATGAACAAGATTGATATAGAAAAATGCTTAGAAGAAGTAAGAAACACTAGCCTAAAAAAGTCAGTAAAAATTGATAATATTTCTTATATGGTTGAGGCGACTCCACTAAAATTTAAGGATGACTCTATAGGTAATGTCCTATTACTTGCCTCGGCAGAAAAGACAGAAAATGTTTTTGGAATATTTATAATTACTATTGTTAGTGTCTTTTTTATCTCATTTATAGCTGTAAATATCTTTATGTCTTATCTCTTTTCAAAAAGAATATTGAAACCTATTGCTAATCTTAAAAAGGCCACCGCAGAAATTAGCAGAGGTGATTTGGGCTTTGAAATTATAGAAAGCGGTGATGGAGAAATTAGGGAATTATGTGCAGATTTTGAGAAGATGAGAATACAATTAAAGGATTCTGTACGATTACAACTTAAATATGACGATAACAGAAAAATGCTGGTTTCTAGTATATCTCATGACTTAAAGACTCCTATAACTTCTATAAAAGGATATGTTGAGGGAATTTTAGATGGTGTTGCAAATACCCCCGAAAAGGTAGAAACCTATTTAAAAACTATTTACTCAAAAGCAGAGCTTATTGATGTTATGATTGACGATTTGCTTTTATACTCTAAACTAGATTTGAACCAAATTCCCTTTAACTATGAAAAAACAGATATTGCTAAGTTTTTTGATTACTGTGTTGAAGAAAGTTCTTTCGAACTTCAAAAATCTAATATAAAAATTCATATAAACAGCTCTTTAACAGAAACAAAATATGTTATGCTTGATCGTGAGAGAATGAGAAGAGTTATAATTAATATTATTGATAACTCACGTAAATACATGAATAAAGATCAAGGTGAGATAACTATACTGCTTAGGGAAACTAACTCTAGCATTATTATAGAAATAAGAGACAATGGACCGGGCATAGATAAAGATGATATAAATAGAATATTTGATAGATTCTACAGAGCAGATTTAGCTAGAACTGAAACAAAGGGCAGTGGACTAGGCCTTGCTATTTCAAAACAAATCGTAGAAGGCCATAAGGGTAAAATATGGGCTATAAGCCCTGAAAATGCTGGCACAAGCATAGTAATATCACTAGCGAAAACATCGCAGAAATAGAGAGGGTATTATGAAAAGGATTTTAATAATTGAAGATGACTTAAGTATTGCAGAACTTCAAAAAGATTATCTAGAGCTTTCAGGCTTTTGGGTTACTATATGTACAGACGGCGTACAGGGTTTAAATACTATAAAAGAAAAAGAATTTGACTTAATAATTCTTGATATTATGCTTCCTAAAATCGATGGGTTTAGTATTTTACGAAGTATTCAAGAGGATAAGGATATCCCTGTTTTGCTGGTTTCTGCAAAAAAAGAAGAAATTGATAAAATTAAAGGATTAAGCCTTGGTGCTGATGATTATATTACAAAACCTTTTAGTCCAGGTGAATTAGTTGCTAGGGTAAAGTCACACATTCAGAATTATGAGAGGATTAAGAATAGATTTACTTCAAAAGAAAAGACTAACAATATAGTAGTAAGAGGACTTGAAATAATCAAGGATTCTAGACAGGTGTTTATTAATGGAAATGAGGTAATACTCGCACAAAAAGAATTTGATCTATTACTTTACATGGCTGAAAATCCAAACAGAGTTTTTAGCAGAGAGGAATTATTCGAGAAGATTTGGGGACTTGACGCTCTTGGTGATACTGCAACTATTACAGTGCACATTGGAAGAGTTAGAGAAAAAATAGAGTCCTCACCATCTAATCCTCAGTATATCGAAACTGTTTGGGGTGCTGGGTACAGGCTTAGGGTATGAAATCATGCCCTAAGCCTGTAATTTTTACATTTCTTCAGTTAAAACTCTAAACAATATCCTCTATGTCTTCTTCAATATAAGGCAATATTACTGTAAATGTTGTCCCCTTATCTATTTCGCTTTCTATTTCTATCTTGCCTTTATGTTCTTTGATTATTTGATAACATGCATTTAAACCGAGCCCCGTACCATTCTTCTTGGTTGAAAAAAATGGTGTTCCTATTTTCTTAATCATTTCTTTTGAAATTCCTTTTCCATTATCAGACATCTTTATAAATATTTCATTTTTGAACTCGTTTAGTCCAGTACATATATGCAAAATAGGTTTCTTTCTTTCTCCCATCGCTTCTACTGCATTTTTGCATATATTTAAAATTACTTGTCTTATTTGTGTTTCATCACAAAGTATATATCTCTCGTCATAATTTAAATCCAATTTTAATTCTACTCCCTTCATTAAAGAGGAAGTTTCAATTATTCCTGTCATAGATGAAACTAAATCATTAAATGCAACTTCTAAAAGTTCAGTTCCTCGTGGTTTTGATAAATTTAAAAAATCAGTAATAATTCTATTTACTTCATCTGTATTAATATTAATCTTTTCAGCGTATTGTTTTACTCTTAGATCATTTGAATAAACCCCTATTAGTTGACTACTTCCTTTAATTGTTGTTAGAAAATTCCTGGTTTCATGGACTATAGTTGCTCCCATTTGTCCAAGTAGCGCCAGTTTTTCCTGATTAACTAATTTAAACTGTATTTGTTTTTCTTCTGTAATGTCTTGAATTACTGAAATTACACCAATCTTTTCATTATCAACATTATAAATTGCAGACGTTGTACATCTGATTTCTTTCTTATTCCCCTTTGGAGTTTCTATGAAATCTTCGTATATTTCTTCAACAACATTTTCAGCTCTCATATTATCAGTTGCCCTATTTCTACTAAACTTAGTAATATAATCAAGTTCGTGAATGCTCATATTAATAACCTCATCGTAGGCTAGTTCTACTAGCTCTACAAAAGCATTATTGCATGCTGTTATATTTCCATTAATGTCAACAATTGTAATTGGTACTAACACTGCATTCAAAATTGTTTGTGTCTGCAAATGTAAGTTCTTTATTTCCTGTTTTTGCTTTACATCGCTTACTAAAACAAGAATACCATTTTTAATCTTGCGTGCATTTATAAGTACTTTAATTGGCTCACCATCACCATTAAGGTAAGTTCTAATAATGTTATTTACGTCACCTTTATCATTATTTACTCTATAAATAATCGTCTCTTCATTTTTATTATCTATCTTTCGCAAAACTTCTAAGATTTCTTTATCACTTAATCCTATAATCCTATCTCTAGGATATTTCAATATTTCTTCAAACTTATCATTGATAAAGTCTACACGATTAAGGACGTTGTAAGTATATATTGGCATAGGAATGGCATTAAGAATATCTGATAACCGCTGATTACTTTCAATTAACTTAACATAAGGATACTTGACTGCACTCTCAAACACTGCTTTATAAAGGTAACAATAACTAACAATCTTTAATACATGTCCAAAAACCACAGCAAATGAATCTGTATTTTTATAAATAGTAAAACAAATTTCAGAAGGGATTACCATTATTACACACAGAAAAAGATACACAAATTTTACTATACTTTCTTCCTCTAGATTATTCTTTAACTTAGCTAGAGTAAGTACTGACATTACGATAACTAGAGATTCTAGAAGCACTTTAAGGAAAGTTACACCTTCACTAGTATAAAGAATAGGAAGCCAATTATTATTGAAGTATATGAAGCAAAAAGATAAGCTTATAACTATTGATGTTATACTTGCCATTATATATTTATTAATTTTTTTATAGTAGGGAAAAAATGAAAAGACAAACAACGTTCCAATCTCTAGTAAACGAGCAGTTAGCCAATACCTAATTGTCAAATTTCCTCTAAATATATCATTTGTTATTAAGTATTTGTAGTAATATACATGTGCTAAGTCAAAAATTGCTGTAGCAAAAAGGCCAAAGCCTAAGATACTGTTTATTGTGTTATCTGTTTCATTCTGGTACCAGATAATTAAGAATGTTGCAACCCCAATAATAACGCTTGTAATTTCCAGTAGCGAATGTAATAGTTCCTTATCACCGTTCCAAAGTTGCTTCCAAATTAAAAACGAAACTAATAAAGAGAATAGCATCATATAAATAAACTTAATAGAAATACCCTTATATAGCATATACCTTTTACTGTCTTGTATCCCTTCCACTTTACGACCCCCAAATATAATTATCTAAATAAATAGAATTCTTGTCATCATGCAACTATTGTTTATAGTTCGTTATCCGGGGACATATCCTCACCTGCCTTCTTACATCACCCCATCCTTGAATGAAACAAGGGGTAAAGTACGAATAGTCACCCGATAAAATCTTCAATTAGCTATTTTAATCATATTATACCAAAAATTTTACATCTAAGTAAATTATATATGCCTTAAATACTAATTTTTCACTTTAAATATTAACTTCTCATATACCTTCTGCATATGTGGTTCATTTGTATATTTATTCACTTCACCTATAGGAATCCACTTAACGGCACTATTTTCATCTGCTTTAATAATAAGTTGTTCATTTTCGTCTGCCTCTATCAAATAGGCAACTGACAAATGTAAGTGTGCAGATACATATTTCCCTCTTTTAGTATGTCCAAGAACTGGTAGTACATCTAATGAGAATATATCTATACTTACAGGACAAATATTTTGTACTCCTGTCTCTTCTTTTGCCTCTTTGATTGCGACGGCTAATAGATCTTCTTCTCCGTCTGCGTGCCCACCTGTCCATGACCATGAATTATATATATTATGATGCACCATTAAAACTTTGTCCTTTGTTTTATTTACTATAAATCCCGAGCTTGTTATATGTAAAATCCTATTGTCTCTAGTTAAAATGTCATTAAATTTATCTATACATTGTAAAATTAGTTCTTTATCTTTTTTTTCTTGTTCATTATAAGGATTATATTTTCTTATAGACTCAATCCAATTCATATTGTACCTCACTTTCTTTTCTAACATTTACTTTCCGAGCATCTACCTCTTTTAGATAACTATTTCTAATCATTATGCTAAATTAATACTCCATCTAATGATTAAACTTCCAACATAATTAATCTCAATTATTGCTACGTAATCCATACTATACATTCTGCAAAAAACCTTTAATATCTCCAGTATATTCACCGCCATGATAACAAATGATTTTCTCTATGTTATAATTAAGCAATTTTCTAATTGACTTTTTTGCTTCTTCTATATCTAAAGTATACTGTGGGTTTGCAATACAAAGTTCACCATTTTCTACTACTAAGGCATCTCCCGAAATTAACATTTTTGATTCCTTTAAATATAAAGAAATGTGACCTGGCATATGTCCTGGAGTAGCAACAATCTCGGTCCCACCACACCATGAAAATACATCACCATCTTTTATAATCATATCAACATTTACAGGTTTAACTGATCTTAGCATATTGTGAAAGCTTTCTGCACCCGCTTTTTGATCCTCTGGTAGAGAATCGTACAAGGCCTCTGCTTGTTGTAATCTCAAGGATTTTTCTTTTCCACTAATATACTTTTCTTCCTCATAAGATGACACAACTGATAAATTGGGGTATGCCTCCTTAAATTCTGCTAAGGATCCCATGTGGTCAAAATCATGATGAGTGATAATTATTTTTGTCAATCTATCAATATTAATCCCTTTTTCTTTAGCTGCTGTTTTTATAAAGGGTAAAAAATTTGGATACCCACAATCAATTAAAATCATTTCAGTTTCATCTTGTAATATTGCAGGATAAATAGTATTTACAGCACCTCCAAAATCGAATTTAACCTCTAATACAAAAATTTGATTCATTATAACACCACTTTCTTATAATTTATGTATTACTTATATCTATCGATGTAGCCACTCGCCACGTAATCTATGTGGAAAAGTAGAGAACCAAAATCTTTGATTTTGTGTGAATCACTTTCACTTTCTACTATGTTCCATATAAAACTTGCAAAATTAAAGTTATCACTTATTTTGTCATTCCTCCAACTTTGTATTCTTGCTTCAATTATACCACACTGTCATCTAACATTTTTTCCATATTATATATTTCTTATATCATCGTAATATTTTAATTATATGGCACATGTGTAAAAAGAAAGCGCTATTCTTTGCAAGATGAAGCACTTTTTTTTACTTTAGGGTCACTTTCTTCTGAGATTATATAAATCATTAATAGTTTTATATTAGACGCGGGATACTATAACATTATGATTAAATTATTTTAAGATAAGGAGAAGGTTTATGATAACAGAAAAAAGACAATTTAATACTCTCATTATAGTTATTTTTTTACTACTTGTAGCCGTACTTATTTCCGAATATAAAGTAAATGCAGCGCCAAGTATAGTCAGGTTGTCAGGAGAGGACAGATACAAAACCTCATTGGCGTTGTTAAATCAAGGATGGGAAGTTGCTAAAAATATAGTTATAGTAAATGGAGAAAACTTTCCGGATGGTTTATGTGCTGCACCTCTGGCGAGAAAGTTAAATGCTCCTATTATACTGACAAAAAACGATAAGCTTGATAATGAAATTTTAACTAGACTTAAAGAACTAAATCCTGGTAAAGTATATCTAATTGGTGGAGAGGGTTCGGTATCCAAGTTCTTGGAAGATAACTTGAGAAATTCCCTTAATGGGGAGATTATAAGAATAGCGGGGATCAATAGGTATGAAACCTCAATAAATATCGCAAAGTTTATGTATTCAAATTTTGATATGGGAACAGAGATTGCAGTTGCAAATGGGGAGAACTTTCCAGATGCACTTTCTATGTCACCTGTTGCAGCTATGAATGGTATGCCAATAATACTCACAACCAATACTACTATAACTCCGAATATAGAAACGCTTCTTAGCAATAAGCAAATAACCAAGAGCTATATTATTGGAGGTCGAGGTGTTATAAGTGATGCTCTGGCAGAGAAGTTTTCCGGAAATATTAGGGTATGGGGTAAAGATAGATATGAAACCAATACCAATATTATGAGAACCTTTATCACTGATTTAGGTTCAAAAAGTATATTTTTTGCATCAGGAGAAAACTTCCCAGATGCTTTGGACGGAGCAGCCTTAGTAGCAAGATATGAAATGCCGATGTTTTTAACCTCTTCTCAGCCGTCAAAAATCACAAAACAAATTGTTTATAGCTCATATGCAGAAGAAAAACCAAATAATAAGATGATTTTTGTACTAGGAGGTACAAGCGTAGTTCCAGAGAATACAGTACAGAGCCTTTTAATCAAAGAAAGATTACCTGGTAATAAGGTTAACCTAGGAATGACTTTTGATGATGCTGTAAAAATTATGGGTGCTGCGTCAGGATCAAGTCAGAACGGTGATGGTGCTATCTATTATTTTAATAGTATACCCAGTAAATATATATGGAGTACGGAAATTTTCTTTAGACGAGATGAGGATACCAATGGATTGGTGGTTCAAGGATGGAGTAAAGGTAGTGATCCTAATATAAGTTCAAAGATAAGTGTTGGCGAGAAACAGGAGAATGCACCACCAATCACTTTAGGATCTGCAATAGGCGAAATCGGTCCAGCCTTAGGCACACCTTATGGAGCATTTGAGTATATGGACTATAGCATATGGAGATATCCAAATGATTCATGCCTCTATGTGGATAAACATAATTATGTTGTTGCTTTTGTTAATAACGGTAACCTTAAGATAGATATGGGTGAGAAAGATCCATCTGCACCGGGAATAAAAAAAGGCTCTTATGTGATTGATGTAGTAAGAGCTATGGGAACTCCTCAGAATGTTGAGTTCGGAATAGACACTAGAAGTATGAAGTATGGTAATTCCTATGTTAGAATTGATAAGAGTGATAGAGTTATAGAGTGGGTGGATAATGGAGATCTAAAGCTTCTCGCCAAATAAACAGACTTCTAAGCTTCAGGTGGAGTTTCAACTCCATCTGAAGCTTAGAAGTCGTTATCCAGGGACGTAGCCGCCCGGAAAGTATATTTATTTAAGTTAACAGGAATTTGTAACACTTTCTCTCCTAAATCATAGACTATAATTAGTGAGGATTTTAATCCGCAGCAAAAACATAAGGGGGACCCAATGAATAATAATCCATTTTATTATTGTCCTTATTGCGCACAACCTACTATTTGTCCAATTTCAAATGAACAAATGAGAAGCGTTGAAAACTGTGATGAACTTAATGAATTTGACGAAGTTGATATGTTTAATGAGGAAGATGTACCTAATGATGACCTTAATCGAACAGAATTCGGTATTGGAAATGTAATCATACCACCTACTCGTGATAGGTGGAGTAGATGGGAAAATCTTGGCGGAGTTTTAACTTCTGCACCAGCTGTCTCCTCTTGGGCACCTAACAGACTAGATACCTTTGCTCGTGGCACTAACAATGCCCTTTATCATAAATGGTGGAACGGCTCCCGTTGGAGTGACTGGGAAAGCCTCGGTGGAATATTAACTTCTGCTCCTGCTGCTGTTTCATGGGGAAATAACAGGATTGATGTATTTGGCCGCGGCACAGATAACGCTATGTGGCATATATTCTGGAATGGATCTCGTTGGAGTGCTTGGGAAAGTCTTGGTGGAGTTTTAACCTCTTCACCTGCAGTTTCTTCTTGGGCACCTAATAGATTAGATACCTTTGTTCGTGGCACTGATAATGCCCTTTATCATAAATGGTGGAATGGTTCTCGCTGGAGTGATTGGGAAAGCCTTGGTGGAAGATTGACTTCTGCTCCTGCTGCTGTTTCATGGGGAAATAATAGAATTGACGTATTTGCTCGTGGTCAAGGCAATCGTCTGTTCCATCTATGGTGGAATGGTTCTCGCTGGAGTAACTGGCAAGACCTTGGTGGATTAATAAGTTCAGCTCCTGCAGTTTCTTCTAGAGCATCAAACAGACTTGAGGTATTTGCTAGAGGGCTAAATAATCAAGTAATTACCATGTCCTGGAACGGCTCTCGCTGGAGTTCTTGGAGAAGTCTTGGTGGAAATATAAACTCCGATCCTGCTGCAGTATCTTGGGGATCAAACAGAACTGACGTATTTGCCAGGGGCAGAAATAATGCAATGTGGCATACTTGGAGGAGTTAGATTATGTGACAGGCATATGTGTTTTACTCAGTTGAGTATTAAATTTTAGTCAATAGATGAAGCTCTGTTAAAAAATGAATAGAGTATACAAAATAGGCACATCAGTGATTAGTCCCCTGATGTGCTTATTTTATCTAGAAACGCAGCCGCTCTAATACCCCAAGGGGTAAAGAACTTATATGTCTATGAATGACAATTTTCTCTTAAGAATAACAATTTCTTAGTGTAAAATACACTAAGAACCCTGTTATTAAGAATCAATTGAAGTTAAAAATACATTTAATGCCAGGAACTCTGTTTATCTTTTAAACATAAAGGTATATCCTTCCTCTTCCCTATAGCCAAACTTTGAATATAACCCTTCAGCAGATTTTGTCCATAGAAACTTGCTGGTACTTATAATACTTGGGTGATTATTTATAAACTGGACTAGCTTTTTACCTAACCCCTTTCCCCTGTGCTCCTCATCAATTGCTACATCTAAAATCAAACTATACACAGCATAATCACTTACAGCTCTTGCAAATCCTACTTGAATGTCATCCTTAAAAACAGCAAAACAAAGTGAGGTTTCTATGGATTTTTGAACAACTTCTACAGGTCTATTTTTAGCCCATTCAGTGTTTTTTAATAAATTCCAAACGGCCTTTACATTAATCTTTTTCTTGTCATCAGTAAACAAATATTCATTTTCTCTTATCTCCACAATATTCTCCCCCCAAAATTAAAATATCACACTATAATAACTAACTTTCAATATTTTCGAAAAATCACTCAGATAATTACACTCATATTTTTATTATATATCTAAAATCTTTTCTCGTATTCTAATTATTTTCTTAAATGTCTAAAAAATGAAAGCACCACAAAGGTGCTTTCATTATCTAAACTCATTCATAAACTTTTCAGCATCCATAGGACTCCACTTTCTCTTAATAAGTGGCTCACCATCTCTCAAATAAGGAATTGAATCGATATAGCTTTCCCTATCTTCCTTGTAAATTACACCAACAGGAATACCATCATCACCCCACTCCATAGCCTTTTCAAGAGCCTTCATCTTATCTTTTGCATCATAATCTTCCTCTAATTTATAAATTCTCTCATTATACCATTTAAAAGTATTTACTTGGTTAAAAGTTACGCAAGGCTGTAGAATATCTACTATTGCATATCCATTATGATTTATAGCTTCCTTCATTATTTTAACTAAGTGTGCCCCATCACCAGAAAAAGCCCTTGCTACAAAAGTAGCTCCCACACTTATTGCAAAGGCCAATGGATTAAATCTCGGAGCTATAACACCATCAAACTGCATTGATGTGATTTGTCCAGACTCTGTTGTAGGTGATCCTTGTCCTTTTGTTAGTCCATAAATCTGATTATCATGGACAAAATGTGTAATATCAACATTTTTCCTTATATTGTGAAGCAAGTGGTTTCCACCTTCGCCATAGCTATCTCCGTCACCAGATGTTATAATAACCTTTAAATCTTTGTTTGCAATTTTTGCTCCCACTGCTGGTGGAATAGATCTTCCATGCAAACTGTTAAATCCATTTGTATTTATATAATGGGGAGTTTTAGCAGCCTGACCTATTCCTGAGGCAATTAAAACTTGCTCTGGTTTTAAATCTAATTCCGCGAGTGCCTGTTTTAATGCATTTAATATTCCAAAGTTACCACAACCAGGACACCATGCTATTTCATCATTTGAACTAAATATCTTCTTATCTAACATCTAAAGCACCTCTTTTCTTACTTCATTGTAAATCTCATATGCACTTATCTGTCTTCCATCATATTTCAATATGCTTTTATTCATGTCAATTCCTGTCTCTTGTCTTATAAGCTTAGCAAGCTGTCCAGTATAGTTTTGTTCAACGTTTGTTATTTTCTTAGCAATTTTTGAGTACTTTTTGAGAAGTTTTTCTGGAAGCGGATAAATATCTCCAAATATTAATGCTCCTATAGACACTCCATCTTTCTCTAACATATCTACCGATTCTTTTATTGGACCATAAGTTGAGCCCCATCCTACAAGAAGAATTTCAGGATTTTCTACTCCGACATACTCTGGTTCTAAAACCTCTTCTTTTAGAAGGTCAAGTTTACCCATTCTCTTTTTCATCATTGCAACACGAACTTTGGAAGACTCAGTTATGTGGCCATATTCATCATGCTCATCACTGTCTACAAGCACTATTTGCCCTTCTACTGAACCAGGTATTATTCTCTTTGATATTCCAGTTTCAGTTAACTTATATCTCTTATACTTTCCTTCTTTTAAATCTTCTGCTATATCCTCTTTTGATGCAATATGTCTTTCTATGCTAACCTTACTAAAATTAAAAGGGTTAACTGTTCTTACTGCATCTGCCAAGTATTGATCTGTTAGAATTATTACAGGTATTTGATATTTATCTGCTATATTTAAGGCTCTAGCAGTCTGATAAAAGGCATCCTCTGGGTTTCTTACCGCAAGTATCATTCTTGGTCCTTCTCCATGAGATGCCGTTAAAATAAAGCTTAAATCACTTTGCTCTGTTCTTGTTGGAAGTCCTGTAGCTGGTGCTGGTCTTTGAGAATCTACTATTACTATAGGCACTTCAGTTACTGATGCAAGTCCTAGTGCCTCTACCATAAGTGATAATCCACCACCTGAAGTCCCAGTCATTGCTCTTGCTCCTGTATAAGAGGCACCAAGCGCCATAATTATAGCAGCGATTTCATCTTCTACTTGCTCCACAACTATACCTGCATCTTTTGATTTTTTAGAAAGATATGTCATAACACTTGTTGCAGTGTCATTGGATATGCTGAGTAAAAGTTTACGCCTCCTGCTAATGCTCCCAGTGCTATGGAGGCATTTCCATTTATTAAGATAGTATCTTTTTCTTCTAACTTATTAGTTTCAAACATTTTGTTTCCTACTGAATAACCACTTTGTAATGCTAATAAATTAGCTTCTGAAATATTTCCTGAGAACTGAGATTTTATAACTCTTTCTCCTTTTTCCTTTTCAAATCCAAAGGCTTTAAGAAGCACTCCAATTGCAACAGTTCCCATAACTTTTGGATTTCCTATTTCTGCTGCAAATTTCTTCATTGGAATTTTAACTAGTCTTGAATCTTCATATTTAATCCCTTCATCCGCAATTATTATTCCATTTTTATTCAAGTCCTCTATATGAAGCTCTATTGTAGATAAATCTAAAGCAACTATAGCATCTACTTTAGGATGATGAGAGTCTACCACTTCTTCACCAAATCTTATTTGAATAAAGTTATGACCTCCTCTTACCCTAGACATATAGTCCTTTGTTGACAATGAATAGTATCCTTCCCTCTTCAATATCTTTTCAAATAATTCACTTACAGTATCCATTCCCTGTCCAGCGCTTCCGCCTATTAAAATATTATATATCAAGTTCATACGCCCCTTTACAACTATATTTATTTGACCTATTTAAAACTCATATCTATAAGCTTTAATTTATAAATTAGTTTTAATTACTAATTAATAATTGTTATTGATTATATTTTACACCTATTCCCCTTATTTGTAAATGTTGGTTGTAAAAATAATTTAAGTGTTTTTTGGACATTCTTGCATATTTTCGATTTATTATTGCAACGATAAATATTTTTTATAACACTTTACAGTATAAAATGTTATAATGATACTTGTTTGAAGCATATTCTTCAAATAAATACATTATAATCCAATACATAACATCCAAAATTATGTAAATTTAATCCATTTAAATAAAAATCAAAGCATTAATCACAGTTATGAATCTTTGAAATGAGGTATGTAAATGAAAAGTTTAAGAGTAAAGTTTTCTCTAGTAGTAAGTCTGTTATGCTTATTTTGTGTGTCACTTTCACTTACAATAAGCTACTATATTTCCTACAAGACGGTTATGCAAGAGTCAGAACAGCGTTCAATGATGACTGCAAATAAATATTCAGAACAACTTAACGGCTGGCTCCTGCAGCAAGGTGAAATGATTGATGAAATGGCAAATGACCTAGAATATTATAATGACTACGATTTTAACAAAACCCTCAACTATTTTATACAAAAGCAAAAATCTAACCCAAGTGTATTATGTTTTTACATAGGCTTTGAAGATAAAAAGATGATATCTGGTGATGGTTGGACTCCGCCAGCTGATTATGATGTTACTGAAAGAGACTGGTACAAGCAAGCATTAAAAGAGGATAAAGTAATTTATACTTCTCCTTATCTAGACCCAACCACTAAAAAAATGGTAATTACTATAGCAAAGCCAGTTAAAAGGGGTGGAACACTTCTAGGAGTTGCTGCATCAGATATTTACTTAGACTATTTAACCAAGGTTGTACAAGATGCTAAAGATGTTCCGAATAGTTATGCTATTTTACTAGACAATAGACATAATTTTATAGTCCATCCAAACAAAGAGTTTCAGCCTACTGAAAAAGGGTTGATAAGTATTGATGGAGTAATGAACGGAAACTTGAAATCCATAGCGAATGCCTTAAATAGTACTTCAAATAACCTATATAAAGAAAAAGATTATGATGGTAAAGAAAAGTACTTTATTTTTCATAACATTAAATCAACTGGATGGTCTGTAGGCTTTGCTATTCCTACTGAAGAATATAAAAAACCGTTAAATACACTAATTAAAGGTTTTATTGTTGCATTAATTATTTCCATCCTTTTATCAATAACGATTACAATATTGATGATAAATAGGATTTTAAAACCTATTTTGAAGCTAAAAAATCATACAGAGGTAATTGCAAATGGAGATTTAACTGCTGAAATATCTGTTAAGAGTAATGATGAAATAGGTGAACTTATAAAAAGCTTTGCTAATATGATTTTTGACTTAAGACATATTATTAAAGGAATATTTTCCACTAATAGATCTGCCCATGATCTTTCCTCAGACCTTAAAGACAGTTCAGAAGTTGTAGAGAATATGTCCAGTGAGATTTCAATGGCAATAAATCAAGTTGCATCTGAATCGAGCAATTTGTCTATAAATATAACTAATGGTAAAGAATTTCTAGACATCTTTACTGAAAAGATGGATGTTATAAATAATAGAATAAGTGAGATTAAAAATAAGTCTAATTTAACAAACAATGTTGTACTTAAAGGCTTAAATAACTTAGATGGCTTAAAACAAATTGAAGATAATAGTATTGAACAATCAGAAAAAATCTACGATATCATAGCCGCATTTCATGAAAATGCACAACAAATTGAAGCAATGACTTCTGCAATATCTAACATCTCCACACAAACCAATCTTCTCGCTTTAAATGCTTCAATAGAAGCTGCTAGAGCTGGAGAACATGGAAGAGGGTTTGCTGTTGTTGCCGAGGAAATCCGCAAACTGGCAGAGGAATCTTCTAATTCCGTCCAAAAGATAGAAGAATTAGTGCGAAAGGTTAGGTCAGAAGCAGAAATATCTGAGAATATTAAAGAGCAGTCTATTAAATTAAATGTAGATAGAAAGTCTATTAATGAAAGTATATTTGTAGACTACAGAGGTATTCAAGAGAATATGCTTATAACAATAAATAGCATAGAAGAGGTTTATTCTGAAATGAACGATATAGCTGAGGGTAATGCTCAAATTAGAACTCTTATGCAGAATATACTAGATATCTCCGCTGAGTTTACTTCTGCAACAGAAGAGGTTTCTGCCTCTGCTGAGGAGCAGGTTACTGTAATACAGTCAATGGCTAGTAAACTCGAAGATCTTGCTGCATCTATTGAGGAGTTGAGTCATTCTGTAGAAAAATTTAAGGTTTAAAGTTAAACTGAGATTAGCAAAAAGATGCGACTTAAATTAAGGTTAACATGCTGTTCTAACAGCGTGTTATCTTAGAGTTAAGTCGCACTCTCCTTTTACTTTCCATTATACCACTCACACTTATTTCTTTCTTTTTTTGCTTCATAAAGAGCTTTATCTGCATCTTCTATCAAGTCATAAATATGACTCATACCCTTCATTCAGGTAGCTCCACCTATTGATACCGTTACCCTTCCTAGAGGTTGAGTCTCCCCGCCAAATCTGCTTACCATATTTCCAATTCCTGCATTGCATGATAATATATCTGAAAGTTCCTTTAATAATGTATCACCGTTAACATGACCCCATTTATCGTTATAACTTTTAAAGTGATCTATGTCAACCATTAAAATAGATATTTGTACACATCTATTATTTAAATTAGTAAAAAGCTGTTGTAAAATTTCTATAACATATCTTTTGATAAAAAGCCCAGTAAGAAAATCTCTTGAAGATTGTATTTCTAGTTTGCTGATAAGTTTCCTTTTATGATGTATAAGAAGGTTCTGTCTTAAAATCAGCAAACTCAATATGATTAGACCACACCCATAAAAATCATTGGTAGTTGTTAAGTTATTAAGCTCTTTATATTCAGTACCATAATTTGATTATTGATAACAAACCTGAGTCCCCTTATAATAATTTTTATAGACAGAATGAATATTGTGGGCAAAAGTTGTCTATAATCCATAAAGTAGGAATTACTTAGCTTGAACCCATAGGACCTCCCCCCTAAAGCTAAGTAATTCTTACTATTTTTTAAAATCATATCAGGAGGTAACTGTGATGAAAAAAGTTAGCACGATTCTATTTGGTATCCTATTTGGAATATCTGCTGTAATTACACCTATAAAAAGTGTAAGTGCAAGTACTGTACAAACTCCGATAACAAGAAGTAATGCAGAACAAAGAGCACTTAAAATGATAGATTTAAAATGGACATACTCTAAAGAAAAAAACGGAAAATTAGATCCTCAGTATAATTCTTATGTGACTGAGCCAAATCAATTTTCAAATTTAACAACTGCAGAAGTAACTGGTATTCCTTATAACTGGGGTGGACAAGATGGTATTGATTCAAAATCTCTTGGTGCTCCTTGGACAAACTATTTAGATGCTATTAATAAAGGTGCCTTTGCAGGTAATGTAAATACAACTGCTGGAAGCAGCTATATACCTGGAACTGCTGGAATAGATTGTTCAGGGTTTGTACAAGCTGTATTTAATATAAAAGATTATAAAATTTCAACCTCAACAATGTTTGATAAATACTTTAAGAAGATAAGCTTAAGTGAAATTAAACACATGGACATACTAGATAGGCCGGGTGACCACGTTTTAATTTTTGATAAATGGGGTACTTTAAACGGAATTTCTGGTGCCTATACCTATGAAGCAACTTGGGATCAGGTTTTCGGAGGAATTCAAGGTACTAAAAGATATTTCGTAACTATAGACGACATAAATAATGGCTATATTCCAGGAAGATATATAAATATAGTTGAAGATGACCAAAATACTGTTAAACCTGGTCAATTTGCTCAAGTAACAAAGGTTACTTACTCAGCATACTTTAATGCAAATCCTTCTGATGACGCTACTTTACTTGGAACTATTCCAAAGGGTACTGTACTTTATTTAAGTAACTACTCGAATGGTTGGTATTCAACTAACTATAATGGAAAAGTTGGTTGGGTGTGGGGAAATCTAGTTACTTCAATACCAAGTGGTAAATTCGTTGCAATAAGTAATGCTTATCAGTTAAATATTAGAAGTAGTGCAACACTAAGTTCTTCTATAATTGGCGTAATTAGTGGTAATCAGTATGCTGAAGTACTTGACTATTCAAAAGACGGTAATTGGATGAGAATTAGAATTAGTGGAGTAGAAGGCTTTGCATCTAGTAAATATTTAAGATATATATATTAATATTAAAGCACAGCAACAATAGCTGTGCTTTTTTGTTATATCAAACTAACATTAACCTATGACTTGCTTAGACTGGTAATTACATTAAGTTGGTATTTATCCGATGACTATCCGCTCTAATCCACCCACTCCTCAAAGTGGGGATAAAGAGCGGCTACGTCCCTGGACAACGATTTCTAAGTGTCAAAGACACTAAGAACTCTGCTTACCTAATTTAAATTTCACTTAATTATAAAAGAATCAGGTAGTATATGACCTACCTGACTCTTTTACTGCTATGTTCTATTTTAATCCTTGCTCGTATGCTTCAACCATCTTTTTAACCATGTTTCCGCCTACTGATCCTGCTTCTCTTGCAGTTAAATCTCCATTGTAACCTTCTTTTAGATTTACTCCAACTTCTCTAGCTGATTCCATCTTAAATTGCTCTAATCCTGCCTTTGCCTCTGGTACTAATACTCTATTACTATTTCTGTTTGCCATAATTGTGTTCCTCCTTTTATTTTTGTTATTTTATGTCGCTTCCTGTTGTAATATAAGTTTGTGCAGTTTTAAATTAAATAGTCTATTAAATTACTGGTAACTATTCTAATTTATTCATTATTAGGTAGTGGAAATAATTTTTAAAATTTAGTTAATTTTCTTGAAATTTATTGAATAATACTTTTTATAGTGGATATACTTAATAATGTTGCTATAATAAAATTCCTTTAATTATATCCATAATTTAATCTAAAAAACAACCCAGCACATATGCTGGGTTGTTTTTTAGTTAGTTTTTGAAAATATTTTAAAACTAATCAATAGTTTTATAAGCATCAAGTATTGTTTCATACAATAGCACTATAATCCCATCAAGTAATTCTTCTCTTTTAACTTTTATAGGTTTTTCCGAATAGCAAATTTCTTCAACCTTCTTCAATAGCTTATTTCTTTTTGGCATGTGAACTTTTAAAAACTGCCCGGCACATTCTTTACACACTTTTTGATTTTCGAATTCTTGCTCCATTTCCTTAAACCCTAATTCTATTAATGACAATACCCTATAATATAGCCGTTCATTACTAGATTCATTTTCTCCAACAGTATTTGTTATTTGTTCAGAAATAGCTTTCCAAGCTTTAAATTTTATCTCTAATAACTTTCCTATATCTTTGTCTTTAAAATTAGGTAATTGGTATTTTATAATATCATCAATCTCTATAATGTCTTTTTCGTTATTTTTCGATGCCTCTAGTACTTTATCAAATCCAGCTATCTTCAAATTGTTAAGCATAATAGAAATAAAATTCGCTGGAATTGGAACCCCCAATATGGTTAGATTCTCCATTACGCTAATAGTTTCTGAAATTATAAGATAAGCAAGCGTTAACTGTGATAACATAGTGGTATTTACAAAAGCCAATATTCCAATTTCAAGCAATCTAACACTTATTATGGCTACAGTATATAATATAACTTTTTTAACAAACTTCAATAACCCTTTGCTTCCAACTCTATTGAATTTTAGTGCTACCTTAACTCCTAATATTGTATCTATTGTAATTAGAGCTATAAGTATAAGACTAGAAATCTGGAATGTATTTAGATCTTTCAACTTATCCACAAATAAGATTGAGTTAACAAAGAACTCTAAAAATGAATTCATGGTAAACATTTGACTTCCCCTACCCTATAAATTAATCTCTCCACCTATTTTACTTCATTATATGAAAGAGTTAAGAATTTGACATATAAAACCATGTAACTAGTACTATAAATTTCTATAGTCTACACTTTTATTATAAATAACACAACCTATTAGCATTTAAATTTGGCTATTATAGTGCAATATAAAAAATAACCTGATTTCATCTCAGGTTATTTTTTCACTATCCATGCAATATTCTTATTATTAGTACCATGTTAATCTATATAACTTCACATATATCTTATGTCTATTAATAGTAAAGATTTATCTGATATAACTTAATCTTTTTTTCTTATTGCTTCCTTTAAGGTATGCCAAGCAAGTACTGCGCATTTTACCCTCGCTGGCATTGTAGAAATATTTTTGAGAGATATAGCGTCCTCTAATTTTTCTAACTCATCTTCATCAGTAATTTCTTTTTTAATCATACCTATGAAGGTGTTTACATATCCTAGTGCCTCTTCCTTTGATTTATCTCTAATCAAATCTATCATCATAGAAGTAGACGCTGTGGAAATAGCACATCCGCTTCCTTCAAAAGCTGCATCTTCAATAATATTACCATTAAATTTAAGTGATAGAGTTATATCATCTCCACAGCTCGGATTATGCCCTCTTTCTGAACAATCAGCATGGTCTAAGTGTCTTTTATTGTGACCACTTTGGTTATGCTCCATAATTATCTCAGAGTATATCGAATTAAGATTCTCCATAACCTAACCACTTCCTTACATTTTCTATACTTTCTATAAACTTATCGACTTCTTCAATGGTGTTATAGAAGTAGAAACTCGCTCTTGAAGAAGCTTGCACGCCCAAATATTTCATAAGGGGTTGTGCACAATGATGTCCTGCTCTAACTGCAACTCCATAGCTATCTACAATACTTGCAACATCATGTGGATGAACTCCTTCTATATTGAAGGAAATAAGCCCACCTCTATCTTCCATATTCTGGGGTCCATAAATAGTTACATAAGGTAGTTCCCTCATTTTACTTATTGCATATTCAGTAAGCTCTTTTTCATGCGCAGCAATATTATCCATCCCTACTGACTCTAGGTAATCAATAGCTGAAGCTAGTGCCACTGCTCCTTCAACATTTTGTGTACCAGCCTCAAACTTGAATGGAAGCTCTGCAAAGGTTGCATCCTGCTCTGTAACATACTCTATCATATCTCCTCCTCTTAAAAATGGAGGCATTTCTAATAAAAGCTCTTCCCTTCCATAAAGCACACCAATACCCATTGGGGCAAGCGCCTTATGTCCTGAAAATACAAAGAAATCTGCATCTAAACTCATTACATCAACCTTCATATGCGGAACACTTTGCGCTCCATCAACTACTACAACTGCTCCCTGGCTGTGTGCATATTCTACTATTTCCTTTACAGGATAAATAGTTCCAAGAACGTTAGACATTTGAGCAACAGCAACTAGTTTTGTTTTATCAGTAATCTTACTTTTATATTCCTTTTCAGTAAGTCTTCCTTCTTTATTTACATACATATACTTTAAAACAGCACCTTTAGCCTTTGCCACCATCTGCCAAGGTAATATGTTACTGTGGTGTTCTGATATGGTAACTACAATCTCATCCCCTTCATTTATAAAAGCCATTCCATAGGTATAGGCTATTAAATTCAAGGATTCTGTAGCATTTTTAGTAAATATTATTTCGTGGGACTTTTTAGCTCCTATGAAATTTCTAACTTTTTCCCTAGCACCTTCATAGGCGTCAGTAGCTGCCACACTTAGGTAATGAGCACCTCTATGAGGATTTCCATTAATCTTTTCATTATAGTCTGTTATAGCTTGAATAACTGATTTCGGCTTATGTGTAGTTGCCCCATTATCTAGGTATACTAAGTTTTTTCCATTTATCTGTAAAGAGAGAATGGGAAAATCTGCTCTTATTTTATTTATATCTATTTTACTCATTTTTCTCCTCCTGTATAGTTATTAATATCTATCAACTCTTAATCTATCATTATAAAGCTTAGGAAGTTAAGTTCTTGCAGGTTTATATATCCATATCTGAAAGTATATAAATACCTTGATCAACTTAACTTCTGAGTCCCTATTGTATCAGCTTTTTTCTAAGCTCCTCACCCAAGAACACTCTAAGCTCTTCCACTGGAACTCTATCAAAAATAGGACTAAACTTCGCTTCCACTACAAGCTTCTTTGCTTCTCTTTCACAGAAACCTCTGCTCATTAAATAAAATAACTTATCCTCATCCATCTGGCCAACACTTGCTGAGTGTGATCCTTCCACATCATCTTCTTCACATAAAAGCATCGGTACTGAATCAACTTTTACAGTAGAATCTAATAAGAGTACATCTTCATCCTGTGCTCCCTTTGATTTCGAAGCACCTCTTTTAAAATCTATATTGCCTCTAAATATCTTTTTAGCCTTATCTTTTACTACACCTTTTATCTCCATATGGCTCTCACTTCTCCTGCCTCTATGGTTCATTGTATAGTAAATATCCTGCCTGCTTGTTCCGTCTACAAGGTATGCAGAATAAAGTTCTGATGAACTATTATCTTCATTTAGATTCGATGTGTAATTAGTAACGTTTATTTCGCTTCCCATTTCAATAGTTACCCAGTTTACCTTGGCATCCTTGTTTACAAAAGCAATGTTTGAGTCAAAATGTACCGCTTTATTATTCATCCTCTGAACTTTTACTATAGTTACTTCCGAATTTTCTTTAGCAAACACCTTAGTAACACCATTATGGAATAGGATATTTTCGCTATCTATATCACTTGCACTATAGTCCATAACAACTGTAACCTTACTTCCTTTTTCTGCAATAATTATATTGTGATCTATAACTGTAGGATTTTCTTTATCCAAGCTAAAGTTAAGTTTTATAGGTGAACTTATCTCTTTATTTTCAGATACTTTAACAAACACACCACTATTAAAACCATATTCACCTAATGCTACAAACTTATCAGAAACCCCGAAATTTTCTTCTAGGTTTATATATTTACTAGCATCTTCCACTAGCCATAAAGCGTTTTTAGTTTCTAAGATTATTGCATTATCTGAAATTTTTTCTTCAAAACTTAAATAATCATTCTTATAAGCCTCTATAGTAGGTAAATCGAAATTATTTAAATCATAATTATTCACCTTTAAATGTTTCCAAGCAGGAACCATAGTTTGATTTAACTTATGCTGCTTTGTATTATTAATTACATTTAATATATCTGAGATATCTTCATATTCACTTTTAAAAATAGTATTATTTTTAATTCTTTCTTCAGTTAAAGAAATTTTATTGTACTTAAAGTCTAAAACTTCATTCCTATTGTCTTTCATTTTACTTTCTCCCTCCTTTACCCTATAGTTCCTTCTAGCTCCAATTTAATTAGATTATTCATTTCAACTGCATATTCAAGAGGGAGTTCTTTTGTTATAGGTTCAACGAATCCTCTTACGATCATGGCCTTAGCCTCTGCTTCACTTAATCCCCTACTCATTAAGTAAAAGATAGCTTCTTCACTTATTTTCCCAATCTTTGCTTCATGTCCTATATCAATGCCGTCATTTGCAACACTTATAACTGGTACAGTATCTGATCTTGATTCATTATCAAGCATCAAGGATTCACAAGATACAGTAGATTTACAGTGATGTGCATTTGGTGTAGCACTTAAGAGTCCTCTATATAGAGCAACCCCACCATTTTTAGATATAGACTTTGAGTTAACTGTGGAAGTAGTATAAGGTGCTGCATGAACAACCTTAGAACCTGTATCTAAATGCTGACCTGCTCCAGCAAAAGTAACTCCCGTAAACTCGGATTTAGCTCCCTCTCCTCTTAAAATACTCATAGGGTAAAGCATAGAAACCTTTGAACCAAAAGAACCAGATACCCATTCGATAGTTCCATTTTTATCTACTACTGATCTTTTAGTGTTTAAGTTATACATATTTCTTGACCAGTTTTCAATAGTGCTGTACCTTAGAGTCGCATCCTCTTTTACAAATAACTCAACACAGCCTGCATGAAGATTGTTTACATAATATTTAGGTGCGGAACACCCTTCTATATAATGAATCTTTGCTCCCTTTTCCACTATAATTAAAGTGTGCTCAAACTGACCTGCCCCTGGTGCATTTAGCCTAAAGTAAGATTGTATTGGAATATCTACTTGAACACCAGCAGGCACGTACACGAAAGATCCTCCAGACCATACTGCACCATGTAGTGCCGCAAATTTATGGTCACTAGGTGGTACAAGTTTCATAAAATATGGTTTTACAAAATCCTCATACTCCCTTACCGCTGTTTCCATATCCATGTATAGAACACCTTGACTTGTTAATTCCTCACTTACATTGTGGTATACAACTTCTGAATCATATTGTGCTCCCACTCCTGCAAGTGATTCTCTCTCAGCCTTTGGAATTCCAAGTAAATCAAAAGTTTTCTTTATTTCCTCGGGAACATCCTCCCAATCATGTTTCATATTAGTATTAGGTCTAATATAAGTGACTATATTTTCCACATCTAAATCATTCAAATCTGGCCCCCAGGCTGGCATCGGCATACTATTATATACTTCTAAAGATTTTAATCTAAAATCTCTCATCCACTGAGGTTCATTTTTTTCCTCTGAAATTTGCTCTATTATCTCTTTAGTCAAACCCTTTTCAGTTTTATAACTATATTTAAAATCATTTTTTATATCATAAACACCACGTTCAATATCCTCGACGTAAGTTCTCTTTTTCTCCAATTTCACACACCTCTTTTTTCAATAGAATCACTATCTTAATCCTTTATATGAAGATTACTGGATAGCTTAATATATACCTGTCTCACTATTAGGCTTCAAGCTCGGCTCTTATTGCATCATATCCATACTCTTCTATCTGTTTTGCAAGTGACATATCACCTGTTTTTACAATCTTTCCATCCATCAAAATATGAACATAGTCAGGCTTTAAATAATCCAAAATACGATTAAGGTGTGTTATTATTAAAATTGAATTTTCCTCATTTTTTAACTCTCTAACACCTTCAGCAACTATTCTCACTGCATCCACATCCAGTCCCGAATCTGTTTCATCTAGTATTGAAAGTTTAGGCTCGAGTATTGCCATCTGAAGTATTTCATTCTTTTTCTTCTCTCCACCAGAGAATCCTAAGTTTAAATACCTTTGAGCATAGCTTTCATCCATTCTTAAAAGCTTCATTTTTTCTTTCAACACTCTTCTGAATTGTATAATATTTTGAACTTTTCCTACCACAGCACCTTTAGCTGTACGCAAAAAGTTTTCTACTGTTATTCCTGGCACCTCTTCTGGGTATTGGAAGGATAAGAAAATTCCCTTTCTTGCCCTTTCGTCCACTTTTAAGTCATTAATTACCTCACCTTCAAAAATCATTTCTCCATCTTTTATTGAGTATTTTGGATGCCCCATTAATGTATTAGCTAAAGTTGATTTTCCTGCCCCGTTAGGTCCCATGATTACATGAATTTCACCTTTTCCTATTTCTAAATTTAACCCTTTTAATATTTCCTTATCTTCAACTGAAGTTTTTAGATTAATTATTTTTAACATTTTAATTTCTCTCCTTCATACCCGAGTATTTCACTCTGATTTCAATGCAAAAATTTTATGTAGATTCTTATTTATAATTCCTTTTAACAGCAAATTTATAGAAGATTAATCATGGATTTAAGTTAACCTAAATTAAGACATTAAATAGACTTTAACTATATGTCAGTATCTTAATTTTATATCCGAGTGTATTACTCTGATTTCTCTTTGAATATATTTTACTACTTTATGTAAAGATAATCAACAATAATTATCACCTAAGATTTAACTTTTATATAAACCAAGTTTTTTTCAAGATAATAAATTAATTAAGTTAGCAAAAATGAGTGGATCTGCATTTAATATAATAAAAGGAGGGGAAAGTGATGTCTATTTTTAACTGTACAAGTCCAGAGGAGTTATCAATTTTGGCTAGTGCCATTGCTATATCGTTATCAAAAGACAAAAGCGATGAAGAAGTAGAACTCATTGGCGCTTTACTCACTGCAGTGGGAGATATGATGGCATTATTAATTTCACAACGTGGGCTATTAGACGCTAACCAAGAAAAGAAAGAGAAAATGAAAGATCTAAAGAAACAAATGAAACAGCTGAAGAACCAATAGTAATTTTATTTGTTTGAGTTTCAATAGACTTAGAATTTCTAAGTTATGTTACCACCCACCTGTCAAGTGACAAGTTTGACCATAATGCCAGTTAAAGGTCAGGTTTACAGTACTTCCCTAGTCTTAGCTAGAAGAAAATACTATAAACCTAACCTTCAAATAGCAATAAACAGAGTGCATGGAGGTATTAGGGGGGTAGTCATCGGATAAATTAAAACTCTATACTAGAGAAAGCTTTATCGTCCGCATACTTAATGTATATTTAGCCACTCCAGTTCGGGGATTTATCGCCTTTTCAGTTGAAAAATCTAGTGTTATCAGTTACAATTAATTAAACGATGTTACAAACCATGCTTAAATCTTACCTTTTCTATGTCTTTTATTAGTTAATATACATATTAATAGCGTAGTTGAAAGGTTAAGTGTTACTTTTAAAGACAGCCGAATAACTTTTATTCACTGACTCCCCGCTCTGATACTCTCACTCACTTTGTGAAATCAATTTTCACCAAATCAGAAATTTGGACATTCTACTTGCATTCTAAGGGTACATGACAGACGGCTACGTCTCTGGATAACTATTTATAAGTGTTAACTACACTAAGAATTCTGTTTATTAGGCTAAACTATACATTGGAAAGGGATGGTTAGATGTTTAAAAACATAAAAATAGTCACCACGGTTTTCTTAATTAACTTTATATCAATAATTTTTTTACTAACTATAGGTTTAGAAGGTTTCTGGAACATGAGAACAATAAATAATAATATGGACTCAATATATAATAATAATCTTATACCTATTGCTAGAATTGCAAGAGTCAGAGGAAACTTTCTAAATATAAGAATTCAGTTTAATAAAGCCCTTTTAAAATATGATCCAAGCATTGATACTAAAATAAAGGAATATGATGCAGACATGAAAAAAGGAATAAAAGAATTTGAAAACGCAAAATTATACCCCGAAGAATTACAAAATCTTAGCCAATTTAAAGAGCTATACTCTCAATATTTAAAGTATTGGGAACAGGCTAATATAAAATTAAGCAAGGGTGAAAAGTTATCTGAAGATGAGTACAAGCCGTTTGTTGAAATAGGTGACAAGATTGAAACTATACTTATCCAGTTAAGGGATTACAATGAAAATGTGGCAGATAAGTCAAATAAAGAAAGCGATGCAATTTACTCTAACAGTGTAAGACTTATGCTAGTTGTATTTATATTATCAATTATTATATCTTCAATAATGAGTTACTTTATATTTGAAATGATTAAAAAATCCTCCAAGGAAATGATTGAAAATCTAGAAACAGTATCTCAAGGTGATTTCACAGTAAAGATTGATACTGAAAGTAAAAATGAATTTGGAATAATGAAAAAGTCACTTGCAAAAACTGTTGAGAATATTTCAATTATGCTCAAAGCTATTGATGAAAAGTCTAAAAATATAGATTCTCACTCTGAAAACCTCTCTTCAATATCTGAGGAGATGGCATCTTCATCTGAAAATGTAGTTGCTGCAATTCAAGAAGTTGCAAGAGGAACCAGTTCTCAATCTGAAGAACTAATAAATATCACTAGTACAATAAATAAGTTTAGTGATAAATTAGAATTGATTGTTCAAGCAATTGAAAAAGTAGGTGTAGGCTCTAAAAACATTGGTTCCATGGCTAATGAAAGTAATAATAGCATGAATATTTTAATTCAATCTGTAAATGAAATAAGCTTAGTCTTTAAGGAGTTCGTTACTAAGATTTCAGAGCTAGGTAAAGATATAAATAAGATTAATGAAATCACAAACTTTATAAATAGTATTTCTGATCAAACTAATTTACTGGCATTAAATGCCGCAATTGAAGCTGCAAGAGCTGGAGAGGCAGGCAGAGGTTTTTCAGTAGTAGCTGATGAAATAAGAAAACTTGCAGAGCAAAGTAAGGCTTCATCACAAAATATAAATGAACTTATTAAAGGTATTTCAGATAACTCCGATGCAATCCTAAATAGTACAAGTGTAATGAATAGTGAATTAAGTAACCAGACTAATATCATAAACATCACTATAGATTCATTTAAAAAAATTATTAACGCCATTGACGTTATAATACCCCAAATACAAAATATTAACGACTCTGCTTTAAGTATAACTAATGACAAGAATTTAATTATTCAAAAGATAGGAGAAACTTCAGCTATATCGGAAGAAGTTTCTGCCTCAGCAGAAGAAATTTCTGCTTCTTCTGAAGAAATGAACACCTCCTCCTCAGAGGTTGCATCATCAGCAGAGCAGCTGAGTAAAATGACAACAGAAATGATGAATCAGGTAAGTGGATTTAAGTTATAGTAAAAAGAGACGACACATTTTAAGTCACTTTTCCTTAAAATGTGTCGTCTCATTCTTAAATTCTTCATCAATTGTAAATTAGCGATACATGAACATTTAAAGGATAGTGCGACTTAATCACAAGTTAGAAAACTGTTTGAATAGTAGGCTTATAGTGTTACATCAGCCCTCTCTTCAGGAACAGAATCTAATACTAATAAACCTTTAAAAGCTCCAATATTTTTCAATGTTTTCTTGCAGAAAACTGTGAAAAATATTGAGAGCTTTTAAGTTCATTAGCATAAGATTCTGTAATCCTTTGTTCGAAACTGACTCCACACTATAAACCTACTATTCAAACAGACCAAAATTCAAATTATTATTCTAACGTTCTTTTAAGTTCCACTTACATGGCAAATCAAATATGACCTTCATACTACATATAGCCTGATACACTGGTTACATAAATTTCTCTATTAATTGAATCTTTTAATTTTCCTTCCCTAATCCATTATGCGAGAGCATAAAAATGGTATTGGCCTTGCAAATTAATATAAAAACAAGCTATCTAAATTCAAACAATAACTCAGTGCGTTAGCACTCTAATATATTTTCATTTAGTACTATATCATAGGAAATTTCTATTTATAAGTTCTCTCTGAGTATCTTACTTATATTATATTTAAATCCTTACGGATACTGTTTTTCTATACTGTGTTATATCATAATTGTATAAAAGATATATGCTTTTGAAGCCTGCGGCATGAGTCATTAGCATGACTCTAAGATTGGAAATATAATTCAAAACAGTTAGAGCAAAAACTAAAATTTAGAACTGTTTTAAGGTTAGGTTTATAGTGTGGAATCAGCTTTGAGCAAGAGTTACAGAATCTTATACTAACGAACTTAAAGACTCTCAAATTTTTTTCACAGTTTTCTGCAATAAAACATTGAAAAAAATTTGAGTCTTTAAAAGTGAGTTAGTATTAGATTCTGTTCTCGAAGTGAAGGCTGATGCAACACTGTGAATCTAACCTTAAAACAGAGTACTAAAGTTAGATTAAGTCACACTTAAAGAATATTGTGTAATACTTTTTTATGCTTATGTCATCCATACTAAGTAATAATAAAATATGGTGTGGATTTGATTTGACACTATTATGCGATACCTAGCTTTACATAAAAATCATATCATAAATTGATGTCTGAAATAGAATACAGTGCTACTTTTCCGCTCATTTTAATGCGGTTGCCCTCAACTTTGCAATACAAGGTTCCACCTCTTCTTGAAGCCTGATATGCAATAATATTGTTCTTTCCTATCTTGTTTGCCCAAAAGGGAACTATATGGCAGTGGCCTGATCCGCAAACCGGGTCCTCCGGCACATTAAGTTTAGGAGCAAATGAACGTGATACACAGTCAAAGTTTTTTCCTTTTGCTGTAACATTCAAAAGCAGACCATCCAGTTCCTTAACTTTTTCCATATTAGGATTCATACTACGAACATCTTCTTCATTTTCTAATACGCAAAGGAGGTCTCTAGCCATCCATGCCTCATCGGGACGTACACCAATTGCCTGAGCCATAGCATCAGTTACTTCCACTTTTTTTAGTTCATATGCTGGAAAGTCCATTTCTAAAAGTTCATCATTTTTATTGACTGTCAAAATGCCACTTAAAGTTTCGAAACTAATCTCTTTTAAACTTGGTTCTACAAATGTTGTTATTATATATGCTGTAGCCAAAGTCGCATGCCCGCAAAGGTCTATTTCACCTCCAGGAGTAAACCATCTAAGCTTGTAATTTTCACCTTCCTTTACTGCAAAGGCAGTCTCAGATAAATTATTTTCCATAGTAATCTTTAACATAGTTTCATCATCAAGCCATTTTTCCATCACACAAACTGCTGCCGGATTTCCACCAAATATTTTGTCAGTAAAGGCATCCACTACATATTGTCTCATAATTTAATTTCCCTCCTCTAATTTTCTAACATAAACAATAGCTTACACTTCACATGGTAAACATCTGATTATATGTTAACAAAGAAAAGAGTTGCACTCAATAATATAATTGTGTGCAACTCAATTTTGTTTTCTGTGTAAGCTATAATCATAGATTTGTTAATATTCCTTTTAGAATTTTAAGTGCCTTTTTCAATTCTTCATCGCTAGATGGAGCTGTAACAGCTAACCTTACTGCACTGGGTGGTTTTATATTTCCGACTGCAAAACGTTCCGATGCATAAATACTTACCCCAGCATTATAAGCTAATTTTTCAAATTGCTCACCAGTAAATGCCTCCGGTAGTAGGAGCCATCTGAAAATACATTCATCAGAGCCAAGCAAGGTGTATCCGGTAAGGTATCTATTGGTTAACTTATTACGCTGTTTATTCAATTTTCGATGTGTTTCAATTAGTCTTTCTGCCTCCCTTGAGGCTATCATACGGGATGCCAGCTCAACAAGAAATGGAGACAATGTAAGATTTATATTATATAAAGCATTTGACAAAGCACTTTTATATTTTTCAGGTGTCACCACATAAGCAAGACGAAGTCCCGGAGCTACCGTTTTCGAAAAACTAGCAATATATATAGTCTATTCTGGCGCATAGTTTGCAACTGCCTTTTGTGGATGCTCGTTTAACAAACTGTGAATGCCATCCTCTATTACAATAAGATTTAGTTGCTTTGAAATATCTGCAATCATTTTTCTACACACCTTTGACATTGTATGTGTTGTTGGATTTTGATAATCCGGCATAATGTATATGCCTTTAATTTTTTCATTTTTCCAGGCGTAAATCAATCCTTCTTTACTCATTTCATTGTTTTCTTGACGAATAGGTACCAACTGGATGCCTAACATTTTAGCAGCCGTTATGAAACCCGGATAAGTGAGCGGGTCTGTTCCAATTCGGTCTCCTGTTTTGAAAAGTCCTGCTAAGATTGCTGCAATAGCATTTTGACCTCCACTTGCTGGCAGAAGGTGTTCTGCCGTTGTCTCATATCCTGCATTAATGATGAGTTTGAGAGCCGCTTCTTTTTGCCACAAAACTCCTTCTGGGCTGCCATATTGGAATAGGTTACCTAAATTTGGTTCAGCAAGAATTTTCTTAATCAAAATGTTTGTTTCTTCATGTGATGTAGTCTCAGGAAAGACTGAACCCATTTCGATCAACCGTGGTGCATCATAATTAGGGGCAAGATAAGTATTCGACAATGCACCATATGCTACAAATGTCCCACTGCCAACTCTTCCGCTAAGCAGACCTTTATCTTCACAAACCTTAAACGCTCTTTTAACAGTACTTACATTAATATCTAGGTAGTCAGCCAACTCTCTCTGTGGTGGTAATTTTGTCCCCGGAAGTAGTACGTTTCTCTGTATATCCGTCTCCAACAGCTCTGCAATGGCCAAATATAATGGTTGATTACTCTCGGTCAATTTTGGCTTCCAGCTCATCGGGTAATTTTCAAAAGAATTTACAGGCATAGACATCATCCATTCTTAATATTTTAAACTCAATTATATAATTGAGTGCTCAAACTTGCAATAACGTTTAGTTATCAGCACTGATTGTAAATCATATTGAATTATAAACTTCATAAGGCGATTCATAATTTAATACTAATGCTTCAAAATTCTATTCCAATACTTTTAGAAATACATCTACAAGTTCTGGATCAAGTTGAGTTCCACTACATCTCTTAATCTCCTCTGTCGCCTCCTCCATAGATATTCTTTCTTTGTGAACTCGCTTAATTGTTACAGCTGAATATACATCTGCTACCTGTAATATTCTAGCCCATAATGGTATCTCATCCCCTTTAACTCCAAAGGGATATCCTTTTCCATCCCATCTTTCATGATGATATTTAATAGCGTCCTTAATCATTATGAAATCCTTAAACCCCAAAATATCCAAATTATTTACTGCTATATTTACATGTCCTTTTACTATTTCATGCTCTTCTTCTGTAAGTTTTCCTGGTCTTTTTAATATACTATTACTTACAAAAATTTTACCTATATCATGTAGCAATCCTGCAATATATAATTCCTCAAGCTTCTTCTGCTGAAATCCTAGTACTCTGCCTACCTTCACCGAGTAGCCAGCAACAAATTGAGAATGAATATAAGTATATTTATCTTTCTCCTTTATCGATGTTAAAATCTGCTTAACCTGTTCTGTTATTAAATTTTCTCCAATATTCACACACATGTCCTTATCGAAGGCTCCATACTTTCTTTGATACATGTCCATATCTGCTTCATGTATGAGTTCATCTATAGTACTCGCTCTATTTCGTGATTTTCCAATTGAACATGATATCTTTATAACCCTATCGTCAGCAGCTTTATAAAAAGTTTCCTTGTTCAGCTTATTATTTAGTTTCTTCATAAGAATTTTTAGCTCTAAATTAGTTGCTCCCTTTACTAGTATTATAAATTCATCTCCACCTAGTCTTCCAAGCACACAATTATAACTTTTTAAAGCTTCCTTTAAAGTATTAGCTACTTTAATTATTACTTCATTTCCCACAATATGACCATATATATCATTAACTTGCTTGAAATAATCTAAGTCTACTATATATACAGCAACATCTTGTTCATTATTTATCATTTCTTGTCCAACTTTAATAATGTGAGAAAAATTAACTAAACCGGTTAAGGAATCAGTTATACTTGCAGCTTTGTACGTATTACGTTCTAAAACTAAGTTATAAAGCATTCTAAAAATAATCGATAAAATTAGTGAAGTAGTTAATATTCCAATAGAGCTATATAACAACCTATAAACGGCTACTTGTCCAATATATAAATGAAGTATTCCTACTGTAATAAACCCTGAAATATTAGATGAAAGAATATCTGGTAGTAAGTATGCATATATAACCGGAATAAAATGTAGAATTAAAGTCAAATGTTCATATTCAGGGTGACTATAGCATATTACTATGACAAAAAAAACCAATGATAGATAAGCAGAGACATACTTATTTAAAACTCTTTCTGATTTTTCTGCAATTATTAGGAAAACACTAAATAATAAAGGCAAAAAAAAATTTTTAGTTATAAATGCAGTTCTGACTCCGATAGCTACGCTAAAAATAATAAATGAATAAAATAAATAACTATTATATTTTCTTAAATAACCAACCCATAAAGCGTTTAAAAAATTCATTTTCTACCACTTCCAAAAATCAAAATTAATAGATTTAATGATATAACTTATATATTTGCTATTTATAGCTTTATCCAATGACTAGCCGCCCTAAAACTCCCTTGCACGGTGTGAAAGCGACTATCACCAAATCAGAGATTTGGGATATCTGCTTGCACGGTGTGAAAGCGACTATCACCAAATCAGAGATTTGGGATATCTGCTTGCACGGTGTGAAAGCGACTATCACCAAATCAGAGATTTGGGATATCTGCTTGCACGGTGTGAAAGCGACTATCACCAAATCAGAGATTTGGGATATCTGCTTTTCTCCAAGAGTGCGTTGCGAGCGGCTACGTCCCTGGATAACGATTTCTAAGTATCAAAGACACTAAAGAACTCTGTTTATAAATCTACATGTTAATAACATTCTATGTATATTATACCATATACCATTGGAAGTATTAAATATTTACTCGAGGTATCACATGCGAATGGTTTAAAATTAAATCTATATACCTCAATTTTTCCTATCCATTAATCTCATATACCCTTCTGTTTTCTTCACTGGGTTTAACTCCTCATCTTCTTTAATATATTTCATAAATCCAGGATATAATCTCACAGCCTCATATAGATCCCTTATCGCTTCTTTTAATTTATCCATATGTACATAAAAACAAGCTCTATTATAATAAAGAAAACCTTCATCTGGATTGTTATAAATTCCTGCACTAATAATCTTTATCGCAGTTCTGTAATCTTTTTTTTCTTTATAAATCACAGATAAATTTAAATAACTATAGGAATAGTTGGGATTTTCCGATATAGACATTTTGTAGAAATTAATAGCCTCTTCGCTTCTATTTAATCTTCCAAGCACTACTCCCATATTAAAAAGTGCAAGGTAATGATTAGGGTCAATCTCCAAACTATGCTCTAACATCTCCAGTGACAACTGATATTTACCTAATTCTTCATATATGGCACTTAAATTTGTATACGCCCAAAAATCCTTATCATCCATAGATAGCACCTTTTTATAACATTCAATGGCTTTTTTCTTCTCCCCTATCTCATCATAGGCTCCAGCAAGGAAAAAATAAGCTCTATTATACTCAGAATTTATTTTTATTGCTTCATTATAGTACTTTATCGCTTGTTCATATTGTTTTTTGTTATCATATATTATTGCTAGACCATAGTATGCTCTTTCATCCTTTGGATTTAGCTTTAGCACTTCTTTATACTTCGCTTCTGCAATTTCCCATTGCTCCTGTTCGTCGTAAATTAAAGCCATGTCAATTAATAGTTCTATATCTCTATTACCACCTTCTAAGTTATAAGCCTTTTCATAAAAATTAAGTGCTTTATCAATTTGCCTTTCACTATAAAATTTTTTAGCAATAATTTTATAATTATCTATCTTATATTTTTCAGCAGTCATGTCCTTACTCCCTCAGTGAATTATGTTATTTGTCCGATGACTACCCTCTCTAATACCCTCAGGGGTAAAGAGCGGGTACGTCCCTGGATAACGATTTCTAAGTGTCAAAGACACTAAGAACTCTGTTTATCCGATGACTACCCACTCTAATACCCTCGGGGGTAAAGAGCGGATACGTCCCTGGATAACGATTTCTAAGCATCAGGTGGAGTTAAAACTCCATCTGATGCTTAGAAACCTGTTTATAGTAACAATTATACTCTATATTCTTTATATTAAACAATAGTATCACCAGAATGGTAAATATTCTTTTAAAATTCCCAGACAAAAAAACCTTGCTTTTTGTAAAATATAGATATATAATAAACACATATTAAACATATAAACCTAGTATGAATTAAATGCTGTGATCAGGAAAAGTAAACTGTATGAATCATTCAGAGAGAAGTCCATTTGGTGGGAGGACTTTATGCAAGATTACTGTTGAAGTGCCCCTGTGAGCATTAAGCCGAACTACAGTAGGCTGTTACGGGTTCTCCCGTTATAGAGATATGGTATTATTGTACCTACTAAAAGATGGGCTTAGATATGCCTAATCAGAGTGGAACCGTGGAAGTATAACCTTCTGCCTCTGTAGATTATTACAGAGGCAGAAGGTTTTTTATTTTATTCTGTGGCTTATTTCTACTACCTTCTGATTTACATAATAAAGCTTCATTAACACTTTCTAACTTTATCATTGTCAAGTTATATATAGATAAAGTTGATTCGTTAATAGGTTTAATTAAATTTTAGGTAGAGATAAAAGTTCATATCCATCAAGAATTGCTATATAAATCTAGCGCGCAGTGATATATAGCAATGATAAATAAAAATATATTTTATAGGAGTGAAAAGTGATGAATCCAAATTATTTAAGTTTATTCTTAGCGTTATTATTATTAGCATTTTTGTATTTTTTAAAGAAAAAAAATGTAAGCTTTGGAAACAGAGTTTTCATAGGAATGATTCTTGGTATCATTATTGGACTGTTATTCAAGAAAGATACTCAATTGGTTCAACCAATTGGGCAAATATACGTAAGTTTAATTAAGATGCTTGTAATACCTCTAGTTGTACCTACTGTAATTTCAAGTATAACATCTTTAGATAGTACTGAAAAACTAAAAAAAGTAGGAAGTAAAACTCTTGGTTGGCTTTTATCTACTACAGCTATAGCAGCTATTATTGGAGTTATTGTAGCACTAATAATGGATCCCGGAGCTGGCATAAAGTTTGCTAAAGATGCAAGTTTCAAGGCTAGAGAAATTCCTACATTCGCAAAAGTTCTACTAGACATGGTCCCAGTTAACCCAGTTTCAGATATGGCTAATGCAAAGATTATTCCTGTAATAATCTTCTCAATAATCATAGCAGTTGCAATAACAATCGAGGGATCTATAAATCCTGAAGTTGTGAAACCAGTTAAAGACTTCTTTAGTTCATTTTCTCGTATAATGTTTAGAGTTACAGACATGATACTTGAGATAACTCCTTATGGTGTTCTAGGATTAATGGCATCTGTTACTGGTCAATATGGAATTGCTACACTTCTTCCACTTGGAAAAATGATTTTAGCAGTTTACATAGCTTGTATTTTACAGGTTGCATTAGTCCATGGAAGCTTACTAGCCTTTGTAGCAAAAGTAAATCCAATCAGTTTTTTCAAGAAGATTTACGAGGCTCAAGTTGTTGCGTTTACAACAAGAAGCAGCTACGGAACCTTGCCTGTAACAATAAAATGCCTAACTGATAAGGTAAAAGTTTCTAATAGAGTAGCAAGTTTTGTAGCTCCGATGGGTGCTACAATGGGGATGAATGGCTGCGGTGGGCTATATCCTGCAATTGCCGCTATATTCGTAGCAAGAGTATTCGATGTTCCTATGTCAATATCCAGCTATATTCTTCTAGTTATTGTTACTACAATAGCTTCTATAGGGACAGCAGGGGTACCTGGAACTGCCTCTATAATGGCAACCGTTGTAATGGCAGGACTTGGACTTCCGATTGAAGGAATAGCAATGCTTATGGGAGTTGATACAATAATAGATATGGCTAGAACTGCAACAAACGTTACAGGTGCTTCAGTAGTATCTCTGTTAGTTGCAAACTCCGAAAAAGAATTTGATAGAAAAGCTTTCAATAATTATGAAAAAAACGAATTAAAAATAGGTGCATAATATGAGGTTTCAATTTAAAAGTTTGGCTTGTAATAAATATAAGTCAAACTTCTAAATTGAAACTTTATTTATTTTGCATCTATTTTTTTCCATGGTTATTTTTGATTACTTGGTTAAAAATAATTTAGTAAGGAGGTGTTGTTTATGGCTGATAGTAATGGTTGTAACAATAATAACCAACAACAGAATAATCAACAGAATAATCAACAACAAAATAACAATAATCAACAACAAAATAATGTAAACTCATTAACTCCCCACGAGATTATAGAATTACATGAATTAATTAATAGCGGAATTGTTGAAGCAAAAAAAACTAAGGCGAGTATGGAAATGGTTCAAGATCAAGAACTAAAAACCTTCATGCAGGAATCTTTAAATGCGAAAAAAACTTCTCTCGAACAAATGCAAACTTTTATTAATAATCAACCTAGTTTAAAATAGGAGGTGTACATATGTCTTGGATAGATAATTTACTTGGGACTGATGATAGCAATAATAGCGGCAGTGGTAATAGCAATAATAATTCAGCGCTTAACGATAAGGATATAGCCATGGATATGTTGATAATCTCAAAAGGGGATATCACTTCCCTTGCAAAGGCTGTCACTGAAACCACCAATCCTCAATTAAGGCAGATATTAAGTTCTCAGTTGACAAATTGCATCAATGAACATTTTAGATTATCAGATATGGCTATAAACAAACAATGGTATAATGCCCATGCAAATCCACAAGAACAAATTAAACAAGATATACAAGAATTGCAGAATTTATCTCAGCAATCTCAGCAATCTCAGCAATCAGATCAATGTCAACAATCCCAGCAAGAATCTCAGCAACAATCTCAAGAGCAATCAAACCAAGCTAAACAATGAAAGCAATAAATTAGCATAAATTTTATGCTATTAATCAAATAAAAAAGCGGTAATGAATTTAATATCATTACTGTTTTTTTATTGAGAAACTTTTACTACTAAGCCAAATTAAGCAGCAACATGTATTCAAGCATAAAATTTTATTTACAGGTTAATCTAATATTGAAACCTCGTCCTGTAAATAAAATTTTCAATATAGTAAATCCATATGTTGTCAACTACATACCTTGCAATAACTATAGTTTATTTTAGTGTAAACATAAAAGAATTATTTGCGGGTACTTATGGACAACCTGGTAGTAATGATATTTTGTTGAAATTTTTACCTCATACACCGGAAGAGTTTGTTTCATATAAAAATTAATAATCAGGAGGTATCATCGTATGAAAAAAGTAGCAAGTCTTGTTGCGGTAGCATTAATAACCTGTTCACTTAGTGCTTGTGGTAATAGAAATACAGCTTATTATAGAAACACTAATCAACCGCCACTAAATACGTCTCAAGATATTCGTTATAATAATGCAGCCGCACCTAATATAGGATCTAATGTAAATACAACTTCTGTATATAAAGATGGCGTTTATTTAGGTAGTGGAAACAACAGAGGCGCAACTGGTAACGAAGCTGCTATAGTTACCATAAGAGGCGGAAGAATTGTTGATGTAGCTCTCAAATCCATGGACGCTCAGGGAAGAGATATTACTCATTATAGTGGAACTACTACAGGTACTACTGGCAATGTAAACACACCAGCTAGTGGAGTTACTAGAGGTACTACTCCTGGCGTAAATAATAGAGTTCCTGGAACTAATATTGGTGGAACTACTGGTGGCACTATGGGTGGAACTGGTACTACCGGTACTGCAGTTGGTGGCAATACTAGTGTTCATCCTAATGGAGGAATTGCAAATAATGCAAGCCCATATTATGGTGGTAACAATGGTGCTGGTGTTGGCGGCACTGTAGGTGGAACTACTGCTGGCAGTGTAAACTTACCAGCTGATGGAACTACTAGAGGAATTACATCTGCTGCAAATGAAAAAGCTTTTGGAAACAATCCAGTGGGACCTAATGTAAGGACTTATGACGGAACTCAAAATGGACTTATGGGAGGTACTAATCAAGGAGCAATAGGCGGAAATACTAGTACTACAACTAATATGTCTGCTCTTGAAATTGCTAGAAGAGATTTAGCAAACACTATAATAAACCAACAAAGTGCAAATGTTAATATATCAAGTAATCAAACAGGAGCTGTTAACAACTGGAAGTTAGCTGTTACAAGAGCATTAGAAAGTGCAAGAAGATAGATGAATTTGTATCTAGGCATCTAAAAAGAAATAACAAGTCAAAGATGCGACGTCTATTTTGTATCAGACAAGGCGATAGGTTCCGTTGATAGTCGCCCTATCAACGGGTTCTGTCAACGCAGTATGATACAAAATAGACTAGCATACTGACTAGTTATTTCTTTAAAGATGCCTTAGGTGCTGTTGAAGGTTTAGAATCCCTTCAACAGCTATTTATTTTTAAAAGATACTTTATTCCTGCCAGTATGTTTTGCATTATATAAAGCTAAGTCAGCACATTTTAATATACTTTGAGTTTCTCTTGTTGTACCTTGATAACTGGCAACACCAATTGAAACAGTAACATAAATTGTTTTTCCTTCTGGTAATACAAAAGGATACTTTTCCACAACAGCTCTAATACGTTCAGCAATCTCAATCGCCTTATTACCATTACATCTTGGAAGTATTACTGAAAACTCTTCTCCCCCGATTCTTCCTACTATATCAAATTTACTGCAAGCTCCAAGTAGTATATATGCCAGATTCCTTAGAACAGAATCCCCTGCTGGATGACCGTAAGTATCGTTAACTTTTTTAAAGAAATCAATATCTACAAGTAAAACTGAAAGTGATTCATTCTTCTGCTCTGCATTTTTTATTGATTCATCTAACAATCTGTTAAAATTTCTTACGTTATTTAACCCTGTAAGAGAATCCTTTGAAGCTTCATATTTTAGCTTTTTTAAAACTCTATTTGAAGTTTCAAGATACTCCACCAAATAACATACCAAACTTCCCACAGCTAATGTACCAATAAAAAATAGTATTAATACTAATTTAATAAGACTTATATCTTTTAATAGTAAAGATAATATTATACTTCTAACAATTACACTGTATGTTAACATATATATCCACTTTTGTTTGTTACCAATAGTTAGTGTTGAAATTATTCCACATCCAACACTAACTATTATTATTCCCACCGATGTTATAATAGAATAGTTGGATATTCCGAAATAAAAAAGGCGAAATATTGCTGAAATTATTGAAGTGACAAGTACAGAAAATAATCCTCCATATATTGCAATTACTACTTCCGATATATGCCGAAAATCTATAACAAGAGAAGGCGTAACACGAATTCCATAAAACATTAATGCCACCCCTAGTATACCTCCTAGTATTCCAAGTGTAACTCTATATACAAATTTGGTTTTCAAGTCCAAAATATCTACATTTTTAAAGACCTGACTTATTATAAAAATAATTGATACTAATATACATATATTAACAAACATGTCCTGAATTATCTTCATTGCTCCTACCATATGTTTAGCCCCTTTCACATCAATAAAGAAACATCTGATTAGAGGTTTTATACTATTATTTTTAGTATATGGAAAATTCCCATTTTTTGATAACACAACATATGTAGCCATCACACATATCACTGTAAACTATTTTAATTTTTTACATATTATAATTATGTATATAAGTTTTGATGGGGATATTTGTTATATGATTATTCAAACAATACTTAAGTTTATTTTTATATTTTTTATAGTTATAACACCATTCTCTCTTATAACCCTAGCTTATCATGATACAAAAGAACTATTGAAGGAAATAAATAAAATAAAATAGGGTCAGACCCCGCTCCATTTTATGGAATGGGGTCTGACCCTTATAAATTATTTCAATTCAACCTGATTCAAGAATTTTATTGTTCTTTCATTTTTAGCATTGTTAAATATCTCATTGGGAGTACCCTCTTCAACAATCTTTCCACCATCCATAAATATAACTCTATCCGCTGCATCTCTTGCAAATTTCATTTCGTGAGTTACAATAATCATAGTGGTGTGATGCTTTGCCAAGTTTCGTATTACATCTAGCACTTCTCCTACAAGTTCAGGATCTAGTGCAGATGTAGGTTCGTCAAACAACATTATTTCAGGATTAACCGCCATGGCTCTTGCTATACCTACTCTCTGCTGCTGTCCTCCTGATAACTTTGACGGATAATAATCCATCTTGTCTTCTAAACCAACCTGCCTTAATATATTCATACCTATTTCTTCTGCTTGTTTTTTGTCCACCTTCTTTACTACAATAAGCGGCTCTATGATATTTTCTAAAGCTGTTTTATTCTTATAGAGATTGTAGCTTTGAAACACCATTGACGTACTCATTCTAAGCTTATGTATCTGATCTTTTGCTGCATTTTCTGCATCAACCCTTAGATTCCCTATCTCAATTACTCCTTTATCTGGATTCTCGAGAAAGTTCATACACCTTAGCAAAGTAGACTTTCCTGTTCCTGATGGCCCGATAACAGCAATGACTTCACCTTTTTTAATATCTAAATCAATACCCTTTAATACATTTACCCCATTAAAGCTCTTATGTAAATTTTCAATCTTTACCATATTAACACATCCTAATAAGCTTCATTCATTTTCTTCTCAAGCATTTTTTGCAAATATCCAAAAACTGATATTATAATCCAATATAATACAACTACCGCTGCAAAGGCCTCCAAAAACCTATAACTAGATGCCCCTTCACTTTGAGCAACAGCCATAATTTCGGTTACTCCTAATGTAAAAGCTATAGCCGACCCTTTTACAATATCCACAAAACTATTTGATAATGCTGGAATTGCAACTCTTGCTGCTTGTGGCAGAATTATTCTTTTCATCGCCTGAATATAGGTCATACCTACAGATAGACAAGCTTCCATCTGACCTTTGTCTACCGATGATATTGCTCCTCTTAAAGTTTCAGACATATAAGCAGAGGCATTAAAACTTATACCAATTACAGCTGCAGTAAAGGCATCTAGCCCTTTTAAGCTTGGTATAATCTGAACCATTCCAAAATATAAAAAGAATAACTGAGCTATTAAAGGCGTTCCTCTAAAGAAGGACACCCAAACCTTAGTTAGAGGATATAATATTTTCACTTTTGTTTGTATTATTAACGCTATGATTATTGATATCATTAATCCTAGAACTAGTGAAAGTATTGATATCGCAAAAGTTGTCTTCAAGGACTTTATCATTAATGGAATTAAATTTATAAAAAAGTGAAAATCAAAATTATTGGTCATTTTAAATCACACCTTATTGTTTTTTAGTTGTATCTAAACCAAACCATTTTTGTGATAACTTTGTTAAAGTTCCATCTTCATTCATAGCTTTTATTGCTTTATTTACTTCTGCTATTAATTCTTTATTTCCACTCTTCTTAAATGGATATTGATTTACTTCATACACAAATTGACTATCAATTAATTTTAGATTCATATTACCTTTTTCAATAGCACTTTTCGCCTTTACTGTACCCATGAAACTGGCATCTACTCTTCCAATCTCAGCATCTTTTTCAACAGCAACTGTGTCGTATGTAACTATATTAAAGTTAAGTCCTTTTTGCTGATTCATATCTTTTAAAGACTTTTCCCCATTTCCACCTAGTGCAACTCCTATTTTCTTATCTTTTAAGTCTTCTACTTTATTAAAGCTGCTATCTTTTTTAACTACAAAACTATAACCACTATATGCATAAGTTTCAGTAAAATCATATTTTTCTGCTCTTTGAGGTGTATTTGATATTTGATGTGCTATCGTATCTATTTGTCCTGCATCTAACATACCAAAAAGTCCACTAAACTTTGATACCTTATATTCAACTTTATATCCTGTTCTCTTGCTTATTTCATTCCACACATCAATTTCAAAGCCTTTTAATTCTCCGCCTTCTTTAAATGTCCATGGTAAATATTCACCTGAAGTTCCTACTTTTATAACTTTGTCCTTTTTAGCAGCGTCATTGCTAGCAGTTGTAGCTGCTTCCTTATTTCCACATCCAGTAAAAATTACTGCTCCCATAACTAATGATAGTACTATTTTTGCTATTTTTGTTTTTTTAAACATGTTTCATATCCTCCTAAAATGTTATTCTATAGATTATAGGCTGTTTATGGCCTTCTCCATCCTCTCTAATGCTTCTCTTAAAACTAGTCTTGGACAGGCAATATTTATTCTTTCAAAACCTTCTCCACCTTGTCCAAAAATGAATCCCTCATCAAAAGCTACTTTAGCTTTTGTAAGCATAAATACCTTAAGCTCCTCTTCACTCATTCCTAATTCTTTGCAATCTATCCAAACTAGATAGGTTCCTTCTGTTTCTATTACTTTAAGTTTAGGCATTCTCTCTTTTATAAAATCCTTTAAGAAGTTTTTATTACCCTCTAAGTATTCCATAAGATTATCTAACCACTGATCGCCATGCATGTACGCTGCCTCACAGGCTATGATTCCAAAAGTGTTTAAACGTTTTAATCCATGTTTGAAAAGTATTGTTTTAAACTTGTCCCTCAACTCTCCATTAGAAATAATAACATTTGAAGTTTGTAATCCTGCTAAATTAAATGTTTTGCTTGGTGCTGTACAAGTTATTGAATTTTCTCTAAACTTTTCAGAAATCGAAGCAAAGGTTGTATGTTTATAACCTTTAAATACTAAATCTGAATGAATTTCATCGGAAATAACCAATACATTATTCTCTATACAGATTTCACCTAATGTTTTTAACTCTTCCTTTGTCCACACTCTTCCAATAGGATTATGCGGATTGCAAAGTATTAAAATCTTAACCCTTTCCTGTTTTACTTTTTCCTTTAAATCTTCAAAGTCCATAGTGTATTTTCCATCTTCAAGTTTTAAAGGATTTGTTAATATCTCACAATCATTATGTAAAATTGAATCATAGAACGGGTAATAAACTGGCGATTGAACAATTACTTTATCTCCTGGAATTGTATAAGCTTTAATTAAAAAATGTAATGCTGGAACGATTCCAGGACATGTACAAATCCATTCCTTTTTAACTTCAAAGCTATGCCTTCTCTTCATCCAACTAATCACTGAATCATAATATGAATTCATTCCATCTGAGTATCCAAACACACCATGCTCGGTTCTTTTCATAATAGCTTCTACAACCTCTGGAAGAGTTCTAAAATCCATATCAGCAATCCACATAGGAATTACGTCTTCGTATCCTAAAAGTTCTTTTTTAAAACTCCACTTTACAGAGTTAGTGTTCGCTCTATCCACCACTTCATCAAAATTAAACTTCATCTTACATCCTCCATAATTTATCAATTATACTTTTAAACGATTTCAAAGCACTTTCGAAAATTTTCATGAATCTTCAAAATTCTACTAATTGATTATAGCATTTAAATTTTCCAAAGTTAAATAATTGTTTCATATAGATAGTTATCACTAATATTTTAATTTGTTATAACTATTTGCTTTTAATTATTTAAGTTTTGTACAAACAAAAGACTCAGTAGTCTCCAAAAATGATGGATAATACTAAGCCTTAAAGTATAATTTTCTTTCTTTTTATCCTATAAATAAGCATCAGATGAAATCCTAGCTTCCTCTGATGTCAAGAACTCTGCTTATAACTCAATATCCTTTACTTTGCTGTCTAAATTCTGAACATCATCTTTGATATCCCTTAATTCTTTAGTGATTCCCTCAAGTTCATATCCTAAGTCAGTTACATCACTAACCTCATAATTAAACTCATCATATCTTTCCCTTAAATCACTAACATCAATCTCTAACCCTTCAACCTTTTTACTTAGTCTGCTTACCAACTTCTTCATATCCAATAGCGTTCTTTTTTCAAATGTAATCTCATTACCGTCATCATCAATATATGCATACTCTGCAGCAGTCCCACACTCCGAACAATTAATTTGAACTATTACTTCATCTTCTAGCTCCTCTTCCCTTAGCTTAAACTTATCGCTACCACAGTTTTTACATTTTGGTATAATCATTTCACCACTAATTTCAATGCTGTTTCTCAAACCATTACACTCTGAACACTTCACATTAAACTTAACTCCATCTGGTATCACGTGAAATTTATTATTATCACATATCTTACATACTCTTGTTATATACATAAAATCACCCCCTTACTTTATATTCATAAAGTTCAATTTTTATGATTAAATAAATATCCTTTACCTACAAGTTTTCTAATTATTATCCTTTAGCTATTTCTAGAACTTCATTAGATGTCTCACCTTTTAAATATTCATTTATGGATTCCTCAACCAGGTCCAAGTCTATACCTAGTTATTCTTGTTCTATTGCAAGAGGCAGTTGGAATTTAAGCACACTTTCTGCAAAACAAGCCATGGCTTTTCCCATTATTATTGCATCTGAAACTATATCAAATTTTTCTATACCAAGCCATTTCCTGTACGTCCAAATTCCTGTTGAACCTCTTCGCTTATGGATAATATACCGTTATGCTTATATATGTTATATAATTATTTAAAAAAAGCTTATCCCTTAGATGACTCTATGGAACAAGCTTTCATTGATTTCGTTAATCTTTTTAAAAAGTTAGGTTTAATATTAAAATTTAGCATTAAACTAGAGTTATCATGTAGGCAGTACCTTAAATTTCAATAGTAATTTCTTTATTTTTTGCACGAGATAGAATTATAATCGTAGTTATAATGCATACTGTCCCTACCCATTCCAGCAATCCAAGAGAAACTTTTAGCCATAATACAGATAAAAATGCTGCTGATAAGGGTTCAACAGAAGATAGTATACTGCTTTCTGTTGGTTGTATATATTTTAAACTTTCCAAGTAACAATGAAAAGCAATGAGGGTTCCAAATAATACTACAAATATGACAGCAAGTATTGAACTAGTTGACCATTGACCAATAAAATCCCAGGGCTTATGAATAAAACTGAAAGTTATTCCTCCAACGAGCATTCCCCATCCCACTACAAGTGTAGAACCCCATTCATTAAGCAGATTTCGCGGTTGTAATGTATAGAATGCTGCTGCAAAAGCCGAACTGATTCCCCAAAATAATACTAATTTTGAAATGGATATAGCATGAATATTGCCTTTTGTAATTATAAGAAATGTACCTATCATTGCCAGGGTAATAGCTAAAATTTCTTGTAAATTCGGAATCTTTTTAGTACGAATAGCTAAGTAGCAGGTAATTATAACTGGCGATAAGTATTGAAGTATGGTAGCTGTTGCCGCATTTCCGTACTTAATAGCAGCAAAATACGTATACTGTACACCTATCATTCCTATTATACTAAAAAGTATAAGTCCCCAGCAGTTACGTTTAGATTGCCAAATTTTCCATATATCTTGATTACCTTTTATAAAAGCATATAATAGTAAAATCACTCCTGATGCTAATAACCGAATTACAGTAAGCCATTCCGGACTAAATCCTTTTTTTTGGAATAAATATTGAGCAACAGTTCCAGATACTCCCCAAAGCATTGCTCCAATGATTACAAGTATTATTCCTTTTGCTCTTGGCTTAAATTTCACTATACCTTCACCTACTTTTGGATTATTAAATACTAATATGGAATGGTATTTTCCTGAAGACCATTCCATATTACAATCATATCTTATTTTTAAATTTCTAATAATAGTACCATTAACTCAAATTCATTATAAAACTTCTATTTCTTCATTTTCTAGCTTAAATCCATTGATTTCTACATCTTCAGTAAGCTCAATTAAAAGACACTTCTTCCCGTTCTTATCAATAACTTGTCTAACAGAGCTTAACTCTCTTGGAGTAATAGTTATATTAGTAGTTTCATTTTCAATCTTAATAGATTTACTATTAAAATCTGGTATTATATTCTTAATCTTAAATTCATAATCTCCACCACAGATTTCTTCAAAGGCACTCTTAACTACTTCTGTTTGCTCGATACCAGTTTCCTCCAAGACCTTGGCTATTTCCTTCATATCAATGGTTGGCTCTTCAACCTCATCTTCATCCGCAAGTTCTAGTTTCTCATTTATTCTTTCGTATATCTCCTGCATAGTATCAGACTTTATTCTATCTCCTACTACTGTATTTAATATTGCGTTGAAGCTTTCCTTCTCCTCAATTGCAGTAGGTCTTAAACCACAGTCTAGTACATTTTCCACAAAAGCTGTATTCATTTGCTTTGCTTTAGAAGAATAATACACGACTTTGTTTACATCAACATATTCACTGCTAATGCTCGGAAATAAGAATCCATCTAAAGGAGACTTTAAGTTAACCTCTACATCTAAAGCTGATGTGGGCTTAAAAGTCATTTCTGAATAATCAAATTTCAAAACCTTCTTAGGTACATCTACTTTATTTATACTGCATATAATAAACTCTATTGCTTGTACAAAATCATCTATTGACTCATCTGCTTCTTTGCTTCTTTTCCTGTTTCCTTTAAAATACTCAGCTTTTATAAAATTTATAACTATATCAGTTTCATAGGTATAATTTCTAGCAATCTTTTCAACTATCTTATCTGCATAGTCTACCATGCTTTCACCTGAGCTTAATGCATTATAAAGAATAGTTTGTGTGCTTTCTATAATTTCTGGCTCATAGTCAGCACCTTCCATTTTCTTTCTTAAAGTTTCAACTATATCTTCAGTACTTTCATCCATACCAATCCCTGCTGCTGCAGTTTCCTGATCTGCTTGCCCTTGATTAACCATTTTAAAATCAAGTTCAAAAATCTTTGCATCTATAGTGCCAGTTAAAACCTTTTTAAAGTTTTCTAGGTAAAGTTCTCTTTTCTCAATATCCATCATTTCAAAGTAACTTAGTTCCTTTGTTATAATCTCGCCATTATCTTTTTTTAAATAAACACTATATATCTCTTTTATAGGCATCATATAACTTGAAAGCTTAAATTCTTTTCTTAAATCTGCTAAATCTTTTTTGTTCATCTTTTATAACCCCTTTTCTCATACGCTACTAGTAACTTCTCTGAAAATAATTATACCATATTTATTTTATTTTTCATTATGCAAAAGGAGCTGATTTACAGCTCCTTGTTCGTAATACGGCCACATTCTACAAATTTTTATTATAAAAACCTTCTGACAGCTTCTCTCCACACCAAATATCCCTTGCCATTTAAGTGAATCCCTCCAGTAGTATATTCTGTTTTTAATTTATTATCTGATTGCACAAGTAGTGGATATAAATCTATGTATTGTAATTTCTGTCTTGCACAAAGCTCTTTTAATCTATTATTTAAATTTATTATCTCTTCCTCTTTTGTACTCGTTTTAAATAAATCTTTATTTATAGGCAATACACTATGGATATATACCTCAGTATTTGGCGAGCTCTCTTTTATGTTCTGAAGTATTTTTTCATAATTTTTTACTATATCTTCAGTTTTCCTTCCCTTTCCTATATCGTTTATTCCAATCATAATAAATATCTTCCTAGGCTTTCCTGCTACAACTTCCTCTAATCTATCTAAAATTCCGTTAGTTGTATCTCCACTTATTCCTCTATTTTTAATTAATGGATTTCCAAGTAATTCGTCCCACTCACATATATCAATTAAGCTATCCCCTAAGAATATTATATCCCTGTTGCTATGTGGCAATTTCTTAAATGTCGTAACTCTATCAATATAATAATCGGAATAATCCTTATATTTTTCTTTACTAGTTAGCTCCTCCTTTTCAGTTAAATTATCTTCACTAGCCAACTCTTTCCCCTTAACTAAATTATCGCTTGTAATTGAATTCTCTTTTTCCACTAAATTTTCTTTATTAATTAAGCCCATTTTTGAAATAAAGCTTTCTTTTTCGGCTAATCGACTTTTGGTAATTAATTCTTGTTTACTATTCAAGTTGTTACTATCATAGTTTGCAGATGTACATGCTGAACTACTAACTATTATTAAACATATTAGTGAAAATATACTTAGCATTAAAAATCTTTTATTCAACTGTTACTCTCCTCTATCACTGCCTTATAAGTCAATACTAATTCGTTCACTGCACCTTGCCCTACAGGAATCTAAAGCGGAACTCTATAGATAACCAAACTAGAAAGTTGACTTATACGGAGGGATATATTAGTGATTCTGAAGCACATTTAAATACTTTTTTATGAGTCTTAGCTCGGCTAGAGAGAAAAGCTTAGAACTTAGCCATGTCTGAGCGATAGCGAGTTTGGCTAAGTTCTTGGCTTTTCCCTCTAGCCGAGCTTTAGACGAATTAAAAAGTATTTATGGTGCTTGAGAATTACTAATATATCCCGGGGTGTAAGTCTAGCTTTGGAGTTTTTTATCTATATGTTATCTATCTATTTTTAAATTAAAGATAATAAGGCTCAGATACAAAAATATGCCTAAGCCTTATTTTTTCTTCTCTATTAAATTTTATTGACTTATTTATAGTTTTTTATACACTAAATGACTATTAGTTTCCTTTACAATTTCTGCATCAAACTCTCCACTTTTGACCTCAGCCTTAAATTTCTTACCATCTTCAGTATGTCCTTCATTTGTAAAACCATCTTCTACAACATCTTTATAAGTAAAAGGCTTTCCTTCTGGAATCTTTTCTAATTTATCTATATCTACATGGCTTCTTTCTGTCATATCTTTGTTCCCTCCTTATTTTTTTTAGCATTAATATTATCTCTTAAGAGTGAACTTATTATTTATGAAAATTTAGCCATGCTATGAAACACTTGAAATATATCAATAAAAAAACAAAAAAGCCCAAGAGGAATTAAATAAATCCTCCTGGGCTTTTATCTCACCGTGAACGCAGACATGCTGCGTGATTTCTCTTGGACCAGACCGATAACTAATCGCGGAACCCTAGAAATCAACTCAAATATATAGCATCGATAAAACTGTCAATATTCAATAATAGATTTTTAACACATTAATTATATACTTTTTAAATATTAAATTAATATATTTCTACTTACCACATAATTCTATCATTTGTTCTATAAATTTAGTAATCTTACTACATTTCTTTTCTATCTCTTGTTTGTTTAAATTACTATTAATACCTGCAACAAAGCTATTACTTTCCTCTAACGCTTCGATAAACAGAATATATTCATCAGAGATAATACTATTCTTTTCATATCTTAAAATTAGCTTTTGAAGTTTTCTACTTGCATAATCAAAATTGGATTTTCTCACTTCAAGTTCTGTATCATCCACTTTTTCTTTTCTTAATACATCTAATATATCAGTGAGAATTATTATGGTTAACTCTATAAAATAATCACACTGAAGCTTTTCCCACACAAAAAATCCTCCTAAAAAATATTATTATATTAATATTCGTACTATTTAGGAAGAATATTAAACATTTTTTACATTTTTAATTAATTTAAACTATTATCAAATATTATCAAATGTTATCAAATTTCTAAACATCTGGTAGCGTAATCAATGTAATATTTAGAAATCTAATTATTTAATATCGGTAACTTTATCCCAACTTATATACTTATTTAGAATACTCACACACTTTTCTAAATACTCCTGTTCAAGTTCTGTAAATCGACCGAGCTCAGGACTATCTAAGTCTAACACACCATAAACAACATTATCTTTAACTATAGGTATAACTATCTCTGAATTAGAAGCAGAATCACATGCAATATGTCCTTGAAAACTGTGAACATCATCTATTCTTAAAGTTTTCCTTTGGTCTGCTGCTGTACCACAAACCCCTTTTCCTATTTTTATTCTATTACAAGCAGGCATGCCTTGAAAAGGTCCTAGAACTAATTCTCCATCTTTCATTAAGTAAAATCCACACCAATTTATTCTATCTATTAAGGCATTAATAATTGCAGCGGCATTAGATATATTTGCTATATCATCCTTTTCATCAATAATTAAGGCCTCTAGCATGTTCACCATATTTTCATATTTTTCTTTTAAACTCATACCATCAAATACTTTTATATCAAACATTCTTACTCCTCCAATCTTCAACTTTAGTTTCTACAAAGTTAACTGCCTAGTACTCCAGTTTAATCCGAACTTAAATTAACATTAATTACAAATTTATCTAGTGCTTAATTTTATCAGTCATTTTTTCATTTATCAGACAGCTAAATAATATAATACCTATAATACCATATGGAATCTTATATTTAAATATTAATTTAAGCCAAATCTCCTTTATTGTCACTTCTTTTTACAAACATGCCAAAAGTTACATTTGAAATTAACCAATATCTTATACATAATAGTTTATATGCTTGTCTATAGAAGTCTTAATTTACGTCTAAAGACACAGGAGGGAAACTTTATGTTTACTAAAAAAAGATTATTTCTAGCTCTTGTAGCTATACTACTTATAGGTCTTGTTACATCAATGCTATTTATTAAATCTACCAAAAAGAATATATCAATTGGAACACCACCTGCTAAAACAATTACAAATAAAACTGTTTTAGCATTTACAACCTATTATTACCCCGAGGATAGGTCTTCCTACAATAAAATGATAGAAAACACTAGCTCTATAAATAATATAGCAACTGAAACTTATACTATTGATACTAAGGGTAACTTATCTGGTACTGTTCCTAAGGAACAGATTTCATATGCTAATACCAAAGGAATTAAACCTTTAGCTATGGTAACAAATAAGTTCAATAGTGATTTAGCTAAAACCTTACTTGAGAATCCTACTAATAGAAAAGTATTAATAGACAATATCTTAAATACTTTGAAAGCAAATAACTATAAAGGTGTAAACATAGATTTTGAAAATGTTTATTACTATGATAGAGATTATTATTCGAGCTTTTTAAAGGAGCTTTATAGTGTGCTTAATCCTCAAGGCTTTACTGTAACAGCCTCAGTACCAGCAAAAACAAATGATAACCTAAAAGATGGGTGGAGTGGTGCCTTTGATTATAAAGAGATTGCCAAATATACAGATCAGGTTGTCCTAATGACTTATGATGAACATTCTCCAAGTAGTCCAGCTGGTGCAATTGCTTCTATAAACTGGGTGAAAGCTGTTGTGGATTATGCTATCTCTATAATCCCCCCCACCAAAATAGTTTTAGGTGTGGCAAGCTATGGATATGATTGGTCTTCAAATGGGGTAAAAGCTTACGGAATTGATTCTATATATAAGCTAGCAGAAGCTTATAATGCAGAAATTCAATGGAATGATGTTTCGCAAAGTCCGTATTTTAGATATAAGGATAAGTCGGGAGTTAACCATACTGTATGGTTTGAGAACAGTACAAGTCTTGCTTATAAATTAGATATTGTGAATAAAAATAATTTAGCCGGTATAGCTATTTGGAGGCTTGGGCTTGAAAATGCAGATTATTGGTCAACTATTAAGGCAAAATTATAAATAGAACTTTTGGCATCAGATAAAGTTTTAACTCAACTTGATATTTTGTTATTGATTTTTGTCAAATAAATTCATAATTTAAGTGATATTAAGAAAAAGGGACTTCTCGCAATGCATCATTGCTAGAAAGTTCCTTTTTTAATCCTTACTATACCCGCTTAAAGCAAGCAAAACCTGTGATGGAAGATAAAATACCCATATTAGTAACTTTGAAACACTTGCAATCTTAATATTCACTATGGATAAATTACCTGGTATATTTGATAAGGCTACATTTATGTCACAAAGCAGAAATAAAGTTATACCAATAACAATTAAATACTTACTATAAACTGGATAAAAGCTTCCTCCAATAGTCTTCCACCCAGTATAAACGCTGTAAGATAGCAAAATAGCATAAACACTTCCTATAGTTATAATAAATATATTTAAATTACTATTACACAAATCTCTTATTTTCAAGCCGTTCATATCTACCCCTAATATAATTATCGCTACTACAATAACAGCTACTAAGAAATATACATTACTCCTCTCTTTTGCCCCTCTTCTATGACGAACTATGTAAGTTATTTGTACTAAGCAAAATATAGCTATTCCTAGTGTATTGAACTCTAAAATTACCATACATAGATCAGCTGTAGCAGTAAAGATAAATGCCAATCTTAGAAGCATTGTATCCTTTTTATCATGTCCGCTATTTCCTATTAAAATAGTTAAAAACAAACAAAGTAATATTCCAGTATATTTCAACATTGAAGAATACACTGATTTAAAATTGGTCCTGAAATCAATGTAAATGAATAAAAAGTATATTACTAACTCAATGAAAATTACGAATTTTACCATTATATTCTTATTCACATAGTTTGTTATAATAATCACTCCAAACGTAATATATTCTCTGATACCTTGCTTCTTTTCATAGTTGAGATATTCTCTTAACTTAAATAGTACTATTTTGTATACAATCCATAAAGTCTATCCGATGACTGCCTGCTCCAATAATTATTAGCAATTCAATGTAGTTTATTTAATACAACCTATATATTATATTCTATAAAGTTTCACTTTAATATTTTTCAAAGAGAAAAACTTTTAAGGATACCAATAATTTTGTAACTATTTTGTAACTTTTTTTTTCGTTTTTTGTAACCTTTTTTTTCAAAAAAGACTGTAATATATAAGTATAGACAACATTATACAAAAAAGAAGGAGACATAATATGAGAAGAAAGAGATTAAAAAAAGTAAAAATTAAATCAAAGAAAAGGTTTATTTTTTCTATAATGATTATTACAATTCTAGCATCAACAGCATTGTCTGCAAGGGAATTATTACTACTTAATAAAAACAATTCCGCTACACAATCTCAGGACAAGTCTGTAAATAAAAATAGCAAATCATCTGTACTATTATCTAATACAAATAATAGTGACAGTAATACAGAAAAGCTCGAATCTAAATCTGATATATCAAAAGACGAAAATAATGTACAAAAACCAGAAGAAAGCTATTCAATAAAAGCAGAAGAAGTTTATAATTTTGGAAGAAATGAGGGTAAGAAATATGCTTTCCTGACCTTTGATGACGGTCCTAATACAAGCATAACTCCCCAAATACTAGATATATTAAAAAAATATAAAGTACACGGAACATTTTTTGTAGTAGGAAATGCTGTTGACAATAGTCCCCAAATATTGAAACAGATTTCAGATGAAGGACATGCTATAGGAAACCATACTTACACCCATGATTATAAAGTGTTATATCCACACAAAAGTGTTAACGTACAAGCATTTAGTTCACAAATAGAGAAAACAAATAAATCAATTGACAATGCCCTTGAAAAAACAGGTTCCACAAGAATAGTAAGATTTCCTGCGGGTTCTTTTGAATCTTGGAAAAAACCTATGAGAGACTACCTTATAAAATCTGGAATGTATTTTGTAGATTGGAACAGCGAAAATAGAGATGGTGTAAAAAATAATGTCTCCCCTGAGGAGCAATTATCAACTATTAAAAATCAAATTGCTACTGCAGAAATTTCAAATAGCAATGTTGTAATTTTAATGCATGATTCGTCAACAAAGCAATCCACTGTTAATGCTCTTCCTTCTATAATAGAACTTCTAAAATCTAAGGGATATGAATTTGCCACTATTAAGTAGAGATAAAACAGTGACCTTGATAGATTAGCTATCAAGGTCACCTCTCTCCTCATCTAACACAATATATACATTGCATCCTTAACTTATCATTTCTTTTCAGATATCTAATTATTTTAAATCCTTACTTTCATCTAGTTTCGTAAATTTGTGCTGTACACTTCTTTCCCACTTTTCCGCATATTCACCAGTAGCCCATTCCGCCATAACAACAGAATCACCATCATCTAGTGATATTTTTTCTAACGGTTGCTCAGAAAGTTTTCCATTTTCTATGGAGTATATATACATGCTATCTTTCCCTTCCAATAATGCAATGTCTTTATTAGGTGATAGCAATGCATCTGAAGCTTCTGGCATTCTTGACTTTATATCACTCCATGGGATATACAAGTCATCATAGTTTATAAGCTTTGAAGGTAACATTAAATTTATATCAAAATCCTCATAATTTTTTCCTTCTATAGGCTTCTGATATTCCAATCTACCTTTTAAAATCCAATGTCCATTATGCCTCTGTAATGTGAAGTTATCTTTTTTAGGGCTTTTTTCAATTAGCTGTACCTTATCTTTATCAAGAGATGAAATAAATCTCTCACTAGAGCGTATCATAACATTATATGCATTGTCATTTGCTATATCAGAAAGGTTAACACCCTTGCCAGCACCTATGTTATCTATAGGTATGACCTGAAGTCTTGAACCATACTCTGTACCCACATAATCATTCCCAATGAACATAATTTTTCTTTCAACATTTTCAGTGAGCATATTTTTTACGCTTACGGTAGGTTTTTCAGTAATAGGATTTGCATATATGTTTAAGTTGTTGTCTTTTAAGGTTGTTTCTTTATGTACACCTACTTCCCAAAAGCCCTTTGTTCTTGGCACATAAAGTTGCTTAGTATACATAATAGGCTTGATTTCTTTATTCCTTGATCCTATCCATATAGTTCTATAAGTATTTTCTTTTGATCGTATTCCAAGTAAAATTCCTGATCTTACCAAAGAATCTTCTTTAATAATATTGTTCTTTGCTTCTACAGAATTTTTTAAGCTTTTTTGTTTTATATCGCTATTAACCTCACTAGAACTCTTTTGCAGATTCAGAAACCCCTTCCCTACATACACGAGCAGAGTGCTGTCATCTACTATGATAAAATCATAAAACATTTGATTTCCTGATGTTACTGTAACTACATGAATTTTGTCTTTTAAATTTCCAAGCTCTTCTGGATCTATTTTATATTTTTCTGACAAATAATCTTTAGTTGCTACATTTCTTATCTTGTACTGAGGATTAAAACATACGTCCTTTCCTAGGATACTTACTTCACCGTCAAATATAGCAGATTTACCAATATACTTATTCATTACTCTAGACACATTATCCTTATTTCCTACTGGTAAGTATTTTGATATGCTCCACGTTCCATGAACAACATTAACAGCATTTCCTGGAGGTAATATCTTTTCTTCTACATTAAAATCTATACTTATACAACCAGGAAGAATAAGTATAGATAACAATATAATAAGTAGACCACTATATCTTCGTTTCATAATCTTTTTCCTCTTTATTGTTTGTTTTAAAGGGAATACTTACAATAACTTCTGTCCCCTTCTCTAATTCACTTTCTATAACAAGATTTCCATTATGCATTTGTACTATTTCATCGCATATGGATAAGCCTAAACCCGTTTGCGATTTACTATTTTTCCCTTTATAAAATTTTTCTTTAACGTGTGCTAAATCCTCTTTACTAATTCCGCATCCTGTATCCTTAACACTTAAAAGAATTGATTCTTCTTTTTTTAATGCCTTTAATATTACATCTCCTCCTGGAGGTGTAAATTTAAAGGCATTACCAAGAAGATTTATAAGCACTTGCTTTATTCTGTCTTTATCAATTTCTATCAAAGGTATCTCCTCATATATTACCTTAAAATTTATCCTTTCTCTCTTAGCTCTTAATCCCATATATTTCCCTATGTATTCAAGAATCTCTCTAATATCCGTCTCTTGCTTCTTCAATGTGACTTTACCTGAAACAAATCTTGAAAAATCAAGCAGTTCCTCTACCATAACATTTAGTCTGTCACTCTCTTTTTCAATAATATTTAATCCTTCATTCAATATAAATTTATCATTTGTCTCATCAGTTTTAAGAGTAATAGCCCATCCCTTAATTGATGTCAAAGGTGTTCTTAATTCATGAGATACTAATGATATAAATTCATTTTTTATCTTATCTCTTTTTTCAATCTCTTCCGCCATAAAATTTAGCGTATCTGAAAGTCTTCCTATTTCATCATTATTATTCTTCTTTATTCTAATTTTCAGGTTACCAGCTGCCATTAATTCTGCTGCACTAGTAACCTCTTTAAGCGGATAAACAACACTTTGTGCAATAAGTATACTTATAATCCCTGAAATTAAAAGCACTATAATTCCAATACCTATAAATATTAAGGATATATTTAATACTAATTTATCTATTTCTTTAAGAGATGTGATGAATCGTAATACTCCAATTATTTTCCCATTAGATTTTAATGGATATGAAATTGCCATAATCTTTTCCATATCATACTCTTCTTTTCCTATCCATATACCTTTTTCACCAGATAAAGAATCTTTAAAATCAGAGGTGCCTAATAAATCCTTATTTAAAACACCTGCTGAGTCCATTAAAATTCTTCCCGATGGGTCTATAATTTGTACTTGTGCAGTAGTTTGTTTCCAAAACACATCAATATTATCAAGAACATTTATTTCTAGAGCAACATTTGAAAAATATTTTGTATAAAAATCTGAAGCTATTCTTATTTGATTTGTTAAAACGCCTTCAACATTCTTATAAAAATAATGTTGTGTAAAATTAATAAGCAAACCTTCAAAAACAGTGACACTAATCAAAATAATAACCATAAAATTACCTACAAGTCTTGTCTTTATACTCTTTGAGGAATCCTTGTCCTTTTTATTAATAGGCATTTATTCTTTCCTCCATCTATAACCAGTTCCCCAAACAGTTTCTATATGTAATATATCTGAAGATTTATCTTCTATCTTTGACCTTAACCTTCTTATATTAACATCCACTATTTTAGCATCACCTACAAAATTATACCCCCAAACTATATCTAATAGTTCATTCCTAGCAAATGCTCTACCAGGGTTTTCAATAAAAAGTTTCATAAGCATAAATTCCTTCGGAGTAAGAGACAGTTCCTCATTATTTTTAAATACCTTTTGGGAGTAAATATCTACTACAAATGGCCCACTGCTTAAATTTTCAGTCTCTAACTTCTCATCCTTTTCAACTATTCTCCTTATTAAAGACTTTGCCCTTAATATAACCTCCAAGGGATTAAAGGGTTTTACAACATAATCATCTGCACCAAATTCCAGTCCTCTTATCTTATCCCCATCCTGCCCCCTAGCAGTAAGCATAATAACTCCAATGTTTGGGAAATCACACCTTAGTTTCTCACATACTTGAAAACCATCAATTCCTGGCAGCATAATATCTAGCAAGACAATATCTGGATTTTCCATTCTTGCCTTGTCCAGCCCCTCTTCCCCAGAGCTTGCTTCTATTACTATAAAATTTTGTCTTTGAAAATTTATTTTCAAAAAACCTCTAATACTATCTTCATCTTCAATAATTAATACTTTATTCACCACTATCACTCCTGTTTACATATTTATCCGATGACCACCTACTCTAATGCAAATACCTGATTTAATCTTCAGTTCATATGTTCCCTGTCTTTCTATTGTATAGAAGAGTTTTTTCCTTATACATTATATATCTTTTGTAAATGGAATAAGTTACAATTAGATTACAAATCTTAAATCAATTAGCTTCATCTCAATATACAAAAATAACTAATTTGCTTTATCCGACCGCTACCATTGCTAACACCCCCATCTTCTATCAAAGTGGGGGATAAGCACTGCTACGCGCCTGGATAAGTTCTTCTAAGGTTCAGCTGGAGAAAGTCACTCTTATAAGTAAACTCCATCTGAACCTAAGAATCACTTGATAAACTCTTATTATATCCTCTTTATCTTTTCAAGTAAAACATTATAAGAAAAGTATTTGTTCACATAATCGTATTATTTATTTTGGCCTAAACCACAAGATTTTGTGTTAATATAGTTAGGGCATCTTCTACTGGTTATTTCTTTTAAGATATCTAAAGTAAGATATTTTATTGATAAAAAGTGACTTTAAGTTTATAATTTAGTAGAAAATTGTATTTTTAGGAGGAATTTATGTTTTGTATAAAGTGTGGCACTAAACTGCCTGAGGAAGCTGTATTTTGCCATAATTGTGGTGCTAAAGTCGATAATACAGATATTAAAAATGATTTTGAAAGAAACTATATTACTGATTTAAATAGTGATTCTGAAGAAAAACTTAATATTAATCAAAGCAATGATGTTGAGGAAAAACTTAATATTACCCCAAAAGATGGCTTTAATTCGGAAGAAGAAATGAATGAAATTATTTCAGAATTTGAACCCATAACAGCGTTGATTAATAAACCTATTGATAAAGAAGTTATTCCACTTCTTAATGAACCTAAGGAATTACTTTATAATAATGACAAAGTTACTGAACCAGCCCCTATAACTAAGAGAATAAATTTATGGTTACTCCCTGCAGGTGCTGCTATATTTTCCATAGCTTTGACCATAGGATTCTTTACTTATGAGAAAAAAGTTTCGAATGATGTAGAAAATATTCGTGTGCAAGCTGAGACTGTAGCTCTTCAAGGCAAAATTGCTGATGCCGAAAAATTAGTGGACAAAGGATTAACATTGCGTCCAAATCATAAAACGCTTCAAGAAGATAAAAAGCTCTTAAGCGAAGGAAAAAATATTCAAAAGCATATTGAAAGCTTAGAAACTTACGTGAAAAAGCAGGATTATGCTAAAGCATTAGAGGAACTAGATAAGGCAGATAAAGAAATAGGGGAAAAGAAAGGTGCTTTATATTCTTTATTAAAAAAGAATGTGGAAGATAAAAGAACTGGTGTAACAGTACTTCAAATTAAAAGCGAAATGAATAATAAAAAATCCATAGAAGAACTGACTCCTCTCCTTACAAAGGTGTCCAGTTATACTGTTAAAGAAGCTATTGACACAGCTAATGAGCTTCGTAAAAAAATTGGAGTTATAGCTTACAATAATGCTAATGAGCTCTTGAAGAAAAATGACTTTGCTGGTGCTGCTGCATCCATAGAAGAAGGTCTTAAATATAATGCAAATGATAAAAAATTGCTTTCATTTAAGGATATTATAGCTAAACAGAAGACTTCTTTCGAAAAAGCAGAGCAGCAAAGAATCGAACAAGCTATGGTTGCAGCTGCAAAGGAAGATACAAATAATAGAACAAATGCAGTTAAGGTACTAGAAACAAATGGTTCTGTAAATAAATACGGAGACTTTGTTATAAAAGGAAAGGTTAAGAATGTGGCTACCAGGCCTATAAGTTCTATAAAGATATACTATACAGTATACGATGCGAATAATAACTCACTAGGAACAGATTCCACTTATGTGTATCCCGACTACTTAGATATTAACTCTGAAGCAGAATTTCAAAATACAGAGTATGGTGTAGTTAATGGCCATCATATAAAAATTAATAACATCACGTGGTATTTAAGTTAGGAGGAACCTTATGAATAATGTAAATAAAAAATTTATAATTTCTATAACATTAACAGTTATATTGGCTCTTATTGGAGTTTTCGCTGCTTTCTTTATACATACAAACGCCAAACAACAGGTTTTTACAGGTACCACTAAGCTTGCAGATGTAGAATCCCAAAATAAAACCACTGAGACAAAAGATAAAGATTTAAAGACGGTAATATATGAAAATCAAAAACTTGTGGTGAACATAGAAGTTCAAGCCTATGGTGGAAAAGGTATTGGTTCTGGTTTTTTATATAATGATAAGGGAGACATAATCACTAATGCTCATGTAGTTGATAATGCCTCTACAGTAACTATAAAAATGGCAGACACAACCGTTTATAAAGGAACGGTTATAGGTAGAAGTTCTTCTACTGATGTGGCTTTAGTACGTGTTCCAGAGCTTGCTAGTAGAACGCCAGTAAAAATAACCAGAGGTAAAAAAGTAGAAATAGGTGATGAGGTATTAGCTCTTGGAAGTCCTCTTGGGCTACAAAATACAGCAACCACAGGCATTATAAGTGGACTTAATCGTGATTTTGAAATTCAAAACTTTAAATACAAAGGAGTTTACCAAATATCTGCTCCTATATCTCCTGGAAACAGCGGTGGACCTTTATTAGATAAAAAGACTGGTGAAGTTTTAGGAATAAATTCTGCTAAGCTTGGAGAAGAAACCATAGGCTTTAGTATACCTATAGATCAAGTGTTACCCTTGGTAGATAATTGGTCAGCAAATCCTTCTACTACTGAAACTAGTTCTAAATCTACCTCTGTAAATTCGAATGAATATAATGGAAAGCTCCTAGCAGAAGATGGTGAATACTTAGTCTCTTACTTTTACAATAGCGTGGATTCAAAAGACTACGTAGCAGCTTACTCATACTTAGGCTCCGATTGGCAAAAGAAAATGACTTATGAAACTTTTAGAAATGGATATTTAGATACTTTATCAGTAGAAATTGAAAATATGACTGGTAGAGTGGTTGATGATAGAACTATTGAAGTAGTATCTATTATAAATGCCACTGAGAGAAGTAATGGCGGAACTAAATCAAGTAAGTATAAGGTTACTTATATGGTGGGTTACGAAAACAATAAACTCAAAATTTTAAGCGGACAGGCTAAGAGACTTTAGACTAAAAACCGTTCTTTAATGAAGAATTATCCTTCATTAAAGAACGGTTTTAGTATTTTGCTCACTATCTTAAATATATCTAATTCAGTATCATCACTGAACAGTTTGCTTGCCATGACATTATCCATTGCTTTAACGAATAAGTCTAGCTTGTTATTATCTAATTTCTCAATGCTCCTCCTAATAATTAGAGAACTGTCATAAGATTTTTTCAGTGGTTTAACCAATTCTTCATAATCGCCTCTTCCACATATGTCAAGTGCTGCATATATGCCAGTAAGTATAGCTACAAATTGACCTAGTCCATAGGCTGGCATAATGGAACCAAAACAGTTACCAATAAAATACGTATTATTAATTTTAGCTCTATCACAAGTACCTAATATGTACCTTTTCACCTCATACTTATCAGTAATATTTAAAGCTTGCTTTACATCGCCTTTGGCACGGGCGTAAAATTTATCCCATAAATCATCAATTTCTTTTATAGTTGTATCAGGATAACTTGGATACGCTATAGATATATTAGCTTCCTTTTCCGTGTAAGGCACAAGGTAAGAGTAGCCTTCAGGTGCAAATTCATTATTATACCAAGTCACCACATGATCTGTCTTAAAATCGCCATCTACTGTAGCTCCTCTTACGTTAATAGTTAAATCAACACGAAAATTATTTAGCTTTGTTGCATATGCTGCATCTCCTGTTGCTAAGACAACGTGAGTATACTCCTTTAATAAGTCCTCATATCCGTATTCGGAGTGAGATATTATCTTCAACTTCAACTGCCTTGCCAGTTGACTTTCAAAGGACTCCTCATGCCTTCCTCTTAAGTTTGAATAACCTAAATTGCCGTGAAGGAGTGCCTGAGCACTAGGTCCATATACTGTTAATTTTCTAATTTTGTCTATTGGTTTTAAATCTATACCATATTTATCGCTAAAATATTCGAGACAATTATTTATAGGTCTATTCGATATATGAAATAATGCTTCAGCATTTATAAATCTATCTCCAGGCATACGCCGCTTTTCAAAAACAGTTGACTCTATTCCATTCTTCTCTAATATAATTGCACAGCATAATCCTGACAATCCTGCTCCCATTATTGCAACTTTCATTTCCATGTATCCCTTCCAACATGTTTTTCAATTAATTACTTACCCTATCAATCTCTGCTGCTAATTTACTGATAAGGTCGGAAACCTCAAAGCCACCTCTTGCACTAATCATTTCTACCGTAGCAACACTCCCCATTGTTTTTAAAATCATAGGTGACTGTAGCTTTTGATACTTAGGACTTAAGGATACCAAGAAATCTTTTAAAAATGGATATTCTTTTATTAAATCTCCTATTTTTGTATCTTTATTCATATTATATTTATTGTTATCCTGTATAGATTCTTCTTGCTTATTATCCTTAGATGAATTATCATCTTTCCAAGATATAAGTCTCTGACTACCAGATAAACTTCTAATGTGACTGGCATCCTGCATCATTTCAAGAACACCTTTGAAATTACCTTCTTCATCTCTTATTGCAATGTAAATTATGTAAATGAACTTTCCTTCAATTTCAAGCCAGAATTCAGCCTCATCATGCTCACCATTTCTAAAGGCATTAATAATTTTTTCTACGGTATCAACACTTTCTTTTGGATGACAGTTCTTAACTTCTCTACCTATAACTCCAGCGCTTCTTGGAAAAACTCTGTGTTTCGTATCACTATAGAATTTAACGAGGTTGTTCTCATCAGCATAGGATAAGTCTATAGGCAAATGCTTGAAAATCAAGTTTATTTGGTTTAAAGTAAGAAGGCCTTGACTAACCTTTAAAACTTCATTATCTTTCGAAGAAGAAGTTACCCCATGCTTTTGAAGAACACTTGCAAGATCTTTTAAAAGATCTACATTTAAGTTTAAATTATTCGTTGTAAAATCACTAGTTTTGCTTAGATCTTTGCTTTTATATGCTGGCGGATTATCTATTAAACAATATCCAATTTCATCATCGCCTATTCTCATTTCAGTAAAGTCTTCATCAGTTAACAACTCAATTGAAGTAGGAAATAAAATTTCATTTTCCTTCATCATCATATCCCTTATCATTTCGATTACCTCAGGTTGAACAGCTAAGAATTCCTTATCATTATCCTCTTCTAATAGATCCCTTGATCTTTTTATAATATCTTTTATATCATTATCCAATGTCCACATTATTTTTGATGGTTTATCAAAACCCTTCCTCTCAAGAGCAGCAAAAAGTTGATTTTGTTTTCTACTAAAATGAATATTTATTTGACTTAGTTTATCATACAATTCTAACCATTGATTCTTTATAAATCCTTTGTCAAGTAATTCTTCCATTAATGAAAGAACTTTACCAAGTTCTATAGTTTCTTGTTGATATGTATTTATTGGATGCCCCTTTGGAAGCTTTAATTCAGTTGAAACAAGAATTCCTTCGAAAATACTTAAAAGTTCATTCATCCTTTCTGTTAGCAGCTCATCACTAATACCATAAGAATGTAGATGTTGTTCACCTACTGCAAACTCCTCAGCAGTGATTTTCTCAAAAGAGTCTCTAGCCCTTTTTTTAGCTTCATCCAAAGAAATTTTATTGTTAAGAAAATCTACTTCAATATCAATCATTTTCTTAATTCTCGTATTATTAACAGTTAGATGATTATTCATTTTGATATCATTAAACTTTGTTGAAGGAAAAAAATAAACATGATACTCGTCATCATTAACCTTCTCTATATATTTATCAAACCCTTTGCTTTCCATCATTTTGTACATAGGGAATGGTTCAAAATCCTTGATAACGTGTATCCCTTCACCAGGACCTAATGTCTCTAAAACTTTTGTGACACAATCCCTAAAACTTTCATGTTCCCCTCTACCATCAATAGTTATATAAACAATATCTTTTTTCATACAAATACTCCTTTCCTTAATAAAAGATCAGAATTATTTATTCAAAATATTTGAGCGAAAATAATTCTTGTTACCAAACATATAATATAACACTTAATTTTAATATTGCATTTAATCTCAATTACTATACTAGTAAATAAAAATTTGCAAACCAAATTATAAACTTTTACTGCTAATTCCACACATGACAAATAGGTGCAGAGTAACTAAAACACCTATTTTAGTTACTATACACCTATTTACAGATAAAACTAATGTATTAAAAGTTCAAATACAAGTTTCTTATCTTTTCAGTATCTTCACAATAAGGATACTTTCCATTAAGGCAACCTAAGCATAACTTCCTATTTTCCATACATTCTAAAAATCCATTAATACTGATGTATCTTAAGCTATCTACTCCAATGTGCTCTCTTATATCTTCTAAACTTTTATAGCTAGCTATAAGCTCATCTTTATTACTAGTATTAATTCCTAAAAAACAGCAATGCTTAATTGGAGGAGATGCAATTCTAAAGTGTATTTCTTTTGCACCACTTTGCCTTAAACACTCAGCAATTCTTCTAGTGGTAGTTCCTCTAACTATCGAATCATCAACTATAACCACTCTTTTTCCTTCTACCTCTTCACTTAGTAAAGTTAGCTTTAGTGAAACAACATTTTCTCTTACCTCTTTAGAAGGCTGTATAAAACTTCTTCCTAAGTACTTGTTTCTAATCAATCCTATTGCATATGGAATACCAGAAGCTTTAGCATATCCAATAGCTGAAGGTATACCAGAGTCAGGTACTCCGATTACAATATCAGCAGAAACAGGACATTCTTCATATAACTTTTCTCCGAATAAAACTCTTGATTTATACACACCTACTCCATCAATAACACTGTCTTCTCTTGCAAAATATATGTACTCAAAAGCACATGTAGCATAATCACAGTTAGAGGAAAACTTAATTTCTTTAATTCCATCTTTGTTTATAATGACCATTTCTCCTGGTTCAACATCTCTTATAAACTTTCCTCCAAGAGAAGTTAATGCACAGCTTTCAGAACAAATAACATATGCTTCATCTAACTTTCCAATGCACAGAGGTCTTATTCCATCAGGATCCCTAACTCCAATCAAGCTATCCTCAGTTAACAATACAAAGGAATATGCACCTTTTAAAGGCCTTAATCCATTGATAATTGTATTGACATCAGTTTCTCTGTTTAGATTTTCTCCTATAAGCTTTAAAATAACCTCTGAGTCTGTAGTAGTTTTAAAGTTTATCCCCAATCTACTTAATTGTTCTTTTATTTCATCAGCGTTAAGCAAATTCCCGTTATGAGCAATTGCAACTTGTCTAGAGTTAAACTCTTGTAAAATAGGCTGAGCGTTATCTTTATTACTATCTCCTGTAGTGGAATACCTAACATGTCCTATTCCTATTTGCCCAAAAGTATTTATCAGATTTTCTTTACTAAAAACTTCAGAAACTAGCCCAATACTCTTATGGCACTTTATTGTATTTCCATCAGAAAATGCAATCCCTGCACTCTCCTGTCCCCTATGCTGTAGTGCATAAAGTCCATGATAGATTATCTTACCTATATTTATGTCTTCCCTTGAGAAAACTCCAAATACACCGCACTCTTCTTTAAGCTTATCTTCTGAACCTAAACAAATGCCCAATCTTCCAATAGCAGATTTAATCATTTAGTCATCATCTCTTAAAATATTTAGGTTTTTGCCACTCATTACTTTATTCATATTTCTAGCAGCACACATTTTTCCACACATTGTGCATGTATGCTCATCCTCTGGCATTGACTCTTCTCTATATCTTCTTGCTTTTTCAGGGTCTATAGCTAAACTAAACATCTTTTCCCAATCTGATCTAGCTTCACTCATAGCGTTATCCCAATCTCTTGCACCTTTAATTCCTTTTGCTATATCTCCAGCATGTGCTGCAATCTTTGTTGCAATAATTCCTTCTCTCACATCTTCTAAAGTTGGAAGCCTTAAATGCTCAGCTGGTGTTACATAGCATAGGAAATCTGCCCCTGAAGCAGCTGCTATTGCTCCACCAATTGCAGAAGTAATATGATCATAACCTGGAGCTATATCTGTAACTAAAGGTCCTAACACATAAAAAGGTGCGTTGTGGCATAGTTTTTTTTCAAGCTTCATATTAGCTGCTATTTCATCCATGCTCATATGACCAGGTCCTTCTACCATAACTTGTACATTTCTTTCCCAAGCTCTTTTTGTTAGCTCTCCAAGTATCATTAGCTCTTTTATTTGGCTCGCATCGGAAGAATCTGCTATACAACCTGGACGACAAGCATCACCTAAACTTATAGTTACATCGTATTTTTCACATATATCTAGAACTTTATCATAATGTTCGAAGAATGGATTCTCTTTACCAGTTAGTTCCATCCAAGCATACATTAAAGCTCCTCCTTTAGATACTATGTTAGTTAGTCTTTTATTTCTTTTGAATACTGCTGCAGTTTCCCTATTGATTCCTGCATGAATAGTCATGAAGTCTACTCCATTTTGTGCATGTTTTTCAATTACGTTTAATAAGTCATCTGCAGTTAAATCAGTTAACTCTCTATCATAAAAACCTACTGCATCATAAATAGGTACTGTTCCAATCATTGCTGATGATACCTCTACAAGTTTTTTTCTAAATTCTTCTGTTTTACCAAAGCAGCTTAAATCCATTATAGCCTCAACTTTCATGTCTATTGATAATCTAACTTTTTCTAATTCATCATCTATACTATTACAATCTTTTGAAACACCTAAATTTACGTTAATTTTTGTTCTAAGTCCTTCACCTACACCTTCTGGACTTAAAGATATATGATTTTTATTAGCAGGTATTGCAACTCTACCCTCTGCTACAAGTTCCATTAATTTATTTACTTCCATATTCTCTTTTTTTGCTACTATTTCTATCTCTTTTGTAACTATACCTTTTCTAGCCGCATCCATTTGTGTTGTGTAATTCATATTCTCTATCTCCTTTATAATTTTTTTAAAATAGAGTAACACTAGATAAAATAAAAAAGGAAGCTAATATAAGCTCCCTCATAAACACTTCATTAATAGAAAATACAATATTAGAAATTCGCATTTTTATTAACTATATAAAGTACTTCCCTACGTTGGTATGATCCAAATCAGGTTATGAGGGTCAGAACTAGTAGTTCTATCTCAGCCCATCACATGGGCACCCCTAGTGTTATTCAATTTTGATTACATGAAAATTATAGCATAATTGTTATTGTTCTGCAATGTATAAATATAAGCTTAGCCGATGATTATTAAATCTTTAATTATTTTACTCTTCTATCCTTGGCTTTTCAGGTGCACAGCCAGGTTTTTTAACCTCAGAAACCATGGAAAGCTTAGTGAGATAATAGCATTCTTCTCTGTACATATGGTCAGTCATTAAAGGCTTTAAGTCTCCTAATAACTTTTTTTCTAAAATTAGCTTTTCCAAATCCTTAAGGAATTTTTTAAAAGTATTCATTTCCTCTTCTGCATCTTCATTAAGTTTGCTTAAAGCTGGAAACTTAAATAGCCCTGTTCTCATGTATCCTTTCATTTCAAGAGACTTTTGATGTAGCTTATCAAAGCTTTTTCGAAATTTCATACTCTTTTTAATAAACTCTTGTTCTGCCATATCAAGAGAGCTTGCTATCGAAGCAGCATGACCTGACCCGTCCAGTAACCATAATTTATGATAATGTACTGGATTCAATAAATAAGGTTGCTTGTTCATAATACAATAAAGAATAAATAAGTACTCTTCCACCTCGTTAACCATATGATTTATAAAAGTTGGGGGTAGATTAATTTTTATTTTACCGATTAAATGCTCTTTAATAAGATATAGTTTAAAAGAACGTATTTGACAAGCTGCATTATACGCTAAGTTATTTAACTTATTTAACTCCTCGGTACTGAGATCCATTCTAGCATTATTCAAAAGATTGTCAAATAAGTTCTTAAAATAATTCGCCTTTTGTATATTACTATTTTCTTCTGGAGATAAAGCTCCTAAAATAAATCTTGAATGATCTCCTAAAACCTGAAGCCAAAAACGATGTTCAAACAATGTCTGACTTTTCAAATCATTGATTTTCAAAATATGCCTCCTAAAAAAAGTTCCTCAGTATATCATATTATGCAATCAATTTAAATGTGTTCCATTTTTTTCATTTAGCAAAATGCTACTTGGATTCCTTCCATATCTGGCTCTAACAAAACTACTCTCCATTGATCTTCGAAATTATTTAAAAAGTTTTTAACTTCTCTTTCAAATTTTTCTTCATCCTTAGGTTCTACTACCGCCATAAGAGTTGAACCTGAACCACTTATAAACTCGCCTATAGCACCAATTTCTCTAGCCTTATCTAGTATTATTTCTGCATTCTTGATTAAATTTTTTCTATATGGTTGATGTATTCTATCACCAAAGCAAGTTCTAAGCTTATCAAACTCTCCATTACTTAATGCACTTATAAGCATTGCAGACCTTGATATATTAAAAATACAGTCTTCCTTTAAGTAACTCTGTGGAAGCACTCCTCTAGACATAGCCGTGCTTACTTGGAAATCTGGTATCATAGCTGCAAATTTCAATTGATAAGGCAACTTTACCTTTGAATAGCTAACCTTCTCGCCTTCCTGAAGCGAAACTACCATCCCCCCAACTGCTGCAGGAACTATGTTGTCTGGATGCCCTTCAATTTCTGTAGCTATTTCTATTATTCTATCCATAGACATAACATTTCCCATAATGGCATTAGCTGCAGCAACTCCTCCCACTATACAAGCTGCACTGCTTCCAAGTCCCCTACAAATCGGTATATCACATTTTGAAACATTTATATAAAAGCCTTCATATCTATAGTCAAACATGTTAAGTGTTCTTATCATGCTAGTATATATTAAATTTTCTCTATAATCATCTTTACTTTTTTCTCCATTATTAAAAATTTCAGTTTCCCCACTCTTCTCTTGAACTTCTATTTCGTTATATAGTTTTAAAGCCATCCCTAAGGTATCAAATCCTGGCCCCATATTAGCAGTTGTAGCAGGTATTCTAACTTTTATCATTAAACTTTCCTCCTTCCTTAATGTACAAGTCTATTTTATTAGTTTCTTCATCCTTAAATACGTAATTTTGAGTGAAACCCTATAGCATAAAAACAAAAATTCCCTTTAACTATTCACTCCTAATTCTTAACTTCTAACTTATTTACTCATTATTTCTCTTTCTATAATTCCAAAATCGCAAGGCAAGGTCACTATATCTCCACCAGCATTTACAGCAATGTCAGGATCTTTAAGTCCATTTCCTGTAAGTATACATACAACTTTACTACCTCTTTGAACTCTTCCTTCTTTATAAAGCTTATATAAGCCCGCCACAGATATACATGAAGCAGGTTCAGCAAATATTCCTTCTAAACTGGATAATAACTTATAACCTTCTAGTATCTTTTCATCACTTATTTTATCAATAATTCCCTTTGATTCTACTAAAGCTGTCACTGCTTTTCTCCAGCTCGCAGGGTTACCAATTCTTATTGCTGTTGCAATAGTTTCAGGATTTTCTATAATTTTATTATTAACTATAGGAGCCGCTCCCTCTGCCTGAAAACCTATCATCTTTGGTAAACTATCTATTTTGCCTCTATCTTTGTACTCTCTAAACCCCTTCCAATAGGCAGTTATATTACCTGCATTCCCTACTGGTATTGATACGTAATCTGGAATCCCTCCAAGTTGTTCGCATAGTTCAAAGGCAGCAGTTTTTTGTCCTTCTATTCTATAAGGGTTTATAGAGTTTACTAAAGTTATAGGGTGCTTTTCTGATATTTCCTTAACCATATTTAAGGCATCGTCAAAGTTACCATCAATAGCTATAACCTTTGCCCCATAAGATAATGCCTGTGCCAGTTTTCCCATGGCTATTTTTCTATTAGGTATTATAACTATAGACTTAATGCCAGCCTTAGCAGCATACGCAGCAGCTGCAGCAGAAGTATTTCCTGTGGACGCACATATTATTGCTTTTGACCCTTCCTCCACAGCTTTTGTAACTGCCATAGTCATTCCTCTATCCTTAAAGGAACCTGTTGGATTCAAGCCCTCGTATTTTAAGTATATCTCAACTCCTGGCATAAGTTTTTCAATATTTTCTGCTCTAATTAAGGGTGTATTTCCTTCACATAAACTAATAATCCTTGCGTCTTCACTCACTGGTAAAAACTCTCTATATTTTTCTATAAGTCCCATCCATCTCATTTTGCAATCCCCCAATAACATTTTGTTTTTTAATTCTCTAACAACATTATTTTTTTAATCTTATCAGAATCTACTTTCTCTCTTAAAATATCTATATTTCTATCTAATATGGCCTCATTCTTTGACTTCACAAAAGCAGCAACCTCTTCTTCTAAACCATACATTCCTTTAGTTATTATTTGACAATAAGGAAAAAGTTCAGATAAACAAGCCATTGTCTTCACTCTATCCCTTGTTTTTATCCTTAGAAGCCATTTATTTTCTTTTCTCCAAAACCTATCCACTGATGCCTCTTCGTAATCAAAACGAATTCCATTTTCCTTCTTATTCTGAATGATATCTACTATATCAGAGAATACAGCACTAGCCGTTGGGAACATTCCTGCTCCTTTTCCCGTAAAGACTACATCTCCAACTGCATCTCCATCTACCAAAATAGCATTATACTCATTCTCAATTCTACCTAGCGTAGAGTTGCTCCTTACCATAATCGGTGATACAGAAGCATATACTCTCTCCTCTCCATATTCGCTCATTGCTAAAAGCTTAATTTCAAAGCCTTCACTTCTAGCATATTGAAAATCTATAGCATCAATATCAGTTATTCCATTAATTTTAATATCTTTCCAGTTAACCCTTTCTTGAAAGGCCATTGTTGAAAGTATTGATAGCTTTCTAGCTGCATCATAACCCATTACATCACTTTCCGGATTAGCTTCAGCAAAACCAAGCTTTTGAGCAAGCATTAAAGCTTCTTTATAATTCATGTTTTCTTTGCTCATTTTTGATAAAATAAAGTTTGTTGTTCCATTAAGTATTGCTTTAATACTTTTTATTTTATTTCCAACGAGGCATTCACTTAGAGATTTTAATATAGGTATTCCTCCACCCACACTAGCTTCAAATCTTAGCACAACACCATTTTTATTAGCTAAATCTAAAAGTTCTGCGCCATGTTCCGCTATTAAATCTTTATTAGCTGTAACAACGTGCTTCTTTAACTGTAATGCTCTTTTTACATATTCATAAGCAGGATTAACTCCCCCCATGGCTTCAACTATTATATCAACTTTATCACTGAATATGTCCTCAATATTCCTTGTTAAAATGCTTAAATTGTTACTTTCTTTATGTTTTTCTAAGTCCCTAACAAGTACGTTAGATAGAACTATCTCTTCGTTTATATTCTTTCTTAATCTATTTCTGTTTTTTAGTATAAGTTCGGCAACTCCACTACCTACAGTGCCATAACCAAGCATTGCTACACAAGTCATCCAAATCCCTCCTATTTATAAATAATTTAATTAAATTTCTACTGGTGGTGGTTTTCATAATTTACTCCTCCTTATAATTTAGATTCTTAATTCTTTATATAAAAATAAAAACCCATCCCTATAATGGGACGAGTTATGTTCGCGGTTCCACCCAAATTACAGCGTTAGTCAAAAACTCAAAACAAATTGCTTTAAATAGTGACTTGATTACGCTATCACTTTGTACTTTTAACGCTAGAAAGCGAAGGATGCCTACTGAGATTCAGCACTTAACTCAAAGGTGGTTTTCAGTAGTTCTTGAACAAGAAATCTTTCAGCCAAGGATTTCCTTCTCTGTGAACAGAATGCTATTTACTCTTCCTCATCATTGCATTTATCATTATTAGATTTAAAAAAACAAAAACTCCCCTCAATTTTGAGGCGAGTATATATCGCGGTTCCACTCAAATTAATAGCATAGATAAACTACTGACTTAGCAGCAGAGTTTAAAGCTATTATCTCTAGGCCATTAACGCTGGCAACGGAATATACCTACTAAATTTTCAGTACTCAACTCGAAGGTGGTTTTCAATATCACTTGAACAAAAAACCTTTCAGCCGATGGGTTTCTCTCTCTTTGAACAGTAGTCTATTTACTCTTCCTTTTCATTGCTTTTTTTCTATTATTTTGTATAATTATATGATTTTAATTTATAAATGTCAATACAGAATTATTAAATGATTACCTATTTTCATACTTTATTAACAATTCAATAAAGATTATCAATTCATTTGATATTTTAACATTCTTAAACAATAACTTTATGGTTTACGATTCTTGCTTTATATTTTAAAAATATTATATGAATCTTATCTATAAATTATTCCATGATTTTATAAAAACTATTTAAGTAATTATATTTTACCTGCTATTATATTTTTTACTCTTTAAGTCTATTGTTAATCTATAATTTCCCTAGGAATTTAAAATTAATAAAGTCAAAAATTTCCTGTTTCTTTTTAACTAAGCTAGCGGATTTTTTATCATTAATGTTTACCTTAAGTAAAATATACTGAGCCAAAAAGGATTCAAATGGAAGCCATCCAACGTGAGTGGTTGGGACAATATATCTATTAGCTCCCTTCATCTCCTTGAAAAGTATACTTCTACTCTTGAAAGGTAATGTTTCATCAAACAAAGCGTCTATAAAAGTCACTTTAGATTTATCAATTAAATGAGCATATGAAATAGGATCTATTCTAAACAAAGGATGTATAAGCCTACTGCCTAATACTTCAGTCAAACTCATTTTTTTTACAATACCAAATTGATTTTCGTATATTTTGTACAATCTCTCCTTGTCATTCAAATAGTATTCAGTTCCAAGTCCCTTATCAAAGAGCTTTCTTGCAAAATTCGTAACATGAGATTCATGAAGTATTTTAGGTATATGCCCCCCTGTTGTCATAAAAATTGTCTGATGGATTCTTTTATCAATTGAGGCTAATATTGAAGAAATCATTCCTCCTAAGCAATATCCAACTACACAATTGTTTTCATTCCAAATCTTTTGCTGCTCCAATAGGTCTATGGTTGTTCTTACATCAACTACTGCATGCTCCCAAAACTGATACATAAGTCTAATATCCGGCCATATATAACTTCTGCCACTTACTGATTTATCTTCCACACGAGTATAGTTCCCTGGTAAGATAACTATACTTGAGTTAACTCCAACAGAAGCAAGGTGAGTTCCAAGCCAAAGCATAAACTTTATATTACGGCTTCCAAGCCCATGTAGTATAAGTACTGAAGCTCTTGTGTTACCTCTGGGGGCAAAATTATATAGCTCGACATTTTCAGTTCCTGGTGCTGGATTTTTATATAAGGTTTTATATCTTATATAACTACATTTATAGAAAGTTCCTTTTAAAATATATCCTTGAACAAAATCTATATTCTTTTTCACATAAGAAAAATCAATAATCATTTTATCTAACCTTTATAATTGATTCTCTATATTTATATGTTATAAAATGATAGAGGTGCTAGTATAGTGTTTTAAATGAAAGTTTTAAGAAAAATACCGTTCTAAATGATATAATCTATATTATAAATAATAACTAAAGAAAGCGGTGAATTTAATGGATAGATGCCCTTGGTGCGGAACTGATCCTCTCTACATAAAATATCATGATGAAGAATGGGGTGTGCCTGTTCATGATGAGAGAAAACATTTCGAATTTCTTGTATTAGAATCAGCTCAAGCAGGACTTAGTTGGATAACAATTCTAAGAAAAAGAGAAAATTATAGAAAAGCTTATGATAACTTCGATGCTGCAAAAGTTGCATTATACTCAGAAGATAAGATAAATGAATTACTTCAAAATGAAGGTATTATAAGAAATAGAAGAAAGATCGAAGCTTCAATTAATAATGCAAAGATGTTTCTTAAAATACAGGAAAAATTTGGAAGCTTTGATAACTACATATGGAAGTTTGTAGATAATAAACCTGTCGTAAATAACTGGGCTAGCATATCAGAAGTTCCCGCAACTACCGAACTATCAGATAGAGTTAGTAAAGATTTGAAAAAACATGGATTTAAATTTTTAGGACCAATTATAATTTATTCTCATCTACAGGCTACAGGGATAATAAATGATCATATAACAAATTGCTTTAGACACAGTCAACTACTTTATTAAACTTTAGATAAAACAATACAAAGCTAGACTTATGCAAAGGTATATATAACTAATTTCTAAAAGTAATTAACGACTTCTAGGAATTGGTTATATATACCGGTGTGTAAGTCTAGCTTTAGATTTAAAAAGTTATTTAAAAGGCCTAGTTCCAAAAGAAAAATTCCATTTAAGATTCAAAGTTATTAGTGAATTAGTAGTTTTAATCTTTAATGCTTTAGACTTCGATGGTAGCAATTTAGTAGTATCATCATAAACTGCGGTATTTTCCTCATCCTCCTCACTTATTGAAGTATAGTCATCATCTTCAACGTGATTGTCTGTAAAACATCTAAGTAATGCCTCATTTCGCATTTTTCTAGAAACAACATATGCAATTACTGCTACCGCTGAACCTACTACAAAAGATTTCCTCATATTTTTCTCCTTTCTATTAATCCTTCATACATATATTTATTTACATATTATTTATTATAATGTGTGAGTATTATTAATATCATACATATAATCTATGATTTAACTATAATAATTCTCAAAAATAGACTATAGGTTGCAAGTTTGAACTTAATCTATAAATAGCAGTTGTTATATAATTTGCTAAAAACAGGTAAACTGTACCCTGTAAGATAGACACAGAAAAGAGGCTGTGCTATCTTACAGGGTATTTTTGTATTTAACAATTTAGTATAATGAAGAAAAAAGGGGAGAGTTCTATGGGCAAGTCAAGAAACAGAGACTTCATACAAGCTGAAATAGATATTTTGTCCAAAAATATGCATGTTAAAAATGTTACTCCAAAACAAATTACGTATACAGATGCCTTTAAAGAATTATTTATCGCTGAACATAATGAGGGGATGCTTCCTAGAGATATTTTTATAGAGAATGGATTTGATCCTGAGATGATAGGACAAAATCGAATCGATCGTTGTAGTGTAAGATGGCGTTCAAAAGCAAATCGCCCCGAAGGGGTTAGAGACATACGAAAAGGTAACTCTGGAACAACCAGAGGTTTAGAAGGCGAAATAAGTATTGAAGAGGAGTTAACGCGTTTAAAACAACAAAATCAATATCTAAAGCAAGAAAATTCATTTCTGCGGGAACTACGAAGATTGGAAAGGCAGGTGATGCCCAATTCAAAATTAAACCAGATGAAAAGTACAAAATAATTAGAAGATTGTCAGAAAAAAGTAAATGTTGTCTTGACATAAAATATATGTGCGAAATGGCTGGTGTCTCACGGTCGGGCTATTATTCATGGTTGCAAAGAGAAGATCACCGAATCAAAAAGGAAGAGCAAGACAGGAATGACTTTGAGCTTATTTTAAATGCGTTTCAGTTCAAAAACAGAAATAAAGGTGCAAGAAGCATAAAAATGTTCTTATTCAGGAAACTTGGTATCAATATGAATCTTAAAAAAATTCGTAGGCTAATGGCTAAGTATGGGGTACGTTGCCCTATAAGGAAACCTAATCCATATAAAAAGATTGGTAAAGCTATAAAAAGCCACGCTGTAGGGAATAAAGTAAATAGAGAGTTTTGTGTGGGTAAGCCTGGTAAAGTTCTACTGACAGATATAACTTACATATACTATGGTTCTGGAAAATGCGCATATCTATCAACTGTCAAAGATGGATGCACACGTCAAATACCATCTTATGTATTAAGTGAATCGCTTGAACTTCCTATTGCAACAGATACGATTAATTTTCTGATGGATAATAAAGCATACGTTATATCAAAAGATGCTTACTTGCATTCAGATCAAGGTATCCATTATACAAGCAGAAAGTTTCAAAACTTGATAAAGTCAAAAGGATTTATACAATCTATGTCAAGAAAAGGAAATTGTTGGGACAATGCTCCTCAAGAATCATTTTATGGTCATATGAAAGATGAGCTCAATCTTAGTCAATGTGAAACCTTTGAACAACTTAAATCAGAGATTGATGAATACATAGAGTATTACAATAATGAACGTTACCAGTGGGATCTTATGAAAATGACTCCCAATGAATACTATAGTTATTTGACTACAGGTATTATACCATATTAAAAATTTCACCTAGAAATTAATTTCTAGGTGAACAGCCTGTTTTATTGTGTACTTGACAAAGGGTACAGTTTACCCATTTTTAGCAAAAGTTTCATTTCAAGTTGCAATCTGATAACTTCTATTATAAGTATGTTTAGTATTGTCTATTTTTCTTCAGAATCCTTTTGTAAAAAATAAAGTAATACCTTAGTACGATCCTTTTGTTTTTTATCTAAATACTCAGGTGCCCAATTATAAAATCCTTTTCCTGTCTTACTTCCTAAGTTTCCTTTTTCAATTTTACTACTTAATAGCTTGGACTTTTCTGTAGAATTACACAAATCCTTAAATAAATAGGAAGATATATCATCAAATATGTCCAATCCTCCTAAATCTGCACTACACAATGGGCCAGTAACAGGAAGCCTTCTTCCATGAGCATACTCTACTGCTTTGTCAACCTCTTCTGGCTTTGCCCATCCCTGTTCAACTATATATAGAGCTTCTCTAAGTATAGCAAGTTGCAAACGATTTCCTATAAATCCTAAGCATTCTTTCTCCATACGAGCTGCTTTCTTCCCAATAAACTCTACCCATTCAATAGTTAACTCCATTGTTTCTGACGAAGTTTTTTCTCCAGGTACCACTTCTACTAAAGGGATTAACTGCGGAGGATTCCAAAAATGAGCCACTACAACTCTCTCTGGATGTTTTGTATGTTTTGATATCTTTGTTGGGCTGAGGCCAGAAGTATTTGTAGCTAATATTACATCTTGCTGACAAAGTTCATCTAACTGCTTAAAAACCTTCTGTTTAAGTTCTAAGTTTTCAGCTAATGACTCTACTACAAAATCCGCACCTTTAGCAGCTTCTTCAATAGTTTTAACTCCCTTAATCCTATCTAGTATTTCTGTAGTCTTAGATTCTGTTAGTTTCCCTTCGTCTTTCAACCTATTTAACGCAGTTTTTATATGATTAAATCCTCTTTCTAAGCTCTCATCAGACCTACCATACATAGTAACATTAAGTCCTGCCTTTGCACATAATAGAACTATTCCGTGCCCCATAGTTCCTGTGCCAAGTACAGCTATATTTCTAAATTTCATAATATCAACTCCAATATTTAAAATTTAATTCAGTATACCTCGTCTTTAACTTTATAGCCTTCATTATGTTTAGAAGCATATATCATGCCAACTGGTATTTTAGATATAAAGAAACTTATAGTGAGTCAAATCGAATATTAAAATTAATTTCTTTATATACTGATTTTCATGGATTCACTCAAATTATTTTAGTAATATAAAATTAATTTAATTGCTATAATTATTGATTCTATTTAGCCAAATTGCAATATATATTTCAGAGTAAATTCATAAGGTGTACAATTTGTATACACCCTATAAATCAAAATGCACTTTCCAACTTGTTTTCCAATTACTGTATCTTTATATTACATGTATACTTTTTGTCCACTTTCAAGGTTATACTCCTCAATTTTTTTATATAACCCTGCCCTACTTATCCCTAATAACTTTGCAGTTTTATTCTTATTCCAATTATTATCTTTTAAGCAGCGAAGAATAGCTTTTCGTTCGACTTCCTCAATCATATCCTTTAAAAATTTATACTCATTACTATAGTCTTTTTGTTCATTATTTATTAGTTTTTCAGGTAAGTGATCGGGTTTTATTATTAAATCTGAATCCAGTAAATTTATTGCTCTCTCAATAACATTTTCTAATTCTCTAATGTTCCCTGGCCAATCGTATTGAATTAAGCAATTAATTGCTTCTTTAGAAATTCCATCTACATATACATCTAATCTGCTTGCAACCTTTGCCCTAAGCGCATCTGCTAGCATAGGAATATCCTCTTTCCTTTCTCTCAGTGGAGGTAATCCAATATTTATAACATTAAGCCTATAGTAGAGATCTTCTCTAAATTTTTTGTCATCAATGCATTCTTTTAAATTTTTATTTGTAGCAGCAATTATTCTAATATCAAGTTTTATCAGTACACTGCCACCTATTCTTTCCATTTCTCTTTCTTGAATTACTCTTAAAATCTTAACTTGCATATCTATAGGCATGTCTCCAATTTCATCTAAAAAAATACTTCCACCATCCGCCAGTTCAAACTTACCTTTTTTACCGCCTTTCCTTGCTCCCGTAAAAGCACCTTCTTCATAACCAAACAACTCAGCCTCAAGTAGCTCTGCAGGAATTGCCGCACAGTTTACCCTTACAAAAGGTCCTAAACGCCTTTTACTTGAATTATGAATAGCATGTGCAAATAGCTCTTTTCCAGTACCGCTCTCTCCTACTATTAAAACATTTGAATCAGTTTTTCCAGCATTTTTAGCTAGCTTTTTAACTTCATGGATTCTAATTGAAGTTCCTATAATATCTTCAAATGAATATTTGGCTTTTCTTTCTTTACAAAGCTCACTTCTATAGAATTCTATTTCCTTCTCTAAACTACTAAGCTTTTTACTTAAGAAGTGAAAATCCTTTATATCCTTGAACATTATCTTTCCAACAGCCCCAACAACCCTACCATCTTTTTTTATTGGAACACGCATGGCAACTGTCTTCCGTCCGTTAATTTCCTGTAAATCAGCAACTTCCGTATTTCCAGTCTCTAACACTTTATGTATTCTTGTGTTTTGAATCACCTCTGTAACGTGCTTACCTTCGGGACTATCACAATTTAAAAATTCCTTGTAGGCATCACTCATCATAGTTATAATACCTTTTTCATCTACACAAACAACACATGAGTTAACAGTACTCATTACTGTATCTAAAATATCTATGTATAATTTATCTTCATTCATTTCATTTTGTAGTTCTTTATACGTAGTCACATCTTGAAGTACTAATATTCCTCCTTCAATCTTATCATCTTCCCCTATCATAATTTTATTTACCATGAATTTTCTTTCATTGTAAGAAAACTCTTCATTCAATTTATCGCCTTTATCTTTGATTAATTGTGATAAATTTGTATTAGGTAAAACCTTTTCTATATGCTTCCCTACATTGTATTTTCCACTAACACCTAATAATTCTTCAGCTCTATTATTTATAACAAGTAAATTTCCTAGCCTGTCAATACCTAATATTCCATCACTTACATTTTCCATTATTGATTTAAAAAGTTTTTCTAATAACATCAACTCATCACTCCTAAAAAAGAAATACCGAAGTAAAAAACTTCATATTTTTTACTTAACTGTTTAAAGTATAGAATATGGTAAAACACTTTCACTTGCATTTAAATTATACTCTCATTTTTCAAGAATTGGAATAATATTCCTAATTTTTTAAAAATAATCTCTCGTCACCAATAAACTTACTTCTACAATTAAATCAAATACTGTCGCCGCAATATATGAAAGCAATTTACGTCATACACTCACATATCTCAATTTATTTGATGGTCTATAGAATAAAAATATAAAAAATAATACATACTTTAATAAATACAACATAAATACTTTTAGGAGATGAGCCTTAATATGAATGAAAATTTGATAAGAAAAGGTGAAAACTTACTGTCGAAGTTATACGAAAAAACTAGTTATAATGGCTTCGTAGTAGCATTGGATTGTGCTTTTAGGGTTTTTCAAAGAATTTCAAGAAATGATTCCGTCTTCCGTACTAGAAACTACTATTTAAATATAATAAGTTGTGAGGATCGGCTGATTTCTACTATATTTGAATACTACTTGCAAGGAAAAGGAAATAAGGAAGACTTAAATGAAGATATTTTTCCACTAATAAATGTTTTATCAGGGTGTGAAAACGATAAAACAACTAAGGAACTAAAAAATCTATTTTTAAGTGTGTATAGTTAATGTGCTGCTTGAAATAAATAAAGGATAGCCACCTTAAACAAGTTTAGCTATCCTTATTTATCCGATGACTACCCGCTCTAATACTCCCGAGTAAAGAGCGGCTACGTCCCTGGATAACGACTATAGCTTAAATACTTTAGCCGACCTTTCTAACTTTTCAATTTGATCTTTCAAATTTAATGCTTGGTCAGCTATTGCTCCTATTGCAGATATCTGTTGTTGAGTAGAAGCAGACACCTCTTCAGAGGAAGCCGCCGTTTCTTCGCACACAGCTGCAATACTTTGAATTGAAGCTACTAATTCATTTTTACCTTTTTCAACGGAAGTAAATACGGTATCTACTTCATTAATTTTATTTGTTATAGAGTTTATCTTTTCTGATATAATATCAAATACATTTTGAGTACTTTCTACAGCAGTCACTTGTTCTGAAATAGAAATACTTACATCTCTAGCCGTTTTTACTGCATAATTAACTTCATTTTGTATATCTAAAATTATATTTCTTATTTCTTTCGCCGCATCTCCTGATTGTTCTGCTAACTTCCTAACCTCATCTGCAACTACAGCAAAACCCCTACCTTGTTCTCCCGCCCTAGCAGCTTCAATAGCTGCATTAAGTGCTAGAAGGTTTGTCTGTTCAGATATGGTAGTTATAGCTTCTATTATATTTTTTATATTAGAAGATTTTTCACTTAAACTATCAATTGCAGCTGCTAAATCCTTACTAAGTTCTGTTCCTTTATATGTTTTTTCCATTAAATTCTTTACTGTATTCTTGCCAATATCCTTTGATTTATCTATACTTATTGAATACTCTTGCATCTCTTTATTTGACAATGCTGCCTTATCAATTAAACTTCCTAAATCCTCTGAAACTTTATATGTTGCCTCTGCTTGCTCTGATTGCTGCCCTGCACCTAATGCAATATTTTCAATGGCATCTGATACATTAGTGATAGACTCTGTACTTTCATCAGAAGCATCCGTAAGCCTATCAACACTATTTAATACAACATCAATTGCTTGATCAATATTTAATATTAAACCTTTAATATTATTCATCATCTTGTTAAAACTGATACTTAAGTTACCAAGTTCATCCTTAGAATCAATATTTGAAATAACCGTTACATCACCATTAGAAGCTTTGTCCATTAAATTCATTAACTTACTTATAGGCGATGTTATTCTTTTAGATATCAGTATACCTACTATAATTGCTAAAATTAAAGATAAAATAGTAGTTATAAGAATAATCCTAAATAGTACTGATGCACTTTCTTCTACTTCGCTTACATCCTGAGTCGTTACAAAAGTCCAGTTTATCTCTGGAATCACTGAATAGGACATATATTTCTCTACCCCATTATAGTTGTAGCTACCGGTAATAGACTGTATCACTTCACCATTTTTAGCTCTTGAAACTACCTCCTTTATCCTATCATTTTCCACAGGTTTATTTATTTTTTCTTTTATTGGATGAGTTATTATTATTCCTGTCTTATCAACTACATATGGATAACCTGTCTTTCCTAACTTTAACCCCATTAACTTATTTGTAAAGTATTCAGTATAAACTGAGTTCGCCATTACGGCTATAATACTCCCGTTTTCATCCTTTATAGGAGCTACAAAAACTATAATTGTCTTTCCATTTGCCTTTGAAACTAAAGTATCACTAATAGTTGTTTTTCCTTGTATAGCATCTTGGAAATACTTTCTACTTTTCAGGTCTATTTTTAACGAATCCTTATTGCTATCCGCAAATATTTCTCCATTTGAATCAATAACAAATAAATGTTCGTGATCCTTAAGATAGCTCGCTCTAGTTTTTAACATATCAAAAGCCTTATGGTTTATATATTTATCAAAAAAATCTTCTCCCATATTTGACATTCTAACTTTTGATATTTCTACAATGTCTTTTTGCTCAGATAGCAATTCCACCTCCTTCTTTTCAGAAAGAATAAGAGAATTAATATTCTCAGCCCCCAAATTATTGTTAGTTGAAATTTTACTTAATGCATCACTTTGTAGCGCTTTAGAAGTATATACCTCCACAACTGCACTTGTAATTATCAAAGGTATTGCAACAAGCAAGGCAATAAATAAAGGTAATTTTTTTCGTATTAGCATTAGTACACCTTCTTTCTTAGTAATTACGTAATAAGTCCTATATGTTATTTTCGTAACATTTAGCAATCTTCTAAAGTGTTTCTACTATACTGATTCCTATCTAATGCTATAAAAAACTCGACTTACATTTACTTTATTCGACTCTGTATGGTATCGTCTTCCAAAATTAAGGCCATTCCTTTAAATTTTACATTCTATAAAAAAGAGACAAGTACTTAACATAGTATCTTGTCTCTTTTCTAATTGAATTAAAAACTTATTTGTTTCAAAATTTATTAAACAAAATGGAAAATTCCTTGTAGTAATATTAGAAGGAAACAAGTTCCTGTCTTAAGAAGTGTGATAACAAATATGTCTTTATATGATTGCTTATGAGTTAACCCTGAAATTCCTAGTAGTGTAATAACTGCCCCATTGTGAGGTAGTGTATCCATACCACCAGAAGCCATAGCAGCTACACGGTGAAGTAACTGAGGATCAACACCAACTCTATGTGCCCACTCTAAGTATTGCTTACCAAACATATCAAGTACAATACTCATTCCGCCTGATGCTGAACCAGTAACACCAGCAAGTACGTTTACGCTTACTGCTTCAGATAATAACGGGCTGCCGTTTGGATTTATGCTTATTAAAGCATTGGCTATAGACTTGAAGCCTGGAAGAGTCTTAATAACATTACCAAAACCAACCTCTGATGCAGTGTTCATAACAGCAAGTAATGAACCGATAGCACCAGCATTTATTGTTGCTGCTAGATTACCTTTAACACGCTTTGGATTAATAGCAAATGCTAGAACAGTACCAAACACAAGTGCAATAATAAGTGCCCAGTTATTCATTGAACCTACAACGCCTGTTTTTGGAATATTGTATGGTGCTTTTGTTACCCAAGCCATAATATCCCAATTAGGAAAGATTACTTTTTGTAGAATAAGAGTAACTACAAGAACTGAGATTAATGGTATTGCTGCTAATAATGGATTTGGTAAACTAGTATCTTCAACTAACACAGGTTCATTTGTATGATTGTCTCCATAACCTTCACCTGCTGCTTGAGCACTACGTTTACGCCACTCTAAATAAGCTACTCCACCAATTAGAATTATGATTGCTCCAAGTGTACCAAATACAGGAGCCGCATATAAGTCTGTATTAAAGAATTTCATTGGTATTGAGTTCTGAATCTGTGGTGTTCCTGGTAGGGAGTCCATTGTGAATGTGAAAGCACCTACAGCAATTGTTGCAGGAACAAGTCTCTTTGGAATATCTGCTTCTTTAAATACTGAAGCTGCGAAAGGATATACTGCGAAAGCAACAACGAAAAGACTTACCCCACCATATGTAAGGATAGCAGCTGATAGTACAACTGATAGTATTGCTCTCTCTTTCCCTAATTTTTCAACGATAGCTTTAGCAATTGACTTTGCTGCACCGGATTGCTCCATAGCTTTTCCGAATACTGCACCTAATAAGAAGAACGGAAAATATACTTTAACGTAGTTACCTAAGTTGGGTAGGAATATTTCCGTGTATGTTGGCATAAGTGCCAGTCCTGAGAATAAAGCAGCTAATAGTGCAAAAATTGGAGCAAAGAAGATAACTGAGAATCCCTTATAAGCCAAGAACATTAATAATGCTAAACTTAATATGATACCTAATACTGCCATTTTACAACACCTCCGTTAATATTTAAAATTAATTTGCTGCGCCAGTTCATTTTTTTATCCGATGACTACCCGCTCTAATACTCCCTGTTCTTTAGACAGTACGTTTCGAGCGGCTACGTCCCTGGATTGGTTTAGCTAAGAATCAGGTGGAGTTAAAGCCCCATCTGATTCAGGTTTCACTTTATATTTATATACCTTAACTAGCGCAACAGATTAAATTATTCTGTTGTTATTTAATAGAGAACTTTTAACTCTATTTATCTAAATTGTTATTCCAACTAATCCTTCGCTAAATATGTTCTCATTCATGACCTTAAGTTCTGAAGATACTATTGGTTTGAAGTCCATATGTGCAAGGACATCTTTCTCTAAATCTACTCCTGGTGCAATCTCTTCTAACACTAAGCCTTCTTTAGTTAATTTAAATACAGCCCTTTCAGTAATATAAAGTACAGGTTGTCCAATGTTAGCTGCATATTCTCCACTGAAAGTTATTTGTTCAACATTATTTAAGAACTTATTGAACTTACCATCCTTTTCTATTATCAATTTACCATCTTCAACCTTTACCTTTAATCCACCTGCAGTAAATGTTCCGCAATAAACTACCTTTTTAGCATTTTGAGTTATGTTAATAAATCCGCCGCAACCAGCGATTTTAGGTCCAAATTTACTAACGTTTACATTACCAACCTTATCGCATTGAGCTAGACCTAAGAATGCAACATCAAGTCCACCGCCATCGTAAAAATCAAACTGAGCAGCTTGGTCTAGTATACTCTCTGGATTAGTAGATGCACCAAAACTTAATCCACCTGCAGGTACTCCACCTATTCCACCGGCTTCTACAGTTAAAGTCATTTCTGATCCTATTCCCTCTTCATTAGCGACAATAGATACTCCTTCTGGCATACCTATGCCGAGGTTAGTAACTGCATTTGGAACAAGTTCCATAGCTGCCCTTCTAGCTATTACTTTTCTCTCATCAAGTGGTAGTGAATCTATTGCATCCACTGGAAGCTTAACTTCACCATTATATGATGGATTATAAGCTTCTCCGAAAGTCTGCATGTGATTTTCAGGATTTGCTACAACTATAGCATCTACATATATTCCTGGAATTTTAACTTTTCTTGGATCAAGAGATCCTTTAGAAACAACCTTCTGAACTTGAAGAATTACTATTCCTCCAGAGTTTTTAGCAGCTTGAGCCATTGCAGTACCATCAAGCGTTGCTGCCTCTTTTTCTAAAGTGGCATTACCATCCTCATCTGCATAAGTTGCTCTCAATATAACAACATTTATTGGAAAAGCTTTATAAAGCAGGTATTCTCTATTCTCAATATTTATAACTTTTACTACATCCTCTTTTGTTACTTCATTTAATTTTCCACCTTCAATCCTTGGATCAACAAAGGTTTTTAACCCTACGTGAGTAATTGTTCCCGGCTTTCCAGCAGCAATATCTCTGTATAAATGTGATATAACTCCCTGAGGTAAATTATAAGCTTCAATTTTATTTTCTAGAGCCAATTTTTGAAGCTTTGGTGCTAGTCCCCAATGACCTCCAATTACTTTTGATACTAACCCTTCATGACCAAAATGATTCAAGCCTTTATCTTTACTATCACCTTGTCCAGCTGCATAAACTAAAGTTAAGTTTTTTGGAGTCTGCTTCTCTAAATATCTTTTTTCTACTTCTAATGTTATTTCTTCTGGATGTCCACATCCAATAAATCCCCCAACAGCAACGGTATCTCCATCTTTGATTAAATCTATAGCTTGCTCTTTTGTCATTACCTTAGATTTCATCTTATATTCCTCCTTATATAGTATTCCTTTGTTATACTATATAAAGCAAAATTCATGCCAATGATAAGCATATTTTTTTAATTAATCAAAAATTCAAAATTTCTTATAAATCCCAGTAGAATCAAGGTTTTTAAAGCCTATAATGTATACCCTTGATTAAAATATAAATTACATTTTAATCGAGGATGTATTTTTTATATACACTTGTTACTTTTTTAACTTGTAACTGTTCAATTATCTAATGTTCAGCCTTGCGTATATTATTTACATGTAAACTTTTTGTACACAAGAACAAATAATCCTTTTAATATTTTCTATATTACCTAACTAACTATATACTTTTACTGTTGTTATTTCACTTAAACTTATTTATCACTCATTTTATATGCACATATTTAGTATATTAGATTAACATTAATTTAACAAATCATTCTATATTCATTCCATGAAGTGTTATTTTATACCATATCCCCTAACACTTATGTTGCATCACAGAGAAAAAAGACATGCACAATTAACATGTCTTTTTCTTTATCATATTTATCTGATGACTACCCGCTCTAATACTCTCATCACACTCTGTTTATATATTTTCTAATTTATATTCTTCAATTTTTTTATAGAGTCCTGCTCTGCTTATCCCCAGTATTTTTGCTGTTTTATTTTTATTCCACTCATTCTTCATCAAGCAATCATGAATTACCTGCTTTTCAACTTCCTCAACTATATCTTTTAAGTATTTACTTTCCGTAACATACTTCTTAAATTTATTTTTAGTTAGCCTTTCTGGAAGATGGTGTGGTCTTATAACTAAGTCTGAATCTAATAGATTGATTGCTCTTTCAATAATATTTTCTAATTCTCTTATATTTCCTGGCCAATCATAGTTGGCTAAACATTCAAAGGCCTCCTTTGATATTCCTTCAACATAAATACCTAGTTTATTTGCAACTTTAGCCCTTAAGGAATTTGCTAAGGGTACTATATCTTCTTTTCTTTCTCTTAAGGGAGGTAATACAATTTTCATGACATTAAGCCTGTAGTAAAGATCCTCTCTAAATTCTCCTTCTTTAACGGATCCTTCAAGATCTTTATTTGTAGCTGCAATTATTCGAACATTAATTTCTTTTAATACGTTTCCACCAACTCTCTCAATTTCCTTTTCTTGTATAACTCTTAAGAGTTTAACTTGCATACTTATAGGCATATCTCCTATTTCATCTAGAAATATAGTTCCCCCATTAGCTAGTTCAAATTTCCCTCTTTTACCTCCTTTTTTAGCTCCTGTAAATGCACCTTCCTCGTACCCAAATAACTCTGCTTCTAATAACTCCCCTGGAATAGCCGCACAATTTATTTTTACAAATGGACCTAAATACCTCTTGCTCGAGTTATGAATTGAATGAGCAAATAATTCTTTTCCTGTTCCACTTTCACCAATTATTAATACATTTGAATCTGTATTCCCAACCTTTCTTGCAAGGTCTTTTACCTCTTCAATTTTATTTGAATGTCCTATAATATTCTCAAAAGAGTACTTTGCTTTTCTTTCTTTTCCAAGTTCATTTTTATAAAATTCAATTTCTTTCTCTAGATTATTTAGTTTTTTACTTACGGAATGAAAATCATTAATATCTTTAAACATAACTTTTCCTACAGCTCCAATAACTTTTCCATCTTTCTTTAGAGGAACACGCATTGCAACCATCTTATTTCCTTTTATCTCTTGAACTTCAGCAATTTCCATATTGCCGTTTTCCAAAACCTTGTGCATTCTAGTATTCTCTATAACTTCTACAACATGCTTACCCTCTGGATTGTTGCAACTTAGAAATTCCTTATAAGATTTACTCATCATAGTTATAATTCCTTGTTCATTTATTACAACTACCCACTCATTAAAAATGTTCATTATTGTATTTAAAATATCTATGTATAGTTTATCAGCACTCATTTCGTCCTGCATTCTTCTGTGAACTGTTACATCCTGAAAGATAGCTGCTGCCCCTTCAACTTGTCCATCGATAACTATAGGTATTCTACTTGTTACAAACTCCCTTTCATTAAAAAAGAACTTCTGAGTCAACTCCTTATTACCATTTGCTATTACCCGTCGAAGATATGTTGCAGGTATAACCTCTTCTATTTGTCTACCTAAATCATTACTAGCATCAATTCCAAGTAATTCCTCTGCCATTTTATTTATAACAAATATGCTACCTTCCTTGTCAATTCCAATTAACGCTTCATTTATATTCTCCATTATTAACTTAAAACTTGCTTCCAATAACATAATATATCACCCCTATAGAAATTACAAAACAGTAACACCTTTACGGTTATTTTGTCACATATTTAACAATCCACTCTAATATTGTTTCTTTAAATAAATTATACTATATTTATTAAGAGAATATAAGAATTGTATTAATACATAAAACGACAGAATTTGCAAGTATATTTCTCCTTTTGTTATCTTACTTTTCAAACTTAAAAGCTTCAATTTTTTCAGTCTTCTGAAAGAAGATGTTGAAAAAATTGAAGCTTTTAAACTAATTTTTCTTTTCTTTTATTTGAGCTACAAGCTCAGGAATAATTTTCTTATAGTCACCTACTATTGCAAGGTCAGCCACCTTCATGATTGCTGCATTTGCATCCTTGTTTATAGCTATAATGTATGAACTATCCTGCATTCCAGCTAAGTGCTGTATTGCTCCTGATATTCCACAAGCTATATATAAGTCAGGTCTAACTGTTTTACCAGTTTGTCCAACTTGATATGCTTTATCAAGCCATCCATTATCTATAGATGCTCTTGATCCTGCTACTGTTCCATCTAGTACATCAGCAAGTTCTTTAAGTAAATCAAAGCCTTCTTTGCTTCCGATTCCTCTTCCACCAGATACAAGAACCTTAGCTTCTCCTATATCCATTATGTCTTTAGCAAGCTTAACTACTTCTTCTACTTTTACTTTTATATCAGTTTCTGAAACTTGAGCTGCAACCTTTTGGATTTCCCCAGTTTTGTTTGCATCCTTAGCTAACTTTTCAAATACGCCTGGTCTTACAGTTGACATTTGTGGTCTGTGATCTCCACATACTATCGTTGCCATTAGGTTTCCACCAAATGCCGGTCTAGTCATAAGAAGATTTCTGTTTTCTGGGTCTATATCAAGTGATGTACAATCTGCAGTAAGTCCTGTTGAAAGTCTTGCTGCTACTCTTGGACCTAAATCTCTTCCTATAAATGTAGCTCCTACAAGTATTGCTTCTGGCCTTATGTCGTTAACTAACTCACAGATTACTTTTGTATATCCATCTGTTGTATAGTGTGCTAAAAGTGGGTTTTCAGCATATATTACCTTATCTGCTCCATATGCAATTAACTCTTTAGCAACGTCATCTATGTTGTTTCCAAGTAGAAGTGCTGTAAGCTCTACTCCTAACTTCTCTGCTAATTCTCTACCTTTTCCAAGTAACTCTAATGATACTTTTTGAAGCTTTCCATCTCTTTGCTCAGCGAATACCCAAACGCCTTTATATTCTGATATGTTCATATTCAATTCCTCCTAAATTCTTTATGAAACTCCTCCTCCTATCGTCGGATGAGTAAGCGACCATCACAAAATCAAAGATTTTGGATGTCTGCTTAGATGAAGTGATTCTCTTTTAACTTTGAAACTGCATACTCTACTGCTTCTTTAACAGGCTTGTTTACTATTTCTCCTTGACCCTTTGCTTCCTTTGTCATAGACTTTTTAACTTTAGTTGGTGAACCAGCAAGTCCAAGAAAAACCTTATCAACTTCTATGTCAGCTGCACTCCATATTTTTACTTCTTTATTATATGCATCAAATATATTTGCCATGTGCATGTATCTTGGCTCATTTAACTCTTTTATAGCTGTTAAAAGAACTGGTGCTTTTACGCTTACTATTTCGTAACCATCTTCCCAAGCTTTTTTAACCTTTAATTTATCACCATCTATATCCACTTTTTCTACATATGTTATTTGTGGTATTCCTAAGTGTTCAGCTATTTCTGGTCCAACCTGTGCAGTATCTCCATCTATAGCTTGTCTTCCAGCAAATACTATGTCATACTCTAACTTTCTTAATGCACCAGCAAGGGCATGAGATGTAGCTAATGTATCTGCTCCTGCGAAAGCTCTGTCAGTTATAAGTATTGCTTCATCAGCTCCCATTGCTAAAGCTTCTCTTAAAGCCTTTTCTGCTTGTGGAGGTCCCATGCTTATTACTGTAACCTTAGCACCACTATTTTCTTTTATTACTAATGCCTCTTCTAAAGCATTCTTATCATCTGGGTTTATTATTGATGGAACACCATCTCTTATTAGGGTTCCTGTCTTTGGATCTATTTTAACTTCTGTTGTATCTGGAACTTGTTTTAAACAAACAACTATATTCATTTACCTTACCTCCTATTTTAATGCATTACCAGCTATAACCATTTTTTGAACTTCTGAAGTTCCTTCATAGATTTGAGTTATCTTAGCATCTCTCATCATTCTTTCAACTGGATAGTCCTTAGTATATCCATATCCACCAAGAATTTGAACAGCTTGAGTTGCAACAAACATTGCAGTTTCTGAAGCATATAGTTTTGCTTCTGCTGCCTCTACTCCATAAGGAAGTCCTGCGTCTTTTAAGTATGCTGCTTTATATACCATTAATTTAGCTGCCTCTACTCTAACCTTCATATCAGCTATATACCACTGTAAACCTTGGAAACTTGCAATTGGCTTACCAAATTGTTTTCTTTCCTTCATGTAAGAAATAGCTGCATCTAAAGAGCCTTCTGCTATTCCGAGTGCTTGAGCTGCTATACCAATTCTTCCTCCATCAAGAGTTTTCATTGCTATACCAAAGCCTTTTCCTTCTTTCCCAAGCATGTTTTCTTTTGGTACCATAACATCTTCAAATACAAGCTCAGTTGTTGATGATGCTCTTATTCCTAACTTGTCCTCTACTTTACCAATACTAAAGCCTGGCATTCCTTTTTCTATTATGAATGCTGATATTCCTTTTGTTCCCTTGCTTCTATCTGTCATAGCAAATATTACAAATGTATCAGCTACCTTACCGTTTGTTATAAATATTTTAGAACCATTTAGTCTATAGAAGTCTCCCTCAAGAACAGCTGTAGTTTGTTGTCCTGCAGCATCTGTTCCAGCATTAGGCTCTGTTAAACCAAATGCACCTATCTTTTTACCGCTTAATAAGTCTGGTAAGTACTTTCTCTTTTGCTCCTCTGTACCATATGCAAATATTGGTGCTGCACAAAGAGATACGTGTGCTGATAGTATAACTGATGATGTTGCACAAGCTTTTCCAAGCTCTTCAACTGTCATTATATAGCTTAAGTAATCTGTACCTGATCCACCATATTCTTTAGGGAATGACATACCCATTATCCCGTATTTAGCCATTTTTTCTACTGTTTCCATTGGGTATCTTTCTGTCTCATCAATTTCTGCTGCTATTGGTGCAACTTCGTTTTTTACGAACTCGCTCACCATCTGCTGTACTAATTGCTGCTCCTTAGTTAACGCAAAATTCATAACTACTCCTCCTACTTTAATTAAAATTATACACTTTGTTTGTTAATACACAAACTTATTTCTATATTAGAACTTATCAGCACCTAAGCATCCTAGGACCTCTATTTCAATAGCTTTTAAATAAAAGCTATTTTGAATTATCAGTCTAAATTAGTGGGTGCTAAGTTTATTAGTTAATTGATTAATAGTCTTTTAATTCAGCTTAATTTATTTAAATTATGCTTTTTTTGGAGGCATAACCATTGCTTCTCCATCAATAACTAATTTACCATCTTGGTTAACACATGTAGTCTTTAATTTTATTCTGTTCTTTTCAACATTCATTTCTATAACTTCAACTTCAGCTCTTATTGTATCTCCAATATGAACTGGAGCAGTGAACTTAACTTGTTGTCCCATATATATTGTTCCAGGCCCTGGTAAATACATTCCTAAACAAGTTGAAATTAATCCAGTAACTAGTATTCCATGAGCTATTCTACCTTTAAACATAGTTTGCTCTGATTGCTTTTGATTTACGTGTGCTGGATTAAGGTCTCCAGTTATACCTGCAAATAAGTAAACATCTGATTCACCTATTGTTTTTTCTACAAAAGCTTTATCTCCGATTTTTATCTCGTTTATGCTTTTTCCAACTATCATTTTATTCCCTCCAGTTTTTACCCGAAATAATCGAGACTTTAGTAGTAATATATTTAAATTAAAGAGTTTCTAAGTCCACAGCCAGAGTAGAGGTCCACAGCTTGTACTCCCCTTTAACTATTAGCTTTAACTATTATTATCTTTCAATTATAATAGCTGTTCCTTGTCCTCCACCTATGCATAAGGTTGCAAGGCCTTTTTTAGCATCTCTTTTCATCATTTCATGAATAAGTGTAACTAATATTCTAGTTCCTGATGCCCCTATTGGATGACCAAGTGCTATTGCTCCTCCATTTACATTAACCTTATCCATATCAAATCCTAAATCTTTTGCTACAGATAAACTCTGAGCGGCAAAGGCTTCGTTTGCCTCTATTAAATCAATATCTTCAATCTTTAAGTTTGCTCTTTCCAAAGCAGCCTTAACTGTAGGCACAGGTCCATATCCCATTATTGAAGGGTCTACCCCTCTTGAACCAAAAGATATTATTTTAGCTAATGGCTTAATTCCTAGCTCTTGCGCTCTTTCTGCACTCATTATAACTAGAGCTGCTGCTCCGTCATTTATACCAGAAGCATTACCTGCTGTTACAGTTCCATCCTTTTTAAATGCTGGCTTTAACTTCTTCAACCCTTCTAAAGTCGCCCCAAATCTAGGAAATTCATCTTGTTCAAATACTTTTGGCTCCCCTTTTCTTTGAGGGATAAGTACTGGAACTATCTCATCTTTAAATTTTCCTTCTTTTATAGCCTTCTCTGCATTTAGTTGTGATCTTAAAGCAAATTCATCTTGCGTTTCTCTACTTAAATTCCATTGTTCTGCTATGTTTTCTGCCGTCATTCCCATGTGATATTCATTAAAAGCATCAAATAACCCATCTACAATCATACTATCTACTAGCTTTCCATCACCCATTCTTTGTCCCCATCTTGTATCATTTAATATGTATGGAGATCTTGACATGTTTTCCATTCCTCCAGCTACAACTATATCATTATAGCCTGATAGTATCATTTGGAACGCTAAACTAACTGCTCTTAATCCTGAACCACATACTTTATTTATTGTAAGGGATGATACTTCTACTGGAATACCAGCCTTTACAGATGCTTGCCTTGCTGGATTTTGACCAATTCCTGCTTGTAATACGTTTCCCATAATCACTTCATCTACTTGTTCTGGTTTTACTCCGGCTCTATTTAGTGCTTCTTTTATAACTATAGCTCCGAGATCAACTGCTGCTACATCCTTTAAACTCCCACCAAAAGAACCTATTGCTGTTCTAACCGCACTTGCTATAACTACTTCTCGCATTGTTTACCTCCATTACTTTTTATTAATCCTATATATACCCACAGAAGGTTAAAATAACCTTACTTTAATTCACTAAATTTCTATTAAACGTAAAACCTCTCATATCTAAGGTTATCTTGTATAGTCGTAGAATCCTTTTCCAGTTTTTCTGCCTAGATAACCAGCCCTAACCATTTTTCTAAGTAATGGATGTGCTCTATATTTAGAATCACCGAACTCTGTATATAGTACTTCCATAATTGCTAAACATACGTCATTACCAATTAAATCAGCTAAAGCTAAAGGTCCTATTGGATGATTAGCTCCTAGTTTCATTGCTAAGTCAATATCTTCAGCAGTAGCAACTTTATCTGCCAATATTCCAACAGCTTCGTTAATCATAGGTATAAGTATTCTATTTACTACAAAGCCAGGTGCTTCTTCTACCTCTACTGGATCTTTTCCAAGCTTCTTCGAAATCTCAACAACTGTATCTTTAGTTTCTTCTGAAGTAGCAATTCCCTTTATAACTTCTACTAACTTCATTACTGGAACTGGGTTAAAGAAATGCATGCCTATGACTTTATCCGGTCTTTTAGTAGCACTTGCAACATCTGTGATTGATAGTGAAGATGTGTTTGTAGCAAGTATAGCCTCAGGTTTACATATTCCATCTAACTCAGCAAATATTTTTTTCTTAATTGCCATATTTTCAACAGCAGCTTCCACAACAAAGTCAGCATCTTTTGCTAAATTCATATCTGTTGTTATAGATATTCTACTAAGAATCTCATTTTTAGCATCTTCAGTCATTTTTCCCTTCTGAACAGCCTTTTCAAGACCTTTAGTAATCACTGAAAGTCCTCTTTGTACAAAGTTCTCTTCTATATCTCTCATTATTACTTCAAAACCTGATTGAGCAAATACCTGAACTATTCCTGATCCCATAGTTCCCGCGCCTAAAACAAATACTTTCATTCCTCTTCCCCCTAAGAAATTCTTTTATATAAGTCTATAACTATAGAATTAATTAATCGTAATATTAATTCTTACAAGTAACGTGGTTATTAGAATTTTATTACAATCAGAGTTACTACTAAAAACCTTTTACAATACGTTATTTATTTGTAAAACTTGGTTTTCTCTTTTCTAAGAAAGCTGTCATACCTTCCTTTTGATCCTCTGTTGCAAAACATAAACCAAATAAGTCTTTTTCAATTGCCATACCTGTTTCAATATCACATTCGATTCCTCTATTTATAGCTGTTTTTGAATATCTTACAGCTATTTGAGCTTTTGAAGCAATTTTATTCGCTAACATCAAAGTTTCATTCATTAACTCATCAGGTGCTACAACTTTGTTAACAAGACCTAATTTCTCTGCTTCTGATGCATTAATCATATCTGCCGTAAATATTAATTCTTTTGCCTTTCCTAGCCCTACTAAACGTGCAAGTCTTTGAGTTCCTGCAAAGCCTGGTGTAATTCCAAGACCTACTTCAGGTTGTCCAAATTTTGCTTTTTCTGAAGCTATTCTTATATCACAACTCATAGCAAGTTCACATCCACCACCTAATGCAAATCCGTTAACTGCTGCTATTACTGGTTTCTCCATAAGTTCTATTTTTCTAAATACTTTTAATCCTAGCTCTCCGAACTTTCTACCTTCATCAGCAGTTTTATCTCTCATTTCAGATATATCAGCTCCAGCTACAAAAGCTTTACCTTCACCTGTTATTACTAATACATAAATGCTGTTATCCTTTTCTATTTGGTCTAAAGCTTCGTCAAGCTCGTTTAGAACCTCACTATTTAAAGCATTTAAAACAGAAGGTCTGTTAAATTTTAAAATCCCAATATTATTTTGTATTTCTAACGTGATATTTTTATTTAACATATTCATCGCCCCCACTCTTTTATATAGCAATTACCGTGCCACACCTTGGTTGTTAAAAAAAATACATTTATTAATTGGTACTTTTCGTGCTAATTGCTGATTAATTAAATCCTTACAGCCATTGAAAATACTTATGTTTAATTAAAACCTTAATTTCATTAATAAAGCATAAGTTATAATATAATATTCTTAATAAAAGATTATATGACTTAATACTAAGTCATTTACTCAAATTTATCTGTCTATTATTTATACACACTTTTTTCATTTCATATTTTTTCGTATATAAAACAACATTTTTAACAATTGTCTAATACTTTTACATGTATATTTTTTTTACAATTTTTAAAAGAAGAATTCTTTCAGTAAATTAAATAAATAATAACCTTTTACTTACTAAGAACATAATATGTAGTGTAATCTTTTAAGGGAGAGTATAAGAATGTGTTTTAGCTATTTGAATTGTCCTTTTAATAATTGTTATCGTCAAAATTTTGATACCGGTGTATTACCAACAGCACCAGGAGTAACAGGTGTGCCACAGCTTATGGTACCTATTGGCCCTCCACCTCCTTTCATACCGTCAGAAACACAGGCAACATTTCAGCATATGGGTGCTGGAACTGGCTTTTTTTTAACTGTAGATCCTAGCACATTTAGTACTTGCATGTTTATGTATGTATATATATGGCTCAAAGATGGGTCGGGTTTTTGGTCATGGATAACCTACGTAGATAATAACTCTATTGGTGGCTGGAGGTGGTCTGGTACAAGTTGGATTCAATTTAGGCTAAATATTAATGCAGTACACGGTTTTGGCTGCTTTTAGCTTATGTAGAGGCGGGATTAGCAATGAGTAGAAATAATGAATTTTTTCAGTCGAGGTCACAATTATTGATGAGATGAGGGCCTAACTGCTTTCCACCTGTAGGTGGTACAATTGGAGACTTACTTTCTAAACCTCCAAGTGATTTTCCACCAAGTTTTATTCCACAAAAATCTCAAGCTAACGGTTATCTTGAAATGACCGGGATTGGAATTAACGATAAACCATTAAGATTATGCCTATTTAAAAATATCTATTTATGGTTTAGAGATGGTATCGAATTTTGGGCTTATGTTACTTTTATAGGGGGCGGACATACTGCCGGTTGGCGGTGGGATGGAGTCACTTGGAGTCACTTTGAAGTAGACCTCAGAAAGGTAGATAGCTTTGCATGTTATTAATTGAAGTTAGTTACTTTATAATTTATTAAAATTGTATATAAATGATAAACTTATACTTGTAATTTTACTTAAACTACTATATAATAATAAATATCAAGGAGAAATACGTATTAGTGGATACAAGTTATATACAGATAACTTTGATTTTATCAGATTATTAGTATTTTTCTTTGCTAATGTAAACACTCCTCCCCCTATATATACATTATGAGACCTTAGAAGCAGGTACAGGACTTAACGTTCTTGCCTGCTTCTTTTACTACATATGTGTCACTTTCTAGATAAACAACACCGATCTTTTATTCTTATTTGTAACCTTACTTCTCATAAAAGAATATTATAAAACTATGAAAAAAGTAATTATAATCAATAAGCGTAAAAAGTGAGGTGTTTTTAATATGTCTTTAAGGCACTATGTCTTGTTTGCAACAGATGGTTTTATAGATTTACCTACGAATTCAGAATTATGTACTGAACCGCAAGACTTAAAAAACACATATGTTTTTGGTTTTATAGGCGGATTATTTAAAGTAGATAACAAAATTGTAAATCCAAACTTAAATTGGCAAAACCCACAAAACTGGGCCAAGTACAAGAATCTAAGAGGAACAGCTACCATACCCTCCCCATTGATATTGAGTGAAGTAGATGATGATATATTCGTTACACTTATAAATTTAGGCATGAGACATCGACCAGACCTAACAGACTTTCATACTGTTCATATTCATGGAGCTCATGCTGCAACTCAAGTTGATGGTATACCGGAAACCTCTTTTGGAGTTCCGATGTGGGAAAAAACCAAGGAATGCCCTCCTGTAGCCACATATTATTTTAAGGCAATGAATTGTGGGACCTATATGTATCATTGTCATGTTGAAGCCTCAGAGCATATACAAATGGGTATGTACGGAGCTTTAGTTACTTATCCATCTATGAAAAGTTTAAATGAAGCTGGAATAAGAAAGAGTAAATCAGGAAGGTGGTATTTTAATGGACGCCCTCAGAAGCATATTCCATCAACAGCTACAAATAGAAACTTTGCTTATGAAAATATTTGTACCTATTTCGACAAGGAATATGTGATGATTTTATCTGATATAGACTCTAAATGGCACAACAGTGTTCTAACTGATGCTGACTTTAATCCAATTGATTATAAACCTGATTACTGGATAGTTAATGGAAGAGCTTTTCCCGATACACTACGCCACCATCACCTAACACCAAATGAAATTAATCCTGACATAGGAGAATTAAATTATGAATCTTATGTTCATGTTAAAACCGGAGAAAAATTTCTTCTAAGAATGATTAATATAGGCTACCAGGTTGTTCCTTGGCATCTCCACGGTTGGCACTTCATGATAGCGGGAAAAGATGCAAACTTAAATCAATTTTTAAAATTAAATGCACTTCTTAATCTAAAAGAATCTGAAGATCAACTTCGTGAAATGGCCTTTACAGCTTCTATTGCCGCTGGTGAAACTTATGATTTAATTGTATCTGCTGATGATAAGAGATTGGAATATAAAAATTATATAGATAAAGGCTTCCCTGGAATTCCTTATTTATATAGTCAATTAAAATCCTTATATAAACATCATCCTGAATCAATTCTGGATATTCCTACAGAACCTGTAGAATATCCAAATCCTAATTTTATAAATTACTTACAAGTTTGTGCTCAAGGTAGGAATGATCCTAACGATAATTTCTTTCCCCAGTTTTATCCTATGCATAATCATGATGACTATAAAGTTACCAACAATGGTGTATATCCTGGTGGACAGCTTACTTTTATTCAAATAGACGCGCCTGATAAGACTGATACAGTTACTGATAAAGGGAAGGATAGGGATGAGGATGATGATTTTGAGTTCTTTTAGGAGTTAAGACAGTCGACAAGTAACAGTTAAGGAGCTTTTTTACTTCTTAACTGTTTACTGTCGGCTGTCAATTTTCTAAAAGCCAACTATAAGGTGAAACTTGAATCAGATGGGGTTTTAACCCCACCTGATTCTTAGTTGAACAAATCCAGGGACATAGCCGCTCTTTACTCCCTCTTGGAGAAGAGGGAGTATTAGAGCGGGTAGTCATCGGATAAATTTTATAAACAAAATTTAGTTGTCAGCCTACTACATTCTAGTCTTGGCTTACCTAAAAATCTCGGTCCCATTAACCGCATCTTCAACAAGTTTTTCAATATCAAGTGCTTCTTCAGATTTTCTTATACTCTCAAGTCTTGGTTTTGTTTTTGGATGCTTTGGAACGAATATAGTGCAACAGTCTTCATAAGGTAATATTGAAGTTTCATATGTTCCAATGTCTCTTGAAATATCCATTATGTCAACTTTATCCATAGCTATTAGTGGTCTAAATACTGGTCTATCAGCAACATCATTACTAACTACGAGCCCTTCCATAGTTTGACTTGCAACCTGACCTACACTCTCACCAGTAGTTACAGAATTTATTTCATGATTTTCAGCTAGTTTGCAGGCTACTCTCATCATGAATCTTCTCATAATAATAGTTAACTCATCTTCTCTACACTTTTCAATTATCTGCATTTGTATTTCCGTGAATGGAACCACATGCAAATTTGCTCTTCCTGTATAAGTTTTTAGAATATTTGCTAAATCTTTAACCTTTTCTTTAGCTCTTTCACTAGTATACGGGTGACTATGGAAATATACACAATGCAATTCTACTCCACGTCTAGCCATCATATATCCAGCTACAGGAGAATCTATACCTCCTGAAAGCATAAGCATTGTGCTACCATTTGTACCATATGGCATACCGCCTACAGCTTTTATTCTTTTAGAATAAACATATGCCCTTTCTCTTATTTCTACATTTACTACAGTCTCTGGTTTACTTACACTTACCTTTAAACCTTCACTATTTCTTAAAATATAAGCTCCAACTGATCCACTTATCTCCATTGAGTTACCAGGAAACTTTTTATTAGCTCTGTTAGTTTCTACTTTAAAAGTAGCTGGTTTAATTTCTTCTATTTCCTTTAAGGCTTGCTTGTTTATTTCTTCCATCTCTGCTGGAACTTCAGTTACAATACATATTTCAGAAACTCCAAAAACTCTTTTAACTCTCTTAATAGCCTCTTCTATATCTTCACATTCTAAAAACCATCTTCCTTGGTCAGAAACGAATGTACAATTTGTCCCTTCTAATACTCTTTTTATGTTATCCATTAGTTTTTTCTCAAATTTTCCTCGATTTAACCCTTTTAAAAATATTTCCGGTGCATATTTTATTAATAATAATTTCTTCATTTTTTTCCAACTCTCCTTAAAAATTTTAAAGCATTCTCTAAAGCATCTACAGTATATTCTACCTCTTCTTTAGTATTATAATCACTAAAACTAAACCTTATAGTCCCCTTTATATCTTCGCTTTTAATACCTATAGCCTGTAATACGTGACTATCCTTAGTACCTTTTGCTGAACAAGCTGAACCTGTTGAAACAAAAATTCCCTTTTCCTCTAGCATATGAAGAAGCACTTCACCCCTGACACCTACAAAAGATATGCTTAGTATATATGGTGCATATTCTTCGCCTTCACTATTTATTTTTATATTAGGTATATTTTTAACTTTATCTATAAAATAGCCTTTAATTTGTGATAGCTTCTCAAAATTTTGCACTCTTTGGCTATAAATTTTTTCTGCAGCTTTTGCAAATCCAACTACCGCTGCAAGGTTTTCAGTACCAGATCTAAAGTTTTTCTCTTGTCCTCCGCCATATATAAGTGGTTTTGGCATAAGTCCTTTTCTTACATATGCTATACCAATTCCTCTTGGTCCATGAATCTTATGTCCACTTGCAGAGAGCAAATCTATCTTACATTTTTGAACATCTATCTTATACTTCCCATAGCTTTGAACTGCATCTACATGGAACTTAATTCTGCTGCTTTTTTCCTTTATAAGCCTTCCTATACTTTCTATATCCTGAACTATCCCGAGTTCGTTATTTACATGCATTATACTTACTACTTGGGTATCTTTATTTATGCTTTCTTCTAACTCCTTTAAGTCTATTTTACCTTTACTATCTACACTTAAAAATGTAACTGTAATCCCTTGTCTTTCCAACTCTTTACAGGTATTTAAAACACTTGGATGTTCTATTTTAGTAGTTATTATATGCGCACCCTCTTTTAAAAATCCTCGAATTAAAAAATTATTGCTTTCACTTCCCCCTGATGTAAATATTATTTCATCTTTAGTACAATTTAGAGTACTTGCTACTATTTCTCTGTTTTCATTTATCTTTTGCTCTGCTTTTATACCAAGTGAATATGCAGAAGAAGGATTTCCATAATAATTCTTCATCGCATCTACCATAACCTCAATAACTTCGTCGTAAGGTTTTGTTGTAGCACTATTATCAAAGTAAACTTCCACTATTTATCACTCCCTAATTAAATCATTTCTCTTTATTATAGTTTAACTTCATATATGAACCTATAAATATTATTGACATATTAGATAATATTTATCTTGTCTTAAATTTGATTCGCCTTATCATAATACCAAATTATGCAGGTTTTGTGAAGAAAAGATGTAATTATATGTAGAAATTTCAATTAATATATGTAAGGCTTACACATATGCTTCCTAATTTTAATATTAAATTTAATAATTTATTCTTAATCCTATTTTTAGTATCACAAGGCATGAAAAAGAGCACCTAATCTTCTAGGTATCATATATATTCTACCTCTCGATTAAGTGCTTTAGCAGTTGATTGTTCTGCATTTCCTTGAACCTTATTAAGTTCAATTGTAATGATATAATTTACTTAGGAGATATGTCAGAAAAGTAAATAACTGCGACTTAAATCTAAGTTTAGCATGCTGTTTTAAGGTTAGGTTCACAGTGTTGCGTCAGCTTTGAGCAAAAGATTACAGAATCTTATACTAATGAACTTAAAATTCCTACTAGGCTGAACTATTTCTTCATTTGGATTCGCTAAATCGTCCCCTTTGAAAGTTTGTCTTCTATAGTTTGTATAGATATTTAGCATATTCTAACATCCTTTTTACAAAATAAATAAGCACTAGTATTTCTACCAGTGCTTATCTTCTATATAACAAGGGAGACTTATTATATACTTTTAAATTCCTCTAAAGTTTAATTCCTTAGGAAACTTATTATTATAAATACTTATTGTTACATCTTTATTACATTAATGTTAAATAATCATATACTTTTTAGATTAAAATTTTATATAAAAAAAGCATCGATATTTTTATCAATGCAAAATTGAAATAGGGTGACTTACCTTCAAATAAAATATATTTGATTCACAACTTTATATTAGCACTTGATTGTATAGCTTATGTTTAGTCTATATTAAAACTTTGTAAAAAAGAACACCTGGGTATATAAATTTTTGAAATGCGACAAAAAACACTGTAAAATTCAGATATGAATAATACAGTGTTATATTAAATTCTTCGTCTTTTCAGTTTTGACCGTTAATATGAATACTGTAACCTAAATTAAGTATTAATAAGCATTTATGGTATGCTTCAACGTAATAGACAAAATCGAGAGATTATATTAGTGCCTATTCGGTCATTGTGATGTGCATACTCAAACCTCATAATAGTAATACACATTAACTATAGGAATCTTTTACTAAACTTACTTAAGTTTTGTAGGTTATCATTAATGTTTTCAATTGTCGCATCTATTTCCTCAATAGATGCTGCTTGTTCTTCACTTACTGCTGCCGACTCGGTAATTGCCTTATTTATATTATTTACTGATTCATTCATCTCTTCAATAATACTTCTTATAGTAGTAACGGATTCCTTACTTTGTTGTGCAAGCTTTCTGATTTCACTTGATACTACATTAAATCCTCTTCCTTGTTCACCAGCTCTAGCAGATTCGATAGCTGCATTTAATCCAAGTAAATTTATTTTATCAGCAATTCCTTTAATAATTTCCAATGCCTCTGAAGTCTTTTTTGAAGTTTCAATTGTAACTTGAGCCAATTGAACTGCACTTTGTCCAGACCTAGCAAGTTCAGAAGCTGTATCAGCTAATTCACCCATGCCACCTGATATCTGAACGATTGACTCAAATACTTCATTAATACTAGTTGTCATCTGATTGGAATCTTCAATATCAATTCCATTGCTAATAGTTCCAATAACTTGCCCTTTTGAATTTTTTATAGGTATTGCTATAACTTTTATAGCCTTCCCTAATACACTTGTTGGTATATCTCCTTTTTGTATCTTGCCACTACTAAGGCAGTCTTTTACCGATTGGACTACTTCTGTACCATACTTAACCTGTAAATCGAATCCTTCAGCAGGTTGATAATAAATATATTTTTCCTTATCTGATAGTCCAAATGCTGTATCATCTCTTGAAAGATTGTTTAAATATGGTAGAACAACAGAAAATGCTCTTAAAATTTCTTCATCGCTTAGTTCTTCACTAAAATACTTATTATAATCCATAAATACAGTCTCCATTCAACAAATTATTCTTTTATTTTACATTTTATGCATAATACTTATTATACTAATAGGACGTGTACTATTCAACTAACATAAATAAGAATTTACTGTTTTAGTAATATTATCATCTAGCTTAATAATTTCTGTCCTTAAAGCTTCTCTGTAAGTTTTTTTCGGCTTCTGCATCTTCTCTCGCAAGAGAAAATAATACACCACCACTATTACCTAGCCTTCTAGAACTCTGGGAAATCCCCTGTGCCATATCCATCATATCTAGTGCCATATTTTAACCTGCCATTTCTTATCTAAGTAGTTGCGGTGCTTTTCCTTCGTCCTTTGATACAGTATAGTACTTTTCTAATCATTTTTAATCGCCTATTTTTATTTACCTATTTCATCCAAATAAATTTCAAAACAAACATTTTCCATTTTTATCCACACAATTCACAGTTTGTCCACAGCTAGGTACATTTCATTTCAGTATTCATCAATTATTCATACATTATAATCTTGCTGAATTACAATTCTGTAAGCCTAATGTCATATAAGTGTTGTAATAGATTAGGCTACAACATAAGTGTACACGAACTAAGACATGCCTACGCTGCTAGTTTAGTTACTTAAGGTTTAGATTGTAAAACTATTGCAAAATTAATGGGACATGATGCTCAGCAAATAATTAAAACTTATAGCTATATTACTGATGATATGATAAAAAGAGCTACCAAAATAACTAATTAGAACTTTCAAAAAATTTTAACGAACTTTTGACGATAAAACAGCAACTTTTTGATTTTTAAGGGTTGCCTTGTTAATATTGAGATTTCATGTAGAAAATTAATCTATTAACATAACTTAACAAGCCATTTTATTAATTATTTAAGTTAAAACATTTTAAAATGTAAATACTAAGAAAAGCATATATTAATTCCAACGTAAGGGGGTTTTCTATTTGTACCATAATCTGCACTTTAGAAAAAAACTAATTATATATTTTTCTATAGGCTTATTAGTTACTATACCTCTTTTTAACTTACTTAATAATCATATTGTTCATGCTTTACAAAACCCTAATGCAAAAACAAATAAAAAATATGATGAAAAAGAGTTGAAAACAATAGTAAAAGATATCTATAATAAACGTTCCTCTGCATTTGTAACTGGTGATTTATTATCTTTAAAGGAGATTTTTGATACCTCTCAAAAGTACGGTCAGTTGGCGGATTTAGTATGTTATGAAAAGAAGGGGAATATTGACCACTTTGTTGTCGTTACTGGTTGGGATTCTCACGGATATCCCTTAATAAACTCTCATACCACAGACAGATACCATGTGCCTTGGGATTTAGGTTGGGGAGATAATAAAATTAGGTTTTTCCTGATACATATTAACGGATAATGTATGTGTCTATCAAAATAAATTTTTATAAGGTTTCAGGTATTGATCTTAATTACTTACTTTAATCAAATTAGTTATCTCCAAATCTAGAATCCTATAATGAGTATAAAATACAAGTAGAAAAAAGGAGGGTGTGCTGTGAAAAATAAAAAAAGACTCTTATCAGTTATAATTTCATTACTGCTTGTTAGCATTTATTTAGTTAATATAAATGTGTCTAAAGCAACTAGTTTAATAATAGGTGGGGAAAACCCTTCTGCTGCTAATAATAAAGTTATATATCTAACCTTCGATGATGGGCCTAGTACTGTAATCACTAGTAAGATTTTAGATATTTTAAAAGAAAAAAATATAAGAGCTACTTTCTTTGTTGTAGGATATAAAATTGAAGGCAGAGAAGATTTAATAAGAAGAATTTATAGAGAAGGTCATAGTATAGGTCTTCATAGCTTTACTCACCACTATAAACAACTGTATTCCAGTAATACTACCTTTATAGAGGAAATGGATAAGACTGCATTGGAAATTAAAAAAATTTTAGATTTTGAACCTAAAGTAATTAGATTTCCATCCGGAAGTAAACCACACTTAAGTAAGTCTCTCTTAGAAAGACTTCATGCTAGAGGTTATAAAATATATGATTGGAATTTAAGTTTATCAGATGGATTAGACTATAATACATCTGCCGATAAACTTTATAGGGAAGCTACTACTAAGTGTGTTAATCCTAATAAAATATTCTTACTTGCCCACTGTGATCAGCCTAATAAAAATACCTGTGCTGTATTACCAAAAGTAATAAAATATTATAAAGATTTAGGATATGAATTTAAGGCAATTACTAATGCTACACCGGAATACCATTTTAGAGTATCTAAATAATCTATCTATTGCAATCAGTACAAATTAATTGCAATGAAATTTTCATATATTTAATAGACTAGAGGTGTTTAAATGAAAAGACGTAATTCTTTACTATTAATTGTATTGTTCTTGTTTATATTTGTAACAATTTCTAATATTTCTATAAAAGCTTATTCATCAGAATATAATTTAGATGTAGAAAACAGAATTAAGTATAATGTTTTAGTAGATTTAAACGAATTAAGATTATATTTAATAAACAAAGACACTAATGAAATAGTGAAAACTTACCCCGTTGCTGGTGGAAAACCAACTACCCCTTCTCCAATCGGCACTTGGACTATTAGACATAAGGAGGCTGATTGGGGTAAAGGTTTTGGAAGTCGTTGGATGGCATTGAATGTTCCTTGGGGAAACTATGGAATACATGGCACTAATAAACCTTTGACAATTGGAGGTGCTGAATCTTTAGGGTGTATAAGAATGTTTAATAAGGATGTAGAAGATCTTTACGGTCATGTTCAAGTTGGTACAACTGTTGTAATATATGGTGGACCCTACGGACTTTTTACAAATCAATTTAGAGATTTAATTCCTGGAGACAGAGGTTCTGATGTATTTGAAGTCCAAAGAAAATTAAAAAACCTAGGATATTATTCAGGGAATCCCGATGGTGTTTATGGTGATAGGATGAAAAGTGAAGTAATTAAATTTAGAAAAGATAACAATCTTCAAATTACTCATGATATCAATGAAGAACTTTATAAAAAGTTAGATATGAAGCCTTTTGAATAATAGAAAGTATTATATTAGTTAAGTTATGTTGGTGATTTTATTATAATATTTTAGTTGATAGTGACAATTGACAGTTAAGGAAGTTTTACCTCCTTTCACTAGGAAAATTTAATTTCCTAAAAGCCCGTTTTGTTGTAGGCAAAACCTAACCTAAGCCTGGCCCATAATTTTATTGAAGATAAAACTAATTAAATCGTCCTTAACTGCCCACTGTCAATTGCTAACTAATTAAGAGGTACTAATTTGTCTGCTGCTAAATCCCATTCATATACTTTTCCACTATTCTTATCAACATAATACCACCCGCTCGTTGCAATATGATCGCCCATATTTTCAAAAGCTTGAATTACATAATAGTTACTACCATTTTTTATATCCTCATGGTCAAAGGTAAATTGAGTTTTGGTTCCTTGGGAATTTAAGTATTTTGCAACTATTTCAATCGCTTCGTTCACTGTCACCTGTACACCAGTATCTTGCCTATTTGATTCTTGCTTTGCATTGTTAGTGCTTTGTTTCATTTCCTTTAAATATGTATCCTTTAGTTTCTTTGCTTGTGTATTTTTACTATCTATTTTTAGAATATCATCTAAGTACTTATTAGCTTCATCATACTTATTATTCTTAGCATATTCTGATGCATTCTCAAGGTTTAGTGCTATATATAATTTTTTACACTCTTCCATTTTTTTCTGTGATTCCTCATATTTTTTTTCATCCTCCTTTACTACCTTTTTGAAACTTTCAATTGCTTTAAGGAACTCTTTATTTTCCATCTGTTTATTTCCTTGTTCATATGATTTTTCGGAGGATAAAAGGCTCTCTGCAAGTATAATACTTCTCTTGACATTAGGATCATTTTTATATTGCAACGATTCATTAAATATCGCAATTGCTTTATTATAGTTTCCGTTATCCATGTAATTGTTAGCATTATTTATAAGCTTATTATAAGCTTGTACCTTAAAATATTTATATATTCCCAAAGCTACAGATATAGCAACCACTACCACAAGTATCGAATAAATAATTATTTGTTTAGTATTTTTCTTGTTCAACTTACCTCATCTCCTCTATTCTGTAACGGACAATTAGGAAAACTTTTTATCCTTAACGTTTGTCAAATAAACTTCTACCTAAATAACATATTATAATATCTTTCAATCTTTCCCTCTAAATCTAATATACTTATAAATCTCGATTCTCTAATGTATTCCTCACCATTAATAAAGAATATAATAGTTGGAATCGTAAAAACTGAAAATTGGCCAGATACAGCCGGAATTTCAGATATATCAATCTTTATACTTTGTATTTTTTCATATTTACTAAGTAACTCTTCAATCTTAGGCATCAAAACCTTACACACACTACAATCTTCTGAAGATATATAAATTAATGCTAAACTATTTTCTTTTATAAAACTGATGGCTTTCTCTATCGAATCTACTTTTCTCATTCTATCACATTCTTTCCTGTTAAATCTAACTATTTAATCTCGTTATACAGCCATTAACAACAAAATCCTTTTCTCTATAAAGAGATTTCTTTTGACAAAAAAATATATATGTTTATTTATTAATTTTATCATATAAACCAATAACGTTAAATAATAAAAGGCGTTAGGTATGTAAATATTACAATCCTAACACCAAATATAAAAGCTTAAGAATCTAAAACTCTTTGAACCTCTTTTACCAAAAGTCCAAATACCTCCTTGTTTCTGTTATCCAAAGCCCAGTCAATGAATATATATAGTGCATTTAGATAAACTTCATCTCTTTCTAATTTGCTAAGAGGATTAATTAAATATCCCATCTGGTAAGTTAATAAACTTGTTATTTCCTTGCCTGAATAGACATCTTTTAACGCCTCAATATATGCTGAAAGTTCCAATCTTAACAAGGTAAAAAATACTTTAATAAAAAAATCATTTTCCACTTTTTCGGAGGATATTTTTATATAATCTTTATTAAGGGAGGATATTTTTATTGTACCCATATTTTCTACAATAAATTCTGTTTTAATATTATTTTTGTTATTAAATTTACTTAAAAAATAAATATAATTTTCAAACTGTGCTTCCGTTAACACAAATTTGTTAACAACTAATTTAGCATTTTGCCTCTTTTTAAAACATAGGTTAAATAAGTTTTTCCCTTGAATATTTTTTTCTGTAGAGATAACCATGCTGTCTGTTAGCCTATCTAAAGTTCTGTTGGGTATTAATTTTACTCCATACTCAAACCTTTCACCTTTATGATTTTTAGGTAAAATAAAGCTATTTATTTTCATAGTATCTCCCCATTTCAATAATAGCTTATGTGATTTTGAGCCGAAAAAAACCTGTTTTTTATTATATTAAGTGTACTAAATACCCATTGATAAAAATTAAAACCATCTTATTTTTGCCATTTATTCTACCACACAATACTATTCTTCTACTATATTAAAATCAACTTTTTCATTATTACAAAAATAATTAAACTCACAAAACTTACAATTTTTAATATATAAATCCTTATTAAAGTTCTCTTTAAAATCATAGTTATTTATGCTAGAAATAAGCTTTTTGATAGCTTTTTCATTTTCATAATGTTTATTATCTGAATAGTCTACTATAAGTTCTTCCTCTTCATATTGTGGTTGCCAAAATATCATCTTTATATTTTTAGCCTCATCCTCTACTTGTAAAATTTCCTTGGCCCTCTCTTTTAAAACGTACATATAAACAATAGTCTGAAACCTTTTTTCTATTTCCTTATGTGTAAGCTTCCTATTTTCTGTTTTCCAGTCCCATATTTCTATTTGTCCCTCTGGCTTTATAATTATTAAATCATATTTAGCTTGAAGCTTAATATCGCCTTTTGCCATCTTTATTTCATACTCAGGTAAGTATATATATTCCTTTCTTAGAGGCATTTTGCTCTTAAGCGCTTCCGTCCACCTTACAAGTTCCTCGCTGTCCCCAGCCACACCTAAAGGAATGTTTGAAAAATATCTTTCGCAAATCAAGTGAAAATCTAATCCTACCTTCATACTGCCATAAAACTCCACATCCATAGGCGAATCATTTCTCCAGGCTATATCCTCCATATACTTTAATTTGAATTTTAAAGGACACTTACTAAATGTATTTAAAGAGTTTTGACTATAATAGAAATATTGTAACCTTCTCACATCAATCATTTTTATCACTTCCAAATTTCTATATCATATTAATTTAACATTGTCTAAATAACATTATTTTGAGATAAATCTTGCTATAAGAAATTCCTTATCATAACTTATCTTCTAAGACTCGTCGTTTCATTTACCACAAACTTTTCCATAACTTCAAAGTATAATGAAGGCTTATCCTCCATTTTGCCCCTTTTTTCCTTATATGCTACCAAATACAAATACTCCTTTGCTCTAGTTACAGCTACATATAACAATCTTATTTTTTCATTTAAAATATCTACCTTTGCTTGAAGAGGAGGGTTATCAAAAACTTTTTCTCCAATAATTCTTTGTATTTCAGCCTTTCCAAAAGCTACAGGGTTTTTAAATTCATTTTTCAGGTAATAGTAATCAGACCTAAAGTTAGCACTTAATAATGCTGGAAAGTTATAATCCGTTAGAGATAATATAAATACACAATCCCATTCTAGGCCTTTTGATTTATGACAAGTAGCTACAGTTACTCTCCCTGGCACTGGCTCATAACCTTGAAGATCATATATTATATCAGCAATATGTTTAAATACTGGATTTTTAATATTTAAAAGTTGCTCAGAAAGTTCATCTAATGTCAAATTGGGATTGTACTTTACTTCATACCTAACATATGAAGCTACTGCATGAACCATTGCTTTATCTTCTACGCTTAAGTTTAATGAAGTCCCTATGTATATAATTAAGCTGTCTAAGGAAGTCTGATTGTAGTTTACTATTTTATTTATGATATTTAATTTTTCTTTCAATATCTTATACAGACTACCTTTTATGATTCTTTCAGAAAACTTAAACGTGTCACATAGCAAATCTTCAACTCTATTCTTTAGTATAAATTCTATCAGAATATCTTTTTCTTCGCTATTTTCCTCTATGAATACATCTATTAAAGATTTAAGTTTGTAAATATTATCAGGCTCTCCTAAAAATGCAAGGATATATCCTAAAATGTTAGTGACTTTGACTCTTTTTTCTGCAGTGTTTGAAAGCTCATCACATTCTATATTAAGCTTTCTAAGGTCTTTTGCTATCTCACTTACATGGTTATTAAAAGGAACTAATACTCCTATAGTTTTATTCGGAAACTTATTCTTAAACCTGATAATTCTTCCTATTGTATTCTTCTTAACTTCGTCCCATGAATTTAAACAGAGTGACTGTATTCCATACTCATCTATTTCCGGATTTTTAAAATCCTCCAAACCTGATACTAGTCTTAATTTTTGATTAGCCAATGCTTCTCTGCACATTTGAACTGGATGACTCTCTCTTGTATAGTCTACTAAATAATTTGCTAAATTAATGATATTTTCCGAGCTTCTTCCAGCCATATTCATAACATATTTTTGATTAGCTATTCTGCAAAAATCCGCAAAAAACTTAGGATCAGAGGAGGTAAACGTACCCATTATACTTTGATTAAGATCTCCAACTCTAACCAAATTTTTGCTTTTCTCTGAAAGTAGTGATAACATCCTACACTGCACTAGATTAGAGTCCTGGCACTCGTCCTCAAATATAAAGCTATATTTACTCTGAAACTTGTCTCTTAGCTTTTCATCTATTAATAGTGCTTTATAAGATAATATAAGCAAATCATTATAGTCTAAATATCCTTCCAGTTTTAATCTTTTAGTATAGAGTCTATAAATCTCGTAAATAATTCCTATAATACTACTCTGTCCAAGAACTCCTCTCTGTTCTCTAAGCTTATCTGGTGAAATGTCATTTAGCTTTAATTCACTAATTAAACTGTCAGCCACACTAAAAAAATTTTTCCACCAGTCTGCACCCTTTTGTTTATAACCCTCTCTAGCGCGGTCTGTTAAAAGAGATTTAAATATTTCCTCTCCACCTCTAACTCTCCACTCATCTATGCACTCACTCAAATAGAAAACTTTTCTTATATCATCCAGTATTCCAAATTCCTCATTTACTCCTACAACATCTGGCCTATCTCTTAAAATTTTCATAGCTAGACTATGTATTGTCATGACTTCATAATCATTAAATGCAGTTATTCCTTTTTCATTTAATACTGAGGATATTCTACTTTTAAAGTTGTTTACTGCACTATTCATATATGTTACTACTAACACCTTACCTGGTTTATGCCTTTTCTCTTCTATTATTTTGGCCGATAAGTTCGCAACAATAAAGGTTTTACCTGCTCCTGGTACTGCTGGTATCGCCATAGTTCCACCTGTATATTCCATTATAGGCTGTTGATCCTCTCTAAATCCCATCAATATCTCCTCTCTCGCTCATAATATCCATAATAATCTCTGATAAAGAGCTTTGTTGTTCATAACCATTTACAGAGTACTCACTTCCATAGAAATACAACTTTTTATTACATTTTCTCATAAGACATCTAATTACAGAAACTAAATTATTCTGTCTGTTTCTCACCTCTATTTCATCGGTATATACATCGTTCATATACCATGTCTTTCTTAGTACATAGGCATTTGTAAGTTCCTTTACATTTCTTGGTGTCCAGGTATTACTATTTATATCTGTCCAAATCTGAATTTTACTATTGATATTTGAAGTTAAAAAGCTATATGGACTCGTTATAACTACACTATTTTCTCTTAATTTTATCTCTTCTAATTCTCTTAAAGAGTAGAAGTCTGAAGCCTCTCTTTTAATAAACTCTATAAACTTTTCTTCTGGATTATCCATCTTGTTAAATTGCAAAAGAATTCCAATAAACTTCTCTGCCGTTTCACTTAAGTTCTTGCATATAGATATGTTCTCTCTAGCTTTCGGGAGGGTAATAAGTAGTTCTAAAAAAGCTCTTCTAAATAACTCATCTAAAGGCATTCTTCCCATTTGAGTATTGACTCTATATTTATCGATCCAGTTTTTTAGATACTTATATCTTTCTGTCTTCTCAAAGCCTATTCTATCCACAATGTCATTTGATAACACAAGCAATAATTTATCTTTTACTGCATTCTTAGAAAGTATAGATGCTCTAATTACATCTATTTCTAGAATAGTTCTAAAAAAATTTCTATAGTCATCCACAGTAAGCTTGATTTTAATAGTATCACTACATAGATAGGCTATTACTATTAGGCAGTGAACATATGGGTTATCAATAAGCCTTTTTTTCTTAGAAGTATCAAAAATATTTATTCCCTCACTTTTTAATCTATTCTCTATCTCCGAACTTAATATAAAATCATTAAAAGGAGATATAATTACCACGTCTTCTGGGTTGTTCCCTTCTAAAATGAGTTCTTTAATTTTATCTCCTATTTTTTCTATCATTTCACTTCTTAACTGTGACGATATATCAAAATATACTGGTATTTTGCTTTCCCACCTAGAAATAATATTTAACGTTCTTTCGTTTATTTTATCTGCAAAATTTATGAATTGATCATTAGAAGAAAAATGATCTTTCAATTCAATTTTAGTACAATTGTATGGCAGATTTTCTTCTAAGTATATACTATCTGCCCCATAAAAATTACAAAATCCACCTTCCGGATTGGTAAACAAATAAGCTTTTTCTGTATCCTTTGTTAATATATTTATAAGTTCTAATTGTGCTGGTGAAGCTTCATCCAAATCATCTACTATAATATATTTTATCTTCTTCAAATGTTCTAGATAAAGTGAATCTGTTAGAAGAAAGCTATTATATAAATAAACACTAATACCATAGTCTACAACTCCCTGGCTCAAGAATCTATTTATGTACCTGTCTATTACATCATCCATCTGATCATAGTTTTCTTTTTGAATGCCTTCTTTGACTTCTAAAGAATTGTATATTCTACTTCCAATTTCCTTTAAATCCAGTAAAGACAATGCTGCTTTGCTAATATTAGAAACTAAGTCTGCTGCAATTCTGTTTGAAGTCGAAGTGATGTTTATAAAATATCCCTTTTTTCTAAAAAAATCTACCAGAATCTCCATCATATAATTAGCTGTATCTGCTGACACAAATTCGGGCCTTACCTTATCCTTCTTTATTTTAAGGCAGTTTTTCTCTACTAACGGCCAGTACTTTATAAGTTCTTTTCTCACAAAGCCTTGATATGTAAAAACCTTTGTTTCTGATAAATTTTCGAGACATAATTCCTTCTTCCAAGTTAATCCCTGGTGCCTATTCATTATCAAAGCTAATATTTCATTAGTATTAATTTTGTCTTTTTCAACCAAGTTCTTATATGTTTTTATTGCTAATGTTGTCTTTCCACTAGCTGATTTACCACTAATTAATGCATATTTTTCAGTGTCCATATTATTTAACACTTTATTTTCTACTTCAAAATACTCTATTTAAATCACCTCATTCGTCAGATTTATTAGATTATCACCTGATGTGATCTAAGCTTCACTTCATACACACTCTATTTTAGCACACATATTCACAAATATCGGATTATAAATTTCACTTTTATTTATTTAAATTCCAATTTGGTCATTAACCTCCAAAAGCACATTACTATTACACTTATTCTCTTTTAAAATATTATAGTGTAGTTATCTAAAAAAATAGGATTATTTTTCTAATAACTAAGAATTAAATTATAGTAACCCATCATCTGAATCACTTTTAGCTTTATTAATAAACTCATGTATATTTTTATCTATGTATATTTTTTCTTTTTTAAATATTGCCTCATCATAATCACTGATAGGAATTTCCTGAGAATCGTATAAAACATGTTCCATTCTAAATTTATTATCATCATCTGTATTTATCATCTCTTTTTTAATCACACCAGGAATATTTGAATTTGTAATCTTCCAGAGAGATTTACTATGAATCTTATTTTTAGGGTTTTTATACTTATGTTTTATAAAGGTATCATAATCTTTAATATACTTTAAGCCATTATTATTAAAAATAACTAATCTAAGGCCAGTATAATTCCCACTTTCTATTTCAAACTGTCTAATAATATGAATATGTTCTCTTCTCCTATTAGAATACATTTTATCACTTCCAGGCTTTTAAATAATTTCAAGAATAAATATATAAACTCTTGATAATAATTTTCAACTGATATATAATATCAATAAGGACACTTAATTAATATCTTGGTGAAAATTTTTAAATTTTTACTATCTCCCATTCCCCTAAGTATTGTTACTATTTTCAAAGTTATCTAAGTATTTTTCTGACTTAAAGTGACTTCTATAAAAGAGTATTAACAATCTTTTATAGAAGTCACTTTTTATTCGATAATTAAATCTCTAAATTTATTCAAGCAATAATAAATAGCGTTTATTTCGGCTTCAATTTTTACGCTCTACCCCTGATTTTGTATATACTTCTATATAGTCTCTTTCGAGACGTTGCCTATACTACAAGCAAAATAGCCATCTGACCAAAAAGTTCGTTCTTTCCAAAAATGTTTCCTTAGAATATCTGAATTGCTCCCGATTCTCCATATCCTATAAGTTAAAATTTGCTTGAACCATCTTACAATATCTAAGATATACATTGTAGGTTTGTAGTGAACCAGTAAATGAATATGATATAAGATGAACCATTAATAGATGTTTACTATGGTTTTCACTAACACACTTCATGTGTCCAGTTCAAACCTTTCTTAAATTTGTAAGGAATAAGAAGATCTACTCTAGGAACTTTCTTAATCTCCTTCAATGCAATATATTTCCCTTCATTTTGAGTACCTTTGACTGTATATATTTCACCCTCAAATTTAACCAAATCATTTGGTTGATAGAAGTATTTCTGTTTCCTAATCCTTCTTTGACCTTTAGAGATCTTTTGTCCCCTGTATTTTCTTAAATTTTCAGTGTTAAGATTCTTATTTCTAGTTCTTCTACCATTATTTAAATCTCCACCACTAACTTTTTCACCAGCCCTAATATCTATAACATTTGAATCATAGAATTTCTCTAAGCTTCTATTACCTAGCCTATCTTGAACTACAGAGAAAATATCTTTACATCTCAATTGATGAACTCCTTTTGCTATAGCAAAAGCATCGTTAGAATGGCTTTTTTCTATATTATTCTCTATTCTATGATTTTTTGTGATATATCCATATGTAGTTGATATATTGGAATACTTTGATTTTAACTCCCTTACAAGATACCATCGAACCATACTCATAAATGTAGCATCCCTAAATCCTTTAACCTTCTTACCATTTTCACACCAATCATATAAAAATTTGCCTTTCTTGTGATTAGGTGAGGTATGACACTTATCACACAAAGTAATAAGATTACTCGGTGCATCCGAACCACCTTGACTTTTAAATCTTATGTGGTGAATCTCTAATATTTGTTCTTTTTTCTTATTCTTACAATTAGGATTTTGACATTTGTGACCGTCTCTATGCAACACATATTCACGTATGTTCCAAAAACCTATCATGTCACCTTCTTGATATTGCTTTCCACTTATAGTATCATCTTTCATTTTCTGAATATCAAAGTTAGCAACTTCAATTATTGTTCTTTTAATAGGTAGAATGTTATTCAAATAATCTATAAATTTAATATGAGTATCCAACTTATGTTTTAAGCTTGGTGCTAACCAACCTTTTTTCTTAGATTTAGCTCTATTATTCCACCTTGGTTTTCTATGCCTCAATCGACTTCTTCTAACTTTTCTGTATGAAGATTTCTCCAGAAGTCTATCTTTCATACTTTTTAATAATTTAACCTCACCTACAATATACTCTTTTTGCTGAGAAATAGCACTGAACCCAATGTTCAAATATCCACTATCAACTCCTAGAGTTATAGGTTGCACATATTCAGTCTTTGTTTTGTATGTAAGTTGAATCACAAGAGGTCTTAAACTTGTAACCTTAGCTCCTCCTTGTTTTAGCAGTTTTCTCGCTTTCGCGTTCGATGTTGGCATCAAAGGTTTTCCCTCGATACTATTCAAATACACCATAAAAGTCAGTCCTTTTAAATTAATCTCGCCTGAAGGCGGTAGGCTCCCTTCGCTAATGTTATGAAAGGTTTCAAACGAGCAACACTTCTCCTTGCCTCAGAGATGTTTAATCACTCACCGCAGTGTTCAGAGCTTGGGAAACACTCTGAAGTGCCTATACATTCTAACATAACGTAGTTGATTCGCTGTGCACAACACATTCCGACCAACTAAAGCTATTCAATCATCAAATAGCGAACTAAATGATACTATCTTAAAGAAACAGCAGCTTGCAATTACTCACAAGCCACTATCCCTTTAGGGTAGTGGTTATTGACCTATTGATGTATATCTTCAACTCCTCTATTCTCTTCTCACTTACCTTCTCAATTTTGAATACTATGTTTTCATACTCTACAGTATGTTCTTCATCATCTGTTGGAATACTTCCTATAAGATCAACAACAAATCCTCCTATAGTATCTGAATTGTACGATTGCAAATTAAGATGCAAAAGCTCATTCACTTCATCTATTGATAAAAGTCCGCTAACTATGTAAGTGTCAGGATCTATTTTCTTTGTCAATTGTTCATACTCATCATATTCATCAAAGATATTCCCCATAACTTCTTCAATTAAATCTTCAATAGTGACAATTCCAGAAAATCCTCCATACTCATCTATAAGAATCGCCATATGGTTCTTAGTGTTTTGTAGTTCTTTAAATAGTATATCTATATTCTTATTTTCTGGTACAAAATAAGGACTTCTTAGTAATTCTCTTATATTTATTTTATCAATGTTATACTCCATTATTGGAGTAAATAAATCTTTTATATATAAAATACCAATTACATTATCAATATCTTCTTCATATACAGGCACCCTAGAATATTTCTCTTCTAAAACCTTCTCTACAATTATATTGCTAGCAGTATTTATATCTATTGCAAATACATCAATTCTTGGGGTCATTACTTCTTTTGCTAATGTATCATCAAACTCAAATATACCATTAATCATTTCCTTTTCAGTTTCATTAAAGAGTCCATTTTCCTGACCTACTTCTATGAGCGATCTAATCTCCTCTTCCGATACTTTTTCATCTAAATTTTCTAAATTCATCCCAAAAAGCTTAATCAAAAAATTTGTAGACGTAGAAAGTAATTTTATAAAAGGCTTAGCTACCTTTGATACAAATAAAATCCATTTTATAGAAAACATAGCTATGACTTCTGATTTTTGCAACGCTACTCTTTTAGGAAATAATTCTCCAAATACTAGAGTCACATATGCAAGTAGTATTGTAACTATAACAACAGAAATTCGGTCAATATAAGGAATATTAAACCTACTCAATGCTAGCGCAAAACTCTGAGAAACAGATGTAGCAGCAGAAGCACTGGCGAAGAAACCGGCAAGAGTAATCCCGACCTGTATTGTTGAAAGAAATTTGCTAGGCTCCTCTAACAGCTTTAAGATTATTTTTGCTTTTTCATTTCCTTCTTCAGCTAAATGATTTATTCTATTTTTATTTAAAGATACTATGGCCATTTCTGAAGCTGAAAAAAATGCATTTATAAAAGTCAATATCAATATTAGAATAAGCTCTGGTATTATGCTGGTATTAGCATTATTCATTAGAGGCCCTCCTTAAAACTAAGATACTACTCTATATTAAAGACAAAATTCATAACTGAATTGGTTAAATTGAGATATTAAACACCTATAATTACTCTGAAAATTCATTTACCTTATAATTAATCGCATTTTAATCTGTATTAGTTTGCTAGATTTTATATGGATTTCAAACTTTAATTTGAGTATTTGTAAAAGATTCTTTATTATATTTTTACAAGATAGCATTATTAATATTCTAATAAAAATAATAAAACAGTAATTAGACCTTCATTTAAGTCTAACTACTGTTTTATACGGATATTTAATATTTTGCTTTTTGGAGTAAAGTACAATATTATCTAATATATTCATCATAAAGGTTTTAACTGCCTACAAATAAAAACATCAATGGTTCGAACCATTGATGTTTTTATTTTTTTAATTAAATGGTGCAGGTGAAGGGAGTCGAACCCCCATGCCTAAGGCGCTAGATCCTAAGTCTAGTGCGTCTGCCAATTCCGCCACACCTGCAAATTAGTTGGTGGCTTACCGGGGAATCGAACCCCGGACACCATGATTAAAAGTCATGTGCTCTACCGACTGAGCTAGTAAACCATTTGGCTGGGATAGCAGGATTTGAACCTACGAATACCAGAGTCAAAGTCTGGTGCCTTACCGCTTGGCGATATCCCAATGTGTTGTTTTCTTCACTCCACATTTATATATTATAGCGACAAATAATTTGTTTGTCAACAACTTTTCGATATAATTTTATCCAAAATGTAAAAAAATAATACATTTTTTTATGTTTTGAATTGCCAGTATTATACAGAATAATTTACTACCTTTCTAAATAGCATATTATCGCTTCAAAGCAAATAAATTCACATTTTCATATGCAAACCATATACTAATATATAATCAATTTTATTGGAGAAAGAAATGATTACTTCAATAAACCTAGACTCACCTAAAAAAAACACTCAGTCAAAAATAAATAATATAATATTTAATCACAAAATAAAAAACTTAAATTCAAAAAAGCATACTGTAGGTTTTATATTATTCTTATACTTGGTATTGAATTCGAAATGTGTATTGGCGAAAGAAACCTGTTCCTCGAATGAAATTTTAAGTTTTTATGATTCTCTAATTAATTTTTTTCAGACAATAGGGTATCCTACCATAGATTTAGTTTTCCAGGTTATTAGAATTCATAACCCATTATTAAATTATTTTAAATACCATAACTAAGAATGGCAGAGTTAACCTCTGTCATTCTTAGTTATAAGTCTTAAAATAGGCTTCCATTATAACCCCAATCTTCAACTTCTCTAAAGGTTATATAAATGCTGTCCTTAGGTATTTCTAATTCCTTTTCATACAAATCACATATTAATGATGTAACTTTGTTTTTATTTTCTCTTTCTGCTTTTCCAATCATCTCAACTTCAATAAAAGCGGCCTTTTCCTTTTTAACACCTCTAAAGTAAAGAGCGTGACTATCATCAAACCCTATCATTAGCCACTCTTCACTTTTCCCAAGAACCTCACTCATTATTTTGCCAAATTCGGTTTTTATAGTTTCCTTTTTTTCCTCAGTTAATTTCAATGTTGTTCTGGAATTTATGTATGGCATGTGTTTTCCTCCTTTTTTTGTTTCTTTTGATATCTATTCGTAATTATTACATCATAACTATTAATTTCTTTCAAGGAACTTTTTATATAATTGCATAGATTTGGACATTATAATTATTAGTCTACGATTAAAACTCATTATGAAAAGCAGGTGTAAATATGTTTAAAAGAATTCATTATAACTCCCCAATAATATTAACATTTACTTTTATATCATTTGCAACACTTTTATTAGATATGGCTACTGGAGGCTTCTCAAACAATCTTCTTTTCACTAATTTTAGAACTTCCATTAAAGATCCACTTCAATACTTACGACTTTTTAGTTACATATTAGGTCATGCTAATTGGAGCCACTTTTCTGGTAATTTCTTAATTATTCTTTTAGTGGGTCCAATGGTTGAAGAAAAATATGGCTCGAATTCACTATTAGAAATGATTTTAGTTACCGCATTTTTAACTGGAATTATAAATACCCTATTTTTTAAATCCGGCCTTCTTGGTGCTAGCGGAATAGTTTTTATGCTAATATTATTAAGCTCTTTTTCTAACTATCAATCAGGAACAATACCGCTTACACTCGTACTAGTTACTTTTGTGTTTTTAGGTAAAGAAATTATGAATGGTTTACTGATAAAAGATAACGTATCTCAATTTGCACATATTTTCGGTGGTTTCTGTGGAGGGATTTTTGGATATCTAAGACATAAAGGTGACTTATAGCGCATATATCTGTAGTATCTTCAGACCAATTGATAATTTTAATTTTTGCCATATCAATTGACTAGACCCTGAAAAGTGTTGTATAATCAGTATTTGTGAGTATAAAGAAGTGTTCCTTGTTTAACCATACTGTATATTATATATATTAGAAAATTTACTATAAATCCGAACTTTGCTTTATTCTTAGTGATTATTTCTTTGCATAAGTTGAATATTTTTATTTATTTTTTTGACGTTTTTTTGACGTCAAAATGTATTTTAGGTAGTTACTTAAATTAAAGACATTAGGATAATTTTATCTCCTAATGTCTCACTTTTATACTTAATACATTATATGCTTTTTATTATTCGTATAGTTCTTGCTCCCTTATCTAGCTTTGTTATATATCCACCGTTTTCTAATCGTTCAACATACCCATGCACTGTTGATGAAGATTTTATATCTAATAAATTGCATAACTCCCTAATTGTTGGAGAGTATCCATAATCATTAATATACATTTCTATTGTACTCAATACATTCCTTTGTTTTTCTGTTAGCTTCTTAGTAGTCATAATATCCCTCTTTCCCCCTAATTAATTTTTACATTTTATACAGTATCCACTTATAAGTACTTAATTCATACTTCAATTCAAAAGGTTTAATAGTACCATTTATCACTCCCTGGCACTGAAATACAATCATATTATTACCTGCAAGCTTCTCCTTTGATTTACAGATTACCTTATCTATCTTTATTGTAACCTGCTCACAGTCTTCATTATCTATTCTAAATCTAACTGGATTAGGATTGCCAACTTTATCAAACCAAGCTACTACATCAATAGGCTTCACTAATATCTTCATAAATTCACCCCAAACATACGTTTCTAATCTTTATTATATAGGAACACTAGTTTGTAGCCAATGCCTTAATTTAACTTTTAATGTAAAAAGATCCTTGATAGGCTCCTTTAAACGCTTAAATTTCCTTATTATTTTTCTGGTAGTTCTGTGATAAATCTAGCATACTGATTACCATAGTTAATAACATTTAAGCTAGTATGAGGCTTTAGATTTAGTCCCTCCTCTACTGTAAATGGTGATATTTCCTCTTTTAGTAGTTCTAAATTCTCCTTCTCTGTACCTGCTATCATTATATAACTAATACCAGATGATTTTAGAGCTATTAATAATTCTCTCATTTGTTTTAGGTAGTGGCAGGTCATTATTAATCCTAACCTGTGTCTCCTAAATTCTGTAACATGGTTACTAAGAAATCTAGCTGTCGTAGGTACTTGGTGGACCTCATCAAAAATTACATTACATAATCTAGCATCTTTATTATTCTGTCTCATCTGAACAGTTAGCCACACTCTGCTAATATAGAAAGTAGTTAGTATATCCCTTACTATGATACTTGGAAACAGGTATTGAGGTACTTCTATAAATATACTCTTACCCTCCTCAATATATCTAGTTAGGTCCTGTTTATCATCTATCTCTGCTTTTAACATAGCTTTTAGGTAAGGATTTTTCTGTAGTAGGGTTATTCTATTTGTAATACCTACAACTAAATCTTCTCTAGTACCTACTATTTTATCTTTACTATCCCTCTTATGTAATTCATTTATGTCGAAGAATATATCATCATCTTCATCAAAGCATTTAGAGTATTTTGCATATCTTATAGCCTCATTTCTTTTATCCCAACGTCTTAAAACTTCGAACACATCATTAATTTTAGCTTTTGGCCTGATAAAAGTTACCATACATGCAGCATGAAGATATCTAAGCATAGGTGCTGTTAATTCTCCTGTACTTGCATCTGTTACTGCATTTATTAAATATTCAACTTGCTCTGCTAATAAATTAGCCAGCCTAACTCTATCCCAACTATCCATATCCTCAGTAATCAATTTAGTAACCTCATTATATGCTAATGCAGGGATGTACCCTTTCTCTCCTAATCTGATAATTACCTTCTCATTATCAGATATTACCTCTGCTACTTCTCTAGCCGTTTCGCATGCCTCTATAAAATCTATAACAATATTACTGTAACCTGCTTTATGACAATCTTTTACGGTACGCTTCAACGCTGTTGTCTTTCCTGCATTTTGTGGACCTACAAATAGTTTAGCTAAGGCCATAACATTTATATTTTCACACCATGTAGTTAGTAACCTTTGACCTTTAAGCCCAGAATAACCTATTCTGACCTTACCATTCAGTAGCTCCTTTGGAATCTCAACTTCTCTCGTATCTATGTTTTGTATCTTATATTCGCTTTGCAAATCCCTTTGAGGTAATTGAATTAACTTAGCTACTTCTTTATCATTCATTATACACTTATTACTTGTAGATACATCAAACTTCATAACTTGTTTAAATACTAACTCCTGTTCATTTTTACTTAAAGGGCGTATTACTAGCTCATTGTCTAATGATATATCTTTATAACTATTAGCTACTGAAAGCATATTTAACTTAGCTCTGTTAGAATCACTACTCTCTGATAATACAGTTATTTTAACCTTAAAAGCTTCAGATGTCATTTTATAGGTAGTCGCTGGTTGCAGTCCTGTGTACTTTAAATCTTCCTTTATTCTTTCTAAGCTGTCTAATTTTAGGTCAAACTTAGGAACTTCATCTTCCTTTTTCTCACGTATGACTATTCCAAATACACTTTCAAATAGTAACATTTTATACTCTATAAATAACTGAATTGCAGCTTCTACACTATTGAAACCTAGTTTCATTAGCTTTTCTTTTGTGCTCATTTCATTATTTCTGACTTTACCCTTTTGATACATCTTGAATTCATCTTTAGCAACACTTATCCAGTTAGTTCTTCTAGTAGGCTCTATCGCTATATTTACTCTAATTTGCTCATCATCCTTTAACATTCTTAGAATCCCCATCATATTTGTTAAAGGAAATAAGCCTTTTTTACTTGTAGATAGGCTTTTAAAACTATAATCTTTCAATACTACCTCACATAACTCTGTTTTCTTCTCATTTAATTTAGGAATGTTAGATGAAGCTATCTTACTTATCTCTGACTTATTCCATGCTGTTTTCATTTTACCTTCTATCAATTCAATGTAGTCATTATTTAGAGTTAAATAAAAGTTAGCTTGATTTTTCTTAAATATCATATCAAAATAAGCCTGTCGTGGAGTGCTATAACTACCTTTAAATATGCTTATCCTTTGTTTTGGGGTTAAATACATAGAAGCTAACGAGTGGGCTATAATGTCATTATTTGAATTATCTATAGTATAGTCAGGTATAATCTTATATGTTACCATGTCCTCTGGAACTATATTTATAAAAGGTAACAGGGATTTTTCACCCTGTTTAATCCTACTACTTACTAATTGCATGTACTAAACACCACCCTTAAAATACCATATATAATTATTGATAAACTAGTTACTTTTGTATCTAATCTTCTATTGCCAAACATCATTATAAATACACCAACTATGGCTACTGCCACAAACAAATCGTCATACTGCAGGACAATATAAATAACACCTTGTATAACCTTTAATAAGATTATACTTACATCATTTAATACTTTGTCTATAGCTGCATCACATACTTTATTTACCTTATCAGCTATCATACTGTCTATTTTAGCAATCCAATTCACCATTATTCTACCCCCTAAAAATGTATCCCCCTTATAATTTTAAAGATGTATGGTATCCACTGAATTCCTATGAATCCACCTATAGCTCCTTTTATTGTTTTCATTCCCTCGTTTTCCTCACCAGCCATAATCTTCATGAATCCTTTAACCATAAAACCGTATGCTACAGGTTCAGCAAGATCTTTAAGTACATCTATTAATGGTTGCAAGCTATCAGTAACTGTCCCAGCATGAACTACTCCACCATTTAGTCCTTCTGCAACTAAAAAAGCTATAGCTCCAGATTTAACAAGTAGTTTATTTACATCTATATCAAAGCTTTCAATCTTTCCATTAGCCTTAACTCTAAAACCAACTATTTGCATAAACAAGCCCCCTAATCATTTTTATAACTATCTAATATTGTCTTTATTTGCTTGTGACTTAATATTAAGCCGATTAAAATTCCAAGAGATAACTTTGTAAAGAAACTCATTTTCATCCTCCAAATATTAATAATTTGTTAACTTATCTTAAAAAGTAGCAACTTTTCCAATACCCTTCATAAGCTGTAGTAAAGCGTTACTTACAGCGACTTAGAATATCTACGTCCTAATGCATAAAAGCATAAATTACGAGCAAAATACTACTAATATCACATGAGGAGTTGGTAGTATGCCATGGATTATAGCAGGTGTCATTTTATATATATGGTCTCAATCTTAACCAGCTTATAAGTGCTGGTTTTCTTTTTTTCTACATCTTTATCAAATCCAACCAATCTCATGAGTTCAGAGCCTTCCTTTGTCATCATTCTCCAGTGTTCATATTCTCCACATTCACCTATAAATCCAGTGAGTTCCGCAGTAGTCCATCCAATAAAATCTCCATCGTAAACATCAATAATTTCACCTTTATAATGTTTCATGGTATGATCCCTCCCTTATTTAAATTTAATGTTACAGGTCATTAACTCGCGTTGTAGCTCTGGGAGAGCTATGATTATTTTGAATTGCTTATATTACAGAAGTGATTCTTGATTATATAGATTTAACTTTCTTTCTTACTTTTTTCCAAGTATTCTAAGTAATGTTCTATAGCATCCTTAACAAAGTCGCTCTTTTCTTCCATGTTGTTAACTATTGTATATAACTTTATATCTCTACTGGTTTGCTTAAAACTTACTGTTATTCTTAGCAACTCTTTCATCTCCTTTTCGCCTTCTTTACTAATAATATATGTATGCTTTTCGTAAAAGTTGCTTACTCGAAAAAATTTTTTTCATATATTATATTTATTTTTCACTCAAACAATTAAAGGGTAAAAAAATAAGGCTTATTCAGCCTCATCAAACCATATATCTTCTATTTTCCTATTAAGAGCTTTTGATATCTTAAATATTGTCTCTATATTACCCTGTTTCTTATTTGATTCTATTGGATTGTAAGTAAATACACTAATCTTAAGAATCTCCTCAGCAAATTCCTTTTGATTCATCATATATTCTCTCATTCGTATAGCTTTAAGATTGTTCTTCACCCCATATAAACCACCCCATATCTAATTTTTTATGCATTATATTTCTTTGATTTAGTTTCAAAAGGTTTTAAAACTTCAAGTTCTCCCTGTTCATGCAACTGTTTAATTATTGTACTATATAATTCTTCCCACTCTTCTGGAGATGTTATACCTATCCGTTCCTCTTCATCTCTATGCTCTTCATAATAATATATAGACTCCCTTCGTACATCTCTTAATGCTTCTAATAACATCAATATTTCAATATCACCAAATTTTAAATTCATAACTCTTCTCCACTCTATAGTATTTTAGTTTATGTATATATTCTATAGAGTGTTTATAATTTCCTTTTTATTACAAAGAAAAGAGCCAGTAGAAAATCTACCAGCCCTCCTTTATGCTAGAATTCTAATGGACACATACATCACATGGATCTCCATGTCCGCTATTTATTGCATCTTGTACACTTCCACTAAGTATAGTCTTACTTCTAGCTAATGTTCTACAGCTTTGTGTGCTATGATAAGACTTTCCTTTTGGTGTAAAGTAAACTGTTCCTATAGCAGAAGGCCCAGCACTATTTTGGTTTACTGCTGAACTACTATTTGAACTGGTAGAACTACCAGAGCTACTTGAACTTGATGAGTTGCTTGATGTAGAAGAACTACTACTTGAAGAACCATTTGAAGCACTGCTTGGGACTGCTTTATCTGTGTCCCCTTTTGTAGTTCCGTTTGGATCTATAGCCCATAGTCCTTTGCTTGCATTTCTAGCATCTGCAGCATAGTTTTTAAAGTACTCTGCATATTTAACGTCTGGTGCATATGTAGATTGTTCAGCATATCCATTTAGCAGCAGATTAGCATTATACATTTTTGTCCTTATTTCTGCATCAGTTATTTCTGTAGGGACATCTAACCATATATATCTTAGCAATCTACTGTATCTATCAGTTTCACTAACATCTTTTTCTACATATACTGTTTTGCCTGTTAATTGCGATTTAGTATAATCACTTGCTTCTTTCCCGTACTGTTCATGCTGTGTAGTGCTTTCTGGTGTATTTATCCCTATTAATCTTACTTTACTGCCGTCTGAAAGCTCTACAGTATCTCCATCAACTACTCTGGATACTGTTACTTGCTTAAAATTAAGCTTTGCTATCATACTAGATTTTTGTTGCTCTGCTACTTTTGCTTCCTCAGCTTTCTTTACTTCTTCCTTCTTAGCAACATCATCATTTTGTTGCTGTTCTACTTTTGTATTTTCTGCTTGTAGCGTTTGCTGCTCTGTTGCTTGTGGACTCGTGTTAAATAGTCCTACACCAAACAACAATATGAAAGCTAATCCTACAGTAATTAAACCTTTTATTCCTTTGTTCCATGCTCTAAATTTTTCACTTCTCTTATACAGATAAACTCCTCCACCTAAGGCTCCTAATACAGCTATGCTTCCTGCTAACTTAGTAGAAATTCCTATTAAAATAAAAAATACAATAATAGCCAGTGGAATTGATACTATCTTTTTTCTTAAAAATTACATTACATCCCCTCCTGTATATAGTGTCGAAATAAATTTCTCTTTGTTAATTATTCTACATAAAGATTAAGTTTCCTTTTTAAGGCAAGAATTAAGATGAGGTGATGATTTTGAAAGAAACTTTTGAGATACCTGTAAAGATAAAAATTATAAATGAAAATAAGACAATTATTAAGAATTTGATTAAGAATTTGATTAAGAATTTGATTAAGAGTTTGGAAGCTATACAAGCTATAGATGAAAATACTGCTGGACTTATTGTTACTGCTCCTGAATGCATGGACTTAATTTAAAAGGGGTGATGGTATTGGAATTAGATATAATAAAAGTAATGTGTTACGGGTTTGGAAGTGCAATTATAATGTTATTTGTATACGCGACAGTACTGGCCGGGTTTTTTATAAAGCATATAGTGGATGAGAATAATGAAGAGAGTTTTTAATAGTAGGTGTTAATTAATTTTAGTGTCTATTATTTTTATGTATCTAAGTTAATGGTACAACCTATATAGTAATTATATTAGAATTAAGTAGGTGGGAATGATGAAAAACTGTAAAGAATGTATCTATAAGAAATGCTTAATGCGTACAGATAAAGAGTTTGAAATTTGCCCAGTAGAAACTGCGAAAAGAAATTATGAGAAATCACGAGAAGGTGCTAAATGATACTTTAAAAAGTTCTTATGAAGTGACGAAATTGTAGATTATGACGATTTAATTATATCATAGTATTAGAATTAGGAACGCCGAACCGTACCATAAATGACGCAGACTTTTTTATATAGTCATTGCAGACTAGAGGCTTAGCAAAATACCAATATAATAAGTAATAGTAATAAAGGCTAAATAAAGGAGGACTTACTATAAAGTAAGTCCTTGATACATTTTTTCTGAATATTATGAAACGTGCTAACTGTGGTGGAGGGAGCATCTTAACCAGGGCAAAGTAAATCTGGTGCAGTCGATATGTGTAAAAATATACCACATGACTGAGTAAGTTTCCATAATGCAGCCTATTCTTATCTCATTAGTAGTTGGTGAACATTATAAGAAAAAGCGAACTTAAATAATTAAATTGCTACTGCGTCATAAGAAATCTCCGCTCGAAGCATTTCAGTTTTTACTCTTCGGATACCCCATAACCCTCAGGTGCAGGGATACCTTTTTCAGCAGCTCGGCTAACTGTTTCCCATTCCTCCCAAGTAACTATTCGTTCTGTTAATGTGTTTATAGCTAAATCGTAGACCACGCTGCCAAGGATAAGCCTAAGAGGAGGATTGTCACTATTTACTAATTTCATAAGAGCTTCTGCAGCCAGTGAAGGGTCGCTATCTACAGAACCTTCTGAGTACTGTTTAGCCAATTCTTCACGTAGCGTTCCGTATGAGTCTAATGGATTGCTGTAACCCATTGAGGTATATAAGTCTGTCCAGTACCCGCCAGGTTCTACTATAGTGAGTTTTATGCCAAAGTGAGCTGCTTCTTTTGCTAAGGCTTCGCTCATTCCTTCTATAGCAAATTTACTTGCACTATAAATACCACTCATAGGACCTGAGATAATTCCACCGATACTGGAAATTTGTATGATATGTCCAGAGCCTTGAGAACGCAAATAAGGCATTACTGCCTGGCATACCCAAAGAGCTCCAAAAAAGTTTGTCTCCATCAGGTTTCTAGCATCAGATTCGCTTAGTTCTTCAATCATACCTAAAGTCATTATGCCCGCATTGTTAACAACAACATCAAGCTTCCCAAAATGTTGGACTGCTGCTTCAACCGTGGAAAAAACAGCTTTTCTATCTGTGATATCTAGTTTCAATGGCAATAAAGTATCTTGATACTCTTCTTTTAGCTTTTCCAATTTGTCGATAGTTCTTGCGACTGCTACAACCTTATCCCCAGCTTTCAGAGCAGAAAGGGTGAACGCATATCCAAGACCTTTACTTGCTCCTGTAATAAACCATATTCTTTTATTTTCATTATTGTATGTCATAATATCTAATCTCCTTTACTATTAAATACTTGTTCAAAATTGAAATAAAGCATTGTTAATTCCAAACTTTTTAACGCATTTTTTGCACCTCATTTACATATTAAATACAAAAAGCACAGGCTAGCTACCTATGCTTTAAGTAAACGGAAGAATATGACAAAAATCACAAGAATTCCTTATTCTACAATAGCAAAAAAAGTTATCCTTGTTGATTTAGCCTATAATCACATAACATGACAAAATACTTCTCACTAATCTAAGAACTTAAGTATAAAATACACCCCTCTTATAAGCTTACACAAGCAAAAATAAAGAAATGAAACCTTAAATTCATCTTGATTAAGAAAATTTTATTTGTTTTTCATTAAGTACCATTCTATCTTTAAACAAACACACAAAGGATAGATTTGTCTCTATCCCTAAACGCATTACATAAACTCCGTTAATAAGGGTTCTTAAAAATAGATAGACTAATCCCGATTACCCTACACATGGGTAGAGCCTTTAAGTACTATTCAATTAGTTACATAAAGCATATAATCGAGATGAAATCCACATTTTTAAGCAACCCTCCATTCATTAAAATCAAACATAGAGTATCATACAAATTAAACTTTTGCAATACCTTTTTATAAAATATCAATTAAAAGTTCTTTACAAACTAAATACATTAAGTGATATCAACACCAATTTTTCCACTTTTGTTTCTTATTCTAATTCATGGTCTCTTACAGCAATAATTTGATGTATGCATATAATATATAAACTCTATTGTTATGATTAGTACATAATGTTCTTATTTTGTAGCATATCAAAAGCCTGCATCAATTAGACACAGGCTTTTTGCTATAATAAAATTCCCCTAAAAGTAAGGGTGTTTAGTTTATGAATTTTTATTATGTGGTTATAATTTAAGATACCTCGATTAAAATTACTTTATTCAAAACTCTAACTAAATACATAGAGTTGATAAATAGCCTTGGCTTAGTCTAGGGCTATTTGTTTTTTGCATAAAATAAAGCTAGCACTTAAATATCATAAACTTAAAGATAACATCATATTTATGTATTATATTGATTATAATTGATTGTAATATGAGTTGAAAATATTTGACATTCGTTTATAATTATAATAAGAGGAGGGAAATAAGATGATAAAAAATTTTATAAGAAAGTTCCATATACTTTTTTCATACGTAGTATCTTTTTTATTTTTCCTATCCTTATTTACTTTTTTTATCACTCACTTATTTGAAATAGTAATGCCCTCTGCTTATGTTGATTATGCAAATGCTATTAATTTAATATTATTAGTATTTAATATTTTGTTATCTTTATTTATCACTTTTAGGTTATATACTCCTTCTAATTATTTTCATTTTTATAATGATGATACTTTGAGAAATCAATAATATTAGACGCATTTTGTTTATTTATTTCTAGGTTTTCTGATGATTTCTCAATTTCTTTTTGGCTAATTAGAAGTTTGTTCATATCTAGTTCTGATATTTCCTTCTCTTTTTTAGTTAAATCTAACTTATCTGATTTTATCTTAAGATTATGTTCTCTCCATTTCATTAAAAGCTCTGCGGCTGATTTAAATTCAATTGGTCCTATTTTGCCACCAGTTACACTAAACCAGATTGTTGCCATTGCCAGAATAAATTTATGGGACTTCAATAGCTCTATTGCAGTGCCACCATAATGTTGAACGCTCAATATTAAGTCTCCTGGAGAATTTAAATTAGCCTTTGTAGAGACTTTAATATTGTCATTTAATATTTTAAACATATTTGAAGAGTTATACATAAATGAAGATAAATCAAAAGCATCAATTTCACCTTTTTTCTCTACGTTAAATACCATATTTATCTTATCATTCCGATAATAAAGATTATAAATAGAACTTAAAATAAAGTCACTGTATTTATTTATCTCACTTAAACCATGATATGATGCTAAGACTTTGTATAAGTTTATATTTAGTTTGCCTCCATCAATAATCTTTAAAATTGATATTCTTCTACGTTTTCTATATGGGCATTTTTCATTAATACCATAGTCTATATGACTATCAATCCTATCAATTACTTCAACCTCTTCTTTATATGTACATGTAGGATCTTCATAATAATCCCCTACAGTAGCGAATGCTATTTGCTGATTTTCGCTACTTGGTATCATTATAATATCTCCTTTTTTTATTTCGCAAATAAAACGTATACATTTGTTAAGAGATTGAGATAGCTGTTTATTCCTAGGATATTTTTTCTCAATATCTTTTTTGAGTCTATCCCTTACAGCTTTTTCACTTTTCTTGTCTTTTTGAGATGTAATATTTTCAACCTCTTTATACGTAATATTATTCCAACCAAGTGCTATAAACTTTTCATTAACAAATTCATCAAAGAAAAAACCTTTCTTACTTCTTACCATCCAAAAATTTATCGTTGAACTTATATTTTTTATATTAATACTTTCAAGTATTTTATTTATATTATCATTTTCCACAGTCTTTCATCCTCCGGTATAGCCAAATTTCTTGTATTTCACTATATCTGTGCTATAATAAAGGTATCTATAATGAAATACATTGAATTTTTAGAAACCACTACTGATTTGGTCGTCAAGGTGGTTTCTTTTATTATATTGTAAAACCTTTTACCAAAAAGGACAAGTATTTACAAAAAATAAAAAATCCCCTAGGTGTTAACCTAGGGGAGAAAATTACTTATCTGATAGTCCAGGGGTACTAGGATCTATTATAATCCCCAACATAGTAAGCACTCCTAAAATTGCATTAACTAACTCATTATAGTTATCTGGGATCTGAAAGAGATTAAATGTCTTTCCCATAAGTGCAATAAAAGCAACTACAGCCAACCAGAAAGCTTTATTTTGTAGTCTTTTCCTTATATCCATACATATCACTCCCAAAATTTATTTTTATAAACTAAAAGAGAGCCTTTTACAGCTCCCTAGTTATTCAAGAATATATTCCAGGTCTTAGGTCCTATGATCCCATCAGTAGCCAGTCCCCAATTTTTCTGTAATTCAGTAATGGCTTGGAAGGTTTCATTATCAAAAACTCCAGCTATAGAAGCTACTTTATAACCCCATAGTTGTAGTTTTTGTTGTAACCACTGCACTATAGTGTTATTTTGACCCTTTTTAACTAAATATGAATTTACAGCCTCTATAGTCTTTGGTCCAGCTACACCATCTATAGTTAAGTTTGTCCCTCTAACCTTGTTAAAGTTGTATTGTAAAGCCTTTATTTGCTCTAATAATATAGGATTTTTAGCTGTAGGTGCTGTAGATGAAGTTAAAATAATAGAACTTTCGTTCATTATGGAACTAGCCAACTCTCTTAAAGGAAAGTTAGCACCTGGACAATCTGTAGAATATAGCTCCCTATGTCCATAGACTACATTTATAGGATATTTGCCCTTAAGATATTGTCCTAACTCTACGATAGCTTTTCTTTGTGCTTCAGGCATTGTCTCAGTCATGTACTCACCTTCTGCACATATTCCTATGCTATTACTATTAGCACCAGGACAATGAGCTCCTATAGCATTTTCTGGTCTGCCTCTGTAAACACTACCATCTTTTCTAACTAAAAAGTGATATCCACATCCTGCCCAATCTCTATCCAGGTGCCATGAATGGATATCGTAGATAGTGCATTTTGAAGCTTCTGAATGATGTAATACTATTTTGTTAGGCTTGTTTCCGTAAGCCAGTCCTTTAAAAGTTAAATTTGTTTCTATAATATTCATATAACTTCCTCCTCTTTTTTCTTTAATTGTTCTAAAATTTTTAGTAACTTTGCTGGAAGTGGTACGCCGCACTTACCGCAATTCTCTAATATAGAAATCCCCTCATTTCCAATATAGAAATAACATACTACTGTTCGAAATACCCAAGTATCATTGCTAATAAGCCTATCAAGCAAAACAGCCACTATAAGCACCAAAAGGATAGTTGACTTTCTAAGTATCCCATTGAAACCTATGTGACTGTTTAATTTATTTTGAATTACTCCTGATATGATTCCAGTTAAGTAGTCAAGAACCATTAATATTAATAGTATTCTTAAAGGTTCATCCCAATATCCAAATAGATATGTTAGGATAGATCCTCCTAGGGCAACGATAGTGTTGAATATATTCTTTTCATGCATGCTGCACCTCCTGTTTTTATGTATTAAAAAAGAGCAGACTTACAATCTGCCCTTAAACTTAGTTTTTTATCTTAATACTTGAAGTTTAGGTTATCTTTAATTTCTTGAAATTTAATATCTGGTATTATACTAAATTCATGATGTGCCCCATTCCCGCCAATGCGCACTCCTCCTCTAGCAAATCTTAAAATGCTATTTTTCTGTAAAAATTCATACATCCATTTTTCAATTGCAGTAGCATCACTATCTCTAAGGTATATAGTTACAGTAGAAGCTTGTTTTAGAGCAGGAATTATTTCTAATCTGAAGTAAAAAACACCCTATTGCTAGAGTGTTTTTTTAACTTGCTCTTAATAAATGAAATTTCTAATAGTAAGCTTTAGTACAATCTTTCTATTGTAACAGTATAAGCTCCACCATTCCCTACAGTATCAGTGCCTAAAAGAGATAAAGTATACATAGTTTGAGATGAACCAGTTGGTTCCTTTACTACAACATTATTAAATACATAACTGTTATTGGAAAGCGTAGCAACCTTTTGATATGGAGTAATTGTATCATTCAACGATGCTGTTAACTTACTAACTGTTGATACAGTGACTCTATATGTCCCAGCTGTATCAAATGCAATTCCATAGTCCTCTTCTTGTCCACCAGTTAAAATATTTTGTTCTTTGGTTGTAGACTTTCCTTGTACTACCCAATTTAAGGCGCTTGCTTTCGACATACTTACTGTTACATCAGCAGTGGTTTGAGGTATAACCAATATGTTATATTGTATGCCGGGTATAAAATGCCAACCAACTTGATTAAACATTCTGTAATCGCCTGAATTATAGCCAATAAAATTTGAATATGGATATGGTGCTGATATTATTGTTTTTACAGGTGCATTACTAGATACCATGAAGTCTCTCATATCAGAATCATTTACAGTTACAGAAAATGCGCCAATGTTACCTCCAGTTACTGTTTGTGTGCAAGATCCTCCATCTGTTAACACAGTGCTTGATGTAGTAGCTGCAAATAATTTATTAGAGCTACTAGTACTTGTCTTATTTAATGATGCAGCCCTAACATTAGTTTTAAAAGCTACACTTCCTGTAGCAATAATTGAAAGAGCCATTAAACTTGATAATAATTTTTTTGATTTCATTTGTTCTTCCCCCATTCTAATGTTTGTTTAATTTAAAATCTATGCTTAATCGTATTTGTACTTACATTTTATCAATATTTTCCAAGGCATTGAATGTTATTGTCATGAAAGCACCTTTTCTTGTCATAAAAGGTTAAAAATTCATTTAGAGTGAACATAAAAAGGCCATTTTTAGGCCTCAATTTATATTGACATATTCAAGTTTCATAATTTATTCGTTAAATTCTTCTATTTAGTATTATTATCTTTGTTACTCAGTTCCTCTTTTACCCTCATTTCGTCGATTCTCTTATCAGCATTTCCTGCCACTTTTGCTAGTGCATAGGTTAATCCTATTATTAAAGTTGCAATTGTTATAACTAGATATTTCATTTTAAACCTTTCCTACATAACTAATAAATATTTTAGTTAAATTATTGCCAATAATCACTAAAACTATCTTCTACCCTGCATACAAGTACTCCACTTATATAAATAAAAAGAACCTGGTTAAACCAAGTTCCCTTTGTCTAATACACATGATTAAATAATTCCCAACACTTCTGGGAGACTTTGCACCGGTAACATACGTTGTTACATGACTCAAAATCTTGATATGTTGTTTCTTCTCCCTCTTCATCTTGGTTATACATAACTTTGTATACAATATAAAACATTGCAAGTGATAAAAATGTTAAAAATAATACTATTTTAATCTCCATAATTACACCCTCTTGTAAATCAATTATACTTAATGTAAATTATAATACAATTAAATAATATATTCAACATTTTTATAATACATCAAGTTTGCTTCAAGTAAAAAGAGCCTGAACTATCCAAACTCCTAATTCAAATTTTATATTCAAATCTTATGATATTTACGTCTAATCTTTCAATTGTACAAAAAAGCAAAATAAAAAGACTATCCTTAGTCCTTATTTTGCCTAGGTATATTCTATTGAGTTATTAAATCTTGCCTACCTTGTTCAGTTAAATAAGCATCAATTCCAGTTTTAAGATCTGGTCTTTTACTAATTACATAACTATAGCTATAAGCTCCATCTATTATCCTTTGTCCTAAGTAATCTGCCATTACATTGTACCTCCTAGTAATAAGTCATCTAATGCTTTTTGCATTAAAGCCTGATTTTCTTTTAACTTTTCTAACTCTTCCTCTGGTGTAAGTTCTTTAGGCTTTTTTTTGTTTCCCTTGTTATTTGTAACATATCGCACCTCCTAATATCCTATAGCATAAGATTTAACTAACTTAGGTTTATTTGTAGTATTAATAAATTTTATAGTGCATTTATCTACAGACTCCTGCAGTATTGCTTGGTTAGTAACAAACTTAGCATTATTAATGAAAATATCTACTCCTGGATCTGCTTCAAATTCTAATAATGTAAACACCTTAGCTGCAGTTTCTAGAGTTATCTCTCTGGTCTTAGCTTGGCCATTAAGCAATAACTGCATTATAGCTATTCCTGTGTTAGCTTTATGTTCAGAATCCTGCAAATCTATATCATCCTCATTTAAAAACGCATCAGCTAAAATATAATCACATTCGGAATACTGGTGTTAGTATGATATTGTAGACACAAAAAGCCGAACACTTTATAATAAAGAAAAGAGAAGGAAGTGTTACAATGGCAAGAGGTCAAAACCAATATACAGAAGAATTTAAGAACACAATAATAGAACTTTACAACTCTGGAAAGACTTTAGCAGAGTTAAGTAGTGAATATGCCCTTTCTAAATCAACCATAACTGGATGGCTTAAAAAGAATAAGCCTGTCTCTATAGATAAAGATACAACAATAACAGCAGCAGACTATCAAGCAATGCTTAAGAAAATGGCAAGGCTTGAGGAAGAAAATGAAATACTAAAAAAAGCTATGGGCATATTCGCAAGGAAGTAACGTCAGTATTTGAATTTATCACAGCCAACAAGAAATATCATGATATCAGACTAATGTGTAAAGTTCTTAAGGTATCTAGGAGCTCCTATTACCTATACCTAAAAAAGAAGCCTAGCAAAAGAGAGTTAGAAAATAGTAACATTGCGAAAGCAATTATGGATATACATAAATCCAGTAAAGGTCGCTATGGAGCACATAAGATACACGCATCTCTAAAAGCAATAGGTGTAACAATTAGTATAAAAAGAACTCAAAGGTTGATGAAGAAAATCGGAGTAAAATCTGTAATAACAAAGAAATACAGACCATCAACTTCTAAATATAAAATAGAAGAAAAAGAAAATATACTCAAAAGAGATTTTTAAACTGAGAGTATCAACGAGAAATGGGTAACTGATATAACCTATATTCATACTATCAAAGACGGATGGTGTTATTTAGCATCAGTTATGGATCTATATAGTAAGAAAATAATAGGCTACGCCATGTCAAAATCAATTGATACTACACTAGCCCTACAGGCAGTGAAAAATGCCGTGAGGCTCCAGAAGCCAACAAATAGTCTTGTACTTCATAGTGATTTAGGTTGCCAGTATACAAGCTCCGCTTTTAAAGAATATATAGAGAGTACTAACTTAATCACTCACTCCTTTAGTTCTAAGGGATGCCCATATGATAATGCTTGCATAGAGTCTTTTCACGCATCTCTCAAGAAGGGGGAAGTAAATCTTGTTACATACCTAGATTTTAAATCTGCTAGACTTGCTATTTTTCAATACATAGAAGCTTGGTACAACCTAAGAAGGCTGCATAGCAGCATTGGATATATGACTCCACAAAAGTGTGAGGATCTAGCTAGAAAATCTGCATAATTTGTTCAACTTTTGGTGTCCAAAATATTGACATAGATCCAATCAAGTATCTGTACATGAATTAAGACATACTTATGCAACCTTACTAATATCCAATGGTGTGGATTTTAAAACTGCATCCAAGCTACTCGGGCATGATATTAAAATGACTATGCAAACTTATTCTCATGTAAATGATGATATGATAAATACCGCTTCTAAATTAATTAATAGTATTTTTTAATTTTTTAGGAATTTTTGACGAATCGGTTGTCATCAAGCTAGAAGTATTGTATAATCAATGTTTGTGAGTATAAAGAAGTGTTCCTTGTTTAACCACTTCTTTAATCAAAAAACAAGGAGGTAGGTTTAATATGAGTAAAAAAAGAAGTTTGAACTTAAAAAAATTAGTTAAAATAGCAATAACCGCTGCAATCTACGCAGTTGCAACAATGGCAATAGCACCTCTAAGTTATGGAGCAGTGCAATTCAGATTTTCAGAAGTAATGACCTTGCTTGCGTTTATTGACCCTATATTTATACCAGGTCTTGCGCTTGGCTGTGCAATCTCTAATCTATATAGTCCTTTAGGGCTGGTAGATGTGGTTGTAGGAACTACTGCTACACTTATAGCTGTATATATGGTGAATAAAACAAGAAATCTATTTGTTGCCACTCTTTGGCCTACAATTGTAAATGGTTTAATCGTTGGTGCGGAATTGTTCTATGTTTTACATCTACCATTTTGGTCATCAGCTCTATATGTTGCTCTTGGAGAAATCGTAGTAGTAACTTGTGTAGGCTATCCTCTATTTAGGTTTTTACTAAAAAGAGAAGATGTTATGAAAGTACTCAAATATTGATAAAGTTTTATTATAACTAAAATAAGAGCCACAAAGCAGTTAAACTTTCGTGGCTCTTTATTTTTGTTAGCATAGCTGTATTATTTTACTATTTTTATCATATTACTAGTTTCGACAATCGAACCTTCATAAAAATTTTTCACATCATCTGGTGGAAGCGGTTTAGCAAAATAGTATCCTTGAATTTTGTTACAATTCTTTCCTTCTAGCGATTTTAATTGTTCTTCTAACTCTACTCCTTCAGCTACAACTTCTAAATCCATCTTATGAGCTAATTTTATTATTTGCTCAGTGATTATCTCCTCATAAGAACTCTTACAAAGTCCATCTATAAACGTTTTATCTATTTTCAGCGTATTTATAGGCAAGCTTTTTAAATAGTTTAATGATGAATAACCTGTTCCAAAGTCATCTAATGCAACTCTTATTCCCATGTTTTTCAACTCATTAAGTGCATTTAAATTTAATTCCAGTGATTCCATCATAACACTTTCAGTTATTTCAATTTCTAAATGCTGAGAATCTGTTCCTGTTTCTTCTAATATGCTTTTCACTACATTTACAAAATCGCTTTTTTGAAGTTGTATGGCAGAAACGTTAACAGAAATAAAATTATAAGAATAGCCTTTTTTCCTCCACTCCTTATTTTGAATACAAGCAGTTCGCAGTACCCACTCTCCAATAGGAACAATAAGCCCAGTTTCTTCTGCTAAACTAATAAATTCCCGCGGTGAAACCCATCCAAATTTTTTGTTATTCCATCTAATTAGAGCCTCAAAACTGACTATTCGCCTAGTCAATACATCTATTTGTGGCTGATAATACAAGGTAAACTCTTGATTTTTTACAGCTTTCCTTAGTTCTCTTTCAAGTTCCGTTTTTCTTAATATTTCATCATACATTGAATCTTCAAAAAACTTATAAGAATTTTTACCATCATTCTTTATCTTATTTACCGCAATATCAGCATTCCCTAATATTCTAGTAACACTTTCCCCATCATCGGGATAAATTGTTATACCTATGCTACAAGATATAAAAAATTCTTTCTCATCAATCTCCCACAAACCATTTAGTGACTCTAATATTTTTTCAGCTGTGTGCACAGCTTGTTTTCTTTCATCTATATGCGATTGCAAAATCAGAAATCCATCCCCATTAGTTCTAGCAACGCTAATGTCTTCAGTTAATTCTTTTCTAATAGCCTGTCCAATTTTTTTTAATAATCTATCTCCATACTCACTTCCAAAAGTATCATTAACATTTTTAAAGTTATCTAAATCAATATGAAAAATTGCAAACCTTTCCCTAGAAAGAATCTTCTCCTCAAGATTCTTTCTAAAAAGATTTAAATTTGGTAAACTTGTAACCAAATCATAGTATGCCATTCTTTTAAGTTCTTCATTTTGTTCTCTCAATTCATGCTCAGCTGCCCTTAGTTGATCATATACCCCTGAAAGTTCAATATAATTCTCATTTAATCTTTTGTTTATGTCTAACTCATTTGATTGTTTATATTCTAATTTACCAAGCATTTTTCCACATTCACAAAAAAAATCAATTATTTTTTTTATTTTTTCCTCTGGAATAACAGGAATTCTCTTTACAACTTCAATATATTCATCTTCATCAATTCTAAGTTCTTTAGCCTGATTTCTAAAGTATTCCATATCTGGTTCTTTGAGAAATACCTGACCAGCGAAGATAGTTGCAATATAATTATTATCTACAATTATAGGAACACCTAAATATATTAATCCATTTTCACATTTGAAAATTGCATGTCTTTTTCCATTACTTATCTGTGATAATATATTGTTTTCAGCTTCATAGCATCTAAAGTTAGTAATGGAATTTGCTTCATCAAGATTAGCACAGCAATTATTATTTTTATTTAAATTTGAGATTTTCTGATTATTGTCCTCTATTGAGCACCTTATTCCTGTCATTGAGCGAAAGCTTTCCATTAACTTTTGCAGTTCACTCCTGTCCACTAGCTCTGAAAACTTATATTTCAAGTTTACACCAACTTTCATCTTTCATAGTGAAATAATATACTTTAACAAACTATTTTTGCTATATTTCCCATTATTTTTCTTGTAATTAATATATAATAATAAAAAAAATATAAATTTTACCTAAAACTTCAATGCAAATAAAATTTCAAATCATCTTCTCTACCATTTTACCACATTAAATAACTCCTGTGTTAAAAATTTATAGTTTTTTTGTCAAATTTTATAACTTACTGATTTCTGTGGAAATTATTAACCATATAATAACATCTACTTATTAATATATATAAAAATTCTATAATTTACAATCATATTTTATATAAATTTCCACATAAAATATGAAATATACACTAATTATACATTATAATATAATATGAATTGAGTTTCTTACAATGATTTTTATTTTTATACATGATATTGAATATTTAACCTTTTGTTAATAAAAAAGCAAGCTACTAAAATTATAGTAACTTACTCTTTTACTTTATTTAAGTTCCTAATCAAACTTGAAATCTTTTAACTTATCTTTAAATAAATCTCCTATGGTTGTTCCAGACTCGGTATCTACGTATTTTTTAATGTCTTCTTTTGGTTTTTCCACAGCTTCTTTGATGCTTAGACTTATTCTTTTTTCCTTTTCATCAATATTTAATATTTTTACTCTAACCTCTTGGCCCACATTTAATACATCACTTGGTTTTACTATTCTTTCTTCAGATATTTCTGAGATATGAACTAAGCCTTCTACACCTGGTTCTATCTCAACAAAAGCACCAAATTCTAAAAATTTAGTAGCTACACCTTCAACTACATCACCGATCTTATGCTTTTTAACTACGTTATTCCAAGGATCTTCGCTGACATCCTTTAAAGCCAATGAGATTCTGCCCTTGTTTCTGTCTACCTCAAGTACATACACCTCTACTTGATCTCCAACAGAAACTACATCTGAAGGATCTTTTACTCTCTTCCATGACAGTTCTGATATGTGAATTAGCCCATCTATTCCTCCTAAGTCAACAAAAGCTCCAAACTTAGCAAGTCTGCTTATAACTCCTTTTCTCTTTTCGCCTACTTTTAAACTCTCCCAAACCTTATCTTGCTTACTTTCAAGTTCTTTCTGCTCTATTTCTCTTCTTGATAGGACAAGTCTTTGTTTTTCTATATCTAATTCTATTACCTTTACATTTAATGATCTTCCTAAAAACTCATTCAAATCCTTTACATAGGATGTAGATAGCTGAGAAGCTGGAATAAATGCTCTAATTCCTTTTACATAGGCTACAACTCCTCCTTTTACAACTTCTTTTACCGTTACATCGAAGGGAGTGCCGTTTGTAAAATAATTTTGGAAGTCTTCCCAAGCTTTTTCCTTATCAGCAATTTTTTTAGATACAACTACATTTCCTTCTCCATTATTCATATCTACTATGTAAACATAAATTTCATCATTTTCCTTTAGTATTTCTTTAAGATTCACATCTACATCATCAGAGACCTGATTTTTAGGAAGCAAAGCATCTGACATGTAACCTAAGTTCACTATTGCCTCATCGGACGTTACAGAAATTATCTTTCCTTTTACTATTTCTCCTTTTTTAACTGTTTTCATTGAGGAATCTATATCCCCCATAACTTCATCCATTGAGTTTACTTCATTATTATCAAATGACATATAACCATCTCCTTTTAGATTCATATTATTAAGATTTACTTTAATTCCAATTTTATTCTACCATAGATTCTATACATTCTCCTACACCGATATGTAAATTTATCCAAATGTGTGTTATTAATTACATGCCACCTAAAGAAAAAAGTGCTAATCGCATGGTTAAGTTCCATAAATTATACTTTCTCGCTTGACCATACAATCAAATCCCTATTTCCTCTATTTGCTTAAATCTCTATGTGATTTATAACCTAAAACTGAATCTGCATTTTTAATTGCCCCTAGCACTGCTTGCTCTACAACTCTCGCCGCAAGCAATCCTACTACGTTTATATCTGCCTCAATCTTACCTGTAGACATAGTAAAAATTGTATCCCCATCGAACATAGAATGGGCGGGTCTCATGGTTCTTCCGTAGCCATTATGAGCCATAGATGCTATCTTGTTCATTTCAGCTTTTGAAAATTTGCCATTAGTTATAACTGTTCCAATTGTAGTATTTCCATTGAATAAATTTTTCTTTTCTGAATATTTTGAAATCATTATTTCTTCTGTATTAGCAAAACAATTCTTATCTTCTTTTAGTGCTCCAGCTATAATTTCTCCTGAGGAAGGATCTACTACATCTCCAAGACAGTTAACTGCAATAACTGCTCCCACTTGTAGATTTCCAACCTGTACAGCATAGCATCCAAGTCCACCTTTCATTGAATACTCTGGTCCAAAAATTTTTCCTACAGTCGCACCAGCGCCAGCACCAAAATTACCTTCTTTACATTCATTCAACTCAGCATTTTTACAAGCTTCATATCCCATTGCTTTATCCGGTCTTATTTTATGATTCCCTATGACTAAATCAAAAAGTACTGCTGAACACACTATAGGTACTTCTGTAACTCCAACATCAAATCCTATATTTCTTTCTTCTAAATATTGCATTACCCCACTAGCTGCATCAAGACCAAATGCACTACCACCAGCAAGAGTTACTGCGTGAATCTTATCTACCATATTGACTGGATTAAGCAGATCAGTTTCTCTCGTTCCTGGTGCTCCGCCTCTAACATCTACTCCAGCCGCCGCTCCCTCTTCACATATCACCACTGTACACCCGGTTGCAGCCTCTATGTTTTGTGCATTGCCTATTTTTATTCCTTCTATTTGATTCACTAAAATCTCTTCCATTTTACAATTACCTCCTAGTTATCCTTTGTTAATCTATTTTTAAGCATAAACTTATTAGTAAAATATAATTAGTCATCAGCTATGCTTTAAAACAATATCTAATTAACTAATTTTAACTAACATTTTACTCTTAATATATCTATTACTCAACTCATTTACACTCTCCTACAATTCGTAATGTACAACTTATTTAGTAAATGTTCATAAGCTTTTGCATAACAATTACCTGTAAAATTACTCTGAAACTTCATTATTCTATTTATAAACTTGTTATGTTTATTCAAATTATGAATTGCAGATACTCTTATCCAGTATCAGAATATATTACAAGCTAATATCTGCCCGTTATCTCCGATATACTTTATATACAATAAATTAAATATTAGATGGCAGTGAGCTTTTCTTGAATGCCTCACTCAACTACAAATATAAATGATAATGGCATGAATGGACATTTTGATACTTATTTTCATAATAGTACAAGCCATGATACAAATAAGATTACTCCTGAGCATCAAGCTAATGTTTTAAAAACAAATGGTCAGTAGTGAATATCTATCATAAGCATGCTTTTTATTTCTTACCTTATCATTTTTCTTTTGTAAATAAACTAATTTGGATGGTATATTAAGAAATTTGTTAGAGATAATATATCTATATTGTTTTAGAAGGAGGAGTTTTAGTGTCTAAGAAAGATAATGCAAAAAATCACTCTAACCAGAAGAATCCTATTTCAAGTGGAAATAAATCTAGTTCAGAAAGTAAGCCCAACAAACACATTCCAAAGCAGGACTAGTAAATGAAATAAATAAGATAAGGAATGATTAAAAGACTTCTAGTTATAAAAAATAAGAAGTCTTTTTTATTTTTGTTTAAAGTTAGATATTCTCTCATAATATTAAGTATAAGGCTAGTGCATTTTTTATGCTAACGAATTTAAAGACTCGAATTTTTTCAATGTTTTCTGTAAGAAAATATTGAAAAAATTGGAGTCTTTAAATATAAGTTAGCATTAAATGATATTCTTGAAGGAAGTGCTAACGAAACACTATGATCCTAATCTTCAAACAGGTAGCTACCTTTGCGTTAAGTCACACTCTCCTTTATTTACGCCTTATCTTATTGACTGCACTTACAACAGCTACAGTAAGTATTACTGATATAATTGCCTCTGGAATTCCATTTGTAGCCCCAACTGCTACTATTCCCTTCTTTGCTGCACCAACACTTAAATGAAGTACTTTTGCGTAAGGCTCTAAGTAGATTAAGAAAATCATTCCAAGTACTCCTATTGTATTTGTGAGTGAGCCTACTGCTGCTGCAACCGCTATATTTAAACCCTTTGCATTCGTTTTCATTGCTTTATAAGTATAATAAACTGTTAATCCGATAAGTATTCTTGGCACCACCGATACTAATGGATTCATAAAGATAAAAGATACTGGTGTAGGCGTTGTAATCGACTGTATTACACTAAACACGCCAAAAATTAACCCTACTGTAACTCCTACTACTGGCCCTTCTAGTATAGCCCCTATAATAACTGGTACATGCATTATAGTTGCCTTAACAGGTGGAATTGGTATAAATCCAAGTCCTGTTACCCCTAGTATAATTGAAATTGCTGATAGCATTCCAATTACAGTAATTTGTCTTGTTTTTAGTTTTGTTCCTGTTCTTAATCCTTTTTCCATAATTCTTCTCCGCTATTATTCCCCAAGGGATATAATTCGGAATCCTCCTTAATAAAATTAATGTTCAGTTTCTTACGAATACCGACAATCTAATTTTATCACTTTTATAGAGAATTTCAATATAACTACTAAAGTAGTAACATTCTTAGTTTTCAAAAAATTCCCATTTATACTGCACCAAGAGAAAAATTTGTTACTTAAATTATTTGTGAATAACTAGTTCAATGTAATATAAGCTGGATTTTGAATATATATTTAACTGAATCGATACTTAGTTATTTGATTATATACCTTTCGATTAATCTCTAATAAGTGGAAATCCTTCACTAAAATATTCTTTTGGATATAAAAAATCAATAACTTTTTGTTTTGTACATTTACCATTTTCCATAAATACCTCTGGTATTCCTTTTAAGGAAACTCTAACGTTCGATAAATTAAATATATCACATACATTCTCTATACATTCAACCACTTGCCTATTCTTATTTGCTTTTATATATTTATATATACTATCTCCTTTTAACCATTCTTCATTCCCTTTATAATTCTCGTCAAAGTTTATAACTGTACACTTTAGCTTATTTTTATCATTACCTGCTATAGAGGACATAAAGAAGGTTTTTACCATAATATCATCTAAGGGTAAACTGTAGCCAGCAAATATTATATGTCTTGCATTTTTCATAAGTAATCCCATTTCAGTTTTTATTTCTTCAAGTGGAGGTATGCTCCTCTTTTTAGCAAGCGTCTGCATTATTAGAGGCATATCATAAGGATATGTTATTTGACCACAATAAGGACATTCTAACGCTCCTCTTCTATATTTTGTCTCTTTCTTAGTCTTATATTGCCAATTGCTCTGAAGTTCTTCACATACAGATGGCCCAAAAACTTCTGTAGATAATCTGTCCCACCGTCCACCAAAAGTAGTTATATATTTACTACACTCTGGACATATTCTTGATCCAAATATTCCGTGAGGAAAAAGAATTTTCCCTATTCTTACTATTCTAGATGGATATCTATAATCATTTACTCTTTTGCACTGGGACTCGTCTGCTGTATACCATATCTCCGACTCTTTACATCCTATCTCCGTGGACGCTATTTTGGTCCCAAAATCATCGAATAATCTAAGCTTTAATCCATCTTTTAAACAAACAGGATTATCATTTTCTTCTTTATGAGCATTAAAGATGTTCCAAAGTAATATTGGATCCCAGTTAAAAGATATTATAGCATAGGAATAAAGATAAAATCTCCTAGTGTCTCTCTTATATCCTCTTTTTTCAAAATGTAAAGCCTCTTCTCTCATAAGTTTGGTGAGAATTTTGGAAAATCCATAATAAGCTTCAACATCTATCTTATCCATATATCCTGGCGTCTTCTGAACGCTAAGTCTCTCTAATTCCTCTATAAGCAAAATCAAACACCGTTTCGCTCCCTTTATTCGTTCAACTCTTAAGAATTCTGTCCTACCATTACAAAAAGCATTAAACCCCATATCATTATCTATAAGCTGGTCAAGCATTGTAAAAAGTTCATGCATATTTAATTTTGGATTTGTATTTATAATAATTTCCAAGGCTTTTAAGTCATACGTCTTGGAAAGTCTGGAGTCATTTATAAGATCCTCTGTTACTAACTTTTTAAATGCTTCCTTCAGTTTTTTATTCTTGCTTTCCAAAAAAGAAAAATCATTATTGTTTATCTTGATAACTAGTTGAATTAGTTCCATAGTTGCATAAAGCCCTAAAGACTTGGTAGCTCCCGCACCCCATAATATTACTGTTTCTGGCCAATATTTTTCTGGCATATCAGCACCCCCTATGTTAAATAAATTGTATTGCCATTCTTTAAAGTTATACTTTAAAATTATGTGTAAAAAAAGTTAATTGTATGCTTATTTTACTTAGGTAGGATATAAATAGATTTTTAAAAATGCGTATATTCAAGTATTCTTGTTTTTTTGAGAAAGCCTCGTAATTTATAAATAATTTATTTACGATACTATAATTTAAAACTTTTAAATTGCATCTATAAAATTCATCATTTTTTCTAATACTATACATGTAACTACAAAATTGCTTTACTATTATAGTTTTACTCTGTATAAGTAGTAATGACCACTGGTAAACACGAATCCTCCTAAAGTATTGAACCAATGGAATATTAGACTTACTAATACAAATATAGCACTGAAAGGAGATTTTATATGTATACATTACACTGCAATGTTACTGGAATAATCGACTCACAAGACAAAACTAAAGTTAAAAACGCTTTGGAAAAAATAGAAGGAATTCAACAAGTTTGTGTTGATATTAGTAGGGGGACTGTAGAAGTACACTATAATGAACCAGTAAGCCCTAATGAAATAACAGAATGTATAAAAAGCACTGGGTATGACATACTATCTTAGAGAAATAAAATTTTAGGCTATCCTTGTAATTAAAATATATCAAAAGAGATAGGATTTACTTTAAAGCTGTAAATCCTATCTCTCATGCAAACTACCACCAATATTCTCCAATGTTAAAAATGTGTAATTATATTTATTTTTTTCGTCCTTTAAACCTTTTTCTTCCTTAACTATCTTCCATTGTTTTTCATCATACTTAGGAAAATAAGTATCTCCCATAAAATCTGAATCTATTTTAGTTATGTACATTTTTTTAGCAAATGGGAATAATAAAGAAAAAATTTCTCCTCCACCTATTACAAAATACTCATTAAAATCTTCGATTAAGGGTGTCAACTCTTTTAAACTATTAACCACAGTAACTCTACTATCATCTACACTGTAGTTTTTATCTCTCGTCAGAACAATATGGTGTCTATTGGGAAGTATTTTAGGAAGGGATTCATAGGTTTTTCTACCCATTATTATCGTTTTAGTTCCACCAGTGGTGATTTCCTTAAACTTTTTTAAATCGTTTGGTAAATACCATGGTAATGTATTGTCTTTTCCTATAACGTTATTATAATCCATTGCAACTACATAACTTATCATATGAATTACCTCCACATTGTTTTACGTTACATTTCCATTATTCTAGTATAATTATATCACACAAAACACGTTTTTATAACATTCCATTTTATCAATAGCTAATTTATCAACTTATATCACATTATAAATTTAATGTATTAGTGTATATCACCATATATCTTTTCAATGTAAAGTATTATCTAATTCAATCTAAATCTTAATACTGGTATGGAATTTTGATTATATATAAGCGTTAGCTGGGGGTCATCTTTAGGAACCTCAAAGGTTAGAGTTCCATCAACTTCTCCACCTGGTACCAAACTTCCAGAGTCCAATCTCTTGTCAAAGGCGTTAATAGATAAATTTTTTATTTGACCTTTTGAGTTCTGCAACTGATAATATGCCTCATTGTAGTCTAGATTTCCGCCATCTCCTAAATTTTTTTCTCTCACAGTAACTATTACGAATTCATCCCCAGTTGATGGCTTAATATAATCGTCTCCTAAAGATCTTTGCACCTTATCTACTTTTACTGCTAAAGATCCAACTCTAGCCTCTTCTCCTATTTTGTGAACTCCAGAATCACTCCTGGGATTTATACTTATCTTTCCACCTTCCAATGTTCCAATTGATTTAAATAAATTACCTGTCATGGCACTTAAAAGTCCTTCATCTGGATTTATAAGCCACATTTTTTTGTCTTTACTTTTAGTTAACTTTATATCTACTTCGCTGATCTTCATAGGAATGTTACTTTCGTTAAGTCTTTTACTATAATACTCCATAACTAATTGATTTACTTTTTGCTGACTAATTTCTTCTCCTTTTGCCGCCCGATTAAATATTGTAGGAAATAGCTCCGTCACTAGTTCCCCACTAACACCACTTAAATCAGGAGCTGTAATTTTTGTTTTCACTATAGTTGTATCACCGCTATTACTAGATGATAATATTTGATAAGTTATTTTTGAGAAAACCTGCTTAGCTAATTTTTCATGTTCAGGTTTATCAAATTTTAGTCCACCTTTATTTACAGAAGTATTTTCGCTTAAATATTTCGAGGCCGTTTCAATATCTGATTTTTTTATTGCATCAAAAAAACTTTTTATAGTTATATCCGGATTGGTAGTACATCCTGCAAAAGATGATACAATTATAAAAAACACGACAATACACATTTGTTTTTTAAATGCCTTTATCATTATTTTATCCTTACCTTTCTAAATTAAAATGTTTAAATAGGTTATAGATATCTAACTTGAAAATCTTAACTTTACCAAAAATCAAACCTAAACGTTAACTTTTTTTCAGGCAAACAATAAAATTCAATTATGTTGTATATCTATATTTATCACTTAGCTTATATTTTTGACAATAATATTAAATATTAATACAGTAACTAGAAATAAATCAGTTGAAAATATAATTCTATACTAATCTAATTTCACTTTATAATATAAACAGAGTTCTTAGTGTCTTTGACACTTAAAAACCGTTATCCAGGGACGTACACCTTGGATAAAAGCAGAGAGCCGCTAAGGTTATACCTCAGCGACTCGCATCAAACTATTATTACATTTTTGCATCCATTATTATTGGCTATGTTCTTAAGTTCTTCCATCATACCATCTGTAGGTTGATTAGCATTTATCCTATTTAGACGAACTCCTAAAGGTCTATATTTTATAAGCTTGTATCTTATTTCTGGATTTAATGATACAAGTAATTTACTAATTTCATTTACATTATTGAAGTTATCCAAAACACCAGGTACTATTACAGTTCTAACTTCATAGAGTTTATTTACACTAGCAAGATATTTAGCATTTTTCAGTACTATATCATTACTTCTTCCTGTGAGCCTCTTATGTTCTTCACTATCGAAAGACTTTATATCAAGCATTGCCATATCCATTAGATTTGTCAACTCTCTATTATTTGCAAAATCTGTTGAGCCATTTGTATCAACAAAGATTGTAAGTCCTAGTTTCTTAACTTTATCAAACAAATCCACTAAAAATTCGTTTTGAAGAGTACACTCCCCACCAGACACCGTTATTCCTGATATAAAAGATTTGACTTTTAATATTTCTTTTAATATCTCTCCTACACTCATTCTTTTTTGTTTTGGTCCACAACTATTTTTGCATATCTTTACACATTCATCACAGTTCTTACACTTGTCTTCATTCCATATCACAATATCCTGAGTCATAGATATAGCACCAAAATTGCAGCTGAATAAACAGGTTCCACAATTTGCACATCTTTTTATAGTTTCTGGATTATGACAATATAAGCAATCGAAATTACAACCTTGGAAAAATATTGCGGTTCTATTTCCTGGTCCATCTACTGAACTAAATGGAATAATTTTATTTATATATCCTCTAAGCATTATTTCTAACCTTTCTCTCTAATATCCTTGAGTTTTTAACTGCTCCAAGTCCTAATACAACAGTATCTTGAAGTACTTGCTCTCCTCTATTCAGCTTTTCTATATCGGATCTTTTAACAAGATATCCCGTTATTCTTATTACATCAGAATCTGCTGAATACAGGGAAAAATATCTCATTCCCTCCTTAAAAGCACCTTTAATAATATCTAAAACTGCACCTGGATTTTCTTTTGCAGTAGGCTCAAACGGGAATATATCCCCAATTCCTGAAGGAAAATACTTATGAAACTTGGCACTTTGAAGTAAATGCATAAATAATTCCGGTTCCTCCCCTATAGGTATTCTACAACCAGGGCTTGTTCCATTATCAGTCTCAATACCTACCTGTGCATGTAGAAGGAAGTGTCCTTTCGTTATTCCACAATATGAATTAGTGCGATTATTCACTACTTCATACATCTTTTCTATAATTTTAAGTCCTAGTATATTAGCTTCTTCACTATGTCCAAATCTGTCTTTCTCCTCTACTGCTTCCAAAAGTCTGTTTACACACTCTGCTAGTCCAAACATGCCAAACATTGCTGTGAATCTATCTTTATGAATTAATCCTTCTTTAACTAAGAAGTTAGACTCAAAGAATCCACTTTCTTCTATAATAAATCTTATTCTTTCATCCATATAATCAGCCATTTTCCTCATTGCATCTGGAAGTGCTTTTTTTACAAAGTGCTCTACTCCTTCAGCTTTTTGAGCAAGAGCAGCCAAGTTTAATCTGACTAAAGTATAACTTCCCCCACCTATATAAAGACCATTATAGCAGCTTGCAATTGCATAATCATGATGAATAAATTCATCAGAAAACATCTTATGATTTGCAAAGCTTGGCTTTGCTGTGACTAATGATGTCTTTACTGCTTCTATTGCAAAGTCTTCTGGCGTATCTGTGCCATATTTTAAGGTTATATTTGGTATGGCCGTTTCAAGTTCTCGTTGTACCTCTAGTATCATCCTTCCTGCTTTTGTCTCCTCTGGTCCAATATTAGCATGACAAAATGAATCTGTAACGGTTCTATCTATATGAGTTAAAAATAACTTTATTGCTTTATAAGCTTCTTTTTCATCGGTGATATATGGGTCCAATAATTTATCAATGTTCCCTATATAAACTGGCATTGACGTAATTGAAGGAACATGTTTGTATAAAATTAATAAATTATTCACTGCATCCCATATGTCTTCTGCAGGTCTTAAATCTAAAAATTCACTACCATGCTTCATAAACTTTTCATAATCAGGAACTATATATCTTGGTCTATATGGAGCATTTCCTTCACTTAAATCACAAATTATTCCTTCTTTTCTAAGAGCTTGTACATCTTTGCTTATATTTAAAACATTTATTGAAGCTTCTGCTTCTCGAGCAAGGGATAAAACCTTTTGCTCATAAGTTAATACCTTATCCTTTATTACGTTTAGAATCTTATCCATATCAATCAACTCCAAATTTTATTATCATCTATATTTTATATTTATCATAATTTTTTTGCAAAGCTTTTCTATTACCAATCTTTCTCTCTATAATTACCGAATTAAATATACACTTTATTCTATGAAATAAATTTACAGGAGAAGAAAAACTGGACACTCCGAATTATTCAGATGTGCCCAAGTCTTCACTTGTTTTTAGTTTTTAAATCGTTATGATATCAAGTTCTTCAGTTCAATAATTATTATATATCAAATCATCAAGAAGGCAAAGTTCATGTATTATTCAATTGGCTTGATCTAGTAGTAAAGCGTCTTAAAATTTTTGAATCATAAGCAACTACTACACCTTTTAATGTATGAACTCTTTCTCTATAAGGATATTATACCAAATTTAAATTTTACCTATATTGTAATTCATATAAATCGTTATAAAGACCACCTTTTTTTATAAGTTCCTCGTGACTCCCCGTCTCCTTAACCTCTCCTTTATGTAGTACTATAATTTTATCTACATTTCTTACGGTAGATAACCTATGAGCCACTGTGATGCTAGTCCTATTTTTCATAAGCTTTTCTACCCCTTCCTGTATAAGCCTTTCAGTTTCTGTATCAACATTAGACGTAGCTTCATCCATAACTAGTATAGTGGGGTTATACACTAAAGCCCTAGCAAAGGATAACAGCTGTCTTTGTCCCATTGAAATGGTACTCCCTTTCTCGCTTATTTTATGATTATATCCGTTTGGTAAATTTCTTATGAAATAATCAGCATTTACATACTCTGCTGCTGTTTTCACCTCTTTTAAAGTAATATTTTTATTGAATAGCTTTATATTATCCTCTATGTCACCAGCAAATAAGAATACATCCTGAAGAACTAGTCCTATATTTCTTCTTAAGTCTTCTTTTTTTATACTCTTTATTTCTAAGCCATCTACAAATATTTCTCCTTTTTGATATTCATAGAATCCGCAAATTAAGTTTACAATGCTTGTTTTCCCAGCCCCAGTAGTTCCAACAAATGCTACTGATTGTCCTTTGAGTATTTTAAAAGAAACGTTCTTAAGAATCCAATTTTCACCTTCATAGGCAAACCATACATTCCTAAATTCTATCTCTCCATTTATCTTTCCTAATTTCATCTTCTGCCCTGATTTTTCTTCATCCGTTAATATACTTGTTCCTTGAGTATGTTGTTTTTTAACTTGTTCTCTTCCTTCAGCATGATTAGGGCTTTCTTCACCTTCCTCATCTAGCAGGTTAAATATCCTTTCAGCAGAGATTATAGAACTTTGATAAGTGTTATACTGGTCTGTAAGCTCTATTATCGGTTGGAATAATCTATTTATATAGTTAATAAAAGCATACAAGGTTCCTACTTCTATTGCTCCTTTGATTAATCCCATTCCTCCATAAACCAAAATCAAAGCAAGAGATAAATTTTTCACTACATCCATAAAAGGCTTGAAAATACCGAATAGCACTATTTGCTTTAAACTAGAGTTATAGTGATCTTTATTTAGTTTTCTGAATTCTTCGTACTTTTTATCTTCCATATTAAATATTTGAATTATCTTTATGCCTGATATATTTTCTGATATAAAGCTATTTATAAGTGCAAGTTTATTTCTTATTTCAGCAAAAACTAATCTTGCTTTCTCCCTAAATAAAAGAGCAACAAAAAACATTAGTGGTGTAACTAAAAGGCAAATTATTGTAAGATTTAAATTTAAGCTTGCCATAACAATAATTATGCCTATCATTATAAATATATTTTGAATAAAGCCTACTCCTACATCCATAAACATTTCATTTAGTGAATCTGTATCATTTGTAACTCTTGTAACCATTTTTCCTACAGAATTTTTATCAAAATATGAAATAGGAAGTTTTTGTATATGCTTAAAAATCTCTTCCCTTAAATTCATTATTATCTTTTTTCCAGTCATACCTAAAATATAGGTTTGAAAATAACTTAAAACTAATTCAGTAATCATAAATAAAAAATACACAAAACCCAATAATTTTATCCCTGCTAAAGACCTTTCTAACGTTAAATCTCCAGATATTCCTTTTTTGACATAGCTATCTATAGCTACTTTTACTATATAAGGTCTAGCTAGACTAGCAGCAGATACTATTAGGATTAGTATTAGCGATAACAGAAACTCCCTCCAATATGGAGTAATATATTGCATAAGTCTTTTTGTTATTTGAATATCATCTTTATAAACATGTTTTCTTTCAAATTTTCTTTCTTCATTGGCTTCCGAGAAACCGCGACCTGCAAACTCTTTTGTCATAATATTTAATTGCTCACCACCTTATATGCCCTTTAGCTTGTCTTCTAATAATTGTCTTTCATACATTCTAGAATACACACCGTTTAACTTCAAAAGTTCAGCATGACATCCTCTTTCTACAATAACCCCTTTATCTAACACAATAATTTCATCAGCATATTCAATGCTCCTGATTCTATGAGAAATTATAAGTGTACTGGAACTTTTCATAACAGTTCTTAAATCTTCTAGTATCTTATGTTCTGTACTGGTGTCCACTGCCGATAAACAATCATCTAAAATAAGTATCGAAGGTCCCTTTATAATCGCTCTAGCTATTGAAATTCTTTGCTTTTGTCCACCAGATATATTTACTCCTCTCTCACCTAAAATCGTATTAAACCCATAAGGAAAATCTAAAATATCTTCATAAATTTTACTTATTTTAGTCACTTCCTCTATCTTTTCTATATCATACTTATCTTCCGAAAAATCAATATTATCCTTAATTGATTGGGAAAATAAAAAATTTTCCTGTGTAACATATCCTATACTATTTCTTAGGATTCTCAAAGGAATTTCTGTAATATCAACTCCATCTACTGTTATCTGCCCTTTTTCTCTAGGATTATATAGTCTCAAAATTAAATTTGCTATTGTAGATTTTCCAGCACCTACCTTTCCAATTATAGCTGTAATTTTACCTGGTTTTAAAAGTAAATTTATATTTGTCAGAACATTCTTGTCAGAGTTATCATACGAAAATGTGAGATTTCTAAATTGAACGACTCCTTTTAATTTCACATTAGATAAATCAGTTATAGAGCTAGTAACATTATTTTCTTTATTATTGTCACTGTCTATTACCTCCGATTTTTCATTAAAGAGTTTCTCTATTCTTTCCATAGATGCTTTACCTTTTTGAATAACATTTGATATAGATCCTATTGACTTAATAGGTCTTACTAATATTCCTACATAACTATTAACTGCAATAAAGTCTCCTAAAGTTATAGTTCTTTTTAGAACTAAATAAGTTCCATATACCAAAACAATTAAGTAGGATAATGAGGTAGTAAATTCAATAAGAGGATAAAATATTCCCCATACTTTCACTAATTTCATATTAACCTCATAATTTTTTCTATTAATCTCTCTAAAATTCTCTATTTCCTCTTTTTCTTGAACAAAAGCTTTTATAACCCTAATACCAGAAATGTTTTCTTGAACTTTTGTTGTTAAATTTCCAAATGACTCCTGAACTCTTCTAAATCTCTTATTAATAACTATTCCAAACTTAGTTACTATAAAAATTAAAATAGGAAAAGGTAAAAAAGCCATTAGGGTCAACTTAACACTTACAGTTTTCCCCATGATGAGCAAACTTAAAAATAATAATATGAATGTGTCTATAATTAAGTTAATACCTCTTCCTAGCGCCATTCTAACTGCAGAAATGTCGTTTACGGAAAGAGCCATTATGTCTCCTATGCTATTTTTATTAAAAAATTTCATAGAAAGCTTTTCAACATGTCTAAACATATGATTTCTAGTTTGATATTGAAATAACAAGGATGCTCCCATAATTTGAAGTCTTGATAAATAATTCAAGCCAAAAATTAAAGTTGCAGTAATTACTACAAGTAATGAATACGCTATAGTACCTTTTATCCCAATACTTCCATTTTGAATACTGTCTATAAGCTTTCCTGTAATTTTAGGTATACTTATTTGAAGAGCATTTATAAAAAGAAGAGCTATAGCCCCCTTAGCATATCGTTTTTTATTTTCTAATAAAAAGGATTTAATTCTGTCCGTCAATAAAATCACCAACCAGTTTAATTATTTATCTATCAACAAATGCTTAATTACTATTTTAGATTATACTTATCATTATAATAATACAATAAAAACTATTTATTATGAACAAAAATAGGAAATAAAAATTGCTGAATAAATAAGAACTTTTAAACCGTTAGTTAAAAATTCTTATTTATCCAGCAATGTTTTAAATATATTTAAAATCAACAAGTTGAGCTAAATGTAAACTTTTTCTCACATTCTACGCATTCAAAATACATTTCATCCTTTTCAACGTCCTTGCACACCTTAAATGTTTCTCCTCCACATGCAGTACAGATTGTCGGAACATTTTGGTTAACATCCCTACTATACTTTTCACAGGTTCTGCACTCCGTGCATATTAGAACGACTTTTAGCCTTTGTACACTAAGTTTAAATCTATTCCCCACGCAACCTTCTTTTTTACATACCACTGTATTTATCATAATAAACCCCTCCTACTCTTACATATTCTTAAGAGTAGAAACTTATGCATAAAAGCAATCTAACATTTCAAATTTTTATATCTTCTTCTAGTCTTTCTTTGGCAGTATTATCTTTTTCCACTCTATTTAGCCCTAAGTTGTTGGAACCATAAGATAGCATATTGTCTAGATTTCTCTTTATACCATCCTCAATTAGACTTCCGTCCTTCTCATATCTTGTAATTTTATCTCTATCCACTTTTTCATTCATAATTTGCACCTCTCCAGCTGTTCTTAAGATTTTAAATTTATGCTCTGCATATCTGACAAGATTTATACTAATTTTTCTTGTAATCTATTTCAAATAGCTTTATTCCCTATAAATTATAAATATATCTAAACTTTAAGTTATAAAACTTAAATAAGCACCCAGAAGATTCCAGGTGCCTTTAAAATATTATTAGAAATTAAAGCTGTTCCCACCTTTGTAGTCCCTGTGGAGAAACACAATCCAATTTCCATATTATATCTGTAAACTTTATATTCTATTTTCTCTGCTTTCCTCTAATCCAGCAGCAACGAGCAAAGAAGCCGTTAAAAATCCCACTAATGATCCTGTGAATAGACCACAAATGAACCATACTATTTTGTCACTAGTCATTTTAATCTCCCCTCATTAAAGTTATATTTTCTATAATTATTGACAGTTTTTATGTTTTTAAACCTGTATACTTCTAACATCACAAGATTTTCTTATAATATCCTTAGAGTTTTATAATTAGAACTCTAAATCACGCGAACTAATTATTTGTAACTAATGGAATTGTTAACTATCGGCTTCTAATTTTCTATGAAATAGAATTTTTTTGTAAGTCCTATAATATATTTGTTTTAGGGGGTGATACCAAAATGAATATGGCATTAGCAACTATAGTAATGATATTAGGTTTAATACTATGCCTTGCACTTGTGGGTTTATCAATATATGCCCTTATTGAATTCATACAACTTGCGAAGTTAGCAAATACTGCTTTAAATATTTATATTGAAAATAATGAAAAAAACAAAGTCAGATAGTAAATAGCACTATCTGACTTATTAATATTTATTCATATTTTACTTCAAGCCTCTTTCATAAGCTTCAACCATCTTTTTAACCATATTTCCACCTATTGATCCAGCTTCTCTTGATGTAAGGTCTCCATTATATCCTTCTTTTAAGTTTACTCCAACTTCTCTTGCTGATTCCATCTTAAATTGATTCAATCCTGCTTTTGCCTCTGGTACTAATACTCTATTACTATTTCTGTTTGCCATAATTACATTCCTCCTTTGATTTTTATTTATAATGTTTATCTGTTGTTGTAGTAAAAGTATATGCAGTTCTAGAATTATTAATCTATTGAATTATATGAAAAAAGTCCAACCTTTATTAAAAGTGGGACAATGAACCAATACCCTATAGAATATAATTATTCTTTTAGATAAAATTTAACTTAAGTTTTATAAATGACAATGTTAATAAATTTGGACCATAATTAAAATTAGGCCTCTGGTATAAAACATCCAAAAGCCTTTTCCTATTATGTTTATATTCTAATTATCGCATCAGTCATAATAGCTGCTCTTATATTCTCCTTTATATCATGTACTCTTACAAAATCACATTTTTTCATAATGCCAATAACAGTTGTAGCAACAGTTCCCTCAACTCTTTGATCTGATGGAAGGTTTAGGGCATTTCCAATCATTGATTTTCTTGAGGTTGCAAGGAGCACAGGATATCCTAAGATATGAAGATTCTCTAAGTGATTCATAACCTCTAGATTTTGTTCATAGTTTTTAGCAAATCCTATTCCTGGATCCACCATGATATTTTCTGGCTTGACTCCAGCCTGCAGAGCAATATCTATGCTTTCTCTCAAATCATTTAACACATCTTCCATAAGATTATTATAATTTGTGCTGTTTCTGTTATGCATTAGGCAACATGGTACATTGTATTTTGCAGTTACTTCAGCTATGTAAGGATCTTTTTTAAAACCCCAGACGTCATTTACTAGTGCAGCCCCAGACTTTATAGCTTCTTCTGCCACTACTCCTTTATATGTATCAATAGAAATAGGTACGTCTATTTCTTTTACTAAGGCTTGTATTACAGGTATAACTCTTCTTAATTCTTCCTCCGCGGATACTGGCTCATGATTGGGTCTTGTAGACTCACCACCAATATCAATTATATTTGCTCCTTCATCAATCATTTCTCTTGCGCGTTTAATGGCTATTTCAAGGTTATTAAACCTTCCTCCATCTGAAAAAGAATCTGGGGTAACATTTAAAATCCCCATAATATAAGTCTTTTTTCCTAGTTCAAAATTTCTATTTCCTATTTTCATTATTTTTGCCATAGTTTTTCTGGTTCTATTTGCTGTAAATTTTACAGCTATGTACCAGTTCCCCCCTTTTTGTTGTTTTATTTGACAAACATCTATTCTTTAATCTTACCTTCATAATTTCGTCTTATAACTTCTATAATACCACTATTTACAATAACTTTTCTACCGATACTTGAAACGCTCATAACCCCCATTATACTATTAGTTAAAAAAATTTCATCTGCATTCATTAAATCTTCTATGCTAAACTCTCCTTCAATTACAGGATAATTATTTATTATGAACTTTCTTATAGTTCCATTAAGTAGACCACATTTTACTGAGGGAGTGTATATTTTTTTATTCTTTATAAAAAACATATTAGATATACTACCTTCAGTTAGTTTGTCATTAGAATTTAAAAACAATACTTCATTATATCCTTCCTTAATACAGTTTTCACGCTCTAAAATGTTCTCCAAGTAATTTAATGATTTTAGATAAGTAATCTGTGAATAAGGATTTCTTTTTGTAGAACTTATTTTAACCCTAAAGCCTTTCTTGTATTGCTCTTCAACATAACTGTTTTCCCTTATAGTATAAATAGTGTTTTTTTCGGTAACAACTAGTTTTAGTACGGAATTTCTACACCCTAATTTTCTTATTGCTTCCAAAGCATCTTCAGATTTTATCCTTTTATCTATTCCTATAATTCTAAGACCATTGTTTATTCTGTCAAGATGTTCTTTAAGAAAAATAGGTTTTTCCTTAACAAGAATGGTTTCAAAAAGTCCTTTACCGAAATATAAACCACTATCTATGTTTACTTTTGCTTCATTTGTGAGTTCTCCATTCAAAATTATCATTATTTTCCTCACTCTCTTTAACACCATACACTTGATAACTAGCAAATTATTCATTTCATTATCTATCAGGTGTATAGCGCTATTACAATACTCTCATAAGAGCCCTAGCCTTGTCTATAGTTTCATCATACTCTGCTTCCTTTATAGACTCCCAAGTTATCCCTCCACCAACACCAAAATAAGCCTTTTTATCCTTAATAAGAATTGTCCTTATTACAATATTTAAATCAGCATTACCATCAAAACCTAGGTATCCAATAGAGCCTGTATAAAGATTTCTTCTCGTAGGCTCTAGTTCCTCAATAATCTCCATCGATCTTATCTTAGGAGCACCGGTTATTGAACCTCCGGGAAAACAAGCCTTCACACAATCTACAGCTGTATATTCTTCTCTTAATTCTCCTATTACAGTTGAAACTAAATGAAAAACTGTACTATATTCTTCAAGTTTGAATAGTTCTGTTACCTTTACAGAACGAGGTTTACAAACTTTGCTCAAATCGTTTCTCTCTAAGTCTACAATCATTAGTAGTTCAGACTTATCTTTTTCACTGTTTATTAATTCTAGTTTATTTTGTAAATCCTCCTCATAAGTTCTTCCTCTAGGTCTTGTACCTTTTATAGGCCTTGTCTGCACAACTCTATTCCTTATTTCCAAAAATCTTTCAGGTGATGACGATACTATACTAAAATTTTCAATATTCATAAAAGCGGCAAAAGGAGCTGGATTTATATTCCTTAAGTTTTTATAAACCTCATAAGCCTCCTTTCTAGTTTCTGAGCAAAATCTTTGAGTTAAGTTTGTAATGTAAACATCTCCGCTTCTAATATAATTTCTAACCTTTTCTACAGTATCTATGTAATTATCCTTATCAAAATTTGATATAAATTCTGTATTAGTTTTATCTACTTGTGTATACTGAATCTTACTTCCTTTTAATATTTTATTCTTTATCTTATCAATACTAACTTCCCTTGATTCTAGTATTCCTAATGCGGTAATAAAGGTTTTTCCCTTCAAATTATCTACTATAATAGCATTATCATAAAAATAAAAATAGCAATCTGGTATTTTTACTTCTTCTAAAGATGTAGCAGGGAGTTTTTCTATGGATCTACCTAAATCGTAAGAAAAATATCCCATGGCACCAGCTACATAAGGCAGCTCAGTATTGTTTTCAATTTTATATGTATTTATTAGCTTTTTTAGTTCTTCAAAAGGTTCCCCCTCAAATTTTATATCATCCATAGTACAAAGGTTCTCTTGATATTTAAATATTTTAAAAGTGTTTAATCCTATAAAAGAGTATCTTCCTAAGTCTTCAGCGCCCATTCCACTGTCAAGAAGAGCAACTGTTTTATCCTCCCTAAACAATGAATATATATCAAATCCATCTAACTGCGTTTGTATCTCCTGAATTAAAACCTGCATTCTAGTACCCCCAATTCCTAATTCATATAATCTCTACTACCATATATTCTCCCTTTTGCTTTGCAAAAACAATTTAATAATATTCTAGTCTAGTATAAGTTTCACTTTATGTTAAATCATTATGTTTCAACTTGTCCATAAATCAAAACTTACTCCCATTATTAATTAAATTCTACTACTAAGTTATCTCAAAAACTACGTAGACTAGTCTTACCTTTTAGACCTATTAAAAATCTTTGCCTCCTCTAAAAAATTCTTAATCATTTCATGTCCACATTCTGTAAGTTCTGCTTCTGGATGGAATTGCACTCCTTCTATCAGATAATGCTTATGCCTTATCCCCATTATCACTCCGTCAAAAGTTTCACAAGTGATATCGAAACAATCAGGAAGAGTTTTCTTTTCTATGACTAACGAGTGATATCTAGTCACCTTTATAGGATTTTTCAGTTTTTTAAATACTCCTACATTTTTATGTTTTACTTCATCTACTTTACCATGCACAGGTTCATTACCTCTTACTATTTTTGCTCCAAAAGCATGTCCAATACTTTGGTGCCCTAGACATATTCCTAATATGGGAACTATTCCACTAAATTTTTTAATTAAATCTACGCAAATTCCAGATTGTTCTGGTGATTTTGGTCCAGGTGATATTATTATTCCTTCTATCTCCATTTTCTCTACATCTTCTAAAGTTAACTTATCATTTCTAATCACTTTAATATCTTCTTCAAGCTCTTCGAAGTACCTTACTAGGTTGTATACAAATGAATCATAATTATCAATCATAAGGAACATTAACTCTTCCTCCTTAATATATTCAGATTAATTATATAAGACAATAACATAATTTGTAAAATATTTTCGAATACATTATAGCATTTTTTTGTAATATTGTCATAATAATAGAAAAATTTAACCCTGTACTATTAAAAATACAGGGCTTATAAAAATATTAAATCTTTACTACAATTTTCTTGCCTTAATAGATGCAGACATAATATATTCCCCAACCTTTAAATTATGACCCCATTTTTCAGCATATTCCTTAGAAACCTCACTAGTATCAATGCTAATTTCTTGAAAGCCAGCTTTTTCTAAATACACTCTTAACTCTTCAACTGAAGATGCACCAGTTACTCAGCCACAATACAATTTTTCATCTGCTTTCATTTCTTCTGTTAACTCTCTCACAAGAACTATATCAGAAATAGCAACTCTACCACCCTTTTTTAGTGTGCGATAGGCTTCATCATATACCCTTTGTTTATTTGGTGATAAATTTATAACACAATTAGATATAATTACATCAGCAGTATTGTCTGCAATTGGAAGATTTTCAATTTCTCCTAATCTAAAGTCTACATTACTGTATTTATCCCTCTTCGCGATAAATCTTGATTTACTTAGCATCTCTGGAGTCATATCAACTCCAATAACATAACCATTATATCCGACCTTCTTTGAAGCTAAGAAACAATCAAATCCTCCACCACTTCCAAGATCTATAACTGTTTCTCCTTCTCTTATATTTGCTATTAATTGGGGATTTCCACAACCAAGCCCCATATTAGCCCCCTCTGGGGCAACTAATATTTCTTCATCAGAATATCCTACTTTACGAGATATTTCTATGGCAGAATTTTTTAAACTAATACTATCACCACCACAGCATCCACCTTTTTTTATATTTCCTATAGCAATTTTTTTATAGCTCTCTCTAACAGTATTCCTGATGTCCACTTTCTTTGAGTCACTCATTTTTCATCCTCCTTTATATCTCCTTTTATAAATATTATAACTCAGATTTGATCATCCTTACTTTAAAAACAACAAAAAATTTTATAATTTTTTAGAAGTCAATTTTCAAATTCTCTATGTTGCTATCTTTGAAAGTAAAAAACAGAATTAAATTTCTGGAAATTTAATTCTGTCTTTGTTTTTTTACCTATACAGTTATATTATTTGTTCCCTTTTCTTCCCATACTGAAATCTCTTTTAACCTGTTAATAATAGGAAGATGCTGAGTACACTCCTGCTGACATTTGCCACACTTAATACAATCAGCAGCAAACTTTTTGCCATTCATTGTATAATTCCAATATTCTAGCCCATAAACTTCTTTTATCATTTCCTCATCACTTTTCTTAAACATTTGTTTTTCATTATAAAATAGCATATACCCTGGTATATTAATATCCATTGGGCAAACCTTACAATATCCACATCCAGTACAAATTTGATTCATATTTTCCCCTAATTTTTCTTTTATGCTGTTAATATCTTCTTCATCTAAAACTGTAGCTTCATCAGCTATTCTACAAGCTACATCGATATCATGTTTATTTCCAAATCCGATTAATGATATTGTTATTTGTGGTACTGATATATTGAATCTTATAGCTGCCTCTGTTGCTGTTTCTCCTTCAGAAGCTAAAAATGATAGTTCTTTTTCATGACTTGGTATAGACCCTCCGCTTAATGGATTCATTGCAACTACTCCATAACCATTTTCATAAGCATGTGTAACACCTTTCCATCTATATGGGAAATTCAAAATATTTATTCCCATAGTAACCCCATCAAACTTGTTATCATCAAGTACTTTTACTACTTCATCTCCTGGTTGATGGGATGAAAATACAATATGATCTATTAGGCCTTCTTCTTTACATTTTAATAACCCTTCATATTGTCCACCTTTTTTCATAGCTAGTTCATAGTGTTCCATCTTTCTTATGCACCATATGTGATAGAAATCAATCTTTGGTACTCCTAATCTTTCTAAAGATTTCTTAACTCCTTCTATGGACTTTTCTGCAGTATCAAACACTGTAGGTCTTCCTTTAGTCGAAACGTAAAAGTCCGTTTTTCCTTCTTTCATCATTTCTCTAAAAGCTACTCCAAATATCTCCTCACTTCTACCATCACAATACCCTGGAGCTGTATCAAAATAATTAATACCTTTACTATAAGCATATTTTACTAACTCGGCGTTTTCTTCGTTAGTTTTATTTAAATCAAATCTAAGTCCGCCAAAGCCCACTACAGAAACTGTTTTCTCAGTCTTACCATACTTAGTATATTTCATTTGTAATCCTCCCTATATATGAACAATATTTTAACTCCTATTATTTTAGTCTCGAACATTTTTGTAATTTCTTTATAAAAATATCGGTTAACTCTTCTTTAAAATATGAGTATTAATCGTATAAAAAGTGGTTATATGATATATAATTATAAATAATAACATAATTTACAATATATCGATAATGTTATATTATTAAATTATAGATATTATCGAATGAGGAGATTAAAAATGGAAAATTGTCTAAGTATTACCGAATCATATTATAAAGAAATAGATGACTATGAAGTCGATGTAGATACTGTTATTATATCAATGATCTCTAAAAAGGAAAGATTAGTATTTGCAGTTATTGCGGAAAGAGCAGGTGTGACTCGCTTTGTAATTAGACAATATCCAGAGCTGAGAAACTACATCTTACAAAAAATGGTTTATTATAAAGAAATGCACGTTATAAATCAAAAAATAGATAGAGCTGTTAAAAGTTTAATTAAGTCTGCAAGAAGGATAACTTTTATGGCAATAATAAATAAATGCAAAATAACAACGGACATGGCCTACCAAAATAAACATATAAGAGACAGTATTAGAACAGTATTGACTCAGAATAAGCAAATTATAGTTAATAAAAATTAAATACTAAGCATTTTGAACAAAACTACCATTATAGGGAGTTTTGTTCTATCTTTCTTTTTAAATCTTCTATCTCTTTATCCTTCAAATCTATTACTCTCTCGTATTCTTTCTCCATCTCAGTCCAATTTTTATTAAGTAAATTTATAAAGGATGCCATTTCATCTGAACTACCAGCTATGCGATTGAATAATAGAAGATTTAAAGCCAATACTTCTGGAATTTCACTATGAGAATACCTTAATTGGTGATCTATTTCACCATATCCTTCTTCAAATATTGTTCTTACTTGGATTTCAGCTATAACTTTTTGATTCGTTGGAAAAAATTCTATTAAATAATGTACAGATCGATACCCAGACTTTCTAGAGTGAATTTGTATGTTTAACTCTTCAAATCTTTGAGTACCATCCCCTTCCCTAACATTAGCAGTAATTTCAATTACCTTCCACGTACTAGTAATAAAATTATGTATATCTTCCCAGTCATCTTTAAAAATATGTATTGCTCTTATTCCTATTAAATCTGTTATCTCTTCTTTGTAATTTTCAACAGAAAACTGAAATTCCTCACCGTATTTTTCTCTTCTATCAGCTGTCTTTCTAATGATTTTTTCAATTAATCTTTCAGGATCCTTCACTCTTGATTTTACTGTGTGTATCTTTTCATGTGTTCTAAGTGTACTAGCTATAAATTCAGCTTGAGTTTCATAAGTATTCTTGTAAATGCTAAAATCAAGATATATGTTGTTTAAATCATCCCAATTTATTTTATTATTTACTATATCATCTTCTGTAAGATGATACTTTTTTAAAAAGTTTTCTCTTATTAGGTTCAAACCTCCTACCTCCCTATCAATTAAAACTATACCTTATTTAAGTAAAATACACCTGCACAAGTTATAGTTTAATTTTATATACTACATTTTCTTATTATGTAACTCTATCTAATTATTTGGATTTTTAAATATTAAAATTTTGGCCTGTTTGAATAGTAGATTTATAGTGTGGAGTCAGCTTCGAACAAAGGATTACAGAATCTTATGCTAATGAACTTAAAAGCTCTCAATATTTTTCACAGTTTTCCGCAAGAAAACATTGAAAAATATTGGAGCTTTTAAAGGTTTATTAGTATTAGATTCCGTTCCTGAAGAGAGGGTTGACGTAACACTATAAGCCTCTACTTCTAACAGTGTTGCAACTTACGATTAAGTCGCCTTTTCCCTATAGTTGAAAGTTTATTCTTCAATTAAATATAACAGATTATCCTCTATCCTATAAAATAATGGCGTAATCAGTATCTTTGGATATCTGCTTCTTAACCTTTTTGTTTCACTTAACAAGAAGTCAATTTCATTTTCAATTTCAAACATTGGAGCAAAACTTATAAAGTGTTCCTCTGCTTGTTTCTCACTCCATCCTGCATTTTCTACTAAACCTTGAATAAACTTCTCTTTTTTTGACATTAGATTTACCATTCCGCAATTATTATGACCTATAAGGGCTATCGCTTTAACTCCACCAACAGAAATTGCATAGGAAACTTTAAATTCACTATAACGTAAGTTTCCGCCTGCCGAACGAATAATATATGAAAAATTATTTGGTATATGTAGTTGTTTACGGTTATCCATACACATTCCTACTACTAACTCTGCTTTCTCGTAATTCTCAAATGGATATCTTAAGTTATTATATTTTAGTAGTTTCTCAATTGGTGTATCCTTATACTGTAAAAATATATCTTTTTCACTTACCACTTTTACTAATCTGTTCATTATTCTGTACCTGTATCAAGATAGTACACTCTTGATATCTATCTCCTTCCTATTCATTTTATTAATAATACATTATAGCATATAAATATTAAAAAGTAGTAATATTCTAAAATTATATATTAAAATTACTAGAACTTTTTGTTAATAAATTTAGCTATGTAAAATAAAGTATGATTAACTAAATAAGGCAATTGATGTTTTTGTAGTTTTATTAAGAAAAACTTACAATTAACATCAACTGCCTATTATTCATTCAAATTAAGTTAAATTAAATATCAATAAAATTTTACTAATATCTTATGTCATTACTTTAAAGTCTAATATCTCTTTCACCTTGCTCGATTTTTTCAAGGCTTTCAATAGTAAATTCACGTATTTTTTCATCTGGAATATCTTCTAAATTTTGCTTTATCATATTTTCCCCAACTACACGAAGTTCTTCATCTGCGTAATCTTGAAGATATTCTTTAAATGTCATTAATGCATTTGGTAAGCAGAAATTATGAATTGTACCACTCTTTGCAAATTCCATAAATCTATCACCAGTTCTACCTGCCCTATAGCAAGCTGTGCAGTAACTTGGTACATATCCAGAATCACATAAACTCTTCAGAATTTGTGCTGGTGAACGATGGTCCCCTACTTCAAACTGAGGTTTTTCATCACTTGGTTGAAATCCATGTTCTTCCTTGTAACCACCAACTCCTGTACAAGAGCCAGCGCTTACTTGAGAAATCCCAAGAGATATAATTTTGTCTCTAAATTTTGATTCTTCCCTTGTAGAAATGATCATTCCAGTATAAGGTACTGAAAGTCTTAAGACAGCTACTATCTTCTCAAATTGTTCATCAGTTACTAAATGAGGATAATCTTCAAGTTTTACATTCTCTGCAGCTCTTAATCTTGGAACTGATATGGTATGCGGTCCAACCCCTGTATCTTTATCAAGGTGCTCTGCATGCATGAGCATTGCTACTGTTTCATACTGATATTCATATAATCCGTAAAGCACACCAATTCCAACATCCTCAATTCCTGCCACTCTTGCTCTATCCATTGCTGTTGTATGATAATTGTAATCATGCTTTGGTCCATTTGGATGCAATCTCTCATAAGTTGGCTTATGATATGTTTCTTGGAAAAGCGTATATGTTCCAATTTCCGCATCTTTTAATCTTTTATAATTTTCTACTGTCGTTGCTGCTATATTAATATTAATACGTCTAATACTTCCATTATCAAACTTCATTGAATATATAGTTTTTATACAATCTATTATATAGTCAAGATTACAATTTACAGGATCCTCTCCTGCCTCCATTACAATTCTTTTATGTCCCATTGATTCAACAATTTTTATTTCTTCTCTTAATTCATCCATAGACAATCTTCTTCTTTTAAAAGTATCATTAGAATGCTGATATCCACAATATTGGCAGTTGTTAACGCAGTAACTGCTTACATAAAGAGGAGCAAACAAAACTATTCTTTTCCCATAAATAGCTTCCTTTATTTCCTTTGCTACTTTAAACATTTCTTCTAGTATTCCTTCTTCTTTAATGTTTAAAAGTACAGCTGCTTCTCTGTGAGTTAGACCTTTGCATTCTCTAGCTTTTTCTATAAGGGATTTTACATACTCTTTGTCTTCAGCCCTTCTTTTTCCTTCTTGTATAGATTCTCTTATTTCAGAATCTACAATAAATTCTTCTGCTAAAAATTCTTTCATTTTACTTCCCCCCAAACCATATTTTAAAGTCTTTATTCGCTAACTAACAATTGCCAAAAATTCTTGTTTAATATTGTGTTCTAACCTAAAACAAAAAAACTTTCCCTAAAATTATCTATTTAGGGAAAGTTAGATTTCTACGCAAGTTTATAGATATATACAACTATACCATCTATTTACTGTGTATTCCAATTTTCCCCTCCAGATTAGATAAGTCCTCTCTGTTAGGTTTCAACTTAGACACATTAAACTCATTTGCTAATCCAATAATTTAGACATCTCTAAAAATATTCGATTAAGCAAACAATTAGGTTATAGTTTAATTTTATCACTAGATAAATTTTTGTCAACCTTTACAAATCGACTTTAATCTACAATACTTACATATATATTGAAGAAATTGAAGGTTTCTAAAGACTAGTCTAAAGCTAAAAACTTGTTTTAAACAAACTGTTCTCCATCTTTATTGTTATATCCACTCTCGTTATAAGCTCTTTTCTGTATAGTTTGTTTTATTTGATTTTTTGAAAACTGATGTTGATCTTTAAAGCCTTTTTGTTTAAAGTTTCTTTTATCTCCTACTCTCATATTATCGAACACCTCCAACATTTTAATGTACATTTTCCGGTGTACATTATTTATAATGTCCTTTTAAAAAGTTATTATACTTGTACATATTACCTATTAATAATCCCATATGTCTTTCTTTATTGCTTTTTCTCTTTCAGTTCCTCTAAGATTATCTATATTTTCCTTTACAATTATTACTCCAGAGCTGCTTTTATCCACATTTCCCTTTTTATTACCTTGTATACTATGTTTTAACACAAAAATCCCTCCTTAGATATATCTTATAAAATATCAAAAATATTAAATTCTTTTGGTTTTAACCTTATTTTATTATTTACCTTCAAATGAAAATATATTTAATTTTATAAAAATTTAAATATAAATTTCGTTATTTAATAAATAAAATACTAATTAGCAAGGTTGTCATTAATAATTTTTAGTGGTATAGTTTATATATAGTCAGGTGTATATACACCTGTAATGTCAATTGTATATTTTTTGGAGGTATAGTCATGGAAACAGATTTAAAAGAAAAAATCCTAAAGCTAAAAGAAGAGAGAAACGCAATAATCTTAGCTCACTACTATCAAAGACCAGAAATTCAGGATATAGCCGATAAGGTTGGAGATTCTTACTACCTAAGTAAGGTAGCTAGAGAATGTAATGAAAAAGTAATCATATTTTGCGGTGTTAAATTCATGGCTGAAAGTGCAAAAATATTATCGCCTGAAAAAACTGTTCTTTTACCTGCAATAGATGCAGGATGTCCTATGGCCGATATGGCTGAACCTAGCGCTGTTGAAGAATTAAAAGCTAAACACCCTAATGCAAAGGTGGTTTGCTACATAAACTCTACTGCAGAAGTAAAGGCATTATCTGATGTATGTTGTACTTCTTCCAATGCTTTAAAAATAATAAAAAACTTACAAGAGAAAGAAATAATTTTCTTACCTGATAAAAACTTAGGTCAGTATATTTCCGAACAAATCCCAAATAAAAAATTTATTTTATGGGATGGTTTTTGTATAACTCACAAAAAAGTCAAAGCCGAAGAGCTCAAAAAAGCTAGAAACTTATACGAGGATATTTTAATTGCGGCGCACCCTGAATGTGAAAAACCAGTGAGAGATTTAGCCGATTTCATTGGCAGTACTGGTGAAATTATAAATTTTGTAAATACAAGTGCAAAAGAAAAATTCCTTATTGTTACTGAGGAAGGTGTTCTTCATCAAATGAAAAGCAAAAATCCAGAAAAAAAATTTTATATTCCTGGTGGTGGCATGTCATGTATCAATATGAAAAAAACTTATCTAAAGGATATATACAATAGTCTTTTAAATATGGAATATGAAATAGAAGTAAATGAAGAGGTAAGATTAAAAGCCTATATAGCACTGGCTAATATGCACGAACTTGGGAGGTAAGACCTATGGAAATATTCACTGATATTTTTATAGTAGGTACTGGTATCTCAGGCCTTTACGCTGCCCTTAATCTAAGAAACGACTTAAAAATAACTATGATTTCAAAAGGTAAAATCGATGAATGTAATACAAGCCTAGCCCAAGGAGGAATTTCTGTAGCAAGAGGTTATACTGATGTAGATTCATTTATTGAAGATACGTTAAAGGCAGGTCAATTTCAAAATAATAGTGAGGCTGTTAAAATTTTAGCGAAAGAATCTATAAAGAATATAGATAACCTTTGTAACTTGGGATTAGATTTTGATGAAGACAAAGAAGGTCTCTGTTATACTCGCGAAGGTGCCCATAGTATAAATAGAATCGTGCATTACAAGGATATAACCGGTCAAAGAGTTGAAGATGTTCTACTGGATAACATCAAATCTAAAGATAATATAAATATATTAGAAAATTGTAGCTTAGTAGATATTTTCAAGAAAGATAACCTTTGTATTGGTGGTATCTGCGTGAAAGATAATAAACAAATTAATATTCACTCAAAAATAACTATATTTGCTACTGGGGGAATAGGTGGCATTTTTAAAAATTCAACAAATCAAAGAATACTTACAGGTAATGGTATATCCATCGCTATAAAAAATCGAATTAAAATTAAACATTTAAATTATATACAATTTCACCCTACTGCGTTCTTCTTACATTCTAATAATGAAAGAAAATTTTTGATTTCCGAATCAGTCAGAGGCGAAGGTGGTAAACTTATAAATTCTCAGGGAAATAGTTTTGTCGATGAGCTACTTCCAAGAGATGTAGTAACAAAACATATTATTGATGAACAAATCAAAACTAATTGCACAAATGTTTATCTTGATGTAAGCTTCATGGCTAAGGAATTCTTAATAAGAAGATTTCCTAATATATATGCAAAATGCTTAGAAAATGGTGTTGATATAACCAAAGAACCTATACCTGTGTCTCCCGCTCAACACTATTTTATGGGTGGAATAGATGTAAATTTATTCGGACAAACTTCCATGAAAAATTTATATGCTTTCGGTGAAACAAGCTGTACTGGAGTTCATGGCGCTAATAGATTAGCTAGTAATTCACTATTAGAAGCTTTAGTATTCTCCAAGCGAGGAGCAGAAAGAATCAACCTAGAAATTAACAAAATATCTTTCTCTAACATATTTGCTAAAAAACTTGAACATTCTTTAGACTACTATGAAAGTTTAAGTAAAAAAATTATAATCTATAACCTACTTGAATTGAGAGGAGATTTAAAAAATGAATTGGTTATTTGCTGATGATATTATAAAAAAAGCTCTTAACGAAGATATAAGCTATGAAGACATAACAACAAACTCTATAGTTTTTGAGGATTCAAAATCTACTGTTGACTTAATAGTAAAAGAAGAAGGAATCATAGCAGGACTTGAAGTTTTTAGAAGAGTTTTTAATATTCTTGGAAATGCTGATGTGAGGTTTTTTGTAAAAGATGGTGATATAGTGCATAAACGTCAAAAAATCGGAGAGGTTAATGGTAGCACAAGAACAATTTTAACTGGAGAAAGAACAGCTTTAAATTTTCTTCAAAGAATGAGTGGTATAGCCACTCTCACAAAACAGTTTGTACAAAAACTAGAAGGTACAAATACAAAACTTTTAGACACAAGAAAAACTACACCTAATATGAGAATTTTCGAAAAATACTCAGTGAAGATTGGAGGCGGATATAATCATAGATTTGGATTAAATGATGGAGTACTTATAAAGGATAACCACATTGATGCAGCGGGTGGAATAAAAAACGCTATCCAATTTGTAAAGATAAATGCTCCTTTTATTAGAAAAATAGAGGTCGAAGTAGAAAACTTAAATCAGCTTAGGGAAGCTTTAGAATCAAATGCTGATATAATAATGCTAGACAACATGGATATTGAAACATTAAGAATTGCTGTAAAAACAGTGAATGGAAGAACTAAAACTGAAGCCTCTGGAAATGTGACATTGGACACTATTAACTCCATAGCACAAACTGGAGTAGATTATATATCTACAGGAGCTTTGACTCACTCCTTTAAGGTTTTAGATATAAGCATGAAGAACCTTAAAGCTTTAACCTAATATTTATTATTCATTTACGAAATCTAAATTTTACCTGTATTGGCATATTATTCTTCTCAGTGGGAAACACAACAAAATTAGATTTTCTAATATTTATCTATTAAATTTATTTTTATATGTAAATAAACACCTTTAAATAACCACTAAAATAATTGCAATTTTAGTAAACTTTCTATAGTATTAAATCTCCTCTTAAAAGTCAAAATAATAGTGTATCATATGACAAGTAAGGAGGAATTTAAAAATGACAAACGATAAAGAAAAAGATAGAGAATTACAAAAAAGAAGACTTCAAGAAGATACAGAACATCGTCTAGATCAATTGATTAATACTGTAGAAAATTATACTAGAACTGAAAGACACCTTGAACAGTATTCAAATATAGGTGATCCTAAAAATAGAGCTCATGCAAGAGATATACAATGTGAAAGACAATCAGAAATTCAGCACTTAAAAAATCATATTGTATATGGCTCTGAGTATCATGATCATCCTTTAGAAAACCTAAAAGAAAACTATGAAGATACAAAAGAATACTTAGAGCATTATGGTTCAGGACTTGATGATGAAACTTTAGCAAATGTAGAAGAAAAGCAAAAAAATAGAGAAAGAACAATGGACCAAATGGAGTAACATTGTTTTAGTAGGCAGTAATAATCAATTAGTTACTAAATTGGTTATTACTGCTTTTATAATTATCTGAAAGAAGTTTCCATTTAGATAAAAATATATGTATGCGTATTTTTTATAGTTTGCCATTTAATTATTTGCTTATTTATTCAAAATAGCATTTCTCCTTTTTGGAGACATTAACTAAGAGGTGGTCTTAATGTTTAAAAAAATTGCTATTATCTTAGTCTTTATACTCTTAACTTCAGTACAAACTTCAGCTTACGAAAATATTAACATTGAAATCTTTGATATAAATAAGGAATGCATAGTAAAAGAAGTTAGACACAACCCTGCAATACAAAAAGAAGTTGAAAACTACCTTAAAGGAATAACAGGAATATATACTAAATTTAATCCTATACCTGATAAAGGGTATATGGTTAAGATTCCCTTAGAAACGCCTATAATGATACAGAATAAATGGTTAAGCGCCTTTGTTGACCAAGTAATTATAATATTCCCTGAAAAGGATAGGGAATATCTTATGGTATTTGATACCAATGACAACGCACTTTTTTTTACCTTTAAAGGTAATTTAGATATTTTATTAAAAAATTTGGATTTTCAACCAATATCTAATTAGTGATAACTCAGTCGATAAATATACTCATTATATCAAGCCTGTATATGCAATATGTATAATGTTCCTATTGCATACACAGGCTTATTTCAACTAATCTTAACTGGACAAGATATATCTTTTTCTTTAAGTTCAATCTTTTAATTAGTTTTTTAAGACAATAAAAATAAGAACTAACAGAGATTGTACAAAAACCTCCATTCTAATTATATTCCCTTGATAGCTCCTCGCTTTAGAGCGACATTTAATGCATTAAATAATATAGTTGCACACACTGTATTTATTAAACAAGCTGGAGCAACCACTGATAAAAATAAGGTACGGAAACTTATAGGCAATCCAACTGTTATTAAGGCTACCATTAAAAAAGCTGTTCCACTTACCAATGTTCCAATTGCAGAGGCTATAATTATCTTTATTTGATTGTTTAATACATTTCTTAAAGGTTTTATTATTACAAAAATCACGTTAGTAGTTATAAGTTTATCTATCACATTTGCTAATTGACCTCCAGGGAAAGTTGTTGTTGCAGCTGCTAATATTCCTGCTACAACTCCAGCACTTAAACAAGTCTTATAGTCATCATTTAGAATCATTATGATAAATAACATTGCTAAAGAAAAGTCTGGTTTCATCCCAAAAACTAATGGTGGTGCCATTTGATGAAGTACTGCTCCCATAGCTAAAAATAATGAATTTATAATAATCTTTTTTATACTCATAACAAATCTCTCCTCTTTATTAATTTATTCTCTTTAAAAATTTTAATTTTGGGTTTACTAAACGTATAAATCTCTAAATAATTAACAATAGCTTGCAAGCATCTACATAAGAAATTTAATAAATTTGGTTAACCATTGAGCTTCTTAATCTTGTTATATTAATTTTCACATGAAAAAATATTGATTCTTTAGTATCTTTATTTGACCTTCACAACATACTAAGCCCCCCTTAAAATTTTTATTTAAGAATTCTTAAATTATTTTGAGAAATAAAAAAACTCCGTCCTAAACAATAGGACGGAGTGATATCCGCGGTGCCACCTAAATTGTATCTAAAAAATTGATACCCCTTAAAATTTCAAGCACTAACATGCTCTATCCATTATAACGTATGGCTAACGGTAGCTACTACTCTTTAAAGAACTAATTTAAATTTCGGGCTACACCTCGGAGGTCCATTCACTAATAGTTATTGCACTGAGATCACACCCCCCTCAGTTCTCTGAAGCTAAACTTATTAACTACTCTTCCTCGTCTAAAGATTAAGTTTATTAATTTACTTAAATACTACCACTTAAACATTTTACTGTCAATTATAAAAATAAACTTTTTTGTTTTATTCAGAATTTTTCTTTAAAGAAAAATGGAATACTAACCACAGTTTATTAAGAATAAAACTATTCTTCAAGGTAAAACTAATTTTGAAAGGGGAGTTGAAAATGGTTAAAAAGAAAATTGAAGTTTTAACAAAAAAAGATAGAGTTCATAACCCAGCAGTAAAAGATACTAAAGGAAGAATGGATAAAGAAACCCCAGGATTATCTGGAAAATATTCCGGTAGATAATCTTTTGATGTTTAATTTCAATATTAAAAATAAAGGTGGGATAAAATCATGCAAAAAAAGAAACTATCTCCATTAGATGCAAAATTACATTCTATGGCAGCTGAAAGTAATGAAAGTAGAGAGTCTGAACATGGATTTCAGCATCGTGGTAATCCTGCAACTATTCATCAAAAAGCAAGAGTTAATAGAAATAATGATAATGGTTCCCATATGTAATTTAGATTGTTAATATCACTAACAAATTAATTTAATAAAACTTTTTAAAATAGCGGTAGATAAGGTTTTTTCCTAATCTACCGCTTAGATATTTATTGAAATTACGAAATCATTTTTATCTTGAAAAACAAGTATTTAGCCCTATTGTAACTTATATCATGCTTTTCTTATTCTACTATTATTAATTCTTTATCATACTTATTGAGTATTTCGCATCCATCTTCAGTAACTAATACTAAATCTTCTATTCTAACTCCAACTTCTCCTGGTAAATATATACCAGGTTCTACTGAGAATATCATGCCTGGCTCTACTATATCAGTATTTACTGAAGAAACATCACCAAAATCATGTGTTTCTATTCCGATTGAATGTCCTGTTCTATGAGTAAAGAATTTTCCGTAACCATGAGCAGATATATGATCTCTAGCTGCTGCGTCTATATCGCAGAATCTAACACCTGGTTTAATAATATCTATAGCCTTTTTATTAGCTTCTAAAACTATATTATATACTTCTCTAGCCTTATCAGAAGCATATTTATAGAATACAGTTCTAGTCATATCTGAACAGTAAGAATCCTTAACACATCCAATATCTATTATTACACTATCTCCTTCTTTAACTACTGTGTTATCACATCCGTGGTGTGGATCAGCTGCATTTGCACCATAAGCTATTATTGGATCAAATGAAAATCCTTCTGCTCCTAATTCTTCATAAATGCTTGATAAAATCTGTCCCATTTTCTTTTCAGAATTCATTTCTGGAACAATCTTAATCATTCTATCTACTGCTAAGTCATTTATTCTAGACGCTTCCCTCATAAAATCCTTTTCTTGATCATCTTTGCACATTCTAACTCGATCTAGTATTAAAGAACCATTTACAAATGTGCTTCCACCTTTTAATTCCATAAGTCTTAAAAGGAAACGAGCTGGCCAATTCTTATCAACGCCCATTGGCTTTTCTTTTTCTACATATCTTGAAACGATTTCAACAGCATCCTGAGTATCATTAAACCATACTTTTTCAACACCTAAATCTTCAGTTACAGGGAAAAGTTCATTTATAAATAACTTATTATTTCCATTAAGATTTATGTATAATGCAAGCATTCTTTCACCAGGGTGAATCCATTTTCCTGTTAAATAAAATATAGCTGCTGGATCTGAAACCAACATTTGTTGTATATGTCTAGCTTCCATTTCTTTTAATACTTTATTAAGTCTTCCTTGATTCATAATACAGTACCTCCTTAGTTATTAAAACATATAATTCATTTATTTTGATTTTATATAAATCATTAATCTAGGACCATAATTATAAAGTTTAATTTTTAATATATTGATTAATTTTAATAGTTTGTTTATATATATAATATTAGAAATTCTTTACTTTTGCAAGTTATAATATTAACATTATAGTAATAAATTCTAGTTTCCTATAGAATGGCCTGCATAGAAGAAGCATATCCTGCACATTATTAAATTTTAAGATTTTAAATATAGGTGGTTTATATTTTATACAATATGCATTTGTACATACCAAAAGCTACCTTATCTTTAACGCAAAGGTAGCTTTTAGTAAACTTAGTTCTTAAATTTTAATCAATTTCCGGTTCATCTTTTTTACGATCTACTTGGTCTCCTTTAAGTAAGTTTTCTATATGAGTTCCAATCTCATGTCCTTTTCTGTAAGATGAAAGTTTTTCAAGCGGAACTGAGTCCTTATGGGTATCTTTACCTGTAAGGCTATCAATTACCCCCATTTTAGCTATTGGAACATCACCAACATGAATATCTTTTATATCATCTAATTCAAATCTATCCTTCACTTTATAGCCCCCTTATATGTTTTTTTACATTTATAGATTATCCATATAACTATAAAATAATGTGTGACTATAATAAGATACTTTGGATAATTATTCCGTTTTATAGAATCTATGATAGTATTCCTTAAAACAAATCACCTAAAAGTCTAAAATTATTATAAAATAAATTCAGGCTTTTAGGTGATTATTGGTATTATAGGGTTTAATTTAGTTTTTTGAACATTCATATTGTGCATTAAGTAGCTTTACTAATACATCTTCAACATTATCTCTCTTATTTTCATATATTTTTTCATCATCTTCATCCATATAGCACAAAGCAATTTTTAATCCTTCTGTAATTTTCTTCATTTCATCTAAGCTTAAAATCATCAATATATTTTCTTGCATTTTTATTTCCCCCTTATTCTCATATTTTATTATTTAAATCTAATAGTGCTTACAAATTAAGCTTTTAACATCATTTAGTAAAGCACTTTTTAAATAAAGTATATACAAATTGGTTGTTAGTATGCTTCGTTTTTTCATATTATTCAAGATTCTGAAAATTGAAGTCATTTTTTCAGTCAGATGCCTAAATACACCTGACAATTCATTAGTAATTAAGAATATGTTTACCAACAACACTTTATTCCTTTTTAGTATTATATCTATCTAAGGGTTTAGTATTGTCATCTAATCTCAATTTAATATATTATTTATGTTAAAAGTTTGCTATAAAATCATAATATTCTTCAATCATATCTTCTGTGTATACTTTTTTGCCCATAAGCCTATGAATTATATCTGGTTTCTTGTATCCTTCTTTATATAACCTATAATCTTTAAGGAGCTTTTTCAGCATCCCTCTATTTATTTCTAACAAGAAAGAGAGTTCATCCATGGTATAATAGTCCTTAAACAGCAGTTCCTCTAAATTTCTCTGCATTTCAATCTTATACTCTAAATCTAATCTCCTGTTCTTATGAGGCCCATTCTTTCCCCTATGATGCTCAGAACATAGATACCTAAAATTTATCGGAAAATCTACGCCGCCTTGACTTCTGTAAACTATATGATGTTTATCCGCTTGTTTACCACAGATTTCGCACCTTAGCAATTTTTCCCCTCCTATTTAATCAAACAATTAATTTCTAAATCAATTATATCATAATCTCATAAATATTTCATATGCAAATAATTATGAAATTGGTTTAATTTAGAGCATTAAGATATTCAGTTTCGCTCAAACAAACTATATTTTATCTTATCAACCTTATCTAGGTATATGTTATAATTAAACATAGCTTAAATCAGATAGGAGTAATAGAGCACATTAATGTTCAGAAATTAAGGATATATTTTTGGCTCTACTGTCCATCTGAAAAAATTTCATTTAAGACAATAATCTTTTACTATGGGGGGATTTTAATGAGCGCAATGTTTAAAGTTATTCTTTCAATGGCCATATGGGGTAGTATCGGAATATTTGTAAAGAACATTGACTTACCGTCAATAGAAACAGTTTTCTTGCGTGCTGCTACTGCCAGTGTTTTTCTTATGTTGTATGGTTTTATTTCGAAAAACTTCAATAATTCTAAGCAGAAAGGTGAAGAAGTAGAACTCAAAAGTATAGATAAGAAAAACATATATTTTTTAATTGCATCAGGTGTTGCAATGGCATTTAACTGGATACTTCTATTCCAGGCCTATAAGTATACTACGATTTCAAATGCAACATTAAGTTATTATTTTGCACCTGTATTTGTAATACTGCTATCCCCATTTATTTTAAAAGAGAGGTTTACTAAATTTAACCTTATTGCAGTTACAGGAGCTTTACTTGGATTATTTTTAATATTAAACAACCAAGCATCTACTTCTAATATAGAATACAATCATGTTAAGGGAATTACCTTCGGACTTATGGCTGCCGTTTTTTATTCTTCAGTTGTCCTATTAAACAAATATGTTAAAGGGTTATCAGGTTACCAAATGACTGTAGTTCAAATTTCTACAGCTGCATTAGTTTTGATTCCTTTTATTATCCACAGAAGTAATCTTCATATATCAAGCAGTAAGACTTTAATATTTATATTAATAGTCGGCTTAGTGCATACAGGAATACCTTATTTACTATACTTTTCTGCCATGAAGGACTTAAGAGCTCAAAGTATAGCCATTGTAAGCTATATAGATCCAATATCAGCTGTTATTTTTGGTGTTATATTCTTAAAAGAAACTATGACTGTATTTCAAATAATTGGTGGCCTACTGATTCTTCTGTCAACTTATTTTGGAAATAAGGAAAAGAAGTCTACAGAAGTTTCTACTGAGGTTAATGCTTAATTTACAAATTCATTTACGCATTAAACTTGACTTTAAGGCTGCTAGCTAAAACATTTACTAGCCGCCTTAAAGCTTTAAGTTTTTGATTCCAAATATTTAATGAATTTATTAACCAATAGAGGGTCAAATTGAGTACCGCTAAACTTTTTCAATTCCTCTATGGCTTCTCTTTTCCTCATAACTTTCTTATACGGCCTTTTACTTGTCATAGAATCATAAGCATCAATAATTGAGATTATTCTACACTCTAGAGGAATATCCACTCCTTTAATACCAATAGGATACCCCTTTCCATTCCAACTCTCATGATGTTTTAATATTAATTCAGCAATCTGTTCCAAATCAGGGGTGTGTTTCGCAATCCTATATCCTATCTCACTATGACGCATCATTTCATCTTTTTCATCTTGATTCAACTCACCAGGCTTTTTTATTATTCTATCAGAAACCCCCACCTTACCAATATCATGGAATTGTGCAAGAAGTTCTAGTGAGTTCATAATACTACTTGGTAATCCTAACCTTTTTCCAAATCCTACTGATAAACTTTTCATTCTTTCTATATGCCCTTCCATAACAAAATCTCTTTCTTTGAGAGCTTTTATCAGAGTTCTCATTATAACACTTCTTGTGTTATCCTTTCCATTTAGTTTAGAAGCATACATCTTGTTATCAGCTTCCTTAAAAATATCTTTTATAGGCTTAAAACTATCTCCACTAAATGCTGTTCCTGTTGACATACTTAAATGTATCTTGTCACTATTAAAATTGTTTTTTGCTATTTCAATTTTAATCCTTTTATTTAGTTTGTTAACTTCCTTTTCACTACTGTTTTTTAGCAAAACTATAAACTCATCTCCGCCTATTCTTGCCACAATATGCTTATTATTACTAACTCTCCTTAATACATTAGCAGCACTGATTATTAACTCATCTCCTATAAAATGCCCTAATGTATCATTGATAATTTTTAATCCATCTAAATCACATACAATTAATCCAAGGTTAGTTAGCCTTTTTTTATCACATTCACTGATAAAATTATGAAAATAAGTTCGATTATAAACGCCAGTCAAACTGTCACATATACTAATTTTCATTAGTTTTTCTTCCAGCAAAACCCTATCTGTAATATTTCTAAAGGTAATTACTGTTCCGATATCCCCCTTACATTCACTTTTTATTGGTGCAACTGCTATACTTATACTATATCTTTTATTTTCTTTAGAAACTAGAATAATGTCTTCATCGCTTTTAAATTGACTTCCTTCATCTATTATCGTAGTAAGCAAATCCTCTCGTCTACTAAAAGTTTCATCATATGTTTTTCTACATATTATATTAAATATTCTTCTGAGATTGTTCCCCTCTGCTTCTTCTATACTATATCCGGTAAGTTTCGCAGCTGCATCATTTATAAATTTTATCTTCCCCTTCTTATCTGTAGCTATAACTCCATCTCCTATACTAGATAAAGTTACTTTTAACCATTCTTGATAGTCTTTCATTTCCTGTTCTATTCTCTTCTTTTCTGTTATATCTTCATATATAACAGAAAGTCCTATTTGTTTATTACTTACTATTACTGGTAAAGTTATTATATTTACATTTATTAATTTTCCATCCTTCCTTCTCCTTATAGTTTCCTGGCTAATGTGTTCTCTATCTAGTGCTATTCTAGGAATACTAACCTTACCTTTATTTATATCATCACTTGAAATTACACTATTTATTTCTTTTCCAATTACTTCATGAGCTGAATATTGAAAAATCTTCGTGAAACTTTTATTTATATTTACAATTTTGTCTTGATTATCAAGAATGGCAACTGCTTCACAGCAATTCTCGTATAGGTTGATGAATTGAGATGTTTGGCCCTTTAATAGATTCTTTACCTTGATATAACCGAAGTTTAAAACTTGATTTAATGACTCTTTCTCACTTAAGACAAGTTTAAGAGAGTTAACACCATTTCCCATTCTTCATCACCATATCCATAAATTATTTAAATTTATAATAATTCCTTTTAAGAAAAAATGCCTAAGTAATCATACAGTAAAAATCAATTCACACAAACATATAGTTAGTAGTGAACATATATTTAAGCAATTCAATTCGTAGTAAACCTATATACTAAACATCTAGTTAAATTCTTTTATTATTAGAATATGTAACTCTATCTATAATCGGTCCACTTTCTTTAATAAAAGCTTAAAAACACCATTACTTTCCACAACAAAAAAGAACGAAATCACAAAATATGTAAATTTCGTTCTTTCTATTTATTATTAGTGATTAGCTGTAACTACCGCTTCCATAGTTAAATTTACTGGATTATTGATAGTATCAACAACCGGTGCTGACTCATTTATGCATTTTATCAAATTATGAACTTGCTCAGTATTTGCATCGGTATCTAATATAACTTTGCATCTTATATCCTTATATCCAGGTCTAACATCCTTCATTCCCATCATTCCATCAGTATCAAAATTGCCTTCTAGTTCAATGGAAACATCATTTAATTTAATATTGTTTTTATTCGCATAATTGATTGCAGTAATAACTCCACATCCTCCTAAGGAACATAATACTGCTTCCATTGGATTCATTGCATAATTTTTTTCTGGTGCTTCTTTTGTCTGTTCTAAGATAAAACTAAAACCTCTACTCTCACACTTTACTGCAGTACTATTATTAATACTTTTCGTACTTGCCTTAACTACTAATGGTGGCATATATTATCACTCTCCTATACTATAAGTAAAATTAGATTAAATTATTTAATTTCACCTATAGTATAAACACCTTAGTTATTTCTTATTATTTTTAAGATTTTTTATTACTGCATAAAGTAAAAAAATAAGTAGTAAAGTAAAAATAGGTGTAGCTGAATAATATATTATTTTCCCAAAGTCCATAAACCCTCATCCTTTCAACTATACTTTATTAAGATTATTTAATAGATCTATTCCATAAAAATTACTATTCTTAGGTTTCATATTTAGTATATTAAGTATTAACTATTCTAGATTCAATCTAAAATTCCTTTTTTACTTCATATTATAGAGTTAAGTTTAGGATATTCTCTATAACAACTACTAAATGCGACTAAAACCACACACTAATGGGCAAAGTAAAAGATACCTTACTAAGAAAATCTGATATTGATCATGATAGCTTAACTATAATCTTATATTTTTAGGTACATATTTCAACTTTCCAAATATGTTATAATTAAGTAAGTATTCAAAAACCATTCAATACTTACGAATATAACTAAAGCGTATTCTTAAATAAAATAATTGCTGTGAAAGGGGGTTAATTATGAGATCTACTTTATATTGGATATTCCTCATAAATGCACTTGTATCCATTTTCTTAATAGTCCTAGAACGGAAGAATCCTGAAAAAACCATTGCTTGGTTGTTAGTCTTTATTGTACTTCCTCCAGTAGGTTTGTTTCTATATATTTTCTTAGGACGAAATTGGAAGAAACATAAACTCCATAATGAAACTAGTATCAACTTAGAGGAACTAATCTATGAAGTGATAAAAAATGTTAAAGACAGCACCTATACCCCTTTAATAGAGTTGCTTTCAAAAAATAGTGAATCTCCTCTTTTTAAAGATAATAGTATAAAAATTTTTAAGGACGGTAATGAAAAATTTAAAATATTGAAAGAGGAATTGTTAAAAGCCAAAAATCACATTCACATGGAATACTATATAGTAAAAAGTGATGGTATTGGTAATGAAATAAAGGATATTCTTACAAAAAAGTCACAAGAAGGTATTAAAGTACGAATAATGCTCGATAGGGTAGGATGTATTAGATTAAAAAAAAGCTATATCAAAGAACTAAAGGATGCTGGAGTGGATGTTGTCCAATATTCTTATTTTCTTGCCCCTTTACTTAGACAAATAAACACCCAAATTAATTACCGTAATCATAGAAAAATTGTAGTAATTGATGGGAAAGTCGGCTTTATTGGCGGCATAAACATCGGCGACGAATACATGGGCAAGAGCAAGTTTGGATACTGGCGAGATACTCACATTATGGTTAAAGGTGATTTTGTTTACGGATTACAGGCAGTTTTCCTAGACGACTTTGCTACTATAAAAGAAGCTAATAAAGAATTTTTCTATTACGGGGATAACTTTGAGGAGTTCTTTCCTGAAATAGTGAGCGGTAACGGAAAACTAATGCAACTAGTTAAAAGCGGCCCAGACTCAGAATTCCCTGCTATAGAGCAAACTATTTTGAAAATGATTGGCATGGCAAAGGATCATGTTTATATAACTACTCCCTATTTTATACCAAGCGAAAGCATATTAAATGCTCTAAAAATAGCCGTACTAAGTGGAGTTAGTGTTCATATATTATTTCCAGCAAGGTACGATCACATTCTGGTTCACTACGCTTCTAGAACCTATTTATCAGAATTAGCACGAAATGGAGTTAGGGTATATCTTTATGACGGTGATAGCTTTATTCATGCAAAAACCACCTCAATAGATGGCAAAATATGTACTGTTGGTACTGCCAATATGGACATTAGAAGTTATGTATTAAACTATGAAATTAACGCAGTAATTTATGACGAGGAAACTACTGAAGAACTTGAAAATTTATTTTTTGAAGATCTAAAAAGAAGTAAAAGAGTAACTGAAGATTATTTTAATAATCTTTCTCCTCTTACAAAAGCCTTCGAAGCCTTTTCCAGAATGTTCTCTGCACTTTTATAGGAGAGTACGACTTAATTGTAAATTTAGAACATTATTTTGAGAGTAGGCTTATAGTGTTTCATCAACCATCACTTCAGGAACAGAATCTAATACAAATAGACCTTTAAAAGCTCCAATATTTTTCAATGTTTTCTTACATAAAACTGTGAAAAATATTATGAGCTTGCAAGTTTATTTGTATAAGATTCTGTAATCCTTTATTCGAAGCTGACTTCACACTATAAACCTACTCTTAAAACATACCAAAATTTAGATTATTATTATAACGTTCTTTTAGCTGACACAGAAGTTACATAAGTTTTTCTAATAATCAAATCTCTTAATTTTCAATTCCCTAATCTATTATGCGACAGCATAAAATGATAATAGAATTATAACTAATATGATAATAAGATATTTAATTTAAACAATTACCTAGTGCGTTAGCACCCTAATATTTAAAAATCTAGATAATTAGATATGTTTACACAATAAGAATATTACGACCTAATTATAATGTATAGCATAGTTTGAAGGGCTGACGTAACACTATAAACCTAACCTTCTAAGAGTTTTAAATCCATAACTTTAGCTTATAGAACCTATAAATTAAAATTATGGATTTAAGTTTAACTATTACAAATGCTAATATTGATTTCAAGACAAGAAAGGAGATAATTAATTATGGAAGCTGGTGTAAGAAATAAGTTAGTTGGTAAAGTTGAAGACATAAAATCTGATGCTGTTATGGCTCAGATAAAAATGTCTGTTGATGGATGAGCCAACTCTCCTGTCGTTACGTCTGTAATGACTAAAGAAAGCTTAGAGGATGCTGGATTTAAACAAGGTGATACAGTTGAAGCTTTAATTAAAGCTATTAACGTTGTTTTCGTCAAACATTAATACATAAAGCCTCGCTCTAAAAAGTATACTATAGTTTTATATATAAAACTATAGTATACTTTTGCCCAAAATACCTATTTGTTTTTATGATACCTTAAATTTTGGACCATTAATAAATAATTATATTATACAAATATGCATTTTCCATGAAGAAAAACTGATACTAAGTAAAAAAATTATATTGCATCGCCTTTATTTACTGATGCGACTCATTTAATGATATTAAAAAGCTCTGTATTCTAATTATATCCTATTTTAAAATTTTCGCTAAGAATATGTACCAATTTTATACTAGAGCCCTAGCGGGCAATTATCTTGTTATATTTTATAATATAAGTATAAATCAGAAAAAAGAAACTTTTCTAAGACTTCGTCATAAGGCATTAGCATGCCTTTTAGTGTGGACAATTTACAGCATGTGATTTAGAAAGTTAGATTTAAAACTATAATTTACACCTATTATAAGGTTAGGTTTATGGTGTGGAATCAGCTTCGAACAAGAGGTTACAAAATCTTATACTAAAACACTTAAAAGCCCTCAATTATTTTTACAGTTTTCTGTAAGAAAACATTAAAAATAATTGGAGCTTTTAAAGGTGTTTTAGTATTAGATTCTGTCCTCGAAGTGAGGGCTGATGAAACATCATAAGCCTAACCTTATAACATGCCGTAACTTACGGTTAAGCCGCCCTTTCCTGCATCTATGCAATTATCTCGCCGCTTCCTTCTTTAATCAGCCCTTTTCTATAAGCTATAAGAAGCTTCTCTAAATCTGCTATTCGCCTTCTTAAATCTATACCTATATCAGTATCATCTACTCTTTGTCTTATGGCTACATGTTCCAATATACTAGTTGAAGATATAATATCCTTATCCTCTTGAACAGCATTTTTGATAGCTGCAAACGGTTCATGTGATGTTAACAAAAGACCATAAGAGTTATAAATCAGGGTATATCCTGCAATTCCCGTCTGTGGTTGGTAAGCTTTACAGAAACCTCCGTCAATTACAAGTAATCTTCCATTTGCCTTAATAGGGCTTTCCCCTTCTTTTGTCTTTACAGGAATATGCCCATTAATTATATGGGAAGTCTCAGGATCTAGCTTAAACTCTGATAAAATGTTTTTGCACACAGTTTCATTATCTCTATATTTATAATAATAATCTTTCTTCTCAAAATGAGTGCTCTTATCTTTAACAAAATATCTTTCAAAAGTGGTCATTCTCTGTTTTCCAAACACAGGTGAATCTGGCCCACACCATAAATACCACATCATATCCATACCATACTTTTTCAACTGGGGATCTTCCTTAAAGAAGTAAGAGTCTCTTGCTACACGATCAATCCTATCTAGTAATGCTTTTCCACTATATTTAATGCTTCCTATTTTCATCTCTTTAAAGCTTCCATCCTCATTTAAAGGGATACATCCATGGAATAGGAGATTAGAATTATATATCAAATACATGCTCCCTTTACTATATAAAAACTTAATATGCCTTTGGAGCTTTTCACTATTTATAAATGAACGAGTAAGCTTCTCTAATAAATCCTTTTCTCTATCACTTAAGGCATATGGATCATTCCAGTCAACTGTTGGAAATAAAGTATCATTTAATTTATAATTTCCGCCATATAACTCAATTTCTTGCTTTTCTATATTTACTTTATCTAAAAGCAATCTGTCATCCATTTTAAATTCAGGATGCCTTTTAATAATATGCCCTTCAACCTTAAATTGAAGTATAGAAATAGCTTTATGCATCTTAGCAAGAAGGCTTAACTCATTTTCACTTATATTTTTGTCTAATGTTTTAGTTGCAAAGCCACTACAAGGATCGTCATTGTAAAATTCCATTGCAAAGGTAGCTAAAGGTAGTAAATTAATTCCATAACCATCTTCAATAGTCCTTAGGTTAGAATACCTTAAGGATATTCTAATTACGTTACAGATGCAAGCTTCACAGCCTGCAGCAGCCCCCATCCATAATAAATCATGATTCCCCCATTGAATATCAACAGAGTGATGGTCCATTAGAGCATCCATAATAATCTCTGCACCTGGTCCTCTATCATAAATATCTCCTATAATATGAAGCCTATCAACAACAAGCCTCTGAATAACATTAGATATAGCAACAATAAATTCTCCCGCACGATCTATATCAATTATAGTTTTTATAATTCCATTATAATAAGCCTGCTTATCTACTCTGTCATCATGTTCATGAAGTAGTTCTTCAATAATATAAGCAAAATCCCCTGGCAAGGCCTTTCTAACCTTTGAGCGAGTGTACTTTGAACATATATTTTTACATAAATCAATTAATTGGTAAAGAGTTATCTTATACCAATCTTCTAAATTATTTTCTGTTTGTTTAATAAGTTCTAACTTTTGGTCTGGATAATAAATTAACGTTGCAAGTGATGATTTTTGTTCTTCACGAAGGGAGTTACCAAACACGTCGTCTATTTTTCGCTTTATAACTCCTGAAGCATTTCTAAGCATATGAGTAAAGGATTCATACTCTCCATGCACATCAGTCATAAAGTGTTCTGTTCCTTTAGGTAAGTTTAAAATAGCTTGAAGATTAATTATTTCTGTACTTGCGCTCGATATTGTTGGATACTGCTTAGATAGTAATTGTAAATATCTTAAATCCTTTTCTATTACATCCAAGTTATTTTCATCATAGAAAATCATAATCTTTGTCCCCTTTTAAATTAATATATTATAAACTCATCGATATTTTTCATTCAATATTACTACCAATTAGTATAGTATGTAATATATATTGTAATATATTATATAATTAGTATAGCATATATGTGCATAAAAAAACAGTTTTTATTTCGCCCTTAATCATTGGCCTTATCTGAGATTTTTCGGATTTTTATAAAATATCTTTAGTTTTTGTACAAAATCATTTTCCATAAATTTACCAAAATAATATGTATAAATATCATCCGTTAACCAAATTACTTACTTTATCTCAGGTTAAGAATTTTAAAATACAAGTTATTTTAAAGCAAAAAAACCAGAACTATTAAGTTCTGGCCAAAATTTCAATACCTACAATACCACTTCCCTTGGCATTTCTCCATTTTTAAAGATTATTTCTCCCTTTGTTATACATTTATCAACTGGACATACTAAAGAACATAAATGGCAACCAACACAATTATCCTTATTAAGCGAAGGTCTTCTAGCCTCACCATCCCACACTACAGCTTGGTGTCCCCCATCATAGCAAGATATATAGCATCTACCACAACCCACACATTTATCATGTGCAAAATTGGGATATACCACATAATTACGATCTAGAGCTTCAGCTGGAGCCATATTATTTAGAGCAACTCCAACTAAATCTCGAAGCTTTTCTATTCCTTTCTCTTCCATAAAGTATGAAAGCCCACTTATCATATCTTCAACTATTCTATATCCGTATTGCATTATAGCTGTAGTAACCTGAATATTACTTGCTCCAAGCATTATGAATTCAAGTGCATCTTCCCATGTTTCTATTCCACCTATACCACTTATTTGTGCGTTTTTAAGCTTAGGCTCTTTAGCTAACTGGGCAATAAATCTAAGAGCTATTGGTTTTATAGCTTTTCCTGAGTATCCAGATATTGATGACTTACCATTAACAATTGGCGTACCAACGAGTTTGTCAAAATCTACACCAGTTATACATTTTATTGTATTTATAGCCGCGATTCCTGTAGCACCGCCTTCTACCGCTCCAATTGCTGGTGGTTCCATATTTCCAAGATTAGGCGTCATCTTAGCTAAAATCGGAAGATGTGTTCCTCTTTTTACTGCTGCCGTATATTTCTTAACTAATTCTGGGTTTTGCCCAACATCAGAACCCATTGCACTGGTTGTCATTTGCGGACATGAGAAGTTACATTCTATGATATCCGCACCAACTTCAGTAACAAGCTGAGCAAGTTTAGTCCATTCTTCTTCATTTTCTCCCATTATAGAAGCTATTAAAACTTTATTAGGATAATTTTGCTTTAGTAATCTCATTTGTTCAAGATTATAGTCCAATGGATGTTCAGCTATCATCTCCATATTTTTAAATCCTACAAATGGAGTAGATTCTTTTCTCAAAGTATCAAAACGTGGTGAAACTTCATTTGGTATAAAAACTCCAACCGTTTTAAATACTATACCACCCCAACCGGTTTCTAATGCTTTTGCACACATTTCATAATTGTTTCCTACTGGTGAGGATGATAGGAAAAAGGGATTTTCACATTTTACTCCACAAAACTCTATTGAAAGATCTTTCTTTTTCATTACTTTACACCCTCCTTAGATGATGCGGCTTCTATGGTTGCTTCATCCGATTCTCTTTTTCCATTTAAATAAGCTTCTATCTTCTCTGCAGCTAATTTACCAGTTGCAACCGCTTGAACAACCGTCTTATCTCCCTCAACTATATCCCCAGATACAAATACATCTTCTAAATTAGGGTCTGCTATCTTATAAATATCTTCAACTTCTTGTCCAATGGCAAACAATATCATATTAGCTTCTAATTCCATTGTTGATCCATCAAACATACCTTCTGCTTTAAATCCTGTAACCTTTCCTTCTTTGCTCAATATTTCTAATGGTTTGAATCCTGTAAATATAGGGATTTTTAATACTCCCTGGATGTATTGTTTTTCTTCATTACTAGCGGGCATTTTCTCTATAGTTCTTCTATACACTATTTTAACATCTTTAGCACCTAGTAGTTTCGCTGTTGAAGCACAATCCATGGCAACATCTCCACCGCCTATAACAATTACATAACTACCAACTTTAACTTCACCTTTTTTAGTTTTAGCTTCAGCCAAGAAATCCACACCATTTACAACACCTTCTAAATCAGCACCTTTTATATCTACTCTTTTACCTTTTTGTGCTCCGCATGCTACTAAAAACGCTTTATATTCATCATTCCTTAAACAATCAATAGTATTTTTCTCTCCTATTTTACAATTAGTTTTGACCTCAATGCCCAATTTTTTTATATAGCTTATTTCATTTTCCACGACTTCCTGCTGTAACCTTTGTGGTGGTATTCCATATGTTAACCATCCACCTAAAACATCTTTTTCTTCAAATATAGTAACCTTATATCCTTTTTGTGCTAACATTGCCGCTGCAGTAAGCCCACTTGGCCCCGATCCTATAATAGCTACCTTCTCTTTAGTTAACTGTGATTTTTCCAATATCTCTATATCTATAGATTTTTCATAATCTGTTAAATATCTTTGTAATTCACCGATTTTTATAGGCTTGTCTATTTCTGTCCTACTACAAGCTCCTTCACAATACTTATCATAAGGACATATTCTGGCGCAAATACCTCCAAGTGGGTTATTTGCTCTTATAGTCTCTACTGCACCTTTTAAATTTCTAAAACGAATTGAACGGATGAATTTTGCAGGGTCAGTTCCTGCAGGACAAGCTTTACTACATGGAGCATCATGACATAGAAGACATCTTGATGCTTCTTCCACTGCTATGATAGGAGACATTGTTTTCTTTGTTTCCGCTAAGTATTTTTCATTCCCCATTTTTTACTTTCCCCCTTCGGAAAATATATTTAACTTAAAAGGATATATGTAATTTATCCCTAAAATAATATTATCATCTTATTCCATATAATTCCATATCATTGTTATTACAATTTTCAGTATATTGTGATAATAGAATTCCGCATATTTCTCTATTTATATTTACATAACACTTTATGTAATAAACCATACTTTTTTTCTCTTTATATTGTTTCCTTTCTCGGTATTTTAAAATAATAAAGAATAACAGCTTCCAACGCCACAAAGGCCATTGAAAACTGTTATTATACAAACTTTTATTAAATTATTAAACCTTGCTTTTTATATATTAAATTTATTCAAAATAACAGATGAGTTTTTGTTAACAAAACTCATCTATTTCACAACTATCTTCTATTTACTTATAAATATAGAAGCAATCTTCCTAACTACTTAATTCTTCTTTCAATACATTTTCTAAATTGTTTAAATCGTCCTTATCCATTGACTCGATATCTTCCAACTTATACTCTATTCCTAGCTTTTTATACTTATCCACCCCTAAAGTATGGTATGGAAGAAGTTCAATTTTTTCTACATTTTTAATTCCCTTTATCATTTTAGCAAGCTTTTTTATATGATCGTTAGAATCGGTTATACCTGGCACTACTACATGTCTTATCCAAAGCTTTGTTCCTGATTTTTGTACAGCTTCTAAGAATATATCAAACCCTGTTTTACTCGCCCCTGTCAAACCTCTATATCCCTCATCATCAACATGCTTTATATCTAAAAGAACTAAGTCTGTATATTTTAATATTTTTTCATATTCTCCTTTACCATATCCAGCAGTATCTATCGTAGTATGAATTCCCGCATCTTTGCATAATTTTAACGTTTCTATTAAAAATTCTGGCTGCATTAAAGGATCTCCGCCAGAAAATGTAACTCCGCCACCATCTTTAAAATAAGGTTTAAATCTACTTATTTTCTTAACAAGTTCCTGCGGTGTCATTTCTGTACCACCTGCAAAAGCCCATGTATCTGGATTGTGACAATATGAACATCTTAAGGCACACCCCTGCATGAATACTACTGTCCTTATTCCTGGTCCATCTACCAGCCCCATACTTTCAAATGAATGTATTCTTCCCATGGTCATTCTTATTACCTCCTCTTTCTTTAGTTGACAGCGGATAGTTAAGTAGGTCTTTCCTTCTTACGTCGGAAACACAACTGATTTCTTCAATGCCTGTTTTATCTTCGCTAAAACATACTACTTAAAATTAAAACTTGCTTTAATTTTAACTTAATCTTATTAAAAATGAAACTTAAAATGGATTCTTCACAAATATATAGTTATACACTATTAATTCTCAACTGCCCACTTATAATTATTGCCCGCTGCTAAATAACAACGGGCAATTGTATAATATCTATATATTATTATATTATAGGGGGTACTACAATATATCTTTAGTATTTCTTACATTGTTCCATGGAATGTTCTACTTATAACTTCCCTTTGTTGTTCCTTAGTCAATCTGTTGAAGTGAACAGCGTATCCTGAAACTCTTATTGTTAAAGTTGGATATTTCTCTGGATGCTCCATGGCATCTTCTAATGTTTCTCTTCTAAGTACATTTACATTTAAGTGGAAAGCTGCTTGTCCAAAATATCCATCCATCATATTTGCAAGGTTATTTACTCTGCTTTCTTCATCTTTTCCAAGGGCATCTGGTATTATAGAGAATGTGTTAGAAACTCCATCTTGACAATATTCTCTGTATGGTATTTTAGCTACTGAGTTTAATGATGCAAGTGCTCCATTTTCATCTCTTCCATGCATTGGGTTTGCTCCTGGCGCAAAAGCTTCTCCCGCTTTTCTTCCATCTGGAGTTGAACCTGTCTTCTTACCATATACTACGTTAGATGTTATAGTAAGAACTGAAAGTGAATGTTCTGCATCTCTATAAGTTTTGTGCTTTTTAAGCTCAGTTGAGAATTTCTTTGTTACTTCTACAGCTATATCGTCAACTCTATCATCGTCATTACCAAACTTAGGAAAATCTCCTTCTATCTTAAAGTCAACAGCTATTCCCTGTTCATTTCTTATAGGTGTAACCTTAGCAAATTTTATAGCACTTAGTGAGTCAGCAGCAACTGATAGTCCTGCTATACCAAAAGCCATAAATCTTTTAACGCTAGTATCGTGAAGAGCCATTTGTCCTGCTTCATAAGCATATTTGTCATGCATGTAGTGAATTGTATTCATTGTATCAACATATAACTCCGCTACATATTCCATAACTTTATTGTAGCTTTTCATTACTTTATCAAAATCAAGAACTTCATCAGTTATCTTTTCAATTCCTGGTACAAGTTCAATTAGGCTTCCATCTTTAGCTTTTTTCTTTTCATCAACTCCGCCGTTTATAGCATACAATAATGCTTTTGCAAGGTTTGTTCTTGCTCCGAAGAACTGCATTCTCTTACCAACTTCCATAGCAGATACACAGCAAGCTATAGCATAGTCATCTCCGTATATTGGTCTCATTATATCATCATTTTCATATTGAATAGCATCTGTCTTTATGGACATTTCTGCACAATATTTTTTGAAGTTCTCTGGCAACTTCTCTGACCATAATACAGTCATGTTTGGCTCTGGTGCTGGTGTTAAATTAGTTAATGTGTGTAGGAATCTGTAAGCTGTCTTAGTTACAAGCGGCTTTCCATTTACACCAACTCCACCTATTGATTCTGTTATCCAATTTGGATCTCCTGCAAATAAGTCATTGTATTCAGGAGTTCTTAAGTGTCTTACCATTCTTAACTTTATAACAAACTGATCAATTATTTCTTGAGCTTGCTCTTCTGTTATAAGTCCTGCTTGTAAATCTCTTTCTATATATATATCTAAGAAACTAGTATTTCTTCCTAGTGACATTGCAGCTCCGTTGTTTTCTTTAACTCCAGCTAAGTATCCAAAGTATAAGAATTGAACAGCTTCTACCGCATTTTCAGCCGATTTTGATATATCAATTCCGTATGATGCAGCCATTGCCTTTATCTCAACCATAGCACGAATCTGCATATTCACTTCTTCTCTAAGTCTTATAATTTCTTCTGATGATCCTTTTAACTCTTTCAAGTCTTTTTTCTTTTGAGCAATTAGGAAGTCCATTCCATAAAGAGCTATTCTTCTATAGTCACCTATTATTCTTCCTCTTCCATAAGCATCAGGAAGCCCTGTAAGTAATCCTACTGTTCTTGCTTTTCTCATCTCTTCTGTGTAAGCATCGAAAACACCTTCATTGTGAGTTTTTCTATACTCCTTAAAATTCTTATTTAATTCTGCATTCATTTCAAATCCATAAGCTTCAAGAGATTGCTCTACCATTCTCATTCCACCAAATGGATTCATTATTCTTTTTAATGGAGCGTCTGTTTGAAAACCAACAATAACCTCATTTTCTCTATCTAAGTATCCTGGTTCAAAACTGTTTATTCCTGAGAATTTGTTAGTCTCAACATCCATAACACCTTTTTTGATTTCTTCTATAATAAGAGATTCTGCTTTATCCCAAACTTTCTTAGTCTTTTCTGTAGGAGCTGCTAAAAAGCTTTTATCTCCTTCATATACTGTGTAGTTCTTCTGAATAAAATCTCTTACATCTATTTCTTCTGCCCATTTACCACTCTTAAAACCTGTCCATTGTTTCATCATTTATATTCACTCCTTAATCACACCAATAAATTATTGATGTTTTGATTCTTTCATTTACATTTCAACTAAAATTTCAATTTGTTTTTGTTATCTTATGAGTCTATTATATACTATTTTTACATCTGTATCAATACCTTTTTGCTACTATTTTAAAAGAATTATTAATATTATTAGTACAGTTACACTTACTGTACTAATAAATTAAACATTCTGTGTTGATTTATATTTCGCATTGTTATCATCCGCAATCTTGGTCTATTTTTATGGTATTAATTTTAATATAATATTTTGTTTTACAGATAACTTGGTCAATCACCAATATGTATTTTCGGATGCTTGTTATGATTTTCAAAGATGATAAAATAATAATTCACCTTGTTTATACGGGTTGAAAATTCAATTCACATTTAATTATAGTGTTACTTAGTCGGTAATTCGGTAACACCTGTTACTCCAGTAATGAAGAGTTCCTCTTAAGACTATCATATCCAGCTAATGTTCTTGCTCTATTTTCGAAATCTTTCTCGACCCTATCGCGCTTACCATCTTATCAAGATGAACTCATCATATAAATTAAGTATAACATTCTATAAATTTCTTGTCATTACAAATCATATTGTGTCATATTTTGTAGTTTTTTCATCATCTTATTTACTTAACTTAATAGTTGATAACAAATAAAGAGATAGTATAACACTATCTCTCATCGGATATCTAATAAAACTAAAACACTTACTTCCCTATATCCATATTTCGTTAGGAAGTAATACACTATATGAATTTCAACCCATTTACCGACCCAAATTACTTAGATAACTACACACCAGTTATTCTCTTAATAGCATCTATAAATCTATCGACCTCCTCTTCGCTATTGTAAGGTGCTAGCCCTGCACGTATCCATCCGCCACTCTTATTAACATCAAGCTTATCAGCTAAGGTAGTAGCGTAAAAATCACCATCCGCTATAAATATAGAATATTCTTCAGCCATTATCCTGCATACATCCTTTGGAGACATATCCTCTATTCTAAAAGCAATAGTTGGAGTCTTTTTACACCATTCTGGAGCTTGATATAATGTTACTTTTTTTAACTTTCCTAACCTCTTTCGGATTTTTGCTGCTAATCTATTCTCTTGCTCTTCAATTCTCTCAAAACCTGAAACTATCCTTTCTTTACGGTTTTTACCTGTGCCTAGTGATGAAATAAATTCAACGGCTGGTTTAATACCAGATATACACTCATGATTTTGAGTGCCAGTTTCAAGCTTATCAGGTATATCGTTCGATGCTGGTTCTAATTTGTATGTGTTCATTCTTTCAAATAACTCTTCTTTAATTACCGCTATCCCCACATGGGGACCAAAAAATTTATAGGATGAACATAATAAAATATCTGCTCTTAGCTTATCACGATTAATTGAAAAATGCGGTGCTGCATGAACGGCATCTACTACAACTATAGCCCCCGCAGCTTTTGCACGACTAGAAATATACTCCACTTCATTTATAGTTCCAACAGCATTCGAAGCAAGCCCCACTGCAACAACACGAGTTTTATTATTAATAATCGAACCAAGATCACTTAAATCTAAAGTCAGAGTATCCGGATTAACTTTTAGGGAGCGCACTATCATTTTCTTATCTTTTGCAACTAAAAGCCACGGATCTACATTTGCTCTATGATCTAGTTCAGAGATAACAATTTCATCTCCCTCGTCCCAATTTCTAGAAATAGCTCTTGAAATTGAAAACTCTAACGTTGTAGTATTTGCTCCAAATGCCACTTCTTTTGCTTTTGCTCCAAACATATCTGCAATAGCTTCTTTAGCTTCCATTATTATACCTTCTGTTTCTCTACTAGTCGGAAATTCTCCGTGAAGATTTGCACCACCATTTATCATATAGTTTGCTACGGCTTCTATAGATGAATTAACCACTTGTGATCCACCTGGCCCATCTAAATAAGCAGCTGGTTTACCATTGTAAATTCTTCTTAATGCCGGAAATTGTTTACGAACTTCACTTATCGTAAAAATACAAGAATCACTTAAATGCATTATTTCATATGCCTCCTTTAAATAGGTTTAATAAAGTGAAACTTACATAAACAGAGTTCTTAGTGTCTTTGACACTTAGAACTCGTTATCCAGGGATATAACCGATCTTTACTCTCTCTTTTGAAAAAAGGAGGTATTAGAGCGGGTAGTCATCGGATAAATACAATTTTATTAAGCCCCTACTTAATTAATTTAAAGCGGGTCTTTCCACGTGTAAGAATTGTTGGTATTAGACTTCCTATGAAATGAATGATTTTAAATACTCTAAGTATTATATCATTATGAAATTTTTCGAACAAAAATTACAAAAATAACTAGACCATTTAAAATATGTGTACATCAAAAGAAAGGAATTTGTTTTGTTTATTCTGAGCAGAATAAGTATTAATACTGTACGTGAATACAATCCTAATAAAATTAATATTTTACTTTATTTCGAAAGATAATAGCGAGGTGATTAGTGTGACCTCAACTAGAAGTAGCAGAAGAAAAAATAGGAAGAGAAAATCTAGAATTAAAATAGCATTTATCTTTTTATTGCTTGTTGCTACATTTGTTTCATCATACTTAATTACTTCTTCAAAATTGAGTATTTCTCAAAAGAAAGAAGAGAAAATAAGAGTAAAGGTGGTTACACCTATGGTAAAGTCTCAGGCTCCCAATGTCGTTAAATAGACTATAAACGAAAGCTTACCTTATAAAATAAAAAACTGATAACTATTTATCTGATGAGTATCCGCCTTAATACTCCTTCTTTTGAGATAGGGAATATTAGAGCTGGTAGTCCTCAGATAAATCTTAGTTCTTCCTTTAATTGTGGAATTTCGTTGTTCAAAGTTTTTGTTAACTATTGTTTTTCAGTTTGTTTATTGCTTTATATGCATTAATCAATCCATATCCTGATGATAAAACCTATATAATTTTAGTTATATAACATATGTTAAAATATTTTTATTAATTTATTTCTATATATTATGGTTCCATTATAAAATAGTATCAATAGTAATTATAATTTATTTTCAACTATATTATTTAATTATAAAATCTTCATAAATCTAAGATATCAGTTTTAAAGCTATTCTTTGAAAAATTCTTACATTCTAAAATTTAATTAATCGAAAAAGCTAGGCTTAGTATAGGATATAACTTAAATAGTAATTTGAAGGAGGAGATACCCATGAAAACCATAGGATTAATTGGCGGGCTAAGTTTCGAATCATCATTAGAGTATTACAAAATAGTAAATGAAGAAATAAATAGAAGACTAGGCGGACTTCATTCTAGCAAATGTATAATGTACTCAGTTGACTTTGATGAAATTGCTTCCTTTCAAGATATAGGAGACTGGAATAGAATCACTAAAATCATCACTGATGTAGCGCGCAAACTACAGAACGCTGGTGCCGATTTTATAGTTATATGCACTAACACAACCCATAAAATCGCCGAAGATGTTCAAGAACATATTGAAATCCCAATACTGCATATAGCAGATACACTAGCTGAAAGAATCAAAGATATGAATTTGAAAAAAGTAGGCCTTTTAGGAACTAGGTTCACAATGGAAGAAAGTTTTTATATCGATCGGTTGAGTTCTAGACATAACATAGCTGTAGTAACCCCGAATGAATTTGATAGACAAACCATTCACGAGATAATATTTACAGAGTTAGTTTTAGGAAAGATTGAAGATGCTTCTAGAGATAAACTTAAAGAAATAATATCTAGGTTAGTTTCTGAAGGTGCTCAAGGTATTGTACTTGGTTGTACAGAACTTCCCCTTTTAATAGGTAAACAGGACTGTAATATACCCGTATTTAATACTGCTATGATTCACGCATTATCAGCTGTAGATCTGGCATTAGAATCTACTTAAAAGAAGAGTGCGACTTACCCGTAAGTTTAGAACACTGTTTGAAGACTAGTCTTGCAAATTAATATAAAAATAAGCTATTTAAATTCAAACAATAACTCAGTGCGTTAGCACTCTAATATGTCTTAATTTAGTACTATATCATAAGAAATTTCTATTCATAAGTTCTCTCTGAGTATATTACTCATATTATATTTGAATCCTTACGGATACTGTTTTTCTATACTGTGTTATATCATAATAATATAAAAGATATATGCTTTTGAAGCCTGCGGCATGAGGCATTACTATGCCTTTAGGATGGATAATTTACAGCATGTAATTTAGAAAGTTAGATTTAAAACTATAATTTACAACTGTTATAAGGTTAGGTTTATGGTGTGGAATAAGCTTCGAACAAGAGGTTACAAAATCTTATACTAAAGCACTTAAAAGCCCTCAATTATTTTTACAGTTTTCTGTAAGAAAACATTAAAAATAATTGGAGCTTTTAAAGGTGTTTTGGTATTAGATTCTGTCCTCGAAGTGAGGGCTGATGAAACATCATAATCCTAACCTTATAACATGACGTAACTTACGGTTAAGCCGACCTTTCCTGCAATTACTCAGATACTTAAACGTTCTCTATCTTCATAGCTCTCATAGCATTTAATACCGCAATTAGAGCTACTCCTACATCTCCAAATACAGCTTCCCACATAGTAGCCACACCTAAAGCCCCTAAAACTAATATTACCGCTTTAACGCCTAGTGCAAAAACTATATTTTGCCACACAATTCCTTTTGTCCTTTTAGCTATCTTAACCGCCGTAACTATCTTAGATGGCTCATCTGTCATAATTATTACATCTGCCGCTTCTATGGCTGCATCCGAGCCTATCCCCCCCATCGCAATTCCTATATCAGCTCTTGCAAGGACTGGAGCATCATTAATTCCATCTCCAACAAATATAATCTTTCCATTAGCTGACTTTTCTTTATCTATCTTTTCTAACTTCTCAACTTTTTGATCTGGTAGAAGCTCTGAATATACTTCATCAATTCCTAACTTGCTTGCTATCTTTTCTGCTACAACCTTATTATCACCAGTAAGCATTACTATCTTTTTAATACCAACAGATTTTAGAGCTTCTATTGCCTTTGCTGAATCTTCCTTTATTTCATCAGAAATAAGCATATATCCAGTATATTGTCTATCCACTGCCAAATAGACCACTGTTCCTATAGCTTCAATATTTTCACATACGATACCTTGACTTTTCATTAATCTTAAATTTCCAGCCAGAACTTCTTTTCCTTTTAATATGACTTTTACACCCTGTCCTGAAATTTCATTGTATCCCTGAATCTCATCCTTATTTATCCTCTTACCATATGCGTTCAATATAGATGCTGCAATAGGATGATTGGAATAACTTTCTGCATACGCTGCATACTGAAGCAACTCTTCTTTTGTAATGTTTCTCTTCGGTTTTATTTCTGTAACTTTAAATACACCCTTTGTCAACGTACCAGTCTTATCAAACACAACTACTTCTACATTATTAAGAGCTTCTAAATAATTTCCCCCTTTAACAAGGATACCATTTTTAGATGCTCCACCTATTCCTCCAAAGAAACCAAGCGGAATAGAAACTACCAACGCACAAGGACAAGAAACAACTAAGAAAACCAAAGCTCTATACAACCATTCTGAAAAAGTTGCTCCATTTATAAATAAAGGTGGTAAAAGCGCTAGAGCTGCCGCAAGGATTACAACTGCGGGTGTATAATACCTAGCAAACTTTGTTATAAAGCTTTCTGTTGGAGCCTTTTTGCTACTTGCATTTTGAACTAAATCTAGAATTTTAGCTACTGTTGATTCTCCGAACTCTTTTGTTACTTTTACAGTTAAAAGCCCGTTTTTATTTATAAATCCACCTAGAATATCATCTCCTATTTTTACTTCTCTAGGGACTGATTCTCCTGTTAATGCTGATGTATCTAACATAGATTTCCCGTCTACCACTTTTCCATCTAGTGGAACCTTTTCACCAGGCTTTACTACAATGAAATCTCCAACTTTAACCTCTTCTGGCGAAACCTTTTTTATACTATGACCTACTTTAACATTTGCAAAATCTGGTCTAATATTCATTAATTCGGATATAGATTTCCTCGAGCGATCAACAGCTAAGTCTTGGAAAAACTCACCTATTTGATAAAACATCATAACTGATACCGCCTCTGGAAACTGTCCAATTGCAAAAGCCCCAACGGTAGCTATAAACATTAGGAAGTTTTCATCGAATATCTGACCTCTCCCGATATTCCTTATTGCCTTAAGAACTACTTCTCCCCCAATTAATAAATAGCTCACTAAATATAAAATTACCTCCGCCCAAAAACTAAAGTTGAAAATCGTTGCAACTCCAAAGGCTGCTAAACCTAATGCAAATTTTACAAGATCTTCTTTATGAATTCCACTATGGTCGTGTTCATGATCATGTCCATGCTCATGTATTCCTGCACTTCCTACTTTTTTATCTTCTAAAATTATCACTTTTACATCTGGTTCTATTTTATTTACGATTTTTTTAGTTTTTTCAATAATTTCGCCTATATTATCTTTATCAGCCACTTCTATAATAAGTTTCTTTGACATAAAATCCACAGTGGCTGCTTGTACACCTGGCAAGTTACTGGTTTCTCTTTCAATCTTTGCTGCGCAGTTTGCACAACATAACCCTTCTAGTACCAATGTTTTTTTATTTGATTTAGGTATTTCTTTTTCTTTAACCACAACATCTGGCTCAATGTTCTTTACAATATTTTTAGTAGCTGCTATAAGTTCTTCTACTTTACTAAGTTCACTTAACTCCATAGCCAAAGTTTTTGTAATGAAATTTATTGAAGCGCTAGCAACTCCATTTAGTTCACCGACTTTTTTTTCAATTTTAGCTGCACAGTTTGCACAACACAACCCTTCTAGTATTAGTTCTTTTTTAAGTTTACCAGGCTTATTTTTAGTTATAGTAATCATATTTCCACCTGATGACCCTTTTTCTTTAACATTAGTGTCCATATTATTTTCCCCCTTAAAATAATCACTATGGTCTAGATTAAATTTAGATAATTAATATTATTAACTCGATTAGCAATCTCAATTAATTCTTCTACTTATGCAACCACAATAAATATTGAATTAATTAAATTAGACCTAAGCTATAATTTAAACAAACACAGATATTTTTTGTTTATCTAAAGACCTATAATTATTTACTATTGTTTATAGATTAACACAAAATTTACCAAATTAAAAATTATTTAAAATGTAAATTATATTTACTTATTTGTTTTAATAGTATTTGTAAACTACTTTTCACTTATATGAATCAGTCCCTGATCAAAAATTTGTTTAACATGATCATCATCCAAAGAGTAATAAACTACTTTTCCTTCTTTTCTATACTTTACAAGTCTTGATTGTTTTAAAATTCTTAGTTGATGCGATATTGCTGATTGCGTCATACTAAGTAAAGCAGCTATATCACATACGCACATCTCAGCATTAAGTAAAGCATATAGTATCTTAACTCTTGTAGGATCACCTAAAATTTTAAACAACTCTGACAAGCTATATAACGTTTCTTCAGATAGCATATTATTTTTAACTTCACGTACTATATCCTCATGTATGATACTACAATTACAAGTATCTAAGTGTTCTTCGATTATACTCAAATTTATCACCCTTCATTTTTTCATTTGAACATATATTCATATGTTCAAATATAGTATACCTATATTGATTATATGTGTCAATTTATTTATTCATATTTTTTCCTAATAATATTATATTAAACTTCATCTTTTATGTGCCCATTTAAAAGAAACTTATAAAACTTATGATTAATTAAAACACACGATAAATCTATCAAACATATAAACTTGCTACTTATTATATACGCTTAATACTTTTGGTAATATATGAAAAACGTGCAGCATATATTATTGTGTATTAAATTCAATAAGTACATAACTCTAATTTAAAAGAGGTTAGGATGTGAATTAAATTGGAAAACGCACTTTCTAAAAAAACTCTACTAGCAGATATTTCTCTTTTCATAGTAGCTATAATATGGGGTGGCGGATTTATAGCTGGCAAAGTAGCTCTTTTTTATATAACACCACTGTATCTTTTGTCATTCAGATTTCTACTTTCCGCACTTATACTTCTAATAATATTTTTTAATAGAATACTCAGAATAGATAAAAAGAGTCTACTATCAGGGGTTTTCTTAGGAGTACTTTTATATTTTGCACAAGCATGTCAAACCATAGGTCTTAAATATACCACAGCAGGAAAACAATCATTTTTAATAACTTCTTATACAATAATTGTTCCAATAATTTCATGGTTATTAACTAAAAATAAGCCTGACATTTATTCTATCTTATCAAGTTTTTTGACTTTAGCTGGTATAGGCTTTTTAAGCCTTCAAGGAAACTTTTCTATTAGTTATGGTGATAGCTTATCTCTTATATATGCTGCTATCTTTGCTTTGATGATAGTCTTAATAGGCATATATGCTAGAAACGTAGATCCAATACATCTGACTACTATTCAACTATTAACTGCTGGCATTCTTACATTAATCAGCGCATTGTTATTCGAATCGGATATAGGTCCTATGAATTTTAACCTAATAGCATCTATTGTATATCTTGTAATATTTAATACTACAATAGCATTACTAGTTCAAAATACTGCTCAAAAATATACCTCGGACATCCATGCTTCGATAATAATATCCTTACAATCAGTTTTCGGATGCTTTTTATCAATACTTTTAATGGGTGAAATGTTTACAAAAAAAATGATTATTGGGTCAATGTTAATTTTTATAGCAGTAATTTTATCACAAGCTAAAGATAAAATTTTTAACATTAAATATTTGCTTCAAAAATTCTCTCCTAGTTCTATAGAAAAGTAATTCTAAATAAGTATCCTATCTATTTGTTACTTAATCTTCGCATAATTAAATAACTGCAAACCTTTAATTAACAACCACAAAACTTTATTCTAACTAAAATTTGACTTAAATACTCTTTTAAAGTATAATGCTTATTACAAAATGGAATAAAAACTACCGGTTGGGCAGATTGATTAATTTGCTTTCAAGCACACTAGTTTCTGGGGAGGGAAACTCTTTTTAGAGTTTCTCTCTCTTTTTATTTTTTGAAATTTTAAAGTTTTACTCAAAAGGCTTAGGACATAATATTAGTAACTTTAAAGGCAGATTATTTTTAATTATATAGTATAAAGGAGTAGTTAACTTATGAGAAAAATTGCACATAGAATTATCGCCCCATTTAGGGAATTTTTTAAACATGAGGCTACTAGCGGTGTTATACTGTTAGTTTGCGCAGCAGCTGCTATAATCATTGCTAACTCACCTCTAGCTTCAACTTATAATCATATACTTCACAGCTATGTAACCATAGGATATGATAGTTGCTCTTTATCTATGTCATTGCTTCATTGGATTAACGATGGATTAATGGCTGTATTTTTCTTTGTTATTGGCATGGAAATTAAACGAGAAATAGTGGTAGGAGAGCTTAAGAATATAAAAAGAACCATATTGCCCGTAGCCGCTGCTATTGGCGGAATGATTGCACCTGCAACAATCTATGTAATATTTAACTATAGCGAAATTACTATTACTGGTTGGGGTATTCCTATGGCTACTGATATTGCCTTTGCATTAGGTATACTTTCATTGGTGGGAAGAAAAAAAGCTCCTAAAGGATTAGCTGTCTTTCTTACTGCTCTGGCAATAGTAGATGATCTTGGAGCTATCTTAGTAATTGCAATATTCTATACTAATAAAATTTCTTGGATGGCTCTTTTAATCGCATTAACAGTACTAATAGTTCTTATAGTATTAAATAAACTTAAATTTGCCTCAATTCCTGTCTTCTTAATTTCAGGTATTATTTTATGGGTTGCTTTTTTGAAATCCGGCATACATTCAACATTTGCAGGGGTTTTGCTAGGTATGACTATACCCTGTGGAATCGATATTAAAACTTTTAAAGAATCGATGTTATATAAACTAGAGCATATGTTCGAACCTTGGTCTGCATTTTTGATAATGCCAATATTTGCACTTGCAAATTCAGGCGTAACACTCCAATTTGAGAGTTTTTCTAATTTACTCTTAAGTCCTATTAATCTTGGTATTTTTGTAGGTCTTTTTGTTGGAAAGCAACTAGGTATATTTGGCGTCTCATATTTACTAATACACTTAAAAATTTCAGTGCTACCATCAAAAGTAACACTAAGACACCTATATGGTGCCAGTGTACTTGGTGGAATTGGATTTACTATGTCCTTATTTATTGCATCTTTATCATTCCCAGAGGGAATTTTACTTTCCACTGCAAAGATTAGCATAATTTCAGCCTCAACAATCTCTGCAGCAATAGGATTTTTGATATTAAAATCAGCAAAAACTTCCTAGTATAATTTAAGCATCAAGTAACGTTAATATTTTAAACATAAAATAGGATCAAGACTTAACTCTAAGATAGTGACCTGTTTGAAAAGTAAGATCATAGTGTAGAGTTAGCTTTGAACGAGAGTTACAGAATCTTATACTAACGAATTTAAAGACTCTCAATTTTTTAAATATTTTCTGCAAGAAAACATTTAAAAAATTGAGAGTCTTTAAAAATGAGTTAGTATTAGATTATTTTCTTGAAAGGAGGGCTGGCGCAACACTGTGAGCCTAACCTTTAAACAACTCTCTAAACTTGCATTAAACTACATTTTTTACTACATCTTCATATCCATATTTGACATATTGCTTATAATCGAAGGATTTACCATACCAAATATCATTGCAATATGCGCAACAACAAGGAACCCTCCAACTAAAATAAAGTGAATTTTCATCTTTTCATTTGCAGTCTTATTCTTAAATATGATTCCAAGCTCCATCAAAGCTATTGGTAAAAGAAATAAAACACCACTTAAATAAAATCCAACTGCTACAACGTCTACCCAAGTATGCCACCCACCAGTTTTTGTGAGTGGAATAACTGCATTGAATAGTAAATAAATAAAAATTCCTGTAAAATAGAATCCATCAAAAATTCCTACAATTTTATTTAATGTTCTAAGTCCGCCTTTTTGAGTTTTGTTAAAAATAATAAAAAACTCTGTAATTGTTAGTGTTTCAGCCGCAATAACTGGTATCGCCATAAATATTATGAGATTCCACGGCTGATTTTCTGCTAATAAAGACATATAATGTGTCATATTCATAATTATTCCCCCTTAATCTTACTTGAAGAAATAATAACATTTTAATATGAAGATAATATGAAGATTATATGTTAAATTAAAAATATATAAAATTAATTTTCTATAATAAGACTTTTATTTATCTTGAATATAGTTGCTAATAATTCTATGATGTGTTTATTCAATACTAACTTGGGCGCAAAAAAACAAAAACTAGGTAGTAAATGACCTACCTAGCTTGCTTATTTAACTATGTTCTATTTTAAGCCTTGTTCATATGCCTCAATCATCTTTTTAACCATATTTCCACCTATTGATCCGGCTTCTCTAGCAGTAAGATCTCCATTGTAACCTTCTTTTAAATCAACTCCAACTTCTCTAGCAGATTCCATTTTGAATTGATTTAATCCTGCCTTTGCCTCTGGTACTAATACTCTATTGCTTCTGTTTGTCATAATCTTACTCCTCCTTTATTACTTATTTACTTGGTTATTTTTTTATTTGCTGTTTATCTTTTGTTGTAATAAAAGTATATGTAGTTTTAAGATTATTACACTATGAAATTATAAGAATAAAACCTAACTTTTACTATAAAATGATAAACAACTAAAAATTAATAACAAATGTAAAAAATCCTATAAAATATTAAAAGGCTTCCTCCACTACAAATGAAGAAAGCCTAAACATATATCATTTTTAATCAAATATAAAAACCCTCTTAATTCTCAACTACCTAGAGTTAACTTTTACATCTATGTATGTAAGTTTATTTAACCCTTCTTGCTCCTATATAATCTCCTCTATTAAGTGGTGAAACTTTAACTACATCGCCAGTTCTTGGGGAATGTATATATGCACCATTACCAACATAAATACCAACATGTGTCGGATTGCCTTTCGACCCAAAAAAGACTAAATCACCAGCTTGTAATTCACCTTGGGATACTGATACGCCATCGTTTATTTGATCGTACGTAGTTCTACCTATCGAAACTCCAAAATGCCCATATACATAACTAGTAAAACCAGAGCAATCGAATCCACTAGGAGTAGACCCTCCCCATACATAAGGTGTTCCTAAATAGTTTGAAGCATACGCTATCACGTTATTATTGCTCACTGAAGCCGCCCCTCTTGACAAATTAACCTTTGGTGCCGCTTTTCTTATATTATCAACTTGTTTTATAGCATTATTTATTACCGTTTGGTCAGCTGAGGCATATAATCTTTGTTGCTTTTTAGCTTGCACTACTAAGGTTTCTTGTTTCTTTTTATCCTCATTCAGATTAGATAATTTACTTTCATTATCTTTTTTCAAAGCTAGAAGCCTATTATTCTCTACAATAAGCTTGTCCTTTTTTTGTTTAATTTCACCTTGCTTTGTTTTGTATTTTTGTATAATATTTTTATCAAAACTAATAACTCTTTTAATAGCATCAACTCTTGAAATAAAATCTCCAAGGCCATCTGCTTCTAATACCATACCTACATACCCATTTGAACCATTTATGTACATAGCTCTCATTCTGCTATTAAATACACCCTGTTGCTTTTTTATGTCTTTTTCGGAGTTTTCTAATTCCTTCCCTACAGACTTTATATCATTCTCACTTTTTGCTATTTGCTTTTTATTATCATCCAACTTACGTATTACGTCCTCTATTTGGTTGTCCAATTTTTCTATGTTCATTTCTATATTATTAACTTGAGTTTGAGAACCATTTATAGGTTCTGCGAACACTACACTATTAACCGTCATCGCCAATGCCAGAGCAACTAAAAGACTTTTTACTGACCTACTCACTGTTACCACTCCCGTTCACCTACATATATATAATATAAGAATATCATTTATTACTATTATTGTAAAGTTTTATTTACCAATTCTATAATTTTTTATTGTCTCCAATCTTTTCAATTATCTCACTCTACTACACTATGCCTATATTTTTTAAATTGTAGTACTCATATGCTTTTATTACACATGTTAAAGCCTTATATATGGAAACATCACTACAAATCTTAGCTTATACTTAAACTATTCCAAATAAACAATTAGAAATTCAACCTTCTTCATAAGTTCTACATAATTATATTGTATAATTTAAGCAACTGTTAAACCTAGAATTTATATATATGAGGTGAACTAATGGGTGTTAAAAAGATTAAAATAAAGGTATATGATATGACCTGTACGTCTTGTGAAAAGACTATTGAAAGAAGGCTTGAAAGAGTAACTGGAGTGTTGAACTCAAAAGCAAACTATAGTGAGCAATTTGTAGATGTAGAATTTGATTCTGATTTGTGTACCTTAAATGAGTTGAAAAAATCTATAAATGATGCTGGATACTCTACTGAAAAAGCCGGAAGTTTTAATTTAGTAGGAATATTTGTAATAGCTGCTGCTGTTATCCTTATTGGAAATTCAACTGCTGGAATTGATATGAGCAGTATGTTAAATAATGCTACATACTTTGTTCTGTTTATAGTTGGTATTCTTACCTCAATTCACTGTGTGGGTATGTGCGGTGGAATAATGCTTTCTCAGAGTTTGTCAAATGAAAACAAAAATAAATTTGAATCGATAAAGCCCGCATTATTTTATAATTTAGGAAGAGTAGTCTCCTATACTATTTTAGGTGGTTTAGTCGGCGCCCTTGGTTCCGTACTGTCTCTTTCTCTTAAGACTCAATCAGCACTTCAAATTTTTGCTGGAGTTTTTATGATTATTATGGGTCTTAATATGACTGGTTTTTCCCTATTTAGAAAGCTTCAAATAAGGCTTCCTTGGTCATTTTGCAAAGTTAAGAATAAGCCTAAAGCTCCTTTTGTAGTTGGCCTTTTAAATGGTCTTATGCCTTGTGGCCCTCTACAAACCATGCAACTTTATGCTCTTGGCACTGGTAGTGCAGCGAGCGGCGCTTTATCAATGTTTATATTTGCTATTGGAACAGTACCTCTTATGTTAACCTTTGGAGCAATATCAGGACTACTTAGCAAAGGATACACAAAGAAAATTTTAAAATTTAGTGGAGTTCTTGTTGTAGTTCTTGGGATTATCATGGGAAGAAGAGGCTTAGCACTTGCTGGAGTAAACTTACCTACAATTGGTTCGCTTATGCCTCAAAAAGCTTTAGGAACATCTGGTGCAAATGTAGCTAAGGCTACTCTAGAAAATGGAGTTCAAGTTATAAATATGACTGCTGATGGAAGTGGCTATACACCTAATGCATTTTATGTTCAAAAAAATATTCCGGTAAAATGGATAATAAATGGCAAACAAATTACTTCTTGTAATAATGAAGTTGTTATCCCTTCCTTGAATATAAGAAAAAAGTTAAAAAGTGGAGAAAATATAATAGAATTTACACCTAATGACAAGGATATAAATTTTAGTTGTTGGATGGGAATGATAAGAGGAGTTATTAAGGTAACAGATAATTTAGATTCTGTGGATACTTCTAAGTCTGATCCATCGCTACCAGCAGCTGGTAGTGCTGGGTGCTGTGGCGGAGGAGCTGTGCCAGGATCAGATACAACTCAACAGAACAGTATTTATGGGGATTTAAGTAAAGTTCCTACAGATTTAATAGTTAATAAGGCTCTAGTCGTTGGTAAAAACCAAAGCGCTACAATTAAAGGAGTTGGATATGAATTTAAGCCTCTTATTATAGTAGCTGATAAAAATCTTAAAACTAAGTTAACATTTGATTTAGCTTCCTTTGATAATGCAGAAGGAAAATTTGATTTAGTATCCGCTGACACTGGTGATGTACTAACATCCTTTGAAGGTAAAAAAGGAGTTGTAAATCTAGAAGTTACTTTCGATAAACTTGGAGGCTACGGAATTGTCAAAGACGAACGTATTCTTGGAGTCATTGAGGTTGTAGACGATATAAAAACAGCTGATTTTGAAAAAATAAGACAAAAATATATAGAATAAGTAAGTTATCCTCCAGCGATTAGGCAATCTCTGGAGGACTTAATTCATTCAACAAAGCGTCCATGTTTTGGTACTGCTATCTTATCGAAATCACAAATCAATAGCTCTAGGTGTTCTGCCAGCTTTCTTCCTTTCATTGGTAAACCATGACTTACTATAGCTAAGTCTGGAACCAAATTTGCGATACGTTTTACAGACTCCTTTGCAGCCTTTCAATATGAAGAATTTCAGTTATCATTTGTGAATACCTCCAATAATTGGTTTGTACAAAATTCATCTTCAATCTTTTACTAATTATTATGTTTAGAACTTAAGTATCTTATCCAATAAAAGTTTATAATTTTAGTACATACATTGCTGGTCTATTGGTAAGTATAAGAAGTGAAAATTATATGATAAAGGCCTAATCTATAAACTTTATAAATCCATTGAAAGGATAAGATCGATTATGAGAAAACTTATTATTTATATACTACTAATTTTCTTATTTAGTAACGGAAATTACTCTGCAAAAGCTTCAACCATAGATTTAGATAATACATATAGTAGTACTGATGAATACGATGTAACGATGAAACAAGATTTATTATCTTTAATGATGGCTTATCCTGAACATATTACAGGTATAAAACATGAAGATAATGGCCGTGTTTATTTAATAATGAAATCAGGCAAAAAAATTCTTTATGATGATAAAAAAACAAAAACTTTTGAACAAAAGCTTACCAATCCAGATCTTCAAGATATGCTAGAACAAATTTATCCGCTCTCTCCAGTTTCACGATTAATGGATAAAAACTTTGATCCTGGTCGCTTAAGAAATTATGAACTGTTAACTGAGGTTTATGGTACTTCTCAAAGTCAAGTAGAATCTAATCTCACAACAGTTAATTTAGGATATAAAAACTTTCAATTTAATAATAATAATATGGCAGCTAAATCACTACAAACTTCTATGAAAGAGCTAATTCCCCTTTCGCATAAAAGACATGATATTGCTTCTTGTCTATTTCCTTGCAGTGGTACCTTTAACTATAGAGTTATTGCTGGTACAAATAGACTTAGCCCACATGCTTTTGGAATAGCAATTGATTTTGCTAGGGACAAAAGAGATTACTGGAAATGGGCTACTCCAGAAGAAGGAGAAAAAAGATTGTTATCTTATCCTAGAGAATTTGTGGAGATACTTGAAAAAAATAATTTTGTTTGGGGTGGCAAATGGGAACATTTTGATATCCTTCATTTTGAATACAGACCAGAAATTATTATAAAAGCTAGGTATTTTGCAAATAACCACAATAATAAAAACTCATGGTATGTAGGTGTCCCTGAAAATGATTCCTTGGCAAGAAATTTCATACAAATAATTAACGAAGTATTATAATAACTAATTATTATATTTTTTAAATTAGAATCTTAAAAACTTAGCCCGTGCTTTCTAAAGCACGGGATTTTTTAAACAACTTAAACTTAACTGTACAAATAAACTTTTTGGTACACAATAGGTGCTTGGATAAAATTGATAGTTCTGTTTTATAGCTATTGGGGAATAATAAACACATAAAAATAGTGCTATCCATCTTCTACTTATAGAAGATGAGGAGCTTTAGCATAAAAAGTTAGATAAACATTATTTCGCTAGTAAAGGAGTATTTGGTATGAGCTTATCTAAAGGAAAAAAGGCCAAGAAAATTATACTAAAACTGGTAGCACTAACTCTTTTGTCTTTATCCCTACAAACATACTTTCCACGTAAAGTATTAGGTGAAGACTTTAGTTCTAAAGAGGAAGTTAGTAGCGCCATACAACAAATGTTTGATAACAGAAATAAAGCACTTTTAACTGGAGATTTAGAATTAATAGAATCTATCTATGATACGAATACTAGATATGGAACTTGGGCATATGAGTATGAGAAGAAGAAGATGGATTATATTCGTAATTGGGCCGAGAAACAAGGGGTAAAGTTTATCGATATTATACCTAAAGTAGTAATTAAAAACCTTAAGGGTAGTGGGAATAATTATTCCGCTTATCTATTATGTTCAGCAGAATATAAATATATATATGAAAATCAGCCTGAAGTGATAAATACTTCTAGAATAGGAACCCACCATATACTTAACCTGAAAACTAATGATGGTACATTGGTAATTACAAAAGAATGGTATAAGGACCCATTCGGAGACTCTTTGAATTTAGAAAACCTAAAAGCTGATTCTATAAAACAACATATATTATCTCAGAGCTCAAGAGACTTATCTACTATTCATAAAAGAAGATTAGGTGCTGTTGAATATGCTAAACAATATTGTGGATCAGCCAGTGAAGAACACTACGGTTTTAAATACAATAAAAAATATAAAGATTTCAATCCACAAGGTGGGGATTGTGCAAACTTCGCATCTCAAATTCTTTTTGAAGGAGCAAAATTCAAAAAAAATTCTGCTTGGAATTACGATGGTGGTAAAGGGTCTAGATCTTGGGTAAATGCGGATGGATTTAAAAACTATATGATTGGTAGTGGCAGAGCTTCAGTTATTGCATATGGTAGCTACGAAAAAGTATATAAGGCATCTTATAATCTTTTGCCTGGAGATTTCGTAGCCTATGAAAAGAAAGGTGATATAACTCATATTTCAGTTGTAACTGGTGCTGATTCAAAAGGTTATTCCTTGGTTAGCTGCCATAATACAGATAGACATTTAGTTCCATGGGATCTTGGATGGAGTGACAAAAGCATAAAATTTTGGCTAGTGCGTGTGCATTATTAATTAAGTTTACACAAACCTTCGTGGGCGTATATGTAGTATTCTTTCAGCTTTCACTCTGAGAACAGCCTCTAACGATGGCTAAATTTTAAAAAGGTCAATTTTTTCAATGCTCTCTTCGAGAGCTAAAAAACTGAATCTTTTTAAAATCTCCATCATAAGAGTTCACAAGCTCTTGTCCAAAGCTGACTTTCACGCTACATATACGCCCACAAAAGTTAAAACACACTTTACCTAATTATTAACTCAATTCTTTTTTCGCTATCCACTTTCTACCTCTGAAATAGTAACTCTATTATTTTTGCTAGAAGAATAAAATTTTAACACTACTTTAGCACAAATCATTCCTTGAATAATTCCTGCTAAAACATCAAATGGATAATGAACAAATAAATACACCCTTGAAAAAGCTATTAATGAAGCTAATATAAAAATAGGAGTTTTACATCTTTTAAACTGACTACCTAATACCCCTACTACTGCAAAGGCAGTTGATGTATGCCCTGACGGAAAAGAATAAGATGCAGGCTTAGATACCAACAAATTAACAATCGGCATATCCACAAAAGGTCTTGGTCTTTGAAATAAGTTTTTCAATATACCTTCCCCAATAATAGTGTTTAATAATAATGCTAAAGTGCACATTATGCCAATTTTTCTATATTTCTTTGTCATTATAAGTACTAATGATATTATAATCCAAACTATTCCACCATTACCTAAGTATGTTACAACAGGCATTATTTTATCGAGTATAGGATTTTGAAAATTATCATGAATGAATTTTAGTAAAGTTACATCTATATTTTTCAAGATTTCCAACATATCTATTTACAACTCCTTATTAGATTTATTTACACAAGAGACTACAATCTCACAATCAATTTCTCTTCTCAGAATAATTTTATAACTTTCTTTCAAATATATCTATAGATATAATTGTTATTATGTGATAATTTACTAGCATATGTACAAATTACTATTTATTGAAAGGAAGTAATAACATTGGAAATAGTTAGATCACTATTTTATTTTATACTAGCTGGACTATTTGAGATAGGTGGAGGTTATTTAGTATGGCTTTGGATAAGGGATGGTAAAAGCTTTTGGTATGGACTAGCTGGCGCTGTAAGTTTGATTATCTATGGAGTTATACCGACTCTACAACCCCCTAACTCCAATTTCGGAAGAGTTTATGCTGCTTATGGTGGTATCTTTATAGTTCTTTCTATTTTGTGGGGATGGAAAGTGGACAACATTATTCCTGATAGATTTGATTTAATTGGAGGTTTTATCGCGCTTATCGGAGTTTTGATAATTATGTACTCTCCTAGAGGATAAAAATCATTAAATACATGTTCTAGAATTAGACTCTATTTCGTTTATTTATACTAAAACATAGAAATTTGCTTGACTGCTTTATTGGTCAAGCAAATTTATCTTATAAACTTCAACCATTTTAACACTATGTAAATAATCCAAATCCAAAATACAACAATAACGATACCTGCATACTTTCCAAGACTTTTAATATTCTTGAAATTCTCTTCTTTTTGCCTGCATTCTTCAATTATTTCCTTTGGCGTTAACCTCAAAGATAATAAAATTGCTGCAGGTACAATAATAAGATCATCAATATACCCTAATATTGGTATGAAATCTGGTATTAAATCAATCGGACTGAGTGCGTACACAACAGTAATTAAATTAATTACTTTCACGTAGTTTGGTGTTTTGGGATGCCTAAAAACCAAATATAATAAATATATATGTTTCTTTAGTTCTTTGGATTTTATTTTTAGTTGTTTTAAGTTCATTTATTATACCTCCAATTCCACATCAATTTTCAATTTAGCTTTTCTTTCATAATAAAAATAGTGCAGGATTCTAAGTCATAAAAATCCTACACTGATATTTTGTTCCAAAACTTAATATTTATTGGTTATTTTCACTACCACACTTTTTAATCATCAATTTAATTATTCTATTTTTATCACACTTATTAACTATAAATTCAAATCCTTCATGTTTAATTTTTTGATTAACTTGCGGCGGTAATCCTAAACTTGAGTATACCCATCCACCTATAGTATCAATATTTTCCTCTTCTATTGAGATGTCTAATAGTTCATTAATTTCTTCTATAAGCACCTTGCCATCTACAATGTAACTTCCATCCTTTAATAGTTGAATTGGTTCTACACCTTCATCAAATTCATCTTGAATTTCACCAACAATTTCTTCTAGTATATCTTCAATAGTCACTAATCCTGCAGTTCCTCCGTATTCATCTATAATTATTGCCATATACTCTTTCTCTTTTTTAAATATTTTAAACAGTTTACTTATTGATGTCGATTCAGGTACAGAAATAATATTACGTATAATTCTATCTATGCTTTCATTATTTCCTTCAATTTTAGATTTATATAAATCTTTTATGTGTACATAACCAATTATATTATCTTTACTATTCTCGCATATTGGATACCTTGTAAATTGCTCGTCTAATGTTATTTTAATTATTTCTTCAAACGAATCTTCTTTGTAAATACACACCATATCTGTTCTAGGTATCATTATTTCCCTAACAGTTTTCTCTGAAAAATCAAAGATATTATCTACAAATGTTAGCTCAGTCTTATCTATTAAACCATGTTTGTAGCTCTCCTCCACAAGCAACTTAATCTCTTCATCAGTATGAGCTACATCATGATCATCTACAATATTATATCCAAATAGTTTTAAAATAGCGTTAGTACTGTGGTTGAAAGCCCACATTATTGGATAAGTTACTTTATAAAACAATATTAATATTGGAGATGTATATATAGCTATCTTTTCAGAACTTATAATGGCTAAAGACTTAGGTACTAACTCACCAAGTACAATATGAAAAGTTGTTATTATTGTAAATGCTATTATAAATGATATAGAATGCATAGCTACATCTGGTAGCTTAAATAATCTGAATAAAGGTTCAAGCATATTAGCTATTGCAGGTTCTCCAACCCACCCTAATCCTAAGGATGCCAAAGTAATACCTAACTGACAAGCAGATAAATATGAATTTAAATCATTTACCACTTTTTTTGTATATTTAGCTTTTGTATTTCCTTCTGCTACCAATGTTTCTATTCTTGATTTTCTGACCTTTACTACTGCAAATTCTGCTGCCACAAAAAATCCATTCATGAATACAAGAAATAATACTAAAAGAATATTTAAAAAAATTATCAAACTGAAATAACTCCCCTCTTTGTTTACAATACTACATTTATTATGTTTCGCATCTAAAATTTAATTCTAGTTATAAAATAACTTTAGTATACCATAATTACAACAAAATAAATATTATTTTGTCTATATTATTTAATTGTTCACATTAAACTAAAAAACAGCTATTTTATTACATAGCTGTTCTTTGATTAGGATTATTTATAGGAACTGAAGATATTAACTTTTTAGTATATGGATGTTTTACTTTGTATCCTTTATTTTCGTTATCTATAATTTCTACAATTTCTCCCTTATACATAACCATTATCCTAGAGCATAGATACTTAACTGCACTTATATCATGAGATATAAACAACACTCCCATATCACCTTCCCTATTCAGTTCTTTAATAATATTTAAAATAGCTGCCTGAGCACAAACGTCTAAACTAGATATTATTTCATCACAGATTAAGAACTTTGGATTAAGAAGAAGTGCTCTACATATGTTTATTCTCTGCCTCTCTCCTCCACTTAGATCTAACGGATATTTACTTAAAACTTCTTTACTTAAATGTACGAAAGTAAGCATCTCTTCAACCTTTTTCAACCTTTCTTCTTTAGGTATCTTGAAATGATTATTTAACGGTTCCATTAAAGAATCTATTATCTTCATATTCGGGTTAAGTGAAGTCATAGTATCCTGAAAAATAACTTGGCAATTTCTTCTAAACTCCTTAAGCTCCTCTCTTTTAAAGCTCCATAAATCTCTCCCTTGAAATTTTATAGTTCCTTCAGTAGGTTTCTCTAACCTCATAATTTGTCTAGATAGAGTACTTTTTCCGCAGCCACTTTCTCCAACTAATCCAACTATCTCTTTCTTATTTATATTAAAACAAACATTATCCACAGCTTTTATACTATTATTATGTGATTTCATCAAAGATAACTTAGTTCTATACATTTTAGTCAGTCCCTTTACCTCTACTAACATACTTCCAATACCTCTCTATCAAAAGTTGCTTTAATTAAGGAATAGGTATAACTGTGTTTTGGATTATTAAAAATCTCAAATACATTACCTTGTTCCACAATATAACCATCCTTCATAACTAAAACTTCGTCTGCTGTTTCTGCTACTACTCCAAAGTCGTGAGTTATCATTATAATAGTTGTGTTAAGCTTGTTTTGTATCGATTTAAATTGTTTTAAGATTTCCTTCTGAGTGGTTACATCTAATGCAGTAGTTGGTTCATCTGCTATAATGATATCAGGCTCCATAAATATCGCTACTGATATCATCATTCTTTGAAGCATACCTCCGCTTAATTGAAAAGGATATTGATTTAGAATCACTTCAGGATTCTCTAAATTTATATTTTCCATAATCCCACAAAGCTTATTCTTGAAGTCTTTTTTACTTATTTTAATATTACTAGAAACTAAGTCATAAATTTGTGTTTCTATAGTCAAAGAAGGGTTAAAACAATTTATTGGATTCTGAAATATAGAAAATATTTTTTTACCTCTAATTTTTCTCATTTGTTTATCTGAAGCTTCAACTAGATTTTCTCCTCCAAATACTATAGTTCCCTCTTGAACTACTCCACTCCTTGGAAGCATTTTTATTATTGACATAGCCGTGATGCTTTTTCCACTGCCGCTTTGTCCTACAATGCAGGTTATACTTCCCTTTTTTATATCAAAGCTTATTCCTTTTATTATCTCTTTTATTTCCTTTCTAACATTAAATATAATCTTTAAGTTTCGTACTTCTAGAATATTCTCCATATAACTCACCCCAAATCAAATTATTTCTTGCAAGTGTATATGGGTATAAATACCCAAAACGTTCCCACCATCCATCTCATTTTAAATCTATTTGCTCTTTTATGTTAGTTTATATTCCACTGCTCTACATTCCATAAGAAACCTACTCCATGATGGCCCAATACTTTTCCCTTAACTCCTGATACTTCTTTATTTACTCCGTATAGAGCCTTTAAATAAACTCCGAAATTAAAGGCTGGATCTTCTGACAATACTTTTTGGAATTCTGCATAATATTTTTTTCTTTCATTTTCATCTGAACTAGTTCTAGCCTTATCTAAAAGTTCATCAACCTTAGGATTGGAATAAGCCCCATAGTTCTCTCCACCCTTTATTTCGCTTGAGTGGAATAGCTTATGTGTGTGATCATCTGCATCGAAAGGACTTCCCCAACCAAGCACAAAGGCATCACACTGATCTATCTTAATTACACTCCAGTCAAGGGCATCCACTTTTACTTCTGCACCTATTTTATTAAATTGTGAAGCTAAGTATTCTGCAACTTTAACCCTTACTTCATCTGTTTTTGGTGCAGTTAGTGTAAAGGCTAATTTTTTACCATCTTTAACCCTTACTCCATCTGCTCCTTTTTTCCATCCTGCGCTCTCTAAAAGACTATTTGCTTTATCTAAGCTATAAGCATATTTTTCTACATCGGGATTGTTAAACTTGTTTATCTGTAATGACGAATATGCCTCCGAACCATATCCTAATAATATTCCCTCTGCCATCCCTTTTCTATCTAATGCATAATTAAATGCTTTTCTTACATTTACATCTTTCCACATATCCTTTCTCATATTGTACATCATACATCTATAATCAGCTGTATCAAGTTTATAAACTTTGATGTTATCTAGTTTCTCAATTTTTCCTACCTGACTCGGTTCAAGGTAGGCTACATCTACTTCTCCTGTTTGAAGCTGCATTGCCCTAACATTGTAGTCTGCTATAAACTTAATTACTAACTTGTCTATATTTCCTGTTTTACCTTCATAATCCTTTGATTTAGTCAACACAATATTGCTGCCTTTTTCCCATTTTTCAAATTTAAAAGGACCAGCTCCTATTGGTTTTTGGTTGAAGTCTGCATTGTTTATATCCTTTCCAGCTAAAACATGTTTTGGAACTATTCCTATAGTAAGCTTGTCTAAAAGTGGTGGAAAAGGCTCCTTTACAGTTACCTTAACTTCATAATCATTTACAGCTTCTATGTCTTTTATTTCATTAAATTCTTGTTTAATCTCTGAATTTACTTTTTCATCTAGTACACTTTTTATTGTGAAAACAACATCTTCTGCCTTAACTTCTGTCTCATCATGGAACTTAATTCCCTTCTTTAGCTTAAAGTTATATGTAAGCTTATCACCAGATACAGTATAGGAATCTGCTATATCTGCTTTGGGAACATTATTTTCATCAAATTTCATTAAACCTCTAAAAATTAAAGTGTTTGTAAAAGAGTGTGATTCCAATAATATTGGATTTAATTTCTCATCTTCAAACTCAGCTCCATACACTAAAGTTTTACCTGCCTTTATATCCTGTTTACTAGATGTGGCTTCTGTCTTGTTTCCACACCCTACAAAGGCCACTGAAAGTATCAGCATTGAGCTTAATAAAATACTAGTTAATTTTTTCTTGTTCATTTATATCTCCCCCATGTTTAACTTTAAAATATAGTAATTCATTTTATAATAACTGTTTACTGCTAACTAATATAAGTTACCCTCTTCTTTAAATACTCTCCAATAAAGTTGATGCATAGCATTGCAACCATTATGGTTATTCCCGGAAAAACTGCTACCCACCAAGCTCCTGTTAAAATATCACTTTGAGCATTGTTAAGCATATTTCCCCAAGAAGGTGTCCCTTGCGGTACTCCTATTCCTAAGAAACTCATAGATACTTCCATAAATATAGATTGAGCACAGTTTAATGTTGCTATTACTATAATTGCCGGCATGCTATTTCTAAGAAGATGATTCACTAATATCTTCCAACAAGGTGTTCCCATAACCACTGCTGCTTTTATAAAATTTTTATCTTTAAGCTCTAAAAACTGTGATCTAACTATTCTTGCTGTAGAAAGCCATGTAGTGCAGCCAATTACAATTATGATACTTGTAAGTCCTCCTCTTATAATAGCTTGAAGTGCAAGCATTACTATTAAGTTTGGAATAGCAATAAAAGTGTCTAAAAGTCTCATCATAAGATTATCTATTTTTCCACCACAGTAGCCACTTATTCCTCCATATATAATTCCTATGATTGTAGATATTAACATTGAAAAAATTCCTACACTAAGGGAAACTCTCCCACCATACAAAATCCTTGAAAATACATCTCTTCCCATAGCATCCGTTCCAAATATATGATTTTCATTAGGTTCCTGAAGCACCTTTGCCAACTCTACAGCATAAGGGTCATAGGAAGTTACTAACGGTGCAAAGGTGGATAGTAACAGTATTACTGCAAGTATTGTCATCCATATAATATAGAATCTTCCTTCACTGATTTTTCTAGACTTACTAAGCACATTTTCCATTAGTCCACCTGCTTTCTAAGAGAAGGATTCACAGAAAGTTCTAATATATCCGTTATTATTATACAAATTACAACCATGACACCTGTTAAAAAAATGGTTCCCATAAGCAGTGGATAATCTTTGGAGTTAGCGGCCTTAACACTAAGTGTTCCAAGGCCTGGCCAGGAAAAAACCGTTTCTATCATTACTGATCCTCCAAAGAATCCTGGTATTGTTATTCCAAGATAGTTTATAAAAGGAACTAAGGCATTTTTAACAATTCCTTTCGTAAGCTTTTTTTCTTCCATTCCATTTGCCCTTGCTGCAGTAACATAGTGGCTGTTATTTTCTTCCTTTACTTTCTGCTGAATAAATCTGGCATAAGCTCCTACATGAGATATAACCATTACAGCTACTGGCATTACAAGATGTCTTATACTATCTAGTACCCCGCTTTCTCCACTTATACTCTTATTTCCTGATGACGGGAGTAATCCAAACTGCACTGAAAATATTAATATAAACAATATAGCAAGCCAGAATGACGGGATTGAGTAAAATATTACACTTAATCCACTTATAAATTTATCCCATAAAGAACCTTCATTAAAACCTGCCTTTAACCCTAGTAATAATGAAAAAATCAATATTAGAACTATTGAATTTAAAAACAGTATTAAGGTATTTGGTATTCTTTCTCTTAATATTGTTGTAACCTCTCTCCCCTCTAAATAAGAAACTCCAAGGTCTCCCTTTAGCATGTTACTTGTCCACTTTATGTATCTTTCTGTTACTGGTCTATCAACACCATAGTTTTTGTTTATTCTAGCCCTTTCTTCTACGGTAAGTCTATCTGCTAAAGGACCATATAAAGCTGTTGCCGGATCGCCTGGGGCTGAATTTATAATTGCAAAGCTTAATATACTCAAAAGAAATACTACAAATACCCCTTGAAAAATTCTTCTTGTTATAAAACTAGAAATTATCACTTACTCACTCCCTAACCTTAGGTTGCTAACCTAGATTATTTTATTTGACTCTTGTTTATTTTTTTACTAATAAAACTAATAATATATATAGCACTTTTCATGCCAATTCAAAAAATTGTTAAAACAGTGTTTATCTTATATTTTTTATCACAACGATATTATTTGCAGTATCAAAAAGATACTTTTTCATTTTGATACAACCTATATAGAAAAGAACAGCTGCTTTGAAGTGCAGTTGCCTTTTCATTAATACTGTTTTATTCTATATTTAACCTACCCACTAAGTTACTAATTTGGTAACTTTACTTTATGTTCCACTGCTCTGCATTCCATATAAATCCTTCCCCATGATGTCCAAGAACCCTCTTTTCACTATAACCTGAAACCCTTTTGTTTACTCCATATAATGCAGTTAGGTAAACATCTAAGTTAAATGCTGGATCTTCTGATAACTCCTTTTGAAATTCTCCATAATACTTCTTTCTTTCATTTTCATCTGAAGTAGTTCTAGCCTTTTCAAGAAGCTCATCAACTTTAGGATTTATATAAGAACCAAAGTTATATCCGCTTCCTGTTCCAATTTGACTTGAACTAAATATCTTATAAGTATGATCGTCAGCATCAAATGGACTTCCCCAGCCAACTACAAAAGCTTCTGTATCCTTTATCTTCATAGCTTTTGAACCTCTTGCATCAACCTTTATATCAAATCCAACATTTTTACCTTGTGATGCTATATAATTAGCAATTTTAACCCTTACTTCATCATTATTTCTTGCAAATAAACTAAAGGCTAATCTTTCACCATTCTTTTCCCTTATGCCATCTGTTCCTATTTTCCAACCAGCTGCATCTAAAAGAGTGTTTGCTTTATCAATATTGTACTCATACTTTTCTACATCAGAATTGTTGTACTTATTTAACTGAATTGGAGAATAAGCAACTTCACCATAACCTAGTAATATTCCATCTACTATTCCTTTTTTATCAGTAGCATAGCTTAAAGCTTTTCTGACATTTACATCCTTAAATAATGGCTTTGTTTTAAAGTTAAACATTATTCCTCTATAGTCGGCAGTAGGCACTTTTGAAACATGAACTTTATCTGATTTTTCTAATTTAGCCACTTGACTTGGTTCAAGTAAAGCTAAATCTATTTCTCCTGTTTGAAGCTGCATCACTCTAACGTTATAATCTGGTATGAACTTAAATACGAATTTATCTACATTTCCAGTTTTTTCATAGTAATCCTTAAATTTAGTTAGAGTTATATTATTTCCTTTATCCCATTTTTCAAATTTAAAAGGACCAGCTCCTATTGGTTTTTGATTAAATTCTGCGGTATTTATATTTTTTCCCTTAAAAGCATGTTTAGGAACTATTCCTATAGTAAGCTTATCTAAAAGTACTGGAAAAGGCTTTTTAAGATCTACTTTAACTTCATAGTCATTTACAGCTTGGACATTCTTAACTTCTTCAAATTCAGGTTTAATTGTGGAGTTAACCTTTTCATCTAGTATACTATTAATTGTAAAAACTACATCCTCTGCCTTTAACTCTGTTCCATCATGAAACTTTACTCCTTTTTTAAGTTTAAAGTTATATGTAAGCTTATCTTCTGATATATCATAACTTTCAGCTATGTCAGCCTTGGGAGTGTTACTTTCATCGAATCTCATAATTCCTCTGAAAATTAGGGCATTTGCATAAGCAGTGGTAAGTACTGGGTTTAGTTTCTCATCTTCTGATTCGGCTCCATAGATTAAAGTTTTTCCCTTACTTCCATCAACAGTTACTGCTGTAGTTTGTCCCTTTCCACAACCGGTAAATATTGCTGAGACTAAAAATAGCATGGTTAACAAAACGCTGGTAAGTTTTTTCATGATTTCTTCCCCCTTAAATTCAACCTTTGTTATTTTATTAAACTTATAACTTTATTTGTAGCATTTTTCATGCCAATTCTATAATTACAGAGTTTACTCAAGTTTAACTTTTAACTTTATCATAATAATACTTTTATAGTTTCAAAATAATAAAACTAAAAGCACGTTTATCATTTTGAAACTATAAAATAAAAAGAACCTTAGCAGCGTATCTTCTCTAAGGCTCTTTTTATTTTGGGTTTTAGGTTTTAAGGGTTTATTTCAAACTACATTCACTATTTTATATAGCATTTCTTATGCCAATAGCTCAAATGATGAATTTGCTTAATTATATATTATATTTTTCCCATAATGATATTTTTGTAATTTCAATATGATAATAAACTGTTTGTTTTTATCATATTGAAACACCTCACAATTATTCATCATAGGTCAAAATCAAGATTAACTATTTTCCTCTTCCTATAAATTATGATTAATTTCTAAAAGTTCACCTTGAATTTCAGAGCTTTGTTGTCCTGAAAATAAACAACAGTAATTAACAATAAGTCCACCTCATCATTCCATAAGCAGACTAAGCATTTTTTCTCTATTATTAATAAAGGTCTTCATAATTTGATAATGCTCTGTTTCCTCATATACAACTTCCTTAAGTCCTTCCTTTACTTCAAAAATTTTTGAATCTGGATATGCCATTATTATAGGTGAGTGTGTTGCTATTATAAATTGAGAATCCTGCTGAACTAATTCGTGAATTCTAGAAACCATTGCCATTTGCCTTGAAGGAGATAGCGCTGCTTCCGGTTCATCTAAAATATATAATCCTCGCCCATTAAACCTATTCATAAACACTGAAAAAAACGACTCTCCATGAGATTGTTCATGTAAAGATACTCCACCATAGGAGTCTATAATTCTTCCTCCTCCACCATCTTTATCAAGTTCCTCAATATTCGTTGCAAGATTATAAAAACTTTCAGCTCTTAAGAAAAATCCATCCTTTGCTCTATTTACTCCTCTAGTTAATCTTAAAAACTTATGCAAATCAGAATGAGTACTTTTAGTAGAGAAATTAAAATTTGTTGTTCCACCTTCTGGATTAAACCCATACGCAGCTGCAATTCCTTCTAGAATGGTTGATTTTCCGGTTCCATTTTCTCCAACAATAAATGTAACTCTAGGATGAAGTTTTAAATCGTACAAATTTTGTACAGCTGGTAAGTAGAATGGATATCTTGAGAACGAATTCACTTTTTCTCTGTTTAACTGCACACTTCTTAAATATTGAGTACTTTCTTCCAGCTTAAAACGTAATTTCTGATTACGGAAATCATAGTACAACGTAATCATCCCCCTCTTATATGATTTTTAACCCTTTATCATTACGATTTATAAAATCTGAAACTTTAATCCATAATGGTTAGATGTTATATCTACGCCTTCAACAAACTTAAATCCTACTGAACTACATATCGCCTTCATTTCTTCCTTATCTACTCTTTCATAAACTGGTGGACCCATTTCTGTCTCTTTCTTCTTCCAATCTATAACACAAAGATAAGCTCCCTCCTTAGCTACTCTTTTAATTTCATTAAAATACTTTACTTTATCTTCTACTTCGTGAATTACATTACTTATAAATATATATTCTACAACTCTATCTTCCATTGGAAATGAATATTCCTCACTTCTTCTAAATTGGATATTTTCAATTCCTTCTGACCTTTCCTTAGCAATTTCCAATATTTCAGGCATAATATCTATTCCTATAGCCCTATGATTTTTTAAAAGTTTAGCAGCTGGAATTGTAAAATATCCGAGCCCACAGCCTATATCTAAGAAATCTCCTGTATCCTCTATACTAAATTTTTTAAGAGTTTCTTCTGGTGGCATCATCTTTCTTCTCTCTGGATTATCTAGTTTCTTAATGTTTTTAATATCAAATTTATGCATTTTTCTCTCTCCTCTTTATATTCTTAAATTTTTATTCAACACGTTTTTATATATACGTACAGTATGTAAATATAATTCTACATCAAATAACTGATTATAGTATCTATAATCAGTTATTTCACATAGAAATTCTATAATATTAATTTCTTAATTATTTTATAGTTTTAATAGTACTTATAACATTTTCTTCAAAAACTGCACCATATCCAATAGCCTTTTTAGGACATACTATTGCACATTGAGCACATTGTATACAATCCGGATGGCTTAAAACATTTCCTTTGTAATTATACGGTGATATGCCCATTGGACACTTTTTATCACATATCTTGCATGAAACGCAAGATGAAGCTACTTCTAGTACTTTTTTATCTTTTCTAAGGCTCGATACAAAAGATGATATACTTCCCATTGGACAGAAGTGACACCATGTTCTATGGTTGTAGAATAATGATAATATAATACCAATTAAAGTAGTTATCATTATTATTCTATAAAATACCATACCTATTCCATATAAGTTCCCCCAGTTCTGCTTAAGTCCTAATCCAAACATGGTAAACATAAATACTATAACAGCAATCCTAAACAATTTAGACTTTAAGAACCTTGGTGCTTTCTTCTTCTTACTAAACTTAAAAACTATATTATCGTAAAAATTTCCTCTTGGGCACAAATTGCCACACCAATACCTTCCTTTAAAAAAAGATACAACAACTGGAGCAACCATGCAAACTATTGCAACTACCGCAAACCTTAAATCAAATATACCTGATATTGCAAAGACAATTAACAATACAAATGAGTATTTCTTCCACAATTTAAAAGTCTTATCCATAATCCATCCTCCCAAACAAATATTAAATACGCATATACCCCCACAGGGCATGTTGTAAATGTTATTATACAGTTTTAATTTTAAATGTCAAGCACTTTAGTTTATAATTTATACCTTTTTCAGAATATACTGTAATACCTTACAATACCAGTTAACACTTATTTAACCTGTTGTTAAAACTTCATTAATATCCTTAGGCTTAAATCTAATGTATTTTCACATTTACTATGGTATAATAATAATATAAACTAATATCTATATATCATAATATTATAATATATAGATATCTTCAAGATATGCTACTATTTTTTATGTAAGAAAATACTTTATATTGAAAGAAGGTGTTCATTTTTTGAATAACGTATCATTAATCTTAGCCTTTATCGCAGGTGTAATTTCATTTTTATCTCCTTGTGTTTTACCTCTTGTACCTGCTTATGTAAGCTACTTCACTGGAATATCTGTAGATGAAAGTAATAGTAGAAAAGTGAAGCTAAATATCTTATATAAATCTATAGGATTTGTTATAGGGTTTTCTATAATATTTATAATAATGGGAGCTTCTATCACTTCTTTAGGCCAGCTATTCGTTAAAAATCAAAATATATTTAGAAGAGTAGCTGGAATACTAATATTTATATTCGGATTACATACATCTGGAATTTTTAAAATTAAATCCCTTTCTCATGAGAAAAAATTTATTTCTTTTACAAGAAACAAAGGAATGTTTGGATCATTCCTTATGGGTATGGCCTTTGCAGCTGGTTGGACTCCTTGTGTAGGACCTATTTTATCTTCCATACTTTTGTATGCTAGTAGTATGGACACTATAGGAAGAGGAATCCTCCTTCTAACCGTTTATTCATTAGGTCTCGCTGTACCATTTGTGTTGACTGCTTTAGCTGTAGGAAATTTATCTAATAAAATTAGTAAGTTACCAAAATATCTAAAGATAATATCTATAGTTAGTGGTATATTAATGATGATAATGGGCGTTTTAATCTTTACTAACAAGATTGCTATTTTGAGTGGCTATCTTAATTTTATCAATTTTTAATAGATTGGAGATTTAAATTATGAAAAAAAAACTACTAATAGTAGCGATACTATTTGTGCTTATTGGTGGGGCTGCTTATGATTATTTTATATACAGTAAAAAACCTTCTCAAAGTCAGAGTGGGGTAAATATTAAAAACGTAAAAACAAAAGCTCCTGACTTTAAACTTAAAGACCTTGATGGTAAAGAAGTATCTCTGAGTGATTTTAAAGGAAAAAAAGTATATATAAACTTCTTCGCAACCTGGTGTCCGCCTTGTAAGGAGGAAATGCCTGACTTAGAAAAACTTTATAAAGAAACAAAAGATAGTGACCTAGTAATATTAGCAATTAGCGGTGGAGAGGATAAGTCTACAGTAGAAAATTTTATCAAGGTAAATAATTATAACTTCAAAGTATTATTAGACTCAGATGGTTCTGTAAATAGCAACTATAACATATCCTCTATTCCAACCTCTTATTTTATAGATGAAAAAGGTAACATTGTAAATAAGCGCGTTGGACTTATGACTCTAAATGCTATGAGAGCCTATGTGAAAAATATTAAATAATGTGACTCCTCATTTAATGAATTTAAATAAAAGAATCTCACTATTCGGTATTGAGTATATTCCGCACCGTATGGTGAGATTCTTCACTTTATTTTGTTGATACTTTATCGTAATTTTAAATTTAGAAAATCTAGCAGTTATACTAATCAAACTTGCCCTATAGGCCTTACTTTCTTGTATATAAAGACTTTTATTCATTCCTGACCTACGCCCTATGTAGATATTTTTTCAATTCTGTTATATCTATATGAGAACTCATGTCAGGGAATTCAACAAGTATTTTACATTTTCACAAATTCATCACAATTATCTCATAATTACCTCATAACTTATGAGTATTATATAAACACGAGAATAAATTATATTATTTGGAGGTACTAATTATGAAAAAGAAAAATCTTATCATAACATTTGCTCTTGCATTGACATTGGGAATTGGAGCTACAGCCACAGCTTACGCTGATTCTACTGCTGTCCCACCTACAAATACAAACACTATTTCCGAAGGTTATGGCTTTGGAAGAATTATTGGCCAAAGAGGTTATGAATTCATGAGTAATTTATTAAAAGATAAGTTCGGAATAAGTGATAACGATATAACTAATGCTAAAAATTCTGGGAAATCCATGTATGATTTAGCTAAAGAAAAAGGAATAACTGCTGATCAATTTAAGTCAACCGTGATTGAAGAAAGAACAAAGGCTATAGACGAAGCCGTTAAAAACGGTTCTGTTACACAAGAACAAGGGAATGTGCTTAAAGCAAAAATTAACGATAACTCAGCAAACTGTGTTCCTGGTCAAGGACCTGCTCAAAGAAGAGGAAATAGCTTAGATAAGGGACGTGGCATGGGACAGAGCTGTGGTTATTTTAATACTGCAAATGGCTCTAACTAGCTCTTTCCTGTTAATGAAATCAAAGGGTACATGACATTAAAAGAAGTTTCTGAAAGGACTGGAATTAACCTTGATGATTTATACAAAAGATTAGGAATTTCTGAAAACGTGTCCTCTACAACTAAATTCAAAGAGATAAAGAATTATACACCTAATTTCTCAGATGAAAAAGCTAAAGAACTTCTTAGAGAAAATTAATATCCTTGAAGCTTAAAGGTAAGTTTAATTATAAAACGTAAAGTACAATCCTATGAAAATAAGCTAGAAAAATATATGATTTACTTAAATCAGAGGAATCAAACTTGGATATGTCTTTTAATTCACAAACATTTAGTGCATTTCTTATAAAAGAAGACTCAGTAATAGCTTTAAGCCATAGCAAAATGGGAATGATGCCATTTCTAAATACTGTAGACTTTAGTACATTAAAGGAAAGAGGCGCCTTTAAAAATCCTATGAATATGGAGTTTTTGTACTATAAATACCATATTGACCTCGGGGATATAGTACTTGTTCAAAACAACAGATTTTCATCTATTTATTTGTATATTACTTACTTTATTTTAATATTACTCAAAAGAAATAATTTCAGAGGTTGATAGATTAAATTCTTTAGTTATAGATTTACTTGAACTTTCTAAATTACAAGGCGGGGCTTATACTATCAACAAGGAGTACTTTAATCTAAAAGACTTTTTATCTAGCTTTAGCCACATCTTTAAATCTATAGCAGATAGCAAAAATATCAATATGATAATTTCTTCTCCTGATGTTCAAATAAATGCAGACCCAAAACACCTGCATAGGGTTTTATATAATTTTATAGATAATGCTTTAAAGTTTAGTTTTAGTGATAGTAAAGTAGAGATTTTGGTCTCATTAGATCAGATTGGAGTGAAAATTTCTGTTAAGGACTATGGTACTGGTATTGAGGAGGAAATGTTAGATGATGTATGGAATAGATATTATAAGCATTCAAAAAGCGGTGGTATGGGACTTGGCCTTGCAATTTGTAGTGAAATACTAAAGTTACATGGTTTTCATTATGGTGTGAAGAGTATATTTAACTCAGAAACAGAATTTTACTTTTTCATTCCTAAAAGTGAAACTAAATAAACAAATTAATTATATTAAATTTAGAAGGAGTATATATTTTATGGTTGATTTCGAAAAAATGAATACTACTGAATTAGAAAAATTACTTGCAGATCTTAAAGAATCCCTTGAGGAATTAGAGGAAGAAAGAATACTCGTTCTAGGTCAAACAGGTATTCATCTTCCTGGTGCTACAGTAAGAAAATATGAAGCTGAAGCAGAAGAATTAACTGGGCGCATCAATGATTTGAAAGACCTAATACACAAAAAACGTGATAGCTAATAAAACAAAAATTCATCAATATGCTTAACTTATAAAAAAGTTTAAAAAGCAAAAGGGTGTCTTTTGTTTAAAATTAGGCATCCTTTTAACTTCCTATAATTTATATATGCGTGTAACAAAAATCTATAAAATGATTTATAAATTCTTCTGCTAAGTTATCTAAGTAAATAAAATTAAATTTCCTATATATTTTAACATCTTTTATAGGAATTATCTTAACCACTCCAAGTTCCATTTCTCTTTTAATAGCTGCCTTAGAAATTATTGTATAACCCAGATTCATTTCGACTAATGATTTTATAGCATTTATGCTTCCTATTTCCATATAAGCCTGTAGTTCTGCTGTATTATAGTCTAGTTCAAGCAACTTATTTTCAAAGACTTTCCTTGTCCCTGATCCTTTTTCTCGAAGTATTAATTTTCCTTTCAATACTTCTTCTAGTTGAACACTTTCTCTCATAGAAAATTCATGCTTTGAAGAAACCACTAATACCAACTCATCATCTTTAAATTTCTTATAATTAAACTTTTCCTTGTCAAAAGGTCCTTCCACTACGGCTAAATGAATTTCTCTATTTAAAAGCTTGTTCACAATTTGTTCAGTATTGTTTACCTCAAGAAGAATATCTATATTTTTATGTATATTCTTATATTCACCTAATAGGTATGGCATCACATATCCGCCAATAGTCATAGTAGCACCAACGTTGTAAACCTTATTAATTCCCTCTGTGTTTTTTAATTCTAGTTCTATACTTTTATAGAGTATGTCTAACCTCTTTCCGTACTTAAAAAGAATTTCTCCTGCTTCTGTTAAGTCAATCGTTCTTCCCTGCTTCTTTATTAAGGTCACCCCATAATACTCCTCCAAAAACTTAATATGCTGTGACACCGCTGGCTGAGTTAAGTTTAGTATCTCTCCTGCTTTGGTAAAGTTTTTTATTTTAGCTACTGTTAAAAAAGTACTCATTCTTATATCCATCATTTTATTTCACCTATTTATATGCTCTTATTATCTTGTTAATGTTAACATAACCTTTGACCATATATCAACCTTACTACAATAATAAGTTGTTCCGTCATTTCATTAAGCAACAGTTGACTGATTAAAAATATAAAGTAATATCATGTTGTTTTTTAGATTTCTTTTAATATAATTTCGATATCTAACCCATAACATATACTTATGATTGAATAACATCTCCTAATTGGTTTTTCTGAATTATTTGTATTAATATAGATATATAATATTAAATAACTTAGGAGATGATTTTATGAATTGGTTAAATCAAAACGGTCCTGGCTTACTTCTTTCTCTTGTACTAGCATCAGTTGCCACATGGCTAGGATCATTGTTTCCAATAATAGGTGGTCCTGTTTTTGGAATTGTAATTGGTATTACTATTAATAATATATTTGGAAAACCAGAAAATACTTTGAAAGGCATAGGTTTTACATCAAAAAAGATTCTTCAGTGGGCAATTATTGTCCTAGGCGGAGGATTAAGCTTAACTCAAGTTTGGAAAACGGGTATAAGCTCTTTCTCCGTAATGGTATTTACCTTGGCAGCTGCTTTTTTATCTGCTTATGGCTTCGGTAAGTTAATGGGGATTCCATATAGATTAAAAACTTTGATTGGAGTTGGAACCGCAATTTGTGGTGGATCTGCAATCGCAGCTATTTCACCTATCATTGAGGCTGAAGAGATGGAGGTTGCTTATTCTATATCCACGATATTTTTATTTAATATAATGGCTGTACTTATTTTTCCTCCTCTTGGACATCTATTAGGCTTTTCTGACAAGGCCTTTGGTCTTTGGGCTGGAACTGCGATTAACGATACTTCCTCTGTAGTTGCTGCTGGATATGCTTTTAGTAATACTGCTGGAGCTTATGCAACTATAGTAAAGTTAACAAGAACTACTATGATTATACCTATCTCTGTAATTTACTCTATTATCATTGCAATTCAAAAGAAAAAAGAAGCAAGTAAGGATTCATCAGTTAACTTCAGTCTAAAAAAAATATTCCCATGGTTTATACTATGGTTTCTCGTAGCTTCTTTATTAAATACTATAGGGTTATTTAAAGGTAATACTGTGAACTATTTAAATGAGCTAGGAAAATTCATGATTGTAATGGCACTATCTGCTATAGGATTAAGTGCAGATTTTAAGAAAATGCTTAAAACTGGATTAAAGCCAATCTTTCTAGGACTTATCGTTTGGTTTATGGTTGCTGTGGTGAGTATAATAGTTCAATTTGCTACTCATCAAATTTAAAATAATAAGAAGTACGAGCTATTCTTAAACATTTTCTACTTTTTATTTTTAAATTAATATTTAATGATAAAATATTAGTTTAAAAATTTTAATAACTATGAATGTTTTAGTGTTAATTATAATATATATTAATGTAATTTGCTTATATAATACACCACTTACCAAGAAAAAAGGTGATATGTTTCACTCAAAACATACCACCTTTTTTATCTTCACAATTATTTTTGATTAAGCTTCTTCGATACTTACTACTTCATAACCAGCGTCTTCAATAGCAAACTTTATATCTCCATCGTTAACCTCTCCGTTAGCCTCAACTACTGCAGTTTTTGAATCTAAATCAACAGTTGCACTAGTTACTCCACTTATCTCTTCTAAAGCAGTCTTAACGTGGTTAACGCAATGTCCACAGCTCATTCCTTCAACCCTTATCTTCTTTTTCATTTTAATTTCCCCTTTCGTTTATGAAATATATATAGATAAACAGGATTATATTATTAGTTTTCTCCTGTTACCTTACACAGTTGGTCTAAAGCCCTTCAATCTTAATGCATTTGTAAGTACTGATACTGAACTCAAGCTCATGGCAAGTGCTGCTATCATTGGATTCAATAATGGACCTCCAAAGATATATAAAACCCCCATAGCTACTGGTATTCCTAAAATATTATAACCAAATGCCCAAAATAAATTTTGTTTAATATTTGTTATAGTTTTCTTACTTAAATCTATTGCTGTAACAACGTCCTTTAAATCACTTCTCATAAGAACTATGTCTGCAGATTCCATAGCTACATCTGTTCCAGAACCTATTGCTATACCAACATCTGCCTGTGCTAGAGCTGGTGCATCATTTATACCATCTCCAACCATAGCAACTTTTTTATTTTCAGCTTGAAGCTTTTTAACCTCATTAGCTTTATCCTGCGGTAAAACTTCTGCAAGTATTCTATCTATACCAACTTGTTTTGCTATAGCTTCAGCAGTTTTCTTATTATCTCCAGTTATCATAGCAACTTCTATTCCCATTGCATGAAGTTTTTCTATAGCCTTCTTGCTATTTTCTTTTACAGTGTCTGCTACTGCAATTATTCCAACTAGCTTATTTTCAAGGGTTACATACATAGGTGTCTTACCTTCCGTTGCTAGTCTATTTGATGTCTCTTCTAGGTTTTCCAAGGAAATATTGCTTTCAACCATAAGTTTTCTATTTCCCAAAAGCACTTTTTTGTTATCAATACTAACTTCAATTCCATGACCTGGAATTGCTTTAAACAAATCTAGCTTTTTAAATTCTAATCCTCTTTCTTCTGCCCCTTTTACTATAGCCTCTCCAAGTGGATGTTCTGATCCTTTCTCTGCAGAAGCTGCCAGCTGAAGAAGGTAATCTTCTGTTACATCTCCTGTAGTTACAATATCTGTAACCTTTGGCTTTCCTTCTGTTATTGTTCCTGTCTTGTCAAACACTACAGTTTGTATTCTATGAGCTGTTTCAAGTGCAGTACCACTCTTTATAAGTACTCCATGTTCAGCACCTTTTCCCGTACCAACCATTATGGCTGTTGGAGTAGCAAGTCCTAGAGAACATGGACAAGCTATTACAAGTACTGATATGAATATAGTAAGTGCAAACACTGCTGATTCGCCATAAAGTAACCAACCAATAGAACCAATTAAGGCTAATACAATTACAACAGGGACAAAGTATCCTGATATTACGTCTGCAAGTTTTGCTATTGGAGCTTTAGAACCTTGAGCCTCTTCTACTAATTTAACAATCTGAGCTAATGCTGTATCCTTACCAACTCTAGTAGCCTTGTATCTTATAGAACCATTTTTATTTATACTTGCTCCTATAACCTTATCTCCAACAGTTTTCTCTACAGGTATACTTTCACCAGTTAGCATAGATTCATCTATAGAAGTGACCCCTTCTACAACTTCACCATCTACAGGTACCTTTTCTCCAGGTTTTACTAGTACTATATCTCCTACTTCTACCTCATCAATAGGAATTTCCTCTTCTCTGTCATCTCTAATAATTATAGCCGTCTTTGGAGCAAGTCCCATAAGCTTCTTAATCGCTTCGGAAGTTTTACCTTTTGCCACTGACTCTAAATATTTACCTAAAGTTATTAGAGTAAGTATTACACCTGCAGATTCAAAGTATAAATGATATTCATAATTACCTGAAAGTATTTGTCCCACTGAAAAAATACTATATAGCACTGCTGCTGATGAACCTATAGCTATAAGCGAATCCATGTTAGGGCTTCCCTTAAACAAAGTTTTAAAACCTACAGTGAAATATTTCTTACCAGCAACTACAATAGGTATTGAAAGTACAAGCTGTATAACTGCATATACTTTTTGATGCATCATTGGGTCAATAGCCGATGGCAACATATAATTAAACCATTCTAAAATCATTGGCCCCATAGCAATTATAAGAAGTGGAACTCCAAATACCGCTGATATTATGAATCTATTCCATAGACTTCTGATTTCACGTTCTTTCTTTTCCTTATCTTCATCTACAGTAGTTTCCTCTTCTAAAGCTTTATATCCTGCTTTTTCTATCGCTTTTTTAATATCAGATACTCTAGCCTTTGATGGCTCAAAGCTTATAGTTAACTTTTCTGTTGCAAAGTTTACATTTGCATCAGTAACTCCTTCTATTTTTTTAGATACTCTTTCCACAGCCTTCGCACAAGCTGCACAAGTCATTCCCTCTATCTTTAAAGTTTTAGTTGCAGCTTCAGATGCAGCTTTATATCCAGCCTTTTCTATTGCTTTCTTAATATCTCCTACTGAAACTTTTGAGGCATCGAAGCTTACAGTTAACTTTTCTGTAGCAAAATTTACATTTGCTTCATATACTCCATCTAATTTTTTAGATGCTCTTTCCACTGCTTTAGCACAGGCTGCGCAGGTCATCCCTTCTATCTTTAGGGTTTTATTTGTAGCTTCAACTAGAGCTTTATATCCCGCTTTTTCTATTGAGATTTGTATATCTGAAAGTGATAACTTTGAGTCATCATAATTTATAGTTAGTTTTTCTGTAGCAAAATTCACATTTGCCTCTGTTACTCCATCCAGCTTTTTTGAAACTCTTTCCACAGCCTTTGCACAGGCTGCACAAGTCATTCCTTCTATTTTTAAAGTTCTACTTGACATTACTTCTCCTCCTTTACACTAATCCTTCATAAGTTTAGAAAGTAAATCCATTATTTCATCTACCTTCTCCTCACCACTATTATGCATAAACGCATCTTTCACACAATGATTTAAATGTTGTTTTAAAATAAGCATATTTGCTTTCTTTAATAGTGACTGAGATGCGATTATTTGATTAGATATATCCATGCAATATCTCCCATCTTCTATCATCTTTATTATGCCTTCAATTTGACCTTTTGATGTTCTTAAGGATTGAAGTGCTTTTTTTCTTTCTTCATTCATGTTTTTACCTCCTCCCCCCTGGGGGGTGTTATGTAATTATAATACTCCTCTTTATAAAATATTGCAAGAGTATTTTCAAATTTTATTTTTTGATAAAATTCATCTCCTTATTCAGTTTTCATTATTATAATATCTGATAGTTATGTAGAAATTATGAAGAAAAAACATTAAATTAGGGTATGTTGCTTTGTCACCAAAAACATACCTAATTTAATTACTTTCTCTTAAGAACATACTTTACTACTAATACTACTATAAATATAACTATACCAATACCTATAGTATAGTTCCTTATTACATTTATCAAAGCCACTCCATATAAACTAATAATAATCCCTTGTGGAACATATCTTATAATCCTGCTGATCACTGCTGCTGCAATAAATTTCACAAAACTGATATTAAATATACCTGCAGAAAGTACATAAGCTTCATAGGGGATTGGAGTAAATGCAGATGTTAAAATCGTAAGAAATGCATTTTTATTATACTTATCTTCAATTTTCCTTAAAGCTTCTTGTGATACTAATTTATTCAAAATATGAATTCCCATTCCTTTTCCTAGTATGTATCCTATGGAAGATCCTGCTGCAGAAAAAACCACTAAGGTTAAAGAATACAGAAATGCTTTTTCAGGATTAGACATAGAGATTGGAATAAATACTACCTCCATAGGAAGCGGCATAAAAATTGGCTCAATTAAAGCAGCCATTATAATTCCTAAAATTCCATACTTTATTAAAAAGTTTAGCATAATTCTACCCTTTCGATGCTTTCTATTTATGCAAATTATTTTTCAATTAATATTAAATCATTATTTTATTAGAAGTTAGTCCTTAATAACTCCTATATTTATAGTATCACTACCATTTACAGCGTTTCAATCCTTATTTTGTCGAAATTTGGTTTTTAATCTTATAAGAAACTGTAAAGAAAAATGACTTAAAAAATCTATTTGTACCAATTCTTTCATTGATACAAATAGATTTCGTAAAATACAACCTACCTATTATATGAGACAGTCATCAGATAGAACTTGCTTTTTAAGCAACCTTTCCTACTAGTTGATAAGTTTCTTTAATATCTTTGTTATGTTTTGGAGCTTTTATTGTAGAAGCTATGATTATTGAAACTAAACATAGTCCTCCAACAACCATAAATGTTGGTTTAACGCCTCCTAATACTGCTGCGATAAATGATCCCGAAAGTGCTCCGAATCCAAAACCTTGATATATAATTCCATAGTTTTTAGTTTGATTCTTTAATCCGAAGAAGTCACCTACTATAGGAGGAAATACTGTAATATTTCCACCGAAGCAAAATGCGATTCCGGCAACACAGGCAAAGAAGATTCCAAAGCTTAAATGTACAAAACTTAGTACGAATACTGCAATAGTTGTAACTGTAAGTGTGAAAGTTACTACTCTCAATCTTCCAACCTTATCTGATAAAGCGCCTAGTATAATCCTTCCAGATGTATTAAAAATTGCCACCATGGCTACTGCATTTGCTGCTACAGCTGGTTTAAGCCCAACTAATTGAACACCTATATCTTTAACAATTCCTATTAAATAAAGCCCACTCATACAAGCTGAGAAAAATATTACAAATAGAAGATAAGCTTCCTTAGTTTTAAGCATTTCTAATACTGAAAATTCTTTTTCATCTGAATTGTTGCTAGTGACAGTACTTACTACTGGAGCGTCTTTTAATAGCTGTGCACCAACAAAAACTAAAACCATAGCTATAATTCCCCAGTATAAGAATGCTCCCGAAACTCCCTTACTACTAATTAAACTTCCATTAATATATTTAAAAACTAAACTTCCTGTTCCATAAGCCCCTACTGAGATACCTGATATAAGACCTTTTTTCTCAGGAAACCATTTAATACAATTTGAAAGTGAAGTAATGTATGCGATACCATCTGCTGCTCCAACTATTACACCAGCAGTAATATATAACATAGGTAGTGAAGTTACTCTAGCTGTTAGCATCAGACCAGCTCCTAATACTAATCCTGCAATTGATATAAGCTTTCTAATTCCTAGCTTATCCTGAAGTTTACCTGCAGCTAATGTAGACAATGCTAAAGCAAAACTTGTGATAGAGAATGTAATAGATACTTTATTTAACTGCCATCCAAATTTATTTACTAGTGGCTGATTAAATAAACTCCAAGTGTAAATTGTTCCTAATCCTAATTGAGCAATTATTGTACCTAAAACTATTAACAAGCGGTGTTCTGATGTTTTCTTCATTTCAATCACTCCTTAAATTTATAAATACTGAAATAATGTTTTTATGTTGTCGTAAACATTTACTGTAGTATCTTATCTACATGCTCATTATAAATCAGTAAGTTATAAAATTATTAATTCTTGAATGAAATGCAAAGAAAACTACATAGAATGCATTCATATATTCATAATTTGCTTAAACTCTTTTATATTACTTCTACTAACTGGTACTTCATAGTCTATATCTTGAAGTTTTAAATTGTAAGTGTTGTTAAACCAAGGTATTATCTCTGTTATTTTATTCGTATTCACAATATAAGATCTATGACATCTAAAAAACTTATCCTTAGGTAAATTCTCATAAAACTCAGATATACTAAGGTTTACTGAATACTCATCGTTCTTTGTAAAAACATAAGTTATTCTTTCTTTTGCAGCACAATAATAAATATCATCCATACCTACCACTATTATTTTTTCATTTTTCCATAGATTAATTTTATTATAGATATTGTTTTTATGAGAGTTATCTTCCTTATTATTAATATTTTCTAGCTTTTTTAGCATAGATACAATTCTAGATTCAGAATAAGGTTTTAATATATAGTCAAAGGCCTCTATTTCAAAAGCTTCTGCAGCATGTTCCCTATAGGCCGTTATAAAAACTATATAGGGCTTTCTAGAAAACTTACTTATACTTTTAGCAAGTAATACTCCATCAAGAGATGGTATATTTATATCTAAGAATATAACCTCAACTTCATTTTGTTGAATAAATTTGAGTACCTCTATTCCATCTTCAAATTCATCTACTATTTCTATTTTGCTGTAATTTTTAATAAAATGCTTAAGCTCTTCTCTTGCTAAAAATTCATCTTCAACTATTATTGCTCTCATGGATTTCACCTCTTTACATATAATTTTTATGTATCTACTTTGTAAATTACACCTAACTTTAAAAGCAGGGATATCCTTGTTGCTATTGTATTAGAAACTTTACTTTAGTCTCTTTTATAGTCTGATTTTTTTATATAAAATTCTATCTTGGTTCCTTTTTCTAACCTTTTTATTCTAAGACCTTCCCCGTAAATAAGTTTAACTCTTAAATGCACATTGTAAAGCCCTATTTTATTTTCAGGGACATCATCATTATAAACCTTTCTTACTACTTCTTCACTTATACCTATACCACTATCTATTATACATATTTTAACTTTTTCTCCATTGTCCTTTACCATAATTTTTACTGTTCCTGAGCCTTTATCTTTTAAAATGCCATGAACTATAGCATTTTCTACTAAAGGTTGTATCGTAAGACTTGGTATTTTAATATCCACTTCGTCTATATCGTAGACTATATTTAATTTATTTCCAAACCTAGCTTTTTCTATTTCTATATAATCTTTAACCTGTTTAAGTTCTTTCTTTATGTCTATGAATTCATTATTTAACTCTAAATTATATCTTAAATAGCTAGATAAATTTATTATAAGTTCCCTTGCCTTATCTGGGCTTATCCTTATAAAAGAAGTTATAGCATTTAACGCATTGAATAAAAAGTGAGGATTTATTTGCCTTTGAAGTGCTTTAAGTTCTGCTTTATTTGCCATTACTTTCATCTGTTCAATCTTTGACACCTCCATCAAAGTCGATATAATCTGTGAAAGCCCTACTGCAAGAGTTTGTAATGAATAAGTTATCCTATGGGAATTTTTATAATATATTTTCAAAGCCCCTATAACTTCATTTTTCTCCTTAAGTGGTATTACAATTGCAGATTTTAATATTGTACTTTTATCCTCTAGACCATCATTTTTTATAATTATTGTACCGCTACCTATTGCTTCCTTAGTTACTTCAGTTATTATTTCATGTCCAATATTGTAATATTCTTCTCCGACTCCGATGTAAGCTAATATATTCTTTGTATCCGTTATTGCAACTGCATCGGCTTCTATATCTTCTTTTATAATCGTACATATCTTATTTAAAGAATTACTATTTATATTTCTAAAGTATGGAAGAGTCTTATTTGCTATATCAAGTGCTAATTTTGCCTGTTTAGCAGCTATTTTTTCTTTATCATCTTCTACACTTTGGACTAGTAGAACAATAAATCCTACACTGATTTGACCAAGTATCATTGGAATAGCAATTTTAGATACTATATCAAAGCCTAAAGAATGAGGTTTACTTAATAAAAGTATAAGTATCATCGTAATAGTTTCAGAGAATACTCCTGCTATTATTCCTGCTATCCATCTATAACTTCTTTTAATTTTTTTATTGATGTATCCAGATATTCCTCCTGCAGCTATGCTACTTATAAGACAGGGTATTGAAGTTATACCACCTATATCTATTAGATATCTGTGTACTCCAGATACTACTCCTGTTACGATTCCCACAATAGGACCAAATATTACTCCTCCAGATACTATAGTAATCGTTCTAACATTTACTAAGGAACCTTCTACATTTAATCCTGTATAGGTTGCCATTACAGCAAATATAGAAAATACTGTGCATATAATTATATAATCTTTTCTTCTATAGTTCTCTCTAAGAAAAATCTCTCTGAAACTTTGTAGTCTTGTTACTACAAATAAACATATAAGCAGCAATGTAGCTCTATCTACAAATTGAACCAATATATTATATACATAATACAATTTTAATTTTCTCCCCTCTTTTGTATAGCCTGGCTCCATATAATTTAAGTTTCACCTTATGTTGATTTCTATTTTGTGTTATTTGCAATATAAAAATTCAAACTACTAAGCTATGAACTTAATAATTTGAATTTTATCTTAATTTCATATTTAATTACTTTTTCTTCTCATAAACAGAGTTCTTGGCATCAGATGGAGTTTTAACTCCATCTGATGCTTAGAAATCGTTATCCAGGGACGTAGCCGCTCTTTACCCCCACTTAAAAAAAAGCAGAGATCCCAAGTCTCTGATTTGGTCCGAATCGCTTTCACAGAGTGCGTGGGGGTATTAGAGCGGGTAGTCATCGGATAAAATGTATTATAAGTGCCATCACCTGAAATAACAAACCTGATATACATACTCCATTCCACCCAAAATGTGACCAACTATAGGCCCCTATAATAGATCCCGTGGAACCACCTATGAAATAAGATACCATGAAAATCGTATTCATTCTATTACGTGACTCTGGATTTAATGCAAAAATTCTAGCTTGGTTAGATACCTGCCCTGCTTGTGTTCCAAGATCAAGTAAAATAACTCCAATAACTAATCCCAACAATTTAAAACCAAAGATCCAAAAACAAATATAGGATGAAATACAGATAATAATGGCTATGCTAAGGGTAAATCGTGGGCTTTTTTCATCCGCTATCCTTCCTACTAATGATGCAGCTAGGGCTCCAGTAACTCCAACTAACCCAAACATTCCTGCTGTCTGAGCACCTAGGTGATATACAGGACTCTCTAACAAAAACACAAGTGATGTCCAAAATACGCTAAAAGCTGCGAAAAGCATTGCCCCAGTGAATGAGGCTTCTTTTAAAACTGGTTCAGCTTTTAATATCCCCCATAAAGAGCTTAATAATTTAACGTAGTTCATATTTGATACCGGTGGACTTAATGGCAGTAGTCCCTTTAGTATTACTGCTAAAATTACCATCATAATTGCTGCTATTATATACACTGTCTTCCAGCCAAAGGATGCTCCTATAATTCCACTAAAGGTACGGGATAAAAGTATTCCTATAAGAAGTCCACTCATTACATTTCCAATAACTTTACCTCTCTCCTCTGGTAAAGCAAGGTTTGCCGCAAAAGGAATAATAAGTTGAGGTATAATAGATGCAAATCCTACAGAAAATGCAGCAAAGAACAGCATGGTTATATTAAATGAAACGGTCATTAAAATAAGTGCCCCAGCTGCCACACATAACATAAATACAATCATGGAACGTCGTTCTCTTATATCTCCTAGTGGTAGTAAAAATAACATCCCCATTGCATAGCCAATTTGAGTGAGCATTGCTAATATCCCTATATCTGCTTGTGAAACCTGAAATGCTCTAGCAATTTCTGAAAGAAGAGGCTGAGCATAATATATGTTAGCTACAGTAATTCCACACGTTGCAGCCATTAGGAATATTAAAGAACGGGTAATTATAAAATCCTTATGAATAACATTACTATTTGAAGCCAATTTCTATTCTCCTCTCGATACTGACGTGTCCATTTTTATTAAAACAAATCCCTTCCACTTTCCATTCCTAAATCTCAGATAGTATAAAATTCCTCGTACAAACCAATCTATATACATTCCTAACCAAACTCCTATAAGTCCCATTTTCAAAGGAATTCCTATAACATAACCCATACTGATTCTAAATATCCACATTCCTATAATAGACGTAACCATTGTGTACTTCGCATCTCCAGCTCCTTTAAGTCCAGCAGGTAAAACAAATGCAATAGACCATAGAGGAGTGCATAATGCATTCACTTTTAAAAGATTCGTTGATAATAAAATTATATCCTTGTTATCTGTATAAAGGGAAGCTAAAAACCTTGCTATTGGAATGGATATAGCCCCTAGAATAATTAGACATATAGTTGATGCCTTCGTAAGATATGATAAACATTTCTCAGCTTCTTCGTTGTCTCCTTTACCCATATACTGTCCCACCAATGCAGTGGCAGCGATACTTAACGCCATTCCAGGCACATTAAGCATATTAACAACAGACCCTGTAATAGCATTCGACGCTATTGCTACTGTACCCATACTTACAATAAAAATCTGAGTAATTAGTTTACCTCCGTTAAACATCAGTGATTCTACACTTGCTGGAATCCCCACTCCAAATATAGGTCTTAATAACTCTCTATCGAACTTAAACTTATGAACTTTTGTGAGTTTTATAATTCTTGTACCTCTTAATAAAATAATTAATATTATTATTGCACCAGTTACTCTTGCAACGGCAATTCCAAGAGCTGCTCCCATTACTCCCATGCTAGGAATATAAAAGTAAAAGTAAGCGTTTTTTAAAGACACTCCATAAATAAAGATATAACTTAAAATTACATTTATTATATTCATAAACATAGTAATTTCCATAGGAGTCTTTGTATCTCCTGATCCTCTTAGCACTCCATTTGCAATTAAACTTAAGGCAATCATAGGATAGGTTAAAAGAGTTATTTCTAAGTATGTGTATGCATTACTTATAACTTCTCCATCGGCCAAACCAAAAAGCATACTTATAATTGAATGTCTAAATATCCACATTAACATAGTTATACTAAAGGATATTAATATCCCAGAATATAAACTCTCTTTCATTGACTCATTTGCGAGTTTATTGTTTTTCTGTCCAACATACTGAGCTACAACTACAGTTCCACCTACTGCTAATGCGGAGAAAAAAGCAATAAATATGTTATTTATTGAATCTACCATACCAATTGCAGACACAGCTTCCTTACCAATATGACCAGCCATTATAGTATTGATCATACCGAGAGACATTACAAATACCTGCTCAGTAAGAATTGGTATAGATAATCTAATTACATCTTTTCTTATTAGCTTCAATTTGTCCCGAATCCCCCTTGATTATATCATTAATTCCCTTTTTTATTATATTACTAAAAATTTTATATTCAAAACAAGGATACCATTGAATTGTGTTAATAATTAAATGATTACATCATTATTCACTTGATTACCTATGCATATACTTCTTTTTAGATTATATTTTAGTATTATATTAATTTTAACAAAATAAAAAAGATATAACTTTATATAAAAATAATAAGTTACATCTTTTTCAACTTACTTATATAGGAAAATAGTATTAAATAACTTCCTAAACTAAATTAATCTCCTTAAACACATTTCCTTCTAAGTCCTTTATCTTAATAGTATCTCCTTCTAAGACACCATAAGAATTTGGGTTATTTTCCTTAGGAAATGTAATTGAACCTGGATTTATTATAAATAAATCCCCACTTTTTTCTGCCTTCGATATATGGGTATGTCCATAAACGAAGATGTCTCCATCACCTAATTTAGGCAAGTTATTCTCATTATAAACATGCCCATGAGTTAAGAATAAACGTCTACCATTATGTAGAATTGTAGAGTAGGTTGACATTATGGGGAAATTAAGTACCATTTCATCAACTTCACTATCACAATTACCTCTAATAGCTATAATCTTATCTGAAAATTGATTAAGAAGTTGTGCTACTTCTTTTGGGTTGTATTCTACTGGCAACGGATTTCTAGCACCATGATATAATTCATCACCTAAAATCACAATAAAGTCTGCTTTTTCTTTCTTAAAACTTTCTATAGCTTTCTTTGTGTAATAAAGGGATCCATGTATATCTGATATAAAAAAAATCTTCATAAGTAAATTCCTCCTGTTAACACAAGTTCTATATTTTCATAGAATCTATTTTATCATTTTTTTATTTTTTAAATAACTATTACAACCTAAAAAGTTATCCTTTTTTTAAACAAAGAAGGGCTAAAATTAAAAGGATGTCTTATTTAAGTTTATGACATCCCTTCAATTTACTTAGATTTCAACTTTTTAACTACCTCTTCTTTTCAACAATGTACTTTTCCGCTGATAAGGCTGCTATTGTTCCATCAGAAACAGCAGTTGTTATCTGTCTAAAGAGTTTTTCTCTAACATCACCTGCTGCATAAACTCCTTTTATATTAGTTTGCATGCTTTCATCCGTGATAATGTATCCTCCTGATGTAAGATTTAAATAATCCTTAAATAACTCTGTTTTTGGTTCAGTACCTATATATCCAAAGACAGCACTTAACCCTATCTCTCTTTCTTCTCCAGTCTTTACATTCTTTATAAAAGCCTTATCTACAAACTGTTCACCTTCAACATTTACTAAATCCCAATTATACATAACCTCAATTTTAGGATGGTTTAAAACCTCATCAATCGTTGCTTTTTCACCTTTGAAGAAGTCTTTTCTTCTAATCATTATAACCTTTGTAGCAAACTTTGTAAGAAACAATGCTTCTTCCAAGGCCGAGTTTCCTCCACCTACAACAGCCACTGTAGTTCCTTCATACATTGCTCCATCGCAAACAGCACAATAGTGTATTCCTCTGCCAGAGAACTTTTCCTCACTTGGAATAGGCAGTTTCATCGGTGTTGCACCAGTAGAAATAACAACCACTTTTGGTCTATATATAATTTTTTTTGTTTCTATAAGCTTTTCACCATCGTTTAAAATTGCCTTAATTATTTTACTCGATCCATCTATTTTAGCGCCTAGCTCTTTGGCCTGTTCTGTCATTAAGTCAGCTAATTTCTCACCAGCTACAACCTTAAAACCAGGATAATTTTCTATAGTGTAACTATTTCTAACCTGCCCTCCTAAGATCATATTTTCAAGTAAAATCATATCAATTTTTGCCCTTGCAGCATATATGGCAGCAGTAAGACCTGCTGGACCACCACCTATTACCATTAAATCTAGATCTTTTATTTCTTTATCCATTTTTCTCTCCTTATGTTTCTAAAAGTGATATTTATTCTCTATATATGTTGCAACTTTTTTGATATGATTATTCTTAAATTCTACCTTATATAATACCCACTTGGTTCTACAGGTTGTCCACTTGAATTTCTTATTTCAAAGTGAAGATGTGGTCCTGATGAAACTCCTGAATTACCAGAATAAGAAATTAACTGTCCACCCTTTACTGTTTGTCCTACATTTACAGCTAAAGAAGAATTATGACCATAAACGGAAGTTATGTCTCCGTGATTAATCATAACTACATTACCATATCCAGACATAGATTGTGCAGCAATAACTACTCCATCCTTTAAAGCATAAACAGGCGTCCCCATTGGAACTCCTATATCCATGCCAGCATGAAGCCTACTGTAGCCTAATACTGGATGAAACCTCATACCAAAAGGTGAAGTAATAGGATACGCCCCTCCTGTTACACTGTAGAGTTTACCATTACTTTTAACTGATGCATTATTTGAACTGCTTCCCCTAGAAGGAGAAACTCTTGCACTTTGTGTAACCTTCATTTGTTGAATAACTTTAGTAAGTTCCTGAGATTCAGACTGTTCTTTAGAAATCATATTTTCATAAAAACTCTTATCTTTTTCTAGTTTTGCAACCAAGCTTTTCTTCTCATTAGACTTTGCTTTTAAAGACTTGTACTTTTCATCCGATTCTATCTTTAAACTTACTACTGTTTTCTTATTACCTTCCAATTCGTGCTTATTATCCTCTAAGATTTTCTTATTTTCTTCAATATATGTTAAAAGTTTTTTATCATAATCCATAATCTTTTTAATCATCTCTACTCTATTTAAAAGATCTGAAAAATTACTTGAACTTAAAATAACATCTACATATCCCGTATTTCCAGACTCATACATAACTCTAACTCTTTCTTTAAATAACTCTTCTTCCTTATCGAATTCCTTCTTTTTTTCCTCAATCTCTTTTTCTTTTTTCTTAATATTTGAATTTAGATCTTCTATTTTTTTGTTCAGTTCCTGTAATCTAGAAGATACTTGTCCCATTTCCTTATCTAAAATATCAAGTTCTTTTTCCTTATTGTTTTTAGCATCATTTATCTCTTCTAACTTATTCTTTTTATCTTGTATAGAGCGATTTATTTCATTTAATTTACTTTGATTTTCTTGTACATTAGCAGCATAAACTGATGAAAATAAAGAACTACTAATTGCTAAACTTACTATTAAAACTATGCTTCGTCTCACTTTATTCCTCTCCTATCTACCTCTGGTTCATTTTGTCTAAAAATCCACTTTTCTATTATAGGAGATAAATATTAAGATTTTATGAATAAATTGATAAATTAATTTAATTTAATTTGATTTTTCACTTAAATTCTTCGCAAACTTCCATTTGTAAAATCGACTTAAATTCTAACTATATTTTGTAAAAAAGACTTTTAACATAATGAAATCATTGTGTTAAAAGTCTAAGCCTTATATCTACTTTTATCCGATGACTAATAAATAATGATGGAACCATTTTAGTACCTCCTTAAGTTAAATACTTAGATTTATAATTTTATTATTTGTTATATTTATCATTTGTAGCTTTTGGGAAAATATGTTTTAACTTATTTTATGGTACTAAATTATTTGTTACCCTAAACTTTACATTCAATCTTTTTATTTAATATGAGTCAATTATAGCTTTCAACATTTTTTCTATCATCATCTATTATAGCATTATCCTTATTTAATACTATATCACAGGCCTGCCCATAATAGGCAAACCTTACACCTATAATGTATATTAATGTTCCAAGTATCAATAGGTATAAAGCTATATATAATGGACTTATTATCCATGTAGGTAATGAACTATAAAGTGTAAGTGTACCAAAAAATAAGAAAATAATTCCTGACACCCACTTTATATAAATCTCTGGTATGTGTCTACACATCCATGCACCACCTATAATTCCTATACCATCTGCAATCATCATTCCTACTGTTGTTCCCATTAATATAAAAACTGGTTGCTGGTTTTCTGCAGAAACCGCTACAGTCATTAATTGGGTTTTATCTCCCATCTCCGCTAAGAAAAAAGCAATTGCTACTGTAACTATAGGTCCAAATTTAACTTTCTTTTCATCATCTTCATCAATTTTATCTCCTCTTAGCGTCCAAAGACCAAAAATTAAAAAAGATATTCCAGCAATAATTTTTACTAAATTCATTGGTATAACATAACTTAAATAACTTCCTACTGCAACTGCAATAGCATGATTTAGAATTGTTGCGACTAGCACCCCTGTTAGTACTTGTTTCACCTTGTACTTGCTTGCCATAGCCATTGCAAGTAATTGGGTTTTATCACCCATCTCTGCAACGACTACAAGTAATAATGCCTTTGTAAATACTGTCACTTGTATTCCCCCTCTTTTTTAAGAATTAAAAAACAAAAGACTTTTAACACAACGATGTAATCATTGTGTTAAAAGTCTCACTTGACAAAATTGCCACGATAAAGCCAGGTGAAATACACCAGTATGTTGACCTTATCAACCTTTTCAGGCAGTTACTCCCTCTTAACAATGCTATTTAATTATCTCATAGATAATACTATGCTGCTTCTATCTCATTTAGTATCAAATCCAATCATTAGATATGTATCACATCCATTATCTTTTATATTAACATAAATACCACAGCAGGTACTGCAACATTTTTTACAGCCTAACCAATCTGAACTTCCTTACTTATTTCCTTGTACCTTTTATAATACCTATGTTAAGATTTCAAAATCGAATATTTTCATGTGCAATTGACTTTAATTCTATTTAATTATAATATTATTTTGTAGAAATGTTATAATTAGTAATTTCATTAATCTCGAAGGTGTTGTTATTGTCCCTACTGGAACTTAAAGACCTATCCTATACCAACGGAAATGAAATAATATTAAAAACATAAACTTAATAGTAAACTCAGGTGATTTTGTCTCTGCAGTTGGCCCATCTGGCAGTGGCAGGAGCTTCACCGATAAATGCTATTAAATATCAAATAATGGTTACATTTATGCTCTTATCTACGACTTCTATATCATCATTTATAGCCTGCTATTTAGCATATAAAAACTTTTTCAATAGCCGCAAGCAATTAATATGAGCGGGAACACTTAAATCAGCTGTTTGTATCATTATTTATAATAATTACATCTTAATTTCTTTATAAGTTTAATTAGAGAATTTAATTACAGAGAATTATCAACTAATTTTCATCATATATCCTTGGTAATTACTGATTTAGGGAATTGTATCGTAAATATACTTCCCTCTCCCTCTTTGCTTTCCACGACAATTTTTCCGCCATGAGCTTCTACTAAGCTTTTAGTTATAGTTAGCCCTATTCCAGATCCTCCAGTATTTTTACTTCTAGATAAATCAGTTCTATAGAACCTCTCAAAAATATGAGATATATCCTTTTTGGGAATACCGATTCCGTCATCTTCTACTTTAATATAGATACCTTCTTTTTCTTTCTTAAGTTCTACTACTACCTTTCCTTCTGGTTTTAAATACTTGTAACCATTGGATAATAGATTATGCATTATTTGCTTAAACTTATCTTTATCCATGCAAACACATACACTCTTTTCAACGTTTGCTACAATATTATAATTCTTTTTTGAATATAAGGGCTCAAAAGTTAATATAACTTTTTCTAGTTCACTTGATATATTAAATTTAGTCTTATTCAGTTTTGAATCTGCTTGTTCCATTTTCGCCAGATTTCGAAGATTATCTACCAAGCTTGTAAGTCTTTCTATTTCATCATAAAAACTTTTAAGTCTTTCTTCCGTTGGCTCCCATATGCCATCTAGCAAGGCCTCAACATGGGTTTTAAGTGTAGTAAGCGGTGTTCTGATTTCGTGTGCCATATCAGAAGTCAATCTTTTTCTAAGCATCTCTTGATTTTGTAGAGTTTCAGCTAAATAGTTTATTGAAGCTGAAAGTTCTTCAATCTCCTTAGTGCTAGAACTAACTTCTGCGCGAACAACTAGATTCCCAGTTCTCATTTCATTGGCGGTATTAGTTATCTTAACTAAGGGCTTTGAAACCTGCCTAGCTAAAATAAAACTTATCCCAAGTCCAAATAGTAATGCTATGAACCCCGAAAGCATAAAGGAATGATTTAATGTCATTTTGAAAGTTAAAGCTCCTTGACTTAAATAAGAGGTTCCAAAATAACCTACAATTATTGTACCAATATTCTTTTTATCTTTTACTAATGAATAAGTTTCTTCTTTATATTCTCCAACATTCATATTAGAGTAGTTCCCCATACCATTTTTCATCATATTTCCCATCATTGATTCCATCATACCTTTATGCTGAAGATGAGCATTTCCTGAATCAAAAATAACCTTTTCATTATTGTCTTTAACCTGTATATATAACTCTTCTAAAACTGCATACCTTGACACTTCATTTTTGTCGAAATTTACAAATTCGGTTTTGTCATCGTATAATTCTTGTACAACTGTTATAATCTTATTAACCTTATCCTTATGTTCATCAACTAAATAATTATTGAACTGTTTATCTACCATATAGTTTGAAATAAAACTTGCAATTAGTATTGCTCCTATAACTGTAAGAAGAAAACCTACAGATAGTTTTTTCATTAAGGACATTTTCATTCTAGCCCCTCCTGCTTCCCTTATAAACCAATAAAAATTATCAATTGTTAGATTATCTAGTTCTATTTAAGGCTTAATTTTTAGTTACCCTACAAATTTATATCCCATGCCATAAACTGTAACAATATATTTAGGAGCCTTAGGATTGAGTTCTATCTTTTGTCTTATATTTTTGATATGACTATCAATAGTCCTATCAAAACCATCAAAATCTAATCCAAAGGCCTTTCCAACTAATTGTTCCCTTGAAAATACCTGACCTGGATTAGTTAATAGTGCTAGTAGAATCTTAAATTCATTAGAAGTTAAATTTACGTGCTGATTAGCTTTTTTCACCTCCATCCTCTTTATATCTATTTCTAAATCCCCATCGTTAAAGGTTAAGTAATCAGCAAGAGGATTATAATCTCTATAAGCTCTTCTAATTAAAGCCCTAACTCTTCCTATTAATTCCCGGGTACTAAAAGGTTTAGTTAAATAGTCATCTGCTCCAATAGCTAAGCCTTCTATCTTATCATCCTCTTCTGACTTTGCCGTTAGCATGATTATAGGAACATCTGATGTAGCTCTTATCCTATTACATACCTCTTCTCCTGATATCTTAGGAAGCATTAGATCTAGAATAACTAGATGAACTATCTCGGTTTTGAATAATGATATTGCTTTTTCACCATCCATAGCCGTTAATACTTCAAAGCCCTCTTTTTTTAAATAAGCTTCAACTACTTCAACAATTTTAGGTTCATCATCAACTACCAATATTCTTTTTATATCACTCAATTTTAACACCTCTTTAATAAAAACTTATTTATTTCAACATAATTATAAATCAACCCTCTAGTTTTGAAAACTAGAGGGTGTGTAGTTAATTTTTAGATTCTACTTTTTTGTATCATAACAGTTCTTCTTTTAATATATTCTTCCTCGCTAATCTCTCCATTAGCAAATTTTTCATCAAGTATTTTTAAAGCTCCATTTGAGTTTGTTGTGCAATTCTTTATAAGCTTAATACCAAGTACTATTATACCTATAAATATTACTCCCCTGACAACCATCATTCCAAACATCCATGGACCAAATCCAAAACCTGAAACTCCCACCCCTGTGCCAATTCCAGGACCTCCAAATCCACAAAACATAATAAATTCCTCCTCAAATATATTGATTTAATTACTTTAATCTAATATTTGACTTTATTATATTTTATAAATGTGGAGCAAATATGGAGATTTTTTATTATTATAATCATATGACTTATTTTAATTCCTTCTTTAAAAAATTTTCGTAGCAATAGTTTATTATATCACTTCTCTTAATTATACCTATAAACACACCTTTATCATCTACAACAGGAACAAAATTTTGATTTACAGAAGTATGAAACAAGTCTTCTATGTTGGAATCAATATGGACAGGCTTATTTATCATTCTCCTAGGTACCCCATTTAATCTTATTTTATTAGTATTCTTAAAATCTAAGCTAGGAGTGTTTTTAAGCTTCCATAATAGATCTCCCTCAGTAAGGGTCCCTATATATTTACCATCCTCATCCAAAACAGGAATAGCTGTATATCGGTGATATTCCATTTTTTCTAAAGCTTGTCTCATAGTTGAGTTTATATTTTCACATACAACTTCACTTTTAGGTGTCAAAAAAAATGCTATATTCATAATATATTAACCGCTAATAATCTCTAAGGCTATAGATATATTCTCTTATTATTTTACTTTCATGGTTATAAAACAAAATTTCTTTTGTTTTACCTATAAAAGTTCTTTATTTATTAGCGATTTTCACCTACCTTCCTTTTGTAATTTATTTTAATAACCACCAAACTATACCTTACTTCAAATATTGTAGGTTATTTTTTATAGTAAGTATCACTTCTAGTACAATTCTATTGATGGTATAATCTAAATTATTATATGGTATTTAAATTATATCATCAATAGAATCTAATTGGAAATAAAGAAAAAGGAGGAAACTCTTTAGTTCTATTGAGCCTCTCCTTTTTCTTTATAAGTTTATTATAAGATTTCTATGTTATTTCTTTGCTCTCACCATCATGTTTTTTTGTATCACAGCAGCTACCCTTTTTATTACTGCCCATCATCATTGGTAACATAAAAATCATCATTAATGGACATAAAAATGGTGTTATCTTTCCAATTACACTACCAGCACTAGGGCTAAATCTTGATATAACTGGTAATAATCCTAAGATAACTACAGGCAATCCACAACAAATAATCATATGCAGTATATGCTTTAACGGACTATGCTTGTGATTTTCTTGTTTGTTTTTGTTATCTCCATGACAATTCATACTTACTCCTCCAATATGCTTCCTTGATTTAGAAAACAATTATCTTTAATTAAATTATATGATATTCATATAAAGAATTTATGAAGAAGTTTGAAACCTATCAAAGTTTACACTTCACATATTTTATGAGTATATACTGTGATAGAAATTTATAAATATTAAAATAGAAAAATCCAATCAAACCATCTCTAGATAAAGTTACCTTGTGACTTGAAGGTCTTAAGTTGCCTGTTTTACCGCCGTACTTTATCTGGATCTTATGGGGGGTGGTAAGAATAACTAAAATAAAAGAACCTGGAATGCACTTATTACATCTCAGGTTTTTTATAAAATATTATATAGTTATTATAATCGAATTAATAAAAAATATTTTAGTAAATTAAATTTGTAGAGATTCTATCCAATTTCTTAACTCCTCAATTATACGTGGTTCTTTACAAGGGATATCACAAATAGATTCTAGAATTACTCCTTTACGAAACAACTTACCTTTTAGTTGAATTGAGATATCATCTACAAAATTGGTGTCCATTGCATCAGAACACACTTTTACATTTGTTATGTATCCATTGTCAAGCTGTAGCCCTAACTCTATTTCTCCCCAAGAAAATCGCTTACTAAAGTTTACATCGAATTCCGGTGTCTCACCAAATCGCCATTCCCATGAGCTATATTTTTCATATAGATCTTTTAATTTTTCATTATCTAAGTTTGCATCTATATAGTACCCAAGACTGCTTCCATAAATTTTGTTAAAACTATTTTTTAGTGAAGATACCACATTATCAACTGTTATAGAGCTATTTATATCACTTAGATTAATAACTCTAGCTTGAACAGAATTGATACCTTTTGAAATTATTTTTTCTTTTGATACTTGAAGGTATCTAGAAAGTTTTGAAAAATCTACATTCACTAATATTGTTCCATGGTGATATGCACGACCGTTATCAAAGTAAAATGCATTGCCAGAAAACTTTTTATCGTTGTAAACAATATCATTTCTTCCACTAAACTCTGCTTCAACTCCTAATTCCTTTACGCCTTCCAAAATCACTTTAAGCTGTTTCTCTAAATTGTACAGTCTTTTGTTCATTAAAAAAGTGAAATTTAAATTACCTAAATCATGGTAAACAGCGCCTCCTCCAGAAAGTCTTCTGGCAAGTTTTCCTTCTTCATTTTCTAACTGTTTGTATCTACATTCTTTCCAGGGGTTTTGGTTTTTTCCGATAACAACTGTATTTTTATTCTGCCATAAATAAAGTATTACTTCATTGTCCTGAACATTATTCAATAAATATTCCTCTATGGATAGATTGTACCAAGGATCATAACTTGAAGATTGAATTATTCTTGTAGTTATATCTTTACTCTGCAAAATGTATTGCTCCTCCCTCTACTGTAAGAGCTGCTTCATGTATTATTTCACTAGTTGTTGGGTGAGCATGTATAGTTTCAACTATTTGCTCTGCAGTTAAATTATTTTTTATAGCTAATGTTACTTCACCTATTAAATCAGTTGCATGAATTCCAATAATACTGCCGCCTATAATTCTACTGGTTTTCTTATCCTTTATTAATTTAATAAACCCTTTATTCTCTCCAAAGGTTAACGCCTTCCCATTAGCTGCAAGAGGGAATTTTCCTACTTCAATGTCTATACCATACTTTTCTGCACTCTTCTCCGATACACCTACCGTTGCAATTTCTGGTTGTGTAAATATTGCTGATGGCACGACATTATAATCCATATCACAATTTTCACCCATAATATTTTTAACAGCAACTATTCCTTGATGTGAAGCAACATGAGCAAGTTGCATCATATTTGTTACATCACCAATTGCATAAATATTAGGTACGTTTGTCTGCATTTTACTATTTACCTTTATTCCTCTGCCATTATCATTTAATTCTATACCTATTTCCTCCATACCTATTCCATCAAAATAAGGAGTTCTACCTACAGCCATAAGTACTTTTTCAGTAGAAATATACTTCTTCTCTCCCTTTTGAATAAATGCAACTAAACACTCCCCGCCTTCAGTCTTTATTATTTCCTCAACCTTAGCGCCTGTATATAATCTAATGCCCTTATCCATTGCATTCTTTTCATTTTCACTACATATGTCCTTATCACAATTAATTAAACACTCATCAAAATACTCAACAATTGACACATCTACACCAAAATTCGCAAAAATATATGCAAACTCTACTCCTATAACTCCACCACCTATAATAACTATCTTTTTAGGAAGGGTGCTAATTTGCAAAGCTTCTTTACTATCAATGACGTTTTCAAGGTCAGCGCCAGGAATTGTTAACCTACTAGTAACTGAACCAGTAGCAATTATAATATTCTTTGATTTTACTGTTATATCTGTCACCTTTTCCTTAACTGTTATTGTACTAGTATCTAATATTTTGGCACTTCCATTTATGAATCTTATATTGTTTTTTATTAATAGGTATTCAATTCCTTGTGCAAGTTGTTCTACAACCTTATCTTTCCTTGAAATGACTTTTTTAATATCAATTCCTATATTTTCTGCAAAACATCCAAATTCTTCTGCTTCTTTTAGTAACTCGTATACTTCCGCTGAACGTACAAGAGTCTTTGTCGGTATACATCCACAATTTAAGCAGGTTCCACCTAACTTTTCTTTTTCTATAACAACAACTTTGGCTCCCATCTTTGCAGCTTTTATTGCCGCAACATATCCACCTGGTCCGCCACCTATTACTGTTATGTCCGCTTCAATTTCTTCTTTTAATGGCTTTAGTATATTTGAAAAATAATTAAATCCATTATTTGTTTCTTCTACTATGGGCTTACTTTCTCCACTAACTACTGCTAATACTGTATTGGAATCTATTTTATCACCTGATTCAACTTTTATGCTCACAATTGTTCCTTCTACTTCGGATTTTACTGGAGTATTTCCTTTTCCAGACTCAGAATCAAAAAGAATATCGCCTACCTTTATTATATCTCCCTCTTTATTATAAACTTTTATAATTTTAGCCTCTTTCCCATGCCCTAATGAGTTTCCAATTTTAATTTCTATATCCATAATGACCTCCTAAAGAATAATAGTAGGCAGAATTCTCCTACCTACTAGATATATTTAAAAGTATATTATTTAAAATCCTTTTCAAATTCATCAATTGAATCTTTTAACAAAGTTACGCTATATGCTATTGAAGGACCTCCACCAAATGCTACCGCAACCATAGCGGCTTCCATTATTTCTTCTCTAGTTGCACCTGCTTCTAAAGCCTTGTAAACATGGAAAACTATGCAGTATTCACATCTATTGTATGCCCCAATTGCTACACTAATTAGTTCCTTTGTTTTCGTGTCTACAGCTCCTGGTTTGTAAGCAGCTCCTAAAAGGTTCATGAAAGCGTTTACCTGCTCACCATTAGTTTGTCCTAAGCCTTGTAATCCCCCCATAAAATCATTCAAAAGTTCTCTTGGATTCTTTGCCATAATAAATTCCTCCTTAATCAATTTACTTGTATTGCTCATGATTAGTATAGCAAGTATTTTAGAATATTGCAATACTTTATAGAAATGTTATTTATAACTAATTAAGGCTACTGTACTAAAAAAGTACAATTACTATAGCCTTAATTGACATTTGTGATATGAATTTTTTTAATTTTCCGCATTTCGAGCCATCTTATTTAAAACCCTATTAAAAATTTCAAATTCTTCTTGACTTATATCTTCCGAAAAAATTTTGCTCATTTCTTCTCCAATTGGGAGCAATTCCTCAATCCTTGCTTTTCCCTTTTCAGTTAGCATTACATAAGTAACTCTTCTATCTTTCACATCTTTTACTCTTTCTACAAACTCTTCCTTTTCCATTCTATCTATTAATCTAACAACGGTTGAGTCTTTTATATCCATTTTTTCACCTAAGTCACCTTGATTCATTTTACCATCTCTCAATAAATAGTACATAACAAGCCATTGAACTCTGGTTGAACCAACTAAAACTAGTCTTTCATTCATCCTATCTGCCAACTTTTTAGCAACCTTATTTGTAATAAAGCACACACATGTATCAACATCAAACATATAAATCTCTCCTTATTTAAAGCTAACATCAATTATTATACTATAAAACTCTTGTGTAATTATATAAAATTTTATTTCTATTATTATCTTTTTGTATTAACGGAATTCTAATCTATCATTTATTTATTGAAAATCAGTAATTTTCTATTAATTTGAAAAGTGTTCACAATGAATTTTATATAAAGCTAACCATAGAATTCCTGTAAATAATCTTAATCTACTTATTACTAATAAATCTCTTAACAAAAACAGCCCCACAAAGGGCTGTTTTTACTACAATACTTTTGGATTATTTCATATTTACTTTACTATGACTTTTAGATTTTCAGAAAACAATACTTTCTTAGAATCTATAACTATTACTTTATCTTCCATGCCCTTATATCTAAAAGATATCAAGACATTGAAACCATCTTTATTAATTTTTGAAAAACCTACATTAGCATTTTCATTCTCTAATCCCATTCTAGCAGAAGGAAGGTACTGCATCTCAGCACGATGACCACTTCAACAAGCATTACCTCCCACTACTGTCATATCCAATATTATAGTAGTGCATTTCTTTTTATCTAAATATCTTTTAGCTTTTTCAGTAATTATAATCTCCAAAGCGATCACTCCTTGTTTATATATATATTTCTATCTCATCTTGCGTGGTTTTGTGTCACAGTTACCACAACCACAACCACCTGAAGATTTCTTTTTTATATTTTTATATAACATATATACTGCAGCAACACCAATAACTCCAGAAATAATTATTTCAATATCCACTTAAAAATTCTCCTCTCTTTTAATATATTACTTTCTATTGTTATATATTAGTTATATCGTCATATATGACAAAAAACTTACTCGATAATTAGTCTTTTTTACCTTAATATCATTAGGCTGATAGAGAATCAAGCTTATATTAACTAGCTCTCTTAATTTTTATAGTGAAATTAGTCCCCTTTCCAACTTCACTGTCTACGCTAATGGAGGCTGAATGAAGAATTAGAACATCCTTTACTATAGTTAATCCTATTCCACTACCTTCAATTTTATTTCTACTCTTATCTCCTCTATATAGTCTTTCGAATATAAAAGGTAAGTCTTCTTTGCCAATTCCAATACCATTATCTCTGATACTAACAATAATATCATCTTTAGTACTTGTTAAGTTAATCCAAACCTTATCTCCATAATTTGAGAACTTTATCGCGTTGGATAAAAGATTAATAAATACCTGTTTTAGTTTGTCTGCATCTCCAATTATAGTGTAATCACTGTCATGTCCTGCATTATAAATCAACTTTATATCTTTATCACTTAATGCAACTGAGAAGTCATCACATACTGAAGATATTAGCTTATCTACAAAAATCTTATCTTTATTGATAGAAACTGTTTCTAATTCAAATTCCTTTAAAGTATTTAGATTATTTAAAAGCTTACCAAATCTAATAACCTCATCATTTAAAGCTGTTAACTGTTCATTACTTACAGGAAAAATACCATCAATCATAGCTTCTAGATTGTTTTGAAGAATGTTTAGTGGCGTTCTTATTTCATGAGATATATCTGAAACTAGCCTTTTTCTTAACAAATCTTGCTGCTTAAGTCTTTCTCCTAAAGTATTAATACTACTCTTTAGTTTTTCAATCTCTAATATATCTGTCTTTACATTAGCTCTAGGATTATAATCTCCATTGGATAGTTTTACTGATATATCTGATACTTCTCTAATAGGTACTGAAAACTGCTTTGAAATATAAAGACTAATAATTATTACAATAAGAAGGCTCAAAAAGATACTAGCGACAATACCCTTATTAATAGATAACTTGAAATTGACATCTTCAGCAGACAGTAAAACAGAAGAATATTGACCTATCTCTATATAGCCAACATTATTACCATTATACTTAATAGGAATATTCGTTGTACTATAAACTCCATTATTCCTACCATTATTCAAAATCTTAAAATGATCTCTTTCTTTAATATCATTTGGATCCATCATCCATACTAACTTTTTATTTTCATCTAAAAGAGTTATACAGTAATTACTCATAAACGCTTCATGTCTCATCTCACTTCCAGAATCTTTTGTCCACTTTTTATCTCTTTTATAAACTTCCTCGAAATATTGTACTATTCTATCGTTTCTTTTATTCTGGATATCTAACATGTATTTAGTAAACTTATTACTTATTGTAATATTTACAAATATCGCGGTTAAAAGTGCAGCTAGTATAGAGCAAATTAGAATTATAATACTTAACTTTCTTCTTATGCTGTGCATTAGCTTTCCCCACCGAATTTATACCCTATCCTCGGTACAGTTAAGATATATTTAGGTTTTCTACTATCTTCCTCTATTTTTTTTCTTATGTTTTTAATATGAACATCTACTGTCCTATCAAATCCTTCAAAATCCATACCGAATACTCTATCAATCAGCTGTTCTCTTGTAAATACTTTACCTTTATTTATTGCAAGTGTATACAGAATATCAAATTCATTAGGTGTGAGCATTACCTCCTCACCTTTAATTTTTATAATCCTACTATCTTTATCAAATTCAATATTTCCATTGTCAAAAGATAACATAGAAGTACTATTTACTTCTAATCTTCTAAATAACGCATTAACTCTTGCAACCAATTCTCTTGGACTAAAAGGTTTAACTAAATACTCATCAGCTCCTGTATTTAGGCCTTCGATTTTATCTTCTAAAGAGGATTTAGCGGTTACCATAAATATGTGCACTTGTGATTTACTTCTTATCGTCTTACATATTTCTTCCCCTTGAATATCTGGGAGCATTAAATCAAGTATGACTAAATTAAATTCAGTTGAATCAAATAATCTTAGTCCCTCTATTCCATTAGCTGCAGTATGTACAATGTACCCTTCTTTCTCTAAATATGCCTTTTGCACATTAGATATTTTTTCCTCGTCCTCTATTATCAAAATATTGTTCATTCTATTCACCTTCCTGTTTATTCTGGAACCACAAATAACTCTATCTAATATATTAAATACTTAGTTTCTCTGTACAATATGACTTACATGAACCTCTATAGCATTCTAATTTTATTTCATTATATAAAATTATTGTGTAGATTTTATAAAGAAATTTAATTTACTTATTGCTTCTGGCGTACTTGTAAGCTATTCATATCTTTACTTTATAGTATACATAAAATAAAAATCATAATCTACTATCTTATAAAAGCACCACCAACCTTATATTGAGAATAAATAATAAGTTAGGTACTTTAAATATATAAAAACTATATAATCCTCTCACCTCACATGACTTTTTAAAATAAAGAAAGGGAAACGAAACATCGTTTCCCTAGTGTAGTCTTAATCTAACAAAATCCTCTTCTTCTTCCACTGCCACAGCATAGTATTAGAATTAGTATAATTATCCACCAATCTTGTCCGCCTCTGCATCCGCATCCACGTCTTGACATAAAAGATCCCTCCTTATATTCTTTAAAGTTATCTCACTTAATAACGTAAAGTTTATTCTTAACTTTCTTCTTATGTCTTATAGTATATAATATTATAAACCACCTGATATTGTTACTAAGTTTTATAAATTTTTTATTATTTTAACGTATAGTTCTAAGAACCACAAAACATCAAATACGAACGATTGTATGTTTCTAATAATTGAACTCCGTTTTAAATTAAGTTCTTGCTTTTATAGCAAAATAATTTAACAAAGTTGTAGACTTTAAAGTTATAACATACTCATACGTGTCAATTGATACTATTTTAATTATGTGGTAATATATATTATTATAATTTAGAATTTTCTATAACTATTTGGAGGAAACTATGGATTATCGTATTGAAGCAAATTGCAACAGAATCGATTGGCATGAAGTGTGTAATGTAATAAAAAAAGCTGGACTAGCCACTCATTCTGTGGAAGAAACAGAAAAAGCTTTTAAAAACAGTTACTTAACATTATTCATTTTTCATAATGAATTGATGATTGGTACTGGAAGGGCGCTTTCGGACGGGGTTTATCAAGCATCTATCTATGATATTGCTGTTTTACCTGAATATCAAAAAATTGGAATAGGAAAATTAATAATGGAAGAGTTCCACAGAAAATTAATAGATATTAATATTATATTGTATGCAAACCCTACTGCACAAAATTTCTATAAGAAATTAGGATACTCTAAAATGCTAACAGGCATGGCAAGATTCAATAATAGTAATGGAATGCGTGAACGCGGGTTTATTGAGTAGTAAGCATTAGATTCTTATTTTATAAATCTATTAAATAGACTATGTATCAAATTTTTGACGAAAAACTTTGTAAATCATACTAAAAGGTCCCATCACAAAAAATGATGGGACTCTCAAAATAATTATTCGTAAAGATATTATACTTATTTCCTATATAAAATTAAATCCTCTGGTAATCCTATTCCAGCAAAACAGTAATTTCCTTTACTGAATTCCATTCTATTTACCTCCACAGCTCTTCCATATAGTGGGTGTTCTTTTTCACACTTTCTACATTTTTTACAAATATACTCAGTGTTAAATACGCTTGAAGTCCAATAATTAACCTCTTCTCCACAACGTCCACACTTCATTTTATCCCCCCTATTAATTTATAATTAGCCTTAGAAACTTTATCTTTAAGTAAAAGTATGTATTGTAACAGATTAGATTAAACAGATATGTCAAAATATTTTGGCTTAGTATAAAAAGATTAGCTGCTTAGATACCTTTATAACAAAATATATTTTTATTGTACATAGTAATGACTTAAAAAATTATACTTAAGCTAGTTACTAATCAATAATTTCCTAATTTTTTTAAGTTAGCTTTATTTATATATATGTTAGAAACTTGAATTAAGAACTGTGATTTAAAATATTTTACTTATTAAGATTAACATCACTTTTGTTTAGTGCTTATAGTTTTATACGCATAAATAATTATAGGTTCCTATATAAAATAAAAAAGAGATATCTATAAAAAGATATCTCTTTGGTGGCTTACCGGGGAATCGAACCCCGGACACCATGATTAAAAGTCATGTGCTCTACCGACTGAGCTAGTAAACCATATCTAACCTAGCAGCGACCTACTCTTCCACACAGTCTCCCGTGCAGTACCATCGGCACTGTGAAGCTTAACCATCGTGTTCGGAATGGGAACGGGTGTAACCTTCACGTCATAACCACTAGATTCGCAAAAATTGCTATAAGCTTCGCATTTCTGCGTCAAATCCTTCGCTGTGGTGCTCATTTACTGAAGTAAACTCTGCTCCTCGCTCAAGCTTTTCCTTGAACTGCTCGCTTCTATCAATTTTTATTGTTACTTTTTGTTTGAAAGAACTATTCTCTCAAAATTGCACAGTGATATATTAGGTCAAGCCCTCGACCTATTAGTATCAGTCAGCTGAACATGTTACCATGCTTACACCTCTGACCTATCAACCTTGTGTTCTTCAAGGGGTCTTACTAGCTTACGCTATGGGAAATCTTATCTTGAGGTGGGCTTCACGCTTAGATGCTTTCAGCGTTTATCCCGTCCCGACATAGCTACCCAGCTGTGCTCCTGGCGGAACAACTGGTGCACCAGAGGTCAGTCCATCCCGGTCCTCTCGTACTAAGGACAGCTCCTCTCAAATTTCCTACGCCCGCGACGGATAGGGACCGAACTGTCTCACGACGTTCTGAACCCAGCTCGCGTGCCGCTTTAATGGGCGAACAGCCCAACCCTTGGGACCTACTTCAGCCCCAGGATGCGACGAGCCGACATCGAGGTGCCAAACCTCCCCGTCGATGTGGACTCTTGGGGGAGATCAGCCTGTTATCCCCGAGGTAGCTTTTATCCGTTGAGCGATGGCCCTCCCACGAGGTACCACCGGATCACTAAGCCCGACTTTCGTCCCTGCTCCACTTGTTTGTGTCGCAGTCAGGCTCCCTTCTGCCTTTGCACTCTACGAACGATTTCCAACCGTTCTGAGGGAACCTTTGGGCGCCTCCGTTACTTTTTAGGAGGCGACCGCCCCAGTCAAACTGCCCACCTAACAATGTCCCGTGACCAGATTCATGGCCGCCGGTTAGAATCCCAGTACTGTCAGGGTGGTATCCCAAGGACGACTCCACAAAGGCTGACGCCTCTGCTTCGCAGTCTCCCACCTATCCTGTACAGACAATACCGAGACTCAATGCTAAGCTACAGTAAAGCTCTACGGGGTCTTTCCGTCCAATCGCGGGTAGCGAGCATCTTCACTCGCAATACAATTTCGCCGGATTTGTTGTCGAGACAGTGCCCAAGTCATTACGCCATTCGTGCGGGTCGGAACTTACCCGACAAGGAATTTCGCTACCTTAGGACCGTTATAGTTACGGCCGCCGTTTACTGGGGCTTAAGTTCACACCTTCGCATGAAGCTAAGTGTTCCCCTTAACCTTCCAGCACCGGGCAGGCGTCAGCCCCTATACATCAGCTTTCGCTTTAGCAGAGACCTGTGTTTTTGCTAAACAGTTGCTTGGGCCTATTCTCTGCGACCACCTTGCGGTGGCACCCCTTCTCCCGAAGTTACGGGGTCAATTTGCCGAGTTCCTTGACAACAATTCTTCCGCTGGTCTTAGGATTCTCTCCTCACCTACCTGTGTCGGTTTGCGGTACGGGCACCAGTTTACTCCATAGAGACTTTTCTTGGCAGCGTGGAATCAGATACTTCGCCCAAAAGGGCTCCCCGTAACACCTCAACATTAACTAGACGGATTTGCCTATCTAGTCTGCCTAAGTGCTTAGACGCACATCCAATAGTGCGCACATCTTATCCTCCTGCGTCATCCCATTTGTAATAACGCAAACTGGTGGTATCGGAATATCAACCGATTGTCCATCACCTACGCCTTTCGGCCTCGGCTTAGGTCCCGACTAACCCTGAGCGGACGAGCCTTCCTCAGGAAACCTTAGGTTTTCGACCAATAAGATTCTCACTTATTTCTCGCTACTTATGCCAGCATACTCACTCCTGTACAGTCCACCGCTCCTTACGGTACGACTTCAACCCATACAGGAAGCTCCTCTACCACTGATACTTACGTATCAATCCATAGCTTCGGTGGTAAGTTTTAGCCCCGAACATCTTCGGCGCAGGATCTCTCGACTAGTGAGCTATTACGCACTCTTTAAATGAGTGGCTGCTTCTAAGCCAACATCCTAGTTGTCTTAGAAATCCCACATCCTTTTCCACTTAACTTACACTTTGGGACCTTAGCTGATGGTCTGGGCTGTTTCCCTTTTGACCACGGATCTTATCATTCGTAGTCTGACTGCTTTGATTCAAGTATATGGCATTCGGAGTTTGATAGGGTTCAGTAACTGTTGTCAGCCCCTAGCCCATTCAGTGCTCTACCTCCACTACTCATTCAAAACGCTAGCCCTAAAGCTATTTCGAGGAGAACCAGCTATCTCCGAGTTCGATTGGAATTTCTCCGCTATCCACAGCTCATCCCATGGTTTTTCAACACCAATGTGGTTCGGTCCTCCACGGAATTTTACTTCCGCTTCAACCTGTCCATGGATAGGTCACCCGGTTTCGGGTCTACGACATGCAACTTTTTGCCCTATTCAGACTCGGTTTCCCTTCGGCTACGTATCTTAAATACTTAACCTTGCTACACATCGTAACTCGCTGGCTCGTTCTACAAAAAGCACGTCGTCGCAGGTAAAACTGCTTCGACTGATTGTGGACACACGGTTTCAGGTTCTATTTCACTCCCCTTCCGGGGTTCTTTTCACCTTTCCCTCACGGTACTGCTTCACTATCGGTCACCAGTTAGTATTTAGCCTTGGGAGGTGGTCCTCCCTGCTTCCCACAAGGTTTCACGTGTCTCGTGGTACTCTGGATCAGATCTGACTGTTATTCTTTTTACCTACAGGGCTGTTACCTTCTATGGCGGAGCCTTCCAGCTCTCTTCAATTAAGAAATCACAGTATTTAATGATCTGTCCGCAACCCCAGGAACAAGTTCCTGGTTTGGGCTCTTTCCCTTTCGCTCGCCGCTACTTAGGAAATCGATTTTTCTTTCTCTTCCTCCGGGTACTTAGATGTTTCAGTTCCCCGGGTATACCTCTATAAACCTATGAATTCAGTTTACAGTACATAGCGTTAGCTATGTGGGTTGCCCCATTCGGAAATCTCCGGATCGCAGGCTATTTGCGCCTACCCGAAGCTTATCGCAGCTTATCGCGTCCTTCATCGGCTACTGGTGCCAAGGCATTCACCATGCGCCCTTTGTAGCTTGACCTTAAATCATAATTCTACAAAGGTATATATACCTTTAGCTTTACTTTGTTTATGTTAAATAATTTTCATTATTCAACGCTTATCACTGTGCAATTTTCAAAGAACAATATTGGAGATACATCTTATCATGCTGGCTCTACCGAGCCAACAGGAAAATGATCCCTCAAAATTAAACAGAGTGTAAACCAGAATTCCAATGTAACTAAAAACCTAAGTTTCTAGTTATTATTCCTTAGAAAGGAGGTGATCCAGCCGCAGGTTCTCCTACGGCTACCTTGTTACGACTTCACCCCAATCACTGACCCCACCTTCGGCCGCTGGCTCCTTACGGTTACCTCACGGACTTCGGGTGTTGCCAGCTCTCATGGTGTGACGGGCGGTGTGTACAAGGCCCGGGAACGTATTCACCGCGACATTCTGATTCGCGATTACTAGCAACTCCAGCTTCATGTAGGCGAGTTTCAGCCTACAATCCGAACTGGGATGAGTTTTTTAGTTTGGCTCCCCCTCGCGGGTTTGCATCTAATTGTACTCACCATTGTAGCACGTGTGTAGCCCTGGACATAAGGGGCATGATGATTTGACGTCATCCCCACCTTCCTCCCGGTTAACCCGGGCAGTCTCACTAGAGTGCTCAACTTAATGGTAGCAACTAATGATAAGGGTTGCGCTCGTTGCAGGACTTAACCTAACATCTCACGACACGAGCTGACGACAACCATGCACCACCTGTCTCCCTGCCCCGAAGGGCTTCCTCCATTACGAGTAATTCAGGGGATGTCAAGTCCAGGTAAGGTTCTTCGCGTTGCTTCGAATTAAACCACATGCTCCGCTGCTTGTGCGGGCCCCCGTCAATTCCTTTGAGTTTTAATCTTGCGATCGTACTTCCCAGGCGGAGTACTTATTGTGTTAACTGCGGCACAGAAGGTTGGACCCTCCTACACCTAGTACTCATCGTTTACGGCGTGGACTACCAGGGTATCTAATCCTGTTTGCTACCCACGCTTTCATGCCTCAGCGTCAGTTATGGTCCAGAGAATCGCCTTCGCCACTGGTGTTCTTCCTAATCTCTACGCATTTCACCGCTACACTAGGAATTCCATTCTCCTCTCCCACACTCTAGATATCCAGTTTGAAATGCAGCTCCCAAGTTAAGCCCGGGAATTTCACATCTCACTTAAATATCCGCCTACGCATCCTTTACGCCCAGTAAATCCGGACAACGCTTGCCACCTACGTATTACCGCGGCTGCTGGCACGTAGTTAGCCGTGGCTTCCTCCTTGGGTACCGTCATTATCGTCCCCAAAGACAGAGCTTTACAACCCGAAGGCCTTCATCACTCACGCGGCGTTGCTGCATCAGGCTTTCGCCCATTGTGCAATATTCCCCACTGCTGCCTCCCGTAGGAGTCTGGACCGTATCTCAGTTCCAATGTGGCCGATCACCCTCTCAGGTCGGCTACGCATCGTCGCCTTGGTGAGCCTTTACCTCACCAACTAGCTAATGCGCCGCGGGTCCATCTCAAAGCGGATTACTCCTTTAATTAGTTCTTCATGCGAAAAACTAATGTTATGCGGTATTAATCTCCCTTTCGGGAGGCTATCCCCCTCTTTGAGGCAGGTTACCCACGTGTTACTCACCCGTCCGCCGCTAATCCACCCCGAAGGGTTTCATCGCTCGACTTGCATGTGTTAGGCACGCCGCCAGCGTTCGTCCTGAGCCAGGATCAAACTCTCAATTTAAAAGTTTGCTTGCTCATTACTGTTTTGTTACTTTAAAAGTAACTCAAAGAATTGCTGGTTTATTTAAAAATAAGTTTTAACTTATCTTTCACTCTGTTTAATTTTCAAGGATCATGTCGATTTAACTCGACTGCTTGTATATCTTACCATTTCTATTTTTCTTTGTCAAGAATATTTTTAATGTTTTTTATCTTCAATCTTTCTTGACAGCTTTTATATAATATCATGAACAAATACTTGGTGTCAACAACTTTTAGTTATCGAATTTTGTTCATTTATTTGCCGCTCATCAAGCGACGAATGTTATCTTATCATTTTTAAATATATCATATAAAGTGATTTATATTTAAAAGGATTAATTAACTAACCCATTCTTCATATATCTCTTTAATGCTTTATATTCACCATATCGACACACCTGAACCAGTTTTACGATATTGTAATAATCTTTAATAAATTTAAATTAATATGCTTCCCTCCAAAGATATATCTCCTTTATATCGAATTACACTCCCTAGTAGCAATCATATCCCATAAATGGAACCCTTGACATAAGATAAAAACAAAAGAAGAGTAAGTTTATAAAGACTCCTCTTCTTGTATTTCAATTCCCGCCATTCTCATCAAGTATAATGCATTCCTAGTTGTTGACACACCTGAACGAAGCTTATAATCAAAATTTATTTTATTATTTTTATAATATTCTCTAAAGTGATAGTTTTTAACTTTATTATTTATTTTTTCAATATCAGCAAGTTCTAGATCATGAGTAGATACAAAACCTAGTGCGTTTTCTTTACTTAACTTCTCTATTAATACTTTTGCCCCTGTATGCCTGTCTTTAGAGTTTGTTCCTCTAAATATTTCATCTAACAGAAAAAAAACTGGCTCTTTTCTATTTACAGCATCTATAAGCTTTCTTACCCTTAAAATCTCAGCGTAAAATGATGAAATATTTTCTTCTAAATTATCACCTATCCTCATGCATGTATATATGTTCATTATAGAACAATAAAAGCTATCTGCACAAACTGGTGCTCCGGCATATGCTAAAACTAGATTAATTCCAGCAGTCCTTAATAAGGTACTTTTACCGGACATATTTGATCCAGTAATTAACAAAACACTTTGGTGTGCTCCTATTTCTAAATCATTACATACTCTAGTATCACTCAGCAGCGGATGTCCTATATTTTTTGCTCTTAATATAAGTAAATTATTCTCAAACTTTGGCATACCCCATTCTGGATTATCATGCTTCAAAACAGATAAACTGCATAAAGCTTCTATCTCAGCAATTGTATCCAACCATTGTTTAAGAGAACTTCCAGCTACTTTCTTCCACGCCTCCAATCTAATTATAAATTGGAAATCCCATAGTATAATAACATTTACAATAAAATAGAAAAAATTCTTTCTATCATAGATTAAACTTGTAAGCCTAACTAGCTTATCAATTTGCTTAGTCGCCTTTATATTTTCTCCATATATAAGGCTTTTCTGTAATACTTTTAGAAGATTAGATTTAAATCTCTTTTTCTCTATGAGCCAGAGCATTCTTTTATATACTTCTATATCTCTTTTGTACTTATATAGTGAATTTAGCATTTTGTCGGTTTCATCTGCATTTAATTTAAGTATAAGTGCTTGAATACCCATAAATAAAAGAGGAATATAGTATGGTATATTTCTCATAAAAAAATATATTAGAATTATCACTATTGTAATTAAAGGTAGAATACGCGTAATCGGTACAAATAGAGAATTATTAAACAAATTACTTCTTTCTGTTCCCCATTTAAAAAGAGCTTCAGGATTCTCCATTTGTTCTGACACTATTTTTCCTTCTGCCATAAATCGCTGTCTCCATCCAAGGTCCTTTGCAAGTTCCTGTATAGCCTCTTGTCTTTCATATATCTCTTGAATATTGTAATTAGGGTATGATAGTACCTTATTTAATTTTTTTCTTCCCAAGTATGTATTGGAAGTATTAATATATTGAAAAAGAGATCCCTTCCCAAAAATGTCGATATCCTTTGAGTAATTATGGCTATCCATTATAAACTCCACACCAGTGTCCTCAAAGGATTTCCATTCCCATTTTAACCGTTTAATTGCATATTCATTAATTTTGCAAATAGTATCACAGCATTTCTTACTATACACCAGCTTACTATGTCTATTAATTAAAATTGTAAATATATAAATTAGCATTGCAAATAAAATAAAGCTTATATAATACTTTTTTGATATGTAAAAGAAAACCGAAAAACCAATTGTAGAAATAAAGACTATTAGCCTTAATAAAGATACAAAATTAATAGTATGTCTCTGCTTTTTTGATAATCTTTCAAATCTACTTTTTCGCTTTAAATATTTTTCCTGTAAATCATTCAAAGTTCATATTCCTCCCGTATTAAGAAAAGATAAAGTTAAAGGCCTACATTACACCTTTAACTTTACCTTATAGTTTACTAATTTCAATATAATTCAAATCCGGATTATTCCTTAGTTAGATTTTTGCGTAGGAAACTTCATTCCCGCACCATTCAAGAAATTTTAAAAGATCACTATAACTTATTGTCACAGTTCCAGTATTTACATTTGGGTGTATATTAATCTCAGATAAATTTGCTAAATCCTTATCCAATACAACCTTTACACTTTTCTCTTTATCATTGATTAAACCTAGTGGGCTTACTGAGCCTGGTTTAAGTCCTAAGTATTTATCTAATCTTTCTGGTGATGCAAAGCTTAGCTTTGTGCTACCTATCTGTTCTGATAGTTTTTTCAGGTCAACTTTTTTTGTATCTATTACAACAACTAGATAATGAATATTTCCTTTTGCATTTCGAACAAAGAGATTTTTTAAATGTTGTTCTTTTAATGGTAGATTTAATTCATTTGCCGCTTCACTAGTTAAAACTGGGTCATGTTCATATTTATTGTATTGTATTTTTAATTCATCCAATACATCATATACCTTTTGTACGCTTTCTGTGGTCATCTTCTAATCTTCCCTTCATTATTTTTTATTTAATTTTATACTTTTATTATTAATCATTTATTGCGTAGATGATATAAGTTTACAGCCTTTTTCGTAATAATCCTTCATAATATTTTCTGGTACCATACTACCTCCAGTAGCCCAAAGTATATGAGAAGCATATCTCATTTTATCCTTTAAGTTACTGTTCTCTAAAAACTTCTTTCCTTCTTCAGTTTTAAACAATCCTACTGGACCACTAAATCCGGCTAAAGCTGAAGGCTCTAAGTAGATATTTTCTGAATCTACTAATTTACTTAAAAGCATATACAGTTCATCGTCTTGTACAGTATAGACCCCACTTATTAAGTTCTCTAAAGTTTTTCCAACAAAACCTGATGCTCTGCCAACAGCTAATCCATCTGCTTCTGTTTTATTATCTACGCCAAAATCTTGAACAGAAACCTTATCATGAAGTCCTGTCATTAACCCTATAAGCATACATGGTGAATGAGTTGGTTCTGCAAAGAAAAAATGCACATTATCTTTGAACATTAGTTTCAATCCAAAAGCCACTCCACCTGGCCCTCCACCAACTCCACATGGAAGATAAACAAACAATGGATGTTCTTCGTCTACAGTAATATTATCTTTTTCCAATTGGCCTTTTAGCCTAATAGCTGCTACTGCATATCCTAAGAATAGGTTTGTTGAATTTTCATCATCAACGAAATACATATTAGGATCATTTTCTGATTGTTTTCTTCCTTCCGCTACCGCCTTACTATAGTCGGATTCGTATTCAACTACTGTTACACCTTTACTTCTAAGCAAATCCTTTTTCCACTGTTTTGCATCGGCGGACATATGAACATAAACTTTAAATCCAAGCTGTGCACTCATTATACCAATGCTAAGCCCTAAATTACCTGTTGACCCTACTGCAATAGAATATTTAGAAAAAAACTCTCTAAATTTATCGCTATCTATAATTGAATAATCGTCTTCTAACCTTAACATATTATGCTCTAAGGCGAGATCTTCAGCATGTTTAAGTACCTCATAAATCCCACCTCTTGCTTTGATAGAACCTGAGACAGCAAGATGGCTATCACATTTTAGTAATAACTCCCCCAAAACACTTTGATTAAACAATTGTTCCAATTCCTTTTTCATATTTGGAATCTTAACAATAGGTGATTCTATTATTCCATTTGTTTTTTTAGTCTCAGTAAATACCTTTTCTATGTATGGTGCAAAACGTTTTAATCTTTCTTCCGCATCTTTTACATCTTTTTCAGATAATGATATATTCTTCATTGATTCTTCAAATCTACTATATTTAGAATTAGTCCAAAATACCTCTTCTGTCTTGACAACCTTGCTCATTAATGGATATTGATTTATCCATTCACTAGCTAGTTTACCCTCAATCATTTTATTCTCCATTTCTCATATTCCCCCCTTTCTCCTTCATTTAACTATATATCTAGAAAATTTTAAATGTTTATATTTATTAATATTTTAAATGTATTATCGTATAATGTCAAATTTTAATCAATGTTACTTTATATGGGTACATAATGTTATGTTCTTTATTATTCAGCAGTTATAACTAAAGCGACTACCACTAAATTTACAGTGTAATAAAAAAGCGACTCATATGAGCCGCTTTTTGCTAAACTATAAATTTTGCCTTGCTGCCTTCCTTAGCAGTAGTTATCTCTAATCTTGCATCTATTCTTTCTTTAAGTTCAGGTACATGTGATATTATTCCTACTAATCTTCCACCTCTTTGTAAATCGATTAAGCATTGAATTGCATTATCAAGTGATTCAGGATCCAGTGTACCAAACCCTTCATCTACGAACATAGTATCAAGACTTATTCCCCCTGCATAGGATTGAATTACGTCAGCAAGTCCAAGAGCTAGTGCCAAAGAAGCCTTAAAACTCTCTCCGCCAGATAAAGTCTTAACATGACGTGCCTTACCTGTGTAATTATCGAACACTTCAAGTTCAAGTCCCTCCTGCTTCCTTCCCTTACCCTTTTCCTCTTTTCTGCTTAATATAAATCTACCAGCCGCCATTTTATTAAGCCTTAGATTAGCAGCACTTATTATTTCATCAAAATAAGCCGCTAAAACATATCTCTCAAAGGTTATTCTCTCCCTGTTATCTCCTGTTGCAATTCTAGCTAACTCCCCAATTATACTGTACTTTTTTTCATCCTCACCTATAATCTCATTTATAGTTTGAGTTTCCTTAAGTGCTTTTTTGTTATTGCTAATTCTTGAAAAAATATATTTTTCCCTATCTTCTAATTGCTGGCCTTTCTCCTTAAGTATGTTTGCAGAATCCTTTAGCTCTTGAAGAAATACTTCCTTTAATCCATCTGTATCCTTTACTAACTTTTCTACTCTATCCTTTAAGGATTTTAGGTTTTGTTGATAGTCTGATATATCCTTACCTAAAGAGTTAATCTCTTCCTCCGTCATTTTATGAAAAGTATATTCATCATAGCTATTAAAGCCTGCAGATTTGATTCTATTATTTAACTGCTCCTGCCATAGTTTTACTTCTTTGTCCGCTTCTTCAATATTCCTTACCTTACTCTCCTTGTCAGCCTTACAAGCCGCACATTCTGTTTGGGCTTTATTGTAGTTTTCTTGCGAATTTTTATAAGAATTTTCGAGTGCATTAAGTACATTTTGTAACTCTTCAATTCTTACAATTAGCTTATGTACTGTTCTTACATCTTCAGAGATCTCTTTTTCTATGTTTAAAAGAATTTTTTCTTCACTCTCTACTTTTCCATAAAACTCTGTATATTCTTTCTCTTTAACTACCAGAGTTTCTTCCTTATTTTTTATTTCTTCTCCCAGTTTCACTATAGAAGCTTCAATAACTACTTTCCTCTCTATAGTCTTTATCAAATTACTTTGTTCTTCTTTTAATACCTTTAGCTCTTCTCCTATCTGTTTTCCTTTAGTAGCTAAGTATTTAAGCAACTCTTTTTCTCCAACTTTTGTAACATCTTCAGTTAAAAATATTTTTAGTTTTTCCTTTTGTTCTTCTAATTCATCCCTACTCTTTTTTAATATACCATTTAAATCTGCTAAAGCATTTAACTTTTTATCTCTCACTTCTCTTGAAGCATTATATTTATCTTTCTCTACTTTAAGCTCTTCCTCAGTAGGTACTCCGTTTATTAATTCTGCTGGGTGAGGATGATTTGTAGAACCACATACTGGACAAGGTCTATTTTCTCTTAAATCCTTTGCTAAAAGCCCTGCCTGGCCTTTTCTAAAATTATCCTCCATGACCTCATATTTAACTTTAATGCTATTATATTCTTCTTCAAACTCATTAAACTTTTTACTCTCATCTATATGTTTATCATAGGCTTTTTCATAGGCTTCAGTTTTTTTATATAAACTTCTAAGATCATTAATTAAGTTGTCTTTTTCAATTATAATTCTATCGAGTTTTTCATTTTGAATTTCCGATTTCTGAGCCTCTACCAACTCTTTACTCATAACCTCTAATTTAAACTTCCCCTCATTTATAGAAGATCTAAGCTTATTTAAAAACTCGTCTTTACTCTTTATATCTTTTCTAAGTTTAATTATTTGCAAACCTTTTTCTTCATATTCTTTAATTTTTTCTTCCTTACTTTTAAGATTTATAATATTCTCTGAAAGCTTTTTTCTTTCACCTTCCTTAGCTTCTTCTTGTTCTAATATATCTTTCCATCTCACAAGTTTCTCTTCTGATAATTTAAGCTTTTCTTCTGCTTCTCTATGCTGAAGTTTTCTTAAACTAAAGCTATTCTGCCTATCTTTTAAGGAATCCTCAACTAGCCTTACTTCAATTGCTTTTCTTCCCTTATTTAGTTTATCTTCTTTTTCTACATACTCTTTTTCCTTTGATAGATATAAATGATAAATCTCATCAAGTTCCTTTTTTTCTTTAAGTTTTTTATTTGTTTCCTCGCCTTCAACTATGCCTTTCTGGATTTTAACTTGCTCATCCTTAATTTTCTGAATCTCTTCTTTTAATTTTTCACTTTTTTCTTTGTCCTTAGTAATAATTTCATCTGTTCTATTAATAATCTCTGTTATGTTCAAGTCTTCTGCATTTATAAGCTTCAGCAAAAACTCATCATCACCAGCTTCAATATGCTTTACATGGGTATTTCTTTCAGTTCTTGTTTGTGCAATTTTTTTATAAATATCCTTTCTTTGATCTTCTAATCTTCTTTGAATTGATTCAAAGGCTTCTGTACCAAAAATTTTTCTAAATATGACTTCTCTTTCTGCACTGTCTGACTCTAATAGCTTTCTAAATTCTCCCTGAGGTAGCATTACTATCTGTCTAAATTGATTTTTATTTATTCCTAAAATTCCGCTGACTTTTTCATCAACGGTATTTACTTTTGTAATTACATCACCATCTGGAAGAATTAAATGTGCTTCTGCATTCTTAGATACAGTTCCTTCTCCTCTTGCCTTCTTTCTCTCTTGCTGTGGAAATCTTGTAATCTTGTATTCTTTTCCTCTAAGCTCAAATTCCAATTCCACATATGTTTGGATATCAAGTGAAGCAAAATCACTTCTCAAGCTGTCCTTATCTCTGCTGCTTCCTGATGCTTCTCCAAAAAGTGCATAACTTATGGCATCAAATATAGTAGTCTTCCCTGCCCCTGTAGGGCCAGTTATTAAAAATATATTCTTGTCATTTAACTTTTTAAAATCTATAGTTTCCACACCTGCATAAGGGCCAAAAGCACTCATCGTCAACTTAAGTGGCCTCATTTCTACTTCACCTCTTTCTCCACAGCTTCTACTACTTCTTTCACTATTTGTAGCTTCTCTTCCGATATTTCCATGCCGGCTATAGCTGAATAAAACTCTTGAAAAAGTTGAAGCTTTGACTTACTCTGATGACCAGCTGCAGCTGAAGTTCTGCTATCTTCTTTTTCTCTTTTATCTTCCCTGTGAAGCCCCATTATGTTTGGATAAACTGCTCTTAGTTTCGAGATAGGATCAATTAACTCTCCCTCATCTACAAGAATAGCATATATATAATCTTCAACATTTCCCTCACCATAAACCTTTGGATCTATAAGTTGATTTAGTGGTCCTTTTATCACCCTCATATCTCTTTTTGGTATAAGCTGTTTTAGTTCTATAGATACTTCGCCATTCTTATCTATATTAACTATAGTCACACCTTTTTTGTGGCTGGTTTCTGAAAAAGAGTATTTTAATAATGAACCTGAGTATCTCATCTTATTACTTCCAACCTTTTGCGGTCCATGAAGATGTCCAAGAGCAGTGTAGTTAAAGGAACTAAAATATTCTCCTCTTATTATATCGGTTCCACCTATGCTTAAAAGTCTCTCAGAATCCGAAGTTTCAAGCCCTGCTCTAGTATGTGGATTTTCATCTTTACTATCTATCTCTTCCTTCATAAAAGTAACATAACCATGTGCTACCAATATATTTTTCTCATCTTCATTCATATTTTCTTTTATTTTTTCAATAACTTTCTTCATAGCATCATCATGAGTTAATATTTCATCGTCCTCTAAAATATGTTTTATTTCTCTTGGGTCTCCATAAGGAAGTAGAAAAAAGTTTACAGGACCATGTTCATCTTTCAAAACTATTCTTTTAATCTCTTTATCAAAAACTCCTGCAATATATAACCCATTTTTAGTTAAAATTCTGCTTCCAAAAGATAATCTTTCTGCTCCGTCATGATTGCCTGCTATGGCAAGTATTGGTGTTTTAAATTCTAATAAAATCTTGCTAAATACTCTATCTAAAAGCTCCACTGCTTCAACTGGTGGTATACTTCTGTCGTATAAATCTCCCGCAATAATTAAAGCATGAGGTTTTTCTTCCTCGATAACTTTTATTAACTGTTCTAGAATAAATTCTTGATCTTCTATCATACTAAATTCATTTACAATCTTTCCTATATGCCAATCTCCTGTATGAATTATCTTCATAAGTTTTCATCCCCCTAGAGTTCTTTATATTAATAAGTCAAAAAGTAATACTAATCCTATTACAGCAATATGGCTCAAATTCATTAATGCAAAGTTTTTAACAGATAGCACAAAAGTCTCACTTTTTATTGGCCTATTACAAAACATTTTTGTATTCTTATTTACAGGAATTAGTGTAACTAATACTAGCAAACTGGCTATTGGAACAATCCTAAGTGATACCGAGACTACTATGCTTATGTATCCCATATAACACAATGCCTTAAATAGCTTTAGTGCGTTCTCTCTACCTGTATAATAAGGTAATGTAAATCTTTTGATTTTAATATCCTCTTCAACATCACAAATGTTATTGGCAAGCATTATGTTAGCTATTCCATTTACGGCAGGAATAGAGATTAAAAATATGTAAATCACTTCTAATACATTAATACTTAAATTTAACATATTATTTTTATATGTGAGTAACACTATATTTTGATCGTATATGTGAATATAAATTGATAAAAATAAAATTATAAATCCCATAAAGAAACCTGAAAATATTTCTCCTAAAGGCATACGAGAAATAGGAACTGGTCCAAAGGTATAAAGTATACCTACTCCAAAGGAAAGTATACCTATTAGAAGCACAACAACATTAGTTTTTAAGGTTAATATAAATCCAAAACCTGTGGCAACAGTCAGAAGTGAAAATATTATAAATTGTACAGTAGATTCTTTTATATTATCATCTACAATTACGTTCTTACTTTTATCAATAGCTCCTCTTATGCTAATCTCATTTTTATAATCGTAATAATTGTTGATAGCTGTAGTTGCCATATCAAAAGCTAATAATGATGTAAACATTATTAGAAAATTTATTATCTTAAAATGGTCGTACCTATATATAGTGTAAAGTGTTCCTAATATAAATGGTATTACACTCGCTGGCTTTGTCTGAATTTCTACCAATTTAAAAAAACTGTTTAATTTCATTTTTCTCCTCCACTGTTATCAAATTTTGTCACTTTCCATATTAATAATATATTATACCTTACATTACTTTTTTGCAAAATATATATTAGTTATAGATATTGAAAAATATGCAAAACAACCATAAAAAGTCATAACTTTTAATTATAACTTTCTATGGTTGTTATTCATTTTACAATATATTAAATTTATATTTCAGTATACAAAATATTTAACTATGATATTTTTGAGTTATCAGTGCTAAAATCTACATCCATTAACTCAACAACCTTTGTATTATGTTTCTTTTTATATCCTAACCATAAAGCTAAGAATAATGGCAATCCTATATATGAAGAGATTACTCCACTCCAATCGATTTTGTCAGCTTCAAAGTAACTAACTCCTTGCCCTAAAATAACTACAGTACATAATACTAGAGCTATAATTGGACCTAGTGGGAATAGCTTTGCTGTATACTTTAACTTACCTAAGTCACGCCCTTGAGCAACATAAGCCTTACGGAAGCGGTAGTGACATAATGCTATACCTACCCATGCAACAAAGCCTGCAAGTCCGGATGCTGCTATAAGCCATACATAAACTGTAGTCTCAGCATAAAGTCCTGTTAAGAAGCAAGCTGATGCTACTATTGTAGTTAGTATTAAAGCGTTTATAGGAACTCCTCTTGAGTTAACTTTTCCAAGCCAAACTGGAGCTTTTCCATCCTTAGCCATTGCGTATAGCATTCTACTTGAAGCGTACATTCCTGAGTTTCCAGCTGATAACACGGAAGTTAAAATAACTGCATTCATTAACGATGCTGCAGCTGCTATACCAGCTTTTTGGAATACTAACGTGAATGGACTTGTTTCAACACTTGCATCCATGTAAGGTATTATTGCTCCTACTACAAAAATTGTTCCTAAATAGAAAATTAGGATTCTCCAGAATATAGTATTAATCGCTTTTGGTATGTTTTTCTCTGGATCTTCACTTTCTCCTGCAGCTATACCTACAAGTTCTGTCCCCTGAAATGAGAATCCTGCAATTAAAAACACCATAAATATTGACTTAGCTCCACCAACAAATGGTGCCTCTCCAACAGTAAAGTTCTTAAGACCAATTGTTTGTCCACCTAATATTCCAAATATAGTAGCAGCACCTATTAATAAAAATACAATAACAGTAAGTACTTTAATTCCTGCAAACCAATATTCTGACTCACCATAAGCTCTTGCTGATAAAAGATTAAGTGCAACTATTAATACAAGGAATAGAACGCTCCACACTAACGCAGGAACATTTGGGAACCAGTATTTCATAAGTAACGCACCTGCAACCATTTCTGCTGCAACTGTAATAGCCCAGTTATACCAATAGTTCCAACCCATTGCGAACCCAAAGGCTGGATCAACAAATTTTGATGCATAAATTCCAAAGGACCCTGAGTCTGGCATAAATGTTGCCATTTCCCCTAAGCTTGTCATTAAGAAATAAACCATAACTCCTATACAACCATATGCAACTAGTGCTCCTCCTGGACCGGCTTGATTAATAGTAGCACCTAGTGCTAAAAATATACCTGTTCCAATAGCACCACCCATAGCTATCATATTTAGATGTCTCGCTGTTAAACTTCTTTTTAGTTCATTAGAACCTACATTATTTTGTCCTGCAGCATTTTGCATTTTTTCTTCCTCCTTATCGGTTTTACTTTTTCCGATAAGTGAATTAACTAAGATAAGCATAAAAAACACCCCGAGTATACACTCAGGGTGTTAAAATACGTATTTATACATAAAATACATATTAATTCCACATTGAATGATAGCTCACCACAAATTTTATTTGTGACAGTCTTGCATATATTCTATGCAACCCCAGCTATACAGCAATAAAGCATCTGCTGTATGCTTCGGCAAAATTTCCTTTCAAACTGCTTCATTGTGCTTACCTCTGCAGTTCTACTATTAAACTTTGCGCCTCTACCTCAGTTATTCACTTACTATACTAATTATTATACATCATAATACATAATTAGTAAATAAAATTTAATAAAATAATTATTGTTTCTTAGGTGCTAAAATCATAATCATGTTATTTCCTTCAAGTTTAGGCGGTTTTTCAACTACTCCAACCTCACCTATTTTAGAAACAAATACATCAAATACTTTAGCGCCTAAACTCGTATAGTTATTTTGTCTTCCTTTAAATCTAATGGAGACTTTAACTTTATTTTCTTTAGATAAAAACTTTATAGCATTATTTGCTTTAATTTCTATATCATTTTCTTCTATTGTAGGACTTAATCTTATTTCCTTTATATCTACAATTTTTTGGTTCTTTTTGGCTTCCTTTTCTTTTTTAGATTGCTCATAAAGGAACTTGTTATAGTCCATTATTTTACATACAGGTGGGTTAGCTGTTGGAGAAATCATTACTAAATCTAATTCCTTTTCCCTTGCAAGGTTTAAAGCATCCCTTGTATTCACTACTTTGCTTTCCTCTTCTCCAACTAATCTAATTTCTTTCTCTCTGATTCCTTCATTTAAATTAAAATTTTTATTAATAATACAACACCTCCAAATTATTTTTTCAAAAGTAACTTTATATAATTTATTATTTGTCACCTTTTAATGTTAATATTCAATTTCTTTGGTTAGAACCAACCTTTTCCATTATACACTATGTAACACCTACTGCATAGGTTATATACAGTAATATTATTTATTTTATTTTTCTTGAATTATTATATAATATGATTTAGCATACCTTTGATAACCAGACATATATTTTTTAAAGCTACACAAGCTATTTTTAGTGACAAGTAATCTAAAAGGTAGGTGATTATATAATGACTGAAGATATGTTTAATATAATAAAAGTTCAAGAAACCTACAGTAAAAGCGAAACAAATAAATTTTTAGGTAATGGTTGGAAATTGTTAAATGTTTATACCAGTACCTTTACCTTTGAGCCTAATGATCAAGTTAATGTTTATGTATTAGGTAAGCCTAATGAGCTATAAATCTTAGTTAAATATCAATTATATTATGTGTAGTTTTTGCAATTTATCCTTTTACTATCCAAACAAATGCTTGAATCAAACTTTATAAAATTGAATAGGATTAAATTTAAATTAATATATTATTAGTTTTATTTTAAGTTCATTTATAAAAAATAAACCTTAATGAATTTTTTATCATTAAGGTCTATTTTTTAATACTATTTTTTAGGTTTAACTAAAAATCTGCAGCAGTCATCTCCACAAGTCTTGCAAAGTGGTCTTTCAAACTCTGCATTAAACCCTTCATATAGCACATCATCTATTTCACAATATATTGCCCCAATATCCTCAGCCCCCAGTTCTTTCCACATATCGTGCATTGGACAGTATGTTATATCATCTGGATTATTAGGGTCTCTCTCCCATGAAATACCTGGCATATCCCTTACTTTTAAGTAGGTATCAAGATTTATTGGAAGCCCCTTCTCACGAGCCTCCTCATGCATAGATTCTAACCTTGCACCTCCAAATTTCTTTATAGAAGCTCTTACTGCTTCCTTTCCTTTTTCCTCACCTAATGTTTCGATCATTTCCTTTGCCATGAAGTAATAAAGCTCAGCCATAAGCTTAGCCATTCTTTCTACTGGGTTATCAGCACTTCTTATCTTGCTCATATTTATACCTCCATTAATGATATTTGGGATATTTTTTATTCTGCTTTCTTACCAACTTCCTCCATACGAACCTTTCCAGCTTCTATAGCATTCATCACCGTTCCTCTAAATCCACCCTGCTCTAGCGCTCTAACTCCTGCAATAGTTGCACCTCCTGGAGAACAAACCTTATCCTTTAATAGCCCCGGATGATCTCCAGATTCAAGAACCATCTTAGCTGCTCCCATAACAGTCTGCGCTGCTAAGGTTTGAGCCATTTCACGTGAAAGCCCCATTTCTACTCCACCATCCGCCATTGCTTCAATAAACATGTATACGTATGCCGGGCCACAACCACTCACTGATGTTATAGGATCTATTAGGTTTTCAGGTGCTAAATAAGCTACACCTAATGCTTTAAATATGTGCAATGCGAGCTCTCCATTTTCCTTTGTAGCCTTTTTCCCAAGTGCTATTCCTGATGCCCCTACGTTAACAAGCATTGGAGTATTAGGTATAACTCTAATTACAGGAGCATTACCTAAATATTTCTCTATAGCAGCAGTTTTTGCACCTCCAACTATAGAAATAACTACATGCTCTTCATTCCAAGAACAATCTCTTATACTTTCTAAAACGTTTTTTAATACTTGTGGCTTAACAGCCAATATAATAATATCACAGTTTTCTATTAAGTATTTATAACCACTCTCTCTGTCACTGCTTGAATTTGTTATCTTAAGAGTTTCTTTTAGATACTCTAGTCTTGAATTTAGAACATCCATAACATAAATATCTTTAGAATTGCATAATTCGGCATTTATTAATCCCTTGATTATAGCTTCTCCCATTTGGCCTCCGCCTATAAATCCAACCTTTTTCCCTAACATTCCCATAATATATCCCTCCTAAAACTCTTTTATCTATACGATATTATATATTATTTAGGTAGGTTTGTATAATTATTTTTACTAAAATTCTTATTTAGGTAATTAACTCTTTATAAAACAAAAAAACTGCTTTCATAAAAAGCAGCTTCTCTATCTATATTTTAACATTATATTATCCAAAATAAAAATGGCTCCGTGGAGAGGACTCGAACCTCCAACCCTTCGGTTAACAGCCGAATGCTCCGCCGTTGAGCTACCACGGAATATTTTCAACCTAGCAGCGACCTACTCTTCCACACAGTCTCCCGTGCAGTACCATCGGCACTGTGAAGCTTAACCATCGTGTTCGGAATGGGAACGGGTGTAGCCTTCACGTCATAACCACTAGATAACTAGGCATTCCAAATCTTTGATTTGGTATGTTCAGTTATGCATAGCTTTGAGATATTCTCTCAAAATTGCACAGTGATATATTAGGTCAAGCCCTCGACCTATTAGTATCAGTCAGCTGAACATGTTACCATGCTTACACCTCTGACCTATCAACCTTGTGTTCTTCAAGGGGTCTTACTAGCTTACGCTATGGGAAATCTTATCTTGAGGTGGGCTTCACGCTTAGATGCTTTCAGCGTTTATCCCGTCCCGACATAGCTACCCAGCTGTGCTCCTGGCGGAACAACTGGTGCACCAGAGGTCAGTCCATCCCGGTCCTCTCGTACTAAGGACAGCTCCTCTCAAATTTCCTACGCCCGCGACGGATAGGGACCGAACTGTCTCACGACGTTCTGAACCCAGCTCGCGTGCCGCTTTAATGGGCGAACAGCCCAACCCTTGGGACCTACTTCAGCCCCAGGATGCGACGAGCCGACATCGAGGTGCCAAACCTCCCCGTCGATGTGGACTCTTGGGGGAGATCAGCCTGTTATCCCCGAGGTAGCTTTTATCCGTTGAGCGATGGCCCTCCCACGAGGTACCACCGGATCACTAAGCCCGACTTTCGTCCCTGCTCCACTTGTTTGTGTCGCAGTCAGGCTCCCTTCTGCCTTTGCACTCTACGAACGATTTCCAACCGTTCTGAGGGAACCTTTGGGCGCCTCCGTTACTTTTTAGGAGGCGACCGCCCCAGTCAAACTGCCCACCTAACAATGTCCCGTGACCAGATTCATGGCCGCCGGTTAGAATCCCAGTACTGTCAGGGTGGTATCCCAAGGACGACTCCACAAAGGCTGACGCCTCTGCTTCGCAGTCTCCCACCTATCCTGTACAGACAATACCGAGACTCAATGCTAAGCTACAGTAAAGCTCTACGGGGTCTTTCCGTCCAATCGCGGGTAGCGAGCATCTTCACTCGCAATACAATTTCGCCGGATTTGTTGTCGAGACAGTGCCCAAGTCATTACGCCATTCGTGCGGGTCGGAACTTACCCGACAAGGAATTTCGCTACCTTAGGACCGTTATAGTTACGGCCGCCGTTTACTGGGGCTTAAGTTCACACCTTCGCTTGCGCTAAGTGTTCCCCTTAACCTTCCAGCACCGGGCAGGCGTCAGCCCCTATACATCAGCTTTCGCTTTAGCAGAGACCTGTGTTTTTGCTAAACAGTTGCTTGGGCCTATTCTCTGCGACCACCTTGCGGTGGCACCCCTTCTCCCGAAGTTACGGGGTCAATTTGCCGAGTTCCTTGACAACAATTCTTCCGCTGGTCTTAGGATTCTCTCCTCACCTACCTGTGTCGGTTTGCGGTACGGGCACCAGTTTACTCCATAGAGACTTTTCTTGGCAGCGTGGAATCAGATACTTCGCCCAAAAGGGCTCCCCATCACGCCTCAGCTAATACAGGCGGATTTGCCTATCCTGTATACCTAAACGCTTAGACGCACATCCAATAGTGCGCACATCTTATCCTCCTGCGTCATCCCATTTGTAATAACGCAAACTGGTGGTATCGGAATATCAACCGATTGTCCATCACCTACGCCTTTCGGCCTCGGCTTAGGTCCCGACTAACCCTGAGCGGACGAGCCTTCCTCAGGAAACCTTAGGTTTTCGACCAATAAGATTCTCACTTATTTCTCGCTACTTATGCCAGCATACTCACTCCTGTACAGTCCACCGCTCCTTACGGTACGACTTCAACCCATACAGGAAGCTCCTCTACCACTGATACTTACGTATCAATCCATAGCTTCGGTGGTAAGTTTTAGCCCCGAACATCTTCGGCGCAGGATCTCTCGACTAGTGAGCTATTACGCACTCTTTAAATGAGTGGCTGCTTCTAAGCCAACATCCTAGTTGTCTTAGAAATCCCACATCCTTTTCCACTTAACTTACACTTTGGGACCTTAGCTGATGGTCTGGGCTGTTTCCCTTTTGACCACGGATCTTATCATTCGTAGTCTGACTGCTTTGATTCAAGTATATGGCATTCGGAGTTTGATAGGGTTCAGTAACTGTTGTCAGCCCCTAGCCCATTCAGTGCTCTACCTCCACTACTCATTCAAAACGCTAGCCCTAAAGCTATTTCGAGGAGAACCAGCTATCTCCGAGTTCGATTGGAATTTCTCCGCTATCCACAGCTCATCCCATGGTTTTTCAACACCAATGTGGTTCGGTCCTCCACGGAATTTTACTTCCGCTTCAACCTGTCCATGGATAGGTCACCCGGTTTCGGGTCTACGACATGCAACTTTTTGCCCTATTCAGACTCGGTTTCCCTTCGGCTACGTATCTTAAATACTTAACCTTGCTACACATCGTAACTCGCTGGCTCGTTCTACAAAAAGCACGTCGTCGCAGGTAAAACTGCTTCGACTGATTGTGGACACACGGTTTCAGGTTCTATTTCACTCCCCTTCCGGGGTTCTTTTCACCTTTCCCTCACGGTACTGCTTCACTATCGGTCACCAGTTAGTATTTAGCCTTGGGAGGTGGTCCTCCCTGCTTCCCACAAGGTTTCACGTGTCTCGTGGTACTCTGGATCAGATCTGACTGTTATTCTTTTTACCTACAGGGCTGTTACCTTCTATGGCGGAGCCTTCCAGCTCTCTTCAATTAAGAAATCACAGTATTTAATGATCTGTCCGCAACCCCAGGAACAAGTTCCTGGTTTGGGCTCTTTCCCTTTCGCTCGCCGCTACTTAGGAAATCGATTTTTCTTTCTCTTCCTCCGGGTACTTAGATGTTTCAGTTCCCCGGGTCTACCTCTATAAACCTATGAATTCAGTTTACAGTACATAGCGTTAGCTATGTGGGTTGCCCCATTCGGAAATCTCCGGATCGCAGGCTATTTGCGCCTACCCGAAGCTTATCGCAGCTTATCGCGTCCTTCATCGGCTACTGGTGCCAAGGCATTCACCATGCGCCCTTTGTAGCTTGACCTATTGACCGAAAATTGCTATAAACTTTGCATCTCGACCTCAGATCACTCATTGCGGTGCTCATTTACCTGAAGTAAACTCCGCTCCTCACTCATGCTCTTCCTCGACCTGCTCGTTTCTATCAATTTTCTAGTTTTAGTTCATAAATCTACAAAGGTTTGTCATTTATATTTTCATATAAACAATCATACCTTTAGCTTTACTTTTTTATGTTAAATAACTTTCATTATTTAACGCTTATCACTGTGCAATTTTCAAAGAACAATGGTGGAGATAAAGGGATTCGAACCCTTGACCCCCTGCGTGCAAGGCAGGTGCTCTCCCAGCTGAGCTATACCCCCATATATAAATTAACAGTCGACAATTGATATGAATAACTATCCATATCAAATTAACAACACTTAATTTTCGAAAGACCTATTTTATGATCCCTCAAAATTAAACAGAGTGTAAACCAGAATTCCAATGTAACTAAAAACCTAAGTTCTAGTTATTATTCCTTAGAAAGGAGGTGATCCAGCCGCAGGTTCTCCTACGGCTACCTTGTTACGACTTCACCCCAATCACTGACCCCACCTTCGGCCGCTGGCTCCTTACGGTTACCTCACGGACTTCGGGTGTTGCCAGCTCTCATGGTGTGACGGGCGGTGTGTACAAGGCCCGGGAACGTATTCACCGCGACATTCTGATTCGCGATTACTAGCAACTCCAGCTTCATGTAGGCGAGTTTCAGCCTACAATCCGAACTGGGATGAGTTTTTTAGTTTGGCTCCCCCTCGCGGGTTTGCATCTAATTGTACTCACCATTGTAGCACGTGTGTAGCCCTGGACATAAGGGGCATGATGATTTGACGTCATCCCCACCTTCCTCCCGGTTAACCCGGGCAGTCTCACTAGAGTGCTCAACTTAATGGTAGCAACTAATGATAAGGGTTGCGCTCGTTGCAGGACTTAACCTAACATCTCACGACACGAGCTGACGACAACCATGCACCACCTGTCTCCCTGCCCCGAAGGGCTTCCTCCATTACGAGTAATTCAGGGGATGTCAAGTCCAGGTAAGGTTCTTCGCGTTGCTTCGAATTAAACCACATGCTCCGCTGCTTGTGCGGGCCCCCGTCAATTCCTTTGAGTTTTAATCTTGCGATCGTACTTCCCAGGCGGAGTACTTATTGTGTTAACTGCGGCACAGAGGGTTGGACCCCCCTACACCTAGTACTCATCGTTTACGGCGTGGACTACCAGGGTATCTAATCCTGTTTGCTACCCACGCTTTCATGCCTCAGCGTCAGTTATGGTCCAGAGAATCGCCTTCGCCACTGGTGTTCTTCCTAATCTCTACGCATTTCACCGCTACACTAGGAATTCCATTCTCCTCTCCCACACTCTAGATATCCAGTTTGAAATGCAGCTCCCAAGTTAAGCCCGGGAATTTCACATCTCACTTAAATATCCGCCTACGCATCCTTTACGCCCAGTAAATCCGGACAACGCTTGCCACCTACGTATTACCGCGGCTGCTGGCACGTAGTTAGCCGTGGCTTCCTCCTTGGGTACCGTCATTATCGTCCCCAAAGACAGAGCTTTACAACCCGAAGGCCTTCATCACTCACGCGGCGTTGCTGCATCAGGCTTTCGCCCATTGTGCAATATTCCCCACTGCTGCCTCCCGTAGGAGTCTGGACCGTATCTCAGTTCCAATGTGGCCGATCACCCTCTCAGGTCGGCTACGCATCGTCGCCTTGGTGAGCCTTTACCTCACCAACTAGCTAATGCGCCGCGGGTCCATCTCAAAGCGGATTACTCCTTTAATTAGTTCTTCATGCGAAAAACTAATGTTATGCGGTATTAATCTCCCTTTCGGGAGGCTATCCCCCTCTTTGAGGTAGGTTACCCACGTGTTACTCACCCGTCCGCCGCTAATCCATCCCGAAGGATTTCATCGCTCGACTTGCATGTGTTAGGCACGCCGCCAGCGTTCGTCCTGAGCCAGGATCAAACTCTCAATTTAAAAGTTTGTGACTCATTACTGTTTTGTTACTTAAAAATAACTCAAAGAATTGCTGGTTTATTTAAAAACAAGTTTTATCTTGTGTTTCACTCTGTTTAATTTTCAAGGATCAATTTGTTCAATCTTGACTACTTAGATACTTTATCACATCATTCTAAACTTGTCAAGATTTTTTATTTTTTGTCGCTTGTTACGACTTAATCATAATATCATAAACACATTTTTATGTCAATAAAACTTTTGATGCTTATTTATTATTTTTATGAAATTATGATTTTATTTCTTATTTGTCACTCATCTAGGCAACAAAATTAATAATACCACCTATGTAATCAATCGTCATCATAATTCTTAACTTTTATCATATATTATATTGCTAAACCTTCATTTTTATGTAAATTCCTTTCAATTGCTTATATAAACACACCAGGATAAGTTTACCTCACAAATATCACAACTAACAATACTTTAGTATCTACAATCTATGTCAGGACTTTATAAACCTTTTATAAATGTTTGTAGCCTTAATTGTCTCTATCAATATAAAAAGTAAAGTTAACACAATTAACCATAAAGCAGCTATTACTATTAGCCTATACCCCTTCAATGTTTGGTTAATAAAATTCATCCAAATCAAAATAAAGTAAAGGATAAAATATACGAATACCTTAATTCTTTCAATATATTCTCTTGGCAGTTCTACTCCAGATAAGATTATTTCAACAACTGACTCTATGGCATCTCCTCCATCTAATGATGGAATAGGAATCAAATTAATTAAAAAGAGAGCAAAATTACTAATTGCCAATAGTATAAGAAAACTACTAGTCCCATTCACTAGTACCAAATTTAAGAGATTTACTAAAAGAATATAAATATGACCTAGATCTAACTTCATTACTTCGTCAAATATATATGGTATTATAGAAAAATTAATTTTATTTAGTACTGAAAGCACTCCTTCATTAAATGCTATGCTGCTAAATATAATAGCTGCAATATAATTAATAAAAACACCTGATAAATTTACTATAATACTTTGAGCCAAATTAATCCTAGACGTCACATCTTCTGGCCATTCATTATAGCCTCCGGTAGGGAAAAGTTTTAAAATAAACTCCGTTCCATTAGCTCTTATTTTGGTTAAGTTAGGTCCAGAACATACTGAAACCTCCTTTGCCTTTACACCATACATTAACGCTGCAAAATAGTGTCCCAATTCATGAATGAGTATTGAAAAAATTAGCGCCGCTAGAAATTTAACTACTATCAACAAAAACACCCCCACATTATATATATGTAGAGGTGAATAAAATTATTTTGTTCTATTTCATAGCACTATAAACCATTTACTAAAAGGTTGGGATTACACTTCCTTTATATTTCTCCTGAATAAACTTTTTAATTTCTGGTGATGTTAGTGCTTCTGATAAAGCCTTAACATATGGTTTATCCTTATCTTCTTTTCTAACCGCTATTACATTTGAATATGGCGACTTTTCATCTTCTAGATAAATTGAATCCTTCACCGGATTTAATTTAGCATCTAAAGCGAAGTTGGCATTTATCGCCGCTGCATCAACTTCATCTAAAACTCTAGGAAGTTGTGGTGGATCTATTTCTTTAATTTGAATATTTTTCTTATTTTCCGTAATATCTAACTTAGTTAAAATGTCTCCGTCCTTCACCTTAATCACCCCTGCTTGTTCAAGTAACTTTAAAGCTCTCTTTTCATTTGTAGGATCGTTAGGTACTGTTACTACTGATCCCTCCTTCAATTCTTCTAGCTTTCTTACCTTTTTAGAATAAAAACCTATAGGCGGTAAATAAAGCTTTGTGACTGAAACTAATTCTGTATGTTTTTCTTCATTAAATTTCTCTAGGTATGGAGCATGCTGAAATAGATTTGCATCTAGTTCTTTTTCAGCTAATGCTGTATTAGGGGTTACGTAATCAGTGAATTCCTTTATATCAAGCTTATAGCCCTTTTTTTCTAGAATTGGTTGTGCTTCTTTTAATATTTCACCTGCAGGTACTGGTGTTGCCCCAACTACAATTGTCTTTTTATCTTTTTCCGTAGCTGTGGAAATAGCTCTTGCTCCACAACCTGTTAACCCAAAAATTAATGACGATGATATTAAAATCGCTAATACTTTTTTCATTTTAAAATTCCTCCTTTAAAATCAGTACATATTTTGTTTTCATTTAAACTTTAATTCATTATGTATTTAGAGCGCTCATTCCTACATAAACAGAATTATTAATCTACCTGGAATTTTAACTATTTCTAAGTCTTAGAAACCTTTATCCTGAGACATTACTGCTCACAACATACACACTGTGAAAATGATTAAATTATTAGAGCGGGTAGTCATCAGATAAAAAAATAAAGCTAGAGGAAAACCTCTAGCTCAAAAAGCAATCTCGGTATTCCTCATCTTTCAGCCTATTAAAATAATAAGCTGCAGGAGTTGGCACCAATGTATTATAATAATACTGGTTGCCGGGCTTCACAGGGCCAGTCCCTCCACCTCTCTTGATAAGTTCGCATTTAATATTAAATTTATTTTATTATAAGCATTGAATAAGACTCTGTCAATATTTTTTTAAACTTTAGTTCTTAAAATTCTTCAACTAAACTTTGATATCAATATGATTTCCTAAATTAGGAGAAGCAGATTTTTGTAACATTTCAGTCATGGCTGCAGCATTTTCTTTTCCTGTATTCATAGCAATTTTCATTACTGAAAGACTTGCCTGTTCCATTACCCTACTCTGATTCATAATCACAGATAACCCTGATATATCCATTGGCTTACCTCACTTTCTTTTACATTAGTTTTAGAAATCTATTTAATTCGATTATCGTAATGTAAAATATTAACTTTAACTTTTAACAAATTTAAGGATAATTTTATTAGCACTTTCAAGTAGTTTCATGGATTAAATCAAAAGGCAGGCTCTTTTTAGCTGTCTCTTGATAGCTCTTTAATTCATTAGTTTAAACTCATCATTAGTAATTTTAAAATTATTCTTTAACCCACTAGTTATATAAACCTTCTTATCCTTAGTTATAAAAATCGCATCTACTCCATTTAATTTCTCAACAAAGTCCATTCCTCCCTTTAGTCCCTTGGAAAATACAGAAGTAGAAAGAGCATCTCCATCTATAGAGGTACTACTTACTATAGTTACTCCGGCAATTTCGTTATCAAAAGGATATCCATTAAATGGACTTAGAATATGGTGATACTTTTTCCCATCCTTCTCTATAAATCTTTCATATATTCCAGATGTAACTATAGATTTGTTTGTCTCTTCAATTGAACCAACAATTTGTCCTCTACTATCAAAAGGGTTCTGGATTCCAATTCTCCACGCACTTCCATCTGGCTTACTTCCTATTGCAAATATGTTACCACCCAAATCCACAATAGCACTTTTTACACCATTTTGCTTAAGTACCTCACTCACTGCATCTGCAGTATAGCCTTTAGCTATACCTCCAAGGTCAATAATCATTCCTGGTCTTTTTAAAAAAAGTGACTTCTCAGTATCATTTATTTCAAGATCTTTATAACCTACAAACTTCAACTTCTCATTAATTTCTGCTTGTGTTGGAACTTTTGCTTCTGGAAGACCTATACTCCAAAGTTTTACTACCGGTCCTACTGTTACATCAAAACTACCTTCTGATAGCTTGGCATACTCTAAAGCCTTTTTTACCATTACAAAAGTATCATCCTTTACTTTTACAGGTGAGTTTCCAGCTGCGTTATTAACCTTATCAAGTTCCGTACCTTCTTTATTTATACTTACTTCACTTTCTATTTGCTTAACTCTATCAAACCCTTTATCTATTATACTCGGATCATTTTTATCATACAGAGTAATTTTCACTACTGTACCCATAAGAAATTCTGTTTTGGTTAGGGGTTCAGTAGGAGTTTTAGCGCTTTTATTGCTACACCCAATAATGCTTGTACTAAAAATAAATGCCAATAATGTTAAAGAGATTTTTTTAAATCTAATCATTTCAAGGTATCCTCCTATAAGTTGAATATAATCATTTTTTACTAAACAAGTATACATATTAAGTTTAACATTGACTATATCTTACTATTAAAAATAGCATGATAACATTATATCATAAAATAAGTGCACTAGTGAGCAATTTTATCAAGCATTAGTTCGACTTTTATACCATATAATTGTTATATATTATAGAAAATATATAATTTGTTAAGTATCAAACATATTTTTGTCATAATCTTTAATTGTGAATTATACTCTATGATGGCCATATTATGATAGTTGAAATTTTAATGCAACATTATATTTACTTATAGCAAAATTACTCTAACTAATGACTCAATCAAGCCTTTTCAACGATTTAACTCTAAAACTAAATTTAAAATAAAGTAATATATTTGCAGTGATACCATGTTAAATATATAGACATATCATAGATTTAGATATAGAATCTTGGTATAGGCTTATGTATTTTGTTATAATTTTATTAAATTTTTTAAAATAATAAGGGGTGATTACATGTCAAGTGGTACAAAAATCCTAATTTTAGGTGCTGGATACGGTGGTGTACACACAGCAAAAAAATTAGCAAAGAAATTCAAAAGTGATTCTTCTGTAGAAATTACATTGATCGATAAGAACCCTTTCCACACTTTGATGACAGAACTTCATGAAGTAGCTGGGGGAAGAGTTCATCCTGAATCCGTACAAATTGAACTAAGCAAGATATTTAATAGGACAAAAGTTAACGTAGTTACAGACTATATTGAAAAAGTAGATACTGATAAGAAGATGGTAACTACCACTTATGGAAACTATGCTTATGATTACCTAGTAATTGGTACAGGCTCGGAACCGGCATTCTTCGGTGTTCCAGGAGTAAAAGAAAATGGATTTACTCTTTGGTCATTTGAAGATGCAATAAGAATAAGAAAGCATATCCAAACTATGTTTGCACAAGCCGCACTAGAAAGAGATGAGAAAAAGAGAAAAGAAATGCTTACCTTTGTAGTAGCAGGTTCTGGATTCACGGGAATCGAAATGGCTGGTGAACTTCTTGAATGGAAACGCAAGCTAGCTAAAGAGCATAATGTGGATGAAAAGGAAGTTAGACTTCTAGTTGTAGAAGCTATGTCTACAATCCTAAATATGCTTGATAGAGGTCAGGCTGCTAAAGCTGAAAATTACATGACTAAAAATGGTATTGAACTATTGAAAGACTCTCCAATAGTTGAAGTAACTCCAAACAGCATAAAACTAAAAAGTGGAGAAGAAATTCCAACTAAAACTCTTATATGGACTTGTGGTATACAAGCGAATGGTGACGCTTCTGGATATGGCTTAGAAAGAGGACGTGCTGGCAGATTACTTTCAAATGAATATATGCAAGCAATTGGAAAAGAAAATGTATTCGTGGTTGGAGATATCACCTACTATGAAGAAGAGCCAGGTAAAGGAACACCTCAAATAGTTGAGGCTGCAATACAAACTGGTGAAACTATAGCTAAAAACATAGCTGCTTCTATAGAAAAGAAAGAAATGACTAAATTTAAGTCAAACTACCATGGTTTCATGGTTTCAATAGGTGGAAGATACTGTGTAGCTAATCTTTCAGGTATGAAGCTATCTGGATTCTTTGCTATGGTAATGAAGCATTTAGTTAACCTTCACTATCTGTGGGGAGTAAACGGAATAAATGCATGTTATCATTATCTAATGCATGAATTCTTCTCAATGGAAGATAAGAGAAGTATAATGAGAGGACATTTATCCTCAAAAGGAAATAGATTATGGCTTGTTCCACTAAGGTTATTTGTAGGTTGCATTTGGTTATTAGAAGGGTTGAAGAAATTCGTAGGTGAAGGTACTTGGGCACAAGGAGGATTTAGCTCTCTTATGTCTGGGCCGGGCCCAGATAGCTGGATAAAAGCTGGAAATATTAAAATGCCATTTGAGTGGTTAAAAACTGCTGCAGATTCTGGAGCTTCGGAAGCTGCGAGTGCAGCGGGAGGTGCAGCACAAGCAGCTCAGCCAATTCCTATATTAGATCAAATGCCAGGATTCTACAGTGCCATAATGAAGATAATGATACCAAATCCAGATATGGCACTTTGGTTCCAAAGAATAGTTGTGTTAACTGAGATCTGTATCGGACTTGCATTACTTGCCGGATTATTTACATTCCTTGCAAGTGCAGCATCAGCGTTCATGGTTACTAACTTCATTCTTTCAGCTATGGCTGGATGGGATATTCTATGGTACTTCTTTGGTGCAATTGCACTAATGGGTGGAGCTGGTAGAACTTTTGGGTTAGATTATTGGGTAATGCCATGGATAAGTAATTTAATAAGTAATTGGTGGCTTGGTAAGAGAGTACCTGTTTATAAACAAAAATAACTCACTGATGAAGTTGCATATAAAAAAATACCTGGTATAAAAAACTTACAGCTAACAATATTAAAGGTAGAGTGAACTTCACTCTACCTTATGATTATATAAGGCAGTTTACCTGTTTTATCCGATAAACAATAATCGTTTATAACCACATATATACACTTGTTAAAAATTTAATGTAGAGGAATGATGATATGGATAAAATGTGGGATAAATATGAACATATACGAGACGAGTTGAAAGCCGTTGTCTCTCTTATGGAGAAGAATACTAAATGTAAAGATAAGAAGATACAAAACTCAATTAAAGAATTGATTCACTCTGGTGGAAAAATGTTACGCCCTGCATTTGTTATAATCTCATCTCATTTTGGCAATTATGCTCCAGAAAAATCAAGGTCATTAGCATCAGTCATTGAAATGCTTCATATGGCTACTTTAGTTCATGACGATGTTATAGATGATGCTAGGCTTAGACGTGGTCAAGAGACTGTTCAATCGAAGTACGGTAAAGATTATGCTGTATATATAGGTGATTTTCTTTTTTGCGTATGTTTTAAGATTTTAGCTTCCTCTGCAACTCTTCAAAGTATTAAAATAGATAGTAATTCCATGTCTAGGATTTGCTTAGGCGAAATTGATCAACTTAACTCAAGGTTTAGTAGTAGATTATCAGTAAAAAATTATTTAAGTAGAATTTCTGGTAAAACTGCTGAATTATTTTCTTTGTCACTATATATTGGGGCCGCAGAAAGTGGTTGCAGTGCTGCTCTCAGCAGAAAGCTTTGGAAAATAGGTCATAATATCGGAATGGCATTTCAGATTATTGATGATATTTTAGATTATGTAGGAACTGATGATATAATAAAAAAAACTGCTGCAGCCGATCTAAAACAGGGAATCTTTACACTGCCCTTTATTTATGCAGTAAATAAAAATAAAAAAGCCTTTGAACCTTACTTTGTAAAAGAAGGCTTTTCAGACGAAGATATAAAAGATTTGATAATGCTAGTTAGCAAAAATAATGGTATAGCTAAGGCAAAAGAACTTGCTGATAAATACACACAGAAAGCCTTTTATCTAATAGATACTCTTCCTGAAAATCAATATAAGGGAATTTTGAGAGAAGTAACAGAAAAACTACTTATAAGAACCTATTAATAAGTAAGTATATTATGATTACACACAAAAGCTTCTTACGGATTATTAATACCAACATAAGAGAAGTTTTTTAATAGATAAAAGATGCCATTGTTTTTATAAACAATGGTATCTTTTATTCGCCAGTTAATTTTACTTCCTTCTCTTAATGCATGTAAGCTATTTTAATAATCCTTTTATTTGCTTTTTGAAATCGTCTATTATTTTCTTTAATTTTTTATAGTTCTCATACCTATATGAAAAAAAGATTTCATATCTTATCTTAATATTTTGTACCTTAAATGTCTTCAAACGTCCGTTATTTATATCATCTTGTACAGAAATGCTTGGAAGAATACTTATAGCTTTTGCTTGGTATACAGAACTTTTAGCAATGTCGATTGAATTTGCCACAAATACAATATTTAAATCATCTATAGTATGCCCCTTTTCTAATAGGGCTAAATGAAGCAACCTTTTAATATCTGGTCCATCACCTAATAAAATAAATGAATACTGAAGAATATCCTTAATAGAAATGCTTTTATTGAACTCAATCTCTGGGTTGGCCACAAATATCAATTCATCACTACCTATCATTAGGCTAGCTATGTTATCCCTATCAATAGTATCATAGGTTAGAACTATATCCGAGAGATTATTATCTAACTCTAATTCAATGTTATTATATGACATTGTATTAAGTTTAAAATGATAGTTTTTATATTTGTCCTTTAAATTAATTATAGCTTTAAGGATTATCGAATTTACTGAAGAGGATGGTGAAGATATTGTAAAACTACTATCTTTATTATCACGTTTTATGCTTGAAACATCTTCAATCATCCTATCATAGGCATTGGTAATTGTATCAATATGCTTTAATATAAGTTTCCCTTCTTTTGTAAGATTGACACCTTTATTACTTCTTTCAAGAAGCGGTACTCCTAGCTCATTTTCAAGTTTTAAAAGCTGTTGACTAAGAGCCGATTGTGATATATGTGAGAGGTTTGCTACTTTTGATATACTTTTTATAGCTGCTACCTCATAAAAATGCTTTAGAGCTTGAATATCCATTGCTTCCTCCTAAAATAGTTTTGTAATAATACAAAGTTTTCTGTATTATTATAGCAAATAAGAGCACATATTTAAAGGATTCTCTGCTTATTACATTTACATATCATCTCACTCCTCCTTTATTGTAAGTTTCATCAACTTCTATATAATTACGTTATCTGTATCTACAGCACTTGCCTCTACATTGTCATACACAAGAACTTTTTTATTTTCTTTACAACAATTAACTGTTACAACTTACGTCTTGTATATGAATTATATACTATAAATAAGCTAAGATTACTATACTTACAACAATAGTATAATGAGAGGGTGAATTCTGGAATTCACCCTCTCATTATCTATGACTATTACTTTTGCTTAATGTTTTCACATTAGATTATTATCTCTATATTTTATTTGACTTTATAAAGTTTTCTATATCGTTAAGCATAAGATTAGCAGCCTTTACTCCACCTGAAGTGTTCCATATTACATCATCAACAAGATATACCTTTCCATTCTTAGATGCCTTTAAATTCTGGAACATTGGATCCTGTATCCATTCCTTTTCTCTCGTAGATCCTTCACCATTTCCAGTTTCATATGTATAGTAAAACATTACATCTCCATCTGCTTCTTTTAGTCTTTCCTTACCTATTTCTATTGTAAATTCATTACTTCTTTGATTTTCTGGTCTTGCAAACCCTATCTGTTTAAGGATATTTCCTGCAAAGGTATCTCCTAGGTAAACTCTAGTCTTACCAGGCATAAATCTAACTAAAGACACTTCTGTTTTAAGTTTATCTCCAGCAAGTTTTGAAATCTCCGCAGCTCTATCATCGAACTTCTTAATTATTTCCTTTCCTTCTTTTTCTCTATCTAGCACTTTTGCATAGAATTCAAAATTAGTTTTCCACTCTCCTCTTAGAGTATCTGAATATACGGTTGGTGCTATTTGAGATAATTGATTATATATCTTTTCATGTCTCATTTTATTTCCTATAATTAAATCTGGCTTTAAAGCAGCAACTGCTTCTATGTTAATTTGACTTTCAAAACCTAAGTTTTGAACTCCTTCCATTTCCTTTTCAATATGCTTGTACCATGGTTTTCCTGTATAAGATTGAGCTGCTCCTACAGGTTTAACCCCTAGTTCAAGTAGTGCTTCTGTACCTTCATTAGTAAGTACTACAATTCTTTTAGGCTCTCCTTTAATTTCTGTCTTTCCCATAGAATGTTCTATAACTCTTGCTGCTTCATTAGATGTTTCCTGTGGTTTTTCTGTACTTTTAGTTCCTGCGCATGCAGAAAGAGAAAAAGCTACGACCAAAACACCTAAAGATTTTATGACTTTTGCTAATTTCATGGTAACACTCCTCTACATTGTTTTTATATTTTACATATTAGCACAGGATTTTTTTAACTGCAAGTGATTTTCATTAATTGTTGATAATAATTTTCATTGACACTTATTTTACAATAAACTATAATTTTAGTAGGTCTGTTAACATAATGTTGGTAGTAAAGGAGTGTGTCGTTATTTGAAAAACATAAACACAGCAATAAACTTAGAAGACAAAAAATGGAGATTTATATTATTTACAGCACTACTATTTTTTCTAGTAATCTGCTTTCTAGGAAGTATCTTATTAGGATACACAAAAACTTCCTTTAATGACTTGATAAATACATATTTAAATTATGCAAATAATACGGAGCATATAATCATAAAAACCTCTAGGGTTCCAAGAGCATTAACTGCTCTTTTTGTTGGAGCTAGTTTAAGTGTTTCAGGATTACTAATGCAAACACTTACTAAAAATCCTATGGCATCACCTGGTCTACTCGGAGTTAATTCCGGTGCTGCCTTTCTTATGGTCTTTGTTTATAGCTTTTTTCCCATGCTTTCTCAAGGCTATACAATATTTTTTTCTTTCATTGGAGCTGCAGTTTCTGTAATTCTTGTATATTCCTTAGCTGGTGGACTTAGAGGTTCTATTCAGACCTTTGATTTAACTCTTGCTGGTGCTGCAATTTCTGCCTTTTTTATGTCATTTACTCAAATGATATTGTATAGGGATCAGAAGACTATGGAAGAAATCATGTACTGGTTAACAGGCTCTGTAGAAGGAAGAAGTTTAGATACTTTAATAAAAGTAGTTCCTTATATGATTGTTGCTTTAATTCTTTCCTTTATTATATCAGGGAAATTAAATATATTTTCACTTGGTGAGGAAACCGCAAAGGGGCTTGGGCTTAATACTGAGCTCTTAAAAACACAAATAATACTATTAGTAGTAGTACTTGCTGGCTCTTCAGTAGCCGTCGCAGGTCCTATAGGGCTTGTAGGACTAATTGTTCCTCACATAACCCGTTCTTTGGTTGGTTCTGAATTTAAATGGTCAATTCCTTATAGCATGGTTATAGGTTCTATATTTTTATTATTGGCTGATATAGGCTCTCGTTTTATAATTTATCCTAAAGAGATTCCTGTTGGAGCATTAACAGCTATAATAGGAACTCCGTTTTTCATCTATATAGCTAGAAAGGTGGAAAATAATTAATGAAGAAATTTTTAATACTTAGAAAAAGTAAATTTTCTTTTATATATGAGAAAAGAAGTTTTTTAATACTAACACTTACACTAATTATTTCTATATTAGGCTTTCTTTTCAGTTTAAGTATAGGACAAACTAATCTCCCCCTACTAGATGTAATAAAAACCTTGTTTGACAAAGAGGCTGGCGGCAACTCATTCATAATAAATACTATAAGGCTCCCTAGAACATTATCCGCATTTTTAGTAGGAGCTTCTTTGGCACTTTCAGGCGCTATACTCCAAGGAGTAGTAAAGAATCCCTTAGCTGAACCAGGTATTATGGGTATAGTGGATAGTGGTTCAGTTGGTGCTCTAGTTTTTCTTACTATATTTACAGATCCTAAGAATAACTCCTTAACAACTAGTATATTCTATATGCCTGTATTTGCTTTTTTAGGAGCATTTATAGCAGTGTTCTTAGTTTATTTCCTATCATTTAAGAAAGGGGTTACACCTTACAGATTAATACTAATAGGTATAGGCATAGCTGGTGCTGCAAAAGCCATAACTTCAATATTGCTTATTAATGGTCCAGTAATCTTTATTAAGGAAGCAACTATTTGGATTACTGGTTCCGTATATGGCACAAACTGGACACATGTTAAGCTTTTATCTATTTGGTTTTTAGCACTTTTCCTTATTACTGTAATACACACTAGAGAATTAAATATACAAAACTTAGAAGATAATATATCTAAAGGGCTTGGAAGTTCTTTAGAAAAGAATCGATTTATTCTTATGATTCTAAGTGCAGCTTTAGCCAGTGGTGCTGTAGCTGTTGGTGGTGGAATTGGGTTTATAGGCTTAATAGCACCTCATATATCTAGAAAGTTAACTAGTTCATCCTTTGAAAATATAATACCACTTTCCACACTACTAGGTGGAATAATAGTAATGTTGTCTGATCTAGCTGCAAGAACCTTATTCTTCCCATTAGATTTACCTGTTGGAATATTTACAGCTGGAGTAGGTGCACCGTTCTTCATTTATCTATTAATTAAAAGTCAAAAGTCCCTTAAAGGAGGAAACTAAATGAGTTTATCTACTAGCAATTTAACTTTAGGCTACGGTGAAAATATAATACTTAAAGATATTAATGTTACTATACCTCAAAATAAAATATCAATATTAGTTGGAAGTAATGGCTGTGGCAAGTCTACATTATTAAAAACTATGTCTAGATTATTAAAACCTATAAATGGTAAAGTCTTTCTAGAAGATATCAATATATTTGAAAGATCTACAAAAGAAATAGCAAAAAAGCTGGCAATACTAACACAATCTCCAACTGCACCTTCTGATTTAACAGTATTTAACGTTGTAAAACAAGGAAGATATCCTTATCAAAGCTGGTTCAATCAATGGAATAAGGAAGACGAGGATATTGTAAATTATGCACTGGAAAAAACCGGTTTATCAGACATTAGACATAGAAAGCTTTCCGATCTTTCCGGCGGTCAAAGACAAAGAGTTTGGATTGCTATGACACTAGCACAGCAGACAAATATTATTTTATTAGATGAGCCTACTAATCACTTAGATATAAAATATAAAATTGAAGTATTAGACTTATTAAAAAATCTAAATAAAACTGAAAAAAGAACTATTATAATTGTTCTACACGATATTAATTTAGCTTGTAGATATGCTGATCACGTGATAGCAGTGAAAGATGGAAAGATTTATGCCGAAGGTAATCCTAGCGAAATAGTAAATGAAAAATTAATTAAAGATGTATTTGATATAAATTCAAAAATAATTCAGTGTCCTCTATTTAAAACACCAATGTGTATAACTTATCAGTCCCTTAGTAATGTTATTTAAAAGATTTATTATAACTTCAATACAAAAATATTAATAATGTTTTTATACGAAAGTTTAAGGAGGTAACTCCCTACCTCCTTAAACTTTCTAGTTTCCTATCATGTACGCTAGAAAATATAGATAAAGAAACTATTGAACCAACTAACGCCATAAACATATCCCATTGTGTATCCCACACATCTCCTTGAGTACCTAAGAACGCATCTGCTGCAGTACCTGTTCCCTTAGCAACTGCCCATTCAATGAGTTCATAAGAAGCGCTTATTGCTAAACATATACAAACAACTATGAATGAAAGCATTTTTCCTCTTTTGACATAGGACTTTCTTATCAATATTTCCCTTGCAATAAAAGCTGGTATAAATCCTTGTACAAAATGTCCTAGTCTATCATAGTAGTTTCTACTTAGCCCCAAAGCATCTCTTATCCAGTTAAACAGCGGCATTTCAGCATATGTGTAATGTCCTCCGACTATTAAAATAATAGTGTGAATTAATATTAGAGCATATACAAAAGTCGTGAACCTAAAATTTGCATATGTCATTATTAGAAAAATAACGCCAATAATAGCAGGCAGTACTTCCAAGAACCATGTGAAACTATCCTTTGGATTTATTGCTGACCAAAGTAATACTGTTAAAAATATTACCAAAAATAAAACATGAGTTCCGTCCAGTTTTTTCTTGTTCACAATTTTTGTACACTCCTTACGTCAATTTTTATTATTAAGTTAAATCTAAATCTTAATGATATATATTAATACTTTAGCTATATAATACTACTTACTCTATTTATACTATTTTTCAACTGTTGTAACTACTGGTTTGCCATCTCTATCTAATAATGCAGTGAGTCCACCAGAATAGCCATCATAAGTATATAAGTAGTTAACTCCTGTTTCAGTATCCTGAAGAATCTTGTATCCTGTTAACTTTCCTTGTTTATATAAAACTCTAAATCTATCTTTTGATTCTTTATCAAACATTTATTTATCTCTCCTTCAATTAGTATTCCCTTACTTATATTTTACTATAGTTATAATCGAATATACCAATTATTTGCCTTTATTCCTAAAAAAATAGCAGTTTTAAAGTGTTTAATACTTTAAAAGTGCTTTATATTTATAACTACGTTTAACCTAGCAGCGACCTACTCTTCCACACAGTCTCCCGTGCAGTACCATCGCCACTGTGAAGCTTAACCATCGTGTTCGGAATGGAAATTAAATCAGCATTGGTTTTAATAATCAAAGTGTGTCCATTATGTAATAATCTAAAACTTAACGGAATATATATTAACACCTATATTAAAATGAAGTATACATAATATATTTCAAACATACACGTTTTTCTACAAAATTAAAATGCTACTCATATAATAGTAATACACTAAATTTAAAGATAAGCTTATATTTGATGATAGTGATATGATACCTGATACCACCACTCTTTGTTGTGATCCATAATTGAATCTACGTAATATAAACTTAGAACTGGTTAACAATTGCTATCTTAACAACAATTGTTAACCTTTCTTAATTTATTAGCCATTCAAGAAACTCATTGCATTAACGATTATAGTGTTATTGATATATTATTTTTCTTGTGGATTTAAAAATCAAAATATATCTGTTAACTATAATCTTACCATCCTTGAAGTTATTGCCTAATAACCTTAGCTTAGGTAATTCATAATTCTTATTATAATTAACTGTACAAGTCGAATAAAATTTACAAATGGGAGAGATTATAGATGGAAACTTTAAAAGGTCCAATTATTCAACTGCATAATAAAGATATGCTGAGTGATGAAACTACAAATGAGCTTTACAAAGAACTCTTCCATAATATAAACAGTGGTGCCATCATATATGAGGTCATTCATGATGATAACTTATTTTTAATTAAGGACCTCAATCGAACTGCAGAAGAGATTCTCAAATTCAAAAGGTATGAGCTCATTGGTAAAAATATGTTAGACGCATTTCCTAATGTAGGAAAATACAAACTTTATCATACGCTTCAAAAAGTTTATAAAACAGGAATTCCCGAGCAAATTCCTATTTCCTACTATAAGAGGAATAACTTAAACTTTTGGAATGAAAATTATGTTTTTAAGCTTTCTTCTAAATACATTGTTTCAATTTTTAAGGATGTAAAGAAAGATAAAGAAATCAAACAATCCTTAGAAAAATTTAATGCTCTCTTTGAAAATACTAAAGACGTAATATTATTTTTTAGCATGGATGAAAGTATTATTGATGTAAACAATGCTGCAATCACAATGTATGGATATACAAAAGAAGAATTGCTAAATATGTCAATTAGTGATTTAAGGTCTATTGAAGCAAGACACCTAACAAAACAGCAAATAGAAACCTCTGTGATCGAAGGGAGTTGTTTTGAAACAATTCACAAACGTAAGGACGGAAACACCTTTCCCGTTGAAGTAAGCTCTGTAGGTGCTGAGCTAGATGGCAATATAGTACGCTGTGCCATAGTAAGAGATATTTCAGAAAGAAAAACCGCTGAAGAACAAATTAAGTATCTAACATATCATGACAAGTTAACAGGTATATACAATCGATTATTTTTAGAACAAGAATTAGGTATCTTAATATTAAATAATAAATTACCAATTAGTATTATTATTTCGGATGTAAATGGATTAAAGCTCGCCAACGATGCATTTGGACATCTAATTGGTGATGTTCTGTTGAAAGAATCTAGTAAAATTTTAAAAGATAGTTGTAAGGATAGTTCTATAGTTGCGAGATGGGGTGGCGATGAATTTATAATAGTTACACCTTTTTCTTCTGAAACAGAAACTCGTGAAATAATTACAAATATTAGAACTAAATGTGAAGAAAGTGACCTTATCCCAATTAAGCCTAATATGGCTCTTGGGTATTCAATTATTCAAAATAAGGAGCAAAATGTAGATGATGCCTTCAAAGAAGCCGAAAACTATATGTATACCAATAAGCTTCTTGAAAGTAAAAGCTTAAGAAGCTCAATTATATCGTCGCTCCAAGAAACCTTACATGAAAGTACCCCAGAGACTAATGAACACTGTCAACGGATGAAAAAAATGGCAACTAGGTTTGGTCGTATACTTAAATTGTCAAATGTAGATCTTGACAGATTAGCATTATTAGCATTGTTACATGATATCGGAAAAATTGCTATTCCGAAGAATATTCTTCAAAAACCGGATAAACTTAACGAAAAAGAATGGGAAATAATGAAAACCCATTGCCAAGTTGGATACAATATTACAAACTCTACTTCAGATTTAAGTAATATTTCAGAATTTATCTTGTATCATCATGAAAGATGGGATGGTAAAGGATATCCTCATGGTATTAAGGAAAGAAAGATTCCTTTACTTTCTAGAGTAATATCAATAATTGATGCTTATGATGTTATGCTAAACGAAAGGCCCTATAAAAAACCTATGACTAAAGAAACGACTATTGCTGAATTAATAAAAAACTCAGGTACTCAATTTGATCCTAACCTTGTAGATACTTTTGTTAATATGGTAAAGTAATAAGGTATCCGGTGACATACCGGGTACCTTTGATTCTTATCCTGTAACCTACCAGCTTTTTATAAAAATTAAAGAGCTACCATGTTACTGGATAACGAGTTCCTCTAAAGGATAACGATTTTTAAGTGTCAGAGACACTAAAAACTCTGTTAATGATCATACGATTGAGTTAAGGCTTCGCCTAATTCTGGGAACTCTATTTATATTATCAAAAGGAGTTGTTCAACATTGGAAAAAGTTTATTACGAAAATCCATACATAAAAGACTTTACTGCTGAAATTATAAGTGTAATAGAGAAGGGTACTAAATATCATATTGAATTAGACAAAACATGCTTTTATCCTGGAGATGAAAATCAACCAAATGATATTGGCTATATAAACTCTATACCTGTAATAGACGTATATGAGGAAGATGATAAAATATATCATGTTACTTTGATAAAGCCTTTAAAAATACATAGGGTTAAGTGCAGCATAGATTGGGCAAGACGATATCATTATATGCAACAATATCTTGCACAGCATATAGTTTCAGTCTGTTTCTCTGAGCTATTTAGTACAACTACAGTTAAATTTAAACTCGGAGAAGATCATTCATATATGGACATTAATAAAATTCTAGGAAGAGATGAGATACTAAAAGCTGAAGAACTAGCAAATAAACTAATCTTAGATAAGATTAATTTAGAAGTACTATATCCAGATAAATCTGAACTAAAAAAACTAGCCATAAGAAAAGTATTTTCGAAGCCACTGGAAATAACTAGAATAGTTAAAATTGGAGATTGCGGCATATTCCCAAGCAATGGATTATATCCTGATTCAACAATAGAAGTTCAAATTGTAAAAATTATCAAATGGGAAAAACAAGGTACTGGTACTAGAGTCCAGTTTATTTCCGGATCAAAGGCAGTTTCTGATTACTTTACAAAATACGAACTCGTAGAAAAGATATCAAGTATATTATCATGCGAGGAAAATAATATATTAAACAAGGTTAAATCGCTTTCTGGTGAGTTAAGCAAGTCACTTTCAGAGAGAGCATCTTTAAAGGCAGATATAGCTCAGTATGAAGTTAAAGATATGCTAAATTCCTCTGAAACTATAAACGATATAAGAATACTTAAATCTGTCTATGATAATGGTGATTTAAAATATATTAACCTTTTAGCATCAAAACTAATATCCTTTCCTAATGTTATAATTCTATTTGGAATAAAATCTGAAGACAAGTCACAGCTTTTGTTCATGCGTTCAAAAGACCTAAATATAATCAGCATGAACTCTCTTTTGAAGGATGCGATTACTTTAATTGATGGAAAAGGTGGAGGAAGTGATTTTTCTGCACAGGGCGGTGGAAAAAATAACAACAATTTAGATTCAGCGATTCAGTATGCTTATAATAAGATTAAGGATTGTATAACCTCTAAATTTATTTAAATACTGAATAAATGGAACTTATTTGGCAATAATTATAATGTAAGGTTTCTCCCCCGAAATCTTACACCCCCTTCCCATTAAATATATCATATAAAGTGAAACTTAATCACAAAAAAGCACTAAGCGTAATGCGTAGTGTTTTTTATTTGGTAAATTTTCTATACCGTAAGTTTTCAATTAATTCCTTTAGAAGACATAATCATAACTTTACTACTAAATTTATGATTATAAAAAGCAACCTATAAATTAAAGCCTACACCTTTTTATTAGGATGTAGGCTCTACAGCTATGTTCAATTACTTTTTATTTTAAACCTTGCTCGTAAGCTTCAACCATCTTTTTAACCATGTTTCCACCTACTGAACCAGCTTCTCTAGAAGTTAAGTCTCCATTATAGCCTTCCTTTAAATCTACTCCAACTTCTCTAGCTGATTCCATTTTAAATTGATCTAGTCCTGCCTTTGCCTCTGGTACTAATACTCTATTACTATTTTTGTTTGCCATAATTGTCTCCTCCTTTTTAATTTCTTAATTTTTATCTTTGCATTAAAAGTTTGTGCAATTTTGAAATTATTAGACTATTAAATTATATGTAAAAGTGATAATTTATGTTAAATGTGTAACAATTATATAATATTGATTCTCAATTTAAAATATCCCTCATATGAGAACAACTTTTATACCTTGGGCTATTTTAAACCTATAATAAAAAGGAACTTGGATAGCCCAAGTTCCTTTTTTAGATATTACTCTTCATCATCTTTATTTCTCATAGATTTATATACCATATAAGCTACTCCCATTCCAACCATTGTTCCCATTGCTCCAGTCATACCTCTTCTTTTTCTTTTATTATTTCCAAATAACATTGATGACATAGTTCTTGCACCTATCATTTCCCGAATCATTCAAACCGCCTCCTTAAATAAATATATTCTTATTCTATCTTAATCATCAAAAATCTATCCTTAATTTAATATTGAATTTACAACAAAATTTACCATAATAAACTTATAAAAACAGTAAATTATAAATATTATTAGATATTCTTAAGCATACTTTTAAAATAAACTTTAGGGAGGCTTCTAATTTTGAACTTAATGAATTCTTCTAAGATTAGAACTATTGTAGTAATATTAGCCTTTATTTTTAGTTTCTTTATAATTTGGATCTTAGCCAAAGTTTTAGAAAAAAGATCTAAGCTAAAGCAATAAAAGAAGTTTTTTTATAATTCAATATAAAAGGATACTATCAATAGACAGTATCCTTTTACACTGTATTTAAACTACCTAAAATTAATTATTGACAACTATACTAATCAAGTTTGAACTTACTTATCTCTAGCTCTAACTGTGAAGATAACTCTTTCAGTCTATCAGAATAACCTGAAAATTCATCCATAGAACTAGAAATTTCTCCAGCTGAAGCAGATATCTCTTCTGTCCCCGCCGCTACCTCCTCTGCTATTGAAGAGATGTTTGTAATTTCTTGAACTATCTTATTTTTTCTACTATCCATTTCTACTGTAGATACTTTAATTTCACTAACTTTATTAGTTAGTCTTACTATTGAGGCTAATATCTCAGTAAAAATCCCTCTTGTTTCTGATACTGCACGCTCTTGTTCTTTGACAAATTCTTCTGTTTTATTAATAGCGGAGACTGCAGATTTAGACTTACCTTGGACCTCTTCTACTATATCCTTTATCTCCTTGGCGGAGCTTCTTGACTGTTCTGCGAGCTTTCTAATTTCGTCAGCAACAACCGAGAAGCCTTTACCTGCTTCCCCCGCCCTTGCTGCTTCTATGGCAGCATTTAAAGCCAATAAGTTTGTCTGTTCTGTTATTTGAGTTATAGTTTCTGTTATAGAGTTTATTGCCTTAGTACTACTGTCAACTCCTTTAACTATATTATTTACTTCTGCGGTAGCTAGTTTTGTATGGTTGGATTTTTGTGCTAATGTCTCTACCATTTCTAGCCCTTTATTACTTAAGTTATTTGTTTCTAATGATATAACATCCATATCTTTTGTTGTATCTGTAATAATCTCAATTTTATCCGCTAGGTCGTTAATTTCTATTGTCACCTGTTCTGCATTTTTTGCTTGCTCTATGGTTCCTTTTGACATTTCTACTATTGCATTTGCAACTCCATTCACTGAAACAGAAACTCCTTCTGTCATAGTATTAAAGGTGCCCGATGTTTCTAATATTATCTTAGAGGAGTTTTTAACATTTTTAGTTAAGTTGGAAATATTCTCCATCATTTCATTAAAGCTATCTCCTAATTGCAAAAATTCATCATTTGAATTTATAGATACCCTTGTTGTCAAATCCCCTTCTTCTGCATTTCCGAAAGCCTTTTTTAGCTTTGATATATTTTGTCCTATTTCTTTGCTAATAAATATAGCTATGATAATGGCAATTATACCTGAACACAGTATAAGTATAAAAGTTATTCTTCCAATAACGTTAGTGTCAGCTAAAAGCTCTTCTTCATTCATAGATGCTATAAGCTTCCATCCAGTTTGCTTGTTAGTAGTATAACTTGCAAACTTATTCTTGTTATTAACAGTGTATTTATACTTTATAAATCCTTTTTCATTTTGTTTTACTTCATTCCAGTAACTTTGCTTTGTAGTTCCATCTGTTCCTATTTGACCTTTGTCCGGATGAGCTAATACTACACCACTAGGGTCAGAAACAAACACATAACCTTCTTTACCTATCTTTATTTGGGATAGTTGCTCAGATAGCTTGTTCAAGTTAATATCAATAGCAATTACCCCTATTAGCTGTCCATTACTCTCCACAGTTTTAGATACTGAAATAATCATTTTCCCCGTTTCTATATCCTTATATGGTTTACTAAAGGTTACTTTTCCTTTATTTTTAACCGCATCCATATACCAAGGCCTTGAGGTTGGATCAAAATCTGGAGCTAGCGTTATGTTAGGATAAATTAATATTTTTTTAGAAACGCCTCCGAAATATACATACAAAATTTGATTATTACTTTCTTTTACCTCTTGGAGAATATGCATTAAGAAAGGCTCAAACTCTGGATGCGCCTGTATTTCCTTTACATCTATATTATTTGAGAGCATAGCTACTTGTTGACCCATAGCTTCAAAATAATTATCTAATCCTCTATTTACCTCTCCAACAGTTTGCTCTGTTGTTATCTTTAACTTATTATCCAATATATTATAAGTCCTATTGTAAGACACTAAACCTAGTAACAATAATGGAATAATACATATAGATATTAGTGCGATAAGAAGTTTATTTCCAATCTTCTTTGTTTTAACTATTTTCTTAACATCTTGTCCACCTTTTCTTGGATTTCTCTCCACTTTTTACACCCCCATACATGCTTCGACTAAATATATCTTACCACTTTTATCAAATAATGTGAATAAATATCCAGTTAAATTTTAACTTTTTCTAAAACTGATTCTTCTATAGAAAAAGTATTTAAAGTAAGAAATCAATTAAATTACAATAATTTTTTATATTCTAAATTTCTAATTCATTGTGTATATTTTCCTTTAAAATATTAATGCTATAGTTATATATGATGCTGGTCAAAAAATCTAAAGGAGAGTTATTTACTCTATTGAAAGCAAAATGACCATCTTACTCTGCAAAAAGAGGTGAATTGTATGTGGAATAATAAGTTAATAAGGTGTTTAATAATACTAAATCTAACCTTTTTGACAATAATTCTCTTTAGCAAAATGTTTTTTATTCATAGATTTATAAAACTAATATATAAATCCTTCTTAGTTCCACTGCTTATAGCAGTATTCTTATTTTATATAATGAGGCCTTTAAATACTATTTTTATAAAAAAGGGTTTAAAATCTGGAATTGCTGCCTTACTTACACTAACCATAAGCTTGTTTATAGTTTCTGGCCTATCCTATCATTTTAGTAGATATTTAATACAACAATTTAATGGAATGAATAAGGAGTTTACAGATATTACTGCAAATATTAGTTCTATTGATGGAAATAGTAGTTCTGTTAATGGTATATTGAACAAGGTAAATAGTTATGTGAAAATTGATGATGTGTATAAGGCAATTACTAATACAGCTCAGAGGTATCTCAAAAGCATAGGTAGCAATTTTATAGCCGCTGTACGTTACGTAATGAATACTTTTTCTAAAATTTTTTTGATAATAGTAATTTTATTCTATCTTCTTAAAGATGGAGAAAAGTTTAAAAATAAGATTTTATACTTATCTCCCAATAAATACAAAAATGTTTTATCTAAAATTCTTTCAGAGAGTGATATAGCATTAAGTTCATACGTTACTGGTCAAGCCAAAGTTGCTTTATCCTTGAGTACTATGATTTTTATTGCATATAAAATAATAGGTATGCCAAATTCACTACTTCTATCTTCAATTACCTTTGTATTAGCTTTTATCCCATTTGTAGGCTTTATCATATCAATGATATTTCCTTCAATTATAGCTCTAAATATAGGTTTTTTCATGGTTATAAAGCTTGCAATTACATTTATAATAGTTCAAACCTTAAAGGGAAGGGTTGTTGTACCAGCAATCATGGCAAGTGTAATGAAAATTCATCCTTTAACTGATATAGTGCTAGTTATAGGTGCCATATCCTTAGGTGGTTCTGTTGCAGCTTTTGTAATAGTACCAGTATATGCAATTATCAAAGTTATCTTGGTTAATTTATGGAAACTTAATACCTAGTCTAAATTGCAAAAAGACCTAAAAATTCATATAATATACTATGAGACATTAATTTGTCCGATGACTAGCAGCTCTAATACTCCCAGAAGTAAAGAGCTGCACGTCCCTGCATAACGATTTCTAAGTGTCAAAGACACTAAGAACTCTGTTTATCCGATGACTAGCAGCTCTAATACTCCCAGAAGTAAAGAGCTACACGTCCCTGGATAACGATTTCTAAGTGTCAAAGACACTAAGAACTCTGTTTATCCGATGACTAGCAGCTCTAATATTCCCAGAAGTAAAGAGCTGCACATCCCTGGATAACGATTTCTAAGTGTCAAAGACACTAAGAACTCTATTTATGCTATTAAATTTATGAAGTCTTTACTTAACATATATGAAATTAAGATGAGAACTTACTGGAGGTGGCGCTAACGATGTCTAATAATTCGCAGTTAAATAAAAGAGTTCATAAACAAAATAAGCGTCAGTTCTTTAGGGTGTATTTAGATATTCCTTTATGCTCTGAAATAACTCTAGTTAAAATAAATGGTGAAAAAATAAATATTGGTTACTCAAAAGTATGCATTAATGATATAGGACCTGGTGGTCTATTATTTACTTCTGATTTAGATTTTCCTGTGAAAGATAATGTGGTTTTTAAATTCAGAACTAAGCTACTAAGCTCTAAAGTTTACCTTGAAGGTCAAATTGTAAGAAAAACAGTCATAAGTGAAGGAATTTTTAAATATGGAGTATCTTTTGAAATCACTGAAGACAAACGAGTACAATGCATTAAATTGCTTAATGACTTTTCAATAGGACTAAAAAGGAAATCTGAGTTAGAGGACTGTTCCTTCTGTAATAAAGAAAGTTTTGAAAAATGTTTTAAGAATTTATCCGATGACTAGCCGCTCTAATATCCCTAGGGGTAAAGAGCGGCTACGTCCCTCGATAACGACTTCTAAGTGTCAAAGGCACTAAGAACTCTGTTTGCAAAGAATGTAAATAAACCTGTTTCTATTACTAGAAATAGGCTTTCTCATAAGTATATTACATTTTATTCAAGTAAAAATTTATTCTAAGACTTATAGATTTAAGATTTAAACAAACATTGTTTGAATCCAGTAGTACAATAGATATAAAGTAAATAGTACTGTTAAAGGTATAACTATAATTGTTACGTTAATATATTCCCTCCATGGTACTCTAATATCATTTTTCTTAAGTATGAACATCCACATTAACGAAGCAAGTGTTCCAATTGGAAGAAGAAGTGACCCTATATCGCTTCCGATAATGGTTGCCAGATACATTGTTTTTAGCGTGATTGGGTCCAACCCCATATTACTTAGTGTAATGGTACCTATCATTAATGCTGGATGATTATTAAATATATTGGATAGAAAAGAAACTAGCCCTCCCATTACAAAGCTTGCATGAAATAATCCTTGGCTTACAATTGGCTCACAGAATTTTACAAGATATTCTGTTAATCCAATATTATTTAAGCCATAAATAATCACGTACATCGAGAATGCAAACAGTAAGATGTGCCAAGGTGTCTTCTTTATAATATCCTTTGGATTTGTCCTTAAATAATACCACCTTACTATAAGAAGAACTAATGAACCCGTTACAGCAACAATTTCAATCGGAAATCTGAAGTAAGATGCAACAAATAATAAGCTTCGGATACAAAATACAAAGGCTAAAATCTTCATCATGAAACTTGTCCTTTTTTGTTTCGTATCAAGAGTAATACTTCCTTTTAGAGGGTGAAACTCTTTTGTAAAAAACATTTCATCTAATTCCATTGATGCTTTCGGAAGTGTACGAGGAAGCCTTTTCCTTAATACTAAAAACATTAAACAAGACATGAATAGAAGTCCAAGTGTACCTGGCACAAATATCATCTCAGTGTATTTGTAAAGATTCATATTAATAATATTTAGTGAAATCAGGTTTGTAATATTACTTACTCCAATAGGTGTGCTTGACCCTGTTGCAATCAATGCTCCACTTAAAAGATAAGGTATCATCTCATGAGGATATTTGAAACCAAAGTTTCTAAGCAATAATATAAGAATAGGTGTAGTAATCAATATACTTCCATCATTATTAAAAAGTAGTGTCATAAAAAAACACAGAAACTGTATATACCAATATAATCTATAGCCAGACCCCTTTGCAAGTCTTGCTAGTGCAGCAGCAACCCAATGAAAGAAACCAAAACTTTCTAATATAACTGCCATTACAATTGTTGCAATAATAGTAATTGAAGCACCCCCAATTTTGTGTGTAATATCCTGTAAGTTAGCATAATTTACAACTCCAATTAAAAGCACCATTATAGCTCCAGCAGAGGCGGCATATGCCTCATTTATATCCCTTGGTCTTAAGAAAATAATTATCATTGTCATAACAAATACAAATATTGTTGCTGCAGCTATATTAAATACTGATATAACTAAACTTCCAATTACTAATATAGCAAAAAGAGCGATCACATTACCATCTTGCCATGGCTTTCCAAGGTTTGGTGGCGGTGGTGGTGGCGGTGGAATTTTTCCATTTCCATGTTGTGGAGGTCTTTGATGGATATGCTTTGGCAATCTTTGTGGCCCTTTATGGTGTATTTTTGAGACTCTATAAAAACTTAAAGTATTGTATTCGCCATTCTCTAATTCTTCCTCATGCCTATAACACCAAATTGCATATAGTATTACTAGGGTTATTATCAGTGTGTTGCTCATCTTTTTTTCCTCCTGTTTTTCAGTTAAGCTTATAATATTAAAAAGTTACTACTTTAATTAACTTTTCTATATATTATGACGGATAAGCTAATTTGCTACCTATTACTGGAGGCATTTACTTTAATACCTAAGAAAATCTCGTATATACTACTAACTAATAATTGTTATAGAATCAAAAAACAAATAAACATCAGGCAGGATTAAAATCCTACCTGATGTTTATTTTAAGCTTGCTATATAATTCTACTCACTAAACCAACGCGCACCTTCAGATACTAAATCTGCTAGAAATACCATCAATAAATAACAGATCAAAAGTAAAGTTATTTCTGTATACTTAAAATAACTCATGCTAAGTTTAAACTGCTGTCCAAGTCCTCCAGCACCAACAAATCCTACTACTATAGTTGTACGAAGTATTACTTCTCCACGATAAAGAATATAAGTAAGAAACTTTGGCATAACCGTTGGTATTACTCCATAAATAAGTATTTGTCCTGAACTCGCTCCACAGGAAGCAAGGTTTCTAATAGGGCGTAAATCCAAATCTTCTATTACCTCTGCACATAGTTTTCCTAGTATCCCGAAGTTATGTAGTGCTAGAGCTATTGCTCCTGGCAAAATACCTGGCTTAAAAATGAAAACTATAATCATTGCCCAAACTAACTCAGGAACTGCTCTTGAAAAAATATATAGAGCTCTCATTATTCCAAATAAGAGAGAACTATACCACTTTTTTGATAGTGTCAATGTTCCGTCAGCAGCATTTCTTGCAGCAGGAATTACTGTAATGAGCATCCCTATGGTTGCAAAGCCTATAGCCATAACACTCATCTGTAAAGTTTCATAGGTAAGCTTTAATGCGTTTTTCCAGCTCTCAACATCCAAAAATGCTGGGCTTTTTTCACCCATTCCTAGTAATCCATTAAAAAACTTCTTTGCATAATTCATATTATCTTCAGAAAATAGACCCCAGAAATCTGCATTATCAACCTTATATATAAATATCCAAGATCCAATTATTATTGCTATGAGTAGTAAGACTGAAAACTTAATAAAATCAAACTTTATTTGTTTCTTTGGTATAATTATTTCCTGTTTCATATTACAAGCCTCCTTCGAAGAAGATTACTCCAAAGGTCGATTAATGCTACAAGTGCTGTTAGAAAAAACATATATGTCCACATAACATTATAGTTCAAGTCCTGTAGCGCCAATTGAATCTGATAACCGAGTCCTCCTAGTCCAATAAAACTCATAATTGTCGAAGAACGAACAGCACATTCAAGTCTATACATGGTATAGCTAAGCATATCTATTTTAGCTATTGGTAGATAACCATACATTAAGACTTGTAATCTTGATGCTCCGGATGCTCTTAAAGCTTTTATAGGTTCATTTGGAACATCATTAAGTATATCTGCATATATACGGCCAAGAGTTCCACCATAAGGAATGGCTAAAGCAAAAATTGCAGCATATGGAGTCAATCCGATAGCTGCCACAAAAAGCCATGCCCAAATCAATTCATGGATTGCTCGCATAAAACCAAGTACTCCTCTAAATGCTGTCTTAAAAACACGACGGTTTACTTCACTGTAACATAAAACCCCCGATGCTAAAACACCAAATATTATTGCAATAATAAATGCTAGTGTCATACCTGCAACAGCGTAAGCAAGAGTTCTCCAAGCTGCAATAACTGCTGTTTCTAAGATTTGAGGAGAAAAATCTGGCTTAAGTAGGGATTCTACAACCTGAACAATAGTAACCTTTCCACCGGGATGTAAAAGCTCTGGTCCCCAATGCACTGAAAACAAACTCCATATAAAAACTAGGATAAGCAATAACGTAAGTAAATTCTTTTTATGAAATTCCAGAGCAGACTTGAGATTATGCATCTTTTTTCAACTCCTTTAAATCATAAAGCTCAGATAAGTGTCTCTCAGTAACTTTTTCTGTTGGAAGATCGAAATAGACTTCTCCTTCTCTAAGCGCTATTATACGAGTAAAATACTTTTTTGCATATTCAACGCTATGCATACTAGCTACAAGGGTCTGATTTTCTTCTCTTACAAGCATCGTTAACATAGATAAAATGTCCTCAGCACGAGCTGGGTCTAAAGAAGCTACTGGCTCATCAGCTAAAATAATTTCCGGTTTTTGAACTAGTAATCGTGCCATTGCTACTCTTTGCTGCTCTCCACCAGATAAACTGGAAGTTTTCTCATAAATTTTTTGGAGTAATCCTACTCTTTCCAAAGCCTTAGCCGCTATATCCTTCTCTTGAGGAATAAGCAAAGATAAAAAAGACTTAAAAAATCCCCAATCAGCAAGACGACCAGCCAAAACATTTTGAATCACAGGCAACTGGCCCACTAAATCAAACTGTTGACGAATTATCCCTACCTTCTTTGCTAATTGTTTTCCTGTTTTATATTCACCTGCTAATATACCATCAATAATCAATTCACCAGCACTAGGTTTAAGAATATTAGCTAAAGTATTTAATAGTGTTGTTTTTCCTGCTCCACTTGGACCAATTAAAGCAACTATCTCTCCCTTTTTAATAGTAAGAGAAAGAGGAGCTAACGCTGTTTTCTTCTCATATACCTTTGATATTTCTTTTAGTTCAAATATATTTTTCATAATCTCACCCATCGTTTACATAGATAAAATAGATACTTAATATTAAATTAAGTATCTATTTTATCTATGTATATTAAATTATCTCTCTATTTAATCATACCTGTCTTTTTTCCAACTTCTTCAATCGCCTTATAATTATCATTATTAGTTTCTACAAACTTATCAGTTTGGAAGAATTTTAAAGCTTTTACTGCATCTTCACTTTTGTCAGATCCCATAGAAAGTAATGCATCTTTAACTTTTTGCTTAGTTCCTTCTCCATATACCTTATCTATGTTATCTAATTTGTTAATTGTCCAGTGGTAATCAAAATATTCTGGTGTTGTATAGAATACTTTAACTTTATTTAAATCAACTTTATTTTCTTTAATAGTTTTTTCCCATACAGATATATTTAAAGCTCCAGTTTGGAAAGCTCCTGACTCTACAAGTTTAATTGTTTTATCATGTGAACCTGAATAATTTGGTTTGCCATTAAAATCTTTTTCTGCATCAATGCCTGCTTTCATTAAGAAGTAACGTGGCATTAAGCTTCCTGAAGTTGAACTTTCACTACCAAAAGTAAAAGTTTTTCCCTTTAAATCTTCTAACTTAGCAACATTTAAATCTTTTTGTGCTATAAAAACTGATTGGAATTTTGAATCTCTTGGTCTTTGTGCGATAGCTTCAGCTCCTGGTGCTACTGCTCTTGCTTGAACTCCTGTAAGTCCACCAAACCAAACCATTTGCATTTCGCCTCTTTCAAAGGCAGTAACTAAAGCTGCATAATCATTAGATGGAACAAACTTAACATTTAAGCCTGTCTTTGCACTAAGATATTTTGCTGTAGCTTCCATATTAGGATTTAATTCTGCTGCACTTTGGTCTGGAATTGCTCCTATTTTAAACTCTTTTTGAGCTGTTTCTTTCTTAGAGTTATCTGTTGCTTGCTTTTGCCCACAAGCTGTTAATGAAACTGCCATAAGTCCTGCTAATAAAGCTGTCATAAATTTTTTCATAACTAATTCTCCCCTTACTATGTAAAATCATTATTAATTTCATATTCAACAACATTTTACAATACTATACAAAACTTGTACAATTACGTTTTAAAATACTCACTTATGCAACTATAAATTTTTCTTATAGTCATGTCATTTAACAACTTTTCTCCTTGATTTTATCCGATGACTACCCGCTCTTTATTCTCTTTAAATTAAAGAGAAGGTAATAACTCGTATGGCTTAATATTCTACATAAACTATTGCCTTCTCCTCTCTTTAAATTTACCTATAACCAACAGTAACAATGGAATAAGTATTGCATTAGTTAAAACATAAGGTACCCATGTAGTACTATCCCAATTCATTTCATAATTTACAGTAGGATATATTACCTGTGAAAGTACAACAACAATTATCCCTAAAGGAAGAGCTAGGCACTTATAATCCTTTAAATTAAAAATTTGTGCAGCTCCTACAACTGATGCGTAAAAATATAAACTGGTTTTATAAAATATACTAACTATCCATACCATCGCAATAATTGCTTCTACTCTCTCAAAGGAATACCCTATAGCCACCTTTCTCGCTAAGGCATAGCTAGGATACAAATGTCTACTTGCTGACTCTACGCCTAGAATTGCAATAGTTACAACAGTTTGAATGATGATCAATATTCCTCCAATTAAAACTGCCATATAAAAAGACTGTTTCTCTTCCTCCAAGTTATTAGTGGATACTGGAAAAATCATTAAAAAAGCTATAAAGGTCAAAGGAACGAAGGCTTCAAATAATAAAGCTCCATGAAATATAGGTTTTAACCCTACTTCAAATAAAGGTAGGAGCTTTTTAAGTTCTAACTGAGGCAATAAGAAAAAAATTAGAATAACATATCCGGAAATTGCCCAAGGAAATAAAACCTCTGCTGAACGTACTATAACTTCAATTCCCAGTCTACACCCAACAATAACTGCTAACATAAATAATAAGTTAACTACAATTGAGGGGGTTTCCACCATAATATTTGTTGTTATAAAAGTACCTACAATATACAATACAGACGCAGAGTTGAATACGAAAAATAAAACAAGCCACACGGAAATTATTCTTCCTAGCTTTTCACCTAATACTTTGTGAGAATATTGTACTAGGGTGATATTTACCATTCTCTGTGCTACAATATTATAAAAACCTATAATAAATAAAGAAACTATAACTCCGACTATGGAAGCTATCCACGCATCCTGCTTTGCTTTTCCAACTAATGTGCCCGGTATATTTAAAACAGAAGTTCCGATAAAAGTTAAAATTACAAATACTTTAAATCCTGATTTTCCTATCTTCTCATTACTTAACATTGCTATTTCGCCCTTCTTTTTTTCCCTTAATATAAGTTGCTGCACCAAGAAGCACTGGTATGCCTACCTGAAGGGGAATATGCACATACTTTGGCACTACTTTGAGACCAATCTCCAAGTGTTCCGTAAAATTTCTAGCCATTATTATAGATAAAATTACAATAATAAAATAAAGCGGAATTATAAATTTTCTATAATCTTTAACACCAAATATATCTCTAATTCCCATTAATGAAGCATACATGAATATTAAAATTTTAAAATATCCACCAATAATTAGCATTAATATAGCAATTGGATCCATCCTTTGAAAGTAGTGTCCAAAACTTACCTTCTCTAGGGCTTTTAAGAGCGGAAATGTAGAGTTTGCTGCCATAGCAGCCCCAATGGTCCCTATATTAATAGCTATAACAGTCGTTAGAATAATGCCGCTAAATAGTACCGCAAAAATAACTGTCTTTCCCACCTTTTTAGATTCATTTAAATAAGGGAATAACATAGTAAACACAATTATTTCACCAAATGGAAATGTTAGCGTCAAAGGAAATGCTGTAGTTAAAACAGGTTTTACCCCTTCCTCCAAAACTGGAAAAAAGTTATTGGATTCAATTACTCCAGAAGCAAACATAATTGTAAAGAAGGCTGTTCCAAGAAACATAAAAACTATAAAGAATATTTCTCCTGCTCTTCCAACTACCTCTACCCCCAAATAGCAGCCGTAACTGATTGAAAGCATCATAAGAATTTCAATAACATTTATAGGTGTGCCTAGAAGTGCTGTTGAAACCAAAAGCTCTCCGAAGTCTCTCAAAACCCTCCCTGCTAAATAGGTAAAATATGATATATATATTACCCCAATAAAAACACCAATATACTTTCCAAGAACTCTTCTACAGAGACTTGTTAGAGACAAGTTACAATTCTTTTTATATAGATAGAAATATAAAACAGCTAGAAATACTCCTCCTATCATTCCTAGTAGAATTGCCAGCCATGCATCCTGCTTTGCTTTCATTCCAAGCCCAACTACAATTGCACTTCCAAGCTCAAATAATACCATCAAAGAAAAAAGCTCTTTTGTGTCAATTTTAGCCTTATCCATGACTTGTAAAACTCCTTTCTACCTATTCTTAAGCTTACCAACAATTAATAAAAATAACGGAATAAAAAGTCCATTAGTAAGTGCATAAGATACCCATGTGGTTGTATTCCAAGTCATAGCGTATGCTATATTTGGATATCTAATTTGGGCTAGCATAATTATAATAATTCCAAAGGGCATGGTAAAACATTTGTAATCTTTCAGTTTAAAAATCTGTGCAAAACCTATCACGGTTCCATAAAAATATATAACCGTGTTAAAAAATATAGCAATAATCCATATCATAGCAACAACTGCCTCTATTCTTTCAAGAAAATTACCTATATTTATCCTTTTAGCTAAGCTGTATGTAGGATATAGCTTTCTAGCCGTTGTGGCGGGCCCCATAACTAAAATACAAATAAATAATGTTATAATAAATATAATTCCTGCAATTAGCATTCCTTTTAAAAAAGACTTTTTCACTTCTTCTTCTCTATCCACATAAGCGGGAAAAATCATCAAAAACACGACAAATGGTAGAGAAATAAAGCTTTGATAAAGTAATATACTTTTTAGCATAGGCTTTACTCCTACATCAAGCATTGGAAGTATATTTTTAAGCTTAATCATTGGAACTGAAAGAAGAATTAATAAAATAACCCCGCCTAAAGCCCAATGATACAAAACTTCTCCTGTTCGTGCTATAACCTCTATTCCCAATCGGCTGCCAAAAATGACTACAATCATAAATAATATATTAATAACTATTGTTGGAGTTTGCGGCATTATTGAAGTATCTATAAAATTTCCTGCAATTCGTAGAAAGGCAGAAGTATTTAATAACAAAAATAAAACAAACCATAGGGAGAGGATCGTTCCAAAACCTCTCCCTAAAACTTTTCTTGAGTACTGAACTAAAGTCATATCATTGAACATCTCTCCTAAGAATATGTATAACTTCATTATTAACAATCCTACTATTAAGCCCAGTGAAGCAGTAATCCATACACTGGTTTTAGCAATCACAGTAAGTGTTGATGGAGCATTTATTATAGATGTACCTATAAAACTTAAAATTACTAACACCTTAATTTGATGTGCACTTATTTTTCCACCTTCTAGCATTTTCTCCTCACTTCTTTTCATTTTCACTTTACCTACATCTTCTAAATGTCCCTAGTAAAACTCTACTTATTAATTTTGTCATTGCGTCGCCATTGTCGGTAGCAATTATAACCTTCGGTAAAAATTCTACTCATTGATTTGCTCATACTTAACTTATGTGACAGCTAAAATATTTAAACTACTTAAATATTTTAGCTATAAAATTATTCATAGGATTGTATAGGTCTGTAAGCCAATCAGAAGGATTGGGAATATTTAAATTTAAAGCATAGGCAATGCTTAAAGAAACTGACAAAAAGAGGAGTACAAAAAATGCCTTCAACTCTCTTTTTAACTTTTTTCTAATCAAATCCGGAACTTCAATAAGGGTAATTACAGTAGCTAACACTAAAATTAATAGAATATATTTCAATTTTATCTACTCCTCAATTTCTTTTCGTATAGGATTTGTAATGGTTCCCATTCCCCTTAAGTTCACTACTACTTCTGTTTCCACCTTCAATTTTGAGAATTCTTCATCCCAATTTTTCTCTAATTTCTTCCATTCCTTTGGATGCCTTCTATGTATCTCCTCTCCAAATCCAAAAACATCACTCTTAAAATCTTTCTGAGCTTTTAAAACTGCCGAATTCATTTTACTCTTAATGTGCTTTTCAAATAGTTTTTCTAACTCGGTAATTGTCTCTGTTTTAGTTAAATCTATATTGCTTTGCACACTGCCTAAATTTCCCTCTATTTTAAGAAGCACCTTTATTTTAGGTTTTCCGTCTTCTATATGTGCTTTCATAGAAGATTTAGCTCTTATAACATTCATGCTAATATTGCCACCGTTTGGATAATTAATTGTTGAAGCAGTACTCTTGGTATTTCCAACTATGTCACTAAAACCAACGCTTTGCATCTCATCAAACCAACCAACTAATTTATCCTGGTTAAATACTCCTAAATTTTCTGTTTGTATTAATGTAGGTGTCTTTGTTTTTTCTATATTTTCGGAACTCATACCTGTTTTATGATTTCCTTTTAGGACTAAGCCAGTAATTACTGCCTCTTTTCCTGTGCTTGCCATATTATTTATAAGCTCATCTAGCTTAACGGTATTAGTAGATGCCCATAACTTTTCCGAGGTTTCCAGTGAGCTATATATTTTATTCGCTGGTATTTTCTCAAGAGGTGTTTGTATATCCAGTATTTCCTCTGCTTTTGCATTTCTTGCTACTAATACATATATATTTGCTCTCATTTCGTGATCTCTTGAAAGAAAATCTATAGCCTTTGAAAGCCCTTCTTCTGCTACTTCCTTTCCAAACACAATAATCCGGAGGTGGGAAAGATAAATTCTTCTAGGCGCCATAATGGTTATTCTCCTAAGAGCTTCAGTTATAGTTTTGCCTGAGGCTCTATGGGTTATAACAGTCGATCTCCCTCCCGTAGCCCCTTTATTAGAGATTTCTCCAGGGTTAACCAATTGAACACTGACAAAATAGTTATTTTCATGTTTATCAATCCCAATTGCAGTAGCAATACCAAGCTCATTTAGTTCTCTTTTGCTCCAACAGCCAGTAAGCAGGCTCGATACAATTATAAATACTAATACTACAGCAATCTTTCTATTCATAGTTAACCTCCTTATCCCAGTTTTAAATATATTAATCAATATCTTATTAATCCATAACATTTAACTCCGAGCTTCTAACTCTGCTCTTCACCCTTATAAGGATCTGGCTCCGTTTTTGATACGTCTGTTTGTCTAGTTGTATTCTCTTGATTAATTAAACGTGCCCTCTTTATCATATTTTTAAGTGGAGACCTGATAAGTGTATCGTTCTGATCCGCCATAATAAAAGGACCCATTGGAGCTAAATATGGGATTCCAAAAGATCGTAAACTGCACAGATGCAGTACCATCACTATCAGACCTAAGGCAATACCAAATAATCCAAAAGTTGCTCCTAAAAATAAAAATATAAAACGGATCATTCTTACAGCAATAGACATGGAAAACACTGGTGAAACAAAGCTGCATATAGCTGTAGCAGATACAATTATTACCATTATCGCTGAAACAACACCAGCTTCTACCGCTGCCTGGCCAAGAACTAATGCTCCAACAATTGAAATAGCATTACCGATGGCTTTTGGCATTCTAACTCCTGCTTCTCTTAAAATTTCAAAGGTAACTTCCATTAAAACAGCCTCTATAGCTGCAGGAAATGGAACTCCTTCTCTCTGTGCTGCCAAATTGGTAAGAAGAGTAGTTGGAATCATCTCCTGATGAAAAGTGGTAATTGCAACATAAGTAGCAGGTGTCAAAAGCGCAAGCATAAAACACACAAATCTAAGTATTCTAATAAGGGAACTTATATCAAATCTATTATAGTAATCCTCTGACGCTTGAAAAAACTGTGAAAACAGAACTGGAACTAATAAAACAAAAGGAGTTCCATCAACCATAATAGCAACCCGTCCCCCAAGTAATGCCGCTGCCACAGTATCTGGTCTTTCTGTATTAAACACTGTAGGAAAAGGAGTATATGTTGAATCTTGAATATATTCTTCTATGTATCCACTCTCAAAAATCCCATCAATTTGTATCTTATCTAAACGTCTATGTAATTCCTCTACAATTTTGTCAGTTACAATTCCTTTCATATAGAGAATAGCTACACTGGTTTTTGTCCTAACTCCAATTTGTCTTATTTCTATCCAGAGGTTTGGGTCTTTAATTCTTCTGCGGACTAAAGAAATATTAGTTATAATTGTTTCAGAGAATCCATCCTTTGGACCCCTAACAACAGTCTGTGAGCTAGGCTCATTAATCCCTCTATCCTTAAATCCTTTTACACTTACGGAAAGTGCCTGAGTATACCCATCTACTAAAATAATGGCATTTCCTGAAAACAAATCTGTAAAAAGAGCTTCAAAATCATCGATCTGCTCAATTTCACCTACTGTTAGAACTATATCCTTTATAACCCTAATAGCATTCGGCTTAGAAAGAATGTTAGAAGCAGAGGTTCCTTTTAACAAGTCTTGAGACAAGGTCTCTAAAATAAAATCCTGTACATATTGTATGTTAGTCATCCCATCTGTGTATATTACACATAATTTTGAGCTTTCGTTTTCATTTACATAAAGTTCCTTTATTACTACATCTATACTTGAACCTGTCTTTTGCTTAATTATTTGTATATTTTGCTGAAGATTCATGTTTAAAGGCTCTTTTGAATTATTCCCTGCATTCCTGTTTGTTCCATTATTATTCATCGTACAAGTATTAGCGGAATCATTATTTATTTGACTACTATCGTCTGAACTTTGTGACTGATTACTTTTTTTTAATAAAGCTTTAAAAATGTTCATAAATAAAACTCCTCTATACCTTTTTATATAGTTTTTTCTATTATTAACAATACTATTCAAAAATATATTTTAATAGATTTCATAAATAAATTATTTATTAATGTTTTTTGTAACCTTTTTATTGCCACCGAATAGAATAATAATGTAGTTAATCATATCGGAGGTATTTATGTATTATAGAAATGATAACTTAGACTTGAACCAAAACTTTAATGAGGAGATAGATGATATACGCGGCAAGAAGCATAATAACAAGTGTTCTAAAAAAGATTCCACTACAGATAACAAACACAAAGTTTCACATACTACTGATAATAAGCATTATTGTTCACACACTACTGACAATCATAAACAACATTATGCACATACTACTACAACTACTGATCATAAAAAGCATGACCATACTCATACTTCTGACCACACAACTGAGGAATATCACAAAATGCCTTATGCAATGGAGCCTATGGGATTATGTCCATACATGATGGCTAACTGTCCAATGATGCATAATCCAGAAATGATGCATGGCCCAGAAATGCTTCAACCGCTTGCAATGCATCACCCACAAATGATGTACCCTCAGGCAATGCACAATAATATGAATAATTGTGGCTGTAGTAAAACAAGTGATCGCTTTGAAGATTGGGATGGAAACTGTAATGATGATTTAAATGATGATTTCTGTGATGATTTAGATAGACAAGGTGGCCATACTACTGAAAATCACCAACCTTATCATCAATATTACCCTTATCACCAGTATCCATATCATCAATACCCTTATCATCATTATCCATATTACCACCAATATCCATATTACCACCACTATCCATACTATCATCAAAGACCTTGGTGGATGCGTTAATAGGTCATATTATAAATATAGATTTTAAAACTTATTTCTTAGAGATAGCTAGTCTCTTTTGGTTATATTTACACCCATTGTAGGTGTTCTAATCAAATTTTATTAAAAAGCTTAAATATCATATTTTCTATGTGCTATACACTTTAAATAGATAATATTTTACTTTATCGGCATAAAAAAGAGTATGACTTAACCCTAATATAGCAACCTGTTTAAATAGTAGGTTTATAGTGTAGAGTCAGCTTCGACCAAAAGACTACATCATCTTATACTAACAAATTTGAAGACTCTCAATTCTTTTCACAGTTTTCTATAAGAAAACATTGAAAAAAATTGGAGTCTTTAAAAATGCGTTAGTATTAGCTGATGTTCTTGAAGAGAGGGCTGACGTAACACTGTTAACCTTAATTTAAGTCGCACTTTTTTGCTATTCAACACAAACATTTCTAGTACCTTTTCTCATACTACTTTATATAATGTTAATGTAATCATTATTTAAGGAGTGTTTTTATTGGCAATTTATCTTGACAATGCAGCTACCTCTTATCCAAAACCTGATGTAGTAATTAATACAATGGCGAATTATATGAAGAAGGTAGGGGCAACTGCCGGAAGAGGTGCTTACAAAAATGCAATGGAAGCTGATAAACTTGTATTTAATTGCCGCAAGATGATATGTAAATTATTCAATGGTAGTGACCCAAAGAAAGTAATATTCACCTCCAACATCACAGAATCATTAAATTTAGTAATTAATGGGCTTTTAAAGAATGGAGATCATGTTATAACTAGCAGCCTAGAGCACAATGCTGTTAGAAGACCACTAAAAACCTTAGAAAGAGATAGAGGAATTCAAATTTCAATGGTGCCTTGTACTTCTTCTGGAATTACAAATCCTTCTGATGTCGAAAATCTAATAAGACCTAACACAAAGCTTATTATTTTTACCCATGCTTCTAATGTAACGGGTACAATTCAACCAATAACAGAGATAGGTAAAATAGCAAAACAACATCACATACCATTACTTATTGACTCTGCTCAAACTGCAGGAGCATATCCAATTGATGTTGTTCGTGATAACATTGATTATTTAGCATTTACAGGTCACAAAAGCCTGCTTGGCCCAACAGGTACAGGGGGACTTTTAATTAATTGTGATACTTGCATGACACCTCTAAAATCTGGTGGTACTGGTGGGGATTCAAAGCATCCATACCAACCAGAAGGATTCCCAACAAAATATGAATGTGGTACTCCTAATGTAGCTGGGCTTATTGGGCTTGGTGAGGCATTAAACTATGTATTATCAGTTGGCGTAGATAAGATAAGAAAGACAGAGGAGGATCTAGTAGAGTATTCGCTAAAGAAGCTTTCCGAAGTTGATGGTATAAGGATTTATGGTCCTAAAAACACAAAAAAAATAGTTGGAGTTATATCTTTTAATATAAAGAATATACCCGCTGATGAAATAGCTCAGGTTCTTGATCAAAAATATGATATAGCAGTAAGAATTGGACTTCACTGCGCACCAACTGCCCATAGCGTTATCGGTACATTAGATAGAGGCACCGTGAGAATAGGTATTGGATATTTTAATAAAAAGAAGCATATAGATACTCTTGTGAAAGCATTGAAGATCATAAGCACCGGGTCCTATAATAAAAAAATAATTTAATTATAGATAAAAAGATTACAGATTTAAAAGTCTAAAGTCTGTAATCTTTTTATTACTTATAAATTTCAACTGGTGTTTTAATAGGAGTATACTGTTTAAGAATATTTATATCTTCATTTGTCATCGCAATACAGCCATAGGTCCAATCATATTTATTCCCACCCCCATGAATTCCAACCGCTCCACCTAAAGGTGTATTCCATGGTGGCTGCTCTCCAGCATCTATAGAGCTCTTTATTCTATTGTATGTGGCTCGATCTATAATTCCTTTTTGTAACCCTTTTTCAGCATCTTTTATGTTTGGATAACTTAACCCCATAAAATATGTATACTTTGTTGCACCATTTCTAGAACATATATAATATTTTCCTATAGGAGTTCTATTATCCCCTTCCTTTTCCTTATCCTCCCAAGGAGACCTACCAAGTCCTATTTTAAACCTACCAATTAGTTGTTCATCACCATAAAGTTCTAATATTCTCTTATCTTTATACACTTTAACTAAAGCTTTAGATGGCATAGTTTTAGGTCTATTAAAAAAGATCTGTAAACTGCCCTTATTATCATCACTAGATATATTCATTGAACTTTGTTCTCCAGTATTCTGACTATTATTATTTTTTAGTAAAGTTTCCCTTACTTTATTATCATTACTCTTATTGGTATCAATATGTCTTTTTATAACTGACCTCGTAATAAGAAATATTATTACTATACCAAATATCAAAAATATCAACGGAAAAATAGTGCGTTTCTTTCTCATAGTTATCACTCCCGTATAATTTACTTAACTATAGAAATTTTAGCATATTTTTCAAAAATGAGCTATTAAAAATTTAATAATTTTTAATAGCTCATTAAAATTATATTATTTTTGACATTCCATCTTCATATAAACAGAGTTCTGTTTATATAACTTGTTCATCATAGATTTCTCTTTCCAGTAATTTTTCAAACTCTTCAGCTGTAACCGGCTTACTAAAAAAATACCCTTGTATTTCATCACAATTATGGCCTCGCAGAATTCTTATCTGTTCAGCGTTTTCAACCCCCTCTGCTACTACCTTTATACCGATTCCATGAGCCAAATTTATCAAAGAAGCTGCAATAAAACTTTCAGTAGAACCGGCATGAAGGCCGTCAATAAATGATTTGTCTATCTTTATTGCGTTAATAGGTAGCTGTCTTAAATAATTTAATGAAGAATAACCTGTTCCAAAATCGTCTAAGGAAATGTGAATTCCCATACCTTTAAGTTTTGTTAATATTTCAATAGCTCTATCAAAATTCTCCATTACAACACTCTCTGTAATCTCAATTTCAAGCCATTTTGGGTCCAATCCAGTTTCCACTAATATATTATTAATTGTTTCAACTATATCGTTTCTTTGGAGCTGCTTTATAGATAAATTCACAGCTACCCTTAGAGCCTTCCTACCTGATTGCTGCCAAATTTTATTCTGCATACATGCCCTTCTAAGCACATATTCACCAATAGGTACTATTAATCCTGTTTCCTCAGCTATTGGAATAAACTTTCCCGGTGGAATAAGTCCTTCTTTTGACTTTTTCCACCTTACTAATGCTTCAAAACCTACAACCTTTTCTCTTTTAGTGTCAACTTTAGGTTGGTAAAACACAATAAGTTCATTATTTATCAAAGCATTACTTAAATCATTCTTTAATTTTAACTTTTCCATAATCATAGAATTCATTTTCTCATTAAAAAATTCAAATTTGTTTCTTCCTGTATTCTTTGCATAGTACATAGCAGTATCTGCGTTTTTCAGTAAAAACTCTAGGTCAATTCCATTATCCGGACTTATTGCAACCCCTATACTAGCAGTAACATAAATAATTTCATTTCCGCTTATATTAAAAGAATCTTTAAACAAGTTTAATATTCGTTCAGAAACCTCACTTATTTGATCCACTGTTTCCGCAGATGAGATTAAAAATATAAATTCATCTCCCCCTAAATGACAAACTTCATCACCCCCTCCTAGACAGTTCTTAAATAATTCACCAGCTTTCTTTAAAAAACTATCCCCCATGTCATGTCCAAGAGTATCATTTACCATTTTGAAGTTATCCATATCAAGAAACAATAGCGCGAATCTCTTATTATTATTTGACAGCTCTTTTATAACCTTACGAAGCTTTTTCATTGCATAGGTTCTGTTAGGAAGTCCTGTAATTTCATTATGATAAGCCATATTTTCAATAACTTTTTCTGCCTTTTTCCTATCTGTAATATCTGTTATTGAACCAGCTACATGGATAGGTTTACCTTCATTATTCCATACTGCCTTTCCTCTACACAGAACATACTTATGCTCTACAAAAGGTGTGTGCACAGGAAATTCCATACTGTAAGAAGACCGTTTTTCCATAAAGTTCTTTTTTATTCTATTTTCAACCTTTGCTTTATCTTCTCCAAACAACATTGTGAGGAAGTAATCCAAGTTATAGTAATTACCTTTACAGTTAAATCCAACAATCTCTTTGCCTCTGTCAGAAATAAAAATTCTATTCTTTATTACATTTACATCCCAAACGCCATCGTTCGATCCTTCTACCGCAAGTCTATATCTCTCTTCGCTTAATAATAACTTTTCATGCATATCCTGCATATCGTTCATTTGTGCCCTCAATTCTTCTTCTTGTACAGTGAGTTCTTCCACTAATTCTAAAGTGTTTCCTGCTGCCCTATTTAAACTTTCGGCTAAAATTCCAAATTCATCTTTTGTATCTATATCTATAGCACCATCTAGATTCCCTTCTGATAAACCTTCAGCAAATCTTAGTTCCTTCTGTAATTGATTTGATATATACTTAGATATGTAAACTCCTAAAAATAAAGCTAAAAATAATTCTATTGCAATCAGAACTTTACTGAGTATAGTTACTTTGCTGTATAGAATATTATTTTCATTATTATTCCTCATTGCTGTATTAATGTTCATATCTATTAAAGACTCTAATGAATTAAACATTTTTTCCCTTACTTGAACTATATTATTTACTGCTGTTTTGACTTTTTCAAAATCTCCTTTGTTAATAAGCCTTATTATTTCGTTTCTATGATTTATATAATCACCATAATCTTCCTTAAAATATTCATAAACTCTTTTTTCATCTTCTCCAAGGTTACTACTTTCATATTTTGACATATGGATTTTATTTTCTCTGTCTAAATACTCTATTTCATTAAGGTATTCAACAATCTGTTCTTTGCTTACACTAGCATTAGCTATAAATAATATATTAGATCGAATATTAAGAAGATTTTCATTTAAACTATCTAACTCATGTATCGAAATAAGATTGTTTTCATAAATTCTTTTAGAGCTATCCTTTAAAATCTTCATGCTTTTTATTCCAATAAAATCAACTGCAGCAATGAATAAAGAGACTATAAAGAATGCGCTTAAAATCTTATGCTTTATCTTTAAATTTTTTACCCACTTCATATTACTACCTCTCAGTTAACAAAATTCTGTTTCACTTAAGCTATCTACATGATTTAATCTATTTAATTCATTTGTTAATTTAAATTTTACCCTAATATAACAATACTTTCAATTGCTTAAAAATATTAAAGATAGTTGGAACTATATCCTTAACCTTACAAATAAATTTAGTAGTCTTTCATTATAACCCTTAATTAAAATTATGCCGATATGTATGCAGAAAAATAGGACAAAGCTTATCTCCTTTGTCCTATTATTGTATACCTATTACTGATTTAACCCACACTACTACATTTTCATTTTTTTCTCCGAGTAGTTTATATTGGTTATATTTTTTATTATAAGCCTCTAATTTAGAGTTATACTCTTCCATATCTTTATTATACTTTAATAGCTTATTATTATAATCTATTATCCTATTATTCCATTCTTCAGAATTACTTTTAACTTTATTGCTATTTATTTGTTCCCTCAGTCCTTCAAGTTCTCTATTTTGATTAGAAATTTTATCACCTAATACCTGGAGTTCTCTATCATTTTTTCCTAAATCCAAACCAATCTCCTTCATTACTGGTGCATCCTTAGGAGATTGTTCAGCTCTTATATCTATAAGGCCTGCTATAAGAACTATAGAAAATATAATAAGTGCCATAAAAGTATCAAGTATAAACGATTTAATTCTCTTCATAACATCATCCCCAAATAGTTTATTGTATTTACATTATTTACCAATAAGTAAAAATTTAAACACACTTTACCATATGATTGATGTTTAAAAATTATTCCTTAATTTTTAAAGAACATTTTTAAAGGAGATACTACTTCACACTTAGCAATATCTCCCCTAAAATTTTAATAATTAAATTAGTGACTACTCTACTTTAGTTCATTATCTTACTCCTGCAGTCATGAAATTTTCACATTTTCTTGTGAAGTACTCCATATTGTCATGTATTTCCTTTATCTTTTCTTTGGTGATATTTCCTCTTCCTAATCTATCACATAAAGAAAATAATGCTATTTCTTTAGCAGATATCTCATCAAGCATAGATTTAAGATCTGAAAAAGGTAAATTCTTAACTACAAACAAAGTATGCATATGCCATCTTACTATAGTAGAAACCTTTTTAATAAATTCTTCATCACAATCAAATTGCTTTAGAAACTCTATAGAAAGATTTTTACCTACTCTATCATGGTCATAAGAAGTTATTCTTCCTTTTCTCATTTTTGTAGTTGGTACTTTTCCTATGTCGTGAAGAAGCGCTGCCCACATAAAAGCATGAGGATCTTCACTTCTATCTTTTCTTTTCGCAGCTTCATTAACAACCAACATAGTATGATTCCATACATTTCCCTCTGGATGATATACAGGTGATTGTGGCGTATTTGCTAAATCTCCAATCATATTTAATGGATGAGTGTTTTCAAAAATTCCAGTTTTAAATAGTTCATCAAAATACTCTGAAGGTTTTTCATCTAGCATTAAATGTTTATCAAATTCTTTAAATATATCTTTTAAATTTTCCATTAAAATTACTCACCTACTTTGATTGTTTTTCTATTTTATTTTCTCCAAAATCCCTCTATATTATTTTGTATATCTTTAACACTTCTAACAGTTTCATTTGGATGCCATTCCTTTGGAAAAAGACTTCTATATGCTGATGTTCCAAATCTTTCATCTATCAAAAGAATTACTCCTCTATCTTGTTCTGTTCTAATTACTCTTCCCGCAGCTTGAAGCACTTTATTCATCCCTGGATACATATAGGAATATTCGTAGCCTAAATTATTTTTTTCTTTAAAATAATTCATAATTATATTTCTTTCTAAACAAAGCTGTGGTAGCCCAACACTAACTATAACGGCTCCAATTAGCCTATCACCTTTTAAATCAACACCTTCTGAAAATATCCCTCCAAGCACAGCAAAAGCTATTAATGTATCCCTATTTTCCTCTTTAAAACTCTTTAAAAACTTCTCCCTATCTTCTTCTATCATATTACTTTGCTGCATTATAACATTAATATCAGGGTATTCTTCATGAAAATCCTTATATATTTTCTCCATGTAACTATAAGAAGGAAAAAATGTAATATAATTTCCCTTTTGCTTGCAAATTAAAGTATGAATATAGTCTACAACGGTAGAGTAAGTATTTTCTCTATGATTATATCTAGTAGAAATTTTATCTGCAATTAAAAGCTTTCTGTTTTCTACTGAAAAAGGCGAAGACAGCCTCATAATATAATCATCTTCTGATCCACCTAGTATTTCTTTAAAATAATTCATAGGTGACAACGTAGCTGAAAATAAAATAACAGACTTTGCTCTTTTCATAGCTTCTCTTAAAAGATTAGAAGGATCCAAACAAAACATTTTTACTTTGATATCACTATCATTTTTCTCTAAATAAGTAACGAATCTTTTATCATAAAGCTCCGATATTCTAATATATGTAAGTACATCAAAGTATAATTCTAAGAGTTCTTCATGATTTTCTAGCTTATTATTTTTAGAAAGCCATTCTTCCGATTCTGATGTAAATCTTCTGAGTAGGGGATATAATTCTTCAATATCCTTTTTTTTCACATATACATTTCTGTTTTTTAGTATTATATCATTATTGTCTGCTACTAAAGCATCCTCATCACATAATTTCCTACACTTTACCATACATGAATTTATTTTATCTAGAGCTCTGGCTATTTTAGGCTCCTTATCTTTCATTGCCCTTTTTAACTCTAAAAAAGGTTTTTTATTTAATTCTGCCGAAAACATTTCTCTAGCTCTATCTACTAGATTATGCACCTCATCAATTAAGAAAGCATAGTCATTATCTCCAGTATCAAAAAATCTTCTTAAATAAATTCTTGGATCAAAAGCATAGTTATAATCACATATAACACAATCAACTAATAGTGCTAAATCTAGAGAAAATTCAAAAGGGCAGATTTTAAATTTCTCTGCATAACTCACTAATATCTCTCTATTTATAATATTTTCATTGATTAAAATTTCTTTTATTCCTGCATTTACTCTATCAAAGTGTCCTTTTGCAAATTCACACTCATCTGGATTACAGGTTGATTTTTCTTTGAAGCACACCTTATCTTTAGCTGTTAGCGTTATTGTTTTTAATTCCAAACCCTGACTAGCCATCTTAAATACTGCTTCTTCAGCAACACTTCTTGTTATAGTTTTGGCTGTTAGATAAAATATCTTTGAAATCATACCTTTTCCTATAGCCTTTATAGAAGGAAATAAAGTAGATATAGTTTTTCCAATACCCGTAGGTGCCTGTACAAAAATTTTTTTACCTTCTCTTATAGTACCATATACAGCTACAGCTAATTCTCTCTGTCCTTTTCTATAGACCTCGAAGGGAAATGATATATTTTTTATTGAAGTATCTCTCTTTATTCTCCAATCTCTAATAAAATTTGCCCAAAAATAATATTTATCCAGCAAATCAAATAAGAATTTTTCTAATTGCTGAAGAGTAAAGCTCTCTTTAAACCTCTTAGTTTCATTAGTATTTAAATTATAATATGATAACTGTATACTTATCTGTGATAAGTTATTTTGAATTGCGTACATATAGGCATAACATTTAGCTTGAGCAAGATGTACTGGATTATAATTATCATCCAAAAGTTCTAAAGGCTTAGTTGTAGACTTTATTTCATCTACAGTAACATCTTCCCCTTTAACTATTATACCATCAGCACGTCCCTCAATAATAAAGTGAAAATCACGATACTCAATGCTATGTTTTAAGCTTACTTCCGCGCTATATTCAATTTTAACTTTCGTAACTTCTTCTAATGGAATTTGTTTCTCTTCAGAAAACTTCTCCTTATATTCCTTTTGGAGCTTTTGATGTGCCTTAGTACCTTCCAAAGCTCTGCTACTTCCTGTAAATCTGCTATCTAAGTCGCCACTTCTTAAAACAAATTCCACTAAATTTCTTACTGATATTCTAATTTGTGAATTTTCCATAAAATCAACTCTCTTTTAGTTGTTCTTAATATAGGTAGTTTAGTACCTATATTCTACAGAATTGAATTGGATTTTACAATTAAATTATTTTACAAATAATTTTTTACTAGGTTTAGTCAATTAGAATTACTTATTCTCCTTAAAATAAGATGCCTAATAAAGTAACCAATTCCCCAGCCTAGTATCATAAAGAGTAAGGTAAGAAAGATTGGTCCAAGCAAGATTCCCATTATTTTGAGATATGACGAGTAAACTACTCCTACAGTTCCTATATAAGCGGAAATAGCAAATGGAACATATAGTAACATATCACTTTTTTCTTTTTCTCCATCTCTGTAGGCATCCCAAATGCCAAATAAATAAACACAGGGATAAAACATCAGCCACTGATAATTGACCTGGTCAACGGCAACGCTAGTTTTACCGTTAAAACTATAAACAATAGCTGTGTTTATACTGGACTTAATATTAATTAGAAACTCTAATATAATTAGTAGAACTCCCTTCAAATACTTACCATTTAATAATTGACCAAATCCTGGAATAGCAATACTCCATAAAGCTTTTTCAATGCCGTTTCTCATAATTCTTGGTTTACCCTTTCTTGTTATATTGAATATGTAAAATTAGTATTCACAATTATTTTTAAAATATCCAGTGACAAGTTTATCAATTGCAACTAAAGAAAACAGCAATAAAAGGATTAAAATTAACTTTAGTTAACTTTAATCCTTTTATTGCTATCACTCTTTACACTATTTTATCTTCTAACTCATTTGATCCATCACTCTGTTTTTTTTTGCCAAATCTCTCTTTTAATATTCCAATCACAGCTGGCAATAATGAAACGAAAATTATAGCAAGTATAACTATTGTGAAATTCTTTTTTACTATAGGTATGTTACCAAAGAAATATCCCCCAAATGAAAATAATGCAACCCATGTAACTCCACCAACTATATTATAAGACATAAACTTCATAAAATTCATTTTCCCAATTCCAGCTACAAAAGGTGCAAAAGTACGAATTATTGGCATAAATCTAGTAACTATTATAGTTATTCCACCATGCTTATCGTAAAATGCTTGTGTTTTATCTAAATACTCCTTATTTAAAAGTTTAACATTTTCCTTATTAAATATCTTAGGTCCAATAGTTCTTCCTACATAATAATTTAGCGTATTCCCAATAATAGCTCCTATACTTAAAAGGCCAAATAATAAGTAAATGTTTAACGAACCTAATGCAGCAAAGGCTCCTGCAGCAAAAAGTAAGGAGTCCCCCGGAAGAAACGGTAGAATTACTAAGCCCGTTTCACAAAATACTATTAAAAATAGTATTATATATGTACCCATTCCATAGTTTTGTATAACTATATTTAAGTACTTATCTAGATGTAGAATAATATCTACAAAATGTTTCAATATTTCCATCAAAAAATCTCCTTTTCATCTATTTTATAAATGTTAATATATACGGATATAGTATATACTACTTTATCCACAAATTCAATTAATAGAACGTTAACTTTGCTTTTTACTACGTAAAACAAGCTTATATTTATTTCTCTAACTTACCAAGGGCATGCTACTAATTTAACCGATAAATAAATATTATTTATTAGTAAATTTTATCTTTAAATTCATCATAAAATAAGTTATAATCATCCATATAGATATATTAATTTTCTATAAATAAAATTAAACTATATAAGTTTAAATGTTAAGCCCTAAGAAAGTTCAAAGCAAACTAAAGTAGTATAATAGTTGATTAAAGATACATACTTTAAACACAAAATTATTATTAAAAATTTATTAATTATATTTTTAGAAATAAAACGGAAGGAGTAGATTAAATGAATTTCAAAAAACTTAGTACAAAACTAGTTTTTTCTATAATTTCAATGATTTTAATTACATTGATAGCTATTGCAATACCTAGTTATGTAACTATTGTAGGTGAGTCAAATAAGACATTAAGCCAACAAATGTCTGAAAGGGTTATGTGCGCTTGGGACGTAGCAGACGGACTAGAGACAAACTCTAAAACTAAGGAGGAGGCAAAGAGTGCCTTTTCTAAATATATAATCTCTCGTCAGGTTGGAAAAAATGGTTATGGGTATACTTTGAGTGGTAACGGTAAATTTATATTTCATCCAAACTCAGAACTTATAGGAACTGACGGAAATCAGTACGACTTTATTAAAGAAATGCTAAAAAATAAAGATAAATTTTCGCATCAAGCCTACGGTATGACACCAGTTAAAGAGATAAAATATGATTGGAAAGGGCAACACAAGTTTGCTTATTATACTTATTATGAAAAATGGGACATGTATATCGTATTAAGTGGCGATATCTCGGATTTTACTGGTGCTCAAAATAAAGCACTACTTGTAGTGTTTGGTGTTGGTTTAATTGTGCTAATTTTAACTTCTATAATAACCTTAATAGTTTCTAAAAAGATATCAAATCCTATAGAGAAGATAGCTTCTGCTATGAAGGAAGTTAAAGAAGGTAATTTACAAGTTAATAAAGTAGAGGTAAATACAAAAGATGAGTTGAAAGATCTTGCAGATAGCTTTAACTCCATGCTTACAAATGTATCTGGTATGATAAAAGCAATTCAGGTTAATGCAGATGTTCTTCAAGATCAAGCTGAAAATTTATCTGCTGTATCAGAAGAATTAAGTTCTACTTCCGAGGAAGTATCTAATGCAATTCAGGAGGTTGCTGAGGGTGCATCGGAACAAGCTGGACAACTAGCAGTAGTAAATGACAGAACAATACATTTTGGAGATGAAGTTTCTAACATTGCTAGAAAGATAGATCAAGTTGGAGAAAATGCCCTAAAAATAGATTCTATGTCAAAGGGCAGTAGCACTCAACTTCAATCTATGGCCGATTCAATAAGGGAATTAAATGGTGCTTTCTCACAGCTTACTACAGAAATAGTTGAATTTGGACAAGATATGAAAAAGATTAATGAAATTACAGATGTTATTAACAGTATAGCTGATCAAACTAATTTATTAGCTTTAAATGCGGCTATAGAAGCTGCAAGGGCAGGAGAAGCTGGCAGAGGATTCTCTGTTGTAGCTGATGAAATTAGAAAGCTTGCTGAGCAGTCTAAACAATCTTCATTAGATATAAATAAGTTATTAACTGATGTAACAGTGAGATCTTCAATAGTTGCAGATTCCACGAAAGAGGTTAAAGAGGTATTATTTAACCAAGTAGAGGGAATTAAACATTCCATAACTTCATTTAAGGAAATAATTTCAGCAATAGAAAATATTCTTCCTGAAATTAACGATATAAATCATTCCGCTTTAACTATTAATATTGAAAAGGATGATATACTCCTTAAAGTAGAAGCTGTTTCTTCTGTGTCTGAGGAAACCTCTGCATCGGCTGAAGAAATTTCCGCTTCTAGCGAGGAAATGAATGCAAGTTCTGATGAACTCTCAAACTCAGCACAAAAGCTAAATGATGTTGCCCAAAAGATAACTGTTCAACTTAATAGATTTAAAGTTTAGCTTACTAAAGTTTTTTATAAACTTTATGTATAAATTTTTGAATTAAGCAAATATTAGATTTAAAAATTATTCACCATCACAGTTCACTCCAATAAAAAGCAGGGATTGTTTTTATTACTTTCCACCCTGCTTTTTAGTTTCTAATTATATTTTTACTATGTACAGTTAAATTTTGAAATAGCTTAATAAATACGAATTAATTATATGATTAAGGGCATATTAAGGTTAAAGCAATATCATAATTAAATAAAGAAAAGCAGGGAATCAACTACATCTCCTTACCCTGCTCTTTTCTTATGTTTTATATAATAACTAACTGATTATTTTTCTGTTTTAATATGAAATCAATATAGATAAAGTTTCACCTAATCCATAAAAAACTTACCATAATACTTTATAATAATGAATTTGATTATTAGTTTACGTTATAAACTTCTCTACTAACTTTTCTAAATCCATTGCTACTTTAGTTAAATCATTTGTTGATTTAGATATCTGTTCCATACTTATGGATTGTTCTTGCACTGATGCAGAAATCTCTTGGGTTGTAGCCGCTGATTGTTCCGAAATAACAGATATACTTTCAATTGAAGTGACTACTTCATTCTTATTTTCGCCTATGTTATTAATGTTTGCTATAAGCCTATCTATCTGACCTATTACGTTTGATACGGACTTATCAATATCGCGGAAAGCCTTTTCTGTATTCTTGGAGACCTCACTAGTTTTGTCTATAACTGTCTTCGCCTCATTTACTTCATTTCTTGCAGTGCCTATATTTGATTTAAACTCTTTTACAATTTTATCAATCTCTTCTGTAGAGGTTGCTGTTTCACTAGCTAATTTTCTTATTTCATCTGCAACTACGGCGAAACCTTTTCCCTGTTCTCCAGCTCTTGCGGCTTCAATAGCAGCATTCAATGCTAATAAATTTATTTGATCGGTTATTGATTTAATAGCATCTGTTATCTTAGCTATAAGTTCTGATTTTCTATCTAACTCAATGACCTGTGAGGCAACCTTGTCCACCATTCGAACATTATCCTTTACAGCTCTCTCCAGTTTATTAACATAATCAATTCCTTTTTTGTTGGCAATGCTTGTTTCATCAATCTGCTTCCTCATTATATCAGAACTTTGCACTGCATCGTTTATTTGATTAGCTAAATAATCTAGTTTTTTCACTCCGCTTTCTACATTTTTAACAAGCTCAGTTGAGCCCTCTGCAATCTCTCCAGTAGCTCTTGCTACTGAGTCAATAGCGCTTACATTCTCTTCAGCTACACTTGAAAGACTTTCCGCACTAAGTGCTGCATTCTTCGCCCCTTGTTTAATACTTTCTGCCATATCTTGAAGTGACTCTCTCATATTTGCAAGTGATCTAGCCATTATTCCTATTTCATCACTGCTTTTCATTAATTGCTCATAGTCTTCATCATAAGTTAAATCTAAACTTGATATTTTATCCAATAGTTTTATAGCCTTCATTAGTGGTTTTGCTATATTGTTAGCAATTAAAAGTGCTACTATTATTGCAATTATCATACCTAATACCACTATAGCAGGAATTAGTATTTTTAGTTTACTAATACTTTTTAACACTTCTTCATATGGAACACTTGTTACCATTACATAACCATTAGGCATCGCATAATAACCAACTATCTCTTTACCATTATAGTCATATTCCATTACACCTGATTTATTTTTTTTAATTTCATCTGCAACAATCTTAAACGATCCATTTTCTATAGAAGATATATTATCCGCTTTCTTATATTTAGGATGAATTAAAAAATCACCTTGCTCTGATAAAAGATATGCATATCCAGTATCATATACCTTTATATTATTTATTGCTTTACGGAAAAGATCAAATTCCACGTCCACGCCAGCAACTGCAATTAAAGTATTATTGATATAAATAGGTTTTCCATAAGATATCATTTCAACTTTAGAGTGCATATCCACATAAATATCACTCCACACGCCTTTTCCCTTTTTAACTGGTCCATAAAACCAGTTCATATCTTTATTATCTTGTTTAAAGTCATCTATAACATAAGAAGTTTTCCTAGAGAAGTTTCTATCCTTATCTGTATCATCATAAGAAACATAATACAGAGCATTTGTAAGCTCAGGATTAAAATATATATAGCATCCCATTGCACCCTCTGTAGTTTCTCCCAGCTTTTTTATAAGAGGTTCTATTTTATTTTCATACTGCTTTAAGTATGTACTATCAGATTTTGCTTTTTCTAAATCAAAATCTGATAACACTGTGTTTGATAAAAACTCTATAGTTTTTTCAGTATCCTTAAACATAGTATTAAAATCTTTTGTTTTGCTCTCTGATATAGCTGAAAGTTTGTCTCTAGCTTCTTTGTCTATTACACTAATAGCTTCATATGTACTAACACCTCCTATTAATACTGCCACTATGAAAGTACAGGCCAATATCCCTACAATTATTTTGCTTCTAATCCTTTTCATGTGTAACAATCCCCTTTTTTAAATTTTAGCTTAAAATAATTATTACTTTTGCTGTATATATTTCTAAAAATATATTTAATAGCTAGTTATTATTATTTTCTACTTTATAAGTATAATAGTTAAATTATAATTTATTTGTGACTTAACTCTCAAAATGGTTTTCATAATTCCTTCTGAAGACTATTGGATTTAAAATACACTTATTCCAATATAAACATTATTCGATATATTGGGAAAAAATCCTCCTTTTTTCTTATAAATATTGTTAAATTATTGTCTTAATATAAGTTAAATTGACTCAACAAAATAAGGCTTAATATAATAAAGTAAAGGGTTTTTACCATTTTATTCCCACAACTATAAAAAAATATGTTAAAATATGAATATATTCATAAGCTTACTAAAATATTCTAAAACACCTATAAATTTTTCAAAATTATGTACGATAATAATTTTGAATTTTAATATAAACTTTAATTTGAATTTAATTTACATTATATAAACGAGGGGGATACAGATGAATAGCTCTAAAAAAATGGTTTTTGCTTTCTTTATATCTGCAGCTCTTATGAATAGTAAACTTTCTTCTAATATTGTACAAGCTGCCGGAACTATGCCTAATCCACAGAGCAGTTACTATACAAGCAGTGTTAATATTTTTACAAAGTACGGATATAAAGGCCAATGTACTTGGTTCACATATGGACGAGTTCTTGAAAAACTTCAAGTTTCACTACCATCTGAATTTTATGGCAATGCTGTAGATTGGTGGTATGCTAACGCTAAAGATAAAGTCTATTCATATGGTACCGAACCAAAACCAAACTCAATAGCTGTGTGGGGTGGCGGAAACTACGGTTACGGTCATGTAGCATTTGTAGAAAGCGTAGAGGGAAATACCGTATATTTCACTGAAGGTAACTTTAGTGTTAGGAAAGATTACGATGGAAAAGTGAAAGCCGTATCTAAAGAAGAGATTAAAAACCGAGGAAATCTATATTTAAAAGGATATATTTATATTGGAGAAGGTAAAATTAAACCTCCATATACAATTCCGTCAAATACCACAAATAATACTAATACCGATAAGAACAATGAACAATCTCCTATTAAAGATGAGCCTATTATAAACAAAGGAACTGTTAATATTACAAATTCTGGTTCTGTACTAAATGTTAGAGATAAAGCCAACTCATCTTCTAATGTCGTAGGATTATTAAGGAAAGGTGAGTCTGTTAACATAGTTAGTAAATCTGGAGATTGGTATAAAATTAAATATAATTCTTCTTATTCATATGTAAGTTCAAAGTACATAAATATAGTTGGACAAAATACACCCCAAAATACACCTACACCAACTTTAATAAATAATGGATCAAGCACCTTGAAGTCTGGTGTTGTATCCCTAAGTGATAAATCATCTTCTTTAAATTTAAGGACCACTCCAAACGGCGGTATAGTAACTGCTTTAAGTAATGGTACAAAGATTGATATCCTGGAATCTAATGGTAGTTGGTATAAGGTAAGAACAAATGGTACCACAGGGTATGTACACTCTAGTTATGTGAATACATCTCAACTTGCTAGCAATAAAACAGAAAGCACTGCAGCAACAACTGTAACGGAATCAACATCAAATAAGGTTGGAACTGTAGCTTTAAGCGATCAGGCCTCCAGCTTGAACTTAAGAAATACTCCTTGGACTGGAAGAATACTTTCCGAACTTCCTTCTGGTACTAAGGTAGAGGTTTTGGGAAATAGTGGTCGTTGGTATAAGGTTAAGGCTGGATCTGAAGTTGGATATGTTCATTCTGATTACATTAAATTATAGGTAAGTTGTAGTTTAAGCTAAGTTCAACGGGCTGTTTAAAGATTAAGCTTACGGCGTTTCATAAGATTGATGTTTAGGTAGGGACTTATATACAGAAATGATGTAATGCGAAAAGTTCACATTACATCATTTTACGAATATTAAAATCTTTTTATTTTATCATGTATTTTGCACACTTATTAAATACTTCATCATCTACTAAAGCACAAATATAAGTTCCTTCATCCCTATAGTCTTCTTCTTTAACCTTAGCATTTCTATGAAGAAATGCTAAGGCAGCTTGTTCTGTATAAGGTATGTTATATTCCACAGTTCTCAGTTTGTATGGTAAAGCTTTCGCTACTTCTCCCAATAATAGATCTAGGTTGGTCCCCTCTACTGCTGAGATTTTTATTATTTTTACATTCGTATTTTCTTTTTCAATGCTTGTTATACGGTCCTCCGCTGCTTTATCTATTTTATTTAAAACTAGTATAATAGGCTTATCTTTTGCTCCAATTTGCATTAAAACATCATTGACCGCTTCTATTTGCTCCTCAGCTGTACTGGATGCAGAATCAACTACATGTAAAAGCAAATCAGAGTAAACCACTTCTTCTAAGGTAGACTTAAAAGCTTCTACTAGGTCGTGAGGTAGTTTCTTTATAAATCCTACAGTATCTGTTAAAGTAGTTATCCTACCATCTGTAAGTTCAATAGCCCTTGTAGTTGTATCTAAGGTGGCAAAAAGCATATCTGCTTCAAATACCTTTTCCTTTTCAACTGCCTCTTTTGGCATAGCTACCTGACATAGTTTGTTTCTAAGAGTCGATTTGCCTGCATTCGTGTAACCTACTAATGAAACCTTTGGTATGTTAGCTCTTCTCTCTCTTTGAGTTTCTCTAACTGATTTTATTTTTTTAAGTTCCTTTATTAAATCCTGTATTTTTTCTTTTATATGTTTTTTATTTACCTCTAGTTGTTTTTCACCTGGTCCTTTAGTACCTATTCCTCCACCGGTTCTAGATAGAACAGTTCCAAGTCCAGAAAGTCTTGTAAGTCTATACTTTAGCTGGATAAGTTCTACCTGTATCTTAGATTCTCTACTTCTTGCTCTAGTTGCAAATATTTCAAATATTAAGGTAGTTCTATCTATAACCTTTGCACCTAAATTTTGTTCTAAATTTCTTATCTGTGAAGCTGAAAGTTCATCGTCAAAAATGATAACATTAGCGTTTGTGGATTGTCTCAAAAAATCTATCTCTTCAACTTTTCCTCTTCCAACATAAAAAGCATTATCAATCGTTGATCTTTTTTGAAGAACTCTTTGTACTACTCTTACATTGCAAGCCTTAGCAAGTTCTGCTAACTCATCTAAACTTTCTTCATCTTCTAACCCAACTAAAATTGCTCTCTCACTGTCATCATCTATAAATTCATTATCTTTCATTAATCCTTGTATATGATTTATCCTATCTAAAATATTATATTCAAGAGCAGGTTGCACTCCAAGAGGTTCAGTCATCTCACCTATAAGCAAATCATCTTCAATACTGCAAAATCCTAAAGTAATACCTGTAATAGCACTCTCACTTACGCCTATGGCTACTATACAATCTAATTTTCGTCTTACTAAAGCAGACATATCTATTGCTGAAAGCTTTGAATTTCCATTAGGATGTGTATGTATTATTCTAATCCCACTTAAACTCTTTTCCTTCACATTGATTTCAGGAAGTTCAACAGTAGTGCTGTCACCTATTGCTACAGCAGCTATGCCGCCTTTTCTATTGATAGCAACGCTAACCTCTCTATTCAAATAGGTTGTAGCTTCACAAATAACTTTTATTAATTCCTCGTTACAAATACTATCTTTAGGAAATCTAATTTCGTATATCTGTTCAAGTTTTTCTAGCATGAAATTTCTTACGCCTTCCGTATTTCCATATATCATAAAATCATCTCCATTTTTAAAGTTTTTCCTACTAAGTATCATAGATAAATAGAGTTCTTGGCATTAGAATTTGTATCAAAAATATAATTAGTATGGTCACTACCAATATAACTAATGGCATAACTTTATTAATCATATTCTTTCCTCCAGAAAGTTTACTTTGTTGTTTTTTAATAATCTCTCATTGTTGAAATTTCTACTTTCTAAACTAAGTAGTTCTATTATAGCTATCATAGATATCCTTGCACATGTTCAAGAACTTTTCCTCACCAAATCCTCTACAATAAGCTTCCGCTACTATAGCATCGACCTCTTCCTTTACATTCTCTTTATACTCTTCAGAAAATGGTGTTGGTATTTTATTTATTATTGCTCCTTTTCTTCTATCTATGTTTAAAAATCCATCGACTTTAAGCAAGTTATAAGCTTTATTTACAGTATGCATATTTATACCTATGTCCTCAGCCATTTGACGTACCGAAGGTAAACTCTCACCTTCCTGCATTTCCTTTCTTGCTATTCCCTTTATAATTTGCCTTTTTAGTTGCACATATATTGGTGTATCTGACTCAAAGTCTATTTTTAGAATCATATCTATATTTCCTCCAGTCTACTATTTTGAAACACTCCCTTTTCAAAAGTTATACTTGTTATATACAATATATAACAAGTATAATAATTTATCAACGTATTTTAAATACAAAAATACCACCATCCCCCAAATTAGATAGTGGTATTTTTTACTTATTATTGAATATTCTTTTGTTTTAATTCTTTAAATCCCTGATTAATCCTCATTCCATTACTATCAAAAATCTTTTTTAAATGTTTTTCTGTTGAAAATACGGTAAAATATAGAATTGGTATAAATCCTATTAGTGGAACCCAATACCCTTTAGCATTTAAGAAGGCATATCCAAGTCTTCCTAGTACTAATAGAATAAGCCCTGCTATTATGTATTGATTTGTGGAATACCTATTTCCCTCATCCCATGTATCTTGATTTTTCATAGAAATAACTGTGCGATAGCCATACCATGAATTAATCTTCTTAGGTCTTACTATTTTAGGTATCAGACCAAATCCTAAGGTAACTAAACCGAATATTAGTGAATTTACCATAATGACAACACCCTCTCCCAATAATCGTACTTGTCAGACTATTATGTCATTATAATAAACTAAATTCCCAAAAAAAGCTAGTCCATTTTGAAAATTACTATATTTTCAGTTCGTTTTACACCATTCCACCGTCCACTGTTAACACTTGTCCAGTTATATACTTAGCTCCATCACTAGCTAGAAACACTACAGTTTTCCCTATATCTTCAATGTCACCAAACTTACCTAAAGGGATTTCCTGTTCTAACCCTCTCTTATCTTCGTCACTTAACCAGCTATTCATTTCTGTATCAATAACCCCAGGTGCAATTGCATTAACTCTTATTCCTGAAGGTGCCATTTCCTTTGCTAGAGATTTTGTAAACAAATTCACCGCTCCTTTAGTCGAGGAATAAACAACTTCACAGGATGCTCCTACATTTCCCCACATTGAGGATATATTTATTATAGTTCCACTCTTTTGAGAAATCATATAATCTAGTGTAGAATGTGAACAATTTATAACACCTTTTAAATTTATGTCAATTATCTCATCCCACTTTTCTTCGCTCATATCTATAAATAAACCTACACTAGATACTCCCGCATTGTTTACCAAGATATCTATCTTCCCAAAGCTTTCTATTGTCTCATTTATTAATTTCTTTGATTCGCTGTATTTACTTACATCAGCCTTAACAATTACACCAAACCCTCCTAGTTTTTTAACCAGATTTAAAGTTATTTCGGCCTCTTTTTTATTACCTTTATAATTTATAACTACATTAGCACCAGCCTTTGCAAGTTCCAATGCAATTCCTCTTCCAATACCTCTTGAAGCCCCGGTAACTACCGCGACCTTTCCACTTAAACTCTCCACAGTACACTCACCTCTTACAATTATAAAATCACCACATTCTAAAATTAATTTAAAAATAACTTTCTATACTAGAAAAATCCAACTAAAAATAAAATAGAATAACTATTTCATAATAATATATTAATGCTTTAGTAAATTAAATTCAATACTTCTATTTTATTTATTAGATATAGTATTAAATCTGTAAATAAATTTAAAATATTATTAAAGTATAAGTTAATTAAATAGCTTCTGTAATATAATGTTAATATGTAAACAAGCAATATTAAATATTATTTAGTATTTAATTTAATGAAAAGGAGTTTTTCTCATGCTTAAATTTAAACCTTTAACTATTGACGACAAAGATCTTTTTGATAAATATTTAAAGCCCTATATCTATGAAACCTGTGAATACTCTTTTACAAATCTCTTCATATGGAGGAAAGCATTAGATATACACTATGCACTCTATGAAGATGTTCTAATTATACTTAAAAGTGATTTTGATGGTAAAACTCACTTTATGCAACCTATAGGCTATGATAAAGATTCTTTAAGGCACATAGTTGATTTTCTTATGGAATTAAAAGACGAACTACAAACAGACTATCTCTTTAAAGATGCAGAAGAATGGTTTGTTAATGACCTCATAGATGTCTACGGAGAAAATAAATTTTCCATTGAAGAGGATAGAGATAACTTTGACTATCTTTATGAAAGCAAAGCTTTGGCTTCCTTATCCGGTAAGAAGCTTCACAAGAAAAAAAATCATTATAATTATTTCGTGAAAAACTACAGTTATGAAATCTTACCAATAAACTGTGAATTGATTAGACCATGTATAAAAGCAGCTCGCGAGTGGTGCCATCAGCATGTTTGTAAAGGATATTTGCTTCATGAGCTGAGGTCTATTGAAGAACTTTTAAAAAACTCTTCAAATTTAGATTTTATTGGAATGGTTGTATCTATAGATGATAAAATATCAGCATTTACAATCGGGGAAAAAATGAATAAAGACATGGCTATAATTCATATTGAGAAAGCAGATTCAAATATTAGAGGTTTGTATAACTTCGTAAATAGAGCCTTTATTGAACGCCACTTTACTGATGTACCTTATATAAACAGAGAACAGGATCTTGGAATTGAAGGTCTTAGGCAAGCAAAGTTGACTTATGCCCCTATTAAGTTAATAAAAAAATTTAATATAAACTAATATCTTTTTATCTAATGGCAACACTATTTATGTTTAGTTGCAAAAATTAGTTGCATAGACTGGAAATCTATGTTAATATTATTATAAGATATTAATTATTAAATAATATAAATTATCGGAGGTATTTATTATGGAATTAAAATTTCAAGGAAACCCAATTAATGTTTTAGGAAATACTGTTAAAGTCGGTGACAATGCACCTGACTTTACTGTTTTAAATAATTCCTTAGCACCTATTTCTTTAAAAGATACAAAAGGAGTTAGAATATTTCTTACAGTGCCTTCAATAGACACTCCTGTTTGCGACCTAGAGTCAAGAACATTTAATGAAAGAGCGGTTGAAATGCCTGGTGTAACTGTATATACAATATCAATGGATTTACCTTTTGCTCAATCGAGATGGTGTGCTTCTCACGGTATTGAAAACGTAGTTACCCTATCAGACTTTAGGGATAGATTAGTAGGCAAAAACTTTGGTACTTATATAGATGGTTTAGGACTTCTTGCTAGAGCTGCTTTTGTAATTGACAGCAGTAACAAAGTTGTTTATGTGGAATATGTTTCTGAGGTTACAAACCCACCAGACTATGATTCTATTCTAAAGGCTGCAAAAGAGGCTAAATAAATTTTTTAAGCTTGTATAAATTATTTAATATCTGTAAATAATAAGAGTAAATAATATAGCCACAAAACAAATAGAGGGTTTTTGCTTCAATAGGCAAAAACCCCCTATTTATTTTTTATAATTTATAGTTAAACAACGCCGAAAGTTGACTTATCCAGAAGGATATATGTCAAGCTTTCCTATTTCAATATACAAACTCTTAACTTTTCTATTCTTTTTTCAGTTACTTTTTCAATTTTAAAAACTAAGTTTTCATATTCTATAGTATTTTCTTCATTATCCTTAGGTATACTTCCCATTAAACTAACTACAAATCCTCCAATAGTATCAGTATTTTCTGATTCTAAGTCTAGATTTAGATGCTCATTTACTTCATCGATAGGTAGTAATCCATCTAAAATAAAGGTATTGTTATCCACTTTCTTTATATTTTGTTCAACTTCGTCATATTCATCAAATATATTTCCCATTACTTCCTCTATTAAATCTTCTATTGTAACAATTCCTGAAAAACCACCATACTCATCTATAAGAATAGACATATGATTTTTAGTATTTTGTAACTCTTTAAATAAATCATCAATATTTTTAGTTTCAGGAACAAAATAAGCAGGCCTTAATATATTTCTAATATTTACATTTTCAAGACCATTCTTTCTTCCTTCAATAAAAATATCCTTTATATACAAAATACCTATAATATTATCATTATCTCCTTCATAAACAGGTATTCTTGAAAATTGTTCCTCTAGAACATCATCAATAATCTTATCTACTTTACTATCAATATTAATCAAAAACACTTCTGTTCTAGGAGTCATAACTTCTTTTGCAAGCTTGTTATCAAATTCAAATATACCATTAATCATCTCTTTTTCTGTTTCATTAATAACTCCATGTTCTTGTCCAACTTCAATAAGAGACTTTATTTCTTCTTTAGATACCTTTTCCTCAAGGTTATCTATATTAATTCCAAAAAGTCTTAAAAGTATATTTGTTGAACCAGAAAGTAATTTTACAAAAGGCAGTGTTAACTTAGAAATAAACACAATTGGCTTCACTGCAAACATTGCTAGTTCTTCAGACTTTTGTAATGCCAATCTCTTAGGAAATAACTCACCTAAAACAAGGGTAAAATAAGAAAGTATTATAGTAATTAAAGCTACAGAAATTTTATCGCCATATGGTATTCCTAATTTTTCTATGACAGGTGCTAGTTTATCCGCTACAGTTGCAGATGCTGAAGCACTGGCAAAGAATCCTGCAAGAGTAATACCAACCTGAACTGTTGATAAAAATCTGCTTGGCTCTTCCATAAGCTTTAATAATACTTTTGCCTTCTGATTTCCTTCCTCTGCAAGAAGGTTAACCTTGTTTTTATTTAGAGATACAATTGCCATTTCCGCAGCTGCGAAAAATGCATTAATTAGAATTAAGGATAAAATCAGTAAAATTTCTGGTAATATACTACTACCAGGGTCTGCTTCCATTAATATTCCCCCTTATAAATGATAAAAAATATAGTATAAAAGATAATATCATAAAAATTAAAACTTTTCAAATTTTAGCTTTATATAGTTTCATTATATTTTATTCAGGTTTGCCACCATTATAGAATATATAAATAAAGTTTTGATAATATTATTATAATATTGAACGAATAGCTAAAAACAACATATACATTAAAAGAAATATAAAATATATTGATATAACAATCAATATGCTTGATAATACTTTTTGCTTTTTTCTTTTAGAAAATGCCATTATTAGAAGAGGAATAAAAATAAACAACCCTCCAGTTAACATCATTACTGTGTTCAATTTAGAAACAAAAATAAATCCTTGTATATAAAGAAGAAGTCCTAAAATAATTACAGTAGGCATAATCGGTTTTTTTACATCTTTAAATTTTTTATTCATAACAGGCTTTTTTTTCATCAATCATTTTCTCCTTATCTTATGTATTTAGTTTTCACTTAATATTTTACGCAAAAATAGAGAAATATGCCATACCTTTTATTTGATAAACAGAGTTCCTAATGTCTTTGGCACTTAGAAATCGTTATCCAGGGTCGTAGCAGCTCGCCGCATAACCTTGGCTAAGGGAGAGTATTAGATCAGATAAAAGTCCCTACCCTCTGAATCTCTCTAACATCAGAAGATAAGGACTCTATTAAGTACAAAGCTTACTTTGCTAATTTATATATATTTAAGACATCTTCCTTTCCTAATTTTACAAAACTTCCAACTGTTTTTCTATCTGAATCAGTACACTTATCGGCCATTTCTGCAATTCTATCAACAGGAATATTCGCCTCTTCTAATGTTATAGGAAGACCTATCTTCTTAAAGAATTGCTCCATTCTTCTAATCCCTTCTAATGCAATAGTTTCATAGGAGTCAAAGGACATATCAACATCCCATACCCTTACTGCAAATTGAACAAATTTATTTACATTATGTTTATACACATACTTCATCCATGCAGGAAAAATAATCGCAAGTCCCGCTCCATGTGCAATATCATATATAGCACTTAATTCATGCTCCACTTTATGTGATGCCCAATCACCTATTCTACCTGTACTTAATAAGTCATTATGCGCTATTGTACCTGCCCACATAATTTCTGCTCTTGCATCATAGTTTTCAGGCTGTTCTAAAGCTATTGGGGTATTATTTATAATAGTCTTTAATGTAGCCTCACATAATCTATCTGTAAAATCTACATGATCAACATTAGTAAAATATCTCTCCATTATATGAGCCATAATGTCAGCTGCGCCACAAGCAGTCTGGTAAGCCGGTAGAGTATATGTTAAAACTGGGTTTAGTATTGAAAATACTGGTCTAATATACTCTGTGCTAAGACCCTTTTTATACCATCCATCTTCATTTGTAATAACAGAACTATTACTAGCCTCTGTACCAGTTGCAGGTATAGTTAAGACAACTCCCACAGGTAATGCTTTCTTAACTTGAGTCTTTCCTTCATAGAAATCCCATACATCTCCGTCATAAGTTACTCCCACTGAGATTGCCTTAGCAGTGTCTGCAGCACTTCCGCCACCAACAGACAATATAAACTTTATATTATTTTCACGACATAGTTTTATACCTTCTCTAACAAGACCTAATCTTGGATTTGGTTTAACACCTGATAATTCTACAAAAGCTATTCCACTTTCATTTAAGGATTTTATTACAGTGTCATAAAGTCCACTTTTCTTTATACTTCCTCCACCATAACATAGTAATACTTTATCTGCATACTGTTTAATTTCGGCACCAACCGCACCTTCAGTTTCCTTACCAAATATAATCTTTGTTGCATTTTTAAATGTAAAGTTTTCCATAAAAGTCACTCCTTAAGTTTATATTTTTAGACATTGCAAAATTTTATAATTATGTTTCAATTAATAATAATTATGTATAATATTTTACCTATGCACTTATCTTACAATTATAGTATATCATTCATAATTATGCCACAAAAGAATGTACTTTATTGATATATAGTTACTTATTAGATACTATGTATATAATAAGCAACTATATACATAACCAAACTAGAAAGTTGACTTATCCGAAAAGGCATAATACCAATTTCAAGGTACATTTAAATGTTTTTTTAGTAGTCTTAGCGAAGGATTAATGAAAAACTTAGAATCTTTGATTGTTTGAGTGTAGCAAGTTTTCTAAGATTCTTGGTTTTTCATTAATCCTCAGCTTTAGACTACTTAAAAATATTTAACGCACTGAAAATTGGTATTATGTCTCGTAGGATAAGTCAACTTTTAATGTTGCTTCTCTATACCTTAAATTTTCCAATCTCACTGTTTAATTTTGTTGCTAACTGATTAAGTTCATCTGCCGTTCTTGTTACCTCTTCAAAAGTTGCAACTTGTTCTTCTGTTGAAGCTGATATTTCTTGAGCTGATGCTGAAGTTTGTTGCGCTGATGCTGAAATATTTTCCATTACAGATACTATTTCATTCTTTTTGTAAATCATTCCTTCATTTAAAGAAAGAATTCTTACTATTTCTTCATTAATTCCCATTATACTATTAGTAATTTGTTCAAAAATCCCTTCTGTTTCTTTAACCGCATTAGCTTGTTCAACTACAATTTTTGTAGTACCATTCATAGTTATAACAGCATTCTTGGACTGTTCCTGGATACCAACTATTAAGCTTCTTATTTGATTAGCCGCAGTTCCTGATTGTTCTGCAAGTTTTCTTATCTCATCCGCTACTACCGCAAAACCTCGTCCCGCTTCCCCTGCTCTCGCTGCTTCAATTGAAGCATTTAATGCTAGCAAGTTGGTTTGCTCTGCAATCTGACTAATTGTTCCTATAATACTTCCAATTTGGTTTGTTCTATTATCAACTTCTGTTATAACGTTACCTACATCCTTAGTAGCCCTGTTAGCTTCTTCTGTTTTTCCTGTTAGCAGCTTAACTGTACTTATACCTTTGCTATTTAAACCATTAGCCTCGTTGAATATCTCCTTAGTATGTTCAATAGCATTAGCTACAGATTGAATACTATCTGAAAGTTCGTTAGCCTTTCGGAGACCTATTTCAGTACTTCTAGCTTGATCATTCGTTGCTGATGCAACTTCTCCAACAGTTCTAGATATTTCTTCTGTTGCAGAGTTAGTTTCTTCGGCAATTGCTGCTAACGTATCCGACCCTTTAGTTGCCTCTATAGATATAGAACCTATATTTTTCATCAAATTCCCTAAATCCTCTGCCATTAAATTAAGTGTTGAGGCAAGTATTCCAATCTCATCTCCAGATTTAACATTACTTCTAACTGTTAGATCGCCTGAACCAATCCTTTTCATATCTTCCACTAAATGAGATAATGATTTTGTTATAGGCCTTGATGACAGTATTCCTATTATGGCACCAATTATAGAAATTATAATGCCTGCTGTCGCTACTACTTTAATGATAATTGACAAATTCCCACTAATTTCAGAATAATTTATAACTCCAACTATACTCCATCCGATTCTTTTATTATTAGTAAGAACACCAAGTTTATTATCATCTTGATAGCTGTAGTCAACGAATCCAGAACTATTTTTTAAAACTTCATCTAATAAATTCTTTACAGGAATTTCTTTATTTATAAAACTCTTATCAGGATGTACCATTATTATACCTTTTTTATTTGCAATAAAGAAATATCCTTTATCTCCAAGTTTCGTGCTGCTAATGATATTTGTCAGTACATCTAAAGAGATATCAGCCGCTATTACTCCAGTTAATTCTCCGTTAGAGCTCTTAACAGGTGCTGCAACTGTAACCGTTAATTTTCCTGAGAGTCCATCGATATATGGTTCAGTCCATATTGTTTTTCCAGCCTTAACAGCCTGCTCATACCAAGGCCTTGAGGTTGGATCATACCCATCTGGCAGCTTAGCCTCTGGGAAGAGAAACATTTTTTTATTGTATGTCCCTAAATAAACATTAGTTACGTCTGGATGAGATTCCTTATAGTTTTTTAATATATCATATAAATATTTCAACTCATCTTCGCTTTTATATAGTGCATCCTTTACGTTGCCATTATTACTTAGCATATTGACATTTTGTTCATTGCTTATAAGAAAACTATCGATTGAAGTATTTAATTTTTCTCCTATCTGCATAGAATTCTTTTTAAGTTCACTTGACAATACGTTTTTGGCACTATTATAAGTAATAAACCCTAACAAAGTAATAGGTATTACTATTAATCCAACAAGCAGGAATATTAACTTATTTTTAATAGATCCGTTTACTTTCATTTGTTTTGTCTTTCTCATTATATCTCTTCCCTTCTATGTGATATACCTCTAGCCCAATTCGACATATTTATTTTATTTATCGACGATTTTTATATCAACTTTAGAATTTTATAAATTTTTTATAAAATTTTAAAATCTCATTCCTTGCTCTGATAAAATTGCAATTTCTATTATAATTTATTTTTAATTTAATTATATAAATAAAAAAATAACAGTCCCGTTTCATAACGGAACTGTGATTTTATTTCTTCGCAAGAATTAGCCTATCTATTAAGGATATAGTAAAAAAAGTATAATTATTAGGACTCTTTATTAGTTCACTTTCAAATGTCTTTAGTTGTTTTTTAGCTTTACAATTTAGTTCGCAATCTTCAATAAAGCTATTAATTTTGATCATATTTAAAGCAGCTAATGAATTTCCTATATAGATTCCCTCTTCATATTCATTATTATCTTCTTTTGCAAGTCTTACTTCATCATTTCCTAGTAATAAAAACTTACTTTGTCTTTCACACCAAAAATATTTAATCATATCTCTATTTACGTTTAAAGTTGCATCTAAATATATGTCTTCACCTGTACTTTCATACATTTGTATTAAGCCCCATATAAGTGCTGCATAATCATCAACTCTGGCCATATACTGCTCTTTACCTTCTTCGTATATTCCCAAAAGCCTTCCATCTTCTCTTAAAAGAATTTTAAATATAGAGTTAACTGCTTCACTTGCTTCGTTAACATAACCCACATTATTAAGTACTTTACCACCGTAAGCTAAGGCTGCTATCATAAGTCCATTTTTGAAGGTTGAAACTTTATAATTTTTTTTTGGCACTTCTCTTTCTAGTCTATATGAATAAAGTTTTAAATTTAACCAGTTAAGTTTTTTCTTCAAATCTATATTGTTCTCAATTTTATTTAAATCCGTATTAATTAAGTTAGGAATGCTCTTATCATTAACATTACCTTTTCTTCCAATATTATAATATTTACAGTAAAGCTGTCCATCATTTTTTCCTAACACTTTTTCAACATCACTTATACTCCAAGTGTAAAAATCTGTATTCGTGCCTCCAAGACTAGCAACCTCACATACATTTTTTTCCCCATCAGCAGAGTAAAAAATACCATACTCATTTGTCATATCTCTAAGTATATAGGTTATAATCTTTTCTGCCACTTCTTTATAAAATTCTTTTTTAGTAATCTCATATGCATTCGTATAAACAATAGCTAAAAGTGCATTATCTTGTAAGGCTTTTTGAAAACTTGGAACTAACCACTTTCTATCAGTTGAATATCTAAAAAACCCGAAACCTACATGGTCAAAGAAACCACCTTTATACATATTCAATAAGGTTTTTTCTATCATTTTTAAGATATCTCTTTTTTCTGTTAGCTTATAATACTTTAACAATAAATACAAACTATGTGGTCTAGGATACTTAGGAATTTCACCAAATCCTCCATGTTCTTTATCGAACTCTCTCTTAAGTTCGTCAACTGCTTTTTCTATAATATCTTTTGATACAAAGGTCTCTCCATGCAGCATTTTGGGTTTATTACCCTTTATAGACTTGTTAATTTTACCACTGCAATGTTCGTCCATAGTATTAATTCCTTTCTCATGCTTATCTTTTTTATTGTATTCTAAAAAGGTATTAAATGTTACAATATGTTGCATGAGATTATATGCTTTAATCGCTTAAATTATGTCTTGGATGCTTTGATACTATTTCAATTGCTTTGACTATTTCCTTCAATGCATCTGTCATAAACTGTGTTCTTAATTCATTTACCTTTGTATACACTACTCCTTTTTGAGTAACCACATATAATGGTTTCAGATTATTTAAGGCAATCGCTTTAATATCTTCAGTACATAATTCACATTTACATATATCTTTATATTGTTGTAAAACATCAGGTAATATATTATCAACAATAGTCTCCATATAATTTTTAAGCATTTCTTTCTCCCCCTAATTTTATAGATATTTCCAGAACCTTAATCTATTATATTCCTTTTAATTCTTATTTGACCCATCATAACTAAAAAGTTTACTTATATTAAGTATATATTAAATTCTTATACTTGCCTATAAATATGATAAAAAGATACAATAGTTAAAGAGGAAGTTTAACTAACCTCCTCTTTAACTATTAATCTTAAATTTGTTAATTTGCCCTTTCAAATCTTCAGAAAGATTCTGCAACTGTTCTGCATATCTTGTCAACTCATCCATAGTGGCATTCACTTCCTCAGTAGAGGCTGACACTTCTTCTGTTCCCGATGCAGTCTCCTCAGAAACAGCAGATATGTTCTCCATTTGAACAACAACGTCTTCCTTGTTTTTATTTACATTTAAAATAGACTTCTCCATTTCCTCTATTCTTTTTGTTAGCATTAAAACTCCATTTATTATTTGATTGAATATATTCTTAGTCTCGAACATAGCTTTTTCTTGCTCTTTAACTGTAATCTCAGAATTCCTCATAGCATTTACAGCTGTTACAGACTTATTTTGTATAACCTCTACTATTTTTTTAATATCCTCTGTTGAGCTTCTTGATTGATCTGCAAGTTTTCTAATTTCATCTGCTACTATAGCAAATCCTCGACCAGATTCACCAGCCCTTGCTGCTTCTATAGAAGCATTTAAAGATAATAAATTTGTCTGTTCTGTAATTTGAGATATAGCATCAGATATTGATGTAATCTGATTTATACTGTTATTCACATCCTGAACAATTTCGCTTACATGTTCTGATGACTGCCTTGTCTGACTAGATTTTACAGTTAATATTTCGACCATTTCTAATCCTTTTGAACTTAATAACTGAGTTTCAGAAGAAATCTCTCCTACTTCGTTTGTAGACTTAGTAATTTCATCTAACTTTTGAGACAACTCATTCATACTAATAGAACTTTGCTGAGCATCTTGAGCCTGACTTGTTGCTCCATGTGTTATCTCCTCAATTGCCTTAGAAATCTCACCAACAGATGCAGTGGTTTCCTCTGACATACTAGCAATATTTGATGATGCCTCTAATATTGTTTTAGAAGACGCTTCAACGTTTCTCATCAGGTCAGATATATTTAACATCATTAAATTAAAATCTTTACCTAAATCTCCAAGTTCATCTTGTGACTTGATATCTACTATTGTTGTTAAATCTCCATTAGCTACAATACTAAATGAACTCTTAAGCTTGTTCACATTATTCCCTATTGACCTACTTAAAATAAATGCTATTACTGAAGCCAAAATTACAACTATTAGAACTGTTATAAAGATTATATATTTAATGACATTTACATCATTTATAAGTTCACTTTCATCCATAGAAGCCAACAATTTCCATCCAGTTTGCTCATTAGTATCGTAAGATGCAAATTTATTTTCACCTTCAATTGCATAGTAAGTAAATCCAGTTTTGTTTGTCTTCACTTCGTTCCAATAGCTTTGCTTAGTTGGGTTATCAGTGCCAATCTTATCCTTATCTTGATGAGAAGCAATAACTCCTTTCTGATCAAATATAGTTACGTATCCAGAGTCACCTACTTTGGATTTAGAGAAAATGTCAGAAATAGCTTCGAGTGATAAATCCATAGCAGCTACTCCCACTACACTTCCATTATATTCTACAGCTCTTGCTGCAGTAACAATTATTTTATTTGTTACTAAATCCTTATATGGCTGAGTAAATACTGTTTTTCCTTTATTACTCATAGCTAGAGTATACCAATCCCTAGATTTGTAGCTAAAATCCTTACCCAACTCAACTTGTGGATATATTGTAAATTTTCCTGATTCAGTCCCATAGAACGCTCTTATAATATCTCCGCTACTATCTTTTATATCTTTAAGATATCCTTTTGTAAATTCTATACGTCCTTCCGATAAGTCTATTTGAGAAAAATTTACGTTAGAGGCTGCCATTTTAAGCTGTATAGAAACACCATCAAAATAATTGTTTAACGAATTGTTTATTTCTGAAAGTGTCTGCTTACTTGTAACCTGTAATTTATCTTCTAAGATTGATTTTGCTTTAATATAAGAAGATATTCCTAGTACCAACACCGAAAATAAAGATATAAGTATCATGCTTACAGTTAATTTTGTTTTTATGGTTTTAATTTTCAACTTCATCTCTTGTAATCCTCCTTAGATTTTTAATAATAATTCTGTATATTAATACCTTACTAATTATTATATAAAATCTATCGTACTCTTTCTTCCTATCTTCATTGGAAAATAAATCCATAATTTAAACTCATATTTATACATTGTACAAATGGAATTCAATTGACATATGTGTGGTGTCTAAAGAATTAATACAGCATACAGAACGCTCTGATGTAGCCTCAATGTTGTCTAAAAAGAGTAGCTCAATATATTATTTTAGAAAAACAAAAAAATAAAGTTGTAGTTTTAATTTATATTATAAAAAAGGCTTCTCGCAATGCATATCTATGCATTGCGAGACAGCCCCTCTGATCATAATATTAGATTCTCTAGCTCTTATCCAATGACTGCCCACTCTAATCCCCCCAAAAGTGTGAAAGCGGGAGGATTAGAGCGGCTACGTCCTTGGGTAACGATTTCTAAGTGTAAAGGCACCAAGAACTCTGTTTATATACAATGCTATTTAAATATCTTTACACGTTCCTCTAATGGTCGAAATTCTTTTTCATCTTGCTCTCCAGTTGGTTTCCCAAATGGCATTTGTCCAATGATCTTCCAATTACTTGGTATGCTCCACTCCTTCTTTACATCTTCCTCAATCAATTCATTATAGTGCTGCAATGACACACCGAAGCCTTCAAGTTCTAATGAAGTCCATATGACATATTGATGCATTCCGTTAGTTTGTTGAGACCAGATTGGAAAGTTATCTTTGTAAAGAGAAAATTGTTGTTGAAGAGATTCAATAACACTATTATCTTCAAAGAATAAAACTGTACCGTATCCATTTTGGAATGAATTTATTTTTTCTTCAGTAGAACTAAATTGGTTTGCTGGAACAACCTTTCTTAAAGCTTGCTTTGTGATATCCCATAACTTATCGTGATGCTTTCCTAATAACAAGATAACTCTTGTGCTTTGAGAGTTAAATGCTGATGGTGTGTGTCTTACAGCATGTTCAATAACTTCTTTGATTCTTTCATCTGAAACGATCGATTCCTTGCTAATACCATAAAATGAACGTCTTTGTGCTACTGCAGTATAAAAATCTTTTGACATTTTATTTTCCTCCTGATTTATATAAGATATATTTCTTATTGTATTTAATACCAATATTGTTAATGTACTATATTTTAGACTTCTTTATTCATTTCTATAATTAAAATATGAGAATTCTCCTTAGCCTTAATTAAAATATCTTCCTGAACAATTTCCACTGCATCTCTGTCAGCTAGATTAATATTATTTACTATTGAACTTCCTTCTATCTGAACCAGATATGCCTGTCTTCCTTCTTTTACAGGAAAGCTAATTTCTTTTTCCTTATCAAGTTCTAAAGAATAAATATTAGCATCTTGATTTATTTTTATTGGTGCACCGCCTTCTTTACTTGAAACCATATGCAACCACTTATTCTTTCTATCTTCTGAGTTAAATCTGTAATCTCCGTAATTAGGCTTATAGCTTTTCTTATCAGGCAATATCCAAATCTGCAAAAATCTTGCTGTTTCCTTTCCTAAATTATGCTCACTATGATACACTCCAGTTCCTGCACTCATATATTGCACCTGGCCACGAGTTACAGTGTTTTTATTTCCCATACTATCACCATGCGTTAAATCACCATTTACAACATATGATATAATTTCCATATCCTTATGAGGATGTGTATCGAACCCAGTATTGGATTGAATTAAGTCATCATTTATTACCCTTAAAACTCCAAAATTCATATTATTAGGGTTAAAATACTCTGCAAATGAAAAATGAAATATACTTTTTAACCATCCAAGATTGCTTCTTCCCATATTTTTATTATCTACTTTTCTTAACATCTACTGTCTCCCCTTTTCAATTTCTATTTAAAACCCTATCTCAATAAATACTTATTTTCTTCGGTTGTATAATAGCAATCTGGGACATATCTTTTTCACTTACTATTAAATATAACATTTAATTTTAATATTAAGTTACATTTAGTAACCTCTATATTTGTATTATGTCACAAAATCAACTATTAGTCAATAGTAATTATTAATAGTTTTCTTTTATTTAAATATAAAAAAAAGAAAGTTCCCTACCTATAAACAGGAAACTTTCTATAAAAATAATATTATTTTTTAACTCCATTTTTCTGCCCACTTTTGAATTTCATCCATAACTGACTGCAATTCTTTTCCTTTTTCAGTGATTTCATATTCTATACGAACAGGAGTTTCTGGATAAACCTTTCTAACAACAATCCCTTCACTCTCTAACTCTCTAAATCTCTCAGTAAGCATGCGAGCGCTCAAATTTGGAATAGCTTCAGCTATATCAGAGAATCTCTTTTGTCCACTTAATAATGTTCTTATGATTAATCCAGTCCATCTCTTACCTAGTAACTCAAAAGCGGCTTCAAATTTCGGACACATATGATACCTTTCCATACTAAATCACCACCTTTGATTATTTTATCATATAGACTTAATAAAAGTAAAAACATTCTTTATTATCTTATTTTAAACTTACTTAGTTCTTCATTTAGCTTTTCAGATAAATTTTGAAGCCCCATCACATATCTAGTGAATTCGTCCATAGTAGCATTTATCTCTTCTGTTGAAGCAGATACTTGTTCTGATGATGAAGCTGTCTCCTCTGATACAGAGGATATACTTTGGATTTGACTAGCAACTTCTTCTTTTTGATTATTAATATTTGAAACCCCTTCCTTTACCCTATGAACCATTTCAATTAAGTCATTTATAGACTTATATATATCATTGAATATTTCATTTGTTCCTTCTACAGCTTTATCTTGCTCAGTAACAATATTTTTAGTTTCCTCCATAGCTTGTACTGCTATATTGGATTTTTTCTGAATAACCTCAACAATCTTCTTTATTTCTTCTGTAGAGTTCTTAGATTGTTCAGCTAACTTTCTTATTTCATCAGCTACTACAGCAAATCCTCTACCTGCTTCTCCTGCTCTTGCAGCCTCAATAGAAGCATTAAGAGATAATAGATTTGTTTGTGTAGTTATTTGTGTAATGCTATCAGAAATCTTGCTAATTTCTTCTGTACTTCTGCTCATATCTTCAACTATTTCGGCTATAGATTGCGTAGTTTTTTTAGTTTCTACTGATTTATCCATAAGAAGTTTAACCATCTCTAACCCCTTATTGCTTAAATCTTTAGTATTTGAAGATACCTCATTCATTTCGTTAGTTGAATTTGCAATGCTTTCTAATCCATCAGCTAATTCTTCCATTTCAGAAACTACTTCTTGTGTGCTTGAAGCTTGTTGAACCGCTCCGTGTGATATTTCATCTATTGCTCTTGATACTTCTGATACAGAAGCTGTAGTTTCTTCTGTTATTGCAGTTAGGTTACTTGTTGTTTCTAAAACTGTTTGTGATGAATTTTCAACGTTTCTTAAAATGCTAGAAATATCCTCTATCATAGTATTAAAGTTTTTTGCTAAGATTCCAATTTCATCGTTTGATTTAACATCAATAATTTCTGTTAAATCTCCATTAGATGCTTTTGTTATAATATCCTTTATCTTGTTTATATTTATAATTAATGATTTAGTTATTATCACGGATAACACAACTGCTATAATACCAGTTATAATTAGAAATATAATAAGAGTTACTAAAATAGAACTTGTATCCTTATTTAGCTCATTCAGCTCCATAGTACCTAATACTGTCCACCCAGTCACAGGGCTGTTTGTATATACAGCAAACTTCTTTACACGGTTATATTCGTATGTAGTAAAACCTTCTCTTTTTTCTTTTACTTCACTCCACACAGGAAGCTTAGCAAAGGTATCAGTTCCAATTAACTTTGCATCTGGATGTGTTAAAATTAAACCATTTTTATCAAGAAGTACCGCATATCCATTCTCCCCAACCGTGATTTCTGACATACTTTTAGCTAACGCGGAAAAGTCTATATCCATAGATACTACTCCTACTATTTCTCCATTCTTTTCTACAGTTTTTGAAATAGATACTGCAGTTTTTCCAGTAGATACATCTTTATACGGATCGCTGAATACTACCTTTCCCTTATTCTCTACTGCCTTTTTGTACCAAGGTCTCGATGTTGGATCATAATCTGCTCCAACATCAGAATTAGGATATACATAACGTTTTTTTGTAACTGTGCCCATATAAACAGATCGTACAATTTGGTTGCTATCTTTTACACCTTTAAGAGTATCTATGAGATACTGTGAAATTTCAGGATTGCTCTCTATATTTATAAAATTAAAGCTATTTGAAAGCATTGTTACACCATTTCCCATAGCAACAAGCTCTTTATCAATTCCTCTATTGGCTTCTCTTAATATTTGAGAACTTGTACTCTTTAATTTATTAGTTAATACTGATTTAGATTCAATATAAGATACTACTCCAAGTGCAATCATTGGTATAAGACAAATACTCAGTAAGCTTACTAATAGCTTACTTCTTATGCTATTAAATTTAATTTTGATTTTTGCTTTGTTCATAATAAGCTAAACCTCTCCTTTTTAATGATGTTTTGAATAAAAATATTATTATAATACCAATTTACAAACATACCATATCTGAATGAGCCTTCATTCAATAAGCCATTTTCAAAAAGGCTATAAACTTATTCGGCTGAAATAGGATTGCTTTTACCCCCTATAAATACCGTTTCTAAATTTGTGTAGCCCTTTTTATAAACTCCATTATTTCATTTTTCAATATTCTGTAGCTCTCATCTGAAGCGTCAAAAGGTTCAGTAAATATGGCACCATTTATTGTCATCCTAATTATTTGTCTTAATATATTGGCATCTGTTTTTCTAATCTCTCCCTTGTTTTGACCATCAACTATTAATTCTAGCAATATATCCGCTACAAGAGTTCTAAGCTCCCTTACGCTGTTATTAATATTTCCCCCTGGGTACTCAGACTGTTGTGCTAGCACCTTAGCAATACGTGAATTATTCCTAATCATATCAAGGTTAAATTCTAAATAGCCTTGAATTTTTTGTATTGTGCTAATATTACTATCTTTATAATTACGTAAAAAATCAATTCTTTTCTGATACTCTTTTTCAAGTATATAATTTAAAATATCCTCTTTACTTTTAAAATAATTATAAATTGTACCTACTGCTACACTAGCTTCATTAGCTATTTGCTGAACTTTTGCTTCATGAAAACCTTCTCTAGCAAATACATTTATTGCACTTTTTGCTATTAGTTCTTCTTTGCTCATATTATCTCCTCATTAATATTTTAAAATATTTCTTAAATAATACTCATATACGGCTTATTTCCAAATACAACTATATATTATAATTCACTAAATTTCAATATTTTATTTAACATTTATTTAACATTTCGACTTATGAATTAATGAAATATATCATATTTTTAAATTATTCTAATAGTAATTAATAAAACATAGAAAAATCTACTTCATTCATAATTATCTGCTATGATGTTTATGCTGATTGCAAAGGATAAGGAATGGGATACTTGTCCTATGATTGGTTTTAATCAAGAGGAAGTTAGGCAGCTTTTCAACTTCCCTGAAAATTATGAAATAGCTCTTCTGATAGCTATGGTAAAAGAAGATACCTCTAAAAGAAGAATGAGATGATACAGAAAGCCTGTAGGAGAATTTGTTACATTTGATAGCCTTTAAATTACGTCAACAAAACAAATAGATATATTTCTTAAAAAAGCCTATATCCTTTAACTATGGATATAAGCTTCTATTTAAATGTATATAATAATGCTTTATTTAAACTGGAAAAATTCATAAAAATATAAAGGCACTATAAATCACCTCTACTTTTCCTATATTCATTTGGAGTATACCCAGTACGCTCCTTAAAACACTTATAAAAGTTAGATAAGCTATTAAACCCACTTCCAAAGGCTATTTCGATAATACTTTTATCTGTTGTATTTAACAGTTCTTCGGCTATATTTATTCTTGCTTTAACAATATATTGTGAAGGAGTAAAACCACTGTGTTGTTTAAAAACTCTTACTAGATGATTTTTACTCACTCCAAATTGTGACGAAATATCATATAAATCAATCTGCTTATTATAATCTCTATTTAGTGTATCTTGAATTCTCCTTATAAGCTCTAAATCAGGTCCAAAAGATACTTTATCTGGACAACATCTTTTACATGGTCTAAACCCAGTTTCTATAGCCTTTGTTGCATCATCAAAGAAAATCACATTTTTTCGCACTGGTGTTTTTGATTTGCAGGATGGTCTACAAAAAATTCCTGTTGTCTTTACCCCATATAAAAATAAGCCATCATAGTTTCTGTCACACTTTACAACAGCATCCCATTTTTCACTTTCTGAAATTTTCATAGATTCTTTCATGAGGTTTCTCCTTTATCAATGTTCATCTATAAATTTTTGCAATTCATCATGCCATGCTTCAAGTTCATAAGTACCAATTCCTGTTTCCTCTCCAAATAAAAGGTCTACAATATAACGTGGCTTTTTACCTCCTATATACATTGCTTTAATGCAGGATACACAGTACACTACTACATTCTCACAAGGCATTTCATTTGAACGTTTTTTCATCTGCTCCTTTATAAGTTCTAAAGGTAGTTTGCCATAAAAACTGTCACCACAGTACGCCGATTTAGTACGGGTATTTTTCGGTTCAATAATCCTTATATTCATTCTTTCAAGAAGTTTTCTTATTGCAGAATGTACTCTTTCCTCTGTACGTGTAGGACAAGCATCATGTATAGACATTTCCATACCGTTATAATTAGGAAAAGGAAAAGTGTTATTTTCAGCTAAAATCTCCCAAAGCGATGTAGTAGATATTTCATTATAAAGTTCTCTATACCGCCTATCACAACCTGCACAAGTGTTAATTACTTGTGTACCACTTTCAAGTTTAGGTTCATGCCTACAACATGTTAGATGTTCATGAATAGTTCCTAAATTCCTATTTAAAAACTGCAAAACTTTTTTTGCAAGCTCAGGCTTATAAATCATAAGCGCACATCCTGGTGCATAGACTTGTTTCATTTCAATCCCCCCAGCAATTATTCTAACACAAACATATTTTACAAGAACTATAACTATAAATCTTCCTATATTCCATCAAGTAATTTTGTGTAAGAATAAAAGTAAAGTTATCTAGCAACTATTCTTCTGAAAAAGATATGTTAAATTCGATAACATACCTTTTTACATATTTCCCTTTGCATCTTGAAACTTTCATTCAAAATATCAGCTATCTCTTCTTAATAAGTATAATATGATATTCTTAGCTATTAATTTTGCTCAAAAGACCTGAATGATAATCACCTTCCTTCCAATAAATTACATGGAAAATCTCTATTGCTATAGTTATAATTGTTTATATGATATATATGGAAATTTACTTATTTTGAATCGTTGCAAATTTAATATTTGGGGGAATACTAAATGAACTTACTTGTTAATATTAAAAAATTTCAAACATTAAGAGAGTTACATATTGAACTAAATAATAGAGGAATAATCACTTCAATTTCTTCTAACTGTTATGATCTTTTAGGCTTTACTGCTAGTGAAATTCTAAACACTTATATAAATAAATATTTGGACTGTGATTTTAATAGCATAATTATCAATTCAAATATTCAAATTTCAGCTTCAAAAAAAGATGGTGAAAAATTATATTTGGATTTAGTAGCAAATCCTTTATATGATGCCAATAATAAAAATATTGGATTAGAACTTTCGTGTTTTGAAATTAGTCGTTATATTGATTTCGAGAAAAAATATAATAGTTTACTTAAGATGATTGAAAATGCTAAAGACATTGTTTTCAGATATCAACTTCTACCTAAACCAATGTTTACATATCTTAGCTCTTCTGTTGCCAACATCCTGGGATTTAGCGTAGACGAATTTTATAATGACCCCAATTTAGTATTTAATATTATACATGAAGATGATATCAAAATACAACAAAGTAAGGTTGATAAACATGCTGATTTTTCTAAGGCTTTTCGTGTAAGACATAGACATAAAAATGGCCACTACGTTTGGATTGAAGATTATTTAATACCAAACTTTAATATTAATGGAGAGTTGATATCTGTTGAAGGAATTAGTAGAGATATTACAGAAAGAAAAGAATTAGAAAAAAAATTGGAAGAGCTTAGTTATCATGATGGATTAACAGGATTATACAATAGGACATACCTTAATAAGCAGATAGAAACACTAACCAGTAAAGTTGATGTTCCTATTGGTGTTATAGTATGTGATTTGGATAATCTAAAATATATAAATGACAGCTTGGGACACCAAAAAGGAGATATATTAATAAAAAATGTTTCTACTTTTTTTACTAATACTTTCAGTAAAAATTATACAATTGTACGAAACGGTGGCGATGAATTTATTATTCTTATTCCTAATGCTTCTCCCAAAGAGGCTGAGGGTATGTATTCTAAAATGCTATTTTTGATTGAAGAATATAACAAAACTAATGAAATGCCAATTCATCTATCATCAGGTTTTTCATATTCTTCGTCATCGAAAAACATTCCTGAACAACTAAGCCGAGCCGATAAAAACATGTATAAAAACAAGTATGAGAAAAAGAAGGGAACAAGATGATAATAAAAGTCATCTTGTTTTTTTAATAACATCATATATACTTAAATTATTATTAATTCCCTTAGACCATACTTTATAGTCTAACATCAAACTCGTTCAAACACCTTTTGTATTTTTAACAACTGTTCATTATTTCTATTTCGGAACGCAATTTGAATTTCTCATCTTAGAATTTTAAGCGTATATCTGGTTAATGCTTAAGCTTAAAATTATTAGACTACTTTGTTCCCTGCTAAAAACTCATTCTATAAATCCGTCTATTTTCAAGCCTTTCAACAGTTCTCTCTTGCTTAATTTCCTGATTTTTATTCCAACTATTTTCATGCTAATGTTAGCTTGAATGATGGATGTTAAAAAAAGCATGAAGACTCAGGAGAGTTTCCTGATTTTTGCTCATACTTTATGGAACGTTTTTTTATTCGTAGAATGATTTTTTAACTGTGAAAAGAGTTTGTTTTGTTAATACGCCTACTTCTAATTGAAAAAGTCTTTAAGACTCTTTACTTTTAAGTTATAATCCTTAACCCACGTCTTATATGCCTGGCCATCTAAAAGTTTAATCATTTTATCTATCCCTTGCGTTTCCTTAAAATATTCTAACGCTAAATGATACTGTTCTTTATCTAAATAAAACATGATAATTGGTGGAAGATTATTAGCCATAAGAAGATAATTAAGTAACATTCTGCCCCCCCTGCCATAATAATTGCTTACAGTTTGAGAGTAACAGTAAAAATAGCAGACTATCTCTAATGCATTGCAGTAATCTATCTCAATATTATTAATGTCTTGTACTAATTAACTTAGGATTTCATACTCTTCTGTTGCCACTTTATTTCCCGTTAGAACAAAATAAACCCTCTCAATTATATCCATAGATAGCTTCATTTTAGTTTCCTTACTTAACTTAAAAATATCCTGACAAAGCTCTTTATGATTTTCTATGTCTCTAATTGCATTTTTGCTCCCATTAAAATTAGTTATCTTTTCTCCATTAAATATTGCTTCAACATCTCTCAGTCTAGTTTCATCATTCTATTTGATGTAGTGTTATCTTCTTCTCCGAAGATTTCTTTCTATTCTGATACTTGCTCTGAATTTTAAATATAAACTTGGAACAAATATTTCCTCTATATTCTTAACAACTCTATTACCTACATGCAGAATTTATTTTCATAATACATATTCTCCAATTACATCTGATATTATTTGTTTAACTCGACTATCTATTTTATCTTTTTATGTTTATGTAATTTATTAGTATACATATCTTTGTCTGCATTTTTAAAAGTTTCTTCCATTTTGCCAATCGAATTCTCAGTAAAGGCATGTCCAATAGATATTTGAATTGACCATTTTTTATTAACCATATTATAACTTTTAATTAATGAATTAATATTTTTGCAAAGCTCTATTATTCCAGATTTATCAGTATTCCTAACTATAACTACAAATTCATCTCCACCTATTCTTGAAACAGATATATCCTTATTTTCTATAGATAATAACAGGTCTGAGACTATCCTAATAATTTCATCACCTTTACCATGTCCCATAGTATCGTTTATTACCTTAAGGTTGTCTAAATCGCAAACAATTACTCCAACTGGTAAGTTATTTAGAGTATTCAGTTCTTCTATTTGTTTGTCATAAAAGGTTCTATTTTTCAACCCTGTTAAGCTATCATGATAAGTTAAATAATTCAGCTTTTCTTCTAATGCTTTTCTCTTACTAATATCTCTACAAACACCTGCAAATGCTATAAGGTTTCCATTACTATCATATTCTGGTGTAACATAATCTTCTATCCAAATGCAACTACCATTTTTATGAACCCATCTTGATTCAATTGGTTTTGAATAATCTAATTCATTATTCATTTTCTTAATTAAAATTGGGACATCCTCTGGATGTGCAACCTTAAAAACGAACATATAGTCATCATAATTGTTTTGCACCTCATATCCAACTACTTCTTCAATAGCTGGACTAACATAAACAAACTTAGGTTCAGGAACAATTTGAAAACGATATATTATATCCTTTGCATTTTCAAGTACATTTCTTAATTTTTGTTCTCTTTGTTCAATCTTCTTGTATCTTGATATATCAATCATAGAACCATATTTCCTAAGAACTTTTCCACAATCATCCTCTATTATTTTAATTTGTAACTCTATGTATACTAAACTTCCATTCTTATGTGTAAAGAGCATGTCTATATTGTCAACAAATTTCAAATTAAGGTTAGAATGAATTTCCTCATCTTTAATAAAATCAAAAATGCTCCTCCCTATCATTTCATCATGAGGAAATCCCAATATGTTAACTACGTTATGACTTATATCAATAATTGAATTACTGCTATCTAATTCAAACGTAATCTCTTTTTTTATACTATCCCAAATTGAATTGCCCTTCTCTAAACATTCCATGTCAACACCAAATCCTTTAATACTTTATATAATAAAATTTTTGTTAAAAATATAAGCTATAGCACATACCTCAGACTGCTATAGCTTATAACATAATAGTTATACCTATTTGCAACCCGACTATCATAGCATTAAAAACTTTAGACTCGTAGCTTTGCGTCTCCAACTTTCGCTGAATTTGCCATTTAATTGATTTAAAAGTTTTAATTTTAAAAATTTTTCTCTTTCATTTTCTCCATGCTTTACTGACAAACTTTGATTAAATTATGCAGAAAAATAACTTTTCAATAATTTTCTCAATCATTTAGTCTGATTATAGAGTAATTGTATCAATAATTCAAGGCTTCTTTATTCCATACATTCCCCCTTCGGAGATTCACTCATGTCTCTAATCTCCCTATTTTCAAGCCTTCCAGCAGTTTGATGTCAATCCTTATATCAATCTTTTATGGCTTGAATGAAAAGAGGGAAGAAAAAATCCAATAAAAAATCCACATCCCTGGCTTAGTTTATTCCAGAAATGTGGATTCTTTTCCTATGTTTATTCCGTTTTTTTGTCAGAACTTTTTTTTCATTGTAAGGACTCTTTTTTAAGTGTCAGAACTATTTTTGGGGGCTACAATAACTTAGCTAGCAAAAACATAGTCTTCATGCCAAGTGAAGTAAATTTCTCTTCATACTCAGTAACAACATTTCCTTGGAAATCACTCTTATGCAGGTCATAAGTCAAGTACTCCATGCTGAAACCACTCTCTTTAAAATAAACCTGTGAATCCTCAAATAGCTGAGCATCGTCTGTCTTAAACCATATTTCGCTACCTGGTTTCAAAAACTTTTTATACTCTGTTAAAAACTTTGTATGTGTAAGTCTTCTTTTGTTATGTCTTTCCTTCGGCCATGGATTACAAAAGTTTATATAAATTCTACTTACTTCATCCTTATCAAATACTTCTGATATACCAGCTATATTCATAGGGATGACCCTTCCATTTTCTAATTCAGCTTCAACTAATTTCTTTAGAGCATATATTATTACTTCATCTTTTAAATCCACACCTATATAATTTATATTAGGGTTTTGCTCGGCATGAGTTGATATAAACTTTCCTCTTCCACATCCTAGCTCTAAGTATATATCATTATTATTCTTAAATTCCTCATGCCATTTACCCTTATATTCTTTTGGATTTACTATAGTTAAAGGACTTGATTCCATCTCAGGTCTAGCCCACCATTTCTTTCTTAATCTCATGAAATTCCTCCTGATTTACAAATAAAATTCTACATTAATTATATATTTTCTACAAAATAATTATGCAGTTTAAAGTTAATATTGTCAATTATGTACTAAGAATAATTGCACAAAAATTACTGCATAAGGCAAATCGCCATTATGCAGCTTGTTAACCACTACCTGTTCAATTCTTAAATTTAGTTCTAATTTAATTTTATCTACATTAAATATATTTTCTACCAAACTTAATTAAGAATCTTTCCACAAAGAACAAAAATTAACCTTTATTGTCAACTGTTAATTTCCCATTAATTATTACTTACATCATAGCTCCAGCAATTCTTGTCAGCGCATTATATAAAAATGCTGATGGAATTCCTACAATATAATTTACTAATGGAGTTGCAATAAAAATAAGAAGTATTATAAGTTGATACCTGTAAAAAGTATCAGATATCTTGTAATAAGCAGATGGAAATAAGTCCCTTAAAACATGGAATCCATCAAGCCCTGGAATAGGTATTAGATTAAAGATAAAAAGCATACAGTTTATGCTAATTACTGCTCTAAGTATAGTAACTAATATTGCATATAGAGTAGGAGTTGAACCTAAAGCATTGTATCCAAATTTCAACAGAAGACCCATAAGTATCGCTCCAACAAAGGCTACTATTAAATTTGCAATTGGTCCTGCTATAGACACCTTTAAATCATCCTTGTATCTATTTTTAAAAGCACTTGGGTTAGTCTCTACAGGCTTTGCCCATCCAAATCCTATTACTAATATCATTATAAATCCTAATATATCTATATGTACAAACGGATTTAAGGTAAGCTTACCTTGAAACTTTGGCGTTTTATCTCCAAGTTTGTCTGCAACAAAAGCATGGGCATATTCGTGAAAAGTAAGTCCTATTAATATTGCTGGTATTATAAGAATTTTTCCTAATAACCAATTATTCAAACAAAATCATCCCTTCTTTAATCAATTCCACTAAAAGTATCTTAATTATAACAAAAGCAACACTAATACTCAACAAATGTGATGTAAATTAAGAAAACATTCACAGTTATATAAAAAGGATTAGTGACACATACTTTCACTAATCCCTTCTCTTTAGTTAAATAAAGTTTTTACAAGCTTTCCATCACTTACTGATATAGATCCACCATCATACATCTGAACAAAGTTTCCAGCGTAAAGGTATTCTTTACCACTTCCGAACTCTTTTACAACCCCTCTTAGATTATCATTTATATAAATTTTACCTTGAGGGTTAACAAATATATCCTCTTTTCCTACTGCCATTCTTAAATCTACCATCTGAAACTTACTTGGATCATCCTTTATGTTTCCATAATATATTTTAGTAACCTTATTTTCTTGAGTTTCTCCTACATAGACGTTGTCATTATCATCAACAGCTATTAATGACAGTTTTTCTACTCCATTTATAGTTATTGGATTATTTTGTCCAGTTACTAATATTCTATTGTAAGTCAAGTCCTCATATACAAGTTTATCCTCATGAGGAACTACTCTAGTTTTCCCTATTACATAAGTTTTAGTAGTAACTTTCTTCATTTCCTTCATAATATTTATCCAGTAAATACTACTTCTCTTTCCAGTACTAGTCACCTTAACATAAATTATATTAGTTAGAGGTGATGCCTGTATATCTTCAACTTCTGCCTTTTTATCTGCCCAATCTAACTCTTTTATTTCTTCTTTTACATCTTTATCTACATCGTAATAGGCTAACTTAAAATTCGAGCTTTTTTTAGATGTCTCTTTTTCTGCTATAAGCATCCTATTTCTGTCTGGAAGCCATTTATAATAAGATACTTGTATACCATCTTCAAACTCTACGTTTTTTTCTTCTCCTGTTTTCGTGTTAACCACCTTTAACACGTCTCCATCATAATAAGCTAAATACCTTGCATCAAAGGATACCCCAACATGCTTAGCATTATCTGGCACCTTAATTTCCGCATCAGGTTTTTTTGTATCATTTTTTACTATTTTTTTAGTTTCTATAGACGTATTTGTAGATAAGAAAAAATTATTAGCATAATAAAGCCCGGCAAATTGTACAGCTAGGGATATCATAATCCATAAAAATATCCTTTTAAAAATTTTCATTTCCCACTCCCCTTTAATAATTCTCCGATGACTACTCGCTCTAAGGCTTTACATATATTGCTGATGGCACTGATCTTTCACCTAAAGGATCAGAAGGATTGTTTATTACTTCACCTTCATAATACATACTTGAAGAAGAACCACCATCTAAATTCGTAGCATTAACAGCTCCATATTGAAGCATGATGTTTTGTACATCTTTTAGAGTGGCTCCAACACTTCTTGTTTGTCTTCCGTCTATAACAAGCATAAGTATAGCACCATCTTTTCTCTGACCAATTGCTGTTCTTGGAGCTATTCCCCAACCACCATCACCTGATTTAATTGTTCCTCTACCATTAACAACAATAGCTGGGCCGAAGGAAATTGCTTCTGTAACTCCAAGTTCCTTCATTTCACTTAAACTATGAGGTCCTACTAAAAGAACTCCCTTCTTAGTTAAAGCCATAACATCTACTTTTGTGCTTTCATCCTGTATATCACTAGATATAACTTTTCCATCACCCATAATTATTCCTACTGGTTTTCCTCCAGTACCTGTCCACTGACTTCCTTCAGAAGAGCTATCAACAAATCCTCCACCATTTATAGCTGCAACCGCTCCATTTCTCTTAGCTATTTGGCTTGTTAGTTCTCCCTGTTTTGGTATATCCTTGCTGTATCCTACTTTTACCCTAGTAGGATCATGTATGATTAACATATATCCTTTGAATTTTCTTCCATCACTTATATCTTCTCTTTCAATATTACTATCATGATTATTTGCAAAGTTAACAGTTACTTCATCACTATCCTGTTGGATAGTTTCTATTGAGTTTTCACTTAATATTCTACTTATTTCATCATCTGATAAAAATGCTTTGGCAATATATTGGTGACTAAGAGTTGTCATAGCCGCACCAACCACTGTCTTTTTTACATTTTCAAAAGGTCCATGAAATATTATAAGCGGAGCCGTTACCCCTGTAAAGATCACTTCAAATATTAAAAAACCTAAAAATAACTTCCAAAAGGATTTCTTTTTCTTACCTTCGGTTTTCTTTTTATCCATACGTTAAACCTTTCCTTTCTAAAACTTCATACTTCAACATTGTACAATAAATGATATATTTTTTAAATAGAAATAATTATAAATAAATCAAAAACTTTACTAATAAAAATAAAATCCTAAAATTAATCTTAATTTTTAATTACATTATACTTTAAGTTCTAAACAAAAAGCACTAAAGGCGAATAAAGTCTTTAGTGCTCAATTATTATTATATTTTAATTATAACCGCTTAGATGCTTCATACGCAAGTGGTGATCTTTCACATTCATCGTATTTTAATGTAATTTGGTAACATAATTGGCTGCCCTTCATTTTTTCGGAAGCATAACATAACCCATTTGATCTTGAATCTAAAAATGGTTGATCTATTTGATCCGGGTCACCAATTAATATAAGCTTTGTCCCTGCTCCAACTCTAGTAATTATTGATTTAACCTGTTTAGGCGTTAAGTTTTGCGCTTCATCTATAATTACCCAATTCTTAACTATAGATCTTCCTCTTAAATACGCTACAGCCTCAGTGGTTATGATTCTTCTATCAAATAACTCTCTGACTTTATCTGCCAATTCTTTCTCATTCTTATATCTTTCTTTTTCATCGGAGTCTACTAGTATCTCTAAGTTATCCATTACAGGTCTCATGAAAGGTGATATCTTCTCCTGTTCTGTTCCAGGTAAAAATCCTATATCTTCATCCATAGTAACATTAGGTCTACAAACAAGAATTCTTCTATACTGTTCAGTTCCATCTTCTATTATTTTATGAAGTCCTACTGCTAAAGAAAATAAAGTTTTGGCAGTACCAGCAGGCCCCTTAACTATCACTAGTGGTGCTTTATCCGCATCAATAAATAGTGATTCCATCATAAACTTTTGTCCTACATTTCTAGCATTTATACCTAAAGGAACTGTATCTTTATAAAATAACTGGACAACTTTTTTGCCGTCAAATCTTCCTAATGCCGTTTGTTTCGGATTTTGAAGACAATGTATTATAACAAATTGATTAATATACAGAGTTGGTTTTGTATATTCATTGGTCTCTTCAGAATAACATGACACATCATTTAGCTCAATGGATTTATTACGATAAAATTCAGCTATCTTTTCAGTAGTTGCATAAAGTTCAATCCTTCCAGTATATTGACTTTCATTTTCTGGTACAACTTTCTCATGAAAGTCTTCTACTTCTATATCAACTGTATCTGCCTTAATTCTCTCAAAGGTGTCCTTTGTAATCAAGCAAACATTTTCTCCTTGCTCTTTCAGACCCTTACATACCTGTATTATCCTGTTATCTGGTTTACTTTTATCCCATGAAGGAGGAATTTCGGTATCGTAGTGGTTCATTTCTACTCTAAGTTTCCCACCTCCAGGAAGTACAACCCCTTTGTTTAGCTTCCCTTCCCTCCTTAATTTATCAATCAACCTTGCTGCGTATCTTGCATTGGCGCCAAGATCTGATTTATCCTTTTTGAAGGTATCTAACTCTTCAAGTACCACCTCTGGAATAACTACATCATTATCCGCAAAAGTAAATATTGCTCCTGGCGAGTACAGAATAACATTGGTATCTAAAACATAGGTCTTTTTCAAAACCATTCCCCCCCTCTTCCATTAATATATTATATTCATTATTTTCCATAAATGTATTGTTTTTGCAAAATTATTTAATTTTACAAAAAATTAAACTTAAGAATAACAGATTAGTACTCTGCTATTCTTAAGCTTATTTCTATAATATTCTCTTTTTCCTTGCATAGATAAGCCAATTAGAGGTTTGATTTATCTATAGAGTCAATTGTGCCTCCTCCAAGGCATACCTCTCCCTTGTAAAATACAACCTCCTGACCAGGCGTCACGGCCTTTTGAGGCTCATCAAAACGTACTAATACTCTTTCATTACTTATTGGTGTTACAGTTACACCTTGGTCCTGCTGTCTATATCTAAACTTTGCAGTACATTTAAGTTCACCTTGTAATTCTTCTCCGCTAACCCAATTTAATTTTGTAGCCTCTAATTCATAAGAGTATAATTCTGGACTATCTTCTCCTTGAACTACATAGAGTATATTATTCTCTAGATCTTTTTCAGCCACAAACCAAGGCTCACCTGTACCTTCTCCTCCAATACCTAATCCTTTTCTCTGGCCTAAAGTATAGTACATAAGACCATCATGAGTACCTTTAATTTCTCCTCTAAAGGTTTTAATCGGACCTGGTTTAGCAGGTATATAATTACTTAAAAATTCTCTGAAGTTTCTTTCCCCAATAAAGCATATTCCCGTACTATCTTTTTTCTTAGCGGTCTGTAGCCCCGATTTAAGAGCAATCTCTCTTACCTTATCTTTAGGCATATTGCCTACCGGAAATATCGTTTTGGATAGTTGATATTGTCCTAATTGGCATAAAAAATAGGTTTGATCTTTGTTGGTATCTAATCCCCTTAAAAGTTGATACTTACCATTTTCAAATCCTACTTGTGCATAATGACCAGTCGCAATATAATCTGCTCCAAGTTTTAAGGCATAATCTAGGAACGCCTTAAATTTTATCTCTTTATTGCAAAGAACATCTGGATTCGGCGTACGTCCACTTTTGTATTCTTCCAAGAAGTAGCTGAAAACCCTATCCCAATATTCTTTCACAAAATTCACACTATAATAAGGAATTCCTATTTGGTCACATACCATTCTTACATCTTCATAATCATCAACAGCAGTACAATAGTCTTCATCATTTTTTTCATCCCAGTTTTTCATGAAGATTCCTATTACTTCATACCCCTGCTCTTTTAAAAGAAGTGCAGATACCGAGGAATCTACCCCCCCAGACATCCCTACTATAACTTTTCCCTTTGAACTCATTCTTCTTTTGCACTCCTTCCTAACATCATCTTAATAAGCCTTATAAGAATACCCTAGTCTCATAAGGCTATTTCATGCACTATTTAATACTTTCGTAAACTTTATCTAAGTTTTCCTTCATGCTTTGAATGTAATTCTTTCCATCCTCTTCACTTTCTGTAGTATATATTTTTTCTACCTTTGCATTTACTTCCTTAGCTAAGGTTTCTGAAACTTTAGGACTTGCCATATCTTCCATGAATATAACCTTAACTTCATTTTTCTTGCAGTAATCTATGAGTTCTTGCATTCTTTTAGGAGTTGGTTCTCCTTCAGCAAATACGTTCTCTACACTGTTTTGCTCAAGTCCAAAATCCCTACAGAAATAGGCAAATGCTGCGTGACCAGTGACGAAGTTTTTATTTTTAGATTCATCAAACTTTGCTTTATATTCATTTAACATACTATCTAATTTGTTTGCAAATTCATTATAGTTGCTCTCATAGTAATCCTTATTTGAAGGATCTGCCTTAACTAATGCATCCTTTATGTTTCTTGCTTCTATTTTGGCACCACTTAAACTTATCCACACATGCGGATCATATTGTCCATGCTCTTGTGAAGCCTCTTCTTCTGTATTTTTTATAGGGCTAACTCCTCTTGATGCTTCAACAACTACTAATTCCTTATTATCTGCAGCTTTAATAGTTTTATCTATCCAAGATTCCATTCCAAGACCATTATATACAAAAATCTTAGCCTTACTAACATCTGCTAAATCCTTTGGTTTAGGTTCAAAATCATGAGCCTCTGTGCCACTTGGTATTATAGTTTTAACATCAACCTTATCTTTACCAACTTCTTTTGCAAACTGTGCAAGAGCATTGAAGCTCACAACTACCTTTATCTTTCCATCCTTAGTTTCTACATTATTACTACCTTCTGCAGAAGTATTTACATTTTTGTTTCCACAAGCAGAAAGGGTCATTAATAAAAGTATGCTTATTAATGACAACATCATTTTTTTCCACATAATATTTTCCCTCCAAAAATTGTTTGTTTTGCATACTCTCGTAATCTTTACTATAGAATATATTAGATTACTATATCTCAACAAAGTAATTTACTAAAATCATCCTAAGTAATTTGGAATACTTACGTTATTCTTTAATGTATGCTATTTTTTAATTTAACAGTAAGTTATTGCAAATAATTCGCAACTAGATATATAATATTATTATACTTTAGTTTTTTTTTGTCAATGATATTTATATAGAAGTATTGTTTTAAAATTATATTACGGATATAATTTATCTATTATTATTGACAATATTGCTAAAATTATATAAGTTCGGAGGAAAATTTTTCATGATACAAATTAAAGATTTAACTTTTTCATATACAGGAAGTTCTCCTTTTGTATTGAATAAAATAAACTTAAGTATTTCAGAAGGCAGCTATGTATCTATTTTGGGTGAAAATGGCAGTGCTAAAACTACTCTTTTAAAACTTTTATTAAATCTACTTAAACCAAGTAGTGGAACAATCACTTTAGATACCAATAGAATTGGTTACGTGCCCCAAAGAGTTGAAAGCTTCAACTCACAGTTTCCAATTACTGTTTCAGAAATGCTAAAGTGCCATATGAAAGTATTAAAGCTAAAAAGTCCTAAGTCAATTCTTAATAGTCTTGACTCTGTTGGTATGGAGAGTTTTAAAAACACTCTTATTGGTGATATGTCAGGAGGTCAACAACAAAAAGTTTTTATCGCTCGTGCACTAATGGGAAATCCTAAACTTGTTGTACTAGATGAACCCTCAACTGGTATTGACGTACAAAGTCAAAGGGAGATATATAGTATAATCAAGCATCTAAATCTTCATCTTGGAATTACTGTCATAGCTGTAGAGCATAATCTAAAAGCTGCACTAGATAACTCCACCCATATATGTATGATGGAAAGTGGAACTGCAACATTATATACCATAGATGAATATAGAAAAATCATAAGAGTTTCTTAAACCTATAAGCTAATTAATTTATTCACTAAAGTTTATAATTATATTTCAATATTAACTTTAATGAATAAAATATCTAGCTGCCACAATGATTTAGGGTGATATATGGATAAAAATTTTGCCCTACAAACAACTATTAAAATAAAAACTTATTCTGGAGGAAAACAATGCTACAATACGGTTTTATGCAGAATGCAATTATTGCAGGATTATTTATTTCTATTTTATGTCCTGCCGTAGGTGTATTTCTTGTTCTTAGAAGGTATTCTATGATGGGGGATGCCTTATCACACGCGTCCTTTGCTGGAGTTGCTTTAGGTCTTATTCTGGGTTACAACCCTATAATATGTGCCTTTCTATTTACCTCTGTATCTGGGCTTTTAATTGAATTTTTAAGAGGCTATTATAAAAAGTTTGCAGAAATTATTCTCGTAATTGTAATGACTTTATCAATTGGAATAGGCATTACACTTATAAGCACAGGGCGAGCAGGAGCAAACGTGAACTCCTATTTATTTGGAAGTATCTTAACAGTATCAAAAAATGAACTTTATACAATGTTTATTTTGAGTATCATATCTGTTATTACTCTTTCAGTACTTTATAATCAATTACTTTACATAACTTTTGATGAAAGTGGCGCTAAAGTCGCAGGTATAAAGGTTAAACTCATAAACTACTTATTTGCTTTATTAGTAGGTGCAACTATTTCTGTTTCTATTAGAATTATGGGGATTCTTGTTATTTCTTCCATGATAGCAATGCCAGTAGCTGCAGCCCTTCAACTAAGAAAAGGCTTTAAAACAACATTTGCATTTTCTATAATATTTGGATTTATAGATATAATTTTAGGACTGTTTTTATCTTATTATATCAATAGCGCTCCTGGTGGAACCATTGCTATAACATCAGTAATTCTACTACTTATTGTACTTATGTTTAATAAAATTAAAAAATAATACTTATGAACTACTCAGTTACTGAAATATCATTTAACTATAAAATTATATTTACAGAGTGAATATTTAATGACTCCATGATTAATAATAATATAAATTATTAATCATGGAGTCATTATAATTATGTTAACTATATCTCATAATGAAATATAGCTAACAATTATACTGAGTATAATAGAAATGTAGGAGGTAATTTTATGAAAAGAGTTTCAAACGAGAAAATAGTAAGTAATGGAGGAAAAAAGAACCAACCTTCAGGTATATTTTTTCATGATGAAAACTTAACAACTGCTGGTAAGATAATCCAAGATGCTATTAAGGAGAGAACTAATCATTAGTTCTTAGTATATATTAACATGTTATCTTTAAACCTTCATATCACTTTAGAAACTTACTGAGGGTATAAGTATTAACTAATCTTATACCCTCATATCTTAATGTATCCTTGAATCATTTTGCAAAACTAATATTTTTTCTCCATACCTATGCTTTTTTTCTGTTTTTTCTCTATTATTAATAACTATGCCGCTACAATTTGCAATAAATGTAGCTAACAAGAGAGAGGCGATAAAATTTTTCATATTTGTCCCTCCTTGTATATATTTTTTAATTAATAATTTAAGAGTTGCTTTTAGTTTGCGCAAAAATACAGATAATACTTTATGATTATAATAGTATTAATTCCAATTAATAAACTTAAAATTTTATCTTGATATCACCAAATTTTTCCATTAAGTTGCAAAAATATAAGAGATGTTCTTTTCAGAAACACCTCTTTCAAATACATCTAAAATATCTAATTCACATTTGAACTCAAATTATTAATTTTAGAAATTAAATAATTAGTTATAATCCTATCTCCACCAAAAATACTAACATTGATACTGTTCTCTCCTGTCACATCGCTGATAGACTTGGCTGCTGTCACAAAAGCTGAATCTGATACAAGCACCAAAGGCTTTCCTTCTTTTGCTGCTGCAGCACTTCCACTTAATGAGTCTGGGAAATTAGTACCAGATGCTATAAAGACCTTGTCCACATTTTCTTTGTAAAAATAATTATTAATAGCCTTCACTGTTTCATATCTACTATCTCCGCCTAATCTTACAATACTTCCATCATCAAGTGCTGTAATTTCTTTAATTCTATTCTTAACATTTTCAGATATTACACCGGTACCTCCTACTATATAAACAGCTGATGGCTCTATTTCTTTTATATATTTTTCTATATCTTCATTTAATTTACTTGAAGATGTTAAAAGCACTGGCCACCCACTAAATCCTGCCTTAGGAGAAATACTTAAAGCATCAGCAAATGCAGAATCATTTGATATTACAACAGGGGTTCCTTTTTTAACGCCTAAACTTTCTGCAATTTTCACACTAGTTTGATTTCTGTTTAATCCGCCTACTCTTGTAATATTATCAGATAAGTATCCATTTTTCTTTAAATAGTCATCATATGAGCTGCTAACAGCACCTTCTCCACCTAATATATATACTTTTCCATTTTTATTAAGACTACTTAATATATATTCTAGAACTATTTTACTTCCATTATCCTCTGGGCTCTTGTCCACAAGAAGTAAAGGCGCATTAAATTTTTTAGCCAATGTAACTCCTGATAATCCATCTGGAAAATCATTACCGCTGGCAATAACTACTGCATCTAAACTATTTCCAAAGTTTTTTTCAGCTATTACTTTAGAAGTTTCATACCTATTTACTCCTCCAAACCTTGTAACTTCATTTATCTTGTTATGGGCACTACTTTCATCACTTACTATTTTAAAGGGAGTTATCACGGGATTAGACCAGTACCCTCTATTATTTCTAGTCTCCAAAGCAAAATAATAATTTCCTTCTACCATATCTTTTAACTCTATGGTTTTCTCAGTATTAGAAGTATTCTCAGAAACTTGAGTAACAAATTTTGATTTTCCGTCAATATCTCCTTCGTATAATCTAATTCTATAAGCTGTTTGGTAACCGCCACTTACAGTATCATCAAAAGTCCAGTTAAAATATAGACTATTATTATTTTTACCAATAGCTTGTCTATATAAAGGACTCTCTACAATGGGTTCAGCAGAATTATTTTCTATAAAATCACTGCCTATATACTTATACCTTCCAGGAACAAATGTAGAGGTCAACTCTTCTAAAGACCTATAATATTCCTTAACTTTCTCACCACTACTATCTCTATTTCCTACTGTTGCCTCTAGTGTAGTAGCTCCTATTTTTTCACCATAATCATCATAAACCCATGACTGAAAGAAAGCCACATGACTTCCCTTATCTAAAAGCACATCCATATTTTTAAGTTCATCAAAGGATATTGATGTTAAATATTGTCCTAAAGTACTAGTTGACTGTTTCCATCCAGGAATTTTATAAGAACTTTGGACAAATCCAGAACAATCTAAACCTGCAGTTCCAAGTTTATACCCACCTTCTGTTTCTACGTTTCCAGCCATAGCCCCTTTATCCATTGCGTCTAGAAAACTGCCCCATCTGGTTACAGAGCCTGTATCATTACCATCTAATCCCCCCCAGTTATAAGGTATACCAAATTCCTCGGAAGACTCTTTATCCTTTAGTTGATCAGGCAATTCAGTCCCGCTTATCACATTTCCATTTAAACCTTTTACATAATTCCATACCACATATGCCATATTATAACCTCTATTTTGCGCTTCTTGCCTTGTTATATATGACGGTGTAGATGACGCTGCATAGGTATTGTATGATAAACACATGGTAGTTAGTGCTAATGTCGCTATAAACGAAATAAACTTATTTCTCCTTTTCAATAATACGTACCTCCATAGTTAAAGCTTGTACTTATACTATAAGTGTAATGTATTAAGATGCCTAATTTCAATATGATATATATTCCTAACTTACCAGTGTCACCCATGGTTCAAATGTAGTAATTATCTATTCTTATATAAGTGACACCAGTATAACTTTTAAAGCCTCATTACTAATGAAGGTCTCACCCCTTCTAATATACATCTAATTACACTATTTTTATCACTGTCATACTTTGAAAAACTTTCCTTAGCATACTCAAGATTATTATATACTTTCCAGTAGCCACAAAGTAAACATTCTCTATCAGGCCCTTCCATAAAACACATAACTTCTTCTAGCGGAATCCCTAAAAATATTCCTATTTCATGTGGAAAACCCTCTTCAAATCTTAGCCTAAGAACTTCTAAATTTTCCTCCAAACTAAAATCTAATCTATATCCAAACTGATATAAAAATTCCATATTCGCTTCTTCATAAATTACTTCTATAAGTTTTTTTCTATTATAAAATAACAAAGTTATCGCCTTATCTCTTTTTTTTACTTCATAAAATTCTATATCCCATTCCAATAAAAATGCTCCTTCATACTTTTCCCATAAGGAACATAAATCTCCGTTATTTATACTCAATGTAATTATTGAAGATGGTTTGTGCCCTGCTAGTGTAGGCGCTATACTATATAATATCACTCCAAATAAATATTCTTTTTCATCCATAACTTTTATTTTATCCATATATTTCTCTAATAAAGATTTTATTATAATCACCATCCTTTACTTTGAATAAGTCTATTTTCTGTACTAACTAAGCAAATTATTTATATTATAGTTAAGTTATTTGCTTTAATTAAAATAAAAATCTCCCTTAGTCAGCTTTATTACTAAGAGAGATTTTTATTAAATTAATGGTTACCTGTTTCGTTTACAAAATATATAATTTTTTAGTTTTTAATCTGTTCCTTTTCAGAGCCAAGCATCATTTCAAATTCCTCGGCAGGTAGAGGCTTACTAAATAGATATCCCTGTACCCTATCACAAGCCTGTTCTCTAAGAAATAATAATTGATCATTATTTTCAACACCTTCAGCTACTATATCCAGATTAATATCATGTGCAAGACCTATTATTGCTTTTGTAATTGACTGATCATTTTTTCCAAAATGAATTTCATCAACGAAGGATTTATCTATCTTGATAGTATCTATTGGCAGCCGTTTTAAATAGTTTAAGGAAGAATACCCCGTACCAAAGTCATCTAGTGCAATTCTAATTCCCATATTCCTTAATTCTCTAAGTTTGTCAACTACCAAGTCAAGGTTATTCATTATGATACTTTCGGTAATCTCAATTTCTAACCATCTTGGTTCTAATCTTGCTTCCATAAGTACTCGTTTAATAGTAAATATAAAATCCTTATCCATCAACTGTTTTGCAGAAATATTAACAGCAATGCGTTTACATCCATATCCCTTTTCCTGCCATAACTTATTTTGCTTGCAGGCGGTTAGTAACACAAATTCTCCAATTGGTATAATCAATCCAGTTTCCTCTGCAAGTGGAATAAACTCCGTCGGTGATATCATCCCATCAATGGGATGCATCCATCGTATTAATGCCTCCATACTTACTATTTTCCCTGTTTCAATACTAATCTGAGGTTGATAAAATACTGTAAATTCATTATTTTTTATAGCACTTCTAAGCTTCTTATCTAGGTTTAGCTCTCTTACTTTCCCTCCTAATTCTTTCAGCTGGACCATACTACTAAGATCGCTTATGGCAAACTTCATTGATTCATTTATATTAGGTAAGTTGAAAATTGACATAAAATTATTAACTCCAACGCGAAAAGCCTTTACAACTTCAGCCATTTCAATTTTCTTATAAATAAGAATCACAGGAATATGAGGGCAAAGTTCTTCTCTTAAATCAATAATATCAGAATAACTTAAGCTTTTAGATTCATAATCAAATAGAATTAAATCTAAATTAAATTTTAGAAGTAATTCAGCAGCCAATTTTTTAGAACTGACATGCTGAATAACCATATTGCTACCAGACTTTTTTATTTCATTGTATATAAATTCTATATTATCTTCACAATTACTTATAAAGATGGTACGTACTTGCATATTTCTTTACTTCCTTGCGCTATATATTTTAAAAAGTTACTATAAATTTGGAAGTAACCCCAATTTATTAATAACTTCCATAAGTTTTTCTTCATCAATAGGTTTTGCTGCATATGCCTCACATCCCAAATTAAATGATCTTTTTACAGTCTCAACGTCATTAAGAGCTGTTGTCATAATAACCTTAACTCCGTTATCTTTACTGATATTTCTTTGTTTCTCTATTTCCCTTATTGTTTTTAATACCTTAATTCCATCAACTTTTGGCATCATAATATCAAGACACAAAAGGTCATAAGGTTTATCTTCATCCAGTGCCATCAAAAATGCATCTAGAGCTTCAATTCCATCTAAGGTTAAATCGCATTGTCCTAACTTTGAAAGCAATTTTAGAAGGTATTTTCTGCTTGCATAATCATCCTCTGCAATAAGTATTCTCATAAAATTTCTCCTTTACTACTTAGTGAATCTTTCAGTCTAGCGATATTCTGAAATTCATTATTAAGTTACATTATTACTGCTATCTTACTTGTACAATTTCGTTAAACTTTATATTTTATTTAATTTGAACTCTTCAATTTGTTTGCGAAGTTCTCTAAATAATTTTTCTACACTATCAATGTCCACTGTTCTTGTAGCCATCTCAATTTTAAAGGATGTATTTTTAATTCCCTTTTGACCAAGCTGTGAAGATGAGATTTTTATACGATGAGCTAATTGTTCCACCACACCAAAATCCTTACTATTTAACAATTTACCGTTACTAAATAGATACTCTAGCTGTGTCATATCATTGAATAATTCGTTAACTATCAACTGCCCGTCATCTAAAGCTACCTCTTCCTCTCCATTCATTATAAATTGATATATATTGGTATCCTGTTTAGGGTCGTCACTTTCATGTATCTTTGCTTCATATATCCTGTCGCCTACAACCTTTTCTATTGCTTCTTGCAAATTCTCCAAATCAAAAGGTTTTGAAAGATATTCATCTACACCAACTGCCATAAACTTCTCTCTATCACCTTTTAAAGCATGAGCAGAAAGTATAATGATAGGCACATGGCAATTTAATTCGTCTTCAAACTTGCGTATTAATTTAGTTGCTTCAATACCATCCATTTCTGGCATCTGCACATCCATTAGTATAGTATGAAATCTCTCTTTTTTATATAGGTCAACAGCTTCCTTACCATTGCCAACAACAATAAATTCATATCCTAAACTTTTCAACATACGACTTATAACAAGCTGATTCACATCATCGTCTTCAACTAACAATATCCGTAAAGTCTTATTCTCATTTTGTAGTTCAGATGTCATATTATGCACCTGTGTAAATTTATCACTGATATTAAACTTAACCGTAAATAAAAATCTACTGCCTATTCCTTTCTCGCTTTCAACCCAAATATTGCCTCCCATCATTTCCACAAGTTGTTTGCTGATAGCTAGCCCTAGACCTGTTCCTCCATACTTTCTCGTATAAGAACCATCGACCTGACTAAAACTTTTGAATAGAAGTCCTATCTTATCACTATCAATACCAATTCCAGTATCCTCGACGTTAAATTCCAATTCAACTGATTCATCAGTATATTTCCTACACTTAACAAGAACAGCAACTTTACCTTTCTCTGTGAATTTAACCGAATTACTGATTAAATTATTAAGTATTTGTTGTAATTTACCTTCATCACCTAACACAACCTTTGGAACATCGTCAAGTATATTATAATAAATTGAAAGCCCTTTTTTATGTGCCAGTTTTGCATAAGGCTTTACAGTTTCTTCCAGGAGATCATCTATTTTAAACTCTCTATTATATAGCTCCATTTTACCAGCTTCTATTTTAGAAAAATCTAATATGTCATTTATTACTTTCAATAGAGAATTGGCAGATGACTTGACTATATTTAAGTTTTCCTGTTGCTCAACATTCAAATCTGTCATTAGAGTTAGGTTTGTCATTCCTAAAATTCCGTTTAGCGGAGTTCGAATTTCATGACTCATATTTGCAAGAAATTCACTTTTAGCCTGATTTGCAACTTCTGCTGCATGCTTAGTCTTTCTTAACTCCTCTTCAAACTCTCTTTGTTCAGTTACATCTCTTAATATAGTGGCAAAATACCCCTCCTTAGGGCTGTAGATTGTAATTGAAAACCACTTATCTTTTCTTGGGGAATATACATTTTCAAATTTAAAACTTTCTCCGTTTAGTGCTGATTTACCACAAAATTCAATCATGGATAATAATACATCGTCTTTTTCACATATTTCTGAATAGTTCTTCCCTATCAGTGCCTCCTTCATAATTCTAGAGTAGCCTTCATATGCACTATTTACTTTGATTAAAGTAAAATCTATAGGCTTTTTATAATCGTCAACTATAATTTTGCCGTATAAGAATGGATCTATCATATTCATAAATAGTGATTTGTATTTTTTCTCATTTTCCTCTATCCGTATTTCCGCTTCTTTCCGTATTGTAATATCTCTTGATATAGATAATATTACCTCTTTTCCACCCATTACGAAACAATGAGCACTAACCTCTGCAGGTATACTCTTACCATCCTTCCTTATCTGAGAAATTTCAAATGTTAAGTGCTTTTTTTCAATTAATAGTTTAATATTATTTTCAAATTCCTCAATATCATTTGAATTATAAATGTTAGCAACGGACATCCCCAAAAGTTCCTCTCGACTGTACTGAAACCTTTCCATTGCTATATCGTTTACCTCTATAAACTTGGCACTATTAGCTTTATGACCGTCCAGTAACTGGTAAACAAATATTGCGTCATTTGCATTATTAAAGAGATTTCTATACTTTCCTTCGCTAAGTATTAGTGCTTCTTCAGCCTTTTTTTTATCATTTACATCATAGCCTGTTCCTATATAGCCTTCAAATACACCATCTTCATTATAGTAAGGATTACTCTTCATCAAAATCCAATGATATGTTCCATTATACCTTCTAATTCGACATTGTAATTCAAACGGATCTCTATCATTGGATTTTTTTAAATAAGTCACCCAGCAATAGTCTCTGTCCTCTGGATGAATTATATTCCAAAAGACATTCTGAATCTCCTCAACCGACACAATACCTGTGTATTTCAAGAATGTCTTGTTAAAATAACCAAGCTTACCATCAACGTTTAACATCCATATAAACGTAGGAAAGTTTTCAAATAGCGTTGTATAAAAACTTGCAGATTTCTTTATGTCTTCCTGAAGTTGACGAATTCTCGTAATATCACGAAATACTATGACAACTCCAATAGTAACATTATTATTTTTAATGGGAGCACTACTTGCAGATACATATTTTTTTAAACCGTCCTTACAAATCATCCTAGTGTAATCTTTTAATCCAATAGAAGTGTCTAAGTCTAATGTCATATTAAATGGGCTTTCTAATATTTGTCCATTCTTACCCATGAGGACAAATATGCTATCCAAGTGTTTTCCTATAACCTCCTTACTTGTGTATCCTGTAAGTTTTTCAGCTGCTGTGTTAAAGATGATGATTCTACCTTCCAAATCTAAAGAAATTACACCATCTCCTATACTTGAAAGTGTAACTGCAATCTGATTATTTTCTTCCACTAATCTCTGTCTTACTAGTTTATTTTCTAATCTAATCTTTGTTTCCTTAAGTTCACGTTTAATAACAAATTCTAGCTTTCCGATATTATCTATTTCAATATAATCATGACACCCATTTTGCATTAATTCCACAGCTGAGTCATCAAACTCTTTATCTGTCACTACTATAAAAGGAAGATTAAGTTTGTATTCATTCATAACTTGTAACGCAGCTAACGACGTGAACCCATAGCAGCAATAATTTGATATTATAATATCCCATTCACTTTCTTCAAGCTTTCTTCTCATTTCTGTCTCATTTGTAATCCAGTCGGTTGCTAGTTCATAATCAAGACTTTCAAGATATTCAGTTACTAATTTAATAGTTAAATCTAGGCTACCTACAAATAATACCCTTAGGACCTTTCTCATTTATGCACTAACCTCCTTATTAAATCAAATATTTGTATTAATTTTTTTAACTTCTTAATTTCTATTTATAAATTCATCTTATCTTTAACATCGAATATATTAATTGGGGTATTCTTTCAAGAGATGTCTGTTTTTCAACTGCACCAATACTAAACGCCATTCTCGGCATACCATAAACGACGGAAGATTTTTCATCCTGCCCAATTGTTCTTGCACCCTTTTTCCTCATAGAAAGTAATCCTTTAGCACCATCATATCCCATTCCTGTCAAAATGACACCTATAGCATTACTACCAACTTCCTTTGCAACAGATTCAAAAAGCATATCAACAGAAGGGCAGTGCCCATTTACTTTATCTCCATGAAAACATTCAATTCGATACATACCCCCTATTTTTCTAAGCTTCATATGTTGATCTCCAGGTGCTATTAGAACATGTCCTGGAGTAACTATATCTCCTGTTTGAGCTTCTTTTACCTTAAGGGAGGTAGTATTATTGAGTCTTTCTGCAAACATACGAGAGAATATAGGGGGTATATGCTGTACTATTACAATACCTGGTATATTTTCAGAAAATGACTTCAATATCTTGTAAATAGCCTCTGTTCCTCCAGTAGATGACCCAATTGCGATTATCTTATTGTCAATTGCATCACTTTTTTCACCCACGATTCTTTGAACTTCACCAACATGTCTTTTAAGAGACATATTAGCCATTGATACAATTTTAATTTTAAGAATTAGTTCATCTATAAATGTCTCTACGCTTTTTACCGACTGTACATCAGGTTTTGCAACAAAGTCAACAGCTCCTGCATTAATCGCATCAAATACAGCTTCACTTACAGTGCTTACAACAACCACCGGTAGAGAATATTGCGGTAATAACCTTCTTATAAACTCTATGCCGTTCATCTTAGGCATTTCAACATCACATAGCATAACATCAGGCTCATATTTTAAAATCTTGTCTCTTGCATCGAATGGGTCTACAGCTTTTGCCACAACCTCAATTATAGGGTCTGTGGACACCCCTCTTGACAAAACTTCTCTAAAGACAAGACTGTCGTCTACAACTAAAACCTTAATTTTTCTGCCTGTAATCATAACTTTTATTCCTTTCTGTAGACGGATGGCATAATGTATTTAAACCTTGTTCTATCACTATTAAGTGACTCCGAATGTCCAATAAAGAGATATCCTCCATACTCCAAGGAATCATAGAATTTATTCACTAGATCTAATTTTGTTTTATTATCAAAGTATATCATTACGTTTCTACAAAATATCACATGAAATTTCTTTTTAAATGGAAAAACTTTATCCATTAAATTAAATCTTCTATATATAACCTCATCTCTTATCCTATCAACAAGAATGCTATTTTCACTATCAAATTTTTTAAAATAATTTAATCTCCAGTTTACAGGGAGTGTTGCAATCTCTACATTACTATATTCACCCTTAACTGCCATGTTTAAAACCTTGCTTGAAATATCAGTTGCCAGTACTTTTGAGTCCCACCACTTTTTATCAGGACCGAAAAACTCATCTATAATCATTGTAAGGGTATATGCCTCCTCACCAGTGGAACACCCTGCACTCCAGATGCGGAGATCCTTATCTTTTACGGTACTTTCAAGATATGGTAAAACCTTATCTCTAAAGAAATAAAAATGATCGACTTCTCTCATAAAAAAGGTATGATTAGTTGTAATTTTGTCAATCAAATTTATAATAGCATCACCAGTTTTATCAGAAATCATATAATTATAGTATTCCGAAAAATTATTAAAATTCTTTTGAGCAAGAACACTCTGAAGTCTTCCCGTTACAAGTGCCTTCTTATGATTTCCTAAATTGATACCGTAGTGAATTTTAATAAAGTCTGCTAATTGAACATACTCTTTCTCTGAAATATCTATCATCTAAATCACCTGCATATTTTTAGTATCAAGGAGAGCCTTTTTAAGACTCTCCTTATTCCAATATCTATCTTAATATTTTCCGAATTCTTCATCACTTAATGCAATTCTAGTTTTGGTAACAGCAGCTTCTGCTATAGCTTCATTAACATCCCTTGTATTATTCCTTTTTCTTTCTGCCATGTTTTCTAACATTCTGAGTACATTAGGATTTAACTCTTCAAGTTTATTAATATTTGAATTACCTCTTTTTAACTTGAACCTTCCAACCATTTGTTTTAAAGTTTTAGCTTGTCCAGATAATTCCTCACTAGCTGCAGCACTTTCTTCAGAAGTAGCAGAATTAGCCTGTACAACTTGTGATACTTGAGTAATCCCCTGATTAATCTGTGCTATTCCAGAAGCCTGTTCATTAGAAGCAGATGCAATTTCACCAACTAATGTTGCTACCTTCGAAGCAGTCTGAACAATTCCATTTAAAGAATTTGCAGTTTCATTAGCTATTTTTGTACCACCTTCTGCTTTTTTTATAGAACTTTCAATAAGTGCTGTAGTTTCTTTTGCAGCATCTGCTGAACGTGCCGCAAGATTTCTTACTTCCTCTGCTACCACTGCAAAGCCTTTACCATGCTGACCTGCCCTTGCAGCTTCAACTGCAGCATTTAAAGCAAGAATATTAGTTTGGAATGCTATTTCATCAATTACTTTTATTATTTTTGATATACTTCCTGCAGATTCGTTAATATCATCCATGGCATTTAACATTTCTTTCATCTGATTATTACCAAGTACCGCATCATCTTTTGCGCTCAATGATAATTCATTTGCTTGATTTGCATTTACTGCATTCTGTTTCGTTTGAGCTGCAATTTCTTCTATAGAAGCAGTTAACTCTTCGATTGAACTTGCCTGTTCTGTTGAACCTTGTGATAATGATTGGGCAGAATCTGAAACCTGATTTGCACCTGAAGCCACTTGCTGTGCAGCATTATTAATATCACTTAAAACTTCATTTAAAGCCTGTATTATCTGATTTAGTGAATCCTTTATCTCCACAAAGTCTCCCATATAATCCTTTGTTATACTTACATTTAGGTTACCTCCTGCCATTTCAGTCAATACTTCAGAGATTTCACTTACATAACCAGCAAGACTAGTAACAGTATCATTAACAGCATGCTTAATCTGCGCATGATCACCTTTATAATTTCCTTTTACGCTAACCTTTAGATCTCCCTTTGCTACTTTTTCAAGAACAGCTGCTGATTCCTTTATAGGTTCTGTTACAGCATCTAATATACTGTTTATTCCTGCCAGAATTTCACGGTAGCCACCTTCAAACCTATTTTCATTTCCACGAACACTTAAATTTCCTTCGGAAGATGCCTTTATTAATTCTCCTTGTTCAGCCACCAAGTCATGTAAAACCTTAGTCATCTTGCTAAAGGATGCCATAAGTTCCCCAATTTCATCTTTTGTATTAGACTCTACATTTACATTTAAATCACCTAAGGCAAGCTTTTCTGCCACATCGACCATTTTTTTAACTGGATTACTAATAATCCTTGATATGAAAATACCAAGAGCAATTGCAATAGCTACACCTATTGCGATTATAATTAGCATTATTATTTCAGTTGACTTTGCCACTGATGTATTACTATCTGAAGCTGCTTTTGCTAAGTCCGTCTTTAATTTTGTTAGGTTGTCAATAGCCGTTTGCATATTATTAGCTATTGGTACTCCATCACTATATATGCTATCTGTCACCTGCTGTTCTTGATTTGCTAACACAAGAGTTACTTGCTTATCTCTAAATTGTCTAAATGAGTCAGTTGATTTTTTTAAATCATTAAGATTTTTAAGTACCTGGGCATCCTTTGCTCCATTTTCAAAGTGCGCTATACTATTATCTATAGATTTATCTAAATCTTTAAATTTATTTATGTTATCCTGTCTTTTACCAGGATCTTTTAATATTAATAAATCTCTCAATATTGTTCTTTCCATCTGATAGTCACCGATTATATTTGCTAAATCAGGCATTGTGGCAGTATGTCGCTCATACATATCTGTATCTAAGTTATTAATTTTGCTAACATTTATAATTCCTATAGCGCCTACTATACCAGCAATTATTGCAACAGTTATAAAACCAATTAAAAGCTTTGTGGCAATTTTCATATTATAAAACCATTTCATTTTAATATTCCCCCTCTAATCACTTTTTCTAAAATGTATTGCTTAAATCTACAATTTCATTTTCCGTAAGCAGCTTTTCACAATCAAGAATAAGTTTCACGTCACTCCCAACTTTACCTATCCCTTTTATATATCTGTTTTGAAAACCTTTGCTTACTGTAGGTGGTGGAACTATATTTTGCTCTTGTATGGAGAGCACCTCTGAAACACTATCAATAATTAGTCCTATAGATATATCTTTAATATCAATCACAATTACACAGGTTCTGTCATTGTACTCTCTTTGCTCTTTTTTAAATCGAAGTCTTACATCCATTACTGGAATAATTTTGCCTCTTAAATTAATAATTCCTTTTACATACTCTGGCAATTGTGGAACTTCCGTTATAGGCTGGATTCCTATAATTTCTGTAACATATTTAATCTCTATTCCATAAAACTCATTTCCAAGTGAAAAAGTAAGAAACTTCCCCTTTTGGGTATCCTCCTCCTGCTCTAGTAAATCTTCCTCTACCAACTTTTCCATTACACTTTCCCCTCCAATCACTGTGGCATAATTCATATTGCAGCCACTTATGCTTATCAAAACTATGGGTTGATTAATGCTGCAATATCCAGTATGAGGCTAATACTACCATCTCCTAGCAGTGTACAGCCTGCCACTCCCTTTACTTTTTTAATGTATTTGGGCAGTGGTTTTACAACAACTTCCTGCTCTCCTAGCAAAGAATCACAGAATAAACATAAAGTTCCTGACTCCGACTCCATCATAACTATAATCCCATCTTGCAACTTCGTTATATGCGTTTGCACCCTAAAATATTCGTGTAATCTTAAAATGGGATAACATTCTCCTCTTATCATAATCATTTCATTACTCTCAGGATTAATAATTATCTCATTTTCTTTGATTCTGAAAAACTCCTTTATTGATGGAGTAGGTACAGTATATCTAGCATTGCCGACAGATATGTTAATACCATCAATAATAGCCATAGTTAACGGTATCTTAAGAGATATAGTAGTCCCTTTTCCTTGTATACTGTCAATCAGTATGCTGCCTCCAATATTTTTAATATTCTTGGCCACCACATCCATCCCAACACCACGACCTGAATATTCAGTAACTGAATCATTTGTTGAAAAACCAGGTAGCAATATAAGTGAGTAGATGTCTTTATCCTTCAATTCCTCTAATGACTTAGTTACAAGACCATGTTCTTTTGCTTTACTATAGATTTTTAACTTGTCTAGGCCTCTACCATCATCCTTGACGGTTATCCATACATCTCCACCAGCATTTTTTGCTTCTAATATTATTTGTGATTTTTCACTTTTACCTGATGCTATCCTTTCTTCTTGAGACTCAATACCGTGGTCTATGGCGTTTCTTACTAAGTGCATTAAAGGATCAGATATTTGTTCAATAATGTTTTTATCAACTTCCGTTTCTTCCCCCAATAATTGAAGTTCTACCTGTTTGCCAAGCTTCTTTGTCATATCCCTTACAATTCTATTCATCTTCTGAAATGTATTAGAAAGAGGTATCATTCTTATTGACATAACTATATCCTGAAGCTCACTTGTAATTTTGTTTAATTGCCTTGCAGCCTTGTAGAAGTTATCTAATTGAAGATTTTTTAATTCCGGGTTTTGAGTTACCATAGCTTCTGAAATTACCAATTCACCTACTAGATTCAGAAGTTTGTCTAATTTCTCCACACTGACATTAATCATACTTTGACTTACGTGATTAAATGCCTCCTGCTTATCTGTTTCAATTATATTTATAGCATCTTTGTTAGGTGTATCTTTATCAATTGAACTGGTGCCTACTCCAATTGCATCTATAGCAAGTTGTTCGCTTTGAGGTACTTTAGAACTTAATTTATTACGTAACATCTCAATTTTCTCATTATCATCGATTATCTCAACTTCCAATTCCCTTAAGAAAATCGTGTTTTCAAAAAAAGTTCTTATCTCATTAATATTGTTATTCGATTCGAATATAATGTTGAATCCCTCTTCTCGAATTATCTTGTCGCTGTCATCATTTTCAACTATGTCTTCTGGATAGTATTCTATTGAGCTTGCCATTTGCTTAAGGTTGTGTATGACTGTAAATGCCCTTATATTTTCCATCTCACACCCTATCTCAAATCGTATCAATGCATGGTAAATATTTTTTTGTGGATCTATCTGTGGCTTTACCTGTGGAATATAGTATTTTTGCTGTTCTTCCACCTCATTAACCTCATAATTAGAAACAGTTAAATCCCTTTCAATTTCTTTTGAAGGTTTTATATTATTAAGTAAGTTACTTATTTCCGATATAAGTTGAGACGAATCTCCATCAGATTCAAGCCCACTATCAAGTTTACCAGCTTCACATCTGATAAAATCAACACACTTTAATACTATATCTGCGAGCTCCGAGTAACCTACGGATATTTCTTTTTCTTCTCTGATGTAAAAAAACAAGTCTTCAATTGAATGTGCTAAAGCGGAAATATTATTAAATAGCATCATAGCGGATGATCCTTTGATTGTATGCATAATCCTAAAGATTTCATTTATAGTAGACTTAGAAAATTCAGATATCTTTTCACTATTTAATATTGCTACTTCAAGTTGTTCTATTAACTGGAAGGTTTCAAAGATAAACATATCCAGCATTGGTTCTCTATTAGAATTATTACTCACCAACCCCATCTCCTCCAAACCTGTTTTTAGATACTTACAGTTTTTCAAGCATCTTTAAAATATGCTCTTCTTTATATGGTTTAACAATAAAACTCTTGGCACCATATATAATAGCGTTCCGTACATTTGTCTCCTGCCCAACAGCTGATACCATTATAACTCTACTATTAGCATCAAATTCTCTAATTTTCTTAAGTGCCTCTAGTCCATCCATTTCTGGCATAGTTATATCCATTGTAACAATATCAGGATGAAGTTCTTTATATTTTTCGACACCAATTCTGCCATTCTCAGCTTCTCCTATAACATTATAACCATTTCTCTCTAACATTGTTTTTAACGATAACCTCATAAATAACGAATCATCAACTATAAGTACATTTTTCAAAATAATCATCTCCTGTATTTTTGTGTTTTTAACAAATATTTAATAATGAAACTAAGCTAGATAACACCTTATCCTTAAGTTTAAAACTATATTCACTCATTCGCCATCTAAGGGTTATAGAACTAAACAGTCCAATAATTATATCTGCAAGTTCATCCTCTGCAAAGCTTTTACTTATTTCGCCATTTATTTGTCCATCTCGCACCATTCCAATTATGCAATTACGTCTATTTTCGTACACCTCCCTTATTTTATGCCCTAATACATCATCGTAAAGAAAGGTTGTATACAAATGTGAAATAGCAGTTATTGCTGGAAAGTTTTCATAGTATTCCGCAAAGGATTTATAAAAAAAGATTATACTTTCTTTTGATTTTAATTTGTTATTAGTTATTGTATTGTTAATCATGGTATCGTATTGAGAATAATATTCTAATACCCCTAGCAGTATGCTCTGTTTACTATTGAAATGTCTATATAACGAGGCATCAGTAACTCCCTGTCTTTTTGCAATTTCCCTGGTTGATAATTCTTCTATACCTAATTCATTAATTATTTCAATAGTGGTTAAAATGATACTTTCTTTTCTGCTTAAATAATCTCTTCTCATAATAAACTCCTATGTTAGTTATCACTTGCTTACATCTAAAATTTTACAAAATCAATCATATATTGTCAACATTTTTTGACAATTTTGGTCATAAAATATACACTTTGTAAATAATTCACTAATAATGCACTATTAATTATAGTTAGAAAATTACCTTTTACTTATTCTTTAAATGATAATTTTATTATAGTCCTGATATATAACTAAAATAAATTAAAATAAAGACCTCCTTTAGTACCTGTTACTAAAGGAGGTCTTTATTTTAATTAGTCATCGGACTAGCTTTAACTATATAAAAGCATCTATTAGGTTTATTTAGTAGATGGAAGAATTTCATAATTAAGTCATCTAAAAAGCAGCTGCTTTGAAGCCTTTTCCACGAACTTCAGCTGTATCCATTATAGATACTACAGCAGATGAATCTATATTTTCAATTAGGTTTTTTGCTTGTTCAAGTTCTCTTGAAGTTAAAATACAGTATATAATCTTCTTTTTATCACCAGTATAAGCACCTTCTCCATAAAGGTAAGTTACTCCTCTACCTAACTTCTGTAAAATGGCTTGCTTAACTCCATCACACTCTCCAGTGACAATGAGAACCACTTTTTCCTTATCAAAACCTTGAATAGCTCTGTCGAGCACTGCTGAGCTCAAATACATCGCTATTAAAGTATAAACCGCAGTTTCTAAGTTCCCAATAAACATACCGATAGCGACAATCACAGCATTTATCATGAATCCTATATTTCCTATTGATATCCCATACTTTTTCTTAACTACTACGGCTATAATATCTGTACCGCCTTGCGATGCTCTATTCTTAAATATTATTCCACATCCAAGTCCCATTATAATTCCACCACATAAAGACGAAAGTAATGGGTCTGGCATATAATAAAAGTTTTGCAACTGCCTTGTTAATATTAGAGAAAGTGACATAGCAATCATACCTATAAAACTAAAAATACCAAACTCCTTATCAACAGCTTTTATACCAATCAAAAAGATTGGAATATTGATAAGTATTACAAAATAACCTGAAGATATACCCATAATGTATTGAAGTATTATTGCTATTCCAGCAACCCCTCCACTTAAAAACTTATGAGGTATGATAAAGGTGTTAACTCCAACTGAATAAATTAAACTGCCTATTATTATCATTAGGACCCTTAACAAATTTTCTTTCTTACTAAACATTTACTGCTATGCCTCCTTATATTATTAAAACATACCTAAATTTCAGCCTATCATTTTAAACAAGAGCTTGTTTTCAATTTTGCTCGTTTAAATCATTAATTAAATTTTATTACAGCTTTTCATCCAAGTCAAAGGACTGACACATGGATTAATCCATATATCAGTCCAATTATGAGTCCATTTAGTTGTAATCATAAAGGAATACCACTATTTCTCCTTTTATCATCTAAATTACTGATGAATTCTCATTCTTCATATGGTAGAAAATTTAAACATTAATTAATATAATAAAACTCTAGTTATCTGAAATTTTAATAACTTCTTTTCTAATATATGAAAAGAAAAAATTCCTTTGCACATATTCTAAACAAAGGAATTTTTCCTAAAATATAACACTCTAGATTTATCACCTTAATATATATTGAAATCGTATATATAATTTAACTAAAAATAGACTAATACACAAACACCTTATATTTATTTGCCTAGCCCCTTACTATCTGCTCTGGAGATAAAATTAAGTCTATCAAATTACTTTTCTACTAATATCCAAATGAGCGTTTGTCTTCTTTTTTATCGTATCTGCTTTCATTTCTCCTGTCATTATTTCTGTATTCTTTTCTGTCATCATTTCTTTCATTTTTACTATCATCTTTCTTCTCATCTTTATTATTCTTTTCACTGTCTTTTTCATTATTTCTTTCTTCACTATCTTGACTACTGTTACTATTGCTGCTGTTACTATTATTACTTTCTTCTTGTGTACTTGTCTCTTTTAATATAGTTTCCATTAGTTCCATCAATCCTGCTTCAGCAGAAACATAGGCAATATGTGGTATTTCAATTATAGTAATTTCTCCATTAACATTGGAAATAATAGACTTATCCATTACAGCTTCTATAACTACATTTTTTATTTTTTCTCCTGATTTAAAGCAAATGCTTACATTACTTCTTGTCAACTTTGCCAGTAAGTCTTTCATTTGCTTTCCTCCTTTAATTTAATTATTTTTTACTATCTTTATTTTCTTGTTTTTGCTCACCATTTTGATTTTGGTTTTGGCTCTTTAATATAGTTTCCATAACTTCCATTATACCTGTTCCTATTGAAATATAGCCAATGTGTGGTATTTCAATAAGTGTTAGTTTTCCTTCATGATTAGCTACAACTGTATTTCCAAGTACAGCTTCTATAATAACATTCTCCAATTTTTCTCCTGATTTAAAAGTAATTGTCACAGTACTTCTGGTTATCTTTTCCAACAAATCTTTCATTTTTTTCCTCCTATAATATAAATTATTAATTTTCTTTTTTACTCTCTTTACTTTCTTCTTCCGTATCTTTTCTGTTGTCAACCACAGTTTTCATAATTTCCATAATCCCTTTTTCTGCTGTTACATAGGCAATGTGTCCTACATCAACAAATGTTACTTTTCTATCAAAATTAGCGATTATTGTGTTTCCAACTATACGTTCTATGACCACATTGTCTATTTTTTCTCCTGATTTAAAGCAAATATCTACAGTAGCTCTTGTTAGCTTTACTAGTAAATCCTTCATTTGTTTTCCTCATCTTATTTCATACTAATCACCATTAATATCAACATCTTTTTATAAATATTGATACTTTGAGATCTTTTGCTTCAAAAATTGTTTTGTAATTTATTTAAGTGATAGTAAGTTCTTTTGTCAATTTAGTCAGAGGTATTCTCATTTAAACTTTAATTAATCTTCCGTTACTATATAATATGACAGGGTATTTATAGTGTTACTTAATCTTAATAGATTTTTAATATGACTATTACTTTATGATAGAAATTATAATTACCTAGAGGTTTAGTAATCTAGATGTTGATATATTTATATTGCAATAAGCAGAATCCAATAAAAGATTTCATCTTCTCAAAATTAAAGTTAAAAAGGTTAACTTTTCAACTTTAATTAATTTATTGAAATAGTTAACCTTTATTTAGCTTATATTATAAAATAATATAACCCCGTACTATAAATACGGGGTTATGGATTAATCCTCTATACCTTTTCTTGCCGGAACGCCTTGTGTGTAATAGTGTTTTATTTCTCTCATCTCTGTAACCAAATCAGCCTTCTCTATTAACTTATCATTTGCATATCTTCCTGTAAGAATTACTTCCACATTTTCAGTTTTCTTGTCTAACATTTCTATAACTTCCTCTACTTTGAAAAGCTCATAGAAGATAGCTATATTTATTTCATCTAGGACTACAACATCATATTGCCCTGAAGTTAAAGCCTCTTCTGCTTTCTTTAATCCTTCTTTAGCTACCTCTATATCTGCTTTCGTTGGATTACCAAATATAAAAGTATTTCTTCCAAACTGTTCTAATGTGAAGTTTGGTAAATAATTTACTGCATTTAGCTCACTGTACTTCATTCCCTTTACAAACTGTCCAAAGAAAACCTTCTTGCCAGCACATACTGCTCTAAGTGATAAACCTAAAGCCGCAGTAGTTTTTCCTTTTCCATTTCCTGTATAAATTTGAATGTATCCTTTATTATCCATGATATCTCCTTCTTTCATATATATTTAGAATTCTGATCAGTTATCTATCATATATCTATCTTCTCTAAAGTCTTTACTGGATATACCCTGCAAATGCCTAATCCATTAGCTAGTCTTTCAGCAAATTTAAGAGCTTGAAGATCCTCATATAAGATACCCAAAACACTACCGCTATGAGCACCTATTATGCCTAAACCAGAAGTTCTACTCTTTATATTCATCACTTCTTCCAAGAAATCATAAGGAAGCCTTTTCTGATTTCTTAGTATACTTTCTGTAGCTACATATGCAAGCTTTTCCAAGTTCTTTTCCTTTGCAGCTTCTTTTAATGTGGACACTAAATCATCTACGTCACTTAACGATGGTAAGTTTTTATTATTAAATTCTACAGTATCTACTATTTTGCTACCTTCAAAAGCTAGAATATTATACTTAAAATAATCACCTATAGATTCCTTAACCATACCTTTTTTATAATCGAATATAGTCATTTCATTAAATATAATGCTATCTGTTGGCTCTATTCTTATGCACTGTTCTATAAGCTCTTGTTCGTTAACCTCTCTATGAAACATTTTAAGCAGACAATAATATAATCCGCATAAATCTGCTGTGCTACTTGCCAATCCCTTACCATATGGTATTTGAGAATTTATCTCTATATCTATATTTTTATAATAACTCTCGTATCCCCAAAGTTTTAAAATATTATAAAGGAAATCAGCTGACTTTTTATTACTAAATTTTTTATCAGCATTATTACATTCAAAAACCCTAACATTTGTATAGATGTCTACAGGACAAGAGAGCAATAAATCTTTACTATTTATTCTTCCCTGCAACACCTCTCCAAAGCTCCCCGGGTAATTTACTGTAAACTCCATAAGCTACACCCTTTACACTTTATTTTTCCGATGACTATCCTCTTAACCTCATTAAGTATTTAACTAATCCTTCTACATCATGAAAAACATTCCTGTATTCAAGCTCTTTCCTACCTATAACAAATGCAAATATTTTAGTATCTATGCAAGCCCTAAGCTTTTCTTCTGTACCACCTTCAATACCGCTATCTTTAAGAATCATAGCCTTAGCATTATATTCGTTAATAAAGGCACAATTAAGTTCATACCCTATAGGACCTTTTATTGCAATTAAGTCATCAAGCCTTACTCCTTTATCAAAGCACTCTTGAATAACTTTCATAGAAGGTAGTACTCTATGAATTATTCTATTTTGTAGGTTCATTGACAGCATCTTGTCTAAATTTCTGCTTCCTGTAGTATTAAGTATGGTTCCATCTATATTTTTCAGTTCATAATAAAGCTCATCATAATCATTAACTTCTATAATATACTTTTCATTACTAAATTTTTGAATTGAAGAGGGTCTTTCATATCTTATATATTCAATATTTAAAGCTTCACATGCTTTAATAGCATTCTTAGTAACCTCTAAGGCATAAGGATGTGTTGCATCAACTAATTGATTCACGCCTTTTTCTCTAAGAGTATTAATCAACTCTTCTAATGGTAAAGGTCTTGTATTCAGGTAAGCATATTTATAACCTTTTAGAATTTCACCACCATACTCGGTAGCAGTAGATACGAATATATCCTCTGTATAATTATTTAAAAATGATAATATTTTTCTTCCTTCTGAAGTTCCAAGAATTAATCCTATCATTGATAAACTCCTATCTATAGATAATTTTACCCTATCATTAGAGGATTACCCTCTATACAATCTTTTATATGCTGAACATATATCTGCTGATATGCTCCATTTTCGCCCAAACCATGAAGAAATACATTGACCTTAAACTCTTCTTTCTCTAATATACTTTTCCAAGAATCTTCTTCATCGCTTGCCATATCGTTTATAGCATGGTCTCCAGCTACTAGCATAAACGGCATTAATGTTACTTCTTTTATATTATCCTTTTTAAGCTTAGGAATAATATGCTCCAGCATAGGATATCCTTCTACAGTTCCTACATAAATCTTATCTGATACATTATCATGTATTATAGACTGAAGTAATGTATAGCTTGCATTAGCCGGATGTGTTGAGCCATGCCCCATAAGCACTACACCAGAGTTTTCAACAAGTTCTGGTAGCTGAGTTTTTAATGCTTCTGCTGCTATTAAGTAATCCTTTTCCCTATATAGTATAGGTCTTCCTAAAACTAATTTATCAAAAAAATTCTTATATAAGTTAACAGCGTTAATTATCTTGTCATATTCATCTCCTGGCATTATATGAAGAGGTTGAACGTAAACTTCTGTGAATCCATCTGCTTTCATTTTTTCCAATGCTTCTTCTGTTTTATCTATGAAAATATTGCTTTCTTCCTTTAACTTTTTGATTATCATGTATGAAGTAAAGGCTCTTCTTACATCATATCCATCAAAGCATTCCTTAATTCTATTCTCTGTACTTTCAATACATGTTCTAAATGTTTCCATAACACTTGTTCCAAAACTTACTACTAATATACCTTTTTTACTCATTCGTATCACCTCTTGTTTTTGTTTGAATTTGCAACTCTAAAACCTAAATTATTAACAGACGATTAATAATTATGCTATACTTGATATCCTCTAGGAGTTATAAACTGACCATCTTTAGTAAAACTCTTACTATTTCCTATAATTACTATAGAAAACATATCAACTATGCTATCATCAAAGGTATCCAAAGTGAATAATGTTATTTCTTCTCCTTCTCTTAAAGCATTTTTAACTACTGCTATTGGTGTATTTCCTTTTCTATACTTTTTAATTATGCCAATACATTCTCCTAAATAAAGAGGTCTGCCGTGACTTTTAGGGTTGTATAGCGAAATAATAAAATCTCCCTCTGAAGCAAGTTCAACCCTCTTTTTTATTAAATCATAAGGCGTCATAAGATCGCTTAAACTTATGTTGCAATTATCATGCATAAGTGGCGCTCCAACCCTTGATGCTGCTGCTGAGGATGCTGTTACTCCAGGGATTACTTCGACAACTTCATCTACTCTCATCTCCAAAATAAGTCCTGCCATACCATAAATCCCAGCATCTCCTGTACTTACTATTGAAACTATTTTATCTTTAGATAACTCTAAAGCTTCCTTACATCTCTCTACTTCTCCACGCATTCCAGTAGAGACTACAATCTTATCCTTTATTAATGGTTTTATCATTTCAATGTATTTTGTATATCCTACAATAACTTCACTTTCTTCAATTGCTTTTACTGACTTTAAAGTCATATGATCAAGTCCTCCTGGACCGATACCTACCACGTATAGTTTTCCCATTTTAACACATCCTTTTCTGTATAGTTCGAAAATTAGTCATCTACTTTACTATTGTTTATCACTAACAACTAATAAAGCTCTCCTAAACATATTGTCATTCCATTGATTTTAATCTTATCGGTAATCAACCTAGCCCCTGTTAGTTCTACACATGGCTCCGATACAGCTCGTACACCTATTGTCTTTTCAACAAAGTCACTACCTTCATACCTGTTATGTACTTTCCTTATTTCATCTATTGAATATATTTTCAGTTCACATCTAAAGTATTCTACTAATTTTAGTATTGCTTGCTCATTCATTTTAACTTCAACGGTTGCTATAGTTCTAACAGATCGTTCATCCAGATTCTTTTCTTTTAAAAGATTTTTTATATTATGTTTCATTTCCTCTGGATTGAAGTCTTTTCTACATCCAATTCCGAGTACTATATCTCTTCTTACAAGTTTTAGAACTGGTATTCTCTTATATTCATTCATTAGATTATCTCTATATAGTTTACATTGATTATTTTTAATTTCATTTGGTAATTTCTCTAGAATATGATCCTGTAAATTATGAGTGACATAAACAAGTCCTCCTACATTTTTCAGTCCATCAGTATAGCCTATTGGTATAGATATTTTATCTTTTAAATCTACAAAGCCTACATCTTTCTTTTCCACTAATAAAGCAGCAATTTCCTTGGCACTTTTAAGATTATCTATTACTAACCCATTATCTTTAGCAATCATGTCAGGAGCAACAACCCCTAAGTTATCTGTTGCGGTTGTAATTACAGGAATATTATTAAGTATTTCAGACACTTTTAATGTAAGTTCGTTGGCCCCTCCTAAATGTCCACTTAAAAGGCTAATCACGAACTTACCACAGCTATCTATTACTAGCACTGCTGGGTCTTCGTCTTTTCCTTTAATATACTCCGCAATTGCTCGTACAGCTATTCCTGTTGAGCTAATAAATATCACCGCTTTATGTTCTTTCATAGCTGTTTTAGTAACTTCTTTAATACCAAATTCTTTTACAGCATCTTTAGAGAATAAGTTTATATCTAAGGTATCTTTTAGCTTTTCTGCAATGATTTCTCCTGATTTTGTTACATTAATTACTGCTATTTTCATCTTTAGCAGTTCTAAACATATGAGTAAAGCTTTCATCATATAAAAGACTCTTATCATACTCACAGTTTATAAAATCTCCTACAAGTATTTGAGCTGTTTTGGTTATATTTTCTGCTTTAACTTTTTCTGCAATATCATCTAAAGTTCCTATAACACACTTTTGATCTTCCCAAGTAGCTCTTTGAATAACCGCCACAGGAACATTTCTTCCGTATCCTTTTCTTAATCTTTCTACAACTTTATCTATCATATTTACTGATAAGAAAAGAGCCATTGATGCACCTATGCCTGCTAATTTTTCTAAATCCTCTTTCTCTGGTACTGGGGTCCTTCCTTCAACTCTTGTAAGTATAACTGTCTGACTTACATTTGGAAGTGTGAATTCCTTACTTATAGCTGATGCAGCCGCTGTAAATGAGCTTACTCCTGGTATAACCTTATAAGGTATATTTAGTTTTTCTAACTCATCCATCTGCTCTTTTATAGCTCCATATATTGCAGGGTCACCAGTATGTAATCTTACAATCTTTTTATTTTCTTTATAAGAGTTATTTATTACATCAATAACTTCATTTAAAGTCATAGAGGCAGAATTATGAATCTCTACTCCTTCCTTACAATACTCAAAATGCTCCTTACTAACTAAAGAACCAGCATAAATTATTACATCAGCTTCTGACAGTATTTTTCTACCCTTAACAGTTATTAAATCTGGGTCCCCTGGACCTGCTCCGATAAAATATAATGTATTCTCCATCGTAAATATCTCCTTTTTAATCAATTAAATCTAGAATTATATCTACTAATCCCTCTGTGCTATCACAAGTGACATATAATCCCTGCTATTTAATATTTCTTCTCTATCCCTAAGAACCTCTTGGCCTTCTCTATAAGCTCTCTTTACAAAAGTGTATCTAAAGCCTTTCTCTTCAAGAACATTTAAGACCTTTTCCTCCAGCTTATAAACCTTCATTATTACTACGAACTTTTCATCCGTTATTTTATCTACTTGAGTTGCAGGAAGAATTAAAACTCTTTCATCACCTATTACAATTGTCTCACCTGCTATACTTGCAGCGGCACAAAAGGAGGTAATTCCAGGAACCGTTTCTGTATTATATCCTCGCTCCTTTATGTACCTTAAAAGATATATATATGTACTATATACAAAAGGGTCTCCTATAGTTAAGAAAGCAACATCTTTTCCTTCCTTCAATTTTTCCTCTATACTTTTAAAAGCTTCATATATCTTACCTTCTTGCTCTTCTCCACCCATTGGAAAATGTTTTATCAAAACTTCCTTATCTTCGCTTATGAAATTTTTAGCAGTATCCAGAGCTATGCTATTTCCACCGTCCTTAGCAGAAGGTGCTACTACTACTTGGCACTTCTTTAAAACATTTACAGCTTTAAGAGTTAACAATTCTTCATCGCCTGGCCCAACACCTATGCCGTATAGGGTTCCTAATACTTTATTATCCTTTTCCATGAATATTATCCTCCATACTTTTCACTATTTTTAATAACCAGACTCAATAATTAACTTATCATAGGTAGTTGCTTATTAATATCTAATAGTTAACAATACAGAAGATATTAATAAGTAACTACCGATGGAGGTGAACATCAAGCCTTTCTTCCTGTTAGAATAAATATGCTATTACTAGCAGTCATCATATAGCTCTTTCCTCGAGTTTTGCTTATAGAAATCTGCATACATTCAACTTCATAATTTAACTCTTTTAACGTATTCATAGCTTTATAAAGATTATCTATAGTAATGAAATTTAAAACCATATTGTGACCTGACCTTAGCTTTTGATCATATCTTCTTATAATTTCTTCTATATTTCCTCCACTTCCACCAATAAATATAGCATCGAATATTGCGTCCATATCTTCTTCTACACTAAGCGCTTCTCCTTCAACTATTGTTAAGTTGGTGGCATTAAACTTTTCTCTATTAATCTTTATAATTTCAAGTGCTTCTTCGTCTTTTTCTATAGCTATTACATCACCATTTGTACAAATTTTAGATATTTGTATACTTACAGATCCTGTACCAGCCCCTATATCAAGCACTCTATAGTTCTCTTTTAATTCTAATTTTGCCGTGCTTAAAATCCTAACTTCTTCTTTAGTCATAGGGCAATTTCCACGTACAAATTCTTCGTCTTTTATATAAATCATTTGACCGTTCTCCTAACTTATATCTAAGTTTTCTACTGCTAAAACACACAAATTGCTAAATTCAAGGTTTTTTACTTCACTTACAGTTCCCTCGGTGATCTTTTCGTCTTCATAAGATAGATTTTCTCCAACATAAATTCTAGCATTAATCTTATTTTCTTCCAAAACCCCACATAGTTGAGATGGAGAATGTTTACTGTCTGTAAGCCATATTGAAAGAAGGTTTTCCTTTACTATTTGATGAAAATCTCCCTCTCTTCCATGAAGACTTCCAAGAAAAGCTCCTTGCCAGCTTTTTCCTATCTTCCCCATCATATATTGGAAAGAACTCAGTCCGGGGATTACTTCTATATTTCTAAGATAATTCTTTTTAAGATAATCTGTTATACCATAAAAAAGAGGGTCTCCTGAAGCTGCAATCGATACATTTTCATATTCCTCTGAATTTATAATACTTATTATTTCTGAAAGCTTTTTAACAATAACTTTGTTCCCATTAGTAAAGTTTAAACTCTCGATAGCCCTATCAAATCCAATAATCAAATCAGATTTTTGTAAGATATCAACTGCTTTGGGTAATATATAATCTTTATGTCCAGGCCCTATCCCTACAACGTATACCTTATTGCTCATTTCTTAACTCCTATTAAACAAGTTTCTTGTAATAAATAACCGATTTACTTAAGTTGCTTGAATACTTATCTATTCTACACTGCTATATAATATTCCTTTATCCATTGAATACATAATGACATCAGCTTCGATAGTGTCGTAAGTATACTGCTCTATTCTCTTCTTCACTTTTAAACCTATATTCTTGTATAACTCTTCGTATCCATATCCAAGAAGTCTTACTGCTCCTTCTGTAGTCTCTTCGCTGTAAACCTTCTGAACAAGTTCTTTATCTGCCCCCATTAAAGCAAGCTCTAGTGCTAAGGTTTCTAATCTAACATCACAAACTCTGCTGTGAGTATTAAAACATCCTGAAGCGATCTTGCAGAGCTTTCCTATGTGGCCTACCATAAGTATTTTTTTGATATCCCTACCCATACAACAGTTTAGTGCAAAACCAACATAATTGGACATCACAACCATTTTATTAGTATCTAGTCCTATTTTCTCTCCAAAACTTTCTCCCATATGACCAAAGATAAGTATAAGATCCTTCTGGCCTTGAGCTATCTTCTGATTCATCTCAAGTTCAACTGACTGCATAAGAGCTTCTTCTGACATTGGCATTACTATTCCTGTAGTACCAAGAATAGATATTCCACCTAGTATATTAAGTCTTGGGTTGAAAGTTTTTTTTGCAACTTCTTCTCCTTTAGGCACGAATATAGTTATCTCTATACCTTTGCTCTTAGGAAGAACTTCTTTAACTTCCTTCTCTATCATCTTACGAGGAACAGGATTTATAGCAGGCTCACCCTTTTTTACATAAAGTCCCTCACTACAAACTACACCCACTCCCGTGCCGCCTTTCAAGCTATATCCTTCACTTTTCTTTTCAGCTCTTGCCCATATCTCTAGTCCATGTGTTGCATCAGGATCATCTCCGCCATCCTTTATTACACAACACTCAACAAAGTTATCACCCTTATTTATCTTTTCTATAGGAAGGTTTAGTACTATTCCCTTTGGAGTATCTATTTTTATCTCTTTTAAATCTTCTCCATAATAAAGCATTCTAGTTGCCGCCTTAGCTGCCGCAGCCGCACAAGAACCAGTAGTATATCCACATCTAAGTCTTTTTCCATCACAATTCACATACATATCTAGCATAATATCACCTTGTTATCATATATAGCAGTGCATTTACTATTGCAGCTGCAATATTACTCCCGCCTTTTCTTCCTCTTATAGTTATCATAGGAATGTCTAACTTTTCAATTTCCTCCTTAGATTCCGCTGCCCCTACAAATCCCACAGGTGCTCCTATTATGAATTTAGGGTTTGCCTTTCCCTCTAAAGTAAGCTCTTTCAGCTTAAATAAAGCTGTAGGTGCATTACCAAAAACGAAAAATTCTACTCCCTCTTCTACGGCTTTTTCAACTGCAGCCATAGAACGAGTTATTCCTCTTTTCTTAGCTATTTCAGCAATATCTTTTCTTCCAACATAACATTCTACTTTACAATTTAGTTTTTCTAATGTTGCTTTGCTTATCCCAGAAGCCGCCATATTGGTATCTGTGTATATAGTTACTCCTTTTTTGAATAACTCTAAAGCCGCCTCTATTGATCCTTCTCTGATATATGTTATATCCTTTAATTGAAAGTCAGCTGTAGTATGTATAACTCTTTTTATTATTTGAAGCTCTCTTTCTGAGAAATTATGATCACCCATCTCTTCTCCTATTATTTCAAAGCTTCTTTTTTCTATATCCATAGGAATTTTTATGTAGTCCATTTCTCTTTCTCCCTCATATTATTTTCTTATCTATATAATCTAGTTCTCCCTTATGTCTATAAGACAGCTTTCATCTATTGTCGCTTCTCCAAATGTAGCCATGTTGTCCATTGTATATAATGATGATTCTATTATATTAAATGCCAATGGACATCCAGTTCCTTCACCTAGTCTCATTCTTAAACTAATCATTGGGTTAAGCCCTAATTCTTTAGCCATATAAACAGCACCTGGCTCTGCTGATAAATGGGAAGGGAACATAAAGTCTCTCACATAATTACTAAGCTTATATGCACATAATGCAGCTGCCGAAGATATAAATCCGTCAATAACAATAGGAACTCTATTTTTAGCAGCACCTAAAAAACATCCACAAAGTCCAGCTATATCAAAACCTCCAACTTTACATAAAACATCTAAAACATCTTCTTTATTAGGCTTGTTTATATCCAAGGCTCTTTGTACTACTTCTTTTTTATTCTGAAACTGTTCTTCAGTAAGTCCTGAACCTTTTCCTACTACAGTTTCAACACTTAGTCCTGATAAAGCACATAAAACTGCTGCACTTGTTGTTGTATTGCCTATTCCAACTTCACCTGTCCCAAATAGGTTATAACCCTCTTTAACTAGCTTGTCTACTATTTCTATACCTACTTCAATTGCCTTTACAGCTTCATCTCTTGTCATAGCAGACTCTTTAACCATATTCTTTGTTCCATAGGCAACCTTTTCATTTATTATCTTAGGATTATTAAATTCTCCATTTACCCCTATATCTACAACAGTTACATCTGAATTGGCAAACCTAGACATAACTCCTACTCCAGTTATTCCTTTAGCACAGTTATCACTAATAATTACAGTAAATTCCTGCGGACAATTACTTACTCCTTCTTCCAAAACTCCATTATCTGCACACATAACAATTACATTCTTCTTATCTACCTTATTATGTATTTCTCCTGTAATTCCAGCCATTTTAGCAATTATTTCTTCCATTTCCCCTAAGCTTCCTATTGGTTTTGTAAGATTATCTATTCTAAGCCATGCTTTTTTCATTGCATCTTCATTTGCTGGTTTTATGCTTTCTAATGTCTTTTCTAATAAATTCATTTAATCTATCCCCTTTTTGTTTGTTAAATGTAAATTAATCCAATAACGCTTACACTAACATTCTCATATTCTTAAATTGAAAATAAACAGAGTTCTGGACTGTTAAACTAATCTGTTTTAAATTTAATCTTACCTACATAATAAGCTTTTTAACATTTCTATATTTCCAAAGAAATGAACATGTCCATACGCTGCTAAAGTATTATTTTTCAAATATCCACAATTCCATTGTTTTATTGTGCCATCATATACTTCCTTTGTAAGAAGATGTATCTTTTCTTCTTCTAAATCTACATAAGATTTATGGAACTCATGGCAATTTATTTCCATCCCCATAGGTAAAATATCATTATTTTTTTCCACTTTTAATCTAGCATATCCAAAGTTTTGGAGATTCTTTGTCATGCGAGTAGTTCCTTTAAAAAAGCCTACTGTTTCAAAGCTTTCTTTATCTTCTATATCGTGAATAGACTCAGTAAGGTACATTAAGCCTCCGCATTCAGCATAACATCTTAATCCTTTTTCTAAGTTATCCTTAATACTTTTAAGCATTGATTTATTTTTGCTTAATTCTTTTATAAATACCTCTGGATATCCACCGCCAATATATAAGAAGTCTGTATTTTCTGGCACTTTTTCATCCTCTAAGGGGCTAAAATAAGTTACCTCACCCACTTCGTTTAAAAATTCTAAGTTTTCTTTATAGTAAAAGCTAAATGCCTTGTCATAAGCAATAGCTATTTTTATCTCTCTATTCTCTAAATGATATTTATCATTATAATTTTCAGTTTCTTTAAAACAAGCTAAAAGTTCTTCTATATTTACGTTCTGTAATATCAGCTCACTGCATAAATCTATCTTTTCATTTAAGTCATCAACTTCGCTGCTTTGTACTAATCCTAAATGTCTGCTTTTTAAAGAAAGCTTTTCATTCTTAGACACGTACCCAAATACTTTAATGTTGCAGTTCTTTTCTACTGCAGCTTTTAATAATTTATAATAATTTTCACTTATGTTGTTAAATATTACTCCAACTATGTTTGCATTTTCAAAATTCATTAAACCATTAATTTCAGCACATAATGTAGCACATTGTGCCTTTGGTGATATAACTAACAGTATTGGAAGCTTTAAAACTCTAGCTACATGAGCCGTAGAGTACTGTGAGTCTATACCTTTACCATCGTAAAGTCCCATAACTCCTTCTACAACACCTAAATCACCTTTTCCTCTTGAAAAAGAAGCTTTTACCCCTTCTTCTCCCATAAGAAACAAATCTAAATTTCTTGAAGCTTTACCTGTTATGTAACTATGAAAGGCAGGATCTATATAATCAGGTCCAACCTTGTATCCTTGTACATCAAATCCCTTTTTCATTAAAGCCTTCATAATTCCTAAAGTTATAGTAGTCTTTCCACCACCACTACTATTTGAAGATATAACTAATCCCTTCAACTACTTCACCACTTTTCCGCCTAGCGGCTGGTTTTTGTTTATTCAACTTGTATTGCTACAAGTAAATATAAAAGTACTAATTCAAAACGCCATTTCATAACTTTTACAAATACCCAAGTAGCTCATTCATAAATTCCTGCTCCGTCTTAACAAGCTTCTTTGCTAAATCCACACTTTCTTTAGATGCAGTCTTATATTTATTGATATACTCACTAACTGATTTAATCCCCATGTTACAGCCATCAATCATTATGTCAGCAATTTTATGGGTATCATTATTCATAATCAATTTCATTTCCGTACTAATCCATGAAAAAGCCTTCGCACTAACTTGCGGATCCTTCTCTTCCTCATGGTATACATTTAACATTTGATGGAATTCATCACCAATCTTAATATGCTTATCATTGTATTCAGCAATAATAGACTTAAGCTTCTCGTTTTCAATATAAGGCTGCACCTGCTCCATACTATTTGTACCTGATTTACATCCCGCATTGCATTCCTTTAAAAGATTAATTGTATCTTCATTCATAGTTATCATCCTTTCCAATTGTTTATAGTATTAATATGATGAGATGCTAACTTTTTTATTCAATAAATGAAGTTATATAAATAATCTTTTCTTCATATAATTCTACTTTTACGAATTGCAGTATCTACAACTTAATTACTTGATATATAGGTGTTGATATGAGTATCGCTGATAGTACATTTAACAATCTTACGTTAGTTCTTGGCGAAACTACCTTAGAAAATTAGTGAATCTAAATATGTCTGAGCAAAGCGAGTTTATTTAGGTTCATTAATTTTCTTGGGTTGTAAGCCTTAGAGATAACCTAAGATTGTTAACAGTATGGAAGAAGTGCTCATATGAACACCAGTGCATGTCAGGTTCTAAGTTAAAACTTTCTCATTAAGTCTAAGAACTTTTCTATGTCTTCTTCTGTATGTTTTACTCCTACGAACATAGCTTCAAATTGCGCTGGTGACATAAATATTCCACCTGCTAGCATATGTTCAAAGAATCTTCCGTATAATTTAGTGTCACAAGCTTTTGCTTGCTTGTAGTTAGCAACTTCTCCACCTTCGTTGAAGAACATTGTCATCATGTTTACACGTCTGTTTATAACCAAAGGAAGACCTTTTTCCTTAGCTACTTCTTCTGCTCCATTTTGAAGCTTTTCTGCTATTTTATCCATGTACTCATAGTAATGAGGATTACTATGAAGTTTAGTAAGCGTTGTATATCCAGCTGCCATAACTAGAGGGTTTCCAGACATAGTTCCTGCCTGATAAACTGGTCCCATAGGAGATAACTGTTCCATTAAATCTCTTCTTCCGCCATAAGCACCGGATGGAAGTCCACCACCCATTATTTTAGCAAAAGTTGATAAGTCAGGTTTTACTCCATAAAGGCTTTGTGCACCTTTATACGCTACTCTAAAACCAGTCATAACTTCATCAAATATTAAGATAGCTCCATGTTTTGTACAGATTTCTCTTAGGTCTTCTAAGAATTTCTTATGTGCTGGTATAACACCCATATTTCCTGCTATAGGCTCTATGATAACTGCGGCTATATCTTCACCATACTTTTCAAAAAGTACTTTTACAGTTTCTATGTCATTGTATTGAGCAATTAGTGTATTTTCTATACTACCCTTTGGTACTCCTGGTGAACCTGGTATGTTTGATGTAAGTACTCCTGAACCAGCTTCTACTAGGAAGCCATCAAAATGACCATGGTAACAACCTGCGAATTTTATAATTCTATCTCTTTTAGTGCATCCTCTTGCAAGCTTTATAGCACTCATAGTAGCCTCTGTACCAGAGTTTACCATTCTGATCATATCTACATTATCTATTGTTGTACAGATATGTTTTGCTAATCTTAATTCAAGCTCTGTAGGTGCTCCAAAAGCTATTGCATTTTCTGCTGTATCTTTTATTGCTTTTACTACATCTTCATCACAGTGTCCAAGTATCATAGGACCCCATGCACCAATAAAATCTACATACTCTTTTTCATCTTCATCGAATATATGAGCGCCTATTCCTTTTTTTATTACAGGTGGTTTTGTATCTAATCCTACATATGCCCTAACAGGGCTGTTTACTCCTCCTGGCATGTAGATACTAGATTCATTAAATATATCTGTATTTCTCATTATTTTCATCTCCCAAGAGTTTATTATTTTTCTCTAATCCATCTAGCTGCTTCTATAGAATAATAAGTTATAATCATCTTTGCTCCTGCTCTCTTTATTGATGTCAACATTTCCAAAGCAACTCTCTTTTCATCTATAAGTCCTGCTTTAGCTGCAGCTTTAACCATAGCATATTCACCACTTACGTTATAAGCACATATTGGCACATCAAATCTATCTCTAGCCGCTCTTATAATATCTAGATAAGGCATAGCTGGCTTAATCATTATAATATCTGCTCCCTCATCTATATCATCTTCAATTTCAAGCATAGCTTCTCTTGCGTTAGCTGGGTCCATTTGATAAGTTTTTCTATCTCCAAATTGAGGAGCTGAATCAGCTGCTTCTCTAAAAGGACCATAAAAAGCTGAGCAATACTTAGCACTGTAAGCCATAATGGGGATATTTTTATAGCCATTTTCATCTAGAATTTCTCTTATAGCATCTATTCTTCCATCCATCATATCAGATGGAGCTATCATGTCTGCTCCTGCTTTAGCATGAGATAAGGATATCTTAGCTATGTATTCTAAAGTCTCATCGTTATCTACATCTTCACCATGAATTATTCCACAATGTCCATGACTTGTGTATTCACACATACAAACGTCTGTAATAACATAGATATTCTTGTTTACTTCTTTTATTTTTCTTATAGCCTTTTGTATTATTCCATTTTCATCATAAGCTCCACTACCACATGCATCTTTATGATCTGGAATTCCAAATAATATTACACTCTTAACTCCTACTTCTGTAAGTTCTTCAACAACTTCTTGTAATCTATCTACAGAAAGGTGATAGTTTCCTGGCAATGATGATATCTCTCTTTTGATATCTGTTCCTTCTACTGCAAATAAAGGATATATAAAATCTGATGGATCAAGTATAGTCTCCCTTACCATAGCTCTTACAACTTCGTTTTGTCTAAGTCTTCTGTGTCTTCTAAACATAATAATTTACCTCTTTTCTTTTTTTATCATAAAATTTAATCTATTAATGAATTCATTTTTTTCATTCAAGTAACTTATCTATAACACCCTTTGTAGTGTATTCCTCACAGATTTTATAGTTTACTCCACATCGGTCTAAAGCTTTACCTGTTATAGGTCCTATAGATATAACTCTTTTTCGCTTTATTGACTCTAGTCCTACTATTTTTATCATGTTTTCCACTGTACTGGGACTTGTAAAGATAACTGTATCTACCTCAGCAAAGGAGTCCTTATTGTGTGAGCTGCCAGTTACAGTTTCATAAGCGTGACACTCATCAACTATACATCCTGCTTCCTTTAATACCTCTACTAAGTAAGGCCTTGCATTTTTAGCTCTTGGTATAAATACCTTATCTCCTTGTTTTACAACCTTCTTCATGCTGTCGAATAAACTTTCAGCTACAAACTTTTCCGCAATAATCTCTGGAATAATTCCTCTAGCCTTAATCGCATCTTTTGTAGCTGGACCTATAGCTGCGAAAGTTGCCTTTATCTTTCTTACATCATAGTTCTTATCACTTAGATAATCAAATAGGATATTTACTCCATTTACGCTAGTACAAACTATGTAATCATAATCATTTAGTTTATCTATAAAGTTATCTAGGTTTTCAGAAGTGTTCTTTATTGCTATTGAATTTATTTCTGTAACCTGTGCTCCTAAATCTATTAACGTCTCTCTTATTTCTTTTGATTGTTCCTTTGTACGAGTAATACATACGTTTCTTCCGAATAGTGATTTTTTCTCAAACCAGTTTAACTTATCATTAAACTTAACTACCTCGCCAACTACTATAATACATGGTGAATGTAGTCCTGCTTCTGTAGCTTTTTCTTTTATATCCTTTAAAGTACCTACTACCTTTCTCTGTTTAGCAGTAGTTCCCCTCATTACTACAGCACAAGGAGTGTCTTCACTCATACTGTTTTCAATCAATTTTCCTGATATAAACCCTAAGTTTTCAAATCCCATCAAGAATATAAGTGTTCCACCTACTGTAGCTGTTGCCTTCCAGTTCATATTCAACTTTTCAGCACTCATTCCTGTGAATACATGAAAACTCTGAGCAATTTTTCTATGAGTCACAGGTATTCCACCATAGTTTAATACTGAAATTGGCGAAGTAATGCCTGGAATAACTTCAAACTCTATTCCTTCATCTATAAGTCTTAAAGCTTCTTCCCCACCTCTTCCAAAGATATAAGGATCGCCACCTTTAATTCTTCCAACTATGTGCCCTTCTTTTGCTAATTCCACAAGCATATCATTTATTTCATCTTGTGTTTTATAGTGACATCCCGGTTCTTTACCACAGTAGTATATCTTACAATTTTCATTTAGATACTTTAAAACCCCTGTTCCTGATAACCTATCATACATTACAGCTGTACATTCTTTAAGCTTTCTTATAGCTTTTAGTGTAATAAGTTCTTCATCTCCAGGACCTGCCCCAATAAGATAAACTTTTCCCATTTCAAGCCCTCCCTATGCACCTAATATTTTTTCAGCTAGCTTCTTGCCTAGTTCTAAATAATCTTCTTTTTTCCCGCTTATATCCTTCTTCACTAATTTAGATCCAACCTGGAATATTCCTATAATATTCATCATGTTTCCTTCTAATTCTGCATAGGCTCCTATAGTTGAATGACAATCACCATTTAGTGACCTCATAAAGCTTCTTTCAGCCTCAACACATATTCTAGCTTCTTCACAATCAAGCTTTTTAAACAGCTCCCCGTTTAAACTATTCCTTTTAACTTCTATTCCTAAGGCACCTTGTCCTACTGCCGGTATTATTCCATCTACAGAAAAATAATCTGTTATAATGTTTTCCATGTTAAGCCTCTTAAGTCCAGCTGCAGCAAGTATTATACCATCTAAATTTTCTCGTTCTATTTTATCAATTCGGGTTTGGACATTACCCCTGATAGGAACTATTTCTAAATCAGGTCTTAATAATTTTAGTTGATCTGCTCTCCTGTTACTACTTGTACCAATTCTAGCTCCCTTTCTTAATTCCGTAAACTGGAGGCCGTTCATAGATACAAATGCATCTCTCACATCTTCTCTTACAGGAATTGCTACTATCTCAAACATTTCAGGAACTTCAAAAGGTACATCCTTCATGCTATGTACAGCTGCATCAGCCTCTTCTTCAAAAAGTGCCATCTCAATCTCTTTAACAAAAAGTCCTTTTCCACCTATTTTGTCTAAGGTTACATCTAATCTTAAGTCTCCAGTTGTTTCTATAAGGAGTTTTTCCGCTTCTAAGCCATGATGTTCTTTTAACATACTTATTACAGTATCTGCTTGAACCTGAGCTAATTTGCTTCTACGGGTTGCTATCTTTAACGTCAAAATATATCACCATCCTAATCATTCAGTTTAGGTTTAAAAATATTCTTCATAAACAGAGCATCAGATAAATTAAAACTTTAACTTGGATGAACTTTCAAATTCATCTGATTATTAAATTTTAATAGTCCAACAACATATCACCTTATTAATCCTAATTTATAATAGTATAGATATTAAAATAGATGATCTGGATAAAACATTTTTAATATATTAACTTCTCTTTCTTTTTCATAGAAAAAATAAAAGTCATCTGAGCATATAAAATTCATTATTTCCTGCTTTCTATCCCAATCACTAATTCCATTTCTAATTGATGATGTAAAGCTTACAAACTCATCATATTTCTCCAATTGATTTTTCACCTTATTAGCTATATAAACAGAGGTTTTAGGACTTACACTTTTAGTATGTAAACCAAAAAACATATTTTTACTATTTCTTTGACATGGTGTAATACAGGTTCCCTCTTTTGGATTGCTGCAATCTATAAATAATTTATACAGCTCATTACAATCTTCCCTAATCTCCTTATTTGCCGATTCAGAATTAGTAGCAATTATAACTACGTGCTTATCATATATATAGTTTCTACTATACTCATCACATATAAGATTAATATTTTCATAGTTTTTTAGTTCGTTGAACTCTTCCAAAAACTCTTTTGAAACAACGGACACTCTACAGCCTCTATCTGCAAAAGTACGCACCTTTGTTAACGAGGCTTTTCCGCCTCCTATAACAAGTATATCTATCTTTTCAGATATGAGAGAAAGCATAGTGTACTCTATTCCGCTGTATAAAATATCTTCTGTATTATTCTTATACAATCGTCTGCACGTCCCTTCAATTGCTCCTCTTTTAATACCTCTATGGCTCTATTTATGAAAGCATCAGCTGTGCTTTTTAATAATGTCTCTGCAAGTTTATTACTATCTTTTGTATCCTTTTTATTTTTAAAGGTATTGTACCTGTCTTTATAAACTCTTTCGCCAGACTGCTTTAGCTTTATTATTTCCTGAGAGATTTTCTGCAAACTCTTCCATTCTTCAAATTCTCTCATATATTTATCTAATATAAACTTATTTTCTTTCATTATACTCTTTCTTAATTTTCTATTGTTATCATCTATAAGACTAACAGTATCAATATCATATACCTGAACATTGTCTAAGGTTGATACATCTTCCTCTATATCTCTTGGAACCGCCAAATCAAACAAAATTATATTAGTATTATTAGGCAGATCTTCTTTCTTTATTACAGTATGGGGTGCAGAGGTACAAGATATCATACAATTTACTTCCCCATAATACTTTACTCTTTCCTCAAAAGGTATTATCCTAACTCTAGGATCTTCTATATCCACCACTTTAGGATTTCTCACTACTATATATAATACTTCAAAGCTTCCTGACATTATATATTTTGTAGTTAACTTTCCAACTTCTCCAAATCCAAGAATCATAAATCTATTCATACCTTTTTTTCTACTTTCGTTTACTGCAATAGAAGAGGAGGATACTGGTATTTTATATAGTTTAGACTCAGTTCTAAATTCCTTTCCACAGGTTACTGCAAGCTGAAAAAGCTTTCGCAGCTCCTTATGTATTGTTTTTGCTTTTATTGCAGTTTCATAAGCTTCTTTTACCTGTGCTAGTATTTGATCTTCTCCAAGTATTAAGGACTCAAACCCACAAACTACCTTCATAAGGTGTTTGGAAACCTCTTTTCCTTTATAATGAAAAACATAGTTCATTAATTTCTTATCCCAGTTTAATCTATTAAATATATCTTCTAATATATTTGAATCTTCTGATGTTGAGTTAAAGTATATTTCTGTTCTATTGCAAGTGCTTATTATAACTACTTCCTCACATATTTCGGACAAGTTCTTCAAGGAATTTTCACAACGCTTTTGTATTACAGAAAATTTTTCTCTTATCTCGACTCCTACATCATCCTTTAGCGCTAAAAGCTGTATCATATTATCAACTCCCAATTTCACTCCAAATTAAAGCTTTAAATTTTCCAATCATAAAACGTTCTAATACTCTCTATTATCAATCAGCTATGTCTCTGGATTCGTTCAACTAAGAATCAGATTAAGATATAATCTCATATGATTCAAGTTTCACTTTATTAATAAAGCTTTTTACTAACTAATTATACTCCAATATATATAAGTATAGCGAGACAAAATACATAAATACATATACTACCAAGCCTTGCATATGAAAAATTAAAATTCTTGTCTAAATAAGGCATATAGCCTCTATATCCTCTACTATCCAAACCTTCTTTTATACTTTTCCACCTATACATAGTATTTATAAACAATAGACCAGCCATCTTTCCGGTGTTTACTATTTTCAACTTAAATCCATCAAACCCGCCTCTTGATTTAATTGAATTATATATAATGTGACATTCATCATCTATAAGTAGTAAAAACCGTTCCATACTCTTTGCTATATCACACACATCTTTTAACCAAGTATTTTTTGAAAGAATAAGCAATGCATCGTCTACTGGGGTTGTCAATGAAAAGAAAGATAAACATAATCCAGCAGATAGGCTTTTTAATAAGATAACTCCACAATATGCTAAACCATAATCAAATACAAAGGTTATAGAAGAAAAAGCAGCAAAGGCCGTTATCCCTAAGGTAAATTTTAAAACCACCTTTTTATTATTCCCGCATATTAAGTGAAGCACTATAAAAAGGACTATATTTAAAATTATTGGAATAGGTTTTTGGCAGAATCCTATAGCTATAATAGGAAACATACTTAATATTGTCTTCTCAACAGGATGCACATTTGATACTTTACTAATTCTTGACAGTGCCATTACTAGCTTTAGCATGTTTTTTTCTTCCTATATAATATATTATGAATGCTATACCAGCCCCAGCTTGAAGTGTAAAAATAGCACCTTCAACCTTGTCTGATCCTGGCTCCCATAGACTGTTAAACCATGGTTTATAATCTTCCTGCAGCTGGCTTATAGCGGCCTGCGCTTGGTCATCTGTTCCTTCTAAACTTTTACTTCTTATGGAGCCTATTGTAAATAAGGATATCATTAAAAATACACATAAAACACCAAGCCACATATTTCTTCTCTTCAATCTACTACACCTCACTTAATTCTCTAATTTCCTTAGATGAGTAACTTTCAATAAACCCAAATATTATAACTGTTAGGACACCTTCAATTATAGCAAGGGGTACCTGTGTTATTCCAAATATGGATATGAACTTTATAAAGGCTGCCAAGACGCCTCCATCTTTAGCCGGAAAGGACAATGCCAATTGTACAGCTGTAACTAAGTAGGTGGTTAAATCACCAAGCATCGCTGCTAAAAAAATTGCTAATTTTTTATTTCTCTCCTTAACAAGCTTGAAAGTTAGGTAAGATACTATAGGTCCAACTATCCCCATAGAAAATACATTTGCTCCTAATGTTGTTATACCACCATGTGCTAAAAATAAAGCTTGAAATAACAATACAACTACGGATATAACAGCCATAACAAAAGGCCCAAATAATATTGCACCGAAACCAGTACCAGTTGGATGTGATGAACTTCCCGTAACTGATGGTAACTTAGTAGCAGATAGTACAAATACATATGCAGCTACAAGACCTAATAACATTTTTAAATCTTTATTTTTATGGGTTTTCTCCTTTATGTGCTTTAATCCTATTATCACAAAAGGTGCTGATAACACTAAATATACACCACACCATAACGGTGGTAGAAAACCCTCTGAAATATGCATTGCATAAACACTAGGTGAGATAGTCAATACTAATGCAAGTACCATGAGCAGATTGTATTTTTTCTTCATTTTTATTCCCCCGTCAACATTTTTATTTTATTATAAATATTTGACAAACCCTTATATTTTATCAATATACAACATTATGATTAAATTTCACTACTCTACATAAGCAAAATTTTATATTAAACTTAAGGCTTTTATAACTCTTTCATTACTGTCTCTATCCTTAATTGCTAGTCTTATGTACTTTTCATCTAATCCTTTAAAGTTATCACACTTTCTCATGACAATCCCTTTTTCTAAACATATCCTATAAATTTCATCACAGTTCATATCTCTAAGTTTACAAAGTACAAAGTTACTATAGGTTTCATAGACCTCTTCAATAATGGTTATTCTTTTAAGTTCTGATACCATAAACTCTCGTTCCTTATCAATCCACTTTACGGATTTTTCAATATAATCCTCATCCTTTAAAACATACTTTACTGCAATTTCTGCAAAACAATTTATATTCCAAGGATTTTGTTTGCCTTCTATTTTTTCTATTAGAATCTTATTTTTGCTTATGCCGTAACCCATTCTTATTCCTGGCATAGCATAAAATTTAGTTAAAGCTTTTATTATAAATAGACAACTGTAATTTTCTAACTCACTTAATAATGAAAATCCTTTTTTACCAGTAAACTCAATAAACGCTTCATCAATAATAATTACCTTATTATTTTCCTGGCAATAATCTAATATAGATTTAAACTTTTTCTTATCTATTACCATACCATTGGGATTATTGGGATTTCCTATAATTAATGCATCTACTTCTTTCATCTTTAAAACTATATCTTCATAGTCATAAGTCATATCTTCTTTTAGGTAGGAGTATTCAATCTCACAGTTCCACTTGGATGCATTCTCCTCATACTCTACAAAGGATGGAACTGGAATACACACTCTTTTAAAACAACTTAATACTAAATCTATAATCTCAGCTGCACCATTTCCAAGTACGATGTTACCTTCATTTATAGCAGTGCTGGCAAAGTCTATTCCTTTATGTTCTATAGATGATTGATCTTGAGTCATAAAATATCTCACACTGAATCCAATATAATCTTTTAAATAATTCTTAAGTTCTCTATACTTAGCATCAGGATATCTCACCATATTATCTATTGCTTCATTTATATTATTTTTAAAACTATCTGGTACACCTAAGGGGTTAATGTTTGAACTAAAATCTAGAAGTTCTCTCCCTTTTAAAAGCCCTTCTGTATACACATCTCCACCATGCTTCAATGTCATCACTTCCTGTAATATTATTCTTGATTTTATGTTCTAACAACAGCTAGTTTGCAAGTTATTAATCACTAAGGCTACAGCTGAATATATAGCTATCAAAAGAACTTCCGCTGCATACATAAGCTTTATACTATCATTTATGTGCTCAAAGTTAAGCTCTCGTATCTTATCTCCAATCGTAGGCTTATAAACTACTTCTCCAAAATACACATTGGTACCGCCTAGCTGCACTCTCATCGCTCCAGCTGCTGCTCCTTCTGGGTATGCGCAATTTGGGCTCTTGTGATTTTTTCTATCTCTAATCATTATTTTAAAACTCTCAATTGGACTTCCCTTTACTACGAAGGCAACTATGCATATAAGAAAACCAGTAATTCTTGCAGGTATAAAATTAAACACATCATCTACCTTTGCTGGAAAAAATCCTATATACCTATACTTCTCATTCATATATCCAAGCATTGAATCCATAGTATTTATTCCCTTGTACATCATAGCTAGTGGTGTACCTCCAATAATCCCATAAAGAAGAGGCGCTATAACTCCATCAGCAGTATTTTCAGCTACAGTTTCTACATCTGCTCTTATTATCTCTTTATCATTAAGTTCTTTTGTATCCCTTCCAACTATATATGAAAGCTTAACTCTTGCATCTTCTAAATCTTCACCCTTTAAAGCATAATAAACTTTCTTAGCTTCTCCACCTAAACATTTAGCTGCTATAGTTGTCCACATTATTATTACATTTAAAATAGTATATATCCAAAAGTTAAACTCAGTTAACTTCAATATTATAAACGGAACAATAAAACTTACAAATGCTACTATAATTACTATAAGCCCTCCAAAAGCCTTAATGCCTCTATCAGTCTTGCATAATTTTCTTCCCTTTTTTTCTAAGAAAGATATGAGCTTTCCTATATATATAACAGGATGAGGGAACCAGTATGGGTCTCCAATTATCCAATCAAGAATAACTGCAATGACTATTGCTATAACGTTACTTATTAGAAAAGATGTAATCAAAACGTTTCCCCCAATCTTTTTTCAGCCTATTTTTTAATTCCCATAATCTCATATATCTTATTCATATCTAAACTCTCTCTAACAATATCTGCAAGCTTATCTAATTCTGCTTCACGAAGACTTTCATAAGTCTTTGATTGTATTGTTTTCATTTCCTTTTTTACTCTAATCTTATTTAGTATAAACTCTCTAAAATCTACTCCATCAAAAACTCCATGTATGTAAGTTCCTAATATGTTACCCTCTGAATTTATTGCTCCGTCAAGAAGTTCAACCTTTTCTCCACTTTTATCCACAATCCTAAATAAAGGTTTTGCACATTCTCCATAAGTACCTATTCCCATGTGGATTTCATATCCATAAGCCTTTAACTTTCTATTCTCCATAGTACTTTCATTTTTATAAACATCAAAGTTTTCTATAGTTTCTGCATTTACTCTTGTAGTTATCTTTTCTTCTTCAAAAACTGTTTCTACATCTAAAAGCCCCATAGCTTCAACTTCTTTTACATCTGTTTCTACACCATATGGATCTTTTATAATTTTTCCAAGTATCTGATAACCACCACAAATGCCCATTACCAAGCCTGTTTTGCTATATTCCTTTATACAGCTTTCAAGTCCACATTCTTTTAGTTTTAATAAGTCTTCAATGGTATTTTTACTTCCAGGTATTATAAGTAAATCTGGGTTTCCAAACTCTTCTACAGAGTTTATAAATCTTACTGAAACATCTTCTTCACTTTTTAGAGCATCTAAATCCGTAAAATTAGATATACGCGGAAGCTTTATAACTGCTATATCTATAGGTGCTGTTACCTTTGTATTAAACTCTACTGCACCATCTTCGTCTTCAAGTGCTAAAGTAAAATGAGGAACCACTCCAAGACATGGCACCTTTATAATATCCTCAAGCATATTAAGTCCTGGCTTTAATATTTCTACATCTCCTCTGAATTTATTGATTATTGTACCTTTAACTCTTTCTCTTTCTTCTTCAGTGAAAAGGAGCATAGTTCCTGCAAGAGAGGCGAAAACTCCCCCTTTATCGATATCACCTGCAATTAGCACAGGTGCGTCCACAAGTTCAGCCATTCCCATGTTTACAATATCTCTATCCCTTAGGTTTATCTCCGCTGGACTTCCGGCACCTTCCATCACTACTATATCAAACTGTTCTTCCATGTTTTCAAAATGCTCTTTAAGCATATCTCTAAATTCAAGCTTCATATTATGATAATCCATTGCTGTGCTATTTCCATATACCTTACCATTAACTATAATCTGACATTTCTTATCAGAAGTTGGTTTTAAAAGTATAGGATTCATATAAGCCTCTGGCTGAAGACCAGCTGCATAAGCCTGAAGTACTTGAGCACGTCCCATCTCTTTACCATCCAATGTTATGTACGAATTTAAAGACATATTTTGTGACTTAAAAGGGCAAACTGAATATCCATCTTGTTTAAAAATTCTGCAAAGTGCAGTCACTAATATACTTTTCCCAACAGATGACCCCGTTCCTTGAATCATTATTTTAGCCATATATATCCCCCTCGTTCTTATCTATTATCCCTAATTTTTTATATCTATCTTATTTCGTAACTAGGCTTTGTGAAGATATATAAGTATCCCTGATGATGCATTTAATTGCCTTCATAGAACTTTTAAATTAAAAATTTAAATTCTTAAAGGCTGTTAAAAGTATTCAAAAATTACTTACATATACTCGCCTGTAAACGAAATAAAAGCAGTAAACTTTGAAAGTTTACTGCTTTTAACACTACTATAAAAACCGGTCAAACGGTCAGCATTCACATTAAAAGTACCTTCCCTCCGAAAGTCTACAGAACACATCTAGGCAGGTCTCCTGACTTATGATTCATCCTCACCTTCGCCTTCCTCCTAGCAGAGTGGCTTAATAAAGGTTCGTCCTCAAATACAGTAACGGGGGCTGTTGTGGACTCTCACCACATTCCCTTTTCACCTTTTTCTTAAAAGGCACCTAAACATATTATTTAATTCTACTATTTAAGTTTATTACAACTATACAAACATGTCAATGACTTCCATGTAAATGTAAATGGATATCAATACTCTTTAAAGCCAAATCATTGAACTAGTTCCTTACAAACTAAATATCTCCAACTTATTTAATATTATATTTTATTAGAAAATCATCGTCATTTATTACAGTTTTATAAGCATCGTCTCTTATAATATTATGCTCTTCTGAAAAAACTAATGCTCTCTGGAAAACATCCTCTACATATTGAAAATCATGAGTAGAGCAAATTATAGTTTTTCCACTGTTATTCAACTTAATTAATAGTTCTCTTAAAAATTTTTTGCCTTTTGGATCGATTCCATTCATAGGCTCGTCCAAAACTAAAACTTCTGGATTCATGGCAAGCACACTTGCAATAGCTACTCTTTTCTTTTCTCCGCCACTTAAATTATAAGGCTCTCTATCTTTAAGATCTTCAATATCTAAAAGTCTTAAACAATCAGAAACTCTTCTTTCTACTTCTCTTTCATCCATATCCATTTGTCTTAATCCAAAGGCAACTTCTTCATATACATTAGAAGAAAAAAGCTGTGCATCTGAATTTTGAAATACAAATCCAACTTTTTTATGAAAAAGTTTAGAAAACCTATTGTCATTTAATTTCTTGCTACTTATTTCCTCTTTATTAAAATGATATTCCCCTTTAGTTGGAAAAACTATACCATTAATTAATTTTAGAAATGTAGATTTACCACTACCATTAGGTCCTATTAGTGCTACTGCTTCACCTTCTTTGATAGTTACATTAATATCTCTTAGCACCTCTGTATCTTTATATCTAAAATGAACATCTTTAACTTGAATCATTTCACTCACATCCTAATTAAAGTAAAAGTACATTATTATTATTAATATATTTACTAAACAATATATAAAATCTTTAGAAGTAAATTTAAACTTTGAGTAAGCTTTATACTCTCCTGTGAAACCTCTACATTCCATTGCAGAATACATTTCATCTCCCATTTCCTTTGACTTTAGAAAAAGATTACCCATTATCTTAGAAAGCGAGGAGTACTTATTACTGTTTTTTCCCACTGATCTTAGCTTTAAAGCATAAAACATCTCTAGTGAAAATTCTCCTAGAATATAAATGTACTTTATCGTAATATCAAATACTAATATGAATATATCAGGTATAAAAAAAAGCTTCAGTGCTTTAGTAATATCATGCCATTTTGTAGTGTATGACAATATATTTACTGAAACTACAGTTCCTGTAACTTTCATAAGTAATAAAATACTATTTGTAATATTACCCATAAGCATAGAGGGTATAAGCATTACAACAGTAAATAAAGGAACTAAAAAGCTTAAAGCCAATACCTTTTTTATATCTTCTACCTCTAATAAAGCTATAAATAATAGTAAATATACATCCATAGCTAGTACATATGTAAAGCTTCTTGAAGTAGATATTAAAATTATGCTTAGTACTGTGAATATAAGTTTAATTACTGGATTTAGCTTGTACATAAAAGCAGTACTAACCTTATTATTTCTTTTTATTAAAGATAGCATGTGTATAATAGACACTATACTTTTGTCTATAAATCTATCTTTATCATTCCGAGGTATGTAGTTATCCTTCTTATAAAGCCAATCTTCCATAACATACACCTTCACATTCTGATAAACTGATTTTGTAAAAAACTTACTAAAATGTCTTATGTTAAAAATATATCATAATTAGTTGATTTATGCAATTTATTTATATTTTAACATAAAAAATCTCTAAGCATCAGGTTGAGTTTTAACTCCACCTGATGCTTAAAAATTCTTAATGTATCAACCATGTATTTTCACCCCAGTTCTCAAAATCAAACTTGCAAAACTTGCACTATCCTTAATACTTTCTTTCCACAGTTCTGGTGTGTATAAGATAAAATCTAATTCTTTATTACTTTGTATCTCCATTTCCATGTCTATTCTTATCTTTCTTTTGTCCATATACTCCATAATAATACATAAATCTATATCACTATCTAGTCTTGCACATCCTTTTGCGCATGAACCAAATAAATATATTTCTGATATATTGTATTTCCCTATTAATTGTTTTTTTATTTCATCTATTTCATGTTGAAAGGGTATCACAAAATCCACCTTCTTGATTTTTATGAAAAATTACACAAATTTATTATAACATCCCTTTAAAGTAAATAAACTATATTTTGTATAGATTGTTATCTTCCATTAGATTATTTGCTTAGTTCTAATTTAATTTTAAAGGTAATTATATTTTCATTACTCACAGCCCATATCTGTCCACTATGCAATTCAACTATTTTTTTACAGATAGCTAATCCTAATCCAGATCCAGGCATGTTATTTGATCGTGAAGGGTCAATTCTATAAAATCTTTCAAACATTCTATCTATCTTCTCCTTGGGAATATGCTCACCTCTATTAGAAAAAGATATTATAACATATCTTTCTTCCTTCTCTACATTTACCACAATATCTGAAGGCTTATAACTATATTTTTCTGCGTTATTTAATATATTTTCAAATACCCTAACAATCTTCTCAATATCTATTTTTACATTTATATTACTATCAGGCACATTATTTATAATTCTTAAATCTTTTTTTTCTAATATAGTGCCATATTCACCTAAAAGTTGATTTAAAATAGCGCATATATTTGCATTCACAAATTCTAATTGAACTTCACTACTTGATAACTTTGTATATTCAAATAGTTCATCTATAAGCCTTTTTAGCTTAGCAGATAAATTATAAGCAGAGTTTAAATACTCTTTTTCCTCTTCCTCACTTTTAAATTTTTCGTTTTTCAAAAAGTCTAAATAACCTATAATAGCAGTAAGAGGCGTTCGTAAATCGTGAGAAACATTGGTTATTAATTCCGTCTTAGTATTTTCTATTTCTCTTTCACGTTCAAATTTCTCTTTTAATTGTCTAGACATAGAGTTTATATTTCTACTAAGTTCCGCTAGATCGTCATTGCCTGCAACCTTTAGAGTAGAACCTAATTCCTTATTGGCAATTATTTCAACATTTTCTGAAATATATTTGATATATTTTATTTCTTTCTTTGTGACTATTAGAAAACTTACAATAAACACTATAATACCTGTCATGAAAACTCCGAGAACTATCATATTATACATAAAAGGATTCAAATTATTTCTGTTATTATATATATAAGTATTAGAAATAGAACTAGCAACCATAATTACAGCAGCAAATGAGAGTAAAAAACAAAATGCTATTTTAATTAAAAGATTAATACTTAAGCTTTTTGTCACTGTTAATCTTTTCATATCTTATATCCGACACCCCAAACCGTTTTAATATAAATAGGCTTTTTGGGGTCTTCCTCTATTTTTTCTCTTATCTTTGTTATATGAACCATAACCGTACCATCAGACTTATAAAACTCCTCTCCCCATACTCTTTCATAAATCTTTTCTATACTAAAAACTACTCCCTTATTTCTCGCTAAAAGTTCTAAAATATCGAACTCTTTAGGAGTAAGCCTAATTTCTTTATCTCCAATGAATACTTGCCTAAAATCTGCATTTATAGTCAAATTACCAATTTCGATACTATTCTTAAGCACTTGTGTGGCAGCAGTGTATTTCTTATACCGTCTAAGATTAGACTTAATTCTAGCTATAAGTTCCATTGCACTAAAGGGTTTTGTAATGTAATCATCTGCACCAGAAGTCAGCCCTTGGATTTTATCCATATCTTCAGATTTGGCTGATAAAAATATTATTGGTATTACACTACTTTCTCTAATTTTCATGCATACTTCAAGTCCATTCATTCCAGGCATCATTATATCTAGAAGCACTAAATCCACTTCATTTTCTTCAATTATTTTTAGCCCTTCCTGTCCATTTTCCGCTTTATACACCTCAAACCCATCATTTTCCAAATATATACTTATAACTTTTCTTATTTCTGCATCATCATCTACTATAAGTATTTTATTAGGCATAATCATACTCCTTTCAAATTAAACATTTCGACACTTTAAGACATATGCTGGTGGCACATTAAGTAAAACTCTTTCACAATCTATGTCTCCAAAGTAACTAGAAATATACTCTTTCTTTAACATGGTATATTGAAATGTAATAAATAGTCCACTATTCTTTAATATATTTCTCGTTTTCATCAATATTTCACTAGAAGCCTTTTTAGGTAGGCTAGCAAAGGGTAATCCTGAGACTACATAGTCCACTTTTTCAATATTATATTTTGCCAGATATTTATCTATATTTTGTGCCGAATCATTTATTATTAATACATTATCATTTTTATTATACTTATCTTTTAGTTCTTTACAAAACTCTTGGTTATATTCAATTAATATTAATATTGTATCTTTTCTTTTACTCCTTACAAGCTTGTCCGTAAAAACTCCAGTCCCTGGACCATATTCAACAATATATTTTGCATTTTTAAAGTCTATATCATTAATCATTCTATCCGCAAGTTTTTCTGAACTAGGAGCTACCGCTCCAACAGTCCTTGGTGATTTAATATACTCTATCAAAAACTTTATCCACATCATAGTACCCCTCCTGTATTCTTAAAAGATTAGTAATTTATCCGATGACTACCCGCTCTAATACCCCCACGCACTCTGTGAAAGTGATTCGCACCAAATCAAAGATTTGGGCTCTCTACTTTTCTCAAAGTGGGAGTAAAGATCGGCTACGTCCCTGGATAACGATTTCTAAGAATCAGGTGAAGTTAAAACTCAATCTGATTCTAAGAACTCTGTTTATGAGCACTCATCTCTCTAAAACTGACTTACAGGCTTAGTATAAAGTACAGATATTAAAATTCCCTTAGAAAATTCCTTAAGAATTCTTAACTTTCTCTAAAGTTTTCCAATATGACCAATAATACGTAAAGGGCCCAAAGCTTGGGCCCTTTATCTAAACTGATTTATATTTTTTTGTTCTTTGTTCCATAAGCGTATTGAATATATAGTAATAACTAAAATAACTATCCCAATTACCATAGTATTATTGTTAGGTGATAAAATAGTATCTCCAAGAAAACTATACAATAGCATCAACGGAGTATTAGCCAGTATCACTGTAAAAATGAACTTTTTATAACTTATCCCTGTAGAACTAGCTAAAAAACAGGCTACATCAGACGGAGCTACTGGACACAATATACCTATTGCTAAAACTCTCGTATTATTTTTAAGCAGCAAGTTATATAGTTTAGGATATTTATTAACCATATAACTTTGAATACTTGAGCTAATTAAAATTTTTGATACTGCATATATGATACTTTCACTAAGTATAACTGAAGTTAACGTTAGAACAAAAGCTTCTAATGGATTAAACATTATGCCACCTAAAATCATAAATGCTACACTAGGAATTAAAGCTGCTACCCTTAGAGTTGACAGTGTAATAAATAGTATTATTTTATAGTTACCAAAACCATCGAGAAATTTGTTTAAGTTATCCATATCCCCATTTAGTAGATTTAATTTATGAAAAATATATATCAATGTTGTCCAAACTGCTATTACTAAAAATTTGTTAACTTTTTTCATATCAAACTCACCTCACATGTAATTTCTAATTACTATTGTAAAGGTGAATTCTTAAATATCCGTATAAATAAATCTTAAGATTTATTAAGAAAGTGCTAATTTCGTTATAAGATTTTAATTTTAAGGATAAAAATAACTTTTTATTAGATTTCAACAATCAACATACCAATTCTAATTGATATGTTGATTGTATTGAACTAATTAATTTCTTAGTTTTTATAAAATTTGCAGCCACTGTTTCATTAGATCTTCAATTTCTAAATTAAGAACTTCTTTTAAGGTATAAAGTTCATTAAGTCTAGAATATTCATTACAACTTTCCATTTCTTCTTCGATTAAATTAATTTTACTTTCCAGCTCCTGAATTCTCCTTTCAATAACAACAGCTCTTTTTTCATTAATTTTTTCATTGTTCCCTATTCTTTTATTATATATTGGCTTATCTTCAGACTTTTTTACAATTAACTTTTTATTTTCTGATACAGTATTACTTTTTAACTTGTAATATTCATAGTTTCCTTCGTATGAAGTCAATACCCCTTCATTAAGTTCAACAATTCTGCTGCATATTTCGTTGATGAAATATCTATCGTGGGAAACAAACAAAATATTACCTTTAAATTCTTTCAATGTATCTTCAAGAGCCTCTCTGGATGTAATATCTAAATGATTAGTTGGCTCATCTAAAATCAGTGTATTAACTTCTTTAAACATAAGTTTTGAAAGTAAAAGGCGACTTCTCTCTCCACCTGAAAGATTCTTAACTTTTTTAAATACATTTTCACCATAAAACAAGAACTTTGCAAGGTACTCTCTAGCTTTCCCTTCAGATAACTCTATATCCTCTCTAAAACATTCTACTATTGAGAATTCTTCGTTCCTAAACACCACACTTTGAGGTAGATATCCTACTTCTAAAGAGGCACCAATTTGTAAAGTTCCTCTATCTAATACATAATCTTCACTGCCCTCTTGTGAATTTAAAGCTTTTAATATTAATTTTAATAGTGTAGATTTTCCACAACCATTATTTCCTATTAAGGCTAGTTTTTCTCCATATCTAAAATGAAGATTAGCATTGCTTAAAATAATCTTGTTTTCAAATTTTTTAAATCCATCCTCTAATTTAATTACATCTTTTCCTGAGCGCTGACCTGTATTAATATTTAAATTCATGCTGCGACTTTCGTGCTTAGGTTTATCTACCTTTTCTATTTTTTCTAATCTCTTTCTAATATTTTCAGCTCTTTTAAAGAACTTTTCATTATCTCCTTTCATTCCCCAATCTCTTAAGTCTTTTATAGTTTTCTCCATAGCATTAATTTTTTTCTGCTGAATATTGTAAGATTCAAGCTGAAGCTCAATATCCTTTTCTTTTTGTTCTAGATATTGAGAGTATCCTCCTAAATAGGTTTTACTTTTCATATTTTCAACTTCAATTATTTTAGTTACTACTTTATCTAAAAAATACCTATCATGAGATACTATAAGTACAGCACCCTTATAATTCTTTAAAAAATCCTCTAGCCATTCTATGGACTTTAAATCAAGGTGATTAGAAGGTTCATCCAGTAATAAAATATCAGATTTTTGAAGTAACACCTTAGCAAGAAGTACAGTGGTTTTTTCACCACCACTTAACGTGCTGAAGGTCCTTTGTTTAAAATCCTCGGTAATATTAAGTCCAATACAAACCTTGCTTAGCCTTTCTTCTATTTCATAGCCCCCAACCTGTTCATACCTTTGTTGAAGGTCATTATAAATTTTAAGAGTCTTATCTAATTCGCTTTCATCAATTTTTGCCATTGCTTCTTCTAGTTTTTTCATATTTTTTAAGATTTCATCCTCAGTATTGAAGGCTAAACTTAATACATCAATAACCTTAAGTTCTTCATTATAACTTGGCAACTGGTCTACATATCCCAGTTTAGAATCTTTTTTTATGATAATATTGCCATTGTACTCTGCTTCAAGGCCCATTATAAGCTTTAATATGGTACTTTTCCCACAACCATTCTTGCCAACTATACCGACCTTTTCACCTTCCTGAACTTCAAAGTTCATATTATCAATAATTTGAGTTCCTCCATAGTATTTTTTAATGTTATTTAGAGCTAATGCTATCATAATTTTCATCCCCTTCACTCGTTTCATTTACATTTTTAAGCTTAAATATTATAAAAACTATTGCAGGAATAAAGGCTAACCCTATTATTCCAAAAGCTAATGGAAGTCCCAGTTTTTCTCCTATAAACCCAACCACAGGAAAAGCACAGAGCATAAAAGCACTAAAGCATAGTGAATCAAAAGATAATATAGTTGCTCTATATTGTGATGGAATTAAAGAATTAATGTAATCGCTAAAAATTGGTACAGTAAATCCACTTATCATAGACGATAACAAGAAAACTAAAACTGAAACATAACCACTACTTACCGCAAGACCTCCAAGGATTATCACGTTTAAAATTGGCAGTATGATGATTACCTTTTTCATTTTTAATTTATTTTCAATGTAATAAGCATATTTCGAACTTAGAGCACTGAATAAATTATTTAGTGTAAAAATAATCGCTATAGCTGTTCTCGAAAAATCCATGTTTTCAAAATGTTTTTGACAATAAAAATACACTGTAGTTCCCATAGTCGTAATTAATGCATAGAAAAGAATTAAGTAAAGTACAACTTTTTTCTTTTTTAAAATGCTAAAACTTTCTTTAACTTGATGTACAAATACATTTTCCTCACATTTTTTAGTCTCTATAGGCGGCTCTTTAAAAAAGGAAGCTGAAGATAGTGAACAAATGTCAATTACTAATGCCAAAATATAAGCGTAAATAAACCTTAAGTCCGAAAGAATTCCCCCAAGTAAAACCGCTGCAGCTCTTGCTATTTCTATATAAAAGGATATAGATCCAAATATTTTTTTATATTCATTCTCTCTTCCTAAAAGCTTTAAACTATCGTATATTAGTGAATCTGATGCACCAGAATTTAAATTATAAGAAAGAGCAGAGAATATAAAAGCAATTGCAAAGCCTGTAAAGCTGTTAGAAGATATCATAAGAATAGTAGATATTCCACTAAGTATTCTTCCAAGCATTACACTGACTTTTTTCCCATATATATCTGCAATAGCTCCAGTAGGAATTTCCCCTAGAAAGCTTGTCAAATGAAATATAGATTCCAAAATTCCTATTTCTACTAGACTTAGGCCCTTAAAACTTAAATAAAGCACCCATATAGCAGAAGTTATATTAAAATAAGTAAAAAAATTATATACATAACTAACTTTAATGTTGTTTTTCATTGATATCACTCCTATTGAATATTTTACAAAAAAACAAATAAGCCATATAAATCACTAGTTTTGATTTACTGGCTTATGAGAGTGTACATCCAAAAACATTGAAATTTGTTTCATTAAAAAAGCTCTATAGTATAAAACCATAGAGCTATAATCCGTGCTAAACTTTAATAAAAGATCTTAGCATTTAATTAAGCATGATTTTATACGTATAGCTTCTCTAAAAAAGGACGCACTTCTCCCGTAAAAAAGTACATTTCCGTTTTTTGTAAACGAACTGCTACACATCATGCATTTCATACTAGACCCTCCTTAAGTAAAATTAAATATATCTATTATTATAATCAATTTAGTAATAAATTACCACCACTTTTTGAATATAATTTTATTCACTACTTATTCCCCCCATATGTATTCTAGTTGTTTAAAGTTACAATTTTTCTTTCAGTTATTTTACTGTATTATAAAATTCTTTTAGTTCATTTTTCACTTCACTTGAAAGATTGTGCCATCTAATTCCTTCTATTGCCCCTTCTATGGCACATAGCCTATTAATGCAAGCTGAATTATCCATAGCTTTAATATCTAACCAAGCCTGTTTACTTCCAACTTCTTTTAATTGTTCAACTGTTTCTATTCCAACTTCATTAAGCTGTGCCTCTAATTTACTACCTATATTAGGTAGTTTACATAATTCTCCCATCAACTTTCCCTCCCTTTGAAATCTAGAAGCTTATTTCGCTTTGTCTTGCAACTATCATACTGTTTCATAAAAAATTGTACCATACTTTATTAGATTTAATAAACCTCACTTGTAAATTTATACCACTAAATTGTATACTCATTTTATGATCAGAAGTGTCGATTATACTCCCAAATGTATAGATGTATTTGCTTATACATCTAGATAATAGCAAAAAATAGAAGTCAACTACACCTTCATTTATAAATTGTAACATGCAAACAAATCATTACTAATACTTTTTATATCATGTATATAAGTAAAATAGTATTTTGTTTTAATGCTTAATAAGCTATCATTTATTGTAAGATTATCGTAATATATACATAAGGTATATACTAATAAGGGAGATGAACACTATGAATAAAGATAATATACTAGATAATATTGATATTGCTAGTGAACAGGTTTTGAATATTGTTAAGGGAAATATAGTAAACAACAAAGACTTATCCTGGCAATGCTATAGGTTATATAATCGCTCCATGAGATTAATCAAATTTTCCATTCTTTCCGATCAGTCTGAAAATGGCCTTGTTCCTATTGAGTTAATAGAAAAGGAAAGAGAACTGATTTTACAAGCTACTCTAGAAATTTTAAATGAATTTAAACGTGAGAATAATCTTAAAAAATTTAATATTGATAGCTTATATTCTGACAGATAGATTGCCTAAAACAAATATTATATATGCCTATCATAAAAGTAGTTGGATTTTGAGTTAACCTCTATATTGGTAATCAATATATGATATAATTAAAAATTCTTGATAATAAAAATAAGCTGGAATTAACCCAGCTTACCTTTTGAATAAACAAGATTCCTGAATTGTTTGTGCCTGTTTTGTTCATTCAGTATTACGCATTATAGCGGAGTATCTATAATACAATTTAAAGTTTAACCACATAATTAAATTTTATACTTTATGATGGTTTTTATACCCCCCTAAACCAAGTTACTCTCAATATAGTTAGGATTATTTGCTATAACAAATGATCCTTTATCTATTTGATTACATGCTTTTACTACGTTGTGTAAGAAAGGTACGATATTAGAAAAAAACAATTCAAAGTAGATTAAGCCCTATCCTACCACAACATTATTAACAATATTAGTTTTCTTCCGAATATACTATATTTTGAATCTATAACCAGCTCCCCAAACAGTTTCAATATACTGAGGCTTTGATGGATTTGCTTCTATTTTCTCACGGAGTTTACCTATATGAACAGTAACTGTAGATATGCCCCTAAAGAATCTACACCCCCTATTCTTTCGAAAAGCTCACTTTTACTGAAGACTCTATTAGGATGCTCCGCTAAAAATATAAGCAAATCAAATTCCCTTGTTGTAAATATAACTTCATTATCGTTTAAAAATACTCTTCTCGATAACCTATCTATGCAAAGTCCTCTAATCTTTATTTCATCCTTTTTTTGTTCCTGGATTCCTATAAGTCTCTCATATCTTGCAAGATGAGCTTTTACCCTTGCTACAAGCTCACTTGGGCTAAAAGGCTTTGTTATATAGTCATCAGCACCAAGCCCCAAACCTCTAACCTTATCAATATCTTCTTTTTTGCAGAAATCATTAAAATCGGAATATTACTCTCACTTCTAATCTGTTTACATATTTCAAAACCATCTACCTTAGGAAGCATCAAATCCACTATAATTAAGTCATAATCTTTACTTTTTGCTTTTCTTAATCCGCTGTCACCACTATTTTCAATATCTACATAAAAAGAACTTATCTCAAGATACTCCCTTTCAAGTTCTGCAATACTCTTTTCATCTTCTATAATAAGTATTTTTTTCATTTTATCCCTGCCTTGCTATTTTTTTAAGAGTGGAAAATATACTAGTTCCTATTTCTTCTTCACTTTCAGCCCAAATCCTGCCTTCATGTTCTTCTATGTTTAGATTAGGTTTTGGATTTCCAGGTTTTATTCTTATAGCTATGTTTATAAAATTTATAATAATTGCAGCCATAGTTGTACTTATAAGGAGGATGTTTAAAAAATCCAATATTTGCAAAAGTGATGCATTAAGAATTCTGGATAATAAATTCGCTAATGGCGAAATAACAGAAGAAGATTATTTATATAGGAAAAACGTACTTACTCAATCGAAATGCTAATTAAAATTTTTTGAATAAAAACCTATATATATTTTTATAATTGCCCAAACTCAAAATGGTATTGTTCCTATTGAATTAATAAAAAAGGAAAGAGAACTGGTTTTGCAGTCTACTCTAGAAATTTCAAATGAATTTAAATTTACGAATAATCTAAAAAAATTTAATATTGATAGCTTGTCTTCTGACAGGTAGATTTCCTAAAGCAAATATTATATATGTCTAGCAGAAAAGGGCTGTCTTGAAATAGAAATTAATTTCTATTTTAAGATAGTCCCTTTATTATATTATAAAATAAAAGTAGTTCCATTTTGAGTTAACCTTCATATTTGTAATCAGCATATGATGTAAATCCTTAATAATAAGTGTTCCATTGAATTTAATCTCTAATTGCATTTAACTTATGCAGTAAATACTCTTTTTTGTTTAAAGGGTCATATGTTGATTTTTGACGTGTTTTAGCAAATTCAAATGGAACTTCCTTGTATCCAAAAAACTTTGTTAAAAACATACCTTTACCTTCTGTATAGGAAGCTATTTTTAACTTATATTCTTTTGAATTTTCCACAGGAATTAAACCTCTTATTAAAAATTCATCCTTAACAATAGTCGGATTATCAAAAGTTGCTCTCATAGTTTCCAAATCCCAAATAGCTTTACTCAAAACATTTTGAGGTATCCTTAATTCAAACTCATGCAGAGGCTCCAATAAATCAGTTTTAGCCTCATATAATGCCTCCATAAATACCATAGGTGTTACATTTCTAAAGTCTGCTGGAGTGCTGGCTGGACTAAAAAACTCTCCACATGTAAGTGTAACCTTTATATCAGTGACTTCCCAACCAAACAAGCCTTGTTTACTTGTCTTAACAACTGCTTCCTCAATAGCATTTTGGAAAGATTTTGGTAATGATCCTACTGACACATTAGAAATATATTTTAGTCCTTCACCCCTACCTGCAGGTTCTATTTTTAGACCTACTGTTGCCCAGAAAGGATTTAAGCCTTCCTGCATATGCATTATTGACGTACCGACATTTTTAGACGTTTCTTTGTAAATGGTCTGGATATTTGAAAACTCTACTTTAATTCCATAAAAGTCATCTAATATAGAACTTAATATTTCCATCTGAACTTCACCAAATAAGTTAACATAAATCTCTTTATCACCGTCATCCGTACCTAATTCTAATAATGGATCCTCTTCTGTAAGGAAGGTTAATGCCTTAAATAGTTCTCTATTCTCTTCTTTATTAACAGCAGATATATTCGTCTTTAATGTTGGTTTAGCTATAGATATATTTTTAATTCTATTATTTGAAATTCCAATAACATCTCCAACCTGAAAATTCGTTAACCCATATAAGATACCTATATCCCCCTCTTCTATACTGGAGGTTTCAACAAGCTTACCATTTTCTAAACCACTAATTTTCTTCACCTTTTCTACTATATCTTTATTAGGCACTTCAATTCTATCTCTTACAGATATTTTGCCTCCAAATAATCTTACATAAACTTTCTTTTCATTTGTATTCATTCTTTCAATCTTGAACACCACTCCCGATAAATCACCGTTGCTATAATTACTTGCAAATGGTAGGTAGCTACAAATTCCATCTAACAAATCTTTTATGCCAAGACCAACTGACGCTGCACCGAAAAGCACAGAATAGAAACTTCCTCCTCTTGAATACAATGAAAGCTTTTCTTGTATTTCTTTTTTATCATATTCTATTCCGTTAACATATTTCTCTAAAAACACTTCATCTAAATCTGATAAAACATTAATAATATCCTCATTTGTTGTACTTATTTCATCTAAATTATTTAGATATACCTCTCTACTTCCTTCACCATATACCTTCTGTAATCTGACTATTTTATTAGACATTGTCCTTTTTATTTCTTCAAAAACTTTATTACAATTTGCCCCAGCTCTATCTACTTTATTTATAAAAATTATTGTTGGAATTTTTAAAGCCTTTAATGTGTTAAATAGTATTCTCGTCTGTGATTGAATCCCCTCTACTGCAGATATAACTAATATAGCTCCATCTAAAACACTCAAGGAGCGTTCTACCTCAGATACAAAATCTGCATGTCCTGGGGTATCGATAATATTCACTTTAACGCCATTCCAAGTGAAGGATATTGCTGATGATTTTATAGTGATTCCTCTCTTACGTTCAAGCTCCATTGAGTCTGTTTGAGTATTGCCTAAATCCACCCTTCCAACTGTTTTTATAGCTCCACTGTAATATAAGAGATTTTCAGTTGTAGTTGTTTTTCCAGCATCAACGTGAGCCACAATTCCTATATTAATTGTTTTCATATGTATCCTCTCCCCCTCTAGCACTCTTAACATCTTTTTTATCCAGTATCAAAGAGACAATATATAAAACTAACACTGGCGTTACCAATAATGAAGTAGATGCTATACCAATGCTTATAGAAGATTTTGTAGCTATAACCCCAATAATTGGGCCACCTATAATTTGTCCTAAAGCATTGATTTGTCCATTCATAGAAAGTATTGTAGCTCTTGCATTATCATCTATATGATTATTTAGCCATGCATTAAATATAGGATCATTTATAGCTCTAAACAGGTTTGTTGATAAATAAGCTACTAGCATTAAATTAAAGTTTCTTGTAAGTGCGAATGCTAACATGAATGATATATGAAATATATTTGTAATCAATAATATCTTCCCACTCTGATTCTTATCCTCTTCTTCTAGTTTCTTTGCTATAAACTGCATTGCTATGGCACTTAATACCATTCCTACAATACCAAATATACCGAACCAAGTTACAGACTGAAGGTTTCCTAGCTTAGGGAGCGTAGCATCCTGTAGAAAATGTGCATTAGAAAGTCTATCATAGCCTTCGCTAGATAAACCATGAAACAAAGTTACAGAAAGTAGAATCATTATTATAGATTTACTTTTTACAAATTTTAAGCCAGATTTAAAGGTATATCCCATCTTTCTAAAAGTATTTAAATCTTCAGGGGCAGATGGTGTAAAATTGTTCTCTGGCAGATAAAATGCTAAAAATAATGCAAAAATCACAAATAAACATCCACTGATTATAATAGGCAATCTAACAGACAAATTACCTACTATAGTACTTAATATTATCCCGACAACTGCTCCTATTTGGCCTGCTTGTGCTCCTTTTATATATACTCTATCTAAATCTTCACCTTTCTCTTCCTCTGCAATCCATGCCTCAACAGATCCACTGATAAAAGTTGAACCTAATCCCCATATTATCTGTGCTACAAGTACAAAGGCAAAACTAGAACTAGAACCTTCTAAAATAAATCCTAATCCTGTCAAAACCGCACCGATAACAATAGATAGTTTTCGACTATATACGTCTGCAACTATCCCTGTAGGAATTTCAAACAGAAAGCATGCTGCTTCTAACGTAGTCCCAACAAGTATAAGTTGAAGTGGGTTCAAATGAATCGTTTCAATGTGATACACTATCATAACTGTAGCTGCCAATGAAAAACACATTGCTGTAATAGCTGAAAATAATAAATAAATTTTATATGCTGAAAGTTTTTTAACCATTAATTATTCACCATCCTTGTATTATGAAAAAATTTGTTTGTACTTTGTAATCTAGATATCTCAATCATCTTAATAATCTCCTTAAAAAACAAAAAGACCGCAAATGAACATAGGTTCACTTACAGCCTCATAATTATATGACCTAAATATAAACATGAAATATAGGACTTTAATTTATACAACTTATTAATAAGTTATATAAATTAAAATCTTATATCATATTTACAAATGCAGCAAAAATAGGCATAAAAATACCGCGTTTAGAACACGGTTTTCCTATTATGCAAATAAGGTGTAACATGCTCATTTTAATACTGATTATTTTTGAAGTACACAAATAAACATGGTGAACATTAATTTTTCAAAAATTAATTCCACCACGAATAAACCTTGAGTAATTCAAGATTTTTGAACGTACTTGCTAAAAATAATCCTTATTCAGTTAGTTTAGTTAAAAACTACCTCTTTGCGCATATTTACAACACCTTTACATTTATATTTTTTCATGTTTATATTTGAGTCTGTTTATATTATACATAATTTTGGATTTTTTTCAATAGATTTATTTTATCTTAATTATAATACATTACCAATTTCAACTAAAAATCATATCAGATTTCTCGGATGTGCTCGTTATGCGTTCATAAATTTCATTGGTTGATGTAAACCACATGGAAACAATTGCAATAAAAACAAGATTATCTATAGATGAAACAAAAAAGCTAAAGAAGTAACTTGGCTTGTCATTCAAATTTTACCCTGTCTCCACCTATTTCTTCTTAAAAAACAGAATAAAAAACACCATAATTACAACTATGGTTAATATCACAGCTATTATACTGCACATTATTATCATTGCTTTTATCATAAAATCATCTCCATATTTTTAGTAGTAGTATTTTGCGGTGTATTAATATTTAATATACCACAAAATACTAATTAAAAGGAGTTTATTTAAAATTCTATAATCCTATTCATCCTTCATCAAATCATCCTTCTTAATAAACATGTATACAGGCAATCCTATCATAGTAACTCCAAGTCCAAAAATAGCATTTGCAGTCCCAGTCATAAGGGTACTAGCAACAACATACAGTGCTCCGGCTATTCCTATTATAGGAACTATCGGATAGAAAGGAACTTTATACGAATCCTCTGTTATAAGTTCCTTATGATTTTGTCTTAATACAAATACACCAGCTATTCCAAGTATAAAGAATAACCACATAACAAATACTGCTAAGTCGGTTAATGTGTCATAAGACCCTGATAAAGCATATAGGCAAGCTAGTACTGACTCAAATATCATAGCATTAGCAGGTATTGCTTCTTTTTCTGTTAGCTTACCAAAAAACTTCTTAAATACAAATAAATTATCCGCAGCCATAGCATAGGGTATTCTTGCACCTGTCATTATGAAGGCACTTATACATCCAGTTATAGATATTAAAATACCAGTGGCAATTAACTTTTCACCTATTGGTCCAAATAGTATAACTGCTGCATCTGAAGCTGCCTTTTTAGAAACTGCCACATCTGCTACTGGCATAGTGTTGATTATAGCAAGATTAACTCCTAAGTATGCAATAGTTATAATTACAAGTCCAAAAACTATAGCCTTTGGTAAATCCTTTGCAGGATTTTTCATTTCTCCAGCCATATTAGTAACAGCAATCCAACCCTCATATGCAAATAAAACTCCAAGTAATGCTGCTCCAAAACCAGCACCTGTACTTTCTTCAGTAACCATAGGAGTAAAATCATGGACCTTGCCCATAAGAAGTCCAAATACAATTATTACACCTATTGGTACTAATTTACCTATGGTGAACAACCCATTAAATCTTGTTCCAAAACTTGTGGATATTAAGTTAACTATAGTTAGAAAAATTATTATTCCAACAGCCATCCCCTTTTGCTGTCCTGGTGTTAAATCTATGAAACTAGTACATTGAGTTGCAAACACAACAGCAAGTGCTGCATCTATTCCTGGATAGTATATTAATGTCTGCACCCAACCAAGCAAAAATGCCCACTTTTCACCATATAAGTCCTTAAGATATGCAAATAAGCCTCCTGACTTAGGTATAGATGATCCGATTTCTGCTATAGTAAGTGCTCCAGCTACAGTTATTATACAACCAACTATCCAAGCGAGCATTCCAAGACCTGGGGCACCTGCATTCTTGAAAACCTGAGCAGGCTTGAAGAATACACCACTTCCTATAACTACACCAACTACAAGTAAAGTTGCTTGCCCTAGTTTGATATTTCTTTTTAAAACTGGTCCGCTACTATTCCCTTCCATGTTACCCCTCTCAATCAAAATTTATAACTCTATCTTAGTTCTATTCCTAATTCTTTAAGAGTATCTATTACAAATTTTCTATCAGATTTAGTATCCTCTATTAGGAATTGAATGTCTCTTTCATCTGCACTTGTAGCACCAACATGTTTTACTGCATTTTTAATATATGACTTTCTTAATTTAACCATATCCTCAAATCTAGCTTTTATAAAGGATGGATGCTGTGGAAGTATAATATCTTTTCCTGGTATTTCTTCATCAGGATTTCCAAACTTAACTTTTATTCCATTTGATTTAGCAAAGGATAACTGGGCTAATGGATGTTTTCCTGCCCCTGTATATTCCGTTTCTTGCACTACTATAACCTGATCTTCATCCAATTCTCTTGCAAGTGCAAAAGCGGCAGTTAGTGATGTGTTACCTGCTGGACCTCTTTCCATACCCTCAAGAACTGATAAAGCTTCTGTTATATAAAATACCTCTCCCTGTTTCACAGTTAAGAACTCGTCCATATATCTAAGAGTTCTAGCAGCACTTCTTGGTACATCTGAGTGATCTGGATTTGTTGCATAAGGTACTCCAAAACCAGTATGCCCAGTCGTAAAGGATTTTTTATTAAAGTCTCCATCTGATGCCATATGAAGCCCAGATAAGTCAACACTTGCACCATAAGTCTTTGTATTTGTAGCCCCCGCCTTTATAAGTCCTCTTACTGTTCCAGTTAAGTTTCCTCCACCAGCTTGGGTAGCAATTACATAGTCTGGGTCACGTCCAATAAGCTCTCTGCACTGCATTGATATTTCATAGCCTAAAGATTCAACTCCAGCTATGCCATAGGTGGAATAAAGTGAAGCATTAAAATAGCCTGTCTCTTCTAATACTCTTAGATAAGAATAAAAAAGCTCTGGTCCTACTGAAAGTTGAACAACCTCTGCACCTAAAGATTCACATTTCCTCTGCTTTTCTAGTATCTCCGGTTGTCCAATTTTTCTCGAATCAAAGCATTCTTGAACAATTATACAATTTAAATTTCTCATAGCTGCCTGTGATGCTACTGCCGCACCGTAGTTTCCGCTAGTAGCAGCTGCTATCCCTTTGTATCCAAGTTGTTTGGCTTGATAAGCCGAGATTGAAGCTCTCCTATCTTTAAAACTTCCTGAAGGATTACATTGCTCATCCTTTATAAATATTCTTGCACCTTTACCAGAAGGGGCGGTTTTTCTAACTAATGCAGTTAGATTTCTAAGTTCTAAAAGAGGTGTATTTCCAACTCCAACTTCTCTTTGAATTTTTATTATATCCTCTAAGGTATATCCAGTATCATTCATCATTTTTTCATAATCAAAGGCTATTCCGCCGGATTCATATTTAGAATAATCAATTCCAGTAGCTTTTTGCATAATTTCATTATTTCTAGACATTACTGCTGCATAGCTTTTGTCAACATTCATTATCTTTCCCCCTCCTTTACAATACTCCTAACCTGTGCATCAATTTCTAAAAGTTCAGGTACATAATCTTCACCAAAGCTGTGTACATATCTAGGATTTGATTCTACTAGTGCTCCTTCTACCTTTCTTCCTGTTAATGTAGTTACAACTACGTTATCGCCTATTTCTGCATCACTATTTAAGAATCCCTTTATCCACATTTCCAGCGGTACAGCTTTTGTATCCTCTGGAATTTTTCCAGTACGTTCTTCAGGTTTTAATACAATATTATGTATTTGCACCCATTCTCCTTTATTTACTTTTACACCCATTTTTTCTCCCTCCTATTAATGCTTGTGACTTCTAAATACTTAAATCATCATGACAATACTTAGAAATTTACGAGATACATTATATAATTATTCATATTAATCTTATTTATTACATTTTGATTATTATGTATGGTCATTGGTTCATTCGATAGTCGCTTTCACATCGTGCAAGCAGAAAACTAAAACTTTCGATTTTGTGTGAATCACTTTCACAGAGTGTGATGGGAGTATTAGAGCGGGTAGTCATCGGATAAATCTTCATATCAATATTTTATATTAAATCCAATTCTCAAAGCATATGTTTATATTAATAGTGACTATTCAATTTTATAAAAATATATGAACTTAAAATAACTGGGTATGATTTAACTATATTACATTTGACTTTTATTTCAGAAACTTTAATTACGGAGGTAAAATATGAATTTAATAAAAGAAAAGAAGCGTATCTTTTACTACATATTAGCATCGACATTAATTGTTTTTATATTTATAAGCTCTAAATTATTTATAAGCACACCTACTTTTAAAAATGAACTTACAGTAAAGGATAACTTATCAGTTCAATACAATTCTGGATTGCTTATAGGACTTAGAACAGACATTGACAAAAATACATCCACTTATAGAACTCTTTGGATTGCTCCAGATAAGGACAACCATTTAAAAATTATGAAAGAATTAAACTATATACTAGTCCCTCATAAGGATACTTTTTGGCAATTGGAGCCTGTTCACTACAGCTTTACAAATACAGGGGATTCAATTGAATATCCTGTAGCTCATGCTGTTGGCAGCAGTTATACTCCAGAAACCTTTGAATATAAATTTAACACCTACAATAGTAAGTTGAATTTTGTCGATAAAAATCATGTTTCTATAATTACCTACAATAAATTTCATACTAGTAAGAAAACTTCTCATGTTAACAATGACTGCACTGTAGTTGAATTAGAAAAGTTAACATATTATAAGAATACGGAAGATAAGCTTACAATGGAGAATGTATTCAATGACAGATGTACTTCAGTTATTAAAAAAATTAAGAAACAAAAAATAAACTTAGGAGAGAGTCCTGATAATAACAGTATAAATACTACTAATGGGGATAGCTGGACAGTCGGAAGAATGGACGGAAAGTGGGTTGCTCAGATAGCAAAAACCTTTAAATATGGAGAAAAAAATAGTACATATACCTTGTATAATACTCCTCTCGAACTTCCTCAAAGCATAGTTTCATACAATGATTTATGTACTGATTTTGATTCTATAAAAGAAAAATTTCCCTCTGCGAAGGATGGAATATCTTCTCCTGATGAAGATATACTTGGAGTTTTTACAGATAGTAAATTAACTTTTTATCCTTATTCAAAAGGTACTATAGGAACTGCTGCTTTAGATGTTAACTTGAATGAAGGTGAGATTATGATTATGTCTCAATGGACTAACGGAAATTCTGTTGAGAATTGGACAAGAATCTTTGATAAAACTTTGCCTATGATACATTAATTAATCAATTCCTACAGAAGTATTTAGTAATTTCTGTAGGAATTTTTATTACCATCCTCCGGAAGAACCCCCACCGCCTGAGCTTCCTCCGCCAAAACCGCCACCTCCAGAATCTCCACTAGAGCCTCCGCCAAAACCCCCGCCTCCACCTCTTGGACCACCTCGCCAAAAGGAATTCCAAAACATACTGTAAAGCAGAAATCTTGTTACCCTAGCTCTATTAAATATAATATCAATGAGGAATGCACCCAAGATGATATAAATATAAATAGGATTTATTACCTTAACTTCTCTAACCTGTTGTCTTTCAGGAACTTGGATTTTACTTTCTATTGTAACATTATATTCTTTAGCAATATCTGCTGCAAAGATTGAGTATACATTTTTTAAACCTTCTGCATATCGTTCCTGTTTAAAAAGAGGCCTTGCAATATTATCCATAGTCCTAGCTGAATATATATCTGTAATAGCACCCTCCAATCCTCTTCCCACCTCTACTCTCCACTTTCTATCCTGCATGGAGAGCAGTATTAAAAGACCATTATCCTTATCCTTTTGTCCTATTCCCCATGACCTAAAGAGCTCATTAGCGTAGGATTCTATATCTCTGCCTTGGAGAGAATTTATTATTACAATAGTCATTTGCGCACCAGTTTTTTGTTCTAACTCACTGCCAAGTGATACTATGTAATTCTTAGTGTCCTCATCTATAACTCCTACATAATCATTTATATATTTTAAACTTGCTGGTTCAGGTATATTTGATTGACCTTTAACCAAGGAAGGTATTGATACTATTAATATTAAAACAAATGTCAGTATACCTACAGATAGTTTGTTTTTAAATAGACTATACTTAAAAACACTATCTGTAAACTTACTAATTCTATTTACCATTTCTTCAACCATTTAATAACATTCACAATTCTACTCTTATAACATTTAAAGATAGTGTTAAATTTAATCTTATATCTTAAAAAATCAAGAGCTAAATCATGAAATATTATTATTTAGTGAAATCCACCTTTGGAACTTCTTTTGCACCTTCACTTGCTTTATAATAAGGCTTTTGTTCGAATCTAAAAATACCTGAAATTATTGAGTTTGGAAATTTTCTTATTGTAGTGTTATAGTTTGTTACAACATTGTTATAATCCTGTCTTGCAATAGCTATTCTGTTTTCAGTACCTTCTAAAGCTACTGATAAGTCCCTAAAGTTCTGGTTTGACTTTAAATCTGGATATCTCTCAACTACAACAAGTAATCTACTTAAAGCTGATGAAAGATCCGCATCTGCATTTGCCTTATCCTGAACATTTTGCGCTCCTCCAAGCTTTGCTCTAGCATTTGCAATATCAGTAAATATTTTTTGCTCCTGTGATGCATACCCTTTAACAGTTTGCACTAGGTTAGGAATTAAATCTGATCTTCTCTGAAGATTAGTGTCTATATTTGAGGACGCTGCCTCTACTTTTTGCTCCAGAGTTACCATTGAGTTGTAGCTTCCTATTAAAGGAAAAACTAAAACTATAATTACCCCTATTATAATCAATACTGTTTTTAGTCCCTTTTTCATATTTTCACCACCATAAAAAATTACTAGTATACTTATTTTTAGGATTTTGAAAATAAATATACTAGATTAAAAATTATATTCAACTATTAGCACATATCTACTTTTTTGTGAAAACTAACTGACAGTAATCATCACCTTCACTTAAAAGCTTTGGAAACTCTAGTTTTAATTCTGGTGAACAGCTTACTATACCTAAATCACTGTTTCTTGCAAGTTTGCATAGTAAGGCTATTTCTTCTTTACTACAGCCTAGTTTTTTCCATGCCTCAACTATTGCACAATATTTAAAGTTTAGAACCGCTTTATTTTCATCAATTTGTACTCTATCTATGTCATATATGTTCTTTGAATGCCCACTTGATAGCTTTATTGCAAGGTCTCCTGGAGTTTTAGCTTCTCCTATAGCTCTACCCTTCATTACCCCAAATTCAGTAATAGCTTCCTCTGCCATTTTTTCTATATTTACTCCCTGCTTCTTAGCAGCCTTTAAAAGTAAGTAAAACCATGTTCCCCTATCTTCCATAGCTATTCTAAAGGCCTCTGTCAATTCTTTTTCTGTGTATAACTTTTCTTCCATGCATCTATCCCCCTATTCTATTAAACAATATATTTATATTATTTAATTTTCAAATTATTATTAGTATTTTCATAAATGGCTATCTAAAAATATGATGATGAACATAAAAAAAACCCATACTGTAGTATCACCGAGGAGGGTATAGAAACTACAAAATGGATTAATTTTTAAAAAATAACTGTAATTTTACGTAAGGATATCTTTTTAGCCATCCTTTAGAGAAGCCTTTTATTTAAATTTTTCTAACATTCCATTTTATAAAACTAACTACTCCTATACTAAAAATAAAAGTTAACATTAGGATATTGAAAAGACTTAGATTAAGATTTATTAGTTGTCCATATATTAATTGACCAGGTGCAACACTTGCTGTAGCAACTGCAGTTGAAAAAGCACTAACCTTTCCCAGCATATCTTCTTTTACCTCTTGTTGAATGTAGGTTAAAGAGAGAATATTAGATAAAGCTAAAGATAACATTATTCCAAGGCCTCCTATAGAATAAAGTCCTAAAATAACAAATTTGTTTTCCATCTTTAAGTAAGTAGCTATGCCCATAGTTATCATAGCTATTACCATTGGATACATAGTTCTGTGTATTTCTTTCATTTTGAACAATTTAGGCATAAAGGTTATAAGCATACCTCCTATTATCATTCCTAAAATAAATATAGCTTCTATACAACCATATATACTGGAAGGCATGTTCAATTTTACATTAATAAAATAAGGAGATACAACACTTAAAACCGGTACCACAAGGATATTAGTCAATGCATAGGAAAATATAATTCCTAAAACAATTTTCTTTTTATCTTTCAAATATATAAAGCTTCTTTTCATTTCTTTAATGGATTCTAAAAGAGGATTCTTAAATTTCCCTTTTACTTCTAAATTCGGAATGTCCAAAAACAGTTCTAAAATAGCTGCTACTAAAAAGCTGACGGCATTCAATATTACTATAATTTTTATTCCAACAAACCCATATAATAATCCGCCAATTATGGGCCCCGCTAGGTTAACTATATAGCCAACCTGTTGAATTATTCCATTTGCAGACGCTAATTTTTCTCTTTCCACAATTTGTGGAATGCAAGCTGTAACAGAAGGGCTATATAAAGTATAAATAGTGGATAGCATAAACATTACAACTGCTACTATTGTGGTGTTATCTCTTCCACTTATTATTATTATTGAATACACAGCCATTAAAGCGCTACTTAAAAAATCAAGATAAACCATTATTTTTTTTCTATTTACTGTGTCTGCCAGTAGTCCTGCAATTGGTGCAAATAATATGTATGGAGTGGTTGATATTGCCAATATTCCTGAAAAAATTGCAGCACTTCCCGTTAAATCTAAAATATATAAGGACATACAAAATCTTTGAATTGCATTTCCAAATAAAGATATTATCTGTCCAATAATCACTATAATAAAGCTTTTATTTTTCATTGTGCCCTCTTATAAGTTCATAATCTATGCAAATTGGATAGTTTTTACTTTCACTTAATTGTAATCTAACGTCTATTCCATAAATTTCTTTTAAACTTTCTTTTGTTATAACTTCCTTTGGAATACCCTCACAAATAATCTTTCCCTTTTTTAGACCAATGATATTACTGGCAAATCTGCAAGCATTGTTTAGTTCATGAAGAACTATAACAACGGTAATATTCTTTTGTTTATTTAGTCTCTCTAACACTTCCAGTACTTCCAGTTGGTACGACATATCTAAATAAGTTGTTGGCTCATCTAACATAATTATGTCTGTTTCTTGTGCTAGGGTCATTGCAATCCAGGCTCTTTGTCTTTGTCCTCCAGATAGATTTTCTACTTCTCTATCTGCAAAACCATTAAGCCCTGTTTCCTCAATTGCCCACTCTATAATTTCTTTATCATGGCTGTTAAGTCCACCTATCATTCTTTGATGCGGGAATCTACCATAAGTAACTAACTCTTTAACTGTAATCCCACTTGGACAAATCGGTCCTTGAGGTAAAAAGGCAACTTGAGTTGCTATATATTTTTCTTTTTGATTTTTGATGTTTTTTTCATTTATAAAAATTTCACCACTTTTAGGCTTTTCAATCCTCGCTATAGTTTTTAGCAAAGTTGATTTTCCACATCCATTTGCACCTATAATAATACTTATTTCACCTTTGGGAATTGAAAGATTCATATTATCTATTATTAAATTATCTTCATAGGCTACGGATAAATTTTTTACACTAATAGCTTCCATCTATTTCTCCTTCATCATTAAATAAATAAAATATGGTACTCCAAATACTGAAATTGTAATCCCTACTGGTATTTCAATTGGAGAAAATAAATTTCTAGAGACTGCGTCTGCAAATAAAATTATTACTACACTTATAACTGCAGATATTGTCAGAAAGTTTTTATGATAAGGCCCCACTAACTTTCTTGCCATGTGGGGACAGATTAATCCAATAAAGCCAACATTTCCAGCAAAGGCTGTAGCACCGCCAGCAAGAATAACCGCATAGGTTAAAAACTTTTTTCTTTCCTTATTTAAGTTTAAACCAAGAGAAATTACATGTTCATCAGATAAATTAAGAACATCTAACTTTTTATTATTTAAAAATATTAAGATAAACATCAAAGCAACTAACGGAACTATTATTTTGGCATAGCTCCAGCCTGACCCCCAAAGACTTCCAGAAATCCAAACTAGCACTCTGTTATAATCACTAGCTCCACCTCTAAAAGTAAAGAAAGTAATAAAAGCATTTAGCCCTGCGTTTATTCCAAGTCCAATAAGCAGTAATCTCTTTGGTCTAATTCTATTTCTACTTGATAAGAAGTAAAGCGCAGAGGCTGAGATTCCTGCACCTAAAATAGCCATAAAAGGTAGTACATAAACAGATAAGGTTCCAAGCTCACTATAATAATTTGTAGTTTTCAATGAAATAAAAATAACTGCCGCCACTGCTGCTCCTGCATTGATACCAATTATCCCAGAATCAGCTAATTCATTTTTTGTTATAGTCTGTAACAATGCACCTGCTGTGGATAAGGCTATACCAACTGAAATTCCAACTAACATCCTCGGAATCCTAAGGTCTAAAAGCGCTGCCTTTTGAATTCTTGTTCCTTGACCTAATAAAGTTTTTATAATATCTATTGGCGATATTTTATAAGATCCCCAACCTAAATATAAGATAAAAGACATAAATAACAAACTGAATAATATTAAGACTACCATATTAAAGCTTCTTTTTTTCATATTAGCCTTTCTCCTTTCTTGCTACAGCTATAAAGAACGGAACTCCTATTAAGGCTGTAAATATTCCGATTGGAGTTTCATAGGGATTATAAACCATTCTTGCAGCAATATCAGAATAGGTTAAAAGTACTGCACCTAATAAAAAAGAAGAAGGTATGCTTTTCCTATAATCTTCTCCTAACATTTTTCTTACTATTTGTGGAACTATAAGCCCAACAAAGCCAATATTTTTACCAACAGCAACTGCTGCTGCACACATTGGTATCATAACAAGTAAAGTTATTAATCTTATTCTTTCTGGATTTTCGCCTAAGCTTATTGCCACATCGTCCCCTAAGCTAAGTACATTTATTTTCTTTGAAAGTAAGATAGCTATTATTAAACCTGATATCCCAACTACTGCAACTAATTTAAAATCTGACCAGGATACATTTCTAAAACCTCCAGCTACCCAAAATGCAATAAATTGAGATTTATTTGATAAAAGTCCTACAATAGTTGTTAGTGAAATAAAGAAGGTACTCATAGCAGTACCTGCCAAAAGTATTTTTGTAATTGAGCTATTATTTGCTTTTTTTGATATAAACCCTATTACTATAATTCCGCTAAATATTGCTCCAATTAATGAAGCTATCATAACATTTGCGGTGTTTATTGAAATCTGAGTAGCATAAAATATTGCAACAACTAATGTAGCTCCTTGACTTACTCCAAGAAGGGAAGGTTCTGCTATTGGATTTCGTGTAACTCCTTGAATCATAGCCCCTGTTACCCCCAAAATTCCTCCAGTGAGCAATACACAGAGAGCTCTTGGAATACGCACATCTCTAATTAACACAAGTTCAAGCTTTTCACTATAGTTAAAAATACTATGCCATATTTCTGAAATTCCAATATGGACAGCTCCTAGACTTATGGCTAGGAACAATCCAATTATTAGAATAAAAATACTACAAACTGTAAAAGTTATTGTACTTTTATTATTTTTTTTCATTTAACATCTCCACTATTTCATCTAAAAGTTTTTCTCTACCAATTGAACTATATCCTTGTGTGAAGTAAGGAGAAGAAGGTAATTTTGTAATTTTACCTGCCTTTACAGCAGGAAGGCTGTTCCATATTGCATTTCCTTCAAGAACCTTTAAATCTTCATCCGTTCCAATAACAAATATATGATCTGCCTTTATTTTTGCTAGTCCCTCATAAGTTGCAACTGGTAAACTTATATCTTTTTGTTCAGGCATACCTTCAGGTTTACTTAAGCCCATATCTTTATATAAAACGCTGCCGAATCCAGATCCATCGAATACATAAAATTGGCCGGCACTAGCTAGGAAAGATAAGTAAGTTGTATCTTTATCCTGAACTCCTTTAATTTTATTTTCAGCTTCTTTTGCTTTTTTATTATAGTTTACAAGCCAAGTATTTGCAGCATCTTCTTTATTAAAGACTTTTGCTAAAGCTTTAACATCTTCCTTCCAGTCTAATGCTTGTAGTTTAACCATAACTGTTGGAGCAATCTTGCTTAATTGATCGTACATTTTCTCTTGTACTGTTGAAATTATAATCAGGTCAGGATTTAAATTCATTATTGCTTCAATATCCATGGTATCTTGCATGTTATAGCCTAATATTTTGGCACCTTTTAATGTATCTTGTAAATATGTAGGAAGTTTTTTATAATCATAAGCATCACTGTTGGCAGTTCCTATTACCTTATATCCTAAAATAGATAAAATATCGCTATTACCGCTTAAATCCACTATTCTTTCAGGTTTTTCTGGTATTTCAACATCTCCTTTAACATCCGTTACTTTAATCATCTTCTTTTCTTCTTTTACTGTGGAAGTATTTATGTTTGTACAACCAACAAAAATCACAGATGTTATACAAATCGCTAAAAGCTTTTTCAATATAGAATTTTTTTTCATCTTATATCTTCCTTTCAAAACTTAAATTCTATTTATTCTCAACAAAGTCAATTGTATATGATTTTCATTCTCAATTCAATATTTGCACCTTATTTAATTATTTTTGCATCTTAATTAATTATTCTTCTTGTATTATTGCTGATTATTTTATATAATTTTATTCATAATTTAACACTTTAAGTTGGAACTCTATAAAAGGAGGCTTTTTATGATAGTAAAATCCAATGAAGAATTCAAATCTGTAGTTTTAAAGAAATTATATTTCAGTAAAATTGAAAATGAAAACTATACTTTATATACAAACAAAAGCAATCCTGAATTTGGTTACTTAATTAGTTATTCAAGAAGTGGTTATTATAATTTAGGTATAGCAGATTATACTATTTCTGAGGATTTTTCTTTATCTTTTGATAATCCTGAACTTTTAATGCGTTTTGGTCTAGTTTACAAGGGAGTTACAGAATTTAAAATTGAAAATACCCCTGTATCTTCTTTCACACCTTCCTCCTTCTTTGTCATTGAAAAAGACCTAAAAGGGAAACAAAACTGGAAAAAAGGTCAACATTATCATGGAACTGAAATAACTATATACGAAAGATATTTTACTGATATAATAAGACCTAACTTTCCAAATGTAATGGATTTTGATTCTTTGATTAAAAATTATACTTATACTTATCTGCCCCTAGAAATTGTAGGAATTATTCATCAGTTACAAAGCTTAGCTAATGAAAATTCTTTAAACAGCATTTACTTGGAAGCTAAAATCTTAGAGTGTATAGCAATTTTAATAAATGAGGTTTCCAAATCTCCTGAAAATGCTTTTGCTAACCAAATTGACTATGGAAATATTAATATTGGCAATAACAGAATAATAAAACTAACTTCCTCTGATATCCGTGCTATTCAAAAGACTCATGATATTTTATCTAAAAACTACAGTAATCCTCCAAGTATAGAAGCACTAAGCAAGATAGTGTTTTTAAATGAACAAAAGTTAAAGGCAGGATTTTCAAAACATTATCATATGTCCATTGGTGAATATACAAATCACATTAGAATGACTGTTGCTGCAAATCTTTTATCAACTACAGATTTAAGTATTGAGGATATCGCCAACAAAGTTGGTTATAATTATTCTGCAAATTTTTCTAAAATGTTTAAAAAGACTTACGGAAAGACTCCATTAAAATTTAGAAAAACAAAATAAAGAAGATTTTAGAATAGTAATTAACTTTCTAAAAATCTTCTTTTTTATAAAACTAAATATAACGTAATTGCTAAGCCCTCTAAAAAATTCCACCAATTTTGCTACTGTCTCAGCCTTATTAGGCTAACTTTTTTCATTTGTTAACAACTATATTTAACAGTAGTTACTGTTAAATATTATTTTTCTATAAGTTTCTAGGCTAACCCATTTATTTAAAAATTCCACTTCATTTAATTGTTTATATTCATTTAGGAATTTTAAAGTTTCCTCATCTGAATCCACTTTTACAGCAAATCCTCTACCGTTAACAATTGGGACTCCTGTGTACTTATATTCATCTATTGACTGAATCTCAATGATCATCTTATCACGTACTTTAATTGTCACCCAATCACGAAGAACTAAAATGTCAATATTATCTGGATAATGATAGCTCTCACCTTTAACTGGAATCTCATCGCCTACTGTATAAGAAAGAAAGTTCATTTTCTAATTCTCTAATTTGTTCTTCAATCTTCAGGAATCTTTCCTGATCATATCCGATTAAATCCATCTTATTAACAGCAAATATAAGATGTTTTATACCTATTAAAGAACAGATTCTTGCGTGTATTCTTGTTTGAACAAGTACTCCTTGCTTTGCATCTACTAGTATGATAGCAAGATTTGCAAAGGATGCACCAACTGCCATATTTCTAGTATATTCTTCACGGCCTGGTGTATCAGCTACGATAAAGCCTCGTCTATCTGTTGTAAGATAATGATATGCTACATCAATTGTAATCCTCTGCTCACACTCTCTCCTTTGTGAACTTTAGTGTTATATAGCTTCTGCTTCCAATTTATCAAGATGTGATAATTCACTCATTATTTATTCCTCCCGCTATATCTATGTACTTTAAAACTATAGAATTCTGATTTGAAGAGTAACTTTACATAGAGGGATATATTAGTAATTATGAAGTATATTTAAATACTTTTTTATGAGTCTTAGCTTTTTCTTCTATCTGAGCTTTAGACGAATTAAAAGTATTTATAGTGCAGAAGAATTACTAGTATATCCCGGCGGATAAGTTACACTTTAAGCTTTTCCTAATCCATTCATAGAAGAAGCTATCATTTCCCCGGCAATTAGCCCTCTCCAAGCAAAAGCCCATCCTTGTTTTACTCCACCTACAATAACTGGAATAGCTGCTGGAAAAATTACCTCTTTATATAATGTATAGCCTTTAGCTCCCGTCATCTCGGCTACTCTTATATAATTAGGATTTAAATTTTTAATGCCACTTTCTATTGACATAGATACAGCAAACACTGAACCTATTATTAAATCTATATTTCTAAGTATTTCAAATTCCTTATTAGCTCCCTTGTATCTTTTACTTACACCCTCAATTCTTAGAGTCACCCCGTCCCCCTCCTAAACCTTTATGATGAATATAAACTGAATAATATCCTAATTGCTTTTGTGCAAATAACATATTTTTATATTGCTTGTTAACTTCAAGAGTTTGATTTACTTCTTCCGCTGTTTGTATAGGATCTTGCTCAATTCGTATATCTTCTTCATCTACTCTGAAATCTAAGTTTACCTCTGCTTTAACCTTTGCAACCTGTGAGTTAAATAACTCAAGGAATTTTTCTTCTCCTAATCTATGCACAATATATCTAATTCTAGCTTGATGTCTATTTGTTCTGTCTCCTTCTTGCTCAAAGACTTCTTTCATAGCCTGTGCATAATATAAAATATCTTTATCCTCTATGAAATCTGCAAGTTTTAAGGACATTCTAGGTCTTCCACCGAAACCTCCTCCTCCATAAACTTCAAAGCCTTCTACACCATTATTTATCTTAGCTATAAAACCTAAATCAGCCATAGTAGCATTTCCAGTATCCTCCGGAGTATTTGAGAAAGCTATCTTATATTTTCTTGGAAGCTGAAGAGCAGCAGGGTTTTTCATTAGGTGATTTATAACCGCTTTTACATAAGGAGTTACATCAAAAACTTCATCTATTGCTACTCCAGAAAGCGGTGAACATCCCACGTTTCTCACTGTGTCTCCACAAGCTCCTTTTGTAGTTATATCAACCTTTATAACATCTTTCATGATGTTATATATACTGCTCATTGGTAATGCTTGAAACTGAATATCCTGTCTAGTGGTGAAATGTATTTTTTTATGTCCATGTTTTTTGGACGCTTCACTTATAGCATGGAGCTGATTTAGCTCTATAACTCCACCTGTAGCTCTTAACCTTACCATATACGTGCCTTTAACTCTTTGTTTATAAACACCCATCGCAACAATACGTTTTCTGTATTCAGCAACGTCTAGTTCATCCCTATCACATAATTCAGCATTTACTTTAAATTCCTCAATACTTTTTAAAATTTCTTCTGTTATTTTGATCATCTTTATTCACCTTTCTTTAAATAATTACTTGTTTTACTAATTCTTAGTTATACAGTGATAAAGTAAAATGGTTGCTTAAATACATATTATCAAACTGCAAAACTTATTAGGTTATCCTTGAAACTGAATTTTCAATAAATTATAATTGCAATAACACTCATACGTTATAACTTTCTACTTTCATCTGTATTAACTAAGTTTTATTTTGCTGGAAATACCAAGACTTGAAAAAACATAAAATAAAAGGCTATTTTTCTTCAACATAAGAAAAACAGCCTTTTGTTTTAAGTTAGAATTATATCTAATCTTAAAATAAACTATCTTTCTTATCTACCAGGATATAATATCCTGTAGGAATTGACACCGATACATTTAAATAAAAATGCCGGTTGTCGGGTTTCATAGGGCCAGTCCCTCCACCACTCTGGATAAGAATACGAATATAACATATTGTGCATAATTATTCATTTTTCATATCATACTACACTTGAATTCCAGATTTGTCAACCATTTTTATTATCGAAAATCCTCGCCTCTATAGTAATAGTATTAAACTATTAATTTAATAACACCTGAATTAAGTTACAGATATTGATTTTAACGAAATTTCTCTATAGCACTTCCTATTATTTCAAACCCTCTTTCTATCTCCTCTATACTCACTCTTGAAAATCCAAGCCTTAAAGTATCAGATCCTTCACCATTTGTATAAAAAATATCTCCTGGAGTAAAGATAACTCCCTCTTCACAGCATTTGTCTAAAAGTTCTCTTGAACTTACTCCCTTTAATTTTATAAATATATGGAGTCCCCCTTCACCCATTATCTCTTTGCAAGGAATATATTTCTTAGCACATTCTAAAGCAAATTCATACTTTTCTCTATAGACTTTTCTTGCTTTTTTAATATACTTTTCAAAACTTCCACTTTGAAGATAATCGAAGAAGATTGCCTGATCCAAAGATGAAGTATGTATATTTCTACTTCTTTTTATGCTTTCTAAATATCCTATAAGCTTTTTATCCGCTAAAATCCATCCAACTCTTATACCTGGAAATAATATCTTAGAAAAACTACCTATGTATATTACACTATTTCCATTTCCACTAAGAGCTGCTATAGGAGAAACATGAGTACCAGAATATCTTAACTCTTCATTAAAGCCATCCTCAACTATAGGTATGTTGTGCTCTTTTAATATTCTATAAAGCTCTACTCTCTTTTCTGCAGACATCACAAGACCAGTAGGATTGTGATAGGATGGAATAAAATATGATAGCTTAAACTTTTCCTTTACTATTTCTCCTTTTAATGCATCTAAGCTTATACCATTCTTATCCATTTTTATCCCTTTAATATTTAATCCATGCAGTTTCATTATTTTAATTGCTGTATTATGGGTTGGATTCTCACAAAGTATACTTTCTCCTTTTTTTGTAAGACAAGATAGCACCAAATCGAATCCTTCTGTAAAACCATTAGTTATGAGTATTTCTTTACCTTCTAAATGCACCCCTTTATTCTTCATATATTTAAGTAGGTATTGTATTAAAGGTTTATAACCTCTTGCATAACCATAATTTAAAATTTTATCTCCTTCAATGGAAATTCTATTTAAGAAGGCCTTTTTAAATTCCTCCACATCGAATAAACTTTCATCTGGAGCTATACTTTTAAAGGATATCATCCCTTTCTTCCATTTCAGCTCATGCTTTACAATATCCAGTTCTTCCGAATCCTTTCCATAGTCTGTTACTTGTGAATTCCAATCCACTTTCCATTCTTCCTCAAAACTTATATTTACATCTGATACAAAGGCTCCTTTTCCTTTTTCCATATATATAAAACCTTCATCCTGTAAAAATTCATATGCTGCTATTATTGTATTTCTACTTACATTTAATATTGAAGATAGCTCTCTCGTAGGTGGAAGTTTCTCATTTTGTCTAAGCATTCCACTTAAAATCATATCTTTTATGTAGTCTTTTATTTGTATATAAACAGGTGTGTCTTTATCTAATTTTATATCAAATAACATAGTCCTATATCACCTCAAATATATTGTACTATAATGTGTTGAACTTTATGGAGAAAATCAGTAAGTATTTGTTTTAAAATTTATAAAGAAACATTGCAAACATGGTAATGGACTATACTATAAACATAAAAAGCTTACTTATTATTTTTAGTTAAAAATACCATTGATAATATAATAATTTTTCTACAAAAGAAGAAGCTACAAGATTAGCTTCTTCTTTTACAGTTTTTCTAAAAAATTGCACTAGCAATTATAATAGAAATCGATAGCATGTAAAACCCTATTACTGTTGCCACAGCTTTATTTCCCTTTAGCAGTTCTTCCATAAAATCAATCCTTTTTAGTATTTTATCAATAACAACTAACGAAAGAAATAAAAGTACTGTTCCTAAAACTCCATATACAACACTTAGACTAATTCCTTGTAGTAAACCCATTTACCAATTCCCCCTAACTTATTTTTAATATTAACTATTAACGAATGTCGGTACAAAAGCTGCAGATTCATTTGTTATAAAATCTCCAACTCTTGTGAATAAGCCACATGGTTTTCTGCCTGCAATATATACCCCTATAACTGGAAATTGAAATTTCTCAGTGGAAGATTCCGTTGTATATTTTGTCATTTTTACAGGAGCAATATTTACCCTTTCTTGAAATATAACATTTTCAATATCTTTTTCTATGCCTTCATAGCTTAAAATTATTCCTTTACCTTCCCTTGAAAGATAAGGCTTAACTAGACAATCAACAGAAAGCTTTTCGTTTGGTTCCAAGCAAGTATAGGGTAAGTGTCTCTCAATAAAAGATTCTTCCTCTTTAGTATAGAATCCTTTTCCAATAAGCTCAAATATTACAGCATATAAAGCTTTAGACTGTGTAATTAAAGTATGAGTAGGATTTATACTATAAGTTTTCTTATTAAGGACACTTATAACATCTTTAAGTTCTTCCTCGCAGGCAAACCAATCTAGTGGAAAATATCTATAAATAGCATCTAGAGCTGTACCGTATAAATGCAATTTATTATCTTTAACTTCTAAGTCAAAAATATTTCCGAAAAGTATATCGTAACCATCAATTTCTTTGCAAATCTCACTTAGTATTCCAGTGTTATACCAATCTTCGTGATAGCTGGTACAAAGAAAAGCAATCTTTTTAATTTCTCTTTTTTCTTTAAAATCTTCGATTATATTTTTAAATGACTCTAAAATACACTTTTTCAACTCTTTGTTAGAATCGCGATAAGGTATAGATAGCTCCTCTTTAATAATCTTTTGTATACCCATACTTTCTACTAGCCCTGCTGGAGTTTCAGAATTAAACTCTAGTATTTTAATAGTTCCACTATTATCAATAGCTAAATCCAATCTACCAACTGCACAAAAGGCCTCTGTACAAGACTGTAATATAACTTCTTTAAGACTGTCTGGAATTCCTAGTAAGGAGGAAAATATATCAAAATTATCTTTAATAAACTTTGATGTTTTATCAAGTATATCAACATACTTAGTACTAATTTTCTCTATTTCCTCAAAACATTCTCCATTAATTATAAAACTGTTTAGTGATATAAACTCATTTGTATTTATATACTGACCTGTAAATTGATATTCCGCCATAGCTCGTTCTACTATCTTGTTCCAAATATTTTTTCTATCACATTCTTTATACTCTTTTAGTTTAAAATCATAGTCTTTTACTCCAACAGCCGACATTTTTGTTGAGCTATTATCTGTGAGAAAGCTATTACTCCATCGAACACATATACCTTCAACTTTTTCATCTACTAGAAATGTGCCAAAATTACCGTATGCTACAGACGGAATATTCATGCCATACTCGGTAGAATAATAAACATACTCTTTCTTTATATCTATAACTTCTTGGATTATATGAATATTTTTATTTTTCAAAACCTCATTAACTTTTAAATGCCATTTGTCTTCAGTGTAAAGCTTCCCTATATATACTTGTTCACTATATCTTCCTAATGATGACTTAAGTACATATTTATCTTTACTGATTAAAATTTCATTATAGTTTTTTTCCGTAAAAATAGTAGTATAGGGAATACATGTTTTTATTATTTCAGATTCTTCTTTAGTAATTAATGATGAATTGTTTTGTACAAGTTCCCAAAGATACGCAAAGAATGTCTTTGCCTGAATAGAAATAATCCTTGGATCATTAACTATCAGCACATTGCCTTTCTCGAAACAATCAAAAACTTCATCTATATTAGACACCTCATGAAGATACTCTGTTGGAAACAATCTTATAATAACATCAATTTTTTCACTTTCAAAAGCATAAACATTATTATCTCTTACAGAAAAATTTTTCGGACCAACTTGAAGAATTCTGATATTATCACTATCACATAAATTTTTAAGATAATATGCAACATGCAGCTCTTCGTAATGACATGGATCAATAAGAACAGCAATATTAACATTTCCACTCATATGTTTTTCCGATATTTCTTTAATTCTATTTATAAGACTTTTTTCAAAGTTTTTATTAATATTACCATCAAAAGAAAATGAACCAGCTAAACCAATTTCTTTTTGAGTACAGGGCTTGTCATAATTAAACTCTGCGAATTTTACACAGCCTTTGGTGTCTCTGAAGGTATCAAATCTAGTCCAAAGTAAAGGTGATACTTCGCATTTTAGGTTGAAAATTCTCTCTTTACAAGGAAATTCATCAATGTAATCAATTAGCTTCTTATGGCTTGAGTTTATTTCATTTAAAATTCTAAGAGAAATTTTGTTTATTGTTTCAGAATATCTAATGATTTTATTATAAGTATCTCTATCTAGATAAAATGGTATTTGGGAGTGAACCTTTTTTTCCTCGCTATTACTTACCATATAGTAATTGAACAGAGTTTCTTCTGTAAAAGTATTTTGGTCTACCATTAAAATCACCTTTCTCTTAAAATGTTAACTTGATGTACTTCCCCCATGAGAACCTGAATAACTAGAATATCCTCCCTTAGAGGGAGAGCTCCAAGTTGACGAACTATTTTTTGAAGACCCACTACTTATAGAAGAATTAGAGCTTGATCCATTAGAAAACCACCCACCAGAGCTATGGGCGGTTGAACCGCTACTTGTAGAAGAATTATTCTCCTCTTCTTCCTCTTCAGTTAATGTACTATTGTTTGTATTTTTAACAGTATTTTTACAGCCTGCTAACATTACTGGAGTTGAAATAAGTAATGCTGTTGCTACAGCCAAGGATAATGTTTTTCCTTTATTTTTCAACTAATTTTCCCCCTTAATAATCTCAACAATAAAATCTGATTTATTAAGATAATCTAAATAATTTTCAATATCCTCTTTAACATTTCCCTTTGTAAAGAAAATAACTTTTTTATAGCCAATATCCTTAAGCGTTTCCACATAAGGTAAATCATCTTCACAAACCTCATACTGATTATTCAATCTTTTTTTATATTTATCTTCTGTAAAATTTTGATATCTTTCATAATTGCACATTAAAACATATCTTTTAGGATATATGTCATCTAAATTCAATCCATACTTTATAATATTTTCAATATTATAATTGGTACCAATAAGTCCATAAGGGTGAAATATCATATTAAAAGAAATAATTGGCTTAATATGATATTTGTTATTCAATAAAAAGGCTATTTCAATGCACTCATCAAAATTCATATCACATATAACAAAATCTTCTTTGCTATAACTAAGTATATTGGAAATAATTTTATTATGTTTATTAAGTAAATCATCTGCATCTATAGTTAAATCTAGTTCGAAATTATCATAGGTTTGTAGTGACACAAAAGGACCGCTGCGTATAAAAGCCTCGAAAACATTTGCATTACTCTTCCACTTTCTATATATATTAATCAAATTTACTTCTTTTAGTTCCACTTAAAACACCTATCTTTCGTATACTAAAGAAAATATCTTGCTTCTAGATATAAATTGTTTATATCCATCGCTTGTAATAAATGAAACATATTCACTGTTTAACTCATCCTCACATACTACTCCTCTAAATTCAAAGTCTGGCGTTGATTTTGACCATGACTCTGCATCAAGATATAAAAATATATCTCTTTCAATGTACACGAATCCATAAGGCATTTTAACCGTTATTGCGAATATCTGTTTTGAGGATAAAACTTGTCTATACCTTTTATAATCTTCAAGTGTATCAATCATAAATAAGTTATTTCTAAATTGAACTTCGCCTTCTAAAGTCTCGCTAGGGGTTTCATTTACCCAACTGTCCTTATCATAGAAAATGTTAATATCCATATTATATTAGTCACCTTCCTCAAATCATAATATCTATACTATTAACTATAACATAGGTATATAAAATTATTAAGAAATAAAAAAAGCACACATCCAGCAAAAATTAGTGTGCCTTTTACTTAATTAAATTCTTTGAAGTGCTTTTGTTATATCCTTTTCATATATTCCACCGTGATAGCATATGATTCTATCAATATCATAGTTTAAAAGCTTTTTAATAGATTTTTTAGCTTCATTCATGTCTAATGTATACTGCGGCAATGCAATAACTAATTCTCCATTTTCTATAACTAAAGCATCTCCAACTACTAGTAATTTACTTTCTTTATGATAAACCGATATGTGACCCGGCATATGACCAGGTGTAGATACTATTTCAATCCCTCCACAAAAACCAAAATAATCTCCATCTTTTAAACCTATATCTACACTGCAACTTTTCACTGATTCAAGAATTTTATGAAAATGCTTAGCCTGCTCTTTTGCTTCTTCTGGCAAAGAATTATATATACTCTCCGCTTGTTGTAGTCTTAATGATTTTTTACTCCCATCGATATAAGGTACATCCTCCCTAGATGCCAGCACCTCTATATTAGGATATTTTCTCTTAAATTCTGCCAATGCTCCCATGTGATCGAAATCATGATGTGTTATAATTATTTTAGATAAATTTTTTATATTAACTCCACTGCTTATTGCAATGTCTTCAATTAGTTTCAAAAAATCAGGGTATCCACAATCGATTAAAACCGTCTCATTTTCATCTTCTAATATAACTGGATAAATACTATTACTTTCTCCGCCAAAATCAAAACATACTTTCAATATATTAATTTTACTCATGTTAAGCCTCCAAATAAAACTTTAATTGTCTAAATGATATCACAACTATAAGAAATATAGTTAATACATGAATAATTCTGTACCATATATGACCGAATAATAAAATCACTTTTATGCAACAGCACAAACCTATAGCCACTGCATTTAATGGTTGAATTAAATATTCTTTTCTAATTATTACACTAATCATAATAATTTAAATAGGAATAATTCATCAAATATATGAAACAATTTAGGCAGCCACTTGGCTGCCTAGTATTAAAATGATGGTATTATGCTTCCTTTGTATTTATCTTCTATATACTTCTTAACCTCTGGTGAATTTACGGCTTTTGAAAGAGCTTTTACAAATTCTTGATCTTTATCTTTTGTTCTAACAACAATTCCATTTGCATAAGGTGAATCTTTAGACTCTATGGCTATAGCATCTTTTATAGGGTTTAATCCAGCAGGAATTGCATAGTTAGTATTTATAATAGCTGCATCTACATCAGCTAAAACCCTTGGAAGCTGTGGTGCTTCTAATTCTGTTATCTTAATATTCTTCTTGTTTTCTGTGATATCTAACTTTGAAACAAGCTCACCATCTTTTAACTTTATAATTCCAGATGATTGTAATATTTTTAACGCTCTAGCTCCATTTGTTGGATCATTTGGTATTGCAACAGTTGATCCATCTTTAAGTTCATCTAACTTTTTAATCTCCTTTGAATATACTCCCATTGGTTCAAGATGAACTTTAGAAGTAAAAGTTAAATCCGTATGTTTATCTTTATTAAATTGAGTTAAGTATGGCACATGTTGGAAGAAGTTTGCATCTAACTCTCCACCATCTAAAGCTGTATTTGGTGTAACATAGTCTGTGAACTCAACAACTTGAAGATCATAGCCTTCTTTTGCAAGTATAGGTTTTACAGCCTCTCTTAGAATTTCAGCATGTGGCGTTGGAGATGCCCCAACCTTTATAACCTTTTTAGTTTCCTTGCTAGTGTCATTTGTTTTAGCAGCCTCCTGTTTTTGTCCACATCCTGCTAGTCCTAAAACTAATAATGCTGATACTGCTATTGATAAAATTTTTCCTTTTTTCATGTTAAATACCTCCTAGTTTTTATTTATTAATAATTTTTAAATCATCCTTCATTGTCAATCCTCAAGTACCTATAACACTACTTGCTTAATTTCTTATACATAAAGTTTCCTGCACCTTGAAGTAACTGTACAAGAGCAATCAAGATTACAACAGTATAAACCATAATATCTGTTTTAAATCTATAGTATCCATATTTAATGGCTACATCTCCTAGTCCTCCACCGCCTATAGCACCTGCCATAGCTGAATATCCCACTACACTTATAACTGTTAAAGTAATTCCAAGTATTATAGATGGAATTGCTTCCTTAAGTATAACCTTAAATATTATTTGCCAGTTACTTGCACCGAAGGATCTTGCCGCTTCAATCACTCCGGGATCTACTTCTTTCATAGCAGACTCTATTATTCTTGCTGCAAAAGGCGCAGCGGCTATAGTTAAAGGCACAATAGCTGCAGTTGTTCCTATAGTTTTTCCAACTACAAGTTTAGTAAATGGGAATATGGCAATCATAAGTATTATAAAAGGGAAAGATCTTAAAATATTTATTATAAAGTCTAAAATTTTATAGATAGTTTTATTGGGTTTTAATCCTTTTTCATCAGTTATAACAAGTACTATTGCAGGCATAAATCCTATAATTACCGCAAGAATAGTAGCAACTAAAACCATATATAAAGTCTGTCCTAAAGCAGGAAATAAAACATCACTAATCATTTTGAACTACCTCCCAAGCTATAGATTTTGTACTTAAAAACTTACAAATGTTCTCTTCATTTTCATGGGTTGTATTTATAACAAGACTTCCCAATACATTGTCTCTAAATTTTTCAAGCTTTCCCCAAACTATAGAAAAATCTATATTAAGCTCTCTAGCCATAGAAGTTATAATAGACTTCTGACTCTGCTCTTTAGGAAAGAATAGTCTTATGTTGACACCATCGATAGGTAGTAGTTCCTCTTCTCCTAGCAGCTTTTCAAGGTGTTTATCTGGCTTTAAAAATAATTCTTCAGCATCTCCTAAACTTTTAATTTCTCCTTTATCCATAATTGCTACTTTAGAACATATCTGTTTCACAACTTCCATCTGATGAGTAACTATAACTACTGTTATATTTAGCTTTTCATTTATTTCTTTAATAAGATTTAATATAGATTTTGTTGTGTTTGGGTCTAGTGCAGAGGTTGCCTCGTCACATAGTAGAACTTCTGGTTGAAGTGCGAGCGCTCTTGCTATTGCTACCCTTTGTTTCTGACCTCCACTTAAATCTCTAGGCATACTATTCATTTTGTCCTTTAATCCTACAAGCTCAAGTAAATTTGTAACTCTATCTTTTATATCCTCTTTGCTATAATTCCATACTTCCAGTGGAAGAGCTACATTCTCAAATACATTTTTTCTATTTAAAAGGTTAAAGTTTTGAAATATCATTCCAAGGCCTTTTCTAAAATCTCTCATTCCTTTTTCACTTAAATTTTTTACCTCTTTATTCATAATCTTTATACTTCCGCTATCATAGCTCTCCAGCCCATTTAAACATCTTAAAAGGGTTGACTTTCCAGCACCGCTGTGGCCTACAATACCTACAATCTCACCTTTTTGTATATCTAGGGTTACATTACTTAAAACCTTTGTAGCAGAAAAACTTTTATTTACATTTTTTATTTGAATCATATATTTTCTCCTTTCTATTGATGTCCTAATATTTTAAAGCTCATAATTCATGTGTCTGCTATTATTCTATTAATTCTCCTATTATCGCTTATTTAACAATGTTCATTTGTAACTTATTAAAGTTATACCGTTGTAAAGTTTTAATCTAATAAACTGTAAGTTATGAAGTAAGCTGACATCAGATATGTTTTGTTCTAACTGATATTTAAAATTCCTTTTCTGCATATATATTTTCACAAAACGCAACTAGCAAAGCAGGATCTTTAGCTTAGTTAGAATCTTTTTTCTGATATTATTAACATTTAAAACAAAATAATTAAAGCTCGAGGAAAACCCCGAGCTTGTAAAGTCTCAACGATATCCTCTCATCTTCCAGCTTACGCTGTAGGAATTAGCACCATTGTATTATTAAATGAAATAATACTGGTTGCTGGGCTTCATAGGGCCAGTCCCTCCACCACTCTTGATAAGTTCAAGTGTTTTTATTCAATTTATTGATTTAAATTGTATCATCGTTTTGCTATACTGTCAACAACTTTTATATTTTACTCATAGATTTATACAAATTAGGCATTTTTCTTGTAAATTAGCAATATAACAAGAAATTCTTACGTTTAGTTCTTTCAATCTTTAAATTATATTCTAAACTCTATGACATCATTACAATTTTATCTATTTTCTTTCAAAGATAATTCAGTTACCGCATTTAATAAATCACTGTAAGACATATTTACGGCCTTTGCCCCTTTAGGAAATAGACTATTTTTAGTCATACCTGGTAAAGTATTAAGCTCAAGTAAATAAGGAACTCCATTCTTTATTATCATATCTACTCTTACATATACACTGCACTTTAATACCTTCCAGCATTTTAATGCCATTTCTTCAATTTGCTTTTGCAAACCTTCTTCAAATTGCACTACTATCTCATCGGCTCCACCATCAGCATATTTTGCTGTGTAATCAAAGAAATCAGAATTAGTTTTAGGTTTAATAGCAATTATAGCTATCATTTTTCCATCTAACATGCAGCAAGTTATTTCGTCTCCTTTTATATACTTTTCAATCATAACTTCCTTGTCATAATCTAACGCTAGTCTTACTGCATTTTCTACATCTTCTCTTTTCTTAATTAAATTTGTAGCTACACTAGAGCCTCCACTATTAGGCTTTATAAAGACAGGATAACCCATTTTGTCTATAAAATCATAATCTATTTCATCCACACTGCTTACACATAGCCAATCTGCAGTATTTACGCCCTCATATCTTAAAATCTTTTTAGTTATATCCTTATCCATACAAATACCACTTGTAAGAGGCCCACATCCTGAATATGGAATATCCATTGTTTCAAGTACTGCTTGTATCATACCATCTTCACCAAACTTACCATGAAGAGCAATAAATGCAAAATCTATGTCTTTAGCTTTTTCCATTACATCATCTTTTTTATCTATAACTATAGGTACAACCTCATATTTATCCTTGTTAAAGTATTTCACTATTTCTTTTCCTGAATTTAAGGATACTTCTCTTTCTGAGGATACTCCTCCCATAATAACTCCTATTTTCATATTCATTCCTCCATACATATTATTTATTCTTCTTAATTATATTGTATTCATATGCCAAAATAAATGAAGTACCACTTCATCTCTATTTTACTGCATATGTGGTTTTATTTATTTGATGACTACCCGTTCTAATACTACCTCACACAATGTGAAAGCGATTTCTAAAAATATAACATAACTAAACTAGAAAGCTACTTAAGCTTTTCCTCACCTATTATAACACTATTGAAAGATAAAATTAGTAAAAGCTAAACACAATTAACATCAAATTATAGATTCATACAAAAAAACTAGCATTTACTACTAATACTTAGCATAAAGTGGATTACATTTAAATATATAGTAATTTTAACTGTTGCACTTTTGTATAAATATACTAAAATGAAAGATGTAATAATTCAATAAATTTTTGTGGGGGTGCCAAACGGCTGAGAAGAGTTATCTCTAACCCTTTGAACCTGATCCAGTTAACACTGGCGTAGGGAAGCAAGCTCAATATAGCACTTTGTATTTTTGGTGTATTGCTTTTCTGCAATACACCTTTTTGGTTTACCCACATATGAAAATAGGAGTGATTCGCATGAAAAAAGTATTAACAATTGCTGGTTCTGATAGTTGTGGTGGAGCAGGCATACAAGCAGACTTAAAAACAATGAGTTCTCTTGGTGTTTATGGAATGAGTGTAATTACTGCAATTACTGCTCAAAATACTGTTGGTGTCCAAGATGTTATGGATGTTTCAAATAAACTTATAGATGCACAAATAAGAGCTATATATGATGATATCAATGTAGATGCTGTAAAAATAGGAATGGTATCTAATAGTGAAACTATAAGTATAATTAAAACTCTCCTTAAAGAATATAACGCTAAAAACATAGTGTTAGATCCAGTTATGGTTTCAAAAAGTGGGTATTTTCTATTGAAACCGGAAGCGGAAAAAGCAATACAAGATCTTGTATCTATCGCTAGTATTGTTACCCCAAACATTCCTGAAGCAGAGGTTTTGACTGGAATGAAAATAGAAAATGAGGAACATATGAAGGAAGCTGCATTAAAAATAAAAACACTTGGTGCTAAGAATGTATTAGTAAAAGGCGGCCATAGATGTAATGATGCTAATGATATACTACTTTGCGGAGAAAATTTCGTAACCCTAAAAGGACATAGGATAGAAACACAGAATACTCATGGCACAGGTTGCACTTTATCTTCAGCTATAGCATCTCACTTAGCTAAAGGCTGCAGCGTAGAAGAAGCTGTTACTCTATCAAAGGAATATATTACTAAAGCGATAGAAAATTCCTTCTCTATTGGACATGGCGTAGGTCCAGTCGGCCATTTTGTAGAGGTTTATAAGAAAGCAGGTGTTTCATTTGAATAAGATAAAAAACTCATCAATGTTCCTTCTATGGGCAGGTGCAGCTATTTCAATAGCTGAGATATATACAGGTGGTCTTATCGCCCCTCTTGGCCTAACTAAGGGACTAGTTGCAATTATACTCGGACATATTATAGGAACAACATTTCTAACTTTAGGAGGGTATATATCTTTTAAAGATAAGAAGAATGCAATGGGTAAGGTTAAGGATTCTCTAGGTGAATACGGCGGAAAAATAGTTGCATTTTTAAATGTACTTCAGCTTATAGGCTGGTCAACAATTATGATTATCCAAAGTGGACGTGCCTTAAATGGTCTTCTCCCTATGTCTAACACTTTAGGAATAATTGTAACTGGTATTGTAGTTTTCGTGTGGTCTTATTTCTTTAATAATCACTCAAAGAAGATAAATGATATTTCGGTTCTACTACTTATAATTTTATGCTTTATGTTATTCTTCTCTTTCAATACATCAAAGCAGGTATTAGGACAAGATAGTATAAGCTTTGTAACTGCTTTAGAAATATCCATATCAATGCCTATTTCCTGGCTTCCTTTAATTGGCGACTATACTAAGAACGGCGAAAACAGAAAAGGCGTATTAAATGCTACATTTTGGGGATATTTCATAGGAAGCAGCTTAATGTACACATTAGGATTACTTATAAGTCTATATAGCGGACAAGATGTAATCGAATTTTTGTCGGGAAGTAGTATAAAATTAGCTCCAGTATTTATAATTCTCTTCTCAACAGTAACTACAACTTTTCTTGATATATATTCTGCAGTAGAGTCATCGAAGCAACTGTTTAAAATAAAAAATGATAATTTGCTTGTATTTATTTATACCATTTTATCAATGAGTATAGCTTTTATATTCCCTATTGAAAACTATCAGAACTTTCTTCTTACTATAGGAAGTATATTTGTACCTGTTTACACCGTAGTGTTTATCAGTTACTTTTTTCAGGAAGATTATAGCTCTAGAAAACTTAACTCTATAGGAATTATCACTGCACTTGTTGGTGTGATATTGTACAATTACTTTACTAAGATTTCCTTTGGAATCCCGACTCTATTTACATTTATAATTATATCTTTAATATATGTGTCAGCAGTAAAGTTTTTGTCTTCAAAAAAATCAACTCCGATTAGTAATTCACAATAATGTTAAGTATCTATAAATTTTATATGTAATTTAGTTGTTCTAGTTGAGTTTTTCTTCCGAGGTTCAACTAAAATAAAATATTAAATCATATTTAGGAGGCTAGCAACAGTCAATAAATACTTATAAAAGTTCGTAAATGTATCCAAAATTTAAAAATGAAGGTGAGGCATAAAAAATGACAAATACTATTAATGAAAAAGAAGAGTTATATCTAAGAGAGGTTTCTAATGTACTCTCAAACCTAAGAAATAGAGTACCTCTTGTTCAATGCATAACTAACTATGTAACAATAAATGACTGTGCTAATATCCTTTTATCCTATGGTGCATCTCCTGCTATGTGTGAAGCTTATGATGAAGTCTTTGACTTTACAAAAATATCTTCTGCACTTTATATAAATGTAGGTACTTTAACTAAGGAACAAGAAGAGGCTTCAGTACTTGCAAGTATATCCGCAAAAGTAAATAATGTGCCAGTAGTCTTGGATCCAGTAGCTTGCGCTGCTATTCCAAGAAAACTTTCTGTAATAAATAGAATTTTAGAACTTGGAAGAGTTGATGTTATAAAAGGAAACGTAGGCGAAATAAAATTCTTAGCTGGAGTTGATTCAGAAGTTCGTGGAGTTGATTCATTGGATAGCGGTGAAGGTGCCTTGGAGGCTTGTATAAAATTAGCTCAAAAACATAATTGTGTGGTTGCTGCAACTGGAAAAGAGGACTATATAACTGATGGAACTCGCAGTGCGATTATTAAAAATGGTACAGAGATGCTAACTAAGATTACTGGTGCTGGTTGTATGGTTGGTGCCCTTTGTGGTGGAACTGCAGGAGCATCAGAAGATAAGTTTATATCTACTGTAACAGCAGTACTTTCAATGAATTTAGCTGGCGAAGAAGCTTACGAGATAGCTAAATTCCCTGGAAGTTTTAGAGTGAAGCTAATTGACTGTATTTATACATTAACAGAAGAAAAACTAATGAAAGAAGGAAGAATAATATGGAGATAGACTACAGCTTATATCTTATAACTGATAGAAGCTTTCTAAGTGGAAGAAACTTAAAAACTGTAGTAGAAGAATCTATACTTGGAGGAGTTACGATAATTCAAGTTAGAGAAAAAGATATCTCTACAAGAGAGTTTTATAGGGTAGCCTTAGATGTAAAAGAAGTAACCGATTATTACAAAATTCCACTTATAATTAATGATAGAATAGATATTGCTCAAGCTATTAATGCTGATGGAGTTCACCTTGGACAAGATGATATGCCTATAAAGATTGCTAGAAAAATACTGGGTAATGATAAAATCATAGGGATATCCACCGGAACCTTAGACGAAGCTTTAGAAGCACAAAGAGATGGTGCAGACTATCTTGGCATTGGTGCTGTATTTTATACTGGAACAAAAAAAGATATAGATCCACCTATAGGCATAGAATACTTAAAGCATATTTATAATAATATAAATATCCCTGCTGTAGCAATAGGCGGCATAAATGAAAGAAACTTTAAAGAAGTACTCTCTACAGGTGTAGATGGAATTTCTGTTATATCTGCTATTTTAGGAAAGCAAGATATAAGATCTGCAGCTAAACTACTAAAAATATAATATACTTAGTCTTCATTTTTCTTATATAAGGGGACAGTTCACAATTTTTCTCATTAAATCAGTGAAAATTTGTGAGCTGTCCCCTATTTTACTTGGAATCATATGGAATTTTAACTCCACCTGATACTTATTAACAGAGTTCGTTGGGGTATTAAGGCAGGTGGTCATCGGATAAAATAAATATCTATAAACTAAATTTTACTACTTTACAAATTCACCATGCTAAAGTATAATAAGCATTGTAATCAAGCAAACAATTAATTAAATGGAGGTTTTAAAAATGAAAAAGAAATTTGGAATTTTAACTATAGCAGTACTATCACTTGGACTTTTACTTTCTGGTTGTGGAAATAGTAAGCAAGCAAATGGTGGCCAGGCTCAAGATAAGTCTTTAAGCGAAATCAAACAAAAAGGTGAATTCGTTGTAGGCCTAGATGATAGCTTCCCTCCAATGGGGTTTAAAGATGATAAAGGAGAAATTGTTGGATTCGATATAGACCTTGCAAAAGAAGTTGGTAAGAGAATGGGCGTAAAAGTTGTGTTTAAACCAGTTCAATGGGACGGTGTATTGCTAAGCTTAAATAACAAAGATATAGATGTTATTTGGAACGGTTTAACTATTACTCCAGAAAGGCAAAAGCAAATAGACTTCTCAAAAGTATATCTTCAAAATAAGCAAATAATAGTTGTAAAAAACGACTCTACAATAAAAGGTAAAAAAGATTTAGCTGGTAAAACAGTTGGTATCCAATTAGGCAGCAGTAGTGAGACTGCATTAACTTCTGATAAAGAGGTTTCAAATGGATTGAAGGAAACTAGAAAATATTCAAATAATACAGAGGCTTTAATGGACTTAAATCAAGGTCGTTTAGATGCAGTAGTTGTTGATGAAGTAGTTGGAAGATACTACATAGCAAAGAAACCAGGGCTATATAAAGTTCTTGATGAGGATTTTGGAAAAGAAGATTATGGTGTTGGTATAAGAAAAACTGATAAAGCATTTAAGGAAGAACTTGATAAAACTTTAGATGCAATGAAAGCTGATGGAACTGCAGATAAGATATCACAAAAATGGTTTGGCAAAGATATTGTTACAAAATAAAGTTAGGAAGTGATTTTAATGGCTGATCTTATGAACGTTACAGGATTTATACTAAAAGGAAGCATATTAACTATAGAATTATTTGCAATAGTTGCAGTTTTTTCAGTCCCCTTAGGAATGTTAGTAGCTATTGGTAAAAATTTAAAAATAAAACCTTTGAATGTTGTTCTAAGCTTTTATACTTGGGCTTTTAGAGGTACTCCTCTGCTACTACAACTTTTCTTCACATACTTTGGGCTTCCTGTAATAGGTATAAGATTATCACCATTAACTGCTGCCAGCTTAGCTTTTACAGTAAATTACGCAGCATACCTAGCTGAAACCTTTAGAGCTGGTATTGAGTCAGTTGATAAAGGACAGTTTGAGGCTGCTAAAGCACTTGGAATGAATTATAGACAGACAATGATAACAATAATACTTCCACAAGCAGCAAGGAATGTAATTCCCCCTGTTTGTAATGAAGCAATAAACCTTATAAAAGACACGGCATTAGTTGCAGCTATTGGTATTGGCGACTTGCTCAGAGCTGCTAAAGAAGTAGTAACTAGAGACTTCACCATCACACCATTTATAATAGCTGCTGCCATATACCTTTTAATTACATCATTATTGGTACTGATGTTTAGAAAGATTGAAAAGAAGTACTCATTTTAATAATCGAATATAGAAATGTAAATAATTAAAAATAACAAGTTCTGGCTATCTATTGCTAACTGAACTTGTTTTTTCTTTTCCATTTTCCTTATTAACGTTATCCAAACACTCTTTTAAGCATTCCTCAATAACATCCATTGGAATTTGAAAACCCTTGTTTTTATTCATAAATACTACCTCCTGTTTTTTAAAAGTTGATAATTTTTTAAAGTTCTCTTAATAATGACTTATTAAATACATTTTTTGTTATTTGAAACATTCCTTTAATATATCACATTTACAATTTTTTGTATACTAGAAGCATTTGACATATTATAATAATTTTTTCAAATTTGATATAACCTTTCTAAACATCCAATAATATTATATATATATATTCTCAATTCACATAAATGGTTCCATTGAATAATTTAGATAATAGAGTGAGGTGTTCATTATGAAGGCAGATGCTGTTTTTGAAGGTGGAGGTATGAGGGGCATAGGTATAGTAGGTGCCTTAACCTATATGGAATCTAAGGGCTATGAATGGGAAAGAGTTGCTGGAACTTCTGTTGGTGCTGTAATTGCTTCTCTCGTAGCAGCTGGTTATACAGCTAGAGAAATGAAAAAAATATTATCTGATATGGATTTTAGAGATTTCTTAGACAAAAATGGTCTCCAAAGGCTACCTGTTCTCGGAAAAGCTCTAGGATTTTTAGTGGAAAAAGGAATATACTCCGGTGACTATGTGGAGGAATGGATACACAAACTACTAAAGGCAAAAGGAGTAAGACGATTTAAAGACGTAACCTTCAATGGTGAATGCAAACTTAAAATAATAGCTGCAGACATAACACGGCGAAAAATTTTAATACTTCCAGATGACCTACCTGATTACGGAATAAACCCCATGAAATTTTCTATCGCTAAAGCTGTAAGAATGAGTATAAGCATTCCATTTTACTTTAAACCAGTAGAATTTGTGCATGCTGATGGAATAAGCTACGTGGTAGACGGAGCTGTTTGTTGCAACTTTCCTATAAATATATTTGACGTTCAGGGCACTCCTAGATGGCCTACTATAGGATTTAAATTTGACAGTCCGGAAATAAGTAATACAAAACAAGGCAAAACTGACCCCATATCATTTTTATTTGATATAGCAAATACCATATCCGCTGAAAAAAACAGAGAATGGCTAAAGAGGGAAAATTTAGTTAGAACAATACTTATTCCAACCTTAGGGATTGCACCTACAGACTTCAACCTATCTAGTGGAAAAACTCTAAAACTTTTCAAATCTGGTTACAGAAGTGCTGCAAAGTTTCATGAAGATTGGGACTATGAAGAATACCTAAGAGAATTTAGATACACTACCCCTCAGTCTAAGCTTATATTTCCTTAAAAGTAAAGACTATTACAGCATACAGTTAGGTTGTGATGTATCAAATTTCAGGAAATACAATTTATTTTATTTTTTCTATATAAAATTAAAACCCATGTAATATAATGTCGAAAAATAATTGCTATTTTAAAGAGAATTTTGTAATATAATTATGGAAAATATGTTATAATTTTTATAAAAGTGAGTAAAATTTAGGATTTATGGAATTAATATGTCACATAATAATATAATTATTAGAAATATATATCACTAAATTGAAGCTTTATATAAAAAACTTCATATTCAGTTATAAGTATTAGTTACTATTTTATAAATTAAAATAAAAAATAAATATCTGGAGGAAAATCATTATGGCAATAACAAAAGAATTAAAAGGAAGACTCTGTGAAGGAAAATTAGAAATAAAGTCAGGGCAAAAAAGAGTTTATGAAATTGTTAAAGGCTTATGGAAAGAAGATGACTACAGAGAATATATGAACGCTTATGAAAAGGACCTTGCTCCACATATAAAACAAATGGGTAAATGGGTTAAAATAGTAGACATGAGAGAGTATGGTATGTCCTCAGTTACAGAGCCTATGGCACAACATCTTAAATGGTGTAAAGATAATGGGTTAGTTTGTGCAATAGTAGTTGCAGATAAGGCAATAGTTAAAATGCAAATAAGTAATTCTTTAAAAGATAAAGAAAAAATAGGAAGTCGTATTTTAGAAGATAAATATTTTACAACAATGGAAGAAGCATTAAGTCATGCAAATAGTATAGGATTTTAATGTTAGTGGGTGATATTATATATCACCTATTATTATTTAAGTAATTTTTAGAAAGAAGGAGTACCGTATGATAAGCATTAATAAAGTAAAAAAACTGTATGATAAATTGTATGAGGTTTGTGGCGTTGGCAATATAAACTATCATCATTTTGATGGAAATCATCTAAAACCAATTTATATGATGGGTAGTGATATGATAGGTGATGCTCAATGGAAAGCAACACATGCTGAAATGAAAGAAGGACTAAAAATATCAGATGATATAGTTCTCAAGAGAATAGTTAAAGGGGAGACTGTTTATATTTATGATGTTCCAAATGACCCTTTAGCTTCACCTGCATTTAGAGCTTTTGGAATATATAGCTTAGTTGTTTATCCACTTTATAATAATGATGGTATAGTTAATAGTCTAATTTGTATACCAGACTTCTTTAAGCTTAATGAGTTTACTCAGGAAGTTATTGATAAATGTGGAGAGCTAATAAAAGAGTTCAATAAGGAAATCAATGAAGATAAAGCCAATGCTAAAGTATCAGAGATTATAACTAACTATTTAGGTAAAAACGGAGTAAAACAAATATTTAGTACTCCATGCTCTACATTTAGCCCTATAGTAGATACATTATTAGATATGAAAGAAATCGAACTCGTAAGAGTGAGTAATGAAAGTTGTGCAAGTTTTTCAGCGGAGATGTATTCTAAATTAGGTGGTAAATTAGGAGTTTGTCTTGTGTCAGGTGCAGTTGGCATTCCTAATGCAATGAATGGTATTCTACAAGCGAAAGAGTCAAAATCACCTATTCTAGTGCTAAGTGGTTATGTCAACCAGCCAGAACAAGGTTTAGGAGCTATGCATGATTTTGAAGCACATAGATTATTGGATAGTGCCGTTAAATATAATAAAGTTATAAAATATGAAAGTGAAGTTTTAAAGGAGCTAAAGAAAGCTATAGAAATAGCAATGACTCCACCTAGAGGTCCTGTTCATATTGGAATACCTTTAAATATATTAAAAGAAGAATTCTCAGGACAAGATTTAGACGCAGCAGAAGTATTAGAGATAAAAGATAGCTTAAAACAATTTGATAAGACAATACTAACACTTAATGAAAGCAAACACGGGTTAATAATAGTTGGTGGAGGATGTAGGGGATTATCGACAGAAGTAATATCTCTAGCTGAAAAATTAGATTATAAGATGGTTACAACTGCAGGAGGCAAAGGAGTAGTTAATGAACATCATCCTCTAAGCTTAGGTAACTTTGGATTTCCTGGTACAGATATAGCTAATGAGATTGTTTTAAATGATAAAAGTATAGATGTAGTAATAGCTCTAGGAACCCAATTAAGTGCTATGGCTACTTTAAATTTTGATAAACGTCTAACAGAAAATAGAACCTTAATTCACATAGACAACGATCCAAGTACGTTTAATAAGGGCTACAATGCTGATATAAGTATAATTTCAGATTTGAAGTTTGCATTAAATCATTTAACAGAAAAGGTAAAACAAAAATGTAGAACATTTGAAAAATCTTATTTAAATAAACCAACAGAAAAAACAAATGGGTTATGTTTAAGGGATGTTTATGAAGAATTAGGTAATATGCTTCCTGATAATACATTGTACATTAGTGACATGGGTACAAGTATGCATTATTCTTATAAATTCTTAAATATATCGGAAAAAGGCGATTTTTATTGTAACACTCTTAGAGCTTGCATGGGGTCGTCAATAGGTGCTATAGGTGCAAGTTTTATAGATAGAGAAAGACCTGTAGTTACTCTAGTTGGTGACGGTTCATTCTTAATGAATTATGCGGGAGAATTGCCTACAATAAACAGATACAACTTGCCTATTCTAACGATAGTTTTAAATAACTCGGCTCTTGAGTATGTAAGAATTGGTCACGATTTAATTCACGGAAGACATCCAAAGTGTTTTGAAGACAAATATATGGATGTTCATAAGATAGCTGAAGGACTAGGTATGGAGTGCCTGAAAATTAGAAGTCTATCCGATTTAAATTTATTAAATGACTATGAATTTGATAAACCAATGGTAGTTGAATTGATAATAGATGATACTTCGGATATGCCTTTAGGAAGACTAGAATTATTAAGTAGGCGTTAATTGTTGAGGTGTTTAAACACCTCAACTTTGTTTGAGTTCTTAAAAGAAAATTGTAGTCTTTAAATTTGTATTTTTTATTTATCTCTTTCAGAGTATATTTGTGCTATTTTAACTATAACCTCAACAGCTTTTTCCATAGAATGTGTTGAGATATATTCAAATCTACCATGGAAGTTATGTCCGCCAGTAAATATGTTTGGTGTTGGAAGTCCCATGAATGAAAGTCTTGATCCGTCTGTACCACCTCTTATAGGTCTAACTAACGGCTTTATACCTACTGATTCCATTGCTTCGAAAGCGATATCTACAATATATTTTACAGGTTCAACCATTTCTCTCATGTTTCTATATTGATCTTTTATTTCTATTATCACAAAATCTTTTCCGTACTTTCCATTTAAGTACTTAACTATGTTCTCAATGAAAGTTTTTCTTTTCTCAAAGTTTTCTCCATCAAAATCTCTGATTATATAGCTAAGAGTAGTCTTTTCAATTGCACCGTTTACACCTAACAAATGATAGAAGCCCTCATAACCTTCTGTAGTAGCTGGAGTTTCATTTGCTGGAAGCATACTAATGAATTCATTTGCTACAAGCATTGAGTTAATCATTTTGCCTTTAGAAGAACCAGGATGGTAGCTTCTTCCGCTTATAGCAACCTTAGCACTAGCTGCATTGAAGTTTTCATACTCTAATTCTCCAATTACACCACCGTCTATAGTATAAGCTAAATCCGCATTAAACTTTTTAACATCAAAGTGATCAGCTCCACGTCCAACTTCTTCATCTGGAGTAAATCCAACACGAATATCTCCATGTTTAATCTCTGGATGCTCTATTAAATACTCTACAGCTGCCATTATTTCAGCAATTCCAGCTTTATCATCAGCTCCAAGAAGAGTTGTTCCATCAGTAGTAATTAAAGTTTTACCTATGTAATCTTTTAACTCTGGAGATTCTGAAACACGAAGAACTATGTTTTGTTCTTCATTTAATACAATGTCTTCTCCATCATAATTTTCAACAATTTTAGGATTTACATTAGCACCAGATATTTCTGGACTTGTATCCATATGCGCTATAAAACCGATTACAGGAACATTTTTATCAACATTTCCTGGTAATGTAGCCATAACATATCCATTATTGTCAACAGATACATCACTCATTCCAATCTCTTTTAATTCTTTAACTAACTCTTCTGCTAATACTAATTGTTTTGAAGTACTTGGTACTGTAGTAGACTCCTCATCTGACTTAGTGTCAATCTTTACATACTTTAGAAACTTTTCAACAACCTTTGACATTTTCCAGCCTCCTCTAACTATAACCATTATATTATTATCTATACAAATTATATCACTATTATCCTTAAATAACAATTTATCACAATAAATTTATTGCATTGCTTTTATTACATTGATTAAATTGCTTCATTTAACAAAATTTTCCCCTAAAATTGTATTGATTATCATTAAATTACTATTTTAATGTTAGTGTTCTATGCATATATCAGCCATAATGACACCCTTTATTTTGCCATTCAAATCCTTAAGAGGCATTGCAATAGCTATGCAGTAGTTAAAGGAAACATTTGATATATAAGGATCTGTATAGTATTCCTTTCCTTGAATAGCCTCCTTGAAATATGGTCTGAAAGAAAAATTGTTATTATCTTTTAGTATAGGGTCACTAGCCGATTTCATTATCCCCTCAGAATCTATTATTCCTATGTATTCAAATTCACTAAAAGCTTTTTTTTGCTCTAATAGAAAGCTTGAAGCCTTATCTAATTTTAAATTCTTCAGGTTAACCTCATTTGATATCCACTTAAGTTTGTCAAACCCTTCTTTAATAATCATTTTTTCACTTTTTCCTATTTTAATATTATTAATAAATCCCTTAAGTTTTATATCTATATCGTCTACAGTTTTATTTGTTTTTATTATTAAATCGGTAACCTCTTGCATTAAAGCTGTCTGTTCATCCGTTGCAGCAGAAACTTCCTCTGTAAATGCTAATGCTTCCTGTGTTGTGCAAATAATATTATTTACTAGCTCGTTAACATTGATTGCCATAAAAGATGTATCTTTTGCTAACGAAGATATTTCATTTACAGCCTGATATGTTGAATTTGTTGATTGGCTTATTTTGTTAAAGGACTGCTTAGACTGCTCTGCAAATTGTATATCCTCAATTATATATACTTCCTGTTGATTAGCTTCATTGGTTATCTGAGCAATTTTCTCATTTATATCCTCAATAAGCTTTCTAATCTCCCCCGCTGATCTCGATGATTGTTCTGCTAGTTTTCTTACTTCTTCGGCCACCACTGTAAATCCCTTGCCATGTTCACCTGCACGGGCCGCTTCGATGGCTGCATTTAATGACAAAAGATTTGTTTTATTGCTCAAGTCTGTTACTACAAAAGCTATATTATTTATTTGTTCAGCTTTACCTTGAAGAACATGAGCATTAGAAACTAATTTTGTACTAACTCCCCTTACACTCTTCATTTTATTTATTATACGATCAAGTATATCTCCATTTTCCTTTATCACGTTAATCATTTCTTCTGCAGTTTGTTTTGTACATTCAGCATGTTTAGCTATTACTTCTGCATTTTCAGCCATTTGTCTTGCACTTTCCCCTGTGGATACTGCATCTTCCGATTGTTTGTAAGTGGATTCATTTATAGATTCTACAGATTGAGCTATCTCCATTGATGCTTCTTCAGTTCTATTTATATTTTCCTGTAAAACTGAAGACAAATCTCTATTTTTTTGAGAAACTTCGTATATCTCGCATAGAATCTTTTTAGTATTTCTAACGATAAGATTTATCATCTTAGCTAAACCATCTAGTGCTCCGTAATTCTTAACTCTTATTGATAACTCTCCTTCTGATATTTTGTGCAAATCCTTATTAACTCTCTGCATATTGCTAAACAATCTGTTAAAAATCAATAAACATATTGCAAAGGCGAATATACCGCAAGCTACCACTACTGTTAGTATAAATATTGTATTTTTTATATTAAACTGAGATACTATACTAGCTATATCCTCCTGTTTATTTAAAACTTTAATTAGTATATTATAAAGTGTGATTTTTGAAATATATGCTATAGTTATGCCAGTTATTAAAAATATACTTACAAATAATGATATACCTATACCTATCACTTTTATCTTCATATTCCCATCCCCTTAGAATTGAATTTCAAGTCACTAATTACATTTCCACAACTTTATCTCTAAAAAATAAATATATATATGTATTCTTAACAGCTTTACCGGTCATCTTCTCCAGTGCTCTTTTGTAATAATAAAGTTGAATAGAATATTTTTCTTTTATTGCATCTGAATCTAACGCAAAATCTGTTTTATAGTCTAAAAGGACTAATTCATTATTCTCTTCAAAGTAGCAATCTATTACACCTTGAATTAATACTTTTTCATCTTTATATGTTTCTGGTAGATTTCTATACAACTCCGTGCATGGAAGTTCCATGAAAAATGGAGTTTCTCTATAAATATTTTTAGCTTTTTTCATCCTTTGACCCAAATCAGACTCAAAAAACCTTAATATTTTATCTATCTGTACAATTTTTGATTGCTCTTCTGTAATAAACTCTTTATTTATTAAGCTGCTTATCTGTTCCTCTATTTCATCATAAGATGAAACTTTCGCTAAATCCAGATGCTGCATTACTAGATGCATTATTGTACCTTTTTCCACTGGAGATAAATCTTTATTTTCCTTTATAAAGCTAGGCTTTTTTAACGTTGTAGAGTTGACAACAACACTACTGTCCTCTACGTCAACTAATGTAAATCTTCTTTTTAATTCAGATACTGAAAATTTAGCAGGTATATTACTCGCTTCCTTATATTTATATTCCCAACTCAGTCTTCTTCTTATTTCTTCATTATATGCGCTGATATCTCCAATCAAATTAGCACTTTCTATCTCTTTAATTATATCTTCATCAATTTCATCTTCCTGGTTCTTATTCTTAAACTCTTCTTTATTCCAAGTTTTTACACTCCAAATTGAAGTATCTTGAACCAAGTAAATTTTTTCCCCATCTTTTGAAATATCCCTTAGTTCTTTCCCACAAGGATGTCTAATTATAGCTGGCCCTATCCAGTCTAAATAATTTTTTGCAGTTCCTGCTATATATTCTGAAATTTTATTACTATCTGTATCTGCTGCTTCAAACCATTTCTCTGCTGTTTTTGCTATATCATTTACCATTCCTGTTATTATTAACTTTTCTTTAGCTCTTGTGAATGCAACATATAAAATTCTCATTTCCTCAGAAAGAGTTTCAATTTTTATCTTCCTCTTTAGTACTTCTTTTACGATTGTAGGATAAGATATTCTCCTATCTGGATTTACATAGTCAGGTCCAAGTCCTAATTCACTATGGAATAATATGCTCTTATTTACATCCATCAGGTTAAAATTCTTGCCACTACTTGCAAGTATCACAACTGGGAATTCTAAGCCTTTACTTTTATGTATACTCATGATCCTAACCACATCTTCATTTTCACCTAAAGTTTTTGCGCTTCCCATATCCCCACTGCTATTTTTAAGCTTATTAACAAAATTTATAAAATTAAAAAGTCCCTTATAACTAGTTTTTTCATATTGTTTAGCTCTCTCAAAAAGAATTCTTAAATTAGCCTGTCTTTGTGGCCCTCCTGGCATGGCACCAGCAAAACCATAATAACCGGTTTCAATATATAAATACCATATGAATTCGTCTATAGGCATATGTATAACTTTTCTTCTCCATTTATTTAATTTATTTAAAAACCTTTTTACTTTGCTTCGCAAACCTTCACTAATGTGCTCCAGATTGTAGCTAATCTGATTACTATCTTCAAATTTCATTTCACTAATTAGCTTTTCGTTATTATATGACTCCACAAACTCTGTCACTATATCTACTTCGATATTATCTGTTGCCTCATCTTCTCTTGATATTGACTTCATCACTTCATAAAAGGACAGTTCTTTGTTTACCATTCTAATATCCATTAACTCCTCTGGTGAAAAAGACTCTATTGGAGAACGTAATACTGAAATTAGCGGTATATCCTGAATAGGATTATCTATAATTTGAAGCAGTGACATAATCGTCCTTATCTCAACAGCTTCGAAATATCCAGTAGCGGTGTCAGCAAATACTGGTATCCCTTCACCTGTGAGTTCATCCACAAAAGTAGGTGCCCACTTTGATGTGGCACGCATAAGTATAACTATATCCTTATATCTAACAGGTCTATAGCCTTTGATATCTTTGTCATATACATTAAACTGTTCCTTACCTTGTGAGTGTATAAGTTCATTTATTCTTTTTGCAGCAAGCCTTGCTTCTATTTGTATGTTATCTAGCACTTCTTCCTCTTCGGAATTATCATCTTTTTCATTACTTTCCTTCTGTTCAGCTGCCTCAAAAACCTCATTACTTTTCTTATCAACTATATGTAGTTCAATCTCTCCCCCACAAATATTTTGCATACAAGATATGCTTGTTGTTATCCCATTTGTATCTACTTGTTCCCCAATTAGACTTTTCTTGCATTTTATTTCTATATCATCACTACTACATTGTATTTCAGGGTATTCCGCTCCACTTATAAGAGCTTCTCCTTCATCATATTCAAGTTCTCCAACCTCTCTAGACATTATCTGTTTGAACAAATAATTTACACCATCAATTATTTCTGGTCTACTTCTAAAATTCTTGAAGAGCTTAATTTTTCTCTCTTTACTTCCTTGTTCATCTGAATAACTAGTATATTTACTTAAAAATAATTCTGGTTTAGCTTGCCTAAATCTATAAACACTTTGTTTGACATCTCCTACCATGAACATATTAGGAATATCATTCTTATTAGCTATCGTATTCATAATAGCTTCCTGCACTTCATTGCTATCCTGATATTCATCTATAAGTATTTCTTCAAATTTCTGCTTGTATTCTAAAGCTGTTTCAGATGGTTTGATACTTCCTTCCCCATCTTCTTTTGTAAGTATACTTAAACAAAAATGCTCGATATCACTAAAATCTACTACTCCTCTCTCTTTCTTCTTATCACTGAACTTTGCATCAAATTGAATAACGAGTTTTGTTAGACACTTCATCATAGGATATAGCTCTTTTAAATTTATATTTATGTTGTCTGAACTTGAAAATATATTTTTCTCTATCTTTCCAATTCTCTCTTTGACTTCATTTCTCATTTTTTGAACTTTTTCTTTTGCTTCTGCGTCCACATCTTTATTTCTTTTAGAGCTAAGTTTTCCAAAACTGAAATTTGAAAATTCTTTTCTCAATTCATCCCAGGATTCACAGTTAATTATAGAATAGATATTCTCAAGTTCCTCTTTGAAAGTTTCTAGATAGTGCTCTATTCCCTCTGCCTTTTGTATTATTTGGATAGCCTTCTCCATTTTCAATTTACAGGCCTCAAGTTCTGTTCTTAAATACACTAGGAGTATACTAAACCATTTTGAATCTCCGAAGCTAAAATCCTTATCTATATTAAATCTTTCAGCCATCATAATAAGCCATTTTTCTGGAGTTGGAGTGCTTTTAGCAAATTCATATAATCCTAGTATCATATCCTGAACTTTTGTATCATTTTTTACTCCATATGAATCTATTAATCTCAAAAATTCTTCATTGTTAACTTCTTCGTACTTTTCTTCAAAGAGCTCATCTATAGCTTCCTGCTTTAAAAGTATAGTTTCTGTATTATCCGCGACTCTAAATCCTGGATCTAAATCTATAATATGAAAATTATTTTTTATAACTTGCAAACAAAATGAATGCATTGTCATTATGTTAGCTTGATTTAACAGCGTAAGCTGCCTTTGCAGCTTTCTTGATTCTGGTCTTATCTCGAGCTCCCTAGATATTGCATCGCCTATTCTTTCTCTCATTTCTGCCGCTGCCGCATTAGTAAATGTAACAACTAATAAATTGTCTATATCTAGATTTTCCTCACCATCTATTATTCTTTGTATTATTCGCTCAACAAGAACTGCTGTTTTTCCAGCCCCAGCCCCTGCAGCCACTAAAAGATTACAATTTTTTGTGTAAATAGCTTCTCTTTGTTCTTCTGTCCATTTTGTACTCATATTTATCACCCAACCTTATTTTATCATAATTACCAAATAAGTGTTATATATTTAACACTCAAACTCCAACTATTAGCATAGATACATAATGGTTGTAAATCCAATCATATAGCATTAGAAGGTCTAATACTTATAATTTCAAAAATATAATTTCAACTTTGCTTCTGTAAAAAGCTTTGAGTTAAAGTTCATTCTTAAAATTAATCCAGTAATAGACCTTCTTTTTGAAAATGGAATCTCCAAATATTATATACCTATAAATAATATTCCGAAATTAATAGATTACTCTATTTTTTCCTAAATGTTTTGCTTTATATAGATTAAAATCTGCTTTTCTTACGGTTTGTTCCAAAGTATCCTCTTCTTCTCTCATACCAATACCTATAGAAACAGTTACTCCTATCTCTGCATCCTTATAACAAACTTTAGCTTCTTCTATAGTCTTTCTTATTATCTCCATTCTATTATAAACATCAATAGGACTTTTAATATCGTATAAATAAATTATTATTTCTTCCCCACCAAATCTTGCTGCAATATCCTCTCTTCTAATATTAGATTTTATAATTTGGCAGACCTTCCTTATAACTACATCACCACATAAGTGACCATAAGCATCATTGCAACATTTAAAGTTGTCTATATCTACCATGATTATAGCAAGAGACTCTTTATCCGTTCTATACTTTTTCTGCATTGTACTAAAGAAATAGTTTCTATTAAATAATCCTGTAAGATAATCCTTTTGCGAATTATCCTTTATTTGATTATAAAGCCTATTATTTTCTAAACATATAGCAATATGATTTGTAAGTGCTGTTAATAGTGTTATATGTTCCTCATTTAAATAGTTGTAAATGTTATGTTCTACAATAATTAATCCCAAAATATTATTCTTTACATAAATGGGCATAAAAATAGAGGAATGTATGTCTATATCATAGCTGTTGCAAATATTTGAACTTGAATTTATCAAACTAGTGTCTAGTTTGCTTGCCTTTTTATTGTTAAATTCATCTACAATGTAGTGATGACTTGTATCACTTAAATTCGAATCTTTTAACTTTAACTTTCTATTCTCTAGTAAATAGACGCTAGAATAAGTCACCCCTAAAATACCAATCATTATATCATTGATTGTTGAAGTTATTTCATCATTACCTAAGCCTCTATTTATATATTCGCTAATTTCTACTACAAGGGATAACATGTCTAGTTTTTTATCTAACTCTATGATTTTCATACTCTGTTTTTGTATGGTATCTTCAGCTAACTTTTGATAGGTTTCGAATTCATCTTTTAGCTTATTGTACTCTCTCAATAGTGACATCCTATACCTCTCCCCTACAATTATGTCGCATATTTACACTACTTAACTTATCACCCAGTAATTGTATTCATTTTTATGTGTAAAATATACTTAAACATATCTGTTTATTATTCCAATTTTTCCACTTTATTGTAAACAAAAACGTCATATAAATAGAATATCATAATTTTATATATTTTTTCCATAAACTTTTTATAAAAGCATTATTTTATCTGGGCAATTCCATTTATAGATTTATGGTAATAATTTACATTAATATACGAATAAATTGTCTCATTAGTCATATATATAAAAAACTTTTTATTTAATATTCACATATGAATGTTAAATAAAAAGCTTTATAAGGTATAAAGTTTGTTATAGTTATAATAGTTTATTTAAAGATGTAACTACCCTCTCTTCATTAAATGGCTTTATAATGAAATCCTTCGCACCAGCTTTAATTGCATTTAATACCATCGATTGTTGTCCCATAGCACTACACATAATAATTTTGGCATTTGAGTCAAGTGATTTTATTTGCTTAACAGCCTCTATACCATCCATATCAGGCATAGTAATATCCATAGTAACTATGTCTGGCTTAAATTGTTTATATAACTCTACTGCCTTTTCTCCATTATCTGCCTCTGCCACTACTTCAAACCCATTCTTAACAAGCATATTCTTTAGTGTCATTCTCATAAATGCTGCATCATCAACAATTAATACAGTAGCCATTTTACTTCCCCCTATATTTTTATAATATTCATCAGTTAACAAATTATTCTTTTTAATATTGCTAAACATAATTCAGATAAAACTGTATATGTTAACAGAAGAATAATATCACATTTTAACAATATTTTAAACATATTCTTACAATATTATTTATATTAAAATTAATTATCTATTTATACACTTACGCATTTAATTAGAAGTTTCTGGTTTTAAGTTTAAACACAAATAGGAAGCTTTTGATATAGGGATATCAAAAGCTTCTACCTATGTTTATGTTGTTTTATTTAAGACCTAAGAAATTTCTTTTACATCAGTACTATTAGCTACTCTATCTTTTTTAGATGACCCTATTATTTTAAACAGTATTAAAATAATAGCAACTCCAGCAGCAGCTGATAAGATATATCCTATTACCTCATTCATTCCGCCTACACTATAGTCAGGCATAATAGCATTAAAACTGAATCCATTTTCAAGTGCCTTAGGAACAAATCCTACTACCTCTTTTATTTCATCAGCTCCCCATTCTCCCCATGCAGTGCCTGTAGCCAAGAGTCCTAGAGGACAAAGTACTATCATTCCAATTAATAACCCGTATAATGATTTTTTATTTGTTGCCTTTCCTTCATACACAACTCCTGGAGACATTTTTTTAACATAAGCATATACTCCTGCAGTTATTGCACCTTCTAGTAACCCAATAAGAAGATGTGGTAAAACCATAGCTGGTATAGCTACATTTAGTCCATATGGACAATATATTGGTGCACCTAGTGCATCTTTGAATAGTGTAGGTTGTATCCCAAACTCTGCTGCTGTAAATAAAGCTGCAGTAAGTATTCCAAAATAACCTGCTAAAAAAGCTGCTATATATTCTCCCTTATCACTTTTCACTCTGCTTTTTATAAACTTAAAAACAAAGTATCCAACAAAAGGCATTGCAAAAGCCATATTAAAACAATTTGCTCCTAATGCAAGTATTCCTCCATCCCCAAAGAATAATGCCTGAATTGCCAATGCTATGGTAACAGAAATAGTTGCCGCATAAGGACCTATTAATATAGCGGTTAAGACTGCCCCAGTTGCATGTGCTGTAGTTCCTCCTGGAACTGGTACATTAAACATCATAATTAAGAAGGAAACGGCAGCACAAACCCCAAGCACAGGCATCTTTTTTCTGCTTACCTCTTCTTTTACCTTTTTTACTGCACGACTCCATATTGGCATCATGACTGCTCCCATAACAGCACAAGTAGATGGACTTAAATAATTCTCTGGAATATGCATTAATAAAACCCCCTAAACCTTATATAATACTTATGTAAATCACTTACTTTCTATATGTTAATATTTTAGCAACTTTCATGCCATGTCGTTTTTGAAGTATTAAGGCAAAAAATAAAGAAAAATTTCTCAAAACGATACAAATTTTAGTACCATTTTGAGAAATTGTATTTTTAGTATCATATTGAAACTATAAAAATTGTTAATTCTATCAAGCAACCTTATTAACTCTTCGTCATTACTTTTCAGCTATTACTTTCCTGAAATACTTTTTCTGCATAATAAGAACTTCTTACTAGTGGTGCAGAAAAAATATGCTTAAACCCCATCTCCTTGGCTATTTCTTCATACCTTTTAAATATATCGGGATGCACATATTCTATAACAGGATGATGTTTTGATGAAGGTGCCAAATATTGTCCTATGGTAATAATGTCACACTCTATTTTCCTCAAATCTTTAAGGATTCCAACTACATCCTCTTCAGTTTCACCAAGTCCAACCATAAATCCAGATTTAGTTAAGATAGACTTATCCAGCTTCTTTACGTTAGCTAAAAGCTCTAGGGAACGATGATATACTGCCATAGGTCTGACCCTGCTATATAAAGAAGGTGCCGTTTCAACATTATGATTTATTATATTAGGCTTTGACTCTACCACAGTTCTAAGCGGACTCTCCTCACCTTTAAAATCCGGAATTAGAACTTCTATAGTTACATTCTTATTTAATTTTTTTATTTCTTCCACTACTTCGGCAAAATGCTTTGCACCACCATCTTGAAGGTCATCTCTAGTTACTGAGGTTATAACCGTGTGCTTTAGGTTTAATTTGTCTACAGCCTGTGCTACGTTGAAAGGCTCATTTTTATCTACAAGCTCTGGTTTTTCCTTTGTGACGTTGCAAAATGTACAATTACGAGTGCAGTTTTTCCCTAATATCATAAATGTAGCTGTACCTTTATTAAAACATTCTCCTCTATTAGGGCAATTTGCCTCTCTACAAACTGTGTTAAGAGAATGTTTACTTAATATTTCTTGAACAGTTCCTGTATTTTCTCCTCCCCTAATTTTAACCCTTAACCATTCTGGTTTTCTTTGTACCATTAAGTTCTCCCCCTTGTTTTAGCCGTTAACCCAATAAACAGAGTTCTTGGCATCAGATGGAGTTTTAACTCCACCTGATGCTTAGAAATCGTTATCCAGGGACGTAGCCGCTCTTTACTCCCCCTTGCAGAAAAGCAGATATCCCAAATCTCCGATTTGTTGATAGTCGCTTTCACACCGTGCGAGGGAGTATTAGAGCGGGTAGTCATCGGATAAATTCGATCCAATAATTAATTGTAGTAGGTTATCCCTGCTAATATTGCTCATATATTTTTCTATATCTATATTATTTAGGGCTTCTCTAATCTCTTCTTCCACATATCTTATATTAGTTAAAGCCTCCTCTAACTCTTTTATTTCGTATTTACTAAAGAAATCTCCATAAAACTTAATTTCCTTAATAATTCCTTTATGTACATTTGTATTAACTTGCACTATTCCACCAATAAATTTCTTTTCATTAGAAAAATTAAATTTAGGTGAATTACCATAAGTCCACTCCCAAGTTGCAAACTTTTCATCTGATATTTTTTTAATTTCCGTCCAATCTTCCTCGGTGAATTCATATAAACTTGAATTTTCATACTCACTCATAACAGAATTAGTTAAAAAATCCTTAAATTCAATTACAGTCATAGGTTTTTTAAGATATTCCTTCAAATTTGTAACCCTACTAGACACAGACTTAACAGCCTTACCTTCAAATTTTATAGGCCTTACCTTCAATGCTTGTACTAAATTAGTCATATCAGGTGAAAATAAAATACTTCCATGATGTACTGTCTTGTCGCCACAACTATACTGAGCGTTTCCCGAAAACTTTTTTCCATCTACGGTTAAATCATTTCTTCCAGATAGTTCTGCCTCTATTCCAAGCTTTTTTAAACCACGAATTATAGGATCAGTAAATTTTGCAAAATCAGTAAATTTACTTTCATTATTACAGGAAATAAAAGTAAACTGTACAATTCCAAAGTCACAAAAGATAGCTCCCCCGCCAGACATTCTTCTAACTACTGGTATATTATGTTCTTTGACATAATCAATGTTTATTTCAGATAGAGTATTTTGATTTTTACCGATTAGAATACAAGGTTCATTTCTCCAAAGCATAAAACAATCATCGGCAAATTTGTTACGCATATATTCTTCAACTGCATGATTGATAGCTGGATTAGTGTTATCATTTTTAATAAAGATCATTTTTCTCCCCCTCATAACTTAATCTACTTTTATCCGATGACTACCCGCTCTAATACTCCCCCTTCTCCAAGAGGGAGTAAAGAGCGGCTACGTCCCGGGATTCGTTCAACTAAGAATCAGGTGGGGTTAAAACCCCATCTGATTCAAGTTTCACTTTATGAAGTAAAACTTAATTCATACGAAGCCCCAGGGCTACTTAATTATTAGTTAATCGCTTCTAGAACATGCTAAGTAACCTAAAAGAAGATTAAAGTATCACAACGGTTGTTTATCGTATCAACCAACTAGCTGTTTGGTAAAAGTTTCACATACATATATGATATACTATTATTCTGAATTTTACAAACTTCATTTTTATATAGTTGTGTTTATTAAACTCTCATGAGGATGTGTTTCGACTTCGTACCATTCTTAATTGCTAAAATCTAGTTATCAGAACTAATCAATTATATTACTAAAATAGAATATTCACTAAAATTGATAAGCTAATGTTTCTAACTTATATTTCTAATTTAATTGCAGATAATTATAGCACTATCAATATTATTAGAATTCAACAATATCGATAGTGCCTACTTTAAATTATTATTACTTTTTAACTTTTACTTAACTATTAAATCTAAAGCCTGATTTAAGTCAGCTATTATATCATTAGCATTTTCAAGACCTACAGCAAGTCTTACTAATCCATCACTTATTCCTGCTTCTTTTCTTTCTTCAGCAGTATAAGGTGAGTGAGTCATTGAAGCTGGATGTTGAATTAAAGTTTCACAATCTCCTAAACTTACAGCTAGACTACATACATGAACATTGTCCATAACTTTCTTTCCTTCTTCTACTCCACCATTTAACTCAAATGCAATTACAGCTCCTGCTGCTTTCATTTGTTTTTGACCTAATTCATATTGTTCAAAACTCTTAAGTCCTGGGTAATAAACTTTTTTAACTGCTGGGTGCTTTTCTAAGAATTCAGCTACAGCCATAGCGTTTTGGCAGTGTCTTTCCATTCTTATTTCTAATGTTTTCATTCCTCTTATCATTAAATAAGCATCAAAAGGACTCATACATGATCCTGTCATATCTTTTATTCCGAATAACTTAACTTGAGTAATGAACTCAACTGTACCAACTACAAAGCCTGAAACAACATCTCCATGTCCATTAAGGAACTTAGTTCCGGAGTGAACTACCACGTCAGCACCTAATTCTATTGGTCTTTGAAGGTATGGTGTACAGAATGTGTTATCAACTATAACTAAACAGTCTTCTTTTTCGTGAGCAATTTTAGATATAGCCTCTATGTCTGAAAGTCCAAGTGTAGGATTTGCTGGTGTTTCTAAATATACTACTTTTGTATTTTCTTTCATAGCTTCTTTAACATTCTCTGGATTAGTTACATCTACAAAAGTAACTTCTACTCCATACCTTGTTAACCCGTGACTTAAGAAAGCATAAGTACATCCATAAAGCGTTTTGGAAGCAACTACATGATCTCCTGCTTTTAAAGCTGTCCAAAATGCTGAAGATATAGCTCCCATTCCTGACGCTGTAGCTGCTGCTGCTTCAGCACCCTCAAGCATAGCTAGTTTTTCTTCTAATACTGAAAGTGTTGGATTTCCTAGTCTTGAATATATATATCCTTCTTCTTTAAGTGCAAATCTATTTCCACCTTGTTCTGCTGAATCAAAAATAAAAGTAGAAGTTTGATAAATTGGTGTAGCGAGTGATCCAAATTGATCCTTTTTTGTTCCTGCATGTATAGCTTTTGTTGCAAATCCCATTTCTTGTAAACATTCTTTATTCATTATTGTTTCCCCCTCAACTTCTATGTAATCTATTATAGTTTTTTACATAAAATATATAAGCAACAAATATGCCAAAACAATTTAACAGTAATTATTAATATTAAGTATTCTTACTACTTTCAATCTTTGATACTGAAAATCAAGGATTTATAGTTAAATTTTATTTTTTTTATTTAAAATTTATTTAATATATCTTATATAGTTATAATACAATATAAGATATTGGAAATATTTTTAACCATATTCTATACATACCTGTAAAGTATATTTTACAAACGGAATTTTTTATTTACACTTTATGTTATACTTAGTGGCTTTATTTATTATCGTAGTATGAGAAACACCAAGAATTTTTGCAGTTTTTCTAAAACTTTTATTTTTTTCTAAAGCTTTTATTATAGCTTGTCTTTCACAGAGCTCTACTATTTCTTTTAATTTTAGTTCATTTCCCATGATAAACTCCATTTCATTTGCTCTATGTGATTTATAAGATGTTATATTTTTATATTTTAAATCAATAATTAAGTTTTCAATACCTAACAATCTTCCTTCACATAGGTTCATGGATCTTTCGATGACATTTTGCAGCTCCCTAACATTGCCTGGCCAATCATATCCCATAAGTTTGCTAATAAACTCCAGCTCTACCCCTTTTATTTCTTTATTTACCTTTTTATTTAATTTATCTACAAAATACCTAACTAATATTGGTATATCCTCCAACCTTTCTCTTAGGGAAGGTATATAAATTGGTATAACATTTAACCTATAATATAAATCCTCTCTGAATTGTTTTTTTTCAATCATCTCTTCTAAATTTCTATTAGTAGCTGCAATAATTCTTACATCAACTTTTTCTTCCTTGCTGCTTCCTATTTTTCTAATAACTCCTTCTTGAAGCACCCTTAAAAGCTTTGATTGTAGAGACATTGATATCTCTCCTATCTCATCTAAAAATAAAGTACCTCCATCAGCCTCTTTAAATAGTCCATCTTTGCCACTATTTATTGCACCTGTAAAACTACCTTTCTCATAGCCGAACAATTCACTTTCTATTAGATTTTCCGGAAGCGCTGCACAGTTTATTGCAATAAATTTTCTACTATCTCTATCACTTAAATTACCAATGGCTTTAGCAAAAAGTTCCTTACCAGTACCACTTTCCCCTCTTAGTAAAACTGTTGAATTACTTTTAGCAACAGTAGTTACTAATTTTTTAACTCTTTCAATGACCACGCTATTACCTACTATTTCTTTAAATGCACCTTCTTTAGTTGAAGATATAACATTGACAAGCTCCATTGCCTTATCCATATCTTTAATTGAGGCAACCGCTCCTATAGTCTTGTTATTATCATTCTTAATAGGTCTTCCAGTGGTTATATAATGACTTTCTCCTCTTTTGTTTTTTATACTAAATTCAACATTATCATATTTATCTCCATTTTTTATTAGATTTACTATTGGTGCTTCTGCACCTATCAATTTTCTTATATCGGTTCCTAAAACTTCTTCTTTTTTATAATGAAACACCTTCTCACAATAGTCATTGAAAATATCTATATTTAAATTTCTATCAATAGCTATAATACCTTCATCCACTGAATCCATGACAGCAAGAAGTCTTCTTTCATTTTCTTCATGATATAGAAGTTCTATTTCGTAAACTTGTATAACATCTTTAATTCTACTAATTTCACTACTTAATAATTGTTTCTTTTCTTCGTCTATATGTTCAATTTTTATACATACTTTTTTTGGGAATACTTCTACTGAAACGAGATCTATTTTTGCTTCATAAACCTTTTGCAATATTTCAACTGTTATCCCCATTCTATCTTCTGTAGTTATTTCAAACCTAATAAAGTTTTTTATATCCCCCACCCCATTCATAATTCATAAAACTTTTTTATGTTTTCAACTAATTAATTTATCCGATCGCTACCATTGCTAGCACCCCCTCTTCTATCAAAGTGGTGGATAAGCACTGCTACGCGCCTGGATAAGTTCTTCAACTAAAAACTAAATTGACACAAAAGATATAAACAAGGCTTACTAGGTAGATTATTAGGAATAGTCGATATTCTACCTAGTACTGTAAACAGAGTTCTTCAAGCCTCACTTTATGTTTCACACAATTAATTATATTTCACTTAGTGTATATAAGCATCTACCACAGTCGCAACATATCCATCTACCCCTTCTCTAACAACAGTTATAATTTCAGGTGCATTTTTTGCATCTACATGTGTACTATAAGCTTTAAAATCCATTTCATCGTACTTTTCTTTTCTTTCTATAACAACCTTTGATTTTCCTCCATATTCATATCCTTCATAAGCAGCTCTTATTTTGTTGTATAATTCGTCATCCTTACAATCTATCTCCCTTACAACCTCCAAGACATCTTCTATAGTTCTCATATCTTGCTACCTCCTTTACATGCTCATCCTCTAGTCTGTTGTAAATCCTAATTCATGGGTTTCACTACTTTTAACTACTAAGTTAGACATTTCTCCTATTCAACTTTTGGAAAGACCTATATTTAATTTTATAATAGAATCTTTGAAAGCTTCGAAGTTCTATAATATTATTCTTAAGTAGTCTAGTAATTAACTTTATATTTTTTATTATTCTCAATGAGTAGGATTACAATTCTAAATTTAAAACAAAAATAGGATTAAAAAATATTAGCCAAAAATAGTATAACTTAAATACTATTTTTGGCCAATATTCTTAATCCTATTTTTGTTATTCCCAAAGAATTTTTTAAAACATTCTAGAAATAAAATTCTATTTTACATTCTTTAAAACTTCTAATAAGTAATCCCACATTCTTGAAACAGATGAAATGCTCATGTGTTCATCTGGAGTATGAACATCATAAAGATTTGGTCCAAATGAAATCATATCCATATCGCTAAATTTTTCTCCAAGTAAACCACACTCAAGTCCTGCATGGATTGCTGTTATATGAGGCTTCTTACCATACTTCTTCTCATAAACATCAACAAAAACATTTCTGATTTTTGAATCAGGATTGTATGCCCACTCTGGATAATTTGCTTCTGTAGCAACTTTAGCACCAACAAGTTTAGCAATAGTAGATACTCTTGTGAATAACTCCATCTTCAAGCTCTTTACAGAACTTCTTGCTGCACTTATAAATTCTATTTCACTCTCTGAAGTTGTTATTACTCCTAGATTTATAGAACTTTCTACTAATCCTTCTATATCCATACTCATTGAGTTAATTCCATCTGGAACTAAATATAAGTAGTTAACTAAGCTATCAGCACTTTCCTTTGCTAACACCTTAGCAGGTGCTGGACTTAAAACTTCAAATTCTACTCTTAAATCTGGATCTGGTGTTCTAAGCTCATTTTTTAATGTATTTTCCCATTCAGCAACTTTTCCTTCAATTGCAGCTTTATCTTCAGCTTTAACCAATAAAACAGCATCAGCTTCACGTGGGATTGCATTATGTTTTGATCCACCATTTACTTCGCTAATTCTTAAATCAAATGAAGAAACTAAGTCTATAAGAATACGTCCCATTAACTTATTTGAATTTCCTCTTCCCTTGTTTATTTCCATTCCAGAGTGACCGCCTTTAAGTCCTCTGATTCTAATTACAACTGGTACAAGATTTTTATCTGCTTCTTCCCAAACTGCAGCTACAGTTGTCTTAGCAGTAAGTCCTCCAGCACAGCTTACAAGTAGTGTTCCTTCTTCTTCTGAATCTATGTTTATTAATAGTCTTCCATCTACATTTTTAGGGTCTAATGCTTCTGCTCCACCCATTCCAGTTTCTTCTTCAGATGTAACAAGTAGTTCTAAAGCTGGATGCTCAATAGTATCAGAAGCTAAAATTGCAAGTCCCATAGCAACAGCAATTCCATTATCTGCTCCAAGAGTTGTTCCTGTTGCGTAAATCATGTCCTCTACAATTCTCAACTTTATTGGATCCTTTGTGAAATCATGTACAGTATCTACATTTTTTTCGCATACCATGTCCATATGACCTTGTATAACAACAGCTGGTCTGTTCTCATATCCTGGAGTTGCTTTCTTCTTTATAACAACATTTAAAGCTGAATCTTGAATTACTTGTAAATTATGCTCTTTTGCAAAAGCTACTAAATAATCACTAATTGCTTTTTCATTTCCAGATCCTCTTGGAATTTGAGAAAGCTCCTCAAAGTATTTAAATACTTCTACTGGTTTTAAATCCTTTAGTACATTACTTGACATTATAATCATCCTTTCCTTACCACTAATTCGTTTACATATGTATATAAACCAATTTATATCATTTATGCCTGATTATATTTCATCATAAAGTAAAATAAAAATCAAGACTTGTAATTTTACGTTTTTTCAAACATATGTAAAGTCATACTAATTTACATCTCTTATTTTTATTTATGAAGTTATTATGTTTAAATTATTTATCAGTTTTATAAAAACTCACTAAAAAATATGTCAATATAATATTAACTTACAATTAATAAAATTTGTAAAATGTTTATTCTTTATACATCATTTTGAAAAACATTTTTACATTTACTAAAAGACATACTTTTCACCTTTTTGCCACTATTTAATATACTAAAATAGTGAACAAATTATGGAGATGTAAATATGAAAAAATCAGTTCCTTTAGTTACATCACTCATGCTTATTCTATTATTCTCTGGATGTAGTTCTAACAATGCTATATCAACTGATTCAAAAGAACAACCTTCTATATCTCAATCACAAACCCCTCAAGAAACTGATAAAAACAATAAAGATAAAGATTCTCAGAATATACAACCTAAAAATAATGAGTCATCACAAAACTCAGATGAACCTAAGGATAGTGTGCTAAAACTTGGAGACAAAGGGGAAAAAGTTAAAGAACTACAATCTAAGCTAAATAAATTTAAATACAACCTTATTATAGATGGAGAATTTGGCACAAGCACAGACTTTGCTGTAAGAAACTTTCAAACAAAAGTAAAAATATCTTCAGATGGTGTTGCTGGACCAGAAACCTTTAGACTACTAGACTCAACACCTGCAAAGGACCCTTATCTTTATAAGCAACCACCTAAAACTTCTACAACATCGAAAAACTCAGATACAAATACTTCTAATAATTCCATAGAAAACTTTATTAATTCAAAAGATTGCCCGAGCAATACCGAATACTACATCTATACCAATCTCACTAATCACACAGTCTCAATTCTAACTGGAAGTAATAATAACTGGAAATTATTAAAATCCTTTAGTTGTTCTGTAGGCGCAGCTTCTACTCCTACTATAAGAGGACACTTTACTGTAGGAACTAGAGGAGGGTCATTTGTTACAGACAATGGTCTAATATGTAAATATTATACTCAGATAAGTGGGAATTATTTATTTCATAGTGTACTATATAACAAGAAAGGCAACTTAGTAGACGGAAGACTTGGATACAACATATCTCATGGCTGTATACGTCTTGCGTTGGAAAATGCAAAATATATGTATGACAATATACCTTCTGGAACATCTATTTGGATACAGTAAGAAATTGGGAGAATCCATGACGTAGAGTGATTAAAAAACATTTTTAGTTTAATTTTTTAAAGGAATATTATATAGGGCTACTAGAAAAAACTTATCTACACAACTGGATGTGTTATTAGTTATGAAAGCACATTTAAATACTTTTTATAGATCTTAGCGAAGAACTTTATAAGAAGCTTAGAGACTTCGATTGTCTGAGCGGTAGCGAGTTATAGAAAGTTCTTAGCTTTTTTAAAGTTCAAGCTTTAGACTTATTAAAAGTATTTAACGTGCCGAATGACTAGCAACACATTCTGTCGTTTAAGTGAAGTTTTTTTAGTAGCCTATCCCTTGAGATACCTTAACTACTAAGCTTACTTAATTCACTCTTAAGCAATTGGTTCGATTCCTTTAAAACATTTAAATAATTGTTATATGCATCCTTAACCTTAGCAGCATCTCCTAACTTAACTGCTTCTCTTAAAGCTTTTTGAGCTTCCTTTGTTTTCTTCATATCTTGTTTCATGCTCTTTTTTGCAGACTTAATTTCATCTTCATGAGCTTCAGCATACTCTTCTTTTACTTTCTTTAATTTTGCAAGTTCAGCAGCATGATCTGTTTCAAATTTCTTCTTCTGTTCATGAAGATACTTTTTAGCATCCTCTTCAGTCATCTGTCCGTTCTTTACCTTTTCATGGGTATCATGGATAATCTTCCTGTAATCATTCATAAAAGAAGTATCTACTCCTAGTTTCTTTAATTTTAACTCTTTTAATTGCTTCCAAAGGTCTCTTCTTTCAGTGATTACTTGCTTAATCTGTTCTTCAGCACCTGGAACATACTTTTCTACATCTTTTAATTCCTTATTAAAATTCCTGTGATTCTTATGGTTCTCTTTGTGAGCCTGTATTTTTGTTGTAGCTGTAGGTTGAGCATCATTTACTGAGCTTGCATAAACTGCACTTGGTACAAGTATTGATGTTGCTAGTAAAGCTGGCAACACCATCTTTCTGAAGTTTAACATTTTAAATTCTCCTCTCTTTCAGAGTTAACCCTAATCACTAAATTCCATTGATACCCATATGCTAAAGATGAGAATACTATGGCAGTAATTAGTGTATCCTTCTGTTCCTATTTTATTAATTTCAGAGTTATTCTATCTCTCATCAGTGACAGTAAAATGTCAATTTTATGAACAAAATGTTAACATTATTAATTTATAAATTATATAATTGTAGTAAAATCTTTACATTACAAAATTAGTATATAAAACATATTTGTGTTAGATAATAGGAAATATAACTCAAAATCAAATCATTTAATTTAAGCTGCTAAAAATTACTTATTTAAAGGATGTGAATAATAGCCATGGAAAATAATGATTTAAAAAAGAATATTGATTTTATAACAAAGGAACTTGGATCACTAAATTCTATAACAGTAAAAAACTTTTTCATAGGGCGAAATCAACCTTTGGATGCAGCTATTATTTATATCAATGATTTAGTAGATAAAAATATTATAGATAGAGATATTCTTTCTCCACTAATGCTTCATACTGAAGAGGATTTAAATTGCAAACAGAATATAGCAGATTATCTCTGTAGGCGGTATATTTTCATGAGTGGCACTAAAATTGAAACTGATACTTATAAAATAATAGATCTCATTAAAAGAGGTTATAGCGCAATACTAATAAATGGAACCTTAGAGGCAATAGTGCTAGATACTGCTGGTGGGGAATATAGAAACATATCTGAACCTCAAACAGAGACTTCAGTAAGGGGTCCTCGTGAGAGTTTTGTTGAAAATCTTGAAACAAACATTAGTCTAATTACACGAAAGGCACGAGATAAAAACTTAGTGACAGAGAAATTTACCTTGGGTAAACGCACTCAGAGTGATTTAGTTATTGTATATATACAAGATTTAGCTGATGATACTGTAGTATCTAAAATAAGAACGAGAATTACAGCTATTGATGTAGATAAGATAACAGATGTAGGAACACTACAGCAGTATCTAGAAGACTATACCTACTCACCTTTTCCTCAAACTTGCGTAACAGAACGTCCTGATGTAGCAACTGCAGACTTATTAGAAGGTCGTATAGTTATAGTTTTAGAAGGAAGTCCAACTGTTGTAACAGCTCCTGCTGTTCTAGTACAATTTTTTCAAGCGGTGGAGGATTACTATCAAAGAACATTAGCCTCCTCTTTTGTAAGAATTTTAAGGATTATAGCTGTTTTTGTAGTGGTAACTCTTCCTTCTACATATTTGACTCTAATGAAATTTAATACTGAGCTAATACCTATAAAATTCATAACTCCGATAATACAATCAAGAATAGGTCTAGCTTTAACTCCATTTATGGAGATACTCTCAATGGAAATAATAGTTGAATTTTTAAGAGAAGGTGGATTAAGACTACCAAGTAAAATTGGTCAGACCTTAAGCGTGGTTGGCGGTATTATAATAGGTGATACTGCTGTTCGTTCTAGAATTGTGAGCCCTACAACTTTGTTTATCATAGGTATTTCCGTAATATCTACATTCTTAATTCCTAATTATGATATGTCACTTGCTGTAAGACTTTTAAGATTCCCTATGCTTGTTTTAGCAAATTTTTTGGGTATATTTGGTATAGGTCTGGGCTTTTTCATAATTACAGTACATCTATGCTCATTAGACAGCTTTGGCACCCCATATTTTGAACTAACTAAAAATGATATGAAGGATGTATTTATTAGAGCACCTCTTTGGAAGTTTAACAAGCGGCCAGACTCCATCCCAAATAAGGATTCTATAAGACAAACAGATTTTAGATCAAAATGGAAGAAAGATGAATGAACCTATGAATAATAATTCTAGAAATTTATTAACACCAAATCAAGTAACCTATTTACTTGTTGGTATTATTATTAACGAAGGTATAGTTAGTTTACCAAATGAGGTAGTAAAATTTGCAAAACAGGATGGTTGGATTTCTGCATTTTTAGGTGTTATTTATCCGCTATACATAGTATTTATCGCTTCTTACTTAAGTAAGAGATTTCCTAATGATAACATATTAGTTCTGAGCAAAAGATATCTAGGTAACATCTTTGGAGGCATTTTAAATATAATATTTTCTTTGTTCTTTTTATTTTACTTAACTTCCTCAGTCTCTGGTATTGGTAACTTCCTTAGAACCTATATACTAAGCTTTTTGACACCTATGAAATTTATAACTCTTTTCGTTCTTGCATCTGCTTACGCTGCGTATAAAGGTCTAAAAGTTTTGGGTAGACTCTGTGAATGTATTTTTTACGCCTCTGCTTCAATTGCTCTTGTGCCTTTGGCTAGTGTAGGTACTGGAAGCATACTTAACATACTTCCAATAATAGATTCTGGAATAATTAATATTTTAAAGGGTGCTATAAATTCTGCTTATTCTTACGGATGCATAGAAATTGTATTATTAATATACCCTTTTATTAATGATAAAAGTAAATTAAGAATCTCTTCTTTAAAGGCTGTATTAATTATCTGTGGTTCCTATACATGGATTACATTTATGACTATCTACTACCTTGGTCATAACATAATTCTGAAAACTAGGTGGTCTTCAATATATGTAGCGGAAAACTTAACACTTACTTTTATAAGTAACTTTAGATATATACTATTATTTTTGTGGATTCTTGTTACTTTAAAATCAGCTGCTGTAGATTATTATGCTTTCGTTACTATTTTAAAGGATTCAATCAAAAAAGTAGAAATAAAAAGTCTTATTTTTATTTCTTACCCTATTATCGTATATTTAACATTTATGTATGATGGTGAAGCGACTAGAAAATATATCACAGGGTACATTCTACCTCTAATCACCATATATACTGTGCTATATTCATCATTAATTGCTTTATTAATATTTATTAAGAAGGAAAAAGTTTATGAAAAGACCTAATATTATAACAATTGTTGTTATTATAATACTATTTATTTACTCTATAGTTGGAATCGGTGTTGTACCAATAGAAAATATAGCAATACCTTCTATTGTAGCCTACGATTTAGAGAATCCGAATTCTAATAATTTAACTTATAAGATATTCTTAAATGTATATACTTTTGGTGAACGCAATAAAGTTTTCAGTAAAACATATAGTGGAATAGCTACCAGTATAGTTAAGTCAAGAGAAGAAAGACAGCTAAAGATAGACAAAAAATTCCTAGTTGGACTTGAAAAAGTAGATTTAATAAGCGAAACTTATGCTAAGTGTGGGATAAGAACTATTATAGATGTGCTTTTTAAGCTTCCTTTTGTTAACGATACAGCATTAGTAGCAGTTTGTAAGGATAACATTTTAGATGTAATAAATTATAAGGTAAGCGGCTATCCTTCCTCTGGAGATTATATAGAAGGTATGCTTAAAAATGCTAATCAATACAATTTTTTCCCTAAACGTTTAAAAATAATGGATTTATTTATAGCCTTGGATACCGAGGGTCGATCTGTTAGGATTCCATATATTGAAATAACGGGAGAAGGCCTTAAGCTTACTGGGCAATGTATATTCAAACATGACAAAATGATAGCTAAACTAGACATGAAAGACAGTAGATTATTAAATATCTTAAGTACTAATAATTCTAATGGTATTCTTACTATACAGGAAAGTTCCTCTAGATACATAGATTACTCCGCAAAGGTAAAAAGAATGGTTTCCTGTTCTAAAATTAATGATAAATACACTTTCGTTATTAACCTACACTTTAAAGGAGAAATCGTTTCGAATGAGCTTTATAAAAATATAATGAAAGATTCAAAGATAATGAATCAATTTGAAAAAACTCTTGCAAGCAACATAGAAACCATGTGTATTGAATTTATAAATAAAATAAATAATCAATATAAAGTAGATTTCTTAGATCTTGGAAGAGTGGCTACCGCAAAATATGGCAAAGATACTGGTGTAGATTGGGATGAGATAGTATCAGATTCTAATATAAAAGTGAATGTTAATGTAAAAGTAGATAACCAAGGAAGGGGAGACTATTGATGGATATCCAAAAAAATAATCTCTTAACTCCAAATCAAGTGACACTATTGTTATTAGGATTTACTATTGGAATAGGTGTTATAGGACTCCCAGATTCTCTTGTGAAAGATTCCTATCAAGATGCATGGATTCCAGCATTACTAGGAGCTTTGTACCCTTTATATATTGGAATTTTAGCAGTTTATGTTAGTAATAAACACCCAAAGGATACAATACTTACCTTAAGCAAAAGACTTTGTGGAAGATTCATTGGAACCATTTTAAATACAATATTTTTAACATTCTTTCTCTCTGACACAGTGGTAACCATAGCTGGTTTTAATAATATTGTAAGAGTTTACGCTGTACCCTTTTTAAGCTCTTCAAAGGTTTTGACTATTTCTCTTTTAGCAATAGCTTATACGGTACATAAAGGTCTGAAAGTAGTTGGTAAAGTAAGTGAACTTGGCTCTTACATGATGTTTCTTGTGATTTTAGCTTCTTTAGCAGCCTTAAGAAAAGGAAGCTTTGAAAATCTTCTTCCTATTTTTCAAGCAAATATATCTGATTTATTTAAAAGTACCAAACAATCAATGTTTTCTTATGGAGGTATTGAAGCCATATTTTTAATCTATCCATATATTAATGAATCGAAAAAGTTAAAAAAGTCCATTTTTGCTTTTATAGCAATAACAGCTTTTATTTATACCTATGTAACTTTTATAAGTATATATTATTTGGGGGCTGATATAATACCTAAAGGTATATGGTCCTTCGCCTTAGTAACAGAAAGCTTCGTTTTTCCAGTTATAAATAACTTTAGACTTATATTTATATTTATATGGACTAGTGTAGCTTTAAGATTAACCTCAGCATATTATTATGCATCAGTTTTTATAATAAAAGATATATTAAATAAAGTTAGTTTTAAAAAAATAGTTTTTTTAATGTACCCCATAGTCCTCTTGATGAGTTTAAGATTAACAAACGAAACCATAAGAGCGGAATTTATAGACTTAATGGCTTTCAAATATACAATTTTTAATACTATTTATATATCACTGATATCATTGCTAGTATATTTTAAAAAGGATGATAAATCTTGAGAAAAAAAAACTTTTTACTAACCATTATTTTTGTATTATTGATTTCATTTGTAGCAAGTGGATTAGAGCCTAAGTCTGCCGAAGAAGTAACTATTGTGAATGGTCTCGCAGCAGATATAGAAAAAACAGTTTCCCAGATTATTTATAAGATACACAGAGTTATTTATGTATTTTATGAAAATGATATGACTTCAAATCAAATAATTACTGGTTCAGGAACAACTATATCAGAAACACGACAAGAAAGACACACAAAATCAAATAAAAAGGATGTTCAGGGACAAGAGAAAGCATTTTTAATAAGTGAAGAGTATGCTAGACTCGGAATTAAGCCATCACTAAATTTATATTATAAAACCGCAATTACAAGTAATATATCCTACTTTGTCATTTGTAAGGGCAAAACTCTTCCCTACATACAATACGAAATTCCTGGATATCCAAGTTCTATTGATTTTATAGAAGGTCTAGTTAGAAATTCTAGAGATTATAATTTTTTTTCAGATAACTATAACGCAATGGATTTATACGTAAGAGTAGGTGCAGAAGGAAGAACAACGGTGTTACCTTACATGGAATTAAAAGAAAAAGAGGAAAATTCTAATGAAAAAGAACTTAAAATTACAGGTACAGCAGTATTAAAGGAAGACAAAATGAAGGCTATGGTTAACATAGAAGATTCCAGAATAATGAACTTACTAAGAGAAAATAATGTTAAAGGTATACTTAGAATACAACAGGCCCCTAAAAAATTTATAGAATACTACGGCAAGTCCAAAAGAAAAATTAAATGCATAAAGGAGGGTGATAAATATAATTTTATTATTGATTTAGACATAAAGGGTGACATAGTTTCAAATGAGTTATATAAAAATATTATTAATGATATAAAACAGAAAAAAGACTTTGAGGAGAAGTTATCCGTAAAGGTTGAAGAAATGTGTAATGAATTTTTAGATAAAATGAAGAAAGAGTATAAGGTTGATTGTCTAGAACTTGGCAGATTTGCTGCTGCGACTTATGGAAGAAGAACAGGCGCTAACTGGGATGAGGTTATATCCAAATCCAATATAAAGGTAAATGTAAAGCTAAAAGTTGATTCTCAAGGCAGAGGAGATTATTGATTATAAATAAATTAATGTTTACATATCCCCATGAAAGTTATATAATTATTCATACATATAATAATTACTTATTAATAATCATTATATGTATGGATAATGAAATAAAATAAACTTGGAGTGATAAATAATGGAGCAAAATATAAAACCAGAAATTTTAGATAAACTCACAAAAGTATGCCTTTGCAAAGGCATATCAAGAGCTACCATGAAGAAAGCAATTATGAACGGAGCCAAAACTATAGAAGAAGTTAGAAAAGCTACAGGTGCAGGTTCTGGTTCTTGTTGTGGTAAACGCTGTACTCCTAAAATAGAGCAGTTGTTAGAGGATCTAAAATAAGTATTATTAGAGCAGTTTTTGTTTGAGACGAAAACTGCTTTTTCATATTGAATGAACTTATACAAAGTAATATACTTAAAGTATAAAAGTTAATGAATACTTTAACAATCTATTCTTTTCTCTATGAAAGGGGTGAAAGTAAAATGGTGAAACATCACCATTTTTAGATTTAATATGAAAAATTCATCTAGTAACATAAAAAACTTTCATGCACATTTAGATATTTTATCAAGTATATCGGTCCCCTTTATTGTTATAGATTGCAATGATTTTATCATCCATAACAATGATTCCGCTGTTGCTATGTTTAACACAATATACATAACAAATAAAGTAGAAATCCCAAGGGAAAAGTGGAACCATACCCTATGGTTTATTAAAGATGAACTCATTTCATTTAAGAATAATGATGAGTCTTCCTTCAAATTTTTCAAGGAAATTGCTATAAGTAATATTGATTGGAGATTTTATGGAAAGTTTCTAAAAATAGATGATAATATTCTTCTAATACTAAATTATCGTTTAGCAAAGCTTGATTGTATAAAAAAAGCTCTTCAGCTTTCATCTATTGTTGATTCTTCCGAAGACTCTATAATAGCCACAAATCTAGACGGAAAGATAATAAGTTGGAACAAAGCCTCAGAAAAAATTTATGGATACACCGAAAAAGAAATAATGGAAAAAAATCTTTCTATTATTGATATAGATAATAACGGTAAACTTGTATCCGAATTACTTGAAAAGATAAAATCTGGTGAAGAAATTAAAAATTTTGAAATTAAGATATTAAATAAAAGTAATATAGAGATATCTCTGTCTATAAATGTTTCTCCAGTTAAAAACCATATTGGAAGCATAATAGGTGCTTGTGCCATTTCACGAGATATAACTAAAAGAATAGAACGAGAAGAAGAGCTAAATAAGGCAAAATTTGCAGCTGAAGAGGCTAGTAGAGCTAAAAGTAGCTTTTTAGCCAATATGAGTCATGAGATACGAACCCCTATTAACGGAATAATGGGAATGACAGATTTAGCCTTAATGACAAATCTCACAGATGAACAACAAGAATACTTGAACATGGTTAAAATCTCTTCCAAGCATCTACTTGATATAATAAACGATATACTTGATATTGCTAAAATTGAATCTGGGAAATTTAAGTTAGAATTGGAATCCTTTAATCTTGAAGAAAAAATAAATAAGATAGTAAAGAACTTTTCTGTGCTTGCTAATGAAAAATTTATACAAGTATTATATTTTGTAGATCCAAGTCTTACAGATACTGATATAGTTGGTGACCCATTAAGGTTAAGTCAAATTTTAATGAATTTGCTAAATAATGCTTTGAAATTTACCGAAAGAGGCAATATAATAGTTTGTGCCAAAAGAATTGAAGGGCCTAAAGGAAAAATTAAGATTCAATTCTCCGTTTCTGATACAGGTATAGGAATACCTGAAGATAAAATGAATAAGCTTTTTAAAACCTTCAGCCAAGTGGATGATTCGTATACAAAGAAGTATGGCGGAACTGGCCTTGGACTTGCTATCTCAAAAAATCTCGTTACTATGATGAATGGAGATATATGGGTAGCTAGTAAAAGAGATAAAGGAAGTTGCTTCTATTTTACAGCAGAATTCTTACCAGGAAATACCTATGAATGCATTACAAAAGACGATCGAGCTAACTTAATCAATATAAGAAATCAATATCCAAATGATACTTCGGACAATTTTGCTAGTAAAATACCAGTAGAGGTAACAGGATATATTGCTTCAAAAACAATTTTAATTGTTGATGATAATGAAGTGAATCAACAATTTGTATCAACATTGCTTCACAAAAAAGGCTATAACTATATAAATGCCTTCAATGGAACTGAGGCATTGAAAATACTTGAGAAAAGAAAAGTAGATTTAATTTTAATGGATATTCAAATGCCTAAATTAAATGGATTAAACACTACCAGTATCATTAGAAGTAAGGAAAAACTTAAAGAATCTCACATCCCAATTATAGCTATGACAGCCTATGCCATGGTTGGCGATAAGGAGCGATTCTTAGCATATGGGATGGATGATTATATATCTAAGCCTATAAATTATGAAGATCTTTATACTATAATTCATAAATACTTGAAATAGAAATAGATAACGGGTACCTATATGTACTGTAGTACCTGTTATCTCCCCTCTATCTCTTCCACTTCTTATACAAATCTGGTCTTTCCTCCTTTAGAACTTGGTAGAATTGTTTAGAAACCTTTTGTCTTCTAAGTTCTTTAATCATAAGTCTAGGATATTTCTCCCTCCATATCATGTGAGATGCTGGGTCAATAACCATTATAGATTCATCCTCTTTTACGTAAATATGCTCTCCCCTAATATCTAATCTTACAAATCCAATTCTCTGAAACTCTTCTATAAGATTAATTAAGTTCATAGCTAAATTTCTACTAAGCCCATGTTTTTTTATATATAAAGGAAGCTTCTCACCTTGGACATAGTCTCTAACCATTGCTTTTCCATTAATCTCATAAACCCTTGGAAAGTACGAACTTCCTTCTGCAGCTTTCAAGACTTCATATTCATCCCTACATACTCTTTCGGTTTTACAAATCTTTATCACTTTTCCATCTGGCATTAAATATACTTTACCATTTTTTCCATGACCTAAATATTTAAATTTATCTAATTCATACATATTTCTATAATCCACCATACAATTCCCCCTGTCTTTGTATGTAATATTTAGTGCTTATTTTTTGTCCCTTACTTATTACTATACTAAATTCTATTAAAAGTGTACCTATTATTAAAAAAATAAAAAAAAGACATTTACTTTAAAGTAAATATCTCTTTTCAATTATAAATTATATATTTCTATATAAAGAACTTTAGTATAAATAAAATTGCTATTATATAAGTAGCTGTTGTTATTTCCTTCGCTTTACCTGTTAAAACCTTTAGAACTACGTATGAAACTATTCCAAATATAATTCCATCGGAAATACTAAAAGTCAAAGGCATCATTATTATAGTAAAGAAAGCAGGTATAGCTTCTGTAAAATCAACCAAATCTATTTCCTTTATAGGAGATAACATAAATAGTCCAACTAAAATAAGTGAAGGTGCTGTAGCTGCAGATGGTATCATAAGAAATAGTGGTGATAAGAATAATGCTATTGCAAACATCCCTGCTGTAGATACAGCTGTAAGGCCAGTTCTTCCACCTGATGCAACTCCTGAAGCACTTTCTACATATGTACATACAGTACTCGTTCCAAAACAAGCTGCGAGTGTAGTTCCAACCGCATCTGAAAATAAAGCTTCTTTCGCCCTAGGTACATTTCCCTTCTCATCTAGCATTCCAGCCTTAGTTGCAACACCAACTAAAGTTCCAACTGTATCAAACATATCCATGAACAATAAAGTAAATAAAGAAACAAGCATATCTATACTAAAAATGTGATTCCATTCAAACTGTAAAAATGTAGAACTAATACTTGGTGGCATACTTACAACTGCCCCTGGTAACTTTGTTATTCCCATAGGAATACCTACAATAGTTGTAATTATAATCCCTATTAATAAAGCTCCATTTACGTTTCTCGCAAGTAATGCACCGGTTATTACAATACCTATAACTGCTAGTAATGCTACTCCACTAGTAACATTTCCTAAGGCAACAATAGTACCTGATTTAGGATGTACTACTATCTGAGCATTTTCTAATCCTATAAAAGCAATAAAAAGCCCTATTCCTACTGAAATTGCTTTTTTAATATTTAATGGAATTGAGTTAATTATAGCTTCACGAACATTGAAAACTGTAAGTAAAATAAATATTATTCCTTCTAAAAATGCTGCAGTTAATGCAAATTGCCATGTATGTCCCATGCCAAGTACTATAGTATAAGCAAAAAAAGCATTAAGTCCCATTCCTGGTGCTTGTGCAAAAGGTAATTTTGCATATACTCCCATTAAAAATGTGGAAACTATCGCTGCTAACGCTGTTGCCGTAAATACTGCACCGTAGTTCATACCTGCTTGGGAAAGTATATTAGGATTTACAACTAATATGTACGCCATAGTCATAAAGGTAGTTATTCCAGCTAATATTTCTGTTCTTATGTTAGTTCCATTTTCTTTTAATCTAAAAAATGATTCCATACTAATCTCCTCTGTAGTTTAATTTTACTTTTTACGATATTTTTTTCTCTTTTTCGCACTTGTCTATAGTAACAAATGTTATCATTAAAGTCAATATTCTTCACGAACATTTCCATATATAAAATCACTTATACTTTGTATATACTTTTAAAAAACGAATATTAGAGAATGTATCAATGTGTCAACGTTCGTGTTAATACTTATATGTATTACTACTAACAAGTTACTATATATTTAAGTATTAACAAACAGTTAACGATATAGTAATATGTAAATATATATATAAATGTTGTGATATTTGTCTTTTGAACTTATATCATAGCGGTACGGGAAAATACTTATAGTGGAGGAACTAATATGAAGAAAATCAGTACAAAGATTATAACAGCAATAATTTTATGTTGTGTAATTCTATCTTCAGCAATAGGTGGACTAGCTATACTAAGAAGTAGTACGTTAATTGAGGAAGAGGTAAGTGCCAAAATAACCTCAATGGCTGAGGCAAAATCAAATGAACTTGATAAGACCATAATTAATGTACAAGATTCAGCTCGGGATTTAGGTTCAATGATAACAACTTTAGTAGATACGGAAAAACTAAAAACTAATCCATCAGATTATGAATCTATTATCAAGCCTTTAATAAAAAATTTGATAACATCCCAAAAGGGCACGATGGGAGAATATGTAATCTTAAACCCTGACCTAACAGGAAATGTATACGGTGGTTGGTTTGTAGATATGTCGAATAACGGTCAATTTATGGAACATAAACTAACTGATAAAAGTGAATTTAGACCAGATAATGCAAATTTAGCATGGTACTATGAGCCTATAAAACAAAAAAAAGGTGTATGGAGTAATCCTTACACTAACAATGAATTAAAAATGGAAATGATATCTTATACGGCTCCTATTTTTAAAGACAACATATTAATTGGTGTAGTAGGTATTGATATAAATTTCCAAAAGTATAGAGAAGGAATTAATAACATAAAACTATATGATACAGGATATGCAGCTCTTCTAAATGATAAACATGACTATATAGTCCATAAAACTTTAAAGCAATCTGATAATCTAGCCAAGATAAATAATGAAAGTTATAAGTCCGTAAGTGATAACATTAAGAAGGGTACTTCTGGAATTGATCATCTTGATTCAGCAGAAGGTAAAAGTGCCCTAAGCTACTCTAAATTATCTAATGGATGGGTGTTACTAATGATGGCACCAGAAAACGAAGTTTTTAAACAAATAGATTCACTATTAATTTTAATAATCCTAATTATTGCAATTGGAGTAGTTTTATCCTCTTTATTCGCATTATATATAGGTAAAAAGATATCCGCTCCTATTATATATTCTACTGAAGCAATTAATAAAGTGGCAGGTCTCGATTTATCTTTTAATACAGATAATCAAGCAGATAAATTGCTAAGTAATAAAGATGAAACTGGAGTTATGAGTAGAGCTGTTTTAAATTTAAAGAAAGAACTAGTAGAAATTGTACAAACTTTAAAGAATAACTCTAAGGAAGTGCTCCAATATTCAGAAAACCTATCAAAATCTACAGAGGAAACCACAGCTTCGATTGATAGTGTATCTAGAACCCTTGAAGAATTAGCTAGAGGTGCTCAGGAGCAAGCGAGTTCTGCTCAACTTGGCACTGAAAAGCTAGAAGGTCTTGCTAATGAAATAACAACCTCAGTTGCAAGTTCTCTGAAGGTTAAGGAACTATCTAATGAAGTAAAAGATACTAATGCTATTGGAACTAATGCAATGGAAAGACTTATAGATAAATTTAATGTAAATATGAAGGTTTCACAAAAAATAGCTAATAATATAGATGACTTATCAAACAAATCAGATTCTATAGGAAAAATCGTAAGTGCTATTGAATCTATTGCAGAGCAAACAAATTTATTAGCATTAAACGCTGCTATAGAAGCAGCACGTGCTGGCGAAGCTGGTAAGGGCTTTTCCGTAGTTGCTGATGAAATAAGAAAACTTTCAGAACAAACCTCTATTTCAACAAAAGAGATAAGTACTATCGTAAGTGAGATTCAATTAGAAATAAGCGCGGCTAAGAATAACATGGACGCAGGTGAAGCTGCAGTTAAAGAGTCTAATATTGCGGTTGAGGAATCAAACAAAGCATTTCAATCTATAGAAAGAGCAATCAAAGGAACTCTAGAACAAGTAGAAATATTAGTTCTAAATATTGAAAAGGTTAATACTGATAAAAATGATGTTATAAATTCCATCCAAGAAATATCTGCCATATCTGAGGAGTCAGCAGCTGCTACTGAAGAAATATCTGCTTCGCTGGATGAACAGTCAAAATCCATGAACAGTATTTCAAATACTTCTGAAAAACTTAATAACATTGCAGACAAACTAGAACAAATAATTAGCAAATTTAAAATCTAACTAAACAAATGATGCCATTAACTAAAACTTTTTTCTTAGTTAATGGCATTTTATTTTAAAAATCCTTAAATACCTCTTTCTTAGCTCCGCATACAGGGCATTTTTCTGGTAGGTCATCTTCTATTACTGTATACCCACATACTGGACATACATAGAATTTATCATCACCAATATCTTTTCCATTCTTTGCAGAATCCTGTGCTTTTTTGAAAAGTTCAGCATGTTGTTTTTCTGCTTCAACAGCAAAATGAAATGACCTTTCTGCATCTTTCTCTTCTTGGTATCTTGCAGTATTTAAATATACTGGATACATCTGATCTATTTCGTGAAGTTCTCCATTTATTGCTCCTTGAAGGTTTTCAACTGTATTTGTAAGCCCAAATACAGCACCTGCTGGAACTGTATAATCTCCAACTTGATCCTTAAGTACAGTAAAATGATTTTTTGCATGAGCCCACTCTGCATAGGCTACCGCTCTAAAAAGCCTTCCTATATTAGGAAATTTCTCTCTATCTGCTGCGTCTGCCCAAACTAAATACCTCATATGAGCCATACTTTCTCCACCATAAGCAGAACGCAAAAAATCAGCTGTCATTGCATTTTTAACAGACATATTAATCACCTCATAAATAATTTATTATTTTAACACTTTAAATATTCCACATTTACGGGGTAATTATACATTATATCAAAGTATTACTGCATCTCATTTATTTAAATGCATAATTTAGTTTAAGTAAGTTAATGCTGAATAGTATTAATATACTCATATCTGACGTATATTTAACTGTTTTTTAGTGACTCTTAGCGAATAAGGTACGTAAAGACTTAGAACTTTTCATTGTCTGAGCGTCAGCGAGTTTGAAAAGTTCTTGTTTTTACGTACCTTCAAGCTTTAGAGTCACTTAAAAACAGTTAACAATACAGAAGATGTGAGTATATTAATACCTTGCCCTGCCTAAACTGCTGATCTCTATTCTGCATTTAACCCCGCCAAATTCAAGAAGTTCCATGGTTTGTTAAAGTGTGGCTGGAAGAAGAAGTCAACGAATGCTAACTCATCCACAGTCATTCTATTTTGAATACATACTGATAATGTGTTTATAGATTGAGTTAAGTCTGTCTTCGAACAAATCTGCGCACCTAGTATCACCCTAGATTCTCTCTCATAAACTACTTTTACTGTTACAGCATCATAAGTAGGCATAAACTCTGGACGATAATTATCTGTGATTGTAACAGTTTTAACCTCAATTCCTTCTCTCTTAGCTGACTCTTCAGTAAGACCGGTAGAAGCTATATTATATTCATAGATCTTAATTCCAGAAGTTCCTTGAGTTCCCATGTACTTAGTAGTATTACTTACTAAGTTTCTAGCAACTAAAGTTCCCATACGAACTGCATTTGTAGCAAGTGGCATATATTGACGTCTTCCTGTTGGATTGTATATTACAGAAGCACTATCACCTGCTGCAAATATACCTTCCTTACTTGTATGCATATATTCATCTACTATAATAGCCCCGTTTGGCAACATTTCAAGTTGTCCTTTAAATAATTCTGTATTTGGTCTAAATCCAATACAAAGTATCACCATATCCGCTTCATAAGAACCTCTATCTGTAGAAACCTTTGAAACTTTTCCACCTTCACCCTCAAATTTAACAACTTTTTCTCTTAAGGCTAATTTAACACCATGATCTAAAAATGCTTTTTCTGCTATATCTGTGAACTCTTTATCTAAATATTTATTCATAATACGCTCTTCAGCATCAATCAATGTAACTTTCTTGCCATTCATTGCAAAAGCTTCTACAAGTTCAACACCTATATATCCAGCTCCAACAACTACTATATTCTTAGCATTTTTTGCTTTTTCAATTATTGTATTTGAATGATAGAAGTTTTTAGACAAAAGTATATTTTCTAAGTTTATTCCTTCGATTGGAGGAACAATTGGCCATGAACCAGTAGTTATTATTAACTTATCAAATTTATCTTCAAACTCTTCATTTGTATCTAAGTTTTTGACTTTTAATTTCTTTCCATCTGTATCTACCGCTAATACATCATGTTTCATTTTAGTAGTTACACCTAATTTTCCCAACTCTTCTGGTGAAGAGTAAAATAATCCTTGAACATCCTTAACTATTCCACCTACATATAATGCTATTCCACAAGATAAAAAGGATATATTATCATTTCTTTCATATACAGTAATTTCAGCATCTGGGTATAACTTCGCTGTATTTATAATTGCTGCTGTACCAGCATGGGTACAACCTATAACTGCTACTTTCATAGTTTATTACTCCCTTCGTTTGACAATAATTTAACCTTAATAATATTATATATTACTTAATAATTAATATCAACTAAAATTATTTTTTACTCACATCGTAAATTTTTTTACTTTTGTATTTGCCAATGCTAGTATTTTGTATTATTCAGTCCTATATTTAAAATAAAAAAATCATCTTTCCAAGCTCCATGTGGTTACAAACTGAAATCGCTTGAAAAAATGATTTTTAATTAATTTTAAATTATATTGTATTAATAATATTTAGTTTTAATTTTTCCTAGATAAATCTTTAAACCTATTGGTAGGTATAGGTTCTGATGAATCCGTTACTAACTCTACAACTATAGGCCCATTTACGTCTACTAAGAAACCTTTTAATAATTCTATCTCTGAATTGTCAATGATTCTTATAGATTTCATCCCCATACACTTAACAGTTTCTGCTATATTAATAGGTTCATCAGAAAATTCTTCAAAACTTCTTCCAAATATACTTTTATGTCCATCATTAACAAACCTTAGTACCGAATTATTAACTACAAAGTATACTATTTTCATATTATATTTTTTGGCCGTTAACAGTTCAGTCATACCGTTCATATAAAATGAACCATCTCCAATAAATACAGCTACAGTTCTATTAGGGTCGAGTCTACTTATCCCCATAGCCCCTATTGAACTTCCCATGCATGCATAGTTAACATTGCACTCAAAGTCACCCTCTTTTGGTAACCGCATAAAGTTTAAATTGAATATTTTAGAACTTCCTATGTCATTAGCATAAAATGTGTTTTTAGGAAGTATATTAGTTACTTTTTCGGCAAGTAATCTCAGAGACAACCCATTATGGTTACAAATATAGGGTTCATTTAGCGGCTCGGTAACATCATTATTGATAAACTTTTGTTCTATATTTTCAATTAAATAATCTAAAGCTTCACTTAGATCTGCAATAACTGCTACATCTGCTTTATAAGCTTTATTAAAAACATCTTTATCTGCATCAATATGTATTAATTTATTCTTAATAATTTCTTTACTGAAATTTTGAGTTGAACATTCTCCAAGTCTAGTACCTAAAGCTATAACACACTCAAGATTTTCATTGGATATATATCTATCTGCAAGTGATGTACCTGAAAATCCGTAATAACCCATATGTAATCTGAACTCTTCTTCTACTACGGATTTGCCAGAAATAGTTGAAACTACTCTCCAATTTAACCTTTCAGCTAATTTTTTAACTTTATCTCCAAGTCCTCTGCATCCGCCGCCTACTATTAGTAACCCAGTATTAGATTTATTTATTAAAGTTGATGCCTCACTCAATTTTTCAAGATCAGGAATTATTTTTTTAATCTCTGCTATTTCATAAGGTATTCCTTTATACTCTTCTTTTTGTACGTCTATAGGAACACCGATATGCACAGCCCCTCGTGGATGTTCATAAGCAATTTCTATAGCTTTTTTAATTTCTTTAATTACATCTTCACTTTTATCTATATACTTTGTATACTTTGCAAATCCACTTAAATATCTTTCGGCCATAGGCTCTTGTATTGCTCCAAGCCCTTGCTGCCACCTAGCTACATGTCCACTAATTATCAGTACAGGGGCTTTAGATACTGTCGCTTCAGCTATACCATTCATAGCATTCCCTACCCCAACTGAGCCTGATATAAGACATACACCTAACCTTTGTGAGACCTTGGCTGATTTACAAGCTGAATAAGAAGCAGCTGCTTCGTTTTTAGTTATAATGTATTCTATTTCGTTAAAATCATTAAAGCTGTCCACTATTGGGCTTATAGTACCAGAAGGAATGCCAAAAATTGTTTTCACTCCATTATCATATAAATATCTTAAAATTATTTCACTTATTTTCATTATTTAACATCCTTTCCTAGTAGATAATATTAGCAATTAAATAATGTCTTTATTAAAATTTGTAATTAGTTTTTTACATCTGTCTATAATATCGTCTCTAAAATTGAACTTTTCCTTCAAAGCAGGAATGACAATAATCCCAAATACTTTGCTATCCCTAAATAAAGGAAATACAGCTATGCTTTTTATGCCAAAAGATTTAAAAGCAGGAGATGAATTTATATCATTTGCAATATCATTTATATATACTATTTCTCCTTTAACCGCTCTTTCAAGCACTGGATCTCCAATCACCTTAACGTGGAGTTTACTATGAGCTTCTTTCCATTGTTTAGAACTTAACTTTTCTGTCTCTAACATATGAACAGGCTCCAGTTCTCCATCTATAATTTTATGAAAGGCTATATTTTCAAGTAACGTTATCTGGTATAATTCTTTAAAAACTTTGTCAATTTCTTTTATATTCATAATACTTACTTTAGTCTCCCTTCCCCACTTGGTTAAAATTTCTATACATACCATGAGTTGTTTTAGCTATTTCTTCATGATGAGTATCATTATAGCAAAATAATCCATAATAACCAACTTTATTACAATTCATACAACATATTCTAGACAAATTACCTATTAGTATCTAACTTTATCTAATTAATTCTATTTCATTCTACATCATAATTTTAATTACATATTTAATTTTATAATATCATTCATTAACTTTTTAGTATAAATGTATATAATTTGATATTAAGTAATTTCATTTTTAGTATAATTATGATAAAATAAGAATTGATTCCCAATACTTCGATACATGCTTACATTAGATAACAACGATTATTTTTACTGAAAGTTTTTTGTATATGATTTTTCAAAGTCAACTTTTATTCAGATATATTAAAATCATATAATGTTAGCTTTGTTGCAATATTAAATAATAAGTTCCGAATACAAAGCTTTAATATATTAGAATTATTAATAACAAATAGATGGGGGAGATGAAATTTGTGAAAAACTCAATTGGGACTATAATTAATTATCAGAAAAAAACATTAAAATTTATTCTAGCCATATACTCTGTAAGCACATGCCTAGGCGGTATGTTGTTTATATTTATGAAATATATTGGCATGTACACTGAAATAAAGTGGGGCTATTTGATTGGATTTGAATTCCTGGCAGTACTCGAATTGTTAGTATTTGGGATTATGTATAAAGTCTCATTGCAAGAAGGACAATGGGAGAAAAGCTTAAGAAATATAAAATTAATTATAATGTTACTTTTTTGTATGAATTATACATACATAACACTTATGATTCCATCAAAAGAATTATGGATAGTTATTTTTTATTTTATAATATTAGCAGCTTTATTTCTGGATATTAAAATGGTTACATCTTCCATCATATTGGGTGTTTTGTGTCAAATTTTGGTATTTAATTTAAACCCATTGCTTTTACCAGATAAACAAGTTTTTGTACGAGAGCTTGTTATTAGGATTTTAGTTATAACTCTTGTATCTTTTGGTATTTTCAGTCTTTCGTTCTTGGCATCTAAGTTGCTAAAAGAAATTGAGGTTAATGAAAAATCGCTTAGAGAGAAAAATGAGAATATATCAGAATTATTTAATAAAATTTCTGAATTTGCACAAACTCTATTAGATTCTAGTAATGTATTAACCTCTGTTATAGACGAAGAAAATAGGTCTATGCAAGAAATTGCAAGCACAAGTCAAGATATCAGTAGCAATTCAAATGAAATGTTAGATAAATCTAATCAAAACATGAAAGTCCTAGAAGACCTATCGTGTATAAATGAAAATATATCATTTAAGGTGAAAGATATTGAAAATGCTTCCTCTAATTTAATAGATGTATCCAATACGAATGAAAGTTCATTAAAAGAAGTGCTAGGAATTATAAACACTATCGCTGAAAGTATAAAAATTACTTTTAATGCTACAAATATTTTGGAAGAAAAATCAAAGCAAATGGATGAAATATTATCTGTAATAAGTAATATTGCAGACCAAACAAACTTATTAGCATTAAACGCAAGCATTGAAGCAGCCAGAGCTGGTGAGGCAGGGCGAGGATTCGCAGTGGTAGCTGAAGAAGTCAGAATGCTTGCAGAACATAGTAGATCATCATCAAATGATATTAGCAATATTATCAATGAATTTAAAGATAGAATATATGAAGTAGAAGAACTAATGAAAGAAAATAACGAAAAAATAATTTCTGGACATGAATTATTGGATTATACAGTAAATAATGTAATAGATATGATAAAGAAATTAAAAGAATCTGGAAATAATATTAGAGAAGTTGACACTTTAATGAATACCTTGTTGAATGAAACTAAAAATGTAGTAGATTTCAATTCTGATATTATTGGAACAATAGAAAACACTATAAATAAGTTTAAAGTTGTCGCTAAATCCATTAATGAAACCGCTTCAACCAGTGAAGAGATTACAGCTAGTGCGGATGATTTAAAAACTATTGCAGTTCAGATGAATAAACTTATAGAATAAAGAACGTAGATAGATTTGTATAAATCAAATCTATCTACGTTCTTTTTTGAAATTCTTATCTATCTGTTGGCACCGCTCATATACTGTTCTACTAAATACAAAAACACCGTTACTCCAAGTAAGTCAGCACTTCCACCAGGGCTTATGTTTTTTTCTATAAATTCTTCACATAAGTTATTTATTTTCTCCCTGCCATAAGAAGTTTTCATTCCTCCAAGTGTGATTATATTTTTTGCCTTTTCTTTTACTTCCTCTAATACCTGCGGGTTATGCCTATGAATAATGGTAGAATCATTGCAAATCTGCATTATTCCAATTAGTGTGTGGACTAATCTATCGTTAATGTCTAAATCTATATTTTGTTTATAGAACTCTAATGAAAAGTGAAAAACCGTAGGAATTCCTTTCTCTACTTCACCTCTTATCCCCTCATTTCTATATTTTAAATATAGCTTTTCACCATGTGATACGCTGGAGCTATATTTTAGAGCTAAGAGTTCCTTCTCCACTATACCTGCTGTCATCTCTTTTATAATATTTTGTACTTCTCTAAAATTCCTTTTTTCATAAATTGCTCTACCAACTGCTGCACAAGCTACACCTATCAAAAATAACATACCTTTATGTGTATTTATTCCCCCTGTTTTTATAAACATATCTTTTTCTGCTTCTATCCCAATAGCTCTTATATTATTAAAAACATCTTTATATGACTTATCTGTATATCCCTCTTGTACAAATAAAGCAAAATATTTACTTAATACCGATGTACTATCAATAAAAGTAAAATAATTCATATCCTTATGTGCGCCATTAGATACTGGTGATACTAATCCTGGTGATGGATAGCAAGCAACCTCATAAAGTATTGCTTGTATTGCAAAGCTACTAATTTTTATCGAAATTTCACTTAGTGTATAAATTTTTTCATTTTTCATGATATCTCTCCACAATAATCAAGTATTAGAAGCGTTTTCCCTTGTCTTTTAGAAAGTCTATTAATTCTTTCTTACTTCTATTTATAATTAATTCTTCTGGCATATCTATACTTTTGAGCATTTTAACTGCAACATCAAACTCACCTATTTGAAAGCATGAATGTGCATCACTATTCAATATTATCTTAACTCTATGCTCTTTACATAAACGGGCTATTTTAGTGCAAGTCATTTCGCTTCCAATCCTTGATCTTACAAATGAACTATTATTTATCTCAATAAGTATATTCTTTTCTTTTGCCTTTTTAACTAATTCTTCTTCATAAATCGGAAACTTAGGATTACCTGCATGTCCTATAATATGAACATTAGGATTATTCATAGCCTTTAAGAAAGCAGTAGTATTCAAATCTGCACCTACATCTACCTTCATTACTGGATCATGGATACTAGCTATCATAAAATCTAAATTTTCCTGTATTTTCATTGGCAAGTCTATATTTCCTTCATAATCAATAATATTAGCTTCACAACCATAAAGCATAGTAACTCCATAAATCTCCCTAGGCAGCACTTTAAAATTTCCAAAATGCCAATAATGTTGTGACCCAGGCATTGCTGGACCATGGTCTGCAGTGCCTAAAAGCTCAATACCTGTTTCACTTGCATGCTTTGCATTTTCTAATAGTGTAGTATAAGCATGACCACTTGCTGTAGTATGTGTATGTACATCGATAGTGTATTTCATATATTTGCTCCTTTCAACTTTCTATTAAGCTTATATTATACACCTATATTCTATAAAGTAAAAATAGTATAGCAAAGAAAAAAGGCGAACAAATCTCGCCCTCTTTTCCTTGCTATATTATTTACTTAACTCTGAAAGCAAGTATTTCTCCGCCTCTACACACCATAAACCATTATTTCTCTTTACTATCTCATCTAATTTTGCAAAAACAGGATTTGTTTTACCTTTTGCTTCAAAATCATCTATTGCTGTGAGTTCTAACTCTATAGTTGTATATATAAGTTTCTTTCCCCCTGGAATCTTTGGAAGGTCTAAAGTAGCTTTTGCTACAGAATCAAGTCCTCCAATGTGTGTTACCATAACTGCAGGATTTATTAACTTCGCTTCAGTCATCTTTAGAGATTCAATCATATCATCTGTGTTTCCACCGCTCGTACCAACAATATGAGTTGATGAATAGTGTACATTGTAAAAATTAAACTTTGCTGAGAAATTCGTGTCTGTTGGACCTGCAAAGAAATTTAAACATCCATCTCTAGCTAATATCTTATCAGCTTGCTCTAACAAAGGTTCTACTGGAGCATAAACATATACATCATCATAACCTGTGCCACCAGTGATTTCTTTTAGGTATGCAGGAACATCTTCTATTCCTTTAGTATTTACAAATACTAATTCAACACCGTTTTTCTTTGCCTTTTCATATATAGCCTTTGCTCTTTCAACTCTTTTATCGTCTATATCTGTTACTACAAGTAATGATGGTCTTCTATCACAGTTAAGCATATATTCTATTGCTCCAAGTCCCATTGGGCCTGTTCCTGCAAGAACTGCCATCTTTCCGCCTTCTTTGATTCCCATCTTATACTCATATTTTCCTGGTGTTGTATGATAGTTAGCATGGAAGGCTCCTATTATACAAGACATTGGTTCTGCTAAGGATGCATCATAATAAGATTCACCATTATAATGTAAAAGGCAACCAAGTTCCATAACTTCCTGAGGTATTATAGTATAAGTAGCATCTCCACCAAAGTAAGGATAAGAGTATCCTGGTGATGCTTGGCTTCCTTTATAGTTTAAAGCTGGTTGTATAGCAAACTTTTCTCCCTCTTTAAACTGATCCTTCCACTTAGAACCAACCTTTACTATATTTCCTGCGAATTCATGTCCAATTATTATAGGATTTTCAGCTACATCATTAGGTACTCTTTTGTGGTCTTCACCTTGAATAGCAGCCTTATATGAGGACATACATAAACTGTCTGTAATAACTTGTACCAATATTTCATCATCTTTTATTTCAGGTAATTCAAATTCTTCTAATCTTAAATCATTTTTTCCATAAAGTCTTACTGCTTTTGTTTTCATTATAAATTCCTCCTATTTTCCTTAATAATTTATATATTCAAATTCAACTAAACTTTCAAATTCAATAATAGTATTTAAGTCTGCAGCTTGTGTTCCTGATGTCATAACGCTAGCAGTGCCACATGCTACTGAAAGTTTTACTGCTTTCTCAAAGTCGTATCCCTTGTCTATCGCCAGCGCAAGCGCTGCTACCATTGAGTCACCAGCACCAACTGTGCTTTTAACCTCTACTTTTATTCCCTTTGCTAGAATTGCTAAATCTTTTTTAACAAATAGCGCTCCATCTTCTCCAAGGGAAACCACTACAATCTCTATGCCGTAATCAAGCAATCCTCTAGATAACTTTACTGTTTCGTCTATACTATTAATTTTTTGTCCAAACAATCCTTCAAGTTCATGAATATTAGGTTTTACAAGATATGGACCTGCTTTAATGCCTTGCTTAAACAACTCACCATCAGCATCTAAAATTGCCTTTACGCCTTTATCCTTAGCTTTTTCAATCCAAGCCTTATATATATCTTTGTCCACATTTTGTGGAATACTACCTGAGAAAACTAACACTGAATTTTTTTCTATGCCTTCATAAAACTTGCTGCATAATTTATCAAGATTTTCACTAGATACTAGAGGTCCACTTTCATTTATATCAGTATTAGTATGGTTTACTCTATCCACAACTTTTGTATTTACCCTTGTTTCTCCATCTATAAATATAAAATCATTTTCTATTTTAATAGAATCTAGATACTCTTTAATGAAACCTCCATTGTTTCCAGCAAGTATTCCAACTGCTCTACTTCTTCCACCTAAATTTTGTATAACCTTAGATACATTTATACCTTTACCACCGGCATCAAGTCTAGTGGATGAAATTCTATTTACATTACCTACGCGGAAATTATCTATCTCTATTGTCTTATCAACAGCAGGGTTAAGAGTAACTGTTGTAATCATAATTTCACTCCAATCATTACTAATATTTTATTGCAAATGTTTCATATATTCTATTTAGTCATTGTCACATTCCATAATAATATCTATTATTTCCTTCTTGTCTTTTGAGTCTATTAACTTCTTTACATTTTCTTCATCTTGGCATGCAATAGCGATTTTAGAAAGTATACTCATATGATCATCATTTTTTCCTGCAATTCCTATAACAAGGTAAGCAGTATTTCCCTCGCCAAAATCTATCCCACCAGGGTATTGAGCTATTACTATACCTGAGTTCTTGATATATTTAACATATCCATTCATTCCATGGGGAATTGCTATACCATTGCCGATATACGTTGTAATATCAGCCTCTCTCCCTTTCATACCTTCTATATATTCTTTTTCTACATATCCATTTTGTACGAGCAGGTTTCCAACTCTCTCGATCGCTTCTGTTTTTGTTTCTGCTGCTACATTTAATACAATATTTTTTTCATTTAAAACTGTTAATTCCATTTAAGGTTCCTCCTCATTTAATATCTTAATTATAGAATTTCGCAAATCTTTAATATCTCCAAGCCTCAATATTTCAGTAAAATCTTTTTTCTCAATTAGAGAAATACTTATCTTACCCATTTGTTCAAGAACATAACTAAATTCGTTCTTTCGTGCGAGTAATACTATGAATGTATCTACATTTTCATCTTCAAATCCACTACTTTTTAGTTTCATATGCTCTTTTAATCTGTATACTCCTACACAAGGATTTTTGACAGCATCAGATCTTGTATGCAGCAATGCCACATGACAATTAGGAATAACTACACTGCCTAATTCTTCTCTTTTAAGTATCAAGTTTTTAATTTCTTCTTTATCATCTATTAATTCATTATCAACTAGATTTTCTGTTACTAATGTAATTAGCTCACTAAATGAATTAGTATCAAAAGTTTCAAGTTGTATTTTTTTCAATATATTATTAATTACATTGTATTCATCTGTTATTGGGTCCTCATACATCTCAACCTTTGGTAATGGCGTAATATTGTTAACTATACTACTACCTAAAATCTTTGAATTAATAAAATTATTAATTTTATCTATATCTCCATTTTGTAGAAATGGTGACACTGTTATTATATTTTTATTACTTGTTTTATGATCAATGTTAACCGTTGAAAGGATTATATCGTATTCACTATCCCCTTCTGACCAATCTTTGAAAGATGATATAGTAACTGATTCTATACTTGGTATTGACGCTTTAATTTTGTGTGATAATATTCGAGCAGTTCCAACTCCATTAGGGCAAATTACTAGAGCAGTTAGCTTATTATTATAAGCATTGCTTCTTTCTATGGCTGCTCCTATATGCATGGTTATAAATCCTATTTCATCTTGTGACATGGTGATGTTATATTTTGAAAAGACTAATCTACAAGCATAATCAACAGCTTTAAACAAATCTCCATAGTATTGTTTAATTTCATCCACTAATGGATTCTTTACCTGTATACCCATATTAATTCTGTACAAGGCTGGATTAAAATGTTGTGATAAGCCTAGTATTAATTGTTCATCACATTCTATTTTCATATTTAATTTTTTACCTACTTCATATACAACTTCAGTTGATAAATCTTCCATAGGAACGCCTAACTCTTTAAACTTTCTGTCAGTCTTATAAATATACTTGTTTCCCATAAGCTGAATTGCTATATAGGCTAATTCGCTATCTACGAGATTTATACTTAAAGAAACTAGATACTCTTTAATCTCTTTAATAAAGGAAAATTCATTAGATACTAAAATATCCTGTACTAAATATGCTGGAAGTTCTATTGGAGAACTAAGTTTAGTCTTTTTTAGTGATAACAAAATGTGAATAAAAGAACTAAAATAAGCTATGTCATCCTCACTTGTTATTATTTGATTATTAATTAATGCAAGCAAATTTTTTGAAATCATTATTAGCTCTTCGCCAAAAATTGTCTTAAAAAAAGCATTTATAGTTGGCTCATTTTGACTACCATATACAAAAGCAAGTAATTCACTAATTGGCTTATACTCATAAAGTAATTCAACAAATGAGCTTCTTTTATTCCATTCTGAACCTTCGACCACTATACCATAGCCTCTTTTTCTGCTAAATGAGAGATTGTGAATGTTTAACCATTGTTCAATTTTATCCATATACAGGCTTATGCTTCCCTCAACAACATTAAACTGATAGCTAAAATAAGCAGACTTATATGGCTCATGGGCTACTAACAGCTGTGCCGTTATAAGTAACAATCTTTGCTCCTGTGATAACAACCATTGCAGAGGAATACCTCCTAGTAATTGTTGAACGCTTTTTATATTCTCTTTTTTACCTTCTATATATAAACCTAAATTATTTTCGCTTATAGTTATATTTTTATCAGATAAAAATTTGTTAATTACCGACATATCTCTTGATATTGTACGGTTGCTTACATCAATTTGTTTAGAAAGGTCCTTGATACTCAAGGGACCTTTCTCTATTATTGTATTTAAAACAAACTTTTGCCTGGCAGTTAAGTCCATCATAATTTTCACCGCCATTCATTTTATTTTTATTATTTTTTTAAAGATTCAATATACTCATTGTAAGTAGTGTTATCAAGAAAGTTTTTAATAGTTATGATTTTTGCATTAGGTACAACCTGTCTAGCTCTTCCAGCAAGGCTTTCTTGAGTAAATACTACCTCTGCTTCTTGTGGAATTTCGTTAACTGCTGAATGTTTTACAACTATGCTTAATCCTGCATCTTTTATCTTTTTCTTAAGTATAGATTCTCCCATTGCAGATGAACCCATACCAGCATCGCATGCAAATACTATTAAATTCGGAATTTCTATAGACTTTTCTACTATTTTTTCAACTTTAAGTCCTTTGCTTTCTGATTTTAAATCCGATACTAAATTTTTAGCATTATCAAATGAATCATCCTCAGCACCAACACTACTTCTCTTAAGAATAACTGATGCTATTAAGAATGAAACTACTGCACCTACTGCTATACCAGTTATAACTGGTAAAAAACCACCTTTTGGACACATTGCTAGTTCTGCAAATATACTACCTGGTGAAGGTGGTGCTACAAGTCCTGCTTTAGTTACTACGAATGTTAAATTAGCAGCCATTCCACCGCCTATTACAGCAAGTATTAGTATAGGATTCATTAGAACATATGGGAAATATATTTCATGAATACCACCAAAGAAATGAATTATTGCAGCACCTGATGCAGATTGCTTTGCATTTCCCTTACCATATAACATATAAGCTAATAATAAACCTAAACCTGGACCTGGATTAGATTCAATTAAGAAGAAAATAGATTTTCCAGCAGTTTTTACTTGCTCAATACCTAATGGAGAGAATACGCCATGATTTATTGCATTATTTAAGAATAATATCTTACCTGGTTCAACTAATATTGCTATAAGAGGTAATAATCCCTTTTGTGTTATCAATAAAGCCGCACTTCCAATAGCAACGGATATACCGTTTACAACCGGACCAATGAAAGATGATCCTAGTAATGTAAGTAATCCACCTAAAATTCCTGCTGAGAAGTTGTTTACCAACATTTCAAATCCAGTTGGAACTTTTCCTTCAATCAGTTGGTCAAACTTTTTAATTAGATATCCACCTAGTGGACCCATTACCATTGCTCCAAGGAACATAGGTATTGATGCTCCTATAATAACGCCCATTGTTGCTACCGCACCAACAACGCTTCCTCTTACTCCATAAACAAGCTTACCACCTGTATAACCGATCAATATAGGAAGTAAATAAGTAATCATAGGACCAACTAGTTTTTCAAAAGCTGCATTAGGCATCCAACCAGTGGGAATAAAAAATGCTGTTATAAGTCCCCAAGCAATAAAAGCTCCAATGTTAGGTAATACCATACCTGAAAGAAATCCACCAAACTTTTGCAACTTAGCTTTACTACTACCACCTTTATTTAAGGTAGCATTGGATGAGTTTTTAGATATTTCCATTGTTTGTACCCCCCTCGGTTTAATTTGTCTTGATGATTTGGTTTGTGTTCATGAGTATACTTTAAGATAAAGTAAACGTTTTTTCAACATGCAGTACTTTAATGTTGGCAATGCAATTTTGTGACAAGTTTGAAATATCTAATTTATATTTTTGCAACAGATAACACTTCAATCTTGGCAGTTAAACTATATGACAATATTGAAGTATATACATCCCCCTTTATATTGACGGGTATCTACTAGTGAAAATATAATTAAGTTATGACTCAAATAAGAGAAAGTAATATATTTATATTGTTGGAGGTGGATTTAAAGTATATACATTAAAATTAAAGCGCCAGAACTTAAGTGAGACTAGCCAAATCGCAGATTTTATTTTATAAGGACACTCAGACTGAGGTCTGAGTAAGTTCCAGCAACCAAATCAAAGATTTTATTTTTTAAATGAAACTCAGACTAGCGTCTGAGTAAGTTCGACTAACCAAATCGTAGATTTGGAGTCTCACTTGAGTTGACGAGGATAGGGTTTATCGATAATCGGCGGATGCCCTACGGTATAAGGCATCTTCAAAGAAATAACAGGTCAAAGATGCGACGGATATTTTGCGTCAGACAAGGAGGAAGGTTCCGCAGATAGCCGAACCTATCTAAGGGTTCTGACGACGCAGTATGACGCAAAATATACTAGCATACTGACTAGTTATTTCTTTGAAGATGCTAAAGCACTACCGTTAACGATTGACAAAGCTACGAAGTAATTCTTAGGACAAATCAATCAGGTGCTGTTAAAGATCTTTATCTGATAACTAAGGATCAGATGAATTTGATACTCTATCTGATTCAAGTTTCACATTGCTCTATTAACAATTATTTTTCCTTTTTTTGAGTCAAGTTTTAATTGAAACACAAGAAAGAAAGGAAGATATTTATGTGCGGAATAGTAGGTTATATAGGAAGAAAGGAAGCATCATCAATTTTGATTGAGGGGTTATCAAAGCTTGAGTATAGAGGATATGACTCAGCTGGCATAGCAGTTATTAATAATGGTAATATAGAAATTTCTAAATGCAAAGGAAGACTTATAAATCTTGAAAATAAATTAAATGACCACCCAATTAACGGTACAATTGGAGTTGGCCATACAAGATGGGCAACTCACGGTGAACCATCTGATTTAAATTCACATCCTCATACAAGTGACAATGGTGCTATAAGTGTTGTTCATAATGGAATAATAGAAAATTACCTTCATTTGAGAGAATGGCTTGTTTCAAAAGGATATAAATTTTACTCAGAAACAGACACAGAGGTTATACCAAATTTAATTAATCATTTTTATGATGGTGATTTACTTGATGCCGTTATGAAAGCTGTTTCAAAAATGGAAGGAAGCTACGCACTAGGAGTAGTATCATCTAATGAACCTGACAAAATAGTAGCAGTGAGAAAAGATAGTCCTCTTATAGTAGGAGTCGGTAAAGATGAATATTTTATCGCATCTGACGTTCCTGCAATTTTAAATCGTACAAGAGATGTTTATTATTTAAATGATAAAGAATTTGTAGTTTTAAATAATGAAGGTGTAAAAATTTATTCTCCTGAAGGTGAAGAAATAAATAAAGAACTTCACAGTGTAACTTGGGATGCTGATGCAGCTGAAAAAGGCGGTTATGAGCATTTTATGATAAAAGAAATCCATGAGCAGCCAAAAGCAATTAAGGATACTATGACTTCGAGGATTGTTCCTGGAAAATCTATAACTCTTGATAACATAAAAATAACAAAAGAACAGATAGAAAATATTGATAGAATATATATAATAGCTTGCGGCACTGCATATCATGCCGGCGTTATAGGAAAATATGTTATTGAGAAATTGGCTAGAATACCAGTAGAGGTAGATATTGCTTCAGAATTTAGATACAGAGATCCTATTATAAATGAAAAGACATTAATGATTGCTCTTAGTCAATCTGGCGAGACTGCTGACACCCTTGCAGCATTGAGAGAATCCAAGGCTAAAGGGGCAAGAGTTCTAGCTATAACTAATGTAGTTGGGAGCTCAATTGCAAGAGAAGCAGATGATGTTCTATATACTTGGGCAGGATTAGAGATAGCTGTTGCATCTACAAAAGCATACACTACTCAATTGATTTTAATGTATGTACTTGCTCTTTATTTTGCACAACATAGAAACACATTAACATCAGAAGAAATTGAAAAATTAAAAAATGAGATGCTTACTCTTCCAGAAAAAGTTGAGGAAGTGTTAAAACACAAGGAAGCACTTCAGAGATTCGCATCAACTAGCTATATGCATAAGGATATGTTTTTCCTTGGTAGGGGCATTGATTACGCAGTTGCAATGGAAGGCTCTTTAAAAACTAAGGAAATATCATATATTCACTCAGAAGCTTATGCAGGTGGCGAATTAAAACATGGTACAATCGCATTAATAGAAGAAGGAACAGTTGTAGTTGCTCTTGCAACCCAAGAGGATTTATATAGTAAAATGATGAGTAATATCAAAGAAGTTAAAACTAGAGGTGCTAACGTTCTTGGATTTGCATTTGAGGGTAATACATCCATAGAAAGTACCGTAGATTCGGCACTTTATTTACCGAAAGTTATAGACATCTTATCACCTGTACTTTCAGTTATACCACTTCAGCTTGTTGCCTACTATATGGCTGTGCAAAAGGGCTGTGACGTTGATAAGCCAAGAAATTTAGCAAAGTCCGTAACCGTTGAATAAAACCTTAATAGAATTAAAACATGGGGCTGTCGCACTAAAATAATTAGTGCGACAGCTTTTTGTACAAAAAAATAAATCTCCCACTCGGAAGAGTGGAAGACTTATGGTAAAATTAACATATGACCAAATACATTAATTTACATAAAAATTATACTTCAAATCGTGGAAATTATCAATTAAAACTTCCACTAAATATTGAGTACATGATTCCCAATAATGATTCGGTGCGTTTGCTAAGTCAGTTTGTAGAGGAGATGGATTTAACAGATTTATATTCGACTTATTCCCGATTAGGGAAAAGTCAGGCTACGCCTCGTCAAATGCTGAAGATTGTACTTTACTCTTACATGAATCGCAACTATTCTTCTAGAATAATGGAAACCTCCTGCAGAAGAGATGTAAACTTCATGTACCTTTTAGAAGGTTCGCCAGTACCAGACCATTCTACTTTTGCAAGGTTTCGTAGTCTTCACTTTGCTCCCTGTTCAGAAACAATTATGGCTGAAATGACAAATTTTCTTTATGAGATTGGAGAAATATTAGGAGATGCTATATTCATTGATGGTACAAAGATAGAGGCATGTGCTAACAAGTATACTTTCGTTTGGAAAAAAGCAGTTTCAAAAAATTTAGAGAGATTACTTACTAAACTAGCTAATTTCGTAGCTGAATGTGAAGGGCTGTATGGAATAAAGCTTGTATACGAAAACAAAGTAAAGATAAAGCATGTAAAAAAGCTACGCAAGAAGCCTTACGCCTTGAAAAAAGAAGAAAATATAGAATTTGTACATGGATGTGGTAAAAGAAAAACTCCTATTCAACGTTCTATTGAAAAACTCGAGGAATATCTTGGTAAGTTAAAAGAATATACACAGAAAATCCATACCTGCGGTAACCGTAATAGCTATTCTAAGACAGATAAAGATGCAACCTTTATGAGAATGAAAGAAGATGCAATGAAAAATGGCCAGTTAAAACCAGGTTACAATGTTCAGCATGGAGTAGATTCTGAATATATAGTGTGGCTTACTGTAGGCAATCAGCCTACTGACACAACAACATTGATTCCATTTATAAGAAGCATGGAAAATTTCTTGTATTTTAAGTATTTTAAAATTGCTGCGGATGCAGGTTATGAGAGTGAGGAAAATTATGTTTATATTAAAGAGAATGGACAGTTGTCATATATTAAGCCTGCAAATTATGAAATATCGAAAACAAGGAAATATAGAAATGATATAAGTAGAATAGAAAACATGGATTATACCAAGCTGGGTGATTATTACACTTGCAAAAATAATAAAAAGCTGACAGTAAATAAAATAGTAAAAAGAAAAAGTAAGACTGGTTATATAAGTGAAAAAACAATTTACACTTCTCAGGATTGCAGTAACTGTCAGCATAAGAGCAAATGTATAAAAGGGCATAACTGCAAAATACCATTAGAAAAAAGAGTTAAAAATCTTGAGACTTCAAAGCTGTTTAACATGCTTCGCAAAGAGAATCTTGAAAGAGTTATCAGTAAAGAAGGCTGCGAATTAAGAATGAATCGAAGTATTCAAGCCGAAGGCTCTTTTGCAGAGATAAAACAGGATATGGGATTTCGTAGATATCTAAGTAAAGGTAAAAAGAATATTTTGGCAGAAAGTATTCTGTTAGCGATGGCACATAATATAAATAAGCTACATAATAAAATTCAGTCAGATAGAACTGGAACACATCTTTTTCCACTTAAAAAGAGTGCCTAATTTTAAAAGCCATATAAATCAAAAAAGCCTTAATATCAAAGGCTTATTAAAGTGCGCCATTTTTTAATTATTGAACTTATTTGGGTTTAAAATATCATGAATTTTTGTATAGAATACTTGAAAAACGCTGCCGCGTTGGCATATTTTTTTATGCTAATGCGACAGCCCCATGCTTTTTAAAATTTACTAAGTGAAACTTGAGTTAGATAAGATAAATTTCGTTATATATTCTTAACAATTTTATTTAAACTCTCCGACAAATCGTCTAATCCTCCAATACTAGCAGTAATTTCTTCTGAAGCAGCAGCTTGCTCCTGAGTCTATTCCAAGGCAATCTCACTTCGTTTACTTGTTATATCTAATTTTTCTTTTATACAATCTGTTAGCTCCTTTATCTTTAGAACTGTGATTTTTGGTTGCTCGGAAAGTTTTCTTATTTGTTGAGCAACAACACTAAAACCACGACCTACATCTCCTGCCCTAGCAGCCTCAATTGAAGCATTTAATCCTAACATATTAGACTGTCCAGAAACTTGTTTTATGAATGTAGAAACTTGGTTAATGTTTTCAGATAAATTATATATTACCTTTATACTTGAGTTAAGTTCATACTCGCTTGCGTGTATTTAATCTGCCGAAGCAGTCAATTTCTGAATTGCAGAAGATATACCATTCAGTCCATTCTGTAGATTATTAGATACTTCCCGTAATTGTGCCGCAGATTTTTTCGGGATAACAATTCCAAAAGTACCAACTATCTCACTATTATCATCTTCATCAAATATTGGATAACTGATAACTAGCATTAGCATCCCATATTTACTTGCGTCAATCTCTCCAGTTTTCATAGGCTTAGTTCTAATGACTTTTGAAGCTATATCACTTTCTTGCAATTTATCCAACTTGCAATTTATCCAACATGTATACTAGGCATATCAAACTCTTTTGAAGATTGTCTTGATAAAATTTTTAAGTCAGTGGTATATAAGAAGCCCCCTTCTGGAAACATTTCAGATAATATTATGGCAAAATATTGAAACCCGGACGCTATTGGATTATTACCCTTAATCAAGTTTCAATATTCCACCATTGGAGCCTGATGTTGCAAACTTAGAATAAAGTGCCAAATAACCTCTTTTAAATTTAGGTTCAGGTCGTTTCCATTCTTTCATTCTCTCTACAATTTCGCTATCACTAACTAATAATTTTAGGCTACGGTTATCTACATCGATTTCAATTTTATCTCCATCTTCTACAATAGCAATCGGACCACCTTCTGCTGCTTCAGGAGAAATATGTCCTACAAAACAACCATTGTTTGTACCTGAAAATCTTCCGTCTGTTATAAGGGCTGTTGTCTTAGCCAATCCACGGCCATAAAGATACTTCATAGCCTTAAACATCTCTCTCATCCCAGGACCTCCTTTTGGTCCTTCATAACGAATTACCACAACATGTCCATCTCTAACTTTTCCGGTCAGTATTGCTTCTTCTGCCTCTTCTTCACTATCAAAACAAATCGCCTCTCCAGTAAAATGATAAAGACTCTTATCAAAAGCACCTGGTTTGGTTACTCCTGTATCAGGAGCCAAATTTCCTCTTAATACAGCTACTCCTCCCTGAAATCCAAAAGGATCCTCTGCTGAGCGAATTATTCGCGTATTTTCTGGATATTGGTAGATATGAGTCTTGATATTTTCTCCGACTGTCTCACCTGTAACCGTCATAGCATTCATGCCCAATTTTGTCTTTAATACCTTCATGACACGTGGTACTCCACCAGCATAGTGAAAATCAATGCAATTATATTGACTAGATGGATTAATTTTTGCCACTTGTGGTGTTTCACGACTTAATTTATCGAATTCCTTCAATACATTTATATTAAGTTCAGCTTCATAGGCAATTGCTGTTAAATGCATAACGGCATTGGTGCTTCCGCTGATGGCTAGACAAATCTTAATAGCATTGCGAATCGCATCCTCCGTGATAATCTGACGTGCGGTAGTTTTTTTCTTAGTTAATTCTACGATTTTAATTCCGGTTTCTTCTGCAAGTCTTAAACGATCAGCTGAAGTTGCAGGAGTCATCCCCCCATTCGGTAAAGTCATTCCCATAGCTTCTGATAGACAACACATAGTATTTGCTGTGCCAAGAAAAGCACAGGAACCACAGCTCGGACAACTTAAATTTTCTAAAACAGTATATTCGTCTTCAGTAATCTTTCCAGCGCTCAGCATTCCTAATGCTTCTGCACTGGAGGTTTGGTCAGACTTTCTACCATCAAATACAATACCGCCTTCCATCGGACCTCCTGGAAGAAGAATACATGGTATGTCCAGTCTGGCTGCTGCCATTAACATACCTGGCACAATTTTATCACAGGACCCTAATAACACCAATGCATCTACTAACTGTGCTTTTGCAAAAGTCTCTATACTATCGCAAATAATCTGGCGGGAAGGTAAAATAAAATGCATCCCGTCATGCCCCTGTGCCATACCATCACAGCATGCAATCGTTCCAAACTCAACAGGAGTTCCTCCTGCACGATAAATACCCTCTCTCACTCGTTGTGACACCTGACGTAAATTAAAGTGCCCTGGCACACCCTCAGTCCATGAATTAGCAATACCGATAATTGGACGGCGCAAATCATCAGTTGAAAATCCCATGGATTTCATAGTAGCTCTATAATACTGATTTTCTATTCCTCTTAAGGTTTTTTCACTTCTGAAATTCATTCAATCTCCCCCTTTTTATTAATAAATAAGTTTTATTTCCCCCTATATAATTTCAGTTACATCACCTATCTTCTCTTCTTTAAATCTCTTACAAAATCTTTCTTTATAGGCAACAGTAGGTGTAAATAACTTTTACGAATTATATACACCTACTCTAAATTCTACTTCTTCCTACTTTTAATAAGTACAAAGTATGCTCTTATTCTTTATAAAGATAGTCTGCAAAAGAACTTTAGGATACTTCTCTTTCTATCTCTACTTTAATTCATACCCTCTTTGAAGTAAAAATTTATAATTAAGCAATCTTTTTAAATAACTTAATTAAATTTTCTTTATCAAAGAACACAGGATTAGCACCTGCACAAGCATCCTTCATAGCAAATTCAGCAAGCTTTTCAAAGTCAGGGTTATCTACACCTACATCTTTCAAAGACTTAGGAATGCCAACCTCTTCAGAAAGAGCCTTAATCTTATCAATTACAAAATCAACACACTCTTTATCAGATTTACCCTCTACATTCATACCTATAACTTTTGCTATTGGACGGAATTTAGCTGGAGCTTCCTTAGCATTTTCTTCTTCAACATAAGGAAGAAGCATTGCATTACATACTCCATGTGGCAAATCGTATAATCCCCCTAGCTGATGAGCCATAGCATGTACATTACCTAAACCAGCATTGCTAAAAGCAATTCCATTTAAGAAACAAGCATAACACATCTGCTCTCTAGCCTCTATATCACTACCGTCCTTAACAGCTCTTGGTAAAAACTCAAATATTTGTTTGATAGCATATAAAGCTGTAGAATCTGTAACATCATATGCCCCCTTTGCAACTACTGCCTCAATAGCATGTGTTAATGCATCCATACCTGTAGCAGCTGTAAGTCCAGCTGGCTTACCTATCATTAACTCTGGATCATTTACAGTCATAGTAGCGAGTGAATTAGCATCAACCATAATCATTTTCACATGACGTTCTTCGTCTGTAATAACATAGTTAATAGTTACTTCTGCAGAAGTACCTGCTGTAGTTGTTATAGCGATTATAGGAAGACATTTTTTAGTTGTCTTGTTTACTCCTTCGTAATCCTTCGTAACTCCGCCATTTGTAGCAAGGATAGAAATTGCCTTACCACAGTCTTGTGGTGATCCCCCACCAATTGTAATAACAATATCACAGTTTTCTTCTTTAAGAACTTTCAAACCATTATTTACATTATTTACAGTTGGATTGGGCTTTACATCATTATAAATAACATATGAAACTCCTATTTCTTCCAACATATCAGTAACCTTTTTAACGGTTCCATTAGAAGTAAGGAACTTATCACTAACTACAAATGCTTTTTTTGCTCCTAATGATTTGATTGGCCCTTTCGCTTCTTTAAGACAATCTTTTCCTAAAAGATTGATTGGTGGAACATAATAAATACTCATAATAAATACTCTCCTTTAAATATTAGTAGTTTTTTTAAGTTTTTAAATTAGAATATATCTTTATCGTTCTCTAATAAATGTAGAAAATGGTCTTCTACACTATAGAAGAGAGGGGCAATAAGAATCTTAGGATATTTTTCTCTTAGTCTTTTAGCTTCACTTATCAAAAACTCTATTTCATTCTCTATTTCAAAGATCGGAGCAAAACTCATGAAATGCTCCTCTGCCTGTTTCTCTGACCAACCTGCATTGTTAACCATTCCTTCTATAAACTTCTTCTTTTTCGATACTAGATTAGTCATTCCACAGTTATTATGACCTATTAAAGCAACACATTTTACTTCTCCCATAGCAATGGCATAGGATATCTTAAACTCAATAGAGCGCATGTTTCCCCCACCCGTACGTAAAATGTATGCAAAATTATTTGGGATTCTAAGCTGGTTTCTATTATCCATACACATACCTACTAGAATTTCAGCTTTAGAGGGCTTTTCAATGGTATATCCAAAATTATGGTACTTAAGTAGTTTCTCTATTGGAGTATTTCTGTATTTAGAAAATATTTCAGATCCATCTGATACTTTAATTAGATTGCACATATACATCCCTCCTATCGCATAATCTAATAACATTTTTCTATAAAAGCTACTTTGTATTATTTTAAGAAAGAGGTTATAATTTAAATATCAATATACTCCCTCTTTTATACCGAACATTCAGAATTCAACACAAGGATTATAAGTCTTTATCCTATAATTAAACAAACATACTAAATAGTAACGCTCCCATAGCTGCAACGACAGAAGCTATAGTTGTGCACGCTGTCCATGTTTTAAAGGTATCTTGTACTGTCATTCCGTAGTATTCTTTAACTATCCAGAATCCGGAGTCGTTTACATGTGAAAGCCCAACCCCTCCTGCGCCAATAGCTACACATAGTAATGAAGGATTAAGTCCAGGGAAATTAGGCATAATTGGTAGAATTATTCCAGCTGCAGTCACCATTGCAACTGTAGTGGAGCCTACTGCAAATCTCATTATTAGAGCAATTATCCATGCTAGAATTATAGGATTCATATGAAGACTAGTTAAAACTCCTGCCAATGCCTTTCCTATTCCACTGTCTTGAAGAACCTGATTAAAGGCTCCACCAGCACCTATAACTAACAAAATACCAGCTACTGGTCCAAAACAACCATCAGTTATTTTTAATAAATCTTCCTTTTTCATGCCCCTAAAAATACCAAGAGTAAAATATGAAACAACTACAGAGATTAAAAGAGCTGTGATTGGATTTCCAATAAATGCTACTACAGGCAGATAAGAAGCCCCTTTAGGTGCTGTTAATTCAGCAATAGTTTTTACGACCATGATTATCATCGGTAAGAGAATTGTAACTAGAGTGGTTGTAAATTTAGGTAATTTTTCATCTGATATAAGCTCGTCCTTAAAAAGTTGTTCAGGAGGATTAGTATTAACGTATTTTGAAACTATATTACCAAAAACAGGTCCTGCAATTATTGCGGCAGGTAATCCTATAAGTAATGAATATATAATAGTTGTTCCAACATCAGCCTTAAGAGTACCAACTATTGCTAAAGCAGCTGGATGTGGAGGTACCAAACCATGAACTATTACTAAACCTGCTACCACAGGAATTCCTACTTTAATTAATGACATCTTTGTTTGTTTAGCAATACTAAATAATACTGGAATTAATAAAACAAAACCAACTTGAAAGAATACAGGAATACCGCATATGAAGGCTACTAGCATCATTGACCAATGGGCTCTTTTTTCACCAAAAGCTGTAATTAATGTTCTTGCAAGACGCTGTGCTCCACCTGAAACCTCAAGCATTTTTCCAAGTATTGTTCCAAGCCCCAAAACAGTTGCAAGGAAACCTAATGTATTCCCCATCCCTGTCTGAAAGGATGTAGCAATTTTATCAAAAGGCATACCAGCTAAAATACCAAGAGTCAATCCAGAGATAGTCAAAGCAACAAATGCACTTAACTTTGTTTTCATAATAAGAAATACTATTAAGCCAATTGCAATAAATAGACATAGAACTAAATACGTTACGCTACTCATAATAAAACACTCCTTAAAATATATTATTTATTATTAATTCGATAAATAAATATCTTTTCAATTACATTAGTAATGTATAAACAGAAACTTGTTTCTTTTTTAACAAACCTTAAAATGATTGTTAACACGAGCTCGGCGAAAAATCATAGTAATTTCAATGCTTTCATGATTAGAAACATCACATAAACTTCCACCGAACTCGCATAGACCATTCTTTAATTAATATAAGGCTTTCTTACCTGCTTCAATTACTTCAATGATTTTATCTACATCGTATACACATCCACCCCAAGTTCCTCCACTTATGGATTGAAGTGCTGCCCATAATCTTGTATCATCTGGAAGATCTTCGTCAGGTCTAAGTCTTGGATTAGGTTCACGTGCTTCTAATACTTTAGCCGCTTTTTCATATGAAAGCTTGTTATCTTCAGTACCAATGAAATTAATTGATCCTTCAAGTTTATTAGTATCAACTATAATTTCAATAATGTCTTCATCTCTCAATTTTCCTAAAGGACCTCCTGCCAACGCCTCAGGTCCAACATGGCCAAAGCATGCACCTGTAGAAACACCCGAAAAACGTGCGTCTGTAATTAAAGAAACTTGCTTACCAAAAGATAATTGTTTTAAAGCAGAGGTTAACTGATATGTCTCTTCCATACCTGTTCCAAGTGGGCCTCCACCCATTACAACCATTATGTCGCCAGCCTTAATTTTCCCGATATCTTTAAGAGCTTTTATAGCTGCCTTTTCAGAAGTGAAAACTTTAGCTTTTCCAGTATGTCTAAATACTCCGTCACTATCTATAACAGATTTATCAATAGCTGTTGATTTTACAACTGAACCTTCAGGAGCAATGTTTCCTAGAGGAAAAGTTACTGTTGATGTAAGTCCTCTTTCTTTTGCCTGAGTTGGATTCATGATAATTTCATCAGGATTTACTCCATCAATTTCAACTAAGCGCTCTCTGCATTTTTTACGTCTTTCAGATTTTTCCCACCAGTCAAGATTAGCTCCAAGTGTTTCTCCTGTAACTGTCATAACATCTTCATGCAACAATCCAAGCTTTCTTAAATGAAGCATAACTTCAGGAACTCCTCCTGCTAGGAATGCACTAGCTGTTGGATAGTTAACCGGTCCAATAGGAAGAACACTTACTAAACGAGGCACTTTCTTATTAATTTTTGCCCAATCTTCTACAGTAGGTATACTACAGTTAGCAGCATGTGCAATTGCTGGAATATGAAGAAGTAAGTTTGTTGATCCTCCAAAAGCAGCATGAATTACCATGGCATTCTCAATTGCTTTATTTGTAATAATATCCTTTGTAGTTATTCCGTTGTTTGCCATATCTAAAGCAGCCTTAGCCGACTGTCTAGCCACTTCTTCCCATATTGGTTGCCCAGAAGGTGCTAGCGCAGAGTGAGGTAATGCTAATCCTAATGCTTCAGCAATAACTTGAGAAGTGCCGGCTGTTCCTAAAAACTGACATCCACCACCAGCAGAAGCACAAGCTTTACATCCTAGTCGGCAAGCATCCTCAAATGAAAGCTGGTCATTAGCATATCTAACGCCTATAGTTTGAATAGTTCCTGCGTCTTCCCCTTCTTTAGCTCTAAGTGTTGACCCACCAGGAACAATAATAGTTGGCGAATCATGCATAGATGCTAATGCTATCATCATAGCAGGCAAACCTTTGTCGCAAGCAGACACTCCCACTACTGCACGACGTGTTGGCAATGAACGAATTATGCGACGGAATACCATTGCCGCATCATTACGATAAGGAAGTGAATCAAACATACCAGTTGTACCTTGGCTACGTCCGTCACATGGGTCTGTCACATATCCAGCATAAGGAACTCCTCCTAGTTTCTTTACTTCTTCGGCTGCTGCTCTCATCTGTAATCCCAATTCAAAGTGGCCTGTATGTAGTCCTACAGCAATTGGAGTACCATCGTTATCGCGAATTCCACCCATAGTACTAAGTATAAACACATCACCACCTAGAAGTGTAGATGGCTCCCATCCCATACCAGCATTTAAAGTCATCCCAAATATGTTACCGCTAGGTGAATCTTTTAACAATTCTGGAGTAAGTGGAAGTGAACCTTTTGGTCCTTCCGCATGAGTATGAATTTCGTATAAAGATGCTTTTTCTTTACCAAAAATCGATTTTAATGACATAACTAACTCATCCTCTCTTTATTTTAAATTTATAGTATCCATTATTCTCTTTTTAACAGTTTCATCAACCTTAATAGTGTAGTTTCTTAGAGATGTATTGAATTCTAAGTTTAGAGTCATACTTACCGCTTCTTTCATTGCCACTATAAAAGGATCTGCTAAATCATAAATTTTCATTAATTTGTTTATATCATTTTGTAAAATAGATACTTTTTCAAAGTCTTTATCCATAAAAGCTTTATAAGTATCTGTAAATATCTTAGCTTTTATATTAGATAGACCCCCTATCATTCCATCTCCTCCTACTTGTAAGTTAGGAATTAAATATTCATCAAATCCAGAAAGTATAGAGAAATCTTTTCTAACACTCTTAATTTTATCAACGAATTTTCTCACATTACTTATAGAATCAGTAGTATCTTTTATACCAACTATATTTTCAAACTCAGTTGCTAATTTTAAAACTAAATCTGGTGATAGATTTGTATTAGTCTTAGCTGGGAAATTATAAAGTAAAATCGGCAATTCTGTATTTTTTGCTATAGTTCTATAATACTCATAAACATACTGTTCATTTAAAGTAAAATAATATGGAGTTACAATTAATACAGCATCTGCTCCTGCTTCCTTTGAGCATTTATTTAATTCTATAACTTCTTTTATATTGTTACTGCTTGTTCCAACTATTACTTTAGTCCTTCCAGCAACAGTTTCAGTTATAAATTTTATATATTCAGCTTTTTCATCTGGAGATAAGTTATAAAACTCTCCTATAGAACCTAAGATAACGATTCCATTCACTCCATCAGAAATTAACTTTTCAACTAAAACGCTTGCAGATTTTTTATCAATTTCTCCCTCATTATCAAAAATAGTAATCATTGGTGTGTAAATTCCCTTAAACATAAAATCCTCCTCTTTCATTCCGTATTACGAATGTCGTTTCATATATAGAATATTAATTTATAAGATGACCTTAAATATCATCTTATAAATTAACATAACCTATCCTTTGTATAACTTAATTTTCGAGAGATTAACTTTTAAACTAAAGGGCTTGCGGACTTTTTATCAATCCCTCCCTCATCGTTAAAAATAGTAATCATTGATGTATAAATTCCTTTAAACTTAAAACCTTTCGTTCCATATTAGAAACATCGTTTCATATTTAGAATATTAATTTATAAGATGACCTTTAGTGCCATCTTATAAATTAATATAACTTATCCTTTGTATAACCTAGTTTTCGAGAAATTTCTAAAGCAGCTTTTATAACAAAGTCTTTATGTATCTCTGTACGCTCATCATCTACCTGTATCTTTAAACTTGAGATACATAATGAACCTATAGCTTTACCTTTACTATTATATACAGGAGCAGCTATACAGTATATGCCCTTTTCATTTTCTTCATCTGATATAGAATAACCTCTTTGTTTAATCTTTTCTAAATCTTCTAACAGAGCCTCTTTATCTATAATTGTATTCTCTGTTTTGGGAAGAAACCTAACATGTTCAATGTATCTATCTACTTCAGCCTTACTGTAACTAGCTAAAATGGCTTTACCTAAACTTGTTGAATACAGTGGATTTCTAGATCCCAAATTACCTGTTGTCCTTAAAGAATTCTTAGATTCTTTCTTGTTTATATATATAAGCTCGTCATTATTCGCTACTGCTAAGAATACAGTCTCAGAAACATTATCAACTAACCACTTTAAAACCGGATCTGAAATATTGACCAATTCAGCTTTATTCATGTATAATGTTCCAAGTTCAAGAGCTCCAATACCTAGTTCATAACTTTTTAATTTTTTATCCTTTATTGATAAGTAGTTTTTTTCAACAAGTGCACCTACAATATTAAACACACTGGTTTTGGGGATATCTAGATGTCTACTTAGCTCAGCTATTGTAACAGGTTCATCACTTTCCCCAACAAATTTTAAAATTTCTAACCCTCTCAAAATTGCTTTGTTCAAACAATTCACCTCATCATTCCATATATAGAATGGTATTCCATATCTTGTCCTTATTATAGCATTTTGGTTTTTAGTTTGTCAATTCATTAACTAAATGTTTTGATAAATTAATTGTATATAATAGATATAGACCTACTTAATTTACCAATTCCTTAAGAATTCCTATATTCATGGATTTGTTAAATATTGTTTTATAACCCCAATATTTTATCTCTATTAAACATGAGATAGCCTTGACTGTAGGTTGTTTTTTATTCTATAATGACTTTCTTGAAGCAAAGCTGACCTCCCCATTAGTCTTGTGTCCTTAATAGCTAAAGCAGCATGTCTTGCGAAGACGGATAAGTATCTTATCTCATCTTTTGAATGGGTATACAATCCTTCATAGCAAATTTGAATGATTCATGTTACACGAGCTCTTATCAATATAGGAACGCAAATAACTGTTTTAACATTTTTGTTTACTTCAAAATTGAAAGGAAGTCTCTTTCATTGTGATTAGAGTAATATAATTTCTGATAGTAACAGAATATATAGTCTACTCGAAAATATACTTTACTCGGACTACAATATAACACATTGCACTATAATATGCTACACTACTTATATTCATCTTATGACTATTAGTCAAGATGTAATATAATATTTTTCAAAAAGAGTGCCTAGCTAAGCAGACACGTTCTTTTACATCACGTCTATTTAGCGAGGCACTTTTTTATAAGTAAACCCATATTTCCCACTTTCTTTTTCTACTATCTATAATTCAAGATAAACATTTTCTTAATTTCTTTGTGGTATTATATCTACAATCTAATCTAACTAATCGTTATTTAGGCAGATTAGATAAAAAACTAAAACTTTCATGTAAATCAGTATATAATTTTTTATAAAGCTTATAGTATTCTTCATATACTTTTCCCGCAGACCTATCTGGGTACTGTATACTTTTTTTCTGAACCAAGTTGTCACAAGCACTTTCTACAGAATCATAAATGCCTGCTCCTACTCCTGCAAGTATTGCTACCCCAAAGGCAGGTCCCTCATCATTTTTGATTGTGCTGACCGGACAACCATACATATCCGAAAGTATCTGTCTCCAAACATGACTTTTTCCACCACCACCACAAGCTATCATATCTTCGACATTTACCTTCATTTCTCTAAACACATCTACACATTCAAGTTGGGAGAATGCTACTCCCTCCATAACTGCACGGATCATATTAGAGCGATCGTGTGAAGCAGATAACCCGAAAAATGTACCTCTGCAATATGGATCTGGATGAGGAGAACGTTCTCCCATCAAGTAAGGTAAATAAACTAGTCCTCCTGCTCCTGGTGCAACTTTTTCCGCTAATTTATTCATTACAATATATGGGTCAATTCCTAGTTTTTCAGCCTCAATCATTTCTTCTTTACAGCAAGTATCTCTTAACCATTTCAAGGATAATCCTGCACTTAAAGTACAGCTCATTAGTGTCCACTTTCCTGGTACAGCACTACAAAGTGTATGTACTCTTCCTTTAAGATCAATAGAAACGTCATCGGAAATTGCATATACTACTCCAGAAGTACCAATGGTAGTGAATGCGTTTCCTGACCTTACAACACCAGTACCAACAGCTGCTGCAGAGTTGTCAGCTGCTCCTCCCACAACAAGTGTACCTTCCTTAAGCCCAGTCATTTCAGCTGCTTTTCTATGAATCTTTCCTGTAACATCTGGTGATTCATATAATTTTCCTAACATAGACTTGTCAACATTAAACTTGTATAATATTTCATCAGACCAACAACGTCTTGATACGTCCATAAGCTGCATACCAGAAGCATCTGACATCTCTGTAGCAAATTCTCCAGTAAGCATGTACCTAATATAATCCTTTGGAAGTAAGATATGGGCGCATCTTTCATATAATTCAGGTTCATTATTCTGAACCCAAAGTATTTTAGAAGCAGTAAATCCTGTAAGGGCTGGATTAGCTGTAATTTCAATAAGTCTTTTTTCGCCAACTGTTTCGTTCATTTGTTGGCACTCTTTTGCTGTACGCTGATCGCACCAAATGATAGAGTTTCTTAATACTACACCATTTTTATCAAGCATTACAAGACCATGCATCTGGCCTGAAAGACCTATACCTGCAATTTCAGATGCATCAATACTACTCTTTGTAATTACGTATTTAATACCATTACAAGTAGCATTCCACCAGTCAGTTGGATCTTGTTCTGCCCAACCATTTGCCGGCTGATATAATGGGTATTCAATGGTCTTTGAGCAAATTAAGTTTCCTTCAATGTCAAATAAAACAGTTTTTGTCCCGGATGTTCCTAAATCAATTCCTAGTAGATATCTCATTGAACACGCCTCCTTGTTTTAAAATTCACAAGCACCTATGAAAGATATATAGCTTAGTCAATTTTTATAACTGCTTTTACTACCTCTTGCTTATTGTTGCTTACGAAATCAAATGCCTTCGCAACATCATCAAAATTAAACTCATGAGTAACAATTCCAGATACATCAATTATTCCCTTTGAAATTGCTTGTATCGCTTGAGGATAAATATTTCTATAACGGAATACTGATTTAATTTCTGCCTCTTTAGCCATTATTTTTGCAAAGTTGTACTCAATAATATCTTGAGGTGCCATTCCAACAAGTACTATACATCCACCATTTTTTATAACATATGGAGTCTGTACAATTGTTTTAGCAGAACCTGCAGTCTCTATTACTATATCAACACCTTTTTTATTTGTTAGTTTATCAATCTCAGCTAAAACATCCTTTTCAGCTGCATTTATAATTGTTGTAGCTCCAAGTTTTTTAGCATACTCAAGTCGTTTTGAAACAACGTCTACAACTGTAATATCAGTTGCTCCAAAAGCCTTGCATGCAAGAAGTGTTACTAGTCCAATACAACCTGCTCCAAGTATAACAACTGAATCTCCAAGTTTTACATTACCTTGCTTTGCCGCATGCATACCAACTGCTAAAGGTTCTACAAGAGCTCCCTCTTTTGTGGAAATGTTATCTGGTAGTTTAAATGCCATGTTTTCTGGAAATGCTATATAATTCATCAGACAGCCATGATAAGGCGGTGTAGCTAAAAATTCTACATCAGGGCAAAGGTTGTATCTACCACTCTTACAGAATTCACATTGGCCACAAGTACAACCTGGCTCCAATGCTACTTTGTCTCCCACTTTAAGATTCTCTACACCTGGACCAATTTCAACTACAGTACCTGCACATTCATGTCCAAGAATAAAATCACCATCAACAATAAAATCTCCTATTTTCCCATGCTCTAAATAGTGCACGTCAGAACCACATATTCCTACATACTCAAGTTTTACAATTACTTGTTTTTCTTTTGCTACAGGAACCTCAATTTCTCTTATTTCCATTTTATTAATACCAGTCATATATGCTGCTCTATTTTTCATTTAGTAATCCTCCCTACATAATACTAAGATATAATTTTTAAGATGTGTAAACATACTATGCTTACACATCTTAATTCCTTAAGTAAAACTACAATATAATTAAATCTTTCTGACTTCTAATCAGAATTGTTATTTAATTGCTCCAGATTTCTTTAATATTTCAATATATTGGTCAACATTATCCTTATTAACTAGTGGGTTTCCTATGTCTGTGTTAACTTCCTTTTCCTTACCTGTTAGAAGTTTATTACTTGTATCTAATAACTTTTCAGATAACTCATAAGCATTTTGCATACATGTAGAAGTCATTTTACCTTCTTTTATAAGTAGTAGAGCTTCTGCAGTTCCGTCAACACCATATACAAGCATATTTTTGAATTTTGCATTGTCTTTTACAACTTCAATTGCTCCTGCTGCCATGTTATCATTCATAGAAATAACAGCATCAATTTTGTCATTAGATTGTACCCAGTCTTCCATATATTTCATAGCTTCATCTTTATTCCAGTTTGCAATTTGCTCGCCAACGATTTTAACATCAGGGCGTTTTTCAAAGAACTCTTTTTGCCAACTCTTACGTCTTTCATCTGCATGGAAGTTGCCTGAAGGTCCATTTAATACAACTACCTTTGCATTCTGTGGAATTTGTTTTACAGCTTCACGTGCGTTAACTGCTGCTTGCTCATAAGGATTAGCATCAACTGAAGATGCCCCTTTAATACCAGAAATACGTGCATTTGTTGTAATAGCAAATATATTGGATTTGATAACCTTTTCAACATAAGGTCTTTGAGCTTCTCCATTATTTGGCTGTACAATAACTAAGTCATATTTGCTTGTTATAGCATTTTCGATTATTGAATTTTCTTTGTCATCGCTACCTTGTCCATCAAGAACCTCAAGTTTAATATTTGGATATTTCTTTGCTTCATCTTTTACAGCGTTTGCAAGCCAAGCAGCAAATGAATCTGATTGAGTACGTGCTACATATGCAACCTTGTATGTTTTCTCTCCACTATTCTTGTCACTTTTAGCCGATTCTGATGTCTTTGTTGATCCACATCCAACTACCAAGACTAGTGATAATGCTGTTAGTACACTTAATAATCTTTTTTTCATTTTATTATTTCCACCTTCCTAATTTATACTTTAAACAGCAAAGCTGTTTAATACAGTTGCTAGTAAAGAAGTCGTACTTAACTATTTAATTTTTCCTTATTACTATCTACTGGTGTTTTTATTTCCTTAGCTTTATCTTCTACTTTACCTAATGTACTCTTTGTTCTACGATTCTTTGTATAAATGTCGTAGATTACTGCAAGCGCAATGATTGCACCACGAACTATTTGTTGCATATATGAATCTACATTTGTTAGATTCATAATATTATCTAGGAAACCTACAATAAATGCGCCAGCTAGTGTACCCCCCGCAGTACCAATTCCACCTGAAAAACTTGTTCCACCGATTATTGCTGCTGTAAGAGCAGTAAACTCGAAATTTACTCCACCATTTGGAAGACCTGAATTTACACGCGACATAAATAACACGCCAGCAAGTCCTACAAAAATACCATTTATAATAAAAGCTGTGTATTTAATCTTATGAACATTAATGCCTGAGGCAATTGCTGCTTCTTCATTGCCTCCAACAGCATATAAAGACCGTCCAAACCTAGTATGGTTTAACACATACCATGTAAAAATCCCAATTATTATTAAAAATATGATAGGAATAGGAATCACACCAATGGATCCTTGGCCTAGTACTGTAAATTTTCCCAATTGAAGAATGTTTTGTCCTTTAGTAAAAGAAAGTGCAACACCACGAGCCACTGCCATCATTGCTAGTGTAGCGATAAAAGGTGGGGTCTTAAAATTACTAATCATAATAACATTTATTAGGTTGCATACAACCCCTGTAAGAATACCAACTATAATTGCTATTGTTAAAGACCCAGTTGATTTAAAAGCAGATACTGCAAATACTCCTGATAGTGCAAGTACAGAGCCAGCTGACAAGTCAAGCATTCCACATATTATAAGTAGAGTTTCACCAAATGCTAAAATAGTTGTTACTGCCAATTGTCTTGAAATGTTTGTTAAGTTGTTTGCTGATAAAAAGTTATCATCTATCGTTGAGCAAACTATAAACAGCGCTACCAAAACCATATAAATACTATATTTCTTTTTTGCTATACTCCAAAAATTAGTTCCTGTTTTCATGTTAATTCACCTCGCATTTAATTTGATCTATGCTACACTAAATTTCCAGTAGCATATTTCATAATGAGCTCCTGAGAGAAATCTTCGCGGTTTATCTCACCTGTAATTCTGCCTTTAGACATTACATAAATCCTATCACACATACCTATAAGTTCTGGAAGTTCAGAGGAAACCATTATAACAGCCTTATCTTCCTTAGCCAAATCAGTCATAAGTTTATAAATTTCAAATTTAGCACCTACATCAATACCGCGAGTAGGCTCGTCTAAGATTAAGACATCTGGGTTTCTTATCATCCACTTAGCAAGAAGTACCTTCTGCTGATTACCTCCACTCAAAGATGCTATAGGTGTTTCCAGTGTTGGTGTTTTTACTTTCATCCTTTTAAACATACTAGATACAATATTTTGTTCAACCTTCTCATGATGCCTAAAACTATAAAAAACTTTTTTTAGATAAGATAGTGTTGTATTTTCCTTAACAGATCTCATAGGGATTATACCATATCTTCGTCTGTCTTCAGAAAGCATTACCATACCATTATCAATACTTTGTCTAACGTTTTCAATTTTGACCTCTTTGCCCCTAATTTTTACAACACCTGATGTTTTAGTATCCAAACCGAATAAAGCACGCATAACTTCAGTACGTCCAGCCCCCATCAATCCTGCAAAGCCTATAATTTCACCTTTTCTCGCGTGAAAATTGATATTCTCAAATACATTAGTAGAGTTCAAGTTTTCAACCTTTAACATATCCTCTCCAAGTTCAACTTCCTCCTTTGGATAGGTGTTAGTAAGTTTACGTCCTACCATCAAAGCTATTACCTTTTCTATGTCCAACTCTTCTTTAGGATGACTCTCTACAACCGTTCCATCCCTAAATACAGTAATTTCATCTGCTATTTGGAAAATTTCATCTAACTTATGAGATATGTAAATAATGCATACTCCCCTAGCTGTTAGTTCCCTTATCTTAACGAAAAGGTTTTCTACTTCTTTCTGCGTAATTGCAGAAGTAGGCTCGTCCATTATGATTATATCTGAATTATAAGAAATAGCTTTAATTATTTCTAGCATTTGAATGTCAGATACAGTTAAATCTTTGAGTAATGTAGTAGGGGCATAAGGTAAATTTTCTGCCTTTAATAGTTCTTCTGTACGCTGTCTTACTTCCTTCCAGTTAACACTGCCAAATTTATTCACTGGAAGATTTCCAAGGAAAATATTTTCTTCCACCGTCATCTCTGGAACATAATTCATTTCCTGGAATATCATTGAAATACCTAAATTTCTCGCTTGTATAGGGTTACCTATTTTTACAGGTTTTTCATCAATATAAATTTGTCCACCATCCGGTTGATAAATTCCATTAATTATCTTCATTAATGTTGATTTTCCTGCACCATTTTCTCCACATAATACATGAACAGTGCCTTTTTTAACAGTGAAATCAATCTTATCAAGTGCCTTAACTCCCGGAAAGGATTTTTCAATTTGAGATACCCTTAGCTTAATACTTTCTTTCATTTTCTCCCCTCCATAATATTTCCTTGTTTTAAAATTTCTCACGCTAATTTTTAGGTTTTAATTGAACTTTATATCATGAGATTTAAATTATAAAATTTTTTAATTTAAAACACTATAAATATAGCAACTTAGTTTTTGAATTTTATACAACACTTTTATAAAATACCTTTAATAAGATTATATTGTTATTTAATGGTGAAGTCAATATGAATTTCCTAAAGTCTCTTGTTAAGATTTTATCTACCTTTAATTGATTTTATTGTAATAGTTGCAAAATAAGTCAAAATATAATACTCTATTATTATAAATACATTGTTAAAAGACTTTTATGAAAGTTGGTGTTTTAGAAATTGACGACAAATAGAGTTAACAGTACTGAAATAAAAAAGATTAATCGAAATGCTATATATAGATTTTTGTACAAACAGGATTCTACCTCTATACAAGAAATAGCTTATAGGTTAAAAATGAGTTTACCTACAGTTACACAGAATCTTAAAGAGTTACAAGAAAGAGACTTAGTAATTGAAACAGGTCTATTCGAATCTACAGGAGGAAGAAAAGCAAAAGCAATAGCATATAATAGTGTTGCAAAATATGCTATTGGATTAGATATTACGCGAAACCACGTCGGAATTGTATTAATTGATTTAGGCGGAAACGTTGTGAAAAATGTAAGGATGCAGTATCCATTTATAAATTCTAAAGAATACTTTCAAGGTATTGGCGACTTTGTAAATAACTTCATCAAGGAGTTTGAAATCGAAGACGCCAAAATTTTAGGAGTTGGTATTGCTTTACCTGCAATATTATCAGATGATAGACAAACAGTGGTTTACGCTTCAGTAATCGATTTTAAAGGAGGTAGCGTGAAAAGTTTCTCCGAATTTATACCATATCCATGTATTCTGAGTAATGATGCTAATGCTGCAGGCTTTGCAGAGTTATGGGGCGAAAGAGATGTACAAAATATTGTATATCTTTCACTTAATAATAGCGTGGGAGGATCTATCATATTAGATAAAAAAGTATACATAGGAGAAAATCAGCGTAGTGGTGAATTCGGACATATGACAATTGTCCTAAATGGCCGCAGTTGTTACTGTGGACAACAAGGCTGTGTTGATGCATATTGCTCAGCAAAAATTCTATCAGATAGTACTAATGGAAACATTGCTGAATTTTTTAGGCTTTTAAGATTAAATAGTGAACCACATAAAATTATTTGGGAAGAATACCTTACGCATTTAGCATTTACTATTAATAATTTGAGAATGCTTTATGATTGTAATGTGATTCTTGGTGGATATGCTGGAGCATACATGGACGATCATATTGAGTATTTAAGAGAATTAGTATCAAAAAGAAATACATTCGAGATTGATGGTAAATATCTGCACGTGTGTAAATATAAGTTAGAGGCTACAGCTGTTGGTGCTGCCCTACAACATGTTGAAAACTTTATTAATGATATTTAATTATAGCCTGAGTATCACTAGAAATAGACTTTTTACGAATCTTAGCTATATAAAATTTCAAAAAATAGACAAAGAATGTCTCGCAGTTTATGCAAGACATTCTTTTAATAGCTATTCAAATCTTAAAGCCTCAATCGGACTTAATTTAGAGGCCTTATCTGCTGGATACATTCCAAATACTATTCCAACAAGAACTGAAAAAATGAAAGCTCCTAAGACTACATTACTGGATATAACAACAGTGGTTGAAAATAATTTTTCTGCAATATACGCAGCACCATATCCCGAAGCTACTCCTAAAATCCCTCCAAAACTGCTGATACCTGCTGATTCCAATAAGAATTGTGTTAAAATCACTCTTCTCTTAGCACCTATTGCCTTTCTTATACCTATTTCTTTAGTTCTCTCAATTACAGAAACAAGCATTATATTCATTATTCCTATACCTCCTACCAAAAGAGATATAGCTGCTATACCCGTCAGCATACCTGTCATACTATCACTAGCAGAACTGGCAGTTTGCAGAAGGCTACTTTGGTCAAATATTCTGTAACTGTCTGTGTCATTATTGAACTTATTGTTCATAAACAATGTTAAATATCCGATAGCCTCTGATACTTTATCTTTATTCTCAGCTTCTACATAAAAGGTTCTTATTTGTGTATTTTTAAAAAATCTTTGTGCTGTAGTTAAAGGAATTATTATTCTATCATCTCCAGAGCCAGCCATAGTGCTTCCTTGAGATTCAAGTACTCCTACTATTACGAATGCCGCTCCATTTATATTGACACTTTCTCCAACTACATTTGTACTCTTAAAAAGATTGTTTGCTGTATCAACACCAATCACAGCTACTCTATATCTATTTTCTAAATCATCTTCATTTATAAATCTACCGCTACTTACACTTAACTTTCTTATTGAAGAATAACTTGAAGTGCTTGCCTCTATGCTAGTAGATGTAGATTCATTATTTGCTCTTACAGTTACACCTTGCTGAGTAATAGATGGCGCTATAGCTTTTACCCCTGGCTTTTTCTTTAAAGCTTCTATTTCTTCATTTGTTATAGTAACATTTCTTCTCCCCATAATATTTACAGTTATAAGATTTGTTCCCAGACTTTCGATTTGGGAAGAAATCTTTTGTTTTGTTCCCTGACCCATACCTACTAGAACTATAACTGATGCTATACCAATTATTATTCCTAACATAGTAAGAAATGATCTCATTTTATTTGCTAGAACAGAGCTAATTGCCATTTTTAATAATTTGCTAAATCTCATTAGGATTCACCTCGTTTATCAGATGTTGCAGCAACATCCCTTGAAATATTATTAATCCTATCTGATGTAATCCTTCCATCCCTAACAGTTATTATTCTTTTAGCCTGCTCTGCAATTTCATGGTCATGAGTTATAAGCACAATAGTGTTACCCTCTCTATTTAATTGTTTTAGCATTTCCATAACTTCTTTTCCAGTTTTACTGTCAAGTGCTCCTGTAGGTTCGTCTGCAAGTAATATTTCTGGTTCTGTTGCAAGAGCTCTTGCAATTGCAACTCTTTGCTTTTGGCCTCCAGAAAGTTCCGGTGGTTTATGTTTTATATGACTAGATAAACCTACTCTCTCTAAGGATTCTAAAACTCTCTTTTTAACGACTCTGTTACTCAACCCTTGATAAATTAGAGGTAACTCCACATTTTCAATTACATTTAACTTAGGCAAAAGATTGTAATTCTGAAATATAAACCCTATTTTTTTATTCCTTATCTCGGCTAATTTATTGTCACTGCAATTTGTATCTTCTCCATCTAGTATATATCTTCCCGAAGTAGCAGTATCTAAGCATCCTATTATATTCATCAAAGTAGATTTACCAGCTCCAGATGGCCCAACTATAGATACAAATTCACCTTTTTTTATAGTTAAATTTACATCCTCTAAAGCCTTATATTCACTACTCCCCATTTTATATATTTTATTTACATTCTCCATTTCTATTACGAAATCCACATTACTACCTCCCGCAAGCAAATTGAGTTTTATTTACCTATCTTCCCATAGGACCCATCATGACTCCACGATTTTGATTTTGATTTTTATTTGATGATGAAGTGCTTTGAGGAAGCTGTATCATAACCACTTGATTTTCTGTAATTCCACTAACTATTTCTATCATAGTTTGATTTTTAATTCCTGTTTGTACTTCTACTAATTTTCCTCCTAAGGAATCTTGACTAGTTGCTTGACCAACGTTTCTTCTAGCTGATTGGGAGGAATTCGAGCTATTACCACCTGCATTTTTAGAAGGTGTCGTTGAAGAATTATTACTTGAATTATTATTAGTTCCCTGTTGACTTCTATTGGTAGAAGTTTTACTCTTATCCTCAACTAAAACATACTTTTTGCCATTTCTTTCTGTTACTGCTTCTATAGGAACAGCTAGTACATTTTCCTTACTTTCAACTGCTATACTGACGTCAGCATTCATTCCAACTTTTAATCTTTCTGAATTATCTATAGAAACTGTCACATCAAAAGTTGTAACATTATTACTAGTTTTTCCACTTTGAGAGATTTTTTCAACAACTCCTTCGTAAGTCTTATCCTTTATATTTTGTACACTTATATTGGCTTTTTGGCCTATCTGAATTTTATCAATATCTAGCTCGTCTACTGGAACTACAACTTTCATTTTTGATACATCTATTACTGTAACCATCGCTTTATCATCCGGAGTTATATCTCCATTTTTTATATTCAAGCCAGATATGATTCCTGATATAGGACTTGTAATAGTGGAGTCCGCTATAGTTTTTAATTTGTTATTTAAATCACTTTGTGCCTGCTTAATTTCAATTTTTTTTGATTGTATACTACTTTGTATATCTGAATCATCAAGTTTAAATATATTTTGACCTTTCTTTACAGTATCTCCAGCTGCTATATATACTCCCCCAACCTTTCCATTGCTTGGAAAAGGAATTGCAACCTCTAATTCATTATTTTCCCCTGTAGTTATTATAGCCATTCCTCCATAAGCTGGCTTTACAGAAGCTATGTCATCTCCTGATGCAACAAATACAGACTTTACTTTTCCATCTATAGGTGCCTTTATATATAGATCATCTAATTGTCTTTCTAATTTTTGCAAATCCAAATTCTTTTGGCTTAAGCTATTTTGTGCTGTTTCTATATCTTGTTGTTGCTTGTCATTGTTTATTTTACAGAATACAGCACCTTTTTCTATAGTGCTTCCATCCTCATAGTTCATTTGCTCAATTACACCACTATTAGTTGAATATAAGTTTACTTGTTCTATACCCTCTACTGTTCCTGTTGCTTGTACAGTAACACTTAAGTTAGTTTTACTTACTTTTGCTGTGTTAAATTTAACAGTTGAAACAACTTTGTTACTGGTATTATATTGCTTATAAATATAATATCCACCTGTTCCTACCCCTACTGCTAAAACTGCTATTATTAGAATTTTAACCCTTCGCTTTTTTATAATTGCAAGAACCTTATTCATATCCAAACCCTCCAATAATCTTCAATGTCATGGTTATATTTTCTTCTAAAGACATCTTAACTTTTATTTATCAATTCCTTATATAACCACTTTAAGTTTTGAAAGTAGTTATTCTTTTATTCTCGTTATTAATATTATATCCCTAGAAAAGCCACTATTAAGGTTATTATAATATAGTATTGTTACAACTTTGTGACAATATTATTTTTCCAAATACTTCATTTTTAAATATAGTTAAAATTAATAAATATAAGAATGTTGCTAAGAATTATTAAGTTCGATTAAAAACTTTAATTTTTCTAAACTAATGTTAGAATTAGCCTTTTTTATGCGTGGAAATGTACGGTCAAATTCTGATTTTATTGTCATAGGGAAATTATCATTATTAGTAAAAATTAAATTTTCACCTAGAGAATCTCTAATACTAAATGAAGAAATGATTAATATATTTCCATTAAAATCATTTCTGCATAAACAGGACTAAATCCTAGAGAAGATTTACTTCCTAGGATTTAGCCCTGTTTCTATTAATCCACTATATTTTAAGCCGTTCACCAATCTCAGAATTACCTAAAAACTTTAATCGATCCAACTTAAAATTTGATTTTGCCAATATTTCTGGCCAAATCTTAACCATTTGATACACCTTATCTCTCTTTTCTTCCGGTAAGTTATCCCAAGGTACAAGTGCTGGATCAGTCTTTCCCTTATTATCCTTAATTTCTCCGTACTTCCAACCAGCCCTTTTCCTATGGCGATACCAACGAGTATGTTGATCTTCAGCTAAAATATCTAATTCTTTTTCTGTAAACTCTACAAATTTAGGGTTTTCCTTAACAGAAATAATATCATAATTAATTTTCAGCAAAGAATTAGGAATATGTATAGCCTGATCTCTGTTAGAATTTTTAAGTTCTTCGCTAAGCTCCTGCCAAGGTACTATGAAATCTGGATCGATGTTTCTACTATTTTCACTAAGCATTCTATATTTTTCATGAATAGCTATTGCAAGACTTTCAATTTTTTCACTATAAAATGCATCATGCATCATATGGCGCAAAAATTGTTCCTCATCTACATGCAATTTCAACTGTTCTTTAGAAGGCAAATCAGATTGCTCCCAGATTTTCGCATTAATTAGCATACTCATTTCTAATATAGCTTCCATAGATCTTGATTCATGCTTATATTTTCGAATTTTAAGGAGTGCTCTTAGTACTCCGTTATCAATTTTAGCTTCTCCCTTGTCATTTATAAGGTGAGGTACTTTACGTTCTAATAATGAACGTAATAGCATCGCTCTTCTGATTATAAATAATTGGTCCTTCTCATTTGTTTGATTCGGTCCTAAAATATTTACATATCCTCTTAATCGACTTATAAAATCTGGTCCTTTCGCTCCCTTAAATTCCAAAAGAAATTGTTTCCTTTCATTCTCATCCTTTATATCTTCTCCATGAAACTCTCTAAAAGTAGTACTTGTTCCACCTGCAAATACAAAAATGGCTTTTCCAATAGGATGAATAGAATCTCCTTCTCTAAAGGCACCATCCTGCATGGGTGCCAAAAAGTATTTGAGCCACCCTAATTTCCCTTCAAAAGCCGAGTCAAATTCGTCAAAAAATATTAGAGGTATCTTACCTTCTAAAGAAAAATCTCTTACTTTATGAAAGGCGCTAATTAAATCTAATGGCGACCTAAATTGTGATAAATTAAAATTCAACTTCTCTATTAATTCTGGGGCAATACTTGCGGCTATTTCCGTAACACCAAAAGATTTTCCAGAACCCGGAGTACCAAATACAGCTATAGAAAGAGGACGAACTGTATTTTTAGTAGAAATATACTCCCACATTAGATTTTTGATACTTCTATAGCTTTCAATTTCTGTTCTATCTACAGTCTGTAAATTTCCAAACTGAGCTATCGGTATAGAGTTAAGTACATTTTTCACTCCATTTTTTACAATATCATATGCTATTTCCGCTAAATTTGTGGAACTCTTATCACTAAGAATATACCAATAATAATTATTATCTTTATGAATTATGTCCGGCATTCTAACATCTTGAATTAAGTCTCTATATATAAAATCATTTTCTTCTTCAGTAAAAATTGTAGGATTAGGGAATTCAAAGTTCTCAATATCTTTTCCAAAACCATTAACAAAATATTTTTGAGCAGCAACAATGCCCTCACGTATTCCTTCACCTATTAATAAGGAAAGCTCTTCTTCATTCTGATTTTCAGAGGCAATGCTACGTGTGAGCCCTGCAACAAAACATGAAGTAAGCCCATACATTTTCCCTTGATTATCCTTAAAAGAACCTCCCTCAGATTCATAAGGTATGAAGTATAGATAAGCTTCATTTACTCCACCATTTCTATAGTAGATGGCACCTTCAAGCCCAAAAGGTACTATAAGATGATGACAGCCTGCAAGAAAAGCAAGATTAGGATTATTATTAATTTGCCACACAAAATCCTGCGCAGTTCTTTCCCAAGAAAGGCTTTTACTGATGTTAACTCCCTTTGAACGCAAATCATCACCATTTATAATCACTATAGTTCTTTCAACATGAAACTTTTCTAGTTGCTCCCAAAGTTCAGTAGATCCATTCGGGTTATTCATCTTATATAAAATTATTGGAGACTTCTCAGTTGATTTTAAAGCTAAAGGCCAAAACTTTTCATCAGAGTTGAAACCGTTATTTTCATCATCTATTATAACTATATCAGCATTAACATCATCGTTAATTATAGGCAATAATTTTGGATTATCAGATGACGGGCCAGCAAATCCCAAAAATCGCTTTATCCTATATACTTTATTATTATCCTTTCCCTCATTGGATATAGGAAAAAGGCTTAACTCTGCGATGGAACGAAGATAGTCCTTTGACAAGTTTAACTCTTTATCATCTATTTTAGGAGAGTATACAGAAACTCCTGTTGCTAAAGCTACAAATTTTGCCAAAAGTAAAGATTCTCCTGCCTTTAAAACACTATGTACATTTAGATGTGTTTGCCAATTTAAGCCTTTAGTATCTTGCGGTTCTGTAACCCATTGTAGAGAATTTATGCATATGTCTCCTGCTACAACAATTTTTAAATTTTTACTTTCCATATCTAACACCCCTTTATGCTACAGACAATAATGTATATTTACTAATAATATATTAAACTTACTTAATTTTCAACTTAAATCACTAGTTATTCATTTTTATACTAATAGTCTTACCTTAGAATACTATTGATCCTCTTTTTATTCATTAAAGTAATTTCTTGATTTCAATGATATAAAGACTATTATATAGATTTTAAATATAGTTATCGTATGATTATAAACTTTGTCTTAAGCATTCTAATAATGATATTAATTCTAACTTTTACATTATGTATCCATTCTGTTATATTATTGTAACAGTTCTGTAATAATATTAGTTTAATATTTAAAAATGAAGAATCAACAAAAATAGTTAAATATTACAATAAAAACTTAATTTATATAAGGAAGGTGTAAAGATGAAAAAACATAACCTATTTAGTAAAGCAACTTTATCTTTAATCGCAGTAGTAATGTCTGTAACTTTCTTTGCTGGTTGTCAAAACAATAAAAATGCCAGCAGCACATCTCAAACCTCTAGTACTCAGAATAGTAGTACAAGCAGTGAAACTCAAGACAAGAGTACAAAAAATGGAACTAAGTCTACTGAAGAAGATATGAAAAAACAAACACAAGAGAGCATTCAGTCACTTGTAACGGCTGGAACTATAACACAGGTTCAGGCAGATAAAATTGTAGAATCTCTTTCAACCCGCCCTGTGAGAAATAAACAAAATGCTCCTAAATCACAAAATAATGATCAAAATAATTCGCAAGAAAACCCTAAAAATGATGGTCAAGGCGAAAGGATAAATCCCTTAAGTCAATTAGTAGCTGATGGTACTATTACCCAAACTCAAGCTGATGCTGTTATGGAAAAAGTTAGAGGTAACTTTAAAAACATAAATAATAGACAAGGAAACCATGATAATACTACACAAAGTACAAAAACTAATAATAGTCAATCTTCTAATTAAAAAATACAAAAACGTACATATAAGATACTTAAGTATTTCTCTTACATGTACGTTCTCGTCTGTGTGTACTTGCTATATATCAAAATATGTTAATATTCATTATTTATCAAGCCTAACTAATTAAGATATCTCTATATTTATTTAAAGAAAATATTTCTTAATTAGCATAACATATGAAATTTCCAATACTATTGCCTAATATTTCTGTTGGTTTAATTCCCTTTATAATCATCCTAATAATACTGTGTTTTATTTGATCATATTTTCTAAAAATATTCTTTGCTTCTTCAACATTGTGATAAACTTTCCAGTATCCTATAGCCTTACATTTTACATTAGGACAATCAATAAAGAAAGCCACATCATCAACGGGATACCCCAGAAAGATTCCTATTTCATGCGGACAAGTATCTTCAAAACGCTTGCTTAAAAGAACTAAACATTCTTCTAATCTCATTTCCTTATTATATCCGAATCTATTTAAAAATTGTATGTTTCTTTCTTCCCTTATGACACTATGTAATTTTTCTTCATTATAAAACAAAACAACAGTATTTTTTTCACTCTTCTTTAATTCAAAAAACTTAATATTAAGTATCTCTTCTATTTGATTTTTATATTGATCCCATGTATTCTGTAAATTACGATTATCACTACTAAAAGTAATCAAGGAGGATACTTTTTCTCTTACTATTGTTGGACCAGCACTACATAATATTGTTGAAAATAAATATTCCATATTATTATAATTATTTACAATGTTTACGAAACTATTTAGTTCGTCTTTACCCATAACTCTATCCTCCATTACTTTAATTACTCTTAATTAATAATGATTTTTATTACAAATCAGCATAATATTGCTAATACTATCCTATTATAGCCTTTTTACCTTTCTCGGTAATCTTCCATATATTCATATCAATATTATTGCTACTACAACAGCTGCTCTTTGACGAACAACTTCCGCATCCACTTTCACAACTTGCTGAAGAGTTATTCATACTATCCTTCTCTATGTATTTTAGCTTCTCAAGCTGTAGTATCATTTGCTCCACTAAACTTTCATCTATTCCTAATTCTTTCGCTACAGATTTATTTGAATAGGCTCCACCTTGGGCTAATCTTCTTAATATTTTCATTAACATTTCCAAACACCCTTTCTTTATTAAAACTCTCTAATTAAAGAATGTAATTTTTCAACGTCATTTGTATTTTTCTCGATATTTTCTTTAACTTCATATACCTTGTCCACCGTTGATAAAATATCAAAAGACATTTCTGTAACGTTATCTGAAGATTTCTTTATGGTACCGGAAACCTCATTTATTACGTTAGTCAACTCTTCTACAGACACACTTATCTCTCCTGTTGAATTGCTTACATTATTCATTACATCATTAAAATTCACAGCATCTTTAGCGTACTCTTCACACACTTTGATAATCTTATCATAATCTTTGTTTACGGTTTCAGCTAAATAGTTGAGTACTTCATAAGAGGACTCATTTAGCCTTTTAACTGAAAGGCTAACATTGTTTATTATTCCATTTATATTTTTTACAATTTTCTCAGATTCTTCTGCTAACTTTCTAACCTCTCCTGCAACTACCGTAAAGCCCTTTCCTGCTTCTCCTGCCCTGGCTGCTTCTATAGATGCATTTAATGCTAAAAGATTTGTTTGTTTTGTTATTTTTATTATATCTTCTGAAAACTCATATATTTTTTCTACCTCTTTTGATCCTTCAATTGCTTCATTTAATTCTAATTTCACCTTATCTAACATAAATTTAGACTTTTGAATAGAATTTAAAACTTCATTCTTTAATTCACTTGATTTTTTACTAACAACTTCAGTATTTTGAGAAGTCTCTAGAACTTTTTCAGCTATCAATGATGTTGATTTCTCAATTTCTTTTATTGAAAAATACATCTCTTCCCCCTTTGCTGATACAGTAGACATTTCTTCTGTTAACCTTTCAGATATATTTAAATTATTATTTGCTGAACCTTCTATCTCATTAATTAAACCTTTTATAAAGGAAGTATTATCTGTAATTTTATTTGAAACTATTTTAACTCCCTCCGCAATTTCTATTGCTTTGCTATTATTAACTTCACTTTTATCTTCAGCAGAATCATTGTGTATTTTTTTTTCATTAAATCTGCACATTATCTTCTCTATTAATTTGTTTAATAAACTCAATAAATTCACCTCTGACCAAAACCTATTAACTTATTTTAAGTTTCGTTTCACATTCTTTACATACTCCAGACATAACAATACTAGTGTTTTTAATAAAAATTTCATGCTTTATTTTTAGACTTTTTAAAAGATTTCCGTATTCTTCTGATATCTCCGTTTCCTCTATGTCTACTATCTTATTGCATTTAACACATTTAGCATGAATATTAAACTTATACTTATCTGTTAAATCTAACTCATAGTAACTGGTGTTCGTTATATTTATCTTTTTTAAAATACCAACTTTTTCCAAAATTATAAGATTTCTATATACGGTGCTGAGACCTATATTATTTCCTTTTACTTTGCTGTATATTTCATCCGCATTCATATGCATGTTATTTTTATAAATTACCTTTATTATGTAAAGCCTTTGCTTAGTAAGTTTGTATCCTCCATCTCTTAATTTATCCCCAATATAATTGATATCATTGAATTCGTTAATCATTTCTATCAACACCCTTTTATAGTTATGTTTATTGAAAATTTTATATTTTCTATAACCTCTAAGTTCTTTAATTCCACTTAGCACATTCCTGTATAGCTTTCTCCATGTATACCCATGAACGCTTAGAAAATGCAATTTTTATACCATTTCGTTTTGATTCTTTTTTAATAAATTCTGTTAAACTATGACCTACATAATCTACTAAAACTAATATTAGATCTGTCTTTTGCGGTATTTTTATTCTTTTATCACTATTTTTTCTACCGCTTATATGTTCTATATTTTCAAACCCACTTTTAGTTAACTTTTCTGTTATACCACCAAGCCTGTCTCCTCCCACAAGTAAAATACTCATAAAACCTTGCCCCCCTTTTATAAAAAGTCTACTTCTTGAAATTGATAATCATTATCAGTGTAAAGGTAGACTTTTCCCTTCTAATATTCCTTATTAACTAAATCCTAAGAGTTTTCCTATTTGATATACTAGAACTCCTGCTATCCAACCGATTACACAGGTATATACTGTTGCCGCCACCGCCCATTTGCTTGAGTTTGTTTCTCTTTTTATTGCTCCTATAGTAGCTGCACAAGGACAATATAAAAGGGACATTACCATGAAAGCTAACGCTGTAAGTGGTGTAAATGCCTGTTGAATAACTGATGTAAGATCTCCATCGCCTACTCCATATACTGTTCCTAAAGTACTTACCACTGCTTCTTTTGCACCAATACCAGTTATAAGTGATACTGCTGCCTGCCATGTTCCGAAACCTGCTGGCTTAAATATTGGCGCAATAACTGATCCTACTATACCAATTAAACTATCTTTACTTGCAGGCTCCACTCCAGCTGGTAAGTTTGAAAGTGCCCAAACAATTATAACTAATCCTAATATAATTGTACTCATCTTTTTTATAAAGTGTTGTGATTTTTCCCACATATGAATAAATATACCTTTAGCTGTTGGTATACGATAAGGAGGTAATTCCATTATGAAATAAGATTCTTCTCCTTTAAATACTTTCGCGCTGAAAAATTTACCTACTAATATTGCAACTATAATTCCTAGGGCATATAGAGAGAATATTACAATTCCACCTTGATCAAAGATCCCTAGTTTTTTACCTGAGAAAAAAGCACCCGCAAATAATGCATAAACTGGTAATCTAGCTGAGCAAGATACAAACGGATTTATAAGGATTGCCACCATTCTATCTTTCCTACTATCCAATGTTCTCGTAGACATTATTCCCGCAACATTACAGCCACCAGATATTATTAGAGAGATAGCTGTTTTTCCATGAAGACCAATAGAGCTCATAAATCTATCCATTACATAGGCAGCTCTAGCCATGTAACCACTATCTTCAAGTATAGCTATAACAAAATACATAGTAAAAATCATAGGTATAAATACTAGTACTGATCCAAGGCCACCTATAATACCATCTGTTATAAAGGATTTCAGTAACTCCGGTGTACCCATGTTAGTCAAAGTTGTTCCAGCCCACTCGCCAAGTGCACTAAAAGCATCATCTACTTTTCCACCTAGGAATCCATTACCGAAAGTCATGCTTATTTGATACATAGTAAACATTATTATTCCGAATATAGGTATTCCAAACCACTTATGTGTAACCCACTTGTCAATTTTATCAGATGCACTTTCTACTCTAACTACTTCTTTCTTAACTGTCTTTTGTATTATTTCACTTATTATTTCATATCTCTTATCTATTATGAAGGTATCTGGTTCATATCCTATTATTGTTATTAAATTCTCTTCACTTTTTTGTGCTTTATTACTTATGTTTTTAAGATTCTCTTTTTCCTGTATGTATTTTTTTATATACTCATCATTCTCTAAAAGCTTTATCGCTGTCCATCCGGCTGGATACTCTAAAGTTGCTGCACACTCGGAAATTGCATCTTCTAAAATTTCAATTTCCTTTTGTACATCTTTACCATAATCAATTTTATATACATTATTTCCTTTTGTATCACCTAATTTTACTGCCTCATTTATAAGTTCTTTTATTCCTTCACCTTTAGTGGCTACTGTAGCAACAACAGGTACATTAAATTCCTTTGACAACTTATTTATATTTATCTCTATCTTCTTATTTTTAGCTTCATCCATCATATTAAGTGCTAAAATCACCTTAGTTCCTGTTTCTAAAAGCTGCATTGTTAAGTATAAGTTTCTTTCGATATTACTAGCATCAATTACGTTAACCACTACATCAGGTTTATCCTTCAGTATAAAGTTACGCGCTACTACCTCATCTTCTGAATAAGCTCCAAGACTATAAGTTCCTGGTAAATCTACTACTGTTATATTTCTGTCTCCAAATTTAAGTTTTCCTTCCTTCTTTTCAACTGTAACTCCAGACCAGTTACCTACATGCTGTTTTGAACCTGTTAACTCATTAAATAAACTGGTTTTACCACAATTAGGATTACCAGCTAAAGCAATTACTAATTCTTTACTCATTTTGTCCTCCCTATATTCCTATATTTAAAATAATAATTTTAAACCTCCCTAACCATAACCTTTTGTGCCATTCCTCTTCCTAATACCAAACGGCTTTCTCCGACTTTTATAATTAAAGGTCCTGCGTCATTTCTAACAACTTCAATTACTGCTCCTTTATTAACTCCCATTTCCATGAGCTTTTTTCCCATAAGCTCTCCACCCTCTACGTTGTTTACTTCCGCATACCTACCAATTCCGATGGAGTTTAAAGGAATACACACGCTGCTCATACTAAAGCCCTCCTCTCTGATATAGATTATTGTTGTCTAAGCCTATTTCATCAAATTGTGTAACCAGAGAAATTATAATTCGTCTATAAAATCCTATATCACTTCTACAATAACGTCCTTAGCTTCACTTTTTCTAAGACTCAAATTATATCCCCTTACTCTAATTTCTATAGGGTCTCCCATAGGCGCTTTTCCCTCTAATACAATCTCAGTACCTTTAACTATCCCCATATCCATTATTCTTCTTCTCATTTTGCTTTCAGGGTTTATCTGTACCACTCTAACCTTCGCTTTAAGTTCCACTTCATGTAATCCTATTAACTTTGACATAACTCTCACTCCTTAAACATAATATCCATAAGACTCTATATGGACTAATTTAAAAAACATATATTAATTATAAACTTATTTAATTATTGAAAATGATTCTCAATTTCATTCGATATTTCTATTATAATACATTTAGACCATTTTTCAAGTACTTTTGTTAAAATTATCCCAAGTAAATAAAAACATCTCCTTTTTACAGAAGATGTTTTTATTTGTTTTAAAGATTTTCTTTAATTTGAATTCGATAAATTATACTTATATCCATTAGGATCACTCAAATTATATAATCTAATTGAAAATATTTTCAGCTTATTAATAATTGTATATGTTTATATAGATTTATTATCTGCAGGGAACACTACACTAGTCTGTCTTCTAGCCTCTTCTATTATCTCAATAACTCTTAATGATTGGCTATATGAATTTACCTTAGACTCTTTCTCATTGTTTTTTATTAATTCTATAAATTCTTTTACCTCATAATACATTGTTTCTTTTAATTGTGGTACAGATAATTCCTCACACTCACCATTTTTATATACAATCTTTACTGTTTCTGTGTTGCTGATTTTATCAATTATCATACTACCCTCTTCACCTTGAATTTCGCAAGGAATATGTGAGTCTGCTATCTTCGAATGCATTATAACAGCATCCATATCCTCGTAAGAAAGAATGAGACTTCCTTCACCATCCACTCCAGAAGGCAACTTTAGCGCTGATGCTTTTATGTCCTGCGGCATACCAAATAGCTTTACTGCTGGATATATACAATAAGTTCCAATATCCATAATTGAACCATTTGAAAACTTAGGATCAAAGGTGTTTACTGTTTTTCCTTCCTTATATGGATCATATCTAGAAGAGTATTGACAGTAACTAGCGAAATATCTTCTTATTTTACCTAGCTTATGAAGATTATCTTCTACGGCCTTAAAGTTTGGTAAAAATGTAGATTTCATAGCCTCCATGAGTAACACATTATTACTTCTGGCGGCCTCTATCATATAATTTAATTCAGCTTTATTAGATGCTATTGGTTTTTCACAAAGAACATGCTTTTTACTTTTTAAACATATAATAGCTTGCTCCGCATGAATTGAATTAGGGCTTGCTATGTAAACTGCATCAATACAATTACTTTTTAACATTTCTTCTAAATTAGTAAATATATTTTTCACACCATATTTTTCTGCAAAGCTTTTTGCCCTTTCCTCTGTTCTAGAATAAACAGCATTTAGTTTAAAATCTTTCAGTAAACTTGCACCTTTTATAAATTGATCTGTTATCTTGTTGGTACCTATAATTCCAAAATTAATCATACTATTCAACTCCTATTCTATTTTTCATCTTAGATATATAATTATTTATAAATTAAAGTTCCCTCTAATTTTATGTACTCCTAAACAATCTAGAGTCAAAATACTTTCTCTTGATTGAAATCATATTGTGAATCTATGTCAAGCTTTTCATACTTTATTATAACAGTTAAACTTGATATAATATATAGAGTTCTACTTTAAGAATTGGGAACTAGTTGCTCTTAAACATTGAAATTTACATATTTAATAGCTACTCTGTTATAATTAGAACTTAGAATTTTATATTAAGGCCTAATTCGAAATATCTATATTCTTAGAGTCTTCTAACACGTATGTTTTACTGAACTTATATGTTAAAAACATGCATTTAAATCCTATATTAAATATCATATAAGATTTACGTACTAAAAATAATTTGTCCAGTTAACAATAATCGCTGTAACTAATCTTCAAACATATGTAATAATACAAAATTAATATAATGGGGGATTTTATTATGAATATGAAAACGGTAACGAAATACTTTGATATAGGCTCACTACAAATAAAGGACGTAATAGATATCGACTTGCTTCAAAAATTCCAGGACAACTTTGCTGAGAGCATGGATATTGCTAGTGTAACTGTGGATATTAACGGTAATCCCGTAACCAAGCCAAGCTCCTACACAAATTTTTGTATGGATCTTACACAGTCTACTGCTGTAGGCGTTACTAGATGTTCTGAATCTCATAGAAAAGGTGGAGAAGAAGCTGCAAGAACCGGAAAGCCCTACGTATATAAGTGCCATGCAGGATTAATTGATTTTGCAGCACCAATTCTCATTGATGGTAAGCAAATAGGCACTATTTTAGGTGGACAGATATTAACCTCACCACCTGTGGAGGCAGACTATATTAAAACTGCAAAAGAAATAGGGATCAACTCGGATAGCTACGTTGATGCAGTAAATAAGGTTAAGTTAACTACCGAAAAAAATGTGAAGGCTGCTGCAGAAGTATTATTTATTGTATCAAATTCACTTTCAAAGATAGGTTATGAGCAATTAATGCTCAAATCGATGTCACGTACTCTATCTGAAAACTTTTCACAAATATCATCGGCAATGGAAGAGTTATCGTCATCTTCATCGAATGTTACAAATAATCAATATATGTTAGGTAAAGAGATAAATGTTGTTAAGGATATATCTTTGCAGATAAACACAATATTAGATTCAATAAAAACTATAGCTGATCAAACTAAAATGCTTGGTCTAAACGCTGCAATAGAAGCTGCAAGAGCTGGAAATGCAGGAAGAGGTTTTGGTGTGGTTGCCACGGAAATACGAAAATTATCTCAAAATTCAAAAGAAACAGCTTTAGAAGTAACAGAATTAACACACAAGATACACCATTCCCTTGACAAAACTATTGATTCATCAAGTTCTACTTTGCAAGCTACTGAGCAACAAAAGTCATCGATTGAAGGTATTAAAGATAGCTTACAAAAACTTATTTATATCTCGGATGAGATGGATAGACTATCAAGTTCTAAGAAGTAACTAAAATTCTTATAATATTTTGGCATTCATAATTCAATCAATAATCTAAAGTAAGCACTATAGATGTTATTAAAATTCAATGACATCTATAGTGCTTACTTTAGATTATTATGGTTTAAGGTTATATTTTTTATATAAAACTAGATTCAGGATATTTCTGCTTCAGCCCTATCAGCTTCAAACCAAAAACTCACACCATCCTCCATATTCTCTACTCCATAAGAATTATGATGTAAATCTTGAATGGCCTTTACAATAGAAAGCCCCAGACCATATCCACCATAAGCTCTTGTTCTGGCCTTATCAACTTTATAAAAACTCTTCCATATCTTATTGAGGAACTCCTGTGGTATATGGTTTCCAGTATTAAATACACTTACTCTTATTTTATTACCACTTATTGTCTTTCCTATTTTAATAATTCTATCACCACTTATATGATTAATAGCATTATTAATGTAATTTGTAAGTACCTGCTCAATCCTCACCATATCTCCATAAGCAGCAACACTTTCACCAGGTTCAAACTGTATTTCAATGTTCTTTTCCTCAAAAGTAGATTTATATTTATTAAGTACATATTCCATTAAGGATGTTAAATTAAATTCAGTCTTTTCAATTTGAAAATATCCTGATTCAATTTGAGAAAGATTGAGCAAATCTCTAACTAACTTATTCATTTTATCTGTTTCTTTCATAATAACATCGCAGTAAAACCTTCTATCTTCTTCACTTTCAGCAACATTACTAATAAGTCCCTCAGCATACCCCTGTATTACAGCTAATGGAGTTCTTAACTCGTGAGATACACTAGAAACAAATTCTTTCCTCATCTCGTCTATTTTTCTTTCTTTCTCAATATCTTCTTCAAGCTTTTTATTCTTTATATTCAATTCTGTAATTGCCATATCTAGCTCATCAGATAAATAGTTAACGCTTTGACCAAGTTGTCCAATTTCATCATTATTATCTATTTTACATTTTTCACCAAATTCAAATTTAGCCATATTCCTAGCAATTTTATTTAACTCTAATATTGGCTTTGTAAATCTTCTTGAAAAAATATATGCCCAAATACTTCCTAAAATTATGATTATAATCCCTGTAATGATTATGAATCTATTTGCAATATCTACACTTTCTTTTATTGAAACTAAAGGAACTCTTATTGAAAGTATATCTCCATTGTTTAATTTTGTTACAAGAGTAAGAAAATCTATATTCATCTTCATATCTCTTCTGTTTTCAAAGATATATTTACCTTTAGCATATTTGTTAACTTCCCCGTTATCTGGTTGAAGATCTGGTGGCGGCACCATTTTAGATTTTAATTCCGACTTCTCCATGCGACCTATTCCTATTATACCTATCCTACCTACCATATTTCTTTCATCTGGTTCTCTACGCGAAGAGCTATAAACTAATTTTCCATCATTATCACGTATATCAATGTTACTACCAGTTATATTTGCAGTTCTGTCTAGTTCATCCTGTATATCTCTTGCATTTCCACTATATATACTCGCAAGCTTCTTTGCATTTTCTGTAAGAGTATTTTTCTTCTTATTTATATAATACTGCTCAAGATATAAATTATTTAGTATACACAAAACAGAAATAAAGAATATAAGCAAAAAGGTTATTGAAATAAAAAGCTTTGATCTTATTGATTTAATCATTTCTCAACCTCAAATCTATAACCATAACCACGTACAGTTTGCACATAATTACTTTTTGAATTCAATTTTATTCTTAATCTATTTATATGAGTGTCTACTGTTCTTAGATCTCCATAGTAATCATATCCCCAAACCTTATCCAATATTTGCTCCCTGCTTAATGCTTTTCCATAATTCTCAACAAGGTAATTTAATAATTCATATTCCTTTGGACTTAATTCAACCGTAGTTCCTTCAATAACAACCTGACGTGCACTCTGGTCTATTGTTAGTCCATTGAACTCTTTAAGATTAGTGTCTGCTACTGTGACTGCCCTTCTAAGTACAGCATTTACTCTTGCTATTAATATATTAGGACTAAAAGGTTTGGCAATATACTCATCCGCTCCAATATCAAATCCAAAGAGTTCATCAAATTCCTCTCCTCTTGCAGTGAGCATTATTATAGGAACCTTTGACTTCTTTCTTATTTCTCTACACACAGTCCAACCGTCATATTCAGGAAGCATAACATCAAGAATTATTAAATCTATATCTTCTTCAGAAAATAACTCTAACGCCTTTCGACCATCCTCAGCCTCAATTGTAGTATATCCTGATTTTTTTAGAAAGTCTGTTACAAGTTTTCTTATCAATGGTTCGTCATCAACTACTAATATATTTTTGTTATTCATAGTATACCTCCTAAAAAACTATTGTTAATCTTATTATAATATATTTTTGTTACAAATTAGTTACAATATTATTTATACTTACTATAGGGAAATTAATATTCAAATTAGCTATGGGCATAAATAGTCTGAATAAGTATATTTAACATATGCATTTTTGCTTTGATCTTCTAAATTCTCACTTACTTAAATCTCATTCTTATATTATGTTATAAAAAATATAAATTTCACACAATAAGTCAACAAAAGTTATTGCTCTAATGGTGACATATTAATGAAATCAAAAAGGTAACCCCTATATATTTCTACAAAAATATATAGGGGTTACTAGAAGTCCTGTAAAGGTAGCATTTTCTAATACTTTGATCCATAAAGACAAATATTTAATCAGTATTTCTAAACCATATCAATTAATAGATTCTTTATGACTAATATTGATTTCATTAAAATTATCTTGAACTTTTAAAAAAGTATTAACTATAATAGGGTCAAAATGTTTTCCTGAGTCAAAAACTATTTTTTCTACGGCTTCTTGATGGGGTAAAGCGTCCTTATAAGGACGTCTTGAAACTATCACATCATAAGCATCCGCTAGTGCAAATATCCTAGCCTCTAAAGGAATTCCTTCTTTTTTTAGGCCGTGTGGATAACCAGAGCCATCGTATTTTTCATGATGATGTAACGCTATATTTATGGCCATGTTTAAATAATCATAATCGACATTTGTAGACTTAATTATTTCGTAAATCGTTCTAGCACCAATAATGGTATGTTGTTTTATTTCTTCAAATTCATCATTTGTAAGTTTTCCTGGCTTTAACAAAATACTATCTTTTATACCGACTTTGCCTATATCGTGGAGTAGACTTGCTCTTTCAATTTTTTTTACATACTCATTGTCTAAATTTAAGCTTTTTGCCAATAAACTAGCATATTCTTTTGTTCTTTCTAAGTGATTTCCTGTTACATCATCTCTCAGTTCTGCCAGTTTAACTAGTGCAATTACTGTTGTATCCTTAATATTAAAATATTCTTCTGAAATATACGTAATAAATTTACCATATAGATTGTTAATCTGTAATAAATACTCAATTAAATCGCCACTAGGAACTTTTTTAGATAAAACACTAATATAGCTTTCTTCAAAATAATTCATTGCTGTCATAAAGTAATCATAAGAAATATCTTTGTAGGCAATTTCGTAAGCAATAGAAGTAAGTATAATTTTATCAAATTCTTTTCCCTCTGATAATAAATATTTAATAAAACTATCTATCAATTTACCTATAGTTATAGTTGAAAACTTTATTGTAGATCTATCATTAATTGTAATATTATCCATAATCAATCTAATCCAAGTTTGACTTATTGGCATTCTATACATATTTAGCTTATTTGCTGCATTTATCATATTCTCAGTTTTACTCATTATTTTTCTACAATACATTTTCAATCACCACCACGTTAACTTTAATGCATGAATCTATATTACTTCTCATTAATGTTCCCTATGTTAAATATATCCTCACATACATATATTACCCTTCAATTGTTACGATTCTATGTCAATTAAGTTAAAGTTTTATAACTTAATTAAAAATTCATTCCTTAGAAAAAGTAAAAGAAGAAGCTCTATATGATTTATCCTCTTTATAGAAACATAAAAAATAGCCTGTGATTTAATAATACACAGGCTGCTCAATTATTTCATTTTACAATTTATAAATTTTGAAGTATTTATCTCAAATCTTAAAGTATAAAACTTACTTACAATCACTATCACTTAAAAGTGAATTTAATTGCTCTAATCCAGTTATAATTTTTTCTATATCTACAGAATTATAACCACTTTCAGGATTGCATATTAAGTCAGTCATAAATTTCTTCTTTATACTACCAATATCATTATTTTTTTTAAACTCTTCAGAAATTGACAAGTTTACGATTCTGCGGTTGTCTTCAGGTATTTCTCTAATTACAACACCTTGCTTAGTTAAACGATCCACTATACCTGAAACCGTACTTTTCGTTAACATCATGTGATTACTTAACTCATAAAGAGTTATTGATGGAGTTTCATATAGCTGAAATATAACAGCAAGTTGAGGCGATGTAAATCCATATTGTTTTGCAATTTTTTCAAATCTGTTTCTAAAATTTTTCTTAATACTTCTAAATGCATTAAGTACTTTCTCTGCTTGCCTTTCTGCTAATTCATTATTCAAGGACGACTTTACCTCCTTCAGTATTTTGTTTTTTTACTTTTTTACTACCACGCATAAGTAAAGTTAAAAGTATAGCTACAACTACTATAGCAGCAGTTACAACAACAGAATATGCCATTGCATCTACCGCTGCTTGACCTTGAACCATTTTAGTTAATTGAGACACCGCCATTCCTTTGGCTGATCCTTGTGGCAAACCAGCATGCATATATGATTTTGTTAATATTCCTACAGTCTCATTAGATGTTGCGTTATAACTAGTTATTTGCTCCGCTAGTTTTGAATAATTATAGTCTGTTTTTGATTGTATAAGCGTTGTCATTATAGTTATACTGAGAGAACCAGCTATCTGCCTTATAGTATTGTTAAGAGCTGAAGCTTTTCCAACCAACTCTGTTGCTACAGCATTCATACCCACAGTACTAATCGGCATCATAGCAAGCCCTAGTCCTACAGATCTTAAACAGCTAATAAGTACTATTGCCTCTTTGCTTGAATTCATATTTATAGCCGTTGAAAGATCATAAGAACTTATAGCTAATATTATCAATCCAGGTATAACGACTGGCTTTGCTCCAAATTTATCGAAAAGACTGCCACTTATGGGCATCATAACCCCAACAACTAGTGCAGAAGGCAACATAATAATTCCTGTTTGCATAGCAGTATATCCTCTCATGTTTTGTAAAAATAGAGGCAATACATATGCACCACCCATTAAAGCTAAGGTTAAAACAGAGGTTATAACTAAACTTATACTAAAATCAAAGAGTTTGAGAACTCTTAGATCTAATAAGGGTTCTGGATGTGTAAGTTCATTAACTACGAATAGTACGAGACTTAAACAACCGAGTGTCATTAAAATTGGGTTTTGGATTTTTCCCCAATCTATTGATGAACCCTCTCCAAGAACGTATAGTACGCTAACTAGACCAATTGTAGAGGATAAAAATCCTATTATATCAAAGGACTTAAATGGCTTTTTCTCTGTGCCTTTTAATAAAATACCAGCCAATATTACACCAATTATTCCTATAGGAACATTGACCGTAAATATAAGTCTCCAGTCCATTTTTTCAATAATGTATCCACCTAATGTTGGTCCAGTAGCAGGAGCTGCCATAGCTGCTATTCCCCAGAAACCAAGGGCAAGCCCAATTTTTTCCCTAGGAAACATCTGATATATTATAGACATTCCTACTGGCATTATCATACCACCACCGATAGCCTGAACTATACGAAATACTATCATACTTGTATTGCTCCAAGCAAATCCACATAGTAATGAACCTAATGTAAACATTGCCAAGGCAAACACGTATATCCTTTTAGGTCCAAAAACCTCCTGTAAATATCCTGTTAATGGTATGATTGCTCCAAGTGCTAATGTATAAGAAGTTAATATCCATTTTGCATCATCTAGTGGTACACCAAAAACGGCCATCATTTTAGGAAGAGCAATGTTAACTATACTACTATCTAGTATGGACATAAAAGTACCTATTATAACTACACCTAACGCTAACCAACTATTCAATAAGCTGTCGTTCTTCTCTTCCATTATAACATCACCCCGTTACTTAACATGAATCTTAACAACTGCATTGGTTCCTGGTAGTATCTTATTGTTAAACTTATCAAGTTGAATTTTTATTGGTACTCTTTGAACTACTTTTGTGAAAGTACCACTAGTTGAAGATGGAAGTAGTGATAAAGCAGAGTTTGCTGCTTCTCCTACTGATTTAACTTTTCCTGTAAACTTTTGTGATCCAAATTGATCTATAGTGATATCAGCAGTTTGTCCAACTCTTACTTTGCCAAGTTTTGTTTCTTCTATGTTTGCACTTACATAAAGTTTATTAGGATCTATAAGCGTAGCTATGCTTTGACTTGCTGACCACACTTCCCCTATAGTACCTTGTTTTTTAACTACAACACCACTAATAGGCGCTCTTACTAAGGATTGATTTATACTTGAATCAGGAAGATTAGTCATTTCCTGACGTGCTAATATCTGATTTTTTGTAACAGTGTCCCCTTCTTCAACATTAAGCTCTAACAGTTTTCCAGAAATTTGTGGCGTTACACTAACTAAATCTGCACTCACTCTTGCATCCTCAGTTGAAACATAATAGGTATTCTCGTACCAATAGTAAAATCCTATTCCACCTAACGCTACTACGATTGCTATTAATATTCCAATAATTAGGCCCTTACGCTTCTCCTTCATATTAAAACCCCCTTCTTTATTTTTTTAATCCAATTTCTGTGAACATACCAGGTTTTAACAGCGAATCTGAATCTGATATAGTTACTTTAACTAGAACATCTCTGCTTTGTGAATTAACATTTGAATTTATAACCGCTATTTTACCGTCAAATTGTTTATCTGGGATTTCTGATACTTTAATAACTACATCTTGCCCATCTTTAAGCTGATTTACAACGTCTAATGGTGCATAAGCATTTACATATAGTGCACTAGCATTAACTATTGATACAAGTTTTGTACTAGTTGTTGCTAGTTCTCCAACATTGATATTCTTCGCATTTACTACCCCTGAAATAGGTGCTGTAATAGTAGTATTACTTAATGCTGTCTGTGCAACCTTTAAAGCTGCTTCCGCTTGGTTAACCTGTGCTTGATAAACATCTATACTAGATTTAGTAGGTCCATTATTAAGCATATTTAGCTGCTCTTGTGCATTTTTTTGTTGCGCTTCTGCTGATGCAAGCTGTTGCCAAGCTGTATCAAGCTGTTGCTGTGCTGCTGCCCCTGAATCAACTAACGCCTTTGTACGATCATAGTTCTTTTTAGTCACTTCATAATTTTGAGCTGCACTATTTAAAGTAGCTTGTGCTGATGCAATCTGTTCAGGACGCACACTATTTTGAGCATTAGCTAAATTTGCCCTTGCTGTATTTACTGCTGCCTGCGCTTGATCCACTTGTGCTTGCAAATCTTGTGCATCCAATTTTATAATTACATCACCTTGATTTACTTTTGAACCTAAATCAACGTTTATTTCTGAAACCTTACCTGATATTTTTGAAGTTATATCAGCTTGTACATCAGCTGCAATTTTTCCACCCATTATAAACTGGTTATTATTACCTTGCTGAACAGTCTTAGTCGCTTGTGTATTATTTTTTTGACCAGTTACATTAGAAGAACCACAACCGGTTAAAAGTATTGCTATAACTAGACAAAATAAAGTAGTTTTTTTCATTTTAAGCCTCCCTTTATAATATTCAATTCTTAATATACTAGATTATTCAGATGATAAAAGAACTTCTATGTGTTATCTATACTTGCATTTAGCTTCTTTCTTATACAAACCATTCTTACACATATTGTTCGCTTATCAGCATTCCTCATTATATATTAATTTTTTGTAAATTTCAACAAAAACATTATATGATTTAACTTGATTTATAGGCATTTGTATATGTTTTCATGTCGAAAATCTTCATTTTATTAATTATTATAGTTTTATATGTTAGAATATATTAATGTACAATTTCAACCACAAGTTATCATATAATCTTAATATAGTAATAGAGATATAATATAAAAAGAAGTACATGATTTATACTTCTTTTACTCCAAACCACATACTTCTTTTAATATTTATCTGAGACTACCCTTTTAATACCTTATCCTTTTAACTAAAAATCAGTGTCATTTAAAAGTGAATTAAATTGCTCTAACCCATCTATAATTTTTTCTATATCTATACAACTATTATTTGTAGAATTACGTACTAAGTCATCTATAAATTTTTTCTTCATACTATATATATCATTATTTTTTTTAAACTCTTCAGAAATTGATAGACTTACAATTCTACGGTTATCTTTAGGTATTTCTCTAACTATAATACCTTGTTTATTTAAACGATCTACTATACCTGAAACTGTACTTTTCGTTAACCTCATGTGACTACTTAATTCATGAAGAGTTATGGCCGGCGTCTCGTATATCTTAAATATTACGACAAGTTGAGGTGACGTAAGTCCATATTGTTTTGCAAATTTTTCAAATCTGCCTCTAAGATTCTTCTGAATACTTCTGTTTATATTAAAAATTTTTTCAAGCTGTATTTCTCTTGCTTCATCACTCAAGAGCTATCGACCCTCCCTCATTAGGCTGTTTTTGAGGTTTTTGTTTTTTAACATTTTTACTACTTCTCATAAATAAAGTTAAAAATATAGATACAACTACTATTGCAGCAGTTACTGCGATAGCATATGCCATAGCGTCCAGAGACGCCTGTCCTTGAATCATTCTAGTCAATTGAGACAACGCTACCCCCTTAGCAGTACCCTGCGGCAAACCCTCATGCATGTACAATTTTGTTAGAGCACCTATGGTATCACTAGATACTTTATTGTAACTAGTTATTTGCTCTGCTAATTTTGAATAATTATAGTTTGTTTTTGATTGTATAATTACTGTCATTATGGTTATGGCAAGCGAACTAGCTATCTGCCTTATAGTATTATTAAGAGCTGAAGCTTTTGCAATCATTTCTCCTTTTACAGCATTCATTCCTGCAGTGCTAATAGGCATCATAGCAAGGCCTAGTCCTACAGATCTTACACAATTAATAAGCATTATTGATTCCTTACTTGAATTCATATTTATAGCTGTTGAAAGGTCAAAAGAAGATATTGCTAATATAATAAGCCCAGGTATAACTATTGGCTTTGCTCCCACTTTATCAAAAATTGTTCCACTTACAGGCATCAAGGCACCCATAACCAATGCGGGAGGCAGCATAATAAGTCCTGTTTCCATAGCTGTATATCCTCTTACATTTTGTAGAAACAAAGGTAATACATATGATCCTCCCATTAACCCTATGGATAAAACAGATGTTATAATCAAACTCATACTAAAATCAAATAATTTGAGAACTCTTAAGTCTAATAGTGGATCCGGATGTGTAAGTTCGTTCACTACGAACAATACAAGGCTTAAACATCCTAAAGTCAGTAGCATAGGATATTTTACATCACTCCAATCAATTGAGGAACCTTTTCCAAGAACGTATAGCACACTAACTATACCTATTGTAGAAGATAAAAATCCTATTATATCAAAGGATTTAAATGGTTTCCTTGGTTCATCTTTTAACAAGATAATAGCTAATATTACACCTACTACCCCTATCGGAAAGTTAACAGTGAAAATAAGTCTCCAATCCATCTTTTCGATAATTAATCCACCTAAAGTTGGTCCTATTGCAGGTGCTGCCATAGCTGCTATTCCGTAGACCCCAAGAGCAAGTCCTATCTTTTCCCTAGGAAATATTGAATATATTATGGCCATTCCAACAGGCTGCATCATGCCTCCACCGATAGCTTGAAATACACGAAATGCTATCATACTCGAATTACTCCACGCTAATCCACATAATGCCGACCCAACAGTAAACATTGCTAATGCAACAGTGTATACCTTCTTCGCACCAAATATTTCCTGTAAGTATCCTGTTAAAGGTATAATTGCCCCAAGTGCTAATGTATAGGCTGTCATTACCCATTTTACATCATCTAATGATACTCCAAAAACAGCCATCATTTTAGGAAGAGCAACATTAATTATACTGCTGCTTAATATAGACATAAATGTACCAATTATAACCACGCTCATTGCTAACCAAGGATTCAGTGACTCATTATTATTTTTTTCCACTATACGTCACCTCATTACTTAACATGAATCTTAATAATTGCATTAGTTCCTGGAAGTATCTTATTGTTAAACTTATCAAGTTGAATTTTTATCGGCACTCTTTGAACTACTTTTGTGAAAGTACCACTAGTTGATGATGAAAGCAATGATAATGCGGAGTTTGCTGCTTCTCCTACTGATTTAACTTTTCCTGTAAACTTTTGTGATCCAAATTGATCTATAGTGATATCAACAGTTTGTCCAACTCTTACTTTGCCAAGTTTTGTTTCTTCTATGTTTGCACTTACATAAAGTTTATTAGGATCTATAAGCGTAGCTATGCTTTGACTTGCTGACCACACTTCCCCTATAGTACCTTGTTTTTTAACTACAACACCACTAATAGGCGCTCTTACTAAGGATTGATTTATACTTGAATCAGGAAGATTAGTCATTTCCTGACGTGCTAATATCTGATTTTTTGTAACAGTGTCCCCTTCTTCAACATTAAGCTCTAACAGTTTTCCAGAAATTTGTGGAGTAACACTAACTAAATCTGCACCCACCCTTGCATCCTCAGTTGAAACATAATAAGTATTTTCGTACCAATAGTAAAATCCTATTCCACCTAACGCTACTACAATTACTATTAATATTCCAACTATTAAACCTTTACGCTTGTCCTTCATCTTAAAATCACCTCTTTATTTTTTTAATCCAATTTCTGTGAACATACCAGGTTTTAATAGCGAATCTGGATCTGATATAGTTACTTTAACTAGAACATCTCTGCTTTGTGAATTAACATTTGAATTTATAACCGCTATTTTGCCATCGAACTGCTTATCTGGGATTTCTGATACCTTAACAGCTACATCTTGTCCCTCTTTAAGCTGATTTACAATATCTAAAGGAGCATAAGCATTTACATATAGCGCACTAGCATTAACTACTGATACAAGCTTTGCACCGGGCGTAGCTAATTCTCCAACATTGATATTCTTTGCATTTACCACCCCTGAAATAGGTGCTGTAATAGTAGCATTACTTAATGCTGTCTGTGCAACCTTTAAAGCTGCTTCCGCTTGGTTAACCTGTGCTTGATAAACATCTATACTAGATTTAGTAGGCCCATTATTAAGCATATTTAGCTGCTCTTGTGCATTTTTTTGTTGTGCTTCTGCTGCTGCAAGCTGTTGCCCAGCTGTATCAAGCTGCTGCTGTGCTGCTGCCCCTGAATCAACTAACGCCTTTGTACGATCATAGTTCTTTTTAGTCACTTCATAATTTTGAGCTGCACTATTTAAAGTAGCTTGTGCTGATGCAATCTGTTCAGGACGTACACTATTTTGAGCATTAGCTAAATTTGCTCTTGCTGTATTTACTGCTGCCTGCGCTTGATCCACTTGTGCTTGCAAATCTTGTGTATCCAATTTTATAATTACATCACCTTGATTTACTTTTGAACCTAAATCAACGTTTATTTCTGAAACCTTACCTGATATTTTTGAAGTTATATCAGCTTGTACATCAGCTGCAATCTTTCCACCCATTATAAACTGGTTATTATTACTTTGCTGAACAGTCTTAGTCGCTTGTGTATTATTTTTTTGACCAGTTACATTAGAAGAACCACAACCGGTTAAAAGTATTGCTATAACTAGACAAAATAAAGTAGTTTTTTTCATTTTAAGCCTCCCTTGATAATATTCGATTTCAAAACTTACGCAAACTATTCTCTTGCATATTGTTCGTTTGCTAACTTTATTCATTATATATCAATTTTTTCTAATTTTCAATAACAATATCATTGAGATTATTAAATCTACAAGTATTTGTATACGATATCATAGGGGAAATTAAGCTAATTTAAAGATTATAATTCCATATATTGAGATATTCTGAAGAAAAACTTCTTCTTGTTTCAATAATTTTAAATTTTTTTGAAAATTCAGAATATTTATTGACAAGTTAATCCTAAAATACTATAATTATAATATAGATAGAATCCTTTAAGGGAGCTGATATATATGATCTCCTCTATGACCAAAGATATTAATTTAAACGATTACAAAGACTTCAATGAATTATTTATTTACGGAGTAAAAGGGATTGTTCGTCTACCGCTTGGAAGAGAAATTATATACAATATAGCTCGTTCATCTACAGATATCTTAACAGATGCTTCATATAGCTCAAGAATTGAATGTGTTTTCGCCGTAACAGACAAACGTATTATTTTTATACCTAGTCGCTATAATCCAATATCATTTAATTATGGGGATATAGGTATCTCTTACTATAATCAACTATTTGAGAAGATATTTTTGTTAAATATCAGGAATAAAAAACTATTAAGTTTCATAGACGAAAAACTCGTATTTAGAATTTACTCTGGGCAAGATTCACAAATTAATAAAATCAATTTTATATTAAAGGAATATTTATGCGCATAAAAATATGTAAAGACCATCTCTAAGTTAAGTAAGTTTATAACTTAAGAATGGCCTTTTTTTATGTAGTAAAATAATTATAACGCAACTATTCTTCTCCTAACAACTATACCAATTAAAATTTTCACAAGGTAGGCAATACTATGTTTGGTAATGGAGTTATTATAGTATATTGAATTTATTATTTATACAGTTTTTCAATTGAATACCCATAGCTTATATCCTAAAAAATTAGATACTTGAGCTATCAAAGTAACAATTATTTTTGATACATATACATTAATCGCAAAACTATTTACTAAAATTCTCATAGTCATTATTGTAATTGAAAGCGAAATTAAATTTATTCCGATAAATTGTATTAATTCATAAGCTGTTTTTTTATTAACATTCTGGCCTCTAAAGGTCCAACTCTTATTAAGTATAAAACTATTTACAATTCCAAAGCCGTACCCTGCTATCTGGCTTATAGCATAATTTACTCCAAACAAACTTTGACATATTGTAAACACAGCAAAATCCATAAGTGTATTCAGTATTCCTACTATAGAAAAACGACTTAATTGCTTAAGTTTTCCACGAAAAAAATATCCACTTAAATCAGCTCCTGATCTCATGTTTTCCATCACTCTTTTCCCTATTTATAAAACTTTCAATAATATGATTAGCACTTTGTTTACTTTCGTCAGAAATTCTTTCGATTGTTGTTTTCACATATATTTTCTACTATATCTCTTGTTTTATCCATACTATCATTATTTATAAATATGATTTCATAATTTTCTTTTGTAGAATCCATTACGCTTTCACATCTAATTCTTAGTTTTATTTTATTAGTGTTAAAAATTTCAATCTATCACCTAATCAATATGCTCATTCTATTCTCTATTTGTTATAATTTAACCACAGTTTAATTATAATTTTGTTTAATATCATATCTATGTAAAAAATGGACAAGTTAGAAATTTATGATTTAGACTTAATATTGTAACTTAACTGTGACATAAATATCGTATAATATAATTAGACAAAATTAGATTATTTTTACGAAAACCAACTTTAGTTTTCAAGTATAGTAAACAATAATTAAACACTACTGTTTAGGAGGAGTCTTTATATGAATTTTTTTAAAAATATTAAGCTTTCCCATAAGATTGGTATTTTAGCAATCAGCTTTTTTATCTTTCTTATAGTAATAGGCTCTGTCGGAGTCAAACAGCTCTCTAGAGTTAACTCAATGATTATTGAGTTAAATGATCATAGACTAGTACCTATCGTGTATCTTGAGGATATAAAGTCTGATATTGAGTATATTAGAACTATGGATAATAAGTTAATGGATGCAACTGATGACGTTTCAAAGAAACCTATACAAGAGAGCATCACCTCTCGCATATCTAGTGTAGAAGAAAGGTTATCCAAATATAAAAATGATGCTGATTTTAAGGCTTTATTTGAAAACCTTGATAAGTTTAAAACTGCTAACAATGCCTTTATAAATAAAAATGGTGTAGGTACAGTAGAAGAACAAGGGAACACTTCTAATATTCAAGCTGGTCCACCTGAAGATATGATAAACCTAGATAATACAAAATCTGCTTTGATTGTGTCCTTTAAGGAAATTATTAATAAACACGTTGATGCAGCAACGCAAACTTATGATGAGAGCAAATCTGTTTATAAAACTACTTTAATTGGACTAATATCACTTATTACAATATGTGCTATATTAACTTTTATATTAGTTAACATTATAATAAAAGCTGTTGTTCATCCTGTTAGATTAGTCACAAAAAAATTGCAAGAAATATCTCAAAGCAATGGTGATTTAACTCAGAGGATAAGATATGAAAGCAAGGATGAAATAGGTGAACTTAGTTCTAGCTTTGATACGTTTGTTAACGAGCTCCAAAGAATTATTAAAGAAGTATCTATTTCAGCTGACACAATTTCTTCTTCAAGCGAAGAGTTAAACAAAGCAACGATAACCACTACTCAATCTCTTGATCTAATATCAGGTACTATTGAAGAAATAGCTTCCGGTACCTCTGATGGAGCTGCTGTTGCTGAAGAAACTTCAGCGCATATTACAGAAGCAACAAGGTTTTCTGAATCAACCTCAGTAGCTACTAGGAATACTACTAATAATGGTAAAAAGGCGGAAGAAGCAGCAAAAGAGGGTGCATCTAAAATAGCTGAAATTGTTTCCTCTATAACGGATATTGCATCTTCCTCTCAAAAAGTATCTCTTATGATAAATGAACTAGATGATTCTTCGAAAAAAATTGGAGATATAATCCAAATAATAACAGGGATATCTGCCCAAACTAATCTACTAGCGCTAAATGCAGCGATTGAAGCAGCACGTGCTGGTGAAGCTGGTAGGGGCTTTACTGTAGTTGCTGAAGAAATAAGAAAACTGGCAGATGAAAGCAACTCAGCGGCTAAACAAATCTCCGATTTGATTCAAGAAAATCAGCTAAAATCTGCTTCTGCTGTAAGTTCAGTTAATCAAGTTGAAGAGAAAGTCTCCCATGGAGTTACAAAAGCCTCGGAGGTTGGTGAAATCATACAAAATATAATTAAGAACATACAAGATATTGTAGGACAAATTGAACAAATTGATAAATTTGCTGAAACTAGTGCCAAAGGCACAAGGGAAATGGAAAAAGCTATAAATAGTATAGCAGCTACTTCAAGTGAAATAGCAACAGGTACAGAAAATATAAGTTCAAGTATTGAGGAACAACTTAGTACCATGACAGAAATAGAAAGGACTACAGAAAGTCTCTCCGAAATGGCTAAGAGATTAAGTGAGCTAACTAGTGGATTTAAAGTATAAAGCTAATAAAAGGAGGAAATGACATTTAGTCATCTTCTCCTTTTATTTATATTTTTGTTACATCTACTAAGATGACAGCTTCACAAACTGTTAATAGTACATCTATAAATTCGACATTAAGTTGTGATTGAACTGTAACAAACCGAGAGTAATATATTGATATACCCTGTAACAATAGAAAGGAGCTTATCAATATGACTAAAAAAATATCTAAATTACAGATATTTAGATTTATCACACAAATTCTTTTTCTTTTTCTACTTCCAGGTTTGTTTAACTTAGCCTTTAGTGAAGTTAGACAAATATATTCACAACTTATAGGACATAACTTGAATTCTAGTTTAGCACTTTCCAATTTAATTGAACTGCTTATTATCCTTCCCCTAACTATAATAGCAGGAAGATTTTTTTGTGGATGGATCTGCGCTTTTGGAACTTTTAATGACTTAATCTACATGATAACTAGTAAGTTATTTAAGTTTAAATTTATAATTAACGAAAAGTTAGATTCAGCTCTTAAATACATAAAGTATCTAATTTTGTTATTCATTATGGTTGTTATGTGGACAATGTCCAATAACTCATTTAATTCCTTCAGCCCATGGAATGCCTTTGCGCAGTTGCCAGAATTTAAAGAAGCAATTTTTCAGTATACTGGTGGTTTTATATTTTTATTCCTAATAACTATAGGTTCAATGTTCATTGAAAGGTTCTTTTGCCGATATTTATGTCCTCTTGGTGCTATCTTTGATATAACCTCAAGGCTTAGGATATTCAAAATATATAAATATAGAGATAAATGTGGAAAATGTAGAATATGTACAAATAACTGTTCTATGGGAATAAAACTTTACGAAGTAGATATTGTAAATAGTGGAGAATGTATAAACTGTATGAAATGCATAAGTTCTTGCCCTAGAAGTAATACCCAAACACGAGTTGTAAATATAAAAGTTAATCCAATGATTGCTAGTGCTTCTGTAATAACTATTTTCATAGTATTATATTCTATTTCTAATATAATGGGCAGCAGGATAATCGGTAGTAATATAGGTCTAGCATCAAATAATAATTCTTCAACAAGTACCAATGCTTCACAATCCAATAGTAATTCAAACGATGAATCACAGAAAAAATATAATGATGGAACTTATACTGGCGTTGGTCGAGGTTATAGACCAAATTTAAAGGTTTCTGTAACAATTAAAAGCAATAAGATTACTGATATCCAAATAGTATCAGATAATGAAACTCCTAGATATGCTTCAGTACCATTTGATACAATACCTAAAGAAATTATTGATTCCCAATCAACAGATGTTGATACAATATCTGGCGCTACGAGAACAAGTAATGGGATAATGGATGCAGTAGAAGATGCCCTCAGCCAAGCCGAAAGTAATAAGTCAACTGAAAGCAATACCTCACAGGGTAATAATACCATGGAAAATAAAAGTTCTAATGAATCTAATATAAAGGATGAAACTTCTTCTAATAGAAATAATTATCCTTCCGAAGATAGAGATAATTATAAGTTCCCCGACGAAAACTTTAGAGGTCATAATAAACTAGAATATGGCGATAAACCCCAACTTAGAAGACATTAAAATTTATATTATCTTTCTAGTTAGCAATCATCAGCACATCTCCCACTGGTTCAACTGTGGGAGTATAATTCCTAGTACTGTTTCATATATAAAAATAAAAAACCTCGTAAACATAAAATGTTTACGAGGTTTTTGGTGACCCCTAGGGGAATCGAACCCCTGTTACCACCGTGAAAGGGTGGTGTCTTGACCGCTTGACCAAGGGGCCATATTACCTAGCAGCGACCTACTCTTCCACACAGTCTCCCGTGCAGTACCATCGGCACTATGAAGCTTAACCATCGTGTTCGGAATGGGAACGGGTGTAACCTTCACGTCATAACCACTAGATAACTAGGCATTCCAAATCTTTGATTTGGTATGTTCAGTTATGCATAGCTTTGAGATGTTCTCTCAAAATTGCACAGTGATATATTAGGTCAAGCCCTCGACCTATTAGTATCAGTCAGCTGAACATGTTACCATGCTTACACCTCTGACCTATCAACCTTGTGTTCTTCAAGGGGTCTTACTAGCTTACGCTATGGGAAATCTTATCTTGAGGTGGGCTTCACGCTTAGATGCTTTCAGCGTTTATCCCGTCCCGACATAGCTACCCAGCTGTGCTCCTGGCGGAACAACTGGTGCACCAGAGGTCAGTCCATCCCGGTCCTCTCGTACTAAGGACAGCTCCTCTCAAATTTCCTACGCCCGCGACGGATAGGGACCGAACTGTCTCACGACGTTCTGAACCCAGCTCGCGTGCCGCTTTAATGGGCGAACAGCCCAACCCTTGGGACCTACTTCAGCCCCAGGATGCGACGAGCCGACATCGAGGTGCCAAACCTCCCCGTCGATGTGGACTCTTGGGGGAGATCAGCCTGTTATCCCCGAGGTAGCTTTTATCCGTTGAGCGATGGCCCTCCCACGAGGTACCACCGGATCACTAAGCCCGACTTTCGTCCCTGCTCCACTTGTTTGTGTCGCAGTCAGGCTCCCTTCTGCCTTTGCACTCTACGAACGATTTCCAACCGTTCTGAGGGAACCTTTGGGCGCCTCCGTTACTTTTTAGGAGGCGACCGCCCCAGTCAAACTGCCCACCTAACAATGTCCCGTGACCAGATTCATGGCCACCGGTTAGAATCCCAGTACTGTCAGGGTGGTATCCCAAGGACGACTCCACAAAGGCTGACGCCTCTGCTTCGCAGTCTCCCACCTATCCTGTACAGACAATACCGAGACTCAATGCTAAGCTACAGTAAAGCTCTACGGGGTCTTTCCGTCCAATCGCGGGTAGCGAGCATCTTCACTCGCAATACAATTTCGCCGGATTTGTTGTCGAGACAGTGCCCAAGTCATTACGCCATTCGTGCGGGTCGGAACTTACCCGACAAGGAATTTCGCTACCTTAGGACCGTTATAGTTACGGCCGCCGTTTACTGGGGCTTAAGTTCACACCTTCGCATGAAGCTAAGTGTTCCCCTTAACCTTCCAGCACCGGGCAGGCGTCAGCCCCTATACATCAGCTTTCGCTTTAGCAGAGACCTGTGTTTTTGCTAAACAGTTGCTTGGGCCTATTCTCTGCGACCACCTTGCGGTGGCACCCCTTCTCCCGAAGTTACGGGGTCAATTTGCCGAGTTCCTTGACAACAATTCTTCCGTTGGTCTTAGGATTCTCTCCTCACCTACCTGTGTCGGTTTGCGGTACGGGCACCAGTTTACTCCATAGAGACTTTTCTTGGCAGCGTGGAATCAGATACTTCGCCCAAAAGGGCTCCCCGTAACACCTCAGCATTAACTAGACGGATTTGCCTATCTAGTCTGCCTAAGTGCTTAGACGCACATCCAATAGTGCGCACATCTTATCCTCCTGCGTCATCCCATTTGTAATAACGCAAACTGGTGGTATCGGAATATCAACCGATTGTCCATCACCTACGCCTTTCGGCCTCGGCTTAGGTCCCGACTAACCCTGAGCGGACGAGCCTTCCTCAGGAAACCTTAGGTTTTCGACCAATAAGATTCTCACTTATTTCTCGCTACTTATGCCAGCATACTCACTCCTGTACAGTCCACCGCTCCTTACGGTACGACTTCAACCCATACAGGAAGCTCCTCTACCACTGATACTTACGTATCAATCCATAGCTTCGGTGGTAAGTTTTAGCCCCGAACATCTTCGGCGCAGGATCTCTCGACTAGTGAGCTATTACGCACTCTTTAAATGAGTGGCTGCTTCTAAGCCAACATCCTAGTTGTCTTGGAAATCCCACATCCTTTTCCACTTAACTTACACTTTGGGACCTTAGCTGATGGTCTGGGCTGTTTCCCTTTTGACCACGGATCTTATCATTCGTAGTCTGACTGCTTTGATTCAAGTATATGGCATTCGGAGTTTGATAGGGTTCAGTAACTGTTGTCAGCCCCTAGCCCATTCAGTGCTCTACCTCCACTACTCATTCAAAACGCTAGCCCTAAAGCTATTTCGAGGAGAACCAGCTATCTCCGAGTTCGATTGGAATTTCTCCGCTATCCACAGCTCATCCCATGGTTTTTCAACACCAATGTGGTTCGGTCCTCCACGGAATTTTACTTCCGCTTCAACCTGTCCATGGATAGGTCACCCGGTTTCGGGTCTACGACATGCAACTTTTTGCCCTATTCAGACTCGGTTTCCCTTCGGCTACGTATCTTAAATACTTAACCTTGCTACACATCGTAACTCGCTGGCTCGTTCTACAAAAAGCACGTCGTCGCAGGTAAAACTGCTTCGACTGATTGTGGACACACGGTTTCAGGTTCTATTTCACTCCCCTTCCGGGGTTCTTTTCACCTTTCCCTCACGGTACTGCTTCACTATCGGTCACCAGTTAGTATTTAGCCTTGGGAGGTGGTCCTCCCTGCTTCCCACAAGGTTTCACGTGTCTCGTGGTACTCTGGATCAGATCTGACTGTTATTCTTTTTACCTACAGGGCTGTTACCTTCTATGGCGGAGCCTTCCAGCTCTCTTCAATTAAGAAATCACAGTATTTAATGATCTGTCCGCAACCCCAGGAACAAGTTCCTGGTTTGGGCTCTTTCCCTTTCGCTCGCCGCTACTTAGGAAATCGATTTTTCTTTCTCTTCCTCCGGGTACTTAGATGTTTCAGTTCCCCGGGTCTACCTCTATAAACCTATGAATTCAGTTTACAGTACATAGCGTTAGCTATGTGGGTTGCCCCATTCGGAAATCTCCGGATCGCAGGCTATTTGCGCCTACCCGAAGCTTATCGCAGCTTATCGCGTCCTTCATCGGCTACTGGTGCCAAGGCATTCACCATGCGCCCTTTGTAGCTTGACCTTAAATCATAATTCTACAAAGGTATATATACCTTTAGCTTTACTTTGTTTATGTTAAATAATTTTCATTATTCAACGCTTATCACTGTGCAATTTTCAAAGAACAATATTGGAGATACATCTTATCATGTCAACTCTACCGAGTCAACAGGAAAATGATCCCTCAAAATTAAACAGAGTGTAAACCAGAATTCCAATGTAACTAAAAACCTAAGTTTCTAGTTATTATTCCTTAGAAAGGAGGTGATCCAGCCGCAGGTTCTCCTACGGCTACCTTGTTACGACTTCACCCCAATCACTGACCCCACCTTCGGCCGCTGGCTCCTTACGGTTACCTCACGGACTTCGGGTGTTGCCAGCTCTCATGGTGTGACGGGCGGTGTGTACAAGGCCCGGGAACGTATTCACCGCGACATTCTGATTCGCGATTACTAGCAACTCCAGCTTCATGTAGGCGAGTTTCAGCCTACAATCCGAACTGGGATGAGTTTTTTAGTTTGGCTCCCCCTCGCGGGTTTGCATCTAATTGTACTCACCATTGTAGCACGTGTGTAGCCCTGGACATAAGGGGCATGATGATTTGACGTCATCCCCACCTTCCTCCCGGTTAACCCGGGCAGTCTCACTAGAGTGCTCAACTTAATGGTAGCAACTAATGATAAGGGTTGCGCTCGTTGCAGGACTTAACCTAACATCTCACGACACGAGCTGACGACAACCATGCACCACCTGTCTCCCTGCCCCGAAGGGCTTCCTCCATTACGAGTAATTCAGGGGATGTCAAGTCCAGGTAAGGTTCTTCGCGTTGCTTCGAATTAAACCACATGCTCCGCTGCTTGTGCGGGCCCCCGTCAATTCCTTTGAGTTTTAATCTTGCGATCGTACTTCCCAGGCGGAGTACTTATTGTGTTAACTGCGGCACAGAGGGTTGGACCCCCCTACACCTAGTACTCATCGTTTACGGCGTGGACTACCAGGGTATCTAATCCTGTTTGCTACCCACGCTTTCATGCCTCAGCGTCAGTTATGGTCCAGAGAATCGCCTTCGCCACTGGTGTTCTTCCTAATCTCTACGCATTTCACCGCTACACTAGGAATTCCATTCTCCTCTCCCACACTCTAGATATCCAGTTTGAAATGCAGCTCCCAAGTTAAGCCCGGGAATTTCACATCTCACTTAAATATCCGCCTACGCATCCTTTACGCCCAGTAAATCCGGACAACGCTTGCCACCTACGTATTACCGCGGCTGCTGGCACGTAGTTAGCCGTGGCTTCCTCCTTGGGTACCGTCATTATCGTCCCCAAAGACAGAGCTTTACAACCCGAAGGCCTTCATCACTCACGCGGCGTTGCTGCATCAGGCTTTCGCCCATTGTGCAATATTCCCCACTGCTGCCTCCCGTAGGAGTCTGGACCGTATCTCAGTTCCAATGTGGCCGATCACCCTCTCAGGTCGGCTACGCATCGTCGCCTTGGTGAGCCTTTACCTCACCAACTAGCTAATGCGCCGCGGGTCCATCTCAAAGCGGATTACTCCTTTAATTAGTTCTTCATGCGAAAAACTAATGTTATGCGGTATTAATCTCCCTTTCGGGAGGCTATCCCCCTCTTTGAGGCAGGTTACCCACGTGTTACTCACCCGTCCGCCGCTAATCCACCCCGAAGGGTTTCATCGCTCGACTTGCATGTGTTAGGCACGCCGCCAGCGTTCGTCCTGAGCCAGGATCAAACTCTCAATTTAAAAGTTTGCTTGCTCATTACTGTTTTGTTACTTTAAAAGTAACTCAAAGAATTGCTGGTTTATTTTAAAAACAAGTTTTATCTTGTGTTTCACTCTGTTTAATTTTCAAGGATCATGTCGATTTAACTCGACTGCTTGTATATCTTATCATGTTTTCTTTAACTCGTCAACTAGTAATTTATACTTAATTATCTATAACATCACACATTATAATATGGTGTCGTTGACAGCTTTTACATAATATCATACAACTTTTATCATTGTCAATATAATTTTGGTTGCGGGAGCAGGACTTGAACCTACGACCTTCGGGTTATGAGCCCGACGAGCTACCAACTGCTCCATCCCGCGATATTACATTAAACAACTGTTTCTCTGTGTTTGTCACTCATCAAGCGACAAGGAATATCTTATCATCTTCAACATTATTAAATATAGCATACTTATACTTTAAGAATAAGTTAAATAACATATCCTCCAGTATACTCTTAGTACCTCCATATTCATTATATAGACACGCCAGAATCAGTTTCCTTATATTAAACTTATTAAATAAAAAAAGAGTAAGTTAACTTTAATAACTACTCTTTCTTCAAGCTATAGATTAAAGAACCTCTATAACATCTCCTGCTTTTATAGTTCCACCTTGAATAACCCTTGTAAATATCCCTTCTCTTGGCATTACACAATCTCCAATTTGGTTTCTTATTTCACAACCCATGTGACACTCTTTTCCTATTTGAGTTATCTCTTGAATAGTATTACCAATTTTTAGTCTTGTCCCTACTGCAAGCTCATAAAGTACTATTCCTTCAGTTGTAATATTTTCAGCAAATTTTCCAGCTGAAAGCTCGATTATTCCTGATTTTTTCATCTTATCTATACTTTCTTGTGATAATAGACTTACTTGTCTATGCCACTTTCCTGCATGAGCATCCCCTTGTAATCCATGTTCTTCTATGAACACTCCTTCTTCTATAGGCTTCTTTATAACACCCTTTTTCTCACTGATATTTATAGCTACGACTTTACCAATTTTATTCATTTCAACTAATCCTCCTATATTATAAATTAAAATTCTTATTTATTCTTGTATATAGATAAATAATCTAGAAAGTTGACTTATTCGAAGAGACATAATACCAATTTGAGGATAGATTTAAATATTTTTTAGTAGTCTTAGTGAAGGATTTATGAAAGACTTAGAATCTTAGATTGTTTGAGTGAAGCGAGTTATCGAAGATTCTTAGTTTTTTATAAATTCTGAGCTTTAGATTACTTAAAAATATTTAACGCACTGAAAATTGGTATTATGTTTCGTAGGATAAGTCAATTTTCTAGTTGTATCTTTATAACTTTATCCACCAATTGTTACCATATTTCTATTAATATATTTCCCATCTTCTAAGTTGTGTTCTTTAGGCTTATTACGTATTAAGTTAACAATTATCTTACTTACATCCTCACCTTTTCTTAGCGGAGTTAATAAATCAATTTCATCATTTGAATGTAAGCAAGGTTTAACCTTACCATCTGCTGTCAATCTAATTCTATTACAATTACTACAAAACTTACAGGAAATAGGATTTATAAGGCCTACTTTTCCCTTTCCACCTGGAAGTTTATAGTAACTAGCTGGTGACGAAATATCTTCTCGCTTAACTTCTATCAATTCACTTACCTTCTCTAGCACTATCTTATTTGATACGAATTTATTTAAAGACCAGTTATGCGCTTGTCCTATAGGCATTAATTCAATAAATCTAACATCTATTTCATCCTCTTTAGTCAAGTTAACAAAGTTCTCTATTTCATTATCATTAAATCCGCCTACTAGGACTACATTTAATTTTATAGGGGTAAGTCCTACTCTCTTAGCTTCTTCAATACCTTCTAGAACTTCTTTAAGATGTCCTCCATTTGTTATATGGCAGTATTTCTTTTCATCTAATGTATCTAAACTTATATTTACTCTATTTAATCCTGCATTTTTCAAATCTTTTGCATATTTTTTAAGAAATGTTCCATTTGTAGTCATAGCAAAATCTTTAACACCTTTCAATTTTGCTATATTTTCTACAAGATCTAATATTCCATTTCTAACTAAAGGTTCTCCACCGGTTATTCTAATTTTATTAACACCTAAAGCTATGAAATTCTTTGCTAATTCATACATTTCTTCTAATCTTAAAATCTCATTATGTTTAATTTTCATTATTCCATTTTCAGGCATACAATATCTACATCTTAAATTACATAAATCAGTAATAGATATCCTTAAATAATTTATGTTCCTTCCATATGAATCTATCATATCGTTCCTCCACTGTATTACTTACAATATTTTTACTACAACAATACATTTTTCTACATATTTAGTTCTTATAATAATTAATTTAATTCTTATAATATATTTACCAAGACATAAATTAATTTATTTTATTATAGCACACTATCTAATGCTAACTCCATAAAATTGGATATATCTGTAATAAATATTGTAAAAACTCTAGCAAACTTGCTAGAGTTTCTTATACGTTTAAACTCATTCCTAATAAAATGCTAAACCATACTAAATATAATTATTTACTAGATATACCTGATAACTCTTGAGCCCTTTTTTTTCTTTTTTCCTTTATTGAATCTATAATATTATCAGATTTAACTATTTGAAAAGCATCAGTAGGGCACACCTCTACACAAGCTGGTCCCTTCTCCCTGTCTATGCACAAATCACATTTATTTGCTACAATTCTCTCTTTGAAATACAACTTACCGGAATCAATAATCTTTAATCCTTGCTGTAATACTTTCTCTCCTTTTTCGTACTCTGAGACTAATTCAATTGCTCCAAGAGGGCATGCTACAAGGCAAGTTTTACATCCCATACAAGTTTTTTTGTCTATATAAACGACACCATCTTTGTTAATAATGGAACCATTTGGGCAAACATTAGCACAAGGAGCATCTTCACAGTGCCTACATTGAATAGGAGCACTAACTTCTGCTGTCTTTATTACACTTAAACGTGGATAAAAATCAATTTCACTGTTTATCTCTGTAAATATATTTTTATCAGAATGGGCTACCACACATGCTATTTCACAGGTTCTGCAACCAATACACTTATTAGGGTCTGCAACAACAAAACTATTCATTATTTTAGCTCCTTTCTAGATGCATATTCAGTATGCAATAAATGATGAGATTTATGGCCTAATGGTTCGCCTAAGAATTCATCATATAGTTTTTTAATAGCAATGTTTTCGTGAGATTTTCTTACTTCTAACTTGGAGTCATGGTTGTAAACTGATGCTTTTCTCTGTTTATAAGCAAGCTCTCTATATTCTTCTAAAAGAAGTTTTGGTTGTCCACCACCGCTAATGCATCCTTGAGGACATGTCATCACTTCTATAAAGTGAAAATCACATTTTCCACTTTTTATGTTTTCAAGCACCGAAACTACATTTTTTAATCCAGAAACAACTGCAACCTTTAATTTCAATTCTCCGACTTGAACTTCGGCTGTTCTTAGCCCTTGCTCTCCTCTAACAAAATTCAATTCTATATTTGGAATACTTTCTTTAGTAATCAATTCGTAGCCTGTTCTTAAAGCTGCTTCCATAACTCCACCAGTAACACCAAAAATAGTGCCAGCACCAGTATAACTTCCTAAAGGTAAGTCAAACTCTTCATCAGGTAAGCTTTTAAAATCAATTCCAGCATCTTTAATCAGCTGAGCTAGTTCCCTTGTAGTAATAGCTACATCTACATCTTTGTTCCCACTATCTCTCATTTCTGGCCTATCGCATTCAAATTGTTTACAAGTACAAGGCATAACAGATACACTAAAAATTTGACTAGGATCTATATCATCAATTTGTGCTCCGTAAGTTTTGAATATTGCCCCGGCCATTTGCTGAGGTGATTTACAGCTTGAAAGATGCTCTAACAGCTCTGGATATTCTTGTTCTGCAAATTTTACCCAAGCAGGACAACAAGAAGTAAACATAGGTAACTTTTTCCCCTCAGTTACTCTCTTTATTAATTCGCTGCCTTCTTCCATTATAGTTAAATCTGCAGCAAAATTAGTATCATAAACTCTATTAAAATTTAAACGTCTAAGGGCTGCAGCCATTTTTCCTGGAGTTAGTGTCCCCAGTGGGAATCCAAATTCCTCTGCTAATGCAACCCTTACTGCTGGAGCACATTGTACTACCTTATAAAGATTTGGATTAGCTAATGCCTTTTTAACTGATATAGTTTGACCCATATTATAAGCAGCAAAAATCGGCTCCCTAATGCTTGGTAACATTCCTCGCTCCCTTAATTTCACATCTCTATGGGTTATATCTTCATCAAAATTAGAAGCATATACACTACAAGTTTGTACACATTGACCACAAACTACACAAAGTTCTGCGTTTATTATTTGAGGTTTTCCCTCTTCTCCTTCTATGGCATTAACTGGACAAACTTCTGCGCAACGTCTACAGCCTGTACATAATTCTTTATCTATATTAATTATACTTATAGACATACTCAACTTACCTCTCTTCACCTTTATATATTGTCTATTTATAGCTTCTCACTGTCTGCAGAAGACTTAATGCAGCAGCCTTATTACGAGATTTCTTTTCTTTTATTGGACTCACTAAAGTTAAAGCTTTTTTCGGACATGCATTGACACAAGCAGGCTTTCCTGATTCTTTACATAGATCACACTTATATGCTATGCTTTTTACAGTTTCCTTAAGTCCATCTTCTCCTTCTTCTTTCAAGTTAATTTGAGTTACTTCTTCTCCATTGTCATATTCAGGCAATAAGTCTATTGCTCCAAAAGGACATGCCATCAAACAAGTCTTACAACCTATACAAGCTTTTTCATCAATAAGAATAGAATTATTTTCTTGCTTAATCGCACCTACAGGACATACATTAGCACAAGGAGCATCCTCACAATGCCTGCATTGAATAGGTATAGCATATTCTTCATCCCTAATAACATATAACCTTGGTATTATAGGTGTGGTAACAGTACCAACTGTAGCAGCAACATCATTATTATCGTTATGAACCGCAAAACAGGCAACTTCACAGGACTTGCATCCTATACATTTATTTGAATTTGCTATAACAAATGAATTAGGAGTTATTTTCATTTTTTACATCCTTTCTTAATTTCATAATATAAAATTTAATACTTTATTCTATGCTTATTTGCATATATATTCATTCTTCTACCCCTCACAAAACCAACTAAAGTAATATTTAATCTTCTAGCTAATGCCACAGATAGACTAGTAGGTGCTGATTTTGAAATAATAATTGGTATTTGCATCTTAGCCGCCTTCAAAATCATCTCCAAGGAGACTCTTCCACTAATAATAATAATCTTATCTTTAAATGAAATATTTCTTATAAGCGATTCGCCAATAACCTTATCTAAAGCATTATGACGTGCAACATCTTCGCAAATGATCATTATTCCTTCTGTATCACAAAGAGCTACACAATGTGCTCCTCCTGTCTTTCTAAATATTTCAGAGTAAGAAAGATTTTTATCCATGAACTCATAAACTCTTTCAGAGTGCAGAATTGTATTACTTTCAACTGGCTCGCAATTTAGAGAGTCAAAAAAATTCAAAATACTAGTACTGTCATTACTCTGTAAACTTTGCAAATCAACTTTCTTAGAATAAAACTTTTCGAAGGAAATATCCTTATTCTCTGTCTCTACCTCTACTATCCCGCTTTCTTTATCCAATTTAAAGTGGATTACATCCTGTGCTTTTATGATAAGTCCTTCCGTTCTTAAGAATCCTAAAGTCATAGCCTTAAGATTTTCAGGGCTACATAAGAGAGTCGCTATCTTCTTTTTATTAAGAAAAATTGTCAACGGATATTCACAAATTAATGCTTCATCACACTCACTTATTGTATGCTCATCTATCTTAACCACTTTAGATTCTATAGTTTTATCCATAATGCTTATCTCCTTCTAAAAAGTTTACATTTCACTGATTGGTTCCTAGTTGTTTTATGATTTTTTTTTCTATAAAGTCTGCCACCGAAACCACATCATTTAAATTTAAAATTGGAATATTTATATCTAATACTTCGTCACTAGCCACCGCAATGAAAGTGGATATATTATAATTACAGTTTTTACAAAGTAGATTAGTGTCTACACCTTTTCTATGTACCTCTATTTTAGGAAACTTATTTTGCCTAAACCCTTCAGTGAGTATAATATCCAAACTACCAAAAAGGTTTATGGTTTCCTCTATAGTTTTTTCTTCTTTTAGCACCTGAATCATAGCTAATTTTTCTGAAGATGTAATAATAACATTGTCAGCTCCAGCCTTACCAAACCTATAGCTGTCTTTTCCTTCTTTATCTATTTCGAATTTATGTGCATCATGTTTTAAAACTCCTACTGTATAGCCTCTACTTTTAAGAATCTTAATTACTCCTTCAATTAAAGTAGTTTTTCCCGTACCTGATTTAGTTGAAACTATAGAAACAACTGGGGTTTTATATTTCTTATCAAAACATAAGTCCTCCACTTATATCCTCTCCTGACTTTAAGTTTTATCAATTTTTTTGTTATTGTACTAGTATAGCTAAGCATTCTAATTGTATTCATCCTATATGATTTATATGCCCCAATTATTAAATCTTTAACAAACAATATCGCTCATTATCGCTCATTGAATTTGAAACTTCTTACTGATCATAGATTAAGTTTATCTATAACCTTACCCTCATTTGTTTTCTAATTTTATGATACTCATCTTTAACATATTGCTCCGCCCACTGTTGATCCTCTATTCTTTCAACCTTAATTGCACAATATTTGAATTCAGGAGTTTTAGTAATAGGATCTACATGATCACTTGTGAGCTCATTACAGGCCCCTACCCACCATTGATACGTCATATATGTAGAGCCTTTTTTAACTCTCTCTGTAATTAAAGCCCTTGCTATTATTGTTCCTCTACGTGAGCTTATCCTTACTAATTCACCATCCTCAATTTTAAGATTTTCACCATCCTCTATACTCATTTGTATGTAACCTGGCTCATCGGCTAGCTGCTGAAGCGCACGACAATTTCCTGTCATTGTTCTTACTGAATAATGTCCAACTTCCCTTACAGTAGATAAGCTTAGTGGATATTCATCATCTGGTAGCTCCCCAGGAGCTCTCCATTCACAAGCAAATAATTGACCTTTTCCACTAGGAGTAGTGAATTTATTTCCTTCATACAAATAAGGTGTTCCATTATGTTTTTCAGTGGTACAAGGCCATTGAATACTTCCAAGTTCATCAATTCTCTTATAACTTGCACCAGCAAAACTTGGACAAAGACTTCTCATTTCATCCCAAATCTCTTCTGTATTCTTATAATTCATTGGATATCCCATAGCAGTAGCTACTTCACATATAATTTTCCAATCAGGCTTTACATCCCCCTTTGGTTCTACAGCTTTTCTAAATCTCTGAAAACCACGATCTGCAGAAGAATACACTCCTTCGTGCTCTCCCCATGCTGTAGCAGGTAAAATTACATCTGCATGAAGAGCTGTTTTATTCATAAATATATCTTGAACTATTACTAAGTCTAATTTATCTAAAACTTCCCTAACTTCTGCTGAATTTGGATCACTTTGAACTGGATCTTCTCCAAATATATAGTAAGCCTTAATTTTATCTTCATGCAAAGCTAGATGAGGAACTTCTGTTAGCTTATATCCTGGTTTGCCTGGAAGCTTAACTCCCCACGCCTTCTCAAACTTTTCTCTAGCTCTATCATCAGTAACCTCTTGATATCCTGGAAACACATTCGGAAGCACTCCCATATCACAAGTTCCTTGCACATTGTTTTGTCCACGTACAGGTCCTATTCCTACATTAGCTCTTCCAAAATTACCAGTTAGTAATGCTAAGGATGCCAAACCTTTTACTACATCGACAGCTTGTGAAAATTGACAAACACCCATTCCATAAAGAATCATAGCATTTTTAGCTTTAGCGTATTCCCTCATAGCTTGTCTAATAACTGATGCACTAACTCCAGTTATCTTTTCTGAATATTCTGGAGTGTACTTTACTATATTCGCTCTATACTCCTCAAAACCCTTTACATATTTTTCTACATAATTCTTGTTATAAAGACCTTCATTTATCAAAACATTACCACAAGCATTAACAAGTGCCATGTTTGTTCCACCCTTTAAAGGAAGCCATAAATCAGCGATTCTTACTGATTCAGTTACTCTCGGATCAACTACAATAACCTTAGCACCTTTTTCCTTTGCTTTTATTATTCTTCTCGCAACAATTGGGTGTGAATCTGCTCCATTGTATCCAAATATTAATAATAAATCTGTATCTTCTATCTCTGGTATAGAGTTAGACATTGCACCATTGCCTAATGAGTAAGCCAGACCGGCTACTGAAGGAGCATGTCAAACTCTAGCACAGTGATCGATGTTATTGGTACCAATTACAGCTCTCATAAACTTCTGCATTACATAATTAGCCTCATTTCCAGGTCCTCTTGCTGAACCTGTTCCCATGATTGCATCTGGACCATATTTCTCTTTTATAGCCATTAATCTATCTGCAACAAATCTAATAGCTTCATCCCAAGAAACCTCTTCTAATTCTCCATTTTTTCTTATCATAGGTTTTTTAAGTCTAGCTGTTAAGATTTGAGGATCATTTAGGAAATCCCAACCATAATACCCTTTTAAGCACAAATTTCCTTCATTAGTTCTTCCATCTGCTGCTTCTGCTCTTACTATTTGTCCATCTTCAACAACTAGATACATCTTGCATCCAGTACCGCAGTATGGACATACCGTTAATACTTTTTCTTCCATTTTAGTTTTCACTCCTCTTTGTATATAGCGCACATACCTATACACTAATTAAAAATCATTTTAAACAAATATATTGATAAAACAAAAAACCAGTACAAAAGGTGTCTTCTTTCCACCTATGTACCGGTTTATTAAAAGCTAAAATACTTAAATATCTTTCTTTTCAATCGAACCATGGTTTATTAACTTTAATGTCACAACTATAGTTCTGTTGTTATTTTCCAAGTTATGTATCTTCCAACTATACTCAAACTTTTTGCCTACTGTATCATAAGCTTCATCTAAAAACTCTTTTTCAAGGTAAGGCTTCATAACTTTCCAATAATCTCTTACTATATCAACAGCACCTTCCTCAACTAAAATTTCTGATAAATTGGAAAGAATACCTTTTATTTGTATGGTTATCAGGTCATCTTCTACCTTAACGTTAACAACCTCTGGACCCTTCCCTCTATAGTGCTTTACAATCTTAACTACCAGTTTCCTTATCTTTTCCTGTATTTCAAACTTTTCATCAGACATAATAAAACCTCAATCTAATCAGTATCTTATTGGGAGATATATCATAGATATAACGCTGTTCCCTTTATCTTTGAGTTATAGAATATTAATCCTCACTACTAACCTATAATAATCTTTTGTTAATAAAGATTATTATATAATGAAACTTATCTAGAATTTTAACAATCTTGTCCTATATATTTTACTCTTGTCGAATTTTATAGTCAATAGACAAATTTAAGCTTTAATAGATTTTTTCTTTACTCTGTATGTTATAGAAGATATTAATACACTGATTTCATATAACAATAACATGGGACCTGCCATTAAAAATTGTTCTACAACATCTGGTGGCGTTAATATAGCTGCAATTATAAATATAATTAATATGGCATATTTTCTATTTTTCTTTAAAAATTTTGGAGTTATTAAGCCCAAGCTTGTTAAAAGTAATATTATCAAAGGTAATTCAAATACAATTCCAAAGCATATTGCTAGGGTTAGCACAAAACTTATATAATTAGTAATTGAAAATAGCGGAGACACATATTGTGTGGATATTGCTATAAAAAACTTTATTGCCATTGGAATAACTAAAAAATATGCAAAAACTCCTCCTATTATAAAGAAAACAATACTCATGTATAAAGAAAAAAGGGTATATACTCGTTCTCTCTTTTTTAAACCAGGTTTTATAAACTTCCATATTTGAAAAAAAGTAATAGGTAATGCACAAATAACTCCTATAAATATAGATACTTTAACATATTCTAAAAATAATTCTGGAGGGCTAACATAAATAAGCTTTAAATCCTTAGCCAGTTTTATTATATAATTCATTATTATTTCTATTTTGCTATAGCTAGCAACGGATGTAATAACATTTGCTATAATAACTATAAGTATTCTTTTTCTTAATTCATTCAGATGTTCTATAACCGTTAACTGAACATCTGATGTTTTTGTTACTTCAGACATATATTATTCCCCTCCTTACTCCAAATAAATTTCAACTTACTTTTAAAACTCATTTAATAGGCAGATTGTACATCACAATCTGCCACATAATTTATACTTCCTTTTTATCCTTTTCAACATCATCTGAAATACGAGTTGCATGGTTTTTAAATTCACTTATAGCCTTACCAAAACTCTTTCCTATTTCAGGCAACTTCGACGGTCCAAATATTAAAAGTGCAATTACCAAAATAACAATTAACTCTGACATTCCTATACCATTAAACATAACTATTCCTCCGTTTATATTCTCTTTTTTAATTTTTCAATATACTTATTATCCATATAAAACGCTTTTACATAATCTTCTTCTATACTCTTATTAGAACATAGATTACTACAAAGTTTACATCCCCTACACTTGGAAGGATTATGCTCTATACTAAATACTTCTTCATTCTCTGTAATTCTCCAAGCATCATAAGGACATATTCCTTCACAAAAACCACAACCGTCACAGTTAGAATTGACTTTAAAACTTATAAATATATCGTTATTTAATTCTATATCTTTGGATATACTATTTAACTCACTGATAACATCTAATAAAAGCTTTCTCTCATTAAAGTTATCTTTTCCATAATACTCTTCCGAAGCGTTTACTACAAAATCCTGAAAAATATTAGTAGATTCATCTCTAAACAATTGAAAGAGTTCTCTTCTTGTTATAGCCTTTTCTCTACCTATATCTGTTGTATTTTCATAAACCAATCTAACCCTAGGAGTGATACCTAGACGTTTTAAAAATTCAATCGCTGCGTTTACTTCTTTTTCTAGGCCATCACTTAAATTTAAATAACAATCTTTACATTCACTTAAGTTAAAATATATCTCACAATCTTTATTTATTATAAGAAAGGCTGCCAGATATTCTATATGCAGTCCATTTAAACAATTGAAATGAAAATCTACAGTGTCTGAAGTTTTTTTACATCCAATATATATGCTATTCTTTTTCTTACTCTTTTTTAATAAATCTAGTTCTCCAAAGTTATCTATAGTTATAGCTTGGCTTGGACATTTTGACTTACATAAGCCACACTGTTTACATTTTGCATTATCAATTTTTATTTCATCTTCTGTTGAAACTATCGCATTATCCTTACATACATCTCTACATATGGTACACCTATCAAACCTATTTCTATAGTAAATGCAATGATCTTTAATTATTCTTACATTGTGATTTGGCGATAGTTTTTTAACTAGATATTCCAAAATCATGTGCGGCCTCCTATGTTAACTTCAAATACTATATCATTTTTCATATTCTTTAGCCTAAAAGCTTGTACTTGAATATTATTTTATTGCACATTTCTTAGGCTTTATTACTAGCGAAGGATTGGTTTGCTTTGAACTTGGCAATCCATTCACATCAGCTACACCATCGTACTTTTTTAGTTCATCTAATTCACCAACTTCTAAGGCTCTTGTGGCACAAGCTGCAACACAAGCTGGTTTTAAGCCCTTTTCTTGTGCTTGAACGCACATATCACACTTGCCAGATTTTTTAACATCTTTACCTAAAAACTTTGGTTGACCATAAGGGCAAGCTTTTACACATCTTTGACAACCTACACACTTATCTTTGTCGATTACTACTATTCCATCTTTTTCTCGTTTATTACATGCACCTGTAGGGCAAGCCTTTACACATGCAGGGTTTGCACAATGGTTGCAGCCCATAGATATAAAATACATCCATGGATTAGGGAACTTTCCTCCCTCATATGTCTTAACTTCTCTAAAAAGAGTACCTACTTCCAAGTTATTTTTATCTTTACAGGCTATTTGACAAGCTTTACAGGATATACAAAGTTGCATATTAAAGAAAAATCCTTTTTGTCCCATAATATATCTCCTTCATGTGATTAATCTATTTTAACTACTATTAAAAAACTATTCTTTGTTTCCACTTATGATCTTCTTCAAGTGGAGTACCATATCTTGATACTTGCACTATACAAGCCTGATATGACTCTATATCTGGTCCTGAAGGATAATCCCCTGTTAGCATGTTTACAGATCCTGCAATACAATTACCATATTTATCAATATCCACCCAAGATCCTTGAGGCAATGCAACAACTCCCGGCATTATACGTTCAGTTACATAAACTCTTCTTATAACAGACCCATGGTCATTAAAGATTATAACAGTATCATTATTTGAAATGCCTCTTGCCTTAGCATCCGCTGTATTCATCATTAAATCACAAGAGAATGCCTCACGAAGCCATGGAACGTTTCCCATGTTTGAGTGAGTTTGTCTTTGTCCATGAATACTGCAAAGTTGTAATGGATATTTGCCTTTTATTTTATTTTTCCAATCTCTATAAGTAGATTCATATCCTTCTGTTGGTGATTCATATTTAGCAATAGGATTTCCCTTATTCCAACCAGCTTTTGTAACAATATCCGCCAGGGTCTGACAGTGTAACTCAATCTTTCCGCTCTTTGTTTTAAGAGGGTTTTTTATAGGGTCTTCTCTAAACTTTTTATTATGAATATAAACAAACTTATCATCTTTCTTTCTTTGTACCTGATAAATTCCATTTTCCTTAAATTCCATTATACCTATTCTACCTTTTTGAGCCTGACCTTTAACACCGAGCTCATACAAATCTTTTTCTGTTATAGTAACTAGCTTTTCATAACCTGAACCATCTTGTTTCATAACCTCAGCACCAGCTACTTTGTTAAACAATCTTTGTTTTGCATCAATAGGCTCTATTTTTTGAGGATCTATCCCTAATCTCTTACCTATTTCTTTAGCAATCCACATATCATCTTTTGTTTCAAACAAAGGCTCTATAACTTTGCTTGCCCATATCAATATTTCCCTATTACCAGTAAGTACTGTACCACATCTCTCCCATTCAGTAGTAACTGGAAGAACAATATCAGAATAAGCCGCATCAGGATTTAAAACATATTGATGAGTTATAGCAAAATCTACTTTTCTATGTGCTCTTATACCTTTATTTATATTGTTTGATTGATTTAAGGTTGAACTATGACTATGATATATTACCCTTATGTCAATATTTTCTTTTTTATCTTTTCCTGCTGTATATTTACCAGTTAATATAGCATTCCAATGCTCATTTTTACATAACTTAATTTTTTCTAATGGATTTTTTATAACATCTAATCCATCAGTTCCTGGTTTTATAAGGCTAGGACCACCATTTGCTGAAGGCTCTTGGGCGCTTGCACTGAAGCATCCACCTTTTATTCCCATGTTACCTGTCATAGCTCCAACACTCATCTGTGCTAAACATACTTGTTGTCCCTTTTCAATTCGTGCCATATTCCATCCAAATAGTACTGTTGCTGGCTTAGTAGAACCTAATTCAAGTGCAAAAGATGTTATCTTCTCCTCTGAAACTCCACATATTGCTGAAGCCCATTTTGGATCCTTAGGTTGTCTATCATAAGTTCCTAAAACATAATCCCTAAAGTTTTCCTTTGGATCAGCACCTTCTGGCATATGTTCTGCATCAAAACCAACAGTACATCTATGTAGAAAATCCCAATCTATTAAAGGCTTAGCTGGTGAGTCATTAGTAAGTAAAACATATGCAATAGCAAGTAGCATGGTAGTATCTGTAGCTGGTCTTATTGGTATATATTCATCAGCTAAAAGTGATACTGTAGTAGAATAAATAGGATCTATGCAGATAAACTTTATTCCAGCCTCCTTAGCTCTAATTAGATTTCTTAAATTAGCACTAGCTGTATTCCATGCTGGATTGTTACCCCATAAAACTATTAATTTTGCATTCAGCAAATCCATTCTATCGTTCATTATGTGATTTTTTTGATTTACTCCTAGTATCGGTTCCATCGCCTTTGCCCAAGCTCCACGAGATCTACTGCCGAACATTTCAACAGCCCCTCCAAACAAGGACAACATTCTTTGATTTTCCCCTCCGGTACCTTCTGCACCGTTATTTGTATATATTGCACTATTTCCATATTTCTCTTTTACTCTTTTTAACTCACCAGATACTGAATCAAGAGCTTCATCCCAAGATATTCTAACCCATTGATCTTTTCCTCTTAGTTCTTTTTTTCCTCCACCAGGGCTCCAATTTTTTCTTTTCATTGGATATTTTAGCCTGTCCGCCCCTAGAACTTGCTTTAGCTGAGATCTTCCGCGAGCACAAGCTCTCTGTTGCGGATTATCATAACTATCTTCATGGGTGTCGTCAGTCTTCGTTCTAAGAACTACCCCATCTACCACATAAGCCTTAACTAAACACCTACCACCACAATTATGCCAACAAGGTGCTGTTATCCACTTACCTTCTTTTTTCATTAGCACTTCTCTATCCTTGTCACTTAATGCTTTTATCTTATTGTTATAAGGATTTAGCATTACAATCGCTGATGAAGCAGCGCTCCATTTTAAGAAACTACGTCTACTCATCTTGTAATTAACAATTTTTTCAATAAAGTTTTGCATAAAGTCTCACCCCTAAAGTTTTATACTTTTTATAATTTCATTATCTAAATTCAAATATCCAATTAAAATTTTTGCCATTCCTTTGTAGAAATCAGTATTTGAATTATTAACTATATCTTCTGTAAACATATCACACCACTTTAAAAGGTGATTATTAAGAAAGCTATCTTGATCCTCTAAAATCTTTATACATCCTTCTTTGTTGGATTTTTCATAACTTTCTAATAATTTCTCGCTTAATTTACTCATAAAATCTAATTCTAACCCTATATGATCGTCTGGTTCGTATCCATGATTTTGAGAGATAAATGAATGTTCAACATACTGCATTCTTACTTCCATAGTTTGTTCTTGAAATAACAGTTTTTGTTCATTCAAATATGCAGACTCCCATGGCGGCGCTGGCAACTTATTGGGACCTATAAACATTCTTGTATAATCCCAGTGAAGATCCTCAAAGTCCTCATCAGATAAAATATCCTTTTCATTGAAAAAATTTTTTACATCGTTTACCCCTTTACTTATTGATTCCTTTTCTTCCTTAAAAGGTAAGTTATGTACTATATTTTCTTCCAAAATTAATTTTATTAAATCCTTTGTAGGCTCTGATAAGAATATACTTTTTAAAAAGTTGTAATAAAACGCCCTAATTTCTAGCAAAAACTTTAATTCATCATCTTTTTCCATAATATTCTCCATATATTATAAATCTATATTATTTGATATTTTTCTCACATTGATGATAGCACAATTTTAAATAATTTGTAAGCAAATTGAATAATCTATTATTTTTCCCAATAATAGAAACCTTATCTATAATAAATTTTTATAGATGAGGTTAAGCGAAAAATAGCCCCTTTCCTTTTATAATATTTTTTTATCTATAGGTAATTATAATATATAAGCTTCAATATTGAATTAAAGGCTTTATTAAAATCTATATATTTGTTTAAGGAAGGTATTTTTATGGCAAGGTTTAAAAAAGTTATAATTTATCTATTACCTGTTTTTTTAATATTTACAACAGTTTGGTCTTTAACCAGCACAGATGTTTCAACTACACCTAAAATAACTAGACTTTCGGGAGATGATCGTTATAAAACCAGTATAGAAATTTTAAATTCTAGTTGGAAGGAAACGCAAAATCTAGTATTAGCTAGCGGAGAAGATTTTCCCGATGCCTTATGCTCAGTTACTTTAGCTAAACAGCTAGATTCTCCTATTCTTCTAACATCAAAATCTGAAATAAGCGGAGAAATTATTAATAAGATCAAAGAATCAAAAATAGCAAATATATTTATAATTGGTGGAGAAGGCAGCGTTTCAAAAGCCGCTGAACATAGCTTAAGAAAACTACCAAATATAAATATTACCAGACTTAGTGGTGCCAATAGATATGAAACCTCTATAAATGCTGCAAATTATATAAGCTCTAATTTTAATATGGGAACTGAAATAGTGGTTACCTCTGGCCTTGGTTTTGCAGATGCATTATCCATTGCCCCTATAGCTGCAAGAAAAGCAATGCCTATTATATTATCACCAAAGGATGTAATTTCTGATACAACAAGGGCCTTTTTAACAGAGAAAAAAATTACTAAATCCTACATAGTAGGCGGTACTGGTGTTATCAGTAATGATCTATTAAGTAAATTTCCTGGAGCTGAAAGAATTTCAGGAGAGGATAGATATGAAACAAATATTAATGTTATAAACTATTTTACTGGACATGATTATACTAATGTCTACGCTGCTTCTGGTGAGAATTTTCCAGATGCATTATCTGGTGCAGCTGTTGCCGCTAAAAATTCCTCTTTTATTATCCTTACTCCCAAAACACCTGTAAATAAGACAAAAGACCTCTTTTACAGTATATCTAAATTAGATAATACTACAAAAAATATTGTTGTATTTGGAGGTACTGGCGTTGTTCCTGAGGAGACTATACAGAAACTATCTATAAGAGAAGAGGATTATCTTGGCAACTCAATTAATGGTAAAACCATATCTTATAATAATGGATATATTTACTATAAAAATCCACATGATAATTACGCTCTATATAGAATGAAGGAAAATGGTTCTTCAAACACAAAACTATCTAATGTCGCTTCAGTTGATGTTAATATTAGAGGTAATTCAATGTATTACCTTGTAGTTTTCGGTAATGAACATGGTATTTATAAATCAAATATCGATGGCACAAATAAAATAAAACTAACTAGTTCCGATACTCGTAATATGCAGTTAGATGGTGATTGGATTTATTATATCAAAAATATTCCTGACACAGGTGGTGGCGAACTGTGGAAAATTAAAGTAGATGGTACAAATGAAATGAAAATTTCTCTAAATTTAAAAGATCCTTACTCAATAGAAACTGGATATCCATTTTGTGTGAAGGATGGTTGGATATATGTGAATACTTATATTTTACCTAGTCCATTAAAGCCTCAATTTTCAATGATTAGTACTGACGGAAATGTAGTGAAAACAATAACTGAAAAATCTTTACCAAGGTTTCAACCAATAGGTGATTGGATTTTTTACTCTAATATAGAAGGTATTCATAAGATTAAAAAGGATGGTACAAAGGACACATTATTATTACCTGTTACCCGCAAAGATGGTGGCGTATACAGCTTAAATATCTATAATGACTATATATACTATACTGTTACTGAGTTTGGTGGAACTCCTGAAGAAATTGGATTATTCAAAGTAAAACTAGATGGCTCTGATAATACTAAGCTTACTGATCATGTTGCTAGATATTTATGGGTTGTTCCTGGTTGGATATATTTTGATACTGGTGGTGGTAGTCTAGTGCGAGTTAGGTTTGACGGAAGTGGCCTTGAGGAAATTTGACAGTATACTATGTTATTTTAACAACGTTGTCCAATAACTATATTAAGATACCTTAGGCTAAATAGAAAAATGCTATTTTAGAATCTATCCTACAAAGATTCTAAAATAGCATTAGTTTTATACTATATTTTTGAGAAAGGTTTTAATCTTTCATTCATATTTAACTTAATTATTCTGAAGATATTCTCCAAATATAGATGGATGCAACAGATCCGTAAGGTGAATATCTATTTTTATATTCATCAAATTGCTCTTTAGAAAGCTCGGAAAGTCCATATAACTTCATCATCCCTCTTCTAATTGCGATGTCACCAAAGCTTATAATGTTAGAGCGTTCCATTGAGTTTAGTAGAAGCATTTCCGCTGTCCATACTCCAATGCCTTTCAAGGATGAGAGCTGTTTTATTACCTCTTCATCTGATAAATTGTGAAGCTCCTCCAAATTTAAGTCACCTTTTAATATCGTATCTGCAATGCTCCTTATGTATTCTGCTTTTCGAGTTGTTATTCCGCATTGTTGTATTTGCTGTGTAGAAACTCTCGATATGTTCTGTGGTATAATTTCACCCAAACGCTCCTGCATCCTAATCCAGATGGTGTTAACAGCTTTTACAGATATTTGTTGTCCTATGATTGCATAAATTAATGCTGGAAATAAGTCAGGTATGATAACACGTTCCACTCTGCCAAGCCTATCTATAGCTTCTCCCAGTATTTTATCTACTTTCTTTAAATAAGTAATTTCCTTTGTACCATATTGAAATAACTTGGTTTTAACTGTCTGCATTTTGTTTTTCCATTTCTAAAAGTTTTTCTTTTACTTTCAAACCACCTGCATAACCAACTAAATCACCATTAGAGCCAATGACACGATGGCAAGGGATAAAAATAAGTATTGGATTCTTATTATTTGCCATACCTACTGCACGTGAAGCTTTTATATTACCGATATTTTTTGCTATATCTTTATAACTGTAGGTTTCGCCATAAGGAATTTGTTGCAATGAATCCCATACTCTTTGTTGAAATTCTGTGCCTTGTGGTGCAAGTGGCAAATCAAATACCTTCCTTTTTCCAGTAATATATTCCTGAAGCTGTTCATTAGCTTTTTTCAGCAAAGAAGTTTCAATCATGTTTATATCTTGAGAAGAAACTTCTCCAAAGTACAACTGTGTAATAGCCTCACCATTTTCAATAATTACTATTTTGCCGATTTTTGTTTCATAGTAAAATCCATTCATATTGTTATCTCCTCCATATTTATGGTTCCTTTGCAATTACATTTTACTATATTTATTTAATTCTTTCTTCCGAAATATAACTTTGTAATTCAAATAAAAAAAGAAAATGAAGCAAATTTACTGCTTTATTTTCTTCTTTGATATTTTTATTTTCTACCTTAGTGTTTTACTCCTTTGTGAAGACTTGCACAAATTTGCTATGGGTGTATACCTAAATAATCCTTATCTACAGTTATAATTGCATTATGATTTGGATGTAGCTTTTTCAGCTGAGAATTTATATCCTTTTGTAATTTAAGCTCCTCCTCTTTTGTAAGCACATGATCGACATCAATTACAACGTCAAAAATCATATTTTTGTTTTCTCCTTCGCCTACTACCCTAAAGTCATGAAAGGATTTCACTATAGGAACATTCTTGAGTGCCTCCATGAGCTCATCTTTAGCATTTAATATCTCCTTATTATCTGTAGTAATAGGATCCATATGTATTACTAAGTAAATATCAAGAGCAGCAGATATTTCTTTTTCTGCTCTATCTATAATTTCGTGAATTTTAACTATTGATATATTTAGAGGAACTTCAGCATGAATAGATGCAATAATTCTTCCAGGACCATAGTTATGCACTAGTAAATCATGAACTCCATCTATGTATTCATAATTTAAAAGCATTTTTTGAATATCTTCTACAAGTTCCTTATCCGGTGCAGAACCAAGTAGAGGATCTAAAGTATCCTTTATTAAGTTATATCCAGCATAAAGAATAACAGCGGAGACAACCATACCTATATATCCATCTATAGGAAATGTCGTAAATTTGGAAAGCAAAAGAGAAAATACCACCGTTGCTGAAGAAACTACATCGCTAAGAGCATCCACGCCAGAAGCCTGAAGTGCAGATGAGTTTATTTTGCCTCCTACGTTTTTATAAAATCTACTAAGCCATACTTTAAATAATATTGAAATCAATAATAGGATAAATGGCACAAGAGAAAATTCTACAGAGGTAGGATTTTTAATTCTATCATAGGAACTTTTTACAAACTCAAAGCCAACTAACAAAACTAAAAAGGCTACTATTAGCCCAGAAATATATTCAATTCTGCCATGTCCAAAAGGATGTTCTTTATCCGCAGGTTTACTAGATAACTTAAAACCAAAAATAGTTACAAGAGATGAGCCTACATCTGAGAGGTTATTAAAGGCGTCCGCAGTAACAGCTATACTATTTACAACCATTCCTATAGTAAATTTAATAGCAAAGAGAAATATATTTATTAACATACCTACTATGCCACCAAGGTATCCATATCTTTCTCTTACTTTTTTATTTTTAACATTCGAGTAGTCTCTTACAAACTTTTTTATTAAGAAATTTGAAACCATTATTTCACCTCATTTAAAGACCATTATTTATTATATGCAAACACTAATATATATCTTACCACAATGTAACATTCGTTATAAAGGAAATTTCTACAATTAAATTACTCATTATGGTTATACCTACACTAACATTAACAGGTTTAGTAATTAAAATTTTAGCATAATTGTGATATGATAACCGACGTGTAAAAACCACCGAGTACTAAACCCGGCGGTTTCATATTATTAATCTAGCAACAAATTAATTTTCAAATCCATATTAGATTGCTAACTAACAGTAATTTTGTTTTTTTATCCAAGTAGCACTAAGCTCTTGTCTAGTCATGCCTAGCATATCGAACTTTCTAATAAAAAAAGATGGCAACTATCAACTATGATATAGTGCCATCTTTTGTATTAGAAATTTACTTTTTCTACGTATTGACAATTAACGTTGATATGGTTTAAGAATAACAATAATCTTTCATAAAGTGGGTGAGCTTTATCACCATACTTTACTTCTAGATTTTCTCCGATATCTTTTACAGTCTTCTTGCCATCTATTTGTAAAAACACGAAACTTCCATATTCATCCAGAGAAACTTTTTTATATTCTGGAATTCTGAATTTAAGTTTTCTAAAGAACTTTTGGACTTTATGATCTTGTTTTTCAAGTATAGTCACAATATCGTCTTTATCTACTTCATATTCTAAAGTATCAGAGATTTTAAATACAATATTTAAAACGTCTTCGTTATTATTTAGCATCTTTTACCTTACTATTTAATATAGGTATTGCAACAGCAACTACTAGAGCTATTAATAGTATAAATGCCATTCCATTAGTAGCAGCAAATCCACTTGGACCTTCTCCATTTATAACTTTAAATACTTGAAGTATTATACCAACAAGTCCTATTATAGAACCACCGGCAACAAGTCCTGAAGATAAGCTTATACCGTTAGAAACCTTAACTTCTTTATCTTGCTCAGACTTAGCCGCTCTTTCAACGAATACGCGAACTAATGCACCTACTAATATTATAGAAGTTGTTGATATTGGTAGGTAGAATCCTATGGCAATTGTCATTATAGGAAGGTTTAATAAAAATAAAACTATTCCCATAACAACACCAACGATTATCATAACCCAAGGTAGTTTACCTGACATAATACCAGCAGTTAATGTTGACATTAAGTTAGCTTGAGGCAATGCAAATGGAACGTTATCGCCAGTCATAGCAAGTTGGTTAGAAAGTAATAATATAGTACCAACAACTACTGTAACACCAACTACACCAGCTATAGCGAAGTATTTTTGCATTTCGCTCTTGTTTCCACCGATTATGAAAGTAACCTTTTGTGATTGACAATAACCACCTGCTACAGATATAGCAGTAACTATAAATGTACCAAATAAAAGTAATGATTTGTTGCTTTGAGGGTTTTTCCATCCCATTACAACGAATAATAATGTTACAAGAACTATAGAAGCTATAGTCATACCTGATACAGGAAGGTTTGAAGTTCCTATAGTACCAGTTAATCTACCAGAAACTATAACAAATAGTAGTGATAAGAATAATGATAAAATAGAAGCAGCTATTGCCATTACTATGTTACCACCTGATGCTAGGAATCCACCTATAAAACCTACTACTACACCACCAAGTAATATTACGTTTCCAGCAGATGAACTCTCACCACTAGCTGAAGACTTAGCATTAAGAGTTTCTTTTATAGAAGATACTATAGTAGGTATAAGCTTTATAGCACCTATTAAACCACCAGAAAGCATCATACCAGCACCGATATATTTTACATAACTTCCAGCTATATGCTTAACTTGCATAGCGTTTATAGCAACATCAGGATTATTCCATACTGATGCACCTTCTTTTCCAAGAGCAGAGAAGTAACCTATTAAAGGCATAATACCAAAGTTAGATAATATAGAACCAGCAAACATAGTTAAAGAAACATCTAAACCAACTATGAATCCTATACCTAATAATAGAGGGTTAACTTCGACTTCTAGTTTCCATTTGTAGAAGGTTTCGTTTACATAGCTTATAACGTTATTAGTTACATTTAAAAAAGAACCAGTTATAACAGTTATAACACCACTTATTCCAAAACCAATTCCCATGTACTTCATTGAATCTCCAGCACCTTCTGAAGCAACAAGTGTTTCAGATATAGCCATTGACTCAGGGTACATTAATTTACCGTGTTCTTCAACCATTAAATAATTGTGCACAAGAGAAGCTATTCCTATACCGAATAAAACTCCACCTACACCAACTGCAAAACCTTCTAAGAAAGAAACTTTTGCACCTATTAAAAGAATTGCAGGTAAAACGAATATAATACCACTTGCAACTGATTCTCCACCACTTGCCATACCTTGAACTAAGTTTTTGCCTAGAATACCTTTTTGTTTGGCAAATGCAGCTATAAATGCAGAACCTATTATAGAACCAGGTATACCAGCCGCAACTGTAAGTCCTGATTTCATACCTGAATAGGCAGTAGATGCTGCGAATAAAACAGCTAAAATAATACCAATTATTAATACGGCAACGTTTCCACCAGACTTAGAACCACTGGAAATGTAAGGAACATAATCTTTACCAGCTACGCCACCATATGCATCTTTAGATAACTTTTTATCCATAAGACGTACCTCCTTTTATATTTTACAAGTTATATTTTACGAGTATTATTATAACATAATTATTGCAAAAAATAGATTTTTGTAATTTTACAAATAACAGATTTAATTCATTGATTAAACCTCAATGATGAGAAAATTTCAAAAGTGCTGCTAATTTAAATTATATAGTCTTCGTTTAATCTTCTTTTTCTAATACAGATATTTATTCATAATGTTTTCCTTTAATCTTAACATCTGCATTTCAAGTTATACTTTCTACGTTCACTGCCCTATAAAATTAGAATACCGTTCTATTCAAAAATCTGAATAGAGTGATATTCTAATTTCTCGTTTCTTAATTTTGTATGACTAAATAACTTCTCTTTCAGCAAATTTAAAGAAACTTACATAAGCTTCAATATATTCTCTTCCGGCTTTAACATCATTAACATCAAATTTCAAAATATCCATTTCTGTCCCTTCATTCTTAACTCTTCTTAAAATAGCCTTTACCCTTGCTACAATTTCCCCTGGTGAAAAAGATAACAGAAAATATATAATGACAAAAAGACACTAAGTATTTAAACTTAGTGTCTTTTTATCGTTAACCTAGCAGCGACCTACTCTTCCACACAGTCTCCCGTGCAGTACCATCGGCACTGTGAAGCTTAACCATCGTGTTCGGAATGGGAACGGGTGTAGCCTTCACGTCATAACCACTAGATGTTGATTTGTCAAAATCTCCGATTTTGGTAACAAATCAATACTCCTCAGCTCCGCTGAGTGAGTTTCATTTTGTTTGAAAGAATTATTCTCTCAAAATTGCACAGTGATGTTTTAGGTCAAGCCCTCGACCTATTAGTATCAGTCAGCTGAACATGTTACCATGCTTACACCTCTGACCTATCAACCTTGTGTTCTTCAAGGGGTCTTACTAGCTTACGCTATGGGAAATCTTATCTTGAGGTGGGCTTCACGCTTAGATGCTTTCAGCGTTTATCCCGTCCCGACATAGCTACCCAGCTGTGCTCCTGGCGGAACAACTGGTGCACCAGAGGTCAGTCCATCCCGGTCCTCTCGTACTAAGGACAGCTCCTCTCAAATTTCCTACGCCCGCGACGGATAGGGACCGAACTGTCTCACGACGTTCTGAACCCAGCTCGCGTGCCGCTTTAATGGGCGAACAGCCCAACCCTTGGGACCTACTTCAGCCCCAGGATGCGACGAGCCGACATCGAGGTGCCAAACCTCCCCGTCGATGTGGACTCTTGGGGGAGATCAGCCTGTTATCCCCGAGGTAGCTTTTATCCGTTGAGCGATGGCCCTCCCACGAGGTACCACCGGATCACTAAGCCCGACTTTCGTCCCTGCTCCACTTGTTTGTGTCGCAGTCAGGCTCCCTTCTGCCTTTGCACTCTACGAACGATTTCCAACCGTTCTGAGGGAACCTTTGGGCGCCTCCGTTACTTTTTAGGAGGCGACCGCCCCAGTCAAACTGCCCACCTAACAATGTCCCGTGACCAGATTCATGGCCGCCGGTTAGAATCCCAGTACTGTCAGGGTGGTATCCCAAGGACGACTCCACAAAGGCTGACGCCTCTGCTTCGCAGTCTCCCACCTATCCTGTACAGACAATACCGAGACTCAATGCTAAGCTGCAGTAAAGCTCTACGGGGTCTTTCCGTCCAATCGCGGGTAGCGAGCATCTTCACTCGCAATACAATTTCGCCGGATTTGTTGTCGAGACAGTGCCCAAGTCATTACGCCATTCGTGCGGGTCGGAACTTACCCGACAAGGAATTTCGCTACCTTAGGACCGTTATAGTTACGGCCGCCGTTTACTGGGGCTTAAGTTCACACCTTCGCTTGCGCTAAGTGTTCCCCTTAACCTTCCAGCACCGGGCAGGCGTCAGCCCCTATACATCAGCTTTCGCTTTAGCAGAGACCTGTGTTTTTGCTAAACAGTTGCTTGGGCCTATTCTCTGCGACCACCTTGCGGTGGCACCCCTTCTCCCGAAGTTACGGGGTCAATTTGCCGAGTTCCTTGACAACAATTCTTCCGCTGGTCTTAGGATTCTCTCCTCACCTACCTGTGTCGGTTTGCGGTACGGGCACCAGTTCACTCCATAGAGACTTTTCTTGGCAGCGTGGAATCAGATACTTCGCCCAAAAGGGCTCCCCGTAACACCTCAGCATTGACTAGACGGATTTGCCTATCTAGTCTGCCTAAGTGCTTAGACGCACATCCAATAGTGCGCACATCTTATCCTCCTGCGTCATCCCATTTGTAATAACGCAAACTGGTGGTATCGGAATATCAACCGATTGTCCATCACCTACGCCTTTCGGCCTCGGCTTAGGTCCCGACTAACCCTGAGCGGACGAGCCTTCCTCAGGAAACCTTAGGTTTTCGACCAATAAGATTCTCACTTATTTCTCGCTACTTATGCCAGCATACTCACTCCTGTACAGTCCACCGCTCCTTACGGTACGACTTCAACCCATACAGGAAGCTCCTCTACCACTGATACTTACGTATCAATCCATAGCTTCGGTGGTAAGTTTTAGCCCCGAACATCTTCGGCGCAGGATCTCTCGACTAGTGAGCTATTACGCACTCTTTAAATGAGTGGCTGCTTCTAAGCCAACATCCTAGTTGTCTTGGAAATCCCACATCCTTTTCCACTTAACTTACACTTTGGGACCTTAGCTGATGGTCTGGGCTGTTTCCCTTTTGACCACGGATCTTATCATTCGTAGTCTGACTGCTTTGATTCAAGTATATGGCATTCGGAGTTTGATAGGGTTCAGTAACTGTTGTCAGCCCCTAGCCCATTCAGTGCTCTACCTCCACTACTCATTCAAAACGCTAGCCCTAAAGCTATTTCGAGGAGAACCAGCTATCTCCGAGTTCGATTGGAATTTCTCCGCTATCCACAGCTCATCCCATGGTTTTTCAACACCAATGTGGTTCGGTCCTCCACGGAATTTTACTTCCGCTTCAACCTGTCCATGGATAGGTCACCCGGTTTCGGGTCTACGACATGCAACTTTTTGCCCTATTCAGACTCGGTTTCCCTTCGGCTGCGTATCTTAAATACTTAACCTTGCTACACATCGTAACTCGCTGGCTCGTTCTACAAAAAGCACGTCGTCGCAGGTAAAACTGCTTCGACTGATTGTGGACACACGGTTTCAGGTTCTATTTCACTCCCCTTCCGGGGTTCTTTTCACCTTTCCCTCACGGTACTGCTTCACTATCGGTCACCAGTTAGTATTTAGCCTTGGGAGGTGGTCCTCCCTGCTTCCCACAAGGTTTCACGTGTCTCGTGGTACTCTGGATCAGATCTAGAAGTTTTCATTTTCATCTACAGGGCTGTTACCTTCTATGGCGGAGCCTTCCAGCTCTCTTCAATTAATTCCTACTTCCTTTTATGATCTGTCCGCAACCCCAGGAACAAGTTCCTGGTTTGGGCTCTTTCCCTTTCGCTCGCCGCTACTTAGGAAATCGATTTTTCTTTCTCTTCCTCCGGGTACTTAGATGTTTCAGTTCCCCGGGTCTACCTCTATAAACCTATGAATTCAGTTTACAGTACATAGCGTTAGCTATGTGGGTTGCCCCATTCGGAAATCTCCGGATCGCAGGCTATTTGCGCCTACCCGAAGCTTATCGCAGCTTATCGCGTCCTTCATCGGCTACTGGTGCCAAGGCATTCACCATGCGCCCTTTGTAGCTTGACCTATACCGAAAATTGCTATTAACTTCGCATCTCTTCGTCAAGTCTTTCGCTGCGGTGCTCATTTACCAGTCAGTAAACTCTGCTCCTCGCTCAAGCCTTTCCTAGAACTGCTCGTTACTATCAATTTTCTACTTTTAGTTATAATCTACAAAGGTTTATCTATTTTATAATTTCTTATAAATAGTCTATACCTTTAGCTTTATTAATTATGTTAAATAACTTTCATTATTTAACGCTTATCACTGTGCAATTTTCAAAGAACATTTTGCTACCACCTTAGTGTTAGCTTTATTTGAGGTTTTAATCCCTCAAAATTAAACAGAGTGTAAACCAGAATTCCAATGTAACTAAAAACCTAAGCTTCTAGTTATTATTCCTTAGAAAGGAGGTGATCCAGCCGCAGGTTCTCCTACGGCTACCTTGTTACGACTTCACCCCAATCACTGACCCCACCTTCGGCCGCTGGCTCCTTACGGTTACCTCACGGACTTCGGGTGTTGCCAGCTCTCATGGTGTGACGGGCGGTGTGTACAAGGCCCGGGAACGTATTCACCGCGACATTCTGATTCGCGATTACTAGCAACTCCAGCTTCATGTAGGCGAGTTTCAGCCTACAATCCGAACTGGGATGAGTTTTTTAGTTTGGCTCCCCCTCGCGGGTTTGCATCTAATTGTACTCACCATTGTAGCACGTGTGTAGCCCTGGACATAAGGGGCATGATGATTTGACGTCATCCCCACCTTCCTCCCGGTTAACCCGGGCAGTCTCACTAGAGTGCTCAACTTAATGGTAGCAACTAATGATAAGGGTTGCGCTCGTTGCAGGACTTAACCTAACATCTCACGACACGAGCTGACGACAACCATGCACCACCTGTCTCCCTGCCCCGAAGGGCTTCCTCCATTACGAGTAATTCAGGGGATGTCAAGTCCAGGTAAGGTTCTTCGCGTTGCTTCGAATTAAACCACATGCTCCGCTGCTTGTGCGGGCCCCCGTCAATTCCTTTGAGTTTTAATCTTGCGATCGTACTTCCCAGGCGGAGTACTTATTGTGTTAACTGCGGCACAGAGGGTTGGACCCCCCTACACCTAGTACTCATCGTTTACGGCGTGGACTACCAGGGTATCTAATCCTGTTTGCTACCCACGCTTTCATGCCTCAGCGTCAGTTATGGTCCAGAGAATCGCCTTCGCCACTGGTGTTCTTCCTAATCTCTACGCATTTCACCGCTACACTAGGAATTCCATTCTCCTCTCCCACACTCTAGATATCCAGTTTGAAATGCAGCTCCCAAGTTAAGCCCGGGAATTTCACATCTCACTTAAATATCCGCCTACGCATCCTTTACGCCCAGTAAATCCGGACAACGCTTGCCACCTACGTATTACCGCGGCTGCTGGCACGTAGTTAGCCGTGGCTTCCTCCTTGGGTACCGTCATTATCGTCCCCAAAGACAGAGCTTTACAACCCGAAGGCCTTCATCACTCACGCGGCGTTGCTGCATCAGGCTTTCGCCCATTGTGCAATATTCCCCACTGCTGCCTCCCGTAGGAGTCTGGACCGTATCTCAGTTCCAATGTGGCCGATCACCCTCTCAGGTCGGCTACGCATCGTCGCCTTGGTGAGCATTTACCTCACCAACTAGCTAATGCGCCGCGGGTCCATCTCAAAGCGGATTACTCCTTTAATTAGTTCTTCATGCGAAAAACTAATGTTATGCGGTATTAATCTCCCTTTCGGGAGGCTATCCCCCTCTTTGAGGCAGGTTACCCACGTGTTACTCACCCGTCCGCCGCTAATCCACCCCGAAGGGTTTCATCGCTCGACTTGCATGTGTTAGGCACGCCGCCAGCGTTCGTCCTGAGCCAGGATCAAACTCTCAATTTAAAAGTTTGCTTACTCATTACTGTTTTGTTACTTTAAAGTAACTCAAAGAATTGCTGGTTTATTTTAAAAACAAGTTTTATCTTGTGTTTCACTCTGTTTAATTTTCAAGGATCATGTCGATTTAACTCGACTGCTTGTATATCTTATCATGTTTTCTTCAACTCGTCAACTAGTAATTTATACTTAATTATCTATAACATCACACATTATAATGTGGTGTCGTTGACAGCTTTTATATAATATCATACAACTTTAATCATTGTCAATATTATTTTGGTTGCGGGAGCAGGACTTGAACCTACGACCTTCGGGTTATGAGCCCGACGAGCTACCAACTGCTCCATCCCGCGATATTATATTGAACAACTATCTTTCTGTGTTTGTCACTCATCAAGCGACAAGGAATATCTTATCATCTTCAACATTGTTAAATATGGCATACTTACACCTTAAGAATAAGTTAAATAACATATCCTCCAGTATACTCTTAATACCTTCATATTTAATGTATAGATACACCTGATTGAGTTTACTGGTTTTAACTTTAATAATAAAATACTTTATATTAAAATAAATCAATCCTATAAGCTGTTTTTTATTTTGTTATTTATGTAGACATTAGAATTCGCTATCCAGGTACGTATCCGATCTTTACTCTTCATTGGAGAAAAGCAGATATCTCAAATCTCCGATTTGATGATAGTCGCTTTCACACCGTGCAAGCAGATATTCCAAATCTCATATTTTGTGTGAATCACTTTCACAGAGTGCGTGGGAGTGTTAGAGCGGGAGTAATCGGAGAAATATAAAATCACCCTGAATTTATAAAATATACAGAGCGATTAATTATCCCCAATTGTTGCTTTCATACTGTATCGTATATCTTTTATGCTATCTAAAGCCTTTTAAATATAGTCTGTGCACTTTTCTAACGAATTCTTAACACCTTTCTTGGTTGAACCAATTTTTTATCATTTCCACTATATTAACACTATCTACATTTCTAACATTAGTATTTATTTTCTCTTACTTAATGTAAACCTGAACTTCTGCCACCCTTCAATATAATCAATAAGAAACTGTTCTTCCTCTACAATCTTTCCTACTACATTTGTTTTTCCTGAGTTCACCATATCCTTTAGTGCTATTTGAAGTTCTCCTGCGTAGTGCCCATATAATGATGTATCTATTAAAATATCTCCTCTTTTTATATCTGGTGTATTAAATGGTACAAATTTATGTTCTTTATATTTAACTCTACTTTGAGTTGATCTTACAAGATATTCTGAAAGATCTCCTCTATTAAAATGTAGTTCATCTAGTACAATTTTTCTTTCAATTTCTGAAATTCCCTCTACAAGCTCTACATTTAATGTAAGTATATACTTATCAATTTCACTTAGATTCTTAAGTTCTTCTTCTGAAGCAAAGGCATTTGCTATTATAACATCATTAATAAAATTTGTAACAAATAGATGTTTTGCCTGTGGTACTATGGGCATTTCCCTATGCATCTCTAAAGTGCATAAACCCTCATTTACAGGCCACGGTCCAAAATTTGCAATATTTGAGGATATAAATGCAGCAGTTCTTATACCTAAGTCTTTAAACTGCTTGCTACACTTTATAAAGTGCTCATAACTTAAACCTGTGTATCTGTGAGGGTAGAAATTGTGACATCCTAAAATCTTATCTAGATCAGGTTTATAGCTCATTATATTTTCTATATATTTTGTTCCATTACTCATGTTAAGTTCTATAAATAGTCCCTCTGTATTAAAAGTCATTATGGACTCTTCCAAACCTGAAAATCCCATATCAAGTCTTATTCCATAGGCTCCTATTTCCTTAAAAAAACTCAAATCGCTGTAGCTTATATTAAGCTCTCCAAAAACCCTTGGACTTACATCTACTATAACTTCCATACCTTTTTCATTAGCAAAGGCTATAGTTTCTTTAAATTCTTTTAGAATCTTTTCCTTATCTCCCTCTACAGATAAAAGGCAAGTAAATATTCTTTTGAAACCATATTTACTTGCAAGTTCTATATACTTCAAGTTATCCTCTATATTTGCATGCATTGGGTAAACCGAAATACCTAATCTTTTCATAATTTCTCCCTTCTATGACGTGATGTTACACTCCCCACTTTTGTGCTGCTAAATAATATGCACCTTTACAGGAAGAAATATCTTCATCTATAATTTCTACATCTTTAATGACACTTGCTAAATGAGAATTAAAAGCTTCTCTCACGAATTTAATTTTTGTTATAATACTTCCCTTTAATGCAATTTTAACTTTTCCATCACATTTAAGCTTTCTAGCTACATTCTCTGTCATCAATGCGATTTGTTCTCCTGCCTCTTTGAGGATTTTCAAAGCATTATCCTCTTCTTGTTCTGCTAGTTTAACTATCAATGGAGTAATAGAAGCAATTTCATTTTTTGTATTATTGTAAATTATTCCTTTTATATCATTTATTTTCTCTAAATTCAATTCTTTTAAAATTGAATTTGTTAACCTGCTTTTTTTAACTCCAAACTCTTCCTCATATATCATTCTTTTATACGCATTTATAGCTATATAATAACCACTTCCTTCATCTCCTAAAAGATGTCCCCAGCCACCTGATATTGCTTTTCTTTGTTGTAAAATACCTAAGCTTATCGATCCAGTGCCAGCAATAGTTAAAATTCCTTCTTCTCCTTTAAGTAATGCATAAAGAGCCAACTCAGCATCATTATAAATCTCAATATATGTGTTAAATTTATTTTTCACTGCATCCTCTAATGTTTTTCTATTCTCTCCTGATTCTATACCGGCAAGTCCTAAATAAATTCCCATAAGTTCATGTTCTCTTAATGCCTCAATACAGATACTTATGGCTTCAATAATATTATTTACAGCTACCTCCTTGTTCATTACCAAGTTTCCATATCCCGTAGTTATATTGTGCAGTTCTTTTCCTTCAAAGCTATAAGCTACCGCTTCCGTCTTGGTACCGCCACCATCTACACCTATTACATATTTCATTTGATCCTCCCTATTAAATACAAATACTATATATTTATCAATATTTCTATGATATTAGCTAGTTCGCCCTCTGGTATTTTAATTTCTAACTCTTTTTCTATATCTTCAATTCCGATTTTCAAATCATCAAATAAATCATTATATCTAGCTAAAATTAGAGATAAGTTTTTGCAATCTCTAGTTTCTTCCTTGTTTATTAGTTTTTCTAAAAGGCACCCAAAATGCATTAAAAGTCCCATAAGCTTATCTTCATCAACATGAATTCCATAAAAATACTTCATATTTGAAATAATTTCTATAAATCTTTTTACTATAAAATCACAATTCCTTATATTAAGATGGTCTCTATAAACATCATTTATAATATTCAACATATTTTCATCATTAGCCTTTTCTTCGAAGTCTTCTCCAATGTATTCTTTAAAAAATCTGTCCATCGGAATATACTTTATGCCTTCAAGCTGTGGGTCAAAGGCACTTATAATATATTCGATGATATTGTTTTTCCTTATATTTTCAATGGCATTATTAAATTCTTCTCTATCTTTAATACTAAGGTTTATTATTTCATATTGATCTTTTCCAAACTTGCTGGAGGCAAACTCCTTTAGTTTTAGAGCGGTTCCTTCACCTGTTGAACAAGCAGTAACTATTACTTTTTTATTCCTCCTAACTTGTTTTTCTATGAAATCGCCTAAATATCTACTTTCTCCCCTTGCACATTTAACTATTTCGTTAACATTTTCATATAGTATCGCCTTTCTGGCTGCCTCTATTACTGTTGCAGTTGTAATCATGTCTATAGTTTCAACATTTATTCCTGTATTTTCTTTTATAATTTTTCCAAAGAATTTTAATGACCCCATATCTACTAAAATTACAGTTCCTCTTCCTTCATCTTTTTCTTTAACTAATTGCTGAATTTTAAGTAATGCTTCCTCCGGTTTCATAGATAAGGGCATATTAAAACCTACTACATGATTAGTATTAAGCAGCTGATTTGCAACCTCCGCCATTGAAGTAGCTGTCGCATTACCATGCATAACAACTATTACCGCCACCTTGCTCTTTGTTTTTTTGGTGTCTGCTGCAAAAAACATTGTTATAAAGCCAATTTCTCCTATTGGTATGGTAATTTCGTATTTTTCCTCCAGTTTATACGCCAAGTTTAAGGCTAATTTAAATTCTTTTGGATATTTTTTTCTAATCTCATCTATTTTAGTGTTTTCAACACTTCTATTTTCTTTTATTCTAGCTAGGAAGGTATCAATATGCACCAAAAGCCCTAAAAATATGTTTTTGGGTATCTTCTTCCTAAGTTTATATTCCGCTAGATGCATAAAGCTTTTTAAAAATTCATATAGTTCATTGTTTACTATTCTTTTTATATCATCATTGTCATTTTCTTCTCTGATATTAAGGATATAAGTATTAATAAACCCCTCTACATCACTAATAAGTTTGTTTTTTATTTCTTCCTTTTCTAATCCCTTTTCAGCTAGTAATTTACTCCTCTTTTCTATGAATTCATATATATTATGCGAAACACTATATTTATCTTCTAAATCGTAGTTAGTATCAACCTTCACTTCATCATTAAAAGCTAAGTTGAATTCCCTTGCATTTATTTTTTTTGAGGCTAAAAGTCCACCTTTAACTTCATGCGAAAAATCTTCAACCTTGATTTTAATATCTCCTTCATTAAACATACTTCTTAAGAATGCCTTAGCAGATGCTATTTGTATGTCACTTTTTAGTTGTCCTATATTATTTAAACAGTCATAATTTAATAATGCAGTAAACACATCTTCTTCAATGTTGATTTTCTTAGAAATCCTCTTAGATTCATCCTTAAAAAAACTTTGTATTAATTCCAATCGTTCCTTACTAGTTCTTTCTCTTAAAGCAGGAAGGGTTATAGTAACTGGAATTCTTCTTGTAAATGTCTTTAAAAGTGTGGACCCTATATTCTCTGTAGTAGCACTTATAATCATTACATCAATATTTATTTCCTCTGTTCCTCCTAGAGGCATGTACTTTCCTTCATCTATCAATGTAAAAAGTATTTCTTGACCTTCCGGGGGAAGCCTATGAACCTCATCTAAAAATAATATTCCATTTCTTCCTTTTTCAATAATCCCCTCTCTATCTTCAGTAGCTCCTGTATAAGTACCTTTCTTTACTCCAAACAAATGAGATATTAATAGTTGAGGGTTATTTGCATAATCAGCACAGTTAAAAACTGCAAATCTATCATTTTCTATTACTCTTCCAGTTTCTAGTGAATATTTAAACATACATTTAGCAAAGTATGATTTTCCTACTCCAGTCTCACCAACTATAAGAGTATGAAGGCCATGCGGTGGATATACTATTGCAGCTTTAGCCAATGCTATTTGATTCTTTAAGCTTCCGTCTTTTCCTATTATAGTATCAAAGATAGAAGCAGCATCTCTCTTTTCCTCATATATATGATCTTTTTTAACAATATCAACATAGTAAAATACAGGTTTTCCCTTTTTCTTTTTTACACTTCCTATACCAACTAATTTATTAAGTTCTCTAGATACATTAGCTCTTTGCATATTTAAGTAAGAAGCTAATTTTTCTGTGCTTATCCCAAGAATCATAGATTCGTTTTTAAGCTGTTCCCTACAGATTTTTTTTAGTGCTTCATATACTACTATTTCATTCTTCATTTCATATAACCGCCTTATTTATATTGCTCTATATAAATAATACAGTGGATTATTTATAACTATCAATCAATATTAATTATTTTTATTCTTTTTAAATATTTTTTGCTTTTGTTCTATAGATTTTTTCGATATTTCAAAAAACATTATACACATTATAGAGAATATAGTAATTAGTATATTTAATACCCAAGGGTTTGTAGCATCAAAAGCTAACGTAGGTATAATTATCACTAATGGAGCTATACCAGCTAAAATCCATCTATTTAATTTTAACCTTTTTGTTAAAATATTAGATACTTTTACACCCACCAGCATTAAAACTATAAAAGCTATGCCATAAAATAATTTCATAATTATTTCACTCACCTTAAATTATTTTCTAAACTCTCTATACATCTCAACCATCTGCTCAATTAAATTTTTTTCTGATATAGCTGTCATAAGCTGGTCTTGAGCATGTATCATTAAAAGAGATATTTTAAGTGAATCTCCGTTTAGTTCTTCTTGAATTAGCTTCGTTTGAGTATTGTGCGCTAAGTCCAACTCTTCCTGTGCCTTTTTTAATTTTTCTTCTGCTTTTTCCATGTCTCCTAATTTTGCTGCTTTTAGTGCTTCATAAGCGTAACCTCTTGCATCTCCACCATGTGAAATTATACTAAAAATTTGTTCTTCCATTAATAAAACCTCCAACACTCACTATAGTTTTAACCTTGTAGTCTTAATCTAATTTAAATTGTGGTAAATATTCTTTATTTATCTCTAATAATTCATTGAGTATTTCTTTTGCCACTTGTACAGATGGTACTAATGGATGGCTTGAAAGAGCTAATAGAGCTTTTTCTTTATCGCCTTTAACTCCTGCTTCCACAGCAAGTACCTCGTAACTTTTAACCGATTGCATTAATCCCATTATTTCTATTGGTAGATCTCCTTTTAGACTGAGTGGAGTTGCTCCTTTACTATCTATTATACAATTTGTTTCTATAACAGAATTATCTGGAATTCCCTTAATTACTCCATTATTTAAAGTATTAACTGTATGAACTTCTCTTTTATCATTATAGATAGCACTTATTAATGATACTGCTGCATCAGAATAGTAAGCTCCTCCTCTTTTTTCTAACTCTTTAGGTTTTGTATTAAGATCTGGGGACTTATAAAGCTCAAACAATGTTTTTTCTACAGCTTTTACCTGCTCTGCTCTTGTACCCTTTGTGCAATCCTTAGCAGCTTCTATTTCTTCTTGAACCATCTTGTCTGTCATATAGTAATATCTATGATATGGACATGGAAGCATTCCTAATGCTCTTAAAAACTCCCCATCCCATTTTAAATTGGATATATTTTTCATGTTAAGTACTGCTCCATCAAGAAGCTTTTCAATAACCTCATTAGTTACATCTTTTCCCTTACACCAGACTTTTTTCCCCCATACAAGGTGGTTTAACCCTGCAAACTCTATAAAAATATCTCTATAAGGTACTTCCAGCATACTTGCTACGTCCATAGTCATATGTATAGGTACATTACATAAACCTATACATTTTACATCTGTATATTTAAGTATGGCGTCCGTAACTAATCCTGACGGGTTAGTAAAGTTTATAAGCCAAGCCTCTGGACATAATTCTTTTATATCTTTACATATGTCTAACATTATAGGTATGGTTCTAAGTGCTTTAGCAAATCCTCCTGGACCTGTAGTTTCTTGACCTAACACACCATATTTCAACGGAAATCTTTCATCCCTTGCCCTTGCATCTAATCCACCAACCCTAAATTGAGTTACTACAAAATCTGCATTTTTTAATGCTTCTCTTCTGTCTAAAGTTATAATTAACTTAGTATTTAAGCCTGCTTTTTCTATCATTCTTTTTGCTAAGTTACCTACTATATTTAATTTTTCTTCCCCTTCTTTTATATCCACTAAGTGTATTTCACTAACTGGCAGCTCCATTGATCTTTTTAGAAACCCATCAATTATTTCTGGGGTATAACTACTTCCCCCTCCTATTACGACGACTTTAAGTTTTTTCATTCTAACACCCTCAACTTTTATTTTTTGATTTTACGATAAGAAAAGGATTTGTAAAGGAGATTGAGAATAGAGATTTAGTTAAAGCTCATCCATCACTTTAAATTCTCTTTCTCAATTCCAATTAATTAATACCCTTTTACACTAAATCTCTTAAGCTTTTATTGCATCACTTTCTTCTGTATTCACACTCTGTTCTTCAAGCAATTTCTTCTCATAAGCTTTAAAGAACGGATAATATATTACTGTTGTTATTGCTATATTAATTAAAACAAGAACTATCGCCTTCCAATCTCCCTTTGTAGCAAGATATGCGCCTATTGGTGCTGGAAGAGTCCATGGTGCTGGTACAACTGGCCTCGCTACTATATTAAAGTACATAGCAGCATAAGTTATTATTGCTTCTATTATCGGGCCTACCACAAATGGTATAAGGAATAGTGGGTTTAACATTATAGGAGCTCCAAATATTACTGGTTCATTTATATTACAAATACCTGGAATAAAAGATGCTCTGCCTATATCTTTTAAGTATTGCGATTTAGATGTCATCATTAAAATTACTAATCCTATAGTAGCACCTGATCCTCCTATCCATACAAACCATTGAAAAAACGGTTCTGGTGCTATATGCGGTAATGGCGTTCCTGCAGCTAAGGCTTTTGTATTTTCATCTAATAAAACAAGCCATATTGGCCTTGCTACTGTACCAACAATTGAGTCTCCATGAATACCACAAGCCCAAAGTAATGTTATAAGGAAAGTTGGAACTAATACTCCTCCTAATGTATCTCCTGCTACTACAAGTGGTTTAAATATATTCATTATAAATTGTTGTATATCAAAATTTAATAAATCTCTAACAACCCATAGTACAACTATAATAATTGCCGCTGGTATTAATGCTGCAAAGGAGTTTGCTACAGACTCTGGAACTCCTTCTGGCATTTTAATAGTTATGTTTTTTTCTTTAGTAAATCTTAAAATTTCTACAGCAAAAATAGCCATCAATATAGCAACGAACATTCCTGCTCCACCAAGATTCTCTAAAGGTAAAACCCAACCTAAATCATTTTCTTTAACAGCTACAGGTAAACTTGTTAATAAGAAAGCTGCTAAAGACAACCCTCCTCCTGCTAATGCATCTAGCTTATAAGACTTTGCAAGATTATACCCTATTCCAAAAGATGCATATAAGGCCATAATTCCCATCGATAATCTATAAGGATATAGTATTTTGCCTATATAAGGCTTAACTGCTACGGCCCATGAATTCACCGGTGGAAAGGCAATAACTAAGAAAAAACTACCTACAATTATAAGAGGTATAGTTGAAACGATACCATCACGTATAGCTCTAAGATGTCTTTGTTCAGACATTTTAGCCATAGGAGGTAAAAGGTATTTCTCTAAAAGTTCAAATATGAATTTCATTTTAAATCCTCCTTTAAGTTATTTTGAGTGCTTTTTTATTTGAGCTAATACTTTAGGCGCCCCTATTGGCGTATATCCCATTGGAACTATTACCTCAACAGGTATATTGAGTTCCTGTGCTTGTGCTTTGAAAACTTCTAATCTATGTTTTACTTGAGGTGCAACTAGTGCCATATCATATCCTAGTTTAATTTCATCCTCAAACTCAGAAGTTCCTACTGCTTTAATTTCTAGTGGAAATCCTTGCTTGTCAGCTTCAGTTTTTATAGCTTTAACTACTATTGCACTAGACATTCCCCCTGAACAAACCATCAAAACTTTCATAAATAAATTCCTCCTTACACTTGTTTTTATATAAAATTATTTAGCAATAACCATGCCAAGGTTGAAAACCCTTTTATTGTAGTAGTTCTCAAAGAATCTGTATCATGCTATAAATTTTGATACAGATTCTTTGATACACTGTACAGTATAAAACACTTGTCTTAATATAGAGAAACGCTAAGCATTAAGCTTAGTCAGACAATTCAAAAGCCCCGTACTTTTTTAAAAGTACGGGGCTAAATTCTTCAATATTACATGATTTAATAGTATTATGCTATTTATATACTACACCTTTAATATCTTTAAATCCAAAGCCTGGTTCATCATTTAATGTTATTCTATAATTATCAAAAATAGCTCCTCCAAGAACTGGATCTTCACTGCAAAGAACTGGGCCATCTAAGTCAATTTTAGTTATTATACTTTTTGCTGCTGCTAAGTGAACTGCCGCAGTGACACTAACCTTAGCTTCAAGCATACATCCTATCATGCACTCTACACCATAAATTTCTGCCATAGAACAAATTTTTAATGCGTTGTAAATACCTCCTGTTTTCATAAGTTTTATATTCACTAAATCCGCTGCTCTCATCTGCATAATCTTTAATGCATCCATAGGAGAAAATACGCTTTCGTCAGCAAGTACAGGTATGGAAACATTATCGCTTACAAGCTTTAGTCCTTCAAAATCATATGCTATAACTGGTTGTTCTACAAATTCAATATCTAAACCTGCATCTTCCATTTTTCTCAAAGTATATATAGCCTCTTTAGCACCCCATCCCTGATTTGCATCTATTCTAAGCTTAACATCATATCCAACCGCTTTCCTTATAGCTTTCATTCTTTCAATGTCTTTAACTGAATCATTTCCTACTTTAATCTTTAAAGTATTGTATCCTAGCTCTACCGCTTCCTTACTATCTCTTGCCATTTCTTCAGGCTCATTCACACTTATTGTTATATCAGTAATTATCTCTTTTCTATATCCTCCCAGTAACTTATATATAGGAGCCTTATATAACTTTCCATATAGATCATATAGTGCTATGTCTACTGCTGCCTTTGCGCTAGTATTTTTAATAATAGATTTATCTAATTTTTTCATAAGTTCTTCGAAATTCTCAATTTCCATGCCTAATATTGATTTTTTTATATGGTCTTCAATAGCACCAATGATGCCTCCAGTGGTATCCCCTGTTATAACTCCTGTTGGTGGAGCTTCTCCATAACCAATTTCTCCTGTATCCGTAATAATTTTAACTATTACATCATTAACACTTTCAACAGTTCTAAGTGCAGTCTTAAAAGGTTTTTTTAATGGTACTGAAATATATCCAATCTTTATATCAGTAATTTTCATTTTACTTCCCCCTTAATATCTTAAAATAAAGAATATATCTTATTTTGAAATCTTTTAATACACTCTACTAAATTGAACTTAACCTTGTTATAATTACTAGCGAAAACTATATCTAGAATAGATTCATTATTCAGTTTTAATTAAATACATTACCTCAAAAAAGACCCAGCAAAACAAATAACCTTTGTTTTGCTGGGTTTTACTCATGTTGATAACTACTGAATTGTAATTATTCTCTGAATAAAGCAGCTAAAAATGTTTTTCATTTACTTCTTTATATTTCTTTACAGCGTCTTTATATGCCACAATGATAGCTTTCTGTGAAGAACCATGATACCTTCGCTTTATCTCCTGTTCAAATTCTTCACTATACTCAGCTATATTTTTATCAACAAATAGACTTCTAACAAACTCATCTGTTGTTCTAATTGTAGAGGAACAACTTAAATCAACAATTCTGCCTGTTTTAGCTTCCACTACAAATCCTATAAAAAATGAGTTGAATCTATGTGTTATAGCATTGTCAGTATTAGTTTTTGAGTTACCTATAATAAATATAGTATCTTCGCTATACATTTAAATCACCCCATAAGTATTATATAATTAATGTTTATTTAGCACAAATTCCCTTGCACCATATAACCCTTCCATGTAGGTTTGTTTCCCATCCTCGGATAAACCTATACTTAAAGGTGTTACTGATACTTGGCGTGATCTATAATATTTAACATTGTTATTTCCTTGTGGTTCATAAAATCCTGAGAAATCATGAATCATGTAATATTCATCTTTATACTTGCCTAAGTATAACATAGCGTGTCCACTCATATATAAACAAGTACCTGGTTCTAAAGTATCAAATAATCTTTTTCTATCACTTAATGTCATCTCTTTAGGCATATCAAAATATTTTGAAACAGATAATTTTCCTTGTTCTCCAGAATTTCTTTGAAGCTTTATCCCCATTGTTCTGAATATATCCATTGTGAAGGCAGTACAATCTCTACCATTAAACATTCCTCCCCAACCATATCTCTGTCCTTGAAGCTTAAATGCCTCTGAGATTATGTTGTTTTTTGTATATGGGAGATATCCAACATTTACATCCTCTACAACTGGAATTAATCCATACTTAAATATAAGATTGCCATTATCATCTCTTGTTGGAAGTTTTACAACATAATTTCCTGAAGGATTTTGTCCATAGATGTCATCAGTAATTTCATTTTCTTTAGCAAGTGGAACTCTCACTCCCATATCAAGCTGAAGCTCTGAAATATCCATACTTAATGGATTATAATCTGTATGAATATATTTCCCTGTTACAACCAAGAACTTATTATAATTAACATAATCAAATAAATCTTTCTTAGATGTAATTGCTACATCTTTAGAAGGTATCCAAGCTAGGTAATTGTACATTTGTGCAAAATACCATTTTCCATCTTTACTTGTACTTAGAATAATAAGAGGTTCTACAGGATATACACTTGTTTCCATAAATCTATCAAATTCATAAGTATCCCCAGATTTAAATACAGCATCGTAAGTAGGGAATGTCTTCATAGCAGTTCTTCTTACTGTAACTCCATATTTAACTTGGTTATTTTCATTAATACTATCTAAATTAAGATTAGCTTTTAAGTTATCATAGTAATCCTTTGTAATTGAATTTCCTTGACTGTCATATCTGTCAGATTCTGGCGTAGCACTTAACTTTGTTATTTTATCTATTAATTCCTGCTTACTAAAAGTTGATTTATAATTTTCCAAGTCAATTATTGGTTTGTCCACACCTATGTTATCAGCATTGAATTTTTTTATTTCTTCTTCACTCATTAAAATTTTATCTACATTTTTAGTATTATTAATCCAAAACGACTGAGATAGCATTTCTTGCGATACTTTAGGTATATTATAGTTAAATTGCTTATATGAAGTGTTTACATTAACTGAATTAGTTGCAAATACACTTGAACTAGACATCAGAGTTATGACGATTCCTAAAGCGGTAGCGAGTTTATAACTTTTCATTTAACTCTCCCCTTTTACTATAAAATAGACAATATCTTTCCAACCATAAGACCTCCGCCAGTTCCAACGATATACCCCATAAGTGCCATAAGAACCCCTATAGGTACTAATGCTTCACTATAAGCGGCCGCTAAAACTGGAGCTGATGCAATTCCCCCTATATTAGCGAGACTAGCAACACCGCAAGTAAATAAATCAAGCTTAAATATTTTTGCAGCACAAGAAAGTAGTAAAGCATGTATCCCAATTATTACAAATCCTGCAAATATATATAATGGAGCTTTTCCAAGATCAGAGAAATTTGCTCTTGAAGCTATTAAAGCAACAATTGTATAAAGCATTACATTTGAAAGTTCTATAGATCCCGGCATTTTTGCCACTGGTGTCATAGCAAAAATAATTCCTAAGACAGTTACAATTAATATAGACCAAGTAGCGCCTTGGAAGAAGGTTGATTGTGGAAGTAATCCACCTAAAAACATAGATATAGCTGCCACAAGCAAACTTAATCCTAAGAGAAATATCATATCTACGAACTGGATTTCTCTTTTCTTAATGTCATGTTCCTTACCAAGCATTCCACCAAGTTCATCAATCAAACGTGTATCAGATTTTGTCCACTTATTAAACTTAGGTGAAAAGGATACTATCCACAGTAAAAACATAACCCATATCGAATAATTTACAGAATCCATAAGTAACGTATAACCAAGTTTAGCATCAGGAATATTTAATGCTCCCTGTATTGCAACCATATTTCCTGTTCCACCTATCCAGCTTCCTGAAAGTGCCGCAAAAGCTTTCCATGTATCTGGTTCAAAATATCTTTTAAATAAAGCATAGGTAATTATAAAACCTATCATTATGCTAAGTGTTGCTGAAAAGAACCCTATCAACATTTTAGGTCCAAGCTTTATAATCTTTCTTAAATCACATCTTAAGAGCATTAAAAATATCATAGCAGGAAGTAAGCAATCCTTTAATGCTTTATAACTTCGAGTAATATCATCACTATTTCCCCATAACCCCAAGGTTGAAAGTAACATTGCTGTAAAATATAAGAGAACGATTGCAGGCAAATAGTTAAAAAGCTTTGTCTTAGATTTTTTTTCTGCAAGAACCAATAAACTTGCAAAGAAAATTAAAAATGCTATATAAGTAAACCCCTTAGTAATCACACTTTATCCCCCCATTTATTAACTTTGCTTTTTAAGAGTCAACTACTATACTCCTCTTCTGACATATAAAACTACTAGAACTGGATTTTATATGTTTTTTATCACTATTCACTACATTTTCTCATATTTATTTCAATAGCTTTCCTCCCTTCACTCATAGTGTTTGTTCGGTTGCATACTTAAATTTTAATAGAGTATAATAGCTTATTTTATATTTTTTAGAATACAAAAAAGCCCAATAAATGATTATTTATCATTTACTGGGCTTTGCTTACGATGATATTTTGAAATATCTAAATAAACCAAGCAGTAATTAAATTTATACTTTATTCTTTTAATTTTATTATACATTATATATCAAACATAATCAACATATAAATTGAAAATTTTGAATTTATATGTTTTTACAATTTTATCTTTGCCACAACTTTTTTTACTTCCATAGGTTTATCAGCTATGCAACAAGGCTTGTGTCCACCTTGTGGAAAAGTATACCAAAACAACCTTCTTTCAAATTTATCTCTGATCAATTATAAGTTTTATTATAGAAAACTATATCTCTTACGCTTGTAGCAACCAATGCTGTTGCTTGAGCTGCAACAGGTGCAAATTGAGGCGCCATTTTTGCTATTATAACAGGATTTGCAACAGCTGCACCTGCCGAACTTGCAGCATATAATCCGCCATTTGTCATATCCATACAAGAAACAATTGCTAAAACAGATAGAACAGCAAAAAATCCTGTTTGTACGCTTCCTAAAGTTAATATTCAATGTATTAATTTATAAGGTAGCTCTTATATTTAGATTTTCCTTTTGAAAGGACTCTGTCTATATTACTAATTCATTGATTTTTCCTCTAAAAATCAATTCAGAATGGATATGTTACTTATTTATTTACATAATTAAAAACCACTAAGTATTAAACTTAATGGTTTTCTGTTACTAATCTGGCGACGACCTACTCTTCCACACAGTCTCCCGTGCAGTACCATCGGCACTGTAAAGCTTAACCATCGTGTTCGGAATGGGAACGGGTGTAACCTTTACGTCATAATCACCAGATTCGCAAAAATTGCTATAAGCTTCGCATTTCTGCGTCAAATCCTTCGCCGCGGTGCTCATTTACATAAGTAAACTCCGCTCCTCCCTCAGGATTTTCCTTGAACTGCTCGCTTCTATCAATTTTTATTATTACTTTTTGTTTGAAAGAACTATTCTTTCAAAATTGCACAGTGATATTTTTTAGGTCAAGCCCTCGACCTATTAGTATCAGTCAGCTGAACATGTTACCATGCTTACACCTCTGACCTATCAACCTTGTGTTCTTCAAGGGGTCTTACTAGCTTACGCTATGGGAAATCTTATCTTGAGGTGGGCTTCACGCTTAGATGCTTTCAGCGTTTATCCCGTCCCGACATAGCTACCCAGCTGTGCTCCTGGCGGAACAACTGGTGCACCAGAGGTCAGTCCATCCCGGTCCTCTCGTACTAAGGACAGCTCCTCTCAAATTTCCTACGCCCGCGACGGATAGGGACCGAACTGTCTCACGACGTTCTGAACCCAGCTCGCGTGCCGCTTTAATGGGCGAACAGCCCAACCCTTGGGACCTACTTCAGCCCCAGGATGCGACGAGCCGACATCGAGGTGCCAAACCTCCCCGTCGATGTGGACTCTTGGGGGAGATCAGCCTGTTATCCCCGAGGTAGCTTTTATCCGTTGAGCGATGGCCCTCCCACGAGGTACCACCGGATCACTAAGCCCGACTTTCGTCCCTGCTCCACTTGTTTGTGTCGCAGTCAGGCTCCCTTCTGCCTTTGCACTCTACGAACGATTTCCAACCGTTCTGAGGGAACCTTTGGGCGCCTCCGTTACTTTTTAGGAGGCGACCGCCCCAGTCAAACTGCCCACCTAACAATGTCCCGTGACCAGATTCATGGCCGCCGGTTAGAATCCCAGTACTGTCAGGGTGGTATCCCAAGGACGACTCCACAAAGGCTGACGCCTCTGCTTCGCAGTCTCCCACCTATCCTGTACAGACAATACCGAGACTCAATGCTAAGCTACAGTAAAGCTCTACGGGGTCTTTCCGTCCAATCGCGGGTAGCGAGCATCTTCACTCGCAATACAATTTCGCCGGATTTGTTGTCGAGACAGTGCCCAAGTCATTACGCCATTCGTGCGGGTCGGAACTTACCCGACAAGGAATTTCGCTACCTTAGGACCGTTATAGTTACGGCCGCCGTTTACTGGGGCTTAAGTTCACACCTTCGCTTGCGCTAAGTGTTCCCCTTAACCTTCCAGCACCGGGCAGGCGTCAGCCCCTATACATCAGCTTTCGCTTTAGCAGAGACCTGTGTTTTTGCTAAACAGTTGCTTGGGCCTATTCTCTGCGACCACCTTGCGGTGGCACCCCTTCTCCCGAAGTTACGGGGTCAATTTGCCGAGTTCCTTGACAACAATTCTTCCGCTGGTCTTAGGATTCTCTCCTCACCTACCTGTGTCGGTTTGCGGTACGGGCACCAGTTCACTCCATAGAGACTTTTCTTGGCAGCGTGGAATCAGATACTTCGCCCAAAAGGGCTCCCCGTAACACCTCAGCATTGACTAGACGGATTTGCCTATCTAGTCTGCCTAAGTGCTTAGACGCACATCCAATAGTGCGCACATCTTATCCTCCTGCGTCATCCCATTTGTAATAACGCAAACTGGTGGTATCGGAATATCAACCGATTGTCCATCACCTACGCCTTTCGGCCTCGGCTTAGGTCCCGACTAACCCTGAGCGGACGAGCCTTCCTCAGGAAACCTTAGGTTTTCGACCAATAAGATTCTCACTTATTTCTCGCTACTTATGCCAGCATACTCACTCCTGTACAGTCCACCGCTCCTTACGGTACGACTTCAACCCATACAGGAAGCTCCTCTACCACTGATACTTACGTATCAATCCATAGCTTCGGTGGTAAGTTTTAGCCCCGAACATCTTCGGCGCAGGATCTCTCGACTAGTGAGCTATTACGCACTCTTTAAATGAGTGGCTGCTTCTAAGCCAACATCCTAGTTGTCTTGGAAATCCCACATCCTTTTCCACTTAACTTACACTTTGGGACCTTAGCTGATGGTCTGGGCTGTTTCCCTTTTGACCACGGATCTTATCATTCGTAGTCTGACTGCTTTGATTCAAGTATATGGCATTCGGAGTTTGATAGGGTTCAGTAACTGTTGTCAGCCCCTAGCCCATTCAGTGCTCTACCTCCACTACTCATTCAAAACGCTAGCCCTAAAGCTATTTCGAGGAGAACCAGCTATCTCCGAGTTCGATTGGAATTTCTCCGCTATCCACAGCTCATCCCATGGTTTTTCAACACCAATGTGGTTCGGTCCTCCACGGAATTTTACTTCCGCTTCAACCTGTCCATGGATAGGTCACCCGGTTTCGGGTCTACGACATGCAACTTTTTGCCCTATTCAGACTCGGTTTCCCTTCGGCTGCGTATCTTAAATACTTAACCTTGCTACACATCGTAACTCGCTGGCTCGTTCTACAAAAAGCACGTCGTCGCAGGTAAAACTGCTTCGACTGATTGTGGACACACGGTTTCAGGTTCTATTTCACTCCCCTTCCGGGGTTCTTTTCACCTTTCCCTCACGGTACTGCTTCACTATCGGTCACCAGTTAGTATTTAGCCTTGGGAGGTGGTCCTCCCTGCTTCCCACAAGGTTTCACGTGTCTCGTGGTACTCTGGATCAGATCTAGAAGTTTTCATTTTCATCTACAGGGCTGTTACCTTCTATGGCGGAGCCTTCCAGCTCTCTTCAATTAATTCCTACTTCCTTTTATGATCTGTCCGCAACCCCAGGAACAAGTTCCTGGTTTGGGCTCTTTCCCTTTCGCTCGCCGCTACTTAGGAAATCGATTTTTCTTTCTCTTCCTCCGGGTACTTAGATGTTTCAGTTCCCCGGGTCTACCTCTATAAACCTATGAATTCAGTTTACAGTACATAGCGTTAGCTATGTGGGTTGCCCCATTCGGAAATCTCCGGATCGCAGGCTATTTGCGCCTACCCGAAGCTTATCGCAGCTTATCGCGTCCTTCATCGGCTACTGGTGCCAAGGCATTCACCATGCGCCCTTTGTAGCTTGACCTAGTTGACCGAAAATTGCTATAAACTTCGCATTTCTGCGTCAGACCTCTCTTTCAGATGCTCATTTACCATAAGTAAATTCCGCTCTTCACTCGAGTCCTTCCTTGAACTGCTTGCTTCTATCAATTTTCTAGTTTTAGTTCATAAATCTACAAAGGTTTGTTATTTATATTTTCATATAAACAATCATACCTTTAGCTTTACTTTTTTATGTTAAATAACTTTCATTATTTAACGCTTATCACTGTGCAATTTTCAAAGAACAATTCGCTATCACCTTAGTGTTAGCTTTATTTGAGGTTTTAATCCCTCAAAATTAAACAGAGTGTAAACCAGAATTCCAATGTAACTAAAAACCTAAGTTTCTAGTTATTATTCCTTAGAAAGGAGGTGATCCAGCCGCAGGTTCTCCTACGGCTACCTTGTTACGACTTCACCCCAATCACTGACCCCACCTTCGGCCGCTGGCTCCTTACGGTTACCTCACGGACTTCGGGTGTTGCCAGCTCTCATGGTGTGACGGGCGGTGTGTACAAGGCCCGGGAACGTATTCACCGCGACATTCTGATTCGCGATTACTAGCAACTCCAGCTTCATGTAGGCGAGTTTCAGCCTACAATCCGAACTGGGATGAGTTTTTTAGTTTGGCTCCCCCTCGCGGGTTTGCATCTAATTGTACTCACCATTGTAGCACGTGTGTAGCCCTGGACATAAGGGGCATGATGATTTGACGTCATCCCCACCTTCCTCCCGGTTAACCCGGGCAGTCTCACTAGAGTGCTCAACTTAATGGTAGCAACTAATGATAAGGGTTGCGCTCGTTGCAGGACTTAACCTAACATCTCACGACACGAGCTGACGACAACCATGCACCACCTGTCTCCCTGCCCCGAAGGGCTTCCTCCATTACGAGTAATTCAGGGGATGTCAAGTCCAGGTAAGGTTCTTCGCGTTGCTTCGAATTAAACCACATGCTCCGCTGCTTGTGCGGGCCCCCGTCAATTCCTTTGAGTTTTAATCTTGCGATCGTACTTCCCAGGCGGAGTACTTATTGTGTTAACTGCGGCACAGAGGGTTGGACCCCCCTACACCTAGTACTCATCGTTTACGGCGTGGACTACCAGGGTATCTAATCCTGTTTGCTACCCACGCTTTCATGCCTCAGCGTCAGTTATGGTCCAGAGAATCGCCTTCGCCACTGGTGTTCTTCCTAATCTCTACGCATTTCACCGCTACACTAGGAATTCCATTCTCCTCTCCCACACTCTAGATATCCAGTTTGAAATGCAGCTCCCAAGTTAAGCCCGGGAATTTCACATCTCACTTAAATATCCGCCTACGCATCCTTTACGCCCAGTAAATCCGGACAACGCTTGCCACCTACGTATTACCGCGGCTGCTGGCACGTAGTTAGCCGTGGCTTCCTCCTTGGGTACCGTCATTATCGTCCCCAAAGACAGAGCTTTACAACCCGAAGGCCTTCATCACTCACGCGGCGTTGCTGCATCAGGCTTTCGCCCATTGTGCAATATTCCCCACTGCTGCCTCCCGTAGGAGTCTGGACCGTATCTCAGTTCCAATGTGGCCGATCACCCTCTCAGGTCGGCTACGCATCGTCGCCTTGGTGAGCCTTTACCTCACCAACTAGCTAATGCGCCGCGGGTCCATCTCAAAGCGGATTACTCCTTTAATTAGTTCTTCATGCGAAAAACTAATGTTATGCGGTATTAATCTCCCTTTCGGGAGGCTATCCCCCTCTTTGAGGCAGGTTACCCACGTGTTACTCACCCGTCCGCCGCTAATCCACCCCGAAGGATTTCATCGCTCGACTTGCATGTGTTAGGCACGCCGCCAGCGTTCGTCCTGAGCCAGGATCAAACTCTCAATTTAAAAGTTTGCTTGCTCATTACTGTTTTGTTACTTTAAAAGTAACCCAAAGAATTGCTGGTTTATTTTAAAAACAAGTTTTATCTTGTGTTTCACTCTGTTTAATTTTCAAGGATCATGTCGATTTAACTCGACTGCCTGTATATCTTATCATGTTTTCTTTAACTCGTCAACTAGTAATTTATACTTAATTATCTATAACATCACACATTATAATATGGTGTCGTTGACAGCTTTTACATAATATCATACAACTTTTATCATTGTCAATATAATTTTGGTTGCGGGAGCAGGACTTGAACCTACGACCTTCGGGTTATGAGCCCGACGAGCTACCAACTGCTCCATCCCGCGATATTATATTGAACAACTATCTTTCTGTGTTTGTCACTCATCAAGCGACAAGGAATATCTTATCACCTTTAACTTTAATTAATATTGAACAATATTATATTTACCCAGGCTTAGATGTTTTATACTCATTTTTTTTACAAATACCTATATATATCTTATATTGACACGATAGGCTAAGTTGTTGCAATAATAATGTCTAATAATAAAAAATTGCAAGATTTCAAATCTAGTTGTAACACTAAAATCAAAAACCTTGCATATTCTTAATTGAGGTATTCAATATAATTAGTTAGTATGCTAGCATGTTTCTAACTTGCTATCTTATTTCAAGTTCCTGAGGTTTATTTTGTAATTTCTTCTTCAGCTTTATTTTTTTCATCTTTGTTTACTAAAGCTTTATTAAAAAAATCTACCATTTTTATGCCGGTTAACGCCTCTACTGTTTCAGGCAGTTGTGAAATAATATCATTAACATATCCGGTAACCTTTGAAGCACCCTTTCCCTCTCCTGTTCCTGTGCCATTATCAACAATAACGATTTTTTCTGTTTTAGACAATGGCTCCGAAATCGCTCTTGCAATCTCAGGTAATTTTTCTATTACCATCTGAGTCATAGCTGCATCATTATATAGCTTAAATGCTTCTGCCTTTTTCATCATAGCCTCTGCTTCAGCTTTACCCTTTTCTCTAATTATATCTACTTCTGCCATACCTTGAAGTCTTAAAGCCTCTGCCTTAGCCTTACCTTCCAACTCAATAGCTTTTGCTCTTGCTTCTGCATCCGCAACTTCCTTATACTTAACAGCATCTGCCGTTTGTACCTGTTTATATTTATCAGCTTCTGCCTGTCTTTTGACTGTAGCTTCAAGCTCTCTTTCTTTTCTGATAGATTCCTTTTCAGCAAGTTCTATCTCTTTTTCTTTTCTAGTTATTTCTACTTGAACTTCAGCATCTGCAAGTTCTTTTTCCTTTAACTTTTTAGTAATCTGTACCTGCATCTGTGTTTCGGTAACTTCTTTTTTAACTTTGTTAGATTCGATTTCATAGGCTAAATCAGATATAGCTTTTGCCTGTTCTTGTTCTTTTCTATATTCCTGTACCTTTAATTCCTTTTGTTTTGTTGATTCAGCAATTTGAGTTTCTGCTAAAATTCTACCTGCTTCCCCTAGTCTAACTGCTTCTGATGTTTTAATTTTAGTTTCCCTCGCCGCCTCTGCCTCTGCAATTAAAGCATCTCTTTTAACTGCTGCAATTCTTGGTTTACCAAGAGCCTCTAAATATCCATTTTTATCTGAAATATCTTTTATAGTCAAAACCTTTAATTCTAGTCCCATCTGTGCAAGATCAACAGCAGCTACTTCCTGAACATGAGATGCAAAAGTTTCCCTATCCTTATATATCTCTTCTACTGTCATTTTAGATACAATTTCTCTAAGCTTACCCTCTAAAACATTCTGGGTTGTGTGAACAATAACTTGAAGAGTATGTTCCATTCCATGTGATGTATTAAATTGTTCCGCAGCAGATAAAATTGAATCTGTATCTGATTTTACCTTTACGACTGCAACTCCATCCGCAGTAATTCCCACTCCTTGTCCTGTTAATGCCCCGTCAATTTTTATTTCAATCTCCATATTTTCTAATGACATTTTGTCTGTTCTTTCAAGTAGCGGCATTACAAATCCACCACCACCAGTAATAACTCTCTTTTTAAGACCAGTAACAACTAGTGCCTTGTCCTGAGGCACCCTTTTCCACATGGAAAATACTCCAAGAATCAACAATATAATTACTCCAACAATAATTCCTGGAACCATAAAAGTTGACATATTCAGCATAACCTTCTCCCCTTTTCATTATTTATTATTTTTTCTTTAATATATGGCTGTTTTTTAATTTTGCAGATGATATACTTCGCCTACTCATTTAAAGGCTGAACATAAAATACATTATCTTTAATATCATATATAATTACCTCTTCACCTTGTAATACTGACTTTTTATTTATATGCTGTGCTGGAGCATTATATTTACTTCCATTAACTACATATGATATTACTCCAAATCCATCATTTATTATTGGCGAGATAACTAGGGCTTTCATTCCTATAAGCTTTTCCTGATAAACTGCACTTGTATTTTGCGCCTTATATAAAGGTACTACTATAAATTTGTATAAGATAAATGAGACTATGCTACCTACCATTATCGCAAGCACCAAGGTAATCATACTATTTAGCTTATAATAATTACCCATAATTCCAACTCCGCCAAATACAGTAATAAATGATACTATAGTTATAGGCTTTAGCGGCATAACATTAACCATATGTCCTGAACCTTGGGAATCTATATGTGTATCGATATGTGTGTCTATATGACCGCCGAGATGAATAATTCCAAATACTCCTCCTAACAAAAATGTTACTACAGTGTATATAACTCCAACCCAAAAAACAATATTGTAAACTTGCTCCATAAAACCCCTCCCTCGATACCATTCTATGCATAAATTTTATTAATGTTATCTCCACTAATTTCAGATTTATTTTGTTTATTAGTATAAATATATTTATAAGATATCTATTAAATTATTTAGTAGTTTCAGCGTAATGAGTTATTAAATAACTTATTGTACAATATACCTAATTATAACATATTTTGTATTTTAATCAAATTTATAATAACCTACATTATTCATTTTATTTTAACAAACAAGTAAATATACAAATTAAGCTTTACTTCCTTAGTAAATCTTAATTTTACTAAGGAAGTAAAGCTTATCTATCTTTAATACTTAAACAAAATAGACCTTGGATTAAAAGGAGGGAAGTAGATCTTCTCATTCTCCTATTACTTATATATAGTAAAGATTTTTTCAATAGGATTGCATAAAGAAGCATGCTAATTTCTTGGAGTAGTTTTTATACATAAAGAAAGGTATGCTAATTTAATCTTAGCATACCTTTTTATATCAATATAATTCTAAAATCACAATGACTTTAATTAGGATATATAGCATATTCTAATACACCTGCTCTGTATTAGTCATTGTTTATTTTCGTGAATTTCTAACCTGAGCTTGTGCGGCAGCAAGTCTTGCTACCGGAACCCTGAATGGTGAACAAGATACATAATCTAATCCAACATTGTGACAGAATTCAATAGAAGATGGATCTCCACCATGTTCCCCACATATCCCAAGATGGATCCCTGGTCTTGTTTGCTTTCCAAGTTCTACAGCCATCTTAACAAGCTTTCCTACTCCTTTTTGATCTAATCTTTGGAATGGATCAAACTCGTATATTTTTTTATCATAGTAATCCTTTAAGAACTTACCTGCATCATCTCTTGAGAAACCAAAGGTCATCTGAGTCAAGTCATTTGTTCCAAAGGAGAAAAATTCAGCTTCTTTAGCTATCTCATCTGCTGTGAGAGCTGCTCTAGGTATCTCTATCATTGTTCCTACCAAATACTTTAACTCTATACCCTCTTTTTCTATTACCTCTTCAGCTGTTGCAACAACTATATCTTTTACAAATTTTAACTCTTTTACTTCTCCAACAAGAGGTATCATTATTTCTGGAACTATATTGTATCCCTTTCTTTTCTTAACGTCTATAGCAGCTTCTATAATAGCTCTAGTCTGCATTTCCGCCATTTCAGGATAGGATACAGGAAGACGACATCCTCTATGTCCCATCATTGGATTGAACTCATGTAAAGATTCAATTGTTGATTTTAAATCCTCAAAGCTTAATCCCATTTCTTTAGCTAGATCCTTTATATCCTCGTCAGCTTGTGGTAAGAATTCATGTAGAGGTGGATCTAGTAACCTTATATTTACCGGTCTGCCTTCCATTGCCTCATAAATTCCGATAAAATCTTCTCTCTGCATTGGAAGCAATTTATCTAAAGCCTTTCTTCTTTGTAATTCTGTCTTTGAAACTATCATCTCTCTAACAGCTGGTATTCTATCCTCATCAAAAAACATATGTTCAGTTCTACAAAGCCCTATACCTTCTGCACCAAACTTAATAGCATGCTTAGCATCTCTTGGTGTATCTGCATTAGTTCTTACCTTTAATGCTCTTATTTCATCAGCCCAGCCCATAAGCGTTCCAAAATGTCCACTTATTTCAGGTTCAACAGTTTTAATTGCTTGTCCATAAACATTTCCTGTGCTACCGTCTAATGATATATAATCTCCTTCATGATATATCTTTCCACTTAACATAAAAGTCTTTGCTTCTTCATCTATTTTTAAATCACCACATCCAGCTACACAACAAGTTCCCATTCCTCTAGCAACAACTGCTGCATGAGAGGTCATTCCTCCTCTTGCAGTGAGTATACCTTCAGCTGCTACCATTCCCTCTATATCTTCTGGAGATGTCTCAATTCTTACTAATACTACCTTTTCACCTTGCTCGTGATGTTTCTTTGCTGATTCTGCTGTAAAATAAACTTTACCACAAGCAGCACCTGGTGAAGCTGGTAATCCCTTTGCTATAATATCAGTATTTTTTAGTTCCTTAGAATCAAAATTGGGGTGCAAAAGTGAGTCTAACTGTTTTGGATCAACCTTTAGTATTGCTTCATCTCTTGTAATTAGCCCTTCCTCCACTAAATCAACTGCAATTTTCAATGCAGCTTGAGCTGTTCTCTTACCATTTCTTGTTTGTAGAAAATATAGTTTACCTTGCTCAATAGTGAACTCCATATCTTGCATATCTTTATAGTGATTTTCTAATCTTTCTGCTATTTCCATGAATTGCTCATAGCACTCTGGTAAATCTTCTTGTAATCTTGATATGGTCTGAGGAGTTCTTATGCCAGCAACAACGTCTTCACCTTGGGCATTTATTAAGTATTCACCAAATATAAGCTTTTCCCCTGTGGCAGGATTTCTAGTAAATGCAACTCCTGTTCCTGAGGTTTCTCCCATATTACCAAATACCATTGACTGAACGTTAACTGCTGTACCCCATTCTTCCGGAATATCATTTAATCTTCTATAAATTATTGCTCTTGGATTATCCCATGATCTAAATACAGCAGTTATAGATTCTAATAACTGATCCTTTGGATCCTGTGGAAAATCCTTTCCCATTTCTTGTTTATATAAGCACTTATATTTCTTAACAACATCTTTTAAATCTGATGAAGTTAAATCGTTATCAAATTTAACTCGTTTAAGTTCTTTTACTTCATCTAGAATATCTTCAAACTTTCTCTTTTCAATTCCCATAACAACATCAGAAAACATTTGAATAAATCTTCTATATGAATCATAGGCAAATCTTTCATTATTAGTCAATCTAGTTAAAGCTTCTACTGTCTCATCATTTAGTCCTAAGTTTAATATAGTATCCATCATTCCTGGCATTGAAACTCTAGCTCCAGATCTTACTGAAACAAGCAACGGATTATCTACACTGCCAAACTTTTTACCAGTTAATTTTTCAATTTTAGTAAGCGATTCGTAAACCTGCTTTAATACATCTTCAGATAATCTTTTACCGTCTTCATAATACTTTGTGCAAGCTTCCGTAGACAATGTAAAGCCCTCTGGAACAGGTATTCCTAAATTCATCATTTCAGCAAGATTTGCTCCTTTTCCCCCAAGCAAATTCTTCATCTTTGCATTTCCTTCGTTAAAAAGATATACATATTTTTTACTTTCCATTTAATAGCACGCCCCTCTATATAAACATTTTAGATATATAACCTCAATATAAGATATACTAATATCACATATTGTATATCACATATTGTATAGTATACACTATATAACATAAATATGCAACATATAATACACATTATATATTATATATCCTACAATAATTATTCTATTAATCCTTTCAATGCTAAAGGTTCCTAACTCTCCACTTTTTGATTAAAACAAGTCCCTCATTAAGATAAATCCTTAAGTATTTTTATTACTTTTATCTCTATTACGAATATCTACAGTTCATAGCTTTTATTCACCATCTATTAACTCTTTTCTAGATTCTAGAATTATAAGAAACATTTACAATAAATATTTGGCAATCCATTAAATTAGCATATTCTTAATATTGAAATAGTACTTATTTAAGTAGAGTAATATATTTACAGGCAGAATAAAACTAGTTACTTAAAAATGAAAATATAATATGATTGGGGGGCTAAAAGTGAAATATAATTTTGATGAAGTTATAGATAGAAAAAATAGCTTTGCTGCAAAATATGATGAGTTAAAACTTAAATATGGAAAAGAAGATTTAATACCTATGTGGGTTGCGGATATGGATTTTAAAACCGCGGAACCTATAATTAATGCTATGAAAAATAGATTAGGGCATGGAATCTTTGGGTATACTTCAAGGCCATCTTCCTATTATGAATCAATTAGTGGTTGGTTAAAAAAAAGACACGGATGGATTGTTGATATTAACCATATCACTCATAGTCCTTTAGTAATTCCATCTATAAATGTAATAGTTCAACATTTTACAAAACCGGGGGACAGGATAATAGTTCAACCTCCTGTTTACCCTCCATTCTTTGATGTTGTAAATAATAACAATAGGGAATTGGTACTCAATCCATTAAAGCTCAATAAAGGAAAATACGTAATGGACTATGAAAGCCTCGAACAAGCGGCTAAATCAGGAGCAAAGATGTTGCTCTTATGTAGTCCCCATAATCCTGTTGGTCGTGTATGGACTAAGGAGGAGTTAGTAACTCTTGGAAAGATTTGCTTAACGTATGGTGTAAGAGTTGTTTCCGACGAAATACATTCTGATTTAATTTTCAAAGGTAATAAACATACTCCTTTTGGAATGATTTCAGAGGACTTTTTTAAGAACTCTATAACCTGTATGTCACCAAGTAAAACCTTTAATATTGCAGGTCTACAAGCTTCTTTTGTAATTTTCCCTACTGAGGAGGAAAAACAAATATTTGATCGTGTTTGGTCTGTAATGGATATTAAAAGAAACAACTGCTTTAGTCTTGTTGCTACTGAAGCAGCATATAACCATGGAGAAGAATGGCTTGAACAGTTATTAGAATACTTAGAAGGTAATATATCCTTAGTAAATGATTATTGCAAGATATATATACCTAAAATTAAGCCTAATAGAGTTGAAGGAACTTATTTAGTATGGATAGATTGTAGCGAACTTGGAATGAATAAGGAACAATTATCTAGATTTATGATTGAGGAAGTAAAAGTTGCATTTAACCCTGGCGATAGTTTTGGAGTTGAGGGTGATGGCTATATAAGAATGAATATAGCATGTCCAAGAGTTAGAGTACAAGAAGTTTTAGAAAGGCTAAAAGTAGCAATAGATAAACTTTAGGATAGTTTTAATTTTAGTAAATAATAAACCTCTACAATACTTAACTTAAATAAAGTATTGCAGAGGTTATATTTTAGTAAATAGCTTTTTCTCTTAAATTAAATTCTCTCCATTTTTATCTATTACTAGTTTATCAATAGCACCCCAGCCGTTTTGATCAATTCCTACATTATACGAATGAACAAGAACTTAGTTTTTTTCTAACCTCTTCAGCTTCTGCAAACATTGAATTAATAACTTCTTCAACTGTTTTAATTTCGCAAATTAGCCCTGAAATTTGTCCTGCCATTACAGAACCATTTTCAACATCTCCTTCAAGAACTGCCCTTCGTAAAGAACCTAGAGCTAATTCTTCTAGTTCATCTCTTGATACACCTTTGTTCTCTAACTCTAAGTATTTAATTGACATATTATTTTTAATGCTTCTTACAGGAGCACCTAAACTTTTGCCTGTTACAAGTGTGTCGGTATCAGTAGCATTAATTATTGATTGTTTAAAGTTTTCGTGAGTAGGACACTCTACTGTAGTCAAGAAACGAGTTCCTACCTGTACTCCCTGAGCTCCTAATGCAAAAGCTGCTACTATTCCTCTTCCATCCGCTATTCCTCCTGCAGCAATTACAGGAATTGAAACAGCATCTACTACTTGTGGTACAAGAGCCATTGTAGTTGTTTCTCCAACATGCCCGCCAGATTCTGTTCCTTCTGCTACTACAGCATCTGCTCCTATTGCTTCCATTTTCTTTGCAATTTTAACGGATGGAACTACTGGAATAACAATAATACCAGCATCTTTCCACTTTTTCATAAAGGGAGCAGGGGAACCGGCTCCAGTTGTAAGGATTTTTACTCCTTCTTCAATAACCACTTCAGCTATCTCCTCACGATTTGGAGCCATTAGCATGACATTTACACCAAAAGGCTTATCTGTTAAGCTTTTACACTTACGAATTTCTTCACGTAGCCTCTCTGTGCTAAGTCCACCTGCTGCAATAATTCCTAATCCACCAGTATTTGATACAGCAGCTGTTAAATCTGCTAGAGCAATATGCGCCATTGCTCCTTGAAAAATTGGATATTTAATATTTAATAACTTTGCTATGCTCATTATTTTCCTCCAAATAATAGTAAATTTTATTATTCTAAACTAAATATAAGGTGTTACTACAAAGCAACACCTTAACTCATTAATTAGCATAATACAGATACTTTTCTTCTGTAATCTCCTTATTTATAAAACTCTTTATAAATTATAACATATTCCTTTTTATCACAACAATAAAAAGATGAACCTAACCTAACTTTAGAATTCATCTTTTCACTTCGTATTAATTTTATACTTTATTAAAATAGATATTATTTCATTTATCTCTTAACTCTATTTAGTAAAAATACAAACTGAATTAATCAGAAATTACGATATCTGATTTATTTGCAGCTATTTTTAAATTTATTATGCCTGACAAATAAGGTACAACTAACTTCTCATATATTCCACCGCCTAGAATCGCTCCTATAACTGGTGCAAATATTGGTACGATAAGTCCATAGCTGTTCGGCCCAAGTACTGTTGATCCCCAACCTTCATTAGATGCTCTCACTATATTCTTGCTATAGTTCCCGTCCCTATGAACATAAAAATAAAGGTACCTAAAACTTCTGCGATACACTCGCCAAATATATTATTTTTCATTTATAAATCCTCCCAAATATACTTTATTAGGATACTAATTCTTTCGAAATTTTATATAATTTTAATATAATATCAGTAAACTCATTATCTTCTACAACCTCAAAAGAATTGCAAAATTTGGCTACTTTTATGTTATAATATTGTTGTAACATTTTTTTAGCTTATGGTGAGTAATTCTCTGTAATCTATTCACCCACCGTAAGCCTTTTTAATAATTTAATTATCTCTTCTTTATTAGCTGTTCATAAATCAGTGATAATTTCTACACTATAATAAGTACTGTAGCAACTCCTTATTTGGAGCTGGTACTACAGCTTTGTTAACTAACATGCCACTTTCAATTGCAGTATTAGCTCCTACTGTTACAGCATTATTAACCGAACTTATATCTCCAGTAAGGGTTACAAATGCCTTACCGCCGATTCCGACTCCTAATCTAACCTCTATCAAATCCACATTTGCTGATTTAACAGCAGCATCTGCGGCAACAATAGCTGATGCAATACTAAAAAATTCTAATACTCCTAAATCTCTTAGCTTTTCTACGTTAGTTGATGCATTAATTGCAGGAATTAGCTGTGGATGAGCATTAGGCAAAAGTAACTTGTTTACTACATATTGCTGCCCAGAAGCTTCTCCATGATTGATTGCTGCTTGCACAGCACCTACGTTACCTGTAACCAAAATGATATATTTACCTGGACAAACAGTTTTTGCTAGAAGTAAATTTACTTCTGCAGATTTAAGCATTTCATCAGCAACTTCAATTCCTTTTGCTATACTATTTAATTCTATTAACCCTATAGTTCTTATCATATTTTCACCACCTCGGCTTATATAGCTTGTATAGCTATACTATCGCTTATTTCAGAAACTATGCCACTAATACTAGCGTGTATGTTTGAACCCATTTTACCTTCTTCTACCCTACCTATTACTTGCCCCTTTTCCACAACATCACCAGTATTAATAACTGGGTTTGCACCTGCACCAATTCCTTGTCTTAATGGAATCCTTACCTCCGTTGGTTCTATCTCCTGTCCTTCTTTCAATCTCTGTTTCTTATATCTATCTAACTGTAGCCTAGCTATTAATCTCTCTGTTGGTATTTTCCTGTAATCTCTCATTATATCAGCAGTAAATATATTCTTTTTATTTTCCCACTTTACTCCTTTTTCCCTTAACTTACCTTTTAAATAAACATTTATCCTCTTAGGAGATAACTTCATAGGGCAAGCAAACATTTCACAAACACCGCACTCGCAACATATCATTGCTTCTTTTAACACTTCGTTATCTAGATCGCTTAAGGCAATACTTCTCATAATCTTATGTGGGTTTAGAGGATGCCCAATTAAATTTCTAGGACACATATCAGTACAAAATCGACATTGAATACAAGCTGATCTAGCTTGATTCTTCATATGTTCAATAGTAGTTTTTTCTCTTTCAGCTAAGTAGTGATTCTCAGGTATTATAATAATCGCACCGTCAGCTTTTGTAACAACCCTACTTTTCATCTGTTCCTTTGAGATTTTCTTTCCCATCATAGGACCACCCATTATTATAACGTAGTCTTTAGTAGTTGCTCCGCCGCACTTTTCTACAACTTCCTTAACAGAAGTTCCTATAGGTACTTTTATAATTGAAGGTCTAGCTACTTCACCTATGACTGTAACAAATTTATAAGTAACTGCCTTATCTTGAAGTGCCTCAAAAACATTAAATATAGTACCAGAGTTTGATACTACCGCCCCAACATTTAAAGGAATTCCTCCTGGAGGTATTGTCCTTCCTGTTACTTCGTAAACTAAAATCTGCTCATCTCCTGCGGGATAAAAAACCCCGCTTAAATGAAGCTTTGCCCTGGAATTAAATTTTTGTATAGAATTCTTCAGTGCCTTTATTTCTTCCTGATATTCCTTTTTTAAGCCTATCACGATATGCTCTGCTCCAATTGCATTTCCGATTTCCTCTGCAGCCTGTATTATTTCATCACTCTTAGTTCTCATCATATACTTATCTGATTGGAGCAAGGGCTCACATTCCAATCCATTTATTATAAAATATTCAACCTTACAATTTAACTTAACATGAGTAGGAAACCCAGCTCCACCAGCTCCTATAACTCCCGCTTCACGAATCTTTTCTAATAGCTCCACAACTGCACCTCCTCTTCTTCGTTCACACTATAGAGTGTGTGGAATTTAAATCCCATAACTTCATCCAGCGGTACCACTAAAGTTTTGAATCTAGTCCTCTACACTATTCTGAAAGACTCAACCATTGTGCATCTTCTTTGTCTAGTGAAAGAAACTGCATTAGTTAGGCCCTCACCAGTAGGTCCAGCTATAGTAAATGTTGTATGTCCCTCTCCACCAAAACCAATTCCAGCATAAGATGGTGCATTCTTAACAAATATTGTAGTATCTATTGCTCTAGCCATTCTAGTAAGGTTGTCTACATTCTTAGAATGCATAATAGCTGTATGTCTATTTCCATGCTCATCCTGGACAGCAAGCTTTAGAGCCTCGTCAAAATCCCTTGCCTTAACTATAGGAAGAATAGGCATCATAAGCTCTTCTTGAACAAATGGATGACTATTTTCTGTTCTGTATATTAAACACTCAATTCCATCTACATTACTTTTTCCTATATTTTGTAGTATATACTTAGCGTCTTTTCCCACAAAATTTTTATTTGGGGAATATGTGTTGTTTTCTTTATTATGAACTAAAACCAAATTAGCTACTTTCTCAGCCTCTTCATCATTTAATTCATAAACTGCTCTATTACTCTTCATTTCTCTTATTAATTCCTCGTAAACAGCTTCTACTACTATTGCCTCTTTTTCAGCTATACAAGGTAAGTTATTGTCGAATGTGCATCCTGCAATTATGTCTCTTGCACCCTTTTTGATATCAGCAGTTTCATCAACTACTACTGGTGGATTTCCTGCTCCAGCTCCTATTGCTTTCTTTCCTGATGAAAGAGCCATCGTTACTATAGCTGGTCCGCCAGTTGCAACTATCATTCTTATTTTGTTGTGTTTTAATAATATATTTGTATTCTCTAATGAAGGCTTCTTAACTGCAGTAATTAAGTTATTTGGTCCGCCAGCATTCTTTATAGCTTTATTTAATTCTCTAACCATAGTTAACGATGCATTAAATGCTCCTGGATGAGGTGACAATACTACAGCATTTCCCCCAGCAAGCATTCCTATACTATTGCAAGCAACTGTAGCTGCTGGATTTGTAGACGGTGTAATTGATCCTATAACACCAAAAGCACCATTCTCTACAAGTGTAAGTCCCTTGTCACCTGAGTAGGCATTAGTTTTTAACACTTCTGTTCCTGGTGTTTTCTCTGCTGTTAATTTTAATTTTAAATACTTGTGATCAATTCTCCCCATTCCCGATTCGTTAACACAAAGAGTTGCTATATTCATAGCGTTATCTAGTATTGCTTTTCTCATAGCGGCTATGAATTTTTCACGTTCTTCAATTGAGTATGATGAATACTTTTTCTGTGCTTCATAAGCTGCTTCTACAGCTTCATCCATAGTATCAAATATTCCATCACTAACTTCTGTCTTAATATCCCTTTGACTCATCTCCTTTAAAACTTTTTCTATTATAAATGATAATTCATTACTTCCTAATTCCATTTAAAGATACCTCCTCAAAAATCTCTACTCCATGCCTTGCAACCTGCATATCCTGTTCAGCAGAACCACCACTAACACCTAATGCACCAATTACTTTTCCATTAATCTTTAATGGAAATCCGCCTCCAAAGGTAATTATCTTTTCCATATTATTAAGTCCATAAAATTCTCCGCTTGGTAAGGCAGATTGATGAAGTTCATGTGTTGGATTTTCAAGCACTGCTGAAGTATAAGCCTTCTTCATAGCTACTTCTACACTAATTAAAATAGAGTCATCCATACTCTCAAGTAATTTAATATTGCCACTAAAATCTGTTACACAAATAACCATAGGCACTCCTATTTCATATGCCTTTTGTATACATTTTTTAGTTATATATTCAGCTGCTTCCCTGCTAATTATGTTTCTACCATCCATAACTTGTAATTTCGAATCCTTCTCTATTTCAACATTTTGTTTGAGATTTTTTATATTTTCTTCAGCTTTTTTCATTATATCTTGATAGTCAAAATATCTAGCTATTGCATAGAGAGCATCAGATAACCTATTGGTATATCTCATTAAATTACTACTAACTTCATGAGAATTTTTAAGTTCAGATATATATCTTTCAGCTCGTCTTACATCTGTTCTTGCTACATCAAGATGAGCTGATTCTACAGTTCCTCCAGGTACTATAAATCCATTATAAGAGGGTCTAATTGCTTCTAACTCATCTATAGTTTTCTCAAGAAATGTTATATCTTCATCCTTTACTCTTTCCTTATAGTATTCTGTTCCTACAGATGCAAGTTCCGCACCAACTTCAAAAAGAGTCCTTTGAACATTTAGAAGCTTTTCTCCTAACTCTTTTTCTTTAATATAAGCCCTCGCTACCCCAATAGATGAGTTTGCTTCATCTATACTTCCATAGGACCATACTCTTAAATCATATTTTTCCGCTCTATCTCCACCAACAAGACTAGTACTTCCCTTGTCCCCGGTCTTGGTGTATATTTTCATTTAACCACCACCTAACCTTCATTCCATTCAATAGAGTCCACAATGCCTATAATTGAAGCATCCGCAGGTATTACCTTTTCAGATATATCTACATACCTTGCACCGCTTCCTGTAACTACGATTACAACATCCCTAATTCCAGCTCCAACCGTGTCTATAGCAATTATAGGCTCTCCTGTAGTTTTTTCATCTTCATTTATATGTTTAACTATTAAAAGTTTACTTCCTATAAACTTTGGATCTTTTTGCGTTGACACAACTTTTCCAACAACTTTTGCTAAAAACATATTGACGCTCCTTTTTTAATTAACAATACTTAATGTTAATCTTCTTATTATATATATAATCCTTTGCTAATGGAGTTATCAAAGAACCCTCTTTTATAGAAATTTCTTTTGAATTTTGTGTGACTCTCATTATATCCTCTATAGTAAGGATTCCAGATAAAACTTTCTCACTTATATTAACTTTATCAACCACAGCACTTATATCCTTTTTATTATCAGTGTTTAGATTATTATCTTTAATTTCTTCGTTGTTATTTCCTGAATATTCAAACTTATAAATATTGCTTTCATCTACCTTGGTACTATTAATAAATGTGTTTCCGTGGCACTTACTTTCAATCACATTATTTGAGATGCTGAACTTTTCGTTTATACTTCTCTTTAAATCATTAGAAGTGATGAACTTAACTCCCCAATTGATTAAGCTATCTTGGTAACCTAAAACAAACTTATTATACGCAGGATTTTTGCTGAAACCCAAAGATATATTCTTAGGGTTTTGAGGATTGAAACTATCGTTAACGGCAGTTATCTCTTTATTCATCATAATAGCTTCAGCTATTCCCGTAGTAACCAAATTATCTTGAATACCTGTAGCACACTTAGCTAGGGTATTTCTTGTCATTACTGGGATTAATATTATGTCAGCTTCTCTTACAGCTTTGGTCATTTCCACTTTACAATCTATTAACTTACAATTTAAGTTAGTAATATACTCTTGCGGAATAACTTTTTTTGCTGCATCTGTCATTACTATATCGTATTGGAGCATTTTCATAGAAGATAAGGTTGTAAATATTTCCTTTAAGTTTACTGCTCCACCGGATATAAATAACAACACTCTCTTATTCATCATATTTATTATCTGTGCAATTATAGGTCTTAGTAACTCTTCAATATCCATTTACTCACCTCTCTTACCTAACGCTACTCATAGCTATTCCTATATTTATCCCTGGAGGTATTGCTGTAGCAGCATAATCAAGGGTCCTGTTTAGAGTTTTTTCTAACTTACTTTTTAACTCCCTAACTATTGTCACAGCCTTTAAATATTCAACCACTATACCATCCTTAACAACACTTGCAGGATATAGCTCTGCAGCTATCGGCATATTATCCTTATCTAGTACAGTTATAACAATATTACATGTACCTAAATCCACGCCTATTTTAAGTTCTGCCTTATCATCTATTTTATTTGAATTTGAATTTGAAATCGTATCCTCCATCTGCTTAATAAAAGCGTTAGCCTTATTAAGTATGTCCTCAGCTTTTTCATCTATGGAAATAACCTCTACATCTGTATTCTTCAGCATATCTATCACCTGCTTTTACTTATTATCCTAATAAGCTGATCATTCTTTAACTCAGCCGCATTAGCCTCATCAGTATCTAAGTGAAATTCTAATTCTGACTGATTACTAACCCTAATAAGAACATTTTTAAATATTACTCCCTTATCCCCAGCAGTCTCTACATTTACTAACTCTCCATCTTTTACACCATAAAGCTTTGCATCTTCTTCCGCCATATGAATATGTCTCTTCGCACAAATTACTTTATTATTAAAGATAACCATGCCCTTTGGTCCAATAACAGAAAGACTTTCTGAACCTTCAAGATCTCCAGAATTTCTAACTGGGGGTTTTATTCCTAGCGTAAAAGCATCTGTCCTTGATATTTCAATTTGGCTATATTTTCTTACAGGACCTAAAATTCTCACCTTTTGGAAAGAACTCTTAGGTCCTGCAATAGTTACTGTCTCATTAGCCGCAAATTGTCCTGGCTGCTTTACATTATTTTTTATTGTAAGTTCATACCCCTTACCAAATAGGCATTCTAAATCCTCTTGAGTAACATGAATATGTCTGTTAGATATGCCTAAAGGTATTGAGAATTCTCTATTTTTCACCTCAGCCTTTGTCACAATATCTATTACTGTATCTCTTATCAAAGTTTCATTTATATCTACCATTTATATCACCTTCAAGTCCTTTTATAGTGAATACATAAGTTTCTTGGTTGTCCTTTTCTTCTTGAACAGTTTGAATCGTGGCATATATTACATATATCTTCACTTTCTTCTTCATTTTCATGCTCATTTAAAGAATGATCATTCTGTGGAAATTCTGCATCATGGCTTTTTCCTACTCCATCTTGTTGTTTTTCATTAGGATCAATGACGTAAAAAATTTTTTTATCTTCAGATTCTTCTTTCACACTCTCTTCAACTTCTCCGGTGTTACCTTCTTTTATACCATTTTCAACTGTGCCTTCAAATTGTTCCTTATTTATATCTTTTTTTATGTCCTCTTTTGAGTCACGTTCATTTTTATCAGAATTACTTCCTTCAGCAGTATCAGACTGAATAAACTTTTCTAAATTGGCAGCCGGTCTTGGTATAATAAGAGATGCATAAACCTTATTAATTCTAGATGCACTAACTTTCGCTGCTTCAAGAGCTGACTTAACTGCCCCTACATTTCCTCTTATCTTAATAGTTACTAAACCAGACCCCTTTGTTAACTCGTATCCGATTAGCTCTACGTTAGCTGATTTAACACAGCTATCTGCTGCCTCCATTGCTGCAGCCATTCCAACAACTTCAATAACACCGAGGGCTTCTCCACTCATCAAAACCCCTCCTTAAAACTAATTTTATTATTAATATCTTTAGTATTACATCTTACCCTTAAAAATTTATATAATTTTTAACTGGCTCAAAACAGAAACTACCGCTTCCCTAATGCTGTCCTCTAAATCGTCTCTAACCTCGTCTAATTTCTTAAGAGGCATTACCTTATACAGCCTTGCTGCGTTGGCTCCTACTATTCTTGCCTTTTCTCTATATTGAGAAGTTAGCATTACGTCTATAAGTGGCTTATCTTCTTTAAGTTTATTATGTTGCAGTATTATTCTATTGCCTATAATCCCAACTGCTATACCTATCCTAGACTCTATAGATGCTACATGTAAATCTCTAAGTACAGTATCTTGATTAAACTCTACTTTTTTAACGCTGTATGGAATCCCCTCTTCTTCTATGCCTGCAAGAAGTTCCTTTAGAATTGCCCCTTCGTAGTTGTTTACTATGACAAAAATACATGGTGTTTCTAAGTTTATACTTATCATATTTTATTACCTCTTAAGCTATTGTAGTAAGAAATTACAAGTCCAGTTGCAACGGCATTTCTAGGCCCTTGAACTCCTCTTATATTACCTCCTCCACAAACAACTCCATAATGCGACAACTCATCTGATATCATTTCAGGAATTTCAAAATCCAATGCAGATCCCCCAACTAATACCACAAAGTCAATACATCTCAAATCATGATTAGGTGCAATGCCTTTTAATGCCCTAATAGTATTGGTTACAAAAACCTTTCGTTTTGCCTCTCTTCTAACCATTTTTATTTTTTCTATAGGATGCTTTGTAGGAATTGGGAGCAGTTCATCATTTTTCACCACTACGTTTCTTGCAAATAAACCTGAATCTAAAGGTTGTTGGAAGAAACATACAGTTCCATCTTCATATCTTATATTGAAAAGGCTTTCCACTTTAGCAAGAGGATATTTCTTTATATCTTCTGATAAATTATAGTCCTCAAGTCCTAGTTCAGATTTTATAAGCATTGTAACCATTTCTCCTGCACCTGCATGATGAATTGCTTTAACATCTCCTCTTTTATCGATGTAGGCTGAGTCTGTTGAACCTCCTCCTATGTCTAATATTACAAGAGGTTTATCTGTTCCAGGAGTGGTTAAAGCTCCAAGTACCGCCATATTAGCCTCTACCCCACCTATCAAAACCTTAACTTTAGTTTCACTTTCAAGCTTTTTAGCTATATTCTCCATAGGTAACTTACTTGTTTTTACCATAGCTGCAAGAGCTACAGCATTCTCTAAGGCAAACTCTTCCGCGAGTCCCCCTTGAACCTTCTGTGGTATAAATGTGTCCACGGCTAATATATCCTGTATCTTTATATCTTCCACATTTTGTCCGGTAAGTTCACTCATAACTTGTCTTACTCTCTCTATCATTCCACCTACATTAGTACCTGGTTCTCCGCTAACATCATTTAAGGGCCATATTTCACTTAAACTGTCCATCACCGAATTAGCGCCTTCTTCTATGGCTACCTTACTTTGCTTAGTTCCTGTAAGTATTAGTTTTCCAGCAGGTATAACTCTCTCTTTTACATCCCCTTCAGGGGTTCTTATGACAACAGCTGACCTATTGCCAATAAGAGCCCTTGAAATTGGGATTATGTGTTTAGTTTCTTCAGGTGAAAGTTTAAAGACAGTGGCAAGTCCATAAGGATTAGATAGAACTTTTATAGTTCTTCCAGGTACTGCTACCTCTACTGCCGCAAGCATCCCCATGGGAACCTTGTCGATGTATGCAACTTCGTCAACGATAGGTATTTTTTTATTAAGTCTATTTGATATTATTACTCCGTCATCCCTTTGTACTACTGCACCAGTAATTTGAATGTTCTTTTTAAATCCTTCATTTAGTTTCTTTGCTGCAGTTTCAAAATCTACTGATTTAGGAATTATGCAGATTACTTCCTCATTACTATGAATGTGCTCAAGCTCATCAAGAAATATAGTTCTTCCATTTCCAACTCCTATACCGCCAGGGGTATCAGGGTTGTGGCCTATCATTGTAGATTCGGTTATTATAGTCTCAGTTATAGTCTCCATAGCTACATCACCAATAACTGGTGTCGCTTCATTAATACATATGGAGTCGAGTTCCTCCATCGCCACATGTATAGTATTGCAAGCTTCCTTCAGTGCTAAAATAACCCCTGCAACGTTATCTGTAGTTCCTTTAATTCCAGTAGTTTTGACCATGCTACTTGTAAGAAACTTTAGGTTATCTTCAAAATCTGCTATTGCAACCTCTGTAGTAGAGTTTCCTATATCTACTCCTGCCACAAGCTTCACTTCTATCACCTACCTAAACTTTTAATCTGCCTCTCTTCTCGTATACTCCTGCTGCTTCTCTAACAAGCGTAGCATTTATTTTTGCATTATACTTACTTTCTAACTCGTCTGCTATAACAAGTAGTTCTTCTTTTGTAGACCTATATGGTCTTAATGCATTATAGATCTCAAGAACTCTTTCATCTGGAACTACAGTAAGCTCTGCGGCTCTTCTAAGATTTCTTGCAAATTGAACTCTTCCTATAGACTCTGCAATTTCAGCTTGATATAATAAAACCTCTGGAGTTATCTTTATATCATCTGCAGTTATATCACCACTTAAAACATTCTCTATTCTTATATCCTTTAAGCTTTTTCCTGTCTTTGTCTTTATAAGATCCTCTCTTTTTTGTGCTAAAGGATAATCCTGTTTACTAAGTTTTTCTTTACATTTAGTAGCCTTTACTTCCTGTAAAGGCTTGTCCTGAGATACTGTTATTGTCTTTAATACCTGACTAACTATCTGTTCTATTAAAGCGTTATTATCCATAAATTCACCCCTATTCGAAAACTACTTTTAATTCTATAGGTTTAGCATTTTGTACTACATGCTCTGTTTCTTTTATATGAAGCACAGCTGCCTTGGCTTGATATCTTGGTCTAGCCATTTGATCATTTCTTATTGGTACCGGATTTGGTGATTCACCTTTAGCATATTTAGCAGCATTTTTTCCTATAGCTCTATATGTTTCTTTATCAATTAATGGAGCCTGAGAAAATAACTCAAGGTTACTTAATGGAGCTAAATCTCTTTGATGTATAACTGTAGTTCCTTTTGATTGTACACCTATGCCAACACCTGAACCACTTAACTTCGCACCATCAAGGGCTACAAACCCTACGTCAGAAGTACGTAAAACTCTTATAATTCTTACAGTTACCCCTTCTTCCTCAATCCCAGCCATAACCTCTCTTAATACATCCTCATGTGATATTCCAACTATTGTTTCTGTTTGGTAAAGCCCAAAGGCAGGTGCTAGTGCTATAACGACCTCGTCACTTCTTTTTCCACTTATAGCTTGTCCTGTTTCTTGAAGTTTCATCTTACCAACTTTTGAAACGTAGTTGTTTACTTTAGCATTATCCGTGCCTACATTACCCTGTAGTTGCTGTAAAACTTGCTTAGTTATTAATTCTATTAATTCCTCGTTAGACACTGAGTTAACCATACACTAATCACTCTCCCCTACTTTATTTTATTAGGATCTAGAGCATGAGTTATGTTTTGTATTTCTTCCCATCTCTTTCCTTCAAGTCTATATCCTGTACCAGGTCCCATGTAATCGTTACGATCATTAACAGCACTTATAACATTGAACTCTCTGTCAAGTATAGCGGATGCATGTAGATAATCTCCTGCCACTCTTTGCTTTAACAGGTTCAGGACTCTCTCTGCTATTTCTGGGAATCCACCCTTATGCAATCCTTTAACAATATCAAGACCAGTAACACCGCGAGTTAACAACTCTTGAGCAGCCTTTAGGTCTTCTACTACGTTTCTCTGTGGCATATCGTTACTACCATGAGCATATGTTGCAGCTTCAACTTCCTCGTCAGTAATTGCAGGTAGACCTAATTCCTTAAATACCGCTTGAAGTACTCTTGCAGCTTTATTTCTAACTGCTATAACATCTTCCTCTTTTACAGGTTTAAGTCCGCCGTCAACTTTTAAGTCTCTCTGAAGAACTAACCAATCATCATAGTCTTCTGCATCCCAGTTGGAACCAGCAAACATGTTATCATAGTTTGGTGTAGAACTATATCCTGAACATATAAAATCAGTTCCTGGTAAAAACTGCATCATAGTTCTTGCTGTTCTTCTTATATCAGAGTGAGTAAATGTTTGGTCGTTACTAGAAGCAACCTCTAGATCAAGCATTGTTGTTATAAGGTTTTCACCTAGCACTGCTCTTATACCTCCTGGCACTGCAGCTGGAACGCCTATACAGCTAACTGAACCATTTTGTAATCCTTGAACTCCTGCACCTTTCGTTATCATTATGCATCTTGTTTCCAAGTAAAGCATTGATTTTCCTTCTGCATATCCCATTTGAACTTCTGAACCAGTACCAGACGTAAATCTCATTTTAAGACCTCTTGAAGCATAAGCTGATGCTAAGAAGGATTTTGACCAAGGAGTATCATCTCCATCTACAAATACGTTTTCGGTTCCGTAAACTGATATTGTTTCTGCATAAGAAGTATATCCAAGCATACCTAGTTTAAGCTCTGTAGCCTCTTCTAAAGCACACTGTGTTAAAACTCCACCCCTTCCAGTTTGTGCACCTATTAAAAGTCCAAGTGCATTGAATGGAGCATATCTTACTACCCCTACTGTTGTCTCCATTTCATCAAACCCTCTAAGAGCTGATTCAGCTGCATCTGCTGCTATCTGAACTGGGTTATCGCGTACGTTAGTTACGTGGCATTGGTTTGATGGAGTTCTTCTTGCTCTCATCTTTTGAAGAGCCATCATCATTTCAACTACATTTAGCTTATCTACTACCTCTACAAGCTTTGCAGCAGTTAAAGAAGTAGTTATTTCTATAATTTCATCTCTTGAAACATTTATATCTACAAGCATTCTGGATATAGCAACCGAGTCTATAGCCATAGCTTTTTCTGTATTTTCTATATTGATAGCATGATCAGCTAAAAAGGAATCTATAAAATCAAAATCTTCTCTCCTTTTTCCGTCCATCTCTACTATTTTGCCATTTTCAACTTTAACACTTGGTACTGGATCAGTAGGGCTTCCTATTGCTATCAAGCCGACCTCTGGCCATTCCTTAACAAACCCATCATTATGAACTGGTCTATTTTCTAATATTTCAAATCTTTTAGATCTCTTCACCGTAACACCACCCTCTGTTAAATATATGGTTGAGTATCTGACTTAGCATCTTGTCCCATTGACTTTAAAATAGAAAGGCCTACTTCTCTAGCTGCTATTACAGATTGTCTAACAGCACCAGAATCTCCAGTAATAGTAATTATAACTTCATTTGAATGAGCAGTACCAGCTCCAGGACTTGCATAAGTAACCATTTCAACATTTGCTGTTTTCATAGCCGCATCTGCCATTACTACACCGATTCCAGCAGGAGCCCCTACAATTATTCCAAAAGCTTTTCCAAGTGGAGCGCCAAAAGCTTTTTCTAGAGCCAAACTTGCTCTTGCTGTGTATTGAAGTTCAAGGTGTCCTGCATCACATCCGTACACATCTCCAAATGTTCTATCTAGTTGAGCTAGAGCTACTTCTACAGCTCTTCTAGCATCTGATACATCTTCTGCGGCTAGGATAATTAAAGAACCATGTCCTGCCCCACCCTTTGTATCTCTTGCAAGTTCTATACTTACAACCTCAGTATTAGTAGCCTTTACAGCTTCATCTGCAGCCATAATTTGGGGACCTGCTCCTACTCTTGCACTAATTATTCCAATAGAACGATACTTTTTATCTAATCCCATTTTCTCATGAAGATAATAATCTACATTAGCTATAACTAAACCAACGGTATCTCCTCTTCCAGTTCCAACGAATTCTGTTATTGCTGATGGTGCACTCATAACTTGTACCTCCCTCTTCTCTTCTATTACAATATTTTTTTCTTTTATTTCATTAACTTCTTTCACACCAGTAGCCTCTTTTTCTACCACTTGTTGAGCTACCGATTGAATTATTTTACCCATTAATTCACTATCTACAGTTTGTAAGTTTAACCTCTTTCTCACTTCTGTTAAAACCTTTTCAATAATCTCATTATTCATGGCTTTTACCCCTTAACCTTAATATGGTATTCCATTAATTCATAACCTTTTGATGAATCTGAATATCGCTTCCTGCTTTAGAGTTGCTATTCTGATAATTTAGGTAATATTTTTTCTACATCTGTATGTGGTCTTGGAATTACATGTATAGATACAACTTCTCCAACTCTCTTAGCTGAAGCAGCTCCGGCATCTGTAGCAGCTTTTACTGCTCCTACATCTCCTCTAACCATTACAGTAACTAATCCTGAACCTATTTTTTCATACCCTATAAGTGCAACATTTGCAGCCTTTACCATCGAGTCTGCAGCCTCTATAGCAGCAACCAATCCTTTTGTCTCTACCATTCCTAATGCTTCTTGTCCCATAAAGACACCTCCAAAATTTTTTTACATTATTATTGTATATCATTTTAACAGAATATTTCGGCAATATTTCATTCAGTTTTTGTCTTATATTAACTTGTTGAAATGGTAATTTATCCACCTATTTTTGTAATTTTTATACATATACTATATGTTACTAATTGATTTTGAAAATCTTTACAAGTATAATAATTACTATATTATTAAGTTTAATTGTTAATTTGCGGGGGGGGCGTTTTTATGAGTAATTTAAATCATTATACCCTTGATAAAATTATAGATATAGATTCTCTCCAGAATATTCAAGATAAGTTTTCCAAGATGACAAATCTTTCTGCTGTAACTGTTGATAAGCTTGGTAACCCTATAACAGCACCAAGTAATTTTACGAAATTCTGTAATTTAATTAGAACTTCTAAAATTGGATATAATAAGTGTATTAATTGCGATGCAGAAGGTGGACTAAAAGCTATTGTGCTAAAAAGACCAGTAATATATACATGTCATGCTGGACTTACTGATCTATCAGCTCCAATCATTGTAAATGACACCTATCTCGGCACCATGGTTTGTGGTCAGATAATGGTTAAAGACAGAAAAAATAAAACTTCTATTAATTTAAAAAGGCTTTCCTGTGAAACAAATATACATATTGATGAGCTTGAGGCCGCACTAAAAGAGATAAATGTTATTGAATATAATAAAATAACAGATGCTATAGATTTCCTCTCTTTCTTTGCTAACTTAATTGCCAAAATGGGTATTTCAACTTTAATTCATTTTGATTTACTTACAGAAACAAAAGAGAAAATGAAATATCAACAGTTAGCCAAGGATTCACAAATTAAGTCTCTCCAGTCAAAAATTAATCCTCATTTTTTGTTCAATACTTTAAATACAATTGCTGGAATGGCACTAATGGAAGATTGTGATAATACAGCTAAGCTTATATACTCCCTTTCTGATATGCTAAGATATAGTCTCATACATTCAGAAGATATGGTTGAAATTGGAGTTGAACTAGAAAGTATACGTAAATATCTATTCATTCAAACGGTAAGATACAGCGATAAACTTAGCTACGACATAGAAATTTCAGACGAAATACTAAAGTACAAAATTCCAGCTATGACTTTACAACCTCTTATTGAAAATTCTATTATACATGGATTAGAGCCCAAAAATGGTTCTGTAAAAATTAAAATTACTGGCCAAGTAGTGTGTGATAACGAACTTATAATAAAAATATCAGATGATGGTATTGGTATGGATAAAGAAACATTGGATATGGTATCAAATAGAATAAATTCCTCTTCTAGCAATGGTGGCATTGGAATGAAAATTGTTCACGATAGGTTAGTCTATTACTTTGGTAATGAATTTGGTATCAGTATAGATAGCTCTCTAAATATTGGAACAACAATATATGTTAAAATTCCTGTTGTTAAATAAAGTTTATCTTGGAGGTATTTATTAATGTACAAGATATTAATCTCTGATGACGAAGCTTTCGAGCGCAAAACCATAAGATTTTTGCTTAATAAAAGTTTCCCGAATCTAGAAGTAATTGAAGATGCTAAAACAGGAAATGAAGCCATTTTACTGGCTAAAAAATATAAGCCCAATATAATTATTATGGATATTAAAATGCCTGAACTGGATGGCTTGAAAGCTCAAGAATCAATTATTAAGTTTCTTCCTAATGTAAAAACTATAATTTTAACAGCCTATGATAGCTTTAGTTTTGCGCAAAATGCTGTTAAGCTTGGGGCAATTGATTATATTTTAAAACCAGTAAAACCAGATGAACTAAATGAATCAATTAGTAAGATTCTTTTTTCGTTAAAGAACGAGCATGAAAATAACTTTCATACACCTTTAGAAATTCCTTCTAACAAAGAACCCATTCATAGAGCCCTAGAATATATAAGTAAAAATTTTAATAAAAACATAAATCTTGAATTAGTATCAGAATATGTTCACCTAAATTCTCACTACTTTAGTAGATATTTCAAAAATAATACTGGGGTAAATTTTACAAAATATGTATCAAAACTTCGTATAAAAGAAGCAAAGAGATTACTTTTATCTACAGATAAAAGTATAAGTAGAATATCTTTAGATATCGGCTACATAGATGCCACATATTTTACTAAGGTTTTTATAAAGTATGAAGGAATATCCCCTCATAAATATAGGCTAACCAAGAAAAAAAATTCTATAGGATTAGATAGGCTTTAGTTCCTAAATGTTTTCACAATATATAGTTACTACAACTTCGTATAGATATCCAAACTAGAAAGTTGACTTATTCGGAGAGACATAATACCAATTTGAGGATAGATTTAAATATTTTTTTAGTAGTCTTAGCGAAGGATTTATGAAAGACTTAGAATCTTAGATTGTCTGAGCGTCAGCGAGTTATCAAAGATTCTTAGTCTTTCATAAATTCTGAGCTTTAGACTACTTAAAAATATTTAACGTACCTAAAATTGGTATTATGTTTCGTAGGATAAGTCAACTTTCGGTATTGTTTATCTATATAGGTAAGCAACACCAAAGTTAGGCCTACACCCCGGGATGTACTAGTAATTTTTCTGCACCATAATAAAGATAAAGAATAAAAAAAAATAACTGATGAGTATATCTTTGATTTTTATTTTCGAAGGGAGAAAGTGAAAATAATGAATTATTTTACAAAAGAGTGGTATAAACTATGTCAAAAAACCAGTGCTCATTTGCTTTTAGAAGAAACAGAAGCAGCAGAATCTTTTTCAGATGAATATTTTCAGCAATTATACAATCAAAAATTGACGGAGTGGCTAATTTCACGGGAACGAATAGCCTCATATAAGCTCGAATATCAAGTTACGAAAGAAATCTATGCTCCATACGAACCGTTTGATAGAAAAAAAGCATCAGAACAATTTCATAAAAAATTCATGAATAATCAAGAGAGCATAAAAAAAATATTACCAGAAGAAATACTAAAGGAAATAGCAGATATTCGTGTTTATGCGTTGGATAAGGCATCTAATCAAGTAATAAAGGCTATAACTCAATTCTGTCATAATAATCAAAAACTAGTAAATGATACAACTAAAGAATATCAACTATATTATAAAAAAGCATCAGAATTATTTGATGAGAATATAGTTAAGAATATAAACTTTCATGATTGTACAGTTATAGACATAAACCAAACAGAAAAGACTTTGTCCATATTATTTGATAACTCCGGCGGTTTTATGGATATAGATGAAATTCGATTTGAAAACTATGAAATAATAAAGCAAGATTCTTTACTAGAAAACTCACGGTGGCTTTATGATGAACTATATAAGACAAATGGAAAATATGAATTACATGTTTTGCTTGAAAATAAAAATATGGATTTAGTAGATTTTATTCTTTCTGCTGACAACATTACCTTCATGTAAAAGTTTCGTAATATAGCAACTGACTGAGATTATTATAGATATGTGATAATTTCAGATTCTTCTTATATTATCAGTTAATCATAAATCCGCGATGTTTGAGTATTAGTAATTTCATAAGCACTGGATAGATTTAAGATATTTCAATGTAAAAGCACCGTAAAATTCAACGCTGAATAATACGGTGCTCAGGTAAGCCTATCTTTTTGAATTAGGGAGTTATACCAAACTTAATATTAAAATTAAGAAAAAAGTTTAGTGCGATGGTATAAAGTTTTATTTCATATTATTAATCTTAATCTATTAGTAATTTTTGATTACTATTTTTCAATGGCCTTTTCCCATCCCAATTGTAATAACCCAGAGATTGCTAACGTATCTCCTGAGAAAAGTGCTATAACGCCAGCAATAGGAATACATAAAGAAGAAATTGAAAATTTTTGTAGTAACTCATTTATCTTATCAATCAAATTAATCACTCCTATTTTTATATTATTTATAAAGCCTTCAGTGTTCTAATAAGTCATTATATATACTATATTATACAGTTACTAATTTAATAATACAAATCTTCAAAAGATTATACTTTAAATAATTATTAATTAGTAAATATGGGATATATTACTTCTCAGACGGTGTATCAATGCATCCAATAATATTTAAAATGGTGGATTTTCCCGAGCCTGATGGACCCATTATTGCAATCATCTCGCCTTCGTTACTATCTATACTGACTCCATTTAGTGCATAAGCTTGAGCGCCACCTTTACCATAAACTTTCATAATATTTTTTAAAGATATTAAAGTCATATTATTTTCCCTCCCTAAGTAGTTCTACTATATTTAATTTGATAACTTGTCTCATAGGAATAATTGCAGCTAAAATTCTAGTAATTAAAACCAATATGAAGACCTCAACTAAATCTTTGAAACTAAAACTTAATAAGTAAGATAACTCAATATTGTTACTTAGGTATTTGTTTAAATAAATCTCTAAGACTTTAAAAGGTACAATTATAACTACAGCTGCAATAAGATTAGTAAATAATATTTCATTAAAAATTAAAATTTCTAGTTCGTGTAGAGTAGACCCTTGAGACATTCTTATTCCAAATTCCTTTTTACTATTTTGATTTTGAATGTACTGTTTTGTTATACCACTCATTCAGACATAAAACTAAATAGTTTTACAGTAGTGAAAGAAAACTATTTATAGTTTATGTTACCCATTTGTAAATATAAACTTATATGGTATATAATTAAATAACTGGATAATTCAATAAATAGATAATTGTAAAATGGAATTAATTAGAAGGGGGAGAGAGTTTACGAAAAAGAAAGTGATATTAATTTCTTTGGTATTAATATTTGTTTCTTTGTTTTTAGCCTTCAAATTTATTGGCGATACAAAAACAATAGAAGAAGCAATAAATACATCTGGTTCAAAGACAGTAAGTATTATTCATGAAGAGAAAAATGATAAAGGAAGCATAGTGTTTAGTTATACCTCTGGTGGTAACGGTCTGTATACTGCTGTTGTAAGAAAAGATATTAGTGGGTACAAGACTGTTTATAGTGGCGTACAAGGGGATATAAAATTTGTTTTAGATAAATTTGGCATGTCACATACCTACTTCCCTAATATAGAAAAAACTTCACTTCCAATTTATTTTGGATTGATTGGAAATCCTGATATTAGTGAAATAAAAATTATTGAGAAAAAAAGAAATATTGAAAGTCAAGCGAAATCATTAATGCTAATGGTACAAAAATATGGCTTATATAAAGGTAGATATAGAATATGATAATAATGGAGATATAATAATTGACTCAAATAAATAAAGAATTATTATAATTATAAAAAATCGAATGCTTAGTTCTCATTGTACAGAATTAACTTAAATTGGACCTTTTCCCAAAAGCTTTGTTTGTATTTTGCAACAAACAAATGAATAAGTTAAATATACTACATTTTCACGAAGGATTTTGGATATATTACTATAGGTTAGAGAGAAATAATTACCATATCATTATTTGGAGAACCTTTAACAATAGACTCAGAAAATACTTGGGTTGGATATTGTAAAAATAACCTTAGACAATTATTTCCTAAGTTCCTCTGTCGAACTCGAAAAGGAGGTCGCTATGTTTTTTTATGTAGCAGTTATTATACTGGTAATAGTTATATCTTGCTCTTTAGTAGGTATTTATTATTTCTCAAAACAAGAATATAATAATTTTTTTGTAAGTTTATTATTAGATGAAGACAAGCTAAAATCACTCAAAGCAAATAAAATAAGTCAAAACGAATATAAAAAAATCAATTTTATATTAAATGTTCGAACTATATTTTTTATAGTTTTATCAATAGCAACTATTTATATTTTAAAATTGAGTAACCAAGATCTTAAATATATTATGATTATTTCACTGTTTGCATTTAAATTTGTTTCAGATAAATTCATTGAAAGACCATTTTATAAAAAATAAAAATGGGTATCTTAAAATAGAAGCTACTTTCTATTTGGGACACCTATTTTTGCTTTATAAAAGCAAAAGGCATACCCAATTCAAGGTAGAAATCCAGCAGCATCTTCAAAGATTCTATTTAAAATATTAGTTTGTTCATATATGAATGATACTTACTCAAGTAGAAGAATAGAGAAAAATTCAAAGATCTATTAAAAATTTCGAAGATATAATCGAAAAACAAACTAAGTGCGATCAATATAATAGCACCTTCGACGAACGAAATAGTTTTTCAAAGACTGATAAAGATACCACTTTTATGCACATGAAAGAAGACCATATAAGGAATTCTCAATTAAAGTCGGGATGTAATATCCAAATTAGTGTAGAAAGAGAATATATTGTAGGTGTAGACGTATCTAGTGAGAGGTCTAATCAGATTACATTTATTCCTTTAGAAGAATTGAAGTATGCTCTATCTCAAAATTTACTAATGTTATGGCTAATACTTGATACAAGAGTGAGGAAAACCATGTTTATTTAGAAAAGATGCTGTCTCAAAATGATTTTGATATTCCATGTCTTCTTGATACTAATGAAACATTTCCCACTTCTTGTACTTCTCTTAATATTTCTTCTTTTAGTTCTTTTTATAACTTCTCCATTTCATAACTTACCTCCAATCGCTTTATACATTATAATAAATGACAGGCAATTATTCCAGCTAATTCCGGGGATTAAGAGTTATAATCTCTTGAGAGTACAAATTGCATAAAAGTGATAAAAATGAGCATGAAAAAAATTTGTATGCAAAAGTATTCTTTTCATGATCGAATTATTCTGTTTTATGTGTTTTATATTGAAATTGATTGAAAATGGCATAAAATAGATATTACAACCATTGGTATTAAATTAATTCTAAAAATAAAATTACAAGGAGAGTGTTTTATATGAAGAAAGAAAAAATAATGTCAATAACAATGGTGCTTATAAACCTACTGTAAGATTTTATTGTGAAACAAGTGAAAGCACCCATTTTTGGGGAATAAATAAAATAGTTAATGTAGGAATGAATAGATATAATGGCACAATGTCTAAAGAATTTGGAGGAACTGTTTATGCCAACTTAGAAGATGGTGGTACAATTTTCTGGATTGTGAATGGAACTTTTTATAATGATGGAACTACTACTGTCGGTGGTGCAGCTAATATTGGTATAGGTGGAACTGATACTGTAAATTTCAACCTTTCATATGCTACAAATAAATATGCATATTGCTACCAAGAAGGTAAATATATTATTCGATAATAAAAAATCATACTACTTGATTTAACTAAACTATTTTAAAAGCGTCCGAAGAGGACGTTTTTTTATCCCATCCGTATACTATCTAGTCCTAAGTTATTCGTGATATTTCAAAAGCAAAAAATACTTAACCCTAAATGTAAGTGTTTTACTACCTGAGTTTGCAGAAGTGCTACTTTTAAGAGTTGCAAGTTATAAATTCTTGTATATCAATATAATCTTTTAGCTAAAAAGCTAAAATAATATTATATTAGGATTATTATATCTATTAAGTTAACTCTTCAAGACATGAAAAGTCAATTATCTGAGGAAAGGATGTTCTATTCATGAAGAAACATATTCAATATTTTTTTATATCATTTATTATAATACTATTAAGTGCACCTTTAGGATATGAATCAATTAAGATAGTATATTATAATAAAAGCTTAGCTGGTGAATTTTTTCCTATATTAACAGGGTTTATATACTCATTTATGCTAATTGGTGTATTAATATTTATTATTGGGTTAATACACATGTTATCTAATAAAAACAATAAATAATGACCTTACATAAATTGAGGTAACCCCCATGTTGCTAATGTGTTGATCTTATAGGTTTCCTCAATTTAATAGATATATAAAAAAACTAGCGTATCTACTATCAACTATAAGAAAAGGCAGTATGTAAAAATATCATTAAAGCCAACTTAAATTTCCTGGCTTCTTTCATCATTGATTCTGATTATATCAATCAATAATTTATGTAATAGGTACCTTGTATCATTTCATTGTTTTTTTGTTCTCGGTAGGCATAAAGCGGAAATTAGAACAGCTTAATTTAAAGGAATATTATCAATGGTAGCACCCCACTTATCTTAGGAGTGCTACTTAGAAGAATGATACACAAATATATTCAAAAATTTAATTCTGATAACTGGAGTTTAAAAGCTTTTTAATATTATTAATCCATTAGTAATTTTTGATTACTAATAGTGATAGAAAATTACTAATAGAGATATTTGACACTTGTTAGAAATTTTATTGAATTAAGTAAAAAATATATTACTTCAATCCGCAAATTTATGCCATAACCTTTTCCATTCCTAGAGCAGCCAATAAAACCGATAAATCCAATTTTGAGGGAATCACATCCGTAAATGCTTCTTACTGTAACTAATTTTAAAGTGATTAAAATGGTTCTCAATATTCCCATTGTAGAGAATGATATAACAGTTACTTCAACCATTCTTTTTACAGAGATAATAGCAAGGAGGGAGAAATTATAATACTATCTTTCGTTATTGAACATGCTCTGCTAACTGCATTAAATTAATATAAAAAAGATAGTAAATAATATAAATAAATATTTTTACTGACACAACCTACCTATATTGACTAACTAGGCGTTTCATGCAAAAAAAAGGTAGTTTCATGCAACTTGTATTTATTTTACTAAAAAAATCCTATAAAATTAATACTTGGAAGGTGATTTCAAACATGATTAATAAATGGTCAACCTATATTACATCGAGTATTTGTAGCAATACTTCTATCAGTAGTGATGATGCCGAAAAAATACACTATGCACTTGTAGCAATAATAGGTGAAGTCTTTAAGTTAATTATCTTGATTAGTATTTTTAGCACATTGGGAAAGATAAAACCATTTTTGTTTTCACTTGCAATACTATTTTCAATTAGAACTTTTGCTGGGGGTACCCACTTGAATAGTTCTTTTAAGTGCCTAATAGCTAGCATTATGTTCTTTCTTATAACGTGTTTAATGCCAGAATTTATGATAAGTATTAATCTAATATACTATCGCATTATTTTATTTTCTTGTATTGCCATAGTATTATTTGGCTCACCAAAGCCGAGTGTAAATAGACCTATAATAAATAAAAAGAGAAAGCGAAACTTAAAAATCATCTCTACTTTCTCTACTGTAATTTGGTCTTGTATCCTATTACTATATATTAAAGATATATTTCTTCTAAACTGTGGTATTTTAACTATTTGTATGCAATCAATTCAATTGATTCACATAAAAAATAATTAGCATAGGAGGACATACTTATGAAAAAAATAACAAAAAAATCAATATTTAATTTATTCTCTGTATTTTTATTATTTTCAGCTGGACTAATAGCAAACTCTGGTTCTTTTCTTTTACTGGGTGAACCGGTTCCCCCTAAAAGCCTCATTCGTTAAAACACAAACATTTAATACTCGGGCTAAAACACTATTTTAAAAACTACATATATATTTTCATAAGATAGTTGAATTTTACCATTGTAAGATTCAACTATTTGTTTTACATTATATAATCCATATCCATGTCCACTACCTATTTTAGATGAAAATCCTTTTTTAAATATTTTATTTATAATACTTGGATCTATAGGATCTCCCTCATTTCGTATCTCTAAATAAGCTCTATTTGATTCATATCCTAGTTTTAGATAAACATTCTTATTAAAACCAACATTTCTTTCAACTGCTTCAAAAGAGTTATCTATTAGATTACATATTATTTGCGAAAGTTCGTAATCTTTAATAGGATAGTCAATATTTCTATCTCCAATTTCGTAGCAGAAGTTAATTCCCCTAGTTTTGGCCTCGCATAGCTTACTATAAATAGTACCTATTATTACTTTATTCGTTATATCTATCAGCCTATCCATGTCTAAAAAAGAATTATTCAATGATTCAATATAAGTCATAAGCTCACTTTTTAATTCTTTTTCATCTGTTACCTGAGTGATTCCATATATAGTGTTAATTTGATTTTTAAAATCATGCTGCTTTCTCTTAACCTCTTCTATTATATTATTTACAATAGGAATATATCTATTATATGTTTCAATTTCTTTAGTTTTTACTCTTAGCTTAATTCCATTAATGGTAAATATAACATTTAGGAATATGAACAAAATAAAGAGCATAGCAAAAATCATAAAGTGATCCAAAAGTATGCTTCTATTATAATCCCAAATTATTTTAGAAATTAGTGTTAAAAATATGAGACTTATAGAAATAAACATCATATTACTAAATTCTTCTCTATACCTATAATAAATCTTTTTAATCGGTAGAAATCTTGATAAGATTGCACATGTAATCAATAATAATATATTTGCTATAACATCTTTTGCAATAACTCTATTTTCATTTAATGAAGATCCAAAGTCATTTACTAAAACTATTACTAATAATTCTACTAGAATACCTATAATTGCTACAACTGAAAACTCGATAAGTAGTTCTTTAATACCTTTTCTAAATATTACTTTAACCATCATACTAAATAAGAAAAAATTTATAAATCCAATATACAGATTGTCTATTCTATTTGTAATTATAACTACTATAGAGGTTACAACAGTTATTATTAACATTTTTAAATACTTATGATCAGTCTTTAATCCAAGGTTATTCCATAATGTTAGTAGTGATAGAACCTCCATAAATGTAATAAAGAACATATTAATACTACTCATAAGCTACACCCTTATTATAATCACTGCTTAAAGCACTCCTACTAAATTTATTTAGTACACTTTTCTTAAACTTTTCCCCCAGTAACGCTACATATTCACATTCATAAAAAAATATCTCTCCTTTTGTTAAGCTTTTTCTAATCTCTCTAATATGAGATATATTAACAACATAAGATCTATGTGATTGGATGAAACTATCATCATTAATTATCTCCATAATCTTTTTTAGAGACATATTTTTTACTGTTAATTTTGAACTTTTAATATATATATAGCAAGTCCTTATAAAAACTTCAATAAATATGATTTCATCTATGAATATCTTTATAGCCACATCTTCAATGTCAAATATTACAGATTTTCGCTCAAATTTGTTTAGCTTTTGAGTGCTTGTACTATTAGTAAGTAGTTTTGTTATCTCTTTAACCTTTTCTTTATTATAAGGCTTTAATATATAATCATAACAATGAACATCCTTAAATGCTTCTAGCATATGTTTAATGTGAGTCGTAATGAAGACTATCCAAGTTAACTTATACTTATTTATTTCTCTAATTTTTAATGCTAAATCCAATCCGGATTCATTTCCTAGATTTATATCTATATAAAATAAATCAATATTGTTCTCTGCTGATATTTTTAGTGCATCATTAACACTCGCTGACTCAAATACCTTATAAATTTCACCATCCTCTTTAATCATTTTTGCTAAGCTATTCCTCTGCCATTTATCATCTTCTACAATTAATATATTGAACATCTTGCCTCCCTATTAAGTTAAACAAATTATTATACCTTATATTCAATTTAATTCTACTTTTAAATGTAAATTCCTTTATTTTTTTCAATATTAACCATTAATATCGACATTATCCTATTTATTGGGTTATCACAATTAATCTTATATATGTTCTCATTTTGAAAGAATTAAGACTTTAACTAATTAAATTTATTTTATACTTCCATCAAAAACGTAAAACTCAAAATAACTTCAGCAATAACTGAAGAATTTCGAGTTTTAAATAATAAGAAATTACTTTTATAAACTTGCTATCTATTTTTTACTGATACAATTTTCTTATTCCTGCTATAACATATCTTGTACATAGAACTACGCTTTACCAATATAACCTTATATACATATTTAATAGATGTTACTGATGTGTCTTTGTGATATTACTTGTACTTGAAACTATTATTACGTTGTTACTTTTCAAAATCTTATATTAGTCACATATTACTATGTAGTAATTGGATAGTTTTACGTAAATCTACTATAGAAATCTGTCCTGGTGCAGAAGCCTTTTTAGCCGTTCCAAAGGTCAACGCAGAACCGAATAACTCTCCAGATAATCTGCTTATAACACCCTTTCCACCCATTGATATAGTGATTATGGGACGATCAACATATTTTTCATTCATAATATGACTTGCATCTAATAATGTAAGCACATCCTCTGTAGAAGTAGGCATTACTGCTATTTTAGGGATGTCTCCACCTAATTCTTGAGCCTTACGTAATCTCCATATAATCTCTTCTTTTGTTGGTGTCTTGTGGAAATCATGGTTAGAAATAATAACTGCTACACCGCTTTCATGAGCTGCGCTAATCAATTCTTTTACAACCTTCTCATCATTAAATAATTCAACATCAATAACCTCAACAAGCTTTGTCTGTGCTATTGCTTTATTTAACTCCACATAAGCTTCTGTGCCAATTTCTTTCTGTCCACCTTCTTTAGCGCTACGGAAAGTAAATACTATAGGCTTATCTGCTAAAACCGCTCTAATTGCTTGTAGTGCTTTCTTAACTTTATCTGTATTCATCACATCTTCAAAGAAATCTACACGCCATTCTACAACATCCAGATCAAGGCCTTTTAAAAAATTAGCTTCTTCCACAAGCTGAAAAATTGTTTCCCCTACCATTGGTACGCATATTTTAGGTAATCCTTCACCGATTATAACATCCTTAATTTTAACTACTTTTTTCATAAATCCACATCCTTACAAAAATACGTTGCTTTCCAGTAGGCTATTAAGTTACTAATTATCTTAATATATTTGCATTCAGTCTGCAATCTAAGCCAAAAAGCTCTTTTAATCTATTTTATAAATATTCTACAAGGTAATGAATTCTTCCTTTAAAAAGAGAACTTGATATTTCTATCATTATTTATAGAAATACTCTATAAATAATACTTTATAAAGTACATTACTCCAATCAAATAATTGAAAAATCACTACGAAGCCTGTAATAACTTAACAAACTTTCATAGTGACTTTTTTATTCATACTTATTTTTAGACATTTAATTCCTAGTTATTCATCATTAGCATTGCCATTACAGCTTTTTGAACATGCAATCTATTTTCTGCTTCCTCAAACACAAGAGACTGTGGTCCATCAATAACTTCTGAAGTTACCTCATAGCCTCTATAAGCAGGAAGACAATGAAGAAAAATCGCATCTTCTTTTGCCATGGAAAAGAGTTCTTGATTAACTTGATAAGGCTTGAATATCTCTATTCTTTTCTGTTTTTCCTCTTCTTGGCCCATACTTATCCAGGTATCAGTATATACTATATCTGCATCCTTTACCGCTTCCATAGGATCTTCTGTAATTGTTATATTTACTCCCGTTAGCTTAGCATCCTGTTTTGCATTTTCAATTACTACATCATTACATTCGTATCCCTTAGGAGTGGCAATGGCTATGTCCATTCCAACCTTACTACATCCGTAAAGCAAAGAATGTGCAATATTATTTCCGTCTCCTACGTATGCAATCTTAAGTCCACTAAGCTTTGACTTACTCTCATAAATAGTCAATAAATCTGCTAGTATTTGACATGGGTGAAGAAGATCAGTTAATCCGTTTATTATAGGTATAGCCCCATACTTAGCAAGATCTTCAACATCACTTTGCTTATAGGTTCTTATCATAATTCCATCTACATATCTTGAAAGCACTTTAGCCGTGTCTTCAATACTTTCTCCCCTGCCAATCTGTATATCTTGAGAACTTAAAAATAACGGATATCCTCCTAACTGAATCATTCCAACTTCAAAGGAAACCCTAGTTCTAGTAGATGATTTAGTAAAAATCATACCTAAAGTCTTACCCTTTAATATTTTGTGCTCTATACCATTTTTAAGTTCATATTTTAGTTTTTTAGCAAGTTCTAATATACTTAAAATTTCATCCGTACTTAAATCGTGTAAACTCAATAAATGTTTCATTTCCCCCGCCCCTTTCATACATCTAATATTGATCTAAAGAGTAAATTGCTACTTCACTTTCTACCTTTGTGCTATTTAAAGCTTTTATAATTGCATTTATAGTATCTAGTGACGTTATGCATGGCACATTATATTCCATAGCAGTACGTCTTAATAAAAATCCCTCTCTCGAGCTTACCTTCCCTTTTGTAGGCGTATTAATTATCATATGGAGTTTATTATCCCTAATACGTTGACCAACTTCTTTCATTGGAATTAAAGTAACATCTATGTCGCTTTCCTTTAGATAAGAATAAGTCTTCTCTGTTGCAAATAATTGATATCCTAAGTTTTTAAGTCTTTTTGAAAGCTGAACACTTTCGTCTCTATCCCTTTCTGCTATAGATAGAAGTACATTTCCTTCCTTTGAAACTTTAATACCTGAAGCCAAGAGGGCTTTATACAATGCCTTTCCTGCATTTTTATCTACACCCATTACTTCACCAGTAGATTTCATTTCTGGACCTAAGAAGGTATCTACCATAGTAAGCTTCGAAAATGAAAATACTGGAACCTTTACAGCTACCAATGAACTTTCTTCAGCAAGTCCCGATGAATATCCCATATTTTCTAAGTTATTACCTAAAATAATATCAGTAGCCAGTTTAACCATAGGAATGCCCGTTACCTTTGTCAATATTGGCACAGTTCTGCTGGCTCTTGGATTTACCTCTATTATATGCACCTTATTATCTTCATCTATAACAAACTGAATATTAAACAAGCCCTTTATTCTTAATGCTTTTGCAAGCCTTGTAGTATAATCTACAATTACTCCCTGAATCTCTTTACTTAAGCTTATCGGAGGATATACTGCCATGCTATCCCCTGAGTGCACTCCTGCTCTTTCTATATGCTCCATTATTCCAGGGATCAGAACACCTTTCCCATCTGAAATTCCATCCACTTCTACTTCTTTTCCCATTATATATTTGTCTATAAGCACTGGATGTTCTTTTGAAGCTTCCACTGCAAATTTCATATACTCTTCCAATTCTTTATCGTTGTAAACTATCTCCATAGCTCTTCCACCTAATACATAAGAAGGTCTTACTAAAACTGGATATTTGATCTTATTTGCTATTTCCAAGGCATCCTCTATACAATGTGCAGTACTTCCTTTAGGAACTGGTATATCTAGATTTGCCAGCAACTTAAGAAATTTATCTCTATCTTCCGCCATGTCTATGCTTTCAAGATCAGTTCCCAAAATCTTTACGTCAGCTTTCTCAAGTGGAGCCGCAAGGTTTATCGCAGTCTGTCCTCCAAACTGCACTATTACTCCAGATGGCTTTTCTCTTTCAATAATATCTAATACGCATTCACTAGTAAGCGGTTCAAAATACAGTCCATCAGAAATATCAAAATCAGTACTTACCGTTTCTGGATTATTATTTATAATTATTGCTTCGATTCCTCTTTCCTTAAGAGTTTGTACTGAATGAACACTGCAATAATCAAACTCAATACCTTGACCTATCCTTATAGGTCCAGAACCTATTACGATAACTTTTTCTCTATTGCTTACTTCAATATCACTCTTTTCCTCGTAAGTAGAATAATAGTATGGTGTAGTTGCTTCAAATTCTCCAGCACAGGTATCTACCATCTTGTATGCAGGGTATAGATTAAACTCTTTTCTCTTTTTACTTACCTCCTCAGTAGATGAGTTAAGTAAGTTTCCAATATATGAGTCTCCAAAACCAATCTTTTTAGCTTTATGCATAAGCTCATATCCTATGCTATCAATATTATGATTTCTTATCTCTTCTGCTAGGATTGCTATTTTTTCAAGCTTCTTTATAAAGAAATAATCTATCTTAGTTACTTCAATTATTTCTTCTACAGAAACTCCCTTTTGAAGCGCTTTTGATATGGCAAATATTCTTTCATCACTTGGATTCTTAATAAACTCTATAAGTTCAGCTATAGACTTATCTTCAAAAAGTTCTAATCCTAGCTGATAATCCAGTTTTACATCCAAAGAATCTATTGCTTTTAAAAGAGATTCTTCAAAGGTTCTTCCTATTGCCATAACTTCACCAGTAGCTTTCATCTGAGTTCCCAGTGTACGATTTGCTCCTCCAAATTTATCAAAAGGCCATCTTGGCACTTTTGTCACCACATAGTCTAGTGCTGGTTCAAAACAAGCATAGGTATTTTGTGTGATAGAATTCTTTATTTCATCAAGGTTTAAACCCATTGCAATTTTTGCTGTTACCCTAGCAATCGGATATCCAGTCGCCTTGGATGCTAATGCACTTGAGCGACTTACTCTAGGATTTACTTCTATAACTACATACTCTAAGCTATTTGGATTTAAAGCAAACTGTATATTACAGCCTCCATTAATTTTTAGTGCACGAATGATTTTTATAGATGCAGATCTAAGCATCTGATACTCAACGTCACTTAAAGTTTGACTAGGTGCTACAACTATACTATCCCCTGTGTGAACACCTACAGGATCAAAATTTTCCATATTGCATATGATAATGCAGTTATCTGCATTATCCCTCATAATCTCATATTCAATTTCTTTCCAACCAGCAACACTTTGTTCAACGAGTATCTGATGTATCATGCTTAATTTCAAGCCACGGCTAGCAATATCTTTAAATTCCTCTAAATTATTAGCTATTCCACCACCAGTACCTCCTAAGGTATAAGCAGGTCTAATGATAATAGGAAAGCCTACTTTATTTGCAAAATCAACTCCATCTTCTAAGCTTGTTACTATACTACTAACTGGAACCTTTTCTCCCACTTCTTCCATAGTTGCTTTGAACAGTTCTCTATCCTCTGCCCTTTTTATAGATTCCAATGATGTTCCTAAAAGCTTTATATTTAATTCTTCTAAAATTCCATCCTCGGCTAGTTCTACTGCCATATTAAGTGCTGTTTGTCCTCCAATGGATGGTAGTATTCCATCAGGTCTTTCCTTATAAATAATCTTTTTTACAAAATCTAATGTGATAGGTTCTATATATACTTTATCTGCTATATCTCCATCAGTCATAATAGTAGCAGGGTTACTATTAATAAGAATAACTTCTACGCCCTCTTCTTTTAACGACCTGCAGGCCTGCGTGCCTGAATAATCAAACTCTGCAGCCTGACCTATAACAATAGGACCTGAGCCTATGACCATAACCTTTTTTATATCTTCTCTTTTAGGCATTAGACTTCACCTCCATCATTTTCATAAATTCATCAAAAACATAATCTGAGTCTTGTGGACCAGGAGCGGCCTCTGGGTGATATTGTATACTTAAGATTTGATATTCTTTATGTCTAAATCCCTCAACAGTACCATCATTAACATTTATATGGGTAGTTTCAATCGCTTTATTAAAATCTTCTTCAAGTGCATAATTGTGATTTTGTGAAGTAATATATATTCTACCTGTTGTCAAATCTTTTACTGGATGATTCCCTCCATGATGACCAAACTTTAACTTGTAGGTCTTTCCTCCAAGAGAGATTCCTAATAGTTGGTGTCCAAGGCAAATTCCCATAATAGGCTTAATTCCAATAAGCTTCTTAATATTTTCTACAGCATCAGTAAGATCCTTAGGATCTCCTGGTCCATTAGATAGAAGGATGCCATCGGGTTTTATAGATAAAATATCCTCTGAAGAAGCAATAGATGGAAAAACATAGATGTCACATTCTTTATTCTTTAGATATCTAAGGATATTCTGCTTAATACCAAAATCTACTACAGCAACTTTCTTGCCCTTACCTTCAATTTTATATATCTCTTTAGTGCTTACCTCTTTCACGAGGTCTCTTTTTATTAATATCTTTTCTTTTATTGTGCTAACCAATATATCTATATCAAAGCATTCTGTAGAGATTATTCCGAACATACTTCCGAAACTTCTAATATGCTTTGTAAGTTCTCTTGTATCAATATCCTTTATCCCTACAATGCCGTGATTTATAAGATACTCCTCTGCCCCCATTTTGCATCTCCAATTACTTGGAGTATCACACCCTTCTTTGACAATAAAACCTTCAACATGTGGTTTAATAGATTCTTTGTCGATTTCATTGAATCCATAATTTCCAACTAGTGGATATGTCATTGTAACCATTTGCCCATTGTAGGATGGGTCCGTAAGAATCTCCTGGTATCCTGTCATACAGGTATTAAAAACTACTTCTCCGAAAGCCTCACCCTGCGCACCAAAAGAATTCCCTATAAAATAACTGCCGTCCTGCAGTACAAGTATTGCTCTCATATTTATACCCCTTTCTAGTATTAAAATTCACATAATATATCATCATTTTTTCATTAATATCTTATAAATACTATTGAATATCTACAGTTTATATGATAATACAACTACATAGATATGCTATAAGCTTATTTTTCTTATTCATAATTATACAACATATTAGTATAAAAATACAATGTTTTTTAAATAAATATTCTTTAATTAAGCACAAAAGAAGTTAGGATATAAAATCCTAACTTCTTTCATTAACTTGCAACTGAGTTATCCTTTAAATATTTTCTAATAGCCGTTACTACCATATCATGATCTTCTTCTTCAGTTAAACCTGATAAGGTTCTATTATTGGCAGATTTATAAATTGCAGAAGCTATTTTTACAACATTCAATCCATCTTCAGCAGTAACAGGTAACTCCTCATCATTTATAATCGCACTAGAAAAAGCTTCAATCTCTTTTGTATAACGATCAACTGGTTCTAGTGGAAGCTCTCTTAATGAATAATCCGAAAAATCTGTGAGTCCCTTCTCTCCTGATAACTTAACAACAACCTTGCCTACGTCTTCTCTCCCGATAGTATCATAGCAAACTATAGAACCTTTTGTTCCGTATATCTCTAAGGTATTGTTTGATATACTGTTTGGAATATTAAAATGAAAATTAAAGCTACCAAAGGTCCCGTCTCCCATCTCATATATTATTTGAGCAGAATCTTCAACTTCATATTGAAAAGTTTTGGTTCCTATCATTGCAGATACTGTTTTAATTTTTCTTCCTAATAAATATTGTATTAAATCAATGCAATGACTACCTAAATCTACTACTGTCCCACCGCCACTAAGCTTTGGATCCAACCTCCAAACCTTTGCATCTGGATACCACCAACTATACTGAATCCTTGTAGTAACTATATCACCGATTAATCCTTCTTTTAATAAGCTCTTAACCTTTTTATGATGATCTCCAAATCTCATCATAAAAGCTATACCTAATTTAACACCATTTTCATTAGCTGCTCTAATCATTTCCTCACACTCTTCAGGGTTTAAACCCATAGGTTTTTCGAGAAAAATATGTTTTCTGGCCTTTGCAGCTGCTATAACACTGTTCTTATGATCAAAAACAGGAGTTGCAATATATACTACATCTACTTCTTCATCCTTTAATAAATCATCTATGTTCGAATACACCTTTTTTATATTATACTTTTCTCTAACTTTTTCGGCTTTTTCAATATTTCTACTCATTACAGCAATAACTTTAGAGTTATTAGTCTTCAACAACCCTGGTATAGTACATTCGTCTGCTATGCCGCTTGAACCTATAATTCCCCATCTTAATTTCACTTAAATTCCCCTTTCTACAATCTCACTTATTTATATTTATAAAGCATTTTCTACAACCACTCTTTGATACTTTGGCAAATTATATCTTATAAAGTTTATATCGTAAATATAGATAAATCAACTGCATACTTGACTTATACATAGGGATATATTAGTCATTCTGAAGCACATTTAAATACTTTTTCATGAGTCTTAGCGAAGGATTTGAGAAAAGTTTAGAAGATTTGATTGTCTGAGTGTAAGCGAGTTATCAAATCTTCTTAGCTTTTCTCGAATTCGAGCTTTAGACGAATTAAAAGTATTTATGATGCTGAAGAATTGCTAATATATCCTGGGGTGTAAGTCTATCTTTGTGTTGATTTATCTATATTACTCTATTAAATTTATAGATTTAACTTATCGTATTTCTTTAAAAACTCAGTTAAGTTTGACATTATAAAATCAACGCCACCTTCTTTATCTGACTCTATATTTAGTGCCATAACAGGTTCATGAAGAGATAATCTTAATAAAAACCATCCATCACCGTTTTCTTTATTACAATTTATCCTTATGCCTTCATAGTTATTAGGCTCAATATTCCAACCATCAATCTCTTTAATATGTTCTTCTAAATCCTTTAGAATAGACAAACCATAATCTTTAAACTCTTCACAACTAATTTTAATTCTATGTTCTACACTTTCATATGGTATTTCCAAATCAGAGATTAAATCTGACAAGTTTTTTCCACTTTCATTTTTTATTTGAGCCATTTTTATGAGAATTTTAGCCACTAAATATGCGCCATCATCTAAAAAATAATTTTCTTTTAAGGCAGCATGCCCAGAAGTTTCAATAGCAAGGTGACACTCCTTACCTTCTTGATTAAGCCTTATAGCTTCATTAATAACATTTTTATATCCTCTTTTAAATCTGTGATGAATTCCTCCATGACTTTCTATAAATTTTTTAAGTCCATTACTTGTAACGGAATCCGTAACTATTACAGAACCTGGATGTTCTTCAAGTACAATAGCAGATGCTAAAGCAATTAACAGATTTCTATTTATTTCATTCCCTTTATGGTCAACTACAGCTGCTCTATCTACATCAGTATCGAAAATAATCCCTATATCAGCACTATTTTTTAATGTAGCCTTTTTGATTGATTCCATTGCTTCCTTATTCTCAGGATTTGGTATATGGTTTGGAAATGCTCCATCTGGTTCAATAAACTGACTTCCAAAAGTGTCTGCACCTAACTGTTTTAAGATTTTTTCTACAAAAAAGCCTCCAACTCCATTTCCAGCATCAACTACTATTTTAAAGTCTTTTAATGGTTTAAACTTATCATTTCTATCATTTATACCATCTCTTATTTTATTTACTAAAAAGTCACTGTATATATCTAAGAAATTGAGATTAGTTATTTCACCGTCACAATTACTTTCCGTAAAATCACCTTTTTCTGCTATCTCAAGCAGTTCAGTAATATCTTTACTTTCAAATCCACCTTTATCTGTAAAGAACTTAAATCCATTGTAGTAATATGGAAGATGACTTGCTGTTATTTCTACAGCACCATCAAAGCGGTGCCCTTCAACAACTGTGCTCATAAACATCGCAGGAGTTGAACATATTCCGCAATCGTATACAAAACACCCTAGACTTTGAATTTCTTTTATTAAAATTTCTTTTATTTTTCTGCTAGTTATTCTAGAGTCAATACCTACAGATATTTTTAGTTCCTTTAAGCTTTTGCTTTTCTTTCTAGATATCAAAACTGCGAATGCTTTTGATATACTGCAGATCATCTCATCTGTAATATTTACCTCTCTATCATCATTCCTAATTGCCACTCCTCTAATATCTGTTCCATTTTTTACATTTAACCACTTTTTATCCATGTTGCCACCTCTGTATTAAATTACTATAGATTGAATTATACCACATGGCTATTCTACGACAAGCTTGTAATAGGTATCCATACAAACATATTTTAACGAAAACAAATATCCATAAATAATTATTTAAACTCTAATGCCCCCTTAACTTTTTCCACTAGTTCATTCGTAGTCAAACCATATGCTTTCAATAGTTCTTCTGGTTTTCCACTTTCACCAAAGCTGTCATTAATACCAACTCTAAACACTGGAACGGGATGATTTTCACTTAGTACTTCACATACTGCTGAACCAAGTCCTCCTATTATGCGGTGTTCCTCCGCAGTAATAATAGCGCTAGTTTCTCTAGCTGCTTTAATTATAACTTCAGAATCTATAGGCTTTATAGTGTGAATATTTATAACTCTTACTTTTATTCCTTCTCTATCTAAAATATCATGAGCTTCTAATGCTTTTTCTACCATTATTCCTGTGGCAAATATAGCAAAGGGACTTACAAAAGGTATTTTTCCACAAGTTGATAATCCAGCCGCTGTTGACATCATATTACCTTCAGCTATTCCCATATCAAAAAATCTATCTGGAAAAGCTTTCTTAAAATCTATTGCATTTTCCATATCTCGTATATAAAATTCTACATTGAAATTAACTGGTTATATCATTCGAATGGTATGTTTATTAGTTTCATTCTCGATAGGCCTACTATAAATCATATTTCCTAAGATTCCTAACGTACTTATAGGAAGTAATATAATCAAAATAAAATATAAAAGCAGCTTAAACCGAATGCTTTTCCTCATAAAAAAATCTGCCAACATAGTAGTTGCTGGCAGCCATTCTTTTTTTTAAAAATATTTTACTATAAAATTGTATTTTGTTGTCTGGTTCTAATTTTTCCCTATAATGCATTAAATATACTTAAGCCACGTCCAAGTTTTTTCTCTTTTGATATGCGCATACCATCGACAGATAGGATACATAGAAAGCATTACTAAAATCCAAATAAAATAAACCATATACAAATGAGAAGTTTGAGCACTTACTAATAAGTTACTTGCCGACAAGCCGAATCGAACTAGTCCACTTAAAAGTAACAGAAGACAAATATACGGCAAATGAACAAGGAAATAGAAAAGGGGGACCCTTCCAAAAAGGATAATAGGGGTTAATATATGTGGTGTCTTTCTTTCAAGCAGTCCAAGAATAATTATGCTTGGCCCTAATGTCATGAGTAAAAATAGCAGTGATGGTGGGTACTTCTGGCAGTTCAAAAATGACAATACAGTGAGGATTCCGTTTTGTTGAACAGTCCAAGGCTGTGGATTACCGTATATATTTAGTGCCCTTAGGATAATGAAAATAGCTGTTAATATAACACCAAGACGGATGAGTATGCGACTTCGCTCAGTCTGTTCGTGTAAAAATAATTTTCCGCAGAGATATCCCAGCGCCATTACCCCAACCCAAGGTATCAACGGATAAGATATTAATATAACCGTTTTAGGAGAAAGAGGGATTAGGTTTTGGGCATGGAGAATGCTCCATAAAAAATTAAGGCTCATAGGGCTCGTAATTTTTATGCCATCCAATGCATTGTGGCCAACAACTGTCAGAGCGCCAAAGATTAATATTAAATAATCCGGCAGCCAGATCAATCCCGCAAGAATAATCATAGAGCAACCTAATACCCAGATTACTTCCAATATAATAATATTTGAAGAGATAGGCATTTGAAGCTTGATAGGTATTGATATTATCTTCGATAAGTACAATAATTCCAGTAGTATTAGAATAAATCCACGAGTAAGAAGATATTTAGATAGTTGTTTCTTTGTTTTTCCGCGGATAAGTGATAAAGAAGCCCCTACTCCAGCCAGAAAGACAAAAACAGGAGCACAAAAGTTTGTAATCCAACGAGTCATGAATAGTGCAAGGGTCGTGTGAGCGATGTCAGTAGTCGATAGGGAAGTTTTGTGCCAATATTCACGTACATGATCCAGTGCCATTACTACCATTACAAGTCCACGTAAACAGTCCACAGATAAAAATCGTGAGTTATTAGTTTTTGATTCTCTTATCATTTAGTAACACCCCGCATTTTAATTTTTGGTTATGTTCAAGAGTAATGTTGATATTGTAATATATTTAATAATGATGTGCCATTTTAGAACTATCGCACTTTAACTTCGCACAGGATTTTTCAAAGAACATGGTACATTACACATACATTTACCGCATGCATCTCCTAAACCTATCGAATACTCTGGTATGTTATCATTATAAATTTGTTCGTTACATCTTTTTTTATTTACAAAAGGATATCCATTTTCAGTAGGGATTGCACTAGCTACACAATTTTCAACACATTTTTTACATGTTCCATTGTATTTATATAGACAATTTTCTTGTTTCTTTCTTTGAGTAGCAATCAAAGGCATATTCGTAATAATGCTTCCCATTCTACCACAGCATCCTTTTTCAGTTATAAACATATTGTTTATCCCAAATGTTCCGATGCCAGCAATATATCCTACATGGCGATGTGACCAATCACTAACTAGTTTTTCTGCATCATAATTATAAGTAGGTGGTAAAATAGTAGAAGTATATCCCATTTCTGTTATCTTATCATGCAAATATTTATTTATATCCATAATGAGACTATTTGTTTCAATATTTGCAATGTCCCATGCTCTTGAACTTTCAATATTACCAATATTACTCTTTATAATTTCTTCTTGAAAAGGAAGAAAGAATACAATTATAGATTTAGCATCAGTTATGAACTCAATTGGTGGTGCGTGAGAAGGACTTATTAATTCTTTAAACTCTAAAAACATAGGATCATCAGCATCTGCAAAGCCAATAACTGGTTCTCTCCAATCTGATTCAGTTCCTTTATTTTCTTTACAATTCATTACGTAGTCTATAATTAGTTCAATAACTTTGTTATTCATTGCCTTTATCTCCTCTATCTATACTCATATCCGTATTATAACAAAAACTGATTTAATACCGGCAAATCCAGTTAAGACGTATTTTTCAACGATTGTAACTCTATATAACGGTTTTCGCCATATCAAATCAGATATATAGGGGTTCTAACCTTGAAGCCTTTTAACTTTGTATCACAACATAATGTATGAGAATGTACCAATAAGCGTTTGATCTTTATAGTCTTAAACAGATCCTAATTTTAATAGAGTAGCTATTATTAGTTTATGATATGAAACCTTTCCATATCACCATTATCACATATGTTTTTATAAACAGAGTTCTTTGCATCAGATGGAGTTTTAACTCCACCTGATGCAAAGAACTCATTATTCGAGGACATAGCCGCCCTAATACTCTCACTTTGAGGAAAAGCACTAAAATTATTTTTAAAAAGTGCTTTTCTCGTAAACACAAATGAAATTTAATATCTACTTAGCTAAATTATATTCCACACTTTACTACCGGACAATTCATTTTCACACTTCTGAGACTACAATAAATGGATGATAGTACTATCATCCATTTATTAGGGTTTTTATTATTATTTGGGTTAGAGTGACATTAACAATTTATTTTTTTAATTACATCCTAAATAAACTTACAAAATTTGTTTCTTATTGAAGACATTTCTGCTATAATTCCATCTACATCAAGAACCATTTCCATCATTCCAATTTGTTCATCATATACTTCTGGATTAACAGTGTCTTTAAATTCTGGTTATACTGCATGATAAACGCCTAGGCCTAACTGGACTGCTGCTGTTCAGACAAAGCATTCTGTTGAAGCAAATACAATTTCTGCACCTGTTCCATCTAAACATTGAGCTATTGCTGGAGCCGGTATACCATTTCTGTCTCCAACGATAATAACTTTTTTACCTTCGAATAGACTTATTGTTTCTCCTCCTTTTTTAAACTTTTATTTATATAAAATATATTTTAATATTTAAATATATTTTGATATCATTGCATCAATACTTTCCTTTGTAGCCTCTTCCTTTACTACTTCCTCAATTTTTTCTCCATTTTTATATAATGAGATTGTTGGAAGTTTTTTAATACTTAATATTATTAAGATATTAAAGAGGTGAAGCTTATCCTCCCTAATATCTTATTTAGAAATTATTCTTATCAACTAATTATGTTTAACCGGATTCTTAGTAGAACAAGGAAGATCGACTAAACATTTACCACAAACATCCGACAAACCAATATTAGAATGGATTTTAGCATTGTCCAAACACATTTCATAACACTTGTGTCTATCAAAACTCTCAACTTGTAAAGCATTATTTACACATCTATCTACACATTTTTTACATAGGTTCATATGTTTATATAGACAATACTCTCTGTTTTCTCTTTTCGTAGGATTTATCTTCAAATCCGTTACAAAACTACCAACTCTCCCACAACATCCTTTTTCTGTAATCAGCATATTATTTATCCCAAAGTTACCTAATCCAGCGATAAAAGCAACATGTCTATGAGACCAATCACTAATTAGTTTTTCTTCATCGAAATTATGTGTTGCTGGTATAATGCTAGAATTGTAACCTAGGCTTTTCAATTCTTTATTAATGTAAGCATTGATATCTAATATTAGTTGATTGGTTTCTATATATGCTATGGCCCATTCTTTTGAACTTTCTCTTCTGTCTATATTGCTTTTAACTATAGCATCATCAAAAGGTATAAAATATGCCACCACAGTTTTCGCTTCCAGTAAAAAATCTTTAGGTAGCGCATGTGAAGTACTCACTATCTTTTTAAGCTCGTTAAACATTTTATCTTCTGCATCTGCATACGCTACTAAAGGCTCTTTCCATTTTGTCTGAATACCTTTTATCTGTGAATAGTTTTTCACAAATTGCTTTATAAATTGTTCTACGACATTATTCACTTCTTACCTCCTATAACATACCTAAGCAGAAACTATTGAGGTAAATCTACTTTTAGTTCACCATTTTTAGATACTACTATTTCTCCTTCAACTTCCTCTTCCCGAAGAGCCTTGTATATGCTATAGCACATGACGAGCATAATCAGCATGAATGGAAATGCAGCAGCAATAGAAGCGGTCTGAAGTGTCTTTATCGCAGCAGTGCCTCCTACTAGAATAATCATTATAGTAACGGCTCCCTGAACAATTCCCCAAAACCCGCACAGTTTTTTACTTGGATTTAGGTCTCCTCCAGATGTCAGCATGCTCAATACATACGTAGCTGAATTAGCAGCTCCTGCAAAGGACGCGATGATCAGGATAAGCGCTAGCGGCGCAGTGATGAAATAGAGCGGTAGATGCTGCAACGTTGCAAATAAAGCGGTTGAAACATCGGTTTTAACCGCTGCCTGAATGGTACCCTGTGACAATGCATCTAGATTAAACGCAGCTCCCCCATAGATTGCAATCCATATAAGACAGAAACCGGAAGGTAGGAATACTGATGCAAGTATGAATTCACGAATAGTACGGCCTCTGGAAACACGTGCTATGAACTGACCTACAAATGCTGCCCACGCAATATACCAAGCTCTGTAGAATACCGGCCAGGCTTTAGTCCATTCAATATTACCCATCCACAGACTCTGTCCCATAAAGTTTTGAATATAATCACCAAGCGTGTGAGTAAAAATATTTAGTATAAATACCATTCCACCAAACAGGAAAATAAATACCATAAATCCAATTGAAAGCCATACCTTCACGTCAGCAACAGCCTGCATCGCCTTATGCAGCCCGGATACAGTCGCAAGCGTAAATATCGCTGTCATGATTGCGATAATAATAGCAGTAATACCAGGCGTCGCTTTAATTCCCCATATATATTGTATTCCTGTAGCAATCTGACCAGCCCCCAGTCCCAAGCTAGTTGCTACGCCAAACATCGTCGCAAATACCGCTAATACATCGATGGCTTTACCAATAGGTCCGCGAATGCGATCACCAAGAATTGGATAAAAAGCTGAGCTGATTAAGCAAGGAAGACCTTTTCTATACTGGAAGTAAGCCAGGGCTAAACCGCAAACCGCGTAAATAATCCATACATGAATACCAAAATCATTAAATACAATCCTCATGGCATCATGCATAGCTTGCTCAGTCCCTGGTTGTCCTATAGGCGGTGCCATATAATGAGTCATCGGTTCAGCAATTGACCAGAAAACCATTCCGATACCCATTCCTCCTCCAAATAGCATAGTAAACCACTGGAAATTTGTAAATTCCGGTTTTTCATCATCCGCCCCTAGCTTGATACTACCAAAGCGGCTGAGAGCAATAGTAAATATAACTATTGTAAAGACAAATACTGATATAAGATATAACCAACCAAAACTAGTAGTTAAAAATGATAACACGCCATTGGCTGCTTTAGCCATTTGAGAAGGCAGAATTATACTAAATGCTACGAATACCAGAGCTATACCTGCAGAAACATACAGAACCGAGCGGTCTTTTGATTTTTGTTCATTTGACATAATTAATTTTCCCCCTTCGCAAAACTAATCTAAATAGGCCTCATCCATTTGGGCAAGGCCTATTTAGTTATATGAAACTCCTTCTCCTTTCGTCGAATGAGTAAGCGATTCGCACAAAATCATAGATTTTGGCTCTCTGCTTAACTGATTTAGATTTTTACTTTAAAAACAGTTTGCTCTTGAATATCAGCTGCAAGCGAGTCTAAAGCCACACCAACTCTATGGTATCTTAGTTTCCATTGTGCTTCTTTAGAATCTGCAGGATTTCCTAATGGGTAAGGAATAGATATTGTAGGAACTATTCTATTTGAACCTACTGTTGTTGCTACAGGAATTAAATTACACATTTGAACGACTGGGAATCCAGCTCTTTCAATTTCTTTTACCATTGTTGCACCGCAACGTGTACAAGTTCCTCAGGTGGAGGTTAATACAACTGCATCTACATTTGCTTCTTTTAGTTGTACAATAATTTCTCTTGCCATTCTAGCAGCCTCACCTTGAGTAGTTCCTGTTCCAACTGTAGAATAGAAGTACTCATGCAGTTTACCTATTTTACCCTCTTTTTCGTATGCTCTTAAAGCATCTAATGGAACTATTACATCTGGATCTGCATCTGCTGCTGCAGGGTCAAATCCTGCGTGGATTGTCTTGAATACTCCACCCTCTAAATTGTCTAAATTTGATATATCATATTTACCCCATCTTGTTGCTGAAGCAGATTGAATTCTATCAGGGTTGTCCACAGGAACTATACCACCAGATGTTACACAAGCTATAGTTGCTTTACTTAAATCTTTAATAGCTGGCGCTATTGGTACTCTATCCATTTTAGGAATAGGCAGCTCTGTTACAAATTCTTCACCCTTTAATTTCTTTATCATCATTTCCACTACTCTATCAGCAGCTGGTTTACCTGATTCAAGCCAAACCTGATGTCTTTTTCCTCTTCCGTAATATCCTTCTTCCTCTGCTGAAAGTAGTTCTTCGCCGCTTAATATTTTATTTGCAAAGTCAGCCATAACCTTTATGTCTTTTCTCATTCTTCCAGCATTATTTCCACCTTTGAAGATATATACGTCTTTTTTAAACATCTCAACGCCCGGGTTTTCTATATGCATAGAAGATATAACTGGTACATTAAACTTTTCTTTTACAGCTTTACATATAACTCCACATGCATTTCCATATCTTCCAGCTTGGAAAGCAGGGCCTGCAAAGAATATATCAAACTCTTTACCTTCTAAAAATCCTAATATTGTCTCTACTGCTTCTTTTTCATTGGATCCCATGAAGTTATCTCCACAAATAATTGTATGAGTAACTTCTACATCCTTAAGCTGTTTGCTTAATTCTAAAGCAGGTCCAACTAAACCCTCTCTTATTTCTGGAGAAAAATCTGCTTTATCCTCTCCACCTATTTGTCCAAAGAATTGATTTATATATAAAATTGCTTTTTTCATCTAACCTGCACCTCCTTAAAATTCTTTCATTGTTTTTGGTGACCATCCACAAGCTTGATCTCCACAGAACATTGCGTTGTTCTCCATAATAATTGAACCATTTTCTCTTACTGAAGACCCTAATATTTCATCGTTTGCCCATCCACCAGACAAACCATCTCTAGCTAATGACTGTAGTTCACCTATAACGGTTTCCATTGGAGGTAACTCTATTAACTCTGAAACGTTTCCAGTTGATACAATAGCATCTGCTTTTACATCTAACGATACTAATGGCTGAGATTCTCCATCTCGTCCTGTACATTCATTAGTAATACCGCAAGTTTTAACTCCTGCCTCTTCTAGTGCAACTATGCAAGCTATAAAGTCTGCGTCAGGATTTCCATATCCTTCTTCAGCAACAATAGCTCCATCTGCTCCTAAGGATTTTGCCATTTGAGCAACAAATAAAGCTGAACGTTTCTTTTGCTCTAATGCTACGTTAAGGTTGGACATAATTACTCCTAAGAAGTTAAGTGTCTTTCCATGCTCAGCATAAAGTTTTTTAATAGTTGGGTTATTTTGAAAATCATAGGTTGACCACTTTGAGGAACAAGGCATAAAGCTTCCGGAAATCACTGCTCCATCCAAAACTTCATTTGGATGCATAAAAGTTGGAACCATATGATTTGCATCCCATCCGTAAACTAAATCATTGTATCCCATTTCTTCCATCTGGGATTGAGGCTGCATTACAAATACAACAGATGGTAAATCTTGAACTTCTTTTGATCTTTTTATAACTGGTTCTAACTCAAAAGTTTCAACATCTTCAGGCTCTAAATCCTTAACACAGCTTCCTATATATTCAGCTAGTTTATGTCCTGCCCATCTTAATGCTTTATTTTTCTTTTGCTGTTCATGCTTTTCAAAATCTTCGTCTGTATCTCCTACAAGTACTATATTCTTTAACTGAGAATAGTAAGTATACTTTGCACCTTCTCCGCTCATATCTATTAATCCGTCTTGGAAGCCTCCCCAGTGCTTTCCAACAACTAATAAGCTGCAATCTTTAAGAGCATGTGTTCTTCCTTCACCTACTGGAACAACATCTCCAGTTACTCCTGGAAACAAAGTGTTGCCGTTTACCTTTACTCTTGGCTCAATTGCCTCTTTTACAGGCACTAAACGAACCTTGTCCCCTGGTTTTACAATTAATAAATCTGCTTCTGCTATATGTTCATCTTCCAAAACAAAATCTAGTGCTTCCTTCTTGTTTATTGTTAAAATTCCATTTTCATAACGAGTCTTTTCTCCAAAAACGATATCTTTTACATGAAAATTTCCAATTTCTAATTTCACCTATATTCCACCCCTTTATGTATATATTTACAAATAAACCATGGTTTTCACACACTTAAATAATTTAACAGCGCTATTTGATTAAATATTATCACAATTCATGCTTATTTGTAAACATGATTACTTTATAATCATGTTTATTATTGTTATAAAATTAACTAATAAGCTGTATAAAAAATTCAAATAATTCATTAAAGTCTCTTATTTTCAATGTTTAGGGTATGTGTTTAAAATTTATATTATAGAAATTATTAATACTATCCATTATTTTTTATAATAGAAAAACTGCTCTTTTAAAAAATATAGATTTAAGGTATAATCATTTATGCTTACTAGTTAATGAAAATTTTGACAAGATGGTGATTTCAATGGAAATGGACAAGAAAACTTTTCAAAAGAAACGAATGATGAAATATTTTATAGATGCAGTTCACAAAATAATAAAAGAAGAGAGCATTGACTTTGTAACTATTAGAAAAGTTTCTGATATAGCAGGATATAATAGTGCTACAATTTACAACTACTTTAACACCCTAAATGAATTAATATTTTTTAGTTCAATAAAGTATTTAGAAGATTATGCTCATGATCTTCATAATTATGTTAAAAAGTGTACTAACGCTTTAGATACTTTTATGAGTATATGGAAGTACTTTTGTTATCATTCTTATGCTAATCCAAAAGCTTATTACAATCTTTTTTTCGAAGAGAGAGCTAATCCTTCAAATAGCTCAATAAAAAACTATTTTGATATTTTTTCTGATGGGCTAAGTAACCAGTCATCAGAATTACTTCCAATGTTGTTAGGTGAAAAGATTTATGATAGAAATCTATCTATCCTAAAGGCATGTGCTAATGAGGGTTTTATACAAGAAAAAGATTTAGAGCAAATTAATGAAATGATTTTATTAATTTATCATAGCATTCTTTATAAAGTACTAAAAAATCAATATGACTATACAATTGAAGAAGCTACAGAAAAAACATTAAGCTACATAAGTCACATAATAGATTCATTTAGATGTAAATCCGCATGATTTAAAAGGGGCAAACTGTACCCTGTAGGGTAGACACAGAAAAGAGGCTGTGCTATCTTATAGGGTACAGTTTACCCCTTTATACTATAAGCTATTTGACTTCAAATTCTGTATTCTAATTTTATCGGTAGTACATTTGCGTATAATTACCGATACATAAATGTACTACTTTTGAGACAATCCAAATTATCTCCATTTATTTCGCTCTTCATAATAAATTAAAGGCAGTATCTTCGCTAAACTTTCATAATCCTTTATACAATGAAGCGCTAACCGTTTAACTGCTCTAGAAAGCATACTAGTTCCATCAGGCAATATCTTCACTGGTTCTTTATTTATAATTTGATATCCTATCCAAAAACGTGAACGCACTTCAATACCATCTTCAATTCTACGAACAAAATGACACATAACAGAAGAATCAGTATTTCCTCCTATTACTGATGAAACGTAAGGTTCTCTAAAACGATTTATATCAAATCCAAGTTCTCCCTGAGACATATAATCTACATGGATTTTCTCTGGGCCAAAGCCTATATCTCTAGTTATAGTATGCGTAACTCCCCATAGTTTCTCCTTTAGAGATAAACTTGGATTTAGTATTTGTTCTATGTTAGTTGTTTTAATATCAAAATGTTCTTCTTTATTCCACATTTTAAATCTTATAGGTTTCAGTCCATGCCAGGCAAACCACCAATCAAACATTTCTGGAGTAACATTTTTCATCTTAGTTATATTAGCGACAAAACCAGTCCCATCGGGCATGATGCAATAACCAGTTTCCGCTGGAAGATATCCTAAGTTTAATAAGTCATTCATATCTTCTATTTTCAATGCATCTTGCCATTCTATTTGTCCACTGCAAATTTTAGCAACTGCTTTCTCATATTGAGTCATCTTACTTTTGTTTTTACGTCTTGTATATTTCCTAGGTGATTTTTGAGATGAAATAACTTTAGTTGTTTCCATAATACCCCTCTGCAATTATCAAAATAATTCGACATCTTTAAATATAATTCTTGTACAACTTATACAACAAATATATTTACCCAATATTTTTAGATTTTTCACTTTGAATATAATTTTTAGGTGCATTTTTATAATAGAAAAACCTATTAAACATAGCCAATGCACAGATTCCAACTCTAATAGTTTGCGTTTTTTTCCTTTTTACAGATATTAAATAATTCTTATAACTATCAATTATTTCCCCATCCAATTTTAAAAGTTCTTTATTTGTATCATTAGAGTACCAGTTAATAAATTCTTGTATACATCTAGAATATGTTTTAGTTGTATTAGGGCTTTTCCGTTCCTTATATATTAGATATTTTTTAAACTCTTCTATCACTTGCATTTCTCTCCTTGAATTATTATTTAAAACCTCATCGAACCCTAATTTTTATCTAATTTTCTATAGCAATAAATAGTTGAGAACTAACAGTGTTTAGCCTAAGCCATTTCTCACTGTAAATTCTCAACTAAAAATTTTACTAGTATTACTTAAATCCATTCTTTATAAGTAAATTGACAGCCTTTTCACTTTCCTCTTCACTTACCAAAACTATTGGACCAGTACATCCCATTCCACTTTCAGAATATATACCTTCCTTCCAAAGTGCTCTACAAGCATTTTCAAGCTCAAGAATATCAATTCCAGGTATTCCGTATGTTACTACCTTTTTAGGTGGCATTTTAACTTCTTCTACTGCAGCTGCTGGCTTATCTTTTTCAAGTATTTTTCCTATTATCTCTTTTAATCCTGCAGCATTGGCACTTTTATATTCATCATTAGCAAGCTGTATTAAGTTATTCTTTGCAGAAATAGCGCAATACTTTAAAGCTTCACAAATTAGCGGAGCACCAGAAGCACGAGATACTATGTTTATTATCTTGTCATAACCTTCTCCAACACCTGGACCATAACCATATCCAACAGTTTCATAGTTACCTCCTGTTGTAAATGAAGCAAATATCTTTATTAATAAATTCCCTGTCAATGAATCGCAGACCATAACATCAGGTGTTCCTGCAAGTAAATCATTACCTCTCATAACCGAACCGCCATCTGCTCTTAGGGATTCACTAAAAGTAAAATTATATCCTCTGCTTTGTAGCTCTTTGAGAGCTCTTTCAACTCCTCTAGCGCCATCCACATTTAAAATACCAACGTTTGGATTTTTAATACCACATACCTTCGCAACAGCTATGCCATTTATTGTATTTTTTATCATTCCCTCAACTCTGTGAGTGGCTGTTGTTCCTGTAGTTGTAGCAATTATTAATTCTTTTCCTAAACCCGGAGCTATTAGCTTTCCCACTGTTGAAACTCCTATTGGAAAATCGAAGTGCTGAGTTACACATCCATCAATTACTTTGTTATCTAAAAGTTCTACCATTTTTTTATGTCCTTCTTCAGCATTGCTGACTTCAACAACCTCAAAATCACCTTCAACCTTAGGTCCAATTAAAACTATATCAAAATCATCATATTTACTCTTCGCAAGTGCTGCAGCTTTTGCCATCTCTAGAGCGCCATGCTCTGAGCCAAAAGTGGTTAACCCAATTTTAACTCTTTTTCCGAAGCTTCCACTCGTTATTCCCTCTGCTATTTCACTAAAAACCTCTGCTACTATCTTTTTAGTTGCATCCACAAAAATCACCCCTTTTAAGTTGAGAGTTGACAGTTATGGTTGATTTTTCTCCGCTACGCTACGAAAATCCCTAAACTAACCTTTAATTTTACTTTTCGTAAAATTAAGTTTAAGTTAAAGCCTGGTTTAGATTAAACCAGCAATGTTTTACCTTTGGTAAAACGAGCCTTCAAGAAATCAATTATTTTCCAACACAAGGTGGAAAACCTTCCTTTACTGTCAACTGTCCACTTTAATTTATTTTAGAATTTCCTCTGCAAACTTCTTCATACCCTCAGCTATCATGTTCTTAATTTCATCTTTTGAAACTCCTGAAGCTTCTTCTGTAGCTCCAGTATTTTTCTCTACAAGTATAGATACTCCGTCAAATAGGTTTGTCATTCTTCCTAAGAAAAGACTTCCTTTACCTATTATCATGAAGTTGTTTAATGTTCCATCCATTATGTGGTCTACACCATGTCCTACTATTGGAACTCCTGATGGAATATGTCCTTGAGTTGGAGCATATCCAGGATATCCATGTTCTTTTACGAAGTTTGGCAACTCTTTTCTATCTAATTGTCCACTCTTAACAGCAAGCGCTCCTATCATCTTATAGTTCTGAGTTGGAACATCTCCTGCTCCTGCTGGCTCAGTAAGATCTGGAGTTTGCATTTCTGGAGCAAATTTATCTACATCTGTAATTTTCATTCCAACTCTAGCTAAAGGTTCTGATACTAAGGCTTCTATAACAGCTTGTGGTGCTGCTCCATGTCCTATAGTATGTCTTCCAATTACGTCAGTTCTTAAAACTGGACTTACTCCATCATTTTCAGAAATTAGAACTGCAAAGCCTCCAATGCAATCTTCAAGAGCTGATAAACCTTTCTTTATGTGATCTTTTCCGTTCATTCCAAGTTTAGCTGTACTTCCACCAGCAAACACTATTACATTCTTGTGTATTCCCGCTTTTACAAGTGCTGCAGCATTTATTAAAGCATGGCTTGGACCTGCACAGAAACCTCTCATGTCCACTCCTGTAGCTCCTTTGATTCCTGCTATTTCTCCACAAGCTTTAGCAGTGTTTCCACCGCCTCTTTGATTCATATCTCCTATTGCTTCTTCTGAGCATTCTATTAAATATCCAACTTCATTTACATCTATACCTGAACTTTTTATTAAGTACATTAGAGCTAGTACTCCAGATGCCTTAACTACTAAATTCTCTACCATTATATGTGATGATAAGTTACTATCAAATTCATGTGCTCTTTTAATACATCCTACTAAAGTTCCAGCATTATACAAACCTTCAGCTACTCCATTTTCTACTAAAGTTTCAATTGCTGATAACTCTTCTCCCTCTTTTAATCCCTCAACCTTTGTATTTAATAAGGGGTGCTCTTCAAACTTCTCTTTAACTGCTGCTGTGAATGATTTCTCAAGAATTACTAAATCAAATACGTCTGAAACTTTTAGTAATCCGTAGAACTCATCTTGAGGCATTATTTCACCAAATTTGCCAAATCTATTAGCATTTTCGATTACACCATTATACCAAGGTCTCTTTAATTCTCCGAGCTTTTCTGGAGTCATATTTCCTATATATGTTTGATTTGGAGCATAATCTACAACTTGATCAAATGTTCTTAAATGATTTTTTAACTCCTTTAAGTACTCTGAATCAGGGTTAGTCTCTCTTTCTAAAGTTTGTGTAGTACCATTATGTATTACCATATCTGGTGCATTTACTAAAATATAAGATGCTTTCTTTATAACTGGAAAACTCATTTTAAAACCTCCATTCACTATTTTTAGTTATAATATACTTAAGAATGGCATGCATTTCTGCATGCCATTCTTAAGTTATTAAAGTTGGTGCAGTCTATTTGTTATACTTTGAATATTGATCTCTAACAGTCTTTACCTCACCAATAATTTCATCAATGTCCAAAACCATTTCCATCATTCCACATTGTTCGTCATAAACAGCTGGATCAAATTCACCTTTAACTTCTGGTTCTACTACATGATATACACCAAGACCTAATGCAATTCCTGCTAGCGGCCCTGCAAAAGTCGGATCTCCTGAAGCTACTGTTTCTGCTGATAGTCCTGAAGCCTCTGCCTCAGCTCCTCCTAGCATTACGATCACATTTTCAGCACCGTATTTTGAAGTTAAATCAATTACTCTTTGTTGGATCTCCAGATCCATAGCACCTGCGGCTGTTCAAACAAAACATTCTGTAGAAGCAAATACAACATCTGCTTTAGCGCTTTTAGCACATTCTTCAATAGCTGGGCCTGGAATTCCATCCCTGTCACCTATTGCAATTACTTTCTTTCCCTCTAATAAACTCATAACTTTTCCTCCTCAATTCAATTAAAGATTTATATGTTTCATAATCATTGACTCAATACTTGCTTTTGCAGCATCTTCCTTTACTACTTCCTCAATTTTCTCTCCATTTTTATATAGTGAGATTGTTGGAAGTCCAAGTACTCTTTGGGAAATTGCTAGTCTTCTAGCCTTAGTAGTATTTAGTTTGCAAAATTTCACCTTATCTTGGTACTTTTCAGCTAATGCTTCTACATCTGGCAATAAAGCTTGGCATGGTACACAACCATCTCCAAAATAATCTACAAGCACATAGCCTTCAGCTTCTAACACTTCGGGACTAAAGCTATCCTTATCCACAATTATCATATTGACTGCCACCTTTCATTTATAGAGTAGGTTTTATTCTTAAAAATTGTTCTCTATATATTTTTCTGCTTGTACAGCAGCTATAGCTCCATCTGCTGCCGCTGTAACAACCTGTCTTAAAGGTTTTTCTCTTATATCCCCTGCCGCAAATACGCCTTCTATATTTGTTTCCATCTTATCATTAGTAATTATATATCCAGCTTCACTTAAAGTAATTTCTTCTTTAAATAAATTATTCATAGGAATATAACCGACAAAAACAAATACTCCAAAGGTTCCATCATCTTCACTCGCAAAATACTCATGAGTTTCACCTGTTTTAGTGTTTTTGAAAACTACTGATTCTAATATTCCATTACCTTTTATCTCACTGATAACAGAATCCCACATAAAATGGATTTTTTCATTTTTGAAAGCCTTTTCTTGTATAGATTTTGCTGCTCTTAATTCATCTCTTCTGTGAACTATTGTTACTTTTCTTGCAAACTTTGTTAGGTATATAGCCTCTTCAATAGCTGAATCTCCTCCACCAACTACAAAAACCTCTAAATCCTGAAAAAAGTCTGCATCGCAAGTTGCGCAATAAGACACTCCTTTGCCAATTAACTCATTTTCTCCAGGGCATCCAATACGTCTAGGTGTTGCTCCTGTGGCAATAATTATGCTTTTAGCCCTATACTCTTCGCTATCTCCTCTTAATACTTTAATTTTCCCACTAAGATCTGCTTCTTTTATATTGTCCTTTTTTCTTTCAGCACCAAACTCTTCAACTTGTTCTTCCATTCTAGCAATTAAGCTTGGACCTGTAGCTTCTCTTACTGATCCAGGATAATTGGCTACCTCGTCTGTAATTACAATTTGTCCTCCTACTTTAGTTCTTTCAAGTATCAAAGTTTTTAATCTTGCTCTTGCTGCATATAATCCAGCGGAAAGTCCTGCTGGTCCAGATCCTAAAATGATAACATCATATATATTATTCATACCGCACCTTCTTTTTTTCAATATTTCAATAATATTTACTTACTATTGAGGTAAACAGAGTTCTTAGTGGCTTTGCCACTTAGAAATCGTTATCCAGGGACGTAGTCGTTCTTTACTCTCGCTTTAACAGAGTGCGCGGGAGTATTAGAGCGGGTAGTCATCGGATAAATCCATTTTTAGATTTTTACTTTGAAAACAGTTTGCTCTTGAATATCAGTTGCAAGAGAGTCTAAAGCCACCCCAACTCTATGGTATCTTAGTTTCCATTGTGCCTCTTTAGAATCTGCAGGATTTCCTAATGGGTACGGAATGGATATTGTTGGAACTATTCTATTTGAACCTACTGTTGTTGCTACAGGAATTAAATTACACATTTGAACAACTGGGAATCCAGCTCTCTCGATTTCTTTTACCATTGTTGCACCGCAACGTGTACAAGTTCCTCAGGTGGAAGTTAGTACAACTGCATCTACATTTGCTTCTTTTAGATGTACAATAATTTCTCTTGCCATTCTAGCAGCCTCACCTTGAGTAGTTCCAGTTCCAACTGTGGAATAGAAGTACTCATGGAGCTTACCTATCTTACCCTCTTTTTCGTATGCTCTTAAAGCATCTAATGGAACTATTACATCTGGATCTGCATCTGCTGCTGCAGGGTCAAATCCTGCGTGGATTGTCTTGAATACTCCACCCTCTAAATTGTCTAAATTTGATATATCATATCTACCCCATCTTGTTGCTGAAGCAGATTGGATTCTATCAGGGTTGTCCACAGGAACTATACCACCAGTTGTTACGCAAGCTATAGTTACTTTACTTAAATCTTTAATAGCTGGTGCTATTGGTACTCTATCCATTTTAGGAATAGGTAATTCGGTTTCAAATTCTTCGCCATTTAATTTCTTTATCATCATTTCTACTACTCTATCAGCAGCTGGTTTTCCTGATTGAAGCCAAACCTGATGTCTTTTTCCTCTTCCGTAATATCCTTCTTCTTCTGCAGATAAAAGCTCTTCACCTGCTAGTATCTTATTTCCAAAGTCAGCCATAGCCTTTATATCTTTTCTCATTCTTCCAGCATTATTTCCGCCTTTGAATATGTAGACATCTTTTTTGAACATCTCTACTCCAGGATTTTCGATATGCATAGAAGATATAACTGGTACATTAAATTTTTCTTTTACAGCTTTACATATAACTCCACATGCATTTCCATATCTACCAGCTTGGAATGCAGGACCAGCGAAGAATATATCAAACTCTTTTCCCTCTAAAAACCCTAATATTGTTTCTACAGCTTCTTTTTCATTGGAACCTATGAAGTTATCTCCACAAATTATTGTATGAGTAACTTCCGTATCCTTGAGCTGTTTACTTAATTCTAGAGCAGGTCCAACTAAACCCTCTCTTATTTCTGGAGAAAAGTCCGCTTTGTCCTCTCCACCTATTTGTCCAAAGAATTGATTTATATATAATATTGCTTTTTTCATCTAACCTGCACCTCCTTAAAACTCTTTCATTGTTTTTGGTGACCATCCACAAGCTTGATCTCCACAGAACATTGCGTTGTTTTCCATAATAATTGAACCATCTTCTCTTACTGAAGACCCTAATATTTCATCGTTTGCCCATCCACCAGACAAACCATCTCTAGCTAATGACTGTAGTTCTCCTATAACTGTTTCCATTGGAGGTAATTCTATTAACTCTGAAACGTTTCCGGTTGATACAATAGCATCTGCTTTTACATCTAATGATACTAATGGCTGAGATTCTCCATCTCTTCCAGTGCACTCATTTGTAATACCACAAGTTTTAACTCCAGCCTCTTCTAGTGCAACTATGCAAGCTATAAAGTCTGCGTCAGGATTTCCATATCCTTCTTCTGCAACAATAGCTCCATCTGCTCCTAAGGATTTTGCCATTTGAGCAACAAATAAAGCTGAACGCTTCTTTTGCTCTAATGCTACATTAAGGTTGGACATTATAACTCCTAAGAAGTTAAGTGTTTTTCCATGTTCAGCATAAAGCCTTTTAATAGTTGGGTTATTTTGAAAATCATAAGTTGCCCACTTTGAAGAGCAAGGCATAAAGCTTCCGGAAATCATTGCTCCATCCAAAACTTCATTTGGATGCATAAAAGTTGGAACCATATGATTTGCATCCCATCCGTAAACTAAATCATTGTATCCCATTTCTTCCATCTGAGATTGAGGCTGCATTACAAATACAACGGATGGTAAATCTTGAACTTCTTTTGATCTCTTTGTAACTGGTTCTAACTCAAAAGTTTCAACATTCTCAGGTTCTAAATCCTTAACACAGCTTCCTATATATTCAGCTAGTTTATGTCCTGCCCATCTTAATGCTTTATTTTTCTTTTGCTGTTCATGTTTTTCAAAGTCTTCGTCTGTATCTCCTACAAGCACTATATTCTTTAATTGAGAATAGTAAGTATATTTTGCACCTTCTCCACTCATATCTATTAATCCATCTTGGAACCCACCCCAGTGCTTGCCCACTACTAAGATACTGCAATCTTTTAGTGCGTGAGTTCTACCTTCTCCTACAGGAATAACATCTCCAGTTACCCCTGGGAACAAAGTATTACCGTTTACTTTTACCCTTGGCTCTATGGCCTCTTTTACTGGTACTAAACGCACTTTATCTCCTGGCTTAACAATCACCAAGTCTGCTTCTGTTATATGTTCATCTTCCAAAACAAAATCTAGTGCTTCCTTCTTGTTTATTATTAAAATTCCATTTTCATAGCAAGTCTTCTCTCCAAAAACGATATCTTTTACATGAAAATTTCCAATTTCTAATTTCACTTATATCCCACCCCTTTATGTATATATTTACAAATAAACCATGGTTTTCACACACTTAAATAATTTAACAGCGCTATTTGATTAAATATTACCATAATTCATGCTTATTTGTAAACATGATTATATTGTAATCATGATTAATATTGTTATAAAAATAACTAATAGCTTTTATAAAAAATTTCGATAGTATTCTGAAGTCTCTTATCTTCTACATTGAAAGGATATTATCTAAATTTTTATTATATAAATTATTAATGATATCTATTATTTTTTGTAATAGCAAAGCTCTACTTTTATGATGTACAAATTTAGATATAATTACCTATATTTTTAATCATAGTGAAATTTTCACAAGCGTTATATCTGCATTAAGCTTTTTTATATTTAGCCGTACAAAAAATAAAAAATCGCTAAGTAATTAAATTACTTAGCGATTTTTTTAATCACCTAGCAGCGACCTACTCTTCCACACAGTCTCCCGTGCAGTACCATCGGCACTGTGAAGCTTAACCATCGTGTTCGGAATGGGAACGGGTGTAGCCTTCACGTCATAACCACTAGATGTTGATTTGTCAAAATCTCCGATTTTGGTAACAAATCAATACTCCTCAGCTCCGCTGAGTGAGTTTCATTTTGTTTGAAAGAATTGTTCTCTCAAAATTGCACAGTGATATATTAGGTCAAGCCCTCGACCTATTAGTATCAGTCAGCTGAACATGTTACCATGCTTACACCTCTGACCTATCAACCTTGTGTTCTTCAAGGGGTCTTACTAGCTTACGCTATGGGAAATCTTATCTTGAGGTGGGCTTCACGCTTAGATGCTTTCAGCGTTTATCCCGTCCCGACATAGCTACCCAGCTGTGCTCCTGGCGGAACAACTGGTGCACCAGAGGTCAGTCCATCCCGGTCCTCTCGTACTAAGGACAGCTCCTCTCAAATTTCCTACGCCCGCGACGGATAGGGACCGAACTGTCTCACGACGTTCTGAACCCAGCTCGCGTGCCGCTTTAATGGGCGAACAGCCCAACCCTTGGGACCTACTTCAGCCCCAGGATGCGACGAGCCGACATCGAGGTGCCAAACCTCCCCGTCGATGTGGACTCTTGGGGGAGATCAGCCTGTTATCCCCGAGGTAGCTTTTATCCGTTGAGCGATGGCCCTCCCACGAGGTACCACCGGATCACTAAGCCCGACTTTCGTCCCTGCTCCACTTGTTTGTGTCGCAGTCAGGCTCCCTTCTGCCTTTGCACTCTACGAACGATTTCCAACCGTTCTGAGGGAACCTTTGGGCGCCTCCGTTACTTTTTAGGAGGCGACCGCCCCAGTCAAACTGCCCACCTAACAATGTCCCGTGACCAGATTCATGGCCGCCGGTTAGAATCCCAGTACTGTCAGGGTGGTATCCCAAGGACGACTCCACAAAGGCTGACGCCTCTGCTTCGCAGTCTCCCACCTATCCTGTACAGACAATACCGAGACTCAATGCTAAGCTACAGTAAAGCTCTACGGGGTCTTTCCGTCCAATCGCGGGTAGCGAGCATCTTCACTCGCAATACAATTTCGCCGGATTTGTTGTCGAGACAGTGCCCAAGTCATTACGCCATTCGTGCGGGTCGGAACTTACCCGACAAGGAATTTCGCTACCTTAGGACCGTTATAGTTACGGCCGCCGTTTACTGGGGCTTAAGTTCACACCTTCGCTTGCGCTAAGTGTTCCCCTTAACCTTCCAGCACCGGGCAGGCGTCAGCCCCTATACATCAGCTTTCGCTTTAGCAGAGACCTGTGTTTTTGCTAAACAGTTGCTTGGGCCTATTCTCTGCGACCACCTTGCGGTGGCACCCCTTCTCCCGAAGTTACGGGGTCAATTTGCCGAGTTCCTTGACAACAATTCTTCCGCTGGTCTTAGGATTCTCTCCTCACCTACCTGTGTCGGTTTGCGGTACGGGCACCAGTTTACTCCATAGAGACTTTTCTTGGCAGCGTGGAATCAGATACTTCGCCCAAAAGGGCTCCCCGTAACACCTCAGCATTAACTAGACGGATTTGCCTATCTAGTCTGCCTAAGTGCTTAGACGCACATCCAATAGTGCGCACATCTTATCCTCCTGCGTCATCCCATTTGTAATAACGCAAACTGGTGGTATCGGAATATCAACCGATTGTCCATCACCTACGCCTTTCGGCCTCGGCTTAGGTCCCGACTAACCCTGAGCGGACGAGCCTTCCTCAGGAAACCTTAGGTTTTCGACCAATAAGATTCTCACTTATTTCTCGCTACTTATGCCAGCATACTCACTCCTGTACAGTCCACCGCTCCTTACGGTACGACTTCAACCCATACAGGAAGCTCCTCTACCACTGATACTTACGTATCAATCCATAGCTTCGGTGGTAAGTTTTAGCCCCGAACATCTTCGGCGCAGGATCTCTCGACTAGTGAGCTATTACGCACTCTTTAAATGAGTGGCTGCTTCTAAGCCAACATCCTAGTTGTCTTGGAAATCCCACATCCTTTTCCACTTAACTTACACTTTGGGACCTTAGCTGATGGTCTGGGCTGTTTCCCTTTTGACCACGGATCTTATCATTCGTAGTCTGACTGCTTTGATTCAAGTATATGGCATTCGGAGTTTGATAGGGTTCAGTAACTGTTGTCAGCCCCTAGCCCATTCAGTGCTCTACCTCCACTACTCATTCAAAACGCTAGCCCTAAAGCTATTTCGAGGAGAACCAGCTATCTCCGAGTTCGATTGGAATTTCTCCGCTATCCACAGCTCATCCCATGGTTTTTCAACACCAATGTGGTTCGGTCCTCCACGGAATTTTACTTCCGCTTCAACCTGTCCATGGATAGGTCACCCGGTTTCGGGTCTACGACATGCAACTTTTTGCCCTATTCAGACTCGGTTTCCCTTCGGCTACGTATCTTAAATACTTAACCTTGCTACACATCGTAACTCGCTGGCTCGTTCTACAAAAAGCACGTCGTCGCAGGTAAAACTGCTTCGACTGATTGTGGACACACGGTTTCAGGTTCTATTTCACTCCCCTTCCGGGGTTCTTTTCACCTTTCCCTCACGGTACTGCTTCACTATCGGTCACCAGTTAGTATTTAGCCTTGGGAGGTGGTCCTCCCTGCTTCCCACAAGGTTTCACGTGTCTCGTGGTACTCTGGATCAGATCTAGAAGTTTTCATTTTCATCTACAGGGCTGTTACCTTCTATGGCGGAGCCTTCCAGCTCTCTTCAATTAATTCCTACTTCCGTTTATGATCTGTCCGCAACCCCAGGAACAAGTTCCTGGTTTGGGCTCTTTCCCTTTCGCTCGCCGCTACTTAGGAAATCGATTTTTCTTTCTCTTCCTCCGGGTACTTAGATGTTTCAGTTCCCCGGGTCTACCTCTATAAACCTATGAATTCAGTTTACAGTACATAGCGTTAGCTATGTGGGTTGCCCCATTCGGAAATCTCCGGATCGCAGGCTATTTGCGCCTACCCGAAGCTTATCGCAGCTTATCGCGTCCTTCATCGGCTACTGGTGCCAAGGCATTCACCATGCGCCCTTTGTAGCTTGACCTTAAATCATAATTCTACAAAGGTATATATACCTTTAGCTTTACTTTGTTTATGTTAAATAATTTTCATTATTCAACGCTTATCACTGTGCAATTTTCAAAGAACAATATTGGAGATACATCTTATCATGTCAACTCTACCGAGTCAACAGGAAAATGATCCCTCAAAATTAAACAGAGTGTAAACCAGAATTCCAATGTAACTAAAAACCTAAGTTTCTAGTTATTATTCCTTAGAAAGGAGGTGATCCAGCCGCAGGTTCTCCTACGGCTACCTTGTTACGACTTCACCCCAATCACTGACCCCACCTTCGGCCGCTGGCTCCTTACGGTTACCTCACGGACTTCGGGTGTTGCCAGCTCTCATGGTGTGACGGGCGGTGTGTACAAGGCCCGGGAACGTATTCACCGCGACATTCTGATTCGCGATTACTAGCAACTCCAGCTTCATGTAGGCGAGTTTCAGCCTACAATCCGAACTGGGATGAGTTTTTTAGTTTGGCTCCCCCTCACGGGTTTGCATCTAATTGTACTCACCATTGTAGCACGTGTGTAGCCCTGGACATAAGGGGCATGATGATTTGACGTCATCCCCACCTTCCTCCCGGTTAACCCGGGCAGTCTCACTAGAGTGCTCAACTTAATGGTAGCAACTAATGATAAGGGTTGCGCTCGTTGCAGGACTTAACCTAACATCTCACGACACGAGCTGACGACAACCATGCACCACCTGTCTCCCTGCCCCGAAGGGCTTCCTCCATTACGAGTAATTCAGGGGATGTCAAGTCCAGGTAAGGTTCTTCGCGTTGCTTCGAATTAAACCACATGCTCCGCTGCTTGTGCGGGCCCCCGTCAATTCCTTTGAGTTTTAATCTTGCGATCGTACTTCCCAGGCGGAGTACTTATTGTGTTAACTGCGGCACAGAGGGTTGGACCCCCCTACACCTAGTACTCATCGTTTACGGCGTGGACTACCAGGGTATCTAATCCTGTTTGCTACCCACGCTTTCATGCCTCAGCGTCAGTTATGGTCCAGAGAATCGCCTTCGCCACTGGTGTTCTTCCTAATCTCTACGCATTTCACCGCTACACTAGGAATTCCATTCTCCTCTCCCACACTCTAGATATCCAGTTTGAAATGCAGCTCCCAAGTTAAGCCCAGGAATTTCACATCTCACTTAAATATCCGCCTACGCATCCTTTACGCCCAGTAAATCCGGACAACGCTTGCCACCTACGTATTACCGCGGCTGCTGGCACGTAGTTAGCCGTGGCTTCCTCCTTGGGTACCGTCATTATCGTCCCCAAAGACAGAGCTTTACAACCCGAAGGCCTTCATCACTCACGCGGCGTTGCTGCATCAGGCTTTCGCCCATTGTGCAATATTCCCCACTGCTGCCTCCCGTAGGAGTCTGGACCGTATCTCAGTTCCAATGTGGCCGATCACCCTCTCAGGTCGGCTACGCATCGTCGCCTTGGTGAGCCTTTACCTCACCAACTAGCTAATGCGCCGCGGGTCCATCTCAAAGCGGATTACTCCTTTAATTAGTCCTTCATGCAAAGAACTAATGTTATGCGGTATTAATCTCCCTTTCGGGAGGCTATCCCCCTCTTTGAGGCAGGTTACCCACGTGTTACTCACCCGTCCGCCGCTAATCAGCCCCGAAGGGCTTCATCGCTCGACTTGCATGTGTTAGGCACGCCGCCAGCGTTCGTCCTGAGCCAGGATCAAACTCTCAATTTAAAAGTTTGTGACTCATTACTGTTTTGTTACTTTAAAGTAACTCAAAGAATTGCTGGTTTATTTAAAAACAAGTTTTATCTTGTGTTTCACTCTGTTTAATTTTCAAGGATCATGTCGATTTAACTCGACTACTTGTATATCTTATCATTTCTACTTTGCTTTGTCAAGAATATTTTTAATGTTTTTTATCTTCGGTCTTTACTAACAAATTTCACATAATATAATGAACAATCAACTAAAATCAATAAGTTCTTTATTCCTAAGTTTCGTTCATTTATTTGTCACTAATCAAGTGACGAACCTTATCTTATCATCTATAGGTTTATACATTACAAGCTTTATCCTTTATAATATAAGATTATCTTTATAATCCTCAATATTTATTATAAATTCTCAATGTTAAACATATGGACACACCCGCATTAGTTTTCGTCACAAATCTTCGTTGTTTCAAAGCGAAATAATCACCAACTAGAAAATAGAAGTCGCTTAATTAATACTTAAGCCAAAGCAAATTCATTAAAATCTATTTGCTACCTATAGACAAGTGCTATCAATCTCCCTCCTATAGTAGAGGGTGGAGAATTGATAGCTCAGTTATCTCAAATAGCTTTATCCAATAATCTATTACAGATAGATATCAGAAAACTCTACTGTCGTTATTTCTAAAAGACGATTATCTAATAAACCCACTTCTTTATTTTCAGTATGTTCTTCTGAGGTCTTTTCGTCTGGCAGCAAGATAATAAATGTGCTACCCTTACCTTCCTTGCTTTTAACTGATATACTACCACCTAATGCTTCAACAAGTTTTTTAACAAGTGACAGACCAATATCAGCCCCTTCTGCCCGCCTTGATAAAGGGCTATTGACTTGTCCAAACCTCTCAAATATAACACCTATTTTATCCTCAGGTATACTGATTCCGTTATCCTTAACTTTAATGCATATATCCCCTTTTATAGTAATTAATTTACCTTCTGATGTGAATTTAATAGCATTTGAAAGAATATTTTTAAAAAAACTATTTCTAGTTCTCTTTTCTGCTTCTCAATAATTTCCGCCTGCTCTTCTATCTTTTTTCTATATAAAACCTGGTTAGTTATCTCTGTGGTCATCTCAATACAATATTGTGGTTTTCAATCTTCATATATGGGAGTAATGGTACTCTTCCAGTATGTAATTCCCCTATCAAATCTATCAGACATATACTCATTTATGTTATATGTTTGCCCTGTTTCGATGATAGTTCTCCATATCTTTTCTGAAGTGCTTCCTTTAAATCCCGTTACAAATTCATCAACACGCTTTCCAATGCAGTTTTCCTTTCTATTGTATGGTTCATCAAAAAAACTTATGAATGTTTCATTAGCTTTAAGCAGTGTAATATCAGGTAGGCTGAATATACCAACTCCATAATGGTTATCTGAGCATAGCCTACTGGCGAAGGGAAATTTCTCATCAAAGTTAAAATTTCTTCTCTCTAAAAAGATATACATTGTTTCTTTTATTCCCTATAATAATTTAATGTTAACAAATCTGATTTCGAGAGACTTAGTTAAGAAAAATATTCACTATTTTCATCAAAGCTCTCGTAATCAGTGTTTGGGCCAATTCTTAATACACTAAATACATCTACAACATTTTTATCTATCATATCCTCTATTGAATATTTAGTCATATCAACAAAAGATTGGCTAACTTCAACAATAACCCCATTATTTGCAATAATAGAAGAATATTTATTCATGCTTCTCAAAGAAGCTATATCTTGTATAAAGATACCTCCAAAAACTCTAATCATTAGCACTTTTTATTCAATCAAACACAAGTATCATTCTACCATGTTGTTTCATAAACTGCTATTTGTAATAAGAAATAAATAATATCCATATAAGCAAACTTATACGGATATTATTTATTTCTTATATTAAGTTTATTAATCGTATTATAATATGTCTAGTTCTAAATTTTTATATTAATACATGCTCTATCACTTTTTCCTGCCTAAGCTGACCACAGCCTCCTTTGATATCACCACCAAAATTATGGAATATATCACAATCTATTTTATCTTTAAGTTTATTATAAAAATTAATTACATCATTTTGTTCAGGAGCAATTAGTCCCTGTATATTGTTATCATTATATGCTGATATAATCAATTTTAGTGGTTTGCTCTTTAATAAAGCTTCTAGTCTTGCTACATCAGCATCGGTATCATTTATACCCTTAAATATCATATACCTTATTCTTGTCTTAGTTTTAAATATTTCTGCATATTCAACGGCTGCATCAATTATTGACTTCATATCATACTTTAGATTAATTGGCATAATCTTCTTACGTATTTCATCTGATGACGCATGCAGAGATACATTAAGTCTTATATTAATTGGACTATTTTTAAAATCATCAATCAGTCTATAGACTCTTGGCGTTACTCCTACTGTAGCAATTTCAAAATTACTTATTTTGTGTTTATTATATATGCCAATTATCGCCTCCCTAACATTTTCATAATTTACAAAAGGTTCACCCATTCCCGCAAGAACAACCGCATCTATTGGAATCAGTTTCATTTGTTTACAATAATCAATACAAATATCTACTTGTCCAATTATTTCAAATGACGCAAGATTTCGTACAAATCCCTGCTTCCCTGTTGCACAAAAAAAACACCCTTGTCTGCAGCCCACTTGAGAGGATACGCATACTGTACTGTGGTATGTAAGTTTTTGTTCATGATCTTGCATAAATAAAGTTTCAATAGTATTTCCATCATTCAACTCTAATAAGTATTTTACAGAATGATCTTGACTTATAAGTCTTTCAATTATTTTCACAATTACCACCTCGTTAATTAAATTATTTGACAAAAAATAAAAAATTCTTGAATACAATATTTGTATTCAAGAATTTTACCATCACTCTTTCTACAGCCTTTTACCCCTAGGCTATATTAATGAAAAAGGCAGGTCTCCTGGCTTACGGGCTAACGATACTTTTTCCTTCCCAGTGTTACCCAGTGGATTATAAAAGCTCTACCGTTTACAGTGGTGGGACCGCTGAGGATTTTACCTCATTCCCTATTCTCCCTTACGGGCACCTTTTACATACTTTATATTATTCTCCCATATAGGAACGTCATTTATATAAAACTATTATAACTAATATTGTTAAATTTTACAAGAATATTATTCCATATACACAAGTAATTATATGTACTGATTCAGATGGCTCAAATTATTTGAAAAGGATAAAGAAGCGGTCAAAAGGAAGAATTTCATGGCTTAATGCAATATATCTCATACTTATACAAGAGTAATAGATTCTAAAAAGCGAGAACCTATATATGTTTAATATATACAGGTACAATATTACGAAATAATAATTATGAAGAAAGAAGGCAGGTATTGAGTATATCGTAACGTAATAGTTTATAATAACAGAGTGGCTTATGTCATAAGTTTTGCAGATGAAAAGAGGTTGAACCCTATGAAAGAATTTTACAAAGACTTTCCTAAAAGACCATCAGGAGGAAGAATATATCAGCGACCCAATGAGGTTAAGGTATGTGAAATGTGTGGAGCACCTGTTGGTCAAAACTATATAAGTTGCATAGAATGCTATAATATTATTGAAAATTTATGGTTGTTAGATTGGAAAGAGTTAATAGAAAAAGAAAATATATTATTAGGTAGTGATGATGAAAATTTACTTGCTGAAGTAATAGTTGAAGAAATAGATAAGCATTCCTGGACAATCGTTGATTCAGCAATGAAAATTGTAAAGTGTAAAACTTGTGGTAATGAACTTGGTGGTGGACCACTTGATTGTCCCGATTGCTCTTTTGCATTCGGAAATCTTTGGGGGTACGATGCAGAAGCGATGAACCAAGGGAAGATGACAGGAAATGAACATGCTTTACGAGTAGGTCGATGGATAATTAGATACCCGCATAGGCAGAAAGAGAAGGTAGTTGAATCATGGAAATTTTCAATGCCTATTTTAATTACTGGAAAAATAGCTACAACACAGATGGGGCAGTTTTTTAGGAAGGTGATAGATGAAAATTACTTTGATTTATCAAGTAGAGTTTATCAAAGTTTTGAAGAAGCATATATGGACGTTAAAAATAATCGATTTGGTCTATAATCTTCTTAAAATGTGCACTAAGGGAAGTATAATAACTTCCCTCAAAAATTGTTATGATATCAACACTATATTAAAACATAGTCATTACATTAAAAAGTTAATTCTAATCTTAATAATACTACAGACATAAATATAAAAGACACTAAGCATCAAACTTAGTGTCTTTTATATTTAACCTGGCAACGACCTACTCTTCCACACAGTCTCCCGTGCAGTACCATCGGCACTGTAAAGCTTAACCATCGTGTTCGGAATGGGAACGGGTGTAGCCTTTACGTCATAATCACCAGATTATATTTAATTTATTAAGAGAATTTTGTTCTCTCAAAATTGCACAGTGATATATTAGGTCAAGCCCTCGACCTATTAGTATCAGTCAGCTGAACATGTTACCATGCTTACACCTCTGACCTATCAACCTTGTGTTCTTCAAGGGGTCTTACTAGCTTACGCTATGGGAAATCTTATCTTGAGGTGGGCTTCACGCTTAGATGCTTTCAGCGTTTATCCCGTCCCGACATAGCTACCCAGCTGTGCTCCTGGCGGAACAACTGGTGCACCAGAGGTCAGTCCATCCCGGTCCTCTCGTACTAAGGACAGCTCCTCTCAAATTTCCTACGCCCGCGACGGATAGGGACCGAACTGTCTCACGACGTTCTGAACCCAGCTCGCGTGCCGCTTTAATGGGCGAACAGCCCAACCCTTGGGACCTACTTCAGCCCCAGGATGCGACGAGCCGACATCGAGGTGCCAAACCTCCCCGTCGATGTGGACTCTTGGGGGAGATCAGCCTGTTATCCCCGAGGTAGCTTTTATCCGTTGAGCGATGGCCCTCCCACGAGGTACCACCGGATCACTAAGCCCGACTTTCGTCCCTGCTCCACTTGTTTGTGTCGCAGTCAGGCTCCCTTCTGCCTTTGCACTCTACGAACGATTTCCAACCGTTCTGAGGGAACCTTTGGGCGCCTCCGTTACTTTTTAGGAGGCGACCGCCCCAGTCAAACTGCCCACCTAACAATGTCCCGTGACCAGATTCATGGCCACCGGTTAGAATCCCAGTACTGTCAGGGTGGTATCCCAAGGACGACTCCACAAAGGCTGACGCCTCTGCTTCGCAGTCTCCCACCTATCCTGTACAGACAATACCGAGACTCAATGCTAAGCTACAGTAAAGCTCTACGGGGTCTTTCCGTCCAATCGCGGGTAGCGAGCATCTTCACTCGCAATACAATTTCGCCGGATTTGTTGTCGAGACAGTGCCCAAGTCATTACGCCATTCGTGCGGGTCGGAACTTACCCGACAAGGAATTTCGCTACCTTAGGACCGTTATAGTTACGGCCGCCGTTTACTGGGGCTTAAGTTCACACCTTCGCATGAAGCTAAGTGTTCCCCTTAACCTTCCAGCACCGGGCAGGCGTCAGCCCCTATACATCAGCTTTCGCTTTAGCAGAGACCTGTGTTTTTGCTAAACAGTTGCTTGGGCCTATTCTCTGCGACCACCTTGCGGTGGCACCCCTTCTCCCGAAGTTACGGGGTCAATTTGCCGAGTTCCTTGACAACAATTCTTCCGCTGGTCTTAGGATTCTCTCCTCACCTACCTGTGTCGGTTTGCGGTACGGGCACCAGTTTACTCCATAGAGACTTTTCTTGGCAGCGTGGAATCAGATACTTCGCCCAAAAGGGCTCCCCGTAACACCTCAGCATTAACTAGACGGATTTGCCTATCTAGTCTGCCTAAGTGCTTAGACGCACATCCAATAGTGCGCACATCTTATCCTCCTGCGTCATCCCATTTGTAATAACGCAAACTGGTGGTATCGGAATATCAACCGATTGTCCATCACCTACGCCTTTCGGCCTCGGCTTAGGTCCCGACTAACCCTGAGCGGACGAGCCTTCCTCAGGAAACCTTAGGTTTTCGACCAATAAGATTCTCACTTATTTCTCGCTACTTATGCCAGCATACTCACTCCTGTACAGTCCACCGCTCCTTACGGTACGACTTCAACCCATACAGGAAGCTCCTCTACCACTCACCTTACGGTGAATCCATAGCTTCGGTGGTAAGTTTTAGCCCCGAACATCTTCGGCGCAGGATCTCTCGACTAGTGAGCTATTACGCACTCTTTAAATGAGTGGCTGCTTCTAAGCCAACATCCTAGTTGTCTTAGAAATCCCACATCCTTTTCCACTTAACTTACACTTTGGGACCTTAGCTGATGGTCTGGGCTGTTTCCCTTTTGACCACGGATCTTATCATTCGTAGTCTGACTGCTTTGATTCAAGTATATGGCATTCGGAGTTTGATAGGGTTCAGTAACTGTTGTCAGCCCCTAGCCCATTCAGTGCTCTACCTCCACTACTCATTCAAAACGCTAGCCCTAAAGCTATTTCGAGGAGAACCAGCTATCTCCGAGTTCGATTGGAATTTCTCCGCTATCCACAGCTCATCCCATGGTTTTTCAACACCAATGTGGTTCGGTCCTCCACGGAATTTTACTTCCGCTTCAACCTGTCCATGGATAGGTCACCCGGTTTCGGGTCTACGACATGCAACTTTTTGCCCTATTCAGACTCGGTTTCCCTTCGGCTACGTATCTTAAATACTTAACCTTGCTACACATCGTAACTCGCTGGCTCGTTCTACAAAAAGCACGTCGTCGCAGGTAAAACTGCTTCGACTGATTGTGGACACACGGTTTCAGGTTCTATTTCACTCCCCTTCCGGGGTTCTTTTCACCTTTCCCTCACGGTACTGCTTCACTATCGGTCACCAGTTAGTATTTAGCCTTGGGAGGTGGTCCTCCCTGCTTCCCACAAGGTTTCACGTGTCTCGTGGTACTCTGGATCAGATCTGACTGTTATTCTTTTTACCTACAGGGCTGTTACCTTCTATGGCGGAGCCTTCCAGCTCTCTTCAATTAAGAAATCACAGCATTTTATGATCTGTCCGCAACCCCAGGAACAAGTTCCTGGTTTGGGCTCTTTCCCTTTCGCTCGCCGCTACTTAGGAAATCGATTTTTCTTTCTCTTCCTCCGGGTACTTAGATGTTTCAGTTCCCCGGGTATACCTCTATAAACCTATGAATTCAGTTTACAGTACATAGCGTTAGCTATGTGGGTTGCCCCATTCGGAAATCTCCGGATCGCAGGCTATTTGCGCCTACCCGAAGCTTATCGCAGCTTATCGCGTCCTTCATCGGCTACTGGTGCCAAGGCATTCACCATGCGCCCTTTGTAGCTTGACCTTAAATCATAATTCTACAAAGGTATATATACCTTTAGCTTTACTTTGTTTATGTTAAATAACTTTCATTATTCAACGCTTATCACTGTGCAATTTTCAAAGAACAATATTGGAGATACATCTTATCATGCTAACTCTATCGAGTCAACAGGAAAATGATCCCTCAAAATTAAACAGAGTGTAAACCAGAATTCCAATGTAACTAAAAACCTAAGCTTCTAGTTATTATTCCTTAGAAAGGAGGTGATCCAGCCGCAGGTTCTCCTACGGCTACCTTGTTACGACTTCACCCCAATCACTGACCCCACCTTCGGCCGCTGGCTCCTTACGGTTACCTCACGGACTTCGGGTGTTGCCAGCTCTCATGGTGTGACGGGCGGTGTGTACAAGGCCCGGGAACGTATTCACCGCGACATTCTGATTCGCGATTACTAGCAACTCCAGCTTCATGTAGGCGAGTTTCAGCCTACAATCCGAACTGGGATGAGTTTTTTAGTTTGGCTCCCCCTCGCGGGTTTGCATCTAATTGTACTCACCATTGTAGCACGTGTGTAGCCCTGGACATAAGGGGCATGATGATTTGACGTCATCCCCACCTTCCTCCCGGTTAACCCGGGCAGTCTCACTAGAGTGCTCAACTTAATGGTAGCAACTAATGATAAGGGTTGCGCTCGTTGCAGGACTTAACCTAACATCTCACGACACGAGCTGACGACAACCATGCACCACCTGTCTCCCTGCCCCGAAGGGCTTCCTCCATTACGAGTAATTCAGGGGATGTCAAGTCCAGGTAAGGTTCTTCGCGTTGCTTCGAATTAAACCACATGCTCCGCTGCTTGTGCGGGCCCCCGTCAATTCCTTTGAGTTTTAATCTTGCGATCGTACTTCCCAGGCGGAGTACTTATTGTGTTAACTGCGGCACAGAGGGTTGGACCCCCCTACACCTAGTACTCATCGTTTACGGCGTGGACTACCAGGGTATCTAATCCTGTTTGCTACCCACGCTTTCATGCCTCAGCGTCAGTTATGGTCCAGAGAATCGCCTTCGCCACTGGTGTTCTTCCTAATCTCTACGCATTTCACCGCTACACTAGGAATTCCATTCTCCTCTCCCACACTCTAGATATCCAGTTTGAAATGCAGCTCCCAAGTTAAGCCCGGGAATTTCACATCTCACTTAAATATCCGCCTACGCATCCTTTACGCCCAGTAAATCCGGACAACGCTTGCCACCTACGTATTACCGCGGCTGCTGGCACGTAGTTAGCCGTGGCTTCCTCCTTGGGTACCGTCATTATCGTCCCCAAAGACAGAGCTTTACAACCCGAAGGCCTTCATCACTCACGCGGCGTTGCTGCATCAGGCTTTCGCCCATTGTGCAATATTCCCCACTGCTGCCTCCCGTAGGAGTCTGGACCGTATCTCAGTTCCAATGTGGCCGATCACCCTCTCAGGTCGGCTACGCATCGTCGCCTTGGTGAGCTGTTACCTCACCAACTAGCTAATGCGCCGCGGGTCCATCTCAAAGCGGATTACTCCTTTAATTAGTTCTTCATGCGAAAAACTAATGTTATGCGGTATTAATCTCCCTTTCGGGAGGCTATCCCCCTCTTTGAGGCAGGTTACCCACGTGTTACTCACCCGTCCGCCGCTAATCCACCCCGAAGGGTTTCATCGCTCGACTTGCATGTGTTAGGCACGCCGCCAGCGTTCGTCCTGAGCCAGGATCAAACTCTCAATTTAAAAGTTTGCTTGCTCATTACTATTTTGTTACTTTAAAAGTAACTCAAAGAATTGCTGGTTTATTTTAAAAACAAGTTTTATCTTGTGTTTCACTCTGTTTAATTTTCAAGGATCATGTCGATTTAACTCGACTGCTTGTATATCTTATCATTTATACTTTGTTTTGTCAAGAATATTTTTAATGTTTTTTATTTTCAATCTTTCTTGACAGCTTTTACATAATATCACAAACAAATACTTAGTGTCAACAACTTTTTAGTTATCGAATTTTGTTCATTTATTTGCTGCTCATTAAGCAACGAATGTTATCTTAACATCTTTTACTAATCTATAATATAAATATCACATCAATTTATGCAAAGTAAGTCATGCATCCTAAACTATTCTTCTTATTTCTTTATATTTTATATGATGACACACCCGATGTAGTTTAACTTTCCTTATATACTCTATTTACATTTGCTTTATATGAAAATTGGATAATTTGTCAATACTATTGACAAAAATAGATAATACAGATTAGTGGTTGTCTATAACAAACTAATGATTACAAGGTTTTGTAATTATTATGTTAATTTATTGTATCTGTAAAACACATTAGCTTATAATCAGCCACCTATCTATCAACAACATAGAAAATAGGGAGAATTGATCATTAATGCAGCCAAGAAATATGGGGTAAAAGCTATGGGTGTAACTCTAAGTTCAGACCAATTTACCAAGGTTAGTGAAAAAATAAAAAAAGAAAATTTAGGTAACTTAGTTGAAGTTCATTTTATTGACTATAAGGAAATAAAGAATAGAAAGTTTGATAGAGTAGTCAGTGTTGGCATGTTAGAACACGTTGGAAAAGATCACCTTAGTGGATATTTTGCTAAGGTAAATAATTTATTAAACGAGGGTGGACTGTCCATGCTCCACTGCATAACAGGTATGAATGAAAGTGAAGGTGGAACAAACACATGGATTGATAGATATATCTTCCCTGGAGGATATCTACCATCAGTTAGAGAATTGACTTCTCATATGGCAGATAACAGACTTTATTTAACCGACGTAAAAAGTCTTAGAAGACATTACGGAAGAACTTTAGAACATTGGGCAAAGAATTTTGAAGATTCATTGTCTGAAATAAAAAAAACTAAAGATAAATCCTTTATAAGAATGTGGAGATTATATTTAAATTCCTGTGCGACATCCTTTAATTGTGGTAATATTGATCTTCATCAATTCTTATTTACTAAAGGCATAAATAACAAATTGCCATGGACCAGAGAATATATTTATAAAAATTTATAATACTTTATTCAAAAATAGATAAAGGGATGCTGATGCCCTTTATCTATTTTTAAATAACATATAATTAAAGATTTCAATCCTCAATCTTATCCTCTTCTATACTATGAAGAATTGCAACTTGACTATCTAAGCTCTCTTTTTCAACTATGATATTGGTCCACTCCCCTACTAGCTCAGCATCACATCCACGAAGATATTCATATAAATTTGAAGAGTTTACCTCACTATTTTTATCTACAACTATTGATAATTTCCCAATCCTTTTTATTTTATGAGTTGTACAAAGTTGTTGCAAAGAATTAGATATTTTCTGTAAAAGTTCAGTATCTTTCATAAGTTAATCCCCCTTTTTATTCACTCCAAAGAACATCCCCCAACCTATTTATAAAATAAATTGGGGGATGTATTTTTTTAATAAATTATATGCTGATTTTTATACTTTTAGAACTAACTCCTTTTTACAACTTTATCAATCATTTGGATGTAAAAATTCTCATATAGTGTATTTGTTCGTATATTACTAAATAAAAAAACTAGTAACCTTTATACTGAATTACTAGTCTTACTCAGATATTATATAGTAGTGTAAGTTCATTGCCTATCATGTTCCTTTGTTATACACACGCTTCTACATCATACCTTTTGTAAGCTTTAAAGCTGTATCAGTTGTCTTCAAATCCACTTTAAATTGTTCTTGTAAATCATAGGGATTATAGTATCCTTTTTTTATCATATAATTTGTAATAGTTTCATGAGTTAAAATAGCAGCTTCTAACTGTCTTCTTAATACCGCCTTTACCTCTGTCGATTTTGTTTCAGTTATTGCGGCTGCATAGTTAATTATCCCGCTCTTAGCAGATATTAAAAAATCTGTAGCGATAACTTGATCACTCATTTTATCCATTCCAGTAAGGCTTTCAATTATTGCATTCATAATTTCACCATCTTTCTATAACTTATCTATGATTGTATATTCTTTGAACCACTCATTTTACCTACATTTGACTGTTCTATAAATCCTCTTAACTCTTTAATATGTTGCTCCGTTGAAGCAGCATTCTGCTTTAAAATTGATTTTAATTCATCATCAGAAACTAATACGGACATAGCAACCGCCTTTGTAAGACAAACATTCTTAAATGTTAAAAGTTCATGTAACTCAATACTTTCATGTGGGGCAATTCCTTGTTGATGCATAATATCATCTCCTAAACTTTAATCTATAACTCTACTTATAGTTTTTACACTAAATTCTTTATCTTTATTGTGTGAAGTAAACCTTCTTTTTCATCTAAGTATTTCTTAATATTTATGGCTTAAGAATAACTTTAATACATCCATCAGTTTTTGTGTCAAAAACCTCATAGCCATATTCAGCCTTATCTATTGGCAGTCTATGTGTAATAATATCGCTTGGATCAACTTTTCCTTCTACAAGTAAATTATATAGCTTTGGCATATATGGAATTACAGGAGCCTGCCCTGTTCTTATATTAATATTGCGATTCATTATATCACCAAATGGAAAAGCATTATATCTTCCTCCATAGACTCCTGTTACCTGTATCATTCCACCTTTTCTAACTGCTTGTGTAGCCATAACAAAAGCCCCTAGCGCTCCACTTTGAAGCTTTACACCAGAACCTAAAAATTCTAGTGGTGTCATCTTTCCATCCATTCCTACACAATCAATGACAATATCAGCCCCACCGCGAGTAATTTCCCTTAAATACTCACCAGTGTTCTGATGTTGTTCAAAGTTTACTGTTTCAACTTTATTATATTTCTTTGCATGCTCTAAACGATAATCTATATAATCAACTGCTATAACTCTTTCAGCACCATGCATCCAAGCAAATTTTTGTGCTAGAAGTCCTATAGGTCCACAACCAAGTATAATTACTGTATTCCCCTTTTTTACACCAGCATTTTCTACGCTCCAATAAGCAGTGGCCATAGCATCTGACATTAATAATAATTTTTCGTCCTCTACCTCACAATCATCTGGAATACGAAATGGAGTAAAGTTACCATAAGGAACTCTCATATATTCTGCTTGACCTCCAGGATATCCTCCAAAGGTTTCTGAGTAACCGAAAAATCCACCATTTTCACCATTAGGATTTGAGTTGTCACACATACATGTTAAGTCATGCTTGCAAAAAAAACATTCCCCACAGCTTACATTGAAAGGTACAATTACCCTATCTCCCTTTTTTACCTTTGTAACTTCTGGTCCGACTTCCTCAACAATCCCCATAGGTTCATGCCCTATAATATAGTCTTGATGGAGATTAGGAACCATATCATGAATTAAGTGCAAATCTGATCCGCATATGGCAGTACTTGTAAGCTTTACTATAATATCATCTGCTTTTTGAATCTTAGGTGCTTGAACATCTTTAACTTTCACATTTTTTATACCTTGAAATGTTACAGCTTTCATTATTTCTGTTACCTCCTAAATTATTTTTCTGGTGTTGCGAAAGTACCAATCCTACTTGTATCTCCAGGGAATAGATCTAAACTAGCAATTTGAGATGCAGTTTTAGATGACTCCATATCCATTTGGAATTGTTTATCTAAATTATTTGGATGGAACCATCCTTTTTCTATCATCATATTAGATATCTCTTCATGCATATTGATTGCGTTATCTAACTGATTCCTTAAAACTATTCTTACTTCTGGTGTAGCAGCCTCAGCTAATGCAAGAGCACAATTTCTTACTCCACTTTTTGCATTTAACAAAAAACTAAGAGCCATAGTTGCATCAACAAGTTTAGGCATTCCTTCTGCATTTCTAATCTCTAAATAATCGTTAATCATCTGTTTTCTCCCCTCACTCTACTTTTGGTGCCTTTTTCAATAGGTTCTGTAAATCACTTATTGCTGTTATAGATTGTTGTACATCCTTCTCTAACAATGCTTTTAGCTCTTGGTCAAATACAACTCCTTCCATCATTTTAGATGTAGTCATACAGACAGTTTTAAGGTTAAGCATTTCATGCACTTCCATCGCTTCATGTAGCGCTATACTTTGTTTATCCATATAATCGCCTCCTATTTTTTGTATCCCACGTATTGTTCCATTTACAGCATTGTTTTATTCAATTAATCTGAGTAACTGATTAATTGAATAAAACAAAAAAAGGATTGCCTACAACACATAAATCTGTATTGTAGACAATCCTTTTCCTTCGCCTAAATTTAATGTCTATATCCATTGTTCATCTTTTTTTCTAATATTCTTTGTATATGGTTAAAGAATACTATTATTAGCCAGTATATTATTGCAACTGCTGCATAATTTTCAAAAAACTTATAGGTAGCTGCTGCAGACATTTGAGCTTGTGCTAAAATTTCAGCTACTCCAAGCGTAAATGCCAATGAAGAGCTCTTCAGCAAGTCTATGAAAGTATTTCCAAGAGAAGGTATTGCTACCCTAACCGCTTGTGGTAGTATTATTTTTTTCATTCCTTGCCAATGTGTTAATCCTAATGATAATGCTGCTTCCATTTGACCTTTATCTACGGAACTAATAGCTCCACGAAGGGTTTCTACCATGTATGCTGATCCATTCATGCTAAGCCCAATTATGGTAGCACTATATGCATTTAGATTTTTAAAAATGGGTATAATCTGAGGTAACCCATAATACAACAGGAAAAGCTGCACTAATAATGGGGTTCCTCTGAAGAAAGATATATAAATTTTTGCTAAAGGATTTAGCAGCTTTATTTCATAAGTTGATATAGCAACTAAAATTAATGCTATAATTAATCCTATAAACATTGATATTACTGCAAGGCTTACAGTCAAATAAATATATTTCCCAAGAAGCGGGAAAGTTTGAAGCATATAAGCCACATCAAAATCTGGTTTCATTGCTATAACCACCTAACATTACTTTTTAGTTATGTCTAAGTTAACCCATTTCTTAGATATTTTTTCTAGAGTTCCATCTGCTTTCATATCTTCAAGAGCTTTATTTACTTTTTCCACAACTGCTTTGTTAGCATCATTATTTACAAAAGGAAATGCATTTTCCAATGGTTGAACATCCTTACCGGCTAACTGAAGTGGAAGTTTGTTTTCTTGAACTACTGCAAGTGCAGATACTTTATCATCCATCATAGCATCAGCTCTTCCAAGTACAACGTCCTGTCTCATTCCGCCATCGTTATCATATGTTACAACTTTTATTTCCTTATTTTTATCAAAATCTTTTATTATCTGCTCATAGTTACTTCCTAGACTTACTCCTACTTTTTTTCCTTTTAGGTCTTCAAGACTTTTAATTGAGTCATTACCTTTTTTAACCATTAGCTGAGCACCAGAGTATACATAAGGTGTAGTAAATAAGTATTTAGCTTTTCTTTGATCAGTTATAGTTATCTCATTTGCTATAGTATCGACTTTACCGGTATCTAACATTCCAAATAATCCACTAAAAGATGCAGCTACGAACTCTGGCTTGTAACCAGTTCTTTTACCTATTTCATTCCATACATCAACTTCAAAACCAGCTATATTATTATCCTTGTCTTTAAATGTATAAGGATAATATCCACCTGACATACCTATTTTTATAACTTTAGCTGTTTCAGTTTTTTGAGATTCTGTAGAAGATTTTGATGAACATCCTGTGAATGCCACCATTGCTAATATTCCCATTGCTATTATTGCTTTTATTCTTTTATTCTTTATCATCTTTATTACCTCCATTTTCATTATAAATTTATATAATACTTTTTAACCTTATTTCTATTAACTAAATTTCATAGGTAACTTTTCTATTTATCACTACTTTTATGTTTAACTTAATTTAGCACTATTTAGTGCACTTTCTATATCTTTGGCTAAATCTATTTTGTTTTCAATTCCAACAGACAATCTTATTAGGGTATCAACTATACCCAGCTGTTGTCTCATTTCATAAGGTATTGCGGCATGAGTCATAGTTGCCGGGTGACATACTAAGGACTCAACTCCACCTAAGCTTTCTGCTAGAGTTACAACTTTCAATTTTTTGAAAAATTTATTTACATCATACCCTTCTTTTAATACAAAAGAAATCATTGCACCTACTCCACTTGCTTGCTTTTTTTGAATTTCATAACCGGAATGATTCTCAAATCCTGGATAATAAATTCTCTCAATTGCTGGGTGATCCTTAAGGAACTCCGCAATATAAGCCGCATTTTCCATATGTCTGTCCATTCTCACTGATAATGTTTTTATTCCTCTTATAAGAAGAAATGAATCAAATGGATTTAACACCCCTCCAATAGAGTTTTGTACAAAGTGAAGCCTTTCTGCCAATTCCTTAGTATTTACTACTGCTAGTCCAGCAATCAAATCACTATGGCCTCCTAGATATTTAGTTGCACTATGAACTACAATATCTGCTCCAAGTTCTATTGGTTTTTGAAGATATGGAGTCATAAATGTATTATCTACAATTGTTAATATTCCATGTTTCTTAGATATCTTAGTTATTTCACTTATATCAGTTACACTCATTAAAGGATTTGTAGGGGTTTCAATAAATATTGCTTTTACATTTTCTGTTATCTTATCTTCAACTGACTTAATATCGCTTGTATCTACAAGCTCATATTCTAAATTAAAATTCTTAAATACTTTATCTATAACTCTAAAACTTCCACCATAAACATTGCTGGACATTAGAATTTTATCACCACTTTTGAAAAGCATAAGAACAGTTGATGTTGCAGCCATACCAGATGCAAATGCAAACCCTGCATAACCACCCTCTAATTCTGCAATTAATTTTTCTAGGGCTTCTCTTGTAGGATTTCCAGTTCTTGAGTATTCATATCCACTATGTACACCTAGTTCAGACTGTTTATATGTAGAAGTTTGATATATTGGTACATTCACAGCACCAGTATGCTTATCTCCATCTATCCCGCCATGTATTAATAATGATTCAAATTTCATTTTTGTTCCTCCTTTAATTTAGTAACATACCAATATCACATTTAGTATCAATATCTTAGGACAGCTTTTCTATCTATAATTTAGAAAATAAAAAACTCCTCCCTCTATTACAGAGGCAGAAGTATAATTCCGCGGTTCCACTCTGTTTATTATGTACAAATACAATACATAAAAACTCTAATTTCGGTACAATAATACCTCAACGCTTTAACGGGCGTACCCGCTGAAGTCTACTAAACTTCGATTCAGAGCTCAGAGATGCACTTCTGTTACTTTAGATATAAAATCCCTTACACCCAAGGGGATTTCTCTCTGAAAATCTTTCATAACGTACTCTTCTCATCATTGCAATTCATAGTATTCCTAGTTATTTACTCATATTTGTTTTACAAATTTATAATACTATATTAATAGAACAAAATCAAGTGTTAAATTTTAGTTTTATTTGAAGCGCTATCTATATTTACATCTAAGATTGTTAACTGCTCAATTATTTTCTTTATAGAAAAATTAAATATTAAATCTTTTTTCAATTGTTCTTCATCAATCTTAAAATTACATTAAAGGCATCATTTCATTATTAACGCTTCCACCAAGAATATCTGTTAAGATAAAGATATCATCTTTGGTGTATTTTTCTTCTATTATTTCCTCTACTGCATCTCTAACATTTACATTCTCATCCCTGTAAGATGAAAAAGCCTCAACCATAGATACATCTCCAATGAGCATTTGTAAAGCATCTTTCATCCCCTTTGCCAAGTCGCCATGACTAGCTAGAATAATTTGTATCATTAGATTCACCGCCTTTTTATCTATGCCATTATTATAAGCAATAACCATGCCAATAAATAGTTTGTGTATAAAAATATTGTTAAATTGGGCATTGTAGTGTATATTGAATCAAGAATCAACAGTTAAGAAAATTCTAAGTGTTGAGAAAAATAAACAAAATTATACCCTTGCGTAGCTATATTTGCTCAGCCTCACAAGGGTATATATTAAAATTCGAAGCATATATAACTTAAAGTTCCAAATTCATAACTTTGGTGTAAAAGCTTTGGTTTATCTTTATTGCCACTTCCCATAGCTATAAACATAGGAACTATGTGTTCCTCACGTGGAATAGCTAGCTTTACATGAGGCGCTAACTGTCTATAGTTAAATAGTGCTTCTTTATCATTACTCTCTACTTTTTCTATAAGCCATCTATCAAACTCTACTGCCCATGCTTCTGTTTTCTCTGCATTCCAGTTAACTGTGGCAAGATTATGGACAGTTGAACCACTTCCTATAACTAAAATATCTTCTTTTCCAAGTTCCTTAATAGTTCTTCCAATTTCATATTGTTTTTCCATTGCTAAATCAGGATTAATAGATACTTGAACAACAGGTATATCAGCCTTTGGATACATTAAATGAAGTATATCCCAAGCACCATGGTCTAGCCCTCTATTTTCATCTAGCTTACATCCAATATCATTATTTATTAGCATAGACTGAAGCTTATTAGCTACTTCTACAGAACCTTTAGCAGGATATTTTAAAGAGTATAATTCTTTCGGAAAACCATAAAAATCATAAATCATATCATAAGTTCCATCTATAGATGAAATTGTTGTAACTTCACTTTCCCAATGTGCTGTAAAAATAACTATAGCTTTAGGATTTAGTCTTTTTCCTAAGTTTTTAAGAAAATCTGTATATTCATTGTTATCTACTGCAAGTGTTGGTCCACCATGACATAAAAATATTGAAGAAATCATTTTTTTCACTCCTATTTTTTAATAAATAACTACTTAGTCTAGTTATCAAACTCACGTTACAAAAGAAATTAAAATTAATTTACAAATTCACATTTCTATATTCATCTAAAAAAGTATTTCCTAATAATAAACTATAAGATTGCCCCTCTATTTTTGGATTAACTGTAATATATAATATTTTTGACATCTTTACTCGTCTCCTTTATCTTTCTATAATCTTTTTAGATTATTTATGCTTTTAACTTTAGTACTTATATATTAAATACTTTATAACCTAGCTAATTACTAATATTATTATACTTTGTAACTTATATTGACTTAGTTACTTTATGTAATTATAATACATTGTTTTTTACTTATAGTCAATACCTAATTGATAATAATTGTCAATTATTCTTAAATTTGTGTTACTCGACTAGAAAAGCTCTCGTAATTAGGTTAACCCTAAAATCGAGAGCTTTTCTAGTTGAGTATTTAAACATTATATACTAAACTTCTCAATCCCCTTCATCATTGAATCAGAAGTTCTTTTTATCTTTTCAGACAAACTAGATAAATCCCCCATAGTGGCAGCTTGTTGTTCTACTGATGCAACCACTTCTTCTGTAGATGCAGACATATCCTTTGAAATAGTTGCAATCGTGTTTACATTATTTAAAATATTATCTTTCATTGTTATGGTATAATCCAAAGTTGAAGCAACTTCTCCAATCTGAGGCAGTATCTTATTAATTTCATTAACTATACTATTGAACACAGTAATAGTATTAGAAATTGTGCCTTCTTGGGTATCTACCTTATTAATAGCCTCTGAAGTAGTATTTGAAACCATTTCCGTACTCTCTATAATATGCTTAACAAGTTTAGAAATGTTGCTTGAGGATTCAAGTGTTTGCTCTGCAAGCTTTTGCACTTCTTGGGCTACTACTACAAAGCCTCTACCTGATTCCCCAGCTCTTGCAGCTTCTATAGAAGCATTAAGTGATAAAAGATTAGTTTGCTTAGCAATATTATTTATTGTCTCAGTTATAGAGTGTATCTGACCAACACTGCTAGAAAGCTGTTCTATTTTATTTCTAACTATTCCAAAGCTTTTCTGAACTTCTTTTACAGAGTTAATAAGTTCTTCTATTGTTTCACTTCCTAGATTTGCAGCACTTTTTATATTTACACTATTTTCTTCTATATTCTGCACCTTTAAATTTATACTATTGAGGTTATCAGAAAATATATTAATTGACTCTGCCGATTCATGTAACCTGACACTCTGAAGAGTTGTATTTTCTCCAGCACTACTCATAGCTCCCGCTATTTCTTCGCTTACTGACGCCAAACTATTTGTAAAACAAGCAAGTTCCTTGGAGTAGTTGTCCACAATATTACCAGTAGTTTTTATTTCTGTTATCATCCCTCTTAAAACTAAACTTGTTCTGTTTATATCATTAGCTAAATAAAACATCTCATCTTTAGAGTCTATAACTATACCTTCTGTAAAATCTCCTTTAGACATTTTATCTAGATGTTTTCTTATTACCTTAATTGGTTTAGTTATTGTCTTAGAAATAAATCCTGCTAGAATTAATGAAATTAGAAATAAAACAAGTCCTATACCTATTAGCTTTAATAATTCTAAATTTCTACGCGCTATCATAGCATTAGCATTCATGCTTACAATAACCGTTCCTTGAACATCTACTTTAGCAGTAGCAGAACTTACAGCATCAGAACCTGCTTCCATTTTTACACTATATAATGGCACTACAGTAATATATTCTGTGTTATCATTCTCTTTAAAAACAAAGCTTATATTCTTGTTTGTTTTAGCTGCATTTTCAGTTTCTTCTGTTCTAAATACTGTACCTATTTTTTTCTTATCTGTGTTTGCTATGTACTTAAGATTATTATCTAATACTCCTATATAAGCTACTGTACTGTACTCAGTTTTATTTAATTCCACTATTTTGTTTTGTAGTTTTTCTGTATTTGATATTCCTATAGGCGATATAATTTTCTCAATATGTTCAGCATATGCATAAGTTTTATCTAAAGCATCTGCTTCTATCCTTGAGTATGTAGTAAATAATTCATAAATTAAAGAGGCTGTTATATTAAGCAAAGTTAATAATAAAAAGCCTACAATTATCTTTTTCCTTAAAGAATTTAACCTAAATAAGTTTTTCAATTTAATCTCTCCCCTGTTGCGTTAAATACTTAGTTAACTCCATTTTCCTGCCCATTTTTGAATTTCATCCATTGCAGCCTGCAATTCACACCCTTTTTCTGTAAGCTCATACTCTATACGTACAGGCGTTTCCGGATAAACTTTTCTAACAACAATTCCTTCCTTTTCTAGTTCCTTAAATCTTTCCGTAAGCATACGAGCACTCATATTAGGAATTGCATCTGCTATGTCAGAAAATCGCTTTTCTCCACTCAATAATGTTCTTATTATTAGTCCAGTCCACCTTTTTCCTAATAATTCAAAAGCGTTTTCAAATTTGGGACACATATGATATTTTTCCACCTTCACTCACCACCTGTCAATATTCTACCATACTTACTTAACAAAAGTAAGTTACTTATAATACTATATCATATACTGATTTATTATTCTCCTATTTGTCGAAACTTAAAAAGTAATTTTAAAACTAGATGAAAATAATGACTTATTAAGAGATGGTTTAATACAAAGCTTTCAGTTTGCTTTTGAACTTCCATGGAAAACACTTAAGATTTATTTTGAAAATGAGTGATTTCTTACATTTATAGTGAACAGTTAGCAGTAAAAATTTTCATAAGTATTAATAAAAAATATGCAGATACTTTTGCTCAGTTAGGAGAACAAATTAAAATAAGATTTTAATAATAAAATATTTAATAGCTTATATAAGAAAAAATACTAAACATAATGCTTAGTATTTTTTCTTACCTGGCATCTACCTACTCTTTCACATAGCCTACCGCTCAGTATCATCAGCACTGTAAAGCTTAACCGACCTGTTCAGAATTGGTATGTTATCCGGTTATTTCGATAAAAAAAGGAACACTAAGTATTAAACTCAGTGTTCCTTTTTACTTACCTAGCAGCGACCTACTCTTCCACACAGTCTCCCGTGCAGTACCATCGGCACTGTGAAGCTTAACCATCGTGTTCGGAATGGGAACGGGTGTAGCCTTCACGTCATAACCACTAGATTTGAGATGTTCTCTCAAAATTGCACAGTGATATATTAGGTCAAGCCCTCGACCTATTAGTATCAGTCAGCTGAACATGTTACCATGCTTACACCTCTGACCTATCAACCTTGTGTTCTTCAAGGGGTCTTACTAGCTTACGCTATGGGAAATCTTATCTTGAGGTGGGCTTCACGCTTAGATGCTTTCAGCGTTTATCCCGTCCCGACATAGCTACCCAGCTGTGCTCCTGGCGGAACAACTGGTGCACCAGAGGTCAGTCCATCCCGGTCCTCTCGTACTAAGGACAGCTCCTCTCAAATTTCCTACGCCCGCGACGGATAGGGACCGAACTGTCTCACGACGTTCTGAACCCAGCTCGCGTGCCGCTTTAATGGGCGAACAGCCCAACCCTTGGGACCTACTTCAGCCCCAGGATGCGACGAGCCGACATCGAGGTGCCAAACCTCCCCGTCGATGTGGACTCTTGGGGGAGATCAGCCTGTTATCCCCGAGGTAGCTTTTATCCGTTGAGCGATGGCCCTCCCACGAGGTACCACCGGATCACTAAGCCCGACTTTCGTCCCTGCTCCACTTGTTTGTGTCGCAGTCAGGCTCCCTTCTGCCTTTGCACTCTACGAACGATTTCCAACCGTTCTGAGGGAACCTTTGGGCGCCTCCGTTACTTTTTAGGAGGCGACCGCCCCAGTCAAACTGCCCACCTAACAATGTCCCGTGACCAGATTCATGGCCGCCGGTTAGAATCCCAGTACTGTCAGGGTGGTATCCCAAGGACGACTCCACAAAGGCTGACGCCTCTGCTTCGCAGTCTCCCACCTATCCTGTACAGACAATACCGAGACTCAATGCTAAGCTACAGTAAAGCTCTACGGGGTCTTTCCGTCCAATCGCGGGTAGCGAGCATCTTCACTCGCAATACAATTTCGCCGGATTTGTTGTCGAGACAGTGCCCAAGTCATTACGCCATTCGTGCGGGTCGGAACTTACCCGACAAGGAATTTCGCTACCTTAGGACCGTTATAGTTACGGCCGCCGTTTACTGGGGCTTAAGTTCACACCTTCGCTTGCGCTAAGTGTTCCCCTTAACCTTCCAGCACCGGGCAGGCGTCAGCCCCTATACATCAGCTTTCGCTTTAGCAGAGACCTGTGTTTTTGCTAAACAGTTGCTTGGGCCTATTCTCTGCGACCACCTTGCGGTGGCACCCCTTCTCCCGAAGTTACGGGGTCAATTTGCCGAGTTCCTTGACAACAATTCTTCCGCTGGTCTTAGGATTCTCTCCTCACCTACCTGTGTCGGTTTGCGGTACGGGCACCAGTTTACTCCATAGAGACTTTTCTTGGCAGCGTGGAATCAGATACTTCGCCCAAAAGGGCTCCCCGTAACACCTCAGCATTAACTAGACGGATTTGCCTATCTAGTCTGCCTAAGTGCTTAGACGCACATCCAATAGTGCGCACATCTTATCCTCCTGCGTCATCCCATTTGTAATAACGCAAACTGGTGGTATCGGAATATCAACCGATTGTCCATCACCTACGCCTTTCGGCCTCGGCTTAGGTCCCGACTAACCCTGAGCGGACGAGCCTTCCTCAGGAAACCTTAGGTTTTCGACCAATAAGATTCTCACTTATTTCTCGCTACTTATGCCAGCATACTCACTCCTGTACAGTCCACCGCTCCTTACGGTACGACTTCAACCCATACAGGAAGCTCCTCTACCACTCACCTTACGGTGAATCCATAGCTTCGGTGGTAAGTTTTAGCCCCGAACATCTTCGGCGCAGGATCTCTCGACTAGTGAGCTATTACGCACTCTTTAAATGAGTGGCTGCTTCTAAGCCAACATCCTAGTTGTCTTAGAAATCCCACATCCTTTTCCACTTAACTTACACTTTGGGACCTTAGCTGATGGTCTGGGCTGTTTCCCTTTTGACCACGGATCTTATCATTCGTAGTCTGACTGCTTTGATTCAAGTATATGGCATTCGGAGTTTGATAGGGTTCAGTAACTGTTGTCAGCCCCTAGCCCATTCAGTGCTCTACCTCCACTACTCATTCAAAACGCTAGCCCTAAAGCTATTTCGAGGAGAACCAGCTATCTCCGAGTTCGATTGGAATTTCTCCGCTATCCACAGCTCATCCCATGGTTTTTCAACACCAATGTGGTTCGGTCCTCCACGGAATTTTACTTCCGCTTCAACCTGTCCATGGATAGGTCACCCGGTTTCGGGTCTACGACATGCAACTTTTTGCCCTATTCAGACTCGGTTTCCCTTCGGCTACGTATCTTAAATACTTAACCTTGCTACACATCGTAACTCGCTGGCTCGTTCTACAAAAAGCACGTCGTCGCAGGTAAAACTGCTTCGACTGATTGTGGACACACGGTTTCAGGTTCTATTTCACTCCCCTTCCGGGGTTCTTTTCACCTTTCCCTCACGGTACTGCTTCACTATCGGTCACCAGTTAGTATTTAGCCTTGGGAGGTGGTCCTCCCTGCTTCCCACAAGGTTTCACGTGTCTCGTGGTACTCTGGATCAGATCTAGAAGTTTTCATTTTCATCTACAGGGCTGTTACCTTCTATGGCGGAGCCTTCCAGCTCTCTTCGATTAATTCCTACTTCCGTTTATGATCTGTCCGCAACCCCAGGAACAAGTTCCTGGTTTGGGCTCTTTCCCTTTCGCTCGCCGCTACTTAGGAAATCGATTTTTCTTTCTCTTCCTCCGGGTACTTAGATGTTTCAGTTCCCCGGGTCTACCTCTATAAACCTATGAATTCAGTTTACAGTACATAGCGTTAGCTATGTGGGTTGCCCCATTCGGAAATCTCCGGATCGCAGGCTATTTGCGCCTACCCGAAGCTTATCGCAGCTTATCGCGTCCTTCATCGGCTACTGGTGCCAAGGCATTCACCATGCGCCCTTTGTAGCTTGACCTTAAATCATAATTCTACAAAGGTATATATACCTTTAGCTTTACTTTGTTTATGTTAAATAACTTTCATTATTTAACGCTTATCACTGTGCAATTTTCAAAGAACAATATTGGAGATACACCTTATCATGCTAACTCTAATCGAGTCAACAGGAAAATGATCCCTCAAAATTAAACAGAGTGTAAACCAGAATTCCAATGTAACTAAAAACCTAAGTTTCTAGTTATTATTCCTTAGAAAGGAGGTGATCCAGCCGCAGGTTCTCCTACGGCTACCTTGTTACGACTTCACCCCAATCACTGACCCCACCTTCGGCCGCTGGCTCCTTACGGTTACCTCACGGACTTCGGGTGTTGCCAGCTCTCATGGTGTGACGGGCGGTGTGTACAAGGCCCGGGAACGTATTCACCGCGACATTCTGATTCGCGATTACTAGCAACTCCAGCTTCATGTAGGCGAGTTTCAGCCTACAATCCGAACTGGGATGAGTTTTTTAGTTTGGCTCCCCCTCGCGGGTTTGCATCTAATTGTACTCACCATTGTAGCACGTGTGTAGCCCTGGACATAAGGGGCATGATGATTTGACGTCATCCCCACCTTCCTCCCGGTTAACCCGGGCAGTCTCACTAGAGTGCTCAACTTAATGGTAGCAACTAATGATAAGGGTTGCGCTCGTTGCAGGACTTAACCTAACATCTCACGACACGAGCTGACGACAACCATGCACCACCTGTCTCCCTGCCCCGAAGGGCTTCCTCCATTACGAGTAATTCAGGGGATGTCAAGTCCAGGTAAGGTTCTTCGCGTTGCTTCGAATTAAACCACATGCTCCGCTGCTTGTGCGGGCCCCCGTCAATTCCTTTGAGTTTTAATCTTGCGATCGTACTTCCCAGGCGGAGTACTTATTGTGTTAACTGCGGCACAGAGGGTTGGACCCCCCTACACCTAGTACTCATCGTTTACGGCGTGGACTACCAGGGTATCTAATCCTGTTTGCTACCCACGCTTTCATGCCTCAGCGTCAGTTATGGTCCAGAGAATCGCCTTCGCCACTGGTGTTCTTCCTAATCTCTACGCATTTCACCGCTACACTAGGAATTCCATTCTCCTCTCCCACACTCTAGATATCCAGTTTGAAATGCAGCTCCCAAGTTAAGCCCGGGAATTTCACATCTCACTTAAATATCCGCCTACGCATCCTTTACGCCCAGTAAATCCGGACAACGCTTGCCACCTACGTATTACCGCGGCTGCTGGCACGTAGTTAGCCGTGGCTTCCTCCTTGGGTACCGTCATTATCGTCCCCAAAGACAGAGCTTTACAACCCGAAGGCCTTCATCACTCACGCGGCGTTGCTGCATCAGGCTTTCGCCCATTGTGCAATATTCCCCACTGCTGCCTCCCGTAGGAGTCTGGACCGTATCTCAGTTCCAATGTGGCCGATCACCCTCTCAGGTCGGCTACGCATCGTCGCCTTGGTGAGCCTTTACCTCACCAACTAGCTAATGCGCCGCGGGTCCATCTCAAAGCGGATTACTCCTTTAATTAGTTCTTCATGCGAAAAACTAATGTTATGCGGTATTAATCTCCCTTTCGGGAGGCTATCCCCCTCTTTGAGGCAGGTTACCCACGTGTTACTCACCCGTCCGCCGCTAATCCACCCCGAAGGGTTTCATCGCTCGACTTGCATGTGTTAGGCACGCCGCCAGCGTTCGTCCTGAGCCAGGATCAAACTCTCAATTTAAAAGTTTGCTTGCTCATTACTGTTTTGTTACTTTAAAAGTAACTCAAAGAATTGCTGGTTTATTTAAAACAAGTTTTACTTATCTTCACTCTGTTTAATTTTCAAGGATCATGTCGATTTAACTCGACTGCTCACATATCTTATCATTTCTATTTTGCTTTGTCAAGAATTTTTTTGATGTTTTTTATTTTCAATCTTTCTTGACAGCTTTTACATAATATCACAAACAAACACTTAGTGTCAACAACTTTTTAGTTATCGAATTTTGTTCATTTATTTACCGCTCATCAAGCGACGAATGTTATCTTAACATCTTTTACTTTACATATTATTAGTCTTAGCATCATCAATTTAAAGTTAACTTAATAATCCTTACTATCCCTCATATATGCTCAATATTAAATATATAGACACACCCGATTCAGTTTCTTTGCTGAATTGATATATTAACTATTTTATATAAATAATATTTCTCTAATATCAGACTTTTTTATTTTACTTTCTGGCAATACAACGTAATATAAGTATATAAACAAAATTTTTAGTATCAAAGGGATCGTTAACTCCATTTGATACTAAAAATTCGTTATCCATGGATACATCCGCTCCTTGCTCCAACTCTTGAAAAAGTAGAGAACCAATATCTTTGATTTGGTGATAATCACTTTCATAGAGTGCGGGGAAGTATTAGATCGGTTAGTCATCGGATAAATATTTAATATTGTGAGGTACATCTATGAATTTTTTAGAATTAGCTAAAGCCCGTCAGAGTGTTCGTGTATATTCTGATAAGCCTGTTGAAACAGAAAAAATAAACCGTTGCCTTGAGGCAGCTCGACTGTCTCCTTCTGCTTGCAATTCTCAGCCATGGAGGTTTATTATTGTTGATGCTCCAGAACTAAGAGATAAAGTTGCAAAATCAACATTTAATGAATTAGTTTCATTTAATAAATTTTCCTTAAAAGCTCCCCTTCTTGTTGTAGTTACTGCAAGCAAAGGAAATCTAAAAACAAAGGTAGGACAAATGATTACAAGTATTCCTTATTACCTTATAGATGTAGGAATTGCAGCTGAGCATTTTTGTCTTCAAGCCGCTGAAGAAGGTTTGGGTACATGTATGATGGGGTGGTTTAACGAGAAAGAAATAAAAAAGCATTTAGATATACCTAAAAATGAAATGGTTACGCTAATAATTTCTATGGGTTATGCTAAAGAATATAATACAAGAATTAAAAATAGAAAGCCCTTAGACGAAATATCTGAATTTTATTCAAAGTAGCATATATTTTATGCTTCTATTTCTACTTATGAATGAGTAATCCAATGAGGAGTATAGAAGAAAAACCCTCGGCATTCTTGTCGAGGGTTTCACTGTTAAAGGTGAAACATAGTAAGCTAAATCTACAAAATTTTGGAGAATTCGTAAACTTTATTGCCCTTACAACAACATAAATCTATAATTTTATTTTTATAACTCCACCTTCCATACCTGAGGTTGCCATACTTGTATACAGTCCAAGTACTCCCTTTGCATATTTAGGTGCCTTTGGTTTCCAATCTTTTTTTCTTTCATTTAATATATAAGCAACTTCTTCTAGGTTTTTTTCTTCTCCATTTATTCCTACAATATTTATACCTCTATGTTCTATATTTATATGAATTATATCTCCATCCTTAACAAAGGCTATTGGACCACCACTACTTGCTTCTGGCGATACGTGTCCTATTGCTGGTCCTCTAGTTGCTCCTGAGAATCTTCCGTCAGTTATTAAAGCTACTGTAGAATTTAACTTTTCATCTGATGCTATTGCCTCTGTTGTATAGAACATTTCAGGCATACCAGAACCTCTAGGTCCCTCATATCTTATAATCATAGCATCTCCTGGTTTAATGCTTCCACTTATTACTGCTTCAAAAGCTTCCTCCTCTGAGTCAAAAGCTCTAACTTTAAGTTTTATATCTTTCATTCCAGCAGGAAGACTTGAGTGTTTTACTACACAGCCTTCTGGAGCTATATTACCTTTTAATACCGACACAGCTCCACTTTTGTTGATTGGGTTTTCTGCATCGTATATAACTTCACTGTAGTCCATCTTAGGTGCTGATTTTAAGTATTCTCCATAGACTTCTTTGGCATCAAAAGCTTCTAGATTTTTTCCTAAGGTCTTTCCTGTTGCTGTAAGTACATCTAAATGAAGATATTTCTTTATTTTATTCATTATAGCTGGCACTCCACCTGCATAAAATATATAGTTAGCTGGCCAGTGTCCACTAGGTCTCACATTTAGTATAAAAGGAATTTCTCTATGAATTCTATCAAAGTCTTCTGGATTAATTTCTATTCCTAATTCCTTCGCAATTGCTGGTATATGAAGTAATGCATTAGTTGAACCTCCAATAGCAGCATGAACCATTATTACATTCTCAATAGATTTTTTATTTACTATATCCGAAACCTTAATTCCCTTTTCTATTAGGTTTATAAGGGCCTTTGAAGACTTTCTAGCATAAACCTTTAATATATCTGAAGTAGATGGAAGTAGCGCTGCACCAGGAAGTGCTAAGCCTAAGGCTTCACTAACTACTTGCATGGTAGCCGCTGTTCCCATAAACGAACATGCTCCACAGCTTGGACACGCGTTTTCTTTATAAGACTCATATTGTTCCTTAGTTATTTCCCCTCTTTTATGCATTGCACTATAGGTTCCTATTTGGTTTAATGTTAAAAGATTAGGTCCAGCATTCATAATTCCACCAGGAACAACTACAGAAGGTATGTTAACTCTGCACATAGCAACTAAGTTTCCCGGCATGCCTTTATCACAGCTTGCCACAAATACCCCTCCATCAAAGCCTGTGGCATTTGCATGTATTTCTATCATATTAGCAATTATCTCTCTAGATACAAGGGAATAATTCATTCCATCATGACCTTGAGCTTGACCATCACAGACATCTGTTGCATAATAATCTGCTGGTTTTGCCCCTAGGCTGTCTAATTCATACATGGCTTCATTAACTATTACATCTAAATGTGCACTTCCTGGATGACTTTTACCATAAGTACTCTCAACTATTACTTGTATTTTTTCTAGATCCTTAGTATCCCAGCCCATACCTCTTTTTAATGAATCCATTTCAGGAGCTATTTTTCTTACCTTTTGAGAATGTAACATTTTTCTCTCCTACCTATCTATAATATTTTTAGAGCATATTATTTTTTCTACATCACTAGGTTCTACTGCCATACTGTCACCTTTTATTGTGCACTTTAGAGTAGCCGATGCCACTCCAAAATCTAAGGCTTCCTTTAAAGTTTTCTCTTTCATTACTGAATAGATTACTCCAGCTACAAAAGCATCTCCACTTCCCACTCTCTCAGTCATTCTAGTAGTTGCTTTTATTGACTCTTCAAGGTTTTCTCCTAAACCATAGGCATAATAGCTATTGTTGTCTTCCTTATCATTTGTACGCTCTGTGTGAAATATATATTTAAATTGAAATTCACTTTTTAATTCCTTCATTCTTGCAAATATATCTTCTTTGGTAGAATTTTCTCTATCAAACATCTCTGTGTCTTCTTCGTTAACCATTATAGGCTCTATGCCAAAGCACATATCAGCATAAGGTGCAAGCTCTGTCATATATTTTTTAGCATCTATTGCACTACACATCTTACTTCTGAAGTTTAAATCTATACTTATAAATATATTTTTCCTTTTAGCCTCTTTAACTATTTCTCTAACTAAATTTCTAGAGTTTTCTCCTACTGCTAGGGTAATTCCACTAAAATGAAGCCAAGTTACTCCTTCTAAAACCTTAGAAATATCAATATCTTCAATTTTAAGTTCTGAAAAGCTGCTGTGCTTTCTATCATATATAACACTGCTGTTTCTGACTCCGGAACTTCTTTCTAGAAAATATAAACCTATCTTTTCTCCCTTTGTTACTATATTGCTTACATCTACTCCCAGTCCTCTAAAATATCTTTTTACATTTTCTGATAATGTGTTATCTGGAAGAGCAGATAGTATTGAACTTTCAATATCCCAGAAAGAAAGTGTAGAAGCTATATTAGCCTCTGACCCCCCAAAGAAATATTCAAACTCATTATTGTTATCATAAACGTCAAAAGCCTTTGGAGTAAACCTTACAAGTATTTCACCTATAGAAAGAAACCTTCCCATTATCTCTCACCTGCAACTTTCCCCATGAATCTTCTTGCCTTACCTGCGATTTTTTCATGTTCATTATTCGTGCCAGAAGTAAGTATACTTCCTATTCCTAAAGCATCTGCTCCACTGCTTAACCACTCTTCAATATTTTCCAAGTTAACTCCGCCAGTTACCATTACCCTTACATTCTTAATAGGTGCTTTTATAGCTTTAATGTATTTAGGACCTAATACCTCTCCAGGGAATAATTTTATAAGTTCTACACCTTCATTTAGGGCATTTACTACTTCTGTTGGTGTGAAGCATCCTGGTACGTAGTCTACCTTTTTATCCTGACAGTATTTATTAATAGAACTGTGAAAGTTAGGTCCTACTATAAACTGTGCTCCTGCTTGAATTGCTTCCTTTGCAGTATCTATATTTAAAACACTTCCTGCACCTATGACTACATCATCATACTTGTTCACCAAGCCTTTAATAATCTCTGATGCATCCTTATTTGTATAGGTAACTTCTATAATCTTTATGCCGCCATGGATGGCAGCCTTAATTATCGCCTCTGCTTCTTCTTTGTTGTTCCCTCTTATAACAGCTACTATTTTATTCTTAATTATCTTATCTAATATAGTCATAATATCCTCCTATAGAAACAAGCCCCACTTGATAGTGAAGCTTGTTTTATTAATAATCTATTTTGTCTCGTCTAATATAGGATTTAAACATTAATATGCAAAATTCCTATTTAAAACATTTATTTCAATTCTGGCCAATAGCCTTTATTAGCTTCTATAAGATCGTCTAATACTAATTTAGCAACTCTAGCACTTGGTACAGTTTTAGATAGAGTAAGTGCCTGCCATAGCTTTTGATAGCTCTTTTCTATCCATGCTTCAACAACTAATTTTTCTACGGACACTTGCTGCTCCATTAACCCCTTTTGGAATTGTGGAACCTCTCCTTGTGCTAAAGGTTCTGGTCCATCACTTCCAACAATACATGGTACTTCAACCATAGCAGTTGGATCAAAGTTAGCAATTGCTCCCTTATTTTCTACTATACATAACATTCTTTCGTGAGTATTGTAAGCAATTGCTCTAGCTAAATCTACTATAAAGGTTGCATGAGCATCAATGTGGAATTCCCCGCCTTTTGCTGTTTTATTCTTTACAATAGCTCTTGCTGCTTCAAATACATTTTTCTCTCTTCCATCCATTACTTCGTTTGCCCTAGAATATTCTCCATTAGAATGCTCTACAACATAATCTGGATATAGGTAGTATTTTAAATAAGTGTTAGGTAAGAATCTTGGATCTACTGCTAATAAATCCTTTGCCTTTTTATGAGTTTCCTGCCAGCTCGGATCAGTGTGTTGAGTTTCTACTTCCTTTACTGTTAGGTATCCATTTTCTGCAACATATTTCTTGATTCTATCTGTTAAATCATTTCCTTGTTTATCCTTAACGCTAGTCCACCAACCAAAGTGATTTAATCCAAAGTATTTAACTTCTAAATCACTTGGCTCCATATCCACAATACCAGCCATACGACGAAGTGTTCCTACTGGCATGTCACAGATATTTAAAACCTTTGAATTTGGCTTTAATCTACGGCAAGCTTCTGCAACAATAGAAGCTGGATTAGAGTAGTTAAGCATCCAACAGTTTGGTGAATACTTTTCCATTAAGTCTATTAACTCTAACATACCGCCTATACTTCTCATTCCGTAAGCAATTCCTCCTGGTCCGCAAGTTTCCTGACCAACTAATCCATACTTTAGAGGAATCTTTTCATCTTTCTCACGCATTTCATATTTTCCTACACGAATATGAGCCATACAGAAATCCACATCAGTAAATGCCTCTTCTGGATCTGTAGTATAAGAAAATTCAATATCCGGCGCATTTTCTTTTAATACTATCTCTAAGGCTTCGCCAATAACACTTTGACGCTCACCATCATTATCATATAATTTTAATTTTCTAATCGGAAAACGGTGTACATTATCTAATAGCATCATAACTATTCCTGGAGTAAAAGTACTTCCTCCTCCTGCAATAACAATAGAATGTTTTTTCATATATATTACCTCTTTCCTTCAATTTATTTTATTCCCCAACTACCCTAATACTTTATCTAAATTAAAACTATTCTCCTACAATTCCTAAAGCTTCATCTACCATAGATCTAATTCTAGTTACCTGTAATCCGTAAATCACCTGAACATTTTCACCTTTTTTAATTACTCCTGCTGCACCTGTTCCTTTTAATGTGCTTTCATCAACCTTTGATGTATCTTCAAGAATCAATCTTAATCTTGTATAACAGTTATCTACTTTTTTAATATTTTCTTTTCCACCTAATGCTTCTATTATTACAAGTGCTTCATTGCCTGAAGCTTTTGTTTCTGTTTCTTTTTCTGCTACTGCTTTATTTTTATAATCATTTTTGCTGTAAAGTTTAACTTCTTCAGTACTATCTTCCCTTCCAGTAGTCTTTAAATTAAGTTTAACTATTAAGAATCTAAATATTACATAGTAAACTGCAAACTGTGCAATTCCTACTAGAATAAACATAGGCCAACCTGTTTTTGCTATACCTAATGGTAGGTTATATAATAGGAAGTCTATAAGTCCGTTAGGCCCTATTGCTCTTACATTTAATATATTTAAAGCAACCATTCCAAGTCCGCTTAATACTGCGTGTACTCCAAACAATATCGGTGCTGTGAACAGGAATGAGAACTCGATAGGTTCTGTTACCCCCGCTATTATTGATGTTACTGCTGCTGGAATAAGTATTGCTTTAGCTTTCTTTTTCTTATCAGCATCTGCTGTATGATAAAGTGCTAGACACGCTCCTACTAGACCAAACATTTTTGACAATCCTCTAGCATCCCATATAACTGTGCTAGATAATACCTTGATTGAAGGATCTGCAATTTGCGCAAAGTAAATGTTTCTTGCTCCTTCTATAACCTTTCCTCCTATGGTTTCTATTCCTCCAAGCTGAGTATATAGGAATGGAGTATAAACTAAGTGATGTAATCCTGTTGGAATTAAAAGTCTTTCTAACATTCCATACATAAATATTCCGAAGTTACCAGACTTTTGTATATAGTATCCTAAGCTTGATATTCCGAGCTGTACTGTTGGCCAAACATAAGAAAGTGTAACCGCTAATACAACAACTACCGGAATTAGTATTAAGAATACTAGTCTTGAACCTCCATATATCTGGAAAGCTCCATTAAATTCTTTTTTACAGTACTTGTATGAAAATAAGCTACAACTATACCTAAAATTATTCCTAAGAAAACTCCCATGTCCAGAACTTGCGTTCCAAGTACCACTGCCTGACCAGACCCTCTTAATTTATCAACTGGAACTAATTTACCTGATAAACTAAGAAAGATATTCATAGCATTATTGAATATAAAATAAACTAAAACCGATGTAAACCCAGCTTCTGCTTTTTTCTCTTTTGCAAGTCCTACTGCTAAACCTACACAGAATATTATTCCAAGGTTAGCTAGTATAGGCACTAATGATCCAGAAAGTATTTTACCAAATCCAAATATTAAGTTATTTTTTAGAAATGGTGCATATTGAGCTAACTTAGCATTTGTTAATATGTTTCCAAATGCTATCAGTATACCTACTATTGGAAGTATTAATACTGGAATAAACATAGCTTTTGAGAATCTTTGCATGGCATTCATAATCTTATCCTTCATAATTTTCACCTCTTAATTACTTTATTTTTTTACAGCTTTGATTACTTAATTCCTTTTACAGCTTTATTATATATACGTTTTCACTTTTTCGAAATGGATTTCAAACATGAAGAAACCTGTTAGCATAAAAGATAACAGGTTCCTCAAATTAGATTATTTATTTACTTTTATTTCCTTTTTTGTTTCTTCATAGTATCTATAAATTAAGTATTCCATAAACATAATCATATTTGCAAAAAATGAGTTAGGTAATAAATTGCTGTCATCTAGTTTATGCATATCAAATATCTTAAAAGAAATATTAGAAAGAACTGAAACACTATTATCAACTTCCTTTGTAAAAGAAACAACTAATTTATTTTTCTTCTTTGCTATTTGAACCTTATCTAATACCTCTTTAGTTTCCCCAGATTTTGATATTACTATTAGCATTTCCATATCTTCTAGATTATTTTCAAAACTGCCTATAGAATCTATTAATATACTTTTTATTCCTATGCCTAGCAGCTTTTTGTTAAAATATTCTCCAGCTATTTTAGAAGACCCTCTTGCATAAATAAAGATATACTTTCCTGTTCCTTTTGATAGTAGTTCTACAAATCTTGTTATGTGGTCTTCTTCTATATACTTGGATAAAAAATTAATATCTGTGCCTATTAATGCCTCTGACTTTTCTGTAACTCCTGTATTGCTGCTATCTACTAGAGGAACTATGTTATAAATCATATCAATAAATCCGGTAAAACCTAGTTTTTTTGAAAGCCTCATGATTGTAGATGTAGAGGTGTAGTTTTCAGCTGCAACGCCTCTGACGCCAATATCCATAACAGAGTCAATATTATTAATTATATATTTGAGTACTTGCTCTTCTAGAGCTGTAATTTTTTTATTATTAACTATTTTGCTTAAATCAACTTTCATTCTTTTACCATCCTCTAGTTAATATATAGATTTAAATAAGTAATTTGCTAAACTCCTCACACCTATATAATATAAGCGAATAACCTTTTTCTTTCTATTCTTTGTTAACTTATTACTTTCTATGTGCTCTATATTTACCACCTCATTAAATAGAACTCTTTCACCTTTAGTTTTTAGTTGGATAAAATTCACCAGTACTACGAAGCTTCCTCCTCCCCCTATATAGTAGCTAATAATAACAAATAACTGGATATCCTTCTTCAATATTATCATATATTGCTTTTGCTAAATAGTATGGTGAATTTATACAACCATGTGAACCATTTGTCTTATATATATTTTCCCCAAACTCACTTCTCCAACTTGCATCATGAATTCCAATTCCGCCATTAAACGGCATCCAAAAATCAACAGGAGCACTGTAGTCTTGACCTTTTAAGATAGTGTTTCTTTGTTTATATTTCAAACTATAGATTCCCCCAGGTGTTGAGTGATTACTACTTACATTACCTGTAACAATATCACCTTGTACTATAAGCACACCATTTTTATAAAACCACAAATGTTGTTTTGTCATATCTATCTCTACATAAACACTTCCAATATCATCATTACCATAAGATAGTGCTGTTTTAATATATGTTGGTTCTTTGGTTATAGTTTGTCCTTTTTTTATAACTGAAATTAAATCTTGTATTTCTTTAGCAGTGTTAATCGACCAGCCATAATCACCACCACTAATATTTATTGCAGTTCTTGATGCTGTAACAAAGCTCCTTGTCTTACCAATTGTGTTATATTTATTAAAAAGTGTATTCATATAATTCTTTACCTTTTCCTCCTCAACTACAACCTCAAGATTTTGATTAACATTAATCCATTTATTTATTATCAAACCGTCTATAGTTTCCTTAAGTTCCCCAAAAGTATAAGTAACTTTTGAAGACGTATACTTATTAAGAGTATTTTTAATTCCAATAATTTTTGGTGAATTTGCAGTATAGTTAGGGCGTATATAACAATCATTTGATTCTAAATCCATTATTGTCTCTTTTTTAAGTATTGCTTTTACCACGCAATCATATAGAATATCTTTATTTACCTTGTTTCCATTTACTTCACTTACAATCACATATCCGCTCTCTGTATATTTGAAGCTAGGATTTTTAGGTTCAATTATATTGCTACTATCAAAACAAGAGAGTTTATTCACCTTTTCTTTCAACAGTTTACTATCAAATGAAACTCCATCTGTTATTTTAGAATCTTCTGTATTAAAAATTACTAAAGCCCACTTAAAAGGATTCTGCCTATCTTTAAAACTCTTGTATTGTCCACCAGAATTATACTTTAAACCAATATCAATCGCTCTAATTTTTTCGCTTTTACCACCTCGTCCTTTTAAATTCAAAACATATGCCTGTAGTTCAGATGTCATTTGTTCTTTTACTTCCTCTACAGTTTTACCTGAAATATTAACGCCGTTAATTTCGGAGCCGAAATAAAAATGATTCATAAAGTATATTGTCATACCAAAATATATAATAAGTAAAGTACAAAGAGAAGTTATAATACCTATTGTAATTTTATTTCTTTTATTTTCTTCTTTTTCCGTGATACCCATCCCCTTTATAATCACAATAAAAATTTAAAATTAATACTTTTAGATTAATAAACTTTATATAAATGAAGCATACGTTTAATTTTATGTTGTAGTGTTTTTACTTAAAACAATTATTATTAATATTACTTATAAATATATGATTTTTAAAATATTACACTACTTTGATTTTCCAATAAAATACTAAAAGCCCTTGAAATCAAGAGCTTTTTATTGTATAAAAGTAATAGTATTCATTTTATAGATGTATAGCATTAAATTTTGTGGTATTTATGTTGGGGTCTGCCTACTTTACCGTATTCAACTAGCTTTTCTACTTTATTTTCTTTTTCCATATATTCAAGATATCTTCTAACTGTTACTCTTGCTATCCCTAATTTTTCTGCTAGGTCCTCTGCTGTAAAATCCTCATAATTACTCTTTTCCATTTCATCCCATATAGCTCTATAGGTATATTTATTAAGCCCCTTGGCAAAATCATCTTCATTTTGAGAAACATTTGAACTAGATACTAGCTTATCTAAGTCTTTTTGTTCAATTACATCATTTTTTTTAAATTGATAATACCTACTCTTAAATTGAATAAGTGATTCTTTAAATCTTTCAAAACTAAAAGGCTTTATAAGATAATCTACAGCTCCACCTCTAAAAGCTTCCTGTACTCTTTCAATAGATTTATCTGCTGTAATTAAAATAATATCTATATCTATCTCTTGTCCCCTTATCCACTTCAAGAAATCGATCCCATTTTCTTTAGGAAGATATACATCAAGTAATATTAAATCTGGCTTTTTAATAGATATAAATTTTTTTGCATCATCAAGATTAGAAACTGCTTTATACAAAGTAAATCCTTCTATTCTTTTTAAAAACTTGGAATTTATTTCCCTAACCATAGGATCATCTTCAACAATCATTACTTCAATCAAGCTTATTCCTCCTTTTACCCATAAAAGCCCATTTAGTGCTTTTACCTCTTTGTCATTGGTATATTTATATCCCAATGAACACCTTCATCCACATCAAAGTTTATTGTGCCGTTAAGCTCATCAATTATTTTCTTTATAATATACATGCCCTGTCCACGCTGCCCTTCTTTTGTTGAGAACCCTTGCTCATATATTTTTTCTCTATGCTCTAATGGAATTCCACCACCGTTATCTTTCACTTTTATACTTAAGAAATCCTCATTTTCAACTATTTTTATATATATAAATCCAGACCCATCATACTTAACTTCATCTAGAGAATTTTCTATTAAATTTCCTACAACTGATACAATTTCTTCAGAAGTCATGTACTGAGGTAACTTCGTAAGCTTTGAATTTTCATCTATTTGTAGCTTAACCCTACACTCTTCAGCTTTATTATACTTTGACAGCAATAGAGCTGATAATGAAGCATCTTTTATATTTTCCGTTAAAATATTACTTATGTTGCTTCTTACTTTTGCTACATCTGATATAAATTGTAGAGCTTCCTCGTATTCTTCCAGTTGTATAAGTCCTGCTATGGTATGAAGCTTATTCATAAATTCATGATTTTGAGCTCTTAAGGACCAGGTCATTTTTTTAATACCAGTGAGCTCTTCTGCCATTTTGGTTACCTCTGTTTTATCCCTAAAGCTGGCAATAGCTCCTACAACCTTCCCTCTATTCATTATAGGAACTCTATTAGTCATTATTATGGTATTATTTATCCTCTGCTCTTCTTCAAATTCAGATTCCCCTGTTTCTAGTACATTAATCAAACGAGTATTGGGAATAACCTCTTCTACATTCTGGCCTATAATTTGCTCATCATTAAGACTATTTCCAAAATGTAATATATTTAAAGCTGAATCATTTATAAGAGTAATTCTACCTCTATGGTCAACAGCTATTAACCCTTCATGAATAGCATCAAGAATTCCCATCTTTTCATTATAAAGTTTTGTTATTTCCTCAGGCTCAAGTCCCAGCAAAGTATTCTTTATGTTACTTGCCAGTAAGAACGCCCCTATTATACCTACTATAAGCCCACCAAAACCAATTAAAATTATATATAAAATAGCTGTATGCTTAGCTGCTTCAATGCTGTGAGTAAGTGTACCTACAGAAACAAAGCCTATTTCTCTCTTATCTTCCACATCATATATTGGAGTAAAAGCCCTCAAAGATTTTCCGAGGGTCCCTGTGGCTTCAGAAATATATGTTTCTCCCTTTTGAACTACTCTATACTGATCTCCTCCAACAAACTTTTTTCCTATCATTTCAGGGTTGGGATGAGAATATCTTACCCCCTCACTATCCGCTACAATTATATACTCAATCTGTTCTAAATTTTTAAGTTGTATATTAACATAAGGTCCAATCTTTCTGCTGGGATCCTTAGCCTCCAGTGCATCTACTATCTCTCTAGAATGTGCTACCATCTCAGCTACATTCATAATATTAGTTCTAGCCTTGCTTTCAATATTTCCAGTCATCCATGAAACGACAAAAGAAATAATTATGGATATAGAAACAAACACTACTGTGATAATTAATAGGGTAATCTTTGTTTGCAGCTTCATTGCCTTTTTCATATTCACCACCTCAACCTTAATATGCGTAAATTTAAATTTTATAATTAAAAAGTTTAAAACACGAAATCATGGAAGAGCATACATACAGATAGAAGGATTAATATAGGAGTAGATACTTCAATCCTATTATATAGCACTTCTTTCATTGTTGTCTTCCATTGTTCCGTGTTTAATTTAACACCCATCTAATACATTTTATTTAGCCTTAAGCTTATGCTAAACCTAATATACATAAATTAACTTTAATTTAATATTATAAAATATTTCTTAATCAAATTTATAATAATTATTTTTTCGTTATGCAATAGCTTCTTTGTTTAATTTTTTCATCTTACTATTTCTCATCATTTTAAATACATAAGAAACAATAAATGGGCAAATTATAGCAGATACTACACATGCTGCTGCAACTTGAGCAGTAGCTACTGTTGCTACAACAGCTAATGCTGGGTCTGCAGCTGCAACAGCAGCTGGTGTTGCTACAGCGTTTCCTGCAGTTGATCCTGTTGCAAGTCCAATTATAGGCTCTTCTTTAAATATCTTGAGAAGTATATAAGCTCCTATTCCAGTAAAGGCAGCTATTATTCCTAGTATTATACCAGGGCCTCCAGCTTTTACTATAGTTTCAAGGTTCATTCCTGCTCCTAGTGGGAATGAGAAGAATGGAATTAATAATAATTTACTGCTTCCAAGGAACTTTCTCATATCATCATCAAGATTTCCTAAAATCATTCCTATTACTATTGGAATTAATACTGCTAAAAGTGCCTTAAAAGGAACTTGAGCAAGTCCTGATGCACCTAATGCAACTAGTGTAAAGAATGGACCATCTTTTATAGACAATAAAGCATATGCCCCTACGTCAGTTTCATCACCATATTGTGAAGCAAGTGATGCATATAATCCACCATTACAGTTTGTTAAAGCTGAAAGGATTGCTAGTGGTGATAAACCTAATACTCCAGCAGGTCCAAAAACCTTTCCTACAAATATACCAATACCAGCACCTACTATAAATTTACCTGTAATTAATAGTGCACCCTTTTTTAATGCTTTTGGTGCTAATTTAAAGTGGATTTGTGAACCAATTAAGAACATAAAACAAGCCAAAATTGGTGTTGATGCGGCTGGCCCAAATAATCCTGTTGTAAAACCACCAATTTTTAAAAACTGTGGGAAAAATGTATTAGTTAATACTCCTAAGAATAGTGGAACAACCATCATACCGCCTGGAATTTTATCTATCGTCTTCTTAATAGGAATTTGCATTTTTATCCCTCCATTTATTTTTTCTTTTGACCGCTTGCTGAATTCAGCAAGCAGTTACTTAGCTAACTTTTTCTTAGTTAACCCTTTATACTTTGCTCATCTTAGAATAGTTATTATAATCTTGCTACACCAGTTTCTCTAGCTGCCCTAGCAATAGATTCTGCTACGTTAGCTGCTATTTTTCTATCTAATGCGCTTGGTATTACATTGTCCTCGTTTAGTTCTTCATCGCCTATACTGTTAGCTATTGCATAAGCTGCAGCAATTTTCATTTCTTCGTTTATTTCTTTTGCCCTAACATCTAATGCTCCTCTAAATATTCCTGGGAAAGCAAGTACATTATTAATTTGATTAGGGAAATCTGAACGTCCTGTACCAATAACTTTTACTCCTGCAGCCTTTGCAACCTCAGGCATTATTTCAGGCGTTGGGTTTGCCATAGCAAATACTATGGAATCTTTATTCATTGTCTTTACCATTTCAGGCTTTAATATTCCTGGAGCAGAAACCCCTATGAATACATCTGCTCCAACTAGTGCATCAGCTAAGCTTCCTTTTATATTGTCTGGATTTGATATTTCTGCTAAGGCAGTTTTTGCATCATCGATCTTTTCCATTCCTCTATAAAGAATTCCTACTTTATCTACAGCAATTAGATTTTTAACTCCTGATGAAATTAAAAGCTTTGATATAGCTGTTCCAGCTGCTCCAGCACCATTTACTACAACTTTTATATCTTCAAGTTTCTTTCGAACAATTTTTAGCGCATTTATAAGACCTGCCATAACTACAATAGCTGTACCGTGTTGATCATCATGGAACACTGGTATATCGAGAATTTTCTTTAGTTTCTCCTCTACTTCGAAGCACCTAGGTGCTCCTATATCTTCTAGATTAATTCCACCAAAACCAGGAGCTATAAGTTTAACAGCATTAACAATCTCATCAACATTTTGGGTATCTAAGCATATAGGAAATGCGTCAACGTTTGCAAATTCTTTAAAAAGTACTGCTTTTCCTTCCATAACTGGTAATCCAGCCTTTGGTCCTATGTTTCCTAGACCAAGTACTGCTGATCCATCTGTAACTACAGCTACTATGTTTCCTTTAGAAGTATACTTGTACACGTTTTCTTCATCCTCATGAATTTTTCTACATGGTTCCGCAACACCTGGAGTGTATGCAAGACTTAAATCATCTCTTGTTTCTACCTTTACTTTTGACACTACACTTATCTTACCTTTATTTTCTTCATGAAGCTTTAAGCTCTCTTCAAAATAATTCATATTTAATACCTTCCCTTCATTACTTTATATTAAGCTTTGTAATCGTTTATCATGAGTAAATGATAACATCAACCTTTAATTATTAAAATATTTTAAACTTTAAAAACATATTATGGTCATAAAGAATACTTTGTTGTATACTTAACAATTTATATGCTATAGAGTAAGGATTAACTTTTATGACTTACTCCTTATGAAAAAATACATATTAAATATAAAAAACTCAATCATTTGTGGCATGGTTCACCTCTAATAATACTGTAACAAATTCAAAAAAGAGAAGAAAACCCTCGATATAACAGTCGAGGGTCTCATTTTTTAATTTAAATTTTACATTTGTTTACCAATTCCTTAACTAGGTTAGAATCCACTACATCGTAACCATAAGCATCATTACTATATGCATAACTAACATGATTTTTAGTTGTAGTTTTATCTTCTAACCATTCTTTACAAGAACTATGAACTTGATTAATACCGGTAGACTCTATAATATCTTTAACATTACCAGCATTAATTCCGCTACCTGCTAGTATTTGAATTTTATCTCCATACCCTTCCTGTAAATTCTTTAACAGATCCAATGCCTGAATAGCTTTTTCTTGTAAACCACTAGTTAAAACACGATCTACACCTAGTCTAATTAAAGTCTCTATTGCTTCATATGGATCATTAACACAATCAAATGCTCTATGAAATACCACTTCTTTTTCCTCACCATAAGATTTAACTATATCAGCCACTTCTTTTGTCTGAAAAACATCGATATTACCTTTATCATCTAAGCACCCAAATGCGATTCCATCTGCTCCATGCTCCATCATAATTTTTACATCCAATAATAGAGTTTCATAATCTTCCTTCCCATAACAAAAACCAGCGCCTCTAGGCCTTGCCATGCAAATAACCTTTAAATTTGTATTTTTTTTCGTCAAAACAAGACTAGCAATACTAGGTGTTAATCCCCCCATATGCAAAGCGCTATTTAATTCTACTCTATCGGCTTTTCCTTTATAAGCTTGTATACAATCATAATAACTTCCACAGCATATTTCCACTATTTTACTCATAACTTTCACCTCTTTTATTTAACATTCTATCCCTCTTCTCCACTATTACCATTAAAGCGAATAAGTCTTCTTTAAACTATTATACATTAATACTGTAAACATAATCTTGAATACATTTCCTAATACTAGGAAATCAAAACTATTAAATATTTAGCGAAGGTTCCTCTTGTGATGTTTATCTACTATTTATTTGTATTAAAACAAATTGTTTTAATACAAATAAATAAAGCTGTACATGATAACTCAATTATTATTATTCTAGTTTATTAACGAAAATAGTTAAGGAAATAGTGATTTCGCTTGTTTCTACAACAAAAACAAGGAATTACTACTAATCCATTTTCACTCGTAGTAATTCCTTGTTTTTTATTATTAAAAGTTTCTAAATCCCTGATATCATTCATTTATCTTAACAACGGCTTTCATATCTAGTGTTCATTATCTAAGATTATTATACTTTATTTTTTTATAATATATTATACCTTTATATACCTTGAAAACACTAAACTCTAACAACTTTAAAAAATTTATTATATTTTATGGATTGACGGCAAATTTTTGTCTTAAAAACAAATTGACAAAACTCTCTAAAAAATCATTTCTCCTGGTTTATAACCGTCAGGTAATTCTTCTTCACTTAAAAATTTGAAATTGTCATCACGTAGTATTGGTAAAAATACTCCGTATGGAACCTTAGAGAACTCACATGCATAATTACTAGCTCCGAACCACTTACCCTCTTTGCTACTCAAATTTAAATCTCTTGCAAATTTTGTATTGTTTGAGCAATCATGAACTGCTAAATCCCAGTTTTCTTCATCGGCTATTTTCATGAATTTCAGAGTTAATTCCCTACTCCAAGTTGGAGATATATATCCATGTCTAGAAGTATACATGTTTTCCCCATAATAATTGTCTATGTTATTCTCATTTAAATGTAACTCTGCACAATTGATAAAATCAAGTTTTGTCTCGAAAATTGCTTGCTTTTTCTTAAAAAATGCTTCAAAAAACTCAGGAGTCATTGGAGTTTCAATACCTACATTTTTAATATATTTTTTCGCTATTTTAATATTTTCAATCACTCTGTCTGAACAATTAGAAGCACCTAGATTGAAACGTATCTCGTTAAGACCGGCTTCACCTAATGCTTTCAATGTCTCTTCCGTAGCCAAAATGCCATTTGTGTATAAATGTTGATAAACTTGAGCATCACTAAATTTCTTTATCATCGAATAGTATTTTTCAATTTCCATAAATGGCTCTAAATAAACGTAGGCAATGCCAGTCGGTTTCTGGTGGATGGAAAGAAGTAAATCAATATCCTTCTCATAAAATTTTGTACCTCCAATTTCCCACATACCTTCGCCAACTGGAGGAATATCTTCTAGATGTCCATAATTGTAACAGAACTTACACTCTATGTTACATTTGTTCGTTTTCCTAATTGCACCCAACCCAGTGCCCATTAGACAAGAACGACATCCTTGTGAGAATTTGCTTTCATTTCCCACAAAAAAAGTTCTATTCTCCAAAGTTTTTAAACCTCTAATTTCCGACATTAACGTATCATTTCTATTGTCAATCGCTGCCTCAATTTGCGCAAAGGTAGCGTATATGATTTCTTGTTGTTTTATCATTAGTTCCTCATCCTCTGGCAATATTGAAAAAAATTCAAACCACATCAACGCATCTTTCTTTGAGATTTTCATAAAATGTCCTCCTCTAATTAATCCTACTGAAGACTTAATTTAAGTCTTCTTGCTATACTTTTTCACATATTCTTCTTCAAAAAACATACATGAACCAATTTAATTATATATCAATTGCATTGTTTTGTATGTAAATAAAAAGTTTAATTTTCAACATTATTCTTTAACATAGCCTTAAATTTTAGCACATATGTATAACAATGTAAACAAAAACATGTCGACATTTCCTACATTGTTGATACTTTTGACCGGAGTAATAAATATATTATTCTGCTCTACTGGAATATTATCTATCCAAAGTAACCGTCAAGAGATGACTATTCTCATGTTACTAACAAGTTAAAACAAGATAGTGTTGATTATTTCTTCGGTAAAATAATTCTTCCGCCACATATGAAGTTATGGTGGAAGAATCGCGGAAAATATCTATTTTTAAGCAACTATGAATCTTTGGGAGCCTCAGTTTTACTTGCCTAGTTTAACCGAGATTATTCTCGTGAATCTTATAAAGAAGTGCTCTTCTTGAAATCTTAAGGAGTTTTGCAGCATGTGTATGATTTCCGCCTGTTCGTTCTATAGCTTCAGAGATGTAGCGTTTTTCAACTTCCAACAATATTTCTCGTAAAGGTTTGAAATAGCCATTTTTCTGATTAACGAAATCATCTTCTTCCACATGTTCTACTCTTATACTAAGTGGAAGATGCTCCGACAAGATAACAGGAGTACTGCTCATGATAATAGCATGTTCAACTGCATTTTCTAATTCTCTGATATTTCCTGGCCAAGAATAATTACGAAAAATATCTAATACCTCTGGTGCAAAAAACATACCTTCTCGTCCTACTTCTTCTGAAAAACGTTTTAAAAAATAATCAGCTAGTAAAACAATATCCTCTCCTCTTTCGCAAAGCGGAGGTAAACATACTGAAACGACATTAAGCCGATAATATAGATCCTTCCGAAAACGCTTTTCAGATATTTCTTTAATAAGATCACGGTTCGTTGCTGCAATAATACGTACATTGGTATGAAGTGTTTTTGTACCTCCAACACGTTCAAATTCTTTTTCTTGTAATACTCGAAGAAGTTTCACCTGAAGATTTGGACTCATCTCCGTAATCTCATCTAGAAAAAGTGTCCCTCCTTCCGCTAGTTCAAATTTTCCAGGCTTTTGAAAAAAAGCACCTGTAAATGCTCCCTTCTCATGCCCAAATATTTCGCTCTCTAACAAGCCTTCTGGAATTGAACCACAATTCACTTGAATAAAAGGCTTTTCTCGTCGATCACTTGTATAATGAATAGTCTTAGCGACCATCCCTTTACCTGTTCCACTTTCTCCTGTTAATAATACCGTAGCCTTTGAATTCGCTACTCGGCCAATGATTTTATATACTTCTTGGATTTTAGAGCTTTCCCCAATAATTTTACCTGGAGCCGTTGCTGTCATGGTTATCTCTTTTACTTCCTGCGTAAGATATACTACTTCTCGAGTCAATTGTTGCATGCGAATAGCTCTATTTACAATAATCTTTACCTTTTCAAGATTAAAAGGTTTTAATATATAGTCATAGGCACCCTGTTTCATGGCATCAACTGCAATTTCCGAACTCCCGAATGCGGTCATAAGAATAATTGGCAAATTAGGCTTGATTTTATGAATTTCATAAAATGCTTGCAATCCATCCATCTCTGGCATGCGGATATCAAGGATTGCAACATCATAATAGTTTTCCTGAGCTATACACAGTGCCTCCTTTCCATTTTTAACGGTATCTACTTCATATCCCAGCTTACTTATTGCTGTTTGAAGCACCAATCTCAAGCTCGCCTCATCATCAGCTATTAAAATGCGGATATTTCCTGACATACTGTCCTTCCCCCTTTCTTACTTTGGTAAACTTTCATATGGTAAGTAGATTGTAAATGTACTTCCAACACCAACGGCACTTTCAGCTCGAATGTATCCATGGTGAATTTCTATGATTTTGTTACTAACAGCAAGTCCTAGACCCGTTCCTGCATCCTTAGTGGTAAAAAAAGGATCAAAAATTTTAGGTAAACTTTCCTGATCAATACCGTTTCCATTGTCTTTTATGATAATCTCAATACCTTTAATCGCCTCCTGTGTCATAACTGTGATTTTTCCCCCTTCTTGAGGAAGTGCTTGTATCGCATTTAATAATAGATTAATCAGAACTTGTTTAATGAGCTGGGTATCAACAGAAATAATTCCAATTGACGAATCAAAGTGTCTCTCTAAAACAACAATCTCTTTTTTTAAACTCGGTAAAAGTAAAAGAAGCGCATTTTCCACAAGTTCGTTGGGATTTATAGATGTCACGTAGTGTTTTGAAGGTTTAGCAAAATATAAGAGGTCTTCAATGACACCATTAAGTCGTTCAACTTCTTTTAATACAATGTCTCCGAAAACTCGTGAGGAATTCTCCTTTGGCAATTCATCCACCAAGATTTGCACACTCCCTGAAATAGCTGATAAAGGATTACGTATTTCATGTGCTACACCAGCAGCAAGTTCCCCAACTGCAGCAAGACGATCCACTCTCCTTACACAATCTTCAAAGGCCTTATGTTCTGATAAATTTTTGAAGACTACAACTACACCTAATATACTCTGATTGTTATGTAGCATGGAAGTACTAACACTTATAGGAACCGTTACACCATCAGGACGAGTAAATTCTACTTCATATCCAATAAAGTTTTTACCTGCATGCAAAGTTTCTAACAATATGTCAAGCACTTTAGCATTATCAGAAAAAAGGCTTGTATAATTAATACCAATCACATCTTGATTTAATCCCATAATACAATAGCCAGCACTATTTATAGCAGTTACTTTTTTATCATTATCAATTGTAATAATTCCATCTACCATACTCTCCATGATAATTTCTGTATGTGAACGAGTATTCATTAGGCTTTGAGCCATTCCATTAATAGCAAAAGCAATCTCTCCAAATTCCCCATCAATTTCTGGTAATCGGTGGCTTAAATTTCTACGTAACCTCAATAGTCCTTGAATAATACCGTGGACAGAATTAGAAACTCTGTTTGCCAAAGTCAAACTGATACTTAGCCCTAGCACCAAAGCAACAGCCAGCACTATGTACATTACAGATTCCATCGCGTTTATCTGACTCTCTATACTTTTAGTCATTTCGTTAGCCCATACGTATCCGATGACACGATTATTACGAATAATTGGAACCATGGCATTTAAAATGTTTCCTCTGACCATCTTACCGCGTGCAGTCAAAGGCCTCCCTTTTGCCATTACTTCACGCCCCAAATGCTCCTTACTTATTGCTTGTCCAACAGTTGAGCCATACTCAGAACTTGGTCCATAAGTAATAATACAGTCGAGATCTTTAGAATAATACCCGGCTCCTACTCCTGGATTTCCTGAAGTAAATTTCTCAGTAACCCCTGATAACTTTTGGTTAAGTAGTCGTACCTTTTCGTCATGAGAAGCATTCTTAGCCTCTGCTGGCAATAAGGATTCAAAATCCCCTATCATGCTGGCATCCAACGTTCTTGCTATTCCATAAAGCTTGCTCTCCTTCTCAGAATTCATAGCTTCTTCAGCACGGTGAATTAATATATATCCACTTCCAATGAGTGGCACTGCCACTGCAAGTGTAAGGATAATCATAAGCCTAAAACGCATACTAAAAAGCCGCATCAGAATCCCCCCTAATAATCTTTTTCCAATTTTTTCAAATATACTCTTATTTCTAATTATATATTTATTCAGTTTCATGTCAAGCAAGTGGAAAACGTTGTAGCTTAATAATAAAATCACCCCATTAAGTAGACATTTATATAAAATCTACTTAATGGGGTGGTTTTTATATCTAAAAATAACTAAGATATATTATTTGAAACACAATTAAGAACTTCAAAATCAACTATTTAATTTTATAATCTCCCAAAAATACTTCTATTAACTCACTAAGAAATTATAATTACTTTCACACTTGTTAAAAGAAACTTAAACCGATACCAAATATTAAAAGACCTACAATCAAGGTTGTTACGCAGAATCCCATAATATCCCTAACTTTAAGACCTGCTATAGCTAGGGCTGGTAATGCCCAGAATGGTTGAGCCATATTCATCCAAGCTTCACCATATGCAATTGCCATAGCTGCTTTTCCAGGATTTACACCAAGCGCATGTGCGGCTGGCATTATGAATGGACCCTGTACAACCCAGTGTCCACCACCGGATGGAACAAAGAAGTTAATTAATCCTGAACTTAAAAATGCTAAGAATGGGAATGTGTGTACACTCGATATACTAACGAAACCTTGGGTAATCAAGCCACCTAATCCTGACAAATCCATCATGCCTTGTATTCCAGCATAGAATGGAAATTGCACCATTATACCAGCTGTCCCTTTTGCTCCGCTAGCTATAGCGTTCATATAAGATAAAGGACTACCATGAAGAATTATACCTGCAAAGAACATAATCATATTTACAGTATTAACATCCATTGTACCGCCACGTGTAAAGTAATATCCTAGATATACAAACCCGAGAATACCAATTAACCATGCAATAACTTTACTATTTTCAACACGTACAGCAAATGTCTTTTCCTCTACAACAGCATTAACAGCAGCAACATCATCCTCAGTTAATAAAGCTGGATCAATCTCTATAACATCCTCGTCTTTAGGCATCATCATTCTTGTCATCAAAGGTAGTATAAGTATCAAGGCGATATTTATAATGATATTATATCGAGCAAAAATAGTTTGACTTAGAGGAATCAATCCTATAGCCTTTTCCATTGGATTTCCTTTAGTTGCCGCTAAAAGTGGAACTGAACCAGATAATCCTCCATGCCAAGTCATAAAACCAATATAAGAACTTGCAATCAATAATCTATAATCTGTACGAGGTACTTTTTTTGCAACTTCTTTTGCAAGTAAAGCACCAACAATTAAACCAAATCCCCAGTTAATAATATTAGCAACTGCTGCAGCAAATGTAACAAGCACAACAGCCTGAGATGGTTTTTTAGGCAAGCTTGCAATCTTTTGTAAAATACGTTTAACAGGTGGTGAACTAGCCAAGGCACTACCTGTAACTAAAATTAGCGCCATTTGCATTCCAAAACCTAAAAGGTTCCAAAAACTCTTACCCCAAAATCCCACCATTTGCATTGGAGTATGAGGAGTAAATATAATACCTGAGACAAACATAATTAATGTTAAAATCATCGCGAAAACAAGTGGGTCAGGAAGAAATTTTTGCACAAGAGTTGTGAAAAACTTAGATAAAACTTTAATCATCTATTTTAGCCTCCTTTAAATTTATTAATGAACGACAAGCTTGTTTAATTCATATGCTTTATTAAAGTAGCAAAATATGTGCCAAATTCATATTTCTAAGATTTCACAAAAGAAAATTTAAAAATTAATGTTAGCAAAAATCAATTTCTACTTGCTCAAAGGCGCTTTAGACGATTGAAAGCTATCCAAGATTACTAGAATTCAAATATAAAAAAACAAAAAAATTCGTACTTATTTTTGTTTATAGAAATTAAGTGCGAACTTTTTATACAGTATATGTGCAAAAGCATGCACACCTTCCTTTTTATTCTCTCAATGAGTTTTCCTTGAATTTTTAAAAATTTTCAAGAACTTAAAGGCAGATCATAACATGCTAAGCTGGTGCCCAAATATATCTTTAAGGACTTTAATTTTGAAATGTTTAGTTGCTTCTCGGCTTCAACATAGAATATGTTATAAAGTGAACCTCTTACTGTTCCTATTGTGCCAAACACACCCTTCGAAACACATATTATTTATTTTTTCTATTCAATCTATAAAGCCCCTCATTTTCAACAATTTAGCCACTTACTTTATTAAAAATATCATTTTCTTTTCTCCAAAGATTGTTTCACTATTAAAATATATTTTTAATTTTTTATTGCAGACGATTTTGTTGCATATAACTTATTTCTACAACATGCTATATAAATAATAGGAAGCTGCATCAGAGTTTTTCTTCCGTATCACTGATAGCATAGTTATGTCGTATAGTATTTGAAATGCGACGCAAAAACACCCCAAAATTCAACTCTGAATAATGCGGTGTTTTAATAAAATATTCGGTTTTATAGTTATGACGTTAGATAAGAACATTACGAACTGAATAATTACTATTACAATTATTTTTAGCTTAGCTAACGTTTATTTTAAAGATGTTTGCTGTATTATGAGTTTCATCCCATTCTCCATCTATTTCATAAATATAAATTCCATTTTCTGCAGGAAGTTTGAGTATCCTGTCTTCTTTTTTAGCACTGTAAAATCTAAAATACCTATCTACTAATTTCCACTGTGAGCCATCCCACTTAGTTATAGTTATTAAGATAATCCTTGGTGGTTTTTTTGGAAAGCTATATTCAAGTGAATCCCCACGCCCAACGTCAACTGGTTTATAATCTTTTAATGTTTCAGCTGAGTCTCCAAAAATATTACTGTTTCCTCCATTATCTTTATCAAACCAGTTAAAATCTGCATTTTTCAAAACAATTGCTTTATTTTTGTACATAATTTTAGGTGTTGGTGCACTTATTGGTATATAATTGTAATACTGTTTTAATCCATACCACTCGAAAATCATAATGAAAACTACTATCAAAATTAGTTTAGTGTTTTTCTTAAAAGTATTCATATTTATATCCCCCAAAATTTTATGCTTTAGTTCATAATAAATTACCATTGTTCAATTATTTCTAATTTATGATTAATGAACACTATAAGAATATTCCGTATTACTTTGTCTTTCTCACTTCTTTATATACTTGTTCCAAAACATATAACCCAGGACTTAAAAATCCTACAATTCCGAATAAATACATAAACATTTCTGCCCCAAACATAGTTCCTATACTAAGACCTAAATATCCCAGTGCTATTGAAGCCATAATTAAAATCATAATTCTCCCCCAAAACTCGACTAATTAATAAGTCTCATAAATTTACTATTTTTACTTAAACTAATAACAATTATATCATACTTACACGGTTTCAGAAGATCACTATTGCAATAAATGTAAGTTCCTTTTGTTTTTTACACCGCATTATTCAATTTTCAAAGATCATTATTCGGATTTTCATTTTTAATGATTCTGCCGCATTTTCTTCAAACTCCGAATCAATCACTTAAAAATAGATGTAACTAATAATTTCGTTTTATACTACACCTATGAGATTTTGAGTATAAAAAAGAAGTGTTGATTTATACTTAAAACTGGCCCCCTTTTGAAATATCCCCATAAAGGTAGTCATGAGAAAGAAAATATGCCAAGGGGGATGGTTGAAAAATGGGTGAAAATAAAAAAACATACTACGAAGTAATCGAAATGTATAAGAAAGGATTTTCCATTGAATACACTACTTATAGTTTCCGAAATAAAACGTTCTAGTTACTATAGGTAGAGAAAAAATAGAGACGTCTTAACAAAAAGAAAACAAGAAAACATGATTATTTAAGATGCTGTATAAAAAGCATAAGGGATGTTATGGCGTTGATAGAATGACTCATGCATTGCTTAATGATTGCAAGATTTCAGTTAACCATAAACGTGTATACAGATTAATGAAGGAAAATGGCTACTTAGTTGTTATAAACCCAAGGAAATATTTTAAACAACCTGAACGTAAACGATCTGTCGCCAATGTGCTTAACAGAAATTTTGAGGCAAATTATCCATTTGATAAGCTTGCAACTGGAAAGATGCCGCTAAAAGACAACAACATATAAAGCGATCTTAAAAAGTTGCCTAATTTAGATAATTTTAAAGCATTTGCCCACCCTTTGGGGAATAGTTCCAAAAGTGATCAGTTTTACTTGTGTATTTATGCCACAAAGTATTAAAGCTACCTTGTGGCTCTTTACTTTTGTATAGAAATTTACGTGAAACTTTTATGGTCTAAACCTGTATTGTCATTAAGTCTTAAAAATACATTTACCTTAATTATATTAATAAGCTTCTATTTATATTATTCATTACTAAATACACACTGCCATTAACTAAAATTTCTTGAAACACATGAAAAAATATTACAGAAATTGCGAAGAACTTTACTCAAGATAGATCTGCTATTTCAAGACACCTAGAATTAATGAATCGATATGAAATATTAAACAAAGAAAAACAAAATAGAAGCACATTTTATGAAATTAGCAAACAACTTATTCTCGAGAAACTTGAAGTAACCACAAACAACTTAAAAGATCTTATACAAAAATAATATTTAATATATTGCAAAATGGCAGAAATGCCTTTCTTTTTCAACACATATCTCCAATATCAAAGATAAAATGTATTATTACGGTGTTTTTAGCTAGATACTCTAAAAGACTCCTTTATTTATGATACAATTTATCTTGAATTACTTTTAAGCAGTGTAATCAATCATAGGTTTTGATAAAATTAGTGATTTACAATAAATTTATAATTCCAGTAAAAACCTTCATCACTTATGTTACGGTTCACCGTAACAGGTATAACATATACCTTCTCAACTTACCATATAATAAAAAGCTGCTATTGCTCTTCCACAACGGCTACTTACAACTAAATCATCAGGCTATCTCTGACTTTATGACAACAAGTGGGTAAATAATTCACTTATGATGCTTTTTATTGTGTGAAAAATGTATCAGTTTATAGGATTGACAAAATCAACTGCAATTTATATAATTACAGATATGCAATATCTTTAATGCCCTTTAAGGAGGTTTTAGTTTGAAATATTCAAAAGCAACAAACTATGCTCTACATACTATTGTATACATGATAGAACATGGTAAAAGTGAAAAAATTAGCGTACTAACACTGGCGGCTCACTTTAATGTGTCTGTTACCTATCTTTCAAAGATTTTAACGCAGCTGGTAAAAGCTAATTTAATTCAGTCAACTCCAGGTACAAACGGCGGTTACATTTTGCGTAAAAAAATGGATTCTATTTCCTTTATGGATGTAATCAAAGCAACAGAAGGAACAGGCGCTTTATTTGATTGCAATTTACATGAGGATAGTAAGTGTTTGATTGAAAAAGTAATGGCACAGGCAGAGACTGTTCTGGAGAATTATCTGGAGGATAAAAAACTTTATGAAATAGCCCAAAATAAAGCAGACCTTGTAGCAGACGAAGATTAATCACTTATGTATTAGCCCATATTCCATGGGTTTTCACAATTATATTATAGATATTAGATGTCTTTAATGTGTTTATTGGAGGTAATAAAAATGAACAAGATACAAGAACTTGAAAAAAAGCCCATTGGAAAATTACTTATACAGTATTCCGTTCCGACAGTACTTAGTTTACTAGTCAATTCGCTTTATATCGTTGTTGACCGGATGTTTATAGGAAATATACCAGTGGTTGGAGCCTTAGCCCTAACAGGAATTGGACTTACGATGCCTATAACTACGGTAGTAATAGCTCTGTCTGCCCTTATATCAATTGGTGCCAGCTCTAATATATCCATAAAATTAGGTGAAGATAAAAAAGGAGAAGCAGAAAATTCAGCCGGAAATGCAATTACCTTATCCATTGTATTAGGGATTACAATTACTATAATATATCTGATTTTTCAAAACCAGATATTATATTCACTTGGTATACGCGGCCAAATATTATCCTATACCAAGGATTTTATTACAATCATCATGATTGGCACTGTATTCAATATGCTGGGCTTTTGTATGCCTTTTATAGTGAGAACCGACGGAAACCCAATGTTTTCAGCAATGATTACAATTACTGGATGTATCTTGAATATAATACTTGATGTGGTCTTTATTTATGTATTCCACATGGGTATAAGGGGAGCCGCTATAGCTACAGTTTTTGCACAATTTGTTACGGTAATCCTTGGACTATACTATTTAATAAAATTGAAGCGTACTTTAGTGCTTAAAAAGATGAATTTTAAATTGTATCCATCGACAATAAAGGCCATACTAATAATCGGATTAGTTCCCTTTTCCAATCAATTATCCATCAGTATTGCACAAATCGTCAGCAATTATTCTTTAAACCTATATGGAGGAGAACTGGCAATTGGAGCCATGACAGTACTCAACTCTATTACATCGTTATTTTTAATGCCAGTTTATGGAATAGCACAGGGATTTCAACCAATCATCGGCTATAATTATGCAAAAAAGAGCTATTCCAGGACGATAAAAACCCTTGGGCTGGCTATTCTATTCGGCGCTGCCATATTAACTTTAGGAACCCTGATAGCGGAGATGTTTCCTAAATTCTCCGTTAATCTTTTCACCCAGAATTCTGAACTAGTAAATATTGCTGTGAATGGTTTAAAGAAATATGTAGTTCTTCTTCCGCTCGCTTCTATCCCTACATTTGGTTCTGGCTTTATGATGCTCACAGGAAAACCTAAAACCGCGATATTTATAAGCATATCAAGGCAATCTGTGATACTGGCATTAGCCATATTTCTTCTACCAAGAGCCATGGGCCAGGATGGACTTTGGCTGGCACAGCCCATAACAGACCTGTTATCTAGTGTTATCACAATTCTTCTGTTTATAAAAGGTTACAGTCATATTTTTCACAAGGCATGACCATATTAATACAAGAAGCTGTGTTCCATGGAGACTTTGTAATTTTATTCATTCTACTGCTGCTATATATAGCCTATGTTTAATTAAATAGAAAGAATCACACATTCTTCATGAAGTGCACCCCAAATATTAGACATATGATATAATCATATTTAATATTTGGAGGTGCATTTTTTCATGGGTAGATATTCTATTGAATTAAAAATAGAAATAATAGAGACTCAGAAAGAACGTAAGCTTACAACTGTTGAAATAACAGATATGCTTGAAAAAGCATTTTTAAAGATTCCTGCGACCACTTATGTCCTATATTGTATTCTTTTACATGGGCTAAAAACAATTAGGTGGCCGGTGTGACCCCATTCCAGGTACCAGACCCTTTACAAAAACTGGGACAGTTTTTGTTTCTGATATGAAATGATTGAACTTAGTCGAAAAAAGTGTTATGCTATCAATGTTAAACTCAATAGATTATCTTTACTGCATAAAAATCAAGTGTAAAATTGCAAATGATAAGAGAATATATTGAAGAGCTTATTTTTATAGGCTCTTTTTTAGTGATAAAGAGAGGTAATAATATGATAAAAGTTGATAACTTGTCCTACTCATTTCCGCAAAAGGACCTATTTAACAATATTTCATTTACATTAGAAGATGGAGAGCATTGTGCCTTTATAGGAACAAATGGCAGTGGAAAAAGTACATTGATAGATATAATTATGGATCCAGAAAAATATATGTTTGATGGGAAGCTCGAGATAGACCCAAATTGTAGAATTGGGTATGTAAGTCAATTCTTACAACTGGACAAAACAAAAGAAATTACGGTTTTCCAATATATAGGGGAAGAATTTATTAAACTACAAAATGAAATAACATCTATTTGTGCTGAAATGGAAACATCCACCGATATTGATTCTTTACTAGAAAAGTACCAGCAAGCTTTAGATGCATTTGATGCAATTAATGGGGACGATTTCGAGAAGAACATTAATAAAAACCTAAATCTTGCAAACTTGATGAAGTGTAAAGATTTAATGGTGTCCGAACTTAGTGGTGGGGAATTTAAGCTTATTCAAGTAATTAAGGAAATGCTAAATCGTCCAGACTTAATGATTATGGATGAACCCGATGTGTTTTTAGACTTTGAAAACCTTAATTCTCTTAAAAACTTAATTAATTCACACAAGGGAACAATGTTAATTATTACGCACAGCAGATATCTATTGAATCATTGTTTTAACAAAATTCTGCACCTTGAGAACATGGAGCTCCAAGAGTTTGATGGAAGCTATATAGATTATAACTTCACATTACTTCAAACTAAAATTGAGTTACAAGAACTAGCTGCTGCTGATACTGAAGAACTTGAGAGAAACGAGAAGTTGATAAAAAAACTAAGAATTATCGCAACTGAAAACGCTGAATCTGCTAAAGGGAAATCTCTAAATGCTAGAGTTAAAATTCAAGAGAGATTAGAAAAGCGTAGAATTAAAGCGCCATTTGTAAATATTAAACAGCCCAATATCAGTTTATTTACAAATAATGAATTGGAAGAAACCATTGTTTTAAAAGTTAATGATTACGGTGCTAGCTTTGATGATATGCTTCTAGAAAATGTTAACTTTGAGATTAAATCTACTGATAAAGTAGCCCTTATCGGTTCAAATGGTACTGGAAAAACGACTTTACTACGAGAAATCTTTGAAAACAATCATGATTCTATCGAGATAAATGAACAGGTTAAAATGGCTTATTTATCTCAACTTCAAGGCAAAACACTAAATGAGTCCAATACGATACTTGAAGAGTTTTTAGATGCTGGTTTTAAAACCTATGAGGAAATTAGAGCATACATTTCAAACTATGGGTTTGAAGGAGAAGTCATTAATCAAAAGATAGTGTCTTTATCTGGTGGAGAAAAAAATATGCTTCAATTGGCTAAGGTTTCTGCTAGTAAAGCAAATCTGTTGCTTCTTGATGAACCCACAAGTCATTTAGACACCTATTCACAAATGGCGCTGGAAAAAGCTATAGAAAACTATAACGGTGCAATTTTAATGATTTCTCATGATTTCTATTCTATAGTTAACTGTATGGATTTCGTTTTAATCATTGAAGATAAGACAGTTAGAAAAATGAGTATACGAAAATTTAGAAAGATGATTTATGCTGGTCATTTTGACAAAGACTATTTAGAAATTGAACAAAAGAAAAAATTAGTAGAAACAAAAATAGAATTGGCTTTAAAAGATACTGATTTTACGATTGCAAAAACTTTATCTGAAGAGTTAGAAGAGCTGATTAAATTACTCTAAATTTAGTGAGTAGCAAGAGGCTCACGACCTTCCCCTCTAACACCTCGGAGGTCCAGAGAATTTCCAAATTATGACCACCGATAACCGGTGATATTCATTAAACAATAAGAAAACCCTCGACTAATTAATTAGTCGAGGGTTTCATTGGTGGAGGCGAAGTGTGATCTTTGAAATCCACTACCAATATGACATATATAATTATCTATGTACATTTCCAATTCAATTCATAGTGTCAGTTATTTCTCATTTATATCTAATCTTCTTATATATTTTTTTTAATTACTCCATAAATAATTGCACCGCTTTTTTTGCCACCATAATATTTTTCTATTCCTAGCTTTTCAAACTCATTAGAACCTTGTCTTTCTTTAATAACAACTCTTTTTTTACATACTCTAAGTGCTTCCATTAAAATCTCTTTTGTTAATCCCTTGTGATCTGCAAAATCCCTAAAGGAATTTATTGATGCTGACTTTCTATTTGGTTCTTTGAACATAGGATCAAAATATACCACATCAAAACTATTATCACTTTGCTTTAAAATATAATCTTCATATGATTCATTAACGACCTTTATATTATCTATAGCTTTACCATCAACATCATTATAGCTTTCTAATCCACATTTACTTAAATAAGCTATATACTTATTAACTTCCGTCCCTACTACATACCCCTTTTCTCCAACAACTGCTGAAAAGACAAGAGAATCACCTGCAAGACCTAATGTACAATCTAATATACTATTTCCTTCTTCTAATTTTGTTGCCTCTATTATAGCTTCTTTATTGCCTTGTCTTATTAATTTAATCTTAAGTTCTGACATATTAGGATGCCAGAACAGTGTACTATCTTCTCCCTTTATAACAATCTTATCTCTTTCAACCACTAATAAATAGTCAAAGCCATCCTTCAAAATTGTTTTTTTGATACTTAAATTATCTCTTTTTATATATGGTATATTTAAATCTTTAGATACACCTTTTGCTTTATAATTTAAACTCTCATCTGCATCTCTTGTAGTAGTAACTGCTATCTTCATTTTTTCTCTCTATCCTTCTTCATAATATATTGCAAAAATAATTGTTAATTTATAATTGCAGAATTTATAGTTAATCTTTTGTTCTCGTAAAATTTATTGTAGTATTTCTCAATTATATTGTCATATCCTTATTTTCTCATCTATTATTCCTTTGGAAGCTTTATATTTTCCTAACTACGCTCCCTTTACATTCTAACAAATATTATACTATATTTCAGTTGAAATATGAGTTTTCTTTATAAATACTGAAATATAATAGGAGAGTGTACACAAAAAACTCATAGTATTCTATAGCGTTATCGCACTAAATAATTGAAAATATTCTTCCGTAATAAAAATTGACGATATTCAACTAAACTTCTAGACGCAGAACTTGGTTTCTATAATGAATTTATATCTATAAAATGAAAAACCCACAAAAATCCAAATTTTAGATTTTCGTTGGTTCCATGGTGGATTCGAAGCATCACCTTCACAATCCCTGGCTTTTTATTCATTTTTAAATTTTAAATGTAAACAAAGTAGAATTGAAAAAAACACTAATGTTTTTAAACCTATTTTAAAAAATCTATCTATTAAAAATGCATGAGATTCTATCTTCTTGCATGCATTTATCACAAGATATACATTTAGGCTTATCTATTAAGTTATTTTCCAGCAAATTCACTAAATCTGGTTGACTTATAAAAGGTCTGGAAAGCGAAAAATAATTAATTTTTGTGGTATTTAATATTTGATCCATAACTTCAGTACTTCTATTTTTTCCAACTAAAATTATAGGTGCTTCTACTTCTTCTGCGATTTTAGCTGCATAATCTCTGTAAATTGACTCCTCATAATCAGTTTCATCTCTTCCACCACTTATTTCTATTGCATCTATTCCTCTTTTTGAAAGCTCAATACATGCATATTTACAAGTTTCAAAAGTATCATCATCCTCATTTTTATTGATACCATTTACTTTTACTATTACAGAAAAATTTTTACTTGTTACTTTTCTTATTTCATCATATATTTCTAAAATAATTCTCGAGTTACTTTCTATACTTCCACCATATTCATCGGTTCTTTTATTCTCAGTAGAATTTAAAAACTGACTAAGAAAAAAGCCATGAGCAGCATGAAGTTCAACACCATCAAAACCAGCTTTTTCAGCTCTTTCTGCTGCTTTCCCATAAGCAGCTGCCATAGTTTTAATATCTTCCACTAAGATATCTGTTGGTTTTAAATGTTGCCCATTTAATGTAGCATACGCAAATTCCAGAAAAATCTTGCTTCTGTACTTGTGAATCATGGTAGTAAGCTTTTTGTATTCTTCAATAAATTCATCATTATATATACCAATTTGATTTGGTAATGATTTTGAATTTTCTGTGATATAAGCTCCACCTGTAATAATTACACCAGCACCTCCTTTTGCTAAATCTTCATATAATTTTATTAATTTATCTGTTAAATGCCCTTTCTCATCAGCCATTCCTTCCCATGTTGCAGCACGAAAAAAACGATTTTTAATTTCTATTCCATTTATATTAGTTTTATCAAATAATGTTTTCACTTTATTTTTCTCCTTATTTTATAATATTATCTTCAATCAAATACTAATTTAATATTAATTTCTTTTGCATATATGATTATAAAAATTAACTTTCAGTTGCAAGCTTTACTCCAAATTCAAAGACTTTATCAAGATCCTTTAGAAACTCTTCTTTTCTACGTTTAATTCTTGTTTCACCATCAGCAGCAACAAGAAATTTATTATACTCATCATCTTGAAGTGTATAGAAACTCATAAATGATTCACATTTCCCAAAAGCAATAGAAAGCATATTTTCATTAAAATGTATATGAGTATTAATTCCAAATTCCCTCATCTGCTCATCTTTAACATTCATAGTATAAATAAATCCTGTATTTATCATTTATTTCTTAATGCATTTGATTGTTATACAACAAAGTCATAATGCTAATAATTTGCCTGTCCTACATATTTCTTCAATAAATCGAACAATATCTCTTGTTTTAAATACTTTATTGTTTATGCTTTCTAATAAAATATTTTTTAATTTATTTCCACTCCAGACCTTTCGGTCTAATATGAATAAAAAAAATCAGTCAATCTTTTTTGACCGTTTAGTCTAATATGAGTAAAAAAAATAAATATTTTTTATTTTTGACTATTCATCTAATTTTTTTATAAAAAATCACCAATCGATTATAAACGGATCATATCAATAGTAATATTTACAACCTGTTCAATTGAAGATACTGAATCACCCATTCTTTCAGCAACTTTAACACCCTTGAATGCATTAGCTAATATTTTTGTTATTTCTTCCAGTGAAAATTTCTTTGTAATCTCCCCTCTTTCTTGTCCAATCTGTACAACATAACCTAAACGCTCTTCAAAACCCTCAAACATCTTATTAACCTCTTGGAAAACATGAATATCCTCTTTATTAAATTCTAAAGAAGTATTTATAATCAGACATCCTTTTGGAAGTCCTTCTTGTTGCCCTAATGGAGAAATCATTTTTGCTAATATTGCAAGCGTTGAATTCCCACTTTGCAAATCTTTTTTAATTGCAGCCTCACTTGAATTCAGAGTTCTTTCACGATACATTTGCAATGCTTTCAAAAAAAACTCATATTTGTCTCCAAAAGTATCATAGATGCTTTGCTTATTCAATTTAGTTGCTTTCATTCATTCTAGATAAAATTGAGCCAAAGCCAAATCCAGGCAAATCAGATGATTTTCAAGTATTCTTCAAAAACATACAGATAACAGTTCCAAGCAACTTCAACGAAAATTCTTTAGCAGGACTAATGAAAGTTCTGCAGCGACTATGATGCACCATATAGCCAATGAGGCTGAACATATATATCTTGCACTTGGAGCAACAGATTTCCAAAAACAACAAAATGGACTTGCTGCATTAGTTTCATTGAAGTTTAAATTAGATCCTTACTGCGGAAAAAGTGTCTTCTTATTTTGTAATAAAAAACATAGCTCGCTTAGAGCTTTAAGATGGGATGGAAATGGTTTTATCTTGGTTACAAAATTTCTTTCTGATGAAATGAAATTTCAGTGGCCAAAGAATCAAGGAGAAGTAAGAGATATAACAAAGCGCCAGCTTGAATGGCTTTTGGAAGGATTGCAGGTTGATCAGAAAAAAGCACATAAAGAAAGTATTGATACTGAGGAAATGATTTTTTAATATCTCCTAAAAGATAGGAAAATAGCCACCTTTCTGGTATAATATAATTGTCATATTAACCAGAAAGGAGCCTTAAAATGCAGTATTCAGATGAAAAAAGATCAACGAATTAAAGAACTTGAAAATGAAAATAGAAAACTGCAGGAAAAGGTACAATCTCTGGAGCATAATGTAGAAGTTCTAACTCAAGCAGTGTTACATGCAGCAAAACAGCGTTTTGGAGCATCAAGTGAGAAAACACCTCAGATATACGGACAATGCTTTCTTTTTGGTGAACTAATTGATGAAATTCTAGATGAAGCTAAAAATAAAATTATAAATATCAAAGAACATAAAAGACCTATAAGGAAAAAAGGTGACAGGGAAAACTTGATTAAATCGCTGCCACATGAAGTAGTTGAATGTGTTCTTAATGAAGAAGAAGCTGTGTGTAAAATCTGTGGCAGTGAACTTGAGATAATAGGAAAGAAAAAAGTAAGATCTGAAATGGAATATATCCCAGCAAAGCTGATAATGAAGGACTACGTCCAATATGTATATAAGTGTATCGAATGTGGTAAAAATGATACTAATCCGTATGATTCTATATACTGTGCTACTGCGCCAGCACCTGTGCTTACGCACTCTTTTGCTTCGTCTTCAATTGTGGCATGGGTAATGTATCAAAAATATGTAATGTCAATACCACTATATCGGCAGGAAAAGGATTTTAAAAGAATGGGAGCTGGGCTTAAAAGAGACATGATGGCAAACTGGATGATTCGTAGCTCTGAATATTGGCTAAAGCCACTATATGATGAGATGCACAAGCTACTCTTAAAATGCAGTATTATCATGAGTGATGAGACAACCTGGCAGGTGAACCACGAAAATGGCAAGAAGGCGTCCAGCAGATCTTTCATTTGGATACATCGAAGTGGCAATTGTGAAGGACCTCCAATAATTTTATACAAATATACCAGAACCCGCTCAGGTGATCATGCAAAGAAATTCCTTGAAGGTTTTCAATGTTATCATGTAAGTGATGCCTATGCTGGATATGAAAAAGTGGAAGGAATTATACGTTGCCTTTGTTTCAGCCATCTAAGACGATATTATATCGATGCTATTCCATTAGACTCTAGAAAAAAGAAATTCCAGGATCAGGCGGAGCCATTGGAAGAGCTTATTGTGATAAACTTTTTAAACTAGAAAGAAAATAGAAAGAGTTATCGCCTGTGGAAAGAAAAAGGAATAGACTCATACAAAGTTTCCCTGTATTGGATGCCTTTTTCGCATGGGCTGAAAAAACTTTCACTAATCAAGAAAACTTAAAAAAAGCTTTGAAATATACACTAAATCACAAAAAATATTTCACCAATTTCTTGCTTTATGGAAGAATCCCCTTATCCAATAACTTATCTGAGATTGCCATAAAGCCAGTAGCAATTACACGAAAAAACTCATTGTTTTCAGACTCAACTGCGGGAGCAGAAGCATCAGCAATCATATTTAGCATTGTGAATACGGCAGCAGCTAATAATTTGGATGCATATAAATATCTTGAATACCTCTTCCGAAGACTGCCAAATAGTAATTTTGCATCAAATTCTTATGTGCTTGATAAATATTTGCCATGGGCAGATAAGGTACAGCTTGAATGCAGAATAAATAATTGATATGTGATGAAATTCAGGTATCATAATTATCATCTAACCTCATTTAGTTTTAATTAACGTCGACAAATTGTCATCACAGCGGCATCATAATTCAGTTTCAAATTTTTGCTTAGAAAACTTATGGTTTTCTTTTAGATTTAAAAACTTCAGTCATAGCTATCCTAGAGTATATTATCAAGATTTAAATCTGGTTCTAAAGTCTTAACTTCATTTCTTATCTCATTCTTAAAATCTTTTAAAATATCTTTTTAAGTTGATGTGAAACCACAAAGCATGTACCAACTCCAACTGTACTTTCTAGTTCTATTTTCCATCCGTGTTTTTCAATGATTGATTTAACTATGGACAATCCTAATCCTGCTCCAGCAATCTTTCTCGACCTTGACGGATCAACTCTATAAAACGGCTCAAATATTTTATTAATATTTTCTGCTGGAATTCCAATACCTGAATCAGAGATGATGATTTTTTTCACATTATTCTCTACCAATGTCTTAATTTCAACTTTTCCATTAGTGATGTTGTACTTCATAGCATTTTCAATCAAATTAAAAAATGCTCCATATATAAGGGTTTTATTTCCTACAATTGTACTAAATCCAAACTCATGGACAATGTAGATATTTTTATCATTACATATTGGCTGTAATTCAGTTTCTATCTGTAAAAATAATTGTTTTAAATCTATCTCATCCGCAACATCTATGCAACTTTCATTTGTAAGTACAAATAAATCCTCTACAATATTCATTAGTCGTTTTGTATTGCGTTCTACCATTTCTATTGTTTCCGTATATTCTTCAACTGTAGGTTCCACATCAAGATGCAGAACCTGTATACCAGCGTTCATGATAGAAAGTGGAGTTTTTAGTTCGTGTGATACACTGGAGGAAAAACGTTTTTGCCTTAAAAAAGATTCATTTAGTCTTTCTAACATTGCATTATAAGAAGTTACTAAGCTTCCGATTTCATCCTTAACAATATAAGTTGGTATTCTACCTTTAAGATTATGTTCTGTAATATTAATAATAGAATCATTTAACTCCTGCAAAGGTTTCAAAGCTTTCCCTGTAATTATATAAGTAGCTATCATTCCTATACTGGAAAAAATGATTAAATATATATAACTCCAAATATCAAACTGTTTTTTTGCTAGAAGCACTTGAGCTGATGGAGTTGCTTTGAATTTTATAGTATTATTCTTTTCCGCTTGCAACAACTCTGCTTCGCCAGTGTTAGGATCTTTTGTTATGGCAATTTCATTTGGCAATATAAATTTGTTCCGAGCATTATACATACTAGATAATGTTAAAAGCACAGATATTGCAAATAATATTGCCCCTGTTAAGAGGGTGATTCTCATTCTAATAGAAACCTTATTCAGTAACTTCATTATTATCCTCCATTAAAATATAACCTTGTGACCTAATATTTTTTATATACTCCACATTACATCCTAATTCATTCATTTTCTTCTTTATTGAGTGGATATGATACTTTAAAGAGTTTGAAAATAAATCTGCTTCGCTATCCCATACATGCTCTATAAACTGTTCTGTGCTTATTACCATATCTTTATTAAAAAAGAGATACTCTAATATTTCATATTCTTTTTTTGTTAACAGCAGCGAGGACTGACCAAGGTAAGCAGTTTTGGAAACTGTGTTTATTTTAAGATCTCCACATATCAGCACTGTTGATTTTTGTGTAAAGGACATTCTCAAAAGCATCCGTATTCTTGCCTCTAGTTCCTTATAGTCAAATGGTTTAATTAGATAATCATTGGCTCCCATATCTAAACCTATTACCCTATCTTCTATATCGCTACGGGCAGATAAAATAAGTACTTTAGAACTCATGTCCTTTTCCCGTATTACTTTTAAAACCTCTAATCCATCCAGCTTAGGCAGATTTAGGTCTAGAATAATTAAATCATATTCATTGATTTCATACAGATATACTGCTTCTTCACCATCGTAAGCATTATCTATTGCATATCCAGTTTTTTTCAAACCTTTTGATATAATTGCGGCTAACTCTTCTTCATCCTCAACTAAAAGTAATTTCATCTTGTTGTACTCTCCTCTGCATAGTATAAAAAAATGAAGCAGCAGCAAATATAGCTACTGCCTCAAAACTATTTTACTTTATCTGTATCAGCCTTTGCAGGTTCAGCTTTGCTAAGATTAGCATTGTCAATCTTATCTGTTGTAGTTGTTTTTATATTAATACCGTCTTCAGATTTGCTTATAAATATCTGGTCAGGCTTAACTGTTGTAACTGCTGCTGAAGTCTTAGCTGGTTTATCAGATTCTGTTGATGCAAATGATACCGTAGACGTTGCTGCTACCAATATTAATGCTGCTAGTGAAGTAAAACCGATTGTTTTCATTTTTTTTGTTATATTCATAATATAACCTCCTGCTATAATTTTTATTTTGTAAGATTGCAATCTATGCACCTAGTATATCAAAATAAAAGTTAGGAGAAGGTTAGTTTTATTATAACAATAAATAAACTTAAATTCCATATGTCGCTCTGTGAGAATATACCTATAAGTTGATTTTATGAATGCTTTATCTTCGGTTATATGTTTTAGACTTTTCTTTTTCATCAATATATTGTTTGTTTTTGAATTTACATGCTTGCTAGGAAACCTTGGTTGGGTAAAAATATTTATATAATTAAAGAACCTAACAATAATCTAACTTTACACAGTTTCAAATGATAATTTAAAGATATTGTTTCGTTCCAGCCATTACGTTTATTATTTAATTCAATCTATTATAGCGAAAATAAAGATGAAAAAAGAATAAATACTGACGAAATGGTATCCCGAATCGGTTCTTAGAAGGATACTAACCTTCAAATGAAATGTGGAAGAGAAGTTGTTAAACTTATAAATGTTTATATTTCAGAAAAAATCTCATCTAATCAAGAAAAAACTCTCAGATTCCAAAAGATATGGTTAGGTTAAGAGTAAGTAAAGATAGTCATGATATCCCAGATGATACCATTGAGAGAAGGATTTTTTTGGGTACGTTATGTGTTCCAGCGCTTACCTTCCTTTTATGATTTCCGGATTAAGATCAGCAATTGATGAGGTAAAATAGTTATAAAAAAATCCACGACATTTCTGTCGTGGATTTTATGGTGGAGGCGAGGGGTGTCGAACCCCTGTCCGAAAGCAGGTTATAACCGTCCTCAACCCAGTATTATCAGTGTGTTTCACAGTTTATTTACTACAGTCCTATTTGGAGCGTCCGTTTTTGTGTCTTTTCCTGTTATTATTATTTTACCATACAGAAAGTTGAAAGTACATGACAGAAAACATTTACAGTCATCTCCGTTTGTACAGTTGTAAAAAAGAAGGAACAAGAAAATAAGTCCCTGCCCCTAACACTGTATTTCCATGGTGTTTTCCACAGACTATTTATTTTCCTATTACCTTTACCACAAAATAATATAATGAAACAAAACGCAACTAATAATATTTTTAAAAATTGATAACCAGTTGATAGTACTGTGTTTTACCAATTTTTTCATAACAGTGTGTTGCAATTATTTATGAACAATATTGTCTACAGATAAAACATTCGATGGCACATTATCATATCTTTTAATATTTGATAACAGTATTGTATTGACGAGTTTATGTGACCTCCGCAGTTATCATATTTTGTTATCAGAATTAGCTTGAACTATCATATATCAATTCACCATATATTCTTTCAAAACTATATATAAAATCATCAAATAAGATAAAGTTACTCCCACCCCTACAACGGGTAACATATCCCATTTATACTATCACCTTGCCTATCTACCGTATACAAATCAAAAATAACTTTCCCTATGTTGTCATAACTTAACATCCACCTCTACACCGCCTGTAATTCCCATGTCACAATCGCCTTTTAGTGCCTACATATATTATGTAAGGGTGTTAAGAACACGATAGGTAAGGATTTAAGTACCTCTATCTACCGTTACTTACCATGTCATATATAAGCTTTTTAATACTCATCATTTATGATAACACACAAGGTAGGAAATAAAATAATAAACGAAAACACAAAGGAAGAGAGGAACAGAGGAAATGAGAAATATAATAGTAATTGACAGCATTATGGGCAGTGGTAAAACAACATGGGCTATTCAGTATATGAGAAGCGAGATGGATAATCTTCACAAGTCATTTATTTATATTGCCCCCTATCTAACAGAAATAGACCGCATACAGCAATCACTCCCAGAACTGGACTTTAAGCAACCGCTAGCTAAAAACAGCAAAGGAAGCAAGATTGAAGGAATAAAGACGCTTCTTCGTGCAAGAGAAAACATAGCAACTACCCATAAACTGTTCCAAATGTTTGATTTGGAAGTATTAGAACTATTAAGGAAACACAGTTACACTCTTATTTTAGATGAAGTAATAGAGGTTGTTGAAAAGTTTGAGTTTAGCGAAGAAGATGAAGAAATTCTTACAGAAGCAAAGGTTCTAGCTGTAGAAAATAACTGGCTACAGTGGAAAAAAACAGATTACAAGAGCCGTACACTTCGCCACCTACAGCAGAAGTGCCAGTTTAACAATATTTACAAGTATGGCAAAGAGTTCTATCTGTGGACATTCCCCAAGTCGCTGTTTGAAGCTTTTGAGGAAACCTATCTATTAACTTACATGTTTGATGGTAGTTATCAGAAGTATTACTTCGATTTAATGGGATTGCAATATGAAAGGAAGTCTGTGGAAGATGGTGTGATTACAGAACATAATCCTAATCAAGTAACAGAAGAAATTAGGAAACTACTGGTCATATACGAAGGTAAAATGAATATTGTGGGAGAAGGCTGGTATACTCTTTCCAAAACAGATATAGAAGGCAAGTCAAAGATAGCCACTAAATATAATCCTAATTACTCACAGGAAGTTAAGGAAGAATTGAAAGCCAACGCATATAACTTCTTTAGAAATGTAGCAAGAACTAAATCAGATGAAAATATGTGGACATGTCACAGTGACCTTGAGAAGGAATTAGGAGGAAAGGGATACACCAAGGGCTGGGTTGCTTTTAACTGCCGTGCTACTAATATGTACAGCAATAAGACATCATTAGTGTATTTGATGAACAGATTTGAATTGCCCCACATTAAGAACTTCTTCACCAATAATGGCATAGAAACTGACAGTGATATGATAGCCCTTGCGGAGTTAGTACAGTGGATATTCAGAAGTTCCATTAGAAATAAGCAATATATTTATCTATACATTCCAAGCGAAAGAATGAGAAGCTTACTGGAAATGTGGCTGGACAATGAATTATATTTCAGCAAAGACTATGTTAACCTAACAGAAGACTAACATGCTATCATTGTACACTTCTGAAATTACTTCTTTTTAATATACAAAAGTGCTAAAATTGAAAATGAATATAGTAGTATCAGGGTTTGCAGGCTTTTTCCCTTAAAGGAATATATAACAGTAATAACAATATCTCTTATCTATATGTTGTAAATAAGGAAGAATGAACATTTATAAAATATAATAACACTGATAGCATAAAAAAGAACTTTGTCATATACAATAATTATTAGTAAGATGTGCAGAAAAAGACAGGGGATAACTGCTCCCCCTGCTTGCTGTACTGTTTAATTCGTTTAAAAAGAATAATATGTCTTAAAAAATGAGATATAAAGTGCTATTTTGAAGCTTTAAATACAACTTAATCTTTTCAAATAGTTTATACTACGATTTTATTTCCTTATGGAACATATTAAACTACCGATTAATGCTATTCCACTGCAGATAAATGGCAAGATATAAAACCCAAACTTTGCAATCACAAAACTTCCCAACATAGAACCAAGCGTAATCCCAATATATAATGCTGTGTTGTTTAAGGCAAGTGCCATTCCACGAGTTTCTGGGAATTCTTCTGCTAAACGAGCTTGATATGAAGTAAAGGAGGAATATCCAACAAGTGCCCACAAAAACAACAAAAAATAAACCAAAGTTCTTGATGAAAAGAAAATGCCTAATAGTACAAGTATGCCGATAAGCATGGCTGTACTGAATATTGATAACATTCTTGCACCAATTCTATCAGTAACTCTCCCACTGGATAAACTACCAATTACAGCCCCCATACCATAGGCAGTAATTGAAGTTGTAAGTTCACCTGAAGAAAAATGATTATATAAAACCAATCCTGTTCCAAGAAATACATAAAGAGCATACATTGCAATGGCCCAAAAAGTAGTTGCACTAACTGCAAATATAATTTTTATTGGACTGCCTTTTGTCAATTTTTCTGCTAAATGTGCTTTATTTATTGATGCCCAAACCCTAAGGTTTAAGATTGATAGAAAAAAAGCAATTATAGCTAAAGATATAAAAACAGAACGCCACCCAAGAAATTGTTCTAACAGAGTCCCGATAGGTGCTCCTGCCCATAAAGCCATAAGATGTCCAGATACTACTACAGAAAGCCATGTACCCCTACGTTCAGGTAATGCTATATCGCCAATAATTGCGTAGACTAACGGGGTTATAGACGCAACAGATAAACCAGCAAAAATACGACTGATTATTAACATGGTGAATGTAGAAGAAATAGCTGTTAAAAAATTAGATAAGCAAAACGATAATAAACCAAAAACAATGAAAAGACGGCGGCCTTTGTGATCTGAAAGCCACCCAAAAAGTGGCGCACTAATAGCATACATAAGTGAAAACACGGTAACTATCCACCCTGCAACAGCAGGAGTTATTTTATATTCTTTAGCAATAAATGGTAACAAAGGAGATGTAACAAATAAATCAGTGCCAATAATAAATAAGGTAAGCCACCCTGTAAGAAGATACATGGTTTCTTTTAGGCTAAAACGCACATTCATCACCTTTAAATAATATTACATTAGTTAGTTTATGAAAATGAAATATTTAAAGTGCCTGCTTCTGATATAAACACTTCACTATTTCGCATAATCTTACACATGCGAATTAACCTTTTCAATACTTATACTATAATATTCTACCATAAAATATATAAAAAAACAGTAGCGCGCAGTTTAATCTCTGCCCTCCTGTACTTCGTAGACTTCCTGCTACTCTACTGGTTAGGTAGTTGATACAAAGTGTAATTATTTCGGATATTGCAGAAGTCCCTTATATATAATATAGATACTCCTTTGATATCCGATTTTTTACATATACCATTTTCTGTATTTTCAGCTATCGGATACTATATCCGAGCAGGCTTATCCCATCATATGGAAGAAGGTATACCAGCATATTCTGCTGTATTTCATACATTTGTTTACAATTACTTTAACAGTAATTAACAACAGCATTATATTCCTGTAACTTCAGCAATATGAAAACCATACCTCGAATGCTGAATGACCCCCACAACGGTGACATGTGGGAAATATGGCTGGGACAAGACTACAGAAAATATTTGCAGTGAATTGAAACTTTTGGTGACAGTTATGATAATAAAAAGACAGTACCCCCACCACTGGAAGCACTATCTAATAATACTTGCTTTTGCCTATAGAATTTTTTCTGATGAAATTAAAACTTGAACAGTAAAAAAGAGCAGTAGTTAAACTGCCCTCATGTGTTCTACAAGTCTGATAAAGTATCCTTCTGCATTGCTTTCTGCAAGTCTTGCAAATTATTGTGGTAATATCCCATTGTAATTTCCAGAGAACTATGTCCTGCTATTGACTTTACATCAAGCGGATTACTGCCATTCTTAATTAAATTAGTTATTGCGGTATGTCGTAGTTTATGAGCGGAAGAGCTCTTGTCTAATCCTGCCTTTTTGCCATAGTCAATTAACTGCCCTTTAATGTGGCTTAAATTTATCCTATCATGTGATACGCTGGATAGAAACACATATTCACTGCCTATATCATTTGAAATCTCTATAAGCTTCTTTAAATAGACTATAAGCTTGCTATTCAATGGAACTGCTCTCTGTGTTCTGTTCTTTGCTGTTTCGCCATTGATGATTATAAATTTATCTTTTAAATTGATGTCCTTAACTCTGATATTAATTGTTTCGTTTATTCTTGTACCTACTGACAGCATTAAAAGTATTAGCGTATAATCTCTTAATCCTGCGTATGACTTCATATTGATTACTTTTAATAACTCCTTTATATCTGAATTGGTTAAGGGTTCTTTTTCGTTCCTAACTTCCCTTACCTTCTTAACCCTCTCATTAATCCTATCCTTTACATATCCTTCTTGCTCCAAGAACTGCAAATATACTTTTAAATACCTAATACGGATATTAACAGTATTGGGGCTGACATTCTCCAACATGAACGAAATATAACTTCTAATCAAGTTTATACCATATCGAACTGACTTATCCGAATAGACTTCATTAACATAGTTATTCATGTACAGGAAACATCTGTCATAATCGTATAAACTGCGTGGGGAAAGGTTTTGCGACCTCTTATATATTAAGAAATCCTTCTGTTTATCCATGAAATCTTGTACTGTAAAATAGGTTGCTTTTATTTCTGTTTCATCCCCTATCGGACTGAAACTGTTGTTTAACATTAGTCTTTTAGCCATTTCAACACCTCTAAAATAAAAAAATTACAGTTCGGACACAGAAAATTTCTTCCGTATCGGACTGTAATTCATTACTGTTAAAGTTGCTGTTACATGCTGAAAATACTGTTATGTAGAGTGGAGGCGAGGGGTGTCGAACCCCTGTCCGAAAGCCGTAATACCTGAGCATCTCCGAGTGCAGTCCTTAGTTTAATATTCCCTCTACCAGGCGCCTAAGGACAGGCTTCTGATTTTAGTAGCTTCATAAATTCCGTTTCCAGCTCAAAGCTTTGCTGGACTCGGTTCACCGCTGTCGACGCCCTATCCTAAGCCGCGGTACTCAAAGGTAGAACGTAGCAGACTAAGCTGCTAATGCAAAATTATCGTTTGCGTTTATCTTTAATCCCATAGTTTTTTAACGCGGGTCCACAGGTTCCCTCGACTCGCTTCCCAGATACAACATACCCCCGTCGAAACCAAATACGCCCCCATATTATCAAATATAACACTAGAGTTATAAGTGTATCTAAAAAATCTATAAACGCATTTTTGTTAAATTATTTAATTTTAAACTCTCAATATCAGGTACATTTATCTACCTGACAGTTATTATGATACACTATAAAGTGGAAGTTATCAATGGTATTATTTAACCTAAATTAGTAATGTTTTTCATCATTGCTTTATGTAAGTTTTTTAGCTTAAATACTTAGGAATCAAAAATAATAAAGTATGGTACTCTACTTATTATCATATTATAAAATTCATTAGTTTCTTATTGGTCCAAATCTTAAATTATTTTCTATTTTATTAAATATATATATTATGTTACATGTTTTGTATGCACATTTTATTTCTTTATATCCTTTTACTTTTAAAGGGCATAATGATATACTTTTTAAAATTAAAAAGATATAAATTATAGGGTGACAACCTAAAAGATCATCTTCTCATAATTTATATCAATATTCATTTTAAAAACTTAATAAACTCTTATTCTACTTACCTATGCATTCCTGCAAATATCGGAGCAACCTTACAAGGTTTAATATCAATTTTCTCCCACACATTGCCTATAACATATGGTTCATTCTTTAGATACTCGTCAAGCTTCTCTCTTGTAGGAAACTCCATAACCATAACTGATCCTACCATTTTTTCATTTTCATCGATTAGTGCAGTGGCATATAAAAGCTTTCCTTCATTAGCCATTGATTCAGCAAGACTTAAGTGCTTTTCACGAGCCGCTAATCTTCTTTCAAGTGCCCTCTCATCATTCCCATCATAACCAGTAAGTACAAATTGCATAAAACAATCCCCCTTTTTATTATTGTTATTTATTATATCAAAAAAAACATAAATTTATCAATGATTGCTAAAAAATTATTTTTAAAACAATAGTTGACAAAATACTACACTTATCTTATAATATATAATTGTGTTAAGGAATTATACACAAAACAATTAAACAGGATTAGAGAATGTTTATTTTGTTTCCTAGATTTATATATGCGGGTGTAACTCAATGGTAGAGTGCTAGCCTTCCAAGCTAGTTACGAGGGTTCGATTCCCTTCACCCGCTCCATTATACGCGTCTTTAGCTCAGTTGGATAGAGCAACGCCCTTCTAAGGCGTGTGCCAGGGGTTCGAATCCCTTAAGACGCACCATGTATCGGGGTGTGGCGCAGATGGGAGCGCGCGTGGTTTGGGACCATGAGGTCGCAGGTTCAATCCCTGTCACCCCGACCACTAAAAATATTGGGATATCGCCAAGCGGTAAGGCACCAGACTTTGACTCTGGTATTCGTAGGTTCGAATCCTGCTATCCCAGCCATTTGGTTCACTAGCTCAGTCGGTAGAGCACATGACTTTTAATCATGGTGTCCGGGGTTCGATTCCCCGGTGAGCCACCAATAATAAAAAAACTCAACAAAATTGTTGAGTTTTTTTACTATACCTTTCTATATCATCACTCTTTAATCACAACTTCCCCCTGAATCACAGCTTCCACTGTCACAACCGCAATCACTACATTCACAGCTATCATTATAGTTACAACCGCTGTTATCACTGTCGAAGCTACTACTTAACATATTATAATTATAATCATGTAAAGTACTATCATTAAAATCATTTGAACTAATATCTGGGGTTCCTTTATCTTTTATTCCTCTACGCTCCCTCTTTATCATATGAATCATAATTACAGGAAAAATCAATAATATTATAGAAACTAAAACAAAGAACATGCTAAAATCCCCCTTATAATATTTTAATAATTAAAATTTGAATATTTCATATAATCATGTGAATAAATATATAAATATCTATTTGAACTTTATCATCAGTTTAAAGCTATGTTAAATTCATCTGCACTACCACCGTAAAAGTATCTCTATGGTGCTATGAATCTACACTATCACTATATGATAACTTTAACAATATTTCTAATGATATATCTATAATACTCAAATTTTACAAAGTATTGTTACATTAAAATTAATGATTTGATCCTATAATCTATCCCATATCAAAACTACCTGAAGTCGTTAGTTTCAAAAGAAATACGAATAAAAATATGATTGTATATATAATTTAACTATTATTTTTCTTCGTTATTTATAATTCTTATTAGATTATCTTTGTGTCTAACTATCATTAAAGCACAGGCTATTGTAGTAGAAACAACTATTGAAATGGGGAATTTCATAATAAAACACATAATAGGTATTGTTACTCCTATTGCAATTGACCTAACAGAAACTATACTCGTAAATAGACGCAATATAAAGTGAACTGCGACACCAATTAATGTTGGAACTGGTGCAACCAAAATAAATGCACCAAGAGTTGTATTTACACCTTTGCCACCATTAAATTTGAGAAATGGAGTATAATCATGTCCCAAAACTACTGCTATTGCAATAATAGCGATAAATGTATTAGATGATATTGGTAAACTTATAGTTTTAACCAAATACATCCCTAAAACTACAGGAATTACTCCTTTTAAAATATCAATTATCTGAGTAATAATAGATATCTTAGTTCCTGCAATTCTTTTAACATTTGTTGAACCTATATTTCCACTACCTTTAGTTCTTATATCAACTTTACATAGTTTTTTAGTAAGTAGATATCCTGTTGGGATTGAACCACACAAAAAAGATATTACAATTGTTATTATGATAATCATTTCTTTCACCTTAAATTCATTTTATTTTTATTTGTCTAATCTAATCATTGTAGATAGTTATACTTGTTTATTATAACATAATAATCATAATATATAGCGCATTATATGTATACCGGCTCTCTTTTACTTTGATATAGGAATTCGTTATATTACTTTAAATAATAAAATTTTTAGCCTTGATTATTTTTTCTTCTGTATTAAATAATTTAAGCCATTTAACATAGTTGCTTATGTATTTTGCCGCAACACTATTAAACCTTTTCATCCATTTTTTTAAATTGATATGTAGGGCATTAATATGTCGAATATGATATATGCCTTCTTTATGTTTACCTCTTTTTACATGTTTCTGTTCTAATTTTTTAAATAAATATCTATTTTCAACAAGGTTTTAAAACATATCCTAAAAATGAAGCAAGATAGGTACTTAATTAGAAATACCTACCTCAACTATTAACACAGACTTTTGCAAATAAAAAAACCTTATAAACATATTATTGTTTACAAGGTTTTTGGTGACCCCTAGGGGAATCGAACCCCTGTTACCACCGTGAAAGGGTGGTGTCTTGACCGCTTGACCAAGGGGCCATATTACCTAGCAGCGACCTACTCTTCCACACAGTCTCCCGTGCAGTACCATCGGCACTGTGAAGCTTAACCATCGTGTTCGGAATGGGAACGGGTGTAGCCTTCACGTCATAACCACTAGATTCGCAAAAATTGCTATAAGCTTCGCATTTCTGCGTCAAATCCTTCGCTGTGGTGCTCATTTACTGAAGTAAACTCTGCTCCTCGCTCAAGCTTTTCCTTGAACTGCTCGCTTCTATCAATTTTTATTGTTACTTTTTATTTGAAAGAATTGTTCTCTCAAAATTGCACAGTGATATATTAGGTCAAGCCCTCGACCTATTAGTATCAGTCAGCTGAACATGTTACCATGCTTACACCTCTGACCTATCAACCTTGTGTTCTTCAAGGGGTCTTACTAGCTTACGCTATGGGAAATCTTATCTTGAGGTGGGCTTCACGCTTAGATGCTTTCAGCGTTTATCCCGTCCCGACATAGCTACCCAGCTGTGCTCCTGGCGGAACAACTGGTGCACCAGAGGTCAGTCCATCCCGGTCCTCTCGTACTAAGGACAGCTCCTCTCAAATTTCCTACGCCCGCGACGGATAGGGACCGAACTGTCTCACGACGTTCTGAACCCAGCTCGCGTGCCGCTTTAATGGGCGAACAGCCCAACCCTTGGGACCTACTTCAGCCCCAGGATGCGACGAGCCGACATCGAGGTGCCAAACCTCCCCGTCGATGTGGACTCTTGGGGGAGATCAGCCTGTTATCCCCGAGGTAGCTTTTATCCGTTGAGCGATGGCCCTCCCACGAGGTACCACCGGATCACTAAGCCCGACTTTCGTCCCTGCTCCACTTGTTTGTGTCGCAGTCAGGCTCCCTTCTGCCTTTGCACTCTACGAACGATTTCCAACCGTTCTGAGGGAACCTTTGGGCGCCTCCGTTACTTTTTAGGAGGCGACCGCCCCAGTCAAACTGCCCACCTAACAATGTCCCGTGACCAGATTCATGGCCGCCGGTTAGAATCCCAGTACTGTCAGGGTGGTATCCCAAGGACGACTCCACAAAGGCTGACGCCTCTGCTTCGCAGTCTCCCACCTATCCTGTACAGACAATACCGAGACTCAATGCTAAGCTACAGTAAAGCTCTACGGGGTCTTTCCGTCCAATCGCGGGTAGCGAGCATCTTCACTCGCAATACAATTTCGCCGGATTTGTTGTCGAGACAGTGCCCAAGTCATTACGCCATTCGTGCGGGTCGGAACTTACCCGACAAGGAATTTCGCTACCTTAGGACCGTTATAGTTACGGCCGCCGTTTACTGGGGCTTAAGTTCACACCTTCGCTTGCGCTAAGTGTTCCCCTTAACCTTCCAGCACCGGGCAGGCGTCAGCCCCTATACATCAGCTTTCGCTTTAGCAGAGACCTGTGTTTTTGCTAAACAGTTGCTTGGGCCTATTCTCTGCGACCACCTTGCGGTGGCACCCCTTCTCCCGAAGTTACGGGGTCAATTTGCCGAGTTCCTTGACAACAATTCTTCCGCTGGTCTTAGGATTCTCTCCTCACCTACCTGTGTCGGTTTGCGGTACGGGCACCAGTTCACTCCATAGAGACTTTTCTTGGCAGCGTGGAATCAGATACTTCGCCCAAAAGGGCTCCCCGTAACACCTCAGCATTGACTAGACGGATTTGCCTATCTAGTCTGCCTAAGTGCTTAGACGCACATCCAATAGTGCGCACATCTTATCCTCCTGCGTCATCCCATTTGTAATAACGCAAACTGGTGGTATCGGAATATCAACCGATTGTCCATCACCTACGCCTTTCGGCCTCGGCTTAGGTCCCGACTAACCCTGAGCGGACGAGCCTTCCTCAGGAAACCTTAGGTTTTCGACCAATAAGATTCTCACTTATTTCTCGCTACTTATGCCAGCATACTCACTCCTGTACAGTCCACCGCTCCTTACGGTACGACTTCAACCCATACAGGAAGCTCCTCTACCACTCACCTTACGGTGAATCCATAGCTTCGGTGGTAAGTTTTAGCCCCGAACATCTTCGGCGCAGGATCTCTCGACTAGTGAGCTATTACGCACTCTTTAAATGAGTGGCTGCTTCTAAGCCAACATCCTAGTTGTCTTAGAAATCCCACATCCTTTTCCACTTAACTTACACTTTGGGACCTTAGCTGATGGTCTGGGCTGTTTCCCTTTTGACCACGGATCTTATCATTCGTAGTCTGACTGCTTTGATTCAAGTATATGGCATTCGGAGTTTGATAGGGTTCAGTAACTGTTGTCAGCCCCTAGCCCATTCAGTGCTCTACCTCCACTACTCATTCAAAACGCTAGCCCTAAAGCTATTTCGAGGAGAACCAGCTATCTCCGAGTTCGATTGGAATTTCTCCGCTATCCACAGCTCATCCCATGGTTTTTCAACACCAATGTGGTTCGGTCCTCCACGGAATTTTACTTCCGCTTCAACCTGTCCATGGATAGGTCACCCGGTTTCGGGTCTACGACATGCAACTTTTTGCCCTATTCAGACTCGGTTTCCCTTCGGCTACGTATCTTAAATACTTAACCTTGCTACACATCGTAACTCGCTGGCTCGTTCTACAAAAAGCACGTCGTCGCAGGTAAAACTGCTTCGACTGATTGTGGACACACGGTTTCAGGTTCTATTTCACTCCCCTTCCGGGGTTCTTTTCACCTTTCCCTCACGGTACTGCTTCACTATCGGTCACCAGTTAGTATTTAGCCTTGGGAGGTGGTCCTCCCTGCTTCCCACAAGGTTTCACGTGTCTCGTGGTACTCTGGATCAGATCTAGAAGTTTTCATTTTCATCTACAGGGCTGTTACCTTCTATGGCGGAGCCTTCCAGCTCTCTTCAATTAATTCCTACTTCCTTTTATGATCTGTCCGCAACCCCAGGAACAAGTTCCTGGTTTGGGCTCTTTCCCTTTCGCTCGCCGCTACTTAGGAAATCGATTTTTCTTTCTCTTCCTCCGGGTACTTAGATGTTTCAGTTCCCCGGGTCTACCTCTATAAACCTATGAATTCAGTTTACAGTACATAGCGTTAGCTATGTGGGTTGCCCCATTCGGAAATCTCCGGATCGCAGGCTATTTGCGCCTACCCGAAGCTTATCGCAGCTTATCGCGTCCTTCATCGGCTACTGGTGCCAAGGCATTCACCATGCGCCCTTTGTAGCTTGACCTTAAATCATAATTCTACAAAGGTATATATACCTTTAGCTTTACTTTGTTTATGTTAAATAACTTTCATTATTTAACGCTTATCACTGTGCAATTTTCAAAGAACAATATTGGAGATACACCTTATCATGCTAACTCTAATCGAGTCAACAGGAAAATGATCCCTCAAAATTAAACAGAGTGTAAACCAGAATTCCAATGTAACTAAAAACCTAAGTTTCTAGTTATTATTCCTTAGAAAGGAGGTGATCCAGCCGCAGGTTCTCCTACGGCTACCTTGTTACGACTTCACCCCAATCACTGACCCCACCTTCGGCCGCTGGCTCCTTACGGTTACCTCACGGACTTCGGGTGTTGCCAGCTCTCATGGTGTGACGGGCGGTGTGTACAAGGCCCGGGAACGTATTCACCGCGACATTCTGATTCGCGATTACTAGCAACTCCAGCTTCATGTAGGCGAGTTTCAGCCTACAATCCGAACTGGGATGAGTTTTTTAGTTTGGCTCCCCCTCGCGGGTTTGCATCTAATTGTACTCACCATTGTAGCACGTGTGTAGCCCTGGACATAAGGGGCATGATGATTTGACGTCATCCCCACCTTCCTCCCGGTTAACCCGGGCAGTCTCACTAGAGTGCTCAACTTAATGGTAGCAACTAATGATAAGGGTTGCGCTCGTTGCAGGACTTAACCTAACATCTCACGACACGAGCTGACGACAACCATGCACCACCTGTCTCCCTGCCCCGAAGGGCTTCCTCCATTACGAGTAATTCAGGGGATGTCAAGTCCAGGTAAGGTTCTTCGCGTTGCTTCGAATTAAACCACATGCTCCGCTGCTTGTGCGGGCCCCCGTCAATTCCTTTGAGTTTTAATCTTGCGATCGTACTTCCCAGGCGGAGTACTTATTGTGTTAACTGCGGCACAGAGGGTTGGACCCCCCTACACCTAGTACTCATCGTTTACGGCGTGGACTACCAGGGTATCTAATCCTGTTTGCTACCCACGCTTTCATGCCTCAGCGTCAGTTATGGTCCAGAGAATCGCCTTCGCCACTGGTGTTCTTCCTAATCTCTACGCATTTCACCGCTACACTAGGAATTCCATTCTCCTCTCCCACACTCTAGATATCCAGTTTGAAATGCAGCTCCCAAGTTAAGCCCGGGAATTTCACATCTCACTTAAATATCCGCCTACGCATCCTTTACGCCCAGTAAATCCGGACAACGCTTGCCACCTACGTATTACCGCGGCTGCTGGCACGTAGTTAGCCGTGGCTTCCTCCTTGGGTACCGTCATTATCGTCCCCAAAGACAGAGCTTTACAACCCGAAGGCCTTCATCACTCACGCGGCGTTGCTGCATCAGGCTTTCGCCCATTGTGCAATATTCCCCACTGCTGCCTCCCGTAGGAGTCTGGACCGTATCTCAGTTCCAATGTGGCCGATCACCCTCTCAGGTCGGCTACGCATCGTCGCCTTGGTGAGCCTTTACCTCACCAACTAGCTAATGCGCCGCGGGTCCATCTCAAAGCGGATTACTCCTTTAATTAGTTCTTCATGCGAAAAACTAATGTTATGCGGTATTAATCTCCCTTTCGGGAGGCTATCCCCCTCTTTGAGGCAGGTTACCCACGTGTTACTCACCCGTCCGCCGCTAATCCACCCCGAAAGGTTTCATCGCTCGACTTGCATGTGTTAGGCACGCCGCCAGCGTTCGTCCTGAGCCAGGATCAAACTCTCAATTTAAAAGTTTGTGACTCATTACTGTTTGTTACTTTAAAGTAACTCAAAGAATTGCTGGTTTATTTTAAAAACAAGTTTTATCTTGTGTTTCACTCTGTTTAATTTTCAAGGATCATGTCGATTTAACTCGACTGCTTGTATATCTTATCATGTTTCCTTCAACTCGTCAACTAGTAATTTATACTTAGTTATCTGTAACATCACACATTATAATGTGGTGTCGTTGATAGCTTTTACATAATATCATACAACTTTGATCATCGTCAATATTATTTTGGTTGCGGGAGCAGGACTTGAACCTACGACCTTCGGGTTATGAGCCCGACGAGCTACCAACTGCTCCATCCCGCGATATTTTTTGGTGCTGAAGACCGGAATCGAACCGGTACGGGTTTTAACACCCGCAGGATTTTAAGTCCTGTGCGTCTGCCAGTTCCGCCACTCCAGCACTATGTTTGCCACTCATCAAGCGACAAGGAATATCTTATCATCTCTAGTAAAAAACTTTATTAAATAATATTCCATTTGATTTAACTTAGCTCACTTATACTCAATCTTATTACGAATACATTAATGTTTCTTATATTGATACACTAGACTCAGTTGATGAACATTGTCAAGTTCAAGTCGATAGGAAATCACACCCTACAAGATCTTTATTTGTGTTATTAATTTCAATACATCACTTTTGCAGCTTTCTATAATATACTTCTCCCACTTATTATTAGATAGATGCCTTCCAGTTGTTTTTAAATTATATTTTGTGATAAACTACTATTGGATTTTATAATAACTATAAATGATTGAGGTATATAATGTTTTTTATGAAAAAGAAGAAATTTATATTAATTATATTTTTATCACTAATTATAGTAGGCTTCTACTTTTTATACAAAAGTTATTTTAATACTGCTAAACCTATAAATGTATCCCAACACATGGAGTTTAAAATTAATTTTGAACATCCTATAATCTTAGATGATACTACGATAAAAAGTATTACTGTTGAAGATAACGAAAAAAACTTAATAGATGTTTATACTTTTTTAAGTTCTGATAGAAAGAGTATTATAATAAATCCTCCTGTCGGTGGATTTGTTCCGGATAAAAAATATGACTTAACTATTTCTCCAGAAATCCATTTTGAAGATTATAAACTAAATACTAAAAAGTATATACCATTTATTGTAACAAAGGACACTCTTCGTCCCCCAGCAAAAGTTAAGAAAAAAGCAGAATATGGCGACATAGTTGGTATATCCGATGAATTTATGGGTTATAAATATGACCATTACGGCATTTACATTGGTAATAATAAGGTAATTCACTATATAAGTACTACTGGAAAAGTTGAAGATGCAATGATACAAGAAACGGATATAGCCCCTTATTTTAGAACTGGGAGTTTTTTTGTTTTAGATTTGAATGGATCACCAAAACTTACACCAGAGGAATCAGTAAAAAGGGCTAAGGAGAGACTTGGTGAAAAAAGTTATGATCTTTTACAAAATAATTGTGAACATTTTGTTTTTTGGTGTAAAACTGATAATAGTAAATCTTATCAAATAGACAATCTATCTCCACAACAAGTAAATCAATTACGAATGCTTATTTCTATGGGAGTAAATCTTCGATATTAATAATAGAATGACTTAACTATGTCAAAGTATTAGAATTAGGAACGATGAACCGTCCCCCAAGTAACGGCGCTTTTTTAAGATGTTCTCACGTACTAATCGCGTGGAGATAGTCATAAATTATTATAAGTAGTAAAGATCGGGAGGGTTAATTATGAGTTCCAATTATAAAAAAGATCAAGAGACAGCTAGTGATTTAAGAAAAAATGCCACATATGGAACTGCGTTAATAAACGAAGAGATATATAAAAAAATGGACTGGAGTAAAATACAAAATGAAAACAACTTGGCCAAAGAGGGAATGCTTGTTAATGCATACTTGCCCGTAATTAGAAGTGAGAATTCTTTGATTCCTGTATGGGATTTAAGACAATATACTTTTTTACTAAATAACTATATACCTTATACGGTTAATCCAAAGCTTTGGATACAAGGAAACTTAAATTTAAATGCAGGACTGTTTAAGGTTACAGATAATATATATCAGGTTAGAGGTTTTGATTTTGCCAATATGACCTTTATTAAAGGGAATACTGGCTGGATTATAATTGATTGTTTGGGTTCAAAAGAAACAGCAGAGGCGGCTATACAGTTTGTTAATAATTATTTTGGAGAGATTCCTGTTAGTACAATTATCATCACCCATTCTCATGAAGATCATTATGGAGGAGTTTTAGGTGTTCTTGATAACTTTGCTAAAGAAGATATTATTATTTATGCACCCAAAAATTTTATTAATTCTGCTTTAGAAGAGAATGTAAATGTAGGTGTTGCAATGTCTCGACGTGGTATATATATGTACGGTGTAGAATTACCTAAAGGTGAGAAAGGACAGATAGATAACGGCATTGGAAAAGGTCCATCAATTGGAACAGTAACTTTTACAAAAAACATTCATGAGATTAATGATCAATATGTAGAAAAAGTAGTTGATGGGGTCAAAATGGAGTTTCAATTAGCTTTAGATACTGAGGCCCCATCAGAAATGTTTGTATATATACCAAGTGAACATTCTTTATGTATTGCGGAGGATTGTAATGCAACCCTTCATAATTTATTAACTTTAAGAGGTGCCAAAGTTAGGGATGCAGCAGCTTGGGCAAAGGGTATTCAAAAAGCAATGGATTTGTGGGGCGCCACCCTAACTTCAGTATTTGGAGTTCACAACTGGCCTCGCTTTGGAAATCAATCCTGTATTGAATATTTGGAGAAACAAAGGGATGTATATCAATATATAAATGACCAAACTTTGAGGTTAATCAATAAAGGACATACAATTGAAGAAGTTGGAAGAATGGTCAAACTTCCTAATAGTATTTCAGATGAATGGTACAATAGTGAATTTTATGGAACTGTTATTCATAATGCAAAAGCAGTTTACCAGAGGTATCTTGGCTGGTATAACGGAAACCCAGTTGATCTGAATAAATTATTTCCAGAAGAGTCAGCAAAGAAATATATGGAATATATGGGTGGCGAGGATTGTGTTTTAGAGAAAGCTCGAAAATCATTCATGAGCGGAGAATATCAATGGGTTGCAGAGGTTACAAAACAAGTTATATATGCTAACCCAAATAATAGGGAAGCAAAATTGCTTTGTGCTGATGCTTTAGATCAATTGGCATATATTGCCGAGTCAGGTCCTTGGAGAAACGAATATTTAATGGGTGCTCAGGAATTACGCTATGGAGTTATTCCAATTAGTGGCTCCTTTATTTCGGATGATGTATTAGACAATTTACCTCTAGGAGATGTTATGTATTTACTTAGTATACGAATAGATGGATTAAAAGCTGGGAATTTAGATTATAAAATTAATTTTGTTATACCAGATAGAGGAGACATAGCTTCAACAGAAGTTAAACGAGGAATATTTAGATATTTAAATAACGAATTAGCAGAAGATGCAGCTGTTACTGTTACTATGCCAAAGAAGATACTATATCAACTGGCAACAACTAATGAAAAGCCGGATATTTCAAAGATAATGGTAGATGGGGATATTAATAAGTGGTATACATTTTTATCTCTACAAGATACCATAGATCAAAGGTTTAATATCATGACACCTATACCAAGGTAGTTGATAAATATTGTTGAAATAGAAACAAAAACTTAATATAATATTGTTAATGCACCAACGGATTGGAGGACAGGATATGAACAAAGAAGAACAGGTCATGATGGCTTTCAGGGAACTATTTAACAAGATGGCTTGGCTTAATAAGCTTAAGATGGAAGATAGTCTTAAGGATTATAAGCCTTCTGAAGTACATTATATCGAATGCATTGGAAGAAATGTAGATCCTAACGTGACAAAACTTGCAGAGTCCCTTTATATGACTAGGGGAGCCATAAGCAAAATCACCAAGAAGCTCATAGAAAAGGGTGTCATTGAAAGCTATCAGAAGCCAGATAATAAGAAAGAAATCTATTTTCGGCTTACTGAAAAAGGGCAAAGAATTTATAAAGTCCATGATGAGCTGCACAAAGAGTTTCAGGAGCGGGATAAAGCCGTTTTTGAGCAGGTAACTGAGGAGCAATTTGACAGTATGCTTAGCTTCGTGGAAAAGTATAGTAGGCATTTGGATGCAGAAATAAAGAAGCTGGGTGTAGATATTAAGTCGGAATAAACAGAGTTCTTAGTGGCTTCGACACTTAGAAATCGTTATCCAGGGACGTAGCCGCTCTAATACGCTTTCATAAGAGAGCGTATTAGAGCGGGTAGTCATCGGATAAATTTGAATAATGAAAATGAAACTACAAGCAGTCCAACTCTATTGAGAAGGGGCTGCATTTTTATCGGTATTGTTTTGTTGACAAGGAAACAAAGTAATGATATTATACTTTTGTTGACAAGGAAACAAAATATCACTTTTGAGAGGAGAATTTAAATGTTCAAATTTAGATCACATAATGTACAGAACACAGAACAAACCGTAGATAAACACGCTTTAATATTCGGTCTTATCTCTGTGTTTCTTTGTGGAATAGGCTTCACTATCATAGCACCTGTCGTCCCTTTCTTAGTGCAGCCTTATATAAGCAATCCAGGAGATCAAGCTATAATTGTTACGCTGCTTACCTCTGTTTATGCAGTTTGCGTATTTTTTGCGGCTCCCGGACTCGGAGCTTTGAGCGACAGATATGGCCGTCGTCCAGTACTCTTAGTATGCCTTTTGGGTTCTGCAATCGGGTACTTAGTTTTTGGCATAGGAGGAGCTCTATGGGTACTATTTGCTGGGCGTATAATAGATGGTATAACAGGCGGCACCATAAGCACTATCTTCGCATATTTTGCAGACATCATTCCTCCAGAACAGCGAACCAAATACTTTGGATGGGTGAGTGCGGTTGTAGGTGTAGGCACCGTCATTGGCCCTACTCTAGGCGGATTACTAGCTAAGTTTGGTTATTCTGTACCCATGTATTTTGGAGCAATAATAACTTTATTAAATGTTGTTTATGGAATCCTATATATGCCTGAGAGCCTTGACAAGAATAATAGACTGGAAAAGATTACTTTTGTAAGACTGAATCCATTTACGCAGCTTGCAAGCATACTTTCCATGAAAAGCTTAAAAAGACTACTTGTGTCAGGGTTCTTACTTTGGATACCTAACGGATCTTTACAGGCAGTTTTTTCACAATTTACAATAGATACTTTCAGCTTTCAGCCTGCACTAATCGGACTTATGTTTTCAATAATGGGCATCCAAGACATCATTTCGCAAGGTTTCATAATGCCAAAGCTTTTGACAAAGCTTAGTGATAAACAGATAGTAATTCTTGGAATGGTTTCAGAGATTATAGGCTACAGTCTTATTGCAGCATCGGCTTTATTCTCATTCTATCCTCCTTTTATTGTTGGAATGTTTATATTTGGTTTTGGTGATTCTATCTTTGGCCCTTCATTCAATGGGATGCTCTCCAAGTCTGTCCACTCTAGTGAACAAGGAAGGATTCAAGGAGGTAGTCAATCTATTCAGGCTTTAGCAAGAATGATTGGGCCTATCATTGGAGGTCAAATCTATGTATCACTTGGCCATGCCGCACCCGCTTTTATGGGTATGATTCTTATAGCAGCGGCAATACCAGTTTTATATAAGAGAACGCATGTAAATATGTAAGCTACCTACTTTCTTTAGGTAAGTATCAAACTTAATTTTTGATTATAGAGGGAGTATTAGAGCGGGTAATCATCGGATAAACTTTCATTGTTCTTCTTCATAAAATTATACCTCCTAAATTGTTGATGTGTTGGTCGGAAAACCTTCCATATCCTAACAGTTTTGGAGGTTTTTTAATACCCCGATGAAAGTTTCCCTTAACCACCTGTATAACAGGTGGTTAAGACTGTAGACAAAGTCCAAAGATGTATGCTGTTTACAGTCTTTTTTATCATAATAGAAACATGAAAGCGAATTCAGATAAAGGAGTGGGTTCCCATGATTTCCAAAATTCTATGAATGGTAGCAATTAATTCTCGGTGATTAACGTTAATGACTTAGTGCTACAAGATCATTTGGTTCAAATCCTAAAAATGGATTAGGTTTGAATTTGTGATAATTATCATAGAATATACTAATAATTTTTGATAGAATTATTAGTATATATAATAAAAATAAAATCTATTTAGCTCTTATAAAATATAAAATTCACTTTAAGGAAAGGTGTCCCTATGAGTAATGTAAATTTATCTAAAGTTGAAGACAATACTAAAGAAAAGGATTGGACAAATTTAATAACAAAATTTATAAAAGGAAACAGACCTATTAAGGAAAAGAAGACTATTCACTGTAATGATTACTCCTCTGTAATTTGTTTGAGATGTGATAAGTGTTGGTTGGGTGGTGGAAAGTCTAAAGAAGAGAATATCGAAAAGTAATATGACCTCTTGTAATAACAACACTTCCTCTTAATAATGTTAGTGGAGGTGTTGTTATTACAGATATAATTAAGGATGAAAACAGAAATCCAATCACAGAGTTTACAAACATATTTATTTCAGACCCAGAAATAAATAAACTACCTGATGACACATTTTTTAGAAAAATTCCCTTTGCATCAATACAGGAATTGTTCAGTGATTTAAATAATAATACAGAATATAAAAAAACACTAAGTTTTTAACTTAGTGTTTTTTCTAATTACCTAGCAGCGACCTACTCTTCCACACAGTCTCCCGTGCAGTACCATCGGCACTATGAAGCTTAACCATCGTGTTCGGAATGGGAACGGGTGTTACCTTCACGTCATAACCACCAGATATCTCAAGTTCATTACAGTTATGAATTATACTATACTAAACTTAATTTGTCAACATATTTTTATTATTTTTTAATATGTTGTTCTCTCAAAATTGCACAGTGATATATTAGGTCAAGCCCTCGACCTATTAGTATCAGTCAGCTGAACATGTTACCATGCTTACACCTCTGACCTATCAACCTTGTGTTCTTCAAGGGGTCTTACTAGCTTACGCTATGGGAAATCTTATCTTGAGGTGGGCTTCACGCTTAGATGCTTTCAGCGTTTATCCCGTCCCGACATAGCTACCCAGCTGTGCTCCTGGCGGAACAACTGGTGCACCAGAGGTCAGTCCATCCCGGTCCTCTCGTACTAAGGACAGCTCCTCTCAAATTTCCTACGCCCGCGACGGATAGGGACCGAACTGTCTCACGACGTTCTGAACCCAGCTCGCGTGCCGCTTTAATGGGCGAACAGCCCAACCCTTGGGACCTACTTCAGCCCCAGGATGCGACGAGCCGACATCGAGGTGCCAAACCTCCCCGTCGATGTGGACTCTTGGGGGAGATCAGCCTGTTATCCCCGAGGTAGCTTTTATCCGTTGAGCGATGGCCCTCCCACGAGGTACCACCGGATCACTAAGCCCGACTTTCGTCCCTGCTCCACTTGTTTGTGTCGCAGTCAGGCTCCCTTCTGCCTTTGCACTCTACGAACGATTTCCAACCGTTCTGAGGGAACCTTTGGGCGCCTCCGTTACTTTTTAGGAGGCGACCGCCCCAGTCAAACTGCCCACCTAACAATGTCCCGTGACCAGATTCATGGCCGCCGGTTAGAATCCCAGTACTGTCAGGGTGGTATCCCAAGGACGACTCCACAAAGGCTGACGCCTCTGCTTCGCAGTCTCCCACCTATCCTGTACAGACAATACCGAGACTCAATGCTAAGCTGCAGTAAAGCTCTACGGGGTCTTTCCGTCCAATCGCGGGTAGCGAGCATCTTCACTCGCAATACAATTTCGCCGGATTTGTTGTCGAGACAGTGCCCAAGTCATTACGCCATTCGTGCGGGTCGGAACTTACCCGACAAGGAATTTCGCTACCTTAGGACCGTTATAGTTACGGCCGCCGTTTACTGGGGCTTAAGTTCACACCTTCGCTTGCGCTAAGTGTTCCCCTTAACCTTCCAGCACCGGGCAGGCGTCAGCCCCTATACATCAGCTTTCGCTTTAGCAGAGACCTGTGTTTTTGCTAAACAGTTGCTTGGGCCTATTCTCTGCGACCACCTTGCGGTGGCACCCCTTCTCCCGAAGTTACGGGGTCAATTTGCCGAGTTCCTTGACAACAATTCTTCCGCTGGTCTTAGGATTCTCTCCTCACCTACCTGTGTCGGTTTGCGGTACGGGCACCAGTTCACTCCATAGAGACTTTTCTTGGCAGCGTGGAATCAGATACTTCGCCCAAAAGGGCTCCCCGTAACACCTCAGCATTGACTAGACGGATTTGCCTATCTAGTCTGCCTAAGTGCTTAGACGCACATCCAATAGTGCGCACATCTTATCCTCCTGCGTCATCCCATTTGTAATAACGCAAACTGGTGGTATCGGAATATCAACCGATTGTCCATCACCTACGCCTTTCGGCCTCGGCTTAGGTCCCGACTAACCCTGAGCGGACGAGCCTTCCTCAGGAAACCTTAGGTTTTCGACCAATAAGATTCTCACTTATTTCTCGCTACTTATGCCAGCATACTCACTCCTGTACAGTCCACCGCTCCTTACGGTACGACTTCAACCCATACAGGAAGCTCCTCTACCACTGATACTTACGTATCAATCCATAGCTTCGGTGGTAAGTTTTAGCCCCGAACATCTTCGGCGCAGGATCTCTCGACTAGTGAGCTATTACGCACTCTTTAAATGAGTGGCTGCTTCTAAGCCAACATCCTAGTTGTCTTGGAAATCCCACATCCTTTTCCACTTAACTTACACTTTGGGACCTTAGCTGATGGTCTGGGCTGTTTCCCTTTTGACCACGGATCTTATCATTCGTAGTCTGACTGCTTTGATTCAAGTATATGGCATTCGGAGTTTGATAGGGTTCAGTAACTGTTGTCAGCCCCTAGCCCATTCAGTGCTCTACCTCCACTACTCATTCAAAACGCTAGCCCTAAAGCTATTTCGAGGAGAACCAGCTATCTCCGAGTTCGATTGGAATTTCTCCGCTATCCACAGCTCATCCCATGGTTTTTCAACACCAATGTGGTTCGGTCCTCCACGGAATTTTACTTCCGCTTCAACCTGTCCATGGATAGGTCACCCGGTTTCGGGTCTACGACATGCAACTTTTTGCCCTATTCAGACTCGGTTTCCCTTCGGCTGCGTATCTTAAATACTTAACCTTGCTACACATCGTAACTCGCTGGCTCGTTCTACAAAAAGCACGTCGTCGCAGGTAAAACTGCTTCGACTGATTGTGGACACACGGTTTCAGGTTCTATTTCACTCCCCTTCCGGGGTTCTTTTCACCTTTCCCTCACGGTACTGCTTCACTATCGGTCACCAGTTAGTATTTAGCCTTGGGAGGTGGTCCTCCCTGCTTCCCACAAGGTTTCACGTGTCTCGTGGTACTCTGGATCAGATCTAGAAGTTTTCATTTTCATCTACAGGGCTGTTACCTTCTATGGCGGAGCCTTCCAGCTCTCTTCAATTAATTCCTACTTCCTTTTATGATCTGTCCGCAACCCCAGGAACAAGTTCCTGGTTTGGGCTCTTTCCCTTTCGCTCGCCGCTACTTAGGAAATCGATTTTTCTTTCTCTTCCTCCGGGTACTTAGATGTTTCAGTTCCCCGGGTCTACCTCTATAAACCTATGAATTCAGTTTACAGTACATAGCGTTAGCTATGTGGGTTGCCCCATTCGGAAATCTCCGGATCGCAGGCTATTTGCGCCTACCCGAAGCTTATCGCAGCTTATCGCGTCCTTCATCGGCTACTGGTGCCAAGGCATTCACCATGCGCCCTTTGTAGCTTGACCTTAAATCATAATTCTACAAAGGTATATATACCTTTAGCTTTACTTTGTTTATGTTAAATAACTTTCATTATTTAACGCTTATCACTGTGCAATTTTCAAAGAACAATATTGGAGATACACCTTATCATGCTAACTCTAATCGAGTCAACAGGAAAATGATCCCTCAAAATTAAACAGAGTGTAAACCAGAATTCCAATGTAACTAAAAACCTAAGTTTCTAGTTATTATTCCTTAGAAAGGAGGTGATCCAGCCGCAGGTTCTCCTACGGCTACCTTGTTACGACTTCACCCCAATCACTGACCCCACCTTCGGCCGCTGGCTCCTTACGGTTACCTCACGGACTTCGGGTGTTGCCAGCTCTCATGGTGTGACGGGCGGTGTGTACAAGGCCCGGGAACGTATTCACCGCGACATTCTGATTCGCGATTACTAGCAACTCCAGCTTCATGTAGGCGAGTTTCAGCCTACAATCCGAACTGGGATGAGTTTTTTAGTTTGGCTCCCCCTCGCGGGTTTGCATCTAATTGTACTCACCATTGTAGCACGTGTGTAGCCCTGGACATAAGGGGCATGATGATTTGACGTCATCCCCACCTTCCTCCCGGTTAACCCGGGCAGTCTCACTAGAGTGCTCAACTTAATGGTAGCAACTAATGATAAGGGTTGCGCTCGTTGCAGGACTTAACCTAACATCTCACGACACGAGCTGACGACAACCATGCACCACCTGTCTCCCTGCCCCGAAGGGCTTCCTCCATTACGAGTAATTCAGGGGATGTCAAGTCCAGGTAAGGTTCTTCGCGTTGCTTCGAATTAAACCACATGCTCCGCTGCTTGTGCGGGCCCCCGTCAATTCCTTTGAGTTTTAATCTTGCGATCGTACTTCCCAGGCGGAGTACTTATTGTGTTAACTGCGGCACAGAGGGTTGGACCCCCCTACACCTAGTACTCATCGTTTACGGCGTGGACTACCAGGGTATCTAATCCTGTTTGCTACCCACGCTTTCATGCCTCAGCGTCAGTTATGGTCCAGAGAATCGCCTTCGCCACTGGTGTTCTTCCTAATCTCTACGCATTTCACCGCTACACTAGGAATTCCATTCTCCTCTCCCACACTCTAGATATCCAGTTTGAAATGCAGCTCCCAAGTTAAGCCCGGGAATTTCACATCTCACTTAAATATCCGCCTACGCATCCTTTACGCCCAGTAAATCCGGACAACGCTTGCCACCTACGTATTACCGCGGCTGCTGGCACGTAGTTAGCCGTGGCTTCCTCCTTGGGTACCGTCATTATCGTCCCCAAAGACAGAGCTTTACAACCCGAAGGCCTTCATCACTCACGCGGCGTTGCTGCATCAGGCTTTCGCCCATTGTGCAATATTCCCCACTGCTGCCTCCCGTAGGAGTCTGGACCGTATCTCAGTTCCAATGTGGCCGATCACCCTCTCAGGTCGGCTACGCATCGTCGCCTTGGTGAGCCTTTACCTCACCAACTAGCTAATGCGCCGCGGGTCCATCTCAAAGCGGATTACTCCTTTAATTAGTTCTTCATGCGAAAAACTAATGTTATGCGGTATTAATCTCCCTTTCGGGAGGCTATCCCCCTCTTTGAGGCAGGTTACCCACGTGTTACTCACCCGTCCGCCGCTAATCCACCCCGAAGGGTTTCATCGCTCGACTTGCATGTGTTAGGCACGCCGCCAGCGTTCGTCCTGAGCCAGGATCAAACTCTCAATTTAAAAGTTTGCTTGCTCATTACTGTTTTGTTACTTTAAAAGTAACTCAAAGAATTGCTGGTTTATTTTAAAAACAAGTTTTATCTTGTGTTTCACTCTGTTTAATTTTCAAGGATCATGTCGATTTAACTCGACTGCTTGTATATCTTATCATTTCTACTTTGCTTTGTCAAGAATGTTTTTAATGTTTTTTATTTTCAATCTTTCTTGACAGCTTTTACATAATATCACAAACAAATACTTAGTGTCAATAACTTTTTAGTTATTGAATTTTGTTCACTTATCTGCCGCTCATCAAGCGACGAATGTTATCTTATCACGATTATATATCAGTTATTTAATTAAATAAGCTGTTTATCTTAGTTTATATTAATCATTCTTCATGTATCACTAAAAAGCAGATTATTTCACGTATAGATACGCCTGATATAGTGTTCTGTATTTTTTTAAAAAATTAACTATCTTTAATAGTTTTTTATATTATTCAATTAAAAATAGAATATATCAAAATGGTTTATTATTAATAATAAACCATTAAATTAGAAGCAAAACATAATCCCATCTATTTTTTAAATATTTATTAATACCCTACAATAATTGTTCCTTCAATAATTCATCTGCTTCATTCTTATATTTTTTTAATACCTCTGCAGATTTTATCAATTCCCTTAATTCTTCAGTACGCAAGTTAATTGTCTCTATTTTAGTTACTCCTTTTCTTCCTAGAAAGGCTGGTACACTTAAAAATATATCCTTTATGCCGTATTCACTATTTAAAAGCGTTGAAATAGATATCGCTTCCTTAGAGAATCCAAGAATACTTTCTATAATCTTAACAATAGAAAGAGATATTCCATAACAACTATGTTCATTACCAAGCCTAATGTTCCATCCTGCTCTTCTTGTTTCCTCTATAATTTCTTCTCTTGTTCTAGTGTCCAGAATTAGCCCATGATTATTTACATATTCTTGAATATCTATCCCTAAATACTTTGTACAACTCCATACTGGTACCATCGAATCCCCATGCTCTCCTATTATTGCAGATTCGATATTTGATGCTTGAATATTTAATTTTTTACCTAATAAATATTTAAATCTTATATTATCTAACACAGTTCCAGAACCTATTACTCGCGAGGAAGGAAGCCCTGAAAGTCTATATGCGACATATGTCATAATATCCATAGGGTTTGTTACAACTATAATAACGGCCTCAGGACTATATTTTACGATTTCAGGAATTATATCTTTATATATATTAATGTTCTTTGCGAGAACATCCATCCTTGTGCCATCTTCCTTAGGTAGAGTACCAGCAGTAATAACTACAATATCTGAACCAAATGAATCTTCAAAATTACCATTTCTAATATTTACTTCCTTGGTAAAAGGCGTGCAGTGAGCCAAGTCATAAGCCTTAGCTTTACCTCTTGCTTTGTTTCTATTAACCAAAACTATTTCTGATGAAAGTTCTTTTATCATCAAAGTATAAGATACTGTGGAACCAATAACACCAGTACCGACAATAGTTATTTTATTTGCTTTTCCCATCTATGTAAGTCCTCCTCAAGCTTTTATATTAATCCATTTTAATATATTTAGAAAAATTATTTACCTAGTAGAAAACCTATAAATAGTAGTATGCCTATACTCCTCTCCCACTCTAAGTATTGGAGAAGTAAAGTTTTTGTGTTTCATAGAATTAGGGAAATACTGCGTTTCAAGACATAACCCACTTCTCTTTTTATATACAGTACCACCTTTGCCAATATCTGAACCATCTAAAAAATTTCCAGTATAAAACTGTATCCCAGGTTTAGTTGTATAAACTTCCATAGCTCTTCCACTTTCTTCTTCAAATACTTCTGCCGCTTTCTCAAAACTCTTCCCGCTTACATTAATTATCCAGTTATGATCAAAACCATTCGCAAAGATTATTTGTTCATAATCACTATAAATATTATCTCTTATTGCTGTTAACTTTGTAAAATCCATAGGTGTTCCAGCTACATACTTTATTTCTCCTGTTGGAATAAAATGTTTATCATTTACAGTAAATCTATCAGCATTTAACATGACTAAATGATTTAATATGTCACCAGAATTATGTCCAGCTAAATTAAAGTAAGAATGATTTGTAAGATTTATTACCGTATCTTTATCTGATACTGCAAAATAGTCGATTTTAATACTATTATCATTTGTAAGGCTATATCTAACCTTTACCTGAAGATTACCTGGATAGCCTTCCTCACTATCTTTACTTAGATATGATAACTCTAGATATTCTATTTCATCTTGAATTACTATTTCAGCCTTCCAAACTTTCTTATCAAAGCCTGTCAGGCCACCATGCAGGTGATTTTCTCCGTCATTTTTAGCCAACTTATACTCTATACCATTAAGTACAAAATTGGCATTTTCAATTCTATTTGCGAATCTTCCTATAAGTGCTCCAAAATAGAGCCCTTTCTTAAAATAACTCTCTAACTTATCGTACCCTAATACCACGTCATCTACTTTTCCTCGTTTATCAGGTACTGAAAGAGAAACAATTATTCCTCCGTAATTTGTTATCTCTGCTTCCATGCCCCTAGAATTTTTAAAAGTAAAAATATCTACCTTTGTTCCACTAGGTGTAGTTCCATAATATCGCTTTGTAATACTCATATATTCCCCCCTACGAGATTTACACAATTTAAACCATGCTATTACCTTAAATGTGTTTAACACTATATTGATTGCCTGTCCCTAATAATACTAATATATTCAAAAAAAGAGCCCTCGCAAAAAGACTCTTCTTTGTAATTACAAAATTAGGATATCAATATTAAGAACCTTCTTAAAACATTTACTTTACTACAACTAGTTCATACTCTTCAGTACCGATTCCTATTTGTTCAGCATGTTTTAGACCAGTTTCCCAGTTTGTATTTACGTGTATATGATTAAACTTATCATTACCATCATGATAATGTGTATCTTCAAGTACTGATCCGCTTATAATTGGAGCTTTATTTACTAAATCCACACAAGCTTTATCAAGTGCAACTGGATCAAAGGATGCAGCCATTCCTAAATCAGGCACAATAGCAATATCATTTGAGTTCCAACAATCACAGTTAGGAGAAACATTCATAATAAAACTAATATGGAAATTAGGTTTATCTTTTATAACTGCATACGTATATTCAGCAATTTTCTCATTTGCTGTATCTGCAGACTCATTCCAAATAACCTGTGCAGCATTAAATTGACATATGGCAACACATTGTCCACATCCTACGCACTTATCATAATCTATGTCTGCTTTTTTGTCTGCATCTAAGCTTATTGCATTTTGGGAACAAGCTTTTATACATTGTCCACAAGACACGCAATTTTTCTTCTTAATTTTAGGCTGAGAAGCTGAATGCATTTCTAGCTTTCCTCCTCTTGACCCAGAACCCATTCCTAAATTCTTTAATGCTCCACCAAAACCCGTCATTTCATGACCTTTAAAATGATTCATAGATATAATTATATCCGCATCTGCAATAGCTGTTCCAATTTTAGCAGTTTTACAGTGCTTTGAGTTAATTTCTATTTCTCTATAATCTGTTCCCTTTAAACCATCTGCGATTATAACATTACAACCTACTGATAGTGGATTAAATCCATTTTCGAAGGCAGCGTCCAAATGATCTACTGCATTTGATCTTCTACCAGTATAAAGTGTATTAGAGTCTGTTAAAAAGGGAATTCCACCTAATTCCTTGATTACCTTTACTATCTTTGCAGCATAATTTGGTCTAATATAAGCTAAGTTTCCTGGTTCTCCAAAGTGAATTTTTATTGCTACAAACTTATTTTTGAAATCTATAGATCCTATACCAGCTGCTTTGACTAATCTTTCAAGCTTGTCTAGTAAATTTAGACCTGGTTTCGTTTTTAAATCTGTAAAATATACTTTTGATTTATCCATTTATTTGCCCCCCAAACATATATAGACATAACAATTTAATTTTACTCTTATAAAAAATCATTTTCAAGTATTTTCTATTTGTTCCCATTTGGAATTGTAAAAATAAGAACCTCAGATAGTTATAGAAATCCCTCTGTTTTTCTAACTTATTACACCAGACTTCATACACAATACCCTATTTGCATATTTTCTACATTGTTCATCGTGACTTACCATAACAATCGCTGTACCTGTATTACTTAATTCCTTTAGATTATTTAAAACCCTCTCCGACCATTTCTCATCTAAATCATTAGTAGGTTCATCAAGGAATATAATCTCAGGATTTTTAATTATAGCCATTAATATCATGGCTCTTCGCCTTTGACCTCCACTTAATGTATTTGGTAGCCTGTCCTTTAATCTCTCAAGTCCAAATTCGCACAGAAGAGTTTCTATATCTAACTCACTAGAGTTTATTCGCTTCATTAAAGAAAGGTTCTCGTATATAGTAAGAGCTTCCACCAGCTGTGTTTCTTGAAATACAAATCCCATATTCTTTCTTCTATATTCGTTTAAAATCCTTTCATTAGATAAGTCTATAAGCTCTCCGTTATAATATACTTCTCCTTCATCTGGACTTAGCATCAATCCCATTATATACAAAAGAGTTGATTTTCCAGCGCCTGACTCTCCATTAATTAAAATGAATTCACCTGCATTTATATTTATAGACACATCCTTTGCTGCAAAAATATCTTCCATATCTTTATATTTTTTTACTATATTTTTTATCTCCATTAATGAACTCATCTCACACCTCCAGAACTAAATGCATCCTTTGGTTCATTTTTATTAATTTTAGCAATAGGTATAATAGAAACCACAACCCCTATTATAATAGATATTCCTATTCCCACAAAGCCAGGTATTATCCTATCTAGGATCGTAAATGAACCTTGAGGCATCAATACTATTTCATTTACCATATTGTGCATTGTACCACTCAATAAAATACCTGCTATACTCCCTATTATTCCACCAAACACTATAATTAACATAACCTCTATCATATACATTTTTGTGAGTTCTGATTTGGTAAATCCCATGGCTCTTAGATAGCCTATTTCTTTTTCTCTTTGCTGAGACATAACGTTAAATATTCCGAATAAAGATATTATTGTAATTAAAAGTGTAGCGCCGCCAAATATAGCAAGTATTTTAGATACTTTTCCAATACTTGCTTTAAGCTCTTTCTTGTCAGCATCTAGCGATATCACCCGTGCATCTATCTTTGACTTTTTAATCTCCATTACAACATCGTCAACATTTTTGCCATCCTTCACTTTAATCATTACAGCTGAGATAAGTTCTTTAGGCTTTTGCTTAAGAAAATAATCCCCTGCATCTTTATCAAAAAACATATTAGATAGTCTAATCGTCTCATTCATGTTCATTATAATCGTATTGTCTAGCGTAGTTCCAGTAGGCATTAAATTTCCTGCAAGCTTAAATTCCTGTCCCATAATATCTATAGTTTTCTCTGCATCCGGCATTACTTTATATCCTAAAATAACTTCTTTGTCTTTGAGCTCCTTTATGTTGTTTTTATCTAACCAAGGCTTTACAAGAAAGTCTGAATCATAGTCTATTCCAAGTATTCTATAGGATTCTCCAAATGTACAACATCCGTATTCAGTTAGCGTTCTTAGAAAAAACTGAGCAGTATATTCTTCAATATTATCCTTTGGTATCTCATTGAGAACTTTTTTATCCATAAAGCCCATCACTGGAGAACCTGTATACATTAACTCCTTTGCATCTCCTTTTGCATTATTAGGCAAAATTACAATGTCAGCCCCCATTCTGTTAGCGCTTATTTCAACAGCTTTGTTAGAAGAAAAGTATAGAGAAAATATTATTACAAAAACACAAATGGTTATTGCAGAAAGTAGGCTTATTAGTATAGCCTTATTTCTCCTCCTCAAAACGTTATAAAAACCTAGCTTATTTATATTCAATATCGCACCTCCTAAAATTCAGTCTATCATTCTTTATAACTACGTTTAATTTATATTCTATAAATAATTTTTATTTATCTTAAAAAGTGTATTAATATTATTTATAACTATTGCATTATCTATCATGTTATAATCTATTTGAACCTAAAGATAAGGAGCCATAAAATGAAAAAATACATCAATATTTTTAACGCTTTTTTAGGGGCATTATTGTTAATTTCTGTTAAATTTATAAGCCCAGTCTGTGCCGGCAGTGTTGTGCTTCAAAGTGGCCAAAAAATGCCTATGAGATGTCACTACACAAGTATAGCTGCTATGGTAATTGCAATTGCAATTATAGTACTAGCATTAGAGTTGTATTACAGAAAGACTTATCTTCCAATCGCTTTCATTATAATCGGTATATTACTTTTCTTAGTACCTATGAATACACCACTTAGTATTGGTGTTTGCATGAAGCCAATGGATTGTCATCAGACAGCAGCATGGATAAAGGGAATAAGCGTACTACTTATAATCAGTGGATGTGCAACCTTCTTTTTAAAAGATAAAGACACTAAAATTGTATAAATAAAAAAATAGCACAGATTGAAAAAACTGTGCTATTTTTTTGTTAGTCCATCCCAATATATACATTCTCAGATAGTCCTTACAATTTTATCCTTACCTTTTATATTATAATGTTGTTTAGCCAATTCAAAAGGATTGGCTACCTTTATCATTCTTCATTATATTTTCTTTCTTTTTAGACACCATCTTCCCTAACAGTATTGATCCTAAAGTAAGTAGTATCACTAGTACTATAGACATTATAAACTCTGGCGAGTGTATATCTAATATCTTATCCCCTACATTTAGGAATATTACTGTCCCTGGCAAAATCCCTATAATTGTGGCAATAGTATATTTGCTAAAAGGGATATTAGTGAGTCCAGATGCATAGTTAATTACATTGTAGGGCATTGCTGGTATTAGCCTACATATAAATACAATTAGAAAGCTTTCTCTTCCTTCTGCTCTCATAAACTTATCCCACCATTTTTTTGGCATCTTCTCTTTAAGATACTCATTTACCATATCTCTTGCCAATACCTTAGCCAACCAAAACATCAATGAACTATTAAGCGCTGCACCAATCAAAGTGTATAGCGTGCCTGTCCAAAGGCCAAACGAAAGACCTCCTGCCAATGCCAATATTGGAACTGGAAAGAAAAATATTGGCAGTATAACCCACACGAGAATATATGCAATCGGTGCTAGTGTGCCAAATCCAGTTATCCAATCACGAATGGATTGTGCAGTAATATTGGATAAAAACGTCTTATAGATTAGAAAAAAGGCTATTACTAATACAATAATAAGAACCTGTTTTACTCTTTTTGACATATATTCCATGTCCTTTCTTAAAATAGAAACCTGATGTATATTACATCAGGTCTCTTTTTTGTTGTTCATTTATTTCTTCTTTTTTGTTACCTTTACGCTTATCATTATATACTTTCTTTGCAATACCTATTACTATTGATAAAGCAAATAGTGTTAATAATCCAACAAATAATTTCTGAGCCCCACCTGTAAGTGTTCCTCCAACGTATGAATACACGATTGTAGCTGGTAATTGCCCTAAACCTGTTGCTATGAAGAATGCCCAAAACCTCATATTAGTAAGACCTGCAGCATAACTTACAAAGTCAAAGGAAACAAAGGGTAAAAGTCTACAGATTAGTATTGCAAACTTTCCGTATCTTTCGAAGAAAACATCTATACTTTCCATTGCACCTTTGCTGGTAAGCTTTTCAACAGCATCTCTACCAAGTACTCTCGCTATAAAGAAGCATAGTGCAGCTCCTGCCATAGCAGATGACCAAGATAGTATTGCTCCTTGCCACCATCCAAATATAGCTGCATTTGAAAGGGTAATTAAGAAAGCTGGAATTGGTGCAGCAATTGATTGAAGAACCATAAGAGTAAATGACACTACGATAGCTAATTTACCATATGATCTCAAATACTCAATTACTACTGCTGTATCTAGCCTAGATATTGTACTAAAGGCTTTATTTAAGCCATTATAAAGAGAAGGAATGGTAAAGTAGCAAACCATAAAAATTGCTATGGAAGCAATTGCAATGATTCTCCCTATTCTTCTATTTTTCTTAATTTCTGCAATTTGCTCTTCATCTAGCTGTTCTCTCAAGTCTTTTAACTTTAATTCTTTTTCTTTTAAAGCTTTTCTTTCTTCCTTAGTGTATTCCTTCTGATATTTGTTAACAGTAAGGATAATATATAAATTTATTAGATTCACTATTATTGCAAATACAATGAAAACAGGCTGTATCTGTGACACAGGATTTGTAAGTAATAGTGTTTCTTTCGTAATATAAAGGAATTGTTGTAGTCTTCCTGTCAATAAAGCTATCAGTATAGCTGCCAATTCAATGATATAAAATGAATGCTTCCAATCTAGTCTTTTCTTAGCAATACCGACCATAAGTCCAAAGCCTGTAAAAATATACATTACTAACCCTAGCCCTATCATCATTTCATATGCTACGCTAAAGAACAGTAACATATTTATAAGAAAGCCTAGTGCTATACCTGTAGTAGTATAGTAAAACAGCAATCTCAGTTTTCTCATCAATTAACCTCCTAAATTATTCTGTATAACCCCCCTATAAATCTAAAACTTAAAACTAAATTATTTTGCAATTGAATATACTGTAGCTACATAAGTTCCGTCTTTTGGAAGTATGTCTTGATTTCCAGTAAATTTAACTTCTTTAGTTTTTTCTACTGCACCATAACTATAAGCAGTGTTAGATATTATACCAACTGGGCAACTGTCAAGACAAGATAGACATCCAGTATTCTTAGCTTTAGCTCTGTCTAAATTCCCTCCGAATTTGAAGGCGATTTTGTTTCCATTGCTATCTTTAATAACTTCATTAACATCATATTCCTTGCCGGCACCATTCCAGGTAACCTTCATATTAAGTGCTGTACCTTCAACTTTAGTAGTTGTAGCGTTATCAGGAGTCATATTATTTCCTGGCTTAGCTCCTATCTCTACAAGTGCATTATAGAATGCAGTTGGATCTGCATAAGCAGTAAATACAGACTTAGCTCCATTACTTCCATCCTTAAATACTGAAGCGTGACGAGTTGCCTCTGTAAAATACTTACCATTTACTTGACTAAGTACAGTTACAGTCCCAGCTTCTTTATCAACTTTTATAGGATTTTTTAGTGATACGCCAGCTACTTCATCAGGTGCTTTTGCTTTCTCTTCCTGTTTTTGAGAGCTAGTTGAGTCTCCTCCAGTGTTTTTAGAGCTACATCCAACAAATCCCATCATACTCACACATAATACTGCTGCAATAATTGCTTTTTTCTTAAAGTTCATTACCCATTCCTCCCTATTAAAATATAATATTGATCCCTTGCTGAATTCTGCAAGCGTTGATTTGCCTAACCTTTTAGCCGTTAGATTTTTATATTTTCCAATCCCCATAAGTTGTCCCACTTCATTTTAAGGTAAATTTAGTTTACTTTCAAATAGGAAAAATCTATAGATATTTGTCGAACTATAACAAAAACTTATCGTTCCCATTTTCATCCTAAACTGTATATTACAACCTAAAATTGATTAAAATAACAAGTGAACTGAATAAAGAAAGTAAAAAGAACATATATGTCTAAATTAACTTACACTATATGTTCTTTAATTCATTTATTATTAGCTCTATTTTTTCATGTTTCATCATATCCTATATATGTTTAACTTTATTCTTTATACCTTTCTTATCATTCCATACTTTTTTAGCAATACAACTACTGCAAATAACATTAGAAAGTCCATTGCAAAAGTCTTCACTGTATCTGTTAATTTTCAAAAAAACATAGAATAAGTCCGACTATTAATAGAAGAAGTAATACTATGTTTATAGTATCAAAACTTATATTAGTTACCTTCATAGCTTCCCCTACAATAGATGCAGGAACTACCTGTACTCTTTCTATTCCTAAAACTACTAATGATATAATAGAACATATTAAAAGATTTATAATAGTACCGTTTATGTTTAACTCCAAAAAGTTTATTTTTCCTTTTTTTCTTAGTAATACTCCAATAGCTACAGATAAAATCATAACTATTGGAATTAAAATACCTTCATTAGTCCTTATGTCAAGCCATGCACCCTGAAATGCTAAAACAGAAATCAGTAATCCCCATATGAAGCTATTATATAACAATCTAAATACTTTCATATTGCCTCCCCCTAAATAATACTAAATTAACTAATAACATGTTCATAATCTTTACTAAAAAAGCTTTGCTTAATTAATAAAATAACAACTATATTACACGTATCCTTAAACACAGAAAGTACGTATTTATTCTTCCGTACTTCTAATAATATTACTTTGCTAATCTAAATATTACAGTTAACTTTGTTCTGTCTTTTGGAAGCACATCCCTTTTTCCATAAAAACTAACATTTTTTAAATCGCTTAGTTACATAATCATGTAATTAAGTGATTTTCATCTTTTATAAACATTGAATTTACTAATATTTCCTATACCTGAAAAGGAAATTATTTTGTGCTTTTACCTTTCAAAACTTGTTTGGACTTATATCTTGTTGTCCAATTTTGTATAAAGCTTTTATTTAATGCTGGTGTCTCTGAAGTGATATTATAAGTATTATTAAACATCAAGTCTAATATATGAAAAGCCTTCTTCCCACCAATAGCCATCGCTTCTCTACAGCTTGCACAATATGTTATTATATAATCTTCTTCTAATTTTTCTGCACTTCTTTTTATCACCTTTTGGGAAAGTTCCGGATTTGCAGGTACAACCATACCACCAAAGCCACAGCACCTAGTATTTTCCCTAGAATATTCTGTTTCTTTAACTTTATACCCTAATTCATTTATAATCCATCTTGCCCCTTCATGTATATCAGAATTATTCCTTGTAGGGCAGGCATCATGTATTCCAAATATAATATCACTATTAATACCCTTGTTTTTCATTTCATCTAATAGACCTATTTCAGGAATAACAGTCCATAATGACCTTACCTTTTGCTTTGGACTAAACTTGGACATTGTAATGTAACAATTTTCGCAAGCAGTTATAACTTCTTCCACGCCAAGCTTATCAATCTCTGCTTGAAGTTCTGAATATCTTTCATGAAACTTTTGCTCTTGTCCAAGTGACAACGTTGGCTTACCGCAACATTTTAATATAGCTCCAGTCCCTGGCAATTTCTCCTGCAAGTACTCTAATGTTTTTCCTACAAGATTTGGACTATATGAGGCAAGACTGCATCCTGGTATAAATACTCTTTTCGTATATCCGGCCTTTGTATCTGGTACTGTTGTATTAAATATTTGTGAAAAGCTGAAAGTCTGATGAAATTCTATACTTTTATGACCTCTCATTGGAGACTTGCCATTATTATTTTTTATATGTTCTCTTCTCATGTTGACAAATAGCCCTTCAATACTTAACCCCTTTGGGCACACCTTCGTACAAGTTCCACAGGTATTACATGAGAATGGTATATTAGAATCAGTATTTATTTGCCCTGGGTCTGTATTAAAGAACTTTTTAGGCTCAATTTTAAAGTTACTAAGCATTTCGCATTCTCTAACACATTGTCTACAACTAGTGCAACTATTTGAAAACTCCTGAGCCTTATCATTTAATTCCTTTGAGTAAGTAAATCGCTCCATAGCCCCTCCAAATTTAAAATATTTTTATATAAATTGTTTTCACAAAACGTGAGAGAATATTAAAGTAAGTGCCCTTCAATAAGCTGATAGTTTATTTACTAAAAATAGTTCTTTAATAAATTTCTCATAAAATCAAAATTCAAATATTGATTTATTTTTTTGTATGTATCCATATTTTTAATTTCCTTATCTTCTCTTTGGTATTCTAAGTATGCATATGCACACCAAGACAAAGCTCTTAGATAAAGATATGGAGTGTAAAGTTCTACTCTTTCTATTATACTATTGTCCTTAATATTTAATCCACTTACATAGTTTTTAAAGAAGTCTTCTTTTTCTTTATTACTTAAAACATAATCAGTCTTCCATAATGTTGTAGTTGGAGATAAAAATTGAGTTAAATCCTGACATGGATCACTTATCACAGGTTTTTCCCAATCTATAAGATAAGACTTTTCCCTTCCTATAATAAAATTATGAGAATTTACTTCCGTATTGTTAATAACATGCCACTTATTCTCTAAGAAATACTTTTCTGAACTCTTATTCCTTTCAGCCCAGTCAATAAATGAATAAAAATAATCTTTAAGCTGTAAAGATACTTTTGACGAAATAAAAAACTCTGATAAAAGCCTCCTTGATTCATTTATTCGCGCCGAAAATATATTTTCTTCTATGATAAAGTTTTTCAAGTTGTTTCCTGATGTATCTATAGAATGTATCTTCGAGAATATTTCCGCTGCAGAACTCAAATCTTTATTATATTCTAAAGGTTTACCTTCAAGAAACTCCATTACTAAAACACCATAATCTATGTACTTTTTAGTATCATCTACATAATAAACCTTTGGTGTTACCTCACTTACCTCTAATTGCTTTAAAGCTTCATACTCATATATAATTTGATTTTCTAAGTTTAGTTGGCTTCCAGTATTTACTCTAAAAACATATTTCTTATTAGATCCTTCGATAGTAAAGTTAATATTATATTCTCCCTGTGCCAAGAAGTTTATCTCAAAATTATCTCCTAGGTTTAATTCTCTATTTAATTTATTATATTTTATATAATCATCAATTTTATTAACAAATAAATCTTTTAACATAAATTACACTTCCTAATTTAATGATTAATTTTTCTGGTCTACAAGTCTATCACTAAATAAACTTGCTAAGTAAAAAACTTCAAATCACTTTCACAGAATTTTTAGAATCAATTTACTACCTAATATAAGCTTGAAGATCATTAGTAACTAGTTTTTGTATGAATTTCACTGTATTAATAGGTAATAACTTTTCTTTAAATTCTCCTTTATTTATTTTCTTAATTAAATCTTCAATATCTTCTTTTTCATCTATATCATTAAGTTTTGTTGTAAGTCCTACAATAAGCCCTAACTCATTTGCTATCGAAACAGTGGATTCAAATACAGACTTGTTTCCCCATTTCAAATTATTACCAAAAATTTTTTTGCATTCTTTCTTCATGCCAACTAGATAATAACCACCATCGTTAGTAGGTCCAAAACAAATATCATTATTATCTAACACTTTATAAGCATTCTTAACATCTTCCGGCTGAAGGGAGGGTACATCTGAACCAATTAATACAACCTTTGAATAACCTTTATCTAAAAGCTTTACTATTGCATTATTCATCCTATCTCCTAAATTATCTCCCTCTTGAGGAAAAGCTTCAGTATATCTTGGCAGTATGTCCTTAATTAAATGTAGAGAATTTTCTGGAGTATAAGTTACATATATATCGACTGTTTCACTAAGTTCACTAAACATATTAAATAAATCTAAAAGGAAGCATATATGTATTTCTGCACACTCTTCTCCTGTAAGCATTTTCATTAATCGAGTTTTAGTCTTACCTGCAATTGGAATTCTGGTCATAAGTATTAGCGCATTCATAGCTTTACCTCCTCCCCCTAATAAATTTCTAGTCATTATGTTTCTATATTTAAATGTATACTTATTTTTTACGAATTACTTTGACTATCTACTAGCCTAATAATCTAAAAGTTAAATACTGTGCATTTTTTAGTATCAAGCACATTTTCTTAAGTTTGTTCTATCTTATATCTCTATAAATCCTGCATAGCTTATCCGTTGGAGTTCCTAATAGATATAACAACTTAATTTTATGCATAAGAAGATGCGTTCTTAATTGGCCACCAGTCTTAAATCTTCTAGCAGAAGTCTTTATTGGGATGTTTATAAGCTTAAGCTTGCCAACCTTCTTCATTGCAAGAGAAAACTCCCAGTCTTCCATTATCTCTTGTTTAGGATATCCCTTAAGTCTTTCAAATACATCTCTTCTAACAAAAATCCCTTGATCCCCAAAATACAGACCAAAATACTTGGCTCTTATGTTTGAAGTTGTTGAAATATACTTCATAAATAAAGTATCATAGTCGTAAAACTTCAGTGAAAATCCTCCACCAATATGCCCTTCATCTATAGCCAATTGAATTTCATTAATAGAATTCTCTGCGACAATTGAATCTGAGTGAATAAACCATAATATATCTCCGTTAGCTTCTTCTGCACCTTTATTCATCTGATTCGCTCTGCCTCTTTCACATGAAATCACTTTAGAAAATCTAGTTGCAATCTTTTTTGTGTTATCATTGCTGCCTCCATCTACTATAATGATTTCCTTATTCCCCTTCAATTTATTAAATTGAGTTAGAATTCTTTCAATATTTTTTTCTTCATTTAAAACAGGAATTATTATCGATACCATATTCTCACCATCAATAAAAAATTTCTTACTAAAATTAATAAAAAGTCTAATTTAAAAATACAAAAATGTTTTAATATCTTTAAATTATAAATTAGATAAGTTATTAGTAACTAGTTTCGGGATAAAAGATACCTTTTGAAAAATCTATACTTAATCTTACCTTATCATCCACATTGAGTTTTACCTGTTGATTAGATGTTACTTTTAATTCCTTATCTCCAACATTTACTACATAATGGACCTTATCACCCAAGTACTTTTTCTTCCTTATAATACCACTTAGTTTATAGTTATCTTCATTATCTAAATGTACCTCTTGCAACATAATATCCTCATTATTATGGCTCTTAGCTTTAGATAAGATCTTTATATCTTCTGGCTTTATCATGAGTTTTCCATTTCCCTGAAAAGAATAATTTAATTGAAACCTTCCGACTTCAGAATCAAATATACTATTGTTTAAAAGACCTTTTATATAATTTTTTTCTCCCAAAAAATCTGCAACTAATGGATTGATAGGTTTTTCATAAATATTTTCTGGCCTATCAAACTGAGCTATTGATCCATTTACCATTACTGCGATTCTATCTGACATCATTAAGGCTTCCTCTTTATCATGAGTAACTAAAATAGTAGTTATTTTAAGTTTCTTTTGTATATCTAAAACTAATTCTCTCATTACATCTCTTAATCTAATATCCAAATTTGAAAAAGGCTCATCTAGTAAAAGAATCTTAGGTTCAATAGCAAGTGCTCTTCCTAATGCAACTCTTTGTTTTTGACCTCCTGATAACTCTTTAGGATATCTTTTTTCTAATCCTTGCAACTCCAATAAATCTATTATTTCTTTAACCTTCTCTTCTATAATAGACTTTTCAATTCCAGCCATTTTTAATCCAAATCCAATATTATTCCCTATTGTAAGATGAGGAAATAATAGATGATCCTGAAAAACAATTACTGTCTTTCGTTTTTCTGCAGGCACCTTTAAAATTGACATTCCATCTAGGATTACATCTCCGTCATCTGGTTCCATAAGCCCTGCAATAATTTTTAATGTAGTACTTTTTCCGCAACCGGAGGGACCAAGTAGTGATATTATTTCTCCATCCTCCATAGAAAAGCTTATATTATTTAATATTTTTACACCATTAAAATTCTTATTTATATTTTTTAGTTGTATCTTAGTCATATATTCACTCCTAAATATAGTTCAAATTTGTTATCTAGATATATCAACCTTATTCTACTTTCTATATTATCTTAACATCTATACATTAACATATCTAAATGTAAAAATGATTTTCTATGGAATAATAAGCTTTAACCTTTTTCTCTATCACAGCTAAAAGTATTAAAGTAGAAACTATAAATATCACACTATAACAAGCTGCTATCATTCTATCTCCACTTTGAATAAATGGAAACATAACCATTGAAAGTGTTACAATATTTCCTCCGCCTACTATAAAGGTTAAAAAATACTGGCTAAAAGATACTATAAATATTAAGCCCGCTGCAGATATTAAGCCAGTCGATATTAAAGGTAATGTTACATAAAAAAAGGTTTGTATTTTATTTGCTCCTAAAGTCCTTGCTTGAAACTCCATAGATTCCCCTATAATCTCAAACACATTAGTAAGTATCCTTATACCATAAGGTAAGCATGGTATTAAATGTACTAACACTACTCCTAGGAAAGTATTAGCAAGTCCAATTTTTATGAAAAACACCTGAATACCAATTCCCACAGCTACTGGTGAAATAATAAGAGGCAGAAGCACAAGTAATTTAAAAAAGCCTTTTCCTTTAAATTCATATAATCCTAAGGCCCGGGCAGCTGGCACACTTATAATTAAAGTAACTATAGTAACCACAAAAGATAGACAAATGCTATATAAGAGTACTTTAAATGAATTATTAGTTCCGGTTAAAAAATGAGCTAATCCCCTTAAACTATACTCAATTGGTAAAACATAAGGCCAAGGCCATCTTTTGCTAAAACACCATAAAAGCAAAACAACCAGTGGAAGTATAATTAGAAAAACAGCTAAGTATATAATGATATTAAAAACAAGGTTTTTTTTCATAAATTTCATCTACACATCCCTACATACTAAACTAAGAGTTTTATCATAAATCCATACTATTATTATAGACATAAGTGCCAGCACAATATTTATTGCCATAGCATATGGCCTGTTAAAAATATCTGGATTTGAATACTCTATAAAAGCTTTTACCGGCAAAGTTTTAGGAGTAGTCGGCCCAAGCAGGTATGGAACTTCAAATGCACCAAATGAAAATGCAAATATAATAATAAATGAAGATACAATTGAAGGCCATGATAATGGAAGTATCACATGCCAGAAAAACTGCCTCCTATTAGCACCTAAATTCACGGCCACTTCCTCAAGACTTGTATTTATATTGCTTATAAACGTGTATACTACTATAGCTACAAAAGGTATTTCCTTCCAAAGATAAGATATTATTATTCCGACCCCATAACTATCAAAAATTAAACTTGGAAAATAAGACTGTTCTTTTAATGCACCAAGCTGATATAGTATTCTTGGAAGTAACCCGCTTTGAGACAAAATATTAAACATCAAAAAAGCAGCGACCATATGAGGTACTATTATAGGAAGTAAATACAGTAATCTATCTATGCTTTTTTTATGTTTATTAATAAGCATAGAGTAGGCTAGTGCTACACCAACTATCACTGCAATTATTGATGAAAATAATGAAATCTTTAAACTAAATCTTAAAGATTCTAAGAAACCCTTATCAGTAATTATAGAAACATAGTACTTAAGGGTAATCTCTTTAAGCCCTATAATAGGCATATAGCCTAAACTTTGTGATAAAGCAATCACTATACCGGATGTTAGTATTCCTAATAAAACAATTGCAGCAGGAAGGAGTAATATATATGGTTTAATTTCTCTTTTCACTATCTACCCTCTCCTTTTAATATTTATTAAGAAAATAAAAATCAGATAGGCTTAGACCCCACCTGATTTTTAATTGAACGAATCCATCCACTTAGCGGTAGTTTAGCCATCGAACAAGATTACTTCCTATATATAATTTACTCTTATTTATCTCCAGGAATTTGCTCTGACCAAATTTTTTCTATAATTGGTACTAATTGTGATGGTACTTCAGGAACTCTATGATTTAATAACTTTTCCTGAGGTATTACTCCCTCGCCAAGTTTAATTTCTTCAAATTTCTTCTTTTCATCTGCTGAAAGTTTACTGTTATCTAAAACCGGTAAATCTCCCCAGCCTTCTGGATTATATTTTGTTGCCTGTGCTTCAACAGTAATTATTGCATTTATAACCGCCATCGCTCCTGCTTTATTAGGAGAATTAAATGGTATTGCTAGAAAATGAGTATTTCCTACAGTTCCCTTATCAAAAATAAAGCTTTTTGTTCCCTTTGGATACTCACCATTTTTCACCTTACCAGGGATTGAATTTGGATTGTAAGACATAGTCATTAATACCTGATTATCTGCGTACATGTTATCTAGTTGAGCTATGGTAGCTGGATAAGTCTTTCCATTATTCCATAGATAAGGCTTTAGCTGCTTTAAATAGTCCATCGCTGGTTGAATTACTTTCTCTACTGATTCTTTATCCGGCTTAGCACTAGCTATTTTATCATATCCAACAGTCTCATATATAACATTTCTTACGAAAGCACTTGCAGTAAAATCAGGAGGTGCAGGATATGTAAACTTACCTGGATTTTCTTTTACAAACTGTAATAATCCCTCTGCACTCGAAGGTGTTTTTGACACCTTATCTCCATTATACACCATTACGAATTGTGCTTTTCCATAAGGTACTTCGTATCCATCTACTGAATACCCAAAATCAGACTTTACTTCTACTGAATCTTTGTTCATGTATTTATTAAAGTTTGGGAGTTTTTCTGCAAAAGGTCCGTAAAGTATTTCTGCTTGCTTTGCAGTATAAAAGTTTTCACCATTGATCCACACAACATCTATAGTCCCATTTTTACTATTAGCTTGCTTATCAGCAAGTAGCTTGTTTAATATGTCTTCAATATTCATAGGAACTCTTTTAAGTGTTATATCATATTGATTCTTCAACGTTGTAGTTAAATATCCATCAATCCATTTATTCGTTGTTTCACTTCCGCCCCAACCATAAAAATTAACTGTTGAGCCTTTAGCATCCTTTAATATGGTATCCCAGTCTTTATTCATTATATTATCCGTTGTAGTCTTATTCTTCGCACTACATCCAAAGGCACTTAAAGATAGCATGAAAACTATGAATAAGGCTAATATCTTTTTCATTCTTTTATCCCCCTATTACTATACATCGATTTTTGTAAAAACCTATATTATTATATCATATTACAAATAAATAGCGTCCAACTATAAGTATTACTTATAGTTGGACGCTTCATTATAAATTATTATTATAAATATTTAAATATACTCTAATTATAAACTTGTACTTTCAAATTCTACTTATAGACACCATATATGAGATAGATTTCCTAGTCATAACCCTATATAATCGATTTATCCGATGACTACCCGTTCTAATACTCCCCCTTCTCCAAGGTGGAGTATTAGAACGGCTACGTCCCTGGATAACGACTTCTAAGCTTCAGATGGAGTTAAAACTCCACCTAAAGCCAAGAATTCTGTTTATACTTGTTATCTTAATCTCTGCCAGGCTTCAAATATAGTGTTATTAAATTTTTCTCTATTTTTTATCTTAACTGGAATGTTTATTTTTGCTGAACTATCATTAGTTTTATCAATTTTAAGGCACCCTTTCCTTAAGTCTTGTTCACTAGAAATTACATATTCATGCTTATCCTCAAACAGTTCTGGATTTGTAACATAAACTGCTGATACAATATCCCAGTTATAGAACCCCCAAACCCCAAAGTTTTTCTCCACAAAATCATACCATGGTTCTATATTTTTAGTTATGTATTCATATATTAGATTGCCTTTTTCTAGGCTTAGCCTAGCTAGCTCTTCTCCTCCAAAAAAAGCCTGAAGACATGTGTGTCCTGTTAGTATAGTTAAATCACAACTAGAGTTTAATACTTTATATGTAGCTAAAGGGTCACAAGAAAAATTCAGTTCATCTAAATTTACTCCGTTTATTATAAGAGGCTTTGTTATTCCTCCCATAAGTACAATGCTTTTTAGATTATTAAAAAAGTTGTTATCTAACTCATATGCACCATATAAATTAGTAAGTGATCCTGTTGCTAGTAAAGTAATTTCTCCAAGATTCTCAGCTGCTTCATTTACTAAAAATTCTGCCGCATCACTTTTTCTATACTCCACCGATTCAGCACCTTTTAGCAAAGGTATATTTTTTATATTTAATACGTCAAACATGTTTTTCGTATTTTCAAATACCTCATCGAGAGTACTATTACCATAAGTTGTTGTTACTCCTTTTAGCTCAACATCATCTCTTCCAAGAAGATATAAAAGTGCTAGTCCGTCATCCACATCTTTACCTGGCACTCCCATAGTATTATCACAATCAAATATTACTTTTTTCATATAACAATACTCCCCTTAACAAATATTAACGATTCAGGAATTTGGAGTTCCTGCTCGCTTTTTCCATTGTAACACAAAGAAGACACTAAGTATGAACTTAATGCCTTTTTGCCACTTACCTGACAGCGTGGAATCAGAAGCTTCACCCATGAGTTCTCTCTATCACATCCCAGCATTTACTAGACGGATTTGCCTTTCTAATGTTCCTAGATTCTTACACACAAACCTCCTTCGTCATTCTATTTGCAATAACACAAATTTGTGTATTGAAATATCAATCAATTGTCCATCTATATTAAATACTGCAACAATTCTTTACTAGGAGCTGATATTACAGCTTTATTTACAAGCATTCCACTTTCAAGTGCAGTATTCGCTCCTACAGTAACGGCATTATTAACTGAACTCACATCACCAGTAAGAGTTACAAAGGCTTTGCCTCCAATTCCTACTCCTAATCTGACTTCTATTAAATCTATATTTGCTGATTTTACAGCAGCATCAGCAGCGACAATGGCAGATGCAATACTGAAAAATTCTAATACTCCTATATCTCGGAGCTTTTCAACATTACTAGATGCATTAATTGCAGGAATTACCTGTGGATGAACATTAGGTAGAAGTAGGCTATTCACTACATACTGCTGACCAGAAGCCACTCCATGATTAATCGATGCTTGTACAGCACCTACATTCCCTGTAACTAAAATGATATATTTACCAGGACATACCGTTTTAGCTAAAAGTAAATTTACTTCCGCAGACTTAATCATTGCATCTGCAACCTCAATTCCTTTTGCTATACTATTTAATTCTATTAACCCTATACTCCTTATCATTTTATCACCTCCACTAGACGCTTTTTATCGCTATGCTATCATTTATTTCATAAATTACACCACTAATGCTTGAATGGACATTTGATCCCATTTTTCCTTCTTCTACTAAGCCTATAAGTTGTCCCCTTTCTACAGTATCACCAACATTAACAACTGGATTTCCTCCAACACCGATTCCTTGTCTTAAAGGAATTCTTACTTCAATTGGATTTACTTCCTGCCCCTCTTCCAATCTTTGTTTCCTATATCTGTCTAATTGCAGCCTTGCTATTAATCTACCTGTAGGTATCTTTCTATACTCCCTTAATATATCTGCAGTGAAAGTATTTTTTGTATTTTCCCACTTAATTCCCTGTTCTCTTAACTTCCCTTTTAAATATACATTTATCCTCTTAGGTGATAGTTTCATTTGGCAGGCATACATTTCACAAACACCACATTCACAGCATACTATTGCCTGTTTTAGTACTTCAGTATCTGACTCACCTAAAGAAATACTTCTCATAATTTTATGTGGATTTATAGGATGTCCAATTAAGTTTCTAGGACACATGTCAGTACAAAACCGACATTGCACGCAAGCTGATTTTGCTTGATTTTTCATATGCTCAATAGTTGTTTTTTCTCTTTCAGCTAAATAATGCTCTTCAGGTATCACAATAATCGCACCATCAGTTTTGGTAATAACCCTACTTTCTATCTGCTTCTTTGAGATTTGCTTTCCCATCATAGGACCACCCATTATTATGACGTAATCTTCAATTCTTACTCCACCACACTCTTCTAAAATATCTTTAACATTTGTGCCAATAGGTGTCTTAATTATTGAAGGTTTAGCTACTTCTCCAATAACTGTAACAAACTTATAAGTAACTGGCTTATCTTCAAGAGCCTCGAATATATTAAGTATAGTACCTGCGTTTGATACCACTGCACCAACATTTAATGGAATTCCTCCTGGTGGTATTGTTCTTCCTGTAACCTCATAAACTAAAATTTGTTCATCTCCTGCTGGATAGAAAACTCTACTTAAGTGAAGCTTTACTCTAGAATTAAACTTATCTATAGAACTCTTTAATGCTTTTATTTCTTCATGATATTCTTCTTTCAAGCCTATTATTATATGCTTTGCTTCAATAACTTTTCCTATTTCTTCTATTGCTTGTATTATTTCATCACTCTTGTTTCTCATTATATATTTGTCTGATTGGAGTAACGGCTCACACTCTAGTCCATTTATTATAAAATACTCAACCTTGCAATTTAACTTAATATGAGTAGGAAATCCTGCTCCACCTGCACCTATGATACCTGCTTCCCTAATTTTTTCAAGTAAATTCACAATAACACATCCTTCTTACTTAAACTATTTTAAAAGAATTAGAACACTCTTACGTAATCTACGATGAAATACAAATATATTGTTTAATTATGGTTTTTATTTTATATCATTTTCATAAAATAATTTTGTCATATTAATTCAATAAGTATGTTGGATATACAAAAGCATGTAGTTAACTTTAATTTTTACTACATGCTTTTTCCTATATAAAACTCAACATAGAATTCCTAAATTCAAGTGTTCTATTATACTTTCTGACTTTTTGTAACTTCAATCTGTACTTTTGTAGGTAAATAAGGTGAAACTAACTTTTCATAAATACCACCACCAATAATACCGCCTATAATTGGTGCAAATATTGGCACAATAAGCCCATAGTTATTAGGTCCAAAGGCATAAGTTCCCCATCCTGCAAGTACCGCTAAAACTCTTGGTCCAAAATCACGAGCTGGATTCATTGCGAAGCCAGTTAAAGGTCCAAAAGATACCCCTAAAATTGCAACAGTTAATCCTATTGCTATAGCTGGCATACCAGCCTTAGGGCAACTAGCATTATCTCCGTCAGTTACTGCAAAAATAACTAATACTAGAATTGCTGTTATACATACCTCTACCATGAAGGCACCGGTCATTGATAAACCTGCTCTTGGAAAAGTACTGAATACTCCTGCTGAAGCCCATCCAGCATCAGATGCTCTAATGATATTTTTGCTACTCTCAAATGCTTTTATTGTACTACCATATAATCCATAGACAACAGCAGCTGCCGCAAAAGCTCCTAAAAACTGTGATACAATATATGGAACTACCTTCTTTTTATCAAATCCCTTCCATATTGTTAAAGCTATTGTAACTGCTGGATTTATATGAGCTCCTGATATAGATCCTACTACCAATATCGGTATAGTTACAGCTAGTCCCCAACAAATAGACAACCCCCAAAACGTTACATCTGCTCCTGCTAGTACTAAGGATGCTACTACTGCTGTTCCGATAAATATCAAAATAAACGTACCTATAAATTCAGCTATACATTCACCAAATAAATTGTTCTTCACTATTTAGTCCCCCTTATAGTATATTTATAAAATTATTATTTCTAAGTTTCTAACATTAATAAAGGTGTTTTATAATTAATTTCAATAATAGATGCAATCATTGAAGTTGATTATTAGAATTCAATTTAAATCTCCACTTGCCTTCAGTTCATATTTTTTAATTATTTAAGTACTCTTATCCTTCATAGACTTCTACAAATAATTGTGCCAATTCTAATTTGTTAGGCATTCTTGGATTTGTAGCAGTACATTTATCATTTAATGAAGCATCTATCATATTCTGTAAATTACTTACTAAATCCATTTTGTTTATATTTGCTTCTCTTAAGCTCATAGGAGTATTAGTTTCCTTCATTAATATCTTTATTGCAAAAATGAGACTATTTACGCCTTCTTCTACTGAAGAACAAGGTAATCCTAAAATTCTAGATATCTCAGCATACTTTTTTGCTGCTTCGGTTTTTTCTTTTAACTCTAAGTTGGCATTATACTTAATAACACTAGTAAGTAGAATTGCATTCGCTCTTCCATGTGGTATATGAAGGCTTCCTCCGAGTGCATGTGCCATGCTGTGATTAATTCCAAGAGATGCATTAGTAAATGCCATACCTGCTATACAAGAAGCATTATGCAGCTTTTCTCTAGCTACTAAATCATCTCCATTTTTATATGCCCTTAGCAGATAATCAAATACTAATTTAATAGATTTTTCAGCAAGAGCATCTGTACAATCCGAAGCATTTAGTGAAATATAAGCTTCTATAGCATGTGTCAAAACATCCAATGCCGTATCAACCGTTATTTGTGATGGCACTGTTTTAACGAGGTCTGCATCAAGTATAGCGATATCAGGAATTAAATCATCTTCTACTAAGGGAAATTTTCTATTTCCCATGGAAATTACTGAAAATGCTGTTACTTCTGAACCAGTTCCACTAGTGGTTGGAATAGCAATAAATATTGGTCTATCGTACCTACATTCATTTTTATTTAATAGTTCAATAGTAAATACTAAAATACTTTTAGCCGCATCTATTGAAGACCCTCCTCCCATAGCAATTACTGCATCAGGCTTAAAATCCTTCATTTTGCTTACTCCTGATGCTATCGTTTCCACTGGTGGATCAGGTTTTATCTCTGAAAACATTTCATATTGGATATTATTTTTTTGTAAAATTTCTGTTACTCTGTCTATTAATCCAGACCTAACCATAAAAGGGTCTGTTATAATGAATGTTCTTTTACCTTTTAAAGTACTTAAATACTCCAGTGATCCTTTATCAAAACAAATCTTAGGTTTAATGCTAAATACCTTCATCTTGTACCTTACCTTCTTTCTAAAAGACTGTGACTATAAGGCTTATTTGATTAGCAGATCTGTTACTATTCTTATCCGATGACTAACTGCTCCAATACTTAACTGTACAGTGAAAATAAATAGTTCACCTAGCTAATAAGCTCTTCTTAAGTCGTCATTATAATTATTTCTTATATCTTTCATCAATCTCTACTGAATCTACAATACCTACTATAGAAGCATCCGTTGGTATCCTTTTTTCTTCATATACGGAACTAGCTGAGCTTCCTTTTATCACAAGAACAACATCTCCAATACCCGCTCCTGCAGTATCAACAGCAACTACTGACTCAGCTCCAATAATTTCTTCATTTTCTCCAATCTCTTTTACAATTAGCAGTTTAGCACCTATGAGTTTCTCATTTTTCTGAGTAGATACAACTTTACCAACGACTTTTGCTAAAAACATATCTTAATGCTCCTTTAAGAATTTAATTTTAATAAAAGACTTCTAACAATATTTTCAAGATCACTTTCTGATATACTCTCTATTTCTTTTTTGGGTTCTTCACCTCTTAAGTCTTCCAACTCTCTAACTCCATAAGCTAATCTTCTAACATTCAATAAGTTCATAGGTCCAACATTGTCTGAAGTTGCGCTTCCACCTACTGCTCCACAACCTAATGTCAGTGCAGGTACAAGATTAGTTGTTCCACCAATTCCACCAAGTGCTCCTGGAGTGTTTACAAGCAATCTTGATACTGGTTTTCTAAGAGCAAATTCTCTAATTATCTCTTCGTTATTTGAGTGAATTATAAGAGTATGCCCTTTACCTTCAAGCATCAGTATCTCGATGCATCTATCACAAGCCTTTTCCCAATTTTCTTCAGAATAGAAGGCAAGTATTGGAGTAAGTTTTTCTCTTGAGTAAGGATTATTCTTACCTACTGTTGTTTGTTCAGAAATTAAAATTCTTGTACCAGCCGGAATATTTAAACCTGATAATTCAGCTAATGCTTGTACGCTTTTTCCTACTATTTGAGGGTTCATTGTTCCATTTCCTCTTAAAATAAACTTACCTAATTTATCTGACTCTTCTTTGTTTAAGAAATACGCCCCCTGTTTCTTTAGTTCAGTAATAACCTTTTCTTTACTGATCTCTTCTACAACTATTGATTGTTCTGATGCACAGATTACACCATTATCAAAGGTTTTACTATCAATTATTCTTTTAACAGCAAGCTGTATATCTGCAGATTTTTCAATAAAAGCTGGTCCATTTCCTGGCCCAACTCCAATTGCTGGATTTCCCGAACTATAAGCAGCTTTAACCATTGCTTCTCCACCAGTAGCTAGTATTAGAGCAATATCATTATGTCTCATTAATTCATTTGTACCTTCCATTGAAAGAATTGTCATACATCCAATTATTCCTTCTGGTGCACCTGCTTCTACCGCGGCATTGCTTAATATTTCTGCTGTTTCTACAATACATTTTTTAGCAGTCGGGTGTGGTGAGAATACTATACCGTTTCCTGCTTTTAATGCTATTATGGCCTTATAAATTGTAGTTGAAGTAGGGTTTGTTGAAGGTATGAGTCCTGCTATGACCCCTACTGGAACAGCTACTTCCATTATTCCTTTTTCCTTATCATCATTAATAATTCCAACAGTTTTCATATCTTTTATGTAGTTATATACTACACTAGCTGCAAATTTATTTTTTAATACTTTATCTTCCCATCTACCAAATCCAGTTTCCTCATTAGCCATTTTTGCAAGTCTCACTGCCTCTTTCTCTACAGCTTCAACCATCGCATTAACTATTCTATCTATCTGTTCTTGAGAAAAACTCTTTAGCTCTTCTTGAGCTTTTTTGGATTTTAAAATAAGATTTCTAGCTTCTTGTACTGATTGTAAGTCTTTATCTAACATTTGCATTGTCTTACCTCCATATTTTAAAGTTAACATTAAAACCATTTACTACAGTTACCTATTAACAATACCTGAAATTACATTTAAAGCTCATAGTCACTAAACATACTTAATATACTATAGTTTGTTTCTACACAAATGTAATACTAGGTTAGGTTTTTAACCAGCTTGATTATACTAACAAAATTGAACTTTAATTTTATTAGTGTAAATATAATCTTTAGCAAGAGGAGTAATTATTGTACCTTCTTTTAACACAATCACATCATCATCTAAGATTTGATTAATATCTTTTACTGTTAAAATAGATGAATTAAAAATAACTTTTTCCTCTTGAGACTTATTTAAAATAACCTCATTCTTAGTGTTCTTATTTAAAGCAGCTCTACTTTCAGTGTGTATAGACAGCTCATTTACTTCTTTTTCGCTAGAAATTTGTGAAAATGAATTGTATAGTCTATGCTTCATGGTTCCTCTAAACTCATTAGCCTCAATAAATTTAACACCAAAAGTGTTTAATGTGTTTTCATAATTTAAAATCATTGAATTGTAAGCTGAATTGCTTGAAAGTCCTTCAGAAATGTTAACAGAATTTTTCGGATCATAGCTATCTCTCACAGCAATAATTTCCTTACTCTTCATTATTGCTCTCGCCATACCAGTTGTAACAAGGTTATCCTCTATTCCAAGGGCGACTTTACTTAAGGTATTTCTTGTGAGTATTGGTGCTAAAATTATTTCTGAGCTGTTTATGGCATCCTTTAACTTATCCATAGAATCTATAATATTTCCTTTAAACTTTTCAACCAGAGCTTTGTCAATAACTAACTTCGCTGCCTCGGACATCACTATGCTATAGTCTATTAGTTCGAACTCTGCTAACATCCTTAGTGTGCTTTCTGCATTAACCTTTCCTCCACTAATAAAAATTAATATTTTTTTATTAATTAAAGGTAATATTTCTTTAATTATGCTTTTTATTATTTCTTCAATATTCATGTTAACACCCCATTCTAGGTATCACTCATGGCAATTCCAATCGGTGTTACAAGTAAAGGATTATATGGCTTTATTGATTTTATTGAAGTATACTTCTGAAAAACATTTTCTAATCCTTTAAGACAGCAAGTTCCTCCAACTAGGTAAATGCATTCTACCTTAAACCCATTTATACTTCTTAAAGCTATGTCCGCCATTTTTTCAATTACTGGTGTAACAAGTGGAAAAACCATATTATAGTTATCTGGATCCACTTTATATTTCTCGGCATTCTCAAATGGAATACCGAAGTTTCCTGCAGTAACAAGAGTAAGATGAGTCCCTCCTGTTGGTTCATCTGCCGAAAAGGCAACTTTTCCATCTTCTAATACTGATATACCTGTTGTACCGCCGCCAATATCAACTACCGCTCCATTTTTAATATTAAGGACCTTAGCAGCTGCTTCTGGTTCGTCTATAACATTAGTAACCTGAAAACCTGATGCCTCAACGACATTTGTAATAACCTTAACATTTCCTTTAAGTATCCCCGGTGGTATCGCAGTTGCTGCATAATTAAGCTGTAAATTAAGCTTTTTCTCCACCCTTTCTTTAAGTTCCCTAACAATATTTACTGCACCAATGTAGTCTACTACTATTCCATCCTTTACTACTCTAGCAGATTTCAAAGCACAAGCTATTGGTTTATCCTCTTTATCTAAAACCGTTATAACTATATTAGATGTTCCTAGATCTACACCAACTTTTATATCATCTTCAGTTAATTTTTCAACGATATCTCTACCGTTTTTGAAGTTTAGGTTCTCATCTATAATTCTGTCTTCCATATCCTTTATAGTTTTATTTGCACTCTCTAACATAGCTACCACCTATTTTTACCTGTAATTCTGACTAAATCTCCATTTTTTAATTCTGCTGCATTTGCCTCATCAGTATCTACATGCATTTCAAGATCAGAATTTCCAGTTATTCTTATAAGTACATTATTGAACACAACTTTTCTCTCTCCTATAGTTTCCACGTCCACTAGATCCTCATCTTTAACTCCAAACACATCTGCTTGTTTCTCTGTTATGTGTATATGTCTTTTTGCACATATAACATTTTCATTGAACACCTTCATTCCCTTTGGTCCAATTACGCATAAAGAAGCTGACCCTGCTATATTTCCTGAGTTTCTAACTGGTGCCTTTATTCCTAAAGAAAAGGCATCTGTTTTAGATATCTCAACTTGGCTGTACTTTCTTACCGGTCCAAGAATTCTTACATTAGTAAAGCAGCCCTTTGGACCTGCAATACATACAGTTTCTTCCGCTGCAAATTGTCCTGGTTGACTTAATTCCTTTTTCACTGTAAGTTTATATCCAGTGCCAAATAGAATTTCCAAGTCTTCTTGAGTTACATGGATGTGCCTATTAGATACACCAGCTGGTATACATAAACTTCTATCTTTAATCTCTGATTTTTTCACTACTTCCAATACGATATCTTTAACAAGCTCATCGCTTAATTTCATGTCTTGCATCACCTTCATACTTTTTATTTAATTTATACATTCGATAATCTATTGAGTTTGTGATTTTTCTTCATAATAAATACATAAATTTTTAGGTTGTCCTCGTTTCCTTAAGCATTTTGGATCATGACATAGGTTGCAGCTAATATCCTTCTTATCTGTTAACTGATGATTTTCTTCAACTAATTCGCTCTCTGAATTATTGATTTCTCCATTCTTCGAAACTTCAACCCTAACCTTATCACTTTTAATACTATTTATATCTATGACAGTGCTTATCTCTTTTGCATTTTCAACCGCTTTAATACTATTATTCATATCTTGAATAACTTCTTTTGTGCTACTTGTTCCACCTTCCAAGTTTTGGTTATCCCTTACCTCTTCGCTATTTGCTTCCACAATCTCTATAACTTGCTCATCATTTTCTGCTTTTTCGTAAGGCTTCTCTTTTTCAGAACCTTTCTTACTCTCCATATCATCTTTACATACTACTTCTTTAATGTATTTAGATTCAACCATAAAACTAATCCCATTGGCTGGTCTAGGAATAACTAAAGTAGCCACCAATTTACCTTGAACAACAACACTTGCCTTTGCAGCATCAACTGCTGATTTCACAGCTCCTACGTCCCCCATTACCTTTACCGTTACAAGAGCTCCATTTGTAAGTTCATAACCAATTAACTTGACATTGGCAGATTTAACGCATATGTCCGCAGCTTCAATGGCTGCAATCTTTCCCATAACTTCTATAAATCCAAGTGCCTGCATTTTATCGACACCACCTTTATCTACTTCATAGCTAAACTTAACTTTCTCTAAAGACCAAGCTTAATGCTACAATTATTTTTGCATTATATATTTTAAAACATCCTTTTTCACTAAATTATTATAAATCTCGTTACAAAAGGATGTTTAAATTTAAATTAAACCTTTTATTCTATAATTCCTACTAAACGATTTCGCTGCCCATATCTTAAATGTATTTTAAATATAAGGCTTTGTAGTTGAAACTGGATTTTGTCCCATAGCTTTTAATATCCCTAATCCTACTTCTCTAGCTGCTATTACTGACTGTCTAACAGCACCTGAATCCCCTGTTATTGTTATAATAATTTCATTTGAGTGAGCAGTACCATCATTAGGACTTGCATAAGTTACTAGGTCTACATTAGCGGTTTTCATAGCTGTATCTGCCATAACTAAACCTACTGCTGCTGGTGCTCCTACGATTATTCCAAATGACTTTCCAAGTGGTGCTCCAAATGCTTTTTCAAGTGCAAGACTTGCTCTAGCCGTATAATGAAGCTCTACATGGCCTGCATCACAACCATATACATCACCAAAAGTTCTTTCTACGTCTTTTAATGTTACTTCAACAGCTCTTCTTGCATCTGATACATCCTCTGAAGCAAAGATTATAAGTGATCCGTGCCCTGCTCCTCCTTTAGTATCTCTTGCAAGCTCTATTGACACAATTTCAGTATTTGTTGCTTTTACAGCCTCGTCTGCTGCCATAATATGTGGGCCTGCTCCAGTTCTTGCACTTACAATTCCTAAAGAGCGATATTTAGGGTCTAATTTCATTTTTTCATGAAGATATCCATCTATGTTAGCTATAACTAGTCCAACTGTATCCCCAAGAGCACTTCCAACATATTCAGTTATTGTAGGTATATCATTTATCATGTTAACGCCCCTCTTTTCCTCTTTTTCTACTAACTTTTCTTCATGTAGCTCTAGCTTAATACTTTCTGCATTTTGCACAGTACTTACAGCCTCATCACTTAATAAATCACTATTTAAACTTTCTATATTCATTTTCTTTTTAAGCTCTTCCAAAACCATGTTGATTATAGCTTGATCCATCATCCCACCTCAAAACCTCTAATTTATTTTGACAATGAAGGTAATATTTTTTCCACATCTGTATGTGGTCTTGGAATTACATGTACTGAAATAACTTCTCCTACTCTTTTTGCTGAAGCTACACCAGCATCAGTAGCAGCCTTAACAGCTCCAACATCGCCTCTCACCATAACTGTTACCAATCCCGAACCTATTTTGTCATATCCTATTAAAGCAACATTTGCTGCTTTAACCATTGAGTCTGCAGCCTCTACAGCAGCCACTAATCCTTTAGTTTCTATCATTCCTAATGCTTCTTGTCCCATGAAATTGCACCTCCATAATATTCAAATATTTTTTTAATCAAGTTTGTACCTTAATTTTATTACTAAATAGTTAAAATTTTTTTGATAAATTCGACTCTATTTTGTATTATATATATAAGAAAATATTGTACTATTTCGACTTATTAGGAATTAGTTATATTTTCACATTAATTATTCCCTTGTAAACGGGTATGCCAATATATTATAATTCTATTAACAATGTATCTAGATAAGAAAAACACAAATACTTGATTCTGAAAATAGATGTAATTGACTTAATTATTGATAAACATTCATATATTTTAATATTTTGCACAATTTTCATAGTTTAGGAATTGACATAAATAAGCTTTTAAATCATATAAACATTTACCAAATCTCTTTTCATGGAGGATTTTCAAATGAACTCATTAAAAAATCTTAGATTCAGTGACATTATTGATATAAATACATTGAGGGATATTCAAGATAAATTAGCAAAAATAGTTCACTTTTCTGCAATAACTGTAGATATCAATGGTGTGCCAGTATGTAATGAAAATAATTTCACTCCTTTTTGTAAGCTTATTCGTTCCTCCTCAAAGGGGCTTAAGAACTGTATCTCCTGTGATGCTCAGGCGGGCTTCCTTGCTATGCGAGATAAAAAAACAAGAGTATACAATTGTCATACAGGACTTATAGATTGTGCTGCACCAATTATAGTAAACGATATATATTTGGGTTCTGTTTTAGGTGGACAAGTTTTGTTGAAAGGTCAAAAAACTCAAGATTGTATTGACTTGGAAAAAATCTCAAAAGAATATGAAATTCCACTAGACGAATTAAAAGAAGCTGCAAATTGTATACCAATAGTTGAAAGTAATTATCTCCAAAATTGCACAGAATTTTATAACTTTCTTGCAAGCTATATAGCTCAGATGGGTATTCACACTCTAACTCAAGCAAAGTTATTAAAAGAAAGCGAAGAAAAAATCAAGCTTGAACAACAAGCAAAAAAAATGCAACTAAGGACAATACAAGCTCAAATCAATCCTCACTTTTTATTTAACACTTTAAATACAATAGCAAGAATGGCCTTAGTAGAAGATGCCCCTACAACAGAAGAACTAATATACAATCTATCTGATTTATTAAGATACAATTTAAGAAACACAGAAGAATTCCCTAAACTTCAAGCAGAAGTTGAAAATATAAAAAGATATCTTTTTATACAAACATTAAGATATAGCGATAGAATAACTCATGAAATCCACATAGAAGAATCACTTAAGGATTGCAGAATTCCAACTATGATACTTCAACCTATCGTTGAAAATTCTCTTGTTCACGGCCTTGAAACAAAAAAAGATGGTGGGAATATAGTCATAAAGGGATATTCTGTTTCAGAAAAAGATATGTTAATAGAGGTAACCGATAACGGAAAAGGAATTGATAGTGGTACTCTTAATCTGCTTAACACTGTGCAAGACTTGTCCGATAGTGGTTTTGGCATAGGAATTCAAAATACCTCTAGCAGACTTAAACATTATTTTGGTAAAGGTTATGCTCTCAAGATTGAAAGTGAACATGGGGTTGGTACAACGATATCTATTCTTATTCCTAAAATCAAATAACATTTTGAATTAGTAGGTGATTAAAATGTATAAACTTATGATAGTAGAGGATGAACCTCTTGAAAGAAAAGCATTAAGAATAATACTTCAAAGAGAGTTCTTTAATATCGACATTAAAGAAGATTCAAGAAATGGTGAAGAAGCAATATTAAATGCTAAAATCCATAAGCCTGACATAATTCTTATGGACATAAAAATGCCAGAAAAAACTGGTTTGGATGCACAAAAAGAAATTATTAGCTTTTTACCAAATGTAAAGACAATTATAATGACAGCCTATGGAGAATTTGACTACGCACAAACTGCTATAAAATATGGGGTTATAGATTATCTTCTAAAACCCGTAAGACCTGTTGACTTAAAGGTTTCTGTGAGCAAAGCTCTAAAATCCATAGAAAAAGTTGATTCGATGAAAATATCTAATTTAAAGTCTAAGGAAGTATCTGAAAATACTATAAAAACTGCGCTGAAATATATAAATAACAACTATTCTCAAGAACTAAACTTAAACACTGTTGCAGATTATGTACACTTAAATCCTCAGTATTTAAGTAGATACTTTAAACAAAAAATGGGCGTGACTTTTACTCAATATGTTACTAATTTAAGACTTGAAAGCGCTAAGAAGCTTTTAGTTAAAACAGATAAATCTATAACGCAAATTGCTATGGAAGTAGGATATACTGATGTTGCGTATTTTAGCAAAGTGTTTTTCAAGAATGAAAATCAATCACCTTATAAATTTAAAATGAGTTACTCTGGAAACAGTTAAAACATAGAGTTTTAGCCATAAAAACTAGCTTACACACCGAGATATGTTAATAACTCTTCTTAACTATAAATACTTTTAATGATTCTAAAGCTCAGTTACAAGAAAAAGCTAAGAACTTCGATAAACTCACTTTGCTCAAGCAAATCTAAAATTCTAAGCTTCTCCTTGTATCCTCGCTAAGAATCATAAAAAAGTATTTAAATGTGCTTTCAGAGCTATTAACCTATCCCTCTTTATAAGCTAGTTTTTTAATTTATATCACTATATATTTTAATGCCTCTATTTAGTCGATGCCACCAACCTTACATACTAGTCCGTATTCTTCTACTACCTTTTTAAGATTACTTATCTCATCCTTAGTAGGTGGTTGTATATCTTTCATGCCATATTCATATCCTAAGTATTCATATTTATTTTGTCCAAGACGATGATAAGGTAGGATATGTATCTCTTTTACATTTCCGAGATTTTTCGCAAAATTAGCTGTGGCCTTGATATTTTCCTCATCACTATTAACTCCTGGAATAACAGGTACTCTGATTATTAAAGTAACTCCAGATTGTGATATTAGCTTTGCATTTTGTAATATTAGATCATTTGGTTGTCCTATGTATGCTAAGTGTTTATCTGAATCCATGTGTTTAATGTCAAGCATAACTAGGTCAAGCCAAGGCAGTAGTCTTTCTAAAACACCTTGAGTTGCGAAGGCTGTGGTTTCGATAGCTGTGTGCAACCCATTTTTCTTGCAGGCTTTTAATAACTCCCCAGCAAACTCTGGCTGTGCAAGCGCTTCCCCTCCTGACAAGGTGATTCCTCCCCCAGAGCGTCTATAATATATATTATCCTTTTTTAATTCCGTTAATAAATCTTGTACTGTTCTTACTCTTCCTGACATGTTTAAAGCTCCAGCATAGCAAACTTCAACACACTTACCGCATTTAGTACATTTGTCCTGATTAACTCTAGATGGAAGATTAAAATCTATCGCTCCCACACTGCAAACCTCATAGCATTTTTTACAGCCTACACAGTTACGTGGAATAAACATTACCTGAGGTTCCGTACACTGTGATTCTGGGTTACTGCACCAACGACAGGATAGTGGACATCCTTTTAAAAAAACTATTGTACGAATTCCTGGACCATCATGAACAGAAAATCTTTGTATATCAAAAACAACACCTTTTGCATCTAAATTTACTTGATTATTTAACATAATTTTACCTCCTGTAATAAAGTGATTCGCACTTAGTGTCTTTCTTGAGAATTTACGTAAACCTTAGCCTTACTACTTAAGTTATACATATAATTGGCTATAAATAATAATTTTAGTTGAAAATGAGGAAGTAGTTAAATAACTCTTCCTCAATATATAATACTATACTCTAATCTATTATAGAGCGTGTTCAGTTCTTTGTATTATATCATCTTGAATTGTTTTGTCTAATGATGTAAAGTGAGCACTGTATCCAGCTACACGTACTACTAGATTTTTATACTTATCAGGATTCTTTTGAGCCTTTAACAGAGTATCACGACTTACTACGTTAAATTGTACGTGTAAACCTTTTTGATCAAAGAAGCTTCTTACTAAAGAAGATAAATTCTGTAAACCGGTTTGACCTTCTAAAGCTGATGGATGGAACTTTTGATTAAATAATGTACCATTTGAAGCTTTATGATGATCTATTTTTGCAACTGAGTTAACTGCTGCGGTAGGTCCTGTAACATCTCTTCCTGAAACTGGTGATACACCATCAGCTAGTGCTTCTCCAGCTTTTCTTCCGTCTGGTGTTGCCCCTGTTTGTGATCCCATTGGAACGTTTGCAGAAACAGGATAAAGACCAGGTTGGAATTGACCATTACGTGGGTTCTTGTATTTTTCAACTTCGCTGCAGTAAATTAATGCTGCTTCACGTGCCAAGTCATCAACTTCATCTATATCATTACCAAACTTAGGTGCTCTATTTAAAAGCATTTGACGAAGACTCTCTTTATCTCCATAGCTTCCTAGATTAACATCTTTGCTAGGCTTTAATGAATCTAATGAAATTTTCTTCTCTTCAAATATTAACTTTTCAATTACTGCCATAATAGTTTCACGTGATAAGTTTTCTACTCCATTAACTCCACTTATAGTATTCACAATCTCAGCAACAGGATTTCTTACTTCTTTAGTTTCACCAAAGTTAGTATCAAGAGCATCTTTTAAATCCTGTAGACTTACTTTTTTCTCTTCAAATACAAGTTTTTTAATAGCTGCTAATGAGTCAGCTACGTTTGCAACTCCAACTCCCTGTGGACCTGTAAAGTTATAGTGAGCTCCGCCTTCCTGAAGTGACTTTCCTCTCCCTATACAATCATCTACCATTGATGATAAGAATGGTAGAGGTGCTCTCTCTCCATGTGCTAAATCTACACTATTATCGGCATTGATTAGTAACTTTACAAAGTGTTCCATTTGCATTCTATACGCAGTCATAAATTGTTCAAACGATGTAATGGAAGTGAATTCACCAGTTCTTAATCCTAGTTGTTTTCCTTTTTCCATACCGTTATTAATAGTTATCTCTAACACTTTTGCCATGTTAAAGAATGCAGCATCATGCCAACCTTCAGTTTTTCCGCCTTTTTGAGGCTCAACGCAACCTATGATACCATAATCTCTAGCATCCTCTAATGTAACTCCACGACTTGCTAATGAAGGAATAATAACTTCATCATTATAATAAGCAGGCATACCTAATCCTAGACGAGTTACTTCACCAGCCTTTATTAGTAATTCATCAGGAGTCTTATTCCATCCTCTTATTGAAATTGATGGTTGTGGCAATTTAGTATGAGCAGTAGCTTCGAGACACATAAATGAAAGTTCATTTGTTGCATCTTTTCCCTCTATAGTTTGTCCACCTACTATTAGGTTTTGGAACATTGGGTAGCCGCCGAAAGCTTTAGTTGAGCCTTCATCACGTACTTTATTAACATCATTAAATTTAACCCATAGACAATCAAGAAGTTCTTGAGCTTTTTCCACTGAAACAAAACCATTTGCTACATCCTTCTTGAAATAAGGATACATATATTGATCAAAACGCATAGGTGATATTGAATGTCCGTTAGATTCTATTTGAATAATAGCTTGTACAAACCAAAATGATTGTAACGCTTCATGGAATGTTCTAGCAGGATTTGCAGGTACCCATTCACAATTTTGAGCTATTTGTAACAATTCTTCGCGTCTACGAGAATCGATGGTTTCACTAGCTAATTTTCTTGCTAAGTCTGCAAAACGTTTAGCAAAGCTGATAGCAGCTTTTGCACTTATAATTACAGCATTAAGGAAGTGACCCTTCTTTATGTAATTTGGATCTTCCTTGTCTGCTTTAGCCTTTGCACATTCTGCCTCAGCAATTATGCCATTAAAACCTTTTGATAACACTTTAGCATAGTCTACAGAAATATGGCCTACTCCATTAAAATAGTAGTTTCCAACAGTGAATACACCAGCATTCATTGCTTCTTTAGTCTCTTCAAACATGTATTCTGTAGCAAGCTCATTTGTGGTTCTTCCATTCCAGTATTCAAATACTTCACGAAGTTTTACCTTTACATCTTCGCTGATAAGGAATACATCCCCTTTTCTCTTAGCTAAAGTTTCAAACTCAGCTAAAAGCCACTTATTTGAGAATTCCGGAAATATTGAAGCTGCCCTTGGATTCTTAGTTAAGTTTCCTACGATAAGTTCTTCTTTACGAATAACGATATCCATTTCTCTTAATATTTTTTCTAAAGCCTTAGCTTTTCTAATAACCATAGGATAAGCTTCAGTTTCTTTAAAAGATTCAGTTATTAAAACTGCTCTTTGTGCTTCGATTTCAGGAGTTACTGAATATAAACCCTCGATTAATTTTTCTATTCTTTCACTTTGAGCCACATTGTAAGTTTTGTTTAAAATTTCGTTCACTTAGAAGACCCCCTCAATTTATTTATAAAGTTTTATTGACTTTGTTTATTTGTTTATGATTAAATTCTATTACTAAATGAGCATGTTTTTTTTGACTATTTTGACTTGTTTTTGTATTATATAGATTTGAATATGATGTATTATTTTGATATAAAAAAAAATTATACTTTATAATATACTCTTAACTCATATGTTATTTTAAAATAAAAAAAGTAAGCCAGGAAAGTAGCTTACTTTTCTAATATATATTAAGACTCCATTTAAAATAAACATCAGTGATTTTGCTACAAAAATAAATTTTAAACTGTTTTGCAATAAAGTTTAAATTTTTATCTTCGTCTACTAAAGAACTTGAGTATAAAGTCGCAATTCTTTACCTTCAGGTATTGTTAACTCACGCATTTGTGGTACTATTCTTTTAAAGTGTTCAGTAGCATTATGTACATCTATAGTAGCTTGATCTTTCCATTCTTCAATGAATGTTAGAACATTGCAATCCTTTGTATCCTGCCACAAACCATATGATATATTACCTTCTTCTGCACAGCTTTTTTCTACTAGCTCTTTTACTAATAACAGGAACTCTTCTTTTTTACCTTCTTTTATTGTGTTTCTTGATACTATTTTGATCATAATAAATTTCCCCCTTTTAAAATCAATCTATATTAGCATAACTTCTGCTATCTTTTAATATTTATACTAAAATAATTAATCACTATAAGATACCAAAATACCATTTTTTAAATTGGTAATATTTTGATTATATTATTTTACTTTTTTACTGTCAAGTAAACCACACCCTATTACTTTTGACTTATTCATAGTTTATTAGTAAATATATATGTAACATACTAGGTTTACAAGATGCTCTTCTTATACGTATACTTAATAAATTTAAAAAGGTAGAAGTTATTTCCTTCTACCTTTTGCTATGTATAACTATTGAACTTTATACATTCCCTTACTTTCCATATACTTATATATTGCTTCACCGTGTTTTTGTTCTTCTTTTTGTAGATGATTTAATACATCGCGTACTTCAGTGTCTTTAAATTCAAAAATAGCAATATTATAAGTTCCTGAAACGTATTTTTCCGTCATTAACATATCTTGACAAAGCTCTGCATCAGATGCTCCCTTCATACCTACAGCCCCTACATTAGCATTACTGTTCATATTTTGTTGCTGATTTTGATTACCACCCTGCTGTGAGTTCATTTGTGGAACCTGACCGCTTAGTAATTGATTAATAGTATTTAAGTGTTGTTGTTCTATTGATGCGTGGTTAGTAAATAATTGTTTTAGTTGTTGATCTTGAGCTTGACTTGCATAGCTAGAATATTTATCTACGCAAAGCTGCTCATGACTTTTTTGATCCTCTAATAGTGTTCTTTCCTTTTGTGTTAAATTTATTTGCATAATTAAAACACCTCCAATCTTATTTTGTGTAAAGTTTAAAATTGTATACCAAAATTTTATTTAACACAGCATTGACAAGCTTAGAATAAAGTGTATAATAGGCTGTATTATACCAAAAGGCTAACCTTTCATCTTATCTAGATGAGGGGTTTTTATTATGAAAAAGGGGGTAGGGCTATGAAAAACAAGATACTTGATTTACTTAACATTGTTCTGGGGATTTTTTTGTTTTCTTTTGCTTTAAACGTATTTTTTGCTCCTCATCACATTATCCCTGGAGGGATTTCAGGATTATCAATTGTAATTGAGAATATATTTCACATTAAAAAATCAATTGTTTTAAGTATTTTAAATATACCAATATTTCTACTTGGCCTAGTTTTTCTTGGCAAAAAATTTGTTCTCAATACATTGCTTGGGGCTTTTTTGGTTCCGGTATTTGTTGAATTAACTAGTAATATTCCTCCCTTCACCCATGATGTATTATTATCCGCATTATTTGGTGGCGTTACAACAGGAATAGGTATAGGCATGCTTTTAAGTAAACAAGCTTCCCTTGGTGGTACTGATACAATAGCGAAGATTATATCTAAATATATACATAAACCTGTTGGAAAAGTCTTAATTATTATAGATTCATCAATAACTTTAGTGGCACTTTATGTATTTGGGATAGAGAAGACTCTGTATGGAATTGCTACAGTTTATCTAATTGGCAGGGTTATTGATATTTACATTAAAGGCTTTAGGGATTCCAAATCAGTATTAGTTATCTCAGATAAAATCGAAGAAATTAATACACTTTTCTTAACGGAACTCAATGGAAGAACAACAAAACTTGAAGCAAGAGGTGGATACTCTGATTCTAGACAAGTAATCTTAATGTGCGTTATAACAAGTAAAGATCTAATTAAACTAAAACAGCTTATTGGTAGTATAGATAATAATGCGCTAGTCCTTGTACAAGATTCCTATGAAGTGTATGGGAAAAGCTTCAGTATTGCATAAATTAATTATTTAAATAAAAATAAGACTCTATCCTAAAATGGATAGAGTCTTATTTTTATGATTGAGGGGATATTTGTAAGGATATTCAGTTATCAGTATTATTGTCCCATGAACATTTTTATGTCATCATCTACATTTGTTATTCCACCAATTCCAAATGCTTCTACTAAAACCTTAGCAACATTTGGAGATAGGAATGCTGGTAGAGTTGGTCCTAAGTGAATATTCTTTACTCCTAAGTGAAGTAATGCTAATAATACTATAACAGCTTTCTGCTCATACCATGCTATGTTGTATGATATAGGAAGCTTATTTACATCGTCTAAACCAAATACTTCTTTTAATTTAAGAGCTATTACAACTAATGAGTAAGAGTCGTTACATTGTCCAGCGTCTAATACTCTTGGAATTCCTCCAATATCTCCTAAATCAAGCTTGTTGTATTTGTATTTTGCACAACCTGCAGTAAGAATAACTGTATCTTGTGGAATAGCTTTCGCAAAATCTGTATAGTAGTTTCTGCTCTTCATTCTTCCATCACAACCAGCCATAACGAAGAATCTCTTTATAGCTCCAGTCTTAACAGCATCTACAACTTTGTCAGCTAGTGCTAGAACTTGGTTGTGAGCAAAACCTCCAACTATTTCACCTTTTTCTATTTCTTTTGGAGCCTTACATTTCTTAGCCATTGCAATAATAGCTGAGAAATCTTTTGGTTGTCCATTCTTTCCATCTGGTATATGCTTAACTCCTGGTACTCCTGTTACACCAGTTGTGTACATTCTATCCTTATAAGAAGCTTTTGGAGGTACAATACAGTTTGTAGTCATAAGTATTGGTCCATTGAAGCTTTCAAATTCTTTATCTTGTAACCACCAAGCATTTCCGTAGTTTCCTGCAAAATGCTTATACTTCTTGAATGCTGGATAGTAGTTCGCTGGTAACATCTCACTGTGAGTGTATACATCTACTCCAGTTCCTTCTGTTTGCTGAAGTAACCATTCCATATCCTTTAAGTCGTGTCCACTTATTAATATACCTGGGTTATTTCTAACACCTATGTTTACTTTTGTTATTTCTGGGTGTCCATAAGTTTGAGTATTAGCTTTGTCAAGTAATGCCATAGCATCTACTCCAAATTTACCAGCTTCAAGAGTTAAAGCTACTAAATCATCTGCTGTTAAACTATCATCTAGAGTTGCAGCTAATGCTTTTTGCATGAAACCATGAACTTTTTCATCATTGTAATTTAAGTGATTAGCATGCTTCATATATGCAGATAATCCCTTTAATCCATACATTATAAGCTCTCTTAAAGATCTTACATCTTCATTTTCAGTAGCTAGTACACCTACTTTTGATGCTTTTTCTTCAAAAGCATTTACATTATCAGCAAACCAAGTAGCTGCTTCTGGTAATTTTAAATCTTCTTCCTTCTTTACTCCACCAAGACCTAATATTCTCTTTAGCCATGAAGTATTTTCTTTTGCTTCTGCAAGTTTACCACCAGCATTTACATATTGCTGTTTTACTTGTTCTCTTAACTCTAAACCTTTTTTAACTCTATCTGTAAATACTTTCTTATCAAAGTTTGCATTTGTTATAGTTGCAAATAAACTTTCCATTACAAACTTATCTACTTCTTTATTAATTACACCTAATTCTCTTGCTTTTGTGCTGTAAACTGATATTCCCTTTAACACATATATCAATAAATCTTGTGCTTTTGCTAAATCTTCAGTTTTTCCACATACACCTTTTATAGTACAGCCTTTTCCGCCTGCTGCTTCCTGGCATTGATAACAAAACATACTCATTTAAAATAACCTCCATATAATAGTTTTATTCAATTAATTTTACTTATAAACTAAATTAAGTTTTTTATTTATAAATTGTCTTTTGTTCTATCTTGTTTCTACATTTATATCTTACTAAATTACTCAACTTAATTCGGTAACCCTTGTTACCAAATTAGAAGTTTTTTAAAAATTGTTTTAGTAATATATTCCACAGCTAAACTTTTCATTTAGACAAGATTAGATCTAACCTTATTCTTTGTTTCGAAGTTTCTTTATTACATACACTTAGAAAAATAAACAGCATATTTAGTAACTTCAATAAAATATAATAATATTAGCTTAAATACTTATCCTATGATTTTTAAAACAGATTTTATTTAAAGAATAAATAAACCAAAATAAGCTCCTCGATATAAATATCAAGAAGCTTATTTTGGTACGTGTTAGATTTGAATTAGTTAGTTGATAGTTAAATCATAACATTATATGACAATTTTATCGGTAACAATTGTTACGTTTCATTAATTATTTTATTGTATCTTTTTGATAATCATCAATTCTAAAGTTCCTAGCAAAAAATTTAGCTGCATCGCTGGATTTTAAATTATGAAAAACTAAAATTATCTATAAGTCTTGTTTTGCCTATATACACAGCTATAGCAACAAGTATGGAATCCTCAATATGTGTTACTGGTTTTAAAGTCTCACTATCCACTATTTCTATATAATCTATTTTTGCCAAAGGTTCTTTATTTATTTCTTCTGATATAATTTCTGTTAGCTTACCTATATCTTTAACCCCTTCTTGTAGAGCGTATTTTGCTTTATTAAGGCTAGCACTTAAAATAAGTGCTGCTTTTCTTTCTTCCTCTGAAAGATAAGTATTTCTCGAGCTTTTTGCAAGTCCATCCTTTTCTCTTATAATTGGGCAGCCTACTATTTCTATATCAAAGTTTAAATCCTTTACCATTCTTTTAATAACAGCAAGCTGTTGAGCATCTTTTTCACCAAAATAAGTTCTTGTAGGATTAACTAGGTTAAAAAACTTAGAAACAACAGTGCATACACCTCTAAAGTGTCCTTCACGTTTAGCTCCACATAAACCTTCGGTAAGTCCTTCCACATCTACATAGGTAGAAAAATCTGTTCCATACATCTCTTGAGCAGAAGGATTAAATATTAAATCAGCACCAGCTATTTCACATAATTTAGAATCTCCTTCAAGATCTCTCGGATATTTATCTAAATCTTCATTCGGTCCAAATTGAGTAGGATTTACAAATATAGAAACCACAACTTTATCATTTTCACTAGAGGCCCTATCAATTAAACTTTTATGACCTTCATGTAAATATCCCATAGTTGGTACAAACCCTATTTCAAAACCTTCCATTTTCCAAGTCCTTATAAAATTTTTCAACTCTTTTGTGCTATGAATAATTTTCATCATCTTACATTCCTTCTTACTATTGATATTTTCTAATACAACTTACTTATCACATCTTCATCCATGCTGAAGCTCTGTTCTTTTGCAGGAAAAGTACCCTCATTTACTTCTTTAATATAATCCTTTATACCTTCCTTCATAACATCTCCTATATTTGCAAATCTTTTTACAAACTTAGGTGTAAAGTCTGAAAACATTCCCAGCATATCTTGATAAACAAGTATTTGACCATCGCAATCCTTACCCGCTCCAATACCGATAGTTGGAATTGATACTGCTTCTGTAACGATCTTTCCTAAAACAGAAGGTATTCCTTCTAGTACTATTGCAAAAGCTCCTGCATCCTCTAATCTCTTGGCATCTTCTATTATTTGCTTAGCAGTTTCTAACGCTTTACCTTGAACTTTGAATCCTCCAAACATATTTACAGATTGAGGTGTAAGCCCCAAGTGTCCCATAACTGGAATTTGAGCATTAACTATTGCCCTTACTTGCTCATAAACAGCAACTCCACCCTCAAGTTTTATTGCATCAGCATGAGCCTCTTTTATAAATCTTCCTGCATTTTTAACTGCATCATATACAGAAGTCTGATAGGACATAAATGGCATATCACCAACTACTAGAGCACTTTCTACCCCACGAGTTACTGCACGAGTATGATGAAGCATTTCTTCCATAGTTACACTTAATGTATTTTCCTGTCCTAGACAGACCATTGCTAAAGAATCTCCCACCAATATGCCATTAACACCAGCGCTGTCCATAAGCTTAGCTGTTGAATAATCATAAGCAGTAAGCATAGTAAGCTTATTACCTTTAGTTTTTGCCTGTTTAAAACTCTCCACTGTATTTTTCATTATTTTAGACCTCCTAAAACTTTTTCATAATCCCCACAAAGGTATTTTTCATCACCTTCAACGGAAAAATAACAGTTTTTTAAATGCTTATAGGTAGTAAACTTATTAGAAAAAGGAAACATAGGATGAATAGAATATGTGAAAGCACCTGAATTGTTTTTATTCGAAAAAATTTTAGAAGATAAAGAACCACTGGTGTGGCATAGAATTTTACCTTTAATATTAAAAAAGTTAATAAACAATTAGGTGCAGCTCCAAAAGGATGCTACCCAATGAAATTTTAACACAGAACCTTAAACTCAACAATATGCTTCTTATTAATAAAAAAGATGCTGTATTAAAACAGTTTCTTATTAAATATTTTTCAGCAACTTTCGAAATGAAAGGCTTAACACTGAAATAAAATTTATTTCAGTGTTAAGCCTTATTTTTATATCACTAATGCAGTTATATATATTTTGCTTTTAAGACAGCAATTTAATTATTATTCTTTTCTTCTACCAATCTTGGAAATAAAATATTATTTTCCAGATGAATATGCACAAAGGTTTCTGATTCTAATTCCTTTAACTTATCGTAAGTTAATCTATAAGTATTACAACCATCTTCAGGAACTGTAAAGCCATTTGTAACTTTTCTAAGCGCTTTTAGAATATCTCCAGCCCCTTCATGCTCCTCCTCTAAATTTTTAATTCCAGCAACTATTTTATCTAATAACTCTTTAGAATGAGTTTTTTCATATTCTTTGATTGTTGGAAATTCACTAGTTTCCTCTTTAATTGTATGTTGTTCCAATTCCATTCTTAAACTAGAGAATAGTCTATGCACTTCTGCTAGTTCACTGTGTCCTCCACCATGAACCCTGAGTATCTTAGCTATTAACTCTGCTATTCCAGGCATTTCTCTTTGCAAATAAGCATGGTGAACATTAACTATATGATCTATTAAATCACTATAGGATAACTTGTTAAAATCAACTTCTTCAATTCCCATACTCATAGCTTTATTATAAGCTTCCTCAAGCTTATTCATAACTTCCTCTTCACTTAAATTATGTTCCTTTATTTCCTCTATTAAAGGTACATCTCCTCCACAGCAGAAATCAATATTATATTCTTTGAATACTTCCATAGATTTAGGAAAACTCGCTGCAATATGTCCTATACTATCAGAACTTTTAAACATAAACTTTTTCATATTTATTCCTCCAAAATTTTATTTTTTTAATTATTGTTATCATTTCATTATAACTATTTAGTGTTAGTGTTTCATTTATCGAATTATATAATTAACAGTTGAAAATTAAATAAACTTCATTATTAACTCTCATTTTATTGTTTTACTTCATGGCTTAATTATACATAAGTATTAAAAATCATTATGTGATTATAATCAAATTTAAAATTGATTGTAATCACTGCCTATAGATATAAATGATCGTATAATAAAGCCATAACGTTGAACAAAACACGAAGGAGAGATTGATTATGATGAATAATAAAATTGCAGAAAACACTTATTGGGTTGGTAAAGTTGATGATAGAAAGGTTCCTTTTCATAGATTAATATTAGAAAAAGGAACAACTTATAACTCTTATTTATTAGATACAGAAAAGCCTACTATAATAGATACTGTTGATTTAATGTACGGTGGAGAATACGCTAAAAACCTTCAACAAATAATAGATTTAGATAGAATTTACTATGTGGTAATTAATCACGTAGAACCAGATCATGCTGGAGCACTTCCTGCATTATTAAATAAAGCTAAAAATGCAACTATAGTGACTACTGAAAAAGGAAGAAAGTTTTTAAATGGAATGTTTAAGCTTCAAAATAGAAATTATTTAGTAATCAAAGATGGAGACAGCTTAGATATTGGCGGAAAAACATTAAAATTCTTTGAAACTCCTTATCTTCATACAGAAGAAACTATGATAACTTACTGCGTAGAAGATAAAATTCTATACCCTTGTGATATATTTAGTACTCATATTGCAAACTTTGAACTTTTCAATGATTTAGCAAAAGAAGATATTACTGAAGATTTCACTGTTTACTATAAACTTATAATGAGTCCTCATAGGGCTTATGTAAGAGACATGATAGCTAAAATAAAAGACCTTGATATACAGATGATAGCCCCTGCTCATGGATTTGTATTAAGAAATGATGTTCAAAAATATATTAATATTTACGATGACTTAAGCAAAATTGATCCTAATGCACAAAGTAAGAAAGCATTGATATTATTCAGTTCTATGACTGGAAATACAGGTAAGATTGCTAAAGATCTTGCAGATGGCTTTAACAATCTTGGAATAAAGAGTGATATATTCAATGCAAAAAATGCTGACATAAATAGTATTAAACAATCAGCACTAGAAGCAGATACAATACTTGTAGGAAGCTCAACAAAGTATGGAGATATGATAGGTAATATAGAAGATATTCTAAAAGAATTAATAACTCTAGATTTGTCAGGTAAGTTTGGGTCAGCTTTCGGCTCCTTTGGATGGAGCGGTGAAGCTGTAGAAATTATTAATGATTATATAAAACAAAGTGGAATGACTTTAGTGGATACTTCTTATATTGTCAAAGCTACTGGTGCCAACGATATTCAATTACCTTTTAAAGTAAACTATTATGATGAAGAAGAAACAAAGGAAGCAGCAATAGAGACAGCAATGGCGATTGGAGAATTAGTATTAAGTAAGTAAATCTTAAATAATTTAATGTGACTTATAAATAAACTTAGGACTATATGTGTTTTTTCTCTAATAAAAAACATATATAGTCCTAAGTTTATTTAATATGCGGCTAAGATACTAAAAATAGATTCATTCTGATTACCAGCAAATACCTTAACAAAAACTTTAATATTTTTAATTAAAATTGACCTTGGCTACCAATTAAATGTCTTATCATTACATGAGTATAAACATTACGCATTTCTATGCCATGTCTTTTAAGTGCTCTATATCTTTTATAATAATTTTCTTATTACCTACCAGCCCTATTAGTCCTGCATCTTGCATACTCGTTAAAGTTCTACTTACAGTCTCTCTTGTAAGACCTGAATAATTTCCTATCTCTTCCCTGCTTAATGGTAGCTCTAGTTCTACAGCTCCATTAACATCTTTTCCAAAATCATTTACAAGACTTAAAAGAACTCCAATAATTCTTGACTCTACATCCTTTGTACTTAACCTTTGAACTAAGTTTTCAAGGTTAACTACCCTGTCATGCACTACCTCTAATATTTTTAATGCTATCTCAGGGTTTTCTGCTAATATCTTGTCAAAGTCTTCTTTAGACAAAGTGCAAATAGCAGTATCCTCTAAAGCCTCAGCATTAAATTCAAGTTTACCTTTTTTCAGAAGACTTAAATCACCAATAAAATCTCCGTCTGTTAATATGTATAAGATTTGCTCTTTACCTTCCTTTGTATATCTAAATATCTTAAGCTTCCCTTTATTGACTATGAATAACCTATCAGAAATATCTCCTTCAAAAAATATTGTCTGCCCTTTTTTATATTTCCTATGAATAACCATATCTGCAATTTCTTTTAGCTGCTCATCTTGCAGTGTTGAAAATATAGATACCTTCCTTGCACAATATTTACCTGTACATTTTTCACATCCACACATTACGTCTATACTTTTTTCCATACTATTGAAAATCACCCCATCCATAAAATAATATATATTTTCTCGCACAACTAATCTAATTCATTAAAAATATGTGTTTAAGTTTTTAATAACTATTCTATTAAAACATTATACTATAATATTTCAAAGTTTCTCAACTATATCCATCACAAACTGATAATATTACACATATTTATATACTCTAGAGATAACCATCTTCAGAAATAACTAATCAGTACGTTTGTATATTCAACTTATCATTTCTTTTCGAATTATATTGCTTAATTAACTCATAAGATTCAACACACTCTACTAAAATACTTTAACTTATTAATATATTAATAAGAAATAAAATTTATGATAATAAGGTAACATTTTTATACAGCTAATCATAAGATGGAATTATGTAAGCAACAAACAAGGAGGATAAACTCAACAATGGCAAAAGACACAAAATTAGGCTCAAACATGGCTAATAATAACTGCTCACCACAGGAAAAATGTATTCCACAAGAAATGGTAATAAGAAATGTTAGATTAGCAGCTGCATATGTACCTTATCAACAACTATGTACACTGCTATCTCCTATTGAAGCTCTTAAACACGGAACTGCTTTCCCTGAGCTTTACAGTCCTTATGAAGGAAAAGAGAAAAAAAACAACCCGGTTTGCAAAAAATAGAGGAGGTACTATATTATGAATGATCAAATGAACAAAAAAGAACTTTTAAAACAAATTACTGCTGTAGACTTCATGATGATAGACCTCCATTTATATCTCAACACTCATCCAAATGACCGTAATGCTCTTGCAAAGTATAACTCGTTAGTTATGCAAGCAAATATGCTAAAACAGAACTATGAGAGATGTTTTGGACCTTTATCTTATGGCTCCTGCAGTTCTTATCCATGGCAATGGATAAATGAACCATGGCCTTGGGAGTATGAAGCTAACTTTAAGCTTTAATGGGAGGAGAAAAAGTATATGTGGTTGTATGAAAAAAAATTAGAGTATCCAGTTAAAATTAAAACCCCTAATGCAGAAATGGCAAAAATAATCATAACACAATATGGTGGACCTGACGGGGAGCTAGCAGCATCACTTAGATATCTTAGTCAAAGATTTTCAATGGTTACTCCTCAGGCTATAGCAACATTAAATGACATTGGTACAGAAGAATTAGCACACTTGGAAATGGTTGGATCAATGGTTCATCAATTGACAAGAGACTTAAGCCTTGAAGAGCTTAAAGCAGCAGGATTAGATGCTTACTATTCTGATCACGGTAAAGGTATTTACCCAGTAAATGCTTCTGGCGTGCCATTTACTGCTGCATATATTCAATCAAAAGGAGATCCTATAGTAGATTTGACCGAGGATTTAGCTGCTGAGCAAAAAGCAAGAGCAACCTATGAATATCTTTTAAATTTTGCTGACGATCCAGATGTTATAGAGCCTTTAAAATTCCTCAGAGAAAGAGAAGTAGTACATTATCAAAGATTTGGAGAAGCACTTAGGATAGTTCAAGACTATCTACAAGAACCTCATTTATTTATAATGCCAAAACCTGACTTTATGAAATAAGATAGATTATTCTTTAGGCTGTTAAAATTTATTTTAACAGCCTAATTTACTTATTCACGACCAAATATTATATAGTATATTTTACTTAAATAGCTGCTTATTCTAATCCTCCTTATTCTTTCCCTTTCCTTTGCCATTCCCCTTGGTTTTACTTTCTTTTTTGTCTTTTAAATTCTGATTTTGTATCAACGGTTGATTAGTGTCCCCATTGTTTTGTATTGAATTCTTATTCTCCACTGGTTTATCAGCATTAGATCCTTCTTCTTCAGTTTGCTCAAGCTTGCTATTATCCTCATTTTTTACATCAGATTTATCTTCACTACCTGTTTCAGTGTTATTTATGACGCCACTATCTGTAGTTTGATTAGTCTTTATTATTTGTTCTTTTCTTCCATGATCAGTAACAAGATAACCTAATGCAACAATAACTATAATACATAGTGGTACTATTATCTTTTTATTAACACAAGTTTTAAGCTTTTCTTTTACCTTAATATATATTTTTTTATTCGCTTTTATATTTTTGTTATCTTTTAGACTTTTATCAATTATTTTTTTAATTCCATCTACATCAATTTTATTAGTTTTAAATTTATCATCTGTTATCTTCCTAGCACTATCTTTCTCTATATTAACACTATCATTTGATTTTAATTTATAAAAATTTATGCTACCTAAATTATTAGCTTCTGTTGTTTTAACATTATCTGTTCCTATATTTTGCTCTTTATTTTCAGTTTTATATAAATCTTTAATTTTAGAGTCATTTACCATTCTAGTTTCAAATTCGTGACTTCTATTATTTAACTGTTGATTTTTGCTATCAACCATTCTTCCTAAAATGCTATTTTTTTGTACATTATTATCTTTAAATAATGTATTAGGGTAGTTTACTTCCGCCGACATAATTAAAGTTTTTGTATCATCTTTACAATTTAAAAATTCGAGTATGTCATTCTTCAATTCTTTCACTGAAGGATATCTATCTTTAATATCAATCTGCATAGATCTTTGTATTATTCTCTTTAATCCAATTTTCACTTCACTATCATAACTTGCATCTTTTAGTGGCTCTAATATAGCAGATGGTGCTTTTCCTACCACCATAAAATACATCACTGCACCCAGACCATATATATCTGTTTGACTACAAGTTTGCTCTGTTCCATACTGTTCTGGTGCAGCATATCCCTTTGATCCCATATATATAGTATCTTTTTCTTCACCATGCTTATATACTCTAGAAATACCAAAGTCTATTAGAACAACTTTCCCATTAGGCGATACCATAATATTAGATGGTTTTAAATCTCTATATATTATTGGAGGATTAAAGCTATGCAAATACTCTATAATCTCACATATATTTAGTGCAATTCTGCATATTTGCTCTGATTCCTTAACATTACAATTATTTATATAATCTTGAAGTGTTTCTCCATTAATATAATCTTCAACTATATATAGATTGTCTTCTTCATAAAATATATCAACTACTCGAGGAATACCAGGATGACTCAAATTTTTTAATATATTGGGTTCTGCTAAAAAATCCATTTGTCCCTTCATTTCCTTTTTCACTTCTTTTATAGCCCAAAGATTTTCTAATCTTTTATTTTTACATAAATAAACAGTACTCATTCCACCTTGCCCAAGCGTTCTGATTACTTCATATTTTCCATCTAAAAGCTGTCCATTACTTAACATAAAATCCCCCTCTCAACCACAATTAAATTTTCATTATAGACAGTAGTTTTCCAGTACATATTTTATATACGTTTAAAAATCTAAAATTAAGGGGGTGGGTGATTAAATAAATTTAAAAACCTTATATGAATTTTATTAATAAAAATTGCACATAAGGTTTTTAAATTTATATTAGTTATGTTTTTAATTATTCATTTACGATATCCTCAATCATATGAAATAATTCTTCTGCACTTTCAGCCTTAACAAGTTCATCATTAACCAAAGCAAACGGACCAGTAGCACAATCCCCACAATATCCTAAACATGGCTCCACATCCACGCTAACATCCTCTAACTCTTCTTTTATTCTATCAATTAACATTTCTGTTCCATGTGAGAAATTATTTTCACAAAGTCTTACTTCTGTCATTACTAAATCTCCTCCTATCAAGCTTTTATTATTTAGATGATAATCATAACTATTTTGAAGCTTAGTAGTTCATCACTTACTATTTTTTATTGTTTCAATAATCTCGTCTATATATACATTTTTATAATCAATGACACCTATATTAACTTCATTTTCTATGGCTCTTTTTAAAATTGGTGAGATTTTAGTGTCACCAATTACTATTGCTCCAATAATCTTATTATCTTTTATAAAAATCTTTCTATAGTTGTTACCTTCTTTATCTTCTACTAGTACATCTGTATCCTCATTTTCATCTATAATTCCCATGGAAAACAATGAAACCCCAAATGCACTCATTGTTATTACTGGTGCTACATACTTATACCTAGTTTCTTTCCCTACTATATTGTACCCTGCAGTCATTCCCTGACCGATTGCGATATTCCACAGTCCATATACCCTACCATCAACTTCTGCTATATCTCCTGCAGCATAAATATCTTGCACACTAGTCTCCATTTTTTCGTTTACCACAATACCCTTATTTATTTTAATATTTGTTTGTTTAACTATATCAGTATTAGGTCTAACTCCTATTGAGTAAGTCACCATATCACAGTTCAAGAATTTTCCCTCGTTTGTAATAACGCCTTCTACGCCATCTTCTCTCACAGATATTTCGCTAACTTGGCTACTAAGCATTATCTCTATACCATTAGCTTTAACTGCTTTTTCTAATATTTCTGAAGCTCTTAAATCTAATTGACTTGGCATTAGCCTTGGAGCTAGTTCTGTAATAATTACTTTTTTTCCTGCTTGTGATAGAACCCAAGCTAGCTCTAAGCCTAAAATTCCTCCACCTATACAAAGTACATTATTACTTCCACCAGCGGCTTCTACTATATTTTTAGCATCTTGCAACGTTCTCAAAGTAAATACTCCACTCTTATTAATTCCATTTATATCTGGAGTAAAGTTACTTGCTCCATTGGCCAGTAATAGTTTTGTATATGAAAATCTCTCCCCACTTGAAACCTCTACTTCTCTTTTCTCAGTATCTATTAAAGAAACTTTTGTATCTATTAAAAGGTGTATATTATTTTCCTTATACCAGTCTTTTTTCTGAAGAAGTAGCTTATCTTCTTCTAATGTTCCTAGCAATCCCTTTGATAATCTTATTCTATTATAGGGATAGAACTTCTCATCACCAAATAATTTAATTTCACTATCTTTATCAAACTCTCTAATTGCCTTTATCGCACTTATTGATGTTATACCATTTCCTACAACAATAATCTTTTCTTTCAAATTCTCCACATCCTAATACCGATTTGCTTAAGTGTATATTATTTTTTCTAATACACAGCATTTTATTTTCATTTAATCATATGTATTTAACTAATTTCTAATATATTCTATAATCATGTGTTAAATATCTTACTTACATCATTTAATATCTTAAAATTAGTTAAGTCATAGTGTAATGGGGTTAGGGTAACGTAATCTCTCTTTATATAATAGATGTCCGTATCCTCATAATCTAATTCATTCATCGTTCCTTTTAATTCATAAGTTTTATCATTATTCTCTCCAATTTTTTCTACAAAGTAGTTATCATACATTTTGCTTCCTATCTTACAAACTCTAATTCCTTTTATTTTATCCTCAGGAATTAATGGAACATTCAAATTTAACACCACATCATCTTTATCATATTTATCTTTAGCTATAGATAATACCTTTGATGCATATCTTGCCGATATAGTATACTCTTCAAAGTCTTCTGTCACATCTGTTGATACAGCCATAGATGGTATCTTGTAAATTGCAGCCTCAATAGCAGCTGATACAGTTCCAGAGTAAATAACATCTATGCCTAAGTTAAATCCATTATTTACTCCTGATATCACCATATCTACTTTCCCTTCTGCTAATTTATCAATTCCTACTCTTACACAATCTGCAGGTGTTCCACTAACGCTGTATGCCTTTGATTTTATACCAGCAATTTGTACCTCCTTAACCAGAAGAGGTTCATAAATAGTTATTGAGTGTCCACAAGCACTTCTTTGGTTGCTTGGGGCTGCAATAACTAATTCATACTCTTTTTCAAGTTCTTTAGCTAAAGCATGTAAGCCTTTAGCATCTATTCCATCGTCGTTTGTCAGTAATAGTTTCATGCCAATCCTCCATTATTACATTATTACATTTTCTAACTTAGTATTATTATAGCTTTATTTTATAAATTTATTATTTAAAAAATAAAGTTTACACTTAATTACTATATATCAAAACACTTACTTAAATTCATTCTTAATTAAAAACTGTAAAAAGTATAATAGAATATAAATAGTACTAGTACGAAAAATACTTATATAGGTTAACTTTCTTTAAGTTTAGAAACCTAAGTTAATGTATTATATTATTCTTTAAATAGTTTATTCGTAATCTTAATTTATGAGAGGTGGCTAATATAATATGAATAATAAATTCGAAAGTAAGACTTCCATTGTAGCAAAAGAAACAGCTAAAACGAAAACAGAACTTGCAAATGAATTGGGAATTCCTATACCTAAAAGTGGGTATTGGGGTGATATGCCTTCTAAAGTATGTGGTACTGTAGGTGGTGCAATAGGAGGTAATTTTACTAAATCAGCTGTACAAATCTTCGAAAAAAATTTAGCAGAAAAGTATAAAAATAAATAAAACTACTAGAACAGACTTTTCAAATATTCTTGGAAATCTCTCATATTAATTGAGAGATTTCCATTAATTATTGCCAATTGGGTTTACTTACAGTCTATTTTTTACTTCTTTCATATTGAATAGGCCAGTTAACCTTATCCCCTAACTCTTCAGATGCTTCTAGCGCCCAATAAGGATTTCTAAGAAGCTCCCTTCCTAAAAACACCAAGTCAGCTCTATAATTCTGTAAAATTTCCTCACACATTGTTGCACTTGTAATTAGTCCACCTGCTATTACAGGTATTTTAGTTTCTTGTCTAATTGTTTCCGCATATTTAATTTGGTATCCTGGGTAAACATTTATTCTAGTTGATACTACTGCTCCTGAACTTACATTTATTAAATCAACACCTTCATCTTTAACTAAATTTATAATCTTAGCTAAATCCATGTCATGATTTCCTTCTTCTACGTAATCTTCTGCAGAAACTCTCACTATCAAAGGTTTTTCTTCAGGCCAAACTTCTCTAACAGCTCTAATTGTCTCTATTAAGAACTTTGCTCTATTCTCTAGACTTCCGCCGTATTCATCATTTCTTTTATTAGAAAGTGGAGATAAAAATTCATTTATTAAGTATCCATGTGCTGCATGTATCTCTATAACATCAAATCCTGCAGAGTCTGCTCTCTCAGCACCTTTCTTGAATGCGTTGACTACTGTTTTTATATCTTCCTGTGTCATCTCGACAGGAACTCTATAGTTATCACTATACGCTATAGCACTTGGAGCAATTATTTGCTCTGACGGTGCTTCACATTTTCTTCCTGCATGACCTAGTTGTATTCCTATTTTTGCACCATGCTTTTTAACCTCATCTACAATTTCCTTTAAGCCATCTACATGAGAATCACTCCATATTCCTAAATCCTTGTCTGTTATTCTTCCACGGGGTTCAATTCCAGTTGCCTCCAATATTATTAATCCAACCCCACCAATAGCCCTTGTGGCATAGTGTACAAAATGCCAGGAGTTGGGATTTCCTTCACTATCAGCACTATACATACACATAGGTGGCATTACAATTCTATTTTTTAATTCCATGTCCTTTATTTGGATTGTTGAGAATAGCTTTGACATAATCAAAAACCTCCAATTTATATTTTCGCACAAAATATATTATTACCATTTACTAAATAATAATATATTTAAAGAAATAAAAAAAGACTACTTATTTAAAAGTAGTCCTTTATATAAACATATTTTATTATTCAAAAATAAAAATGGCTCCGCGAAGAGGGCTCGAACCTCCAACAACTCGGTTAACAGCCGAGTGCTCTACCATTGAGCTATCGCGGAATATTTTGACCTGGCAACGACCTACTCTTCCACACAGTCTCCCGTGCAGTACCATCGGCACTGTAAAGCTTAACCTTCGTGTTCGGAATGGGAACGGGTGTAGCCTTTACGTCATAATTACCAGATTGAAAGAATTATTCTTTCAAAATTGCACAGTGATATTTTTTAGGTCAAGCCCTCGACCTATTAGTATCAGTCAGCTGAACATGTTACCATGCTTACACCTCTGACCTATCAACCTTGTGTTCTTCAAGGGGTCTTACTAGCTTACGCTATGGGAAATCTTATCTTGAGGTGGGCTTCACGCTTAGATGCTTTCAGCGTTTATCCCGTCCCGACATAGCTACCCAGCTGTGCTCCTGGCGGAACAACTGGTGCACCAGAGGTCAGTCCATCCCGGTCCTCTCGTACTAAGGACAGCTCCTCTCAAATTTCCTACGCCCGCGACGGATAGGGACCGAACTGTCTCACGACGTTCTGAACCCAGCTCGCGTGCCGCTTTAATGGGCGAACAGCCCAACCCTTGGGACCTACTTCAGCCCCAGGATGCGACGAGCCGACATCGAGGTGCCAAACCTCCCCGTCGATGTGGACTCTTGGGGGAGATCAGCCTGTTATCCCCGAGGTAGCTTTTATCCGTTGAGCGATGGCCCTCCCACGAGGTACCACCGGATCACTAAGCCCGACTTTCGTCCCTGCTCCACTTGTTTGTGTCGCAGTCAGGCTCCCTTCTGCCTTTGCACTCTACGAACGATTTCCAACCGTTCTGAGGGAACCTTTGGGCGCCTCCGTTACTTTTTAGGAGGCGACCGCCCCAGTCAAACTGCCCACCTAACAATGTCCCGTGACCAGATTCATGGCCACCGGTTAGAATCCCAGTACTGTCAGGGTGGTATCCCAAGGACGACTCCACAAAGGCTGACGCCTCTGCTTCGCAGTCTCCCACCTATCCTGTACAGACAATACCGAGACTCAATGCTAAGCTACAGTAAAGCTCTACGGGGTCTTTCCGTCCAATCGCGGGTAGCGAGCATCTTCACTCGCAATACAATTTCGCCGGATTTGTTGTCGAGACAGTGCCCAAGTCATTACGCCATTCGTGCGGGTCGGAACTTACCCGACAAGGAATTTCGCTACCTTAGGACCGTTATAGTTACGGCCGCCGTTTACTGGGGCTTAAGTTCACACCTTCGCTTGCGCTAAGTGTTCCCCTTAACCTTCCAGCACCGGGCAGGCGTCAGCCCCTATACATCAGCTTTCGCTTTAGCAGAGACCTGTGTTTTTGCTAAACAGTTGCTTGGGCCTATTCTCTGCGACCACCTTGCGGTGGCACCCCTTCTCCCGAAGTTACGGGGTCAATTTGCCGAGTTCCTTGACAACAATTCTTCCGCTGGTCTTAGGATTCTCTCCTCACCTACCTGTGTCGGTTTGCGGTACGGGCACCAGTTCACTCCATAGAGACTTTTCTTGGCAGCGTGGAATCAGATACTTCGCCCAAAAGGGCTCCCCGTAACACCTCAGCATTAACTAGACGGATTTGCCTATCTAGTCTGCCTAAGTGCTTAGACGCACATCCAATAGTGCGCACATCTTATCCTCCTGCGTCATCCCATTTGTAATAACGCAAACTGGTGGTATCGGAATATCAACCGATTGTCCATCACCTACGCCTTTCGGCCTCGGCTTAGGTCCCGACTAACCCTGAGCGGACGAGCCTTCCTCAGGAAACCTTAGGTTTTCGACCAATAAGATTCTCACTTATTTCTCGCTACTTATGCCAGCATACTCACTCCTGTACAGTCCACCGCTCCTTACGGTACGACTTCAACCCATACAGGAAGCTCCTCTACCACTCACCTTACGGTGAATCCATAGCTTCGGTGGTAAGTTTTAGCCCCGAACATCTTCGGCGCAGGATCTCTCGACTAGTGAGCTATTACGCACTCTTTAAATGAGTGGCTGCTTCTAAGCCAACATCCTAGTTGTCTTAGAAATCCCACATCCTTTTCCACTTAACTTACACTTTGGGACCTTAGCTGATGGTCTGGGCTGTTTCCCTTTTGACCACGGATCTTATCATTCGTAGTCTGACTGCTTTGATTCAAGTATATGGCATTCGGAGTTTGATAGGGTTCAGTAACTGTTGTCAGCCCCTAGCCCATTCAGTGCTCTACCTCCACTACTCATTCAAAACGCTAGCCCTAAAGCTATTTCGAGGAGAACCAGCTATCTCCGAGTTCGATTGGAATTTCTCCGCTATCCACAGCTCATCCCATGGTTTTTCAACACCAATGTGGTTCGGTCCTCCACGGAATTTTACTTCCGCTTCAACCTGTCCATGGATAGGTCACCCGGTTTCGGGTCTACGACATGCAACTTTTTGCCCTATTCAGACTCGGTTTCCCTTCGGCTACGTATCTTAAATACTTAACCTTGCTACACATCGTAACTCGCTGGCTCGTTCTACAAAAAGCACGTCGTCGCAGGTAAAACTGCTTCGACTGATTGTGGACACACGGTTTCAGGTTCTATTTCACTCCCCTTCCGGGGTTCTTTTCACCTTTCCCTCACGGTACTGCTTCACTATCGGTCACCAGTTAGTATTTAGCCTTGGGAGGTGGTCCTCCCTGCTTCCCACAAGGTTTCACGTGTCTCGTGGTACTCTGGATCAGATCTGACTGTTATTCTTTTTACCTACAGGGCTGTTACCTTCTATGGCGGAGCCTTCCAGCTCTCTTCAATTAAGAAATCACAGTATTTAATGATCTGTCCGCAACCCCAGGAACAAGTTCCTGGTTTGGGCTCTTTCCCTTTCGCTCGCCGCTACTTAGGAAATCGATTTTTCTTTCTCTTCCTCCGGGTACTTAGATGTTTCAGTTCCCCGGGTCTACCTCTATAAACCTATGAATTCAGTTTACAGTACATAGCGTTAGCTATGTGGGTTGCCCCATTCGGAAATCTCCGGATCGCAGGCTATTTGCGCCTACCCGAAGCTTATCGCAGCTTATCGCGTCCTTCATCGGCTACTGGTGCCAAGGCATTCACCATGCGCCCTTTGTAGCTTGACCTTAAATCATAATTCTACAAAGGTATATATACCTTTAGCTTTACTTTGTTTATGTCAAATAATTCTCATTATTCAACGCTTATCACTGTGCAATTTTCAAAGAACATTTTGCTACCACCTTAGTGTTAGCTTTATTTGAGGTTTTAATCCCTCAAAATTAAACAGAGTGTAAACCAGAATTCCAATGTAACTAAAAACCTAAGCTTCTAGTTATTATTCCTTAGAAAGGAGGTGATCCAGCCGCAGGTTCTCCTACGGCTACCTTGTTACGACTTCACCCCAATCACTGACCCCACCTTCGGCCGCTGGCTCCTTACGGTTACCTCACGGACTTCGGGTGTTGCCAGCTCTCATGGTGTGACGGGCGGTGTGTACAAGGCCCGGGAACGTATTCACCGCGACATTCTGATTCGCGATTACTAGCAACTCCAGCTTCATGTAGGCGAGTTTCAGCCTACAATCCGAACTGGGATGAGTTTTTTAGTTTGGCTCCCCCTCGCGGGTTTGCATCTAATTGTACTCACCATTGTAGCACGTGTGTAGCCCTGGACATAAGGGGCATGATGATTTGACGTCATCCCCACCTTCCTCCCGGTTAACCCGGGCAGTCTCACTAGAGTGCTCAACTTAATGGTAGCAACTAATGATAAGGGTTGCGCTCGTTGCAGGACTTAACCTAACATCTCACGACACGAGCTGACGACAACCATGCACCACCTGTCTCCCTGCCCCGAAGGGCTTCCTCCATTACGAGTAATTCAGGGGATGTCAAGTCCAGGTAAGGTTCTTCGCGTTGCTTCGAATTAAACCACATGCTCCGCTGCTTGTGCGGGCCCCCGTCAATTCCTTTGAGTTTTAATCTTGCGATCGTACTTCCCAGGCGGAGTACTTATTGTGTTAACTGCGGCACAGAAGGTTGGACCCTCCTACACCTAGTACTCATCGTTTACGGCGTGGACTACCAGGGTATCTAATCCTGTTTGCTACCCACGCTTTCATGCCTCAGCGTCAGTTATGGTCCAGAGAATCGCCTTCGCCACTGGTGTTCTTCCTAATCTCTACGCATTTCACCGCTACACTAGGAATTCCATTCTCCTCTCCCACACTCTAGATATCCAGTTTGAAATGCAGCTCCCAAGTTAAGCCCGGGAATTTCACATCTCACTTAAATATCCGCCTACGCATCCTTTACGCCCAGTAAATCCGGACAACGCTTGCCACCTACGTATTACCGCGGCTGCTGGCACGTAGTTAGCCGTGGCTTCCTCCTTGGGTACCGTCATTATCGTCCCCAAAGACAGAGCTTTACAACCCGAAGGCCTTCATCACTCACGCGGCGTTGCTGCATCAGGCTTTCGCCCATTGTGCAATATTCCCCACTGCTGCCTCCCGTAGGAGTCTGGACCGTATCTCAGTTCCAATGTGGCCGATCACCCTCTCAGGTCGGCTACGCATCGTCGCCTTGGTGAGCCTTTACCTCACCAACTAGCTAATGCGCCGCGGGTCCATCTCAAAGCGGATTACTCCTTTAATTAGTTCTTCATGCGAAAAACCAATGTTATGCGGTATTAATCTCCCTTTCGGGAGGCTATCCCCCTCTTTGAGGCAGGTTACCCACGTGTTACTCACCCGTCCGCCGCTAATCCACCCCGAAGGGTTTCATCGCTCGACTTGCATGTGTTAGGCACGCCGCCAGCGTTCGTCCTGAGCCAGGATCAAACTCTCAATTTAAAAGTTTGCTTGCTCATTACTGTTTTGTTACTTTAAAGTAACTCAAAGAATTGCTGGTTTATTTAAAAATAAGTTTTAACTTATTTTCACTCTGTTTAATTTTCAAGGATCATGTCACTCAACTCAGCGACTTTTAAAGTTTATCATGTATATTTTACAATGTCAAGAACTTCTTTAATTTTTTTACTTAAGTTCTTATTCCTGACAGCTCTGTAATAATAACACATACACTTTCTAGTTGTCAACACTTTTTGCCTGAACAACTTTTTGCTGCCTCACTCAGCAACATGTGTTATGATATCACTATTATTTTTACTACACAAATATCATGTGCTTTTATATTTTAAATTATACACATGATATTAACTTTTTCTCATAATTACTTTAATTTTGTTATACTGACACTCCTGACTCAGTTTATGTCATTATACAATCAAAAATCTTATTTTAAAGTTATTTCAATAAATTTCATGTTATAATTTGTCATATCTAAGCAGTGAAAAGAAAGGAGAAAGTTATAATCAATCTCCCCTATTTTTGACTTGGTAAGCAATATATTAAAACATTGTAATAAAACACTAAAATTTAATCTTAAATATCCTCATAATTCGTTCAGCAGTATTTTGAAGTAATATATCACAGTTCTTTATTGACTCTTCTAACTTCATTGGTTTATCAACTATAGAAAAAATACTAGTAAACCCATTACTATATAATATCTCTGCTTGCCAATCCCTCCTACTATTGCAATCACCGGAACTTCGTATTTTAAAGCAATTTCTGCTATGCCAAATGGTGTCTTTCCATAGAGATTTTGATTATCAATCATACCTTCTCCACCATCTGCCATTTGAACTTTTATTACATCAATATTTTTTCTACTTTTTTAATACCTTTTTCAATTACTTCCGATACTTCCTTTGCCGATAAACTTCCTTTATAGGAATCTCGTGCAATAACTACTTTCATAATCTTTTACTCCCTAACTCACTAGTTTTATTTTAAAGACTCTCCACTTAATGACTATATTAACGCTTGCTACCCAGAAAGATATAAATAATTATGCTTTATTTACTGGCATCCAATTTAAAAATGGCAAGAAGCTTGTAAAAAATGCTTCCTGCCATTTTGACTATAAATTTTTATTTAATTTTATTAATTTAAATGGATAATACGTTTTGTTGTAACATATTTTCTATTAAGTTATAAAATAAATATATAAATATATAAATAGGGTGAGTACTATGAAAAAAAACTTGGAATCAAATAATCGTAAAAAGGATAGTGGCAACAACACCAACATGAATAATACCATCAATAATACTAAAAAAAATATACAAAATATAAATAATATTATAGCGACTAACCCTAATGAATCTAACAATAAAAGACAAGATTCTTCACAGGGTTCTGAAAATCAAAATGCTTCGAATTCTAATGATAATATAAATATTAATAATGAAAACAATGTTAGTAATACAAATGCTAACCTTCAAAATATAAATACTATTATTCTGTCTGGAATCGAAAGTGCAAAAGCTGTTCAAAATCAACTATCACAAACAAATACATCAAATAATAGCTCTACATCTACAAATAATCCCTCAGATACTTCTAACCAGAATATTAGCGATGCTATTGACAAAGCTTCAACAACACTTCAAAATGTCAATAATATCAGAGAACAACTGGCAAAGTTAGAAATGGATCCTTGGGAATCTGTATACTTTAATTATAGTATTAATCCATTACTAACTATTTTAGTCCAGCTTGCTACAACTTCCTATGACCTGGCTAGTTCTTCTAATACACTAGCAGTTTCTCCTATTGTTTGTGCAAAACACTCAAAAATTAAAGATACCATACATTTAGTTTATGATATAAATGATGAGTGCGAGGATGTTTATAAGGTATTAAAACGAAGAATAGATTTTCTACTAGAACATGCAAAAAACTGCTCATACTTAAATCTCTCTTAAGTATGAGCAGTTTTTAATACTTAAAAATCTGTAGGCAGCCTAGTTTCAACTTAGACTTACACAGAGGTATATATTAGTAATTCTGAAGCACATTTAAATACTTCTTTATGAGTCTTAGCGAGTATACAGGAAAAAGCTTGGAACTTTAGACATGTCTGAGTGATAGCGAGTTTGTCAAAGTTCTTAGCTTTTCTCTGTATTCGAGCTTTAGACGAATTAAAAGTATTTATAGTGCAGAGGAATTACTAATATATACCGGCGTATAAGTCTAGCTTTGTGTTGGCATATCTATACACTACGATCCTAAATATGCCTTTTTTACTTCATTGCTTAGCTTTAACTCCTCTGTTGTTCCTCCAAGTATAACCCTTCCTGTTTCTAAAACATAACCTCTATTAGCTATTGCTAGTGCCATTTTTGCGTTCTGTTCTACTAGAAAAATTGTTGTACCTAGTTTTCTATTTATATCTTTTATTACCTGAAATATTTCTTTCACTACAATAGGTGCAACCCCCATGGAAGGTTCATCTAAAAGCAAAAGCTTTGGTTTTGCCATTAACCCCCTGCCTATCGCAAGCATTTGCTGCTCCCCCCCGCTTAAAGTTCCTGCAAATTGCTTTTTTCTTTCCTCAAGTCTAGGGAATATATCATAAATATCTTTAGTTTCTTTAATTATTTGGTCCTTCTTTACACTTCTAGAATAAGCACCTATCTGTAAATTTTCTTCTACAGTAAGCTTAGAAAAAACTCGTCTTCCCTCTGGGACTAAAACAATTGACTCAGATACTACTTTGTGCGCTGGAAGTCCTGTAATATCCTTTGAATCAAAGATTACCTTCCCACTTCTAGGTTTTAATAGCCCCGATATTGTTTTTAAAGTGGTCGTCTTTCCAGCCCCATTTCCACCTATTAAAGTTACAATCTCTCCATCTCTAATTTCTAAGGAAATATCTTTTAATGCTTGAATATTTCCATAATAAGTTTTAATATTCTGCACTGAAAGCATTTTCATCCACCTCCTTACCAAGATAAGCCTCGATAACCTGTGGATTACTTGATACTTCTTCTGGCTTACCATCTGCAATTTTCACTCCGTGATCTAAAACTACTACCCTATCAGAAACATTCATAACTAGACTCATATTATGCTCGATAACTAATACAGAAATACCCATATCTCTTATAGTATGAATTAATTTCATCATCGCATTAGTTTCTTCCATATTCATTCCAGCAGTCGGTTCATCTAATAGTAATAGTTTTGGTTCACTTGCTAAAGCCCTTGCTATTTCAAGTTTTCTCTGATTCCCATAGGAAAGATTTTTTGCTACTTCATCCTTATAATTTTCAAGTCCCACAAAATTTAAAAGTTCTATACCTTTTTCAGTAATCTCTTTTTCTTCCTTAACAACCCATCTCGGTTTAAAAATAGAACTCCATACTCCAGCTTTTGACCTTATATAACGTGCCATTTTTATATTTTCTAAAACTGATACATTGCCGAAAAGTCTTATGTTCTGAAAAGTTCTAGAAACACCTTTATAGGCAATTTTATGAGATCTTATACCGTCAGTTCTTTCATTATTAATGAAAACTTCTCCAGAAGTAGGTGTATATAATCCTGAAATAATATTAAAAAAAGTAGTTTTACCTGCTCCATTTGGTCCTATAAGCCCAACAATTTCTTTTTCATCTATATGAAAATTCACCTCAGATACAGCACAAAGACCCCCAAAGGTTTTTGTAACCTTTTTTGTTTCTAATATGGTCATTTAATCACCCCCATAACTGAATTAAAAATTGAACTTTAGGATTTTACTTCTTCCAAATTTTTAGTTCATAATTCAAACCTAAGCTTCCTTACTAATATCAGCACTATCCTTTTTAATTTTAAATTTTAATATTGAACTAGTTCCAAATAATCCTTGTGGTTTAAATCTCATCATTAAAACCATCAGCAAGCCGTAAATAAGTATTCTATAGTCCTTTAAATCTCTCAAAAGCTCTGGCGCTATACTTAAAATTATAGCTCCAATTATTGAACCTCTTATGCTTCCAAGCCCACCTATTACAACCATACTTAATATTATTGCAGATTCCATAAATCCGAAGCTATCAGGGCTTACATATGTGAAGTAATGTGCAAAAAGTGTACCTGCAATTCCAGCGTACATAGCTCCAATGGCAAAAGCTAACACCTTATACTTAGTAGCATTAATACCAAGAGTATTTGCTACTATTTCATCCTCTCTAATTGCAACTAAGGCACGTCCAAACCTAGAGTTAATCATTCTTCTCATTGAGAAAGTGAGTATTACTATAACTAATAATTCAAAGACAAAAAACTCAAACACCCCAAAATTATGGCCGAATAATGATACTGGTTTTATATTACCAATTCCCATAGGGCCGCCAGTTATATTTAAATTAAGCATAAGCGATTGAATAATTAAACCTAGACCCATAGTTACTACAGCTAAAAAATCCTCCTTTACCCTTAGACTCGGTAATCCAAGTAATGCGCCTATAACCCAAGTAACTAGTGCTGCTATCGGTAGGGTCAACCATATGGAGATTCCAAACTTTACTGATAAAATTGCAGCAGTATAAGCTCCTATAGCATAAAAGGCTGCATGCCCAAGTGAAACCTGTCCAGCAAAACCTATTGTTAGGTTTAATCCAAGAGACAGAATTACATATATACCTGCTACAACTAAAATATTAATAAAATAAGAATTAAGTATATCCATGCTGTATCACCTACACTTTCTCTATTTTCTTACCAAATAGCCCTGATGGTTTGATAAGAAGTACAAGAATTAGAATTATAAATGCAAAAGCATCTTTACCTACAATAAAGTTACCTAAATATCCATCTGCAAAAGACTCTACTATTCCAAGAAATAATCCTCCAATTATTGTCCCCGGGATACTTCCAAGGCCACCAAGTACTACAATAGCAAATGCCTTCATCCCAGGCATGGAACCCATAGATGGATAAATAGCATTAAAATAAAGTGCTACCAAAGTTCCAGCAACTCCAGCCAAAGCAGATCCAATTATAAAGGTAAATGATATGATTTTATTTACATTTATGCCCATTAAGCTTGAAGCGTCGAAATCCATAGATACGGCCCTCATAGCCATTCCGGTTTTAGTCTTTTTTAGATATAAGTGGAGAATGATAACAAGCACTGCCGCTACTAACATTATGTAGAGCTGATAGTTTGTAACTGAAACTATCTTCGAAAGGTTAAAAGTCTGCACAGCTGTTACTCCTTCTTGTGGAAATGCTCTAGTTTGAGAACCATAACTAATTCTATATACATTTTCTAAAACTATAGCCATACCGATACCACTAATTAATGCTGTAATCTTAGGTGCATTTCTTACTGGTTTATAAGCAAAATACTCGATTATCCATCCCAAAAATGCCGAAACAACCATCGCTGTAATTATTGCTACGAATATATTAGTATGAAATAATGTCATACAACTTATAGCCGCAAAAGCCCCAGCCATATACACAACTCCATGTGCAAAGTGCAATAGCTCCAAAACCCCATAAATCATAGTAAGCCCTATAGCAATAAGCACATAAACACTTCCTATAGTTATCCCATTAAAAAGCTGCTGGAAAAACATCAAATCCCCCCTTTTTATAGTTAAGAGTTAGGAATTATGAGTTAAGAGTTGACATAAGCACCACTCATTCTTGACTCTTAACGATTCCATTTACACTCTCTTTTGTTCCATAAGTTTCTGATTCTAACAGTTAGTTTACATATAGGGATATATTGCTGATTCTGACGCACATTAAAAAGTATTTACAGTGCAGAAGAATTAGCAATATATCCCGGTGTGTAAACTAACTGTTAGAAGTAAACCCTTATATTGTCTTACTTGCTATACTCTTGACTCTTTACAAATACAAACTTACCATTTTCAACTTTAGTTATTATAACTGGCTTAACAACTTCATTTTTATCATCAAAAGAGAACTTTCCTGTAACACCTTCAAATCCTTTTGTTTCTGAAAGGGCCTTTCTTATAGCCTCTTTATCTGTACTGTTTGCTCTTTTTATAGCATCAGCTAATACAAGCACAGAGTCATAAGATTGAGCTGAAAGCATATCTGGCTCTTTATTATATTTTTCTTTGTAAGCCTTTATAAAATCTTGCACCATTGCTCTTGGTTCTTCTCTAAAGAATGGAGTTGTAAATACTACGCCTTCTACACTTTTTCCACCAAGTTCAGTTAGCTTTGGTGAGTCAAATCCGTCATCGCCTAAGATAGGAACTGTGATACCTAATTGTTTTGCCTGCGAGCAAATTTGTGCAGCCTCATTATAATATGAGCCTATATATATCGCTTCTGGACTCTTTTCTTTTACTGCAGTAAGTAGTGCTTTAAAATCCTTAGTTCCATCTACAAAATTTCTGCTAATAACTATTTCTCCACCAAGCTTTTTAACCTGATTAACAAATCCCTCTGCATTTGTATTACCATAGTCATTATTTACGTTAAGTACTGCTATCTTCTTTAAATTCTTTTCTTTTACTGCATACTCTGCCATTGCAGCCCCTTGAGCTGGACCTGCATAGATAGCCCTAAATACATAATTTCCACCTTGAGTTATAGCTGGATTTACTGCATAGGATACTACCATCGGTATTTTAGCCTGCTGCACTACTGATGCTACAGTTTTAGTTGGAGTGCTATAAGATCCACTAACTAAAGCTGTTACCTTTTCTTGTTGTATCATCTTTTGAACTACATTCATTGCCTCTGGAGCCTTAGCTTGATCATCCATAGTTACTAATTTTATTTGTTTTCCGAGTACTCCACCATTTTTATTTATTTGTTCTACTGCAAGAAGAGCACCATCTCTAGCTTGAGTTCCGTCAGTGGCAGCATCACCAGTGTATGGTCCAAAAGTACCTATCTTTATTTCATTATCCCCACCCCCAGCTGAAGAACTTGTACCAGTACTACTAGAGCATCCAGCAAAAGCACTTACCATACCAGTGATTGCTAAAGCTGCAATTACCTTTAATATATTCTTTTTCATTAAAATCCCCCCTATATTTAATCATTATTATATATTCTTAATTTACCAGAATATTACACATCATCTTTGATATTAATTCTACTCTTCATTCAAATATCCCTCATAGTACTAGGAATATTTAAGATTTTGTTTCTAATCTATTATTTTTATAAATAAACAACAGACTTATATTAGAACAAGTAAATGTTAAAATAAGTCTGTTTAAATATACTATATAACTTAGTAAATTTTTTCAAAATTTAATCACACAAAATTATGTTTTTCATATAATAAATATATAGGAGTATTAAAATTAGAAATTCTAGTTTAATCACTAGTTGATACAAATTTGCCCATACTTTAGCTTATAAATATCTAATAATTATCTTAGCAAGTTTCAATATTTTGTTATATATTACCCCCACATAGCTTTTCTTAATTTTCCCTATCACCTCCAATTTTTTAAGTACTATTAGTACTTAAAACCCTATTTTAATGATTTAGCCTGTATCCCTCAACAGAATACAGGCTAAATTTTTTTATTAAAAATATTATATTTTAATATGAATATTTAAATACAAACTAATTATAATTCTCTTTCACCTTATTTTGTATTTCTCTCCAAATCTCTTCTTCTTTCTTATCTTTCAAGATCCTATACTTATTGTTTTTCATCGAAGTATCGAATTGACATATAGATGAATAAACACAATATTCACATGAATCTCGGTTTTTACTCTTGCATGGACTTAAGCTAATATTGCCTTCTAAAATTTCCTCACAAAGACTAGCGATAGTATTCTTAACATACCTTCTTAAAAGTTGAAACTGTTCTAAAGTTGCAACTGAAGATTCTTTTGACAGTTCGCCATCCTTTTTAAGTTTTACTGGAATAATATCTGAAGCCTTATCAATATCTTTATCCATACTTTTTATAACCTCTGGATCATCCAGCAAAAGGCCATTCATTTTTAACTTTTTCATTATTTCTTTTTCTATTTGTTCATCAGACAGCTCTCCATTTACTTTCACAATTGGATCATCTAGTTTAAAGTAAAGAATGCCACCTGGAAGTGCTTCTTTATCCATTCTATTCTCGAGTTCAGTAAGTATAGCATCTAAATATATTAAAAGCTGCATTTGAAAACCATAGTATACATCTGATAGCTTAAATTCTTTGGCACCAGATTTATAGTCTATTATCCTCAAATATGTGGCATTCTCCTCCTCCATACCATCCACTCTATCAACTCTACCTATGAGGCTTACTTGTTCTCCTGAATGAAGTTTTACAGATATTGGAGGAAAATCTCCTGAATTTCCAAAAGATAATTCATATCCAGTTGGTGTGAAATCACCTCTTTTTACATGTTCTGTTATAAGCCAAACTGATCTTGCAAGTATTCTTTTTATGTTGCTAGCTATGTGACCATATCTTTTCGAACTATTAAGTATAGAACCTGGTATTTTACTTAAACTTTCATCTATGATTTTTGATACTTCCTCTTCACACCACTGCTTATCTATATCTCTCCAATTTAAATTTTCTTCTTTCAATCTTATTGAAAAGTTTTGAATAATGTTATGCATAAAGCTTCCCAAATCTGGTGATGTCAAATTATATACTTTTCTCTCTTTAGCTCTAAGACCATATTGAACAAAGTATGCAAAAGGGCACTCTACAAATTTTTCAAGTCTTGAAACACTTATATTCATATGTTTGCCATAGAGCTTCCTAACTCTTTGAGTGTCTGAAATTTCCGCTTCATTTGTATAATCAAATCCACTTAGCACCGTCTGAAGTTTTTCATTCCATTCATTGCTATCTCTATACCACCTATAAACATCAAGCCATAAAGGACTTATATAACTTCCCTCATCATTTTTTCTAATACTAGCAATGAACTCACTAAAAGTGGCTCTTGGACCTGTTACGGCTTTTAGTTTTTTCTCTTCTCCATTTACTCCTGTTAAATTACTCTCTTCTTTTAAGCTCGGAAATATCTTCTTTAGTTTTGATATTACAATAGAGGGTCTTCTCGTTTTCCCTTCCTCATCTCCCATTGGATAACTTAGTCTTAGGTACTTACTTACTATAGTTAGTGTAGTATATACCAAAAATTGTTCCTCAAAAGCCCGACTTTTTGTATCTTTTGCAATCTCCATACCACGCTCTTTTAAGCTTTCCCTGTCAGTGTCTGTAAGTATACCTTCTTCCGGAATAATTGCTGGAAAAACCCCATCATTACTTCCAATTATATAAAGTGCACTTACATCGTGACTTTTTAGCCTCGTTACACTTCCCACAAGTACCTGGTCAAGCGCTGGTGGAATTACCCCAACCTCATACTCCTTAAATCCAGTAGAAAGTATCTTAGCAAATGTATCTACACTTAGAATTTCATCACCTACAACTTCTACAATTTGATCTAATACCTCTATTATAATATCCCAAATTTGACTATATTCATTTGCCTTATCAAGGTTTCCTAATTCTTTAAATTCATCTATCCACTTTTCCATTCTTTCTGGAATACCAATGTCGCACAAAAAGCTATATAAACCTTCACACATTTGTCTTCCTTTTTTTCTCCCCTTGATAACAGAGGCTAAATTCATAATAGGAGTTCTAACTCTATTTCTTGTCTCATTTATACTAATTAATAACTCTTTTTCATATTCCGATAACTCTTCATCCTCAAACCCATAGCTTAGTCTAAAGTTCCAAGGTTCTTCATTAATCCACTTGTTGCCTCTAATACCATTTGCAATTACATAATTCTCCAAGGAATCTATCTGTTCAGAGTCTACCCCTGACAAACCTGTTTTTAAATATCTAAACACAGACTCATAAGACCAGCTCCTTGCTAGAATCTCTATCACTGACACTATTAAAACTACAATTGGATTATTATCTATTTCTCTCTTTTTATCTATAAAATACGGTATATTATACTCTGCAAATATAGCTCTAACCAAGCTTTCATAGCTCTCTAAATCTCCACTCACAACAGCAATATCCTTGAATCTAAATCCCTTATCTCTACATATACTAATTATGTCCCTTGCGGTTTCCTCTATCTCTACATACTTGTTTAATGCCTTAGAAATATGTATATCTGAGGTCACGCCCTTATACGCTTTATAAGGATAGGAATATAAATGTCTTTCTAAATGCTGAAGTTCTTCGCTATCTTTAAATCTATAACAAGGATTACATTTTAAAGCTAGTGGTTTGTCATATTTTATATTATTATTTTGTATAATCTCTAACAATTTTCTTTCTGTGGCCTTAGTAGTCATAAATAAGTCTGTATTATCTATAGTACTTTCTTCACCTATCTCATTGGTGCATAGAGTTATATTTACTCTTTTTCCCTTAACTAAAAGCTCTTTCAAAATTTCATATTGCTGTGGTGTAAAGCTTGAAAATTCATCTATCCAAATTTCTGATTCATCAAATATATGTGATTTATGTAATTTTTCTATAAGCATACTAAGTTCATCTTCTTCATCGATATATCTTTCATGAAGTCTTCTTTCAAACTCTGAAAAAATTAAAGTTATATCCTTAACCTTATTTTTTAAATACTCATTTTCTATTCTATCCAAAGTACTATTTAAGTCTTCAATAGTGATATTATGTCTTTTGAATTCAGTTATAATATCAGACACAGTAGTGACAAAGCCCTGCTTTTTAGCGGCCTTGCCAAAGACCGTAAGTTTCTCCTTATTCTCTTCCATTATTCTGTGAATAAGCATACTCTTACCTGCATTATTTATATACTTCCTAGTAAGTCCTCCAACCTCATTAAAAACAACATGAGCCATCCTCTTAAAACTCAAAACTTGAGCCTTAAGCATCCCAGCTTCACCAACCATACTTATAAGATTTTTTTCCGCCTGAAAAGAAAACTGCTCAGGTACCAATAGTATTAGTGGGTGCGTGCATCCTTCTTCTATTTTCTTTTTGATGCTATTTAAACAGTAGTAACTCTTACCACTACCTGCTCTTCCAAATATGAACTTCAACCCCATAGTCATTTCTCCTTTTTTAAGCCCTTTTCTTATATTATACCACCACACAGAAAAAAAAGCAGAGCACCTGATTTATGCTCTGCTTTCTCAAATTTAAATACTACTTTTTTCTTCCTCCGTTATTATTTCGATTCTCTCAAGAAGTCCATCAGTAAGTTTTCTTAACTCATCTGAATCTTTTGATTCCGCATAAACTCTACAAACTGGTTCATCTGCATCAGGTAAAACTAATGCCCATCCATCTTCATAGTTTAATTTTACGCCTTCTATTAAATCTACAGACTTAGAATCATTTTCTTCTATTAGATTTCTCATCAATTTTCCCTTCATATTCCATGGGCATTTTACTTCTTTTTTAGTTATATAATATTTAGGTACTTGTGCAAGGATACTTGAGAGTGGAAGATTATTCCCAGCCATTAGATTTAATGTTAACATACATACACTTACACAATCTAGTGTCATTAAATAAGCATTAACAATTTCTCTTCTAGTTACATTAGTTTCATTTTTTACATATGCATCAAGTATAGATTTTTGTGAAGTTTTAGTTCTTATAAACTTACATCCACACATTTCTGCTATTTGTTCCATTGTAGATGATGCAGTTACTGGTACAACTAAAGTCTTAATATTTGAAGACTTTAACATAACAAGTGCATTTATTGCATCAAAAATTTCATCTCTTATAACATTTCCTTTTTCATCTATCAAAATAGCTTCTTCACATTCATCGTCAATCCTTATTCCCAAATTAGCACTGTTCTCAATTACTGATTTCTTTAATCCTAAGAGATTATTAAATTCTCCATAAATCTTAATGTTCACCTTAAGTTCCTGGAACAAATTCTGAACAATGCTTAACACCATAGGATTTTTAATACTTAAAACAACTTTATACTTCTGACTTCTTATATTATGCACGCCTAATGCATTTATGAGTTGTCTTTCATAGTAATCCAAACAATTGTATATATGAGTTATTTGTTTAAATGAATCAGTTTTAACTCTTCTAAAGTCTTCTCTAATGAAGTTATTTTCTATTTTTCGCTCTAAATTCTTGTCTATATCAAGACCGTTTTGATCCATAAATACTATATTTACTTTTTCAACATCATCGCTATCTACTGAAACATGAATACCAGCCTGTGCGCCAAAGAACATGGTAGACTGTCTTGTTATAGCCCTAGGCATTCTCTTTAAATCTAAAACCTCTACTCCCATTGACTGAAGCCCAGTAGCAAGTGAGTATTTAAACATTTGAGCTGCTCCGTTATCACTACAGGCTAATGCAACCTTTGAATCTGACTTTAAAGTTGATCCGAATGCAGAACCAAGTTTTGATATGAATTCGGGAGATATATCTACATTAACTTCTCCAGTTATACCCATCTTACCAAATAAAGATTTTGAAAGCTTTCCTCCCCAAATGACATTTTCTTTTACTACAGTACTTGCTTCAATAACTTTGTTTGGCCATATTTTAATCCCCGGTTTAACTAATGCTCTTTCTTTAACAAGAGTATCATCCCCTACTGTGGCTTCTTCAAACACCGATACCTTTGCTTCTAGTTGAACTTTTTTACAAAGAACAGCCCCTCTAACCTGAGCATTCTCACCTATATAACAATTATCAAAAATAACACTTCTTTTAATAGTAGCGCTGTTTGATATTATATTATTTTTTCCTAATATGGTATAAGGGCCAATTTTGGCTCCCTCATATATCTTTGTGCCACTTCCTATATAGACAGGTGATGATATTACTGCTTCAGGGCTAACTTCACAATTTTGTCCAACCCATATACCGTCTTTATACTTTTCCCCTTTTACCTTTACTTTTACTAATTCCTTAAGTATATCAAAATGACACCTTATATATTGCTCAATGTTACCAATATCACACCAATATCCTTCGGCCACATACCCAAACATTGGCCTTTTATCATTTAAAAGCAATGGAAATAAATCATTGCTAAAGTCAAATTTCTGATTCTGTTCAAAATAATTAAATATTTCTGGCTCTAGTATATATATCCCAGTATTGACCTTATCGCTAAAAACTTCGCTCCAACTTGGTTTCTCAAGGAAGCCCTTAATTCTTCCATCATTATCTGTTACAACTACACCAAACTCAAGTGGTACTGCTACTTCTTTTAATACCAATGTAGCTATAGACTTGTTTTTCTTGTGGAAATCAATTGCTTTGGATAAGTCTATATCTGTTAGAGCATCTCCACTTATAACTATGAAAGTGTCATCAAGAAAACATTCAGCATTTTTAACACTACCTGCAGTACCTAATGGTGTTTCTTCTATAAAATATCTCATATTTACACCAAAGTCTTTTCCATCACCAAAATAATGCATTACTTCATCAGGTAAATATTGAAGCGTAACGCCTATGTCATTTATTCCACTTTCCTTTAGAAGTTCTACAGCATACTCCATAACTGGCTTGTCCATAATAGGCATCATCGGTTTTGGTATATTGCAAGTAAGCGGTCTTAATCTAGTTCCTTCTCCCCCAGCCATTATTATTGCTTTCATAACTCTCATCCCCTCTTTAAACTGCTTTTTATATAATATCAATTATAGAATTGTCGACTTTTTACTTCCCCTCTTTATCGAATGTTGCCTTTGAAACTGCATCTTTTATCCCCATTGCGGCTTCAGTTACATAGTCAATTGAAAAATTATTTTTTGTTTCTATAGTTTTAAAAGTTATATTTTCCAATGAGTCCTTTATAACCTCAGAAACAGATTCTAATTGTCCATCAATTTTTACTTCCCATTCGGTACCTTTGGCCTCTTCTTTTACCCAGTTATACATAGATACTGTTAATTCTGATACCCTATCCCATGTATAATTTTCGTATACAGTCTTTAGCGCATTGTTTTTAATATTCGTTGCTAGATTACTATCATATAAAAGCTTTATTATATTATCTACTATACTATGAGAAGAACCATTTATAGTCTTTAAGCCATTCTCCTCATGTTGAACAATTTCACCTAGCCCACCAGTATCCGAAACAACTACAGGACAACCTGCTGCCATAGCTTCTAAGGCTACTATTCCGAAGGGTTCATAAAGTGAAGGGAATACTGCCACGTTTGAAACCTTATACAATCTATCTCTGTCCCCATCACTCATATATCCGGTAAATAAAACTTTTTCTTCAATTCCCATCTTTCTTACTCTGTTTTTTAATTCTTCAGTCATTGGGCCTGTTCCCGCTATAACAAATTTAGTATTGTTATATCTGCTAATTATTTCTGGTGCAGCTTCTATAAGAAGATGTATTCCTTTTTCAAATACATGTCTTCCTATATAAAAAACTATTTTTTCTTCATCCCTAGCATATTTTCTTCTGAATGGTTGACTATCAAAATCAAAATTAAAGTTTTCTGGCTCTACTCCATTAGGAATTACCCATATTTTTTCCCAAGGTACTGAGAATACATCACTTATCTGATGTCTCATATAATTGCTACAAGCCACTACTTTCCAAGATTCATAAGTTAAAAGCCATTCAGTTGAAGATATATACCTTTGCATGTCTGTTCTTACTCCACCGTTTCTACCATGCTCAGTAGCATGAATGGTAGATACAGTTGGAATCCTAAAGGACCACTTTAGTGTTTTAGCACTATAAGCTGATAACCAATCATGTGCATGTATAATATCAAATTTGCCACAAGTCGTAATAAGCCTTACAGCTTCCTCAACCATTGCAAAATTGAGTTGCATAACCCACTTTGTAAAATCATTTGTATCTATCTTATACGGAGTAACCCTGTGTACGAATACTCCCTTATCATTTTCTTGTACTGGAGCTGTTCCTTCCTCACAGGTAATTACATGCACTTCATGTCCGGTTTTACTTAAGGCATGCGATAAATAATAGACATGGTTAGATAATCCACCTACATTCTTTGGTGGATACTCCCATGAAAGCATGAGTATTTTCATTGTCTAATCCCCCTAATTATATAAAATCATGTTTTTATGTAGTCAAACCAAGTTTAGTATGGGTACAAAGAGTAGGTTTATTCCCCACTCTTTACCCTCAATATTGTATTCACTATATATGATTTTTGTTACCCTATCTATAAAGCTTTGCATAATATTCTTTAATCATTCTATCAGCAGAATATCTATCAACTATTCCATTTACACTTGCAGACATCATTTCATTCCATCTTTTACGATCAGAATAATATGTCTTTACCACTTTATTAAAGAGAACATCATAAAGGCTATCAGCGTCATGTCTATCTTGTAATTTTATATCTTCAGAAACAAAACCTCCGCCTATTTGCCAGCCAGTTACTTCGTCCCAACAGGCTTCTGGCCACCAACCGTCTAACGTACTTAAATTTAATACGCCATTAACTGCGGCTTTCATGCCTGACGTTCCACAAGCTTCCTTAGTTACTCTTGGGTTGTTAAGCCATACATCTACTCCTCTTGTTAGTAGAGCCCCTTTTTCCATGTTATAGTTGTCTAAAAATACTACTGAATTTGGGTACTTATTTTCTATGCTTAAAATATGCTTTATTATTTCTTTCCCAGTAAAGTCTAAAGGATGTGCCTTCGTAGATATTATTATCTGTACATCTCCATTTTTCAACAAAGGCGCAATCTTTTCTTCATCAGAAAATATCAAATCTCCTCTTTTATAAGGTGCTGCCCTTCTTGCAAATCCGATTAACAATTTATCCTTATCTAGTCTAATACCCTTCTTCTCATATATGAAATCTATAAGTTTTTGCTTATTATTAATATGATAATCCCATAAATCTTCTCCTCTTTTGCAAGCTTCAATCAATCTTTTATCTCCCCAGGTCCCCAAATGGATACCATTAGTTATACTTATTATTTCGCTTCTTCTATCAATAGATTTCCACATATCATTTGCAATTCTACCATGCAAAACTGAAACAGCATTGGACTTTTTTGACAACCTAAGACCGGCAGCGGTCATATTGAAAGGATCTCCACCTATTTCTCTAACTAAATACCTATCAAGTCCATTAAAAGCACCCATGTATTCTAGTATATTAAGTCCATGAAGTTCATTTCCTTCTATAACAGGTGTATGAGTTGTAAATACGATTTGATTTCTAGATTCATTCCATGCATCGTATGGATTATATCCTCTTTCTTTTTTTTCTCTGATTAACTCAAATCCAGCAAAGACTGCATGACCTTCGTTAAAATGAAAAATATCTATATTTTTATTTAATGCTCTAAGTGCTCTTACCCCGCCTATTCCTAGCACCATCTCCTGGGCAATTCTCTCCTCTTCAAACCAACCGTATAATTGACCAGTTATCCATCTATCAGAGTTCTCTGGCAAATCTGTGTCTAGTAGATAGAGTTCAGAGTTTCCATAGCAATCAACCTTCCATACTTTGCACCAAACATCTCTTTCCCTTATTTTAACATTTACTTTAACTCCAGTGTCTTGTAAAAAATCGTAGTCATTATTATAAAAAGAATCAACTATTCTTCCATCTTTATCGATGTGTTGTTCAACATAACCTTGTTTCCACTTAATACCAATTCCTATGACAGGTAAGTTATTTTCTTTAGCAGCTTTTAAATAATCCCCAGCAAGTATACCTAGCCCTCCTGCATAGATTTTAAAATCTGAATTCAATCCAAATTCCATCGAAAAATATGCAACTGTCGAGTTACCATTTTGCATTCCTACAACCACTCCTCATGTAACCATTTTTAGGATTTAATTCCATATTTTTTTAACTATATAACTAATTATAAAGATTTTATTTATAAAATCAACCATTTTAATCATAATTTTAGTAAAATTAACCAAAAACATAAGTTAAATTAAAATTAAGACTTCATATATATTGATTACTTCATTTTTCTCTTAATTGCTTCTATTTATAACGATTAATATTTACAGTATACGACCCATTCTTTCAGTATTTTCTGTTTTTTACTGGTATATAATATACTTTCTTATCATGTAAACGGTAACTATATTTTGCGAAAAATAATTGTTTCAGATTCACTTCATTCATTTTTTTGAAAATTACCTCATAGTAATACAGCTTATGCTAAATTATTACTTTATATTGTTTTTATCTTGTTCATTTTTGCTAAATATTGCAAGTTTAATTTCACTAAAAATACTAATATGAAATATCTGTTTTAAAAACAAACCTTATATATAAAAAAAGGAAAGTCATAGGCTTTATAAGCTTCTAACTTTCCTTTTTCTACATATAAGGTTTATATTTCATAGATCAGTAACACACTTTAACATGAATATAGATAACCAAACTAGAAAGTTGACTTATCCGAAGAGGCATAATACCAATTTGAAGGTAGATTTAAATATTTTTTTAGTAGTCTTAGCGAAGGATTTATGAAAAGCTTAGAATCTTAGATTGTTTGAGTGTAGCGAGTTTTCTAAGATTCTTGGTTTTTCATTAATCCTTCGCTTTAGACTACTTAAAAATATTTAACGTACTGAAAATAGGTATTATGTCTCGTAGGATAAGTTAACTTTCGGTGTTGTTTATCTATATACATTACTCCAATGTTTTAAACACGTATCCTTTTGATTTTAGATATTCTATTATTTGAGGCAATGCTTGTACCGTAGTTTCTTTGCCACTAGCATCATGCATCAAAATAACTAAATGTTTTTGATCTTGAACAGTTTCGTGTATTCTTGACATCAATCTATCTACGGTGGCTGATGCTACTTCTGCGTCCCCACTTAAAGCATTCCAATCTACATAGTGATAACCTTCACTCTCAGCAGCCTTCTTATAGGCTTGTCTACCAAAAGATCCACCTGGAAATCTTATTAGAGTTTTATTATGCTCTCCTACTATAGATGTTACAACCTCATTTCCTTTTTTTAAGTCTTGAATAAAATTATTTGGTGACGAATAAAGGTATTTGTAATTATGTGAATATGTGTGGTTAGCAATAACATGTCCTTCATTTTTTTCTCGTATCAGCAACTCAGGGTTACTTTCTGCCATTTTGCCAACTACAAAAAAAGTAGCTTTAATATTATTGCTCTTTAATACATCCAATATTTTTGGAGTTATGGTAGTGGTTGGCCCATCATCAAAAGTTAAATAAGCAACCTTTGCCTCACCCTCTGATTTATCTGATTTATTAGTATCGTTAGATACCTCTACTTTATTTTTATCTATTTTATTCTTATCATTATCATTTGTTTCTTGTTGCTTATTTGCGGTAGAAACAATATTTACCTTCTTATCTGACTTCTTAGCAAACTTGAATCCAGCAGCAGATGATAAAGAAAATAGTATAATAATTCCTAGTATAATTCTAATAATTCCTTTTTTACCTTTTTTGTTCCTTTTCATATTGTCCATCCCCTTAGAGTTCTTATCTATAACTCTATTCTATCAGGTATAAATCTTCAATGCTACTCTAAAAAATTACAAAAGGTTACATTTTAGCTACAATTCTTATATTAACCTACAATATTGTTATCATTACTCCATCATAGAGAAATATTTCTAAAGAATAACTTTTATAACTATAGATACTCTCTTCTTAATCTTTATTTATATCTTAAAATAAAGCACTCAAATTTAATAATATATTTCTGATTTACTATAACCTTTTCTATGTAAGCTTCATATTATAAAATAATCACTTAATATTAGATTAATATACTGAATAGTAATTATTAAAGGTATAAAAACTTATATTCTTCATAATTAATAAGAATTGGTGATTAGTATGAATAACAAACTTCTTAAAACATGGCAAGTAAAAACCTTTTTATTATGTTGGTTCGCTTATGCAATTACTTACTTCGGTAGAGTTAACCTGTCAGTAGCTATCCCAGATATACAAACTTTTTTTAGTTTCACCAAAGAACAAATAGGCATTATTGGAAGTATGTTTTTTGGGATTTATGGAATTGGTCAAATTATAAATGGATACATTGGAGATAAAGTATATATAAAAGTATTTATATTCATGGGCATACTTGCTTCTGGAGTATCAAATATTCTATTCGGATTTTCCACCACTCTTTTTACAATGATTTTAATTTGGTCTTTAAATGGGTATTTTCAATCTATGCTTTGGGGGCCTATAATAAGAACTTTATCTCTTTGGTTCCCGAAAAAAGAACACAGTCAAGTGGCCATAGGAATTTCTACTTCTATGGTTGGAGGATATCTTCTGGCATGGGGACTTTCAGGTAAAATTCTTCTCTATGGAAGTTGGCAGTGGACATTTTGGATTCCTGGTGGAAGTCTAGTATTATTCTCTATTATTTGGCTTGTAAAAATGAAAAACCATCCAAAAGATATTGACCTTCCTTCTCCTAATGAAGACACGCCATTAGTACTAGAAAATAGCACTAAGTATATAGATTTAAGCTTTATAGAAATCCTCAAACGCACAAAACTTTATTTTGTTATAATAGCCTGCTTTACTCAAGGTATTGTAAAAGATAGTATTGCTCTTTGGGGACCAACATTCATAATGGAAACCTGTAACTTAAATATTACCTCTACAGCAAAGCTAATTATTGCCATACCCTTTATGAATTTTGCTGGCATGATATTAGCCGGATACTTAAATAAAGGATTAAAGTTAAATGAAAAACTCTCTACTGTTGTGCTCTTTATATTGACCATTATACTTCTTTTGGTTCTTGTTAAAGTAGGACATCTAACCCCTATTCCTTCAATAATATTTTTAGGGCTATCTTCGGCAATGATGTATGGTGCTCATACAATGCTCGTAGGAGCAATACCTATGAAATTTGATAAATATAATAGGGTGTCCTCAATAGCGGGTTTTTTAGATTTTTGTACGTATGCAGCGGCAGGTCTATTCACTTATATAACCGGGTTTATTGTTGAAAGATACGGATGGCATCTAATATTAATAATGTGGATACTTGTAACTATTATTGGAGCACTTGCTCTTATGATAAATTGCTTTTGTGATAAACATCTACCAAATAAAAACAAATAAACTTTTAAACCCTGAATATAAAAGTTGTAGGGTTTCTACACTGATAGAAGCCCTACAACTTTATATTATTTGCTATACTTTTGATACAATTGTTTAAATATTTTCAAATGCAATTGCTCATCTAGTATGATTCTCTCTAAAAGCCTTTTAATGTACTTATCTTTAATTAAACTTATATGATATTTATAAGTGTTTATTGCTTGTTGCTCAGCCTTAATATCCTCTAAAAGCATTTCTTTAATTTTATCTGTAAAGTTTACATAACTCGCGTTCCAAACTCTAGCACAAGGACAAACTGAATCTACATATGCTGGCTTGACTCCCAAAAGATTAATTGTCTCACCTAAGAGTTCTAAATGCTTCATCTCTACCATCGAAATTTGACCTATTACTTTAGCATATCCTTTATATCTATCATCACTTACAAAATGTTGATAGGAGTAGAGAGAAACTGCTGTAAATTCACTAACTGTACCAGCATAATCTTGAAGAAGGATGTTTGCATTATAAATATTTTTTCCTTCCACCTTTGGTTCTGGATAAGGTGCATCTACCTTCAACTTGGTGTGTTTGGATATATCTCCTGGCATAATACCCCCAATATTTAACTTAATACTTTATATAATATGAGTTGTTTTCCAGGTTCATGACTCTTTAATTTTTAATAAATAAGAATATTTTACTACTCAATACTTAGTACTATATCTTCGCCAACAATATTTCTTATTAGCTGATTTACTGAAACGTTATAAAACTCTGATAATACAAAAAAATCCTGATACATTTCCTTTGTAATTCTTATAACATTTGGTTTTTTATCAGTTACTAAACCTGCTGTCATTATAACTCTACCTCCCATGTAATATTATTAATTAGTATATAAGCTATGTTATTTAATAAATACACTATACAATATGCAATTAATTACTATTTTGATACTAGAAATTAACTTGTGCGTTTTAAAACAAAACTAATATTTCACCTTTACTCTAAAATTATAATTTAGAAAAGACACTCTGGTTTTAATTCCAAAGTGTCTTTTAGATTTTTGATAGGAATTAAGTGAACTTCACCTTCTCAACTTAATCTCCTTTTCATTATTTTTTACTTTTAAGCATTTCTGCTACCGCTGAAATACTTCCTAAAGAAGACACTATTTCATTTGGCAGTATAAGCTTATTAGCAGGATTCTTAGCCATTTCTTGAAGAGCTTCTACCTGTTTTAAAGCTATAACTGTTTCATTTGTACCTGAATCTATAATAGACTTATTCACTACCTCTATAGCTTTTGCTTGTGCTTTTGCCACTTCTTCTATAGCTCTCGCCTTACCTTCAGCTTCCAGAAGTTGTGACTCCTTTAATCCTTCTGCACGTCTTATATTAGCCTCTTTTTCTGCCTCAGCTTGTAAAATCTTAGCCTGTTTTTCACCCTCAGCTCTAGCAATCTCGCTCTGTTTTTGACCTTCCGCTTGAAGTATTGTAGCTCTCTTATCTCTTTCAGCTCTCATTTGTTTTTCCATAGCTTGTTGAATTTCTCCTGGCGGAATTATATTCTTTATTTCAACAGATAAAATCTTTATTCCATAAGCATCTGTAATATCATCTACTACCCTTAAAAGTTCTGAATTTATTTTATCTCTACCTGATAAAACCTCATCTAAGCTCATGTTACCTACAATGTTTCTCATATTTGTTATAGCTGAATAAATTATACCTGATTGATAATCTTCTATATTATATATAGCATCTCTTGGCGCCATAACCTTATAGAATATAACATTATCTACTGATATCTTTACGTTATCCTTTGTTATAACACTTTGTGGTTCAATATCCAGTATTTGCTGCTTAGTAGAAACTTTTCTTCTAACAAAGTCAGCAAAAGGAATTATTAGATGCCAACCTGGTTCTAACACCCTGTGAAACTGTCCAAATCTTTCAACAATATTTACATACCCCGTATTTACAATTTTAATAGATGATACAAACGTAACAATTATAATTATTAAAACTACCAACATAAAAATTTTTCCCATTATCAATCTCTCCTTTAAATATTTAATGTAATCATATACTATGCTGATTAACTTAGCAGTTATTTGTTTCTAATCACCATCTTCTTCCATAGAATTATGTTTTTCCTTAGTGATGACTATTTTATTTCCCTTAACCTCAATAATTTTAACCCTATCTCCCTCTTCTATCGTTTCTCCTACATTCAATATTTGCCAGTAAACTCCATCAACCTTTGCTTTTCCTTCTTTTACTATATCCTCATCAACAGTTAGAATCTTCCCTATATAGGTTTCTTCTCTAATTGGCGTTCTTTTAACTGAGCTTTTTATAGTTCTTTTAACTATTGGATAACCTACAGCCATTGATATCCCACTTATACATACAAAAGTTATGATTTGGGTAATAAATGAATAATTCAGCATTTGAGCAATAATTGCTGCTATAGCTCCTACAGTAAACCAAACAAACAAGAAAGAACTTGTTGCAATATCTACTACTAAAGCTATCGCTCCAATGACTAACCATAAAACCACAGAATCTGTCATAATATCCCTCCCTTTTAAATAAATCATATTAGTACCTTCAATGTAGTTAACTACAAAAACTTATTATTTTTTATAATTTCCATTACTATCCTTGTTTCCCCAATAAGCATCATTATAATTAATCATTATATATCCTGTAAGTATAATAAGTAAGATTCCTCCTACAACTATAAATGGCATAGAAGTCAATATGCTTTTTAAGTATTCCATAATGTACTCTCCCCTGTAATAATTACTGTAAATCTTTTACTAAATTAAGTTGTACATTAATAATACAGCATGTCTTAGAATTAATAAAGTTTAATTTTACGTCGAAAAGAGTTATTTAATACTGTTTTGCGTTACTTATTATACTTTTAAAGTAACTATCATTCATTATCTCTAACTTAGGAGTAGTTATATATTCTTAATCTCAAAATATCTAACATAAGCAACATATCAAGTTAATATAAATAGAGTTCTTGGTATCGGATAAACACTACTTATTCTATGTATATGCGAAAGTTCTAAATGTAACAATAACTTGTGTAAGAACTTTAATTTCCTTTATGTATAATTTGACAATTAATAATTTATAATCAATAATTATATTGGAATAATCTTGATAAGGTTCTGCTGATACTTCAGCGTACATCATATAATAAGGAGATGATTTCGTGTCAAACAACGGCTTTATCCGAGTCGCTGCTGCCTGTCCTATAACAAATGTAGCAGACATAGAGTTTAATGTAAAAAACATAAAAGAATGCATAGATAATTCCATAGAGCAAGGAGCTAAGCTTGTAGTTTTTCCTGAGCTTTGTATTACTTCGTATACTTGTGCAGATCTTTTTACTCAAAAGCTTTTACTGGATAAATCTACAGAAGCTATAGAATCGTTATGTAATTATTCTATAGGGAAAGATTTACTTATAGCTGTAGGTGCTCCCCTTATCTATAATTACTCTCTTTATAATTGTGCCTACATAATTTTTGAAGGAAAAATTCTTGGAATTGTTCCTAAAAGTTATATACCAAATTATACTGAGTTTTACGAAAAAAGATGGTTTACTGAAGGAATAGATATTGTAAGCAAAAAAGTGAACTTATATTTCCAAGACAGTATTCCTTTTGGAACTAATTTAATTTTTTCTAGCGGAATCTTTAAATTTGGTTTTGAAATCTGTGAGGATTTATGGGTAGTTATTCCTCCTAGTAGTTACTTAAGCTTAGCTGGAGCTACTATAATAGGAAATCTATCCGCTTCCAACGAAATCGTTAGTAAGGCAGACTACAGAAAAGATTTAGTTTCTTCTCAAAGTGCTAGATGTATATCTTCATATATATATGCTTCCTCTGGAGTCTTCGAATCTTCTACTGACTTAGTATTTAGTGGTGATCTTCTAATAGGAGAAAATGGAGCCCTTCTTACTCACAATGATAGATTTCAAAGAGAAAATGAAGTTGTAACTTCTGTCGTGGATGTAAGTAGATTAAATAATCAGAGGTTAAAAAACGTAAGCTTTAGAGATAGTGTTAAATTAATACCTTTTGAAGCTCTAGAAATATCCTTTAAATTTGATAACACTGATATTAAAGACTTTGATAGATACATAGATAAACATCCTTTTGTACCTTCTGACAAAGCTCAAAGAGAAATCCGCTGTAGAGAGATATTTCATATACAAACTGCAGCCCTTGCGAAACGAATGAGTCATACAGGAGCCAAAAGGGCGGTAATTGGTATTTCTGGTGGCCTGGATTCTACTTTAGCACTTTTAGTTATTGTAAAAACCTTTGATATGTTAAATATACCAAGAGAAAACATTATAACTGTTACTATGCCTGGCTTTGGAACCACTGACCGAACTTATAATAATGCAGTTAACCTGTGTAAGCACCTTGGCACAGAATTTAGAGAAATTAGCATAGTTGATGCTTGCCTTCAGCATTTTAAAGATATAAATCATCCTGTAGAAAAACATGATGTAACCTATGAAAATGTTCAGGCTAGAGAAAGAACGCAAATATTAATGGATATAGCCAATAAAGAAGGTGGCCTATTAATAGGCACTGGTGACTTATCAGAGCTTGCACTGGGTTGGTGTACTTATAATGGTGACCATATGTCAATGTATAGTGTAAATTGCTCAATTCCTAAAACCTTAGTAAGATACCTGGTTCGATACGTAGCTCAAAAAGAGGTTCAAGGAGATGTTTCTGAAATATTACTGGATATACTTGATACTCCTGTAAGTCCAGAACTGTTACCAAAGGATAGTGAAGGTAATATTACTCAAAAAACCGAGGATATTGTTGGACCTTATGAACTTCATGACTTTTTCCTATATCATTTTGTACGACAAAGTGAAACTCCTGAAAAAATATTATTTTTGGCTAAATACGCTTTTAAAAATGACTATGATGAAGAAACAATTAAGAAATGGTTAGACACCTTTATAAGAAGATTTTTCTCACAACAATTTAAACGTTCTGCTGTTCCTGATGGTCCAAAGGTCGGTACTGTAAGTCTTTCCCCTAGAGGAGACTGGAGAATGCCATCAGATGCAAGCCCAAAACTTTGGCAGTAATAAATGCAAAGCACTAGTTCGAAACTAGTGCTTTATTTAAAAGGGAGAACTTTATATGAAACCTCTTTGTAATGGTGTTATATATTTATAATATAATAGAATTGTGTAATAAGTGTTTATTTTCTAATAACATTTTGTGAACTTTTAACATTTGTCATTCAATTTTTTATTTTTTATTTTAGCTCTGATAGCAAATATACTAAAAATTATTAGTGGTATTATTATAAATCCTACAAGGCTTATATAACTATAGATGCCTAGTAGTTTGATTGTATTTAACAAATTACTACTTGCCCCAAAAGCTAATACATATACCAGTCCCGTTATGGAATAAGGTAAAATATTCATGTTAAACAACTTATCTATTTTCAGTTCTTCTAAAATAGCCATAAGTGCAAAAAAAGTTGCTATGTACTTTGCAAACCATCCTGCCAAAACTTGGAATATTACGTAAAATTCACCGCTAGCTATAAATCCAAAATAGGAAATTAATTGAGTTTGAATAAGCTTAGGATACCAAAGTGAGTTAGCTCTTTCAATGCTAAAGGTAGTAATAATCCCATTTGTCGATACAATAATCATCTGTACTATAAAAATTATACTCACTAACGCACACCTTTTTAAGCTTTTAGTGCTCTTAATATATTTTAAATAAGCTAACGATATTATTAAAGAACCATAAAGCCCAAGAGATTCAATTATGGCAATAAAAAAGTTAAAATCAATCCCCTTCTCAAATAAAGGTAGCATCCGTCTATATTTCTTAAATGGAGCCGTTAATATATACAAATTAATTCCATTTATGATTGAGATAAGCATGCAAAATATAATAACTATTATAACTGCATTTTTTCCCTTTTTTATAGTATAGAGACCAGGAAGAACTATAAAGAATAAGATATACCACTGAGGACTTTCAATAAATAAATTTGTATGTATAACACTAGTTTCTACTGCTGCACATTCTATCACAGTTAAAAATATCATAAATGCAAATATAATCAAAAAAGTCTTTCCTAAAAACTTACCTAATGCCTCTTCAAATACCTGCCTCAAAGTGCTGCAATTATTATTTACCCATATTCTTATAATATGATAAAAACAAATAACTATGATTAAAGAGGAGATTGCAACTGCAACTGAACTGTCCCTTCCTGCATTCCTCATAAATATACCTGGATAAGTTTTTAATGATACTATTGAAACTGCACACATTATGAAGAATAAGTGTTTATGACTTAGTTTATCCATATGGTAATCTCCACCCCACCTTCTAAATATTGTAACATTAATATTATTTGCATAATAATGAATGTTATCCTAAAAAAAACAGATACTAAGGGAGAGGGTGATAATTATGGATGAATATATTGATTATATTGAAGAAAGATTGAGTCAAAGCGTTGACTTAAAGCATAGACAACTGTTATGCAACCAAGGTACTATACACATGTTCTTTATTGATAACCTTTGTGATTCAAAATATGTTAGCCAATATATAATTGAGCCTCTTATAAGGAGCGATGACATACAACCGGATATAGAACTTATAAAAAAAGAAGTACTATATAGTGCTTCTGCTGAAAGTATAAAAGAAAAAGAAGAAACCCTTATCCATATTCTATCTGGAGATGTAGTTATTCTCTTTGACTTTGTAGATGGTGCAATTTATTGTGAGGCAAAAGGATTTAGTAAAAGAAGCATAACAACACCGATAACTGAAGCGGTAATAAAAGGCCCTAGAGAAGGATTTAATGAAGCAATTGTAGATAATATCGCATTAATACGAAGAAAAATAAAAAATCATAATTTAACAATTGAGAATTTAAACGTTGGTAGAAAATCTAATACCATAGTTATGATTGCTTACATTAAAGATACAGCTCCTGAAAGGCTAATTAAACATGTAAAGGAAAAACTTAGTGATATAGATATAGACTTCATTCTAGATACTAACTATATAGAAGAACAAATCAAATCTAGAGGAACTCTTTTTGATACTGTAGGATACACTGAAAAACCTGATATCGCTGCATCTAAAATACTTGAAGGAAGAATTGCAATCCTGGTAGACGGAACTCCCTTTGTACTAACAGTACCTTATTTCTTTATAGAAAACTTCCAAATGGCAGACGATTATTACTTGAATAGATATTTTACTAATGCCACTAGGATACTAAGGTTAATTTCTTTCTGCCTGGCAGTGTTGCTTCCTGGTCTTTATATAGCATTAAACGCATACCATTTTGCCTTGATTCCAATAGTGTTCATATTTAGATTGGCGGCTTCAAGAGCAGATGTTCCTTTTCCTTTAATATTAGAGGTCTTATTGATGCTTTTTTTCTTTCAGCTTTTAAGGGAAGCTGGAATAAGACTTCCTCAACCGATAGGTCAAGCAATGAGTATAGTTGGTGCTTTAATACTTGGAGATGCAGCTGTTGGGTCAGGACTTGCTTCACAAAGTACTGTTATCGTTGTAGCACTTTCAGCTATATCCTCCTTTTTAGTTCCTAAACTTTATTCTTCACTGTACTTGTGGACTCTTTTGGTCATAATCTTATCATCACTTCTTGGGTTAATGGGTTTTTTTGCAAGCTTTTTTATACTTATTGCTCATTTATCATCACTAGATAGTTGTGGTTATCCTTATTTTATGCCTCTTACTACAACTAATGACTTCAAGTATAAGGACCTATTCATAAGAAAAGAACTAAAAGATATATCCAAGAATATTCTAAATAAGGATGATATAAAATGAGAAAAGCTATATTATGTTTTAGTATAATATGCACGATTTTATTTAATGGATGTTTTAATTATAAAGACATAGATAAAGTTATATTTGTAACTGCTGTTATCATAGATATAGACGGAAACGGTAACCCTATACTTTATGTAGAGGCTTTTAAGCCAACAAGAGGTAGCAATGGTGCCTCTGGCAAAGGAGATAGGGTTTTATTCCAAGGTACAGGAAAGACTATATTCGAAATAGCAAGAGATCTTAACTTATCTTCGAGTTACAAGCTTAACTATACTCAAAATAGAGGAATTATATTTACCCAAAAAGCTGCTGAAAAAGGGTTAGAAGATTTTATAGATTTTTTTGATAGGGATCAAGAAACCGTGGTAAGAGCACGTATTGCTGTCTATAAAGGCGATCCTCAAAAACTACTTAATGCTAAGTTAAAAGAGCAAGATTATGTAGGACTATTCGTTTTCGATCTCATTTATAATATAAAAGCTTCATCTAGAGGCGTAATTTTAAGTCTCAATGATTTCTTAAATCGAAGTGCCACCCACAATAATGTTGCCGTAATTACTACATTAGCTATGAAGAGTGATCAACCAGAAGATAAAATAGAAGTCTCCGATGCAGCTATTATTAAAGACTTTAAGCTAGTAGGTACGCTAGATAGACGTCAAGGGGAAGGTTATAACTTCCTTATTGATAATATAAAAGGTGGAACATTAGAAGTAAGCAATCCAAGCGCTCCCGACAAATTTGTAACCCTTGAAATATTAAAAAGCAAAACAAACACAGAACTAAGTTATGATGGTGAAAAAATACATATAAAGAAAATAATTAATACAAAGGTTAGCGTAGGTGAAGCTCAGAAAAAGCTTGTATTTCAAAAGAAAACACAAAATGAGATAGAAAATAATGCTGAATCAAACATAAAGAGGGAATGTATAAGAATATTTGAAGAGTATAAGAAAAAAGACTTAGATATATTTGATATAGGTGAGAATTTTAATAGAAAGTATCCTAAACAAAAAGTTGAAGATCCTTTAAAAATAAGCCAGCTAGAAGTAGAAGTTAACGTAACTGTAGAAGGATCTTCAGATAAAATGGACTTCAGATATGGAAGCTAATAAATATGCTCCTTCCAGTTCTAAGCTAGAATTGTATTAAAAATCCAATGACTAACTGCCAAATATGATATTAGTGGTAGTTAGTCATCCAATCAAACTTATTTCAAGCATTACTTAGAACTTACCTAATATGTTACTTATAAATATCCACAAGTAATCCTGATATATCATCAATTGTAGCTGCTACGTTTAAATTTTCTTTTTGGTCGTTTACTAACATTTGAGTTAACTCCTCAAGTTTTTGGTCGATAGTATCCACAGTTATAAAATACTGAGTCTGCCAAAAACTTATATCTTTTTTTATTCCGTACATATATTGAAGAACTGATTCAAGGTACTCCTTTATCATCTTTTTATAAGCCTTCACATCAACATAAGATTTAGTTATAGCTAATCTATTTCCTTTTTTCTTAATGCTATCAAGCATCTCCTTAAGTTGTTCTTCGGACTTTTTCTGCATTTGTGAATTAAAACTCTGAGAAAAATCCTTCTTAACAGACACTCCCTTCTTTTCAGAAGTAACAGAAGAACTTCTATTAACTCTCGATATCTCCATGATATAACCTCCACTAATCTAATATATACATCAATCCTATTTTCATAAGAGAACTTGTTTATACTGCTTAACCCCTCAAAAGGACGACACATAGACATCCATACTACTTTAATTACTTTTCTACTTAATATATTCGGCTAATAACCATCGAAGCTTAAATAAACTTACTATTTACATTTACTATTATATCTGAAATTTGCCTTTTAGTTTATCTATAAAGACGAAAGCCAGATAGAACTTAATCTATCTGGCCTTACTATTAATTAATGACCTGCTATACTAAACCTTTTTCATATGCTTCAATCATTTTCTTAACCATGTTACCACCTACTGATCCAGCTTCTCTTGCAGTTATATCTCCATTATATCCTTCTTTTAAGTCTACTCCAACTTCTCTAGCTGACTCCATTTTAAACCTGTCTAATCCTGCTTTAGCTTGTGGTACTAATACTCTATTGCTTCTATTTGACATAATAATATTCCTCCTTTAATCCATTTAATATTTAATCCATTTAATCTATTTTGTAAAGTCAAATTACGATGTTGCTTTCATAACTTAACTTTATGATATAAGTTTGCTCAGTTTTAGAATTAATACTCCTTTAAATTTGAGGCAAATTTGCCAATCTTTATTCTATGAGTATAGAAATAACTGTTATACTTTTTATCTTATTTGTACATTATAGATACTGAGGTGATTGCTAATGAAAAATTCAGAGACAAATAAAAATAAGTATAACGAAGAATTCGCTACAGAACAGGATATATCTAATGGTGCTACTTTAGGAAACAACATATCTTTTGAGGAAGAGCTTTATAGAAAAAAAGAAGAATATGATGCTAAATTTACACTTTATAAAGGTTCAATTCAAGCTAGAGAAAATCGTATATAAACCTAGTGATTCAATAAAGAAGGCTGAATGTCTATATCAGTCTTCTTTATTTTTTAATTAATATGGTATAATTTATAATAAGTTATGAATTATACCACTTAATTCATGGCTATAAATTGAACAAATTGAGGTGATTGATTTGAAAAAAATTTTTTCCATGTTCATAAGTTTCTTTAAAATAGGTGCATTTACCTTTGGTGGTGGATATGCTATGATTCCGCTAATCCAAACTGAAGTTGTTGATAACCAAAAATGGATCGAGAATGAAGAATTTTTAGATATTTTAGTTATAGCACAATCCTTTCCTGGTGCTCTTGCAGTTAATACATCTATCTTTATAGGTTATAAAATAGGTGGTTCACTTGGAGCCATTATAGCTTTACTAGGCACTATTCTTCCTTCATTCTTTATAATCCTTATTATAGTTTCTTTTTTTATGCAGTTTAGAACTAATTATTATGTTGACTTAGTATTTAAGGGTATTGCAGCTGCTGTACCTATGCTAGTTTTAATAGCAGTGGTAAGCCTTTCTAAATCTGTAGATAAAAATATTAAAAATCTACTAATCGTAATTATAACCGTTATTCTTATTAGTATTGTAAAACTTCACCCGGTACTAGTTATAATTTTGTCAGGAATATATGGTTACCTATTTTTAAGAAAGAAGGTGAATTAAATGCACACAATCCTCCAAATATTTTGGTCATTCTTTAAAATTGGTGCATTTAGCTTTGGTGGTGGTTATGCTATGCTACCTCTAATTGAACATGAAATTGTTAATAGTCATCGCTGGATAAACTATAAAGAATTCATAGATATAATAGGTATTTCTCAAATGACTCCTGGACCTATAGCTATAAATTCTGCTACTTTTGTTGGATATAAGGTATCAGGATTTTTAGGAAGTGTTGCTGGTACTACTGGCGTAGTAACTTTCTCTTTTATACTTGTCTCCATAGCCACTCATTATATAATGAAATTTAAAGAATCCAAGGCTATGAAGGCAGTATTACTCGGAATGCGTCCTGCACTTATTGGACTTATAATATCTGCTTTTTTGTCTCTTGCAAAAGAATCTTATCATGATGTAAAGAGCATTATTATCGGAGTTTTTATATTAGGCATACTTTTATCTAAAAAGGTACATCCTATTTTAACAATAGTTATTTCAGGTGTTATTGGAGTAGTATTTTATAGATAGAGTGAAATTGATAATGTACAAAATAAATGACACTTCTAATTTTTATAATTTAATAAGCAAAGTCAAATAAGTTTATCTATACTGTTTTATGCATTATAAATAATTTTGTATTGTGGATTATTTTATCATGTGATACAATTAATGTAAAGGGGAGTAGCAAAAGCTATAAGCTTTAAACTATTCGTCATCCCGGCTTAATGCCCGGATAGTTTTCTCTCTTAAAGAGATTGCAAGACCTTTGTTCTATTTTTATAGGGCAAAGGTCTTTTTTTGATAATCTTAAACATATATACAAATAATATAAATGAGGTGATGTTATGTGGTTTAGAAAAAATGTCCAAGAAGTTATACAAGAGCTAAGTTCAGATCCTATGAATGGATTAACTTCTGAAGAGGTAAAAATAAGAACTGAAAAGTATGGGCTTAATAAGTTAACAGAAAAAAAGCAAAAATCCCTCTTCATGCTTATAATCGAACAATTAAATGATCCACTCATTTATATACTTATAGCGGCTGCAGTAGTTTCTGGTATTCTAGGAGAAATAAGTGACTCAATAATTATAGCGCTAGTAATAATTATTAATGCAGTTATAGGTGTAGTTCAAGAATCCAAAGCAGAAAAAGCTCTTGATGCTCTAAAAAAACTTTCTACTCCTAAAGCTGTTGTTAGAAGAGATGGTGAACTTAAAGAAATTGATTCTGAAGAATTAGTTCCAGGAGACATAATAATAATTGATGCAGGAAGATACATCCCTTGTGACCTAAGGCTTATAGAGACTGCTAATTTAAAGATCGAAGAATCTGCCCTTACTGGTGAGTCTGTACCTGTAGATAAGGATGCAAATGTAGTTTTAAGTGGAGAAGATACTGCACTTGGAGACCAAATTAATATGGCTTTTGCATCTACCCTTTCTACTTATGGAAGAGGCGTAGGTATAGCAGTTGGCACTGGTATGGATACTCAAATAGGTAAAATTGCAAAAATGCTAGATACAGGAGAGAGAGAACTAACTCCACTGCAAAAAAGACTTGCTGAACTCGGAAAAATACTAGGTATAATTGCACTCGGTATATGTGCTCTTATGTTTCTAGTGGCTCTATTTCAAAAAAGGGATATATTTGAAATGTTCTTAACTGCCATAAGCTTAGCTGTAGCTGCAATTCCAGAAGGTCTTCCAGCTATAGTTACCATAGTGCTTGCCATGGGCGTTCAGAGAATGATAAAAGAAAATGCTATAGTAAGAAAGCTTCCAGCAGTAGAAACCTTAGGTGCTGTAAACATAATCTGTTCCGATAAAACTGGTACTTTGACTCAAAACAAAATGACAGTTACTAAGTTTTACGCAGACAATAGCCTAGATATAATTTCTAGCTTAAAGTCAGATAATCCAGTGCACAAGCTTCTTCTAGAAAATATGGTACTATGTAACGATGCCACTTACTCTGAGACTTCCAAAACAGGTGATCCAACGGAAATTGCTCTTTTAGAAGCCGGTGGAAAATTTAACATTTTTAGAAATAATATGTCTGAGTTACACCCTAGGATAAATGAACTACCTTTTGACTCTGACAGAAAACTTATGACTACTGTAAATAAATATAATAATGAATTTTATGTAATGACCAAAGGAGCCGTAGATAACCTAATTAAACTATGCACAAATATTTATATCGATGGCAAAGTAGTACCTTTAACAGATGAATTGAAATCTAATATAATGAAAGCTTCAAACTCAATGTCAAATGACGCTTTAAGAGTACTTGCAGGCGCTTACAAGACATTAAACTCTCCACATATTGAAATTGACTCTTTAGAAAAAGACTTGACTTTCATAGGACTTGTGGGGATGATTGACCCTCCTCGCGAAAATGTTAAAGATTCTATAGCAGAGTGTAAAAAATCTGGTATAAGAACAGTAATGATTACAGGTGATCATAAAAATACTGCCTTTGCAATAGCTAAAGAACTTGGAATAGCAGACAATGAATCTCAAGCTATATTTGGTGCAGAACTTGACAAAATGCCTGATGGTGAACTCTTAAGTAGAATTGAAAACCTGAGAGTTTTTGCAAGAGTATCTCCTGAGCACAAAGTTAAAATAGTTAAAGCATTAAAACAAAAAGGAAATATAGTATCTATGACTGGTGATGGAGTAAATGATGCTCCTTCTTTAAAAATTGCAGACATTGGTGTGGCAATGGGAATCACCGGGACTGATGTCGCTAAGGGTGCATCAGACATGATTTTAACCGATGATAACTTTTCAACAATAGTGGCAGCAATTAAAGAAGGCAGAAATATATATAACAACATTAAAAAGTCCATAATTTTCTTATTATCCTGTAATATAGGAGAAATTATTGCCCTATTTATCGGCATACTCTTAGGTTGGCCTGCTCCTTTAAGACCAATACACTTACTTTGGGTTAACCTAATAACAGATAGTTTGCCGGCACTAGCTCTAGGCGTCGACCCTGGTGACCCTGATGTAATGAACCAAAAGCCTCGTGACCCTAAAGAAGGATTATTCGCTGGTGGCTCTGGTATATTTTTAATTCTAAATGGTCTATTGATAGGACTTTTAACTTTGGGCGCTTTCCACATTGGAACTATAATTTATCCAAACTCCCTAATGCACGCTCAAACTATGGCTTTTGTAGTACTAAGTGTATCTCAACTATTCTTCTCTCTTAATATGAGACACTCCAAAAAGTCCATATTCCAATTAGGGCTTTTTACAAATACTAAGCTACTTGGTGCAATTGTATTTGGAATAGTGCTTCAAAATATAGTTATAACAGTGCCAGCACTTGCAGAAGTGTTTAAAGTTTATCGCTTAACCTTGAACGACTGGATTTTTGTAATACTACTATCTCTTGTTCCTTTAATTCTTAATGAAATTGTTAAGGTATTTCTTAGAGGTAGAAATCGTTAATAGGTCTGGCTTTTATATAGAAAAGGTGTAGCATTTTAGATACTAGTTTCTAAAATGTTACACCTTTTCTGTATTATTTATAGCTTATTTTCCATTAATTTTCACGACGGTTCTATTTTTTGTTCCTACAGTAAATCCATTCTTAACTATTATATTCCCATGAATATCTGTTCTCAAGAGTACTTCTACTTTTTTACTTATCCTTTTTATTATTTTATCATCTGGAGTTTCCACTCCATTGCAAGTGACTATTGCAACCTGAGGCTTCACTGATTCTAAAAACTCGTCTGTACTGCTAGTATTTAATGAATGATGTGGTATTTTTAGAATATCACACTGTTCAAGCTCTCCACCATTAATTATATCTTTTTCCTCTTGTTTTTCACAGTCTGCTGCAAATAAATACTTTATTCCATCTATCTTTCCTTGTAGAACTATTGAATTATTATTTTCTATTTTTCTATCTTCCCTAGTAGGAGCTATAGCTTCTAACTTAATCTTACCTTGTTTAAGTACCCATCCTTTATTTATATATTTTACATTTATACCTTTTTCCATTAAGGTTTTAAATAAATCATATCTTATTTCGCTATAATGAGTAGGTATAAACACTGTATTAACCTTTTTACTTTCAGCAATCCTGAGAAGTCCACCATAGTGATCGTCGTGATAATGTGTAATGATAATCGCTTCTATATTATTTACCCCATTTGAACTTAGATATTCTAAAATACTATTTGTATAGTATGGCGCTCCTGTATCTATTAAATAATTCTTACTAATACTTTTTATTAAAATACAATCACTTTGACCTGTGTCAATGAAGTGAACCTCATATCTACTGTATCCTGCAAAAGCAGTCCCTTCAATAAATATTATTATAAAAAAAATAAATATAACAACCTTCTTTCTCATGGACTCACCTCCAGAAAGTATATTACATTTATTTTTTCTATTATCTAACTTTATATCCTTGTAAACTTATGCCAAGTATTACTTTAATCTCGTTCCCTCTTCATCCTGAACGATAAGCCCTCTTTTCATTAATCCACCTAATGCATTTTTGAAGTAATTTTTGCTCTGATGAAAAACTTTCTTTATATCTTCAGGAGAACTCTTATCATTAAAAGGCATAAAACCACCATTTTTCTTTAAATAATCCAATATTTCTTCTTGAAGAGCCAATCTTTCATCTACAGGTCTCTTTCTTGGAGTAAGCCCTAATTTTCCGTCCTCATATATCTTTTTTATTGTGAGGTTTAACTCATTTCCTTCTTTAAGATCAGAAAAGTATTCGTTCTGCAATATTACTCCTCTATAGGTCTTATCAACAGCAATCATAGCACTTCCATTAGTTTGAAAACCATATACTATGCCAGTAACTTCATCTCCTATCCTGTACTTTTCTTTCTCAGTTCCATCTTCCTCTTCAAGGTCTAAATTATCTAAATATCTATCTATGTTTGTCGTTCCAGCAATTCTCCCCGTTTTATCTAAGTATATGTAGAATAAATAACTATTGTTAACTTCTAAATCGTATTGCTGCTCCTTAAAAGGTATGAGCACGTCTCTTTCTAATCCAAAGTTAACAAAAACACCAACCCTACTCTTTTCAACCACTTTAAGGTATGCCACATCTCCAACTTCTGCTAAAGGTTCTTTTAAAGTTGCTATTATTCTATCCTTTGAATCTCTATATATAAAAGCTTTAACTTCTTCTCCAATAGATAGTTCTCTGTCTAATGCACTTTTATTAGGTAAGAGTATATCATCCCCAGTTCTTCCTGTACCAGCATCTAAATAATATCCGAAATCAGCATTTCTAACTACCTTTAGAATATTAAATTCTCCTATGTTTATCATTGAATCTATCACTCCTTCTATTTAACTACGATAAGTAATTACCGTCCCTTATTATATACTATTATTACCACAGTTACTACTATTTATAAAGGTAGTTTTAGCAAAAGCCTTATACTATTTATAAAAATTAGTCTTAATTATAACTAAACTATGCTAAATTTAACCTTTATTCTACAAAATAATATATCAATTATGATAACTCTTTAGTATAATTGGTATAATTACTAAGTTAATACTTTAAGCTAATTTTATAGACTTAAAAAGTTAAGTGTTGGAGGGGTCATAGTTGTACTTAAAATCATTAAACGAATTAAAGATTTATGTTAAAGATCTAAATGTAAAAGACAATGAAGAATTAATGATACTAACTGCAGAAAATTCTTCATCAGATGTTGAGGAACTAATATCTTATCTAAATAAAGGTGACATAAAATTCTTTGGTGGCATATACTCAAGACTTCTTGTAGGTAACCAAAGTTTGAAAGAGGGTTTTATTGTTCAAAAATATGAACCTCTATACTCATCCATTGTTCTTCCTTTCTTAATGAGATTCAAACTTAATCCTGAAACTATGCAAAATTGTACTGCACTGGTTTTAGTTGATGGTTTATCAAGTAAAATGAAAGACTTAACAGATACAATTTACAATAAACTTGGAAATAACGTGAGTTATATTGGCGGTGGTGCAGGGTACTATGATCTAATCCAAAGGCCTTGTATATTTACCAAGGATGGTATATTTAAAGATGTTTCATACGTATGTATTATTAAATCACCGGTTAAACTTGCAGTAAGCCATGGTTGGAATAAACTTGAGGGACCATTCTATATAACCGAGTCCAAAAACAATATACTATCTAAGCTTGATAGCTATAATGCCTTCGATGTTTATAGAGACGTAATTGAAGATGAAGAAAAAATCACACTTTATAAATCAGATTTTTTTGTTTATGCAAAAGATCATCCTTTTGGTATTGTTAAAAATGGACAAACTGATTTAGTAGTGAGGGATCCAATCTCTTTAAATGAAAATAATGAAATAGTCTGCGTAGCAGATATCCCCCAAGATAGAGAGCTTTATATACTTAAAGGTGATGTAAACTCTTTACTAAGCTCCTCCCTAGACATAGCCACAAAATGTGCCTCAAATGCACCTGAAAAATATACTCCTTTATTATTTAATTGTATTTCTCGTGCTATGTTCTTGGAAAACCTTTTTGAAGAAGAACTTGCAAATATCCAAAATAAATTAAAGTATTCTGTGGAAGGCGCTTTATCTATTGGAGAGATTTCTTCTAATAGACACAAAGAATTAGTTATTCATAACAAATCTACTATATTAGGGCTTCTTTCTACAGAAAACTAAGTGTCTGTCATAATATTAGTAGTCAGTATGTCATGTATTCTTTGAAGGCACCCTGAATAATTATACATAATCTATATTCTGAAGCTTATTTTACATAGTAAAGAGCTAGATTGAGATTTTACTCTATCTAGCTCTTTATATGCTTTTTATTCTTTTAGTATCTTTAATGATCTAATCACTCTAAATAAACAACTCTTTAAAACCCATCACCTATAATAATCTTTAATATAGATAAGTTCTAAATTACAGAGGCTAGCAGTAATAATTCTTCATTATCATTGTATATCTTATTAAATTGGCTTATTGGAAGAGGATTTGTTCCTCTGCCTACCTCTATAGTATATCCCGGTCTTCTATATTCTTGAATAAACCAATCCTTGTATCCTGAATAAGATGTTATTCCAGAAGTCTGTGATAAAACATATCCACTTACTCGAGAGAATAAGTTACCTATTTTTTCAGACTCTGGAGGAGTTATTCCATCATATTGCCAGTAAATAACTTCTCCTTGACTATGGTAAGCAAGTACTAATCTAAAATTGTGACTTCTAGTGAAGTTAATCACTGCTTTAGTTTCAGGCTCTGATTCAGGCGAAGGTCCAGAATACCTTGTTGGCCCTGGTCCAAATACACCGTAACTGGCTTCCGCTTGCTTTGAAAGCTCCCAACCTGCATTGTAATTATGGTTTAAGTCGACTCCTCTATTATTAGCTTCCCAGTTTCTTGAAAAATCTGTGCTACCCTTATTCCATTTTATTAAATCATTATAATATGGGTTATCTCTCTTTAAACCATTGAGAACTAAATCAATTCCATCGGGATTTACCATAGGCATTATATATATACTGCTTCTACTCCATATATCACCTATATTATAACCTCTTATACTTCGCCCTTCTGTGTATGCTTTAGCAAAATTCTCTATAAATTTCATAAGCAGTGGAGTTGTAATCCACTCTAGTGCGTGATGAGAACCATTATAGAAAACCTGATTTGGTCCTGTACCAAGCTTTACATAATAAAGATTTCTTCCAAGAACGCTTTTCCCTGCATTGCCAATAGTTAAAAACGGATACCTTGCCTTCAAACCTTCTAAATCTCTTCTTAAAATGTCATAAGTATAGTTTATATTTGTATCCACTACATCAACTCCATATGGTACTATAATACTCCTTCCTGGAATCAGATCAAAAGGCTCAATACCGGGGTTTGCAACTATAATTTTATAAGGCTGCGTATAATAGTTTCTAGCTATGGAATATAAGGTATCACCTGGTTTTATAATATAAGCATCATAACCTAGCATAAATCTCTCTAAAATTCTATAACTATTAGCACCTACAATTCCATCAACCGTTAATCCATTGTTTCTTTGAAATTGTCTAACAGCTTCTTCAGTTTGGCTTCCAAACACGCCGTCAATTATACCCGGATTATATCCTACTTTTTTTAAGGTTGCCTGTATCTTCATTACCTCAGTTCCTCTAGAACCTAACTTAAATATTGGCATATCTTAACCACCTAATATTGATTACTAGTATTATTCTATACTTTAACTTTGTATTAGGTGATAGGTTTTCTGTTAAATTTGGATAAAATAAAATTTAGGCAAATAGTTCTCATTGAATTTATGTTGAATGTGCTTTATAATAAAAAAGACCCTATATATAGTGGGTAACAATTAACAGCACTACTATATATAGTGTTTATTTCTATTACTTACATACAAGGAGGTAGACTTATATTGGATTCTATAAAAAATTTATTTAAAAGGTATTATACAAAAGATTTGGAAACAGACAGTAATAAAACTGTTTTTGATTTATTTAAGTGGAAAAAGGTTGATGTGTTTTTAAAAGACCATAAAACAGATAAAGTATTAGTTGATATGAAGGATTTAGAGTTTCCAGAACATTATTCACAAAATGCTTGTGACATTATAGCTTCAAAATATTTTAGAAAAGCTGGTGTTCCGAGTGGAACTGGTTATGAAAGTAGTATGAGAGCTGTTGCAGATAGAATGGTTAACTTTTGGTGCGAATCTCTTAAGGATGAAAGAATTATTAAAACTGAGGAAGAAGCTTCTATTTTTTATGATGAAGCTGTTTATACTTTATTAAATCAAATGTATGCACCTAATTCTCCTCAGTGGTTTAACACAGGTCTTTCTCAATCATATGGTATAAAAGGAGCAAAGCAAGGGCATTTTTACTTTGATGAAAAGCAAGGTAAAATAGTTGAAAGTTACGATAATTATTCAAGAACTCAAGCTTCTGCTTGTTTCATATTATCAATAGAAGATAAACTTCTAGGATCTCACTCAATATCAGAGCAATACATAACAGAAACTAAGCTATTTAAGGGTGGCTCCGGTACTGGTACTAACTTCTCTCGCATAAGAGCAAAGGGAGAAAAGCTTTCTGGTGGTGGAGTATCCTCTGGTCTAATGAGCTTCTTAAAAGGTTTGGATAGGAATGCTGGTGCTATAAAGTCTGGTGGTACTACGAGAAGAGCTGCAAAAATGGTATGTCTTGATGTAGATCATCCTGAAATTATGGATTTTATAACTTGGAAAGCTAAAGAAGAAAATAAGGTAAGAGCTCTAGGAAAAATGGGTTATGACATGGATATTGATGGAGAAGCTTATGAAACTGTTTCAGGACAAAATAGCAATAACTCAATAAGATTATCAGATCTTTTTATGAAAAAAGTAGAAAACTTAAGTAAGAATCATGATGATATAATAGAACTAAAAGGTAGAGTTGATTCAAAGTTAACTAAAACAGCTAAGGTTTCTGATATATGGGAAGCTTTCAATTCCTCTGCTTGGAATTGTGCTGACCCAGCACCGCAGTTTGATGATACCTTTAATGCTTGGCACACATGTCCTGCAGGTGAAGATGGAGTTTACAATGCAGACTATAATAGAATTAATTCAACAAATCCTTGTGGAGAGTACGCATTTTTAGATGACTCTTCTTGTAACTTAGCTTCTATTAATATATATAAATTTTATAACTTTAATGATAATAAATTTGATATAGATGGATACCTACACGTTATAGGTTTAACCCAGTTAATATTAGAAGCCTCAATACACTGGGGTCAGTTTCCTACTGAAGATATTGCAAGAAAAACATACATGTTTAGAGCAACAGGACTTGGAGTTGCAAATATAGCTTCGCTATTTATGGTTATGGGTTATCCTTATGATTCAGAAGAAGCTAGAACTTTAGCAGCTGCTTTAATTGGTACTCTTACAGGTTATTCTTACTATGTATCCTCATTAATGGCTAAAGAGGTTGGTTCTTTTGAAAAGTTTGAAATAAATAAGCCTTATATGATGAGAGTTATAAGAAATCATGCTAGAACTTCTGGGGTTAACTTAAGTCTCTTAAATGAATTAGGAGAAGATAACTTCGATTCTAAGTTTGAAGGCTTGAATTATGAACCTCTAAAGGTAAATCATGATAACTTAAACAAAGAGGGGTTAGAATATATAAGTGATTCCCTAAAAGAATGTTGGATTAAGGCTCTTCAGTCTGGTGGAGAATTTGGATATAGAAACTCTCAAGTTTCCGTTATTGCTCCAACAGGAACTATATCTTTCGCAATGGATTGCGGCGCTACATCTATAGAACCATTCTTCAGTCATATTGTTTATAAAAAACTTTCCGGTGGCGGATTTATGACAATGATAAATCCTGTTATCACTATGGCTTTAAAGAGGCTTGGTTACTCTAAAGAACAGATTGAGGATATTTTAAATTATGTGGTTGAAAAAGAAACTGTAACTGAAAATGGATTTAGTTACGAAAAGATTTTAGATGGTAAAATAGAGGGTGCTCCCCATTTAAAAGAAGAACATCTTCCTATATTTGATACTTCAAATCGCTGCGGAAGTGGTGAGAGGTATATCGACGCAATGGGTCACGTTCTTATGGTGGCTGCTATAACTCCACTAATATCTGGAGCTATATCAAAAACTGTAAACTTACCTAAAACTGCTACTGTAGATGATTTCAAGAATGTAGTTTTATCCTCTTGGAAGCTTGGAGTAAAAGGTATTACTTTGTATAGAGATTCATCAAAGGCAGCCCAGCCTTTAAATACTAGCTTAAGTGATACTACAGACACAAAGCTTGAAAACCTAACTTATCAACAACTTCTTGCAAAAGCTAAAGAGCTTCAAAAAGGAGTGAAATATTCAAAACGTGATAAACCTGTAGGAATTCGTCAAGGCACAACGCATCCAGCACAAATTGACGATGTTAAGATATATACTACTGTTAACAGGCGTCAAAGTGGAGAGATATCAGAAATATATATAACAACTGATAGAGAAGGTACTATCATTACAGGACTTTTAAATTCACTTTCTAAATCAATTTCTGTAATGCTTCAGTATCATGTAGCACCTCAGGATATAGCTAGAATGTTAAGAGGTCAAAAGTATGAGCCTTATGGATTTGTACAAAAGCATCCTTACATTAAATATGTGTCCTCTATATCTGATTTAATTAGTAAGGTAATTGACATTGAGCTTGGTGACTACTCAAGATGTCAAGTTAAGCCAGAAAATTACGGTGAAGATACAGTAGGTAGTGCAAATGAGGCTGCAGCTGATTCTTCAAAATTAAATGATGGTGAAGTTAAGAGTAAAAAGGTAGATGGAGAAAGAGTTTATGGCTCTACTTGTTCTACTTGCTCAAGTACTAGAATGGTTAGGAACGGAACTTGTATGGTATGCTTAGACTGCGGATCTACTACGGGGTGTAGCTAAAGAAATAAGCGTTACACTAAGTTTAAGTAGAAATACAATTAAGTTGTATTCTATGTCAATTAAGTTATGTTCTAATACAAGTAACTTATATCCCAGCACAAATAAGTTGTGTTCTCTAAAATGAATATTTATTCAAACAAAATTTAAAAACACTATTTATAATTTTAAAGTTATAAATAGTTAGATTGTTCAAAAACCCAGCACCTTTTTAGGTGTTGGGTAAAATTATGCCTTTATTTAATACGGCAGTATTCATAAGATGTATTTTTATAGATACTTTTACCTTTATCACTTTTTACAAAACGAAAAACTTCATCCTTATGATTTTCCTAAACATGTTGCCTAATTGTTCTAAAACATACCTTATCAAATGTTAAACATTTATCTCTATAAATAGTAGCTTGAATCACTTACGTATTCTCCATAACCTTGACGGTTAGTTGTTTTATATTTCGATTCAATAAATCCAGGAAAGGGATTTATCTGGTATTAAGTCTGATTTTATAGTTATGAATCATGGAACAATTTCAAATATAGTACCTTGGTTAAAATCAGTCACATTCATAGAGCCATAAACCCCTAAATATAGTCTGGTTTGATTCAGATTTGTTCCCAAACTAGTATAATAAGCTGATTGAGACCCAAAATTATAATCTGTTTCAATAACACTAAAATCATTTAGTTTACAATCTGCCCTTACCCTAGTATAAGCTAAAACCCCTCTAATTGGAGGTTTAGATCCTTCATTACGTGCAAAATCGGTAAACACAACGCTTCCAGTTAAATTAGAAATTCCATTCCCCATATATGACTGCACTCCTGTAAGTGCAGTTCCTCCAAACTTATCCGGCCTAGAATCTTTATGAAAATAGCTGATTAGAGGCGGAATACGCTGTGTTGAAGTTTTTACTGCATCATTGTAATAAGCAAGTGTTTCCTCATCCAGAGTCGGATTTGCAGAGCAACCCCTTATAATCGAGGTAGGAAAAGCACCTTCCCACCCTCGCCAGCCAAAGTTAATAAATCCTTCTTGGTCAGGTTCAGATTTCATTAAATAAGCTTGAATAAGCTGAGTAACCGGTATCGGTTTGTAATGAACGAATGAAAAAATTGACTCTACCAGATCCTGTCCTACAATTCCTACATACTTGATATACTGGTTATAAAACCTTTGAAATGAAATTCCAGGTATATTGCGAACCCCTTTGGCAATTACCGTAAGCGTTTCCTGAATAGGTACAGGTAGTTCATTAAAACGTGTGACTACCGGCGGATTATTGATAAATGTATCCTTAGCTACATCAATTTCAATTACTTTACCGGCAATTTCCATATCATTCTGGCTTGAATTAAAAGGATCATAGCCTGATCCACCATCTCCCGTTGTTAAAACAAGCTTGCCTGTTTCAGGTGAAAAGTTTAAGCTATTGACACCATTATGATTAAAAAATGGTCTTCTTAAATTAAGTAATGTCCGCCGTTTTTGAGGCTGACCAGTGGATTGCAAAATCCATTCTTCAACAGTATCAATATGATCATAATTAACTTCTCTATTTATCCACTTTTGGTTTAAGGTTCTAGGTTCACAGGGATTAGGTTTAAAAAATTCAGGAAGACCTTGTCTTGAAACTTCTGAACTAGGAAGAGCACCTGGCCCTTGTGTTCCAGCTACTGAATAATGAAGATAAAACAAACCATTATAATTAAATTGAGGATGAAACGCCAGCCCTATCAATCCACGTTCATCATATCTTCCACCAGAAAAACCTAGTTTTAAAATTTGCGGACGAATATCTAAAAAGGTTCTTACAACTCCGTTTCCAATGTAAAAGATCTCTCCTACTTGGGTTGCAATAAATAATCTCTCCATTGGGTCACCCGGAAGCATAGCTGTTTTCAAAACAGTAGGTAAATTTACCTTACTAACAATGGGCCGTAAACTAACTTTAACTTTTTCTAACAACTAACTTTACGCTCCTTTATATTCTATTCTTTTATAACTATATGACTAAAAATGTTCTATTAGCACCAATTATTCTCTTTTATAAGAATATCTGAATGGTAAAAGAATGAGAGTCGATAGTAATATACACATAATACTATATTTTTGAGATAGGTCATTCATTCCTTATTAAACTAGAACATATAAATGAATATTTGTAACAGACAATAGTTTGAAGTCATATAATAATACTACATTATGTAGACTAAACTATTGGAGGAATACTATGATAAATACAAAGACTATGGCAACTGGAGCATTATTTGCAGTAATAGCAGCTTTATTTCAATTAATACCTGCTCTATTTTCTGAAGTATTTGTATTTCTAACTGTATTTAGTGCAGTACCTATTTATATTGTTTCAAGGATAAATCCCAAATCAGGTGTTTTATCATATTTTGTATCCAGTATGCTTATTATGTTTTTAAGTGTACATGAAGGACTATTTTTTTTATTAACTAATGGAATTGTTGGTGTTTCACTAGGTGTATGCAGCTATTATACAAAAATGAAGTCTGTTACTTGGTTTCTAAGTTCTGCCATGCTAACAATTACCTTAAGCATAATGAACTATGGTATAGGTATACCTGTTTTTGGCAAAAACATTCCAGGTGCAATAATAACTCAGATAACAATAATATTTTTATTTTCAATGGTTTATAATATTTTCTATTATTATTTTTCAAGTTTCATTTTTAATTTTGTTAAAAGAACAAAGTTCTATTAAGTAGTACTAAAAACAAGCATATAGTTATGTGAAAATTCAGCTTAGCAATAGAAAATAGCCACATTAAACACTTAATGCTATATAATTCCTATTTATACGAACAACACCCACTTTTACATTTAGAAGTTTTGCAAAGTATAGCAGACGAAGCCAGCATAGAATATACCAATTTTAATAGTAAGCCTATTATTATGACTACAGCTTTTCTCATTGCCACTAGGAGAAATGGTAATGTAGTTCACTATTCTAGAACAGTAAAACCTTGGTACTTAGCTTACACGTGTTTCACCTAAACTTTTTGCACTATACATGTCACCACCCGCATTTTTTATTATATTCACAGTTTTACACGACCTTTACGTAATTTATCCGATGACTACCCGCTCTAATTCTCCCTCACACTGTGTGAAAGCGATTCACACAAAATCAGAAATTTTGGTTCTCTGCTTTTCCCAAAGAGGGAGTAAAGAGCGGCTACGTCCCTGGATTCGTTCAACTAAGAATCAGATGGGATTTTAAAACCCCATCTGATTCAAGTTTTACTTTATCTTTATATTTAACTAGTTTTATCTGTTACTTTTATTTCTTTAATTTTATATTATAATAGCAGTATTTTGCTCAACCAATATTATATGATTAAACAAAATACTGCTGTTAAAATTTATTTATTTAACGGAAAAGTCCCTTTAGATCTTGAACCTTCCATATGTTTTCATTTTGTACTGATTGTTTGCTTTCAGTAGTATCTCCTGATTCAACAGCATGTTCTTCTTCTTCACCTTCAGCAAACTTGAAGTAACTAACATATGCTTCTATATATTCTCTTCTAGCCTCAACATCATTTATATCAAAATTCTTTAAACTCATTGCCTTTTCAAATCTCTCCTTAAAAATAATTTGATAATTAACTCAAAGTTTTAATTTTATGTTTGATTAAGTATACTTTTATTTTAAAGACTCATTTTGAACTACATAGGAACTATTTGTGAACTTTTTCATCCGCTATCTTTCTTTAGCAGGTAAACTAAAACTAAAAGTAGAACCTTTACCAGGGAAACTTTCCACCCATGCTCTACCTCCTAAAAGCTCCATTATTTCTTTTACTAAAGATAGTCCTAAACCTGACCCTTCTTTAGATAAAGGTCTTGCATCATTGATCTTATAAAATCTTTTCCAAACATTAGGTAATTCCTCCGAAAAAATTCCTATACCTGTATCTATAACATGTACATTAACCTTATCCTCACTTGTATCTGATTTAACCAATATTTTTCCTCCCTTGGGAGTAAATCTTACAGCATTGGTAACATAGTTAATAATTACTTGTTCTATTAAATCTTCATCTCCTATTACTTTAGGTAAATCTTTTGATTTATCTGTTTCTAAAAGTATATTATTCTCCTCGGCTAATGGTTTCAATCTATTGACAGTTCTTTGAATAACTTCATCAATAGACAACTCTCTTTTGCTTATTTTAACATGTCCGGCTTCCATTCTAGATAAGTCTAAAAGACTATTTACCAATCTGTGTAACCTTAATGTTTCTTTAAGAACAATTCTGAGATATTTCTTTTCCTGTTCTTTTTCTTTTATAACTCCATCAAGAATTGCCTCAATATATCCTCTAACAGAAGTGAGAGGAGTACGAAGTTCATGAGATGCATTTGCAACAAACTCTCTTTGTATTCTTTCCATTTCAATCATTTTATCTTTTTCATGTTCTAAATCTCTCAAGGTTTTATCTAGTTTTACTGTCATATAGTTAAATGTTTCAGCTAACTTTCCTATTTCATCATTAGAAGTAACTTTAACTCTTTGAGTAAAATTACCTTTAGCCATTTCCAAAGATATTTCTGTTATTTCCTTAATAGGTCTCGTAATATTTCTCGATATAAAAAAACTTACTGAGGCTAAAACAATAATAGCTATAACACCGGCAAGAATCACAATTTTTAGAGCTTGAGAAATACTGTGATTAATGTCTGAAAGTGGATTACAAACAAACGCCGCTCCTTCTATATTACCTTCAACATATATTGGCAAAGCTACAGAAAGTACTGGATCAGCTGAATATGTTATATTTCCACGATTTGTAACTACTTCTCCATTAAGTGCTCTTCTTATCTGTTCACTTTCTGGACATTCATTATCAGGGTTATCAGCCTTACTTGGGCCGCTAATAATATTTCCTTCTTTGTTAACAATCCACATACGTGAAATATTCATTTTATTATAAACCTTTATTGTCTCATCCATTTGAGCAAAGTCCTTATTTTTTATGTTAGTACTTACAACTTGGGATATTTCTTTTCCTTGAGTAAGAAGTTGTTGTTCTCTAATTCCATAATAATAGTTATTAAAGAAAATATAAAATAGTGAACTTACTATTCCAATAGCAAGTAATATTAATAAAAGATAAGTTAAAAAAAGTTTACTAAATAGATTTTTCTTCATTTTTCACCACCTCAAATTTATACCCTACTCCCCAAACTGTTTGTATATAGGTGCATGGATGATCTTTTTCGATTTTTCGACGCAACCTTTTTACATGAGTATCAACAGTTCGTGAATCACCTAGATAATCATAACCCCAAATTCTATTTAGTAGCTGATCTCTTGTAAAAACTTTACCCACATTACTTGCCAATAACCACAGCATTTCAACTTCTTTTGGAGTACTTACTATTTTTGCCCCATCAACAATAATTTCATATTTAGAAAAGTCAATTATAAGATGTGAAAATTTTAAAATATCTTTTTCTTGTTCTTCATTCCTCACTCTTCTTAAAATAGCCTTAACTCTTGCTGCTACTTCTCCTGGTGAAAAAGGCTTAGTTACATAATCATCACCACCCAAATTAAGTCCAAGAATTTTATCTGATTCTTCTCCCTTTGCAGAAAGCATAATTATAGGTGTATCCATATCTTTTCTTAATTCCCTAGCCACCTGCCATCCATCCTTAAAGGGAAGCATAATATCTAATATAATTAAATCTGGTTTGAATTTCCTAGCTAACTCTAGAGCTTTCAACCCGTCATCTGCTATCTCTACTACAAAACCCTCAGCCTCTAAGTATAACTTAAGAAGTTCCGATACATTCTCTTCATCATCTACAACAAGAACTTTTTTATTTTCCATATAAAAACCTCCATGATTAAATAAATATTTTACTCTTTATATAATTAATTTCCATAAGAGAAAAACTTAAATAGGAAGCATTTAAATTATTACCCTTACCTTATCAGCTTTTAGATTTTTAGCTTCACTAAAGTTAGACTTAGAAACCTTCTATGATGATAGTATCGTGCCATAACAATTTCCATCTGTTATCTTTACTATAATATCATATTTCATAAAAACATCTGTAACTTATGTTACGGTTATTAATTTCAATCTATTTAATTAATTTGAAATGTATTACAAATCTAGCATTTTCGAACTCGTAACTACATGTTGACATCGTAAGAATTACATCCTTTGAATTTGGAGTTGTATCATTCATATACAAAGACTTTTCTTTTATACTTTTTATAAATTCATTGAACTCAACATCATCTTTAAAATTAGTTTTTATATAGTTAAAATCTGTACCTGTTACGTAAGCAGAAAAAATCTGCCATTTATATTGTTTACCTAATATGTTAAAGCTGATAATTTGATTGTTCTTAAAGAATTTTTCATCTTTATACAGCTTTAAATCACCGAACATGGTTCCATCCTTCATATGATGACCATATATAACTATATTTTTTTCACCGCTAATAAAATTTGCAAGATTCTTGTTACGGTAATCTACAAAAATACTTCCATAATTGCTGGATTCTTTTTCAAAATTATGATCAAGGTAATACTCATTATTCTTACCTTGAACTACAGGATAGTTAATTTTAGTATTGTTTATATTAATCCAACCTACAGCATCTTTGTTGACTTTTAAAAGAGGTTCCATAAACTGTTGCCCTTTATCCTCATTTTTATCTACTTTGATTTCATTATAAATTGTAGTTATACTTTTATTTAATTTATCGTTACGGTATTTATCTACCAATCTATACCCCGTCATAATAGTAGAATAACTAAACACTATAAGTAGTATAATGAAAATGATTTTTTTTAAAACTTTTAATTTTAAATTCATAGCCTTACCTCTTACTATTGTGTATTATTAGTTATAAAAAAATTACCCTCCCCGAATGAAAATCGAGGAAGGAAAATATAGTAGTATCTATTCGGATTATGTTTTAAAAATCCTACTAGAATAGGTTTCTGCAATTGATGCAGTTATGTTTATCCGATTCAAGTTTCACTTTATTTAGATTTTTTCTTTAATCCTAGAGTAAGAACTGCAAGTCCTGTTATTGCAGAGGTAGCAACAAAAGGTATTGTTCCCATATCAGCAGTTTTGGGATTGCTAGCTTCTTGGCTTACTCCAGCTTCTGCGTGTACACCTTCTTTAGCTTCAGCATGTGTACCCTCTTTAGCTTCACCATGAGCAGCATGTCCTTCTTCTTCACCTTCAGCAAACTTGAAGAAACTAACATATGCTTCGATATATTCTCTTCCAGCATCAACATTATTTACATCAAAATTCTTTAAAGCCATTACTTTTTCAAATCTTTCTTTTAATTCAGGCATTTTTTCTTCAGGCATCATTCCTTCTAATGGAGATAAATTTCCAACTTCAATAGCTTTATCTGCTGCTGCTATTTTTTCATCAATAGGAGTTCCTAAAGGTTTCACACCTGTAAACGGTGCACCTTCTCCTTCTCTGTGAACTTTCACTAGCTCCTCAAAGAACTTCTTATCAGCAATATCCTTTGCTTCAGTATTTAGTTTCTCAGCTTCCTCAGCTTGTTCAAATACCTGCATTATTTCTTTTTCATTTTGTGGCTGAACCCATTTTAATACATAATTAACATTATTGTTCTGAAGTGCTTTCTTTGCATCTGAAACAAGAGGGCCATCCATCGTGTCACAATGAGCACTTGCCATTGTAGGTACTGCTGCTACGATAGCAAGAGCTGCCAAAGACATTCCAATAAATTTAGCTGGTTTTCCTAATTTTTTCATAAAAAATTTCCTCCTTAAAATATACTAGGTTATTACATTAATATCTCATTGGGTATGTTTTTATTTTAAGGAGTAAATTTGAACTACATTAGGACTATTTGTGAACTTTTTCGTCCATACTTTATTAATAAAGAGATCTTAATCACCCAATCACTGGCAGTTTCTTCTTATTATAATGTCATTGGTAGCAATAATCTTTGATTCGAATTTTGATCTAATAGAAAACCTTCTCTTTGGAGAATCCTAAGTTAACCGTGTTCTATTTTCTCTGATCTTAATTATAGTATCCTAAAAACTTTACATAATTACTAAAATATCCTAATCCCTACTTACATCAATACATAGGTTCTACCTGTAGTATTCATCATACAAATTAAAACGCCGCTAAATCAGATTTAGCGGCGTTCTCACATTTTACACTTTAATTAAACTCTTATTTTACAGCTTCTTTATTTGATGGAAGAATTACTTCAACCTCTGAATGTGGACGTGGGATAACGTGAACTGATATTAACTCTCCAACACGTTGTGCAGCTGCAGCACCAGCATCTGTAGCAGCTTTAACAGCTCCAACATCTCCTCTAACCATAACAGTTACAAGTCCGCCTCCAACATATTCTTTACCTATTAAATATACATTTGCTGCCTTAACCATAGCGTCAGCTGCCTCTACTGCTCCTACTAATCCTTTAGTTTCTATCATTCCTAATGCATCATATTTCATTTTAAAATCCTCCTAAATATCTTTTATTTTTATATTTAAATTTTTAATTATAGACTTTTATTTTCATTAATTTTTTATTTTACTATTGCTATTTTTGATTTTGAGTTAATGCCCATTGCATTAGCTTCTTCAATGTCAAGATGACATTCAAGACTTGAAGCATCGTTAGCTCTAATAGCTACATTGCTATATACTCCACCTCTTAAGTCATCAAACTTTATTGATACTACATCTCCATCACAAACTCCTAAGTTTTTAGCATCTTCAGGTGTCATGTGAATATGTCTTTGAGCAACTACTAATCCTTCTTCAATTTGAACAGATCCTTTTGGTCCAACTATTGTGATTCCAGGTGTTCTGCTCAAATCTCCTGATAGTCTTACATGTGGCGCTGCTCCAAGTTTGATGCAGTCTCCAGTTAATACTTCAACTTGAGTCTTGCTTCTTACAGGTCCAAGAATTCTAACTTTCTCAATTGCACCCTTTGGTCCACAAAGTGTTACAACTTCATTGCAAGCATATTGTCCAGGTTGAGATAAATCTTTAAGTTTCACAAGTTGATAGTCTCTACCAAATAAACATTCTAAATCCTTTTGGGAAATATGAACATGTCTGTTGGAAATGCCCACCGGAATTTCAGATAAATTTTCTTGAACTACAGTTTTTCCATTAGCTTTAACTGTTTCTAACAAAAGCTTTAATACTGATTCAAAGTTATCCATCAGTTTGCCCCCTTAATTGCAGCAACTATTTGGTTAACTAAGTCTAAAAGCCCTTCATTTTTTGCACCTTCATTGCTAGTGCAAGTGTTAGCAGTTTCAGCACATTCATTAGCTTTGTTTAAAGCTGCTGCAGCCGCTGCAATTTGAGCTGGACTCATGTTCATAAATGCATTTTGAATTTCATCACAACTTTCGGTAGCTTTTACACAACTAAAAGTTGGGTCATCGACTGCTAATGTTGTACAATCTTTTATACCATAAGCAACTCTCTTAATGTTTACAAGGTGCTCTGGAGTAACATTCTCAGATACTGAGCTTCCTCCCCATGTACCGCATCCTAAAGTGAATGAAGGAATAAGTGCTGTAGTTACACCTGTTCCACCTTGGGTTCCAGCAGTATTAACAAGAATACGTGAAGCTGGCTTCTTAGCAAACTTCATAACTATATCTCTATCTTCTGTATGGATGCTCATTGTATGACCAATTCCATTTTGAAGTAATTCAATACTTAGTTCACATGCTTCATGCCAGTCTTTTACTGTATAGAATCCAAGAACTGTTGTAAGTTTTTCAAAGGATAGTGGGTAACCTTCGCCTACTCCATTTTGTCTTCCTATAAGTACTTTTGTTCCTTCTGGAATTGTAATTCCTGCAGCACTAGCAATAACTTGTGGACTTCTTCCAACAAACTTAGCATTCATAGCATGTCCATTTTTGAATAACAGTTTGCAAACTTTATCAGTTTCTTCTGCCGTCATAAAATATCCACCTTGTTTTTTGAACTCTTCAATAACTCTAGCTTCATTACATTCTTCACAGATTATTGATTGCTCTGAGGCACAAATTGTACCATAATCGAAAGTCTTACTTGCCATAATGTTTATAACAGCTTTTTCTACATCAGCAGTTCTTTCGATGTATGCTGGAGAGTTTCCTGCACCAACACCAAGAGCTGGTTTTCCTGAGCTGTAAGCAGCTTTAACCATTCCCGGACCACCTGTAGCTATTATTATAGAAACTTCCTTGCACTTCATTAATTCATTTGTAGCTCCAATTGTTGGAATACTTACTGCACTTATAACATTTTCTGGAGCACCAGCTGCAACAGCAGCATCATGCATTAATTGAACTGCTTTAGCTGTACATTTTGCAGCAGATGGATGTGGTGAGAACACTATAGCATTACGAGATTTAATAGCGATCATAGCTTTAAAAATAGCTGTAGATGTTGGGTTTGTTGAAGGAACTATCCCCATAACTAAACCAACTGGCTCAGCAATCTCTATAAGCTTATTTATAGAATCTTCTTTAATTACACCTATAGTCTTCATATCTTTTATTGAATTATATAGTATAGAAGCTGCTAAATGATTTTTGAAAGTTTTATCGTTAACTTTACCAAAACCTGTTTCTTCAACTGCCATCTGTGCTAAACAAACAGCATTTTCTTCTGCAACTCTAACCATATTACGTAAAATTTTATCGATTTGCTCTTCAGTGTAATCAGCAATTTTATCAGCTGCTACTTTTCCAAGTCTAGCAAGATTTCTAGCATCTTGTATTGAGCGCAAATCTTTATCAAAGTTTTCCATTATTTCATACTTCCCTTCTTAGCCTTAACAATAGCTATTTTTCTCATAATATAGCTTAAATTTAGCAATTAATAAATTTTTATCTGCCTTTGAAATTGCTCTACCTGTGATTACAAAATCTTTGTATTCACGAGCTAGATTTCTAAGTTTAACAACCTTTAACTTAGATAACATAGAAATTGTTTTCTCTATACCATTTTTGCTTACTAGCATATCTACATCATCTTTACGCAGATTCTCTAAGTTAACCTTATGTATCTTACCTGAATCTAAAACATCTTGATTTTTTTCAAAGTTCTCTTCAGTCTTTTCTAAAGCTTTTGCTTCTTCTAAAGCTTCTTCTTTTATAACCTCTGTTTCCACGCTCTCTGCTTCAACAGCTTTTACTTCTATAACTTCTGCCTTTTCTGTTTCCTCTACACTATCCTCAGTATCTTCATTTTCTACTTCTTCATTAGATACTTGATCATCTTCAGGATTATTAGGCCCAATTATATTTTTCAGTTCCTCATGAGGACGTGGAATTACATGCTCTGAAACTAAAAATTCTTCATCAAGTTTTTTAACCGCTGCTACCCCAGCTTCTACAGCTGCTTTTACTGCACCTACATCACCTGTAACTGCAATTGTAACAAGACCGCCACCTACATAGGTCTTTTCAATAATACTTACATCTGCGGATTTCACCATTGTATCAGCTGCCTCAACAGCTGCAAGTAATCCTTTTGTTTCTATTAAACCAAGCGCTTGCATAGATCAATCCTCCTAGTCATCGGATAAAAGATCCGCCCAGTTTGCTGGATATGTTGTGTAAAATACCCTAGCTTTGTCTGGGGAACCCCAAACTACTTTAGAACCTGACGGTACAAACAACACATCTCCAGGATAAGCTACATACGTCTTTCCATCGATTTCAACTGTTAAGGTTCCTTCAATAACAAAGTCAATCTCCTCATAGGTTAACTCCCAATCAAATTTTGAATTCTCGATAACTAAAAATCCAGCACTCATTTTTGATTCTTCTTTATTTATTAACTCTTGGAAATAAACTTTTGCATTTGGATTACCAGTGTCAAATACGTCCATTTTTACTGTGTTTCCTCTAACAACTTTAAGTCCATTAGGATGGCTCTCTGCTTCAAATGGAAGATTTTTTGCCTGCAAGCATTTAAGCATTTCTTGTAAAAGACCTCTATCCATCATTTGTCTAAATAAGTTAAGCATCATTTCACTATCCATATTCTCTATGCTTGGAGCCTTTTTAACTTCTGAATACTGTACTGAATTTTGTACTGAATGCTGCACTTTAGCTACAGGAGCTTCTGTAGTAAATATTATTCCGCTATTTTTTGCAAGATCTTGAGCAGATGGTGTAATTATCTCACTTCCATCTAAGTAAAATATTTTCTCACCATTTAATATCAATGCCTCAATATCCTTTGCACATATTAATCTTTTCATTTTATCACTTCCTTTCAAATAATATTGCAATTCATATATAAGTCTAAAAATCCTATTATTATTCTTAAGGTAATTGTTTTTTAACCAAAATTGCAATCTTCATCAATCATTCCAATAACAACTGCATCCACAGGAATATTGTCATCTCCTAGCATTCTGCGAGCAGAGGATCCAGTACTAACTATAACCCTATCACCAATACCTGCCCCAATGTTATCCGCAACAATAAATCTTCTTCCTGCATCTGTCCCACCAATTTCCTCTGCAAGCATAAATTTAAGTCCGTTAAGTGATTCTGCTTTTCTAGTTGCCCATACATTATCAATAAGTCTTGCTGCTATCATATTGCCTTTACCTCTTTCATTTTTAATTTAATCTCATCTAATGCAGATTCAACTGATGCCGTGTCACCAAAAATTCCAATTAGGACCATATGCTGAGGGCATGTTCCTCTAATGTCTTCAACGGTGACTCCAACAGCCTTCTCAGCAATATCTGCAGCATAAATCATATCAATAAGCTTACCTTGAACAAGTCCTATCGCATCACTACTATCTAAGTCTGTTTTACAGTTTCCGCCCATCCGTCTTCTTAGAATATCTTTAGTGCTTTGGGAAGGTGATTTTATGATTCTAAAATCCACTTTTAAACACTCTCCTCATTACTCAATAATATCTTGAGTGCAGCTTAATGCTATACCAAGTGGTGTGACAAACATAGGGTTTTTAGGTTTATGCGTATAAACTCCTGTCTGTTTTGCAATAATTTCTTCGATTCCTGTCAAGCAACAAGTACCACCTACTAAAGAAATTTCCTTCACATCATAATTCTTGGTATTATAATTAATAATTGATGCCACCTTTTCAACTACTGGCTTGAGAACTGGCAAAATTTCTTTATGATTCTTGTTATCTCTTTTGAATATATCTGCCTCCTTGAAAGGCATTCTATATGCACCTGAAATAACTAATGAGAAATGAGTACCACCTGTAGGTTCATCAACAACATGAACAACCTTTCCATCTTTTAAAATTGATATCCCTGTTGTTCCGCCACCAACATCTACAACCGCACCATTTTCAATTTTAAGTACGGCATTAGCAGCAGTAGGCTCATCTAAAAGACATGTAAGTTCAAATCCTGCAGCTTGGACTACATTTTTAATTGCTCCAGAATCTAAGGCGTCAGTTCCAGGTGGAATTGCAGCAGCCGCATAAAGAAGCTCAGTATTAAGTTTTGCCTCAATTTCCTGTTTAAGTTCTCTAACAATCTTTACTGCTCCAATATAGTCAACAACCATACCATCACGCACTACATCTGCATACCTGTATGCACCTGCAACAGGTTCATAGTTTTCATCTAAAACCGCTAGTACCACACATGCAGTACCCAGATCCACACCTGTATAATAAACAGAAGAGTTGCTAACAATTGGTTTCTCTATAACTTCTTCAAACTTCTGAACCATCTGATCACAATATTCAAAAGTTAACCTTTCCTCTGACATTGTTTTCCTCCTACTGCTGAACAAATCAATTGAGACAGCGAATTAATTATTGAATTAATATTCTTGGTAATCCTATCTTTTAAGTCGTCATCATCATTTTTATAGGCATCAATTATTTCAAAGTGTAACTCCCTTAAAGCACAACGCAGTACATGGATTTTCAATATTGCATCGCTTTTATTAAGCTGCATATGAAATTCTGTTATTTCAAAGCAATCCTCAAGCTCAGTTGTGAAATTTAACGAATTCATCCCAGTACACTCTTTGCAGTAAATAGGGTCAAGTGTACCTTTTCCTTCCACAACATTTCTTATATTTGATATTTTCCTACCCAAACTTATAATATTTTGTGCCAAAAGAATATCTTCTCTTAATATTTCACTGCTAGTAACAAGAAATGTTGCCTCTATAGATTTCAACTTACAACAAAGCTTCTTTTTCAAATTAGAATTTAAATCCAAATTATTAGTTTCTTCTTGTTTTATGGTTTCTACCTGTTTTACAGCCTTTACCTGATTTTTTCCATTTTCTATTGAATCATCATTAATCATTTTTATTCTTTTATCAGATAAATATTGAGCCGCTCCAGGCGTAACACGTTGTCCCTGTTGTAACTTGTAGGTATTAAAAGGTTCTTTTCTATATAAATCTCTCAAATACTCTTCAGTAATAAATCTGATCATCGACCTTTACTCCTTACCTTTTTCAAATAAACAGAATTCTTATCTTCATATAAGGTTTTAACCCCATCTGAAGATTAGAAGGCGTTATCTAGGGACGTAGCCGCTCTTTACTGCTACCTTGAAGGATGGAAGTATTAGAGCGGATAGTTATTGGATAAATACTTCTTTAAGGCATCAATTCCTGTTCCCACTTTAAAACTAGTATGAAAATATGGTTTCAATACTCCTATGTTTTTTAGCTGCCTTAAACACTTTTCTTCATTTTCGGGCATCAGATCGCATTTTGTTATAACTCCAATTACCGGACATCTAAAAGCTTTTGCAAACCCATGGGAGTATATTTCAGTGCAATTAGACTGATCAACCAGTATAAGCACATAGGATGCATCCTGAGCTGCTGCTATTATATGTTTATACATCCATGCATTTTCTATATAAGAGCCTGGAACATCAATAGTGTTCTTACCATAAATCAAATCTGGCGTTCGCCTTAATGGACCATCATAATCGTTTAATGCGTTAACTAATGTAGTTTTACCACACCTTGAAGGACCAATTACCATTATGCGCTTTTTTCTCATGTTCTTGTAATGGGAGCAGGAGTAAATCCAAGCATATCTTTAAGCGTATCATTTACTGCACAAAGTGCTGTTTCCACGCTTTGAACATCACCATTTATTACAACGGAGCCTGTGAAACGATCAAGAAATCCAATTTCAACATTAGAAGCCTTTGTGGCAATATCTGCTGCAATAATAGCAGTTTCATATGGTGAAAGAGTCAAAATACCTATTGCTCCTTTTTCATCAATTCCAAGCCGTTCATATATATCATGCATTGGCGATGCGATAACATGTGCTATAGTAATCTGCTTTCCTGGAACGGATTCTTGTATGATACGCTGTATATTCCTATCAGAAAAATCTCCCATAAATCTTACCTTCCATCTTAATTATCTATTTGAAAATTATTTAGTGACGAATTACTTTTGCAGATAAATCGTACTGTTTAATCCATTTTTCTATTCTGTTTAAATCCTCATTAGTCAAACTTGGATCGTCCTTTATAGGATATTCCATTCCCAATTGCTTATATTTATTTACGCCCATTTTATGATATGGAAGTAAATCAATTCCCTTAAAGTTCCTATAATCTTTATAAGGTTTCAAAAGCTCCATTGTTTTTTCAATATCTTCTTTTTGATCATTTACGCCTTTAAGTAATGGCATACGAATTTTCACATTATATTTACGGCGAAGTAATTCTTTAAGGTTTTCCAAAATCTGTTCGTTTCTAACGCCTGTAAACTGAAAATGTTTATCTGAATCAATATGCTTAATGTCAAATAGGAATAAATCTGTGAACTCCGCGACTTTAAGTACTGATTCCAGTTTTGCGTAACCACAAGTTTCAATTGCAGTATTTATCCCTGCTTGCTTACATGCCATTAATAAACTGCTTGCAGCTTCAGGCTGCATTAAAACTTCTCCGCCACCTAGTGTAACTCCGCCACCAGAAACTTCATAAAAAGTTCTATCTTCTTCTACGATTTCTAAAAGTTCAGAGATGGTTTTTACTTCTCCAACTATTGATATAGCAGATTTAATGCAGGCACTTTTACACTTACCGCATCCAATACAATCAATATCACGATTAACTTCATGCTTTAAAGTTTTGCTATTCATAGTGTGTATGCCTACAGGGCATACAGAAACGCAAGCCCCGCAGTCAATACATAAATCACTTTTAAACATAACTTTATTCTTTTTAATCAGTCCTTCAGGATTTGCACACCATTTACAGCGAAGTGGGCAGCCCTGAAAAAATATTAGAGTTCTTACTCCATCTCCATCATACATGTTGTATTTTTGTATATTAAAAATCGTCGCTTTTCGTTCAATTATGCCTAAATTTCCATTACTCATATTTTTCATTCTCCAATTTTATTCACATTGATTTTTAATATATTTAGATGAAACTCCTTCTCCTTTTAGTCGAATGAGTAAGCGACCATCACAAAATCACAGATTTTGGATGTCTGCTTATCTGCTTAGAAATGTGTAAGTACAGTTCTGCTGATGATTTCATCTTGAACATCTTTACATAACTCAACAAAGAATGCACTATATCCAGCAACACGAACTATTAAATCACGATATTGTTCTGGATGCTTTTGTGCCTCAAGTAGAGTTTTGTTATCTAGATAGTTAAATTGCATTTCTCCAAGTTGAAGAGCACACGCACTACGTAATAGTGTGATGATTCCCTGTTCACCTTCTGGTGTATCGAGAAGACCAGCTATTAACTTAAAGTTATGAACCATACCTATATTCATATCTTCACAACTCATTTTAGAAACAGATTTAATTATAGCAGTAGGTCCTTTATAATCTGCTCCTTGAGTCGGACTTATACCATCTGATAAAGGTGTCCATGCTTTACGTCCGTTTGCTGTAGCCCCAGTAAGCTGTCCAAATGGAGTATTGTTTGAGATTGATAAAGTACCATGGCTAAGCACTGAATATAATGTCTTATATTTACGGTGCTCTTGTTCAGTAAAGTTGATTAAATCAGCAGCAATTAAATCTGCGTAATCATCATCGTTACCATACTTAGGTGCTTCTAAACAATCTTTTCTTAGTTTTTCATATCCAGCGAAATCAACTTTTAAGGCTTCATTCATCTCTTCTAATGTATATTTTTTCTCATCGAATACTAATTTCTTTATAGCTGCCATAGAATCTGTATAAGTAGCAAGACCACTCCATACTACTCCAGGTCCGAAATTATACATAGCTCCGCCTGCTTCTACTCCTCTAGCATTTTCCATGCAACCTTCGTACATCATAGACATAAGTGGTTTTGGTGCAAGATCTCTGTGAACACGTTGAGAAATTACTGTAGCAACACTTGTCCATTTAGTAATGTATTTAATTTGCTCTTTAACAGCTGCTTCAAACTGCTCGTAAGTTTTAAATTTACTTAAATCCCCCATGTCTGGGCATACTTGCTTACCATACCATAGTGGTACACCATGGTTAAGAACAAGTTCTATACATATAGGCCATTGAGTATATCCTGTAGAAGTCCATTGATATAATCTTCCTGACTTCTGTGGCTCAACACATCCCATTAAGCAGTAATCTCTTGCATCTTCTATAGAAGTCCCCTTAGCTAACATCATTTTTATATGAACATCATCAAAGTGACATGCTGGGAATCCCATACCTGCACGGATAACTTCAACTATCTTCTTAAGGTATTTCTGTGGTGAGCCTTTATGTATACGACATGCTAAAGATGGTTGATATATTTTTACATGACGAACTGCATCCATTAAAAGGTAAGTTAATTCGTTTGTAGCATCACGTCCTTCTCTAGTAACACCACCTAAACACATGTTAACGAATGGTTGGTAACCAGCAAAGAATTTAGAACCGCCTTCACTTGTTATCCACATCATTTCAGACATCTTTACAAGCATACAACCTGCTAGTTCAAATGCTTCAAAATCAGTCATACGTCCAGCTTCAATATCAGCTTTATAGAATGGATACATGTATTGGTCAACACGTCCTATAGACATCCCTGTTTGATTTTCTTCAACTACAAGTAATGATTCTATAGTCCAAACTGCTTGAATTGCTTCCCAGAAAGTACTTGGTTTATGTGCTGGAACCCTAGCATTTACTTCAGAAATCTTTTGAAGTTCTGCTTTACGCTTAGGGTTAGTTTCCTTTGCAGCAAGCTCAGCTGCATAGTCTGACATACGTTTAGCATATATCATAACACCTTCAGCAGTATCGATTAATGATTTATAAAAATAGATTTTATCTATATCTCCTGGGTTTTCATAATTAAGATTAGCTAATTTTTCTTCTGATTCTCTCACTATGTCAAGCATACCTTTTTTCATTAATATAACGTCATATCCTGGGTTAGAGTCTCCTCCACCATTTACTGCGTGATATGAACAATCTGAAACAAAGGACTCTCCTGAAAGTTCCCATACTCCAGCTTCACGATACTGATCTTCACAGTATTCATCAACGGATTTGCCTTGCCAATATGGGAACAGCTCCTCACGCATAATTCTCTTATCTTCTTCTGAGATATAGAATGGGTCTTGTGGACGATTTCCTATTGTATCAATTTCGGCTTCCATCCATCTCCAAGCTATATCGGGAGAAAATGCTCCTGCACGAGGCTTACCATTTGGTGCTCCAACAATAAGTTCATTGTCTTGAATCACGAGTGGTGCAGTTTCACAGCAGTGTTTAAAACACTTACCACGTAAAACAGATTTAGGAATACCAGGGTTTTCCTTAGCTATCTTAGTAATAGCTCTTGCACGGTGAGTTGTTATAGTTGGAACATGTTTTAAGTAAGTTTCCTTTAACTTAACTAAACGTTCTGTTATTCCCTCTGGAATTTGACCATTGTTGTCACCTATAGCAGCTGTGCAAGCTGGTTCTTCTTTTGTTATTTCTTTAGAAACACTTGAAAACATCTTCATTAAACTATCACGTTCTTCATCGGACATGTTTTTAGTAGCTTCCATAAACTTATTTGAAAATTCATGAATATCCAATTTATTACCTCGCATTCTTTAATATATTTCATATTTTAAATATGATTTTTATTTTACGTTTTCTAGAACTTTCTTCAAAATGCTCTCCAATAACTTAATGTTATCTGTTTCATTTGAATTTAATTTATCTTCACTATTTATTGTTTTATCAAGTTCATCTACCTTGCGAACTCCATATCCAACTTTACGTACATATATTAAGTTCATAGGTGAAACGTTATCTGAAGTCATTCCATCACCTGCGGAACCGCTGCCTAAGGTCATTGATGGAAATAAATTTGTAGTTGCTCCCATGCTTCCAAAAGTTCCTGGAGTGTTAACAAGCACTCTCCCAACAGGTTTTTTCAGTGCAAATTGGCGAATAACTTCCTCATCCTTCGAATGTATAACAAGTGTATGTCCCTGTCTCTCGCTAAGCAACAATTCTATACACTTTTCACAAGCATGCATCCAGTCATCCTCTATATAGAAAGCTAGCACTGGGCAAAGCTTTTCCCTTGAATAAGGGTTTCTTGGGTAAACAAACTTTTGCTTAGAGATGAGAACCTTTGTATCTTCAGAAACACTAAAGCCAGCATTCTTAGCCAAGAATTGTGGTGATTTACCAATTATCTCTAAGTTGTCACTTCCATCCTTATTCAAGAATATGGATGCCAACTTTCCAGCTTCCTCTTCTGTCATAAAGTATGCACCGTTTTTTTGAAGTTCTTCTTTTACTTCGACTGCAACACAACTATCAACGACAATTGATTGTTCTGCGCTGGATACAACTCCATAATCAAAATTCTTGCTATCAATAATATCTTTAACGGCTTGCTTTATATCCGCTGTACGCTCTATAAAGGCTGGACCATTTCCATTACCGCCATAAATTACTGGTTTACCAGATTTATAAGCTGCATCAAGCATTTCTGGAACTCCCGTATTCATTATAAGTGAAGCATCTTTATGATTCATGAGCTCTAATGAACCGCTTGGAGTTACTGTATGTAAATATGCAAGGGCACCTTCTGGAAGTCCTACCCCCTCCGCAGCTCTAATCAAAATATCAATGGTTTTACCGATTGTATTTTTAGCTCTTTGATGAGGTGAAAATATAATTGCGTTTCCTGATTTAATTGCAATCAGCGCTTTATATATAGTTGTAGAAACAGGACTAGTGGATGGACAAAAGGCTATGATGACACCCATTGGCACTCCAACATCCATTGTGTTTCTCACATTATCTTCATCAATTATGCCTACACATCTCATGCCTTTTAGTCTATCTTTCAGGTATCTGCATGCAAAGCGGTTTTTGATATATTTATCTTCCCACTTTCCGTATTCAGTTTCTTCATTAGACATCTTGGCAAGTTCCTTTGAATGTTTTTCAATTTCTTCGGCCATACGTTCAACTATCTCATCAAGTTTTTCTTGTGGGAAGGTTGCTAATTTATTTTGTGCCTCACGAGCATTTTCAACAAGAATTCTCGCTTCTTGCATGGAGAGTAAATCATTATCAATAATATTCATTTCTCTCTCTCCCTTTTTAGAAAAAATTTCATATTTTTATTCTGTTACAAGATTTGTAATGGAATAACGTTTTATTATTTTTCCAAGATCCTGATGTGGTCTTGGAATAACTATTGAACTATAAAGGTTTCCACCCTCCATTGCTTTAACTGCTGCAACACCAGCTTCTACTGCTGTTTTGCAAGCACCAACATCACCTTGAACTAATACAGATATATATCCTGAAGCAACGTTTGCATATCCTATAAGTTCAACATCCGCTGCTTTGCACATAGCATCTGCTGCTTCTAAAACAAAAACTAGACCAAAAGTTTCAATTAATCCTAAAGCTTCATATCTTGCCATACTTGTATCATTTCCTTTCTATATTTATGCATCAATATCGTGTACTGAAACAATATCTCCAACTTCTCTAATAGGACGTGGCATAACATTGTGTGCTGTTAATGTTCCAACAGCAGCTGCTGCCTCTGCACCTGCTTCTACAGCAGATTTAACTGCGCCCACATCACCTTTTACCATTATAGTTACAAGAGTCGAACCAACATTTTCATATGAAATCAGTTCAACGTTAGCTGCTTTAAGCATTTTATCTGCAGCCTCAAGTGCAGGAACTAATCCTATTGTTTCTACAAGACCTAAAGCCTCATTTCCATAATATCTCATCGATATTTTCTCCTTCCTATTTTTCGATTAATATGTTTTAAATTAATTAAGCAACTATGCTATATGTGTTTGTTTCATGTAATTTTCTCACTTACTGTATGCTAATTATATCTCTTCCCCTTTAGGGGAAAGTCAATATATTATTACAACAAAATCCTTAAGTAACTTTTATTGTGAATTATGTTAAAAACTAATCTTTAATATATTTATTAATTGTAGCAGCACCCTCTTCATGAGCGTGGTAATAAACAGTTAATTCATCATCTTTACCCAATTCAAATCTTGTTTCTTCAATAAGCCCATTTGCTTCTGCTGTCATTAAGGCATTGATTACAGCACTCTTTTGTAAAGCTTTAAAGCTTCCATATTCTCCTTTTAATGCTTCTATAACATTATCAGCAGAAGCTTCCTTAACTGTAGTAAAGTATTTTAAAATAGCATAATTAAGCGGCTTCATCCATTAAACCTCCCATATCTTTTTTTCTTTTAAATAAATCAAGTGGATTCATAGATATTGTAAGGATACCAAACATCATTATTACAGCTCCAATCCAAGCAACTGAAGGTAATGACCATCCCCCCATGCCTCCATACACTCCTAAAAGCAATAGACAGAATAATGGTCCAAAGAATGAATATGTACCATTACATGCAGTACCAAGTCCTGCTCCACACATACTGTTTCCAGCATACCATGTCATAAATGTAATAACTGATAAAAGACCACTTAATGCAAACCATATCATTGCAGGGCCACTTGTAAATGCTTGCATTGCAAGATTAACAGAGAGGCCAATTTTACCAGCCATAATTGAGAAAACCGGAACTAAGATGAATAGATTTGCTATACCCGATGTTACTTGACGAATACAAATACCAATTTCATAGTCAATCATTGCTGTACCATATCCAGCTACACAACCTTCAAAGCCCCATGCAAGAGCTGCAATAATAGCTATAAAAAAGCCAATAAGAGTTTTTGTTGAAGCAGTACCGCTAAAGCCTGTACTACCAATCAAGAAGCTGGCAAATACACATATTGCAATACCAAAAGCCATACGTTTATCTAATTTCTGCTTAAATAAGATCTTACCTAATATGGCAGCAATAGCAGGACAAAGAGCTGATATTGGAACAACTATTGAACCAGCCATTTGAAGAGCTATAACATAAGCTGTACCAGCTATAGGTCCTCCGATAAGAGCTGCTAATATCATAATACGTCCTGGAGCGGTGTTGATACATCTTAGGAAATCTCCAAATTTACCTTTAACTACTGAATATAAGATTGCCCAAACAGCACTGCATGTGTCGTTTATTGCATTACCAAGTGCTGCGAGTAAGTATGCTATTGTAAATGCTGATAACCCTGCTGTGTTAGCGCCATACCAGTCACCCCAGACCCCCTTAGTCATACCCATAGTTAACAACGCTGTATACATCCCATAGGTAAGTCCTGAAAATAAAGCTAGTGATACACCTTTTTTGAAGAAATCACTTGATAATTTCTTCTTAGCAGCAATTGCCTTAGCACTTACTGACGTTGAAATTTCTTTCATACAATAAAACTCCTTTCAATTAACCTATTCTTTTGTATATTAGTTACTTTTGTAAAGTATTTTAAAATTGCAAAGTTAAGCAATCTTGTTGCCTGCTTCATCCTTCTTTATAAATAGATCCATTGGGTTCATAGCTATTATGAGAATACCAAACATCATTAATAAAGCAGCAATCCAAACAACCGTAGGTAAAGTCCATCCTTTCATACCACCTATTACTCCAAGAACTATCCAGCAGCAAAATGGTCCCCAGAAAGAATACGTACCATTACATGCCATACCAAGAGCAGCACCACACATACTGTTACCGTTATACCAGCTCATGTAAGAGATGAAAGCGCAAAGACCACTTAATGCAAACCATATCATTGCAGGTCCACTTGTAAATGCCTGAATAGTTAAGTCAGTTGAAAATTTAATTCCATCACCAAGCAGTAAACCAAATAAAGGTACTAATATTAATAAATTTGAAAATCCAGATATCGCTTGACGGATTGTAATACCAATTTCCGAGTCAATCATAGATGTACCATATCCAGCTACACAACCTTCAAATCCCCATCCAATAGCTGCTATGAATGCAATGCAAATTCCAAGGAGCATTCTCTTTGGAGCATCGCCACCAATACTAGTACTACCGATCATAAAGCTAGATAAAACACAAATACCAATACCAAACATCATACGTCTGTTTAACTTTTGCTTAAATAATATTCTTCCTAAAATAGCACCAATAGCAGGACAAAGAGCAGTAATCGGAATAACAATTGAACCTGCCATTTGTAAAGCTACCACATAAGCTGTACTTGAAATAGGTCCGCCTATGAGGGCCGCTAATATCATTACAGCACCTGGCTTAGTTTTAAGACATCTAAAGAAATCTACGAGTTTGCCTTTGAAAGTTGCATAGCCTATTGCCCAAACCGCGCTACAGGTGTCGTTTACAGCACTACCAAGAGCACCTAATACGTATGTTACAACAATTGCTGATAAACCTGCTACATTAGCACCATACCAGTCGCCCCATACTCCTTTTGTCATTCCCAATGTTAAAAACGCTGAGTAGAATCCGTACATAAGACCTGAGAAAAGAGCGATTGAAATACCTTTTTTGAGAAAATTAGTTTTTAACTTATTCTTTGCAACGATCGTTTCTGAGGCTATAGCCTTTGAAACTTTCTCCATAAAATTGAACCCCTTTCACTTATACAATTAATGACTTTTTAGATTGTGTTTTTGAATAAAACTTCGTAATGGGAATGTTTTAAGATTGTTATGATTTGGGATATCTCATTGTTAAATTATTAAACAACTTTTCATTTATATCTTTTAGTTGTTTTTCTTTCAACTAAATTATATCCCCTTCCCTATGGGGTAAGGTCAATATATATTTCACAAGAATATTCAAATAAAATCTATTTTTTTACATTTATCGCTATATTCAGCGCTATATTCAGCGTTATATTATGTTTTTTAATCGATTACAAATACTTTATTAGGTAATTGTTAAAAATTTTGGGGTCACAATATCATCATTTTTTTCACAATGTAAATTATATTTTCTAGAATACTTTCCCCTACGGTCAATGTTTTCAGTTTAATAACATATATTTTAGATTGAAGGCTCGTTAAAAAATATTTATTCCTCCAACAATTGTAAATATATTCTATAGGGTATCAGATAAGGTCAACAAAAAAACATAAGCGGTAAATAATCATCTTGAATAATGATTACTTACCGCTTATGCCTTTTATCTCTTAATTTTAATCATAACCTCTGTTACAAATCTATCAGTGTTTTTAGTTGTCCAATAATCTGTTACATATCTTTCATAACATTCCTCCGAGCATATATAACCATGTTCTTTAGTCCACTCTTCTATCTTTTTATATGTTTCATCAATGTTTTCGTGAGCTCCTATATGATAACAAGAAGCTGCCATCCAGCCACCATATTCAACAGTTTCTTCCTCTTTACACTTTAGAATGGTCTGCTGCATTATCTTCATCTTATTGCATTTTCTACTCATTTTGTTCTTATAAGATGAGAAACATATAATTACAGGACCTGTTACTGCATTATTTATACTATCTATATAATTATTAAACTCTATATTAATTATAGAATCCATATAATCATATTGAAAATCTTGATTTAAAAATATTAACCTTTTGTTATCTATATATTTTATTGCCACATCACAAACATTATTTTCAAGTACCATCTGTGCCTCAACTATAAGATCACGCCAATCTTTGACTGATCTTATTTTTAAATTTATCTCCTTATCAAGTTCTTCTAATTCATCAATCTTTTTTCTGAAGCTTTTATCGACGAAATCATAGGTTGTCCCTTCTAAAAAAGCCCTCATTTCCTCCAATTTAAACCCACTCTGCTTATAATACCTTATAACTGGCACAGACAATAAGTTTTCCTTACTGTAATATCTGTAGCCATTCTCATTGCATACTTTATCAGGCGATAGTATGTTCATTCTATCATAATATCTTAGTGCTTTTTTTGTTATCTTACATATTTCTTCAACTTTCCCTATTGAATATAACTCACTAGCCATAGCTACTCTCCCTTTTTAGTTATATTTTAAATTACATTATATTTTAAACTTTTTTCTCAATTCTTTTGTATTACAAAAAACCACTCACTAATGAGCGGTTTTAAAATACATCATTTTATCCAAAAACTTTATCTAAAATATTTAACAAATCTTCATTTGTTGCTTCTCTAGGGTTCGCCATTGTGCATATATCCTTATAAGCTGCACTAACAATTTCTTCTCTATATACCTTAGCTAACTCCATATCAGCGCCCTGTTCTTTTAATGTTCTCGGAATCATCAATGTCTTTTGAAGCTCTATAACGCTTCTAATTAGGTTGTTAACTCCAATATTTACATTTGGCGCATGTAACTTTAATAGTTTTGCAAGTCTTAGATATTTCTTAGCCGCTACTCCATATTCAACATTAAAAGCACCTTTATTTAGATTAGCATTATATTCAATTACATAAGGAAGTATAATAGCATTACTTCTTCCATGAGCAATGTGTAATTTACCACCTACAGCATGAGCTAAACTATGGGTAATTCCAAGCCCCGCTGAGTTAAAAGCTATACCAGCAAGACAAGATGCATTGTGAAGCTTTTCTCTTGCTACTAAGTCATTTCCATCAGCATAAGCCTGTGGTAAGAATCTAAAAGCTAAAGTAAAAGCTTTTTCTGCAAGAGCATCTGAAAAATCAGTAGCATTCTTTGAAACATAAGCCTCCATAGCATGCGTTATTACATCCATTCCTGTATCAGCAGTTATAGCCTTAGGAACAGATTTTACCAATTCAGGATCAAGAATGGCAACTGTTGGAAGAAGGGATTTATCTGCAAGAGCATATTTTAATCCTTCTTGTTTATTTGTAATTACTGCATATTCTGTTACTTCTGAACCTGTACCACTTGTAGTAGGTATAGCATAAAACTCTTCTATAGAGGAAACTCCTCCAGTAACTTTTTTTGCATATTCTCTTATTGCCTTAGCTCCATCAATTGACGAGCCTCCACCAAGAGCTATCATAATTTCAGCATTACAACCTTTTAACTTTTGAATACCACTCGCAATAACCTCTACAGATGGATCAGGTATGATATCACTATATATAGCTACTTCGCAATCAACAAGCTTTCCTTGCACTTTTGCAGCCATACCTGAAGTCTCCATAAATTTATCACATACAATTAATACTCTTTTATTTTTAATTTCGCTTAGTCTGTCTAATGAGCCTTCTCCAAAATAAACTTTTGTGCTAATACTAAATTCTTTCATATACATAATCTCCTATTTTAAAAGATATTTAAGATATGAATGAATTAGTTGATCTTTAACTTAAAAATAAAATTATCCCAAAATTATAACAATCAAAGCAAGTCTATAATAAACTTTACTTAATGTATTATATCAATATTGCATTAATAGTTCAATATTTTTCAATAGGATGAATAATTAAAAATTTAATTAAAAGTTATGTCTATATTTTGTATAATAGCTTCATTATTTGTTTTTCACATTTATAATTTCTTATAAAACTCACAATACAAATACATGTGGTATCTACTGAAAAATTCTATATAAAATAGGAAGTATAAATGGAACAGCAAATGTTAAAATTGCTCCAGTTATTAATGTAACCAAGCCTAATTCTGGGCCGACAAACTTTGTTATAGGCATTAGCATAGTGTTCATATTGCCTGCGGCTCCCCCAGCAATATGACTTCCTTTACTGATTTTAATTAATAAAAGAAGTAGCAAAACTGTAAAAAACTCTCGCATAACATTACTAACAAATCCATAGGTTCCTATTTCAATGCCATATGTTTTTGCCATATAGGCTCCCGTTAAACTGTAGTAGCTCATACCACTGGAAGACATTACCGAAATCTCGGGTGGTAAGTTCAGAATACTCCCTGCTATAAATCCTCCTGCTAAACTACTTAAAAAATAGCCAGTGAAAGAGAAATAATCCTCACTCCTAAAAGCCTAACATATTTAAATACTTTACGGTTATTTCCCAAACTTATTCCAACCCCTATATAAAGTAAAATTAATGATGCAGTCAAAATATATTCAAGTAGATAAGTTTTTTCCTTTGGCATTGCAAAATAACCTAATATCACACCTGTAACTATGCTGATCGGCATAATTAAAACTAATGGTGTCATCTTTTTCTTTTCATCTTCCGAAATATTTACCTCATTGCTTAAGCTAATGTTTTTAGAATTTAAATTTTCTCTGATTTTCTCTAAAGGCAATACTGTCTTTTCCACAATCAATGTGAAAATAACACTAAGTATAATTGCAGATAAAGCGATAATAAAGCAATTTATTCCAATATTACCAATACTCGGCATAATGAAATTATTCACACCTATATTTATCCCGATTGTTATCATAAGAACTATTAGAGTTACATTGATGATAAAATCTGTTATTTTTAGAAACTTACTTGTAATTTTTTGAAATCCTAAGATTAAGCCAATTCCTAAACAAATAAATGGAAAAATAGTCATTTAAAGTTCCCCCTTTCCACTAAAATATATAGTATAAATTTCACTACTTTTGACATACATCACTTTATATACAATTAGCACCAACCATATAAATATATTACTTTTATGATTATTATATCAATTTGTAAAGTATACTGCGTTTCTTACTAAATACAATTCCACGCATAAGCTCAGTGCAGATAAAATTGTATTTTCCCTATTTATTAGGTCGAGAAAAATAAGTATACAACATAATTGTACTTCTACTTAATTTATCTTAAAAATAGTATTACTTATTGGAATTATGGAGAAATTATTTAGGTAGGATAAAATAATAATTCTATAAGGAGGTCATAAGATGAATAATCAAGGTGTAATGACTGAACAAGAGTATAATAAGCAAGTAGAAAACGATGGTGAAGGTGCTGTAATTACAAATTCTACATCTGAAAATATTATAGTATACGGTCCTACAAGAGCAACAGATTCCGGAAATTACGATAAGTCATGGTACATTTTACATCCTGGTAAAACTACTCCAAGAAACGGGGAATTTCAAGGTTTGTTTGTACCGAAGGATAGAAAGTTTCAACAAGAAAATGGTGAAACCATACAAGGACCAGCAGCTGTTAGATATTCAGCACCAAAGGTTGTTACAATTACAAGTAATAGAGATCAATATTTAGAAAAGGAAGAACATAATGATGGTATATTTCATGCTTCTGAAATAAATTGGCTAGTGCCTGATTTTAGTTCAGAGAATTGTCAAAAGATGACTAGTACTGCATATGAAATTCAAGACTATTAGATACTGTTAAGACCTAGAAGATTAACTCTTCTAGGTCTATTTTGATATATGTCAAGTAATAAGTATATTTAGATACTGGTTGGACTTTATTTTAGTTAATACATTACTTCTACCTTTTCTGGAATAATTAATTCGGCCTCAGTGAATTTCACTACTTCATCTACAGTAATACCTGGCGCTACTTCCTTTAGAACTAAACCCTTTTCCGTTTTCTGAAGAACTGCTTTCTCTGTTATAATTAAATTTACTACTCCCGATGCAGATAGAGGTAATGTACATTTCTTTAAAATTTTTGAGTTTCCATCCTTATCCGCATGGTTCATAGCTACTATTACTTTTTTGGCACCTACCAAAAGATCCATAGCCCCACCCATTCCAGGAACAAATTTACCTGGTATTTTCCAGTTTGCTATGTTGCCTTTTTCGTCTACTTCTAAAGCTCCAAGGACTGTAGCATCTACGTGCCCGCCTCTTATTATAGTGAAAGATAGTGATAAATCAAAAGCTGCAGCACCCTGTAACATTGTTATTGGCTCTCCACCTGAGTTTCCTAAGTCTGGATCTGATTCTCCTCTTTTAGGTTTTGGTCCAAAGACTAGTCCTCCATTTTCTGTCTGAAGTATTACATTAACTCCTTCAGGAATATAGTTTGCTGATGCTGTTGGCATCCCAAATCCTAAGTTTACAACCATCCCATCAGTGAATTCCTTTGCTATTCTTCTAGCTATAATTTCTCTATCATTCATCTTTTAACCCTCCCTAAATCTTTTTGCCTCTTATCCACAAATCTTCAAATATCTGTTTTCTTTCCTCCATACCATAACCTTTTACTATAATATCTACAAAAATTCCTGGTGTCCCTACACGGTTATATTCAATCTCTCCTACTTCCACTATTTCATCCACTTCTGCTATAACTAAGTCTGCTGCAGTAGCTATTACAGGATTTGAATTTAGTGATGTCCCTCTATACTCTAGATTTCCAGTCTTATCCGCTCTGTGGGCTTTAATAATAGCTACATCTGCTTTTAGTGGTGAGTATAATAAAAATTCTTTACCGTCTACAATTACTTTTTCCCTACCTTCCTCCATTTCCGTACCAATACCAGTAGGTGTTAAGACCCCACCAAGACCTGATCCAGCAGCTCTTATTCTTTCAATCCATGTTCCCATAGGGTTAAACTCTACTTCTATATCCCCATTAATATATTGTTTTACAAGCTGAGGGTCTGTCCCTATATGAGCCCCTATAAATTTTTTAATTTGCTTATTTGCTGTCAATTTACTTATGTCAAAATTTCCTAAAGGGTTAGCACCTACTACACTAATAACTGTTAATTCTCTTATATTCTCTTCTGCTATTGTATCAATTAATTTTATTGGTGCTCCAATTCCTAAAAAACCTCCAATCATCAATGACGTACCATCTTGGATTTCTTTAATAGCATCTTCTACACTTTTGATAACTGCCATATTACTTCCCCCCATCAAACTAAACCTTATTTTAATGATAAATATATAAATAACTTTGTGTATTTATGACTCTATACAATTTGATATATTGATCTCAATTCCTCAAAGTAATTAAGTAATGTCTACATTTGAGTTAGAAATTACATTTTTAACCTTTTCATAATCACTTTGTGAAGTAACTAATGTTTTTTTAATAAAATCTTTATTCTTCTATTCTAGCTATGTCTTTTGCTAGTGCTTTTTTATGAGCTAAATTACTTTGTCTAGATATCATTATTCTTTGTGCCTGAGGAGATCCTGCTCCATGCATTGACTCTGTTCTGTATCCAACCGCAGCTGTTCCAAGAGTTAAATTTTCTATAACTCTTAATATTCTCATTCTGTTTTCTGTAGAAACTGATTGAGTTCCTCTTAAGTATTTTTCAACATAAGGTCCTATCTTTGAGTCTCTAAAGTCTTTTTCTGAAGGCATAGTTACCATAAGTCCACCGGCTATATCCTCTGCAAGCCTTGCTATTTCATACGGGAATCTTGTAACGTTTTGCTTACAAACATTGGCAAGTAATAGGTCTATTAAGTAATTTCCGGATTCAGTTTTATAACCTTCTGATGAACATGCAATTCCACAAGCATATAATGTCTCATTAAGGTGAGTCATTTCTATAATTTTATCCTTAACATGTGATGCTTTGCTCGCCCCATTATAGTCTGCCGCCACAGCGGTAGCTCCTATTAAGACGTCACCAACTCCAACCTTACATCCACCATAACTTTGGCGGTGATACCCTGCAAATCTTTCAACTAACATACCTGCAAACTCAGTTTCTCCGTCAAGGAATATTCTTTCATTTGGAACAAATACGTTATCAAATATAGTTAAGGCTTCTACTCCTCCAAATTGCTTATTCCCCACATCAATATCTGCGCCATCTTCACCTTTTCTTGTATCGCATGATTGACGCCCTAGAACCATAAATATACCTTCAGAATCTGTAGGTACAGCAAAAGATATAGCAAAATCCTTGTCTTCTGGTCTCATTGCAATAGTTGGCATAACTAAAACCTCATGAGAATTACATATTCCAGTTTGATGAACCTTAGCTCCTCTAACTACAACACCATCTGGTCTTCTTTCAACGACTCTTAAATATAAATCTAGATCAGCCTGCTTGCTTGGACCTAGTCCTCTATCTCCTTTTGGGTCAGTCATAGCTCCATCAACAGTCAGGTCATTTTCTTGAACATATTCCATGAAGTTTTTAAATCTTTCATGATAGTTGGTACCGTGAGCCTTGTCCACTTCAAATGTAGTACTATATTCTGCATTAAATGCGTCCATACCAACACATCTTTGAAAACACGAAGCAGTTTTTTGACCACATAATCTTTGCATTTTAACCTTCTTTACTAAGTCATCTGAACTCATGTGAATTGTAGTGAAACGATTAATTTTTTCTCCTGTAAGATTTGAGGTAGTAGTCATAAGATCCTCATGCTCCGGCATTTGAGCTAAGTCATAAGTCATTTTTACAGAATTCATTGATGGGCGAATAATAGGATTATCTACTGGATTTTCAATTAATTCTCCAAATGCGTAGACCTTTAAATTTAGTTTACGAAGACTCTCTTCATATTGTTCTCCTGTCATTAATGGCATTAAAATCATCCCCCTGTATAAACTTTCTATTATGATTATATAAATATTAGCAAAATTTATACCAAAAAATAGAAAACCTAAAAGTAAAATAATAATTCTACTCTTAGGCTTTACGAGCTATGTTTTAATTATATACTTAAAATATATCTTATTGTAGTCCGGACAATACCAGTATTTATATGAATATTTAGCAAAAAAGAAAAAAAGCCAACATGGGGGAGCATGCGGCTTAAATAGGGGATATTTATTAATAAAAAGCTCATTTATCTAAAGCTCTACCAAATGAGTGGCTTTATTGATAAATTTCGACTTCGCTTACAATATAATAATATCATTATTAACATAATTAGTCAACATATTTGTCAAAAAAACATTTTTCGATTTTTATCGACATTTTTTGATAATTATATCGACTAGAAGTCGTTGTCATACTCAAAGCTACCATAAGCTTTTAATTCCATATCTATACTTTAAAACAAGTACCGTCAAAACTTATCTAAGGACTACCCAATCTTTTCCCAAAATAGAGATTAAACCTTGGATAATGATTTCTAAGCATCAGATGAGCTTAAACTTCATCCGATGCTTAGAAATATATCTATAGATATCAAAATTAGAAAGTAGACTTATTCGGAGAGAAATAATACCAATTTGAGGATAGATTTAAATATTTTTTAGTAGTCTTAGCGAAGGATTTATGAAAAACTTAGAATCTTAGATTGTCTGAGCGTTAGCGAGTTATCGAAGATTCTTAGTTTTTCGTAAATCCTGAGCTTTAGACTTCTTAAAAATATTTAACGTACCGAAAATTGGTATTATGTCTCGGAGGATAAGTCTACTTTCGGTGTTGCTTATCTATAGCGCCTAATTCTATTTTTTATTTACTCTATTTGGTTTAGCTTTTGGTTTAATTGCAATATCTTTTTTTCCATAGTTTGATCTTCCATTTGTAGTTTTATATATTGCTCCAGATCTTAGATCTACAAACCATAAGAAGAATACTATAAATACCGCAGATTGAACATACTGCCATACAGTGCCATTTAAATTATATTTATAATAAGAAGCTATCATTGTTGGTAAAAAAAATGATATTATAGCTAATGCTAAAATAACCCACTTATTTGGATGAAGCTTTGATAAAACACGGATTTTCAATTGATTATAAACAACTAAAAATATTACAACGAAAAACAAAATTTGTAAAACTACCGTTAACCACAATGGCATAATATCGTTCCCCCTTAAATTATGTATATTAACTCTATTATCATATACTTTTTCTTTTATATCAATACCTTTTTTACACCGCTAATTTACAACCAATGGATACCTAAAAAAACAATCCTTATCTTATAAATTATATACCATACCTATTTAATTTTTCTACTAAAGTATATAACTACTTCTTTTTTAACTTAAAGTTACTTTAATGAAATATTATTTTTTCTTAACATCTCATGATTAAGTTGTCATTTATATTAACATTTGATAAAATTAATATCACTGATAACGTTTTATTTATTAATTTGATAAAAAATACCAGTGTAATACTAGTAAATTATTACTTAAGATATGTACTTGATTTTTTTAAATATTGCTAAGGAGTGATTAATATGGGTTTAAAGTTAAATGATTTAGACGATTTAGATCTTCAAATATTAGATATTCTAATTAAGGATTCTAGAACTCCGTTTCTAGAAATAGCTAGAAAATGCCATGTTAGTGGCGGAACTATCCATGTAAGAATGAAAAAGATGGAAGACATGGGAATAATAAAAGGAACAAAACTTATAATAGATAATTCAAAGCTTGGATACGATGTGTGTTGTTTTATTGGTATTTATCTTGATAGAGCTAAAACCTTTGGTGACGCATTAGAACAGCTAAGATTAGTAAAGGAAATTGTAGAACTTCACTACACTACTGGTGAATACTCCATATTTGCTAAAGTTATATGTAAAAATATATCTGATCTTCAGAATCTGCTTATGAAAAAGATTCAAGCTATCGAAGGTATTCAAAGAACAGATACTTTTATATCCTTATTCCAGCCTATTGACAGAAATATAGAGATTAATATTCTAGATTCTCAAAGCTAAATTTTTAAATTAATCCTTTATAAATTAAAACTTAAGTTATCATTGCAAATAATTAAGAATACATATATTACTTTTATCATATATTTTTAATATATATGTAATGTCCTTCATCAATTTTTAGTGAATAATAAGTAAAAAGGGAAAAAGCTTCCCTTTTTATTTTTTTGCTTATATTTTTTTAAAATATGCAAATAATAGTTTTGTATAAAATAATAAAGGAGATGTTTAATATGAGAGCACTAGATGGAATATCATTACTATTAGTTGTTATAGGAGCTATCAATTGGGGATTAATAGGATTCTTTCGTTTTAATCTAGTAGATTCACTATTTGGTACTGGAACAGCTCTTACTAGAATTATATATGCTCTTGTTGGTATAGCTGGTCTATATGCTCTTTCATTCTTTGGAAGAGATAGGCATAGAGATACAGGTGATGTTAGATAGTATTAGTTTATAAGATAAAAAAGAGGAAAGCCTTTTATGGTTCTCCTCTTTTTTATAGAAGTTACGTTTTATTTAAGTTCCTTCTTTATTCCTCTGCTTAAGGTGTTATTATAATCAATGAACTCATATACGTCTTCTCCAAAGAGTTCACTAAATCCCTTTAATTCTTCTAAAGAAATATCTTCTATAGCCTTATTCTTATCTTCACAATAAAGTACTATTTCCCCTATTACTTTATGTGCATCCCTAAATGGCATTCCTTTGTTTACTAGGTAATCTGCAGCCTCTGTAGCATTTAAAAATCCTTTTTTAACAGCATTAAATGTGTTTTCTTTTTTAACTTTTAGAGAGGAGAGCATACCACTCATTATCTTTAAACAGCTTAAAACGGTGTCTAAGGAGTTAAAAAACTGTTCTTTATCTTCCTGCATATCCTTGTTGTAGGCAAGGGGAATGCCTTTCATTGTCGTCAGCAGTGACATGAGTCCCCCGTATACTCTCCCCGTTTTTCCTCTTATAAGTTCTGCAGCATCCGGATTCTTCTTTTGAGGCATGATACTGCTTCCTGTTGAAAACTCATCATCTATTTGAATAAAATCAAATTCCTTTGTACTCCAAAGAATCAACTCTTCGCTTAAACGACTTAAATGCATCATTATTATTGAAAAACAAGACAGTAATTCTATAACATAGTCTCTATCGCTTACTCCATCTAAAAAGTTATCTACAGGTTTTTTAAAACCTAACTCCTTAGCGGTAAAATCCCTGTCTGTATTATAAGTTGTTCCTGCTAATGCACAACAACCTAGCGGGCTTTCATCTAATATTACAATAGCATTTAATACTCTCTTTCTATCTCTTACAAGCATGTTGTGATAAGCCATAATGTGATGTTTGAAAGTCACAACCTGTGCTCTTTGAAGATGAGTATATCCTGGCATTAAGAAATTATTTTCTTCGCCAAGCTTTACTATGACTTCTTGAAGAATTTCTATATTATCCACTACCTCAAAAGCTTTTTTCTTGGCATAAAGCCTTAAATCTACCGCTACCTGGTCATTTCTACTTCTAGCTGTATGAAGCTTTTTACCTACCTGACCAATTCTTTCTATTAAATTAGTTTCTATAAAGCTATGAATATCTTCATAATCTCCTTCGATTAAGAGAGTTTCATTCTCTATATCCGAAAGTATAGAGTTTAGTCCATTTATTATGGTTTCACATTCTTCCTTCGTTAAAATGCTACACTTGGTAAGCATCTTAACATGTGCTATGCTTCCTTGTATATCTTCATAATAAAGAGTTCTGTCAAAGCTTAGAGAACTATTAAAGTCCTCCATAAGCTTATTTTCAGCCTTCTTAAATCTTCCACCCCAAAGTTTCATAATTAAACTTCCTTATTCTTTTCCATCATAGCTTTAATCTTATATGGAAGACCAAATAAATTTATAAAGCCTTCTGCATCTTTGTGGCTGTATGCACTTGCACCAAAGGAAGATATACTTTCATCATAAAGAGCATATGGTGTATCTACACCAGCTACCATTATATTACCTTTATATAATTTTAATTTTACTGAACCAGTTACATTTTTCTGAGTAACATCTACGAAAGCGTCTAATGATTCTTTTAATGGTGTAAACCATAGTCCTTCATATACTAATTCTCCGTATTTTTGAGATACCATTTGTTTAAAGTGGAAAGTTTGCTTATCAAGAGTTAATCTTTCAAGCTCTTTATGTGCTGCATAAAGGATTGTTCCACCTGGAGTCTCATAAACTCCTCTTGATTTCATTCCAACTAATCTATTTTCAATTATATCAATTATTCCTATTCCATTTTCTCCACCTATTTTGTTTAGAACTTCTATAAGTTCAACTGGAGCTATGTCCTCTCCATTTAACTTTTTAGGTACTCCTTGTTCAAAATATACTTCTACATAAGTAACTTCGTCCTTTGCCTTTTCAGGAGGAGTTGTCATAAGATACATATCTTGCTTATGCTCGTTTTGTGGTTTTTCAAGCTCTCCACCTTCATGACTTAAGTGCCATAGGTTTCTATCTCTTGAATATATCTTTTCCTTAGTTACTGGTACATCTACGCCTTTAGCCTTAGCATAATCTATAGCATCTTCTCTTGAAGCTATATCCCATATTCTCCAAGGTGCAATTATTTTAATTGTAGGATCAAAAGCTGCTACTCCAAGCTCAAAACGTACTTGATCATTTCCTTTTCCAGTACATCCATGAGCAATATAAGTTGCTCCTTCAGCATGTGCTATCTCTACTAATCTCTTAGCCATTAGTGGTCTTGCATATGAAGTTCCTAGCATATATTTCTCTTCATACAAAGCTCCTGCTTTTATACCTTTAAATAAATAATCAGTTACAAACTCTTCAGTTAAATCTTCAACATATATTTTAGAAGCTCCCGTTCTTATTGCCTTCTCCCTTACTTCCTCCATGTCATCTCCTTGGCCTACATTTATGCAAACTGCAATAACATCAAGATCATAGTTTTCCTTTAACCAAGGAATTATTATTGATGTGTCTAGTCCTCCTGAATATGCTAAAACAACTTTATCTTTCATTTATAAACCCTCCAATTTTTTAAGTTGATATTTTTCCACTATCAACTTTTTTAATATTTTAGTCCCTAAAAATGCATATTTAAACACACACCCACATTAAAGTGCTATATTTCTTCCTAAAGTACCTTCTCCAAAAATGCTTTCGTTCTCGCTTCTCTCGGACGAGAAAATATCTGTTCTGGAGTTCCTTGTTCTACAATTTTTCCTCCATCCATAAATATAACTCTATCTGCAACTTCTTTTGCAAATCCCATTTCGTGAGTAACAACTACCATGGTCATGCCTTCTTTTGCAAGGTCTTTCATTACATTTAAAACTTCTCCAACAAGCTCAGGATCTAATGCTGATGTAGGTTCATCAAAGAGCATTATATCTGGGTTCATGGCAAGTGCTCTTGCTATAGCAACCCTCTGCTTTTGTCCACCTGAAAGCTTGGACGGATAATAATCAACTTTATCTTCAAGCCCCACCTTTGCTAAAAGCTTTTTTGCTCTTTCTAAAACTGCAGACTTATTTTCCTTCTTAACAATGATTGGTGCCTCTGAAACATTTTGGAGAGACGTCATATGTGGAAACAAATTGAAATTTTGAAAAACCATTCCCATCTTTGTAGTTATGCTTCTAATAGACTTCTTATCCTTTGGATTTAATTCTTCCCCTTCAATAACTACCTTTCCACCATCTATATCTTCCAAATGATTAAGACATCTTAAAAAGGTACTTTTACCTGAACCTGAAGGGCCAATAACAACTAAAACTTCCCCTTTTTTAACTTTGACATTTAAGTTCTCAAATACAGTAAGATTATTAAATTTCTTGGTTAAATTAGTGGCCTCTATCATATAACTCTTAGGTGAAAAATCTATATAATTATTTTGAATTGCACTTTCCATAAGCTTGTTCCTCCTTTTCTTAGAATATATTAATAAACTGATAACTTTCTTTCAAATAGCGAGAATACTCCTGTAAATATGGTTGTCATTACTAGATACAACAAGCCAGCTGTTAAAAACACTTCGATAGGTTTAAAAGTTGTAGCATACATTTGCTGTGCTGATCTCATAAGTTCCACCATAGCTATTGTTGACACTAATGAAGTATCCTTAAGCATTGCTATAAATTCATTTCCTACAGGTGGTATTATAACTTTAAAAGTCTGAGGAAGTATTATTCTTCTCATTGTATCTGTGTAAGTAAAACCTAAAGCCTTTGATGCTTCAAACTGCCCCTTATCAATGGATTGTATTCCCCCTCTTATTATTTCCCCCATATATGCAGCACAGTTCAATCCTAGTCCAATAACAGCTGCTTCAAAAGGTGTTAGCTTAATTCCTATGAAGGGTAGTCCATAATAGAAAAAGAATAATTGTAATAGTAATGGTGTTCCCCTGAATATCCATGTATAAAAACTCGAAATCCATCTTAATGCTCTATTTTTAGAAAGCTTTAAAAGCGCTAGAAAAATCCCAAGTATTGTTCCCATAATTAGAGTAATAACTGTTAGCTCAACCGTCATTACACTCCCCTTTAATAGGATAGGCAATGTATTCTTTATTGCAACCATATCCAACAAAATCACGACCTTTCAATTTTTTAACTCCTTAGCTCCTTATCTTTATCATGTAATAATTATACATCTATTATTATAATTATGCAATAACTTATTACAAAAAAGAATAAAAAAAATTGAGAATGCTTAAAATTTACTCATTCTCAATTTCTTATTATTTATTATTTCTATGTTTAATCATTATTTCCCTAAACAACTCTGCAGTCGTAGGTGGCGTATATGATATAGCATTAGCTCCCGCCTCAATTGTTTCCTTTACGCTCTCTTCTGTCTTTCCACCAGTAGCCATTATGGGAAAATTAGGATAAGCTTCTCTTATTTTTCTTACTACTTGTGCTGTTTCTTTACCGGCAGATACATTAAATATGGTAACTCCTGCTTTTATTCTTTCTTCAAAATTTTCATTTTCCGACACCACTGTAACCACAATTGGTATATCTATTGTGTCCCTCACAGCTGATACTACCTCGTTAGAAGTTGGAGCATTTACAACAACACCCATTGCACCCTTAAACTCCGCATCTAGCGCTAGGTTAACTACTCTCTTACCCATAGTAAGTCCACCGCCTACGCCACAAAAAACAGGTACATCTGATGCAGCTAGTATTGCTTCTGTAATTACAGGTTGTGGAGTAAATGGGTATACAGCTATTATTGCATCGGCATTAGTGTTTTTTATAACTGCAACATCAGTTGTAAATAAAAAAGATTTTAATCTTTTACCAAAAATCTTTATACCACTTGCACCTCTTATTGCTTCCGGAACAACTATTATTTTATCTCTAAGAGTTCCCTTTATTTCTGGAACAAATTTACTTATCTTCTCCTTCATTTCTACCTCCAAAAAACCCAATTATTATATTATTTTATACTAATTAATAAAAATATTCCATATAAATATTTTTATTAATTAGTATGGAACAGTTCACATCTTTATGTATTATAATACATAAAAACTGTGAACAGCCCCTTACACGTTTGGTTTAACTCCGATCAATTACCTGTCGACTAAAAATCATGTAGTAGCTGCATTTCATAGCTTTAGCTAAAAATTTCTTCAGCAATCTTAACTGCATCTCTAGCATCTCTAGCATAGAAATCTGCGCCTATCATTTTTGCATATTCCTCATTGAGCACTGCGCCTCCAACCATAACCTTACAATCTAAATTATTTTTTCTTAAAGCTTCAATTGTCTTTTTCATATTCGCTACAGTTGTAGTCATAAGAGCACTTAACCCTACAAGTTTAATATTATATTCTTTTACCGCATCTACTACTTTCTCTATTGGCACATCTTTACCTAAATCTATAACCTCAAAGCCGTAGTTTTCTAGCAATACCTTTACAATATTTTTCCCTATATCGTGTATATCTCCTTTAACCGTTGCAACTACTATCTTTCCTTTTTCTATACTACTTTCTCCACTAGACAACATACTCTTTTTTATAACTTCGAATGACTTTTTTACTGTTTCTGCAGATTGTATAAGCTGTGGAAGGAAAATTTCTTTAGTTTCGTACATTTCTCCTACAATATCTAGTGCAGGTATAATATATGAATTTACTATTTCTATAGGTTCTTTAGTACTTAATAATCTTTCTGTACTTAAAATTGCTTCTTCTTCCATCCCGTCTATTATTATTTGTTTTAAATTTTTTGCTGCGGTGTTACTTTCTTTTATATAATTATCCTTATTTTTATCTACAGCATTCACACCATATTTACTAATATAATTCTTACCTTCTCTATCTATATTTGCGAGAACTTCAAAAGCATAGATAGTCGATTTCATTCCTTCATCAGCAGTATTTATAATTGGCATAGTAAGTCCTGCTTGAAGTGCCATAGTAAGGAAAGTTCTATTTAAAAGTCCTCTTTCCGGCATACCATAAGATACATTGCTCACACCAAGAACAGTATTAACTTCAAACTTTTCTTTTATAATCTTTATAGCCTTTATGGTTTCTAAAACATCTTTCTGTTGCGCCGAAGCCGTAAGTGCAAGACAATCAATAATTATATCTTTTTTGTCTATTCCATAAGTTTTAGCTGTATCTATTATCTTTTCAGCTATTTTGACTCTTTCTTCAAAGCTATCAGGTAGTCCTTTTTCATCAATAGTAAGAGCAATAACACAACCACCATACTTTTTAACTATAGGAAATACCTTTTTCATATTTTCTTCTTTTCCGTTTACTGAATTTATTATAGGCTTACCATTATAAACTCTGGCACCAGCCTCTAAAACTGAAGGTGTTGGACTGTCAATATCTATAGGTAACTGTACAACCTTTTGTACTGCTTTTACTGCTTTTATCATCATTTCTTTTTCATCTATTTCAGGAAGCCCTACATTTAGTCCTAATATAACTGCTCCTTCTTCCTTCTGTTTAATTGCTTCTTCTTGAATATAATTTACACTTTTTTCTTTTAACTCTTGTTTATATCTCTTCTTACCAGTAGGATTGATTCTTTCACCTATGATTGTTACTTTACCATCTAAAATTAAAGTTTCAGTAGCAGAACAAATTGCAGTATAGTTTTTAGGTTTGACCTCTACAGGTGTCAACTCTGCTAGCGCTTTTATGGATAATTCAATATAATTAGGATCTGTACCGCAGCATCCTCCAAAGATTTGCACACCCCTTTTAGCCATAATCTTTATATAGTCTGCGAATTCTTTTTGAGTTATATCATAAACAGTCTTTTCACCGTCATATCTTGGAAGTCCAGCATTTGGCTGTACCATTACAGGGATTGAGGAATATTTAAGAATTTCCTCGACTATAGGCATTAATTCCTTCGGCCCTAGTGAGCAGTTAACTCCAATAGCATCTACTCCAAGCCCCTCTAGTACAAATACCATAGTCTTTGGATCTGTTCCCATTAATGTTCTTCCGTTTTCTTGGAAGGTCATAGTACAAAATACCGGAAGAGAACTATTTTCTTTTGCTGCAAGTATTGCCGCTTTTGCCTCATACAAATCTGACATTGTTTCTATCAAAATTAAATCAGCTCCAGCTTTTTCTCCTACAATAACCTGTTTCTTAAATAATTCATAAGCACTTTCAAAACTTAAGGTCCCTGTTGGCTCCATAATTTGTCCTGTTGGCCCAATGTCAAGAGCTACAAGCTTATCACCTGCCGCTTTCCTAGAAACCTTGATTCCAGCAGTGATAACTTCTTCTACAGAATAACTTGAACTACTATACTTTAATTCATTTGCTCCAAAAGTATTTGTAATTATAACATCTGATCCCGCATCTATATACTGCTTATGTATTTTAAATATAATCTCTGGATTAGTTATATTAAGAGTTTCTGGTAATTCTCCTACCTTAAGTCCTTCTCGTTGAAGCATAGTTCCCATAGCTCCATCAAAGAAAATAAACTTATTCTTAAATAAATTTTTTAATATCACCTTAAGCACATCCTCTCACCATACTAATAAGTCTATTATAAGTTTTTTTAGATTGTATTTACAGCTTTACGAATACCTTCTATATTTTTTACAATTCTTCTCGCAATATCTGGTTTATTCATTGAATATAAGTGTATTCCCTGAATACCATTTGCAACTAAATCTGATATTTGTTCTGTAGCATAAGCTATTCCTGCTTCAGCTAAAGCCTCCTTTGAATTTTCATATTTATACATAATTCTCTTTATCTTATCAGGTATATTTGCACCCGAAAGCAATGCTATTCGGTCTATTAAAGCTTTATCCACAGCTGGCATGATACCTACAATAATAGGAACATTAATATTATACTTATATAGCTTTTCTTTGAATTCGTAAAATTTATTATTATCAAAGAAAAGCTGAGTAATTAAGACTTCCGCTCCACAGTCCACCTTTTCTTTAAGATGCTTTATTTCACCATCTATGTCTTTGTACTCTAAATGTCCTTCTGGATAAACCGCTGCAGATATACAGAAATCTCTCCTTTCTTTCAATTCACAGATTAAATCTTTAGAATTCTTATAATCTAAATTATCTTTTGCTATAAATTTTTTTGGTATATCTCCTCTTAGAGCGAGAACATTGTTGATATTATTATTTTTAAGTTCTCCTAAAATGCTTTTAATCTCCTCTCTCGTAGAAGTTACACAGGTCAAGTGGACTACTGATTCTATATCAAATTTATTTTTTATATCTGAAACTAACTTAATTGTCCTATCCTTACTACTTCCCCCAGCTCCATAAGTTACACTTATGAAATCTGGATTTAGTTCTTTTAGCTCCTCAATAGTTCTATACATACCATCTAACGATTTATCCTTTTTAGGTGGGAATATTTCAAATGATAAGGTTAATTTCTTATTCGACAATATATCTTTTATAAACATTTACTACCTCCGATCATACAATAAATATACATTTTTTCTCAATCTCTTCATATAGATGAACAACTTCAAATCTAGACTTATGAACATAAACAATTCCCTCAATTTACTCGGTTCTAGCACATTCATAAGTCAAAGTTTGAATTGCGATATCTATATAGATATACAAATTAGAAGTTTGACCTATACAGAGGGATATATTAGTGATTCTGAAGCACATTTAAATACTTTTTTGTGAGTCTTAGCGAGGTTACAAGGAAAAGCTTAGAACTTCGATATGTCTGAGCGACAGCGAGTTTATCGAAGTTCTTGGCTTTTCCTTGTAGCCAAGCTTTAGACGAATTAAAAAGTATTTATGGTGCAGAAGAATCGCTAATATATCCCGGAGTGTACGTCTATCTTTGTGTTGTTTTATCTATAATTTAAAAGAGCTGCTTTTCCATAAGAAAAGCAGCTCTAGAAATTCTCTCAAATATTCTTAGGCCGTTCTTCTTATCTGTCAGAATAACCATTATTCTGCAGGAATTGACACCGATACATTCAAAATAAAATGCCGGTTGTCGGGTTTCATAGGGCCAGTCCCTCCACCACTCTTGATAAGAAAACTATATTCAATTACATTTTATGTAATCATAATACTTTTTAAAAAGCTTGTCAATATATAATTACTTAGCTTATTAAATTTTTTAAACCGCTTAAAATAACTATAATTCAAGTAATTAGAGAATCCTTGAACTTTTTTATAGTCGAACATATAAAATAATTATATTAATCACTAGTCCATATTATTCCTCATGGTATTCTTAGCCTGAAAGTAGTATAAAAAACTTTTATGACTGAAACTTTAGAATTATCCGCACTTCTATGCAAGTTGATTTCAATATAATTTCAAAAACTTTTTTTAGGGTATTGACATCATATTCTAATATTTGGTATCATAATCTCAATCGAATACGGAACTTCTTATCCAGAGAGGCGGAGGGACTGGCCCTACGATGCCCGGCAACCTGAATATATATTCAACGGTGCTAATTCCAGCAGGTGAAAACCTGAAAGATGAGAAGCATGAAGATTAAAACTTCTTGTGTCTCATTTGCACGAGAAGTTTTTTATTTTACCAAATATTAGAATCTAATAACTTATATCGAATTCTCAACATAGAAGTTCCGTTCAAATATTAAACTTTAATTATTTAAGGAGGAATTTATTATGACAAGAAAATTAAGATTTGACACTATTCAAGCACATGGAGGACATACACCAGATGCAAGCAGCAAATCAAGAGCGGTTCCAATTTATCAAACATCATCTTATGTTTTTGATAGCGTGGAACATGCTGCTAACTTATTTGGTCTTTCAGAAGTTGGAAATATCTATACAAGGTTAACGAACCCGACCACAGCTGTATTAGAAGAAAGAGTTTCTCAGCTTGAGGGTGGAGTTGGTGCCGTGGCTACTGCGTCAGGAATGGCCGCAATTACTTATGCAATAACAAACATTGCAGGTGCTGGAGATGAAATAGTGGCTGCTGCTACACTTTATGGAGGAACATATACTTTATTTTCCCACACTTTTAAAAACTTTGGAATTAAAGTTAATCTTGTAGACCCAGATGAACCTGAAAACTTTGAGGCTGCTATAACTGAAAAGACAAAGGCAGTATATATAGAAACCATAGGAAATCCAGGGATAAACCTTGTTGATATCCAAGCCGTTGCAGATATTGCACATAAGCATGGAATTCCTCTAATAGTAGATAACACTTTTGCATCACCTTATCTTTGCAGACCAATTGAATTTGGTGCAGATATAGTAGTTCATTCTCTTACAAAGTTTATTGGAGGACACGGTACATCTATAGGCGGCATAGTTGTAGACTCAGGAAAATTCAACTGGGATAATGGAAAATTCCCTGGACTTGTAGAACCTGATGAAAGCTATCACGGCCTTAAATTTGTAGAAGCTGTTGGTGCTGCTGCTTACATCACTAAACTAAGAGTATCCCTTTTAAGAGACTTAGGCGCTTGTATATCACCATTTAACTCCTTCTTACTAATATTAGGCCTTGAAACCCTATCACTTAGAGTACAAAAACATGTTGATAACACTAGAAAAATTGTAGAGTTCTTAAACAATCATCCTAAGATTGAATGGGTTAGCTATCCAGAGCTAGAAGGAAATAAGTACTTCAATTTATCAAAAAAATACCTTCCTCTAGGAGCTGGTTCTATATTCACCTTCGGAGTAAAAGGTGGAGTTGATGCTGGTAAAAAGATAATAGAAGGGGTAGAAATATTTTCACACCTTGCTAACGTTGGAGATGCTAAATCATTAATAATTCATCCAGCCTCTACAACTCACTCCCAGCTTAATGAAGAACAACTAATTCAGGCAGGAGTTAGACCTGAACTTATAAGAATTTCTATTGGTATCGAAGATGCTAATGATTTAATTGAGGATCTTTCTGCTGCATTAGATCAAATTTAGCCCTCAATACTTTAATAAGTTAATACTGTGTATTAGGCAATTGGCAATTAGCATTGTTTACTCCTAAAATGAAAGTAATGGTAAAAACATATTGCCAATTGTCCTTTTTATAGATAAGCAACACCGAAAGTAGACTTACCCTCCGAGAAATAATACCAATTTTCGGTACGTTAAATATTTTTAAGAAGTCTAAAGCTCAGGATTTACGAAAAACTAAGAATCTTCGATAACTCGCCGACGCTCAGACAATCTAAGATTCTAAGTTTTTCATAAATCCTTCGCTAAGACTACTAAAAAATATTTAAATCTATCCTCAAATTGGTATTACGTCTCTCCGAATAAGTCGACTTTCTAATTTGGGTATCTATATAGATAAATCAATTTCATTTTAGACTTATACATAGGGATATATTAGTAATTCTGAAGCACATTTAAATACTTTTTTATGAGTCTTGGCGCAGAATTTGAGAAAAGATTAGAAGATTTGATTGTCTGAGCGTAAGCGAGTTATCAAAGCTTCTTAGCTTTTCTCAAATTCGAGCCTTAGACGAATTAAAAGTATTTATAGTGCAGAAGAATTGCTAATATATCCCGGCATATAAGTCGAGCTCTATATTTGGTTATCTATATATAGTTCCAATGTGTAAAGTTATCCTAATACTTACTACTTGTGCTAGTTCTTAAATTTTGGAGGTGTATATCTTGAATAAATTTAGTTACAAGAAAGAGGGTTTTAAAGAGTATTTAACCTTTGCTGAAAATAAAGACTTTCTACTTGAAAGTGGTAAAAACTTTGGCCCAGTAACTCTATGCTTCGAAACTTATGGTAAGCTAAATGAGGATAAGAATAACTGTATATTTATAACACATGCTCTAACTGGCGATTCACATCCAGCTAGACATGATTTAAATGATATTGCTGGTTGGTGGGAAGACTTTGTAGGTCCTTGCAAAATCTTTGATACTAATAAATATTTCTTGATTTGTTCAAATGTTTTAGGAGGATGCAGCGGATCAACAGGCCCATCATCAATAAATCCTGAAACAGGTAAACCTTACGGAACTACTTTTCCAATCATCACTATAAAAGACATGGTTAATGCTCAAAAGAAAATACTTGATTATTTTAACATACATCACATTTTAGCTGTAGTTGGTGGTTCCATGGGCGGATTGCAAACGCTTCAGTGGGCAGTATCTTATCCTGATTTTATGGATGGAGTTATAAACTTAGCATCACCTCTTAACCTAAGCACAGAATCTATAGGTATAAATCATATCATGAGAAAATCAATTATGTGTGATCCTAACTGGAATAATGGAAATTACTACGATACCACTGCTCCTTATAATGGTTTATCAATAGCAAGAATGGTTGCTATGCTGACTTATCAAACAAAAGACTTAATGAATAAAAAATTCGGTAGAAAAACGAAAAGTAATATAAGGGATTTTTATCAAGGCTTTGATGCAGAGTTTGAAATAGATAGTTACCTAAACTACCAAGGGAATAAACTCGTAAATAGGTTTGATGCAAATACTTATTTATATATTACTAGAGCGATGGATTTATTTGATTTAAGAAGAGAATATGGTTCCTATGAAAAAGCTCTTAGTAGTATAAAAGCTAAGGTTTTACTTGCTTCAGTTTCTTCAGATGCACTTTTCCATATAAGTGAGCTAAGAAAAACTAAGGATATCTTAAACTTAAGTGGTGTAGACCTGCAATATCATGAGGTTCAATCAAATTTTGGACACGATTCCTTTCTATTAGAGTGTGAAAAGTATAGAGAGTTTTTATGCGAGTTTTTAGATAGACTTTATAATAACTGCAGCCTTAAACGCCCTTGGGATAATCTTGGCTGTAACATAGGAAGCCTATAATATCTAACGATTAAGACATAGCTTAATCAGTAATACATTTAGGGTATATTTTATAATCTTTTATCATCAAAAATAACAGGAGGGGAATTTATATGGCGTCTATAGCAGTACTTGGTTATGGTACAGTGGGCACTGGAATAACTGAACTCATAAATAAAAATAGAGAGAGAAGATTTTCAATATACTAAGTCTAAAGGATATTGTATAAAACTTATACTTTTCTGGAAATATAATATAAATAATGTGTTTCACAAAACTATAATAAGGAAGTAATGGTATGCGGGAAATTTATACTATAGGGCATTCTTCTCATGATAATCTTTATTTTCTAGAACTTCTGAAGAAATATAATATAAATTGTATTATAGATATTAGAAGTGTTCCTTTCTCAAAATATGTTCCTCATTTTAATAAAAATGTTATAAAAAAATTTTTAAATTCTAATGGAATCTATGATATCTATATGGCAAAAGAATTTGGTGCTGTTAGGGATGATATATGTCTGTTTCATCCAAATGGGTATTTGGATTTTGAAAAAATTATAAATAGCAATGATTTTAAACAAGGAATAAAAAGGCTAGTTTCCGGAACAGATAAGGGATACAAGATTTGTTTAATGTGTACAGAAAAGGATCCTATAGACTGCCATCGAAGTGTAATGATTGCACCTGAATTAGTAAAAGAAGGTTACAAAGTAATTCATATACTTCCTGATGGTAGTGCAGAGTTACAAGAAGAATTAGAAGACAGATTATTAAAAATGTATTTTCCTGCAGGATCACAGCAAAGCTTATTCTCTTCACAAGAAGGTGAAAAGAATAAAGAACATCTTATAAATGAAACTTATAAATTAAGAAATGCTGATATTGGATATAGGCTAAATTAAAATGAGGTAAACTGTACCCTTTGTCAAGTACACAATAAAACAGGCTGTTCACCTAGAAATTAATTTCTAGGTGAAATTTTTAATATGGTATAATACCTGTAGTCAAATAACTATAGTATTCATTGGGAGTCATTTTCATAAGATCCCACTGGTAACGTTCATTATTGTAATACTCTATGTATTCATCAATCTCTGATTTAAGTTGTTCAAAGGTTTCACATTGACTAAGATTGAGCTCATCTTTCATATGACCATAAAATGATTCTTGAGGAGCATTGTCCCAACAATTTCCTTTTCTTGACATAGATTGTATAAATCCTTTTGACTTTATCAAGTTTTGAAACTTTCTGCTTGTATAATGGATACCTTGATCTGAATGCAAGTAAGCATCTTTTGATATAACGTATGCTTTATTATCCATCAGAAAATTAATCGTATCTGTTGCAATAGGAAGTTCAAGCGATTCACTTAATACATAAGATGGTATTTGACGTGTGCATCCATCTTTGACAGTTGATAGATATGCGCATTTTCCAGAACCATAGTATATGTAAGTTATATCTGTCAGTAGAACTTTACCAGGCTTACCCACACAAAACTCTCTATTTACTTTATTCCCTACAGCGTGGCTTTTTATAGCTTTACCAATCTTTTTATATGGATTAGGTTTCCTTATAGGGCAACGTACCCCATACTTAGCCATTAGCCTACGAATTTTTTTAAGATTCATATTGATACCAAGTTTCCTGAATAAGAACATTTTTATGCTTCTTGCACCTTTATTTCTGTTTTTGAACTGAAACGCATTTAAAATAAGCTCAAAGTCATTCCTGTCTTGCTCTTCCTTTTTGATTCGGTGATCTTCTCTTTGCAACCATGAATAATAGCCCGACCGTGAGACACCAGCCATTTCGCACATATATTTTATGTCAAGACAACATTTACTTTTTTCTGACAATCTTCTAATTATTTTGTACTTTTCATCTGGTTTAATTTTGAATTGGGCATCACCTGCCTTTCCAATCTTCGTAGTTCCCGCAGAAATGAATTTTCTTGCTTTAGATATTGATTTTGTTGTTTTAAACGCGTTAACTCCTCTTCAATACTTATTTCGCCTTCTAAACCTCTGGTTGTTCCAGAGTTACCTTTTCGTATGTCTCTAACCCCTTCGGGGCGATTTGCTTTTGAACGCCATCTTACACTACAACGATCGATTCGATTTTGTCCTATCATCTCAGGATCAAATCCATTCTCTATAAAAATATCTCTAGGAAGCATCCCCTCATTATGTTCAGCGATAAATAATTCTTTAAAGGCATCTGTATACGTAATTTGTTTTGGAGTAACATTTTTAACATGCATATTTTTGGACAAAATATCTATTTCAGCTTGTATGAAGTCTCTGTTTCTTGACTTGCCCATAGAACTCTCCCCTTTTTTCTTCATTATACTAAATTGTTAAATACAAAAATACCCTGTAAGATAGCACAGCCTCTTTTCTGTGTCTATCTTACAGGGTACAGTTTACCTCATTTTTACCTAAAGATGTTAGTTTAATATAGCGTCTTTAGTAAATAAATATATAATTTCAGTTATATAATGGAAAAGGGACTGTCTCAAAATGTATTCCTATACATTTTGAGACAGTCCCTTATATCCTAGATTAAACCATAAAAATATGCTTGAAAATCTTGTGTTAATTCTAACTTCTAAAAGAATTCTCTTTAACAGCCTGTTTATTTTTTACTCGTATTATTTACTTATTTTTAAATACCTCTACACATACTGGAAGCAAACGAGGATCAAATTGTGTTCCAGAACATCTTGCTAATTCTTTTATAGCCTCTTCCTTCGACATAGCCTTCTTATAAGGCCTGTCATGTGTCATTACATCAAAAGCATCTATTATAGCAAGTATCCTTGAAATAAGTGGAATCTCTTCCCCCTTCAATCCCTTAGGGTAACCTGTTCCATCATATCTTTCATGATGAGTCAGTATATAGTAGGCAATGTGCCTTAAATCTGGTGTAGATGATGCTATTCTATATCCAATTTCCGAATGAGTCTTCATAGTCTTCCATTCTTCCTCATTTAGTTTATCTGGCTTATTCAGTATCTTATCATCTATTCCTATTTTGCCTATGTCATGAAGCTTGGCTAACAAATACAATTCATTTTTTTTACTAGTACTTAACTCTAAACTATTACATATACTTACGCACCAATTATAGATACGATTAGCATGTTCTTCTGTCTCATTACTTTTTTCTGATAATGTTTTAGTTAGTGATGAAATAATATTATTTCTTATGCTTCTATCTTCTAATAGCTTATTTCTATACATTCGGTCCTCAGCTTTTTTAATAATTTCATCTATATCTTCCAGAGCATCAACTTTAGTTGCATGCCCTAATGCTATATTAATAGATATAGATCCTACCTTTTTCCTTAAACAATTCAATTTAATTTTCATGCACACTTTTTCTGCCTCTACTTCATCAGTATTCTCTACTAATATTATGAATTCATCACCGCCGTAACGAGATATAATAGCACCAGGTCCACAAATTAACTTTAGAACCTCTGCAGCTTCCTTTAATAGCATATCTCCTTGTTCATGTCCAAAAGTATCATTTGTAATTTTAAGACCATTTAAATCTCCCATTATTATAGAAAGAGGAAGTTTTCCACTTTTATTTAACTTCCCTAGTATAAATTCATAATATCCCCTATTGAAAGCTCCCGTTAGCTTATCGTAATAGGTTAAATATTTAAGCTCCTCTTCCTGTTTATTGCTAAGTTCAATCTTCTCTAGCATATTATTTATTTCAACTGCTAGTTTTTCTAATTCATCATTCCCCCTTGATTTAACACTGGAGAGCCTTTTGTTTGTTAAATCTATTTCACTTACCTCTTTACCAATAGTCTCTATAGGTTTGATTATAAATACCCTTAACATTATTGTGCAAAGTATAAAGAATATTATTGTACAGAGTGCAAACATCATAATAAAAAATCTTACAGAATCAACTCCATGATTATAAATTATTCTTGCACTATTTATTTTCAATATAAATAATGGCTCATTTTCTAGTCCCTTTATAGGGTAATATGCTAGTATATTGTTTTCATCTACTGCCTCTAAATGAATGTTTTCTATACTTGAAAAGTTTATTTTTTTGTTATTTATATTTATTATCCCTTTAGAAGCTTCTAACTTATCGACGCTTTGTACTTCTATTTTTGAATCTATAATCTTTTCAATCTTATTTTTAATGGAAACATTTATGTACTTTCCAATGATTAAGGTCCCTTCAACAGGACCGGTAGCATCCGAATTAGTTATAGGTCGAGATGATATCATCATCGGCTTTCCATTTATAGATATTATACCTGATATTATACTATTGGCATTCTTATGATTAGATATTATATGATTTCTATTTTTAATATAGTTTAATAATTCTTCAGGCATATCTATTTTCTTTTTATTTTCTAAATCATAAAAATAATAGTACTTTATTTCATTATCCTTATTTAAAAAAATCATCGTATTAATTTTTAAGTTATTAAAAGTGGTATCATTTAAGTTAGTTTGGATATATCTAGGGTTATTAGTCTTGATAAAATCTAAAGTATCATCCCAAGGTGCCCAATCTGATGAAATTGTATTTACTCCGTCAATAGTGTCATTAATTAAGTATTCTACCCTATTTACCCTTTCAGTTATCTGAGTTCTTTCCTGAGATTTTACCTCTCCTAAAAAAAATATATTAGCTATGATATAGATTCCTAAAATTATTAGCATTAAAGAAATTAACATAATAATAGATACTTTATTTCTTATTTTCAAACTTAGCACCCCATTTACACTTAAATTATTATACAATTAATAAATATATACTCGTCCTATAATTTAATAATCTTAACATTGATATTTTTATACAAAATCCTGCAAATTTCAATAATTCTCCCTATGCTAATTGTATAATAATTTATACTTTTATAAAAGCAAAATTAGAGACCTATTATCATTGTATATCTGATAATAGACCTCTAATTAGTTTGTATTATTAAGCAACTATTCTAATACTTTAATTTCACCACGTAATAAAATTAAGCTTCATACGTTCCAGTTGAACCTAGTTCAACTTATTAATTATTGACTCGGTAAATTCACTAGTCCCTGAAATTCCTCCTAAATCAACTGTCACATTCTTTCCTTCTTTTATAACTTCTGATAATGATTTTTCAATTCTTTCTGCTGCTTCTATTTCTCCAATATGCTTCAGCATCATTACTGCTGATAAGATTACCGCTGATGGGTTTGCCTTATTCTGCCCTGCTATATCAGGTGCAGAGCCATGAGCAGCTTCAAATACTGCACCGTTTTCTCCTATGTTGGCTCCTGCAATTAATCCGAGCCCTCCAACAAGTCCAGATGCCATATCTGAAAGTATATCTCCATATAAATTAGGCATTACAAGTACATCATATTTTTCAGGATTTAGAACAAGTTTCATGCTCATAGCATCTACTATTAAATCTTCAAATTCTATATCCTTATACTCTTCAGCTATAGCTTTTGCACATTTTAAGAAAAGTCCATCTGATAGTTTCATTATATTAGCTTTATGAACTGCTGTAACTTTTTTTCTATTATGTGTTCTAGCATATTCAAAGGCCGCTCTTATTATTTTATCACTTGCTTTTTTAGATATAATTTTTATACTTTCTGCAATATCCTCACTAACCATATGCTCTATTCCAGCGTATAAATCCTCTGTATTTTCTCTAAAAATGATAAGATCAACATTATCATATCTAGATTTTACTCCCTCATAAGTTTTTATAGGCCTTATATTAGCATAAAGATTTAAAGCCTGCCTTAGTGTGACATTTGCACTTTTAAACCCTTTCCCGACAGGAGTGGTTATAGGCCCTTTTAAAGCAACTTTATTTTTCTTTATGCTTTCTAATACATAATCTGGAAGTGGAACACCATACTTTTCTATAACAGCGGCTCCTGCTTCCACTACCTCCCATTCTATTTTAACTCCTGCAGCATCAATAATTTTTCTAGCTGCTGCTGTAACTTCTGGTCCTATTCCATCTCCAGGAATAAGGGTAATTTTGTGTGCCATACTCGTCGCCTCCAAAATTTATATTTACCTTAGTAAAATGTATATGCAAGTACCAGTTAAGAGTTGAGAGTGAAGTGTTACAGATGACTTTCTTTCGCTACACTAGAGAAAATCTAAAATACAGTTATATTAAAACTTCGTTTTAATCCACTCTTAAGTTAGGATTTTTCTAGTGAAAATCCTAACTTTCTTAACTCTTATCTCTTTATTTGCTGGAACTAATTAAATTAAGCAGTCCCCCCGCTTTTATCATATTTTTCTGTCTATCAGCAATTTCTAGAAGCATTTCATATTCCTCATTTTTGCTCTTATTCCTAACAACAACAACTCCTAAATCTACTTGCTCAACTGCATTTTCTATTGAAAGTTCATCCAAAATATCTACCTTGTCATAATCCTCTACATTCTTGAATACAAGAGGCATTATACCATTGTTTATTAAGTTAGCCATATGAATTCTAGCAAAAGACTTAGCAAGCACTGCTTTTACTCCTAGATAAAGTGGTGCTAACGCTGCGTGTTCTCTGCTTGAACCTTGACCATAGTTACTTCCACCAATTATAAATCCACCGTTATTTTCCTTTGCCTTACTTGGAAAATCCTTATCGCATGGTGTTAAGCAATATTCTGAAAGATAAGGAACATTGGATCTGTAAGGTAAAAGCTTAGAATTTGAAGGCATAATATGGTCTGTAGTTATGTTATCTCCAACCTTAGTTAATGCCTTTCCTTCAACAGTGTTTTCTAAAGTCCTTGCCTTAGGGAATGGCTTTATGTTAGGCCCTCTAACAACTTCTACGTCTTCCCCATCTACCGCTGGAGGAACTATTAAATTATCATTTATTAAAAATTCCTTTGGCATTTCGATATCAAGGGCTTTACCTAATTCTCTTGGATCTGCTATATAACCTGTTAAAGCGGAAGCTGCCGCAATCTCAGGACTAACTAGATAAACATTCGCAGAGATTGTACCTGATCTTCCTTCAAAGTTCCTATTAGATGTTCTAAGAGATACTGCATTTGTCGCAGGTGATTGCCCCATACCTATACAAAAACCACAAGCTGACTCAAGAATTCTCGCTCCTGCAGCAATCATAGTTGCCAAGGCTCCGTTTTTTGCAAGCATATTTAAAACTTGCTTAGAGCCTGGTGCAATAACTAATGATACTTTTTCATTTACTGTTTTTCCTTCTAATATCTTAGCAACCTTCATCATATCTGCATATGATGAGTTTGTACAACTTCCAATACATACCTGATCCACTTTTATATCCTTTAGTGAAGAGACAGGTACAATGTTATCAGGACTATGAGGCGCCGCTACCATTGGCTCCAATTCTGATAAATCTATTGTTACTTCTTCATCATATACTGCATCTTCGTCAGCTTTTAATTCTATGAAATCACTTTCTCTATTTTGAGCTTTTAAAAAATCATAAGTTAATTCATCACTTGGAAATAATGATGTTGTTGCTCCAAGCTCGGCCCCCATATTTGTTATAGTAGCTCTTTGTGGCACTGATAAAGTTTTAATCCCTTCTCCACAGTATTCAAATATCTTTCCTACTCCACCTTTAACAGTAAGTCTTCTTAAAAGCTCCAATATAATATCCTTAGCTGAAACCCAATCAGTTAATTTACCATTTAAATTCACCTTAACTATCTTAGGCATGCTGATATAATATTCTCCACCGCCCATTGCTACAGCAACATCAAGTCCACCTGCTCCCATAGCAAGCATTCCTATACCACCACCTGTAGGTGTGTGACTATCTGAACCTAAAAGAGTATCCCCTGGGACACCAAATCTTTCTAAGTTAACTTGATGACAAATACCATTTCCAGGCTTAGAAAAATATATTCCATGCTTTTTAGCTACAGTTTGTATATATACGTGGTCATCTGCATTTTCTGGACCTGATTGTAGTATATTATGATCGATATAAGCTATGGACTTTTTTGTCTTAACTCTATCTATTCCTAAGGCTTCAAATTGTAGGTACGCCATAGTTCCTGTTGAGTCCTGAGTTAACGTTTGATCTATTTTTATAGCAATCTCTTTTCCTGCTACCATTTCTCCTTTTAATAGATGATTTTTAATTATTTTTTGTGCAACATTTAATCCCATCTTTAAGCCTCCAATTCTTTTTCATTGTATTAACTTGCTATTATTTCTCTATTTTCAACAACCTCAGGTAATAACTTTTCTACAAGAAGTTCTAACTCATTATTACCTATAATTGTAGTTCTACCATCTACATACTGTTCGTCCACCCATTCCTTGATTACTGCAACTCTAGAGTCCTTCTTATCTACCTTTTCATTGTCCTTAAGTCTGTAATAGGTATTAATCCAAGCCGCTATGCCTGCAAGGCCTGAATATTCATTTACAGCAACAACTATTGGTCTGCCTAGTATCTTATCTGTATCAAAAATGTTGTATATTTCTTCATCCTTTAATATTCCATCAGCATGAATGCCTGCCCTTGTTACATTGAATTGACTTCCTACAAATGGAGTTCTCTCATGTATGGTATATTTCATTTCCTTTGAGAAGTATTCAGCTAGCTCTGTTATAACATCCATTTTCATGTTCTTTGCTGTACCTTTTAATTGCATATATTCAAACAACATTGCTTCTAGTGGACAATTACCTGTTCTTTCACCTATTCCTAGAAGTGAAGTGTTTACAGAGGACGCACCATATAACCATGCTGTAGTTGAATTGCTAACTACTGCATAAAAATCATTATGTCCATGCCACTCTATTAATTCAGATGGAACAGCACAATCATTTCTTAGACCATGAATAAGCCCTTGTACACTCCTTGGAAGAGAAATACCGCTATATGGAACACCAAGTCCTAAAGTATCACATACTCTAACCTTTATAGGAACATTCGCCTCTTTTGATAATTCCATTAATTTATTTACCAGCGGTACTACAAATCCATAAAAATCTGCCCTAGTTATATCTTCTAAGTGGCATCTAGGGCGAATACCTCTACTTAATGCTTCTTTAACAACTGATAAATACATGTCCATAGTCTGCTCTCTTGTTTTATTTAACTTTTTAAATATATGATAATCAGAACAAGACATGAGCATACCTGTTTCCTTAATCCCCATTTCTCTTACTAACTTAAAATCCTCTTTATTCGCTCTTATCCATGATGTAACCTCAGGAAACTTATAACCTCTTTCCATACAAACTTGAGCTGCTTTTCTATCCTTTTCTGTATACAAGAAAAACTCCGTCTGCTTAATAATACCTGAGTTGTTATCTAATTGATTAAGGTAATCAAATATCCTAATTATTTGTTCTGCCGTATATGGCGGCATTGACTGCTGTCCATCTCTGAAGGTAGTATCTGTAACCCATATATTCTCTGGTAGATCCATAGGAAGTTGAATTTGATTGAAGGTTACCTTAGGAACCTCTGAATAAGGAAATATATTCTTATAAAGATTTGGAGCTTCAATATTCTGTAATTGATATTCATAATTTGATTTTTTTATACTATTCATTTTACCATCCCCACTCTCACACAATTATTGGACCAAAGATTTTAAATAAGTATTTGCATGATTATCATTCATATCTTTCATTATTGATTTTATGAGATGTTTTACTTAACCTCATATCGATCCTATTAAATTGCATATTTATTAATTTTTTTCCTTGTTTTTAGTATTATCCGCTACATTTATACCTTTATATTAGCATTTCTAATTTATTTATGCAAATAAAAATTTTTGTAATCTTGCAATTTATATTCGTCATTTTTCATTATTCCTTTTTATTTGTGAAAATAGGATTTTTTCATTTGTTGATTGGCACTATCTAATAGATGTTAACTGTCTTTTTATTTTTATTTATTATGTTTTGAGCAATTTATCAATTTGTTATTTATTTATTTATTTAATATTTTTAGATATTTTTTAAATTTTTATTACTAAATCATGTGGTAATTAGTCGTAAATAGTTTTATTTTGTAATATATTTTTTCTCAAAATTAAAATTAATTGATATAATTTATAATTTGTTAAAATTATAGGGATAATAAAAGAGAGATTCTAGTAGTTATATACCAGAATCTCCCTTTATTATTCAACAGCTTCAGTACTATAAAATTTCCACTGACCATCAACTTTTCTAAAATTAGAAATTGCATTAAAGGTTTTATGCTCTGTAGTTTTTTCACTATTATCCGTAATTGAGTCTGTTTCTACCACCTTTACCCTTGCTTCCTTATAGTTAATTGAAAGTATTTCAAAAGAATCAAAGGTAGAAATAACATCAATGTCATGCTGAGCTAGTAAACTAAATAGTTCCTCATAAGCCTTTCTAGTAATTTCATATCCCGGTGCACTTTTATCTATCAACGACATATATTGATCAAGTTCTCTTAGTCTTATCGCCTGAGCAGCCTTACCATACAATTCTTTTATCTTATTAATCTCACTTTCTCTATTAAAGTTTATAGCCTCCTCAACATAACTGCTGAGTACACCAGTACCACCTAACAAATAATAATTCTGTATATTCTTTTCATTAAATGCATTTTGTTGGCCTTCTAAATTATCCTCATTTGATAATACCATTGATGCATTTAGCTTTGCAGCTAATTGGCTGGCTGATAGTGCGTCTGGAAAATTCTTTCCCGATGCTAAGATAACATTACTGGTGTCAATATTGAAATGTTTAAATACACTCATCGAAGTTTCATATCTGTTATCTCCAGACAATCTAGTAATTTGAACAGAAGGTAGTATACTTTTAATCTCATCTTCTACAGCATTCTTAATAACCCCCGTACCACCAACTATGTATACTGTAGAAGGCTTTATTTTAGACAATTGAGACTTTATTAAATCGGGCAGCTTAGTATCACTTGTTAGTAACATTGGATATCCTTTTATAGCAGCAATGCTTGATGCACTTAGGGCATCTGCAAATCCGTAAGCATTCGATAGAAATACTGGTGTCCCTTCTTCAACATTTAGGCTATTAATAATAGAATTATTTGTTTCTATTCTATTTGCACCAAAAATTCTTGTTATAGTGTATCCCTGACTCATAAGTACATCTTCTATATCCTTACTTACTACAGCGGTTCCACCAAGAATATAAACATTTCCCTTAGGATTTAAATGAGTTGATATATACTCTAGCGCTTCTTTGCTATCTTCTGAATTTCCTGCTAGTAATAAAGGTGCATTAAGTTTTTTAGCTAAAGTTCCGCCACTTAAGCCATCTGGAAAATCATAACCTGATGTTATAACTATGTTATCAAAAGACTTGTCACCTAACTCCTCTGCAATAGCTCTGGATGTTTTAAATCTATTTATCCCTTGGACTCTTTTAATATTTTTGGCGGTGGGATTTTCTTGAGCATATACCTTCTCCACATCAAACTTCTGTGTAAACATAGTAACTAATAAGACAACCAAAATTAACGATCCAGTTTTTTTAATCATTTTTAACACCCCTTCTAAAGCTTTATAACTATTATTTTTAGTTATTCTTATTATGTGTAAATATTACTAAGTAATTCTAATAAACAGAGTTCTTACTTAGAAATCGTTATCCAGGGACGTAGCTGCTCGAAACGTACACCTTGAAGAAAAGCAGATATCCTAAATCTCTGATTTAGTGATAGTCGCTTTCACACCGTGCAAGCAGATATCCCAAATCTCCGATTTTGTGTGAATCGCTTTCACAGAGTGTGATGGGAGTATTAGAGCGGGTAGTCATCGGATAAATAAAAATTAGGATAGACAGAACTATAATAGTACTATCTATCCTAAGATACTTTTATATATTTAATTAGTTGAGTATTGTTAGAAGTAGCTTACCTACTAATCTTCAATAGTAATATTGTTTTTTATTATTTCTCTCACTATTTCTGATAAATTTGACTGCTCCTCTTTTGAAAGCTTGTTCAAATATATTGGTTTGCATATTGTAACTTTAACTTCTGCTGACTTTATTCTACTTTTGTCGTTTCCTTCTCTCAACTTGTAACTTCCATCGATAGCAATCGGTACAATAGGAACTCCTGACTTTAAAGCAAGCTTTAGACTTCCTTTTTTAAATTCTCCGATTCTTGGTCCTTTACTTCTGGTTCCTTCCGGGAAAATAACTAAACTATGACCATCTTTAAGAGCCTCTACCCCTTCATTTATAGCCTTTATTGATTCTCGTACATTACTTCTATCCATAAATATGCAGTGAATCTGCTGCATCCAGTAGGTAAGAACTCTAAACTTTAGTAACTCTTTTTTAGCAATAAATCCAATAACTTTATTTACGCTATAAACAGTTATTGGTATATCAAAGAATCCTTGATGATTTGCCACGTAAAGACAAGTTTCTTTTGGAATATTTTCTTTTCCTTCTACTTTAATCTTAGCACCTACATAGTCTAATACATGTGATGCCCAAGTTGTTAAAATGTTATGTAGGCGTTTATCCACTTCTTCCTTGTTCCCTGACTGTTTTATCTTTTCAAATTTTCCTTTTTTAAAATTCAAGTTTATTATATAAGTAAAGAAATCTAAATAAAATAGAAAAGATTTCATGAATAACTCTCTCCTTTACAATAAGGTTTACTATTATATTTACAAGTGCTACAATGTTATATTATACCACACTTTATAATAAATTTGAACTTAGATCAATAACCGTTTTATTAAGTAATGTAAATTATGGAGTGAAAATCTTAAAAGGAGATGTATAGGCTTGAAATTTCGTAACAATCTTATAAAATTATTTACAGTAATACTTATATTAATCTTTACCATTACAGGATGCAGCACAACTCAAACCAGTGATAATACTAAAAGCAACGTATCTAATAAGAGTTCAATAAAAGTAAATTACATAGATGTTGGACAAGGTGACAGCATTTTAGTACAAGTTAATGGTAAAAACTTGTTAATTGACGCAGGTCCAAATGATAGTACAGATAAATTAATGTCTTATTTAAGTAAACAAAATATAAAAAAACTAGACTATGTAGTTGCAACTCACCCTCATGAAGATCATATAGGAGCAATGGACTCTGTAATTAAGAAATACGATATAGGTGAGTTTTATGCACCTAAGAAAACAGAAACAACTAAAACCTTTGAAAATATGATTAATGCTCTAAAATCAAAGAATATTAAAATAAACGTAGCGAAAGCAGGCGCAACGTTAAACTTAGGTAATAATACAAAATGTGAGATGTTCGCGCCTAACAATAGTAGTTATGAAGATACTAATAACTATTCTGTTGTTCTTAAGATAACCTATGGAAAATCCAAGTTTCTATTTACTGGAGACTCAGAAAAGTTAAGCGAAAAGGAAATGCTAAATAAAAATTATGATTTATCAAGTGATGTTATAAAGATAGGACATCATGGAAGTTCATCATCTTCCTCTAAAGAATTTTTAGACAAAGTTTCTCCTAAAATCGCAGTTATAAGTTTAGGAAAGGATAATAATTATGGACATCCTCATAAAGAAACTACTACTGAGTTAAAAAAGAGAAATATTCAAACTTATAGAACTGATATAGATGGATCTGTAGTTTTAGTATCAGACGGTAAGAATATATCAAAACAATAAGTGATTTAGTAGTTAGATATTACTTACATCAAGTTTTTATGTTATATGAATGAAAGGAGAAATGTAAAGTGGTTTATATAAGTCACTTTACATTTCTCTTTCTATACTTTATAACTTAAATCCACCAAGCCTTTTAAATAGCCTAGTATATTAGAATTTTAAAATAATATGATTCCTAATCAAACTATGCTTGTGATTAAACTTCTATTCTTTCCATGCATCTGACAATTTAACTATATTTGAAGTATGTACTCTTAGCCCTTTTACATTCTTCTGATTAGTATAGGCTACACAAATGTTAGACAAGGATATCCATGGTGCATCCTCAACTATTTGGCTTTCTATGATATTTAACAATTCATTATATTTATATGGATTTCTCGTTTTTTTACTTTCGTCTAAAAGCTCCATTACTTTGCTATTTCCATAGCTACATTTATTGGAACCATTGTTAATATCAATGAGTGGCTCAATAAAGTTATCTGCAGTTCCAGAATCTCCTAACCATCCATAGATTATCATGTCACTTTGTCTTATAGTTTTACTATCGTAATATTCCGCACCTTCAACCTTGATGATTTTCAGGTCTATTCCTATATCCTTTAAATTTTCGCTTAATACAGCTATAACTTTCTCATGCATATCTTTTCTCGGTCCATTGTTGGCAATAGGAACTGTTAAATCACCTGATATAATACCACTTTTTTTCATGAGTTCCTTTGCTTTGGACAAATTTCTACTATAACTCTTTGAGTTGTGATTATTAAGCAGGCTTGAAGGAAACGCTCCATTAACTGGAGTTTCAAGGTCTCCTAGAGCCTCCTTTATAATTCTCTCTCTATCAATACAATAACTTAATGCTTGTCTAGCTTCTCTGCTTTGTACTATAGGATTATTGCTTTTAAAGTTAAATGGTAATAATCTCATACCAATACATTCAGTTCGTTCTATTTTATAACCTTCCTTAATCAATAAATCCTTGTTTGATGCATCAAGATTTATATAATCAATTTCTCCCTTTAGAAACTTCTCCGTTAGATTCTCGTCATCATACTTAACCCTTATTACATCTATCAGAGCTTCACCGAGAGTATAACCTAAAAACTTTTCTAATAGAATCTCCCTACCCTCTTTATCATCAGATATAAACTTATATGGACCTGCTCCCACCGGTTTATAATCTACACTTTGTATATCTTCCATTGGAAGTATTGAACAGGAATTATGCGCTAAATTATTTATAAATGAACTGTAAGGGTACTTTAAAACTATTTTTAAAGTATTAGTTCCTGTGACAACTATTCCAGATACTTCATTGCTAATTCCTTTATAAAATTCATCTTCGCCTTCTATCATAGATAGAAACCATCTATTTATAGAATTTAACTGTTTACTTAGTAATCTTTCAAAAGAGAATTTAACATCCTGTGCGGTAATAACTCTTCCATTATGAAATTTAGCATCTTTTCTTAAATAGAAATTCCAAGTAATATTATCATTTTCTAAGTACCAGTTCCTAGCTATTGCTCCTATTACTTCTGTACCAACTCCAAACTGAACTAATCCAATATTAATTTGTGATAAAATGTTAGAACTATTTATATCTCCTGATATAGCGGGATCAAAAGACGGTATTGGAGAAGCTGGCATTGAAAATTCTATTCTGTCCGCTTTACTCCTATCTAGGTTAACCTTAGATAATTCACTTAAGTTATTTATAGTATATTTTAAAGCCATCAACGAAGCTTTTTGTCTCTCTGCATTTATTGAAATATTTTCATTAAGTGACTTTACAGCTTCAGAAACGTTAACAAGCTCATTGATCACTGTTACCATGTATTGATTCTTATCAGCTTGTTCCTTTACAGCACCTTTTATTTGATTAGATATATCCTTTGTTATTTTAATAGAATTCATGACATCGTCTATAACGCTACTAGCATCTTCAGCTGTCTTCATGCTATTGATTACCTTATCTATTCCTTCGCTTATTATTGTTAAAGTGTCTTCGTTAACTTTAGTAATTTCAGTAATTATATTATCTATTTCATCTGCTGAATTTGAACTATTCTCTGCTAACTTTTTCACTTCAGCAGCTACTACCGAAAAACCCTTACCAGCTTCACCAGCTCTTGCAGCTTCAATATTAGCATTTAACGACAATAGATGAGTGGTCTTCGCTATTCCTTTTATTGTATCTACGATTCCCTTTATTTTTGATGATTTACCCATTAATTCTTCTAATACATCTTTCATATTATTAACTGTATCATATACAGAATTAATACTGGTAACTACCTCATCAAAAGATTTCTGTCCATTTTGTGCCTTATTCATGGTATTTTCAATAACATTCATTGTTTCATCGACACTTGCGTTAACTTCCTCTGAGAAAGCACCCACTGTTGATGATACACTAACAGTTTTATTTATGTGTTGACTATGTTTTTCCATTTCCATGTTAATATCTTTTACAGAGTTTAAAAGAGTCTTTGTTACCTCTAAAGCATCTTCTGCTTCTTTAACAATCCTAGAACTAATAATGTTTTGATACATTTGATTATTTAACATCTTTGCTAATTCATGGCTTTCATTGGCACCTACTATCTCTTTAGAACTTAAATTCCCCTGTTTCTTATCCTCTTTCTTCATAAAAAGCATATTCATCCCCACTTTTCTTGTACAATAATTGCACTAATTGTTACTCATTTGGTATTAATTAAACCTTACATTTCCCCTTGTTTGTTGATTATTTCTATTTAAATTTGTATTACTTAATAAAGCATAAAAAACTACCGCTAGGTAGTCTCAATCTTACAAATTATTAAACAATTAATTATAGACACTATCTAATGTGGCCATATCTTCAATTTGATAGTATATTAATTTTCACTAAGTTTTTCAAACATATTATTATATAGCTAAAAAGACTACCCAATCTGGCAGTCTTAAATTCAAAACAATTTACTTATTCAAAATAAAAATGGCTCCGCGAAGAGGGCTCGAACCTCCAACAACTCGGTTAACAGCCGAGTGCTCTACCATTGAGCTATCGCGGAATATTTTAACCTGGCAACGACCTACTCTTCCACACAGTCTCCCGTGCAGTACCATCGGCACTGTAAAGCTTAACCTTCGTGTTCGGAATGGGAACGGGTGTAGCCTTTACGTCATAATCACCAGATGTTGATTTGTCAAAATCTATGATTTTGGTAACAAATCAGTACTCCTCAGCTCTGCTGAGTGAGTTTCCTTTGAGAATTTTGTTCTCTCAAAATTGCACAGTGATATTTTTTAGGTCAAGCCCTCGACCTATTAGTATCAGTCAGCTGAACATGTTACCATGCTTACACCTCTGACCTATCAACCTTGTGTTCTTCAAGGGGTCTTACTAGCTTACGCTATGGGAAATCTTATCTTGAGGTGGGCTTCACGCTTAGATGCTTTCAGCGTTTATCCCGTCCCGACATAGCTACCCAGCTGTGCTCCTGGCGGAACAACTGGTGCACCAGAGGTCAGTCCATCCCGGTCCTCTCGTACTAAGGACAGCTCCTCTCAAATTTCCTACGCCCGCGACGGATAGGGACCGAACTGTCTCACGACGTTCTGAACCCAGCTCGCGTGCCGCTTTAATGGGCGAACAGCCCAACCCTTGGGACCTACTTCAGCCCCAGGATGCGACGAGCCGACATCGAGGTGCCAAACCTCCCCGTCGATGTGGACTCTTGGGGGAGATCAGCCTGTTATCCCCGAGGTAGCTTTTATCCGTTGAGCGATGGCCCTCCCACGAGGTACCACCGGATCACTAAGCCCGACTTTCGTCCCTGCTCCACTTGTTTGTGTCGCAGTCAGGCTCCCTTCTGCCTTTGCACTCTACGAACGATTTCCAACCGTTCTGAGGGAACCTTTGGGCGCCTCCGTTACTTTTTAGGAGGCGACCGCCCCAGTCAAACTGCCCACCTAACAATGTCCCGTGACCAGATTCATGGCCGCCGGTTAGAATCCCAGTACTGTCAGGGTGGTATCCCAAGGACGACTCCACAAAGGCTGACGCCTCTGCTTCGCAGTCTCCCACCTATCCTGTACAGACAATACCGAGACTCAATGCTAAGCTGCAGTAAAGCTCTACGGGGTCTTTCCGTCCAATCGCGGGTAGCGAGCATCTTCACTCGCAATACAATTTCGCCGGATTTGTTGTCGAGACAGTGCCCAAGTCATTACGCCATTCGTGCGGGTCGGAACTTACCCGACAAGGAATTTCGCTACCTTAGGACCGTTATAGTTACGGCCGCCGTTTACTGGGGCTTAAGTTCACACCTTCGCTTGCGCTAAGTGTTCCCCTTAACCTTCCAGCACCGGGCAGGCGTCAGCCCCTATACATCAGCTTTCGCTTTAGCAGAGACCTGTGTTTTTGCTAAACAGTTGCTTGGGCCTATTCTCTGCGACCACCTTGCGGTGGCACCCCTTCTCCCGAAGTTACGGGGTCAATTTGCCGAGTTCCTTGACAACAATTCTTCCGCTGGTCTTAGGATTCTCTCCTCACCTACCTGTGTCGGTTTGCGGTACGGGCACCAGTTCACTCCATAGAGACTTTTCTTGGCAGCGTGGAATCAGATACTTCGCCCAAAAGGGCTCCCCGTAACACCTCAGCATTGACTAGACGGATTTGCCTATCTAGTCTGCCTAAGTGCTTAGACGCACATCCAATAGTGCGCACATCTTATCCTCCTGCGTCATCCCATTTGTAATAACGCAAACTGGTGGTATCGGAATATCAACCGATTGTCCATCACCTACGCCTTTCGGCCTCGGCTTAGGTCCCGACTAACCCTGAGCGGACGAGCCTTCCTCAGGAAACCTTAGGTTTTCGACCAATAAGATTCTCACTTATTTCTCGCTACTTATGCCAGCATACTCACTCCTGTACAGTCCACCGCTCCTTACGGTACGACTTCAACCCATACAGGAAGCTCCTCTACCACTGATACTTACGTATCAATCCATAGCTTCGGTGGTAAGTTTTAGCCCCGAACATCTTCGGCGCAGGATCTCTCGACTAGTGAGCTATTACGCACTCTTTAAATGAGTGGCTGCTTCTAAGCCAACATCCTAGTTGTCTTAGAAATCCCACATCCTTTTCCACTTAACTTACACTTTGGGACCTTAGCTGATGGTCTGGGCTGTTTCCCTTTTGACCACGGATCTTATCATTCGTAGTCTGACTGCTTTGATTCAAGTATATGGCATTCGGAGTTTGATAGGGTTCAGTAACTGTTGTCAGCCCCTAGCCCATTCAGTGCTCTACCTCCACTACTCATTCAAAACGCTAGCCCTAAAGCTATTTCGAGGAGAACCAGCTATCTCCGAGTTCGATTGGAATTTCTCCGCTATCCACAGCTCATCCCATGGTTTTTCAACACCAATGTGGTTCGGTCCTCCACGGAATTTTACTTCCGCTTCAACCTGTCCATGGATAGGTCACCCGGTTTCGGGTCTACGACATGCAACTTTTTGCCCTATTCAGACTCGGTTTCCCTTCGGCTACGTATCTTAAATACTTAACCTTGCTACACATCGTAACTCGCTGGCTCGTTCTACAAAAAGCACGTCGTCGCAGGTAAAACTGCTTCGACTGATTGTGGACACACGGTTTCAGGTTCTATTTCACTCCCCTTCCGGGGTTCTTTTCACCTTTCCCTCACGGTACTGCTTCACTATCGGTCACCAGTTAGTATTTAGCCTTGGGAGGTGGTCCTCCCTGCTTCCCACAAGGTTTCACGTGTCTCGTGGTACTCTGGATCAGATCTGACTGTTATTCTTTTTACCTACAGGGCTGTTACCTTCTATGGCGGAGCCTTCCAGCTCTCTTCAATTAAGAAATCACAGTATTTAATGATCTGTCCGCAACCCCAGGAACAAGTTCCTGGTTTGGGCTCTTTCCCTTTCGCTCGCCGCTACTTAGGAAATCGATTTTTCTTTCTCTTCCTCCGGGTACTTAGATGTTTCAGTTCCCCGGGTATACCTCTATAAACCTATGAATTCAGTTTACAGTACATAGCGTTAGCTATGTGGGTTGCCCCATTCGGAAATCTCCGGATCGCAGGCTATTTGCGCCTACCCGAAGCTTATCGCAGCTTATCGCGTCCTTCATCGGCTACTGGTGCCAAGGCATTCACCATGCGCCCTTTGTAGCTTGACCTAGTTGACCGAAAATTGCTATAAGTTTCGCATTTCTGCGTCAGGCCTCTCTTTCAGATGCTCATTTACCATAAGTAAACTCCGCTCTTCACTCGAGTCCTTCCTTGAACTGCTTGCTTCTATCAATTTTCTAGTTTTAGTTCATAAATCTACAAAGGTTTGTTATTTATACTTTCATATAAACAATTATACCTTTAGCTTTACTTTGTTTATGTTAAATAACTTTCATCATTTAACGCTTATCACTGTGCAATTTTCAAAGAACATTTTGCTACCACCTTAGTGTTAGCTTTATTTGAGGTTTTAATCCCTCAAAATTAAACAGAGTGTAAACCAGAATTCCAATGTAACTAAAAACCTAAGCTTCTAGTTATTATTCCTTAGAAAGGAGGTGATCCAGCCGCAGGTTCTCCTACGGCTACCTTGTTACGACTTCACCCCAATCACTGACCCCACCTTCGGCCGCTGGCTCCTTACGGTTACCTCACGGACTTCGGGTGTTGCCAGCTCTCATGGTGTGACGGGCGGTGTGTACAAGGCCCGGGAACGTATTCACCGCGACATTCTGATTCGCGATTACTAGCAACTCCAGCTTCATGTAGGCGAGTTTCAGCCTACAATCCGAACTGGGATGAGTTTTTTAGTTTGGCTCCCCCTCGCGGGTTTGCATCTAATTGTACTCACCATTGTAGCACGTGTGTAGCCCTGGACATAAGGGGCATGATGATTTGACGTCATCCCCACCTTCCTCCCGGTTAACCCGGGCAGTCTCACTAGAGTGCTCAACTTAATGGTAGCAACTAATGATAAGGGTTGCGCTCGTTGCAGGACTTAACCTAACATCTCACGACACGAGCTGACGACAACCATGCACCACCTGTCTCCCTGCCCCGAAGGGCTTCCTCCATTACGAGTAATTCAGGGGATGTCAAGTCCAGGTAAGGTTCTTCGCGTTGCTTCGAATTAAACCACATGCTCCGCTGCTTGTGCGGGCCCCCGTCAATTCCTTTGAGTTTTAATCTTGCGATCGTACTTCCCAGGCGGAGTACTTATTGTGTTAACTGCGGCACAGAGGGTTGGACCCCCCTACACCTAGTACTCATCGTTTACGGCGTGGACTACCAGGGTATCTAATCCTGTTTGCTACCCACGCTTTCATGCCTCAGCGTCAGTTATGGTCCAGAGAATCGCCTTCGCCACTGGTGTTCTTCCTAATCTCTACGCATTTCACCGCTACACTAGGAATTCCATTCTCCTCTCCCACACTCTAGATATCCAGTTTGAAATGCAGCTCCCAAGTTAAGCCCGGGAATTTCACATCTCACTTAAATATCCGCCTACGCATCCTTTACGCCCAGTAAATCCGGACAACGCTTGCCACCTACGTATTACCGCGGCTGCTGGCACGTAGTTAGCCGTGGCTTCCTCCTTGGGTACCGTCATTATCGTCCCCAAAGACAGAGCTTTACAACCCGAAGGCCTTCATCACTCACGCGGCGTTGCTGCATCAGGCTTTCGCCCATTGTGCAATATTCCCCACTGCTGCCTCCCGTAGGAGTCTGGACCGTATCTCAGTTCCAATGTGGCCGATCACCCTCTCAGGTCGGCTACGCATCGTCGCCTTGGTGAGCCTTTACCTCACCAACTAGCTAATGCGCCGCGGGTCCATCTCAAAGCGGATTACTCCTTTAATTAGTTCTTCATGCGAAAAACTAATGTTATGCGGTATTAATCTCCCTTTCGGGAGGCTATCCCCCTCTTTGAGGCAGGTTACCCACGTGTTACTCACCCGTCCGCCGCTAATCCACCCCGAAGGGTTTCATCGCTCGACTTGCATGTGTTAGGCACGCCGCCAGCGTTCGTCCTGAGCCAGGATCAAACTCTCAATTTAAAAGTTTGCTTGCTCATTACTGTTTTGTTACTTTAAAAGTAACTCAAAGAATTGCTGGTTTATTTAAAAATAAGTTTTAACTTATCTTTCACTCTGTTTAATTTTCAAGGATCATGTCACTCAACTTAGCGACTTTTACATCTTATCATGTAGAATTAAATCTGTCAACATTTTTTAAACTATTTTTCAATATTTTAAAAATGAATCTTATAGCAAATCAACTTAAATATCTTTAGTTGACTTTACCACTCTTCAACTGACAAGAGATATAATATCACTTAATCTCCGTTAATTCTTATAAATATAAGCCATTTTATTAAATTAATCCGATATTTCTACACTTAAATATATATTTCTTCGATTTTCTACTGTAGACACTCTTGGACTAGTTTATGCCATTTAGTTCCTGATTTTTATGATAGCTATTTAATATAATAAATAATCCAATTTGTAGATGATTTTCTATACTTGTATATAATTTGATTCAAAATATAAAAAACTAGATTTCTATATAACTTAATATAAAAATCTAGTTCTTATCTTATAATATGTGTTCTTAGTTTGTAAGTCTATACGCTTATATTTTTATTAATGTTGACTCTCCAGATAGCAATGCAATATTTAAAATCAAAATATAATGTAATTGCTCAAATCCTTACTCTGCACCTAATTCATTCATCAGTTGTATAATTCTTTTATTTAAAATTGGATGAATTACATATGGCGCTATATCTAACAACGGCTTTAATACAAATGTTCTTTCATGCATTCTGGGATGAGGAATAATTATTTCCTCCTCAGAAGTTATTATATTATCGTAAAGTAGTATATCTAAATCTATGGTTCTTGGTCCCCACTTTATTATTCTTTCACGTTTCAGATCCTTTTCTTTTTCCAGTAAAAATTTCATTAATTTACTAGGAGCTAAGAGTGTTTTTATTTCTAACGCACCATTAAGGAATTTATCTTGTTCCAAATATCCTACTGGATTCGTTTCATAGAAGTTAGATATTTTAGAAACCTTACTATGCTTAGAATCACTGATAAGCTTAATAGCCGTATTTAGATTTTCACTTCTATCTCCCATGTTAGACCCAATAGCAACGTATGCTGTATGCCATCCCCTATCGATTTCAACTGCTGCATAATCAAGCGGCTTTCCTATAGGAGCCCACGGCTTTTTAAGTTTTACTTTTACTCTATTTATTAAATCGTATTCTAGTAGAATAAATTCAGCTAGCTTTTCTGCAGCCTTTTCAATCAAATCATATTTTTCTTTTTTAAACTGTTCTTCTACATCCAAACATAACTTTCCATAGTTAACCGTTTTAGTTAAATCATCAGTTTCTCCCGCTTCTTGTAGGTCTAAAAAAAGCTCTAGTGATATTAGAAAACGTTGCCCCATATCCTTTTCTTGCTGATTTACCCCATGAAATGCATAAACCTCTAAATCTTTTACGTATATCTTATCCATTAGTCTCTTCTCTCCTTAATGTGCTTCTGCTATCAAATTAATTGCTAATAGGTGATACTATAATTTTTCTTTGAATTAGGCCAATTACAATCCGATACAGCCTTACAAGTGAAACATCCACGAGAGAGTTTATCACTTAAGTAAAATATCTCATTGAAGCCCTCTCTTCCACTTTTCATTCCCCTGTGACTTGAAATAGCACCTATAATTATTCCTATCTCTTCTTCTACAAATCCACACTGAATTAAAATATCTTCTGCTAAATTACAGCTAGCTATCTCATGTGAAATGCCTTCCTTATATTGCATCCATCTTCCTATATCATGCAATAGAGCTGCTGCGTAAACTATTTGCTTATCTATTCCTATGCCCTTTTCTAAATTCATAATGTAAGCTATTCTTGCTACATCTAAAAAATGCTGCAAATCATGTTTACAGAAAATCCTATTCTTTTCATACTCTATACTTTTGTTTAAGTACTCTATGAAATTTTTATTATTTAATATAGCATTAACTTTGTCCAAATAAGCTACATCTCCCCATCATATCTTAATCATTCTATATACATCTTCTCTAAGTGATAAATCTTCTTTAAACTTTCCTTTTGTAACAACTGTTACTGTTTTGCTGCCCTGCTTCTTTACACCTCTCATAGTCATACACATATGCTCTGCCTCAATCACTACCATTACACCTTTAGCATCTAGGTACTCCATTATAGCATCTGCGACCTGTGAAGTCATTCTCTCTTGAAGTTGTGGCCTTTTTGCAAATACATCAACTGTTCTTGCTAATTTGCTCAAACCTGCAACTTTTCCACTTGGTATATAAGCCACATGAGCCTTTCCATAAAAGGGAACCAAATGATGCTCACACATCGAGTAAAACTGTATATCTTTTTCTAATATTATGTCATCACTATCAACAGTAAAAGTCTTACTTAAATGCTCTTCTGGGGATGTATATAAACCTGAAAAAATTTCGGTATACATTCTTGCTATCCTATCAGGAGTTTCAATTAATCCTTCTCTTCCTGGATCCTCTCCTATAGCTTCAATAATCATTTTAACTGCTGCTTTAATTTTGCTTTCATCTACCATAGTTTTTTATTGAACACATTATTTATATAATGATTCGTTCAATAATCCTCCTCTCATGTTGAAAGATTTTATAAGTTATTGAAAACTTTTGTAATATCATAAATTAAACAAATATTTCACAATATTATCATAATTATCATAAATTATAACACTTAAATCATAAGTTTACAATAAGCTTCAAAGTATAATAAGGTAATTTTAGTATTTTTTAGTTTTAAAATGTAAATTTTAAAATATATTACTAAATTATCTATAGTGTTTCGTCTTTCCTTAGTATAACAAATATTTTACATATTCATTATAGTGTTTGTTGCTCAATATCAATATACCTATTATCCTTTAATACTAAACATTTTATTACTTTATTATTTTTTTAACAAATCTTAAATATAAAATAACTATCTTTAAAGTAAAAAAAGCACTTCATAATTAAATGAAGTGCTTTTGGTGGCCAGACCAGGAATCGAACCAGGGACACGAGGATTTTCAGTCCTCTGCTCTACCGACTGAGCTATCTAGCCAAATTACATATCTAGCAGCGACCTACTCTTCCACACAGTCTCCCGTGCAGTACCATTGGCACTGTGAAGCTTAACCATCGTGTTCGGAATGGGAACGGGTGTAACCTTCACGTCATAACCACTAGATTCGCAAAAATTGCTATAAGCTTCGCATTTCTGCGTCAAATCCTTCGCTGTGGTGCTCATTTACTGAAGTAAACTCTGCTCCTCGCTCAAGCTTTTCCTTGAACTGCTCGCTTCTATCAATTTTTATTGTTATTTTTTGTTTGAAAGAATTGTTCTCTCAAAATTGCACAGTGATATATTAGGTCAAGCCCTCGACCTATTAGTATCAGTCAGCTGAACATGTTACCATGCTTACACCTCTGACCTATCAACCTTGTGTTCTTCAAGGGGTCTTACTAGCTTACGCTATGGGAAATCTTATCTTGAGGTGGGCTTCACGCTTAGATGCTTTCAGCGTTTATCCCGTCCCGACATAGCTACCCAGCTGTGCTCCTGGCGGAACAACTGGTGCACCAGAGGTCAGTCCATCCCGGTCCTCTCGTACTAAGGACAGCTCCTCTCAAATTTCCTACGCCCGCGACGGATAGGGACCGAACTGTCTCACGACGTTCTGAACCCAGCTCGCGTGCCGCTTTAATGGGCGAACAGCCCAACCCTTGGGACCTACTTCAGCCCCAGGATGCGACGAGCCGACATCGAGGTGCCAAACCTCCCCGTCGATGTGGACTCTTGGGGGAGATCAGCCTGTTATCCCCGAGGTAGCTTTTATCCGTTGAGCGATGGCCCTCCCACGAGGTACCACCGGATCACTAAGCCCGACTTTCGTCCCTGCTCCACTTGTTTGTGTCGCAGTCAGGCTCCCTTCTGCCTTTGCACTCTACGAACGATTTCCAACCGTTCTGAGGGAACCTTTGGGCGCCTCCGTTACTTTTTAGGAGGCGACCGCCCCAGTCAAACTGCCCACCTAACAATGTCCCGTGACCAGATTCATGGCCGCCGGTTAGAATCCCAGTACTGTCAGGGTGGTATCCCAAGGACGACTCCACAAAGGCTGACGCCTCTGCTTCGCAGTCTCCCACCTATCCTGTACAGACAATACCGAGACTCAATGCTAAGCTACAGTAAAGCTCTACGGGGTCTTTCCGTCCAATCGCGGGTAGCGAGCATCTTCACTCGCAATACAATTTCGCCGGATTTGTTGTCGAGACAGTGCCCAAGTCATTACGCCATTCGTGCGGGTCGGAACTTACCCGACAAGGAATTTCGCTACCTTAGGACCGTTATAGTTACGGCCGCCGTTTACTGGGGCTTAAGTTCACACCTTCGCTTGCGCTAAGTGTTCCCCTTAACCTTCCAGCACCGGGCAGGCGTCAGCCCCTATACATCAGCTTTCGCTTTAGCAGAGACCTGTGTTTTTGCTAAACAGTTGCTTGGGCCTATTCTCTGCGACCACCTTGCGGTGGCACCCCTTCTCCCGAAGTTACGGGGTCAATTTGCCGAGTTCCTTGACAACAATTCTTCCGCTGGTCTTAGGATTCTCTCCTCACCTACCTGTGTCGGTTTGCGGTACGGGCACCAGTTTACTCCATAGAGACTTTTCTTGGCAGCGTGGAATCAGATACTTCGCCCAAAAGGGCTCCCCGTAACACCTCAGCATTAACTAGACGGATTTGCCTATCTAGTCTGCCTAAGTGCTTAGACGCACATCCAATAGTGCGCACATCTTATCCTCCTGCGTCATCCCATTTGTAATAACGCAAACTGGTGGTATCGGAATATCAACCGATTGTCCATCACCTACGCCTTTCGGCCTCGGCTTAGGTCCCGACTAACCCTGAGCGGACGAGCCTTCCTCAGGAAACCTTAGGTTTTCGACCAATAAGATTCTCACTTATTTCTCGCTACTTATGCCAGCATACTCACTCCTGTACAGTCCACCGCTCCTTACGGTACGACTTCAACCCATACAGGAAGCTCCTCTACCACTCACCTTACGGTGAATCCATAGCTTCGGTGGTAAGTTTTAGCCCCGAACATCTTCGGCGCAGGATCTCTCGACTAGTGAGCTATTACGCACTCTTTAAATGAGTGGCTGCTTCTAAGCCAACATCCTAGTTGTCTTAGAAATCCCACATCCTTTTCCACTTAACTTACACTTTGGGACCTTAGCTGATGGTCTGGGCTGTTTCCCTTTTGACCACGGATCTTATCATTCGTAGTCTGACTGCTTTGATTCAAGTATATGGCATTCGGAGTTTGATAGGGTTCAGTAACTGTTGTCAGCCCCTAGCCCATTCAGTGCTCTACCTCCACTACTCATTCAAAACGCTAGCCCTAAAGCTATTTCGAGGAGAACCAGCTATCTCCGAGTTCGATTGGAATTTCTCCGCTATCCACAGCTCATCCCATGGTTTTTCAACACCAATGTGGTTCGGTCCTCCACGGAATTTTACTTCCGCTTCAACCTGTCCATGGATAGGTCACCCGGTTTCGGGTCTACGACATGCAACTTTTTGCCCTATTCAGACTCGGTTTCCCTTCGGCTGCGTATCTTAAATACTTAACCTTGCTACACATCGTAACTCGCTGGCTCGTTCTACAAAAAGCACGTCGTCGCAGGTAAAACTGCTTCGACTGATTGTGGACACACGGTTTCAGGTTCTATTTCACTCCCCTTCCGGGGTTCTTTTCACCTTTCCCTCACGGTACTGCTTCACTATCGGTCACCAGTTAGTATTTAGCCTTGGGAGGTGGTCCTCCCTGCTTCCCACAAGGTTTCACGTGTCTCGTGGTACTCTGGATCAGATCTAGAAGTTTTCATTTTCATCTACAGGGCTGTTACCTTCTATGGCGGAGCCTTCCAGCTCTCTTCAATTAATTCCTACTTCCTTTTATGATCTGTCCGCAACCCCAGGAACAAGTTCCTGGTTTGGGCTCTTTCCCTTTCGCTCGCCGCTACTTAGGAAATCGATTTTTCTTTCTCTTCCTCCGGGTACTTAGATGTTTCAGTTCCCCGGGTATACCTCTATAAACCTATGAATTCAGTTTACAGTACATAGCGTTAGCTATGTGGGTTGCCCCATTCGGAAATCTCCGGATCGCAGGCTATTTGCGCCTACCCGAAGCTTATCGCAGCTTATCGCGTCCTTCATCGGCTACTGGTGCCAAGGCATTCACCATGCGCCCTTTGTAGCTTGACCTTAAATCATAATTCTACAAAGGTATATATACCTTTAGCTTTACTTTGTTTATGTTAAATAACTTTCATTATTTAACGCTTATCACTGTGCAATTTTCAAAGAACAATGTGGTGGGCTTAAATGGACTCGAACCATCGACCTCACGCTTATCAGGCGTGCGCTCTAACCAGCTGAGCTATAAGCCCGTATGGTGGAGATAAAGGGATTCGAACCCTTGACCCCCTGCGTGCAAGGCAGGTGCTCTCCCAGCTGAGCTATACCCCCATACTATAAAGAAACATAATAGTCTCTCAAAATTAAACAGAGTGTAAACCAGAACTCCAATGTAACTAAAAACCTAAGTTTCTAGTTATTATTCCTTAGAAAGGAGGTGATCCAGCCGCAGGTTCTCCTACGGCTACCTTGTTACGACTTCACCCCAATCACTGACCCCACCTTCGGCCGCTGGCTCCTTACGGTTACCTCACGGACTTCGGGTGTTGCCAGCTCTCATGGTGTGACGGGCGGTGTGTACAAGGCCCGGGAACGTATTCACCGCGACATTCTGATTCGCGATTACTAGCAACTCCAGCTTCATGTAGGCGAGTTTCAGCCTACAATCCGAACTGGGATGAGTTTTTTAGTTTGGCTCCCCCTCGCGGGTTTGCATCTAATTGTACTCACCATTGTAGCACGTGTGTAGCCCTGGACATAAGGGGCATGATGATTTGACGTCATCCCCACCTTCCTCCCGGTTAACCCGGGCAGTCTCACTAGAGTGCTCAACTTAATGGTAGCAACTAATGATAAGGGTTGCGCTCGTTGCAGGACTTAACCTAACATCTCACGACACGAGCTGACGACAACCATGCACCACCTGTCTCCCTGCCCCGAAGGGCTTCCTCCATTACGAGTAATTCAGGGGATGTCAAGTCCAGGTAAGGTTCTTCGCGTTGCTTCGAATTAAACCACATGCTCCGCTGCTTGTGCGGGCCCCCGTCAATTCCTTTGAGTTTTAATCTTGCGATCGTACTTCCCAGGCGGAGTACTTATTGTGTTAACTGCGGCACAGAGGGTTGGACCCCCCTACACCTAGTACTCATCGTTTACGGCGTGGACTACCAGGGTATCTAATCCTGTTTGCTACCCACGCTTTCATGCCTCAGCGTCAGTTATGGTCCAGAGAATCGCCTTCGCCACTGGTGTTCTTCCTAATCTCTACGCATTTCACCGCTACACTAGGAATTCCATTCTCCTCTCCCACACTCTAGATATCCAGTTTGAAATGCAGCTCCCAAGTTAAGCCCGGGAATTTCACATCTCACTTAAATATCCGCCTACGCATCCTTTACGCCCAGTAAATCCGGACAACGCTTGCCACCTACGTATTACCGCGGCTGCTGGCACGTAGTTAGCCGTGGCTTCCTCCTTGGGTACCGTCATTATCGTCCCCAAAGACAGAGCTTTACAACCCGAAGGCCTTCATCACTCACGCGGCGTTGCTGCATCAGGCTTTCGCCCATTGTGCAATATTCCCCACTGCTGCCTCCCGTAGGAGTCTGGACCGTATCTCAGTTCCAATGTGGCCGATCACCCTCTCAGGTCGGCTACGCATCGTCGCCTTGGTGAGCCTTTACCTCACCAACTAGCTAATGCGCCGCGGGTCCATCTCAAAGCGGATTACTCCTTTAATTAGTTCTTCATGCGAAAAACTAATGTTATGCGGTATTAATCTCCCTTTCGGGAGGCTATCCCCCTCTTTGAGGCAGGTTACCCACGTGTTACTCACCCGTCCGCCGCTAATCCACCCCGAAGGGTTTCATCGCTCGACTTGCATGTGTTAGGCACGCCGCCAGCGTTCGTCCTGAGCCAGGATCAAACTCTCAATTTAAAAGTTTGCTTGCTCATTACTGTTTTGTTACTTTAAAAGTAACTCAAAGAATTGCTGGTTTATTTAAAAACAAGTTTTAACTTATTTTTCACTCTGTTTAATTTTCAAAGACCACTGTTTTGCTGACTCAATTAGATTATCACACGTTGACTATTTTGTCAACATATTTTTATTATTTTTTATCAACTTTCGTCATCTCCTGACGACATGTGTTATTGTATCACAAAAGTATAGCCTTTAATGTTACTTATCGTTCAAAATTTAAACTTATATTGTATATTCTTTATTTTTCTAGCGATTAATTAAATTCACATATAATGACACTCCAGGATAAGTATATGATAATCAAACTTTTTTACAATTATTTTAAACTTTTCTATTGACACTAAAACTATTCTGAAATATAATGATTATTGTCAGTACGAATTGCGCTGGAGTGGCGGAACTGGCAGACGCACAGGACTTAAAATCCTGCGGGCTTTAAAACCCGTACCGGTTCGATTCCGGTCTTCAGCACCAAAAGACGAGATATTTTATATCTCGTCTTTTTTTATTTTATTGATTCAAAGTACTATTATATTAGATTGTAACTTTATAATTCTAGACTTATCAATTTAAAATATATAAACACTGATAATGTAAATTTAGAAAACAACGGAAGACAGACCTTGATTTTACGCAAACCGCTTTTATTCAATGTAATTAACGAATCGAATTTTCCGATTTTATGTTAACCTTTCTTTCAAAATACCATATAAGAATTTACCCCATAAAAAAACAAAACCTTACTCCAATATAGGAATAAGGCTAATGAAATTATACTGTTATTACTTTTGTAAACACTAGAATAAGTATTATTACTCCAATAAATATTCTATATATAGCAAATACTCTCATTGGTTTTCTTTGTAGGAAGCTTATGAACTTTTCTACAACAACTATAGCAACAACAAAAGATACTACAAAGCCTACTACAAGAGCTATAATTTGTGAACTATTCATTACAACATTTGATTTTATTAATGAAAGTCCAGAAGCTGCTACCATTGTAGGTATAGCTAAGAAAAATGAGAATTCTGCAGCTGCCACATTATTTAAACCACTCACCCATGCTCCCATTATAGTAGAAGCTGATCTTGACATACCTGGCCATAATGCAAGGCATTGGAAACATCCTATTTTAAATGCTTGTACAATATTAACGTCATCAATACTTCTAGTTTTGTTTCCTCTTCTATATTTTTTCTCCATAAATATCATTAAAAATCCGCCTAGAACTAATGCGATTGACACAGTAACAGCATTAAATAGTTTCTCTTCAATAGTTTTATGTAGAAGAAGTCCTATAACAGCTGATGGCATAAATGCCACAATTATGTTCAACCATAACTTGAAGCCCCATTTTCCAGGCGCGATATTTATCAAGGAATTTTTTATTTTTTTCCAATAAAGAACAACTATAGCTAATATAGCACCAAGCTGAATTACAACTTCAAACATACCCACATATTCTTTTGGATATGCTGGTGCCCGAAAATTAATCAAATTTCCTACTATAATCATATGTCCAGTAGAGGAAACAGGCAAAAACTCGGTTACTCCTTCTACTATTCCGATAATAGCAGCTTTAAGCATAAGAATTATCTCCATTATTCACACTCACTCTCTTACTTAATTTTTATAACAACAATTTTCATTATACTATTTTAAGCAGTCAAAATACAACCTATAACTTATCTATAAACAGAATTCTAAGCATCAGATGGAGTTTTAACTCCACCTGATGCTTAGAAGTCGTTATCCAGGGACGTAGCCGCTCTTTACTCCCCCTTGGAGAAAAGCAGAGAACCCAAATCTCCGATTTGGTGTGAATCGCTTTCACAGAGTGCGGGGGAGTATTAGAGCGGTTAGTCATCGGATAAACTATTTCCTTATAAGCTTACCCATATTATTTAAAGACCTTCTAATGTACATAAACCTTCTATTATTTTATTTGTATGATAGTTAAATACTACACTTATCTCGCTATCGTCCTCCTCAATAGTGAAATCATGTCTAAATATTCTCTTAAGATGATTATAGTTTTCCTGGCTAAAACTATAATTCTTTTCCAATGATTGAATTATCTTTAAATGCATATATACATCCTTACAAACCTGAATTACCTCTTTTATTTTATCTATTGCTAATTCTTGTTGTTTTTTTATCCTCAATTCAGATAAGTATGTGCCTAATATATTCTCGAGCTTTATAATCCCATTATTCAAACTTTCCAAATCTATTTCTTTATTGTAACACAATTTATCTTCCACAATATTAAACACTTTCTTTACAGCAATTGCACGCTCCTCATATACCTTATCTATATGTTCTGGAGGGTATACAAAATAGTTAACTAAGACGGCTACAATTATACCTAAGAATGTATCTAGAGTTCTATTAATACTATATGCTACTGGTCCTCTATTATTTAAGCTCAACATGATTACAAGAAAAACTGTACAAGATATAGTTACAGATTTTCCCCAATCTAAAGCATCACAAACGTATATTATTATACTAACACCTATTCCACATAGAACTGCATTTCCAGGGTTAACTATTGCACATACAAGACCTATAAAAGCTCCCATAATAGTGCCTAGCATTCTATTCTTTCCCGCTTTAAAAGAATCAGAAACTGAGCTTTGCATAGCCATCACAGCAGCCACTGCTGCGTAGAAAATATACTCTCTATTAAAATACTGTGATAAAGCTACGCATATTGAAACTGAGAGTGCAGTTTTTAAGTTTCTCATTCCAACCTTCTTTAACTTCATAATAACACCTGCCTTTAAACATACCTTTAATAATTATCCTATTTTATTTAGATTGTCAATTGCTAAGTTTAGTCATATTTTGTACTTTATTAATAAAAGAATGCTAGATTCAATGCTTTTTTAATACGCTTAACAATATTAGTGTATTAACTAAATCAAAAAGCTCCATTTCCTGTTTATTTATATGGAAATGAAGCTTCTATAAATTTTATATTCTAAAATAAATACATTTATATATTTTTAACATTAATAGCTTTTACTTCTGGACCAGCTTTAACAATATTATCAGGTACATTATTAAATTTCTTGAAGTTTTCACTAAACTTTTCGGCTAATTCTAACGCCTTAACATCGTATCCTTCTTTATCTTCCCAGGTATTCTTAGGATTTAATAGTTCTGACGGTACGCCTGGACACTCTGTTGGCATTAATACCTTAAATATAGGATGTTCAACAAAGCTTGAATTTTTTAGAGTACCTTCCAATGCAGCTTTAACCATAGCTCTTGTATAGGAAAGCTTTATTCTGCTACCTTTTCCGTATCCACCACTTAGCCAACCAGTGTTCACAAGATAAACCTCTGTATTATACTTATCTATCTTTTCTCCAAGAAGTTCAGCGTACACAGTTGGATTCATAAGCATAAAAGGTTCTCCAAAACAAGCAGAGAAAGTAGCTTTAGGCTCAGTTATTCCTCTTTCAGTTCCTGCAACCTTACTTGTATATCCTGACATAAAATGATACATAGCTGCTTCTTTTGAAAGCTTAGATATAGGAGGCATTACTCCAAAAGCATCTGCTGTTAAGAAAATAATAGTACTTGGATTTCCACCTATTCCACTCTTTTCAATATTATCAATATATTCGAGTGGATAAGCTGCTCTTGTATTTTCAGTATACTTATTACTTTCAAAGTCTGGCTTTCTATTATTATGAAGCTCAACATTTTCTAATATAGTTCCAAACTTTATAGCATTATATATTTCTTTTTCTTTTTCAGGATCTAACTTTATTGTTTTAGCATAACAACCGCCTTCAAAATTGAATACGCCATTATCACTCCATCCATGTTCGTCATCTCCAATTAGATTTCTCTCAGGATCTGCAGATAGAGTAGTTTTTCCTGTTCCTGATAATCCAAAGAACACAGCTGTATTACCATCAGCGCCAATATTAGCTGAGCAGTGCATTGGCATAACTCCCTTTTCAGGTAACAAGAAATTCATTATAGAGAAAACTGATTTCTTTATCTCTCCTGAATATTGAGTTCCGCCTATTAAAATTATTTTTTTATCGAAGTTAACTAATATGAAAGCTTCAGAATTAATCCCATCCTCTGCCCCATTAGCTTTGAACCCTGGTGCTGAAATAATGTTAAATTCAGGTGCAAAGTCAATTAATTCTACGATACTAGGTCTTCTAAATAATTGATTCGAAAACATAGCTTGTGATGCCTGTTCACAAACGACTCTTATAGGTAGAGTATATTCCTTCATTGCACCAACGAATCCGTCAAATACGAATAAATCCTTGTCGCTTAAGTACTCAATAACCTTATTATATAGATTGTTAAATACGTTTTCATCCGTTGGAAGGTTTACGCTTCCCCAATTTATTTTTTCTTCAATGCTTTTTTGTTTCACAATAAATCTATCTTTAGGTGATCTACCAGTATATTTCCCTGTATTTACAACTAGGGCTCCTTTGTCTGATAAAACTCCTTCGCCTCTTCTAACTGCAAATTCTGTTAAATCAGCCACTGATAAATTTCTATACAAATTTTTATAATTATTAATGTTCAAGTAATCTAAATTTATATTCATCATTTAACCCCCTAGCACTATATAGTTATATATTACACCAAATATAGAAAAATGCAAGAAAAATTTTATTTTTAACCAGTTTTGCTTTGTTTTTGTTGTTTAACCTTCATTAATGTAACACATTTAACTGTTTAACATGGTAAAATGCTATACTTTTATCTTTGTGATATATTTATAATGCAATTTTTTCTCATTGCAACTTGCAAAGCCAGTCTAAAATATTACAGCTAATATAAATCCTACTTTTGAAAGTATAACTTTCTATAATTAAAAATACTTATAATCGAAAAAAGTTTATATATATATACCAATAATTACTGTTGTCGTTCATTATTCTCTCGGAAACCGTTTACTGATAATATCGGTATATAAAAGATAACAAATTATTAATAATATCCATGTTGTTTATTGAAGTGTTTTATGCTAATATCTTGTATGCATGAATGTTAGATTGCAAATTTAATATTAATATGGAGGGTTATATAAGTGAATAATTTTAAAAATACTGTTATTGAATACTTAATACTTATACTTGGGAGCGTAACATCTGCGTTTGCTACAACCGCCTTTATGATACCTTGTGAAATAGGAAGCGGTGGTGTCACTGGTATAGCACTTTCTTTGAATCATTTATTCGGTACTAAGGTAGGATTAATGAGTTTGTTATTTAATATTCCGTTATTTATTTTTGGTTACAAGCTATTAGGTAGAAAATTTACCATAAGAAGTGTATTTGTGGTATTTTTAACCTCAATTTTAATAGATAATATGAATCTATTTTTAAAGATCCCAACACTTAACGACAGACTGCTTGCATCTATATTTTGTGGACTACTATTTGGTATAGGCGGTTCAGTAGTCTTCATAGCCAAAGGATCTTCTGGTGGGCTAGATATATCTGCTAAAATGATAAATAATAAATTTAAATCATTGAATCTTTCTCAGCTGCTTTTGGTACAAGACATCATTGTTTATATATTAGTTGGAATTGTAATGGGACCTCAGTCAGTTATGTATGCACTTATAATGAGTTTCATAAGAACAAAAACAATGGATGCAATTCAAGAAGGACTAGCTTCTTCAAGGCAGTGTGTGATAATATGTGAGAATTCTGATTTAATAATAAATGAAATTCAGACAAAACTTGTAAGAGGTGTTACTGTTCTAGACGCTGTTGGAGGATATTCTAGTGATAGTAAGAAATTTATATATTTGGTTATTCAGAAAAATCAATTGAGTACCTTGAGAACTATCGTAAATGATATAGACCCGAAATCTTTTGTAACTATATCTCCTGTAAATAATATAATAGGGAATTTTACAAACAGGGCATTAACGGTTCAGTAATATAATGTTTTTAGGAAAAACTTAAGGACTGTTTCAAAGTCTATTATATTGCAAGGCTTTATATTAGGTTATCGTAATTGAAATAAGCACTATCAATATTATTTTGATAGTGCTTTTATTATATTTAATTTAACACTTATTTCATGATGCTTTCTTTTTTAGTATGGTTTCTTCTTGTCTAACTAAATGTATGGAATAGAATATAAGTACTGCGCCAATAATCTGTGTAATTAACATTGACTCCTTTAGTAATAGAAAAGATACTATCATTGCTGTAGGAATTTCTAAATTGCTTATTATAGATACCTTTAACGCCCCTATATATTGTATAGCTTCATATAAAAGGGTTAACGGTATTATCTCACAGAAAATTGCAAGTATAACTATGTAAATTAAACTATCCAGTTTAATTTGTCCACTAAATATTATTCCTGGCGGCTTATATAAAATTAAAACTATTAGAGAAAATAAAGTAGAGTAGGCATTTATAGATAAAGAATCTACATCCTCCAACTTCTTTTCTGAATATAAATTCATAAAGGCATAAAAAATAGCACTTAGAAGTCCAAATATTATTCCCTTTACTGAATACATAAACTCTCCAGATAAAACATTCAAGGTTAAAATACAACCTAAAAATGCTGCAATAATTGCTAAAACTTTTTTTCTATTAATATTCTGTTTTTCGAAAATTACAGAATATATAAAAACCATTATTGGATATGTAAACAAAAGCATTGTAACCATTGCTACAGGCAAATACTCAAAAGCCATGTAATAAAATATAGTCATTAGAGTATTCCCTACACCACCGAGTATAGCCAAGTCAATAAGCTGCTTTTTGCTTACATAAAGTTTTTCTTTGTTTTTTAAAAATGCAGTTAGAAACATTAGAAATACTGCTATCATATATTGAACTGTAAGAAGACTTACAGAATCAAGCCCAGTATTATGAGCTAGTTTGACAAATATACCTGCTGTTCCAAATAGAATCGCAGATATTATCGAGTAAACATACCCTTTTTTCAGATTAATCACGTCCTTATTCTTTTGTATTATGTTTAATATTTTACCACTTTTATATTTCAAGAAATTGATTGGAGATTATCTTCCTTAACTTATCGGGATAGTTTGTAATTATACCATCTACCCCCAATTTAATCATCCTAATCATATCCTCTTCCTTATTAACTGTATACACGTTAAGTGGAATATTCTTTTCTTTTACCCCTTTTATAATATCCCCTGAGCAAATAGAGTGAAAATTAGGGTGAAGCATATCAGCTCCCACATATTCTATGTACTTTTCTGGTTTATAAAGAATTTCATCATATAATAGACCAGTTTTTATTTTGCTATCTAGTTTTTTACACTTCACTATTGAATAATGATTAAATGAAGAGAGAATACAGTTATCTTGAATATTATATTTATAAATCTTATTTATAACTAGTTCTTCTATACACGGATACATTATTATACTATTTTTTAATTCAAGATTTATAAGTATATTCTTATCCTTAACGTAATTCAAGAACTCATCTAAGGTTGGTATTTTAGATATTCTCAAATTACCCGACTCTTTATCTCCAGCATTTAGCCTTGAAAGTTCATCATATGTATAGTCTTTTATAAATCCAGTACCATCAGTTGTTCTATCTACTGTTTCGTCGTGGCACAAAACAGCTATTCCATCTTTTGTTAGCTGTACATCTGTTTCGATACCATCACATTTTATCTCAATTGCTTTCATAAATGCAAGCATTGTATTTTCAGGATACTCTCCACTAAATCCTCTATGTGCTATATTTAATACCTTTTTCATTAATTCATCTCCTAATAATAAAAGTTTGCAGCATTCACTTATATACTGGGGACACACTACAATTTCTACTCATTATAATGGGGACAGTCCACAATTTTTCTACTTACATCGTTGGTTTAAAAGTTTATAAATACCTTAATGATATATTGTATTTAATAATTGTGGTGCGTCCCTATTTAAACTTAGTTCTGAATATAGTCTGTCAACACTCAAATTTATTGCTGAAAACTTGTGTACTGTCCCTATATTGAAAATTTGCAAACTAGCTTTATGAATGCTTAATAATTGTAGTGTGTCCCCAAATGTTATAACAATTGCAAACTGTCCCCTAATTTTTGTTGATGTAAAAAAAGTTATAATGTATTATAATATTTAAGAGTTGTGATAGTTTGTACAACACATCGTTAATCTTTAAAAGGTGGTGTCAAAAATTAATATAAAATCTTTTTTTAGTGTGATAGTTTCAAAAATAATAATAAAGCTATCCAAAACTTTATTTAAAGGTGGGAGTAACTTTCCTGGAAGAGTTGCCTTGAAATTAGATAAAGATATTTTAAAGACAGTTTGTAAGGACTATAAAGTGATTCTTATCACTGGTACCAATGGAAAGACAACAACTACAAGTATGATATATAATATGCTAAAAGATAGTGGAAAATACGTTATAACAAATAATACAGGTGCCAATATGCTTCCGGGAATAGTTTCCTGCTTTGTGGAGAATTTTTGCTTTACTAAATGTTCCGAAACTAAGTATGCTATTATTGAATGTGATGAAGCAAATGTACAGCTTTTCACTAATTATGTAACTCCAGAAGTAATAACTATTACAAATCTGTTCAGAGATCAACTAGATAGATATGGAGAGGTCTATACAACTTTAAAGAAAATTCTCCAGGGGGTTGAAAAAGTTCCTCTTGCAAATTTAGTTTTAAATGGTGATGAATCATTACTTGGAGATTTGGAGCTTCCTAATCGAACTATTTACTATGGATTTAATACATCTTTAGATAACAATAAGATTCTTGATTTGAATGCAGATGCGAAGTTCTGTAAAAGGTGTAAAAGCCCATACAAATACAACTATCTTACATATAACCATTTAGGAGATTTCTATTGCGAAAACTGCGGTTACAAAAGACCAGAATTGGACTATAGGATAGATGAAATTAAAGAACAAACTCCAGAAGGCTCTCTTGTTATTATTAACGGTAAGGAATATTACATAAATCAACCAGGAACCTATAATATATACAACGCCTTATGCGCTTATTCAGTATCAAAGGTTTGTGGGGTTGAAAATTCAGTAATCGCTAAATCTTTAAAAAGTCAACAAAGCAGTTTTGGAAGACAAGAAAACATAGATATCGAAGGTAAAGATGTTAAAATAATTTTAGTTAAAAATCCAGCTGGATATGATCAGGCAATAAATACTATAAATCTTAATAAAAGCAAATTCGATCTTGCAGTATTATTAAATGATAACTATGCAGATGGTAGGGATGTATCTTGGATATGGGATGTTAACTTCGAAAAGCTAGCATCACTAGATATTGATAAAATAATGGTAGCTGGAATAAGGCTTTATGATATGGCAATAAGACTTAAGATTTCTGGACTTCCAGATGATAAATTCATCATCTGCGAAAGATATGAAAAACTACTAGAGGAAATCAAGTCTTGTAAAACAGATAAAGTTTACATATTAGCTACTTATACTGCTATGATAAACTTTAGAAAGTATCTTAATTCTAAAGGGTACATTAAAAAGTTGTGGTAAATAACTTATCAAAGAAGTTCATTATAAAGGAGTGTAACTCAATGGAACTTAATATATGTCATTTATACCCAGATTTATTAAACGTATATGGTGACCTCGGTAATATTCTTATTTTAAAATACAGGGCTGAACAAAGAGGGATAAAAGTTAATATATCTAATGTATCCTTAGGTGATCCTTTTAACGCTGAACAGCATGATATAACCTTTTTTGGAGGCGGCCAAGATTATGAACAATCTATAGTTTCTGAGGACTTAAGTCAAAACAAGAAGGATGGTCTAGTGGAGTATATAGAAAATGAAAAAGTATTCTTAGCTATATGTGGTGGATATCAATTACTTGGAAAATACTATACTACACCAGATGGAGATAAACTTGAAGGGCTTGGAATCTTGGACATATACAGTGAAGGTGGAGACACAAGATTCATTGGAAATACGGTAATACATAACGAAGAATTCAATGAAACCTATGTAGGCTTCGAAAATCACTCCGGAAGGACCTATATCGGAAGTCTAAAACCTCTTGGCAAGGTAGTTGCCGGATATGGCAATAACGGTGAAGATAAATATGAAGGGTGTATATATAAAAATTGCTTCTGCACATATTTTCATGGCTCTCTTTTATCTAAAAACCCTGAATTAGCTGATAGACTTATCACTTCCGCCCTAAGTAAAAAATATGGAGAAGTGAGCCTAGAACCATTAGATGATAGTTTTGAACTTAAAGCAAAAGAATTTATAGTTAAAAGAGAAACTCGAAAGAAAGAGTAATTAAAAATTCCATTTAAGATATCATCTTAATAGAAAATTTAGCCTTAAGCTTATATTGCACTATTAAAATTTATCCAGAGTCGTAGCCACTCTTTGCTCCCGCTTTCACACAGTACAAGGAGGTATTAGAGCAGGCGATCATCGGATAAATTTTAATAGTGCTTTTGCATATAGATAAACAACTTTATAACTTGACATATAAATCGAGAAAGTCTCTTTAGTCTGCAAGGATTTAACGAGTACATTAGTCAAACTATGAATTTGTTTATCTATATAGATATCAAAATTAGAAAGTAGACTTATTTGGAGAGAAATAATACCAATTTGAGGATAGATTTAAATATTTTTTAGTAGTCTTAGCGAAGGATTTATGAAAAACTTAGAATCTTAGATTGTCTGAGCGTTAGCGAGTTATCGAAGATTCTTAGTTTTTCGTAAATCCTGAGCTTTAGACTTCTTAAAAATATTTAACGTACCGAAAATTGGTATTATGTCTCGGAGGATAAGTCTACTTTCGGTGTTGCTTATCTATATAAATATCCAATCTAGAAAGTTGACTTATTCGGAGAGACATAATACCAATTTGGGGATAGATTTAAATATTTTTTAGTAGTCTTAGCGAATGATTTGTGAAAGACTTAGAATCTTAGATTGTCTGAACGTCAGCGAGTTTTCTAAGATTCTTAGTTTTTCATAAATCCTGAGCTTTAGACTTCTTAAAAATATTTAACGTACCGAAAATTGGTATTATGTCTCGGAGGATAAGTTGACTTTCGGTATTGTTTATCTATACATTTAATATTTAACTGCGATTTAATATTCTCATTCTTATCATTTCCTTTTCTTCTCCTAGAGTCAAATCATCAAAGGTTCTAAAAACAAAGCCTTCATCTTTAAGATATTTTATGATATCTGGCAGCGCTTCTACTGTAAAATGTTTGTAATATGTGTCGTGCATTAATACCACTGCAAGTTTCTTGCTCTTACATTGTACTCTTATATTCTTTTTTAACATATCTACAGTAATTTTGTTATTTTCTGCATCTCCTGTGCACACATTCCAGTCTACATATTTAAACCCTTTTTCGTTTAAGTTTCTTTTTATACTTTCCAAAACACTTTTGCTCGTAACTAAGTTATCAGATCCACCAGGTAGCCTTATGTATTTAAGAGGTTCTTTACCAGTTATATTTTTTATAACATTCTTGCAAGTATGAAAATCCTCCAAGTATCCTTCTAAATTTTTATATATTTTCTTGTACTCATGAGAATATGTATGTATACCTATACTCATGCCACTGTCGCTCAGTTCCTTCAATATAGTAGGATTTTCTTCCCCTTTCTTTCCTACAACAAAAAAGGTAGCCTTTACGTTATATTCCTTGAGTATATTCAATATTTTCTTAGTATTATTTGTGCAGGGACCATCATCAAAGGTTAGAAAAACTTCTCTAGGATATAGAGGTTTTTCTTGAACTAAACTCTCATTATTAATTGAAATCTTACTATTATTAGTATTATCATTAATATGCGAATCAGGAACCTTATTAAAATTCAATGGATATAAACATAGAAACAATGCGGAACAGAATACAATACACAAAATAGGAATATACCTTTTCACAAAACCACCTTCTTTTAGTAAGTTTAGTTAAAAGATAATATTTAAAACATTATCGTCTCTATCATATAGGTTAACCTTTATTTTTTAAATAATGATGGCAAATAAATGAACTCATGGAAATAAGCTTACTATTCAATATTCCTAAAACAGCTCATAATAAACAGGGTTCTAAGCATCAGATGGATTATTAGAGCGGGTAGTCATCAAATAAAAAAGTCAGACGGGATATGTACAGCCCCATCTGACTTTAGTTAAACCTTATATTTAATCATTATATTCTCTTGTAGCCTATTCTGATAAAGTGAAACTTGAATCAGATATAGTTTTAACTCCAACTTTATGCTTAGAAATCGTTATCCGATGACTACATCTTCTTCTCTAATTGTATTGCAAAATTAAAGTATTTTATGGACTCTACAACGTTTCCTATTCTATGATACATATCTCCCATTTCCATGTACCTCTTGTAGATTTGATTATTATTTGCAAATTTAAGAAGTGCATCTAACGATAGATTCATATACATCTCCGCTGAGTAAAGGTTTCCCTCTTTCTCTAGGATTAACGCCTTATAATAGTAAGCTCTTTCGATAAAAACAATATTATCTAAGCTAATTGCATAGTCTAAAGTCTCATCACAAATGCCTTGAGCTTTGTCCAAAACATTATTTTCGATCAACTTGCTGATATTCATAAGCATAAAATTTACTAGAAGTTCCCTATCATTTTTAGGATAACATTCAAGTGCATTACTTATATAATCTATAGCTTTTTCTTTTAATCCTATAGTAAACATTATAGCCGCATAATTGTATATTGCTTGTGATTTATGAACTAAATCATTTTTATACAATTGATATGATTTTTGTTCATACTCTTCAAATTTATCAAGGTTTCCTCTAAGACAAAGTACTGCAAGCATATGATATGCCTCAGCTTTCTTTATATCACTTTCTATGTACTCCATTAAATCAATAAGCTTGATAGCTATTTCATAAGCTTTTCCGTGGTTCTCAAGCATTAAGTAACAAGCCGCTTCATTATACGTTGCTCTTGAAAGTAAAATAAAGTTATTGCCTTTTTTAGCAATCTCTCTAACATTATTATAATAATTAGATGCTTGTACAAACTCTTTAGTAATATAGAAAAACCTCGCTATATCCATATAGTATACAGCTGCTCCTTCTTCAGAAAAGCTCTTCTGTAGGTAATCATAGTACTTAGAAATCATCAATTGTATCTTTTCAATCTTATTATTATCTAAGTAGTAGTTAAAAAGTAAATGCATAATTTGGAATGACAGGTCATAATAAGAATATTCTTCAATAAACTTTAGATTATATTCTAATATCTCTTCATAATCCTTAGAAATTTCCTGCTTTCGTATCTCTTCAATATTTCTCATTACCTGCGCTCTTATATCTTGTTTTAGGTAATTAGAATCTATATCAAGTTTTTCTGCAACAAAGTCTAATACCCATTCTTCTGACCTAACCTTATCATTTTCTATACAACTCATTTTTGAAACAGATATTTTATCTTCGCAAAGATCCTTTAAGGTTAATCCCTTATATATTCGTGCCCTTTTAATTTTTTCCCCTGTAGAAAGTATCTCCATAATTCTCACCTATCCACCACAGATTAAGACTCTTTCAATAACCCAAGCTTCTTGAACGTCTCCACACCCTCATTTAAATACTGAGCTGCTTCCTTATCTCTGCTATAGTCTATATAAAACTTACCTAACATAATCGCAATTTCTGCAATCTCTTTTGTATAATCCATATTCTTAACAAAATTTAAGGCTGTTACCAAAGTGTTCTCTGCTTCTTTTAAATCAGATTGAAGCATATCTATTCTATACTTAAGTAAATAATACTGTATTAAAGCTCTATCACTACCATCATTAATGTTGTCCATTATTTCACTAAGCATTTTTTTTGCATTCATTACATCTTTCAGTTTAATATAGTTTTCACATATACTTATAAGAGTTTCAACTATATTTTTATCTCTAATTCTAATTCTTAATTCTCTAGCTTTATTCAAATGTATAAATGATTCTTCCAAGTTGTCAAATTCATAAAATAGCTTTCCTAAACTGTTTTCTATTTTAGCGATATGCGTCAAATCATCTATTTCCTTATAAACATCTAAAGTCTTTTTTGAATACTTGATGGCGTTATCTACATCACCTTTTTGATTATACTCCTCAGACAACAATAAAAGTGTTTTAGCATATTCCTTTTTATTATCCATTTGTCTAAATTTCTCTTTAGCAAGATAGGAATAATTTATAGCCTTGTCCACATTTTCTAGTTTCAGATATACACTAGATACATAGTAATATATCTGACCTAATAAGAAATCATTACCTATATCATTATCCATGTAAACATTTTCTGCCTGTTGGAAATAACTACAAGCGGAATGATATGACTTTAATTCCATCGTAATTTTTCCTAAGTTTACGAAAGTCTTTATAGTTTCATCATAATTATTATTTTTTATAAATATTACATTTGCCGAAAGAAAAAACTGTTGTGCAATAGCATGTTCACTTTTTGCCATGTATATGATACCTCTGAGATATAGAGTTTTAGCCTTTCTATACTCAAGGTTATACTTTTCTGCATAGTATAAAGCTTTTTCTATGTATTTCTCTCCCTGATTCAAATCTTCGTTTATTATATAAGATTCAGCTATATTTTCAAAATAAGTACATATTTTTTCAGCCTGAGTTTCTTCTGACTCCATAAGGTATTCAATAGAAGTATTTAATGAGACTGCAAGATATTCTAGCAAGTCCATACTTGGATTCGACTTTCCTGATTCCACGAGGCTTATTTGTCCCGGAGTTATTCTATCTCCCGCCAAATCTTTTAAAGTCATATTTAATTCTTTTCTTCTTCTTTTAATTTTCTCCCCTAAAGACAGTATCTCCATAACTCACTCTTCCTTTACTATCTACAATATTAACCGATAACTAACTACCACTAATGCCACCACTCTTAAAAGAGGTAGACAATTGCAACTTTTTTATTTCAACAAATTAGAGTCCTTATGACAAGCTCAAATTGTACTAATTTACTTATTCATTTCACTAATACCATACATAATTAATCTAAATAATTTCTTAATTTTACTTTACTAGACAAAAATTTAACTCCGCTAAAAAAAAGCATATAAACCACTTATTTTATTATAACATATTTTTTTAATAATAATATAAAACTTTTCAATAAAATAGTACTAATTTTCATTATATTGCCATGCAATTCAACAATATGTGAATTAATATTCATCTTTTTGCATAAAAAAAATTGCGCACTCTGATATACATTTATGCTATCTAAGCACGCAATTTATGATGTAATTGTTAATTTTTTATTTGATTCTATCTTTCATACCATCAAAAACATCTTCTGCAGCATTTTTCATAAACTTGGCTGTTTTTCTTACTCTTCTTTTAGTTGATCTATCCATCTCTGGCATAAACATCATTCCAACCGCAGCACCTATTAATGCACCTGTTATAAATTTTCCACGCATATTCTACTCACTCCTTTGTTTTTTTAGGATTCATATATAGAATATGCATTTTTGTAATTATTAAACAAAGAAATTTATATAACATTCTTTTTTGCTTAAAATTCCACTAACAAAAGTCATTTGATTTCATTCCTATATCTCTAAAGCTATAATCCAATAGCGCTCTTAGCTAACTTATCAGCCTCTTCATTATAGTAATCGCCGCTATGAGCCTTTACTTTTATAAATTCAACTCTTACATATTTAGAAATACCGTCATAGAATTCCTTATATTTTTTTGTTCCTATCTTATTCGTTTTCCACGAACCAGTACACCATTTTTCTATTCCTTCATAATCATGATATATAACTACTTTAGCTAACTTATTATCGAGTGCATATTTCATAGCTATTTCGGCACCCTTAATTTCCCCTGCTACATTTCTCATTTCAGCTAAAGTAGGGTCCGCTCCTTTTATGCTGTAGGTTTTCTTTTCTCCACTATGCAGAATCACTACACCTGATCCGTATTCCTTTGTATTTATATTATAGCTACCATCTACATAAGCCATTATTTGATCTTTAGTATTATTAACTGAAGTTATCTCATTTGTACTTCTTGATTCTTCGGATGACTCTTCAGCCTTATATATTATGGTATTTCCTGATAAGTAGTTCTCTGCTTCACTTTTATTGGTAAAACTTTTAAACTCTGCACCGGAGAAACCTTTTACTTGTTCCTCACATTCTTTCCATGTATTAAATATTCCTATTTTTCGTCCTTTTTTAACCACGTATAATTTTCCCATTATATGTATAGTGAGACTTAAATTTAATTCTTATCTCACTAGCCACCTCCTTTAATCATTAAAACCTTTATACAATTCTTCATCTTTAGGTGTTTTTAAGTTTTTATTTTTATTCTTAAATATCTTTTTCATAAAAGACAGCAGAATTCCAACATTTTGACTTCCAACGAACTTAGAAATATGACCTACTGCTTCTTTTGTTACAACTATGATATTCTCTTCGCCCTGCCAGTTTTCTAAAATAATCTCTTGAGGCACTTCGTTAATTATAGCATTTAGTGCAAAAAAAGCTATAGCAACGTCATCAATTTTTCCAACAAAAGGTATAAAGTCAGGAAGAATATCTATTGGACTTGCTAGATATGCTACTACTCCCGCTACCATCATCTTTACATTTAACTTTACTCTCTTATCCCTAAATAGCCTCCATAATAATGCTACAATATCAGGTACGAGCATAGCATACTCCATTATTTTTTCGTACTTATCTGGAACCTTATGTACTACCTTGTCTCTAACTTTAGAATATCCGTCTTGTAAGCTTGGGGACAGTCTGCAACTTTTCTCCTCTGTTGAAGATGGGGACACTTCACAATTTTTACTCAAATTCACTGGTTTCTTTTCCGAATAAACAACATCCTGAGCTTCTACTTCTAAAGAATCACCAGTTATATTTATGCTTTTTAGTTTAAAGTAAAAATAAGGAACAAACTTAGATGCTATATCTAAATCAAGTATTACAATATCCTTGTCCACTTTTATTCCATATTCTGAAAACTCACTAAGCACTTTCTTTAATGCAATATTTCTAAGGCCACTAAATATTCCTATTTTAGATATATTAACATTAAATACTTTTATGTTTATTATATTGCCAGATATGCTTCCAAACCCTATTTTAACTTCAAATGGAATACTTATTTTCTTTTTATATCTTCCTTTTATAGTTATAAGTTCTTTTATTTGTACATCCTCTACAATTAGTCCTTCTATATTTAAATAATCATCTATTATGCTTAGTACATCTTGTTCAGTTAATACTGCTTTTACCTCTGATATCTTCATGAGCTTTTCCCCCTTGTAAGTCGCCCCTTGAACTATATTACTATGTTCTTGGGCAAATTTTATTAAATCTTAACTTTATAAATAAAGTATACAGGAAATTAATATTTGTGCAATAAGTTTTAAGGTTATATTTGGTAGTTAAATTCTCGGGGACAGTCTGCAATTTCTCAACAATTTATAACTCTAGTTTGATGTTATATATTTGGGGACAGTCCACAATTATTTTCAATATCATTATTTATTCTTGGGAAATAGTTTTTAAATTTCATTTGCAAATATAAGGGGATATCCGGTATATATTATTGGATTAGAAAGGCTTAAATAGTGAATTATTTGTACGTAAAGAGGACAATTTGTTAAACTTTAACCATAGTCACCATAAATTACTTTAGCAAATTTTATGATTTTCATTAGACTTTATGTTAAAAATATTATAATATCAATATCGTGATCTACAGATCGGTTAGATACCAACTCGTAAATTATTTTAAATTCTTATATAAGCCATATCATTTTTGGGACAGACCATAAACATTCACTATAGAGAGTTCAAAACTTTTATTTTAATTACAATAAAATTATTAGGGGGACAAAAACTTGAAGAATAAAATTAAAAACAAATTTATGATTGTACCAATAATTACGGCTATATTATCTGTAGCAGCTTTGATATTCTTTAATTATGGCTTTGCTTCTGTTGAATATAAATCTTACGTATTATTTTTAAAAGATGTTTCTAGTAAAAACGTTTCAACAGTTTATGTAACGCCTTCACCAAAGGTAAGAGTTAAGCTTGCTAGTGGCAAAGTATACGAAACAGACAATCCTAGAACGACAGATTTTAAAGAAAACTTATTAAGAAATGGCGTTACTGTATCAGAAGAAATACCTACTGATACTAAACAAGTAATTGCTATTGCAGCTTTGGTTGCTTCAATTATGTCTTTATTAGTTATGGCTATAAAGTCATCCAATATTACCTCAAAGAGGATGCTTTCAGTAGATTCGCTAGACGCAACTGCAGTAGAGCAATCTGGTTTTAGTTTCAAAGATGTTGCTGGAAATGAAGAGGCGAAGGAGAGCGTTAAAGATATTGTAGATTTCTTAAAGAACCCAGAAAAGTATGCACAATATGGTGCAAGAATGCCTAAGGGAATTATTCTTTACGGTGAGCCTGGAACAGGAAAAACCCTTCTTGCAAAGGCCGTAGCTGGTGAAGCTGGCGTTCCATTCTATGCTGTATCTGGTTCTGATTTTATACAGGTTTATGTAGGGGTTGGTGCTAGCCGTATAAGACAGTTATTTAAAAAAGCTAAAAATAACCCTACCGGAAAAGCAGTTATATTTATCGACGAGATAGATGCCATTGGTAAAAAGAGAGATGGAGCTAAGGGTACTGGTGGTTCAGACGAAAGAGATCAGACTCTAAATGCACTTCTTACAGAGATGTCTGGTTTTAACGAAAAAGAAGGAATTATTATCATGGCGGCTACAAATAGATTAGACATACTAGATCCTGCACTTTTAAGACCAGGGAGATTTGATAGACATGTAGAAATAATGCTTCCGGATGTTAGTGCTAGGGAAAAGATTATTGACCTTCACTTAAAAAATAAGCCTGTTGGTAATATAAATGTACATGAATGGGCTCAAAAGACTTCTTATTTCTCAGGTGCTAAACTTGAAAGTTTAATAAATGAGGCAGCTATACTTGCATGTAAGGACAATAGTGGTACTATCGAAGATGTTCATGTTGATAAAGCCTTCTCAATCGTTTTAGCTGGGTACGAGAAGAAGGAAAGAGTTCATATTAAAGAAATAGATAAGAAAATAACTGCTTATCATGAATCTGGACATGCCCTTGTATCATTAAAGGTTCTTCCTGAGGAAAAGGTATCAAAGGTAACAATTATACCGACAACCAAAGGTGCTGGTGGATATACTCTAAGTATTCCTGAGGATAGCTTGTATAAGACTAAGGATTATTTGAGGAGAAGAATCATGGTTCTTCTTGGTGGAAGAGCTGCCGAAGAAATTATATTCGGTGCTGACAGCATAACTACAGGTGCTCACAATGATTTAAAGCATATTACAAGTATGGTATTTCATATGATAACTCAGTATGGTATGGGAGAAACATTAGGGTTATTGAATATGGAAGAGCTTATGGAATTAAATTTAAATCAAGATGATGTTGTTAGGGAGTCTAAAGAGTTGGTTGCTTCTTTATACGAGGAAGTTAAAGAGCTGTTGATTAAGGAAAAGCATAATTTAGATAATATAACAGATATGCTTTTAGAAAAAGAAACATTATATGCTGAAGATTTAGTTTTAAATTAGTCTAGGCTGGGGACAGTTAACAATTTTCATTATTTAAAATTGTTAACTGTCCCTTTTTTAAAGTCATTCTTAACATTTACTTTTAGGTTGGCTCTGGAATTGGGGTCATATTACAATTTTTAAACATAACTTAAGGGGACAGTACACAATTACTCAATAGTAACCGTTGGATAATTGTGTACTGTCCCCTTAAATTAAATTTGTAAACTATCCCTGCTTACTAAAAAATAAGACAGAATTATTCCCCCTAACAATCCTCCAAGGTGTCCAAAGTTATCAACATTCGGAATAGAAAAACCTATAATTAAGTTAATCGCAATAACAGATAAAATGTTAAATATGAAGTTTTTCCCTAATCTATTCTTCGCTTTTATTGCAAAAACTAGTGTTGCCCCAAACAGCCCAAATATTGCTCCTGATGCCCCTACTGAGACATCATTTGAAAATATATAACTAAAAGTTGATGAAAGAATTCCAGATAAAAAGTATATAAATATATATTTCCCCCTACCGTATACCGTTTCAACTAGTGGACCTAATGAATTAAGAGCATACATATTTAATCCAACATGTATGATTCCACCATGTAAGAACATACAGCTAACTAACCTATAATATTCTCCATTACTTATTAGCTCGTTAACTTTTGCTCCAAGAAATATCAATACATTTATATCGCTATCGGAAATACTTCCCGAAAAGTAGGCAGTTATAGCATATACTAATAGATTTACGACAATGAACGTATATGTTATTATAGGTTTTTCTATTTTTACAAATTCCGTCCTAGTACCAACTGAGTAATTTATAGAATTTAGCACTTCTTGACCCTTATCTTCTAGTCCAGGACTATAAAATATCACTTTATTATCCACATTGTGGACTAAAATAAATTCACATTGTGGATTAATTATGTGATTTAAACGAAACTCTCCATTTTCATCTTCTTCAAGTTTTAAGTCTTCGTTTATAAAAACTTCAATTGGTCTTATATTTTCCTCTTGCAGAGCATTCTTAAGATAAGAAACTAATTGTCCTACATTTAATTCATTAACTGTATTCAAATTCGTAAAAAACATTATTTCAGTTATATTATTCTGTTTTTTTGATACACCCCAATTACTACAAAGCCCTGTTACTCCTTCAAGCTCTATAATATTATAACCATATAATTCATATAACTTTTGTATCAGATTCCTTACATATGTATCCATAAAGCCTCTCCTTAAAAATATAATAAGACTTTAAAATCAGATTATATAACATATAAATTTTTTATTTTATTTATTGGCCAACCGCCGCTAAAGCTCTTACTTATTTAAGTAAGAGCTTTAGCGGCATTAATCTTCAGAAGTATAGACTAATTAAATTTTAAGTTTATCTTATACTTTTCATGAGGATATTATGCAATACTCTCTATTACAATGCTCGGATGTTTTAATAGATCTACTTCATAAAAAGATACAGGACTCTTAGTTTGTGTATCGTATAGCACCCTTATAATAGGCCTATCTGGAAAACCTTTATTTTGTTTTATAACATAGCCTTCTTCTCCATTTGAAAGCTTAACACAACATCCTAAAGGATAAATAGAAAACGTATTTTTAAAATTCCTAACGATATCTTCATCAAAACTGCTTCCACTTCCAGAAAGAATAAGTTCATATGCATCATTTGGGCTAAACTTTTTTCTATAGCATCTATCATTGCTTATAGCATCATATACGTCACATATGCACACAATCTTCGCAAACTTAGATATCTGTTTATCTGTTAAGCCATAAGGATATCCTTTCCCGTCAACCCTCTCATGATGCTGTTCTACGATTTTTATTATTGCACTAGGTATTGAAACATTTTTTTTAAGGATTTCAGCTCCATATAAAGTATGCTTCTTTATTTCTTCATACTCTTCATTAGTAAGTTTTCCTTCTTTGTTTAATATTTTAATAGGTATCTCCATTTTACCAACATCATGAAGTATGGCACCTACTCCTAAATCTTTTAACTCCCACTCATTTAATCTTGAATTCATGCCTAAAAAAGTAGCCATTATACAAGTATCTAGTGAGTGAACATAGGTGTAATTATCGTAAGTCTTTATATCATAAAGACTTTTGTTAACATCTCCAACATCTATTATGTAATCTATCATATCCTTAACATTTTCAAGGGATTCTTTTAGTTGTTTTCCATTACAGTTATGTACATTTTTCATTATACTTGACATACTTTTAATCGTAATCTGCTTAAGTTCCGAAAGTCTTTGATCCTCTACATGGACATCATCTAGCCTGTCGTCCTCTACATAAACATAAAAGACTCCAAGATCTTTCAACTTATCAATATAAGCATTGTTTAGTCTTACACCAGCTCTCAGTAAAACAAGCCCCTCGTTAGTTAGTATACTTTTACCTAACACTTCGCCTTCCTTGACTCTATTTATAAACTCCAGCCTCATATTTCCCCCTCAATAAAGTTTACTTCATTTAATCTCTAATTTTCTTCAGCTTTAAGCATAAAAATTTCTTCTTCTAAATCATAGCACTTTATCCAACAAAATAAAATAGTCAGCACTTACCTTTTTAGTAATTTTAAATTAATTTTATGATTCACTTAAAATATTGCTACAAAAGTATATAAAAAAATACTATGATTAAGCATTTTCTTCATATTCTTCTTTTTTCCCCTTTATATCTTCAAAAACTTTGTCTATTGAGGTTTTTATAATAGCACATAATTCATCAAACTTATCAGCCATAACCGAATGCTCTTCATCAAATTCAAACTTAATTAACCATGTCGGATTGTATTCGTTATCTATTTCTTCTATAACATATCCTCTTTGTTCAAATTGTTCTGTTACAAATAAGTCAAATATAGCAGAATACTCCCATTCCTCAACATCCTTATGTGTATCAAAGTATAAATTTACTTTTTCACCATCATAAAATAATTTTACTATATGCTCTGCTCCTTCTCCGACTTCGTAGCTTCCAAGTTCTTTCACTATAAAACCGGTTCCTTTTTCCTTTTCCATCAACACTAATGATGAAAACTCCATATATAAACACCATCCTTCGTTTATTTTCACAATACATTATTTAGTATTTACTTATTCATAAAATTTAGTTATTATAATATTGGATATATTTTCCAAGAGGGGGATTGTTATGGATAAGTCTTTTATAAAAAAATTTTTATTAATTTGCTTGTCAGTAGTTTTAATTGGTGGATTAATAAAATATATTTATACATTAAACAGATGCTCAGATATTAATTATGCAGTTGAAAACTATTTTACAACTGGAGTTTTTAATAGCAATAAGATGTATCAACTCAGTAACATAAACTTATCTTTTTCAAATGGAACTGTAGCTGTAGTTAAAATAGATGGATTGGAGCAAAAATCTCCCCATAAAAAAGTTGCCTACAGCGTATTTTTAGAAAAAAATAGCCGCGGCATATGGAAAGTCAAAAAAATATACCCTGCTCAGGTTGTCTTGAAAAGTGAGTATTAAATAGGATTAAAAGGATAGATATTATTCTATTCTTTTTTTCTGCAAGTTCCACAAATTCCTTCTAACTTAATATCTAACTCTTCGTTTTCAAATACAAAACCAGTCTTATCTTTAATTAGTTCTTTAATCTGTTGCATGGGACAATCTATTTCAACCTCTTTATGACACAACTTACATTGTAGCACATGTTTGTGGTCTTCTTTCTTTACCGTATAATTGTATTTCCCTTTGCCTAAATCAAACTTACTTATTATATCTTTGCACTCAAATAATTCTAATGATCTATAGACTGTTGATAAATCAATATTTATACCTCGTCTCCTACACTCATCAAAAATATACTCCGCACTTACAGCAGCGTCATTGCTGCATATAATATCCAAAACGTTAACTCTTCCCTTTGTAATCTTAATACCATATTCCTTTAAATATTGTTCTATCTCCAATACTTTCACCCCAAATTTTTCTTAAAAAAACATCATTTTGATACCAAAAATAATTAAAATAACTCCACCTATATAATCTGCATACTTGCTCACAAGACTTATTTTTTTCAGATATTTAGCAATTATAAAGGCAATACTTGACATTATCAATGTTACTACTCCTATAAACAATGTATTTTCCAAAATAACAAAATTATTTGATATATTATTAAGCGCAGTAAAACCAATAACCATTGCATCTATGCTTACGGATATGCCTAGAACTATAAACATACCTGGTCTTATTAAAGGACATTCATCCTTGCTCTCAAAGCCTTCCTTTAACATCATTCCACCGACAATAGCTATTAATGCTCCTCCTATTACCTTAGGCATAGAAGCTATATAGGTATTGAATAAAAATCCTGCATAAGCTCCTATTAAAGAAAATAAAAATTGAAAAAACGCAAATGAACTAGCAAACAATAACTTTGTACTTCTATTTATTACATTGTTTAATCCTATACAAAGTGCTACACCAAAAGCATCCAATGAAAGAGCCAAAGCAATTAAAAATAATGAATAAAAACTCATATTAATTCTCCTTGATTTTAGGTTTTTTGTTCTATAATTAACTAAAATTAATGTTCTGTTATATCTGAACAAATAGTACTGAAGCTTTTACATATTACTATATGTATTAAGTATTAGATTAGTTCAACTAAGAACTATACGGGGTAACTTCCTATATGATGCTTGTTTCATTCCATAACAATACTATTTTACTTTATATCTATAATATTGTCTATATAGCCAATATGTAAATTATGTCCTGGGTATTTTGGGGGTATTTTGGGGACGCTCTACAAATTTACCATAGATATCATTAGGGGACAGTCTGCAACTTTTCTTTGAATACAAATATCTTAATCCAACTATCTTATAAATAATTATATATGTTTAGGTTACTATAATATGTCAATAATTTAAATAAAGAAGGAGGTTGTTACAAATGGCAAGGACATCTCGTAAAAAATCTTTAACTAATATACACCATGTTATGAGTAGAAGTATAAGTGAAATTCAGCTTTTCAGAGAGTCTAGCGATAAAGACAAATTTTTAGATATTGTACGAAGATATAAAAAAATATATATGTTCGTCATTTATTCATTTGTAATAATGGATACGCACTACCATCTAGAAATCAATGATAATGGTGCTGATATATCTAAATTTATGAAATCAATTAATCAAAGTTATGCTCAGTATTACAATAAAAAGTATCAAAGACATGGTCATGTCTTCGCAGACAGATTTAAAAGCAAACCTATCGAGAAAGATAGCTATGTTATTACTACCTCAGCATATATACATAATAATCCTAAAGATATAAGAGGCTATGATAAACATGTACATAAATATAATTACTCTAGTTTAAAAACTTATCTTGGGATTACATCAAAAAACTCTGATATTGTAGATGTAAATTTTGTATTGAAATATTTCAGTAGCAATCCTAATACTGCTAGAAAGTTTTATTTAGAGTTCATAACAAAATCTATAGACTCAAAAATTGAAGAGGAAATAGAGTTTATAGAAAATGAACCTAAATATATAAAAGAAAAACACTTATTGATTAGAAATTATAGTCCAGAGAATATCCTTCACTTTGTTTCAAAATATACAGATAGAAACTTTTGCATACATGCTAAATATAATCATAGCAGCATAGAGTTTAAGGCTGTATGTGTTTTTTTGATGAGATCTTTTTGTGATTTTAGCTTGAACGATATATCGAATGTAGTCGGAAATGTTACTAACTCCAATGTCTGGAGGTTGTGTGAAAAAGGTATTTCTCTTGTAAGCACTAATGAACGATACATGAATATTGTACATGATTTTATTAGCTATAATAAATCTGCATAAAAAACTTTATATATAATATTAATAATTTACTTTGGGTTTTAGTTGGACAAGCTACCTACTTTGTAAATTAAATTCTTGTTTTTTTATCAGTATGTGATTTTGTAGGGGACAGTACACAATCTTTACTAAGGAAGTTTTAGAGATTGTTTACTATTCTTAACTGAATAGTTGTTAACCGTCCCTGTGACATTAGAACATTAGGGATATCTATTACTAAAAATTATATATCGTCCCCTTAAGACTTAAATCCTAAGCATAAAACCATTAGCCTTAAGCCATTGCCTTCGTTGCTTATAGTCAGGTAATACTGACTCTACAGTTTGCCAGTACTCCTTAGAGTGATTCATGTGAATTAAATGACACAGCTCATGAACTACTATGTAATCAATAATATCCATAGGCGCCATTATAAGCCTATAATTGTAATTAATATTTTGCTTCGATGAGCAACTTCCCCAGAGAGTTTTTTGATCCTTAATTGTTATTCTTTGGGGACGTACAGCAATTATCCCGCTATAAAGGTTTGTTCTCTCATCAAATATCTCTCTAGCTTCTTTCCTATAGAACTTTACAATAGAATCTCTTATCATGTCTTCTTTCTCATTCTTATTGGTATGAACTATTAGATTTCCATTTGAAATTGTAGTTTTACGCTTACCACCACTACTCCCCAAAATATCTAAAGTTATCTTTTCACCTAAATATAAAAGTGTTTTTCCTGTTTTAAAACTCTTATCTATATCGACCAGTTGTTGCTGTTTTATAAACGTAATCTTACTCACTATCCAATTTTCCTTCTTCTTAACAATGTTACTTATAGTTTCTTCACTTATATTGAAAGGGGAGATAACTATAATCTCCCCTTTCTCTGTTATCTTAATTCCAATAGTTTTTCTATTCCTTCTAATAACTTTATAAGTAAAACAAGAATACTTGTATTCTGTCCCCATACTTGTACTAGCTAAAGATGGATATTTGTATTCCGTCCCCATCACTTCACCTCTAATTTTTTACTGTAAAAGGCTTAATAACATCCTTAATTTTTATATAATAAGTTTGTCCCTTCTTCCAGTTTCCCTTAGGAGCTATACTTATTTTCTTATCATCAACTAGATTAGCATCAAATGCTGCACGTTCTCCAGTTGCGGAATCTATAATTTCAATATTAGTATAATCCTTTATAGTATCCAAATTCACATTCTTATTAAAAGTTATAGTAAAAGCCTTATTTTCTGGTACGTTCTTTAAAGTATCAATAACTTTAAAGTTACCATATAAGAATTTGTAAATATTATCAAAATAATCTGCTGGTGCCTGCATCCATCCAGTTTCTGTTCCTATATACACACTTTCTTTTGGCATATTATCTATTATATACTTAAAGGCAGCCCAGTGCTTCTGGTCTTTAGCAAGACTCAAGTCTATTTCAAACTTTTGCCCATCACCTTCTACCTTCACATATCCTCTTTTATCTACATCGTTCATTGATTTCCCGGAAAATAATTCTGCAATCGCTAAAGAATACATATCTTTTGCCTCAAAATCCGGTAATATTCCCACTTTATTTATCTCATTCATCATAGGTGAATAAAACTTCTCCACAGTTAATTTAATGGAGCTTCCATCAGACAAAGGAAATATCTCCTGTGCAACGCCTTTTCCATATGTCTTATTTCCAATAAAAAATGCTTTGTTATAATCCTTCACTGCTGCTGACAATATTTCGGAAGCACTTGCAGTATACTCATTAACTAAAAAAATTACAGGTTTATCAATAGTACCTGCTTTATCCTCAGCGCGATATTTTGTCACATTACCATCTCTATCTTGGATAGCTATGGCAGCTTGCTTTCCAATAAAGTTTCCAGCTATATCAATAGCCGTACTCATATACCCTCCTCCATTATTTCTTAGATCAATTATATAGTTATTTGGGTTCTTCATCCTAAGCTCTTGCAACTTTTTGCTGAATAATTCCGAAGTGTCCCCTCCAAAGGAGACTATATTGATATATGCTGTTTTGTTGTTTAACATTTGACCAGTTACTGTTGGTAAAGTTATTTCTCTTCTTTGAACATCGAAGAAGAGAGTCGAATCTCCCCTTTTTACAGCAACTTTAACAGTAGTACCTGCTTCCCCTTTAATATAAGAAGCGGACTTATCCGCGTCTAATCCTGCCAAAGATTGTCCATTTGCGGATGTTATAATATCACCATCTTTAAGGCCTACTTCTAGTGCAGGAGAGCCTTCAATTACAGATCTGATTTTAACACCTTCAGGTACTATATCCATGTATATTCCTATACCATACATTTTGTTGTCTATTGAATTTAAAAAGTCTTCTTCCTCTTTTTTAGAAAAATATTTAGAATAAGGGTCATTTAATCCACTAATTATATCTTCTATTGTTGATCGATTTAACACATCATTAGAAACGCTAGTTACATAATTATCTTTAATAATACTCCTTGCTTCATCTAGTACCGAACCGGCAGCTTGTACATTAAATGAAAAACTGCTAATAAAGAATGTCAATAGAAGTAATATATTAAAGATACTGCTAGTTGTATGTTTTTTACTGTGAACACTATTTTGTTTCAACTCATCCTTTGCGTTGAAAAACTTATTTTTCATACTTTGTTTTTTCCTCCTGCTATTACATAGTTTATAAAGATTATAACTCATTTTTCCTTATATTAAAATCTAATCTTTTAAAATATAATCTGGTACTTTATGTCTTGGTTTATATATGCCAGCGTTTCAAGTAATCTTATACATGTGTCTATCATAACTCCTCGTGATTCTTCAATGCAGGTAACCTTTTTAAATTTCTTTCTAAATAAAAAGCATTTCAAGAAATTATCTTTCTTAAAATGCCTAAATCTTAATTATTATTCTTATACTGGCATTTCTGCCTCTTTTTCTAATTTAAATGAAACTGACCAATTATCTAAGGCCACATCTTGCTCTAACTTTAAGTTAGTAGGGAATGCGAAATTAGACACTCTTGCTTTAAACGAACTTACAGAGAAATTATCAACTTTAAATAACTGTGATTTAACTACAATTCCGTTAGCATCCTTTACAGTTACAGGTATCTTATCTAATTGAATCGGTTTATTAGTTCCATTTCTCATTACTAATGTAACTAATATATTTCCATTTTCTTGAACACCTATGCTAAAAGTAGAAACACTAAATTCTCCTTCTTTTAACTCAGGAAGATCTCTTAAAAAGTTATCAAGAACAAGTTTATCCTCTACTTCAATATCCTTAGGAAGTTTCTCGTACTCAGTCTTAACCCTTCTTGCAACTTGAAGTTTTGTATCAAATGCTATTTTCCAATCATCAGTAGGAATTTCCTTAACATTAACATTCTTCTTTTCAAAATAAAGTTTCACTGGTCTTGCAGAATGTGGTGGTATATCTCCTAAAGACTCTAAGTTAAATATCTGATAAGCTAAAGTTTTATCTTTAGAATTTAATATAAAAAGGGTACATGCCCAAAGTTAACTTTATCTGGCTCATTATTTTGAACTTTTTTACCATTATGTATACGAAAAGAAAATTGAAATTTAATTAAAATAATTAAACTTCAACTTTCTTTAGTATTTAATTATTTGCTGGCTTTGATGATATACTTTGTTCCATATTAATAAGTTCCATGTAATCAAAAGAGTTTTGATTTGTAAGTTGTGGTAACTGTATTTTTACATCTTTATTAATATTATAATTTTCGGTAGTAAAGCTATATCCTAAATTAAACATTCCCTTTACCTCATCTGCGGTATTATTTTCTGTGCTATTGTTCAACTTATTCATGACCTCTATGAATTTATGAGTGTCTAGTTGAAGGTCTATAACTCCACTCTCACTAATTATATATCCATCACAAATGTTATAAGTTATATCTATCCCTTTATCACCAATTATTTTTAGATCCTTTATTGCATCCATAAATATTTTTATCTGTTCTTTAGACTCCTTAGGATTAGCTGCTATATTATTAAATATACTCTCCATTTGAGCTTTTTGAACATCCTTATCTGGTGTTGATGATAAATCTATGAATGTTGTCATCAGCTGTTTCATAAAGCTCATAAGTTCCTTATTATCAACGAAATCATTTGCAGTATAGTTTAAGATAGTTTTTAGCTTTAAATCATCCATTTTCAATTGATAAGTTTGAGCATATTTCGGTCCTTCCTTAGTCTCCATTCTCATCAATCCATTATAACTAATGAACTTAACTCCTGGATTCCAACTCTCTGCATATTTCTGCATAAAGCTTTGGAATTGAGGTTGAAAATTCTTTGAAAAATTCATTAAGCTATTATAATCTAATGTAGACATAGTAGGTTGTGAATTTGTTTCTATAAGATCCATTATCATATACTGTTTCTTTGCAAACTGTGGTGGAAGATATGGTAGTGCCATTTCTGGAACCTTTATTATTTCCTTAAATTTAGGCTGTTTTCCAGACATATCCATAGTAACCCATGCAGTTGTCTCTATGTTCATTCCTCCAATTTGCAAAACTATGTCTTCCTGAACATTATTTATAGTTTTAGAACTGTTACCGTTCATCTTTATTTTTAAATTCAGCTTAGAATTATCAATTATAGGTATTATATTGTTAGCTACTTCTTGCGCTTCCTTAGGTAAATCCTTTGCTCCAACATTTATTCCAATAGTACTATCACTTTGAATAGAAGTAATATTTTGCTGATTTAAGGAAGCATTTAGTAAGCCACTATTAATTACTTGATTCTTAGCGATTGGTAAAATAGTTTCTAATGATGAGGTGCTAACTACACTGTCTCCTCCAAGAATATTAACCTGTCCTATATTTTTTATTCTCTCTTTTATATAACTTTGAAAATTAGTTTCAGATTTTTCACCAACTAAAATAATTGGTGATGAAGTTAATGCTGCTAATGCTGATCCAGAAAGTGCATCTGCAAACCCACTTCTACTTGCTATATAAACTGTGTCATAATCAATATCCTTTTCAAACTTTTGTAGGACATTAAAATTTCTCTCATACTCATCTTTTCCTAAAATTCTTTCAACATTTTTAAAGTTTTTTGAAATGCTGTCACTTATTATGTTATTTTCACCTACAATATATGTTTTAGGTATCTCATTTTTAGATATATAATCCTTAACTTCAGGACTTATATCATCCTTAGGCACTAAAATAACAGGCATTCCTTTTACTGCTGCAATAGGTGCCATAGTTAACGCATCTGGATAATCTTCTCCAGTAGCTAAAACAACACCTTTATCTGTTCCTACAAGTTTTGCTATTTCCATAGATGTAGCATATCTATCTTTTCCAGCTATTCTTTCTAGCTCTATTCCTTTGCTCTTAACTTCCTCTTCAACTTTCTCCGATACTACCGCAGTTCCACCAATTAAAAACACCTTTTTTACTTTCAATCTTGCAAGTTCACTACTTATATTAGTAGAAGTAGATTGGTTATCTAGATGATCCTTAGAAACTAATAATATAGGTGCATTGTACTTTTTTGCTAGTGGTGCTGCGCTTAATGCATCCCCAAAATCTTGTCCACTTGCAATAACCGCATAATCAGATGTACTGCTCCATCCATTTGTTGAAATGGCTACAGAAGTATCATATCTTCCTGCACCACTTATACGCTCTGGTGTAATAGCTGCCTTAACTTTAACTCCCGCTGCCATGCTTAAACATAAGCTTATGGATAATAAACATGCTATTTTCTTAATATTCATTATTACTCCCCCCTGCACTTGATGATGTAATTATATCATTGGCAAATTTAGGTTACAATAGGTAACTTTTTTTTAGTCTAGAGATATCTAGAATTAAGTGATAGTTAACAATTATTCGGTTACTTATGTAGAAATTGGGTTTGCTTAAGGCTATGAGACTTTATCATTGGTTATTAATAAATCTTTTAGTCTAGATAGTCCAAAAACTATATTAATTATCCATCTAGGAGCGTTATAATAATATCACAGCTAATAATACTTTACAATCAAGAAAAATTAATTATAACTTTACCAACCAAATATAGAAGATTTTGATTTTGACCTTCTATTTCTTATATGTTAAAATTAGTTACAGCAATAAAAATTGGAGGTTTCATTATGAATAACAAATTTAAAAAATTTGGCTTATTTTCAATAATTACATTTATGTTTTTATCTTTTGCAGCATGTTCTTCAAATAGTAAAACTGCAAGTAACAATGAAAATATAACTAAAAATTCAAATAATACACAGCAAAAGAAAGACGAACCTAAGATTAATAAAGATGAAAAAAAGACAAAAGCCTTAACTAAAGAAAAGGAAGTCTCAGCTGGACAAGTATATGTACAAAATAATGTTGCAGTAGCAACAATGATAATAAAAGACAATGTAAGTGAAGCAGATGCTAAAGCATTGGCAGAAAAGTATGCACAACAATTAAAGAAACAATATAAAGATATGAAGGTGAATGTACAAGCAGTTCAAAATGGAAAAAATATAGCCAATGTAACATTATAAGAATAAATGGGTAAACTGTACCTTGTAAGATAGACACAGAAAAGAGGCTGTGCTATCTTACAGGGTATTTTTGTATTTAACAATTTAGTATGATGAAGAAAAAAAGGGGGGAGTTCTATGAGCAAGTCAAGAAACAGGGACTCCATACAAGCTGAAATAGATATTTTGTCCAAAAATATACATGTTAAAAATGTTACTCCAAAACAAATTACGTATACAGATGCCTTTAAAGAATTATTTATCGCTGAACATAATGAGGGGATGCTTCCTAGAGATATTCTTATAGAGAATGGATTTGATCCTGAGATGATAGGACAAAATCGAATCGATCGTTGTGGTGTAAGATGGCGTTCAAAAGCAAATCGCCCCGAAAGGGTTAGAGACACACGAAAAGGTAACTCTGGAACAACCATAAGTTTAGAAGGCGAAATAAGTATTGAAGAGGAGTTAACACGTTTAAAGCAAGAAAATTCATTTCTGCGGGAACTACGAAGATTGGAAAGGCAGGTGATGCCCAATTCAAAATTAAACCAGATGAAAAGTACAAAATAATTAGAGGATTGTCAGAAAAAAGTAAATGTTGCCTTGACATAAAATATATGTGCGAAATGGCTGGTGTCTTACGGTCGGGCTATTATTCATGGTTGCAAAGAGAAGATCACCGAATCAAAAAGGAAGAGCAAGACAGACATGACTTTGAGCTTATTTTAAATACGTTTCAGTTCAAAAACAGAAACAAAGGTGCAAGAAGCATAAAAATGTTCTTATTCAGGAAACTTAGTATCAATATGAATCTTAAAAAAATTCGTAGGCTAATGGCTAAGTATGGGGTACGTTGCCCTATAAGGAAACCTAATCCATATAAAAAGATTGGTAAAGCTATAAAAAGCCACGCTGTAGGGAATAAAGTAAATAGAGAGTTTTGTGTGGGTAAGCCTGGTAAAGTTCTACTGACAGATATAACTTACATATACTATGGTTCTGGAAAATGCGCATATCTATCAACTATCAAAGATGGATGCACACGTCAAATACCATCTTATGTATTAAGTGAATCGCTTGAACTTCTTATTGCAACAGATACGATTCATTTTCTGATGGATAATAAATCATACGTTATATCAAAAGATGCTTACTTGCATTCAGATCAAGGTATCCATTATACAAGTAGAAAGTTTTAAAACTTGATAAAGTCAAAAGGATTTATACAATCTATGTCAAGAAAAGGAAATTACTGGGACAATGCTCCTCAAGAATCATTTTATGGTCATATGAAAGATGAGCTCAATCTTAGTCAGTGTGAAAAATTTGAACAACTTAAATCAGAGATTGATGAATACATAGAGTATTACAATAATAGACGTTACCAGTGGGATCTTATGAAAATGACTCCCAATGAATACTATAGTTATTTGACTACAGGTATTATGCCATATTAAAAATTTCACCTAGAAATTAATTTCTAGGTGAACAGCCTGTTTTATTGTGTACTTGACAAAGGGTACAGTTTACCCATTTTTCTATATTCTAAATTGCAAATAAAACATTAAATTATTGCTCATATCAGATGTATCTCTATACTTCAGTGACTTATAAAATTATTTTTCCAAATTTACTAGCTGATAAGATACTGTCCAATCATTTAATGATACATCTTCTTGTAATCGTACTCCAGTCGGAAATGCAAAATTACAAATCCTTGCCCTATAAGGGGCTACAGTAAAATCCTTCATTTTAAATGAGTCTGACTTTACTACGTTTCTATCTTGGTCTATTACAGTTACAGGTACTTTATCTATTTTGATTGGTCTTCCTGAAGCATTTCTCATTACACTTGTAACTAATATATTCCCATCTTTTTGAATTCCCACACTAAAGGTAGATATACTGAATTCACCTTCTTTTAGTTCTGGTAATTCATCTAAAAATTTTTCAAAAACAAGCTTATCTTCAACTTCAATTCCCTCTGGTAAGCCTTCATATGCGGTTTTAACCTTTGTAGTTATGCTGAAGTTTCCTTCTAAAGCTAATCTCCAATCATCTAGAGGGATCTTATCTACTTTAACATTCTTCCTATCAAAATAGAGTTTTACTGGTCTAGCTGAATGTGGCGGTAATTTACCTAAAGACTCTAAGTTAAACATTTGATAAGCTAAAGTTTCATTTTTAGAATTTACTATTATAAACGGTATATCTCCAAGATCTAAGTTTTCTGAAAGACCATTTCTTATATATGCCTTAACTTCAATTTTGTCCCCTAAATCATAAGCATAGATACCAGATACGTTTAATTGTCCTTCTTGTATTGGTGGAAGCTCTTCTAACTCTTCTACTAGAAGTTCTTTTTGAACATCTGAAATTACATTTTCATCCTTACTCAAAAGAGAAAGTACTGTGGGAACATAATCTTTATTATTATCTTCATTTTGAGCTTTACTGCCTTCTTTATTTTCTATCTTCTTTGCCATTTTATCCCTCCAAGTTACTTATAATAAATATCCTTAAACATTAGGATACTTAAAAATCATATGCTTAAAATTTCCTTAATAACTATACTAATATTTATATTATTACCTATACTTATCTAATATATCATAATGATTTTGTAAAATCAAATCTAATTAAATTAAAATTTGTCATAAACATAAAGACCCAACTTATACAGTAAGATATTTCATCAATCTCTATGTATAAGCTAAGTCTTCGGCTTCTCACATTATTTATTCATAAACCTCTACTGTAAGTTTAACTTTATTATTATATCCTTCTACAGTTCCTTGAAAACTCTGTGTTCCTAAACTATTTGTATCTACAATAGTTTTGTCCCAAGCAACACTAAAGTATTCGCTAGACTCATCCTCCATTGTGGCAGAAACAGCTACTGGTAGTTCATAAGACTCTCCTTGTTTAACTTTTACATTTACGTCTTTTATTGTATCTATACTAATTCTATCTGGGAATTGTTCACCTATAGTTCCATCTAGATTAATTCTATATGTATTTCCATTTCCGCTATTACGATAGTAAATCCAATCACCAGTTATAGAGAAGCTATCCACTTTAAATGCATTTAGACCAGTATCTTGTGTACCATCAATTCTCATCTTACGCAACTGACGTAGATTATCTTTACCTGGCACTACATAGTATACCCAATCACCATATATAATGGATTTATTAGGTATATCCACTATTTTAGTCTTTTCACTGCCATCTTCTTTTATCTTATAGGTATCTCCATCTGCATCCTTGTAGTAGATATAGTCCTTTACTACATCAATAACTGCTCCTCTAAGTCCAAGGTCAACTTCCTTATTATCAAGAGTTCCGTCCTTTTTCTTATTACCACTGGTAGGCATTTTACGGATTCTATCATCTCCGAGAGTTGTGAAGTAAATAAACCCACCTCTTACTGACATACTCTTTATATAATAGCTAGCTGATTGATTATCTTCGCGAGTATTTGAATCCATCTTGTGGAAACCGTCATAAAAACTTGAGTTTTCCTTAGTTATAAACTTATAGTCTGGTGAATAGTATACTTGATTATCAACTACTTTCATGTAAGGGTAGCCTTCTCCAAAAGTATCTTCATCCATACTGATTAATGTAGTTCTAAAACCTCCACCTGTTGATCCTTTGTAAATTGAAACAGACTCAGAACGTGAATGAATATTTGTAGAAGTATCTGAAGAAGCTACATAATAAAGGTCACTTCCTACAATATTTAAGTCTCTTGCATTTTTTACATCTGCTATTTTAGTTTCATCCTTGCCGTTAGTTCTTATTCTGTAAATTTTATTGCCGTTTTTAATATAGTAAATCCAGCCATTTTTTTCAACAACAAAACCTCCATTACGTAGGTTTCCTTCGCTGTTACCTTCATTATCACTTAAAACTTCCGCAGTATCCTCTGAAGAATCTGAAGTTCCTGAAGCTAACTGATTCACTAATCCATCCTTTATGCCTGCATTACCACCTAAAACATTAAAAGTATTAATTTTGCTTAATTTATCTTTTATAAAATATCTAGTTACATCAGAAATTTCATCACCTACTAGAACTATAGGATTTCCATCAATAGCTGCAAAAGCTGAACCAGATAGAGCGTCTGCAAATCCCTCTGAATAAGCTAATGAAACATTCTTAAAATCAATTTTATCTTCAAAAGCTTTTATAATATTTATGTTTCTCTCATACTTATCTTTTCCTGTAATTCTTTCAACATTAGGGAACATATTTGCCACTCCGTCACTGATTATATCTGAATCCCCTAATATATATGTCTTTGGAATATGATTCATAAATATAAAGTTTTTAAGACTGCTAGTAATGGAATTCTTAGATACCAATATTATTGGCATATTTAAATTGGCCGCTATAGGTGCTGCAGATAATGCATCTGTGTAGTCATTATCTATAGCTACTATAATTCCGTTATTTGTTCCTATTTGCTCTCCTACTTTTACAGAAGTTTCTCCTCTATCTTGTCCCTTATATCTTGTAGTTTGTATACCTAGTTTGCCTATAGCCTTTTCTACACTAGTTTTTACTACACCTTCTCCACCTATTATAAATACGCTTTTCACACCAAGTCTTTTTAATTCACTAGCAGTGTTACTATCCAAGCTACTACTTCCTGTAAGTAATATTGGTGCATTATATTTTTTAGCTAATGGTGCCGCACTTAAGGCATCTGGAAAGTTTTGGCCATTAACAACAACTGCATAATAAGAGCTCGACTGCCAACCTTGTTGTACAATAGCTGATCCAGTTTCATATCTATTATTTCCCCAAATTCTCTTAGTTTGTGGCGCTGCACTAGCATTTGTAGCAACAAATGCAGATATTCCTACAGCTGCAATAGTAATTAGCAACTTTCTATTAAGCATATTTATTCCCCCTTGAAGATTATTTGATTTAATATATTTATTGCTCAAGTTTAATACTAATTTATAACTAACAAACAACATCATCGATAAGCAATTTCATAATTTGACTAATGTACTCCTTAAAACTTAGCAAACTAAAGAGATTTTCTAAATTTATAAGCCAAATTATAGAGATATTTCTCTACAAAAATAATAATAAAAATGTAGTTTTCAATTATGTATTTAATTCTATATTATAAAGTAAATATTATCATAGTTAACTTCCGTTTACAATATTTAACCTAGATATGTGAAAACTTACCTGATCCATACGTTGACTCCCCGCTCCTCATTCCCACGCACTTTGTGAAAGCTACTCACACCAAATCAAAGACTTTGGTTCGCTGCTCTTCTTATATAAATATCCCAATTAGAAAGCTGACTTATTCGGAGAAACATAATACCAATTTGAAGGTAGCTTTAAATACTTTTTTTAGTAGTCTTAGCGAAGGACTTTATAAAAATCTTAGAACTTTAGATTGTCTGAGCGAAGCGAGTTATCTAAAGTTCTTAGGTTTTTATAAGGTGCGAGCTTTAGAATCATTAAAAAGTATTTATAGTGCCGAAGAACTGGCAATATATCCTGGCGTATAAGTCTAACTTCTGATCATTTTATCTATATAGATAAACCAACTAAATACTTGACTTATACAGAGGGATATATTAGTGATTCTGAAGCACATTTAAATACTTTTTTATGAGTCTTAGCTCGACTATAGGGAAAAGCTTAGAACTTCGACATGTCTGAGCGATAGCGAGTTTGGCGAAGTTCTTGGCTTTTCCCTATAGTCGAGCTTTAGACGAATTAAAAAGTATTTATGGTGCAGAAGAATTACTAATATATCCCGGGGTGTGAGTCTACTTTCGGTGTTGCTTATCTATAGTGCTTTCCCAGTAAAAATGTTACTTTTATAATACTTTCCAGTATAAATTTTATTTGTCAGATGTTATAATTATCTAAATATACAATAATTATTAGGCGGTGAAAAACTTGAAAAAGAAGTCAAAACGATATTTAAACTTAGCTTTAGCTCTTTCAGTTGCCTTTAACGCTTCATTCTTCTATGGACATTCCAATAAAGTGCTTGCTAAGACAAACCAAAACTATACTACAACAAATATATCTTCTTCCTTTGACACTATCTATTCCTTCGAAGATGGAGTAGCAAAGGTTAAGAAAGATGGTAAATATGGTTTAATAGCTCAAAATGGCCGAGTTCTTTTAGAGCCTCAGTTTAGCTCTATTGCTTCCTTTAAAGAGGGATTAGCCGTAGTAGAAAGAGGAGGTAAATATGGCTTCATAGATAAATCTGGAGCTATTATTGTAGACCCTCATTTCAGTAAAGTATCAGATTTTTATCTAGAAGGACTGGCACAAGTAAGTGATGGTACTAAGTGGGGCCTTATAAACAAAGCTGGTTCTCTTGTAACCTCAATTGAATTTGATACTATTTATGACTTCCGTGAAGGCTATGCAATAGTAAGAAAAAACGGTAAATATGGCATTATAAATAAAAGTGGCACTTTAGTTTTAGCTGCTGAGTTTGATGATGCACGTAACTTTAAAGATACTTTTGCATCTGTAAAAAAGAATGGAACCTGGTATATATCAGATGAAAAAGGTAAGCTTACTTCACTACCTTTTGACGACATTCAGTCCTTCCAAAACGGAGTAGCCCCTGTAAAAAAGAATGATAAATGGGGACTTGTAAATACCAAAGGAACTGTAATTTTAGAGCCTCAATTCAAATCCATAAGCTTCCTTAATAAAGACTTGCTTAAGTATATGGACAATGACCTCTATGGCATAATAGACAAAAACGGAAAGATAGTAATGAATCCATACTATAATGATATATTTTCCTTAGATGAGGAATATATAGCACTAAAGAAAAGTGATACTTATGGCCTTGCAAACGGGAAAGGAAATATTATTTTCTCACCTAAATTTGATTGGATATACAATATGGAAGAAGGCAAAGCAATAATAAAAGACCATGGCAAATATGGCTTCGTAGATATGAAAGGAAAAGTAACCTTAAAATCCGAATTTGACACGATTTATCCTTTTCACGAAGGTCTCGCTAGAGTAAAAAAAGGAAGCAAGTTTGGCTTTATAAATGACCTAGGTCAAACTATTGTAGAACCCACATATGATGATGCTAACGACTTTAAAGATGGAGTAGCAGCAGTAATGAAAAATGATGGACCTGACTATGGTGGCAATGATTTATCTAGCAAATATAACAAATGGGGCTTTATAGACAGATTAGGATCTACTGTTATTAACAGGAACCTTAATACTGTGACAAACTTCGAAGATGGCCTAGCCTTAACCCAAAAAGATACTACTTATAATGTTGTAAAAATTTCAGATATTCAGTATGAAACAAATAAGTCAGATGTGGATCCATTCAAAGTATGGACTATAAAATTCAGCGAAGCATTAGATGATAAGACTGAAATTAATGATGATGACAAAACAATAATAAGCAGCATAGAAAAAACTATGCTTAATAACATCAGAATTACAGATAGTTCTGGTCACTATGTAAATGCATCTTTTGAATTTAAAGGTCCTAAAACAGTAGTGATAACTCCTCCTTACAACGGATATAAAAAAGGAGAAAAATATAAACTTACAGTTCTTAATGATTTTAAATCTAAGAACGGACACCAATTACAACCATCTGTTACAGTAATGGATTTTTCAATAACTAATAAATAATTTTGGAAAATTAGAAAAGGGGCCGCTTAAAATACACATCTATGCATTTTAAGCAGCCCCTTTCTTTTTAACGTACAGTTATTGTTTTAGTCTTCAAGTCATCCCTTGATGGAGCAAATACAGCATAGTTTCCATTGCCATATTCCTTACCTCTAATATTAATATTGCTTGAATTATCATTTACACGTACATTAATTTGATCTCCAGAGTTCATTGCACTAGAATCAAACTTATAAATAATATTATGGTTATCATCTACTGTAAGATCTGTAACATTAAGCTTTGCACCAGTTGTTTCATTTGTGAATATAAAGTCATCATAATATGATGTCTTAATACTCTTATCAAGGTCTTGGTTAAACTGTATAGTTACAGAATCGTAGTTTGAAGAATTCTTTGCAGTCCATGTATCCTTATTTGTTACTGGTGGTAATAATAATGTAATTGAACCAGACCTTAACTTACGTCCAGCTGCATCAGCTGAGTCACCACTATATGCACTAATTGTAGCAGTAGCGCCGGATGCTCTTATGCCATCAATCTTTTCATTATCATCAACTCCAGCCTTAAACATTAGTATAACTTCTTTACCTTGAGTCATACCACTATCTGGTGTTCTTCCATCAATTCTAAAATCTTTTATACTTAAAACATCTAGTGAGTCAGTCAATGAGAATCTAATCATCATATTGTTACCATCATAAGTAACTTTTCCTGTATTCTCCACTAAACTTGGTCCTTCATTATAATCCTTACTTATTTCATCGCTAAATGCCACTGAATCTAACTCATTTCCATTTTGATCCTTAACATTTGCAACTCCCATTTTCACTACATATCTATCAGTAGTTCCTTTACCTATCTTATAACTAGATGGGAAAGTAACAGTTACATACTTATTATCCACTCCTGGTTGAATAGATGCATTAGATGGTAAACTTTTTGTATCTCCTGAACCATTTATGAAGAAGTAATTTGCAGGGTTAGTAATTGAAGATTCATCCATAGCTTTATTAAAGAATATAACTACATCTCTGTCAGAATCAGCCTTTTTAACTATAGATGTTACCTTTATTTTATCATCTCCACCTGCAATAACTGTAGTATAAGTATCCATAACATTAGGAGGTGAGTTTGTATCAACTATATTATTTATAGTTACTGTATAGTCGTCACCCTTCAATGCATCGCTATCTTCAAATTTAATGTTAAAGGTATCCCTATTATCTCCATACACATTGGATACACCTGCTATTGAAGAAATCTTATAAGTAATGTCCTCACCATCAGAATTATCAATTATCTTATAGTTAGACTTATTTGTTGCTGATCCGTTTGAAACCCCTTTATTAAACTTTACACGTATGGTTTTATTGTCTAATAAGCTTACACTTGTAACTTGAGGCTTAACATCATCTTGTCCAACATTGAAAGTTAACTTAGTTTCACTAATCTCATAGCCATAGCTGTCTAAGACATTATCATTTACGACTAAGGTGTTTTCTCCATTCTTTATTAAATCGCCTACATTTTTTATTTTTACAACTGTGTCGTTTGATCCAACATCAAATGATATATCTGATGAATTTACACTAACAATCTTACCATTTATTTTATAGTTTCCATCTTCTAGTGCCGTTTGAGTATCCATAGGTCTGTCATAAGTTACATAAAGCGTATCAGAGTTAGAAGTAGTTGCACTCTTAACCTCTGGAACACCCTGTGCAGGTTTTATGGAGAAGCTTAAAGTAGTTGAATCTAAAGGTAATCCTGCTACGCTGTCATAATTTTGTCCAACATTACCATCTGGGAATGTAATTGTATTACTTCCTTCTGGCAGTGCTGAATCAAAATAAAGTTCTACTCCATCTGTCCAATTGTCAGATGCATTAAGAAACTCAGTTTCACTTTTATTTAATGAGAAGTTTTGTATACTTTGTCTATTAATTTTTATTAAGTTTAAATCATCCTTATGAATTCTTATAGCTTTAGAGAATTTTACTATTAACTTATTTCCTCCCCTAACATCTATAGACTTTATTACAGGCTTATCAACATCGGAGAATGTAATCTTTTGCTCATACTCATCTATAACCTTATCTAGGTTCTCATCTAATATGGCATTTTTCACTTTAAAGGTTGCTTCTTTAAACTGATCAAATGGCTGTGTAAGTGTAATTACTACTGTTCTTTTGTCATCTTGTAGCGTTACTTTAGAATTAGTTTGGTAACTTGCTCCTAGCTTAGTTCCGTCAATTTCATAATTTGCTAAAAGTTCTGCTGAGTCCTTATCTACAGCTGTATTAAATTCAATCTTAACCTGATTTAATCCATTAGTAGTTATAGACTTTACTGTAGGGCTATCATTGCTTGGCTTTGGTACTGGAATAGGATCTGGATTAGTTGAGTTTATTCTAGATACTATATTATCTGAAACTACTGCTTTTCCACCTATTATATTTAAGTTAGTTTTATCATTTAATTTACCTTTTATATAGTTTATAGCATTGCTTGTAGTAGCATCTTCCTCATCTTCCACTAATACTAATGGAGACGATGCCTTTCCTGCCAAAGTAGAAGCTATAAGTGCATCTGCATAGCCCTCTCCACTTGCATTAGCAACAAACATCTTTTCTGCTTTTAGAGTATCTTGAAAAGCATTTAACACATTTAAGTTAGTTTCAAATCTGTTTGCTCCACCATTTATTCTAGTAACGGCTCCTAATTTATCAAATATAGAATTATTTATAGCATAAGTTGTACCAACTACTGTAACCTTTGAATTATTATTTTTTACGAAATCAAATACTGGTTTCATTGTGCTAGTGCTATTATTTCCAAGTAAAAGTATTTGTCCCTTAGCAGCAGCTATAGGTGCAACAGATAGAGCATCTGAGAATCCCTCTCCGCTAACTAAAAGAACATTGTCAGCACTTACTCCAAGATTAACTAATTCATTAGCAACAGCTATATTCGTTTCATATCTATTTTTACCAGTTAACTCTATTACATTATAATTGTAGCTTTTTAATGTACTTCTAATACTTTGCGATACAGAAGCAGTTCCTCCTACCACATATACATTTTGTGGATTTAAAGTCTCTAGTGCATTCTTCGCACTATCATTAAGTGATTTAGGTGTTGTTAATAGTATTGGTGCATCTAATTGCTTTGCAAGTACTGAAGCACTTACCGCATCTGCATACCCTTCCCCACATACTAACACTACATCTTTTGGGTCACTCCAATTGGAAGTTGCAACCTTAGCTGCAGTTTCATATCTATTTGATTCTCCAACTCTTGTAACTTGTCCTCCTGCAGCCTTAACCAATGGCGCTGGTATAGATGCAGCTAAAACTAAAGACATAATCATTAATTGTATAGATTTTCTATTCATTGTACATCCCCTTCCCAACTTCCTTTACAAGGAATCATATCAATATTATACCATAACTTTTAAATTGTGCATTACTGTTTTAAACTCAAGTACTTATATAAAAAAGGACATATGATAACACTACTAAAACTATGTTGTTATCAGTATATCCTTTTATTAATTATCTACAAGACGTTTAATCTACTGAATAGATGACGCTGTAGATGCGTGTCCATTTAGAGCATAATTAAATTGTTCTTGTGTAACCATATAATCGTTTATTGCCTTTTGTGTAGCCACTTTTTGATTGTTTAAAGTAAGTTCAGCAGAATCTAATGATACTTTATCTATATTTCCGTTAGCAAGATTTTGCTTTGCTTTCTCATAATTCATTTGAGCAACCTGTTCATTTAATAACTGTGTTTGAACAGCCTCTTCTTTATTTTTCAATGTGTAATATGCATTCCACAAGGATACTTGTAGACTATCACTATTGTACTGTAGTCTACTTTCTAATTCTTGCAAACTTAATTGCGAATTCATAGGCTGCGTAACTGAATCATAAGCATATTTAGTATATATATCAACTTGAACTTTTGCAATATCAATGCTCTTTCTTATACTATTTAAACTAGAATCTTTTTGAAGAGCATTAGTGATTTTAGCTTCTATTTCTGCATCATCAAATTTAACATAATCCTCTTTAGCAAAAGTTAAGTTCATATCTGTATTTAAATCCATATTTAAGTACTTCTTTACATTTAGTAAAGATTGCTGCATCTGTGTAGATGGAGCAGCTAATTGAGATAAAAGTTTACTTTTTTGAACAAGTAATGGATTTATATCATATTGAGTAGCTGTACCAACGTTAATCTTTGCTTGTACTTGTTGAATCTGTCCATCTAAATTAGTTATATTTTCATTAATATTGTCTAGTTGTTCTTTAGCTGTTACAGCATTCATATATTGTTTTTTCAAATCAAACTTTATGCTATTAAGCTTTTCATCCTTGCTATTTTTTTGGTCAACAATACTTTGTTCATCTTGTGCTGGTGTGATTTTCTGCTGCATTAAAATCTGTGCGTATTGACCATTTTTATACTGAGATGGACTTTTATCAGTTACATCAATAGATATAGCTTTTCTTTTATCACTGTCATACTGTTTATTAAGTGCATCTATCTTTTTATCTATAGCTTTTAAATCCATATTACTAATTTCTACATTCTTCAAAACCTCATCTAGTGTTAGAGCTGATGCATTAATACTTACAGAGGTAGTATTAGTAGTCGCTGGGCCTATAGCTTCATTCGTAGCTGCAAGTGAAGTAGTTGATATACTTAAAGAAATAGCTAAAGCAACTAAAAGACTTAATTTTTTTCTCATAATTTTTCCTCCATATTAAGACTTCTATAGGATTCTATTATTTCATTTGCTTCCTAGTAGCTTATTCCTGAAACTCCTATAGATTGAGTTGAAAGTTGTGATGAAGCATGACCGTCTAACATATATTTAAACTGTTCTTGTGCTATCATATATTCATTTACTGCTCTTTGAGTTAAATTACTCTCTTTATCAAGAGCTAGTGCCGCTGAATCTAAGGACACTTTATCTATCATTCCATTGTCATAATTACTCTTTGCTTTGTCATAATTAGCCTGTACATTTTTTTTGCTTAAAATTTGAGTTTCTACTGAGTTTTCATAGCTCTTTAAAGCATAATATTTACTCCATAAATTTGCTTGTGCAGATGCCATAGTGCTAACCAATGCCCCTTGAGTTGTTAGTAAACTCGACTCAGCACTGCTTAATCCACCACTACTATCATTATCGTATTGAACATATAATTCTTGTTGTTTTTGCGCTAAATCTAAATTACTTTGTGATTGTCTTACACCATAATCCTTTTCTACAGCTTTATTAATTTTATCTGCTATATTTGTATCATCAAATTTAACATAATCCTTTTGTGCTGGAGCTAGTTTTAATTCCTTATTTAAGTCTAGATTTAAATATTGCTTTATAGTTAATAAAGATTGATCTATTTGTGCATTAATAGAATCTACTTGAACTAAAAGCTGACTTTTTTGAACATTATATGGGTTTAATGAATCTGAGGTTGCTAGTCCCAAGGATATTTGTTGTTGTAGCTTATTAATCTGTTCATCTATATTAGATAAAGTTTTATTAATATTATCAATCTGATCTTTACAAGTTAAGATATTTAAATATTGTCTCTCTAAATCAAACTTTATGTTATTAAGTCTTACATCTACAGAGTCTTTTTGGTTCTTTACGTTTTGTTCATCTCTTAATGGAGTAATAAGTTCCTGCATTTTAGCCTGTAACTTATTAGTAGACGGCATATTCATAGATATAGCCTTATCATGATCTAAGTCATATTGTCTATTTAGATAATTTATTTTATCCTTCATAAGTTTTACTTCTGTATTACTGCCCTCTACATTATTTAAAGCATCATCCATTGTTAAATTTACGATATTACCATCTATTTTTATACTACTATTAGTTACGTTATTTACTGTAGTATTTGTTGCAGCTGCAAAAGATGTCGTTGATATACTCAAAGAAATAGCTAAAGCAACTAAAAGACTTAATTTTTTTCTCATAATTTTACCTCCCAGTTTACACTATATTGGCTACACTTCTAATTGCCGCTGCCTGTAAGACCTGATGCATTTGCACCAAGATTTGAAGCATAGTCAAGCTTTGTTTGTGCCAACCATATATTTCTTTCTATAGACTTTATAGCATTTTCCTTAGACTTAAGATTTATTGCTGCTTTATCATAGTCTATTTTACTTATCATGCCTACATTATAATTTGCTAGAGCATTATCATAACTCTTTTTTGCAGAGTCGTAATCCTTCTGTGCAGGAGCTAAACTTCTAATCTTATTTTGCAAATCATTATATAGTTCGTTTATTTCTATTGATATGTCTATTTTATCTGTATCTAATTTGTTTTGTGCTTCGTCTACTGGATACTTGTACATTTTATACTGTGGTGAGGTACTATAAAACATTCCTCTTACAGAACTAAATTCAAGTTTCTTTACATTAATGCTTTCATTATCATTTCTAATTTCTGCTCTGTTTGTTAAAGCTGCAGTTATATAATCTTGATAATTTCTTGGCTTTGCACCACTTGCTAATACATCTGTTGTAGTATCTATAGAATTTATATCTATACCTAAAAGCTTAAGCTGCTTAACAACGGAATCAAATTGTCTTTTCACCTTGTTTAAAGCTGCTTGTTCTGCAGAATAAGCTGCTTCTGCACTTTTTAACTCTATTGGTGATATCATTCCAAGTTCAGATTGAGTTTGTGCTTTTTTATACTGCATCTCAACATTATTGAAATTCTGCTGTTCTAAAGCTAATGCATCCTTGATAGTTACAAGCTGTGCATATGCTTGATATATACTTAATTTTAATTGATTTTTAGTTACTTCCCTTACATTTGTATATTGGAATATAGAATATTTATCTTCAAGTTGAGCAAAGTCTCTTGATTTAATAAGATTCATTTTTTCATCATCTGTAGCAGTTGACGAAAGATTTCCATTTCCTGAACCCCTAAGTGCATCTTTATAATTATTTTGAACTTGTTGTATTTGTAGATCTATCTTCTTAATTAAATAAGAATTTTCTATGGCCGTATTTATAGCAGCATCAATATTAACTGAATTTGCTGTAGGTTGTACTGTATCAGCGAAAACTGTTGATGAAAATAATGTGGTAGCCACAGCTACACTCATACAAAGTAATCTAAGTTTCTTCATGGATGTATGACCCTCCTTACTAATGGTTCAATAAACTTATTACGAATTTCTTATAACTACACTCTCTAGTGTTTTTAGTCCTTTTAATATAGAATCTATTTCTTCATCACTAGCACCTTGAAATAAATTTCCGAAATATTCCATATGTTGCTTGGCAATTTGTTCTTCCTGTTCTTTTCCTTTACTAGTAATATTTATTAGTACTTTTCGTCTGTCTATCTCATCCCTTTCTCGCTTAACTATTCCCAGTTTCACAAGTCTATCTATTAAAACAGAAACTGTACTATTAGGAATGCCTAAAGTTTCGCTTATTTCAGTTAAAGTTTTTATATTCCCACTACTTAACTGATGCAGTATCATAAGAGCTGGAAGAGTAAGCTTCTTACAATTATCGCTGTTGCTCATCTTTTTATTCATCAAATTGGAAATAGATTTGATTTTCTTTACTATTTCATAGATTTTATCCTTACTCATACTATTTCCTTTCAACATTAAATATTTCAATCTTGAAATAATTTTACCATATGAACACTCTTATTTCTACAGATTAAATTTATATTTTTTGTTAATAACCTATGTAACTGGTCTCATAAGTCTATATAAACAGACAAATTTGTGGATATTTATATCTTTGTATAAACAGAATTCTTAGCATTTGATAGAGAGTTCTTAGTGGCTTCAACACTTAGAACTCGTTAGACTTTAGGGAAAATCGTTATCCAAGGGCATAACCGCTCTTTGCCCAAACCTTGAGAAAAGTAGGGACCCAAAATCTATGATTTAGTGCGAATCACTTTCACTGTATTTGATGGGAGTATTAGAGCGAGTAGTCATCGGATAAGCTATATAAATTACACCTTCTGTATTCATCTAATATAATTCCATAAAGAATGATTCTTGTACCTAAAATAATAAATGACTTGGAGCAATCAGTAGTTAAAAAAAGAGGTTGGTCATAATACATATTTATGTATTATGATCAACCTCTTTAGATACTAATTATTTTATTATTGAGCTGTTATAGACACTGTTCTATCTTTCAAGTCATCACTTGATGGTGCATAGCTTGCATAGTTTCCATCAGCATCCTTTTGAGTTCTGATTGATACTGTGCTCTTAGATTTTACAGTTACTTTATCAGTGAATGATGTTATACGGCTGTTATCACTATTGAATGTGAATACTACAGTGTTTCCATTTATTTGTACTGAATCAGCTTTTAGATCTGTTCCATTTGATCCTGTGAATATAAAGTCATCTGTCTTTATTCCACTATTTGCATCAATTACTGTATCAAATGTTACATATACTTTTCCACCATTTACATCTTTTACTGCTGTCCAGTAATCTGATGTTGTCTTTGGTGCTGCTTGGTAATCGTAGATTGTGTTTTGCTCACTTGCTACTGTGTTATCTAAGCTAGCTACCGCTGCTCCAGTTTCATCTGTTGTTGTAGCTCCTGCTTTTATTCCAAGGTGTGCAGCTTGTCCTTGAGCTTTTATTAAGTCTATCTTAGTTGTGTTTGCATCGTTGTCAGTTTTTCCGTTAACATAGCTTATTACTGGGGCTGCCGCCTTATCAGCATCTGTCGCTAACGCTCCATCTCTGAATGTAAGTGTTACCTTATCTCCTGCAAGACTTGCACTTGTTGGTGTTACTCCACCTAATGTGAAGTCACTTGCTGTTAAGTTATCTATAGCTTTATCAAATTGAACTTCAGCTTTTAGATCGTCTCCATCATGGTATACTTTAATTGTGTTAGCTTTTACTTCTGACCCTACTCCGTTAACAGCTATTTCACTTGTGTATGCTACTCCGTCTAATAGATTTCCAGCTTCATCTTTAACGTTAGTAACTATTACTTTAACTACATCGTTGCTGCCTGTTTTGTTCTCAGCTGCATCTGCAGTTGTTTTTACGTGGTAGCTTGATGAGAATTCTATTATAACACTCTTGTTATCTCCACCAACAGTAATTGATGCATCTCCTGGTAATGCTTTAGTATCTCTTTCTCCATTTACAAACTTGTAGTTAGCTTTGTTTGTAAGTGTGTCTGAGTCCATAGCTTCGCTGAAGTAAACAACTACTTGATCTTTTCCTGAACTACTATTTTGCTTATAGTATACTCCAGTTGCTTTTGGTGCTATATCATCTGATCCATTTAGTACAGCTATATAGTCATCCATTGTGTTTGGTGTAGTTGCTGTGTCTATGATATTCTTAATTGTTAAAGTGTATTTAGAGTCTGTTAATCTCCAGTCATCGTTTGAATTGTTTGGATTAACTTTTGTAAGCTTGATGTCATAAGTGTCTGTGTTGCTCTTATCACTTTGACCCTTAGTGCTGTATATTCCAGCAATATGGTTAGTTATATTTGTAGCTTTGCTGTCTTCTAGTTTGTAATTTGATTTATTTGTAGCGTAGTTGTAGTCAACATCTTTGCTGAATCTTACACGGATAGTTTCTGAATCAATTACGTTGATGCTTGTAACTACTGGTTTTGTTTCATCCTTAATGTTGTTAAAGCTTATTCTTGTATCGTCTTCAACTTTGTTGCCAAAGGCATCTTTAACATTATTTTTGATATAAAGTGTGTTTGCTCCTGTTTTAATACCAGTTAAGCCTTTTATCTCAATTACAGTATCATTATTATCTGTATCGAATGTTACTCCAGATAAAGCTACACCGTTTAATTCATAGTTTGAAGCAACAAGTGCTGTTTTCTTATCCATTGGTCTATCGAAAGTAACGTGAACTTCTCCGCTTGATGTTTCTTCTACTGATTTGATTTCTGGTTTTGTAGAGTTCGTATCTACTGTGAATGCTAAGCTTGATTCTTTTACTGTGAATCCTGCTGCATCACTTAATATTCCGTTTAGTTCTCCATCTGAAACTTTTAGTGAGTGCTCTCCTGCAGCTATTGGTGAGTCAAAGTAGAATTCAACTTTGTTTGCCCATGTCTTTCCATCAGCTGAGATTGAGTTCTTTATCTTAGTTAGTGATGGGTCACTGTTTATTCCGTAGTTTGATATGCTTTGTCCATCAATTTTGAACTTTCCTTTTATACTATCAATATCCTTCATGTTAACAGCTTCTGAGAATTCTATAGTTATTTTACTGTTTCCTTGCACTGATACTGATTTTAATGTAGGTACTGTTGTATCTGAGAATGTTATTGCTTGGTCAAAAGCAGATACTGTATTATTTTTATCTTTAGTTAAGATAGCTTTTTTAACTGATACTGTCATATCATCATATTGTTTTCTTGATTGTGCTAATGTAACTAAAACTGTGTTGTCATCAATTGCTTTCGCTACTGCTGTAGCTGCAGTTAATGAGTTTCCATCTATTTTGTAGTTTGATACCTCTTCAGCTGAATCACTGTCAATAGCTGTGTTGAAGTGTACTTTAAATTGGTTAAGGTTCACTGCTTCTATTGATTGAACTGTTGCTTGTCCGTTGTTATTGCCTGGATTACCTACTGCTTCATTTATAGCATCTTCTGTGTCTTTTGAAACAACTCCTGTTCCTCCAACGATGTTGATACCTTTTACTGAAGCTGCTTTTCCTTTAATGTAGTCCATTGCTTTTGATGTTGCATCTGATGATGCTGAATCTATTAATACTAACGGTGCTGCTGTTTTTCCAGCTAGCGCTGATGCTACTAATGCATCTGCATAACCTTGTCCACTTGCGTTAGCAATAAATAACTGCTCACCTTGTAGATCTGAGCTGAATTTTGCTAATACATTTCTGTTTGTTTCAAATCTGTCAGCTCCGCCATTTACTCTTTCTACCGCTCCTAGTGCCTTGTACATATCTTCGCTTATAACATTTGTAGTTCCTACTACTGTTACTTTTGAGCTGTTAGCTTTTACGAAGTCTATTATTGGCTGCATTGATTCTGCACTGTTATTTCCTAGTAGTAATATTTGTCCTTTAGCTGCTGCTACAGGGGCTACTGATAGTGCATCTGAGAATCCTTCTCCACCTACTAGTAATACATTGTCTGCTTTCACTCCTAAATCTACTAACTTTTTAGCTACTGCTAAGTTTGTTTCGTATCTGTTCTTTCCTTGTAATTCTACTAAGTTATAGTTTGCTTTTAAACCATCTCTTACTGATTGGCTTACCGATGCATTTCCACCAACTACATATATATTCTTTGGCTTTAATGTGTTTAGTGCTGCTTCAGCATTTTTATCTAATGATCCTGCTGTTGTTAAAAGGATTGGTGCATTTAACTTCTTAGCTAATGCTGATGCACTTACTGCGTCTGCATAACCTTCTCCACTTACTAATACTACGTCTTGTGCTCCATCTGCCCAGTTTGCTTTTGCTACTTCTGCTGCTGTTGCATATCTATCTGCTCCACTTGTTCTAGTTACTGGTGCCGCTGCAGCATGTGCTGGTCCTACTGATAAAACTGAAGTTAAAACTAAAGACATAAGTGCTCCACTTGCTAATACTCTTGTACCTTTTTTATTCATATATAATAGCCTCCTAGATTAAAATTAATTTAATCATTTCTTTTAATAATAATTTTTTTAATATATTCTAAGTAATTTACTATGATAGCTCGATTAGTTTGTCTTATTAAATTCATCAAGTTTCGATTATCTACATCTTTCTATCAGTTTATAATGTCTCGCTCAACCCGATAGGTTTATTGTACCTTGTTTTTGTCCACTTTACAATCCATTAAATCTTGGTAATTATTCAAGGCTAAACCACTTTAATTAAGGGGACGGTTCACAATTTTTATTAAGATAATACTATCTCCCCTAAACTCGCATAACATAATTATTGAGGGGTAGTTCATAACCTTCAATTTAATATAATGCTGACTTTCTTTATGCTTATACAATATGTTGTTCAAGCTAATAAACTTATTGTACTGTTGCTTTGTCTTCTTTTCAATCCATTGATTATTGGATACTGTGGAAAACCAATCCTAATCATTAAAACTTATCCATAAAATCATCATAATTATAGAGACGGTTTGTAATTTTCATTAAGCTAATGCCATACCATCTTGGACTCATATAACATAGTTATGATGAACAGTCTACAACTTTCATTTGGGTGCAGTTCACAATTTTCAATTCAATACAATGCTGACTCTTTTTATGCTTATACAATATGTTGATCAGCTTTACGATCTCATTGTGTCGTGATTTTGCTATCTTTTTGCCCCCTCAATTATTAATTATTATAGCAATTTTAAAGATAAGAGTTATGAAAAGTTTAGCAATATTGCTACATAAGCTCTATATTGTTAATTGCAGTTTGAAAATAACAAAAAAGACATGATTTATAGTAAGTATCATGTCCTGTTAGCAACGGTTATACTATTTATTGTAGAGATCTGATCCCCTCTATAACAGCTTTGAAGACTTTCTCGGCTATCTGAATACACTCTTCCACTTCGTAATCACTTACTATAAGCGGATTATCTGCAGGATATCTAGTTTCTATATAATATTGATTTAAAAAACCACAGTCCTTAATATATTTTCTAAACTCACCGCTATACTTTTCACTTAATTTACATAAGTATATAAGACTATGCCCACTTACTATCCCCTCCCCCTTAGATATTAAATAAGCTTTTAGTGACTTTTCTACTGCCTGCTGACAATGAAATGCTACAACATCATTTCCGCAACTATGATCTTTTAGTATTTTCGCAGACTTGATGTCTCTTTCTGCCTTTTCTATCCAGTCCTTATATCGTAAGGTATCAACCATATATTTTCACTCCTGTATTATTTATAATATACGCAAAGCTATTTTCATCGTCTATACATTTATCCCATTCTTCTACTGTATACAAAATTAAATCAAAAGGAATGGTGCTGTCTATTTCAACATACATCTCTGCCAATATCTTTTTCTTATCATTTGTATCCTTGATAATACACAAATCTATATCACTACTACTCTTAAAATTTCCTTTTGCCACAGAACCAAATAGTATTATCTCTTTTGGTTTATAGTTTTCTATTATTTGCCTCTTTATACTTTCCAATTCTTTATCAAAGCTTCTCATAAGTCTCTACAGTCTCCTTACCGATTATAATCAAACTTATTATTTACATTTTACCACACTTACTATCAAATAAACTATATAAATTACTTTCAAATTTCACCTGTTACCTTAATTTAATACAATATAATTTTATGAAGAGTAATTTTTATACCTAAAATAATAATGAATTCATAGCAAACAGAAGTTAAGTTTAAAAAGAAGTTGCCCATAACACATATTCATGTATTATGAGCAACCTCTTTTTAAAATAATTAATTTATCTTACTATTTAACTGTTATAGTTACAGTTCTATCCTTCAAGTCATCGCTTGATGGTGCATAGCTTGCATAGTTTCCATCAGCATCCTTTTGAGTTCTGATTGATACTGTGCTCTTAGATTTTACAGTTACCTTATCAGTGAATGAAGCTATACGGCTGTTATCACTCTTGAATGTGAATACTACAGTATTTCCATCTACTTGTACTGAGTCAGCCTTTAAGTCTGTTCCGCTAGTTCCTGTGAATATAAAGTCATCTGTCTTTATTCCACTATTTGCATCAATTACTGTATCAAATGTTACATATACTTTTCCGCCATTTGCATCTTTTACTGCTGTCCAGTAATCTGATGTTGTCTTTGGTGCTGCTTGGTAATCGTAGATTGTGTTTTGCTCACTTGCTACTGTGTTATCTAAGCTAGCTACCGCTGCTCCAGTTTCATCTGTTGTTGTAGCTCCTGCTTTTATTCCAAGGTGTGCAGCTTGTCCTTGAGCTTTTATTAAGTCTATCTTAGTTGTGTTTGCATCGTTGTCAGTTTTTCCGTTAACATAGCTTATTACTGGGGCTGCCGCCTTATCAGCATCTGTCGCTAACGCTCCATCTCTGAATGTAAGTGTTACCTTATCTCCTGCAAGACTTGCACTTGTTGGTGTTACTCCACCTAATGTGAAGTCACTTGCTGTTAAGTTATCTATAGCTTTATCAAATTGAACTTCAGCTTTTAGATCGTCTCCATCATGGTATACTTTAATTGTGTTAGCTTTTACTTCTGACCCTACTCCGTTAACAGCTATTTCACTTGTGTATGCTACTCCGTCTAATAGATTTCCAGCTTCATCTTTAACGTTAGTAACTATTACTTTAACTACATCGTTGCTGCCTGTTTTGTTCTCAGCTGCATCCGCAGTTGTTTTTACGTGGTAGCTTGATGAGAATTCTATTATAACACTCTTGTTATCTCCACCTACTGTAAGTGTTGCATCTCCTGGTAATGCTTTAGTGTCTCTTTCTCCATTTACAAACTTGTAGTTAGCTTTGGTTGTAAGTGTTTCTGAGTCCATAGCTTCACTGAAGTAAACAACTACTTGATCTTTTCCTGAGCTGCTATTTTGCTTATAGTATACTCCAGTTGCTTTTGGTGCTATATCATCTGATCCATTTAGTACAGTTATATAGTCATCCATTGTGTTTGGTGTAGTTGCTGTGTCTATGATATTCTTAATTGTTAAAGTGTATTTAGAGTCTGTTAATCTCCAGTCATCGTTTGAATTGTTTGGATTAACTTTTGTAAGCTTGATGTCATAAGTGTCTGTGTTGCTCTTATCACTTTGACCCTTAGTGCTGTATATTCCAGCAATATGGTTAGTTATATTTGTAGCTTTGCTGTCTTCTAGTTTGTAATTTGATTTATTTGTAGCGTAGTTGTAGTCAACATCTTTGCTGAATCTTACACGGATAGTTTCTGAATCAATTACGTTGATGCTTGTAACTACTGGTTTTGTTTCATCCTTAATGTTGTTAAAGCTTATTCTTGTATCGTCTTCAACTTTGTTGCCAAAGGCATCTTTAACATTATTTTTGATATAAAGTGTGTTTGCTCCTGTTTTAATACCAGTTAAGCCTTTTATCTCAATTACAGTATCATTATTATCTGTATCGAATGTTACTCCAGATAAAGCTACACCGTTTAATTCATAGTTTGAAGCAACAAGTGCTGTTTTCTTATCCATTGGTCTATCAAATGTGATATGAACTTCTCCACTTGATGTTTCTTCTACTGATTTGATTTCTGGTTTTGTAGAGTTCGTATCTACTGTGAATGCTAAGCTTGATTCTTTTACTGTGAATCCTGCTGCATCACTTAATATTCCGTTTAGTTCTCCATCTGAAACTTTTAGTGAGTGCTCTCCTGCAGCTATTGGTGAGTCAAAGTAGAATTCAACTTTGTTTGCCCATGTCTTTCCATCAGCTGAGATTGAGTTCTTTATCTTAGTTAGTGATGGGTCACTGTTTATTCCGTAGTTTGATATGCTTTGTCCATCAATTTTGAACTTTCCTTTTATACTATCAATATCCTTCATGTTAACAGCTTCTGAGAATTCTACAGTTATTTTACTGTTTCCTTGCACTGATACTGATTTTAATGTAGGTACTGTTGTATCTGAGAATGTTATTGCTTGGTCAAAAGCAGATACTGTATTATTTTTATCTTTAGTTAAGATAGCTTTTTTAACTGATACTGTCATATCATCATATTGTTTTCTTGATTGTGCTAATGTAACTAAAACTGTGTTGTCATCAATTGCTTTCGCTACTGCTGTAGCTGCAGTTAATGAGTTTCCATCTATTTTGTAGTTTGATACCTCTTCTGCTGAATCACTGTCAATGGCTGTGTTGAAGTGTACTTTAAATTGGTTAAGGTTCACTGCTTCTATTGATTGAACTGTTGCTTGTCCGTTGTTATTGCCTGGATTACCTACTGCTTCATTTATAGCATCTTCTGTGTCTTTTGAAACAACTCCTGTTCCTCCAACGATGTTGATACCTTTTACTGAAGCTGCTTTTCCTTTAATGTAGTCCATTGCTTTTGATGTTGCTCCTGAAGTTGCTGAATCTATTAATACTAACGGTGCTGCTGTTTTTCCAGCTAGCGCTGATGCTACTAATGCATCTGCATAACCTTGTCCACTTGCGTTAGCAACAAATAACTGCTCACCTTTTAGGTCTGAGCTGAATTTTCCAAGAACGTTCATGTTTGTTTCAAATCTGTCAGCTCCGCCATTTACTCTTTCTACCGCTCCTAGTGCCTTGTACATATCTTCGCTTATAACATTTGTAGTTCCTACTACTGTTACTTTTGAGCTGTTAGCTTTTACGAAGTCTATTATTGGCTGCATTGATTCTGCACTGTTATTTCCTAGTAGTAATATTTGTCCTTTAGCTGCTGCTACAGGGGCTACTGATAGTGCATCTGAGAATCCTTCTCCACCTACTAGTAATACATTGTCTGCTTTTACTCCTAAATCTACTAACTTTTTAGCTACTGCTAAGTTTGTTTCGTATCTGTTCTTTCCTTGTAATTCTACTAAGTTATAGTTTGCTTTTAAACCATCTCTTACTGATTGGCTTACCGATGCATTTCCACCAACTACATATATATTCTTTGGTTTTAGTGTATTTAATGCTGATTCAGCGTTTTTATCTAGTGATCCTGCTGTTGTTAAAAGGATTGGTGCATTTAACTTCTTAGCTAATGCTGATGCACTTACTGCGTCTGCATAACCTTCTCCACTTACTAATACTACGTCTTGTGCTCCATCTGCCCAGTTTGCTTTTGCTACTTCTGCAGCTGTTGCATATCTATCTATTCCACTTGTTCTAGTTACTGGTGCCGCTGCAGCATGTGCTGGTCCTACTGATAAAACTGAAGTTAAAACTAAAGACATAAGTGCTCCACTTGCTAATACTCTTGTACCCTTTTTATTCATATATAATAGCCTCCTAGATTAAAATTAATTTAATCATTTCTTTTAATAATAATTTTTTTAATATATTCTAAGTAATTTACTATGATAGCTCGATTAGTTTGTCTTATTAAATTCATCAAGTTTCGATTATCTACATCTTTCTATCAGTTTATAATGTCTCGCTCAACCCGATAGGTTTATTGTACCTTGTTTTTGTCCACTTTACAATCCATTAAATCTTGGTAATTATTCAAGGCTAAACCACTTTAATTAAGGGGACGGTTCACAATTTTTATTAAGATAATACTATCTCCCCTGAACTCGCATAACATAATTATTGAGGGGTAGTTCATAACCTTCAATTTAATACAATGCTGACTTTCTTTATGCTTGTACGATATGTTGTTTAAGCTAACAAACTTATTGTACTGTTGTTTTGTCTTCTTTTCAATCCATTGATTATTGGATACTGTGGAAAGTCAATCCTAATCATTAAAACTTATCCATAAAATCATCATACATTAAATAGATCATTACTCACTAAAAGATACTCTTACTTTTCTCTTAGGATTACTTATAAATAAAATGAGACTACAGCTTTACTTTTTATTTGATGATGTATGTACCTCTGTCGACATATAACCTTTGATTATATTCAAATAAATAATATAGAAAACCTGAACCTTGAACTCATTAAAGGTATTTATAGTGGGGAATGATTATTAATATACCCTGAGGCATAAGTTAATCTCTAAAGTATCGTGGGTAGAACTCCTATATACTTTTTTATAAAAAAAGTAGTATAATTGAATCTGTATTTTGTTTAAAAGGAGGTATTATTTTGGACTATAAATATATAAAAAGTATAGTTGGAATTTTTATAGTAAGTTTAATGTTTTTGATTCCTACAAAAGTACAAGCTAATGTGGTAAATGATACAAGTTTCATTAGTGGAAGTGATCGATTTACAAATACAAATCTTCCTAAAAGTGCAAAGCTTAATTATGTAGAAAGCTTTGCTGCACCTACCTATAATGCTAATACTAGTAGTAGAATCCTGTATTCATTATCTGACTTGAAAACTAAAATAGAGTATAGCATGAATAATCGGGAGACAAGTTTTTCAATTATTTATAAGGGAGACACTTCAAATTTGAAGGCTAACCTGACTAATATAATTGACACTATTTTAAGTCAGGATGATTACTTAAATCATTCTTACACCGGATATGAGTGGGGTTATAGTGGTTATGAAAATAATGTTACTATACACTTCTCATTTGAATATCTAACAACAAAGGCTCAAGAAAACTTTGTTGATTCACAAGTGGCTAATATATTAGGGCAAATTATTGATTCAAACATGAATGACCATGAGAAGGAAAGAAGAATTCATGACTACATCACTGCAAATGTTGAATATGATACATCTCTTTCAAGATATAGTGCCTACAATGCATTAGATGAAGGTAAAACTGTATGTCAGGGGTATTCACTTTTAACCTTTAAGATGTTAAAAGCTGCCGGAATTGAAAATAAAATCGTTATAGGAACCGCAAATAACGGTTATGTAACAGAAGATCATTCTTGGAATCTTGTTAATTTAGATAGGAACTGGTATCACCTGGATTTAACCTGGGATGACCCAGTTCCAGATATTCAAGGTAGGGTTTTATATGATTACTATAACTTAACAGATAATAAAATGGCTCTAGATCACTCGTGGGATCATTCAAAATACCCAAGTTCCACAGTATCTTATACAAAAACACCAGTGCCAAATTCAGTTTCAGGAATAAAACTATCAACTAAAGATTTAGCTCTTAAAATAGGAAAAACATATAATCTTAAAGCTACTGTAAGCCCTACAAATGCGTATAATAAAAATATTCTCTGGCAATCGACTAATCCTAGTGTAGTCACTGTAGACAACAATGGAACTATTAAAGCTTTACAGGAAGGCCGTGCTACCATAAATGTAAAGACGGAAGATGGCGGATACACAGCTAGCTGTCAAATTACTGTAGTATCAAGTGATAGTGTTAGTATAGATTCTTCTAATTATAAAGAATGGGGTAACAGACCTAATGTATCTAAAGATAAAGTTTGGAATATAAAATTTAATAAGTCCACTGATATATCTACAATAAATAGCAGTAATATATTTGTACTTAAAGAATATGATAACGGCCTGTATCCTGTGGAAGATATAGAAATATCTTATAATAGTTCTAGCAAAATAATATATGTTAAACCAAAAAAAGAATACGTAGCAGGAGCTACATATCATTTAGTTATAACTCAGGGGGTTCTGTCTAAAGATAAAACATCTATTTCAAAACCTGTTAATTTAACATTTAGTATATTAAATCAATAAACCTTCTATATATACACCTAAAGTGGATAGTACTATGTTATCCCTTTTGCACTTATTCTATAGAAATACATTTCATGAATACTATCGTATTAACTAAAGGCATAATTTTACCCAGCACCTAAAAAGTGATGGGTTCTTGAACAATCTGAGGGGATAGCGATATGCTATCCCCTTTAAGATATTATTAATTTAATTATTGAGCTGTTATAGATACTGTTCTATCCTTCAAGTCATCGCTTGATGGTGCATAGCTTGCATAGTTTCCATCAGCATCCTTTTGAGTTCTGATTGATACTGTGCTCTTAGATTTTACAGTTACCTTATCAGTGAATGAAGCTATACGGCTGTTATCACTCTTGAATGTGAATACTACAGTATTTCCATCTATTTGTACTGAATCAGCTTTTAAGTCTGTTCCATTTGATCCTGTGAATATAAAGTCATCTGTCTTTATTCCACTATTTGCATCAATTACTGTATCAAATGTTACATATACTTTTCCACCATTTACATCTTTTACTGCTGTCCAGTAATCTGATGTTGTCTTTGGTGCTGCTTGGTAATCGTAGATTGTGTTTTGCTCACTTGCTACTGTGTTATCTAAGCTAGCTACCGCTGCTCCAGTTTCATCTGTTGTTGTAGCTCCTGCTTTTATTCCAAGGTGTGCAGCTTGTCCTTGAGCTTTTATTAAGTCTATCTTAGTTGTGTTTGCATCGTTGTCAGTTTTTCCGTTAACATAGCTTATTACTGGGGCTGCCGCCTTATCAGCATCTGTCGCTAACGCTCCATCTCTGAATGTAAGTGTTACCTTATCTCCTGCAAGACTTGCACTTGTTGGTGTTACTCCACCTAATGTGAAGTCACTTGCTGTTAAGTTATCTATAGCTTTATCAAATTGAACTTCAGCTTTTAGATCGTCTCCATCATGGTATACTTTAATTGTGTTAGCTTTTACTTCTGACCCTACTCCGTTAACAGCTATTTCACTTGTGTATGCTACTCCGTCTAATAGATTTCCAGCTTCATCTTTAACGTTAGTAACTATTACTTTAACTACATCGTTGCTGCCTGTTTTGTTCTCAGCTGCATCCGCAGTTGTTTTTACGTGGTAGCTTGATGAGAATTCTATTATAACACTCTTGTTATCTCCACCAACAGTAATTGATGCATCTCCTGGTAATGCTTTAGTATCTCTTTCTCCATTTACAAACTTGTAGTTAGCTTTGTTTGTAAGTGTGTCTGAGTCCATAGCTTCGCTGAAGTAAACAACTACTTGATCTTTTCCTGAACTACTATTTTGCTTATAGTATACTCCAGTTGCTTTTGGTGCTATATCATCTGATCCATTTAGTACAGCTATATAGTCATCCATTGTGTTTGGTGTAGTTGCTGTGTCTATGATATTCTTAATTGTTAAAGTGTATTTAGAGTCTGTTAATCTCCAGTCATCGTTTGAATTGTTTGGATTAACTTTTGTAAGCTTGATGTCATAAGTGTCTGTGTTGCTCTTATCACTTTGACCCTTAGTGCTGTATATTCCAGCAATATGGTTAGTTATATTTGTAGCTTTGCTGTCTTCTAGTTTGTAGTTTGATTTATTTGTAGCGTAGTTGTAGTCAACATCTTTGCTGAATCTTACACGGATAGTTTCTGAATCAATTACGTTGATGCTTGTAACTACTGGTTTTGTTTCATCCTTAATGTTGTTAAAGCTTATTCTTGTATCATCTGCAACTTTGTTGCCAAAGGCATCTTTAACATTATTTTTGATATAAAGTGTGTTTGCTCCTGTTTTAATACCAGTTAAGCCTTTTATCTCAATTACAGTATCATTATTATCTGTATCGAATGTTACTCCAGATAAAGCTACACCGTTTAATTCATAGTTTGAAGCAACAAGTGCTGTTTTCTTATCCATTGGTCTATCGAAAGTAACGTGAACTTCTCCGCTTGATGTTTCTTCTACTGATTTGATTTCTGGTTTTGTAGAGTTCGTATCTACTGTGAATGCTAAGCTTGATTCTTTTACTGTGAATCCTGCTGCATCACTTAATATTCCGTTTAGTTCTCCATCTGAAACTTTTAGTGAGTGCTCTCCTGCAGCTATTGGTGAGTCAAAGTAGAATTCAACTTTGTTTGCCCATGTCTTTCCATCAGCTGAGATTGAGTTCTTTATCTTAGTTAGTGATGGGTCACTGTTTATTCCGTAGTTTGATATGCTTTGTCCATCAATTTTGAACTTTCCTTTTATACTATCAATATCCTTCATGTTAACAGCTTCTGAGAATTCTATAGTTATTTTACTGTTTCCTTGCACTGATACTGATTTTAATGTAGGTACTGTTGTATCTGAGAATGTTATTGCTTGGTCAAAAGCAGATACTGTATTATTTTTATCTTTAGTTAAGATAGCTTTTTTAACTGATACTGTCATATCATCATATTGTTTTCTTGATTGTGCTAATGTAACTAAAACTGTGTTGTCATCAATTGCTTTCGCTACTGCTGTAGCTGCAGTTAATGAATTTCCATCTATTTTGTAGTTTGATACCTCTTCAGCTGAATCACTGTCAATAGCTGTGTTGAAGTGTACTTTAAATTGGTTAAGGTTCACTGCTTCTATTGATTGAACTGTTGCTTGTCCGTTGTTATTGCCTGGATTACCTACTGCTTCATTTATAGCATCTTCTGTGTCTTTTGAAACAACTCCTGTTCCTCCGACAATGTTTACGCCTTTTATTCCAGATGCTTTTCCTTTAATGTAGTCCATTGCTTTTGATGTTGCATCTGATGATGCTGAATCTATTAATACTAACGGTGCTGCTGTTTTTCCAGCTAGCGCTGATGCTACTAATGCATCTGCATAACCTTGTCCACTTGCGTTAGCAATAAATAACTGCTCACCTTGTAGATCTGAGCTGAATTTTGCTAATACATTTCTGTTTGTTTCAAATCTGTCAGCTCCGCCATTTACTCTTTCTACCGCTCCTAGTGCCTTGTACATATCTTCGCTTATAACATTTGTAGTTCCTACTACTGTTACTTTTGAGCTGTTAGCTTTTACGAAGTCTATTATTGGCTGCATTGATTCTGCACTGTTATTTCCTAGTAGTAATATTTGTCCTTTAGCTGCTGCTACAGGGGCTACTGATAGTGCATCTGAGAATCCTTCTCCACCTACTAGTAATACATTGTCTGCTTTTACTCCTAAATCTACTAACTTTTTAGCTACTGCTAAGTTTGTTTCGTATCTGTTCTTTCCTTGTAATTCTACTAAGTTATAGTTTGCTTTTAAACCATCTCTTACTGATTGGCTTACCGATGCATTTCCACCAACTACATATATATTCTTTGGCTTTAATGTGTTTAGTGCTGCTTCAGCATTTTTATCTAATGATCCTGCTGTTGTTAAAAGAATTGGTGCATTTAACTTCTTAGCTAATGCTGATGCACTTACTGCGTCTGCATAACCTTCTCCACTTACTAATACTACGTCTTGTGCTCCATCTGCCCAGTTTGCTTTTGCTACTTCTGCAGCTGTTGCATATCTATCTGCTCCACTTGTTCTTGTAACTTGAGATGCCGCTGCGTGTGCTGGTCCTACAGATAAAACTGAAGTTAAAACTAAAGACATAAGTGCTCCACTCGCTAATACTCTTGTACCTTTTTTATTCATAAAATAAATTCCTCCCAAGTAATTTAAATTTAATTCTTATAATAGTAATTTAAAAATAAGCATAAGTTTTATAGCTTAATCTATTTGGTTTACTTAGGCTTTATATTGTAATACTCTAAAGTAACATACTGTCTTTTTAGAGTATTTTTTGTCGATTTACGTCATTTGCTTCAACCGATGTTTTTATTTTAATTCATAATTGTTGACTTTACAATCTATGAATTGATGTCAATTATTCAATGTTAAACCATAGCCGTATTATCTGCCCAAATTTATTAAGAAAATTAACTTCTGAACACAGATTCATCCTTAAAAAACGAATAATATACCAAATAAAAAATTATAATCCCTATGATACTCCCAAAAAAATCTATAAGAACATCTACCACGGATGATGCTCTTCCTGGTACAAACACTTGGTGAAACTCATCAGTAACTGCGTAAAATAGACAAAGAAATAATATGTATATAATAACCTTATACCCCTTAAAATTAAAAACAAAAAATATATTGCATATAAGCAGAGCTAATATAAAATACTCAAAAGCATGAGCATTCTTTCTTATTATTATATTTATCTTTTCATTCTTATTTTTAGTTGAACGTTGATTAATTACATTAATAACATTATTTGTTACACTACTAGCTTTATTGCTAGAATTCACGTTATGAAGCACATTAGTTTTAATTCTGCTTCCATACACCTTTAGAGCATATCTTTTACCCCATTATTCCACTAGCCAAAAGCTTATTTTGCTCCTTCCAATTTTCTATTTTTAGATTTTCATCTCCAAGCCCTTTCTAAATCTTATTATCCGTATAATCCGCATTATATGCATCTTTAACAGAAATTTCTAAAGATGTAACTTCATTCTCGTATCCTATGCCTAAAATCCCTTATTTAAAATCAATAAGCATTTCTGTTCATGAACCCCTTAACCACCGTAAGAATCATAATTTTAATATCTAACCAAAAGTTCCAATTTTCTATATAATAAATATCACATTCAATTCTCTTTTCTATAGATGTATCGCCCCTCCACCCATTAACTTGAGCCCAACCAGTAATTCCTGGACGCACCTGATGTTTAACCATATACTTTGGAATCTCTTCTTTAAATTTATCTACAAAATATGGTCTCTCAGGCCTTGGGCCTACAATACTCATATCTCCTCTAAATACGTTGAAAAGCTGAGGCAGCTCATCAATACTTGTTTTTCTTATAAGAGACCCAAACCTTGTTTTTCTAGGATCAAACTCTGTAGTCCATCGAAATTTTTCTTCTTCTTCACTTTGCACTTTCATTGATCTAAATTTATACATATTAAAGGTTTTCTTATTCAAACCTACTCTTTCTTGCTTAAACAATATTGGTCCTGGTGAAGTTAGCTTAATAACTATAGCCGTTCCTAACATAACTGGTGAAAATAATATTATACCTACAAATGACAGCATTATATCAGAAAGCCTTTTTATAACTTTCTTGATTAGGTTATCTAAGGGTATGTATCTTATATTAATTATTGGCAAGCCATCCACCTCTTCAACGTAAGGCTTGGCTGGAATGTATTTATAGTAATCTGGAATAATTTCTGTTCTTACACCTGTTTTTTCACAAGTTATGATTATATCACCTAGCTTTTCATATTCTTTTATACTCAAGGTTATAAAGACTTCATCTATATCAAGGTTATTTAGAATGTATTCGAGCTCAGTAGTCCTTCCTATTATTTTAAAGCCTTCAAGTTTATTAAATTCTTCATTATCATCTAATATACCTATAACCTCATATCCCCAGCCTTTGTTTTTTTCTAATCTCTTCAAGAATTCCATAGTAAGTTCACTATACCCTATAATTAAGATATGTTTGATATTGTAACCCTTTAATCTAATTTTCCTTAAAAATAGCCTTACGGAACTTCTTTCTAAAGTTATTAAAAATACAGATACTACTGAAAAGATTAAAAGGAGATATCTTGAATAATCTATTTGTTTAAATAAAAAAAGTATGAGCACAAAAATCAGTAACCCCGCTATGTTGGCTTCTATTATGTTTATAAATTCCTCAATCATATTTTTATGTCTATGAGGAGTGTAGAGTTTAAAGATACTAAATATCAATAGGTATATTGGTATTATGGATATTATAGGTTTTAAGTACTGAGTAAGTGTTAAATAATTTTCTGCGGCACCTATTAATCCACTCTTAAATCTTATATTCCATGCTAATATTAGCGACATCACTAATATTACTGCGTCTATTATTGCTAAAAGCCTATTCAAGTACTTCTGATTTTCCTTTATCATTTAACACACCTCTCCTCTTAAACAGGTTTTTAAAAAGAGATACTATTAGTTTGAAATATATTCCTAAATATACAGAAGAAGTTGCTAATATATTGTACTTATTAATGTAATGTTTATTGTAAAATAGAAGCATAGCCCTATGAAATTCATAGATTATTTTAAAGCTTTTCTTTTTACTACTCCCACCTTTACAATGGATAATCTCAGCCTCTGGATAATAAATAATCTTCCAGCCTGATTCTTTTATTCTAAAGCACCAGTCTATATCTTCACCATACATAAAAAAGTCTTCATCTAAAAGTCCAACCTTATTTATTGCTTCTCTTCTTAGCAGCATAAAAGCACCAGTTAAAGAATCTACTTCATTTATTTCATCTTTACTTAAATGTCCCATAGTGTATTGTCCGAAACTTTTACTCTCGGGAAAAATCTTATTCAACTTTAATATATAGAATAAAGAGGCTTCTGGCGTTGGAAATCCTCGTTTGCAAGCATGGTCTAGCTCACCATTTTCAAGCGTAAGCTTACACCCTAATGCTCCTATTTCCTTATTTTCCTCAATATAAGCCATGCATTTATTCAGACAATTTTCTAATACTACAGTATCTGAATTTAGCAAAAGTATATATTTCCCTTTAGATTCTTTTATAGCAATATTATTTGCCTTTGAAAATCCAAGATTAGCTTTATTTTGAATTAAAATAACCTCTGGAAAACACTGCTTAAGCATTTCTATGCTGCCATCGGTGGAGTCATTATCTGATACTATTATTTCATAACTTATGTATTTTGTTGTTTTTTTTACAGATTGAATCGTCTGTTTTAGTAAATCCTTTGTATTATAGCTTACTATTATTATAGATAAATCCATTACTACACTTCCTATCAGTATTAAACTTTTCTCTTATTTTGCAAACAGAGTTCTTGGTATCACATGGAGTTTTAACTCCATCTGATGCTTATTAACAGAGTTCTTAGTGTCTTTGACACTTAGAACTCGTTATCCTTTAGGGGAAATCATTATCCAGGGGCGTAACCGCTCGCAATGTACTCTTGGAGAAAAGCAGATATCCCAAATCTTTGATTTGGTGATAGTCGCTTTCACACCGTGCAAGCAGATATCCCAAATCTTTGATTTGGTGATAGTCGCTTTCACACCCTGCGAGGGAGTATTAGAGCGGGTAGTCATCGGATAAAAGCATTAATTACTGCTTCCGCTCTACGCTTCCATGTGTTGTCTTTTGCGATACAGATTCTTTTCCTATATAACTGTAAGTTATCTTCAACTAATGCTTCTCCAATATTTTTAATGAAATCTAATTCATTTCTCGCTATATACATACAATCATCATAGAACTGTAACTCTGGAAGATTGGTTGCTATAACTGGCTTTCCTTTTGAAAAATATTCAAATACTTTTACGGGATTTGTACTTAAAGTAAGCTCATTAATCTTAAATGGTATTATACAAATATCAAAACTTTCTATATAATTTTCTATTTCATCGTAACTTACTTTTCCTTTAAAACTTACATTTCTTAAGTTCTTAAATCTATCTATGTCTATTCTTACTGGACCAACTATGCAGAAATCAATATTCGGATAAGCTTTTGCACAATTATATAACAAGTCATCATCAAACCACTCATATACTGTGCCTACATAACCTACAACCTTCTTTTCCTTTGTGATTTTAACTTTTTTATATTTTATAAACTTCTTGCTTACAGCATTTGGAAGTAACTCCACATTATTATTTAGTTCTCTACACTTGTTATACAGGCTTTTAGAAGTAGCAAATACCTTATCTGCATCTTTTACAAAGCTTTTTTCACATTCTACTATGTAGTTATTCATTTTAGGAATTGACTTAATATCATCAATACAATCATATATAACCTGTTTAAATTTCTTTTTTCTTACATAGTTATATACAGAAGGATGAGATAAATTTACCCATGCAATCGTGTTATTTAGGTCAATATTTAATCTATAAAGCTCCTTATCTAACCTTTTTTCTAAAAGTTTCTCATTAATTGCAAAAAATAAATCATTAAAAAGTGGTATAGCCAAAGGAGTAGTGATTGATATTTTAGAATTCACATATCTTGTAGAGTTAACATTCTTATTCCTTCTGCTTAGGCAAACCAATAACTTATTAAGAATTCTTTTAGTATCCTCTATATTTAGCCTTATAGACCTGCAGCCTAAAGTTTCTACATATATTATCTTATTTATGTATTTAAGCTCACCAAAGGCATTCATTAGATGTTGATGCCTCTGATATATAAAGCCCCAGTCAATGTTAGAAAAACAAATTATATTAAACTGTCTCTCATTGCTCATCTTATGTGTACTATCACCTCTTAGAATAGTGTTTTCCTTACTTGTTTTTATTTTGTTATAGATAAACCAATTTCATCTTAGACTAATACATCCCGACGTATAAGTCTATCTCTATATTTGTTTATCTATATAGATACCCAACCTAGAAAGCTGACTTATTCGAAGAGACATAATACCAATTTGAAGGTACATTTAAATATTTTTTTAGTAGTCTTAGCGAAGGATTTATGAAAGGCTTAGAATCTTAGATTGTCTGAGTGTAGCGAGTTATCGAAGATTCTTAGTTTTTCATAAATCCTGAGCTTTAGACGAATTAAAAGTATTTATGGCGCAGAAGAATTGCTAATATATCCCGGCGTATAAGTCTAGCTCTATGTTTCGTTATCTATAAAGTTATTCTCTGCAATAGTATTCCAATAACCTTGGGTTAAGATTCTTCCACTTGTTCATAAAATAATCACCATTTCTCTTCATTCTCTCTATATGTTCCGGTGATCCTGAGTTCGTAGTCTGATGTGGTAAATGAAATATACTCATATATGGGCAATAGGCAATCTCGTAGCCTGCATGCCTTACCTTCAAAGACAAATCTGTATCTTCAAAGCATGTAGGATCATAATATTCATCAAAACCTTCAACTTCATTGAATAGACTTTTTCTCATCAAAAAACCGGAGGTTGCAAGATATGCTACATCTGTCCTTATCTTCTCTCCAGGTTTTATGGCTCTATTGGGAAAATAATCTACAATAGGACCTTGAGGTGAATTTTTATTAAACCAGCCAGCATTCCATGCTAAGGCACCAATTTCTTTTTTACTTCTCATTATCTCAAGTCCATTATCTAGCCACCTATCTTCTAATACCCATTGATCACTATCAAGAAATACTAGGTAACTCCCTTTTGCATTCTTTACTCCAAGATTTCTTCCTGATGAGCATCCATTTTTTCCATTTCTTAAAAGCTTTATTTTGCTTCCAAACTCATTTTTCAACATTTCATAAGAACCGTCATTACTTTGATTATCAATAACTATAATTTCATATCCATAAGAATTATGTTTTAAAAGGCTGCCTACGCACCTTGTAATTACCTTTTTATTATTTCTGTTAAGTATTATTACTGATATACTGTTATCCTCTTGTTTTGCCTTTGTTCTATCAACTATGTATCTGCAACGTGAGTACCAGTTATTTTCATTTATAAATGTATTAAATTCCTCTAACTTATGTTCTTCACTTATAAACCTTACCCACTCTTCCTTTCTATCAGAACAATATATATTAGGATACTGTTCTATATCAGGGAGCGCAGTTGATACCACTATCTTTCCAGCAGATATGTATTCAAATATCTTAAGCGGAGAAACATACTTCCCTATTTCATCATTTTTAAAAGGTATAAGTGCTATGTCGCTATGCTTTAAGTAAGCCGGTAACTCTGCTTGCTTCTTTAAGCCTAAGAAGTGTATATTAGAAGGCATATTTTTTATTATCTTTTCAATTGGTTTATAGTCACCTATTAAATTAATTTGATAGTCTGGTTTTCCCATTGCAATATATTTTATAAGTTCCCAATCAAACCATTCTCCCCATAGAGAGCCATAATATATAAGAGTTTTCTTTCCCTTAACTAGATCTTTTGGGATCTCTCTTTCTATCATATGTTCAAAAAGCTCACTATCTACAGCATTTGCTAAGTACTCTACCTTCTTGTTTTTATCTTCCATTCCACTGTCTTCTTTTATAAAAGTCTGAAGCTTTTCTTGAAGCAGCTTACTTGTGGCAATCAGTATATCTGACTTGTTTATAAACTTTCTATACGTATCTATGTCAAAGAACATACTTCCAAGGGAGGTTTCCCAATTGTCAATATGTTCATATACTGCTGATATATTAAACTTATTGGCCATATCAAGGTACCTTTCACATTGTACATGTGGCAATTCAAATATGAATATATTCTCTTCAGTTAATCTGTCTTTTATATACTGTTCATCTATTTTTTCTATAAAAGCATGTGTTAAGCATGGAATATATATATCTTGTTCACTACTTCCGTCACTTGCTTCATAGACATATATATAATGAACGCTATATCCCATCTTATCAAAGGTCTTCGTAAGTTGTGCACTTCTTTGACCTCCACCTATGTCATAATACGGTACTGTTCCAAATATAAATATGCTCTTATTACTCTTTAACCTCTTATCCTTAACTGATGTTCCAGTTCTAAAAGACTTTCTGCCGCTTCCCGGTATCACTCTGCGTTTTATGTAATTCTTACTTCTCTCAAAGAATGAAAATAACCCTTCTTCTTTTATTACTCTAATACTTTTATCCATCAGTTCCATAGTTCTTACCTCACTTTAAAACGCGAAAATTTTCTAAAAAAGTATTGATTTTTATTAGCAGGTTTAATAGTTGGGGCATCTGAAAAGAAATATCTGCTCCTCACGGAAAACCCTTGATATAACAACTAACATCGATTTATATCTCCTTATCTAACATGAAATATCCGTCTCAGCTTTAACTTGTTATTTATTTTCAGATACCTGAGCTAAAAATATTATTGTATATAATTTTTCATGACCTGTTTTGTATACCCGCACATTTCTACCTGCCCCTTATGAAGCCATAGGACTCTATTACACATTTTTTCTATCTGCCCCTGGGAATGTGAAACCATTATTACAGTTGTTCCTCCATATAGCATTTCCTCGATTTTTTTCTCACATTTTTCTTGAAACTTATAGTCACCTACTGATAAAATTTCGTCTACTATTAATATTTCAGGCTTTACAAGAGTTGCTATGGAAAATCCAAGCCTTGCTATCATGCCTGAAGAATAATTCTTTATTGGAACATCCATAAAACCACGGACCTCTGCAAAATCAACTATTTCATCATATCTTCCTTTTATAAATTCCCTGGAATAACCCAGGATAGCTCCATTTAGAAATATATTTTCTCTGGCGGTTAGTTCCATGTCAAAACCTGCTCCAAGCTCAATAAGAGGAGCAATACTTCCATAAACTTTTATACTGCCTTTCGTAGGTTTAAGAACTCCCGCAATAAGCTTTAGCATAGTACTTTTTCCTGCACCATTTAGCCCCACCAGACCAAATATTTCTCCCTTTTCTACACTAAAAGTTACATCTTTAAGTGCCCAAAACTCCTGAAATAACAACTCTTTTTTTGCTAGCTTTATTATATACTCTTTAAGTCCATTTACCTTTTGGCTGCTCATATTAAAGCACATAGATAAGCCTTCAACTTCTATCATATTCATTTAAATCTACCACCAAATTCTAAATATATGGGCTGAATCTGCATTTATAAAGTGAAACTTGAATCAGATAGGGTTTTAATCCCATCTGATTCTTAGTTGAACGAATCCAGGGACGTAGCCGCTCGCAACGTACTCTTGGAGAAAAGCAGATATCCCAAATCTCCGATTTGGTGATAGTCGCTTTCACACCGTGCGAGGGAGTATTAGAGCGGGTAGTCATCGGATAAATGCCTTATCAAGTTATAAATATGTGAAATAAAATTATTCTTGATAAATACACTAATAAGTTCTAATATATAAAATAAATTTACTATATTAAATGTACAGCTAAGTTTTAGATATATAAGATAAACTTATTTTGATTTTTATAAAACACTACTAATCCTAAAATAAGCGTAAAGATAGAAATACCTATACAAGTCAAATTAAGCTGTAGCGAAGGTATTTTTGAGTATAGAACAATATCCCTGAAATGCTCTATATAGTAGTACATTGGATTTAGTTCAATCAATATTCTATACTTTTCTGGTATTATATTTATTGGATAAAATAGTGGCGTAAAATAGTTCCATGCTGTTATAAACACTGCATATAAGTGAATTATATCTCTAAAAAATACAGCATAAGTTGATAAAATCAGCCCTAAACCTATCGAAAATATTAAGATATATACTAGAGATATAGGGAATAAGAGTATCGTAAATGTAACTTTCGTATGTGTAACTATCATAACTATAATAACTGCTATTAATGCAAAAATTAAATTAACAAAGGACGAGAGCACTCTTGATAAAGGGAATATATACTTTGGAATATATACCTTTTTTATAAGCTCTCCACTTGCCATTATAGACCCCATTGCCATATTGGTAGACTCTGACATAAAGCCAAATATAATCTGACCAGTAAGTAAGTAAATTGGAAAGTTCAATATATCAAACCTAAAAATATTGGAGAATACTATAGTTATTACTATCATCATAAAAAGAGGATTTAAAAGACTCCACAATAGTCCTAATACAGAACGTTTATATTTTACCTTTATATCCCTTATCACTAATTCATAAAGCAACCACCTATACTTTATAAAATTTCTTAAGTATATCTTAATCATAAATTTACTCCTTAAAGCTTTATACAATGCTGCCTTCCCCAGTACATATACTTTCGAAATTAGGCCAGTTTTTATCCTTCTCAGATAAAATTATTTCTACTACTTTGTCTAAGGGCCATTTTATATTTATATCTTTATCATTCCAGGCAATTCCGTATTCATCTTCGGGATGATAAAAATCTGTACACTTATAACAAAACTCTGCCTCGTTAGATAAAGCTAAAAATCCATGTGCAAAGCCTTCTGGTATATAAAATTGTTTTTTATTCTTATCACTAAGAGTCACTCCATACCACTTACCGTAAGTCTCTGAATCCTTTCTTAGATCAACAGCTACATCGAAAATCTCGCCACTTATAACTCTAACAAGCTTCCCTTGAGGATGCTTTTTCTGAAAATGAAGTCCTCTAAGAACACCTTTCTTGGATTTAGACTGGTTATCCTGATGAAAAATTATATCTAAGCCTACTGATTTAAAGTCATTATAGTTATAGGTTTCCATAAAATATCCTCTATCATCTTCGAATAATATGGTTTCTATAACATAAAGCCCTGTAATAGGAGTTTCTATAAATCCAAATTTCTCCAATTACATCTCTCCTTTAATTATTTCTATATATTTTTTATTATTCACCTTTAGCTTATAAATCCTGTTACCCTTCAATTTTCTACGTCTTGTCAGTAATACAGATTCACTTTAAAACTTTTAATAGTATCTTATGTTATTTATATATTAATCTTATAATTCCCTAAAGTTTAGTTATTAATCCAACTTTTATTCTCTAAATACCACTGTATAGTATTTTTTAGTCCACTCTCAAAATCAGTTTTTGGAAACCATCCTAGTTCTTCTTTTATTTTAGTTGAGTCTATGCCATATCTACGGTCGTGACCTTTTCTATCTTCTACATATTGAATCAATTCTTCTGTAATTTCTCTATCTATATTTTCATTTATATAAGATATTATTGTTTTTACAATATGGAGATTTGTCCTTTCATTGTTCCCACCTATGTTATAAATCTCACCTAGTCCACCATGATTTATAACCATATCTATAGCTCTGCAGTGATCCTCCACATAAAGCCAATCCCTCACATTTAAACCATCCCCGTATACTGGAATGGGAATATTATTTAAACAATTCTTTATTATTAGAGGTATTAATTTTTCGATAAACTGAAATGGCCCATAGTTATTTGAACATCTCGTTATATTCACTGGCATTCCATAAGTGTCAAAATAGGATTTTACCATTAAGTCTGCTGAGGCTTTGCTAGCGGAATAGGGACTATGAGGATTTAATGACGTTTTTTCTGTAAAGTATCCTGTTTCTCCAAGAGAGCCATAGACTTCATCTGTAGAAACCTGTAAATATCTTTTCCCGCTAATAAAGTTTTCTTTTGTTTCCCAGAAACTTTTTGCTACATTTAATAGGTTTACTGTACCTAGTATATTTGTTTTTGCAAATATCTCAGGTTCTACTATGCTCCTGTCTACATGAGATTCTGCAGCAAAATTTATTAAATAGTCAATGTCCTGCTGTTTAAATATGTTTTCTACGATATGCTTGTCACAAATATCTCCTTGAATAAACTTGTAGTTAGGATTATTTTCTACAAAATTTAAGTTTTTTAGATTTGCTGCATAGGTTAGTTTGTCTAGATTTATTACATTTATATTAGAATATTTCTTAAGCATGTAAATAATAAAATTAGAGCCTATAAAACCAGCTCCACCTGTTACTAAATAGGTTTTCATACGTCCCCCCATTTCGCTCTATAGTGTAACTAATTTTTACATATACACCCCTCGAGCGGTAACTAAAATTTTTTAACAGTGTTATACTTGTAAGTTCAATATGTTTAAATAGTTAGTGAACTGGTTGTAGCAGCTATTTATTTAGCGAAGTAGCTATCTATAAATGTCTTTAGCGCATCTTCCCAATATCTCATTTCATCTCCAACTGAGCATCTAAGCATCATATTATCTAAGGCAGAATAAGCGGGCCTTTTCGCTTTTCTGGTCAATTTATCTGACTTTATAGGATTTACTATGCAATTTAGTCCTGCATATTGAACTATTTTCCTTGCTAAGTCATACCAACTACATTCTCCCTTTCCTGTGCAATGATAGACTCCATATTCTTCTGTAATACCAAGTTTCAGAATGTGGTAAACTAAATCTTCAACATTAGTGGGATTTCCTATTTGATCATCAACTACTTCTAAATATCCTTTTTCTTTTGCTGCGGTCATGATGGTTTTAACAAAGTTTTTTCCATTATAACCATAGAGCCAGGATGTTCTAATGATAAAATAATTACTACAAAAGTTCTGAACATACTTCTCTCCTAAGAACTTTGTTTTTCCATATACATTTATTGGATTCGGAATGTCATATTCTCTATAAGGCTGCTTATCATTCCCTTCAAAAACATAGTCTGTAGATATTTGGATTAGTTTAGCTTTTAATTCCTGACACACTATTGCTAAATTTCCTGGCCCAATCGAGTTAACCTTAAAGGCTTCTTTGGGGTTTTCCTCACAGCCATCTACATTTGTATAGGCAGCTGAGTTTATTACAATATCAGGTTTTAATTTATATAGATATTTCTTTACGTCAGTTTGATTTGTTATATCTAGTTCTTCCGAAGTTGGGGTGAATATCTCTAGATTCTCATATAATTTATGGATGTTCTTATCATTTCTATATTCATACTTGTTAAATTGATTGTTAGTATTTTTGTATAAGTGATTAATTCCTTCTAGTTCTAGTTGTGCTGCTTTGAAAGATTTGAAAAGTTGACTCCCCAGTTGACCTCTAGCACCGGTAATTAGTATTTTCATTTACTATACCGCCTTTCACATTTTCATTTCATATGCCTATAAATGTCTACCATCAGTATACTTTTATATAAAGTACTCATGTACAAAGCTTTATTTTGGACAACCTCAAATTCAGATTATAAATGCATTACTGAGTTTTATAATTATTACTTAAAGTAGCATCTAAATTTATACATCTCGCTAAAGAATTCGCATAAACTAAAGACTCAAAAGTTCCTGCATCCGTCCACCAATTTTTTAGCACATCATAAGTTAACGAACCATCTCTTATATACCAGTTGTTCACATCTGTAATTTCAAGTTCTCCTCTGTTAGATGGTTTCAAGGTTTTTATTACATCAAATACTCTGCTGTCGTACATATATATACCCGTTACGCAATAATCACTTTTAGGATTCTTTGGTTTTTCTTCTACTTGAACTATTCTATCTCCCTCAAACTGAACTACACCATATCTTTCTGGCTTTTCAACCTTATGAATAAGTATCTTTGCCCCCTCCTCCTGTTCTTTAAACTTTTCTATAAAAGGGGTAATGTTATCTAAGAAGATGTTATCTCCTAGTATTACAACACACTTATCTTTTCCTACAAATTCCTCGCATAAACCTAATGCTTCCGCTATTCCACCGGGCATATCTTGGATTCTATAGGTAAATCTTACGCCGTAATCATAGCCACTACCGAGAAGGTTAACTACCGCCCCCATATGCTCTTTACCGGTGATCACCATTATATCCTTTATGTTAGCTTGTTTCATTTTAGCAATTATATGATCAATCATTGGATATTTTCCTACTGGAAGTAGGTGTTTATTTGTTACTTTTGTTAAGGGAAAAAGTCTCGAACCTGTACCGCCAGCGAGTATTATTCCTTTCATTTAGAACCTCCATAAAAATTTCTTTATTATAATGTATGTATATAATCGCCACTTTTATCCATGAACTAACTTTACTGAGCTCTAATATTAAATAAAAGTTAGTTGTTAAATAAGTGATTTCACGGTAAAGTTGTTCAATTTTACTTTATATCAATAAGATGTTATATGAGTATAGATAATTTTCTGCTAAACTAAAAAGGTGCAACAGACTAAAATAAAGTCTGTTGCACTTTCTATAATTATCTCCTATAGTTTTTATATCCATGCATCATGTAATTTCTTTAACCATCTAGGACATGTAAAATGCTGCTTAATAAAATATTTGATTAAGTTTTTATATTTCTAGATAGCCTATAATTAATACTTATTCCCATTCCAAACAATACCCAAAATACTGGTGCTACTGAAACTACACTGTCATTAAAGAATCCCGCTCCTAAATAACCACAAACTGCCGTAAAAATAGATAACCCTATAATTGAATAAAAATCGTCAAAGTTATTTTTATAATACACCTTAATAGAACTTATAAAGTAAATAATTATCATAGCTAAAAAGGAGATTAGTCCTGGTATTCCTATGTTAATAGCATTCTGCAAATATAGATTGTGAGGTTTATCTACAATTATTTCAGTAGTTCCATATGCTACAAGTTTTCCAATATAATCGTACTGTGGAAACTTAGCTGTAAAAGTATCTGGACCATATCCAACTAATAATGTATTCTTGAGCAAAGGTATACTTCTGGACCATATATATGCCCTTGATGAGCCTAGTTTTTCTTTTCCATCAAAGCCCCACTTTGCTACTGATTTTAGCTCTACCGCCTTTCCTCTATTAGTTATGTAGCTAAAGCAATTATTACTAACAAGAAAGCACATTTTTATATTGCTTTTATGTATTTCTAAATTATATTTTTCATCCTTATCTATAGGATAATCCTTTAAATTTATAATATAATCTTTATATTTAGGATCATCTAACACGACTCGTTTATTTTCTTTATCAAAATGATTAGCTATTAGATTTCCTTGATTATCTTTAAATTGGATATTCCCATAGTTTGAACTTACCTTTAAAATATCCTTTGAAGTTACAATTTCTAAGTTATTATCTTTCGAAACTACATCCTTTAAAAGTACTGGATTTGAAGCTTTAGTTATATTTCTTGCATCGCTAAGCAAAGAACTTAATCTTTGTGCTAAACTACCTTTTGAGTATGTGTTAAAGCCAGCCCCTATGATAATGAGCATAGTTAGCATCAGAAGCGACATCCTCCATTTTTTTATAATTAGTCTCCTCAACATTATAAACAACAGTAATAAGGCTGCTATCCCACCAATAACACCAGCACGAGAATTGCACAGTAGCAAATTTAAAAACATAAGCAGAGATATAGTTCCTATAATGACTTTATAAGTCTTATTTTTTATCAACAAGAACATAGTAAAAGTCATAGGAAATAGCATTGCCATATAACTGCCTACATAATTATAGTGATACAACGTTGAGTAAATAACCTTATCACTAAACTTGAACCTTATCCTTGATGCCATATCTCGATATTCCCTAGGGAGAATTAGTTTCTTGCCCAAGTTAGTTCTAAATATATCTTGCCCAAAATATTGGAGAATTCCGATAGTTCCTATTACTACTGCTGAGCAGAGCAATGCAATTAGTAGAACCTTAATACTTTTCTTATTATTTACTAGGTTTATAGTTGCAAACAAAAGAATCATATAAGAGAGAAGGACTATCATTCCTTCATACCTATCAACAAATCCGAATAATGATATTTCCTTATGTTCCGAAAATATTGTTGACAAGATAATCATTAGGGAGTAAGCGGCCATAGGAAAATATATTATATTTTTTTGCCTTTTTATGTTTTTATAGGATAGTTTTTTTCCTAGTACTATTAGGATTACTGCTACCGACACTATTATCCATATTACTTTATAATAGGAAAAAAAATCCATAGTCTGAGTTATATGCATCCAGTATTCGTAGTAATCCCCTGTTAGATTAACTACTTTTCCGTAGACAATTAACGGTACTAAAAAAACTAAAAATGCTAAAGGAATTACGTGATGCCAACTATCTTCCTTGATACCTCTATGTACCCCCTTGTGTATGCTACTTCTCATTATTCTTCCTCCAATAATAAATATCTTTGACAGTCTATCTATTACATATATTTTTATCATAACCACTTTTTCTTTTTTTATTTCTACAAAAGGCTAGGAGTAATCAGACTACCTTAGCTTCAATAAACTATTTACCTTTTCAACGATACCTACTGATAATTTGACTGCAATTATTACTAATGATAGAATTTCATTAACAGGAAAATTAAGGAGTGATCACATATGAAAAAAGATTTAAAATTCTCTAAGTTATTAGGATATTTAAGCTCAGCAGCTTTAGCTTCTTCTATATATTCAACTACTGTATTCGCATCGGATACAGTAACTAGGCTTGCTGGACAAGATAGATATGAAACAGCTGCACAGATTTCTACTAAAGGTTGGGATCAATCGGACTACGCCATATTATCAAGTGGCGAAAACTTTCCAGATGCTTTATGTGCAGCTCCACTCGCTAAAAAATATAAGGCTCCGATTCTTTTAACTTCTAAGGATACTTTAAATACTAACACTAAAAATGAATTAGTAAGATTAAAAGTTAAAAAAGTATTTATTACTGGAGGAACTGGATCAATTTCAGCTAATGTTGAAAAAGCTCTTACTGACCTTAAAATATCAACAGTGAGATTTGCTGGAAAGGATAGATATGAAACCTCCCTTAAAGTTGCTGCTGAAGTCGGTATTAATAGTAGTGGAATATGTATAGTTAATGGTAATGACTATCCAGATGCTTTATCTATATCTTCGATAGCTGCAGTAAAAGGTATGCCAATCATTCTCGTACCTAAGGATACCGTTACAAGTGAAATATCAAACTATATAAAACAAAATTCCATAACCCAAACTTTTGTAATAGGAGACTTAAACTATATAAGTGAATCTGTTGCTAAAGCTTTTCCAGGCATAAATAGAATAGATACTTCAGCAGATAACAAATACTCAAGCAATACCTCTATTATACAAAAACTTGGACAAGACCTTAGCACTCAAAACAGCTGTATAGCAAATGGAGAAAACTTTCCGGATGGTTTAGCGGGGAGCGCTTTTGCAGCAAAACTAAATTCTCCAATAGTATTAACTGATGGACAATCAGCCCGTAATTGGGTTTACAAAGGAACTGATGCAACTTACTTATTTGGTGGAACTGCTTCAATAAGCAAAAATTTTGAAGACTATATAAGTGGTAACTTAGAAGGTACTGATATTGCTTTAATAAATGATGTTACTGTTGATACAGAATTAAATAGCAACTATCAATTACCTTCAACAGTGAAGGCAACTTTATTTAATGGAACTACTAAAGATGTACCAGTAACTTGGGCACAAAGTACTATAGACACAACTAAAACTGGAACATCTTCCTTTAAAGGAGTTGTACTAGGCTACAGTAAGGAAGTTGCCTTAAAGCTGAATGTAGTAGATATAAGCATTTTAGAAAAAGGAAATTCATCAGGAAATACGTTTAATGGAAATACTGCTGTTATAAAAGGAGATTTTATTTATAATATTAGTGGCAAAAGTGTTAAGAAGATAAGCATTGCTAAAGGTACTAGTACCCTAATAAAAACTTCTGGTAGTGTAGAGAATATAAATGTAGCTGGTGATTGGATCTATTATCAAAATTCGAATGATCCTGGAGTTTATCCGGTTAACAGCGGCAGCGGAATTAGAACAATGCATGGAAAGATATATAAAATAAAGACAGATGGTACAGGCGAAACAAAGCTCTGTGATGACGTAGCTCTACACCCTACTGTAGTTGGTGATTGGATCTACTATGTTAATCTCTCTGATGATGGAAAACTATATAAGATAAAAACTGACGGTGCAGATAAGACTAAATTAGGCAACGATACTGTAGGTTACTTTGATGTATCTGGAGGATGGATTTATTATAGAAACACCTCAGATAGCTCAATACTATATAAAATAAAGACTGACGGTGCAAATAAATCAGCCCTAACAAAAGACGCTGTATCTCAAATTATAGTAATCAATGACTATATTTATTATACTAATTCAACAGACGGTAATAAAATTCATAAAATAAAAACTGATGGAACTGATGATACTACACTAACAGCTACTGGATCTAACTATTTCAATACGGAAGGTAACTATATTTATTATGTGTCATTAGATTCAAAATCTATTAATAAGGTACATTTAGATGGCTCAAATGGAGATACCTTTGTATCTGGTTCAGGCCTTAAATATATTTATATATTAGGTGATTGTATTTACTATTCCTCCTCATCTAATAATATTGATTACAAAACTTATAAAGTAAAGCTTGATGGTACAGGTTCTCAAGAAGTTTCTGGATTTACAATTCATTAAAACTAAAAAACAGGGTAGAGTTCTCTTCGAAATTCTATCCTGTTTCTCATGTTAACTACTTAACGCTTATATCTGTGTATTGATATACACTATGTGATTACTCTACCGCTAAAAATAAATATACTCTTAGAAATAATTAAGTCCCTAAAAACTAACTATTTGTACTTTTTAGCCCTACTATTTTATATTTCTATTTAAAATAATTGTACCTCATAATATAATCGGATGCTTTTAACTGTGTCTCAGCTTCCAGTATTTTATTAGGATCGTTATTTAGCACCTCACCACTATCCAAATCATAAGTAGTATCAGTTTGTCTATCATAAAATTCTTCTCCATAAATATAACTTCCATTTCTTAAAACAACTAAATGATTACTATAATCTAAAATACTGGCTCCAAAATGTTTTACCCCACTTATACCATATAAATCCAATATAGTTGGTAAAACATCTATCTGACCAACACTATTATACTTTGTTCCCTTAAGTTCCCCATGAGGAACTCTAATAATTAATGGTACCTTCTGATACATCTGCCATTGATAAGTTTTATCTAAGTTTTCTCTAACCTCTTTTTCCATAATATCCTTATCATTTATCGTCATCGCATTATGATCACCATAAATTATGATAATACTATTATCTAATATACCACTATACCTTAGTTTAGTTATAAACTGGCCAATTTGCTTGTCCGTATAATTTATTGCATTATAATAATCTAATAGTGAATTATCTGCTTTACAAAAATCATTACTGACTTTAAAAGGACCGTGACTGGATAGCGTTATGATAAAGGTATAAAATGGACTTTTATTTTTATTAATAATATCAAAACTTTGGCTAAAAAGACTATCATCAGCTAGACCCATCTGTATAACATCTTTATCATCTAATTCTTCTATAGAATAAAATTTATTAAATCCATACTTATTGTATATTAAATTTCTATTCCAAAAAGACCCTTCATTCCCATGGATAACAAAAGAATTATAACCTGTTGAACCCATTATCCTAGGCAATGCTATAAAATCATTATTATATTTATTCATATAGGCTGCACTATCTTTTAAAGGGTATAGAGAAGTATTTGTTAGTAACTCCGCATCTGCTGTATGTCCTAAAGAAATTTGATAATAGCAATTATTAAAATATAAGCTTTCTATAATAAGTCTATTAAGATTAGGCGTTATTTCTTTTCCATCATATTTTTTATTTATTACAAACTGCTGTAGAGACTCTACTTGTATCATTATTAAGTTTTTACCTTTGTACTTTAATTTACTATAATTATTAACCTTAAAATTATTATCTATTATTTGTTTTTCAGCACTACTTAACTTTGTAAAATTCACATTATTTTTTATATAGTTGAAGCCATCTATAAAGCTTCCAGCTACAAAGCCATAGTTATAATAAAGTTCCGTTCTTGACCACACTGCGGAAGCTAAATTAGGAACCTTAAAGCTTGTATATTGGAATAAGATACTGCAAAAAAACAAACTAATTAATAAACTAGAAACTCTCTTTTTCAAGCTTTTATTTTCACTATTACAATACTTCAGAAACAAAAATATAAAAGGTAGATCTAATAAATACAGTAAGTCTATTCTATTAAAGAAGAAATTTACAGATGATTTTATAGCCGGAAGTTGTCTTACTTCATTAATAATGCCTAGCGTTATAAAATCACTGTAGCATCTATAAAAAATAGCATTTGAAAGCATTAAAATAGATACTACTGATAAGAAAATATAAGATATCATTAAACTTTTAGATTTTAAAAATATACTAAGCATGTAATATATGAATAACAATATGAATACATCCATAGCAAAAGACTTCATGGAAATATTATTAAGTATATTAGCATCAAATAAAACTTGTTTATAACCTAGTGAAAAACATAAAATGAATACTATTTTATTAGTACTTATTTTATTACTAGTTTTCTTTACAAAATCAATAACTTTCTTTAATTCCATAGTTATATCCTCTTCATAATCTATTAGTCTAATAAAGACCAGTCCACTAGTAAATTTGTTAACTCCTCTTTTTAAAAAGTAGTCTCTTTATCATTTTTATTAGTGCCTTCAAGCTTTTATACATTATTATTTAAGGATAAATTCATATTAGATAAATAAGCATAAAAAAACAGGGTAGAATCTCTATTCGAAATTCTACCCTGTTTTCACAATCTCTACTTAACACTCATCTCTGTAGTATTAGTATCTACTAAATGAGTACTATCCTTCACCTTTAAATCTCCACCGCTAGAAGTGAATATATTCTTAGAAATAATTAAGTCCATAGCAGCCTTTACCTCTGCCTCCGTCACATCTTCCCTTACATTTGAAGAATCTCCGTTATTTATGCTATCAAGAGAATTATTAAACACTACAAAAAGCTCTCTTATTTTAGACTTCTCTTTTACAATTTCAGCATATTTCCTTATATTATTAGCATTGACTACCGCATTTACAATATCGCATAAATAGGTCTTGCCACCAACATCACTTAAGTTACCCTTCAGTCTCTCTAAAACACTGATTATATCCATAGGCACACTCTCTTCAAACATTTCTTTTAAAGCCTTATAAATTATTCCGTGCCTTGTTCTATAAAAATCGGCACTTCTTAGAAAATCCCCAATCTCACAGATACTATCATTTTTAATTAAAATAGACCCAATCACATTTATCTCTGCATCCATGTTATATATACTATCTATGTTCATAAAGCTTCCTCCTTTAACATGACTTGTTTGGCGTAAACCTCCCACGCACTCTGCCTTCCTTCAAGTGGGAGTGCAACGCCAAGTAAACCATACATTCGCAGCTCTAAAATTCAGATGAGGTAAAAGAACCCCCATCTGAATTAAGATCTTGCTTCAATCTATATATCTATAAGCATCTACATTACACTTTTCACTAGGCTTTCCACTTTTCTTCTCTCCGTCTTTTTCATAATCATTTAACTTGCTCATAGTAACCAAATCAAGCTTCTTCCAGTTTCTAAGGATTGTCCAAATATAGGCGGGATGTATGGCCTTTCGCTCCGCAGCCTTACAAATAGCCTTTATAATAACTTCTTCCTCAAACTCTTTAGCAAATTCCCTAATTGTTTCAATATCGCCCTCTGTTGAATTTTTTATTTTTTCATTGAGCACTACTAGTATTTTATTTAAGCTTTTATCATCCTCAGCTTTTATATTCTTATCAGATCTCTCACCTATTTTCTCTTTATGTCTTTTATCATCTATATTACTTTTCTTATTGAGAGATTCTTTTTGTATTTGTGTTTCTTCTTTTATTTCTTCTTCCCCTAGGTCCTTAGAAGCCCCTTCTAAGGGATTGTTTTCTTGGCTACTTTCTAGTATTTCCTCTCTTACTACATTAGTACCTTTGAAAATAGAATCCAAATCATACTCTAAAACAAAGCATATTTCATATAACTTTTTAACAAGTTCTTTATTTTTAACTTTTTTAATCTCTTTATTCATACATAAAATAGTATTTTTACTATTTATAAAGTTATATTTCATCCAGTTTATAATCATAATTTCCCTTGTTTCTTCACTGTATAATATCTTTCCATACTCCACAAACTTTTTTATAAGCTTTTTTATAGTCTCTACATTATAGCCTGTCTCAAGAGCAGCCTTCATTATAGAAAATTCAAATATTCCGCATTGAGTACTATTAGGATTAGTCATTATGTAAAAATAAAAATATTTCTCCTCTGGTGTAAGCTCTAAAACAAAAATATCGTACCAAAAACTAGTTTGTATTTGTCTATATATCGCCATGATAACCCATCCCCTCTAAACTCTTTCTAAGCCTTAAAAGTATTCTTCTTTTTCTATCACTTAAGGTTCTATAAGATAGTCCTTTAAACTTCCCATATTCCTGTAAAGTTTTATTTTCAAAATAAAACCAGTGAATAAGCTCCTTATCACTTTCATTAAGCATGTTTAAGGCCTTTCTAAGTAAGGCTTTTTCAACCTCCTTAAACATATCTTCCTCAAAGTTTTCTTCAGAAGCTATAGCATTTATCAGTTCTTCACCTTTGTCATTTAAGCTATTCAAGCTGCAGCAGCCCATGTTCTTCACATTTTGCCTTATCAAATAATAAAAGCCTCTTTTTATGGAATTCATAACATAGGTTGTAAAACCGTTCCCCCGATTTATATCATACATTTTTACAGCTTTAATCACTAACACCTTACCATGCTGTACCAAGTCCTCAAATTCATAATTCTTAATAAAGGTACACCTAGCTGTCTTTATTATATAAGGCGTAAAAGCTCTAACTATTTCTTCTAAAGCCTCTTTATCATTAAACTTTGCCTTTATGATATTATCTCTCATACTCCCCTCAACCAAAATAAACTCCCCCTAATTATTTAATGTATCATACAATAGATACCCTTTTTTTCAAAAAAGGTGACATTAAATTTATAAATTAGTTAACAATAAAATACTCTCTTCAAGAATCTCTTGATGTAATGTAACTAAGACTAAAATTAAATAATGGTGACACTTCCTAAATTCTTCTGAAACTACAATCATATCAATACTTTTTCTAGCCCTTGATAAAGTTCTTTTAAAGTTTCCTGATTTCATCTTTGTTTTCTTAATCGAAGCATTAATATCTCCTTTATTAAGAAGTAGTGCCTCCACTACCTTTTCCTCACATCTAGTTATTTTTCCCTTAATAAATTTTGTATAGGATTCATGCCGAGAAATATTATTTACTATCTCCTCTTCAAAACCATCCTTAAAATAAGCAATCTCTGAATAATAATCATCATGAGTTCCTTCTACATAGATATGGTAATTTCCATACTCTGTATACTCATCGACCATCCTTATAGCTGTTCTATCTATTATTGTTATTATAAAATTGCAAAGTTCCCCAACACTATTCTTTCTAAAATTAGGTATACTTTTTACAATCTCCACACTACACTCTTGCTTAAAATCATCAAGATCAACCACTCTTCTCCCCCTAAACTTTTTACCATGCTTACTTTTCATGTAGGGATAAAATTCTTCAATCAAATCATCGACTTGAGAATGATCCCCTCTTTCTATGCTTGCTAAACTTTTAACTTTTACATTTGAACAAAATAACTTAGGCATTACACATTTCCTCCCCTTATTGCACAAAATGCATCTATTATTGCTTACATGTATATAGAGTGCTTTTTTTCGTGAAAATCGAGACAAATCAAGCAAGAAATCTTTCGCTAATTTATGTCAATATATTATGAAAGACTACTTTATTATACATTTGATATTTGTTTTGACAAAAAAATCACAATGAGTTGTGTGAAATGTGTATGAGAGGTTTCATTTATTTATTTTTAAGAAGGACTATCAAAGGGGTTGTCGAATTATTTCTAAATAAAAAAACTAACAGTAGCACGTAATATGCTACTGTTAATTTTTTGTGAGGCTTCAATTCTCAAAATTAAAATATTTTCATTATGAAAAAGCTACCAACATATATCTATATATTAGTAGTTTCTCTCCTGGCTTTCGCCAAGCTTTTTATTACCTTTTTCTCAAACTCTCTTCTCTTAAACCTAACTTTTATCTCTAACCCTTCGCATCAAGTGTTCCATTTTCTCACCACTTCGCTCGGTTGTTTACATTCTGTTTATATCCCCCGAGGGTCTTAGCGGGAGGCCGAAGGGCGTGAACTTGCTACTATAGAAATACATTTCATGAATACTATCGTATTAACTAAAGGCATAATTTTACCCAGCACCTAAAAAGTGCTGGGTTCTTGAACAATCTGAGGGGATAGCGATATGCTATCCCCTTTAAGATATTATTAATTTAATTATTGAGCTGTTATAGATACTGTTCTATCCTTCAAGTCATCGCTTGATGGTGCATAGCTTGCATAGTTTCCATCAGCATCCTTTTGAGTTCTGATTGATACTGTGCTCTTAGATTTTACAGTTACCTTATCAGTGAATGATGCTATACGGCTGTTATCACTCTTGAATGTGAATACTACAGTATTTCCATCTATTTGTACTGAATCAGCTTTTAAGTCTGTTCCATTTGATCCTGTGAATATAAAGTCATCTGTCTTTATTCCACTGTTTGCGTCAAGCATTGTATCGAATGTTACATATACTTTTCCGCCATTTACATCTTTTACTGCTGTCCAGTAATCTGATGTTGTCTTTGGTGCTGCTTGGTAATCGTAGATTGTGTTTTGCTCACTTGCTACTGTGTTATCTAAGCTAGCTACCGCTGCTCCAGTTTCATCTGTTGTTGTAGCTCCTGCTTTTATTCCAAGGTGTGCAGCTTGTCCTTGAGCTTTTATTAAGTCTATCTTTGTTGTGTTTGCATCGTTGTCAGTTTTTCCGTTAACATAGCTTATTACTGGGGCTGCCGCCTTATCAGCATCTGTCGCTAACGCTCCATCTCTGAATGTAAGTGTTACCTTATCTCCAGCAACGCTTGCACTTGTTGGTGCTACTCCACCTAATGTGAAGTCACTAGCTGTTAAGTTGTCTATTGCCTTGTCAAATTGAACATCAGCTTTTAGATCGTCTCCATCATGGTATACTTTAATTGTGTTAGCTTTTACTTCTGATCCTACTCCGTTAACAGCTATTTCACTTGTGTATGCTACTCCGTCTAATAGATTTCCAGCTTCATCTTTAACGTTAGTAACTATTACTTTAACTACATCGTTGCTGCCTGTTTTGTTCTCAGCTGCATCCGCAGTTGTTTTTACGTGGTAGCTTGATGAGAATTCTATTATAACACTCTTGTTATCTCCACCTACTGTAAGTGTTGCATCTCCTGGTAATGCTTTAGTGTCTCTTTCTCCATTTACAAACTTGTAGTTAGCTTTGGTTGTAAGTGTTTCTGAGTCCATAGCTTCACTGAAGTAAACAACTACTTGATCTTTTCCTGAGCTGCTATTTTGCTTATAGTATACTCCTGTTGCTTTTGGTGCTATATCATCTGATCCATTTAGTACAGTTATATAGTCATCCATTGTGTTTGGTGTAGTTGCTGTGTCTATGATATTCTTAATTGTTAAAGTGTATTTAGAGTCTGTTAATCTCCAGTCATCGTTTGAATTGTTTGGATTAACTTTTGTAAGCTTGATGTCATAAGTGTCTGTGTTGCTCTTATCACTTTGACCCTTAGTGCTGTATATTCCAGCAATATGGTTAGTTATATTTGTAGCTTTGCTGTCTTCTAGTTTGTAGTTTGATTTATTTGTAGCGTAGTTGTAGTCAACATCTTTGCTGAATCTTACACGGATAGTTTCTGAATCAATTACGTTGATGCTTGTAACTACTGGTTTTGTTTCATCTTTAATGTTGTTAAAGCTTATTCTTGTATCATCTGCAACTTTGTTTCCAAAGGCATCTTTAACATTATTTTTGATGTAAAGTGTGTTTGCTCCTGTTTTAATACCAGTTAAGCCTTTTATCTCAATTACAGTATCATTATTATCTGTATCGAATGTTACTCCAGATAAAGCTACACCGTTTAATTCATAGTTTGAAGCAACAAGTGCTGTTTTCTTATCCATTGGTCTATCGAAAGTAACGTGAACTTCTCCGCTTGATGTTTCTTCTACTGATTTGATTTCTGGTTTTGTAGAGTTCGTATCTACTGTGAATGCTAAGTTTGATTCTTTTACTGTGAATCCTGCTGCATCACTTAATATTCCGTTTAGTTCTCCATCTGAAACTTTTAGTGAGTGCTCTCCTGCAGCTATTGGTGAGTCAAAGTAGAATTCAACTTTGTTTGCCCATGTCTTTCCATCAGCTGAGATTGAGTTCTTTATCTTAGTTAGTGATGGGTCACTGTTTATTCCGTAGTTTGATATGCTTTGTCCATCAATTTTGAACTTTCCTTTTATACTATCAATATCCTTCATGTTAACAGCTTCTGAGAATTCTATAGTTATTTTACTGTTTCCTTGCACTGATACTGATTTTAATGTAGGTACTGTTGTATCTGAGAATGTTATTGCTTGGTCAAAAGCAGATACTGTATTATTTTTATCTTTAGTTAAGATAGCTTTTTTAACTGATACTGTCATATCATCATATTGTTTTCTTGATTGTGCTAATGTAACTAAAACTGTGTTGTCATCAATTGCTTTCGCTACTGCTGTAGCTGCAGTTAATGAGTTTCCATCTATTTTGTAGTTTGATACCTCTTCTGCTGAATCACTGTCAATAGCTGTGTTGAAGTGTACTTTAAATTGGTTAAGGTTCACTGCTTCTATTGATTGAACTGTTGCTTGTCCGTTGTTATTGCCTGGATTACCTACTGCTTCATTTATAGCATCTTCTGTGTCTTTTGAAACAACTCCTGTTCCTCCAACGATGTTGATACCTTTTACTGAAGCTGCTTTTCCTTTAATGTAGTCCATTGCTTTTGATGTTGCTCCTGAAGTTGCTGAATCTATTAATACTAACGGTGCTGCTGTTTTTCCAGCTAGCGCTGATGCTACTAATGCATCTGCATAACCTTGTCCACTTGCGTTAGCAATAAATAACTGCTCACCTTGTAGATCTGAGCTGAATTTTCCAAGAACGTTCATGTTTGTTTCAAATCTGTCAGCTCCGCCATTTACTCTTTCTACCGCTCCTAGTGCCTTGTACATATCTTCGCTTATAACATTTGTAGTTCCTACTACTGTTACTTTTGAGCTGTTAGCTTTTACGAAGTCTATTATTGGCTGCATTGATTCTGCACTGTTATTTCCTAGTAGTAATATTTGTCCTTTAGCTGCTGCTACAGGGGCTACTGATAGTGCATCTGAGAAGCCTTCTCCACCTACTAGTAGTACGTTGTCTGCTTTCACTCCTAATTCTACTAACTTCTTAGCTACTGCTAAGTTTGTTTCGTATCTATTAGTTCCTTTTAATTCTACTAAGTTATAGTTAGATTTTAAACCATCTCTTACTGATTGACTTACTGACGCGTTTCCACCAACTACATATATATTCTTTGGCTTTAATGTGTTTAGTGCTGCTTCAGCGTTTTTATCTAGTGATCCTGCTGTTGTTAAAAGGATTGGTGCATTTAACTTCTTAGCTAATGCTGATGCACTTACTGCGTCTGCATAACCTTCTCCACTTACTAATACTACGTCTTGTGCTCCATCTGCCCAGTTTGCTTTTGCTACTTCTGCAGCTGTTGCATATCTATCTATTCCACTTGTTCTAGTTACTGGTGCCGCTGCAGCATGTGCTGGTCCTACTGATAAAACTGAAGTTAAAACTAAAGACATAAGTGCTCCACTCGCTAATACTCTTGTACCCTTTTTATTCATAAATATAATCCTCCCACAGATTAATAATATTTTTTTATTTTTTATTAGTTTTCAAATATATTAAAGTAATTTTACTGTGATAGCTCAATTAGTTTGTCCTTGTTGTTTCGACAATTTGTTACGTCTTATTTGACATCTTTATTGTACCCCATTTTTGTCCACTTATCAATCCATTAAATTTTGGTAATTGTTCAAATCCTAACCACCTAAAATCAACGGATTGCTTGTAATCTTTCCAAGACTTGACTACCAATAATTTAAGATATAGTCTGGAATTCTCTCACAACTAAACTGCTGATATTTAAAAGCTTAATTTGCAGTTTTCCATGAAGTTAAAGAGCTACTGTCTTCCCCCTAAGCTTGTTCGATATATTGCTTAACCTTATGAACTTATTATACTTTATCTTGTCCACTTTTCAATCCATTAAATTTTGGTAATTGTTCAAGGCTTAACCACCTAAAATCAAAGGACTGCTTGTTACTTTTCCAAGACTGAACTACTACTAATTTAAGATACAGTTTGGAATGCTCTTGCAACTAAACTGCTGATACCTAAAAGATTAATTTGCAGTTTTCCATGAAGTTAAAGAGTTACTGTATTCCCCTAAGCTTGTTCGACATATTTCTCAACTTCATGGACTTATTGTATCTATTTTTTGTTCGCTTTTCAATCCATTGCTTTTTGGTGTTTTCTGAAATAAAATCCCAACAATGAACATTTATCCAATAATCCAGTATCTCTGCAATAAATCCTTAGAATTCAATCTACTCTATCTATCCACCTATCCCATTTATCCGATGATTATCCGCTCTAATGCTCCCCCTGCTACAAGGGGGAGTAAACCTAGATAACGAGTTCTAAGTGTCAAATCAACTAAGAACTCCGTTTATAAGCATCAGGTGGAGTTAAGACTCCCTCTGATGCTAAGAACTCTGTTTATCCCATGGTTCCTCGCATATGTAAACATCAAAAAATAATAAGAAGACATGATCTATACCTAAAATCATGTCTTTAAAAATACAATTGAAAATTAGCATCTTAAATTATTTTATTTCAAAATCTCCTAACTGAAGCATATCATTTCTTTCAACATTATTAAAATGTCCCGCGTTATCTACTAATGTCAATCCAACAGCCTTCCATGCACCTGTTTCATCATACTGTCCAATATTTAAGGTTGTCTCCCATTTTCCTGTTGTTACATTAAACTTTAGATAATTTAACCCTTTACGAGCTTCTCCTGAAGGTGACTCATAATCTATCCAGCCACTCTTTATGCCTGACAAATCGTCGATGGTATCTATTGATATAGTAACTGCTCCACCAGACATTACTACCTTTTTATCTACATATATATTGTTTAAAACTGGTGCTAACAAATCGCTTTGCAAGTCTATAATATTGAAATGAATTGTTCGTTCTTGTTTCATGCTAACACTTTTATATGAGTGTGCCTTTTTACTAACAGTTAAAGTATAGAATTCATTAGATTTATATCCACCACTTGGAGGATAAACCAATACACTCTTTTTATCATCCCCAAGACCTAGTTTTGTATCTACCTTACTACCCTTACTGTCAGTTACAACTATTCCTTCTCTTGTTAAGTCATCAAATCCTACTTGATTTGTAAACTTAATAGTCCATATTTTATTAGCTTCTACAACTTGATTATCATTAACTTGAAAAGCCAGGACACTTTTTTCATTAAATAAATTCAATATTATTAATAAGAATGTAAAAATTAAAAGTTTAAATCTCAATCTCTTGTACAATTTTCGCCTCCACCTTCATTAGTAATATTTCTATTCTTATATATTCTACTTTATATAGATACCCAAATTAGAAAGTCGACTTATTCGGAGAGACGTAATACCAATTTGAGGATAGATTTAAATATTTTTTAGTAGTCTTAGCGAAGGATTTATGAAAAACTTAGAATCTTAGATTGTCTGAGCGTCGGCGAGTTATCGAAGATTCTTAGTTTTTCGTAAATCCTGAGCTTTAGACTTCTTAAAAATATTTAACGTACCGAAAATTGGTATTATTTCTCGGAGGGTAAGTCTACTTTCGGTGTTGCTTATCTATATAGATAAGCTAATTTGAAGTTTGACTTATACAGAAGGATATATTGTCAGTTATGAGAGCACATTTACATACTTTTTTTATGATTCTTAGCGAAGGACTTTATAAAAATCTTAGAACTTTAGATTGTCTGAGCGAAGCGAGTTATCTAAAGTTCTTAGGTTTTTATAAAGTGCGAGCTTTAGAATCATTAAAAAGTATTTATAGTGCCGAATAACTGGCAATATATCCTGGCGTATAAGTCTAACTTCTGATCTTCTTATCTATATATTTTCAATATTTCATACGTATAAGTTAATCTAAAATTAAACTAGAGGAGCCAGATTATTACTTTACCCAGCCCCTCTTATAAATATCATTCTATTCTATGGAGTATATTCAAAAAACACATTCCATTTATCTAGACTTATTGTTTCACTAAAACTTAGTTCTGTTTTAAAAGCTAATGTACATACTCTAGCCTTCATAGAATTTACAGCAAAATTACCTAAAACAAACTTTCCTGATGCTGCAACATTATTATTTTCATCCTTAATAGTTATTGGTATCTCTTCTATATTTATTGTTTTATCTGTTGAATTTCTAACTAATAAGGTTACTATAAGCTCTCCAGAATTGGATAAAGCTAAGTTAAACTTAGAAACATTCACCTTACCTCCTTCAATTCTAGGAAGGCTTTTTAAAAAGTCTTCAAATACAGGCTTAAGTTCCTCCATACCTTCTTCAAGTTCTTCTAGTTCTATATTAGCATAACTTACAGCTTTAATTTGTTTATCAAATAAAATCCTACATTCTGCAGGTTCAAACTTATTCATATCAAGTTCTGATTTATTAAAAGTTATCTTCCAAGGTCTTGCACCTCTAGGAGGTATGTCTCCCATTTCTCTTAAATCGAAAACCTTTCCCCCTAATACTTCATTTTTAGAGTTAATCATAATTAGAGGAACGTATTCAAAATTTACTTTTCTCTCAAATCCGTTTCTAAAATACACTTTAGCCTCAAGTTCATCACCATCGTCATAAACATAGACAGTAGAAATATTTATATCATTTTCCTTTATAGGCGCAAACTCTGAAATTTCATCAGTCATGATTTCTTTCTGAACATCAGATACTACAGCTTCATAACGCTCTGGAAGTGAAAGTTCAGTATCTATAATTTTCCCTTCTTCTATATTGCTTTGTGACTCAATATTACTATCTTTAGTCTTATTTTCCATATGTACCTCCGTATAACTTTGAATTATAATTCTAATTTTAATATAGTACCAGTATAAAGTAAATGCTAATCATTTTATTGTAAGGTTTTATTTTGACCTTCCCCCAGTGCTAGTATTAAACATTTGACTATACCAACTTATTGTGATAAATTAGGTTTGGACAAGACAAGTATTATTGAAATATGGGGGAGGTCTATACAATATGAAGAAAAAAGTAATAACTATTGTTGCGTTAATTGCACTAGTAGTTTCTATAGGAAGCTTTAACTTAATTAACAAATCCAATAATGCAAAAACAGATGATTCTAAAAAAACTAGTGTTCCGAAGACAGAATTCAGAGTAAAATCTGCCTTTGCAGATGTAGACTCAGATATGATAATAGAAGATAAAGATAAGGAAGATGGTGACAAAACATACGATTATGTTTTTATAACCTTCACAAATCCATTGTCAGATACAAAGAAAGAGGATGGTTTAAATCCTTTTAATATTAAAAACTATAAGTTTGACGGTGCTGAACTCCCAAAAGGCAGTAAAATAATTCCTTTTGATGCTAATGGAATTTCTATAAAACTTCCTAATGGAGCTTTAAAAGAGGTAAACTCAAATCATTCATTAAGTATATCAAAAGATTTGAAAGATAAAGACGGACAAGGTATAAAGGGCGATTTAGACATAAAACTTTCATATAATTCTACAGTTGTTAGTAACCCTGAAATTACTACTAACTCAACTAAACCTAATAGCGGTAGTACTTCTAATGATTCACAAAAAAATCCAGACAAAAACACTAAAACTGATAGCAGCAAAGCTCCTGATAACTCTGGAAAGAAAGATGCGTCCGCTGCAAATATGCCAAAATTCAGCGTAAAAATACTAACAAGTATTCCTCAAACTACTATTGTAGCAGTTACGCTGGATACTCCTACACCTGAAAATTACAAAGTATCAGTTTCTGGAACTACTTTAGAATTAAAGACAAGTGATAAAGGTGAGAAAGTCTTCATAAATAGTGTGGATAAAGAACTCGGATTAGAAGAAGTTAAGGGCTTAGTTAAAATAGAAAAGATTAAATGATTTAAATCACTCTAATAATATACAGATTATTAGAGTGATTTAAATATATTTTATATTTCACAAAAATTTATTCATTACTAATAATAAAATTTATGATAAAATAAAGGAAGAATATACAATTAAGTTACTAAAGTAAATTTAAAGGAGTTGAACATCGTGAAATTTAAGAACAAGCTATCTCTAATTGCTGCTACAATTATTACAGCATCATCAATTTTAGTAGCACCAACTATAACAGCGCATGCAAAAGCTTCCTCAATAGTAACCTTAGGTAAAGATGGATCTCATTATGAATATAACTATGATGAGTTAAAGGCTTCTGCAGTGGCAGCAGTTCTCGGAAAAACCGCTGAAGCAGCACTATATAATGACTTCTTAAATAATAAGGTTTCTATAGACGCTTTTTATGATGATATAAGAGCTGTGTATGTACCAGCCTCAGCAGTAAAAAACCAAGCTATAAACAGTATGCTTAATCATACAAGCTTTGACTTTAAGACATACATGGAAACTACAACTACACCTTCAACAACAGTACAAACTAAGAAACTAAAGAATAATAATGGTACCGTTGTTGTTGACGACTCAACATCTCAGGATTTTGATGTAATATCAATAGAATAAGTTAAAATGGCAGTGAATTTATATTCACTGCACTTTTTTGCGAAATCATCTAGATATTTATACCTCTATTACGATTTATATCCTATAATAATTTACTTTTTCTAGTATATACTAAGTTTATCAATAAAAAACTTAAATATAAAAATTAAGGAGGATTACATAAATGGACAAAAGAATTAAAATATCTGCTTTATCAAGCCCTGCACTTATAGCTTTAGTTTTAGCTTCAACTTTGTCAACAAGTTCTGTTAAAGCTGCCACAGGAGAAGTTTCAAGAATCGGTGAAGTAAATAGATATGCCACTGCAGCTAAAGTTGCTACAACAAACTGGACTACTAGTAATGATGTAGTTTTAGTATCTGGAGAGGGTTATGCGGATGCAGTAAGTGCTTCAGCCTTAGCAAAAAAATTAAATGCGCCTATACTTTTAACAAAATCATCAGAGTTAAACCCAGAAACTAAAACAGCTTTAGATACATTAAAGCCTAAAAATGTATACGTTATAGGGGGAGCTGCTTCTGTTTCACAAGCTGTAAGAGACAAATTATCAGCTGATAAATATACTCTTATAGAGCTTAGTGGTACAACTAGGTATGGTACTAATGCAGCTGTAGCTGATAAATTAGTATCTCTTGGAGTAGATCCAGCTCAAGTTATGATGGTTGGAGGCCAAGGTTTTTCAGATGCCTTATCTGTAGCTCCAATAGCTGCTGCTAAGGGACAAATACTTTTACTTGGCACAGACAACTTAGCTAGCATGAAACCAGTTGCAGACTTTGTAAATAATCATACTTCAAAGGTAACTGTAGTAGGAACTAAAAATGTAATACCTGAAGCTGTTCTAACCTCTTTCCAAAACTCTACAAGAGTAGAAGGTGGTACAGATAGATTTGATACCAATCTAAGAGTTTTAGCTGCGTTTAAGGGCGATATAAAAATGGATAAAGTATATATGGCTAACGCTACTGGAAATGGTTATGCAGATGCTCTTGTCGCTTCCGCTCTTTCTGGAAAATATGCATCACCTTTAGTATTGCTTGACACTGAAGGATCTGCAGCTACTACTAATGCAATTAGCTTTATAAAAACAAATGCTACAGCAGCTTCTGATTTCCAGGCTGTAGGAGGAACTGGAGTTATTCCTGAAACGTTAATAACAAAGATTAATACTCAACTTCCAAAACCTGATACAAACAACAATAATAACGGAAATGTTACTATGCCTAAATATACAATTGATACAGTAAACACCGATGTTCCTTTTACTACAATTGTAAAAATATCCTTAGATACAACAACTCCTGAAAACTACAATGTAACAGTTAATGGCACTGCAGCTGAACTTAAACAATCTGAAACTGGAGAAAAATCATTTATTGCAGTTCTAGATAACACATATACTCAAGATCAGCTTAATGTCACAGTAACAGCAAAATAATCAAGCATAAAAAAGAGGGTAGAATCTCTAAACGAAATTCTACCCTCTTTTTCATATCTCCTACTTAACACTCATCTCTGTAGTATTAGTATCCACTAAATGAGCACTATCCTTCATCTTTAAATCTCCACCACTAGAAGTAAAGATATTCTTAGAAATAATTACATCCATTGCAGCCTTTACCTCAGCCTCCGTTACATCTTCCCTTACATTACTAACCCTTACAGAAGTCTTTTTCCCCTGCTCATTTAAAAAATTCATAGTCAATGTTTTACTCATTTGCTCTCCCCCTTATTATATTCATAGTCTTAAATTCATAATTAGTTTTCTTTAGCAATTACTTTCTTTAAGAAACTCCTGCAGAATTATAGATTCTCTCTGCAAGAGTTCCTAACTCTAACTAGGCATTAGTTATTGAATTTTCATCTTCCCTAATTAGCTCATTTAGAGTTTTTCCAAGTAAACCTTCTACCTCCAAAGCCACATCAAACAAAGCTTGATCTGAAGCATTTGTCTTCACCTTAGAAAACCTCTGACTTTTAATTATTTCCTTTCCCTTTTCATCTACACCATCCACATATTTAAGTACTAGTGAACTCTGTAATCTTGTTGAAACAGCAGCCATACTATCAACCCCTTTCATATAGTATATATGCATACTTCAAAGGACTAGGCAGAAAAAATTTTTATCCCATCATATTTTCAACCCTCTGAAGTTCCGGCTTCCACTTTAACCTAACAGTGCCTACTTCGCCATTTCTGTTCTTCGCTACAATACATTCCATAATTCCCTTGCTTTCACTATCCTTGTGGTAATACTCATCTCTGTATAAAAACAAAACGGCATCTGCATCCTGTTCAATACTTCCTGACTCCCTCAGATCAGAAAGCATAGGCCTGTGGTCACTTCTTGCCTCTGGCGCTCTTGAAAGCTGTGATAAAATTATTACCGTTATCTCAAGCTCTTTTGCCATAAGTTTTAGGCTTCGAGTTATCTTTGAAATATCCTGATTTCTATTTTCTCTTTTTTCTCCACTATCAATAAGCTGGAGATAGTCAATAACAACTATATCAAGCATTCCCCTAAGCTTAAGCCTTCTGCACTCGTCCTTTATCTCACTTAAAGTAAATATCTTATCATAAATCTTCATATCAGCCTCTGCTAGCATTGAAGCTGCCTTTCCCACCTCAGCCCACTGTTCATCAGAAAGAGAGGCATTTTTTATATTGCTCATAGGTATGGTTGTATACTGAGAAATTGCCCTATCTACAATTTGATTTATGCCCATCTCTAGGTTGAAAAAAGCTGTCTTCACCCCTTCTTCAAATACAGTATTTAAAATAATATTAAGAGCCATAGCAGTTTTACCCATAGAAGGCCTTGCAGCAAGTATTATCAAATCCTCTTTTGATAATCCTCCAAGCATTTTATCTATAACCTTATAACCGCTTTTTATCCCTTGAATATCTCCCCCTTTTTCATATCTAGTCTGAAGAGTATCCATAAAACTCATCATTATTCTTTCCATATCCCCATCATCTCTTGCTGCATAGTTTCTAATTCCTAGAATCCCTTCCTGTACAAGACTTACTATCTCCTCTGAAGAATCTCCATGATTGATATTATCAAGAGAGTTATTAAACACTACAAAAAGCTCTCTTATTTTAGACTTCTCCTTTACAATCTCCGCATATTTCCTTATGTTATTAGCATTGATTACTGCGTTTACAATATCGCATAGATAGGTCTTTCCGCCAATATCTCTTAGCTTGTCCTTCAACCTTTCTGAAACACTTATTATATCCATAGGCGCGCCCTCTTCAAACATTTCTTTCAAAACCTTATAAATTATCCCGTGTCTGGTCCTATAAAAATCGTCACTCCTTAGAAAATCAACAACTTCACAAATACTATCGTTTTTAATCAAAATAGATCCAATCACATTTATCTCTGCATCCATGTTATATATACTATCTATGTTCATAAATCTTCCCCCCCTAATTATTTAATGCCTCATACAATAGATACCGTTTTTTTCAAAAAAGGTGACATCAAATTTGTAAATTATTTAACATAAACTTATAACTTAGTCATTACACATTTCCTCCCCTTATTGCACAAAATGCATATATTATTGCTTACATATATATATAGTGCTTTTTTTCATGAAAATCGAGACAAATTAAGCAAGAAATCCTTCGCTAATTTGTATCAATATATTCTAAAAGACTACTTTATTATACATTTGATATTTTATTTGACAAAAATATCACAATAACTTGTGTGAAATGTGTATGAAAAGTTTCATTTGTTTATTTTTAGGAAGGATTATCAAAAGGCTTGTCGATTTATTCTAAAAAATATGAGAGTATCCCTAAAGATACTCTCAGTATTGACTTAACTATTTCTGAAGTGGTGTTGACAACCCGTAATCATCTTTATAGAATTCTATAATTTCTCCATTCATAATACAAGTTACTACATCTTTAATTTTTATTCCTCGTTGTTGCATTCTTATAAGAATATGACTTCTCCATTGAATCTTGTCTTCTTTCGTAAGCATCCTTACATCATCTATATTAAATTCCATTTTATACACCTACATCTATCTTGATTTTATTCTTAAATTATCATCTTTTATAATATATCCTTACTTATCTATATTATAACTAAGTTTCTAAACAACTGCACTAAATTTAATATTGTCTTTGTATTCTTATCTCATCAGATGTCTTATTTTCGCAGCATTCCGCTATTTTGTTGTTCACATCCCCTGGGGTCTTTGCAAAACCTTTGGGCTGAGCTTGCGAATCCCTATTTGGATTTTTATGTGACACATGGTAAAAATATACTTGAATAATATATTAAATAAAACAAAAAATACTACCAATTAATCAATATTCTACATTATGTATAATATTACTTTACATACACAAAACCGAAAAATTGACAAAATTAACCGAAGTTGATATTATAGTGTCATATATTAACACTTTATTAACATTTAAGTCAGGGGAGGGATTACATGCTGCTAAAGGATTTGGTAGCAAGATTTTTACACTATCTTGCTATAACCAACAAAAGTAACGAAACAATAAAATCCTATACTTCTGATCTGACAGCCTTTGAAAATTTTTTAGAAGAAAAATATAACTGTCCTTCATATGTAAATGAAATACAAACATCAGACATAGAAGACTACTTATATTACCTTAAAGAAAAAAATCTAACAACTGCCAGTAGAAGTAGAAATCTTTACACTCTTAGATCTTTGTGGAACTTTGCTTACAAAAATAAGTTTTGCGATTGGAACATACTTATGTCTGTGGAACCAATAAAAATTCAGAGAAAAGAACGTACATTTTTATCTTTAGATGAGGTTACTTCGCTAATTGCCTCTATTGAGCATCCATTAATTGAAGTTGTAGTACAAACTCTATTTTACACAGGTATGAGAATCAGCGAATGTTTAAACTTGAGACTTAAAGATGTGGACCTTACCAACAACGTTATACATATTATAAATGGTAAGGGTGCCAAAGATAGAAACATTCCTATAAACAAGAACCTTATACCTATTTTACAAAGCTATATAAATAATTACCGTCAGGGTATTTACAGCGAATATTTTTTCAGCACTGAAAAATCTGGCCACTTAAGTGCGCCTTATGTAAATAGAGTTCTAAAAGATGCCGTAAAAAAACTTGGCTGGAAAAAGAATGTTAGTGCTCATATACTAAGACATAGCTTTGCTTCAAACCTAATAAAAAATGGAGTGAATTTAGTTTATGTCCAGAAGCTGTTAGGCCACTCAAATCTAAAAGTAACCTCAATTTATACACATGCAAATATGGAAGATCTCGATAAATCTATAAACTTACTATAAGAAGGACGTGTTTTTCATGAATGATAATTATAATAATTTCTCAGAAGAGTATGAAATATCAGCAACCTTAGAAAATGCCGAAAAACTTGAATATGATGATAAATATATATTAAGAAGCTTAATGGAAGGTAAGACCCGAGATACTATTGCCTCAGAGCTTAATCACAAAAATTATAGAACACTAGATATGTATATGAGAAGACGGGGATACATATGGGATAGCGTTAGACAAACTTACATAGTAAAAAATAATATTATACCTGACAACTCTTTTTCACAAGCTAATACTGGAAAGGTACAAAGAATCATTGGTCTATTTAATAGTGGCTTTGAACCTATGGAAGTTGCAAAAAAAGTCGGAATGCCTGACCACAGATCTATGGCAGCTTATATGAAATCCAAAGGGTATATCTGGTCTACTGAAAGACAAAATTATATACTTTTAAAAGGTGAGCAACCTAGAAATAATAGAGCGGAATTTGAATCAGAAAATTCTAAAGACAATCACTATAATCATAATTCTATTAATGATATTCATATGGTAGATAATTTAAATGAATTCGATGAAAATTTTTTAAATTCAGATGATTCATCACTTTCTCAATTAAATCGGCTGGAAAATTTATTACCCATGTTAGAAATGATAAATAAAAATAAAGATAAGTTAACAGAGCTATTATCTATAAATTCATCTGCTACCATTCCACGTTATATAGTGGGTGGAATAACTATAACCAAATCATTATGTATGTCTCACTCTCTTGCTGAGCTTATTAAAGAATTCAGTAAAGAAAAAAATATAAGCCAAAGAGAAATTTTTGAAGTAGCCATTATAGAATTCTTCAAAAAGTACGGTTATGAAAATGAAATAAATTCCCTATTCTCCTCTTAGTCTTCTATTCTAATAATCAAATGACAAGTCATATTTAAATATCTTTATAATCGTATCACTTTATTTCCATAAAACATCATATATTCCAATATGATGTTTTTATTTACACAGTTACTTGCTTTTTATAATGTTTTTTATTGTAAGCTTTAAATTTTATTTATATATATAATGAAGCAATATTATATCTTTATTAAATAATTGTACAATTTATTCAAAAGCAATAACTTACTCATATTAAAGTAATATATAAATAACAAATATGTGAAAATCCATATCTCCTGTGTACAAGCAGTATAGCCATTTTCAGCCATTGTAAAATAATCCAAAAAAACTGGAAATATAAGTGCTATTGATGCTACAAAAGACAATGTTGTAACTGTAGGTTCTACAACAGATGGAACATTAGCATTAAAAGCTACAGTAGTTGATCAAAATGGCAATGCAGCAACAGCTGACGTAACTTGGACTTCAAGTGATAATACAGTTGCTACTGTAAATGCTAATGGTGTTGTAACAGCTGTTAAGGCTGGTAATGCTACTATTAGTGCTAAAGTAGGAAATTCAGTAAAAACTTATGCTGTTACAGTATTATCGCAACAAGGACCAACAATAGAGTCAGTAACTACTTTAAACAGAAACCAACTAGAAATTAAGTTTAATAGAGAATTAAGTAGCGCTGGACCTAATATTGCGCAAGCTAGTTACTTCATAAATAATGTAAATCTTGGCGCTTCAGATGGTGTATCATTAGATCCAACAGATGCAAGCAAAGTTATTATAACTTTTGATAAAGGTGCTGCTCCAGCAGGTGTTCTTTTAGCAGCGGGTGGTTCTGGCAAAATAAAAACAAGCGTTGATGGATACCTTGATAATGATGCGACTTATTCAGTAAAAGTTGCAGCAAACACATTAGTTGCTAAAGATGGAACTACTTTATTCCCAACAGCAAATGATGTACCAGTAAAAGCAGTTACTTACTCAGATCATACTAAACCACAAGTAACAAGCGCATTATTTGATGAAAATGGGGATCTTGTTGTTAAATTTAACGAAGAAGTTTATGTTGAAGATGCGGCTAGCAACGGTGGAACTCAATCATTAGCTGATAAGATTACTTATAACAGTAAGATTGCAGCTATAACTACACCTGGTGCTGATCAAACTTTAACTGGTGCTACAGCACAAGGAAATAGTAAAACTATTAGAGTATCTGCAGCAACATTAACAGCAATAACTCCAGCTTTAGAAGCCGGAAAAACATATCCACTTGTTATAAATGGAATCAAAGATTTAGCTGGAAATACTATGGATGAATATAGAGTTAATCTTGCATATACAGCTACTTCTACAGCTCCTACAGTTAAATCTGTAACAGCTAAAGATGAAGATACATTAGTTATTGAAGCAAGCAAAGCGTTAAGTGCTACTTTAGATATTGCTGGTGGAATGGGTGGCGGACAACAAGTTTATGTATATAAAGGAACTACAGAACTTACACTTGCAGCTGTAAGAGATATTTCTGCTGCAGCTGGATTACCTACAAATACGAAGTTTGAGATTGACCTTCCAAATACACCAGATGTACTTTATAACTCAGCTCTTAATGAAACTTCAGTACCACTAAGAGTTGTTATAAAAGATGCAAAAGATACTGTAAATAACATTATTACAACATATGATGCAACTACTACAGTAAAAAAAGATACAACTAAGCCAGCTTTCGTAAGTGCTGAATATCCAGCAGCTAACACTATTAAAGTAAAAGTAAGTAAAGAATTAGCAGCGGTAGTTGCGAATACATTATCTGCTTCAAAAGTAGTTGTTACTGACAAAGACGGAGCAGCATATGCACTAGCTGGAAATACTGCAATAACTGCAGGAGATAAAGACTTTACTATAACTACTGCAGTATTACCTGCTAATCAAACAGTTCATGTAAAATTATTGGCAGGATTGTTTGCAGACAACACATTAAATGGTGGAAACAAAAATGATGTAATAGAATTCGATGTTAAGACAGCAGCTGCTGATGTAACAGCTCCAACAGCTGTAATAGCATCTTCTAATGATAACACTAACACAATCACAGTAACTTATACTGATGCTGGTGGAATGACTACAGGAACTGCTGCTGGATCAATAACAGATTTAGCGAACTATACTTATGATAATAAACCAATTCCAGCTGGTTCAACAATTACTGTAGATGCAGCTACAAAGAAAGTGGTAACTATAACATTTGCTGAAGGAACAATAGCTGAAACAAATGCATTAGCACTTAAAATTACAGGAGTAAAAGATGCTGCTGGAAATCTTATAGATCCAAATCCAACAACAACATTTGTTCAAATAACAGATAATGTTAAGCCAGTTCTTCAAAGTGCAGTGGTAAACTCTGTAAATGGAAGATTAGAACTTACATTCTCTGAAAAAGTTAATGGAACAGGCGCAGCAGGAGTAGGTGCTACACCAGTAGCAGGCGACTTCGAAATTTACAAAGATGGAGTTAGATTAGGAACTCCTACAGTTGTTAACCACGCTACTGACGATAAGATGATTTACTTAACTCCAGCTGCTGGTGAAAGTTTCTTAACTGGAACTATTACTGTTAAGGTAATTTCTACAGGTGTAACTGGTGCTGACGCAGATGCAAATACTCTTAAGTCTGCAAATATAACAGCTACAAGAAAATAGTAATTATAGACAAGTTATTGCAGAGATAACAATATCTATTAAGACTTACTCATAGAAGCATTAAACACTTATGATAGTCTGTAAATTAGGAAAATTAAAGGAGGAAGGGAAACCTTCCTTCTCAAATTTAAATGTAATGAACGGAAAAAGCACATTTCAAACAATCCGAATTAAAACACTCACACAATGGCCAGGCCACATACTGACTGAAAATAGAATAAACATGTCAAAAATGGAGTACCTATCTTTGGTGCTCTTCTATTCTTTTTGACAAGATAATAATTTGATAATATAAGGCCATATGAGCTTATCCTTGAACAAAAGGATGTTACATGCCTGTGCATAATAAAACATCTCTTAAAAAGCCTCTAATCGAGTTTAGTGCCCATAAAAGAGAATAAGAGTATCTAAAATAGATACTCTTACATTATAATTATGTACTTTTAAATTTAGTGATATGCCCTAAACTTTATGAAATGCCGTTTATAAAAAGATATGATTTATTAGAAATGGGAAAGGAAGGTTTCCCTTCCTTTCTTAATATTTATAATTGCTTAAAATATACTAAGAATTAATTTACTATTGAGCTGCAGTTAACTGAATTACTGGAACGCTTACGTTTGCTCCGTTAACTGTTACGTCTTTAGTAGTAACTAGGTTTCCGTTCTTGAATATATAGAATTTATAATCTCCGTTTACTAAGTTAGCTATTGTTGCAGTTCCGTCTGCTGCAGTTGTTGCTGTAGCAAGCTTAGTTCCATCAGCTTTGAATACAACTATGTCAGCTGCATCTCCGTCTGTGTTATCTGCATCAACTAATCTGAAGTTTACGCTGTATACACTTGCTGCATCAACTAATTGAATTGGTAGGTCTTGTGTAGCACTAGTAATTGTTACAGTTTGATCTACATCTACATATTGAGCAGGTGCATCAACTTTTAATTCATAAGTTCCTTTTGATAGTGTGTTGAATGTAATTGTATCTGAACCAGATCCACTTACCCAGTAACCATCTGCTGCAGCTGCTGCAGTTGCTTTATCAACATTAGCATCGAATAATTCAACATCTCCAGCTAAAATGTTAACTGCTTGGTTATTCTTATCAGTAAACTTAACTGTTAATGCTTCATTTCCACCTGGTGTTAACTTGTAGTTAGCATTAGCGATTGCATCTCCTGCTGCTACAGTTTGGCTTGTTACATAAGTTTCAAGAGCACTTGGATCTCTTACTACAACTTTATAAGTTGCAGGAGCAATAGTTGCTATTGAGTATGATCCATCTGCTGCTACAGTAGCAGTATAAGCCTTTGTTCCATCTGCATTATAGTAAGTTACAACTGCGCCAGCTGCTGGTGCTAATGTTGAATCAGCTCTTACGAAACCTGCTACTGAACCAGTTGTTGGAACTGCGCTAAGTTGTAAGCTTTCTGTAGTATCAGTTTCATCAGCAACTGCAAATGCTGCTGTAGATGTCTTAGCTACAAATCCATCTTTAGATACTCTTACTTTGTAGTTTCCAGCTGTAATTCCGCCGAAGTTATAAGCTCCAGTTGTAACTGCTGAAGTTGTAGTTGCTACAACATTGTCACTTGAATCAAGTAATTCAACTTTAGCTCCTGCTATAGCTGCTGAGCTAGAATCTGTTATAACACCTGCAACTTTACCTGCAAGGTTAGTTCTTCCACTAACTGTTGCATTTGCATTTGTTACAGCTACGCTGAAGTCTTTAGTAGCTACATAGTCGCCTGAAACTCTTAGAGTATATGAACCCGGAGCAACACGTGCTATTGTAAAGCTTAATTGGTTGTCACTAGCAGAAGCAGTTCCTGTGAAAGTATTTGATGCAACTACAGTGTTACCATTTAATAAAGTTGCTGTGTAAGTTGCAGCATCTGCATCTGAACCACTAGCTGAGAATGTACCTCCTACAGTTTCAGTTCCAACAGTTAATGCTACGTTGTATCCACCAACTAGATTTATATCATTTGTTAAATTAGTTCCTTCTGTTACGTCTACAGTTGAGCTGTAAACTGCATCTGAACTATTATCAAGTGTTAAAGTATATTTTCCACTTAGTAAAGTTTCATTAGCAAAGCTATAAGTTCCATCTGCAGCAGTAGTAGCTGTATCTACTGTGTTACCATCAGCATCTGATAAAGTAACAGTTCCGCCACTGATTACTGTGCTAGTTGAATCCTTAGCAGTTCCTGATATTGTCATTGGTTTGATTGCATCCATTTCAATACCAGCTAATGTATTTGCTATATTATCTGCTTTAGCTGTGAAGTTAACTACAGCATCGTGATATCCAGCTGCTTTAACTGTTAAACGGTATTCACCACCAAACACCATATCTGGAGTTGCATCTGTTTGATCTATAGAGAATGCTCCTGTTGCAGCTGTTGCTACTGTTGAAGCTGGAACAACTGTTGCCCATCCATTAGTAGGATCATTGTACTCTAAAGTTACATCTGCACTTGCAATTGGAGCTCCTGTAGTTTTGTCAGCTACTACACCTGAAGCAGTGATATTAGCTTGTACTAAAGGTGTTATTGATTGGCTTAAAGATGTTAAGCTATTAGCATCAACCTTAACGCCTGAAGCTGTAGCTACTGGATATCCTTGAGCAGCTATTGTTACATCGTAAGTACCAGGTGCTACATTTGTTACTACATAGTATCCATCTGCATTAGTTGTTGCAGTTTGTCCATTTACTGTAACTACTGCACCATTTACTGCTGTACCACCATCAGTTATAAATCCAGATATACCTGATGCTACAGTTGCTTTAACTACAACTGAATTGGTAGTATTTACTTGTCCACCTTTATATGATATACTGTAAGTGATATTTTGATCTACATTGGAAGGATTTACCGCTGGTAATGTTAGAGTTGCTACAGTTCCGTTCATGTTTACGGATGCAGGAGTAACAGATGCTGCGTTACCGCCGTTGATTGACGCAGTTACTGCGAAATCAGCTACTGCTGGTGCTGTTTCTGGTGTGCCTGAGAATGTTACTTCAACTGTTGTTGCATTAATAGCACTTACAGAACTTACTGTTAACACAGTTTCTCCTGGAGTAGCTGGAGTAACAACTACGCTTCCATCAGCTGCTGTTGATACCTTATCAGGAGTTACAACTGTTGTTGGAGTTGATGCTGCTGATGTAAATGTATCTAGAACGAATGCTCTGTGATTCATAACTGCATCTAAAGCTGCTGCATTTACTACTGCTGAATCTACATATCCAGCTTTAACGTCATCATAGAAAGCTTTCATTGATGCTTTGTTAGTTACAAAGTGATTAAATAATGCAGCACCTGTGCTGTTTGCACCATTTAATGTATATTGTACAGCTGAAGCTTTAAGCTTAGCATAATCATACTCGTATGTTTTTGTATCTTTTGCGTTTACTACTAAAGCTGTAGTTTTTGCAGATACTGGAGCTGTTACTGCTGCTACTATTAAACCAGCAACTGCTGCTGTTGATAGTACCGCAAGTGGTTTTTTAGATCTATTCATTTATGTTTCCCTCCTAGAATTTCATAATTTAATTATCTTTTTGATATTGTATATCACTGTATTTGATTGTGTATTGGCGTACCCTAAAGTACGCCAATCACTATTTATATTTTAATATTACTTTACAATTATTTTGCAGTAACTACGAAGTCTGCTGCTGTAAATTGGTTAGCTGCATAAGTTCCATCTACTGCTGCTCCAAAAGTGTTAGTTGATGCGTTGAAAGTTGCATCTACTCCTTTAACTTTTACAGTGTAGTTAGCTGGATCTGTAACTTTTAATTTGAATGTTACTATAGTTGTGTATGGTACTGATGCTGTATCAACTGCTACAGTTGTTAAATCAGCAGCTGCAGCTGGATTTGTTGGAGTAGTACTATTCTTAGTAACTACGAAATCTGCTGCTGTAAAGTTAGCTGTTGTTAGAGTTCCATCAAGTGCAGCTCCAAAAGTTTTGCTTGTAGCGCTATATTGTGCATCTACACCTTTAACTTTTACAGTATAGTTTTCTGGATCAGTAACATTTAACTTGAAAGTAACTAAAGTTGTGTATGGTACTGATGCTGTATCCAAAGTTAAATTTGTTATATTGTTTCCTGGATTTGGATTTGTGTTTCCAGTCACAGTTACAGTTCTCTTCTTTAAGTCATCGCTTGAAGGAACGTAGTTAGCATTGTTACCATCAACGTCTTTCTCAGTTCTTATTGATACAGTACTCTTAGCTCTTACATTTAAATCACCGCTGAATGAGTTGATGTCTTTGTTGTTAGAGTTAAATGTGAATATAACTGTATTTCCTTCGATCTTAACTGAGTCAGCTTTAATGTCTGTTCCGCCTACGCCGCTGAATGTAAAGTCGTCTGACTTAATTCCGCTGTTAGTGTCAAGTATAGTATCAAATGTGATGTATACTTTTCCAACACCATTAGCATCTTTTGTAGCTGTCCAGTATGGAGCCTTATCGTCATCACCAGTTGTTTTTGGTGCTGCTTGATAGTCATATACTGCAGCTTGGTCTTTTGAAAGAGTTAATGGTTGGCCATTATCATCTCTTGATACAGCTGCTCCAGTTTCATCTATAGTATCTTTAGAAACTATAGCAAGTACAGCGTTTTGTCCTTGAGCTTTTATCATATCTATCTTACTAGCATCTGACTTAGTTAAGCCATTACCATAAGTTACTGTGAATGCTACATCATCAGTTGTAGGTTTTGCTCCATCCTTGAATGTAAGTGTTACCTTATCTCCTGATATGCTTGCGCTAGTTGGAGTTATTCCACCTAATGTGAATTCTTTAGCGTTTATTTCATCGATAGCTCTATCGAATTGAACATCAACTTTTAGATCGTCTCCATCATAGTAAACTTTAAGAGTCTTCTCTTTTACTTTTGCTCCAGCTTGTGCTTTGTCGATTTCCTTATCGTTGTTGTATGCTACTCCGTCTAAGATGTTTCCAGCTTCGTCTTTAACGTTAGAAACTATTACTGCAGTTACATCATTAGTAGTACCTGTAGTAGTCTTAGTGTTTAATCTTACTTTGTAGCTTGATGGGAACTCGATTATAGCACTCTTATTGTCTCCACCAACTGATATACTTGCATCTCCTGGAAGTGTCTTAGTGTCCCCTTCTCCGTTTACAAACTTGTAGTTATCTTTGTTTGTAAGTGTTGAAGTATCCATTGATTCACTGAAGTATACAACAACTTTATCTTTGCTTGAAGAACCATCTCTTAATTTTCCGTAGATACCAGTTCCCTTAGGAGCTATATCATCATTACCGTTTATAGTATAAGTGTAATCATCCATTGTGTTTGGTGTTGATGATGTATCTATGATATTCTTTATTGTTAAAGTATATTTAGAAGCTGTTAATCTCCAATCATCGTTTGAGTTGTTTGGATTGAACTTTCTTAACTTAATGTTGTAAGTATCTGTGTCATCAGTGTCAGTCTTACCAACTGTGCTGTAGATACCTTCAATGTGGTTAGTTATATCTATATTCTTGTTATCTTGTAATTTGTAGTTTGATGGGTTTGTAGCATAGCTGTAATCAACATCTTTGCTGAATTTAACACGGATAGTTTCACTATCTATTACAGTGATGCTGCTAACTGTAGGTTTAGTTTCGTCCTTAACATGGTCGAAGTTTATTCTTGTATCATCTTCTACCTTGTTTCCGAAAGCATCCTTAACATTGTTCTTTATATAAAGTGTATTTGAACCTGACTCAATTAAGCTACCAACGTGCTTTAATTTTACTACAGTGTCATCACTAGCAGTTTTAGCTTCTGCTCCGCTTGGTAATTTCTTACCATTGATTTCATAGTAAGTTTCATCTTTAGCAGTTTGTACATCCATTGGTCTGTCAAATGTAATGTGAACTTCTCCATTTGAAGTTTCTTTTACAGACTTAATAACTGGTTTAGTAGTCATGCTGTCAACTGTGAAGTCTTCACTTGCTTCTTTGAATGTGAATCCAGCAGCATCACTTAATGCTCCGTTATTGTTGTCTCCATCAGAAATCTTTAATGTATGGTTTCCACTTTCCATTGGTGAATCAAAGTAGAATAATACCTTGTTTGACCAAGTTCCAGCAGGTCCGATATTGCTATCAGCTACTTCTATATGATCTTTGATTTCACTCCATTGAGTGTTAACACCATAGTTTCCTATGCTTTGTCCATCAATTTTGAATTTGCTCTTTAATTGATTTACAGTTTGCATATTAACAGCTTCTGAGAATTCAACTGTTAATTGGCTATTTCCTTCTACAGTTACTTTCTTTAATGTAGGAACTGTAGTATCTGAGAATGTTACATCTTGATCAAATGCATCAATTGTATTCTCTTTGTCTGAAGTTAAGATAGCTTTCTTAACTGAAACTGTTACATCGTCATATTGCTTTCTTGGATGAGCAAGTGTTATTAAAACAGTGTTGTCATCTATTGCAGTAGCTACTGCACTATTTTCATTCTTAGCAACATCATTGTCATCAGCTGCTTCTAATTGAGTTCCATCTATTTTGTAGTTTGACTCATCTTCAGCTGAATCACTGTCGATTGCTGTATTGAAGTGAACTTTTATTTGGTTTAAGCTTACTGCTTCTATTGATTCAACAGTAGTTTCGCCATTATTGTTTGTTGGGTTTCCAACTGCAGTGTTTATAGCTTCTTCAGTTTCTTTTGAAACTACACCAGTTCCTCCTACAACGTTAAGATCAGTTGTCTTAGTTGCAGTATCTTTGATGTATGATATAGCGTTTCTTGTTGCATCTGAACCTTCAGTATCAACTAATACTAATGGTGAAGCTGTTTTTCCAGCTAAAGCTGAAGCAACTAGAGCATCTGCATATCCATTTCCTGTTGCGTTTGCAACGAATAATTTATCTGTTTTTAAATCACTCTTGTATGCATTTAATACTTTTAAGTTAGTGTCGAATCTATCTGATCCTCCATCTATTCTTGTTGCATTTCCAAGTGAACTTAATATACTTTCGCTTATAACATTTTTAGTTCCAACAACAGTAACTTTTGACTTGTTAGTCTTTACAAAATCAATTACTGATTTCATTGATTCTTCGTTGTTGTTTCCTAATAATAATATTTGTCCTTTAGTTGCTGCTACTGGAGCTACTGATAATGCATCAGAGAATCCTTCTCCACCAACTAATATAACTTCGTCAGCTTTAACACCTAATTCTACTAACTTATTAGCAACTGCTACGTTAGTTTCATATCTGTTTGTTCCTTGAAGTTCTACTAATTTGTAGTTAGCTTTTAATTCAGTTCTTACTGATTGAGAAACTGAAGCGTTTCCTCCAACTACATATATGTTCTTAGCTTTTAATGTGCTTAATGCATTTTTAGCATCAGTATTTAATGAACCAGCTGTAGTTAAAAGTATTGGTGCATTTAATTTCTTAGCTAATGCTGATGCACTTACTGCGTCTGCATAACCTTCACCTGATACTAATACTACATCATCACTAGTTGTCCAGTTTGATGTTGCAACTTTTGCTGCTGTTGAGTATCTGTCTGCTTCTCCTAATCTAGTCACTTTTCCTGCTGCTGCTTGAACTTGTCCAGCTGATAAAGCTGTAGTCAAAACTAAGGACATAAGTGTAGCACTAGCAAGTGCTCTTGTACCTTTTTTACTCATATTGTAATACCCTCCTCGATTTAAGTGAATAAAATTGTTTTCTTTTTATTAATATATATTTTAATATATACTTTGTAATATGTCCAAGCTTTTTTTACTTAATTTAGTAACTAATAGCTCGTCATACATTTTAAAGCAGATTTAATTATAACATATACATTTAACACATTCTACCTGTTTTGCTTATTTTATATGTAAATATATGTTTTAATTATATCTCTTATTTAGATAGGCCTTCTAAAATTCACTCCTTATTATAACATATATAAAATATAATTTCCATACTTTATAAGTTAATTAAATTTTAGAATTTTCTAGAATCCCTAACTACTGATATTATTATACAATACTATTTCTAGCTTTTCCATATATTTATATCTAGTAATTTAAGGCGTACTGCACAATCTATTTCTAGTTAGTGAAAAATATGGTGAATATTCAGCATATACAACTTAAAATATTCCTATTATGTTTTTATATTTCAAACATTTTAAGAGAGCCTAATTTTTAACTACTTTATAATTATATTGTGATATCATCTATACTATTCTACACAAATTTATTATTTCCTCTTTTATTTATAAAAATATCCTAGATAATTTTATAAAATTATCTAGGATATTTTTTTCACATTATTCTATACTTATTATTTCAAGCACATCTCCTGATCTTAATCCAGCCTCTACCTCACTAGAAACAGATGCAGTTCCTCCAACTATTATTACCTTAGAACTATCTGTTGCATTACCTAATATATATTCATTAGCTGCAGCTACTGCGCTTTCATCTGCTCCAACTCCACTTAGTACTAATGGTGATCCTGTCTTTGCTGCTGCTGCAGAAGCTACAAGAGCATCGGCGAAGTGGCTTGGCGCTGATCCACCAGCTGCTATATATACATTACTAAAATCTAACCCACCATTTTCTTTAAAGTATTTTAAAACTGCTAGGTTTGTTGAAAATCTATTTGCTGAGTCTTCAGTTTTAGTTATCTTTGTTCCACTTACTGAATCCACTACAGTCTGAGGTAAAACCCCTTCTCCACCTACAGCTAAAATTGTTTTTATACCATTGTTGCTTATTACATCTTTAACTACGGGAGCTACTGTTGTACGGCTTCCAAATAGTACTGGATAACCTTTTTGTGCTGCAATAGATGCTACTGATAGTGCATCTGCATATCCATCTTGTCCATTTACTAGCATAGCAGTTGTTTGTCCGCTAATTTCTACTACTTTTTTAGCAACTTCTGCATTAGTTCCCATTCTTGTTGTGTCAGTTGTTCCTGCTATACGCTCTACTTGGTAGCTTGATTTCAACTGATCTTCTAAAGCAGGTGATACAACCCCTGTTCCACCAACTATATATACTTTTGAAGCACCAAGCGTTTTAATAGTACTTGCCACCTCTGACTCTAAAGTTTTTCCTTCAGTTAAAAGTATTGGTGCATTTAACTGTTTTGCAAGCGGAGTAGCACTTACTGCATCTGCATATCCATATCCATTTACAAGAACTACATTTTGTGCTGATCCAAATAGGCTTACAGCAACTTGGTTTGCTGTTCCTATTCTATTACCTGATGCTGTTCTTGATACCGTAGCTGCTTGTACACTTACCATATTCACAGTTACTGATAAAACTAAAGCCGTCAATACAGAACTTAGAAATCTTTTTCCCTTCATTATATATATCCTCCTATTGTTCTTTCATTAATAAAATGTGTAACTTATTTTATTATATATTATATCGGTAGATTTTCACACCTCTAAATAGGGATTTTATTATGAGAATTGTTTCCTTCACGGTAATGATACAGTTGTAATGCAGTGATAATGGCACACAGGTATCTGATGGCTTTTGACTTGTTAGGCAAAAATTCCTAGATACCTGGTGCCATTTTAGTTATTCAGCTACTTGGTATTATTTTTACGAAGTTGTTGATATTATTTTGTGGTTTAAAGTGTATTTACCTGCTTTTACCTAAGAAAAATAACGCTACTGTTCCTGGTCCCGCATGCGAGCCTATAACAGGCCCTACATTACTTATGATAACATCTCTAACCTTATACTGTTCTAGTATCAATTCTTTTACATGTTCAGCATCCTCAATGCAATCTCCATGGCTTATGCCTATTACCTGTTCTTCAGGGTTTATTATGTTTTGGCTTAACTTTTCTACGAGGGTTTTTAGTGCTTTCTTTCTTCCTTTTACCTTTTCGACTGGTATTAGTCTTCCCTCATCGTTCACTTGAAGAACTGGTTTTATACTAAGTAAAGTTCCTACTATTGCTGCTGCACTGGATATTCTTCCCCCTCTTTTTAGATGGTTTAAATCCTCTACAGTAAACCAATGATTAACTTTAAGCTTGTTTTCCTCTATCCATCGAACAACTTCCTCTTTCGAATAGCCTTTATTTAGCATCTCATTAGCATAATAAACTAGAAGTCCCTCCCCCATTGAAGCACTTTTAGTATCTATTATTGTTATATCTGCATCTTTAAATTCCTCTGAAATTTGTTCTTTTGCAATGCCCGCACTATTAATGCTTCCACTTAGCCCAGAGGAAAATCCTATATATATGATTGAATTTCCTTCTACTATGTGCTTTTTAAACTCTTCATAATATCTATTTACATTTACTTGAGAGGTCTTCGATAGTTCTCCTTGTCTTAGATGGTTATAAAAATCTTTATAATTAGTTGTTTTCCAAAAGTCATCTTCAAATACCAAACCTTTAATCTCATAGGTAAATGGCATGTATATCATATTGTTTTTTTCTATATATTCCAGCGGTAAGTCACTGCAAGAATCAATAAGTAATACTGTCTTCATAAACTGCTCTCCTTTAAGGCTTATTATTACTCGTATATATATAATAACACATACTATTAACTTCTGTTAGCATATGTAAACATTTTACTTCTTTTCAAATATAAACAGAGTTCTTGGCATCAGATGGAGTTTTAACTCCACCTGATGCTTAGAAATCGTTATCCAGGGACGTAGCCGCTCTTTACTCCCTCTTGTAGAAGAAGAGGGAGTATTAGAGCGGGTAGTCATCGGATAAACAAAAATAAAAAAAGCACATAGAGTGCTTATATCGAACTTAATCTTCTATTTAATTCAAGAATACTACTATCGTTTCTAACAGTCTTTATAGTTATATTATTTAAATCTATTCTTAGTTCATCAACATTGTCGCCTAATTGCTGAAGCTTCTCTGTATTGGCTTTATAACCATCAAATAGAGCTTCTATTTTAGGCATTACTTCTCCATCAATTTTAGCTCCTATTTTTTTCACATCTTCTTTTACTACTTTTAATTCTTCTTTTACTACTTTTAATTCTTCTTTTACTTCTCTTATTTCACCTTTAACTTCTAATTTTAAGGCTTCCTGACCTTCCATGATTTGTATCAACAGATTCTTTAATTCAGCCTCCACAACATTACCTCCTTAATATACAGTAATGATATTATATCACATCTATATTGCCCAAACAATGCGATTATTTGTCTATAGTATAATTTGCACGTATAAGGGTATTTTGATACTAAGAGGAGGTTTTAACATGAAAGTAAGAAAGGAATTTATTATATCTTTATTAATAGTCTCCATGATTGCATGCATTTCAATTAACAAAACTAAAGCTGCAGAAACTATTTCTAGACAAGAGGCACAAGACAGAGCGTATAGGATGGCATACACTCCTTGGCAATATTTAAAGAGTTTAAACGGTAAAACTACAGGCTATATTGTATTACCTGAGCATTTAAGAACTAAAACAGCTTCTCAAGAAATAGGTATTCCTTATAACTATGGAGGTTCTGACGGTATTGATACAACTTCAAACATTCAGTGGAGTAATTTTTTTGATGCAATTACTAAAGGAGCCACTGCTGGTAACGTAAAGTTTTCTGGTGGATATAAGGGTGAAACTGCCGGAATAGATGATGCAAGCTTTATTCAAAGCACGCTAAAGATTCCTGGCACTAAGCTTACTACAAATACAATCTCTCAGTATTTAACTTCTATATCTTTTGATGATTTAAAAAACATGGATATACTTTTATCTAAAGGCAATCATGCAGTCTTTTTTCAGTCTTGGGTTTATGATGAGCTTGGGCAATTGCTAGGTGCTAATACTTTGGAAGCTACTATTGAAAATGATGACCGTACTGGCCAAAAAGTAAAAGAGTACTATAGACCTAAAGACTATATAATGGATAATTTCAAAGCATATAGATATCAAAATATAGGCAATGACTACATAGAAAACAATTCACCGCAACCAATTATAGAAAGCCCTTTGTACCAACAAGCTCTTGATAAAAATAATCCTCAAATACAATTTAAGTGGCATTTCACTGGTACAAATAGCAATGAGTATCAGTCAGCTTATAGAATCAGAATCTATAAGGGTGCCATAGGTGATGGTTCCAGCTTATCTGGCGTATTACTTAACGTTATTTCCGAAGATTCATCTTCTCAGGAAAAGACTATAACCTTAAATAACATAACTGAAGGAAATTACTACTTTATTTTGGAAACTAAAAATAATAGTGGCTACTGGAGTAACCCTTTACTGACTCCTTTTCAATTAGTTAGTGATGTGAAAAATGTGCCTACCAAAATAAAAGATGTTACAAAATTCGGTGGAGTGAACAGATATGAAACCTCAAAAATTATAGCTGAGGAAAATTTTAAATATATCGATTTAAAAAATATTGTTATAGCCAGTGGTAATGATTTTCCTGATGGCTTGTCTGGAGTTACCTTAGCTAGAAGACTTAATGCACCTCTGTTGCTTGTAGATAAAAGCCCACAAGATGAAGGCAGTAAAATTGTACTAAATTATATAGTAAATACCCTTAAAAAGGACGGCAAGATATACATCTTAGGTGGGGAAGGTGTGATTAGTACCTCATACGTAGATTATCTTACACAAAGTGGATATCTAAATAGTAACATAATTAGAGTTGGTGGATTAAATAGACATGAAACTAGTGTTAACATTGCTAGGACATTAAATTTAGCAAAAGGTACCTCCATTATACTTGCAAATGACTCTCTTTTTGCAGATGCTCTAAGTATTTCCTCTAAAGCTGGGGCGAGCCAAATGCCTGTGCTATTAACTTCTACAGATACGTTAAATAAGGAGGTTGAGAGTTACATTAGAGATATCAATCCTTCTAGAGTGTATATATTAGGTGGTATAGGTGCAATTTCTGAAGGCGTGAGAAACCGAGTTATGGATATTACTGGTCTTAGCTACAGTCAAATTATAAGGTTAGGTGGTCAAACCAGATACGAAACATCTGAAAATATAAACAGTTATTTTTACGGAAGTGATTTAAGAAGTGTTTATGTAGCAAACGGCGAAAACTTCCCTGACTCATTAAGCGGAAGTGCTGCAGCTGCTTTTAATAATGGTGCACCTTTAGTTCTTGTATCAGAAAACTCCTATCTTAATGCAGTGAGATCATTGAATAAGGTTACGGGAAGCAATAAGGCTACACTTAATATATTTGGTGGGGATAGGGTGATAACTAATTATCTTATTTCTAAAATGAATAGTGCCGCTATGAAACTTAAGTAAGGCAGAAATAGTATCAGGTACCTGTAGACTTTTATCTTACTAGAAAAAAATTTACAAGTATCTGATACGATTTTCCTCTATTTCCCTACTATATTTACCCACTCTCTTGCCAATAATAATTTTGTAGCAAACTTAAACAAAAATAAGGAGGCATAAATTTATGCAAAACAAACAAATAGAAGCTAACAACCTAAAAGTAATTGAAGATCAATTAAACCACGAAGCACTTATGAATAAAAAATACAATGAGTACTCAGGAATGTGCACTGATACTAATTTAAAAAACTTATGTACCCAAGCAGCTACAGTTCATAAACAAAACTTTAACTCACTTAAAACATACTTAGATTCTCATCAATAACAAGAATTTTAACAAAGCCAAATCACTTTTAAAATAACATCTACAGATTATACTTATAGTTTTTAGTATTATTTATTTAAACATAGTAATTTAAAAATTAATTGGAGGTACTTAATAATGAAAGAAAAAGACTTAATGCAAGATTTACTTACAAGTGAAAAACAAGTTGTATCAGCATACAGCACAGGAATAACTGAAACTTCTTGCCCAAATCTTAGAAATACATTAGTTGATAACTTTAAGAATGCACAAGACGTTCAATTCAAGGTGTTTGACGCTATGAAACAAAAAGGATGGTATACTACTAAAGATGCACCTGATACTGAAGTTAACACACTTAAAAATCAAGCTAACCAAATGATGGGTGAGCTTAAATAAATTCAGAGCTAGACTTAACCCCCGGGCTATATTAGTAATTCTTCTGCACTGTAAATACTTTTAATTCGCCTAAAGCTCGACTATAAGAAAAAGCCAAGAACTTCGCCAAACTCGCTATCGCTCAGACATGTCGAAGTTCTAAGCTTTTCCTTACAGTCGAGCTAAGACTCATAAAAAAAGTATTTAAATGTGCTTCAGAACCACTAATATAGTCCTCTGTATAAGTCTAGGATGAATTTGATTTATCTATATCTGTAGTACATTTAACTATTTTTGTAATTATTCAACAAAGGATTTGCTGAAAAAATTAAGAACGGAGGTACTTAAATGAACTTTCCAAAGACAGTACCAGCTCAGCATCAAGACAAACAACCTGGCTTAGAGGCACAAATGAATCCAAGACCAATTTTTGATGATCCTAATTATAAAGGTTCTGATAAATTGAAAGACAAGGTAGCTCTAATCACTGGTGGAGATAGCGGAATTGGTAGAGCTGTAGCTATTGCTTATGCTAAAGAAGGCGCTGATATTGCAATTGTGTACTTTGACGAACATCAAGATGCAGAAGAAACAAAGGGGATAATAGAACAAAAGGGTAGGAAGTGCATACTGATACCAGGGGATGTAGGTGACGAAAACTTTTGTAAGGATGCAGTTAGAAAAACTATAGATTCTTTTAATAAGATAGATATCCTTGTAAACAACGCTGCTGTTCAATATCCTCAAAACAGCATTGAGGATATAACAGCAGCACAACTTGAAAAAACTTTTAAAACAAATATCTTTAGTCTTTTCTATATGACAAATGCAGTAATGCCTCACTTTAAGGATGGAAGTATTATTATAAACACCGCTTCTATTACTGCATATCATGGCCATGAAACTTTAATAGACTATTCATCCACTAAAGGTGCTGTTGTTACTTTTACCCGTTCCTTATCTCTATCTCTTGCAAGTAGGAATATAAGGGTTAACGCCGTTGCTCCAGGGCCAATTTGGACTCCTCTTATCCCATCTTCCTTTAGTGCTGAAGAGGTTGGTAAATTTGGCTCAAGTTCAACCTATGGAAGGCCCGGTCAGCCTGTGGAACTTGCTGGTGCTTATGTATTCTTAGCCTCAAATGATTCTACTTATGTATCTGGGCAGACTATACATGTTAATGGTGGGCAAATTGTGAATGGATAATAGTTAGTTGACAGTGTTAACTAGCCACTGTCAACTCTTACATTTCTATCATAGTTTCTTAAAACCCTACTTTCCCTAAGTGCTCTTTAAAAACTTCTCCTCAACTTCCCTAACATCAACAGGCTTGCTAAACAAATACCCCTGCACCTCATCACAATTCTGCTGTTTTAGAATTTCAAGCTGCTCCTCCGTCTCTACTCCTTCTGCTACTACAATTAATCCCATACTCTTAGACAAATCAATTATAGTTTTAACTATATTTGCATTCTCTACATTTTCAGTAATGTCTTTAATAAATGTTTTATCTATTTTCAATTTATCTATAGGGAACCTTTTTAGGTATGCTAGAGATGAATACCCCGTACCAAAGTCATCTAGTGCTATTTTTATCCCCATATCTTTTAAAGAATTAAGAATTTTGACTGCTTCTTCTGGGCTTTTCATGAGAGCACTTTCTGTTATTTCAACTTCTAACCAGCTTGGATCTGCTTTCGTTTCACTTAATAACTCTTTAACATATTGCACAAAATTCGGATCTTCTAACTGTTTGGATGAAATATTTATTGCTACCCTTGTGGCTTTTATATTTAGGCTTTGCCAGTATCTAATTTGTAAACAAGCAGTTTTAAATACCCATTTATCAATCGAAGTAATTAAACCAGTTTGCTCTGCGAAGGGAATAAACTTTTGAGGTGATACTATACCATAATCAGGTTTATTCCACCTTATAAGAGCCTCTACTCCTACAATTTTTCTTGTAATAATATTAAATTGAGGTTGATAGTAAAGTTCAAATTCATCCCTATTTATGGCGCAAAGAATAGAATTCTCCATAGAAACCTGTTTAAGCGCACTGCTACTTAGGGAAGAGTTATAGAATTCATAGGTATTTTTCCCCTGATCTTTAGCATGGTACATTGCCGCATCTGCATTTTTTAAAAGCTCTACAGCATCTTCTCCATGCTTTGGATATATAGCTATTCCAATACTTGCAGTAATATGGAATACTCTTGTATTAAATACCCATGTTCCTTTTGTAAGCTCTTGTATATCGCAACATATTTTTGAAACTTCCTCCTCATCTTTAATATTTGTAACCAATATTCCAAATTCATCTCCACCAAGTCTTGCAAGCATCATGTTGCCACTTAGCATTGATACCATCTTTTCTCCTATATATTTAAGAAACTTATCCCCTGCATCATGACCTTCAGTGTCATTTATTAACTTGAACCTATCAAAATCTAAATATAGTAATGCCATACCTTTACAATTTGTTTTTGCATCAATTATAAAATCTTGCATGCTTTTTATAAAAAATAGTCTATTAGGCAAATTAGTTAACTGGTCAAAGTAAGCTGCACGATAAAATTTTTCCTCCATTTGTTTTTGTTCAGTAATATCTGTACAGATCGTTACAATCCCCTTAATATTTTTACTCCTATCAAAATAAGGTGATTTAGATACGCATAACCATTTAACATCTCCATTAGGTTCTGTAAAACTTCTTATAGAGTTTAATATTTGAATCCCTGATTGCATTACCTCTTTATCTTCTCTATATATTTTTTCTGCTTCTTTTTTTGTAAAAATACTATAAACATTTTTTCCTTTTATACTTTTATATGATAATTTCATTTTTTCAATAAACATTTTATTTACGGTAATATAATTCAGCCTGTCATCCTTAAAGGATACTATTGCTGGAATAGTATTCAAAAGAGTCTCTTGTTGAATACTAGGAAGTAGTACTATATGGTTTAGAACCCACAATATCGCTGCTGTAAATATAATAAACACCAAAATAATCAGCATAAAAAAATATATTCTTACGGCTTTACTTTCCTTATATAAGTCTCTATTCATATCTATTTTTAAAATAAGTGCCGGCTCTCCTTTTATATCTTTTACTAATAAATAACCAGCTATATCTTTCTCACTTAATTTATAAATAAAATTCTCATCATTGTTATCAAAAAATGATTTAGCCTGTTTAAAATCGTCTGTTTTATTAGTATTTTTAAATAAATCAAATGTTACATTAAGAGCAGTAGTCTTTGAAACCTCCGCTGCTGTTTGTTCATTGAAATACTTACCTACAATCAGCTTTCCATTTATCGGTCCTGTAAAACTACTGTTTATTATTGGAGCAGAAGCAATTAGTATTGAGTTATTTGAAAACATAATCACTCCTGATTTTTTGTCAGTTATTGTGCTGCCCCTTGTAAGATCTCCAATACTCGATATATACTTTTCAAACTCCCTATTTCTAGCAACCTCTTCTCTTTTAATAAGATCAAAGTACTTACTATATACAATTTCCCCTTTATTATTTACAAATATCATAAAGTTTATTTTATAGTTTATAAACAACTCATCTACCAGATTATTTGCAATATAGCGCTCATTCAAATCATCTACAAATCTACAAGTTTCATCCCACGCCCCCCAGTCGTTAGCAAAAATGCTTATATTCGATATATCTCTATTTATGGCACCATTAACCCTATTTACATTTTCATTTACAATTTTATTTTCTAAAACAAGGAACTTTTGAAATATCACTCTATTTGAAATTCCATATAATATTAGTATTAATATCATCGTGCTTACAATTATTGTCTTAGCTGCTTTATTTATTAGCGTCATATTATCTCCCCTCATTTTTCAGCTCATAATTAATAATTGTTAGTTATTAATTAATCGGTAATCTGATTATTTATAATATGCAATTCAATAGTTCCTCGTCACCTAAACACAACCTAATTTATTGTAATAATTTGTAGTATAAATATTTTCTATATCTGTAACCAATTTTGTGTTTTTAAATAAACTAATATTGTAAGCGAAATTAATGAGGTGAAAAACTTTTGGATAATAGGGAGCTACTGGCAAGACTAATAAAATGTGAAGCTGGTGGGGAAGGTGACAACGGAATGAAGGCAGTTGCCACTGTTGTAATGAATAGGGTAAGGGTCCCTAGCGGCGAATATCAGAAAATAGGTCAAGGTGATGTAAGAAAAATAGTCTACCAAAAGGGCCAGTTTGATTGTACCCGTCCAGTACTAGGTGGAGTAGCTAATCCTCAGACTCTTTGGGCTAATCCGCCAGAGCAAATACATTACGATATAGCCGATTGGGCATTAGCAGGCAATAGACTATTCACAATTGGTTATTCATTATGGTACTTTAATCCATATGCCCCTTGTCCTTACCTTTTTCCGTATAATGGAAATGGAACTTATCAGATAAAGGTCGCAAACCATTGTTTCTATAATCCTACAGCAAGTTATTTTCAAACCTAAAAATAGTTACTTTGAAGTCTACAAATAAATTATGGAGGTAATTTTATGTTTCCACAATGCTACTTAAACTACATGAATGCTTGCCAGAGAGTTATGCCAGTAATGCCTGGTACATTTCCTAGTTCATTCCCTGGAATGATGCAGATGCCTAGCCCTGGATCAGTTCCAATGCAGGTCCCTGTTCCAATGTCTATGCCAATGCAAACTCCAGTAGGAGTTCCTAGTATGAGTCAAGGAGGAGAAAGTATGATGGATGGAATGATACAAGGTACTGGAATGGGTGGTAACATGGTGCCTGGTGGAGCTGGTCAAGGAATGGTTCCTGGTTCTGGAACTGGAGTATTACCATCTCAGATTCCTTTAATGACATCACCATTTGAAACTGCACCTGGATCACCTACCGATTTAGATGTTGAATACACTCAAGGATTCTTAAGAACTCAAATAGGAAAGAGAGTAAGAGTATCATTCCTTCTTGGAACTAGCACAATTCAAGACCGTGAAGGTACGCTAGAACGTGTAGGTATAAGTTATATTATTTTAAGAGAAACTCAAACTGGCAACTTAACTCTTTGTGATATCTATTCAATTAAATTTGTGTATATAATTCAACCGTAATTATTAAGACATTCATACCACTTAATATTCATTTTATAGATATAAAGTCTTCAATTAATAATCATTAAAGCCCCATCCACCGTTGTTCTTTTAAAAAAGGCGCCAGTCTATTGTCGAGTTTTATCTTTAAGTATAAAATCCGACAATAGACTGGCACCTAACTCTCTTTATCATACATAAAACTAATTGATGCATTTAAAAACCTCTTATGTTCAGAAATCTCATCACGAATTTCTTTTTGTTTGAAGAAAAGTAAAGATATCGCTTCCCAAAGAAAAATCCATCCACCAATATTAAATCCTTCCAAAAGTGTATTATAGAATATACTCTTTTGCCACTTACTTTCCAGGAAAAAATTTAAGAAAAGAGTAGTAAATGAGATAGCTATATATTGAAATACACACTTATGGGACTTTTTTAAAGAATTTTTCCTCAAGCGTAAATTGAAAGAGTAGTAGTTCTTTAATGCCAAAGTAACCAATTCTTCACTTTTATCATCTCTTAAATCTCCTGCGATGTAAAAACATAAGTCTATCCTATATTTAAGTGGAATATCTAATGAACAATCATGTAAGTATGATTGCACATCATGATTTATATCTCTCTTTGTCAGCGGATAGTTATCTAAATCATTAAATATATCTTTATAACCGCGAATCTTTGTTTTGATTACATAATTCCCAGTTTCTTTATTAATATCATAAATATTTTGCAAATAATTCTTCGTATTCATATATGCTAAGAAATTTGCTTTATCTCCTTAAGAACCTGCTTCTTATCCTCTTTCTTTTCCTCTTCAAAGTTTATCATATCTCTTGCTATAAATAATGGTCTATTCTTACTTTCATCATATATTCTACCTATATATTCGCCTAGAATTCCTAAAGACAAAAGCTGAACTCCACTGAAGAATATTATGCCTACCATCATAAAAACAAAACCTGTCACTGAATGACCTAGCATCGTTGTAACTAATGAATATAGAAGCATTGCAAGAGCTATAAATATAGTCATGCCTCCCAGTTTAGTTACAAACCTTAAAGGCTTTGTTGAAAAAGAAATAATTCCATCTGCTGCAAGCTTCAACATCTTTTTTAGAGGATATTTTGTCTCCCCTGCAAACCTTTCCTCTCGCTCATATTCGACATAGGTTTGATTGAAGCCAACCCAGCTTACCATACCTCTTACAAATCTATTTTTTTCAGGCATAGCTTTAAATACTTCTACTACTTTTTTATCCATCAATCTAAAATCACCTGTATCTCTCGGAATTGCAATTTCAGACATACATGATAAAAATTTATAATAACATTTAGCAGTTAAGAGCTTAAAGTAGGTTTCTCCATTTCTCTTTTTTCTCTTAGCATATACTACATCGAATCCCTGCTTCCATCTACTAACCATTTCTAATATAAGTTCGGGAGGATCTTGAAGGTCCGCATCTATAATAACTACAGCATCCCCCTTTGAATTAAATACTCCTGCTGTAACAGCTGTTTGATGCCCAAAATTTCTTGCAAAATCTATAATTTTTACTTTATCATCATTTAATGCTATTCTTTTCAGTATTTCTAAGGTTCTATCCTTGCTTCCATCATTTATAAATATCAGCTCATATTTTAACTCACTACTATCCATTACCTTTTTCAGTCTTCTATAACATTCATCCGCTACTTCTTCTTCGTAGTACATAGGTACAACAACAGAAATTAAATTCTTAGATTCCATAAAGCTCCTCCTGTCCAAAAGCCTAAAACTTATTTATGTATTTTTCTGACCAATAATATAATTCCAGTGTTAAGTCAAGATTATTCATTTTTTCTTAAAATATAGACAGAATCATTGCTTGATAAAACTTTAAGATTATTATCCTTTACAACACTTTCAAATTCACTTCTATTAGGAATTATTATAATTGACTTCTTCTTATCATTTAAGAATCCATAAAATCCTCCGTCTTGAGGTACCAAATCCCAGTAAAGTTCAGCGGATAATAAATCGCTCTGCTGCCAATCTTTCAATTCACTTATCGGACCGACATTTATATCTGCAATTGCCCCGTAATAGATATATGTGTCCGTTCCTCTAATATCCTCAGACACCTGATTATTATTAAAGGTCACTCTGGTGCTATCATCCTTAAACCTTGCTATATGTTCAATTATTGCCGGTTCATAGGCAGCTAACCCTACGATTAGATTAATAATTACTAGCAGCTGCGCTACTTCATTTCTCCATAAACCTCTTAATAGAATTTCACTAAGACTTCCAATGAATATAGCTATTGGAATATAAACAGGCAGTATGTACCAACCTATTTTAGTACTTGCTTTTGTGTAGGCCAATAAAGGAATTAGAATCCATAATATTAAGCCTAGTGCATACTCTTTTCCCAGTAAATTGTAATTTCCACTATGTATTAATGGCTGTTCTTCTAAAGAATCAGACAACTTAGTTTTAATTGTCTTATCTTTCCTATTTCTTAATACTTTTCTTTCTATGCAATCAGTTACCTTATTTTTAGCATTATAAAACCTATGCCTATATTTTAAATAAGCACATAGCATTAGATAAGCAATTATACAAATACCAAGTAGTCCAAGCCATGCAGAGTAAAAGGAGCTTAAAGTAATAAAGTAATACCATTTATCACCTACGTGGCCTTCTAAAGTTCGTGAAGATCTTGCTAAAAGATCATAACTTATCATCATTCTAAAAAACTCAAAGCCATCCTTTACATATCTTGAAACTCCCCAAGACAATATGGGTAAAAATGCACTTGCAATAAACAGTATCCATTCTTTTAATTTTAATTTGAATATAATCTTAGTAAAGGATAAGTAAAGAAATCCTATTACAGCTATGTTAAATGCATGCCAGCTTTTAGTTAAAAATGCAAAGGAAAACCCAAGCCCTGCAAGGTATAAAAATCTTATATTTTTTTGAACTAAAATCATAGATATCATTGCAATAGTAAAAAATAATACAAATAATGCATCTGCATCTCCCGTCCTTGCACTATGAATAACGATATATTTAGGAGATGTAGTCAAAACTAATAAGCATACTAAAGAACCTATTGGACCATGCTTATACTTAACAAGAAGTGCTGAAACTAGTATAGTTAAGAATGCTGCTAATGCAGAAAATAGTCTTAACCCAAGAGGATTAAAACCTACCATCTTATATCCAAGCATAATTGCCCAAAAACTCACAGGAGGCTTTAAGTTCCAATAGTCATTTTTATAGCCATAGGTATTTACTATATATTCATTTTTTTTAAGCATTTCATAAGCACTTACCCCATGTCTCGCCTCATCCCAACTATATATCGGGGTTTCTTTTAGGTAGTAAAAAAGATTGAATAACGTTATTGAAAGTATAAGTGCCAAAAATATATAATAATTTCTTTCTATGAAGTCTAAGGCTTTATCTAAGATGCTTACTGCAGATTCTCTCATTACCGTACCTCTCTCCCACGTATTAACCCAGTTGTTATTTTGTTCATTTACATGGAAATATATTCATAAAAAAAACGCCGTACACAATCCCGTGTACGGCTAATCCATCAGTAATCAATATGTTATCTATATAAACAAATTCTAATTATGTCGCTATATTTTAGTAGTTTCCTTGTGCATGCATAGCTTCAGCAACTTTTACGAAACCAGCAATGTTAGCACCAGCAACTAAGTTATATCCAAAGCCAAAGTTTTCAGAAGCTGACTTACAGTTATTGTAGATATTAACCATGATTTGATGTAATTTAGCATCTACTTCTTCTGCAGTCCAAGCTATTCTTCCACTGTTTTGTGCCATTTCTAGAGCAGATGTAGCAACTCCACCAGCATTAGCAGCTTTTGAAGGTCCAACTATTACGCCTTTTTCTAAGAAGTATTCAACTGCTTCATTTGTACATGGCATATTAGCAGCTTCACAAACGAATTTAACTCCGTTTTCAACTATTTTCTTAGCTTCTTCTATTTTAATATCATTTTGAATAGCACATGGAATTATGATATCAGCTTTAACTCCAAATGGTTTTTCTCCTGGGAAGAATTGTACACCATATTTATCAGCATAATCTTTAATTCTTGCACCTTTGTTTATTGTTAACATTTCAACCATGTAATCTATCTTTTCTCCAGTTACTCCTTCTGGATCATAAATGTATCCATCTGGGCCTGAAAGTGTTACAACTTTTCCTCCTAATTCACTAACTTTCTTACAAACTCCCCAAGCAACGTTACCAAATCCTGATACTACAACTGTTTTACCAGTAAAATCTGTTCCTTCATGATTTAACATTTCATTACAGAAGTAACTTACTCCAAATCCAGTAGCTTCTGGTCTTACTAAGCTTCCACCATAAGTTAAACCTTTACCAGTAAGAACTCCGTTTTCGAAAGCTCCTTTAATTCTTCTATATTGACCATAAAGGTATCCGATTTCTCTTCCACCAACACCTAAGTCTCCAGCTGGAACGTCTACATCTGGTCCAATATGTCTGTAAAGCTCAGTCATGAAGCTTTGGCAGAATCTCATGATTTCATTGTCTGATTTTCCTCTTGGATCGAAGTCAGCTCCACCTTTACCTCCGCCTATTGGAAGACCAGTTAATGAGTTCTTTAATATTTGCTCAAATCCTAAGAATTTAACAATTCCTATATAAACTGATGGATGGAATCTTAATCCTCCCTTGTAAGGTCCTATAGCTCCGTTAAATTGTACTCTGAATCCACGGTTAACTTGTAATTTTCCTGCATCGTCAACCCATGAAACTCTAAAAGATATTTGTCTTTCTGGCTCACAGAATCTCTCTAAAAGATTTTCTTCTATGTATTCAGGATGTTTTTCAAATACTGGACCTAATGATCCTAAAACTTCTTCAACTGTTTGTAAAAATTCTGGCTCGTTACCATTTCTCTTCTTAACGTTTTCAATTACCTCTTTGATGTAAGTTGATGCATTTACATTTGTCATATTCTTTACCTCCATATATGAATTTATTTTGTCGTTTGATTTTAAATATTGAATCTTTAAATTCCTGATACTATATATATTCTATAACCCATGCAATATTCCTCTTCTTTTTTTATAATATTTTTTAGATTCTTAATTAATAATTTATCAAACAATTTATAATTTAGTTAACTTTTTATTCATAAATATGGTCTATGTGAATGTTTTCATAAAATAAATCTAATTTTCCCGTGATCAATATCACAACTTTCACTAATAATACCTAACTAAACTATTTTTTACAAATAATTCATTTAATCACCTTTCATTCGATGTATAATTCTGAATATTTTTTATGTTAAATAAATAACACTGTTCACAATTTGTTAACATTTATCGAAAAAAATCTTTAAATTCCTATAACATTCATCAAAGTTAAAACATATTATGATAAGTGGATATCACTTAATAAAAAGGAGAATTCAATGCTATCTGATAAGGATTATATACAACATTCTCTTGAAACAAATTTATTTTTCCTTAGAATCGCTAAGGAGCATGCTATTTTTGCAGCAGCTTCATTACCTCCAAGGGATTTGGCGATATCTCGTCAGTTAGTTGCAATGAAAAACAGCTTCGAAAAACTTCTCTCTAGAGCCGTTATGTTATCCAATGGATTAATAAGTAAGGAAGCTCTGTTATCTGGAGAATTTGTAACAAATCTCACACTTGCAGCTGAAAAAGAAACTCAGTTTTTGACCGGAATACCTATAGATTCTAACATCACAGAAAAAGAATTAAAGTTAAATGCTAATATGCAGCCTGGGCAAAAACAACAATTACTTAAAGAAATATCTGCATTAAATAAAGCTGTTATGGTTGGAACAAATTCAGCTATAGCATTTCTATCTAATCTTTATAAAAGTATTTCAAGTTGCAAATCATTTAGTTACGTATACCCTACAATGCTCGAACACGTAATTCATGAAAGCAAGTTCTTTCTTATGATCTTTACAAGACTTGAAAACAGAGGCGATATAGACACTATAAAAGATATTATAGAGCAGGAAATCTTTTGGAATGAAATCATGGAAGAGCACGCAGAGTTTATAAGAGGGTATCTTGACCCATCGGAAAAACAACTCTTTGAAAAGGCTAATGAATTTGCTAAGGAATTTGAAGGACTTCAAAAAGAAACAAACAATTTAGTAAAACAACCTACTAAATTGCCAGAGGTTACAAAGAAAAATCTAAATGCAGTTACAAATTTAAGAAACTTTAAAAAACAAGGTACCGAAGGTATTATATCCTGCAAGATAAAGGGAGTTATACCACCGCTACTTGCAGATCATGTTACTAGAGAGGCTAATCACTATTTGAGATTACTTAGAGATTATAGTACTATTCATAATGTATAATCGTAATTTAAGAGAGCTAAAAAGCTCTCTTTTCCTATATTATTCTTCGTCGTAAAAGTCTAGATAAGAATGCTTTTCTCCATCCTTCTGCCATCCTAAAATAGAATCCATGTTTACATTTTGAGCTGCTTGGAAAACAGATTTTTCTACATCTTTAAAGTTTTTCTTTAATTCAACAAGTAAATCCTTAATTTCGTAACGCTTGTTTCCTATTTTCTCTGCTGCAACCATACATGCACAGTTTAATGGCCAAATACCAGCATTCTGTGTAAAACGTTGAATAGATTGTTCTTCAATGTAATATAGAGGACGAATTAACTCTAATCCTGAAAAATTTGATGATTTTAGTTTTGGTAGCATTGTTTTAAAGTTTCCGGAATATAAAACATTTAATAAGGTTGTTTCAATAACATCATTAAAATGATGTCCTAGTGCAAGCTTATTGCATCCTAATTCCTGTGCTTTTGAATATAATGATCCTCTACGCATTTTTGCACACATGTAGCAAGGGTAATCCTTTGCTATACGATCCACTACCTCAAAAATACCAGATTCAAATATGTGAATAGGAATATTTAAGTATTCACAGTTATCTATTAGTAGTTTTTTAATATCCGGATGATAGCCTGGGTCCATGGCAATAAATTCTAATTCAAAATTCATCTGCCTGTGACGGTGTAGCTCTTGGAATAGCTTAGACATTAATAAACTGTCTTTACCTCCAGAAACGGCAACCGCAATTTTATCCCCTTCTTCTACTAATTTATAATCCTTTATTGCTTTAATAAATTTTGACCATATTCGTTTCTTATATGTTGTAGTAATACTACGTTCTATTTCTTCTAGTGGTTTTCTTTCATTAAATGGAACTAGTACCTCGCAACCACTTCCTGCAATATCACTCATTTGTAACACCTCACTTTTTTACCACATCATTATATCATTTTTATGTGATCTTGTCTTTAGACACAAATATCCAATACACATTCTAACTATTTAGATTAGATAACTGTATTTGTAATTTCAAAGTCTATTTTGTGAACTTCGAAATGTATTCAATCTAATATATTTTTAAAAATTAAAAACCCTATAAGATTAATCTTATAGGGTAAAAGTATTCAAAATATTATCTTCTGAATCCTCTGTTGTTGTTGTTTTGTTGCTTCTTTGCTCTTCTGCAATCAGCACATCTTTGTGGTTCGTTTTCGAATCCTTTTTCTTTGTAGAAAGCTTGCTCTCCCTCAGTAAATACGAATTCTTTTCCACAGTCTTTACAAACTAAAGTTTTATCCATTTCAATATTCCTCCTTTTTGAAAATTAAGATTTAAAACTGACAACTAATTCTCAAAACGAGGAAACGTTGTTCACCATTATTAAATCTCCCGCTAACGATTCGTTGAACCGTTGCTACTTGATTATAATATCATGTTATTCTATATTAAGCAATAGCTAAATAGAATAATTTTTTAAATTTTTGAAAATTTATTTCTAAAATGTAAAATAACATTTTATTTTGAAAGTAAATTTGCTTATTATTCTCTATTTAACTGAATTTTTGGCTTTACTTATTATAAGCCCTTTGAACTCTAACTGCTTTTCCTTTTATAGTTGAGGTCTTAAGCATATCTAACACTTTCTTTCCCTTTCCATCCAATATATCAACATAAGAAACATTATCTTGGATGTCTATTATTCCAATATCGTCAGCAGTTACACCCTCAATGCTAGTAATGGCACCAACTATGTCTCCTGGTCTCATTTTCTTCTTTTTCCCAGCATTTATGTAAATTTTCATAATACCTTTATTTAAATTAGCACTCTTATCAGTTTTTAATTTCGGCTTAACTTTGATTTTCTCTTCAAATAATTTTCTTCCTTCTTCCACCTCTTCGTTTGAAGGCATTTCTGACTTTTGTATCTTATATCCAACATACTCTTCAATATCATTTAAAAATCTATTTTCATAAGGAGTTACAAAGGTTATTGCTACTCCTTCACTACCTGCACGCCCTGTTCTTCCTATTCTATGAACATAGCTTTCATTTTCTAATGGAATATCATAATTTATTACATGAGTTATATCCTCTACATCAATTCCTCTAGCTGCAACATCTGTAGCTACCAAGAAACTAAATTCTCCTCTTTTGAAGGCTTTAATAGTATCCATTCTATCCTTTTGAAGCATTCCACCATGTAAACCACTTGCAGAGTAACCCCTGTTCTTCATCTTTTGAGCTAAAGTTCCTACATTGTCTTTTGTTCTGCAAAATAGAATGCAGCTGTCTGGTCTTTCTGTGTATATTACTTTATTTAGTAGATTAAATTTCTTATCTTCTTCTATTTCATAATATACCTGCCTAATTTTCTCCCTGGTAACATTCTTAGATTGGATTTCTATTTTAGTAGGGTTATTCATATACTTACGAGATAACTCTTCTATTTGTTCTGGCATAGTTGCTGAAAACAGCATTGTAATCCTATCCTTTGGAAGTTTATTTATTATAGCTTCAACTTGATCGATGAAACCCATATTCAGCATTTCATCTGCTTCATCTAGAATTAGGTATTTAATCTCATCTAATTCCATGCTTCCTCTTTCTATATGATCTAAGGTTCTTCCTGGTGTACCTACTATAACATGAACTCTTTGTTTTAGCTCTCTAACCTGCATATCGAAAGGTTGTTTGCCAAAGATAGCTGCTGATCTTATCTTTTTGAATCTTCCAAGGTTGGTTATATCCTCTTTTACTTGTATTGCTAACTCTCTAGTTGGGGTAAGCACTAGTGCTTGTGCTTTTCTTTGTTCTACATTCATTTTTTGACAAAGAGGAATACCAAAAGCTGCAGTCTTTCCACTTCCAGTTTGCGATTTTACTATTATATCTCTGTCCTCAAGCGCCAAAGGTAAAACCTCTTGCTGCACTTCTGATGGTTTTTTATAGCCTAATAGGTCTATAGCTTTTAGTATTTCTTCATCTATTTTAAAACTTTTAAATTCTGAATTTGTCATTTTTATTTCTCCTTTTATATATAGTTTATCCAATTTTTTTAAACTAACTCCACTAAAACAAAAGGACTAAGCTAACTGCTTAATCCTTAACTATAAATATTTTATATTTATTTTACAGCCTTTAATTTCGCTATTTCATTCCAATTACTACTAGTTATAATTTCAACATTAGTTAAATCTTTTTTTATAGCTTCAACATCACCTTTGATATGAGTTATATCATTAGCCATTTTATCATGTTCTACCTTGTTAACTTCCGCTTTATGTTCAAGTGCTTTAACTATTTGGTAAGTTTCATCAAGCTTAGTTTTTATCGGTTCAAGCTTTTCATCTAGTAAATTACTTAGTGCTTGTAATAATTCTTTATCCATTCATCTCACCACCTGAAAACTATTATATCACATCTTAAAACTTAATATATATATCTTAATAAAATTTCCAGAAATCAGTCACAAATTTTCATTTTTAAAATATCTTAATATTAGCACTCAAAACGAAAGGCTGGTGTTGTTTATGAAAGTAATAATTATCGGTGGAGGTTGGTCTGGATGTGCCGCAGCTATTACAGCTAAGAAAGCGGGCGCCGACGTGGCCTTATATGAAAAAACAGATTTATTATTAGGTCTTGGAAATGTAGGAGGAATATTTAGAAACAATGGAAGATATACTGCTGCAGAAGAAATAATAAACTTAGGCGCTGGAGACTTAATTCACATAATGGATACCAATGCAAGACATAAAAACATACACTTTCCTGAGCACAACCACGCATCACTTTACGATGTAAGTAAGGTTGAGCCTGATGTAAGAAAGTATCTATCTAATTTAGGAATAGAAATAAATCTAATAGCTAGAGTTGCTACAGTAGAAATGAATAATAAAAGAATAAAAGCTATAAAACTTCAAGACGGAACTTTAGTTGAAGGAGACGTATTTATAGATGCTACAGGCTCTACAGGTGCCATGGATAACTGTTCAAAATACGGCAATGGCTGTGTAATGTGTATTCTAAGATGTCCTACCTTTGGCTCTAGAGTCAGCATTAGTGCTAAAGCAGGCGTAGAGGATTTAAATTCAGAACGAGTTAATGGAACTCCTGGAGCTTTTAGTGGGTCCTGTGAGATTCCAAAGGATAGCTTATCAGATGAATTAATAAAAGAATTAGATGAGAAAGGATCTGCAGTTCTAAAAATTCCCGCTGAGGATGTTAACCCAGATAAATTAAATATTAAAGTTTGTCAGCAGTATGCACTAGAACAGTTTGCAGAAAATTTAGTATTACTTGATACTGGTCATATCAAATTAATGAGTCCTTTCTATCCTATCGATAAGCTTAGAAAAATTCCTGGGCTTGAGAAAGTTAGATTTATGGATCCTTATTCTGGCGGAAAAGGTAATTCTATAAGATACTTGGCTGCAGCACCTAGAACCAATGACTTAAAAGTAATCGGAGTAGATAATTTATTCTGTGCAGGCGAAAAGTCAGGTTTCTTTATTGGCCATACTGAAGCTATTTGTACAGGATCTTTAGCTGGCCACAACGCAGTAAGGTTTGGAGTTAATATTCCTTTATTAGTTTTGCCTGATAAGACGACTATAGGTGACCTAATTTCTTATTCTAACTACAGACTAACTACCCCAAACGGTAAAAAGATAAGGCATACTTTTTCTGGGGCAGAGTATTTTGAGAGAATGAAAAAATTAGAATTATATTCTACTGATAAGGTTGAAATAAAAAGAAGAATTGAAGACCTGGGATTAACTGGTGTATTAGATAAGAAGTTAATATAAATTCAAAAACATAAGGGGTCATCTCAAAATACATATATCTATTTTGAGGAGCCCCTTATCAGTGTATCATTTGAATTGCCTTTCCTTTAAAGATATCATAGAAAACCCTACTTCCAGATTCCATCCAGTATTATCATATCTTTATAACTATAAACATTACTTTCTTATATCACTATTATTTTTTTATAAAACCTAGTATTTCTTTTTCCACTTTCTCTACATCTGGAACATAGCTTTTTAAAACCTTCATATTTCCCCGTAAAGTATACTTACCCAGCGCAGCAGGAATTAAAACACTATCCCCCTTACTTAGTTTTTCAATTCCCCCTATATAAGCTATCTCTCCATTTCCATCTACCACTGTGAAAACAAAGAATCTTTCCTCATCACTTCTCTCTTCTACTTTTGTTCTAACATCATACATCTCCAAGGAGAAATTCTTACATAAGCATAAATAGGTTTTATCAAAACCGTCATTTTCTATTTTGATTCCTTTACTTTTTTCTCCTTTTAAACTTAAATCTACTACATCTAGCGCCTTTTCTATATGAAGCTCTCTGTCTCTTCCATAATCATATACTCTGTAAGTAGTATCGCTATTTTGCTGAATTTCAGCAATAATAACTCCTTCACCTATGGCGTGTATTAATCCACTCTTTACAAAGTATACATCACCTTTTTTCGCATTAACCTTATTCATATATTGCTCAAGATTTCCAGCTTCTATAGCCTTCTTGAATGGTTCTTTTGTACATCCTTCCTTTGTCCCAACAATTAGGTTAGCTCCTTCGAAGGCCTCTATTACATACCATACCTCTGTCTTTCCCATTTCCCCTTCAACTTCTCTCCCATATTTATCATCTGGATGCACTTGGACAGATAAACTTTCTTTTGCGTTAATAAGCTTAGTTAAAAGGGGAAACCATTCCTTAGAGATTTTTGTTCCAATAAGTTCACTACCTTTTTCTCTTATCAAATCATCTAATCTTTCACCTTTGAATTCTCCGTTTGCAACGATACTCATTCCATTTTTGTGACAAGCTACGTCCCAGCTTTCACCTATATTTCCCTCTGGAAGATTATCTCTAAATAATTCTAAATCTCTGCCTCCCCATATTTTTTCGAAGTATAAGTTTTCAAATTTCATAGGATACATAAAAACTCCTCCTAAATGCTACATTTTTAACTTATCCTATAATAATTATATTAAGGTTGTTTTAACTTCTTTCCTCTTAACTTTAACTTCAAACTCTTTAGAATTATTAAGTTAAATCTCTCTTTCCTTCTTCTAATTCAATTTACTTATTGCCACGCTTCCATAATTAATACACCATTTATACCATATATTTCATTTACTGTACTTAAATTAAACCGAGTTAGAAATATCATTACGAACTTAAATTTCACTAAATGTTATTCACACAGTAAGCAGCGCTATAGTGTTATAAGAACATTGACAAACGTACATACTAAGTATAAAATTAGATGAGTTTTTACCAACATTAAACCTAAAGGAGATAAATATGGAAACATCATTTGATATATTAGGATTAAACACAAATTTAATAGAAGGATTAAAAAAAGAAGGCATAAATGAGCCTACAGATATTCAAGTTAAAATAGTGCCTTTAGCCCTTGAAAATAAAGATGTCATAGGTCAATCTCAGACAGGTAGCGGAAAGACCTTAGCTTATCTATTACCTATATTCGAAAAAATAGATAGTAGCAAAAGAGAAATGCAGGCTATTATACTTGCCCCTACTCATGAACTAGTTATGCAAATAGATAGTGAAATAAAACTTCTATCAGAGAACTCTGGAATACCAATTACCTCTACTCCTATAATAGGAGAAGTTAATGTGAAGAGACAAGTTGAGAAACTGAAGGAAAAACCTCATATAATAGTAGGGTCAACCGGAAGAATATTCGAACTGATAAAAATGAAGAAGATAAGTGCACATACAATTAAAACTATTGTCATAGATGAAGGTGATAGATTACTAGACCAAAATAATTTATCTAAAGTTAAGGATGTCATAAAAACTACCATGAGAGATAGACAACTAATGTTATTTTCAGCTACCATTAGTCAAGAGACATTAAATGTGGCAAAAAGCTTAATGAAAGAGCCAGAAATTATAAAAGTTGAGGAAAAGACTTTAGTTAACCCAGATATCGAGCATCTATACATAGTTACAGAACAAAGGGATAAAATTGAATTTCTAAGGAAATTAGTAGCTGCTGAAAATCCAGAAAGAGCTATTGTATTTATCAATAAAAGCGAGGAAACTCAACTAACTACTCTGAAGCTTCAATACCATCACCTTGAGGCTTATGGAATATTTGGTACAGCAACAAAGGAAGAACGTAAAAAGGCTATGGAAGGATTTAGAAGCGGAAAGATCCAACTTTTGGTAGCTTCTGATGTAGCAGCAAGAGGGCTTGACGTAAAAGATGTAACTCACATATTTAATTTAGATTTACCTCAAGATTCAAAGGATTATCTACACAGAGTTGGTAGAACCGGAAGAGCAGGAAAGCCTGGTACAGCCATTTCAATAGTTACAGAAAAAGAAGTAGCTACGATTAGAAGATATGAGAGAGATTTTAATATAAAAATTCAAGAAATAGATGTATATAAAGGCACTATAGTAGAACCTAAAAAAAGTATGCCTAATGTGAAGCGTGACACTGATAAAGTTTCTAAATCTAAAATAAAAGAATAATTCTAAAAAACAACATTATATCTATGGCATCTGACTTTGTGGTTAGGTGCCTTTTTTGATATCATTACCGCCTGTATAAAAGCTAAAAGATCACATTAAGTTTTAACTTAACGTGATCTTTTAGCTTTAGTAATGCTAACTTTCTACAAATTCAATTATTCCTTCTCCAAGCTTAGAAACACGAGCTAATGAATATACATCGTACCCATTGTCATCTAAAATCTTACGTCCAGGTTGGAATGATTTTTCAATAACGATTCCTATTCCAGCAACTTTAGCTCCGGCTTCCTCTATTAAACGAGCTGCTCCTAATGCAGCTTCACCATTTGCTAAAAAATCATCTATAACTAATATACGATCCTTTGATGTTATATACTTCTTTGATAAAGTTAACTCATAATCTAAAGCCTTTGTATATGAATGCACAGTTGTTTGATAAACATCATCATTCAAAATTTTTGATGTTCTTTTCTTTAGTATTACCATTGGCAAATTCATTTGCATTGCAGTCATTACAGCTGGAGCAATTCCAGAGCTTTCGATTGTAAATACTTTTGTAATTCCATGTTCTTTAAAATAATTCTTGAAATAGGTTCCCATTTCATACATTAAATTTGGATCGACCTGATGATTTAAAAAAGAATCAACCTTTAACACATTTTCTGATACTGCATGTCCATATTCTAAAATATACTTATGCAACATTTTCATTTATCTCACCTACTCCACAAGTTTTTTTGTTTTCCTCTTTTAATATCAAATTTAATACTAATGCTACAATTGTCCCTGTTGAAATTCCAGATGAAAAAATCATTTTTATACCTTCTGGAAGCTGACTAATGAACTCTGGACGGAATGTAACTCCTAATCCTAGACCAATTGATGTAGCAATTATTAATAGATTACGATTGTTTATCTTTACACGGCTTAAAGTTTCAATTCCAGCTGCTGCTACCGTCCCAAACATAACAATTCCTACACCACCAAGTACTGGCTGTGGCATTATATTGATCAATGCTGCAAATTTAGGGAATAATCCCAAAATAACTAGCAGCACTCCCGCCATCATTGTTACATAACGACTTGCAACCTTTGTTAATGGTATTAATCCAATATTTTGGCTAAAAGATGTATTAGGTAATGCCCCAAAGAAACCTGCTAACATACTTCCAACACCATCTGATAAAACACCTGCACCAATACGTTTTTCATCTGATTCCATTCCTGAAACCTCATTAATAGCCTTTAAGCATCCCACTGTTCCAATAATTGTAACAAAATAGGCCGGTATAAATGGCAGAACAACTTTTAAACTTAAATTTATACCATGTCCAAAAATTTTAGGAAATGACAGCCAACTAGCTTGACTAACAGATGAAAAATCAACCATTCCTAGAGGTATACAAATTATATATCCAATAACCATTCCAATTAAAATTGAGGCACTACTTACTAAGCCTTTTCCATAATGATTTAATAATAACGTAACTATCATTATTACTAAAGCTATAGCTATATTTTTCAAACTTCCATAATTAGGACTTCCAACACCACCTGCTGCCCAATCTATTGATACTGGTAGCAATGTTAGTCCAATTAGAGCTACTACTGTCCCTGTTACAATAGGAGGAAATAATTTCATTAGCGGTTTAACAAAAAAACTTAAAATAATTACAATAAATGAACCTAAGATTGTTGCTCCAAAAATTCCTGGTAATCCAAATTTTGATCCGACTACTATTGCTGGTGCCACAAATGTAAAGTCAGTACCCATAACACATGCAACACGTGCTCCAACTGAGCCAACTCCTCTGGATTGAATAAAAGTAGCAACTCCCGCCATTAAAATTGCACTACTAATTAGTGCTGTTGATGTTTTTGCATCGAATCCTAATGCCGCTGAGATTACGATTGGAACAACGATAATTCCACCAAATGCAGCAAAGATATGTTGTAATCCAAGTAGGATTTGTGTTAACATTTTCGGCTTATCGTTAACTCCATAAACTAACTGAATATCAGTCTGATTATTTTTCATTCTTTCCATCTCCCTCTATGTTTAAAAATTTTAAATTCATCATACACAGAGCATCGTAGAGGACTGATACAGTATTTTAACTGTAAATAAAAAACACCTCAATATAAATTGAGGTGTTGAGTTCAAGATAAATAGATATAAACTCAATTCTTAGCCTTAGGAAGGCATGCTTACCTTCCGCTGAATATCCATTGGATATTCAGCCACTAATCGAGATTCAATATCCAATATTAGTAACCATTGGATAAATCATATCTAATTACTAAAAACAATACCTCGTAGTCTGCTAATTTACGGCTAGCAGGTAGAAACTTTCGGTCCATATTACCGATGATATACGAGCTTTCTGTATGATATGGAGTATTATATCACATTCTTATATAAAAAGACAAATTTTTTATTCATGTTTTGAATTATAAATTTCAATTGCCTTATTTTTCACTATTATCTCTAAGTGTTATGCAATACTTGTCAATTGACTCTGCCACAGTTTTGGCATAATTAACAGCTTCCACTACAGTTCTAGCTCCGGTAACTACGTCTCCTGAACCGAAAACGCCTTCTCTTGTAGTGTGTCCAAACTCATCTGTTACTAGTAGTCCATATCGGTCAGTTTCTATGCCTTTATTATTAGCAACTATATTATTTTTTGGAGACTGACTAACGGCTATTATAACAGAGTCACATTCATAAAGTCCTTCTGTTCCCTCTAACGTTACTACACTTACTTTATCATTCTCGTCTTCAATCTTCTTAGTTTCTATATATTTTACCCCTTCTTCTAATATTTCAAGAGGTGCTTTAAATAATTCGAATCGAATACCATCTTCTCTTGTTTCTTCAATTTCAACTCTCGTTGCAGTCATATCTTCGAAATCTTTTCTATAAAGAATACATACCTCATCTACACCGTTTCTCTTTGCAGTCCTTGCTGCATCCATAGCCACATTTCCAGCACCAATTACACATACTCTTTTACCTAAATCATAAACATTAGGTGCTTTTAAATAATCTATAGCATAATGTGCATTTCCTAAACTTTCACCTTTAATATTTAGAGTTTTTGGATTCCATACACCAGTTCCAAGAAAAATTGCTTTATATCCATCTTCAAATAATTTATCCATTGTTAGTACCGGCCCAATTAGTGTATTAGGTCTTATCTTAACACCTATCTGAATAAGTTTTTGATGAATCTTATCTAAAATATCTTTAGGCAGCCTAAATTCTGGTATACCATATCTTAATACACCGCCTATTTTTTCTTTACTTTCAAATATAGTAACCTTATAGCCTTTATTAGCAAGAATAAATGCAATTGTAATTCCAGCTGGACCTGATCCTACAATAGCCACCCTGTCTTTTAATAGGTTGTTTGGTTTAAATTGAACAGATTCTAAAAAATTCGTTGAAATATACTTCTCAATCTCATGGAACTCTATTGGTTCTCCCTTTATTCCCTTGATACAATTCCCCTTGCATTGTTCTTCATGCGGACATACTATTGAACATACAACTGATAACGGATTATTATTAAATAATAACTCCCCCGCTTTATCTAACTGATTATCCTTAAATAATTGTATTACTTCTGGAATTGGAGTTCCTATAGGACAATGTTGTTTACACCTTGGATTTTTACACATCAAACATCTATTTGCTTCTTTATTTAGTAAATTCATTTGTTAACCTCCTGACAAACTATCTTATATTGTTACAAATTTATCACAAAATTTTTATTTTATTACTTTTAATTACATATTTCTCGTCCTATTTATTATATCACTTAATTTATTTTTAGCAACAAAAGCAATAAATCGAATTTATCTCAACCGATAATAATTATTTCTCATCATATAAAATTATTAAAATATATTTTAAAATCCCCTCTAAATCTATTATTTTTGTTTTCATATGTATTTAATGGCTTTTGACAGTGAAAAATAACTGGAGTATACTAATAGTTATAAATTTCCATAAAAAGGAGGTAATTATGAGTAAAACAGTATTTCTTAACTTAGCAAAGTTAGACTTTGATAATAAACTTGATTTTTCAAAATTAGAAAAGCTCACTACTGTTACTAGGTATGATAAGAGTAGTGATGAGGAGATCTTAGAAAGGGTAAGCGATCAAAATATTGTAATAACTAAAGAATTACCTTTAGGAAAAAACCTAATCGAAAAATTCCCTTCTTCAGTTAAGCTTATATGTGAAGCAGGTACTGGTTATAACAATATAGATATTGCCGCTGCAAGGGAGAAAAATATCACTGTATGTAATGTTGCAGGTTATAGTAGTGAAGCAGTAGCTCAATTAGTTATCACTTTTATATTAAACTTAAGTTCTTCGTTAATTGTACAACAAAACATGTTAAAAGATAAAAACTTTGATAACTTTACAAAGCATCTTCAAGTACCACATTTGGAGGTTCAAAACAAAACCTTAGGAATAATAGGAGCTGGTGCCATTGGAAACCAGGTAATAAAAGTGGCTAGAGCCTTAGGCATGAATGTTTTAGTATACAGCAGAACCCCTAAGTCTTTTGAGGATTCAAAAATACAATATGTTTCACTTGAGGAGTTACTCAAGCACAGCGATTTCATATCCATTCATTGCCCACTTACTGACAATACAAGACATTTAATAGATATGGAGAAGTTAAAAACAATGAAGCCTTCTGCATTTATAATAAATACTGCAAGAGGAGCAATTATCAAAGAAACCGATTTAATTGATGCTTTAAGAAATGGAATAATTGCCGGAGCTGCCCTTGATGTTCAAGATCCAGAACCACCAGCCCTTGACAATCCGTTATTCTTTATGAAAAATGTTATTTTAACTCCACATATAGGATGGAAGTGCCTTGAATCAAGACAAAGACTAATTGGATTGTTGGCAGATAATATCAAAGGATTCATTGATGGGAAACCAGTGAATGTTGTAAGTCGTTAAACTAGACTTATACGGTGGGTAAACCTAGCCTTGTATCGGTTTGTCTATATAGATATCAAAATTAGAAAGTAGACTTATTCGGAGAGACATAATACCAATTTGAGGATAGATTTAAATATTTTTTTAGTAGTCTTAGCGAAGGATTTATGAAAGACTTAGAATCTTAGATTGTCTGAGTGTCAGCGAGTTATCAAAGATTCTTAGTTTTTCGTAAATCCTGAGCTTTAGACTTCTTAAAAATATTTAACGTACCGAAAATTGGTATTATGTCTCGGAGGATAAGTCTACTTTCGGTGTTGCTTATCTATATAGATAACCAAACTAGAAAGTAGACTTATTCGGAGAGACATAATACCAATTTGAGGATAGATTTAAATATTTTTTTAGTAGTCTTAGCGAAGGATTTATGAAAGACTTAGAATCTTAGATTGTCTGAGTGTCAGCGAGTTATCAAAGATTCTTAGTCTTTCATAAATTCTGAGCTTTAGACTACTTAAAAATATTTAACGTACCGAAAATTGGTATTATGTTTCGTAGGATAAGTCAACTTTCGGTATTGTTTATCTATAACATCCTTAATCTCTATTAAAGAGCTGAATTAATTCTTCTCTTGTTAACTTATTAAGCATATTACTATCCTTAAGTTCTCCAGTAATAATGCTACCAATCAACTCCTTTTTACTTTCCTGAAGTAAAATAATTTTTTCTTCTATTGTCCCTTTAGCAACTAGCTTAACTACTTCAACTACGTTTCTTTGACCAATTCTATGTGCTCTATCTGTTGCCTGATCTTCTACTGCAGGATTCCACCATGGGTCAAAGTGGATAACTAAATTTGCTGAAGTTAAATTAAGACCTGTTCCTCCTGCCTTCAAGGAAATTAAAAATACCTTTGCTTTCTTATCATTGTTAAATCTATTTACTAACCCAATTCTTTCCTTAGAAGGTGTTGATCCATCTAAATAGAAATATTCAATTCCCTTTTCCTCTAGAGATTCTCCTATTTTCTTTAAAACAGAAGTAAATTGAGAAAACAATAAAGTTTTTCCACCGTAAAGCATATTTTCTTCTATTAACGTCATTGCAACTTTGATTTTTCCACTCCCCCCCTTATAATCATCTAATATAAGGGATGGATCTAAACAAATTTGTCTTAGTTTTGTTAAGTAAGAAAATATTTCTATCTTCCCCTCAGTATTATTCTTCATTTTTGACCTAACATCTTTGATATATGAACTATATATAGATTTTTGAGCTACCGTCATCTGAACTAGCATCTTCTTTTCTATTTTATCTGGTAAATCGTCTATGACTTGTTTCTTAGTCCTTCTTAAAATAAAAGGTTTAATCAATAGCCTAAGACCTTCTAAATCAGATTCACTGTTAGAAATAAACTTCTCATAAAAAATTTCTTTTGAGTATAAGTATCCTGGCATTATAAAATCAAATATCGACCAAAGCTCTACTAAATTATTTTCAATTGGGGTTCCTGTAAGAGCAAACCTCACTCTTGTCTTGATTTCCTTAACTACTTTTGTAATTTGTGCTGCAGGATTTTTTATATTTTGAGCTTCATCTATAATGCAATAATCAAATTTAATATTATCATACATTTTAATATTATTTCTTAAAGTACCATAGGTGGTTAAAATTACATCGTATTCTTCTAATCTTTTTAATAGATTTTCTTGTTCTGAGATATTTCCATGTGCAATTCCAATTCTTAAATTAGGTGCAAACTTCTCTATCTCATTCCTCCAATTATAAATCAAGGAGGTTGGTGTAATTATTAAAGACTTTCTATTCTCTTCCGATGTTAGAAGAGCTATTGTCTGAACTGTCTTACCAAGTCCCATTTCATCTGCTAAAATACCACCAAACTCTAAGTCGCCTAAACTTTTAAGCCACTTATATCCGCTGGTTTGGTAGTCTCTTAGTTTTGCTTTCAAATTTATAGGTATCGGTATTTCCTTATCACCTAATTCAGTTAATTTATCCTCTATATCTTTTAACAGATTAATACCTTTTCCAAATTTGTAATCTCTATTCTTTAAGCCTTCTGATATATATAAAGCTTTATTTTTTTCTATTTGTATTGAACCTTCTTCTATATTTTTACCGTTGCTTAGTAAATCAATCAGATTTAAAAAGCTTACTATACCTTCATCTTCAAAATCTATAAACCCGTTATCCTTAGTTTTATAAAATCTATTCTCAGCCTTATAGCTTTCAAAGATATTCTGTATCTCTTTACTGTCAACATCACCAATACTATAATTAAATTTAAAATATCCACTTTCTTCGTATAAATCAATATTTATAGACTCAGAGTTATACAATTTTATGTCCCTCAGCCCTTCACCTAATGTAACGGTTCCCAAAGAATAAATGCTATTTTTTCTTTTACTTAAAAGGTTAAAAAAATCTTCATCTTCACCAGTAAACATAAGCTTACCTTTTCTTTTGATAAACTTATAATACTCGAATTTCATAAGAACTTTTTCTTCTTTATTAAAATCTCTTATTAGCTTCGTTTTACTATCAGCCTCATCTAGTATATTAATTTTTTCATTATAATAAACTCCATATGCGTCACAATAAATATTGATACCCTCTTTATAAATAAAAAACTGGAACTCCAATGAGTTAGATGCGAATCTCTTTACTTCTTCAGCAACAGTAACATTATTTGAAATACTGCTTAACAAAGAAATGATTTTATTATAATTTTCTATAGTTTTATGGTATATCACATGACCATTCTTTTGTAGTTTATCATATAGAATATTATATTTCTTAACTTGATTTTTCGATGGCAAATAAAGTTCCTCATTAAAAAGATAAACATCTCTATTTGGATTTAAAGGAACTGGAAGCCTCTTGTGGGTAGTTATTATAAAATGATCTGATCTCTCTTTAAAAGTAAAATTCAAAGGTAAGTCTTCATCAAAAATAGTAGTTTTATATTCTATACCGTTATACTTGAATAGAATCTTTTGTCCATTAATATACTTTAGAAATCTTCTCAAGTTGTTAGGTGAAACTATTAAATTCCTTCCTGTGCTGGATACTGCTTTTTTTTCATAAATACACTCTTTAATAAAATCTATAACCTTTATATGATTTTGAGAAACTGTGTGTTTTTTAGGATTATACGTGAATTGATTATTAAAATAAATACTTTTTTCTTGGTCTAAAGCTGAGATAAAATTTCTTAAATCATTAATTAGACACTTATGCTCAAACCCTATTCTGAACTCCAACTCATAATCAGTTTTACCCTTCCAAGACTTATGAGTTATCTTTATATCAATTCCAACCTCAATTTTTTTATTTTCATCTTCAGTTAGATTATTCGTTAGTTCATTTTTCTCATCTTTTTTCTTATTAAGTAAGCTTAGAAACTTATATGCAGTAGCAGTTAAATGCTCACACATAAATAAATCTCTAGTTCTCGAAATCTCTTTGAACTCATCACAATTGCAGCTGATATTCTCCAATTTTTTGTCTATCATATTTATTTTTATATGTGTTTTAAGCTCACTTTGATCAGTGCCTCTTAATACATCTCCATAAATATGATATGCATTTTCAATTTTTCTCCCCCTAATGCCTGAAACTAGTCCATTTTTAAAAATTTGTTCCCCCATATTCCTCATGATATTAGAAGATGGTTTGAAAATTATTTGTTCAAATTCTTTTAAGTTCATTTTCTCACCACTTTTCTAGAATATTTTTATAAGTTTATAGTACATTATTACTGAGTTCAATTCAATATAAAGATAATTAAATGAGCCATAAATAATATATTTATATTGACTTATTAATTTTAGCATAGTATAATTTGTTTTAAATTAAGCAAGGGAGAGATGAACAATGAGAACTTTAGTAAACAATCAAGTACAATTCTTTTTTAATAGCCAATTTAGGTAGGGTTTGTACTTGCGTTTCAGCATAGATACAAACCCTAAGGATTATGGGTTCGTATCTATGTTGGCTAGTTTACTTATAAAGTTATTCATTGTAACTATATATGAAGCCACATAGATGATCTATGTGGCTTTTTCGTTTTTAGCCGCATAGAAGTTTATGCGGCTTTTTTATATTCAAAATTTTCTGGAAAGGGGAATAGTTTTATGGATGCATTAATATCCGTGGGAACACAAGGTTTAATTTTAGGAATAATGGTTTTGGGGGTGTATATAAGCTATAAGATTTTAGATTTTCCCGATTTATCTGCAGATGGTAGTTTTGCTTTAGGAGGAGCTATTATTGCCTTTTCTTTAAAAAGCGGATTATCTCCAGTTCTAGGATCGTTATTAGCTTTAATAGGAGGATTAACCGTTGGTCTTTTAACTGGTATTTTACATGTTAAAGCTAAAATTTCAAATTTACTTTCAGGAATTTTAGTTATGGGAATTTTATATTCTGTCAATTTAAGAATTATGGGAAAAGCTAATATACCACTATTTAATACAAATCATTTATTTAAAGCTGATTATTCACCATTAGTTCTTACTTTGATTCTTGTAGTTATATGCAAGGCTTCACTTGATTTATTTTTAAAAACTAGTCTTGGATATACTCTTAAAGCTGTAGGAGATAATCCGCAGATGGTTAGCTCTCTTGGTATAGATGTTAACAACATAAAGGTTTTAGGTCTTATGTTATCAAACTCGTTAATTTGCTTTTCAGGAAGCATAATGGCTCAATATCAAGGATTTTCCGATATTTCTATGGGAATAGGTACCCTTATTTTAGGAATCGCATCAATCATTATAGGGCAAACGCTCTTAAGAAAAGTCAGATTTTTAACTGAAATCAGTACTGTCCTAATTGGGGCAATTGTTTATCAATTCACCATTTATACAGCCATGAATTTAGGAATGTCTGCAACTGACTTAAAAATGGTTACATCATTAGTAATCGTGTTATTTTTAGGAATAAGACCTTTGAAAGCCTATAAAAAGATAGCAGTATTCAGTAAAGGGAGGTATTTAAATGTTAAAAATTAATTATCTATCAAAGAGTTTTCCTAATCCATATGGAGAGACTAACACATTGTTCTCAAGTCTTTCCTTAAATATAAATAAAGGTGAATTCGTTAGCATTATAGGAAGTAATGGTACAGGTAAATCCACACTATTGAATATTATTTCAGGACTTATAAAAGAAAGCTCCGGAGAAATTATGTTAGACAATATAAATTTAACTAGTCTACCAGAGCATAAGAGAACTAAAATAATTAGCAGAGTGTTTCAAAATCCTTCATCAGGTGCGTGTCCATCTATGACAGTTAGAGAAAACTTATCTCTTGCTTTAAATAAAGGAAAACTGTTAAACCTGAAAAAATGTCTTCGATATAAGACTGAAAACTTAGAAGACCTACTAGAAGTTATATCTCTAGATTTAAAAAGGTTTTTAGACGTTGAAGTTAAATACCTATCAGGCGGACAAAGACAAGCTCTTGCTCTAGTAATGGCAAGTGTCTCAAATCCGCAGATTTTATTGTTAGATGAGCATACTGCCGCATTAGACCCTAAAACCTCAAATGAGATTATGGATTTAACAGATAAAATTGTAAAAGAAAAAAATATTATTACCTTAATGGTAACTCATAATTTAAAACACGCTCTTACATATGGTAATCGCTTAATTATGCTTCATAAAGGACAGGTTATGCTAGATGTAAGAGAAGATGAAAAGAAAAACCTAACAATTGAAAGCATTTTAGAGAAATTCGAGTACGCAATATAAAAACAAAGGAGAGATTTAAAATGATAAAGATGAAAACTATAGGAAAGTTAGTTATCTTGGCAATATTAGGAATGACTGTTGTAACAGGATGTACTAAATCAAATGAAGCAAAGGATAAAGCTAAGATTGGCATCAGTCAGATTGTGGAGTTTGCTGCTTTGGATGATGATAGAAAGGGATTCATAAAAGCACTAGAGGATAATGGCTATAAGGAAGGTTCAAATTTAGAAATAGATTATCAAAATGCTCAAGGTGATTTGACTACAACGCAAACTATTGCTAAGCAATTTTCGTCTCAAAATAAGGATTTGATTTTTGCAATTTCAACACCTTCTGCTCAAGGAGCATATAATTCAACTAAAAAAATCCCAATATTAATGAGTGCAGTAACAGACCCTGTAGCTGCAGGGTTAGTTAAATCTTTAGAGAAACCTGATACCAATGTATCTGGTACCTCAGATTATATACCCGTAGATAAACAACTAGATTTAATTAAGTTGTTTGTTCCAAAAGCTAAAAAAATAGGCGTTTTATATAATACTAGTGAGGTAAATTCTGAGGTGCAAGTTAATCAATTAAAGGAGTATAGCAAGAAAAATGGATATGAAGTTATCTTAGTTGGAATTTCTAGTACAAATGAAGTTGTTCAAGCTATTAGTAGCCTAGTAGATAAAATAGATGTGTTATTTGTCCCGACAGATCAACTAGTAGTTTCTTCTATGCCTATAATTATTCAAAAAACATCAGAAAAAAAGATTCCAGTTGTAGCATCTGAAAGAGGTTCTGTAGAAACAGGAGCATTAGTCACTCAAGGAATAGACTATTATAAGTTAGGGTATAAGACTGGAGAGATGGCCGCTAAGGTTTTAAAAGGTGAAGATATTTCTAAAATGCCAATTGCTACAGCAAATGAAACAAAAATTATTGTAAATGAGGATAGTTTGAAAGCTCTCTCCATAGAGAAGCCTAATAATAAGGATATTCTATATATAAAATCAAAATAAAAGGGTGTTACTACCAACCATGAATAGATCAAACATACTTTTATGAAGTTAATACGAAATAAATATTTGATACAGATACATTTTCTTGTTAAAAACACAACCGCCTGTAAGCAACTATTTAAGCCACTTACAGGCGGTCATCAATATGTATGGTGGAGGCAATGTACGACCTTTAACCCCACTATTCTATATCATTGTTTGTTAGCTTCATTGTCATACAAAGCCACTTATTTGTATGTATGGACTTCATCCAATATATTCTTTAAGTAATAACCTTGTACAAACTTTATCTGATGTAAAACTGTTTGTGTGCATTTATTTATTTGTCAATTATTTATTATTGTATTTCCTTTACAAAGCATGTATTATAGCCAAACTAATTTACATTCTTAGAACCTAATACATATCTTCGAACTATAAGTATATTTACACTTCTATTTTTGGATCTTCCAACTTCTGTTGAATTATCATATCTAGCTCTAAATTCACCGTATGCTTGAATTGAAAATTTATCAGCATCAATATGACATTTATCAACCATGAAGTTCATAACATTTGAGGCACGCATATAACTCAAGTCCCAATTGGAGCGAAATTTTTGATTTTTTATCGGAATGTTGTCTGTGTGACCACTAACCCTTATCTCATTGTCTAAATCCTTTATAATATTTGATATTTTAGCAAGTACTGGAGTAAAATCATTTAATATATCCGCATTTCCTGAGTTGAAAATTACTGTGTCTTGTATGTTTATATCTAAGCCTTCACCTTTAAGGTCGACATTTATCTTATCTGCATATCCTGCATTTTTAATATCTTGCTCTAATATACCTTTGATTTGGAGCATCTTATCCTGTTCAATTACATTGCTTGTTTCATTTATTGTAATGGCATCGTCTATTTTAAAAGTATCTCCATCACTACTGCCACTGCTTTGTAATGCTGCAGCACCACCTGAGAAAATAACATTGAATTGTTGACTAAGCTGTTTTGCTTTTTGGCTATCTACTTTACTCATGGCAAACATAACTATAAAAAGCGCCAATAGTAGTGTCATCATATCGGAATAAGGGAGCAGCCATGTTTCATCTACATGCTCTTCATGATGTTGTTTTTTACCTTTCATCATTGATCTCCTTTACATTAACTAAAATTATTTGTCTCTTCAAACTTTTTCCTATCTTTAGGGCTTAGCATACTTAGAAGTTTCTTCTCAATAATTTTTGGATTTTTTCCTTCTTGAATTGCTAAAACACCTTCTAATACTATTTGCCTATTATTAACTTCTTCATGTGACTTCCTTTTCAATCTGGATGCCAAGGGATGCCAAATAACATATCCAAAGAAAATTCCATAGATAGTAGCTACGAAAGCAGCAGCTATAGATTCACCGAGTTTTTCCGTGTCATTTAAGTTTCCAAGTGCACCAATCAGTCCTATAACTGCTCCTAAAACTCCTAGAGTTGGAGAGGCACCCCCTGCTGTTGTAAGAATTGACGCATTACCTCGATGCCTTTCTTCCATTGCCTCAATATCATCAGATAGAACTTGTCTAATATATTCTGGCTCAGTACCATCAACTACCAGCTCTAATCCTTGCTTCATAAATTGATTGCTCATATCTTGAAGCTTGCCTTCCAGCGACAATAGTCCATTTTTTCGAGTTTCATATGCCATTTCAATCATTTGTTTAATTGTTTCTACTGGATCTTCCTTTGACTTTTCTTTGAATACAGCTCCGAATACTTTAGGTATATTGACAAATTCCTTTTTAGGGAAAGAGTTCATTACCGCTGCTGCTGTACCTATAAGAATTACTATAACTGCCTCACCATTAATTAGCAGAGCTACACCTAAGCCTTTCATCAGCAATCCTATGGTAACAGCACCTAATCCAACAATAATACCTATTATTAAAAATATATCCATTTTTTCACCTCTATTGATAATGTACTATAATAAACTTGTCGATGTTTGTATCAATTTGTAAATTTATCATACAATTATATTACCACATCACTTACTATATGGAAACTACTTTTCTGCTACAATTTACAGGGATTCTATTGGTGTGCGTGAGAGCATTCGAATCTCCGGCCCACAGTTTACGAATGCGATGGTTCACTCTTTTTATCTTGCATTAACTTATCGCAACTGCTTATATAACCATTTGCTTATTTAACTTATTGTAATTTGCATTATTTTTAGGTATTGCTTTGAGTCTGTAGTACTCAATTAGTACCATTCCATCCATAAATATCTTTGTCCGCATTTTCTATGGTGCGAGATTTGGGTAAAATATGTTCAATAGAATTACCGTTGTTTGAACTGCGCTTATTGAACTTGACATTAAGTAAAATATAGTTGCATATTCAAATTTTATTTTGTATAATAAAGAAAAGCAGACCAGACTGGTTCGGTCTGTTAGAAAGCATCAAATATCGAAAGGGGAATATGTATGAATTTAAATGCACAAGTAAATTTTGATCGTTTTGAAGCAGCTATTCAGGTGATTGATTCCCATACTGCTGGTGAATTTACACGTGTCGTAGTAGGCGGAATCCCTGAACCACAGGGGAATACGATGATTGAAAAGAAAAAATGGCTGGAAACTAACTGTGACCAGATTCGTACAGCTCTTATGCTAGAACCAAGAGGACATCATGATATGTTTGGAGCGATTCTTTGCGAACCTATCAACCCGGAAGCAGATTTTGGTGTTATTTTTATGGACACAGGTGGATATCTGAATATGTGCGGACATGGCACGATTGGTTCTGCAACTGTAGCAGTAGAAACAGGAATCGTAGAAGTAAAGGAGCCTTATACAGAAGTTGTTCTTGAAGCACCTGCAGGTCTCATTCGTACAAAAGTTGAGGTAAAAGATGGGAAAGCAGTTTCTGTTTCTCTTACCAATGTTCCAGCTTTCCTTTATAAAGAAGATTTAATTGTAGAAATTGACGGGCAGAGAATCCCATATGTGATTTCTTTTGGCGGGAGTTTCTTCGCATTGGTTGACTCAGAAAAAATAGGAATTGAAGAAATCAATGTCAACAATGTTCCATACCTAACAAATTTGGGAATGAAAATGCTTGATAAGATTAATCGAGAAATAGAAATCCAACATCCTACACTCGATATTACATCTGTTGATCTTGTTGAATTTTATGGCCCTACGCCAAATTTAGATAAGGCGACGATGAGAAATGTCGTTGTTTTTGGTGACTCTCAGGCAGACCGTTCTCCCTGTGGAACTGGTACATCTGCAAAACTTGCTACATTGAATGCTTGGGGAGAAATTGGTGTAGGCGAAGAATTTATATATGAAAGCTTTATAGGGACTTTGTTTAAAGGTGTTATCTTAAAAGAAACGGAAATAGGCGGATATAGTGCAGTAATACCACAGATTACTGGAAGTGCTTACATCACTGGTCAGTCAACATATTTTATTGATCCTACAGACCCGTTGAAATATGGATTCCATGTTGGCTAACAGAAAAAGGAGAATAATTATGGATTTAAAACCTGTATTTAAGACACAAAGACAGACTTTTACTACAATAGATATGCATACAGTAGGAGAACCAGCAAGAGTTATTATTGGTGGAATACCTGAACTTCCAGCTGGTACGATGATGATGAAAAAAGAATATTTTATAGAGCACTATGATTATATAAGAACCTCTCTGTGTTTTGAACCAAGAGGACATAAGGATATGCTCTGTGTTGCACTTGTTGAACCATCTAACGACAAATCAGATTTTGGTGTACTCTTTCTAGAAAGCGGTGGAGTGGTTAATATGTGTGGACATGGTACGATTGCTGCAGTAACTGCAATTGTAGAATGTGGTTTTGTAGAAGTCACAGAACCTTATACCACCGTGACACTGGATACACCGGCAGGTATGATTATAACAAAAGTTAAAGTCGAAAATGACCATGTAATCAGCGTAGACTTGGAAAATGTACCAAGCTTTCTTTATAAAGAAAATTTAGTTACTGAAATAGAAGGATATGGAAGAATCATATATGATATTTCTTTCAGCGGAAGCTTCTGTGCAATCGTAGACGCAACACAGCTGAATATGAAACTTTCTGGACAAAATGTAGATGCATATACAAAACTCGGCATGAGGATGCTGGAACAAATGAATAAAGAAGTAGAAGTGAAGCATCCGTTACTTAATATTACTTCCATCGATGTCATTGATTTTTATGGGCCATCAGACAGTGGAAATGCAGATTTGAAGAACATTGCAATATTTGGGGAATCTCAAGTAGACCGTTCTCCATGCGGAACCGGAATAAGTGCCAAAGTGGCAGAACTTCATGCAAGTAAGAAATTGGCAATAGGAGAGAAATTTGTCTATGAAAGTATTGTTGAAAGCCTTTTCCATTGTGTGATTAAAAAAGAAGTCATGGTCGGAGATATTCCTGGCGTTGTACCGATAATTACAGGAAGTGCATATATAACAGGATACAATCAGTGGATGATTGATGAAAGTGACCCGTTCAAATACGGTTTTATTTTAGGAAAATAAGACAAGAGGTGAAAGGAGAAATTATTATGCCATTTATTAAAGCAAATGTATCAACAAAAGTATCAACTGAAAAAGAAATTGAAGTAAAAGCAGCTATGGCAAAAGCAATTGGAATGATTGGAAAGAGTGAAGGCGGACTTATGGTTCAGATTGTAGATGAATGCAAACTATATTTAGCTGGAAATCAGGATGGAGAAACTGCTTATGTGAAGGTTGAATATATGGGTACGCCGATTGAGAAAGATGTTGAAAAGATGACAGAATGTATCTGCACATCACTGGAAGATATCCTCGGAATTCCAGCCGCTCGCATCTATGTGACATATCAGAGTTACAATTTATGGGGATGCGATAAAAAGAACTTTTGATAAAAAGAGTTTTAATGCGGTAAAAAAGCAGTAATCGTACTATTTGAAAAATGAGCTTTCTGTGAAATAACCATAGAAAGCTTTTCAGTTATTACAGTGATTGTTCTGGTAAAAAACACAGTATCAGTGAACCTTAAAGAGAGGTGAAGAATTATGAATCAACGATATGAAGGATTCTTTAAAATAAAGAAAAGGGACAGACTTGTAAATGCGGCAATGGAGGAATTTTCTCAGAGCCAGTATGCAACATCTTCTTTGAATAATATTCTAGAAAAAGCTGGAATGTCAAAAGGCGGATATTATCATCATTTTAAAAGCAAGGATGATATGTTTCAATGTATGTGTATTTTCACACAATGCATATATCAGGAAAGATTTTTTGAAACAATTGATCAGGAAGGTGCGGATTTACTGAATCGTGTGAGGCAGTACGCAATGGTACAGATACAGATTATGATAGAATACCCATATTTCTTTGGATTTTTAAATTATATTTCTTCCTCGCCGGATATGAATAATTTTCCAGACATTTTGGAAGAAATAAATGAACTACATAAAAAAGTACTGAAATGTATTTTTGAAGATGTGAATACTAACTTGTTAAAATATCCGGAAAAGTCAGAAGAAAGCAAGCAACTAGTTCAGTATACTCTTATTGGGTTTTCATCATTATTAAATAAGAGATTATCAGCAGAAGAATGTATGGATAATTTAGAAAAACTGTTACAGTTTTTGAGGTTTTTATTGTATAAGGAAGGCTGTTAATAAAATATAATAGTAGTAAGTAGCAGAGCGTACCTCTCAACCCTTTGTTTATATTGTTCAATGTTTAAGTTTCCTTTTTCAATCTTGGCTTTATGAAACATATTCATTCGCTACCACAAAAACTGTTACAATATGCTTGATTTTTATATCAATCGAATTCCGCTAAAAATGTACACTCCTAATTTAAAAATCCCTAGGGGTGTGTATTAATTCCAATTGAATCCAAAATTTTATGCCTTCTATTGCATATTTAGTCTTGTGTTTTCGCCAAAAAACACTGAAAGCCCTTGAAATCAAGGACTTTCTCTATGTATCAATATTTAAGTTCTTATTTGGTGGAGGCGAGGGGTGTCGAACCCCTGTCCGAAAGCCGTAATACCTAGGCATCTCCGAGTGCAGTCCTTAGTTTAAATTTCCCTCTGCCAGACGCCTAAGGACAGGCTTCTAGTTTCGGTAGCTTCATAAATTCCGTTTCTAGCTCAAAGCTTTGCTAGACTCGGTTCACCGCTGTCGACGCCCTATCCTAAGCCGCGGTACTCAAAGGTAGAACGTAGCAGACTAAGCTGCTAATGCAAAATTATCGTTTGCGTTTATCTTTATTCCCATAGTTTTTTAACGCGGGCCCACAGGTTCCCTCGACTCGCTTCCCAGATACAACATACCCCCGTCGAAACCAAGTACGCCCCCATGTTATTAAATATAACACTCGGGTTATGAGTGTATCATCATAAAACTTATAAACGCATATTCTATTATTTTATGTTATTAAATTGTACCATTTAAAGTTCTCATCGTCAAGGACTTTCATCTACCTGACATCTATTATAATACATCATAAGTTAGAAGTTATCAATAGTATTATTAACTCCAATTCAGTAAGTTTTTTAGATATATTAATATAAATTTCCTTTATATTAAATGCAATACTAATAACATACTATGTATTTAACCTTTATTTCCAATTTTATTGTTATATATGTGTAGCAGCTTTCCTAATTATAAATAAGAGGCAGAGTTTATTCCTTACTTTAAACAAACTCTGCCTAGCTTTAACTAAATCAGAAACATTGCTACAATTGTAGTTGCAATTAAACCTATAACAACCGGTTTAATATTTCTCTTAGCTAATTCAAAAGCATCAACTCCACATATAGCAGCTACAGGTATTACTGCCCAAGGAATTATTGTTCCTCCACCTACCCATATTCCTGCTATTTGTCCGAGTGCAGTTAATGTTTCTACGCCTCCATGTAAAGCTGTTGAAAATAGATTTGCTATTGATCCAACTAAAGATATTCCCGAGAATCCTGATCCGTCTAAACCAGTAATTGCTCCCACAGTTGTTAGTGTTACTGAAGCAACAATAGAGTTTAATGGAACTACATTTGCTAAAGCTACACCTAAATCGTTGACTATTCCATGGGACCCATTAGGTAGTAGTTTACCAAAAATATCATTAAATGCTGAGTCACCAAGATAGAAGAATGCTGCTATAGGAATAACAACTCCAAATATCTTAAAGCCAAATTGCAATCCCTTTACAAGATCATTTGTTATCTTTTCTAAAGATTCCTTCTTATAAGCTATGATTGATATCAAGCTTAATATAAATACTGCTGTCCCTCCTATTAGAGCTGTTGCATCTCCCCCCTGAAGTTTTGCAAAGTACATTACAACTATATCTATAGCAAATAAAATTAGAGTAAGAGCACCTAAAACTTTTCTAGCTGTATTAGAAGCAATTAATGCTGAGGATTCTTCTTTTTCTATCTCTTCTTCAACATCATAATCTACAACTAATTGGCCAGATTTAATTTCTTTTCTTAACATATAAAAAGCTGCAATAGTTGTTACCAAACCCATGGTAATAACTAAAGGTATACTCGCAGAAATAACGCTGGAAACTTCTATCCCAGCTGCATCTGCAGTAAGCTTAGGTGCAGCTTGAATTATATAATCACTAGATAAAGCTATCCCATGTCCAAACAAGTTCATAGATATAGCTACCCCTATAGCTGGAAGCCCTGCTTTTTTTGCTATAGGTAAAAATAACGCACCGATAAGAGCAACTGCTGGCGATGGCCAGAAAAACCAAGAAAGTGTCATCATTACTAAACCTATAATCCAATATGCTATCCAATAATTCTTTATTATTGGTTTAAAAGGAGAAATTAATGCCTCGTTTATTCCTGAAGCTATTAAAACGTTACTCATTGCAGTGATAATAGATATAATAAATATAGTAGGCATTAGTTCTTTTGTAGCATAGACAAAGCTATTAAATACTCCCATAGTAGACTTGTACACAGATCCAGTTGCAATCATACCTAGGATAAATATCCCAACTATACAAATTAAGGATATATCCCTCTTCATCACCATCGCTGCTATGATTATAAGAATTAAGATTAAGTAAATATAGTGCAAAGAAGTTAATGTTACTACCATTGCCTTCCTCCGTATAGAATTATTATAATATTAGATTATGCATATACTTAATATATGGTGATAAGATATTTAGTAATAATAACTATTATTACTAGCAAATGTTTAAAAACTTTTATGTAATCTAGTCTGAAAAGCTATTAATACCACTTTCTTCTATAGGTATTGTAATTAGTAACACTGTATTATAAATTTTATTACATAAAAAATGAGCTGTCTCAAAATGCATATCTGTGCATTACGAGAAGCTCTTTTCTCATGATATCACTTAAATCATAACTTTACTTGGCAAAACCCTATATAAAACTATTGTTTTTATATAACATTTAGACTATATCAAAACTTTTTGTATTCATATTCACTTTGAGATAATCCCTTATCTAAGTCTCTCTTTCATCTGCCTATCAATATCTCTTTTAGCCGCCTTTTCAAGCATAGCATCTCTCTTATCGTAGTCCTTCTTACCTCTAGCCACTGCTAAGTTTACTTTTACCCTTCCATTTTTAAGGTAAAGTGATAAAGGTATGAGAGTATATCCTTTTTGAGTTGTATATCCAAGCAATCTAGATATCTCGCTTTTGTGAAGAAGTAGCTTTCTGTCCCTTAGAGGGTCTTTGTTAAATATATTCCCCTGCTCATAGGGGCTAACGTGCATGTTTCGAACAAATATTTCTCCATTTAGTATATCTGCATAGCTATCTCTTAAATTTGCTTTACCAGCTCTTATAGACTTAACCTCTGTGCCCACAAGCTCTATGCCTGCCTCCATGCTTTCTTCTATAAAATAATCATGTCTTGCTTTTCTATTTTCAGCTAGTGTTTTATTTCCAGTTTGTTTCTTCATATCAACACCTACTTTTTCCTTTATATAAGATATTTTATTATATTACAAATATATCCAAAAGTCAATATTCCTATAAACAGAATTCTTGGCATCAGATGGAGTTTTAACTCTACCTGATGCTTAGAAGTCGTTATCCAGCGACGTAGCCGCCCTAATACTACCCCTTGGAGAAAAGCAGATATCCCAAATCTCTGATTTGGTGATAGTCGCTTTCACACCGTGCAAGCAGATATCCCAAATCTCTGATTTGGTGATAGTCGCTTTCACACCGTGCGGGGTAGTATTAGAGCGGGTAGTCATCGGATAAATAGAGTGCGGGGGATTATTAAAACGACTATCGAATAAAGCCGATGAGCAGCAAATTAATTGCTTTCCATTATAGCAAGGGCAACAGCACCTATAACACCAGCCTCTGTTCCTAAGGCTGCTGGCACTATCTTAGTACTTTCTGACATAGACTTGAAGCATCTCTCCCTTACTACTTCCCTTACCTTTTCAAATACTATGTTTCCTCCTTTAGAAACTCCACCTCCGATTATAACCATTTCTGGATCAAAGGAAGTAATTATATTAGCAACACAGATTCCAAGGTAGTCTAAAGATTTATCAAGAACTCTTTGAGCCACTTTATCGCCATTTTCTGCTTCTTTAAACACCTCATATGAAGTTACATTCTCGTATCTAGCTAAAGAAGTATCTGCTCCCTTTGCAACTTCTTCTCTTGCCGCTCTACCTATTGCAGTACCGGAAGCAAGTGCTTCTGCACAGCCATAGTTTCCGCAGTTACATTTAGGACCATTCCTTTCTAACGTCATATGTCCTATTTCTAAAGCATTTGAAGTATTACCTCTATATATTTTTCCGTTTAGCACAGCCCCGCCACCTATTCCAGTGGAAACTGTTATAAATACCATATTGTTTGTTCCTTTACCTGCACCAAAAATATATTCACCTATGGCTGCTGCATTGGCGTCGTTGTCTATATAAACAGGCATATCGAACTTGTCTCTTAAAGGCTTAACGATATTAAAGTTCTTAAAAGGAAGATTCGGAGTGGTTATAATTTTTCCTTCCTTTGCATCTAGAGGTCCTGGTGAGCCTATACCTATAGCTACTATTTTATCTATATCTACCTTAGAGTCCTCTATTACCCGTTCTGCAACAGATGTTATTCTTTCTAGTACTGCCATTTCACCTTCCTCTGCCTTTGTAGGAAGTGTATACTTAGAAATTGTATTACCATTAAAGTCTGCAACAGCTCCACTTATCTTAGTTCCGCCTAAATCAATTCCTACCACGAATTTATCCCACATCCGAATTCCTCCATAAACATATTACTTTACTTAATTATACACTGTTTACCACCATTTTCACAAACATTGATTTTCAACTTTCAGATTCAGCCCATTTTATATAATATAAGTTTATGAGGGTTTTAATACTTCCTATTTTAATTACATCCCTACCCTAAAATGATCTGATACAACAAACTTATTTTCATAATTAAGCACTTCATTTTTTCAAAAACTTTTACTTATGAAAAAGGAGTAAGTATTTTATGTTTAATTAAAATACCTACTCCTTCCTCATATTTATCTGATAACTACCCAATCTAATATTCCCTACATCATAGTTTCTCTAATCACTTTAACAACTCTAAGTTAAAGCTAACTTATTTTACATTATCATTAATTTTTAAAGCTTCTCTATTAACTCTATCTAAGCTTTCTTTGAAAGTTTTCTGCAAGCACTATCTCTACCGTTTTAGCGCTATCTTCAATTTTTTTATCGTTTCTATTTAAGTCTCTATTCCCTATGCCATCTGTAGTATATCCATTTATTGTTTCAATTGATGATATAGATAATTCACTTGCAAATTCACTAAGATCGGTATTTTTATTTTGTATACCACTATTTTGAGGTGTTGATTCACTCACTGTTGGTGTTCTTGACGCATCTCCATAAACCTCATCCATTGTGACATTTTCAGTATTTAAATCGCTACTACCGATTCCATCTGTTGTGTATTCTCCATCTAAGTGATTTTCAGACATATCCTCTTCTTCATCTCCTTTTATTAACTCAAAGTATATTTCATGAGAGAACATATCAACCTTTAAAACTCTAATTTTTACATCATCACCAAGTCTATATATCTTTTTAGTCCTTTCTCCTATAAGACTTAGATGTCTTTCATCATAAACATAGTAATCATCATCCATAGTGCTCATATGAACAAGACCTTCAATAGTGTTTGGAAGTTCCACAAACATTCCAAAATTAGTAACAGAAGATATTATACCTTCGTATTCCTCTCCTATTCTTTCACTCATGTATTCAGCCTTCTTTAGATCATCTACTTCTCTTTCTGCATCCTGAGCCAATCTTTCCATATCAGATGATTGTTTTGAAGCAGATTCTACCTCTCCGGTTAACCTCTTCATTCTGTTATCATCTATTTTTCCATTTATAAATTCTTTTATTATTCTGTGTATGATAAGGTCAGGATATCTTCTTATAGGAGAAGTAAAGTGGCAATAATATTTTGCCGCAAGACCAAAGTGACCTACACATTCAGGTGAATATCTAGCTTGCTTCATTGAACGAAGTAAAAGTGTACTTACTACTGTCTCTTCCTTCTTTCCCTTTATTTTTTCTATAACATCCTGTAAGGCCTTTGGATGTATTTCTTTTCCCCACTTTATTACGTATCCTAAGTTGTGAATAAACTCCCCAAAATGTTCAAGCTTTTCTTCATCTGGATCTTCATGTATTCTATACACAAATGGCATGTTAGCCCAATACATATGCTCAGCTATAGTTTCATTACATACCAACATAAATTCTTCAATTATTCTATTAGCTATTGCTCTCTCATACGGTTTTATATCTATAGGTTTTCCCAATTCATTAAGAATTATCTTACATTCTTCAAAATCAAAATCTATAGCACCGCGACCAATTCTTCTTTTGTTTAATACTCCGCATAATTCTTCCATAAGCTTGAAAGTATCTACTAAGTAGTCATATCTTTGCATAACTTCTGGGTCTTTATCCCTAATTATTTTCGTTACATTAGTATACGTCATTCTTTCACTAGTTTTTATTATACTTTCCACTATTTCATGGTCAACTACTTTACCTGATTTATCAATTTCCATGAAACAGCTTAAAGTAAGTCTATCCACCTTTGGATTCAAGCTACATATACCATTTGAGAGCTTCTTAGGAAGCATTGGTATAACCCTGTCTATCAAATATACAGAAGTCCCTCTCTTTAGAGCTTCTTTATCCAAAGGGTTCTTTTCTCTTACATAGTGGGATACATCAGCTATATGTACTCCTAGATAATAGTTTCCATTTTCTAGCTTTTCTATAGATATAGCGTCATCTAAATCCTTTGCATCTTCTCCATCAATTGTAACTATTGTTAAGTCTCTCAAGTCTTTTCTTCTTGTATATTCTTCTTCAGGTATCTCTTCTGGTATTCCTCCAGCAAAAGAATCTACCTTTGGAGGGAATTCTTCTGGAAGACCGTACTTCTTGATTATTGTTAGTATATCAATTCCCTTCTCGCCCTTCTTACCTAGTATTTCAGCAACCTTTCCTTCTGGGTTTCTTCTCTTATCTGGCCATGAAGTTATTTCAGCTATTACTACATCCCCAGTTTTAGCTCCTTTTTTGGATTCTTTAGGAATAAAAATATCCTGATATATTCTCTTTTCTTCTGGTACTACAAAACCAAAATTACTGCTATCTTCATAAGTACCTATAATAGTTTTATTTACTCTTTCAAGTATCCTTATTATCTCACCTTCACGTTTTTTGCCCCTATTCTCTTCTCTTGTTACTTTAGCAACTACTCTATCACCATTCATAACTCCGTTCATATGAGAAGCTGGGATAAATAAATCTGGAGTTTGGTCATCTGGTATAACAAAGCCGAATCCTTTTTGGTGTCCTTGGAATTTTCCAACTACAAGTCCCATCCTCTCTGGGATACCATAAAGATCTGTACTAGTCTTAACTATTTGACCATCTTTCTCCATATCTTTTAATATTTTTTCAAAATCTTTTCTATCTGCCTTTTTTACCGTAAAAATTCTTTGCAACTCATTTAGATTCATAGGCTTATATGCCTGTTCTGTCATAAAACTTAAAATAGTCTCTCTTATGTTCATACTTCCACCTCTTACTTCTTAAGACTTGTTCAATATATAGAATTATCTGTTATTATCTTTATATTATAGATAATAAATTATTCAATAATACTTGTATTATTTATAGAATTTAATAGAATCCTCTATTATTTTTACAAAACTTAATTTAATATATTTGTAGCTTCACCTGACTAACTTGGCGTAAATCTTCTCCACACCACATATAAGCGATTTACATAAAATTATAAATTTTAGTTCTCTGCTTAGCTGAAAACTCAACGCCAAGTAAGCCATGCATTCGCAGCTCTAAAATTCAGATAACGTAAAGGAATCTCTATCTGAATTAAGACCTTGTTTCAATAATATAGCAAAATTATCCAGTAGTCAAATTAATGTTAAAATACTAGACTTATCTAATTAATCTTCCAATATATTAAGTTTGCCTAACAACTCACTACTCTAGCCCCATCTTTTAAACTTAAAACTCTGCTTATAAACAGACTCTAATATATTGTTTCCTTTTTATTCAAAATAATAAGTAGGAAATAAATAGAGTGGTTAAAAACCACTCTATTTATGTAAATCTATTAAATTATCTTATTAAATTCTGCGCTACACATAGGCCTGCAAATATAATAGCAGATATAGTAGTTGTTCTTGACAACATCGCCTCTGAAGTTTTTGATTTGTTTCTTGAATAAAACGATTCATTTCCTCCACCTGAAACTAATCCACTTAAGCCATTAGTTTTGCCTGGTTGAGCTAATACAGAAACTATTAAAACTATAGCTACTATAGTTTGGATAACTATTAAAAAAGTATGCATAACCTTCACCTCCTGGTAACTTAACATACATTACATTTTAACATATAAACTATTGTATTACAATGATATAACACTTACTTTTTACAAAGTTTTACACTAGTCATTAGTTTACAATTACTGATTATCAAGCCTTTAAAAAATGCAGCTCTACTAGAAGCAGTGCTGCATTTCCTAATTCAACTATCTTTTCACGTTATAGAAAGCCTTTAAACCTCTATATTCTCCCATTTCTCCTAGTTCTTCTTCTATTCTAAGAAGTTGGTTATACTTTGCAACTCTTTCCGATCTTGCTGGAGCACCTGTTTTGATTTGTCCTGCATTCATTGCAACAACTAGATCAGCTATAGTTGTATCTTCCGTTTCTCCTGATCTATGTGAAACAACAGCAGTATAGCCTGCTCTCTCAGCCATTTCTATAGCATTTAATGTTTCTGTAAGAGTTCCTATTTGATTTAACTTTATAAGTATAGAGTTTGCAACTCCTCTTTCTATACCAGTTTTTAATCTACTTGTGTTAGTTACAAATAAATCATCTCCAACAAGCTGAATTTTGTCACCAAGCTTTTCAGTGATTATCTTCCAACCTTCCCAATCCTCTTCTGCCATACCATCTTCAATTGAAATTATAGGATATTTATTTACTAAGTCTACATAGTAGTTAGCCATCTCTTCAGGAGTTAGAACTTTTCCTTCTCCAGCTAAGTTATATTTTCCATCTTCAAATATTTCTGATGAAGCAGGATCAAGAGCTATAAATATTTCTTTTCCTGGAGTATATCCAGCCTTCTCTATTGCTTCAACTATAACTTGAATAGCTTCTTCGTTTGATTTTAAGTTTGGAGCAAATCCACCTTCATCACCAACGCCAGTATCATATCCCTTAGATTTTAATAATGATTTTAATCCATGGTAAACCTCTGCACACATTCTTAATGCTTCACTAAAGCTTGATGCACCTGCAGGCATTATCATAAACTCTTGTAGGTCAACATTATTATCTGCATGTTTTCCGCCATTTATTATATTCATCATTGGTACTGGAAGAACCTTTGCATTTACTCCTCCAATGTATTGATATAAAGGAAGTCCAAGGTAGTTTGCAGCAGCATGTGCGCATGCTAGAGATACTCCAAGCATTGCATTTGCTCCAAACTTTCCTTTATTTTCGGTTCCATCAAGTTCAATCATAAGTTTATCTATTGCAACTTGATCAAATATGTTCATTCCGATAAGTTCTTCTGCTATAAAGTTATTTACATTATCAACTGCTTTTAAAACACCTTTTCCATTGTATTTAGTTTTGTCATCATCTCTTAATTCAACGGCCTCAAACATACCAGTTGAAGCACCTGATGGTACTGCTGCTCTTCCTATAGTTCCATCTTCCAAAACTACTTCAACCTCTACTGTTGGAAAAGCTCTTGAGTCAAGAATTTGTCTTGCTAATACATCAACAATTTCTACATAATTTTTCATACTGTTACCTCCTATTTTTTTGCAGAATATTAAGCGCAAGCTTAATATTTCCAATTTTAAATCAATTCAAACTATACAAATATATTAATTTGATAATAGACAGTGGACAATTGGCAGATAAGGCTGATTTTCTTCGCTTCGCTGTAAAAAATCTAAAATTCCTTCACTGCCAACTGTCAACCGCCTTATAAAAACCCTATCCAAAGTATAATCTAATACTACTTTATAAGGCTCTTCCCAGTCATCTCTTCTGGTTTCTCCAGTTGCATAACTTGAAGCATAGTTGGAGCTATATCCGCTAAAATACCACCATCCCTTAATGGTTTAGCATCTTCTGCAACATATAAGAATGGAACTGGATCTGTTGTATGCGCTGTCATTGGTTTACCTGTTGAGTAGTCTATCATTTGTTCTGCATTACCATGATCAGCAGTAATAAATGCAGAGCCACCCTTCTCTAGTATTTTATCCACTACTTTTCCTAAACATACATCTACAGTTTCAATAGCCTTTTTAGCTGCATCAAGTACGCCTGTGTGGCCTACCATGTCTGGATTGGCATAGTTACATATAATCATATCATACTTATCTTCATCTAATCTTTTTAATAGTTCATCTGTAAGCTCATAAGCACTCATTTCTGGTTTCATATCATAAGTTGGAACCTTGGGTGAAGGTATAAGTGCTCTATCTTCATTTTCATTTGCTACTTCAACTCCTCCATTAAAGAAGAAAGTTACGTGTGCATATTTTTCAGTTTCTGCTATTCTTAGCTGATTTTTACCTAGTCTACTTACATACTCACCTAAGGTATTTGTATAACTTTCATTTCCAAAAGCTACATCTACTCCTTCTAGAGTTATATCATATTCAGTTAAGGTTACAAATGTAAGATTTAAGGTTTCTCTCTTAAACCCTTCAAACACCTTGTCATTTATTGCTCTTGTTATTTCTCTAGCTCTATCAGGTCTAAAGTTAAAAAATATTACAGAGTCCTTATTTTTTATTGTAGCCTTTGGTTTTCCATCTTCAACTATTACTGAAGGAAGTACAAACTCATCTGTTTTGTTATCACTATAAGACTTATCTACAGCTTCTATAGCACTTGATGCTTCTTCACCATTACCAAGCACCATTGCATTATATGCAAGCTGAACTCTTTCCCATCTTTTATCTCTATCCATAGCATAATATCTTCCTGATATAGTTGCTATTTCTCCAACTCCAAGTTCTTTCATAAATCCTTCTAAATCAGAAATATACTCTTTCGCTGAAGCTGGGGGAACATCTCTTCCATCAAGAAATCCGTGAACATATACTTTTTGTAAGCCTTTTTCTTTTGCAAGCTTTAAAAGTCCTTTTAAGTGTTCTGTATGAGAGTGAACTCCACCTGGTGATAAAAGTCCCATTAAGTGAAGTGATGAATTGTTTTCTTTTGCACTATTTACTGCTTTATTCAAAGCAGCGTTATCGGCAAAATCTCCATCTTCTATAGACTTCGTTATTCTTGTTAGCATTTGATATATAACTCTTCCAGCACCTATATTCAAGTGACCAACTTCTGAGTTTCCCATTTGTCCCTCTGGAAGTCCAACACTTAAACCACTAGCCCCTATTTCAGTATAAGGATAGCTACTAAAATATTTATCATAGTTTGGCTTGTTTGCTGCCTTCACTGCGTTTCCTTCTACTTTGTCTGAAATTCCGAATCCATCAAGTATGATTAATGCTACTGGTTTTTTACTCATCTTTACCTCCGATTTTTGAGTTAGGAGTTAAAAATTAAGAGTTAAGAGTTATGAATGGTTTTTCCCACCGACTCTTAATTCTTAGCCCTTAACTCTTAACTAAATTAATAATTAACTATCGCCGCAAAGTCTGCTGCTTTTAAACTAGCTCCTCCAACTAATGCTCCATCTATATCACTTTGAGCCATTTGTGCTTTTATTGTAGATGGCTTTACAGAACCACCGTATTGTATTCTAACTTTATCAGCTACTTCTTTTCCATACATTGAAGCTACTACACTTCTTATATAAGCTATAGTTTCATTTGCTTGTTCATCTGTTGCAGTTTTACCAGTTCCTATAGCCCAGATTGGTTCGTAAGCTATAACTACTTTTTCGACGTCTTCAACATTAAGACCAGCTAAATCCACTTTTATTTGTCCTTCTAAAACTTTTTCAGTTATATTTGTTTCTCTTTCTTCTAAAGATTCACCACAACATACTATTGGAATTAAGTTATGCTCTAATGCCTTCTTTGTCTTTTTGTTTACAGTTGCATCAGTTTCATTAAAGTATTGTCTTCTCTCACTATGTCCAATTATTACATACTCTACTCCCATTTGCTCAAGCATTAAAGGTGATACCTCTCCAGTATATGCGCCACTTTCTTCAAAATGCATGTTTTGTGCACCAACTTTTACATTAGTTCCTTTAATCGCCTTTAAAACTGCATCTAATGCAATAAATGGCGGGCAAACTACTACATCACACTTTGCATCATTTACAAGACCCTTTAACTCTTCAACTAATTTTAAACCTTCTTCTATAGTATTATTCATTTTCCAGTTTCCAGCTATGATTGACTTTCTCATTATTAATTACCTCAATTCTTTTATTTATTTTATCTAAGTTCCAATCCTACTTATCGTTAAGTGCAACAATTCCAGGTAATTCTTTTCCTTCTAAAAATTCAAGTGATGCTCCACCACCGGTTGAAATGTGAGTCATCTTATCGCCAAATCCTAGGTTGTTAACAGCTGATGCACTGTCGCCCCCTCCAATTATTGTTGTTGCATCTGATCCTGCCATAGCTTCTGCAACAGCATAAGTTCCTTTTGCGAAGCTCGGGAATTCAAATACTCCCATAGGTCCATTCCAAATAACAGTCTTAGCTTCTTTTACTGCTTGTGCAAAAAGTTCAGCTGATTTTGGTCCTATATCTAATCCTTGGTGATCAGCTGGAATATCTCTTCCTTCAGAAACAAATGGAGTTTCATCTTTTCCAAAAGCCTTAGCATATGTTACATCTATAGGAAGTAATAATTTTACTCCCTTTTCTTCTGCTTTCTTCATCATATCTCTTGCATAATCAATTTTATCTGCTTCTAAAAGTGATTGACCTATTTCATGTCCTAGTGCCTTTAAGAATGTATATGCCATTCCTCCACCTATAATTAGGGTATCAACTTTATCTAGTAGATTGTTTATTACTCCTAGCTTATCTGTAACCTTAGCTCCTCCTAGAATTGCAACAAATGGTCTTTGTGGATTTTCAACTGCATCACCTAAGAATTTTAATTCTTTTTGAATTAAGTATCCACATACTGAAGCTGATACAAATTCAGTAACTCCCACTGTTGAACAGTGTGCCCTGTGAGCTGTTCCAAAAGCATCATTTACAAATACATCTGCTAATGAAGCTAATTCTTTTGAGAAGTTTTCTTCATTTTTAGTCTCTTCTTTTCTATATCTTGTATTCTCTAGTAATACTATATCTCCATCTTTCATATCAGATACCGCTTTTTTAGCATTCTCTCCAACAACGTTATTGTCAGCTGCAAATACTACTTCTTTTCCAAGCATTTCTGATAATCTTTTTGCAACTGGCTCTAATGAAAGTTCTGGCTTAGCTTCTCCCTTTGGTTTTCCAAGATGTGAACAAAGTATAACCTTTGCTCCGTTATCTACTAGGTATTTTATAGTTGGCATTGCTCCAACTAATCTATTTTCATCTGTTATTTTTCCTTCTATTAGCGGAACATTAAAATCGCATCTTACTAAGACTCTTTTGCCTTTTACTTCTATATCTTCAATTGTTTTTTTACTAAATTTCATTAAAAACACTCCTTTTTTTAATTGACAGCTGACGATTATTTTTTTATTAATCGTTGCTAATTGACCATTTACAATTATACATTATTTTTCCACCTGTTTCATCAATTGTTTAAGGAAAATAATTTAGTTAAGCTACCATTATTAAAAAAGTCTGGCCTTATAGCCAAAACTACAAAACCAGACCTTATTTGTTTTAATTGTATATTAATTCTACAATGTTGATTATCGAATTATAGTCTATCTGCAACAAACTTAGTTAAGTCAGCTAGTCTATTTGAGTATCCAGCCTCGTTGTCGTACCATGAAACAACCTTAACCATGTTTCCTTCTATAGCCATTGTTGACATAGCATCGATGATTGATGATCTTTCATCTCCTCTATAGTCTATAGATACTAATGGCTCTTCGCTGTATCCAAGGATACCCTTCATATCAGTTTCTGATGCTTTTTTGAATGCAGCATTAACTTCATCTACAGTAGTATTTTTTGCAAGTTCAACAACTAAGTCTGTACATGATACTGTAGGAGTTGGAACTCTTAATGAGAATCCATTTAATTTTCCTTTTAATTGTGGTAATACTAACGCAACTGCCTTAGCAGCTCCAGTTGTTGTTGGAACCATTGACTCTGCAGCAGCTCTAGCTCTTCTCATATCCTTGTGTGGAGCATCAAGTAATCTTTGGTCTCCAGTATATGAGTGAACAGTTGTCATTAAACCTTTAACTATTCCAAACTCTCTGTCAAGAACTTTAGCAAATGGCGCTAAACAGTTTGTTGTACATGAAGCGTTTGATATTATATTATGGTTAGCTGCATCGTATTTCTCTTCGTTAACACCCATAACTATTGTTATATCTTCATTTGAAGCTGGTGCTGATATAAGAACTTTCTTAACTGTTCCACCAATATGTGCATTAGCTTTTGTAGCATCTGTAAAGAATCCAGTTGATTCTATAACTATTTCTGCTCCTACTGAATTCCAATCTATATTCTTTGGATCTTTTTCAGCAAATATCTTTATTTCTTTTCCATTAACTACTATTGAAGCATCTTTAGCTTCTACAGTTCCGTCAAATTTTCCGTAAAGTGAATCATATTTTAATAAGTGTGCTAATGTTTTAGCATCTGTTAAATCATTGATACCTACAACCTCTAATTCGCTTGCATAGTTCTTAACTAATGCCTTAAATACGTTTCTTCCTATTCTTCCAAAACCATTAATTCCAACCTTAACCATATGAAAATTCCTCCTAAACAATTAAATAATTTATATTAATAAAATTTATTGGCTATTTTAAAAATTCTATCACTTCTCTAGCAGCACCTTCATCTGTAACTAATACGCTGTTATGATAATTCTTTTGTATAGAAATGATTGCTTCCGCCTTATCTTTTCCACCAGCTACACCTATTACCGTGTCTATTTTTCCAATATCTTGGTTTCTGATTCCTATGCTTGGTGTAGAATGTACTATGTTACCTTTTTTATCGTAGTAATATCCAAAGGCTTCTCCTACTGCTTCTGAGCATTCTATTTTGCTTATTTCATCTACTGCTAAGCCTCTTCTTCTTGACATTTCATCTGCTCTTCCAATACCATGAATTAAAATATTAGCATTATAAACAGTATCAAGTATATCTCTTATATCTTTTTCTTGAATAATAGTACTCATAGCCTTATCACTTAAGTTATCTGGTATATGTAATAACTTATAATTACCATCTACTTTATTTGCAAGTTTTTCAGCAAGAGTGTTCGCTTGTGTTTCTACGTTTTTTCCCATTCCACCTCTAGCTGGAACTACTAGCACATCCTTAATATTTGATAGCTTAGGTACATTATCAATTACCTCTTTTATGGTAGACCCTCCAGTAATTGCAATTATGCTTCCGTCAGTTATTATATCTTTTAGATAAACCGCTGCAGCTCTTCCAATTTCATTTACTACAGTTCTATCTTCATCTAAGTTTCCTGGAACAATTATTACTTTTTTTAAGCTTAAACTTTCTTTAATAAACTCTTCAAGTTCTGATAAACCTTTTAACTCATGTATAAAATCTTTAAGTTTATCTATTATTTCTTCGCCCTCTTTTGTTATTGTCATACCTGGCGTATTTATCTCAATAAAGTTTTGACTTTTCAAGAAGTTTATTTCAGTTCTTACTATTCTTTCACCAATTTCCAAGTTATTAGCGAGTACCCTTCTGCCAATGGGTTGATTATAATATATTGTTCGCAGAATGTTATACCTTTTTTCAAGCAATTCTACAAGTTCTGGTACTATCTTCTGTTGCAACTTTAGCACATCTTTCATTTGACTACCCCCTTGGTCACTTAATGTCCCAGTACTCTATTTCTTGTCCCACTTATATTATAAAATAAATAAATCCTTTTTTAAATAGTATTTTCAAAAAAAATATGAACAAATTGTGAATAATGGGGAGAATTAGAATCTCTTTCTCCCCTTAGATGATTTTATTCCCAGTTCCTCTCTATATTTTGCTACAGTTCTTCTCGAAATATTCATGCCTTCTTTATTTAATAAATCACATATAACTTGATCTGAAAGAGGCTTTTCCTTATCTTCTTTATCTACTAACTCTTTTATAGCATTTTTAATAATTTTTACTGAGACATCTTCCCCACTGATACCTGATGATATAGCTGTAGTAAATAAATCTTTTATTCTTATGGTACCCTTATTCGTATATATATATTTATCTCTAATTGCTCTACTGATTGTGGATTCATGCATCTCTAATTCTTCTGCAATTTCCTTTAGAGTCATTGGTTTTAAATATTCATCTCCAAAATCAAAGTAATCCCTTTGTTTTTCTAAAATCTTTTCCAGCACCCTATATATTGTGCTTTTTCTATGCTGTATACTTTTAATTAAAAACATCGCACTATTTATTTTTTCCTTTACATAATCAACAGCATCTTTATCATCTTCATTTTTAATTATATCTTTATATATTTCATTTATAGTAAGCCTAGGAGACAATTCTTCATTCATTATTATAAAATATTCATCATCAATTTTTCTTATATAAGCATCTGGTGCCACATACTTAACTTCTTCTCCAGTGAAAAAACCTCTAGAAGGTTTAGGTTGTAAGGATTTTATTACGTCCCCATACTCCTGCGCCTTCTTCACATCTATTTGTAATAGCTTTGCAATATTATTGTATTTATTTTCAGCCAGTAATTCTAAATATTCATCTATTATTCTGAATATGTTTTCATCCTCTATGCCTTTTTTTACTAATTGTATCTTTAGACAATCTTTTAAGTTTCTTGCACCTATTCCGCTAGGTTCAAGGGATTGTATTACCATCACGCAATATTCTGTGATTTTTTGGGATATTTTAAGTTCTTCACATACATCTCTATCCTCTATCTCTAAATATCCTCTTTCATCTATATTTTCAACAAGATATACACAAATAGACTTTATGTAATCATTTTCATTTAAATCTCTAATTTGCTCTTTTAAGTACTCTTTTAATGACTTCTTCTCTGATATGAAATTAAAAGGCGATACTTCATCTTCATCATTTTTTTCATAACCATGATGGCTATAGTTATCAAATTCCAAATATTTTACCAATTCCTTATAGTCTAATCCGTTTTTCTCTCCACTTTCTGTAGAAGCCGCCTTTGCATCAAGTACGGGGTTCTCTTGTATTTCTTTCTCTACATACTCTTGTAGCTCAAAACTAGACATTTGAAGAAGTTTCACTGATAACTGCATTTCCTGAGTCATTATAAGCTTTTGTTCTTGCGTTAAACTTAAACCAAAATCCATATTCACGTTAATTACCCCATTTCTACACCCTAAATTCACCTACTCTATTATAGCATGAAGACAACCTATATAAAATCAAGAATTGAAAGTGTATTGAATATAATTATTAACAAAAATAAAAAGAACTTGGAAATCCAAGTTCTTTTTACCTCTGTCCTTTTTCATATGGTACTCCGTCTGCCGCCGGTGCAGTTGTTTTTCCAACGAATCCAGCTAACGCAAGCATTGTTAAAATATAAGGAATCATTGTATAAACCTCAGTTGGTATATTTAGAGCAAGACTTTGTGCATTTATTTCTAATGCATTACCAAATGCAAATAGTAAACATGCCCACATTGTACCTTTCGGTTTCCAGTTACCAAATATCATTGCTGCAAGTGCAATAAAACCACGTCCTGAAACCATTCCTTCTTTATAAACAGGAGTCATTCCTAAGGATAGCGCAGCGCCACCAATACCTGCAAGTACTCCTGAAATTATTACACACAGATATCTTATTTTATAGACACTTATTCCTAGAGTATCAGCTGCGCTTGGATGCTCTCCAACAGCTCTAATCCTAAGTCCTAGTGGTGTTTTGAATAATACATATTCAGATATAAATACAAACAATAAAGCAAGTATTACAAACCAGTTTAAGCCTCCTATTAACGGCCCTATCCAAGGAATACTCTTTATTGCTTCTGGAATATTGTATGAAAGTCCTGTAACTATATCTGTTTGGCCACCCTTTTTAAATATCTTAAAAATAAGAAAGCTTGCAAAAGCTGTAGAGAAAAGGTTTATAGCTGTACCAGATATAACCTGATCTGCTTTCAGATGTATACTTAAAAATGCATGAAGTGCTGCTAAAAGCCCACCCGCTACAGCAGCAAATACTATTCCAACTATAGCACTTCCTGTGATATAAGAACCAAAAACAGCAAAGAAGGCACCTATTGTCATCATTCCGTCAAGGCCAATGTTAACAACACCAGATTTCTCTGAAAAAACTCCTCCAAGACCCGCAAATATAAGTGGTGTTGCCATCCTCAAGGTGGATGCAATTATTACTATAATAAGTCCTGTACTATCCATTTGCAATCACCCCTTTTTTTCTTTTTCTATTTTGGAAATACTTAACTATATAGTCAGTAGCAACGAAAATTATAACTATTGATTGTATTAGATAAACTATTTCCTTTGGTATATCATTCAATTGAAGTATTCTAGAGCTACTGTTTAACGCACCAAATAATAGTGCAGCTGGAATACATCCAATTGGATTACTTTTAGCTAGAAGTGCAACAGCTATACCATCGAATCCATATCCTATGAACCCCATCAAATCCGTGCTGCTATACATTACACCTGCTAAGTGAGTAGCTCCACCTATACCTGCAATAGCACCAGATAAAACCATCGCTAATATAGTATTTTTTGCTATATTGATTCCACCATATTCAGCACCATAAGCATTGATTCCTACTGCTCTTATCTCATAACCTACTGTAGTCTTCCATAATAACCAGTAAATGAATATAGCAAAAATAATAGCTAGTATAAGTCCAATATTCGCTCTGCTTGCTCCGAATGTAAGAAGCTTGGCACTTTCTTGTATTTCAGGAGTTGAAGCTTTTGATGCAATACCGATAGGTGTTCTAAGTACAATTATATTAACTAAGTTTAAGCCAATGTAGTTCATCATTATTGTATTAATAACTTCATTTGTACCAAACTTAGCTTTCAGATATCCTGGTATCGCCGCCCACAATCCTCCACCTATAATACCTGACAGAATTATTAAAGGTACATGTATCCATGGGCTTAATCCTGGAATCAATCCAACTATAGCTGCGCAAATTAACCCTAAAGTAAACTGCCCTTCAACCCCGATGTTAAACAGTCCACATTTAAAAGCTATAGCATGTGCAACTCCTGTGAATATTAGTGGGGTTACAAAAACCATAGTTTCAAGGGCCTTTGATGGCTCTCCAAAACTTCCACTTATAATTAAAGTTATAAGATCACTTAGAGCTGTGAAGTACTCCGTTATTGAGTATTCCTTTGCCCACATAACAAAGAACACTGCCACAAACAATGAGACTACTATTGAAAATAGTGGAAAAGCAAGGCTTTTTATAGCATCATTGATTGCTCCCATTGCATTATTCTTATTCTCCGCTTTGCTCAAAATCATTCACCTCTTCCTTGTTATCCAAAGTTCCTCCTGCCATTAGTATACCTAATTTCTTTTCATCTGCATCTTTTCTATCTAGCACATCTACTATTCTTCCATCATACATAACAGCTATTCTATCTGAAAGTGCCAGTACCTCATCTAATTCGAGTGATACTAGTAAAACTGCCTTACCCTTATCTCTTTCACCTACTAATCTCTTATGTATATACTCTATAGCTCCTACGTCTATACCTCTAGTAGGTTGTGCTGCAATTAAGAAATCTGGATCCTTAGCTATTTCTCTTGCTGCTATTAACTTTTGCTGATTACCGCCAGACAGTGCAGAAGCTTTTACTTCATCATTAGGAGTTCTAACATCAAACTCTTCAATTAACCTCTGGCAATGTTTACGAATCTCACCGTAATTCATAACTATACCATTGCTAAAAGGCTTATTATGATAAGTTCCCAAAACTGCATTTTCAAATAGTGAGTAACCTAAAACAAGGCCTCTCTTATGTCTATCTTCAGGAATATGTGATAAACCACTATCAGTAATTTGTCTTGGACTCTTCCCAAATATATCTTCATCTTTTAATATTATTTTCCCTGATTCAGATTTTCTAAGCCCTGTTAAAGCCTCAATAAATTCTGTTTGTCCGTTTCCATCTACTCCTGCAAGACCAACTATTTCTCCTGCTCTAACTGTAAGATTTATTCCTTTTACAACTTCTACCCCTCTGTGATCCTTTACAACTAAATTTTCAACCTTTAGTACTTCAACACCAGCTTTAGCTTCACCTTTTTGGACAACTAGATTTACTTTTCTACCTACCATAAGCTCTGCAAGCTGATCAATATTAGTTTCTTTTGTTTTAACAGTTCCAGTTACTTTACCTCTTCTTATTATTGTTACCCTATCACTCATCTTCATAACTTCCTTTAATTTATGAGTTATTAGAATAACCGACTTCCCTTCTTCTTTCAGATTATCTATTATTACACCTAATTCTTCAATCTCTTGCGGAGTTAGCACTGCAGTAGGTTCATCAAGAATTAATACGTCTGCACCTCTATATAAAGCTTTTAAAATCTCAACCTTTTGTTGCTGACCAACAGAAATATCTTCAATAACAGCATTAGGATCTATATTAAAACCATACTTATCTGCTATTTCTTTCACATCTTTAACGGCTTTCTTTATATCAATTCTTAATCCTTTTTTAGGCTCCAACCCTAGAACTATATTCTCAGCTACAGTAAAATTATGAACTAACATAAAGTGCTGATGAACCATTCCAATTCCAAGTCTAATAGCATCATTAGGATTAGTTATCTTTACTTCTTTACCGTTTACATGTATTTCACCTTTTTCTGGTTGATAAAGGCCGTAAAGCACATTCATAAGTGTAGTTTTACCTGCACCATTTTCACCAAGCAAAACATGAGTTTCACTCTTAAGCAATTCGAAATTTACATTATCATTAGCTACAGTTCCGGGAAAAACCTTTGTTATTCCAATCATTTCGATTACCTTTTCCATTTTTACCCTCCTCATCATAACATTGCCGCTTCTTTTGTAGAGAAAAAGCTAGGTATATGCCTAGCTTATGCATATTATACCTAGCTATTATATTACTTTGGTAATATTCTAGTAAAGAGATTTTTTTTAATTACCCTATGGAATATATTTGAAGTATTCTCTTGTATTGTTCTAATTTAAACAAATTAAATTTTAGATTGCAGGCGCTGTAAATTTCATCGCCTCTTCTTTTGTAGCTGGAACAGTTATTTTTCCGTCTATTATAGCTTTTCTATACTTATCAACTAAATCTAAAACATCTTTTGGAGTATTTTTATTAGAAGTTGCAGCTATATCAACACCTTGCTCTTTTAATCCGAAGACTTTTAATGCTCCACCTTCGAACTTGTCATTAGCTAAACCTTTAGTTGTATCATAAGTAGCTGTATCAACTCTCTTTATCATGCTTGTAAGGATAACGTCTGCATATTCTGGAACAGTAAGAGATTGATCCATATCAACGCCTATAGCCCAAAGCTTCTTATCTGGTTTGCCCATAGCTTTTGCAGCTTTAAATAATCCAAGACCAGTCCCACCAGCAGCATGGTAAATTACATCACAACCACCATTGTACATAGCACTTGCAAGTTCCTCACCTTTAGTTGGATTTGCAAAATCAGCAGCATATCTTATATCAAATTGAATATTTGGATTAATAGCTCTAGCTCCAGCTATGTATCCAGCAGCAAATCTATTTATTAATTCAAAGTCTTTTCCACCAATAAATCCTACTTTACCGGATTTGCTCATCTTTGCAGCAATAACACCTGTTAAAAAAGAACCCTCTTGCTCTTTGAAGTTAAGTGAAACAACATTTTTTTCTTTAACTTCTGAGTCTATGATTGCAAATTTCTTGTCAGGATATTTTTTAGCCATAGCTGTCATAGCGTCTGCCATTTGATATCCTACACCAAATACTATATCAGAACCATTATCAACTAATGCTTGAAGATTTGGTTGGAATTCATCTTTCTTTTTTGACTCGATAGCCTTATAATCTATGTTCTTAAGTTCACTCTTGGCTTTGTTTATTCCTTCGTTAGCAGCCTGGTTAAATGACTTATCATTTAAACCACCTTCATCAGTTGCAAGACCTACTTTTATCTTCTTCTCTTGCTTTGTTCCGCCACCTTCTGTACCGCTTTGTTGTTTTTGACCACAGCCTGCAAATAATGATACTGTCATTATTGCTGCAGCAAATAATGATACTACTCTCTTTTTGTTCATTAAAGTTTCCCTCCTAAAACACCTATTTTTATTTATATGATTTGTCTATGCCAGTAAATTATTCTACAAAAAGTTTGCTTTTCCTTCTAAAGATTTAATAATATTTTCCACATTACTATTATGGCAAATTAAAACTAAGATTATTATAAATTTAATCTTAATTACACCTTAATTATATAATATTTAAAATAAGACCCCTGAGGTCTTAAACAGGTTTATCGAATACCGACAGACTTGCTTGTGATCTCCGGGGTCTTGCATCCCACCATTAGGGTAATATTTACTTAAATCCGTTCTTTATTAGTATCTCTGTTGCCTTTTCACCAACTGCTTCTGGTACTAGAATAATTGGTCCAGTACATCCCATACCACTTTCAGAATAAATACCTTCCTTCCATAATGCTTTACAAGCATTTTCAAGTTCTAGTATATCTATTCCTGGTATAGCATAAGTAACTACCTGCTTAGGAGGCATTTCTACCTCTTCCTCTACTGCTGGCTTTTCTTTAGCTAATAACTTTCCTAATATATCTTTTAATCCAGCTTCGTTTGCCTTTGTGAACTCTTGTTTTGCTTTTCCTAAAACATCGTTTTTAGCACAAGTTGCACAATATCTTAAAGCTTCGCTTATAAGTGGTGCACCTGATGCCCTAGAAACTATGTTAACTAGCTTATCATAAGATTCACCTATTCCAGGACCATATCCATATCCTAGAGTTTCATAATCTCCTCCAGTTGTATAAGAAGCGAAAATTTTGATTAAAAGGTTTCCTGTTAGAGAATCGCATACCATTACGTCTGGTGTTCCTGCTAAAAGGTCATTTCCCCTCATTACTGAACCACCGTCTGCTCTTAGGGAGTCTGAGAACTTAAAGTTATATCCTTTAGATTGTAATTCTTTAAGGGCTCTCTCGACGCCTCTTGCTCCATCTATGTTTAAAATACCTACAGTCGGATTATCTATGCCCACTGATTTTGCTACAGCTATTCCAGATATAGCATTCTTTATCATGCCTTCTACTCTATTTGTAGAAGTAGTTCCTGTAGTAGTTGCAATTATAAGTTCTCTACCTTTACCAGGAGTTAACACTCTTCCTACTGTTGAAACCCCTATCGGAAAGTCAAAGTGTTGAGTCACGCAGCCATCTAATTCTTTCTTTTCTAGAAGCTCTACCATCTTCTTATGACCTTCTTCTGCGTCCTTAACTTCTACTATTTCAAAGCTGCCTTCTACTTTAGGTCCTATTAAAACTATATCAAAGTCACCATATTTACTTTTAGCCATTTGAGCAGCTCTTACCATTTCATCTACACCGTGCTCCGAACCAAAAGTGGTGAGTCCAATTCTTACTTTTTTACCGAAGCTTCCGGATTTTATGCCGTCAGCTATTTCACTAAAAACTTCTGATATTATTTTTTTAGTTGCATCCATTAAGATCACCCCTTTTAAGTTGAGAGTTGACAATTGACAGTTAACAATTGCCAACCTTCCACTTTAATTTATTTTAAAATTTCCTCAGCAAATTTCTTCATACCTTCAGCTATCATGTTCTTAATTTCATCTTTTGAAATTCCTGAAGCTTCTTCTGTAGCTCCAGTATTTTTCTCAACTAATATAGATACTCCATCAAATAGATTTGTCATTCTTCCTAAGAATAAACTTCCTTTACCAACTACCATGAAGTTGTTTAATTTTCCATTCATTATATGCTCTACGCCATGTCCCACTATTGGAACTCCTGACGGAATGTGTCCTTGTGTTGGAGCATATCCTGGATATCCATGATCTTTTACGAAGTTTGGTAATTCTTTTCTATCTAATTGTCCACTCTTAACAGCAAGTGCTCCTATCATTTTGTAGTTCTGAGTTGGAACATCTCCTGCTCCAGCTGGTTCAGTAATATCTGGAGTCTGCATTTCTGGAGCATATTTGTCAACGTCTACAATCTTCATTCCAACTCTAGCTAAAGGTTCTGATACTAGAGCTTCTATAACTGCTTGTGGTGCTGCTCCATGTCCTATAGTATGTCTTCCAATAACATCAGTTCTTAAAACTGGACTTACTCCATCATTTTCGGATACAAGAACAGCAAATCCTCCAACACAATCTTCAAGTGCTGATAAGCCCTTCTTTATATGATCTTTTCCGTTCATTCCAAGTTTAGCTGTACTTCCACCAGCAAATACAATTACATTCTTATATATTCCTGATTTTACTAAAGCTGCAGCATTTATTAAAGCATGGCTTGGACCAGCACAGAAACCTCTCATGTCTACACCTGTAGCTCCTACAATTCCTGCTATTTCTCCACAAGCCTTAGCAGTGTTTCCACCGCCTCTTTGATTCATATCTCCTACCGCTTCTTCTGAACACTCTATTAAGTATCCAACTTCATTTACATCTACACCAGAATTTTTTATTAAGTGCATTAGAGCTAAAACTCCAGATGCCTTAACTACTAAGTTTTCTACCATTATATGTGATGATAAATTACTATCAAATTCATGTGCTCTTTTAACACATCCTACTAAATTCCCTGCATTATATAAACCTTCAGCTACTCCATTTTCAACCAAAGTTTCTATTGCTGATAGCTCTTCTCCCTCTTTTAATGCTTCTACTTTTACATTTAATATAGGATGATTTACAAACTTTTCTTTTACTGCTGCTGTAAAGGATTTTTCAAGAATTACTAAGTCAAATACATCTGAAGCTTTTAGTAATCCGTAGAATTCATCTTGAGGCATTATTTCGCCAAACTTACCAAATCTGTTAGCATTCTCGATTGTACTGTTGTACCAAGGTCTCTTTAATTCCCCTAGCTCTTCTGGAGTCATGTTTCCTATGTATGTTTGATTTGGAGCATAACCTACAACTTCATCAAATGTTCTTAAGTGATTTTTTAATTCTTTTAAATACTCTGAATCAGGATTAGTCTCCCTTTCTAACATTTGTGTAGTACCATTATGAATTACCATATCTGGCGTATTTACTAAAATATAAGATGCTTTCTTTATAACTGGAAAACTCATTATAAAAACCTCCCTTAAATTTCATTGAGAATTGAGAGTTAAGAACTAATGCTTTTAACTCAATTCTCATTTCTCAATTCTCAATATTTAAATTCTCACCAATATTGTTTCAATAAATTTATACTTAAAGTTTGTATAGGTGTGTGTAACTAATTATGAAGATACATTTAACTGACTTCTTAGCACTCTTAGTTTGTAAATTCAGAAAATCTTAGAACTCTCGCTTGTCTGAGCGATAGCGAGTTAGCGAGAGCTCTTAGATTTTCTGTATTTACAAACTTTAGAGTGCTTAAAGGCAGTTAACAGTATTGAATAATTAGTTATACACACTTAGTACTGCCTTAAGCTTAAATATCCTACTTGTCAAAAACTGTTTGATCTTCTACTTCAGTTGAAAGAGCTGCTAATGCCTTATCAACTAGTTTGTATCTTAATTCAAACTCATCCTTAGCTTCTAAAGCTGGGTTTCCAAGTGGATGAGGTATTGCTATTGTAGGAACTATTCTGTTAGCACCAACTGTTAAAGAGATTGGAACTACTGTACACATGTGAACTACTGGAAGTCCTCCACGTTCAATTTCTTTTACAAGCGTTGCACCGCAACGTGTACAAGTTCCTCAGGTGGACGTTAGTATAACTGCGTCAACACCATCAGCTATTAATTCTTTAACTATAGTTTCACCAAATTTCTTTGATGAAGCAACTGCTGTTCCGTTACCAACAGTAGTATAGAAGTAATTGTGAAGTGAACCTATTTTTCCTTCTTTCTCCATTTGTCTTAATACGTCAACTGGAAGTACTCTGTCTGAATCTGTATTAGCATAAGTTGGATCGTATCCACCGTGTGCAGTTTCGTATGTTTCTGCTGTTAAATCCATTACACCTTCTATGTTATATTTTCCGAACTTAGAAGCATTTGATGACTCTATGTGATCTGGGTTTCCTTTTGGAACTATACCACCTGATGTAACTAATGCTATCTTAGCTTTTGATATATCTTTTACAGCTGGATTTGGAGCAACTCTGTCGAATACAGGCATTTTGAATTCTGTTACAAACTCTTCACCCTTTAACTTTTTAACAAGCATATCAACAGCTCTCTTTGATCCTCTTTCTGCTGCGAAATAATTCTTTCTTATACCTCTTTCGATATAGTTATCTTCAGTAGGTAGTCCGATTTCTTCTCCCTTAGCAAGCTTTACTGCTAAAGCAGCAACCTTTGGAAGTGCATCTCTCATACCAGCAGCACTGTTTTTAGTTTCTACAATATAAACATGCTTTTTGTATAAATCAGCACCTGGATTTTCAATATACATAGCTGTAAGTACAGGTATTCCTAGCTTTTCTTCAACTTCCTTTGCAATGTGTCCGCAAGCAACACCATATCTTCCAGCATTGAAAGCAGGTCCAGCTATAAATAGGTCAGGATTATACTTCTTAACCATATCTATAATTTCTGCTTTAGCTTCTTCAGTGTTTTCATTGAAATATGAGTCTCCACAGATAACTGTAGCAACTATTTCAACACCCTCTTTGCTTAGTAAACCATTTAGTCCCATACCAGGACCTACAAAACCTTCTCTAACTTCTGGTTTTATATCTGCTTTTTCTTCTCCGCCTATACCAGCGTAAAATTGATTTATATAATGAACAACTTTAATCATTTCAGCATTTCCCCCCTTATAGGAATTTACACGTACTTCATATTAATATTTTGAGTATTGAGTTCTAACGTTCTTAACTTCTTCGATGATAGCATCTACGTCAAGAACCATTTCCATCATTCCGCACTGTTCGTCATAAACAGTTGCATCACATTCATCTTTTATTTCTGGCTCAACTACATGGTAAACTGCAAGACCTAGTGGAATTCCAGCTAGTGGACCTGCAAAAGTTGGGTCTCCAGCAGCTACAGTTTCAGCTGAAAGTCCAGATGCTTCTGCTTCTGCTCCTCCGATTACTACTACTACGTTTTCTGCACCATGCTTTTCAGTTAAGTCTTTTACTCTTTGTTGGATCTCCAGATCCATAGCACCAGCGGCTGTTCAGACAAAACATTCTGTTGATGCGAAAATTATTTCTGCTCCAGCTGATTTAACACAAGCTTCTATAGCTGGTCCTGGAATTCCATCTCTATCTCCTACTGCAATAACTTTTTTTCCTTGTAACATCTATATCTTCCTCTCTTTCAATCCACATTCTTGTATACCTTTACAATGTACTAATATCGATAAAATTAACTATTACATAAAATTACTTATTTTATGATAAGTGATAATTTTACTTTAATATTCAGTCTATTTAAGGTGATTTTAGTATCCTTTAGCTGTTAAGTAGTTAAATCCTACTTCACTTGTTGCTCCAGTTATAACCTGGATTTCAGCTTCTATAGTACCATCTTCTCTTAAACTTCCTACGTGTCCACCTGCTATTATATCAGCAGCTTCTACGTGACCTATTATCTTTTTCATAACTGGAAGTATAACAACTTCATTAGCATTTCCACCAGTAACTACTGCATCACCTTTTGGTGTTGAGTCTGCAAGTGATTGTGAAGCTCCATCTTGTCCAGCATATTCATCTGTAATTAATACAGTTTTAATTCCCTTGTCAGTAATCTTGTTGCAGTTCATAACTAGGTCAGCATCTGGATTACCAAATCCTTCTTCTGATATTATTACTGCATCAGCTCCTAAGTATTCAACTAACTTAGCAGTCATGTTTGATGATCTTTCTTTATCTGCAAGATAAACATTTTCGTTTGTAATTACACAACCTAAGAAGTTGAAGTCTTTTCCATGTCTTTCATATAGATCCTCAATTACTGGGTGATTCATATGAACATAGCTTGGGTTTTTATCACAAGCTGAAACACAGTTTCCGCTTACTACTGCTCCATCAAATACTTCTGTTGGATATAAGAATGTTGGTATAATTTTCTTAGCATCTACTCCATATACATATGTGTCATGTAAAAGTCCTTGAGTTTGAAGCATGTACACATATACTACCTTTGGAAGATCAGGATATTGTTTAACTTGATCTAATATTGGTAATGTTTCATAAGCTTTAATTTCATCTGGTTCAACATTTCTTCCAGCTTCTCCAAGGTATGTAGCAGCTTTGAATCCAACCATTCTTACAGCTTCTTCATGCTCATGTTGTTTAACGCCTTCTTTTGGTTCACAAATAATTACTAAGTTATTTGTCTTTGAGAATGGAGTGTATTTAGCGCCTTCTCCGCTCATGTCTATGATACCTTCTTGGAAACCAACTATTTTACCTGTAGTAACTACAGCAGCTCCCTTTAATACATGAGTTCTTCCTGCACCAACCATATCAACTTTGCTGATGAATCCTGGGAATATTCCACCCTTTCCTTCAACTTTAACTCTTGGTTCTATGACATCTTTTACAGGGATTATTCTTGTTTCCTCGCCTGGCTTTGCAATTTCAAAGTCTATGCTTTGAATCTTTTCGTCTCCACCAACTGCTTCTAATAACTCTTCTTTATTTACATAAAGAACTCCATTTTCAACCTTTGTTTCAGCTCCAAATTGAATGTCCTTTACATAAATTTTTCCTAATTCTAAACGCAAAGTGTTCACCTCCAAATTTATTCCGATTGAGAGTTAAGTTTTTAACTCTCAATCAATATCAAACTATTTTTTAGGGTTTTGAGTGATTATTTATTATTAATTTTAATTGATAACTTTTAAATTATAGAGTTTCATAGTAAGCTTTTATAAAGCCTTCTATATCATCTAATGTAGCGATTTTGTCAGCAGTTATTGAACTTGCTTTCTCTCCATTTTTGTAGATTATCATTGTTGGTAATCCAAGAACTTTTTGTGATATAGCAAGTCTTCTAGCTGTGCTTGTATTTAAACTAGCAAACTTTATTTTATCGCCATATTTTCCTTCAAGGTCGTGTACTCCTGGCATAAGCTGTTTACATATTTCACACTTATCTCCCCAGAAATCTACGAATACTGGCTTCTCAGTATAGTTTACAACCTCTGCATCAAAATTTTCCTTATTTAATTCTATCATTTATAGACCCTCCTTATTTATGATTTTCTATATAATGCTCAGCAACAGTTGCAGCTATAGCTCCGTCTGCCGCTGCTGTTATTACCTGTCTTAATGTTTTCTTTCTAACATCTCCTGCTGCAAATACTCCAGGTATGTTTGTTCTCATGTCTTCATCAGTTACAATATAACCATCTTCTAACTCTAATTTATCAGCAAATAATTGAGTTATTGGATCATATCCTACAAATACGAAACATCCATCAACCTTTAAATCACTAGTTTCTCCTGTTTCTCTATTTCTTATTACAAGACCTTCTAATATCTCATCTCCAATAGCTTTCTCAATTACTGAGTTCCAGATAAAGCTTATCTTTGGATTTGCAAAAGCTTTTTCTTGTAAAGATTTCGCTGCTCTTAATGAATCTCTTCTATGTACTACAGTTACATGTTCTGCAAATTTTGTAAGGTATATAGCTTCAGTTATAGCTGAATCCCCTCCACCAATAACAGCAACATCTAGCTCAGTAAAGAAGTCTGCATCACAAGTTGCACAATATGAAACTCCCTTCGCTCTTAATTCTACTTCATTTTCAAATCCTCCAAGCCTTGGGTTAGCTCCAGTAGCTATTATTATAGTTTTTGCTTGATATGAGTCTTTTCTACCTTTTACAGTTTTAATATCTCCCTCAAGTTCAACTTCAATAATATCATCAACAGCAAACTTAGTTCCAAATTCTTCTGCTTGCTTTCTCATTCTTTCACTTAATGTTGATCCTGTACATTCTTCAATTGAACCAGGATAATTTTCTAGTTCATCTGTAGTTGTTGCTTGTCCACCAAATTTTGCTTTCTCAATAATTAGAGTATCCATTCTTGATCTAGCACCGTAAAGTCCTGCTGATAATCCAGCTGGTCCACCACCAATTATTATTGTGTCATAAATGTGTGACATTGTTATTACCTCCTAAATATTATTAATTAAATCATTACTAGTGAGAATCACCAGTTTAGGATAATAAGCCCTTATGATTAACCCCTATTTTACTAGATGTTTATAAACCTTGCAATTATGGATATGTAGTATATATCCAATCCTAGATACAAAGTCTAGTTATTATATAAAATATATTAGTATAATGCATGATAAATCAAATCATAATCTATTAACTGAAAATCCTCTAAAACATTTTCATTCCAATTTGGAATCCCAAATTTTGTTGTAAACTTTTCAGTTGCATATATTCCTTCTTCTATATACTTTAAGGAATCCATATCTACAGTATTTTCTTTATTTTTTGATATGATGACTGTTCTATACGGAGTCTCATTTGGTTTTATACTACTCATTAAAGGATGAGTAAGTAGCTTGTGTCCATTATGAATATAGTCTCTTACTTTTTTAAAAACTTCAATAGTAGACCCGCCTATAAATTCAGTTACATATTTATTACTTAAATTTTCTTTGCTAAGTGGATTATTTGTTACAACTATTATTGGTTCTATCATACTCAATCTCCTTTATAGGATTATTACCAATCCATCAATTGGCAATTAGATAAACAAAAAAACAGAGGTAAAGGCTTTTTCGCTTTTACCTCTGTCTATTAACCTGAGAGTTTTACTCCTTCGGTGCATAAGCTTTCCAGAGACTTGTCCATTTTCGGTCCTTTTGCCTGAGAGCTTCATATTATTTCGCAAAAATAATATTTCTTCCTTCGGCTATCCACTTAAGGATGCTATATATCTAGATATTAAATTCACATTTAGATCTATAGCTAAGTAATAAATTGCGCAAAACTTTGTTAACAATTCTACTTAATCTCCCGAAAATTTCATCCAAACTTATTAACTTTTTTAATGTTACTGTTTACAATTACTATTATATATTACTAATACAAAAAATTCTATATTTTTAAAAGATATTTAGTATTGTGTTTTTTGATACATATTATTCATTTTACTAATACTTAGTTACATTTTCTTGTACTAATTACTTTAAATGGATATATTTCGACTATTTATTTCGTTTATTATACAAAATATTTAATCAAATGACTTAATTCGTCAAATAAATGCATTTTTACCCTTATTTTTTGAACTTATTAATATATTTGCTCGAAATGCAATTTTGATAATTTGTTAACAATAGTTTGTTAACATTTGTTACAATTTATTAACACTATTTTGTTAACAAATTGTTATAATCATCAATTTATATATATAGTTTTTATTATAAATAAGAAAAGCGCCATAAATATTATCGGAGTTTAATAATATTTATGGCGCTTTTCTATCAAATAAATTATTGTTAAGTATTAAAAATTCTCTATAAAAAATACTCCAGTAGCATCAGGTCCAGCGTGTACTCCTACAACGCAACCTACTTGACAGTCTATAAACGAACTTCCATTAGCCTTTAATTCCCCTCTTAATATATCAACATCCTTGCTTTCTATTTCAAGCAGAATAGTTTCTTCCTCACTCTTTATTCCTTTTTTATAAACATAGTCTAAAATAGTTCTTACAGCTTTTTTACTTCCTCTAACCTTATCCATAACTACCATTTCACCATTATCTACTGTAAGTATAGGCCTTATACTCAATAAACTCCCAATAACCCCAGCTGTTTTAGACAATCTTCCACCCTTAACTAAATTATCCAAACTATTGAAAACAATTGCGCTTTTTATATGCGGTATTATTGTAAGAAGCTCTTCCTTAATAATATCTATTGAAAGTCCGCTTTCCTTTAATTTTGCCGCTTTTATTACTAAAAGTCCTAGTCCGGATGTTACATTTAGACTATCTATCACAACAATTTCATCACTTTCAAGAGTTTCTTTAGCTATACATGCTGATTGATAAGTACCACTCATCTTTGAGGAAAGGTGTATTGAAATTATCTTATAACCTTGATCTATGTACTTTTTATAACATTCTATAAATCTCGACGGTGTTACTTGTGTGGTTTTAGGAAACACATCCAAACTACTCATTTTTTCCAGTAATGTATGGGTGTCTATATCTACTCCATCTCTATAAGTTTCCTCATCAAAACTTACTAAAAGAGGAAGTACTTCTATATCATACTTTTTTAATATGTATTCTGGCAGATCTGCGGTACTATCAGTAATTACCTTTATTTTTTCCATTACCTCACCTTTCCTACTTCATCCTCGGGAAATCCATTTGTCTTAAGGCTTCATATGCTACTATCGATACCGTATTAGATAAATTTAAGGAACGGGCACTAGTCTCTATCATAGGTACTTTAATACATCTTTCAGGGTCACTTTCTCTTATTCTATCAGGAAGACCTGATGATTCTCTTCCAAACACTATGAAATCACCTTGCTTAAATTGAACCTCATGGTAAAAATTACCGGCATGAGTAGTTGAAAAATAAAACGTAGAGCTGCTATACTTTTCTCTAAGTTCTTCGTAGGATTCATATACAGTAAGATCTAAGTGCTTCCAGTAGTCAAGCCCTGCCCTTCTTACTTGTTTTTCATCTAAGCTAAATCCTAATGGTTTTATTAAGTGTAATTTAGAATTTGTTAGCACACAGGTCCTAGCTATATTTCCTGTATTCTGAGGTATTTCTGGTTGAAACAATACTATATTTAAATTCAAATTAATTCCTCCTTATCCTAAGCAATTCTCCTTGTAAAATATAAGGAGAACTCAAAATCTCTTCAAAAAGATTTCATCAAATATATTATTATATAATACCTTAATAGTAAAGAGTTTGCAAATACTGTTTAGTGTTTTACTTCATTAACATTAACTTTACTAGTATTAGATTTTAAAGATTTCTCTACCTTAGTTTCTGATTTAACTGTACTTTTACTTTTTATATCAGTTTTTTGAGTATTTTTGTTTATTTTGTTGGATATGTCGCCTTGGTCACTTTTCTTAACGCCATTATTTTTGTTATCTTGTTTAATTAAATCTTTTTCACTAGAACTTACTTCATCTATATAAGAAGTGCTCTCTTTATTATGTTCATCATACCCATAACTATCTTTATTGCTCAAGTATTCTATAACTCCATTTGAAATACTTTCACCTATACTCTTTAATGTTTCATCCTTAGATAACTTGTCCCTATCCTCTTTACTTGTAATATAACCACACTCAACTAGCGCACTTGGCATTTTGCTGTATCTAAGAACAGCAAGATTTTGCCTCCTTATTCCTCTATCTTCCCACTTATCACTTTTTAAAATCTTATTCTGCATGACTCTAGCCAGTTCTATCCTTTGTTCTCTCTGATATCCATCAGGATCATAAAAATAAGTACTAATCCCTTTATAGTTAGGATCACTAATCGAATTAATATGTACTGAAATAAAAACATCAGCCCTACTAGAATTTGCCTTAGCACCTATTTCCTTTAACGGAATAAGTACATCAGTATTCCTTGTTAAAATTACAGTATATCCTTTATTCTTTAAATACTCTTCTACATATTTTACAACTTTAAGTGTCAAATCTTTTTCATTCATAGTTCCATAGCTTGCTCCCTTATCAACTCCACCATGCCCTGAGTCTAGAACTATAATATATTTGCTATTTTCATTTAACTTATCTTTATTATCCTCTAATTTATTATTTTTTCCTGAGGCCTTAATCACAGGTAACGAAGATTCCCTAAGAATACTTCTACCCTCTACCGACACGAATCCTTTTCCAAATATTGACATTAGCATAGTAAAAAAAATACAAGAAAGCGTAAATCTTTTCCTGTTAACAATCCTCATATTAAAATCCTCTCTATTTTGATTTTTCTTTAGATGCTTAAACAAATATCTTTTTCTCAAATCCTAACTAAATTTATGGTGCGGGTAACAGGATTTGAACCTGCACGGTATTACCCATTAGAACCTGAATCTAACGCGTCTGCCAATTCCGCCATACCCGCATCTGTAATAATTTTACAAGTATATTATATCATATTATTCCAACATAATGAATATATCTATATAATATTTCTACTAGTATAAAGTGAAACTCCAACCAGATGGAGTATTAGATTGGATAGTCATCGGATAAAATTAAAATAGAGAATTAGAAACTATTAAAATTCCTAATTCCCTATTTCTCTTTAACTTTTCGTTCCTTTTTTTATAATAGCATCAACAGGCTTATAGAAGTCATTTGCAACAACATCTTGACTAATAACTTTCCCGTTTTGAATAACCTTTTTTGTAACTTTAACTTTAAAACCAGTAGACGGTGCTTGCACTTGTTGTGTTTGTCCAATAGGCAAAGTAGGATCATCCACATATTTTACTCCTGGCTGTATAGTTTCATATACTTCTGAGCTAATTTCAGTTACTATACCTTTCAGAGAACTATTAGAATATATATTAAAGATAACATTTCCCCCTGAAGTACTACCTTCTATATACATTGGATAATCTAGAGTATTTTTAAACTTATAGTCTAGATTACCATAATCAACTGTGGCATCCAAACCTAAAGGCACATAATGAGACGGAAGCGTATGATGTGCCCTTGCTACAGAATTAATATTAGATCTAAGTATTGCATTATATAATGTTGTAGATACCTGACATATTCCTCCACCTAAACCTGAATCAACTTGGTTTCCTATAATAACTGGAGCTGATTGATATCCTTTTCCAGCAGTTCTTTCCCCAACCACATCATTAAAGCTAAATACATCTCCAGGCAATAATATTGTACCATTGATACTTCTTGTTGCTAATATTATATTATTCGCTCTTTCTGGCGATGATATAGACCCGTAATTGGTAGTGAATGTTGCAATTCTGGAATCTATAGAGAATAACTTTTCTGCAGTGATTCTGGCCGTAACCACTTCAATAGGTGCATTAATGGTTACATCTGGTCCTTTATCTCCATTAATCTTAGAAGTTATTTCTTTTCTTAATTTATCTTTCTCAAGCTTTCTACCATTTTGTTCCGATACGGCTTCGAAATTTCCTCCATATCCTTTCATTTTTGCATTTATAGGATCCTTTTTTACATCCTTTTCAATAGTATCTAATATACTATCTATTTGCTTTGTATCATAGGCAAAGTTTAGTTCGAATTGTTTTTCTCCACCTTTTTTTATTAATCTGTATTTAGAAAACAAATTTAAACTTTTTCCATATTCAAAAGCTTGATTTATAACTTCATCAACATTATGTTTAGGATTTAGTTTAGAATAATCTATAGTATATGTTTTATCTGGTGTAACTATATTCATTTTCTTTTTTATTACAGTAGCACCATGTCCTTGTTCTATAATCTTTTTCGCCTCATCCTTAGTTTTTCCAGATAAGTTTTCGCCTTCAATTTTAACTCCAGGGTATATTAAGTTGTTCCACTGTTTTACAGTGCTATACTGATGGAATATTACTCCAAAAGAACTACTTACTATTATTACAACAGCTATTATAATTCCCAAGGGTAACTTTTTCTTCTTAGCTCTCTTCTTCCTTGCCACCAACATCACCTCTTTACTTATCCTTCGTTTGCTACAACAAAAACCATGTTAAGCATAACTTTATCCGACATAATTTTATCTTTTACCTAGCTATTATACTATAAAACAAAACTTATTCAAATTAATTTCTAGCAGCTGAATTAGAATACAAGTTAAAAACAACATTTCCACCTGCAGTGTATGCCTGTATGTATACCGGATATTCCAGCGTATTCTTGAACTTATAATCAATATTTCCATAGTCTACAGTGGCATCCATTCCCTCTGGTACATAATGAACTGGAAGTGTATGGTGAGTTCTTTCCAATGATGTCATACCAGAATTATATACCGCATTATATAGTGTAGAAGATACCTGACAAATTCCTCCACCAAGCCCTGACTCTAACCTGTTATCTACAATCACCGGCGCAGCCTCGTACCCTCTTTCTGAAGTTCTTTCACCTACAATATCATTGAAGCTAAACACATCCCCTGGCATCAATATTTTTCCATTAATACTCTTAGTTGATATAATTATATTATTAGACCTTTGTGGTGAGGATATAGCTCCAAAGTTTGTAGTAAACCCTCCAATTCTTGAATTAATACCCTTTATCATGTCTGCTTTGATTCTAGGTTCAAATGTTTCTGTAGGCACGCTTACCTGAACATCACTACTTACACCCTTATTCAATTCAGTTAAAATCTCTTTCTCAATTCTATCTCGTTGAACCCTCCTACCGATCTTTTCTGATACTACATTGAAACCATTTCCTGCAACTTCTAAAGTGGCATCTCTAGGAGCGATGTTCACGTCACTTTCAATAGTTTTTATTAAATTCTTTACAGGTTCTCTATTATAAGAGAAGGTTAGTTTATAGTTTATGTAGTTTGGCTTTTTTAATAAGATATACTTATGGAATAAATTCAAGTTTTTCCCATAAGCATAAGCTTGATTAACAGCTGAATCTATATCGAACTTTAGATTTAGTTCAGAATAACCTAAAGTATAATTATTTTCACCTTCAATAACGTTAATTTTTCCTTTAGACACTCGTTCAGCAGAAATTCCTCTGATTACAGCTAAAGCTTCGGCTTTAGTTTTTCCCGATAAATTTATACCATCTACCGTTACCCCTGGATAAATTAAATTATTCCAATATTTTATGTCCTGATAATGATACGTTATGTAACCACAAGCCGAACTTAATAGTAAAACTGAAATTATAACTATTCCTATAAGGCCATTCTTAGAGGTATTAACCTTTTTTTCTAACTCCATTTGAAAATCCCCCTTTGCTTTTCCCCAATGTTATTATACTACAGTGTTACTCACTTTTGTATTTATTGATTACTTATTTATTATATTTGCTAAAATAAACAAATATAATAGACAAATAAGACTAAATTAAGCATTGGCGTAAATATAGTGTATAATTTAAAATATATAACTTTAATTCTTAATTTTAAATCGCTGGAGGTATATAAATGAAGGCTGAAATTTTATGTGTTGGTACAGAAATTTTACTTGGAGATATTGTAAATACAAACGGTCAATACTTATCAAAACGACTAGCAGACCTTGGTTTTTCTGTGTATCACCAATCTGTAGTTGGCGATAATGCGGAAAGATTAAAGAATGAATTTAAAGACATCTTTAGTAGGGCTAACTTAGTAATTACTACAGGTGGCCTAGGGCCTACTCCTGATGACCTTACTAAAGAAACAGGTGCTGAATATTTTAACAAGAAGATGGTACTGGACCAAGTTACTCTAGATAAACTTAATTCATATTTTATTAGAAATGGTAGAGGCGAACTAGAAGGAAATAACTTAAAACAAGCTTATTTTCCTGAAGGATCGACTATCCTTCCAAATGATCATGGCACTGCTCCTGGTTGTGCCATAGTGGAAAACGAAAAAATTCTCATAGTTTTACCTGGACCTCCAAGAGAGATGAAGCCTATGTTTGAAAACTATGTAGTCCCATTTCTAAGAAAGTATAGTGATGAGATTTTAAAATCTAAGATATTAAGGATTTGTGGTATTGGCGAAGGCGTTATGGCCGAGCAAATTTCTGACATTATAAATGAAAGCGTTAACCCTACAGTTGCTCCATACGCAAAGGAATGGGAGGTTACCTTGAGGCTTACTGCTAAGGCTAAAACTGAAGAAGAAGCTTCTAGACTTATAGTTCCCATAGAAAAACAAATTCGAGATAGATTAGGTGAAAACATATATGGTGAAGATGAGACTTCGCTTGAAGAGGTTATAGGAAATCTTCTTATATCAAAAAACCTAACAATATCCACAGCAGAATCCTGCACTGGTGGGCTAATAGCATCAAAACTCGTTAACTATCCTGGTATTTCCTCCACTTTTATGGAAGGAGCCGTTACCTATAGCAACGATGCAAAAATGAATCGTCTAAATGTAAAAAAAGAAACATTAGAAAAATTCGGGGCTGTAAGTGAGGAAACCGCAAGAGAGATGGCAGAAGGTATTGCTAAAACCTCTGGCACAAACATAGGTTTATCTACTACCGGTATCGCAGGACCAGGTGGTGGAACTATTGAAAAGCCTGTAGGACTTGTGTACATAGGGCTCTATATAAATGGAATTGTTCAAGTTAAAAAACTTGAACTTTCAGGAGATAGGGATAGAATAAGGAGAAGGACTACTATAACTGCACTCGATTGGCTTAGAAGAGAATTGATTAAATAATTGACTTTAGTTAAGTGGACATTGGGCAGTTAAGGTTGGTTTTTCTTCGGTAAACTAGGTTAAATTAGAGCTTGCTCTAATTTAACCTACAATGTTTCATCACAAGTGAAACAAGTGTCAGAGAAATTAATTATTTTCCGACGTAAGGAGGAAAAACTTCCTTAACTGTCAACTGTCCATTATTAACTATTAACCAACTAAGCCCGTAATTAAACTCTTGCCACTCCCATTTCTCTCGCAATCCTCTTAACCTCTTCTGCCACAGAACTGCATACTCTTTTATCAAAAACATCCGGTATTATGTAATCTTCTTTTAATTCTTCATCAGTAATTAGGTTAGCTATTCCCCTCGCTGCAGCAAGTTTCATCTCATCATTAATAACCTTAGACCTTACTTCTAACGCCCCTTTAAATATACCTGGGAACACTAAAACATTATTTATTTGATTTGGAAAATCCGAACGCCCAGTTCCAATTACTCTTACACCTGCTTCTTTTGCGATGTCTGGCATTATTTCCGGCACAGGATTTGCCATAGCAAATACTATGCTATCATTATTCATTGACTGAGCCATTTCTTTTGTAAGTGCCCCTGCTGCTGAAACTCCTATAAATACGTTTTTATTCTTAATTATTTCTTTTAGAGTCCCTCTTTCCTTATTTCTATTCGTTAGCTTTGCAATACTTTGCTGAGCTTCATTTAAATCTTTATCACCCTCTACTAATGCACCATTTTTATCACACATTACTATGTTCTTTGCGCCTGCCTTAAGTAGTAGCTTACATATTGCAATTCCGGCTGATCCTGCTCCATTTATTACAATATTAACCTCTTGAATATTTTTGTCTAAAAGTCTTAGTCCATTATAAAGACCTGCAAGTACTACAATAGCTGTTCCATGTTGATCATCATGAAAAACTGGAATATCCAATTCTCTTTTTAGAGTTTCTTCTATATAAAAGCATTCTGGCGCCTTTATGTCTTCTAAGTTTATTCCACCAAAAGTAGGTGATATCATTTTTACAGTCTTGATTATTTCATCTGGATTTTTGCTATCTATACATATAGGAAATGCATCTATCCCACCAAACTCTTTAAACAGCAAAGCTTTTCCTTCCATAACAGGAAGCCCTGCACCAGCACCAATGTCCCCAAGTCCAAGAACTGCAGTACCATTTGTAACTACAGCTACTGTATTACCTTTAATCGTATAATCATAAATAGCATTTTTATCTTCAGCTATTTTAAGACAAGGTTCTGCTACTCCAGGTGTGTATGCTATAGATAAATCCTCTCTCGTTTTTAATTCAATTTTACTTTTAATCTCTAGCTTCCCTTTATTCTCTTTATGTATTTTTAATGCCTCTTCTTTAACGTTCATCTAAAAATTCCTCCTATATAAAAAACTAAATTTAATCCACAATCTTTTTAAGTTTTGTCCACATATTCAGTAAGTTTTTCGTATGTTTGGGGATAACCTTCTCTTTTCAACACTCCCAGAACTATAAACAGTGCTTTTAGTTTTAATAGCTTTAGTTATGATTCCTGGGGTACTAATCTGTCGCTCTGATTACAGCATCACAGGAGTGTTTTATTATTGAATGCTACTCCTCAACTACATTATTAAAATATTCGCAGTATGGCGCTACAGGACATATTTCACAATTAGGCTTTCTTGCCTTACATATTTGTCTTCCATGCCATATCAGATAATGATGAACATCACTCCACATATCCCTAGGCACATTCTCCATAAGTCCTTTCTCTACTGCATCTGGTGTATTTCCTTTAGAAATACCTATTCTATTTGACACTCTAAAAACATGAGTATCCACAGCAATAGCTGGTATTCCAAAAGCATTTGAGAGTACCACATTCGCTGTTTTTCTTCCTACGCCAGGAAGTTTTATAAGCTCTTCCATAGTATCTGGAACCTTCCCATCATGCTCTTCTATTATGGTCCTAGTGGTCCCCAATATATTTTTACTTTTATTTTTGTAAAATCCACAACTTTTAATTTTTTCTCCTAACTCTTCCTCTGTAAGACTCAGCATTTTTTCTGGAGTATTATAGTTTTTATATAACTGCTCTGTGACCTGATTGACTCTTACATCTGTACATTGAGCTGATAATATAGTAGAAACTAATAATTCATAAGGTGAATTAAAATTAAGAGCACATTTTGCCTCCGGATAAGTTTCACTTAATATCCTTAATACCTCTTTCATATTTTCTTTATCCAACATTATCACCTGCTTTATTAAAATTATGACTACAAGTATATTTCTATGAAAACAGCCGTAGATACTATTCCACGGCTGTTCTTTTATCCATATATTCCTCTATATTCCTCAGGCAAAAGTTCGGCAATCTTTCTCATCAAAAAATCCATAGCCCTATCTTCATAATCACGTTTGTCTTCTTCCTTATACTTTTCAGGAAGTTCCATTGGCTTTCCAATATTAATATTAACTTTAGCATGATGAAACTTTTCTAACCCCATATCTTTGCTATTTATAGGAAGGAGTTTTTCACTTCCATATACAGCAAGAGGAACTATTGACGCTTTAGTCAACTTCTGAATTAGAACAACTCCCTTTTTAGGCCTAATCAGTTGCGCAGTTCTACTTCGTGTTCCCTCTGGGAATATAAGAATATTATTACCATCTTTTAATGTCTTTATAACTTTGGATATAGCTTCTTTATCCGCAGTGTTCGGCCTTATAGTTATAGTCTTGGTGATATTTATACCAATGCTAGTTAAAGGGTTGTCAGATAATTTTATGCCTGCAATAAAAGTTATGTCTTGATCTCTTAAAGCCTTATTTATAACCAATGCATCCGAATTACTTAAGTGATTACATACGAATATTATGGGTCCTTTTACCTTTTTTAAATCCTCTAATCCTGTAACTTCTATATCAGCATATTTTTTTAAATATCCATTTACTATCTTTCTTGATAAAACCTGAACAAATCCTTTAGGAAGATAGCCTATAATCTTGGCCACTCCAGGAGAAATCATAACAATGCCCACCTTTCATTATGCATATACTCAATCATACTCTGTAATTTAAGGATTACTTTCATCACAGATCGAATCAAGTTATAAAATAATGTAAAATTTACTCTTCAATATAAATTATAGTTTGAAAAACTCTAAAAGTCTATCATAATAATTTTTTACATAAGGTGATGTAATTTCTCCTATTTTCATATCTTTATTTAAAATAATCGCATTGATTAATGCATTCCTTTGTAATACATTTTTTCCTCTCCAACCACAGGATGTTTGACTATATTTTTCTTTAAAAGTTTTTTTATCTATATTAATTAATTCTTCTATGGCAATGTCATTCATAAATTCATTAGGTCTAAACTCCTCTAAGTTAGAAAAGGCTGCACTTTTATTATAAGGACATACAATTTGACAGGTATCACAACCAAACATTCTCCCTTTAAACTTCTTAAACCACTGGTCTTCTATATCCTTTTTCTGCGTTATATACGATAAACATATATTGGGGTTATTTCCAACCTTAATTGAACCTGTAGGACATGCAGTTTGACACAGATTACAATCTCCACACTTGTTTTCTAAAGGCTTATCCTTTTCTATACTAAGATTCGTTATTATTTCACCTAAGAACACATACGAGCCATATTTCTCTGTAATAAGAGTATTATTTTTACCTAGGAAACCTATTCCGCTTTGAGTTGCAATGTACCTTTCAGGTAGTGCATTACTATCAACAAAATGTATTGCTTTTCCACCTAAACCCTCTATAAATTCACAAATCCTCTTGAGGTAACTAGAAACTACAGCGTGATAATCTTTACCTCTAGTATACTTTGAGAAATTTATAGCTCCCTTAAAATTATTATCAAACAAATACGGAAAAGCAATAGATATTATTGTCTTTCCATCTTCCATGTATAGGAATGGATTTATTCTTTTTTCTATCTCCTCTTCCTCAAACTCATTTTCTAATTCTCTTTCTTTTCTATTCTCAAAATAAGGTTTTAATTCACTAAATATCCTGCAATCTGTAAAACCAATAACATCTATCCCTAATTCTTTACAGTATTGTATTATTCGCTCCTTATGATTCACATTCATCACCTCTTAAACCCAAATCTACATCAGGTAAAATTTTAATTATCCGATACCTATCTACTCTGAAACTTTCTCTGTATAAAAGTAATTAAGGATGAGGAACTGAGAGCTGAAAATATACTCATTTCAACCCGTAGTTACTCATCCCCAATTATACTATATCACCATTTCATTATATATACTCTTTTTTCTTCCTTTATAATCCTTGATTTCTATCACTGCTGGAGCAGGCTTTCTGTGAATATACTTAGCAGGTATTCCAACAGCTGTACAATCTGATGGTACATCTCTTAAAACTACTGAATTTGCACCCACTTTAACATTGTCACCAATAACTATAGGTCCTAGAATTTTAGCACCACTTCCTATAACGACGTTATTGCCTACAGTTGGATGTCTCTTTCCAGTGTCTTTTCCAGTACCACCCAAAGTTACTCCATGATATAAAGTTACGTTATCTCCTATTTCTGCTGTTTCTCCAATAACCACACCCATGCCATGATCAATAAACAATCCTTTTCCTATTGTCGCCCCCGGATGTATTTCTATGCCTGTAAAGAACCTAGCTAGTTGGGATATTAATCTCGCTAAGAAAAAGAACTTTCTCTTATATAAAACATTCGATATTCTATATCCAATAAGTGCATGAACAAACGGATATAGAAGAAATACCTCTATTTGGTTTCTAGCCGCAGGATCATTTTTCATAGCACTTTTTAAATCATAAGATAATGACTTAAACGGATTTCTCATAACTCTTCCCCCCCATGAATTGGAACTAATCGTATAATCCCATTGATAAGTACTTTTCTCCTCCGTCTGGTGCAACAGTAACTACTTTTTTACCCTTACCAAGTTCTTTTGCAATCTTTATGGCTGCTGCTATGTTAGCGCCAGATGATATTCCCACTAAAATTCCTTCTTCTTTTGCCATAAGTCTTGCATACTCAAAAGCATCCTCATCTGTTATAGTCATAACTTCTTCTACTAATTCTTTTTTATAAATATCAGGAATGAATCCTGCTCCTATTCCCTGTATTTTATGTGGTCCAGCCTGTCCGCCTGATATTACAGGTGATTTAGCAGGCTCAACACCTACAACTTTTATATTACTATTACGTTCTTTTAATTTACCACCAATTCCTGATATTGTTCCACCTGTACCAACGCCTGCTACAAATACATCAAAATCTTTTAAATCACTTAATATTTCCTCCGCAGTAGTTTCATAATGCTTTACTGGATTAGCTTCGTTAATAAACTGCTGTGGGATGAAATATCCTTCTTTATCATTTGCTATTTCTGATGCCTTTTCTATAGCACCTTTCATTCCTTTAGCACCATCAGTAAGCACAAGTTCTGCTCCATAAGCCTTCATCATAGTTCTTCTTTCCACGCTCATTGTTTCTGGCATAACAATGATAACCTTATATCCCTTTAATTTTCCTATCATAGCTAGTGCAATCCCCGTATTACCACTAGTTGGCTCAACTAAAGTATCACCCGGTTTTATAATTCCATCTTTTTCAGCTTTTTCAATCATTCCAAGTGCTGCTCTGTCCTTAACACTTCCACCTGGGTTAAACTTTTCAAGTTTTACATATACCTCCGCCATGTTATTATCAACCATATTGCTAAGCTTAAATAAAGGTGTGTTTCCTATCATATCAATTGCATTACTAAATATCATTATTAATACCTCCATTTTTATTATAAAATTTTAATTATTTATTATTATAATTCCCTATGAGCTTAAAAATATTTTTAACGTCAAAAAACCCCGTCTCTATAAACTTAGAGACGGAGTAAACTCCGCGGTTCCACTCTAATTGAATCTTAAAACAATCAAGATTCCAACTCGATACTCAAGCACAGCGCTATGCTCTACCACTATAACGGGTGGACCCGATGTAGCCTACTTAATTCGGTACATTACTCCAAAGGGCACTTCACATAAAACTTGTTTAGAAACCTCCCAGCAAATGGCTTCCTCTCTGCAAAACTCCTTTTAAGTTACTTTCCTTTTTCAACGTATTTCTGAGTGTTTTACTATGAATTCTATAATTATATTATATTATGATTTTCAAATTTGTCAACCTATTTTTAATATTAATTTAAATCTGTTTATCTACAAAATCTATGCTTACCAATAACCTTTATTAGCGGTCTTGACCATATCCATTTACTAGTTGATGTTGCTGGATTAAAATAATATACCGCTCCACCTGATGGATCCCAACCATTTAAAGCATCTCTTGCAGCATTTATAGAGTTTTGCTCCATATTAGAATGGATTTGACCATCTACTATTGCCGTGAATGCTCCAGGTTGATAAATAACACCAGCAATAGTTGACGGAAACCTAGAATCCCTTGTTCTATTTAATACTACAGCCCCTACTGCCACCTGTCCTTCATAAGGCTCTCCCCTTGCTTCTCCATTTATCAGTCTTGCGAGCAGCATTACATCTTGATTGTTTGTAGTATACTTACTAGCACTTTGAGCTTTTGCAGCAGTGTTTGTCGCGGTGTTTGTCGCATATTGTCCTGCATTAATTCCTAATGCATTAAGCGTTGCATTCCCTGCTATTCCATCTGCTGTTAGTCCTTGTTTACCTTGGAAACTCCTAACTGCAGTATAAGTTCTATAACCATATATTGAATCTAAATCACCCTCATAATAACCCCAAGCTTTAAGTCTTCTTTGTATTTCTAACACTATATTTCCTCTATCACCGTAATTATAGGCTATAGCTCTTGCTGCATTATTGTAAGGAGCAACACCTATAGTTGTGACACTGTATGTAAACATAATAGCAAGTACATAAATTATTTCCTTTCTAAATTTAGAAATCCTTTTTTTCATATAATCACTCCTTATCATAGCATGAGGTTATGATTCGCTCTATGAACTTAGTGTGTGCACAAATTTTTAAAAAATACACGCAAAAAAGTCAACAGTAAATAGTTACTGTTGGAAATTTAAGGAGTAATTTTCCTATTAATATTAAATTTACCCAAATATAAAAAGTAGAATTAAATTAAGATGTATTTATCAAGTATATACATCTTAATTTAATTCTACTTTAATTGCTGTTATACGAAATTTGACCCAAGCGCTAATACAGTTAAACCTACTATAAGTAACACTGTAGCTTTTGCTATAAAATTTTGCATAGTTGTGTTAACATACTTACCCATTACCTCGGTATCATTTATAAGTATTATCATAAAAACTAATACTACTGGGGATAAGATACCTGCTAACTGTTGAGTTACTAATATAATATTAATTAGTGATATATTAGGTATAAGGACAACAATAGCACTTATAGAAATCATAAATAAAAATAATCCAAAAAATACAGGTGCTTCTTTTATCTTATTATCCACGCCACTTTCAAATCCGAAAGCCTCACATACAGCGTAGGCAGTACTTAGCGGTATTATGCAACAAGCTAAAAATGATGCTCCGAAAAGTCCTATGGCAAATAGGATAAACGAATATTGTCCTGCAAGCGGTCCAAGGGCAGCTGCAGCATCTTGCGCGCTATCTATATTTATGCCAACTTTAAACAAAGTTTCAGCAGTACACACAGTAATAAATAAAGCTGTCAGTATTCCCCATGCTGTTCCAATATAAACGTCCAATTTTTCATATTTATACTCTTTAATTGATATTCCTTTATCCACAATAGATGACTGTAAATAAAATTGCATATAAGGTGTTATGGTAGTACCCACCATCCCAATTAACACTAAAAAATATCCTTTGTCAAACTTAGCCTGTGGCCTTACAATACTTGTGATTACATGCCCCCAATTAGGCTTTACAAGAAAAGCAGTTACAATATAACTAAAAAACGTAATCGTAAGTAGTAGAAATACCTTTTCAGCCTTTGAATAATCACCTCTAGTTAATAAAAACCATATAAGAACAGATAACAAAGGAATTGAAATATATTTACTTATATGAAATAGTTCCAAACTTGCAGCTATCCCAGCAAAATCTGCTATACATACTCCAAGATTTGCTACCAGTAATGTAAGCATGGCAAAAAAAGCCCATTTTACACCAAATCGTTCTCTTATCAGATCTGAAAGTCCCTTACCAGTAACGACTGCCATTCTTGCATTCATTTCCTGTATCACTGCAAGACCTATTGCAATAGCAAACATACCCCAAAGCATGGAATACCCATAATGTGCACCAACTACCGAATAAGTTGTAACACCACCAGCATCATTGCCAGCATTAGCAGTGATAAGCCCCGGACCTATTATACTCAATATCATTAGAAACTTATTTTTACTCTTCATGTTTATCTACCTTCTTTCTACCCTACCTTCTTAAATCTTTTCCTCCATGTTGGTATTAGTATATCCTCAACTATGTCAGTCATGATTACTATTCCACAAAGTTTTTCTTTTTCATCTATAACTGGAAGGGAAAGAAGGTCATACTTAACACACACTTCTATAGCCTCATCTATATTTTCGTCATCTTTTATTTTAGCTATATTTTCCACCATGATTTCTCTTAATTTACTTTCAGGATTAGATAACAAAAGGTCCTTAAGAGATACCAACCCCTGAAGTCTTTCATTTTCATCTATAATATATATATAATGAGATACCTCATCATCCGGTTTCATTTCTCTTAAAAGTTCAATTGTTTCCTGTACAGTTATACTTATATTAAAGGCTATAAAATCCTTATTCATTATACTTCCAACAGTTTCTTCTTCATATTCCATAAGAGACCTTACCTCATCAGCATCTTCCTTTTCCATGTTAAGAAGTATTCTTTCCGCTGTCTCTTCATCTACCTCATCTAAAATATCAGCAATTTCATCATTTGGCATGTTGTCTAAGACTTCTTCTCGTTTTGCTTGACTCAAATTTTCCAAGATATCTGCCTGAATTTCTGGTTCAATTTCTTCTAGAATATCAGCAGCTAAGTTTTGATCTAAACTTTCAAATACCTTCTTTCTATAATTAATGTCCATGTCTTCTAGTATATCCGCCAAATCCGCTGGATGAAGCTTTGAAAGTTTTTTATAGGTCACCGCTAACTTTAAATTGTTGTTTACCATTTCTAGAGATTCTACACTATCCCAAACGATAAGACTATCTGCAGGTCTTTTATGAAAAAATCTGTAACATCCTTTGACGAAATCCTCAACTCCAAGTCTTCTGCCTAATGCAATAACACCAGTGTCTACGGCAACAACTCTAAACTCTCCTGCTATATAGGTAAGCCTTAAGTCATTTACCCTTACAAGCTTTTTACCATTTATATCAACTATTTGCCTATCAAGTAAATGTTTTGATAAAAGATATGAATACTTTTGAACAATAATTTCTCTTACACCTTCGCCTTTTATAATTACCTTACTATCTTCTTCGTAGAAGGTAATATTCTTAAACTCACAATTAATTAGTTCCCCATCTTTTTTGATTTGGTATCCTATAGCCCTTGGGAAACTACCATCAGTAGTTACATAAATGTCGCAAAGCTTCCCTATAGGTTCATTAAATTCATCATAAACTTTCCTGTAGAGAACTTTACTTAAGAAGAAACTAGCTAACTTTTTCATAAATATTCCTCCTTCTATTTACAGAGGAATATCTACAACAACGATAAGAAATTATTGAAATGCTAATGCTTAAAAGAAAATTGTTCTTTATCTATTTGATGTAAATGCTCCTCCGCATAATACTATTTAATTTTTGTTTAAAGAATAATCGACCACTACTAGGACCAGCGTCCATTTAACCACACCACCTATATAAAATAAAATGAGAGAACCTCAAAAAGGCTCTCTCTCATAAACTAAAACTTTTTACAGTCTGAGTTTTAGCACTATACAGCTTTAGACTTCTCAAAGTCCAGCTACGTTAGGTAAAACCTTGATTCGGTAGTACCTGTTGACCCATTGGCATCTCTCGATGTTTCCGGGCAGTAGCGTATATCTGTATAGGAGCCTCACCTAACTTAATATAACTTTTTTAGTTTTCAACTTTCATTTACATTATTAATTATAGTACAAATTAACTAAAATGCAACTATAAAATAGTAAATCTATTTATATTTACCGATTACATTGTATTATTTCTGTTTTCTTTTAATTTACTTCTTCTCATGCAGAATTTTAACTCTTTTCTACCAATTTAATTGAACAGTTAGCTACTATAATGATCTAGTTTTTTAGTTGAGTTTTATAATAGAATCTCACTACTTATAGTATATTGAAAAAAACAATTTTTGCCACACTAATTAAAGGATATATTTTCTATAAACAAATTATTAAACTCTTCGCTCATGGATATATCAATAGTTTCAGTTACTGATATTATATTCTCTATATAAGTATATGTATCTTTGTCTAATAAATATCTTATAGTACCACCAAGCGCACTATTACCAATCAAACAAACCTTACTCTTTAATTCTTCCGGAATAATACCAATTGCTATAGCGTTATTAATATTCATCCTGTTACCAAATCCACCAGCCAAATATAACTTATTTATATTCTCATAACTACAACCAAAACTTTTAATCAACACCTCCATCCCTGATCTGATTGCTGATTTGGCAAGTTGCAACTCCCTTACATCTTTTTGTGTGAAGGCTATATTCTTCCCTTCTGCATCTGCTATTTTTATATAATTTTGCTCACATTTTTTTATATTAATTCTTCCGGTCTTATCAATTAAATTATTTCTTAAAGCTTCTGCTACTATATCTATCACCGCTGACCCACATATCCCAACAGGTTCTTCACCCCCTATGGTCTCATATATAACATTAGAGTTTTCTATTTTCACAGAACATATTGCACCATTTATACTTCCAACTCCATTTTCTATATTTGCTCCTTCAAATGCTGGTCCTGCTGCTGTTGCAGTGGAAAGTATTTTACCCTTGTTTCCAATAGCCATTTCCCCATTAGTACCTATATCCACTAACATACATATTTCTTCAGACCTATAAAAGTCGCAATTAGCCATTCCTGATGTTATGTCGGCTCCCACATATGCAGATGCACTAGGAAGAATAATAGTTGTACAATCTAATGTATCACTTCTAAATAATTCATTGAATTTAATCTCTATTGAGGAATTTATGACACTATTAAAAGGGTATACTGCAATAGATTCACAGAATAGTCCCATTAATAGATGAAGCATAACTGTGTTGCCTGAAATAGCTACCTTATATATTTGAGATTTCTCTATTTTTGCACCTGTGCATATTCTTTCTATTCCGTGAGTAATATCCTCTTTCACAGCATCACTAATTGTTTTCATACTTTTTTCTGAGCTATACTGAATTCTAGATATTACATCTGCTCCAAATTGTCTTTGAGAGTTTAAAATAGATACATTATTTACTATAGTTCCACTCATTAAATCTACAAGACTTAAAACTATAGTGGTGGTTCCTATATCCACTGCTACTCCAAAAGCTTTTACTTCCCTTTCACTATACACATCTATAATCTTATTTTTCTCTACTAGTAAACTTAATTCTTTTTTCCCATATAGTGAGTTACTAACCTGACTTTCTGAACTTTTATTTATTACTGTTGAGAGTTTTATTATTGATTTTAATGAGAACTCATAGCTTTCTCCTATTTTCGAACTTATAAGTTTTGTTAAGCTTAAACCGTCCATTTCATCTTCATTTATCTGTACTTTTTTAACTGCTATTTCAGGATTAAACAAAAAATCATCTCTTTTATAGCTATCCAAAATTTCAAATTCTTTATCATTTTCTTGTGATATTTTTATAATACAATCCGATATGGTATAAGAACAGCACGCAAGTCCTATTCCTTGATCTATATCTTTATCACTTAGCAATATGTGATTACTTTTCCCTCTTTTTACATCTCCTTTTATCAACTGCACCTTACACTTACCACAAGTTCCTCTACCATTACAAGGCGCCCATATCTTTATCTTATTATCTATTAGATTTTCCATAATAGACTTTTCTTTTATTGCTTTTATCTCGTAGGTTCCTCTTCCTGTAATTACCGTTAAATTTGCGTTACTGATGCTTTCATCCGTTGCCTCTTGCACACTTACATTAACCTTACACATATCTCCCACCTCTTTTCATTATTCTACCAAATACAAATATAACTTTAAAGTCTTTTAAACTGCTCTGATTATATCAAAAATTTCTTGTTTATATTTTCACTCTATTATGCTAATATGAGATTTATCGAGTTTATATTATAGATATTCAACCTGATAACTTAGTTACTATATACTTGATGAATGTAAGTTATGAGATTGAATATCTATAGTTGAAAGTCAACTTTAAACCTTATTAGAATGGAGAGTATGAATGGAAATAAATAATAGATTTTTACCTGTATGTAAAGAAGATCTAAAGGTCCGTGGTATAGAACAATTGGATTTTGTGCTTATTACTGGAGACGCCTATGTGGATCACCCTTCTTTTGGTACTGCAATAATTTCTAGAGTATTAGAAAGTGAGGGCTTTACAGTTGGTATAATAGCACAACCTGATTGGAATAATGTCGAGGAATTTAGAAAGCTTGGTAAACCAAAATTTGCTTTTTTAATAAACTCTGGAAACATTGACTCTATGGTAAATCATTACACGACAGCAAAAAAGAAAAGAAGCGATGACCTATATTCACCTGGAGGCGAAGGCGGCCACAGACCTGATAGGGCTGTTATTGTATATTCTAATAAAGCAAGAGAAGCTTACAAAGATGTGCCAGTTATACTAGGTGGAATAGAAGCAAGTCTACGCCGATTTGCCCACTATGACTACTGGGATAACAAAGTGAGAAGAAGTATACTTTTAGATTCTAAAGCAGACCTTTTAATATATGGTATGGGAGAGAAAACCATCACCCAAGTTGCTAACCTTTTAAAATATGGAATGCATATAAGTAAGATTACGGATGTAAGAGGGACTGTATATTCAACTAAAGAATTAACTAGTTTACAAAAACTTATAGATGTTCCTTCTTTCGAGGAAGTATCCACTGACAAGGTAGCCTATGCTGAAAGCTATAAGCTTGAATATTATGAGCAAGATGCTATAAGAGGTCAGACTTTAGTACAAAAACATGGTGACAGATATATTATTCAAACTCCTCCTCAGTTTCCACTTACCCAAGAAGAGATGGATATAGTGTATAATTTACCTTATACAAGGACTTATCACCCTATGTATGAGGCTAAAGGTGGAATACCTGCGATAAAAGAAGTTAGTTTTTCTATTACAAGCCATAGGGGATGTTTTGGCGGTTGTTCTTTCTGCGCCCTTACTTTTCACCAAGGAAGGACAATTCAAAATAGAAGTCAAAAATCTATTTTAGATGAAGCTAAACTTATGACAACACTAAAAGACTTTAAAGGCTATATACATGATATAGGCGGTCCAACTGCAAACTTCAGACATAAGGCATGTAAAATTCAAGAAACTGCAGGAGTATGTAAACATAGACAGTGTTTATCACCTACCCCGTGTAAGAATCTTATTGTAGATCACAAAGAATATTTAAGTTTATTGAGACAAACGAGAGCAATACCTGGGGTTAAGAAGGTATTTATACGTTCTGGTATAAGATATGACTATCTTACTTATGATAAAAATCCTGAGTTTTTAAAGGAACTTTGTGAACATCATATAAGCGGCCAACTTAAGGTGGCACCTGAGCATGTAAGTGACAAGGTTCTAAAACAAATGGGAAAGCCAAAACGAGCAGTGTTTGATAAGTTTTGTAAAAGTTATTTTGAAATGAACAAAAAAATAAAAAAGAATCAATTTCTTGTTCCTTACCTTATGTCAAGTCACCCTGGCAGTGATTTACACGGTTCTATAGAACTAGCACAATATATTAAGAACATGGGTTATACACCTGAACAGGTTCAAGACTTCTACCCTACACCAGGCAGCCTATCAACCACAATGTATTATACTGGTATTAATCCTATTACTGGTGAAAAGGTATATATACCAAAGGAACAAAAAGAAAAAAATATGCAAAGAGCTCTTATGCAATTTACTGTGCCTGGTAATTATAAGCTTGTAAAAGAAGCACTTGTAAAGGCTGGCCGTGAAGATTTAATTGGAAACGGAAAGGATTGCCTAATACCTGATCATCAGCCTAGAGTAAAATCACGAAGTGCTAGTAATGTTGGTGGAAAAACTAACAACAAGACTAATATTAAAAGTAGTAGAAAAAAATAACTTACAGTTTACAATCTACAATGTATAGTTAGAATCCTATAGATAAAACAATTAGAAGTTTGACTTATCCAGAAGGGTATATTGTTAGTTTTGAAAGCACATTTAAATACTTTTTTAATGATTCTTAGCGAAGGACTTTATAAAAATCTTAGAACTTTAGATTGTCTGAGCGAAGCGAGTTGCTAAAGTTCTTAGGTTTTTATAAAGTTCAAGCTTTAGAATCATAAAAAAGTATTTATAGTGCCGAAGAACTAACAATATATCCTGGCGTGTAAGTTAAACTTCATGTTGCTTTATCTATATTTTACTTGTCACTCTTCTTCTTAACCTTATTCAACCCATACACTAAAGTTATCAGCCAAAGCATGTCCCCTATTATATTTTCCCCAACTGTTATTATTCCTATAATCCAAAATATTGTTTCTAGTACAGTTACTAGCGATGAAAATATTACAAGATACATACCAGCCTTATTAATATTCTTTTTTGAGACAAGTCCTATTGCAAAGAACAATATAAGTGTATTTAAAACTACATATATCCAATATATATATACATCCCTAAAAAACAGCATAGTGTATCCGTTAATTCTTGAATTTTCAATTGAGCTTGGACATTTATAGATTACTATACTGTATAAACCTATAAGCACTGCAGCTATTATAAAGATGTGTGAGAATTTAATGTTATCTTTTCTTATAAATATATATAATACTGTCAACGCTAATAATGGTACGCTAATTAAATTTAAGAAGAAAAATGGTTTAAGTAAATATAAATATTTTATATTACTTGTTAAAGTTAGTGTAGAAAGAGCAATATATTTAAAAAGCATAAACAGAATTATAATGATAGTAATTGTTTTGATTTTTTTAGGTGAAACCTTACTTAAGTATAATCCCGCAATAATTAATATAAATATAATAGTTATTAAAATTATATAGGTATAAAAGTTTATCATATTTCCCTCTCTTTACATTACTACTATTTATATTTATTATCACAGCTTACTTTATATTACTCTTTTTATTCAAAATTTTAGACATAACAAAAAGATGCCTTCAAATAGCACCTTTATTGTTATTGCTTAACCCCTAATACTGTAATTCCATCTTTAATACATTCTATAACAAGCGGAAAATCAGGTCCTCTTTCACCATCTATATCAGTTACAATATTCTCATAACACTCTACCTCTATTCTACGTGTTTTAAAGTATATAAGTCCTGCAGTGTTTTCAAGGTGATCTCCTCTTAGCATTTTAATAAATAATGTTATCATATCCTTTATCGGTCCTGATTTTATTATAATTACATCAAGCATACCGTCATCTGCCTCGGCTTTATAGGCAAACTTAAGGTTTCCTGCTGTTTGACCATTAAATACTAACATTAGATACATATCGCCATCAAAAACAGCATCCTCTGATGTTACCTTTATTTTAAGCTTTCTAAAATTAGGTAATTGTTCAATTCCTTTTACATAATAAGCAAGCTTACCCATAGTGTTTTTTAAGTTTACATCTGTTTTTTGTGATACATCCGTAAAAAGTCCTGTACTAGCTACATTTATAAAGTACTTATCATTAACCTTTCCAATATCCAACATCTTAGGCTTACTGCTTAATATTTGCTCACAAGCAGTTCCAACATCTTCAGGTATTCCAATAAACTTAGCAAAATCATTAGCTGTTCCAACAGGAAGTATTGCAATTGGAAGATCTATCCCTAAATTTTTCATATGGTTAACAGCAGTATCTACTGTACCATCTCCTCCTGCAATTAAAATATACTTGTAATTTTCATCCATATTCTCAAAAGCCTCACTCATATTATGATCAAAGCTTATTCTATAAGGCACTATTTCATAACCATACTTTTGATGAATTGCTATAACCTTATCTATATCAGTTACTATAGTACTCTCTCCTGAATATGGATTATAAATGAATTTTACTTTATCCATATAAAACTCCCCTATTTTGATAATATTTGTTGTTAAATTTGACTATTACATTATAAACCTTATATAACAAATCCACAAGATTACTAGAAATTCTTGTGGATTTGTTTGTATATTATTTAAATTTAAGTTAATGTTTCTGGTGAACTTGGTTCTGATATGTTACTTAATGCTCTTCCTGCTTTTTCATCTGATGTAGGGTTTGTTGCTATATCTCCTAAAGAAACCATACCAACTAAGTTATCATTATCAACTATAGGAAGCCTTCTTATTTGTCTTTCACTCATTATTCTAGCCGCATCTTCAAGCTCCATGCTTGGTCTTCCAAGTACAGGATTTGAGGACATTATTTCTCTTACTGTTTGGCTATTTGAATCCTTTCCCACTGCTACAGATCTTAATGCTATATCTCTATCAGTTATGATTCCTATAACACTTCCAGCATCACAAACTGGTACAGCACCTACATTATATTGCTTCATAATATCTGCTGCTCTTTGAACTGGAGCATCTCCATCTAGGCTAACTACGGAGTTTGTCATTATATCTTTTACTTTCATTAAAAAAACACCTCTCTCAAAGAAATTAATTTCACAGAGTTATTGTTCCCTTAAAAGAAGTATTCTTACTTAGGAATTACCGGGTTTATTGGATGATTTATACATATACAACGCTCCAGCAGCTATAATTATTACAACTATCATTGGTAAAAAAATTTTAAACGAAAAAGGATGCCTTAACCCTTTACCAATTAAGGAGTAAGAAACCATCTCAGGAAAAATTCCAAGTAAAGTTCCTAAAATAAAATCTCTATATCTCATTTTAGTTAGACCAGCAGCATAACTTAATGGATCATAAGGAAAAATTACTGCCAATCTCATTAAAAGCATTATTTTAAAACCATGTTTTTCTATGTCATTATCTAAAGTCATAGCCTTTCCTCTAAGAACCTTATCAACAAAAGATTTCCCTAGAAGCCTTGATAAGAAAAAAGCTATAGTTCCTGAACCAAAACATCCAATCATACTTAATACCAAAGCATAATAAGGCTTAAATATAGTCGCAGCTAAGATTGACATAAGTCCCGTTGGAATTACTAAAACTATAGGTTTTAGTGAATAAATAACAACGAAAATTAAAGCAGCAAATTTACCATAACTTAAAATATATCTCCGCATACTATGTATATTAAGACTTAGTATATAGTGTTTATATCTGTACAAAAATATCACAACAACTAAACTTACTACCGCTATAACAACATATTTGAGTAAATTCTCTTTTTTATTCATATATCTCTCAACTTTCTATATTTTATCTATTTGCATAACAAGTCTATTTTAACAAAAAATTTATAATTTTTCCATTAAAAAAGCATTTATGTACTTAAACATTTTGATAAAATGAGTTATAATATGCTTATACTATTTATACATTCATATATTTCAATAGAATAATTATTATTTAGGAGTGATTATTAATGGCTAAAATAGCTAGGAGTGCTGTGCCTAATGCTTTTACATTTGCCAATCTAGCATGTGGTGTGATGTCTCTAATGATGTCTTTTCAAGAAAATTATAAGTGGTCCGCTATATTCATATTATTAGCGTGTTTAGCTGATAGATATGACGGCAGAGTAGCAAGACTTTTAAATGTCTCTAGCGAACTTGGAAAAGAACTAGATTCTCTTGCAGATTTAGTTTCTTTCGGTGTGGCACCTTCTATACTTGTATTTAATATTTATGGTTTTTCTAATTTGGGACTTTTAGGATATTTATTAGTATTATTATTTCCAATATGTGGTGCCTATAGATTAGCTAGATTTAACGTTACGCAATTTGATGGAGAGTTTTATGGAATTCCTATAACTTTTGCTGGTATGTTCATGGCTTTGTATAGTTTTATTACAATGAATTACCTTGCACCTTTGGGAGTTACAATAATTTTAGTTATAGCACTTTCTTATCTTATGGTTTGTAAACACAGATTTAAAAAGTTCTAAAATAGGTGTGGAATATACGCAAGAGTATATTCCACACCTATTTTTTATCATTTCCAATCTTTTTATCATTTTCAAATTCTAGTTCATCATCAATTTCAGTTTCTATATATTGTGCCAGGATTTTTCCCTCCATAAATTGTCCTTTCAGCTTACAATAATCCATGTAAATGTAACTAGACTTATCTAATACGTCTATAACATCATCTATTATGTCACCTAACTCATTTACTCTTTTTAGTGCATCCTTGATATCTTTTTTATGTGATAACGCGATGCCATTTAGTTCTCCAGCTCCGCCTATTAAAAGCCTATATGAATTAACAAGTTTAGTTAACAAATCTGCTAAATTATTTATATCAACATAATAATCTTGGACAACTTTCCTGCGCGGCATATCTATCACCTTACCAAATTTCATATTATAAACTATTTATATTATACTTAAGGTGAATTCATACCATGTAATAATAAGCTAGTGTAACTATCAAATAAATTGCTATTAAAATTGCTCCTTCAAGCCAATAAGTTTTACCATCTTGAAACACGATAAATGACATACCAATGGCAATTAAGCCCATGATTATCTGAAAATTTGTAAACACCAATGTCATTTGTGCTCCCATAAAGTATGCAAATACAATTAAAAGAGGCGTAACAAACAATGAAATTTGTATACTAGATCCAATTGCTATTTCAAGGCTTAGATTAACTTTATTTTTAACGGCACACACAATGGCTGCAAAATTTTCTCCAATATTTCCGAGTAGAGGTATAAGTATTATTCCAAGAAATTCTTGAGAAAGACCATAATGATCAACTGTTTGCTTTAAATTAAATATAAGTTTTTCACTTAAGAAGTACAATATTATTGCCACTCCTATAAGTTCAATTAAAGTCCTTAAGTATTTTTTATTTTCCGAGTTCTTATTTTCACTTTCCTGCTCGCTTATTACAAAAAGATTACTATGTGTATAGAGTGAAAATACTAATCCTAAAATATATACAATTACTAAAACAACTGCAACTTTTACACTTATTAACGTAAATGTGAATTGTGACAAATCCTTATTATATTGTTTAAGCGATGCTATTATTATCATTGTGGACACCGCTAAAAGAAGCATACTAAAATTTGTCCTTGCAACTATTTTATTAAACTTTTGCTCCTTATACTTGATTCCACCTGCAAATATTGATACTCCAAGCACTAAAAGCATATTACTAATTATAGATCCTATTAAGGAAGCCTTTACCATAGAGACTAAACCATACTGTATAGACCATAATCCCATAGTTAACTCTGGTATATTGCCTACTGCAGCTGCCAGAAGCCCCCCTTTTTTATCTCCTATATGCTCTGATATTTCAGAAGTTAAATTTCCAAGCATAATAGCTAAAGGAATGATAGCAACTGAATAAAGTATTGTATTTAGTAGGTTATTGGAGGTTTTTATGAAAAATATTAACAGTATTGTACTCATATATATAATCCACTTTACCATAGTAACACCAACATTATAAAAATGTCTTCCTCCTTAAACTTATTTCTTTTATTAATGTATTCAGAGAGGGAATAAGTGTTACTCCTATTAGTAGGTTTCTATAAGTGGATAGTTATGGAGGAAACGCTTCCTTGACTGCCACCTCAAAAAAGAAAAAAAGCTTAGAATAAAGACAAACCTTATTCTAAGCTCTATACCTAACTAAATCCTATTCCCCAAAAACCTTCTTTTGAAGTTCTAACCCTGTTTTTGTTATAGCTAATCCACCAAGTGCTGTTTCTCTAAGTTCAGCTGGCATCTGCTTTCCTACTCTGTACATAGCTTCAACAGTATCATCAAATGGTATCTTACTCACAATACCAGCCATAACCATATCAGCTGTTGATAAAGCACTAACTGCTCCTGCTGCATTTCTCTTAGCACAAGGAACTTCTACAAGTCCTGCTATTGGGTCACATACTAATCCTATTATGTTTTTAAATACTATTGCTGCTGCATTTAAGGCTTGATCTGGTGTTCCACCCATCATTTCAACTACTCCAGCTGAAGCCATAGCTGCTGCTGAACCACACTCTGCTTGACATCCACCTTCTGCTCCCGCCATTGTAGCATTTTTAGCTATTATTATTCCAACTCCAGTACCTGTAAGTAATCCTTTAACCATATCGTCTTCTGTTAATCCAAGCTTTTCTCCAGCACTTATTATAACTGCAGGCATTATACCACAAGACCCCGCTGTAGGTGCAGCTACTATCTTACCCATGGCAGCGTTTACTTCTGAAGAAGCTAATGCTCTTGCCATTGCCTTAACCATAAAGCTTCCAGTTAACGTTTTCTCGGATTTTGCATAATCATTTAATCTATATGCATCTCCGCCTATAAGTCCACTTACTGATGCAATCTTATTTGTTGTGCCACGTTCTGTAGCACTTATCATTACTTTTAAATTTTTTCTCATCTTCTCAAAAACTTGTTCAGTAGTAAGTCCTGATGCTTTCGCTTCTTCTTCTAAAGTATATTTCCATATACTCATATTTTTTTCTTTACATACCTCTATAAGTTCATATCCGTAGTTAACCATAAATTATTCCTCCTCCCTTGCAGGATTTATAGCTCTAACCTTGTGTATATTAGTTATTTCACCTATCGCTTTTACAATATCTTCCGAAATAAAGTTATCTACTTCGAAAACCATTGCTGCTGCTGATCCTTTACCACTTGTTCTATAAACTCTCATAAATGCAATGTTTACATCGTATTCATATAAAACAGCAGTTACTTTAGCAACCATTCCTGGTACATCTATATGATTTATTAATATCGTAGGATATGCACCAGTAAACTCTATCTTATCACCATCTATCTCATTAACTACTATATTACCTCCACCGATTGATGATCCAACAACCTGTACCACAGTACCATCAGTTTTAGTTATAACAGTTTTTACTGTATTTGGATGGGCATCACCAAGATCAGTTGGAATAAATTCTACTTCAATATCATTTTCTTTTGCTATTTCCATAGAGTTTTTTAAATTTTCATCCCATGGATTCATACCAAGTATTCCAGCTACTAATGCTTTATCAGTACCATGTCCCTTGTAAGTTGTAGCAAATGAACCATGAAGGAAAAACTGCACATTCTTTATTCCTTCTCCTGCAATAGTTCTTGCAATTTTACCTAATCTTGCAGCACCTGCTGTGTGAGAACTTGACGGTCCTATCATTATTGGTCCAAGAATGTCAAAAGCACTATATTCTCTCATATTATAACACCAACCTCCCATTTTCATTCGATTTATATCTTAATATAAATATTAATCATAAAATGACTTAATTCGATTCTTATTATACAACAATTTTAAACATATTCACACTGATTTTTAAAAAATTTTTATTGAAAATTATAGAAACTATTTTCGACAATTTGTTCTTCTGTTAAAGTGTTTTTTAATGAATGAAATTATTCTTATTTCACTATTTTTAAACATATTAGCCTTGCAAAAACAACACAAGGTGCCACCCATCTGACAGATGACAAAATGTGCATTTATCAGATGGGTGGCACCCAAATTCTTATTTAAGTTTAGTATTCATAAAAACAACTTCCACCTATAAACTCTCTTAAAATAGAGTTTTCTGGTACAAATTTCATATCTACATCCTTAAAGAAGTGTAAGAAACTTTTAAGTCGTATAGCTTCATAATATATTGGACTCGAAGCCTCTATTTTTTCTAATTCTTTTAGTGCATATTGTTTCAGAACACATAGTTCATAGACAAGAGTGGAGTTAAACATAACGTCTGCATTTTCCTGAAAAACAAATATATTTTTTTCTTCTCCTCTCTTTATAGATGGCCACATTTTTAATGTATCTTCACTACCATATCCTCTTGACAGATAATCTCTAACTATTCTTCTCATTATCCTTACATCTGTAGTTGCTATCCTATTATGATTATCTAAATTTAACTGTGTGAGAGCACTTATATATATTTTAAATTTATTTCCCATAGGTATTGATGCCGTAAGCATTTCATTTAACCCATGTATTCCTTCTATTATAAGTATACCATTCTCAGGAAGTTTTATTTTGTGTCCTTTCCACTCCCTTGCACCTTTTTTAAAATTAAATGTTGGTATTTCTATCTCTTCACCGCTTAGTAAAGATTCTAAGTTATCATTAAATAACTTTAAATCCAGCGCATATATAGATTCAAAATCATAATTTCCTTGTTCATCCTTTGGGGTATGATCTCTATCTACAAAATAATCATCTAGAGAAATAGGAGTTGGTATTAGTCCGTTAACACGAAGCTGCACTCCAAGTCGTCTTGCAAAAGTAGTCTTGCCTGAGGAAGATGGCCCTGCAATTAATATTATTTTTACGTCTTCTCTTTCACTAATCATGTCTGCAATATACGCTATCTTTTTCTCATGTAGTGCCTCAGCTACTCTGATAATGTCTATAATATCTTTACTCTCTACCTTATCATTTAATGACCCTACATCCCCTACACCTAATATATTTCCCCACTGCTCTGTCTCTTGAAATATTTTCCTTAGCTTTTTATGTTCAACAAAGCTAGGTATACAAAGTGGATCTGATTCCCTAGGATATCTTAATAAAAAACCTGGCTCATAATTTATCAGGTCAAATGTTTTTATTACTCCTGTCGAATATGCCATGGAGCCGTAAAAATAATCGTATCTGCCATCTAGGTTATATAATTTTACTGTGTCATTATTCACATGATTTAGTAACCTTACTTTATCATCCATTTTATAGTCAGAGAAAATTTTTATTGCCTCTTCTCTTTTCACACAAACCTTATTTATTGGTATATCTTTTTGAATTAAATCCTGCATTCTTTGTTTTATTCTTTTAATGTCTTCCTCACATAATTTTGTATCCTTATGAATTTCCCCAAATAACCCCTTACTCATTGAATGTTCTATAGTTATCACTGCTTGTGGAAATAAATCTAGTACGGATTTAATCAGTATAAATTGTAACGTTCTTATATAGGTTCTCATGCCTAAGTTGTCAGTAATGTCTATAGCTTCAAATTTTCCTTCACTTTCTAAAGGAGCAGACAATTCATGGTATGTGCTGTTTATTTTGGCAAGTACTACAGGTATATCTTTTTCTAAATTATTATCTTTAATAATTTTGTGTAGAATTGTTCCTCTTTCTACTAATATTTCTTTATTATTAATTATAAGTTTTACTTCTGCCATCTCATCCTCTCCCCAATTTTTTTGTGTACTATTATTATACGTTAACTTCCCCAAAAACGTTCAAGTTTTACTCATATTTTTTTATATAATAGTAAAAATATAAATAGAATATTTTCGACTTATTACACCAACTTATACTTATTATGATAACGCAGTAATAACATAGATTCTACTAAATCAATTATTAATAATCATCACAGGTATAATATTTACTAACTATCAACAACATATGAATTATACAGGAGGATTTACTATGTACATTGTGCTCATCAGAACTATAATTTTATATTTTATAGTAGTCATATCAATGCGTCTTATGGGAAAAAAACAAATTGGAGAATTAGAACCCTTTGAACTTGCAATTGCAATAATGGTTTCTGAATTGGCATCCCTACCTATGCAGGATACTAGAATACCAATAATGCATGGTATAATCCCTATAATAACTCTATTGACACTACAAACACTTGTATCCTTATTAGGATTAAAAAGTGAAAAACTAAGAGTCCTTTTTAATGGAAAACCTAGTTTAATAATTCAAGATGGCAAATTGAATATTAAAGAATTAAGAGAAGAAAGATTTAATTTAAACGATCTAATGGAAGAACTTAGACTTCAAGGTTATTACAATCTCTCTGACGTTCAGTATGCTATATTAGAAACTAGTGGTCAGTTATCTGTTATTCCTAAAACAGAACTTTCCCCTGCTACAAAGTCTGACTTAAATATAAAACCTGTACAGGATACCTTGCCTGTGACATTAATTTTAGATGGAAGTATAAATTATAGTAATTTAAAAATAATAAACAAAGATACTCATTGGCTTAAACAACAACTTAGAAAAAATAATATTACTTCACCTAAGAATGTCTTTATAGCGCTTTTAGATTCTAAGGGTAAATTTTATTATCAAACCAAGAATCAGAAATAAATGGAGAGTGATTGAAAATGAAGAGCATACTAATTTCCGTTACTATCTTTTTAGCAATGTTAGTAGGTATATTCTTTTCTATAAATTACTTAAATAAAATATGTGCAAAACTAGAGGTTATAAATTCCCAAATAGAAACAAACATTAATGACAAGTCCTGGGGTAAGGCGTATGAAAATTCTTTGAAGTTTTTAAATGATTGGGAAAAGTATTCTCATAAGGTTTCTATTTTTACAAATCATGCAGAGATAGACAATGTTAACAATGAACTTTGGAAGCTTACACAATATACTAAATGTAAAAGTGAGGAGGAGGCCTTGGCGTCTTCTCATGTTCTAAGATTTTTATTAGAGCATATAGTAAACTTAGAAAAGGTTAATGCAGAAAATATATTTTAACTTACTGCAAAAATGTTTTATAATTAAAGTGTGGAAAACATAAGACTTATAGATTATAATATAATTATAAAACATTCAAGTCCCGCTGGGACTCAAATCGTCCCCATTATATGTTAAATTCGGCCATAAACCCTAATTATATAATTTTAGGTTAGATGGTTACTATAATTATTTGGAAGGTGGAATACATAATGGCATTAGTTACTACTAAGGAAATGTTTAAGAAAGCTTATGAAGGCAAATATGCTATAGGTGCCTTTAACATCAACAATATGGAAATAATTCAAGGTGTTGTAAGAGGAGCAAAGGCTAAAAATTCAGCTGTTATTCTTCAAGTTTCAACAGGTGCATTAAAATATGCTGGACCACAATACTTAAAGGCTATGGTTGATGCTGCAATAGCAGAAACAGGAATAGACGTTGCTCTACATTTAGATCACGGTCCAAATATAGAAGCTGTTAAGGCTTGTATTGATGCTGGATTTACTTCAGTTATGTTTGATGGTTCACACTATGATTATGAAGAAAACGTAGCTAAAACAAAAGAAGTTGTTGAGTATGCACACGCTCGTGGAGTTGTTGTTGAAGCTGAACTTGGAGTTTTAGCTGGAGTTGAAGATGATGTTGTTGCTGCTGAGCATATATACACAAACCCAGATCAAGCAGTAGACTTTGTTAACAGAACAGGCATTGATTCATTAGCTATAGCTATAGGAACTTCACACGGAGCATTTAAGTTCCCACTAGACTTCAAACCTCAATTAAGATTTGATATATTAGAAAAAATTCAAGATAAATTACCAGGATTCCCAATAGTTCTTCATGGGGCTTCTGCAGTTGACCCTGAAGCTATTGAAACTTGTAACAAATATGGCGGAAATATAGCTGGTGCTAAAGGAATTCCAGTAGATATGTTAAGAAAAGCATCTTCAATGGCTGTATGTAAAATAAACATGGATACAGACTTAAGATTAGCTATGACAGCTGCTGTAAGAAAAACTTTCGGAGAAAACCCAAAAGAATTCGATCCAAGAAAATACTGTGGAGCAGGTAGAGATGCTATTCAAAAAGTTGTTGAAGGCAAAATCGACAATGTTCTAGGTTCTGCTGATTCAATGAAGTAGTCACTTATATAGATACGCGACACCGAAAGTCGACTTATCTTCCGAGACATAATACCAATTTTCGGTACGTTAAATATTTTTAAGTAGTCTAAAGCTCAGTATTTACGAAATACTAAGAATCTTCGATAACTCGCTAACGCTCAGACAATCTAAGATTCTAAGTCTTTCATAAATCCTTCGCTAAGACTATTAAGAAAATATTTAAATGTACCCTCAAATTGGTATTATGTCTCTCCAGATAAGTCGACTTTCTAATTTCAGTATTTATATAATTATTTTTCTATGTAGCTTATTACATGTTTTATAACAATATTTATACTTCCGTCTCCAACCCTCTGAATTTCAAATCTACTGTTATCGTGATAAGCATCTTCATTTAGATAAAGATCTATGTCTTTATCTATTTTGAGCCTTATTCTTTTTAGCTTCTTCTCAACCCATTCCTTATCTATATTTACATTAGTACTTACCCCTTTAGAGGATATATATTCCTTAAAACTCTGTTGGATATCTTCCTCATCTCCGAAGATATCATTAGACAAAGCATGTATGTCTATATTATCTTCTTCCCTTAACTTTCTCTTTATTGCTGTTCTCACCATTTCTGCTGCGTCTGCATTTTGATCAAAGCTGGATCTAGTCCATTCTTCAGCAGCCTTAACAAAACTCTTAGTCATATCCCTTTCGTTATCCACTATAGTACAACCTAAGTACTTGCTGATAAAGTAATTTGATCCATATTCTTCTTTATCTTTGCTTTTACTTTGTTTGTCTATAACCATTAAATTAAAGCCTTGGTCATCTCTTAAAAGCTTTATAAAGGCACACTTTTGTATTTTTCCTGAGCTTACAGGCAGCCCTGTAAGTTCGGGAACTATGTTTATGCCTATTTTATTATCTATAAAGTCTACAGAGTGAGTGTAGTTTTTTATATAATCCATCTTTAATATTCCAAGCATTGGCCCATATTCTGTAGATATAGATACTACTACTAGGTCACAAGAAGGTATACTGCTATCAGCTTTCATTAAGACAAACATTTGCCTCGCTACTTCTTTTGAAACTTCAATGATATTGTTATGTTCATTTAAATATTCCTGAGATACTTCCTTTACAATATTTCTTTCTTCATTAAAAACTGCATACTTCAGCTCTTCATCCTTTAGGCATCTTTCTATATGTTTTTGTAAGAAAGTATATACTTCCTCGCTTAGTTGTAATGTATATTCATTTAACACTGGTTCATCTGCATTGTTGTCTAGTATATGAACGATAGCTTCATTAATCATTATATCTTTTATATATTCCAAGTTATACTCTCTCCCTTGTTATAATTCTTATCTTTATGTTTTATATTATAACTAGTTAGCTATCGTTTAAACAAGTTTAAACATAAAACAAAACAAGGCAAACATACTTTCTATGATATATTTTTCAGATCATCCTCTGGAACATTTAGCTTAACATTTTCATTCATATCATTTATGTTATATTCTTTTCATTATATAGGAATGCTAGTATATAGTTTTCTACTTGTAATCACTGACACTAATCTTACTAACACAATACGCTAAATTAATTACTTAACTTCTAGCTTAAACGAGTATGCTGAAACATGCGAAGAATCCCAAGTGCTAGCTACTTCGTAGACATATATTTCTGTTTTTTCTGGAGCTATAAAAAACAATTTTTTATCATTCTCAACCTTCTTAGTCCATACTATTTTGTTATCCATCCAAAGGTTAACATTCACATACTTAGGCTTAAATATAGTCTTTATTTTAACGTATACTTTACCATAACTATCAACAACAGTTGGAGCTATGTCTCGGACAGCTTCTTCTGGTTCAGGTGCTAAGTAACTGTTTCCACCTACATTTACATCTACCCATGAACTTAAGCACTTTACTAATTCTATCCTTTTATTGTCATACTGAACTACTGTTACAGGTGGATTTTCAGGAATCTTATCATTTTTCACTATCCAAACTATAATTAGACACGTAACAAAAATAAATAATATTTTTTTCACAAAATACTCCTTTCGTAGGTATAAATATTTTATGTTATGCTAGCAATTTATTTTTAACGATATTTAAAACAGAGGTTCTTTAATTAACCCTACAATACCCATTATAATTACTCCGAAAAAATATTAAATATAAAATACCTAAGTGTAAAAAAATAGGCCTAAAAAGAATATTCCGATGAATAGTTTCTTTTCAGGCTTACTTTTTTTCCGTTTCATGCCATTTATATTTACATTTATTTCACTTTTAGTATAACAAGAGTTTAAATTCTTGCTAAATACCTCTTATTCTGTTGCTATTTTAAAATATATATTAGTTTAGAAATATTTCCACTATTATCTTGTGCTTCATAGCAAACTATGTTATTTTCAAACGTAATCAAATTAAGTGATAAATTATAATATTTTCCGTCTTTTGTAAAGGTGTAAAATCTATCAGAAGAAAAATCATATAAGGTCTCGTTTTTAAAAGTGCTTGTCCAATCAAATAGATTATTATTACTTTTTAATGTCAGAACACATTCTCTAGGGGCTTGAATGTACTTATCAATCTTACTCTCTAAAAATTTAGACCATTGATTTTTTTCAGAATCATATTGGACTATGTAATAACTACCATATGATGAATTAAAATCCTTATCAAAAAAATCATATTTCATTATAGCAAGTATTTTATCGTTACATAGTACGGGATTAAACACAAAATCACGGCTAGGTATAGAAGAGGCTTTTTTACTTTGAATATCATATTTAAAAATAGTACATTTACTATTGGTAGCATAATCCCAAACAATACTTTTTCCATCAACGTTTGGAGGGGATACATCAGCATTCGGGATTTCGGTATCATTATTTCTGAAGAAATAAGATGCAATAATTTCTTTTTCACGTGTTTCTAAGTTCATAAGCTTTAAATTAATTTTTTTATCATTAACAACATAATAAGCTAAATATTTAGAAGACCTAGATAACTGTGGTGAAAGAGAATCTGTACTGTCATCCAATAGAATAGATTTATCTTCCGAAAAATACTTAATAAAAACTTTATTTTTAACTTGCGAATTTGTTCTTGGATTTTTAACACTTTCAACCCATATAATTCCTTTATCAAATGTAATTGCAGATGTTGCTACAAAATCAACAGTTATATCTCCAATTGTTTTCTGAATCTGTTTGTCTTTGAAATTATATATTTTTAATTGACTATTTTCTTCTATTACAACTTCTTTATTTGAAAGAATACTAAGAACTTTGTAGTTATTAGGAAGTTCATAAGAGAAATTTAGAAACTTTTTATTCTCCTCACTTAAACTGTTTGGCATAGTTTTTTGTGATTTTTTAAAGGAAAACCTTTGAAAACCTTTGGATTGGGTTATCAATAATCCCATGAATAAACATATTGAAATAAAAATTAAAACTAGTTTTATTTTTCTAGGCACTACCATATAATTCCTCCTTCAGTTGTAGCAGCTTTAAGCTTGTCTATAGATGTCCAATATCTTCTCGGAAATTTAGTCGTATTATACGTCTATTTCATCATAATAGACTTAATATATTTAATATTTTCATCTAATGGTGCTGGTGGTTAATGCGATTCTGTCAGTGTCAATTACACTCCTTCTTTGTTTCTTTCATTATAATATTTATAATAATTTTTTACTACTTGCTTTGGATGCAATGATTGATTTTGTGAACTAGACAATTGTGAGCCAGCTTTCTGTGAATTGGAATCTTGTATTTTTGCTGAAGAACAGCCTGTAAGTACAGACACCAAAAATAAACTTACTAATACTATATTTTTCACTTTTCGCCTCCATTTTTGAACACTAATTATATTAATGCCAAAACTTTATTGACCTCATGGCTGAATAACCACTTTCTGTATAAGCAAGCGCTAGAGGATAATCGAGTCTTGGTTTAGAATGACCGCACAATACCCAAGTACCACCATTAACAGTTTCATGCCCACTATTATCTCTAGAAGTTTTTTGGTTTATGTTATTAATACTTTCACCTACATTAAAATTAGTTCGATATAATTGAAAAAGCTTATTACGTATCATAATACCTCCATCTCCTACTGTATTTACAGTTGCTAATAATTTATTAGAGGGTGATTTAATAAATTTTGAATCATTAGATAGCGTAAATCTTTTCATGCCGTATCGTTTTAAGTCATTATTTATTAACTGATTGTTTTCAGTATATAAAAACAATTAGAACCGTAATCTTCTTTATTCTTGTTTTTACCCTGTTTATCTATTACCATTAAATCAAACTGTTGGTTATCTCTTATAAGCTTAATAAAAGCACATTTTTGTATTTTGTCAGAGCTTACCGGAATCCCTGTAAGCTCTGAAACTATATTTATACCTATTTTATTATCTACAAAATCTACTAAGTGAGTGTAGTTTTTAATATAATCCATTTTTAGAGATGTTGAAGTGCCAAGGTATAATTTTTTTATCTTAGAAAATGAAAGATATGAATTAAAAGGGGAATACATATTTTAGAAAACTAATTGGAACTACTGGAAGCTTCTTCTTTAAGCTTGTTAAACTTTTCGTTTTGAGGATAATCTGCATTCAAACTCAAACCTTTTTCAATAGAGTACATAGCTGATTTTTTGTCTCCTGACTTTATCTGTGCATCTGCTAGGTAATACCAGTAAAAGCCAGCTTCAGGGACTTCTTTTACCTTTTTTTCATAGTAAGGTACTACTGACTGTTTAAAGTAATTAGAGTATAAATCTTTTTCTGAACTGAAGCCTTTTCCGTTCCATTTCAAGACATCTACTTTATAAGCATCTCCTGTATCATGTTGCCAAATGGCTATAGCTTTTATATTTTTTTCAGAGACATTTACTATGTCTAACTTGGAATAATATATGTCTTCATTCGAAATTTTATTTAATAGATTATTGTTCCATTTATATACAGAAAGATCTGATGCAGTTCCTCCAAGTCTTCTGCTTAAGAGTATTTCTTTTTGTCCATCCCCATCTATATCTACAACTACAACTGACTCTAACTTAAAGCCTTCTCCATGTTCATCTAAAGCCTTAATCCAATTTTTGTCTACTTCTTTGAGGACTAATATATTTATTTTATCATCTTCTCTAGTCGATTTATAGGCGGTTATAATCTCATTATTGCCATCATCATCTAAATCTTTTAATACAATATTGTACTTATCTTTTATATTATCAGGAGTTACAATTTGTGAATCTTGTGGCAAGAACCTCTTTACTATATCTATATAGTTTTCATCACGTCGATTTGTTTCTGATAAATTAACAGAGCTTTTCAATAACTTGGCTCTAATAGGTGAATTAGATATCCCAACTATAAATACAGCTATCAAAATACAGGTTGGTATTACCGGATGTTTTTGTAAACCCTTCTTAAAATTTTTTATCATTATTATTCCCCTCTTTACATTTAAATTTGTTCATAAATCCTTAGATTTCTGTTTATCTTAATCCTAGAAGGTTCTTTTTTATTCTTTCCTCAGAGTTTCAAACAAAACTTTTAGAATTTATTTGTTAACTGATTGTTTTCAGTGTATAAAAATAATTGCATTTCTAAAGCAAGTATGCTAGCAATTTATTTTTAATGATATTTAAAACAGAAGTTCTTTAATTAACTCTACAATACCCATTATAATTACTCAGGAAAAATATTAAATACAAAATTTCTAAAACATAAAAAAGTGGGCCTAAAAAGAATATTCCTATGTATAATTTCTTTTCAGACTTACTTTTTTCCGTTTCATGCTATTTATATTTACATTGCCTTTATTTCCAGTATAGTGCGAGTTTATCGTGCCTACCAAAGTGGATAAGTGTGAGAATATCATTTCTATTTTCATATTTAATAGTTATATCACACTCATATTAAACTATTAATCCATCCTCAATAACTATTGTCCTTGAACAATAATTTGCAACACATGAATCATGAGTTATTATAATAACAGTAGTACCCGCTGAGTTAATATCGGTAAGAAGATTCATAATTTCTTTACCGTTTTTTTTATCTAATGCCCCAGTTGGTTCATCTGCTAGTATAATACTTGGGTTAGTTATCAAGGCTCTAGCAATTGCTACTCTTTGTTGTTGACCACCCGAAAGTTCCGTAGGTCTTTTATTAATATGATTTTTCAATCCAACTTTTTCCAGCACCTCAATTGCGACTTTTTTCATAGAACCTTTAAAATCTCTTTTATACAACAAAGGCAAAGTCACGTTATCGATGAGATTATATTCATTAAGTAGATTAAAATTCTGAAATACAAACCCTATGTTTCTGTTCCGAATTGTGGCTAGCTCTTGTTCTCTTAAGTTTTGGACGTTATTGCCATTAAGGATATAGTCACCTTCAGACGGTGTATCAATGCATCCAATAATATTTAAAAGGGTGGATTTTCCCGAGCCTGATGGTCCCATTATTGCAACTATTTCACCTGCATTAATATCTATACTAACACCCTTTAGTGCATAAGTTTGAGCATCACCTTTACCATAGATTTTTACAATATTTTTTAAAGATATTAAAGTCATCTTACTTTTCCCCCTTAAGCAATTCTACTACGTTTAATTTGACGACTTGTCTCATCGGAATAATTGCAGATAAAATTGTAGTAACTAGGATTAATATGAAAACCTCAAGTAAACTTTTAAAGCTAAAATTTAATAAATAGGACAATTCTATATTACTATTTAGGTATTTGTTTAAATAAGTTTCTAAGACTTTAAATGGCACAACTACAACTACAGCTGCAATAAGATGAGTAAATAATATTTCATTAAAAACTAAAACTGCTATTTCATATAGAGTAGCTCCCTGAGACATTCTTATTCCAAATTCCTTTTTTCTATTACTAATAGAATACAACGTAGTAACTGAAATACCAAATACAGAAAACAAAAACAGTATAATAGAGAATACTAAAATCCCCATACGACTTTGATTAAGAAGTTCTATTAGGGGTTTATTCTCATTCTCCAATTGTGTAAATTCTAAGTTACTGCCATTTTTCTTACCAACTTGATTACATAGTTGTTTTATAGTATCAATATTTTTATTTTTTTCTGCTATGATTTGAAAATCAAGATTAATTATAGCATTGGTAAAATCATCATTATATATAAGAACTTTGTTACCATCAACTTTATATTTCAAGTTATATTTTTCTTGGTTATCGACTGATCCCTTGATGTATCTTTTATCGTTAGTTTTATCAGTTAAATAGTATTTCCAAGTAGTTAATGGTGCATAAATAGCATAATCATTTATAAACACATCAAAAATAGTAGCATTACTTGGTAAAGTTATAAGTGACGCTGGCTTTGCAATTCCAACCACCTTAAATACTCTTTTATATTCTCCACTAAGCTCTGGGCCGTTATAATTATAACTCTCATCAAGAGTATCCCCAATTTTCAACATTTCTCCGAGCTTACTACCAACTATGATTGGAGTTTCTTCGCTTGACACTGCGTTATTCATTTCCTCATGAGTAAACATTCTACCTTTATCTATTTTTATATCTAATTTTGAAAAAATGTTTTCCGAAGCTTGATAATAAGCATAATAATTACTCTTAACTTTAAGAGATTTCCCTCGTCTTAATATCCTTATTTCAGAAATATATCCATCATTTTTTAATTTAAGAATGTCATCAAACTCAGCTTTCATGTTAGGAGAATTTGATGTTTTATAACTATATCTATCTACAATGAGTATTCTATTTGTATTAATAATTTTATTGTATAAAACATATCTAGAAGAATAATACTTATTAAATTGAATAAGTATTAAAAAACTAAAAATACAGATTGATAACTGAAGTACTGTAAGTGATGTAGCTAGTCTTCTTGTAGATAATGATTTTAGTACTAAGATAACTTTTTTAATTTTCATAATCTATTCCCTTCTTAAAGTAATTAACTTTATTCACCTTTTAAAATACTTGCAGGTTGAATTTTTGTTGATTTTATATAAGGTGGTATTGAGCTAATAATAGATATAAAAACTGCTAACATACCTGAAAAAATTAAATTTTTAAGTTCTATAGATAGATGAAAATCTAAAATGAATAACTTATTAACTATAAAATAAATTATTGATTGAACAACTATTGAAAGCATCAATGACACAATGGATAATGCAAGTATTTCACTAAAAATTAGCTTCATAATATCGTTGTTAGTTGCTCCAACAGCCTTTCTAATAGATATCTCTTTTTTTCTTTGTGAAATCCAAAAAACAGTAAAATTGGAGATATTGACAATAGCAATTACTAATATCAGAGAACTTATGAAAGTAAGAATATAAGTAGAGGGGTGATATGTCTCCGACTTCAAATCTATTAAAATAGAATCTTTTCTCATCCTGGTAAGTATATCTTTATAATAGGATTGTTGACTTATTGATTTATTTACAGCTAAAATCCTTATATTCATAATTTCTTCGTTCTTATACATATTAAAAAATATCTTCATCGGAATAAAGATTGAGTTAACATCATTAATAGTTTTATTTATCCCGATTACTTTAAACTCCTCATTCTTAATCTTTATATATTCACTTTTATCTTTTTTGTAGATTTTATTTTTTAATGCATTTCCGACTAATGCAATTTTCTCATTAGAATTTGCTTGATGTTTTGAAAAAAAAGATCCTTTTACTACGTCAGGTTTATAAATTAAAAAATCCGTAAAGCTAACGCCAACTAATGTATATTTCTCATCTTCGGTATTAGATATTGAAGCGCTTAGACTGATATACGCCTTATTTGATAACTCTAAAATATCTCCTTTGATTGTATTAAGCTTTTTATCGCTACCTAAAGTAAATATAGAATAATCTGATTCTGCCAAAGATAAAAGCTTGTCTTTATTTTTAAGTGCATTTGTATAGCTTATATTAAATGATAAAATACTTATTCCAATAGAAATGCCCAATACAAGAAATATTGTAGCTAATTTTCTATTTTTCATGTTATATAGTAAATACTTCATTTTACCTCCATATTACAATTAATGTTGATAATACGGTAGAAATCATAGTTGAAAATCAAGATTATCTACCGCCATGCCCTTACTACGGTAGCAGCGTTGTCAGAAAAGAAAGTAGTGTATATAGGTTGTAGCAATGATACTTCACATTAATTAAATATTCTATTGTTGATAGTGGTTAAAATGAATACTTAATTTAATGTAGAATTTTAATTACAACCTATATAATATAAAAAAAGAGAACATTGAAATTGTTAATAGCAAAACTGTAATAAACTTTTTCAATGCCTCTCTTCCTAATCATTTAATGTATACTTGGGCTAATTATACTAATGAAGGGAATACCACTTCTAGAGTATTATCTCGAGATTTAACAAATTAAATTTTTAATAGATAAAAAATTAAAAAAAATAAATATTATAATATTTGAGAATGTTATCTTAGAGGCTAGTTTTTTATATATTATATAGTTAAATAAAACAATAACTATATCTATGAGTATAAATAATATTAAGAATTCATTATAAGAAATATGTTGACCATCTTTTAGAAAAAACAAAAATGCACCTAAAAGTATAGTGACTAATGATGATATATAAGGATGTTTAGCATTACTATTCATTATAACATCGGAACCTCCTAAAGCAATTTATGGGTATATTTTATATTATTTATAAGATTATTAATTAAAACTTTTATATGGAATAGCCAATAAGACTAAGTTTTATTGTATATTATTAAGTAATGCGACAATATAGTAATTACAAAAATTATTGTCTTAAAATGACCAAAACTCATTTTTGATCTAATTTATAGCTAAGTATGTTTTGTTTGGCAATGCTGAGAAGCCCTAATATAATAGGAAATAGACGCATAAAGCTGCGTCTTATTTTCTATAAACAGTATTAAATATTTATCCTAAATAAAAATTTAGAGATATTACGATGCTTGCATCGATATATGTACCCTTATCATAACTTACATTGAATAAATATTTAGAGGTATCACGACACTTGCATCGATATATGCACCTCTACCATAGTCCGCATTTAAAACCTGTTCATAGTCATAAATTACCTCGGCTGCAAATGCAAGAGTTATCCAGCCAGCAGGTCCAGAAGCCATTCCACATTTAATTAATAATTGAGACATTCCTGCTTGTGTTGCACCTCCAGCGACAAAAATATATGTATTTGCCCATGACTTCATGTTTAAAATAAAATCATGTGATACATACACGTGTGCTCCCCACCAATACATTTCATAATCCCAATAAGCACTTGTGTTTATAGACATCGGAGTAATACCATTTGTTTTTTGTTCCTTTGGTGTAATTTTAAAACTTTTATCATTTGTTATAGATAAAGATATACTATTATCTTTAGTAACTTGATTTAACTTTGCATTTACATCCTTTATTGAATTTTTAGCTAATTCAATTTCATCTTTAGTTAGATTTTTATATGCTTCTGAACCTAATTGAAACTATTTTGTAGTAGTATTTAAAGTTATATACGGGTCAATTCTTTTTATTGTATCCGTATTAACCTGTGATTTAATCTTATCAACAACTTGTGTTTTTGTGAAATTAAAACCAAGGTTTTGTTCTAACCCAGATGCTTTAGCTGTACCTCCAAATGATAAAGATGTTGTACCAAGTAATGTTAGTGTCATAAGTATTGATACCATTTGTTTGTTTTTCACATTAACTCCCCCTACCTATCTCATATAATAAAAATGATTTTTGATTTATAAATATACTAGCAATTTATTTTTAACAACACCTATAATTTAAAAGTTATTAATGTATTGTACAATCCCTATCTTATACTCTAAAAAAACATATTCAATACAAATGGTACGAGAGGGAAAAATTATGGCATGAAAGGAGTATTACCGTGTATATTTCCTTTCACGCCATTTATATTTACATTTCTACATTTTCATGATATTTTTTGTATAAAAAATAAGAATAAGGTGAATTTAAAATGTTAAAAAGTCTATCATATAAACTAACATCTTATATAGAAGATAATAGTGATATTAAAAATGCTGATGACTTGGAAAAATAAATTACTTGTTGTTTTCTATGATAGTTTTATTTTCTATAAGAATTTTTTCAGGCGGCTATCACGCCGATACTACAATAAAGTGCTTATTATGGACAATCTTATTTTTCTTAATGACTTCCTTGGTAGCCCCCATGCTGCCTAAGTTAAATATTTTAATTTATAGTACTATATTTTTATTAAGCTTTATAATAGTATCTTTTAGAAGTCCTTATCCAAACAATAAACGACTAATTAGAAGCAAAACAAGAAGATGGAATTTAAAACTTATTTTCATCTTCTTTATCACACTTTGGATAACTACCTTATTATTTTTCAATTCTCTATCCCCAGAGAAGCAGACTTTCATTTGTAGTTCTCAAAATAAAGCCTCCTGTTTGATTACTTGATTAAAGTATATCAAATGAGATGCTATTTTACATGACGGTATTTGTTCCACCGATTACAATGATTAAGACTTAATAGAATCTAAAAGTTAGATAAATGTAGAGAAGCTATGTAGCCTGTGTGTCGGTGAAGATGTGGTGTGAAAGTCAGCTTTGAACAAGAGTTACAGAATCTTATACTGACGAGTTTAAAACCTCTCAATTTTTTTCACAGTTTTCTGCAAGAAAATATTAAAAAAATTGGAGTTTTTGAAGACAAGTTAGCATTAGATTCTTTTCTCAAAGTGAAGGCTGGCAGAACACTGCATATCCACCGACTACACAGGCTCATCTGACCTCCAAAAGTCAAGTGACTGTCACCAAAAGTCAGTTTTTTTACATACGATAGAGGATCATTTAGCGAACTTGATATATTTAGGATACAATTAATACATCTTATGATATTTGAGATAACTTACCTTTATCAAATTCATAAATGTAGTCACTTAATTCTTCTATATCTTGTGATATATGGCTTGTTAAAAGTATTGTCTTTCCTTTTGCTTTAAATTCAAATAATTTTTGTTTTATTAACTTTACACCATCTTTGTCTAGACCATTCATTGGTTCATCAAGAATCAATATTTTAGGATCTTCCATAATTGCTTGTGCAATACCTAAACGTTGTTTCATTCCTAAGGAGTACGTTTTTATATTTTTTTTATTATTTATATCTAAATCAACACATTTTAGTGCATCCTTAATTTCTTTATCACTTATTTTATTATTTATGCTTGCCAAAAATTTAAGATTCTCAAAAGCAGTATACTCAGGTAAAAAACCAGGATGTTCAATTAAAGCACCAATATTTTCAGGAAAGTCTATTTCTATACTTACTTTTTTACCATCAACAATGACATATCCCTTAGTTGGTGTTATAAATCCACATATTGCTTTGAAGAGTAAACTTTTTCCTGACCCATTTCTTCCAACAAATCCATAACACATTCCCTTTTTTATATTTAAATTAATATTATCTAATACATTCATATCTTTGTATCGTTTTGTTAAATTTATAATTTCTATTATATTATTTTTAGCATCCATAAAAACACCTCTTTTTTTATTAGATATCAATAATATCTCTCCTTTTGATTATTAATATATTTAAAAGAAAATTAATAAATCCAAAAATACATAAATATATTACTGAAAATAGCAAGTTGAATTTTTCAAAGCCACCTTTAGATAAATCATGTCGTATCAACATTGCTTGGTTTAATAATACAAATTTACTTATTTTGTCAGATTTAATTGTAATTACAGTAATAAAACAAAGTATCATGCTAATTACAGCTGCATGATTTGATTTTAAAAAAATGTGGTATATATTATTCATGAAAATTACTAAACACATCATAGTAAAGGTGTTTAATACAAACATATATATAATTATTAAGCAATGATTTGCACTAAAAATTAATTGATTGTAGCTATTCGGTAAGATATTTTTACTTAAGAAAGCCCTAGTACCCATTCTCAAAAAGATTGTAATTAATGAAGCACTAAATAATATTAAATAATATTTAAAAATAGTAATGCAAGCAGCAGTATTAAAAGATATAATCCAGTTTATCTTTTTTTTCGTTCTAGGTAGTATTAAAGATGTTGTCTTACGCAACTTATGAATAATACCAACGTTAATTAAATAAATAACAATTATATTAGGAATTATCCAAATAACAAACATTGAAAAATCATGAGCTATATCAAAATCTTTATTTAAGCCTCCAAAAATTAGTATTAATATATCTCCCATACATAATGTTTGTGTATATTCAATATTTAAAACACTTAATTTTATATATGTTACCATCATAGATATGAGTATTAAAACTAATATATGTGTTTTTTTATTTGTACCTTTTAGATTTATATCTAATAATTTTTTAATCACACTTAACCTCTAATCTTCTACTAAATATTAAATTACTCCCCACTAAAATACTTAAAAGTATTAAGCTGGTTATAAATGATTGAACTAATGTAATGTCAAAAAGTCTTATATCACCAAATCTGTGAAAACTTATGATTGAAATTGTGTTTAATGAAACATATCGCAGTACTTCAAATATTTTTATTGTTAATAGATACATATATTCAATTATACTTATAAAAACATACATACTTACAATTAAGTTGCAAATATAAATATTATAAATATAATTTGATAACACATCTCGAAAGCTAATAATTATAGCAGTAGCTATATACATTTCTAAAAAAGAAACTATACTAGCTTGTACAGGTGTAAATGAAAATACAAAGTTACCCAAGTATAATACAGACAGAAATTTCGTACTGATTTCTGCATTGGTAATGACTGAACTCCAATTACTACTAAAATCTAAAAATATATAACTCATTAAAAATGCTGCTAAAAAGAATAAAATTGAAAGTATCAATCCTATAAATAAATTTGATATTAATTTACTTTCTAGCCATAATATTTTTTTTCTACTCCTTATAATTAGATGTTGATTATGACCAATTTTTACATCAGTAATAGAAGTTACAATTACTACAATAGGAAAATAAACACATAATACTATGATTGGATAGGTTATAACCTTAAAAAAACCATCCCAAATATTTACGTTTAAGTTATTTCCAAAACTAAATTCACTTAGTGGTTTTATAATTTTGTAAGAAATAAATAGAAACAACATCATACCAAAGCACATTATTCTTGGAATTCTACATACCTTTAAATTTAGCTTGATTAAATTAAATAAATTATGTATTTTCAATTTGTTATCCATAAATATTCCTCTTTCCTGCCTTTAAAATAAATAGAATAAAAGAACTAAATGTAATAACTATAAGCTCAACTAAGATTTGAGTAAGAGTTACTTTTGGAGTTAGATAAAATTGATTTATTGATGTTGGCACATATTGTTGTATATTAAAGGCATTAAAAAGTAAATCTCCACCAACCCAAAACAGAAATGGCGAAAGCATTACTGCTATTGTATTCCTTATAAATGCGGATACTGCTAATGCAATACTTGAATATGCAAAGCCAAATATAAATTCAATAAATATATGTACTACTATATAAAGATAAAAATTATATATAACTAAATTTGAAAACACACCACCAGACATACCTTTTCCTGAGAAATCATTTATGTTTCCATTAAAGAATATACTTACAATTATTGTTGAAATAATTGTTGGTAATGATAGAGCTATACCTCCTGATACTCCATTGGCAAGTAATTTTGTGAATAAATATTTATTATGTTTATATCTTACATCAATATATTTAATCATACCACTTTTTACATCATCTATATATGAGAATGAAAATGGCAGCGCAGCAAGTATTGGCATTAATGGTGTATATAAATACAATAAGCTAAACCAAACTGAGTATTTATTAAGTTCTTTTTGTACCATTTCTCTAGCAGCAACTTGATATTCTGGTTTTTGAAGATCTGAAGCATTAAAATCAAAAAAAAGATATTGATGAAGTCTATTATATCCACTTAAAAAATGAATTAGTATACCTATAAATACGATAAATAGAAATCTCTTGCTTAAAAGTGCTCTCTTTAATTGACTCTTTATCATAGCTAATCCTTCCTGTGAGTAATATTGAAATATTATAAAATATAAAGATTTTTTACAATATACTAGTCTTTAATTTGTACAAGATAGGAATAATATCTTCATTATATATTATCCTATATTGTACAAATTAAAGGCTAGGTTCTAGATATTTATGGGATATATGTAGTAATGGAACATTAGTAATTTATTATGATTATTAGAAAATTTAATAAAATTATATTATAGTTTCTGTTCCATTAATATTATTATTTAGGAAAGAACCCGTTTATATATCCATATGCTGATCTAGCTGTTGTTTCAAAATAATCATTGTACACAACTAAATTATAACCATACCCAGTAGACATCTGATCGTTTGTGAAATTTTTAAATCCAGCATTTTGTTGAACCTTTATAGTACCAGTTCTAGCTTTACCATCTGAAGTGGTCATATAAGCATCCATATAATAAGATGGTCCATCTACTATACGAGTTAATGATATTTGTGGCGTAGTATTATTATATGCACGATAATAGGGATTCGCTGCTGCATTTACAGTTCTTGTAGCACTTGGTAATGTTGCTGACCAAGTCTGTGTTACAGAATCTCCATACGCTGCATGTACACTTGTTGTTCCAGTAACTGCAGACATACCTATTAAACTGAATGCCATTAAGCCACTTAAAGATAAAAGTTTTAATTTTTTTAATTTCATATTTTTTCCCCCTTTATTTAATTACATTTTTAACAGTCTTCTACAAGCCTTATCTTGATTTTACACACTTTAAAACTATATTCAATGCAAATGGCATAAGAGAGAAAAATTCTGTCATAAGAGGGAAATTTATAAGATAAAAAAATATTTTTTGCATTTTTCCCTCTCATGCCCGTTTTTTTCCTTTTCACGCCATTTATATTTACATTTCTACATTTTCATGATATTTTTTGTATTAAAAATAAGAATAAGGTGAATTTAAAATGTTAAAAAGCCTAGCATTTAAGCTAACGTCTTATATAGAAAATAATAGTGATGTTAAAAATACTGAGGATCTAGAAAAGATAAACTACTCACTACAAGTTATACTAAATGAAGTCTTTAAGATATTAATATTGATAATATTATTCTTATTGCTTGGAAAAATAAATTACTTGTTGTTTTCTATGATAGTTTTATTCTCTATAAGAATTTTTTCAGGCGGCTATCACGCCGATACTACAATAAAGTGCTTATTATGGACAATCTTATTTTTCTTAATGACTTCCTTGGTAGCCCCCATGCTGCCTAAGTTAAATATTTTAATTTATAGTACTATATTTTTATTAAGCTTTATAATAGTATCTTTTAGAAGTCCTTATCCAAATAGCAAACGACCAATTAAAAATAAAAAAAGAAGATGGCATTTAAAACTTATTTCCATCTTCTTTATAACACTTTGGATAATTATTTTATTATTTTTTATAAATGATACGAAATACCTAAATTGCGGTTTTATGACTATTCTAATACAGGTACTACAATTGATACCTATTAAGAAAGGAGAATCAATATGAAATTAAAAAAACCTTCAACGTTATTCTTAAATAAACTAGGATTATTCTTAATTGTCTTTTCGGCTATTATTGTTAAACCTACTTGTTTGGGACTTATCGGTGAACCAGATCCACCTAAAAGCCTTCTAGAGTAATATTGTAAAACATATATAAGAATCATCAAAGGATAGTTGAATTATACCTCCATTAGATTCAACTATCTTTTTTACATTATACAGTCCATAGCCTCTGTTTTCCCTATTCTTAGTTGAGAATCCTCTATTAAATATACGCTTTCCATCTTCTGGACTTATTGAAACTCCACTATTTTTTACTTCTATTATATTTTTATCTCCATCTTCAAATATATTTAACGTAACCATCTTTTCCGTACTATTCTCTGCTGCTTCAAAGGCGTTATTTAAAAGATTGGTTACTATATCCGAAAGCTCGTACTCCTTTACCTTCCATTTTAATAAATTATTACTTACCGAATAAGAAAAGTTTATATGTTTTTTTTCAGCTTCACATAATTTGCTGTAGATTATTGCTCTTAGTATCAAGTTATCCACATATATTATATCCTCAACATTTTTAGTAAAATAATTTAAAGATTTTATATATGTTGTCAAGCTTGCCTTCAATTCTTCTTCTTTAGCTACTTGCACAATTCCGTTAATCGTATTTAAATGATTTTTAAAATCATGTTGTTTTCTTCTAGCTTCTTCTATAATACTTTCAATAATAGGATTGTATTTATTATGTATCTCTATTAATTTCTTCTCTTCATTTATTTTCATAATGTTATAACAAAGGAATAAATTTAATATAAAAATCACTATAAGCATAACAATAAATAAGATTATATTATTTAAAATTAGGTTCTTATTATACTCCCAAACCATTTTACAAACCAATATGTATCCAATAAAGTTTATAATCATATAAGCTACTATTTTATAATTTAGTTCAATAATATTGTATATCTTTTTATTTGGAGCAAAATAATATATTGCTCCAGAAAACAAAAATATAATAAATTGTATACTAATATTAAAAATAAAAGAACCTATATATTTACCTGGAACAAAAAATTCTGACATATATATTAAAATTAATTGTAAAATGAGTATCAATACTAACGTTATAGAAAATCCCAAAAATGACTTTAAAAACTTTTCCTTATGAAAAAATGATATTAAACTCACCATAGTAATATATGCTAAAATTATAGTGTAATTACTATGCATAGGATAAGTAGTAGCCACTACAAGTGAAGATATAAATGCTATAAATATATTTTTAAATAAAATATTTTCTGTTCTTAGACTGAACTTACACCATAAAAGCATAAAAGCATTTGACTCTATAAATGTATTAATAAACTCCTTAACTATTTCCACGTATATTCCCCCCAAAAATTAATCCAACTTCTAAATCATCTAAAGTATCTATTGCTTAAACTTTTCTATAATAGCATCTTTAAAATTATAGCTCAAAAAAGCCTTTTCTTCACAACTTGAGAAACTAATCTCCCATGATTTATTAGAAATGCTTTCAATCATACTTATAAGTTCAGTATTGACTGCAAAAGACTTATGACTTTGTATTATATTATCACTATTCATCATTTCTAAAGCTTTGCTTAATGGCAGCCTTTTCACTTCATATTTTCCACGTTTAGTATATAACGTGGTGATTCTAAAATTTACTTCTATAAATATAATTTCATCTACATTTATCTTCATAGTGATACCTTTTTGCAACTCAAACACAACATGCTTGTCTTTATTTTGTGAAGGATTTAAGGTATGGATTCCAGAAATAAATGACTTAGTCATACTAATTACCTTTTCCTTGTCATATGGTTTTATTATATAATCATAGCAATGTATCTCTTTAAAGGCTTGAATCATATAGTTTACATGAGTTGTTATAAAAACTATCCATCTGAATTTATATCTTTCAATATTTCTAAGTTCTGAAGCTAATTCTAATCCAGAGGAATTCTTTAGTGAAACATCTATGTAGAAAAAATCTATCCTCATTTGTATCGAAATTTTTAAGGCTTCTTCTTTGCTATCTGCTTCATATATATTAATATTTTGATTTACTTCCTTAATCATTTTAATAAGATTTTCTCTTTGTATAACATCATCTTCAACTACTAGTATATTAGTCATGGTAACTCCCTCCTTATCCGATGACTACCTGCTCTAATATACTCCCTCTTCTTCAAAGAGTAAGTAAAGAGCGCTTATGTCCCTAGATTCTTAGTCTCACTTCATAGCATATATGTACTTTACTCCATATTCCTTATGTCTTCAACACTAATACTTACCTATAGAGATAATTTTACATTTTTATCTATATTAACACCTCTTAAGTATATCATATTTTTTAATATCAGCTTTGGAGATTTTTACTAAACCTTATACAGAAATAAGAATTTATGGTATAATTCAAACTAATAATAACAATACAAAAGAAGGTGATTTTAGTGAATGAACTTGAAACAAGAATAGTTAATATTGATGTAGATGATATAAGGGTAAAACTAAAAAAAATGAACGCAGTTAAAGTTAAAGAAGAAAATCAAATTAACAACTTATTTGATTTTAATGATAGAAGATTATTGAATAATAAGGGATATGCTAGAATAAGAATTGTAGAAGACCTTATAAACAACACTAACCGATACTACATGACTACAAAGAAATTATTGAGTCAAGGAAGATATAAGGTTATGGAGGAAAATGAAACAGAAATACTAGATGCAGAAGCTGGGGAAAACATATTTAAATCCTTAGGTCTCCAACTTGTACAGTCAGTAAAAAAGTACAGGGAAAGTTATAAATACAAAAATACATTAATAGAAATTGATATAAATGAAAAATCTTTCTGTCCTTTTCCTTATATAGAAATAGAAACTAATGATGATGGTGAGTTAGAAGAAGTAGTAATACTGCTTGGATACTCGCTTGAACAAACAACCTCTAAAACTATATATCAAATACTTAAGGACTTTAATATGCGAGGTTCGATTAAAAACGTTTAATATATAATCTAATCCTGCCTTTCCGTTAGGAAATAATTGTGTAAAACTCAATTTTATATTTTCGTAGTTGATTAGTTATATAATAAATTTTTATTCTTGATTGTACTATAAATATCCTAAATACTTAACAGGAGAATTAAAATGTTTGGTTACGTTACTCCATGTAAAATGGAACTTAAAATAAAAGACTATGAAAAATTTAAGGCTTATTACTGTGGATTGTGCAGATCTATAAAAAGCAACATAGGTAATGCTCCTAGAGCTGCCCTAAACTATGATATGACTTTTCTAGCCATACTTTTAGATTCCTTAAATGATAATACTTCTACCTATAATAAAAAAGTTTGTGCTATGCATGGATTTAGAAAGAAAGTAAGTCTTACAGATAATTCAACCTTAAAATATGCAGCTTTTTGTAATACAGCTTTAAGTTACTATAAGTTTGTAGATAACGTAAATGATGATAGTTCTAAAAAGAGTAGAGTCTTTTCTTTACTCTTTAAAAGATACTTAAATAAAACCTCGTCTAGTTTTAGTAGGCATTTAAAATACATAGAAAATAAATTAAATGAATTATATAAACTTGAAGCAAATCCTCAAGATAAATCTATTGATCAAATATCTCATCCTTTTGGCGAGCTTACTGGCTTTATACTCTCCTCTTATAGACATGATGAAAATAAAAACAACTTATATTGGCTTGGATATAATCTTGGTAAGTGGATATATATTATAGATGCATGGGATGATTTAGAAAGAGATATAAAGGACAAAAAATTTAATGTTATAAATAGTTGCTTTAACACGGATAATAATCAATATACTGAGTTTTCAAAAGAAATAGAAGGTAGAATAGATTTTATATTAGGCTCTAGTGCTGCTCAGTGCATGGATTATTTAAACAAACTACCCTTGAAAAAAAATCAAGAACTACTATATAACATTCTACAGTTTGGTCTTTTAGAAAAAATGGATAAAGTATTTAAAAGGGGTGTATGTAAAAATGAAAAATCCATATGAGGTTCTTGGAGTATCTCAAAATGCTTCTAAAGATGAGATAAAAAAGGCTTACAGGGAATTAGCTAAAAAATATCATCCTGATCAGTATGGTAATAATCCCTTAAGAGATTTAGCTGAAAATAAAATGAGGGATATTAATGAGGCTTACCAATACTTGATGAATAATAGCCCTAACTCTTCTAATTATAACAATGAGAATAATTATAGCAGCAATACAAACTATGGTGGTTCATCCTCTTATGGTTCTATTGAGGTGGACATAAGGAACGGAAACTTAGGTAGAGCAGAAGATCAGTTGAGAAGAGTTACAACAAGAGATGCTGAATGGAACTACTTAATGGGATTATTACATATAAGAAAAGGTTGGTACAATGAGGCCTATAATTACTTAAATTTAGCTTGTCGTTTATCTCCAACTAACGGAAAGTATAGAGATGAATTTAACAGGCTAAATAATATGAATAATTCCTACAGAGAACCTTATCATAACAATAGAAAAAATGATCGTGGATTGTGTGATATCTGTGCTACTTTATATTGTCTTGACTGCTGCTGTGAATGTGGTGGAGGAGACTTTATTGACTGTTGTTAGAAGGGATGCGTGAGTAATGTGAATGGGAGGAGAAAAAAAACTACGAATATAGCTAAGGGAGGTCTTTTTACTGCTATTGGTGTTATCTTAATTTACTTAAGTACCATAGTCCCAGTTAATAAAGCCTATCTACTTGCTATAGCTTCCTGTATTATCCCTCTAGCTGTTGTTACAACCAATATAAAAAATGCAGTAGTTATATATTTTGCAACTTCATTACTTTCACTACTTATTTGTGGAATTAGAACCAATGTTATAGCCTATATCTTATTTTTCGGTTTATATGGTATAGTAAAGTACTATATTGAAAGAATAAGAAAGTTTTATATTGAGATTATATTAAAATTAACGTTTTTTAATATAATCTTAGCTATGCTATTTTTATCATATAAGATCTTTTTCCCAAACCTATTACAAATACATCTTCCTCTATATTTACTTATAATAGGTACTCAAATAGTCTTTCTAATATTTGACTATGTCATAACTATGTTTATAGGTTATGCAAATAGAATCCTTATTAAGAAGTAATTCCTTCATATCCTGCATGGGCAGCCATAAAAAGAACTCTCTATGATAAAGAGTTCTTTTATTATTTTATATAACTATCTCTTGACAAAAACTTACTATTGCTATAAAATTTTTATTAAATTAATATGGATGCATTGATAAGGAATAGTAATATTTCTATCTTCTTAAGAGAGCTACTGTTTGGTGGAAAGTAGTGTTGATAATATATGAACTCGCCTTTGAGCTTATCTGCAGAAAAGCAGATACGGTTAGAACCGTTATATTTTTTGAGTGAAATTAAGTATATTAACATATTTAATTTAATAAGAGTGGTACCGCGGAGTATAGACTTTTCGTCTCTTAAATTAGGAGATGAGAAGTTTTTTTATTTTTATAGTATATATAATCAATTATTAATTTCTGTACTTGTTTAACTATAAAAAGCTTAATTTAATATCTATGCTATTTTAAAATAAACAAAGCTGTTTATTTTATGTAAATATTGTTAAAATAACTATTATATAAGTAAACTATGGAAAAGGAGCGATTTTATGAGTAACTACGGTACTAATGTAGATGAAAAGTGGCAAAAGAAATGGGAGGAAACAGGTTTATATAAGTTTGATGATACAAATTTAGAGAATAAACTTTATACACTAGAAATGTTCTCTTATCCTTCTGGAAGCAGACTTCATGCCGGTCACTGGTTTAACTATGGGCCTGTTGATTCCTGGGCTAGAATGAAGAGAATGCAAGGTCATAATGTATTTCAACCTATGGGCTTTGATGCCTTTGGTCTACCTGCTGAGAACTTTGCTATTAAAACAGGAATCCATCCTAAAGATTCTACAATGAAAAATATTGATACCATGGAAAAGCAACTAAGAGCCATGGGAGCTATGTTTAACTGGGAAAATGAAGTAATTACTTGTCTTCCTGAGTATTATAAGTGGAATCAGTGGTTATTCTTAGAGCTTTATAAAAAAGGCTTAGCTTATAGAAAGAAGGCTCCTGTAAACTGGTGCCCTAGCTGTAACACTGTTCTTGCTAATGAGCAAGTTGTGGATGGTGCTTGTGAAAGATGTAGTACTGAGGTTACTAAAAAGGATTTAACTCAGTGGTTTCTAAAGATCACAGACTATGCTGATGAATTATTACAAGAATTAGATAATCTTGATTGGCCTGAAAAAACTAAGGCTATGCAAAGACACTGGATTGGTAAATCCATAGGTGCTCAAGTAACTTTTAAAGTAGAGAATTCTGATTTACAGTTTGATGTATTTACTACAAGAGTTGATACACTTTATGGAGTTACATATGTAGTTTTAGCACCTGAAAACACTTTAGTTGATAAGCTGACTTTACCAGAATTCAAGGATCAAGTTGAATCATATAAAGATCAAGCAAAAAAACAATCTGATATTGAAAGACAATCTATTACAAGAGAGAAAACAGGTGTCTTCAGTGGGTCTTACGCAATTAACCCTATAAATGGAAGAAAGGTTCCTATTTGGGTTGCTGATTATGTATTGAACACATATGGCACAGGAGCAGTTATGGCAGTTCCTGCTCATGACGAAAGGGACTTTGCTTTTGCAGAGAAGTATAATCTTCCAATAGAAAGAGTAATTGAAGGTGGAGATTCTCTTCCTTATACTGAATATGGAAAGATGATTAACAGTGGCGAATTTAATGGTCTTGTTGGTGAAGAAGGCAAAAATGCTGTTATTAAAAAACTTGAAAGCATGGGACTTGGTGAAGGAAAAGTAAATTATAGATTAAGAGACTGGTTAGTATCAAGACAAAGATACTGGGGTACTCCTATTCCTATGATACATTGTGAAAAATGTGGAGTAGTGCCTGTTCCAGAAGAACAACTTCCTGTCGAACTTCCATACGATGTAGAATTTTCACCGGACGGTAAATCACCACTATCTAAATCTGAAAGCTTCGTAAATACTACCTGTCCTACATGCGGAGGACCTGCAAAAAGAGAAGCTGATACTTTAGATACCTTTGTATGTTCATCATGGTATTATTTAAGATACGCTGATAACAAAAATACCGAAAAGCCTTTTGATACAGAAAAAATAAATAAAGTTCTTCCAGTGGATATGTATGTTGGTGGACCTGAACATGCTTGCATGCACCTTCTATACGCTAGATTTATAACAAAAGCATTAAGAGATATGGGATACTTAAACTTTGGTGAGCCATTCTTATCTTTAAGACATCAAGGACTTATACTTGGACCTGATGGACAAAAAATGAGTAAGTCTAAAGGAAATACAATATCTCCAGACGATTATATTCAAGAATTCGGATCTGATGTATTTAGAATGTACTTGATGTTTGGCTTCGATTATACTGAAGGTGGCGCATGGAGCGATGATGGAATAAAATCCATGGGAAGATTTGTAGATAGAGTTCAAAGAATTTTGGATTCATCAAGAGAGGAAATAAACAATCCTAAAAATAATAAAACTACATTAGATAAAGCTGAAAAAGAGCTAAATTACATGAGGAACTTTGCTATAAAATCCGTTTCTGATGATGCAAGTAGGTTCCAGTTTAACACTGCGATAGCAAGACTTATGGAATATACTAATAATCTTTCAAAATACTTAACTGAAGATATTAAAAATGCTTCTTTCTTAAAAGATTCGATAATTGACTTTATAAAGATTCTTGCACCATTTGCTCCTCACTTTGCTGAAGAACAGTGGAACCTTACAGGAATGGGTTATTCAGTATTTAATGAAAGTTGGCCTTCCTTTGATCCTAAGGCTTTAATAAAAGATGAAGTTGAAATAGCTGTTCAAGTTAATGGAAAAATAAAAGCTAAAATGAATATAGCTACAGGATTGACTGAAGATCAAATTAAAGAAGCAGCTTTGAATAGTGAAGAAATGAAGCCATTCCTAGATGGGAAAGAGATTAAGAAAACTATAGTTGTAAAGGGAAGACTTGTAAATATAGTAGTAAAATAATATAGGATTCTGAGTTGAAACTTTAATTCAAGAACTACACTTAAAGAGGCATTGTTCCTCTTTAGTGTATAAAATAAATATTAACACCTTACTATCACATACATAAAAATCTGAAGGTAAGGTGTTTCTTTATGTATTTTGAGTAAAATTGAATAGTTACTAAATTTAAAATTAATCCATCCTTCAGTTCCGCACGTCTAGTATCTTGGATATATTTCTAATTATTTTTTATAAAAAAGTGTATTTATATGTTACAACTTGAATGATCATCTGACTAGGATTTCTAACATTTCTAATCTGCATTATTCTTATTTTTTCTACAGTAATGGCATGAAAGGAATTTATACATAAAACTATTCTTGTTATTCTCCGATTTTTCCCTCTTATGCATTTTATATTGATTATATTTTTTTAGAATGTAAAATAGATATTGTAAAGTTCATTTTGGCTTGAATTTAACTAAATAATACTCAAAAATATTTATATAGCTATATTTTATTGTAAAAACTTTTATAAAATGCTTAAGTGTTATCAGTTAGCTGATGATTTACTTACCGAATTCAAGCTGAATTTACTTATTACAACATACATAAAAACAGTTTAATTTTCATGCGTAGGAAAAAAGTAAAGAAAAAGGAAACAAGAATAATATGATTAAAATAATAAAAAGACAAATTGCAAGACATCCCATAGGAATGTCTTTCTTAATGTTTGGATATATAATTTCACTATTAATAATATCAATTGGTACCACTAGTATGGTTCAAATGAAACAATTGGCCTTAGCGAGAACAGAAGGAATGCCTAAAAACGCACTAACAATAAATGCCAATATCAATAAAAAAATAGATTTTCAACAATATATAGGCGTATTTAATAATATAAAAAAAGATAGCAACATAATATTTTTAGGCAATAGAACATATATTGATAATTCTAAAAAAGATGAAATCTATGATGTAACTTGTGAACTTTTTACTCAGAAACCAAATTGGACATATCCAATACTAAAAGGCAGATATTATACACCAGATGACATACAATCTTCTAAAAAGGTAGTGTTAATAGGAAAAAACTTAGATAAGTATACAGTTAGTATTGATAATAAAAAAAGCATAAAAATTTCTGGAGAAACTTATGAAGTTATAGGTTTAATTGGTATGAATAAAAGAAAGACCCCATGGGATTCAAAAATTTTTATGCCTATTACATCAATTCCTGAATTATGCAAAAAAGAATTATTAGAATTATCCTCCTTTGCTTGTATAATACATAATTCTAATGCTAGTACCCTAGATGACCTCAATACAATTAAGCAAAACATCTTGAAAATAGACGGTAAATCCTCTATTTCTGCTAATGAGTTATCTTCCCAAAATGATATTATTGCTAATAGTTTAGGAAGTAATGATACTTTAATACTTATTTCAGCTCTAATTTTTATAATATCTTTAATAAACTCAATAAATATAACATCTTATTGGATAAATGATAGAAAAAAAGAGATTGGAATAAAAAAAGCATTTGGACATACAGACTTAAATATATCCTATATGTTATTTACTGAAATGTTAGGTATAAACTTAATAGCATGTATAATAAGCTTATTGATGCAATATGCATTAAGTTTATTTATTGACACCAGATTTGATATCCCAATAAGCATGAGTATTGAAAACTTTTTAATTGCAGTTTTTACAGTATTTATGACATCGCTACTCACTTCTATAATACCAATATATAAGTCACTAAAAATACAGCCAATAGAAGCATTAAAAATATAGAAGGAGAATTAAAAATGACATATTTCAAAATAATATTTAAATCTCTTCTTAAAAGAAAAATTTCAAGTTTGTTTATAATGATACAGCTAACAATTACTATAATTATGTTATTAAACTCATTCATAATGTTAAACTCTACAAATTACTTACATAGTCAGGTTAAAGGAAAAGGCATTGATTTAAAAAAGACTGTAAAATTAAACATATACAATGCCACCCTTAGCAATACTTTTCAGCAAAACTACAATCAATTAGAGACCTATATAAATAGTATTCCTGAAGTAACTAACTTTGGTGGCTTTGACTTTACTAATTCAATATTTGAGGAATTAACAAAAAACAGCAAATATATAGAGCTAAGAAAAAGTATTATCAAGGGAACATTTAAGGAGCAATTTCCAACATCATCAGAAATGTTAATGATAGATAGAGGTATATATAATTTACTTAATCTTAGAATAATTAGAGGCAGAGGATTAAATAACGATGATTTTTACCAAGATGAAAAAAAAGTAGTACCTTTACTAGCTGGTGATAAATTCAAAAATATATTAAAGATCGGTGAAATACTTACAAGACAAGATAATGGCTATAGATATGAAATTGTAGGGTTTATAGATAAAAATAGTTCTTGGTTTAGTGAGCAAGATTATATATCAAATATGTTAATTAATTTAGATGATAAATTTATAATTCCATATAGAAATAATGAAAAAATGTCTAAAGAAGATATACTTTCTAAATCAGGCGGCATTTTTTATGTAGTTAATACTGAAGCTAAGGCTAATTATATAAAAAATCTCATAGATACTAAAGCAAGTTCTCTAAATCTTAGAGCTAAAAGCAATTCTATATCAGAAGATTTACTTAAGTTTAAAGAAAGTGTAAGTGATACAATATATATTAATTTATTTTTATCAATATTTTTAGTTATTTTATCTTGCTTGGGAATATCTACAGTAATGATATCTTCTATACTAAATCGTAAAAGAGAATTTGGAATTAGAATATCAACAGGTGCCAGTACGAATTACATAAAGGGGCTCATTTTAGGTGAAGTAGGCTTCTTAGCAGTAGCATCATCAATATTTGCTATAATAATAATGTTCATTAATAATCTTCGCTCCTATCAATTTAAAAAATTTAACGATATTAGAATTAATCCAATGGAGAGTATATCCTTAAAATATATTATATTTGTTTTTTTAGTAGTAGTTTTAATTGTTATAATTACAACATTTGTACCTTTTAAGAAACTTGAAGAGATTCAAACAAAGGAACTTATAGGAGGTATTGATTAATGGACATAATTCAACTAAAAAATATTAACAAAATATATGGAAAAGATGAATCAGAATTCATAGCATTAAAAAATATAAATCTTAATATAAGAAGCGGTGAATTTTTGGCCATAATGGGACCTTCTGGTTCAGGTAAGTCAACTTTACTAAATATAATTGGATGCATGGATATTTCAACAAATGGAGAATATTATTTAAATAATGTTCTTATTAAAGATTTATCAAACACTGAACTAAGTAAAATAAGAAACTCAACTGTTAGTTTTGTATTTCAACATTTTGCACTAATAAAAGAGTACAGTGTGTATGACAACATAGAATTACCCTTAATCCATCGTAGAATTTCTAGTAAAGAGAAAAAAGATTTGATACTAAAGTATTCAAATAAATTAGGTATAAGTGATAAACTTTACAAGAAACCATCTGAACTTTCAGGTGGGCAACAGCAAAGAGTTGCGATATGCAGAGCATTAGTTAGTGAGGCTAAAATAATTTTGGCTGATGAACCAACAGGTGCTTTAGATAGTAGTACCGGAAAATCTATTCTTGATTTGTTAAAAGACCTAAATGAAGAAGGTAAAACAATAATTATTGTTACCCACGATTCAAAAATAGCATCTTATTGTAATAGAACTATTATAATAAATGATGGAAGAATTATTTAAATAATTTCTCCATTGTTTGTTATCTTCCAAACGTATAAAAATAATGATTTTTTACCCGTGATAATGAAAACTTTAGCTTATTGACACATTACTATTGGTTTTACTAATTGCACATTAAATTATATTACTTTATAAATTCTTATAAATTTAGAATTTCACGATTTTGGAATAGTTCATTGTATTTATAATAATCTTAAGTCACTATCTCTATATACATGAGATAGTGACTTAAGATTTCTTGTTTCGTTTTTAATTAACAAATTATTTATACATATCTAATACCTTTTCCGTTGCTCTTAATAAACTAGCCAATTCATACGCCTCACCTTCTTCAATTAACTTATTTAATTGCGCCTGGTATCTTGTAGATTCAGCATGTTTTCCCATTGATGATAACATCAGTATATTATTCATTATATCAGAAACGAGACTAGACTTTACCTCAAACAGCTTCTGGGCATCCTTTATTTCATCCTTGATCTCTAACATTTGTTCATCCAACTGAAATGCAGCATCTGCCGCACTTTTAAGTTTTATTTTTATATCATCTGGAATCCTATGCTTATATTTATAGTTTAACGAATGTTCTATTGTAGCCCAAAAATTCATTGCTAAAGTTCTAATTTGAAATTCTGCTAATATTTCTCTTTGGCCATCAGCCATATTTACAGGATACTTTATAATTACATGATAACTCCTGTATCCGCTCCCCTTTACATTAGTCACATAGTCTTTTTCATAAAGTATTTGCATATCCTTTCTACTTCTAATTATATCTACTACTTTTTCAACATCATCAACAAACTGGCACATAACCCTTAGTCCAGCTATATCTTCCATTTCAAAGCTTATTCTATCTAAAGGTATATTAAACTTATTTGCTTTCTCCAATATACTTGATATTTCCTTTACTCTACCTGTTACAAACTCAATAGGTGAATATTCATTCTTTCTTCTATACTCTTTTCTTATACTTCTAAATTTAACTTTTAATTCCTCGACCGCCTGCTCATAAGGTATCAGGAATGTTTTCCACTCTCCTATCGCCATGTCACTGCACCTCTACATAGTGTAATCTTATTAATTCTGACATATATTATTATACTACTTTATTGTAATGTGTGAAATAAATAATATAATTTCATTTAATATTTTGATATAATAAAATTATATCAAAATATTATTATTAATGTAGGTGGTTTGTATATGTCAAAAAACTTATTCTCTGGACTTGAGGATCTTGGCTTTGATGATATAAGCAGTGTAAACTTATACAAAAAAGAAGAAGAACAAAGCATTGAAGAAATATCTGAAAAAAGCGAGGAAGAGAAAGTGAAATCTCTTCTATATGATGTTCAGGTTACATGTCCAGTATGTGAAAATATCTTTAAAGCTAGAACTGTTAAAACATCTGCCTATAGAGTTTTGAAGAAGGACTCCGATTCCTTTGTTAGATATGCTTTAATTAATCCTTATTTTTATGAGGTTTGGATATGTAATAGCTGTGGATACTCAGCATTAAAAAGCGATTTTAATAAAATTAGAAACTATCAAACTGAAGCTATTAAACAAAAAATAACCTCAAGATGGAGTGGCAAAAACTATCCAGAATTATATGATGTCAATATAGCTATAGAGAGATATAAGCTTGCTTTATTGAACAATTATGTTATGGAAGCTAAGCCTAGTAAAATGGCTGTAAATTGCCTAAGACTCGCTTGGATGTATAGACTTTTAGAAGATAACACTAATGAATTAGCATTCTTAAATCAAGCTCTAGAAGGCCTTAATAATGCGTTTTTCAATGAAGATTTCCCTATAGCAGGTATGGATAAATTCTCCTGCATGTATCTTATAGGTGAACTTAATAGACGTGTTGGTAAGCATGATGAAGCTTTAAGTTGGTTTAGCAAGGTAGTAGCCACTCCTGGTGCACCTTCAAAAATCAAAGATAAATGCCGCGATCAAAAAGATTTAATAAAAGAAGAACAGGAAGCTGCTAAACAATCCAATATAGAAGATGTTTCGGAAGATAGCAAAAAAGATAAAAAAGGGTTCTTTTCTAGATTCTTTAAATAGGAAAAGAACAAAACCGTTATTCAGCTGTGGTGGATAACGAGCAATTTAGAGCTTTAGAATTAAAATTTAAAATATATAATGAAAAGGGGCTGTCTCAAAATGAATATGCTATACAAAAAGTTCTGACATAGCCTCAATATTATATAAAAACAATAATTTTATATAGTGTTTTGCCAAGTAAAGGTATAACTTAAGTAATATTATGGAAAAGGGGCTTCTCGCAATGCATATCTATGTAAACTGTACCCTTTGTCAAGTACACAATAAAACAGGCTGTTCACCTAGAAATTAATTTCTAGGTGAAATTTTTAATATGGTATAATACCTGTAGTCAAATAACTATAGTATTCATTGGGAGTCATTTTCATAAGATCCCACTGGTAACGTTCATTATTGTAATACTCTATGTATTCATCAATCTCTGATTTAAGTTGTTCAAAGGTTTCACATTGACTAAGATTGAGCTCATCTTTCATATGACCATAAAATGATTCTTGAGGAGCATTGTCCCAACAATTTCCTTTTCTTGACATAGATTGTATAAATCCTTTTGACTTTATCAAGTTTTGAAACTTTCTGCTTGTATAATGGATACCTTGATCTGAATGCAAGTAAGCATCTTTTGATATAACGTATGCTTTATTATCCATCAGAAAATTAATCGTATCTGTTGCAATAGGAAGTTCAAGCGATTCACTTAATACATAAGATGGTATTTGACGTGTGCATCCATCTTTGACAGTTGATAGATATGCGCATTTTCCAGAACCATAGTATATGTAAGTTATATCTGTCAGTAGAACTTTACCAGGCTTACCCACACAAAACTCTCTATTTACTTTATTCCCTACAGCGTGGCTTTTTATAGCTTTACCAATCTTTTTATATGGATTAGGTTTCCTTATAGGGCAACGTACCCCATACTTAGCCATTAGCCTACGAATTTTTTTAAGATTCATATTGATACCAAGTTTCCTGAATAAGAACATTTTTATGCTTCTTGCACCTTTATTTCTGTTTTTGAACTGAAACGCATTTAAAATAAGCTCAAAGTCATTCCTGTCTTGCTCTTCCTTTTTGATTCGGTGATCTTCTCTTTGCAACCATGAATAATAGCCCGACCGTGAGACACCAGCCATTTCGCACATATATTTTATGTCAAGACAACATTTACTTTTTTCTGACAATCTTCTAATTATTTTGTACTTTTCATCTGGTTTAATTTTGAATTGGGCATCACCTGCCTTTCCAATCTTCGTAGTTCCCGCAGAAATGAATTTTCTTGCTTTAGATATTGATTTTGTTGTTTTAAACGCGTTAACTCCTCTTCAATACTTATTTCGCCTTCTAAACCTCTGGTTGTTCCAGAGTTACCTTTTCGTATGTCTCTAACCCCTTCGGGGCGATTTGCTTTTGAACGCCATCTTACACTACAACGATCGATTCGATTTTGTCCTATCATCTCAGGATCAAATCCATTCTCTATAAAAATATCTCTAGGAAGCATCCCCTCATTATGTTCAGCGATAAATAATTCTTTAAAGGCATCTGTATACGTAATTTGTTTTGGAGTAACATTTTTAACATGCATATTTTTGGACAAAATATCTATTTCAGCTTGTATGAAGTCTCTGTTTCTTGACTTGCCCATAGAACTCTCCCCTTTTTTCTTCATTATACTAAATTGTTAAATACAAAAATACCCTGTAAGATAGCACAGCCTCTTTTCTGTGTCTATCTTACAGGGTACAGTTTACCCCTTTTTTATAATGAACACTTCTTTTTATACCTTATATTGTCAAGAATATAAGGACAACAACAAACAAAATAAAAAGGAGTGTTAACATGTCAGAATTAAGAACTAAAATGAAAACATATATGGAGTTAAAAGGATATAGCTCTAAAACAACAAGTCACTATATTACTTCCATTAGATGTTTTATTAGGTGAATAAAAATGATTGAGGTACAAGACATATTTTTAGAATGTGGAGAAGAATATGCCAGAAATCATAAATTACCGTCACATATTAGAAAGGTAATAAGCAATATATCTTACTGTAGGTCAGCATAATTAGGAGGCCATATAGATGAATGTGAAGATTGTGGTCACATAAGAATTTTTTATAATTCATGTAGAGATATGTATTGTCCTAAATGTCAGACGTTAGCAAAAGAAAAGTGGATTGAAGCTAGAAAAAATGATTTATTACCTGTATCCTATTTTCATGCGGTATTTACAATACCACATGAATTAGACTTTTTAACCATTACAAATCAAAAAGATCAGAAGCTTTATTGGAACTTTCAAGAGATAGAAAATATCTTGGAGCTGAAATAGATTTTACAAGTATACTTCATACATAGGGGCAAAATCTAATGGATCATCCTCATATACATTGTATAGTCCCTAGTGGTGGATATCTTTGGATGGTACTAGATGGATAAGTTCTAAAAAAGACTTCTTCATACCTGTTAGGGTTCTATCAAAAAAGTTTCGTGGAAAGTTTTTATACTATTTGTGGTGTATCCAGCATTTCCGACTTAACTATACTATAAAAATACGTAGTAAACATAGTAAACTAAGAAGCAAAACTCTTCAATTTTCATGCTTTGTTCACTCTAAAACTATACCTAAGAATGATAGTAAACAAAGTACCTACAGACTTAGCTATTTGACCTTATTAACTCCATTTCTGAATTATAAATTTTGTCAAGGTCGTGCTTTTAAACGTTCATTTTAACCTTGATTAAGTTTATAATTCAGAACACCATTTTCAAATGTCAAATGGCGGTTTACCACGATTATATATCAACAACGTGAGACTCATTGATTTTATTAGATTAGTGTGACTTTAGTATAGATAAAATGTAAAATCCCACGCTAAGACAAAAAATGGATGAAAAATTCAACTTTTACACACTCTAAGTAATATCAACGATTGATTGCACAATGGTATATATACTTAATACTTTACTTCATCTTAGTAAATTTAACTTAGAAAGCTATTTGTCTATTTTCTCAAGCTATTTAACAGGTTTATAAGAATAGTAAGTTATTAATTTTTAGTTTACCGAAAATTTGAGTGATAGAAAACTAGGTTTTATCCTCAATTAACTACACATTATTGTATTTACTTTTCAGTATATGATAAGGATGCTCCCACTATCCTTAATAATTATGATATTGTATTTTCCACACTTTGTTTTTTGAAATTATTTTGAAATTATTATATTTTATTTAGATTAAAACAATTTATTACAAAAATTACATTGGATATATGTTATAGTAATTGCGTTAGTACATTAACATATATATTAAAACTATAATAAAAAACAAAGGAGTAGTATTATGAAATTCTTTTTTACAATGGTAATGGCTTTAATAATGGCTTGGCAGTCAAGTTCAATTTCTTATGCAAAAACCTTAGATAACAATCAAGATCAATCCCAAATTAAATCTATTATTGAAAAATATTTTGATGACGAGTTACAATCTATCCAGACATCAACATCTCATGATAGTAGCGATTTAATAAAAAGTTCAAATTTTAAAAAACAAGTTAGTTTAAACAATAAGATTAAAGCAGAATGGTACAAAAAAATAGGTGAAGATTTGATAAACTATAAATTATATTTAGATTATAATTCTATAGATTTTAAAGGATCTAAGTGCACTGTTAACTTAGATAAAGGTGTAGATTTAGTTTTCAAGAATTCATCTGATATAACACAAAAAGCTAGAGGTGAAAAGCATATAATAGTTTTAAAAAAATATGATAATAATTGGTTTATCGAAAAGGATGTTTTTGCAGAAGATGGTCAAGCTAATAATCAGTCCAGTGTAGACTATAATAGTTATCTTACAAATATGGCAAACCAAGATAGCGAAGATAACTACGTAAATGATAGAATCAAAATTTTAACAGAACGATATAATAAAATTGACTCAACTGTAAAAGAGTATAAAGATTCTCTCAAACCTTCCACAAGTAAAACTACAGGAAGTTCTAAATCAGGAGTCCTGAAGTTAAGCATATTAACTTATAGTGGATACAATGGTGATACTGCTGCTGACTATGCATATGCTCATTACAATGATACAGAAGAATATCCAGGTGGTGACTGTACAAACTTTGTATCTCGTTGCATTAATGCAGGGGGTATTCCAACATCATCCACATGGAAGCCTGGATCAAATGCTTGGATTAGAGTAATTGAACTTCGTGATTATTTAGTTGGTAAGGGTATTGCTACAGAGTATAGTTGGCAAAGTAATTCTAGAAGAGGTGATCTAGTACAATTTCAAAAAGCCTCTAATAAACTTTGGGGACATTCAGCAATTATAAGTTACATAAGTTCAAGTGGACAAGTATTTATTTCTTGTCATACAAATCCTCACTATAACTATGCATTATATAATTATTATCCTACTTCAAGTTGGAGTGGTATAAGATATTTAAAATTAACAACATACTAAATTAAAAAAATATAATGTTTTATAGGTATAATAGAGTTTATAATTACGCCTATAAAATATTATATTTTTTAATATCCTATAGAATCTATAATCCAAGGCTCATTCTTAGCTTTCCTAACTAAACAAAAGTATTTTGTATCTTTTCCTTCAATTGGATTAACAGCTTTAGTTATATCTTTATATTTAATTTCATATTCAACTAAAAATACTTTTATAGATTCAGGCTTAAAATCTGCTTCTTTTCCTTTAGCCATATAATCTTGAGAGATAGGATAGTCTTTTGATTCATCTATCTTTAGAAGTTTAATGTATTCTAAGTTGTCAAAGTCACGTCCAGAATTCTTAAGACGTTCACTTAAGAGAGGTTTTAATTTTAAAATATCTTTATCATTATATGCTATAAAATAATTTTTTATAATCTCATCAGGTGAAGAGTTGTAAGATGAATTAGATACTGTTTGTGACGAACACCCCCCTAATAACAAAAATATAAATATCAATAAAAGTAAGTTTGTTTTTCTCATATAGTCTATACACCCCTTTTTAGTTCAGTATACCATATATTTAATTTTCATTAAATAGGCGTAAATTGCGTTTTTTACACAAAAAGTAGTAATTTAACATAACCATTAATCTTCAACTCATCAAGACGTAATTTTGCAGATTTGCTTCAGTAGACTTATTCAACTCGATAGCAATAGCCGAAATTAAAAGACAAAAAATAATATTACCTGGTATTACTACCATTGAAAAAGTAGTAAGTGAAACTATTATAAAAGCTGATGAATGTCTTATTGAAACTATAAATAATAGCATTACAAATGAGCAGAAGAATAAGCCTGATATGATCAGTTGCGTAGGTATACACCCGTTTTAGTTAAATACTTAAAATTTAATTCAACAAATAATGCTTGAAAACCATTAATTAAAGCTATAAATATATATACCTAGAATTAAACTTCCTGATTTACTTTTAGAGGTATCAAAATGGACAGGCTTTAATAGAAACTTTATTCATGCTTCTTCAGGCAACACTGCTAAAGGTGAAGAAAAAACAATCCTAATGGCATCTCTCATGTCTATGAGGACTAATATAGGGCTATCAAAAATGTCAGATTCAACATCAGGTATATCGTATAGACAAATGGCTAATTCAGCTCAATGGAGATTGTATGATGATGCTATGAAAAAAGCACAAGCTACACTAGTTAATTATCATCACAAACTATTTTTATCAGCCTTTTGGGGTGATGGCAGCACTTCTTCAAGTGATGGTATGCGTGTTCAAGTTGGCGTTTCTTCTTTACATGCTGATGCTACCCCTCATTATGGTACTGGTAAAGGTACTACGATGTATAAATTTGTCAGTAATTAATTTTCAACATTTTTTACTAAAGTAATAAATACCAATGCTAGAGATGCAGTTCATGTAATTGATGGACTTCTTTATCACGAAACAGATTTAAATATCAAAGAACATTATACAGATACAGCTGGTTATACTGATTAAGTATTCGGATTAAGTCATCTACTAGGATTTAAGCTTGCACCTAGAATCAGAGATATATCAGAGCTTAAGTTATATTGTACAGGAAAGGCTAATGATTATCCTAAAATAGAAAGTATTTTGAACGGTCGTATAAACCTTAAAATTATTGAAGAAAATTTTGACGATGCCTTAGAAGGTAAAGTTACTGGGTCACTTATAATGGGTAAATTAAGTTCTTATGCAAGACAAAATACTCTAGCAACAGCTCTACGAGAAATGGATAGTTTATTGTGAACCTCCTTTCGGTAATACGGAGCATGTTGTTGAATATTTAGGGAGATACACTCATAGAGTAGCAATTTCCAATAATAGAATTGTAACTTTTGAAAATGGGTATGTAGTTTTTAAATGGAGAGATTACAGTGATAACAACAAAGAGAAATTTATGACCGTAACTGCTGAAGAATTTATACGTAGATTTATTATACATGTGCTTCCACCGAAACTTGTTAAGATAAGACACTATGGAATTTTAAGTAATCGTAATCGTGTAACTAAATTAAAAAAATATATAAATATTCCTAAAATATCAATTTCAACAAGTGAATCTATAGCTAAATTAAATACTGCAGAACTTTTTTTAAAACTTACAGGTATAGATATTAATCTGTGTCCTTGTTGTAATGGGAAAATGTCAGCTAAAAGAAGAATAGAGCCGAGAATTTGTGCTCCACCTCAGTAATGCTAAAAAAATTTCATAAATAGTATAAATGGGAGTAATGAAATAATATACGAGTAGAGGGAGTTATGGACTTTATTTGGACAAGGTCTGAAAATTTATGGTCTTCTTTGATTTATCGACTTAATTTTTGTCTAAAATATTATAGAGCGATAGCTCTTAAGTGATATAAGAAAGATTGAAATCCCATAGTATCTGCCTCGCGGTATTCGTTCTATAATTTGTTTCTGAAATTGAGCAACTTTAGCATCTAGCATTATTTAGGTGTAAATCCTAAGGTGCTAGTTTTTATCGGCTCAACTTCAGAATACAAATCTATTCAGAGTGCGACTTAACTTACGGTTAAGTCGCCCTTTTTTGCTTATATAAATAAATTTACATTTGAATCTTCAGCTTCTCCTAGGTAATAACCTACTCCACCTATTTTAACTCCATCTATTAACTCTTCTTGTCTAAGCCCCATAACATCCATAGTCATTTGGCAAGCAACTATCTCTATACCAGCGTTCATAGCTGACTTAATTAAATCGTCAAGAGAAGATACATTTTTATCCTTCATTACCTTTTGCATCATTTTTGTACCCATTCCCATCATATTCATTTTAGATAATTTTAATCTTTTTGCTCCTCTTGGCATCATAAATCCAAACATTTTATCCATAAATCCTTTTTCTACACTAATTTTTTCATGCTTTCTTAAAATATTTAGACCCCAGAAGGTAAAGAACATAGTAACCTTTTTCCCCATTGCAGCAGCTCCATTAGCAATTATGAAGGATGCCATTGCTTTATCAAAGTCTCCACTAAATACCACTAGGGTTTTGTTATCTTTTTGTGCAATCATATTATCCTGATTTTCAACGTTTAATTCACTATTTAGGTATACTTGTTTTTTTTTACCCTTTCTTATGAAAGCTAAAATGATCCCTTTTTCCTTTTTTCTTTCTAATAGTTCATTATCAGTTCTCTCACACCAAGACTTTATATCTTCAAAGAATCCCTGATCTGATGCAGTAACCTTTAGAACTTCTCCTTCTTTCATATCTTGAATACTTGCGTTAACCTGCATTAAAGGACCAGGACAGCATAATCCACAAGCATCTAGATTTTTATCGAAGCTTCCTTCTTTATATTCTGTATTATCTTGTTTGGTATCATTTGAATTGGTTTCTTTAAATTCATTAGAATTACTTTCTAAACTCACCTTACTACTTTCTCCTCTTAGGTCTATTGAACCGCCATTGCTGCTCTTATTCATCACGACATCCCTTGGCTTAAATTTACTCATAGTATAGGTTTTGTATCCACCAGTTAAATTTTTTACTTTAAATCCATTAGCCATTAAAATCCTTGCAGCTATATATCCTCTAAGTCCAACTTGGCAATGAACTAATATTTCTTTATTCTTATCTAATTCATTCATTCTATCTCTTAGATCATCTACAGGTATATTCATTGAACCTTCTATTCTACCATTACTATATTCCTCATCAGTTCTTACATCTATAAGCTGAGTTTTGCTTCTATCTCTATTGTCAATATCTTCTGGAAGTATTACCTCATGTCTACCTCTTAAAACATTCTCTGCAATGAATCCGGCCATATTTACAGGGTCTTTTGCTGAGGAATAAGGTGGTGCATAAGTAAGCTCTAATTCTGCTAAATCATAAACCGTTCCACCAAGTCTCATGGTAGTTGCTATATCATCCATTCTCTTATCTACTCCAACATATCCAAATGCCTGAGCCCCAAGTATCTTACCTTCATCATTAAATATAAGCTTTATTGACATTGGTGCTCCACCTGGGTAGTATCCTGCACTTGAATTAGGGTGAAGATATATTACTCTATATGGTATATTCTTAGCTTTTAATGTTCTCTCGTTATTTCCTGTACTTGCACCAGTTAGGTCAAATAATTTTACAATTGATGATCCCATAGTTCCTTTGTAAGTTGAATTTAGACCACATACATTATCAGCTGCAATTCTTCCTTGCTTATTTGCAGGGCCAGCAAGTGCAATAGCTGTCTTACTTCCATTTACAAAATCAACAACTTCTACAGCATCTCCTACAGCATATACACCCTCTAAGTTAGTCTCCATCTTATCATTTGTAATTATATGACCTCTAGGTCCAAACTCTATTCCAGAATCCTTCAAGAATCCTGTATCGGGCTTTACTCCTATTGCAAGTATAACTATATCTGCATATAAGCATTTTCCGCTATTCAATAATACATTTAATCCAGTTCCCTCTTCTTTAAACGCCTTTACTCCATCATTTAAAACAATTCCTACTCCATTATCTTCAAGTTCTTTTTCTCCGTAGGTTACCATATCAGAGTCAAATGGCGCTAATATATGTGGAGCTGCTTCAACTAGAGCTACATTCAAACCTCTCTCCTTAAGGTTTTCAGCCATCTCAACTCCTATAAAGCCTCCACCTATGACTACTGCATTTTTAATATTTCTATTGTCCACGTAAGCCTTTATTTTATCTGTATCTGGTACATTTCTTAAGGTGAATATTTTATCGCTTTGTATTCCCTCTATAGGTGGCTTAATTGGTGATGCACCTGGTGATAAAATTAAGTAATCATATCTTTCTTCATATTCACCTTTATCCTTACTATTAACCTTTACCTTCTTAGTTTTAGGATCTATTCCTACTACATCACTATTTATTCTAACATCTATATTGAACCTTTTATGCATAGCTTCTGGAGTTTGCACTAATAATTTTTCTCTTTCTTTTATTGTTTCTCCTATATAATATGGAAGACCACAGTTTGCGAAAGAAATATACTCTCCTCTTTCAAACATTACTATTTCTGCACTTTCATCAAGTCTTCTAAGTCTTGCTGCTGCAGATGCTCCACCAGCTACTCCACCGACAATTAATATCTTTTTACTCATTTAAAATTCCTCCCGTTTTAAAATAAACAAATTATTATTTAAATCTAAAAGAGTTAAACACTTATTATTAATAAAACCTTATCAACATGTTTTATATAAACAGAATTCTTGGCTTCAGGTGGAGTTTTAACTCCATCTGAAGCTTAGAATTCGTTATCCAGGGACGTAGCCGCTCTTTACTCCACCTTGGAGAAGGGGGAGTATTAGAGCGGGTAGTCATCGGATAAATAGCAGTTATATTATTTATAACTAAGCTAGAAACCAATTTACACAGTTTGTACTATTTGTTTCTAGAATTATTTATTCTACTCATCGAATAATAGTTTCATTAGATTTACTACTACCTCATTACAAACTTTATAATTTATTTCAAGTCCATTTCTTTCTCCCTCAATTATTCCTGCTGCTCTTAGTTTTTGAAGATGCTGTGACACAGTAGATTGAGGTACATCTAGGCAAGTTTGCATATAACTCACATTACATTTTCCTTTTTCTATAAGTCCATTAACTATACACAATCTAACTGGATGCGCTAAAACCTTAAGTAGTTCTGCTGTATCATTATATTTTTTAAAATTATTATCCATATAAATACCTCTTTACTAAAAATTATTACTCTAAATGTTTAATTAAAATTATCCCCACTATCATAATTAAATATTTGTTAATCCTTATATTTATATATTATGATATATGAATATAAATGTCAATAAAATATCCCATAAAAATTATAAAACTTTTATGGGATCAAAATCTAAATAATCACCTGATGTTAAAATATATTCCACTCCATCTACTACTCCATTCAATGCCTTTGCAAGAGATGGTCCATGAATATGTCCATATATGACTTTTTCCACATTATATTCTTTAAATATTTCTGTAAAACCAGATTCTAAGGATTTTTCATTCATAGGTGGATAATGAATCATTACGATAAATTTTTCAAATCCGTTCTGCTTTGCCGAATCCAGAGATAATCTAAGCCTCATAAGTTCTCTACTGTATATTTTTTCATCATGCTGGGAAAAGTTTTCCCCTCCAGGGCATATCCATCCCCTAGTACCGCATATAGCATAGTCTTCATAGTAAAAAAAATTGTTTTGTATAAATTTCATATCTTCATAAAGATTATTTAGCTTAGTAATGCTGGACCACCAGTAATCATGATTTCCCTTTATCATAATCTTTTTTCCAGGCAAATTATGAATCCATTCCAAGTCTCTCATTCCATTTTCCATCTTCATTGACCATGATATATCTCCTGCTACAAGCACCGTATCATCATTAGTAACTTTACTAAACCAGTTACTTTTTATTTTCTCATCATGTTTAAACCATTTGTCACCAAATACATCCATTGGTTTATCTCCAGTTAAATCTAGATGTAAATCTGATATTGCAAATAACGCCACTGAATCACCCTCTATTTACTTATATTTTTGTCTATATCCATCACATAAGCTATTACTTTCGCAACCGCATCGTATAATTCGAAAGGAATAGCATCTCCAATATCAACATTACTTAATAGACTTGTTAGTTCTTCATCATAAACTATTGGAACATTGCTTTTTTCAGCATTCTCTAATATCTTATCTGCAACATGACCGATTCCTGCCGCAGTTACTATAGGTGCCTGATATCCTTGTTCATATTTAATAGCTGCTGCTTTCTTTCTTTTATTCATATTAGATACCTCACAAAATTGAAGCGTAAGTTTATTAAACCCACAATATCATTATAGTTTGTTATGAATTAATTGTAAATTTATACTTTTACATTAATCATTCCCAAATTGTTATCTCCAAAAAATTCTCTACAACTTGTAATATTCATTTCTTCCTGCTTTTCATCAACTTTTATATAGATATTATAGCCTATACTAGCTAATCCACTTAAAACTTTATCTTTTCCAATATCTAATAGTTTAACCCATTTTTCATCACATTTTATGTCTATATCCATATTAGAATTTTTTACTTTAATATAAGCATCTACTGTTCCCATGTTTGCCGTAGTAACAGATGCTGCTATTTTTACATCTGTAGAATCTATCTTCTTCCCTTTCTTTCTCTCATCTTTTATCATAAGCTTACATTCATATTCATGATTATGAAAGTTTACTGGTAAATCAAGATAATAATATTGATTTGACATAGAGTTAAATACTTTAAAGTCATTTATATTCTTATCTAATGCCTGCATTAAATTACTATATGCTTCTGGCTTTAATTCATTTTTTTGTTCTAAAACTGTTTTTATTATAGTTTTTATTTCTTCAGTTTTACCACTCACTTGCTCTTTTATATTCTTAGCTATATCCTCAATACTGTATTCCTTTTTTATTACCTTATTCAATTCACCTTTAATTTTTTCATTATCATTTAGTTTAATATCATTGGAGGCTTTTTCGGATGAGCTACTCCTAATGCTTTCTAAGCTATTTGAATCAACATTCTGTTTACTTATAGCTTCATCTACATTATCTTTGAGTTGTTCACTATTTAAATTTGTAGCCTTATTAATATTTCCTTTATTACTTAGTTCACTTTGTTGATTAATCTCATCTTTCTTATTAATTATACTTGGTAACTTATCTCCTAGTTCCTTTACATCTTTATATATAGAGGATTCACCTTTAAATACATCATTAAAACTTTTAATATTTTCCTCGGTTAGATCTACATTGTTCTCAAATAGAGTTATAATATCCTCTTCTGATATATTTTTTAATTCATTAAAAAATCCTTTTAGTATACTTTTTACATTAGTTGCTTCATTATTATTAGAATCTATACCTTTACTTTGAATGTACTTATTAATAAATGTATCTACTTCATCACTATTTAACTTTATCTTACCTTGAAAGTCTACTAAAGTCTTTATATTAGAAATATTTTCTCTAGTTAAAGGGATATTATGTTTTATCATTTTATCTAAAAGTTCATAATCATCTTTACCTACACTTATACCTTTTTCCTTTAATAAGGTTTCTATGGAGCTTTTTTCTGAGCCTTGTCTTTTATCATTAGAACCTAACATCTTGAGTAGCACTTTCCCATCTTCAAAACCTTCTACTTCAAACTTTATAAGTCCCTCTGAAAGCACGTCAGTATTTTCTTGAAGCTTAGCAGAAAATTGCCATCCGTCTAAAAGCTTTAATATTACTTCTCCAGTTAATTTATCTAAATTTATAACTCTCGCTGAAAAATTTTCTCCTACGTTAAAGGATAATCTTCTAAGAATCTTTCTCGAATTCAGATCATTTATATTGTTTATATTTCCTATTCCCGCCACACTAATACCCCCTTTTAAGCCGGCACTTGGCACTTACCAATACTCTATTATCGTACATAAATAATCTTTATAAACATAGTTCTTAGTATTAGATAAAAAAAAATCCGAGACTTATCTCGGATTAATTTTAACATCTTAATTATTCTTTGCAAACTCTCCATTTTTTACAGCCTCTTGATGAAGTATAGGAGATACACTTTTGTATACTGCCATAGTTAAAGCAGAAAGTATAATTCCTTTTATCAAGTTAAAAGGAGCTATAGACCAAATAATAAATGTTTTCAAATCTGTAATACTGCTATTTAATTTATGCCCCATTCCAACCACTGCACTTATTGGGAAGTTTAAAACTTTTTCATATAAAGGCAGAAGTATAAAATAGTTAAGAAGACTAGCTGCTACTGTCATTGCTAAGGTTCCTGCTACTAAACCAATTAATGCAGCTTTTTTACTCTTATTCTTATTGTATACATATCCTGCTATAAATACTAATACTGAACCAACTGCAAAATTCGCAAGCTCACCTATGAATGCTGTTCCTCCTTTAAATATACCATGAAGAATATTCTTTAAAAGTTCTATAACTATTCCAGCTGTTGGTCCGAGTGCAAACGCTCCAATTAAAGCAGGCAAATCACTTATATCAATTTTTAAAAATGTAGGAAATAGCGGAGTTGCTATCTCAATGAACATAAGAAGAAATCCGATAACCCCTAATAATGAAATTTTAACCAACTTGTTTAACTTTCCATTTCTCATAAATACACCCTCCATAATTTAATTAATAGTTTAGCAATAATCTTATAAGAACAATTCTTACTGCGGGGAAGGTGAATAGTATAATAAAAAACCCTGACAAAAATGCCAGGGCGAATAAACATTATACCTTACCTTCTTTCATCCAGACTTTACTGTCGGCCTCGGAGTTTCACCGAGTCATACCTAAAACTAGGCTCGCGGGCTATACCGCCGGTGGGGAATTTCGCCCCGCCCTGAAGATATTAAATTGTTAATTTTTCTACTCTTATTATAGTACATGTCATTATAAAATACAAGATATAGCATTTAAAATACACTAGATTTTAGATTGATTATAAGAATAGAATACTTAAACCTTTAAATTTCTTGTTTTTTCATAGTTAAAGCTATTCTCTTTCTCTTTTCATCTACTTCAAGAACTCTGACTTCAATAATGTCTCCAACCTGAACTACATCTAGCGGATGCTTTACAAATCTATCCGAAAGCTGACTTTTATGAACTAATCCATCTTGATGAACACCAATATCCACAAAAGCTCCGAAATCAGCTACATTTCTTACTGTTCCCATAAGCACCATTCCTGGCTTAAGATGTGACATTTCTATTATACCTGTTTTTAATATTGGCTTTGGCAATTCTTCTCTTGGATCCCTACCTGGTTTCTTAATCTCTTTTATTATATCATTAAGAGTTGGAACCCCTGTTTTTAACTCCTCAGCTAAATTGTCAATTCCAACTTCTTTAACTCTTTCATCAATATCTGTAAGCTTATTATTTTTTAAGTCTTCCAACATATATCCTAATCTACTTAATAAGCCTTTAGCAGCATCATAAGACTCTGGATGAACTGATGTATTGTCCAATGGTTCCTTGCTTTCCATGACTCTTAAGAAACCAGCACACTGTTCAAATGCCTTAGCACCCAATCTTTTAACCTTTAAAAGTTCCTTCCTACTCTTAAATTTACCATTTTCCTCTCTATAGGCTACAATGTTTTGTGATATTGTAGAATTTATGCCTGATACATAGCTCAAAAGAGAAGGTGTTGCTATATTTAAATCTACTCCTACATTGTTAACAGAATCCTCTACTATTCCACTTAAAGATTCATCTAATTTTTTAGAAGCAACATCATGCTGGTACTGTCCAACGCCTATTGATTTGGGATCTATTTTTACAAGTTCTGCAAGAGGGTCTTGAAGTCTTCTTCCTATAGATATAGCTCCTCTTAGTGAAACATTTATATCAGGATATTCTTTTGCAGCAAGTTCAGATGCAGAATATACTGATGCTCCCGCCTCTGAAACTACTACATAGTAAAGTTCTTTTCCTTTTTCCTCTTTAACTTCTTTAAGAAGTCTTACAATAATCTCTTCTGATTCTCTACTTGCTGTTCCATTACCTAAAGATATAACATCAACATTATGTCTATATACTAAATCTTTAAGTTTTTTTATAGAATCTTCCACTTGATTTGGTGATGCTGTAGCATATACAGTATCTGTATCTAATAACTTTCCAGTGTCATCTAGCACTGCTATTTTGCATCCTGTTCTAAACCCAGGGTCAAAACCAAGTACAATTTTTCCCTTTATAGGCGCTTGCATTAAAAGAGCTTTCAAGTTAGCCTTAAATATTTTTATAGCACCTTCTTCTCCTATATCCGTGAGCTCTGATCTTATCTCCCTTTCAATTGATGGGTATATGAGCCTTTTTAATGAATCCTTTACACTTTCTTCTATATATACATCCGTGATTTGATTTCCTTTTAAACACTTTCTATTCAAATATGATATAATTTTATCCATATCTGTAGTTATCTTAACCGAAAGTATTTTTTCTTTTTCACCTCTGTTAATAGCCAGGATTCTATGCGGTGGTATATTCTTAACTGCTTCCTTATATTCGTAATACATCTCATAAGGTGTAGTTTCTTTACTTTCTCCATTTGTTTCAATGAATCCTTCTCTATGTATAAGTTCCCTAATCCACTTTCTGAACTCCGCCTCATCTGATATAATCTCGCTTACTATATCCATTGCCCCTTGAAGTGCCTCTTCAACAGATTTTACTTCTTTTTCTTCATTAATAAATTCTGCCGCATACTCTTTTATTTCCCCTTTAAATTCACCATTCAAAATAACCTCCGCAAGCGGTTTTAGCCCCTTTTCTTGAGCAATTGTAGCTCGTGTTCTTTTTTTAGGCTTATAAGGTCTATATATATCTTCTACTTCCGTCAAAGTTTCACACTTTATTATAGTCTTCTTTAGTTCCTCAGTTAACTTCCCCTGCTCTTCGATAAGTCGTATAACATCTTCTTTCCTTGCTTCAAGATTCCTCAAATATGTAAGTCTTTCAAATAAATTTCTAAGAGTTACATCACTCATGCCACCTGTCATTTCTTTTCTATATCTAGCTATGAAAGGTACGGTATTTCCTCCATCTAGAAGTTCAATTACGCTTTCAACATCCTTCTTATCCAATCCTAATTCTTTTACAAGTCTTTCTACTATTATATTCATCCTTACCTCCAGTTACATTATTAGCAATTTTGTGTAGTTACTTATTATTATGTCACCACATCTAGGTTTTAGCAAATCCTTAATTTAATTTCAATATAATGCTTTAATTTCCTTTTTTTATTTTATCACATAAAAATATATTACAATAATCATATAGTATTTTGCAAATTAATATATATTTATAGACATCTTTTCTTAAGGAGAAATAAAATGAAAAACAAATTACTGTCTGTATTCATAATTATATTTTGTATCATTCTTAATTTTAGTTTTCAAATTCATCTTTCTATTCACTCTTTCAATCATAACTCAGTGAAAAGGTACATAGATTATCTATCTTCAGATAGCTTAAAAGGTAGACTTGCTGGTACTATAGAAAATGATACAGCTGCACTATATATAAAAAGTGAGTTTGAAAATAATAATTTAAAACCTTACGAGGGTAGTTATTTTCAACAGTTTGAAACAGTATATCCTCATAAAATTAAGGACAAACCTTATTTAACTGTTACTGATTCTAAGGGGTTCTTAATAAAAGAATATCAATATGGAGTTGATTATAAGGAAGATTTATTAAACTTTAGGAAGAACAATATTTCGTTTAATAAAAAAGATAAAATTACGTTTAGTAATGGTCATTTACAAATTCAACAAAATAATGACTACTTTTTATTTTATGTTACAGAAGATAATAAACTTACTTTTAGAAGCTCATTTATAAACTCATCCCCTTATAGCATGTATATTATGACCACCAAAAATACTGTAAATGAACTAAAAGACTATATAAAACAGAATTATACTATAAATTGCTTTATACCTTTTGAAACTAAGAATACATCCTTAAATAATATTACAGCTTATATAGAAGGTAAGGACCCTTCACTCCCGCCTCTTGTGCTTTCAGCTCACTTTGATCATATAGGAGCCGACTTAGGAGGTAGCATATATAGTGGGGCCTTGGATAACGCATCAGGTACAGCTTTCCTGTTAGAGCTAAGCAAATATATAAACTCATTAGGTAAACCAGATAGAAATATTATATTCGCAGGCTTTAATGCTGAAGAATTTGGATGTCTTGGTTCGACAGCCTTTGTAAATAAATATAAATATAATCTAAAAGGAGCTAAGGTTATAAATTTTGATATGATAGGCAGCGACCAGCCTGTACCACTTTATATTATGGGTGGCAGTAAGGATACAGAGAACTCTCCATTAATAAAAGAAATTGCAAAACTATGTTCTAGAAATAAAATTGAATTTAACTATCTATTTGAGGATGCAAGCGATCACGAGTACTTTAGAAAACAAGGCATAGATGCTATTACTCTTTCTGACTCAGATATATCTAGAATCCACACACCAAATGATAAAGCTAAATTTATAAGTGATAGCACTATAAATAGGTCTTTTAAAGTAGCTTCTAGAGAGGTTGTAAATCACGGATTTGGAAACAATCTGATACTTATTTATTATAAGGAATTAATCTTAATTTCATTAATAGCTATTATTCTTTGTATTAAATTTCAAAAACCTAGTCATTAAAATATATACTCGGATAACAAATAACTATCTTGTAATTCACTTTATTTAAAAATTTAGTACTCATTTTTCATAGTGAAAGCACTATCAAAATTTATTTGTCAGAATGTATCGATGGGTTTTTTATTTCTTCACCCTATACGATACACCTTTAAACTTTGATAGTGCTTTATTATACTGAATTAAATCATTAGATCTTAATAAGCTTTATTACTAAGTAACTCTCTTGTATTTAAACTATTTAGCTTTTACTATTCTGCTTTAAATATTCACTGATAAACTCGTCAATTTCTCCGTCCATTACAGCATTTATATTACCAGACTCAACACCAGTTCTATGGTCTTTAACAAGGGTATATGGTTGAAATACATAGGATCTTATTTGACTACCCCAACCAATGTCTTTAAGCTCTCCTGTAAGATCTTCTATCTTTTCCTTGTGTGCTCTCTCTTTTAGCTCTACAAGCTTTGCCTTAAGCATTTTCATAGCCTCATCTTTATTATGATGTTGACTCCTTTGATTTTGGCATTGAACAACTATGCCAGTAGGTATGTGCGTTATCCTTATTGCTGACTCAGTTTTATTTACATGTTGGCCCCCAGCACCTCCAGCCCTATAGGTATCTACTCTTAAATCTTCCGGTCTTATATCTATGTCTTGGCTGCTAGTAAGTTCCGGCAGAACTTCAATAGAAGCAAAGGACGTCTGTCTCTTGCCATTGGAATTAAAAGGAGATATTCTGACTAACCTATGAATTCCTTTTTCTGCTTTTAAGTATCCATATGCAAACTCTCCTACTACCCTTAGAGTTGCACTTTTTATTCCAGCATCTTCTGCGGTAAGTAAATCTATTGTTTCAACTTTAAAGCCATTTCTTTCGGCCCATCTAGTATACATCCTTAAAAGCATCTCAGTCCAATCCTGAGCATCAGTTCCTCCAACACCTACATGTAGGTCTAATATCGCAATGTTTTTATCGTATTCTCCTGAAAGTAGGACTTCTATTCTAAACCTCTCAACTTCTCTTCTAATGTCATCTACTTCCCTTACAATTTCTTTTGCAGATGATACATCGTCTTCTTCCACTGCAAGCCTTACTAAAAACTCAGAATCACTTATTCTTTCCTCAAGTTCTATGTATCTATCTAATCTTCCTTTAAGGAGCTTCTCTTCACCAGTTATCTCTTGAGCCTTATTTACATCATTCCAAAATTCTGGTTGTTGCATTACCTTCTGCAATTCTTCTACTCTATTTTTTATGCCTTCTATGTCAAAGAGAATCCCTAATCTCTTTTATAGTTTCATTTAACTTACTTATTTCATTTAGAGTTTCTTCTAATTGAATTATCATGTAACCACACTCCTTTATTAAAGAAATGTGGCTTTACCTATAAGGAAAACCACATTTCTCTATCTTAAAACAAATTATATTTCTGGTCTCTAATAAAAATTATGTCTACTCAAATCTTCCACAGCAATTTTTATATTTCTTGCCACTTCCACAAGTGCACAGGTCATTTCTCCCTGTAGTTTTTTCTTTTTTCACAGGCTGCTTCTTTATCGAATCCTCGTCCGCTTGGTTCGTATGAGTCTCTTTTACAACTCTCTCTCTTTCTGGAGCTTTTTGTATCTGAACATGGAATAAATATTTAATAGTTTCTACTTTGATATTGTAAATCATCTCACTAAACATTTCGCTTCCCTCAAATTGATAAGCCTGAGCCGGATCTTGCTGCTTATATGCTCTAAGACCTATACCTCTTTTTAAGTGATCCATGTCATCTAAGTGATCCATCCACTTTGAATCAACAACTCTTAATAGAATTACTCTTTCTATTTCTCTCATTTGTTCAGCTGTAAACTCATCTTCTTTTTCTGCGTAAATATTATGTCCTATCTCTATAAATTTCTCTTTTATCTCATCATTCGATAAGTTTACCAGGTCCTCCACTGTAAGTGAATCTTTAGGAACAAATATGTCTTCCATATAGTCAATAAGCTTCGCTATATCTTCTTCAAAGTCTTCTTCAATTCCTGAAAGATGTGAATCTACTGCAGAATCTACTAGATCCTTAAACATAGCTTCAACTTCTTCTTTTAAATCTTCTCCTTCAAGAACTTCAGATCTTTGTTTGTATATAATTTCTCTTTGTTTATTTATTACATCATCATACTGGAGTAATGTCTTTCTTATATCAAAGTTATTCCCTTCAACTTTCTTTTGAGCATTTTCCAAGGCACCTGAAACCATTTTACTCTCTATAGCTTCGTCATCTCCAAGTCCTAACTTTTCAACGATACCTTTTAATTTATCAGAACCAAATATTCTCATTAAGTCATCATCAAGAGAAACATAAAATCTAGATGCTCCAGGGTCTCCTTGACGACCAGAACGTCCTCTTAATTGGTTGTCAATTCTTCTTGATTCGTGTCTTTCTGTTCCTATGATTTTTAGTCCACCAACTTCTATAACATCTTGATCGATCTTAATATCTGTACCACGACCTGCCATGTTAGTAGCTATAGTAACCATACCTTTTTCACCAGCATGGGATATTATTTCAGCTTCTTTCTCGTGATATTTAGCATTTAATACTTGATGTGGGATTCCTCTTTTCTTAAGCATATCAGAAAGCAACTCAGACTTTTCTATGCTTACTGTACCAACAAGACTCGGCTGACCCTTTTTATAAGTTTCAACTATATCTTCTACAACCGCTTTAAACTTTCCTTTTGCAGTCTTATAAACCACGTCCGGCAAATCTATTCTTGCTATAGGCTTATTTGTAGGAATAACAATTACATCAAGTCCGTAGATTTCTCTAAACTCATTCTCTTCTGTTAGAGCAGTACCAGTCATACCTGATAATTTATTAAACATTCTGAAGTAGTTCTGATATGTTATAGTTGCAAGTGTTCTTGATTCTCTTTCTACTTTTACTCCCTCTTTTGCTTCAATTGCCTGGTGAAGACCATCACTGTATCTTCTTCCTTCCATTGCTCTTCCTGTAAATTCATCAACTATTAAAACTTCACCATCAACCACCATATAGTCCTTATCTTTTCTCATCATATAGTTACCTTTTAAAGCCTGAACAACGTGGTGTTGTATTTCCATATTTTCTGGATCAGCATAATTTTCTAATTTAAAGAAATTCTCTGCCTTTTTAATTCCTTCATCAGTAAGCATAACAGCATTTGCTTTTTCATCTGTAGTATAGTCTTCTTCTTTTTTTAATGACTTAGCAAAATAATCTGCAACCTTATAAAACTCAGTAGACTTTTCACCTTCACCTGATATTATAAGCGGAGTTCTAGCTTCATCTATCAAAATTGAGTCAACTTCGTCTACAATTGTAAAGTTAAGTCCTCTTTGAACTCTTTCTTCCTTGTAGATAACCATATTATCTCTTAGGTAATCAAATCCAAATTCACTATTAGTTCCATATGTTATATCACAATTATAAGCTTCTTGTCTTTGTGTCTGATCTAATTCGTGAAGTATTACGCCAACTTTTAACCCTAGAAATTCATACACAGGTGCCATAGTGTCTCTATCTCTTTTTGCAAGATAATCATTTACTGTAACTATATGAACTCCTTTCCCTGTAAGTGCATTTAAGTACGCTGGTGCAGTTGCAACTAAAGTTTTACCTTCTCCAGTTCTCATCTCAGCTATTCTTCCCTGATGGAGAACTATACCACCTATAAGTTGTACTTTATAATGTTTTAAACCTATTGTTCTCCATGAAGCTTCTCTAACTACTGCAAAGGCCTCTGGTAAAATAGCATTAATACTTTCCCCGTTTTGAAGTCTTTCTTTAAACTCATCTGTTTTAGCCCTAAGTTCCGAATCACTTAACCCCTGCATCTTCGCATCATATGAATCTATTTTTTCTACAATAGGAAATATTCTTTTTAACTCTCTATCACTATAAGAACCAAATATCTTTTGAAAAATACTCATCTTTTTCATCCTCACCATATTAAATTTGTATATACCTTATAGATTATATCACCTAATCATTGGCTATTCAACTTTTATAGCCTATAGTTTAACTATTGTTTATAAGTTTGTTACATATTTAAGAATATAACTTCTTTATAATATAATATTTTACATATATTATAGTCATTTTGCAAAGTTAATATTTGCAATGTAGCAAAATAAAAGAGGAAGCATGAAGCTTCCTCTTTTAACTAAAACTCTGGTTCTATCAAACCATAGTTTCCGTCTTTTCTTCTATAAACTACATTTACTTCTTCACTTTCAGCATCCTGATATACGAAAAAGCTGTGTCCAATAAGTTCCATTTGTAGAACTGCCTCTTCTGCAGACATTGGCTTAACAGCAAATCTCTTAGTTTTTACTATCCTTGGGTCATCATCACCATCATCTACATAAGGAGCATCAGTAGTAGGTTGTAAGAATCTCACTGATTCCTCACGATATTTTTTTTCAAGCTTTGTCTTCTGCTTTCTTATCTGTCCTTCTAATTTATCTACAGCTATATCAATAGCTGCATACATATCATCATGTACTTCCTCAGCTCTTAATATTATTCCACCAAAGTGAATAGTTATTTCTATAATTTGTCTATTCTTTTCTACGCTTAATGTAGCATGTGCTTCTATATGAGGTTTGAAATACTTTTCTAGTTTCGACACCTTTTTCTCCACAACACTTCTCAATGCAGGAGTTATTTCGATATTTTTTCCACTTACCGCTATATTCATATTTCCAGCCCCTTCCTCTTTGTTGTGACTTTGTCACTTTGTTAGGATAAAATCCTATACCATAATTTTTCTCTTAAGTATAGGTTTAACTAACTGTTAACTCTATTTTAATACTCTTTACATCAAAATACAAGAGTATAAAGAGCGAATTAACAAAATATTGTACAAACTCTCATGATTATTTATTAAGATTTTTTATCAACTCATTTGTACTTACATTATTATTATGTTCAAAACTCAAAAAAAAATTAAAGTTCTTAATCTTTTTAGATTAAGAACTTTAATTTTAGATATTAAGCTAGTTGACCTGGTTTTTGACCCCACACTCGCCTGCTGGAGATTTTGCTACCCGGAATTAACCTCTCACTACTGACTCTCTCGTCTTTTAAGACGGCAGGACTTACCTCTAAACCGCACCATGCTCATTAAACATTTTATTTAACTTACGTGGATCGTTTTGCCTGCGACTAGCATCGATTTTCAACCACAAACCTAACTTAATATATAATAAATTATACATTACTTTTTGCAGCAGTCAATATAGTAATTTTATTTATTTTATTTTTCGTTAACTCACTTGCACAGTAAAACGCAGTAGCACCAGTGGTTATAACGTCATCTATAAGCAAAATTTTTTTACTTATTATATTATTTTTATTTATGACATCAAAACTGCCATATACATTATTCCATCTCTCATTTCCATTTAGTCCAATTTGGTCTTTTGTTTCCTTAATCTTAATAAAACAAGGAATTACTGGCTTATTTAGTAGTTCTCCTATTTTCTTAGCTAAATATTCACTCTGATTATAGCCTCTCTTTTTTAAAGACTTTTTAGTCATAGGAATATATGTTATTATGTCAAAATCTATACTTTTATTTAATACTACACTCTTCATATATTCGGCGATAGCTTCTCCTGACCTGAAATCATTTTTATACTTCAATCTCAATATTAGCTCCATCATAACACTTGAATAATATGCTACGCTATAACAGTTAAATTCGATATTATTCTTTTCTATCTTAAAAATATCATTGCAAAATTTTATATTTTTTTCGCATTTATTACAAATTATTTTATCTTCATAAAATTCTTCCCCACATACAACACACCCATCATCATTTGAGTATATTACCTGTAGTATACAATCCCATATAAATTTTAAATTCTTAACAATCCCATTTCCCATGCTTCTTTATTAAAATTTCTAGTTATATCTTTTGCTTTTTCCATATCGCTTGTTTCTTCATTTGCTAAAAATATAACTTCTCCTTTCGAATCTTTTTCTCCTCTATTCACACTACCACAGAAATAAGTAAGCTTCTTATAATCAAATTCAAAGTCATCAGCAAAGTAAACCATTATATCCATGTTTTTTACATTATTAAAAATATTCTCAAAGTCGTTAGTTATAATTACCGAACTTTTTATTTTTTCAAAATTTGAAAGTATCCTTTTGCCTGATTTATCCTTCATATAACAAGTTACATTCCTACTTATGTTCTTACAGTAAGTTCTAATATAGTAATAAACATTTTCTAATCTTTCTTCATCCGGAACACATATAACTACTTTCCTATCAGAACTTATTGACCATTTTAAATAATCATATATAACAAAAGGTATATCTTTATTTATATCAATTCTTGTTAATATAATTCTTGGCTCTATTATTGGAACTCTGCTATCCTTTATCGGCAATACAATTTCTCGTCCACAATTTAATATACCTTCGATAGAATACACTATAACCTTAGTATTATCCTTAGAAATTTTTGATATCAAATCTAAGATTTCATATTTACTATGCATAGGAAAACTATTCACATCATCATATATTATTAAATCAAACCTTTCTTGCAGGTTAATTGCATTACTGAAGTTGCATATCTTAAGCATTGAATTAATACTTATCTCTGAATTTCTTATATAAGTATAATCTCTAAAACTTGTATACCTTTTTATAAAATCAAGTATACTTACCTTGTCTGAATCTTCATTAGTAATATATACTACTCTTTTTCCGATCTTTACATAGTAAAGTAATAACTTAAGAAATATACCTGCTGAATTATATGGGGGTGAAACTACGTTTAGAAATCGCTCATTACTCATCCCCCAATTTAGTATACTATTATTAAATCTATCTTTTTCTTCACTTAAGTTTCTCTTCCTGAATAACAACATCCTCTTCACTCTCCATTATATCCATTATTCTATGTTTCAATAATGAATATCTTTCAAAGCTCTTATTATTATTTATCATAAACTTAGTTGCCTTTATATCTCCAACTAAAACTACTAGCTGTTTTGCCCTCGTTATCGCCGTGTAAAGCAAATTTCTATTCATAAGTAGTGGGGGACCCATAAATATAGGAATAATAGCCACCGGAAATTCACTTCCCTGACTCTTGTGAATTGTTATTGCATAAGCTAAATCTAATTCATCTAGGTATATATTTTCATAAATTACTTCTCTTTCTTCATCGAATATTACCGCTAGTGTCTGCTTTTCTTCGTCTATATATTCTATGTATCCGACATCCCCGTTAAAAATACCTACTCCCTCTTTTTCGCCTTCTCCAAATACCCTAACCCATTTCAAAGAGTAGTTATTCTTAGTCTGCATCACTTTGTCACCAACCCTAAAAATCATATCCTTAAATTCTTTTTCCTTTTTACTCTCATCCTTAGGATTTAAAATATCTTGAAGTTCCTTATTTAAATTCGATACACCTAAAAGTCCTTTTCTCATCGGCGAAAGAATTTGAATATGCTTCGTCTTATCCCAGCTCTTGTTGAAATTTGGAAGCCTGCTATTGATAAGAGATATTAACGTATCTTTTATCTTATTTGGCTCTTCACACCTTATGAAAAAGAAATCCTTATCCCTTTGATTTAATACAGGCATTTCCCCAGCATTAATCTTATGAGCATTCATAACAATCATACTTTCCTGCGATTGTCTAAATATCTCATTTAGCCTTACTACTTTTATACTATTACTTTCAATTAAATCTCTAAGTACGTTTCCAGGACCAACTGATGGTAACTGATCCACATCTCCGACAATTATTAATCTAGTTCCGAGAGATAACGCCTTTAAAAGATTACTCATAAGCATTATGTCTATCATTGAAGCTTCATCAATTATAACTACATCACACTCTAGAGGCACTTCTTCTCCCCTGGATAAAAGAAGACTTTCATCCTCTTCACTTATCCCCATCTCTAGAAGCCTATGTATTGTTTTAGCCTCTTTACCTGTGGCTTCAGTCATCCTCTTAGCAGCTCTCCCTGTAGGAGCTCCCATGTATACTTTAAGGCCTGATTTTTCAAATATTTCAGTTATGCAGTTTATTATAGTGGTTTTACCTGTACCTGGCCCTCCTGTTATAATTTCCACTCCATTTTCTATAGCACCTTTAATCGCTTCTTTTTGTGATGGTGCAAATCTTATACTATTACTTGTTTCAAACTCTTTTATTTCTTTATCTACAGATACTCCAGTATCGTCATACTTGCTAAACGCTAAAGAAAGAATTTTTTTTGTTACTGCAATTTCAGAATAATAATACGGAATCGAAAAAACACATATTTTATTCTCAAACTTTTCGATTTTTATTTTCCCATTGATTTGTGCTTCATATATGTTTTCTTCAATTTCTTCTCTTGATACTGCTAGTATGTCTATTCCTTCTTTCAAGAGATTTTCAAACGGCATATAGGTATTTCCAAGTCCACAAAATTGATTTATTAAATATCTTATTCCACTTTGTATTCTAAAAGGAGAGTTTAAATCTATTCCTAAACTTCTTGCAATTTTGTCTGCAGTTTTAAATCCTACACCAGATATTTCCTCAGTTAATATATAAGGATTCTCCTTCACAATCTTTATGGATTCAGCCCCAAATCTTTTATGAATCTTTACACACTGATTTGGAGTAATTCCATATGTCTGCAGAAAAATCATTACATTTCTCACTTCATTTTGTTTGGAATAGGACTCACATATTAAAGCTATCTTTTTTTGACCAATACCATCTATTTCTTTTAATCTTTCTATATCATTATCTAATACCTCTAAGGTTCTATCTCCAAACTTTTCAACAATTTTCTTAGCAGTAACAGGGCCTATACCTGCTATTATTCCAGAGGCTAAGTACCTTTCAATCCCTAAAATAGAACTTGGCACTATTTCTTCACATGAGGATACCTTAAACTGCTGACCAAATTGCGGATGTAATACCCATTCACCACCCAATTTTAGATTTTGACCTTCAGTTATGTATGGTATACAACCAACTATTGTTATAGTTTCTTTTCCACTTTTAACCCTAGACACTACGTAACCATTTTCCTCATTTTGAAATACTATATCTTCCACAACACCCTGTATTTCTTGCATAAGCTCGCTCCTATTTCTTTTTTGTGTTTCACTTTCACTTTATTTTAATTATAACATATTTTTTATAGTTAGTAGTTGAGAGTTAGAATTTAAAATTTCAACTCTTCACTCTTAATTCTTAACTAGTAAAAAAACTCTTATGCACAAGCATAAGAGTTTTTTTACTATAAATATTTCTTTATTTCTTCAACTTTACTTAAACCTTCCCATGGAACATTTACATCAGTTCTTCCAAAATGTCCATAAGCTGCAACTTGTTTGTATATCGGTGTTCTTAAATTTAATTCATTTATTATAGCAGCAGGTCTTAAATCAAACACCTTATTTACTATTTCTATGATCTTACCATCATCTATTTTACCTGTTCCAAAAGTATCAACAGTAATAGATACAGGTTTAGCTACTCCTATAGCATAAGCAACTTGTATTTCTAGCTTATCTGCAACTCCAGCAGCAACAAGGTTTTTAGCAACCCATCTTGCAGCATATGCAGCAGATCTATCAACCTTAGTTGGATCTTTTCCCGAGAATGCTCCACCGCCATGTCTACCATATCCACCATAAGTATCAACAATTATTTTTCTTCCAGTTAATCCTGCATCTCCTTGTGGGCCTCCAACAACGAATCTTCCTGTTGGATTTATAAAATACTTAGTATTATCATCTAAAAGATTTGCTGGTATAACAGGCTTTATTACATGCTCTAACATGTCTTTTTCTATTTGTTCACGAGTTGTCTCTGGATCGTGTTGAGTTGATATAACTATTGCATCAACTCTAACTGGTTTATCATTTTCATACTCCACAGTAACTTGTGTTTTTCCATCTGGTCTTAAGTATGTTAAAGTTTCACTTTTTCTTACTTCAGATAATCTTCTTGAAAGCTTATGAGCTAGACTTATTGGCATAGGCATATATTCAGGTGTTTCATTTGTAGCAAAACCAAACATCATTCCCTGATCTCCTGCACCTACAGCTTCCATTTTATCCATTTGTCCCATTTTAGACTCTAGAGCTTCATCAACTCCCATAGCTATATCTGATGACTGTTCATCTATTGAAGTAAGAACCGCGCATGTATCACAGTCAAATCCAAATTTAGCTCTAGTGTATCCTATTTCTTCTATAGTCTTTCTAACTAATCTTGGGATATCAACATAACAGTTAGTTGATATTTCTCCCATAACCATAACCATACCTGTAGTAACTGCTGTTTCGCAAGCTACTCTTCCATTTGGGTCTTTTTCTAATATAGCATCAAGAATAGAATCTGAAATCTGATCACAAATTTTATCTGGATGTCCTTCTGTAACTGATTCTGAAGTAAATAATCTTCTCATCACTTTGCCTCCTTTAAAACTTTTAAAATTAAAAATAAAAACCCCTTCTATAAGAAGAGGTTAAATAGCTTAACAACTCTCTTATCTTGCAGATCATTACTGCAGGAATTGGCACCTTAGCTTTAAAGCTGGTTGCCGGGTTTCATCGGGCCCTTTCCCTCCACCTCTCTTGATAAGAGTTATATTCAATTTTATATTATGTACTATGTATTTTTTAAAGTAAAATGCATTATGTCTAAAAAAAATAAAACACTTAAAAAGTGCTTTACTTATGGTGGAGGAGGACGGATTCGAACCATCGAAATCAATGATAACAGATTTACAGTCTGCCCCCTTTGGCCACTCGGGAACTCCTCCATATTTACTTGGTGCTGGCAGCAAGAATCGAACTCGCGACCTACTGATTACAAGTCAGTTGCTCTACCTGCTGAGCTATGCCAGCTTATTAATATTAACTTTTGGTGGGCACAACAGGGATCGAACCTGTGACCCCCTGCTTGTAAGGCAGGTGCTCTCCCGGCTGAGCTATGCGCCCTTATTATGGTGGAGGAAGATGGATTCGAACCATCGAAATCAATGATAACAGATTTACAGTCTGCCCCCTTTGGCCACTCGGGAATTCCTCCATATTTGCTTGGTGCTGGCAGCAAGAATCGAACTCGCGACCTACTGATTACAAGTCAGTTGCTCTACCTGCTGAGCTATGCCAGCTTATCTTGTTCTGTCGGTTTGTTTCTCAACCGATCTGACATGGATTAGTATACAATGTTATAAGAATATTTTCAACCCCATATAAGCTCATTTAACCAATATTTAGCTGTAATTTCTTTAAATTACTATGTATTTCTAATTTTTTCTCACTAATTCATTTTTATTTTTATCTTAAATTATAATAACTTGTCGACACAGAACATTTTACATAAACAGAGTTCTTGGCATCAGATGGAGTTTTAACTCCACCTGATGCTTAGAAATCGTTATCCAGGGACGTAGCCGCTCGCAACGTACCCTTGTAGAAAAGCAGATATCCCAAATCTCTGATTTGGTGATAGTCGCTTTCACAGAGTGCGAGGGAGTAAAGAGCGGGTAGTCATCGGATAAATACAATTTAATAATTACTAGATGATTATTTTTTCTAAATCTCTCTAATATCTTTTTAAATTAATGTCCTCGGCTTATGGCCTTGCTGCATAAGGGTTATAGAAAGATAAATAAAAAATAAACTGTGACAATCTATAGGCACAAGTACCTTTTTTGTCCCAGTTTTACTATTGCTCTATCGTTTCATTGATTGCAAGCTTACTTTCAATATATCTAATTTTATCATATTCTTTATCTGATAGTCTTTCTTTAAGTAATTTCATAACATCTCTTATATCGCTATTATCTGCTTTTATAAGATATTCTTTTACTTTCTGATAATCAACTACTGATAGCTTACTTGATACAGACATCAACTTAGATTTATCCGAATCTGTTAAACTGTGAATATTTCCATTCTCTGAATAATTGAATACAGCTATTTCTTCTTTTTTCTTATTTTTAATATCTTGCTTTACTGTAACGGAATTCTTATCATTTTTCTTCTTAATTTCTTCATTAGCTATCTTCATATTACTATCACTTTTCTCATTTTTAGAATTATAACCTATATTCTCATAAAAAAAGTCAACTTTATCCCGACTTATTTGTTTACCTAGTGTTTCCATTTTAAATTTCTTGTATTTATCAGTTATTAGAAACTGACTTAGATTTTTGATATTTTTAGAATCTAAGTCATCCTCACCTTTTTCCTTACTTGCTTTTTTATCATTACTACTACTCCTATCTTTATTTATTACCAAATTAATGTTCTGTTTTAGTATATCCTTGCTATTCTGAATCCTATTTGGAAATAGCATGAATAATACGCAAATAGTAGTAGACAAAATCACAACAAATGATTTGAATTTAATACTCATAAGCTACACCTCCTTGCACCTCTGATATTATCCCATTTATTTAATATTTTATTCACTTTTATTTAATATTTTATAAGTTATTCTCATATAAATTATTAGGGAGGTGTATGTTATTGAATAAAGTGAAAGCTAATTATAAAAACCCACTATCCTATTATGAAATTGCATACTTTTTAAAAGATTATATTGACAAAGATACTATAATAGTATGTATTGGTACTGATAGATGCATAGGGGATTGTCTTGGCCCATTAGTTGGAACCTTACTTAGATCAAAAAATTTCCCTTTACCTGTATATGGTACAGTTTCAGATCCAATACATGCTTTAAATATTGATAAAAAGTTAAATGAAATAAAACTTTTGCACCCTCACAACAATATAATAGGTATTGATGCATGTCTTGGAGATTCAGATAGTATAGGGGAAATTCAAGCTAGAGATTACCCTGTACATCCTGGCAAAGGTGTTGGTAAATCTCTTCCAAATGTCGGCGAAACCTCCATCATAGGTATAGTGGATTCTAACGACAATGATGAAATATTCAACAGCAATAACATCCGACTGGACTTAGTATTAAGTATGGCCAAAGTAATTACCGATTCCTTAATTCACTCTTATTACCTGTATGATAATACTAATATCTTATAAATAAAAAAGCAAAGTCCTTAAATAATTTTAAAGGATTTTGCTTTTTTACTTATAAAATATTTTAGTCTATTAAAGTTATATCATCGCCAATAAAAGTGACTTCCATCTTGTCCAAGTACTCTAATACTTTGCCTGTACCTAATGCTACACAGGATACGGCTTCTTCAGCCACATACACAGGTACTTTGGTTACCTCCTGTATTAGATTGCTAAGGCCATTAAGTAAAGCGCCTCCACCGGTCATAATTATTCCCTTATCGGCTATATCTGCCGCTAACTCCGGTGGTGTTTTTTCTAATACTGCATGAGTTGTCTCTGCTATTGCGTTTACTATTTCTCTTAATGCTTCCCTCATTTCATCTGAGGATACAGTTATATTCTTGGGAAGGCCTGAAATTAGGTCTCTTCCTCTTATTTCCATAACTACTTTTTCTCTATCAAACGCAGAACCTATATTTATCTTCAAATCTTCTGCAGTTCTTTCTCCAATCATTAATTTATGCTCTTTTCTTATATATCTCATTATAGCTTCATCAAACTTGTCTCCTGCTACCTTAATAGATGATCTTACAACTATTCCACCTAGGGATATAACTGCAATGTCGGTAGTTCCGCCTCCTATGTCAATAACCATGTTGCCACTTGCTTTTGTAATGTCTAGCCCAGCTCCTATTGCAGCTGCTAAGGGTTCCTCTATTAAGAATACCTTTTTAGCGCCAGCATTTTTAGCTGCATCGATTACAGCTCTTTTTTCAACCTCTGTAGCCTGACAAGGTACACAAACCACTACCCTCGGTGCTGACATTCTCTTTTTACCACAAGCTTTAGATATAAAATACTTTAACATTTTTTCTGTTATATCATAGTCAGATATAACCCCATCCCTCAAAGGACGAATGGCCACGATGTTTCCAGGTGTTCTACCTATCATCTGCCAAGCCTCTTCTCCTACAGCTAGTACCTTGTTTTTGTTCCTATCTATAGCAACTACTGAAGGTTCCTTTAATATTACGCCCCTACCTTTAATGTAAACAAGCACTGTTGCTGTACCTAAATCAATACCCATATCTGTTCCTATACTAAAAAACATTCCTTTTTCACTCCTAATCTACCCCGGCTTTTTGTAATAAAAATATGAAATTTGTCTATTTATACTATCTTTATAGTTTAATTATAATCGGAATGTTTTTAACCTTCAATAGCTTTATACTTCATTTTAGTTGCTTTGCCACCTCTTATATGTCTTTCAGCTTTATTATAATCTAAGATTATCTTAGCTTCTTCCGCAATTTGAGGATTTATTTTAGGTAACCTTTCTGTCATATCTTTGTGTATGGTACTTTTACTCACTCCAAAAACCTTGGCTGTTTTTCTTATTGTAGCTCTTGATCCTATAATATAATTTGCAACTTCTAAAACTCTTTCTTCAATGTAATCTTTCAACGTGGTACCTCCTTAATCCTTCTATATTTATAAATATGCTGTTTCACGTTTTTAAATTCGTTATGTTGGCCATTTTCCGATAAACTCCTCGGAAAATGGCTAAATATTAATATTTTAAGTATTTACTTGGATCAATAAAGTCTTTACCTTTTAAAACTGCAAAGTGCAAATGATCCCCGTATTTCTCGTATGCTGCTCTTAATGTAGTTTTACCAACAGTACCTATAACTGTTCCTTTACCTATTGTTTGGCCCTTAGTAACCTTTACTTTTGAATCTAAGTTAGAATAAACAGTCTTTAAACCATTTTGATGATTTATAACAATTTGTACCCCATCTTGTGTGGAGCTACTAACCTCTTCTACTTTTCCATCCATTACAGCCAACACAGGTTTGCCTAAATCAGCTTTTATATCATATCCAAGATTTGGTCTATAGCTACCTGTAGAGTCCCAATAAACAGGATCCTCTGAATATGTTCTTGCTACGCTTCCTTCTACTGGCTTTTGGAATGTAGTATTCACTGTGCTAGAAACTCCTTTTGCGTTTGCTCTATCCTTTTGTACAGTTGTTTCTGTTTTGGTATTTTTCTTTACTTGAAGAGCATTATCATAATTTAGAGAAGGCTCATTTCCAGCTTTTGCAACATCTTTATTTGTATTTTGTTGTGATACATTATTTTGCTGAACTGGAGTATTCTCTGTATGCTTATTATTTTTGGCGGTTAAAACTGCCACTGTAGCTACTACACATAAGCATATAAACAATACTACATAGAAGCCCTCCTTCTTAAAGAAATTTAATGTTTTGTTTAAAAATTTTTTGTCCATACGAACACCTCCTTTTTGTAGTTTGTCCAGAGTGTGGTAAAAAATACATATTTTATAAAAATTTTTTTCTATTATTTTCATTCTTTTTTGACAAATAATGAAAATAGGGTAATAAGAATTCATCAAAATTCTCATTACCCTCTACCTAGCTCTAAATTACTTACTTGTTATCTTCGTAATTTCCACTCCACTATAATAATGCTTCAATATTTGTTTATAATCTTTGCCTGACTTTCCCATGGCATTTGCTCCCCACTGGCTCATACCAACCCCATGACCATATCCAATACAACTTATCTCTATATTACTGATGTTGTACTTTATATCGAAATTAGCTGAATTTAACCCCATAATACTCCTAAATTTAGATCCAGTCATAGTTGTTCTACCAACCTTAATTTCTTTTACAGACCCACTCTCATTTCTACTTATTATGTTTACCTGACTTTTTAATTTTGATTGTGATAAACCAGTATTAGGATATTGAGAGTTTATCTTCTTTACAAATTCACTATATGTCACTTTAACTACGCTCTTAAATTTAGGCGCTACTTCTTCACCTGGACTACTAACACTTCTAAGATATGGAGCATTTTCTGAAAAAACATCTAATGCATTTTCTGTTTTCCCACTACTTACTGCAAAATAATAAGGTTCTAATATAACCTTGTCATTAATCATTAAAACTTCTCCTGAAGTTTGTTTTACTGCATCTGATAACTTGTTCCAATATTCATCTCCTTTACTCTTTTGCCAGGACTTTAGTCTATCTTCTTTGCTCATATATACCTGACATTGAACTGTATCACAAACATTAGCTCCAGTATCACTTTTATATTTCTTTCCTCCAAATTCCTCCATATGAGCTAATGCAAAGGTTCTAGCTGCTACAGCTTGAGCTTTTAATGCCTCAATCGTAAATTCGGCTGGCATTTCAGCTGCAACTACTCCTCTAACATAATCTTCAAGAAGCATATCCTCAACCTTGTTGTCCTTAGTTATGTAAACCTTAATTTTAGGCCCACCATTGCTCTCATTGAAAACTATATTATTTGACTTCATTAAAAATCTTGGAATAATTGACTTGCTTAAATTAACTCCACCTTGTCCAATTCCTACCATAAGTGTAGAAAGTGCTATTATAAAAACTATACTCATAAAAATCATAATTAGGAATCGCCTTAGATATAGTTGAATATTGTTTCTCCTCATACCGTACCCTCCCCGAAACTCTTTTGTGAAATACAGTATAAGTTTATTTTTGTTGTTACTAAATTATTACTATATTTTTAAATATAAAAAAGAGAAGACTTTAATCTTCTCTTTAAACACCAAAGTTATAATCTTACATATCTACTCTCTCTATGTCTGCGCCTAAAGCTTTTAATTTTCTCTCTATATTTACATAGCCTCTATCTACGTGATAAACATCTGTAAGTTGAGTCTCTCCTTCTGCCACTAATCCACATAATATAAGTGCTGCTCCTGCTCTTAGATCTGTGGCCCTAACTTCTGCTCCGGTAAGTCTATCGACACCTTCTATTACTGCACTTCTACCATCAATTTTTATATTAGCACCCATTCTCTTCATCTCAGCAGCATGCATAAACCTATTCTCAAAAATTGTTTCAGTAACTATACTAGTTCCTTTCACTGTGCATAGTAATCCCGTCATTTGAGATTGCATATCTGTTGGAAAGCCTGGATAAGGCATAGTTTTAATATCTATTGGCTTTAGGTTTCCTGTAGCATCTACAATCATACTACTTCCATCGACTGATATGATGACTCCAGCTTCAGTTAACTTTGCGATTATAGGCTTTAAGTGTTCTTCATTTATTCCATTGATTTTAATCTTGCTTCTAGTAATTGCGGCTGCCGTCATAAAGGTCCCTGCCTCGATTCTGTCGCATATAGGTCTATGAGTTGTTCCTTTTAAGCTCTTAACACCTACAATACGTACTGTTCCTGTACCTGCTCCAACTATACTTGCACCCATACTATTTAAAAACCTTCCCAAATCTTCAATTTCGGGTTCTTCTGCTGCATTTTCTATTACAGTTTCACCTTCTGCCATTACAGCTGCCATCATTATATTTTCTGTAGCTCCTACAGAAGGGAAATCAAGATAAATCTTGCTTCCTACAAGTTTTCTAGCATATGCTTCTACATATCCATGACCAACATTAACCTCTGCACCAAGGGCACTAAACCCCTTTAAATGCAGGTCTATAGGTCTAGTACCTATATTACATCCCCCTGGTAGCGAAAGTTTAAATCTACCAAATCTTGATATCATAGGTCCCATAATTAAAAAAGATGCTCTCATTCTTTTTATTAAATCACTCGAAGGATTACATTCTTTTATGTTTGAGCTATCAATTATAATTTTATTAGTTTTTTCATTTATAGATATATCTGTAGAAATAGTTCTAAGCGCATCACTTATAACAAAAACATCTTCAAGCATAGGTGCTTCGTCTATTATGCATTTATCTCCACTTAATATACACCCTGCAATAATTGGCAATACAGAGTTCTTAGCAGCACTTATGTTTACTTCTCCTTTTAGTTCATTTCCTCCTCTAACCACAATTTTGCTCATACTTATCCTCCATTCATAATTGCTAATATGTTACAAGTATTTCAGGTGTTCCTATAATTATATAATTACCTGAAGAATATTTACATACAGCATAATTAAAATCTATCAATTTACCATTACTTTGAATTGAGTCATATTGCTTAGTATAGGCAGTAGTGCTATATCCATTTTCTAAATCTATTGTATTAATATTTGATGCTCTATGATCTTTTAAAAGCTTTAATATCTGTTTATTTGTAGAATATACGTCACCACTTTGCATCTTACATTTTAGGTATTGAAAGTATCTAACATTACTATATTTATTACCTATGTATTTTTCTAACTTGTTTCTTAAGTCTTCAAGCGAATTGCTATTATCATATTTTATGATATTCACTGTCACAACATTATGGTTTTCATATTGCATAATTTCTATGTAACCATTTATATTACCTTTACCAAATTCTATGCAATAAGTCTGCTCATTTTTTAATGATGTAACATTCCATCCATCATAAAAATCTAAACTTCTTAGTATATCATCGCTAACCTTTTCTCTGTTTTCATCCGTTGTAAATACGGTCTTTATACCATACTCTACAACCTGACTATCTGTACTCTTCAAAATATCGTTAAATAAATCTGACTTTGCTTCTGTAACAGATAAATCAGTCATCATCAATAGAAGTATAAATAAAGGTAAAATACTAAGCATAATCACTTTTTTCTTCATATGAACCGCTCTGATACTTAAATACTCAGAGCTTGTCACCCCCTTTTCTTCCCTTCTAGATTATGGACAATTGCTGAGAAAGTTATTCAGGAGGTTATCTTAAATTTAATATACTAATAATATATACCTCTATACGATAAAGTGTGACTACTTTATGAAATAGTGCTATAAAAAAAAATAACACGAAACTTACGTTTCGTGTTATTTGTAACTATTATCAATTAATATTAAATTATTTTAATTTTAATCTTGCCATAGATCTAGCCAAAGCTATTTCAGCTCTTTTAACATCTATTTCGCCTTTAGTGTCTAATCTTTCTTCAGCTCTTTTTCTAGACTCTTCAGCTCTCTTAAAATCTATATCTTCTGGCCAATCACAAGCATCACATAGGATTCTAACAACATTATCCTTTACTTCTAATATACCTGTTGATGTAAATGCTTTAAGTTTTTTACCACCTTTTTCAGTGATTTCAGTAACACAAGGTCTTAAAGTAGTTACTAAAGGCATATGGTCAAGAAGTATTCCTACGCCTCCTTGAGTACTTTCAGTTATTATTTGTGTAACTTCACCAGTATAAAATTCCTTTTCAGGAGTAAGGATAGTTAATTTTAAAGCGTCTGCCATATTTATCCCCTAACTTTCCATCATTGCTTTTGCACTCTCAACAACTTCTTCTATAGTTCCCTTGAATAAGAATGCTGCTTCCGGTAAGTTATCATACTTACCGTCAAGTATTTCCCTGAAACTTCTTACAGTATCTTTTATCTGAACATAAGCTCCCTTAAATCCAGTAAATTGCTCTGCAACAGTAAATGGTTGAGATAAGAATCTTTGAACTCTTCTAGCTCTTATAACTACCAATCTATCTGTCTCTGAAAGTTCATCTACACCCAGAATTGCTATGATATCTTGAAGTTCTCTATATCTTTGAAGTATATGCTTAACATCAGTAGCTACTGCATAATGCTCTTCCCCTACTATTCTTGGGTCAAGAATTCTTGAACTTGACTCTAGCGGGTCAACTGCAGGGTATATTCCAAGCTCTGATATAGCTCTTGAAAGAACTGTTTGCGCATCAAGGTGAGAGAATGTAGTTGCTGGTGCTGGGTCAGTTAAGTCGTCAGCAGGTACGTATACAGCCTGAATGGATGTTATAGAACCTTGCTTTGTTGATGTTATTCTCTCTTGAAGAGCACCCATTTCAGTTGCAAGTGTTGGTTGGTATCCAACAGCACTTGGTATTCTTCCAAGTAGCGCTGAAACCTCTGAACCTGCTTGCGTAAATCTAAATATATTATCTATAAATAGAAGCACATCTTGACCTTGATCTCTGAAGTATTCAGCCATAGTAAGTCCTGTAAGCGCTACTCTCATTCTAGCTCCAGGCGGCTCATTCATCTGACCAAATACTAGTGCAGTTTTATCAATAACTCCAGATTCCTTCATTTCATAGTAAAGGTCATTACCTTCTCTTGTTCTTTCTCCAACACCTGTAAATACAGATAAACCACCATGTTGTTTAGCTATATTGTTTATAAGTTCTTGGATAATAACTGTTTTACCAACTCCAGCACCACCAAATAGTCCTATTTTTCCACCTCTTTGATATGGTGCAAGAAGATCTATAACCTTGATCCCTGTTTCGAACATTTCTGGTTTAACAGATTGCTCTTCAAAACTTGGTGCTGGTCTGTGAATAGGATAAAATTTATCCGCAACAACTTCACCCGCTTCATCAATTGGCTGTCCTAATAAGTTGAAAAGTCTTCCTAAAACAGGTTCTCCAACAGGTACAGATATAGGATCACCTGTGTCTAGTGCATCCATACCTCTTTTTAAACCATCTGTAGCTTCCATAGAAATAGTTCTAACAATATCGTCTCCAACATGTTGTGCTACTTCAGTTATGAGTTTTCTATCTTCTATAGTTATTTCTATAGCGTTGTATATATTAGGAAGGTTTTCTGTACTGAATTTTATATCTACTACAGGTCCTATAACCTGAACAACTTTGCCTATGTTTGGCATTAGTGTCCCTCCTTACTTTTGAGCTTCGGCTCCTCCGACTATTTCGGATATTTCTTGAGTTATAGCACTTTGTCTTTCTCTATTGTACTTGAGATTTAACTTATCCAATAACTCATTTGCATTCTTTGTTGCTCCATCCATTGCAGCCATTCTAGAGCCCTGCTCACTAGCTTTTGCATGAAGCATATAATTTAATATCTGTTGTTTCAATTGCATAACTACTATATCATCTATCATTTCATCAATAGATGGTTCAAACTTAACAAAACGTTCCTTTGTTTCAGTGTCCTTATTCTCCAATGGAAGTATCTTTTCTACATTAACCACCTGTTTTACAGTAGAGAAAAATCTTGTATATACAATATATACTTCTCCAACTTCATCCTTACGATATAAATCTAATGCCTTATATGTAATTGCTTCTGCCTCTTTTAACGTAGGTACATCAGGTATATCTACATACTCAGCTGTAGTTTGAAATCTTAATCTGTTAAAGTACATTCTTCCCTTTTGACCTACTGCTATAAGGATAGAATTATCTCTATCTTTAGTTATTATCTCCGCAGTCTTATTTACTACATTAGCATTAAATCCTCCGCAAAGTCCTGTATCAGAATTTAGTGTAATATAAAGCTTTTTCTTACCTTTATTACCATGTATGTAAATACTCTTTTCCTCAGCGCCTTTAACAAACTCATTGACAATAGCACTAAAAGTTTTTGAGTATTTATCATTTCCCTCAAGTTTATTTCTAACCTTCCTGAGTTTAGAGGTGGCAATAAGTCCCATGGCTTTTGTTATTTTTTGGGTACTGGTTATTGATTTAATTCTTCTTTTAATCGTAACAAGTCCTGCCCCTGCCATACTTCACCTCCCGCAAAGGAAAAACTATACCTCTGCTAAAAATATTTTTTTGTATTCTTCTATAGCATCACTAAGTCTTTTGCTTAAGTCATCAGATAAAGCTTTCTTTTCTACTATCTCTTGACCTATTTCCTTGTGATGTGTATCCATATACTCTAGGAACTTGTTCTCAAATTCGCTAATCTTATCTACTGGAACATCCAAAATATGTTCCTTAACACCTGCATAAAGAATCATAATTTGCTTCTCTACTGGTACTGGTCTGTATTGAGGCTGTTTAAGGATTTCCATTAATCTTTTACCCTTTTCAAGCCTCTTCTTAGATTCTTTATCAAGATCTGAACCAAATTGTGCAAAGGCCGCAAGTTCTCTATATTGTGCAAGGTCAAGTCTTAATGATCCTGCAACCTGCTTCATAGCCTTAATCTGAGCACTACCACCAACTCTGGATACTGATATACCAGCGTTAACAGCTGGTCTCTGTCCAGCATAGAACAACTCAGCCTCAAGGAATATCTGACCATCTGTTATAGAAATAACGTTAGTTGGTATGTATGCAGTAACGTCTCCTGCAAGAGTTTCTATTATAGGAAGCGCTGTAAGCGATCCTCCACCAAGCTTATCTGAAAGCTTTGCAGCTCTCTCAAGAAGTCTTGAGTGTACATAGAATACATCTCCAGGATATGCTTCTCTTCCTGGTGGTCTACGAAGTAATAGTGACATTGCTCTATAAGCAACAGCGTGCTTAGACAAATCATCATATACTATAAGTACATCTTTTCCTAGGTGCATGAAATACTCACCCATTGTACAACCTGCATATGGCGCAAGATACTGTAATGGTGCTGATTCTGAAGCTGTAGCTGATACAACAATTGTGTAATCCATCGCTCCTGCTTCAGTTAGATTGTTAACTATATGAGCTACAGTTGACTGTTTTTGTCCTATCGCAACATATATACAAATTACATCTTTACCTTTTTGGTTTACTATTGTATCTGTAGCTATTGCAGTCTTTCCTGTCTGTCTGTCTCCTATAATAAGCTCTCTTTGACCTTTTCCAATAGGAATCATTGAGTCTATAGCTTTTATACCTGTTTGTAGTGGCTGTTTAACTGACTGTCTAGTTATAACTCCTGGAGCTACAAGTTCAACTGGTCTTGTTTCAGTAGTTTTAATAGGACCATTTCCATCTATAGGCTGACCAAGTGCGTTTACAACTCTACCTATCATAGCCTCTCCTACTGGTACCTCAACAACTTTTCCAGTTCTCTTAACTATATCTCCTTCTTTTATACCTTTCTCAGAACCTAGAAGAACGCATCCTACATTGTCCTGTTCAAGGTTTAGAGCCATAGCGTAAATATTGTTTGGAAACTCTAAAAGTTCCCCTGCCATACATTCATTAAGACCATAAACTCTGGCTATACCATCACCTATTTGGATTATTGTACCTGAATCAACTGTCTCTATTTTCTTTTCATACTTTTCAATTTCCTGTTTTATAATTGAAGTTATTTCTTCAGGTCTTATGTTCATAGGCTCACCTCTAATCTCTCTTAAGCATTAATTTTTTCATTTCTTCAAGCTTGGATTTTACGGTACCATCTATTACTTCGTTATCCACTTGTACGTAAATACCGCCAATTATACTCGAATCAATTTCTTCTTCTAATAATACTTTCTTATTAAATTTCGTTTGAAGCTTTTCTATTAAGCTTTTTCTTTCTTCATCTATGAGAGGAATAACAGTTTTTACTTTAGCAACAACCTTATTGTTCTTCTCAAGATAAATTTTTTCCATCTCTCTAAGCTTTCCTTCAAGTTGCAATATTCTTCCTTTTTCTATAAGAACAATTAAGAAAGATAATAAATCTTCATCAATTTTATTCCTGAAAATTTGTTCAAATAACTTTTTCTTACTTGAGGTACTTACTTGAGGGTGCCTTATAAGTTCTAAGAACTCTTGATCATTATTTATTAGAGCTACTATACTTCTTAATTCTTCTAAATACTGCTCTACTTTTCCTTTTCCTTCTGCAACCTCATAGAGTGCAAGAGCGTATCTCCTATCCAAATATTCATACATAGTTAGATACCTACCTTAGCTATAAAATCCTTTATAAGTCTCCTATGCTGTTCTTCGCTCACAGATTCTTCCAAAGCTTTTGAAGACAATAAGACAGCTAAATCTACAACCTGATTTTTTATTTCATCAGCTGCTTTTTCCTTCTCTCTTTCAGCTTCAACCTTAGCTCTACTGATTATAGTGTCTGCTTCTGTGCGAGCTTCTGTTATTATATTTGAGGAAACTTTTTCGGCTTTTACTTTATAATCTTCTACTATACTTTTTCCTTCACTCTTAGCTCCATTTAATATGTTTTGATTTTCTACTTTTAATTCTTCAGCTTTTTTTCTATCTTCTTCAGCTTTAGTTATATTAGTAGTAATCTCACTTTGTCTTTTGCTTATAGTATCGTTAACTGGTTTGAATAGAAAACGCCTTAGGATAAAATATAGTATGGCAAAGTTTATGATAGTGGCTATAAGCTGAGAAACATGTATCTCCATCCTATTATAAAAGCCTCCCTTCAGGCATAGACTTAAATAGCGCTACTAGCACTATTTAGTGAATATTAATAATAATGCAACTAGTAATGCGTAGATTGATGTTGCTTCTGAGAACGCAGCACCTACAACCATTGTACTTATTATTTTACCACTTGCATCTGGCTGTCTTGAAACACCTTCAACTGCTTTTCCTGCAGCATTACCTGTTCCAATACCTCCTCCTAAACAACCTATTGCAGCTAAACCTGCACCTATTGCTGCCATTCCTGATACAAATGCTTGTGGATCAATGTTACCCATTTTTCTTCCTCCTTAAATAATCATTAAATTTTATTATTTTAATTAATTGATAACTAAGTTTTAGTGTTCTGCTATAATTTTGATATTAACCATTGTTAGCATCATAAATATAACCATTTGAATTGTACCATCAAACACATCAAAATATGCATGAAGTGGTACAGGAATACCTATTTGAGCTATAAATCCTAAGTGTCCTAACCCTTCGTAAATCATTTCCATAACTACGAAAGCTGCAGTCATGTTACCAAATAATCTCAGTGTTAGAGATACTGGTAGCATAAATCTTTCTACAAGATTTAATGGTAATAATGCAGCATATGGGCTAAAATAGCCACCTAGGTAATGGCCTAATCCTATTCTTTTAATAGCATTTACCTGTACTACAATAAACGATATTAATGCTAGGCCTCCTACTACGCTAAAGTCAAGTGTTGGAGGTTTAAGTCCAATTAAACCTAATAAGTTCATGGATAAAAGAAAAATTGCTAAAGTTCCTATGTACGGCACAAAAGCAGAGTATCCTTCTCCCATGTTTTCTTTAACAAGTGAATTAAAGGTTTCTACAACTATCTCTACAACACTTTGCTTTCTGTCTGGAACTTTTTTCAAGTTCCTGGTAGATATAATAGCTATTATACTTATTATAACTATTAAAATCCACTGAATTAATAAACTTGAAGTTACACCGAATTTATATCCAAATAAATTCAGATGAAACAAAGGTTCAAACTTTTCCAATTAATCACATCCTTTCATAAATTATTCATTTTTTATGTTTATTCCATATAGGGTCAACGATATAAATTGTGCACTATATCCAAATATATAGGCAACTACATTAAACTTATTATGATTAAATATAGCAATTGCTATTCCACATACAACTAATACTCTTACTACAAACCCTATTAGAGCTATTGATTGATATTTGTCCTTTTTACTTAAAAGTGCGTATCTTGTTAATATGCCATTAAATACAAGATTTAAAAAGGCTACTATCAATCCAAGTAAAATTATCAGAGAATAACTTTTAAAAAATATATTGGTTGTCCAATACAAAATCACTGCTAATATTACATCAAAAATTATAACTTTTTTTAACATATCTCGAAGGTCATCTTTCACTTTTGTATCCTCCAATAATATTTACATGATAATTAATTATATAGTCTAAGCAAGTATAAATAAAATCCTACATTTTGCTTATATTTTGAATTTTTAGCTTTAATAGTTGGTTTTTTAACAATAAGGAGCATTTTTGTCTTCGTTTCTTCTATTTTATCCCGTTTTCTAAGTTTAAAAAAAATTAACAATTTAAATTTTACGCATCGAATTATATTGAATTTTCTGTACATTGGATTTAAACCTTTTATTTATCTTAAAATCTAAATTGACATATATGTATATATTGGTAAACTTGCTTCCTTTCAGCTTAACCTATATGTGAATTTCGTGTAAACGTTTTGCGAAAAAAAATCTTAGTTTATTATTTAACAATCGTGCTGTGATATTATCATATTCAATAATTTAAATATATTTAAAAGATTTTATTTTCTTATTTATTACTTTACATTATTTTAGTCCATCTTTCAACCGTTATATTTTCTAGAATATGTATTTCAATATAATTTTTATCTATACTATTAAAACAAAAGTTCTACTAACAAAGGTTTGTTCAACTGTTATATATAAATAATTTATGTGTTTCATATTATCATACTCTTTAGTTGTTCCCTAGAAAATATAAAAACAAAAGTAGTTAGAAAGCAAACTTTCTAACTACTAAACTCCTCGTATTCTTCGTCTCCCATACCAAAACACTTCAATATTGCGGCTACTATCCTTTCAGATGACTTACCATCCCCATAAGGATTTATAGCTTTACTCATTTTATCATATTCTGATGAATTATTTATTAATTCATTAGCTACCTCAACTATCTCAGCAATATCGGTACCTACAAGTTTAACTGTTCCAGCCTTAACCGCCTCTGGTCTCTCTGTAACATCTCTTAATACAAGAACTGGTTTACCCAAGTGTGGTGCCTCTTCTTGTAGGCCACCCGAATCTGTCATAATCATATAACATTTATTCATCAAGTTATGAGTTTCTTTTGTATCTAACGGAGATAGTAAGTGAACTCTATCTAATCCACCTAAAATTTTATGAACTGTATCTTTAACTACTGGATTTAAGTGTACCAGATATATTAATTCAACATCATCATTTTGTTCCACTAAAGTTTTTAATGAATTACATATATTTTCTATACCCTGCCCCCAATTTTCTCTTCTATGTGCTGTGACCATTATAACTTTCTTTTTATCATAGTCAATTTTATTTAATTCATCGTTGCTAAATATATATTCATCTTCCACAGTGAATTCCATAGCATCAATTACTGTGTTTCCTGTAACGAATATTTGACTTTCTCCAATTCCTTCTCGAAGCAAATTATTTTTCGAGCCGCTAGTTGGTGCAAAGTGTAAATCTGCTACAGCCCCTGTTAATTTTCTATTCATCTCCTCCGGAAATGGAAAGTACTTATCAAAGGTTCTAAGTCCAGCTTCTACATGGCCTACTTTTATTTTTTGGTAAAAAGCTGCTAATGCACCTGCAAAAGTTGTAGTAGTATCTCCATGTACCAATACTAAATCTGGTTTTTCTTGAATAAAAATTTCTTCTAAACCTTCTAATACCTTTGTAGTTATCCCAGTTAAACTTTGCTTTGCTTGCATTATATTCAAATCGAAATCAGGCTCAATATGAAAAAGTTCTAGTACCTGGTCAAGCATTTCCCTATGCTGAGCTGTTACACATACCTTATTCTCGACCTTATGCGTTTTTTCCAATTCTTTTACCAAAGGTGCCATCTTTATAGCCTCAGGTCTTGTTCCGAATATAGTAATAACCTTGATTTTATTCATATGTATACCTCCACGTTATTCATTTGTTATATAAACAGAATTCTTGGCATCAGATGGAGTTTTAACTCTATCTGATGCTTAGAATTCGTTATCCAGGGGTGTAGCCGCTCTAATACTCCCACTTGGAGAAAAGCAGATATCCCAAATCTCTGATTTGGTGATAGTCGCTTTCACACCGTGCAAGTAGCGAACCAAAATCTTCGATTTTGTGTGAGCCACTTTCACAGAGTGCGGGGGAGTATTAGAGCGGGTAGTCATCGGATAAATACTTAACACAACTTATTCTCTATGCTCAAAAAATCCAAATTTCCAAGCTATTATTACCAATGCTATCATAACCATAGTTAAGAGAAAGTAGGATCTTTGCGTACTTATCTGCATAGCAAGTATTGCAAAACTTCCAAGTACAGCACTTATTAGATACATAATTATAACAGCTTGCCTTTGTGTTAGTCCCATATCTAAAAGTCTGTGATGAAGATGTCCCTTATCTGCCTGCATTATAGGTTTTCCATTTAGCTTTCTTCTAATCATAGCAAAAAGAGTGTCATATATTGGTATTCCTAATGCAAGTATTGGTACCACAATTGCAAATGCTGCAGCTGATTTTATAGCTCCTTCCATAGATATAGCCGCAAGCAGAAAACCTAGAAGTTGAGCTCCTGTATCCCCCATAAATATAGATGCCGGATTAAAGTTATATGGCAAAAAACCTAGTATAGCACCAGCTAATATACTCGTTAACACAGCTGCCTCATATCTTTGATTTAATAGAGCTATTATAAAAATAGTAAGGGCTGATATAAATGCAACGCCAGCTGCCAATCCATCTAGTCCATCTATTAAATTTAAAGCATTGGTGATTCCAACTACCCAAACTATAGTTAAAGGGATTGACAATATTCCTAAGCTCATATAAAGCTCAGAACTACTAATAGGATTTGTTATTAACATAATCCTTACTCCAAATAATATTAAAGTAAGAGATGCTCCGACCTGCATTAGTAGCTTCTGCCATGGCCTTATGTCGAACTTATCATCTAAAAATCCACCAATTACTATTATTGTTGCTCCAATTATTATTCCTAATTCTGATCTAGATAATTCACCAGACTTTAATATTAAAGTTAAAATAAATGAAAAATATATAGCTAATCCACCTAGAAGTGGTATTGGTTTTTTATGCACTCTTCTGGTGTCCTTAGGTATATCTATTGCCTTTATTTTAACTGCAAACTTCTTAACTAAAGGTGTAAGCATAGCAGAAACTGCTACCGAAACCATCGCTAAAACATATAATTTATCCATAAGTTAACCTTCCTTATATACCAAGCTTTCACCTGACTAACTTGGCGTAAGTCTCCTACGCACAATGTGAAAACAATTCACACTAAATCAAGAGTTCAGCTCTCTAATTTTCTTCAGGTTGGATTTCAACGCCAAGTAAGCCATGTATTCGCGTATCTAAGATTCATATAGGTAAAAGAGTCTCCATATGAATTAAGATCTTGCTTCAATAAGAGCAGTCCCCTTGTAAAGAATCATCATTACTTATCCATTCTTGAATAGATATCTCTCTATAGTTAGTCTTTGTATCTCTTATAATTATTTTCTCTATGCCTGCATTAATTATAAATCTTTTGCATAATGTACAAGGCGAAGCATTAAATACATATTCTCCATTCTTTTGCTCCTTACCTACAAGATACATAGTTGAACCTATCATATCCTGTCGTCTAGCTGATATTATAGCATTTTGTTCAGCATGAACAGATCTACATAATTCATATCTAGTTCCCCTTGGAACCTTTAACTCTTCTCGTTTACAATATCCTAAATCACAGCAATTTTTTCGTCCTCTAGGTGCCCCAGTATATCCTGTAGACATTATCTCATCCTGCTTTACAATTATAGCTGCAAAATTGCGTCTAATACAGGTTCCTCTTTCTAGTACAGTTTCACATATATCTAGATAATAGTTATCTTTATCAATTCTTGTCATAAGCTCCTCCAATATTAATGTGATTAATATCTATATATGTTGAATAATATATAATACTTTGTTCATATTTTATTCTATACCAAAAATTATCTAATTAAAAGTACTAAAGAACTATAATCCAAAAATTAATGTATAAACTAAATTTTTCTTGTACAACGATTTCATATGGAACTCAAAAAATAAGCAGTGAATTTTCACTGCTTATCTTTATGTTTTATTTAGTTCCGTATAATCTATCTCCTGCATCTCCAAGTCCTGGTACAATGTATCCTTTTTCATTTAACTTTTCATCTATAGATGCTACATATATATCAACATCAGAATGTGCATCCATAACAATTTTTATTCCTTCAGGTGCCGCTATAAGACACATTAATTTTATATTTTTAGCTCCCTTTTCCTTAAGAAGAGTTATAGCATCTACTGCTGACCCACCTGTTGCAAGCATAGGGTCAGTAACAATAACATCTCTCTCTCCAATATCTTGTGGAAGCTTACAGAAATATTCCACAGGTTTTAATGTTTCTTCATCTCTGTAAAGTCCTATGTGTCCCACTTTAGCTGCTGGAATAAGCTTTGTCATTCCCCCAACCATTCCAAGACCTGCTCTTAATATAGGAACTATAGCAACTTTTTTTCCAGCAAGCATTTTGCACTTAGTTTTGCATATAGGTGTTTCTATTTCTACATCTTCCATTTGTAAGTCGCGAGTTACTTCATATGCCATTAACATTGCAACTTCCTCTACTAACTCTCTAAAATCCTTAGAACCTGTATTTTTATCTCTTATAAACGCTAATTTATGTAATATTAATGGATGTGCTATTTGTGTAACTTTACTCATAATTAATATCCCTCCAATATTATATTTATTATATTTTTAAATATTTACTAAGTTATTTAAGAAATATTTATAACTATTTATTATATTTCTTTTCTATTTCTGAAATCTTATCTAGTCTTCTTTGATGTCTGTCTCCTTCGAACTTTGCATTTAAAAAAGTATCTACTATATCAAGTGCCAGTCCGATTCCTACAATCCTTTGGCCTAGTGTAAGAATGTTAGCATTATTATGTTCCCTGCAAGCATGTGCACTAAAAGTATCACTACACAATGCCGCTCTTATTCCTGGTACCTTATTAGCAGCTATGCCGATTCCAATACCAGTACCACAAACCAAAATACCTAAGTCGTATTTTTTACTTGCTACTTCTTCGGCTACACTTAGTGCAAACTCTGGATAATCACAGGACTCCTCATTAAGAGTGCCGAAATCCTTATACTCTATTCCTTTACTCTGCAAATGTTTAACTATTTCGTTTTTTAGTAAAAATCCACCATGGTCACTTCCAATTGCAATTTTCATAAAAACACCTCCAAAACTTATAAAACTGGACTTTAATTTTAACTAATTTAAGATAAATCTTATTCTAGTGGCGCACAAAAAAAGAAGATAATAACATTGATTAATGCCTACATCTTCTTCAATTTGTCCAATAGCAATAAAATGCTATTTTTTAACTGCTTATATGTTTGTCTATAAACTTCTATATCTCCACCAAAAGGGTCAACAATATCCCCTTTAACTTCAATATATTCATTCAAAGTGTATACTTTATTACCAAATTCCGGAGAATAATTAGCCAAAACGTCTCTTATATACGTAGTCATAGTTAAAATAAGATCTGAACTTTCTATAATTTCTCCTGTAATCTGAACAGCATCCCTATCACTTAAATCTAAATTAATATTTTCTTTAACAACAGTAACAGAATTTTTAGAAGTTTTACTATTATTTACTACAGCTAACCCTGAAGAAATAGCCTTTATACCTTCAATATCACATAAATGATTAAAGATAGCTTCTGCCATACAACTTCTACAAGTATTTCCTGTGCAAACAAATAGTACTTTTTTCATTAGTTAACCTCCTAAAAATTATTATACTTCAAATATATCAAATCCAGCAGACTTCTTAAGTCTGTTCATAACTGCCATCCCTACACCTTTTTCTTCAAATGCTTCAGAAATTATTACATCAACATTCTTATCATCAAAATTTCTAAGAGTCTTAAATAAATTTTGTGATATAGATCCTATATTTTCTCTACTTCCAAGAGATATTACTATACCATTATGATAGCAATCTTTAGTCTCATCTGTAGCCATTATTCCAACTACCTTATTTCCATCCATATAATTTTGCACTATTTCATTGATTTTTGCAATAGTTTTTTGTAAATCTCCTTGAATAATTTTTACAGGCGCTTTTGGCGCGTAGTGTCTATATTTCATTCCCGGAGCTTTAGGTTTAAATTCTCCTTCTGGCTTTTTCATTATAGCAGGATCAATATATGTGTCTGGGTCTATTTCTCTTAACATTTCAAGTGTTATTCCACCCGGTCTCAAAATACAAGTTGGTTGAACTGTGCAGTCTATAACAGTAGATTCTAGTCCGATATCGCTTATTTTCCCTCCGAGAATGTAGTTTACCCTTCCATTCAAATCTTCTATGCATATGTCAACATCTGTAGGACTGGGTCTTCCTGAAATATTTGCGGATGGTGCAGCTATTGGCACTTTCGCTGCTCTTATAAGCTCTCTTGCTATAACATTAGACGGCATCCTAATTCCTACACTTGGAAGTGAAGCACTTGTGGCATCTGGAATGAGCTCAGATTTAGGTAAGATTACTGTCATTGGCCCTGGCCAGAACCTATCCATAAATCTTTGAGCCATATCAGGGATTTCCGAAACCAAAGACTTTATTTCTTCTATATCCGCTATATGAACTATCAAAGGATTATCTTGTGGTCTTCCTTTTGCTTCAAATATTTTTTTTACGGCTTCGTTACTTAAAGCATTAGCACCAAGACCATAAACAGTCTCAGTAGGAAATGCTACAAGCCCACCTTCCCTTATAACTTTTCCAGCTTCTTCTATGATCCTAAGATCTAAATTTTGCTCGTCAAGCATTATTATCTTTGTATTCATCTTTTGTATCCCACCTTTTTTATTATATTATACTATATCAATTTTACCATAATCAATCCCACTATTATCCCACTTAATGTTCCTATAGTACTTGTTATTCCTTCCCAAAGCTTAGAGGATTCCGGTATCATCTCCCCACAAACCACATATAGCATTATACCTGATGCAAAAGACAAGCACGCACCTAACACATTTTGCGATATATTGGCTATGTAAACTCCAAGCAATGTTCCTACAGCAGTCGGAAATGCGGTTATAAAAGCATATAATAATATTTTAGGTATTCTAACTCTAGAAGCCATAAGTGGTGCAGATACGGCAATTCCCTCTGGTATGTCATGAATTGCTATAATTAAACTCATCTTAATCCCGAGAGTACCACCTGCTGCAAATCCACACCCCATTATTATTCCTTCAGGAAAGTTGTGAATCATAAGACCTAAAGCCGCCATAAAAGCTACCTTTATATGCTTATTTGAATTATCTATGCTTACCTTGTTATCTATAATTGCAATAATTACAATTCCTAATATGCAGAAAAGCAAAGTCCCCCAAAAGCTCCATTTTGTAAGTGCTTCAGGAATCAAGTCAAATACTACCACAGACAACATAAGTCCCCCTGCAAATCCAATTATACCCCCAAGTAACTTATTAGAAGGCTTTTTAACTATAACACCTAGAGAAGCTCCAATCATTGTGCCTATTAAAGATACCATACTACCTATTAATACAATCCGAATCATATTTGCATCCAAAAAACCACCCTACTTATTTATTGTTTATATATCATGTTTATTTGCGTTCTAGTATATATATGATAAATTTTTAGTGTGTGGATGAATAAGTAACTATAGAACTAACTTTTTAATTGACAGTGGACGCTTAACAATTGTCCACTTACTCAAGCCCATTTAATCATAGTCCTCAGAATTCTTACGATAAAATTTAATCTTCTCTATAGCCTCCTCTGTAAAATGAGCAGAAACACAAGTCTTGTATATGGTATCTAGAAGAGGATATTTTGAAATATTGCCTCGCTTTATTACAGTATAATAATAGTTATTGCTTGGATAAAACTTCATTATTCTATTATAATGATAAGCTACGTATGGATACTTCTTCAAAAACTCTAAGCTAATTTGAAGCATCTTGTTACTTCTAAATTTAGATTTAGAAATTATAATTATTTTAAAATCTAATACTTTATCATTTTTAAGTTTAATATCTTCAGCATGTACAAAAACTACTTTATCAGGAATTATATTTATACTTTTTTCTCCCAATCCCAAGAGTATTTGAAGCCTATGTCCATTAAAATCAAACTTCAATGTTTCATTACTAATGCTTATAAATACTGCTATAAGTATTAAGAGTTCAACTAAAACTAAATAAAGTATATAAAACATATAAAACTTTTTTGATACAAATAGAACTGTAGGTAACATAAAAAAAATAAAGCACATAGAAAGCAGAAATCTTTTATAAGACTTTTTTTGCTTTCTTATGGCTTTATCTATATTCATCTTCCTACCTCTTTTCTTATGATGGATAATGAACTTTACATGTCTTGCTGATTATTTCCTATTGCTTTCATTTTTTCTGCTTGTTCAGCAGTTATAAGCGCATCTATTATATCATCTATATCTCCATCAAGGAAAGCATCTAACTTATATAATGTTACACCTATTCTATGGTCAGTAACTCTTCCTTGAGGATAGTTATAAGTCCTTATTCTTTCACTTCTGTCTCCTGTTCCTACTTGACTCTTTCTATCTTCAGCTATACTTGCACTTCTCTCTGCTTGTGCTCTTTCGAACAGTCTTGATTTAAGAACTTTCATAGCCTTTTCTTTATTTTTAAGCTGTGATTTTTCATCCTGACATGATACCACAAGCCCTGTTGGCAAGTGAGTAATTCTTACTGCCGAGTCAGTTGTGTTAACGCACTGTCCACCGTGTCCAGATGCTCTAAACACATCTATTCTTATATCATTAGCATTTATATCAATCTCTACATCATCTACTTCTGGCAAAACAGCAACAGTAGCTGTAGAAGTATGGATTCTTCCGCTTGATTCAGTATCTGGAACTCTTTGTACTCTATGAGCTCCACTTTCATATTTTAACTTACTGTAAGCACCTGCTCCTCTTAACATAAATACTATTTCTTTAAATCCACCAATATCTGTAGCATTGATACTTATAGTTTCTATTTTCCATCTCATACGTTCTGCATATCTTGTATACATCCTTGTTAAGTTAGCAGCAAATAAAGCAGCTTCTTCTCCACCTGCACCTGCTCTGATTTCAACAAACACGTTTTTATCATCATTAGGGTCCTTTGGTAAAAGAAGTATTTTCAACTCTTGTTCTTTTTCTTCTATAACAACCGTAAGTTCTTTTATCTCTTCTTGAGCCATTTCCCTTAAGTCCTTATCAGACTCATCTCTTAACATTTCTTTTGCAGACTCTAGCTCATCTTGTGCTCTCTTATATTCTTTATATTTTATAACAACTATCTCTAAATCTGCATGTTCTTTACATAGCTTCTGCCATTCTCTTTGATCCGCCATTATCGATGGATCACTTATCTTTATCGAAAGTTCTTCGTACTTATTTTCTATAAAATTAAGTCTATTTAACATACTTTTTTATCACTCCGTATAAATATTTTCACAATAAACAATTATATCACAATACTTTTACTTTTCGCAACAAATTTCAACTTTTCCTTTAACTACTCTATCTTTACCGGCTAAATCTTTTATACATTTTATTTCACTAAAACCTTTTTCTTTTAATATATTGCTTACTGATTCACCTTGGTCATAACCTATTTCAAATATAAGCATCCCATCTTTGTTTAAAAGTCTTAAACTTTGTTCAGTTATCTCTCTATAGAAATCTAATCCGTCTTCTCCTCCGCACAGAGCCTGATAAGGTTCATAATTCTTTACATCTTCCATTAAAGTTTCTATAACATTACTACTTATATAAGGAGGATTCGATACTATCAAATCAAATCTTTCCTTTTGTTCTATAAAGTTCTTTAGTAAATCTCCCTTTAAGACTTTAACTTTATTCTTAACACCTAACCTTTTTACATTCTCTTCTGTTACTTCCCGGGCAATATCAGAAATGTCTGAACAGCTAACCTCAACACCATCCATTAATTTAGCAATAGATATTCCTATCACTCCACTTCCACAACATACATCACATACATTTTTAAAGTTATTTTCTTTTATTGCTCCAATAGCAGTTTCCACTAGTATTTCTGTATCTGGTCTTGGAATAAGAACTCCCTCTTTAATGTAAAAAGGTATACCCATAAACTCACATTCACCTAGCATATATTTTATAGGCATCTTATTTTTCCTTTTATTTATTAGATTATAATATTTCTCAGATTCACTAGGGCTAACCTCATAATCTCTATTTAGAAGCATAAATAACCTATCTTTTTTTATAACTTTACCAAGCAATAGCTCAGTATCAATCTGGTAACTATCTATTTGGACAGCTTTTAACACCTCATAACCTTCTTTTAAAAGCTCTCCCACTGTCAGTTTGTTTTTTCCCATAAAGATTTCTCCGTTCCACTATCATTCCTTCTAATTTAACTACTCACTGTCAACTTTATTTTCTATCCCTTCTGCCCATTTAAGCGCTGCTATAGCTACTTCTAATTGTTCATAGTCTGGCTCTCTAGTTGTAAGCTTTTGAAGCATTAACCCTGGATAAGCAGATATTCTAGATAATGCACTTTTGCTTCTTCCCATCCATTTTATAATCTCATATGTTACTCCAGACACTACTGGTAGAAGCACGATTCTATACAATATTCTCTCTTTAAGACTACTCCATCCTGTTAGTGAAAATAATACTATACTTACTATCATAACCAAAAACAAAAAATTTGTACCACATCTAGGATGAAATCTATTAAATTTCTGTGCATTTTCTGGCGTAAGCTCTATTTCGCCTTCATAACAAAATATAGCTTTATGCTCTGCTCCATGATACTGAAATACTCTTTTTATATCATCCATCTTGCCTATTAAGTATACATAAATAAAAAAAATCGCTACTCTTATAATACCTTCAACTATATTAAGGCCAATAGTGTTTTTAACTCCTATTTTTTTAAAAACATTAGCCGCAAAAGTGGGTAATATAAAAAATAATAACGCTGCTATAGTTAAAGATATAATAAGAGTTATTCCCATTAATATATTTTCACTTTTATCCTTAAATACGCTCTGAAACCACTTATCAAATTTAGATGGCTCCTCCTCTTCTTCTTCAAAAAATGTTGCAGAGTAATTTAATGTGTTAATCCCTACCACCAAAGACTCTACTAGCGACACAAATCCTCTAATAATCGGAAGTGCCAATACTCTATTTCTCTTCGTGAATGGCACACTTTCCTTTCTATCTATAACAATTTCCCCATCAGACTTTCTTACAGCTGTAGCTATTCCTTTTTCACCTCTCATCATCACACCTTCAATTACAGCTTGTCCTCCGACGGATGTTTTCTTCCTCATTAATCCACCTCATCTTCACTGTTATTTTTTTTCATCTGATACTGTTCCTTGTAATCGAAGTAACACTTAGGGCATAATGATTCATACTCTACATTGTCTTCGTTATCTATTGCAATTTGCTTTCCTTCAAATACAAATTCACCATTTATCTTTCTTCCATTTAACAATGCCTTTTTTCCGCACTTACATATAGTTTTTAGTTCCTCCAAACTATGCGCTAAAAGAAGCAGTCTTTCACTTCCCTCAAACCCTTCCATTTGAAAATCTGTCCTAAGTCCATAACAAATTGTTGGAATATCCATTAAAACTGCTATTTTAAATAATTGATCTATTTGATTTTCTTTAAAAAACTGAACTTCATCAGCTAGTATACAGTCTATTCTCCCTCTTTCCTTTATCCAGTTATCTACTTCTCTATACACATTTTGATTTTCATCTAAATGCATATCAACATCTCTTGTAACTCCAAGTCTTGATACTACTTTAGTTCCCCCCTTAGTATCTGTCTTTGGTTTGATAATAATAATATTCATGCCTCTTTCCTCATAATTATGAGCTACCTGCAACAAATTGGTTGACTTACCACAATTCATAGCACCATATCTAAAATATAACTTACTCATTTATATTACCCCTTTTATCAGAATTTACAGCTTAACATTGCATAAACTATTTTTAAGTAGCATACTTCTTTTAACATATACACAAAATACTATTGTATAAATACATTTTATCAAACCTAATATATATATTCAAAAGGTATTTTTAAGTTAATTAATAGTTACTATTATTACAAGTTATTTCTATATGTTTTATAATAGCAAGCATTGACACACTTACAGTAATTAGCATTAAAGCCCTGGCACTTATTTATTGACTAAAATAATAATGCTATGTTATAATACAATAGTTAAAAACAAAGGATATACCTATATTCGAAAGAGGTGAATTATATGAAACAAGGCATACATCCAGATTACCATGAAGATGCGGTAGTTAAGTGCGCATGTGGAAACACTTTTACAACTGGTTCAGTAAAAAACGAACTTAAAGTTGAAATATGCTCAAAATGCCATCCATTCTACACTGGAAAACAGAAGATAATGGACGTTGGTGGAAGAGTAGATAGATTCATGAAGAAGTTCAACTTAAAATCTGATGAGCAATAATAAACATTGAATATATTTAATGTTTATTACAAAGCCTGCCCCTTATAATAAAGGGCGGGTTTTGTTGTTTTCTCGAATTATCGCTCACCTTACTAACTCAATCTTTTCAAGTAAGATTATAAATTTTAAGCTTCAGAATGATAACTAATCAATCTGAAGCTTAAAACTCTATTTATCAGAACTTTTAACCATATCTATCTTGCTAGCAAGAGTAACAAATTCACTATTTGACTTCGTTTTTGACAATAGGTTTATTAATCTCTCTGTAACATTTTGTGTATTATTTTCATCATATAGCACTTTTCTTATATTAAACGCCGTATCTTTTTCTGACTGACTACTAAATAATAAATCATCTCTTCTTGTACCTGATTTATATATATCTATCGCAGGGAATATTCTTCTTTCTTGTAATCTTCTATCAAGATGAACTTCCATATTACCAGTTCCCTTAAACTCTTCAAATATCATATCATCCATTCTACTTCCAGTTTCAACAAGAGCAGTTGCAAGTATAGTAAGACTTCCGCCTTCTTCTATGTTTCTAGCTGCTCCGAAGAATTTCTTAGGCATTATTAAAGCTCCTGGATCTAATCCACCTGATAGAGTTCTTCCTGTCGGATTTATAGTTAAATTATAAGCTCTTGAAAGTCTTGTAATGCTATCTAAAAGGATTACTACATCCTGGCCTTGCTCTACCATTCTCTTAGCTCTTTCAAGTACCATATAAGCAACCTTTGTGTGATGTTCAGGCTCTTCATCAAAGGTTGAATAAATAACTTCTCCATTAATTGACCTTTGCATATCTGTAACTTCTTCCGGTCTTTCATCTATTAATACAACTATAAGCTTTATATTGGGATGATTTTTAGATATACTCTGTGCTATCTTTTTTAGAAGAGTAGTCTTACCTGCTTTAGGAGGTGCAACTATAATTCCCCTTTGCCCCTTACCAATAGGTGAGATTATATCCATAAGTCTTGTTGATAAATCTGATTGTTGAGTTTCTAAGTGAAGTCTTTGATCTGGATAGATAGGAACAAGTCTTTCAAATGGTGTTCTTCCTACTGCTCTTTCCGGATTTTCTCCATTTACTCTTTCCACATAAAGCAAAGCCTTAAATTTCTCTCCTTCTTTAGGAGTTCTAACTTTACCTTGAACTCCATCTCCTGTTTTTAAGTTAAATCTTCTTATTTGAGACGGTGATACATATATATCATCCGGTCCAGTTAAGTAATTTTTCCCCCTTAAAAATCCATAATTATTGCTTTCTATTATTTCAAGTACTCCTCTAGCTGTGTCAGATTCACTAATCATTTCTTTTAACTTTTCTCTTTTATCTTCTTCACTTACCTTTTGTTCCTCAACTTTTTCAGGCTCTAGCTTAGTTTCTTCAGTTTTAGTATTACCCTGAACTTCTAGTTCCTTTTCAATATGTACAGATTCACTTTTAGGGCTTATCTTCTCTCTAAGTATTACCCCATCTTTCTTAATATATGCCGGAGAAACCCTTTTTATCTGTTCTATTAAATCAGCTTTTTTATATTTAGATATGTTTTTTATATCCAAGCTTTTTGCTACTTCTTTTAATTCAGTAACAGTCATGCTCTCTAAATCCTTACTAAACAAAAAATAACACCTCACATTATTTAATTATTAATTATATGTAATCCTTTGGGAATAATCGAAAGAATTTTCCATTAGTCATCAGCTTTAAGAATTCATCCTACGTAATAGGATAACTCTTGCTGTATACCGAGCTGGAATTCCTAAGTTAAGAAATTCTTTATTGAAAGGTACATTATAAAATACATTATAACCGTTTTTTTAATTTTAATCCATATCTTTATATTAAATATTATTTACATGCTTTTTAAACAAATCTAAACTTGAAACTATTTATCTTAAAATAAAGGAGCAAAAGTAATACTTTCACTCCAGTAATTATATCATGGCATATACTTTTTTATTTATACCATTATGCTTATTCGCTTTCTTTAATACCTCTTCTTTATTACCTATGTAGAACAAAGGAACTCCCAAAACCTCGCAGCCTCCAATAGTTAACTTTTTCTTCATAAATTCACTTGCACAGTATCTATAGTAGTGATAATTACCACAAACTGGGCAGCTTATTTTTAATAGAATTTCCTTATTGTTTAGAAGCTTTACTTTTAGAGAGGTGAAGCTTTCATTCACTTTGTTTAATTGAAATAAACAAAAGGAACTTACGTCATACTGATCATAGAAATTTTTTACAGCAATACTCATATGAGCATTAAATATCATCTAATTCACCCCACCAGAATTTTAATTATTAGTATAATCTAATATTATATTTCTATAAATATTATTAAAATCCTTCATCAAATTCTACAATTAATATTTAAATATTGTATTTTCTCTCATAAAAATAATTTGGTATATGTAAGACTTATTTACATATACCAAATCATATTAAAATCTATTCAAAACCCACATCTATATTATCTAAAGATGCTTTTATAAAGCCCTTAAACAACGAATGAGGTCTATTAGGTCTAGATTTAAGCTCCGGATGAAATTGAACCGCTACGAACCAAGGATGGTCCTTTATCTCTACAATCTCAACTAACCTAGTATCAGGACTTGTTCCTCCTAAAATTAAACCTGCTTCCGTTAAAACTTTTCTATACTCATTATTAAATTCATATCTATGTCTATGTCTTTCATATATTATTTCTTCACCATACGCCCTAAATGAATTTGTATCCTTTGATAATTTACATGGATATATACCGAGTCGCATTGTACCGCCTTTTTCATCTATGTCTTTTTGATCTGGCATCAAGTCAATTACAGGATATTTAGTATCTTCATTTATTTCCGAGCTATTAGCATCGGAATATCCAACTACATTTCTTGCAAATTCTATGACAGCACATTGCATCCCAAGGCATATTCCAAGGAAAGGAACCTTATTTTGCCTTGCCCATCTTATAGCCTCTATCTTGCCTTCTACTCCTCTATCACCAAAACCACCAGGTACTAGAACGCCATCTACATCCTTTAAATATTCTCCAACATTGTTAGCCGAAATATCCACAGCATTTATCCACTTTATGTTTACATTAGCATCATTAGCATATCCTCCATGGTTTAATGCTTCTACCACCGATATATATGCATCATGGAGCTCAACATACTTACCAACTAGACCTATAGTTACATTTCTAGAAAGATTTTTTATATTATTCACCATCTCTATCCATTCACTATTATCTATTTTATCAAAATTTAGATTTAGCTTTTCGCATACCAATGCATCTAACCCCTCTTTATGAAGCATTAAAGGAACTTCATATAAGTTTTCTGCATCTAAGTTTTGTATTACAGCATTTCCGTCCACATTGCAGAATAAACCAATCTTTTCTCTTAACTCCTCCGAAATATGTTTCTCAGAACGACATACTATAATATCAGGTTGAATACCTATACTTCTTAATTCTTTTACTGAATGTTGAGTTGGTTTTGTTTTTAGCTCCCCAGACTTTCCAAGGTAAGGAACCAAAGTTACATGTATAAAACATACATTCTCTCTTCCAACATCATATTTTATTTGTCTTATGGCTTCTAGGAACGGTAATGACTCTATATCCCCAATGGTTCCACCAATTTCAGTTATAACTACGTCCACATCTCTTTCTTTTCCTACTCTATATACCCTTGATTTTATTTCATTAGTTATGTGGGGAATTACTTGAACTGTCCCACCTAAATAGTCACCTTTTCTTTCCTTCGATATTACTGACCAATAAACCTTTCCAGTAGTAACATTGCTATTTTTACTTAAATTTTCATCTATGAATCTCTCATAATGGCCTAAATCCAAATCGGTTTCCGCACCATCGTCTGTTACAAAGACTTCTCCATGCTGATATGGGCTCATTGTTCCAGGATCTATGTTTATGTAAGGATCAAATTTTTGAATTGAAACCTTTAACCCTCTATTCTTTAGAAGTCTTCCTAATGAAGCTGCTGTTATTCCTTTCCCTAATGAAGATACTACTCCTCCAGTTACAAATATATATTTTGTACTCATAAAATTGCTGCTTTTTTAAAGCAGTCTTCACCCCCTAATTCTCTAAATTATAGATTATTTATATATTTCTATTGACAAAATAATTTATTAGTTTTATAATAGAAATTACCCTCATGATATATAATGGGATTTTTATGTTTTAAAACATAATAGATATAGTATCATACTTTTTTGTGTTTTGCTATATCTTTTTTTAATTTTTTGTAGTTTTTTTCTTCTACTCTACATTTTCAATTAAATCCTCTGCTTGAAAATACATATTTCTTATTCTTCTATTTAAAAGTAACTTCTCTTCTGCCTTTTTTAAACTACTATTTATTTTTGTTTTATTTACATCCGGAAAATCTCTCTTTAGTATTCCCATATCGTTACAGCCATATTTCTTAATAAGTAAATAAAATAAGTGTTTACACTCTTGATCTTTTAGAATCTTAAATAATTCATCTCTATTTACTCCTTTGTACTTGCACAACAAATTAATTATTCTCTCGTACTTTTCTTCTTTATCAGTAAAATATCTTTCCATATATAACACTTCCCTTTTTTATAGTATATTATTAGTTTAATTATTGTCCACATTTGTAAATTATAAACAGATATGGATCGAATATAAAAACACAGGATATATTTTAATCCTGTGCTTTTATATTTACCTGTAAGTTTGTATTATTTGGTGCCTGTCCAGATACACTCATATTATAATTTATAGATATAATTCCACCATTATCATCGACGTTAATATCTAAATTTTTTGTTTCTATTTTCAATTCTAGAGTGCCATAAGGTGTATTATACATTGATATACTTTTATTTCTTTTATCAAATTCCATTTTTGCATTAGTACTCCCCATTCTTATAAGAGAAAACTTATCTGCGCCTATCTTTAAAGTAGTTGTAGTTCCTTCCATACCTGATACTTCAGTTTCCTCATAAACCGCATAATAATTGTTATCCTTTTTATAAAAGCTTCCTGGAGTAACTACCTCAATCACGTCATCATCGCTTCCTACTTGTATACTTGAAACTGATATAATAGCTTTTCTTTTCATTGAGCTCTCCCTTCCAACATAACCAAAATTGTCACTGATTATTATTATATTTGTTTTTTTTAAATTAGTAAATCCAAGTAACTAATTTGATATTATTAAAAATTTAGGTGAAGCAATTGCTTCACCTAAATTTAATTTCAACTCATTGCTACATTGTAAGTTGCCCGTTTGGTGTATTAATAATTTGTACTATCTTTTGTTCATATCCAGTTTCAGCATTTATATATACTAAAAAACTATCCTCCTTGTAGTTTCCAGCAAACTCGTAACATAAAACTTCTTTATTTGTTTCAGTAGGTATTAAAGCAAGTCTTACGTTGTTAATACTAAGTCTTTTTCCTACCCTCTCTTTTGCCTGTTCTGGAGTTATTTTAGCAGCAGGAATCGTTCTATTATCTTGATGCGCTCTAAGATATTTTTCCGACTCAATACCAACTATACTACCATCATCTAATGCTATTTTAAGTTTTATCTGTTCAGGATATATCATAACATTATCTTGTTTATATACATAATTTGTTACTACCGTAGTCCCATAATTTAATGAATATGTAGCTATCATATTGTTATATCCTATATTTTTAAGGTAATTGACCCCATTGTCTATTGCTTTTTTAGCATCTATTTTAGCTTCATTTACACTTCGAGTATCAAGCAAATATACTACCTTACCACCATTCTTACTTATCTCACAAACTATATTATGACTATTATCTTTTCTTCCCTTAAGCTTAGCTGAAAACCTATAAGAATCTATAGTTCCCTTACCTTGATTAGGCTCTAACGCTATACTTTCTACTCTATCTTTTCCTATTATATTTCTTGCAGTTTCTTCTGCCTGTTTTTGAGAAACTTCTTTTTGGTAGGTTATCCTCGGTTTTATATCTAATACATTATCTGAAAAAGGTCCATCATAAATCAGTGCAGGATACTGTACTATTTGTTTTTGTATTCCTTCAAACTTTGTTGTTAACGGTTGCTCAGTATTACTAGCTAGCACTCCAGTAATCTTTTTCCTTATCTCGCCCCATTTTACTCTTCCCTCATTTATATCCATAGATATGTTTTTTAGTTGCTGTTCTAGTGAAAATGATTCTTCTTTCAACCTATCTACAGATGCATAATCTTTATCTGATAAACTTCTACCTTCCGATGATGCCTTTGCAAGCGAATAGCAAAAATCACCAACCTGAGTTAAAAACTTACTTGTGTCCCCTATAGTCTGTTGTGATATAGGAAGGGAGTGAAGCTTATCATTTGCTGTTGCTGCGTTCCTGAATATTTCTTCAAAAACAACTATTCCCTGTTCTCTAGATCCTACTATAGCAGACTTACCCAAATTCACTCTTATATTCTGAACTGAACTTATTAATTCATACATGCTCTTACTATATTCTGCTTGCAGGTAATTTCTATAATCAGTTCTTTCAAGTGTCATAAGAATAGCAAATGTACTTGAAAAGACTACAATTAATGTTACTATAGCCGTATATATCATTCTCTTTTTTGTGATTTTCATAAAAACTCCTCCTAATCTCAGGTAATAATAGTGCTATGATTACTATACGTACTAGATTAAATCTTATACTCTATATTATCTGTATTTACTTAATTGTTATTCACTGTAAATAAATTTGTTTAAAATCATATAAATAATTTTAAGCTTTATAAATCTAGTTAGTATACTATCTCCTAAGGAAGTGTTAATATAGAAGTGTACTTCTAAGGTGAAATAAAAGGTTGTATAGTCTATTATATGTGTTAGAATAAAATATGTGGTTTAGGACAAAATTATTATTTAGAAGTCCTATTTGTAAAGTAATTATATTAAATTTTTCTTAATTGTTTCTTAAATTAGTTTATTATTCTGTTTGCATTTTATATAATGTTATTACATACTTAACCGGAAGGTGATTAAATGAGGGTACTGATTCTTTCAATTTCTGCAGGTGGCGGTCATGAGCATGCCGCAGAAGCTATAAAAGATTACATAAATTTGAAAGACCCTACTTCAGAAGTGAGGGTTATTGATGCTTTTAAGTACATAAACCCTATAATTGATAAGGTTGTTATAGGCAGCTACCTAAAAACAATAAAAGTTACTCCTTCACTTTATGGCAAGCTATATACTCATTCTGAAGGAGAATATACAATAGTAAATACTATTGGCTCTAAGTTTATTGAAATTATTACTCATAAGCTATTACCTTTGGTAGAAGAATTTAACCCTGATATTTTAGTTGGGATTCATTCATTCTCAACAGAAATGATTTCGGTAATGAAAACGAAACATCAGGTAGCAACACCTTCAATTTCAATAATTACAGACTATTATCCTCACGCTACCTGGCTTCATTCAAACATAGATGCTTATGTAGTTTCAAGTTGCGACATGATTGAAGACATGATAAGTAAAGGAATACCTCGAGATATCATCTACAATTTAGGCATACCTGTTAAACCAGACTTCATAACTAGGTATGATAGAGAAAATACATTAGAAGAATTAAATTTATCATGTGGTAAAACTACTATATTAGTAATGGGTGGAAGCCTTGGTATAGGTAAAATTAGTGATATATATAAAGAATTAATTAAAGTCAGAAATGAAATCCAAATAATAGTTATAACTGGTAATAATAAAAAACTTTATTACGAACTCTTAAAATTAAAAGAAAATTCTCAGAAAGAAACAAGAATCATAGGGTATACCGATAAGGTTAATAAATATATGCAAGCATCCGACTTACTTTTAACTAAGCCAGGCGGACTTACAATAACCGAAGCGCTTATATGCCAAATTCCCCTTGGTCTTTTTTCTCCAATACCGGGGCAAGAAGAAAAGAATGCTCAATTTCTTTTAAAACACAACTTAGCCGTTAATTTAGCTGATATTGAAAGTTGTAGGGAAACAATAGAGAATCTTTTGCTATCAGATGTAAAACTGAATTTAATGCGTGAAAACTGTATTAAATTTTCAAGACCTTACGCTGTTGATGATATATATAAGCTTATGCAGTCACTTATACATCAAAGCAATATAAATAATAAAATAAAAACTAGTGAAAAGTTTTTTAACAAGGCTGATACTGATAAAACTTTTTTAAAATCAATAGAAGAGTATTTCATAAAAACTGCAAGTAAAATTTTTGCCAGTAATTAAAAATCCAGCACATTAATGTGCTGGATTCTTTGTCTATTTTAGCATTTCTAGTAACTTAAATTCTATTTTTATATTTCCTTTACTGTTTTTATTATCTTTACCACTTTTACTTTTCTTATCGCTTTTATTGTCTTTATCGCTTTTATTATCTTTACTGCTTATAGAAGCTACCTTATCATTTACTATCTTATATTCATCTGGTGATAACACTTTTTTCATCTCTTCTTCTGTTTCCTTGTATGCTACTTCACCTTTAGTAATATCAACAAAACATAGGGGTGGAAACATTACACACCACCAGTTTCTACCTTGTCCACTTCCTATGATTATTCTGTAAGCTTCATATTTTCCCTGAGGTAACGTAATGTTTCCATAGGTCTTTATCGGAAAATTTTCATTTGATAATGTACTCTTAACCGGATACTTATATCCATTCTGTTCTATAACTTGGTTTGCAATAGCTATCATACTTTCATTATTTGCCTTGATAATTTCTCTAGATTCATCTATGCTTCTAGAACTTTTAAGCTTTGGTTGTATGTATTGCAAAACCTTATCTCTTACTTTAAGCTTTAAGGCTTGGTCCTCTTCTGAATCACTGTTTGCTATTACATGGAATCTTATAATCTTAGAAGCTATGTCCTTTTGCAAGTCATTTCCTCTTACTGTAGTTACCTCAGCATTTAAAGCAAATATAACTAAAACACTTACGAATGTTAATAAAAACTTTTTCATTTCATTATCCCCCAATACCCTTTAAGTTTCTATTGATATTATTGACAAGTATTTTAGTTATATTCACTATTGAAACAATATCTTAATTTAGATGGGGATTCTTTTACCCCATCTAAATTTTAGAGATGCGAATGCATAGCTTACTTGTCGTTGGAATTACCACTTTATACGAAAAGTACTCTTACCTTAAGAGGAGAAGTTTCACATAAGATAGGCAACTTACGCCAAGTTAGTCAGGTGAAAATTATTTTGTAACACCTATTCTCCTTATATTTGTATTAACATTCACATTAACAACTGCATTCTTATAATTTTCTCCCCAATTACCTTTCTTTTGATTCCATATACTAGGATGAAACTTTTCAAGGTATTCTCTAAGACCTATCGGGTCAACTTCAAACTCTTGTTGGGTAATTCTTACTACTTGCTCACACTCTTTTTTTATAGACTTATTGAAGTTATCTTGTAAATACTTTAGAGTATCCTTAGAGAAGATTTCACCTCCAACATAATAATCCTTTGCCTGACCTTCTATTCTAAGATCTATATTAAATATTAGTTTTCCACCAGAGTTATCTACTGTTAATTTTCTCGATACGCCATCGATACTGAAATCTACTGGATGACCATTTAGATATGTTACTCTTCTCCCACCCTTTAACTTTCCTCTAAGCATGACTAAATTAGAAGTCTCCACCGGACTTAAGGTACCTTTTATTTTATAGTCTTTAATTATTCCTACTCCTGCTATTTTTAATTGATTTTTATCCTTTTCAATAGTCATAATTGGAAGCATAGCATTACCATTTTGGCTTAGTAGTGTTAGAAACTCATTTAGTGTTATCGGAAATATAGTATCACTCTGACTAGTATTCTCTATAAGTCCAGTTATAAATCCTTCAATATTTTTTTCCATACCCGGCTTATATTTCAAGTATTCTTCTGCATTTCCTTCAGCCAAAATGACATACATCATCCTATTTAAAGATGGTTCCCTTTGTAGGTAATCTATAACTTCCTTAGCTATATCGGGATATGTCATTAAATTCTTACTTAGTACAAGTAGCTTTGTGTGACTGAACTTAATATCTCTACTTGTTTTAAGGGAAGTTTTACTTATCGCATCCTGCATGGAATATCCATCGGCTGTTAAATAAATATCTTCAGCTGATCCACCTTTATCTGGTCCTAGCTTACTTATATCTGGTGCACCAAAAGTTACATGTATCTTTTTAACATCCATGGCAGTATATGGCTCATCAGGCTTTAAGGTCTTTAATTCTTTTTCTTTGCCTACTTGCTCACCTACATCGATACCCATAATAGATATTAGGCTCTTTCTATCTATTTCAATTTTATCCCAACATCCACTTAGAAGAATGCAAGCCAAGATTAAAGATATAATTTTTTTTAATCTCATCTTTTAATCTCCTCCTCTTTTCCACTCTTTTTTAAACGTTTTCCTAAAAAAAGTATTAGAGGAAGTACGCATAAACTGTACAAAGTAAGTAAAGGAGTTACTTGACTACTTATGTCGTACAACTCAGCTATATTTTCAGGATATAAAGCTATTATATAGATAAATGGCACCAATAAAATGGAAGATAACTTTATATCTTTTAAATTAAACATATCCTTAACAATGTCCGCTGATAGATAATAACCATTTACAAAGGTTGTAAAATAAAATATTATCCAAAGAGCCATTACTACGCCTTCCCATCTTTCAATAAAAGCACCCGGTATACTTATTGACTTTATCATAGTAATAGTAGGCCACAGCAGTATTTTTGTCTGCTCTTTTGAAAATACAGCTAAAGTAAAGATCACAATAATTGTATAAAAAATTGTAATAAAAGCAATGCTCTTAACTGCAGTTTTACGAATTACCTTCTTATTTTTCATAAACGGAATTAGTAAGTAAACTATAGAAATTCCACCAAAACTATATACTGTAGTTCCTAAACCTTTTATGTAATCAATTGGTTCATTATTTAATATAGGCAATATGTTTGTAAAGTCAGTTCTATTTAGAGTAAACAGCAATATAAATATTATTGGAATAAACATTATCCAAAAAGAAACCTCATTAAACTTCACTAAGGTTCCTGTTTCTCCTCTTAAAAGATAACTGCCAACTAATATTGTTATCATAATTAAAAATTCGGTAGGAGTTTTTTGAAGCAAATACATCTTTATTACCTCTATAAATATTCTCATTCCTAAGCTAATAGAAATTATATTATAGGCTATAAATCCTAGCGCTAGGATTCCACCTATTATAGCTCCAAACTTTCTTCTCAAAATGCTATAAAGTTTTTCATAGCAATTAGCTTTCAGTGCCCTGTATGCAATGTATAAAAGCAAATAGCTTATTGTTCCGCTGATTAGTGATACAATCCAACTGTCAGTTCCAACTATTGCAGTTAGCTCCCTAGGATATGAGAAAATTCCTACACCTACAATAGTTACTACCATAGTTGAAAATAATCCAAAAGGTGTAACAAAATCATTATCATTCATAATAGACATACCACCTCTATTTCTGTCTTACTTTATCTTCTGTATTCATATAAACAGGCCTCTTTTTAAAGGATGTTAGGGGAAATCTCACATACATATCCTTGAAATCCTTTATATTCGGATTTACCATCGGGGATAAATAAGATATTCCGAAACTTTTCAATCGGATCAGGTGTATAAGTGTAACTAGTAATCCAAGCACTATTCCATAAAGTCCAACGACTGCCGCTACAATTATAAGAAGAAATCTAATTAATCTTAAAGCAGAAGTCATTTCATAGTTAGGTGTAGTAAAGCTTGTTATTGCAGTAATTGAAACTATAATTATCATTACAGGACTCACAATACCTGCACTTACTGCTGCCTGCCCTATAATTAATCCTCCAACTATACCTATAGTTGATCCTATCGGCTTAGGTAACCTTGCTATAGATTCAATTAAGAGTGCAAGACTTAGTTCCATGATTAAAGCCTCAACGAATGCTGGAAAAGGAACCCCTTCTCTAGATGAAGCTATAAAATATGCTAGTTTAGTTGGGATTATAGAGGTATGAAAAGATGTAACCGCAACATAAAGTGCTGGTAGCAATAAAGCTAAAAATATAGAAAAGAATCTTACCAGTCTCATAGTTGAAGCATAAATCCAACGTTGATAATAATCATCTGGAGTTTGAAAAAAAGTTGGCATAGTTGCTGGCACAATAATGGCAAATGGAGAGTTATCTACAAGCATAGCAACTCTACCTTCATATAATGCTGCAGCTACTACATCTGGTCTTTCTGTACTTTGAACCTGTGGAAAAAATGACCACTTATCATCTTCAATTAGTTGTTCAATATAACCACTATCTAAAACTGCATCAATACTTATATTCTCCAACCTCTTCTGAAGCTCTTTTAATATATCTTTATTTACAATGTCATCAATATACATAATAGCTGAATCAGTCTTAGATCTTATGCCTAAACTTTTGGGCACTACCTTAAGCCTAGTATCTCTTATCCTTCTCCTTATTAGGGCTGTATTGAATCTTATGGTCTCTGTAAACCCATCTCTTCCCCCTCTAATTGCAGTTTCTGCAGATGGTTCTGATACTCCTCTAGCTGGCCAAAAACGTGTTGCAACAACATAACAGTTTTCAAGCCCCTCAACAAACATTAGAGTATCACCTGAGAGCATAGCATTGATACCTTCGCTTAATTTTTTAACTTCCTTAACATCAGTAACAGGTAAAATTCTATCTTTTATTTGACTTACATTAGTTATATTATGCCCTCTAAGCATTACATTTTCTAAGACGTAATCATCTAAAAGTATTTTATCTCCCATTCCATCTATGTATACCAATGCAGATTTAAAATTACCAATGTAAAATTCTCTATATACTATATCTGATGTATCTTTTAATAAATCTTTTAAATAACAAATATTCTCATCTGTTTTTAATGATATTACATCTTTAATATCCTCTTTCAACAATCATCACATCCTCTAAACTTGTTGTTAGTAATCTTTAATCTAACTATGCAGTATATATACCCAGTAAGTATAAAACAAATGAAATCGCTACAACTCCTATTCCAATAAATTTTGCTCTATTTGCAGTTTTTTTCATACATACCTTTTTAAAGCTTCTTGAATCAATAAAAATCAATACAAATCCTTGTATTACCATAAGCATTAAAAAATACTTACTAAACAAACCTAATATCCTCATAACATCACTCCTAATCTTTTGAGGTAACCTTATGTTATTTTTAGCTTTTAAAAAAGTTATTATACATACAAAATCATTCTGTAATATATGAGCACATTTATTTAGAATTAATTTAGTTTAAATAAAAAACGATGCATAAAAACTTAAATATTTTTATACATCGCTCTTACATATTGAAATTATGTAATCTAACACTATTAATGAACGTTACTAACTAAGTTTATTCTTCTATCTATCGCAGAATAACAACCAATGATTAAACCAGTCTTAGCCCTTCTTATATTGTTCTTGTTAAGAACACTTGATTGTATTTTTCCTTCGCCTTATCATAGAAAAGTTGTGCTTTAAGAATATCCTCAAAAAATGCAAATACTGTAGGTCCACTTCCACTCATCAAAGTACCAACGGCCCCCATTTTAATTGTTTGCTCTTTTATATCTTCTAGTATTGGGTATTTACTTAAAGTAACATTCTCTAAAACATTTTTCATATTTTTAGCCACCTCAAGCAAATTATTCTCTTCAATGCATTTGATTATGTATTTATTATCAGGGTGATTCATTATCTTATTTAGTTGTAAGTTTTGATATACTTCCTTGGTGGATACTCCAAAAGAAGGCTTTATTAATACTAAAATGTGATTATTGAAAGGTTTAATTTTTGTAATTTTCTCCCCAATCCCTTCACAAAGGGCTGTTCCACCAACTACACAATAAGGTACATCTGCTCCTATCTTCACGCCAAGACCCATTAGTTCCTCTTCTTCTACCTCAGGTTTATAAATATCTCTCATCCCTTTTAATACCGCTGCTGCGTTTGTACTTCCCCCTGCTAGTCCAGCTGCAATAGGAATATTTTTTTGTATATCTATTTCTACTCCATTCTTGATTCCATAGGTTGTTCTAAAGAGTTCTGCCGCTTTATATACAAGGTTTGTTTTGTCCGTAGGCACATCCTCACTACTACAAGTTATTTTTATACCGTTATTTATTTCCTTTATACTTATAACATCATATAAATCTATAGTCTGCATTATCATACTTAAATCGTGATATCCATCTTCCCTTTTTCCTATAACATCTAATGATATATTTATCTTTGCATATGCTTTCAGTATCATATCCTACCCTCCATAAATGTAATGTTACCTAATAAAAATAGTATAATATAGGACTAAAATTAAAGCTATACCTTTAAGGTGTCGAACAATAAAAGTTGTAATCTTTATAATTCTAAACCTTAAAAATATAGCTTTCAATTAATCATATACTCTTATTATACTAGCAGCGTAGATTGCATTTTATTTTCACTCTGATTAATTTTATCCTTAACCAATTCTACTAAAGGCTTTGACTCTTCAAAGAAGATAATAATTAAATCTCCTTGTCTTGCGTTATCTATAGCTTTTTTAAGAGCTTCTCTCTCGTCTAATATTGTTTCAAACTTCCTTCTATCAAAACCTGCTCTTAAAATACCTTTTTCTAGAATACTGGCAATCTCTCCACTCTTTCTTCCTCTTTTATCTCTATCTTCCTTGATATATATATAATCAAAATTTTCTCCTGCTATTCTACCGACTTCTTCAATACTACTATCTGTTCTGTCTCCAGGAACACCTATTATTCCCACTAGCCTATTATGGCTTATATTCTTAGCTCCTTTAAGAACAGCCTTATATCCTTCTATGTTATGACCATAGTCTAAAACCACCAAGGCTCCATTTATATTGTACATATTAAATCTTCCTGGATTAAACTCTTCATCACCGTAAAAGCTTGTTAGTCCTTCTTTTATAGTAAAGCAGTCCAGCCTAAGGCCAATAAGAGCCGAACAAGCAGCCATTGCATTTTCTATATTATAATTCAATTTCCCTTCTAATGTTATTTTTATATCCTCGACCCTAACTATAGGGACTATTTCATTATTCTTTTCTACGTACATAACTCCGTTATCTGTATATACGCCATACCCACCTCTATTTATATTAGCTCTAAGCATTGTATTATGCTTATCACTTGAAAACATTATTATACTACCCTTCATTCTATTTATTATAGTACAACTGACAGGATCATCGGCATTCAACACTACATAGCCATCGTCTTTTACAGCTTCCCCTATTAATGACTTTACATAAGCTAAATCTTCAACAGTCTCTATACCATCTATCCCTAAATGATCTTCTGTGATATTAGTTATAACTGCTACATCCGCTAAATCATATACAAGTCCTTTTTTGATAATACCACCTCGTGCAGTTTCTAAAACTGCCGCATCCACCTCTTTATTCATCAGCACCGTTCTAGCACTATAATACCCTGTAGTATCGCCTTTATAAATACATTGATTATTTATATATATTCCTCCAGTTGTTGTCATTCCAACATTGTTGCCTGCTTTTAATAGAACATGATTTATAAGCCTTGTGGTAGTAGTTTTTCCATTTGTTCCAGTAACAGCTACTATAGGTATGCTTTTAGGTGAATCCTTAAACATCATATCAACTATGGCTCCAGCCACATTTCTGCTTTTACCTTCACTTGGGTAATGGTGCATTCTTATTCCAGGTGCGGCATTTACTTCTATTATCACACCTTCACCCACAATAGGCTTACTTATATCATTACAACACACATCTATTCCACAAACATCAAGCCCTACTGCTTTAGCCGCCCTTTCGCATATCTTTATATTTTCTCTACAAATTATGTCAGTACAATCAACAGCTTTACCACCTGTCGATAAATTAGCATTTTCCCTTAAGACTAATTTTTCTCCTTCAGGTAAAATATCATCAGGATTGTATCCTTTTTTACCAATATATGCTCTTAACTCTTCATTTATCTTAATTTTCGTTAGAGGCTTTTCGTGTCCTTCCCCTCTGTTATCATCTCTATTTATATCACTTATTAATTCTCTTATACTACTAACACCATCTCCAATAATGTATGGCGGTATTCTTTCTGACACAGCGACAACTTTTCCATCTACTACACATACTCTATAGTCTTTTCCAAATACATTTTTTTCTATTATAATGTCACTAAAATTCTTAGATAACAATTCATAGGCTTTGAGGGCTTCTTTTTCATTTTTAATATTTACAAGAACACCCTTACCCTGGTTCCCAAATCTAGGCTTTAAAACTATTGGATAGCCTATTTTTTCAGCCTTAAGTAACAAATCCAAAGTATTTCTTACTATCCCACCTTCTGCAATAGGTAAACACTGGTCATATAGCATTTCTTTAGTCAACAATTTATCACAAGCTATGTCCACACCAATACAACTTGTATTACTTGAAATTGTCGCCTCTATTGTTTTGCTGTATTTTCCATACCCTAATTGGAACATGCTTCCTTCATTAATCTTCATTACGGGTATTTTCCTAGCCTTTGCTTCTTCTATTATAGACATCGTACTTGGTCCCAACTCTTCTGTTTTTAAAATCTTTTTTATTCTTTCCATACTATCTTTTAAATCATAACTCTGCTTATTAATAAGAGAATTTACTAGATCAACTGCAACTTTTCCAATTTCAAGAGCAGTATTTTTATACATATACTCATATATAATATAATATTTTTCTCCTTCTATTTCTCTAGATTTACCATAAGCAACATCAATGCCTAAAATGTTTTGTATAGCCAATATAATATGTTCGCATACGTGGGATAAATATGTACCCTCGTAAAGTCTTGTTCTGAACCCATTTTCCTCATCAATTCCGCATCTGTGCTCATTCAACTTTGGAATCATCTTAAGTAGCTTCTCATTAAATCCTTCTATATCCTTTGTAGGAGTATCTCGGTAACCCTCTAAGTCAACACACATCTTTATACATTTTCTATGAGAATATATATTTCTTCCTTCGAAAATCCTAAATTCATCTATTTTCATTTTTGTTTATGTTATCCTCCTCTATCATAAGCTGTCATAAGCTGTGATTCTTAAAGTTTTTATAACTTGACCCCACTATATGGAATCTTAGCATTCAAGTTAAATCTATCATCGGATTTAAGCACATATAATTTTACATTAAAAATGGACAATATTTCATCTGGATATTGTTCTGACACATTCGTATAAGTTATATTACTTCCATCAATTACATACACTGCTCCAGATCCTACTACCTTAAATTCACCTTGCTCGCTTACAACAATGGCAGTATCTTCATCAATACCTATCCCTAAACTTTGAGGATTTTCCGCTACTCCAACAAGTAGTCTCCCTACTCTTCCTCTTTGAGCAAAATGTTGGTCTATAATTACATCTTTTATCAACCCTAATCCCGGTGCCATTTTTAATGTGCATTTTTTCGGAGATTCATCATCAGGTCCAGTAACAATCATGGTAGTACTCATAACAGATGCACCTGCCGAAGTTCCAACAAAAATACAACCTCTTTCATAAACACTCTTCATTTTTTGATAAATTGGTGTCCCTCCAAGTAGGCTTGTTATTCTAAGTTGATCTCCTCCTGTAAAAAATACTAGAGAAGCTTCATCTATAATTTGAACGTTACTCTTATCGCATGCATCTTTTCTATCTCTTATATTCAATATTCTTATATTCTTAACTCCCAATTCTTCAAAGACGTTATTATATTCATACCCTAATTCTTCAGGCAACTCGGATGCAACAGTAACAACAACAAGAATATCTTTATCCTTATCCAATCTTCTGCAAACTTCTTTTAATATCTTTTTGTCACCTTTTTTATCTTCTGCTCCTCCTATTATTATTAGACTTCCTTCTAATTTTTCTTCCAATGTATACACCCCTCTTTATGGATATACTTTATTTTTTCCATATATCTAATTATTATACATAAGGCATATCTTATTTCATGTTTGTTTTCACTCATCATATTCTAAACACATTAGTGCTCATGTTCCTTATAATAAAATAAAAACTTCAACGGTAAAACCGTTGAAGTTTTTATTTTATACAACTGCAAACATTATTATTTAATTAAATTACAGCTCTTCCAGGTATAATAAGTTTATCTCCGAGTCTCACAATATCAGGATCTTCTATGCTGTTTAGTTTTACTAAATCATCTATAGTTGTAGCATACTTTTTAGCTATTTTCCATAAAGTATCTCCATGTTGAATAGCATAAATAGTAAGACTTGCTTTTTTCTTAGGCAGCTCTCCTTCTATGGCATTCATATCTACTAAAAATTCCTTATGAGTAACATAGTTTACCCTAGAGTAAACATCAATTACAGCCTTTACAGCTATGGTGTCTGCCTCTACAGATGCATCTATACTTTCTAATGAAGCCTTCGCTATACACTGCATATCTATTTTACACCCCGGTATTTCTACAGAGGTATTAAATGGTATTTCCTCACTAACCGTATACAAATACATATTTTCATCAAAAGTTTTATATAATACATCTACATTTACAACGCCCTCTACTACAACTTTATCCTCAACTAATTTTTTGTTAGTTACACTTGCTTTGCCACAGCACATAATCACTTGTGAAACCTTAGGCATATCATTATCAAGCTCCATATTATGTCTAACTATGTTTTGATTAGATGAATGACCATACATTACGTTTAATTCATAATCCTTCTTGCTCATTTGCATAACAGCGGAAGGTGAATATGCATCTTCTATTATATCCATAGCTTCCTTATACATAACTTTTGTATTTGACTTTATTAAGGCATCCAAATCAACTATTCTATTTTCGCCCAAATCATCTTCTTTAACCTTAATATCAATCGATTCAACTTTAAAATCAGTATAGTTATCCATAGTAGGATTTACACCCTCTATGTTTATCTCTTTGTTAATATGAACATTATCTTCTAAACATACTACATCTCTAGTATCTTTTCCTCTGTAAAGAACCGTAATAAATGCAGATGCCTCAATAAAAACTTTTCCTTCCATGATCCTAGTATCCTTTTTACGGATATTAATGTCGCACTTCAATATGTTCCCTACTTGTGGCTTATCCATAGATACTTGAATTTGAGTTTTTGCTGCTAAATCGCCTGAAACTGTTCCCACGATTTTATCTACTGTAGCTGAATCTTTTAACAGTTGCACATCTTCAGAGCCTGTTATATCCTTTATAACTTCAAAATCATAATTTTTATATACTTCTGCTTTTGATTTTATAACTGCTCGAATTCGTATTTTTCTTTCATTAACTATTTCACATACTACATTCTCAACATAACAATTAATATCACATTGCATTTTATGTTCTGCCCCTGGAATATTTATGTCATTTGAAAACCTATCCACATAAGTTACACTATGAATACCTGTATTTTCTTCTTCTTTAGCTAAATAAAGTATTGTATACTCTACTTGCCCTTCTAAAGAAATCTTATCTTGAATAACTTCCCTATTGACAATAAGCGGTTTAGCATCAATTAATAAGACTTCATTAACATCTGGATGGGTATCTGGTATTACGTGCTCTTCTTGCATTGAGTTATCGCAAGACTTTTCATCTAGTAATTGTTCACACTCTATATTTTCTCTAATTAGCTCCATAGCCATATTGTATCTCCCTCCCATAAAAACCTACTATTTATTTATATAACTTCTAACCAAGAAATATGATAAAATTCCATATTTTCTTGAAATAAATAATAGTGAAGGTGGTAGTTTTTACTACAATATTCATCATTTTTCTCGTATAATTACTTTGTTAAAACGAATTATACTGTTTATTCATATTGACATTTGCAGAATTTTGGCGTAATATTAAGATGGTTGTTGACCATATAACCTCTCATAAATTCTCAATACCCTTTTATACCATAGTTGAAAGATGGAAACCCACCATCTTTCTTTTTATTTTACCATTTTTTGTATTACAAAAAAATCGGTACTAAAGTTTAGTACCGATTTTTATACAGCAAAAACTAATTGAACTGTCTTAGTTAAAACATCAGAATAACTGTAAGTCACTTTCCTTTGGGTGTCACTTTCTAATCTAATTACAAATATGCTAGGATATGCCTTTTCAATAATTCCCTTATTTACAAGGACTTTTCTTCTCCCGCTATTTGCCTTTAATGTTACTTGGTCGCCTACATGGTCTTCAATATTTTTCTTAATCGAAGCCAATACATTCGTTCTTTCCACATTAAACACCCTCTTTCCACATTTCATATTATATATCTAAAAATATATAATGTCAAATAAACTTAATATTTTACCAGTTAACAATTTGTTTTGTCAATATTAATTTTTTGTGAACGAACTTGATTTTTAAAACTTTTCTCACCTTAGGTATTATTCCCTCACTTTTGCTGATATATGCATCATTATATAAAATAATTTAATTTTATATATACGGTGACTTCGGAAATCCCTCTCTATACTTACCTCTTGTCTGTAGTCCACCTATTCCCCTAGTGCCAGTTATAGTATTTTGTAACGCATCCTGAATAGAAACAACCTTTTCTATATTCGTATAAGCTATTTTTTCGCATAAAAATACAGGATCTAAACAATGTATTAATATCCTGCTTGGTGAACTCGCAAAGTTTGCACCTGCATCTAGTATACCTTCGTAGCAAGATTGGCACGCTCCTGCAAATATAACTAAATCATCATAATTAGACTTATAATTTCTTAGCTCTACCACTGAATCTACAAAATATCTTGAGTTCTTATAGTTGTCTATGTTTGTAAAATCTCTTGTTCCCTTTGCTACGGCATCATGCCCAGTAATAACCACTATATCCGGCTTTACTTGCTTTACTAATTCTACTATCGTTTTAGGTTGATCTTTTTCTGAAATTGCCTTCCCAACTACATCAAGCATTAGTTGCTTATACACCTTAAGACATACATCTAAATACTCTGGATCTCCATCTACATGAAGTATCCTTCCAGGCCTTCCAAATGCTAATTCATTATTTATAACAACTCTCTCTATTCTGTCTCCTCTCCGAAAGCCCCCCCTATTTACCAAAATATTTTTTATAGAGCTATTAACTTGTCTACTAAAAATTTTCTCACTCTCTGTTAAAGAGTCTTCTGGAACGACCTCTAAATCTATTTCAGGTGAGTCTGCAACAATTCTTAGGTTTATCCCTTTTAAAGTATATATAACTCCTTCATTAGTATCCTTAATTTCTATAATCTTAAAAGTAATATCCTTACCATAAGATCTTCTTACTACAATATCTCCTATTCTCATAAACTACACATCTCCATAATCAAACTCATAATATATATACTATGTTTTTTTATACTTTTGGTGATTAGTATTTAATCTAAAAAGACAAACCCAATTAAAGTAAAAATAGACATATAAGCACTAGTTTTCATGCAACAGTGCTTTATGTCTATTCTTACTTTACACAAACTTATCCTCGTCTTGATTATAAATACTTTTAAACTCATTAATAAAGTTAGTATATTTTTCTTGTTCGGCAATTAGTTCTTCTAATTTATTATTGAACGCATTTAAAGTCCAATTAACCTCATTGTAGTAATACCTATTAGCAAGTCTCCAGAAACGCTGTGGGAATAACAAAAAGGCAAATAAAACTCTATATTCTTCTTCCTTTAAAATACTAACTTCATTATAGGCATCGATTATAATTTTTGCATACTCTGTATTCCAGTCAACTCTTTTTAGAACCTTAATCATAAAAGCAGATATATCATATGCCCTTATTTCTCTTTTGCAATAGTCAAAATCTATTACATTAACATTTTCTTCTTTATCAATTATTATATTATGGTAAGTAAAATCATGGTGACAAAAACTCTTATCCTCTTCTGCAATCTCGCATAGTTCATTATACTTTGAGCTTGATAAAACATTCATAGCTCTTCTTCCAAAGTCTTTATAAAACTGTATTGTTTTTATATAATTTAAATCAAAGTTGCCTTTATTGCTTTTTTTTCTTCCCATGTCTCTCATCTTATCAAAAGACTTAACCCTTTTTTCCATCAAACTTGGCCATCTACCTAAATCTGTTTTTAACTTACTATTTTCTGGTGGTTCATATCCTTTAGAAGCTATATGCAAATATGCTAAACTCTTAGCTGCTTTTATTAGATCCTCCTGATTTCTAAAGTCACATTCTCTTCCATCAATCCACTCTGAAAGAGTGTAAATATCTTCATTAACAAGAGCATAAGGGTTACCCTCTTCATTAAGACAATATCTGTCTACGTTGGGAAAACCATTGTTTATAAGGTGCTCCTTTGCACCATACACAAATAAAAGTTTTTGTGTTCCATAATTTATTTTCTTTAAACATTTTGTTCCTTTGTCTGTTTTTAAAAGGTATACTCCTTTATTCGGTTTTATGCTTTCAATTTTAATATCAAACTGTCTTTCTATTTCAAATTCTCTCATCATGTTAATCACCCCTATATAATTTATATGAACTCCTTATTAATTTTAGAAGATTATTAACACTTTTGAGGTGACTTTAATATAATAAAATATAGCAAATTCGAAAGGAACAATCTTATGAAAATAGGAATAGACGGACGTGCAGCAAAATGGTATAGGGGAACAGGAATAGGTACTTATACTTATCAATTAATTAATTGTTTGAATAGAATTGACAACATAAATAATTACCTACTCTTTATGCCAGAAAATAGCAAACATGATATATCCCTAAGAGGAAATTTTTATTTAAATAATATTACTGAGGGAAGGGAAACTAACTTCTGGGATGAAGTAAATATTCCTAATATATTAAAAGATAAAAATATACAACTTTATCACGTACCTCAAAACGGGGTTGGTCTTCCTATTGATAAAAATTGTAGATTCGCAATAACTCTTCATGATGTGATTCCATATAAAATGCCTGAAACAGTTAGTGATAGATACTTAGAAATTTTCTCTAAACAAATCCCTAAAATTGTATCTAATTGTGATGGGATAATAACTGTATCTAATTATTCTAAAAAGGATATAATTGAGGCATTTAATTTTCCTGAAGACAAGGTATATGTTACACACTTAGCTGGCGAGGATATTTATATGCCTTTAGATAAAAGAGTAAGTAGATATGTTACTAAAAAGTACTACTCTATAGAAGGTGACTTTATTTTATATGTAGGTGGCTTTAGCCCAAGAAAAAACATAATTGGCCTTATTGAAAGCTTTAGCAAACTTTTATCTATATACAAAGATGATATTAAACTTGTAATAGCAGGACAAAAAGGAAAGTCATATGAAATTTATAAGGCTCGTGCTGAAGAACTTAAGATTTCAGACAGTGTATTATTTCCTGGGTTTGTATCAATAGAACACTTACCGTATCTATACAATGCATCTAAACTATTTGTTTATCCTTCTTTTTATGAAGGTTTTGGACTTCCACCTATTGAAGCAATGGCCTGTGGAGTGCCTGTTATAGCATCTAACGTCACTTCTGTTCCAGAAGTAGTAGGTGATGGTGCATTGTTGGTCAATCCTAGAGATATGGACGATTTATGTGATTCCATGTTTAAAGTCCTATCCGATAGTGTTCTTCAAGAAAGATTAATTTCCTCTGGAGTTAAGCAAGCCTCTAAGTTAAGCTGGGAAAAAACCGCAAAAGAAACTGTAACTGCATATAATAGAATAATAAAAGGATAAGTATTACCCGGGCAAGTTGAATATAACAACTTGCCCTCTATTTACTATAATATGTATATTAATGTATAATATCATATAGGAAATCTAATCGTTTTCCAACAACTTTCATGAAAGGTGGTACATATAATGGCAAAAGATAGTTCTTTTGATATTGCATCAGAAGTTGATATGCAAGAAATGGATAACGCTATTAATCAATCTATAAAAGAAATCAGCCAACGTTATGACTTTAAAGGAAGTAAGGCTCAAATAACGTTAGAAAAGGATTCTTTAAAGCTTACTGCTGAGGATGACTACAAAATTAATGCTATGCTTGATATTTTGAAAGGAAAAATGATTAAAAGAGGGATATCCCCTAAGGCCCTTAATCCTGGAAAAATAGAAAGTGCTTTTGGTGGTACCTTAAGGCAAAATGTTGAAATTCAGAATGGTCTAAGTAAAGAAAAGGCTAAAGAAGTTACAAGCTACATAAAAGAACTTAAGCTTAAAGTTCAGTCTCAAATTATGGATGATAAGGTGCGTGTATCAGCTGCTAAGATAGATGACTTGCAGGCTGTTATTCAAGCACTTAAAGGAAAAGACTTTGGAATTGACCTTCAATTTACAAACTTACGTTAATGCTCTTACGAATTAAACTTAGGTATATATCTATGAAAAATGCTGCTCATAATTTAATATGAGCAGCATTTTATAGTTTTTTAGTTTACATTTTCCTTAAACTTATCTAAAAACTCTTCTCTATCATCTTTATAACTAGCTTTTCTTTTTAATCTATCAAGAAATACATCTTCGTCCCAATCTTTTCTTTTTGTGTAATAATCTTTAGATATGGAGTAGAAATCCTCTGGAAATGTTAACATTCCATAAAGTACTTCAAGCTCTCTTTTGCTTAGAGAGTTTTTAACACAATAATTCTCTATTATACTATTGGCTTTTTCAATGTCAAAGGCAAAGTTTTTTATCACTTTATTTATAAAATTACATAAATCATGTACTTTAAGATCTATAATGGCATAATCAAAATCTACAAAGTAAGCCTCGTTATTATTTATCAATATGTTATGATATGCTAAATCATGATGACATACTACAATCTTATCCTCTTCACTGCAGAGCTTGTAGTAACAAGACTTTTCTAGCATTTCTGTACTCAGCTTAATTTGATCAATATAGTAGTCAACATTTTTTAAAAATATTTCATCAAACTCAGTTTTATTTTCATGAATACTAGCTATATTTTTAAAAAATTCCATTTCTTGAATTCTTCTTTTGAATGTGTCTATTAATTTTCCATTATTATGCTTATTATATAAGTTTGTTTTAAATCCCTCTGAAGCTGAATGAAGTTCTCCTAAGCTTCTTGATGCAATACTTAAATCTACTGGATTGCTAAAATTACATTCCTTGCCTTGTACGAGGTCCATTATACAGTACATATTTCCATCCCAAATAGTATAAATTTCGCCTTGGCTATCTTTTACGAAATCAACTACTCTCGAAAACTTATTTCTTATATAAGTTAGCACATTATATATATATTTGAGTTCTTCTATAGTGTATTCAACTTTCTTTAAAATCTTTTCACCTTTATCTGTTGACGCCATATATACTCCCCTAACAGGTATGACATCATATACACTAAGGTTAAATCTATCAAATAACTCTACACATAAATCATACTTAGTTAAGTATCTTCTTTCACTATATCTTGGAAACATTTAAACACCTCCTTTAAATTAAACTCTCTCCATCTGATACAATAGCCTTTTGTAATTTAAAAACATATTCTTCATCAGTCCAACTCTTACTTTGCTCTCTATACCTATTGCAACATTTCATAAATTCATGTGGATAAGATAAAATTGATAGTATAAATTTTTCACTATCATCTTCTAGCGATTCTAACCTACAGAATTCTTTTATTAAACTATAAAAATCAACATCTATCCCTTTTCTTTTAATCTTACTTAAAAGATATACTAAATCCATTTCAACCATATTATAGCAACAATCATTGATGCTCTTTATCTGTAACTGATTACCTCTTTTTAAATTATCAAAGCTTGTATTACCAAGACATACTTCCGCTTGCTTCATACTTCTCATTATTAATCCTATATAGTTGTTTATATATATATTATCAATGCACTTTTTAGCTCTTGCTAGGTATAAATCACCGTAATTTAACAACTCTTTTTCAAACTTGTTACTTGTTCCGTTTTTTTTCAAATTATCTAAGTCCTTTGTAAACCTCCTTATATAAACCTTATATTGTTCAACCACCTTTCCAATATTATTACCAAGCCTCTTATTCATTAATTCCATATATCCAGTCGTTCTTTCATGAAATTCACTTATATTATAAATTTGATTTTTCATTATATTTGTTGTTATATTTTCAAGTTCAATTTCTCGCTTAAAATCCTCTACTTGCTTAATTCCCTTAGACTCTAGGTACTTTATAAAACATATAGTAAGGTTATCGCAATACACCTCAAAACCTCCTCAATAATTCTTACTTGTGTTTTCTTTTCATCTCCTTTAATATTTTTTTCTTCTTCTTTTCTAGTTTTTCAATTTCTTCTTCTCTTTTTTTGACTTTTTTTAGTTCCTTTACTGACTTCTTTAGATTTTCTAACTTATCTTCATATGATTTTAAGCTTACGCGTTCTTTCTCTTCGTCTTGTTTATACTTTTTATGTCCCATAAATACACTCTCCTTAATTAATTACTATCTATATTTTACACTTCTAAAATCTTCTACAAATTCTTGTTTTTCATCTTTATCAGCACTTATCTTCCTTAACTTTTTTAAGAAAAACTCCTCACCCCAGGGTTGTTTTTCCCAATAATATTGTATTCCCACCTGCCAATAGTCCTGTGGGAACTCCATAAATGCAGCTATTATTGGTATATCTATCTGTTTGACCTTGTTTATTGAGTTATAAGATTCCAATATCAATAGAGAACTATCTATGCTCCACCTACCATTTTTCATACACCTTATGAGAAGGCTCCCCAGATCATGTAAGTGAGTGTCTAAAATACAATAATCAAAATCTATTATATTTACTTCTCCACTAATATTTATTAAAATATTATGATTAGCATAGTCATGATGACAAAATCCTTTAGACTCAATTTCATTTTTCATAACCTGCAAATACTCACTTTTCCCCAAGTTCTTAACTGACGTTTCCGCCCTCTCTAACTCCTCCTCCATCATGCTCAAGTATATTTCATCAAATTCAGTTGTTTTTTCCTTTTTTGATATTCTCATCTTAAAATCTAGTATTTCATCTCTTCTAGTTTTAAAGGTTTCAATCCATTTAAACCACCCAACTCTAGGATTCATCTTTTCTGTTACCTCAAACCCTTTACTCTTTTTATGGAGCTCTGCTAATTTTGCAGATGCTATTATAACATCTACTGGATTATCATAATTGCATTCTCTAGAGTTAACCCACTTAGTTAAATAGGCATAGTTTCCACTCAAATTTATATATTCCTTACCCTTTTTTGTTTTTATTATCCCTGGAATACCCTTAAAACCATTATTCTGAAGATGCTTTATGGCAGATAAAATAAATAAGAAATGTCCAAAGTCATACTTTATAACCTTAAGGCAATATTGCTTATCTTCAGCATGAATCTTATATACATTCTTTACCTTTTCTATAAAATGAATATTAAAGCCGTAAGCATTTTGAACTGATTTTTGTACCTCCAATATTTCCAAGTCTTTTCCTCCAAAAAATTGCTATATATGTATTATATGAATTAACTTATATGTGTGTGCTAAATGACACACTTTTAGCGTAATATTAATAATATATAGTAAAGCTGAATTTTTTGCTTATTTTGGGTTTTGGTTATGATATGGATTGAGAATGTCAATTCTCAATTTTGTGTGGAGGTAGATAATTGTATGAAAATTGCTATTGATGCAAGAGGTGTCAACTGGTATAGAGGTACTGGTATAGGAACTTATACAGATAAAATTCTGAGATATATGACTACAACTCACAAAGAAAATTATTATCAAATTTATTGGTCAGGAGAAAATTATAAAGAATTTGAAGATATTAATACAAAAATAATAATAGCATCTAAAAGACATCATAGATTTTTCGAACAACATTACTTTCCTCATAATTTAAAAAAAGAAAGTGTCGATATATACCATATACCTCAAAATGGTATAGGTATATCTGACAATATCCCATGTAAAAAGGTTGTAACAATTCATGATTTAATACCATATATCCTCCCTGAAACAGTCGGTAGAGGATACCTTGCTAAATTTCTAAAAGAAATGCCTAGAATTATGGAACTTACCGATGGTGTAATAACTGTATCAGAATGCTCTAAAAGAGATATTCTAAAATTTTTTTCCATTGATGAAGATAAAGTTTTTGTAACTCCGCTCGCTGCTGATGTTAAATATAAACCACTAGATAAAGAAGAATGTAAAAGTATATTGATGAAGAACTACAACATCACCAAACCATTCGTTCTCTATATTGGTGGATTTAGTCCGAGAAAGAACGTATCAGGTTTAATGAAGGCCTTTTCAAATATTCATAAAAACTTAGATAAAGAATATGACTTGGTTATAGTGGGAGCAAATAAGGATGATAGTGAACTTTTAAAAAATCTAAGTATAGAATTAAATATTAATTCAAATGTTAAATTTACTGGATTTGTCCCTGAGGAACATCTACCTATATTTTATAATGCCTGTGAAGTTTTCACTTATCCTTCTTTATACGAAGGATTTGGGCTTCCTCCCCTAGAGGCCATGAGCTGTGGAACTCCAGTACTTACCTCCGATATCTCATCAATACCTGAAGTTGTAGGCGATGGCGGTATCCTAATAGATCCTTTAAGCATGAAAAGTCTTATGTACTCACTGGAAGCATTGTTAAATGATGAAAGTATAAGAAATGATATAAGCAAAAAAGCCCTGTTAAGAGCTTCTCAATTCTCTTGGGAGAAAACCTCTGAAAAAACTATTGAAGCTTATAACAAAATATTATATGGTCAATAAATAGAACCCCCTGACTGCTTTCCGATCCCAGTCAGGAGGTTCTATTTATGTATTCGAATATTCCCTATGATTAATCCCTTTATATTCTATTATATAGCATTTTAATACTTTTGTAAACGTTTATTGTACTTAAATACCTTATATTACATACTCATAATTAAAAATATTACTATGGTAACACTATCTTGCTTGAACATTCCTTTTGAAGTGAATCAAGAACAACTCTTACATCCTTATCTTTTAAATTCTCTATCGATAATGAAGATTGCACTATTCCTCTTATAATTGGAAAATTAGCAGTATAATTTATTCCTTCAGCACCCTTTTCTATATTAGAAAGTAGTTTCCCTAATTTAGAGTTAACATAACTATTACTTTTATCAAACTCAACTAAGTTATATATATCACTATTTATTGGGAAGTTCCCATACTTGTTCATCAAATCTACCTGTAGATGCTCATCAGTTAAGGCAAACTTTATAAATTCTTTTGCCAGCTTATTATTTAATGAATTGCTGCTAATCATTAGGTTAGTTCCGCCAACAGACACATCTCTATTTCCCCCAGGTTCGAAGGCAGGAAGCTTCATTACTTTCCATTTCCCCTTATGTTCAGGTAAACTCTCCATGAATTTGCTAACATAAAATGAATCTGAAATAAACGATACTACTTTGTCTTTTTTTACAGCATCTAAAAGCAACTCCTTGGAAGACAAGTCATACACTATACCTTCTGAATACAGTAGCTTAATAGTTTCTAAAACTGATACCCATTCATTAGAGTTAAAATTTACGTTATTCTCTTTATTAAAATAGGATGTGCCCAATTGATTAGACAATGTTAAATATATGTTGCTGCTTTCGTTCCCTACATTTGTAAAAAGCTTCATACCTGTATCCTTGTTTATTTTTCTTCCCACATAAACATAATCATTCCAAGTTTTAATGTCATCCACATTAATCCCTGATTTCTCAAATATATCACTTCTATATAATATCACCTTAGGAAAAGAAACCCACGGAAAGCCATATATCTTATTTTTATATGTTAAATTATCTATTTCACTCTTTTTAACCTTATCTTTATAAAAACTTGTATCTTCTGTTACATCTAAAAATGCTCCTGGAAGGTTCTTCATGAAATATTGAGCATACTGATCATCAATAGTTACTATATCTACTTGTGCCTGTTTATTGCTTATATCATCTTTAACCTTATCAAATAGGTTATCCTCAACCTTAAGTTTTACTTGTACCTTTGGATGAGCTATTTTAAAACTATCTGCAGCATATTTTAACTGATTTTCATATCTTTTATCAGTTGCAACTACAATTTCGCCCTTTAAGTTATCCTCCCCCTCAGAAACCTTTGTTTCTTTATTGCAAGAAACAACTAAAGTTAACATACTTATAAAAATCAATACACCTAATGCTCTTATTTTTTTTCTCATACATAATTCTCCTATATCAACACTTATGGTTAATCCATTAATCATTTTGAATCATAACCATATAATATCAAATTAACTTTATTCCTTAAACAGTATATTAAACAACCTCCTCCACATAAGCAGAGAAGGTATTATAACTATAACAAATTCTTACAATTGTATAAATTAATCTTTTAGTTTATTTATCATGCTAGCAAGATATCCGGCTCCAAAGCCATTATCTATATTTACAACACTAACTCCACTTGCACAGCTATTAAGCATAGTAAGCAGTGCAGAAACCCCTCCAAAACTAGTACCATATCCAACACTGGTAGGTACTCCAATTACAGGTTTATCAACTAATCCTCCTACTACACTTGCTAATGCACCTTCCATACCTGCTGCGACAATAACTACTTTTGCACCTCTTATTATATTTAATCTATCAAATAATCTATGTATTCCCGCTACACCTACATCATATATTCTTTCTACTCTACTTCCAAAAATTTCGGCTGTTATAGCCGCCTCCTCTGCTACTGGTATGTCAGAGGTGCCTGCTGTAACTACAGCTATGTATGTTTTGGAAGACTCCATCTCTCTATTTTTTATAGTTATAGCATTAGCCTCCCTATTATATTCGGCTTTCGGACATATTTCTTTTACTGCGCTAAATGCCTCTTCTGAAGCTCTTGTACCTAATATGTTACAGCCTTTTGTCAACATAAACTCTACTATTCCTTTTATCTGCTCAGGAGTTTTACCAGCACAATATATGACCTCGGGATACCCTACTCTAAGCTCCCTATGATTATCTACCTTAGCATAGCCCAAGTCCTTAAATGGAAGATCCTGCAGCTCTTTGATTCCATCATCTATAGTTGTAGAGCCATTTTTTATTCCTTCTAGTAGGTATCTGACCTCATCTAAATTCATATCTTCACCCTTTTCCTATGCATAGAATTTCAATATTAAAAGCCAACTTTTGACTCTTCACTAATTATTAAGACTTCCCATTTTATAGCCTTGTAAATCTAAAGTTACATATTTAAATCCTAACATTTTAAATTTTTCTGATATCTTATCCATTAATTCTTCGTTACAAATTCTAATTCTATCCTTCCTTTGAACCTCAATCCTAGCTAAGTCACCATGACTTCTCACTCTTATTCCTTTAAACCCAAGTTCCATTAGATATACTTCTGCACTTTCAATTTTTCTTAAATCTTCAAATTTTATTTGTTGATTATAAGGGATTCTTGAAAGAAGACATGCATAAGCCGGTTTATCCCATGTTATTAAACCCAGTTCTTTTGAAAATCTTCTAATATCATCCTTAGCTATATTATTCTCTAAAAGGGGGCTTACTACTCCTAGTTCCTTTAGTGCTCTCATACCAGGTCTATAGTCCTTAGTATCATCTAAATTTGTTCCATCAATTACATATTTGAATCCTCTTTCTTTTTGTAATTCTATAATCTTACTAAATACAAAATGTTTACATAGATAACACCTATCTTCTGGATTATCTTTTATAGCATCTAAGATAACTGGTACTTCTACAAGCTCATGCTTAACATTAAGTTCCTTTACTAATTCCTTTGCTTCTTTTACTTCCCAAGTTGGAATATATGGAGAAACTATCGTTACTGCCAATACGTTATTTCCAAGGGCCTCTTTTGCAGCTTGCATTAGAAAAGTACTGTCTACTCCTCCTGAGAAAGCAATAACAACACTATCCAAATTCTTCAAATAACTTATTAGACCTTCATATTTTTTATCTTTAATCATAGCTCCCATCTCCTAAACCTAAAAATTTAATTAACGCTTATTTAAAATCACTTCTTTGTATATTTCATTTATACTAACATTATTTTCTAAGGCAGCTCTTTTACAGTCCCTATATTCTGGTTTTGATTTTATTCTTTTACCTTTATAATAGGCCTCTTTAACAGTGAACTCACCATATTTTGTTTTAACCTTTATAAATTCCCTTTTTAGCATATCTCTTTCAACCTTATATTTTCTAAATCCTAAAGTAGTTGTTTCATTTAGAATTATATCTCTGATATCCTCTTCCATATTAGCACTATAAAGCACATTTAATTTAACAGCAGGTCTACCTTTCTTCATTATTATAGGTGTTAAATATACGTCTAATGCTCCCTTTTCAAACAACAATTCCATAATATAATCATAGATTTCAGGATTCATATCATCTATGTTACATTCTAATACATGAACTTGATCTTTGATGTAGTCCTTTGATAAATTATTAAAGTAATTATTTTCAGCTTCATATTCTCCAACATTTTCTTCCAGAGATTCTCCTATAAAAACCCTTAAAACATTTGGAATTTGCCCAACATCTTTATGCCCTATACCATAGCCTATCTTTTCAATTTTAAAGTTTCTATCATCTGTAAATTCACTTACAGAATAACTCAGAATAGCAGCCCCTGTAGGAGTAGTTGCTTCAAAAGATATATTAGATTTTAATGGTACATTTTTTAATATTTCAACGGTAGCTGGCGCTGGGACAGGCATTGTTCCATGTGCACACTTTACAAAACCGGAACCAACTTCTACTGTCGAAGACTTTATTTTATCGACCTTTAAATAATCTAGACAAATAGCCGCTCCCACAATATCAACTATAGAATCTACTGCACCAACTTCATGAAAATGTACATCTTCTATAGTTTTACCATGTACTTTTGCTTCAGCCTCTGCAACTTTTTCAAACATTTTCAAGCTTATATTTTTGATATTTTCATTTAAACTACTTTCTTTTATTATAAATTCAATATCTTTTAGATTTCGGTGATGGTGTTCGTGGCTACTATAATGCTTGTGGTCATGACTATGTTCATTGCTGATGTGTTGTTCGTCGTGGTGTTTATGTAGATGACTATAAACATATTTACCAGTATCATGAGAGTGTTCGTGAGATTTACTATAAACATGGGTATGATAACTCTTAAGTTTTATACCTTCGTGTTTATGTTCAAGTTTCTTGTGAGAATGCTTATGACTGCCCTTTAAAATTACTTCTACCTTAGTTCCTGTAATTCCTTTTCTAACATCTTTGCTCACATTTATTTCATATTCATCAAGATTTAGTTTTGAAAGTTCTTTTATCAAATAGTCTTTATCTACTCCAATATCTATTAACGCTCCTAGGTTCATGTCTCCACTTATACCTGAGAAGCAATCATAATAAAGTGTTCTCATAAATAATTATCTCCTTACTGTTAAGACAATATAGCTATAAATACTTATAACTATATTGTCTCACACAAAATATACTCTAAGTTTCAATTTCTAATATCTTCACTTCACTATTAGTTTTCATATTAATTACAATCATTCCTAGTAAAATTAATGCGCACCCAATCAACGTCTTTCCTGTAAGCTTATCACCTATAAATGTAGAAAATATAGCACTAAAAACAGGTTCGGCTAAAAACACTATAGCTGCGTGAGTTGGGTTCGTATATGGCTGCATTTTATTCTGAACTAAGTAAGCTACTATAGTGCAAAATATTGCCATAAACACTATTGAAGATATAGAACTATAATTTAAAACTACATCTAACTTTTCAATAGTAATGGCAGGGATAAGTGCCAATATTCCTACAATTAAAGTTTGAATACAGGTCAATACTATTACATCTGCATCTTTAATACACTTATCAACAAGTAGTATTTGAACTGCAAAGGCTACTGCACATAATAATGTGAGAAAATCTCCAAAGTTTATACCTAAACTTCCACTTATAGATATCGCACCAAGTCCTATAAGTGATAAAATTATTCCTATTATAGTCTTTATATCTGGCATTTTTTTATAAATCAAAGCAAGTATTAAAGGAACAAATACTACATAAAGTCCTGTAATAAATCCAGACTTACTTGGCGTAGTATAGAGCATTCCCACTACTTGTAGTGCGGTCCCTACAAATAATGATATTCCTATAAACAGACCTGCTTTTAAAGTCTCTCTGTTTGTATTTTTTAATCTTTTATAAAATATTACTGCTAAAATTACTCCTGCTAATAAATACCTCAAAGCTATAAGTGAATATGGTGGAACGTATTTAAGCGCTATACTAGTTACTGGAAAACTTCCTCCCCATACAACTGTAATTGATAACAAACTTAAATCAGCTTTTAATTCTTTTGTCATTTGAAGCCCCCTTTTATTAGATCTCTTTCTATATTCTATCATATGTTGTTATAATCTGTGAACTACTCCCAACTTACTTCATTTGAGTAACAGTCTCGTGGTAAAATTAAAATTTAAATTACTATTTTTACCTTCACGCCATTCTTGTATCAATTGTTGCTATTTCTTGATTTAGTCTTAAACATTTCATATTAGTCAATTCGTATCTACAACGTACCTTCAGTATAGATACAAATTAAGTGATATTTATATATTTTGTATCTACAGCGCATATATATTGTAAATACACTTTTAAGTTTTTTATAATTAAATTTATGCGTATATACGTACCTACACCCTAACGTCATACACATATAAGTTAAAATTGTTACTTTGAATAAAAAACTCTTTGCTCATTTCTCCAGTTTATACTTAGCATGCTAAGTTGATATCTTCCCTTTTAGTCTACTTAAATACAAACATACTCAAGCATAGAGGTTAAATATTCATTAAATTATATATTTTATTTTTACTGCAATCATATCATATTTATTAGTATCTACATTGTACCTATACTGTAGATACTAATTATTGATTTTATTTTAAACATATATCTACATTGCATATACACTGTAGATACGTTTTTAATTTTAAATTAATAAAATTCATACACATATGCATATCTACGTCATAATTGTCATATACGTAAGTTAGTGATTAACTTTATATAAACAAATTTCTTGCCATCACATGAAGGCTAAATATAAAAACCAGTATAAAATTAAATACTGGTTTCTTACTAGTCATTTCATATTCTTTTTAAATTATAAACATTAGTATAATTACTATTTAATCCTCATCTATTGGTATATCATCAATATCACTTTCTAATGTATTAATATCGCTATTCAGTTGATTTATTATTATCTTTTCTTCAATAATACTCTTAGGTTCTGTTTCTGCTAGTCCAATAGTTACCGTACTATTTATCTTCATAAACTCCTTCAATCTGTCATCAATCAAGCTTTTAACAACATCTAAATTATTAAATGACATTGAATCCTTGTGTTTCTCATAAAACCTAATAGATTCACAAATATAATCTGTTACTACAAAAGCTTCATTTTTAGCTTTTTTATCTTCTAATAAATTTCTTATATCTAGATTCTTCTTTGAAAATGTGAGTACTAATGAGCCAGGTCTTTTCGCCATAGTGTACACCCCTTCTGCTAGGCGATGTATTTCTTATAAGCAATTTTATACAATCCCTCTACAGTAGACCACTGCGGTTCTGTTGCTATAAATGCACTTGGTATTTTCTTTGTTATAGCTTCTACTAATTTTTGAGTAGTGCCCCCAACAAACACCAAACCATCAAGCTCGTCTATTCTAAATCCATGCCTATTAATTTCTTCACAAGCTTCATCGAAGAAACGTTGTTTACTTCTTTGTATCACATCTTGACTCTCATTATCTATTTGGCCAAAATTTGACAAGTAACCAACTTCCAGTGCTCTTTCAGCTGCATCAAATTTTACGATGTTCCCTTTCTTATATCCAGTTAGATCATCGGCAACATAATTAGTTAATTTTACAGCACCAAACTCTTCAACGAATCTGTCTGAACTTGGAGAAATACATGCTCCATTAGTATAAAGGGAAAATGTAAAGTTTAATCCACCAAAATCTACTACTCCTATCTTCTTATTTTTAAATATATGTGGAGACAAATATACTATTCCGGAGCCTTCAGCTTTAATCATAATATCAGCTATTTCAAAACTATAGTCCTTACCATCTACATTTATCTCTATTATTCCTTCTCCTTTTATAAAATCCTTATATTCTTGCTTAGCTTGTTCAACTTTTAATACACTAATAGGACAAGCAAGTACCATATGAATCCTATTATCTCTAGTGTTTGGTTCTAAAAACTGTGTTATTGCAGTATATGTACATATTTGGTGTAAAAACAACGTCTTGGATGTTTCGTAACTTTTTGTTTCTCCTTGTTCTCCAACAATATATTCATGTCCATTATAGGTTACCTTATGTGAATCTCCTTCTACATCTATGTAACCATTTTTCAAATCATACATTTTTGTCCTTATATTTATCTTCTTTAGATCGCTTGCTAACCCTCTAGCATTTCTCCCCATTGCTTTAATTGCATATTTGCCAGCATCTAATGCTATAACATATTCTTGCATATCAATCCCCTCCAAATTTTTCCTGTATCTACATTGTATTCTAATTGAAGATACAAATCAATTACTTTTTATACATTTTTTACTAAAAATTCTTCGTTTTGTATCTACGCTATATACACCTCGTACATACAGGACACTAGGAAGATTTATACATATGTATGTGTATACGTCATATATATCATTTATGTATGAATATTATTATTTTTTGAGCCAACCAACCATTGAATTTTGAATAATATGCTATTAATAGAATTACTTATATACATACGTATGTATATAAGTTATAATTGTAATATAATTACAATTATGGGGGTTATTTATTATGGAATTAGATAAAATTAGACAGAGTAAAAGAGTAAGATTTAATACAACCTTAAATCAATGGATACTAATAAAATTAAAAGTTATTGCTGCCTCTAAGAATAAAAATGTAAATGACTTAATCGAAGAACTGGCAATAGATTACATCAGAAAAAACTTTAGTATAAATTAGGCTGCTAACAATACCCTGCTAGCAGCCTCCCATTACTTCTATAAATACCTTTCCATATTACCTTCATTTTTTAGTAAATCAACAAGATACTTTATCTCCTGATCCTTATTTTTATCCATAACTAGTATTACATCTTCGGATTCCACAATTATCAGGTCCTTTACTCCAAAAGCAATAATTAGCTTATCCTTTCCGAAAACAGTGCAACACTCGCTAGATTCTAAGAAAGTATTTCCCGTTACATTGTTTCCCTTAAAATTCTCCAAAAATCTACCTAGTGCTGTAAATGTTCCTATATCGTCCCATAAAAATTCACACTTAATTACATATGCCTTCCTTGTTTTTTGCATAATTCCAAAATCCACAGAAATCCCATCTATTAATTCATATTGCTCTTTTATGGTTTTATCCTCGCTTTCAGTATCTAAGTCATGATATATTGTCATCATACTTTTATACATTTTAGGAAGATATTTTTGCATTTCTCTTAAGTATGCATCTGCTTTCCATACAAACATCCCACTATTCCATAAGTAGGTGCCCTTGATTAGCAAATCTTTAGCAACTTCAATATTGGGCTTTTCTAAAAACCTTTCTACTTTATAGCTAGCAATGTCACCATTAATTCTTTCTCCCATTTCTATATAGCCATAGCCAGTTTCTGGTCTCGAAGGTTGTACTCCTATGGTTACAAGCCCCCTTCTTCTCTCCGCAATGTCCTTTGCCTGAGAAATAGTGTCAATAAAAGCTCTTTGATTTTCTATATAGTGATCTGATGGTAAAATTATCATTGTTGCATTAGGATCTTTTTTTATTAACTTTACTGCTGAGAGACCAATACACGTAGCAGTTTCTTTATTTGCTGGCTCTGCAAATATATTTTTTCTATCTATTTCTGGAAGTTCCTCATATATTCTGTCAATATATTCTTCATTCGTAACAATATAAATATTTTCCTTGTTTACTAAAGGCTTTATTCTATCTACTGTATTCCTTAAAAAACTCTTATTATTTATTATTTTCAAGAACTGTTTTGGATTTTTAGATCTAGAAAGAGGATAAAGTCTTGTTCCTTTTCCACCTGCAAGAATTAGTGCGTATAACAATAAGCCTCACTCCTAATATTGCTTTACTGTATAATATGTATTTTGTTACACTCTTGTGAAGAATTCTTGCAGACTAAAATTAAAATGTATATTAATCTGAACATTATATACTTTCACATTTTAAATTATAGAATTACGTATCCATACTATTAACATCTAGTACCACTGTCTAAATTTATGAGCCTAAGTTTTTCATCTCTACTTAATCGTTTTATATAGTACTCTCTTTTCATTGCTTCACTTTTTGTAATATACTCTTCAAAATAAACTAGTTCAACGGGTAATCTACCTCTAGTATACTTTGCGCCCTTTCCACTATTATGTACATTTAATCTATTTTCTAAATTATTAGTATAGCCTGTATATAAAGTGCCATCATTGCATCTTAATATATAAACACAGTTCAAATTTACCCCATCCCTCATCTAATTTCTTTCCCTTTTTATTAAAAATACTAATATTCTCATGTACCCTATAAACTTATTTTACTGATACATATTTATTATCTTCTATATAAAATCTCCAAGGATAATCCTTTGCTTCTTCAGCATAATCAATGCCCACTCGTTTTGTGGAGATTATTTTAAAATTATCATTATTTCCCTCTTCTATATATAGTTTATTATCACATAAATCCTCTCCATTTAAGTTCTTATCTATCAATAAAGCATTACATAACTTTCCTGGTCCATTAGTCATATTCTTTATTTGCAACTTTGTTAGTTCACTATATTTCTTTTTAAATCTGTTATCGGCAATAATATCGAAACCTTCTATAGGCTCCAAGGCCCTTATTAAAACAGCTTGTGCAATTCCCTCTTCCCTTGTAACTACATTAAAGCAGTAGTACATACCATATATAATAAAAACATAAGAAACTCCTGGCTTTCCATACATAACCTCAACTCTAGGAGTTCTCCTACCACCATAGGAGTGAGCAGCCTTATCGGTTATCCCTAGATAGGCTTCTGTTTCAACTATTTTACCTGCAATTCTTTGTCCATTAACTTCATGTACTAATACTTTTCCAAGAAGTTCCTTTGCCACAACTATAGTATCTCTATCATAAAATTCTCTCTCTAACTTTCCCACATAGATATCCCCCTAACTCCATTATTGTACAATATTATTTTAACTTTATATAAGAATAAAATCCACAGTCAGCTAAGCCGTGGATTTTGTTCTTATATATTAATCCTACATAAACTATTTAAGTCGTTAAAGTTAATCTTCTACTTTTACAATTTGTTTTCCTTCTCTTATTGCCTTGGCTTCTTTTTCACCAACAGCCTTAGACCCTGGCTTATTATTTTTCTTTTGAAAATCGTGTTGTAAGTTCATTCCTTCAACTTTATTTACCATAGTTAACCCTTCCTTTGCTTATTTTCATCTTTTTGCTGAGCATTACTAGTATTTGTACGTTTTGTGCCCATATTTATAGCTTGAGCGTTTACATTCGCTTTCTTACCCTTACTCATATCCACACTTCCTTTTAATAAATTGGTTTTCCATCAAAGTTTTCAAATTTAGGAGGATTCTTGGTATTTTTCTTGTTTCCATCAGGTCTATTCATATCATTTCTTTTATTTTCTCTATTGCTTGCTTTATGGTGTATTCTATCAGTCATTTTTAACTCCCCTTTCTACAAATAGTTTTTCCTATGGAAAGGCTTTTATTCTTGTCAAAAATTACACCTTTAATTTAACGATAATACAATTAAAAGATTAAAAATCAAAAATTTAAATTGAAATTTTTTTCTAGATAAAAACAAATACCTCTGTAATCAATATTACAGAGGTATTTGTCTATTGAGTTTAGTACTTTAATTTTACGCTGCAGCTTTTTTAGATTTAGAAGCTGATTTAAACATCATTGTTGATGTGTAAATTATAACAACTATTACTAACCACTTTAATACATTAAGCGGTAACTCTTTTACTATATATGCAGCTATGAAAACTCCGATTGTACCAAATATAGTTATTGCCATAGAAGCTTTTCTATCATAAGCTCCTTCTTTAACAAATTTAGCTGATGCTGCTGGCATTAAGAATGCACAAGAACCCATCATTATAGGGAATGCTATTTTAGGGCTCATTCCAAGCGCAAATACTAGTGCCATACATGGAGCATAAAGTCCTATTCCTAATGTCATAAGCGCACCTAGGATGAAGTTAGCAACTACTGCTATTATAAGCTTTGCACCTGTAAGTCCAATAGCATCTCCACCTGCTGGCATTAAATTTAACTGTTGAGCAAGCATTACAAATGCTACTACAAGTAATGCAACTCCCATTCCAAGCTGTATTTTTTTCTCGTCAAGTTTTGATACAACTCCAGCCCCTACTACAGCACCAACTGTAGCAGCTGCAAGCATTGAAAATAATGTTATTGGATCTACTTTAATAACTGTTATAAATATAAGTGCTTCTATTGCAACCGGGATTGTACAAGAAGCATTAAGAGTTCCAGGTATTGTTCTATCTTCTGTAAGTTTAAAGAACTTTAATAATGCTGTTGTTGGTGCAAAACTACCTATACCAAGAGTATCTAAAAAGTTAGTTACAAATCCTACTGCACCAAGTGCTAAAAAGTTAGTTTTCTCGAGTTTTCCCTCTTTTGAAGCTTTTGCATAATCTGTAAAGAATACAAATGCAAAGTATGCTACAAGAAGTAATAGTAATCCAAATACTATCTTTACCATTGTGCTTCCTCCCCTTTTTCCCTTTTGTTTTTTATTAGTTTCAGTTCCTTGTTAATAATATATCATGGTATTTAACTGTAATCAATATACTAGTTTAAGGTAATTACTTTAGTATAAATCCATATTTAACTGGATCTTCAGGATCTATAAAGAATTGGTTGTGACCAGTTATATATGCTGCACCTGTTATCTCAGGAATTATTGCATCATACTCTCCAACTTTAGTTTCTCCTATTACTCTTCCCTTAAATTTTGTCTGTAATATACTTTCATATATAAAGTCTTCATTCATTTTTAGCTCACCTTTTGCATAAAGTGTAGCAATTTTTGCACTTGTTCCTGTTCCACAAGGTGATCTATCTAATTGTCCTTGGCCAAATACAACTGCGTTTTGCATTGTTGCATCTTCACTTTTAGCTGGTCCATAAATTTCACAAAGATCAACTGTTTTTATATGTGGTAATGTTGGGTGTTTTATTTCTACTTGCTCATTAACAGCCTTTATTACATCCATTCCAACTTCTATTAATTTCTGTGCATTTGCTGGAGTTATATCTAAACCTAAATTTACTGCTTTTACTATAGCAAAGAAACTTCCTCCAAAGGATATATCCATTGTAACTTTTCCAATATTAGGTACATCTACTTCTACGTCTCTCTTATATAAGAAAGCTGGAACATTTACTATTGAAACTTCTTTTGCCTTTCCATTTTCAACTTTTACACTAGCTTTAACTAATCCTGCTGGTGCTTCTAATGTAAGATTAGTTACAGGCTCAGTTACTTCAACCATTCCAGTTTCTACAGCAACTGTTGCAGCTCCTATTGAACCATGTCCACACATATTTAAATATCCGCCGCCATCCATAAAGATTATTCCTAAATCTGCTTCTTCTGTAGTTGGTTGAGTAATTATTGAACCGAACATGTCATTATGTCCTCTTGGCTCAAGCATTATTGCTGTTCTTATCCAGTCAAGATTTTCCTCAAGATATGCTTTCTTCTCTGGCATTGTTTTTCCTGGAATGTTTGGAACTCCCCCTACTACTATTCTTGTTGGTTCTCCCTCAGTATGTGAATCAATTGCAAATATTGTTTTTACACTTTTCATTTGTGTTCCTCCTTCTTTTTCATCTTTAATTTTAGAAAAGCTAAAGCCTTTTTAGCATCTAACTCTATTACATTATTTTCCCCTACAACCTCAGTCTCAATTCCTTCTTTAGACTTATTAAAATCAACTATTGTATCCATATATTGATTTGTAACTACAAATTGTGCTTGTGTTCCCACAAAACTCATTCCTACAACTGGTATACCTCTTTTTCCTATCTCTTCAAGAGCTGTAGCAAAATCAATATTGCTATTTCCCCATCCATCGATTGACACAATAGCTCCATCAGCTCTCATTGCCTCAATCCATGCTGCTGCTCTTTGAGCTGAAAAAACCTTATCTTCATTTTCCTGTGGTGTTCCAGAAACTATAATTCCTAAAAGGTCTACATCGCCATCATTCGATACCACATTAAGTAATGGATCTCTAAAATGGTGCAGCGTAGTTTCCTTAGTAGACGGCCCAATACCCACATTAATCACCTCTAATTCATAACTATTAATGCATAGCTCTTAATGCTCCATCTCTATACTCATTAGGACTTAATATCATAGGTACATTTCCCATATCTATGATAGATCTGCATCCTGAGAATCCACCTGGTTCTTTTCCAAAGAGCCCTGTATCATACATCGCTCCTTGTCCCGCAACCTGCTTTAATATAACTACCTTTTTCTTTCCATGCCTTATCTTATCAAAATATTCATACTTTTCATCACATAGTCTTCCATTTACTTTCTTTAGATAAGTTCTTATCTCTGTAATTATCTTATCACAAGCCTCATGTGCTGCCATAGGTCCAGGCCTACTAGAACCTTTTCCTGACCTTAGTACAACATCTATGTGAATTAAAATATCATTTTTAGCAGGAGTTCCAGCCCTATCAAATACAACTTGTTCTTTTAATATTCCTTCTGAAGAACCAAATTCTGCAACTTGTATTCCGTCTTCATCTACTCCAGTAAGCATCACATTTACACCAGTAAGAACGTGAGTTATTCCTTCTCCCATTCTTCCTAAAACTTTAGTTGCTATTGGAGAAAAATCCATTATTGAATTTACAAACAACTCATGATTATTTGGTGTAATAATGCTTAATTTAATATCTTTTATAAGACTTTCATCTGCATTAATATTATTCACTATATCTTGTTGTATATATAATATACCATTCTCTATATAAGTCTTTGTGGCAAACTCTACTCTTTTTATGTGGAAAGTCTTTATAACAAGTCTTCTCATTATTATCTCGTTTTCCATTCATATCACCACACTATTCTTATTTTGTCTATTACCACTAAATCATTAGCTAATGATGGTAAGTTTGTATAATTTTTAACTTACATTGGTTTAACTAAACGTCAGTTAAGACAAAACCTTAACTGACGCAAGTTAAATTTTTACATCAAATTTTAATTAATATTAAATCTTAAAATACTAACTAAACTTTTGCTATATACTCGTATGGTAATGGAACTATTACTCCAGCAGTAGTTATCTTTGTAAGCTCTACTAAAGAATCTTTTACTATTGCTGTTTGCATTTCAGGATCATTTGGAGCACCTGCATTAGCTCCCATAGGAACTCTTGGAGCAACTGCTCTTGGAGTACCTGCTTGCTTAACAACTGGAGGTAACGCTGCTATAACTATAGTAGGTATACCTGCTTCTTCGATTGCTCTCTGCACCAAAACTGCAGAGCGGTGGCAAGTTCCTCATCCAGCTGTTAGTAAAACTGCATCGACCCCTTCTTCTTTTAATATCTTAGCGATAGCTGGACCAGTTTCATTTTTAAACTTATCCTGGTTTCCGCCACCACCCATAAATCCTATATGAGTTTCTGCAACTTCTTTTATAAATCCTTCTGCTGCAAGTTCTCTTAATCTATCGATTGGGAACATACAGTTTACATCTTTATTAACGTCTCCGTTATCATATCCACCATGAGATACCATAAGTTCAGCTGATGGAACATCTCCAGGAACTGTTCTAAAAGTAAAGTCTCCTGCTAAATTAAATCTCTTATCAGATTTTAAGTGAACTCCTGCTGCTGTAGCTAGTGCTACCTTCATATCTTTTAATTCTTTTGTAACTGGAGTCCATACTGGTGGTGGAGTGATAGGAACAAATATTTCTGATTGTAGTCCTTTAACAACTGTTAAATCCATTATACTTTTCCTTCCTTTCTGTTTCTTATCTCTATATTACTAACATATTTATCATTAGTTTCTCCCGATAAAACTTCTACGAAGCTCATCTTAAAACCAACCTCTTGCCCTACTTTTAAAGGATAATCAGTTATAAGCATTCTCATAGGAACCTTTAAATAACCTAATCTTCCTTTTAAGTCTACTGCTACAGCGCCATCTTGAACTTCTACGATGACACCTTGCATTTCAATAATCTTATCACCATATTTTAAATCCATAGTTGTCGCCTACTTTGTTGAATATTTTTCTAGTCTCTTTTGGCTCATTGGAACAGCAGTTTCATTTTCTACTAAGTTAACAGTATTTCCTGTTGTCTTCTCTATTGATTCAATGTTGCTTTCCTTAACATTTGGATTCCATTTTCTTTCTGAAGCCTTAACTTCTTCTCCAGCCATAGCTGTTTTTAACATTGCTAATGCTCTTACTGCATCTTCTGGACATAATGTGTTACATGATAAAACTTCGTTCTCGATTCCAGCTTCTGACTTATTGTTATCAACCATATACTTCATGTATGGGTTACCAACAACTAGAGCACCTTGAACTGCACAGAATGACATACCAACACATGGTATTCCTCTTACACCTATTTGTTCAATATGACTAGCAAAGTCTATATGATTGTTTCCGAATCCTTCAGTTGTAACAACTGCTCCATCAACATCCATAGTTTCTACAAGCATACCCATTCTTTCTGATACATAGAACTTTTCACTGTTGATTTGAGGGCTTCCTACAAATACAACTCCACAGAAATCTACTTCTGGATCATTCATAGCTTCTATTACTAATGGCTCTCTCCAGTAATGTCTTGAACATTCTTTTGATGCAGGTCCTATACAAGTTAATGCATGGATTCCTCCATCTAGTACTTCAAGTGGTGATAAAACTACAGGAACGTTTCCTAAGTCAACGTTTGGTTTTCCACCAAGTACTCCAACTGGTTCTACTGGTAATATTAAGTTGTCGTGCATAGCTCCTTGACCCATTATTTCTTTAACAACTACAACCTTTTTCTTACCTTTTCTTCTCTTTTGCTCAAATACTTCTGTTCTTGAAACAAGTGAATCATCAAGTTTCTTTATAGCATCTCTTATTTCTTGAGTAATTATATCTGTTGCTGCATGAGCAGCAAGAGGACCTGGTCTCTCCATGTTTGTTCCAGCAGCTATTGTAACTTGAGTCTTTATAAATATTTCACCCTTATCTGGTGCTCCTGGTCTTCCAAATTGAATGTTTTCTTCAAGTATACCTTCCGATGAACCGAATTCTCCTATTTGAACTCCATTCTCATCAGTACCAGTAACCATTACAATAACACCATCAAGTACTCTAGTTGATCCTGTACCTAATTTTGAATCTGCTTCTTTAGTTGCTATTGGTTGAACGTCCATTATTGTTTCACTGTATGTGTTGTACTTATCTGGAGTTATAATATCAACCTTTATTTCTTTAACTAATTTGCTAACTTTTACAGCATCTTCGGAAACATTTTCTCTTATATAAAGAGTTGTTCCCTCTATCTTTGTTTCTGGTCCAAATTCTACTTTGTCAATTTTGAAATACTTTCTTGTAAGTGTTCTTATAACCTTATCTTCAACTTTAACTTCAGTAGCTACTGGAGCTATTGCAGCTGCTTCAGCCTTAACAGCTTTTGGAGCTTTTACCGCTATAGGTGCTTGTGGTGCTGCTGGTGCTGCTCCTCCAATATTTAATGGTACTTCAATATCAATACCTTTTCCTTCAGCAATCTTAATTCTAAGAACGCCGCCGGATACACTTGTTGTTGCCTTTGGTGCTTCTGACATAATTACTTCCTCCTCATATCCTTCTAACATATCAGGTGTTACAGGAGTTAATGCTGGTGCATCTACTCTTAATACTTCTCCAATAACTTCTTGTCTTGTTAAAACTCCTTCATGTAAATCTACTAAAAGTGAGTCTTCAAGCTTTTCAAAGTTCATTGGGTTTTCTAAATCCTCAGCACTTATAGCTTCTCCTGCTTTTTTGTTATATTTTAAAACTGCTTTTGAACACTCATCAATTATTTCAGCTTGTAAAACTTCTTCTTCTTCTTTGTCCTTAGCAGTTATTCCCTTAACACCTTCTAATAAGTCTCCAGTTAACGGTGTAAGTGAATCTATAGTTTTAAGTAGCTTAGCACCTAAAACTTCACCTATTTTTAAACAATCTGATGGTATTGTTAAAAGACCTGAATCCTCCATATCTGGGAATATAGCTGGATCCTCTAAGTTGTCTGCAGAAATTATTGTTCCTGCTTCTGTTCTACAACATACAACAGCTAACTCATTTTTAAGTTCTTGTGCATGTTCAGCACTCATTGACATATTAGTTACCCTCCTTTATTCTTCGTCTAATCTTCTAGTTAATGTATGATCAACTGTCCTAAATATGTGGTCTGTATGATGATATACAGGCAGACCAGCTTTTGGTGCACAGTTCATAACTGTATTTGAGCAGTCACTACAATTAGCTATTAATACTCTTTCTGCGCCTTCTTTCTTCAACTGCAAAACTGCAGCTGTTTGGCCCGGTCACTCTCCCGGTGTTTTACATTTCATTGCGCCTTTAACATCAACAATATTTTTACACTTTACAACAGATACTACTTCTGATCCCATCTTATTTGCTACATCTCTTAATCTATGTTCATCTGCAGCACAGGCACAAACTAGAAGTCCCATCTTGCCTTTAAACTCTGGAAGTGGTATTGTAACAATTCCTCCACCAGATGCTTTAGTAACAATAGCTCTGTCTAATTCCTCTGATTTTCCAGTGTATGGTCCGCCTACTACAAGCTCTCCATACTCTCCATCTATACCGCCACACTTCTCTATAAGACTCTCTATAGTAGTTCCCACTGGAACTTGAAAGAATACATGTGGCTCTTTTCCACTCTTAAGCTTTCCTGCTACTGTAAAATCCTTATCTATAACTGGTTTTCTATCCTCTACTGCTCTTGTTATATTAGCAAGAGTTTCTCCATTTAAAACAACGCACTTTGCTTCTACTGGTAATTGTGTAGGTTCAAGCCAGTTTCCAAAAATACTTTTTATTAATGCTCTTTCTTCTCCCATTGGATATAAATTCTTAACTTCACTAACTTCAATATCATTTCTACCATTTAATGCTGCTTTAACAGAAGCTACAGCTTTTTTATTTTTACCTTTTATTCCTATATAAGCCTTTGGTGCTCCTGTAGATTTCATAGCGTATTCGATTCCTCTTATAACTATTTGAGGATTTTTTTCTAATAACTCTATATTATGTCTAAGAACTGGTTCACACTCAACACAATTTGCAATTATGTATCCGTCTGCAATTTGTGTCTTCAACTTAATATGAGTTGGGAATCCAGCCCCACCAGCACCAACTATGCCGGCTTCATATACGCTATCAGCTATACTGTCACATTCTTTTATCTTTAAATACTCTTGTGACTGGTTACTATCTGCCTCAATAAATATTTCACCTTCTGTGATTTTTGAAACTTTTCCTGATACACTAGTGTGTATTTTTGCCCCTAAACCACTTGGTTCTGCAATACATTGTCCTCTTTTTACCTCTTCGCCTTCCTTAACAACAGGAACGTCAGGTGCTCCTACATGCATTTTTAGAGGAAATTTATATAAATTTTTCATATCATCCCTCCTAACTTATTTTACACAATATTATATTAGCAAATTCCATGCCAACAAACTTAGTATAACTAAATTTGTTATAAAATATGTAGATACAATGCTTTGCAAGTATAATTTTTTTTTATACACAAAACTCCAAGTAACATTCTGTAGCTTTTTTTGACACAATCAATTCAAAAAACTGACATATTGTTAATCTTTTAATTACATATAGCGACTTTAGGTTCTATAATATTACATTAATAGTCAAAAAACTGACGCTACTAAAATTCGATTACAATTAATCCCAAAATCTGTATTAAAATAAGGCAGCTAGTTAAGGGACATAAGCCCCTACACCTAGCTACCTTTATTTAAGTTACATTGGTATTTCTACACTCTTCTTACTAGCTGATTTAAACATCATTCCTGAAGTATATATAATAACTACTATTACTAACCAAGTTAAAACTTTTAGAGGAAGCTCTTTTACAATATATGCCGCTATAAGAACTCCTACAACTCCAAATAATGTTATAGCAAGGGATGCCTTTCTATCATAAGCACCTTCTCTAACAAACTTAGCTGATGCTACAGGCATTAGGAATGCACAGGATCCCATCATTATAGGGAATGCTACTTTAGGACTCATACCTAGTGCAAATACAAGTGCCATACATGGAGCATATAATCCTATACCAAGTGTCATAAGAGCCCCTAAAATGAAGTTTCCTATTACTGCAATTATAAGTTTTCCACCTGTAAGTCCTATAGCTTCTCCTCCTATAGGCATTAGTTTTAACTGACTAGCAAGCATTGTCAATGCCACTATTAGTAAAGCTACTCCCATTCCAACTTGTACCTTCTTTTCATCAAGCTTTGAAACAATGCCTGCACCTATAAATGCTCCTAATGTAGCAGCTGCTAACATTGCAAATAAAGTTACAGCTTCAACTTTTATTACTGTTATAAATATTAACGCCTCAACAACTACCGGAATTGTACAAGCTACATTCAAAGTTCCTGGTATAGTTCTATCTTTTGTTAACTTAAAAAACTTAAGTAAAGCTGTTGTAGGTGCAAAGCTACCTATACCAAGGGTATCCAAGAAATTTGTTACAAATCCAACTGCACCTAATGCAAAGAAATTTGTCTTTTCAATATTTCCCTGCTTTGATGCTTTAGCATAATCAGAAAAGAATATTATTGCAAAATACACTGTCATTACCACGAGCAGTCCTAATACAATTTTAATTACCATAAGCTCCCTCCATCCAATAAATAGTTTATACTACTATTTTATTCTATTTTAATATAAAGCATTACAGAGTTTCAATAATTTTCTGAAAATTATTTTTTTATTTTAACACAAAACCATATTTAACTGGATCTTCAGGGTCTATAAAGAATTGATTATGCCCTGTTATATATGCTGCTCCTGTTATTTCAGGAATTATTGCATCAAAATCTCCAACTTTAGTTTCTCCAATTACTCTTCCCTTGAATTTTGTTTGTATTATACTTTCATATATAAATTCTTCGTTCATCTTTAATTCGCCTTTTGCATATAAAGTAGCCAATTTTGCACTTGTTCCTGTTCCACATGGCGATCTGTCTAATTGTCCTTGACCAAATACAACTGCGTTTTGCATTGTTGCATCTTCGCTCTTAGCTGGTCCATAAATCTCACATAAGTCTACTGTCTTTATATGTGGAAGTGTTGGATGTTGTATTTCAACTTGCTCATTTACAGCCTTTATAACATCCATTCCTATTTCTATTATCTTTTGAGCATTTGCTGGCGATATATCTATTCCTAGCTTTTCTGCCTTAACTATTGCAAAGAAGCTTCCTCCAAAGGATATATCCATTGTTACTTTTCCTACGTTAGGTATATCTACTTCCACATCTCTCTTATATAAGAAAGCTGGTACGTTTACTATAGTAACTTCCTTTGCCTTTCCATCCTCAACCTTTACACTAGCTTTTACAAGCCCTGCTGGTGCTTCTAATGTGAAGTTTGTTACAGGCTCTGTTACTGGTACCATTCCTGTCTCCACTGCTACAGTCGACGCTCCTATTGAACCATGACCGCACATATTTAAGTATCCGCCGCCGTCCATGAATATTATTCCTAAGTCAGCTTCATCTGTAGTTGGCTGAGTTATTATTGAACCGAACATATCATTGTGTCCTCTTGGCTCAAGCATTATAGCTGTTCTTACCCAGTCTAAGTTTTCTTCTAAGTAAGCCTTCTTCTCAGGCATAGTTTTTCCTGGAATATTTGGAACTCCTCCTACTACTATTCTTGTTGGCTCTCCCATTGTATGTGAATCAATTGCAAATATTGTTTTTGAACTTTTCATTTTTAGTCCTCCCTTTTTCTCATTTTTAACTTTAAGAAAGCTAAAGCTTTTTTGGCATCTAGCTCAACAACATTGTTCTCCCCTACAACTTCAGTTTCGATTCCTTCTATCGACTTATTAAAGTCAACTACAGTGTCCATATACTGGTTAGTAACTACGAATTGTGCTTGTGTCCCAACAAAACTCATTCCTACTACTGGAATTCCCCTTTTTCCTATTTCCTCCAGGGCAGTAGCAAAATCTATGTTGCTATTTCCCCAGCCGTCAATAGATACTATTGCTCCATCTGCTCTCATAGCTTCTATCCAAGCAGCAGCTCTTTGGGCTGAAAATACCTTGTCTTCATTTTCTTGAGGAGTTCCTGATACTATAATTCCTAAAAGGTCTACATCCCCATCATTAGACACTACATTAAGAAGAGGATCTCTAAAATGATGCAGGGTAGTTTCCTTTGTAGACGGTCCAATTCCCATATTAATCACCTCTAATTCATAGCTCTTAATGCTCCATCTCTATATTCGTTTGGACTTACTATCATAGGTACATTTCCCATATCTATAATAGACCTGCAGCCTGAAAATCCACCTGGTTCTCTGCCAAACAACCCTGTATCATACATAGCTCCTTGACCTGCAACCTGTTTTAAGATTACTATCTTTTTCTTTCCTGGTTTAACCTTGTCAAAATATCCATAATTTTCGTCACATAGTCTTCCATTTACTCTTTTAAGATAGTCTCTAATTTCTTGAATTATTCTGTCAGAAACTTCATGAGCTGCCATAGGCCCAGGTCTGCTGGTGCCTTTTCCAGACTTTAATGTAACATCTACATGTATTAAAATATCATCCTTTGCCGGAGTTCCAGCTCTATCAAATACAACTTGCTCCTTTAGTATCCCTTCGGATGAACCAAATTCCGCAACCTGTACTCCATCTTCGTCTATTCCAGTGAGCATAACATTTACACCTGTGAGAACATGGGTTATACCTTCCCCCATTCGTCCTAAAACCTTAGTAGCTATAGGAGAAAAATCCATTATTGAATTTACACAGATATTATGATTATTAGGTGTAATAACATTTATATTAATGTCCTTTATAAGCCCTTGGTTAAATTCTATATCCTGATGTATATTTTGTCTTATATATAGTACGCCATTTTCTATATAAGTCCTTGTGGCAAATTCTACTTTTCTTATGTGGAAAGTTTTTATAACAAGTCTTCTCATTACTATTTCATTTTCCATTTGATCACCACACTATTATTATTTTGCCTATTTATATCGATTTACTTATTGATGTTAAATAAATTGTGTAATTTTTAACTTGCAATAGTTTAACTAAACGCCAGCTAAGGTAAACCTTAACTGACGTAAGTTTAAAACTATCAGTTAGCTTAAGTTTATTAATTAAACCTTTGCTATATATTCATATGGCAATGGAACTATTGTTCCAGCAGTAGTTATCTTTGTAAGTTCTACTAGAGCATCTTTTACAATTGCAGTTTGCATTACAACGTCATGTGGTGCACCTGCGTTAGCACCCATTGGAACTCTTGGAGCAACTGCTCTTGGAGTACCTGTTTGTTTAACTACTGGAGGTAATGCTGCTATAACTATAGTAGGTATACCTGCTTCTTCAATTGCTCTCTGCACCAATACTGCAGAGCGGTGGCAAGTTCCTCATCCAGCAGTCATTAATACTGCATCTACCCCTTCGTCTTTTAGAATCTTAGCGATAGCTGGACCAGTTTCTTCTCTAAATTTTTGTTGGTTTCCACCGCCGCCCATAAATCCTATATGAGTTTCTGCAACTCCTTTTATAAAACCTTCTGCTGCAATTTCTCTTAATCTATCTATTGGGAACATGCAGTTAATGTCTTTGTTAACATCTCCGTTATCATATCCACCGTGTGATACCATAAGCTCTCCTGATGGAGCATCTCCTGGTATTGCTCTATAAGTGAAATCTCCTGCTAAGTTAAATCTCTTATCTGACTTTAAATGCACTCCTGCAGCTGTAGCTATTGCTACTTTCATATCTTTTAACTCTTTTGTAACTGGAGTCCATACTGGTGGTGGTGTTATAGGAACATATATTTCTGATTGAAAACCCTTAACAACAGTTAAATCCATTATAAATTACCTTCCTTTCTATTCTTTTTCTCTAAATTGCTCACATACTTTTCGTTAACTTCTTTGGACAAAACTTCAATAAAACTCATCTTAAAACCAACCTCTTGACCTACTTTTAAAGAATAGTCAGTTATAAGCATTCTTAGCGGTATTTTAAGATAACCTAATCTGCCTTTCAAGTCAATTGCAGCACAACCATCATGTACCTCAACAATGACTCCCTGCATTTCAATTATTTTATCACCATACTTTAGTTCCATTTATATTACCTTCTTTTAGGAGTATTTCTCTTTTCTCTTTTCGCTCATAGGTAGAGAAGTTTCGTTCGGAACTCTATCTATTGTTCTTCCAGTGGCTTTTTCAATTAACTCTAAATTGCCGTCTAAAACATTTCTGTTATATTGTCTTTCAGCAGCCTTAACATCTTCTCCTGCTATAGCAGCTTTAAGCATTGCAGTTCCTCTTACCGCATCCTCTGGACATAATGTGTTGCATCCAAGAACCTCATTTTCTATACCTGATTCTGACTTGTTGTTATCAACCATATACTTCATGTATTTGTTACCAACAACTAAAGCGCCTTGTACTGCACAGAAAGAGAATGCTACACAAGGTATTCCTCTCATACCTATTTGTTCAACGTGGCTTGCAAAATCTATATGATTGTTTCCAAAACCTTCAGTAGTTACAAAAGCTCCATCTACATCTAACGCTTCAACAACCATACCCATTCTTTCTGATACATAGAATTTTTCACTATTAATTTGTGGACTTCCTACAAATAATACACCACATAAATCTAATTCAGGATCATTCATAGCCTCAAGAACTAACGGCTCTCTCCAGTAGTGTCTTGAACATTCTTTTGATGCAGGTCCTATACAAGTTAATGCGTGGATACCTCCATCTAATACTTCTAGTGGTGATAGCATTATAGGAACGTTTCCCAAGTCAACGTTTGGTTTTCCACCTAATACTCCAACTGGCTCAACAGGAAGAATTAAGTTGTCGTGCATAGCACCTTGTCCCATTATTTCTTTAACAATTATAACTTTCTTTTTGCCTGGTCTTCTAACTTGCTTAAATTCATCCGTCTTTATTATTAATTCATCATTCTCAAGTTTCTTTAAAGCTTCTCTTATCTCTTGAGTTATAACATCTGATGCTTTATGAGCAGCAAGAGGACCTGGTCTCTCCATATTAGTTTTAGCTTTAATTGTTACTTGAGTTTTTATTAATATCTCACCTTTATCTGGACAGCTTGGTCTTCCCCACATAATATTCTCATCTAGATATCCTTCTGATGAACCAAATTCTCCTATTTGAACTCCATCTTCATCTGTACCAGTAAGAACCATTATAGCTCCGTCAATAACTCTTGTTACTCCTGAACCAAGTTTTGAATCTATTTCCTTTGTTGCTATTGGTTGAACATCCATTATTGTTTCGCTATATGTGTGGTAATTCTCTGGTGTTATTATATCTATTTTAATTCCTTTGACAAGTTTACTAGCTTTTACAGCATCCTCACAGATATTTTCTCTTATATAAAGAGTTGTTCCTTCTATCCTTGTTTCTGGTCCAAATTCTACTTTATCTATTTTGTAATATTTTCTTGTAAGACTTCTGATGACTTTTTCTTCTAATTTAGTTTCTTTAGCCACTGGAACTTCTGTAATTTCATTCTTTACTATTTTTTCAGCTTTTACCGCCATTGGCACTTGTGGTACAACAGGTGCTGAATAAACTGTTCCTCCAATATTTAATGGTACTTCAATATCGATACCTCTTCCTTCAGCAATCTTTATCTTTAGAATGCTGCCAGATACACTTGTTGTTGCTTTTGGTGTTTCTACCATGTTTACTACCTCCTCATATCCTTCTAATATATCAGGTGTCACAGGAGTCAATGCTGGTGCATCAACCTTTAGTATTGCACCAATAGCTTGCTCTCTTGATAAAACTCTATCATTTAAGGCTATTAGTAAAGAGTCTTCAAGTTTTTCAAAGTTCATTGGGTTTTCTAAGTCTTCAGCACTTATAGTTTCTCCTGCTTTTTTATTATATTTTAAAACTGCTTTTTCACTTCCTTCAGTTAGTTCAACTTCTTCAGTTTCTTCTACTTTTTCTTCGGAAGCTACTACATTAACTCCTTCTATAACATCTGGAGTTAAAGGTGTAAGTGAGTCTATGGTTTTAGTTAATTTTGCACCTAAAACCTCACCTATCTTCAAGCAGTTATCAGGTATATTTAAAAGACCTGAATCTACCATATCCGGGAATATTGCCGGATCCTCTAAGTTATCTGCTGAAATTATTGTCCCAGCTTCTGTTCTGCAACATACAACAGCTAGTTCATTTTTCAACTCTGTTGCATGTTCAGCGCTCATCGACATACTAACTCCCCCTTAGTTTTCTTATATTGATAACCTTCTAGTTAAAGGATAATCAACTGTTCTAAATACATGGTCTGTATGATGATATACAGGCATACCAGCCTTTGGCGCAGATTGCATAACTGTATTGGAACAATCACTGCAATTTGAAATTAATATTCTTTCTGCCCCATTTTTCTTTAACTGCAAAACTGCAGCTGTTTGACCTGGTCAGTCACCTGGAGTTTTACACTTATTTGCTCCTTTTATTTCTACTATATTCTTACACTTAGTTACCGAAACTACTTCTGATTTCATTTTTTTTGCAATATCTCTAAGTCTATCTTCATTTGCTCCACATGCACAAACAAGAAGTCCTAATTTACCCTTAAACTCTGGTAGTGTTATAGTTACAATTGCTCCACCGGATGTTTTTGTAACAGCAGCCTTTTCTATATCTTCAGCTTTTCCAGTGTATGGACCACCTACTATAAGCTCACCGTATTCACCTTTTATGCCTCCACATCTATCAATTAAACTTCCTATACTTGTCCCAACTGGAATCTGAAAAAGTACATTTGACTCTTTTCCATTTTTTAATTTTCCAGCTACTGTTATGTCCTTATCTATTACAGGCTTCCTATCCTCTACAGCTCTAGTTATATTCGCAAGTGTTTCTGCATTTAGCACAACACATTTAGCTTCTACTGGAAGCTGAGTTGGCTCAAGCCATACATTAAACAGTTCATGTATAGCAGCTCTCTCCTCTCCCATTGGATACATGTCCCTAAATTCCTTAATTTCTATATCTCCTGATTTTCCTAAATATGTTCTTAAAGCCTCTATAGCTTCTTTATGTTTAGATTTTATAGCTATATAAGCTCGTTTTGCCCCTATGGCTTTCATTGAATATCTTATTCCTTTTACCACTAGTTCAGGTTTTTCTTCAATCATTCTAATATTATGATGAAGTATAGGCTCACACTCAACACAGTTTGCTATTATATATCCTTCTGTAAATTGTGTTTTTAGTTTGATATGGGTTGGAAATCCTGCTCCTCCAGCCCCAACTACTCCTGCCTCATATATAGTATCTATTATATTTTCACATTGTTTAATTTTTAAGTATTCCTCTGATTGAATACTATAAGCTTTTATAACGATTTCATTATCCGAAACCCTAAACACTACTCCGGATACACTGCTATGAATTTTAGCGCCAAGGCCTTTTGGCTCGGCGATACATTCTCCTCTTTTAACTTCTTGTCCTTCTCTAACTATGGCAACATCAGGAGCTCCTACGTGCATCTTGAGAGGAAAACTATATAAATTATCCATACCACCCCTCCTATGTTTCAATTACATATATTATTGACAGCATATTTTGTGCCAAAAACACCATAATATGTTAAATTAATATATAAGCGTTACAAATAGCTATTTTTCAGTATATAAGTTTTTATAATAACGTATTAATATCAAAACTAATTTGAAAATTCTGACACCAAAAGGCGTGTATTAATTTTACAAATCCTTCTTAATCCAACTATTACCTAACTTTATAACAAAAAACAACTGTGTCAATTAATTGACACAGTTGTCAGAATATTGTAATCATATTCCATATTTATTTAACTTGTAATATAAGGTACTTCTTTTTACATTTAATATTTTGGCAGCCTGTTGCTTATTCCCGTTAACCATATTCATAACTTCTCTAATAGTCCTTCTTTCCGTACTCTCAATAATTTTTTCTAAATCAAATTCATCAACTGCCATTTCCGCTTCCACAGAAGAACTTTCCAGAACATATTCTGGAATGGAATCTATTGTTATCTTACCATCATTAGACAACACAACCATCCTCTGAATTACATTTTTAAGTTCCCTTATGTTCCCATCCCATCTATAATTGTTCAATACTCTGTATATCTTTTCATCTATATAATCTATTCTTATTCCCTCTTGTTTTGATACCTCTTCAAAAAACAGATTGGCTAAATCTTTTATATCTTCCTTTCTATCATTAAGCGAAGGAAGTTGTATCTGAACTACTGCCAGTCTGTAAAATAAATCTTCTCTAAACTTATTTTCGGCTATCATTTTCTTTAAATCTTGATTTGTAGCTGCAACTATCCTAGTATCTGTAGATATAGGTTTTTCACCTCCAAGTCTGTAAATAACACCATCTTGAAGCACTCTTAAAATCTTTACTTGCATTTCTAAAGGCATGTCTCCTATTTCATCTAAAAATAGAGTTCCACCGTTCGCAAACTCAAATTTACCTATCTTACCCTTTTTTATAGCTCCTGTAAAAGCACCTTCCACATATCCAAAAAGTTCACTTTCAAATAAACTTTCTGGTATAGCACTACAGTTAATTGCTACAAAATTTCCAATTCTTCCACTAGCTTCATGTATAGCTTTTGCAAATACTTCTTTACCAGTTCCACTTTTTCCGGTTATAAGAACACTAGTAGACGTCGGTGCTACTTTTTGCGCGATAGCAATTGAATCTATTATTTTTTTATTTTTTCCCATTATAGAAGAAAAGTTGTATTTTGATGCAATCTCATTTTTATAAGCATGCTCTAAAAATTCCACCTTTTTCTTTTCATATTCAAGTTGTTTTGTAAGGTTAACAGCTTCTGTAATATCTCTATCTGTCGATACTACTGCAATTAACTTACCCTTTGAGTTATACAGTGGGGCTACACTTAAAACTACAGGCTTACCTTTAGTAGGTTCATGGTACACATTGCTAATTGTTTTGTTATTTTGCAACACCCGTAAGCTCAAAGCATTTGGGAAAAAGTCCCCCAAATAATTATTTATTATCCGTTCCGCTGTTACATTGTATAGTTTTTCTGCACTATTATTCCAGTACTTTACTATTCCTTTTTCATCGCAAATACATACAGCTTCATGAAGATTATCGAAAACATTATTCTGAAGATTAAAAAGTTCATCCATCTTTAAATAAAACGTATCTCTTAAATTAACACTAGTTATAATACCTATGACTTTCCCATTTTCAACAACAGGAAGTCTGCCTATGTTACTATTCACCATAATATCTCTTGCATCTCTTGCGCATACATCTGAAGTTACAGTAATTACATTTTTATTTGCAAATTCATCAATAGGAGAATCAAATGATATACCTTCCTTTTTTATCTTAGCAATATCTTTCATAGTAAAAATACCAATTAAACTACCATTTTTATTTATTATTAAAACTTCATCTCTATATAACTCTATCATTCTATCTAGAGCATCTTTTATAGTTTCATTAATATTAACCTTTATGAAATCCTTTGACATAATATCTCTGACTTTATATACTATAAGATCAGATATACTCATTTTCCCACCTACTTTAGATTTTAATTATAGAGGTATAATCTATATAATACAATTATAACCTTTTTCATAGACATATTCTAATAATTCTTTTAAACTTACTTTTTTATTCCCTCTATATATATTAGTATACCATTTTGAGTGAACTTCGAAAACCTTTCCAACAACAATTAAAAATATATCTAGATTAGATAAACTTTTATCATTTAACTCTAAGTAGGTTCTTTTAAATTCAAGCTGTACTTGACTAAAAAAGTCCTCCATTTGCACAGATTTATCATTAGAACTGCTATTTTCCCTTGCAACTATAACAAGATCATAATTCATCTTTTCTCTTCTATTATCTACGAGCCCCGCCCTTAGCTCCGTATGAATTGGATATGTCTTTTCTATTATAAAGCCTGCATTCATCATAGATTGTATTAAAACATACCATCCATCGGGATAACTACTATTATATGTAAGAATCATCGGTCCATTCTTCTTTAAGACTCTTCTTACCTCCTCAAAACACTTAGATAATTTATTAATAAATTGTTCTCTAGTTATTCCCTTTACTTCATTTACAGTAACTTCATTGTCACTTAATATATGTTCAGGTTTAAAAAACTCATATTTATTCTTAAGGATTAGCCTAGACCAAGTATAAAAAAATTCACTTATTTCACCATAGTTAATTGCGGAATAATATGGTGGATCTGTAACAACTGCATCTATGGACTTTGAGGGAATAAATGATAAGTCTTCTGCACTACCACACTTTAGCATAGTGTTCTTATTACCATTTATCAATTCTTCAAAGCTATCCGTAAAGGCAGAAGAAAACTTCTCATTCTTTAATATTACATTTTTATTTTTACCATCTACAACTAATCGCTCGTACGGTGTACTATTAAACTGCTTACTTTGTAATAAAGATTTAAAGTATTTAATAAAGCTTCCTCGTCCAAACCTCGCTCCCCAAACATTATTTTCTACTGGATTAATTACAGGTGCCATATGATGATCACCAAATAAAGGTTCTATCTTGCTACATTGAGAGTTATAAATGCAAAACATATTATTGGCATTTATTGTATTAGAAAATATACATAGAAATAACTCCTTCATCCTACTATTGGTTATTTTATTTATTTCCTGTAAAAGCTTAGATAAACAATAAAGTTGTCTATCATTAAACATCTGACTCCAGTAGTTATAATTATGATTTTGTATTTGCTTTGTGTTATATCCCTGAGGTATCTTACTCTTGGGAATAAATTCTGACTCCTCATTTTTTAACTCCATAGCCATTTTTTTTATTTCCTTATACTTATTTAGGTCATCTTTATCTGGAACTTTAAACCCTTTTTCCCTAGTTTCAGGATCATAATATTGAATTGCATACATTTCAGCTGTAAGAGGATTCTTTCTCTTTTTCATTACATCTCTTACTAGATTAGATTTTTTATTACAATTAGAGCATACGAAACTTCTCCCTTTATAGTTTCCTTCGTCCTTTTCAAAACTATATCTACACTTATTGCATAATAGTATTTTCTCATTTCCCCTAACAATCTCTCCACAATTAGGACATATATTATAGTTTTTAAAATCTTTTCTACTATTCTTAGTAATGCTGTAAGATGAAAATAGCCTGGTATATTTTCCACACTCCGGACACTTAACTCTCTTAATCCACAATACATACATTATATCAACTGTTTTGTTAATTCCTTTATTCTGATCATATATTGTTGTAGTATATATATCTTTGATTTCTCTCCCTATACTTTCTTCAAGTTTATCAAACTCATTCTTTAGTCCTTTTATTATTTCTTCTATAGAATCATATTCCTTACCCTTATCTCCCTTTGGAAGTTGAAGTTCGTTTTTAGTTATAAACCAGGCTACGGGATTAATATCTACTCCTACAGCCTTTCCACCAAATCTTAGAGTGTTTGCAAGGGTTACTCCTCCTCCCATAAATGGGTCTAATATTACCTTACCCTTTAAAATATTATGATTATCCTTATAATATTTATCATTAAAACTGCCTATATCATCATCGTTTAGCTCTAATGATAGTAGTATACTTCTAAATATGGCATCCGTTTTCCTTCCAAACCATTTGTGAATCTGATATATTGGCTTTTTACTATTTGCTTCTTTCCTAGATATTGTGGAAATAAACTCTATAGGAATATTATCATATATCATTTTTGTCATATAATATCACCCTTGTTTTAAAATAGTATCTAATATAATTATAAATGCATGAACTATTGTTTTAAATGCTTTTTACACAACTTTCAGATTTGTAGCTAATATCTTTTGGTTTTCAAACCTATCTATATCAATATCTCTGAGCTTACTCCATAGTTTGTCCATGGTTTTCTCAGCATCATAATAAAATTGGCTTCCTCTTATTCTATGAACTATCCATCCCTCTCTTTCTAACTCAAACTGTCTATTAATTGATTGTTCCCAATTACAGCTCTTGCTTATATAATCATTATCACATATAATCACGACCTTATTTCTTCTCCCCTCTAATATAAAATCAACCTTACATGAATCCATCTTAATCTCAGGTACTATCGAATAACCTCTATTTTTTATAATATTATAAACATCTTTTTGAAACTGTGATCTAAAAATATAGTCAATGTTTTTAATTTTACTATTTTGATTGGGCAGACAAGTAAAATACTCTTTTACCATTAACCTACTTTGAAATATTCTAAGGGCAGTACTATAAAAATCTGTTTGAAAATCAAATAATTCCTTCTGGGGAATACTTTTTAAATGTCTATTAATTAAATTATCAATAGTATTTTCATCTAACTTTGTAGGTTGCTTAATCACTTCTTTGTCATTACCAAATACAATTGCCTTCTCAGCTCTCATTAATGCGCATATAGAAAATATATCACTTTTATTGCTTTGATTTAAAATTACTAAGTCAAATTGCCTATCAGATAACCTTATATTTTCTATAACCCTATTTAACGGCATAATACATACAGGAATAACTTCTCTGCATATTTCCATCTCATTTTGTGCTATTTTTCTATATTCAGATACCATCTTCCCTGTGCCTTTGCTGGCCTTTTTTATAGCCTGTATCCAAGCCATTAGACTCCTCTTTTTACTTTCTGAAGCTTTTAATATTTGATTACACATTGTCTTCTTTGCTATAATTTGTCCAATAAGTTTCTTCTCCATTTTCTTTTCCTCTTTTATTAAATTAACTATAAGCTCTGTATCTAAACTATAAGTATCCTTTAAAAGACTATTCCATTTAGCCCATTTCCAAGCATAGCTCCAACTATTGAAATTATTTTCACTGTCTCCCCATTTATCAACTATTTTTTGTGAGGTATTTGGACATACCTTTGATAACTTTTTTATAAGATTATCTATTTCTAAAAACTTATCTTTAGACATACTAAGCTTTTCTACTTTATTTATAGAAATTTTTATTTTGTTAATATCAAGTTCTTCTATCGCCTTATATAAATCGCTTAACTTTTCTGTGTATAAAATTAATTTTTTCGTTACTTCTATATATGCTTTTAATTTATTATATTCTTCTATATTCTTAATAGCTTTTATACATTTAATTAGGTAATCATATGTTTCTACTTTATACCAATTTATATTTCTAGGTATTAATATTCTCCCTAGTAGAAGTAAAATTCTATTCTTATATTCCTTATCCCAATTGACCATAATATTAAGCTTTTTTACATACTCCTCAATTATAATTAATTCTATTTGTTTATCTTCAACTGTTAGCGTTTTTCCACCATATACCCTTACAGTATTGTTCCATAAAGTTTTCAGTTCTCTTAATATAATCCTTTCTTGAATATAAGATTTTACTATAGAAGCTTGCTCGATATTTTTTATTTGTCTTTGGTTAACAGTACAATCCCTGACAATATAGTCATACTCAGGGTGTGTTAACTTAAATACTCTTCCTATCTTTCCTCTTAAACTTAATCTCTCATATAAACTATTGAAATCATCGCTAAGCTTATATATATCCACATATTCTGGTATTGTAACTTTATTGTTTCTTAAGTCATTTCCTATTCTTTTAAGTGTTAAAAGATAATTATTACACTTACGAGCAATGTCATTAAAGGATTCATGCTCAATTTCATTACTAAAATACTTACCTAATATGCTGCCAAACATGTCATTTTCAAGTCCTCCAATCTTTATTTTGCATTCCCAAAGTAGATTTAATAGATTATTATAATTACATCTATTGTCATTTGGTATACGCCAGTCTTTTATTGCACTTGTATACTGATCATAATTGACACTTAACTCTTTAAACTTAGATATAGATTCACATAGTTCATTACTTAAAGGCAACTTATCCAACATAGGCTTTATGACATCATATTTTTCTTTCTCTTCCTTACTAATTTCTTTAAAAAGAAGTAATAAAGATTCAAATTCTTTTTCAGTTATCGGTGACTCCTGGTCTTTATGTATATCATCTTCTATCCATGAATATAATTCTTTGTTTTCCTTAACCCATTTTGCAACTCCTATAATTTTATAAAACTCTCCCGAATATCCAATTTCTTTCTCCTCAATCATTTGAATCTCATTAAATTTACTATATAAATAACTTTGATTTTTTTTACATATATTTAAATTTTTAGTTAGATTTATAATCTGATCTTCTAAATCTTTTGGATTTAATTTCAAATTTTTTTCTACTTTGTATATAGATTCTTCAAGTTCTTTTATGGAACTTGTATCACTCCCAAGGATACTTAAACAAAATGGTTTTATAGCTTCAGGCATACTTTGGGACAATATTTTAAGCTCTTTATCTGTTTCGCCAGTTACTAGAACTCTTTTGCCATGTGCTGCAAAATGACATATTAAGTTTATTATTGTATTTGTTTTCTCCATACCAAACTGTTCCTGTACCACTAATCCGTAATTTTCACTTATTCGTTTAACAATCTTTTCTTCTTCAACGTTTTCCTCTAGTGGGAATAGTGTTTCCTCGGTAATTCCCCCCCAATTATGATAATCTTTTTTATCCTCTTCTATTTTCACATCGTCAACTATCGCTCTGATTGTATTTGGTATAGGGTACCCTTTATCTATTTCTTTAATTATGTTTGTTATCTCCCTTTGCCATAATTTCATATTACTTTTTCTTATAAAAATTACAGGCATATTATAGATAACGGGATAATCAAGAAAATTTATTTGCTCCTGACCGATATGATTTACAATTACTTTCCCATCAGCACTTAAATATGATACTATTTGATTAAAAACACCTTCCACATTTTCTATATTTCTTGGATCTAAGTTATTATTTAATATGCTCTCTAATCCAAATAGACCCTTTTGATTTGGCACATTTATTCCATCAAAAATATTTGTATTTATTATAGTTTTGTTATGTTTAATTAAAGTAAATGCTTCATTTTCATTATCAAAACCTAATTTCATTTTTGTTGTAAGAATAGGATATGCTATCTTTTTATTATCAATTTGCCAAACCATGAGTCCATGACCCCAAATTATTTCTACCTCTTCCTCCTTTCTTTGAAGATAAAAATATAACTTTAAAAAAAATTCGTATAAATCCTTACACTCCTTTGTTACTCTAATCCACCATTCTTTATCACTACATCTGTTCAATGTGCAACCTTTATTTTTTTCAAGCTCATTTTCCCAATAAAAATTATCATAATCTAATATATTTCTTGTTATTTTTTCTTCTAAATTCTTTATATTAAGTAAGTAAGAAAATACTCCCTTAATCTTATCTCTATAACACATAATAATCCTCCTAGGATATAAATTATAAGTATATTTACTTTTATGTTAAATTATACCATCTAGGTTGATATTATTCAAAAATTTCGTTAAACATGATTCATTTTTTACCGACAAGGTTTTTCCTTTTTATTACTTTAAACTTGTAAAAAAATAAAACCACAACAAGTATTCGTTACTTGCTGTGGTTTTTATACTTTACTTTTTACAAGAATCTCTTTCTATTAATTGATGCTTAAATACATAGTTTCTATTTTCCAGTTCCTGCTTATTTATAATTTTTATAAGCATTCTCATACCTACAGAACCCATATCATACATCGGTTCACCTACTGTAGTGATTTTTGGATAAAATATTTCTGATGAATATATATTATTAAAACCTACTACATCTACATCTTCTGGAACTCTTATATTTTTTTCTCTTAGTGCGTTTATCGTTCCCATGGCTATTTCATCACTAGCACAAAATACAGCATCTATTTTATCGTTATCTAAAATACTTAGTATTCCTTCATAGCCATCCTGAGCCTTTAATCCTCCAAAATATACAAGCTTCTCATCAAGCTTTAAGTTGTTTTCAATAATTGCTTTTTTGTAACCTGAATATCTTAATGCACTAGCATGAACCGCATCTTCATGTGTTCCTATATATGCTAATTTTTTGTTTCCCTTTTTAATCAAATACTCTACAGCATCGAAAGCAGCCATCTCATTATCTATAGTTACACTTGGAATATTTCCTTGCTTAGTTGTTGTTTCTATTAAAACTATTGGAATCTGTAATTTGTTTATAATTTCTAAAGTGCTATCCTCAAGAGAAGTGCTCATGTATAAAACACCATCAACCATTTTTTCTCTTAAAACTCTTAAATATTCTATTTCCTTCTCCGGATCTAAATCACTATTACATAGCATTAAATTATAATCATAAATATTAGCTACGTCTTCTGCTCCTCTTACTATTTCAGGATAAAATTGACTTGAAATATCAGGTATTATTATACCTATTGTTTTTGTTTTTTGGGTCTTCAAACTTCTTGCGACTATATTTGGTCTATAGCCTAATTTATCTATTGCTTCTAATACCTTTTTTTTAGTTTCTTCATTTACAACGTCTACATCATTTAAAACTCTTGAAACGGTGGCTATCGATACTCCCGCTTCCTTAGCTACATCTTTAATGGATGCTGGCATACTATCAACTCCCGACTTATATTTTTAAAACATACTACTTAAACTATATTATACCTTTTTATACATTAAAAATGTGTATAAGATAGTTGTTTTTATCTTATACACATTTTTTACTATTATTTAACTACTTCTACTGCAATATCAAACTCTTCTCCGTTTATCTTGCACTTAACATATTCTCTTGAAGAATTGTAGATAACATCTACAGTAAGAGTTTCTTTCTTTACATCATCTTCATATTTTTTCACTACATTTTCTAGAGCTTCATTTCCTGAAACATAAAGATTTATCTTGTCAGCAACTTCAAATCCGCTTTCTTTTCTCATGTTTTGAACTTTACTTAGTATTTCTCTAAGATTTCCTTCTTCTTTTAGTTCTTCTGTAATTGTTGTTTCTAAAACTATGCCTATAGTTCCTTCACCTGCAAATGCAAATCCTTCTAATCCTTGCATCGTAACAAGTAAATTTTCTTCATTTAACTCTATTTCTGTTTCTTCATTTACGTAAATTAACACTGTTTCACCATTTCTGATTTTTTGTGCAAGTTCCATTTGATTCATTGAAGATATTTCTTTTCTTATAGCTGGTATTAACTTACCATATTTTTTTCCGATTACAGGTAAATTTGGTTTTATATCAAAGTTAACATACTTTGATAAATCAGCACCAAATACTACCTCTTTGATATTTAATTCATCTTTTATAATATCTCCATAATAATCTGGAAGAGATTTTGAACTTACAAGCATCTCTAAAAGCGGCTGTCTATTCTTTATGTTAGCGGAATTTCTAGCACTTCTTCCAAGCTTAACTATTTTATAAGCCTCTTCCATATCTGCTTCTAAATCTGCATCTACAAACGCTTCATTGTATTCTGGCCATTTGCATAAATGAACACTTTCTGGAGCATCTTTATCAAGATTTACTACAAGATTTTGATATATTTCTTCAGTCATAAACGGAACAAACGGAGCTGCTACTTGAGTTAATGTTTTAAGCACTCTATATAAAGTTACATAAGCACCTATTTTATCGTCTGTTAACTCCTCACTCCAGAATCTAGCTCTGTTTCTTCTTACATACCAGTTAGATAGTTCATCTACAAACTCACCAATATTAAGAGCTGCTTGAGTTATTCTATAGTTATCTAAGTGTTCTGCTGTTTCATTTACTAAAGAGTTTAATCTTGACATTATCCACTTATCCATTACATTTCCACTTACAAAATCTTTGTAATCTAATGGATTAAAGTTATCTATATCAGCATATAAAACATAGAATGAATATACATTCCATAAAGTACCTAAGAATTTTCTTTGACTTTCCTGTACTGCTTCTTCATAGAATCTTGATGGAAGCCATGGAGCACTAGCAGTATAGAAGTACCATCTTGTAGCATCTGCTCCTTCATTCTCTAGAACTACAGTTGGGCTTAATACATTTCCTTTACTCTTTGACATCTTTAGACCATTTTTATCAAGCACGTGACCTAAAACTACACAGTTCTCAAAGGAGCTCTTATCAAATAGCACAGTAGATATAGCCATTAAAGTATAGAACCATCCTCTTGTTTGGTCTACAGCTTCTGATATAAACTGAGCTGGGAAATTTTGTTCAAATATTTCTTTATTTTCAAATGGATAATGGTGCTGTGCAAAAGGCATTGATCCTGAATCAAACCAACAGTCTATTACTTCGGTAACTCTAGTCATTTCCTTTCCACATTGGCTACATTTTAGTTTAACTCCATCAATATATGGCTTATGAAGCTCTATATTTTCTGGTACATCTATCCCCTTCTCTTTAAGTTCAGATATGCTTCCAATGCACTCTCTATGGCCACAATCACATTCCCATATTGGAAGAGGAGTTCCCCAGTATCTCTCTCTGCTTAATCCCCAATCGATAGCTCCCTCTACGAAATTTCCAAATCTTCCTGTTCTTACGTTGTCTGGATACCAATTTGTTGCATTAGTATTCTTAACCAATCTATCTCTTAGAGATGACATTCTTACAAACCAGGTTTCTCTTGGATAGTATAATAAGTGGGTATCACATCTCCAACAGAATGGATATGAGTGTAGGAATTTTTCATCTTTATAAAGTAAATTATTTTCTTTTAAGAATTCTATAATCTTAGGATCTGCTTCTTTTACAAACATTCCCTTCCATGGAGTAACTTCATCTGTAAAACGACCTTGCGTATCAACTGGATTTACAAATGCTAAATCATATTTTTTACAAGTCATGTTATCATCATCACCAAATGCAGGTGCAGTATGAACAATTCCTGTACCATCGCTTAAAGTTACATAATCTCCATGAACAACTTGGAATGCTTTACCTTCAGGTTTTACGAACTTAAGCAATTGCTCATATTCTAAACCTAATAATTCTTCACCTTTAAACTTTCTTAAAACTTCATATTCTCCATCAAGTTTTGATAAAAGCCCTTCGGCTAAAATTAAATGTTCTTCTTTATTTAACACTTCTACATAATCAAAATTCTTATTTATAGTTAATGCTATATTGCTTGGTAGAGTCCAAGGTGTAGTCGTCCATGCAAGCATATACTTATCTTGATTCTTCAACTTAAATTTAACATACACAGATGCTTCTTTTACATCTTTGTATCCTTGTGACACCTCATGTGATGATAACGCTGTTCCACATCTTGGGCAGTACGGCACAATTTTATGACCTTTATATAATAAGTCTTTATCCCATATTTGTTTTAAAGCCCACCAAACGGATTCTATATAATTATTATGATAAGTTACATAAGGATTATCCATATCAACCCAGAATCCTATTCTATTTGACATCTCTTCCCACTGACTAACATATGTGAATACGCTATCCTTACATTTGTGAATAAACTTTTCCACACCATAACTTTCAATTTGAGGTTTTCCCGAAATACCAAGTGTCTTTTCAACCTCTAGTTCAACTGGAAGACCATGTGTATCCCAGCCTGCTTTTCTAAGAACTCTATATCCTTTCATAACCTTATATCTTGGAATTAAGTCCTTCATAACTCTTGTAAGTACATGACCTATATGAGGTTTTCCATTTGCAGTTGGTGGTCCATCATAGAAAGTAAAGTATTCCCCATCTTTATTTAGATCAAAGTTTTTCTTGATAACATCTCTCTCTCTCCAAAGCCCTATTACATCTTTCTCCATTTGGACAAAGCTTCTGGAATTGTCAATCTTTTTGTACATAATCTTAGCCCCTTTCCTTTGTTATTGTAAATTTTTTACCACTTTCCATATTTTATACTTATTTTTTATAATTTACAAATAAAAAAACCTCATCCAAATAGGACGAAGCTAAATTCGTTATACCACCTATGGTAAAATACTTTCAAGTACAAGCATACTCTATTCTTTAACGCAGAATTACGAAGAAACTTACTAAATATATACTTATTCAGTTTCCCAACTCCCAGGTGATTTTCTTTAAACTCCTCCTGTGGATTTTCACCATTCTCCACTCTCTGTAAGTAACTAAGTTTAAATACTTTTCCTGCTCAACATTTTTAAATCTAAAAAATTTTACACATCATTATAATTTCTTTTTATTATAGTATAACCACCTTTTATTGTCAATTTTTTTTATAAATATTTTTTAATCACATTATTTTTACTTAAAATAACTTATAATAAAAAACAGATGGGAAAATCCCACCTGAATTTAGGTTTCAAATTATTCGCTTAGAGATTGCAATATAGCCCTTGCTATTGCTTGTGCATATTTATTTTGATACTCATCACTATTTAGCTTCTGTTCTTCACCTGGGTTACTTAAAAAACCTAGCTCTGTCAGAACCGTAGTAACACTACTATTATTCACGAGATATAGCCAGCTTCCATCCTTTAATCCCCTATCAAAAGATCCTAATTCACTTACAATACTATTTTGTATAGCTCTTGCTAGCTTTTCACCATCTGTATTTCCTGGGTTATAAAGGGTCTCTGTACCATAGGCACTTTCGCTACTAAATGAGTTATTATGTATAGAAACAAAGTATCTTGCATTTGCATTATTTGCAGTATCGCATCTTCTTTGTAAACTTTCTACAACACTCATTGGCGTCGAAGAACGTTCATCTGTAGTTCTGGTATAGATTACTTTTACACCATTCTCCTCAAGTATCTTACCTGTCTTTAATGCCACCTTAAGAGTTACATCATCTTCTTGAACACCAGTTACTCCCGTTGCTCCCGTATCTCTACCTATACCGTGCCCAGGATCTAATACTATAACCTTACTGTTTGTTTGATCTGGAGGTACTGGATCAGATTCAGAAACTACCCTCAGCGTTAAGTATGTAGCTTTACTATATCCTGCTACAGTTCCTTTGTAAGAGTACGTTCCTATTTCAGCTGTATTAACCGTCTTATCATCCCAAATTACATTAACCTTTTTAGAACTTCCATCGCTCATAACTGCTGATACACTTAGTGGAAGAGTATAAGCTTTTCCTTGTACTACACTATCAGATGACTCTTTTATAGAACTTATAGTAATATTCTTACTTTTATCTACTAAGCTTAAAGATTTAAGTATTCCATTAGCAATAGCAGATGCACTTTTATTTTGAAAGTCTTCAGTTCCTAAAACAACACTTTCCTCTGGATTTGTAATAAACCCCAATTGCACTAATGCGGCACTTGCTGTAGTTCCTCTTAGTATTTCGTGTTGTGCAAGGCCTACCTTTACTCCTCTATTTACACGCCCTGTTCTTGTTGTAAGTTCTTCTTGAATTGATTGAGCAAATCCTTTTCCAACAACGTCAGGTTCAGCATAATATGTTTCTATTCCATTCGCCGATGAGTTTTCAGGATAGCTATTTACGTGTATACTTACAAAAAAATCAGATTTAGCATTATTAGCTATATCAAAACGCGCCTTTAAATCATTATCTTTATTCCAAGATACACTGTCACTATTTCTTGTATATATTACACTTACTCCGTTATCTTGAAGAATTTTCCCTACCTTTAACGCTACTGATAGGTCTACATCTTTCTCCTTTACACCTGTTTGTCCAATATTTCCAGTATCACTTCCACCATGACCTGGATCAATAGTTACTACATAACCTTTATCAACTATTGGATTAGACTTAATTTTAAACTGCATATTAACTGATTTAAGTAACTTACCACCTTCTAGTGACTTTATTCCATCTTTTATCAATAAGTTATATGTTTTTCCATAATCATATTGATTTTTAGGTGATACTATAACTGACTTATTGTCATTCCCAATACTTACGTTAACTTCTATTTGTTGATTATTTTCGTCAGTTACTATAAACATAGAACTATTCACTGTATTTTTGTCTAATTCTTTATTAAATTTTATAGTCCATACTTTACCTGCGTCAATATCTGCCTTTACCCCTATATCATCATAAGAAGCTGCTTGTACAAAATTGATTTTACTGCTAAAAACTAAAACAAACAAAAAACTAAGTATTATAAAAATACAGTTTTTCTTATTTGTCACACAATCACCTCCAAATTTTTTATATTAAGTAATTTACATAATAACACATCAAAAACTTTATTATACTTAATATATTTATATGAAAATTATCCACCATATACTATTATAATATAAATTATCTAAATTTTACACTGAAAAGTAGATGTATTTTGACATTAATATCGCATATGCTACTAATTTTATTGATAATCTTCTGATTTTACTACTTTGGGATATTTCTTGTAATATTCTAAGCAAGTTTTAGATAGAAAAACAAGAATTTTTTAGACTTAATGGATTACATATTTATTTTAATATAATCTATTAAGGTTATAATATATATGTATACTGTTATTTAAGCAAGTGATAAATCAAAAGAAAGAGGTGCTTTTTTGTGGAGATAACTTGGCTTGGTCATTCATCTTTTTTAATTAAAGATTCCAAGGGGAGAAGAATTTTAATGGATCCCTTCGATGAAAGCGTTGGATATGATACATTTAAAGGAGATATAGATTTAGTTACAATCAGCCACCATCATCCTGATCATGACTATTTAGAAAATGTTAAATATGAGCATGTAGTAGATAAAGTAGGCTTTTTTTATCTTTGCGACATACCTGTTACAGCTGTTCCTTCTTACCACGATAAAGTACAAGGAGCAAAGCGTGGCGAAAACACAATTTTTATTTTGACAGTAGATGGCTATAAAATATGTCATTTAGGTGATCTAGGTTATATTCTATCAAAAGATGATATTGAAAAAATAGGAACTGTGGATGTGTTACTTATTCCTATAGGCGGCAACTTTACATTAGATGGTAAAGAAGCTTCTGAAGTAGCTAAATTAATTAATAGCCACATAGTAATACCTATGCATTACAAAACCCCTATGTTATCTTTTGAACTAGAGGGCCTAGAAAACTTTCTAGCTTATATGAAAAATGGTGAAAGAGTTGGAAGTAGCACTTTAACTATAGAAGGCCAACTTGAAGGCACAAATAAGGTTATGATTTTAAATTATAAATAAGGATTCCTTCTAAAAATTCACTTTAAGATAACTAGTTCAATATTCTTAATATATATTTATAATTTAGTTAAAGTTAAAAACGCTATCAATGTCATTTATTAGGAGCAGTGATATTGATAGCATTTTCTTATAATTGTTATTTATACAATGGATACTTTTAATATGTTTTGGATAATAAATAAACTTAATATTAAAGTAGACTAATATCATATTTTATATATCTAAATTTATTGTGTGTCTAGCTTTCAAACTTTTCTTTACATCTATAATTCTTTGGTTTGTCGATCCCTTAAACTTAAGGTTTTCGACGTATTTATCTTCTTCAAATTTTCCATCTACTAAAACATCTATATAATGTAACAGGTTGTCCCATCCCTTGTGTTTATTTATATTACTTAAAATATACTCAAAGGTATATCCTGTATAGCACCATATGTTTAAATTTAATTCTTTTACTTTTCGAGCCATATATGCAAATTCTTCTGCTTGTTCAAAAGGGTCTCCACCTGAAAATGTTACTCCTTTTATCATTGGATTAACTTTTATATCTTCTACAAGCTCATCTATATCCTTTATCTCTCCTCCATTAAAATCATGAGTACTAGGATTAAAACAACCATCGCAGTTATGCTTACATCCTTGTGCAAAGAATACCCTCCTAAGTCCTGGCCCATTGACTAGGCTTTCATAAGCTATTCCTGATAATCTAACCTCATTTTTCATGCTAAACTTCCCCCTGTGAAATATTTACATTAGCCTCATAAAAACTCTATCTGGCATAAAACAAATTATAACTTATAAATTAAAAGACAGAGTTTATTCTCTGCCCTTTAACTTATGTTATATTAAAATTTTAATTAGTGACTGTATAAACCTGATTATTATTTCCATGTGAAATTCTGTCTTTTCTCTCTGCAACTTTTCCAGCTCCAAATCTTTCATCTAGTGAAAGATATCCTGTTACTCTTGAAACTCCTTGTATATTAATACCTCCGCAGCTTGGGCAACTCTCTTCGCCATGAAGATAAGTTCCACAATCCTTACAATATCTTATATGAAAATTAATACCTATATAGCTTATATTAGTGTTATTATACGCATAGTTCAGTATGTCCATAATCACTTCTGCAGAAGGATAATCATCTATCTCTATATAACTTATATGTCCAGCATTGCATAACTTGTGGTATGGTGCTTCTATGTCTATTTTATCCTTTATTGATATTGGATATCCCACTGGTATATGATATGAATTTGTATAGTAATCTTTATCAGTTACTCCAGGTACATCGCCAAATATCTTTTTATCTTGTAGTATAAATTTACCGCTAAGTCCTTCTGCCGGTGTTGCATAGCAACTCCAATTTAAATGAGTTTCCTCCGTTAGCCTATCAGTATATCTCCTAATATGTGAAACTATTTTTATTCCTAATTCCCTAGACTCATCACTTTCTGCATGATGTTTTCCTAATAAAGATACTAATGTTTCTGCAAGTCCAATAAATCCAATTGACCATGTTCCTTGCTTTAATATAGGTTCTATAGAATCATTTTGCGATAAATTTTCTGAACCTTTCATTAGCCCTTGTCCAGCTACAAAAGGTAAGTCTTTTAATCTTAATCTTTTAAGAACTTCATATCTATGCATTAAAGATTCTTTAGCTAACTCAAGTTTACTATCCAATAATTTCAAAAACTTATTTATGTCTTTTTTTGCCATGAGTCCTAATCTAGGTAAATTTATAGTAGTTGGAGCTATATTCCCTCTACCTTTTGTTCCTGGTTCTCCATTTATATTAGAGCAAACATATGTTCTGCACCCCATAGTAGCAGGTAATACCCCTTGGTCATAATAGTACTTATTAAAATCTGCATCCAGATTCATGAATGTAGGATTCATTCTTTTGGCAGCTACCTTACAAGCTAGCTTAAATAGGTAGTAATATGGATCTTCTGGATTTGCATTTACACCCTTTTTAACTCTAAATATTATATTTGGAAATATCGGCTGTTCGTTGTTTCCTAATCCTTTTTCGTATTCCTTTAAAAATATTTCGCAAACTAAAGCAGCATCTTTTGACTCTGGTATTCCTATGTTAATTGAGGAGAATGGAACCTGACTACCAGCTCTTGAATGCATAGTGTTAAGGTTATACACTATGCCCTGCATAGATTGTTCTATTATTCTCTTAAGCTTTTTTTCTACTATAAAACTAATCTTATCTTCTTTAATCTCTAATTCTTTTAATTCCTCTATTATCTCTTGTCTAGTAGGATCTACAAATACTCCCATGTCATTATCAAAGTCGGGGTGAGATTGTCCACCAAACATATCATTTTGTGTAGATTGTAACAATATACATGAAAGTTCTGCTGCCGACTCTATTCTTCTAGGTGTTCTTATAGTTCCATATCCTGTATTGAACCCTCTCTCTAATATCTCTCTCGTTGGTATATGTAAACAATTTGTAGTTAAATTGTAACTATCTAAGTCATGATAATACACATCACCATTTTCATGTGCCCTAGAAAGATATTTTGGCATAATAGAAAGATTGTGCCACTTATTGGATTCACTTGCTATTCTTAGTAATTTAGAACTGAAGTTGTTTCCAACATTTGCGTTATCCCTATCCGTTTCTACCCCTATCTTTTCAATTGCTTTCATTAGGTCTGACTTTATCTCTCTTATCTTTGTTCTTTCTCCTCTATAATTGGAATAAGCCATTCCTATTTCCTTATAACTGTTTTCTAGTAGAGCTTGTTCAACTATATTTTGTATATCTTCCACATTAATTTCCGAAACATTTATATCTTCAATTTTTCTCATTACTTTTTGTGTTAAGTCTATAAATTCACTTTCCCTTAACTCATATCCAATCTCTTCAGAAGAGCCCTTTATAGCATTCGTTATCTTTATAGAATCAAATTCTACCTTTCTGCCATCCCTCTTCACAACATGTAGCATACTACATACCTCCAAACTACTATATATTGTGCTAAACACCATGATATTATACTATGCTAAAAATTTTTAAGCAATTTTTAAATAAGGGCTAAGAATATATTACCACCGACTGCTTTTGACTATCTTCATATTATCTTATTTTTTACTATAGTACGTCATTTGATATTTGAGAAAAAATTCATGAATAATTGCTGAATAATAAAACACACTATTATAGAGGTGATATACAATGATTGGAAAAATAATTGATATAAACTTAATGGATGCCTGTGTAAATTTTAACGATGGGAGAACAGTAAATATTGGAGTTTATCAACTTCCAGTTGGAGTCAAAGTAGGCGATAAAGTAAATATCCAAACAGGATCTATGAGAATGATTAATCACAGTTATATGGGATTATTTTAAATAATTTTATTAAGATAATTACTTAACATATTTAATCAAAAACAATATGTTACACTTTACTGTAAATTAAAAAACTAAGAAAGCTAAATTAGCCTTCTTAGTTTTCTTTTAGTCTACTGTGATAGCATCTACAGGACAACTTTCTTCTGCTTCCTTCGCTGAGTCTACCGCATCGCCAGGAACTTCATCAACAACTACTCCTGCTTTTCCGTCATCTTCCATCTCAAACACTTCAGGGCATATTGATGGACATAATCCACATGATATACATGTATCCTTATCAACTACTGCTTTCATTTTAACTCCTCCTATAATATCAAATTTAACATTTCCATATCTATTATTGTCTAAAATACACTTATTTATTATAGAATAATGAACTTAATATTAGGATTTCTAAAAATTAAGTATTATATATTTACATTAAACATTAAAAATAATTAACTGATTTTACTCTTAAATCTATCAAGTAAATCATCATACTCACCAGATTCAACTATGTAATTTTCTACTTTACCATTTTCCATACTTTCTACTAAATCAGGATTTATTGGCATCTCGGCAAGTAAAGGCAATCCTAAGTACTCAGCTTGTTCTTCTGCCGATTTCTTGCTAAAAATTCTTATTTTTTCCCCACACTTACCACAATTAACGTAAGACATATTTTCTACTAATCCTATTATATTAACATTCATCTTTTGAGCCATAATAACCACTTTTTTAACTATCATAGACACCATATCTTGAGGTGTTGATACTATCACCATACCCTCAAGCGAAATTTCCTGCATTATAGTTAACGCTATGTCTCCTGTTCCTGGTGGCATATCTATTAAAAGATAATCTAGTTCCCCCCACTCAGTGTCAGTATACATTTGCTTTAATGCCCCTGTAATTACTGGCCCTCTCCAAATTACTGGTTGTTCTTCCTCTTCAGTAAGTAAATTTAAAGAAATTACTTTTATACCTGAAGGGGTTTCTACTGGAACGAACTTTACATCTTGTGTATCCATAACTTGATTTATATCTGCCCTCTGATTATTTACACCGAAAAATCTTGGCATAGATGGGCCTGTAATATCTCCATCTAAAACTCCAACACTATAACCAGATTTTCTTAACTGAGTAGCTAATATACCTGTAACAGTTGACTTTCCAACGCCACCTTTACCACTTATAATTCCAATTATATGCTTTATTTTCCCATACTTAGGCATTGTCTTTGAGCAACTTTCACTATTACTATTGCATTTTCCTTTGCTTGAACAACTATCGCAATTTCCCATTAGTATATTCCTCCTTTGGTATAAGTTTTCATCATATGCTAAAATTATGTAAGCATACAATGTATCTGTTATCATCATTATACCACTATGATAAATATTTCAAAAGCAACAAAAATTTAGAATCCCTCCGGTTTTTCCTCTGACACTTTTATAATCCATCTACCATTTTCATATTTATCAAATATATAATATTTTCTTTCACTTTTTTCATTTTTATCCCAAAAGGTAACTATAGCTTTGTATAGAGTAGATTTATAGCCTTGTGTTTTTACAGTAGCCCAAACATCATAATTTTCTTTATTCTTATCTGCAACTTTTACATTTTTAAATTTACTATTTAAATTCCCCTTAAAGTCCTCTAGATCTGTTGATAATATAAATTTTCCTGATTCAACATCATCTCTTAAGTTTACACCTAAAGACTTATTTTTATCCCTATCTTTTAGATATTGTTCTAAAGTCTCTGTTATTGAACTATAGTATACCTCCTTAAAATCTTTTGGTTTTCTTATGGTCCAAAAACTTTTTATTATATCATTATCTATTCTTTTAGATACAATATATATTTTTTCATCGCTATAGAGATTTCCCGAATCCTTTCTATCTAGCCCAGCTATATAACTAAATTTATGAACTTTATTTCCTTCAACCATTTCAAATATATAATCAGGCTCTAATGGAGACTTTTGAGTTGCTGTCTTTGCTTGAGAAAGAATGTCATATAATTCACTAATAGCATTCTTATCTGTGACTATAAACCTAAAACCTTGATCTCTAGTGCTTTGTATTACTATCTTTTCTATTTTCCCTTGTTTTATATATTCAAAATCAGTATTTTTGAGGCCACTTTTCACCTTCAGCTCATCAATCTTACTACAACCTGATGAAATAAAACAGGCTACTAAAACTATAATTAAAAACCAACTTCCTTTATTTCTTAAACCCTTAGATTTACCTTGCAATTAATACTACCTCCTGTATTCCTCGTGTAATATCACAAAACCTTTTGGTAATATTATAGCATATTTAAAATAAAAAAACTCTTGGTGATAATTAATCACAAAGAGCATTAGAAGGCATTCCTTGTTTTTCCTATTCCTCATAATTTAAGGTTTGAACAATAGTTTTAAAAACAGTTGGCATATTTTCTTTAAAATTCTCCTCTCTCATGAAAAAAGAAAATCTAAAGAACTTATCTTTATCTATTATAAAATATTCGTATCCCTTATAATAAATATTAGATCTGTTTGCCATGGTATAACTCACTAAGTATCCATTTCTATTATTTATGCTAATTGGAGTAATGCTATAATCCTTATATTTATTTTGCTCACTTGATATCTTTTTACTATCTTCAAGAAATGTTTTTAGATCTTTTTTTAAATTCCAAACCTCTATAAATCCATAAGTTTTAGAGTCTTTGTCCCTAAAATCATTATGATAGAGTATCTCTTGTCCAGAAAATTTTTGCTCTGTTGTAATCCACTCTGATGGAAGCTTATACCTTAACTTATTATTTAGGGCCTCATATTCCACTAAAGAATTTATGTTATTCTGCATAAGAGCAGTAAACTTAAGTCTTGCATCAAAATGCTTTTCAAATCCAAATAATACTAACATAAGTCCAATTATAATTACTGTTACACCTAATCTTTTTCTATTCAATATTATAAGTTTCATGATAACGCCATCTTATATAATAAATATAAGCCTAGCACTCACCTCCTATATACGTAATACTTAATTATATGAAAATAGCACCAAAAATATTAGACATTTTGGTGCTATTTTTATATGATTACACATTATTTTTTTACAGGTATTACTATACTAGAAGTTACAAAGTCATAGAACATAAGCCAATATCCATTAAGTTCATCTTTGTCAGTTGGAACCCAAGTTACAAATCCTGATCTACCTTCATAAGGTTGTTCTTTTATATCTTTCTTTCCTGGTAAGCCATATACCAAATATTTAACATCTCCAGACTTGTCATACTTGTATCCTAGCAAACAATGTCCATACTTTCCGATATACTGAAGATATTTCATCATAGGAGCATATATTATATTATATCTATGATAATTTGATTTATCATTCAAGTCTTTACTAGACCTAATAGGAACTTTATACCAAACACATCTTTTTATCTCTTCACATATGCTAGGTAGTTCTTCAAAACCCGCTACTAGAGACTTGAAAAACTTATCAGTAGTTTTTCTTGAACAATCTTCACCTTCGTTTTCCTCATTTCTATATTGTTCACATTCATGATCAGTTTCTTCACATGCTTCTTTGTCATCTTCTATAGAATCTCTATTGATGTTATCATCCTCATTTTCTACTGGCAATTTTCCTTCCATAACATCTAAGTTATCCTCAGTTTCACTATCTTGTTGTTGTCTTGCAGATTCCGGTATCTCTTCATTTTCATTACTATCTATTTGTACTTCTTCTCTTACTTCTTCTCTTACTTCTTCTCTTACTTCTTCTCTTACTTCTTCTTTTACTTCTTCTTTTACTTCTTCTCTTACTTCTTCTTTTACTTCTTCCTCTTCTTCTCTAATTACTTCTTTTCTTATTTGCTCCAAATCATCTTGTACTTCTGGGTTATCTATGCTTTCATTTCTCTCTTCTTGCTTAACAAGTTCTATGCTTTGCTCATATTTATCAAATATACTCTTTTCTTCAGGCATTATTTCTTCATCATTAGAGTTTCTAGCTTTATCCTCAACTAATATAAACTTTTTCCACTCAGGAATTTCTGTACTTGCAAATCCACTCATAACTGATGTTAAATTTCCATCTACAAGTTTTACTATTGCAGCACCGGTAACCTTATCCATTGATATATTGCTACCTGCTATATTATTTGCAGGATACTCATAACAAACATCTGCCCTGCCATAATCATCTATGTTCATTTCTCCAACTTTTATTATCTTTTTTACATCTTTCTTATTACATATTAAAATCATGTAATAGGGAGTTATCTCCTTTTTTAAATTTTGTACATAGTAAGATATTTTACATTTATCATTTTTCAACTCCATTTTGGCATAACCTGACGCTAACTTGTCAGAAGATAAGGAGTATCCCTTTTCATCTTCTTGTAATATTATGAAATACCTACTATAACTCTTTTTTTGTGCCAACTTCGTATACCTCCATATATTTCATTCATTATAATATATGAGGTAAGAACCAAAAAGTGAACAAATTGTCATCAACTAAGAAAAAAAGATTATGATAAATCGAATATACAATCCGAAAGTCTTCCAAATTCGGCTATAGACAAAGTCTCTCCTCTTCTCTTAGGATCAATAGAAGCATTATTAAAAGCTAACTCCATGACCTCCTTTGAAAGGTTTAAATTTTTAAGTGCATTCCACAGAGTTTTTCTTCTCATATTAAATGAGTGTCTTACTATTTTAAAAAATAAATTTCTATCCTTAACTTTAACTCTTGGCCCATCAAGTTTATCTAGTCTTAAAACTATAGATTCTACTTTAGGTCTTGGTATAAATGATGTGGGGCTCACCACTCTTACTACTTCAGCATCACAATAATATTGAACTAAAATAGAGAGTGAACCGTACTCTTTACAATCAGGCTTAGAGGCGATTCTTTCCCCTACTTCCTTTTGTATCATTATAGTTAGGGACTTAATATTATATTCCTCATTTAAAAGCTTTGAGATTATAGGTGTCGTTACATAGTACGGTAGATTTGCCACTACCTTTACACTTTTTTCTTCCCCTATAAGTTGATTAAAATCTACTTTTAGCGCATCTTTATGTACAAGCTCAAAATTATTAAAATCCTTAAGTTCTTCGTTTAAAATAGGTATTAGGTCTGAATCTAATTCAATTGCATATACCTTTTTAGATCTTTTCAGTAACTCCCTAGTTAATGTTCCAACACCTGGGCCTATTTCAATAACTACATCTTCATTGCTAATGTCAGCACTATTTACTATATCTACTAAAACAGATTTATCAATTAGAAAGTTCTGACCAAGACTCTTAGAAAATCTGAATCCATATTTCTCAACTATATCCTTTGTAAGTAAATTTTCCATACTATTTCTCCTTATCTATATTATTTAATGCTTTTATAAATTCTTCTTTTGTTATACCATAATTATTTAATCGTGTTAAAAACTGTGCACCATTACAATACCCAATCCCTAATTCTTTTCCCAGCATATCTCTTTTTTCTTTTGAATTAGTGTTTCCAGCGAGGCCAAAAAAAATCATATCATTAATATCAAATTCAATTCTTTTTTCCTTTAACTCACACTTAGCTGCCTCAAGTGCTTTCATTATTATTTCTGGCTCAGCATTTTCTACTCCTATATCTCCATCTTTTGTTCCATCTTTTCTCGAAATATAAGCATGCTTAATTCCTTCCACTCTTTTAGCTATAATTCTTCTGATTTTATCACCCGCAAAATCTGGATCAGTTAATACGATTACTCCTTGCCTTTTTTGAGCTTCTTTTATTCTATCTATAACCTTCTTATTTATTCCAAAACCTCCTACAGCTATAACTTCAGCATCAACTGCTCTTTTTACTGCAGTAATGTCGTCCCTTCCCTCAACTACAATAACTTCTTTAATCATACATTGCCTCCATTAAAATTACTCAAATAATTATACTAGTAAGTATTTACACTAATTAATAATATCATAAAGTATGCAACTAAGTAATTTAAAATATGTAGTAAAAGAAAAATAGGAGCTATTTTAGCTCCTATTTTACTTAACCACATACACATTAACCCATCTTACTCCCCAGTTGTCCGCTTCTGATCTAGAATTAAAAAACAGATCTATTTTCTCGCCTTTTATAGCTCCACCTGTGTCTTCTGCAACCGCATACCCATACCCTTCTACATAGAGCTTTGTACCCAGTGGGATAACTCTTGGATCAACTGCCACAGAACTATAACTATTAGAATTTCTTTTTGCTACAGTTCCAGTTGCTGTGATTCCAAATCCTGAACTACCGGGGCTTTTTCCCGTACTTGCATAATCTGCATTATAAGCAGTAGACCTCATTCTCAAGGATTTTGTATAAGAAACATTACTTCCACGAGAAGGAGTATATGTGTTCAGTGTTCCCATCGCTACAATTTTTTGTATAGGTTGTTTTTTGATTACCTCACTTATTACTTTTCTCGAAACTTCTTTTCCATTTTCATAAATGACTTTGGTTACAGTTTCTTTTTCTCCAGACTTACCTTCTTGTACAACTTTGTTATTTCCTTGTTCAATATCATCATCTTTTTTAACGACAGTTGTATAGTCTATTGGTTTAACTTCCTTTATTTCTTTAGTTTGTACCCTAATTACTTCAACATTTAATCCATCTTTAAGCGCTAACTGCTTCGCTGGTTCTACCTTATCGAAGTCTTTCAGTCCTATTCCTTCAGCTTCTAACATTTTTTCAATGTTATTTTCTGCTGATTGAATACTTAGCTGCTTACCATCTACATTTACTTGAACTTTAACTGCCCTTTTTATAGCTATTTTTTCTCCATTTTCAACTCTACTGTCCAGACTAGGTGTGGTTTTGTCCTTTGGTCCTACAACCACATTGTTGCTAATTAATGCCTTTTTATAAGTACTGCTAAATGTAGTAATTGTTTTGTCCTGTCCATCTACAGAAACCACTATTGTTTTTCTTGTACTGAAAATTACCACTGTTAGGAGTATAATTACAAACGACAGTAATGTTATAGCAGATTTAGGACCGCTAGAAAAGTATTTTTTTAAGTAATCTTTAATTTTTTCCACCATAAGAATACCTCCTCCGGGCAAGAGCGACATCACCCATTATAAATGCAATAATTACTTATGTCAAATATCACTCATGCTTTTTAGACTGTTTAATGCATTCATATGCATAAAACTAATAAATAAAAAATTATGATAGCGGTTAAACTTAAACAGTCTATTGTATATTATTTTTAGGTGGAATCTTTTAAACTATTATAATTATATTCTATAATTCAATTTTTAATGACTGAATTATTTGATTATTCCAAAATATTTAAATTCCCTATAAATTTTACACTATCTTGTTATATTTAGCAACCTCTGAATATTGCAATTAGTTCTATCTCTTACTTCTTCAGGCTCTATATCTTTGATTTCTGCTATTTTATCTATAATATATTTTATATATTCTGATCTATTCCTTTTACCTCTAAAAGGGTCTGGAGCCATATACGGACAATCAGTTTCAACGACTATTCTTTCAATAGGAACGTCCTTAACAACCTCCAATATCTTTCTAGCATTTTTAAATGTTACAACACCCGTAAATCCTATGTAGTAACCAAGCTTTATACACTCTCTTGCAAACTCAACACTTCCTGAAAAACAATGAATTTCACCTATAACCCCTTTAAATTGTTTTATTATATTTAGCGTATCTTCATGCGCATCTCTATCATGTATAATTACAGGAAGATTAAGTTCCCTCGCAAGTTCCATCTGCCTTATGAATACCTTTTTTTGTATCTCTCTATCTGGATTCTCATCCCAATAGTAGTCAAGCCCAATTTCTCCCATGGCTTTAACCTTTTTATTTTCTGCCATTCTCTTTAGCTGACTAATAGTATCTGCTCTAAAGGTATCTGCATACTCAGGGTGTATACCCACAGCGGCATAGAAAAAATCATATTTATTAGAAAGATTAACAGATTCTACACATCCCTCTAAAGAAGTTCCACAATTTAGAACTCCAATTATATTATTTTCTTTAAGTTCCTTTAGAACTATACTTCTATCCTCGTTAAACTGTTCATCATCATAATGCGCATGTGCATCAAATATACTCATAGATTTTTCTATTTTCATATTATCCATAGTTTGTATCTCTCCATTCAAAATACTTAAATCCAATTTAACTTAATTTCTAAAATCATATTTAAATGGATAATATATCGTTTAGTAATTACCAACATATTATCCATTTTATTACATTTTGAAATATAGTCAAGCTTTATTTTAAAATTTACATCTTTTTTAATAAACTTCAATCTTTTTCCTATCGTCAATCACTACTAAGGTGCCCCCTTTTAATTACAAATATCCTACATGATTTACCTCATGTAGGATATTTACTTAAAATTATATTATTATCTTACTATACTTCCAGTAGGAATGTCTCCCAAAATAGTAGCTGTGAATAACTTACTATCATCATCAGTTGACGCTGCAAGAATCATCCCTTCTGAAAGTTCCCCTCTAAGTTTAACTGGCTTTAAATTTGCAACCAATACTACATATTTTCCTACTAGTTCTTCTGGTTTATAGTATTTAGCTATTCCTGATATTACCTGTCTCTCCACTCCTGCTAAATCTACCTTTAGTTTAAGAAGCTTTTTTGCTCCTTTTACAGGTTCACACTCTAAAACTTTAACTACTCTTAAGTCTATTTTTTCAAAATCCTCAATAGTTATTTCTTCTTTTAAAGGTTGCATTTTAGGTGTGTTTTCACTAGCTTGTTGTTCTTTAAGCGCATTTAATTCTTCTATTTTCTTATCTACATCTATCCTTGGGAATATAATCTCACCCTTATTTACCTTTGTTCCAGCACTTGTTCCATCAAAAGCAGCTACACTATTCCATGATGTAATCTCTACGTTTAATTGCTTATTAATTTTTTCACTTGTCTCAGGAAGGAATGCTGAAAGACATACTGAAGTTATTCTTAGCGATTCTGCAAGATTATATAGTACTGTTCCAAGTCTTTCTTTCTTTGCTTCATCCTTTGCAAGTATCCAAGGAGTTGTTTCATCTATATACTTATTTGATCTTGAAATAAGCTCCCATATATTATCTAATGCCTCAGGTATTCTTAGATTATCTATACTCTTTTCTACCTTTATAGGTGTTTCTAATGCAAGATTTATAAGCTCATTGTCAATCTCTTCTTTTGCTGTAGGTGCAGGGATTACGCCATCAAAGTACTTTTCTATCATAGTACAAGTTCTTGATAAAAGATTTCCAAGATCATTTGCTAAATCGGAATTTATTTTCTTTATAAATATCTCATTATTAAATAATCCATCTGCTCCAAATGGTATCTCTCTTAATAGATAGTATCTTACAGGATCTGTTCCAAAATGATTTACAAGCACCACTGGATCTACAACATTTCCTTTTGATTTTGACATTTTTCCACCATCAACTAGAAGCCATCCATGACCAAATACTTGTTTTGGTAAAGGAATATCAAGTGCCATAAGCATAATTGGCCAGTAAATTGTATGGAATCTTAATATATCCTTTCCAACTAAATGAATATCTGCTGGCCAATATCTATTATATAACTCATTATTTTCACCTGCGTAACCTAAGGCTGTTATATAGTTCGCTAGAGCATCTATCCAAACATATACAACATGCTTTTCATCAAAAGTTACTGGAACTCCCCAATCAAAAGATGTTCTTGACACACAAAGATCCTGAAGACCTGGTTTTAAGAAGTTATTTATCATTTCATTTTTTCTTGATTCAGGTTGAATAAACTCCGGATGACTTTCTATATATTCAATAAGTTTTGGTGCATATTTCGACATCTTGAAGAAATACGCCTCTTCTTTTGCTTTTTCAACAGGTCTTCCACAGTCAGGACACTTTCCATCTGTTAACTGTGTCTCAGTCCAAAATGACTCACAAGGTGTACAATACCAACCTTCATAAGAATCTTTATATATGTCTCCTTGATCATACAATCTCTTGAAAATATCTTGAACAGCTTTAATATGATACTCCTCTGTAGTTCTTATAAACTTATCGTAGTTTACATTCATCATTTTCCATAAGTCTTTAATTCCTGCAACTATTTCATCTACATATTCTATCGGAGTAACACCTTTTGCTTCTGCTAATCTTTGAATTTTCTGTCCATGTTCATCTGTACCAGTTAAGAACATTACATCATAACCTGTAAGTCTTTTGAATCTTGCTAGCGCATCTGCTGCTACTGTAGTATAGGTATTTCCTATATGTAATTTTGCTGAAGGGTAATAAATAGGGGTAGTGATATAATATGTTTTTTTATTCATTCTCTCTTCCTCCATTTTGTTATATTAAGGTTGTTTTTTAATTATGTGCATATTTATATTTTGTTTAACTTGATAAACAGAGTTCTTGGCATCAGATGGAGTTTTAACTCCACCTGATGCTTAGAAATCGTTATCCAGGGACGTAGCCGCTAGCAACGTACTCTTGTAGAAAAGCAGATATCCCAAATCTCTGATTTGGTGATAGTCGCTTTCACACCGTGCGAGGTAGTATTAGAGCGGGTAGTCATCGGATAAATTTTAAATAATAAAAGCCTCTATATGAAGAAATACTTCATATAGAGGCGTAACTACGCTTTACCACTCTATTTCATCTTTATCTCACAATAAAGACCTCAATAAGTAAATTAAACTTTTAATACAAACTTAAAATTCTCATTACTCTGCAGTGTAACGGCTGCCCCGTATTATCCTACTTTAGTTTCAGATAATCTGCTCCGGATCCATGTTCATAAACTATGTTGCCATCGGTTTTCACCTAGCCCGATTCTCTTTAGACACTTTTATTTATTACTCTTTCCTTCATAGCATTTTAACAATATGATATGTTAAATATTTTATACTGTCAATATATTAATATAATTTTTTATTAACCATAATACTTTTTATGATGTCTAAATCTTTATATTTTATTCATATAAGTTTTACTATGAATCGCTTTTTTATATTTTAATAATACTAAAACATAATCCTCACAATATTTACTGCCATAATCACACATATTAAATCTGCTAAAATAGCTACCCATAAGGTGTGTCTTATTTTTTTTACCCCTACTGCCCCAAAGTATACAGTAAGAGTGTAGAATATAGTTTCTGTAGATCCAATAATTATAGATGAAACCCTTCCAATATAACTATCTGCTCCAAACTTGTTTAAAGTTTCTGCAAAAATCCCCATTGCTCCACTTCCCGATAAAGGCTTAACAAGTGCTAAGGGTACTACCTCTGGTGGGAGGCCTATAAACTTAACAATTGGTTTTACTATACTAATGAAATAATCTAAAGCATTAGATTCTCTAAATACACCTACCGCTATAAGCATTGCTAGCAAATATGGAAAAATTCTAAGACATATCGAAATTCCCTCTTTTGCACCTTCCACAAAGCAGTCATATACTTTGACCTTCTTAACAACTCCATATGCAGTAATTGAAACTATTATTATTGGAATAATCGCTTTTATTGCATAATTAAATAATATTTTTATGTACTCCACTATATCCCCACCTTATTTAAATTAAATCCTGCAAATCTATAATATCTTCCGCAGCTCTTAAATAATAGTTTGCTATTCTTAATGCTAACTACAATGGTCAACTAATAATTCTTCTGGCTAGAAGTATCGTTCAAGTAGCTTGCAGAGTATCACCGCAAATATAGCGGCTATACCTGTAGTAATTATTGCCGGTATGACTGTTTCTGCAGGATTTTGTGATCCTACTGCTGCACGTATAGATATCACAGTACTAGGTATAAACTGCACACATGCTGCATTTAAAACTAAAAACAGACACATGTCGTCACTAGCCACTCCGTCCTTCCTATTAAGCCTTTTTAATTCCTCCATAGCCTTTATACCAAAGGGAGTAGCTGCATTGGAAAGCCCCATCATATTAGCTGTCAGATTCATTACAATTGCTCCCATAGCTTTTTCATCTTTAGCAGCCTCTTTAAATATGAGCTTTAATACGGGCTTTAATATTTTTGCAAGTTTATCTGTAAGACCACTCTTTTCTGCAATTTTCATAATTCCACACCATAAACACATTATTCCAACAAGACCTATAATAAGTTTTACTGTAGCATCTGCAGAAGATATTATTGCCTTTGACACTTCTGGCCCTCTACCTGTAAAAATACCAAAAATTATACCTACTCCTAAAATAAAAAACCATATTAAGTTAATCATCTAGTTTCTCTCCTTCTACCTGTTATTAAAACTTGATTATTAATGTATATGATTAAAGGACACTAGTATTGCATATAAAAGTTTAAAAATCTAATTTGTACTTATTTAACAGCCTTAAAAATAAATATACGTAATATCAATAAATTTCGTATTACTATTGAAAATAAATTTTAAGAATGTTACCATTTATGATGTATGTAATTTTTATAATCGGAGGTTAGAGATGACCATTAGGGATATAATGAAATATATAGAAAGTGAATATTATGTTATAAATGACACTCCTTGTGAAGTATGTGGTGGTGAATACATAGCTGAAAGTTTACGAATAGACCTTGTTGATGACATACCTTATGATGTTTGCTCTTGTTTTTGTTCAAACTGCGGATATGAAAAAACTTTTGAGTTTTGTGCACCATTTATAGACAAGGATGGATTTAATAAAGCAAAAAATATATTGAATTAAAGGAGAATTTACATGAAGGAAAATAGCTTAAAATTAGCACAACAAGACATTGACGAAGCGTTATCAACTATTGAGTTTATGGAGAAAAATCTTAATGAGGAGAATCTCCCTAAAGATGTCTTAAAAGAGAAGTTTATATTCCTTGCAGAAAAAGTTCAACAATTAGAGACAATTTTAAAAGAAGAAGGTATTATTGATTAACATTATAAATAATAAGAGCTTAGATTAACTGTATAATCTAAGCTCTTGTTATTTTTAATGTTATTTATACTTAGGTATTTCAAAAACTAATACTGGGTTTTTAATTTGAGACATAATATCTTTAATTCTAGATATTTGTTTATATGCCCAAGAGATATCAGTAGCATATTGATGATCTCCAGGTTTCACTGGGTTCCATCTCATTTTATATAAAGTATCTTGTTTACTAGTCTCATTATTTATATACCTTGGAGAAATCCACTTTGCTCCTCCCATAATAGCCTCCTCTGGAGTCAGCCAATTATTATCATAAGCAGTTTTTGTACCATAATAATTTGCATCTGCGTCAATAGCACCTATTCCAAAAAAATTATATACAGGAGCATCATACATATATTTTCCACTACTATCCTTAAGCCCTCCATTGGCTAAAAGAGATGTTCCGTTTCCAGTTTCTAGAAGTGCATGCGATACTAAATAGGCTGCATTTATATTATTACTTTTAGCTGCATCTATGAATGCCTGTCCTTTTCCTTCTAAAATTCCTTTGCCTTCCAAAATATTGTTTAAATCATCAGCAGTAATTCCATCTGTATAACTTAACTTTAAAAATTGATATTTACCATAGTCGTCCATAAAATTATTAGGATTTAAATAATATTTCAGCTGGTTTTTGGCTGCTTTATTAGTCATATCTGAACCTTCAACAAAAACCGGTGTAGAACCAAGATCTTGTTGAATATCTACCATTTGATTAAGAGAAATATCATAATCTTGACTTACGTTATTGCTTGTACTTATTTCATTTACTGTTCTAAAGTAATCCACATAATAGTTATCATAATCCGTATTTTTATCTTTATGAACCCCTGCTGTATTTGCTCTTTTAACATATATTACGACCTTATACTTCTCCCCATCTGAGTCAGATCTAAGCTCCTTTAAAGCTTCAATCTTTCCATTTGTGGCTTGGGTATAACCATTAGTTAATTCGCTATACGCTTCCTTATCATCCGAATAACTGTGTACAAAAATTCTATATTGAACACCTTCTCCATTTTTTGTATTTATATAAAATACCTGCTTTTGAGTTGGTAAAAGTGGCTCATATTCATATTTTACAGATGCCACTTGTGGTAAATCTATGTAACTTGTACCATCTGAGTATTGGTTAAGTGTTGTAAATTGCATTTCAATAGGTTTATTTAATTTTTTTCCTATAATAGATTGAACCTCTTCACTTATTGATAAATTATACCTTTTGTTAGGCTCATATCCTGATACTCTGGGACTTATTACTATAGTATCTGAACTATTACCTATAGATACATCCACTGGAACAACCTTCTTATTTTCATCTGTAATTACTATATTACTATTATTGATTGTTTCCTTTTTTAAAGGACTACTAAACTTAACAATCCATTCCTTATTCGTATCAATATTTATTTTAGGCGTACTCTCAAGCAAATAATTTGCTGCTGAAACCTTGAAACTAAAGAAAGCCAAAGATAATATTAATACACAAGTAAAAACCTTAAACTTCTTATTCAAACTTATCCCCCCATTTATATTATTACAATTAATATTATAAGAAAATTTAAACCATTTTTCCAATACTATTTTGTAAGTATCACTTTTATATTTTATCAATAAATAAATTATGAAATTAGGCATATAAAACACTTGCTTAAATCTTATATAAATAATTATATCACTTTAATAGATAATACTTTTAATTTTAGATATAATAAAATTACTGTGAAATAAAATTTTATTATGTAAGATTTTATTTATAAAAGTTATTATTTTTCTAGTAATAGTTTACTAGATACAGACGGAAGGGAGATCTTGTACAGTTGCATAAAGATTTAATAACTCATGAAAAAAATCATAATATTATGAGAATTAATAAGTTTATAAGTGAAAAAGGAATTTGTTCAAGAAGAGAAGCTGATAAATTAATTGAGCAAGGAAGAGTTACTATAAATGGAGTTGTAGCAGAGACTGGTTCTAAAGTTACCTCTAGTGACGAAGTTAAATTAGACGGAAAACCTTTAAATAAAAAGGAACAACTCGTGTATATTGCATTAAATAAACCTGTCGGCATAATTTGTACTACAGAAAAAAAAGTAAAAAATAATATTGTTGATTTTTTAGACTATCCTAAACGTATTTTTCACATTGGTAGATTAGATAAGGATTCTGAAGGACTAATATTTCTAACTAACGATGGTGATATTGTCAATAAAATTTTAAGGGCAGGTAATAATCATGAAAAGGAATATGTAGTTACCGTAGATAAGCCAATAACATCAAACTTTATAAAGGGTATGTCTTCTGGCGTTAGGATATTAGGTACAATAACTAAACCATGTAAAGTAAAAAGAGAGAGCTCTAATACATTCAGAATTATTCTAACTCAAGGTCTAAACAGACAAATACGAAGAATGTGTGAGGCCTTTGGATATAACGTAATAAAATTAAAAAGGGTACGAATAATGAATGTAACACTAGAAGACCTCCCTACTGGAAAATGGAGATACTTAACTTCAGATGAATTAAAAACAATAAATAAGTTAGTATCAAATTCTATAAAAACAGAAGAGGCTTCTATATAAGCCTCTTAAAATCTCTAATTATTTTTAACATTATAATTAATATTAGTTAATCTTCTTTGAAATTCCTTTATATTATAGTTGGCACTTATATACACCCTATGTAGTGTGTATATTCCCTGACTTTTACCTGACCACCCACTTAATGTGGTAAATGCCATATCGTATCCTGCATCTTTTACAGCTCTTAAAGTATCATTATTCCATTTTCCGAAAGGGTATCCTATATATTTCACCGGTCTACCTAAAATCTCTTCTAGGCCTTCTCTAGACTTTTTAAGTGTATCTAACTGCTTATCATATGCAAGTTTATCTAATTGCTCATGACCTACTGTATGACTTTCTATCTTTATGCCATTCTTGTCAAGTTCCTTTAATTGCTCAGATGTTAAGTAGTCTTTATCTTTGTCAATAGTATCAGTAATAACAAATATTGTTGCGTTTAAACCATATTCTTTAAGTACAGGATATGCGTTTTCATAGTTATCTTTGTATCCATCATCAAATGTTATAACAACAGATTTCTCTGGAACAGGCTTGTTATCTATTATAAATTTATAAAATTCATTGAAAGTTAAAGTGGTATATTGATTATCTTTTAAGTACTTCATCTGTTCTTTAAATATTTCTTTTGGTATCCTTAATTCATTTCCTTTCTCATAATCTATAGAGTGATACATGAGAACTGGTATGAGCATGTTATTATATTTTAAGTTTTTATTTGTAAATTCTCTTTCCTTATCAATTCTAATTTCACTTTTGTTATCAATCTTATCTTTTTTTAAATTTTTATTATCTTGTTTAATGACCTGTTTTTGATTTCTTGACTGAAGTTTTTCTTTAACAAAAAAGTTATATATACATAGACTAATAATTAAACATATACTTAAAATTGATATAGTCTTTATATGTCTTTTATTCACAGCTTCCACTTCCTTTAATAATTTTTAAAAATAAAAATATTTGTCATAATTATATTATAAATTTTATATTACTTATACTGTAGAGCCTAAAATAATTATTAATGTTATCCACACATATCACAAATTACCTGTGAATAACCTGTTAGTGTTACCTAATAATCATTTTCTATTATTGATTATTCTTATAAATATATTATTATAAATAATAATACTAATATCTTCTATTATTCAATCTATATCGCATTTTACTACAAATTACTTCTCCAAACTTTATTTTCTATTATAAATTGTACAACATCACATTTTAAAAAATTATCAATACTTATCCACATTATCCACAAATCTTTTGTTCATAACTTGTGAAATTTATGTGAAATACTTATCTTTGGAAAAATTCTTTAAATAAATCATGAAATTATCTAATAATATATTCTTTATTATACACATTATCCACAGTTTTGTGGACAACATGTGGATAATGTGTATTTTTTCTTAATCCTATCTAACTTTATATACAGATATATTATACTTGTCGCAGTTTACACATGTTGTCGAAATGAAATAGTATCTCCAAATAGTTAATTAGATATACATATTTGATACTAAATTTTCCTAATGTTTTAATCTAATTAAGCTTAACCAATTTCATATAGCATGCATATACTATTAATACATATAAAAGCTGTAAAGCACATTTAATCAAACCTGTCATATCTTTATGCTATATGTAATATACCCTTTTTTTCTCTTAATATTACTACGGGGGACTTCTGTCCCCAACCTTTATATTCTTTTCAAAATAATACTTATTTTTATATTCTAATACATATTATCTCTAAGTTAAGTCAATCATAAACTATGGGTTTTTAAAACAATACATAATATAAGTTAAGGTATATATAATTACTACCCTCTAGCTTAATTCTATTATTCCCTTAAAATCTAAACCGTTTTTGGTTTAAAATGACTAATTATACAAATAATATTTTATTTTTAAGAATTTTCTTAAACTTTCCATTATTTTGTGTTATTATTTTACTAGGGGGAATTAATTTATGAAAGGTTGGGCTATTTATGATTGATAAGGTTATCTATGTGGATTTTAGTAAAAACAAAAAAAAGAAAAATGAAACATTCCTTTCAGTAATAAGGAAAATACTAAAAAAAGTACTTAGCTCTCCGAATTCACCTACCGATCCAGATAACGATAGGAAAATTATTTATTACAAGAAGGGAATATCTTAAGGTGCTAGTTAGGCACCTTTTTTCATTTAATAACTAATATTAGACAATCTCTAAATTCCTTAATGGCACTCCATGCTAATTGCATTGTAAAAAATTAATAGGTATCCTGCGATATTTTATGATAAAATATTACTAAAAACTTAGGAGGGCTTCATGATGCGAATAGGACTTGGTTACGATGTACATAAGCTTGTTGAGAATAGGCCACTTATACTTGGAGGCATAAATATCCCTCACAAAACCGGCCTTCTTGGTCATTCAGATGCAGATGTTCTAATTCATGCTATAATGGATAGCTTGCTTGGTGCCTTAGCTTTAGGAGACTTAGGATATCATTTTCCTGATACAGATAACCGCTACAAAAATATTTCTAGCATTAAACTATTAAAGGAAGTATCAACTCTTATTTTAGATAAAGGTTACGAAATTGAAAATATAGATTCAACTATAGTAGCACAGAAACCTAAATTGCAAACTTATATTAAGGAAATGAGAATCAACATAGCTAATACACTAAGTATTGATGTTGATAGAGTAAGCGTAAAAGCTACTACAGAAGAAGGACTGGGCTTTACAGGAACTGAACAAGGAATTGCTGCCCAAAGCATTTGCTTGCTAAAAAAAGCATCGACATAAACTGCCGATGCTTTAAAATTCAAATTTTAGATTGAATTTAGTCTACATATTCAATTTTTATCATAACTGTTGAATATTAACTAATAATTACAAGTAAATCAATAAATAATATCAACTTTCGCTTTGGTAGCTATCAACTATATGCTGAACTAATTTTTTAACCGCACTTGCTTGACATATTAAAGACATCACAGCAAAAAAAACCGTTATCCTTTCTTCATCTTCAGGCTTTAGAGTAATTTCCTTAATTACATCTTGAAGTTTTTCCTCATTGAAATACTTCTTTGAAAGAAAATCATCAAAGCTATCCTTCTCAATATCAGAAAAAATTTTATAAGCTTTTTCCCATGATATGATATCATCATCACCATCATTAATTTCATTGAAAGCTAAACGAAATACCTTCTTTATTTCCTCAGTTGTAAGGATTGGTCTCATATAACTTAAAAGTACAAGTTGAGCTAAATGTACCTTTGTATACCCTCTTTTCTTACCATCTTCCGGCTTGGATATAACTTCATTTTTAATATAATTCTGTACTATGTTATTTGTATACTTTTCTCCCTCAAACTTATCATTTAAGTAATCTATAACCTGAGATAGAAATAAATCATACCTCGGTAAATCCTCATAAGGAACTATTGTGTTCTTCGATATTTCCTTTGCAGTTTCTCCTATATGCTCTATACCAAATTTTCTTTTTGCCACTTTAAAACCTCCAAATATAATGTATGTTTAAATTAAGGATAATTAAGATGTGGCTATTTTGTAGCTTTCTCTTATTTGATTATACTATATTAATATTATAAGTTATAAATAAACCCTTTACAAGTTAAACGCTATAAAATAACATAGTGTATCCTAATAAAATACAGAGATATATTGAGATAACAGAAGCTTTATGCTTTTACTCTTAGTATATCGTTTTTTAATGCTTGAAATGAGTTTAATTTAATATTGTTATGCTGTATATTATACTATATAATAATATTATAACTTACAATATTAAAGTTTAATATTAATATTATCCATTAACCAAGGATAATATGCTAACATATAATAAAAGATAAAATTATCTTTCTTTTATTAGGGGGGCGATCAAAATCAATAAAAAACGCTTTTTTATATGTCTACTACTTGCCTTTTTGTTTATGTCTGTAGATATATTCACTCCTGAGTTAGTAAACAATTTTGGCATAAATAGTAATATCGATAGTATTGTTTATGCTAAGGGAGGAAGTGGGCGAAGTTCTGGGGGAAGTATTAAATCTGGGGGGTTTTCTTCATCTCCTAAATCTTCTACCAAATCCCCCAGCGTAGCACCTAAGTCTTCCGGAGGTGATTTTAAATCTGGAGGTTTTTCAAATTCACCTAGTTCTTCCTCAGGGCAAGTTAAATCAAACAATAGCTCAGGTACCTCAAAGCCATCTTCCAGTGAAGTTAAATCCAGTGGTTCTTCTACTACTTCAAAATCATCTTCGGGAGATTTTAAGTCGGGAAGCTTTTCAAATTCAACTGATTCATCTTCACGTGATAGTAAAAATGGTACAAATTCAAATACACCGCCATCACAAAATTATAATAGCGGTAGTAAGAGATCTTTTTTACCTATACCAATTCCTATACCATGGGGCCATAATAACAATTATTATAGTTCAGGTTATGGAGTACAAAATCCATTAAGCACTTTTGCATTATCAATATTTAAAGTTATAATTTTAATAATTATTATAATAGTTATTATTAAGCTAATAAAAAAATATAAAAGAAGATAATTAAGGAGGATATTTTTATGGGATTATTTAAAAGGGTTTCAAACATTTTTAGATCAAAGGTTAACTCAGCTTTAGATGAGGTAGAGAATCCAATTGAACTTTTAGATCAAAAAATAAGGGATATGGAGGAAAGCTTGAATAAGGCGAAACTTTCTTCAGCTCAAATTCTTGGAAATGTTCACGAAATTAACAAAAAGATGGATGAAGCTAAAAGAACTTCTGAGGAGTTTGAAGAAAAAGTTAAGCTTGCTATAAGTAAAGGAAATGAGGAATTAGCTAAAAAAGCCCTTGAAAAAAAACTAGAAGCTGATAAAACTTACAATTCTCTAAAAACAAGTTATGATGAGGCTCGAAAGAAAGCTGAAGCTATAAAAAACAAATTAAGAGATCTTGAAGAAGAAATATCCAAAACTAGAAATTACAGAGATGAGGCTTCTGCAAGATATAATAATGCTGAAGCTAGCAAAAAAGTAAATGAGATTTTGGCAAATGTATCTACCGATAGCAATAAGATAAACTTAGATGACATAGAAAGAAAAATTCAAAAGAAAGAATCATTGGCTGAAGGTCTTGAAGAGTTGAGGGAAGATAATTCATTAGAGAAGGAATTTGAAAAATTAAACGAGGTAGACCTCGATGAAGAATTGAAAAAATATAAAAAAGACTAGGGGGCCATATGGGTAAAGTTGAAAAATTTCTAAAAAACGAAAAATCTAAGTATGGGAAAATATATGTAGACATAAATTATGCAATAGATAATATCTCTCCCTTTCTAGATAAAAATCAATTTAAAAACAGAAAATATGTCGCTAAACTCCCCATACTGAAAAAATATATAGATTTAATTGAAGCATCAGAACTAGAAATTAATAATGGTAGTTTCTTTTCAAAATTTAATAATGATAAATATATTGATCTGTTAAATGAATTTAAAAAGGATAATGTTGAAGCATTAACCCAACTAGAAAATTGCAGCAAATGTAAGTGTCTCAATTGTACCATGAACTGTAAATTTGATAGCTGTATGGGTTGTAAAAGTAACTCGAGTATCGTAAATTGTGATCATAAAAAAATTAATATTACAAAGTATGATAGTTTCACATTAGATTTAACTAATGATAGGACAGGTAAAAGCGATAAATATACTGTTCTAGCTACCCTTCAAGATATTGAAGTAGAAAGAAAATATATTGTAATTGAAAATATAATTACAAAAGAAAAATTTATACTTCACTATTACCCTGGGATTTCCGAAGATGAATATGGCGAAATTGTAGATGCTGAAGAGTTTGATTTTATAGTTTCTACATTTCAAAGTACAGAATAATAATGTAACTCAATTTAAAAGGACTTGTTTTTACAAGTCCTTTTTTCGACAATATAAATCATTCAAAAAAATGATTTATATTTAAATTTCATAATCAAAAAAAACTTTTATTAACACTCTTTAATACTTGTCCACAGATTTTGCGATGTTACCCACAAAATTTGTGGATAACTCATATGCTTTTACAACCTTTGATACACTTCAGTTTACTATTAATTTATATTTTTTTATTCACATTGTGGATAACCCTCTATGTTAATAACTTTAAGTTTTTTTGTTGAAACGTGATAATTGTTCATTCAAATTTCACCTTTATCCTACTTTTTTCAAAATTTTTTTCTAAATTTATATATACTATTTGTTTAATTAAATTTATAAAAAATAGATATTAGTCATAAAATGAAACTTAATTTTCATAGAACTTACTCTTGAATTCTGGCAGTTCGTTATTTTTGTGAATTATTATAGTCCTCTAAGAATTTTTTTATTCCGGCATCTGTTAATGGATGTTTAAGCATTTGCATTAATACTTTATATGGTATTGTAGCAATATGAGCTCCTGCCTTTGCACAATCTAAAACATGTATAGGATTCCTGATACTTGCTGCTATTATTTCAGTATCAAATCCATAAAAATCAAACACTTGTGATATATCTTCAATGACTATAAGGCCACTATTTCCTATGTCATCTAACCTCCCCATAAATGGACTCACAAAACTAGCTCCTGCCTTTGCAGCTAATAATGCTTGCTGTGCTGAAAAGATAAGAGTAACATTAGTCTTTATACCTTCACCTGATAAAATAGAAACAGCCTTTAGCCCCTCTTCACACATAGGTATCTTTATAACTATATTTTTATGAATTTTTACAAGGACTCTAGCCTCTTCAACCATTTTATCCGCTTCTAAACTTATAACCTCTGCGCTTATTGGCCCATTTACAATTGAGCAAATCTCTTCAACAACTTCCTTTAAATCTCTCCCTTCCTTAGCAATAAGAGATGGGTTAGTAGTTACTCCATCTAACACTCCCCATTTCGCTATTCTTCTAATTTCGTCCACATTGGCTGTATCGATGAAAAATTTCATTATAATTCCTCCATTCCTTTTTATTGTAACATAATTATAACATAGCATCTTGCAATCTAAAACTTAACTTTCTCAATAATTACTTTATTATCTTTTCTATTAATATTATTCCTTAAAAACTTATATTTATATAAAAATATTAAATATAGATTAATAATAAAATTTCCTTATTTTGTACAAATGTAAATAAATCATTTATTTAGCAGTAAATATAATGTTCTTTTTTAATACATTTAATAACATAAATTCAATATAAAGTTACTAATTCATTAATATTGAATTTAATTATCTTAATTAATTCTATATTGAAATCCTAATTTTAATTGGAATATAATTATTTCGACATTTACTTTTCAATTATCCATATAATTACTATTTTATTTACTTGTCTTTGTTTCTTCTATTTATAACAATTTCAGCAGTCGATTAAATAACTTACTTTGCTTTAAAGCCTGATTTATCTGCCTTTTAAGGTATAGTAAAAAAATGTATTTTTTATTAAAACATATTGACTTTTGTATATTTTGGTAGTATATTAACTATAGATGGAATTTGTTAAGAAATTTGTAAAATAAATATCAAAATAACATTGACTTTTAATGACAAATTTGTTATCATTTTATTATAAGTATGTCGAATTATGGAATTAGGGAGGAATCTTAAATGAAATCAACTGGTGTTGTAAGAAGAGTAGACGAACTAGGAAGAATAGTTATTCCTATAGAATTAAGAAGAACTTTAGATATTGCTGAAAAAGATGCTTTAGAAATATACGTTGACGGGGAGCAAATCATATTAAAGAAGTATGAGCCTGCATGTATTTTCTGTGGTGATGCAAGAGATGTTATAAATCATAAAGGAAAAAATATTTGCAAAAATTGTTTAGCTGAATTAAAGGGTGATAAGTAATTTTATTTATTATTTATCATAGAAAATAAAACAAAATAAAATGCCCCACATGAAATCATGTGGGGCATTTTATTTTGTTATAGACTTATGAGATATCAAAACTTATTAATACTTCTAGTATCTATATAGAAGTCTTACAAATTACTTCAATAATTTGTAAGATTTCTCAAAATTTATCCGATGACTACCCGTTCTAATATCCCAACTTTGAGAAAATCAAAGATTTGAACTTTATGTTTATCTAACTCTTTTTGCTCCACTATAATCTGATCTATCTAGTGGAGATATTTTAACCACATCCCCTGTTCTAGGCGCATGAATATAACATCCATTACCAACATATATACCAACATGATGTGCCGGAGCTCCAAAGAAAACCAAGTCTCCTGGCTGTAATTGATCTCTTGATACAGCAGTTCCTACCCCCTGTTGATCTGATGCAACCCTGGGTAAACTAACTCCAAAATGTGAATATACATAACTAGTAAAACCCGAGCAGTCAAAAGTTTTTGGTCCGTTTCCACCCCACTGATAAGGAGTTCCCATAAAGTTAGATGCATATGCCACTATTGAATCAGAACTTGCTGGAGTACTAGAGGTAGAGCTTGTCCCTCTTGAAATTCTCGGAGCCGCTGCCTTTACCTGTTGAACTTTACTTTCAGCATTGGCTACCAATTTAGTAGTAGCTGTATCCCTTACAATTAGCGTTTTTTCTTTTTCCTTCAAGCTAACTATTAACTTGGATTGATCAGCCTTATCGCTATTAAGCTTGGACAATTTACTTTCATTATCTTTTTTTAATGCCAATAACTTGCTATTTTTGTTATCTAACTCTTGTTTTTTGCTAGCTATTCCTTCTTTTTTTCCTTTTAAATTACTAATTATATTATTATCATATCCTACTATCCTTTTAACTGTTTCAACTCTTGAAACAAAGTCGCTTAAGTTATCAGAATCTAGCACAACATTTAGATAACTATCTACTCCACTTATGTACATAGCCCTTACTCTTTTATTAAATAAATCCTGTTGTCCTTTTATGTTTTTTTCAGCAACAATCAAATCTGACTGTACTTTAGATATATCTTTACCTACTTTATCAATACTTTTTTTGTTGTTGTCTATTTCCTGCATTACATGAACTATTTGACTATCTAATTTTTCCACCTTTATCTCAAGTTCCTGCCTTTGATCTTGAACCTGTTTTAACGAAGTAGCTGCATTGGTTGGTGCTGCTAATGTTGTTCCATTTAATGCTACAGCCAAAGCTAACGCTAATATAGCAGATATTGTACTTTTTCTCAACTTTCCTACCTCCTTAAATTAAAATACTTATTAAGTTATTTACGCAATACTTCAGTTACTACATTATATATGTAAATATAGTTTAATTAATCTTAAACACTAAAGTATAAGTATAGCTGGTAATATAAACTATGTTCTGTTAATAAAACACTTACTTAAATGTAAATACTCCACTATATATCCTTATTATAACACCTGATTTCATAAAACCTCAATGTTAACATAACAATTTTTTCAAATTGTTAACATTATAACAGCAAATTACTTAATCTAACAAGATTATTGTAAAATTTTCTATAATGTTTTATTGTGTAATCTTAGATTATTATTATTTCTTTATTAATATAAAAACAAATACCTTTTTTTATATTTCAATAGAATACTTATATATTTCTGATTTTGATAATTTTCTGTCCTTTGCCACCTTTTTGACTGCTTCCTTTTTACTCAAACCATTTGAAATATACATCTTTATATGCTCTTCAATTGTAGTGTTTTCCCACTTAGCCAGCTCTTCATTTAATAACTCTTCTTCGCTTTTTCCCTCAATTACAATAACAATTTCTCCTCTTATGCTTTTCTCAGTATAATATTCTATAGCTTCTTCCAACGAAAGTCTTAATATTTCCTCATGTAATTTAGTTAACTCCCTACATATAGCTACCTTTCTATTCCCTAAGTTATCTTTAAAGAAGGCTAGTGTGCTTATAAGTCTATGTGGAGCTTCATAAAAAATTAAGGTTTCTTTTCTATCTCTTAATTCTTCTATTATGACCTTTCTATCTTTATTTTCTCTTGGAAGGAATCCTCTAAATATAAATTTAGTTGTATCCATCCCTGAATACACTAATGCCGTAGTTACTGCTGTTGCGCCTGTTAATACTTCAAAATCTATGTTTTCTTCTATGCACTTTTGAACTATTATACTTCCTGGATCAGATATTCCTGGAGTTCCTGCATCACTAACCAATGCTATATTCTTTCCTTCTATAAGCTTTCCTATCAAGTCTTCGCTTTTTCCTTGTTCATTATGTTGATGATAACTGATCAAATTCTTCTTTATATTGAAATGGTTTAATAGCTTAATACTCTGTCTTGTATCTTCTGCAGCTATAATATCTACAGATTGTAATACCTCTAATGCTCTCAGTGTTATATCCTTTAGGTTACCTATAGGGGTTGGAACTAAATAAAGCTTACCATTACTCACTTATTAATCCTCCACTTCTAATGAATCTTCTCTTCCGTATATTTGATCTATTTCTTTAGTATAGCTTCCATCAAGGTTATATACATAAAGAGGTGCTTCCCATCTTAAAAAAGTTCCTCCATAGTTTTGTCCTTCAACTAAAACCATTGTAGGCGCCTTTCTTATGTTAGGATGAATCATCTTTATAACCTTAGGTTCTATTTTATATTCCCTCATAGTGCATATAATATCCGCTAATCGGTCTGGTCTATGTATCATATAAACTTTTCCGTTATCCTTTAAAATCGCCTTAGAAGCCTTAATCACATCCTCTAGAGTACAGCATATTTCATGTCTTGCTATAGCATTTTTATCATCAGGATTAATAATTCCTGAATTTTTAAGCTTATAAGGAGGGTTTACAGTTACTACATCTACTTTTGCTAAAGATTTTAGAAACTGCAAATCTTTAAGATCCTTCTCTATAAATTCTACTCTATCTTCTAATCTATTAAACAAAACAGATCTCCTAGCCATATCTACCATTTCACTTTGAATCTCTATTCCTTTTATATTAATTGCTTCAGTTTTACCTGCCAAAATAAAAGGAATTATTCCTGTACCACTACATAAATCTACAACAGTTGCCCCTCTCTTTATCTTAGCAAAATTAGCTAGAAGTACGGCATCTACACCAAATCTGAACGCATCTTTTTTTTGTATAACATGAATTCCTTTTAATTGTAAATCATCTAATGTTTCATCATTTCTTACAATATCTTTTTCCATAAATGTCATCATCACCTTTTCTCAGATTATTATCTCCCTAATACTACTATAATTATTATTTATATACTTATAATTGTCAAATTTATATAAAAAACCACCTCTTTAACATTAAAGAAGTGGTTTTTTTATCCCCTTATCCTCTACTAAAACCTTTCCAATTAGAACAACTGGAGCCTTGAATTGTTACTAAGTTATAAAACCCTTCTTCACAAGCACACTTACCCTCATAGTTCTTAGTGTCTATAAACATGAACTCAACCTCTCTCTTACTTCTCCAATATATACATGTTGCACACACTTTCTCCTTCTTAGTCCATATACTCATGCTAAAATCCCTCCATATATCTTATAAAACGCCTATTACATTAAATATATGAAGGGAAATCTTCATTATTAACCAAAACTTTGATTTGTTGAATTTTTATTTTAATAATTAGAATAACCCTGTACTATTTATAAACACAATTTTGTTAAATACTTACTGCAGATTTTTATATAAAAAATAAGCACTGCTAATATATATTGAATTTCAATATATATTAGCAGTGCCATTATTATTTATCTCGAAGTTATAATATTTAATTTGAAATACTGTATCATCTATATCTAACATAGAATATTAAATCAGTTTTTAGTGTTAGTTGTAGTAGTTCCACTTACTGACTTGTTGCCAATACCATTATTCTCTATCTTATCAAATTTACTACTTACTATAATTATATCAACTCTTCTATTTCTTGATCTACCTTCTTCATTAGAGTTGTCTAGTATCGGTCTATACTCACCATAACCTACCGCTGAAAGCCTTTGAGGAACTATTCCACAGTTATCAATTAAAAATTCCGTGACATTAGAAGCTCTCGCTGCAGATAACTGCCAATTAGATGGATATTGACTGTTTTTTATTGGTATATTATCTGTATGTCCTTCAATTCTAATGTAGTTATTAAGCTGATTTAATATCTTTCCTATTTCGATAAACTTTTTCTGGGACTCTGCCTTAATATCAGCTCTTCCAGTATCAAAGAACATGGTATCATTTAAGCTTACCACAAGACCTCTTTCATCTATTTGAGTGCTTACACTTGACTTCATACCATTTTGCTCAAGATACTTATCAACTTGACTTTTTACCTGCTCTAGTTTAGATTCCTCACTCTCAACTTTAATTTTAGTTTCTACTTTATCGCTTGTCTCATTAACACTTATTGCAGCATTGTCACCTAATATGGTTTTTCCACCACCCATGGCGACTTTCATGGATTCAGATAGTTGTTTATATTTTGCCTGATCTATACTACTCATAGCAAACAGTACAACAAAAAGTATCATAAGTAAAGTCATAAAATCCGAATAGCTAAGCAACCATCTTTCATGATTCATGTGTCCTTCTTGCTTTTTTTTCTTCATACTTCTGACTTACCATCCAATCCTTCAAATTTTGATAATTCTTGTTTATTTAAAAATCCCTTAAGTTTTTCTGCAATAGTATTCGGATTTATTCCTTCTTGTATATATAATATCCCTTCTATTATAAGAGATTTTTCCACAAATTCCTTCTCATCTAATACTTTTAGTCTAGTAGCTAACGGTAGAAAGATAAGATTTGCAGAAGAAAGACCATATAATGTAGCTATAAATCCAGAAGCAATCTTAGGTCCTAAAGAGTTCGGATCAGATAAATCTGCTAATATATGAACTAATCCCATTACAGTACCTATAATCCCTAGCGTAGGAGAAAATCCTCCAGCTTGTTCAAAAACAGATGCACCTTTTCTATGTCTTTCAGATGTAGACTCCAACTCTAATTCTAAAATACTTCTAACCGCTTGAGGGTCTACACCATCTACAACTAATTGTAATCCTTTCTTAATAAATGGATCTAAATTAGGATCACTAGATATTTCCCCCTCAAGGCTTAGTAATCCATTCTTTCTAGTCTTATAAGATACATCTTTAAAATATGCTACAAGCCCAGGTAGATCTACCTTCTTAGGATTTATAATTATCTTTATCATTCCTGGTAATCTTTTTAAAATTTCCGGAGGAAATGTAAGCCCTACTGCGCCTGCGGTTCCACCGAATACTATCAATGCCGGTGAAAGTAATAAAAGAGCACCTAAGTGTCCACCTTCCAATAAAAACCCTAATATAACAGAACCCATTCCAACTATAATGAAAACAATAACAGATATATCCATGATTTTCCTCCATTCATCAAAGCTTCATTCAAATTGATGAGAAATTTGTTTCTACATAAATAATCGGTTAAAGATACGTTATCTTTATATGTTATTATACAGTTATATTTCATATAATTGTAATATTGTTAATATGTTTATGACCTTAGTATTATTTATAGAAAATAAAAAGACTGCCTAAAGGCAGCCTCTTTACTTTTAATTATTCTTGAACTGGTGCTCCTACTGGACAAACGTTAGCACAGTTTCCGCAATCAATGCAAGCATCTGCATCTACAACAAATATAGTATCTCCTTGGCTTATAGCGTTAACTGGGCATTCTGAAGCACATGCTCCACAACTTACGCAAGAATCTTCGATTTTATATGCCATATGTAACACCTCCTTAAAAATTTAGATGACAAGCATCTGATTTATATTTTACCACGTTTATGACAAATTTTAAAGCTAATTTTAAATTACCGCATACCCTAAATCTTCTAAAGATTGAATTAAATTATCACTTGTTACGAAGTAATCATCATATATAATACTTACTTCTCCTTTTTCTTTATTTATCTGGCAAGCTACAACCCCTTCATTATTTGAAATTGCATTTCTTATCTTATTAACATCTTGTGAAGTATGCATATTGCAAATTTTGAATGTAGATTTCATAAGTCCCCTCCTTAGTCTTCCTTAAATAGTTCTTTTATAATATGTGCATCCACTGAATCTTCTGCTTCTACATCAATTTTAATTTCATCCTCATTAATGCTTCCTTCGAATCCTCCAGAAACTAGCTCTAATTCATGTATAGATACCTCTTTAATTACCTCTTCTCCATCATGACTTTTAATTCTAACCTTTGCATTTTCTTTTACTACAGAGTTAGAAATTACTACACCTCTTCCATAAGGAGTATCCACGATTGAATCTACCTTTGGTAAACCCTTTCTAATTTGTTCGTAGGTTTCTTGCTCATAATTTAAACAACACATGAGTCTTCCACATATTCCAGAAATCTTAGTAGGGTTTAGTGATAGATTTTGCTCTTTTGCCATCTTTATAGACACTGGTGCAAAATCACCTAGGAATGTTGAACAACAAAGAGTTCTACCACATGGTCCGAGTCCACCAATCATTTTAGCTTCATCCCTTACACCTATTTGTCTTAACTCAATTCTTGTTCTAAAAATAGATGCTAGATCCTTTACAAGTTCTCTAAAGTCTACTCTTCCATCTGCAGTAAAATAAAAAATAACCTTATTATTATCAAACGTATATTCTACATCTATTAGTTTCATTTTTAAAGCATGTTGCTCAATCTTATCTAAACAAACACTAAAGGCCTCTTTCTCTTTTTCCTTATTTTCTGTATGTTTTGTTATATCTTCTTCTGTAGCTATCCTTATAACACCTTTAAGAGGCGATACTATTTCACTTTCATCTATCTGCTTAGGTGCTATTACACATTCCCCAAATTCTATTCCTCTTGCTGTTTCAACAATTACATTGTTATCTTTTTTAACTTCTAGTTCACCTGGTGAGAAATAATATATCTTACCAGCTTTTTTGAAACGCACACCTACAACTGTTACCATGTTATACCTCCTGAATTTTAACCAACATAGAATCAAAAACTAGTGATGGATTGACATTTCTCTCTAGTTTATTTCTAGTGTCCTTAATAATATTAATAATACCATTTAGCTTGTTAAATGAAAACATTTCCGCTATGTCTTTTATTTCATTTATTTTATCAACATTTACTATTGATTCCTTACTTCCTGTTTCTTTGTAAATTAAAGCATCCCTAATGTATGAAAGAAAACAAGTCAAAACCTCTTGCCATTCACCTTTGTACTTTAAAAGAAATTCAGAGTATGTTAAAATGTCGTCTGAATTTTGCTCATAAGTCTTCTTTAGTATACTTAATACTGTATCCCTAATCTCGGTTAAAGAATCATCCTTTATAAATCTCTCCGCTCTTCCTGGAATTCCATCACTAAAGGCGCTAATAGCCTTTATATAGTCTTCTGATAGCTCTTCAAAGTTATTCTTTAAAAATAGTATCATATCTCCTTCACTTAATCTATTAAGTTTATATACTTGGCACCTTGATTTAATAGTATCTAATATATTTTCAACTTTTTCACACAATAATATTATAAAAATTCCCTTTGGTGGTTCTTCTATTGTCTTTAAAAAAGCATTTTGTGCTTGTTCAGTCATTTTGTCTGCATTATATAATATTATTACTTTTCTATCTCCTTCGTATGGCTTCTTATTTGTCTCTTGTATTATATTTTTAATTTCATCTATACCTATAGACTTTTTATCCTTTATTAATCTAAATTCTACTATATCTACATATTGTTTTTCTCTATTTTTGCCTAAAAGCTTTATGGCAGTTTCTTTGGCAATAAGTGATTTTCCAATACCATCTTCTCCCGCTATAATATGGGCATGAGAGAATCTGTTGGCATCTATAGAACTTATTATTTGTTTTTTTATTCTTTCATGCCCTATTATGCTATCAAAACTCAATTAAAAATCCCTCCAGCTAAAGCTAAATTTTAATAAACTTATCCACATCTACAACAAATACAGTTGCCCCTCCAACTTCTACTTCAACCGGATATGGTACATAAGCACCTGTTGATCCTGCTACTGAAGAAGGAGTAGTTATAATTTGATCTCTTGTCTTACATACTTCTTCTATTCTGGATAAAACTATATCTACACTTTCCTCTTCAACTCCAATCATCAATGTTGTATTTCCTGATTTTAAAAATCCACCAGTTGTAGCAAGCTTTGTAACTCTAAAACCTGATTCTGTTAAAACATCTAATAAATCTCCAGAGTCATTATCTTGGACAATAGCTATAATTAGTTTCATTTAATTCATCTCCCTAAACTTACTAATTACCTTAAATTCTGAATTTATGCTTAATTTAATTTTATCATATTTTATGAAGTATTTATTATTACTTTATAACTTTTATGTAATAATTAATTCAATCATAAATGCTAATGATTATTATCTATAACAATTTTCCTATTACTGTTTTGTATATATCATCGTGAATTTCTTCCACAGTTCTTATTCTTGCTTCTTCTATACATTCTATCTTGTACCAGTGGTATTTTTCAGATATTTCACAGGAATTATTATAGGAATGAACTAAATAATCATAATCCTTTTCATGAATATCTTTTTCCATATCTCCAGTTATTTTATTATTTCTTTCATTCATAAGCCTTTTACTATATTCAGGTGGCATATCCAAAAATAGTACACAATCTGGTACAGGTAACTCGAAAGTCTTAAATTCAAACTCCCAAAGCCATTCTAAAAAATTATTTTTTTCATTTAAATCTTGTATTTTTGAAGCTTGATGTATCATATTAGCAGTAGTATATCTATCTGCTATTACTATTCCACCCTCATCATAGAACTTTTTCCAATTAATTTTATATGATGCGAATCTATCTACTGCGTAAAATGTAGAAGCTACATAAGGATTTACATCTTCTGGAGAGTTCCCAAATTCTCCACCTAAATACATCTTTACTAAAGCTGATGAATTACTATCGTAGTTAGGGTATTCTACCTTTTTTACTTTATACCCCTCTCTAATAAGTCTATCATATAATTTATCCGTTTGAGTGGCCTTACCACTTCCATCACATCCCTCTATAACTATGACCTTACCTTTTAATAAATCCATTTTATTAGCCTCCATAAAATATATACTAATTTAAAATTTGTTATCATATATTAATATTTTATACATAAAATATCTTAAAAATCCTATATTTATTTTTGATATATTTTTTATCCTATTTTACTACCTCTATTTGATTATCTATTATTCCTAAAACACTTACCCCATTATTCTTATAATAATTTATAGCATCTAAACATTCCTTATCAACTACTTCTCCCATAGTTAAAATAGGAACTCCTGGTGGGTATGGTACAATACTCGTAGCACTTATTCGTCCTATACTATTTTTTAGATTAACATATTCCTTTTCCTTTAACATAACCTCATAAGGTAAAAGCTCCATAATAGGGATATCGTAGTTAACTACACTTACACTATTTTGCTTTAATTCGCTTAAATTACATCTTTTTAGAACTTCATACAACTTTTTAAACTCACACTCTTCATTAAATGGTGAGAAAATTAGTACTACATTTGAGTCATCACTCATTTCTGCTTGAATCCTAAATTTTCTTAGATAATTTAACAAAAGATGTCCACTATATCCCTTTTCTAAATTAATTATGTATCTACTAGTATCTAAGCAACTAATTTCCTTAACATCTTTAAGTACTGAAATACCATATCCAGCTATATCGTTATTCAAAACTTCTATGTCTTCTCTTCCAACTATATGCATGCCACCTATTTGATTTATCTTTTTTCTATAATAGTTTGATATAGCTAATAATTTACCATACTCTTGTCTACCATACTTATCAAGGTAAAATCTAGCATAATCCATTGCACATAAAAACAAATATGATGGGCTAGTGCTTGAGAATGAACTGATATAAAACTCCACATTTTTTATATCTTGTCCATTATTTATATGTAAATATGCAGTTTGAGTTAAACTAGGAAGCGTTTTATGAGTACTTGTAACTACCATGTCAGCTCCGAGTCTTACAGCGCTATCTGGAAGTTCTTCATGCACCCCAAAATGACAACCATGTGCAGAGTCTACGATTATCTTCATTCCGTGCTTTTTCCCTTGTTCTATTATATATTTAAGATTTCCACATATTCCATAATAATTAGGATATGTAACTACTACACCTTTTGCATCTTTATTATTACTTAAAACCTGTGAAAAATGCTCCAAATCTATAGATAAAGGAGCATTTAATCTACTACTTATGGTATTTTTAATATATATCGGTCTAAGCTTCCTCATTATTATAGCATTAAAAATAGATCTGTGGCAGTTTCTCTCAACTAGTATCTTATCTCCTTCATTGAAGCTACTAAATATCATTGCTAAATTTCCAGAAGTACTTCCATTTACTAAAAAATAAGATTTTTTGCTACCATAAAAAGAACTTAAAAGTTCACTTGCTTCTTTTATTATACCTTCAGCATTATGAAGATTATCTACACCTTCAACTTCTGTTATATCACATTTTAAAATATTATCAATAAACTCCTTCCCTATTGGAGTATTATAAAAACCTCTTCCGCCCTTATGGCCTGGCATACAAAAGGATATATTTTTTTCTCTAACGTATTTTAAAATACCTTCTAAAAGTGGTAATTCCGACAATTTATTTCCTCTCCCCTTATAACAGCATAAGCTATAGTTTTTTTCATACATTCTCTATAGTAATTATAGAAATCCGTTTCTATGTCTTTTGAATCAAGATTAACCAATCTTTTCTCGCAACACCTACAAATTCCTCTTCCATATATCATTATACCATTATTTAGAGGCTTCCCACATATAATACAACTTTGTTTTTTCATCCGAATATCCCCCTTGCAAATTTTTAATATCTTAAATTATTGCCTCTCATAATATATAATATTCAGATACCCCTCTAAATTTATTTTGTCCACATAAATAAATTTGCCTTAGTATAAAATTTTATACTAAGGCAATATCTAAGTTTTAATGGAAAGTATGTATTTTCAATTTTGCTTTCGCCTTTCGCACACATACATAGTACATCTTAATCATTAATTGTTACTAACGTTCCAGATGGAATAGTATCTTGAATCCATTTAGCATCATCATAAGGTAGTCTTATACATCCATGTGATGCCTTAGAGCCAAGTTTGTCATATTCAGATTTTATCACGTTTCCATATAAATCATAAAGAACACTATGGAACAGGTAATTATTGTTAATCCTTGTCCAAAAATAAGCCCTGACACCACCTGATGTATCAAAAAACTTTCCCTTATCACCAATTAAGAACCTACCAGATAGTGTTGGTGTTTCATCTTGTCCTGTAGAGCATATGATTTCCTTTAGAAGTGTATCGCCATTAAACACATATACTCTCTGTTTATTTTTATCTACAAGTATATTATATGGTCCAGTGGGTGTAACTGTTTTAACCTCAGATACAGGAACATATCCCCTAACATAGGTTGAACTATCATAATCTACGATTTCCACATAATAATAGTTGTCCTTCCTATCTAAAACTTTAACTTCTGCTAAGCTTCCATAAGTTGATCCAACTATTTGTGAAGAAGAGCTGGCATTTTGTCTTATATATACTCTAGTAGTTTCTGGCTCATTCATTACTCCAAAACTATTAGTCCATGGTGGAGGTTGTGGTCCAACAGGCTTAGGTGGCTCTGGTGGCTTATTCTCAAGCCCAACTAGATAAAGTGTTAATAAAGAAACTGCCCCCTCAGATCCTAAAACATAAGAATTTTTTGCTGAAGACACTATTTTTGTTACAGAATCACTATTCTCTCTTCCCATACTATCACTAACAAGAATCAATGGCGCTCTATTTTTTTGGGCTAATGCAGCTCCTGATAGCGAATCTGGAAAATTAAGAGCTGAAGCTAAATATACATTACTCATATCTAAAGTATCTACAAATCTACTAATTACCTCCATATTTGTACTATATCTATCCTTACCAGATATTCGCTCAGCATTTTTAAACTGTGATTTTACATTCTCACTTATAACACCCTCTGAACCTATTATGTATGTATACTCTACATTCTTCTCTTTTAAAGAGTTTTTTACTATATCAGGTATTGAATCCTTAGTTACAAGTATTATAGGAATATCCATAGTTGCTGCAATTGGTGCAACTGATAGAGCATCTGGATAACCTTCTCCTGAAACTACAAACACCCTATCCTTTATTCCAATATAATTTGCAAGCAACATTGCAGTTTCATATCTGTCACTTCCGCCTATTCTTTCTGAACTTATTCCCATATTACTTAAACTACCTTCCACATCCTTAGAAATAGCTTGTCCTATTATAAAAACTTTTGAAACAGATAGATCTTTAAGCTGCTGAACAACTCTGCTATCTAATTTATCCTCAGAAGTTAGGATTATAGGCGCATCATACTTTTTTGAAAGTGGTGATGCACAAAGTGCATCCGGAAAATTTTGTCCTGACACCAATATTGCATATCCAGATTTACCGTTAAAATTTTGTGATATTTTAATTGACGTATCGTATCTATCTTGTCCACCATATCTTTGGTATTTTCCCTCTGCATAAACTATTGAAGTGCTGCTAATAATAAATAGAAGTAAGAGCAAAATTTTAAAACTATTTTTTGAAATAAACTTATATTTTATAATAACCACTCCCTATCATATAATCATTTGTAACATACAAAATTATAGGTATATACTTACTATAATGTTTTTTGCAAATTTTTACAAGTGTTTAAAACGTAATTCAGGGCTATTTTCCTACAATAAGCCCATTGGAGGTATACATATGAAACAGGAAATAACAACTCACTTAAACATGATAAAGGAAGATATATTTAACATATCAAAATATTTATATGAGAATCCTGAAGAAAGTTTTCATGAATATAAAGCATATGACTATATTGTGAATATGTTAAAAAAAAATAACTTTGAAGTTATAGAACATTATTTAGATTTACCTACAGCCTTTTATGCACAATATGGTACAGGTCATCCTAAAGTATGCTTTATCTGCGAGTATGATGCTGTAAAAGGTCTGGGCCATATTGTTGGCCATAACCTCATATCCGCTATGTCGCTTGGTGCAGCCATATCATTATCTAAAGTTGTGCCTAAAATAAATGGAAGTGTCATAGTTATAGGTTGCCCTGGCGAGTTCACTGGTAGTTCTAAGGTCACTATGACTCAACAAGGAACTTTTAATGATATAGATGTAGTTCTTATGGCTCATCCGGATATAATCACTGCTGAAAGTGGGACTTCTATGGCCATAGTGCCACTTAAAATATCTTACAAAAGTAGCCAGGGATTTGCCTATAGAAATCATAAAGGTCATTCTGCATTAGATGCATGCCTCTTTACTTTTAATACGTTGAATATACTTTCAAAAGGATTTGAAGAAAATTCATCTATAGATGGTATAATCGCAAATGGCGGAGATTCACCTCATTTGCTACCATCAGAAACAGAGTCAAAATTATATATTAGGTCTCCTAAAATGAAAACTGCTTGCGAAATGGAAAAAAAGGTACGTCAATTAGTTAGGACTACAAGTGACTTAATGAATGTTCATTCAGATATATGCTTATATGAACTACCCTACAATGAACTGCTTCCTAATAGCGTGCTATCAAGAATATTTTGTCATAATCTAAAAGAATGCGGTATTATAGAAATTGATCCACCTAAGAATACAAACTCTAGCTTAAGCCTTGGTACAGTAAGTCAAGTAGTTCCCTGTATACATCCTTATATATCTATTGCTGAAGATAATAAACTACAATATTCATCCCCTGAATTTGCAGAAGCTACCTTATCCTCTTTTGCTCAAGATAGAATTCTAAAAGTTTCACAAGCTCTTGCTTTAACAGCATTTGATCTAATTGAAAATGAAACTCTACTAAATAAAGTTAAAACTGAATTTTTTAATAATATAAGTGATGATAAATAAAGATAATGATAAAGAGAGATTAAATTTGTATATAATTTTTCTCTCTTTTTGTATTTCATTATTTATTATTTTAATAATGTTGAATCATTTACCATCAATTCCCTCAGCCAAATGTTTAACTTTATGTATAATAAATAACTATAAGTATATACATAAATAATTTTCATAATATATAATATAGTTATGATTAAATATAACCAATGATTAAACTTAATTGTACACAGGGAGGCACAAATGATTTCAATTTACAAAACTATAGATGAATTAGGTACACTTCAATCAATGGACACCATTGAACCAGGTTGTTGGATTAATATAGTAGCCCCTTCAGATCAAGATCTACTTATAATATCGAAAAAAGCAGGAGTTTCTTTGGAGTTTTTGAGAGCTGCTTTAGATGAAGAGGAAACTTCTCGTATTGACATGGAAGATAATAATTTATTAGTAATAGTTGATATTCCATTTACAGAAATGGAGGAGAATACTTTAACTTATGATTCTTACCCCCTAGCAATTATTCATACAGAATCAACTATAATCACAGTCTGTTTAAAAAACAGTAAAATTCTAACTGACTTTATAGATCGAAAAGTAAAATCATTTTATACCTTTAAGCGCTCTAGATTTATTTTACAAATACTTTATAGAATAGCGAGCTACTACCTACTCTATCTAAGACAAATAGATAAAAAAAGTGTTATGATTGAACAAAAACTTCATAAGTCTATGAAAAATAAAGAACTTATACAACTTTTATCGTTAGAAAAATCCTTAGTTTATTTTTCTACATCTTTGAAATCAAATGAAATTACTTTGGAAAAAATGTTAAAACTTGAATTGCTTCAAAAGTATCCAGAAGACCAAGACATACTAGAAGATGTAATCATAGAAAATAAACAAGCAATAGAAATGGCTAATATATATAGCAACATTTTAAGTGGAACTATGGATGCTTTTGCTTCTGTAATATCCAATAACCTGAACATAGTCATGAAGTTGCTTGCTTCTTTGACAATAGTTATGTCTATACCAAATATAATTTTTGGTTCATTTGGTATGAATGTAAATGCAATACCTTTCAGTAATAGCCCATTTGCATTTTGGTACGTATACGGCATAGCGGGTGTAATATGTCTAATTTCAATAATCATCTTGCGTAGAAAAGGACTATTCTAAATATAAGGATGTGGTAAAGTGATAGCTAACAGGTTGAAAAAAGGAGATACAATAGGTTTAATATCTCCTGCTGGTCCTGAAGCTCCAGATAAGATAAAAAATAGTATAGGGCTTATTAAATCATATGGGTTTAATGTTAAAGAAGGAAAACATATATATGACCAGCTAGGCTATCTGGCTGGTAACGATAAAAATAGGGCTGAAGATTTTACTGATATGTTTTTAGATAATGATGTAGATATGATTCTATGTGTAAGAGGCGGATATGGAACTATGAGAATTCTTCCTATTATAGATTTTAACATTATAAAACAAAATCCTAAAATATTTGCTGGCTTTAGTGATATAACTACACTTCTAAATAGTATATATGCAAAATGTAATTTAATAACTTTTCATTCACCTATGTGTAATTCGAATTTTACTGACGAATATACACTTAAAAACTTTTTAGATACAATTATGTTTGGTTTTAAACCGTTTATTATAAAAAATCCTGATAATATACCTACTAAAGGCTTTAATGCTAACGGCAATTCGATAACAGGTAAATTAGTAGGAGGAAACCTATCTTTAATTTGTAGTACTTTAGGTACCGGTTTTGAATTAGACACAAAGGATAAAATTTTATTTATAGAAGAGATTGGCGAAGAACCTTATAAAATTGATAGGATGTTCACTCAACTACTTCTATCCAACAAGCTTCAACAATGTGCTGGTATTATACTTGGTCAGTTCACAGATTGTGAACTTGTCCATTACGAAAGAAGTCTAACATTAGAGCAAGTACTTGAAGATAGAGTTTTATCAGTAAACAAACCAACATTGCTTAATTTTCAATCTGGTCACTCATATCCAAAGCTAACTCTCCCCATAGGAGCAAATATCAATGTAAACATTACAACCGGAATAATTGATGTAATTGAACCTGTAGTATACTAGTATTTAATATTTGAAGTGAATTCAAATATTAAAGTTTATAGTATGTCTACAAATACAGCTTATTTATAAGCAAAAAACACCTCATAAATATGAGGTGTTTTTCATTGGAGGCGCCACCCAGATTTGAACTGGGGGATAAAGGTTTTGCAGACCTCTGCCTTACCACTTGGCTATGGCGCCATAAGTATTAAATTCTCAATACCTTTATATTATATCTTTTTGATTTAAGAATGTCAATATACTCTATAAGTATTGATAAATTATAATAATAAAAAAGTACTAAATTTGATTTAGCACTTTTTTACTATTATCTAGCAGCGACCTACTCTTCCACACAGTCTCCCGTGCAGTACCATCGGCACTGTGAAGCTTAACCATCGTGTTCGGAATGGGAACGGGTGTAGCCTTCACGTCATAACCACTAGATTTGAGATGTTCTCTCAAAATTGCACAGTGATATATTAGGTCAAGCCCTCGACCTATTAGTATCAGTCAGCTGAACATGTTGCCATGCTTACACCTCTGACCTATCAACCTTGTGTTCTTCAAGGGGTCTTACTAGCTTACGCTATGGGAAATCTTATCTTGAGGTGGGCTTCACGCTTAGATGCTTTCAGCGTTTATCCCGTCCCGACATAGCTACCCAGCTGTGCTCCTGGCGGAACAACTGGTGCACCAGAGGTCAGTCCATCCCGGTCCTCTCGTACTAAGGACAGCTCCTCTCAAATTTCCTACGCCCGCGACGGATAGGGACCGAACTGTCTCACGACGTTCTGAACCCAGCTCGCGTGCCGCTTTAATGGGCGAACAGCCCAACCCTTGGGACCTACTTCAGCCCCAGGATGCGACGAGCCGACATCGAGGTGCCAAACCTCCCCGTCGATGTGGACTCTTGGGGGAGATCAGCCTGTTATCCCCGAGGTAGCTTTTATCCGTTGAGCGATGGCCCTCCCACGAGGTACCACCGGATCACTAAGCCCGACTTTCGTCCCTGCTCCACTTGTTTGTGTCGCAGTCAGGCTCCCTTCTGCCTTTGCACTCTACGAACGATTTCCAACCGTTCTGAGGGAACCTTTGGGCGCCTCCGTTACTTTTTAGGAGGCGACCGCCCCAGTCAAACTGCCCACCTAACAATGTCCCGTGACCAGATTCATGGCCGCCGGTTAGAATCCCAGTACTGTCAGGGTGGTATCCCAAGGACGACTCCACAAAGGCTGACGCCTCTGCTTCGCAGTCTCCCACCTATCCTGTACAGACAATACCGAGACTCAATGCTAAGCTACAGTAAAGCTCTACGGGGTCTTTCCGTCCAATCGCGGGTAGCGAGCATCTTCACTCGCAATACAATTTCGCCGGATTTGTTGTCGAGACAGTGCCCAAGTCATTACGCCATTCGTGCGGGTCGGAACTTACCCGACAAGGAATTTCGCTACCTTAGGACCGTTATAGTTACGGCCGCCGTTTACTGGGGCTTAAGTTCACACCTTCGCTTGCGCTAAGTGTTCCCCTTAACCTTCCAGCACCGGGCAGGCGTCAGCCCCTATACATCAGCTTTCGCTTTAGCAGAGACCTGTGTTTTTGCTAAACAGTTGCTTGGGCCTATTCTCTGCGACCACCTTGCGGTGGCACCCCTTCTCCCGAAGTTACGGGGTCAATTTGCCGAGTTCCTTGACAACAATTCTTCCGCTGGTCTTAGGATTCTCTCCTCACCTACCTGTGTCGGTTTGCGGTACGGGCACCAGTTCACTCCATAGAGACTTTTCTTGGCAGCGTGGAATCAGATACTTCGCCCAAAAGGGCTCCCCGTAACACCTCAGCATTAACTAGACGGATTTGCCTATCTAGTCTGCCTAAGTGCTTAGACGCACATCCAATAGTGCGCACATCCTATCCTCCTGCGTCATCCCATTTGTAATAACGCAAACTGGTGGTATCGGAATATCAACCGATTGTCCATCACCTACGCCTTTCGGCCTCGGCTTAGGTCCCGACTAACCCTGAGCGGACGAGCCTTCCTCAGGAAACCTTAGGTTTTCGACCAATAAGATTCTCACTTATTTCTCGCTACTTATGCCAGCATACTCACTCCTGTACAGTCCACCGCTCCTTACGGTACGACTTCAACCCATACAGGAAGCTCCTCTACCACTGATACTTACGTATCAATCCATAGCTTCGGTGGTAAGTTTTAGCCCCGAACATCTTCGGCGCAGGATCTCTCGACTAGTGAGCTATTACGCACTCTTTAAATGAGTGGCTGCTTCTAAGCCAACATCCTAGTTGTCTTGGAAATCCCACATCCTTTTCCACTTAACTTACACTTTGGGACCTTAGCTGATGGTCTGGGCTGTTTCCCTTTTGACCACGGATCTTATCATTCGTAGTCTGACTGCTTTGATTCAAGTATATGGCATTCGGAGTTTGATAGGGTTCAGTAACTGTTGTCAGCCCCTAGCCCATTCAGTGCTCTACCTCCACTACTCATTCAAAACGCTAGCCCTAAAGCTATTTCGAGGAGAACCAGCTATCTCCGAGTTCGATTGGAATTTCTCCGCTATCCACAGCTCATCCCATGGTTTTTCAACACCAATGTGGTTCGGTCCTCCACGGAATTTTACTTCCGCTTCAACCTGTCCATGGATAGGTCACCCGGTTTCGGGTCTACGACATGCAACTTTTTGCCCTATTCAGACTCGGTTTCCCTTCGGCTACGTATCTTAAATACTTAACCTTGCTACACATCGTAACTCGCTGGCTCGTTCTACAAAAAGCACGTCGTCGCAGGTAAAACTGCTTCGACTGATTGTGGACACACGGTTTCAGGTTCTATTTCACTCCCCTTCCGGGGTTCTTTTCACCTTTCCCTCACGGTACTGCTTCACTATCGGTCACCAGTTAGTATTTAGCCTTGGGAGGTGGTCCTCCCTGCTTCCCACAAGGTTTCACGTGTCTCGTGGTACTCTGGATCAGATCTGACTGTTATTCTTTTTACCTACAGGGCTGTTACCTTCTATGGCGGAGCCTTCCAGCTCTCTTCAATTAAGAAATCACAGTATTTAATGATCTGTCCGCAACCCCAGGAACAAGTTCCTGGTTTGGGCTCTTTCCCTTTCGCTCGCCGCTACTTAGGAAATCGATTTTTCTTTCTCTTCCTCCGGGTACTTAGATGTTTCAGTTCCCCGGGTCTACCTCTATAAACCTATGAATTCAGTTTACAGTACATAGCGTTAGCTATGTGGGTTGCCCCATTCGGAAATCTCCGGATCGCAGGCTATTTGCGCCTACCCGAAGCTTATCGCAGCTTATCGCGTCCTTCATCGGCTACTGGTGCCAAGGCATTCACCATGCGCCCTTTGTAGCTTGACCTTAAATCATAATTCTACAAAGGTATATATACCTTTAGCTTTACTTTGTTTATGTTAAATAATTTTCATTATTCAACGCTTATCACTGTGCAATTTTCAAAGAACATTTCGCTACCACCTTAGTGTTAGCTTTATTTGAGGTTTTAATCCCTCAAAATTAAACAGAGTGTAAACCAGAATTCCAATGTAACTAAAAACCTAAGCTTCTAGTTATTATTCCTTAGAAAGGAGGTGATCCAGCCGCAGGTTCTCCTACGGCTACCTTGTTACGACTTCACCCCAATCACTGACCCCACCTTCGGCCGCTGGCTCCTTACGGTTACCTCACGGACTTCGGGTGTTGCCAGCTCTCATGGTGTGACGGGCGGTGTGTACAAGGCCCGGGAACGTATTCACCGCGACATTCTGATTCGCGATTACTAGCAACTCCAGCTTCATGTAGGCGAGTTTCAGCCTACAATCCGAACTGGGATGAGTTTTTTAGTTTGGCTCCCCCTCGCGGGTTTGCATCTAATTGTACTCACCATTGTAGCACGTGTGTAGCCCTGGACATAAGGGGCATGATGATTTGACGTCATCCCCACCTTCCTCCCGGTTAACCCGGGCAGTCTCACTAGAGTGCTCAACTTAATGGTAGCAACTAATGATAAGGGTTGCGCTCGTTGCAGGACTTAACCTAACATCTCACGACACGAGCTGACGACAACCATGCACCACCTGTCTCCCTGCCCCGAAGGGCTTCCTCCATTACGAGTAATTCAGGGGATGTCAAGTCCAGGTAAGGTTCTTCGCGTTGCTTCGAATTAAACCACATGCTCCGCTGCTTGTGCGGGCCCCCGTCAATTCCTTTGAGTTTTAATCTTGCGATCGTACTTCCCAGGCGGAGTACTTATTGTGTTAACTGCGGCACAGAGGGTTGGACCCCCCTACACCTAGTACTCATCGTTTACGGCGTGGACTACCAGGGTATCTAATCCTGTTTGCTACCCACGCTTTCATGCCTCAGCGTCAGTTATGGTCCAGAGAATCGCCTTCGCCACTGGTGTTCTTCCTAATCTCTACGCATTTCACCGCTACACTAGGAATTCCATTCTCCTCTCCCACACTCTAGATATCCAGTTTGAAATGCAGCTCCCAAGTTAAGCCCGGGAATTTCACATCTCACTTAAATATCCGCCTACGCATCCTTTACGCCCAGTAAATCCGGACAACGCTTGCCACCTACGTATTACCGCGGCTGCTGGCACGTAGTTAGCCGTGGCTTCCTCCTTGGGTACCGTCATTATCGTCCCCAAAGACAGAGCTTTACAACCCGAAGGCCTTCATCACTCACGCGGCGTTGCTGCATCAGGCTTTCGCCCATTGTGCAATATTCCCCACTGCTGCCTCCCGTAGGAGTCTGGACCGTATCTCAGTTCCAATGTGGCCGATCACCCTCTCAGGTCGGCTACGCATCGTCGCCTTGGTGAGCCTTTACCTCACCAACTAGCTAATGCGCCGCGGGTCCATCTCAAAGCGGATTACTCCTTTAATTAGTCCTTCATGCGAAAAACTAATGTTATGCGGTATTAATCTCCCTTTCGGGAGGCTATCCCCCTCTTTGAGGCAGGTTACCCACGTGTTACTCACCCGTCCGCCGCTAATCCACCCCGAAGGGTTTCATCGCTCGACTTGCATGTGTTAGGCACGCCGCCAGCGTTCGTCCTGAGCCAGGATCAAACTCTCAATTTAAAAGTTTGCTTGCTCATTACTGTTTTGTTACTTTAAAAGTAACTCAAAGAATTGCTGGTTTATTTAAAAATAAGTTTTAACTTATCTTTCACTCTGTTTAATTTTCAAGGATCAATTTGTCTCATCTCGACTGCTTACTTAGTTTAACATCTTTGTTTTACCTTGTCAATAACTTTTTTATCATTTTTTAAAGTTGTTTGTTATACTTTGTCGCATCTCTCAACAACATATATTATTTTATCATATATATATATTAAACAAAACATTAGTAGTATTAAATTTAAAGCTTAATTTAACATTACTCAATATACCTATAAAATGCTCAATATTTAATGTAATGACACTCTAGGATGAGTTTATACAAGCCACCAATTATATTACTATAAATTTTAGGACTCTGCTTTTAAAATATCAGAGCCCTAAAATTTACAATTATTATATTATTTATTTATCTCTACATTATATTTTTTTCTAAGATCATTGTTTAATTGAGAATACTTAAACGCTTGTCTTTCTTGTAATAAATTATTTTTAATTGTATCTTTTACTTGATCGAAAGACTTCACAGAGCCTTCAATCTTTTCTTCGACCTTTATTAAATGATATCCAAATTGTGTTTTAACTGGTTCGCTTACTTCTCCTATCTTAAGACTAAATGCAGCTTCTTCAAACTCAGGTACCATTTGTCCTCTAGAAAATCTTCCAAGACTTCCACCTTGAGCATTTGATGGACAAGAAGAAAACTCCTTAGCAGCCTCCTCAAAAGACATACCATTCTCTATTTTCCCTAATATTTCTTCTGCCTTCTCTTTTGTTTCAACTAATATATGCTTCGCATCTACTAATTCTGGTTCCTTAAACATTTCGCTGTTAGCACTATAGAAATCTTCTACCTCTTTATCACTAACATTAGCCTCAGATACAACCTTAGATATAGCTGTTTGAGTTAAAATTTCCTTCTTAGCTCTTTCTAATTGCTCAATATATTGTTCATCATTTTCCATTCCAGAATCTTTAGCATAGTTATAAATTAATTCGAAAGATATTATTTCTTCAAGTAATTGAGCCCTACCCTTCTCTGTCATTAAATATCCTTGTCTTTCTCTAGGAAATCTAGATATTGTTGCTTCTAATTCTCTTTCTGTTATTTCTACACCATTAACTGTTGCTAATACTTTATTCTCCATAGTGTTTCTCCTTAAAATTTTATTTTATTTAACATAAATTATTATGACATATATTTATCCATTTTTCCACAATATGTTTAATTATTGTATATTTATTTTATAATAAATAAAAAAACTTCAGAATTTATCTGAAGTTTTGGTGGCCAGACCAGGAATCGAACCAGGGACACGAGGATTTTCAGTCCTCTGCTCTACCGACTGAGCTATCTAGCCAAATTATATATCTAGCAGCGACCTACTCTTCCACACAGTCTCCCGTGCAGTACCATCGGCACTGTGAAGCTTAACCATCGTGTTCGGAATGGGAACGGGTGTAGCCTTCACGTCATAACCACTAGATTCTATTTAGTTTATTAAGAGAATTTCATTCTCTCAAAATTGCACAGTGATGTTTTAGGTCAAGCCCTCGACCTATTAGTATCAGTCAGCTGAACATGTTACCATGCTTACACCTCTGACCTATCAACCTTGTGTTCTTCAAGGGGTCTTACTAGCTTACGCTATGGGAAATCTTATCTTGAGGTGGGCTTCACGCTTAGATGCTTTCAGCGTTTATCCCGTCCCGACATAGCTACCCAGCTGTGCTCCTGGCGGAACAACTGGTGCACCAGAGGTCAGTCCATCCCGGTCCTCTCGTACTAAGGACAGCTCCTCTCAAATTTCCTACGCCCGCGACGGATAGGGACCGAACTGTCTCACGACGTTCTGAACCCAGCTCGCGTGCCGCTTTAATGGGCGAACAGCCCAACCCTTGGGACCTACTTCAGCCCCAGGATGCGACGAGCCGACATCGAGGTGCCAAACCTCCCCGTCGATGTGGACTCTTGGGGGAGATCAGCCTGTTATCCCCGAGGTAGCTTTTATCCGTTGAGCGATGGCCCTCCCACGAGGTACCACCGGATCACTAAGCCCGACTTTCGTCCCTGCTCCACTTGTTTGTGTCGCAGTCAGGCTCCCTTCTGCCTTTGCACTCTACGAACGATTTCCAACCGTTCTGAGGGAACCTTTGGGCGCCTCCGTTACTTTTTAGGAGGCGACCGCCCCAGTCAAACTGCCCACCTAACAATGTCCCGTGACCAGATTCATGGCCGCCGGTTAGAATCCCAGTACTGTCAGGGTGGTATCCCAAGGACGACTCCACAAAGGCTGACGCCTCTGCTTCGCAGTCTCCCACCTATCCTGTACAGACAATACCGAGACTCAATGCTAAGCTACAGTAAAGCTCTACGGGGTCTTTCCGTCCAATCGCGGGTAGCGAGCATCTTCACTCGCAATACAATTTCGCCGGATTTGTTGTCGAGACAGTGCCCAAGTCATTACGCCATTCGTGCGGGTCGGAACTTACCCGACAAGGAATTTCGCTACCTTAGGACCGTTATAGTTACGGCCGCCGTTTACTGGGGCTTAAGTTCACACCTTCGCTTGCGCTAAGTGTTCCCCTTAACCTTCCAGCACCGGGCAGGCGTCAGCCCCTATACATCAGCTTTCGCTTTAGCAGAGACCTGTGTTTTTGCTAAACAGTTGCTTGGGCCTATTCTCTGCGACCACCTTGCGGTGGCACCCCTTCTCCCGAAGTTACGGGGTCAATTTGCCGAGTTCCTTGACAACAATTCTTCCGCTGGTCTTAGGATTCTCTCCTCACCTACCTGTGTCGGTTTGCGGTACGGGCACCAGTTCACTCCATAGAGACTTTTCTTGGCAGCGTGGAATCAGATACTTCGCCCAAAAGGGCTCCCCGTAACACCTCAGCATTAACTAGACGGATTTGCCTATCTAGTCTGCCTAAGTGCTTAGACGCACATCCAATAGTGCGCACATCCTATCCTCCTGCGTCATCCCATTTGTAATAACGCAAACTGGTGGTATCGGAATATCAACCGATTGTCCATCACCTACGCCTTTCGGCCTCGGCTTAGGTCCCGACTAACCCTGAGCGGACGAGCCTTCCTCAGGAAACCTTAGGTTTTCGACCAATAAGATTCTCACTTATTTCTCGCTACTTATGCCAGCATACTCACTCCTGTACAGTCCACCGCTCCTTACGGTACGACTTCAACCCATACAGGAAGCTCCTCTACCACTGATACTTACGTATCAATCCATAGCTTCGGTGGTAAGTTTTAGCCCCGAACATCTTCGGCGCAGGATCTCTCGACTAGTGAGCTATTACGCACTCTTTAAATGAGTGGCTGCTTCTAAGCCAACATCCTAGTTGTCTTGGAAATCCCACATCCTTTTCCACTTAACTTACACTTTGGGACCTTAGCTGATGGTCTGGGCTGTTTCCCTTTTGACCACGGATCTTATCATTCGTAGTCTGACTGCTTTGATTCAAGTATATGGCATTCGGAGTTTGATAGGGTTCAGTAACTGTTGTCAGCCCCTAGCCCATTCAGTGCTCTACCTCCACTACTCATTCAAAACGCTAGCCCTAAAGCTATTTCGAGGAGAACCAGCTATCTCCGAGTTCGATTGGAATTTCTCCGCTATCCACAGCTCATCCCATGGTTTTTCAACACCAATGTGGTTCGGTCCTCCACGGAATTTTACTTCCGCTTCAACCTGTCCATGGATAGGTCACCCGGTTTCGGGTCTACGACATGCAACTTTTTGCCCTATTCAGACTCGGTTTCCCTTCGGCTACGTATCTTAAATACTTAACCTTGCTACACATCGTAACTCGCTGGCTCGTTCTACAAAAAGCACGTCGTCGCAGGTAAAACTGCTTCGACTGATTGTGGACACACGGTTTCAGGTTCTATTTCACTCCCCTTCCGGGGTTCTTTTCACCTTTCCCTCACGGTACTGCTTCACTATCGGTCACCAGTTAGTATTTAGCCTTGGGAGGTGGTCCTCCCTGCTTCCCACAAGGTTTCACGTGTCTCGTGGTACTCTGGATCAGATCTGACTGTTATTCTTTTTACCTACAGGGCTGTTACCTTCTATGGCGGAGCCTTCCAGCTCTCTTCAATTAAGAAATCACAGTATTTAATGATCTGTCCGCAACCCCAGGAACAAGTTCCTGGTTTGGGCTCTTTCCCTTTCGCTCGCCGCTACTTAGGAAATCGATTTTTCTTTCTCTTCCTCCGGGTACTTAGATGTTTCAGTTCCCCGGGTCTACCTCTATAAACCTATGAATTCAGTTTACAGTACATAGCGTTAGCTATGTGGGTTGCCCCATTCGGAAATCTCCGGATCGCAGGCTATTTGCGCCTACCCGAAGCTTATCGCAGCTTATCGCGTCCTTCATCGGCTACTGGTGCCAAGGCATTCACCATGCGCCCTTTGTAGCTTGACCTTAAATCATAATTCTACAAAGGTATATATACCTTTAGCTTTACTTTGTTTATGTTAAATAATTTTCATTATTCAACGCTTATCACTGTGCAATTTTCAAAGAACATTTCGCTACCACCTTAGTGTTAGCTTTATTTGAGGTTTTAATCCCTCAAAATTAAACAGAGTGTAAACCAGAATTCCAATGTAACTAAAAACCTAAGCTTCTAGTTATTATTCCTTAGAAAGGAGGTGATCCAGCCGCAGGTTCTCCTACGGCTACCTTGTTACGACTTCACCCCAATCACTGACCCCACCTTCGGCCGCTGGCTCCTTACGGTTACCTCACGGACTTCGGGTGTTGCCAGCTCTCATGGTGTGACGGGCGGTGTGTACAAGGCCCGGGAACGTATTCACCGCGACATTCTGATTCGCGATTACTAGCAACTCCAGCTTCATGTAGGCGAGTTTCAGCCTACAATCCGAACTGGGATGAGTTTTTTAGTTTGGCTCCCCCTCGCGGGTTTGCATCTAATTGTACTCACCATTGTAGCACGTGTGTAGCCCTGGACATAAGGGGCATGATGATTTGACGTCATCCCCACCTTCCTCCCGGTTAACCCGGGCAGTCTCACTAGAGTGCTCAACTTAATGGTAGCAACTAATGATAAGGGTTGCGCTCGTTGCAGGACTTAACCTAACATCTCACGACACGAGCTGACGACAACCATGCACCACCTGTCTCCCTGCCCCGAAGGGCTTCCTCCATTACGAGTAATTCAGGGGATGTCAAGTCCAGGTAAGGTTCTTCGCGTTGCTTCGAATTAAACCACATGCTCCGCTGCTTGTGCGGGCCCCCGTCAATTCCTTTGAGTTTTAATCTTGCGATCGTACTTCCCAGGCGGAGTACTTATTGTGTTAACTGCGGCACAGAGGGTTGGACCCCCCTACACCTAGTACTCATCGTTTACGGCGTGGACTACCAGGGTATCTAATCCTGTTTGCTACCCACGCTTTCATGCCTCAGCGTCAGTTATGGTCCAGAGAATCGCCTTCGCCACTGGTGTTCTTCCTAATCTCTACGCATTTCACCGCTACACTAGGAATTCCATTCTCCTCTCCCACACTCTAGATATCCAGTTTGAAATGCAGCTCCCAAGTTAAGCCCGGGAATTTCACATCTCACTTAAATATCCGCCTACGCATCCTTTACGCCCAGTAAATCCGGACAACGCTTGCCACCTACGTATTACCGCGGCTGCTGGCACGTAGTTAGCCGTGGCTTCCTCCTTGGGTACCGTCATTATCGTCCCCAAAGACAGAGCTTTACAACCCGAAGGCCTTCATCACTCACGCGGCGTTGCTGCATCAGGCTTTCGCCCATTGTGCAATATTCCCCACTGCTGCCTCCCGTAGGAGTCTGGACCGTATCTCAGTTCCAATGTGGCCGATCACCCTCTCAGGTCGGCTACGCATCGTCGCCTTGGTGAGCCTTTACCTCACCAACTAGCTAATGCGCCGCGGGTCCATCTCAAAGCGGATTACTCCTTTAATTAGTTCTTCATGCGAAAAACTAATGTTATGCGGTATTAATCTCCCTTTCGGGAGGCTATCCCCCTCTTTGAGGCAGGTTACCCACGTGTTACTCACCCGTCCGCCGCTAATCCACCCCGAAGGGTTTCATCGCTCGACTTGCATGTGTTAGGCACGCCGCCAGCGTTCGTCCTGAGCCAGGATCAAACTCTCAATTTAAAAGTTTGCTTGCTCATTACTGTTTTGTTACTTTAAAAGTAACTCAAAGAATTGCTGGTTTATTTAAAAATAAGTTTTAACTTATCTTTCACTCTGTTTAATTTTCAAGGATCAATTTGTCTCATCTCGACTGCTTACTTAGTTTAACATCTTTGTTTTATCTTGTCAACAACTTTTTTATCATTTTTTAAAGTTGTTTGTTATACTTTGT